>NZ_CP171359.1:0-4631282 GCF_045057155.1 Marinobacter flavimaris
AACCGGGTTATTGGCCGTAACAACAAACTGCCCTGGTATCTTCCGGGTGACCTTCGTTATTTCAAGCAGGCTACCATGGGCAAGCCCATTATCATGGGCAGGAAGACCTGGGACTCCATTGGGCGGCCATTGCCGGGACGGATGAACGTGGTGATCTCGCGCAATGAAGAGTGGGAAGCACCAACCGGAACAGTGGCCGCGAAGTCTTTGCCCGAAGCGCTGGTGAAGGCCGAGGCGCAGGCGGAGCTGGAAGGTGGTGACGAAGTGATGATTATCGGTGGCGGGCAGATCTACGCCGAGGCATTGCCGATGGTTGATCGGATGTACGTCACCCAGGTGCACGCTGAGGTGGACGGCGATGCGTTTTTTCCGGAAGTAAACTGGGATGAGTGGGAAGAAATCGGACGGGAGGATTTCTCCGCGTCCGATAACAACCCTTACGACTACAGTTTCGTGGTCTATCAGCGTCAGGCTTAAGCCTGACGAGGCGGGCGCTTGCCTGCGGGCTTGCCGCCCTTGCCGGGCGGTTTGCCTCGACCACCGGGGCCGCCACGACCCTTCGGGCCACCTTTCTTGAAACCGCCTTTCGGGCCCTTGCGATTCTCGCCCGGACGACCGCCGCCACCTTTACGATCACGGCGGGGAGGTGTTGCCGACACGGTTGGCAAGGCCTCTGGTTGCTCGAGGGGCAGGGAGCCTGGCTGGGCTGCTTCCATCCAGCAGGCGAGGGCGCCGGCTACCATGGCCATGTCCATGTCATTGCGCTCGGCGATTTCGTCCAGCAGCGACATCGCCTTTGCCAACTTCTTGTCTTCCGCAAAGCCCAGCAGTTGGGACTCGAACTGCTGCTCCCTCATTTTCTTGAGCTCAACGGGAGACGGCAACTCGTAAGCTTCCATCGGCGAGTTTGTTGCGCGTTCAAGCGTTCGCAGCCAACTGCGCTCGCGGGGTGTTACCAGCAGGATCGCCTTCCCTTCGCGACCGGCACGACCAGTACGACCGACCCGATGGATGTACGCTTCAGTGTCGTAGGGAACGTCGTAGTTGATGACGTGTGTGATACGGGAAACGTCCAGACCGCGCGCTGCCACGTCTGTGGCAATGATAATGTCTTTCTTCCCGCGCTTCAGGTCTTCAACCGTTTGTTCACGCTGGCGTTGGTTCAGGTCACCGCTCAGGGGCGCGACCGCGTGGCCCCGGGCAGAAAGCTTTTCGGCCAGCATGGTGGTTTCCGCTTTGGTGCGCACAAAAATTATGGCGGCATCAATCGGCTCAACTTCCAGAATGCGGGTCAGGGCATCCAGCTTGCGCTCAGCATAGACCGGCAGAACGAACTGGGAGATACGCTCGACCGTGCGGGTTTCGCTTTCAATGCGAACTTCTGTGGCGTTGCGCAGGTAGGTCTGGGCCACTTTCTTGATCTGCGGCGGCATGGTGGCCGAGAACAATGCCCGTTGGCAGTTCTCCGGGGTCTTCGCCAGGATCGCTTCCACGTCGTCGATAAAGCCCATGCGCAGCATTTCGTCGGCTTCATCAAGAACCAGCGCTTTCAGGCTGTCCAGCTTCAGGGTACCTTTGCGCAGGTGGTCGAGCATCCGGCCCGGTGTGCCCACGATCACCTGGGCACCGCGACGCAGGCCCTTGATCTGGGGATAAAAGTCCTGGCCACCGTAAATGGGCAGAACGTGGAAATTCCGGAACTTGCTGGCATAGGTGGTAAACGCTTCCGCCACCTGGATGGCAAGTTCCCGTGTTGGGGCCAGAACCAGAATCTGGGGATCGGTAACAGAGGCGTCAATCCGGCTCAGCAGGGGCAATGCAAATGCCGCGGTCTTACCGGTTCCGGTCTGGGCAACGCCCAGCAGATGGTTACCGGCCAGCAGCGCGGGGATCGCCTGGGCCTGGATGGGTGACGGGGTTTCGTAGCCAACGGCGGACACAGCTTCAAGTACGGCTGGATCCAGCCCCAGTTCGGCAAAGGACAATTCAGACATTGATTCACTCGGAATTCGGGAGGTAGAGCATTGCCGGGCAATGCATGTTGTGTCGACATTATAGCGGCTTTGTTGCTGCTTTAATACGCAAAACCCCGGCGAGGCTATAGGTAGTTGCCGGGGACAGGCCATTGCGTTGCCATCCGATGCCGGGGAATCTTTGTCATGAGTCCTGTAGGCAGCTAACCGCTGCTCGGGCTCGGCACTCTGCGCCGCCAGACGGTAACCGTGTTCGGCCAGGAAAAATGGCGGCTCAGGCCGCCATTTCCGATTTCAGGGCATCGATGATGATGCGGGCGAAATCTTCCGGTGAATCTTCCTGCAGGAAATGTCCGCCCCGAAGCGTGATGTGAGGCTGGCCGTGGGCACCGGGAATCCGGCGCTGCATGTGCCTGTCGCCGCCCCGGGTAATCGGGTCGCCACTGCTGAAGCAGGTGATGAAGGGCTTCTTCCACTTCTCCAGGACCTGCCAGGCCGCCTTGTTGGCGTCGCTGTCCGGTGTATCCGGTTCCGTCGGAACCAGTTTTGGAAACGCCCTGGCTCCGGCCTTGAACTCTGCTGACGGGAATGGGGCTTCGTAAGCGGCAATTTCAGCTTTGCTCAGGGTGCGATCGGTGCCCAGTTGCACGATACGACCGACCGGGAACCAGGGGCTGTGGGTGGCAAATGCCTTCCACATGGAAAATACCGCTGGAACAGGCGTTTCGCCGGTCGGCAGCATGCCGTTTCCGACGATGATTCGGCTGAATCGCTGACGGTGTTCCGCGGCCAGTCGCAGGCCCAGCAACGATCCCCAGTTCTGGCACACAAGGGTGATATTGGTCAGGTTGAGCTGTTCAAGCCAACTGGCCAGCCACGTGAGATGGCGGCCGTAACTGTAGTCTGTAACCGACGCCGGCTTGTCGGATTTGCCGAAGCCGATCAGATCCGGGGCCAACACCCGGTGACCGGCCTCGGCCACCAGAGGGATCATGTGCCGGTACAGGTAGGACCAGGATGGTTCGCCGTGGAGCATGAGAACCGGCGAGGCGTTTCTAGGGCCTTCGTCAACGTAGTGCATCCGGAGACCCGGTTCTACGTCAAGATGGTTTGGAGCAAAGGGGTAATCCGGAAGACCTGCGAAGCGGGCTTCATCGGTTCTCAGAATACGCATGCCATCGACTGTCCTGACTGATTGGTTGCGTGATTGCCGGGCGGCATCCGGTGCTCATAGTGCCCTACTACAATCGTCGAAGATCAGGATAAAGCAGATGGAAATTTTGTGTGTTTGAGTTGCGTAACAGAGCGTTGTGGCTTTGAATCAGGACGCAATGCCAAACAGGCGTTCGGGGTTGTCAACGCGGGCCAGAGCGTCATCGCAACAATTGACGGCGCCGCAATCGTCGGCTGAGCAAAGGCCAATGGTCTGGCACTCCATGTTCTGGTGCTGGTCGCCCTCATTCCGGAAAATCCGGGCCCTGGAGAGAATCGAGTGGCAGTGGCCACAAAGGAGTGTGGGAACCGCGCTGCCTTCAGCAAGAAGTGCTGTGTATTGATGTTGTTCAGTCATAAATATCCTCCTGATACTGCCCAACATATGGGCCAAGTATGACATTTCAAAGTCGGGATGCCGGTGTTATACGGCTTAACTGTCAGGATCGACCAGTGGCCGACGGTTGGAGCGCTTGTCATCCCAGTCAAGTTCCTTGGGGTCATACCAGCCGATTGCCCCCAGCACTCTCTCCCGAGTCTGTGGCGACAGGGTAGGCCACAGCTCCTGGAAGTCCTCGAGGCCGAGCTCCCTCTGCTTCATCTGCTTGCTCTGGAGCCGGTTGATAATGCGTGGTAGCTGCAGGGCCTCGCCTAGCTGACCCGGCACCATGACTTCCTGACCCATCACTTTGCGCCGGTGCGTTCGGGCGGCCAGAACCTTGCGCAACTCGGTGGCCGCATCCAGGGCTGTTTCGATGGTGAAGGTTTCCAGTTCCAACAACATGACCTGTCTATTAGTTGATCAACAACCGTCCACTATAACCCGAAGACAGCTACAGTGGCCACGCCAGCGTGGTAGGGTAGAATGACTCGTTATATCGCAGAACCAACATCAGGGAACCGCATAATCTATGTACGCAAAACTTGAAACACGGACTTTTCTGGCGTTGCTGGTCGGCGTTTCCCTTGCCTTTGTTTTTCTTATGAAGCCCTTTTTCGGGCCCATATTCTGGGCGGTCGCCATCGCCCTGATTTTCCACCCGGTGCAGCAACTGCTGGAGCGGAAACTCGGGGACAGGCCCAATGTAAATGCACTGATTACCCTGTGTATCTGCATGTTCATCGTGGTTATCCCGGTTCTGGTACTGGTGACCTCATTGGTTGCCGAGGGCGTCGCGCTTTATCAGCAGATCCAGAGTGGTGAAATACGCCCCGGGGAATACATAGATCGGGTCAACCAGTCGTTCCCCGCCATCCAGGCCTTCCTGGCACAGTTTGATATCAGCTTTGCCGAGCTGAGGGACCGGGCCGTGAGTATCTTTGTCGGAGGAAGCCAGTTCCTGGGCAGGCAGGCGCTGGGCGTGGGCCAGAATACCTTCCAGTTTTTTCTGGGCCTGGCCTTGATGGTGTATCTGGCGTTCTTTCTGCTTCGGGATGGCCGTGCGCTGGTCGAGCTGATGATTCGGGCTCTGCCGCTGGGCGATGAGCGGGAGCGGTTGCTGTTTGCCAAGTTTGCGGAGGTGACCCGCGCGACCGTCAAGGGCAACCTGCTGATTGCCATCATCCAGGGGGCTCTGGGCGGGCTGATTTTCTGGATCCTGGGCATCAGCGGTGCGTTGCTCTGGGGTGTGGTTATGGCGATCGTATCGCTGTTGCCGGCTGTGGGTGCGGCGTTGGTCTGGGTGCCGGCAGCCATCTACCTGGCGGCCGTGGGCGATGTTGTCGAAGCGGTGGTGCTGACAGCCTTTGGCGTGGTGGTCATCGGGTTGGCAGACAACCTGCTGCGCCCGGTACTGGTTGGTCGTGATACCAAACTGCCGGACTACATTGTTCTGTTGTCGACCCTTGGGGGCATTGTCATGTTCGGCATCAACGGATTCGTAATGGGACCGCTGGTAGCTGCACTGTTTATGGCGTTCTGGGGCATTTTCATCCGCGAATTCAGCGAAGAAGCCCACCGCCCAGCCGCTTCTGCGGACGAAGAGACCCCTGCGCAAAGCAAGAAAACGGGACATGATGTCCCGTAAGGCGACATGCGACAAAAGTATGGTAGTCTTTTAACCGTTTGCCCCAGCCTGTGGAGATAGGCACCACACAACAAGAAAGAAACGGATATCGATGAGATATCAGGAGTTAGCAGGTGAGTACCATGAGAAACGCAACAACCCGATTGGGACGCCTGGCCGCAGCGGCCGGATTGGCGGTCACACTGGGCTTTGCCCCTGCAGCCTTCGCGGATGAGATCGTTGCACTCAAGAACGCGCTCTACGGAGCAGGATACGACATTACCAATGTCAGCCCGCAGATGGATGACTCAACCCGGTCCGCGCTAACCCGGTTCCAGCAGGATAATGGTCTTCAGGCCACGGGAAATCTGGACGATCCGACCAAGGAAGCCTTGGGTATGATATCGGTTCAGGTTGCCGCTTCGGCACCGTCACAGTCCGCCGCAGCCAGCAGCGCGCCGGCTCAGGAGTCGGCTTCTTCCGCGGCAGAAACCTCGGCCCCGGAGCCTGAGCAGGATGACGCCATTGAAGAAGAGGAAGATGGCGGCTGGTCGCTCTGGTAATCGGAGTTTCCTGAACAAAAAAGCCCGGCGAGATGTCCCGCCGGGCTTTTTTGTTGGTTCAGGATCTCAGTGCTCAGTCGAGCTTTTCGAGATCCCTAACGGCGCCCTTATCGGCGCTCGTGGCCAGTAGCGCATAGGCTTTCAGGGCTGCAGACACCTTGCGGTCCCGTGGCAGTTCCGGTTTCCAGCCCTTGGCGTCCCTGGCTTCCCGGCGACGATCCAGTTCGGGCTGATCCAGCTCCACGTTGATGCTCCGGTTCGGAATGTCGATGCGGATTGTGTCGCCATTTTCGATCAGGCCAATGGCTCCGCCGGCGGCCGCTTCCGGCGACGCGTGGCCGATGGACAGGCCGGAAGTGCCGCCAGAGAAACGTCCGTCCGTCAGTAGCGCGCAGTCTTTGCCGAGTCCCTTGGATTTCAGGTAGCTGGTCGGATACAGCATTTCCTGCATGCCCGGTCCGCCACGGGGCCCTTCGTAACGGATGATGACAACCTCGCCCGGCTTGACCTCGTCGGAGAGAATTCCGGCAACGGCGGAATCCTGGCTCTCGAATACCCTTGCCTTGCCTTCGAACACGAAGATGCTCTCGTCTACGCCCGCAGTCTTGACCACGCAGCCGTCCAGGGCAATATTGCCATAGAGTACGGCCAGGCCGCCTTCGGAACTATAGGCATTCTCAACCGAACGGATGCAGCCGGTTTCCCGGTCACCGTCCAGGGTTGGCCAGCGGGTGCTCTGGGAGAAGGCGGTCTGCGTGGGAATGCCGGCGGGACCGGCCTTGTAGAACTCGACCACTTCGGTGGGCGGCGACCTCATGATATCCCAGGTCTCGAGCGCTTCTCGCATGGTCTTGCTGTGCACGGTGGGAAGGTCGGTATTGATCAGACCGCCCCGTTCCAGCTCGCCGAGAATGCCCATGATACCGCCGGCCCGGTGCACATCTTCCATGTGATATTTGGGTGAGTTCGGAGCCACTTTGCAGAGTTGCGGAACACGACGTGACAGCTGGTCGATCTCGTTCAGGGTGAACGGAACACCGCCTTCCTGGGCAGCCGCCAGCAAGTGGAGGATGGTGTTCGTTGAGCCGCCCATGGCGATGTCCATGACCATGGCGTTTTCAAAAGCCGCCATTGAAGCAATGCTCAACGGCAGTACGCTGGCGTCATCCTCCTCGTAATAGCGCCGCGCATTCTCCACAATCTGTCGGCCGGCTTTGAGGAACAGCTGCTCCCGGTCGGCGTGCGTTGCCAGGAGCGAACCGTTGCCCGGCAGCGCCAGACCGATGGCCTCGGTGAGGCAGTTCATGGAGTTGGCGGTGAACATGCCGGAACAGGAGCCACAGGTCGGACAGGCGCTGCGCTCATACTCTTCCACCTGTTCGTCGGAGGCGTTGGGATCTGCAGCAATGACCATGGCGTCCACCAGGTCGAGCTTGTGCTCCGACAGTTTGGTCTTGCCTGCTTCCATGGGGCCGCCAGAGACGAAGATCGTGGGGATGTTGAGGCGCATGGCAGCCATCAGCATGCCCGGGGTGATCTTGTCGCAGTTGGAAATACACACAAGCGCATCGGCACAGTGGGCATTGACCATGTACTCTACGGAGTCGGCGATGATCTCCCGGGATGGCAGGGAGTAAAGCATGCCGTCATGGCCCATGGCGATGCCATCATCGACCGCGATGGTGTTGAATTCCTTGGCAACACCGCCGGCGGACTCGATTTCGCGGCACACCAGTTGCCCGAGGTCCTTAAGGTGCACGTGGCCGGGCACGAACTGGGTGAAAGAGTTGGCAACCGCGATGATCGGTTTGCCGAAGTCGCCGTCTTTCATGCCGGTGGCGCGCCAGAGGGCACGGGCGCCGGCCATGTTGCGGCCTGCGGTGGATGTCCGCGAACGATACTGGGGCATGGGGTTCTTTTCTCTCTGTTGTTACCTGATGACGTTGATCAAAAAAACAGAGGATACCAGATTAGACTCCAGGCGCATGGTTGTTTTCAGAGCCTCTGTTTACAATAGTTAACACAGTTGCCAACTTATTTTCCGGTTTGATCCGACAAGGAGTATGCCTATGGCCGGCCAGGAAAGCCTGCCGCTTCGTCGCCTTAAAGAGTTCCAGCCTTTGAACCGGCTGACCGATGACCAGTTGGTTTTGCTTGCCAGCCGGGCCGAGCGTCGTACCCATGGGCCCGGGCAGAGGGTTCTGGAACGTGGTGTCCGTGACGGTCTCGATTTTTTCCTGGTGGCAGGAAAGATTGAGCTTGAGTCCGTGGATGGCCGAAAAACGATCATCGAAGCCGAAACAGAGAAAGCTCAAAACCCGATTGCCAGACTCCAGCCACGGATGTACGACGTTACAGCCGTCAAACCCTCGGAATTCCTGGTCGTCGAGCAGGACATCCTTAACCAGTTGCTGCGTTCGGCGCCTGTCGAACAGGTTGAGATGGATTCAGGTGAAGGCAATGGAGGGCTCGAGAGCGAGGAACATCACCTGCTGATGGAATTCCTGTCGGAGCTGAGATCGAACCAGGTGAAGCTTCCCAGTGTGCCGGATGTGGCCTGGAAGGTCCGGCGGGCGGTAGATCGCGAGGAGTCGACGGCGGATCAGGTGGCCCTTGCCGTATCGGCCGACCCGGCGATGGCGGCCAAGCTCGTTCGCGCCTGTAACAGCCCGCTTTATCGCGGATTCAGTGATGTCCGGAATGTCCGGGAAGCAGTGGTCCGTTTGGGCATGCGCACTACCCGCCAGCTGGTGACGGTGTTTTCCATGCGTGAGGTGTTCAAGACTCGTCAGGCGTCGCTTCAGAAAGAGATGGAAAAGCTTTGGCGTCACTCTCGTGAAGTGGCTGCGCTTTGCTGGGTGCTGGCGGATCACGCCACCAAACTGAATCCGGAGGAGGCGTTGCTGGCGGGGCTGCTCCATGATATCGGCGTGGTACCGATCCTGGTCCAGGCGGAACATCATGTGAATCTCTTTGCCGATGAGGCCAACCTCAGCCATGCAATCCGCGAACTCAGGGCGGATGTGGGTACGGCGGTTCTGGAGAACTGGTCGTTCCCGCCGACGTTCGTTGAGGCGGTCCGTCATGCCGAGGACTGGGGCTATGAATGCCGAGAGACATCACCCCAATTGGTGGATGTGGTTATCGTGGCGCAATTGCATTCGATGATCGGTTCCAGCCAGAATGCCGAGCTTCCCCCGTTCGACCAGGTGCCAGCGTATCGGCGTCTGGGCGAGCTTGAACTCAATGCTTCTCGCAGTTTGCAGCTTCTGACGGAGGCCAGGGCCCGGGTCGACGAAGTTCAGCAATTGTTGTCCATCCGGTGATTGTCCGGGCTGTGTAAACTGTGGAGTCTGCTTTCCGGTGACTGTTGCACTTATGAATGTACCTTTGTTCCCCCTGAATTCCATCGTCCTGCCCAGGGGGAGGATTCCCTTGCAGCTGTTCGAGCCGCGCTACATCGACATGCTGACCCGTTGTCTCAAGGAGGATCGTGGGTTCGTTGTGGTGCTGTTGCAGGAAGGCGGAGAGGCCGGGCGCACCGCCGCCTTCTACGATATCGGCACCTATGTACGTATTATTGATTTCCAGCAGCTGGAAAACGGCCTTCTGGGGATTACCGTTGAGGGCGAATCCAAGGTCTCCGTGGTCCGCAGCTGGCAGCAGGAAGACGGCCTGAATGTGGGGGACGTAGAGTGCCTGATTGAAGAGGCAGAGAGTGAGGTGCCGGAGCGTTTCAGCGAGTTGCCCTCGGTTCTGAAGGCGTTGTTTCGTCATCCGGTCATCCGGGACCTGAACATGGACATTGACTATGGTGATGCCCGGGATGTTGGCTGGCGGCTCACGGAACTTCTGCCCCTGGACAAACAGGAGAAGCAGAAGCTGGTGGAATTGCAGGACCCTCTGGAGCGGCTCACCCGGCTACAGGGGCTTCTGGAGGCGCTAGAAGAAGGCTAGGTGCCAGCAACCGGCCTGAAGTTCAGAACCGCCTGATCCCAGGACAGCAGGATGTAGGCTCCCGTAAGGATTAACCAAACCACCGCTGCACCAACGATGGTGATATCCGGCGCCAACGGAACCTTGTCATAGCGGCTGTAACTGGCCCGCACCGCACCGGTAACGGCCAGGGCAAGCAGCAGTCCTCCAATCACATCGGTGAACCAGTGCACCCCAAGGTAGAGCCGGCTCAAAGCCACGGGCACCAGTGGCAGCGAGAGCAGCACGTAGTATTGCCAACGTCTCCGATGCCTGCTTTCGCCGGCGACGAAACTTGCCAGCAGCGTCACCAGCAGGGTGATGCCCGCCGTGTGACCACTGGGAAAAGCGCCGGAATTCGGCGGGCCCATGACTTCATCCGGCCGGGGCACGCCCAGCAGCGCCTTCAGGCCCCAGACCAGAACCACCGTCACTGCGATAGCCGCCAGAACATGGATGGCCGCGGCGTAATAGCCCCGGAATAGCAGTGCCGCGCAGGCGAGCACTCCGGCGGTCATTAACACCGGCGCGTCACCCAGCAGGGTAATGGCAATGAAGGGACCGTCCAGCAGAGGTTGCCGGAGTTGCTCAAACCAGAGAAGGGTGGCCTGATCGAACCCATCCAGGAGGCTGGTGGCGGTAGCCAACTGCCCCCAGATCAGAAGAAGTGCGGAGGCACCCAGCGCCAGCATGAATGAGGCCAGCGGGAATTCGCCCTCCCGGGCCGGCCGTTGATTCGTGTACAAGCGCCAGAAACGGTTCGTAGCCTCGTATTGTGCCATCCACTGCTTCAGCCAGCGGTAGAAACGGCTGTCCTCCCCGAGCCCCAGCTGAAACCTCAACAGCACGAAATAGACCACCGTCAGGGCGGCTAGGCTGATGCCGATGACCGCGTAAAAATGCGCCGGAGGCCTGATATCACTGGCCAGGGCACTGCCCACCAGAAACCCCGGGAAGATGTAGACTGGCGCCCAGGCAACAGCGGAGCCGATGTTGAAAGCCAGAAAGCGTCGCCAGGACATCATCAGGGCCCCGGCCACGAGCGGGATGATCGGTCTGACCGGGCCGACGAAGCGGCCGATGATCACACTCTTGCCGCCGTGACGCTTGAAGAAGCGCTCCCCGGTAGCGATGATTTTTGGATAGCGGCTCAGTGGCCAGGCGGTTGTCAGGCGCCCCTGCAGCAGTCGCCCCAGACCAAAACTTGCCGTGTCGCCGGCGATGGCCCCAAGGCCCGCCCAAAGCAGTGCTTCCGCAAGCGGCATGCCGGTCTCCCCCGCCAATACGGCGACGGCAAACAGGATGGCGACACCCGGGACAATAATGCCGGCTATAGCGAGTGATTCGATGAAGGCAGTCGTAAACAGGGCTGTTGCCAGCCAGCCGGGATGCAGGCTGAGCCATGCCGACAGATCGTTCAGCCAGGCACTGCTCATGTTTCGATGGTTTCTCCCGGGCTGAACCAGACCGAATCCGTACCGCGTCTGCGAGCTTCTTCCATGGCCTGGTGGGCCCGGTCCCTGAGTGTGTCGGTACGGGTGTCGCCACTGCCGCGGGTGGTGCAGCCGAGGCTTACTGTGGCTTTGCCAACCACCGGCCAGTGGTGTTCGGCAATGGTGCGGCGAATCCGCTCGGCAATCACTCGCACGCCTTCTTCCGGGGTAAACGGCAGGATCAGGAAAAACTCCGAGTCTTTCAGTGTGTACAGGGTATCGCCGGCCCGAATCACGCCGAAGAGGTGCTCGGTCATATCCCTGAACAGGCCCTGAACCTGGTCCCTGCCGTGAAGGTCGGCCACTTCGTCGGCGTAATCAATGCTCAGGTCGATGACGGACAGGCAGTGCCCCGTGGCGATGGCACGGCTGATCTCTTTCTGAAGGGTTTCATCCAGAAAGCGGGCATTATGGGCGCCAGTCACCGGATCGGTAATGGCGAGGTCTTCTGCCGACTGGGCCATGTGGTCATAGTGCCAGATGTACAGGGCTGCAACCGCCAGAAGGATGAACAGGCCCCCCGTGATGGCAATGGCGTCAGCCGGTGCCTTTTCGAGGAACAGGATGATCGACATGGGTACCAGCAGCAGAAGCGATAGCCCGACGCCCTGACGCAGGGGCAGGATAAGCAGATTCAGCACCAGCAGGGGCATGGCCCAGTGGCTGATGCCCGGGGCATCCATGGTCAGCAGCGCTGCCAGCATGCCACTGTTCAGGCCGGAGAGGATGACCAGGTGCCCGGGGGCCGACAGCTGGTGCCGGCGGCAAATGATGGTGTAAACGGCACCCGCGAGGGTCAGAACCGCCATCCCTGAGGCCAGGTAAAAGAGTTCATAGAAGCCATAGCGGAGGTTCTGCATTGCCAGGGTGAAAATGAACAGGCAGGCGATGCCGTAGCCAAAGGCATGGGTCCAGGTTCTCAGTCGGGTCTCTGTCATGCCAATGGCCCCTCTGCCCGAGGCTGGCTTGGTTGTGCCGGCTGCGACCATGAACTGTAGGCCTGGCTTCGGTTGCCTCCCTGCTGCTGGGCCCGGCGCAGGGCATTCGCGGCACTCTGCTGCAGACTGTTGGCATCGTCACCGATATTCAGGCCGGCGATCCCGGTGCTGACGGTCAGGTTCATACCGTGGGATTCCAGAAGCGTTGCCAGGCCCTTGCGGATCGTCTCGGCGCGGGCGATTGCGTCGCTGGTGGAAATGCCCGGCAGGATCACCAGAAACTGCAGGTCCGCGACCCGGTAGTAGGTGTCGAAATCACGGATCTGGGAATGCAGGTAGCGACCAATGCGGGGAAGAATCGAGCGGATGTCCTCATCCGGTTCGTCATCGCTCAAATGGGTGTCCAGCCCGATCATGATAATCGACATATCGGTGCCTTCCCGCTCACTGCGCTGGATTTCCTTGTGCAGGTCGGCAGACAGGTATTCCCGGCTGGCCGCCTGGGTCAGTTCGTCGGTACGGCGCAATGGCGCAAGTTGACGGGTCTTGTAGTCCCGCAGGAAGACCAGCAACGCCGAAAGCAGCAGGGTAAGAAGAAAGGCGCTGATCATTTGGTGGCGGTCGGCAAGGCCTACCGCCCATTGTGTCGCGATCATTGCCAATACAGCGATAATCAGTGTTACCACGGCTGCGGCCGCTGGCGGAACCAGGGCGAAAGCAACCAGAGGGAGCGCGTAAAGCCAGTGGCTCAGGATCCATGGGCCGGTCCAGAAACTGGCCAGCAGTATCAGCAGAAGCACGACAAAGAACGCCTGCTGGATTCTCGGCCAGGGCTGGTGGACCCGGTTGGGGTGGAACGTCTTTCCGGCAATGACAATACCTGCCGCGGCAGCCGCGGCTGCGGCAACCATGGGTTCGCCCAGCACGGCGCAAAGGGTCGCAATGGCGATCAGGGCCACGAAGCCCGCTCGCGACAACTTGCTCAACAGGAATTTTTCGGCCATCTGGGCCATGGTGTCCTTCCTTTTCCCGAACTCCCTTGAAAAACCGTCCCCGGGGAACCTTTATAGGTCCGAGTATGGCATATCGCAGCGGTATAATATCTGTTTGGGATGCGTACTTGAAACGGGAAAGGTAAAGTTAGGCCCTGATTCCTGATTCCGCTTGAAAACAGAAAGGTATTTGAATGGATATTGCAGCGTACATGGCTGAGGTTGGGCAGCAGGCCCGTGCAGCGGCAACCGGAGTGGCTCGTTCGACCACCGCCGTGCGTAATCAGGCGCTCCTGGCGACGGCCGAGGCCCTGGATGCAGCCCGGGAAGAGCTGGCCCTCGCTAATGGCAAGGATCTGCAGATGGGCCGGGAAAATGGCCTGGATGCGGCGATGCTTGACCGGCTGGAGCTGGCACCCCAGCGAATCGATACCATGATTGAGGGCCTGCGCCAGGTGGCCTCCCTGCCAGACCCGATCGGTGCCATCACCGACATGAACTACCGGCCCTCCGGTATCCAGGTGGGCAAGATGCGTGTTCCGCTGGGCGTCATCGGTATTATTTACGAGTCCCGTCCCAACGTGACGGTCGAGGCTGCGAGTCTGTGCCTCAAGTCGGGCAATGCGACCATTCTCCGGGGCGGCTCAGAGTCCATTCATTCCAACCAGGCCATTGCCCGCTGTCTTTCCGCGGGGCTCGCCAAAGCGGGACTGCCCGAAAATGCGGTGCAGGTGATCAAGACAACGGACCGCGCTGCGGTCGGAGAGTTGATCACCATGCCGGACTACGTTGATGTGATTGTGCCCAGGGGCGGCAAGGGTCTGATCGAGCGCATCAGCCGCGATGCCCGGGTGCCTGTTATCAAACACCTTGATGGCGTCTGCCATGTCTACATCGATAGCCATGCCGATCCGGAAAAGGCGCTGAAGGTGGCGATCAACGCCAAAACCCACCGGTACGGAACCTGCAACACCATGGAAACCCTGTTGGTGGATGCAGAAATCGCCGAGGATATCCTGCCTCTGCTGGCCCAGGCTTTTGTTGAAAAAGGCGTGGAATTGCGGGGCTGCGAGCGAACACGGGCCATCGTCGAAGGCGTGGTCGAAGCTACCGAGGCAGACTGGGAAGCCGAATATCTGGCTCCGGTCCTGGCGGTGCGTGTGGTTGACGGTCTGGAAGGCGCCATTGCCCATATCAACCGCTACAGCTCCCAGCATACCGACAGCATCATTACCGAGAACTACACGCGGGCACGGCGCTTCATCACGGAGGTGGATTCCAGTTCGGTGATGGTCAATGCCTCCACGCGCTTCGCCGATGGATTCGAGTATGGTCTGGGGGCCGAAATCGGCATCTCCACTGACAAGATCCACGCCCGGGGGCCGGTGGGGCTGGAAGGCCTTACATCCCAGAAATACGTGGTCTTCGGTGACGGGCACATCCGGACCTGATGCCCATGCATGTCATTTATGGGGGGACCTTCGACCCGGTGCATCATGGCCATCTCAGGCTTGCGCTGGAAATCAGCGATCGTCTTGGCGTGGATTACGTCAGCCTGGTGCCCTGTCATATTCCGCCGCACCGGGGGCAAACCGGGGCGTCTTCCAGTCAGCGCCTGGAGTTGTTGAGGCTGGCAGTGGCCGGTGAGCCCCAGTTGCGGATTGACGACCGTGAGCTCTCACGGGAAGGAGCGTCCTACACCGCCGATACCCTTCGCCAACTCCGGGCCGAGCTTAGCCCGGATGAACCCCTGGTGATGGTGGTTGGCACGGACGCATTTGCTGGCTTCGATCGCTGGCGGGAATGGCAGCAGATTCCGGGTCTGGCGCATGTGGTTGTGGTCCGTCGGCCGGGCCCGGCATTGGATCCATCCTCCGAACCGGCCCGATTGCTGGCAGAGCGTGGTGTGGAAAGCCCGGAGGCCCTGCATGACAGCCCCTGCGGCTGCGTTCTCGAGCTGGATCCACCCTTGCTGGATGTTTCCGCGACCGGTATTCGGGAGCGTATCGGTGACGGCCGTTCGCCACGCTATCTGGTGCCTGACTCGGTCTGGACAGAAATTCGCCGCCAGGGGCTCTATGGAGCATGCCCTGACGGGAACTTTTAGTGCTACAATCGCGTCTGAATATGACATTTCGGGCGGCCATACCGGCAAACGCCCGTCCAACAGGGTGATTATGCAGGCAGAGCAACTGAAAGATCTGGTAATTAATGCGCTTGAGGATGTGAAAGCACAGGACATCAGCGTGATCGATGTCCGTGACCGCACCAGTGTCACCGACTTCATGGTTCTGGCATCCGGAACGTCCAACCGACATGTAAAATCCCTGGCAGACTCCGTCGTGGTCGAAGCGAAGGAGAAGGGCGTGCGCGCGAGCAATGTTGAAGGTGCCGGCGTCAGCGACTGGATTCTCGTGGATCTGGGCGATGTGGTTGTTCACGTCATGATGCCTGCCACACGAGAATTTTACGATCTGGAGCGCTTCTGGCGTGATGCTCCGGATCTTGGTGTTGCGGGCAGCGAATAATCATGCGGTTACGCCTGATCTGTGTGGGGCAGAAAATGCCCGACTGGGTCAGTACCGGATTCGGAGATTACGCCCGCCGCATGCCGCCGGAGCTACCCGTGGAACTGGTTGAAATCCCCGTCGCCCATCGGGGCAAGAATCCCGATATCCCCAGGCTGATGCAGCGAGAAAGTGACGCCATTCTGGCGGCCACCGGCGCGAAAGACCGGGTCATCGCGCTGGAGGTTGGTGGGCGGCCGTGGTCGACCGAAAAGCTTGCGGCGCAGCTGGAGAACTGGCAACAGGATGGCCGGGACGTCAGCTTTCTGGTGGGCGGCCCGGATGGCCTCGCCGACGATTGCCGCAAACGGGCCGACCAGCAATGGTCGCTGTCGCCCCTGACCCTGCCTCATCCCCTGGTCCGTATTGTTCTGGCAGAGCAGCTCTACCGGGCCTGGTCGATCACCCGCAATCACCCGTATCACCGGGCCTAGGGGGACGTTATGCCATGGGGTGAGTTCAAGGATACGGCAGCGGAACGCCGGCTGTTCCAGCGGCGGAGCCTGGTCATGCTGGTGCTTGTCATGCTCGCTATCGGTGGCCTGATTGCCCGGATGTACCAGCTTCAGGTCGTGGAACATGAGATATACACCACGCTCTCAGACAAGAATCGCGTCCAGGTCCAGTCCGTGCCTCCTCCCCGGGGGCTGGTATACGACCGCAATAACACCCTGCTGGCGGAGAACCGCCCCGTTTTCAGTGTGACGCTTGTGCCCGAGCGGGTACAGGGCATGGACGATACCCTGGCGCAGCTTGACGCGATCCTGGAGATCTCCGAGGAAGACCGCGAACGGTTTCAGCGTCGGCTTCAGGAGCCCCGCCGACCCTTCCAGGAAATCCCCCTTCGCTATGACCTGAATGAGCAGGAGATGGCACGCCTCGCCGTGCATCGCCACGAGCTTCCGGGCGTCGAGGTCAAGGCTGAGCTGGTACGGTATTACCCCCACAGTGAGCTGACGGCCCATGCCCTGGGATTTGTCGGGCGCATCAATCGGGATGAGTTGCAGAGGATCGATCCGGTCAACTACGCAGGCACCAACTACATCGGCAAGTCGGGCATTGAGCGGTTCTACGAGGAAATCCTCCACGGCCAGGTCGGCTACCAGCATGTCGAAACCAATGCCCGTGGCCGGACTCTCAGGGTTCTGGAACGTGAGAACCCGGTTCCCGGGGAGGATCTGCAACTGCATCTGGATCTCAGGCTGCAACAGCGTGCCCACGAGCTTCTTGATGGTCGTCGGGGCGCCATCATTGCCATAGAACCGGATACCGGCGGCATTCTCGCGCTGGCCAGCGTGCCGGGGTTTGACGCCAACAAATTCGTCACCGGTATCAGCGTCAACGATTATCGGGAATTGAGCGACAGCAAAGACAAGCCCCTGTTCAACCGTGCCTTGCGCGGTCAGTACCCGCCAGGCTCAACGCTCAAGCCCATGCTTGCGGTCGCGGCCCTCGACAGTGGCGCGACCACCCGGGATTACACCATCTGGGATCCGGGGCATTTCCGGCTGAATCAGGGTGGCCGGGTCTGGCGCGACTGGAAGCGGACGGGGCACGGCTGGGTCGATCTCAAGGACGCTGTGGCCGAATCCTGTGACGTCTACTTCTACGAGGCGGCGGTCGAAATGGGCGTGGATACCATGCACAGCTACCTGTCTCATTTTGGCTTCGGGGAAGACGCGACGCTTGATGTCTCCGGGGCCCTGAGCGGCTTGCTTCCTTCCAGAGACTGGAAAAGGGCAGTGCGCAATGAACCCTGGTATCCGGGAGATTCCGTGAACCTGGGTATCGGCCAGGGCTTCATGTTGGCAACACCGTTGCAACTGGCGACAGCGACCGCCCTAATCGCCAATCGAGGCGAGTGGGTCGAGCCGAGGTTACTGAAAGATATCAAGGGGGATCGCCCGGTCGAGGAGTTCTTACCCGCCGAAACCCACGAGCCGCTCAAGTTGAAGAACCCGGACGACTGGGAGTATGTGGTGGAAACCATGGTTGAAGTCATGCACGGAGCGAAGGGTACTGCCCGGGGTGCTGGCCGTGGTGCCCCCTACAAGATGGCAGGCAAGACAGGAACTGCCCAGGTCTTCAGTCTGGCCGAGGATGAAGAATACGATGAGGAAGAAATCCGTGAGCGGCTTCGGGATCATGCGCTTTTCGTGGGTTTTGCGCCGGTAGATAACCCGAAAATTGCCGTCGCCGTTATTGTCGAGAACGGCGGCAGCGGCAGTGGCACCGCGGCACCGGTCGCGCGGGCGCTGTTTGACTCCTGGTTGCTGGATTATGGCCAGGGGGATAGCGCATTGGTCAGTGGTGTCGGCGAGGTGGCTGACTGATGGCGTTCAAGGCGTTACTGGATTCAACCGCAAGCAACCCTCTTGGCCGGCACCGGAGCATCTGGACAGCGCTGCATCTGGATCCAATCCTGTTGCTGCTGTTACTCCTGCTGGTTTCCGGCGGGCTGTTCGTACTCTACAGCGGTGCCGACCGGAACCTTGAGGTCGTCAAGGCCCAGGGCATCCGGCTGGGCGTGGCGTTTGTCGTGATGCTGGTATTTGCCCAGCTGGATCCCTCGGTGTTTCGCCGTTGGGCGCCGTGGCTCTACGGCGCCGGTATTGTGGCCCTGATTGCGGTTCTGCTGGTGGGCGTTGGTGCCAAGGGTGCGCAACGATGGCTGGCTATTCCGGGACTTCCGCGTTTCCAGCCATCGGAATTGATGAAGCTGGTGGTTCCCATGATGGCGGCCTGGTATCTGTCCAGGCATTTCCTGCCGCCCAGATTCCGGCATGTGACCGTCGGGCTGGCGATCGTTCTGGTGCCCATGGTCATGATCATGCAGCAGCCGGACCTGGGGACCTCGCTGCTGGTCGGCATGGCCGGTATCTTCGTGGTGTTTTTTGCGGGCATCAGCTGGAAACTGATCACGGCGTTCGTGGCCATGGTGTCCGTTTCGGCCCCGCTGATGTGGTTCTTCGTCATGAGGGAATACCAGAAACAGCGTGTGCTGACGCTTCTGGACCCTCAGAGTGACCCCCTTGGCGCCGGCTGGAACATCATCCAGTCCAAGACCGCCATCGGTTCCGGTGGCGTGGATGGCAAGGGCTGGCTTCAGGGAACCCAGTCGCACCTGGAGTTTCTGCCAGAGAGCCATACCGACTTCATCGTTGCAGTGCTGGCTGAAGAGTTCGGGTTCGTGGGCATGCTGATCCTGATGACGGTGTATTTCCTGATCATACTGCGGTGTCTGTATATTGCCGCGACGGCCCAGGATTCATTCAGCCGCCTTCTCGCGGGTGCGCTCACCATGACGTTCTTCATCTACATCTTCGTAAATGTCGGGATGGTAAGTGGACTTTTGCCAATCGTTGGTGTGCCATTGCCCCTGATCAGCTACGGTGGGACATCGGGGGTCACCCTGATGGCAGCCTTTGGTGTTTTGATGTCGATTCATACCCATCGGCGAATGATTGGCGCCTGATTCGGTCAATCAAACCATGGCCACAGGGTAATGGTGATTCCGTCGGAGAACCCGTTACAATGAAGGCTGGACCACCTGGAACCTGATACCGGTCGCCAGTGTAGTCAAGAGGAATTCCGGACAGTGAACTGCAAGCCCTCATTCTCCCTCCTGCTGTCGGTGGTTGTGTCGCTGATACTCGGCGGCTGCGCGTCGGCCCCGGAAACGGACCATTCGTCCCGCTATACCCTGGCAACCGACAGGGCCCCTTCGGGTAACTTCGATGTGTCCGGTCTTGACGATGCGGTTCCGGTTTACGAGGCCCCCAGGAGGGCGGGCAATAAATCGCCCTACCAGGTCTGGGGCAAGCAGTACCACGTGCTCGACAGCAACGACGGTTATGTCGCCCGGGGTACGGCGAGCTGGTACGGCGAGAAATTTCATGGCCACAAGACCTCCAACGGCGAAACCTTTAACATGTACACCATGTCCGCCGCGCACAAATCCCTGCGGATCCCCGGCTATGCACGTGTAACGAACCTTGATAACGGTCGCTCGGTGATTGTCCGTGTCAACGACCGCGGTCCCTTTCACAGCGACAGGATCATCGACCTGTCATACGCCGCTGCCAAGAAGCTGGGGTACCAGGCCAGGGGCACGGCCCGTGTGGAGGTGGCTGCCATCACCGTCAGGCCGGATGGCGCCATGTTCATTGCCGGCGAGCCTTATTCCCCGGGAGATCCGGCCGGATACGCTGAAAGCCGGGTGGAGGCAAGCGGTGACATGGCCATGACCAACCGGTCATTGTTTGTGCAGCTGGGGTCCTTCAGCAGCCGGGATCCGGCTGAAAAACTGCTCAGCCAGGTGAGGGCGGTGCTGGAGAACCCGATGCGCGTTCGGGCAGTGGATACCTCCGCGGGGCGCTTCCATCGGGTCCAGGTGGGCCCCTTCAATGACGAAGACAGCGCCAGGCGTACCCAAAGCCTGCTGGAAGCCCGTGGTTTCGATCAGTCCATCCTGCTGACCGATACGCACTGAATAAGCCGAACACGACATATTTAAAAAAATACACTTAACGACGAATGAATGGACCCATGGCCTTAAACTCTGCTTTTCGAACTCTCTCCGTTGTCCTTGTGCTGATGCTTGCCCTGACAGGCAAGGCAATGTCCCAGTCGGTGCTGATTCCGTCGCCGCCGCAGATTGCCGGCAGCTCCTACGTGTTGATGGATCCCAAGAGCGGACGGATCATCATGGAGGAGAATAGCCACGAGCGTTTGCCTCCGGCCAGTCTGACCAAAATGATGACGGCCTATATTGTCGAGCGTGAGCTTGATGAGGGCCGCATTGCCATGTCCGACATGGTTCCCATCAGCGTCAATGCCTGGAAGACCGAAGGTTCGCGCACCTTCGTTCGGGAAGGCACCCAGGTTTCGGTCGAAGATCTGCTCAGGGGGGTCATCATTCAGTCGGGCAACGACGCCTCTGTTGCCCTGGCGGAATTCGTTGCAGGCAGTGAAGGAGCCTTCGTTGACATCATGAACCAGCAGGCCCAGCTGCTGGGAATGAAAGACACCAATTTTGTGAACGCGACCGGCCTGCCCTCGCCGGAGCATTTCTCAACAGCGTATGACCTGGCGATGCTGGCCCGCGCGATCATCAACGATTACCCGGAGAACTATCCGCTCTACGCTGAAAAACATTTCACCTACAACAACATTCGCCAGCCGAACCGGAACAGTCTGCTCTGGCGCGATGACAGTGTCGACGGCCTGAAAACAGGCCATACCGAGGAGGCGGGTTATTGCCTTGTTGCCTCTGCCAAACGCAACGACACCCGTTTTATTGCCGTGGTTATGGGCACCAACAGTTCAGAAGCACGGGCCCAGGAAATCCAGAAAATGCTGAACTACGGCTTCCGCTACTATGAGAGCGAACGCCTGTTCCGGTCAGGCCAGGAGCTCATCGAAGCCCGTGTCTGGGGCGGTCAGGCTGATCAGCTCTCCGTTGGCATGACTGAGGATGTCTACGTGACCATTCCACGGGGTTCACGAAACGATCTGGAATCGACGGTCGACCTTGATTCTGTGATTAAGGCACCCATTAAAGTTGGGGACGAGCTGGGACGGGTGAAGGTCTCCTATAACGGCGAGGTACTGGTTGATCAGCCGGTGTTGGCCCTGACCGAGGTTCCCGAAGGTGGCTTTTTCAAACGCATCTGGGACGCCATCAAGCTCTTTTTCATTCAGTTATTTCAGTAAGGTGATGTTGATCCCGGGGAGTAAAACGGCATGAGTGAGCCGAAAGCACCAAAAATTGAGTTTCCTTGCGACTATGTGATCAAGGTGATTGGCAATGCGGCCCCGGATTTCACCGAGTTCGTGGTCGAGGTTGTGGAGCAGCATGCCCCCGGAATCAGCGAGACCGATATCACCGTTAACGACAGCAGCAAAGGCCGTTTTTCCTCGGTTCAACTGAAGATTGTGGCCACGGGTGAAGCGCAACTGAAGGCCCTGTTCGAGGATCTCAAGGCCAGTGGCCGCGTACACATGGTGCTCTGAGCCCGATGCCTGACCTGATTGTCCGATCCCTGGGTGAGCAGCCCTATCTGGAAACCTGGGAGGCCATGAAAGCCTTCACCGCTGACCGCGATGACAGTGTGGCGGATGAACTCTGGTGTTTGCAGCATCCGCGGGTTTATACCCAGGGCCAGGCGGGGAAGGCCGAACATATTCTTGCCCCGGGCGACATCCCGGTGATCCCGGTGGATCGGGGCGGGCAGGTGACCTACCACGGTCCCGGCCAGCTCGTGATTTACCTGATGATCAATCTGACTCGCAAAAAACTTGGTGTACGTTCTCTGGTGGACGAGATCGAACAGGCCATCGTCCGCACGCTTGCAGAATTGGGCGTTGAGGCCGCTCCGAGACCGGACGCCCCGGGCGTTTACGTGGGCGACGCCAAGATTGCCTCGCTCGGACTGAGGGTTCGCCGGGGTTGTTCCTTTCATGGCCTGGCGCTGAATGTGGATATGGACATGGAGCCTTTTCAGCGCATAAACCCCTGCGGCTACGCCGGAATGGCCATGTGTCAGGTTCGCGACTTTGTTCCCGGTGTGACACTGGCTGACGTGCAGCGGAGGTTGTCGCAGCAGCTGGTCAGTGGCCTGGCTCACCACGATGTCGATTTCCGCGAGGGCTGGTAGCTCAGGCCGCGGCTTCATTCTCGTAACCGCATGCGCGGTTACGTCCCTCGGATTTCGCCCGATACAGGGCTTCGTCTGACCGCTGCAGCAGGCGATCGATGGATTCCGAGCCACGGATCGACGCCACCCCCACACTGATGGTTGCCTGAATCGGGCCCTTCTCCGTGCTTACGGATCTGGCGGCAAAAGCTTCACGGATCCGGTTTGCGGATGCCAGCGCCTCCCCGGTATTGGTTTCGGGCAGCAGAACCAGGTACTCCTCACCGCCCCATCGGGCCAGCGTATCAACTTTGCGGCATTGTTCCCGAAGGGTCCTGGCCACCAGAATGATCAATTCGTCACCCACATGGTGCCCATAGTTGTCGTTAACGCTCTTGAACAGGTCAATGTCCATCAGCAGCACCGAAAAGGGCCGGGCGTTGCGAAGATAGCGCTGATACTCGATGTCCAGTTGCTCAAGCGCTTCGCGGCGATTGGCCAGGCCGGTCAGGGCATCGTGCTTGGCGGCATACTCGAATTCCGCGGCCAGCTTCAGCAACCCCAGCTTGCTGCGTCGACGGCTCTGGTCAAGGATGTAACAGGTGACCATTTCAAAACCCAGCACCGCTATCATGGTGATTCTGAAACTGGTGCTGTGCGGCGGATCGAACAGGAAATCCCCCAGTGGGCTGAAAAGGAAGATGACGGCGGCGAACCCGCCACAGCAGGCGAGCACCCCAACCCGGGATTCGCTGATGTAGAAAATGATGGGCGGGTAGGCAAACAACCAGATAATGGCGGAACCGTCCTCTACCGCGTTGATAGCCAGGTAGGTGAACAGCACCGTAATCAGGGTTATGAAGCCGCGACGCTGCAGGGTCTTGTTACCGAAGAGCAGGTAGCTCACAGAGTTGACGGCAAGAAGAACGGCGAAGCCAACCAGTAGTGGCGGCGTGATCGGGTCGTTCTGCAGGCTGGAGCGCCAGGCAAAGAAACAGAGCAGGGGCACGGCAACAGCGGTCAGCCAGTTGATCAGGATCGGGACAGGAATCTCGCCCTTGACCCGGAACTGCGACAGCTCCGTATCCGGCGTTTTTCTTGCGGATTGCGGCATTTTCAGATCTTGTTGTTGTGATAGTCGTTGTTGGACCTTACGTATCTAGAAATACTAGACCGGTTTCCCGGCGGAAACTGTGTCGAAACGTAAACGATCCGGTTGTGCAGATGTAAACCGGCAACGGGGCTGGCGCATTGGCCCCGTGGCCGCGGCAGGCCGGTCGACTCGGTTAGGTCAGCTCCCCTGACTATCCGTATAATGGTGTAAGCCGCCAAACGTGGTGAAATTCTCTGATCCGAACAGGTCACTATGTCTTCCAGACGTTCAGGAAATTCGGTTTCCCGCATCAAGACAGGCAGTTTCGAGCGCAGGCTGAGTCTGACCCGTGCCGGGTTGTTTGCCGGTACCCGTATGGCCTCACATATGGCAACCAACTGGTTCAGCACTCGGGAAAATCGGGAAAAACGTCACCGCGCCATGCTTTCGAGCCAGGCCCGGTTCCTGGTGGATGAACTGGGCAAGTTAAAGGGCAGCGTGGTCAAGATTGGCCAGGTTATGGCTCTGTACGGCGAGCATTTTTTGCCCGAGGAAGTCACCGAAGCGCTCCACACCCTGGAAGATCAGACCACTTCTCTGGAATGGCCGGCTATCGAGCGTGTGCTGAAAGACGAGCTGGGCGCGGAGCGTCTGGCGCAACTGGATGTAGAGCCCGAGCCTATTGGCGCTGCATCGCTGGGGCAGGTCCACCGGGCCTGGCGCCGCAGTGACGGCCTGGAGCTGGTGCTGAAGGTGCAATACCCGGGCGTTGCCGACGCGGTAGACAGCGACCTGAATGCTGTCGCCCAGTTGCTGCGAGTGGCCAGGCTGGTCAGTTTTGGCCCCGAGTTCAATGACTGGCTGGAGGAAGTCCGGCAGATGATGCATCGGGAGGTGGACTATCGCCTTGAGGCGAAGACCACCGAGAAATTCCGCAACATGCTGGCATCGGATCCGAGGTTCATTGTGCCCAGGGTCCTGCCGGAGTTTTCAACCGAGCACGTTATCTGTTCAACATACGAGCACGGGCATTCGGTCAGTTCCCAGTCGGTCAGGGACCTCCCGCTGGATCGTCGCAGTGCCCTTGGCAAGGCCGCCCTGGAGCTGTTTTTCCGGGAATTGTTCATCTGGGGCGAAATACAGACCGATCCCAATTTCGGCAACTACCGCATCCGGATTGCCGGGGAGGAAGGGGATGACCCGGGGTACGACCGTATCGTCCTCCTCGATTTCGGCGCCGTGCAGTCCTACTCGGACGAGTTTCTCAAACCGGTCATCCAGATGATCAAGGCATCCTACGAGAACGATCTCGATGCGGTAATCGATGGTGGCGTGAAGCTGCGTTTCATGAGCACCGAGTGGCCGGAGGAGGTACTGGAGAAGTTTGGCCAGGTCTGCATGTCGGTGCTTGAACCGCTCTCCAGCGACAAGGATTCCTGGCCGGACTATGCAGTGAACAGCCATGGCCACTATCGTTGGAAACAGAGTGAACTGCCGTCCCGGGTGGCGCGTCAGGCGGCCCGGTCGGCGATCAGTCGCTATTTCCGGGTGCCCCCGAAGGAGTTCGTGTTCCTTAACCGTAAACTGATCGGGGTCTACACCTTCGTTGCGGTTCTGAATTCCGAATTTAACGGCGAGCCGCTGCTTCGAAAATACCTCTACGGTGAAGGTGACGATGCACCGGACGCCTCCGCGACGAGCCAGAGCACAAAGGCGTAGCGGGCACCCTTGCCAATTCCTACCAGTATCACAAAATTGAGCCACGGCACGCGCATGATCCCGCCAACCAGGGTCAGCGCGTCGCCGCCCAGAGGCAGCCAGCCCATCAGCAGAGACCATTGGCCATATCGGTTAAAGCGGTTCCTCGCCTTGTGCAATTGCATCTCGCTGATCGGAAACCAGGGTTTATGCTTAAAGCGATCTACCTGCCGGCCGATAACTCCGTTAACGACCGAGCCCAGCGTGTTACCCAGTGTTGCCCAGAACCACAGCCACCACCAGGAGTAACCCTGTGTTATCAGCGTGCCCAGCAGAACTTCCGAGTAAGCGGGCAGCAGCGTGGCAGCGGCGAACGCGGTCAGAAATAGCGTCAGGTAGGCCACCGGCCCCTCCGTGCTCTAAAATAGAATGAACCCCCAACTCCCCGCAGGTCCGCCTTCACCATGAAACAGTTATCGCTCCGCTTCAAGCTCTACGCCCTCGTTGTGTCCCTGCTTCTGATAATGGGCATCAGTATCGTGGTGACTGCCCAGCTGTCTCTCGGAGCCATGGAGAAGAGGTTGAGTGTCGAGACCCGGGATACGGTGCAGGGCATTGTAATGGATCAGCTCAGCGCAACCGCTGGCAAGTTCGGCGAGCTGGTCAGTGGTCAGTTTGCAACTGCCTTTCGGACCCCGGAAGTCGTCCGCAATGTTATTACCCGCAATATTCAGTCCGACAGTTCCGGTCGAATCAGCAGGACGGCCCTGCAGGAGACTGTTGGCGCCGTGCTTGAGGAGCAGAAAAGTCTGAGCTCGATATACGCACAGTTCGAGCCGGATGGCTATGACGGGCAGGATCGCTATTTCACCGGTGGTGTTGAGGAGCACAGCAGCGACGAGGGCACCCTGGAAATCTATTACTACCGGGATCCGGGGGGCAAGGTTCACTTCAGCCGCACCGAGGACCCGGCTACGAAGTATCTGGATAGCCTGAACGAATTCGGGATTCGGGAAGCCGAGTGGTATCTGTGCTCGCGGGACACCAGGGCACCCTGCATCATGGAGCCCTATGATTACGAAATCAGTGAGGGCTATTCCGAGCTGATGACCAGCCTGGTGGTTCCGATTCTGGACGACGGAGCATTCGCCGGCGTGGTGGGCGTCGATATCAATCTCTCGACACTGCAAAGAACCATTTCTGGTGTCAGCAAGGAACTGTTTGACGGCAAGTCCAGGGTCACGCTGATCAGCGAGCAGGGTCTTATCGCGGCATCCAGTCATTATGAGGCTCATCTTGGTCGGCCCCTCCGGGAGGCGTTGCCGGAGCATGGCGATACCTTCTCGGGACTGCATCAGGGTGGGGGGACCTTCGATGACGGCCAGACCCTGGCCGTGGCCTATCCCGTCGAAATCAGTCTGCCCGATGCCGAGTGGTCGTTGTTGATTGAACTGCCAAGAGATGCCGCGCTTGCCAGCGTTTCCGAAATCACGGGCCTGCTGTCAGACGAAGTGGCCGCGACCGCGACCCGCCAGACCCTGGTAGGCATCGGTGTCGTGGTTCTCGCTGTTGTTGCCCTTGTTCTCCTGGTCCGCTCGGTGACCCGCCCGCTGGATGAGATCCGGGATCGCATGAAGAACCTGGCCAGTGCCGAGGGGGACCTCACCCGTGAGCTGGAAATCGACACCCACGCCGAGCTGATCGAGCTGGCTGGCGGATTCAATGCCTTCCTGGCGAGGCTGAGAGAGATGATCAACGACCTGAAGGATGTAAACGCCAAGGTCCGCGAACAGGCCAGGGATGTCGGAAGTATTGCGGTTGAGACTGATGAGCAGACCGGCAGGCAACATCAGGACATCGACAGCGTGGTGACCGCCATGAACGAAATGTCTGTCGCTGCCGGTGAGGTCGCGGGATTTGCCGGCGAGGCGGCGGACAACGCCCGGATGGCCCAGGACGGCATCCGCTTTACCCAGGACACCTTGTCGTCCGCAGTCAACGGCGTGAGCGCGGTGGCCAATGACATGGGCGAGGCCAGCACTGCGATCGGCCAGGTGGCCAATCGCAGTGAGGACATCAACCGGATCCTGGATGTCATCCGTGGCGTCGCAGAACAGACCAACCTGCTGGCGCTTAACGCCGCCATCGAGGCGGCAAGGGCCGGTGAGCAGGGGCGCGGCTTTGCCGTTGTCGCCGATGAGGTCCGAACCCTTGCCTCCCGGACGCGGGAATCTACCGATGAAATCAGCACCATGATCGACGGTCTGAAGCAGGATGTGAACGGGGCGGTTTCGGTGATCCAGAGCGGTGTTGATCGCGCCACCTCGGCGGTGGATGGCACCCAGGAGGCGGCCCATTCCCTGGCTACGGTTGTCGAGCGGATCGGAACCATTGTCGAACACGTGACCCAGGTGGCGACCGCAGCGGAAGAGCAAAGCTCGGTGAGCGAGGAAATCAATCGCAACCTCACTCATATCGGTGACGCCGCCAACGATCTCCGGGAACTTGCTGGTCGCGTCAAAGGCAGTGGTCAGGCCCTGGACAATGAAGTGCAGGTTCTGGAGCGGGAGCTCGGTCGCCTGAGGACATGATGGGCGGCTACTATGGTGGCGATTCAAAGCATCAATTTTAAATTAGCTTATGCCGTGCCATCATTCAGCCATAGGATTTCAGTCCCGAAACATACAGTCAGAGACTTTAGGGAGGTGTTTATGGAGCAGGTCACGATTTATGGCCGCTCGAGTTGTGGTTTCTGCGTTCAGGCAAAGCGTCTGTGTGAGGCCAGGAACATTCCCTACGTCTGGGTCGATATGATCGAGAAGGGCATGAGCAAGCAGGATATCGCGGACAAGATTGGCCGGCCGGTTTATACCGTGCCGCAGATTCTGGTGGGCAACCAGTACGTGGGTGGGTTTGATCAGTTCTACGCCTACATGCGCGACCAGCAATCGGAGCTGGCCCGCTAACCATCTGCGTGTAGTGCCTGAACAATGAAAAAGCCTGACAGAGCTACTCTGTCAGGCTTTTTTGCTTTCCGGTACGCTGTTCGTTCGGTTACAGCTGGAACTCGGTCTTCAGTTTCTTCTCGGTCAGCGTGTTCTGGAGTTTGGCAACACGCGGCAGGCCGTTATCGAATGGCGGGAAACTCTCACCGGCAATCAGAGGTTCCAGGTAGTCCCGGCAGTCCTGGGTGATACCAAAGCCATCGTCGGTGATGAAGTGGATCGGCATCTTTTTCTCCTGGTTTGCCACTTCGCTCAGCGGGGCCTCACCGATCTTCCAAACGTAAGGTTTGCCCTGTTCGCGGACGATCGTGGGCATCAGAGCCTGCTTGCCGTCAAGTGCCATTTCCACGGCGGCCTTGCCAACCGCATAGGCCTGCTCCACGTCGGTGGCGGAGGCAATGTGGCGGGCACTGCGCTGAAGGTAGTCGGCAACGGCCCAGTGGTATTTATGGCCCAGGGCCTGCTTGACCATATTGGCCAGGGCCGGAGCAACACCGCCCAGCTGGGTGTGGCCAAACGCGTCCTTGGCTCCGGCGTCCGCCAGGAAGCGACCATCTTCGTACTGGGCACCTTCGGAGGCCACCACTACACAGTAGCCATATTCCTTCACACAATGATCCACGCGCTCAAGGAAGGCGTCGCGATTAAACGGGATTTCCGGGAACAGGATGACGTGGGGCGGTTCGCCCTCGCCCTGTCCGGCGAGGCCGCCGGATGCGGCAATCCAGCCGGCGTGGCGACCCATGACTTCCAGGATGAACACCTTGGTGGACGTTTCGCACATTGACTTGATGTCCAGGCTGGCTTCCAGGGTGGACGTGGCAATGTATTTGGCAACCGAACCGAAGCCCGGGCAGCAGTCGGTGAACGGCAGATCGTTGTCCACGGTCTTGGGCACGCCGATGCAGGTAATGGGGTAGCCCATCTTGTCGGCGATCTGGGAAACCTTGTAGGCGGTGTCCTGTGAATCCCCACCGCCGTTATAGAAGAAGTAGCCAATGTCGTGGGCCCGGAACACCTCAATCAGGCGTTCGTACTCGCGCCGGTTCTCGGAAATGTTCTTGAGCTTGTGACGGCAGGAGCCGAAGGCGCCGCCCGGGGTGTGAATCAGTGCCTGGATGGCATCGTCGCTTTCGAGGCTAGTATCAATCAGTTCTTCCTTCAGCGCCCCGATAATGCCGTTGCGTCCGGCAAACACCTTGCCGATTTTGTCCGGATGCTTGCGGGCGGTCTGGATGACGCCACAGGCACTGGCATTGATGACGGCGGTGACACCGCCGGACTGAGCGTAGAATGCATTCTTGATGGCCATCTCGGGCTGGAGCCTCCTGCTGGTTCGACAATGGCGCAGATGATACGCCAATCGACGGCAATTTTCATGAGCAGGATTGCGGATAGCGTGGCTCTTGACGGGGTGGGGCGGATACGGGAGGCTTGTCGGGTTTCAACTCAGAGGGCAGTTGCCGAATGCACATTCATATCCTCGGAATCTGTGGCACTTTCATGGGCAGCCTGGCCGTTCTGGCCCGGGAACTCGGCCATACGGTGACAGGCTCCGATCAGGGTGTTTATCCACCCATGAGCACCCAGCTGGAGGCTCAGGGTATCAGTCTGATGGAAGGGTATAGCCCGGATCACCTGGAGCCGAAACCGGACCTGGTGCTCATCGGTAACGCCATGTCCCGCGGCAATCCGGAAGTCGAAGCAGTGCTCAACCGCAATATCGACTACATGTCCGGGCCCGAGTGGCTGAGCCGCGAGGTGCTCAGGCACCGTTGGGTCATGGCGGTAGCCGGTACCCACGGCAAGACCACAACCACGTCCATGCTGCTCTGGATCCTGGATCAGGCCGGGTTTGAACCGGGCTATCTGGTGGGCGGTGTTCCCCGGGACTTTCACGTGTCGGCGCGTCTGGGCAACAGTGACTTTTTTGTAATCGAAGCAGACGAGTACGACAGCGCCTTTTTCGACAAGCGCTCCAAGTTCGTCCATTACCGCCCCCATACCCTGATCCTGAATAATCTGGAATTTGATCACGCCGATATCTTCGAAAACGTCGAGGCCATCGAGCGGCAGTTTCATCATCTGGTCCGGACCGTCCCTTCCCAGGGCCTGATTATCCGTCCCGCGGTGGATGGCCACCTGGACAATGCCCTGGCACTGGGTTGTTGGAGCCCGGTCCAAGACACCGCCATTGGCAGCGAGACCCCGCGCATGTCGGACTGGCGGGCCGAGCTGCTATCGGAGGATGGCAGCCGGTTTCTTGTGATTCACCACGAACAGCCGGTGGCAACGCTGAAGTGGGATCAGACCGGTCTTCATAACGTCCGCAATGCTCTTGCTGCCATTGCTGCCGCCCGCCACGTGGGCGTCACCCCAGACCATGCGGTGGCCGCCCTGTGCCGGTTCTCCGGCGTCAAACGGCGGATGGAGTTGCTGGCGGACATAGACGGGGTGCGCGTATACGACGACTTTGCCCACCACCCCACGGCCATTGCCACCACACTTGAGGGCTTGCGCAACCAGGTGGGTGATGAGCCTATCCTGGCATTGATTGAGCCGCGCTCGAACACCATGAAGCAGGGCGTCCACCAGCAGACACTGCTGCCCAGCGCGGAAATCGCGGACCGGGTTCTGTGGGCGAACCTGAATGACATGGAGTGGCTGCCCGAACTGATTGCCGGTTGGCAGGCGCTGAATGCCGGTTCCGATCGACACCGGGTGGAGGCTACAGTGGAAGATTTGCTGGCGCGCACCCTGGAAGATCTTCCCAGCCCCTGCCACATTGTGATCATGAGCAACGGCGGCTTTGGTGGTATTCACGGGAAACTTATTGCCGAGCTTGAGCGTATCCGTGGCTGATCCGGCGCAACCGGCGACTCCCCCTGACTGACAAGTGGCGATATTCATGACCAACGACCATAACCGGCCAACGACCGTTAACCTGGCCTTCACTGGCGCGTCCGGTGCCCAGTATGGCCTGCGCCTGTTGCAGTGCCTGGTCTCAGCAGGCTGCCGGGTGAATGTGATGGTCAGCCGGGCTGCGCAGGTGGTGATCGCCACGGAAAACGATCTGAAACTGCCGGGAACGCCGCCGGCGATGCAGGAAACATTGTCTGCCTACTCGGGCGCTGAACCGGGGCAGGTTCTGGTGTTTGGTCGGGAAGACTGGTTTGCACCGCCGGCTTCCGGCTCCGGGGAGAAAGCGCCACTGGTGGTCTGCCCCTGTAGTACCGGAACGCTCTCGGCCCTGGCTACCGGTGCCAGTAACAACCTGATTGAGCGGGCCGGAGATGTTGCGCTGAAAGAGCGTCGCACGCTCATTCTGGTTCCCAGGGAGGCACCTTTCTCCGAGGTGCATCTGGAGAATATGCTGAAACTGACCCGCATGGGTGCCGTCATCATGCCGGCGAGCCCCGGCTTCTATCACAAGCCCCAGTCGCTCGAGGATCTGGTGGATTTTATTGTTGCCCGAATCCTTGATCATCTGAACCTGCCCCAGGACCTGATGCCCCGATGGGGCGAAGCCCGGGCCGAGGACAAGCGCAAGGGCTGAGGCTGCTCTAAGCGATGGTTTTGGCCAGCCCGATTGATGCTTTTCATCATTGAGCAAACCGGGCTCCGGGCAGAGACTTGGTGAACGACAATCACAACACAGGTTATTCACCGAGGTTCACCATGATTCCACGCACTCTCTTCGACGCCGACCTTGAAGGCTTTCGCGATTCTGTCCGCAAGTTCCTGGAGCAGGAGGCAACGCCTTACCATGATCAGTGGGAGAAAGACGGCCAGGTTAGCCGCGAGCTCTGGCAGAAAGCTGGTGAGCTGGGCTTCCTTTGCCCATGCCTGCCGGAAGAGTTTGGCGGTGTTGGCGCGGATTTCCGGTATAGCGCGGTGTTGATCGAAGAGGTAGCCAGGGCCGGCTTGACGGGCATAGGCTGGGGCCTGCACTCTGACATTGTTGCACCTTACGTGCTCAACTACGGCTCCGACGAGCTGAAAAATCATTATCTGCCCAAACTGGCCAGCGGCGAAATGATTGGCGCCATTGCCATGACGGAGCCGGGTGCCGGCTCGGACCTGCAGGGCGTGAAAACGACGGCGGTGAAAAACGGCGATCATTACGTGCTGAACGGTTCCAAGACCTTCATCACTAACGGCCAGCTTGCTGACGTGGTTATTGTTGTTGCCAAGACCGATCCTAAGGAAGGCGCCAAAGGCATCAGCCTGTTCATGGTGGAAACCGCGTGGGAAGGTTTCGAGAAAGGCCAGAACCTGAACAAGGTGGGCATGAAGGCCCAGGACACCTCAGAGCTGTTCTTCCAGGATGTGAAAGTACCTGAGAAGAATCTGATCGGCCCGGGCGAAGGCCAGGGCTTTTTCCAGCTGATGCAGGAGCTGGCAGCCGAGCGCCTTCAGGTGGCCCTGGGTGCTGTTGCCGCAGCCGAAGCCGCCTGGCAGTGGACCCTGGATTACGTCAAGGAGCGCAACGCCTTCGGAAAGCCGGTGATTGCGTTTCAGAATACCCGCTTCAAGATGGCGGAAATGAAGGCGGAAATTACCGCTGCCCGGGTGTTCACCGATCGGTGCCTGGAGCTGCATCTGGACAAGAAGCTCGACATCCCCACCGCGGCGATGCTGAAGCAGCTCACCACAGACCTGCAGTGCAAAGTGATGGATGAGTGTGTTCAACTTCACGGCGGCTACGGCTACATGTGGGAATACCCGATCGCACGGGCCTGGGCGGACTCAAGGGTGCAGCGGATCTACGCCGGCACCAATGAAATCATGAAGGAAATCGTTGCCCGTTCATTCTGAACCCTCGTCACGGGGGCTGGTCATAAGGGCAAGTGAGGGCAGTGCTGGCACTGCCCGTTTCCTTTGATCAGGAGAGGCACAGATGAAACAGCCGTTGTCGCGAGAAACCGTTTTCGAGGTGACCAACCTCGAAGAACTTGCACCGATGGCCGATTATTCGCTGATGGATCATCTTACCCCTGATCCTGACGCCACGTCTGATGGTGTTGACCATCGGCCAAGGCAGGTCTTTTCGGGGCATTATGTGCCGGTCAGGCCCACGGCCATCGAAACCCCTGAATACGTTGCCCACAGTGAGGATTTGTTCCGCGAACTGGGCTTTGCCGACAGCCTGGCCCAGTCCGACGACTTTATCCGGATGTTCTCCGGCGACCTCTCGCTTGTACCGGAGCCGATGCGAAAACTGGGCTGGGCCTCTGGCTACGCGCTTTCCATCTACGGCAACGAATACACCCAACAGTGCCCGTTTCAGACCGGCAACGGCTACGGAGACGGTCGTGCCATTTCGGTACTCGAAGCCGTTTTCAACGGTCGGCGCTGGGAAATGCAGCTCAAGGGTGGCGGGCAGACCCCGTATTGTCGCTGTGGCGATGGCCGCGCCGTTCTGCGTTCCAGCGTTCGTGAATTCCTGGCGCAAGAGCACATGCACGCCCTGGGTGTGCCAACCTCGCGATCACTGAGCCTCTATGTCTCGAAAACGGAGCGGGTGCGACGTCCCTGGTACTCCGAGGGCTCACATTCCCGGGATCCCGACCAGCTCGTTTCGGAGCCGGTTGCCATTTCCACCCGCGTTGCGCCTTCCTTCATCCGGGTTGGCCAGCTTGAACTCTTTGGTCGCAGGGCCAGAAAACAAGAGCACCCTCGAGCGATCGAAGAGCTCGAACAGCTGGTGCTGCACCTGATTGATCGGGAGTACAGCGGGGTCATTGACCAGACGGTCGCAACTCCCACAAAAGTCGTCATGCTTGCACAGGCGTTCCGCGGCCGCCTTGCCTCGCTGGTCGCAAACTGGATCCGAGTCGGCTATTGCCAGGGCAATTTCAACAGCGACAACTGCGCCGCTGGCGGCTTCACACTGGACTACGGGCCTTTCGGCTTCTGCGAAGTGTTTGAGCCGTTTTATCAACCGTGGACCGGTGGCGGACAACACTTTGCCTTCCTTAATCAACCGGCGGCCGCTGAGCAGAACTTCAAGAGTTTCTGCTCGGCCCTCCGTCCACTGCTCAATGGCCATGAAGAGGAACTGGCTCAGCTCGATGAGATTCAGAAGGGTTTTTCGGAGGTGATGCAGGCGGAAATGGAACGGATGTGGTCAGCGAAACTGGGGCTGAAAGGTTTTGACGCCGAACTCTTCCGGGAGCTGGTGATGCTGATGACCCGCACCCCGGTGGATTACACCATCTTCTTTCGTGAGCTGTCCTCGGTACCCGACGATATTGAGCCACTAAAGCAGAGCTTTTACAGGTCACTGGATGAAGCGGGAGGGGCTGATTCGGAAGGGCTGCTCAAGCGGTGGTCCGAATGGCTTGCCAAGTGGAAATGCCAGATTGGAATCGACGGAGCGGGCAACGGTTCCCGGCTCCGCGAGGAGCTCTCCCGGGACATGAAACTCGTGAACCCAAAATACACCATGCGCGAGTGGTTCGTGGTTCCGGCTTATCAGCAAGCTGCTGACGGTGATTATCTGCCACTGAGGGAACTGCAAAAAGTATTGAATCAACCCTATGACGAGCAATCGGATGGGGTTGAGCATCGCTACAACCGTCTGAAGCCTTTCGAGCTGTTCGATCTCGGCGGGTTTTCCCATTACAGCTGTTCGTCGTGACGAGTGTCCCGTCTGGTTACCAAACTTTACAAATTGCCAAACCTATCAAGGTCTCCGATCACCACATCCCCTAAAGTAGCGGCACAACCTCTAACAAGGATAAACGGTTGCCGCGATGAAACGCCTGATAGGTTTCTCTGTGTCTGTTCTCTCCCTCGCTCTGGCCGGTTGCGGCGAGGAATCCGATGAACTGCCCGTGGACGGGCGGGATTTTGATGGTGTGGAGTACAGTGAGCCGGCGCCCTATACCGGCAAGGTTATCGACGGATACCTGAACAACGCCCGGGTCTGGCTGGATATGGATGGCGACAGCCAGTTTACGCCGGGGCCCCTGGTCATCGAACTGGATAACGGGGCAGAAGTCACCCTTGCCTCGGGTGAGCCCACGGCAATGAGCGGTACCGGTGGCCGTTTCACAATCGACATCTCGGAGTTGGTTCTACCCCCTTCCGTGGGCCCGGACCTGGATCCCAGGGACTATCCGTTACATGCAGTCGCCCTGCCGGGTAAAACCTTCGAGGAAACGCGCAACGGCGAGGTGCCGGTGGCCAGCGCCTATCTGATGTCGGCGCCTCCCGGTGTCCGCAATATCACGCCACTGACAACACTGGCCCGTTACCGGGGCGTTGTCGGGCTGGGTTCGTTCCTGGAAACGCCATCTGGCGTTGCTGCCAGCCTGGCGGACCTGAATCTGGTGCGGGATTACATTCTCGCCCAGGACGACCGCTCACACGCCTACGCCAGGGCATTGGCAAGATTCATGGCCAGTCAGATCCCCGAGGCCTACAACGACCTGCTGGCAGCAGAGAACAGTGACGGCACGGAGCGATTCCTGAGCAGGGAAGCGGCGTTTCTGCTGGGCGTTTCTCTGATTCAGAATGCCGCGGACGTTACTGCGGTGGTCGATACTGCTGCTCAGGGTGACTTTGCCAATGTCGATGCCGACGCCCTGACCCTGCCCGAAGTGGATGTGGAATTGAGCGATCCCGTGCTGCTCACCGGCCAGAAGGTATACGCCGAGCCTTCCAACCAGGACATCCTGCCTGCCAATCGTTCAGGCCTGCAGATCTCCGCCGAGCTGGTCTTCGATTACAGTGAGAGCGGGCGTCTGCTATCCGTCTCGGCGAATGGCTGTCTGTCACCGTCCATGCCGGAGTTGGCGCGCCTGATTGGTGTAAATGGTTATATGGCGAACCTGCACACCCAGTGGCTACCCTCTGCCGCACTGTCGGAGCAGAGCCGCTTGAATTTCGATGAAGACGGAACGGATGAGCGTCTGATTTTCGACTGGGACAACCGCCTTGCCTATTTCGAAACCAGTACCACCTGCCATCAGTATCGTGGGATTTCAGCAGGCTCGACTGAGCTCGGCGGTAACCCCGAGGTAACCTACAGCTGGACAAAGGACAGTGGTGAGCTTGCCGAGCTGGTTGCAGAGTATGGCACCGGCAAGACCCGCACGCTGGTTCCGGACATGGCGAATTCGTCTTCTGTATTTCCGGGTTATCGGCTTTCAGAGCAGGGCAGTGAGGTGGAGGCCGTGACGTTTGCGGTCGGCATCAGTAACTGTACCCCGCAAGAGGATGCCGTGGACGCGAATCAGGTTGTCACTGGCTTTCAGCCTTACCAGTTTTCGGGCTACGACCCTCAGCCCGGGGGTTTTACCGATACCGTCCTGGAATTCGACCGCAGGGAGTTTTCCGGCCCGGAGCAACCGGATCTTCGACTGCTGCGATACGGATTCCTCGATCCCGATCGTCTTGGGCTAGACAGGGTAACCGGGGATGGAAGTTTCGAGTGGGTGATGAATTACCCGACAGCAGGCGGGCCGGGCTTCGTTGCTGAACAACCGAATCTTATTCGTGATGCCTACATGACGCGATATAGTGCGGGCGGTGACTGTGGCCGCGAGTTCGAGGGCATTCCCAGCTCCGCGTATGCGCGGGTGGAGTATAGCTACCAGCGTTTGTCTGAGTATCTGGTTGAACTGCTGGAATAGGTACTATTGAGCGGGATTCTTTTCTGGCTGCAGGGAGCGCGTGCACGGGAGTAACAGGAGTTGGCTGTGCTTCAAAGAGAGTCAACATGTGGCCGGTTGGCCAATTTACCACTTCCTGAGGGAGGAAATGGTGCCGAGGAGAGGACTTGAACCTCCACGGGGTTGCCCCCACTAGCACCTGAAGCTAGCGTGTCTACCAATTTCACCACCTCGGCAGGTGATTTGCAGAACCTTAGCTTGTTGAAAACTAAACGTTTCTGCCAACGTTGAGGTGTGTGCCTCAACCGATGGCGCGTACTTTAATAATTCCGGCCTGGGCTGTCAAACATTTTTTCGCAAAAAGAATGGCAGGTATTTATGCCTATTCCGGGCAGGTTGATAGGCAGGACCTCCATCCCAACGTTATACTCGTTGCAAACGAATCTATACTGTGCCGCGTTGGTGCAGCCTCAGGACAAGGATCCGAATGGTTTCCAGGAAGAAAAACGACCGGGATCCTCACGCCAGCCGTGAGGCCCAAAAATACGATAATCCTATTCAAAGCCGGGAATTTATCCTCTCGCATCTCAAGGATCGCGGGGCTCCCGCAACACATGAAACATTGTGTTCCGAGCTTGGTCAGTCTTCGGAAGAGGGTATTGAAGCCCTTCGGCGGCGTTTGATCGCCATGTGCCGGGATGGACAACTGATCTGCAATCGCCGTGGCGCCTACCTGCCCATTGAAGAAGCGGATCTGGTTACCGGTCGCGTGATCGGACACAAGGATGGCTTCGGGTTTCTGGTGCCGGACGATGGCGGCTCCGACCTGTTTCTTACAGCCCGCCAGATGCGTCAGGTGTTTCACGGTGATCGAGTGGCTGCCCGGGTAGATCGGGTGGATGACCGCGGTCGACGTGAGGGTGTGATTGTCGAGGTTCTTGAATACCGGACCAGCCAGACAGTAGGGCGTTTTTTCCAGGAGAGCGGTATCAGCTTCGTGGTTCCGGAAAATGCGCGGATCAACCATGAGGTACTCATTCCCCAGGAAAATTGCGGCAACGCCCGTCATGGCCAGTACGTGGTGGTGGATATTGTTCGTCAGCCTACCGTACGCACCCAGCCATTGGGCAAGGTTGTTGAGGTGCTGGGAGAGCATATGGCGCCGGGAATGGAGATTGACGTTGCCATTCGTTCCTACGACATTCCCCATAGCTGGCCACCCGCCGTGGGTGAGCAAACAGCCGCAATTCCGGAAGAAGTCACTGAAAAAGACAAGGTCAACCGGAAGGATATCCGCAATCTCAGGCTGGTAACGATCGACGACGAGACGGCACGGGATTTTGATGATGCCGTGTATTGCGAGCCAAGGGCCCGTGGTGGCTATCGTCTGTTGGTTGCAATTGCCGATGTTTCCCACTACGTCCGTCCAGGTACACCATTGGACGAAGAGGCGGTAAACCGCAGTACGTCGGTTTATTTCCCGGATCACGTTGTGCCAATGCTGCCGGAAAAGCTGTCCAACGGCCTGTGTTCGCTGAACCCGGGGGTCGACCGCCTCTGCATGGTGGCCGATATGACCATCAGCGCCGCTGGCAATATCAGCAGCTACAGTTTTTATCAAGCGGTCATGTTCAGTCATGCTCGGCTTACCTATAACAAGGTAAGCACCATGCTGGAGCACCCGGACACCGAACAGGGCTACAAGCTGTGTGAGCAATACGCCAACGTGCTCCCGCAGTTGCACAATCTTTATGGCCTCTACCAGTTGTTGCGTAAGGCCCGTACCGAGCGTGGTGCAATTGACTTCGAAACTACCGAAACCAAGATTGTGTTTGACGCCGATCGGAAGATAGAAGAGATCGTTCCGGTGCAGCGCAACGACGCCCACAAGATCATCGAGGAATGCATGCTGTGCGCGAACGTTGCCACAGCGCGATTCCTGAAAAAACACAAACTGCCGGCACTCTACCGGGTCCATGATGGCCCGTCAGAAGAGCGCCTTAATGCAGTGCGGCTGTTCCTGGGTGAGCTGGGTCTGCAATTGGGGGGTGGCGATAGCCCCACGTCTGCGGACTATCAGGAGCTGCTGAACAGTATCAAGGACCGCTCGGATGCCAATGTGATACAGACGGTTATGCTGCGTTCGCTCAGCCAGGCCGTCTACAGTCCGGAAGAGGGTGGCCATTTTGGCCTTGGCTACGCGGGTTACGCCCACTTTACGTCGCCGATCCGGCGTTATCCGGATCTGATTAATCACCGGGCCATCAAGTCGGTTATTCACGGCGGGCAGCCTTCCAAGGATGTGGTTCCGCCACCGAAGCCGGATCCCGAGCTTGCCGAATATCCTTACGATATGGCCCGGATGGAGCAGTTGGGTGAGCACACCTCGATGGCAGAGCGCCGTGCCGATGATGCCACCCGTGACGTCATGGCCTGGCTGAAGTGTGAGTACCTCAGTGATCATGTCGGTGAGGAGTATGACGGCGTCATTGCGTCCGTTGTGCCCTTCGGTTTCTTTGTGGAGCTTTCTGGTGTCTACATAGAGGGGCTGGTGCACGTGTCGACGCTCAGCGGTGACTTCTTCCATCACGATTCAGCCAAGCATCGCCTCATCGGTGAGCGCACGGCAATGAGCTTCCGGCTTGGTGATGAGGTTCGTGTGAAGGTCGTTCGGGTTGGAATGGAAGATCGCAAGATCGACCTGGAGCTGATCAGTGAGCCCGTGCATCGACAGGCAGATCGCGACGCACTCAAGGTTCCAGATAAAGGCGAGCGAGGAAAGGGCAAGCGCGGCCCCGGCAAAGGTGGCAAGCCGCCCGGCAGAACCAAGCCTGGCCAGAAGAGTGCGTCACCCGGCGAGCCTGGCCTGAAGCGCCCGAGAAAGCGCCCGGCGTCGGCGTCATCGAAGAAAAAGGGGCCTGAGGCCTTCGATGATAACGAAACGCCATCTGCCAGAGATGAGCTGGTTGCAAAGGCTGCGAAACTTGCCCTGAAAAAAGGCAAGAAGGGCAGTGGCGCTGGCAAAGACGACAAGAAAGCCAAGCCGCGAAAATCAGGCAAGTAACAGGAATCAGAACCAGTGTCCGGAGAGTTTGTGTTTGGCTGGCACGCGGTTGAGGCTGTCCTCAAGCGCGAGCCTGAGCGTCTTCAGCAGGTCTGGATCCAGACCGGCCGGCAGGATAAGCGGGTCAAGAGCATTACCGATACCCTGGACAGCCTTGGGGTGAAATGGAAGGTTGTGCACCGGAAGGAGCTTGATGAGCGGGTGTCCGGTGTCCATCAGGGTGTTGTGGCGGCTGTCAGTGAAAGCCGGGAATGGACCGAAGATGATCTGCTGGCCCAGTTGGCCGCCAGTGACAAACCGCCGTTCCTGCTGGTACTTGATGGCGTAACCGATCCTCACAATCTTGGTGCCTGCATGCGCACCGCCGACGCGGTTGGTGTTCAGGCGGTTATCGTGCCCAAGGACAAGTCTGCGTCACTGACGCCGGTTGCCCGAAAGGTCGCCTGTGGGGCTGCCGAAACGGTGCCGTTTGTGCGAGTTACCAACCTTGCCCGCTTTCTGCGCAGTTTGCAGGATCAGGGTGTCTGGCTGATTGGCACCGCCGGTGAGGCGGACGCCACCCTTTACCAAGCCGATTTCAAAGGGCCGGTAGCGCTGGTGATGGGCGCCGAAGGCAAGGGTATGCGCCGGCTCACCCGCGAGCACTGCGATCAGCTGATCAATATCCCCATGCTCGGCCACGTAGACAGCCTCAACGTCTCTGTGGCTACGGGTGTTTGCCTATACGAAGCACTGCGCCAGCGGCTTGGTTAACCCTTGCACACAGGGCCTTCCCCGCCTAGAATACGTGACCCCTTTTTTAAGGGGTGGTTTTGTATTGCCTGATTGCAGGCAATACCGGGCCAAGCTTTTGATCAAGCCTTTCTTGTAAAGCCTTATTGATAAAGCAAAAAGAAACCGGCAGCAGCAGCTGTCAACTCCTTGCTTTCATGTTTGTCGGTCGCGGGTTCAACGCCGTACCGGTAAAAAGGAAGCTGTTTAAACCGTAGGGAGAACTCATGCGTCACTACGAAATCGTTTTTATGGTACATCCGGATCAGAGCGAGCAGGTGCCCGCGATGATCGAGCGTTATACCGGCGTCATCACTGAAGATGGCGGCAAGGTACATCGCCTGGAAGATTGGGGCCGTCGTCACCTGGCATACCCGATCAACAAGATTCACAAGGCTCACTACGTACTGATGAACGTTGAATGTTCACAGGCCGCGATGGACGAGCTGACTCACAACTTCCGTTTCAACGATGCAATCATCCGCGACATGATCCTGCGCCGTGATGGTGCGGATACAGACCTGTCCCCGATGAAAGCTTCCGAGTCCCGTGAAGACCGTCGTGGCGGCGATGATCGCCCGCGTCGTTCAGCCGAATCTGACGAGCCACGTCAGCGTGCTGAAACCCAGGACGAAGAAGAGTAATTAACCGGAGTTGAGGAGTTAAGTTATGGCTCGTTTTTTCAGACGTCGTAAGTTCTGCCGCTTCACGGCAGAGGGTGTTAAGGAGATCGATTACAAAGATCTGGACACCCTGAAAGGCTACATCACTGAAACCGGCAAAATCGTGCCCAGCCGCATCACCGGCACCAAAGCACGTTATCAGCGTCAGCTGGCTACCGCTATCAAGCGTGCCCGCTACCTGGCACTGCTGCCGTACTCGGACAGCCACGATAACTAAGTAACAGAAACACAGGACTTGGGACCATGCGTGCACTTGCACAGTATGTAATGCGCGGTCCCTTCCAGGCCGGCGGGGTAGCAGCAGTCACGACTGCAGTGCCCTTGTTGTTCTGGATTGGCGCAGCCGTTGTCGGCCTGGTTATTCTCAGGCTTGGCATCAGCCAGGGGCTCAATATCGGGCTCTGGGCATTACTTCCGGCGCTTGGCTGGAGCATTTTCGGGCAGGACCCGACCGCTCTGGCTGTATTGCTCCAGGTGATGCTCATGGCGTCGCTGATCAGAACCACGCAGTCCTGGGAAAAAGCCCTGCTTGCGGGAAGTTTTCTCGCAATCGTCACAGGCCTGATGTTGCCTGTGGTCTACCCGGGCTTGCTGGATGATCTGGTCCAGGCCGGGGTGAGCTTTTACCAACAGTACAATGCCGAAATCGCGCAGAGTCTCGGCGATGACCTCGACAGGGTTATCCGCGACACGATGAACGCGAGTATGGCCGGCACCTACCTGGCAACGGGTGTGGGCATGACCATGCTGGCGCGGTCCTGGCAGGCGGGGCTTTATAACCCCGGTGGGTTCCGCAAGGAATTCCATAGCCTGCGGCTGTCGGCGCCGATTGCGGTGTTGTGTGCAGTGACCATGGTGGTTGGTCCGATCCTCGGGCTGAATTCCATGTTGCTTGCCTGGGCTGCGGGAACACCGCTGTTCCTGGCCAGCCTGGCACTGGTACACGGCGTTGTTGGTTTGAAAAAGCTCAGTGGGAACTGGTTGGCGATGTTTTATGTAGCGCTGATCCTTTTGGGCCCAAGCCTGATGATTCTGTTAGTGGTTCTGGCTTTTGTGGATAGCTGGCTGGATATCCGGAGGCGTATAAGCCCTGCCGGGCCGGCTGAATAAAGCACGAAGAGGTTAACGAGATGGAAGTTATTCTGCTCGAGAAAGTTGCAAACCTTGGCTCCCTGGGTGACAAGGTAAAGGTTAAGGCCGGTTACGGTCGTAATTTCCTGCTTCCTTATGGCAAGGCTGTACCTGCCACTGAAGCAAACCTGAAGGCGTTCGAAGAGCGTCGTGCCGAGCTTGAGAAAGCAGCTGCTGAGAAGCTGTCTGCTGCCCAGGCCCGCGCCGAGGCCCTCGAGGGTGCCGCTTTCACCATCAGCTCCAAGGCCGGTGAAGAAGGCAAGCTGTTCGGTTCTATCGGTGTGCGCGACATCGCTGACGCGATCACTGCCGGTGGTACCGAAGTAGAGAAGAGCGAAGTTCGTCTGCCGGAAGGCCCGATCCGGGTGACTGGCGAGTACGAGATTGAGCTTCAGCTGCACTCCGACGTTGAAGTAAGCGTCAAGCTGGCGGTTGTTGCCGAGTAAGCCGTTTTCTCTGGAAACGGTGCTGGGGTTGCCCCGGCTCTGGTAATACGCTGGTGGCCCCACTGCCTCTTTAGAGGCTGGTGCCGGCCAACCTGACAGGCCCGAACCGCATCTCGCGGCTTTCGGGCCTGTTGCTTTCTGGTATGCTGTTAAGGCCCTGTAACCCCCTCCCATTGCTTCGGCAGGTCGCTTAAACTGTCGTGGTTATGATGTGCAACTGAAGATGTGTTCATGGCCAAGCCCAATCTGAAGCCCGCGAGTACCGATCTCGAAACCAGCCGGATCAAGGTTCCCCCTCATTCTGTCGAAGCAGAGCAGGCAGTCCTGGGCGGCCTGATGCTGGACAATCGCCGGTTTGACGAGATCTCCGAGGTGATTTCGGCCGCCGATTTTTACCGACAGGACCACCGGCTGATCTTTGGCGCTGTGGAGCGCCTTGCCAGTGAGAGTGAGCCGCTGGATGTGGTCACCCTCGCCGAATTCCTGGAGCGGGCCGGTGATATCGAAGATGCCGGTGGTTTGTCCTATCTGGCGGAATTGGCCGAGAAAACCCCGGGTGCAGCCAACATCCGTGCCTACGCCGATATCGTCCGGGAACGCTCCATTCTGCGCCAGCTGGTGGAGGTGTCCGGCAAGATTTCCGATTCGGCCTTTAATCCACTCGGGCGAAACAGCAATGAGATTCTGGATGAGGCTGAGCGCAGCGTTTTCCAGATTGCCGAAGCGCGGGTCAAGGAGGGTTCCGGGCCGCAGGCCATCAACCCCATTCTGGCCAAGACCCTGAGCCGGATTGAGGAACTGTTTGAGTCAGGTGAGCAGACCACCGGCCTGACCACCGGTTTCAAGGATCTGGATGAGCAGACCTCGGGCATGCAGCCTTCGGACCTGATCATCGTGGCGGGTCGCCCCTCCATGGGTAAGACGACCTTTGCGATGAATATTGTCGAGAATGCCCTGATCAGCACCGGCACGCCGGTTCTGGTGTTCAGTATGGAGATGCCGGCGGATGCCCTTGCCATGCGTATGCTCTCGTCGCTCGGGCGCATTGACCAGACCAAGGTTCGCGGCGGCAAGCTGGAAGAAGACGACTGGCCCCGGCTGACCTCGGCGGTGAGCCTTCTGAAAGACAAGCCGCTTTATATCGACGATACGCCGGGCCTGAGCCCTACCGAGATGCGTTCCCGGGCGCGCCGTATTGCCCGGGAAAACGACGGCAAGATTGGCCTGATCATGGTCGACTACCTGCAGCTTATGCGGGTGCCCGGCAACACCGAGGGTCGGACCGCTGAGATCTCGGAAATTTCCCGGTCACTGAAGGGTATCGCCAAAGAGTTGAGTTGCCCGGTGGTGGCCCTGTCCCAGCTTAACCGGAGCCTTGAGCAGCGGCCCAACAAGCGCCCGGTGAACTCGGATTTGCGGGAATCCGGCGCCATCGAGCAGGACGCCGACGTCATCATGTTTGTGTACCGGGATGAAGTCTACAACGAGGACACCCCGGACAAGGGCATTGCCGAGATCATTATTGGTAAGCAGCGGAACGGCCCCATTGGCACCATCCGACTTGCGTTTATCGGCAAGTACACGAAATTCGAAGATCTGGCCCACGGCGATTACAGCGACTACGGCGGGGAGTATTGATGCCCCGCAGTACGATTGCCCGGATTGATCTGGACGCCTTGCGCCGGAACTTCCAGACTGCCCAGCGGCGGGCAGGCGGGGCCAGTGTGATGGCCGTGGTGAAAGCCGATGGCTATGGCCACGGTATCGGGCCGGTGGCTTCGGCGCTGGATAGCCTGGCGCCGAAATACGCAGTGGCTTGCCTGGAAGAAGCGCGTGCCATTCGGGAAACAGGTCTGACACAGCCGGTCGTCCTGCTTCAGGGCGTCCATGCTGAAGCGGATATCGCTGAATGCGCCCGGAGTGGCTTTGAGCCGGTGTTCCATAGTTTCCAGCAACTGGCGTGGCTGGAGCGTCTGGATACATGGCCCGCTTTCTGGCTGAAAGTGAACAGCGGTATGAACCGTCTCGGCTTTCATCCGGACGAGCTGGCCGGGGTGATGAGCCGGTTACAGGCCATGAGCGCTGATACAGAGCTCCTGGGGTTCGTCACGCATTTTGCGTGCGCCGACGATCCAGACAGCGCAATGACGGCGCAGCAGACTGCGGTGTTCGAAAAGGCTACGTCTTCGTTCCCGGATTTAATGAAGAGCGTTGCCAATTCGGCCGCCCATTTTCGACCGGGCCAGCCGATGTTTGACTGGAGCCGCCCCGGAATCATGTTGTATGGCGGCTCACCAATGGTGGGCACGACCGGTCCCGAACTTGGCCTGGAGCCGGTAATGTCGCTTGAGGCCCCCTTGATCAGCACCCGCTTGGTGCCGGCGGGCGAGTCCGTTGGCTATGGGGCTGGCTGGGTTGCCGATCGGAACACGCGGATGGGCATGGTCGCGATCGGTTACGGTGATGGCTACCCCCGGCATGCCGGCACCAATACGCCTGCGGCGATCAACGGCCAGCGGATCAGACTGATTGGCCGGGTATCCATGGACATGCTGGCGGTGGACCTCACCAATGCACCCGATGCGAAGGAGGGTGACAGCGTTGAACTCTGGGGTCGCACCGTGGGGGTCGATGAGGTAGCCGCCTGTGCCGGCACTATCTCCTACGAGTTGATGACCGGCATCACCGGGCGGGTACCGCGGCAATACCGGTAGCGCTGTGGCGCGCTTTTTCAGCCTGGTTCCGGTTCGTGAATGATTTCCTCGATAAAGTCGAGAATGGCAGCGAGGCTGCGGTCGTCCAGCTTTTTGAGCACCTTGTGCACGACCATCTTGCTGCCCTTGAGCATGCTGCTGATGCCCATTTTGGCCATGCCCATCATCATGCTGCTGGCATGCAGGCGACGAAGCGGCTCCAGGAAAAAGAAGTCCAGACCTTCTTCGGTCATGTCCACAATCAGGTTGAAGAGTTTGTCGATGGCCTCCTTGTCGGCCTTGCCGCGTTCGCGCAGTTCGCCGACGGTATACAGGGCCCGGGTTCGCAACTCATCAGGGATCGGCGCCACAATGTGGCTCTGTTGTTTCAGCATGACAGTTCCTGTTGTTGTATGCTCTTGAAAGAAATAGCAAAGCATTAAATTCAGACTGCATCAGTGTAGGCGCCGGAATCCAGAAGCCATTGGCCAGACCGGTTCCGAAATAACGTCACATCAGTGATATCGGGAGGCATTGAATCCTCGTGCATGTACTTGTTGTTCACGATTACGGCCCTTTGGGGAAGGTTTTGCTGGAGCGCTTGCGGGCAACGCACCTGCACGTCAGCCCTTTGCTTGTCAGCGATCCCTCCAATGCGGACCTGGGTGCGCTGGACAACTGGATCCCCGAGGATACGGACCTGATTGTGAATGCGCTCTGGATGGCAGATCCGGAGGTTGCCGAGAAAGACCCTGAGGGCGCTCATATGGCGGCGTTCTCTTTACCGGTGGCCATGGCCGAGTTCGCCCGTGATCGTGGCATGGCGCTGTTCCAGCTTTCCTCCTGCTACGTGTTTGATGGACGAAAGCAAAGCGGCTACATCACTTCCAATCCGGGGCAACCGGTGAATGAACTGGGCAACTGGCAATGGGAGTGCGAGCAGGCCCTGCGCACTCTGCTGCCCAGACACATTATCCTGCGGACCGGATGGAGCCTGGCGCGGTTTATCCGCAAGGTGCAGGTCAGCACAGCGGCCGACGAGGTCCTGTCACTGCCGGGACGTTGCCGGGGGCAGCCGGTGGCGGTCCGGGATCTGGCCCGGGTGATTGAAGCAGTGGTGCTTCAGCTCGATTGTGGTGCCGAAGTCTGGGGGACGTATCAGTACGCCGGTGCCGAGGAAATCAATCTGTACGAGTTGGGCCTGGCAATTGCCGGCCTTCCCGGGATTCCTGAAGGTATCCGGGTGGTAGATGAGGTGCCGGAGTGGGGGCATCTCGAGCCGGTCAATACCACTCTGATCTGCACCAAGATCCGCAATACGTTCGGTATCAAACAGATGCCATGGCGCTCTGGCCTGGTGGATGAACTGACCATGCTGAAAAAGAATAACGGCAGGGAAGTGGAGAGTGAGCCCGCCGGTTGATGACATCGGCGGGCAAAAAGTGGTTTCTCAGTTATTGCACTGGCGGGAGAATTCCCGGCTGACCATCTGCAGGGCTTCGATATCCAGAAGTTCGACTTCCCGGCCCCGGGCCTTGATGATGCCCTGATTCTGAAAGCGCGTGAATACCCGGCTTACCGTTTCGACGGCGAGGCCCAGGAAGTTTGCGATGTCGTTCCGTGCCATGGGCAGACTGAAGTTGGTCGGCGACATACGGCGGCGCTGGAATCGGCTGGACAGCGACAAGAGCAGTGCAGCAATGCGCTCTTCAGCGGTGTTCTTGCTCAGTAGCATGGCCAGTTGATGGCTGTTTTGTATCTCCTGGCTCATCAGATGATACATGTGGTGCTGCAACTCGGGCAGTTTGCCGGTCAGCTCCTCCAGTTTCTCCATTGGGAACTCACACACTCTGGTTCGTTCCAGAGCCTTGGCGGTGCACGCATAATGTTCACTGCCAATGCTGTCCAGGCCTACCAGCTCTCCGGGCATGAAAAAGCCCGTCACCTGTTCCTCGCCATTCTCGGTAATGATCGACGTCTTTATGGAGCCGCTTTTTACCGCAAAACAGGAGCGGTAGGGCGTGCTCTGGTCGAAGATGTGTTCACCACGGTTGAAGATCCGCCCCTGCTGGACAATGTCTTCCAGCCGGTCGAGGTCATTCTCTTCAATTGCCAGGGGCAGGCACAGGTTGCTCAGACTGCACTGGTGGCAGGACGCCTTGAGGGGAGATGCCTGACGAAACGGAATTGCTTGAGCCATACGTGATAATCCGTCCGATTTGATCCATGTCAACTATGTACCTTAATACGGATGGCCGTCTTTGCCAATAATCAAGCTGGATGATCTTAGAATATATTTTTAAAAAATAAGGGCCCGCAGGCCCTTATGCATCGCGGTTTCAGAGCTTCTCGAATACCAGGGACGCGTTGGTTCCGCCGAATCCGAAACTGTTGGACATCACGGTGTTCAGCGAGGCTTCCCGACCTTCAGGGCCTACAAGCGGAATATCGCTGATTTTCTCGTCCGGATTGTTCAGGTTCTTGGTGCCGGCAATGAACCCGTTCTGCAGCATCAGCAGCGAGTAGATGGCCTCCTGAACACCGGCAGCGCCGAGCGAATGACCAGAGAGTGATTTGGTTGAGGAAATGGCCGGGATGTCGGAACCGAAAGTGGCCCGCACCGCGCCCATCTCGGCAACGTCGCCAACCGGGGTGCTGGTGCCGTGGGCATTGATGTAGTCAATCTTGCCCCGGATGGTGGCCATCGCCTGCTTCATACAGCGCTGGGCACCTTCGCCCGACGGCGCAACCATGTCATAGCCGTCCGAGGTGGCGCCGTAGCCGGTCAGCTCGGCAATAATGTTGGCGCCGCGTTTCTTCGCGTGTTCCAGTTCTTCCAGCACCATCATGCCGCCACCGCCGGCAATCACGAAACCGTCACGGCCGGCATCGAAGGGGCGGGAAGCCGTTTCAGGGGCATCGTTGTATTTGGTGGACAGCGCCCCCATGGCATCGAACATCATGGTCAGGCTCCAGTCCTCTTCTTCACCGCCGCCGGCGAACACGATGTCCTGCTTGCCAGCCTGGATCTGTTCCATGGCGTGGCCGATGCAGTGGGCGCTGGTGGCACAGGCCGAGGACATGGAGTAGTTCACGCCACGGATCTTGTAGGCGGTGGCGAGGCAGGCGGACACCGTGCTGGTCATGATGCGGGGGACCATATAGGGCCCGATGCGCTTCACGCCTTTCTCGCGCATGATGTCGGTGGCTTCCACCTGGCTTGAGCAGGAAGCGCCGCCGGAGCCGGCGATCAGGCCGGTGCGGTCGTTGGAGATCAGGTCTTCGGTCAGCCCCGCCTGGGCGATGGCCTGCTCCATGGACAGAAAACTGTACATGGCGGATGGGCCCATGAACCGGCGGATTTTGCGGTCGATAACGGATGTGTCCACATCCACCGAGCCTGCAATCTGGCTCCGGAAGCCCATTTCCTTATAGGTTTCGTTGAAGCGGATGCCTGATTTTCCATTCTTCAGGCTCTGGGTGACCTCGTCCAGTGAGTTTCCGAGGCAGGACACAATGCCCATGCCGGTGACGACGACGCGTCTCATAAGTTCCTCCTTTCCGACCGGCCGAAATGGCCGATCCTGCGATCAATAACATTATTTGACAGTCTAGGCGCTTTGGCCCGGATACGATATTTGACCTTGGTAAGGGGAGCTCAGGAGGCGCTCAGTCTGCCGCCTCCTCGGCGGCCCGGGCTTCGCGTTCGACCATTTCCGGGGTTTCCAGGGAAATGCGTCCCAGCTTGCCCGACCGGAATTCGTTGAGAAGTACCTCCGAGACCTTGTGCAGGTCCGGAACGCCGCCCCGCCCGAAAAATCGGCGTTTCGCGGCAATGCCATCCATCAGCGCCAGGGCATCTCTCGGCAGTTCCTCAAAGCCGTAGCGGGCCCGCACAAGCTCCGGGTAGGCTTCCAGCAGGTACTCGGCCTCGAACATGGCGACATCCTCAAAATCCAGCACCGCGCTTCGAATCGCCCCGGTAACCGCCAGACGGTAACCGCAGGCTTCGGGGGACAGCTTAGGCCAGAGAAAGCCGGGGGTGTCGTAGAGCAGAATGTTATTAGGCAGCTTGATGGCCTGCTGGGCCCTGGTCACGGCCGGCTCGTTCCCGGTTTTGGCCGCAGGTCGTCCCGCCAGTGTGTTGATCAGGGTGGACTTGCCGACGTTCGGAATGCCCAGGATCATCACCCGCAATGCGCTCTTCTGGCGATCGTGACCGGGCGTCATCTCTTCCGCCAGCTTGAGGATGGACAGTGCCTCATTGCGCTGGTTGTGGGTAAGCGTGATGGCGCGAACCCCACGTTCTTTCTCGAGCCAGGCTAACCACTGCTCGGTAATTTCTGGATCCGCCAGGTCGCGCTTGTTCAATACCTTGATCAGTGGCGTATCACCACGAAGGGCCGGCACGAGCGGGTTTTCGCTACTGAAAGGAATACGCGCGTCAACCACTTCGATGATGAGATCCATCTGCGGCATGACTTTTTTGATCTCCTTGCGGGCCTTGTGCATATGCCCTGGAAACCAGTTAATGGCCATCTTGTCTGCTCCGGATGTGGTTAAACGGCGCCATTATGAAGGGGAATGACCAAACTTTCACATTTGTTTGGATCCCCGTGTGTGGCGGCTTTTGGCGCGGGATACTGAGAAGTATGTACAAAAAGAGGGCTGATCGGGGTGAAAAACCGTATCCGTATGTTTTAGGGTGTAGTCCCTGAACGATGAAACCAATGTATGTCGGTGGTATTCAGATTGTGGCCACCCTGTTAACGGAGACATTTATGAAGCTTGTAAAACTGTTTGGTACTGCCCTGGTAGCCCTCAGCCTGTCGGTCCCGGCCATGGCCCAGCAATCCGGTGGCCAGCCGGATCAGGTAGATCAACTGGCACAGATGGTGGGGCTGACCGAAGATCAGCAAACTGAAATCCGTGCCATCATCGACGAGATGCAGGGCGAGATCGGAGAACTCCGTCAGGAAGCCCGTGCGCTGCAGCAGCAGATGCAGGGTGAGATCAAATCAGGCTTTGATGAATCCGCTATTCGCGAGCAGGCCAAAGAACTGGGTGATGTGACCGGCGAGATCGCGGCTTTGTCCACTCTGATGCAGGCGAAGGTCGACAGCGTGTTTACCCAAGAGCAGCGCGACGAGTTGGATAAGCGCATGCAGCAGATGCAACAGCAAATGCAGCAGCGTCGTCAGATGCAACAACAGATGCAGCAGGGGCAAGGTCAGGGCATGCAGTGATCCTGCTTTCCCTTTAGCTGGGTTGGAGAAGGGCCGCATCTTTTGGTGTGGCCCTTTTTTTGTGCCCCTAGCCTGCTGGTTTTGGGGGAGGAACAGCGGTGTGGCGCCCTCCCAAAAACCGCTACGAGCACATCCATGTGCGCTTGGCTGTGGCCATCCCTGGCCACAGACATTTTTGGGAGGGCGCCACACCCCTGTTCTTCGAACGATTCAGTCATCGCTCACTGCTCAACTGCTTGTCGGGGATATTGGGTGCGGAGTGTCTTCCTATAACTCCTATTTCTGAAGCTTGGCAGGTGTAGGCCTTTGCCAGAATGTCGGCGGCCAAGGATGGCCGACGTCAAGCGCACATGGATGTGCTCGTAGCGGTTCTGGCAAAGGCCTACACCTGCCGAGCCACCCTCTAACCTAGAAGGCTAGGAGCCCAGCCCAAACCTACACCCCCGAGCCAAAGGGCTTAACGAGAACAATGAGCCGAGGAAGCAGCGTAAGCGCCCCAACCAGAGCCATGAACATGGCAAACCCCGTAAACAACCCGAAGTAGATGGTCGGGATGAAGTTGGACAGCACCAGTATCGAGAACCCGGAGATGATGGTCAGCGAGGTGAAGAACATGGCCTGGCCGATGCTTCGGTGGCAGCGGTGCATGGTGGCGATATAGTCGCCGTCTTTCTGAAACTCGGTTTTGAAGCGGTGGATGTAGTGGATGGTGTCGTCCACGGCGATGCCGACGGTAATGGCCGCCACGGTGATGGTCATCATATCCAGGGGAATGCCCAGCCAGCCCATCAGGCCGAGTACTGAGCCGGCGGCGATGAGGTTCGGGGCGATGCCGATCAGGGCCAGTTTCAGGGAGCGGAACAGGATCAGGAACATCACCATGATGGCGGCGAAGACCACGCCGATGGTCTTGATCTGAGAATCGAACAGGCTTTGCAGCATGTTGTTGTACATCACCGTCATGCCGGCAAAGAGTACCTGATCTTTCGAGTACCCCAGTTCCGTTGTCAGATGTTCATGGATGCGGTTCAAGAGCTCCTGTCGACGCAGTTCCGGCATGGTTTCCAGGATCCGGATGCTGAATCGGGCCTGGTCGTGCTCCTCGGAAATGTAAGGCGTCAGCAGGGTATCCTGCAGGTCGTCGGGAACGGCAGCGGGCACAAACGCCAGTTCCAGGGCGTCCAGAGGCTCGCCCTGGTTGATTTGGGCGAGGATATCCAGCGTGGTGTTGATCGAGAGCACCTTGCCGGTCTCCGGTAGGCCGTCCAGGTAGTTGTGAACCGCTTCCAGTTCTTCCATTTTCTGGTAGGTGTACCAGGTATCCCGATATTCCTCTCCGGCACCGCAGTCCTCTACGAACGGGTCGCAGTCACTGGCAAACGGGTCGCCGCCACTCACGCCTTCCGGTGGCGGATCGTCGGTGATAACCACGTCCAAGGGCGTGGTACCGCCCAGGCGGTTGTCGATGGTGATCATGCCCTGATGGATTTCGGTGGACGATTTGAAATAGTCGATAAAGCTGTTTTCCACCGTCAGCTTGTTCAGGCCGACCACGCAGAGCACCGCAATCAGGCCGGAGCCGACCAACACTGTCTTGCCGAAGTGTTCCGTGAACCGCGCAAAGGCATCGGTGAAGGGAACCCTGTCAGAGGTAACCCGGCTGTCCAGTGGTGGTGGCAACAGGGTGAGCAGGGCCGGGAAAACAATAAAGGTGATGAGAAAAGCCACGGTCAGGCCCAGGGTCATCATCCAGCCGAAATCGATGACCGGGCGAATGCCGCTAAAGGTGAGGGACCCGAAGGCGACAATGGTAGTGATGGCCATATAGAAGCAGGGCTTGATCATCGCCATTACGGTGTTGCGCAGGGTGTCTCTGGCGCTGGCCTCGGGCTCGTCGTGCTGGAATTCCCGGTAGCGCACGATCAGGTGGATGGTGAGCGACAGGGTCATGATCAGCAGCAGGGAAATAAAGTTGGATGAGATAACCGTCACCGGCCACTGGGCCCAGCCCAGAAAGCCGATCATCAGCCAGACGGTAAAGCTGCAGCACAACAGCGGCACCAGAACCCAGCGCCACTGCCGGAAAATAATCGCCAGGGTGAGCAGCAGAAACGCAAGGACGCCGAGCCCGAAGGTAGACAGGTCGTTTTCGATAAAACGAATCATGTCTGCAACGATCATGGGGACCCCGCCCAGGTGAATGTCGGCGCCGTCGCGGTAGGTGTCGAGAATGGAGCGAACCGTGCGGATGGTGGCATCGCGCTCGACCCCGAGGGTTTCGGTAAAGTCGATGAAATCCTGTTTTACCCGTTCCAGTTCGGCCAACTCGGCCTCGGAGGCTTCGCCGGCATCGGCCTTGTCTCTCAGATCGTTGCGTTTTCTCAGCAGTTCAAAATAGCGATCCGGCGTGGGCAGGTTGACCTGTATGGCAGTGGTTCGCCCGTCTTCGCTGATCAGCAGGTTGGGGTAGAGCGGATTGTTCAGAAGCGCCTGGCGGGCTGTGTCCGGCGTTACATCGTGGTCGTCCAGGGTCTTGATCTCGCTGTCCACGGTATCCAGCGTCAGATCCGGGCTGTGGAGCAGGGGAACGTTCAGGATGCTGTTGGTGGAGCCCACGGCTTCCAGGCCTTGCAGTTCATCCCGCAACGCGCCCAGTCTGGCCAGCCCATCTTCGGAGAACAGTTCACCTTCGGGGGTATAGGTGACGATCAGGAAATCGTCCGAGGTGGTAAAGCGACGGTTTACCTGGCGGTATTGTTCGAGGGAACGGTCGTTTTCCAGTACCAGGGATTCGGCGGAAGCATCCAGGCGGAATTCGCCGAATTTGATAGCGGCGATGGCTAGAAGGAGGCCAAAACCCGCAAGGATAATAACGGGATGCGGAAAAATCAGGCGGTCATACAGGGCGCGAAGACGATTCATGAACAACTACTCTGCCAGTTCAAACGAGTGCAGAGTGTGCCATAAACCTCAGTGAACCGTGACCTTTGACGAGGCTTCTTCCAGGGAATCGATCAGCTTTTTCAGGCGGCGGCTCATATCCGCGCTCTCGGCAAGCTGGGTCACCATGTTCTGGGTGGTCTCGCGAATGCCCTGAACGTTAGCCAGCACATCGTCGGTGCCGGCGGTCTGGTCTGCCGAGACGTTGGCGATTTCCTGGTTGGTATGATCGATCCGGCTCACCACCTCGTTGATGGCTTCCAGGGCACGGCGGCCTTCCTCGGATTCCTCGACGCAGCGGGTGGCATCCTCAGAACTTCCGGTCATCTGATTTACGGCGGTGTTGATGGCGCTTAGAAGCCGATCGATCGTACCCTGAATCTGATCGGTGGAGTCCTGGACCCGTTGGGCCAGTTTACGGACTTCATCAGCCACGACGGCAAACCCTCGGCCCTGTTCGCCAGCTCGGGCCGCCTCGATGGCCGCATTCAGGGCCAGCAAATTGGTCTGTTCGGCAATGCCCCGGATTTCGGTGATGGCCTGGCTGATTTCATGGCTGTTTTCGGCGAGGGCTTCGACGCTGCTGGCGGAATTGCGTACCACATCGGCAAGCTTGCGGATGCTGTCGGCGCTCTGTCCGACACGGGTGCTGCCGTCGCGAGCGGCATCGCTCGCCTCGTGGGAGAGAGTCTTGGCAATTCCGGCCTGCTCGGCGATGCCGGTGAAGCTCTGCAGCATGGTTTCGATGACTTCCGCGGACCGGTCGGCGCCCTGTTGTTGGCGACCGAGGTCATCCCGACGGGCTTCGGCGGCCGCGGTCAGCTCCTCGACCTCCTGGTGCAGCCGTTCGATGGCTTCCTTCATGCTTCGGACCACGCCCACGGTGCGGTCCTGCATGGCATTGAAGGCGCTGGCCATCTCGCCGATTTCGTCGGTGGAATCCACCACCGCCCGCTGGCTAAGATTGCCCGAAGCCTGAACGTCGACCATGGTGTTTTTCAGGCGGTTCACGTGGCGTTCGATAAACGAGATCAGCAGCTGGGACCCGGCCATCTCTAGCACCATAAGTATTGCCACAACCAGCGCGAAGCCGGGTGCTGTATCAGCGAAGACCTCGTTGAACGACCGGCCGGTCTGCCCGGCAATCGTGTTCATGGCATAGAGAACGAGCAAGCAGAGAACTGCAAAAACGACAATGTTCAGCAACCAGAATTTGTACTTCAGCCGGGCATTTCGCAGCAGTGTCAGCATGTATGTTCTCAGTCGATGGCCTTCACCGGAATCTGCATGGCATTGGAGGCTTGGGGAACCTCGGGCACGGCAAGACCCAGATTGTTTTTATCGAAGACTTTGTCAGCCCGGTAGCTGGAGCGGACCATGGGGCCGGATGGCACTTCCATGAAGCCCTTCTCCAGGCCGATTTCCCGGTAACGGTTGAACTCTTCGGGGGTGACGTAGCGTTCTACCGGCAAGTGGTTCGGAGTAGGGCGCAGGTACTGGCCCAGAGTCAGGATATCCACACCGATGGCGCGCAGATCGTCCATGGTTTCCAGGATTTCCTCTTCGGTTTCGCCGAGCCCCAGCATCAGGCTGGTCTTGGTAAGCACGTCCGGACGGTGCTTCTTGGCGTGCTCCAGGACCCGGAGGGTTTTTTCATACCCGGCACGCGGATCACGAACCCGACTGGTCAGCCGCTTGACGGTTTCCACGTTCTGGGCAAAGACATCCAGCCCGGAATCCACCACCTTCTCAACGTCCGCCATCACAGCATCAAAATCCGGCGTCAGCGCCTCAACGGCGACTTCCGGCGTGCGCTGTTTGATGGCAGAGACACAAGCGGCATAGTGGGCAGCGCCGCCGTCTTCCAGGTCGTCACGGTCTACCGAGGTAAGCACAATATAACGAAGGCCCATCAGCTCTACGGACTTGGCCGTGTTCTCCGGCTCTTCATGGTCAAGCCAGCCTTTCGGGTTGCCGGTGTCCACCGCGCAGAATTTGCAGGCCCGGGTACACACAGACCCCATCACCATGATGGTGGCCGTGCCGGCGGTCCAGCACTCACCGATATTGGGGCAATGAGATTCCTGGCAAACGGTGCTCAACCGGTGCTCACTGACGTTCTTGCGTACCGCCTCATAGCGCTCGCCCCCGGGCATGCGTGCCCGGAGCCATTTGGGCTTCGGCTCTCGCTTTTCCGCTGTTGTGGCTTCCTGCTTCGATGACCGCTTGACGCCATCCTTGATGGCCGAGAAGCCATGCTCATTGCGGAATTTGGAACCACTGGTAATGCGGGTTTTTGCGCTTTCGCTCATTGCAACCGGACTCTCGATTCGGGCATGGGGAACACTAAAGAGTAATGGCCTGGCGGGGGAGTTACAAGACAGATAGGGGCAATCACGAGGGTGCCGGGCACGACATTGGTCGTACCCGGTTGACCGCTATCAGGCCTGGGCTTTGTCCAGGGCCTGGGTAATGTCGGCAATGATGTCGTCGACATGCTCGATACCGATGGACAGCCGCACCAGATCCTCGCTCACACCAGCGCTCTTCAGCTCTTCCGGGTTGAGCTGGCGGTGGGTGGTGGTCGCCGGGTGGCAGGCCAGGGACTTGGCGTCACCGATGTTCACCAGACGCAGGATCAATTCCAGGGCATCGATGAACTTTGCCCCGGCTTCCCGGCCACCCTTGATGCCGAAGCTCAGGATGCCGGACGCTTTCCCGCCGGAAATCTTCTCGCAGGTCGCCTTGTACGGGCTGTTGGCCAGGGTCGCGTAGTTGACCCATTCAACAGACGGGTGCTCCTGCAGGAAGTTCGCGACTTTCTCGGCGTTCTCGCAATGACGTTCCATGCGCAGCGCCAGGGTTTCCAGACCCTGCATGATCAGGAACGCATTGAACGGAGCAAGGGCGGCACCGGTGTTGCGCAGCGGAACCACTCGGCAGCGGCCGATGAAGGCAGCAGGGCCCAGGGCGTCTGTGTAGACCACGCCGTGGTAGGACGGATCCGGTTCGTTCAGCATCGGGAACTTGTCAGCACTGGCTTTCCAGTCGAACTTTCCGGAATCCACGACAACGCCTGCGACGGTGGTGCCGTGGCCACCGATGTACTTGGTGAGCGAGTGAATCACGATATCGGCGCCGTGCTCGATCGGGCGGCACAGGAACGGCGTGGCAACCGTGTTGTCCACCATCAGCGGGATGCCGTGTTTGTGCGCAATTTCGGCCCAGCGTTGGATATCGACCACGTTGCCTGCCGGGTTGCCGATGGACTCGCAGAACAGGGCGCGTGTGTTCTCATCAATAGCCTTTTCCACGGCATCGAAATCGTCATGGCGAACCATCTTGCACTCAATGCCCTGGTTCGGCAGCGAGTGCGCGAACAGGTTGTAGGTGCCGCCGTATAGCTGACTGGTGCTGACGATGTTGTTACCCACCTTGCAGATGGTCTGCAGCGCATAGGTGATGGCCGCCATGCCAGAGGCCACGGCCAGGGCGCCAACACCGCCTTCCAGTTCTGCCATCCGCTCTTCGAGAACCGCGTTGGTCGGGTTCATGATACGGGTGTAGATGTTGCCCTGAACCTTCAGGTCAAACAGATCGGCACCGTGCTGGGTGTCATCGAAGGTGTAGGACGTGGTCTGGTAGATCGGGGTGGTAGCGGCCCGGGTAGTGGGATCGCTTTTGAAGCCTGCGTGCAGCGCTAGGGTTTCCGGTTTCATGTCAACGGTCCTTGCTGGTGTGTTGTTCTTTATGGGTTTCAGCCCGTGAGTATGCCACAGAGTTTGTCTTTAGAGGATCGTCCCGCTCCCTCCTTGCAGACCTGAGATAGTCACTGATGGATGGGTAGAAGAATATCCCCAGGCAGACCCAGAAAACACTGATCGACAGGATGGCCGCCTTCACGCTCGCGCCGGCGAACCCAAGGGCAATGGGAACCAGAACAACGGCCAGGAACACGGTGAGCGCGTGGCGGGATTTCATAATGCGATACAGCCTTAAAACGCATTCGGGTGAAGCCTCTATCCTATCCGACTACTGCCCCCGGGATTGTCAAAGTTTGTTTAAGTGGCGTTGGATTTCTTGGCATCCGTGTCAGGAAATATGGTGTCGTAACTCCAGGTGAATACGAACGCATACACCAGATAGAAGACTACGAACGCGATATCCACGATCAGCGCCTCAAGAAGACCGATGCCCATCCACCAGGCAATAATCGGCAGGAAAATCAGCATCAGACCCAGCTCGAAACTCACCGCGTGCAGGAAACGAACCCGCAGGGATTTCTGGGTTGAGCCCGTGAAGTGCTTCAGGCCGTGATCGAATCCCAGGTTAAACAGGTAGTTCCAGATTGTCGCGATGGTGGCGCCAACCACACCAAGAACTCCGGTTCTTCCCATATCGAATCCGAACGTTACGGCAGCGAGGGGAACGGAAAGCAGGAGGCCAATAACCTCAAAGGAAATCGCCTGTCGAACTCTGTCTCTGGTTGATCTCATAGAACGTTTTGTACGAAGACGGGTCGTCCCGCGTTCACTGCCCGGGAAGGGTGGGGTCGTCCCCAGAAACTCAAAAGCCCGGCGCTTTCGGGACGGGCTTGCCAGAATACTGGTAGCAAGGGGCGGAGTCTAACCGCCGCCCGATAAAGAGGACAATGCAAAGGGCTGGAAAAAATGGGCACGGTGCCGATATGACAACTACTATAAAAAAAGCGTTTCGTGTTGTGTGTGAGTCAATGTCACGTTCGTTCGCTTAAATACCTTAAAAGGTATGCACTGTATTCGCATGCTTGGGAGGTGGGACATGCCAAGGATAGTATGGCTCAGGATTTTTCATGTCTTTTTGTTCCTGTTTTTTTCTCTGTCCCTGTCCGCTGATTCGAAACGTCAGAATATTGTTGGGGTCTTTGCAGATATAGAACGCGAAATTTCTGTGGAAAATGGGAAACTCGTGGGTCGTTTTGCGCCTTATTATCGTTGTGTCTTTAGCCGCGTAGACGGCGATTTCAGGTTCGTTAACATGCCGTTGGCCCAGATACTTCGCCAACTGGAAAAAGGCGGTATTTCAATTGGGTTGCCGTTAATTCAAACGGTAGAAAGGGATCAGTATGCGGACTTTGGCGGTACGTTGTTCCAATTGGAATATGTGTATCTCATGGTTCAGGATTTGCCGCCGTTAGACAGCATGACGGGGCTCAGGTTTGGATTTGTCCGGAAGTTTGCGGGTTTAGAGCTTTTAAAAGGTGATAGCCCTCAAGTAACTCATGTCTCTGATTGGGAGCAGGCTGTCCGAATGCTCAGGCTCGGTCGTGTAGATGTTGTGGTTCTGCCTCGGATCATGATGGACCTGTATCTCGAGGACTACCAAGGGGCTTATTATGACCGGACCGCAGCCTGGATAGATTTGTCCATGTACATTTCTCACAGTGTAGAGGATAACCGCCTCAAGGAAGACTTCAGGGATGCCATAAGAACCTGCCGCTTGATTAGCGAGAAAAATTATGAGGCCTGGGATATCCCCGGGGGACAGCGAGATCCAGAAGGTTGACTTAGCGTCAGTGAGTTGTCCGCCGACCTTTTAGGCATTAAAAAAGCCCGACTCTTACGAGCCGGGCTTTATAAATACTGGTAGCAAGGGGCGGAGTCGAACCGCCGACCCCAGCATTATGAGTGCTACCAGCATTTATAACTATCTGATTTAATTAAGGTCGTGCCGGACGCCCTCGCCCACATTAACCTATAAATGCGCATCCATGTTCATGGCGTGGCCACAAAATGCCCACACTGTCACGGCGGGCTATTGTCGTCATCGGCGTATACCCGCTCATCATAATTCGTCGCGGTAACGCTCACTTCAAGCTCTCCCTGCGGGCTGATTTCTGTTATCAGAGCCGGAAAGCTCCAGCGGTCAGTTGTGCCAAAAATCACATGAGGGGGCTCTTGACTAGGCGACAGTTCCGGCAACGGAGATACGTTGGCAATAATCTCGAAATCGTTGTCTCCTCGAGCTGTTGAAAAGGGGCCCACTATATCGCCGTATACATCACGGTATGCAACCACATGACTTTCCCCATCCTGCCAGTCCATAGGCTGACTCACAGTAAGCTTTGGCACTGGGCCGGAGGTATCTAACGAACGCAGCACGGATGCCTGGCCATAGCCGGGAATATCATCAACAAGCGGGACATAGCCGAGATAATCCGAGTTCAGGGCGTCCAGCTCGGTATTAAAACTGTATGTCCATCGGCGATAACGCTGAGATCGGCGCCGCCTCATGCCAATGCGCCAGGCTTTTGTTCGATCGGTTACGCCATCGAGTTTTAATTTGTCCAGCTTGATGCCTTGGTCTCCGGGCAGGAAGCATTTTATTGTTTCAGTTGTCCAGGTGTCAGCGTTGGTGTATTCCACTTCTACGCCGTCCGGCTCTTCTGGCTTGCGGCTGGTGAACGAGCGTTGCAATGGTGCCGTCATATTCTCCGGCGAATAGGGCTGCTCAAAATGAGTCCGAGGCGCGTCCCGCACAGGTGTGATCACGCCGGTGCTCAAAGTCATCGAGGCGTAACCGGGGCGCAGAATCTGATCAATGGCATCTTTTGCTGTGCCATCTCCAATCACAAAATCAAAATAATCACCCCTTCCTTGCCAGATTGCGTCCAGTTGCTCGAATGCGTCCAAGTCGATCTGGTCGTCAGAATAGCCGAGCGACTTTGCAACATGCACGGCAGCAGCAGCTATCGATCGTGTTGGGGCTTCGGGGGTTAGGGCTCCACCGCTGATGCCTGGGAGTAGCCGGGTGGCGACCAGGTTTATTCGGTTATTCGAAGCACTGCCGATCTGGTCTGTGCCCTCAATAGTCACCGCCATCGTGGTGACGCCGGGATAACTGGTAACAGTCGGCAGATTGGATCGAAGCGCTTGCCATTCAATCCGGTCAAGACTTGCAATCTCGCTGCTCTCTGTGGTCACGCGACGAACTCTGAATTCTGGTCTGATCGCGGGTCCAAGGTCGAGCTGGAAAGTGAAGCCGAGTTGGTCCCTGGTAGCGTTATCAATCGTGTATATTTGACTGTTCCATGCGGTTGCTCCGAGTTCGCGCCACTGGATTTCAACTTGCCGCTTCGTGCTGAACGGAACAACGGTGTCTCCATCGACCTTGCCTTGTCCTTGAGGCAAGAAAATATCAATCTCAACCGTACTGGTAGTTTCACCGTCTGGACACGCGGTAAAAGGTCCGGCCCAGCCGTCGGCCTCTGATCGGCTTGCCAGCAGCACATCTGCAACTCCGGTGCCGCCCGGGAAACTAGACCAGCCCGTATCCTCAGCGCCACCAACAAAACGGGAGAGGCCGAAACCATCTACAAGATCCGGGAATGACGTGTCATAAATGATACTGTCGATACGGAAATCTTCGTCCTCCCGGCGAGAAAACATCAAATAGCTTCCAGCAGCCCACCCGGCAATTGGAGACCCGTCTTGCGTGAGCGTAATGTCGTTTCCGGTTTTCGTGTCAATCAGGAAAACGCCGTTGGCCTCTGCAAGCTCTGTCGATCTTAGTCTTATCTCATCACCAACATCGGCATCCCCCCAATCGCCATTCAGGGTTACAAGCCCACCCCCATCGACTGATACGGTGACGGATTGGCGAGTAGATATGGCAACGAAGTCGCCAGTTGCCCAATCGCCAGGGAAAAAGACAGAGGTGCTGGTGGTTCGTATTTCCGGCCCGCTGTAGCTTACCTGTGCGCCTGTCAGGCCAGAGGATAACGATCGTCCTCGATAAAGCCGAATGCCACTTGACCCAGTGGTGGCCCCCACTTCTGGCGCGGTGTACCAGTTTTCGTGCGCGGGATGGACAGAAACGTCCTCTCCGGGCTCAAACACCTGATAGCTGATTGAGTTTCCCAATTGGCTGAAGGGCGTTTCGCCGAGTTTTAGAAGGGCCGTCTCAATCAGGCAACGGCCTGAGGTGATGCACAGCATGATGTTTTGAACTTGCGTGCGTGCATCCTTGTAGTATTTCCTGGGCTGATTGACGTAATCGGGATAGCGAATATATCTGCCAAACAGCTCGGGGACGCCTTGACCGAGGCGAGCGGTATTGGCTTTTGCGTCAGCCGGAGCAATATCGGAACCCTGCCGACCTCCGCTCCTGGAGGAAGCGCTTGGAATGTTAATTAGCGCATCGACCGCTGCCTGGCCGGCAAGTGCGGACCCTGCGTAAAACGGGTTGACCAGGAATGCGCCAATGCTGGTAAAAGCGTCAACAACGTCACCAAACGGAACAACGCGGAACTCCACCAGATCATTTTCGCCAATTGCAACATTCGCCCAATCCAGCGGGTTGACGATTGCGCCATTGATTGCACAGCTAACTCGCTGCACTGGGCCCGACGTGTAGTTTTCGGTCTGGCTGCTCACCCAGGCTTCGACCGTCATGCCGTGATCGTAATAAACCTCGACGGGCTCGGCGGGCATGATGGTGTCGTACACTTTAATCGTCATAGAAAACGACTCTCAAGAAACGCTGCTGGAATAGTCTTAGGTTTACAAGGCGAGGACCATGCCTGCCTTTGCCTGGCTCGTCGGTTTCGAGGATCATTAGGCGCCCATCGATTTCGACCACGATGGCAATGTGCGTGCAGAGCCTGCCACGGTAGCAGCAGGCAATGGCGCCTGGGCGCGGATCGCAGACACGGTAATTCACCGACTCTGACAGCATGGCCTTGGTTAGCGCCCGCTTGTCTGAGCCTTCGACGGCGCCATGCTCTGGCATCCACGGCTTACCGAACAGATGTACTCTGGCCAGCCTCGTCAAGCCATAGCAGTCCGCCCCATCTGGTTGCCGTCCATTGGCGAGATAGGGCACGTTGAGCAGGTCGTTGAGGGTCATCAGATGTATCGCAGCCCTGGGAACTCATCGGCGGTGTAGCGGCGGCGGGGCCACTGGGTATTCAGCAGGTCAAAGTAACCGGCCTCTATCTGGATCATGATCCCCTGGAAGCCGCCCCCGCGCAGGGTCATCCGGTATGGATTGGTGGCAGGGGCAGACAGATCGGAGGCCAGATACTCCCGGTAAATTACCGGCACCTCTTCCCCAGATTCCAGTGCCGCCTCGATGGCCTCTTGGCCTTGTGACGTGACGTTGGCAATCGAAAGGGAAAGGGTTTGCTGGCCAGATGCGCTTTTGCTCGGGCGCTTGATGGACAGCGGGCCGGCGACGAACTCGGCTTCGGTGTCGTCCTCCAGGGTCAGCAGCCGGTCAATGAAGCCGGTGCAGACCCGGATGGGATCGACGCTAGAAACGAGTATTTCCAAGGTGCGGATGATCTCGTCATCGGCGCTGGCGTAGGATCTCGCTATTACGGTCAACATAGATATCCTCAGTAGAAAAACGTCACATCAGACAAGACAACACCGGCCGCGCTAGCTTCGTTTGACACAACGGACACAGCATAGTTTGTTATGTTGACCACCATTTCTTGCTCGCCTACCCCGCCAAACGTGTTAAAAGTAATGTCCGCGCCATTAATAAATGGATCGGCTATTACAAAACCCCTCATCTGGCCAGCCGCATCCCTCGCAACCAACATTGCCTTTTTTATGTTCAGGTAATATTGCGGCTGTAGCGAGTTACCGGTACTCCACGTATAGCTACCGCCAGTATCCAGCGCCAGCCCTGTTGCCACAGGAACCGGATCGGATGGAACAACTGGTTTTTGGTACGGTGCCGGAATAACGCCACGGTTTAGCACGGGGTTTTCAATGTCGTACACCACAGGTCTGCCATTAACCGGCGTGAACTCAATCACTAATTCTAGGTGGTCAGAAAACTGATCCGACACCCCCTGATTGCTGAACACAACGTATGCCCTGCGCGTGTATCGGTCAACAGTAGTGTATGTAGCAACGTGCTCCGGCTGTTGGACGTTGCCGCCGCCATTGGCCGCGCTTCGCCAGCGCGCTTTCACGGTAATCGACCCGTTGTCGTTACGCTCCACTAAGTCGCATGAGTAGTCAAACCCAAAACAGAGCGTTGATCCGTACCCGATCAGTCCGCCCACGTTGTTGATATACAAATGCCGACGGTGTGCTACTCCAGTGTTATCACCCGCAAACGAAAATTGTGTCTTATCCGCCCACGGTGTCGCTGTGTGAGTAACGGTCGGCGCTGTCCCGCTATCGGTGAATGCCGCCCACCCTGTCAGATTTTTAGATGTGATCAGGTTCTCATCCACCAAACCAAAGGATCGCTGAACATCTTTCTCAAGAGCCTCCAGCCGAACTTCATGCGAAGTCACATTGCTGATCGTTTGCCAGAGCTTGGCCGGGCTTTCTACGCTGAGCCCTTGTGCTGCACAGTAATCGAGTAATGCCTCGATGTAAGGCTCGTCAAAAACACCGCTTGAGATTGTGTGGTTGTAGAAGATCACAGATCGGTTATTAGCTACGCAGTAGTCCACCACCAGCTTGCTTACACGCAGTATTTCGTTGTTATCGGTGGTGGTTGTGCCGGTCTCATCAATGACGTTTTCCAAAGACGCCCGAGTGACGCCCGTTGGCCCATTGATCAATGTGTCATTTGAGTAGGTGCACAGCGACAGGTCTCTAGCATCTGGGGCAACGTTGTACGCATAAAGCACTGTGTGCCGCTCGGCGTAGGCTGCCACGTTTGTCGGGTCCAGTCTCCCGCCATAACAAACAAAACTGGTCGGCTTGATACCGGCACGTCTCAACAGCTCATAGGAGTAATTCGCATCGTTATCGATCATCAGATCGTCTAGCTCGATGCGCGGTCCTTCCGGCGTCAGTCCGTGGTTGATAATTTCGTGGCCTTGGTTCTGGTACTTCAGTAGAGTGGCAATGTCGGTGTATAGGTTGCCGTTACCAGTGCCAGCGGGACCGAGACCATTAATTGATAGCACAGGGCAAGAGATACCTACCGACAAGCTTCGAGCACTAAAGATTCCAGTGACAGGCTCCAAGGTTGTTTCGTTTGTTGTGTCAAAAATAAATGCAGCTTGTGGTGTCTGGATGCCAAGGTTAATCGGGGGCTTATACCTTGTGCTGTCCACTGCCTCTTTAATGGTGGTAGTCGGCGTGTAATTGACATGCTCTGCATCGAGTCCATCTGTCATCAGCTCCTGGCGCAAAACCGCATCTCCAACCGAAACAAAAGCTCCGCCTTCTGGCAGTCCTGAGCCGGTAGTTGTGTATGGCAGCGTTGTAGAGCCAGAGATGCGCCACATTTCGCCATTAACATCACGCAGAACCTGATTATATTCCGTGAGCTCAATGCCAGCGGCGTAATCCTCAACGGCGCCATTCGCCCCGGTCCCCGAGTAACCGCTGGACGCAAGGAAGGCATTAAAGCGCTGCTCGCGATCCGCCTGATCAGCGTCAAACTCTGACTGCTGCTGATCAACCTGATTCTCGAACGCCTGCCAGCTCTTCCGAGCACGCCCGAGCCGGTCATTAAAGCTTGGGCTTTCAGAGTTCATGCCCCGATCAAAAGCCTGAGAGTTATCGTGACGATCCCTCGGATCAGCACTACCAACCGGATTGCCAGTATTAAACTTGGTCATTGAGCAACTCCTAAGCCTCGGGCCATTCTTGATTCATGGTGATGTCGAAAATTGAGGTGTACTGGATATCCGGCAGGCCGTAGAGGTATTCCTCTTCGGACACCGTGGGCCGTTCGAAAATTTCCAGTTGTGCGCTGTATTCCCAGTGCCGCAGCCCGCGCAGCTTGGGCCCGTCGTACATATCGACGAAGCGGCATTCGTAGGGCCGGAGCCCCATGGGGGAATCCAGCTGGCAGTTAAACCAGGCAGTGCCGTAGGCAATTTCGTAGTTGAACCAGCCCTCGAATATTTGGGCCTGCTCCTGGGTGAGCAGGAAGGTTACCGGCACGACGGTCGGAACAACTTTATTCAGTGGGCGCTGCTTGGCCCGGCCGCTGGCCATTTCGGTTCGGGCAAACGTTGGCCCTGACTTCAGGCCGTACCCGGAACGGTGCGGCGTTGGCAGCATCTTCGGGAAGTCAATCGTGGTGGCCATCAGTTACCCTGCCTTCTGAGTCCGAACGCGGTTTGCATGGCTTTGGCCCTGGGTCCGCCGCCCATGATGTCAGCGACAAACACGTTAACCTCTTCCTGCCCGTTGCTGCCTCTTTTGGTTTCTGTCTCGCCGGCCCTGGAATTGTCCTCAATGACGTTGACCACGGTTCCGGATCCTCCGCCAGCTTCTTGCCTGGCAAGGAACGAATCTAGGTTGTCAGCCTGCGGTGAGGTGAGCACCCGCTCCCCTTTATCCAGAAGCCAGGTGCCCTCCTGAGGAACGCTGTCGATACCGTCGTGGGCCATGCCAGCAATTGATACCGCCTGAATATTGCTGACAATGCCAGCGGTAGCGGCTGCCACTGAAGCCATGGCGGCAAGGTTAGCGGGGAACGGTACGGCAGACGCCTGGGCAATGCCGGTGTTGATTGCGACGATAGATTGAGCGATGGCCGCGGCCTTCTGAACCGCGAACATGGTTTTGTATAGTGCGGTCTGCTCTCCGGCAAACTGACCGGTAATATCGGCCAATGAACCGAAGAGCTGTTCTGAGCCAGCCAGAATAAGGGCTTGGCGCTGCTGCTGAAGTCGTGCTTCCTCATCAGCCGCGTTCTGCCGGATCTGTTTCAGTTGATCCTGCATTTCCTGTTCAGACTGGATCTTCAGATGATCGGCTTCCATCTTGCTGATCGCGTCAGCCTGATATAGCTCGTTTATCTCTTCGTTACGCTCCCCGTAAAGGCGCAAAGCTATCTGTTTTTCAGTTTCAAAAGCCTGGCGAAGAGCTGCTACGCGCTGGAGATAGTCTGTATCTCCACTCCCGGTTTCGTCCTCAGAGCCGCTAGTGCCTGTTGATCCACCACCGGATGAAGTGCTGCCGCCCGAGCCAGATGTATCGATTGTGTCAACGCCGGTTCCATCCCCGGCGCCTGCTTGGGCGCTTTGGTTTTTCCGAGCGTTTTCTATCAATTCGGAAACGGCGTCATACTCTGCCCTGAGCCGTCTTAGTCGTTCTTCTTCGGTAGCAATAACCTCTTTTGGAATCAGGTTCGGTGTCTGCCGGAGTGATTTAAGCCTTTCCTCCTGCCCTTCAACCGCATCCCCCAAATCATTCAGCTTTTCCGTCAGCCGAGGAATGTCGTCGAAGGCAGGGCCATGAATGAATGCCGCCAACTCTTCTGCCAGAAATTGAGTGACCTTAACGGCGCCGTCTATCGCCTCGATGACGAAGTTCATAGAAGTGACAATGGCAGACCCCAGCGCCTGAGCCGATTCCATCGTGCCTTCATCACTCAATAGGTCAACCAAGTCCTCGATGGCCGGAAGTGCCGCCATGACGACTTCATTTTTCATTCCGGTCGCGGCACCGCTCAGCTCATCCATGCTGCGGCGTATGGACTCCAGTTGTTCAAAGTCCATATCGGAGAACACATTACCGGTGCGTTCGGCTTCATCGCCAAGGATTTTCAGCTCTCTGCCATTATCACGCAGCAGAGGAATCAGCGCTGTTGCGTCAGACGCTATGGCCTCCATGTAGAAGGTCATATCTTTCTGGCTAACGCCTGCGTCCTCGAGGCTTTGGACGTAAAGTTGTAAGGCCTCAGGGCCGGACAGTCGAGCGAACTCGTCAGCCGTTACTCCAACCTTGGGCGCGATATTCTCAAAAAAGTCAGCCATCGGCCCGCCACCGGTCTGCATGAAATCACCGATGCGGTCGTTAGTGTCCTTGAGGATATCTGAGATCTTTTCCTGCTCTATGCCGTATCGATTTGCCGCATAGGTCAGCTTCTGAAATTGCTGCGGGCTTGCCCCCGCCAGCTCAGAAAGATTTTTTATTTCTCGGGCGCTGTTCGCCGTGGAGGCGACCAGGGCGGTCATACCAGTTAATGCAGCAGCCGTGCCTGCGGTGATGGCAGCCCCGATCTGCTTGGAGTGGCGCTGGATTTGCTTGGCGGTTTTCTGAGACTTTCGCTCGGCTTTATCCATGCCTTGCTCGAAGCCCGACACTTTAGCAACAAGGTCTAAAGTTAAAATGCCAAGTGACTTTCTGGCCATGCGTTTCTCCAGGCATAAAAAAACCCCGCCGTGGCGAGGTTTTAATCAGTTGGGATTTCAATTAGATCGGCAGCGATCAATCTTATCTGCAATTTGCTCAAGTGCTTTCAGTGCGAGTTCAGGGTTGGCGCCAGCAAAAGCCCCTACCGGAGTAAAGCCAGTGTTTGGCGCAGCTCCGCTATTGGCTTGCACTTGCTCAAGGTTGTCAAACTCGTATAGGCCATTTGTCGCCGTGAGCTGGAAGCGAACGTAACGACTGACCAATGCGGACACTTCATAGCCAGTAACGCCCACAGCAATAACACCCCTGTCCGATGAGTGCTGGATAACAGAGCCTCCTCCCACGGTATCCGTGTCTGTGTCTTGATAATACGTACCAGTGAACGCACCAAAGAAGCTGTCAGCACTATCTGCAAACGTCACTGCAGGATTAACGACATTCTTTGCAACGCAGAATTCGAGATCCCCGCCGCTGGATTTTGCAGGAAACCGAGCAGACTGCACTGACTTCGAGCTCTGCCAAGGTTCCAAGGTTACATCTTGGGTGAAATTTATCGGGTTCTGTGCGCACGCTGTCAGAGCTGCGCAAGCCGACAGAAGTAGCTTTTTCATGATCAATCCCTTTGAAAATATGCGCACAGAGTTTAGCAACCTATTTCCAGCTTTCCATCGCCTGTTCCAGAGACAGTTTTGGCTCTTCGTGATGAGGGGCAAAGTTGTAAAAGCTGACCGGCTGGCTGTCTTTCTTGCGGTTGACGTTTGCAAGGATTGCAGCCACCAACGCTCCAGCCCTTTCTGTCCGCATTCCCGGATGAAGACTGCCCCGCTTGCGCCGGTATTCGGCCCACTCCAAAAACTCGACATAGCTCATCGTCTGTTTGGCGATGGCGATCGTCGGACCGCCAATGCCGCACATTACCAGCTCATGCCAAAGTTCATCTTCGTCGGTCAGCTCTCCGTCTTTTTTCCATTCACCTCGCCGATCACGCGCAGCAGCTCCATGGTGATCTCGCTGCTCAGGGGCCCGCGGTCAGGATCCGCCTCGCCAGTAATATCGCCAGGCTTGAATACAGGCTTCCCTTCCTTGTCGCAGATGGCAGAAGCAATGCGGCCAGCTACTGCATCCGAATTAGCGTTGAGGGATTTAATGTCCGAAACCGCGGTGTAATAGGAAAGCTTGCGCACGTAGACCGTGGCAGTCTTTTCATCATTACCCTCTTTCTTCAGAACAATTTCTTTCTGAACAGGGGCGCCGGTAAAGGCGCCCATGTCTTTGAGTGCATCAAGGGTCAAATCCATGGTTACGCGGCCTTATTGATCCAGCGGGCACCACCGGTGCGGCGAATGCTGACCTCCGACTCAACCAGGGCGTTGGTCTGGAAGTCGAACGGGAAGTCAGAGATGTAACCGCCCATGGTGAACCAGGTCCTGGAATTCGGGAGGACAAAGCTGTAATCGCCCAACGTCGCGGTCGCAGTTGCGCCGGTGCCATCACCACCGATGGTTACCGTTGGCGCAGCGGTGTAACCGGTGCCCGGGTCAGTCACGGTAATATCGGTGACAGCTCCGCCCACTACGGTTGCGATACCGGTTGCAGTTCGGCCGTCAGCATCTTCAGGATCGGAAAATGTGACCGTAGTCGTTCCGCTGGAGTAGCCAGATCCGCCAGCATCAACAGCGACAGAGCCAACGCCTTGGGCAATACCTGGCGTTGCTTTGCCGTCAGACCAGCCAACAACCCAGTCCATTGAAGGCGAGGGGTTCATTCGGGAAAGATTCCACATGGTCATGTGGCTGTCGTAGTCGCCATCGGGACGAATACCCAGAGACGCGGTGCCCGGGTTACGCATGCCGGCAACATATTCCATTTCGTTGCTATCCAGACAGGTGTCGTCCAGCTCGCCTGCAGGATCGCCGCCAGGGTTAAAGCTGGTCGCGCAATCGACCTTGACGACTTCCGGAGTCTGGCCGGAGGTGTTCAGAAAGAAAATATGGGTGCCTTGTGTGAGCTTGGACATTTCAAATTCCTCGTGCGGGTTTCGGGCATAAAAAAGCCCGCTCAGTGGCGGGCTTTAAATTGCGGCGTCGAGCGCCAGTGTCATTTGCAACTGGTCTCGCCAGTATTCGACTTGCTGCTGGAGTGGCTCCTTCTGGTGGCGCCACTGGGCCAGCCCTCGTCCTTGCTCGCTGGCCAGCTCTTTTCGTGATTCAAGTGCATTATGTGCTCGCTCGTATTCCTGCAAAGCGTTGCCGCTGCCACGAAGAACTGCATCAATATGGAGGTCGCACCAGACGGCAAACCGAATATCAAGCCACTGCGCAAAACGAACTCCGAGCTTCGGGTGCAGCCATGTGCCAGGCGCCTTACCGCCTCGACTGGTGCGAACCAGACCAAAGTGATCCTGGCTCACTTTGGTCTGACCAAGCACCTCGGCAAGGGCCTCAATGTATTCGCTCGTTTCTTCCAACCGCAGCCAATCCACCGGCCGCTTCCCGAAACGCTTGGCCACGTCAGTGGCATTGATCCATCCGTCGGCGGTGAAGCGAACAAACTGGCCCTGATAATCGAAAGGAATGATGTCAGCCATCACTATTCTCCTCTGCCATCTCGAATAGGAGGTACAGCCGGCCGGTTAGATGGCGTCGCCGGCATTCAGGAGCGACCCTAGGCTGTACCGAAACTAAAAACCCGGCTGGTGGCCGGGTTTCTTGAATCTGAATCTGGGCTATCGGTGTACGTGCCACTCGACGTCGAATCCATATCGTTTGTGACCGGTGTCGGGATCGGTGCTCTCCCCGTTCCAGCCGACCACGTGAGCGTGAGGCTCGATCGAATCGCGCAGCGCAGCGGCTACCTGTCGGGCCTCACTGCCTCGCCCGGCGTAAACATCGATCTGGATGGTGTAGCTGTCGACATCTGGCGACTGCCCCAGGTAGTTTTCTGGCAGGCCGCTGACTGTTTGCCAAACAGCGTAGGGCAGGGTGACCCCCTGCGGAGCCTGACCGAACGGGAACAGCCGCGTTGGTCCAGTTCCGAGCAGAGCGGTGACGGCTGAATCAGCTGCGCATACCTGGAAGATTGGCGGGGTCACTGCTTGCCCTCATTCATCAAATCCGAAATAAAAGCTTCAACTTCCTTGTTTTCTGGGTTGACGATGGTCACCTGGCCCTTTATTTGGTCGAGGTTCTTCACGTCTTCAACAAAGACCGACAGTCGAGCCATTACCACCCCATCAGGCATGATTTCGATATTGCAGCCAGTGACACCCTTAATTTCATGGCCGTCTTCGGTGTATATCTTTGTTCCCCGGCAAGCCTTCGGAGCTTTACCGGGTGGCAAAACAATCTTGATGCTCATTTCACACCTGCCTTCTTCCTGGCTCGCTTGAGGGCGCGGTCGATCTTTTTGGTGTACTCGTTGGCGAATACGTCCACGGCTTGCTGTCCGGCCTGCTGCGGTACCGGGCGGAATATGGGCTGCGCGGGCGCATCCTCTGTGCCGAATTCCAGGAAACGCCAATAGAAGGTATCACCGCCGGGATTGCCGGAGCTGCCGTCCGTCCGGTATGTCTGTCCAGCCCGACCCTTCCGGACATTCTCCCTGGTGTTGGCATACTGGCGGGCACCGCCAAGAACACCCACTCGGAACATCATGTTGCCGGTCTTTCTGAAAGTTCGACCCGACCAGCGCTCGACAATGTTCGCAGCTATATTTTCTGACGTTCGAGGGTCATCGACGCGCTCAGCATTTGACCGCGCCTGGTCCCGGAGAACCTGGGCAGCTCGGCGAAGGGCAAAGCGGCCACCCTTGCGCTTGAGATCGTATTCGAGGCCGTCCAGCTTGCCGAGCAGTTCAGGCAGTCCGTTGAACTCATAGTTCACGCCGTCAGCCGCCATCGTTAACGCCTTCGCTGTAGGGTAGGGTCAGCCACTCCTGGCCGCTCTCGTTGTCCTCCAGCACGCCTTCGATGTTATAGATCTTGCCCATGTGGACAATGCGTATGGTGGCGTCCAAATCGGAGCGGTAACGGATCACAAATTCGCCGCTGATCTCGGATTGGCCAGCCTGGGATTGCTTGAACTCTCGGGCGCTGGAGGCGCGCTTTTGAGCCCAGACGGTGGCCACGGTTGCCCAGCCTGGGACCATTTCGCCCGTTGTCGGGTCTTGAACGGTGTCCGGCTTCTCAATGGTGACGCGGTGGCGGAGCTTCCCGGGATACAGCGGCATCAGTAGACCCAACCCTTGCGGTTGAGAGAGATTAGCGATTCGGCAGCCATCGGGATCTCAGTTGCGATTGTTCCTAGGTTCACGGCTGAGCGGTTGGTATACCAATGCGTGACGATCAGGCGGACAATCTGCCGGATTGTCTCTGGCACATCGGTTTCCGAAGATCCAAAGCCGGCCTTAAAGGTGATTGTCAGCGCGTCCAGCCGATCGAACAGTTCCGGCCATTCAATGTCGTCCTTGGGAATGAGATAGGCCCAGTTCTCGTCTCCGTAGAGATGGAAGTCAGAGATAGTGAGGGTCTGCTCAACATTGTCCGAATCGAAGTAGCTGATAGCTTCAATAGACTGGACTGGAGTGACCGGAATATAGATCCTGCAATCGGAATCCGGCCCCCGCGTTGAAAGCTTCCAGGTCTGAGTGAGGAACGCTTTACCAAGAACTCCAGACGGTGCCTCGAGATACTCGGTCGCAGCCTGGATGAGAGGCTGAATCAGCGTGTCTTCGAAGTCGTGGTCCACGCGCAGATCAAGCTTTACATCACTCAGCGTTACAACAGGCTTTGAGGGCGGCACTGTCCTCGTCAGGATTTCGTCCTGCATTTTCTCGACCCTCTACCGCTGATTGATAGTTGCCGCGCCTATCACGACGCGGTGCGTTTCGACTGTTTTCGACGTGCTGGCTTTGCCGGCTGCTCGATTTTTTCTTCCGTTTCGGGCGGTTCCGACTTGTGCTGTCCGGCCTCCACGTATACCGCTACGTTTCGGCTTACAAAGTGATCTTCGGACGCGGGGGAGAGGTCATCCCTGACCTCATCCTTGGCGTAGGTGGTACGCTCCCGGTCCTGCACGGTGTAATCACGCAGGAATCGGATAGCCATTTACACCACCTCGTCAGCCTGGTTGTTGTCCGGCTTTTCGTAGCGCGCGTACGCGCCGATCACGGTGGCAGCTGTGTCACAGGCAGCGGTGCCGACAGTGATGGTCAACCGGATGTGAGTAAACCCGTTGGTCACATCGATATCATTCTGATTGATATCGATTGCGGCGGTTTTGTTGCTGGCAACGATCTGGGTGATTGCTTTGCCGGCGACGTCTTTGGCTCCGGTACCGGAGCTGTCCTGGGCTTGCTCAATCTTGGCGTCGACAGTGCCGGACGCGCCCAGCGCGCCAACGTTTACCAGCGCCATGAAGTTGAAATAATCCGCCACAGAGATCCAGCCGGTGGACTGAGCGCCCGCGGCCTGGTTGGACGGAGCGATGGCGACCACCAGCGGATTGCGGGTGGTCATCGGTACGTTTGAGTTCATGTCGAAACTCCTGCTTGGCAATGGGGAGTGCGGGGACCGCTGGCCCCGCAATGGTTAACGGTTAGTACGGGGCCTCAGCCCCGTCACTTAGAGCCAGAGCCTTACGCCCGCTCATCCAGAACGACGAAGTGAGACTTGCTGTTCGTGCCTTTCGCCGGGCTCACCGGTGCAGACAGGTAAGTCTGACCACCACAGCGGAAAGTCCAGCGGAACGCCTGGATGCCATAGTCGAAGTACAGGTGGATCGAGCTGTCGAACTTCACGCCGCCCTGCTTGGTCGGCATGTAGTAGCCCATCGGATCGATGAACTGCAGATCGCCCTTGTCACCCAGCGTGCTGGCGTGCTCGCTGAAGATGATCGGACGGCCCAGCAAGAAACCACCCGGGGCGTTCTGGAAGCCAGAGCTGGGCGGAGTCCATACGAGGTTGTCGCCGATCTTCAGCGTCATCAGTTGGGGCAGGATGTCGCTGTTGGCAATCCAGACGGCCCGGGGCAGGGAGGAGGGCAGCATGCGGCTGTACATCTTGGCCACGTTCTCAGCCAGGATGGTATCAGCAGCCTGAGAGCCTTCCTTCGCAACCGACACCAGGGCGCCACTGTTCATGTAGCCCAGGGGCTGGCCGCTACCGGAGCCGGTCATGATCGCTTCACTGCGCTTCCACTGGATGGCGCGGGCAGCGCCACGGGTTACCCGCTGGTTGAGACGTGGTGCGTCCTCGAGCAGCTCATCGGAAGCCAGAACAAACGCGTACAGCTTGTGCAGCTTCACGGCCCGGCCATCAGTTTCCAGTCGAGAAGGATCCATCTTCTGACCTTCCGCGGCCCAGCTGGCCTGGATGCCCTGGGCACCCCACGGAGTGCTTTCGTCCGCAAGCAGGTTTACCTGGTTGCTGGCAGTAGGCTCGTTGTCGACCATGCTGGCCAAGTCGTCCGTCTGAGACATCACCTCGATGATCTCATTGCGGAACTGAGGCGGAACCTCGTAACCGTCGGAACTGCCGTTCTCCTGATGGAAGTTGGACGGAGCGCCAAGGATATTCAGACGCTGGTCACGGTCACCGCCAGGCATGCAGGCACCCTGAACCGCCAGGGCAAAATCACCCAGACCGGAGAAGCCGGCGGTGGGGTCATCTTCGCGGTTGTCCCGTACGCGGGCCTGAGAGCCTGCAGCGTTCGGCTGAGACTGGCGGCCGGCGCTTGCCTCGAGATCGTCTACGGTATCGCCCACAGCGTTCAGCTTCTTCAGCCGATCGATGGAGGCGTTTACCTTTTCGATCTCGGTCATCTTGGCGTCGTACTGAGCCTCTTGCTCCTCGGTCAGATCGCCGCCGTTGTTTTTGTCCGCCTCGTCCAGGATGGCGGTCGCCTCTGTTTTGAGCGCCTTAAGACGCGCAATCAGTTCTTTGAGATTCATAATGATTCTCCAGATATCTACTCAGTTTCAGGTGAGGTAACCGTCTCGGCGGTTCAGCAGATCTGACTCGGCAGGTCTGCGGTTTCTGCTGCAAGTCGGCGGCGGGCATTGCTGGTTCTGCGCCCTGGCCGCACTTGAATCAAGCTTGAAAGGGTGGTTTCGCTGTTCTGGATCCCGTCGATAAGACCGAGCTCTACTGCCTCAGTGGCAAAGAACATCCGGCCATCGGCAACGGCATCAAACTGCTTTTGGCTCAGGCCCCGGCCGTTCATAACGGCTTGACGGAAATCATCAAAGTAGCCGTCCACAATCTTTTGGAACTCGGCTATTTGTGCTTCGGTGATCTCCGTACCCATCTCCCCGGCGCTCTTGAACTCACCGGTGTCGATCGGGATCGCTTTGATGCCCGCAGATTCGAAGGCCTTGCTGTAGTCGTAAAGGGTCATACGGACACCGATGGATCCAACCAGATCCATGCGGCCGGCGTAGATCTTCGTCGTCTGCGCAGCCACGTAATACGCCGCGGATGCGGCCATGCTGTCGACCTGGGAAATGATTGGCTTCTGCTCCTTGGCGAGGGCCACAGTGTCACCCAGTTCGGACAGTGCTGCGGTCGAGCCTCCCGGGGAATCAATCAACAGGACGATGTTTTCAACGCTGTCGTCTGCGACAGCTGCATTGATCGCCGCCCGGATGGCCAGAGTCGAGCTCATTCCAAGCCAGCGGGTAAACCAGTTTTCGGCTTTTACCATCGGGCCCGTAATCGGAATGATGGCCGTGTTACCACGTCGAGTGACCGGAAGACCTTCCCGCTCGGCATCGTCAGCCGGGCCCGCGCCGACGCGGATGGCCATCTGGATTTTGGCCTGCAGTTGGGCTACGGCCTGGGGGTGCATCAGCCAGAGCATGTCTGAGTTAAACATTGGGGTCTCCCATGAATTCGCGGAGGGTTGCGGATCGAGAGAGTCGCCACTCTGCCAGCAGATCCATTGTGTCCTGGTAGTCGTTGATCGCTTTGCAGGAGTCGAGGATATAGGCGCGAGCCTTTGCCTCGAGATCCTGAATGCCGTCAAAGCTGGCCACACCGCTGAATGCTTCCACCAGGTGCTGAGCATGGGCGTCGTAAAAGTCCGCCAGCTTTGAGGCGTCAATGCCTTTGTCGGCCATCCTGGAAAGGGCGTTGATCTCTTTTCGCACCATCCGACTGGCGGGATCTTCCCAGAGCGCAGAGGTTGCACGACGATCCGAAGCCCGGGCGTTCGCCTCAGTGCCGCCTTCCTCGATAGCGCGGTCTACGCTCATCATGTTGGCCTGCACGAGGCGAAGCTTGCCGTGGCCATCCGGCAGGGGGTTCATGTCCTCGCGGGAGCGGACCTCGTCAATATCGAAAACACCGCGGTCCAGCATCGCGGTGTAGAACTCTTTTCGGGCAGCGGTATCGCCACGAAGCAGGGCATTGAGGTTGATCTTCGTGAATAGCTGGACTTCATCCTCTTCGAACAACTTGAAGTCTGCTTCCTGCTCAAGCCGGGTCGACCAGGGCACAACCACATCAGTAACAAACTCGATGTTTTGAGACTCGATGTTGTTGTGAGTGGCCCGGTCAAGCTCCGCCAGCTTATGGGGCGGAACACGAAACCAGCGGCACATGTCCAAAGTCTGGAATCGCCGTGTCTCGAGGAATTGGGCATCCTCGGGAGGAATACCAATCTCCTGGTACTTCAGGCCCGCGTCCAGGTAGTGGACCTTGTGGCTGTTGGCGGCGCCCCGGTGCTTCTTGTTAAACGAGGAAAGCAGGTTCTTAACGGCTGGGCCGCTGAGATCCCCGCTTCCCGCTTCCTTGGTGATGACACCGCCCGGGACCGCGCCGTTACCGAAGAAAGCGGAGCCGAATTGTTCAGTGGCGATACCCAGGCTAATGGCCTGCTTGGCCTGACTGACTACGGAGTAGCCTTTAAGCCCATCGAAGGCGAGGCCGGGCAGGTGAAACATATCCCGGGCAGCAATTTCGCTGTCATCTGCCTGGTCGTTTGTGACCTTGTAAATAATCCGGCCACGCTCATCTCGATCAGGTGTCACACGATCGGGCGTGATGATCCAAAGAGCGATAGGCTCGCCGATGCGGTTGCGCTCGATTTCGGCGTAACCATTGCCCCAGGTCAACGCATGGGCAATGATTGTTTCCTTGAACCGAAACGGAGGCGTTTCCGGGTTGGGGCGACGATGAAGAAGGCGGTAGACCGGATGATCAATAACCCTTTCGCGCATTTCTCCGTTGCGCTCGTAGACGCCCCAGGGCAAGGAAGCGATGGTCTCGGAGATAACCCGGACGCAGGCCCATAAGGGGCCGTAGGTCATGGCCTCATGTTCGTCGACACGAACGCCCGCAACCGGTGGCCGGAACAGAGACATGGCGCCACCGGACTGTCCGGGCATGGCCGGGGCCGTCTGGCGCTTTGCGAAAACGTCAAAGATCATGCGCTACGAACCACGCTGATTCCGGTGAACACAAAGGCAACGCCAATAGCGATAAGGCCCCATTCCGCTCCGAATTTGAGCCACACACCCGCGGTGCCGGAGCCGATACCGGCCAGGATGAATGCATCGCCGATGAGTGCCCTCATAGCTCGGTTTCCTCGTAGATGGATTTCACTTGTTTGGCGCCGCTCAGGGCCTGACCAATAGCCATGATTAACGCCACGGCTCCGTCGATCTTGTTCTCTTCGCCTTCCTTGATCGGTCGCACCACATCGTCGTTGCCAGGGATATATTTCCCAACGACGTTGCTGATACACCAGGTCATGATCGGGTTCCCGTCATGGTGAAAGCGGCCGGACTCGATGGCGGCCTCGAGCTCGATCATCGGATCGCTCAGGTTGGTGTAGTTTTGCTGGATCGTGATCGGGTTCAGTCCCTCGTCATCCAGCTGGTGAGAGAGGTTTGTCGCACCGTGCGGATCCAATGGTGAGCAGATAACCGGGCTGACGTGGTTCGCCTGGATGGCTTCACTCAGGATTTCCCGGTAATCGACTTCGGCGCCATGGGTGGCGAATAGGTGACCGCTGTTTACAAACTTCTGGTACCGCTCAGCACGGCGCTTGTTGTCTTCGTCGTACACCGTGTCTTCCGGAACCCAGAACCTCGGGGAAACGCAGTAGTAATGGCGCTTCCCTTCAACTTCCCTGCAATAGAGTCGGGCCATGGCGTTGAGGTCGAGCTTCCGGGCCAGATCGAGCCCGAGAATGCACTCCTGATCCTCGAACTGTTCCAGGGAGAGCGTTGAGTCCTCGCACTTCCGCCAGCTTTCCATGTTGAAAAAGGCGGATTTTGCCGATACCCAAACGTTCAGGTGCTTGGTTTTGAACGTGTTGGTGAACCGCGGATTGTTGATTGCGCGGCGCTGCTGGCTTTCCAGGTAGTCCCGATAGACCGAAACTCCGATATTCGGGTTGGCCTTGGCAAGGACCGCCGGGTCGGTCCAGTCGTCTTTTTCGTCGATGGTGTAGATGATCCCGAAAAGCTCTTCGTCCGGGGTCACTCCCTCGAGCATTTCGATCACCTGCCGGCGCTTGTCGTAGCAAGGGCCTTCGATATTCTTGCCAGCCGTGGTGATGATGAACATCAGCGGCTGCTTTCGGGCGCCCATGCCGGTCATCATCGTTTCGTACAGCGACTCTGTCGGGTGTTCGTGGTATTCGTCGACAATGGCCAGTGACGGGCTTGCACCATCCCCTGGGTTACCGATGATCGGCTCAAAGCGAGAGCCATCAGCCGGGCGGTTCAGGTTCGATGCGTTGATCTCGATGCCAGCGGCATCCACCAGCATCGGTGAACGCTTGACCATCAACCGGGCCGGTCGGAATACCTCCCAGGCCTGCTTTTCTGTCGTCGCACCGCTGTAAACTTCTGCGCCGTATTCTCGGTCACCGCAGAAGCCGACCACGCCAACGCCGGCGCCAATCACCGATTTCCCGTTTTTCCTGGGAATCTCCCAATAGGACTCCCGGAATCGGCGGGTCTTGTCCTTCTTCCGGAGCCAGCCGAAAGTGCACATCAGGCCGAATATCTGCCATGGCTCGAGGGTAATCAGCTGTCGCTTGAAGCCCCATTCGCCCTTCGTGTGCGGCAGCTGCTGGATCAGCGCTATGCGGCGCTCGGCCTCTGCCTGGTCAAAATTGAACGGGTAGGTCTTCTTCCGGCTTTCGGCCAGGTCATCGAGGTGTCTTTGACACGCCAGCTGCACATATCGGCAGGCGATCGCCTTGCCTTTCACCACGTCCCGAGCCCACTTGAGACCTTTGGCACAGTTCGGAAACTTGGCGGTCATAACAGAGAGCTGTACGGGTTCGACTTGGGTGTTCCGGATCCGCCAGTGAGGCGCGATCGGCTGGCCGGATCCAGGCCAAGCAGCGAGCCAAAGGTGGCCATCTGCCGGGACGCTTCGTTGATGATCGTGGCTGCCGGGTTCTTGACCGGGCCGCCTGTTGCACCTTCAACCACCAGTCCCTGGGTATTCAGCTCTACTCGAGCACGGCGCCAACGACCGTAGGCATCACAGAACAATTCCAGATTGTGGAGGTCCCCCATGGTCAACACTTTCTGCTGACACAGCAGCTGAGCAACCCGCTCCCACATCTGCGCTGCATGCTCGTCGTCGTGGAAGTATTCCGGTGGCTCGATGTTCGTCGGTTCATCGAACTCCGGCTCGCTCTTATTGAGCTGTCGTTTGCCTGGGTTTCCGGCCGCCTTCTTTCTGGCCGTGGGTTTTGGCTTGCGGCCGCGGCCCGGTGCTACCGCCTTGCCGCTCATCCATTTTCCTCTCGCTGATCGATATCCTGTTTCGCCCGGATTTAATTTTTAAATTCGCGGGCATAAAAAAACGATTGAGGGCGCGGTCTAGGAGCGAAAAGCTCAGAAATAATCGACCCGCCCTGGGTGTGTGTGCGTGCCGTTGCCGAAGCCTGAGTCCTCGCTGGCAGTCTTTTCGGAGTGACACGAGTGGCACAGTGCCTGCCAGTTTGATTCGTCCCAGAACAGGGCTCTATCGCCTCTGTGTGGCACGATGTGATCCACGTCTGTAGCGGCCTTTACTCGCCCACCTTTCTCACATTTGACGCACAATGGATGCGCCTGAAGGAATCTTTCACGGGCTTTCTGCCACTTATACCCATAGCCACGCTTGGCACTCGATCCGCGTCGTTGGTCGTGACCGCGCTTACGCTGCTCTGCAAGGTGGCTGTGTTGGTCACAGTATCGTTTCCCGCGCACCAGCTCCCGGCAGGCAGGTGCAGGGCATGGCTTCAATGGGCGTGCAGGCATCAGCGGGCTAATGAGCCGTCAAGGTAAGTGGTCGGCTCCCTGTCCTCGTCATCCATGTCCTCGGCCTCAGCCATCGCCTGCACCAGTGCGGCATTGCTATTGGCCAGGCGATTGATCGCATCAGTCTGCTGGCGGATAGCCTCAATGAGTTCGGCAATCTGGTCTTCGTTCACTTCGCTCTCTCTTCAATTGGCCGGTCGTTCCATGCCCTGACGTCATCCTTGTCGCCCTCGCATGCGGTAGCCACCTTCTTCAATTGCTCCGCCCACACCGGGCACCAGTCAATTCGCCGAGGTGGCGCCGGAAGTGTTCTCGGCACCAGATAGTCCTGAGGAACCTGCTCCTTCACGTACTCGGTTCGGGTCAGCCACTGTGCCGGCCCGCATCCGCTCATAAACAGCGTCAGGCCACACATACTCAGGACCAGAGCAAGGCGCATCTTTGACCAACTCCTTCAGCTCGGCCTCGGTCTGGGCCAGCTGTTCGTTAAGGTTTCGCTCTCGCTCTGAACGGATCAGGGCTTGCTGATCCCTCCAACGGATATCCGCCTGGAGTTGAGCGATCTGGGAAAGATTCTGTTCGTTGGTGACCTTCGCCTGAGCCATCGCCTGCGAGAGGTGTGCGTTCTCTTCAAGCAGCTGCTGGCGGTCGGACCACAGCCACCAGAAGGAGAGCCCAGCAACGCCCAACAGTGAGATGATCACTGGAATCGCGTAAGCAGAGAGCTTGGCTTTCAATGTGTCCAGAATCATTGCTTCACCTTGCCTGCCCAGGCGTCAGTGATGTTGTTTCCGAAGTAGCTGATGATCAGGGTCGCGCTGATGCCGTAGGACCAGCCGATAACCACGCCCATCGTCTCGATGATCCCGGGCCGGTTGTACTCAAGGGCAATCCATAGACCGGTCTGGATCAAAGCCCACCACATCCCGGCGTAGTAGCCGCGCCGGCGGTGCTTCCACCAGCGATTCGGATCTGGGTGGTTGTCAGTTGCGTCCATATTGGCTTTCAAGGAGGCGGTCGAGCTTCTCATTCATGCGGCGGATATCGACTCTGAGCTCGTCATAAGTCTTCTGGGTTCGGGCCTGATCGTTGACTCGCGCCTCTTGAAGCATGCGCACAGAGCTCTCAACCAAGGCGATCCGTTCATCCTGCTTGGATTGGTCCCGAGAGATAGAAACCGCCAGCCCGACAACCGTGATTAGTACGGCTATGGGGATACCCTTGTCGATATGCCATCCTCTACGATCGCTCACTTCAGCCACCGACAACCTCGCCAGTCCGCATGATTTCCGACAACTCAACGGCTCTCACGCCTACCTGGCGGGCCCACTTCGAATTCAGCATTTCCTCGGATGCGGACTCCCAGTCACGACGCCCAATGGCAGCCCACATATTTTTGAAGCCCATGAGCCCGGCAAAGCCCAGATTGAAAGCCATGTTCGCGATCACTGCCTGGCGGACAGCGTCAAGATCACGGTATTCGTCGACCGTCTCCAGCTGGCGCTCGACCTGGTCAATATCATTGTCGAGCATGAACTCAGCCTCATCACGGCTGATGCCCACGTCTTCCAGGTTGCGACCATAGCCGATAGTCAGCTTGCCCACGGTGTCGTGATAGGGCTTCAGGCGGAGGCCTTCGTGGCGCTCCAACTGTGATCTGAGTAGTTGGCGATTCATAGGCATAAAAAAACCCGCTCATTGGCGGGTGGATTTTGTCAGTTGGTGGTCAGGCTCGCTTTTTCGCCCACTTACAACTTGGGTTGATGCGGCCTTTCTGCTGGCGCCGCTCCATCTTGCGATGTTTGCGGAGGTTGCGCTTATCATTCGGGTGAAGCATTGCGTTCTCCAGGCACAAAAAAACCGCCAGCTCCAAGAGGAGGGCGGTTCTGATGGGGGTGTTTTCCCAAACTAGGGTCAGAGTACCAAAACCACCCCAAAACGCAACACCTTATGCCGCTCCCTCCTGCTCCTCCGACATCAGGCCAATTTCATTGGCAACAGGTGCAAGGGCTTTTCGCTCCATTACGTCGAGGATTCCCAGCATCTTGTCCCAATCAGCCGCCCAGTGCTCAGCCCAGTTTTGAACGCTCGGAAGCCTCTCGCCATATAGATGGTAGAGAAATCTTGATATGGCAGCTGGCCCGCCAAGCGTAGACCCTCCACCAAACACCACATCACGGTGATGACGCATTGCGGCATACATAAGGAGCTTCAAACGAACGATGCGCTTGCCCTGCATGGCGAGCAGCCGGTCTTTGTCCAAGGCCTTGAAAAACTCATTCTGAAGGTATTCGTGAACGCGCTCGCAGTCTTCCGCGCTGAATTCTGTTGCGGGCGCATACATTATCGCACCGAACGATCTCAGAGGCTTTGGCAGCGTCTTTATCGCCGCCTGGATGCGAGACCTCCACATGGCATCCCATCGCTCGAAAAAGTCATAACCGCCTTTTAACGAATCCGAAGCTGTCACTAGAGGCTTCCGACCAGAAAGCACACGACCCTTCTCTGTTTCCTCATATAGGTTTCGGTACCATCCCTGAGAGTAAACCTGACCCGGCTCCTTGGGCCCTTTCTCCTCTGCTTTTTTCTTCGGGGTGCGCGCTCGAGCGAGGGCGTCATCCTTCGGAATGTAAAAAGCGTCATGCCAAGCCTTTCGCGCGGATAATCTCATGAGTCCCCCTATACAACCATGTAGGTGTCGCGATCCAGATCATGGGCATCTACACCCCACTGAACCCAATTTTCTTGCAGCTCCTTTAACGGCCTCCATCCATCAACTGTGACCTCTACTGGTCGACATTCGAAGTCACACTCCGGAAGCCAGTCTTTGTCTTGACGCACCTTTGCGGGAACGGAGGGGGTCTTGAAAGAGCCGGGCTCAACGGGCCGGATCATTATGAAGAAACCCATTTTGACCGGTATCAGAAGGCTGCTACCGCCCTGGGACATAATTTCCAAAGCTTCCTTCAGCTTCATAATCAAGCAGCTCCTTTTATCGAGAAAACGTCTTCCTGGAAGAGAACCCGCCAGGTGCGGATCTGGGCCCGGCGGAAGTACCAATCTTTGTGCTCAAGCTCCAGGGGTGGCCACTTCACCCGCCCATCGATCACGCTATGGCATGAATCACAGGCAAAGCAGGCGGAGAGGTCGTCACTCTTTCGGGCGATGCCGTGGCTTTCGTCCGGAAGGTGAGCGAGTACCGTTGTCGACCAGTCTCCATTGCAAACTCCAACGATCTGCAGGGTGCAGGACTGGTTTCGGGCTGCGTCCCTGATCTTCTTCGAGTGTATCGGTGTCGTCTTCTGCAGCATTTCAGTCCCCGTGGTATCTGGATCCGCCAGCGCCATAGCCCCGACCATTACTCTCTGCCCTCATGGCCGCCATCTGCCTCCTGACTTCCACCAGCTCCTGGTTGCGTTCCGTCAGTCTGATTCTGAGCTGAATCACCAGGTCTTCCTTCGTGAGGCTTTCACCGGTTTCCTTGCAGACAACACCAGATGCCTCGCAGCGATCGCAGGGCATCTGGTAGAACATCGGCTTTACGAAGCCACCACCATGGCATTTCGGGCAGGGCTTGAGCGGGCGCTTCTCCTGGTTGAAGGCCGGCCCCGATCGTTTCTTCAAGCCGCACCCCCCGCTTTACGCAGTTTTTCCATTGGCGTAGCACGCTCAAGGCCTCGCCGAACCTGATCAATCTGGTTCTCAAGATCTGCAATTGCGGTATCCCGGCACAGTGCGTCCGCGAGCTCTTTGATTCGACGTTGGATCTGGTGGGTGTAAAAGTTCTGGTCCGGGTCCAGCCCGAGAATCCGATAGATCTCTCCGTAAGCCTCCTTCGCGTAGTCATCGACCTGGCGGCGCGCCTGGTTCTTCCTCTCCCTGATCGCCTCAAGCTGTTTTTCTTCGCCCTCGATCTGCGCCTGGATTTGCCGGATCTTGTAATCGCGAGTCTGTTGGGCCTTCCGGACATCGAACACCGCGGCCGCGACCTCATCGCCCAGCGCCTTCCGAACACGGGCCTCAATCTGATACTCGTCCAGCATTCTGCGACGGTTCACCTGGTGAGCTCGATCCACTCCATCAATCAGGAGCTTCAACATTACTCTCTGAGGAAGGGTTACTGGGTGCAGAGTCGGCTTTTTCACAGACGCGAACGTGTCGGTTTCCGGGTTGTAAGTCATCAGCCCACAACCGTTCGGCACATCGTTCTTCGTGATCAGTCCTTTCGGCACCACAAAGATCACGGCGCCGGCGAACTCCAGATAGCTTTGCCACTTGCCTTTCGTTACATCGCTCCGGAAATCGGACAGAGACACCTTCACCTCGTAGGCCACCGGCTTTGGGTGCATAAAGCTCTTGTCCATCGCGTACACGTCAGGGCGCGGACTGCCAGATGGGCCCAATTGCATGTCGGTCCACATCATGCGGCCTGATATGCCGCTCAGGTAATCGGCCAATCGAATCATCAGCTCGTCGTGTCTCATGAAGCCCTCCGCTTTTTCCTCTCAATGCGCGGATCCTCCCAGCCGGCCAGATCCAACTCGATATCGATTGCTTCCGGACTTACCTGGTAATGCCGGGACAGGTAGGACTTGCTCAGCTTCGGCAGTTGCTGATCAATACGGGCCTTCTCTGCAGCGCACTGGCGGATGAGTGCCTGGTCTTCGTCATCGAGGACGGCCACAGGCATATGCTCCCGCACTTTCTTGATGGTCGAGACATGGCACGCGAATTTCGCCGCCAGTAGCTTGTCGGAGAGCTCTTCGGACTGTGCACGCAGATCGGCACCGTGCATGTAGTCTTTTGCCGCCTGGCGGGCTCTCATCTTTGAAAGGTGGTTGCTTCTCAATGCAGACCTCCAATGCGCTTGGTCTGTTCGTCCACCGCCAGCTCCAGAAACTGCTCGGTTTTCTCGTTGTGGATCTTCACGACACCTTGGTCACCGCCACCCTGATACACCAGTCGAGCCTTTTCTTTGTCGCCAACCAGAGCGGGCTGCTCTTTCGAGCGTCCACGCATGAACTCTGATTGCTGGCTATTCTCGTGTTCACAGGTGCCTATGAGCTTGCGCGGGAAGCTGTCCGGCGGGGTGACCGTGAATCCCTGGTAGAGCTTGAGAAAGTTGTTCCGGACAAACGGGTATTCCTTATCGTCAGTGAGGGCGATTTTCTGCCAGCCGCCAAGGCGCTCGATCGCAGCGTGAATCTTCGGATCATCGAACACCACTGACCGGTAATTGCCGACGCAGCGGATGGCGTAATCAACCTTTGCCCAGGCCTCACCGCTGGCGGACTGGCTACTGCCTTGAAGCAAGCGAACGATATCCGCAGGCTTCGGCGGGTACTGCCCGGTATCCGGGTTGGTGATGTGGCGGCACAGAGCGTGCTCAATATCCGCCAGGGGGAACGCAATCAGGGACTGGAACACCATGTAAACCACACGCGGCTCAGGGCGCTTCCCATAGATTTCGTGAGTCTGTGTCCAGATTTGGTCGAACGCTTCCATATCATTGATGTTCATAGGTCACCCCCGGTTGGCTCGAAGCGCGTTGTTCGTGAATTCTCCGGAGCTCTGCAGACCGCTCCTCGCCTTGGTGGCTTGGACCCTTGCGTTGATCGGCCTTGAACTGGGTGCGCAGTTGAGGCCATTTCTCACGGAGTTTGTCGGGGCTCAGGATGTTGCCTGACCAAAAGCTGTGCTGGCGGCACCAGTCGTACAGCCTTCGAATGCTGCGGTGGTCTCGCTTATCCTGCTCCCGCATCAGTCGGATGGTGTTTGCCCACTTCGAGAAATTCGGCTGTCGGGGCTTGTCCTGTCCAAGCTGTTCCGCCAGCTGATCCCACATCCACACCGCCAGATCGAGGTCTTCCTGTGTTCCCCAGAATCGGCCGTTCTCGATGGCGGCATCAGGCCTCGAAGGTTGGGGGGCTCCGCTCGGTTGTTCCTCGCCAGCTGTGGCGGAGGAAGTGTCCGGCCGGTCAGGCCCGGACGTCTTTCCTGCCGTAGTCTCTGGGGTAGTCTCTGAAGTAATCTCTGTAATAGATTGGCGGTTTCCGCCCTCACAGTCTGGCGGGTTTGTGCATTCTTGAATGGCGCTTTCCGCCATACTGGTTGCACCATATGTACATTCTTGATTGGCGGATTCCGCCATTCTGGAGGAAAGCGCTTTCAGGGCGGCTTCCAGAGCGTCAACGTTCACTCGGAAGTACAGCTTCGCCGGAACGCCTTTCCGGATCTCTTCCAGGAAGCCGGCCTTTTCCAGGCGCTTGCGTGCGGTCTCCTGCTCCCGGCGTGTCATGCCGGTTTCGGCCTCCCAGTCGGACTGGGACTTATAGAACCAGCCGTCTTTGTTGGAGGTCCGGCCATGCCAGTATATGCACTGGGAGAGCATCAGAGCGCCAGTGATGCCGACGCCCAGATCAACAAAAGCTCTCTGGAAGGCGATAGGCCTGTCGAATAGTTCAATACCGCTCACGCCACATTCTCCTGGTCATCGAACAGAACGTGGCTGTAGTGGCCATCCCAGTCCTTTCGCATTTCAAGGCGGCCCTGCTCATATTGGGCATAGAGCCACTTGGCGCCCTTCTGCGTTAGCACAACCTTCTCGCAGGGCCGATCGTCTCTGTTCAGATAGCGACGCTCGGTGAAAAGCTTGTCCCGGTAGGCGGCCGCACTACGGTAGCCGTGGGGAGTCCTTAGCAGTCGCTTGCGCTCCACCAGGACAGGCTGCACTCGGTTCAGGTTGACGCCATTGAGCATCCGGCAGAATTCCACAGGCGTAAGGCCGGCCTTGAGGTTCTCGGCCAGGTCGTTGCAAACAGCGTTGAGGCGGTTAGTTTCGCCCTTGTAGTGGTCAACCTGGGAACTGAGGTCCTCGAGGGCGATCCGGGCTTCTTTGGTCAGGTTTCGCGCCCAGGAGGGTAGGGCTGCTTGTTCTTCCAGGTACTGCCAGCGATCAACCAGCCGCGCGGTGAACTCAGGTGAAAGCTGTGCAACGACCACGTAGCTATCACGCTTATTGACTTGATACGACTTCACCGTCTGGCCCAAGTGGTTTTTAACTTCCTCCGTTGGGGGAAGTTTAATAATTCCTCGCCCAGCTAACCGTTCAATGGAACGCTTCACATGATCGTGCCGGGACTCCAAGATCTGCGCGATTTCAGCGCTGGTCATGGTGAGCGCTTGGGTATTCCCTTGAAGAGTCAGATCCGTCATAATCTTTACCTCGTTAGTTGATTACCCGGCGAGGTGTTTCCGCACCGTTTGAGCCGGGTTTTCTTTTTCTAGGCCTCTGGCCCTTTCCCCGTAATCACCACCCGAATCTCTCCATCCGGCCTGACGATCTCGTCGCGTTTCAGAAATGGATGTGTCCGGAAGTGGCAGTCATCGATCTTCAGTGCGTCCGCCAGCCCGTCGCGGCCTGACTTGAACGCTGCAATGATGTTGTCGTCGTCCCGGGCCCGCCGGTTGGGCGGGTGGAAGTCCAGGAACACATGAATTTGGCCGCCAGCTTCGACCAGCTCCCGCAGGGGCGTCAGATCCCATTTGCCCGCCTGGATGGTCTCCAGCGAAATCATCTTGCAGGTGTAGCGATAGACTTCCGCAGCCCGGGCCCTCTTCGCCCAATGCCCTCGGGAGTTCGGACTCAGGGCCTTGTGCGGCCAGGGAAGTTTGATTTCGAGTTTCTCTGGCATTGCTTGCTCCGACTGCGTAATTCAAAAACTGTCTTAACGTGACATGTCACGTTTTCGCGTAGTGACTCCGGACACTCCGCCAGCCGGGCCTTTCTCTCTTCCCGATCGGCGCCGGCGGCAACGTAGGCGTTCCATTCACCAAGTGATTGCATGGTCCACCTCAAAGCGTTGTCTGGTAGCAGGCGAGGGAGTCGAACCCTCCGATATCCGGGTTATGAGCCCAGCGAGACACCGTTTCTCCATGCCTGCATAACTGGCGGGTTTTCCGGTATCACCGCTCTGGCATTTGTTAATCCGGTGCCACCCGGGACCCCCTACCGGTGGGAGCCACAAGTTCGCAATGTCATTGCGTTTGATGCGGTGCCGGAACCTTTACGCGCTGCGACCGGCCACGTCGTTTCCCGCATCCGAGGAGGGCTCTACCTGACTCGCAGGCCCGGGGAGACCTACCAAGTCACCTTGGTCATGGGAGCAGAGCCCTCCCGCATACGGGCTCCTTACGGGAGCCAGGCGGACTGATCAGCGAGGGCGGTGGTCGTGGGAAACCTTTGCCTCAGTCTGCTGGCGTTCTATCGCCGGGACCCTGTCCCCGGCTGCAATGTCGGCACCTTGGCTTTCGCCTGGCCAGCTTTACCGGCTGCTTCTGGTGGCGCTGCAGCTCGCGCCTGCATCATTTCGTGTCTGGGCTACACTTCCCTCTGCAAATTCATCCAGGGAGGATTGATATGCCCAGATATAAACTCAGATTCGAGGCCGACAACGACGACAGCAACCCGACTCACCACACAACCGATCACCCTCTTCAGAAAGGCGACGTAGTTCTTTTAGAGAACGGGTGGCATCACTGTGTGGTAGGTCTTCGAACTGGTCGTCGAGACGTTGTCGCCATTCTTTCGAAATCCGCTCAAGATTCTGAGGAGGCGCTGCTTCTAGCAAGGCAGTATGGACACCTATAATCAGCTCAGCGGCCTCCTTCGCCACCAGGTGCGGGCGAGTGACGTAATAGGGCCAAGTCACCCTGCTTGACGTGCCAACCCCCACGTTCTCCGCACCCATGGCCGCAACAAACAGGGCGGCCGCGTACTGCTGTGCAAATGTGGGCTCTGGCGCCTTCGGGTTAACGTCTTTCACCAGCTTTGCCATTACTTGCTCCAAACCCTGTACAGATATCCACCCATAGTCAGGCGGGTATTCCGCCAGCTCCGGAGTGGTTTAATAGAAACCATCAGGCCGCCTCAGGCGGATCAAGAACCGAGCGGAACTCTCGCCAGTCAACGTCTGGCCGAATGTCGGTAGCACGAACGGCTCCGCCCGAGTGCTTGTGCAGACGAGAGGTGAGCTCAATACCGAGCTTCTGACGGGTAGAGAGCGCCTTCCGGAGATAGCCCAGAGAGGTTTTGCACTTGGCTGCAAAGTCCTCCTGTTCAGCTCTCGACATGCTATTGAGGTAAAGTCGAAGTGATTTCATGCCCACAATATTTACCCATGGGTAACTATGTTGTCAACCCGCAGGACATTTACCAAAGAGTAAGCGTTAAATATTCTTGCGGGATGGATATTCATGAAGTGCGCAGGCAAAACCTTGCGCGATTGATAAATGAGAGGTTTGGCGGCAAGCAGAAGCGTTTGGCTGATGCTATAGACCGCCAGCCTGACTATGTTTCGCGTGTTCTGAAGGGAAAAAAGAACGTCGGCGAGATTTTCGCTCGCCATATTGAAGAGAGCCTGCACCTTGATAGGGGAGCAATGGATAACGTTGTCTTTATCAGTGCAGAAGCGCACCAGGCAATTGGATCTGACTCCGATGAGCTCTCCTCATCGAAGATTGCAGAATATGCGAAGAACAGGGCCGCCAAGGTGTCGTTTACTGCGACGCCAGCGAAGGATAAAGCGCATGGCGCGGCAAAAGACCGAGACGAACTGGAGTTCTTCGGGCACATGGATGCCTGGGACAGCAACACGCCATTGGATGAGGATGAAGTTGAATTGCCTCTGTTCAGGGAAGTCGAGCTGGCCGCCGGCGCGGGCCAGACTCAGGTAATCGAGAACCACGGCGCCAAACTCCGCTTTGCAAAATCCACGTTATCCAGGGCAGGGGTGGTCGAAGAGAATGCGGCCTGTGCCTTTGTCCGGGGCAACAGCATGGAACCGGTCATGCCGGACGGCACCTGTGTTGGCGTGAACACCGGTGACACCGCTATCCGGGACGGAGAAATATACGCGATCGACCACGACGGCATGCTCCGGGTGAAGTACCTGCACCGTAGACCAGGTGGCGGAATCAAGATTGTGAGCCAAAATGTGGCCGAACACCCCGCCGAGGAGTACTCGGCTCAGGAAGTGATCGACAATAACATTCAGATAATTGGCCGCGTATTCTGGTGGTCTGTGCTTCGATAGGGGATTGGAGGAACCGTTTTAGTGTCTTGGACAATTCTTGCCGTTACTCTCTTGTTGTTAGGTGGCCTGGGATTCATCAGGTCAATCGGATCGCGCCAGGCTGATCCTGTACCTTTACCTGGGCCAGGCGAATACGACTTCGATATTGTCGGAGAGTCCAATTACCAGAAAAGCCTTTCCAAAATAGCTGGCGGCAAAACCACGGAGGGAGCTGAGCATTACACTGAAGCTCTCATTGTGATGGAAGACGACAATCCATATGACAAGAAGGCTGTCCGCGTAGACATCGACTCTAAAACGGTTGGATACTTCTCAAAGGAAGACGCCCGCAGCTACAGAAGGCAGATGAAGAAACTGGGCAAGGAAGACGCAGAAGCAACCTGCAAGGCAGTCATTGTCGGGGGCTGGGATAGAGGCCGGAAAGACACTGGCAGCTTTGGCGTTAAGCTGGACTTGCCCACAGACTAAAAGCTTGCAAAGCAAAGAACGAAACCCGCCATCGAGCGGGTTTTTTTGTGCTCATCAATACTCCCTCCCTTAGATCAAATCGCACCTTTTAAACCCGTGATTTCGCAGGATTCTTTTCAAGGCCGGAAAATAAAATCAAAAAAGATTACCTAAAGGTATTGACGATAGCGTTTACCCGAAGGTAATCTTTACCCATAACGTTGATCAGGGAGACAACAAATGGGTCGCAGACAAAAACCAACTTACCCCCGAATGGAAGTGGAGCTGGCGGACGCAAGCTTGCTACCACCGCGCCGTGCCGAAGTCGTCGTGCTGGCGGCCCGTTCAATGAGCACAAAGGCCATTGCCCGCCAGCTGGGCATTTCCCCAGCCACTGTTGAGTGGCACCTGGATGAAGCGAAGGACCAGTTTCACGCCCTGACTCGGCTGGACCTGGTTTCCCAGGGCTGGATGCAGGGCCTGTTCCGGGCCCGGATGCTTGCCTGGATGCTTGTTGCTTTCTCAGCGCTGCCGGCAATGCGCAGCAGACCCACACCAATGACCGGTACCCGTCCGCCAGCCGTGCGCAGCGTGATTGGCCGTACCGCGATCCGCGAATTCCGTGCTTAACCAGGAGAACACCATGGCAACGCTGACTATCGAACTTCCGGAAAAGGTTACCCAGGGCCAGATGATGGAGGCCCTGGCCTCGCTGGGCTGCGAGCTTCGGCTTTCCAGTGATGGGAGGAACTACAAGGCGGTACCGAAAGAGCAGGGCAACGTTGTCCGGATGCCAGCTCGGATTCGCGAAATCCGCCAGCCGGGCCCGGGTGTGGCCTGATTACCGATAACCAAGGAGAAAGTTATGGCACTGATTTTGAGTAGGCGCCCCGGCGAAACGATTGTGATTGAAACTCCAAGCGGGGAGATCGTGGAGGTCACAGTGCTGGGAACCAACGGCCCCCAGATACGAATGGCGGTTTCAGCACCTGAGGCGACCACGATTGACCGTGAAGAGATCTACAAGCGGAAGAAGGCGGAGGCTAGTCATGGCTGAGTGCTATGCCCATGAGGTTTTCGGGAATCTTTCCTGCTTTGCAGGAACCCCGGACCAGGTGAAAGCGGCACTGGCTAACCAGGTAGGTGACGACATGGTCGACTGGGGCAGGGTGGTACCGCTCCAGGTGGAAACGGCCAAGTCCCGACACGCTGACGAGCTCTACCAGGTGCTCCGGGATCTCACCTCAATGGCAAAGCTGGGCGTTCCGATTTCATGCATCAACACATACCTGGCAGCGATCCGGAACGCGGAGCAGCTGCTGGAGAAAGTCGACAACGAATCCACGGAGGATCCGAGCAATGGCCAGCAATCTCAGCAAGCTTAACGACTCTCTTTTTGACCAGCTGAACCGGTTGAATGACCCCAACCTGAAGGGTGAGGCCCTCGATGCCGAGCTGAAAAGAGCGCAGGCCGTTACCAGTGTGAGCAAGGAAATCGTTTCCAGCTCTCGCCTGGTCCTCGATGCCGAGAAGCACCGGACCGAAATGGGAAGCCTCTACAAGATGCCCCAGCTGCTGGAGAACAAGGAGTAAGCGCCATGGCCGGGAAAAAGTGGACGGCGAGAGACGATCAGTGGCTAGCAGAAATGTATCCGGACACTCCGAACCGAACGATCGCGAAGGTTCTGGGCTGCTCCTACCTGGCCATCAAGAACCGCGCCACGGTGCTGGGTCTGAAAAAGTCTCCGGAGTATCTGGAACGAGAGAAGCCAGGGTGCTTTCGGCCAGGACAAACCAGCTGGAACAAAGGCGTCAGTTATCAGCCAGGCGGGCGAATCGCTGAGAGTCAGTTCAAGGCTGGGCATGCCCCCGCGAACCAGCAGCCGATCGGTACCGAGGTTGTCGATGCCTACGGCTATAGGAAGCGCAAGGTGCGCGATGACGCGCCGATTGGCAGGGCCTACAAGAACTGGAAGTTCGTGCACGTCCTGAAGTGGGAGGAATACCACGGCCGGCCGGTACCGCCAAAGCACATTGTGCGGCTGAAGGATGGTGATAAGCAGAACTTCTCTCCGGACAACCTGGTGCTGGTGAGCAGGGCGGAGAACGCGATCTTGAATAAGTTCTTCGCCATGGAGAACCCGCCAGAGGGGAGCTTCGATGTGCTCCATAACCTGGCCAAGATCAAGTTGGCAGCGAACAAACGGAAACGGGAGCTGACATGTTGATTGCAAGCTATGAGCATTGGGAAGCCGAGCAGAGGCAGATCATAGAGCAAGAAAACCCGCTTCTTGAGTGCCGGCGTTGTGACGGCGAGGGCGAGATCATCGAGGACTGCCCCTGTTGCGGTCATGAAAAGGAAGAGGAGTGTCCGACTTGCGAGGGCGCCGGGCAGATCAGATATGAGGACGCACCGATAGGTTTGCAGCGCGAACAGATTGAGCCGTGGATGTACTTCGACCAGGTCATTGCCGACCTGAAGAAGTGGTGCGCTTACACCCGTGAAGACTTTTTGAAGCTCGCCGGTGGATTCGTCAATGAATTCCGCAACCAGCATGGGAGGGTCTGATGGACGGGAATACAGCCAGAACCATCCTCAGCCTTAACGATCAGCGGGACAAGGCAGAAGCCAGCAAGCGGGAAGCGCTCCTGGAACTGGCCGAAATGAAGCACGAGCTCCAGATTCTCAGGCACATGAAGCGGGAGATCTTGGTCTGCCTGCTCGATCGACGGCTGCCGCACTACCAGCGGGACGGATCATCACCCAGCTGCCACCACACAGTCAGCCGAATAGCGAGGATTGTACGCAGTGCACACGCAGGTAACTGACCTGAGCCAAGAGGATCGCGCTGAGGCGATTATCGAGCTCATCGAGCGCACCGGGCTGGCCTACCTACATTCGAGCGGCTGCGCGGTGCTGAAAGACGGAACATGGCTCCAGCCTGAGCAGTGGCAAGTGTGGGTGGAGCATCTGAAGAATCAGGAGAGGGAAGCATGCTGACGGAAGCTCAGAAGAAAAGGGTGGCCATGATTATTGGCTCTTCCGCCCATGATTGCGAGGTGTCCATGGTGTTGAACGCCGGAAGCAGCCCGGTTCGCACACTTACTGAAGTTGCCGAGACGCTGCACTACATGAACGCCAACGGCATCGAGAAGATCAGCCATAGAAAGGCGCTGATGAAGGCGGGCCGGAAGGCGCTGAATGTGTTGGGGGAGATGTAAATGGCCATGACACCAACCGAACGTAAACGCCGCCAGCGTGAGCGGAACAAGTTCCTGGACATGAAGCTCTTCACCATGGAGCTGGCTGCCAACGAACGGGCAGCGATCGAGGAGGCGGCCCGGCTTCGGGAGTTCGACGACCAGACCGAGTACATCCTCGCACTGGTTTACAAAGATCGTGACATGTCACGAAAGGAAAACGTGTGCAGCTATCCCGAATGTAACTGCCCGTTCGATATGGGGCCGGATGGTAAGTGCCTGCGCGGAAAGCCACGTGGACATGAGGTGGAAAGTGACTGACTTGGAGCCACAGGTGCAGATGCCCAGGGCTTGTGTCAGCTGTGAACACTACAGCCATGCAGATTATGCCGAGGACAAGCACTGTCCGTTCAAGGGCCAGTCCGCCAGCGCACCAAAGCCAACACGCACACCCTGGGGCCGGTGCGATCTGCACGGCGCCGAGGTGTTCGCCACCGAAATATGCAACAGCCACGAGCCCGAGCCGTTCGTTCACCTGGTTGATGTGACCAACAGGCCGGAGCCGAGGACTACGATACAGGACAGATTGCTGTGACAGAGCATGAAAGAGAGGCATTTGACCGACACTTCAGGGAGCAAGCCTGGGGAATGGATGTCAGCGAAGATGTTGCGTGGGAAATATGGCAAGCAGGCCGCACACAGCGCGGGGTGCCGGATGTTTCCGCACTCAAATACGTTGCTGAATGCTTCTTGGAGAATGTCGAAGAAGTGACGGAGCTACTGCTGGCAGCTGGCCGAGCGGACAACATTGTGGCTCTTTGTAACGACCTGAGCCGAATTGCCGAAAGAGCAGAGTCAGCGCTATCCATCACGCCGCCAGCCGAACATACCTCTGATTACAGCTGCCCACACTGCGGGGCAAAAATGACTCAGGTGAGCCCAGCCGATCCAGATTGTGATGCTTTGTACTGCAACGAGTGCGGATTCAATGAGCCAGCGGACTCAGAAAATGGTGCCGACATTGATGACGGTACCAACCCTGTTCCGGAGAAAGATATTGACCCGCTCTTCCAGGGGCCGGATGTACCTATTGAAGATGCTCTCGGAGCAATGGAAGAAGAGCAGCGCCTCGATAACGAGCATTTTGAAGACTCACTGGATTCCGCCATCAGTGGACAAAGCAAGCAGGATCGCTTGATCGATTCGGTTAACGCTGAGCTTTGTAGTATGGCCTACGACATTATGCTGTCACATACCATTTCTGGAGAGTGGCCGGCCAGCGAAGCAGCTGCCAAGGCAAAACATGACCAGCTTCTGGCAATGGTTAAGGAGTTGCGTGGTCTAAAGGGACGCTGCGCGCAGCATGACCGAGGACAGGATTCGGAGCCGGTCTTTTGGTGGGATGGCGATATGTCTGATTTAGATGATTGCGTGCGGAAAAAGCAATCCGCTTGGCACACGATTCCGCTCTACACCCACCCACCCAAGGCGCAGGGAGTGCCGGAGGGGTGGCGCGAGGCCGTGCAGCGTGCCGTAGATGAGCTGTCGATCATGGATGAATCTGAAGGTATAGCAGGCTTTCACCTGAATGGCGACGTGTCCCCTTGGGGCGAAGGCGAGCTGCCAGCGGTTAGAGACGAACTGCAAGCCCTGCTATCTAATATCCCGCCAGCCGATAAGCCAGAGGGGGAGTGGGTTAAGCGTGAAAGTGGTGGTGCTAATGATTGACGCAGGCTATTTGCGAGAGTGCTTTGAATACCAAGAAGACACCGGGCTTTTATTCTGGAAAGAAAGACCTTTATGGCACTTCCAGAACAGCAGCGCCCATAAGCGCTGGAATGCGATCTACCCTGGCCGGCAAGCAGGATCTCCCAAAGAAGGATATTTGACTGTATGGGTTGCGGGCCGCAGTTATGGTGTTCACCGGATCGCCTTTGCCCTGAAGGTTGGCGAATGGCCTCGGTCAATGATCGACCATATAAACGGCCACAAAAGCGATAACAGATGGTCCAACTTGCGCGAAGCTGATAGCTCCATAAACCAGCAAAACCAAAAGCTTTATTCGTCAAATTCTCATGGCACATCAGGAGTTTATTGGAGGAAGGATAGATCTAAGTGGCTGGTCAAAATTCAGGTAAATAAAAAGCCAAGGGTCATCGGTTTGTTTCGACACTATGAAGATGCAGTTACCGCAAGAAACGACGCGTATGAGAGCTTTGGATTTTCGGATAGGCACGGAAGAGCTTGCAGCCCAGCCGAGCCAGATATCGGAGGTGAGAAGTGAGTGATTCAATCTTTGACGTTATTGATCGGCGGTTTATGAGCGGCAACAGCGTTTGTGTTGAGCGCGTGCACATCAAAAGCGATGAATGGACCGATCTTAAATATGAGCTTTTCGCAGCCAGGGAAGAAAGCGAACGAGTCCGCCAGGCAAGCCTTGATGTGATGATGCACTTTGGCGATATGAAGGCGACTAAAGAGAAGTTGGATGCCGATCTGGATAGGGCGCTGGCTAGGGTGGCGGAGCTTAGGATTCAACTATCCGATATGACTGGTTGTTCCTGCGATCAAGAAAATCCTTGCAAGTATCACGCTATGGTTACCGAGTCTGGACGTAAACACGTCCTTCATAAGCAGGCAGAGGCGGTTGAATCGGTTGCATGGCTGGCAAGCAGAAAAGACACACGGGAAATTATGAGTGAGCGCATCTCAGAATTGCGCAAAAAAGCCGACCAAATGGAGAACACCCATGACTAACCGATACATCACCGTAAACTTAACAGACCACGATTGCGCAGGCCGCACGCCAACTCATGTACTGGCCTGCTCACATACACGGATGCCAGCAGCTGGGAAGGTTTATCGCTATTCCGTAAAGCGGCGGAAGTATTCGGATCTGCCGGCGGGAGGTGATCATGCTGACACTTGAGAACGCACCGATTGGAACGAAAGCCCTGGCCATTGGCGGCGGGCACTGGGTGCGTACAGAGCGAGGATGGAAATGGTGCACCGGAGCAACATTTCCGCGCCCTGGTGGCGACTGGAATGGCGAACTTATCAAGCCGGTTAATTTCCAGCCAAAAGGCTCGCAATGCACAGCCTGCAAACACAGAAACGGGCCCTGCAGTCACCTGCCGTTCCACAAAATGCCGGTGTGCAACACCCTGCCGGATGGTACGAAGGTGGTGATCTGTCGGGAATTTGAGCGGAGGAACGTGAAGTGAGCAAGCGCCCAATCGAACCGGCCCCTTTCAACATCGGTGTACGCGTTGTGGATATCGGGGATGTGCGAGTTGCCCGCGGCAAGACTCGATTCAATCACGAAACCTGCAGGCACAACAGAATGGTCTACGACCAGCAGGAGCGCCGGATCTGGTGCGAGGACTGCGGAAACGATGTGGACGTGTTTGACGCATACGTGAGGCTGGTTGAGTGCCACGACTCGGCATGGAAGAAAATCTGGCGGACATGGAACGAGGCGAAGGAGGCCGCCGATTTCCAGTTACGCAGCCGCGCGGCTAAGGCGATGGACAAGATATGGCGCGGGCGGCGGATGGTTCCGAACTGCCCACATTGCGGAGAAGGGCTGCTGCCAGAGGATGTGCTTGAAAATAAGTCTGCATCATCTGCCGAGTTGACCAGGAGAAAGAGAGCCAAGGTGAATTCATGAATCAAGCAGAGCTATTCTCGGTGGATCCGCCAGTACCAGAGGTTGAGCACGGCGGTTACATGCCGCCAGCAACTCGGATCTATCGAGTCGAGGAGTTTCCGGCCAGATACAAAGAGGCTCGCGGCATGCGCACCTTTGACGTGCCTACGTTGTTCTGGTTGATGGACCGGGTGCTGGAGGTCCTAGAGGGTGGGCCGGTGCATTGGTACGACATGGGCAAGGCGATCGGACTGCCAGTCGATACGAGCACTCTTTCCTGGCACTTGGGCCTGATGGCCAACTATGGACTGATCCATGCTGAACCGATCTATTTCGGCAGCTCTTCTCCGCACCTGGGGAACTATCGGGGCTTTCAGTATCGCTATTCACTGCCAGAGGGGGTGCCTTCATGACGGAAGTAATGATTCAGCCGCGGATCATCCGGGCAGGCCAGGCCCCAGACTATTGCGGCATGGGGCGGGAAGTTTTTAATAAAGAAATTCGGCCGTATCTCACTGAAATTCCGATAGGCGATATCGGAAAGGGATTCGATCGCCTTGATTTGGACAGTGCCCTGGACGAGTATATTTCTCGGCGAGGGCGTGCTCCGGCCCAAAAATGGAGTGAAGTAGCATGTCGAAAAGTGGGAACGGTCTCCGCCTCCGTGGCGGGACATGGCACATCGAGAAGCGAATTAACGGACGGAGGATTCGCGAAAGCACTGGAACGAGCGATCGGGTAGAGGCAGAGCAGTACCTCGTCCGAAGGCTCGAGGAAATCCGCCAGGCTTCGGTCTACGGTGTTCGGCCAAGCCGAATCTGGCGGGAGGCAGCTCTCAGGTATGCCCGGGAGTTTGCACACAAGCGGAGTATAAAGCGGGATGTGCAGGATCTGAAGTCGTTGGATCCTCACATCGGGAAACTGCCCCTGAACCAGGTGCATTCCGGAACACTGCAAAAGTTCATCGATGCGCGACGGAAAGCAGGTGCGAAGTCTGGCACTGTTAACCGGGCGCTGGCCGTGGCCAGGAGAATTCTCCGGCTGTGTGCCGAACTTTGGCGGGACGAATACGGGATGACCTGGCTGGAAACCGCGCCAATGATTCCGGATGTGGACTGGAAGGATAAGCGGGATCCAGCACCGGTGACCTGGGCAGAACAGGGTAGGCTCTTCCAGGAGCTGCCGGAACACCTGAAGGATATGGCCGCGTTCGCGGTTCATACCGGGTGCCGGGAAAGCGAGATCTGCGCTCTGAAGTGGGAGTGGGAGGTGTCGCTACCTGGCAAGGGGTTCGGGTTCATCCTGCCCGCCAGCGTCACGAAGAACGGCTGTGACCGTCTGGTGGTTCTGAATGCAACGGCGAGAGCCGTGGTAAACCGCCAGCGAGGGAAGCACGAACACCAGGTGTTTACCTTCAGCGGCCGGCCGGTGGCCTCTATCTTCAATAATGCCTGGAGGAAAGGGCGGAAGAAGGCAGGGCTTACCCATGTCCGTGGGCACGATCTCCGGCACACCTTCGGCAGGAGGCTGAGGGCGGCAGGGGTAAATGAAGAAACCCGGGCAGAGCTCCTGGGGCACAAACGCGGATCGGTTACCACACACTACTCGGGGGCGGAGGTCGCTGAACTGGTGAAAGCGGTGGAGCTGATCGCGGAGAAGAGAGGACCGGATTCCGATGGCGTGGCCGTGGTGAAATTCCGGTTTGGGCACAAAATGCCCACAGAGGGAAAAAAAAGGGTCACGACGTGAGTCGCAACCCTTTGGAAATACTGGTAGCAAGGGGCGGAGTCGAACCGCCGACCCCAGCATTATGAGTGCTGTGCTCTAACCAACTGAGCTACCTTGCCATTTCGCTTTGGGCATCGCCCCAAACGAGGCGCGTATTTTCAGTATTTGGGCTCTTTCTGTCAAGGCTTAGGGCCCAGTTTTTCCTGAAAAATTACACGTTGAAGCGGAAGTGGATAACGTCGCCGTCTTTCACGATGTATTCCTTGCCTTCCAGGCGCCATTTTCCGGCATCCTTGGCCCCGGCTTCGCCGTTGTACTGAACGAAATCGTCGTAGCTCACCACTTCTGCCCGGATGAACCCGCGTTCGAAGTCGGTGTGGATCACGCCGGCGGCCTGAGGCGCTGTGGCGCCGATTTTTACGGTCCAGGCACGGACTTCTTTCACCCCGGCGGTAAAGTAGGTCTGCAGGCCCAGCAGGCCATAGCCCCCGCGAATTACCCGATCCAGGCCTGGCTCTTCCATGCCCATTTCTTCCAGGAACATGGATTTTTCATCGTCTTCGAGTTCGGAGATTTCGGCCTCTATCTTGTTGCAGATGGGTACTACCACGGCATTTTCCGATTCGGCGATCTTGCGCACCGTGTCCAGATGCGGGTTGTTCTCGAACCCGTCTTCGCTGACGTTGGCAATGTACATGGTCGGCTTCACGGTCAGCAGGCAGAGTTCCCGGATCAGGGCCATCTGGTCCTTGTCGAGGTTCATGCTGCGCACCGGTTTGCCCTCGTTCAGCACGGGCAGCAGTTTCTCGAACATCTCCAGCTGGGCCTTGGCTTCCTTGTCACCGCTCTTGGCCACGCGTTGAACCCGCTTGATGGCCTTTTCAACGGTTTCCAGATCGGCGAGGGCCAGTTCGGTGTTGATGACTTCGATGTCGGAGGCCGGGTCTACCTTGTTGGCGACATGAATGACATTGCCGTCTTCAAAGCAGCGCACCACGTGGGCGATGGCATCGGTCTGGCGGATATTGGCCAGGAACTGGTTGCCCAGGCCCTCGCCCTTGGATGCGCCTGCCACAAGGCCGGCGATGTCGACAAATTCCATGGTGGTCGGGACGACACGTTCCGGCTTTACGATTTCCGCCAGCTTGTTGAGGCGCGGGTCCGGCATGGCGACGACACCGGCGTTGGGCTCGATGGTGCAGAACGGGAAGTTTTCCGCGCCAATGCCGGATTTGGTCAATGCGTTGAACAGGGTAGATTTGCCGACGTTGGGAAGGCCGACGATGCCGCAGTTAAATCCCATGGAATGCCTCTGCTGGTACTGGAAAAATTTGAGCGGATTATACCGGTTTGAAACTGTGCAGGCGATTCATGGCGGCGGGGAGTTTGCCGCTGGCTGCATCCGGTAATACCCGCATGATTTCGTCGATCACTGCGTTCAGTTCCTCGGTTTCCTGTTTGCCCAGGCGGCCGAGGACGTACCCGGTTACCCTGCGGCTGTCGCCGGGGTGGCCGATACCGATGCGCAGTCTCTGGAAATCGTTGGTGCCCAGGTGGGCGATAGCGTCACGCAGGCCGTTGTGTCCGCCGTGGCCGCCACCTTTCTTGAGCTTTGCGGTACCCGGGGGCAGATCGAGTTCGTCGTGGGCAATCAGAATCTGTTGGGGCTGAATCTTGAAGAAGTCTGCCAGCGCCTTGATGGCCAGGCCGCTGCGATTCATGAAAGTGGTCGGATTCAGGAGGTGCAGGTCCAGGCCCTGCCATTGAATGCGGGCATAGAGCCCGTGGTACTTCTTTTCGGGGCGGAGCGTCTGGCCCGCGGTGCGAGCCAGAGCTTCCACGAAGAGGGCGCCGGCGTTGTGGCGGGTATTCTCGTAGTCAGCGCCGGGGTTACCCAGACCAACCACCATGACAATATCCTGCGCCATTCGCCGTTGCCCTCCTCAGTTAAGGAGTGATTACTCCTTGTCTTCGCCGCCTTCTTCGCTTTCTTCGCCGTCTTCGGCTTCGTCATCAACCTTGGCGCCACGCGGCTTATGGATAGCCACTACAGGCAGGTCGTGATCTTCACCCTGGAGCAGGGCGGCAATCTTGACGTCTTTCGGCAGTTTCAGGTCGCTCAGGTGAACTACCTGGTCCATTTCGACAGTGGTCATGTCCACTTCGATGAACTCGGGCAGGTTCTGCGGCAGACAGATCACTTCAACTTCGTTGATCTGGTGGTTCGCTACACCGCCCTGGAGCTTGATAGCCGGTGCAGTGTCTTCGTTGATGAAGTGCAGCGGTACGTTGACGTGGATCTCATGGTCCTTGTCAACACGCAGGAAGTCAGCGTGGGTCAGGATCGGCTTGTACGGGTGACGCTGCAGATCCTTCAGGATTACGCTTTCTTTCTTGCCGTTCAGCTCAACGGTCAGAACGTGGGAGAAGAATGCTTCGTTCTCCAGGGCTTTCTTCAGCTCGTTGTGCCAGATGGCAATCGGAGTTGCATCCTTGTTGCCACCATAAATGATGGCCGGGATTTTCCGTTCCTCACGACGCAGGCGGCGGCTCGCACCTCTCCCCTGATCGTCACGAGGAAATGCTTCGATAACAAATTCCTGAGACATGGTAATAACCTCAATCGTCACCTGAACTGCCCGCGACCAGGCGTAGGATCAGGTGATGTTTCTGAAAAGCCGGATTTTTCCGGCTGACTAAAAGAGTCGGGAGCCTGTGTAGGCTCCCGACCCGGTAACTGCTTGTAATGCCTTGATATTACGACCGAAAGGTCACTCAGGCATTCTCGAACATGGCACTGATGGACTCTTCGTTGCTCACGCGGCGAATCGACTCCGCAAGCAGCCCGGCCATTCCGAGGACGCGGATTCTATCACAATTATGCGCTTTGTCACCCAGCGGGATGGTATCGCAGACCACAAGTTCGTCCAGCTGTGAGGCATTGATGTTATCAATGGCCGGGCCGGAGAGAACCGGGTGGGTGATGTAGGCAACCACGCGGGCCGCGCCGTGTTCTTTCAGGGCGTTGGCCGCTTTGCACAGCGTGCCGGCGGTATCAATGATGTCGTCTACCAGAATACAGGTCTTGTCTTTGACATCACCGATGATGTGCATCACCTGGGAAACGTTCGCTTTGGGGCGACGTTTGTCGATGATGGCAAGGTCGGCGTCGTCCAGGCGCTTGGCCACGGCACGGGCGCGAACCACGCCGCCAACGTCCGGAGATACCACGACAAAGTTCTCGAAGCGCTGCTTGAAGATGTCTTCAAGCATGACCGGTGTGGCGTAGATGTTGTCTACCGGGATATCGAAGAAGCCCTGGATCTGGTCGGCGTGCAGGTCAACGGTCAGGACCCGGTCAACGCCAATGCTGGAAATCATGTCTGCGACCACCTTGGCGCTGATGGCAACACGGGTAGAGCGTACCCGGCGATCCTGGCGCGCGTATCCGTAATAGGGGATAACGGCGGTGACCCGTGTAGCGGAAGCACGGCGAAGTGCGTCGGCCATCACGATCAGTTCCATCAGGTTATCGTTGGTGGGGTAGCAGGTCGGCTGGATGATGAACACATCATGGCCGCGGACATTCTCATTGATCTCGACGGTGGTTTCCCCGTCGCTGAAACGGCCAACAGTGGCCTGACCCATGGGAATGTGGAGTTTGCGGGCAATCGCTTGAGCCAGTTCAGGGTTGGCGTTGCCAGCGAAGATCATCAGTTTGGACACGACGGCATCCTTCTCAGTATCGGCGTTTGATTCAGAAGAAGCGGGAGAAAGGTGGCTGGGGTGGCAGGATTCGAACCTGCGCATGACGGGATCAAAACCCGTTGCCTTACCACTTGGCGACACCCCAGTATCGTGCTTTTTTGGCATCATTTCAGCTCTGTTAGCTTTTTGTGTAGAGGTGATATGTTCACCCCTTTAGCTACGAACCCCGTGACGCCGGAGGGTTTGCTTTCCCAGATGATCCGGGCTGCGGATTCTGTCGGGAAACGTCCAAATATGCAAGCCCCGGTTCCGGTTAATCTTGCAGGTCCGAATTGTGAAAGCCATTCCAGGCTCTGGTTAACCTCAGGATACAGTTTTCGAACTACATCCTCACAGTCGTTTCGGTACCTCGAGGCGTCTCCCTCAAAAGCGGGCGCTATTTTGATTCTCGGGGTGTTCCTTGTCAACCCTTGCTCGGAAAAAATCTTGCCAGTGTTTATGTTGCAGCCGGGCTTGAGGACAACGAACCAGTCTTCCGGCGGATTTGCGTTGGTCAGTGTTTCACCAACTCCCTCACCAAAGGCGGCATGGCCCCGGACAAACACCGGCACATCGGCGCCCAGGCCGAGGCCTATTCCGGCAAGCTCATCGGTGCTCAAGTCGAGCTGCCAGAGATGGTTCAGGCCCAGCAGAGTGGTTGCAGCATTGGAGCTGCCGCCGCCCAGGCCGCCGCCCATGGGCAGCCGTTTGGTGATGCCGATGGTGACCCCGGGCAAGTCGCCTTGAGCCCTCTCAAGGAGTGCTCTGGCCGCTCGAATGATGAGGTTGTCCTCGTCGTCGACACCGGGAACAGGCTCCGCGAGCGTCACCCCCGGCTCGCCGGGTGTCAGGGTGAAGCTCAGCTCGTCGCCGTAGTCCAGGAACTGGAACAAGGTCTGAAGCTCGTGATAGCCGTCTTCCCTGCGGCCGACAATGTGCAGGAACAGGTTCAGCTTGGCCGGTGAGGGCAGTATCAGGTCGGGTGTCACTCGGGCTGCTCCTGCCAGTCGCTGACCACCAGGCGCACCCGCTTGTCGTCCTTGAGGGCGGTAATCCGGGCGGGCAGCGCAGGGTAAGCGGAGAGGAAGGCCTGCCAGCGGTCGTAGCGGATTTCCCAGCCGTTCTGGCGGATTATGGCCAGGGTGCCCTGATTATCAAACAGCAGGCGATAGTCGCTGGCGGGGGATGGCAGGCCCCGAATCCACCAGGTCAGGTTCTCCAGTGGCAGCTGCCAGCCCGTGGCCGCCTCGACCAGCGCTTCCGGTTCGCCCGAGCGGTAGGTTTCGCCGTTCGGCAGGGTTAACTCGATAAACCCGGGAACCCCTTTGAGTGTTGTGCTGCCCATACCGAGGAACGATGAGGAGAGGGCAAGATCGTAGGCTTCGCCATCCTGAATCCAGTGATTGATGATGGCGCTTCCGCTGTCGGATGGCTGGCGTACGGCCAGCTTCCCGGACAGCTTCCAGTGGTCGAGTTTGTCGAGACTGACTGCGCGAGTGGTCCAGTCAGCCGGAGGCTGGTCTGTCATGCCCTCCGGCAATGGCTCGATCTGGATCGTAGTGCAGGCGCCGAGGGTGGCAAGCATTGTCAAGGCTGCCAGGGTTCGGACCAGATTCATTCCGGCTGACCGCTATTGGTCAATCGGTCAATGGTTTCCCTGAGCACCTCGTGGTCGCTGTCCTGCTCCAGACCCTCCTGCCAGATGATCCGGGCCTGTTCTTCGGCTCCGTTCATCCACAGCGCCTCACCATAGTGAGCGGCAACTTCCGGATCGGGGAAGGCGGCCCAGGCGCGGGAGAGGTAGTCGAGCGCCGGCTCGAGCTGGCCTTCGAGGAACAGGACCCAGCCCATGCTATCGAGGATGGCCGGATTGTTCGGGTCCAGCCGCAGCGCTTTCTCGATATAGCCGCGGGCTTCTCTCAGTCTGTCTGTTCGGGTGGTCAGGATGTAGCCCAGGGCATTCAGGGCAACGGCGTTTTCCGGTTCCTGTTCGAGAATGTGCTTCAGGTCGGCTTCGGCGTAGGCAGGCTGTCCGATGCCATCGTAGAGCATGGCCCGGGCGTACCGGATCTCGATATTGTCCGGATGTTCTTCCAGGGCTTCCGTGGCGGTGCTCAGGGCCTGCTGTTGTTGGTCCTGATCCAGCAGCAGGTTCACCTCCAGCAGCCAGAAGTTCTCTGCCTGGCGGGGATTGGCTTCGCGCAGCCTGCGAATGCGGTCAATGGCGTCCTCAAGCTGGCCATTCTCGGCCAGCAGAGAGCTGGCGCGGGCCAGGGCCGGGAAGTAGTAATTGCCCTGTTCCACGCTCTGGTAATAGCCAATGGCCTGCTCGGTATTGCTTGCCTGGTCTTCAATGCGGCCCAGGTAGTAGTTGGCTTCGCTGGTATGGTGGCCCTGTTCGGCCAGTTGTGTCAGTTCTTGCCGGGCCAGGTCGGTCTGCCCATTTTCAAGAGCGACCAGTGCATGAGAGAGTCGCAGGCCCGGCGTGTCCGGGTACCGCTTTACGAGGCGATTGAATTCATCCTGGGCAGCCTGCAATTCACCTTCATTTATAAGCATGCGGCCGTAAAGGGTGCCCATCTGTCGGTTGCCCGGAAAGCGGCGGGTGTTGGTCAGCAGGTAATCCAGGGCGCTGCTTTTCTGACCGGTCTGGTAGAGCAGGTCGCCCTTGAGAATGATAGCCGGCTGGAAGTTTGCGTTTTCCTGCAGCAGTGGTTCGAGTCTGTGCAGGGCTTGCTGTGGCTGCCCGGTTACTTTCAACAGGAGCGCAATGCTGTATTCCAGTTCCGGGGTGTCGAGGTGGCGGTCCGACATCTCATTATAAAGGGCGAGCAGTTCCTGCTGTTGCTCTGGCGGCAGATTGGCTGCCATAGCGGCAAGGCTGTCGAAGTCAGCATCGCCGCCCTGATCCATGATCCGTTCCATGTGATGGATGGCGGTCTGGAGGTCGTTTCCCTTTACGGCCTGGATCGCAGAAATCCGGTGGGCCTGGAGATTATCCGGGTCGATGTCCAGCCACAGCTCGGCGAGCTGTTTCTGGGCGTTATCGCCGTTCAGGGATTGGGCGATTCGCATCGCCCGCTCGATCACCACCTGGTCTCGGGACTGTTTGGCAGCCTTAAGGTAGTTAACCAGGGTAATGTCGTAGCGTCCGCGCTGGGCTGCAATTTCGGCAGATAGAAGCAAATAGAGGGTTTCGGGCTCAAAATCGGCGTATTCAACCGGCGGTTGTGGTTCTGTCTTTTCCCCAGCGGCGACGGTTTCGCTCTTGGCAGGCGCTTCCTCTGTGCCGGTGAGGCTGGCACAACCTGCCAGCGTGAGGCCAAGCAGGCAGGTAAACAGAAACGGTACGGATTTGTGCATGCAACTTCCCATGATCTGTCGAAAACGCATCTGAAATAACCACGCTCCAGCCCCGGAATTGAGGTAGATCGGGTCGCGGCCTCAGCCGAATCCCTATAATGGCATAAGCACCTGATCTTGCCCAACCTGTCCGCACTTGCCGAAGCTGCGGTGGTTTTGGGTGGCAGCTCAGGCCGCTGGCCGTTAAAATGTCCAGTAATTGCGCGTATCTAAACCGCTCATCGGCAAAAGGTTGTACAACCACGAAATGGCACTGGTAACGCTGGGAATCAATCATCGCACGGCCCCCGTAGAACTACGGGAGCGAGTGGCGTTTACGCCCGAGCGTATGGCGGAGGCGTTCGCCGAGCTGCGTGCGACGTCAGGCGCCACCGAGGCGGCGATACTGTCTACCTGTAACCGGACCGAGCTGTACCTGGCCGGCGATGATGACTGCGCACCCATGGTGCTTCGCTGGATGGCCGGCTTCCATGGAATGGACGCCGCGGAACTGGAAGAAGCGCTGTACGTGCACCGCGATGGCGATGCCGTCAGGCACATGATGCGAGTGGCCGCCGGCCTGGACTCCATGGTGCTTGGCGAGCCACAGATCCTCGGGCAATTGAAGGATGCCTATTCGCTGGCCAGGGAACACGGCGCCAGCGGCTCGTTCCTCTCCCGATTGTTTGAACATACCTTCTCGGTCGCCAAACGAGTGCGGACCCAGACTGCCATCGGTGAAAATCCCGTTTCTGTTGCCTATGCCGCGGTGAGCATGGCGCACCACATATTTGCCGACATGTCCCGCAACAAGGCCCTGTTGATCGGTGCCGGCAAAACCATCGAACTGGTGGCCCGGCACCTTGCGGATGCCGGCGTGAAAGACTTCCTGGTGGCCAACCGTACCCTTGAGCGGGCACAGGCACTGGCAGAATCCCGTGGTGGCAAGGGCATTGTGCTGTCCGAGATTCCGGAACATCTGGCCGATGTCGACATTATTATTTCTTCAACGGCAAGCCCATTGCCGATCCTTGGTAAAGGTGCCGTTGAGCGAGCCCTGAAGAAACGCAAACACCGCCCCTATTTCATGGTGGATATTGCCGTGCCCCGGGATATTGAGCCGGAGGTGGCCTCGCTGGATGACGTGTATCTCTACACGGTGGACGACCTGCGCCAGGTTATCGAAGAAAATATCCGCTCTCGTGAGGGTGCGGCCCGGGAGGCCGAGAATCTGGTGGCGTCCGGGGTTCAGGATTTTCTGAACCAGCTAAGGGCGCTGGATGCGGTGTCCACGCTCAAGCAGTTCCGTCAGCGTGCCGAAGTGCTGCGCGATGCGGAGACCGAGAAAGCCCTGCGCGCCCTGCGCAATGGCACAGATCCTGAAACCGTGCTGCGCAGTATGGCACGCGGCCTCACCAACAAACTCCTGCACGAGCCCTCTGTGCAGGTTCGCAAGGCCACCACAGAAGGTCGCACCGAGGTGACAGAGTGGCTGCGTGAGTTGCACCAGCTGGATGCACTGGACGCGGACACGACGACAACCCCGGAAAAACTATGAAGCCATCGATCCAATCCCGCCTCGAGCAGCTTTCTGACCGCTTCGAGGAAGTCAGCGCATTGCTTAGTGATTCTTCCATTATCTCCCAGCAGGACAAGTTCCGGGACCTCTCCCGGGAGTTCGCCGAGATTGAGCCCATTGTTCATTGTTTCCAGGCCTGGCAGCACTCTCTGGATGACATCGAGGCTGCGCGCGAACTGGCGAAAGACGGCGACGCCGACATGCGGGAGATGGCCGAGGAAGAACTGCAACTTGCCGAGCAGAAGAGCGAGGAGCTCGATGAAGAGCTCCAGCGCCTGATGCTGCCGAAAGACCCGAACGACGGCAAGAACGTATTTCTGGAGATTCGCGCCGGCACCGGTGGTGACGAAGCTGCCATTTTTGCCGGCGACCTGTTCCGGATGTATCTGCGCTATGCCGAGCGCCGGCGCTGGCAAGTGGAGGTCCTGAGCGAGAGCGAAGGCGAGCACGGCGGCTTCAAGGAACTGATTGCGCGCGTGGCCGGTGACGGAGTGTATGGTGCCCTGAAATTCGAGTCTGGTGCTCACCGGGTGCAGCGTGTTCCGGAAACCGAATCCCAGGGCCGGATCCATACCTCCGCCTGTACTGTGGCGGTGATGCCCGAGGCCGATGAGGCCGAGGCCATCGAGCTCAACAAGGCGGATCTGCGGGTAGACACGTTTCGTGCGTCAGGTGCTGGCGGCCAGCACGTGAACAAGACCGATTCGGCGATCCGGATAACGCATTTGCCAACGGGCATTGTGGTGGAATGCCAGGAAGAGCGTTCCCAGCACAAGAACCGCGCCAAGGCGTTGAGCCTGCTGGCCTCTCGGCTTCAGAATGCCGAGACCGAGCGGCAGCAAAAGTCCATGGCCGAGACCCGCAAGAGCCTGGTGGGCAGTGGCGACCGGTCCGAACGGATCCGTACGTACAACTTTCCCCAGGGGCGGGTGACGGATCATCGGATCAACCTCACCCTTTACAAGCTCGACGAAGTCATTGCCGGTGACCTGGACGCCGTCGTCGTGCCTCTGCAGCAGGAGCACCAGGCCGAGCTGCTCGCCTCTCTCGCCGATGACCAGTAAACCCTCACTGACCTGCGAAGCCCTTCTGAAGGAGGCATCCAGCCGAATTGAAAGTGATTCGCCGAGGCTGGATGCCGAGCTGCTGCTTAGCAACATTACGGGGCTTAGCCGAACCAGTTTCCGGGCCTGGCCGGAGCGGGAAGTGACCAATGCTCACGCTGAGGCCTTTGAGGCGCTTGTGCAGGAGCGCGTGGCCGGCAGGCCTGTGGCACATTTGTTGGGGCATCAGGAATTCTGGTCACTGCCGCTGAAAGTCAGTGCCTCCACCCTGATTCCAAGACCGGATACCGAATGCCTGGTGGAAGTTGCTCTTGCTTTGCCGCTACCACCGCAAGCCAGTGTGCTGGATCTGGGAACAGGGACGGGCGCCATTGCCCTGGCTCTCGCCAGTGAGCACGTGGGCTGGCGAATATCTGCCTGTGATGCCGAGCCCGAGGCAGTGGCACTGGCCCGTGAAAACGCCGTTGCCCTAGGCCTGAACCTTTCCGTGGTCCAGAGTTCCTGGTTTTTGGGGCTGGAGCCAGAGAGGTTTGATCTGATTGTCTCCAATCCACCCTATATCCCCGATAGCGACCGCCACCTTGAGGAAGGGGACGTTCGATTCGAACCTGCCTCGGCCCTGGTATCCGGGAGCGATGGCCTGGATGATCTGCGGCTGATTATCAGCCAGGCGCCGGACTGGCTGGTTGAAGGCGGCTGGCTTCTGGTTGAGCATGGTTTCGATCAGGCAGAGGCCGTGGCACAGTTGTTTCACACTCGCGGGTTTAAAGCCGTTGAGACCCGGCAGGATTATGGCAACCGGGATCGGATGACACTCGGACAATGGTCTTCGGGTGCCTAAAAGTGGAGATGCAGATGCTCAGTGACGACGAATTATTGCGCTACAGCCGGCAGATCCTGATGCCCCGGTTCGATATTGCCGGCCAGGAAAAGCTGCAGTCGGCCAGGGTTCTTGTGATCGGTGCCGGCGGATTGGGGTGTCCTGTCGCTCTGTATCTGGGCGCCGCAGGTGTCGGGACCCTGACCCTGGTGGATGACGATACTATCGAACTGGCTAACCTTCAGCGCCAGATCGGTTTTGAAACCTCGCTGCTGGGTGAATCCAAAGCGGAAAGCCTTGCCGATCGGATTCGTCGGATCAACCCGCTGGTGTCTGTTACCGCCCTGAATCAGCGCCTCGAAGGTGAGGCTCTGACGCGGACGGTCGCTGAGGCAACCCTGGTGGTGGATTGCACGGATAACTTCAACACCCGGTTTGCGCTGAATCGTGCCGGTGTGGCGTCGAAAGTTCCGCTGGTGTCCGGTGCGGCCATTCGGGGCGAGGGGCAGGTTTCGGTTTACGACAGCCGGCGGGAGGACAGCCCCTGCTACCACTGTCTGTATCCGGAGCAGGGCAATGAGGATCTGACCTGTTCCGAGGCGGGCGTGATTGCGCCTCTGGTCGGGATGATCGGGGCGACTCAGGCCATGGAGGCCATCAAGATGATTTCCGGGGTTGGCTCTCCTCTGGTGGGGCGATTGCTGATTCTGGATGCCTGGGAGATGCAGTGGCGGGAGATGAAGCTGGCTCGGGACCCTGATTGCCCGGTCTGTTCTGGCTGACTTTGGTGCCTGCGGAGTTGGCGATGGTCTGCCCAAAACACGCCGTGACTACGTCCCTGTAGGCTCCGCTCCGCCATCCATGGCTCCGCAGGGTTTTGGGCAGACCATCGCCAACCCCGCTTCCGGGTTTTGAGTCAGCCCTCCAGAGATTTTCAGTTCTTCAACTCTTGGAACTTCGCTATAGCTTCCTTTCTGCTTTCTTTAAGATCAACGATCTGCCTCGGATACCCCTTCGGAATAACACCACCTTTCGCACCCGGATCGTGAATCCGTTTGCTATCCAGTTTCGCTAGCTCCGGTACCCACTCCCGGATGAAATCCCCATCGGGATCGAATCGCTCGCTCTGGGTAACCGGGTTGAACACGCGGAAGTACGGGGCGGCGTCGGTGCCGGTGGAGGCGCTCCATTGCCAGCCGCCGTTGTTGGAGGCCAGGAAGCCGTCGATCAGTTTTGACATGAAGTAGGCTTCGCCCAGGCGCCAGTCGATGAACAGGTTTTTGGTGAGGTACATGGCGGTGATCATGCGTAGGCGGTTGTGCATCCAGCCGGTCCGATTGAGTTGGCGCATGGCGGCGTCGACGATGGGGACGCCGGTGTTGCCGGTTTTCCAGGCTTCGAACCTGTCGCCCGGGGTATTCCACTCAAGAGTTTCGGTTTCCGGTTTGAAGGCGCGGTGCATACTCACTCTGGGGAAGTGGTACAGGATGTTGATGTAGAAATCCCGCCAGGCGATTTCGGTGATCCAGGTTCCCAGGCCTTCCTGGTTGCCGCCGGCGCCCTGCGCCTGTCGGCCGGCTATCAGGCATTGCCGGCCAGAGAGAACACCGTTGGCGAGATAAGGGGATATCTGGCTGGTGCCATCGATGGCGGGGAAGTCACGCTTTTCCTTGTACGCACCGCCGCGTTTTTCGAGGAAGCGCTCGAGCTGGTCGTGGGCGGCATCTTCACCGGTTGCAACGAGGGGCTCGGGGGCGTCTCGAAAGGCTTCGGGTATGGAGTCAATCTGTTCCGGGCTTACGGCGTTACCCCTGGCTTTGGGCGTTGGGAAGAGACCCGGATGGGTTTCTTCTATCCAGCTGCGCCAGCGTCTCGAAAACGGTGTGAATACGGAGTAGGGGTCATTCTGTTGGGTGAGGATCTCGCCTACTGGTGCAACTGTCTGGTCGCGGTATTTGCGAACGGCAATGCCGAGTTGATCAAAGCGGTGTTTCAACGCCTTGTCGCGCTTGCGCTCGTTAACGCCGTACTCCTCGTTAAAGTGCAGCGCTGTCACCCCGTGCTCTTCGCAGTGGCTCTCGAGTTTGCCAAGGCTGTCGTCGAAGCGTTTTGCCTGAATAAAGGACAGCGGTATACCCAGCTTGGCCAGCTCTTCGGCCAGGGCGTTGGCGTGGGCGACGACGAATTGCACCCGGGCCGGCGACCAATCGTGTTCCTGCCATTGGTCCGGGGTGAGAATAAAACAGGCTCGCACCTCTTCGCTGCTTTCGCAGGCGGCTGTGAGGGCGGGGTTGTCGGCAACCCGGAGATCGTTTCGGAACCAGACCAGTTGTGTCATCCGTAATCCATAGTTGTCTGAGGGATTGATGTAAGTGTAATTACAGCCCGGTGTATCAATAAAATCACCAACTTGGATATTCGCCCGGGCTGGCTGATTGGATTATAGTTAGGATACTTTTACAGCAATTCAGCCGGCCGATCCTCAAGGAGTTCTGTGGCAGGAATGGAGAACAACAGCGAAGGTCGCCGTGACGGCGTTTGGGCCCAGCCTTATTCACTGGCTTCCGGCCAGACCCAGCATCATCAACTGGGTCATATTCGTTTGTGGGTGACTCTGTTGGACCAGGAATGGCAGATTCGTTCAGAAACGCTGGAACTGGATACGGATCCGGCCAGCTGGACAGAAACCATCGGCCACACTCTGCCTTCGGCGTCTGTGCCGCTGCAGCGTTTCATTCGGGAAAACCAGTCGTCGACCGTGACATTCCTGCCGGCACTCGCAAACATGCCTACCGTGATTCGTCCTTTCCAGCCCCTGACGATTCCCGCCGGCGGCCGTTGCACAATCTACGTGGGCACGCTGGTCTGGATGAAGGTCTGTGCCGGCGACAAGCAAACCGTGTTGACGGAAATTCCCCTGGCGTCGCCTTCGATGACCTGGGTGGGCAGAAATACCATGGAGGGCGAGCTTTGTTATACCTCTCATAGTTTTGCCCGTCTTGTGCTTGAGGCGGTGCCGAAACGCCCCTGGCGAGCCGTCACGCCGGTGACGCTGATCAACCGGCGGGATGAGCCCCTGCTGCTTGAGCGCTTCAGTCTGCCCACGCCGTTGCTGTCATTGCACCAGAACGATCGGGGCCAGCTCTGGACGCCGGGGGTAACCGTTGAAGTTGAGACCGACATGAATTCAGCGAGTCTGCATGTGGAACAGTCGTTGCTAGCCGCAGCGGGCACCTGCCGGCCGGTGGCGGATGCTCGTGAAAAAATGGCCCGCGGCCGGCTTGTCCGGGCGTTTGACCGGATGTTTGGCTGAAACGGATCTGATGGAGTCGACGCTTTGCTGGAAACAATGCAAACAGGCGTAATGCAGTTTTTTACCGATATTGCCTGGGGGCAGTGGATCAGTTCCGCCTTTCTTGTTGTGTTGGGGCTGTTCCTCGGGTCTCTGGCGGCCCGCAGTGTCGGCCGTTTCATGGCGCAGCGCACCTCCCGCCATCATACCGTCATGGTTCGGCGGCTGGTGTTTTACGTCATCGTGGTGCTGTTTTTTGTGGCGGCCCTGCGGGAGGCCGGGTTTTCTCTGGATGTGGTGCTCGGCGCTGCCGGTATCCTCACCGTTGCCATTGGTTTTGCTTCTCAGACCTCGGCGTCGAACATGATCAGCGGCCTGTTTCTGCTGGTGGAAAAACCCTTTGAAATCGGTGACTTCATTGAGGTAGACGCGACCATCGGGGAAGTCGTCGGCATTGATATGCTGAGCGTGAAGTTACGCACGCCGGACAACCTGTACGTGCGGATTCCCAATGAAACGCTGATCAAGACAAGGGTGGTCAACCGTTCCCGGTTTCCGATACGCCGGCTCGACCTGACGGTGGGGATTGCCTACGCTGAAGATGTAGAGCGGGTGGAAAGTCTGCTTCTGAATCTGGCAGAAAAGAATCCGGTCTGTCTCGAAGAACCCAAGCCCTTCACTTTGGTGACAGCGTTTGGCCCATCCTCGGTCGATCTGCAGTTCTCTTACTGGGTGCCGAAGGAAAAGGTGCTTGAAGGGAGAAGCGGCATGATGGTCGCGATCAAGAAAACCCTGGATCGGGAAGGCATTGAAATTCCGTTCCCCCACACCAGCGTTTATGCGGGTAGCCATTCAGAGCCGTTCCGTGTTCAGCTGTTGGGGCCGGAAAAAATCACTGAAAAGGATCTCCCGGATGTCGACAAAGACAGCTGAAGTTATCAAAACCATCCCACCGACCCCCGCCGAGAGTAAGATGAGTCTTGGCTGGCGGGAATGGGTGGCGCTGCCGGACCTGGATATCAGCCGTATCAAGGCGAAAATCGATACCGGAGCCAGAACTTCCTGTCTCCACACGTTCCGCACTGAACCCTACACGGAAAACGGTGAACGGCGCGTGCGCTTCTGGGTTCATCCGGTACAGAACGATCTTCACCAGGTGGTGGAGTGTGACGCCAGGGTGCTGGATGAGCGGAACGTGTCTGATTCCGGCGGCCACAAGGAAATGCGCCTGGTCATCGAGACCACGCTGCTGATTGGCGGCCAGAAATGGCCCATTGAAATGACATTGACCAACCGAGATTCCATGCGGTTCCGGATGTTGCTGGGCCGTACCGCTATGTCAGGGCGCTCAGTGATCTATCCCGAAGCTTCCTATCTTGCCGGCGAGCCGGCCTTAAGGACTGAAAAATGAAAATAGCGGTACTGTCACGAAACCGTCACCTCTACTCGACCCGCCGTCTGGTGGAAGAGGGCATTAATCGTGGCCACGAAGTGAAGGTGATTGACTGCCTTCACTGTTCGATGAATATCACCTCGGCCAATCCACAGATCCACTACCACGAGGAGGTCCTTGAGGATTTCGATGTGGTGATTCCGCGGATCGGTGCATCGGTGACGTTTTACGGAACGGCAGTATTGCGCCAGTTCGAGATGATGGGCGTGTTTCCGGTGAATGAATCAGTGGCTATCAGCCGTTCCCGGGATAAGCTCCGCTCGCTGCAACTGCTGGCCCGTAAGGGTGTGGGAATGCCGATTACCGGTTTCGCGAACAAGCCGGACAACGTTCCGGAGTTGCTTCAGATGGTGGGCGGGGCGCCGGTGGTGATCAAGCTGCTGCAGGGTACCCAGGGCATCGGCGTGGTGCTGGCAGAAACCCGCAAGGCCGCGGAGAGTGTTATTGAAGCCTTCATGGGCCTGAAAGCGGATATTCTCGTGCAGGAATTCATCAAGGAAGCCGGCGGTGCCGATATCCGTTGCTTTGTGATCGGCGACAAGGTGATCGCGGCCATGAAGCGTCAGGGTGCCGAAGGCGAATTCCGTTCGAACCTGCACCGGGGCGGCACTGCCTCCCTCATACGCATCACCCCCCAAGAGCGCAGCACGGCCATCAAGGCCGCCAAAGCCATGGGTCTGAACGTTGCCGGTGTTGACCTGCTCCGCTCCAGCAGGGGGCCTCTGGTAATGGAGGTGAATTCGTCGCCTGGCCTTGAGGGCATCGAGAACGCCACCGGCAAGAACGTTGCCGGCATGATCATTAACTGGACCGAAAAGAATCAGAAGCCCTGGAAGACCCGGACCAAGGGGAGAGGCTAAAGCATGGCTCGTGCCCCCTATGAAATTGCCGGGACCCAGGTAAAGGCCGGAACCCGGCAAACCGTGGAAGTTCCGGTCGCCAAGCTGTACACCCATACGCCGCTGCACATTCCCGTTGAGGTTGTGCACGGCCGGCGAAGTGGCCCGGTATTGATGGTGTGTGGTGCCATTCACGGTGACGAGATCAACGGTGTTGAGATCGTTCGTCGGGTGCTCACCAATTCGGCGTTGAGGCACCTTCGGGGCACTTTGGTTGCGGTGCCTATCGTGAACATTTTCGGGTTCGTGCAGCGCACCCGATACCTGCCTGACCGGCGGGATCTGAACCGCTGTTTTCCCGGCAGTGAAAGTGGCTCCCTGGGCGGGCGTATTGCCTACCTGCTGCGCACCCAGATTATGGAGCGGGTGACCCACATTATTGATTTGCACACGGGTGCAGTTCATCGATTCAATCTGCCGCAAATTCGTGCCGAGCTGAAAAATCCGGAAACCGTGCGCATGGCCGAGGCCTTTGGTGCCCCGATCATAATCAATTCGGGGCTCCGAGAGGGAAGCCTCCGGGCCTACGCTGATTCACAGGACATTCCGGTAATCACCTTCGAAGGCGGAGAAGCTCTGCGATTTGATGATGTGGTGATCGGGAGCGGTGTGAAAGGGGTTATTCGGGTGATGCGTGAACTCGAAATGATCCCGGCGAAGAAGGGGCCCAAGGCACCGAGAAAGCGGTCTGAAACCGCGGCCAATTCCCAATGGGTGCGGGCGGATATCGATGGGATCATGAGGCCTGTCGCCCGGCTGGGCCAGAAGGTTCGCAAAGGCCAGAGGCTGGCCATGGTGGCGGATCCCTTCGGCGAATCGGAAACCGCGGTGGTGTCACCCTGCTCAGGTATCGTGATCTGCGTGAATAACCTGCCACTGGTGAACGAGGGTGAGGCAATCTACCACGTCGCCCGATTTGACGAGCTCAGCGAGGCGGAAAAAGCGATGGATTATTTCCGCAGCAGCTACGAGGGCGATGTCGGCGACGATGTGGTTCCCGTGCACCCCTGGGATGACCGGCAGAAATAACCGAGAGGGCTGTCATGATCTGGGATCAGTCGTTTATCGAGTTGGCGCCGCTGCCGCGGGGGTTTCATCTGGTCACCAATGAAATCCTTGCCCAGGCGCCGGACCTGACCAACTGCGAAGTCGGCTTGCTGCACCTGTTCATCCAGCATACCTCCGCTTCGCTGGCGGTGAACGAGAACGCCGATCCGGATGTGCGGGGCGACCTGGAACGCCATTTCAACGTCATGGTGCCGGAGAATGCGCCGCACTATGAGCACGTTATGGAAGGGCCCGACGACATGCCGGCTCATATCAAAAGCATCCTGGTCGGCCCCTCGCTGACCCTCCCGGTCAGCCATGGTCGCCTGGCACTTGGAACCTGGCAGGGACTTTATCTCTGCGAGCATCGGGATCGAGCCGGTAGTCGTCGTATTGTGGCGACTCTTCAGGGTCGCTGGTAGCCAGAACCCGAAACGCCCTACGTGTCGGGATTCACCCATCTGCTCTTTCCGATGGGTGGATATCCACCCATTTTCCAGCGCCTGACCTTGCTCTGATTTTAGTAAGGCCCTGTTTTTCCGAATTAATCGAGATCTGGTCTGCTCCTTGCTGATTGGGTTACCCACCGGAGCTGTTAGAGCTTCGTTGAGCACCCAACAAACAACATGAATCGGGAGCATTCCTTATGAAAACCCAAGCCGTAATGGCGGTGGCCTTTGCCTCCACCTTCGCAGTCGCAACCCCCGCAACAGCCCAAGATCGTTCGGATTGGCCGAGCAACTTCACCGTTGGCACCGCCAGTCAGGGTGGAACCTATTTTGCCTACGGTTCCGGTTGGGCCAACTTTGTGGCTGAAAACCTGGGCGTTTCCGGTGGTGCCGAGATCACCGGCGGACCGGTTCAGAATATGGCGCTGGTGCACACCGGCGACCTGAAGTTTGGCCTGACCACCATGGGCCCGGCTCGGGAATCCATGGACGGTAACAGCCCGCTTGCGCCGGGCATGAAGATGGACAACGTCTGCGCCATGTTCCCGATGTACGAAACACCGTTCTCGGTGACCGCGCTATCCAGCTCTGGCATTACTTCCATCGCCGATATCCCTGATGGCGCCACGATCGGTTTTGGTCCGGCGGGCTCCACCTCGGACACCTACTTTCCGCGCATGATGGAGACCCTGGGTGTGAACTTCGAACGCCGCAACGGCAGCTGGTCTGATCTGGGCGGTCAGCTTCAGGATGGACTGATTGATGTGGTTGCCTTCGCCGCCGGTATTCCCATTCCTGCGGTCAGCCAGCTGGAAGTGCAAACCGACGTGAACATCATCGGTATGAACGATGCCGAGGCCGAGACCATTATCAGCAACTTCCCGGTGTCCGAGTTCATCATTCCGGCGTCCACCTACCAGTCCCTGGATGCGCCTTCCCGCGTGGTATCCATGTGGAACTTCGCGATGGTCAACTGTGATGTATCTGAAAGCTTCGTGTATGAAATCACCAAGCTGACCATGGAGAACAACGACAAGATGGTCTCCATTCACAAGGCGGCCCGTAACTCGGTACCCGAGAACTACACAAAGAACAACGTCCTGCCCTGGCACCCGGGCGCTGCGCGTTGGTTCAACGAGAATGGTTACCCGATCGAAGACAGCCAGATCAAGTAACAGTGCTCGAGCAGGAGGCTGCCCTGCAGCCTCCTGCAATGTATGGCCAGCCGAGTTCTGGCTCCGATTTGCCTGCAAGCAGGGTGTGTCATGACTACCGAACAAGATTCCAAAGACCTTCCGGACATTGAAGTGGGCGAGGACCATGTACTCGCGCACAACGTGGACGAGGAACCGGTCGAAGCCAACCGCCGGCTATTCGAAGGCGGCCTGCTGAAATTCGTCGCGCTGCTGGCGATAGCCTATTCAGCCTTTCACCTGTATTCACTGAACATAGCGCCCCTGGAAACCTGGTCGTTCCGTATTGTGCACATTGCCGGTGCCCTGGTGCTGGGTTTCGTTCTGTTTGCCGGCGCCCGGTTTGTGTCATCGGAAGAGGGCGGTGCCCGCCACCGGTGGACAACCTGGATCAGTGCCGGTGCCATGCTGCCGGCTCTCTATGTGTTGTATCAGACATTTTCGTTCTGGCAGATGGTTCAGAACGGCGCCATGCGGATTCCGGTCGAACTGGAGGTGTGGCACTTTGGCTGGCCGCTGCTGGCGGCGACCGGTGTTGGCATTGTCATGAGCTGGTTTCATCAGCGCGAGCGATCGGTATTCAGCGTGCCCGATCTCGTGTTGATCGTCTGCTCCCTGGCCGTGGCTGCCTATTTCCTGGTGGTTTATAACACGTCCATGCGGATGTCTACCGGCACCTCCTTTGCGCCGGTGGGTATCTCGTTTGCAGCAATTGCCGGCACGGCCCTGATCATGGAGCTTACCCGGCGCGTGGCGGGGATGGCGCTGGTGATCATCGGTCTGGTGTTTCTGGCCTATGTTTTCGCAGGACCATACCTGCCAGGTTTCCTTGGTTACCCGGGGCTTTCGGTCCAGCGGTTCTTCAGTCAGGTGTATACCGATGCCGGGATCCTTGGGCCGACCACGGCGGTGTCTTCGACCTACATCATTCTGTTCATCATTTTTGCCGCCTTCCTGCAGTCCTCGAAGGTGGGCGACTACTTCGTGAACTTTGCCTTTGCGGCGGCCGGCCGTTCCCGGGGTGGCCCGGCCAAGGTATCGATCTTTGCATCGGGCCTGATGGGTATGATCAACGGCACAAGTGCCGGCAACGTGGTATCCACTGGCTCCCTGACGATTCCATTGATGAAGAAGGTGGGCTACAGCAAGCAGTCTGCGGGCGCTGTCGAGGCGGCTGCGTCCACCGGTGGTCAGATCATGCCGCCGATCATGGGCGCCGGCGCCTTTATCATGGCGGAAATTACCGGCATTCCCTACACCGAGATTGCCATCGCGGCGATCATTCCGGCGATCCTGTATTTTGCCTCGGTCTACTTCATGGTGGATTTTGAAGCCGCCAAGACCGGCATGCGCGGCATGCGTGAAGACGAGCTGCCAAAGCTCAGAACCATGATGAAGCAGTGCTATCTGTTCGTGCCGATCATAATCCTGATTGTCGCCTTGTTCATGGGCTATTCGGTGATCCGGGCCGGCACCCTCGCGACCGTTTCTGCCGCGGTCGTGAGCTGGCTGTCGCCCAACAAGATGGGTCTGCGGCATATCCTTCAGGCACTGGAAATTGCTTCCTATATGGCGATCCAGATTATCGTGGTGTGCGCAGCGGCCGGGGTAATCGTGGGCGTGATTTCGCTGACGGGAGTGGGCGCGCGCTTCTCAGTGCTGTTGCTGGATGTTGCGGCCACGAGCCAGTTGCTGGCGCTGATCTTCGCCATGTTCATTTCCATTCTTCTGGGTATGGGGATGCCGACCACGGCGGCCTATGCGGTAGCTGCCTCGGTGGTCGCGCCAGGCCTTGTCCAGTTGGGTATTGAACCGCTGACGGCGCACTTCTTCGTGTTCTACTTTGCCGTAGTCTCCGCGATCACACCACCGGTTGCGCTGGCCTCCTATGCCGCTGCAGGCATATCGGGCGCCAACGCCATGGAAACCTCCGTGGCCTCGTTCCGGATTGGCATCGCAGCATTCATCGTGCCTTTCATGTTCTTCTACAACGGCGCGTTGTTGATGGAAGCCGGCTGGTTCGAGATCGCGAGGGCACTGGTAACCGCAACCTTTGGCGTTTACATGCTTTCTGGCGGCGTACTCGGTTGGTTTGCGAGCATTTCCGCGTCCTGGATAACGCGACTCCTGCTGATTGCGGCCGCGTTGCTGATGATCGAGGGTGGGCTCTGGACAGATCTCACCGGTATTGCCCTGGCGGTCCTGGCGTTCGTCATCCAGAAGCAGCGTAAAACTCGCCTTGCCACAGCTGGCGCCCTGTAAAGGGGGTCTTGCTGGCGGCGTCAGAACAACCGTGCCATGGAAGCATCGCACGGTTGTTCTGTACCCGGCCTGGCTATACTCTAGCGGCTTTCCGCGGTTTTTCGGGAACCGGACCCTATGCCTTACCGTATTGGCGTTTTTCTCCTTTTCGTGGCGACCCTGGTGGTCGCCTGGCTGCTCGGTGGCTGGGTTGGATACCGGCAGGTGGAGCAGGAGAGCCTCGAGGAGTCCTTTCGGTATCGCCAGTTGGTGGCCAACGAACTGAATCGGTATCTCCCGGTGCCCGAGCTGATGGCAGAGCATCCGTTATTGCAGCGGGCGCTGGAGGCGCCTGACAATCCCTCTGCTATTCTCGCGGCCAATGAACAGATGCAGCGCATGGCCACTATCGTAGGCAGTTCGGATGTCTACCTGATGGATACTCACGGCCTGACGATCGCAGCCAACAACTACCTGCAGCCAGACAGTTTTGTCGGGCGGAATTTCAATTTCCGGCCGTATTTCTATGAGGCGATGGAATCGGGCGATTCGGCGATCTATTTCGCCCTCGGCCTGATGTCTGGCGTTCGGGGTCTGTATTTCTCGCATCCGGTTCGGGACGAGGGCGGCGAGATTATCGGGGTGGTCGCCGTGAAGGTTCTGGTTCATGAACTGGAATCCCAATGGGATCGCCCTACCGGCTTGCGAGAGGCGGAGATGGTCGTGCTTGATCATAATGGCATCAGTTTTCTCGCGAGCAGGCAGGACTGGCTCTACCGCAATTTCTCGGGGATGGCCGATGCCGTGCCCGACGAGTATTCCCGCCGGCGTTATCCAGACCGTGATTTGACGCCAATGGCACTGAAAACGTTGGGAACCCCATGGGGGCTTCTGGAGCAGTCAGCAACGGTCCGCATCCAGGACAGTGGCAAACCCCGGGAATATCTAAGCGTAAGCACGCCTCTGCCAAGGATGGACTGGACGCTTCAAGTCATGGTGAGCACTCGCTCGGTCGTCTGGACCCGGTTGGGTTTTGCGGTCGGTGGCGCAGCGCTGTTCTTTGGCGGCCTGTTGACCTGGCTGTACCTGCGCGAGCGCTACCGGCGCGAGGCTGAACTGGCTCTTCGGGGCGAGCAGCTGGAGCGAAGCGTGGCCGAGCGAACCGCAGACCTGGAGAACTCCAATCGCAAACTGGTGGAGGAGATCCGAGAGCGAGAACGCACCCAAACCGAGCTGCGGGAAACACAGCAGGAGCTGATCCAGGCTGCAAAACTGGCGGTGCTGGGCCAGATGTCCGCGGGCCTCAACCATGAAATGAACCAGCCTCTGACGGCCATTCAGACCTATGCTCGAAACAGCCGCCGCTTCCTTGAGAAAGGTGCCGGGGAGATGGTGGATGCTAACCTGTCAGAAATCATCCTGCTGTGTGACAAGATGGCGGAGCTGACCCGGCAGTTCAAAGTGTTTGCGCGCAAATCCGAAGGCCCGCCAGCGGTGGTGGATCTCCGGCAACCGATTGACGCATCCCTGAAGATTATCGTTGCCCAGCAATCGAGTTCGGAAATCGATATCCAGTGGCACCGTCCGGACTCGCCGGTGATGTGCCACGGTGACCTGATACGGATAGAGCAGGTTATGGTTAACCTGATGGCGAATGCGGTTCAGGCGGTAGAGGGCGGTGCACGGCCGGAAATCCGGATTGATATAGAAGAAACCGAGCAGCACTGGAAATGCCTGGTGCGCGATAACGGGCCCGGATTGCAGGGCGACACCGAACAGATTTTCGAGCCCTTTTTTACCACCAAATCGGTCAAGCAGGGACTGGGTCTTGGGCTTTCCATATCGCGCCAGATTGTGGATGCGCTGGGTGGCAGCCTGACCGGTCGTAACCGCCGGGATGGGCCGGGCGCAGAATTCGTCGTAACCCTCAAGAAGCGGGAGGCCATGGAATGACAGAACCCTCGGTAATCTTTGTGGACGACGATCCACACATCCGCCAGGCTATTGCCCAGACACTGACCCTGGAGGAGTTGCCGGTCAGCTGCTTCGAAGATGCGCCATCGGCGCTGGGACATATCAACGCCGACTACGACGGCGTGGTTCTCTGCGACTACAACATGCCGGAGATGACCGGCCTGGAGTTGCTGGACCGGCTTCGAGCTATCGATAACACCATTCCCGTGATCATTCTTACCGGGCAGGGCGACATAAGCACGGCAGTAACAGCCATGCAGCAGGGCGCTTACGACTTTATCGAGAAGCCGTTTGATCATGATGAACTGATTGAACTGCTCCGTCATGCCCTGGAAAAACGGCATCTGGCCCTCGAGAACCGTCGACTGAAAGCACAGCTGCGACACCTGGCCAGACCCGGTCCACGAATGTTGGGGGATTCGCCGTTGATGCAAAAGGTCATGGCGACCGTTGATCCCATCCTCGATATTTCGGCCAATATTCTTCTGCACGGGGAAACTGGGTCCGGGAAGGATGCGCTGGCCCGATACATTCATGAGAACAGTGGACGCAGTGCCCACAACTTTGTAGCAATCAACTGCGGCGCGGTGCCCGAGAACCTGATTGAAAGCGAGTTGTTTGGCCATGAGGCCGGGGCGTTCACCGGGGCTGAAAAGCGCCGTATCGGCAAGATCGAGCACGCCCACAAGGGCACCCTGTTCCTGGATGAGGTTGAGAGTATGCCCGTGCCCTTGCAGGTGAAACTCCTGCGGGTGCTGGAAGAACAACGGGTCGAGCGTCTGGGCAGCAATCAGGTTCAGGAGGTGGATGTCCGGATCATTGCCGCCACCAAGGCGGATTTGAAAAAACTCAGTGACGACGGCGAATTCCGGCCTGATCTCTATTACCGGCTGAATGTGGTCAAAGTTGACATCCCGCCGTTGAGAGAGCGGAAAGAGGACATCCCGCTGCTGTTCCATCATTTCGTGCTGATTGCCGCGGCCCGTTACGATCGGGAGAGCATACCGCTTGATGCTGGTCAGGCAGCCCGGCTGATGCAACATTCATGGCCCGGCAACGTTCGCGAACTTCGGAACCTGGCTGAACGTTATGTCCTGCTGGGGCCGGCAGCGCTGGATGAGAACGAACCTGCGGATACGGCCAATGTGGCGGGTCGACAGACGCTCGCCGAAATGATGGACGGTTTCGAGCGTTCTGCCATTATCAGCGCCCTGAATGCCAGTCATGGCAGCATCAAGGACACCATGGTCCAGCTCGGTATTGCCCGGAAAACCCTGTACGACAAGATGCGCAAGCATGGGTTGGACAAAGCCCAGTTCAAGGATTGATGAGCAACAAAAATTTACCGGCATGGTTACAGGCTGGAAACAAACTACGCAGTATCATCAATGATATTGCCCCCGGTTTTTGCGTAGTCTTTGCGACTTTTTCCATGCCGGATCGCCCGGCGAATTGATCACTTAACCAAAAAGACTACCAGTCATGAAAAACCTGACCATCCAGACACGGGTACTGTTGCTGGCCCTGGTGCCGGTGATTGTGCTCACGGCATTCCTGACCAGTTACAACCTTAACCAGGCCAGTGCTATTGGCGAAGAGGCCGTTGCCGGTTTCTCCTCCGATATGGAAGAGAGTAAACGCCAGGAACTGCAGAATTATCTGGCCGTTGCAAAGTCTTCCATCGAGCATCTCTATAATCAGCCTGGGTCCGCAGACGATCCGGAGGTGCGCGAGAAAGCGTGGGAGATCCTGCGACAGCTTCGTTTTAACGATTCGGGAAGCACCGGTTATTTTTTTGCGTATGACACCCGGGGTGTCAATGTGATGCACGGCGTCAACCAGTCTCTGGAAGGCAAAAATCTCTGGGACTTCCAGGATCCCAACGGAACCTTCCTGATTCGTGAGCTGGTAAAGGCGGCGCGCAATGGCGGCGGTTATGTGCCTTATGGTTGGAAAAACAGCGAAACCGGACAAGTAGCGCCCAAGCTGGGCTATGCGGAAATGCTGCCCAAGTGGGGTGTGATGATCGGCACCGGCTTCTGGATTGACGGCCTTGAGGCCCAGGTAGCGGCGATGGAAAGCCAGGTGGGGACTTCACTCGAGGACGCCGTGATAGGCTCAGTCAGCACCTCACTTGTCGCATTGGCGCTGATCGTCCTGCTTGCCCTGATCGTGGTCCGCAGCATCATTCGGCCCCTGAAATCGGCCGTGTCGGCAATGAATGACATCGCCAGCGGCGATGGCGACCTGACCCGTCGTCTTGACGTTTCCGGCAAGGATGAGCTTGGACAGTTGGCGACTGCCTTTAACAGTTTCGCCGACCAGGTGCACGGACTGGTTGAACGCGTGCTGTCGTCTACCCGCACGCTGAACGAGGCCACGGCTGATTTGAACCAGGTCATGACTGAAGCCGAGCAGGGCGTCGAGCGACAGAAATCCGAGAGTGATCAGGTGGCAACGGCGATGAACGAAATGACCGCAGCTGCCCAGGAGGTTGCGAGCAACGCGAGTGAAGCCTCCACGGCCGCCGATCATGCCAATGGACAGGTTTGCGATGCCCAGGGCCTGGTACATCAGGCTACCGAAGTTATTGGCGGGCTCTCCGAGCAGGTGGGAGAGGGCGTTCGGGTTATCGAGCAGCTTGGCACTGACTCTCGCCGGATTGATAGCGTACTGGAGGTCATTCGCGAAATTGCTGATCAGACCAACCTGTTGGCCCTCAACGCTGCGATCGAAGCGGCACGGGCCGGCGAGGCCGGTCGGGGTTTTGCCGTGGTGGCTGACGAAGTTCGAACGCTGGCTCGCCGGACCCAGCAGAGCACCCAGGAAATCCAGGATATGATTGAGCGGCTTCAGTCTGGGGCAGGGAATGCGGTCAAGGTAATTGCTTCCATCAGTGAGCGCAGCGAAGCGACCGTGGAAGAAACCCGGCAGGTCAACGATGCGCTGCAGCGCATTGGTCAGGCTGTGGCAACGATCACGGACATGAATACACAGATTGCCAGCGCAGCCGAAGAGCAGACCAGCGTTTCCGAGACCATTAATCAGAACGTGCATGAGATCGTCGCGATTACCGAACAGACGGCGCAGGGAACCCGTCGGGCCGGAGATGCAACTCAACGGCTGAAGAACCTGGCGTCCGAGATGTCAGAGCAGGTCAGTCGGTATCGGGTGTAGGCATTACTGATTAAGTGAGAAAGGGGCAGAACTCGGGTTCTGCCCCTTTTTTTCGTTCTTTAAATGCTCGCCAATGTCAGAGATTGGCTTCGGCAAATTCTGCCAGTAGCGACCGGGGAACACCCTGCAGGTGGATGTGGGCGCCATGTCGAAAGCGCTTGAATCGTTCGGTCATGTAGGTGAGGCCCGAACTCAGGGCACTCAGGTAGGGCGTATCGATCTGCGCAAGGTTGCCGAGGCAGATCACCTTTGACCCGTTGCCAGCCCGGGTAATGATGGTCTTGATCTGATGGGGCGTCAGGTTCTGTGATTCATCGATAATGATCAGGCTGTGCTGGAAGCTGCGGCCCCGGATGTAATTCATGGATTTGAAGTGCAGGGGCACCTTGCTGAGGATGTAGTCGACGCTGGCGGTCATGTTCTCGTCGTCCTCGTGGAGGGCTTCCAGGTTGTCGACGATGGCGCCCAGCCAGGGCTCCATTTTCTCGGCTTCAGTTCCGGGCAGGAACCCGATGTCCTCGTCGAGGCCCTGGGTGGAGCGGGTGGCAATAATGCGCTTGTAGAGCTTGCTGGCCACGGTCATCTCGATACACGCAGCCAGCGCCAGGATGGTTTTGCCCGAGCCGGCGGAGCCGGTGAGGTTGACCAGGTGGATGTCCGGGTCCAGGAGCAGGTTCAGCGCCATGGCCTGATAGATGTCCCGGGGAACCAGGCCCCAGACTTCCTCGTTCATCAGGTCGTGTTGGTGCAGGTCCTTGATGATCAACTGGTCGTCGGAGAGGTCCACCACCTTGCCGACGAAGCCCATTTGATCGATGACGAATTCATTGATGTTCAGCTTCGCCAGCTCGCCTTCCCGCTTGAGGATATGTTCGGTCGAACCCTCCCGCTGAACAGTCTCCACTTTCTCGATGGTGTCCCAGAAGGAGTTGGGGAATTCCCGGTAGCCCTTGGGCAGAAGATCAATGTCATCGAGCAACTGGTCGTTGTGGTAGTCCTGAGCTTCGACGCCGAAGCCCCTTGCCTTGAGGCGCATGTTAATGTCTTTCGACACCAGGATAATGTCCCGGGACTTGTGGCGGTTCTGGAGAGCAGCCAGGGTGTTGATGATCTTGTTGTCGTTCAGATGCTCTGGCAGCGAATTGTTGCCACTGTCACCGGTGCTCATCAGGATCGAAAGAGTGCCCAGGGGTTCGGCCTTCTTGCCACGCACGATGGGAACACCTTTCTCGATCACCTTCGGGCTGGCATCGCCCAGCAACTTATCGATGTTGCGGATGGCCTGACGGCAGTCAGCGGCCACGGCTTGCTTGCCGGATTTGAGGCTGTCGAGTTCTTCGAGGACCGTCATCGGGATGATGACATCGTGTTCTTCAAAGTTGAGGAGGGCGTTCGGGTCGTGGATCAGGACGTTGGTGTCGAGGACGTACATCTTTCGGCGAGCTTGCGGTGCTCTGGGCATAAGTGGCGCTACCTCTCTGGTGGCTCAGTCGTTATCGGCGCAGCGTTGCGTGAGTTCCTCATCCGAGATCACTTTCAGCATATCGTAAGTCGTTATGATGCCGGTAATTTTTGAATCATTGGTGACAAAAATCCGGTGCAGGTGCTCGCGCATCATGATATTCGCAATGTCGCGCACCGGCGTCTTCTCGTCAACCGATAAAACGATGGGGGTCATGATGTCCCGGACTTCTACCGGCACCTTGCCCATTTCCTCAAAGATCACCATTCGCAGGCGTCGGGCTTCCTCCCGCTCTTCGGGAGTCAGATGCCGGTCCGCATCGGAGCGCGTGGCGTTCCAACGGAATTCGGTGATGTCTTTAAGAGTGGCAATGCCGACAATTTCGCCGTCGTCATCGGTGACGGGGCTGCCGGTTATCTCGTTGTCGGTGAGGAAGCGGGCCAACCGGTCCATGGTCCAGGATTGCGGGACGGCCTTGATGCTGGGTGTCATGATCTCGTAGGCGAGAACGGTCATTGATCTGGGCTGCCTTCTAGAGTCCTTTCATAAAGCTTAGCGCGTGATACTCCGCGCGTCATCCCTTACTGTGCGCCGGGACTCAGGGTTTGTTCATGCGAAGGCCGGTCAGTTGGCCCTGCTCGTCATAAACCAGTTGGTACCCCTGGTACTTTTTACTGTTGGCAACGCGTTCCAGCGCTTCCATCGACCTCACGGGAATATCCACCAGCAGGGAGTTCACCAGCCAGCCGGGTAGCGCTCCGTTGGGGTCCGTGTGCTGGACCCACACCATCCGGGTGCTCTCCCCCTCTGGTGTGAACCGGTACAGGGTGTCCGAGCGATCGACTCTCACCCGGCTGCTGTTTTCCGCCCGCTGATCGGGCATGGCGTTCAGATCCATGACGATCTCACCGGAGGCCTGATCACCCCGTGTGCGTATGCGCAGGACATAGTCGCGGTCAGTAACCGGCCAGGGCATGTCATTCACGGAATAGGCAAAGCGATCTTGAAACACGCCATTGCCAAACCCATGGGATTCCGTGCAGTTGTGCACCCACTCGATGCAGGAACCGGGGTTGGCCATCACAGCCATCAGGTTTTCGATAGGCGCGTCGAGCACCGCCACGGCCTTGAAGGCCTTGAAGCTGGAGCCTGGCTGCTCGATGGTATAGACCCGGATGTGATCGGCTTCCTTGCGTAGCGTCCACGCCTCGTCGCTTTCACTGGGCAGTTCAGCACGGGCACTGGCGGCAACGGCAAACACCAGCAACGCACAGACCAGCCCACTGAGCACCGAGGCCCAGCCCGTAATGCCATGGGCTATGCTCTTTCTCATAGGGTACACTTCCTTGCAGATGGTGGGCCGAGTCTAGCATGGGGCTTTTGCCGGCATGGCCACGGAAACAGTGGATTGTGAACCAGGTAGCGACCTGTTGATTTGGTAACCGAAATTGGCCCGATCTGACGACGACTATGACCATTAAGAAACTTATCAACGGCAAAGGGCAGGTGATTCCGGGACTGTTGGATGAACCGGTAGAAGAGATCAACTATCTGGACTATGACCTGCGTACGGTGATGGACCGCCCGCGTTCAAAGCTGGCAAGACGCTGGCGGTTCAACCAGTTCCAGTTTGTCAGCGCCATGGGCCCGGGTTGGGTGTTTGGTCTGGCGGTGGTGGATCTGAAACTGCTGGGCAGCGGATTCTTCTATCTCTATGACTTCGAGACTGGCCAGATGTTGGAGCAGTCTTTCCTTCAGCCATTGGCCCGGCAAACCTGCATTGAGCCCCGGCCAGAGGAAGGGGTGACAAGGTTCAGCAAGGGCGACGTAGCCGTGCGAATCGCGCCTTCCGCGGATGGCCGGACAATTACGGTCTCGGCCCCGGGAGGTATCCGTATTGAACTGACGCTTTCAGAGGATCGGGACCCGCTCCGGCTGGTATGCCCGGCCGGCTACAATGGCTGGGTATTTACCCGCAAGTCGGCAGGCTTGCCGGTGGAAGGGGAAGTGCGCTGGGATCATCGTATCTGGCGCTGCGACGAGCAGACTCGGGGATCCATCGATTGGAGCTGTGGCTTCATGCGCCGAGAAACAGCCTGGAACTGGGCCTGCCTGGCTGGCCAGCTTGCGGATGGCCGGTCCGTGGGGTTGAACCTTGCCGCAGGGGTCAATGAGACGGGAATGACAGAAAATGCGCTCTGGCTGGATGGTGTCTGCCACAAACTGGGCGCGGCAAGGTTCCGTTTTGATCGCTATCAACCAGGCGGCGACTGGCATGTGAGCACGGAGGATGGTCGGGTCGATCTGCACTTTGTCCCCGCTGGTGTGCGCAAGGAAAAACTGGACGCCTGGGTACTGGCATCCAACTTCCGGCAGTACGTGGGCTCGTTCAGTGGAACGGTGACGGATGAGGCTGGCGGAAAAATTGAGGTTAAAGGTCTGCGGGGCCTGATGGAAGACCACTTTGCGAGGTGGTAAGAAATGGCCTGTCCCACCCGGGACAGGCCAGATAAAGCGGGTTATCGCTCCGGTAGCGTGACGTTCAGCTCCAGTACCGAGCAGCTCTCGTTGCGGTCTACCTCAACCTGAACCATGTCGTCGCTGATCTGAACGTACTTGCGAATGACTTCCAGCAGCTCCTGCTGCAGTTGGGGCAGGTAGTCCGGCTGATCACGCTGGCCCCGCTCGTGAGCCACGATAATCTGGAGGCGCTCTTTGGCCACGCTGGCGGTGTTCTTCTTTTTACCCTTGAAGTAATCGAGGAAACTCATCCCTTAGCCCCCCTTGAACATCCGTGAGAAGAAACCCTTCTTCTGGGACGTCATGAAACGGTGTTCCCGTTCCTCTCCCAGAAGGCGTGCAACCGCATCATCGTAGGCCTGGCCGGCATCGCTGTCCTCTTCGAGGATAACCGGCAAACCCTGGTTTGAAGCGTTCAGAACAATCTGGCTTTCCGGAATGACGCCCAGCAGAGGGATCGCGAGGATTTCCTCTACGTCCGCCACGGACAGCATCTCGCCCTTTTCGACACGGGACGGGTTGTAACGGGTCAGGAGCAGGTGTTCCTTGACCGGATCCTGCCCCATTTCGGCTCGACGGGATTTGCTCTGCAGAATGCCCAGAATGCGGTCGGAATCCCGCACCGAAGATACTTCGGGATTGGTAACCACAATCGCCTCATCAGCGTAATACAGCGCCATCAGCGCGCCATGCTCAATGCCAGCGGGGGAGTCGCAGACGATGTAATCGAAGGTCTCGGAAAGCTCGTTGATGACCTTCTCGACGCCATCTTTGGTCAGTGCTTCCTTTTCCCGGGTCTGGGAGGCCGGAAGGATGTACAGGGTATCGACCCGCTTGTCGCGGATCAGCGCCTGGTTCAGGGAGGCTTCGCCCTGGATCACGTTTACGAAGTCGTACACCACGCGACGCTCGCAGTTCATGATCAGGTCCAGGTTGCGCAGGCCCACGTCAAAATCGATGACTACTGTCTTGTGGCCTCGCTTGGCAAGGCCGGTGCTGATCGAGGCGCTGGTGGTGGTTTTGCCAACGCCGCCCTTTCCTGAGGTAACGACAATAATTCTAGCCAAGGTTCTGTTCCTGTTTCTCGGTGGATTCGTCGTGTCTGCCGAATTATCCGGTCAAGTTATTGTGTTCAGCTCCAAAATCAGGCCTTGTCCAGTGGCGTTACCACCAGCAGGTCGTCCCTGAGCTGGATTTGCACAGCGCTTTTCCAGCCATTGTCCTGAAGATCTTCGGAGATTTTATAGTGTCCCGCGATGGACACAAGCTCCGCTTCCAGCGATTGACAGAAAACCCGTGCGGATTCTGCGCCATGGATGCCGGCCAGTGCCCGGCCCCGAAGCGGGCCGTAAACATGGATGTTGCCCGCCGCGAGCACTTCGGCACCGGCCTGCACCGGTGCCAGGATAACCAGGTCACCTTCCGGTGCGTGGATCTGTTGGCCGGAGCGGACCGGCTGGGAGATGATTTTGGCCGGAGGTGGGTCACCGGCAGCGCTTGTCGAGGCTGCAACAACTGCCGCTTCCGCTTCGTCCGCGGCCGCCTGTTCGGCTTCATGGGTGCGATCCCGCTGACCGTTGCCGGGCAGCAGTGCCAGAGCAGCCCCCCGGGCCAGACGGCGCTGGTCGTCGGTGCCACCGCGAACGCCAATCACATGGATGTGGTTACGCCGGCAGGTGCCGATGATCTTGAAGAAATCCAGTTCACTGTCCAGTCCCTGGTATTTCTCCAAACTGATGATCAGCGGAATATCCTTGAAGAACCCGGGGGCCTGGCTGATCTTGTCTCGCAGTACTTCTTCAAATTCGCTGTCGTCAAAATAATAGAGCTCCAGGGCGGTCATGGACACGCTGGCGCTTTTTAGCTGAAAACCCTGTTTTACCCCGGAGGTGGCGGTATCGCTCATGAAGGAGTCTCTTCCCTGGTCATGTTGTCGGTTGGGTTCGGGCGCTGCCGCAGTGGCACGCCTTCGAAGCGGATGCCTGACCATCCTGTACTGATAAACTGGCGGATGTTGCCGTGGCTCTCGCCGGTCGGATCGTCCAGAACCTGCTGGTAGTGCTCGGCAAACAGCTTGAGCGTGTCCACTTCGCTCAAATTGCAGTACTGGCCCAGACCAAAGATCCGGCAGGAGCCGGCATTCTCGCCTTCTGCATTTACCAGCGGGCCATTGCGGAAGCCGCAGGGCTGGTACTCGAAGTGCTGTTCAATCAGGGCCAGGGAATCTTTGAAACTGGCGTGGCCAGCGTCCAGGGATGCCAGGTGAATCCTTACGGCATCGTTGACGCTCATTATTTGTGTTCCTGCTTGGGGCCTGTCTGATAGAGCGCCTTCCAGTCCTCGTACGGCATTCCGTAGATTTCTTCACGGGCCTGGGGATCTGAAATCTCGAAACCACGCTCATTCGCCTCTGCCAGGTACCACTTGGACAGACAGTTGCGGCAGAAGCCCGCCAGGTTCATCAGGTCGATGTTTTGCACCTCCGTGTTCTCTCGCAGGTGCTTGACCAGGCGACGGAAGGCTGCGGCTTCAATTTCAGTGCGTTCTGCTTCAGGAATCGGATTGCTCATATTGGCCTCGCAATGGTTGATGCGCCGTTTATCAGGAATCCTGACATTCTCTGCATGTTAGCTTAAGATACAAGGCTGTATAAATGTACAGAGAATCGACGCGAGCCCCCTGATTATGCCACAACGCAAGATCATCCATGTGGATTGTGACTGCTTCTATGCGGCCGTGGAGATGCGGGACGATCCCAGCCTCCGGGAGGTGCCGCTGGCAGTGGGCGGTGATGGTGGACGGGGCGTGGTAACTACCTGCAATTACAAGGCCCGAGCTTACGGTGTGCGTTCGGCGATGCCCGGCAGCGAGGCACGTCGCCTTTGCCCGGGCCTGGTGACCGTCCCGACGGATATGGGACGCTACCGGGCGGTCTCACAGCAGGTGATGGCGATCCTGCGGGAAATGACGGATCTGGTGGAACCGCTCTCTCTGGATGAAGCTTTTCTGGACGTTTCCGATGTGACCGATCACAAGGGCAGCGCTACGCTAATGGCCCGACACCTACGGGAGCGGGTACGCAGGGAAGTGGGTATTACCATTTCCGCCGGCGTGGCGCCCAATAAATTTCTCGCCAAGATCGCCAGCGACTGGGAAAAGCCGGACGGGCTCTTCGTGATCCGCCCGGAGGACGTTGAAGGTTTCGTGCAGGAATTGCCGGTGGAGAAGCTATTCGGGGTAGGGCAGGTGACGGCCTCGAAACTCCACGCACTGGGGGTCAAGACCTGCGGGGACATGCAGGCGCTTGGGGCTGATGTGTTAATCGAGCGCTTCGGGAAGCAGGGCTACCGCCTCCACGAAATGGCCCACGGCCGGGATGACCGGGCCGTCGTGGTGTCGCGGATCGCCAAGTCAGTCAGCGTCGAGCGGACCTTTTCGCAGGACTTGCCGGACATGGCCGCCTGCGAAACCGTTATGGCCTCCCTGGTAGCCGACCTCAACCTTCGTCTGTCGCGCAAGGCGCGCAGGAAGCCGATCCATAAACTCTTTATCAAGATCCGCTACAGTGATTTTTCAACCCATACCCTGGAGCGGGTCCGGGAACAGATCAAAGAGCCCACCCTGGAAGATTATCTGCCGCTGCTGGCGGAACTGGTGACCAACCGGGAGCGACCGGTTCGGCTGTTGGGTCTCGGTGTGCGTTTTCGCAATGATGACGCCCCGGTCACCCAGTTGCGTTTGTTTGATTAGAAGTGCAGCCAGTTCATGGCCATGTAGCCCATCAGCCCGCCGATCAGAGCGCCCGCGGCGACGTCGCTGGGGTAGTGCAGCCCCAGGACTACCCGTGATGCGGCGACACTGAGGGTAAATGGCAGCACTATCGTTGCCAGCGCCGGTTCGGCCAGGGTGAGCATAACCTGGAAGCAGGCAGCGTGAAGGGTATGGCCGGAGGGAAAACTGTAGCGGTCCAGGGGTGGTGTGCCGCAGTCGATGGCAGGAAAGGAAATGAAAGGGCGTTCCCGGATTAGCCAGCGCTTCAGAAGCTTGTAGCTGACGGTACAGGCAAGGCCGGTCAACGCCATGAGCAGCGCTAGCCCTGGCCCCGAGGCCGGATAAAGAAAAGGGATCGACAGGATCAGGGCATACCAGAACCAGCCGTCACCCAGTCGGCTTACCAGCCGGAAATAGCCGAGGACTGGCCGGAAACGAACAGCCCGGTTAATAGTCTGGCAGAAAGCGAATTCGCGCTGGTCTGCCAGTTCAAAGAAGCGAGACGCTTTGCTTGTTGATGGCATGGTATCCGGCCTTTGCGGGTTGATTGAAAACCAGTTGTTCAAACTGTTCGATCTGGGAATTCCAGCTCTGTTCCAGGGCGTCCAGCCTTGCCTGGGCCCTGATACGGTTCAGCAAGGTTGGTTGATCGGCCAGGCGGAGAGCGCTGTCGACGTATGCTTCATCCTCGTCCAGAGGCACCTTCATGCCGTTTTCTTCGTGGCGTATGTGTTCGGCTGCGGCGGCGTCGTCAAAGCTGACGACGCCCAGTCCGCTGGCCATTGCCTCCAGCACCACGTTGCCGAAGGTGTCGGTTTTGCTCGGAAACAGGAAGAGGTCGCCTGAGGCGAAATGGCGTGCCAGGTCGTCGCCCCGGCGGGTGCCGCAGAACACGTAATCGGGGTGGCGTTCAGCCAGCTGGCGCCGTAGCGGGCCGTCGCCAACCAGTATGAACCTGGCCTGGGGGTGAAGGCCGCGAATACGTTCGAAGCAGGCAACCGCCATCCGAAGGTTCTTTTCCGGTGCAAGCCGGCCGACATACAGAATGGCGCGGTCATTGGCCTGTAAGCCCCAGGATTCCCGCAGTGCGCTGTCTCGCTTGTGGGGAGTAAAGCGATGACAGTCCACGCCCCGACTCCAGAGGCCGGTCGCCGGAATACCCATGGCGCGGGTTGTCTGCTGCATTTTTCGAGTCGGCACCAGGGTGATGGCCGTGCGGTTGTGGAACCATCGACCGTAGAGGCACAGCAGCCTCTCCAGCATGCCGACGCCATAATAACGGCTGTAACTGTGAAAATTTGTGTGGAAGCCCGAGCTGACCGGAATCCCTATCTGCCTTGCGGCTGTGGTCGCCGCAACGCCCAACGGGCCCTGAGTGGCAACGTAGACGGCATCGGGGCGGTCAGTGGTCAGGAGCTTTTTCAGATGGCCGGTTCGGGCGAGGCCAAAGCGCAGGTCGGCGTACCCGGGTAGCGGCAATCCGGTCACCACATGTTCACGGGAGAAGAGTGCCTCGCCAGCACTGGCAAAGTGGCCTTTGCGCTCATGCTGCTGTCGCGGCCGTATAACCGTTACCCGGTGCCCACGTTGCATCAGCCCCTGGCAAAGCTGCCTGAGCGTGTTTGCCACGCCATTGATTTCCGGCGGAAAAGTCTCCGAAACAATGGTAATGTGTTGTGAGCGCCGGTTGGCCTGCATGGTCTCGGTCACGGTGTTTCCTGTGCTTCCTTTGACATGCCCCTACTATGAAAAGCCGGCATGACAGTTATGCGACACTCCCGTGACATTCCCTTTACCCGTTAACCGAACCGAATCGGAGACGATATGCAAACGCGAAAGCTTGGAAAGACCGATCTCGACGTTACCCTGATTTGCCTGGGCACCATGACCTGGGGGGAGCAGAACACCGAAAAGGAAGCATTTGAACAGCTGGATTACGCAGTCGCCGAGGGTATCAACTTTATTGATGCCGCAGAGATGTACCCTGTGCCGCCCCGGGCGGAAACCCAGGGGCTGACCGAGACCTACCTGGGAAACTGGCTTGCAAGCAGGGGCAACCGCAACGAACTGGTAATTGCGTCGAAAGTGGCGGGACCGGGCAACGGACTGAAGTACCTGCGTAATGGTCCGCGCCTGACCCGGGATCATATTATGGAAGCCTGCGACGCCAGCCTGAAACGCCTGCAGACCGACTACATTGATCTGTACCAGGTGCACTGGCCGGATCGCAGCACGAACTTTTTCGGCAAGCTCGGTTACGAGCACAACCCGGAAGAATCTTTCACGCCGATCGAGGAAACACTTGAAGCGCTGAATGATCTGGTTCGGTCCGGGAAGGTCCGGCACATCGGACTGTCCAATGAGACGCCCTGGGGCACCATGGAGTATCTGCGTCTGTCCGGCGAGAAAGGCTGGCCGAGAGTGGCCAGTATCCAGAATCCCTACAACCTCCTGAACCGTTCATTTGAGGTGGGGATGGCGGAAATTGCCCACCGGGAACAGGCCGGTTTGCTCGCCTACTCACCGCTGGCCTTTGGCATGCTCTCCGGCAAATATCTGGGCGGCAAGTGGCCTGAAAAAGCCCGAATGACCCTGTACGAGCGTTTCAGCCGCTACACCGGCAGTCGTGGCATGGATGCCACCCAGGCCTATGTTGAGCTGGCTCGGCAGAACGGATTGTCTCCGGTCCAGATGGCGCTGGCTTACGTGAACAGCCGCAGCTTTGTGACCAGCAATATCATCGGAGCAACATCCATGGAGCAGCTGCGGGAAAACATAGGGTCCGCAAAGGTCACCCTGAGCCCCGAGGTACTGGAAGCGATAGAGGCCATTCACCAGGAATTCACCTACCCCTGCCCCTGAGCCCGCCGGCTTTGTTGGCTTGAACCCCCGGCTGAGAGGCGCTGGCCGGGGGTGCTGTTACAGTCTGAAATATCGGGGATCATAAATTGACAAAAAGATGCTGATCCCGTGACAAAAAGTCGGCGTCTTTGTGTGCAGATTCACATCTTTCCAGCCTTTAATCATTAGACTTAAGCCTAAGGTATCCGTAGACTCCCGTGTCGGAAAAAAGGTCTCAGGCAGTGTCATGATTATTCGAATCTTTGTTGCGTTACTCGCTCTCAATCTTGTTGCTTTCGTCGTTCGCGCCGAAGCATCCGAGCGCGTCTTCGAACAGGTCGAAAGCAAGACAGCCAGCGAGCAGATTTTCGAAATCCAGGAACGGGTTTCCGGTGATTTTGACGAGGACAGTTCCGATGCGTTTGCCGAAATCGGTTCCCGCCTGTTGAGCCTTACCTTCACCCGTTCGAAGCACTCCGGCAAGCATTATGCGTCAGATCCGGCTCAGGCCGACCATGGCATTGCGCTCCTGAACGAGGGTGCCTGCCTGAACCTGAAGTGGAACTTCTGAACCCCGCAATTCCCCGCACCCGGCAGTATCATCAAACCCCAGAATCATGATCTGGCGCATTGTCTGTGCCCGATGCTCGTGTGATCATCTCCGTTAACATGCTGATTAGCCAATAAGGAGCTTGGTAATGGCGGGTGATAGAGGGCAGTTATCAAATGATGTGAACGCCTGTGTTGACGAGGTGATTCGCCGGGTTGGCAAGGAGATTACTCTCGGTTTGCCGCTCGGGCTCGGAAAACCGGTTCGCTTTGTTAATGCGCTATACCAGCGGGCGAAAGACGATCCGGAAATCAGCCTGCACATTGTTACGGCACTGTCGCTGCTGGCGCCAAAGGGCGGCTCCTCGCTGGAAAAGCGTTTCATGGGGCCTTTTGTTGAGCGCCTCTATGGCCGGATTCCTGAACTTGCCTATGCCAGGGATGTATCGGCAAACCGTCTTCCTGAGAATGTTCAGGTCTCGGAGTTCTTCTTCAAAGCCGGCAGTTACCTGAACAATCGTTCCCAGCAGCGGCATTACGTGTGTACCAACTATACCCATGCTGTTCGCGATCTGATGGCGGTGGGTGTCAATGTCGTCGCCCAGATGGTGTCGCCGGGCGAGGCCCATGGGCAGCCCGGCCAGGTCAGCCTGAGCTGCAACCCGGATCTGACGCTGGACCTGATTCCCCTGCTCCGTGAGCGCGAGGCGGCTGGCACGCCGGTGGCGCTGGTGGCCGAGATGAACCAGAACCTTCCCTGGTTTGGCCATCACGCGGCGATTGAAGCAGACCGGTTCGATATCTTGCTTGATCAACCTTCGGGAGACTATCCGCTGTTCTCAGCGCCCCAGATGTCGGTCAGCCCGGAAGACCACCTGATCGGATTCTACGCCAGTACCCTCCTGAAGGACGGCGGTACGCTCCAGGTTGGCATCGGCTCACTGGGCGCGGCCCTGGTCCACAGTGCCATTCTCAGACACAGTCACAATAAGGCCTGGCGGCAGGTGTTTGACCATCTCCAGGTTGATCAGCATTTCCCCGTCGTTCGCGAGGACGGTGGCACCGGCCCCTTCGAGGAGGGGCTTTATGGCTGTAGTGAAATGATGGTGGATGGTTTCCTGTACCTGATGCAGGAAGGCATCCTTACCCGCGAGGTATACGATCACGCCGGTCTGCAGACATTGATCAATCGCGGTGATATTCCCAGCGAAGTGTCTCTCGCAACCCTCGATGTCCTGCGGCGCGAAAAGCTTATTGATAGCCCGTTGCGGGCAAAGGATGTTCATTGGCTGGTCCAGCACGGCATCTTTAAAGAAGCTGTCGAGTTCAAGGGCGGCCGTTTACGTATTGGTGATCAGTCGGTCGAGGGTGATCTGGACAATCCGGAGGCCCGGCAGGCCATCCAAACCCTCATCCTCGGGGAACGGCTGACTGGCGGTATCGCCATGCACGGCGGTTTTTACGTTGGTCCCGAGCAGTTTTACCAGTACCTCAGGGAAATGACCGACGAGCAGCGTGCAAAAATCTGCATGACCAGCGTGAACTTCATCAACCACCTGTATGACCACCGGTTCGGAGACCAGAAGCTGAAAGCGGCGCAGCGCGTTCATGGCCGGTTCATCAATTCGGCTATGATGTACACCCTCAACGGTGCTGGCGTATCGGATGGTCTTGAAGATGGTCGTGTGGTCAGTGGCGTCGGTGGCCAGTACAACTTCGTTGCCATGGCTCACGAGCTGCCGGGCGCACGTTCGATCCTGTCGCTGCGCAGCACCCGGTCATCCCAGGGCAAGGTACTGTCCAATATCGTGTTCAATTATGGTCATTGCACCATACCCCGCCATCTGCGGGACATAGTCATTACCGAGTACGGGATTGCCGATCTGAGAGGGCAGTCCGACGAGCAGGTCTTCCTGAGGCTGATCCGCATTGCCGACTCCCGGTTCCAGCAGGAGCTTCTGAAAAAAGCCCAGAAGGCGGGCAAGGTGGATCCTGCGTTCAAGCTGCCTGCCGACTGGTGTAACAATACCCCGCAAGCCATCCGTCGTGCCGTTGCGGCTGCGGGAGATGCCAGCCTGTTCCCTCCGTTCCCGTTTGGCAGGGACTTTACCGATGAGGAGCTGACGTTGGGGAAAGCCCTTAAGGGGCTCAAGGCCGCAACGGCCACTCGCCGTGGTAAACTGTCCACTCTGTTACAGGCCCTCCGGGCCCGGGATGACGAAGGCCGTTACGGGTCCCTGCTTGAGCGCATGGGCCTGCGTAACCCTTCAGGATTGCGGGACAAGCTGGATCAGCGACTGGTTATTCATGGCCTGCAACAGCTCGAAACACCACCGGATACAGGAAACTCGAAAACCTGATGACAGCTTCACAAGCAAGACCCGACGTTTTTACCGTTCACTATGTTTTGAAGAACAAGATCGGCGAGCTGGTTGATACTTCCGAAGGCAGTGAGCCCCTGCACTTCGTCTATGGCAGTCCCGAGATTATTGAAGGGATCCAACAGGCGGTGAAAGACCGCAACGTGGGCGATTGCCTGGAGGTAACGGTGCCGCCGGCCATGGCGTACGGTGAGCACAAGCCCGAGCTGGTGCGCAAGGTGCCACGTTCACTGTTCGAAGGCATCGAGAACCTGCAGATTGGCATGAAGTTCCAGACCAACACGGGCGATGAAGCGCAGATCGTGCAGGTTGTCGGGATTGATGGCAACCTGGTTAAGGTGGACGCCAATCACCCTTTGGCGGGCTTTACCCTGTACTTTGATCTGGAGATCGTTGGCCGCCGTGAAGCGACGGAAGATGAGGTAGCCCAGGGTCGTCCCCTGTTCTGAGGCACTCGGTTGCCGGTCTGTCGTATTCACCACGGTATATTCGGGTCAGTCCTTCCAGAACGGTCTCTCTCAGGCTGGCGGCGAACTCTCCGGCCGGTATCTTTTCCGACGGGTGTAAAGGTTCGTGGAAGACTACGTCGACCCGGGCAGAAGGCTGGGCTAGCATCCGCAACAAATGGTGGTGGAACTCATCATCCTCAATGAAGGGAGCCAGATGGTCGGGTCGGCCTTCCCGGCGATAGGCAATGGTGATCGGCTGTACCGGCGTTCTGCTCTCTGGAGCGGCCTTGAGCAACAGGCCATGGAACGGCAATACCGTCAGACCTGCGCTGGTGGTTCCTTCCGGGTAGACCAGGACATTCTCTTCAGCCTGCAAGTTCTCAATAATCTGGTCCCGAACGCGGCGGGCCTGACCGCCTCCCCGCCGGATGAAAAGCGTGCCGGCCTGTCGTGCCAGCCAGCCTATGACCGGCCATTGGCCAACCTCGGCTTTCGACAGGAACCGGATCGGTGCCAGGCTCCCCAGAATCGGAATATCTGACCAACTGATGTGGTTGCTGACGAACAGAACGGTATCGTCTGAGGGTGAGCCATGCTGGTGTATACGCAGTCCCAGGCACCGGCAGGCCCACCGGAAACAGAATCTGGCCCAGGGTGTCCGATCGATGGCTTTGCGGGTAACCACTTCACTGACCCTCAAACCGGCGGCCAGCATCGTGGTGGCTGCCAGAAAAGCCATAAAGGCAGTGATCCGAACGCAGAGTCTCAGCCAGCTCATCTCACAGACTCCCGTCTTCAGGATGCCGAGCGCATGAAGTGCCGGCTGTAGCGGCCGGCCAGTTTGCTGACCTCCAGCACAACCAACAGGTCGGCACAGCGAAAATCCGGATCCCAGCAGGGCTCACCGCAGACACGGGCACCAAGACGCATGTAGGCTCGGATCAGCGCAGGAACGTCCACCGGTCGATCGCTGTCCCGGGTGTGGGTCAGATGCGGCATCGCGCGAAGTGGCTTTACCAGAAAGGCCGGATCGGCCAGGTACTCGTTCTGGAGGTGGCGGGCGATGCGCCAGGCTTTCAGGCCTCCGTCAGACATGCCGATGCTCGCGCAGCCAATCATGTAGTCAACACCGCGCTCAACCAGATATTCGGCCACTGCCGACCAGAGCAGGCTGATGGTCGCGCCATTGCGATAATCCGGGTGAACACAAGTGCGCCCCAGCTCGGCTATGGTGCCAGGGAGTCTCTCCAGGGCGCTCAGGTCGAACTCCCCGGCCGAATAAAAGCCGCCAACGGCTGCCGTGTCTGCCTGATGCAGGATTCGCGTGGTCGCTACCAGCTCGCCGGAATCCAGGTCGGTTACGACCAGGTGGTCACACACGGTGTCGAACTCGTCGGCGTCGATGCCTGGCGTCTGTGCGCCCAGGTCGCTGCCATACTCTTCCGAAAACACCCGGTAACGCAGTCGCTGGGCTGCTTCGACCTGTCTGGGGCACCGGGTCATGTCGGTTTTCAGGCGACGGGCGCTGCGGCGGGCTTTCGCGGTTTGTGTGGTCATGGCGTCGTCTCTTTTGTTTCCATTTCCCGACAAGCCTATGAAGCCGGTATGACACATCGGTGACCACCAGGTGACGTGTCTGTGACATCGGGGTCCGATTGGAGGTTACGGGAGCTCTGTCACAGGGTGTAACGAAGCAGTAGTTCCATGTATATTTCTGAATAGCATGTATAATTGCTGTTACAGCAGGTTGCCTGTATCGTCAGGTACACAGAATGACCTGAAACCGGAATAACAAAACCAGAGATGGATGGCGTGGAACAGACAAACGAAAGTTGGCGAATTCTGATTGTCGAGGACGACGAGCGGTTGGCGGAGTTAACCCGCGAATACCTTGAAAGCAACGGGTTGACCGTCTCCCTGGAAACTCATGGTGGTGCCGCGGTAGAGCGGATCCGTAACGAGCAGCCGGATCTGGTGGTTCTGGATCTCATGTTGCCTGGCGAGGATGGGCTCTCCATTTGCCGTCGGGTGCGCCCCTTCTTTTCCGGTCCGATCATCATGTTGACTGCCCGAACCGACGATCTGGACCAGGTCCTGGGTCTGGAAATGGGTGCCGATGACTATATTGGCAAACCGGTCAAACCCCGGGTGCTGCTGGCGCGTATTCGCGCGATGCTGCGTCGGGTGACCGAAACCGGCTCGGGGTCGGCGGACGAGGCAGGGGGCGAAGAACCGGTGCGCCTCCAGTTCAATGATCTGGTTGTCGACCGCTCCATGCGGGAGGCCTGGCTGAGTGAAGAAAGCATCGATCTGACCAGCGCCGAATTTGATTTGCTCTGGTTGCTCGCCAGCAACGCGGGCCGCGTGCTTAGCCGGGAAGAAATCTTCACCGCCTTGCGTGGTATTGAATATGATGGTCAGGATCGATCCATTGATGTTCGCGTTTCCCGGATTCGACCCAAGATTGGCGATGACCCCATCCATCCGCGACGCATCAAGACCGTTCGTAGTAAAGGCTACCTGTTCGTAAAGGAAGCCTGACGATTCAGTCTCTGGAGCCGGTGTGCCATTCGCCCGCATACCGGTGTTCCATGCCAGGGTTGGTACCATGCCCCTGAAGTTCTTCCTCAAGCTTTATGCCCGCCTTGCCGGCCTGACCGCGCTGGTTGTTTTTTTATGTGTCCTGCTGTTCACCGGGATCAACTCGGTGCGCTCCCAATTCTGGCATGAACGCTTCCCCGAGCCACTGATGCGCTGGCTGGCTGCGGCCCCGGCACCATTACAGCAATACCACTGGCTGAGTTCGGCGGTTGATCTTCGCATGGGGGCTGCTTCCCGTTTCAACCTGTCACCGGTGGCTCTGGAGCGACTTGGCTACGGCCAGGTGGTTGGCATCGACAGTGACGTAGGGTATCGGGTTCTGGTAACCGGACTGAGCGGAGAAATCCTGCAGCTGCGTCTGAACGAGCCCTACCGGGATGTGTCAGAAACCATTGGGTTGATTTTCCGGTGGCATCTTGATTCAGCCTCTGCGGATGACCGTCTCAATGTTGCCTCGCAAATGGCCCGTTCTCTCAATGTCGAAGTGCAGACCCTGGACGACGCCGACCTGCTGCCGGACTCTGACGTTCTGGACCAGGTCGCCGAGCGGGGCCTTGCCTTCTACACCGACGAATCAGACGGTTGCGGACGGGTGATCGTTCAGCTATCCGACGGTGAGTTGTACCGGATTGACATGCCCGCGGGGTTTGATCCCTGGGCCTGGCCGGTTGTCCTGCTGCTGGTCCTGGTGCTTGGCGGGGTTTTGGCCGTTGCCGTTTTCCTCGCGCTCCGGGAAGTGGACAGTAATCTCAGAACCGTTGAGTCGGTAGCGGTTCGAATCGCACGTGGAGAAATGAGCGCCCGGGTCCAGGCGGGCGAGGGAACGCTGGTAACCCGCCTGGCCTCGTCATTCAACGGTATGGCCGAACACATACAGCGCCTGGTGCAGGTGCAGCGGGAAATGATTCACGCGGTTTCGCACGAATTGCGCACTCCCGTGGCCCGTATCCGCTTTGGCGTCCAAATGATCGAGGACTGCCAGGACGAGTCTGCCCTGCAAAGGCAACTGGACGGTATTGATGGCGATATCCAGGAACTGGACGAGCTGATTGATGAGATCCTGACATATGCGCGGCTGGAGCAGGGCGGCCCGGTTTTCTCGCTGCAGGAAACCTCGGTAACCGACATTGTCCGCCAGGTGGTCTCTGAGCAGCAGATGGTCCGGCCCGAGCTGAGTATCGAAGGCAACATTGATGAGGTCTCGGAACGTTGGGCGCTGTCGGATATTGAGCCTCGCTACCTGCATCGGGCGATCCAGAATCTGGTAGGCAACGCAGGACGCTACGCGGCTGGCAAGGTGCTGGTCAGCTGTCATTTCGATGAGGACAACTGTCGCGTTGACGTTGAAGACGATGGCCCCGGCATTCCAGAGGAAGACTGGGAGAAAGTGTTTACTGCGTTTGCCCGACTGGACGACAGCCGTACCCGAACCTCCGGCGGCTACGGCCTGGGTTTGTCTATTGTTCGCCGGATTCTCTACTGGCACGGAGGGCACGCCTTCGTCAGCAGGAGCGACACGCTTGGCGGTGCAAAATTCAGCCTGGTCTGGCCCAGAAAAAAACCGGTGGACTCCATTGTGTGAGCCAGACCCCATCGCCTCACCTGATGTAACAAAGCAGCTACACAAGCACTACTGAAGTTTTTGGCGGGCCGGTCAATACTGCAAAGCGTAAGGGATGACTTTTGAGGTTGTAGTTCTTACGAACTTTCCTTGTTTCATTCGTCATTTGAGGGCCGGTTTTCCGGCCCTTTTTTTATGCCTGCTCCCAAATTCCATATCGGTCACCCTTTCCCGTCTGCTCTGCTGTTAGAATTCCGGGAAACAAAAGGAGGCCGTCCATGACCCGTTATCTGCTTGCCATCGACCAGGGCACAACCAGTTCCCGTGCTATTGTTTTTGATCAAACGGGCAACAGCGTTGCAACCGATCAGCAGGAATTTCACCAGTATTTCCCGAAAGATGGCTGGGTGGAGCACGATGCTCGGGAAATCTGGGACAGCACTCTGGCGGTGTGTCGCGGCGCGCTCGACAAAGCGGGTATCGACGCCTCGGAGCTGGCGGGTATTGGTATCACCAATCAGCGGGAAACCACGGTGATTTGGGACCGCGCAACCGGCGAGCCGATCTACCACGCTATTGTCTGGCAGGACCGTCGAACCGCGTCCTGGTGTACCAAGCTGAAATCAGACGGCCATGAGGACACGGTTGTTGAACGAACCGGGCTGCTAATTGATCCCTACTTTTCGGCCACCAAGATAGCCTGGATTCTCGATAACGTGGAGGGCGCCCGCGCCCGGGCCGAATCCGGTGCACTGGCTTTTGGAACGGTGGACAGTTGGCTGCTCTGGAACCTGACGAACGGAAAATCCCACTGCACCGATGCCACCAATGCCTCGAGAACGGCTCTTTTCAATATTCACAAGCAGGACTGGGACGACGATCTTCTGGCCCTGTTTCGCGTGCCGCGGGCCTTGCTGCCGGAAGTACTCGATAGCGCCGCAGACTATGGCACCGCCGAAGTACAGTGGTTGGGCGCGCCAGTTATGATTGCCGGCATTGCAGGGGATCAGCACGCGGCTCTCGTGGGGCAGGCCTGCTTTTACCCGGGCATGGCCAAGAGCACTTACGGCACCGGCTGTTTTCTCATGCTCAATACGGGCGATAAGGCCGTTCGGTCCGAAAATCGGTTGCTGACCACCATGGCCTATCGGCTAAACGGCAAGCCCTGTTACGCGGTAGAAGGAAGTATTTTTGTTGCCGGTGCTGCCATGCAGTGGTTGAGGGACGGGCTCAAGCTGATTGCCCACGCCAATGAATCTTCCGCCCATGCGGAGGCGGTCGGAGTCGACAATCCGGTTTACCTGGTTCCGGCGTTTACCGGCCTGGGAGCCCCTCATTGGGATCCTCATGCTCGCGGCGCCATCATGGGCCTGACGCGGGATACGGGCATTGGCGAGATCGTTACCGCCGGCCTGCAGTCGGTCTGCTATCAGACCAAGGACCTGGTGCGGGCGATCCAGAACGACGGCGCCCGACTTGAATCGCTGCGCGTGGATGGCGGTATGGTGGTGAACGACTGGGTGATGAAGTTCCTGGCCGACATACTGAATGTCACCGTTGACCGGCCCCGGGTTACAGAGACAACCGCTCTCGGAGCTGCCTACCTTGCGGGACTACAGACAGGTATTTTTGACAACCTTGAGCAGATCTCCGCGCTCTGGGAATGCGAGCGGCAGTTCCATCCGGAAATGCGCCCGGCTTTGCGAGAATCTCTCTACGCTGGCTGGCTGGATGCTGTCGAGCGCGTCTGCAACAACTGAATCTCTCAATCAGCTGGTGCGTTCGAAGGCAATCAGGTGATCCGCCTCGACACGCACCGGCACATGCTCACCCAGGTTGAAATCCAGGTGACTGCGGAACAGGGCTTCGAACTCTGTGTCTTCGGAACACCGGAAACGGTAGAGCGTGGAAGTGCCGGCAAAGGTTTTCTCAACCACCTTTGGCTGCAGATCCGAGTCGGGGTCATGAACGATGTCATCGGGCCGGATCAGAACGTCTACCAGGGTGCCGGGTTCCCATTTGTAGGCCCGGTTGCCGTGGATCACGCCGAGCTCGGATTCAATAGTATCCGGCCCCAGGGCGGTGCCGGGGACGAATCCGCCCTGACCCACGAAGCTGGCAACGAAACGATTTGCCGGTTCATGGTAGAGGTTGTAGGGCACGTCCCACTGCTGGATCCTGCCGTCCCGCAACACAGCGACCTGATCGCACATGGCGAAGGCTTCCTGCTGGTCGTGGGTAACCAGAATGGCGCTGATGCCGAGCGTCTTCAGGATTTCGCGAACATCCAGGCTCAGCCGACGGCGCAGATCCGCGTCCAGATTGGAAAACGGCTCATCCAGCAAAATCAGCGTGGGCTCGGGTGCCAGGGCGCGGGCCAGGGCAACGCGCTGCTGCTGGCCGCCAGACAGTTCATGGGGATAGTTGTCGGCCAGATCCTGCAGATGCACGACATTCAGTAGTTCCATGACCTTCTGCCGTTTCTCTGCCTTGTTCAGATTCCGCAGACCGAACCCCACGTTGTCAGCGATAGTCAGGTGCGGAAACAGGGCGTAATCCTGGAACACCATGCCGATCCGACGCTTTTCCGGGGGCAGGGTGCGTCCGGGCAGGCTGATGGCCTGGGACTGCAGCGAAATCTCGCCACCACTCAGTGGAAGAAAACCGGCGAGGGCGCGCAGTATGGTACTTTTGCCGCAGCCGCTCGGGCCAAGCAGGCAGCCGATGTCGCCATGGCTCAGGGCAAAGCTGACATCCTTGACCACAGAATCCCCGCCGTAGCCGCAGGACAGGTTATTGACCTCGAGCAGCCAGTCTGCCGGAGATTGTGCGGTTGTGCTCATGGAATCAGTCCAGCCGGTTCAGGATGAGAAATTCGAGCAGTGCCTTCTGGGCGTGCAGGCGGTTCTCGGCCTCGTCCCAGACCACGGAGGCAGGATGCTCCATCATGTCCGCCGATATTTCCTCACCACGGTGAGCCGGGAGGCAATGCATGAACAGCACATCCTTATCGGCCACAGAGAGCAGCCCGGGATTGATCTGATAGCCACTGAACGCCCTTTCACGGGCTTTCTGCTCGTCTTCCTGGCCCATGGAAGCCCAGACGTCGGTCACCAGGAGCTGGGCGTTTCGGGCCGCCTCGGCCGGCTCCCGGAACACCTTGACCCGGTCTTCGTGGCCCTTGAGCATTGATTCTGCCGGCTCGTAGCCCTCAGGACAGGCGATGTTCAGGTTGAAATCGAACTGTGCGGCGGCATTGATGTAGGAGTGGCACATGTTGTTGCCATCGCCGATCCAGGCAACGGTAGCGCCGCGAATACTGCCGCGGTGTTCCCGGAATGTTTGCATATCGGCCAGCAATTGGCATGGGTGAAAGTCATCGGTCAGCGCATTGATCACCGGCACCCGTGATGCAGCCGCGAAGCGCTCCACGGTTTCATGGGCAAAGGTGCGGATCATCACCGCATCAACCATGCTGGAGATAACGATAGCCGAGTCTTCTATCGGCTCGCCCCGGCCAAGCTGGGTATCCCGTGGCGACAGGAACATTGCGGAGCCGCCGAGCTGGGTCATGCCGGCTTCAAAAGAAACCCGGGTTCGCGTTGATGATTTTTCGAAGATCATCGCAAGGACACGGTTCTTGAGGGAGTCCCGAACCTTCCCTTGCCGCCACTCGTTGCGCAATGCTGTGGCATGATCAACCAGGCTTTCCAGCTCGTTGGTTGTCATGTCATTCAATGTCAGAAAATGTCGTGCCGCCATGCAATGGCCCTTATCTCACCGAACCCCGCTGCTGGCGGGATTGCCTGAACGTTGGCTGAAAAAATGGGGCATCAAGTCTAGCCCTTCGGAGCAGGTATGACAACGCTGTGGCCGGGCTGGAACTGCCGGTGTTGCTCGAGGTCAAATCAAGGTGTTTGGTGAGGTGTTCGGCACCCGTGTACAATAGCGTCAAGAAAATTGCCGTGTGGCAAGACTGTTCCAACAGAGGTGAATGTTCATGGATATCAATGAAACCATTAAGAGCCAGCTTGAAGAGAATCCGATCATCCTGTACATGAAGGGCAGCCCACAGGCACCCCAGTGTGGCTTCTCGGCCAAAACCGTACAGGCGGTAATGGCCTGCGGCGAACGCTTTGCCTTCGTCAATATTCTGGATAACCAGGAGCTTCGTGAAGCCCTGAAGGTTTACTCCAGCTGGCCCACGTATCCCCAGCTGTACATCAATGGTGAGCTCGTTGGCGGATGTGACATTGTTCTCGAAATGTCCGAGAGCGGTGAGCTGGCCAAACTTGTCAAAGAGGCGGCGAAGCAGGCAGAAGCCTGATCACTGCCGCTCAGAGCCGTTTCGGGGTGAACAACAGTTCCACCTCGAAGCGGTTCGCGCTCCCGCTATCCTTCGGTGGCTGAGGGTAGGGGCTAGCCGCCAGCGCAGCCCGATATGCAGCTTCATCGATTGGCTTGATTCCTGTTGATTTCAGAACCCTTGCCCGGGTCAGGGCGCCATTTCCAAGCAACTGCAGTTCGACTTCCATAGCGACCGTGTCAGTGAGGCTCCTCATGGCCGGCACTCTCAGTTCTTCAAGTTGATGGGCCAGATGGACGGCCAGTTTGACCACATAGGGGTCGAGCTCGCCCGGTGACTCCGTAACCCTCGTAATGCTCTCCTCCGTTTTTTCAGGGAGCTGTTCGGGTTCTTCTCCGGCAGCAGAGCTGGCGCTTGACTGTGCGGCTTCGCTCCGGGGGACGCTGGTATTTGTTGCCTTTGTCGGGGCGGGGGTTTGCGGCTCGCGGGATGTCACAACCTCCGGTTTGGAGAGGGGTTCCGGCTCAGGAGGATCAATCTCAAACGGCGTTACCCGTGGTGCATCCCGACGAGGACTGAGGTCAGCTGACGGGTCGGCAACCGTTCTAAGAGTGCCCGGGGCTACCAGCTCAAACCTTACACTCTCCCTGTGCGTGACCGTTGGTTCTTCCTTGGGCGAGGAGATGCCTGAAAGCAGGAGCGTGTGTAGGAAAAGAGCCAGAGACAAGGCAAGCCCAAGCCGGTAGGCAGCCGGCAGGGCATTGGGACTGCTTTTTTCAGGCATTGGCGTCAGGCGGTCTTGCTCCGGAGGGTGCCGACAACCGCATCCAGGGCCCGATCAATCAATGCGCCCTGCTCAAGCAGGGTCAGCCGGCCACGGCGCATTTCATGGGCCAGTTCAACCCGGGTTTTCTCAATCACTTTCAGCCCCATCCGGTTCACAAAGACAAAGCAATCTGCTTCATCAATGATGGCGGACAGCTTGCAGCGGAAGTTTGCACCATTGACCAGTCGAAACTCGACCCAGTTACCAATCTCGATACCGTCAATCTGGGCAACATATTCCGAGATTGCAGCGTCTTCCAGTTCCTGCTGGCGCTCAACGGCCGTCTGGTGAACGGTCGCGATTTCCTCTTCCGCCGGCTCTTCAGGAGAATCCTGTAGTGCTTCGATGGCAGCATTGGTCCGGAATGCCTCTGCCAGCTGATGCTTGAGCTGGCCCATCATTTCATCGAGTCTCGATGAGTTATAGGAGACCTCTTCAAGTCCTGACCGCAGTGATTTCAGCAGGCCAGGCACGACCCGCACCCACTGGTCTCTTTCGTCATCTTCCTGATGGGGGTGAAGACACCAGATCAGATCATCGACGACCTTCACCGTGGCATTCCACCGATGCTCCACGTCATCCCTGAGATAGGCAAGAAACATCACGCGGCTCCAGCCATTCATCAGGATGTCATGGATGGACTCCGGCAGTTTGTAACGGGACACCTTCTGTTTAAGAAGATTGTCGACGGTTTGTTGAGCCGTCTGGGACTTGATCCGACCCCGCTCGGATTCACGGGTTCTCTGCTCAACCAGAGACGCCTTTCGGTTCTCCCGTTCAAGGAACTGTTCGAATTCCTGATTGAGGGTTTCAAAAAGCGAAACATCACCGTCAAATTCGTTGAGAATCCTTTGCACAATGTTGTGAATCTGTCCGTAGAGTTTGTCCTTGGTTTTCTCGTCGCTGCTACTCCAGCCAATGCCTGCTCTCGCCAGGGAGTTCAGGAGACGTCTGGCCGGGTGCGTAGCCTGGCTGAAGAAACTCTTGTCCCGGATAACCACTTTCAGGATCGGAATCTGCAGCCTGCTTATCAACACCTGAACCGGAGCTGACAGGTTGTAGTCGTCAAGAATGAATTCAAACAGCATGGAAACCAGGTTAATGAGGTCTTCATCGACCTCGTTAAGCGCCGGTTTTCGACCATCCCCGGTATCGGTCTGGGAAAGGAGCTGTTGTACCAGCTGACGGAGATCAACGCTGACAGGTTCGCCGGCGCTCAGGTTGCCCTGGTCCTGCCGGGGGGCTGAAAGCGGCAATGAATTGAGAAGGCTTGCCAGCTCGGAGTCACCCACGACCCGGACATTCGGGTCCGAGGCACGGGGAGGTATGCCCGCATTGGCCCGTTGCAGCGCCAGCATCTGTCGGATCTGTTCGAAAACCGCGCTGCTGCTGGCGGCCTGGCCGGCCCGTTCTGCCGCGGAAGCGTCCGGCGCGCTTTCCTGTTTTGGCGCCTCTGCCGACTGGGGACTGGAGGCCTCATGCTGCTGACCGGATTTGCCGTGATAACGGAAGTTCGGAATGATCCCGGCCTGGATCAGTATGCGGTTGGCTTCGTCCAGCAGCATGCCGAGGTTGGACACAACATAGCGGTCAAACTGCTTGAGCAGGATCAGGCGCTCACGGATCTGGATCTCAAGGGCCTGTATTGCCTCTGTGAACGCACTGCAAAGGTGTTCCGGTGCCATCGGATTGACCGGTGATTCGTCGGTGGCTTCCGGGTACACCTGACTGAAACGGGTCTGGAGTTGCAGCAGTGGGCCCTGAAAGTGCGCCTTTGCCTTGGTGATCATGGCGTTGAGGGCAACCTGCTCCTCAAGGTCGTCATTGCCGACCAGGGCAAGAGTGTCGGCGCTGGCCTGCTTGCTCAGCTGTTCTTCCTGAAGCGGTCCGGTGTGAGGGGGGGTGGCAAAATATTGGGCAACGGTGTTCTGGAAATGCCGCTCGACACCCTTACGCTTGATGCGAATTTCACGCATCGCCTCGAAGTACCGGTTCTGTTCGTTGTTGCTGCGGGCATTATTGGCCAGCTCGAACAGCGAATCGTCGACGGCGTCGAAGGCGCCCTGCAGCAAATCACCGAGCCCGGCGACAACCGTGTCCCGGATGCGGGTGACCTCCGCAGGAACCGGTCTGTTACTTCCGGCTTCCCTGTGTTCGCGGAGGTAATGTATGCCGGACTGCTTGTTCATGGCAGACTCCTGTTTACGCCTCAACCGGATACATGACCGAGCTTGAAATCCTTGGATTCTCGTTATTGGTTAAATTTACCGCATTTTGCCCAAAGTTAACATGACCAAACGCTAACGTGGGAGCAAATTCAAAAAAACACGGGGTGCCCAACAGGCACCCTCGTGCAGATTACTGACTTGCAAGATAATTTGCGGTCAGTTCACGTAAACCGGGCCTATGCCCATGCTCCAGATAACAACACTGATGGCGAGCAGGGCAACGAACATAACCAGGCCAACCGTCAGGACTGCAGAAGCGAACATGAACCCCTTGTCCGCCGGGATCCTCATCAGAATCGGTAGCCCTTCGTAAAGCAGGTAGACCGCGTAGGCAACCGCCACCAGGCCTGCCAGCATATTCACCCATATGTTCGGATACGCGGCGATTACGCCAATCAGGAAAATCGGGGTTGCCGTGTACGCCGCCAGAGCAACGCCTCTGGGCGTCCGTTCTACCGCATCATACGTTGCGGCGAAAAAATCAATGAACTTGCCGAGTATAAAAATGCCGGCAAGCATGGCCGCGTAGAAAAGTGTGGAAAGCTGGAGTGCGCTCGTTACCGACAGCTTGGTGATCTGGCCATCACCAATTTGCCAGCCTACCTGGGTTGTTCCGATGAAGCCGGCAACCGCAGGGATCAATGCCAGCAGCAGAATGTGGCCGGCGTACAGTCTTGTGACAGTCTCGGATTCATTGCGGATCGCCTCCCACTCCTGGTCGGGATGGGCGAGCAGGCCAAACGTGTGTGTCAGACTCATGGACGTATTCCTTGTGATTGTTTTTGTATCGCACGCTCCTTCAGTGTTGGTGGGGGATCACCGGGGGTCAAGCTGGCGGTTAAATTTTGATCTTTCAAGAACGGGAGACGCTATAACCGAAGGGTCTATAGCGCCATAGGGAGGAGGTGTCCGGGTTTTACTGTTTCAGTGACAGAGAACGTTTTTTGCGTTTTTTCGGGTGCACAATGGCTGCTTTCACGACATTGTCCTTGATCTGCAGCACTTCTACCCGATGGCCGTCCACTTTCAGGCAGACGTTGGTGTCGGGGATGTTCTCCAGGGTTTCGGTAATCAGGCCGTTAAGGGTTTTAGGGCCATCGGTAGGGAGCTTCCAGCCCAGGGTCTTGTTGATGGTTCGAACGGCGGAAGTGCCATCAATAATGAACGTGCCGTTGTCCTGCGGAATGATGTCCGGGCTGGTGGCGGCATAGTCCGTCGTAAAGTCGCCGACGATCTCTTCAAGTATGTCTTCCAGTGTCGCGAGGCCAAGAACGTCGCCGTATTCATCGACAACAACGCCGAACCGTCGACGACCTTTCTGGAAGTTGATCAGTTGGGTGTTCAGGGGCGTGCTTTCCGGAATGAAATAGGGTTCCTGGCAAAGCTGCATGATCATGGCCTTGTTGATTTCCTCCTGTTGCAGCAGTTTGGAAGCGCTGCGCAGGTGCAGTATGCCCTGAATGTTATTGATGTCGCCCTTGAAGACCGGAAGCCGGGTATGCTGGCTGCTGCGCAGTTGGCGCAGAATGGTGTCGGTGTCGTCTTCCAGGTCGATACCCACTACCTCGTTTCTCGGCACCATGATGTCATTCACGGTCACTTTTTCCAGGTCCAGAATGCTGACCAGCATGTCCTTGTGCTTGGCGGGTATCAGGGCGCCTGCCTCATTCACCAGTGTTCGCAGTTCTTCCCGGCTGAGGTGGTCGTTGGCAGCGTCTGCGGCGGAAACGCCCAGCAGTTTCAGTATGCCTCCGGTGAACAGGTTCACCGCCCAGACAATCGGATACAGGATTTTCAGCAGCGGACCGAGTATGTAACTGGCCGGGAAGGCAATTTTCTCGGGAAATAGTGCTGCAAGGGTTTTCGGAGTGACTTCTGCGAAGATCAGGATCACGATGGTCAGCAGGATGGTGGCAATCGCGATGCCGGCATCGCCCCAGACCCGAATCGCGATAACCGTGGCGATCGAAGAGGCGAAGATGTTCACGAAGTTGTTGCCGATCAGGATGACGCCGATCAGCTGGTCGGTTCGTTGCAGCAGGCCCTGGGCGCGCTTGGCACCTTTATGGCCGGTTTTGGCCATATGTTTGAGACGATATCGGTTGAGCGACATCATCCCCGTCTCGGAGCTCGAGAAGAAACCGGAAAGGAGGATCAGTCCAACCAGGAGAATAAACAGCGCGGTGAGCGATGTTTCGTTCAAAAGAGGTGTCCTTATATTGCTGACAAGTAGCGAAAATAGGGTTTCGGCGAGCGTTGTGTCAAGAGAATAACCGGTGCTTCCGGTGTCAGCCGCCGCGCTGGAAGATCAGTTCCAGCACAAACTTGCTGCCGTAGAAGGCCAGCATCAGGAGTGCGCAGCCAGCGAGGGTCCAACGGCTGGCGGTGATGCCCCTCCAGCCTTTGGTGTAACGACCAATCAGGAGCGCCACAAACACAAGCAGGGACAGGATCGAGAACAGGGTCTTGTGGGCGAGATTCTGGGCAAAGAGATCCTCTATAAAGAGGGCGCCGGTCACAATGGCCAGAATCAGCATGACGACGCCAGCCCAGACCATCTCGAACAGCAGCGACTCCATGGTTTGAAGAGGTGGCAGGTTACGAACCAGCAGGCTGTTGTAATTGTGCTTCAGTTGGCGATTCTGGAAGTAAAGTAGAACCGCCTGGATGGCCGCCAGAGTAAAGAGGCTGTAGGCTGTCACCGAAAGCGCAATATGGGAGAGCATGCCGTAGCTTTGCTCGGACACCAGTCTCGAGGGTCCATGGGTAACCAGGGCGAGAATAATGGTGAGGCCGGCCAGCGGGTACACGCCGAGAAACAGGCTTTGCACCGGCTTTTTAAGGTTGAGTCCCAATAGAAGGAAGACGATCAGCCAGGAAATAAGCACGGAGCTTTTGAAAAAACTGAAATCGAAGCCGCCGTCGTGGTGGACTGTCTGGCCAATGAGAAGTCCGTGGCTGGTCAGGGCGAGAACGCCAATCAGGGTAGTAATGGCAATGTTGCTTTGAACCCGGCCTCTGAAATGCAGGGCCTGCAGCGCGGTACCGACGCTGTAAAGAAAAAGAGAGGTGACCGCGAGAATCAGCGTTCCCATGACTTCCTTATTAACCACTGTTCTGACTGGGGATCGGCGCTGGTTTGCGCCGATTTGACCGGGCTGGTCGTTTCAGGGCGATAGTCTGGTTATAATGTCGCGATTATGCAACTGGAATCAAGGAGTCGTCGCCGGCTCTGCCGATTCACGCACTCAATTTATCCGGGGTACGGAAGAGCAACATGTTTGAGAACCTCCAAGACCGACTTTCCGGCAGTCTGCGCAAGATTTCCGGCCAGGCGCGCCTCACTGATGACAATATAAAGGACACCCTGCGGGAAGTGCGCATGGCGCTGCTGGAGGCGGATGTCGCCCTGCCGGTGGTGAAGGACTTTGTTGAGGGCGTCCGCAAGCGTGCCATTGGCCAGGAGGTGCAGCGCAGTCTGACGCCGGGCCAGGTCTTTGTGAAAGTTGTCCAGCAGGAGCTGGAACGCGTCATGGGCGAGGGTAATGAATCCCTCAATCTGAACGTCCAGCCGCCGGCCGTAGTCATGATGGCGGGTCTGCAGGGTGCAGGTAAGACGACCACGGTCGCCAAACTCTCGCGCTTCCTTAAAGAGCGGCAGAAAAAATCCGTCCTGGTGGTCAGCGCCGACGTCTACCGTCCGGCGGCGATTCGCCAGTTGGAAACCCTCGCTGGCGAAGTGGGTGTCGAGTTCTTCCCGAGCAGTGCCGATCAGGACCCGGTTGATATTGCCGAGGGTGCCATTGCCGCGGCCAGGAAGAAGCACATTGATGTGGTAATTCTTGATACCGCCGGCCGACTCCACGTCGACGAACAGATGATGGGAGAGATTGGTCGGCTGCATAAAGCGGTCAACCCGGTTGAAACCCTGTTCGTGGTCGATGCCATGACGGGCCAGGATGCCGCCAACACCGCCAAGGCGTTCAACGATGCCCTGCCGCTGACCGGCGTGGTGCTGACCAAAACCGATGGCGATGCCCGTGGCGGTGCCGCCTTGTCTGTTCGTCACATTACCGGTAAGCCGATCAAGTTCCTGGGTGTTGGTGAAAAGTCTGATGCGCTGGAGCCGTTCTATCCGGACCGGGTTGCCTCCCGGATCCTGGGTATGGGCGATGTGCTCTCGCTGATTGAAGAGGCAGAGCGCAAGCTTGATCAGAAGAAGGCCCAGAAGCTCACCAAGAAAATCAAAAAGGGCAAAAGCTTCGATCTGGAGGATTTTCGGGATCAGCTTCAGCAGATGAAGAACATGGGTGGCATCGGTGGCCTGCTCGACAAGTTGCCCGGCATGGGGCAGATGGCCCAGGTGGCGCAGCAACAGGTCAACGACAAGTCCATGGGGCAGATGGAGGCGATCATTTGCTCCATGACGCCAAAAGAGCGGCGTTACCCGGATGTGATCAACAATTCCCGCAAGCGCCGTATCGCCACGGGGTCTGGAACCCAGATCCAGGACGTCAATCGTCTGCTGAAACAGCACAAGCAAATGCAGAAGATGATGAAAAAGTTTGGTTCTGGGAAGATGAAGAATTTAAGTGCCCTAATGGGGGGTATGAATATGCCGAAAGGACCGGGTGGAAGGCCTTTTTGATAGAAAAAAGAGGGGCATTTTTTGGTGCCCTTTCTTTTTATTTGCGGTTTAGAATGGTAAGTTAAACAAAAGGTGTATTAAAGGGCTTCCCGAATGGTTGATTTGCATGTGGAGTATCTAATCCTGGAGTCGGGTGAGCGATACCCCATGTTAGTCGACAGCGGGGGTATGCCAGATTTCTACATCTCATTGTTTATCACTGTCTTAATGAGACCAAAAAGCCAGGCGAGCACCGTGGAAAAGGTATTGTCGGCTTTAAAGCATTTGCGGCGATGGGAAGTGTCGAATGGGCGAAGGCTGGACGAGGAGTTCTACGCAGGATGCCTGCTGGAGCAGGAAGATCTATTTTCGCTCCGGGACCACTGCAAGCTTGATAGCGAGGCGTTTGACAATTGGGTCGCCCAGACTCAGAGGGTAAAAGTGGGGAGTCTCGTAAACCTGGCAAGCTTTGATAGGCTTAAAGGTCCTCAAGTATTGACTGTGAAGTCAAGCCATCGAGCTATCCGGTAGAGTAAGAGGCAGGGCGTAGTCGAACTATCTCCCTGCCTCTCCTCTCCGAACCGGACGTGCACCTTTCAGCGCATCCGGCTCTCCGCTTAAACGCTGGCGAAGGCCATAGCAACTTCGGGAAAGCGAGAGGTCCACGTGTTTCTGGACTCTGTCCTCAGGTAGGGATTACCCTCTGGAAGACGCCAACGGAATCGCTTTTTCCCGTGACCGACGAGTCGGTACAGGATGGCGCCACTGAATAGCCCCTGATTGGTTTTGCCATACAGCACCCAAGTCTTACTTTGACCTGAAGCCGGGGCTTTGAACCAATGACGCATCAGCGGTTTGAGCCGGGAGCGATATTTGCGGCCCAGCCAATGGGCCAGTTTCCAGAACACGACACCATCGATGTAGCTGAAGACTTTCGCTTTGTAATCGACGAACTGGTAGAACGCCGCCCAGCCTTTCAGCTTTCGGTTGATGGATTCGACCATGTCGATTTTGCTTTCACTATAATTGCCTGACAGCTTGGCGGTTAAAGATGCTGCAAAGTTACGTGCCTTATCCCGGGGGATTGTCGTCACCACCCGCATGTCGCCATAGCGGCTCCGCTTGCGGATGATGCGATGCCCCAGGAACACGAAGCCGTCATTCACATGGGTAATCTTGGTCTTATCCATGTTCAGTGTCAGCTTGAGAGTTCCTTCCAGCATCTCCCGGCATTCTTCTCTAATCGCCTCTGCCTGGGCTTTGGTGCCCTTGACGATAACCACAAAGTCATCGGCATAGCGGCAGTAGGCGACGGCTGGCTTCCATTGTCGGTTCTCTCGGATGGCTGAGCTTCGACCGATTCGGATACTGTGGTTCCAGTACCATCGATCCTTTCGGGCCTTTTTGCCGAGGTAGCGCCTATTCAGGTACTGATCGAACTCATGCAACATGATATTCGATAGCAGTGGCGATATAACACCGCCCTGAGGTACGCCCTCACTTGCTGCCCGGAAAAGACCTGCATCAATATGACCGGCTTTTATGAATCGCCAGAGAAGGTTCAGGAACCGTCGGTCCCTGATTCTGCGACGTACAGCTTTCATCAGAAGCCGGTGATGCACGGTATCAAAGTAGCTGGACAGATCCCCTTCAATGACCCAGCGTCCGCGCGTTTCCTTATTGTCCGTCAGTTGCAGTTTCACTGTACGGATCGCGTGATGAACGCTCCGCTCCGGTCGGAACCCGTAGGAGAGCGTATGGAAGTCGCTCTCCCACATGGGCTCCATCGCCATTAACATGGCCCGTTGAACGATGCGGTCGCGTAGGGTCGGGATACCCAGTGGTCGTTGCTTGCCGTTGGCCTTTGGGATATACACCCTTCGGGCCGGTAACGGCTGGTAAACATCGGAGAGTAAATCACTCCTGATCTGTTGAAGAATAGCCGGCAGCCTGTCCTGCACAGTCAGCTTGATCTCTCCGTCTATCCCGGGCGTGTTTGCCCCTTTGGAAGACAGAGTGACCCGAGCCGCTTCTGCGAGCCAGTCAGGCTGTGCTATCAGGCGCAACAACCTGTCCACCCGGCGGGTGGGGTCGGTTGTTGTCCAGGTCGCTAGCTTGCGTTGCATTTCGCTGATTATCAAAGGTCTTCACCTTGTTTGGTCAGGTAGTTTGCTTGGCAAACACGTTTAAACTGCTCCCCTTCGCCATGTAATGGGCTTTCCCCATCGCGGACTACTACGGGAGCTCCGCCAGTCAACTTGGCATCGGGGTCATGCCCCCTTGGCATCCAATATTGACCTTCCCCGGTTTACCTATCTGGACTCCAGCATGCTGAGGAGGCTGCCCATCGCACTCTTTACCCTTGCTTGCCGCAAGTTGACAGGAAGCAGCAGTCCAATCTGTGATGGATACTGCTGAACCGAAGCCCGAGCTACCAATTTGGACTTCTTCGTTTGGCAGCGCCTATGCGTCATGCTGCCCAACCTTCCCGTACGGCTTATCAGGTCACGTAAGCCGTGGTGACATTTCAACCCACAGAGGCGGATGAATGGGTTCATGTTCTTCAGCCTTTCAGTACTCAGCCTTGAGGATCATCTTGGCTTAGTGACCTCGCCTCAATCCCCGTTGTCAGCGGGTTACATCACCCTGCGGGCATACCGCAGGTCACTGCCGCTCAGGCTCACCACCCTCACAGTGGGTGGGATTGATTGGTTACTTCCTCCTGAATTACCGGTTCAATATTCCAGATAGACTCGTGGTCCATTTGAGCTTCCATGCTCGCCCTGGACTCCGGGCACACCATTAGCTATATCACACAATACCTGAAATTTCTGGCAGAAACGGTCATGCGGAGTCGCCCTGATTTTTCCGAGCAGAAGCCTCGAATTGATCGCATGGTTGAGAATTTGAGAGCTTTGGCTCCTCGCATGCGGAGCTATAAGCAAAACAGTGGTGCCTACCAAACTCCAGATGAGTCGGTTTTCAAAGCCTACTTTGACGTCGCAGTCCCGGGCTCAATCGATAACCCGTTTAAAGGTCCTGCTCGGCAATTGCGACATTACATTATGATGCGTCTTCAGTTTGAGGCCGGGCTACGTCCTGGGGAAGTGTTGGGGCTTTGGCTAGAAGACATGGAATATGGCCTTGAGAACAACGTACATGTAGTACGGCGACACCATGACAGGCGCGATCCGCGTGCCAGGCAGGCGGTTGCGAAGACGGAGCCGAGAATCTTGCCGATCAAAGACGATCTCGCTCGACTGATCCATCAGTACGTGGTTGAAGTTCGAAGTCAGATTCCTGAAGCGCAAAGCCACCCGGTACTTTTTGTTACCCATGGGAGCAATGGTCGGGGCAAGGCCATCTCACCAAAGGCTGTGATGCAGGAAGTGGGTATGGTGGTTAGGACGCGACCTGATACTTTCGCCGGATTAACACGACATCAGTTCCGCCATGGGTTTACGCTTAGTGCCAAAGGCGAGCTGAAAAACCGGGGAGTGCACGACTCCGATCAGAGAGCAATAATTCAATACCTGCTTGGCCACAGCAGCCCGGAATCACAAGACGACTACACTCGCATACATAACCAAAAAGTCGCCAAGAGAGCTTTGCGTGAAATCAATCAGAAGCGCCACGACGATGCCAAAAAAACAAAAAGAATCAATAAAGGTTGACCCGGTAGGTCCCCGAACAGCCATGTTCAAGCGAACCTTGAGGACGGCGCGTTCTGGTTACACTTACGTGTTCGAGAGCGATGAATGGCGAATAGGTTCAAGATTCAAGATACCCTGGAATGTTCTGAAAACTAGAGGGTTGAACGAGCGGGTTTCCTCTGATCTTTTGGATAGTTTCCGAGAGTTGTTCGCTGAGCTGGTCGAAGAAGTTAGTGATTCGTACGCTAGGAAGGTATTCGATCAGATAGTCTCCTTATTCGATTTCTGCGTTGATCTGATCACAGTCGAAGCCGTCGAGGCATGGCGAACAAGACTTTCGATTTGCGGACTTAGTAAGAAGACTCAAAGGGATTACTTCACTGTTTGTCGTGTTGCTCTTAATGCTTGGTCTGATAGCAACTATCCCGGGCTGGGAAAAGGGCTGACCGACCACCTCAATCGAATCAAGGTTGGCGGAAGTAAACCTGGTCGCGCAGTTCGTGAACTGTGCCCTGTGAGGGGGCCGTTCACACATGCCGAAGAGAGTGCGTTTATTCGCTGGCTCCATGAGTCCTACGCCGATGGAAGCCTACCTTTGCAGGTTTATGCCATGTTGCTAGTTATGGTGGAGTTTGGATGTCGGCCCGTCGAGCTGGCCGCACTGCGAGCCGGCGATGTGATCGACGGAGATGCTGAACAGCCATATCAGCTGGCTATTTGGAGTGCGAAAGGAGGGCGTAAGTATCGTTCTGTGTTTCGAACGCTGGAGCTACCTGCTGATCTCTATGCTCTGCTCAAACAGGTAATGGTCGAAACTCACGCTCAAGTCGCTGAGGCGTGGGATGAAACGATCCCACCCGCCATATCCAAACAACTACCATTGTTTGTTGGCAGGCGTTTATTGGCCGCAGGTAGCCCCGAAGCATTTGTGCACCGTATTCAAAAGGTGCCCAATGCCTTTGATATTACTGTATCGGACCAAATGAGGACCTGGTTCAGAAAATGTCCGCTGACGACCGGACGATTGGATGGCGACCTTATGCCGCTTTCGCTTTACCGGTTTCGACGCACAATTGGCACCCGCCTTGCGGAGGCGGGTGCGAGTGATGAGGTTATTGCGACAGTTTTAGGACACAGTTCGATGGTTTCGCTGCGAGACTATACTGCCCACACCTACGCTGATCAGGAAGCCTGTGACGCAATAATGGTCGCTGCCTGGGATCCGGTAATAAATATTATGAAAGATCGTCTTCTAGATGCTCCGATTCCTGGCCAGGCGACAATACATGTGACTCGCCACGAGCAGGTAGGCAATTGCGGCCAGCTCTGTGGCGGAGGCATTTTTACCTGCTACGCCTGTCCCAAATTCCGGCCTTTCGTTGATGCGCCGCATCACATTGCACTGGCCCGGGCGGAGTCGGAGCGAAAGCGGCGAATCGATCAGAATCTAAGCGGGCCGGAAGTTGACTCTCTTGATTTGCCAATTGCTGCGATCAAGGCGACCATGCGCCTTTGCGAGGATTATCATCCGCAGGAAGTGGGCGATGAGTGACCTGAATGCCGTCTCACGCCTTGCCCTAAGGAACTATATCGATAGTGCCAGAAAGCTTGCGATTTATGGTGGGGAGAGCGGCTGGCACTCCAATAGGTGGGAGACTACCACCCTTAGAAACCGGCTCTCGTTAGATTTTTGTGAGCTGAGAAGAAAAGGTGCCAATGTTGCCGTGCCTTGGCAAAGCCCATTTTTAGAGTTTGCCAAAGCCTATGTTCGTCACAGCCAAATTCGGAAGGAGGTGGGGACAATAATTCATGAGTTGCACGCGTTGCGCTTTCTTTACGCGGCGCTGCAGGAGGTTCATGGCACGCCAGACATTTTAAAGCTCGACGGTGCCGTTCAGGAGTTGGTTCGGCAAAAAGTCGCGGCCTGGTATGCGTCGGGGAAACCTTCGCGTATTGGTACTGCGTTGATGAACGTGTATGCCGAGTTAAGGGGACAAGAGATACTCCCTGCTTTGCCTTACTGGCAATCTCCCTGGAAGCGGGGATTACACAAAGCCTACTCAATGGACCCCAAGGCGGTTGAGTGGCGAAAAGCCCATACACCGGATGACCAGAAACTGGCTGCCGTACTTGTTGCTTTCGAGATGGCCGAGGCCGACAAGGATCAGTATTGGACCAGTCTTGCGATGCTCTTGGCCTTTGGCTCCAGTCGAGGCGGTGAGCTTACGGATCTAAGTCTTGAATCACTCATTGATGAATCGTACACCGATCGTTACGGTCGCACGCGACGGCGTGTGGGATTGCGCTGGTTTTCTGAAAAGGGATTCGGGGGCAACGTGAAGTGGGTCCCTCGTCTACCTGGCTCGAATCGCAATGAGGCGCAGGAAACCGAGTTGATGGACATGGTGGTGCGGGCGTTCAATCGTTTGGTGAGGCTTTCGGAGCCAGCCCGAAAGGCTGCCAAGCTTGCCTTCGACAGTGACGGCACAGTTTATCCAATCCATTCTTTCTGCATCACATCGAAGGATTGTTCTCAGAATCAGGCGCTAGACGACGTTGAGGCAGCGTATGCCATGGGGCGGACGTCGATTTTGAACCGTAAAGGCACTGCATTTGGGAGAACCTATCGCACTCGAAAGCATTTCGGCTGGCATTATCCATGCGTTGCATATGGTAGCCCGACTTACCGAGAAATCGCCGTGGCCGACTTTGAGAACTTCAGCGGTAAGCTAGACCATTGGCCGCACACTTCTGACAGCGAGCGCGTCAAGGTCTGGGACTGTCTTGTTTTGCATCAGTGGAATCAGTTCAACGAAGGCCCCAAAAAAGTCTACCCCAACAGTTATGTGTTGCCGTCGACCAACCAACTGAGCTACCAGCTTAGCGGTAAATGGGTCGCTGGCAAGCGAGAGATGTCTAGCATTTTCGAACGGTTGGGGTTAACGATGGATGACGGTTCGGCCATCCAATTGACCAGCCACGACTTCCGCCGCTGGCATGGCACCCGCGGGCGAGCACTGGCACACATGGGGCTGTCCGAGCATCGATTGAGAATGTTGGCTGGACGTCAGGATATATCTCAGAACGATGCCTATGACTTCAACACATCCAAACAGAAAGCGGCTCTATATCGCCCTCTTATTGCCCACTCTGATAAAGATCTCCGAATTCATGAGCGTTTGGCCATCGGTACACCGATCTACCGACATGAATTACTTGGTCGCCCTCTCTCAGAGAATGAGCTGCCTCAACCAACGCAGGTGGGTGAGTTCGGCGGTTGCACGCACTCCATTATGGAGCCTCCATGCCAAAAGGGCGGGGATTGCCTGACTTGCTCAGAGAAGAAATACGTCAAAGGGACGCCGGGCTGCCTTGAAAGAATGCGCGAGGCCGCCGCTCACCATAAGTCGGAGTTCGATGTACTGGACGCATGGCAGAAGAAACGCGACCAGTTAGGTATCGATCAGTGGATGACGTTCCATGTGATTCGTTACGCCGTTGCCGAATCTCTTTTGCGCCAGATGGAGGATCCGACTGTCCCCGACGGGACAGTTTTGGGCGTTGATGAGCACTTCGATCCCAGCCCCTTAAAGGTCAACTTGATGGCAAAGGGGATCGAGGTCCCAGAAAAGCCGACGGATCTAGTGACGCAAGAGATCAATGAATTGCTTGGATTGGTAGACGATGCCTAAGAAAATTATCACTGAGCACACCCTGCCCGTTGCACTTGGCCTGCTGCACAGTTGGCAGGGCAAATTGACATGGGACTTGTATGCCAAAAAACTTGCCAAACGCTTGAATGTAGACCGAATTGCCAAACGCTCGCTCTATAAGCATGACGAAATTGTGATGGTGTACCATCAGGTCCGAGGTCGACTGAAAGAGCAATCACCTGCGGAAAAAAACACAGATTTAACGGTTGAACGGCTCCGCAGAGAAAATGAAAAGTTACGGTCTGAATTAGAGCACCAAAACCACAAAGTGAAGAATCTTCAAACTGCCATTTTGCGCTTGCAGCGCAATGCTTACCTAGTTTCTGGTTTAGACACGAAGAAGTTGCAGGAGTTGTTGACTAACCCACTGCCACCCAACACTGATTAGTGAGGTTTGCGTGACCAGAAGAAAAAACGGCAAACAAATGGGTGCAGAGTATCTGCAACGAGTCGAAGCCTGGAAAGCCAGGGTTGAGGGCGCAGGGACGGCCCGCGAGTACGCTTACTCAGGGCGTGTCAAACGAACTGAGGTCGCTCGCGAGTGTGGTTTCTCCCGAAGTGTTTGTGTGCAGAATGAGCGCGTCAGAGCGCTTTTGGAGAGCTGTGACCGCGAGTGGTATGGCACAGAGTCTATTGACAAGGCGGCATCAGGCGCATTGGTGGATCGTGCAGAAAGTTGTCCGCAAACGGCATCCTCAGACAATGGTCGGCTTATGGCTCGTGTTGCCGAGTTGGAGGCTGAGAATCGTGCGCTCAGGCAGCAGTTAGCTCGCTATCAGGCGCTGGAATTGGTGGTTCAGGATGGCATGGCAGGCTTTGGAGTGAATGGATGACATCTGCACGCCTCTACACCCTTGTTCAAGTTGTTAAACAGCGCAAAGGCGGCTGCTGCTTCGTCCACGTGTTGAACACCGATGGCACAATCAAAAAGCGGAAACGCTCTTTGATTGTGCGGTTTTCTAACCAACTCGGCGAGGTTCCGGTCGGCTCTTTGTGGAAAGTCAGCGGTCACCAGATCGTCAATCAGTTCGTGGTGAAGGGGGCTGTGATCTATGAGGATGTGCTCGATGCCACCCGAGCATCTATGTTGCAGCCCGCCAAACACACCCTAAGCCGCTGGATAAGCCTTAATATCGACGGCATTGGCGAGATTATCGCCAACCGGTTAGTGCGCCAACGCAATCTTAAAAAGTGGGTGCGTACTAACGATACAGAGTCGCTGAGCCTCGTCCCTGGCATGAACCCTGATCTCGCCCGGCGCCTGATTGAACGGTGGCCGGATGAAGGTTTGCACCGGACTATGGACTGGCTTGATGCCTTGAATTTGAGTCCTTCTTTGGGGTTCAAGCTAGTCAGGCTATTTGGCAAAGAGGCGGTGGAGCGATTGACGGACAATCCGTTTTTACTGCTCGGCCTCAATGTGGCCTACGATCAGGTTTTGGCTGTGATTGAACAGCTTGAGCTGGAACTGTCCCATGACACTTTTGTTGCCGGTGCGGCCATGCATGTTGTTATCAAGCGGATGAGCGCAAATGGCTCTACGGTGATCTCGGATCTGTTGTTGAGACAGTCTGTAGAAAAGCTAACCGGCTTAGTGACTACTGGCGATCCTGGCCAGGCAGCCGTTCAGCAGGGCTTGCTGGTCCGAGTGCAGGATGGATACCAGGTCTGGGGGACAGCGCTCATGGAGGCTGCAGTGGCGAGTAAACTGGTAAAGTCCCTGAACCGCCCTTCGGGACAGGGTTCGCTGCTCGCCTCGTGGGAGCATCAATTGAGTGAATCTGCCTTGCAAGCAGCGCTAAAAAGCTACGAGCAGCAGTTACCCTTTACGCTCTCGGAAGAACAGCAACAAGCCGTAATAGGCGCGGTATCGGCCCCTGTCGTGGGGATATCGGGAGGCGCGGGGACCGGGAAGACTACCATCCTCCAAGCCATTATTAGTGTGTACCAAGCGTTAGCTGATGGCATAGCCTGTTTGCCGGTAGCTCTCTCAGGCCGTGCGGCCCAACGTATGGCGCAAAGCACGGGGATGCCTGCTCAGACTATCGCCAAACTGATTGCCGATCATCTGGGGGAAGGCAAACCCCTACTTCAAGATCATTTGTTAATCATAATTGATGAGGCGTCGATGGTGGATCTGCTGTCCATGTATCGGCTAGTTCGCATATTGCCCGAGGCAACGCGCTTCATATTCCTAGGCGACTGCGCCCAACTTTCGCCCGTTGGTGGTGGGCTGGTGTTCCACGCCATGTATGACTCACCAATTCCTTTCTTCGAACTGTCTCAGGTGAGGCGTCAATCGGTTCAAAGCCCAGTTCACCGCTTTGCAATGGCGGTGAGGAAGGGAGAGGTATTGATTCCAGAAATGGCTTTAAAAACGCTCCCTGAGTCACCGGACTGTTGTGTTTTACCTCCGTCACTGGATCGCCTGACGCATTTTTGGGAAGATGCGGGCGCTCTCAGCGACCGTATCATTCTGTCTCCTCGTCGTTCAGGCGATTGGGGCGTGACCAGTCTCAATACCCACTTTCAAAAAATTCTAGGTTCGGAGCGTGATGACCTACATTACCTGGATCCCGTCAAAGGTTGGATACCTTGGATTACGCGCTTTAAGCAACGCTTGAAACTCGGCGATCCGGTATTGGTGACGAGAAACATCTATGACGATGAACTGGACGTTCGTAATGGTGATCTTGGCATTATCACTGAGGTTTTCCAAAGTGTCAGTGCGGAGGGTTGGTCTGGAGTTGTTTACATAAATGGTGAGAGGAAAGGCATCAATCAAGAGCTGCTGGAAGTGTTGGATTTGGGGTATGCCATTTCCATTCACAAAGCACAGGGCTCTCAGTGGCACACGGTATTCTCTGTTGTTACCAGCGAGGCTCGACGAATGCTTGATGCGTCGATGGTTTACACCGCTGCAACGCGTCCGACAGACCGGCTCATACTGGTTACCGACGCGCACTCTTTACGGGGCGCTGTGAGCGCAGGCAACTCGGCCAGTCGGAGACATGTGGACCTTGGGAGGAAGTTGGCAATGTGTGCTCAAACTCAATTTCGCGATCACGTTTAAAAGACGTGCCTAGCTAAAACTTATTGAAAATCCACATGAAATCCAACAAGTTGCTCGATCGATACCACCAGTTCTGGTGGCCAAATTGTGTTTAATATTTTCGGGGCCTTGGCTGAGTTTGAGCATAACCTAATCCGAGAAAGGACCCACGCTGGTTTGGAAGCAGCCAGAGCAAGAGGTAAAAAGGGCGGACGAAAACCCAAGCTGTCAGTGGCAGTCATGAGTTCTACCCCGTTTCTACGGACGGTTATAAAACAACTGTGGACTTACCCCGGTCCAAAATTGTCGCAAAACTTCGCCCTGAATCAGTGACTCCGCTCGAATATAGCACCCTGAGCCTTGGTTGGCTCACGCCTAACTCATTTTTGAAGCCAGTCCGGTTATGTTGAGAGCACGACTGTCAGTTTACCGATTGAAACACCTGCAAACCGGTCTTGCTTTGGCCGAATATTGATCAAGCTGTAACTCTCAGGCACGGGCGATCTGCCCAACAAGATGATCGGGGTGAGATCAAGCAACGAAGCGATCCGGGTTGTCTACCCGGGAGACGCAAGACCGCGATAGAGGTCACGGTAAACGGCAAAACCCGGGCAATGGCGGCCAAAGCGCAGGAACCGTTGCCTACTGCTGTGGATCAGGCGACAGGCCATGTACATCAGCTCCTGCATCACGGTTCTCAGGCGGCGGCGCTTGGCCGGGTGGCGCACAGGTGCATCGGGGCCGGTGAGCCTCAGTCCCATCCAGCGCAGTACGTTGTAGCCCAGCGTTGCAAACGTCATCACCAAGTTGTTGGTGGCGAATTTGCCTGAAGGCAAGCGCTCCAGATCCAGATCGGTTTTGAACTCACTGTGGAACTGCTCACTGGTGGCATGATCGCAATACAAGTCTATAACCTGCTGGTTGCTGGCAACACTCACTGGCAGCGATGTCACCCAGCCTTCCAGGCTGACGTCCGGTTCCAGATATAACTGGCCCTGCGCATCACTGGTACGGACCGTCACTTTGACGATCCGGCGAATGCCGGGTTCGTCCGGTAGCTCTTCCGACAGAACCGCTTCCATTTTGCCGTAGCGGCCCAGCGTCCAGACTTGCTGCTCCTGAGCTTTGTCGGCCCAGACCAGAGGGTCTTGTTTACGAGGATTCCACTTGATCAGGAAATCCACTTGTTCTTGCTGACTCAGAAAATCCCGGTTGTCGCGGGCATCGTGGGCACTGTCCAGACGCAGCAGGATGGGCGAACCAGTCAGTGACCGGGCCCGGGGTAAGACGCGTTTCAACGTTTCCAAAAAACCGTTATTGGCGTGTTGGCTGCCGGGGCGCAGTTCACACCCTAGACACCAGCCTTCCTGACCAAGGTAAGCAGCAATGGGCGCATAGCCGTCGTGCCCCTTGTAGGTGTAACTGACGCCTTCCTTGCTCGTCTGGCTGTTATCCATAGGGAAAACGTCCATGTCTAAGGCCACATGCCCCATCTTCAGGGGAGAAACCGGCGCTTCGACGGACGTCAAAAACTCACAACTGGCATCCTCCAATAAGGGCGTGAGCGCCTGGGCATCTTCATCAAATCGCTGCCGTAATCGGGCCGAGGAGGGCGATTGTTTGATCCCCATGGCGGATTTAAAAAAGGGATCTGTACGCGCTGACTCCACGGCCTCGAAATCGCTCTTGCCGAGCGTGATCAAGCCCAGATAGGTCCGGATCAGGTCGATGTTCGGAATACCGTGACGCTTGACCACGGTGCGGGCGGTTTGGGGCAGCGACGTGTGCCGATTCAGGCAGTGGCCCACCAGAGCCAGTCCGCCGTGGGGAGTGTAGACTTCGGTCTTTGATTGCTGGAGGGTGAAGGTACGCATGGGCCGGTGCACTGACTGGGTGAATGGATGTCAGGTGCGATTATATCGCCTCAGGCCTTGCGGTTGCAGGTCTGGGGATTAAATTAGACCGTGTGAAGTCACGGATTCAGGTTCGCGTTAAATGGCCATGATTGTTGAAGCTCTGAGAAAAATCCATTTACGGCATCGGCTGCATGAAGGCGATGTCTCTGCACATACAAAGTCCGCGCAGGCCATCACGAAGGAGTGACAAGCTGCAGTCTGCGGTAATGATTTGTTGGCTGAGGTGGGGGTTTCAAGGGCAAATAATGAGCGAATCGATGTCGTCGATTTGAAAACCAAAACAGCATATGAACTCAAGGTTTCTGGCAAGAATACGCACCACGAGTTCTATAAAGATCTGGTAAAGGTGCTCACATACAATGAGTACCAAATTGCAAAAATAGACTGACAAAGCTGGTGTTTATCAGTGAGGAAACCGGCATCCGTTCGTTGATGCGGCGTTTAGATGCAATGTTCCTCACAATGCTTGAGTCAAAACATAAATTAAGCTTTGAGCTTGTCGTCATTTAACTAACTGATGAAGCCCACCGGCACTATGCTGCGCTTCGTCCCGGCGGCTTACCCAAGGCGGTTATGCGCTAAGGAATAGTTGAGATTATGGCATCGGGCGTATCGAATAAATTAACTGGACAGGTTGGTGAGCACCTAGTGTCGGCGGTACTGGGGACACTTGGCTACTACGCTTCTCCTTACTCTGGAAACGTTCCCGGATTCGATGTCACAGCGGTGCATTCTGAATCTCTCAAGTCATTTCCTGTTCAGGTTAAAGCGAGTACGAAGGGTGCATTGGTTCAGTCCTCTATCGATAAGTGGTGCGAACACAGTATTTGCGGAGATAATCGCCAAACAATCGGTCCATTGAAACCGCTTAAACGTCCGAATTTGGTCTGGGTCTTGGTGCGGCTGGGTGATTCAGGAATCAGCGGAGCAAGATTTTTTATCTGCACCGAACGCGACATACAACAGAAAATAGTCGAGAGGTACTCAGCTTTTATGGAGAGGCACGGCTATCGCCGTCCTGGAGGCGGCGCTTCTCCGCAGGCGATTCTCAACATCAAGGACGTCGCTGAATTTGAGGATAATTGGAGAATCCTCCCGGACTATCAGGCTGACGATGGGCTTGCATAACTATTGCAGGCACGGCGACATCTACTGCATTGCGCCTTTGGCCCTATTCCAAAGGCGCGAATGCCGGAGGCGTGATTGCCAAACCTGAATATCCGTTTGCGACTTGGGCATACCCCGGGTCCTGCTAAACAAAAGCGGACGTTCGATCATTGACAGAATGACTATAAAACGGACCTTTTCGCTGTGTAAATTATCTCCTATGCGATTACGAAAGACTGCCTAATCTTCTACGCTTTAGTACGATTAAGAATGGGGAATTACCTGGGGAGGCGCAGAGACATAAGATGAAAAACAAATTATTGAAATCGCTCCTTATATCAACCTTGATTATTTCTGGCTGCTCTGCAACCGGCACCAGCCAAGGCTTGCAAACCAATTCGACCCAGACTGAACTCGAAACTGGAGAACTTTTAGGTATCGAAAACGAGCTTCGGGAGCTAAAGAATCGTAAGCGCCAATAAATCCGCACCTGTGGCTGGCAACTGAATTTCGCCACACTGATTCCTGCTTTCAAATGAAGGAGGAATCCGATGACCACCCCTGATTTACATCAGTTCTGGCAACAGACGCTATCGGACTGGCAGGCCTCGGGCCTGTCCGGTGCCGCCTACTGCAAACAAGAGTCCCTTGTTTACCACCGGTTTGTCTACTGGCGGCAGAAGCTGACTGGCCGCGAGGAGCCCAGCAAGCCGGTTCAAACTCGATCCGGATTCGCCCGCGTGGCACCGGTTGCGAATGCCGGAGCCGGTCTGACCGTGTCACTGCCCGGCGGCGTATCAATCACCGGCCTGCACGCTGGCAACATTGAGTTGCTGGGCGCGGTGCTGAGGCAGATGTGATGCGTCACCGCTATCTGCGTCCCTCCTGGGATCTGCCGGAGATCTATCTGTACCGAAAGCCGATCGACTTCCGCAAGCAGGCCAACGGCCTAGCCCTGCTGGTGGAACAGGAACTGGGGCACAGCCCGTTCTCTGGAGCGCTTTATGCCTTCACCAACCGGCAGCGGAACAAGATCAAATGCCTGATGTGGGAAGACAACGGCTTTGTGCTCTATTACAAAGCTCTGGCTGAAGAAAAGTTCAAATGGCCAGGACCCGCGGATGACTTGATGTCGCTGACCGGTGAGCAGATCAACTGGCTGCTGGACGGCTACGACATCACGCTGTTGAGAGGCCATAAAACCCTGCATTATGAGAGCGTTGGATAGTGCTTTTAGTAGCACTTTTTTGGTGTGCCAGGACGTTGTTTTTGCTATAATTTCGCCATGAAATCAACGCCTGATAACGCCTCTTCAACTCCCGATTTCAGCGGTCTCTCCACCGCTGAAATGATGTCTGTTATCAGCAATCTGCAAGCACAGCTGGCCGCTAAAGAAGACGCCCTCCAGAACCAACAAGTTCAACTGAAACAGCACGACGAGACCCTCCAGCGTCGCGACAACTATATCGCCATCCTCGAAGAACTGCTGCGTCACAAGAAGATCCAGCAGTTCGCGGCCAGCAGTGAAAAGCAGCCCAACCAGATCCTGCTGTTCGATGAAGCGGAGCTGGAAATCGAGATTGATGAACTGCGCGAGGAGCTGCCCGAGGATGTCGAAGAGGCCGACGCTCCTCGTCGTTCCCGCAAGCGTCGTCAGCGTGGCTTCTCTGATACGCTACTGCGCGAGCGCATTGAACTGACCCTCAGCGACGAAGAGAAAGCCGGTGCCACCAAGACCTTCTTCACCAAGGTGAAAGAAGAGCTTGAATATATCCCGGCCCAACTGAAAGTGCTGGAGTACTGGCAGGAAAAGGCGGTGTTCGAGCAGGACGGCGAAGAACGGATTGTTGCGGCTGCTCGGCCAGCACACCCGCTGGGTAAGTGCATCGCCACCCCATCACTGCTGGCCTGCCTCATTACCTCCAAGTATGCCGACGGCCTGCCGTTGTACCGGCAGGAACAGATGTTCCAGCGCCTGGGGCATGAAGTGAGTCGCACCAGCATGGCTCACTGGATCATCCGGTTGAATGACGTCTTCCAACCGCTGATCAACCTGATGCGGGAAACCCAGAACGGCAGTGATTACCTGCAAGCCGATGAAACCCGGATCCAGGTGCTCAAGGAAGACGGCAAATCGGTCCACTCCGACAAATGGATGTGGGTCACCCGGGGTGGCCCACCGGGACAACCCTCGGTTCTGTTCGAGTACGACCCATCGCGAGGTGGCAAAGTGCCGGTGCGCCTGCTGGATGACTTCCAGGGCATTCTGCAAGCCGATGGCTATTCCGGCTACGGTCAGGTCTGTGCCGCGAACAAGCTGACCCGAATCGGATGTTGGGACCACGCGAGACGTAAGTTCGTGGAAGCGTCCCGGGCTGCGCCGGCCAAAGGCAAAAAGGGCCAGCCCTCAAAAGCGGATGTGGCCCTGAGCCACATCCGCAAACTGTACGCCATTGAAAAGGCCGCCCGAGATCTGAGCGATGAAGAGCGCTATCAGTTACGTCAGGAAAAGAGTCTGCCATTGCTCAACACCTTCAAAGCCTGGCTGGAGAAAAATGCCGCCAAGGTGATGAAAGGCCTGCTCACCCGTAAGGCCATGGATTACACCCTGAACCAGTGGGACTATCTGGTTGGTTACTGCGAACGCGGTGACCTGAACATCAGCAATGCCGGTGCCGAGAACGCTATTCGCCCGTTTGCCCTCGGCAGAAAGGCCTGGCTCTTCGCCGATACCTCACAAGGGGCGAAAGCCAGCGCCACCTGCTATTCGCTCATCGAAACCGCCAAGGCCAATGGCCTGGAGCCTTCCGCTTATATCCACCATGTGCTGGAACGAATTGCTAAGGCCGACACGCTGGAGAAGCTTGAAGCCTTGCTGCCCTGGAATGCCGAGTTGTTGGCTTTGAAAAAAGTGGCTCAATACGATTAGGGCAAGTGGGTCGATTTAACGGCGCTTACAAAGAATCGAATTTCGCAACTAGAAGAAAGATTATCTTCAATAAAGGGTACAGGTGGTCCTGTCACACTCAATGACGGGTGGAAGAGAATCGAAAATTGGAGAACGCTGGAAGCAGAAATGGACTATGAATCGGTGGAGAGAATCCTTGGACCGGCTCATAGAATTGACGGAGGCATAGTTGCAAATTGGTATTACGAAAATGGCGGACGAGTTATTTTTTATAGAGGTTCGGTTCAGAGATGGGAAGAGCCAAATTAGCAAAAACTAACAAGCGGATGCTGTCCGATAAAATTGCCGCACTTCGCCCTTAATTTTGCGGCTAATCCAAGGTGTTACATGTCTCTATATAGTCGAGGGTATTAAAGGGTATGGAAGGTTCAGATCCCAGCATAGGAATCGCATTTCTCATTGTAGCTATTGGCTGGCTGCTGCCGATAATAATTGTTCTGAGGTCGAGTAAGACGAGCGGTGGGGAAAAGTTGGCCTGGGTCCTGCTCATAGTATTTGTATCGTGGCTTGCATGGATATTTTATTGGCTACTTGCGCCAATTAAGAAAAGTTGAGCGAAGAATGGCAATGAAGTGCAGTGCAAATGATCAATTGCTATTGAATACCAATTTCCATATAACCATCTGGGGCCATACCATTCCGGCGCTACGGCGCGCAGCGGATGCCCCTGTCGGGCCGCCGTTGATTGCTGGCGTTGATCGGTAACGGCCATCCCACAGCGCCTTCGGCTCCATTTCTTAGGCGCGCATATTGCAGGCGTCAGAAGTTTTGGCGCAAATGTCTGGGCTGGCCTCTTGAAGTGAAGGGACGATGAAAGAACGGATCTCTAGGTTTGATGACTTTTGGGCACTCCACGTGAATGGGTATATTTTTCTGCTCTCGGGAAAAGACTTTTCTGAAGCTACCCAGGCCGCCAAGAAAAAGTGGGGAGAGACGGTGTGGGCGCAATTTCTCGTGGCAGTTTCGAGCTTTTCAAGACTGTCGGATGCCAAGCGCCATGCCACCATTGAAAGTGATGCCGTTAGAGCCATTCAAGACTTCTTTCAACAGAATCCAACATCGATTCCGCAATACGAGTTCGTGGGCAAAGAAGCTGCAACCGTCGCATCCACATTCATCGAGGCTTGCACCACATGTCCCGCATCCAAAGGCTTGTTTACATGGGAAGAAATCCAGATCGATGGTAGAAACCAATGGATTCTCCGCGAATATTATTCGCAAAACCTTGTTGAGCGCTTAAGCAACAAAAAAAGATTAGCGAAGACGGTGCCTATCACTCCATCAAAGATTGAAGAGCTGAACGGTAACTCAACTGATTTCAAAATCCGCGTAGCTGGGGATTGGCTCCGGATATGTCACGAAGGGGTTCGTGCTCCATGAGTAGGCGCGTGAGTCGAGAGGATCAGAAGACGTCTAACCAAGCCAAGAACTGGATTTCAAAACCTCCGTTTCGCTGCGGCTTCTTAACCGGTGATGGCGGGCGTTAGGACGATATGGATTTTTTCTCACTAGTAGTTGGATTTTTAATTGGCACTGCTACTGGCGCAGCCGGGAACTACATGGCTGATCGATTCACTGACTCTCGTCGCGAGAAAAAGCAGGTCAAGGAGAACGAAAGATTGTGGCGGGAAGTAGAAGCCCGGTTTCCTGATCTCATCGAAGAGATGAAAGAGGATTTCTCCAACCCTGAGCACCGAGACACTCGGGCTTTTTTCGTCAAATCCAGCAAGACATCGATTGGTTTTCTCACAGAGCCTTGTTTTCAATACCACACGGATAAGCTTCCGAATTTGCAGCCAGCAGTGTTGTTTCTCGAAAGAGAGGGTTTCATTTCGGATATAACGCCCGGCAACTGTCCTATGTATCGAATGCACGAACACTTTGTCGATCATCTGATTAAGTCCTAACAAATTGTTCCACTACATTCACGGCCTTGCGACCGTCTACCGGACGCCCTAGTCGGGCGCCGCTTTAGCAGTTCGGTTTTTTCGAATTCAGGAGTTATCTTGGAGAAAAGCTACGCTGTGCCTTTGAGAGGGTGCTTTTGGAAGCAATCAGAACTGACCTGGATTAATCTTACTTGTCTGCAGATTGCCTCCCTGTACCTGATACAGAGTGACCGTGTAACCTCTGACTTGCTGTCCTTCGATGAAGAATCGGAAAGCAGTGTCGGCTTTGCTGTAGGTCGTTTCAGGTCCAAATAGGTGGGGCATGCCGTACCACTTTTGGCCGGCAGCATACTTCAGTTCAAATGTTCCAAGAGGAACCTCGACCTCTACCGTCGTCCCGCCTCGCACGAAAATATCCATCACGTTTTGCCCTGAACTCATATCCTCAAGCCGAACAAGATAGTTCGCTCCGGAGCTGGTTTTGATCTGAAGAGGGGCTTCCCCCAATTGCCCGGTGTGCCTTTCCAATGCACCAGTCTGTGGCAGCGGCATAACAGGCTCATTAAACTCAGGGAATGATTTTCTGCTATTTGTGTTCGAACTATTTTGATAGGACGCTGTGGTGGTGCTTCCGGTTTGCTGCGCCGACTCTGCATAGGATCTGTCAGTGCCGGGCGAGTTGTCATTCGAAACAAGGATGAAAAAAACACCCACAGCGAGCGGAGCAATTATGAAAGGGGCGAGCGCCGATCCGAGCCGGCGGGTCAGGGACTGCTTTTGGGTTTTGATTGCACGATCGCGGAGCTTATTCTCCAGCGTCTGGCTGGCAGAGGATGGCGATTCGGCATGGTTGTTGAAATCTCCATTACCGGAATCCCGCCAATTGTCCCCGCTATTTAGTCTGAGCTTCGCCCGGAGTTTACCAATGTCTGACAGGGTAGAGTGCACCTGATCATAGGTATTGCGCCTTCCTCCATTCAGCAAAACTTCTGTCACATCGGCTTTAAGCTTTGTTTCCCCGATCGATTTCAGCGCTTTTTGGATTTCATCTGATGATGCTGTTGGCTTGATTCCGAGTCGACGATAGAGATCACGCATACTTCACCAAATATTCATACGCTTCGCGAATGCGAACAAAGGTTTGAGATGCAGCAGCGACAGATTCTTCACCAAGTGCGGTGAACCGGTCAGGGTGATGTATTTGCGCGAGTCGCCGATAGGTGTCAATGGCCATTTATTTTGACCCACCTTTGGCCAATAAAATTGACCCACCTTTCATAGTCTATCTTGTGGCTTTTTGCTTCAGTCGATAGCTTTCTCCTCCCAACATAAAGATGTGCGAATGGTGGATGACCCGGTCAATGATCGGCACCGCCACGTTGTCGTCGTGGAAGAACTCGCCCCAACTGGTGAAGTCCTTGTTGGTGGTCAAGATGATCGACCGGTATTCGTACAGGCTGTTGATCAACTGGAACAGATTGTAGCGGGCCTGCCGGGTCATGGGCAGGTAACCCAGCTCATCAATGATCAGCAGGTCGTATTTGGCCAGGGCGCTGACCCGTTTTTTCAGCTCACCCTTCATCTCGGCCAGTTCCAGCTCTTCCACCAGATCCAGGGCATTGCGGAACAATACCCGGTAACCAGCTTCCACTGCCTTGTGGCCAATACCGATGGCCAGGTGGGTCTTGCCCACACCCGGCGGGCCAATGAACACCAGGTTGTTCCGTTCGTCGAGGAACTGGAAGTCCAGCAAGGCGTTCACCTGGCGTTTATTAATGGTGGTCTGGTGCCGGTAGTCGAAGCCCTCAAGGCGCTTCTCGGCGGGGAACGCGGCCATCTTCCGATTCCGGTGGATGCGCTTGTCCTGCCGTTGAACCAGTTCGTGTTCGGCAAGCCGATCCGCGAAGCTGAGATAGGACATCTCGTTGGCTTCTGCCTCGGCCAGCAGGTTGATTAGTTCATCGGCGGCTGCGCTCAGGCGCAGGCTGCGGTAACGGGCTACAGTCTGTTCAAGCTGGCTCATGGGTCACCCCCTGGCCACTGGAGCGGCCAAGACGCTGGTAGGCGCTCAGATCCAATGCCTGCTTGGGTTCCGGTAACGATTCCGGCTGTCGCTCCCGCAGAACGGCCGCCTGGGCTGCTTCCAGGTAGTTTTGCAGTCGTGTGGCCGTCATGCCGGGGCGTTCTGCCAGCGCTGTGATCAACTCTGGATCCACCGGCGCATGGCGCTTGAGCAGGTCACGGGCAGCCACCAACTGATCCTTGTAGATCTTGGGCTCGGAGCGCTTGAGCTGCTGACACAACCGGTGCCCGGTCTCGTCGCTGATCAGGGCGTTGATACCAGCTTCCAGCTTGTTCACGCGCTGGGCATGATCCCGGTAGTGATGGGTGTTCTTGATCACCTTGCCCTTGTCGGCGCACAGCGCATGACTGGCAATGACTTCGCCCGTGTTCAGGTCGCTGATATGGAGTTGACTGCCGGACTCCAGAACGCCCACCCGGGCCTGCTGCCAGGCCATGGGCACGGAGTACTTGTTGGCCTTCCAGGCGATCAGGCCGGTCTTGTCCACCTGCCGTGTCTCGCGGGCCACAGGCTGTACGCAAGCCGGTGACAGGTAGGCCTCCAGATGTTCTCGCTCATCCCGTTCGAAGCGTTCCCGCGGTGGTTCGCCGGTGGTGCCGTGGATGCGGACATTGGCCACGCTCTCAACCCAGTCCTGCACGTGCTGACGCACGTGTTCCTGATCCCGGAAGACTTCACCGTAGAGGCAATCCTGCTTGACGTACTTAACACCGGCTTCCACCTTGCCCTTGCTCTCCGGGTCATAGCCTTCGCAGGCATGGATCCGGAATCCAGCCGTGGTGGCATACTCATGAAACCGTTGGTTGAGCGTCAGTTCGCGGTACTGTTCGTTGATCACCACCAGCTTGGTCTGATCGTAAACGCACTCATCCGGCAGGCCACCGAAGTACCGCAGGGCTTCGTCATGGAGCTGGATAAACGTCTGGGTATCCAGCGGGCGGAAGGCCAGGCCCACGTACATCAACCGCGAGTACGACAGCACGAACACCACAAAATGCAGCGTGCGTTCTTCGCCACCGATCAGCACGCCGCGCAACTCACCGGGGTCCACCTGACACTGAACACCGGGCACATCCTCCAGAATGGGCTCGTAATAGCGCATCTGGGCCGAGGCCACTTCCTCCTTGAGCACTCGCACATAACGGCGAATGGAACGGTCTGAGGCCGGTAAGTCGCCGACCTTTGCCTGAAGCTTACGGGCAATCTTGACGGCGCTGAGCTTGGGGAATTGCTTGAGCAAATGCACCAGATAATCCCGGTGATCATCGAGGCGCTTGGTGCGTGAGGGATCTTCAATCTGTTCTGAAATCGCGTTCTCATTCATCCGCAGATACTTGCGGACGGTATTGCGGGACAGCCCCAGTTCCTGACTGATGGCGCGGATCGACAACCCTTTGCCGTTATCGTGCAGTGCCTTGATTTTGTGTATCACAACCCACTCCTTCACTGACATGCCCCCGGCTATCGATAAAAGCGGGGGACAGTAGCTGGTTCTGTGGCCTGACGGCCACCCGGGGGTGGGTCAAAATAAATGGCCAGTAGTGGGTCATTTTAATTGGCCACTAACAATAGGATTGTTTTATGGCTTCTTTGCTAGCGCCAGGCTCAAGCCCGAGCGTCGCATAGGCTGCAATTGCCTTACTGGGGTGGTCGGCTTTATCGCTGGTGGAATGGTCCGACCTTTTATTGCCATTGTCGCGTTCACGCCAATACTCAGCTGAGCTTACATCGGATGGAAAGGGAATTGCGCGGCCAGTCACATTGATGAATATTTCATTCAAGCTACTATTGCTCACCCCAAGCAAATCGGCGAGGAACCGTAAAATGTGGTTTTCGCTGGGTAGCAATCGTCCATCCGCTATGGCCATACCGATAGCCATTTCCAGAAACCGGAGGGCTTTCTCGTTAACAAAGTCTGAGGCGACGATTTCGCATGCAAGCTGTAATGCTTCGATGTCACGTTTCTGGGCACGACGGATGATGGGCTGGACCGAGATGCCATGTTTAGATGCTGAAGAGATCTCAGATAGTTGTTTGGCCTCTTGTGCATCAATATGCCCGTCACTGGATGCAATCCAGGCGAGTACCAATAGAATTGATGTGCCGAGTTGATTCTTGCTGTTAAGAATCAGTTGTTCGAATTCCGTAAAAGCGTGATCCGTCACAAGTATTCCCTTATGCCCCTAATGAAAACTACTGCCATTAGTTTGTCGCGGTCTTTTCGAGTATGGCACGTATCGCTAATTTTTCGACTCGAGATAATTTCAAAAGGTGCTTTGACGGTAGGGTTGACCGGGAATGGTAATGTTCGCCTCTCTACCGCTGCCCGATCAATTCCTCATCAACATTGATGATCTTGCGAGGAAATGTTGCTTCGTGTTTTTTGTTTTTTCTGGAGGTCCATTAAAGCGTTTCCGTTCGCTTACTCTCTTCAGGTCCGATTTGAATTCTAGGATCACGCACCACTGTCGGTGGACTTACTCCGATACACATTAAATGCCCGAGCATAAAAAGGGAGGCCATTGCATAGGCCTTGACCGCCTTGCCCGAATGTTCGCTTTGCGACCAAGCCGGGCTCCCCAAGCTCTTAAACAAAAGCGAACGTTCGCAGCATCCCAAATTTCTGGATTTAATTCCCCCGAGTTGCCTAAGAAACGCCCCTGCATTCCCCCCCCCCATTCCAGAGGTGGCGGCCATTGAAGTTTTCTAAGCGGTGACTGCAAAACTCAATCTGGCCATTTGGGATGCAAGCTATCAATGACGTAGTTGTGACTGTGGACACTGGAGTTGAAATCACTTGCGATATGAGGGTGGTCACTTGGAAGATCGTCGTGGTGGTGCGAACGTTCTGACGGATCAACAGATGGCCATAACTTCACGGCAAGGATCAGCCCGCCGAGAGCAAACCCCAGAAGTATCAATAGAGTGATGGTCATTCCCGCAGAAGAGCCCAGCCAACCAGCTAATGGATACGCGATCAGCCATCCGGCATGCGATAAAGAGAACTGGGCAGCGAACAGAGCTGGCCTATCTTCAGCATGCGACGACCGCGTAAGGACCCTGCCTATGGGCGTTTGAACGGTGGAAAAACCAACGCCTAGGAGTCTGCGCGGCAGAAGCTACATTCTGGCACAATAGATCAAAATTCTTCAGCAACAGGATGACTGATGGGAACCACTTTCCGCCCGTATTCGCCTGGCCAGGAACTGCTTCTTCCCCCGAGCCTGAACGAGTGGCTGCCTGAGGGGCATCTGGCCTATTTTGTCAGTGATGTCGTCGAGGAGCTGGATTTAAGCGCGTTTTATGCCCGCTACGAAGGCAACGGCCGACGCAACTCGCCCTTCGATCCACGAATGATGCTGAAGGTTCTGATCTACGCCTACGCCACCGGCGTTTTCTCTTCACGCAAGATCGCCCGGAAGCTGGAAGAAGACGTGGCCTTCCGGGTTCTGGCGGCAGGCAACTTCCCCAGGCATCGCACGATCTGTGATTTCCGCAAACACCATTTGGTTGCCTTCAAGGCCGTGTTTATTCAGGTGGTCCGGATTGCCCGGGAAGCGGAGCTGATCACGCTGGGAACACTGGCGATTGATGGCACCAAGGTTCGGGCTAATGCCAGCAAGCACAAGGCCATGAGCTATGGCCGCATGGGCGAGGAAGACGATCGTTTATCGAAAGAGATCGATGCACTTTGTCGTCAGGCGCGTCAGACAGACCAGTCGGAAGACCGACAGTTCGGCCCGGATAACCGGGGTGATGAACTGCCTGAAGAGCTTCAGTACCGGCAGGCGCGGCTGGACAAGATTCGTGCCGCCAAAGAGAAATTGGAAGCAGACCAGAAAGAGCGGGACAAGGCCCGGGGTCGGTCCCCGGACGATGATCGGCGCTCACCTCGCGGGGGCCCGAACTTCAAGCGGGATTATGGGGTTCCGGATGACAAGGATCAGAGCAATTTTACCGATCCGCAAAGCCGGATTATGAAAACGGCGGACGGGTTCCAGCAATGCTACAACGGCCAGTTGGCCGTGGATGGTGAATTCCAGCTGATTGTCGCCAACCACCTGGGCAATAATCCCAGTGACAATGGCTGTCTGATACCACTGCTGGATCAGGCAAAAGACACTCTGGAAACCTATCCGGATCAGTGTCTGGCTGACGCGGGTTACCGTAAAGAAGAAGATCTACAGACCCTGGAAGACAAAAGCATCGACGGCTATGTCTCGCTGCGCCGGGAGGGCAAGAAGAGTTCAGAGATAGACGCGAGCCGTTATCCGGCCAGCGCCCGGATGGCCGGGAAGCTGGCCACGGCAACCGGGCGATCGGTTTACGCTCAGCGCAAGCATCTGGTTGAGGCGGTCAACGGCTGGATCAAGCATGTTCTGGGCTTCCGACAGTTCAGTCTGCGGGGCCTTCACGCCGTGCAGGGTGAATGGGATCTGGTCTGTCTGTCGCTTAATCTCAGGCGGATGAGTTCACTGATGAGGCTGAAATAGAGGGTCCGAGGGATCCTTGGGCGTACTGAGTGATCGGACTACGATAACGCATTCGCTGATAACCGTCTTGACTGACTGAATAGAGAGAATCGAGACTCTATTCGGCTGGATATTGTGGATACGTTCTCGGGCCGAACTGTGATTCGACGCGGCGGGGTCACTTGCTCAAAATACTTCTGCCGCGCAGACCCCTAGCCATGCCCAAACGGGTAACAGCCATTCCAGAGAGCCTACCGGCAGCGCAAGAACCAACCCGGCAACCAGAATCCCACCTCCTGTGAGCATGACTTGCCGGTCCTGCCAGCGTTTCAATAAAGCTGGCAACGCCAATGCCGCCAACATGGAACCGCCACCAAACGCGGCAAAAGCCATAGCCGTATGCTGGTCGGTAAGGCCGAATTGTCCCTGCACCAGGACAACCGTATTCACGATCACCATGGCTCCCGCAAGACTGACAACTAGGTTCAGTGACATCACCCCGCGCAGGCGAGGAGTTGCCATGAAAATTCTGAATCCGGCCCGTGCGCGATCATAAACGCCGCGACGTTTTTCTGATTTGGCCCCGGAGGGCAAAGCAACGGACACCACCAGCAAGGCTGATGCGATAAAACCGATTACCGTGCCCGAGAACAATGCCTGCCAGCTGGTGGCAAGCAGAATCAACGCCGCGAGCGCAGGGCTGATGAGGTTTTCCAGATCGTAAGCCAATCGGGAAAGCGACAGCGCCTTGGTGTAATCGTCTTCATTTGGAAGAGTCTCCGGAATCGTAGACTGGAAGGTTGGTGTAAAGGCCGCCGAGGCGGACTGAAGGACCGCGATTAGCACGTACACTTCCCACACTTCGGTGACGAAAGGCAAAGCCAGCGCCGTCGCCGCTCGAATCACATCCAGAGAGACCAGCAGAGCACGACGGGGTATGTTCTCCGCCAGAGCTGATGCCAGGGGGGCTAGCAAGACATAAGCGACCATCTTGATAGCCATGGCGGTGCCGAGCACCTGTCCCGCCTCGTCTCCGGCCAGATCGAATGCCAGCAGACTCAAGGCCACCGTAGCCAGCCCCGTACCCAGCAATGCAACGACCTGGGCCAGAAACAAATGGCGATAGGTTCGGTGCTTCAGAATCTCAAGCATGGCTTCACCAGTGACAGCATAAGAAGCAGAAAGGTTGTGGTAGAAATCTGACTCCAGTAGCATTCCATGCTATCCCCCCAGGGGGGATAGGTCAAAAGTGAGATTTTGCCTACAGGTCTACCAACCATCAGTCTTGCCGGGAACACTGTTATGCACCATGAACGACTCGACCATTGGCAACATAATCACGTGTTTGGTCAGGATCAGAAGCGCTCTGGCGAAACCCGCACACTCATCGTGGTGGGCCTGACACTGGCGATGATGGTCTGGGAAATTCTGGCCGGAATCGTTTATGGCTCCATGGCGTTGCTGGCCGATGGCCTGCATATGGGGTCCCACGCAGTGGCTCTGGGCATTGCGGCCTTCGCCTACGCGTATGCCAGGAAAAACGCGGGCAACGACCGTTTCTCTTTCGGAACAGGAAAGGTCAACGCGCTGGGTGGCTTTACCGGTGCAATCCTGCTGGCTGCCTTTGCGCTCTACATGGTCATCGAGAGCGTGGGGCGTTTTATCCAGCCCGTCGCCATTTCTTTCGATGGGGCTATTTTTGTGGCCATAATTGGCCTGGTGGTCAACGGGGTGTCAGCTTGGATACTGGGGGATGCAGGCCATGATCATGGTCACAGTCACGGCCATGATCACGGTCACCACCATCATCACCATGACCACAACCGCCGGGCCGCTTACCTGCATGTACTTGCGGATGCGCTGACGTCAGTCCTTGCTATTGTTGCTCTTCTGGCGGGTAAATATGCCGGGTGGAACTGGATGGACCCGATGATGGGGATTATCGGTGCGATTCTGGTAACCCGTTGGTCCTGGCATCTGCTGAAAGACACCTCAAAGGTCCTCCTCGACGAGCAACATCAGGACATGGAGGAAGCTGTTAAACAGGCCGTCGAAGACGACGATGCCAAAGTCAGTGATCTGCATGTGTGGGCGATAGGCCCAAACATTCATGCGGCTATTGTCTCAGTGGTCTCGCATCAGCCCGAGTCGCCTACAGTCTATAAGGAGCGCATTCAGGCACACTGCCAGTCCCTGGTTCACGTGACGGTGGAGCCTCTCCGGTGTGATTAACGGGGAGAGCGCAGGTTGAAAAGCAATCAGGTCAGAGATACCGGGCAATTGCCTTGAATTCATCGACACGCCGCTGCTGGTCTGGCTCCAGCGGCCCGATAGCATCGTCGAGGCAATGCTCAATGTGGTCCTGTACTAGCACGCGTTTGGCCTGTTGAATGGCCTTTTCCACGGCGTGAAGTTGCTGGGCCAGTTCCAGGCAGGGTTTTCCCTGATCAATCATGCCAATCACGCTTTCCAGATGGCCGTTAGCCCGCTTAAGACGTTTGATAATGTTCGGGTGAGATTGATGCGTGTGATCATTTACCATGTTTAATTCCTATCCCCCATGGGGGGATGGTATCCTCTGTTTTCGTTGAAATCCAACCACAGACTCGACGCATTAGATTGATGATTTCGGCCATTCACCAGAGAAAACTGCTTCCGACGCTCGTCATGCTCTTGGCATTGGCGGGCCTGTCACTGTCGGTGATTGGCGAGTCATTCTCTCACGGTGTGGCCAACTTGGCAGGCGAGTGGGAATCGCAGTCTGACGGCCATCCAGCCAATCATGGTGCGCATGGACACACCCACGATTTTGACAAAGAGCCAGAGACATCATCAATGCATCATGATGCTGGCAATCATACCCACGAGACCGTGGACCACCTCAGGGTTCCGTTTGTTTCCCAAAGCCTGACCGTTCTCCGGCAGCCCGTACCCTTTGCCGGAGGTTCTCCCCGCAGTTTGCGTTATCGGCTTGAACGCCCTCCAAAAGCCTCCCTTTCCACTTGATTCTTGCCGCTTACGCGGCCCGAGAAAACAAATTCGATTGGAGTCTTTATGTTGTCAAGCTTGCCTGGCCGATGCCGTGGTGTGTCCTCAACGGGCACAGGCAATCGTCTACTCTGGATATTTCTAACTTTGGGCTTGCTGGGTCTGAGTACCGATGTACTCGCTCATGCCGTCGCCCAGGGCGACAAGGGGTACATCCAGGAAATTACCGGGATAAACCTTATTTCGTTCATCTATCTGGGGGCCAAACACATGGTCACCGGATATGACCACCTGCTGTTCCTGCTGGGTGTCATTTTCTTCCTCTACCAGATGAAGCACATCGCGATCTACGTGAGCCTGTTTGCCTTGGGGCATTCCACCACGATGCTGCTGGGGGTTTACTTCAACGTGGGCATCAATAGTTACATCATTGATGCGATTATCGGTCTGTCCATCGTCTACAAGGCACTGGACAACATCGGTGCCTATCAGCGGTGGTTTGGTTTCCAGCCCAACACCAAAGCCGCCACGTTGATTTTCGGGTTCTTCCATGGCTTTGGTCTGTCCACCAAGATCATCGAATACGACATCTCACAGGACGGCCTGATTCCGAACCTCCTCGCCTTCAATGTGGGCGTGGAAATCGGACAATTGATCGCCCTGGCCATGATCCTGATTGTCATCAGCTTCTGGCGAAAAACCGACGGATTTTTCCGCCATGCCTACACCGCCAACGTGGCCATGATGAGTGCAGGTTTTCTGCTCTTTGCCTATCAGCTCACCGGTTACTTCGTCGCCTGATTCTGGAGATTTTTTATGTACAACACCGATATTCCCAACCGTGAAGAACTGCCCAGCACTGCCAAGCTGGTTCGATCAACCATCATTGCGGCAATTGTGGCGTTGGTTCTGCTTGTAACCGTGGTCATGCCCGCCGAGTATGCCCTGGACCCAACCGGCGCAGGTCGCCTTTTGGGCCTGACTGAAATGGGCGAAATCAAGGAGCAGCTCGCCGAAGAGGCTGCTGCTGACGAGGCTGCTCAGATGGTTGCTGTTCAATCCTCAACTGAGCGAGAGGCCCCGGAAGTCAAAGAGCCTGTCGTGGCTGAAGCCGTTGAGGAGCCAGCTCCCTCACCTGAAGCAGAGGTTGCACCTGCCGAGCCAGAACCTGCGCCTGCACCAGAAGTTGTGGAACCGCAGTGGCAGGATGAAGTGCGCGTGGTTCTCACACCGGGAGAAGGCACAGAGTTCAAACTTACTATGGAGGAAGGCGCTACAGCCCGATTCTCCTGGGTATCAGAGGGTGGCCCGATCAACTTCGATACCCATGGTGATGGAAGTGGTCAGTCAATTTCCTACGAAAAAGGCCGGGGCGTGCCTGAAGACGAGGGCGAGTTGGAAGCAGCCTTTACCGGCAATCACGGCTGGTTCTTCAGAAATCGGAACGACAACGACATCACTCTGGTACTGCGTACTGGAGGAGACTACGGTCAGTTGAAGAAAATGTTGTGATTAACCATTAGATAAACGTAGCAACATCCAGCCCCGCGTGCTCACGGGGCTGGATGTCTTTTCAGCAGCTAAATGGTGCTTGGGGACTCATCCGCAGGGTTAACTTCCAAGCTTGTACCGAGCGCCGTGGGAGGCTAGGAATGTGGTCGCAATAAGGTGCGTCTGAATGTTCGCTTTGCGACCAGAAGCACCTAAACAGAAGCGAACATTCGATGCACGTCGATCGCCAGTGTAATGGGTGCATGTCCGGTTGTTCGGGTGAGGCACCACAGGAATACACCAATCGCATGTCCAGATAATTCCTGATTTGATGCACAGACAGGGTGCAGCGACGGAACGCTTTGGAAATGACATGGCCTAGCTCCTGGGTGCTGACCTACGTTCAAGATTGGTATCGAACATTCAGGTATTAAAGGTCATGTTGGTAACGCCTTGCTCTGTCGAGCATAAGGTGCGCAATCCGCTGTCCCAGTTCGAAACCTTCCTGCACAGTCACCAGCTGCGCGCTTGGTTTATCTCGCCCCCAGGCCTCCCCGGCCTGTCGAGAGGCAAAGAAAAGGACATCGCAACAAAACGCACTTCGAATGTCTCCCGATGCGGCCACCGACACTAAAGAGACGACCGCGTCCTCCGGCTCAAGCGAAACCACTCTCTGTGGCGTAATCGTCATGTTGATCGGGTTGTTCGTCTGCGGGCAACGCGATTGCACCTGCGCCCGTTCGCCAATAACGGTTGGAAACATCAAGGCATCCAGTGCACACCAGGTGTAAAGGGGCCGATCGTTGATGACAAATGCATGCGGGGTTTCTCGCAGTGTGATGCCGGAGCCGATCAGCCGTCCCTGGCCGTCGTACTCGATGGTCCCGCAGGGCAGTTTTTCCAGCACCAACTCTGCCTCATCAGTCGTCCAGTTGAGCGACTTCGCGAGCCGCTCAACAGTGACCGGTTGTCCCAGGGCAAGCTCGCGCAACAGCGTCACATGAAGCGCGGCTTCCCTTTCGCCGGTCAGACCCAGCCGTTCCACGATCTCATCCATGTTATACATTGGCGGCACCGTCTTATCCCGCACAGCACGACAATTGCTTCACGTCCTTGGTGAAGGTTTGGGCACAGAGCTTGAGCCCCTCCACCATGGTCAGGTACGGGAACAGCTCATCGGCAATGTCGTTCACGGTCATACGCGCACGCAGCGCCATGACGGCCGTCTGGATCAGCTCACCGGCTTCGCCCGCGACGGACTGGACACCCAGCAATCGTCCGCTGCCACGCTCAGCGACCATCTTGATGAAGCCCCCGGTATCGAAGTTAACCAGGGCCCGGGGCACGTTATCGAGGGTCAGGGTGCGGCTGTCGGTGTCGTATCCCTGAGCCTGGGCCTCCGCCTCGGACAGACCGACGGTGGCCACTTGTGGATCGGTAAAGATCACCTCGGGCATGGCGCTGAGGTCGAGGCTGGCGTCACCGCCGGTCATGTTAATGGCGGCCCGACTACCACCGGCGGCAGCCACGTAGACGAACTGGGGTTGATCGGTGCAGTCCCCGGCTGCATAAATGCCGGACGCGGTCGTTTGCAGGTGGTTGTCGATCCGGATCGCGCCGCGCTCGGTAGCCACGCCGACGGCCTCCAGGTTCAGGTTCTCGGTATTGGGTGTGCGGCCACTGGCCACCAGCAGTTGCTCCGCCTCCAGGGTGCCGGCGTTGGTTTGGAGGGTGAACACCCGGCCATTGTGGGTAATCTCACTGGCCTGGGTCTGCTTGAGCACCTCGATGCCCTCGCGACGGAAGGCCGCTTCCACGGCTTCACCCACCGCCGGGTCTTCCTGAGACAGCACCCGGCTGCGGGCCAGAATGGTGACCCGACTGCCAAGGCGGGCAAAGGCCTGAGCCAGCTCGATGGCCACCACCGAGGCACCAATCACAACGAGGCGCTCGGGAATGTGATCCAGCTCCAGCGCACTGGTGGACGTGAGATAGGGCGTCTCGGATAGCCCCGGAACAGGCGGTTCGGCGGGCCGGGCACCGGTGCCGATAAAGGCCCGGTCGAAGTGCACCGTCTGCTCGCCGCCGTCGTTGAGCGTAACCGTCAGTGTGCGCTCGTCCACGAACCGCGCCTCGCCCTTGAGGACGGTAATCGCGGCATTGTCATTGAGAATGCTCTGGTACTTGGACTCGCGCAGCTCCTCCACCCGGGCCTGTTGCTGAGCCAGAAGGGCTGAACGATCCACCACCGGTGCCTGGGCACTCAGTCCGTCGTCAAACGGGCTTTCCCGGCGAAGGTGGGCGATATGCGCCGACCGGATCATGATTTTGGACGGTACGCAACCAATGTTGACGCAGGTTCCGCCGATGGTGCCGCGCTCAATCAGCGTCACCCGGGCACCGCGCTCCGTCGCTTTCAGGGCCGCAGCCATGGCACTGCCACCGCTGCCAATCACCGCAATGTGCAGGTTGTTGTCACTCATAAACGTTACTCCTTGGTTGAAGGGCTGTCGCAGCAGGCGTCGTGTTTCTTTTTACGCCAGACGGCATAGCAGGTCAGGCCAATAAAAAAGACCAGTGCGGGCAAAAGCACGTAGTCGAGATAGCCGGTGAGGGCTGCCAGGCCTAAGGTTCCCAGCAAAACCACCAGTATTGGGGTAAAGCAGCACAGGGCGACCAGCACCGTGCCGATGACGCTCACCCGCAACAGGGTTTTGGGGTTTGCCATGGTTACTCCTGTTTTGCCTGAGATTGTTTCAGCGTGGACGGATAGCCGGCGTTGGTGGTGGCTTGCGTCAGTGCCTCAACGGTCGTTTTCTCGTCGTCGAAGGTGACCGTCGCATCGCGTTCTTCATAACGAACATCCACAGAGGTCACGCCCTCCACCCGGTTGAGAGCGGCCTTGACGGTGATCGGGCAGGCCGAACAGGTCATGCCAGGGACTGACAGGGTGACGGTTTGTGGTGCTGCCAGGGCCGGCAGGCTAACGAACAGGAATAACGCTGTGGCGATCAGTGATTTTTTCATGGTGCTATGCCTCTCAGTAAAATAGGGGTAAAACATAAGGGAACGCCAGCGCAGTCAGAATGAGCAGCGCGACAATCCAGAAAACAACCTTGTAGGTTGTGCGTACTTGCGGCACCGCGCAAACATCGCCCGGCTGGCAATCCTGTGCAGGCCGGTATATCCGGCGCCAGGCAAACACCATGGCCACCAGTGCCGCACCGATGAACCAGGGCCGATAGGGTTCCAGGGCGGCCAGATTGCCGATCCAGGCGCCTGAAACTCCTAACGCGATTAAAACCAGGGGACCAAGACAGCAGGCGGATGCCAGGACGGCGGCAACGCCCCCTGCGATCAGCGAACCGCGACCGGATTTGGGCTCAGACATTACGTTGGCTCCTTTCATGAGATGGATGACTGAGATAAGGTTACTCCCGTAGTCAGCTACGGAATCAACCCCCTATGTCCAAGAAACCACGTTCAATGACCATTGGCGCCCTGGCCAAGGCCGCCAATATTGGAGTGGAAACCATCCGCTATTACCAGCGCCGGGGACTGGTGGCAGAGCCTGACAAACCCTATGGAAGCATCCGCCATTACGACGATCAGGCGTTGGCGCGTCTTCAGTTCATTCGAACGGCCCAATGGTTGGGCTTCAGCCTGGATGAAATCGGAGGACTGCTAACACTGCAAGACGGCACCCATTGCGATGAAGCACGGGTACTGGGCGGACAGAAGCTCGCCAAGGTGCGTGAGAAAATTTCAAGTCTGCGGCGTATCGAGCGAACGCTGGAGGGGCTGGTGCAGGCATGTTGCACTGAGCAGGGTGACGTGAAGTGCCCGCTCATTACGTCTCTTTATAAGGGCGTAGAGGAAAACACGTCGTGAGCTTATCTACGAGAGCCAACTTCTCTGCCGGGGTCGGTTATGGCAACCAGCAAGGGGGCCGATCCGGTCGGCATCATACGTCGCCGCTTATCCCCGAGCCTACGCCAAATCTAAACGTTCGCTTTGCGACCAGGGCTTACTCTAGACCCAGCTAAACAAAAGCGAACATTAAAGATAGACGAATACGCAACAATCATTGGTATCGCTGGAGGAAGTTTTGCTCTCGTCAATCAGAACGTATATTCAAAAGCGGCTCCAGACCTTGAACTTTCCTGCATGGTTCTTGAGATCTCAGCGAAAACCTTTAAATGAATTGCGGATGCCGTCGACAATGTTTGTTGTCGCCTCGACTACTCCATGGATCTCGGCTTCAGCAGTCAATGCCAATTCTTCAGTAGATCTCTGATTGCGCTGGGCCGGGGTTCGAACCTCATCGGCAATGACGGAAAAGCCTCGGCGCTGCTCGCCAGCGCGGAGTGCTTCGATGGAGGCATTAAGGACAAGAAGGTTTGTCTGCTCGGCTATGATCGGACTCCACCCCATTCAATGACACTCGGTGGAAAGTGCAACGACGTTTATAGCTCCATCATAAGACACATCGTTTGTCCTCAAGGAACCACTTAACGCGTCTGGATAATACACCTCTGAAACTTTGATGGCCCAACGCGCTACTTCAAGAGTTCGAACGAGGCTCTCGCGGGTCTGATTAAAACGCGGCAGGGATTCCGGCACGAGCTGCTAGCGATTTCTTGCTTGCTGGCCAACCGTCGCAACATAAAGTCCTTAACCGTTACTCAATGCAGAACGTGTGTCCCAGACCCGCAGAAAGTCTCGATCAAAAACTCGGCCCTGATGTCCAGGCTGAACCAGCCCCAGAAGTTGCTGTTTAGCGCTCCAGAACCAGTGCAACCACGATGCCGGCCAGTAAATCGCCTCGGATGTTGGAAAGCCAGTCGGCTTTGAGTTTGTTAACCATAGTTGAGTTTCCAGTGCACTCGTCAAAACAGGAAGGGTGTCAGCGGGTTCTCTTTATCAACGAAAAGGCAGGTTACGAACACAACTTGCGGTGACAACGAGAGTAAAACGCGGGAAAACGGGTCGGAATTGCCCACCGACAGCGGGCGCGGAGCTTATCAAACTACAGGTTAAAAGGTAAGGCGCACGAGACAATAGCAGCGGATTAAACACCACTAATCTACATATTCGATTTATATCTCCTTTTTTATTCATTTTACAGATAACAATTTAAGGCATAACGTAATTCCATTAGATAATAAAGGAAAGCGTTATGTACAAAGGTCTTGGGTTATGTGTTCTATTCACCATCGGTGGTTTTTTGCTCACCGCGCTGACAGGCGACCGCGTCAGCCCGCTGGTGTTTGCTCTGGTGCTGGGGGTCATCGTCGGGAATCTTCCCATGCCATGGAAAAGCCAATCCGTTGAGGCCGGACTGAAATTTTCGACCCGCTGGCTGTTGCGCACAGGCATTGTGCTGTTCGGATTTTCCGTCACCATGCAGCAGGTCTTTGCGTTGGGGCCGCGCATTGTGGTTCTGGATCTGTTGGTCATTGTCACTGTTTTGTTTGTTGGCTACCAACTGGGCACCCGCTGGTTCAAGCTGGACCCGGAGACTGCCCTGCTGACCAGTGCGGGAAGCGCCATATGCGGGGCGGCGGCCATTCTGGCAACGGAAGCCACGATTCGGGCGCGGCCTGCCACTACGTCCATGGCAGTGGCAACGGTTGTATTGTTCGGTAGCCTGGCCATGGTGGTGGAGCCCGTGTTGTTTTCGATGATCGGCTGGGATCAGGGCCTGTATGGCATTTACATCGGTGCCACCGTGCACGAGGTCGCTCAAGTGGTTGCGGCCGGCAATGCAATTGGCCCAGAGGCGCTGGCGAACGCGGTTGTCGTCAAGCTGGTACGCGTGATGCTGTTGGTACCGTTCCTGCTGCTGGTGGGCAGATGGTGGCTCAATCGCCACGCAACCAGACAGGATGGCACCCAATCCGTCGGTAAACTGACCGTTCCCTGGTTCGCGTTCGGTTTTGTGGCGGTGGCGCTGTTTAACAGCGTTGTCACGCTGCCGGAAGCCTTGCACGAAAGCCTGACGCTGACGGGCCAGATCGCACTTACCATGGCTATGGCAGCGCTGGGTTATGAAACGCGCATGTCGAAGCTTCGCGCCCTGGGGATCAAGCCTTTTGCTCTGGCACTGATGTTGTTTGTACTGCTGATCGGTGGCGGGCTTGCGGTGACTCCGATGATTGCACTGGCCTGAAATGCTGGACGCAATCGCCCGGGGTGGGTATTACGACGCTCTGTTAAAAAATCGCTCAAGCCGGGTTGTCAGAAACTGAATGGTGTGGCCGCTGTGTCGCCAGAAATGCCAATACAGCGGAACACTCAGGGCCTGATTTTCTGCAATCATGCCGTAACCCACTCCGGCCAGTGCAAACTGGACAAATCCCTGCGAGGACGGGCACAGGTGATAGCGAAAACCGCCGTGATACCCAAAGCTGTCCATGAACCGATGCTGTAACTGGTCGTTTGGGCCGTAAACGATGGCGGGTGCGCGGCTCAGCGAGTCCAGGCTGATACCGTCTGCGAAGAAGTGGTCCCGAAACTCCGGCGAAGGCCCACGTCCTGATCCTCAATCACCAGATCCATCAGCACATCTTCCTGACTGAACCTAATGTAAATGATTCAACAGTTTCTGGCCCGTCGGGGTTGGCCGTTGTAGCCTTTTTCAATGTGATTCGTGGCAGCCTGGTGGCTTTTTTGCAGGTGCCAGCACTGCGTCCGTGATTTGGTTCGGTGCCATGATGGCTGCCATCGCACTGCATCTTGCCCGTAACGGTCTGCAGGGGCCCATGATCTGAACAGGTTCCAAACCTACGTCGGGAATAAATTCCGGCCCGGCAACGCCCTTGGCCCCTGAGTTCTTATCCGACCGGCTCGATCTTGGCATCGCGTTGCCACAGCATGGAGGCGGTCGGCTTTCATTCAGCGTTCGGGGCTTTCAGCATGCATCCAACCATCGGCCAATACGTTCTATCCTTCATCGCTGTTGCCGGAACGGCAATCGGTATCAGCTTGTCTGCCAATGCGGCTGAATCCACCCGCTTCGAGCGCGGGGCCAAGGTTTACAGCCAGCAGTGTGCGGCCTGCCATCAGGCACAGGGCCAGGGCATACCGGGCTCGTTTCCGCCCCAGAAAAACCACACCGCTGAACTGTACAACGCCACCGACGGCATTGGTGGCCGCCAGTATCTTGGCCACGTGCTGCAATACGGTTTGACGGGGTCCATCGAAGTGGGGGGCACGGCGTACAACGGCAACATGCCCGCCTGGGGCGGTGCCCTCACGAACCAGCAGATCGCGGATGTGCTGAACTACGTGTTGACAGCCTTTGGTAACGAGCAGCGTCTTGCGGGAGAGTTTCAGCCCTACACCGCTGAGGAGATCAAGGCGATTGCGGGCCAGAACCTGTCCGGCAAGGACGTGTACCAGTTGCGACAGGCGGTGCTGGGTCAGTCAGTAGCGCCATCCCGGGAAGGTCCAACCGCCCGGTCGGCCCCAGAGCTGAGCCTGGAGAACGCCATCCGCGATCCGCTTTATGTGGCCGTCCAGAACAGCGGTATTGTAAGAGCCTTACCGTCAAAACAGGCCTGGCCTGGCGTGGCAGGGGCGCACTACGATGCTCTGAGCCCGGATGGCTCTCGCCTGATGGTGTCTGGTTTTAAAACCGGTAATGTCTATGTTCTGGATACGGCCAATGGCGACGTCATGGCCAGTGTGGCGATAGGCGAGGTGGCCCAGGGCGTCAAGATCTCACCGGATGGCCGCTATGGCCTTGCGGTTGCGCCGACCCAGGGCGACGTTGCAGTGATCGACATGAACACCCTCGAACTGGTGAAGAAAATTCCGGTGGGCAAGGTACCCCACAATCTCATCTACAGCGCCGACGGCAAATTTGCCTACGTCACTTTGCAGGGCGAAGGCGCTCTGGCAGTCGTGAACATGCAAACCCTGGAAAAACAGCATCAGATTCCGACGCCGGGGCTTGAGACGCCTCACAACGTTGACATCAGCGCCAACGGCCAACGGCTGTGGCTGCGCGACTTTACGGGCAACGTGGGCGTGATGGACCTGGCCAGTGAAACCATGCTGAAAACCTTCAAGGTGGGCAGTGGGCATGGCGGCATCGACGTGGTGCCCGGCGGGAAATACATCGCGACCGGGGCGATTTCCGCGTCCGCCGTGACCCTGATCGACCCCGAAAGCCTGGAAATTGTCAAGAACGTCGATGTGGGCGTCGGCCCCCATGGCGTTCGCGCCAGCCGTGACGGCCGGTTCATATACGCCTCTGTCACGGCGGATAACCAGATTGCCGTGATTGACAGCCAATCCTTGAAGGTCGTTCGCCGGCAACCCGTGGACGGCAAGTTCCCGTTCTGGATTGCGGTTCCCGGCAACCCGTAAAAAAATGTGGCGACAGGGAATAAACTGAACACAGGCGACGTCTTTGGTTAACAAGTCCACCGATTCCAAACGGGCACACAAAATGCGCAGCACCGGAAGCAAGCAGCAGTTTGACACCCTAGTACGCCCCTGGCGTTACCGGCTGTACGGTGTTGCGCAACGCCAGTCCGCCTCGACTGAAATAGCGGAAGACTATACTCAGGAAACCCTGCTTCGGGCCTGGCGGGATTTTGGCCAGTTGGACGACCAGGTAGCAATCTATGCCTGGCTGCTCAGAATTCTCAACCGTGTGGTTGCCGATGGCTACCGCCGGGACAATCGGCGGCGGCAACTGGCCCCGGTACTCACAACCGAAGACGCCGTGCTGAGCGAACACCCCTGCGCCGCTCCCGGCCCGTTCGAGCAGGCACTGAAACATCAGACCGATGCGCAGGTGATGGCCGCCGTTCGCGACCTGCCGGACAACTTCCGGCAGGTGGTTCTGTTGAGGGACTTTGAAGATCTGAGCTATCAGGACATTGCGCAGATTCTGGACCTGGCGCCAGGCACGGTGATGAGCCGCCTGTCACGAGGCCGTCGCCTGCTGGCCGAGCGATTGATCAAGGTGGCATCCGACAATCCGGCTGCCAGTGACAACACGCACACAAGGGTGACCCCCCATGAGTGATAAGCCCTCTATCACCCCCTCTTCGGAATCCCATCAGTGGTCTGACCTGCACCACCAGATTCAGGACTGGCTGGCGGGCTATGCCGATGGCGAGCTGGATGAGCATCACATCACTCTGGTTGAAGCTCACCTTGCTGGCTGTGAGGCCTGCCGACACGATGCCGAACGCCAGCGGATGCTTTCTGAACGACTACAAGAGATACCCGCGCCCAGATTGTCCCCCGCATTTGCCAAGCGCCTCGACGATACCCTTGCCAGCGTCCAGACCAGCGACAGGCGCCCGGTCGGTCAGAAGCCTCTGGAAGGCCTGAAACACTGGTTGACCCGCCTGAGCCCATCGGCTGTCATCGGAGGCGGCGGCTGGGCGGTGGCCATGGTGCTGGCGGCGATGCTTCTGGTACCCAGCCTGACGCCCGAAGATCCCAATCAGATGGCGGTGGCCAGTCAGATTCCCATGGTCATCGACGTGCTGGCCGATTATCAGCGGGTGGTGGGCAACGATCTGCGCACGCCGTCTGACGACGCCGACCTGTCGCCGCCCATGCAGTGGGCCAATGGCCGCGTTCTGGCCCGTTGGACAACCAGAGTAGGTGGCGAGCCCGCCGAGGCCTACGCCGTGCGGCTGGGCAACAGCCTGATCGTTCAGTACCAAATATCGGAGCGCGTGTTTTTCCGGAATCCGGACGTGCGACAGGCCGTGGCCCGTGCCGGTGATTTTCGAACCCGTGACAACGAGCTGGAAGTTATTGGGTTGCCGATGCGGGCATCGGGCTTACTGGTTGTGGCGCCATCGGGCAATGTGCCACCCATCGACAAGTCAGCGATGAGTGCTTCCTGAACCGACCTCGGTGGTTATTTTCTAATCAATCCCTACACTTAACTCATGCATTCGCAATCAGCCCAACAACAAAACCGGAACCAGTCCGGAGTGATCAACAATGAGGGAAATACCATGTCGATCAATGATTCGCCCGCCATTGCCTCCCAGTCTCCGGCAGAGTCAATCCAAATGAGCCGTCGGCGCCTTTTATTGGGCTCCGCCGGTGCCATGGCGTCCGTCAGTCTGCTGGGGCTCAGCCCGCTGGCCAAAGCCGCAGAGCCCAAAACGCTGCCGGACTACGTTCGCTGGAAAAACGCCAATGACGTCATCGTTCACAGTGCCAACACCATCGAAACCGAACGGGGAGCGATTGGCAGTGGTGTGGTCACTGACAGTGACAAATTGTACGTGCGCAACAATCTGCCAGCCCCGAATGCCGATATCGTTGCTGACCGCGATGCCTGGAAAGTGACTTTTGAAGGCGTGAATGGCCCCCAGTCCCTGACCCTTGGCGACCTTAAAAAAATCGGCGTGGAAACTGTGACCACGGTGCTTCAGTGTTCAGGAAACGGGCGGGCCTACTATCAGCACGGGCCGGGGGGCACCCAGTGGGGCACAGGTGCGGCCGGTTGCCTGATCTGGACCGGTGTGCCATTACGGGAGGTTGTCGCAAAACTGGGCGGCGTGAAACCCGGGATGAATTACATCACCAGCACGGGCGGCGAGAGCCTGCCTGCCGGGCTGGACCCGAAAACCATTATGGTGGAACGGTCCATTCCCCTGAAGGCTCTGGATCAGGCCCTGCTGGCCTGGGACATGAATGATGAGCCCATGCCCCTGGCCCACGGCGGCCCTTTGCGCATGGTTGTGCCCGGCTATTTCGGGGTCAACAACGTGAAATACGTGGATCGGGTGGCGTTCACCGAGGGCCAGTCGGACGCCAAGATTCAGGCCTCCGGCTATCGCATTCGTCCCATTGGCGAGAAAGGAGCACCCGATCAGCCGTCCATGTGGGAGATGCCGGTCAAATCCTGGGTTACCGCCCCCCTGACCACCGCCAGCCAGGGCAAAAACCTGGTGTACGGCGTTGCCTTCGGCGGCATGAATGCTGTCAGCAAGGTGGAGGTGTCAGCCGACGGTGGCGAAACCTGGAAGACCGCCCGCTTCCTTGGGCCCGACATGGGGCGTTATGCCTGGCGGCCGTTTGTGGTGTCGATGGATCTGAGCGCCGGCGATCACCGGATTGTCAGCCGCGCAACCGACACCGAGGGCAATACCCAGCCGCCCACACGCACGGAAAACGAGCGCGGATACGGCAACACCAGTTGGAAAGACCATGGCGTGACCGTCACCGTTTCATAAATGCATGAACCTTGTGGCGGTTCGCCCGCCGGGCCGCCCGTTTCTTTGACCGAACCAGGATTTTCCATGTCACTACGTACACTGTTATTCGCTGTACTTGTCTCTGCGTCTGCCACCGTGATGGCGGATGAACAACTCGAACTGGGCAAGAAGGTGTTCACCGAGCAGGCTCAACCCTCCTGCACCATCTGTCACGCACTGAACGATGCAGGATCGGTTGGCGAAATTGGCCCCAATCTGGACGAGCTCAAACCCTCTGCGGAGCAGGTCCGCAATGCGGTAAAGAGTGGCGTGGGGATCATGCCAGCGTTCGGTGATTCGCTGTCGGAGCAACAGATCGAGGCCGTTGCTCACTACGTTGAATCCGTAACCGGGAAATAAACGCAGGAGGGACCGCCGTGCCGGTCCCGGAGTTCACCCAACCCTGCTGAGTTGCCTAGACCTTGTGCACCTCGTAATAGCGCATCATGCCATTGTCCTCGTGCTCCATATTGTGACAATGGTAAGGATAGAGTCCCGGGAAGTCGGTGAAGGTCAGCGCAATCCGGACCCTCTCTCCGGGCAGCACCAGCACGGTGTCGTGCAGCCCTGAATCCACGATGCCGGCCGCCAACTGCCCGGCAGCTAGTGCATCGGCGTAGCGTCGGCTTAGCACCCTGAACTGCAATCCACGGACATGCATGGGATTCGGTATCATGGTGTTGTTGAAGAACTCACAAACCTCGCTTTCGCCCAACAAAACAACTTCGCCATCGGCCACCGTCGCACCTTCAAACTGACGACCTTTGATGGTAAAGCCTTGCATCAATTTCATGCCAAGCCGGAACAATCGGGGGGGCTGTGATCGTGTCCGGGCGTGGCAGGTCGGCCAGTTCATTGCTCAGCCGTTCAGGGTGTGTGGATATTTACCCCATGTCAAAGCCTAAGTTTGGGATTTGACATTTCCTTGATAAATCCTTCAACAAACCTTGACCCACCATCCAGTCTGGACTTCCCCCACTAAACACGACAACCCCGAGCCTCAAACGGAGGCAAATTGGGCGGCATTGAAGGCCATTCCGAATGTTCGCTTTGCGACCTTAGCGTGCGTTGTTTCTGAATAGCGGATTTAGTAGGTCTCTATCTGAAAAGGTCTGCTTTGTTGTCATAGTGACCTGCCTCCAGTCTTTAACTCGAATAATACGCTCAGCCCAGCCTGAGCTTGTCCTCAGCTAAATTCTCCAGCTTCAATCTTAGATAGCAGCTGATAAACTCGACTGCATCCTTCAGGTGTTCTGAGCAGCTCGCTGGGGACGGCTCCACCTAGCGCCCTGACCGGACTTTCTAACCACTTCAGAGCGATCTGTCGAGACTCAAATATTGTCTCGGCCCTCTGTTGCACCGATTCCGGCGAAACGTTGGGTATGGCGGCTTCTCTTTCGGACATAAACTTGCACCTATTTCAAATGACCGAGGTGTCCGGGAATAACTGCGGCAGATATTGTTTTACCGGGTATTTGGTCCAATGCGGGATTCTGGCCATCGGCTGTGGTGCTCATCAATTGGCTCAATCGTCACAGCACCAGCCAAATCTCTCCCGTTATTGATTAGCAACGTAAAACTATCGTCAGGGTCAATGCGCTGCTCGAAGGCCTGCACTCGCTTCAGCCATCCTTCTGAGCAAAGACCGCTGAAATAGGGAGGCAACCCCTCGGACTCATATGGCTCTGGACGAAGAGGCAAGCTCATGCTCAGGGCACTACCGATTTTTAGATATTGGGCGTCATACTGAAATCGAACACGGCTCCCGATACGCTCCAAGCGTCCTGCGAGCGTCCCATGCATAAAGATGTTCGCTTTGGTGCTGACGCGGCCCATTCGTTGTGCCTCTCCCTTAGTGGTCGACTAATCCCGGAAAGTGTTTTAACACGCTTCTCTGACTCGCTCTTCCCAGCTCAATCGTTTTCAGCTTTGTTTACTGACCAGTTGACCATGGATGATCAGTTTCCAGACCACTTTAAAGGCTAAATGACGATTTGCTCCAATTACCTCTCGATTTGCAACCACATTTCCCTGAACCAAGTCGTTCCAGAAAAATGCTATATGGTTTGCACAGCTCTCGGAACCAAGTTTCTGGCGCTGCCTGTCATTGTTCGCCCAAATTTTCAAATATCAGTGCCCACTATGATCGATGCCACAAACATATCTATACACAACTGCAGTAAAGTACAAAGTGACCACCGCAGACTTGGCTGGGGCTGAGCTGGCGAAAAGCCTGTACTTATCTAAATGACCGCCTTTTCCAATATCAAGCGTGACAGCCGCTGTTAGCGTGTTCCATTATTAATCGATTTGTGGTTTGGTAGGCGATCTTTTTCTTTTTACGCATAGTTAGGCGAACTATGCGTAAAAAGGGCTAGAACCTACGGAAATCTCAAGTACTAGTAGCAAAAAGGGCGAGAACCTCATTCCAGTACTGGTTACTAATACGCAGGTCGATTTCCTCTTCTTTCGGTGTTTCGCTGGATAGACCAGAATATTCAACTGACACCTGCTCGTCGGGATCCAAGGTGAAGACGAATTTGTCGTCGTGGTCGCATTTCATTGCTTTCGATTCCTGAGTACCTCTAGTCTTCAAATCCGGGATGAATGAAACAACCTTTTTCCCGGGAAGATCTTCTCCAATTTTACGAGCAAATTCCGCTAAATTTGGTTCAGCCAACATGTAAAGCCAAGCACTGGTATCTGCGGGATCAGTTGGCTGTCGCCTGAGAATTCGGCCGAGCACCTGCCGGAAGTGCAGCTCGGTTCGGATTCTGCTCAGATGACAGCAAACCTGAAGCCTGGGAATGTCGGTGCCTTCGCTGATCATTCCAACCGAGACGATCCAACGATCGGACGACGTCTTGAAATTGGAAATCATGCGCTGCGCTTCAGGCGTCTGATAGGTGACGATGATCGGATGCTCCCCAGCAAGCGCAAGGCGCCTTGCTATTTGTTCAGCGTGGCTCACAGATGCTGCGACAACTAGCCCCCCTGCCAAAGGCGTATGTTTGCGTATGCTTGTCAACCTTGCTGATGCCTCAGAGAGAAGCTGGTCAATGACTGCATCTCTGAACAAGAAATCCGGATAGGTTATGTGCTCGTTTTTGAGAGAGTCGCTAATGCTGGCGAACGTTTTAAGGCCGAAGTCTGCCGAGCTCAGGCTGATTTCACGATTGTCCGTGAGAACGATTTTTGGTGCCCGGCATACGCTGTCAGAAATCGCTTTTTGCAAACCGTATTCATAGTCGCAGTGAATCTGGCCAGTTGATTTCGTGTACTGAGAGAGAACGATAGGGCTGTCATCGGTTCGCCAGGGAGTGCCGGAGAGCGCCATGGTATAGCTCGCCTTTCCCTGGACCTTATCTAAAATGGTCCGTCCCCAACGGTTGCCAGTGGGAGAGTTGCCCCAAACGATCCCTGAGCAATGATGTATTTCGTCAAGAACCACGAGTACGCGGTGTTCGCGTAATACTTGCCATAATTCCTCGGGCAGAGTGTGCATGGATTGGTAAGTGTAGGAGCCGCCTGCCGCCCCGATTTGCCCATTGAAGCTACGCCCAAGAATTTGACTAAATGCTGAAGCCACACCTTCAGCAATGGCACGCGATGGCGAGAAGCAAAGGACAAAATCGATTTTGTCTTGCTGGAAAAGTGCCTTGGCAACCAATGCCACCATTACAGTCTTACCAGCGCCCGGTGTTGCGTGGCAGAAAAAGTGCGTTTGCCTCTGAAAGGTCGCAAGAGCTTTCTCAATACATTCAGCTTGCCAGGCGCGGAGTTGGATCATGCATGGAGCCCAATATCCGCCAGAACGGCTTCCACGGCACGAAGCTGACCTAGTAGTTTCGTACTCCGGTCGCGTGACTCTAAATATTGTGTTCTGACGATGTCCTGGAGCGCTGGAAATTTGTTGTAGAGACGCTGATACTCCTCTGCCTCTCCGATACTCGCCATCAATTCGACTTTTCGCGTTGAAAGCTCCTCTCTTAAATCTCTGACCGTGTTTGGGTCCATTAGAAACTCGGTGTCCTCCACTGAGTGTCCATAGGGTGAAGGTTTAACTTGAACAGATATTCCTTTCGGCACACCGCGATAGATGAATTTGCAGCCTCGTCCCGTCTCGCCGTGATGCCTTTTCAAAAGGCCCGCAGACTCCAGGCGGAGCAGTTGCTTGTATATGTGTTTGCGAAGCGAGCCGCGGTCCAGATTCTGAGGGCAGGATATTTGGGCTGCGTATAGATCCCGAATCTCTGTCGTTGAAAAAGGACTATTCCCGAGCTGCTTAATCAGATGAAGCAAAATTTGGTCAACGCGAATTCGCTTCGATTCGTTCATGGAAGAGTCCTAGGTTTGTCTGACAGTCGATCGGGCCGACCTTTGAAAATGGGTAGTATATGCCGTGGCTCCATATGCCTCAAGAAACCATAGTCTTGCTCTTTATGAGGGCAAGAAATGGGTTCTATTGTTTGTGAAGCTTTCGGGCGGAATCTTCGAGCAATTCGAAAATCAAAAGGATTCTCCCAAGAGCGCTTAGCGCACGATGCTGGGATAGATAGAAGCTATGTTGGCAAGATTGAGAGAGGGGAGGTCAACATTACGCTCGAAAAAATTTATGTATTCGCTGAATTACTTGAATGCTCGCCAAAAGATCTGATGCCAGATCTTAACCAGCACTGAAAGAAATTTTATGGTTTCGTGAATACATTGATAGTCTTCGAATGCCTCGGGGCGAATTGATCATTTTATGCTCAAGGAGGGCCGGCGAGGCCTCTTATAAAAAGTGCCCTAAACTGCAATAATGCGTGCTTGTTTCGCCTCATATGGCACCAAAACGAGAATTTTAGTGACCCAAAATCTTTTTCATTTCCTCATAAAAATAGTAATTACAGATAGTTAGAGGTTTACTCACTCGCGCAGGTTTTCCATAAGGGTCTTAGAAATTCAGCAAGAAAGGCGGTATGGCGAATATGATGCGCGGCATGGGCGGCATGATGCCCCCTGGCGGCGGTGGGGGAGGCGGAATGCCCCCGTTTGGCCGTATGTAAAAAGCCTTACATGGAAAACGGGGAAACAACTGGTTTTGCTGTTTTCTTTGGCGCTTTTTTAGCATAGAATGGCGCCCCTTTCGAGTATGGGTCTTCGCGTCAGCTGGTATTCAGCAGGCGTGAATCGTACAAAGTTCGTTCAACAGAACAGGATATTGGTTAAATGGTAATTATCCGTTTGGCTCGTGGCGGCTCCAAGAAGCGCCCGTTCTACCATCTGACAGTCACCGACAGCCGCAAATCCCGCGACGGTCGTTTTATTGAGCGTGTAGGTTTCTTCAACCCGGTAGCCCGTGGTCAGGAAGAGAGTCTTCGCGTTGATCGTGATCGTGTCAATTTCTGGCTCGGTCAGGGCGCGCAGACCAGCGAGCGCGTTGCACAGCTGCTGAAGGCTGCTGGGTAAGACAGTACTGACACCGGGGTTTATGGCATGACACAGAATTCGCAGGAAACTGTGATCGGCCGGATTACCTCGGTGTTTGGGGTCAAAGGATGGCTTAAAGTCTTTTCCTACACAGACCCCAAGGAAGGAATACTGAACTATCCCGATTGGACTCTTGATCTGGATGGCAAGCGTATTCCGGCCAAGCTTGAGGAAGGCCGCCGCCAGGGGCAGGGGATCGTCGTCAGGCTGAAAGGTATTAACGACCGTGATCTGGCCCGCACGTATTGTGGTGCCGAAGTCAGGGTTTCCACTGCTGAATTGCCGCCGCTTCCCGATGGGGAGTACTACTGGTTTCAGTTGGAAGGTCTTGATGTGTTCACGGTGGATGATGAGTGCCTTGGTAAAGTGCACCATCTGATGGAAACCGGATCCAACGATGTTCTGGTGGTGCAGGCAACAGCAGGCTCCATTGATCAACGTGAGCGTCTGATCCCCTATCTGCCGGGCGAAGTGGTGCAGAGTGTTGATCTCGCCGCAAAGCAAATGGTGGTGGACTGGGATCCGGAGTTCTGACGGGTGTGGATTGGCGCAGTCAGTCTGTTCCCGGAGATGTTCGGTGCGGTGACGGATTACGGGATCACAGGGCGTGCGGTTCGGGATGGTCTGCTGACCTTTCGGACCTGGAATCCCCGTGAATTTACCCAGGACCGGCATCGAACGGTAGATGACCGGCCCTATGGTGGCGGCCCGGGCATGCTGATGAAAATTCAGCCCCTGAGGGACGCAATCCATGCGGCACGGGAATCGGCACCCGGAAACCCTTGTGTGGTTTACCTGTCGCCCCAGGGTGAGACGCTGAACCAGTCTGTTGTCGAGTCGCTCGCGGCAGAACAGCAACTGATTCTGGTGGCGGGCCGGTACGAGGGTGTTGATGAGCGCCTGATAGCGACGGAAGTCGATCGGGAAGTGTCACTGGGCGATTTTGTGCTGTCCGGTGGCGAACTGGCAGCGATGGCTGTTATCGATGCGGTTACACGCCTCATCCCCGGAGCGCTGGGTCATGCGCAGTCGGCAGAGCAGGATTCTTTCGCCGACGGTTTGCTGGATTGTCCGCACTACACCCGGCCCGAGGTTTACGAAGGTCAGGCGGTGCCGGATGTTTTATTGGGCGGTCACCATGATCAGATCCGGCGTTGGCGGCTCAAGCAGTCGCTGAGGCGAACCCGGGAGCGACGCCCCGACCTGCTGGAAAAGCGGGTGTTTACGGACGAAGAGCGTGAGCTGCTGGAAGAGATTTTGAACGAACCGGGTGCCTCTGAATAATCAGGGCATTAACAGATTGGGTATCAGGAGCATTACGATGAGCGGCAAGAACAACATCATCAGTCAACTTGAAGCAGAACAGATGACCAAGGAAATCCCCGCGTTTGCGCCGGGTGACACCGTGGTCGTTCAGGTTCGCGTAACCGAGGGTAACCGTGAGCGTCTTCAGGCGTTCGAAGGTGTCGTCATCGGCAAGCGTAACCGCGGCATGAACTCCTCTTTCACCGTACGTAAGATCTCCTACGGTGTTGGTGTTGAGCGTACTTTCCAGAGCTTCTCCAAGCTGATCGAAAGCATCAGCGTGAAGCGTCGTGGCGATGTTCGCCAGGCCAAGCTTTACTACCTGCGCGACCTGTCTGGCAAGGCGGCTCGTATCAAGGAAAAGCTGGGCTGATCAGCAGTGCGCTGAACAGCAGTCAGGAAAAGGCAGCCGAGGGCTGCCTTTTTTGTGTCTGAGGTTTCGGTATGCTTGGTGTGTTGTGGGACCTATGCAGTCTGGGAACTTGCCATGAGAGCAGAAGATGAATCGGTGATCGTCAGGTTTGTTGATGCCATCTGGCTGGAGGACGGACTGGGCGAAAAAACCCGCCAGGCTTACCGGAGCGATCTGTTGCGGTTGTCGGAATGGCTCGAAAATCAGCCTGGCAAGCCGCTGCTCAAGGATGTTCGCAGAACCGACTTACTGGCGTGGATGTCCAGTGGCCTCGCGCAGGGCGTCAAGAGCACCACGGCGGCCAGGCGGTTGTCCGGGCTGCGGCGGTTTTATCGGTTTCTGCTGCGAGAAGGCCTGATTACTGAAGACCCGACCCTTCGGATTGACAGCCCCAGGCTGCCTCGGCGTCTCCCCGACTCGCTGACCGAGGGCGAGGTGGATGCGCTGCTTTCCGAGCCGGACCCCGGAATTGCCATCGAGCTCAGGGACAAGGCCATGCTGGAAATACTCTACGGTTGCGGTCTGCGGGTCTCGGAGCTGACCGAGTTGCGGGTTGATCAGGTAAACCTTCGTCAGGGCGTGGTTCGGATCACTGGCAAGGGCGACAAGGAGAGATTGGTCCCCCTGGGTGAAGAGGCAGTGGACTGGTTGCTGCAGTATATGAAGGAAGGGCGGCCGGAACTCCTTAAAGGGCGATCCTGCGATGCGCTGTTCCCGGGCAACCGTGCTGCGGCGATGACTCGTCAGACTTTCTGGCATCGTATCAAGCACTACGCGGTTCGAGTGGGTATTCGCAAACACCTGTCGCCTCATACACTCAGGCATGCCTTTGCCACGCACCTACTTAATCATGGAGCGGACCTGCGTGTGGTGCAGATGCTGCTAGGCCACTCTGACCTGTCGACAACACAGATATACACCCATGTGGCTCGTCAGCGACTGCAGTCGCTGCACCAGGCTCACCATCCCAGGGGCTAGCCGTGGGGCGGTTCCGCGATTGGGGGTGAACTTTCTTTTTGTGTATTTGTCGCATTGAATTGATTCCCGGCCTGTGCCAATACTGCCCGGGTTGTTTAACTGCTTACTGGAAAAGGTTGTTTGCCAGAATGAATATGAAACATGTGGTTGTGGCGCTTGGAGTTGTCCTGGGTGCCTTTGGCGCGGCCAGCGTCAGTGCCGGTGAAGTGGAAGACCGGATTTCCGAGCGTCTGACCCAGGCTGTCCCCGGCCTCAAGGTGGTGTCGGTAAAAGAATCCGAAGCCAAGGGCCTCTATGAGGTTCAGAGCAACAATGGCGACACCATCTACGCGACCGAGGATGGCCAGTACCTGATGACGGGAGATCTTCTCAAGATTACCGATCAGGGCATTGCCAATGTCACCGAAGCCGCCCGCACGGAGGCCCGTCGCGAAATGATTGCGGACTATGGTAACAAGGGAGTTATCAGCTTCCCGGCGAAAAACGAAAAGGCCGTGGTAAACGTGTTTACTGATATCGACTGCCCTTACTGCCGGAAGCTGCATGACGAGGTGCCGCAGTTGAATGACTATGGCATTACCGTCAATTACTACGCGTTTCCACGGTCCGGCCCCAATACAGCGTCTTTCAAGAAGTATGAGTCGGTCTGGTGTGCTGACGATCAGCAGGCGGCCATGGACGCAGCCAAGGCCGGCCGCTCAGTACCCGACGCCAGTTGCGAAAATCCGGTGGGCGAGCAGTATGAGCTTGGTGGCCGGGTAGGGGTCACAGGGACACCTGCCATTGTTTTGGAAGATGGCAACATGGTTCGTGGCTATGTCCCGGCCCAGCGTCTGGCGGAAGGCCTCGGGCTACTCTGAAATCCTGGCGCACCTATCGTACGGGATGCGTTACACGGTATTTTCGAAGGATCCGATTCAGGGCTTATTCAGTGAGGCCTGAATCGGTATACTATGCCCGCCTAATATAATTCATCAGCACCCCTTCGGGATCAGAGGTGAGAGTTTGAAAGACGTCAGTGTCGGAATCTGCGGATTGGGAACCGTCGGCGGCGGTACCTTTAATGTCTTGACCCGCAACGCCAGGCTGATTGCCGGTCGGGCCGGATGCAATATCCGGATTACCCGGGTTGCCAGTCGCCGGGCCCGCGAGGATATGGACCTCGGCGATGTGCCCTTCAGTACCGACATTTACGACGTGGTGAACGATCCCGACGTGGATATCGTGGTCGAGCTCATCGGTGGTTACGATGCGGCTAAAGAGCTGGTGCTGGCGGCAATCCGCAACGGCAAGCACGTGGTTACCGCGAACAAGGCCCTGATTGCCGTCCACGGCAACGAAATCTTCGAGGCGGCCGAGAAGGCTGGTGTTGTGGTGGCTTACGAGGCGGGTGTCGCCGGCGGTATCCCGGTCATCAAGGCTGTTCGTGAGGGTATGGCGGCAAACCGCATTGACTGGATTGCCGGCATCATCAACGGCACCGGGAACTACATCCTGACCGAAATGCGTGCCGGTCGGGAATTTTCCGAGGTTCTCAAAGAAGCCCAGGATCTTGGGTACGCTGAAGCAGACCCTACCTTTGATGTGGAAGGCATTGATGCCGCCCACAAGCTGACCATACTGGCATCGGCCGGGTTTGGCGTGCCTCTCCAGTTCGAGAAAGGCTTCACCGAAGGCATTTCGAAGATTACGCCTTATGACATTGCTCACGCCGAATTGCTGGGTTATCGCATCAAGCACCTCGGCATTGCCCGTCGCCGCGATGATGGCATCGAGCTGCGTGTGCATCCGACCCTGGTGCCCCAGAGTCATCTGATTGCCCAGGTTGATGGTGTCCTGAACGCGGTCCTGGTGGATGGCGATGCCGTTGGCCAGACCATGTATTATGGTCCCGGAGCAGGGGATGAGGCAACCGGGTCGGCTGTTATTGCCGATATCGTCGATGTGGCCCGTGCCGTGGCGACAGAAAGCAACCTCCGTGTGCCTTACCTTGGCTTCTCACCAGATGCCATGGAAGACCTGGATGTGCTGTCCATGGAAGACATCCAGTCTGCCTACTACCTGCGCATTACCGCACTGGACCGTCCGGGTGTACTGGCCAAGATTGCCTCCATCCTGAGCGAGCATGGCATCAATATTGAGTCGATCATGCAGAAGGAATCCGAGCTGAAAGACGGTCGTATTCCGGTGATCATCCTGACCCACACCGTTCAGGAACGGCAGATCAACCGTGCGATTGAAGAGCTGGAAGCCCTGTCCGATACCGATGGCCAGGTTGTCCGCATCCGCGCTGAAAACTTCAACTGACAGGTACGAACGTGAGATACATCAGTACGCGGGGTGAAGCGCCCGCACTGGGGTTTGAGGATGTTTTGCTGACCGGACTGGCGACAGACGGCGGTCTCTACGTTCCCGAATCCCTGCCTCATTTCAGTCTGGAAGAAATCCGTAGCTGGCGCGGACTTTCCTACAGCGAGCTGGCTTTCAACGTCATGCACCCGTTCGTGGACGACGCTGTGCCTGCGGATGATTTCCGCAAGATGCTGGACGAGACCTACTCGGTCTTCGCCCACCAGGCCGTGGCTCCGCTGGTTCAGCTGGATACCAACGAATGGGTGATGGAGCTGTTTCGGGGCCCGACCCTGGCGTTCAAGGATTTCGCCCTGCAGCTGTTGGGCCGCCTTCTGGACTATGTCCTGGAGAAGCGCAAGCAGCACGTGGTTATCATGGGGGCAACTTCCGGTGATACCGGTTCGGCTGCCATCGAAGGCTGTCGCAAGTGCGAGCACGTGGATATTTTCATTCTGCATCCTTACCAGCGGGTGTCAGAGGTCCAGCGCCGCCAGATGACCACCGTTCAGGGTGACAACATCCACAATATTGCGGTGCGTGGCAACTTCGACGACTGTCAGCGCATGGTGAAGGAGAGCTTCGGCAACCAGTCATTCCTGGGTGGCAAAACCCAGCTGGCCGCCGTGAACTCCATCAACTGGGCGCGGATCATGGCCCAGATTGTTTACTACTTCCACGCTTCCCTGGCGTTGGGTGGCCCGGACCGGAGCATGGCGTTTTCGGTACCCACAGGGAACTTCGGCGATATCTTTGCCGGCTACCTGGCCAAGAAGATGGGGCTGCCAATCTCACAGCTGGTCATTGCCACCAACCGAAACGACATCCTGCATCGTTTCATGAGTGGCAACAAATACGAACAGCACCAGCTGGAGCACACCCTGTCTCCGAGCATGGATATCATGGTGTCGAGCAATTTCGAGCGCCTGCTGTTTGATCTGCACGGCCGTGACGGGCTGGCAGTGAAGACCCTGCTGGAAAATGCCGCCAAAGGGCCGGTCAGCATCGAGGATTACCGCTGGAAGCATGCGCGCAAGTTGTTCGACAGTGACGCGGTGGATGACAAAGCCACCTGCGATACGATTCGTGAGATTTACGAACAGAACGAGTATCTTCTGGATCCTCACACCGCCATCGGGGTTCGCGCTGCGCGCAACTGTCGCCGTGATCAGGCGGTACCGATGATCACCCTGGGTACCGCGCACCCGGCCAAGTTCCCGGATGCCGTGGCCGAATCCGGCGTAATTGTGAAGCCGCCTCTGCCGGCCCATATGGCCGACCTGTTCGAGCGGGAAGAGCGCTACACGGTGCTGGATAACAATATCGCCGGTGTGCAGGAGTTTATTGCCAAGCACTGGAAAAACGCCTGACCGGGTATGACACCAAAAAAGATCCTGCGTCGCCCCCAGCCCGAGACATTCCCGGACTGGGGGCAAAACCTGCCTCCCTTGCTTCGCCGTCTTTACGCGGCCCGTGGCGTTACTTCCGATGAACAGCTCAGCTACACGCTGAAACACTTGGCCTCGCCCATGTCACTTCGGGGCATCGACCGGGCCGTCGAACTTCTTGCCGAAGCCATCGAACAGCAACAGCGGGTTCTGGTGCTCGGGGATTTTGACGCCGATGGCGCCACCAGCACGGCCGTCGCCATGCTTGGCCTTTCAATGCTGGGTCTGCAGAGCATCGATTTTCGCGTCCCGAGCCGGTTTGCCGATGGCTATGGCCTGACGCCGGGTATTATTGAGCGCTTGCGCGATGAAGGTCAGCTTCCCGACCTGATGGTTACCGTCGATAACGGCATAGCCGCCGTTGAGGGTGTTCGAGCGGCCAAAGAGCTTGGCGTGAAGGTGGTGGTGACGGATCACCACCTGGCCGGTGAAGAGCTCCCGGACGCCGATGCCATCGTCAATCCCAACCAGCCGGGCTGCCCCTTCCTGAGCAAGAACGCCGCCGGTGTGGGCGTGATGTTTTACGTCCTTACGGCGTTGCGCAAGCAGCTCCGGGAAACCCAACGCCTGCCTGATCCCGAGCCGAACCTGGGGAGCCTGCTTGATCTGGTGGCCCTGGGTACGGTGGCTGATGTCGTGCCCCTGGACCATAACAATCGGATCTTCGTGGAGCAGGGCCTGCGCCGGATACGTCAGGGCGAGGCCCGGCCGGGAATCCTTGCCCTGCTGGAAATTGCGGGCCGCGACCATACCGCGATCAGCTCAACCGACCTTGGATTTGTGGTTGGCCCCCGTCTGAATGCGGCGGGCAGGCTTGACGACATGAGTATCGGTATTGCCTGCCTGCTGGCAGACAGTCCGGACGAGGCGCGTCGACTGGCGCGGGAGCTGGACACCTTCAACCGTGAACGCCGGACCATCGAGAAAGACATGAAGGCCCAGGCACAGGATCTGCTGGCTTCCATGTCTCTTGATCTTGAGGAACTGCCCTGGGGCCTCGCCCTGTTTGATCCTGAATGGCATCAGGGGGTTATCGGCATCCTCGCGGCCCGAATTCGAGAGCAGACCCACAGACCAACCATTGCCTTTGCCCCGGATGACAATGGCGAAGACATCAAGGGATCCGCCCGGTCCATCCCGGGTTTGCATATCCGGGATGTGCTCGCGGTGGTCGACTCCCGCCACCCCGGCATGATGAAAAAGTTTGGGGGTCACGCCATGGCCGCCGGCATGACCCTCGCCAAAGCCGATCTGGATGCTTTCTCCGAAGCCTTCGATCACGCCGTTCGCGACACGCTGTCGGCGGAAGATCTGGAAGCCGCGATCACCACCGACGGGCCGCTTGGGCAAAACGAGCTGTCACTGGACACCGCGGCACTGCTCAAGCGGGCCGGCCCCTGGGGGCAGCATTTCCCGGAGCCGTTGTTCGACGGCGAATTCCGGGTGGTGAGCCAGCGAATCGTTGGGGAGAATCACCTGAAACTGGTGCTGCAACCAGCCGAGGGCGGCGGAATTATCGACGGCATAGCGTTCAATACCGGCCCGGAAGTGCCCGACTACACCCGCACCGGGGCCCGGGTTGTTTACAAGCCGGATGCAAACACCTTTCGGGGGCGGACCAATCTGCAGTTGCTGGTGGATTACCTGGAGCCGCTCTCTTAATTCCCCGGCCCCCGGCCGATCAGGCTGAAGAATGAAGCCAAAATCATGGGCAGGAGGCAGGCAAGGCTTTCCGGGAGTGTCGAAAACAGGGATGTTTTCGTCAAGCGTACAGGGACGTATTCACAGCGTCTCCCGGAAAGCCTTGCCTGCCTCCTGCTTGCACCGGTCTCTGGAATCCACATCGGCTGTTTGCTCCTCAAGGCCGAAAAACCACGGCTGATTTAGAAAGCAATTTCGGGTAGAATCCGCCCTCTGTTTTTACTCTCCATTTTCTAAAGCGAGTAAGGGTTTCATGGAAATTAATCCCATTGTGACGAAGATTAAAGAGCTTCGTGAGCGCACTGAAGCGCTCAGGGGGTATCTTTGACTACGATCAGCGTAGTGAGCGACTGACCGAAGTTGAGCGCGAACTGGAGCAGCCGAGTGTCTGGGACGACCCCGAGCGGGCTCAGGCTCTGGGCAAAGAGCGCGCGGATCTTGAACTGATCGTCAAGACCATCGACAACCTCACCTCCGGCCTGGAAGACGCCGAAGGTCTGCTGGACATTGCCGCAGAAGAAGAGGATGCGGGCACCGTTGCCGAGATCGAATCAGATCTTGAGGGCCTTGATAAAGAGCTCGAGAAGCTCGAATTCCGCCGCATGTTCTCCGGCGAAATGGACGCCAACAACGCCTACCTGGATATTCAGGCCGGCTCCGGTGGCACCGAAGCCCAGGACTGGGCCAACATGCTCCTGCGCATGTACCTGCGCTGGGCAGAGCGTCGGGGCTTCAAGGCCGAAATTGTCGAGCTGATGGAAGGCGATGTGGCGGGTATCAAGAGCGCCACCATTCACATCCAGGGCGACTATGCCTATGGCTGGCTGCGTACCGAAACCGGCGTGCACCGGCTGGTGCGTAAATCGCCGTTCGATTCCGGCAACCGTCGGCATACTTCGTTTTCTTCCGTGTTTGTGTCACCGGAAGTTGATGACAGCTTCGAAATTGAAATCAATCCGGCGGATCTGCGAGTGGATGTCTACCGTGCCTCCGGCGCCGGTGGTCAGCACGTTAACCGGACCGAGTCGGCGGTACGTCTGACTCACAATCCCACCGGTATTGTTGTGGCCTGTCAGGCTGGCCGAAGCCAGCACCAGAACAAGGACCAGGCCATGAAGCAGCTCAAGGCGAAGCTGTTTGAGCGTGAGATGCAGGAGCGTAACGCCGAGAAACAGAAGGCCGAGGACGCCAAGGCCGATATCGGTTGGGGCAGCCAGATCCGCTCCTATGTTCTGGATGACAGCCGTATCAAGGACCTGCGCACCAAAGTTGAAACCAGTAATACCCAGTCGGTGCTGGACGGTGACATTGACAAGTTCATCGAAGCCAGCCTGAAGATGGCGCTGTAACCAGCGCCTTTGCCACGCTAACCCGGACAACCCGATTCCTAGTGAGCCAAAATGACTGATCAAACTCAGAATGCCGCACAGCATGAGGACAACAAGCTGATTGCCGAGCGCCGCGCCAAACTGTCCGAGATGCGCGACCAGGGCAATGCCTTCCCGAACGACTTCCGTCGTGACGCCACCGCCGCGGAACTGCAGGCGAAATATGGTGATAAATCCAAGGAAGAGCTGGAGTCCCTCGGTATCAAGGTGGCCATTGCCGGCCGCATGATGCTTGATCGCAAGGCATTCAAGGTGGTTCAGGACATGACCGGCCGGATCCAGATCTACGCGTCCAAGGATGTCCAGAAAGACACCAAACACTGGGATCTGGGGGACATCGTGGGTGTTCGTGGCACTCTGTCCAAGTCGGGCAAGGGCGACCTGTACGTGACCATGGATGAGTATGTGCTGCTCACCAAGTCCCTGCGCCCGCTCCCTGAAAAACACAAGGGCCTGACCGACACGGAAGCCCGTTACCGCCACCGCTACGTCGACCTGATGGTCAACGAGGACAGCCGTCGGGTGTTCTATGCGCGCTCGAAGATCATCAGCGCCATGCGTCAGTACTTCACTGAGCGGGACTTCATGGAAGTGGAAACCCCGATGTTGCAGGTGATTCCCGGCGGTGCCACAGCGCGTCCCTTCGTGACTCATCACAACGCCCTGGGTATCGACATGTACCTGCGCATTGCGCCGGAGCTGTTCCTGAAGCGCCTGGTGGTTGGCGGCTTTGAGCGAGTATTCGAGATCAACCGGAACTTCCGCAATGAGGGTCTTTCCACCCGTCATAATCCGGAATTCACCATGGTCGAGTTCTATCAGGCCTACGCGGACTACAACGACCTGATGGATCTGACCGAAGACATGCTGCGCAGCATTACGCAGAAAGTGCTGGGTACGACGACCGTCGTGAACACCCGCACCCTGGCGGATGGCAGCGAAGAAACCGTCGAGTACGATTTTGGTAAAGCCTTCGAGCGCCTGACCGTGGTCGACGCCATCCTGCGCTACAACCCGGACATCAAGCCGGAACAGCTGGCGGACGACGCCAGTGCCCGCCAGGTGGCGAAAAACCTTGGTATTCATCTCAAGGATGGTTGGGGCCTGGGCAAAGTCCAGATCGAGATCTTCGAGGCGACGGCGGAGCATCGCCTGATGCAGCCGACATTTATCACCGAGTACCCGAAAGAAGTGTCGCCCCTGGCCCGCTGCAAAGACAGCAACCCGTTCGTCACCGAACGTTTCGAGTTCTTCGTGGGCGGTCGCGAAATCGCCAACGGCTTCTCGGAGCTGAACGACGCCGAAGATCAGGCGGAGCGCTTCCAGGCCCAGGTGGCCGAGAAAGAGGCCGGTGACGACGAAGCCATGTTCTACGATGAAGACTACGTGATGGCCCTGGAATACGGCCTGCCGCCCACCGCCGGTGAAGGTATCGGAATCGACCGGCTGGCCATGCTGCTGACCAACTCGGCATCAATCCGCGACGTTATCCTGTTCCCGGCCATGCGCCCCGAGCACAAGGCCGACAGCCGTAAAGACGAGGAGTGATCCATGAGCCCGGTTGAGGTACTGGCCAGCCAGCTCAGGCCCGACCGGGGCTGGAAAGAGCATCTCGCGGAAGAATTCCGCCGGCCCTACATGCAGGGCCTGGCGGAGTTCCTCGCCGCCGAGGAACAGGCCGGCAAAGTCCTGTTCCCCGCCAGCCAACACTGCTTCAACGCCCTCAACAGCACGCCACTGGATAACGTGAGAGTGGTCATTCTCGGCCAAGACCCCTACCACGGTCCAGGCCAGGCCCACGGCCTGTGCTTCTCCGTGCGCCCGAACGTGGCCATCCCGCCCTCACTGGTGAACATCTTCAAGGAAATACAGGACGACCTGGGTATAGCTCCCCCCGACCACGGCTGCCTGCAGCCCTGGGCAGAGCAGGGCGTATTGCTGCTCAACAGTGTCCTCACCGTCGTTCAGGGCCAGGCCGGCGCCCACCAGGGCAAAGGCTGGGAAACCTTCACCGACAAAGTCATCGAAACCATCAACCGCGAGCGGGAAGGCGTGGTATTCCTGCTCTGGGGCAGCTACGCCAAAAAGAAATGCCAGCACATCGACCGCAACAAACATCTGGTCCTAGACGGCCCACACCCGTCACCCCTGAGTGCTTACCGGGGCTTCTTCGGTTGCAAGCACTTCTCAAAGGCCAACGACTGGCTGGAGCAGCAGGGAAAGCCCACCGTTAACTGGGCGTTGCCAAGCAAAGCTGAGCTGATCGAGAGATACAAGAAGAGCTGAGGGCATGTCCGCAAGTAGTCTTCGGGATGGGGTCAGGCTCCCAAAACCGTGCGGAGCCATGGATGGCGGAGCCGAGCGTACAGGGAAGTATTCACAGCGTGTTTTGGGAGCCTGACCCCATCCTGAAGACGGGCGGCCAAACTCCCAGAGGCAAAAAATTACTGAAGCAGCGCCATAGCCGCTTCCATCTGGGCGTTCAGATCCTCTTCCTCGCTCATGTCGATATTCGGATCCAACCCAAGACGATCAAACGCCGAAATCTTCGTCCAGTCCATTTCATTCCAGGGGTGCTCTGACCCCGCAACCAGCTGCAGATTGGCCACCATCACCAGATCCGCATAGTCGGCCGTCGGCACTTCCCGGTTGAAGTTGGCGTATTCCAGGGGAACGTTCTGGAGCTCTTTCGGGAAATCCCACTTCTTGAGGATGGTCGCCCCGATCTTGGGATGCAGCTCATCGACCACGTTGTCCAGCATGATACTGCTGATCTGGATATCCTGATCTTCCACATAGCGCAGGATGGGCAGTACGCCGATCAGATGCACAAGGCCTGCAAGGGTAGCCTGGTCCGGCTTGAGTTTGGTGTAGTGTTGCGCCAGAACGTGGCAGACGCCGGCCACTTCGGTACTGGTCTGCCAGGTGGCCCGCATGCGCTTGTCGATCATGTCGGACGTGGCCTGGAACATCTGCTCCATGGCCAGGCCCATGGCCAGGTTGCTGGTGTAGGCCATACCGAGGCGACTTACCGCCATGTTCAGGTTCTCAATGGCTCGGCTGCCCCGGAACAGCGGGCTGTTGGTCACCCGGATGATGCGTGCGGACAGGGCCGTGTCATTGCTGATGACCTTTACCAGGTCGGCTATTGAAGAATCCTCGGATTGCGCAATGTCTCTGACCTGAAGGGCTACCTCCGGAAGGGTGGGAAGCACCAGCTTGTCATTTTCGATGGCTGCGTTGAGATCGGCTTTGATGGTTTCAACAATATTCGACATGGTCAGTAAAGGTCCGCTTAAAGATTTCGAAGAATGGCCAGAATGCCTGGGCCACTGTCCGAACAATCAAATATGTGAGCTGCTGCATAGCAAAATAGCAAATTCTGGCGCGTTTGCCTGTCAACTTATGTATCTGATTGTGCGCTTTTTTCCCTTTCGGGCACCGGGTAGGGCAGTGGCGCTGGCTCCAGCGTCACCTGTGACAGGCCCTCCGGATGCAAGGCGTTTTCAGCGGCATCGTGGCGAACCACCGCAAGTAATTCAACGCTGCCGTCGCGGTATTTGATCGCATTGACCACTTCTCCGACTGACCGCTCGCCAGCAAATAATGCGGTTCCGGGGGTTGGCAAGTCTTCTGACTGTTCAATACGGAAGCGGAAAAGGCTCTTTTTCAATTGCCCAAGGAAGTGCATGCGGGCAATCACTTCCTGACCCGTGTAGCAGCCTTTCTTGAAATGCACGCCGCCCACATGCTGCCAGTTCAGCATCTGAGGCACGAAGGACTCTTGTGTGGCGGTAGTCAGGGAGGCGACGCCCGCTGCGATTTCGGAGGCCTGCCAGTCGGCCGCCGACATACGGGCGCTGGCGGGAAGTGCTGCTTCGCCCTCTTCAGTGTGCCAGAACTCGAAGCGGGGCGTGCCCTCGGCTGTCGATTGCGTCTTCACGAGGATGCCGTCAGGGAGTGTGCAGGCGTCCCCGGGCTCTTTCAGAGAATCCAGTGGCTTTCCGGCGAGCGTTTCTGCCAGGCCGTCGCCCAGAATCCCTATAATCTTCGTTTCCTGAACCACCTCCATGGTGGTTCCACGAAACAGCATCAGATATTTGCGCAAGTGGCTGATGATGTCGTCAGCGAGTTCGGCGGGAAAGTCCATCAGGATATCGTCGCCTGAACGGACCATACGTGTGAGGCAGTAGGCGCGACCCTTGGGCGTTGCTGCGGCCGCGCGCGGCGAATACTCCGGGATTACCTCATCGAGGTTCTGGCTGAACTGGCCCTGAAGAAACTTGTCGGTGCCCGGGCCGCTGACGCATACAACCACGCGGTTGTCGAGATCCGCCCAACCGTTGTCCGGCAGGGGATACTCTGCAACGGCAGATACAGAAGCGTCTGTGTCGGTCATGGCGTACTCCAGGTTATTGAATCAGTGAGATGATCGCCGGGGGCGGCCCAGTCTGAGCCAGACCCTGAGACGACGGAAATCCTCCGCCGGAACATTGCCCGGGCTTCCGGGTACTGGTGCCAGCAGGAGTGAAGTGTATGACCGGAATCTGGTGCCGGCAGGCCGAAGTTTCAAGAGTGCCAGGCCTGACCAGATCCGGCTGGAGGCAAGTGGAATAACCTCTACCCTCTGCTTGTCTCCGATTCTGGCATACATTTTATCGTGTTCGATCAGGAGACCACTCACGGAACCACAGCCCATAAGTAACCCGTTTGACCGATACTGCAGGGCGGCGCCCCACAGTGCAATGGGGATTGCAACGAGAAGCCAGAATTTGTCTGCCAGTAGCGCCATCAACAGGAAAGCCAGCAGCAAAACCCATGGCAGCACCGCAAGCAGGCCAACCAGCAGCGAGGGCGTGAGCGTTAGTTCAATCCGGCTGGACACGTTTGAGAATGATGTCGACCATGCGTTGAAGATCGGGATCGGCCGGGCGGCTGCGTTGCATGAACCACTCAAACATGTCGTTATCTTCGCAGGTGAGCAGTTTCTTGTAGCGGGCCTGGTCTTCAGCGTCCAGATCGCGGAAGGCCTCTTCCATGAAGGGAATCAAAAGGTTGTCCAGCTCCAGCATGCCTCTACGGCTATGCCACCAGAGGCGGTTGAATTCTGCTTTTTCAGACGATGCAGGTGTCTCTGACATAGTGTTTACCATTGAATCCTGTGTAAAAACGGTGTTCGTTCAGGGCGCGAGTGTACGGTAGGTGGTGGGAACCAGCACGGTATCACGCACCTCATTGATCAGTCCCGGATAATCGAGAGTGTAGTGCAGCCCTCGGCTTTCCCTGCGCTGCAGTGCCGAACATATGATGAGATCAGACACGGTGACCAGGTTACGAAGTTCCAGCAGGTCATTGGTGACACGGTAGTTGCTGTAGAACTCGCCGATTTCCGCAGACAAAAGATCCACCCGGTGCTTGGCCCGCTGCAGCCGCTTGGTGGTTCGCACAATGCCGACGTAGTCCCACATGAAATGGCGAAGCTCGTCCCAGTTGTGGGAGATTACCACGTCTTCGTCAGAGTCCCGCACCTGGCTTTCATCCCAGTCTGGTGCCTCTGGCGGTGGTGGAATGTCGGCTTCCCGGCGGGCAATATCCGCCGCAGCCGCACGGCCATAAACCAGGCATTCCAGCAGGGAGTTGCTGGCCATTCGGTTGGCCCCATGGAGCCCGGTGAAGGCAGCCTCGCCGACCACGTAGAGCTGGTTAACATCGGTTCGGGCACGTTCATCGCTCATGATTCCGCCACAGGTGTAGTGAGCGGCTGGAACCACGGGAATGGGCTCCCGGGTAATATCGATACCGAAGCCCAGACACTTCTCGTAGATGGTGGGGAAGTGGTGCTTTATAAAGTCGGCGGGTTTGTGGCTGATGTCCAGGTAGAGATGATCAGCACCCAGTCGTTTCATTTCGTGGTCAATGGCCCGGGCAACGATATCACGGGGCGCCAACTCGCCACGCTCGTCAAAGCGATCCATAAACCGGGAACCATCCGGCAGTTTCAGCAGGCCGCCCTCGCCCCTCACGGCTTCCGTGATCAGGAAGGATTTGGCGTGGGGGTGATAAAGGCATGTAGGGTGAAACTGGTTGAACTCCATGTTTGCCACCCTGCAGCCGGCCCGCCAGGCCATCGCAATCCCGTCTCCGGAAGCGCCGTCCGGATTGGTTGTGTAGCGGTAGGCCTTGGAGGCGCCGCCGGTGGCAATCACTGTGAATCGTGCCCGGAACAGCTCTACATGGTTGTCTTCAAGGTTCAGGATGTAGGCACCGACGCATCGGTTTCCCGGCAGGGACAGTTTGCGATTGGTGATCAGATCCACAGCCACCCTACCAGACATGAGTTCTATGTTAGGTCGTGCCTCTGCCTGGGAGGTGAGGGTGGTTGAGACCGCATGCCCCGTGGCATCGGCTGCATGAATGATGCGCCGATGACTGTGGCCGCCCTCACGGGTCAGGTGGTAGTGGGCGTCCTGATCCCGCGTAAAATCGACACCGGAATCGATCAGCCAGTTGATGCTTTCCCTGCCATGTTCGACCGTGAACCGCACGGCGTCCTCATGGCACAGGCCTGCGCCAGCATTGAGGGTGTCGGAGATGTGGTTTTCGGTGGAATCCTGATCATCCAGAACTGCGGCGATACCGCCTTGTGCCCAGAGCGTGGCGCCGCTGCTGATCTGGGCCTTGCTCACCACGCAGACCTTCAGGTGCTCCGGCAGATTGAGCGCGACGGTGAGGCCGGCAGCACCACTGCCGATAATGAGAACATCGTATTCGAAGGACTGTGGCATCGGGTCGTTATCGCAGGCCATAATGTGGACGTGTATTGAACTAAACTTTACGCTTGCTGTCTATTTGGCCTGACAGGGTGAGCCGCCTGACCGGTGGTCTAGCCCGTTTCATGAACGGACGCCGGATAGCATCAATGACGCAGCGAAACTTGGTACAGGCCGGACAGCTGGCCATCAAATCAGGGAACCCCGGCAACCAGTCCATGACTCCTGATACAGAGAAACAACAGGGCGATCACCCGGACAGCCAGACGGATCTGCAGCTGGTGCGCAAGGTCCGTAATGGTGATCGCGCCGCCTTCGATCTTCTGGTGGTCAAGTACCAATCCAGAGTCGCATCAATTATCAGTCGGTACGTCTACGACAGTCAGGAAGTCATGGATCTGACCCAGGAGACCTTCGTAAAGGCGTTCAGGGCGATCGAGCGCTTCCGCGGGGACAGCGCCTTCTATACATGGCTGTACCGGATTGCCGTCAATACCGCGAAGAATTACCTGGAATCCCGCGGCCGGCGGCCGCAGGGCAGTGCCGACTCGGCGGAAGCGGAGAATTTCGATGACGGTTCACGGCTGCGTGACACCGCTTCGCCTGAACGGCTCCTGCAACGGGAACAGCTCCAGAAAGAATTGAACAAGGCGATCGCCCAGCTTCCTGAGGAGTTGCGCTCTGCCTTTCTGCTCAGGGAATACGATGGGCTGAGCTATGAGGATATCGCGGGTATCCTCGAGTGCCCGATCGGTACTGTCCGTTCAAGAATATTCAGGGCCCGGGATGCGGTTGATCGGCATCTCGGGCCTTTACTCAATCACTCGGTGACGTAATTGAGGTTGCATCCCATGGATGATCGTCTCAGAGAAACACTGTCCGCCATGATGGACGACGAAGCTGACGAACTTTCGGTACGTCGCCTGCTTTCCCACGATCGCCAGGACGAGGTTCGGGCGCAGTGGCAGCGTTGGCAGGATGTTCGCGACCTTATGCATGACGGCCACTCGCCGGCCCACGGTATGGACGTCAGTGTGGGCGTCCGTGAACGGCTTGACGGGCGGGGCACCACCGCGGTCAGGCCTGAAGCTGCCGTACAGGCCACCAGGTCCGGCCGCTGGCACTGGCCGGCTGCCGCCATGGTTGCCATGGCGCTGCTGGTCGGGTTCGGTGCGGGTGCCGGTTGGGATTCATCCGCGACCGGGCCGGTTCAGCCGGTGACCGCAGCTGCACCAGAAACGCCTGTGCAGGACCAGCCGGTCAGGGAAATTGCCCTGCAGGGTCTTGATGAGGAACAGTGGGAGTATATGAGTCGCTACCTGCTGGAACACGCACAGCACAACAGTGTTGGCGCCGGGCGGGGCGCCGTCGGCTATGCCCGTCTGGTCAGTGCCAATGGTGCCGGCTACTGAACCCCGGAGCGAGAGTTTAATCATGCCTCGAGTCTTAATTAATGTTGTCCCAAGCCGTGCGTTGTCCATGCTCGTGGGTTTTTTGCTCGCGCTTGCTGGGTCGCTGCCGGCTGCCGCGGACGAAGACGAGGCATCCGCCTGGCTTGAAAGGCTGGGTCCGGCCCTGAACATGACGTCCTACCGCGGTGTGTTCGTATACGCCCGGGGCGAGAGCGTACACTCAATGCAGATTGCCCATCGTTACAATGATGGCGTTGTAGAGGAGCGGCTGGTTCTGCAGGACGGCGGCAGTGGAGAAATTGTTCGCAAAGGCATGAATGTGGTCTGCGTGCTCCCTGAGACAGGCCGCGTCAAGCTTGACCAGGTGATTCCTTCAGGCCCGTTCGCCGAAGCGTTCACCAGTCAGCTGATGCCGGTCAGCCACTGGTATCGGGCGGAAATGAAAGGTGAGGACCGGGTTGCAGGGTATGACGTGGTTTCAGTGGCGCTAAGCGCCAAGGATTCCTACCGCTACAGTCATCGGCTTTGGCTGGAGAAATCCACCGGTCTTCTGGTCAAGAGTCACGTTCGTAATGCCGAGGGGGAAGTGCTCGAGCAGTTTCAGTTCACCAGCCTGCACATCGGCGAGGACATTCCCGATAGCGAATTCGAGATCCGCACCGAGGGCCGGGAAATTTCCAGAACGCTGGATGAGCCCGCTGTTACGGCATCGGTGGTCCAGCGTATGGATGGGTGGCAGCTTGGCTGGCGCCCGGAAGGGTTTGTCCCTGCGGCGGCGCCCCGCTCCGGCAAGGGCCAGGCCGTTGCCTTCTCCGATGGCCTGGCCGCTTTTTCGGTCTTCGTTGAGCCGGCTGGCCCGGTTAGCATGCCGACGGGCGCCTCCCTGATTGGCGCCACCACCGTTTATATGCATCAGGTGACGGAAGGGGATAGCGCTTTTCTGGTTACCGTCGTGGGTGAGCTGCCTCCGCAGACTGCGCGCCAGGTTGCCGAATCGGTGCGTATTGAAGACTCGGTGGCCCTGGGTGCGGGTGAGCCGTGATTACTGAAACTGGAAAAGTGGTCGCGCTCAAGGGCGACAAGGTCTGGGTCCAGACGATCCGAACCAGCGCCTGTCAGAGTTGTGCTGCCCGCAATGGTTGTGGTCAGAAAGTCCTGGCGGCTGCCTCGGGCGGGCGCGCCAACCAGATTCTGGTGACCAACTCGGTCAATGCCAGGGTGGGAGATGAAGTAACCATCGGAATTGATGAGCAGGCGTTGCTGGGTGCTTCCATTCTGGTCTATGCCATCCCACTGATCCTGATGGTTGTCGCAAGTATCCTCGGGCACCAGATGTCCGGTGGTAGCGACGGCGCTGCGATGCTGGCCGCTGTCGCTGGCCTGGCTCTGGGTTTTTTCGCAGGACGCAAACTGCAAGACGCGGGCGGCAAGGAGTATGAGCCCCGCCTGGTCCGGGTAAGCCGGATAGCCTCTGAAAACTGTCTGTAAACCCTACGGTTTTGTAAGTTGAAAATCGGTGGGCCGAACCCAAAACTACGCCTAGGTGTAAGCACAACAGGGGGTACAACATGTCGAGTGCAACAGCAGTTGCCCAGTCGTCACGTAATTTCATACCCGGAAGGATGCCGGCCGCTTTGCTGATTTTGCTGTCTGCCATGGTGTTGGCGGGCTGGAGTCAGGCGAGTTCAGCCCGAAGCCTGCCTGATTTTACCGAGCTGGTTGAAGATAACGCCGGTGCGGTGGTGAACATCAGTACAACCACCGAGCCCACGCGCCGCAATTCCGGCGCTCCCGGGATGCCGTTTGATGAGCGTCAGCTCGAACAGCTTCCCGAGTTTTTCCAGGATTTCTTCCGCGGCCCCCAGTCTCCGTTTGGAGGTGGGCCTGGCAACTCCCAGCCACGCCGCTCCATGGGCTCCGGGTTCATTGTCTCCTCGGACGGTTATGTCTTGACCAATAATCACGTGGTCGAGGGAGCTGATGAGATCATCGTGCGGCTGAATGACCGGCGCGAGCTGCCCGCGACGCTGGTTGGAACAGACCCTCGTTCCGATATGGCCGTGCTGAAAATTGAAAACGGCGATGATCTGCCTGTCGTTCAGGTAGGTCGGTCCCGGGATCTGAAAGTCGGTGAGTGGGTGTTTGCGATTGGCTCGCCGTTTGGATTCGATTACACGGTAACGGCCGGAATCGTCAGCGCCCTGGGTCGCTCACTGCCATCGGAAAACTACGTGCCCTTCATTCAGACAGACGTAGCGATCAACCCGGGCAACTCCGGTGGCCCTCTGTTTAACCTGGAGGGCGAAGTGGTCGGTATCAACTCCCAGATCTACACTCGCTCTGGCGGTTTCATGGGGGTCTCCTTTGCCATTCCGATTGACGATGCGATGAACGTCTTCCGTCAGTTGCGCGACAACGGCTCTGTCTCCCGTGGCTGGCTCGGGGTGCTGATTCAGGAAGTGAACCGTGATCTGGCCGAATCCTTTGGCCTCAAGCGGCCCCGCGGTGCACTGATTGCCGAAGTGATGTCCGGTTCGCCGGCGCAGGCAGCCGGCCTGCAGGCAGGGGATATCGTCCTCAGCTATGACGGCGACGAGGTGCAGCTTTCCTCCGACTTGCCGCCCATGGTTGGCCGCACGCCGGTTGGTGAAACTGCCGAGCTGAGAGTGCTTCGCGGTGGCGAGGAAATCGAGCTTCAGGTTGAAATCGGTCGCCTTCCGGAGGAGGGAAGCCAGCAGGCTTCCGCACCGGCCAGTGACAGTGATGGTCCCGGCTCTGCGCCCCTGGGCATGATGGTCGAACCGCTGCCTACGGACATGGCCGACTCCATGGGTATTGAAGGCGGCGTTGTGGTCAATAATGTTGCGCGGGGTGCGGCTTCCGAAGCGGGCATCCGTGCGGGCGATGTGATCACGGAAATGAATCGCCAGAAGGTGACATCGGTGCAGGAATTCCGCGAGGCTGTTCAGTCGCTGCCCGAGGGCAAGGCGGTATCGGTCCGGGTGGTGCGCCAGGGCCGGGCGCTGTATCTGGTGATGAAGCCCTGATACCCTTCTGCTGATCCGGATTACCTGACATGGAGCCCCCGCAGGTGTTGGAAACGACACTTGCGGGGGCTTTTGTTATACTCGGCGGATCAATAAAAATGAGCGGCCATGGAACGGACCAGCCCCATGATGAACAGACAGGAACTCTCTCTCCGTAAGCTACTGGAATTCCGCAATGCCTGGGTCGCCTGGCTGGTCTTCGCGGTAGCCGTTGCCGTCACCCTATCGCTTTGGCAGGTGTCCATCCGGCTGGTGGAAGACCGCACGGAAGCCCGTTTTCGCACCCAATCGCTCCAGCTTAAATCCGCCATCGAAGAGCGCTTGCTGAATTACGAGCAGGTGCTGGCCGGCAGTGCCGGTCTGTTTGCGGTGGCCGGAGACGTTTCCCGTGATCAATGGCGCGAATACGTGGACAAGGTTGATATCAACCGCTACTACCCGGGCATTCAGGGTATTGGCTATGTTCGCCGTATCGGTGTACGCCAGATGGCCGACCATATTGCCTCTGTCCGCGCGGAAGGGGTGCATAATTACCTGGTGAACCCGCTGGGTAGCGGTCCCTACTACTACCCCATGGTCTACCTGGAGCCTGGCACGGAACGGAACCGACGGGCCCTCGGCTACGATGCCTTCAGTGATCCCATCCATCGCCAGGCCATGGAGCAGGCCCGGGATGATGCGATCCCCACGGTGACTGCCAAGGTGGTGCTGGTTCAGGAAGAGCTCGGCGAAGACCAGGCCAGTTTTCTGATGTATTACCCCGTCTACCAGGGGGGAGAAGTGCCCGAGATCCGGGCCGAGCGTCGCATGATGCTGGCGGGCTATGTGTTCAGTGCCTTCCGGATGAACAATCTTATCGACGGCATCGTTGGCCTGATCTCGCCGTTTCTTGATGTCCGGATCTACGATGCCGGAGTCGTGGAACGGCAGAACCTCATGTATGGCTCCAATCTGGGGTCCCTGGACAACGAATTCAGTTTCCAGATGAGTCAGACCATCAGCCATGGTGGTCGAGACTGGCTGTTGCAGACGCGCTCCACGCCCGCATTTGATTTCCTGGCCTCGGATCCGCGGCCTCCGATCGTCCTCGGCAGTGGCCTGGTGATCAGTGCCCTGTTGTTCCTCTTCGTGCTTGCCTTGATCCGTTCACGGCTGATGGCGCAGATCAGTGCCGGCCGCTATCGGGCGATTACCGAAGGCGCAGCCAATGTCACCCTGGTGATGGACCGTGCCGGGCAGCCCCTGTACGCGAGCCCGTCCAGCCTGGATATCCTTGGCTTCGAGCCGGATCAGGTTCAGGCCCTGAACTTTGAGGAGCTCGTTCATGGTGACGACTGGCCCCAGCTGCAGCGAGGCTTTGACGATTCCGTTCAGTCGCCGGGCAAACAGATGCCGGTCATCCGGGTCCGTATCCGTGATGCCAAGGGGCAGTGGCGGGATATGGAGGGCACCTTTACAGCCATGTTGTCGGTGCCAGGCGTCAATGGCGTTGTGCTTAGCCTGCGAGATCTGACCCAGCTCAAGGCCGCCCAATCCGAGCTGCACAGGCTGGCATTCTATGATCCGCTTACCGGCCTCGCGAACCGGCAACTGTTCCGGGACCGTTTGAATCACGTAGTCAGCCGGAGTCGCCGGAGTGGTGAGCCGGCTGCCCTCATGTTCCTGGACCTCGACGGCTTCAAGCGTATCAACGACACCCTGGGGCACGATTCCGGCGATGAATTGCTGTGCCAGGTGGCGCAGTGGCTGGTGGGTTGTGTCCGTGAGGAGGACTCGGTTGCCAGGCTCGGCGGCGATGAGTTTGTAGTATTGCTGTCCCGGATCAGTGACTCCGATGCTGCCGGCAAGGTCGCAGAGACCATTCTGCGCAGTCTTTGCCAGCGAATCCGGCTGAACGATCACGAAGTCGGCATCACGGTCAGTATCGGCATCACCATGATTCCCCACGACAGTGAGGACGCCGGAACCCTGATGAAGTACGCTGATCTGGCGATGTATCGTGCCAAGGAGCTGGGTCGGAATACGTTCCAGTTCTTCACCCCGGCCATGAACATCAAGGCGGCAAGGCGGCTTCTGCAACAGGAGGAGTTGGCCACGGCGCTGGATGGCGATCGCTTCGTTCTGCATTACCAGCCGAAGATTGATCTGGCCAGTGAGCGGGTGATTGGGGTTGAGGCATTCCTGCGCTGGCATCATCCGGAGAAGGGGCTGGTGTCGGCACAGCAGTTCATCGGTCTTGCCGAGGAAACCGGCCTGATTGTTCGCCTGGGTGAATGGGCTTTGAGACAGGCCTGTATTCAGGCTCAGGCCCTGGAACGGGCCGGCTTTGAATCCCTGAAAATGGCGGTGAATCTGTCTGTTCGACAACTGACCGATTCGGGCTTCCTCGACATGATCCGACAGGTCATCACCGAGACGGGCGTCTCGCCGGAGCGGCTGGAGCTGGAGATGCCGGCGGAGCTGCTCAATGAAGATCCGCGAATACTCAGGGAGTTGCTGGTGTCACTCCATGATCTCGGGGTCTGTCTGATACTGGATGATTTCGGCACCGGCTCCTGTTCACTGGTTGCTTTGCAGCAGCTGCCGCTGGATGTTATCAAGATCGACCACCGGTTCATTCGCGACATTCCCTACAATGTCAGTGCCACGGATGTGGCCTCCGCAGTGATTGCCCTGGCCCGCAAGCTCCACCTTACGGTGGTTGCGGAGGGTGTGGAAACCCCACAGCAGCTGAGCTTCCTGAAAACTCACGGCTGCGCCCAGTGTCAGGGCAACCTGTTCAGCTATCCGCTGGACGAGGATGCGCTCATCGGTTTCCTTATCCGGCAATACGAACGGCCGCTGATTTCCTGATCATGGCAATGGCGGCCGGTAACCGGTAAAATCACGCCGTTCCCGGATCCCGGTAGCGGCCCTTCCGGGCTCAATCCTTCGTCTTAACTGAGTATTCATCGTCTGTGACTGAACTGAGCCGAATCCGTAACTTTTCCATCATCGCCCACATTGACCATGGTAAATCCACGCTGGCAGACCGTTTTATCCAGGTTTGCGGCGGCCTGACGGACCGTGAAATGGCCGAGCAGGTCCTGGACTCCATGGATCTCGAGCGTGAGCGAGGGATTACCATCAAGGCCCAGAGTGTCACGCTGAATTACACCGCCCGTGACGGGCAGGAATACAAACTGAACTTTATCGATACCCCGGGCCACGTGGACTTTTCCTACGAGGTTTCCCGCTCGCTCTATGCCTGCGAGGGGGCCCTGCTGGTGGTGGACGCCGGGCAGGGTGTTGAAGCCCAGTCAGTGGCTAACTGCTACACCGCCATTGAGCAGGGTCTCGAAGTTGTGCCGGTTTTGAACAAGATGGATCTCCCGCAGGCCGAACCGGAGCGTGTAGCGGCAGAAATCGAGGATATCATTGGCATTGAAGCGTCTGATGCGGTTCGCTGTAGCGCCAAGAGTGGTCTGGGCGTGGAAGATGTTCTGGAAGATCTGATCAAGAAGATCCCGCCACCCAAGGGCGACCGAAGCGCGCCCCTGCAGGCTCTGATCATCGATTCCTGGTTCGACAATTATCTGGGCGTCGTGTCGCTCGTGAGGGTGACCGAGGGCACCCTGAAAAAGGGCGACAAGATCGTCATCAAGTCTACCGGGAAGGCCTGGAATGCCGACAAGGTTGGTATTTTTAATCCCAAACCGAAAGACACCGACCTGCTGGAGTCCGGCGATGTCGGCTTCGTGGTGGCCGGAATCAAGGACATTCACGGGGCGCCGGTAGGTGATACCATTGTTCACCAGAAGTTCGCCGAGCAGACGCCAATGCTGCCCGGGTTCAAGAAAGTCAAACCCCAGGTCTACGCCGGGTTGTTCCCGGTCAGCGCCGACGACTACAACGATTTCCGGGATGCCCTGGAAAAACTGACCCTCAACGATGCCTCGCTGTTTTTCGAGCCGGAGAATTCCGATGCCCTTGGCTTCGGTTTCCGCTGTGGTTTCCTGGGCATGCTGCACATGGAAATCATCCAGGAGCGGCTGGAGCGTGAATACGACATCGACCTGATCACCACGGCGCCAACGGTGATCTATGAGGTGGTTACCAAACAGGGTGAGACCCTGTCGGTAGACAATCCGTCCCGGCTTCCGGATATTGGTTCCATTGAGGAAATGCGTGAGCCGATTGTGGAAGCGAATATCCTGGTGCCCCAGGAGCACATCGGTAACGTAATAGCCTTGTGTGAGGAAAAGCGCGGCGTCCAGAAGAACATGCACTTCATGACGACCCAGGTTCAGCTCACCTATGAGCTGCCCATGGCCGAGGTAGTGATGGACTTCTTCGACCGGATCAAGTCGGCCAGTCGCGGCTTTGCGTCTCTGGATTATCATTTTACCCGATTCCAGAGCGCCAACCTGGTGCGGCTGGACGTACTGATCAACGGCGAACGTGTCGATGCCCTGGCTATTATCGTGCACAAGGAACAGGCCCATCACAAAGGTCGCCAGCTGATCGAAAAGATGAAAGAACTGATTCCGCGCCAGATGTTCGATATTGCCATTCAGGCCGCCATCGGTAACCAGGTGGTGTCGCGGGTCACGGTCAAGGCGCTGCGCAAGAACGTAACCGCCAAGTGTTACGGTGGTGACGTCAGCCGGAAGAAGAAACTGCTGCAGAAGCAGAAAGAAGGTAAAAAGCGTATGAAGCAGCTGGGTAATGTCGAGGTGCCTCAGGAAGCGTTTCTTGCCGTACTGAAAGTGGATAAATAAAAGGCCTCCTGGATGGATATCGATTTTCCCCTGGTACTGGTGGTACTGACCTTCGCAACGGGTCTGATCTGGCTGGCGGACAAGCTGTTTCTTCGTGAGCGTCGTCTCGCTGCCTACCGTGCCAGTGGTGCTGCCGGAGACGTAGGCGATAGCTCCTCCGCGGAATCTGAGGAACCGAAAGAACCCTACCTGGTCGACCTCAGCCGATCGTTTTTCCCAGTGTTGGCGATTGTCCTGGTGCTGCGCTCCTTCCTGGTGGAGCCGTTCCAGATCCCGTCGGGCTCCATGCTGCCCACCCTGGAGGTGGGCGACTTTATTCTGGTGAACAAATACGCCTACGGATTAAGGCTGCCGGTTGCCGGCACCAAAGTGATCCCCGTTGGCGACCCCCAGCGAGGCGATATTATGGTGTTCCGCTACCCGGAGGACGGCCAGACCAACTACATCAAGCGGGTAATCGGTCTGCCGGGCGATCATATCCGTTATCGTGACAAGCAGTTGTTCATCAATGGTGAGAAGGTCGAAACGCGATTTATCGCGAGACTGCCGCCGATGGAGCTGCGCCGTGAAGATCTGGGTGAAGTCGAGCACGACATTTTCCTGACCATGGGTCGGCCCGGTGGCAGTGGTGAGGGCGAGTGGCTGGTGCCCGAAGGCCATTATTTTGTCATGGGTGACAATCGCGACAACAGTAATGACAGCCGCTACTGGGGCACGGTCCCGGATGAGCTGGTGGTGGGCAAGGCCTTTGCTATCTGGATGCACTGGAAATCCCTTACCAGTCTGCCATCCTTTGATCGTGTAGGCGGAATCGAGTAACTCGGACTATCTGGAGCGCAGTCATAATGAAGAAAAACAATCTTTCCGGCATGGGCCGTCAGCGGGGTGCCTCGGCATTGACCATGATGGTTATGGTGCTGTTCTTTGGTGGCCTGCTGACGCTGGTGATCAAACTGGGCCCTGCCTACCTGGATGACATCACCATTCAGGAGGCGCTGGAAAGCCTTGATGGCACAGAAGGGCTCTCTCAGATGGGGCCGGCCCAGGTCCGCACACTGATTAACAAACGGCTCAGTGTGAACAATGTCCGGGGTTTCGATGCCAAGAATATTTCTGTCGATAAAGACGGCGATCTGGTCGTCATCAATGTTGATTACGAAGTGCGTAACAACCTGTTCAGTAACGTGGATACGGTGGTTCACTTCAAGCACAAATATGAGATGAAGGGCAAGTGAGTTCACAACCGGATCTGGATCAGTTACAGCGGCGCATCGGCTATCAGTTCAAATCGCCGGAGCGGCTTTTGCTGGCACTTACCCACCGGAGCTACGGGAACCAGAATAACGAGCGCCTCGAATTCCTCGGCGATTCCATTGTGAACATGGTTATTGCCGAGTATCTGTTTCTGCACTTCGAAAAAGCCCGTGAAGGTCAGCTGAGTCGTCTGCGGGCCCGGATGGTAAAGGGCGTGACGCTGGCTGAGATTGGTCGCGAGTTTCAGCTCGGCACATACCTTCGACTGGGCTCGGGAGAACTGAAAAGCGGCGGGTTCCGTCGGGAATCCATCCTGGCTGACGCGGTGGAGTCCATTATTGGTGCGATTTATCTGGACAGCGATTTTCACACCTGCCGGGAGCAGGTATTGCGCTGGTTCGAGCACCGTCTGGAAAAGCTCGACCTGCAGGACACCCAGAAAGACCCCAAGACCCGTTTGCAGGAATATCTCCAGTCGCGTCAGTTTCCGCTGCCACGCTATGACGTCATTTCCGTGGACGGCGAGGCCCACAACCAGACATTCCATGTATCCTGTGCGCTGCCGTCGCTGGACCGAAAGACCACCGGGACTGGCAGTAGCCGCCGGGTGGCCGAGCAGCAGGCAGCCCGTAACGCCCTGAAAGAGTTGGGCGTGGAGAACCAGTAATGAACGATATCACCCGTCCGGAAAACCCGGACAGTCGCTGCGGTTTTGTGGCCATCGTTGGCCGTCCGAACGTGGGCAAGTCTACACTGCTGAACCATATCCTCGGGCAGAAGCTGAGCATCACTTCCCGCAAGCCGCAGACCACCCGTCATCAGGTGCTGGGTATCAAGACCGTAGGGCCGGTGCAAGCGATCTATGTGGACACACCTGGCATGCACGAGGAGGAGCCCCGTGCCATTAACCGCTACATGAACAAGGCGGCCACGTCGGCGCTCATTGATGTCGATGTGGTGGTGTTTGTGGTGGATCAGCTGGCCTGGACGACCGCGGATGAGATGGTGCTGGAGAAACTCAGTCGCCTGAAATGCCCTGTGATCCTGGCGGTGAACAAGGTCGACAAGATCGAAAAACGGGAAAGCCTGCTGCCGCATCTGGATATGCTCTCGAAAAAGCGCGAGTTTGCCGAGATCATTCCGCTTTCGGCCCTGAAAGAGACCAATCTGGAACCTCTGGAAGAGGCCGTGGGGCGTTTCCTGCCGGAGAGTATTCATTTCTATCCGGACGACCAGATCACCGATCGCAGTGAGCGATTCCTGGCCTCCGAGATTGTCCGAGAAAAGATCACCCGACAGCTTGGAGCAGAGCTGCCATATTCGGTGGCGGTGGAGATCGAGGAGTTCAAGCGCGAGGGCAAGACCCTGCACATATCCGCCCTGATCCTGGTCGAGCGTGAAGGCCAGAAGAAGATCATCATCGGCGAAAAGGGCGAGCGGATGCGCCGGATTGGTCAGGAGGCGCGCACGGATATGGAACGCATGTTCGACAGCAAGATCATGCTGCGCCTCTGGGTCAAGGTTAAGCGCGGTTGGGCAGACAGCGACCGGGCCCTGAAGAGCCTGGGCATGAACGACCTCTGAGGCGGCTATGAAGGGGCCTGAGCTGCAGGAGCCCGCTTATGTCCTTCACCGCCGGCCCTGGCGGGAAACCAGCCTGATGGTGGATCTCTTTGCCCTGAACCATGGCCGGATGACCGTCATTGCCCGGGGCGCCAACAGTGCCAAAAGTCCGCTGAAAGCCCAGCTACAGCCCTTCCAGCCGCTTGTGGTGGACTGGGCCGGTCGGGGCGACCTGAAAACCCTGACCCAGGTCGATGTGCGAACCGGCCCGACAATCACCCGGACAGTGTCGCTCTATAGTGGCCTCTACCTGAATGAACTGTTGCAGCGGGTTCTGCCCGCCGCCGATCCCCATCCGACCCTCTTTGCAGCCTACATAGATGCCATCGGGCAGCTGTCCGACACCACAGACGTGGAGCCGGTGCTGCGGCGGTTCGAACTCGCTTTTGCTGCCGCCCTGGGTTACGACTTTGCCTGGGATCTTGCCACCGATACAGGGCAATCCGTCGAGCCTGACCGGGAGTATTGTTATGATCCGGAGCAGGGCATTGTTTCCGGGCTGTCGGCCGGTGTGCGCCTGCGGCATCTGCCCGGGGAAGTATTACTGGATCTGGCCCGGGATGATCTGCAATCGGACCGCTGTCGGCGACTGGCGAAACGGGTCATGCGAGTCCTGATCGATTACCTTCTCCAGGGGCGTCCCCTGAACAGTCGCAGCCTTTTCACTCACCTTCGGGGAGAATCCCATGAATCCTAGAGTACTGCTTGGCGTCAATATTGATCACGTTGCCACCCTCCGTCAGGCGAGAGGTACCCGGTACCCTGATCCGGTCCAGGCAGCGCTGATGGCCGAGGAGGCCGGCGCAGACGGCATCACAATCCATCCCAGGGAAGACCGGCGTCATATTCAGGATCGGGATGTGCTGCTGCTCAAAGAGGTGCTCCAGACCAAGATGAATCTAGAAATGGCGGTAACCGATGCGATGCTGGCGTTTGCCGAACAGGTGCGGCCGGAATGTGTTTGCCTGGTGCCAGAGAAGCGTGAGGAATTGACCACCGAGGGCGGACTGGATGTCGAGGGTCAGGAATCCCGGGTTGCCAAGGCCTGTGAGCGCCTGGCCCGGATTGGTGCCGAGGTGTCACTGTTTATTGATCCGGATCCGGTCCAGATTGATGCCGCGGTCCGCTGTGGCGCGCCGGTAGTGGAGCTGCACACCGGAGAGTATGCCGAGGCCGAAACACCTGAAGCCGAGAATGCCGCCTTCAAAACCATTGCCGACGCCGTCGCCTACGCCCGCAAAAAGGGTTTGATTGTGAATGCGGGCCATGGCCTGCATTACCACAACACAGAGCGAGTGGCGGCAATCCATGGCATCAATGAACTGAATATCGGTCATGCCATCATAGCCCGCGCGGTCTTTACCGGTCTCAAAGAGGCGGTCCGGGATATGAAAGCCATCATCGATCAGGCCCGAAGCCGGGTCTGAGACGGGGCAGCCTCAGGTCGTTTCGGCGGCCTCATGGCGTTCCCGGAACAGCTGCTGCCAATCGGTCTGGTCGCTCCAGATCTGCAGGCGCTCCATGGCCGAGAGCAGCTGGTCTTTCTGGTGCTCCAGATCCGGAGCAGAGCATTTGATGGCCGTTTCCAGATGGTTGGCTGCGGCTCTCAGTTCCGGTACGCCGCAGTAGCGGGTAGCGCCATGGAGCTTGTGAACACATTCCAGTAGCCCATCCATGCTGTGGCTGGCCCAGAGTTCCGAGATCCGCCCGCGATCCACGTGGACCTGCTCCAGCAGCATGCTGAACAGCTCTTCGGCCAGGTCCGCCTTGCCGGCGGCCAGTTGAATGCTTTCGTCCACGCTGACGCAGTCCTGCTGCATTTTGCGCGTTGATGGCCGCAGGGCCCGACGGGTGTCGCGAACTTCCGGAACGGGAAGCCGGCCGTCGCTGCCGTTCTTCGGGCACACGTAGCCGGTGTACTCATGAATGATGTCGTTGAGCTGGCCACTGCTGATGGGTTTGGGCATGTAGCCATCGAAGCCCTGCTTTGTCAGTCGTTCCTGCTCGTCCGACAGGGCATGCGCAGTCAACGCAATGATCGGGGTCCGGTGATTGCCGGTATCCATCTCCCTCAGCCTTGCAGTGGTTTCCACCCCGTCCATGCCGGGCATCTGAAGGTCCATGAAGACCAGGTCGAAGGGTTTCTGTCTGGCCTTGCTCAGGGCTTCAAATCCGCTGGAAGCGCCTTCGGCGTCCAGTTGGCAGTCTTCCAGCAGGGTCATCACCAGTTTCAGGTTGGCGTCGTTGTCATCCACTGCCAGTACCCGGGGAACATTGGCGGTGGTCACGCGGTTGGCGGAAATCTCGTATTCGGGCACCCGCCCGCTGGAGTTGATGCCGTGCACCAGCAGCAGAAGCTCGTCGTACAGGGAGTCGCGGCACACCGGTTTGGTGAGATGGCCGCTGGCAAGCCCCGATAGTGGCGTGTCGTGAGTTTCCAGGGTGGGGGTCAGCAACAGTGTCCGGCAATCCCGTTCGATCTCCAGGGTACGGACAAGTCCGCAGTACTGGCTGGAATTGAGCAGGTGCCGGGTAATGCCGACAATGGCCACGGCGTAACCGGCCTGGCTTTTCTGGGCTTCCTCAATGTGTTCCTGCAGTGCACCGGGGGAGGCCACCCGGTCCACCACCATGCCCCAGTCCCGCAACAGGTGTTCCACGGCCAGGCCGGTGGTTTTCTGTTGTTCCAGATAGATGACCCGTTCACCACGCAGGGCATCCCGGGGGGCAATGGCCTCACCGCTGGTGGCAAGCTCCGATGTGAGGGTGAACCAGAAGGTCGAGCCCTTGCCAAGTTCGCTCTCGAGCCCGATCTTGCCCCCCATCTCCTCAACCAGACGCTTCGAGATGGCCAGCCCGAGGCCGGTACCACCGTATTGACGGGCGGTGGAGGCATCAGCCTGACTGAAGGCGTTGAACAGGGATTGCTGCTGGGCCCGGGAGAGACCCACGCCGGAATCCGTGATGCTCAGGCGCAGCGTAACCCGGTTGGAATCGGTATCTTCCTCTTCCAGGCTCGCCCGCAGGACTACCTCGCCGGTCTGGGTAAACTTGATGGCGTTGTTGACCAGGTTGGTGATCACCTGTTTGACCCGCAAGGGGTCACCCATGATGTTGTCCGGCACATCGTTGTAGACCAGTGGCACCAGATCCAGGTTCTTGGCATGGGCGGCCGGCGCCAGCATGACCATGACTTCCTCGACAATATCCCGCAACTGGAAGGGCACCCGGTCCAGGATCAGCTTGCCGGCCTCAATCTTGGAGAAGTCCAGGATGTCGTTGATGATGGTAAGCAGGATCTCCGAGGATTTCCTGATGGTGCTCAGATGGTCCCGTTGCTGTCTTGGCAGGGGGCTCTTCAGGAGCAGCTCGGTGAAGCCGATGATGCCGTTCAGCGGGGTGCGGATTTCGTGGGACATGTTGGCCAGGAACTCTGACTTTATCCGGCTCGCTTCCAGCGCTTCCTTGCGGGCGAAATCCAGCTCGATGTTCTGGATTTCGATGGTTTCCAGGGTTTCCCGCAGATCTTCGGTGGCCTGGTCGATGTTCTGCTGCATTTCCGCCTGGGCCTTGCTCAGCTCTTCGGCCATGGCATTGAGGCCGGATTCCAGCTGTTCGAACTCCGGCCCGGCGCCGGTGTAGACCCGGGTATCCAGCTTGCCTTCCTTGAGTTTGGCAACGGCCTCGTTCAGTTCGAACACCGGGTTGGTGAACGCGCGGCTCAGTCGCAGGGCAATGGCCATGCTGAGAATGACGCCCCCGAGAATGAGCAGCAGGGAAATAAGCAGGGCCTTGTACGTCTCTTTTTCGGTGCGGATATGGGACATTTCCACAACCACCCAGCCCAGAGGCTCCCGCAGATTCGACATGGACTGGCGGGCATCCGGGTCGAGCATGCTCTCGATCATCAGATCCTGCAGAAACACGGGGGTGATAAACCGGGTGCTGTTTTTTCGGGATATCCGGGTGGCGTGCTCGGCGGTGAGTTCGTCGGACTGCACGGTCTCCGAGCTTCCGGGCCCGGTGTGGAGCAGGCGGGAGCCGTCACTGCCAAAGAAGGTGATGGAGCGCACGTCCTGCTCTTCCAGGAGGGCATTGGAGAGGCTGCTGAGCAGGCTTCGGTTGGCAGTGAAAAGGCCGTACTCGGAACCGGCCGCGAGCTGACGGGAGAGTGACTCGCCCCGGTCCTTCAGCAGACTTTCGATATTGTTGACCCAGCTGTAGGTGAAGAACAGCCCCAGCATCAGGGTGGTCAGCAGGGTGGGAACCAGCGTCACCACTAAAACTTTCTTGCGAATGCCCCAACGTCGCATACCGTGTTCCTGAATTATTGCTTTTGTCCGCGCCGCAGAGCGGAAAACGTCCGTGTTAAGAATAGCTGATCCGGAACGGGATAACTGTGGTATCAGTCCCGACGGTACCGGAAAATCCCGTGTCGGATATAGCCGCCGGTCATGGATATAGCGAGAAGCTGTATTGGGAGACCGGGGCGATAACGCGTATCATGCGAAGCCAAAAGTGTACCACAGGGTTATCATATGCATTTTCCCACCATTGAAGATTATGTCGGGCACACCCCTCTGGTTCGCCTGCAGCGTCTCCCCGGTGAGACGAGTAACGTGATTCTGGCCAAGCTGGAAGGGAATAACCCCGCCGGCTCGGTGAAGGATCGCCCGGCCATCAGCATGATCCAGGAAGCGGAGCGTCGGGGCGACATCAAGCCGGGCGATACCCTGATCGAGGCGACCAGTGGTAACACCGGCATTGCCCTGGCCATGGCGGCTGCCATCAAGGGGTACCGGATGGTGCTGATCATGCCCGCGAACATGAGTGAGGAGCGTCGGGCATCCATGCGCGCCTATGGTGCGGAGATTGTCACGGTCACCAGGGAAGAGGGGATGGAAACTGCCCGTGACCTGGCCCTCAAGATGCAGGCGGAGGGCAAGGGCAGGGTGCTGGACCAGTTCAGCAACCAGGACAACCCTCTGGCGCACTACCGCACGACTGGTCCCGAGATCTGGGAGCAGACCGGGGGGCGTGTCACCCATTTTGTCAGCTCCATGGGCACTACTGGCACCATCATGGGCGTGTCCCGTTACCTCAAGGAGCGCAACCCGGATATTCGCATTATCGGGCTTCAGCCCAAAGAGGGTGCGTCCATACCCGGGATACGTCGATGGCCCGAAGCCTACCTGCCGAAAATCTACGATGCCGCACGGGTGGACGAGGTGTTGGATGTTGGCCAGGAAGAGGCCGAAAACACCATGCGGGCCCTGGCTTCCGAGGAAGGCATTTTCTGTGGCGTCTCCTCCGGCGGTTCGATCGCGGCCGCGCTCAAGCTCTCGCAGCAGGTTGAAAACGCCATCATCGTGGCCATTATCTGTGACCGCGGCGACCGCTATCTATCCACCGGTGTATTTCCCGGCGCCTGAACACGATTCCACCAAGAGACCCGAGTATGAGCAGACGACGCAGGAAGGTTCTTCCAAAAGAGCCCGTGCGCTGTGAGATTGAGACCCTGAGCCATGACGGCCGGGGTATCGCCCGTCAGGATGGCAAGACCCAGTTTGTCGATGGCGCCCTTCCGGGCGAAACCGTGATGGCGAAAGTGGTGTCCAGTCGAAGCAAGTTCGACGAACTGCGCACCGAAGAGGTTCTGGAAGCCGCGCCGGATCGCCAGACGCCACCCTGCGAGTTTGCCGACCTGTGCGGTGGCTGTAGCCTCCAGCATATGAGTGGCGATGCCCAGATTGCGTTCAAGGAGAATACCCTGCGGGAGCATTTTGCCCATTTTGGGGGCATCGAACCCGAGGAGTGGATTGAGCCACTGCGCTCGGAAGAGAGCCTCGGCTATCGCCGTAAGGCGCGCCTCGGGGTTCGTTACGTCAAGGCCCGGGAGTCTGTCCTGGTGGGGTTTCGGGAGAAACGCAACAGTTTCCTGACCGACATCGACCGTTGTGTGGTGCTGGATCCCCGCATTGGCGACCGCATACTGCCCCTTCGAAATATGCTGCACGATCTGGACGCCTACAGCCGAATCGCCCAGGTGGAAGTTGCCTGTGGCGATGATGTGGCGGTAATGGTGTTCCGCAATATGGATGACCTGTCCACTGGTGACCGGGAGAAGCTCATTGCCTTCGGCCAGGCTCACGATTTGCATATCTACCTGCAGCCAAAAGGGCCCGATACCGTTCATCGGATCTGGCCCGAGTCCTCTGGCCGGGATGATGAGCGACTGAGCTACAGGCTGGAAGAATTCGACCTGACCATGAAATTTCATCCCATGGACTTTACCCAGGTCAATGCAGGCATTAATCGCGCAATGGTACACAGGGCCGTGGAATGGCTGGATGTCCAGCCTGGCGAGCGAGTCCTGGATCTGTTCTGCGGTCTGGGGAATTTCACTCTGCCGCTGGCCACGCGAGGCGGGCAGGTTGTTGGCGTGGAAGGCGACGAGACCATGGTCGTACGGGGCCGGGAAAACGCGGAACTAAACGGTCTCGACAATGTCGCTTTTCACGGTGCCGACTTGCACGGTGACTTCACGGGCCAGAGCTGGGCCAAAGAAGGGTTCGACAAGATTCTGATTGATCCGCCCCGTTCCGGTGCCGAGGAGATCTGCAAGTACCTCACGGCCTTCGGGGCACAAAAGATAGTCTATGTCTCCTGCAACCCGGCCACCCTGGCGCGCGACGCAGGCGTAATGGCGCGCAACGGCTATCGACTGGTGCGCGCAGGTGTGATGGACATGTTTCCCCACACCACTCACGTGGAATCCATCGCGTTGTTCGAACGGGATTCCGACTGAAGATGCGGTGGGCAGTCAGGGATGGCTGCGGCAACCATCAGGAATAACAAGACTGATATGGTAAAAGTTCGCGAAGATTACGCAATGACCGGCGACGGCCAGGTGGATATCGAGGGCTGGGTAAACCAGATAGCCTCGCAAACGCACCTGGACGACGCTGACCAGTTCCGGTTGGCCTGCGAAAAGGCAGCGGAAATCGATCTTCAGGCTTTCCGGCAGGATCGCCAGTGGGCACCTGGTTCCAGCAGCTTCCGGATTGGCATTGAGATGGCCCAGGTTCTGGCGGAGCTGCACCTGGATCAGGCCAGCCTGGTGGCGGCGATCCTTTATCGCGCCGTGCGTGAAGAGCGCGTTCCCCTGGAGACAATCCGCAAGGAATTTGGCGATGAGGTGGCGGGCCTGATCAACGGCGTGCAGCAGATGGCGGCCATTTCGTCCATCCACCACCCGCTGAAGGGTAACGTTCTGGGCCAGAGCGAAGGCCAACTGGACAACGTCCGCAAGATGCTCGTCACCATGATTGACGATGTCCGGGTTGCCCTGATCAAGCTGGCGGAGCGTACCTGCGCCATTCGGGCGGTAAAGGATGCTCCAGAAGAAAAGCGAATGCGCGTCGCCCGGGAAGTGTTTGATATCTACGCACCCCTGGCACACCGGCTTGGCATTGGTCACATCAAGTGGGAGCTGGAAGATCTTTCTTTCCGGTACCTGCATGGTTCCGCCTACAAAAAGATCGCCAAACTGCTGGACGAAAAGCGCCTGGATCGCGACGGTTACATCAAGCGGGTGATTGAAACCCTGCAGACCGAACTGAAAGCCTATGGCATTGAGGGCGAGCTGTCCGGACGTGCCAAGCACATCTACAGCATCTGGCGAAAAATGCGCCGCAAGGGCATCGACTTTTCCCAGGTTTACGATGTTCGCGCCGTGCGTATCCTGGTTCCGGAGGTTCGCGACTGTTACGCCGCACTGGGTATTGTCCACACGCTGTGGCGCCACATCCCCAACGAGTTCGACGATTACATTGCCAACCCGAAGGAAAACGGTTACCAGTCCCTGCATACCGCCGTGATCGGGCCCGAGGGCAAGGTCATGGAAGTGCAGATCCGAACCCACACGATGCATGAGGAGGCGGAACTGGGCGTTTGTGCCCACTGGTTGTACAAGGGCATGGACAAAGGCAACAAGTCGACCGGCTACGATGCCAAGATCAACTGGCTGCGCCAGGTTCTGGAGTGGCAGGAGGAGCTGGGCGACCTGTCCGGGCTGGCCGACCACCTCAAATCCGATGTCGCATCGGATCGGGTGTATGTATTCACACCCGAGGGCCACGTGGTGGATCTGCCCCAGGGGGCAACGCCGGTGGATTTCGCCTACCGGGTTCACACGGAGATCGGTCACGCCTGCCGCGGTGCGCGGGTGAACAGCCGAATCGTTCCGCTGACCTATCCACTGAAAACCGGCGATCAGGTGTTTATCCTGACCTCCAACAACCCGGCCCCAAGCCGCGACTGGCTGAACCCGAGCCTTGGTTACATTCAGACTTCCAGGGCACGCGCCAAGGTAACCCACTGGTTCAAACAGCAGGATCGTGGTCGCAATATCGTTGACGGTCGTGCCATTCTCGAGGACGAGTTCAGGCGTCTGTCCCTGTACGATGTAGATCTTGGTGAGCTTGCCAGGAAGGTTAATTACCAAAGTGCGGAGGACATGTTTGCAGCCACCGGAGCCGGTGACCTTCGCCCCACGCATGTCGCCAATGTGGCCCAGCAGATGCTGGAGCCCAAGTCCGAACAACTGGATCTGAAACTCAGCGCCCAGCGCCGCAAGCCCTACGATACGGAATCAGACATCCAGATCCTGGGCGTCGGCAAGCTCAAGACCCAGGTGGCGAAATGTTGCAAGCCGCTGCCCGGAGACGCGATCGGTGGCTACATCACGGTTGGCCGTGGGGTTACGGTCCACCGTCAGGACTGCCTGACGTTCCTGAATCTGCGTGAGTTCGAGCCCAACCGGATTATTGAGGTCAGCTGGGGTGGCCGGCAGGCTGCTGTTTATCCTGTCGACATTGAAATTGAAGCCTATGACCGATCCGGGCTGCTGAGAGATATTACCCAGGTGTTGTCGGCCTCCAAGAGTGATGTGCTGTCACTGAATACCCTGAGCAACAAGGACGAGAACACGGCTACCATGACCGTGACGGTGGAAATTTCCAGTCTGGAGCAGTTGGCGCGGTTGCTGGCGCAGATTCGCAACCTGCCCAATATCATTGATGTAAGGCGTAAACGCGGATGAGCTATACCATCGAGGATCTGAAAACCCTGATGGCCAGGCTTCGGGATCCGGAGACGGGCTGTCCATGGGATACCAGGCAATCCTACAGGACCATCGTGCCGCACACGCTGGAGGAGGCCTACGAAGTCGCCGATGCCATTGAGCGAGAGGATTACCCGCATCTGAAAGACGAGCTGGGGGACCTGCTGTTCCAGGTCATTTTCTACACCCAGCTTGGTCGGGAAGATGGCCATTTCGATTTTGACGGTGTGGTCGATCATCTGGTGCGCAAACTGGTAAGGCGGCATCCACACGTTTTTCCGGAAGGGACCCTGGAAAGCAGCATTGATCCGGATAATCGGCCGGATGAGGCCTGGATCAAGGAAAGCTGGGAGCGCATCAAGGCCGAGGAGCGGGCAATGAAGCCGGCACCGGAAGCCAGCGCCCCAGTAAGTCGGCTTGACGGCATTGCCCGGACCCTGCCTGCAATGGCTCGGGCCGAGAAGCTCCAGAAACGGGCAGCCAGGCACGGTTTCGACTGGCCAAATGTTGGCCCGGTTTTCGACAAACTTCACGAGGAAATCGACGAGCTCAAGGAGGCGTGGGAAGCCGCACAGACGGGCGCCGGTGATCCCGATGCCGTTGAAGATGAGCTCGGCGATCTCCTGTTCGTCTGTGTGAACCTGGCACGGTTCATGAAAGTTAACCCTGAGCAGGCACTCAATCGAACCAACCATAAATTCGACGCCCGGTTCCGGGCGATTGAACGTGTGCTGGAACGGGAGGGCCGCGATATGGACGAAGAATCTCTGGAGGCGCTGGATGCCGTGTGGCAGGCGGTGAAAGGCGTGGAGCGGGGAGAGAACGAGCACTGAAAATGGCGGATCGGTAAGTACAATCCGTTACCAATTTTCTCGCCCCCGGACCGACGGCTTCGTCTACACTTCCGGAAACGGATGCACAGTTTTCGTGCGCCGTGCGCCATCAATAAGATGCAGGAGTGAAGGCACCATGAAAATCAAAGATCTGGTCAACTACTGGGACAAGCATGCACGTGGTCGGCTTACCCGAGACGCCTACTTCATGGCGTTGTCTGACCAGCATCACAAGCGTCTCGAGAAACTCGCAGCGCTCTATCCGATGAAGTCACCTCAGGATCTGATGCGGGATCTGATTTCTGCAGCACTGGACGAAATGGAGACCAGCTTTCCGTATGTTCAGGGCACCAAAGTGGTGGCGTACGACGAGGATGGCTTCGAGATCTACGAAGATCAGGGCCTGACTCCCAAGTTTGTCAGCCTGAGCCAGAAGCACATCCAGCGCCTCAAGGCCCGTCAACTGGAATCAGTCGCCTGACGACACGGGCAGCTAAAGCTGCCCGCCGCTATTTACTTGTCTTTCCCTTCCAGCTTGTCCTTCAGTGGGCTCTGGCGTACCAGATCGTCCAGAGCTGCACCAATCATGTCGTTCAGAATATCGCTTTCACTGCGGTCCGGGTAAAGTTCCGCCAGTGCGGCCACGCGTGCGGCATCTTCCAGCGGCAGGCGCAGGTTATAATCGTGGGTGCGCTCCACGGGCTCTTTTTGCTGTTCCCAGTGTTTGGGCAAATCAGTGACCTTCATGATAACTCCTTGCAGCTACAGGCTTGAATCGCCAATAGACTTTCTCGACTGTTCCTTAGTATCGTAAGTTTACTTCGCCTCCGTCAATTCAAAAGGACGTCAATGTGACTGAGCTACATCCCGAACTCCGAGAAAACGTACGAATGCTGGGTGAACTTCTGGGCCAGAGCATACGGCGATATCCCGGACAGGAATGCTACGAGCTGATTGAGGAAATCCGGGCGGCTGCCAAGTCCGACCGTCGCCAGGAAAGCGGGTCCGGCCAGCGACTTGTCAATCTGCTGCGCAAGTTGAGCGATGATGAGCTGCTTCCGGTGACCCGTGCCTTCAACCAGTTCCTGAACCTGGCCAACCTTGCCGAGCAGTACCATGGTATTCGTCGGAAACGCGGGCACCAGTCTGATCTGATGGTCGAATCGCTCGGGGAGGTGTTTGAGCGGCTCAAGCAAGGTGATGTCACGCCGGAGGAACTGCATCAGAGGGTGGCGGATCTACGAATCGAGTTTGTGCTGACGGCCCACCCCACCGAGGTGGCGCGTCGCACCCTTATTATGAAATACGACGAGATGTCGGACTGCCTGGCGCGTCTGGACCATGACGACCTCATGCCTGCTGAACGGGAGGAAATCGTCAATCGCCTGTCTCAACTGGTTACCGAAGCCTGGCACACCGACGAGATTCGTCAGGAGCGACCAACCGCAGTGGATGAGGCCAAATGGGGCTTTGCGGTTATTGAAAACAGTCTGTGGCAGGCCCTGCCACAGTTTCTGAGGAGCCTGGATACGTCGCTGGAAGACGCGACCGGAAAGGGCCTTCCCCTGCAGGCATCCCCCATCCGCATTGCATCCTGGATGGGCGGTGATCGTGATGGCAATCCGAATGTCACCCACAAGGTGACCCGCCGGGTCTTCCTGCTTGGCCGCTGGATGGCAGCGGATCTCTATCTTCGTGATATTCAGGCGCTGCGGGCCGAACTGTCCATGTGGCAGGCCAGCGACGAGCTCAAGGCCGTTGTTGGTGATTCCCGGGAACCCTACCGCCATGTGCTCGCCGAACTCCGTGAGCGGCTGATCAGAACCCGGGACTGGGCAGAGGCGAGCGTCAACGGCGAGACCGCGGATGCCAACGGTATTCTCTTTGAGAACGAGGATTTCACCGGTCCCCTGGAGCTCTGTTACCGATCCCTGGTTGAGTGCGGACTCGAGGACATCGCCAATGGTCCGCTGCTGGATACCATCCGCCGGGCGCATACTTTTGGCCTGCCTTTGATTCGTCTGGACATCCGCCAGGAGGCCAGCCGCCACGCGGAGGCGGTTGCCGAAATGGTCGATTATCTTGGCCTGGGGGATTATCTGTCCTGGTCAGAACAGGAGCGCCAGGCATTCCTGGTGAAGGAACTTCAGGGCCGGCGCCCACTGGTCCCCCGAACTTGGGAGCCCTCCGAATCGGTCGGCGAGGTGCTGGCAACCTGTGAAGTGGTGGCGCAGCAAACGCCGGAAGCCCTCGGGTCCTATGTTATCTCCATGGCCAGCAAGCCCTCTGATGTATTGAGCGTGATTTTGCTGCTCAGGGAATCCGGAATGAAGTTTCCGATGCGGGTCGTGCCCCTGTTTGAGACCCTGGATGACCTGCGTGGTGCTCCAGACAGCATGTCTGCGCTGTACGAGGTTGAGTGGTATCGGGAGTATTGCCAGGGCAGGCAGGAAGTGATGATCGGCTATTCGGATTCCTCCAAGGATGCCGGCCAGCTGATGGCGGCCTGGGCCCAGTACCAGGCCCAGGAGAAACTTACCCACGTTGCCCGCCAGTATGGCGTGCATCTGACCCTGTTCCACGGCCGTGGCGGTACCGTTGGCCGTGGCGGCGGACCTGCCAACCGGGCGATACTGTCCCAGCCGCCGGGCTCGGTAAACGGCAGTTTCCGGATTACCGAGCAGGGCGAAATGATCCGCTTCAAGTTCGGTTTGCCGAGGCTGGCGGTTCAGAGCCTGACGCTCTACACCACGGCGGTTATCGAAGCTACCCTGGCCCCGCCACCACAGCCCGAAGACAGCTGGCGTGAAACCATGGACTGGCTTACCGAGCGGTCCTTGAAAGCCTACCGCGATGTGGTCCGGGAAAATCCCGACTTCGTGCCCTATTTCCGCCAGGTCACGCCGGAACAGGCCCTGGGGAAACTGGCACTCGGAAGTCGCCCGGCCCGGAGGAAGGCCACCGGCGGCGTGGAAAGCCTTCGGGCCATACCGTGGATATTTGCCTGGACCCAGATGCGGCTGATGCTGCCCAGTTGGCTGGGCAGTGACGTGGCGCTTGAAGAGGCGGCCCGGGACCACCGGCTCCCAGTATTGCGTGAGATGATGCAGGGCTGGCCGTTCTTCCGCACCTATGTGGATATGCTGGAAATGGTGCTGGCCAAGGCAGACCTGCGCATCGCCAGCTATTATGAGCAGACGCTGCTGGACGATGATCGGTTGAAAGCCCTTGGGGAGAGTCTTCGCGTGCGCCTCCAGGGTTGTATCGAGCGACTTCTGGAACTCAAGGAGCAAACGGATCTGCTGGAGGGAGAGCCCGTCTTTGCGCATTCGATGAGGGTGCGTAACCCATACACGGATCCGCTGCACTACCTTCAGGCCGAATTGCTACGGCGGGACCGGGAAAGTGAAGGCAAGGGCGAGGTGCCGGAACTGGTGGAAAGAGCACTGAAAGTCACCATGGCAGGTATCGCTGCGGGCATGCGGAATACTGGCTGATCTTGCAGCAGAATAGAAAAAAGTGCCGGGACAAGGCCGGGTAGTCTGGCCACCGACCAAGAACAAAGGGAGTAAGCTGTGGCTCTGGCTGCACGATTGGAACGTTTTCTCGCCCGCAAGGGCATCACTTATCGGGAGTTGCCGATAGATCAGGTCACCAGCCTGGATGCGGCAGTGATTGCCTCGGGGATGTCTCAGGACAGCTTTGTACAGGCCACTCTGCTGATCGACATTACCGGTGTCGTGATGGCCGTGCACAAGTTCGACAGTTCCCTGGACCCGGATGCCGTTCACCAGCTGACCGGTCGCCGTCTTCAGCCGCTGACCGCACGGCAGACCATGCGCCTGTTCAGTGACTGTGATCCCGGCTTCACCCCGCCCATCGGACAGGCTTACGAGCTGCCCGTTATCGTGGACGAGGATGTGATGCTGGCGGATCAGGTCGTGTTTTCCAGTGGCACTGATCATTCCCTGCTAGAGATGGATGGCCGATCCTTCCGTCTGGCCCTGGCCGGTGCCAGGGCGGGCCACCTGGTTATCCGGGGGCCGGGTAACGGCAACCGCGAGGCGCTGACGCTCGAGGAAGTGGCCGACAAGCTACAGAAACTTTACCGTCTGCCCCCCATGCCGGCCCTGGCGCTGCGTATTTTGCGGCTGACTGCCAACACCGATGCGACGGCTCGTGAGCTGGCAGAGCTGATCGAGTTTGATCCCAGTCTCACGGCCCAGATCATGCGTTACGCCCGTTCTGCACTGTTCAATTATCCCGGCCAGGTCAATTCGGTGCAGGAGGCGGTCACCCGTGTGCTGGGCTTCGATCGTGTGGCCCACATCGCCCTGGGCATCGCCTCCGTTCGTGCCTTTGAAGTACCCCGTCACGGCATTCTCGGCATGGACAATTTCTGGCGCCACTCCCTGTACTGCGCGTTCCTTTGCCAGATCATTGCGCCGCGATGTGGCGCCGAAAAGGGGCTGGGCTATCTCTGCGGCCTGTTGCACAACTTTGGCCTGTTGCTGGTCGGGCATCTGTTCCCGGCCGAATTTGATGAGCTCAATGAGCTTCGCGAAGCGAATCCTGAAGCCAGCATGCACTCGCTTGAGCAGCAGGTGTTCGGGCAGGGCAATGGCCAGGAAATCCTGTCGGTGGGCCATGGCGCTATTGGCGGTATCCTCCACCGTTTATGGCAACTGCCTGATCCTGTGGTCAAGGCGGCTGGCGTGCATCAACAATCGGGTTACCATGGCGAGCACGAGAACTATGTTTTGATGGTACAGCTGGCCAACGCCCTGTTGAAGGACCGCGGTATTGGCGATGAATTCAATGCCGACGACGTGCCCGCTTTGCTGGAAGGCCTGGGACTGACGCCCAATGTTGTGGAAGAACTGAATGCTGAACTGGATCGTGTGGCTCCGGATCTGGACGCACTGGCCAGCTCCCTGTCATCCTGACACCCTGTCGTTATTCGCTGGGAAATACGGACTTCCGGTGCATGATACGGAGGTCGACTTTCTCTGACGTGGCTGACTTCGTATAATGCGCCTTCGCCGATTTCGGCTGACACCTGTTCCGTGCAGGAGAGGCTGTCGCAAAGGCACGGGTTTTTGCCACAGCTTTTCAAATGATAATGACTAAAACGGGAGCACAGCGTTATGCGAATCATCATGTTAGGCGCGCCGGGCGCAGGCAAGGGAACTCAGGCCCAGTTCATTACTGAACGGTTTGATATTCCCCAGATCTCCACCGGTGACATGCTGCGTGCGGCGGTGAAAGCCGAGTCCGAGCTGGGCAAGCAGGTAAAGGAAGTCATGGCAACGGGCGGCCTGGTGTCTGACGACATCATCATTGCGCTGATCGAAGAGCGTATTCAACAGCCTGATTGCAAGAACGGTTTCCTGCTCGACGGTTTCCCGCGGACCATCCCCCAGGCTGAAGCTCTGAAAGACCAGGGAATTGCCATCGACTATGTGGTCGAAATTGCCGTGGATGACGAAGAAATTGTCAGCCGTCTGTCCGGTCGCCGGGTGCACGAGGGAAGCGGTCGTATCTACCACGTGAAATACGATCCGCCCAAGGTCGAGGGTAAGGATGACCAGACCGGAGAACCGCTGGTTCAACGTGAGGACGACAAGGAAGAGACGGTTCGCAAGCGTCTGAAAATCTACCACGACCAGACTGCACCGCTGGTTGGCTACTACCAGGACTGGGCGTCGAAAGAGCCGGCCGCGGCACCGAAATACGTCCGTGTCGAGGGCGTTGGCAGTCTGGACAGCATTCGCGACCAGATCCTGTCTGAACTCAAATAAATTGGCATCCTGACCTGAGGTTTTCACACCGGTGAAACTGTTGGCACTGGATACGTCATCGGAGGGCTGCTCGGCAGCCCTTCTTGTTGATGGCGAGATCTCCGAACGCTTCGAGCTTGCCCCCAGAGGCCATACCCGGCTATTGATGCCGATGGTGCGGGAGCTTCTGGCGGAGAAGAATCATGCTCCGGCAGAGCTTGATGCCCTGGCCTTTGCCTGCGGGCCGGGCTCTTTTACCGGTGTCAGGATCGCGACCGGTGTTGTGCAGGGTCTTGCCTGGGGGCTGGACATTCCGGTGGTGCCGGTGTCTTCACTGCAGGCCGTGGCGCTGGGTGCCATGGATGCTCTGGATCCTCACGAGGAAACCGGTATTGCGGTAGCCTTCGATGCCCGCATGGGCGAGGTGTATTGGGGCTGCTTCGCTGCCCGGGCAGGACTGCCTGAGGCGTTGGCTTCGGAACAGGTGTGTCCACCCGAGGCAGTCACACTGCCAGCGGGCCCCGAGCGCTGGTGCGGAGCAGGGCCGGGCTGGCAATACCGCTCTGCCATGCCAGCGGAGGTGTCAGGGCGCGTTGATCCCATCGATGAAACCCTGGTGCTGCGAGCAGCCTGGGTCGCGCGCCTGGCGGTGATCGCATTCGGGCAGGGCAAGGCGGTGCCGGCGGAGCAGGCTCAACCTGTCTACATCAGGGATGAAGTGGCCTGGAAAAAACTGCCTGGTCGATAGTGACCCCGGCCGCCCGGTCTGATCCGGGCAAACCGCTTTGGGTAAAAACTGACCAGCTGTCTTTTCTTCCGTGCGATAATCTTCCATACTTCCATTTCACGTTTTCCTGTCATCCGGCCAGCGGTATCTGAACATGATTGGCGGAATTAACCCGGGTAACAATTTAAATTTCCAGACCGGCAACAACAGTCTGGTCAGGGAGCGCAGCGATGCGGCCCGTGCGCCGGCATCAACGCCCGAAAAAACACCTGACGCGGCCCGCCGTGACCTTGCCGATGGCAATCAGGGTGTTGTCAGCGACCGCAATGCGACCGAAAGCCTCGAGCGGCGTGTAGAAGCCCGTCGTGCCGCTGAAGACGCCCGTCTGGAGCGGTTCCGCGCAGACGAAGTGTCCCTGCCAGCCGCCAGGGCGCTGTCGACCTTTGCCTCTGTTGCCGCAGCCGGTCAGGAAACTGGCGGCAATGGTAGCCTGGCCGGAATTGATATTCTGGTCTGATGCCTGACTCGTCCCCGTCCGCTCCGTACGCCCGCTCTGAACGTTTCCAGAACATCGTCGCTGTTGCCCGCAGTGCATTGGGTGACCGATTGCAGGCCGATGCTCTTGCCGATTCGCTCGGGGTCCCGAATCTTGGTGTCGTCCGCCCCAGAGACATCCGCGACTTCCCGGTTTTACTGTTCCTGGATGAGCAGGGCCTTGGCCTGCAGATGACTGGCAAAGGTGCGCCGGGACCGGTGCGTGCAGAATTCGTGACCGGCAAGATGGGGTATCGGCGGGAGCACGGCGGTGGCGCGGGCCAGTTGGTGGCCAAGGCGGTCGGCTTGCAGAAAACACGGGCCGCATTGCATATCGTTGATGCGACGGCAGGGCTTGGCCAGGATGCCTTTGTGCTTGCCAGCCTTGGCTGCACGGTTACCCTGTTCGAGCGTAACCCGGTCATTCACGCTCTCTTGGCCGATGGTCTTGCGCGCGCAGCCCTGAATGTGGATTGTGCGGCCATTGTCGAGCGCATGCGACTGCTTGAGGGCAGCAGTATTGAATGGCTTGCCCGACCAGGCACCGAGGCGGCGGATGTTGTCTACCTGGATCCGATGTTTCCGCATCGGGACAAGTCGGCCCTGGTAAAAAAGGAAATGCAGGTTTTCCGCACTATCGTAGGAGACGACGAGGATTCCGCACAATTGCTCGCGGCCGCTCTGGAGCGCGCCCGTTACCGGGTGGTGGTCAAGCGGCCCCGTAAGGCATCGGCCATTGAGGGAGCGGAGCCAACCACCCGCATTGAGGGCAAGAGCAGCCGCTACGATGTGTACGCCATCCGGGCGCTGCCACCGCAGTAAATGCCATCAGGCACCCAGCATGGTGACCTGCTGGATTGCCTGTCGCTTCTCGACACTCAGCACCAGGCGGGCATCGTCCGCCACCTCATCCAGCCCCTCCCCATAGCAGAGCAGGCCATTGTCATCGGTGGTGATAACGCCATTGTTCTGCATATTGGCAATGAAGTTGCGGAACAGGCTCTTGTCGAAAAACTCCGGCGCATTCAGGCCGAACAGGATCGACATCCGCTCGGCCAGCAGCGCGCTCTGTTCTTCCAGTTCGGCGGCGCTGATCTTGCCCGAGCCGTATTTGCGGAGAATGCCCAGAGCGATGTGGTAGCGCTCTACCGTCTGGATGATGAAGCGGGACAGAACCCTGAGCCTCAGCATGGCTTCGGTACCTTCCTCGGGTCGACCGATCCGGTCATCGTCCAGGGGCTTCAGCAAGTCATGTTCGATGAGAACATCAATCCACTGATTGATGACCTTCCTGGCTTCATCGGGCTGGTATTTCAGGAACAGTTCCGATTGCAGGTAGGGGTAGGCTACGCTGGCGAGGAACACAATCTTGTCCCGGCCCAGCGAATCCTTGTTCTCGAAAAGGCTGGCGATCAGTGAGGGCAGCGCAAATAGGTGCTGGATGTTGTTCCGGTAATAGGTCATCAGGATTGCGTTGCTGCCTTCGAGGGCAATAATGTCACCCAGCTTCTGCGGCTGGCGCGTCACCAGGCCCATGCCTTCACAGTAGGCGATCCAGTCTTTGCCGGCCCCCTCGGGCAGGGTTACCGTTTCCGCATACGGGAAAGCCTTTAGCAGGGCGGCGTATTGATCCATCAAGCGGATCAACTGTCCCTCGTCCATGGCCAGTCGCTCGGTGCCAAGAAGAACCGTGGCGGCCATGCCGATCGGGTTTACCGCAACTGACGCGTTGATGTTCGACGCTACCCGGAAGGACAGCTCTGAAACCGCGCTGTTAAGCCACTTCGGACGATACTCGGCGTCGTAGGCCTCGTCGCGCCAACTACCGTGAACATCGTCCAGAACCTCAGACAAATGAATGGCTTCGCCAAAGTTGACTGAAACCCGACCAAAGGAGTTACTGAGTTTGCGAACGGTCTTGGCAAGACCGAATACGCTTTCTTTTTCCTTTTTCTTGCCACGAAGTTCACCCAGGTAGGAGCGGCCTTCCATCACTTTCTCATAGCCGATGTACACGGGCACGAATACGATGGGTTTGCGATGGTCCCGAAGGAAACTGCGTACGGTCATTGCCAGCATGCCGGGGCGGGGCTGCAGCATGCGGCCTGTGCGGCTTCGGCCGCCTTCGATGAAATACTCGACGGAATAGCCCCGGGAGAACATCACGTGCATGTACTCATTGAACACGGTGGCGTACAGCGGGTTGTCCTTGAAACTGCGGCGCATAAAGAACGCCCCGCCACGGCGCAGGATCGGGCCGACAATGGGCATGTTGAGATTGATCCCTGCGGCGATGTGCGGAGGCATCAGGCCATTCTTGTAAAGCACGTAGGACAGCAGCAGGTAGTCGATGTGTGAACGATGGCAGGGCACGTAAACCACGGCATTGTCTTGCGCCACTTCCTTCACCACCCGGATATTGTTGATGGCAATGCCGTTGTAGATCCGGTTCCAGAGCCATGACAACAGCACCTCCATGAATCGAATCGTGACAACGGACATGCTCGCCGCAATCTCATCCGCATATTTGTAGGCCTTGGCGCGGACTTTCTCAGGTGGTATGTCGTCTCTGGCAGCGGTCTCCCGGATGGCTTCCTTGACCGCCTGGGTGCGCACCAGACCTGCCACCAGGGTACGGCGATGGGACAAGTCTGGCCCCAGTACCGCCTGGCGAACCCGGCGGAAGTGGGTTCTCAGGATCCGGGCCAGCTTGCGGTTGGCCCGCTCCTCGCTGTGCCGGTATTCGTCGATCACCTGTTTCAGTGAGAGCGGTTGGTTAAACTGAACGTAGGTGTTGCGACCATGAACCATGATGATCAGTAACTTCTGAAGCCGGCCGGCGATGGACCAGGTGTCGGACAGCAAAAGTTTTACCAGGGACTTTTCCTTGTCCGGGGAGCGCCCCCAGAACAGGGACACTGGAACAATCTGTACGTCCTGGTCCGGATGTTCGAGACCGTAGCGAACCAGGGCCTGAAACTCGTTCGTGGGTGCCGGCGCCTGACGCCCCCTGAAAAAGCCACCGATCCGGCGATAGAGGAAAAAGAAGGAGTGGGACGGGCCGTTCTTCACCGGAAGGGCTTCGGTGGCGCCAGGAAGTCCTGCACGGATAACTTCCTGCTCCAGAACCAGGCGGCTCGACAGCGAGCTGTATTGCAGCACGTAGCAAACCGGTTTGTCGGGATCCAGGGCGAGGGCTTCAACGCTGTTGCCGCTGACATCAGTCCGGACCCAGATAAACAGTATCTTTCGGAAAAGGGTCAGGATCAGGCTGCGAATGCCCTGGTAAAGACGCATAAATGGCAACTCCGTTGACGAAACAGGTGCCAAGTTTACTTGGTTGAGTACAGTGCGGAAAGGTGGACCTTTCATTCTTGGCCGGTGCGGCAATGTGGTACATTCCCGATTGATCTTCCAATAACCCAGTTGATGCATCGAATGGTGATCGCAATGACTCAGTGGATACCGGGCTGGACGACCCGCCGGCCGGAAAACGGCGATCTGATCCTTGCGCTGTCGGGATCGGGTGTGGTCAAGCCCGATAACGGCTGGCTGCACAGCGGCGACAGCAGCCTTTTCCGGGGCGAATTGTCCGATTCCGTATCTCTGGGCAGTTACAATGGGTGCGGTGTATTCGTGACCGAACTGCCGGACAGCGACGTCGGTAATCAGGAGGTTGTACCGCTGCGGGATGCGCTTTTGATGGTTAGCGATGCGCCGGCGGATATGCTCAGTACCGGCTTTCAGGTCTGGCAATGGTGGCGCGACCACCGATTCTGTGGCCGCTGCGGCGAGGAAACCGGTTTCCATCCGCGTGAGCGGGCCAAGTGGTGCGAACCCTGTGGCATTCCCTGGTACCCGAGGCTGGCGCCCTGCGTGATTGTCGTCATACGCCGGGATGATCGGCTTCTGCTCGCGAAGTCCTCGCGGGTCAAACGGCACTTCTACAGCCTCATCGCCGGTTTTGTTGAACCGGGTGAGAGTCTGGAAGGCGCTGTGCACCGTGAAGTGAGAGAGGAGACCGGGCTGGACGTCACCAATATCCGCTACCACGCCTCGCAACCCTGGCCATTCCCCCATCAGCTCATGGTCGGCTTCTTCGCCGATTACGCAGGAGGCGAGCTGGTTCTCCAGGAGGACGAGCTTGCCGATGCCGACTGGTTCCTGCCGGGCGATACGCCACCGGTACCACCGGAAACCACCATTTCTGGCCGATTGATCCGGGCCATGGAACACGAGATTTCCCGGGGAGGCATTCCGGTTTGAGCAGGCAGTCACCTCCAAGGGTTCTGGTGTTTGACTCCGGTGTCGGTGGTCTGAGCGTTGCGGCCTGCATTCACCGGCAACTGCCGGGACTGGAGATCGTCTATCTGGCAGACAACGCAGGCTTTCCCTATGGCGACAAATCCGAGGCGGTTGTGATCGACCGTTGTTGCGGTCTGATCACCAGAGCGCTTGAGCTCTACCCGTCAGACGCCATCGTGGTGGCCTGCAATACCGCCAGTACCGTGGTCCTGCCGCATTTACGTGCGATGACGGCGGTGCCGGTTGTGGGGGTGGTGCCGGCCATCAAACCGGCGGCAGCAAAGTCCGTGAATCGGCGAATGGGGCTGCTGGCGACACCGGCAACGGTTCGCAGACCTTATCTCGACAGGCTGGTCGAGGAATTCGCTGGCGATTGCAGGATTGAGCGTATTGGCCATCCGGGGCTGGTGCGCTGGGCAGAGGACCTGGTTTCCGGAATCGAGGTTCCGCTTGCCGAGCTGAGCGAAGCCATGAGGCCTTTTAAAGAGGCCGGTGTGGACACCGTGGTGCTTGGTTGCACTCACTATCCACTGTTACTGGAGAGTCTGAGGGCGAGTCTGCCGACGGTTCGTTTCTGGGTGGACTCGGGTGAGGCCATTGCCCGACGGGTAGCCTGGCTGTTGGAACAGACCGGTCGGCTTGATGTTGCTCAAGGCCCAGTTGCCAGCGCAGGGAAACAACCTGTGAGCGCTGCGCTGTTTTCAGGGCCGGCACCAAAGGGCATCGCGCCCTTCATGGCGGGCCTGGGGCTGGAGGCCAAACGGGTGAGCGAACACTGGCCTGGAGAGCCCCTGGGGGCTACAGCAACCGGGTCAGCTTGAACATGGCGAAAAACTCCAGCGCCGGAATCGACCGTTTGTGACAACAGTAGGTCTTGAAGTTGTCTCCCCTAAAGCGCGACTTTGTAAACTCCAAGCCTTTGAAGTTGTATAGAAAATTGCCCTTCTCGTAGAGCCCGTGCAACAGGCGTTTCAACAGCCTGCTCTCCTGATGCTCTGTTGCAGGATCCAGTGACAGGGGTATCAGTCCGAGATCCAGATAAGGCACGCCTTCCGCCTTGAAGACCTCCATCGCATGAGCCATCAGGGTATAGAAAATGCCCTGTCGGAAATCGGCGTTGGCCCGGGAGATATTGGGCACGTAGCTGATAATCTCGTTGTTGCGATAAATCGGGTCAAAATAGATAAACCCTACGGCCTTGTCGTCCTGATAGGCGTAGAAATGCCGTTCGTTTTCGCGATAGTCCATTTCCATGGGACGGATCAGAAAGCGGATTTCATTGCTCTTGCATTTGCGGGTTCGAATCCAGGCCTCGGATATTTCACGGGTGTGATCGTCACTGAAACGCTCTTTCACCGTAATCCCGTTTTTTTCTGCCTGGTTCAAAGCGGTTCGCAGGATCTGTTTTTTCTTCCCGCTGAGTGACCAGCGGCCCAGATCGATACGGGATTCGCTGCCAAACTGGGTGCCGTAGAGACCAAATCGCAGGTGCAGGAAATCGACGACGGGCTTGGAGACCTGGATGTAACTGGCGTTTGGAAAGCGCTGGTGGAAGCTCTCCAGCAGGTTGCCAAAGTCTTCCGGCGCACAGACGGGATCCGAGAGCACGAAGGTGCCGCCCCATTTGCGCATGTAGGCGATATACCCCATGCCCGGTACATCAAAATATTGCATGCCCGGTTGGAGCGTTGAAAACGACTGGGAATGGGTACCGTACTTCTTCAGGAAGCCGACCCGCTCGGTAAACGTGAATGAGCCGCTCTCAAGTGTGCCAACCCTGTCCAGTGCGAGTATCTGATCCGACATGCTGCTGCTCCCTGATTGTTTTTGTTGGGTGAATCTCTAGCAAAGTGCTCAGGCCTGCTTGCGTCCGAGAATGGACCAGTAGCAGTTCATGTTCAGAAGCTTGAAGTGCTTCTTGTCCGTGACCTGAAGGCCCAGCCGCTGCATGTGCTCGGGATAGTTGTAGATTTTGTGGAATGCATTGTTGGCGAACAGCCAGAAAATGAAGACGGCCATGTACCAGTAAAGCTTCTTGAACATTCTGGAAAGCAGGTTGCCAGTGGGGTAGGAAAAGTCACCAACAACGACCCGGGCGTCGGCTTTGCCCAGCCGTATCAGATGTTCGAGGACCCGGACCATCATGTCTTCATCGAACACGTTCAGGAAGAAATTGGCCACGACCATGTCGTACTGCTCGAACTCATCTACTTTCATGATGTCGCTGTGGATGCGTCGGATCGTGAGGTGTGGCGCCTCTTTTTCCTGAGCTTCGGCAAACTTCCGCAGCATGGTTTCGGACAAATCCACCACGGTCACGTCTGCACCTAGCTCGGCCGCCCGAATGGCGTCCCGGCCATGGCCAACTCCGGCAAACAGAATCTTGTCTCCGGGCCGGACGGTTTCCACATCCAGCATGGCGGTTTTGCAGCGGTGAATATTCTTGCCGCTATAGAGATTGCTGAGAAAATCGTAGACGGGACCGATGTATTTGTACTTGTCGCGCATGATGACTGCTGCCTGTTCTTGTTCCTTGGATGCTGTCACCGTTTTTGTCGTTATTGGTCCGAGAATGTCGGACATTCCGGTAATCAGCGCCTATGGATTCGAGCTTAGAGAACAGGGTGGGAGAAATATGTGCAGTAATGCGCATTTCAGGATACATAAAGTAACGTACTGCAATACTTTGCAAACCCTATCGCGCTTTTATATCGGAGTGTCTGACAATCGATAATCGTATGTCAGAATGAGGCAGCTTTGGCCCTGGTGGATCCGAGAGTTCTGGAAATCTCGGCGGCGGGCCTGGCAGGGCCGTAGAAGAAACCCTGGACCTGGTGGCAACCCAGGCTCCGCAGATAATCCAGTTGCTCGTCGGTTTCCACGCCCTCTGCAACGATCTCCAGCTTGAGTCCATGGGCCATGGCGACAATGGCGTTTACGATGCATGCACCGTCGTCGCCACTGCGGATGGCTTTCACGAAAGACTGGTCGACTTTGAGGGTGTGAATGGGTAGGCGATGCAGGTAATTCAGTGACGAATAGCCTGTGCCGAAATCGTCGATCGCGATCCGGACATCCAAAGCTGCCAGTTCCCGGAGTTTCTGGGAGATCTGTTCCAGATCGTTCATGATCACGTTTTCAGTGATTTCGATTTCCAGGTTACCGGCCGGGAAGTTGTGGGCCTTTACCTGCTGCATCAGGGTTTCTACAAACTGCGGATGCTCAACCTGGATGGGGGACAGGTTGACGGCCAACCGGAGGTGGGTGTGGCCCTCCCGGATCCAGCGGCCGACATCCTGGCAGGCCTGGTCGAGAACACGCTCACTGAGCAGGCCTATCAGTTTGGTTTCCTCCGCCAGGGGCAGGAAGTCTCTCGGGTAAAGCAGTCCCCGCTCCGGGTGCTGCCAGCGAACCAGGGCCTCAAGACCCACGACCCGGTTGGTTGTTGAGCACACCTGGGGCTGATAGAACACTCGCAACTCGTCCCGTTCAAGGGCCTGACGCAGATCCCGCTCGAGGTTCAGCCTGTTGGCCGTATCGATACTCATGCTGTCGGAATAGAAGCGGTAACCGTCCTTGCCCTTGCCTTTGACGTGGTACATGGCAATGTCGGCGTTCTGGATCAGCTGATCCATGGTCTCGCCGGCCTCGGGGAAGATTGCGATGCCGATACTGACACCTACAAATACTTCGTGATCCCCCAGTTGAAAAGGTGCCCGCAGGGCATCAATCAGCTTCTTGGCGATCTGTCTCGCGTCTTCGTGATTGTGGATGGAGGGCAGGAGCAGGGTAAATTCGTCGCCACCGAACCGGGAAAGGGTGTCGCCCTTGCGCAGGCATTTCTCGAGCCGGTGAGTCACTGCCTGCAACAGCCGATCTCCCATCGCGTGGCCGAGGGTGTCGTTGATGACCTTGAAACGGTCAAGGTCCAGAAACATAACCGCCAGCTTCTGGCCACCACGGTTGGCGTGGGTGATCGCCAGCTCAAGTCGGTCCTTGAAAAGTGCACGGTTCGGCAATCGCGTTAAAAGGTCATGGTAGGCCTGGAAATTGATGAAGGCCTCGGCTTCCTTCCTCTCGGTAACGTCACGAGCGGTCCCATAATAGGTGGCGCCGTTGCCACTGCCGCCTCCTTGCGTGTTACCGGAGTGCGGCCAGGTTTGCGGATCGATGGGAAAAGCGGTTATCTCGAAATGACGGGTTGCTCGCCGGCTGCCACGGGTTTTAAGGCGGACTTCCAGGGTTCGAGGGTTATCTGCAGTGATGTTTGGTCCCTTCAGGGCCAGTGTCCCGCGGGTCACGTCCCGGTCGTCGAGAATGTGGCGGAAATGCTGGCCGCAAAGTTCCGCTGGCTTATATCCGAGCAGGCTTTCTACCTTGCTGTTCACGAAGCAAAAGTGACCGTCCTGATCAAGCATGAACACGATGTCAGGAGAGCTGTTAACGATGTAACGATGCAGCGCCTCGGATTTCTCCAGCCGCATCTGGATATGCTCGTGGGCTTCGAGGAGTGACTTTTTTCCGATCACGCTCTCAACGGTGGCCAGCAGTTCCTCAGGATCAAAGGGTTTACGGATGTAGTCCAGGGCGCCCCGCCGCAGTGCGCGGCTCACAGCACTGAACGAACTTTCGCCGCTGACCACGATCACGCCGCAATCCGGCTGTCCGATGGCAAGGTGTGCCATAACGTCGAAACCTGTGACCTCGGGCATCCGGAGATCCAGCAAGGCCAGGTCGAAGGTTTGCTGGTCGATCAGCTCGCAGGCTTTTCGGCCCCCGTGAGCTTCCGCAACGTCATAACCCCGGCTACGCAGCAGCGAAGCCAGTGTATTGAGCAGGCGGGGTTCGTCATCTGCTACCAGTATCCGTGCCGTTAACCCGTGACTGAAAGGCTGATCAGTATGTTCAGGTGCCATCGGTCTGTGTCCGTTGTTTCTGCGTCAGTCGGTCTCATTCTTTTTGTGGCTGGCCGCTGGAAGCAGAATCCTGAAGGTGGTCCCTTCCTGCCCCGTGCGACAAGCAATGATGCCCTCCATGTCATCAACGAGCTGTTTCACAATGCTCAGGCCCAAACCGCTGTGGCCCTCTCCCTTTGTGGTTTTCACCGGTGAAAACAGGGCGTCCCTGACCTCACCGGGTATTCCTCTGCCTGTGTCCGAGATTTCCAGCTCAACCCAGGTTCGGTGGTTCTGCCACACTGGCGAAGACGTCCGTATTTCAACCGTGCCGCCATCATCCGCCAGGCTTTCCGCCGCATTTCGAACCAGATTGATCACAATCTGCCGAATCCTCGTGGGGCCAGCCGCAACCCGCGTTGGCTCGCTGCAAAGCGATAACCGAAGGCTGCGGCTATCTGAGCTGAACAGACTATCTTCAAGGATACGAGCCAGACTTTCCAGTTCGGCATTGAGCTCAACCCCGTCATCGCCCTGATCCACGGAGTCAGTATGGCTCATTTGCAGTAAAAGATTGCCCGCCCGATCCAGCTCATCCCGGATTACGTCCAGCTCCTGCTGGACACCAGCATCTTCAAGCCTGCCTCGCAGCTGGTAAATATACTGTCGGATTATGGTCAGTGGGTTGCTGACTTCGTGAACCTGTTTACGCAGCCGGTCGCGGGCGATCTCCTGATCCAGGCCCTCTGTACTGGCTTCGGCATCGGTTTGGGCCGGCACCCGGTCTGCCAGTACCGATGCCAACTGAGCCGTGAAGATATCGGCCAGTTCCAGGGTTGTTGGCAGATGCTCGTTGTCTGTGCCCAGGGCGAAGACACCAGGGCAGTCCCCGCCATTGTTAACCGGTACGGCAAGTATGGAGGGCGTATGGAGCAGTGACAGCAACTGTCGGTCGAGTACTGTTGGGGATCGATCACCAAGGCTGACTGGCAGGCCAGAAATAAAGGCTTCCGTAAGGACGCTGCCGCCGGGCTTGGCGGTGACCGCCAGGTCAGGGATGTCGCCAATGGTCCCGGACAGGAGCACAAGGTTTTCGCCTGTGTGCCCAAAGCACAGCGCCGGCAAGCCGGTGATCAGCGTGAGGCTGTTGACCGTCTCGGCGAGAATGTCCTCGGTTTCTCCGGTCAGATCGGCAAGGTTGATCGCCTGGTTTGCCATGGCCTGGCGCAGAATTGTCTGTTTCAGCTGTCGCGAGGCGCTCTCGCCGCAGTAATTCTCATCCAGAGGAATCCCCAGCGATGCAGCCATACCCGAGACTTCGTGGCCGATGCGGCGATTTATCTCCCGGGTCAGTTCCTCGTTCAGCCCGAATACCGTGCCTGCCGCTGCAATGCCGGCGGCATCGGAGAGTGCCAGTCGGGTGGCCAGGCTGATCAGCTTCACCAGATGTCCGGCATCCCGTAGCTCCGACGGTAGTGCCTGCTGGTAGCGCATGGCATCGGCGGCCATTGGCCCCAGCCCCCAGGAGGCAACGAGTTCCGCTGCGATGTCGGACTGATGATCAAGATAGTGTTGCTTCGCCTCGGTGGCTGGCGTTTTAATAGCGATCAGCTCGCCAATGTTGTGAAGCATGCCCAACATGAAGGCTTCGTCAGGCTCCGGATAACGGGTCAGCGTTGCCAGGGCCCGGGCGGTCAACGCGGTGGTCAGCGAGTGTCGCCAGAAATCTCTGAGTTGTTGCCATTCGTCACCGCCCAGCTCGAATAGCAGTTGGCGCAGTGCTGCGGTCAGGACCAGCGTGTGAAAACGTCGGGTGCCGAGTCTCAGGAGTGCCTGGTCGACGGAGCGGATCGGAGTAGAAGGGCCGTACAGGGCGGAGTTGGCCAGTGCCAGGATACGAGCTACCAGTGCGGTATCGGCAGACACAATTTCGCTGATTTTCCGGTAGCTCTCGTCCTGATGGCAAGCCTCGAGCGCCCGCAAGGTGACTTCCGGAAGACTCGGTAGCTGTAGATCAGGCGCAATGTGCATAGGCTTACCTGCCGTGGGGCGAATCAATTCATTAACTGACGAAGCGTTCATTCTTATTGTCGGAAAAGAGCTTAGACAATAATCCGTCGTTATTAAATACTTATTGCTCTTTTTTTAAGCAATATATTATCTGATTCGTGATGTGTGTAGAATTTTTACAGGTTAAAATACAGAAAACCGAAAAATCAGGGACCTAGATTGCCGGTGATGAACGCCAGAGAACCTGTCAAGCACAATCCGAACCAACCTCGCACCATCGCCATAACGGGTGGCAAGGGTGGGGTGGGCAAGACCTCGGTCGCCCTGAATCTTGCGCTCACCCTCGCAAGGCAGGATAACCGCGTTCTGTTGCTGGATGGCGACACCGATCTGGCCAACGTCAGCATTATGGTTGGCCTTTATCCGAGAAAAACCCTTGCCAATGTGATGGCCGGAGAGTGTCGTCTTGAGGACATCATCTTGAAGACCGACTACGGCCTGCATATTGTTCCGGGGGCCTCCGGCGTGCAGGAATGCATGGATATGGGGCCAACGGAGAGCCTTCGCATACTCCGGGCACTGTATAACCTGGAAAACCGCTACGATTACGTCATTACCGACACGGCTGCCGGGCTTCAGGCTGCCGGGCTGCATATGATTGCCGCGACAGAGCTGGCCTGCATGGTGGTGACCCCGGACCCCGCGTCCCTTACCGACGCCTTTTCGCTGATCAAGGTTCTCCGGCGCAGGGGCTATAACCGGATTCCGAGCATTCTGGTGAATATGGCCCAGGGCGCCAGTCAGGCACGGTCCGTGTTCCAGCGCCTGGACGCCGCTGCCCAGCGCCACCTGGGAATCTCGCTCCACTATATGGGTGGTATCTGGCGGGACGAGACCCTTCGGCAGTCGGTTCTCAACCAGAAGCCGGTCGCGCTTCTGCCTGTTTCAGACCCTTCCTGCCGCCAGTTTCATACCCTCGCGGATATGCTTGATGTGCGGCTGTCCCAGTTGCCGAGACGAAAGGCTGGTATTGCAGCCTACTGGCACAAGGTGTCCAAACGAGGATCCGAGAGCCCGCTCAAAACAGTTACCAAGCCGGAGCCCGAAACCGAAAGTGAGGCTGATACCCTGAAAGATCGGTGCCTGCAGGCCGTGGGTGAGATTGAGTCTGTTTTTAATGCGGGGCCGATCGATCCTATGCTGCGTTATGAAGCATTTACCCGTCTTTTTGCACTGCTGGGGAGCACGCTGGACAGTGATGCCGTCGAGATTGTGCAAACCGGTCTCGGGTCGTTCCAGTGGGAGAGTCTCAGCCCCGAGCGAAAGAATCATCTGGCCATTCATCTTCGCGAGCTGGCGGACCAGATTTCACCCCTCGAACATAAAGCGGAGCCTGCCGAGCCGCCCCAATCCGTCCTCCGCGAGCCGTTTTACGATCGCATCAGCTTTGGTGAGCAGGATCGTCTGGTGCGCATACTGAAGGAACAGCCTGCAGATATCTCGCTGGATCAGCTCTTGCGATCTCTCTCCGGCAATGACCAAAGCAGCTCCTGATAGGCAGAAAAACCTACCTTCTTTTCCGTCATTTTTTTTACACTTTTTGTAGCGTAAGTTTGCTGTGTGTCACCGCTCTGTCACCAAAGTTGTGCAAGGATTGAGCACAAATCTGAATCGTGGCCCGCAATATGCAGCACATCTGTCGAATCTGATTCGCAAACTTTCCTCTGGTTGGCGGGTATGCGGCGACAACGAATTGAAATGAGAAGGAGTTCTCCCATGGCAACACAGCAGCTGAATCCCGAGGCGTCATCAAAAGTACTTGAGCGGCTCCGGGGCAAGCACGTTCTGATTACCGGCACCACGGGCTTTCTCGGCAAGGTGGTTCTGGAAAAGCTCATTCGCGCCGTTCCGGACATAGGCGGCATTCATCTGCTGATCCGTGGAAACAAACGTCACCCCGATGCGCGGGATCGTTTTTTTGAGGAGATCGCCACGTCGTCAGTCTTCGATCGTCTTCGCCAGGACGACAACGAGGCTTTCGAAACTTTTATTGAAGATCGTGTGCATTGCGTAACCGGGGAAGTGACCGAGCCTTTGTTTGGTCTGTCCGCTGACCGTTTCCGAAAGCTGGCTGGCGGCATCGATGTGGTTGTCAACTCCGCAGCCAGTGTGAACTTCCGGGAAGAGCTCGATAAAGCGCTTGCCATCAATACCCGTTGCCTCGACAACGTGGCCGAGCTTGCGCGACAGAACAAGTCGCTGGCGGTGCTGCAGGTTTCCACCTGCTATGTAAACGGCATGAATTCCGGACAGATCACGGAGACCGTGATCAAGCCGGCAGGTGAGGCCATACCCCGGAGCACTGAAGGTTACTATGAGATCGAAGAACTTGTCCGGCTGCTGGAGGACAAGATAGCGGACGTGCGTTCCCGATACTCCGGCAAGGCACTGGAAAAGAAGCTGGTGGACCTTGGCATCCGTGAAGCCAACCATTATGGCTGGAGTGATACCTATACCTTTACCAAGTGGCTCGGTGAGCAACTCCTGCTCAAGGCCCTGTCCGGGCGGGCACTGACCATTGTGCGCCCATCCATTATTGAAAGTGCACTCGAGGAACCCGCGCCAGGCTGGATTGAAGGCGTGAAGGTGGCGGATGCCATTATCCTTGCGTATGCCCGCGAGAAGGTTACGCTCTTCCCTGGCAAACGCGCTGGGGTCATCGATGTTATTCCCGTGGATCTGGTGGCCAATGCCATCATCCTGGCGGCGGCTGAAGCCGTTGCTGATTCGCCACGTCACCGGATTTACCAGTGTTGCAGTGGCAGCTCCAACCCGGTTTCCCTTGGGCAGTTTATTGACCACCTTATGGCGGAATCCAAAGCCAACTTCGCCGAATACGATCAGCTGTTCTACCGACAGCCGACCAAACCCTTCATTGCAGTCAATCGCAGACTTTTCGATGCCGTCGTAGGTGGGGTGCGCATTCCACTGAGCATTACCGGGAAGGTTCTGCGCATGCTGGGCCAGAATCGCGAGTTGAAAGTGCTCCGGAATCTGGACACGACACGCTCGCTGGCGACCATTTTCGGTTTCTACACCGCGCCAGACTATATCTTCAGGAATGATGATCTGCTGGCCCTGGCATCGAGGATGGGTGAGCTGGACAAGGTGCTGTTCCCGGTAGATGCCCGCCAGATTGACTGGTCGGTCTATCTGCGCAAGATCCACCTGGCAGGCCTGAACCGATACGCCCTCAAGGAGCGCAAGGTTTACAGCCTGCGCTCTGCCAAGGCCCGAAAAAAGGCAGCGTGAACCCAGGAGCCCGGTCGCAACGACCGGGCTTTTTTATGCGTGGTCGTTTCCTTCCCGGGTTTGCCATCGGCTCCAATCCAACTATCCTTTAAAAAGCTTCTCGTTCGGCGCAATTTACCGTTGTTTTCTTGCGGGTTACCGACCTTTTTGGGCTAAAAGTTCAGGCGGATTAGGACGTTAGTCTAATTCATTGTGTAGTGGCTAGCATGGTGAACTACCACTATCCGTCTAAAGGGCCGGAGAGGCCTCAACGTCTGAATTCCAAAACCGACAATGACAACAGACTCTGACTAAAGGGGGAGCACAATGACTGGTAAACAGGTATATCCGGTAAGCCCGGAAGTGGCCAAACAGGCCCTTCTGAACCGGGAACAGTATGAAGAAATGTATCGTCAGTCAGTCGAAGACCCGGATACCTTCTGGGGTGAGCACGGCAAGCGCCTTGAGTGGATCAAGCCTTACACCAAGGTGAAAAACACGACCTACGATTACAACAATCTGTCCATCAAATGGTTCGAAGATGGCCAGTTGAATGCCTCAGCCAACTGCCTGGACCGTCATTTGGAAAAGCGCGGCGACCAGACAGCCATCATCTTTGAAGGCGATGATCCCGCCGATTCACGCAACGTGACCTATCGCGAACTGCACGAGGAAACCAGCAAGTTCGCCAACGTCCTTAAAGGTCTGGGCGTGAAGAAGGGTGATGTTGTCACCATTTACATGCCGATGATTGTTGAGACAGCCGTCGCCATGCTGGCCTGCGCACGTATCGGCGCGATTCACTCCGTGGTGTTCGGCGGTTTTTCTCCGGAAGCGCTTGGTGCCCGGATTGTGAACGGCAAATCCCGCTTCGTAGTCACCGCTGACGAAGGCGTTCGTGGCGGCCGCAAGATTCCGCTGAAGAAGAACGTGGACGCGGCCCTGAAGAATGAAGATGCCGCCAATGTCGAGAAGGTGGTGGTTGTTACCCGGACCGGCAATTCCGAAGTGCCCTGGAATGACGCCCGCGACGAGCGTTACGAAGACCTGATGAAGTCCGCCTCTGCCGACTGCCAGCCAGAGCCGATGAACGCCGAAGATCCGCTGTTCATGCTGTATACCTCGGGTTCCACTGGTGCGCCCAAGGGCGTTCTGCATACCACCGGTGGCTACATGGTCTATGCCTCCATGACCCACGAGTACGTGTTCGATTATCATGAAGGCGACGTGTACTGGTGTACTGCCGATTTCGGCTGGGTCACAGGCCACAGCTATATCCTGTACGGCCCGCTGGCTAACGGTGCCATCACCGTTCTGTTCGAGGGTGTGCCCAACTATCCGGACAGTTCTCGTATGGGGCAGGTTGTCGACAAGCACAAGGTCAACATCCTGTACACCGCTCCGACCGCAATTCGTGCCCTGATGGCGGAAGGCGAGTCCTGCATGAACGGCACTACCCGTGAAAGCCTGAAACTGCTGGGCTCCGTGGGCGAGCCGATCAACCCCGAAGCCTGGGAGTGGTACCACCGGGTTATCGGCAACAGCAAGTGCCCCATCGTGGATACCTGGTGGCAGACTGAAACCGGTGGCATCCTGATTTCCCCGCTGCCGGGCGCGATTGATCTGAAACCCGGCTCAGCCACGGTGCCGTTCTTCGGTGTTCAGCCGGCACTGGTAGACAATGACGGCAACATCCTTGAGGGCAAGACCGAGGGTAACCTCGTCATCCTGGACAGCTGGCCGGGCCAGATGCGGACGATCTATGGGGATCACGAGCGTTTCGCTCAGACCTATTTCAGCACTTACAAGGGCATGTACTTTACCGGTGACGGCGCCCGTCGCGATGAAGACGGGTACTACTGGATCACAGGTCGTGTCGACGATGTTCTGAACGTGTCAGGTCACCGTCTGGGTACCGCCGAAGTCGAAAGCGCCCTGGTTTCCCACGAGAAGGTCGCAGAAGCTGCCGTTGTTGGCTATCCGCATGACATCAAGGGTCAGGGCATCTATGTCTATGTAACACTGGTACATGGACAGGAACCTTCTGACGAGTTGAAGAAAGAGCTTGTCCAGTGGGTGCGCAAGGAGATTGGCCCCATCGCCTCTCCAGATGTGATCCAGTGGGCACCTGGACTGCCTAAAACGCGTTCTGGCAAGATTATGCGGCGTATTTTGCGTAAGATTGCCGCTAACGAGCACGACCAGTTGGGTGATACCTCTACGCTGGCAGATCCGGGTGTAGTCGATGACCTGATCAGCGGTCGTGCGAACCAGTAACGCCTGTGTGTTACCAGGCCATGTACCTGTAAGGAATCTGTTGAATGGCACAAACAATTATCGTCGCTGATGATCACCCGCTGTTTCGCGCAGCATTGAAGCAGGCGGTCAGTCAGGCGGTGCCCGATGCCGAGACGGTGGAAGTCGACAGCATCAAGGCACTGCAGGCGGCGGTAGAGTCGCACCCGGATGCGGATCTGGTTCTGCTGGATCTCAATATGCCGGGTGCCCACGGCTTCTCGGGGCTCGTCTTCATGCGAGGCCAGTACCCGGGGCTGCCGGTGGTGGTTGTGTCAGGATCCGAGGAATTGCAGGTAATGCGTCGCTCGATTGACTACGGTGCTTCCGGTTTCATACCGAAGTCGGCGCCGCTGCCAACCATTACCGAGGCGATTCAGGCGGTTTTGGAAGGCGACGTCTGGTTGCCGCAGGGAGTGGCCGACAAGATCGAGCGAATGCATTCAGATGCCACCGACTTTTCCGAGAAGCTGGCATCGCTGACGCCTCAACAGTTCCGGGTGCTGGGTATGCTGGCCGAGGGGCTTCTGAACAAACAGATCGCCTATGATCTGGATGTGTCGGAAGCCACCATCAAGGCCCATATCACGGCGGTGTTCCGGAAGCTTGGGGTGCGGAACCGCACTCAGGCGGTGATTGCGATCCAGCAGATGGAGATTGATCCATCGGATCAGTCCTTGTCTGGTAGCTGATTGGTTTTGATGGTTCGAATATAAAACGGGAGCCTTTTGGCTCCCGTTTTGTTTTTGGATGAGTGCCGGGCACGGTTATTTGCTGCCAGCGTAACCCAATTCCTTGTCGACCAAATTGAACAGCTCGTCACCCTTGTGCCAGCGGTCGAAGTTCTCCAGGAACTGATCCGTCAGTGCACGTTTCCAGCCGATGAAGTCGCCGGCCATATGGGCGGTCATGGTGACATTCTCCATGTCCCAGAGCGGATGATCTTCCGCCAGCGGTTCCTCTTCGAAGACATCGAGTCCTGCGCCGGCAATTTCGCCATTTTCGAGGGCCGTGATCAGGTCATCGGTTTTGACGATCGGGCCACGTCCAATGTTGATCAGACGGGCGGAATTTTTCATGGCCTTGAAGGCTTTTTCGTCAAACAGGCCTTCGGTCTGGGGTGTTAGTGGCGCCGCAATCACTACAAAGTCCGCATGCCCGAGCTGCTCGTAAAGATCGTCATTGCCGTGTACCGCCACAAAATCGGGGTCCTCCTTCCTGGGCTTGCGGGCGATGCCGTGTGCTTTTAAACCGGCAGCGCCGACCAGGCGGCCGATCTGCCGGCCGATCGAGCCTGCGCCAACAACCAGAACCTGCTTGCCCTCTGCCCGCTCTGTGTCCCGATGTTTCCACTGGTGCTTCATCTGCAGCCGGATGGAATTCGGGAAATCCTTGGCGAACATGAGGATGGTGCACAGCACGTATTCGGCAATGGTACGGTCGAAAATGCCCCGCGCGTTGGTGACGGTTACATCGCCCCTGATCAGATCCGGGAACATCAGGGCATCGACGCCGGCACTTGTGGCGTGAATCCATTGGAGCTTGTCTGCGGTGTGCCAGGCGGCCGCGAGGGCCTCCGTGCGAAAGTCCGTCACCATCATGATATCGGTGCCCGGCAGGGTGTCGCGAAGGGTGGGCTCGTCACAGGCAAAGCGCACATCGGCGCGGGCCCTGACTGCGTCCATTCCCGGCGGTTCCTGCTCTCCCGGCGCGGTGAGAACGGTAACAACAGGTTTGCTGTGCTGAGTCATTGAGCCTCCGCCTTTTTGATGAATGACTTCGTTGAACTGGTCGTTGCCCCGAGGGGTAATAACAGTCTGGTCGGCAGGCTCTGTCGGGTCAACTTGCGAGGCACCGGAATTTCCGCTCACAGCGTTGATGGCGGTACTTTCACGTACATCATCTATATGATTTTTTGTCTTGTAGAGGCCATCCATACTGACTAACCTGCAGGGGTAGATCTTATTTGCCCCGTTTGCAGGAGGTGTTTATGGCAGAAGCCGCCAACAAAGAAACTGGTCAGGAAAAACCGCGTAGAGTGAAGTACCGGAAAACCAAGGCCAGTTGGAACCCTGCCATGCAGGCGATCCCGGTGCCGGGTATCCGTCGCATGGTGAATATGGCGGCCACCATGAAGGATGTTATTCATCTTTCCATCGGTCAGCCTGATCTGCCGACCCCAAAGCACGTCATCGATGCCTACATCGATGCGCTCAACGCGGGGCAGACCGGCTATACCATGGATGCCGGCCTGCCTGAATTGCTGGTTGCCCTGCGCGACTACTACGGCAAGCGCTACAACCGGAAACTGACCCGGGACAATATCCTGATCACCAGCGGCGCTACAGAAGCCATGTACCTGGCTATTTCAGCCACCTCTGCGCCCGGGCGGCAGTTTATCGTGACGGACCCGTCGTTTTTGCTCTATGCGCCCCTGATTCGCATGAACGGTGGTGAAGTAAAGTTTGTGCAGACCCGGGCAGAGAATAACCACCAGCTGGATCCGGATGAGGTCATCAAGGCCATGGGGCCCAGGACTTATGCGCTGATCCTGAACAACCCCAACAACCCGACCGGGGCGGTTTACCCGCGTAGCACCGTGGAGACCATCCTGGAGGAATGTGCCTATCGGGGAATTCAGGTGTATGCCGATGAAGTCTACGACCACCTGATCTTTGATGACGAAGACTTCGCCAGCGTGCTGAACTGCTCGATGGATCTGGACAACATCATGTGCATCAGCAGTTTTTCAAAAACCTACAGCATGGCAGGTCTGCGGGTTGGCTGGGTGATTGCCAGTCAGGCGGCCATCAAGTCTCTGCGTCGCTTCCACATGTTCACCACCTCCGTGGCTAACACGCCGTCCCAGTTTGCCGGCGTCGCTGCACTGACCGGTGACCAGCAGTGCGTTCGCGATATGGTAGATATCTACCGTGAGCGCCGGGACAAGGTGGTCGAGCTGGTCGATCAGACCCCCTACATGACCGGTTATAAGCCTGGCGGTGCCTTCTTTGCTTTCCCTGACCTTCCACCTCATGTCGATGGCTCTGATCTGGCCTTGCGAATGCTGAAGGAAACCGGCGTCTGCATGGTGCCCGGTGACGCCTTTGGCGAGGGATGCACCAACGCCGTTCGGATCAGTTTCTCCACGACCTGCGAGAAGCTGGAAGAGGCGTTCGATCGCGTCATCCCCTGGATGGCCAAGCAACAGTTCTGAGGTGATGCCATGTCCGCCCTGGATTCGGTACTGATTCAGTGCCCGTACTGCTGGGAGACGCTGGATGTCAGCGTCGACCCGTCGGTACCGGAACAGGAGTATGTCGAGGATTGCCAGGTCTGCTGCAGACCCATCTTGATACACGTGGTTTTTGACGACACTCTTACGCCTCATGTCGAGGCCCGGGCCGAAAATGAATAGAACGCCGATTTACGCCCTCCGTGCGCTTCTGGCCCTGCTGCTGGTGCTCGCCAGCGGTTGCGCCAGTCTGTCGCCCTATTCCATCTCCGAAGGCGAGCTGGAACGGCACCTTCAGGATGTGGTTCGCGACTTCGACCGCAACCAGCTGAATAGTGGTTCGCCATTGAGTCTGAGTCTCGACGACGCCGACATTACCCTTGGGCCAGATGGTCGCGATGTGGCGGTGATCGATGTGAGAGGTCAGGTGGCACTGAATGCGCTGATGACGAAGCTGCCCGTGGACATTGCCTTGAAGGTCGAAGGGGCGCCGGTTTACGACAGCACCGAGAAAGCCATCTTCATACGGCGGTTGCAGCTTCTTGAAAGCAGTATTGACTCTCCGTTCTTCAAAGGGGATTTGAAGCCTGTAACCGATACGGTCATGCGGCTGGTTGCCCAGATGCTGGAGACCATGCCGGTGTACCGACTGGACGAAACCGACTTCGCCCAGCGTATGTTCGGTATGATGCCGGTAGATGTGCGGGTAGCGCCTGGCCGGCTCGAATTTGTCATGGCCGACCAGTAACCCTGATCTATCGGGACAGCCGCTCGCAGATTGCAGAGCCGATCTCGTGGGTGCCTCGTCGGCTGCCCGAGTTTTCGGCAAGGTCTGCAGCCACTGCATCGAACAGCTCCTTGCCAGCTGCGGCAATGGCAGGGTCCTTGCGGCCCAGCCACTCGAGCATGCGGGCGGCGGTAAAGAGCATGGCGGTGGGGTCAGCCAGGCCCTGGCCGGCAATATCCGGTGCGCTGCCATGGGTAGGTTCGAACATGGACGGCATATCCGGATCCGTCGGGTTCAGGTTGCAGGAGGGTGCCACGCCCATGCCACCTGACAGAACCGCAGCTAGGTCGGTAAGAATGTCCCCCTGGAGGTTGCTCGCGACGACCACGTCAAAGGCCCAGGGGCTTTGCACGAACTTCATGCAGGCCGCGTCCACCAGCTCATGATGCGTGGCCACGTCCGGGTAGTCCTTGCTTATCTCCTCGAACGCTTCGGTGTACATGTCGCCCCAGTAGCGCAAGGCATTGCGCTTGGTGACCAGGCACACCTGGCTTTCACAGGTTCTGCCATCCAGGGTCCTGAATGTCCGTGTGCGACCCTCCGAAACCCGGTCTGCGGCGCGGTTTCGGGCCTGTTCAAACCCATAGCGGATGATCCGGTCGGTTGCCTTGCGTGTGAACACCTCCATCTGGGTGGCCACTTCATCCGGCGTGCCCTTGCGCAGACGTCCACCCTGGCTGACGTACTCACCCTCGGAGTTTTCCCGAATCACCAGCATGTCGATGTCCTTGGCGCGCTCATCGGCCAGGTACTGGCGGGCACCGGGCAGAAGCCGGGCCGGACGTTCGCAGACCCACTGGTCGAACCCTTTGCGCATGTCCAGCAGTGGCGCCAGTGAGATGCTGTCTGGAAGCAGGTATCGGTCCGGATCGTCCATAGGGCCCGGATCGCCAAGGGCACCCAGAAGGATGGCATCGTACTTCTGTAACTGCGCCAGGGCATCCGCGGGCATGGATTCGCCATGCTCCTCGTGCCAGGCGTGGGATGGCCAGGGGAATCGAGTCCACTCAAGGTCCAGGCCGTGTTTGGCGCGCAGGGTCTCGAGGCAGCGCACAGCCTCGGCAACCACTTCAGGACCTATGCCGTCGCCCGGGGTTACAGCGATGCGGGTAGTTTGGGCCATTAGGGAAACTCCTTTTGTGGACAGACACGTATAAACGACAAACCCCAGTTTAGTCATGTAGGCAGGGGATGCCACCGTTTGACACGCTTTAACCAGAAAGTGGTTTTACCGGGGAGGGGATCGCGGCTATATTGGGTGAAAAATACGCCATATAAACATAGCAAAACCGCCAGAAGTGAATTCAGGAGTTGAAGTGAACCAACCCGCCGTACTGTTTGACGAGTCTCGTTGCGAGCAATGTGCATGTGGAGAGGGGTTGGATTTTTCCTTTACCTTCGCGTTCCAGCCCATTGTTGACGTTCTCAACAAATCTGTTTACGCCTACGAGGCGCTGGTGCGAGGCACCGAGGGTCAGGGGGCGATGAGTGTCCTCTCGAAGGTAACCGAGCAGAATCGCTACGCCTTCGATCAGGTTTGTCGGGTCAAGGCGGTCAAGCTTGCCGCCAGGCTGAACATGGAGCCGATGCTCAGCATTAATTTTATGCCCAACGCGGTGTACCGGGCCGAGTACTGTATTCGCACGACCCTGGCGGCTGCCAAGACCTACAATTTTGATACCCGGAAAATCATTTTCGAGCTTACTGAGGACGAACAACTGACCTCCACATCTGTCGACCACCTCGTGTCGATTATCGAGGCTTATCAGGAGATGGGTTTCAGCACAGCCATTGATGATTTCGGGGCCGGTTTCTCACGGTACAATGTCATGATGGCCAGTCCGCCCGATCTGTTGAAGCTGGATATGGCATTGATCCGTGATATTGATCGGCAGCCGAACAAGCAGGCCGTTGTTGCAGGCATCATTACCATGATGACTCAGCTTGGCGGCCAGATCATTGCTGAGGGCGTCGAAACCAAGGAAGAATACTTCTGGTTGCGCTCCCAGGGGATCAATCTCTACCAGGGCTATCTATTCGCCAAACCGGGGTTCGAGTGCCTCCCGGAGCCCGTGTTTCCGGCCTGACGGGCCTCTAAACTGACAGGAACGACACCTTGCTATACCGAATGATCACCATTGTCGGCGGACTGGTTTTTGTCATCATCCTGTTCGCTCTGATCTGGTTTTTCTGCAAGAAATTTCTTGAGCACCACGGTGTCACCGACCAGGTCAAAGACCGGGCCATGGTTCTGGCCACCTGGACCTTTGCCGGTATCAGCGTCGGACTGGTATTCGCGGTGGTTGGTGCATTTGTCCTGGGCCCCTGGGCTTTCTACCGAACCCTGAGGGGCCACGATGTGGAGATATCCGATGGTGCCGCCGTCTGGTGGGGCCTCGGCATCGTAATGGCGTCCCTGGGGATCACGGCTATCGGATTCTTCGGTTTCCTGATGGTGGTTGGCGCCTACTGAGGCTCAACTGATTGCCTTCAACTGCTCCCGGAACCAGATCAGCGCCGGCTCCCGCTCGTAAGCCTTGTGCCAATACAGGTGCACGTCGATAGACGGCAGGTCCGCCGGCGGATCCATAATCCGGATGTTGGCCCGCTCGGCGATAATTCTGGCGTAAGCTTCCGGCATGGTCAGCAGCAGATCGGTCTCTTCCACCACTCTGCAGGCGGCATAGTAGTGCTGACACCGCAAGCGGATACTCCGTTGTACCCCCAGTCGCGATAGTTCAAAGTCCTCAATCCCGGGTCCTTCGGTCCGCGAGGATACCAGCACGTGTTTTGCGGACAGGTACCCTTCCATATCCAGCGACTCTGTTGCCAGCGGGTGCCCCTCCCGGGCCAGAACCACCAGACGGTCGCGCCTCAGGAGTTCGTGGGACGTCTGGTTACTCACGGGCAACAGCACATCCACGGCAAAATCCAGTTTGCCGGCCGCCAGTTGCGTCTCCATGTCGCGCCTCGCGATCCTCTGGCTGACAATTTCCAGTTCCGGATAGGCGTCCAGGCGCGCCATCAGGCGGGGCAGGAAGGTCGATTCCAGAATGTCACGTAGCCCGAGCGAATAGGTTTTACGCTGGGTGGCCGGATCAAAGGCATGAAACTGGTTTACCGCGCCCTGGATCTGGGTGAGCCCCGGTCGCATGGACTCAAGGAACCGCCGGGCCAGTGGTGTTGGCACCATCTGGTTGCCCTGACGGGTAAACAGGGGGTCGTCAAAATGGTCCCTTAGCCTCGACAGGGAATGACTGACAGCCGGCTGAGTGAGATGCAGTGACTTGGCTGCACGAGTCAGGCTTCCCTCCCGGTAGATGGTGTCGAACACGTGCAACAGGTTCAGGTCCAGGCGGTTGAGGGCCATGAGCGGGATCCGTTTCTGGAGAATTTGAATAAGTTTGGTTAATAATAAACGATAAGAATAATTCAGTCGCGTAATAGTTAAGTTATCCCTAGACTGGTCTCAACGTGATGATTCCGTGCACGCCACCGTGCAACCGTTAGCGAGGAGACGGCGATGGATTTCAATATTTCCGAGAAAGGCCAGGATTATCTCAACCGCGTGAAGCAGTTCATGAAGGATGAGATTTTTCCCATCGAAGAGCAGTACCACAAGGAGCTTGCCTCACTGGATAACCGCTGGGTTGTGCTTCCGATCATCCGGGAGCTGAAGGAGAAAGCCAAAGCCCAGGGCCTATGGAACATGTTCTTCCCGGACGAAAAATACGGCTGCGGCCTGCTGAACTCCGACTACGCACTGATTGCCGAGGAAACCGGGCGCAGCTTTATTGCGCCGGAGATCTTCAACTGCAACGCGCCGGATACGGGCAATATGGAAGTGCTGATTCACTACGGCTCTGAGGAGCAGAAAGCCGAGTGGTTGCCGCGGCTGCTCAGTGGTGAGATTCGCTCCGCCTTCTGCATGACCGAGCCGGCGGTAGCCTCCTCCGATGCCACCAATATGGAAGCCACCGCCGTTATTGAAGGCGACGAAGTTGTTTTGAACGGTCGCAAATGGTGGAGTACCGGCATCGGACACCCTGATTGCAAGGTTGCCATCTTCATGGGGCTGACGGATCCCGATGCCCACAAGCACCGTCGCCACTCGATGGTGCTGGTGCCGCTGGATACCCCGGGGGTCAAGATCGAGCGTATGCTGCCGGTATTCGGTGAATACGACGAGCCTTATGGCCACGGCGAGGTTCTGTTCGACAACGTCCGGTTGCCCAAGAGCGCTTTCATTGCCGGTCCGGGCCGCGGGTTCGAGATCGCCCAGGGTCGCCTTGGGCCGGGACGAGTTCACCATTGCATGCGGGCCATCGGCGCAGCGGAGCGCACGCTGGAGATTCTGATCAAGCGGGCAACGACTCGTGAGGCCTTCGGGCGTCCGATCGCCAAGCTGGGCGGCAATCCGGATATCATTGCCAATGCCCGCATGGCCATTGAGCAGGCGCGTCTGCTCACGCTGAAATGCGCCTGGGCACTGGATACGAAGGGCATCATGGGGGCGCTTCAGGAGGTCTCCATGATCAAGGCGGTGATTCCGTCCATGTTGCAGAACATTGTGGATCAGGCCATTCAGATTCACGGTGGTGCCGGAGTCAGCGACGATGACTTCCCGCTGACTCAGTTGTTCGCCTATGCTCGTGTCTTGCGTCTGGCCGATGGGCCTGATGAGGTACATCGGGCTATGGTTGCCCGGTTGGAGCTCCGGAAGTACAAGAACTGATAGCTCGGTGTTGGAGCGGGCGGGGCTGGCCTTCTGAAACACGCTGTGAATACGTCCATGTACGCTTGGCTACGCCATCCATGGCTCCGCACAGTTTCAGAAGGCCAGCCCCGCCCACTCTCGTATACCTGTGAGTTAAGCTGACTAAAAATTCGATACAACGGGAATCACCATGACACAGAGAGTATTCATCACGGGTGGCGCAAGCGGACTTGGCCGAGCCATCGCACTGCGTTATGCCAAAGAAGGCGCCAAAGTTTGCATCGGCGACATTAATCCGGAGCAGGGTGTTGGCGTTGAGAAAGAGATTACCGCAGCCGGAGGCGAGGGCTACTTCGTTGAGTGCGATGTTCGACGCCTGACCGATTTCGAAAAGGTACGCGATGATCTTGTGAAGAAATGGGGTGGCGTTGATGTGGTGGTGAACAACGCTGGCGTTGCCTCTGCCGGTTCCATTGAAGATACCACCATGGCGGATTGGGAGTGGATTCTCGATATCAACGTGCTGGGTGTGGTTCGCGGCTGCAAGGCGTTCACGCCGCAGTTCAAGCAGCAGGGCTCCGGGGCATTTGTGAATGTGGCCTCCATGGCCGGGCTGATGCTGGCGCCGTTGATGGATAGCTACAATGTGACCAAGGCCGGGGTAATTGCCCTGTCTGAAACCCTGAGCCAGGAACTTCGGGATGCCGGTATTCATGTGAGCTGTGTATGCCCGGCATTTTTCCAGACCAATCTGACCAGCAGCATGCGTTCAGATATCCCCGGCATTCAGCAGAACGTGAACAAGCTGATGAAGCGCTCCACGGTAACCGCCGAGGACGTGGCCGAGGATATTTTCCGGTCGGTCAACAACAAGAGCTTCTGGGTACTGCCCCACGCCAAGGAGCGCCGCATGTGGATGCTCAAACGCCATGCGCCCAAGGCTTTCGACTGGCTGATGCATCAGGAAAGCAAGCGCTGGATGAGCAAGATGGGTGGCAGCAAGGCCTGAATGCGCGGTTTTTTTACTGTTTTAAACTGAAGATTCAAAAGGAGAGTCCTGAATGACCCAGATCGACGAGGCCGTGGACATCCGGGAAGGCGAGGAGCTGGACACTGGCGCCGTAGACCGGTTCATGAAAGAGGCGATCCCGGATCTGCAAGGCGAGCCAGAGATTCGTCAATACCCGGGTGGCGCCTCAAACCTGACCTATCAGGTGGATTACGGCGACCGGTCCTACGTCTTGCGCCGGCCGCCGTTTGGCAAGATTGCCAAGTCTGCCCACGACATGCTGCGTGAGGCGAAGGTCATGCGGGCGCTCAAACCGGTTTATCCCTACGTACCCAACATCATTGCCATTTGCGATGATCACGACGTGCTGGGTTGCGATTTCTACGTGATGGAACGGTTGAAGGGCATTATCCTGCGCCAGGACTTTCCCAAGGATTTCGAGCTCAGTGAAGCCGATACCCGTAAGCTTTGCCTGAACGTGATCGACAAACTGGTGGATCTTCACCGTGTGGATGCCAAGGCAGCAGGCCTGGACAAGCTGGGCAAGGGCGAGGGCTACGTTCAGCGCCAGATTGGCGGTTGGAGCGACCGTTTCCGCAAGGCCCGCACCGACGATGTGGGTGACTTTGAGCAGGTAATGAGCTGGCTCAATGACAAGATGCCCGACGACATTGCCCAGGTGGTGATCCACAATGATTTCCGCTTCGACAACGTGGTGCTGAACCCGGACAACCCGTTCGAGGTTATTGGCGTACTGGACTGGGAGATGGCCACCATCGGTGATCCGCTGATGGATCTTGGAAACAGCCTGGCCTACTGGATTGAGGCGGACGACGAAGGCCCGTTCCAGATGCTGCGCCGCCAACCGACCCATCGCCCGGGCATGCTTACCCGCAAGGAAGTGGTGGCATATTACATGGAGCAGTCCGGCTTCAAGGTCGACAACTTCGACTTCTATGAGATCTACGGCCTGTTCCGGCTGGCAGTGATCATCCAGCAGATCTATTACCGTTTCTACCATGGCCAGACCAAGGACAAGCGTTTCGCCGCCTTTGGCCATGCCGCTAATTATCTCGAAAAGCGCTGCCAGCGGTTGATTGCGGAGAGCTCCCTGTAATGGCGACGATTTATCTGGTTCGTCACGGCCAGGCCAGTTTCGGGAAAGAAAACTACGATCAACTGTCTCCCACGGGCTGGGAGCAGGGTAGGGTGCTTGGCCGCTGGCTGGCGGGCAAAGTGGAACCGGCAGCGGTTTTCGGAGGCGATCTGGAACGCCACCGGGAAACCGTTGAAGCCATCGCCACCGGGTACGGATCCAAACTGCCCGATATGCAGGTGGTTCCCGGCTTCAACGAGTTTGATCACACCACTGTGGTGGCCCGGTACCGCCCGGAGTGGAGTGACCGCGCGGTGATGGCGCGGGACCTCAAGGCGTTTCCCAAACCGGCCAAAGCGTTCCAGGAGGCCTTTGTGCACGCGGTGCATCGCTGGGCCTCGGGCGAGTTTGACCACGAGTACGAGGAAAGCTGGCCGGACTTCAAGGCCCGCGTTATGGCGGCCTTCGAGGAAATGATTGACTACGCCGATGGCGGCGATGTGCTGGTGGCGACCTCCGGCGGGCCGATTTCCGTGATCGCCCAGCACCTGCTCGGTCTTGATGACGCCCGGGCACTCGGTCTGAACGAGGTGATCGCCAACACCAGTGTGTCGCGGGTCCTTTATTCAGGCCCCCGGCGCAGCCTGGCCGTTTTTAATAACTACAGCCACCTGGAAGCGGATGATCCCGCCCTGGTGACATTCCGATAGCGAATTGAGGTGAACGAATGAGCAGCAAGAATCTGTTTGATCTGACTGGCAAGGTTGCCCTGATTACCGGTGCCAGCCGCGGCATTGGCGAGAGTATTGCCCGGACTCTGGCCGAGTATGGCGCCCACGTGATCGTAAGCAGCCGCAAGATTGACGGTTGCGAGGCCGTTGCCAGCAGTATCCGGGATGCCGGTGGTAGCGCCGAAGCCTACGCCTGCCATATTGGTGATATGGACCAGATTGAAAGTATCTGGGGGCACATTGAGCAAACCCACGGCAAGTTGGACATTCTGGTGAACAACGCTGCCGCCAACCCTTACTTCGGGCCGGTAGAGGACACCGACCTGGGAGCGTTCAACAAGACCGTGGATGTGAATATCCGGGGCTATTTCTTCATGTGCGCCCGTGGCGCCCAGATGATGAAGAAAGCCGGTGGCGGCTCGATTGTGAACGTGGCGTCCGTGAACGGTGTAAATCCGGGCCACTACCAGGGCATCTACTCGGTCACCAAGGCCGCCGTGATTTCCATGACCAAGTCCTTTGCCATGGAGCTGGGTCAGCAGAAAATCCGCGTGAATGCGCTGCTGCCAGGGCTGACCGATACCAAGTTTGCCAGCGCCCTGACTACGAACGAAGCCATTAAGAAGCAGGCGATGGCTCACATACCCATGAAGCGGGTGGCGGATCCAAGTGAAATGGCGGGTACTGTGTTGTACCTGGTTTCCAATGCTTCCAGCTATACCACAGGCGCTTGCATCAACGCCGATGGTGGTTACCTGACGATCTAAGTGTAGTCTCAGGGCAGGCAGGGGCCAGATGAAAGTCTTCATCCGGCCCCTGGTTCAATTCGTCCGGGATATCAGGCCGGTGAGCAGGTCAATGCTTCAAAGTCGTTGTTGAGCTCTACTGCCCGATTCTGCAGATGGGCCAGTGTTGTGTTGTCACCCGCCAGGATCAGATCATGCATCAGGGACGCCATGGCTACGCGACTCTCCGCCATCATGGCTTTGTAGGCCTCTCCCCGCACTTCCTCGGAATTGAGAATCAGATATTCCAGTTCCGCCTCGAACGTGGGCTCGTCTCTTCCTTCCAGTATTTCCAGTAGTGCCACTTGCCAGTTCCTGCGGCCCTGCAGCCAGATTTCAGTCTGGGCGCCTCGATTGGCTGACCATTGCCGCACGATGTTTCGTTGCTCGCTGTTCAGCTCCCCCAGCCAACGTTCGACCCGCTCTGCGGTTCTGTCGGCCCGGGCCTCGGCTGTCGCCTCCGGGGAATCGGCCAGGAATTCTTCTTCCATTTCCCGCTGGCTTTGCGCCATGTTGTCCGCCAACTCCTGTACCTGTTCATCGCTCAGGCTGGAGAGAAGGTTTGTTGCGACCGGGGTTGCCCGTTCCAGAAGACTCGGGAAGAAACTGAAAAGCTGCTGCTGATGGTATTCGACAGTGGCCTGATCGGGCGGGTTGTTAGATACGTCAGACTCGAGTTCATCCAGCCAGGCCTGATAACGGGGCAGCTCGGCACTGCAATGCCACTGTCGTAGTTGTGCAATATCGTTGTTGAGTTGCTGCTTCTGGTCGGCGGTAAGCGAAACATAATCCTCAACCCACCATACGATTCCCCAGTCCGCATATCGATAAGCTACCTTGGTCGAACTGCAGCCAACCAGACCAAACGCCAGCACTAGAATGAGAACAAAGGATTTGGCAAAACTGTTTGCGCTCTCGTGACCGGTATCCATGGCTCACCTGTCCTGGTAAAAAGGCGTATCGAAAAAGGGTTGCAAGCTCACTATCATTCGGCGCTTATTGGTTAACAGTGTACGACATATCACGCCTTTCAGATGCTGCTCCGAGGAACGCTGGAGCACTGTTCAGGAGAAGTCATGAGCAAAATGAGACTTTCACGTCTACACCAGCTGATCTTCGGCTTTTACATGTCCGGAATCATGTCCCTGCTGATGTCCGGAGTGATCACTTTCATCAATACGGGCATCGACAGTGAGTTCCACTACAGATAGGAGCCGGCTTTCCTGGTCGCCTGGGCCGTTGCTTTCCCTCTGGTAACCTTCATCGCTCCGCTTGCCGGGAAGATGACCGAGTTCACCATTCGCAGACTTCACTGACTGCGTACAGATGTAAGCTTAAATGTTAAAAGATGCAAATCCGTTCTTTCTGACTCCCCGTACATGCATTGACGCATGATTCAAGGACTGAATTTGTGCAGGTTCGAACCACTCAAATCCTGGTAAACAACCTCTACAAGTGGGGAGTTGAAACAATGAATACAAAATACGCTTTACCGATGGTTTTGGCGGGCAGTGTTATGCTGTCCGGGTGTTGGCTTGATGACGATGATAACGACTCAGCAGATGCTGCAACGCAAACTATTCTGGAAATCGCCGTTGAAAATGAAAACACGACGATCCTTGAAGAGGCCGTTCTTGCAGCAGACCCGACTATCGCTGAACTACTTGGTGGAGATGACGAGTTAACCGTGTTCGCGCCGACAGACGCTGCCTTTCAAGCTCTGTTAGATGACTTGGGTATCACGGCTGAAGAGTTGTTGGCCAACACAGCGTTATTAAACGCGGTTCTGCCTTACCACGTGCTCGCAACGTCAGTAGGTGAAGTGAAGGCAGACTCTGCTATTAGCGTCGCTCAAAACGCTCCTGCAGAAAGTCTCGTTCCAACAGTGAACGGTAAAGACGTCGCGCTTTCAATTTCTGAGGAAAGTGGTGAAAACGTATTATACGTAAACACCTCTCGAGTAACGGTAACTGATGTCGATGCGACTAATGGTGTTATTCACCTAATCGACAAAGTACTTCTTCCCCCACCGAGCGATCTCAGTGATACAGATTCAACGATTGCGGAGATCGTAACGGCGCTCGCAAACGCTGAACAAGATGCTGAGTTCACAATTCTGCTAGATGCACTCCTAGAAGCAAGCGGAAGAATGGGCGCTACCGATCTGGTCGCTGCAGCCTCGGACCCGGATGCGGCCTTGACTGTGTTCGCGCCAACAGATGCCGCCTTTGCAACGTTGTTAGCTGATCAGGGTCTTACGGCAGAGCAATTGCTTGCCAGCCCAGATCTGCCAGGCATTCTCGAGCAACATATTCTCGGAACAACGATAGACTCTCTCACGGCATACGCTTCGAATGGCGGTACGGTAGCGAACCTGGCTGGCACCACTTTGAACGTTGATATACAAAACAACGCTCTGGTTATCGAGGGCAGCAACGTCACCGAAGCCCAAGTTGAGGCGTCCAACGGCGTGATTCATGTGATCGACAAAGTGATTTTTGCAGTCGACTAGTAGTCGAAGCATTGTTTCGTTGCTCAAAGCATGACTGCTGGGCCGGCTGTTTCAGCCGGCTTTTTTATTGAATACTGGTATCAGAAGTGCCGGAAGATGCATGTGAAATCGCAGTCCCGGTCGGCGGCCGGAAATGCAGCGAATACAGAATCCGGTCCAGCACGGCCTGGCCATTCCAGGCCGGATCATTATTGACCATGCCTACGACGGCCCAGGTGGTGTTATTTGAGTCGCGGGTGAATCCGGCGATCGACCTTACGTTTTCCAGATAACCCGTCTTTATGCGCCCTTCGCCGTCCATGCCGGTATTGCGCAGGCGGCGTGCCATGGTTCCATCCATCGCAATAATGGGCATGGAGGCCATCAGGTCTGCCGAGTAAGAGCTGTTCCAGGCATGTTGCAGGATCTGTGCGCCCTGGCGGGCGGTAATGCGGCCGTGTCGGGTGAGACCGGCGCCGTTGTCGATCACCATGCCGGCGGTGTTAATGCCTTTGTCTTCGAGCCAGTCATAGATCACACGAATGCCGGCAACCCGGTCATCGTTCTCATCTTCCAGGCGGTTCTCGGCGCCAATGGTGAGCAGCAGCTGGCGCGCCATGACGTTGCTGCTCCACTTGTTGATGTCTCTCACCATGGTTACCAGGTCTGGCGAGGTGGTTTTCATCACCAGCCGTGCATCTTCCGGCGTGACTCCGTTCAGATCGCCGCCCGAGACCACGACCCCGAGGTCTGCCAGCAAGGAACGGATCAACGAGGCGCTGTACTGCTCATGGGGCAGCAGCGACAGGTAGGTGGTGCTCCGGCAGCCCTGGGGCAGCTCGCCGGTTACCCGCACAGTCACCCGATGGTCTTCATGAATTATGGGCTCCCATTCGAAGTTTCGTCGCGACGGGCAGGGGCCCTCGGCGGTGGCAACCACGCGGTTGTCGATGACCACTTCGCCCAGGGAAGGCGTGCTCCAGGCCTGGGTGCCGCGCTCGTCGGCGCGCACCTGGAAGTGCATCAGGTTCAGATTGGTCAGGTAGGCGGAAGGTTCTACCAGGAAGGGCGCGTGGGGGTTATCGCCGTTGTCTTCGAACGCAGGAAAACCACCGTCTACCTGAAAGTAGGTGCCATCAAGAATCAGGTCGCCCTCAATTCTGGTAATTCCCATGCTGCGAAGCTCACCCAGTGTGGTCCAGAGGCGTTCAATAGTGAGCTTGGGATCGCCTCCGAAGCGGACGTAGAGATTACCCTTGAGAGTGTCGCCGACCATGACACCGTCGGTCAGGAAATCGGTATCCCAATGGTGGTTGGGCCCGAGAACCTCCAGCGCCGCAAAGGTTGTCACCAGCTTCATGATGGAACCGGGGCTCATCAGCGCATCGGCATTGATGTACTGATTGATGCCGGGCCCATTCAGCGGAATGGCGGCCATGCTCATGGCGTCTTCATTTTGGAGGGACTTGAGCGCGTAATCCTGAAGCTGGTTCGTCCAGAGGCGATTTCCCGAGAAACCGGAATTATCGTCTTCGGCGACCACAACGGACGGGGTGGTAATCACGGCAAGGGCCGTGAGGGATGCCAAAAGAGACCGTCTGAATCCAGAACCTGTTTTTTCTCTACTTTCAGAACGCCGCATACCCGGGGCTACCATGATCGCTATCCAGTGAGTTCCTATAGTCCAACAATAGCCCATCCTGCCGGTTTGTACTATGCAGAAAAGCTCTACATGACGTTAAAAAATGGCAGTAGTGTCGTTGTTTGTATTGAACTTTTGTGACGCGATGTAAGTGCCCTTGCGAATCATGGAGTTAGGTGGATAAAAATTAACCTTCGGGTTGTCAATGACTTTTCTATCGGATTTATGGGTGCTTTTTCCGGCGTTTGAGTCATGGAATTCGCGGCCAAAAAGGCGTTTCCTGATGAATGTGTAACCAAGTGTTCCGAAAACAATAAAAGGAGGACACCATGATTGGTATTCCACTGGGTCTTTTGACCGCCAATGGCGTGGAATGGGTATTCCATAAACACGTTCTTCATGAGCTGGGCCGGAACCGGGCAAGTTTCTGGTCGTTTCACTGGCACGATCATCACCGAAATGTCCGGCGAAATGGCTTCCTGGATGACGACTATCGCAGACCGCCCCTGACCTGGAATGCCCAAACCAAGGAGGTGGCTGCCCTCGTTGCGGGGGCTGCAGCAGTCACCCCGCTGCTGCCATTCGCACCCTTTTTTGTGGGTACTCTCTACTACAGCGCCTGGAATTACTACCGGGTACATAAGCGCTCACATCTGGACCCGGAATGGGCGAGAAAGAACTTGCCCTGGCACTATGATCATCATATGGGACCCAACCCCAATGCCAACTGGTGCGTGACCAAACCCTGGTTTGATCACATCATGGGTACCCGGGAGCCAATGGAAAATCGTCAGATTGCGTGATAATGGCGTGGTCTCCAAAAAAAGGTTTGTTTATGTCGAATATGCTTTCTCATAACGTCCACGTGCTGGGCTCGGTCGCCACATCGTCGCTCACTGCCTGGCGTGGTTGCCTGGTGGTAAAAAATGTTCCCCAGCCGGAAAAGCCGATCGTGCTCTATGACATGGAAGGCTGTCCGTACTGCCGTCGCGTTCGTGAAGCCCTGACTGCCCTTAATCTGGATGTGGAAATCCGGCCCTGCCCGAAGGGCGGGTCGGTTTTCCGGGCCCAGGCGGAAGCGCTGGGAGGCCGCCAACAGTTCCCTTTGCTGGCGGACCAGAACACGGGCACGGTCATGTACGAATCCGAGGAGATCATCGAGTATCTGTTCCGGCAATATGCCGGCCGGTCGGTACCGTCCTACTATCGTGGTCGGGTCTGGCAGCCGGTCCTGGGCTCTGTAGCCTCGGTAACCAGCGCCATGCGGGGGCTGAGGGTCAGCCAGGGCAAGCGGCCGGAGCAGCCGTTGCACCTCTGGAGTTTCGAGGGGAGCCCGTTTTCACGTTTGGTGCGTGAGCGGCTGTGCGAGCTGGAAATTCCGTATACCTTGCACAACCTCGGGAAGGAGCACTGGACAGAGATCGGGCCAGCGAAGCAGCGCATCAAGCCGGGGCCTTATACGCCGATTCCCGGTGGCAAGCGGGATGCGTTTTTCCAGGTGCACAAGCGGGTTCAGGTGCCCTATCTTGAAGACCCCAATACCGGGGAAGGCCTGTTCGAGTCTGCCCGTATTCTGAAATATCTTGATGCCCACTACGGGAACTGAGTTGTTGGTAAGACTGTCAGCCATGTAGCTGCCGCCCGGGTGGGTCATCCCTTCTCCAGACACGCCGTAAATACTTCCATGTAGGCTCGGTCGGGCCATCCGTGGCCCTCCACGGTCTGGAGAAGGGATGACCCACCCGCGCTGTTTGAGCATCATGCTATTCGCACTGAAATTTCTGTCAGTGGGGGCGCTATGGCGAATCAGATTACTCGAAGGAAGTTCCTGATCAGTTCCGGCCTCGCCGGAATTGCTCTCAAAGCCCCGATGCTGTTCGCAAACACATCGGGAAGCACTGCATTATCTCCCACCATGCGCCGGATTCCCGGCACAGACGAATCCATCCCTGCAATCGGTATGGGCACCTGGATCACCTTCAACGTTGGTGGTGACGAACAATTAATCACCCAGCGCACTGAGGTTTTGAAAACCTTTTTCGAGCTCGGCGGCACGGTGGTCGATGGCTCGCCGATGTATGGCAGCGCTGCAGATGTAATGGGCGAGGCGCTGAACGCTCTGGACGGCCACGACCGGATTTTTGCAGCTACCAAGATCTGGACCGGCGATGAATCAGCAACCCGGGCGGAGGCGGCGCGTTCGAGCAGGCGTTGGGGCGTTGACCGGTTCGATTTGTTGCAGGTGCACAATCTGTTGGGGTGGCAGGGGCATCTTGAAACGCTCAAGCAGATGAGGGCGAACGGTGAGGTTCGGTATATCGGCATCACCACATCCCATGGTCGCCGGCATCGGGAATTCGCGCAGATTATGGAGCGGGAGCCTCTGGATTTTGTGCAGCTGACCTACAACGTTCTGGACCGGGAGGTTGAGGACCGGCTGCTGCCATTGGCCCAGGAGCGCGGAATCGGGGTGATCGTCAATCGTCCATTCCAGGGCGGTTCGCTGTTTCGGCGATTCCAGTCGGAGCCACTGCCCGATTGGGCCGGGGAGGCCGGTGTTGGCAACTGGGCGGAGTTTTTCCTCAAGTACATTATTTCCCACCCGGCGGTGACCTGTGCCATTCCGGCGACCAGTAAGGTCGAGCACATGAAGGAAAACATGGGGGCGATGTACGGTACATTGCCTGATGCCAGCCAGCGCCAGCGGATGGCGGGTTACGTGAGGTCGCTGTGAGTGGGGCTGATTGGCTGAGCTACTCGCTACAGGATTTTGTGATGTTCGGGCCGCAGGTGTTTCTGCGGCTGTTTGTCCGGATCAACCAGGATCTATGGCCCTGGCAGTTGCTGGCGGTAGTGATCGCTATTTTTATACCGGTGCTGATCTCCAGACAGAACAGGGCGGCACGGCGTTTGGCCGTCGGCCTGATGTCGCTTGCCTGGATAGTCAGCGGTTACGGGTTTCTGGTGGGCTATTTCGGCCCCATTAACTGGCCGGCGGCGTGGTTTGGGTGGGCCTTCGTGGCCCAGGGCGCGTTGCTTGCGGCTGCCGTGTTTTCAGGCGGCGTTCATGACAGCAGGCTAGCGATCGGAAGACTTGCCGTACTCTGGCTGCTTGCTGTCTGTGTCTTGCCCTGGTTGGCAATGGCTGATTCCGGCCAGTGGGAGGCCGTCGGATTGTTTGGCGTAGCACCCGGCACCACCGCAGCTGCCGGCGCGCTCGCTCTGGCACTCGTGACCAGGACCTGGCGCTGGGTCTACCTGCCGCTGCTGGTGTTGTGGAGTCTGTTCAGTGCCGCCCTCTTATGGGTGCTTCAGACCTGGTGGTTGCTTGTCGCCCCGGTGACTACGCTCTTGCTGGTTGGAGCCGGGTTCTGGCTCAGTCCCACGACGGCGCAAAGTCCGGATTAGCGATGCGTTCGTTACGGTCCAGTTCGTCAATCGCGTGGATTTCCTCCTCGCTCAATTCAACCTCCAGCGCCTCCAGGTTAGCCTTCTGGTGGCCGGGCCGTGTTGAGGAGGGGATCGGCACAACGCCTCTCGATGCCACCCAGGCAATAGCCACCTGGGCCGGCGTCAGGTTTCTCTCAGCGGCAATGCGCTGCAGAGTTTCGTCCTCCATCACCTTTCCGACTGCCAGCGGCATATAGCCGGTCACGGTAATGCCAAGCTTCCTGGAATGGTCCACCACCTTGCGGTTGGCCAGGAACGGATGCACTTCTACCTGGTTGGTGAAGATGGGCGTGTCGCCAAGTATGGCTTTTGCCTCATCCATCTGGGCACAGGTAAAGTTCGAAATGCCGATGTGTTCTGCCAGACCCTCGCGCTGGGCATCCCTCAAGGCACCCAGATACTCCTTCATGGGCACTTCGTCACCGGGCGATGGCCAGTGGATCAGCGCCAGATCCACATGGTCGGTTTTGAGCCGTGCGAGGCTGTCATGGAGGCTGTTGATCAGGTCACTCGCGTGCAGCTGGTCGTGCCAGATTTTGGTGGTCAGGAAAATTTCCCGGCGCGGAATACCACTGGAGGTAATGCCATCACCAACTTCAGCTTCGTTTCCATACATCTGGGCAGTATCGATATGGCGGTAGCCCAGGGACAGGGCGCTCTTGACGGCATCACGGGCGTCGTTGCCCTTGAGCCGGAACGTTCCCATGCCGATCTTCGGAAGTGCGCTGAATGACATAATGTCCTCCTTAGCGAGTAGTGTGTTCTTAAAGTGGTGCCGGCAGACTGGTTCTTCAAGTGGTCGCCGGGTATCATCGCGCCTGAATCAACCTCTGAGCCGAACCAGTGAGGCCCGCACCATGTACACCGGTCGTTGCCTGTGTGGCGATATCTGTTTTGAATACGATGGCCCTATCGGCCCGGTTGCCCTGTGCCACTGCAGCCAGTGCCGGCGCGCCCACGGTAGCGCGTTCTCGGCCAGCGCGCCGGTGCAGAAGGTGAGGTTCCGGTTCGTAACCGGCGAAGACAGGATTACCGAGTTCGAATCGCGTCCCGGCAAGTACCGGGGCTTCTGCAGCCGTTGCGGCAGCCAGCTTTACAGCCGTGTTGACGCCATCCCCGGCATACTGCGTCTGCGGGTTGGCTGTATCAACGAACCCCTGGGCAAGGGGCCGGCCCAACATGTGTTTGTGGGCTCAAAATCCGACTGGTTCGATATTACCGACGAGCTGCCACAGTTCGAAAAGACTGAACGAACCAACGATCCTCACTGAAGCGGTACCATCCGATAGACCTTGCCCCTTGGTGAATCTGTCAGTAACCACAGGGCGCCGTCAGGGCCCATGCGTACGTCACGAATACGCTCGCCGAGATCGGTCAGCAGATCTTCCTCTTCTGTCACTTTGCCATCCTGAATGCGCAGGCGAACCAGCTTGCGCATTTTGAGTGCTCCCACGAACAGATCCCCCTGCCATTCCGGGAACAGGTCACCGGTATAAAACGCCATGCCAGATGGCGCAATGGACGGATCCCAGTAATGAAGTGGCTGGGCCATGCCTTCCTTTTCGGTCTCGTCAGTGATGGGCAGGCCAGAATAGTCGATGCCGAAGGTAATTGTCGGCCATCCGTAATCGGTTCCTGCCCGGATGATGTTGATTTCGTCGCCACCTCGGGGACCATGTTCGTGGCTCCATATTTCGCCCGTTTCCGGGTGGATCGTCATGCCCTGGATATTGCGGTTACCGGTTGTATAGAAGGTATCGTTAACGCCGCTGGTGTCGAGGAAAGGATTGCCGGGCGCGGGACCGCCGTCAGTCGTAATTCGGTGAACGCCACCGGCATCATCACCATTGTCCTGGGCCCGGTCCATCTCGCCGCGGTCTCCAACGGAGATGTAAAGATTGCCTTCCCGATCAAATTCCATCCGACCTGCAAAGTGCCTGCTGGTGTTCGAGCGGGGTAGCGCTTCAAAGATGACGTCAACGCCGGTAAGGCGCTCTCTGTCCAGTCGGGCGCGTGCCACGCGGGTGGTCATGCCGTCCCGGTTTCGATGGGCATAGCTCAGGAACAGAATCTGATTCTGTTCGAAATCCGGGTGCAGAATCACGTCCAGCAGCCCGCCCTGGCCGGATACCACGAGCTCTGGTAGCCCGCTGATAGGGGTGCTCAACAGCGCACCGTTACGGATCATTCGCAGCTGTCCTTCCCGCTCCGTCACCAGCATGGAGCCATCCGGCAGGAACGCCAGGCTCCAGGGATGCTCGAGGCCTTGTGCAATGGTCTCGAGCCGGAAATCGGTTTTGTCGGAGGAAAAGGTCGGGTTTGCCATGCTGGTAACGGCAACCAGCATTAAACTTCCTGTCAGTACAAGGTGTTTGAGTATACCCATTGGAGCCTCCGTTCCTACCGGTGCCGTGTGAACATTGAGAGTAGCAGTTAAAGCGGGCTTCGCCGAAGCGTGTCCCATTACCCAGAGTATAGGGCTTCCTTTGGATTACAGATCAGTGGCCTTCTATTGAAAATAATAATGATTCGCAATAAAGTAAGGGCCACTGGCTTCACCTCAAACGGGAGAAAAAGGAATGGCACCCGAACAGGAAATGATCGAAGGGTTGAAACTGGCGGCAGTGGCCGGTGTGCTTATTGGCCTGGCTGCCATCGGCCTGGTGTTGTCGTCCGCTCTTGGGGCATGAGAGCGGCGAATCGTTCCTTGCGATGTACGCCACAGGTACCGCAGTAACCGCCCTCCGGCAGCAGGTATTTCAGGCAACACCCCTTTCGCTGGGGGATTGCCGTGGCCTGCTCACCGAACACCGCAGGAATCCAGTCAATAAACTGGTTTGCATCGTTTTGAAATTGCTCCAGCCAGCCTTGCGCCAATTGGCAAAGCGCTTGCGGTTCGACCCGGTTCCACACGGCTGAAAACGGCGCCCCCAGTCCAAGACCTGTACTGCTCCAGTAGGCGCCCGGGCTGACTCCCAGCTGTTGCCGGAAGGCCGGGTACCACCCGGCTGTCAGAGCGCCTGCGGACCGGACAAACGTTTCTTCATCAACCCGCTCCCCGCCCGGCACCTGAAACCATCGGGATACCGTTTGTGTCTGGTCGTGCGCCGGGGCCAGGAATATTCGTTTGGCGTCCGGTAAAGGCGCGTGGCCGTCGCGGAACAGCCTCAGGGTCAGCGGCGCAATCACGCTGAGCGCCAGATCCTGCTGAAGCACAGAAACAAACGCGCGCACGGCCCGGGGCCCGGCGTTGTCAGGGTATTCGATGCCAACCTGGCTGAGCAGTAGCGACGGTTGCTCCAGGCACTGGGCCAGAGAAAAGAGGCCGCTTCGCGCACCAGCTTGCGTTTGGAGAGCCTCGGCAAGAACTGTTTCACCATCCAGCCCTGACTGACTCAGCAGACGGTAGTATTCCCGACCCCGGGGACCGACTCCCGGGTTACGCTCAGGCTCTGCCATGGCGACTCAGCCCCCAGAGGAAATACAGGCCACCGACCAGAGCTGCCAGAAGTCCCGCCGGAAGCTGGTTGGGGTAAACCACAATCCTGGACAGGTAGTCTGCCATGCCGAGCAGAAGACCGCCGGCAAGGGCAGCAACAACGAGCTGCCGCCCAACGGTCTGCTGGCCCAGAACACGGGCCAGGTGGGGTGCAATAAGGCCCACAAAACTCAGTGGGCCGATCACGACCGTCGCCGAAGCGGTCAGCAGCGCTGCCAACAGAAGCAACATCAGACGGACTTTCGTCACCGGCAAGCCCAATGAACTGGCCGATGTTTCTCCCAGGGGAAGAATGCTCAGGGGCCGGATAATCACCAGGAGGCCGGCCGAAATCAGCACAATGAGTGCCAAAAGCCCCAGGGCTTCGACTTCTGAAACCAGCCAGGTGGACCCGTACATCCAGTTGAGAAGCTGCGAGGCGACCGTGCCACCGGAAGCCATGACCAGGCGAAGGCCCGCGTCCATGAACACGTATAACGCGAGCCCGCCAAGCAGGAGCTGGTTGCCGGCAAACCGGTGCTTGCGGGCAAGCATGATCAGCAAACCCAGGGCAGCCGCAGCGCCCAGGGTAGCTGCGCCCAGCTGTCCTGCGCGGCCAATATCGGCACCGAACAGAACGATCAAGACCATGACCACCGCCGCGCCGCCGCTGATGCCGAGCATTTCCGGGCTGGCCATGGGATTGCCGGTCATACGCTGGATCAGTGTGCCCGCAAGGCCGAGGGCCAAGCCGGCAAGAATGGCGGCCAGTAATCTGGGGCCGCGCCAGACCCACGCCTCGTGCCACTGGGCGGTCGGAGTCCAGCTCCATTCGTCCAGTCCCGGAGACCACCCCATGGAGATTACGATGGTGGCCAGCAGAAGAGCCGCTATGACCCCAGCAGTCAGGAAAATAGAGCGCCTCTTTGGCAGGAAACCGGCGGGGCTGTCATCCTGCCCTGGCATATGATGGGTGTTCTTCAAACCCTGCAGGGCCAGCAGGATAATCGGCCCGCCGATCAGGGCGGTGGTCGTGCCGGTTGGCACCAGCGATCCGTCGCCCCAGGTGGATGCCCAATGGGCGAGGGTATCTGCCAGCAACAGCAGACCCGCGCCCAGGAGACTGCTCCAGATCAGGCGTTCAGAGAGGGTGCGAGCGCCCAGCAGCCTTGCCAGCACCGGTGCCGCAAGACCGATAAAGGCCACGACACCGACCCGGCTGACGACGGTAGCACTCATCAGGACCACCAGAAATAGCGCCAGCACCCGAATCAGACCGACCTTGGCACCGAGGGACCGGGCGGAGGTTTGCCCCAGTTGCATGACCTGCAGCGGGCGCATCAACAGGACCATGAATACGCCCAGCACCAGCACCCGGGGCCAGAGTTCCATAAACGGTTGCCAGTTGTTCTGGACCAGCGAACCCGCGCCCCAGATAAACAGGTTCCCCAGCCATTCGCCTTTGAGTAACAGGAACGCCATGTTTACGGCGCCCAGGAAAAAGGTGACAACAAGCCCGGCCAGTATCACTGTGACCGGTGAAAAGCCCAGGCGCCAGGTGAGCGCGATGACCAGCCCGATGGCCAGTAGCCCGCCGGAAACCGCCACAAGGTCTGGACTGAAGGCGAGCAGGCCGGGAAAGAACATGGTCGCCACCGTTATACCGAACTGGCCGCCTGCCTCCACGCCCAGGGTTGTGGGCGAGGCGAGAGGGTTACCGAGGATCTGTTGGGTAACCGCGCCGGCGAGACCAAGACCAAAGCCAATGAGGACTGCAATGGCGACCCGGGGGGCCCAGCTGTAATGGGCCAGTACCGAAGCGTAATCGCTGCCCTCAAACGTCCAGAAGGCGGCGATGAGAGCGCTCGGGTTGAGCTGACCAAGCCAGGGTGCCGCGCTCGCGAGAAATGCGCCACACCAGATCAGTGCTGCCGCCGCTGGTAGCCTTGCTGGCAAGGAAGGTTTTGCGACCGGGTTGTTGGCAGTTTCAGCGTACATTGTCTGATCCTCCTGCCAGCAGGCCTTCGGCGAGTAGTGTCGCCAGTCGCTTGACCGGGAATACCCCGCCAAACGGCCAGACCGGATCAATCTGGTACACCTGATTGCGTTGAACCGGTGGCAGATAAGTCCAGAAAGGGCTGTCGGCCAGGGTGTCAGACAACCCGGGCAGGGTCGGAGAAATCACCACAATCCGGCTGTCCTGATAGGGCGCAATTGCCTCAAGCCCGACGACCGAGAACCCCCAGTAATTCCCGGTATGGGGCCAGGCGTTCTCAAGGCCAAGGGCGTCCAGGCCACTCTGGAAAAGGCCGTTGGATGCGTATACGCGAACGTGGCGGTCGTCCAGAAAGTTTACGAGTGCTACCGGTCGTTCGGTGAGGCCGGCATTTTCAAGACGACGGCGTTGGGTCTGAAGTGTCTGGTCAATGTCGTTAAGAACTGCCTTTGCGCGTTCCTCCCGGTTCAGCATCTCACCGAGAGTTGTAAGCATACCGCTGGCCTTTTCGAACGGTCGGGAGCCCTGCTTGTAAACGCTGACAACATAGGTGGGCGCAATACGCTCTAACAGGTTGGCTGCGGGCGCCATCTCGGAGCTGGTGACGATCAAATCCGGTTTGAGCTCGGCAATGGCTTCCAGACTTGGCGCGACGCGGGTGCCGATGTTGGCGACTCCCTCTGGCAGTTCCGGTTCCCTGACCCAGACGTTATAGCCATCCCGATCAGCAACGCCGATGGGCGTGACACCGAGTAACAAAAGCGCCTCGGTGGCGGCCCAGTTGAGAGCGATCACGCGTTCCGGAGTCTTGTCCAGGGTCAGGGTGCCCTGTTCGTGGTGCCAGCTTGCAGCGCCGGCAAAGACCGGCAGCAGACTCAGCAGCAGCGCCGCGCCGTATCGCCAGCAGCGTTCAGACCTAATGAACATAGGAGACCCACTGTCCGGGCGCGCGCTCCATCACGCCCATGGGCACGCCATATATGGATTCCAGAATGCCGGAATCCATGATTTCCCGGGGGCTGCCATCGGCAACCAGTTGCCCGGACTTTAGAGCGACCAGACGGTCGCAGAACCGGGCCGCCAGATCCACGTCGTGCAGCACCACGATAACCGTAAGATCCCGCTGCTCGGCGAGACGATGCACCAGACGCAGGGTTTCCACCTGATGTTTCACATCCAGGGCGGATATGGGCTCATCCAGCAGCAGGCATCGTGTTTGCTGGGCCAGCAGCATGGCAATCCACGCGCGCTGGCGTTCACCACCGGAGAGCGTGTCGACAGAGCGATGCTGGAACTGGCCGAGTCCGGTGTCCTCAATGGCCCGGGTGATCAGCCGGTGGTCTTCCTCGTTATAGCGTCCCAGCGGTCCGCGCCAGGGGTAGCGCCCCAGGGCAACCAGCTCGCGAACCGTCAAACCGTCGGTTCCCGGCGGATGCTGGGGCAGGTAGCCCACATTGCGGGCAAATTCCCGTGCACCCGTGCTCCGGAAGGATTTGCCCAGAAGCCGGACATTGCCGGTTGAGGGTGCAAGCTGGCGGGCAAGCACCTTGAGCAGAGTGGACTTGCCGGAGCCGTTATGCCCGAGCAGGGCTGTTACCTCACCCTCACCGAAACCGAGGTTCAGGTTCTGAAGTATGGTGGTGTCGCCAATGCGGACATCAAGATTGGAAACGTCGAAGAAAACAGGCATGCAGGCTCCCGAAATGCTGAGGGTCTGCAGAATAATTTAAATGCGAATCACTATCAATATATATTGCGTTAAATGGCTGCCTGTATTTGCCCGGTCTGCACACGCCATTGGTTGGCATAAGCGCCGTCCTGGTCCAGCAGCTCCCGGTGAGTTCCCTGTTCCAGCACTTTGCCGCCTTCGATGACCGCGATGGAGTCGGCATCAACGATGGTGGAGAGCCGATGGGCAATCATGATCACGGTCCGGTTATGGCCGATACGCTTCAGTGACCGCTGGATGGCGGCTTCTGTTTCGTTGTCCACCGCGCTGGTGGCTTCATCAAGCACCAGTATCGGCGGATTTTTCAGCAGTGCACGGGCGAGGGACAGTCGCTGGCGCTGTCCCCCGGACAGACGAACGCCCCGTTCGCCCACCGGTGTGTTCATGCCCTCGGGCAGCGCTTCAATAAACGACCAGGCTTCCGCGGTTTTCGCTGCATCTATGATCTCGGTATCGGACGCCGCCGGATTTCCATAGGCAAGGTTTTCCCGAATGGTGCCCTCGAACAGGTAAACATCCTGACTCACCAGCCCAATTGCGCCGCGCAGGGATTGCAGGCTGAGATCCCGAATGGGTTGTCCATCGATTCGGATTTGGCCGTTGCTCGGATCGTAGAACCGCAGCAACAACTTGATCAGAGTGGATTTGCCGGAACCGGTTGCGCCGACCAGCGCAAGGGTATTGCCAGCTGGCACGGTCAGGCTGATATCCCGGATTCCTGCGCCGCTGGAGGGATAGTGAAAGCTTACTTTGTCCAGCTCAACATCGCCTTTCACCGGCTCTGCCAGTGCCTTGCCACCCTCGTCTCGCACGTGCACGGGCTCGGCCAGAAGGTCCAGAATCCGACGGGTGCTTGCCATGGCCCGTTCGAACAGATCAATCACTTCGGCAAGCCCGGTCAGGGGCCACAGCAAGCGCTGGGTAAGAAAGACCAGAACGCCATAGGCACCCACGTTCAGGTTTCCTTCAAGGGCCATCATGCCCCCCACCGTGAAGGTGGCCAGGAAGCCGGCCAGAATGGCCATCCGGATCACCGGAATAAACGCAGAGCTGATGCGGATGGCCCGGCGGTTGGCCTCCACGTAGGCTTCGCTGCTTTCTTTCAGACGCTTTGCCTCTCGCTGTTCAGCGGTAAAGCTCTTGATGGTGGCGATGCCGCCCAGATTGTTGGCCAGCCGGCTGGACAGGTCACCAACTTTTTCACGAACGTCGGCGTAGAGCGGCCCCGCTTTGCGCTGGAAGTAGAAGGCGCCCCAGATAATCAGGGGAATGGGGGTGAATGCGAGCAGGGCAATGAGCGGCGAGAGCACGAAGAATACGGCGCCGACGGCAACCACGGTCACCAGCACCTGAATCATGGCGTTGGCGCCGCCGTCGAGGAAGCGCTCGAGCTGGTTGACGTCGTCGTTCATGGTGGCCACCAGCTGGCCGGAGCTGCGAGCCTCGAAGAAACTCATGTCGAGGCGCTGGGCATGTTCGTAGGCATCCTGTCGGAGGTCCGACTGCAAACGCTGGGCCAGGTTGCGCCACAGGATCTGGAACAGGTATTCGAACAGGGATTCGCCGGCCCAGATAAAAAAGGTGAGTACGGCCAGAATGGTGATCTGTTCCTGGGCGGTTTCAAAACCGAGGCCAGCCACAAAGCTCTCTTCCTGGTTGACGACCACATCAATGGCGACACCGATCAGGATTTCCGGGGCAATATCAAAGAGTTTGTTGATGATCGAGCAGGTGGTGGCAGCGATGATCTGTCGGCGGTATCCCCGGGCGTATCTCAGCAGGCGGGCCAGGGCAGCAAAGCTGCTGGTGGTTTGGTGGCTGTGTGAGGACATACTCCGCTTCTCTCCCTTGAATCAGGCAGGCCCGCGTTGAGCCTGAAAATAATAAGGCGGGAAGGGTAGCGGATCTGCCCGGGTTTTAAAATAGAATCATTATCAACTGCGTTTGTTTCTTTGCAGCCAGCGGTCAAGCTTGTCGGCAAATTCCTTGCGGTCGGTCTGGCAGAAAGGGGCGGGGCCTCCGGTGACCTGGCCGGCATTGCGCATTTCTTCCATAAAGTTGCGCATGGCAAGGCGCTGGCGAATATTCTCTTTGGTGAAGGCCTGGCCGCGGGGATTGAAGACGTCGGCGCCTTTTTCAATGGCTTCGGCGGCCAGGGGAATGTCCTGCGTGATCACGAGATCGCCTTCGTGCATCTGGTCCATGATTTCGTTGTCGGCCACATCAAAGCCCTGGGGGACCTGTCGGCGCTTGATGTAAGGGCTCGGTGGCAGGGTGATGGCGTGGTTGGCGATGAAGGTGGTGTCGATTTGCCAGCGGGTGGCGGCGCGGCAGAGGATTTCCCGGATTGGAACGGGGCAGGCGTCGGCGTCGACCCAGATTGGCATGGTGTTTCCTTCTGTTTGCGTGGTTCTGTGCAGAGTTTACCTTTTGTTGATATGAGCCTGATAGATATTGCTCGCGTATCTCTTGCAAGGCTGCGGACATTGGTGCTGGAGGCATTGGGAGCCCCCTTCCAAAAACCGCTACGAGCACGTCCATGTGCGCTTGTTTCAGGCCATCCTTGGCCTTCAACATTTTTGGAAGGGCTCTCCCAATGCCTCAATCGGACATCGTCAGTTCATCCGCGCACTGCACAGCTGCATAGGATTTTTTTCAGGAGGTAACAATTATGCTTGCCAGATCTATCCTAACCGCATTTCTGGCGGTCGCCATGTGTTTCAGCGTTTCCGCCGCCGATAACAACGAAGAAGCCTGGGAGGCTCTGAGAGACGGACGGGCTGTTCTGATGCTTCGCCATGCCTTGGCCCCGGGGACCGGAGATCCTGGCAACTTTGATATCAACGATTGCAGCACCCAGCGGAATCTGAACGACGTCGGTCGTGAGCAGGCGCGGGCGTGGAAGCCGTTTCTGGCGGACCATGGTATTACGGACGCGCGGGTGTTCAGCAGTCAGTGGTGCCGTTGCATGGATACCGCAACCGGGATGGACATGGGGAAGGTAACGGAGTGGCCGTCGCTGAATTCTTTCTTTCGCAACCGTGGCGATGGTCCGGCGCAGACGCGGCAGACGATTGCTCTGGTGAATGAGTTGGAGGACGGGGCACCGGTGATCATGGTGTCGCATCAGGTGAACATTACGGGCCTGACCGGGATTTTCCCTTCGTCGAACGAGGGCGCGATTATCGCCCTGCCTCTTTCGGAAGATCCGACGGTGCTGGCGAGGGTCTCGCCCGGGCGTTGATGGTATAATCCTGCGCCCATTCAATTAACAGGAAATGATAATGTCGCAGCTTCCGCCATGCCCGCAGTGCAGTTCCGAGTACACCTATGAGGACGGCGTTCAACTGGTTTGTCGCGAATGCGGGCATGAGTGGTCTGAGGCGGAGGCTGCGGCGGCTGACGCCGCGAAGATGATTCGCGACGCCAACGGCAATGAGCTTCAGGATGGTGATACGGTTACGGTCATTAAGGATCTGAAGGTAAAGGGCTCCAGTTCCGTGGTTAAAGTTGGCACCAAGGTGAAGAATATCCGCCTGGTAGACGGCGATCATGATATCGACTGCAAGATCGACGGTATTGGTGCCATGAAACTGAAATCGGAGTTCGTCAAGAAAGCCTGACGACTACCCTGCTGTTGCACTCTGGATCTGTTGTTCCAGTTCCCTGGCAAGACCCGGGTCGAGCTGGAGGGCGCTGGCGAGTTGATCCAGCCAGGCCCGCTCCATGGGGTTCTGTTCGTCGATCATGACCGCACTGACGATGTAGATTTCCCGGCTGGCCTGGGGTGAGTCGGCATTGCGTGCCAGGGCAGTGGCGTCCAGAGGGGCGTCGAACTGCTGCTGAATCCAGGCGTGAAGTTCGTCATCTGGCCCCAGTTTTTCAATCTCCTGGGTAAGCAGCGCGCGTTCGTTGGCGTCTATGTGGCCGTCAGCGCGGGCTGCCATGATCATGGCCTGGAGTATTTCAAGTCCCCGTTGTTCCTGCGCCTGGCCCTGCAGTTGCTCCAGTGGCTGGCCCTGCTGTGCCAATGCCGGTTTCGCCGGGCTCTGACTGTTGGTCTGATAGTTCTGATAGGCTTTCCAGGCCAGGACACCCACGCCTGCCAGGGCACCGTATTTGAGGGCTTTGCCGCCCATCTTTCGGCCGCGCTTGGAACCCAGCATCATGCCGAGGGCTCCGCCGCCCAGCAGGCTCTTTACGTCGATGCCTGAACCGGATCCCTGGCTGCCCTTGAGTTGACTGCCAAGGCTGTTCATCATTTTGTTGACGTCCATGCCACTACCCTGGGACTGGCCACCCTGAGCCTGCTTCATTACCTGGTTCAGTACAGACATCACGTTCATAAACACACTCCTTTAAGATCGACTGCCGTTCAGCTTTTCAGAATAGTACACCCGATACCCTGATCGGTGATGGACGCGGAATTACTCTGTTGTCACGAATCGACGCATTTAGTTCCATGGGAATTAACAGCCTACAAATTAGCGGTAAATAGTAATGCGCTTTTCAGGCTCTCCCGTATACTGACGCAAAGCCGTTGTTCAACCTCCCGAATTTCTGGAACTGCTTTTGGCAATTCTCAAACGCAATCTTTGGACACTCTTCGCTCTTATCCTCCTCGGTGGTGTGTTGCTCCTCAGTGTCGTTCTGTTCTTTCGTTGGCAGGGCCTTATTTCGGACGAGAAGCTTTACCAGACCGCCCGTGTCGAGCTGGTTGCTCAGTCTGTCGACAGTATCCTGCGAACCCAGGAGCTGGTTCTCGATGTAATTGGCCGCGAGTTGCTCAATCAGGACAACCTCCTGTCAGGCAGTCGACAGATCCCCTTGCTCGACAGCATCCTCGCCGCCAACCCCATGCTCGTGGGCTTTGGGTTGGCCAGGCCGGACGGCACGCTGGTTCGTGTCAGCACCAACCTCGATCTGTCGACTCTTCCAAATCTGAGAACCGATCCCGAGACCCGTGGCAGTTTCCTGGGAGCACTGTCTTCCGATGCGATGGTCGTGGGCCGGACCTATTTCGTAGACGCCCTGGGCGCGTGGGTTATACCGATCCGAAAAGCGATACGTTCCCCGAGTGGGGAAGTCGTTGCAGTCATGACAGCCGGCATGCGGCTTGATGGCAGTGGTTCGGTTTTCGGCAAGACACTGCATGACGGCGACTCTGACACCGTAATGTTGTTCCGGGAAACCGATGGCTATGTTCAGTTCATGTCGGCTGACGGCATTGGCCCGCAACAGTATTCGCAAATCCGGGTGCCGATGGACCAGAGGGAGATAAATCGGGCAGCGTTTGAAAAGGAGCTCGGCAAGAGCGTAGAGGAGGTCATGCAGGGCAGTGATTCAGTGGTTATCCGAACCCGACGCCAGGGTGAGGATTATCTGACGGCTGCTGTCTTCAACGCCCGTTACCAGTTGTGGTCCATCTCGGAAACCCGGTTCGCTCCGCTTTACCGGGAATTTCTCCAATCCCTGTTGCAGTATCTGCTGACTTTCCTGGTTTTCGGGATTGTTTTCTACAAGGGGTTCCGGATTATCGACAACGCCGAGAAGAAGCGGCGTCTGGAGCTTTCTTACCTCTCACGGCACGATGATTTGACCGGGCTGTTGAATCGCAATGGGCTGCTGGACCGCCTCGACAACCTGGTTCCGGATAGAAAACCGTTCTGCCTCATTGTGATCAACATTGATAACTTTAAAGGCATCAATGACCGGTTTGGGCTGGAGACCGGCGATGAAACCCTTCTGGAATTCGGTCGTCGGCTCGCCGAACTGGTTGAAAGCCGGGACGATCTTGCCCGGCTCGGTGGCGACGAGTACGCCATTGTGACCCCGAACACCAATCTCGACGATGTTGAAAAAGCCTGTGTGTCGCTGGCCGGCAACCTGTCCCGCACCTTCGAGGTGGGCCGACTGAGGTTGCAGGTAACGGCGAGTATTGGTGTGGCCTGCTTTCCGAATGACGGAGATTCCCTCAGCAAGCTGATTCGAAGTGCCCATCTTGCGCTGTACGAGGCGAAACAGAGCCGGAACGACGTCTGCATTTACCGCAGCGAGATGGAAATGGCCTATCTTCGCAGGCTGTCGGTCGAGCAGCGTCTCAGGTATGGCCTGGCATCGGGCTCACTGTACATGGTCTACCAGCCTCAGGTAGATCAGACCGGAAAAGCGGTCGGGCTGGAAGCGCTTGTTCGCTGGCAGGATGAGGAACTCGGCTTTGTTTCGCCCGCGGAATTTGTCGAGGTCGCTGAAAAAAGCGGGCTGATGGTTCCACTCGGGCGCTTTGTGCTTGAAACCAGTATCCGTGAATACAGCCTGTTTCGTAACGAGGTCGGCGGTTCCGTGGACCTGTCTATCAACATCTCTGTTATCCAGTTTCGCCAGCCAGACTTTGTTGAAACAGTGCTTGAGGTTCTGGCAATGCACCGTGTGTCGCCTGGAGAGCTGGTTCTTGAGATCACCGAGAGCCTGTTCATGAGTGACTTTGAGAGAGTGCTGAAAACGATCGAACGATTGCGAGAGAAAGGGATACGGATCTCGATGGACGATTTCGGAACGGGTTACTCCTCGCTCAGTCTTTTGCGTAAGCTGCCGCTTGACGAGTTGAAAATCGACAAGAGCTTTGTCGACACCATTCTGGAAGACGAAAAAGCCGCGAACATGATCCGGAGTATTATTGCCATTGCCCGGAGCCATAACATGGAGCTGGTTGCCGAGGGTGTTGAAGAGGAGGCCCAGGCCAGCGCCCTGGTCGAGATGGGCTGTCGACGTTTTCAGGGTTATTACTTCAGTCGTCCGGAGACCCTGGACAGACTGAAAGCGAACCCGGCTCTCGCCATCGGGCATTGACCCGGTCTGCGACCATTCGTCGCACTGAAAAGCTTGGATCCGGGACCTACCCTTTCTATCCTTTGGTTTTGAACCATCGACAAGGAACACTGGACATGAAGTATTGCCTGAGCGTGTTTGTGCTGGCACTGGCCCTGGTTGCCCCGACAGCATTTGCCCATGATTACAGCCATGGCCCGGTCACGGTCGATCATCCCTGGAGTCGGCCTACACCGCCTGGCACGCCCATGGGCGTGGGTTACATGAGTATCTCCAACAGCGGCAGCAGTGATATCACCCTGGTTGGGGCCGCAACCCCGAGGGCAGGTAACGTATCGATCCATGAGACCAGCATGCACGATGGTGTAATGCGAATGGCACCGGTCAAGGGCGGGCTCGCCATACCGGCAGGTACCACCGTGGAGTTGAAGCCCCACAGCTTTCACCTGATGCTGGAGAAACTGAAAAGTCCGTTGCGCGAGGGTGAGAGCATTCCATTGACCTTGACTTTTGAGGGTGCCGACGAAATGCAGGTTGAGCTGAATGTCGAGTCGCTGGATGGCGAGATGATGAAAAGCGAGAGCGTGGATCACTCGGGCAAAAGTATGGACCACAGCGGACACTGATCGAACGTGCCCAGGGCAGTCTTTGCGGCTGCCCCCAAACCTACCACTCTCTGTCTTCGGCGCTCTCCTCGGCCTCGATCTCCGCCTTCCGGGCCTGGATTTTCTTCATCTTTTCATCGGAGATTTTCATGCTGTGGGCATTGTCACGCAGTATCATCAGGCTGCCCACGATCAAGGCAAGGGCAACAACTATGAATATCCATCCTATGGCTGGCATGTAAACCTCCACCAACTGATCCGCTTTCCTACATAGTGGACCACGCATTGATTTGCCACAACTGTCATGCATCCTCCCAGAAAGCCGTTGGATCGAGCCGGTAATACCCTTGCAGGGCCTTGTAGACCTCGGGCTGTTCTCGCTTGAGATGGCGCGGCTGCTGGAAAAATGCCTCGGTCAGCACTGCGAAAAATTCTGCCGGTTCGGTAGCGCCGTACGGATCAAGCCAGGATCTATGGTGGTGCCGGAGGGAATGCCTGAGGTCTTCGTAGGCCGTCGTCATGGAACTTTGCCAGTGCCGGGCCTGCTCTCCACTCAGCGGCGGTGCCCCGTCTGCGGTGCCGTCCAGGTAGTCCAGCTGGTGTGCAAACTCATGGAGCATGACGTTATGGCCGCTGTGCGGGTTCCGGGCGGCCTCCTGACATTCTCGCCAGGCCAGCACCACCTGGCCCCTGCTTGAGGCCTCGCCGGCCCGTATTTCATTACTTTCGCTGACAATCATGCCATCGCTTTCAATGTCTCTGACGTGATAGGCATCGGGATAGACCAGAATGCTGCTTACCTCGTCAAAATCTGAATAGGGGCGGGCAAGAATCAGCAAACAAGCGTGGCCGGCAATGGTCACTCTCACCGCGTCGTCCACCTCAAAGCCGTCACAGCCATAGAATTCTTTCTCGGAGAGAAAAAGCTGGACCCGTTGCTCCAAGGTTTGCTTGAGGGCTTCAGGAAGCCGTCGGTAAAGCGGAACGTTCGCATCAAGATGCTCGCGCCAGGATGTTGGAAAGGGGGCTCTCAGTTCCCGTTCCCTCCGCCAGGCGCGGTAGAAGAAGAGGTAGAATACGGTTGCCGCGATCAGGGTCACTGCGAAGACTGCGAAAACAAGTGCTGCTGACATGCTGCTCCCGGCGACCATTGATTGAATTACCCCGTATCTTACAGAAAAATTGGATCTGCACGCAGTCAGGGCCCGTATTGCTGGTTGTTCTACAGTGCAGGGGATGTGAAGCTGCATGAACCGTATTGATCGTTGAGGAGGCTGATATGTCCGATGATTCCACTGTTGTAATCACCGGGGCAAACCGGGGCATTGGTCTGGAGCTCGCCCGGCTCTATGCAGGCCGCGGCTGCTCGGTGATCGGCGTGTGCCGGGAGGCCTCGCCGGAGCTGGAAGAGGTTGCGGCGAGGATCATCGACAGTGTCGACGTGACGACCAATGAGGGTGTGGCAAGGCTCGTGGCCGGTCTTGAGGGCCAGTCCATTGATCTGCTGATCAACAATGCCGGTCTGCTGCAGGACGAGAAACTGGGCAGTATCGATTTTGATTCCATTCGTACGCAGATGGAAATCAACGCCTACGCTCCACTGAAAATTGCTGAAGCCCTGTTTGAAAAAATCCCCTCCGGAGGCAAAATCGCCAACATCACCAGCCGCATGGGCTCTATCGCCGACAACGACTCTGGCGGCCGCTATGGGTACCGTGCTTCAAAGGCGGCGTTGAATGCCTTTGGCAAGTCCCTCGCGATGGATCTGAAACCGAGGGGTATCGCGGTGGCCCAGCTGCACCCGGGTTATGTTCAGACCCGAATGGTGAATTTTGGTGGGTTGATTACTCCGGAAGAATCGGCAAAAGGCCTGGCAGAGCGGATTGATGGCCTCACCTTGGAGAATACCGGGTCGTTCTGGCACAGCAACGGCGACGAGCTGCCGTGGTGATCCTGAAAACATTTTCATTTGTTTGCATTGGAGTGAGGCAGGATTCTGTTTTAACGAGTACTCTTGTTACCTAAAAAGGAATTCTGCTGTCTATGAAAAGTGCGAGTGCTCCAATGAATTATGAGCCTGAGCGGGAGCGCAGGCCCCAGTTCTGGCGTTTGGCCATGCGATGTGCCCAGATCGCCGGAACTGTAGATGTCATCTTTTTCTTTCTTTTTCATGCATTGGGTTCGCCGGTTCTGGCATGGATCAACGTGGTTAGCGTGGCCATGTATGCCGGCGCCTACTACGCACTCAAATACCATAAAAACAAGATTGCGGTCGTACTGATCTGGGCGGAAGTGCTCGGACACGCCGGCCTCGGTACCGTTCTCATCGGCTGGGAGAGCGGTTTCCATTACTACCTTCTGATGTTCATACCGGCGATCTGCGTTTCCGCGTCCCGAAGATGGGCGGTTTATGCGCTACTCACTCTCTGGGGATACTACGTCGCGCTCGATGCCTTGATGTGGTACATCGAACCGTTGCAGCCAATCCCGCAGACAGCCCTGAACATAGTCCATCTGTTCAATCTGAGCGTGGTCTTTGCAATGTTCAGTTACCTGGCTTCCTATTACCTCAGCATGGTTGTTTCGGCACAGCGCAAGCTTCGCGAAATGGCAACAACGGACTCATTAACCGGGCTTTTCAATCGCCGTCATATGACCTACCTGGCTGAAAAAGAGGTATCGCGGTTCCGGCGCAGCGGACACCCGGTCGGTTTCCTCCTGCTGGATGTCGATCATTTCAAGTCGATTAATGACGCCTTCGGACATGAAGCCGGTGACAGGGTACTCGGCTGTGTTGCCGATGTGATCCGGGAAGAGTTAAGGGCTCAGGATCTGATAGGTCGATGGGGTGGTGAGGAGTTTCTGGTCATTCTTCCGGATACGAATGCTGATAAAGCGCAAGCAAGCGCGGAGCGGATACGAAAGGCGTTTTTGGCAAGAGACTGGCGCGCAGTTATCGGCGGTGATATCGATGTTACGATCAGCATCGGGGTAAGTGAGCTGCGAACTGGCGAAGACCTGAGTGCCGCGGTCAGCAGGGCTGATGAAGCTCTTTACCGCGGTAAAACGGGCGGCCGTAACCGGGTAGAACTGGAAACCATCTGAAGCCAAAGCAAGGGGTAGGTTTATGAGTCTGGCAATTGCACTGCATGTTCTGTCCGCGGTTATCTGGGTTGGCGGTATGTTCTTCGCCTACATGGCGATGCGTCCGGCCGTGGTTGAGGTGGTAGAGGCCTCCCAGCGTGGCCATCTTTGGTCGAAGACGCTTGAATGGTTCTTCCGCTGGGTCTGGCTCGCGGTTGTGCTGCTCCTGGTTACCGGCTACTGGATGATTTTCAGTGTGTTTGGCGGAATGGCCGGTGCTGGCTGGCACATTCATGCCATGCAGACGCTCGGGCTGGTGATGATGCTGCTCTACTTTCACGTGTATTTTGCGCCTTTCCGACGGCTCAAGCAGGCGGTTGCAGACAAGGATCCGCAGGCTGGTGGTGTTCAGGTGGGAAAGATTCGCCGTCTGGTCGGTATCAATCTGATTCTCGGCCTGATTGTGGTCGCCATAGGGTCTGGCGGTCGGTACCTGTAAGGCTGAGCGATCGGGGACCGATACCATGTCTGATATTCGAAAGAGAGCCATTGCAGGCCTGAAAGCCGGCGATTCGTTTACCCTGGTGCGTACGTTCACCGAGGATGAGACTCTGTCCTTTGGCGAAATCAGCCGAGATCAGAATCCGGTTCACTACAGCGATGAGTTTGCCCAGGCCAAGAACCTGCAGGGAAAGATCTGCCATGGCTTGCTGGTTGGCGGGATGATCACGGAAGTGGGTGGGCAGATTGGCTGGCTGGCGTCCGGGATGAATTTTCGCTTCCGCCGGCCAGTGTATTTCGGGGATACCGTCACCTGTGTATTCACCATCACCGAAGTCGATGCAAGGAATAGGGCCAGGGCCGAAGCGGTGCTCTCGAATCAGCATGGTGAGCCGGTTATCGAAGCCACGTTAACGGGTGTTCTACCCGGGCCGAAGGAACAGCAGTTGATGTCAGCAATGATCAGCGAAGAGAGAACCACGTCTGCCGGCTGACCAGCACCGGCTAAGGCGTCAGTCCTCCTCGGCGTCCCTCATCCGTTCCTGTCGCTCCCACTCTTCCTCTTTTGCCGCATCGATGATTTCCATCAGTTCGTCGACGTTGGCAGCGGTGTCATCGTGCTGGAAGCAGCCCGTGAGCTTGCTGTCCGGGTGCAGGTCGCCTGACTCGTAGAGCGCCCAGATCTCCTTGCCATAATCGGTGTTCAGCAGTTCCGGCGCGAAGCGTCCGAAATAGCGGCGCATATTGTCGACGTCGCGCTCCAACATGCGTTCCGCGTTGTTATTGCCGGACGCATTGACGGCCTGGGGAAGATCAATAATGACAGGACCGCGGGCATCGACCAGCACGTTGAATTCCGACAGATCCCCATGGATCAGACCGGCGCTCAACATACGGACAACCTCTCGGATGACCTGGCCGTGGAAGTCGCGGGCCTGTTCCGGGGACAGGGTGACATCATCCAGCCTGGGCGCGGCCTTGCCATCTTCATCCGCCACCAGCTCCATCAGCAGTACACCGTCCACGAAGCCCAGAGGTTCGGGAACCCGGACACCGGCGGCGGCAAGCCGGTAGAGGGCATCCACCTCGGCGTTGAGCCAGGCATCTTCCTGTTCCTTCTGGCCGTACTTTGTCTTCTTGCTCATGGCCCGGGCTCGACGACTGTTCCGGACCTTTCGTCCTTCCTGGTATTCCACCGCCTGCTTGAAACTCCGCTTTGTCGCTTCCTTGAAGACCTTGGCACAGCGCGTCTGGTCTCCGCAGCGCACAACATAAACCTGGGCTTCCTTGCCGCTCATGAGCTGGTAGAGCACTTCGTCCACCATGCCGTCATCGACAAGTGGTTGTAATCTTTTTGGTACTTTCATAAAACCTTTCAGGCTGACAGTGAGTCGGGCAGCCACGTTCGTTGATCTGGAACAAGGCCGGATTCGGGCAGGGCAGGGACAATGACTGCTACGGAGCATAGCTTACATGAAAATCTTTTTCCTGATCCTGTTGATTCTGGTGGTTGCAGTCACCGTCGCCCTCTGGTTTTGGCGTCAGTCTGACCACACCGCAGACCGGGCTGTCATTACCGGATTGGCAACGCTGCAGCCGGCTGCCCCGGAGCGCTTTGATCTTGCTCTTCTTGAGGGTTTGCCGGAGCCAGCCCAGCGGTATTTCCGTTACACCATTCAGCCTGGTACCCCGCTCTATACCGTGGCCCGTATCTCTATGAACGGAAAATTCGGTATGGGCAATCGGGAGTCGCCCGACTACGTGCACATGCAGGCCACCCAGGTGCTGGCCATGCCGGAAGGGTTTATCTGGAAAATGAGCGCCCACAGAGGCCTGCTCGGGATTTCCGGCTCGGACACTGACCAGTGGACGCGGTTCTGGCTGATGGGCCTATTCCCTGTTGCCCGGGCGGGTGGTGATGCGGATCATGCCCGTTCGGCATTCGGCCGTTATGTGGCAGAGGCGGTTTTCTGGACGCCGGCTGCCCTGCTGCCGGGGCCCGGCGTTTCCTGGAAGCTGGTCGATATAAACACGGCCAGGGTGGTTGTTCGTCATGAGGGCATGGAACAGGCAGTGGATGTTGTCGTTGCCGGCGACGGCCGGCCGCTCCAGGTGAGTTTTGACCGGTGGACCAATGCGAATGCGGAAAAAGTCCATCGCTTGCAGCCCTTTGGCGGCTACCTGTCAGAGTTTCGGGAGTTCGAAGGCTTTGTATTGCCGACCCAGGTGGAAGCCGGGAACTTCTTTGCCACGGAGGATTACTTTCCCTTTTTCATTGCCAGGGTAACGGGAATTGAATTTCCAAAGCATGACGCAACAGGGCATCCGGAATAGTGTCTCGGATGCCCTGTTATCTTTACCGAACGACGAAAACCGAAATATCGCTGTGTTTAACGATATTGGCGCCGTTCGAATGGAGAATGTGTAGCCGGTCGCCAATCCCCGGCGGATGTGAAGCCATCACTACCAGATCTGTCCCGGTTGTTTTGATCGCCTCAAGCAACTTGTCTTCAAGCTCCACGGCGGTATCAGCAGATTCAATCACCATGCTGTCGGTACTGATCCCGTGGGATTTTCCCTGCTCCTCCGCAAACACCCTCAGTTTCTCTGCGAGTTCTTTCGGGTTGTGCGCGGCCGCTCCCGGGGTGCTGTTGGTGACGGTCACATAGCACAGGGTGGCGTTGTAATGCTTGGCAATATCAATGGAGGTATTGAGCGCCTTCACCATTTTATCGGTATGGGCGAGGTCGACCGGAACGAGGATCTTGCTGTACATAAGAGTTCTCCTTTTCCGCATGCGATACAGACTTGGGTCTGTTGTCCTGAATTCAGATTGGCAGTGCCCTGTTGGGTATGTCAAAAAAAGCCCGGTGAAGTTCACCGGGCTTTTGCGGTTGGAGAAGCCGGGATGGCCTTACAACAGGTTGTACAGGAAAACCACGGCGATACCGGCAGGCGTCAGATACCGGAGTACGAACATGAATGCCTTATAGCTGCTTCCTTGCAGACCAATATCGGCTGGCAGACTCTCACGTTTCATTGCCCATCCGGCAAACAGCGCAATGGCGAGTCCGCCGAGAGGCATCATCAGGTTGGAGACGAGGAAGTCGAGCAGGTCGAAGACCGTCTTGCCCTCGAAGAACGGAATAAAGCCAAGCGGGTGCACACTTTCCCAGACGTTGAAGGACAACACGGTACCGATACCGATAAACCAGATGGCGAGCCCGCCACCAATGGCGCTTTTCGCTCGACTCACGCCTTTGTGTTCTTCCAGCCATTCGACCACCGGTTCCAGCATGGAAATGGCCGAGGTGATGGCTGCTACCAGTAGCAAAGCGAAGAAAATGGTGCCGAACAGCGCACCACCACTCATCTGGCCAAAGGCCAATGGCAGGGTCACAAAGATCAGGCCGGGCCCTGCCCCTGGTTCAAGGCCATTGGCAAATACCAGGGGAAAGATGGCCAGCCCCGCGAGAAGCGCAACGCTGGTGTCCACGACGGCAATGGTCATGGCGGTCCGCGCAATGTTTACGGTTTTTGGCAGGTAGGAGCCATAGGCCATCAGAACACCAATACCGATACTGAGCGTAAAGGCGGCGTGCCCCAGGGCAGTCAGAACCCCCGCCGTTGTCAGTTTGCTGAAATCCGGCGAGAACATGAAACTCACGGCCCGGCCAAAGCTGCCGCTGTTCATGGCATAGATCACCATGGCAACCAACAGCACGAACAACAGAGGCATCAGCATATTCACAGCTTTCTCAAGCCCCGAGCGAATGCCCCTGCCAACGATGAACACCACAATCACCATGAACACCGAGTGCCACATGAGCAGTTCCCAGGGGTTGGCAAGGAGCCCGCCGAACTGGCCGCCGATGGCTTCGGCATCTGCTCCGGTAAACAGCCCGGTTGCGGCCTTGCCGATATAGACCAGGGCCCAGCCGCCAATCACGGCGTAAAAAGAAAGCACCAGGAAGGATGCAATTACCCCGTTCCAGCCGATGGCTCTCCAGCCCTTGGCTGTGCCTTCACTTTTGGTCAGGGTGCGCATGGTGGCCACGGGGCTCTGGCCGCCGCGCCGACCAATCATGGTTTCGGCAATCAGTACCGGCACGCCGATCAGGAAGATACAGGCCAGGTAGATCAGAACGAAGGCGCCGCCGCCGTTCTCGCCAGTAATGTACGGAAACTTCCAGATGTTCCCGAGGCCAACGGCTGAACCAGCCGCAGCCAGGATAAAGGCCATCCGTGAGGACCAGAGGTTATTGGCCTGCTGGTGTGGTTGGGTACTCTCACTCATTCTTCTCTCCGGCTAATTGTTTTTGTCGGATTGATTGGTTGTTGTCGAAAAAGTATTTACTTGCCGAGCACCTCGCGCAGGGCGGAAGCGACTTGTGGCAAGACGTGGTCGTTCAAACCGGCAACGTTTACGCGGCTGCTTTCCAGCATGTAGATGCCGTGTTCCTTCCGTAACCGGCCCACCTGCTCCGGACTGATTCCGAGGAACGAGAACATGCCCCGCTGACGGGCGATGAAGTCGAAGTCGCCTACTGGCGAGAGTGCATCCGCAAAAGCGTGACGCAGATGCAGGATGCGCTCACACATACCGTTTAGCTCCTGTTGCCACTGGGCTCGCAGGTCGTCATCGCCAAGGATGGTCTCCACTATTGAGGCGCCGTGGGCCGGTGGCATTGAGTAATGCGACCGGATGACGCTCAGCAGCTGGCTTGTGGCGGCGGCATTCACGGTTGCGGTTTCCGAAACCAGGGCGAGGGCGCCGGTGCGCTCCCGGTAGAGGCCAAAGTTCTTGGAGCACGAGGCTGCGATCAGCATTTCAGGTAACGCACTGGCCAGGTGCCTCAGGCCAGCTGCATCCGCGTCCAGGCCTTCGCCAAGGCCCTGATAGGCCATGTCCACGAAGGGCAGCAGGCCTTTGCGCTGGATCAGGCTGGTCACTTCCTGCCACTGGGCCAGGCTCAGGTCCGCGCCCGAGGGGTTGTGGCAGCACCCGTGCAGCAACACCACGTCGCCCGCATCCGCCCGTTCCAGGGTTTCCAGCATGGCGCCGAAGTCTACCTGCAGGGTCTCTGGATTGAGGTACGGATATTCGCGAATAGTCAGGCCGGCGCCACCGAGCAACGGCAAGTGGTTGGCCCAGGTGGGCGTGCTGACCCAAACTTTTGTATCGGCTTTGCACAGACGCAGAAACTCGGCCGCCATACGCAGGGCGCCGCAGCCGCCCGGTGTCTGGATGACCGATACGCGACCGTCGCGGACCAGTGGGCTGTTGCTGCCCAGGATCAGCTCCGCCATGGCGCTGTTGAAGCCGGCGGAACCGGCAGGGCCCACGTAGCTCTTGGTGGTTTCGCCCTCAAGAAGGCGACGCTCGGCTTCGTGCACGGCGGCCATGATAGGCGTATTGCCGGCGTCATCCTTATAGACACCGATGCCCAGATCCACTTTGTCCGGTCGATCGTCTTCACGGAAGGTCTGCATCAACTGCAGGATCGGATCCTGGGGAAGGGGCTGGAGTGCTTCAAACATGATTGGCCTCCTCGTTAGCCTGTTGGGTGCGAATCAAGGTCGGGCGACCGGTATCCAGCGCCTTGATCAGCTGAGTCTGCTTTTCGCGAATGCTCTCCGCCGCTTGCTCCCGCACAGGGCCGTACCCGCGGACATCGGCAGGCAGCTCGGCAAGCTGCAGGAAGGTTTCGTAGTTGCTGGCGTTGAGCTCACGACCGATCCGGTCTACCAGGCTCTGATAATCCTTCAGCATGGCCCGATCCAGCTTGCGGTCGGCGGAATAGCGGAACGGATCGATTGCGGTTCCGCGCAGGCCGCGAAGTTTCGCCAGCAGCCGGAAGGCCCGGAACATCCAGGGGCCGAACCGGCGTTTTTTCGGGCGGCCCTGGGCATCGGTCTCGCCGCTGAGCAGGGGCGGGGCCAGATGGAAGTGGACTTTGAAGTCACCCTCGAAGGTTTCATTCACCTCTTTCATGAAGTCGGTTTCGGCAAACAGTCGCGCGACTTCGTATTCGTCCTTGTAGGCCATGAACCGGTACAGCTGCTGGGCTACTGCACGAGTCAGCAGCAGGTTGGTTTCACCGAGGGACTCCTCAGCCTTCCGGACCCCTGCAACTGCGTCCTGGTATTGGTCGGCCCAACGCTGGTTCTGGTAGTTGACCAGGTGCTTATGCCGGGTGTTGATGAGTTCGTCGAGGGTTGGTTCGGGTTTGACCTCAACCACCTGGGCATTACTGTCGTCCAACAGATCCGTGACTGCGCTCGGATCCACGGCTGCAAGCCGTCCCCAGCCGAAGGCTTCCTTGTTCCTGTCGATGGCGACGCCGTTCAGCTCAATCGCCTTCATCAAAGCCGCTTCGGACAGGGGCAGCAGGCCTTTCTGCCAGGCAAAACCGAGCATCATCACGTTGGAGAACACGGTATCGCCCATTAGCTTTTCGGCGATGCCATTGGCGTCCAGCTGATCAAAATGATCCTCGCCCACGGCATTCTTCAGTAGCCCAAGGCGCTTGTCGGCCTTCATATCGGCGTCGCGGAAGAGCACGTAGTCGGCAGTAGGCAGTTCCGCTTCGTTGGCAACGATCCGGGTGAGGTTTGGCCGGAGAACGCTCAGGGCCTTCTGGGAAGACGCTACGACCAGATCGCAGGCGATGACCGCATCGGCCTGGCCATTGCTGATCCGAACCTGATGGAGCTTGTCCGGGGACGGTGCCATACGAACGTAGCTCAGCACCGTGCCGCCTTTCTGGGCGAAGCCCATGAAATCCAGTACCGAGGCGCCGCGCGACTCCAGGTGGGCCGCCATGGTGATCAGCTGGCCAACCGTCACCACGCCCGTACCGCCAACGCCGCCCACCAGCAGATCATAGGAGCCGGTCATTTCCGGCAATTTGGGAGCTGGAATATCAGCCAGCTTGCGGGTGAGTACGGAGCCGGTGTCAACGCCGCGGGATTTGCGCAGCTGGCCGCCTTCGATGGTCACGAAGCTTGGGCAGAAACCGTTAACGCAGGAAAAGTCCTTGTTGCAGGATGACTGGTCGATCTTCCGCTTGCGTCCCAGCTCCGTCTTGCGGGGAACCACCGAGAGGCAGTTGGACTGCACCGAGCAGTCGCCACAGCCTTCACACACGTGATGGTTGATAAAGGCCCGCTTGGCCGGATCCGGGAACTGCTTGCGCTTGCGACGGCGGCGTTTCTCGGCGGCACAGGTCTGGTCGTAGATCAGTACGGTACAGCCGGGGATATCACGCAATTCCCGCTGCACCTGGTCGAGCTCGGACCGATCGTGGAAGGTGACGTCCTTGGGAAACAGGTCATGATGGCCATCGTATTTCTCGGGCTCGTCGCTGAGAACAACAACCCGATTGACCCCTTCTGCGGCCATTTGCTGGGCAATCCTGTCGACGGTGATCTGCCCGTCGACGGGCTGACCGCCGGTCATGGCGACGGCGTCATTGAACAGAATCTTGTAGGTAATATTGATGCCGGCAGCTACCGCCTGACGGATAGCCATGGAACCGGAGTGGAAATACGTGCCTTCACCCAGGTTCTGGAACACGTGGGGGTTGCCGGTGTAGCGGCTCTTGCCAATCCAGTTGACGCCTTCGCCACCCATCTGGATGAGGGATTCGGTGTTCCGGCCCATCCAGGACGCCATGAAGTGACAGCCAATGCCGGCCAGGGCCTTGCTCCCCTCCGGGACCTTGGTGGAGGTGTTGTGTGGGCAGCCCGAGCAGAAATAGGGCATACGCTTGACGCCGCCCGGATCCTGGGCGTTGGTCATGGCACTGATTTCAGCCATGCGCTCGCTGAAGTCCACCTCGAAGAAGCGACCAAGACGGGCTGCGAGGAAGCCGGCAACCAGTTTGGGGCTCAATTCGCCAACGTACGGGATCAGCGGGCGGCCCAGCTCATCCTGTTTGCCGGTAATCAGAACCTCGCCGGGACGGTCCGGCTCGGACATGTACTCCTTGATCTGGCTCTCGATAATGCCGCGCTTTTCCTCGATCACGAGGACTTCTTCCTTGCCGTGCACGAAGTCCAGGATGCCGCGGCGCTCCAGGGGCCAGACCATGCCCACCTTGTAGATATCCAGACCCATGTCCCGGGCCTTGTCTTCGTCAATACCGAGCAGATCGAGGGCTTCCAGCAGGTCAAGGTGCCCCTTGCCGGTGGTGACAATACCAAAGCGGGCTTCCTTGTTGTCGAACAGGCACCGGTCAATGCGGTTGGCCCGGGCAAAGGCCTGAACGGCCGCGAGCTTGTGTTCGATGCGGGTTTCCAGCTGCGGGCCGGGCAGATCCGGCCAGCGGTAATGAAGGCCGCTTTCCGGCGCGGTGAAATCGTCCGGAGTGACAAAATCCGGTGCTGGCGGAATTTCCACAGAAGCCGCGCTTTCCACGGTTTCCGAGATGGCCTTGAAGCCGACCCAGCAGCCACTGTAGCGGGAAAGGGCATAACCCCAGAGACCGAATTCCAGGTATTCCGCGATGTTGGCCGGGTTGATGGTGGGCATGAAGAAGCTCATGAACGCCACATCGGACTGGTGGGGCATGGACGATGACACGCAGCCATGGTCGTCGCCCGCCACCACCAGCACACCGCCATGGGGGGAGGATCCGTAAGTGGTGCCATGTTTCAGGGCGTCGCCGGCTCGGTCCACGCCCGGGCCCTTGCCATACCAGAGGCCGAATACGCCCTCTACCTGACGGTCTTCATCGGTTTCTACCTGCTGGGTACCCAGCATGATCGTCGCGGCAAGATCCTCGTTGATGGCGGGAACAAAATCGATCCGGTTCTCGTCCAGCAGGTCTTTCGCCTGCCAGAGTGCCTGGTCGACCGCACCGAGGGGGGAACCACGGTATCCACTGACCAGGCCGGCGGTATTCAGGCCTTGCTTGCGATCCAGGGCAGCCTGCATCAACGGAATTCGGACCAGGGCCTGTGTGCCGGTCAGGAACACCCGACCGGATTCCCGCAGGTAGCGGTCTTCGAGTTTGTAATCGTCGAGTTGTGGGGTATCGGCGGACATGGCGCCCTCCTTTTTGTCGATTTTATGACCAAAATTCTAGAGGTAAGTCCGCAAAAGGTGCTTGCTTATTGGAAGGAGGTTTTCAGGATTTGCGAAAGAATGTTTGATAAAAGACAATAAAGAGAAAGAACCTTTGATAAAAATCAGGTGTTACCAAATGAAACAGGTGGAGCTGGACAAGCTGGATCGGAAAATCCTATCGGTGCTGCAGCAGGATGGGCGCATCAGTAACCAGTTACTGGCCGAACAGGTGGGTTTGTCACCGGCTGCTTGCTGGCGCCGGGTGCGCACACTTGAGGAAAGCGGTGTGATTCAGGGATACAGCGCAAGAGTGGATCCGGAACGCATTGGTCAGGGGCTGTGCGTGCTCGTCAATCTGTCACTGCAGCGGCACAACATCGACAGCACGGCGGAGATTGAGCAGCAGGTGAGCAGTTATCCGGAGGTGCTTCAGTGCTTTGCGGTGACCGGTAATGCCGATTTCGTGCTCAGGGTAATCGTGCCGGATATGGCCAGTTACGACAGGTTCCTGAACGAAAAAATCTTTACCCTGCAGGGCATTGCCCAGGTGAATTCGAACTTTGCGTTGCGGGAGATAAAAAATACCGAGACGATCCCGGTGGAAGGTATTCTGTAGTTTCGGCAGGTAGCAACAACGAAAAAAGGCAGCCGAAGCTGCCTTTTTCTGAACGTGTCGTCTGTTATTTACAGAGCGACAACGTTTTCCGCCTGAGGACCTTTCTGGCCCTGGGTAACGGTGAACTCGACCTGCTGGCCTTCAGCCAGAGTCTTGAAACCGCCGCCCTGAATAGCGCTGTAGTGAACAAAAACGTCCGGGCCGCTTTCGCGAGTGATAAAGCCAAAACCTTTTGCTTCGTTGAAAAACTTAACGTTGCCGGTAACTGTAGACATAGTATTCTTCCTGATTTCAATCATTTAATGTGCCGTCACGTCATCTTGTTGATGGCTGATCGGCGGTATGCGGAAACAAAAAACTGGCGTGATCAAAAACAGGACGTGCTACTTATTACAGCTGAGCGGTCTTATTGATGAAATGCTTTGCTAAATCTTTCCAACGAGGCCCACTGTACTCCTGCCAGGGGGAAAAGCAAAGCTATTTCTTGTAGGCATAAACCGGGGTAGTGGAATTCACGGTTCCAAGGCTGTCCAGCCTGCGCGGCTTGGCAATGGCGAAGCCCTGGGCGTAGTCCACCTGGATCTCTTTCAGGGTGTCCATGATTTCCATGTCTTCCACATATTCGGCGATGGTCTGAAGATCCAGAAAATGACAGAGCTCGTTGATCGACCTCACCATGGCGTAGTTCGTGAGGTTGGTCGCCATGTCCTTTACAAATATGCCGTCAATTTTCACGAAGTCCACTGGCAGTTTCTGGAGGTACGCATAGGAAGACAGGCCGGTGCCGAAATCATCCAGTGCGAACCGGCAGTTCAGCCGCTTCATCTCGCGCATGAAATCCGAGGCAAAATGGAGGTTGGCGACGGCAGAGGTCTCGGTTACTTCAAAGCAGAGCTTGTGGGCCAGCTCCGGATTCGCCCTGAGATTGGATTCCAGGCCGAGCATGAAGCTGTCATCGCTCAACGACGAGCCTGACAGGTTAACGTTCAGAGTGGCAATCCTGGCGAGCGCCTCGGGATTATTACGCATCCATGTCAGCACCTCGGAAATGACCCACAAATCAACCCGCGTACTGCGTTTGAATTGTTCGGCCGCCTCGATATAGCCCTGGGGCGAGATCTCCTTACCAGCACTGTCTTTCAGGCCGAGCAAGAGTTCATACATCGTGCCTTCGCCGTCTTCCGGTTCAAGGGCAACGATGGGCTGGGCCCGAAGGTAGAGGCTGCCATCACGGATGGTCCGGTCTATTTCGGTGACCCATTGGGGGGTGCCGAGCCGGGACTGGTCCCGGTTTTCCCTGGCCAGTTCAATCCGGTTCCCGCCCAGCTTCTTGGCTGCTTTAAGCGAGAGGCTCGCAAGATTGAGAAGGTCGCCAGGTGACTGTCCCGCCCCGGTTACCGGCCGGATACTGATGCTGACGGTTGCCCGATATTCCGCCTGCCCATGCCGGAACACATGTTGCTCGAAGTTGCGCCGCAGGGACTCTGCAAAATCCAGGCAGTCTTCTGTACTGATGTTATTGATGAGCACCGCAAACTCATTGCCGCTGATCCGGCCAACGTGGGACTCCGCGAATCGGGATTCGCTCTGCTTACGGAGTGTGTCGGCGACATGCCTCAACAGGGCGTCGCCGGCGTCCGCGCCATAGGAGGCGTTGATGACACTGAACTCGTCTATATCCAGAACCATCAGGGCGGCGGCATGGTCTTCAGCAGATGACGGCAGGATGCTGATCAGCTGAGAAACCTGTTTCTCGAAGTCATGGCGGTGCATACACCCCGTCAGGGCATCGTGGGTTGCCTGAAAATTGAGCTTCCGGTAAACATCTTCAACGATGCTGAACAGGCTTTGGTCGAGGAATGGGACGTCTCCGCTCTCAACCAGCCAGGCTTCGCCTTCAGCGAGTTTCTGCACAAACTCGGGAAATCCGTAACTGACCTCGCTCATGCCTTTGGGCGAAAGAAAAACAAACCTGAGTGAATCCTCGCTGCCCCACACCAGCCGCAACCGGCGGGTCTCGCCGGTATCCAGACGAACCTCAACCCAGTCGCCTACGGAAATCTCCTTTGCCCTTGAGGCCCAACGACTGTCTTCAAGCTCCGGTGGCAGCGGGGCTGGCGCTTCATCGGCGTCACCGTACTCATCAACCCATGTGGTTTCTGCTTCCCCGTTGCCCTCGAGAATTCCGGATAGCTCGTCAATAACCGGCCTTACGCGCGAGACTTCCCCGGCGGTTTTCAGCTCCCGCTCGATGAACTGCAGCATGACGCTGCTCTCCAGCTCCCGTTCAAATGCCAGCTCTTCGGAGGTGTCGGCAGGCGAAAGCCAGGCCTGGAGCTGTGCAACCACATCAAACAGTTCCTCACAATGCCGGCTTTCCGGACCTTCTCTCAGCATGGTCAGGACGATCAACTGCTCCCAGCCCGCCTGAAGAATGCGGATCAGAATCTTCGGAACCTGTCTGTTGCTCAAGAGCGAGTTCAGCCTCTGCCTTGCCTCCTTGCGGGTAAGGCGCAGGCGCTCCTTGCCCTCCAGGGTTTTTGCCAGCCGTTCCGAGTTGCGGAGAAACGATTGGTCCTGACGCTCGACAAGCTGTTTCAGGCGTTCACCCAGGCTTCCCATCAGGTCCGGATCCGATACCTCGATCTCTGTCAGCTCCTCGACGATATCGGCAACCGTTGCTTCCAGCTTCTTGCTTGAGGCTCTCTCGGCAAGACAGATGTGCATCAGGTTATTGATGATATCCCGGGCCGGGTGGTCGCCGGCATTCAGAAAATCCGGTGTTTCAACCAGCGTTTCGAATACGGGTAGTCGAAGCTTTTGCAGTTGGTGGCGAAGCGAGCCCGAGAGTTCATCGTGGGTTTTCAGAGGCTCGAACAGTCGGTCCACCAGATTGGCCTTCTCAACGGCCGTGTGATCCAGTGAGCTGGCCAGGTCGGAGTCCGAGTTGGCCAGTTCCCGAAGCAGTCCCGCCATATCGGGCTCGTCGCCGTGCAACCGGTCCAGCAGTTCCCGGCGCCGGGAGCGGAGGTTTTCCGAAAGCCTTGGATTGGGCTCCTCCCAGTCTGAAACTTCAGACGAGGGGTTTGACTCCAGTGCCATCAATTGAAAAAGGGAACGACCGACCGAAGGCGACCCGGACGCCTCGTGCCTGGCGTGATTGGTTTCCGGAGTTTCTTCGGATGAGTCTTCTGTGGCTGTCGTTGCTGAACCCGAGTCGTCCGTTGCGTGCTCCCGGTCGCGGAGTGACCAGTTTGCGGGTAGCTCGGTGATATCTATGGCCTCAAGGCCAGCTCGTCGGCAGTCATTGATCAGGGACCGGATGGCCGCGGGCCAGACCCGGACCAGAGCATTTTCCCAGGCGCGGTAGATGGTCAGGCGGTGCTCCCGCGCAATGCCCAGATGATCGACCATATACTGCAGGCAGACGCACAGGGCCCGGGGCGTCAGAGGATTGTTGTCATCGTTGACGTCCTGTCGGAAAATCTGGTTGAGAAACTGGTTGAGCAGGAAGTTGGCCCCGGTATTTGCTTTGTTTACGCGGGTGGCGATGGCCTGCAGGTCCAGCCAGTCCTCGAACTCGTGCTGTTGCAGCAGGTGCAACTCCTTGTTGCCGGCCCGGGACTCGGCGGCGGGCTCAAGGGTTGCCTGATTGGCCTGGAACTGGGCCTGGAAATCCTGGAGCATTCGTTGCTGGCGACTCTGAAAAATGAAGCGCATGTCCTTGAGCCGGGTAATCTCACGCAGCTCTGCAGCCTCTTCCAGGTCGGCTTCAATGCCCTCGAAGGTGCCTTCCATAAATTCCGGAAGCAACTGTTCCAGAAGCCGACGGCAATGCTGGTGGTAGAGCTGTTTCAGTGAAGGATCCGGAGTCGCGGCTTCGAGCCGATTCGTTCCAGTGTGCTGTAACAAACACTCAATGTCGTTGCTGAGTTCCTCAGTGTTCCCCGCTATGTCCAGCGAAATGCCGCTACTGCGGCCAACCTGGACCGTGCCTCTGTAATGGATATGCTGTTTTTCACGGTCATTATCGAGGAAAACATGAAGATCGGTCTGTGCAGCGGCAGACGATGACAGTTGGTCGAGTACCGCGGGCGACGAAAAGTGCTTCAGGGTGAGGCGCAGCCCTTCTTTACCCAGAGCCACGCTGTCAATGACACAGCCACAGGGAATGAGGCCGGGCGCGACGACAACCGCATCCTTGCTGAGTCTGGAGTGTTTTGCGTTGAGCCGGGTCATTGACCGCCTTCCTGAGCAGTGAAAAATGAATTGTTGTTCAATTTATTGTGGGTTCAGTTTAATTTGAACTTCAGCAAACGCAAAGTGAATCTATAAAAGCGACACATATAAGCTTGGGCGGCTCGTTTAATCCACGCCTGTATTATAGACGCTCGATGGGCTTCAGCATCAGATCCCTGTTGAGCTCATAACAGGCAAAATCCTTTGCCAGATAAAGGTTTCCCCGATAAATGCCTTTGGCTTCGGATTCGATCTCACCAATGTGCGGATAAGCATCCGGATTGAACTGGTAACGGGAACTGAAGTGGGTAAGGACGAGATTGGGAACGCCTGCGGCCTCGGCGAAGCGGGCTACCTGGGCAGCGGAGCTGTGTTGCGGCCAGGGTCCGACCCGGTCGGAGACTTCCTGGGTGTAGGTCGCTTCGTGGATGACCACCTGAACACCCGTGCACGCTGCCAGAAGCAAGTCGGGCTGGTCGTTGTCGCCGGCTACTATAACCTTGCGAGGTTTTCTGGCAATTCGGGTGTAATCATCGCAACGGGCGAGGCGCCCATCTTCCAGTACCACGTCGTCGCCCTGTTGCAGGCGGCCCCAGGCGGGACCGGCCTCAATACCATCCGCTTCGAGCCTGTCCCGGACCAGCTGGCGTTCCAGATTCTTTTCCGTGAACACAAAGGCCCTGCAGGAGACACGATGGGACAGGGGGACTGCAGTTACCGACAGGGAGTCGTCTTCCCAGTAGAAGTTCTCTGCTTCGGAATCGACAAATCTCAATTCATAACTCAGGCTGGAGTCACTATTACCGATGGCGGCCTCTATGAAGGTTTTTACCGGTCTTGGCGCAACCAGGTACAAAGGAGCAGTGCGGCCGAGCATGGAGGCGCTGGTCAGCAGTCCCGGCAGCCCGAACGTATGGTCGCCATGGATGTGGGTGATAAATATTGCCTGCAGCTGCATCACGGAATGATGGGTTCTCAGCAACTGGTGCTGGGTGCCTTCACCGCAGTCAATCAGGTACCAGTGTTTTGGTCCGTCGTGGCTCAGCGCCAGACCGGTTACGTTGCGCGATTTTGTCGGCGTTCCGGCTGACGTGCCGAGGAAGGTGAATTCCATACCAGGCCTTTTCGGGTTAACGTGTCGTCTCTGTCCGCCATAATACGAAGGTAGCAGAATTGACGATACATTAGCCGGGGCGACCGCTAGTGAGCCGGTTAGCGACATTTATGTAAGGAGTGCTGTCTTGTCTGAGTTGTCCAGTTACGAGAGTTTTTCGATTGAGGTTAAAGACCACATCGCCCACGTTCAGTTCAGTCGTCCGGAGGCCCTGAACACCATGAACAAGGCGTTCTGGCTCGAGTTGCCCCGGTGCATGCAGGATATTGAGGCCAACACCGATGCCCGCGTTATCGTCATTTCCTCCACCGGCAAACACTTCTCTGCGGGCATGGATCTGGGTGTATTCAGCGATCCCAAAGCCGTGCCCATGAACGGTGACCCCGGGCGCATGGCGGAAAACCTTCGCAGGGTTGTGCTGCAGTTGCAGGATACTCTCACCTCTCTGGAAAAAATCCGGCTTCCCGTGCTGGCAGCCATCCACGGTGGCTGTATCGGTGGCGCTCTGGATCTGGTGTGTGCCGCCGATAGCCGTTATTGCACGGAAGATGCCTACTTCACCATCAAGGAAACCGAGCTGGGCATGACCGCCGACGTCGGCACGCTCCAGCGCCTGCCCAAACTGATGCCCGAGGGCGTGGTTCGTGAATTGGCCTACACCGGCCGAAAATTCTCCGCCACTGAAGCGCAGAATCTGGGCTTCGTGAACGCCGTTTACGCCGACCAGGAATCCATGCTGGCAGGCGTTATGGCCATTGCCGGCCAGATTGCGGCGAACTCTCCTCTGGCCGTCACTGGCTGCAAGGAAATGCTCAATTACAGTCGCGACCACAGTGTGGAAGACAGCCTCAAGTATATGGCCACCTGGCAGGCCGGCATGTTCCGCCCGACGGACATGATGAAATCGTTCCAGGCCAAAGCCCAGAAGCAGGCGCCAAAATACGATGCGCTGTTTCCAGTGAAGCCCTTGTTCGACCAGTAAATGGCGTTGGGTAAACGACGAAACTCGGGTATGTCCTCCAATGCCGCTCTGTTATTCCAGGGCGCCATTGGCGTTATCGGATTAGTGGCGATACTGCTATTCGGAATTCCGGTGCTGCATGTTGGGCCAGGCCTGTGGCCCAGCATCTTCCTGGGGACGGTTGGAGCCGCTCTTACCTACGCCGCTTTGCTGTTGCTTACGCGGGTGCCCGGCTTGTTCCCGGAAAACCTCGAGCGGCAGATGCAAGGTTTGTATGACTTTGCCTCCAGCTACTCCCCGGCTGTACTCATTCTGCTATCCCTCCTGGCCGGAGTCGGTGAGGAACTGTTATTCCGGGGCGCAATCCAGGGCTGGCTGATCACAAAGACGGACCCTGTAACGGCCGTGCTTGCGGCATCGGTGTTGTTCGGGCTGGTGCACTACGTTTCATTTACCTATTTTCTGGTGGCTACCGGCCTTGGCATGGTTCTGGGGGCGGCCTACCTGTTATCCGAAAGCCTTGCTCTGGTCATGGTCTGGCACGCCCTTTACGACATGATTGCCCTGTTTTGTCTGCTCCGGTTTCCGCGCTGGTTTGGTGTCCGGGTCGTGAATTCCGGCGCAAACAGGCCTCACGAATAGTCGACATCTTCCCGGCCGGCACTCTTGCGGGCCTCAAAGCTGGCCAGCTCGACATTGATGGCATTGGTTGAGATCTGGATTTCGTACAGCGAGTACAGCAGCGAGAAAGACAGCAGTACCAGGCTGGCGCCAAACGCGATCACCCCCGGCAGGTCGGCACCCAGGAAAAGCAGGAACATGGAAACCGTACACAGGAAGAAACTGAGTACGCCGAACGCCTGCATGCGTTTGGTCAGCACAATCCGTTTGCGCAGCATGCCGATCTGTCGGGCAATCAGGGCGTGGTCTTCCTCGGTGTCCATCTGCTTGAGTTGGCGGATCAGCTGCGCCAACACCAGAAACCGGTTGGTGAAGGCCAGCAACAGCAGTGAAATCGCCGGGAAGAGCAGGGCAGGCGTTGTCAGGTCCAATCTGGTGTCCTTATGGTGAAGGTGTGTGGGCTATGGTCTACCAGCTCCCGGAGCGCAGCCGCTGGATCGTTTTAACCGGCCGATTGTAAATGTACACCCAGGCAGACCCGTGGCGAGTGTCCATGGTCTGGCGGATATACAGGCTGCTTTGCGGGCGTTCAGGAAAGAAGTCTTCCAGTTCGTCCAGTGTTTTCAGCATCGTATCGGTAACCGCATAGACTTCCACGCGGACGCCCGGGGAAGGTTCCTCTATGGCACCCGGGTAGGGGCCCAGGTGATACAGGCTCAGTTCGGGCATCCAGTCTGTCCCGACAAAACGGGCGCCTCGCAGAATATGGCTGTTGTTCCGGCCACGTTTCAACGTGCCGTAAACCGCCACAAGGTGCTTCATTCTGATCGTTGCTCCCCCTGTTTACACGTTTGAATTCAACGTGGCCGCAGACCGCAAGGCGTTGGTCAGGCGGTCCATCACGCCGCCGCCATGGCGCCAGAAGTGCCAGTATAGCTGCACTTCCAGGGTTTGTTCAGGCGCGATGCTCACCAGGCGCCCGGCAGATATTTCCGGGCGGGCCTGCATTTCCGGAATCATGCCATACCCCATGCCGGCCAGCGCCAGTTTTACAAAACCTTCCGAGGATGGGCAAAGGTGGTGGGGGAAGGTGCCGTGATAGCCGCACTGGGCCAGGAACCGGTGTTGCAGTTGGTCATTCGGCCCGAAAACAATGGCCGGGGCATTCTTCAGGCTGGTTTCGCTCAGGCCTTTCCCGAAGTATCGGCGCACATAGTCCGGAGTTGCCAGTGGCATGTAGGTCATCGTGCCAATGGGCACGCAGCGGGCACCGGCAACAGGCTGGGGGCTGCTGCACAGGCAGGCAGCCACATCCCCTTCCCTCATCCTGCGAAGGCCAATGTCCTGGTCCTCGACCACAAGATCCAGCAGCAGGGTCTCCTCCGCACAGAAGTTGCCTACCGCGGCCGCCCACCAGGTGGCCAGGCTGTCGGCATTCAGCGCGATGCGCAGTCTTGCTGTGGGTTCCGAGAGTGCCGGGATGGACTTGGTCAGGTCGCGCTCCAGCAATTGCACCTGCTGAACGTGGTTGAGCAGACGCTGTCCGGCCGGTGTAGCCTTGAGTGCCGGGCTTCGCACCAGAACCGGTTGTCCGAGCCGGATTTCAAGGGTGCGAATTCGCTGCGAAATGGCCGACTGGCTCAGCCCGAGCGCCAGGCCGGCACGTTCGAATCCTCCGCACTCAATGACCGTCGCCAGGGCTTCAAGCAATTTGTAGTCAATCATAAGTAAAACTGATGCAGCATTATGAGTATGAATTTCAAGTATAGCTGGGAAGCGGTAACCTTGCGCCATTCATTAAGGAGAGATTCACGTGCTTGAGAGTTACCTGACCGGTCTGATTGTGTGTGGCGGCATTATCGTGGCGATTGGTGCGCAGAACGCCTACCTGCTGAGCCAGGCAATACGCCGGGAACATCATTGGTGGTCAGCCGGGTTGTGCATAGTGGCCGATATCACCCTGTTTACCCTGGGCATGTTCGGCATCAGTGCTGCCCTGATGGCCATGCCAGAGGCCCTGGAGATTCTCCGGTGGCTGGGTGTGGCCTTCCTTGGCTGGCTTGCGATTCAGTCCTTCGTTCGCGCCAGCCGCGGCAGAGCGGTTCTTGAAGCGGGTGAGGTAACCAAACGAAGCCTCAAAGCCGTGGTGTTCACGACCCTGGCAGTCACTCTGCTCAACCCTCAGGTTTATCTGGATACGCTGCTGTTGATTCCTGCCATCGGAGCCCAGCAAGAGGACGCGACCACCTTTGTGGCCGGTGCGAGCAGTGCCTCGATTCTCTGGTTCGGCCTGCTTGCCTGGGGCGGCTCGGCGCTGGCGTCCATTCTCTCCCGGCCGCTGGCCTGGCGGATTATTGATGGTGTCATTGGAATCATGATGGCCGCTATCGCCCTGCATCTCACGTTCAGTGGTCTTTAATATTCAAACGATCGTATGAATTTCTTGCATCGGCGCGCGTCGGGTTGGAAGATAGCGTGCTACTGAATTTGCAGTCATTTATACCATCGAGGATGTTTGATGAACGCCACTCTACGTCGCTGGCTTGCCAGTGCCGGGGCCATGCGCCGTGTTCTTTCCACGTTTGCTCCCTATATCGGTGCTGGAATCCGGGTGACCCACATTGCTGAGGATTTCAGCTCGGCCCGGGTGGAGATGGGCCAGCACTGGTACAACACCAATTACGTGGGCACGCACTTTGGCGGTTCGCTCTACAGCATGGTTGATCCCATGTACATGCTGCTGCTGATGCGACGGCTGGGCAATGAATACATCGTGTGGGATAAATCGGCGAGTATTGATTTTATCCGTCCCGGCAAGGGCAAGGTGATGGCACGCTTTGAATTGACCGATGAGCGTGTTGAAGAGATCCGCGCCGCAACGGCAAACGGAGACAAAATGCTGCCAGAGTGGGACGTGGATATTGTTGATGAATCCGGTGAGCTCGTCGCGCGCGTCCTCAAAGTACTCTATGTGCGCCGGAAAAAGCGTTGAAGCGGGCTATTCAGCTTGGCTCAGTCAAAGCGTCTCGCTTCGGTCAGGCGGCCTTTCCAGTAGTAGCCGCTGATCGAGGACTGGATTACGCCGGCCGATGTTGATGCGTGGATAAAGCGGTCCCCGCCCATATAGATACCGGCGTGTTGTTCCTTTCCGCCAATCCGGAAGAACACCACATCGCCCGGTCGAATCTCGCCGGGATGAACCACGTCACCACTGGCAAGCATTTGGGTCGTTGTCCTGGGCAATTGTTTGCCCAGACCTTCCTGGTAGGCGGTAAGAATGAATCCTGAGCAATCGAAGCCATTGCCGGAGGTGCCACCGTATTCATAGGGGGTGCCCCGGTAACGCTCGAACACCTGCCAGAGTTTTTGGGCCTTTTCCGAACTGGATGCCTCGACAGGAACGGTCTGTAGTCCAGGCGTAGAACCCGGCTGCAGCTTTCCGCTACTGGCGCAACCGCCGAGCGCAAGCGCCACGAATGCCAGAAATAAGATGTTTCTGAAGGAATAACGCATCTCAGACCCTGTGCAAGTTTTCACTGTCTTCACTTTAATTGTCGCGCCCGGGAATGTCAGGTTACGGAGCGTGAGATTTTGTTGATGCGGCTCCACTAAGTCGCCGGGCATCACCGGCTATCTTTTCCTTTCACGCAGGAATAGTCTGTCACGAGACCATTCGGGAGAGCTGCAATGAGCGAAGGAACACGCAACACCCCCATACCGCGAGACACCCTGGCGGCCATCCTCGAGAGCGCAACATTGGCGCCATCAAGCCACAACACCCAGCCCTGGCGATTTGAACTCGGCGAAACCGGGATTTCCCTGTTTGCGGACCGGTTACGGGCATTGCCGGTCAACGACCCCGACGACCGGGAACTGACCATCAGCTGCGGGTGTGCCCTGTTTAATCTTCGGATTGCCGCCGCTCATGCAGGATTCAATACCGAATGCCAGCTTTTGCCGGACCCGGGCGACGAGGATCTGCTGGCGACCGTCTCGTTCACACCGGTATCCGGGGAGGAGGGCCGTCAAACGGAACTGTTCCGGGCGATTGCCAGGCGACGCACCTATCGCAAGCGGTTTGAGTCAAAGCAGGTGCCTTCCGAGGTGCTGGGCATCCTTGAAGAGTCGGCGGAGACCGAAGGAGCATGGTTCCAGGTTCTGGAATCGGAGCATGCGCGTCATCAGGTGGCCGAGCTGGTGGCGGAGGGCGACGCTGCGCAGTGGTCCAACCCGAGCTGGCGACGGGAGCTGGCTGCCTGGATGCATCCCCGCCGCAAGGGAGACGGTTTGACGGTTCCCGGCATGGTTGCGCCCGTGGCCCAATTGGTGGTGCGCACATTTGATATGGACAACGGCGTTGGCGCCAAGGACCGTCAACTGGCGGATGAATCACCCGTGATTGCTGCGTTGGGAACGGCCGGGGATGGCGTAGAAGACTGGCTGAAGGCCGGGCAGGCGCTGGAGCGGGTTTTGCTCCGGTCCCTGGGGCAGGGGCTGCAGGCTTCCTATCTGAACCAGCCAATTCAGGTCGCCGTGCTTCGCCCGAAACTCCAGCACCTCCTTGGGCGTTCGGGTTTCCCGCAGATTCTGCTCAGGTTGGGTTACCCGGCGACAGATTTGCCGGCGGCACCGAGGCGGAATCTTCAGGAGGTTGTAGAAACCTCAGACACCCGGGATATCAAGGCAAAACAGGCGGGTCAGGGACGCCAGCGCTGACTGGCCTCCTCTGATCAGTGCCTGGCCTTGGTTACCACCTCCGGTGTTGCCGGCTCACCGGATTTGCTGGCAAGAATGCGGTCTGCATCCAGCGAGGCAATCGGAACCCGGGTATCCCGGGGAACGTCGCCGGTCAGCTGGAGCTCCAGATAGCGGAGCGCACACACCCGAAGGAAGGACGTGAAGTTACCGAGGTCGTGGCCGGCATCAATGGATTCGTGGTAAAGCCGGGTGATCATCTGGGGCAGGTTCATGCCATCCCGTTCGGCCAGCTCGGCCAGTACCTGCCAGAAGGCGTTTTCCATTCGCACACTGGTCACCATGCCATCGATTCGCAGGGAGTGGGTCCGGCTGACCCAAAGCTCCGGATCGGCGTTGATAAAGAGCTTGCACATGCGGGCCTCCCTGAGAGCGTGGCGGGGCCGGAGGGCCGGCCCCGTTTGCATTACTGATCCAGCAGCTTGAAAAACTGCGCCAGCCAGGCCGGATGAGCGGGCCACGCAGGCGCTGTTACCAGATTAGCATCGGTGACCGCCTGATCAACCTCGATACCGGCGAACGTGCCGCCGGCCAGTTCCACCTCCGGCTGGCAGGCAGGATAGGCCGAGCATTTGCGCCCCTCCAGAACCCCGGCTGCGGCCAACAGCTGGGCACCATGGCAAATCGCTGCCACTGGCTTGTCAGTCTCGAAAAAATGGCGAACCAGATTCTGTACATCCTTGTTAAGCCGCAGGTACTCAGGAGCGCGACCGCCGGGCACCACCAATGCGTCGTAGTTCGCGGGGTCCAGCCCGTCAAAATCCGCGTTCAGGGCGAACCGGTGCCCCGGTTTTTCGGTGTAGGTCTGGTCACCCTCGAAATCATGGATGGCGGTGGCAACCGTGTCGCCGGCTTTCTTGTCGGGGCAGACAGCGTGAACCGTGTGCCCGACGGCCTGCAGTGCCTGGAACGGCACCATGGTTTCGTAATCTTCGGTGAAGTCACCGGTAATCATCAGAATCTTCTTCCCGCTCATGGCTGTCTCCTTGTGATTGTCGTGCCAAGTCTGGAAACAGTATCAGCGTCGGTGAAGAAGCGGGTATTAGAGGATTACTACAGGCCTCAGGCTTCCCGGATCAGGTCCGGCGAGTTATGCCTCGGATTATTCACCTCCGGCGAAACGGGAATGGCTTTCAGCTGTTCAGGATCCAGGCGATGGGTCACTGCTCGCAATTGTGTCCGGTCGGTGATTTCCGGATTCAGCCAGTCCCTCAGGCAGGCCGGATCAAGCACCACGGGCTGACGTTCATGGATATGCTTCAGGTGTTCGCTGGCCGGTTCGGTGATGATGGCGCAGGCGGTGGTCTCGTCGCCTTCTCTCGGGGTCCAGAGGCCGGCGAAGAAAATCGCCGGATACTTCCCGGAATTCGCTGGCGTTATGTAGTGAGGTTCTTTCCCATGTTCCGTTTGTTGCCATTCGTACCAGCCATTGGCCGGTATCAGGCAACGGTGATGGGCAAAGGCGTCCCGGAAGTATTTTGATGTGGCTGCTGTTTCTGCACGGGCATTGATCGGAGCCGGCGCTTTCTGATCCGCCCAGGCCGGCCGGAAGCCCCAGTGGGAGTGAGCCATGATCAGGCTGCCGTTCATGCTCATCCGGATCATGGGAATACCTGTGCCGGGAGGGATGTTGTAGCCGGGGTCAAAATGCCCGTCCACCTCCATGCCCTCGGGAAAAAACTCGAGGATCAGGGTGTCCGGTGGGGTATAGAAGGTGAATCGTCCGCACATGATAACTGGTTGTTCCTCGCACAAATCCCGGTGCTGAAAGCCCACGGTTCTGGATTCTGTTAACCTTAGCAGATGCTGAAACTATCCAACGCTGTTGAACTTGCTGACTGGGAAATCGAAATCACCCAGATCCGGGCCCAGGGTGCCGGCGGCCAGAACGTGAATAAAGTCGCCTCCGCGGTGCACCTGCGCTTCGATATTCCCCACTCCTCTCTGCCACCGTTCTACAAGGAGCGGCTGATGTCGCTCAATGATCAGCGAATCAGCAAAGAAGGTGTGCTGATCATCAAGGCGCAATCTTTCCGAACCCTGGAGTTGAACAAGGAAGATGCGCTGGAGCGGCTGAAAGAGCTGATCCAGGAGGCCGTCAAACCCCGCAAGGCCCGACGTCCCACCAAACCGACCCGATCCTCACAGCGCAAGCGTGTGGACAAGAAAACCAAAAAAGGTAAAACCAAGGCCCTGCGGGGCAAGGTCCAGGTTTAGGCCGAAGCCTGTTCGCTACCCCGGGACTCCAGCTGCTCCAGGAAAGCCCTGATGTCATCGAAAGCCTCCTCCGCTTCCGGAAGTAAGGGCACGAAGATCTGCCATACGTGCACCATTCCCGGCCAGGTATGAAGGGTAACCGGAGAACCTGCTGCTTCTGCCCGCGCGGCGTAACGCCGGGCGTTGTCCAGCAGCATCTCGGTGTCGCTGGCCTGTATCAGCGTTGGGGGCAGGTCCTTCAGATTCCCGCGTAATGGTGAGGCGACAGGGCTGGTCGGGGAGACCCGGAATGCCGCCAGTGTGGCCCACCAGATGACCGGCAGTGGGATTTTCGACAGGCCACCAAACACAGGCCCGAGCAGTGGATCGGTACCGATGTTGTTGCGGTTGCTCGGCGCGGTCAGGGTCAGATCGGTGGATGGTGAGAAAGCGATGGCGGCGTCCGCCTGGCGCAGGCCATTGTCCCGAATCCAGGCAATCAATCCCAGAGTGTGACTGCCCCCGGCAGAATCCCCGGCGACCACCATGAAATCTACCGGCTCGGCACCGTCGGGCCCGTGTTTCAGCAGCCATTTATAAGCCTCGCGACAATCCCGGACACCGTCCATAAACCGGTTCTCCGGCATTAAACGGTAGTCCAGTGCGAACACTGCGGCTCTGGTTATCTGCGATAAACGGTCGGTAATGGCCCGATGGCTTCTGGGGCTGCCAGCGGCCCAGGCGCCACCATGAATGTACAGGATGCGGCGGCTGGTATCACATCCCGGGGCGAGAACCCATTCGCCACGGGGTGACTCGCAATGGCGCAGCTCCGAGGCCAGTTCAATGCCTTCACTCAGCCCGTCCATGTGTTTTCGGAGCGCCATCAGCCGCGCCTTACCGCGCAGGCCTTTTGAAGATTGCCCAAGCTCGCGGATGCGTCCCAGCACCTCCCGGTTGGCTTCGCTTGGTGTTGCGTCTTTGATCGGGTAATCATCCCGGTCCAGATGAGACAGATCCTCAAGCCGGAACAGAAGCAGGGTTGCGGCAACGATGAACACGATGATGGCGAGAATAATCCAGAGCATGGTCGATCCGTATGTTATTGGCCCCACCGGGCAGGTCGAACTATCCTTCAAATGATACTCGCAGATTTGTCCCGGTTCTGCCCGGAACGGTCACAGAAGGAGTCGCGTGTTGCAAATAGCCTATCGGGCCAGAGACATAACCGAAGCCCACATTGTGGCTGGTCTGTTGGAAGCCAACGGTATTGAGGCCCATGTCGGAGGTCATTACCTTCAGGGTGCCATGGGTGATATTGGTGCCGCGGGCTTCAGCAACGTGCATGTCGATGATGAGGATCTCTACCGGGCGCGGCAACTGGTGTTCGAGTATGAGCAGACGTCCGGCAGCAGTCTCAGCCGGGCTGCCAGCGACCAAGAGGACCGCCCCGACCACTACGCCCGCTGGTTTCTGTTGGCCCTGGCCATCGTCGCTCTCATCCTGCTGCAGATCTACTGACTGATCGGTCTGGGGTCACCGGGCGTAGCCCTACCCACACTTCCCAAGCAACAGGAGAAAAAGCTTATGGCAGATCAACCTGTAATGCTGATTACCGGCGCGTCGTCAGGCATCGGCGCGGAAACAGCGCGAGCGGCCGCGAAACAGGGCTATCGGCTGGTTCTGGCCGCGCGATCTGAAGACAAACTGAAAGGCCTACAGCAGGAGCTGGGTGGCGAGGAAACGGTGTTGACGGTCCAGTGCGACGTCCAGAGCGGTGATGACCAGAAAAACATGGTCGACCAGGCCCTGAAAACCTTTGGCCGCATTGATGCGGTGTTTGCCAACGCCGGCCGCGGTGGTGAGCCGGGCGGATTCAGCGGCGCTGACCCGGACGTGTGGAAGGATATGATCCTCACCAATATCTACGGTGTGGGCCTGACCCTACAGCATTGCATGCCGGCGCTCAAAGAGAGCAAGGGCCACTTGCTGTTAACCGGCTCTGCGGCAGGCCGTGCCACCATTCCCGGTTCCATGTACAGTGCGACCAAGTGGGCGGTAACCGCCATTGGCTATGGTGTTCGTGAGGAGCTCCGTGGCTCCGGTATCCGCGTTACCCTGATCGAACCGGGCATGGTGGACACGCCCTTCTTTGATGAACGTCCTGGTCATGCGTTGAAGCCGGAGGACATTGCCAATGCGGTCATGTATGCCGTGGCTCAGCCGGCACATGTCGATGTAAATGAAATTCTTGTCCGGCCCACGCCCAAGGTTGAGTAACCGGTAGGGGCGGTCGTAACGGAGGTTGTTTTGAGTCAAACCGATCGCGTCGCATTGGTGACCGGCGGCGCCAAAGGCATTGGCCGGGGCATTGTGCTTCACCTGGCCGCTGCTGGCTGGAAGGTGGCGTTCTGTGACACCGACAGTGCTGTCGGTGAGCGGTTGGCCGCCGGTGCAGATCATGCACTGCACTTTCTGCCCGGCGATGTGGCTTCGGAAACCGATGTGGAGCGCATCGTTACCGAAGCCCTTCGCTGGAGTGGCCGTCTGGACGCCGTTATCAATAATGCCGGAATCGCCAACCCCGAGACGGGGCCGATTGAAGAACTGAGCCTGGATCAGTGGCAGCGCCGGCTGGACGTGAACCTGACCGGGCCGTTCCTGGTCACCAAGCATGCGGTGCCGCACCTTCGAAAAACGAAAGGCGCTATCGTTAACATGGCCTCCACAAGGGCGCTTCAGTCCGAGCCGGACACCGAGGCGTACGCCGCTACCAAAGGCGGTATTGTGGCACTTACTCATGCGCTGGCGGTGAGCCTGGGGCCGGATATCCGTGTGAACTGCATCAGTCCCGGCTGGGTCGATACCCGGGCCTGGCAGGGCGGCGCAGAGCCGGTTGAACCGCTTTCCGAAAACGACCACCTGCAGCACCCGGCGGGCAGGGTAGGGCAACCTGGGGATATTGCCTCCTTGGCGGCCTACCTCATTTCGCCTGAGGCCTCGTTTATCACTGGCCAGAATTTTGTGGCCGATGGCGGCATGGTGCGCAAGATGATCTACGAGGAATAGAGCGTTGCCACGGCTTTTTTTCGGGCTGGAGCTTCCGGCTGAAATCAAGGCCCGGTTGTTGAAGGTCAGATCACCGGTGACAGGCGCCAGATGGCAGAGTGCTGAGCAATTGCACATCACCCTCCTGTTTCTGGGGAAGGTGAGCGGGGAAGGTCTCAAAGCCGTAGCCAGTTCAGCCCGTGAGATAGATTCGGAATCCTTCCCGCTCGAGGTTGCCGGCGTTGGTTGTTTCGGCCAGCCCGAAAGGCCGAAGAATCTATGGGCCGGTGTTCAGCCGGCGGCACCGGTGGCTGCGCTGCACCAGACTCTCGGGCGGCGACTGGAGAGTCTGGGCTTTGTGGCTGAACGTCGGGCATTTCGCCCGCACATTACGCTGGCCCGTTTCAAACGCCAGCCGGGTTCTGTTGAACCGTTGTTGGTTGAATATGGTGACAATGGATTTGGCCAGTTCCAGGTTACTGAATTTGTGCTTTTCGAAAGCAAACCTGGCCCGGCCGGTTCCGTGTATTCAGTGGTCGATCGCTTCTCCCTGCGCAACGCCGGATAGCCGATTTGTCTTGACGAATCCCTGTCGTCCCACCAAAGATGAGGGGAAATCAACGCCTTTCCTGAGGTGTCTATGTGCCCCCCGTTTTCCGATCCTGATCAGCGTCTGTACGTCCGCAATGCCACGCTTGCAGATATCCCAGGCATCATCCAGCTCAGTCGCCGGGTTTATGAAGGCACGGGCATGTACGGCTATACCAAGGGGCCGTTGACCGGGCAGATCAATACCTTTCCCGACGGCCAGTTTGTTGCCATGCTCGGAGACACCGTAGTCGGCTACTGCGCCACGTTTCGGATTGCGGAAGAGATCGCACTCGCTGCCCACGACTGGACCTCCATCACCGGTAACGGTTATGCCTCGCGGCATGACCCGGAGGGGGACTGGTTGTACGGGATGGAAGTCTGTGTTGATCCGGAATGCCGGGGTTACCGCATTGGGGAGCGGCTCTACAACGAGCGCAAGCAGTTATGCCAGGCCCTGAACCTGCAGGGAGTGGTGTTTGCCGGCCGTTTGCCGAGCCTGCGCCAGCGGCTGAAGAAGTTCACGAGCGTCGAGGAATATGTGGAGGCCATTCGAAGCAAGGAACAGAAGGATCCGGTGCTTTCCTTCCAGCTTCATCAGGGCTTCGAAGTGCACGGAATTATTCCGCATTATCTCGATGCCGACCACGATTCCATGGGCTATGGTATTCATCTGGTCTGGCGTAACCCGAAAGTACCCCAGTCGGAGAACAACGGCCGTCGGAAGCGCTACGGTCAACGAATGCGCGATACCGTGCGCATAGGCACGGTTCAGTACCAGCAACGCCCGGTGGGATCGTTCGACGAATTCAGCGAGATTGTCCGCTATTTTGTCGATGTTGTTTCCACCTACAAGGGCGACTTTGTGGTGTTCCCCGAGCTGTTCACCCTGCAACTGCTTTCCATCGAAGCCCGCAAGGGCAGCCCCGCCGAGACCTTTGCCGCAGTCACCCATTACGCAGAGCGTTATCGTGAACTGATGCGGGATCTGGCTCTGCGCCACAACATCAATATTGTCGCCGGCTCAACGCCAGTCCGTGAGGAAGACGGCACCATCCGGAACATGGCGTATGTGTTTCTCAGGGATGGCCAGGTGTTCAGCCAGCCCAAGATCCATCCGACGCCCAACGAGGCGTTCTGGTGGAACGTTCAGGGCGGCAACCGGGTCAGCGCCATCGAGACGGACTGCGGCACCATCGGTGTGCTGATCTGCTACGACGCGGAGTTCCCGGAATTGACCCGCCACCTGGTGGACCAGGGGGTGCATATCATCTTTGTGCCTTTCTGTACCGATGAGCGGCAGAGCTACCTGCGGGTTCGCTATTGTTGCCAGGCCAGAGCTGTGGAGAATCAGGTTTACGTGGTGATGTCCGGCAACGTCGGCAACCTGCCGAACGTACCGAATATGGAAATCCAGTACGGCCAGAGCTGCATCCTGACGCCCTGCGACTTTCCCTTCGCCCGGGATGGCATCGCCGCTGACACCGAGCCCAACGTGGAGACGGTTGCCTTTGCGGATCTGCGCCCGGAAGTACTGATCACTGCCCGCAACAGTGGTACCGTTAAAAACCTTCAGGACCGCCGGCACGATCTGTACAGCGTGACCTGGCGTGGTGAGTAAACCGAGCCGACAGGAGCGTCGTTTTGCCCAGTAGAGGGTCTGTAAAGCCTGAACGCATCGGCCGCGGGCTTCTTTGGGCCGGTGGTATGGCTCTGGTGGCCTGGCCCCTGGCGGTTGCAGGCTGGTCCTTTGCCATTGAACAGAGCTCGGTGGGTATGGCATTGCCGGATATACGGTCCGGCGGATGGGAAGTAACGGGCAGCCGTGCAGATGTCCGGCCTTCTGTGACCGCCAACGGTGATGGCGCAACCATCGATTTTGCCCCTTCGTCTCTTGTTCTGACGGATCATCTCACGTTTGTCGGTGCAGACCAGCCGCTGACGCTCAACAACCTGCGCACGGATCTCAGCAATACAACGGTAACCCTGGACTATGGCGCAAATGGCCCCTGGGCGCAGCGCATTTCCATTGATGGCGACATCAGGGTCGATGCCGGGGGCGTTGAGCATCCGCAATTACTGCCGCAAACGTGGAACTTCCAGGGAAGGGCAAAGGGCCGCCTGGCAGATCTCAGGGTGCAGGGCACCTTGGCTTCCGAGTCCGGCTTTACGGCTGATCTCGATATCCAGCTCAATCCCGAAGGCGGCGTATCCGTCGCCATCGACTCTGTTATCGACGGTAAACAGGGCGTTCAGGCCCTGGCAGAAACCCTGGTCGGATGGCCGGATCTGCTGACAGTGGATTCTGGCAATGCCCGGTTGTCGATGGAGGTTTCGACCGGCCAGGGTGGTGAACTTGCAGCCAGTGGCAGCGTTGAACTGCAGGATGTTGGCGGGGTATTTAACCGGACCGCGGTATCAGGGCTCACCGGCCAGGTGCGGGGATCGCTGGAAAATTCCCGGATTACGACCCGTTTCAGGGACATGACCGTTGGCGAGATCAATGCCGGCATTCCCGTCACCTCGGTTCTTTTTTCAGGGAATTACAGCGCGCCGGTCACGGAACTGCTGGCCGGCACTCTGGAGGTTCAGCAGGCCAGGGCCCGGTTCCTCGAAGGTACCCTCAGAGTGCCTCCTGCCAGGTACGATTTGGGCGGTGGGTCTGGCCGCATCCCTGTGGAGATTGAGGACGTCTCCCTCAGCCGTCTGATGGCCGTGTATCCAGCCGAAGGACTTTCTGGAAGCGGGTTGCTTCGTGGGCGAGTTCCTCTGGGCATCAGTGGCGACGGGGTGCAGGTGAGTGCAGGCAGTATTTCCGCAATAGATCCTGGCGGCCGTTTGCAGTTGCCGGCGGACAAGCTCCAGGCGATGCTCGGTGGCAACCAGGCCATGGACATCGTGGTCCAGGCGTTGCAAAACTTTCACTATTCAGTCCTCAACAGCACGATAGACTACGATGAACAGGGTAAGTTGAGCCTTGGCCTTCGCCTCGAAGGTAAGAATCCGGACCTGAGGGGTGGGCAGCCGGTGGTACTCAATGTCAATCTTGAGGAAGACATTCCCGCGCTGCTCACCAGCCTGCAGTTGAGTGGCAGGGTCAATGAAGCTGTTACCAGGCGCGTCCGGAAATTGCTGCAGGAATCCGGTGAGGAGAAAGCACCATGATAAAACCCGTGCGGCCCTGGTGGCCTGAAAGGTCGCCCATGGCAAGAACACTGATGATACTGATGCTTCCTCTGGCGATGGCTGCCTGCACGCCGACAGTGCAGATGGCGGCGCCAAAGGAGCCGATTACGGTCAACCTGAACATGAAAATCCAGCACGAAATCTACGTGAAAGTGGATAAGGAAGTGGATGACCTGTTCAGCGAACAGGGCTTGTTCTGACTGTGTCCGGAAAGTTTGAGGGGTTGAAGATGAAACGATTGATACAGATGTTTGCGCTGGTTCTGGCGTTCGGTATCAGCGCCTCCGTGCTTGCCATGGGGCTGGATGAAGCCAAACAGAAACTGGACTCGGTCAAGCAGCAGGGGCTGGTTGGAGAAACACCGACGGGTTATCTGGAAGTGGTGCGCGCCGAAGGGCAGGCGAAGGAAGTGGTGGAAGCCATTAACAGCGCCCGTCGGGATGAGTACAAGCGCATTGCCGAAAAACACAACATTCCGGTAACCCAGGTGGAGACGGTTGCAGGCAAGAAGGCGATTGAGAAGACTCCGTCCGGCCAGTATGTGCAAATGGGCGGTAAGTGGGTGAAAAAGTAGCCCGGCGCGGCCAGGTGCAAGCCCCGCTTACCGTTTAACGCTCTTTTGCCTTGGCTTGCCGCCTTTTGGCCGTTTGCCCGATGCCGGCTTTTTGCCAGGTGCGGGCTTGCCTTTCGGGCCGGGGCGCCTGGCGCCACCGGGCTTACCTGGTGCGGATGCAGAGCCAGGCTTGCGATCAGGCTTTGGTTTGGCCTTCGTTCCGGGCTTCTTTTTTGCTGGCTTGCCAGCGCCGGGCGGGGCTTCGGAAGACGAATCCCGGATGGCATCGAACAGCCCGGCCAGCTCTTTCTCGCTCAGGTCCCGCCACTGGCCCACCGCAAGCCCTTTCAGGCTCACGTTCATGATCCGGATCCGTTCCAGTTTGGAAACCTCGTAGCCAAAATACTCGCACATGCGACGGATCTGGCGATTGAGGCCCTGAACCAGGGTGATCCGGAAGACAAATCGTGACTCCCGCGACACCTTGCACTTTTTCGTCATGGTTCCGAGGATCGGCACACCATTGGCCATACCCTCCACGAATTCCCGGGTGACCGGCTTGTCGACGGTAACCAGGTATTCCTTTTCGTGGTTGTTGCCCGCCCGCAGTATCTTGTTGACCAGGTCGCCGTTGCTGGTCATAAAGATGAGGCCCTGGGAGTCCTTGTCCAGACGTCCGATCGGGAAGATGCGTTCGCTGTGACCCACAAAGCGCTGGATATTGTGTTTCTCCGCGCTGTCCGTGGTGCTGACAATCCCTACCGGCTTGTTCAGTGCAATGAACACGAGATCTTCTTCAGCCCGTGGCTCGATCACCTGGCCGTTCACCTTGACCGTGTCACCCGGAAGCACCTGGTCGCCCACGGTTGCTCGTTTGCCGTTGATGTAGACGTTGCCTTGCTCGATATAGCGATCGGCCTCCCGGCGGGAGCACATGCCGCTTTCGCTGATGTATTTGTTGAGCCGGGTGGAATTGCCAGTGGTCATCGGGTGTCCGGTTGCCAGTGAGAATGACGGGCATCATATCAGTCTGGAACCCCGGTCGCAGCAGGGGTGGTTCTTTCCCGGCGTCTCTGCCATTCTTTGCGCCTATCCTTAAAACCAACAAACCCTGAGCCGCCATGGAAAAGACACGCATCACCATTGTTGCCGTTACCTGCATTGCCCTGTTTTTCCTGACCAACTACCTGTTCCGGTATCTGATCGGATTTACCGGGTTGCTGGCCTCATTGGTCATTGCGGCCCTGATTGCCGTCTACATGAGCTTCTCAATCGCACGGACCCTTGAGCGTTTGCCGATGCCTGAGGAGCGCTCACGGGCGCTGTGGATCTATGGCGGTTTTCTGGGCGCCCTGTTCGTCGCCTTCGGGGCCTGGATGTTCCTGGATGCCGGCATGGATGCAGTCACCCTCGCCACGCTGTTTGTTCACTATCTGCCCTATCCGGCACTTGCTCATGCCCTGCTATCAGACAAGGCCGTCGGACTGTTCCTGAAAGAGGATCGTCCTGGCGGATAAATTGTTATAATATAACATTTTGATTCTTAGAGGAGTGCCTCCGGCGCCATGGCTCAACCTATTCCTACCAGCCTGATACTTGGTTTTCTGGGTGTCGGTAAAACCACCGCCATTCTGGATCTTCTGAAAAGCAAACCGGAAAACGAGGTCTGGGCGGTTCTGGTCAACGAGTTCGGCGAGGTGGGCATCGATGGCGCCATGCTGAAGACCGAAGGCGCCTTCATCAAGGAAATACCCGGCGGATGCATGTGCTGTGTTGCCGGCCTGCCGATGCAGATAGGGCTCAACCAGCTGATTCACAAGGCAAAGCCCGATCGTCTGTTGATTGAGCCGACCGGGCTCGGTCACCCCTCTCAGATTCTGGACACCCTGACCAGCGAGCACTACCAGGATGTACTCGCCATGGGCCCTGTAATCTGCCTGGTGGACCCCCGAAGGCTCGAAGAACCGAAGGTGCTCGGCAATGTGCAGTTCCGGGATCAGGTGGCTGCGGCGGATATTCTCGTTGCCAACAAGACTGATCTTTGCACCCCGGAGCAACTGACTCATTTTGATGAGTGGGCCGCACAACTGGAACCCGCCAAGCGGGCGATTCACCACACGCGGTTCGGGCATCTGGCACCGGGCTGGCTGGACGGCCAATCGGATGCCCTGCCGGTGACCGATCCGGAAGCTCACCATCACCACCATCATAAGACTGCATCGCCGGCCCCCACTATTGATGACGAGCCCTGGCAACAGATTACCAATCAGGGACAGGGGCATTTCAGTGTTGGCTGGCGCATACATCCGGAACTGATACTCGATGAGAACGCATTGCTGGTGATGGCCATGGACTCGGCCTTTGTGCGCTTCAAGGCTGTCGTTCAGACCGTGGACGGCTGGCGGGCGATCAATGTGGTTGATGGAGCCCTGACCGTTATTCAGGGTGAACCGCAAGCCTACAGCCGGGCAGAGATCATAGCGTCCGATCAGATTGACGCCCGGGAACTCGATGCCCGCATGAGGGCGGCCGCGGGACTTGATCCGAGGTGAGGGCGTGAGTCATTGTCCGGTGTGCGAGCAGGGCAGTCTCTCGGATTTCCGTTCAGTGAAGGCCCAGCGTTACCTTCGATGTGATGTCTGCGAGGCGACGGTGATGGATGCGTCCTGCCGGTTATCGCCTGAGCAGGAGCGGGAAATTTACCAACTGCATGATAATGACCCGTCTCATCCGGGGTACCGGACATTTCTCTCGAAACTGACAGAACCTCTGCTTGAGCGCCTGCCATCGGGCGCCAGCGGCCTGGATTTCGGCTGCGGCCCCGGCCCTGCACTGGCGCAGATGCTTGAGGCGGAAGGCATGGCAGTCAGTCTCTACGATCCCTATTTTTATCCCTCAGCAGTGGCTCTCGATCAGACCTACGATTTCATAACCTGTACCGAAGTGGTAGAGCATCTTTACGCCCCCGCTGGCGTTTTCAGGGAACTCGACCGGATGCTGAAGCCCGGTGGTTGGCTGGGTGTGATGACCTGCTTCCAGACCGACGATGACCGGTTCGACAACTGGCATTATCGCCGTGACCCGACCCATGTGGTCTTCTACCGGGAATTCACCTTCAAGCTGCTCGCCAACCGGTTTGGCTGGCGCCTGGAAATACCGAGAAAGGATGTGGCTCTGTTCCGGAAGCCAGCCTAGGGGGCTTCCCTTGGGCACTCGGGAAGTGCAGGACACTGTTCCGCGGATGTGGTGCCTTCTTGTTTGAGCAATTCTGATTCACCGAAGCGGTCCGGTGTCAGTGCGGCGGCGCATCTCGCCGCCTGGGTCGCAACGTTTGTGCAGCCGCTCGCCTGCAGCGCGAAAGCGAGGTTGTTCCAGCCTTCGGCGAATTTGGGAAAACGTTTCACCGCGCGCAAGAAATGCTCCTGTGCTTCGCCTCGGTGGCCCAACTGCCAGGCAAGGTTGCCTCTGGCCATAGTGGCCGTCGGTTGGTCCGGCCAGGTCGTCTCGGCTGTCTTATAGGCCATGCCAGCGGCTGTGGTTCGGCCGGTTGTCTCGAGGTCGTGGGCCGATTGGAGAAAGCGGAGTGGTTTTGCCGTGGCAGGCACCCGGTCGGGCGGAAGGATGGTTACTGCCCAGTTATCGGCCCGCCCCCAGGTATTGGCGAAAACTTCCAGATCGATCGCTTCATGCTTGCGGGTATCGGTGTGGAGTATCAGGTCGCGCTCACCGGCGTCATAGCCGATCACAACCGCAAAGTGCCATTGGGGCCACCAGCCAAACCTCAGATTTTGCATCACCAGGACTGGATTGCCTGCTGCGATCTCGGTCAGGACACTTTCTAATCTACCGTCCAGCGGGTAAACCAACATGCCATGGGCGCGTGCGCCGGCGATCATTTCGACCTGAAGGGAGCCTTCCCGGCCCGGAATATAAACCAGCTCCTTGAGAATATCGGGATTGGATGAAAGGCCCTGGCTGTTCAGCATCATTGCCAGCGACGCAGGCCCGCACTGATACCTTTCCTGGGGGTAGAAAGGTACGTCGTCCAGCACAACCCTGTCGGGCAGCATGGCCTGGTGAGTTTCGGGCGCTGGCCATTTGGGAGCACTGGCGCAACCGGCCAGCAGGCTGACCAGTAACATCAGGATCAGCCTGCTGGATGTCGCTTCTAGAGAGGGAAAAATGACAGCCACTGATCCCGCTATCGAATGCAGTTCACGAACGGGAAGACATTCGTAGCACAGAGCATATCGGTGATAATGAATACCAGCAGGAACAACACAATGATGCCGACCACATCCTGCCCTGCAGGGGCCTCGGCGAGCTGACGTTCAAAATCCGCCAGTTCCGCGGGCGTGAGGTTCTGGATGCGTTCCTTGACCTGGTCCTGGCTGACCCCAAGGTCTGCCAACTTGGCCTGCACATCCTGTCTGTCGAGCATGCTGATCAGCTCCTGCCGGTCCAGCTGAACCTGTTGTTGCCCGATCATTTCGCCGGTTCCAACCATGCCGGCGGTAGCGGTGGCCGACCAGACGGAACCAAGAGCCATCATCATGGCCATAAAAAAGGAAACGTACCTCAAGTGCTTGCGAATGCCTGACATGGGTCACTCCTGCTCGTTGGCTACTTCCGGTGTAGCGGTTTGTTAGTCATCTTGCACTAACCGGACGATAAAACAGTCGGTTGCGTTCCCTCAACATACGAATCGTTCAGGATTCACAAACCTGCAGCTTTCGTTCCGGCCAATGGAGTATAGCCGAGCGTGCGACCATTCGGCTGGCGAGGTCTGGGTACGCCTGGCGGATAACGTTGGCACCGAACTCTGCCAGGAACGCCGATTTCAGTTCTGCCCGGGCCTTCTGGGTGCCCGGTTCCTGGTAGGGCGCGGAGCAGAGCAGCAGGAAACCATCATCCGGAACACGTCCATTATCCATGTTGCTCTTTATGATCCCGGCGGCCTGGCGGATGGGATGGGACAGATCCGGGCTGTAAGGGCCGATGATCAGGGCTACGTTGGGTGCGTGCAGGAAATCGAACCCCCTGCCAAGGCAGATGACCCACTCCCGGTGCTCTATGTTCAGTTCCCGGTCAAAACGCCGAATCTCGTTCACGTGCCGGATATTGCCCTCAACCAGGGGCAGCAGATCACGCTGAACCGGTTCCGGCATATCCGGACAAAGGGAGGCGATTTCGGAGGCCATATCGGCAAGTCGCGTTACAGGAATGGTAGACAGATCCAGCGTTCGCTCCTGGCTACCGTGCAGAACCAGTGCATCCTCGTCGCTCTCGAAACCACATACCAGGGGATAGACCGTTCGGTGGCCGTTTCCGAACAGCTTTTCCACCTGGCTTCGGATCTGGAACGCATGGCGCATGGCGGCCTCACGATCGCAGTCAAAGCCGGCGCAGCCCCGTTCCCGTGAACCTTTTGAATAGTGGTAGGTAATGATGATCAGCACCCGTCGTCCCTGGGTTACGGCTTGCTGGACCGTGTCCGCCAGCATGTCGCCAAGGTAGGGCCAGCCCAGCTCAAAGATCCCGCCAAGGTTCCGGAACGGGTGAATGACACCAAGAGGCGTCTGGGTCACGTAGGGCAGGTGGATGCGGCCATCCATGCACTTCATCGCAATGATCTGGGTATTGTGCTCTGCCAGGTAGCGCTGCCTGGCCAGATGGTTTTCCGGGCTACAGAAGCTGGCCGAATGGGCCCGGCTGAGCTCCATCAGCCAGTCGATACGCTCTGCGATAGGGCGCGCATGCACGGGTGTTGTCATGGCTTTTGTCCTGTTCTGTTCAGAAGGTCGACAGGCCGGTCGCCTCCATAATCCGGTAGCGCCAATAGCGAAGTCTGGATTCGTCGGCCCAACGCTCGTAGGGCAGGCTCATCACCGGATCGTCGCCAGGGCCTTTTTGCCATTGCTCGTCAAAGAATCGCCGGGCTCCGCTCGCAACCTGTGACTGCTCCACCACCGATACCCAGACATCGGTCTCGAGATTCAGATCGTCGAGATTGCGCCGGGTAAAATTGGCCGAACCCAGGAGCAGTTCTGTTGCGCCGTTTTCTCTGGCCAACATCAACAGTTTAGTGTGGCATTGCTCACCCAGGGTATTACACCAACGTACCGGAACGCCCGCGCGAACCAGTTCCATGGCGACCTGCCTGTTGGGAATGCCACTCTTCTGGTGGCCGAAGGCCTCGTTGTTGGCATCAAGCAGAACTCGCAGTGCAACGCCCCGTCTGGCGGCGTCGACCAGGGCTGTGACAATATCGCGATGTGAGAGGTAAAACATGGCCATGTCCAGCTGATCACCGGCCGAGGCCTCTTGAATCATGGACAGAGCCTGATCCCGGATTTCCGATTCGGTCAGCACTGCCACCAGGGGGATTTCGGATTTCTGCGGTTCTCCAGTGACTTCGGGAGCCATGCTGATTCGCTCATCAATGGGCGTGGTGTCCGCTCCCGACATGGCGAGAACCGCCCGCTCGCTTTTCAGCAGATCAAAGACCGCCGGCCCCGTGAAGCTAAGCCCCAGGTTGCTATGCCGGCTGCTGCCGTCGTGGGGGTTGGCCGAGGTAACGATGGCCCTCAGGGAGCCCGCCTCATCCGCGACCATAAGCTTGCGATGGTTGGCCTTGAAGTTCATTAGGGCGAGATAGCTTCGAAGGGTAACAGGCCTGGTGCCCAGGGCGTTGTCCAGCCAGCCTCCGTCGGGGTTGTTGCCGAACCACTGACAACACAGCCGCCAGATTGAAGACCAGGTGGGATTACTGTCCCGTAGCGGCCGGAGTGCCGTCTCCACAACCGGAATGCCACCATCGCGCAGGGCTTGAAACCAGGGTGAGGTCGTGCCGCCATACATGGTGTTCAGGGGGTCGGAGATAACCGTAATGGATAGCTCCGGTTTTTCCGCTTTTCTCGCCAGCAGGGCCTCTGTGAGCTGTTGAGCCAGAGGCCGGTGGGCTACATCCTCCGGCTTGGTGCTGTTGAACAGAAACATGTCGATGAGAATGAACTCGTTGGCTTGTCCCACAAGCCGGAACACCTCGTCGAAGATTTCATGGTCTCGCTCCTCACGGCCGTTCTGATAGTGACGGGTGACGTCTGTCAGCAGGACGGGTTCCTCCAATGGCACCGCGGTTCCACGATAGCTGATGCCTGGCGGCAGTGGCTTTTGGGTGTGGTAAAGGCCGATGCCGGCCAGGGTGAGCAACAGCAGGAGAATCAGTAACTTCAGTGTCATGTGTGTATTTCCATCATCCCTGAGGTAAACGACGGCATAACTATACGTGACCTCTCTCTCAGGTAAACAAACACTTACAAAAAACACCCCGGTCGTTGTATCGAAGTTCCGCCACGCTTTCTAAACTAGTCAGATCAACCATTTATAACAAAGTTGCCTGTGAACGCCATACTCTCTTTCATACCGCGCCTGTTCAGTCTGCGGGCCGTTATTCTCGTTCTGGCTGTTGTGTTTGCCCTCATGGGGGACCAGCTTGCCCTCGTTGGCTGGGCTGACCGTGCGCTATTCAGCATTCTCGGCGTGCCAGAGGGCGCGACCCCGGCCACGATTCTCCCGCAGGAGGCATTCGGGCCGGCTATGGCTGATCGGGGGCTTTCGGAACCACTCTGGTCCGACATGGCGGTGACCGCCGGGCTGGCAATTGCGGCACTGTATCTGGTGCTTGCAATTCCGGCGATGGGCGCGGCCGTTTCCCTGCCGGTCACTCTTTTGCTTGGTGGCTCGCTCGTGGTGATCCAGGCGGCTTTGATGTTCTACCGCAATGCCTGGGTGCCGTTTGGCGTGGTGCTCACGTTGCTGGTGGTCGGTTACGTGGTGATGCTGTTCTGGCTGCAGCCCCGCAAACACATCCGTGCACTGACAGATAATGTGCGGGATGCGCGGCTGAAGCTGGCCAAGGTATTTCTGCAACAAGGTCATACAGACGAGGCCCTCGAAGCGCTGGATCGCTGCCCCGACTGTGAAAGCGAGATCGAGCTGCGCTACGACGCCGCCATCCAGCAGGAGCGCAAGCGCCAGTACGACAAGGCGGTCAGCACCTACCGCAGTATTCAGGAGCGAAAGAAAGGTTTTCGGGATACCGCCGCGAGGCTGTCGGCATTGGAAAAGCTCGCGCCGGATAACTCGTTGATGCAGGGAGGGAGTTTCGACAATACCCGCACCCTGTTGATGCCCGAGCCCGCCGTTAGTCGCCCGACCCTCGGAAGGTACGAAATCGAGCGGGAGATTGGCCGAGGGGCCATGGGTGTGGTTTATCTGGGCAAGGATCCGAAGATTGCCCGTACCGTTGCCATCAAGACTCTCAGCTACCAGGCGTTTGATGATGGACAGCTTCAGGATCTCAAGGAGCGATTCTTCCGGGAGGCAGAAGCCGCTGGCCGCCTGAGCCACCCGGCTATCGTCACCGTGTATGACGTTGGCGAGGAGGCAGACCTCGCCTATATCGCCATGGACTATGCGAAAGGACGTCCGCTCAGTGAATTCGGCAGAACCGGACGGTTACTGCCCCTGCCCAGGGTTCTGGATATCGTTGCCCGCGTGGCGGACGCTCTGGCCTACGCTCACAGCCAGAAAATCGTCCACCGCGACATCAAGCCCGGGAATATCATCTTCAATCCCGACAATGGCGATATAAAGATCACCGATTTCGGCATTGCCAAGATCTCCGATGACTCGCGAACCCGCACCGGCGCGGTAATGGGCAGCCCATTGTATATGTCGCCGGAGCAGTTGAAGGGTCAGAAGGTAACCGGTGCCTCCGATATCTACAGCCTGGGCGTAACGCTTTATAAGCTGGTGAGCGGCGAAACGCCCTATCAGGGCGATACCCTGGCCAACCTGACCTACCAGATTCTTAACAAGCGCCCACGCAGCGTCCGCGAGTTCAACGCGGATCTGCCAAACGGGGTGGTCCGTCTGATCAACAAGGCTATCCAGCGCGAGCCGGACAAGCGCTTTGCCAGTGCCGCCACCATGGCCGAGGCCGTGCGTCGTCTGGCCGTTCGTGAGGCTGGCCAGGAGGTGTCGTCCTGATGCGATATCACGTTGCCGGCCAGAGTCATCGCGGGGCCGTCCGGGAATCAAACCAGGATGTGGTGGACTGGCGGATCAATGATGCGGGTGACCAGGCGTTGTTGGTGGTTGCTGACGGTATGGGCGGTCACCAGGGAGGCGAGGTTGCCAGTCGCCTTGCGGTTGATGCCATCATCGAATCCCTTGAGCCTGAAATCGCCGGTGCCTCGAGCGGCACCACGGATGCGGATATCCGGGGAAAACTGGATCGGGCCTTCAGGTTGGCCAATGAGCGCATAGTGAGCCGCCGTTCCGGGGATCCAAGACTTGAAAAAATGGGCACGACACTGGTGGTGGCCTGGTTGAGTGGCAATCAGGCGCATATTGCTCACATTGGCGATTCCCGTTGCTACAGCCTGCGTGGCAGCCAGGCGCTGTGTCTCACGCGGGACGATACCGTGGTCCAGAACATGCTGGAAGACGGCAGCATTACCAGGGCCGACGTGCCCAATGTGCCGTTCCGGAATGTCCTGACCAGGGCCGTGGGAACGGTGGAGCAGGCGGCCCCCAGTTATCGGCGTGAAACGCTTGATGAAGGAGATGTGCTGCTGCTGTGTTCCGATGGGTTAACTGATTCGGTTCCGGAATACCGGTGGCTTGAAATCCATAAGGAAAGTGACGGCATGGAGCGCACGGTTCAGGCAATGATTGATGCCGGCCTGGCAAACGAGGCGGGTGACAATGTGTCTGTGGTATTACTGACGTTGGAGTATTGAGGAAACTGACATGGCTTCGCTTTCGCAACTGGTGGATAACGTTGTTGTTAACACCTTTGAACTCGGTCAACCGGAAACGCGCATCGGTCGGCGCCCGGACAACGATATCCAGATTGATGAAATTTCTGTGAGCGGCCAGCACGCCCTGATAGAAGCGGTGCCCAATGCCTATCTGGAAGGTACGGTGGATTACTACATTACCGACAGCAACAGCACCAATGGCACTTTTGTGAACGAATTGCGGGTTGCTGACCGCCAGCGTCTCAACAGCAACGACATGGTGCGCATTGGCTGGAATGAGTTCCGTTTCATCGATGAAGAAGAGCAGGCAATGGAAAAAACCGCCTATATCCTCGACTGACCCTAACGGTTGGCCCGCGAATTACCGGATCCGATCCTGAACAAATCTGCTGAAACGGGAAAGCAGCGAGGACGCATCCGGCGCTGGCTTTACGCCGGCGATCAGGGCCTCCGCATCAAGCCCCTCCCGTGTCAGGTCGGGCGCCTGGACCTTCAGGTAGGCGCTCATAATGGCGTCCGTGAACTCTGGATGGAACTGCACGCCCCAGGCGCAGGGACCAATTCTGAAAGCCTGATGAGGCTCGAACTGGTTGCGTCCCAGCAACACCGCGCCTTCAGGCAGGCGCAGCACGGACTGCCGGTGTGTCAGCTGGGCCGGAAATTTTTCCGGTAGCTCCCGGAACAGGACATCGGAAGCTGCCTCGGGAAGGAGTTCAACCTCGTGGGTGCCGGTTTCCCGGCCATTCGGATGGTAACCAGCTTCCCCGCCCAGCGCGTGGGCCAGTAACTGGTGGCCATAGCAGACACCAAGCACCGGCACTTCGCTTCTGACGGCTTTTACCAGCCAACGCCCCGCGTTCTCGCTCCACTCGGCCCGGTCGCTCACCATGGCAGGGGAGCCCGTCACCACGATGCCGTCCCAGTCTTCAGGATTCCCCGGCAGTTCACCGGCCTCGGCATTGGCAACGGTGATATCCAGCTCGTCTGACAACCCGCGCAGGAACCACTCGTCAAAATCGCCAAACCTTGCCCGAATGTCCGGGTAGGTGGTGCCTGTTTTAAGGACCACCACGCGCGCCTTGCGGTTTGTGGGAGCGTTCTGTTGCATGGTGCTATCTTCCTGCGAGGCCAGCGGGCCGGGTTGTTTACTGCTCTGGCAGTTCGGCGTTGTGGAACACGTTCTGCACGTCGTCCAGTTCGTTCAGCATGTCGAGGAATTTCTCGAACATGGGGATGTCGTCGCCTTCCACCATTGTGGTGGTTTTGGGCAGGAACTGGATTTCATCCACTTCAAAATCGATGTCTTCGATTGCGTCCACGAGTGCCTGGCGAGCCTTGGCGTATTCGGTGTTCGGTGTGAACACGGTAATCAGGCCATCTTCGTTCTCGATGTCGGTTACATCGACATCCGCTTCCATCAGCGCCTCGAGTACGGCTTCTTCATCCTCGCCCTTGAACGCAAAAATAGCGCTGTGGTCGAACATGTGAGACACGGCTCCGGGCGTGCCGATCTTGCACTTGGTCTTGGTGAAGGCCAGGCGCACGTCGCCAAAGGTGCGGTTCGGGTTATCGGTCAGGCAGTCCACGATCACCATGCAGTTGCCCGGTCCGTAGCCTTCGTAGCGAGCTGCAGCATAGTCTTCGCCGGCGCCACCCTTGGCCTTGTCGATGGCCTTTTCAATGACGTGCGAAGGCACCTGGTCTTTCTTGGCCCGCTCGATCAGTCCGCGCAGGGACAGGTTGGCCTGGGGATCGGGGCCTCCGGACTTGGCGCTCATGTAAATCTCGCGGCCGTACTTGCTGTAGACCTTGGTTTTTGCCGCAGCCGTCTTGGCCATGGATTCTTTGCGGTTCTGGTAGGCTCTGCCCATCTGCGCTGCCTCTTGGTTCTCTGGAAAAGGCCGGATTTTACTCAACATTGCCGGTTTGGGACAGGCTTATTTGGCCCCTGTTCCGGGATGGTTTTCACGATCCGCCAATACCAAGGTGCCAGCAGGACAGCACTTTTGATGCACAGACCTATAGGCAAGCCACTGCTAGCGTGAGAGGACAACTGGCAGGCGTCGGGGAACAGAATGCAAAGACAAAGCGCAACGCAGACAATGGTTCGGATGCTGTTTCTGTGCCTGGTCTTTTCATGCTCGTTGGCGAGTGCCGGGGGTAACGAGAACGGCGATCAGGACCAGGTGGCACGGGACATGATCCGGGTTCTCAACGCTTATGTCGTCTACAAGATGGGGCAATATGAATCGGCCTTCGAGCAGTATCTGGAGCTGGCAGAGGAGGGCAGCCGCCAGGGCATGCTGAATGTGGCCAACATGTATGCCCAGGGGCAGGGCGTTGAACAAAACCAGGAGAAAGCCTTCCAGTGGTACCTGCGGGCAGCCGACAGTGGTGATTCCATCAGTATGGTCGAAGTGGCCATGGCCTATGAAGAGGGCAGGGGAACGGTCCTGGATAAAGACGAAGCACTCAGTTGGTATCGCCGAGCTGCGGAAGCGGGAAACAGTGATGCCCGCTGGCGGCTGGGCAAAAGCCTTTTTGACGAAGGCCGCATGGCTGAAGGCTTGTGTCTGATCCGGCTGGCGGCAGTTGACGGCGGCCAGCCCTCAGCACAGCAGTTCCTGTCAGCGCTGGGGCCGAGTGCCGGACCGGAGAATAAATTGCCCCGGTCTCGGTGCTCGCCTTCCGGCAGTTAAACGTAATCGACCGGGCGCCGGTAGTTTTCCTGGGTCATCAGGTCGATGCCGCACTCCATATCGCTGACCCAGTTCAGAAAGCGATCGACCATCACCGGTCCTTCGAAGCGTTTGCCGTGCTGGGGCACAATCATCGAAACATCCATGTCGCGGACCATATTCGCCCAGAGTTGGCAAACCTTCCGGGAGGCAATGTAGCGCCGATGGAAGCCGATCATGCTCGGTATGTGCTTGTCGAAGTCCTTCACAGGCAGGTGATCGTCTTCGCCCCCCATGGAGGCGCCCAGGTCGCCCGAGAACAGAATCTTCGAGACCGGGTCATAGAACTGCAGGTTGCCGACCGAATGCATGAAGTGGGCTGGCAGACATTGCAGATAGGATTCCCCGAATTTCACATTGGCGCCGGCATCCGGAACGCTAACGATGCGGTCGTACACGCTGCCGCTGAGCTGGTTGGTCACGTAGCTGGAAACCAGGTGCGGAAGGAACCGGGCCCAGAGTTTCGAAGTTACGATCTTCGCGCGGGTATGAACGATCCAGCGGTCGATGGCACCGATGATGTCCGGGTCCTGGTGAGAGGCGAACACGTAATCCATGTCGCGGATGTTCATGTAGCGTGATGCCGCCACCGACAGCGGGGTGTAGGTGAGGTCACCACCCGGGTCGATCAGTGCTTCATGTTTACCGTCGACAATCAGGAACTGGTTGGACTGGACGCCCTCTCCGGTTACCAGGGAATCGAACATCAGGCATTTGTGGTGTCCGTTATCGAACAGGACAATGGGTTCGGCTGCCATTTCGGTCTCCCGCAAAATACAGTTTGATCCGGCCGGAATGGCCGGATATTGCAAGCTGCGCGGAGATTACAAAATTGACAAAAGCCAACTCTTGCCTCAGGTCAATTCTCTGATATTCCTCAAGTAACGATTTGTTGTTGCCGGCTCTCAGGCCAGCTGTGGTACCCGTTTGATCCCGCGGCGAATGCCCTGTTCAAGAGCGCTGCTGACGACCTTCCCGGTGAACGGTACGATGTCTTCGAAGGTGATGGTGTAGTTCACCCGGGTGTGGCCTTCCGGTGTGTCCTCAAAACGGATTCTTCCCAGATGGTTGCGGATCGGGCTCATGCTGGTGATGGTGTATTCGATCAATGAATCCGGCTCGAAGCTGGTCACCGTTTCTTCCAGGCCGACCGGCCCGATGCCAATCTTGCGAACGGAGCCGATGCCGTTGGGATCAGCCTGATCGCTGTCCTTGATTCGTTTGACCGGTGCTCCCAGCAGTTTTCCGAAACGGTAGTGGTCGGCGAACAGGGCGAAAACCCGTCGTCGGGGTACGTCAAAGGTTTCGTCAATTTCAATGGTGTACATGGCCATGGGCTCACTCTTTTTGTCATTCGATGCCCCCAGCCTAACCCCTTGGCTCCTACAACAAAAGTCGTAGAAGGCGGCAGGTTTCAATCTGGCCCGGGTTGACCGTTCAGTGTCGTGCGGTATGCCGGTAGTCCCGGGGTGACTGACCCATTACCTTTTTGAAAAGCCGCGAAAAATAGTAAGCATCGTCATAGCCCAGGCGTCGGCTTATGTCTGCGAAGCTCAGGCTGCTGGTATCCAGCATCTGGCAGGCGCGTTCCACCTTCAGGTGCAGGAAGTGCTGGATCGGGGAGGTGCCGGTCTGTTCCCGATAGCGGGTGGCAAAATGAGCCGGTGAGAGGCCGGCAAGATCGGCCAGTTGCTCCAGGCTGATACGCTCATCCAGATGCTCCCGCATATAGTTGTGAATGGTTTCCAGTTCGGCCTGCCGCTCGTGCCCGGTTTCGTCGGCGTTGATCGGAACCGCAGCCAACAGTTGCCGAAGCCGGTTGGCAGCGTGGATCAGGCCGCGGGCCCGGAAACCGGTCTGTCGCACCGATAGCAGGCCATTGAAGTCAACCAGAAGCCGGGGTTGCCGGCCCAAATGACGAATCCGGGTCGGGCCGTCGAACCCCATGTAGTGTTGAAAATCCGCTGCCAGTGGTCCGGTGTAGTGCACCCAGTGAATGGTCCAGGGATTGTCCGGATCGGCGGTATACCGATGGTTGGCACCGGCCGGCAAAAGCAGCAGATCGCCAGCCTCCACCGTGTACGGCTCTCCGCCTACGTTCAGGAACGCACGGCCTTCCGTGCAGTAGATCAAAAGATTGTCGTGATGGTGTTCCCGATGCATGTGATGGCCGACGGCGCGCCGGTAGTGGCCGAACGCCAGCGGATAGAGATCCCGGGTAAGTGGATGGCTCGCGAGTAGTCGAATGATCGGCTCAGGCACCACGTAGCGAATGCTGTCTTTGGGCACCGGCCACTGTGAGGTTTGGGTCATTTCTGGTCTTGTTTGTTTGAGCTTTATCGAAAGATAGTCCATTACGGGCGAAATTTAGTCAATCACCCATTGGTCAATCCCGTGCTAGCCTTTGGGTAAACGTGGCAAGGAACCATCAGGTTCCGGCCGGCTTCCCGCACAACAACAAACAGGGACATCAACATGAAAAATGTACCGCTGTATATTGCAGGTGAATTCATCCAGAGCCAGACCAAGGACTGGATTGAAGTTACCAACCCCGCCACCAACGAAGTGATCGCCAAGGCTCCGAACACGACTCATGCGGAAATGGAGCAGGCCATCAAGTATGCCGGTGAAGTATTCAAGACCTGGAAGGAAGTGCCGGTTTCCGAGCGCGCCCGGGTTATGCTCCGCTATCAGGCACTTCTGAAAAAACATCATGACGAGATTGCTGAAATCCTTTCGCAGGAAACCGGCAAAACGTTCGAAGACGCCAAAGGGGATGTCTGGCGCGGTATTGAAGTAGTTGAGCACGCTGGAAACGTCGCTTCTCTGATGATGGGCGAGACGGTTGAGAACGTTGCCCGTGAAGTGGATACCCACTCCTGGATCCAGCCGCTGGGTGTGTGCGCCGGTATTACGCCGTTCAACTTCCCGGCCATGATCCCGCTGTGGATGTTCCCAATGGCGATTGCCTGCGGTAACACCTTTATCCTCAAGCCTTCCGAGCAGGATCCGTTGACACCCATGCGCCTTGCCGAGCTGTTTGAAGAAGCCGGTGCGCCCAAGGGCGTTCTGCAGGTGGTTCACGGTGGCAAGGAGCAGGTTGACGTACTGCTGACTGATCCCGCTATCAAGGCCGTTTCTTTCGTAGGTTCTGTGCCTGTTGGCCGTTACATCTACGAGACCGGCACCCGCAACATGAAACGTGTGCAGAGTTTCGCCGGTGCCAAGAACCACATGGTGATCCTGCCGGACGCTGACAAACAGCAAGTGATCAATGCCCTGGTTGGCGCCTCGGTTGGTGCTGCCGGCCAGCGCTGCATGGCAATTTCGGTCGCGGTCTTTGTGGGCGAAGCCCAGCAGTGGATTCCGGAGCTGAAAGAAGCCATGGCGAAAGTTCGTCCAGGCGCGTGGAACGATTCCGGTGCCAGCTATGGCCCGATCATCTCCGCGAAAGCGAAAGACCGTATCGAGTCTCTGATCGCGACCGGTGAAGCGCAGGGCGCTAACCTTCTGCTGGATGGTCGCGGCTGCACCGTAGACGGACTGCCCGATGGCAACTGGGTTGGCCCGACTCTGTTCTCCGGTGTTACCACCGAGATGGATATCTACAACGAGGAAATCTTCGGTCCCGTGCTCTCCTGCATGGAAACCGACACCCTCGGTGATGCCATCGAGCTGGTAAATAACAGCCCGTACGGCAACGGCGTCTCCATCTTTACCAGTTCCGGTGGTGCCGCGCGTCGCTTCCAGCATGAGATCGACGTAGGCCAGGTGGGCGTGAACATCCCCATTCCTGTGCCCCTGCCGTTCTTCTCGTTCACCGGCTGGAAGGGTTCCTTCTACGGTGACCAGCATGCCTACGGCAAGCAGGCGGTTCGCTTCTACACCGAAACCAAAACGGTTACCTCCCGCTGGTTCTCCAGTGAAGCGACCAGCTCGGAAGCCAACTTCTCTATCCAGTTGCGTTAATTGCGTTGAAGGTGGGGTATTTGGGCCGGAACCTGTTTCCGGCCCCTTGTTTTCCCCGCTCAATGCCAAGCCCTTTCTATCTGGAGCGTAACGATGGACTTTAACCTCACCGAAGATCAGCTGGCGTTTCGCGAGGCCGCGCGAGCGTTCGCGGAAAAATCCATGGCGCCCCACGCTGCGAAGTGGGACAGCGAGCATATTTTCCCGGTCGATGTGATGAAGGAAGCCGGCGAAATGGGCTTCATGGGTATGTACACGCCCGAAGCGCTTGGCGGCATGGGGCTGTCCCGGCTGGACACCTCGGTCATCGTGGAAGAGCTCGCTGCTGCGTGCCCTTCAACCGCCGCGTTTATCACCATCCACAACATGGCCACCTGGATGGTCGCCAGCTTTGCGTCGGATGATCTCAAGCAGGAAATCGTGCCTAAACTCGCCAGCGGCGAATGGCTCGCCTCCTACTGCCTGACCGAGCCGGGTGCCGGCTCAGACGCGGCCAGTCTTCGCACCAAGGCCGTGCGCGATGGCGACAGCTACGTAATCAACGGCAGTAAAGTATTCATTTCCGGCGCTGGGGCCACCGATATTCTGGTCTTGATGGCCCGAACCGGAGCGCCGGATTCCGGCTATAAAGGCATTTCCACCTTCGTGATTCCCGCAGATGCCGACGGCATTTCCTACGGCAAGAACGAAGAAAAAATGGGCTGGCACAGTCAGCCTACCAGGATGATCAGCCTGGAGAATGTCCGCATTCCGGCCAGCAACCGAGTTGGTGACGAGGGCGACGGGTTTGCCATCGCCATGAAGGGGCTCGATGGCGGGCGTCTGAATATCGCCACCTGTTCCCTTGGTGGTGCCCAGGCGGCTCTTCTGCGTGCCCGTAACTACATGCACGAGCGGGAACAGTTCGGTAAGCCGCTGGCGGCTTTCCAGGCTCTGCAGTTCAAGCTGGCTGACATGGCCACCAACCTGGTTGCCGCGAGGCAGATGGTTCGTCTGGGCGCGTTCAAGCTTGATAACGCCGATCCGGAAGCGACACTGCATTGTGCCATGGCCAAACGGTTCGCCACCGATGCCTGTTTCGAAGTGGTCAATGAGGCCCTGCAGCTTCACGGCGGTTATGGCTACATTCGTGAATACCCGCTTGAGCGCTATCTGCGTGACCTGCGTGTGCACCAGATCCTGGAAGGCACCAACGAAATCATGCGTCTGATTGTTGCCCGTCGCCTGCTCGATGACGGCGTGGCTGAGGCAATTCAATAAGCATAGAAATGGGGTCTGATGACATCGTCATCCGACCCCATTTTCAGTATGAGGAATAGCAAATGAGTGACCTGATTCAGCTCGAAAAACGCGGACATATCGCGGTACTGACCATCAACAATCCACCGGCCAACACCTGGACGAAGGATTCCCTCATTGCCCTGACGAACATCGTCAAGGAACTGAACGAAGACCGGGACATCTTTGCCCTGGTAATGACCGGGCAGGGCGAGAAGTTCTATTCTGCCGGCGCCGATCTGAAAACCTTCGCCGATGGCGACAAGGCCCGGGCGAACGAGATGGGCCAGCTTTTTGGCGAGGCCTTCTCCACGCTGCAGCGGTTCCGCGGTGTTTCTATCGCGGCGGTGAACGGCTACGCCATGGGTGGCGGCCTGGAGTGCGCCATGGCCTGTGACATCCGCATTGCCGAAGAGCATGCCCAGATGGCACTGCCCGAAGCAGGCGTTGGCCTTTTGCCCTGTGCCGGCGGCACCCAGAACCTGCCCTGGCTGGTGGGTGAGGGCTGGGCCAAGCGGATGATTCTGTGCGGTGAGCGGGTAAAGGCCGATACGGCACTGCGAATCGGCCTGGTTGAGGAAGTGGTGCCGAGCGGAAAGAGCCTTGATAAGGCGCTGGAGCTGGCGGAAATGGCTTGCCAGCAGAGCCCGTCGTCAACGGCTCGTTGCAAGACCCTGGTGATGAGCGCCCGCGATGGCCGCAGCCACGACGACGGCTGGCGCATGGAGCGGGAACTGTTTGTTGAGCTGTTCTCTACCGAAGACCAGAAAGAAGGCGTAAATGCGTTTCTCGAAAAGCGTAAGCCGGAATGGAAAAACCGCTGAAGCCGGCTTTGAAGGCTGGCTCAAGGACCTGTTATGAGTGATCAACCCATTATCTTCGAAGAATGGAAGACGGGCGATGGCGCGCTGATCGCCGTGGCCCGGCTGAATACGCCCAAAGCGCTGAACTCGCTGTCTCTGGAAATGATCCGGCTGCTGACGCCGCAACTCAAGCGCTGGGCGGAAGACCCCGTAATCCAGGCCGTCTGGCTGGAATCCGAGGGCGACAAGGCGTTCTGTGCCGGTGGCGACATCGTTGCCCTGTATCGCAGCATGACCGAGCCACAGGGTGCCAGTGAGGGTGAGGCATTCTTCACCGAGGAATATGAGCTGGATTACCTGATCCATACCTTCCCGAAACCCCTCGTTTGCTGGGGACACGGCATCGTAATGGGCGGCGGTATGGGCATTATGGAGGGCGCGTCTCACCGGGTGGTGACGGAAGGGTCGAAGCTTGCCATGCCCGAGATCACCATCGGCCTCTACCCCGATGTTGCGGCGGGCTGGTTCCTGAACCGCACCCCCGGGCGCACCGGCTTGTTCCTGGGTCTGACTGGTGCTCGCCTGAACGGCGCTGATGCAATCTTCACTGGCCTTGCCGACCGCTTCATCCGGCATGATCTGAAGGCCGATGTTGTTGCCGAGCTGTGCAAGCGTAACTGGCAGGGCGAAGATCCTCATGCAGTGGTCGGTAGTGTGTTGCGTCAATACGAGCGTGAGAGCGCCGACGCCATGCCGGAGTCACCTGTTCGCACTCATTTCGATGAGATCAATCGGGTTACCGATGCTGACTCCCTGGAAGCGACCGTTAACCAGTTGAAGGAACTGTCTGGTGGCGAGGGCTGGGTGGCGAAAGCGACCCGCTCCCTGGCTGGTGCGTCACCCACATCCCTGGCTTTGGTCTGGCGGCACCTGCACGGCTGTAAACACGACAGCCTGAAAGAGGTGCTCGACAAGGAACTGGTGCTTTCCACCAAGTGCCTGACCAAGGGCGAGTTTGCCGAAGGCATCCGCGCGCTTCTGATCGACAAGGACCAGCAGCCCCGCTGGCGCTATGCGTCCCTTGCCGAAATGGACAGCGCCTGGATCGACGATTTTTTTAGCTGATCTATTACAAGAACAAGGAGAAAAGACATGGCAAAGATTACCTTTATCGGTCTCGGTAACATGGGCGGCCCAATGGCCGGGAACCTGGTAAAAGCCGGCCACGAGGTCACCGTATTCGACCTGTCCAAAGACGCTGTTGCTGCCCTGGTGTCCGAAGGCGCGAAAACAGCAGGCACCGCCCACGAAGCAGCCAGTGGCGCGGAGTGTGTCATCACCATGCTGCCTGCCGGCCAGCATGTGGAAGCGGTATACCTGGGAGACGATGGTCTGCTGGCAAAACTGCCGGCCGGCACCCTGGTGATTGATTCTTCCACCATCGCTCCGGAAACAGCCCGGGGCGTTGCCGAAGTTGCACGAGCCAAGGATATCCCGTTCCTCGATGCGCCCGTCTCCGGCGGTGTTGGCGGTGCCAAGGCCGGCACCTTGACCTTCATTTGCGGCGGCTCGGAAGAGGCCTTCAACAAGGCCAAGCCGATTCTTGACGCCATGGGCAAGAACATCTTCCATGCCGGTGATCATGGGTCCGGCCAGGTGGCCAAGATCTGCAACAACATGCTGCTGGCCATCCTGATGTCCGGCACCAGCGAAGCACTTGCGCTCGGCGTGAAGAACGGTCTGGATCCGGCGGTGCTCTCGGAAATCATGAAGCAGAGCTCTGGCGGCAACTGGGCGTTGAACGTCTACAACCCCTGGCCAGGTGTGATGGAGGGCGTACCCGCGTCACGTAACTACGAGGGCGGCTTCCTGGTCAATCTGATGACAAAGGATTTGGGGCTGGCGTTCGACAACGCCGTCAAGAACCAGGCTTCCATTCCTATGGGCTCTCTCGCCCGTAACCTGTTCCAGCTGCACGCCGGGCAGGGTAATGGTGGCCTGGATTTCTCCAGCATTCAGCGGCTTTACAAGCCTGAATAAAGGTTGACCAAGGAAACGATTAAAACGCCAGACGAGCGCTACCTTGTGATCAAGGGGCGCCTTTGGCGTTGTTCGGATCCCAGTCTCCCGGAATCGGTGTATCAGGAACAGGTCAAGCGCCTGATGGCTGCTCGCCGGAAGGTGCGTGATGCGAAAGCATCCGGCGACGAGGGTCAGGAGCGTGAGGCCCGCCAACAGGTGGATCACGCCAAGCGTGCCCTGGGTGAGCGCGGGCCGGTATGGTGGTCTGATGGCGAACCGGACTACACCCAGTGCAAGATCGAGAACACGCCGTACGCCGAATGGTATCGTTCGCTTCAGGAGGCGAGTGAGTAACCTCTGGTCTTTTCGTTGAATAACCGCGACTACGCTGTTAATGTTTCACCCGCTACGACGGAAGAACTGCCAGGGATAGTGCAGTTTTTGTAGCAGAATCATCCGGATTGATGACTTCAAAGGATTGAAGACATGCCCCAGGCAAATGGATTGCAGTACACCGTCCGCGTTGGCGGTCTCCCCTCTGATATTTTTTCACTCGTCGGTTTTACCCTGACCGAATGCCTGTCCGAGGTGTTTCACGGTCGGCTTGAGCTGGCCAGTACCGATCCCTCAATTCAGGCAGCGGAAATTCTTGAGCAACCGATGGATCTTGTGGTCTGGCAGGATGGCGAGCCGCTAAGGCGTTTCACGGGTGTGGTCAACGAATTTGTTCGGGGCGATGCCGGTCACCGGCGAACCCGCTATGAACTGAATATCCAGTCGCCGCTCTGGCGTCTGGGGCTGATGCACAACAGCCGGATTTTCCAGACCCAAAGCAGCGATACCATCGTGCGTACCTTGCTGGAAGAGCGCGGCATTATCGATTCGGTTTTCGATCTGAAACGCACTCCAGAGCAGCGGGAGTATTGTGTTCAGCATCGAGAAAGCGACCTGGCCTTCCTCGAACGCCTCGCGGCTGAAGAGGGCTGGCATTACAGGTATGAACACGGGAGCGTGGACGCAGACACACAGCCGGCGCTTGTAATCGCCGACCATCACGGCGATGCGCCGAAGCTGGAGCCGGCAGAATATAACGCCAAAGCCGGCGGCAGCAGCAGGCGCCCGGTCGTGTACCGATTTCGATATGAAGAGCGGGTGCGGGTGGCCTCTGTGGCCATGAAGGATTATACCTTTAAGAACCCCGCCTATGCCCTGATGCATCAGCATGCTTCCGGCGACCTGAAGCACCGGGAAGATTACCAGCACTACGATTACCCCGGCCGCTTCAAGGCCGATGCCAGTGGCCAGCCGTTTACCGAAGCCAGACTGCAATCCCTCCGCAATGATGCCAGTACCGCATCCGGTGAGAGCAATCGCCCGGACTTCAGCGCCGGCGCCAAGGTTGAGCTGAAGGAGCACGACAGCGACGCCCTGAATCGGGAATGGCTGCTGACCGCAGTCACTCACACCGGCACCCAGCCCCAGGCCCTGGAAGAGGAGGGCGGCAGCGAACCCACCACCTATCACAACCGGTTCAATGCCATACCTGCAGACCTGACCTGGCGTCCCCGAACGCCCCATCGTCCTCTGATGGACGGCCCGCAAATTGCGATTGTCACCGGCCCGGAAGGCGAAGAGATCCACTGCGACGAATATGGTCGGGTGAAAGTGCGGTTTCCGTGGGATCGATACAGCAGGAACGACGAACACAGCAGCGCCTGGCTCCGAGTCAGTCAGGGCTGGGCCGGTGGCCAGTATGGCTTCATGGCCTTGCCACGAATCGGCCACGAAGTAATTGTCTCCTTCCTGGACGGCGACCCGGACCAGCCCATCATCACCGGGCGAACCCATCACATCACCAACGCGCCACCCTATGGGCTGCCGGAGCACAAAACCCGCACTACCCTGAAAACCAAAACCCACAAGGGCGAGGGCAGCAACGAACTGCGGTTTGAGGATGAGGCCGATCAGGAGCAGATCTACGTCCACGCCCAGAAAGACCTGGACCTGCTCACCGAGAACAACCGCACGGAGGTGATTCGAAACGACAGTCACCGCACGGTCGAAAACAACGATTTCAGTCACGTCAAAGGCAATGAGCACCGCACTGTCGATGGCGAACAGCGTGAGTCGGTCGGGAGTGATTACAGCCTGTCAATCGGTGGCACTCTCCACAGCAAACAGGGCAAAAACCAGCTCGTTGAAGCTGGCACCGAGATCCACCACAAAGCGGGTATGAAAGTCGTAATCGAGGCGGGCGCCGAACTCACGCTCAAGGCGGGTGGCAGCTTTCTGAAGCTGGATCCCAGTGGCGTTACGGTCTCCGGGCCTTCGGTGCGCATGAACTCTGGCGGTGGGCCTGGGAGTGGGAGTGGGGTGTCGGCCCAAGACCCGGCGCTTCCGGCCAGCCTGAGTGAAATTGCCGATACGAACAAACCGGCACAGCTTGCTGAAACCGACACCCGGGCTTTAGCAGGTCCGACTCCAAGTTCGGTGCAGGCCCTGAAAGCGGCGGCCAGGAATGATGTTGCACTGGTCAAGCAATGCGGGCGCAAGTCGGATGGCACCTGCGCCCTCTCATCCTGTTCATGCGAGGATGTGACTGCATGATAGGGCTGGATGAAACAACCAGGGCGAAGGCCTACATTCTTTTTGACGGTGCATTGTTTGATGCACCGCGCTTCACCTACGAGCATGATGATCAGCCCCAACTGGAATATCTGTTCTTGGGCACACCACATGAAGCGGCTATGGAAGTAACCCCTTGCTTGGTCAAACCCTCCGAGGGTACACGGCTTTGGCGTGCCCAGTCGGAGTGGCAGGATAAAGCCATTATCCTTCTATCGGATCAAAGCCTCCCCCTTGTGGCGGGCCATTTGCGCAGTTTGCTCAGTGTGCAGATGCCGAATGGGGGATTCTCCTACCTGCGCTATTACGCACCCAAGCAGCTCACGCGGCTGATGTCTGCACTGAATGAGCAGGAACGCGCTCGCTTTAGTGGGCCAGTCAGAGAGTGGCTGGCCTTCCAACCGAACGGAGAGCTATCCCGGTTCGATTCAGATGGCTCGCAACACTTCAGGAAAGCGGCTGAGGAAGGCTGGTTTCTCCTCACTGAAAATCATGTGGCAGTGCTGTCACAGAGCGCCAGGCATGAATTCGTCGAGAAGTTGGGCCGTTTTCTCGACATCACGGATCGAGCACGGTTGGAGCAACTCATCAATGAGGCAACCGCGCTGGGTTTTCGAACCGAAAAGGAGGTTAGCCGTTACTCAGAGCTGGCCGTGGTTCACGGGGAGCGGATCAAGCTTGCCGAAATCCGCACCATTCTGTCTGACTCTCAGCTCTCGACTGGCGCACGTCTGAAAGCAGTGGATAACCATTTGGCATATGGAGTTGCCTGATGAATTCTGAATACACCGTTCGCTCCGGCGACACCCTCAGTGCGATTGCACAAAGGCATCAAACAACCCTGAGCAGCCTGATGCGGCTGAATCCTGCAATTGAGAACCCGGATCGTATCTTCCCCGGACAGCTGCTCAAGCTGCCAGCGGCCAACGAGGCTGGTTTCTCCAACTGCGAAGTGGGATCTGTTGCTCAGGAGCCTTCCTGTTCCGAAGAAATCGTGGAAGTTGTTCATGTAACCGGGTCTGACGAACTGATTCTCCTGACTGAGGCGGAATTGGCGGAGTGGGTCGAAGAAGAGGAATTCGTTTGTGGCCCCATCACTGAATTTTACGGGAAGCTCGACGGGCTTGATGAGGGTGAAACCGACTCTGAACTGGGCGTGAGTGAGGGCGAAGGGCGCTTGCTGTCGGAAGTACAGGAGGAGAAAGAACGGCTGATAGACGAACTTGAGGCGCGCTCAGTCCTGACCAACGACATGCAATCCATTCCACCGATTACTGAAATAAAGCGGTTGGCCGGCAATAAGCACGTCACTTTCGTGCGCTCTGACAAGATCGCGAACCACCCTCGCCGGTATTCGATGACATCGCGAGACAGGGAGCGCAGCAAGGGTTGGCTAAACGAGAACGGGGTTGATCCGGCGAAGCTACGAGATGCTATCCGAAGCGAACTTAACATCAAGTTCAACGCAACCCTCTGGGAGCCCGATAAAAATGGCGCGCTTATGACGACGTTGAACAAGTTTTACGATGAGGCATCCTGGTCCATCTGGGGAGACGCGGAAGCCCGGCGGGAAGCGGTCGATGAAACCGGATTTGATGCCTCCGCAGAGGCACAATTCATGCGCTTTGCTGCCGGTGCGGCAGCTTCGGGTGAATTTGATCCGCGCAAGGGAAAAGTGCATTTCCAGGCGAAAGCGGAAGCGCAGTATGCGCTGGCGCAGGGCAAGGTTGGTGTTGAGCAGGCGTTTCCGGTGAATAACCGGTCCGAAATCCGGATTCCTTATAGGGTTGGAGGCTGGGATGGCGAGCGCAAGATCGCGTCGCTCGGCCATTTCCAGGCAGCGATCAACGCCTCGCTGACCGGATTTGCCGGCGCCTCTGCGCTCATGGCTGCCAACGTTGAGGTGTCCACCAGCGATGGCTTTCCGAAACTCAAGGGTATTGCCGCCCGAAAGCATGGACAAGGGGCTGGCATGGACGCGGGTGTGTTTGCCGGGGTTCGTGGTGGTTGTGAGGTTTCTGGTGAGCTGCGCTGGAAGGATGTGTTAACCGAGGAGAGAGAGTGGGACAGGCTTTGTGTCATTGGACAGAAAGTTGAAGGTGCATTGGGTGGAGGTGCTGAGCTTAACGTTCGGTTGGAATTCAGTCGCGCCACTGGAAAGTTTTATATCAATGTTCATGCGGGGCTAGTTTTCGGTGCTGGTGCGTCGGGGAGTTTCTTGTTGGAGATCGAAACTCAGAAAATATTGCGGATGCTTCACTTCGTTTATAACGCTCTGATGGATGTAGATTTTCGGTATCTTGAGCTTTTCGATCGCGATACAGAAGCTTTTGATTGGTATCGGCGTATGAGCTTGTTCGCTCTGGCTCGGGGGCTCACGGCATTAGAAGTGGCCCAAGGATTTGCGGACACTTTGGTGGATGGGGTTGTAGATTATATTCATGCCGTGTTTGTTGACCGCCATCGAGAACAACAGGGCAGCGAAATTGCTGAGAATGTAGTTCAAGACATTACAGTTAAAGATAGTTCGGTCTTTCTGCATTCTCCGCCTGAGGTCAAAGGCGTAATTCTGGACAATATCCTTTACGACTGGTGGCTAACGCCCGATATCTGGAGTGATGGCGATATTAAAATTCAAGCCGTGAATTTGATTCTGAAATCGTTTCAGGGATGGCGTGATTTCGAGGAAACGGTGTTACGAATGAATCCGCAAGGCTTAGCCCGGCTGGATGAGTTCGAAAATAACCTAGACCGACTGTTTGACTTCATAGGCAAGAATAAATCGGATCAGCATCTCTTCATTCGAGGCTTGAAGGACCAGGTGGCCGTCGCTGACAGGCCGGTAAGAATGGATCCGTTTAATGTTTGTCGTATTTGTAGGATTGGTTAAGGAAACTTAGTGGATGTTGAGAACTGAACGGTTGAAGGTGATTGGTCTGACGATAATGCCGATTTTCTTGGTGGCATGTGGTGGTCTTGGTGGTGCTGATGGTGATAGCTCTGTATCCCGTATTGTGGAAAACGCTATCGAGAATCAGGTTTTTGTTGAAGGCGGTGAATTTGAACTCGGAGACGTGGGTCGCCCCGATGGTTCTGCCTACGTGACGTTGGTTGATCATAGTCGCCCGGCAATTGAGGTAAGGGTCGATAGCTATTCAATCTCACGCTACGAAACTACTTGGGGCCAAATGAGGGTGTATTACGAAGCTACAGGGCGGCTTTCTCAATATGAGGCGTCACCGTTCAAACAACGATATGTAACCTCGCCAACTGACGATCGTTTGTCACCTTACTTCCGAAACAAGCCTGCCAGAGTGCCCAATTATGGAGAGGCCGAAGGCTATTGTGACTGGTTAGCTCAGGAGACTGGGTTGCCTTTTGCACTACCGACTGAGGCGCAATGGGAGTACGCGGCCAGAAGCCGAGGGCGTGAGGTAGCCTACGCGACAGACTCCGGTGAAGTGCAAAAAGATCCATACTTGCGGCGCCCTACAGAGTACGTGGACCCGTCGATTCCTCCTTCCGGCAACACTTTGATCCATTCTTCGCTTAAATTTGAGCGCCGGCCGGTTGGCAGTTATCCCCCAAATTCCCTGGGCCTCTACGACATGACTGGGAATGTCGCTGAGTGGACGCAGGATTGGTTTCAGGAGGATTACTACGAGCAAGCTCCCAGAGATAACCCCAGTGGGCCCGAGAAGCCGGCCAATCCAGACAGGCCAGAAAAAACCGTAAGGGATTGGGGAGGTCACGGAGACAGCATGGGGGGAGCAGGTACAGTGTTTATGCGGGCGGGTGAGCCTGTATCGGCGTCAGGAACGGGCTTTCGGTGTGTCGTCAATCATCCCGAGCCGATAAACTAGGGAATGACAGGAATCCGTCAAAAAAATTGAAGTGCCGAGCTTACATTTCGTTTTCGAAACTTCGGTTTTTGCTTCAAGTGAACCCCGCGTAACCCTCTCCCGGGTGCGCTCGCGCCATGGTGAAGGTAGACTGACCGTTTTTAACACTGGCCTGGATTTACCGGGCCAGCTTTTTTTCACGGTATACAGGCTTCATCATGGAAGACCAATCCACAAATAAGGAACCGGCGGGTGAGAACAAGCGCCTGCTGATTTCATCGGATCTTGCCACGCCGATATACGGTTTGTTCGGCCTGGGAATCCTGTACACCCTGTACGTTGCTCATCAGATTGTCCTGCCCATCATTCTTGCGGTAATGACGAGCCTGTTGCTCTCGCCCCTGGTCAAGAAGGCATACGTTAAGTGGCGGGTTCCCCGGATGATCAGCTCCCTGGTGTTTGTGCTCCTGGTGCTCGCCGGCATCGTCGGCATTACACTGGCCGTCGCGACGCCTGCCCTCAAGTGGGTTGAGGAAGTGCCCCAGGGGATATCGAGGCTGCTGGTGGGCGAGAGCGAAATCAGTCGCCAGATCGCCAGAGTCTCCGAGTCTGCGGAACAGGTTGAAAAGTCCGTTGAGGAGCTCTCGGAGTCAGAAAGGCAACAGCCAACGACGGTTGTTCTGCAGACGGATTCCTGGCGCAACCAGTTGATGACCAAAGCCCGGAACGGCATCGCTGGCCTGGCTTTGGCACTGGCATTGACCTATTTCCTGTTGGTGAGCGGTGATCGTCTGATCAAGAACTTTGTTCGTCATTTGCCTATTGATCAGGGGAAAACCGTGCTTCGGATTACCCACGATTCTCAGCATCAGATTGCCCAGTACCTGGGCGTTCTCGGCCTGAGCAATCTGGTTGTGGGCACAACCACCGGGCTGATCTGCTGGGCGGTCGGCCTTCCCGATCCGGCTGTCTGGGGACTGGTCGCAGGGCTGGCGCGGTTCATTCCCTATTTGGGCAATATTCTCTCGATCTCGTTGCTGACCATCGTGTCTGTGGTCAGTCTGGACGAGCTCTGGATGATGGCTGTCGCGCCCCTGGGATTCCTGGGGCTGACCACGCTTGTCGGACTGTTTATTGAGCCCTGGATTCATGGCTTTCGTATGGCCATCAATCCGGTGATCATCTTCGTCTCGATCTTCTTCTGGGGCTGGCTCTGGGGGCCGGTGGGCGTGCTACTGGCGGTGCCTCTGATGACGGTCATCCAGGTGGTACTCAAACAGATTCCCAAGCTGCGTCCTGTCTACAAAGTGATTGCCCGGTAGTCTGATAATGGATACCCGCAACACGCACTGACACGCCCGGTAAACTCACCTATCCTCTTTGAATACCCGAAATTCAGCAAACAGGGAGGATCGTCAGCCCATGATCCCGAACACCATGAAAGCCATGGTTCTTACCGGTCACGGTGATGTCGATAAACTGGAGTACCAAGATGTGCCTGTTCCTGCGCCCGGAGCCGGCCAGGTGCTTGTTCAGGTTACGGCAACGGCGAAGAACAACACCGACCGCAAGGCACGGGAAGGGCTGTATCCCACCAAAAAAGGCGAAATGACATCCTTCCAGATGGGCGGCAAGCCCACGCTGGTTTTTCCGCGGATTCAGGGGGCCGACATCGCCGGGCGTGTCGTGGCTGTTGGTGACGGTGTGGATGAGTCCCGCATTGGAGAACGGGGCCTTCTGGATTTCAACATCTACGCCAATGACCGCCGAGACATCAATCTCACGCCCGATTACTACGGCCACGGTGCCGACGGCGGTTACGCGGAATACGTAGCGCTGCCGGCTGACCAGTTCCATCACATACCCAATGCCGAACTGGCGGATGCCGAAGTGGCGTCCATGGGCATGTGTTCCTACCAGACCGCCATGCACATGCTTACCTCGGCCAACATCAAGGTCGGAGAGCGGGTCCTGGTGACCGGCGCGAGCGGGGGCGTTGGCACGGCCCTGATCCAGCTTTGCCGAATTATGGGGGCTATTCCCTATGCTCTCAGTAAACAGGACAAAGCGGCAGCGCTGTTGGAACTGGGCGCCGAGGCGGTGCTGGATCGCTCCGATATGGACAGCTTTGTAGATCGGGTGAAAGCGGAAACCGGAGGCAAGCCCATTAATGCGGTGATGGATCTGGTGGGCGGAGAGATGACCGATGTGTTCATCGATACCATGATCTTCGATATGAACGCCCGCAGCACCTACCCGCGACTGAGTATTGCAGGGGCAAGTGGAGGCAACATCAGCGAAATCCTGTGGACCCGGATCTACCTCTACCAGGTACAGATTTTCGGGGTATCTCATGGCACCCGCGAAGAGGCGGAACAACTTATGGCCTGGATCCGGGGAGGGCAACTGAAACCGGTTCTGCACGGTGCGTTTCGGCTCTCTGATCTGCACCGGGCAGAAGAATATTTTGTGAACCGGGGTAGTAATTATCTCGGCAAGATCGTGATCGTTCCCGACTCACAATGGGAAGAACACGGCCAACCCTGGTCACTGGAGAGCGCTTGATGAAACCGGAACTTACCATTCAGTTGATGGATACCCATGCCGGCGGTGATGTCAGCCGGATCGTGACCGGTGGCATTGATCTTTTGCCCGGTGATACCGTGCGAGCGCAGATGGAGTACCTGCGGGATGACGCCGACGGTCTACGCCGGCTTTTGCTGGAAGAGCCCTACGGGATACCGGAAATGTCTGTGGATCTGTTGGTGCCGCCCACGGATCCGCGAGCTGCCGCCGGTTACATCATCATGGAAGTCATGGGCTACCCTATCTACTCGGGCTCCAACACCATCTGCACGGCTACTGCGGTGCTGGAAGCGGGCATTGTGCCCAAACAGGAAGGCCAGCAGAGTTTTATACTGGAATCGCCCGCCGGACTGGTCCAGATTGAGGCGACGGTGCACGACGGAGTGGTAGAAGCCATCACCTGTGAGGGTCTGCCCAGCTATATCCACACCTACAAGGCCACCATCGACGTGCCTTCGCTGGGCGAGATTACCTACAGTGTTGCATACAGCGGCGGCTTTTATGCGCTGGTGGATGCAGCCAGCATGGGCTTCGATCTGACCCTGGACGAAGAACGCAAACTCGCAGAAACCGCCCACGCCATTGTCGAGGCGATTCAGGCAGAGCGGGGCTTTTCCCATTATACGCTTGGCGACGTAGGGCCACTGCCGTTCCTGCACTTCATGGGCCCTGTGGAACATGTGGCAGAGGGCTATTACCGGTCCCGCTCGGCAACCTATGTGCATCCCGGGGTGATCTGTCGGAGCACAACGGGCACTGGCACGTCCGCCCGTCTGGCGTTGATGAACTACGAAGGCAGTATCAAGCCGGGCGACAAGCTGGAAACCGTTTCCCTCAGAGAGACGGGTTTTATCGGTGAATTCACTTCGGTTGAGGAAGAGGGTGAGTACCAGGTGATCAAAAACAGCATCACCGGCAAGGGTTATGTCATTGCCCGCTCCGACATCGTGGTCAATTGCGATGATCCCATGGTGGAATGCGACTCCCTGCACCACATACTTTCAAGCCGCCATCCCGGGAAGATTACGCCGAAATCCTGATTTTCGTGTTTGATCCCTTCAAGGGTGCGGCAGGCCTGTCGCACCCGCTTTTCCTGCTCATAAAGCCACACAGATTTCTTCCTTTTTGGTCTAAAGTTTACCTTTACGTAAAGTGAAGCCTGTGCTAAACCTTGACCCGTGCTTTCAATGATAAAAACAACAGGAGTTGAGAATGAGCCTTCCGGAATATACCGACGTTTACAACAACTTCGATCCTGCTGCTCTGGAAGCGGACATCCTGGATGGACGTCTGGATAGCGGGCTCAATGTCTGTCACGAAATCTGCGACAAATGGGCAGATGACCCGAGTCGGGTTGCGCTTTACTACGAAACCGAAGATGGCGGTGACGGCACTCTGACTTTCGCCGAGCTGAAAGAGGCCTCTGCGCGTTTTGCCAATTATCTGAAATCCCAGGGCATCGGAAAGGGCGACCGGGTGGCTGCACTCCTGCCGCGCACTCCGGAGCTGCTGATCGTTATCGCCGGAACCCTGCGTGCTGGTGCCGTGTATCAGCCGCTGTTCACGGCCTTTGGTTCCGGGGCCATTGAGTACCGGTTCGAGCGAGCCAGCACCAAGCTGGTGGTGACCAACCCGGAGAACTATCCCAAGCTGAACGACGTCAAGGTCTGCCCGCCGATTGTGGGTGTAAACGCCAGTGAGATTGGCGCGGACATCCCTGACTTCGAAGAGACCCTGGCGGCCCAGTCGAGCGATTTCGAGCCTGTCATGATCAAGGGCGACGATCCATTCCTGCAGATGTTCACTTCTGGCACCGTGGGTAAGTCCAAGGGGGTTGCGGTACCGGCCAAAGCGCTGTTGGCGTTCTACGTTTACATGAAATACGCCATTGATCTGCAGGATGGTGACAGGTTCTGGAACGTGGCCGATCCCGGTTGGGCCTACGGTCTTTACTATGCCGTGGTTGGGCCGCTGCTGATGGGCCACGCCACGCACTTCAACCCGGGTGGTTTTACCCCGGAATCCACCTACGACATGATCCGCAAGTACAAGATCACCAACCTGGCTGCGGCGCCTACGGCTTACCGTTTGCTCAAGGCAAACGATCACGTGCTGCCGGAAGGCGAGAACCTGGGCCTTCGGGTTGCCAGCAGTGCCGGCGAGCCTCTGAACCCGGAAGTGGTGAACTGGATTCGCAACCGTCACTACTGCCCGGTTAAAGATCATTACGGCCAGACCGAGACTGGCATGACCTGCTGCAACTTCCACGGTCTGGCGCATCCGGTCCGTGAAGGCTCCATGGGCTATGCTTCTCCTGGCCACAAGGTGGTCGCGCTGAACGAGAAAAACGAGGTTGTAGGCGAGGGTGAAGTTGGTCAGCTGGCGGTTGACGTAAAAGCGTCCCCGCTTTTTCACTTCGACGGTTACACCTGGGGTGAAAAGGACCCGTTCGTTAACGGCTACTACCTCACCGGTGACATGGTCATCAACCACGGCAATGGCAACTTCTCCTTCAGTGGCAGGGATGATGACATCATCACCACGGCCGGCTACCGGGTGGGACCGGCAGACGTCGAGAGCACGCTGCTTGAGCACGCCGCTGTGGCGGAGTCCGGCGTTGTCGGCAAGCCGGACGAAAAGCGCGGTTCCATCATCAAGGCTTATGTGGTGATCAAGGGCGATTACGCTCTTGGAGACGAACAGGCCCTGAAAGACGAACTGCAGGAGTTGGTTCGTCGCAGGCTCTCGACCCACGCCTTCCCCCGGGAGATTGAGTTTGTCGATGAGCTGCCGAAGACTCCCAGCGGCAAGATCCAGCGGTTTGTCCTGCGTAATCAGGCCAAGGAAGAAATCGGCGCATGATCATTACGTTCGAAGAGCTGCAGGCCTTCCTTGACGAGCAGTTTCCGCAGGGGGAGGCCTACGGCACCCTGCAGAAGCTCGGGGATGGCTGGGCAGAAATGAAACTGGAAGTGGATGAGGCGCATCTCAGGCCCGGGGGCACCGTCTCCGGGCCGGCCATGATGGGGCTGGCGGATGTCACCCTTTATGCGGCGCTGTTGAGCAAGATTGGCCTGGTTCCCCTGGCGGTGACCACCAATCTGAACATTAATTTTCTGCGCAAGCCGGTGGCGCATCAGCCCATCTGGGCCCGTGCCACCATGCTGAAAGTCGGCCGTACCATGGGCGTGGGCGAAGTGTTCGTTTACTCGGAAGGTGCCGAAGAGCCGGTTGCTCACTCCACCATGACCTATTCAATTCCGCCAAACCGGTAATCCCATGCAGATTCGTGACATGATGGTGCCGATAGGCGACGGTATTGAGCTGGAAGTCAGGCGAATCCAGCACGCGGAACCGAAAGGGCCGGTGCTGGTTTTTCTCCACGAGTCCCTGGGCAGCATCGCCTTGTGGCGTAAGTTTCCGGAAAAGCTCGCGAAAGCAACCGGCTGCGACGCGCTGATCTACAATCGTCAGGGCTATGGCCATTCTTCCGATGAAGAGCTCCCGCGCCCACACGATTACCTTGAGACAGCTGGCGAACAGTGGTTGCCCCGTCTCCTGGACAAGCTCGAAATCAGGGATGTGGTGCTGATAGGGCACAGCGACGGTGGTTCCATTGCCCTCGTGACTGCCGGCACCATGGGGGGCCGTGTAAAGGCGCTGGCGACCATGGCGGCGCACATCTATGCCGATCACCTGACCCTCGCTGGTATCGAGGAAATGGCTGTACGTTACCGGGAGACGGATATCCGGGATCGTTTGGCGCGCTATCACGGCAACCGGACTGACGATCTTTTCAACGCCTGGCAGACAGTCTGGCGTGACGAAGGGTTTCAGGCGGCGATGGATTTCAGTCGCTGGCTGGCGGCAATTGAATGTCCGGCTATTATCATTCAGGGAGAAAACGACGAATACGGAGTGCCGGAGCAGGTCACGGATATCGTTGCCGGCATCGGACCAAAGGCCCGCGGCGTTCTTCTCGAGGATGCGGGGCACTCGCCACACCTGGAAAAGCAGGACCAGGTAGTAGAACTCCTATACGACTTTTTGCGTAGCGAGAGTGTACTTAAAAACTGCAATTAAGTGTTGACGTTTACGTATACGTCAATCTAATCTGGTAGTCAGATAAAACGCACAACAATAACAAAGGTAGATTGGCTCATGAGTGAACAGTACGTTCTGGAGACCCGTAACCTTGTCAAAGAATTCAAGGGCTTTGTTGCGGTCGACGACGTGAACCTGAAGGTCCAGAAAGGCCACATTCACGCCCTGATCGGCCCCAATGGTGCCGGCAAGACCACGGTCTTCAATCTGCTCACCAAATTCCTGATCCCGACCCGGGGCCAGATCCTGTTCAAGGATCAGGACATCACCACCATGAAGTCCGCCGCCATCGCCCGCCAGGGCATTGTTCGCTCGTTTCAGATCTCAGCCGTATTTCCACACATGACCGCGCTGGAGAACATCCGGGTAGCCTTGCAGACGTTCGAGGGCACCTCCTTCAGTTTCTGGAAATCCGGTAACTCCCTGCACAAGCTCAACCAGCGTTGCATGGAGCTCCTGGACGCCGTGGGCCTGGCTGAATTCGCCAACACCACCACGGTTGAGTTGGCGTACGGGCGCAAACGGGCGTTGGAACTGGCCACCACGCTTGCCATGGAGCCCCAACTTTTGTTGCTGGACGAGCCAACCCAGGGCATGGGTTCGGAAGACGTTGATCGCGTTGTGGAACTGGTACGCAAGGCTGCCGAAGGACGAACTGTCCTGATGGTTGAGCACAACCTCAGCGTAGTCAGCAAGCTCTGTGATCGCATCACCGTACTGGCTCAGGGCGCTGTTCTGACCGAAGGCGATTACGCGACGGTTTCCGGCGATCCACGGGTTCGCGAGGTGTATATGGGCAGTGATGGTAGCGGCGAGCGCGGCACCACCGCCGACAATGATCAGGCGGAGGCAGCGCAATGACCACGAAATCCGACCGCGAGTACGAACAGCTGCGACTGTCCGGATTGCACGCCTTTTACGGCGAATCTCACATCCTCCACGGCATCGACATGGTGGTGAACCGCGGGGAACTGGTGACGTTGTTGGGTCGCAATGGCGCGGGCCGTAGCACAACGCTCAAAGCCATCATGAATATGGTTGGCCGGCGCACCGGCTCCATTATGATCAATGGTGAGGAGACAATGTCCTGTGCACCTCATCATATTGCCAGGTTGGGTGTCGGGTATTGCCCCGAACATCGGGGCATTTTTTCCTCACTCAGTGTCCAGGAAAACCTGACACTACCGCCAGTTGTGCGTAGCGGCGGCATGAGCCTGGAAGAAATCTACAACATGTTCCCCAACCTTTATGAACGTCGCTTCAGCCAGGGCACCAAGCTGTCCGGAGGCGAACAGCAGATGCTGGCCATGGCGCGTATTCTGCGCACCGGCGCCAACATGCTGTTGCTGGACGAGATCACAGAGGGCCTGGCCCCGGTTATTGTAGAAAAGCTGGGAGAGGTCCTGATTGCCCTGAAAAACAAGGGCCTGACCATTGTCCTGGTTGAACAGAATTTCCACTTCGCAGCACCGTTAGCCGACCGTCATTACGTTGTTGAGCACGGTCAGATTGTGGAAGAAGTCAGCGCCAACGAACTGAGTGCAAAACAGTCGGTGCTGGATGGCTATTTGGGGGTCTGATCCCGGATAGGACGAGAGCAAGAAAAGTAACAACAACCCGAACCAACGCAAGACAGTAGCGGAGATACAACAATGACAATGATGAAAAAGCTTCTGACATCAGCCGTTGCATCAGCCATGATGGTAGGCGGAGCCCAGGCGGCCATTTCCAACGACACGGTCAAGATCGGTTATCTGGCGGACATGTCCGGCACTTACCGTGATCTGGCAGGCCCCAACGGGCTGAAAGCCCTGGAAATGGCGATTGCCGATTTTGGTGGCCAGGTAAATGGCGCCAAGATTGAAGTGGTGAGCGCCGATGACCGTAACAGCCCGGATACCTCATCCAGCACCGTACGTCGCTGGGTTGAGAACGAGGATGTCGATCTCGTAGCCGGTATGGTGGCTTCCTCTGTTTCCATCGCCGTGAGCAAGATTCTGGAAGAGCACGATCGCCTCGGTATCATTTCCGGTTCAGCGGCTTCCAGCATCACCAACGAGCACTGTACCCCGAACCACATCCACTACGTTTACGACACCTATCCGCTGGCCAACGGCACCGCCAGTGCGGTCGTTAAAGAAGGTGGCAAAACCTGGTACATGCTGACTGCCGATTACGCTTTCGGTCATGCTTTGGAAGGCGACGTGACTCGCGTGGTCGAAGCCAACGGTGGTGAAATCATCGGTTCAGTGCGTCATCCGTTCCCCACTCAGGACTTCTCATCGTTCATCCTGCAGGCTCAGGCATCCGGTGCTGATGTTATCGGTCTGGCAAACGCCGGCGCCGACACAACCAACGCCATCACCACCGCCAGTGAGTTCGGCGTAACCCAGTCCGGCCAGACTCTGGCGGCACTGCTGCTGTTCCTGACTGACGTACATGCGCTTGGCGCTCAGACGGCCCAGGGTATCCAGCTCACCACCGGTTGGTACTGGGACATGAACGATGAAACCCGTGAGTGGTCTGATCGCTTCATGGAAGAAACCGGCGTGCGTCCGACCATGGTTCACGCTGGCATCTACTCCAGCGCCATGCAGTACCTGAAAGCCGTAGAGGCCACCGGTTCTGACGATGCCCAGACTGTGCGCAAGCAGATGATGGACACTCCGATCAACGACATGTTTGCCAAGAACGGCAAGATCCGCGTTGACGGCCGCATGGTGCACGATATGTACCTGGCGGAAGTGAAGACCCCGGCCGAGTCCAAGAACGAGTGGGATCTGTACAAGATTCTGCGGACCATCCCGGCCGAAGAGTCCTACCGTCCGCTCTCCGAGAGCAAGTGCAAGCTGGTCAATAACTAAAAGCGACCGTTATGGGTTCGTCCTGCAACAGGGCAGGGCGAACCCATGAAAACGGAAAAGAATAAAGCCAAAAAACAATCCCTGTGCTGCTTCTGGAGTTAGCCCAATGTCCATGATTTTCGGCGTCCCTTTAGCTGTGCTATCCGGCCAGCTCCTGATCGGAATAATCAACGGCGCCTTTTACGCCCTTCTGAGCCTTGGGCTCGCGGTCATCTTCGGTCTGCTGAAGATCATCAATTTTGCCCATGGCGCAATGTATATGCTCGGTGCTTTGACCACCGTCCTGATGTTCGACTATCTGGGCGTGAATTACTGGGTCGCCTTATTGCTGGCGCCACTTCTGGTTGGTGCCTTCGGTGTCGCCATTGAATATTTTCTGCTGCGTCGCATTGCGGGGCAGGATCACATCTACAGTCTGCTGCTGACGTTCGGCGTCGCGCTGATCATCTCGGGTGTACTGGTGAACTGGTTCGGGGTTTCCGGGCTTCGCTACACCATGCCGGACATGTTCAAGGGTGGCGTAAACCTCGGCTTCATGTTCATGCCGTACTACCGGGCCTGGGTCATCGTAGCGGCACTGGTCGTCTGCTTTGCAACCTGGTTCGTGATTGAGAAAACCAAGCTGGGCGCCTACCTGCGGGCCGGCACGGAAGACTCTCAATTGATGCAGGGTTTTGGCATTAACGTGCCGCTTCTGATTAGCCTCACCTACGGGTTTGGTGTTGCGCTGGCAGCCTTTGCAGGTGTTCTGGCCGCGCCCATCTACTCGGTGACACCGGTCATGGGGTCGGCCACACTGATTACGGTCTTCGCCGTGGTGGTTATCGGCGGTATGGGCTCCATCGGCGGCGCCATCATCACCGGTATTCTGATGGGCGTGATTGAAGGGCTCACCAAAACCTTCTACCCGCCGGCATCCTCGGCGATCATCTTCCTGGTCATGGTTCTGGTTCTTATGTTCCGGCCCAGTGGCTTGTTCGGTAAGGAGGCATAACCATGAATCAGCCAGTCAATTCCGCCGACATTCACAAGGCTATCGTTCAGGAACAGGCCGCTCAGGATCGCAAAAAGATGATGCTGAACGGTGTCCTGCTGCTCCTCCTGCTGGCGGCACCGTTCATGATCTATCCGGTCTTCCTCATGAAGATCCTGTGCTTCGCGCTGTTTGCGGTGGCGTTCAACCTTCTGTTCGGCTTCACCGGCCTGTTGTCATTTGGCCACGCAGCCTTCCTGGCCACAGGGGGCTACACCACCGGTTACCTGCTCAGTAATTACAGCGGGCTAAGCACCGAGATGGGCATCATCGCCGGTACGCTGGCGGCCACAGTGCTCGGTACTGGCTTTGCGTTGCTGTCGATTCGTCGCCAGGGTATCTATTTCGCGATGGTAACCCTCGCGCTTGCCCAGCTTGTGTTCTTCTTCTTCGTCCAGTCTGAATTCACGGGTGGTGAGGACGGTATGCACGGCATTCCTCGTGGCGAGTTGTTGGGCTTCATCAATCTTGAAGACAACCTGAACATGTATTACTTCGTCCTGGCGGTGTTCATCGCCTGCTACCTGTTGGTACAGCGTATCGTCGGTAGTCCGTTCGGCCAGGTGCTGAAGGCGATCAAGCAGAACGAACCCCGTGCCGTCTCCCTGGGCTACAACGTCGATCGCTACAAGGTGCTCGCGTTCGTCATCTCGGCGGCCCTGGCCGGTCTGGCCGGTTCCATGAAGTCTGTGGTGTTCCAGCTTGCCTCCCTCAACGATGCCCACTGGCATATGTCGGGCGAGGTCATCCTGATGACTCTGGTTGGTGGTATGGGAACACTGTTGGGCCCGGTGGTTGGTGCCACCTTCGTGGTGAACATCGAGTACCAGTTGTCCCAGGGTGCCCTGCGTGACTGGGTGGACCCAATCCTCGGCGGGATTTTCGTCCTGACGGTACTGGCATTCCGTAGCGGTATCGTGGGAGAGATCCAGAAGTTCGTGAAAAAGAACCTGGGCTGACGCCTGCTTTAGCTCGGAAAACAAAAAGGGCCACCTCTGGGGGTGGCCCTTTTTGTTGTTCAACTGGCAGGGTTTCTCGGGTTAGAACTCCGCCAAACGACTGGGTGTACCCACATACACATAAACCGCTGAATCGCCGCGGAAGGCCACCTTGTGAACCGATACATTCGGTTTCCCAGCCTCAGCCGCGCTGAACCGGGTGACCATTCCTGCATTCATCCCATCCCTCGTTCTTTCCCCTTCAGTGCTTGACCAGCTATCACCCAGGCACTGCCCCATCCAGTTTACAGCCGTGTTGTACCTGGTGGTCGCCACCTCGTCGTTGGGAGTATTGCCGGAGCAGACGTAGGCGCTGTCGTTATTGGCCCAGCTCCAGACTTCGCAGTGTCCGCGGATTATCTGTTCTTTGGCATTGTAGACAGTTACCGAGCTGAAACTATTGGAGCTGCCACGGTAAGCCTCAAAACCAGAGGGGTAATCAGCAACGATGCCTTTCAGTGAGGCGCAGGGATCGTCAACGCCCAGTGACAGCGTGTTCTGAATTGAGCATCCCGCCAGGGAAAGCCCGATGATGACGGAAGTAAATTTTACGGTTTTGGGGATTTTCATTGAGTGGATCTCTGAAACGAACGATTCAGGGAAATATAGCAAAGATTCGACTAATCTTATTTTCGACTTGATTGAACCCCGCCAAGAGACTGCCATTTCAGGGAAGACAGACGATGGAAGGCTATAAGAAATTCCGCATTGCCGTAGTTTCACTGTGTGCAGTTTTGTTGTTGGCAGGCTGTTCCGAGCCTCAGGAGCCAAAGCAAACCAGTCCCGTTGCCGTTTCCGTGGTGGTACTTGAGGCCAGTGAAATCCGGCCTTCCCGGGAGTTTGTTGCCAGAACGGCCGCTTCCGCCAAAGCGGATATCACGCCGCGCATAGAAGCGGAAATCCGGGAAATTCTTTTTACCGAGGGCGCGAAAGTCAGCCAGGGCGAGCTCCTGATCCGGCTTGAGGACACTCGCGCAAGCGCTGATCTCCAACAGGCGGATGCAGAACTGGCTGCGGCCCGCGCCGAAGTGGATTCTGCGAGCCGAAATCTGAAACGAGGGGAAGAAGTGTCGGAGAAAGGCTTCCTGTCGGCTGCAGACCTGGACAAACTCAAAGACCGCTTCAGCGCAGCTGAAAGCCGCCTTCAGGCTGCCCAGGCGGCCGTTCAGAAGGCAGGAAGTAACCTCGAGTACTCTGAAATACGAGCACCCTTTGATGGCTGGATCGGCCGCCTGAACTATGACGTAGGAGCCGTGGTCAGTCCCTCTTCTGGAGCAATAACCTCTATCCAGGTTACCGACCCTGTCTACGTCGAATTCCAGATCAATGAGGCTGACTTTATTAACTTCCGCCGCCGGGGAGCGGAATCTGCTCAAGCGCTATCCAGATCCCTGGGGCTCTATCTTACCCTGCCAGATGGCGAGCGCTATGAGCAGCCTGGTGTGCTGGATTTCGCCGACGTACAGACCGATGCCAGTACGGGGACCGTCGAGATGCGAGCGGTCTTCCCCAATCCCGATGCGGTCCTCGTGCCAGGCCTGTACGTGACACTCCGGGTTGAGGGGCAGTCGGGTGAGGCCAAGGTGCTTGTCCCTCAGGTAGCGGTTCAGGAGACCATTGAAGGAAAGTTTGTTCTGGTGGTTGATGACCAGAATCAGGTTGCCCAGCACTTCATCCAGACCGGCTCTCGGGAAGGAGCGCTGCTGGTGGTCAACTCAGGGCTCGAAGCCGGTGACCAGGTGATTGTGGAGGGCCTCCAGAAAGTTCGGCCCGGAGTCACAGTCAGTGCTGCTCAAAAACAGATTGACCCGCAAACCGGAGCACTCATCCAGACGGGTGAGGCGAGCCAATGATCAGCCGGGTTTTTATCCATCGACCGAAGTTTGCGTTTGTTATTTCCATCCTGATTACCCTGGCCGGGCTACTGGCGTTACGCATTCTGCCGGTCAATATGTATCCGGACATGGCCCCGCCCCAGGTTCAGGTGACCGCATCGCTTCCCGGGGCCAGCGCCCAGGTAAACGTCCAGAACCGCGTTGCCCTGGCGGAACCGTTTTTGCCCGATGAAGTCCGGCGACAGGGCGTGGTGGTCAGCAAGCAGGCTGGCAACATGCTGATGGGTATCAACCTGACCTCCGAGCGACCGGATCTCGACGGCGTCTTTCTCAGCAACTACGCCTCCAATAACCTGGTCGAAGCCCTTGGTCGGGTGCCAGGCGTCGGTTCTGCGGAAGTGATGGGCGCGAAAGATTACAGCATGCGAGTCTGGCTGGATCCCCGCCGGATGGCCTCACTGGATGTGACCGTCGCCGAGGTTGCTGCCGCGCTTCGTGAGCAGAACCAGATTGTCGCGGCCGGCAAACTCGGCCAGCCGCCCGTGCCTGCGGGCCAGCAGTTTGTCTACAGCATTCAGACCCGGGAGCGCCTGTCAGATCCCGACGAGTTCGCCCAGACCATTCTCCGCTCAAGGCCCGATGGCGGTTTTGTGCGCCTCAGAGACGTCGGGCGTATCGAACTGGGCTCCCGTTCCTATACCTCCACCGCGAAACTGAACAATCAGGACACGGCATTCCTGGTGATCTACCAGCTGCCCGATGCCAATGCTCTGGAGGTCGCGGAACGGGTAAAAGCACTGGTTGATGAGGCGTCCGCGAGTTTTCCGGAGGGTGTGAATCACACCGTACTGTACGACACCACGGAGTTTATCAGCCGCTCCATCAGCGAAGTCATCGTTACCCTGTTCCAGGCCGTCGGCCTGGTGATCCTGGTGGTGTTCCTGTTCCTGCAGAACTGGCGGGCCACGCTGATTCCCAGTATCGCGATCCCGGTCTCCCTGATCGGCACCTTTGCTGTTATGGCTGTGCTGGGTTATTCCATCAACACCATCACGCTGTTCGGGCTGGTTCTGGCGATTGGCATTGTGGTGGATGACGCCATCATGGTTATCGAGAACGTTGAGCGCATCCTTGCCGAGGAGAAGCTGCCGATACGAGAGGCAGTTACCAAGGCAATGGCGGAAGTCACAGGGCCGGTGATTGCCACCACGCTGGTGTTGCTGGCCGTGTTCGTACCGGTGGCCTTCATGCCGGGGATCACCGGAAAATTCTACCAACAATTCTCGGTCACCATCTCGGTAGCCGTGATCATCTCCTCCATAAACGCTCTTACCCTCAGCCCGGCCCTTTGCGTCGCGCTGCTCGGAAAAGGCGGAGAAAAGACCATTGGTTGGCTCCGGCCCTTCGAGTTACTGATTACGCGAACAACCGGTGGTTACTCAAAGCTGGTCGTGCAGCTGCTACGCAAAGGCGCTCTCGTTGGCGTGACCCTGGTGGTGATACTGGTCGCTGGGGCCGGCCTGTTCAAATCCGTGCCATCGGCGTTCGTGCCGCCGGAAGACCAGGGCTTCCTGTTCGTGGATGTGCAATTGCCCGATGCTGCTTCCCTCGAGCGCACCGAAGCCGTACTCGGCAAAGTTACTGATATGGTTCTGGAAGATCCGGCAGTGACCGATTTCATCACCGTGTCTGGCTTCTCGTTGCTGGGCGGCGCTGCCACCAACAACGGTCTGGGAATCGTCATGCTCAAGGACTGGGAAGACCGGGAAGAGCCAGCTCTGGGGCTGAGCGCGGTGATCCCCCGGCTCTACTCCGGGCTCTGGACAATCCCCGAGGCCCAGGTGATGGTCTTCAACCCGCCTCCGATTCCGGGCCTGGGTACCTCCTCCGGCTTCAATTTCCGGCTGCAAGACAACCAGGGCAGGGATGTCTCGGAACTGGCCCAGGTGATGAATGGTCTCATCTACGAGGCCAATCAGCGTAAAGAGCTATCCCGTGTTTACAGCACCTATCGCGCGAACATTCCGCAATATCTGCTGGAGGTTGAGAGGAATAAAGCCAAGGCCCTGGGTATTGAGCTCTCCGATATCTTCTCTACCCTGCAGACCCAGCTCGGCTCGCTCTACGTGAATGACTTCACCCGGTTCGGTAAGAACTACCGCGTACTTCTTCAGGCCGAAGGCGAGTTCCGGCAGCGTCCGGAGGACCTGTCCCATTACTTTGTCCGCAACCGGGATGGCGACATGGTGCCACTGACCACGCTGGCTTCGCTCCAGCCTGTGCTCGGGCCCTCAAGCATCCAGCATTTCAACTTGAAGCGCTCGATAACCATCTCCGGGGAGGCGGCAGCGGGCTTTGCCAGTGGCGCCGGGGCTGCAAGCCGGGTAAGCCTCGGTATTACGGTTCTCAGTGGCATGGTTGCCGCCACCGTTCTGGGCACATTGCTGGTCCCGGTATTTTACAAATGGATCCAGTCTGTCCGGGACCGCCGCCAACCGGCAGCGTAGTTCGCTGACCGTTCAGGCTGGGTGCTGAAAAACGAAGGCATCCATGGCCAGAACACCGTGTTCGATCCCGCCATCAATCAGCCCGCCGGGTTGCTGCTCCCCGGCTGCACCGGCGGCCACCAGCAAAGGTAGAAAATGCTCGGTGGTTGGGTGCGCCCGCTTGGCATGGGGGGCCTCCTCCAACGCTGCTATCAGTTGCTGATGGTCGCCGTCCTGCACTTTGGCACGGACCCAATCCGTGAATTCCCTCGCATACCCGGATGCGTTCGGGTCACCCCAGCGAACCTCATACAGATTGTGGGTAAGGCTGCCTGATCCGATGATGAGCACACCATCATGCTCGAGCGGCTGCAGGGTCTGGCCCAACCGCCAGGCAGACGCAGGCCCAAGATCCGTTGGCATCGAAACCTGGAATACCGGAACCGAATGATCAGGGAACAGGTGCATCATTGGCACCCAGGCCCCGTGATCCAGCCCCCGGGTCTCGTCAGCACTGGCCTTCCAGCCCCCTGCCTCCAACAACGCCAGAGCAGTTCGCGCAAGTTTCGGATGGCCTGGTGCCGGATAGTCGAGGTTATAGAGTTCGGGTGGAAAACCCCGAAAATCGTGAATCGTCTCGGGTGTTTCCGAGACGCCTACCCGGATTTCTTCCGTCATCCAGTGTGGTGAAACCACCAGCACAGCTGCGGGCCGGGTCAGGCGTTTGCCCAGCTCTGTCAGGGCCGGGCCAGCAAGGCCCGGCTCCAGCGCAAAGGTGGGAGCGCCGTGGGAAACAAACAGACTCATGATTTGCTCCTCCGGGTTGCGGTGGTTATCGGGCTGCAATCGCGCGGTCAATGGACGCGCGGCCTGCGCCGCTGAATACCAGGGATACCGATACGGCCAGCAAGGCCAGGCCAAACTCGTAACCATTGTTACTCATGAACAGGCCGTTGCCGATATGAACGCTGAAAATGGCGATCAGCATGGCGAATGCCAGTACCGCGCTGGCGGGGCGAACCAGCAGGCCGATGATCAGAGCCAGGCCACCAAAGAATTCCGCACCGCCGGCCAACAAGGCCATCAGGTAGCCGGGACTCAGCCCGATGGAATCCATCCATTGTCCTGTGCCTTCCAGGCCATAGCCGCCAAACCAGGCAAACAGTTTCTGGGCGCCATGAGCGGCGAAAATGATACCGACGGGAATTCGAAGGGCCAGAGCGCCCCAGCCTGCGTCAGTGGCGATCAGTTTGTTCAGGAATGCGTTGTTCATGATGAATCTCCTTGGGTGTGTTGTGAGCATGTGGGTACTTTACAAATATCAATAAAAGGGATAAACGTGGCTTTAATGAATTAACTGTTCCGGAAAATGAAACAATGGATCGATTGCTGGAGATGCAGACGTTCTGCACCGTGGTTGAGGCGGGGAGCTTTGTGGCTGCGTCGGAGAATCTGGGGATGTCCAAGGCCGCTGTCTCGCGTTATGTCAGCGAGCTGGAAACCCGTCTAGGGGTTCGGCTGTTGCAGCGGACCACCCGCCGCCTGTCGCTTACGGGGGAGGGCGAGGTGTTTTATGTCCGATGCCGGGAGTTGCTGGCCGGTGTTGAAGAGGCAGAAGCGGAAATTACCTCCCGCAATGATGTCGCAAGAGGCACGCTAAGGGTGAACGCGCCGGTCAGCTTCGGAATCAGCCACCTGGCACCTTTGTGGGGAGAATTTCACGCCCGCTATCCGGATGTGGAGCTGTCGATTGATCTTTCAGACCGGCTGGTGGACATCGTTGAGGAAGGCTTTGATCTGGCCATCCGCATTGCCACATTGCAGAGCTCCACGCTGGTCAGCCGACGGATCACCTCTACCCGGCTCATTGCCTGTGCCTCGCCGGATTACATCGCCACCCACGGTTCCCCAGCCAAACCGGAAGATCTGACCAGCCACCGGATCATCGGTTATAGCAACTTCACCACGGGCAACGACTGGCCCTTTGAAGGCCCGGAAGGCGCCACTAGTGTGCGGGTGCGGCCGTGGATGTACGCCAACAACGGTGAAACCTGCTGCGGTGCTGCCCTGGCCGGCCAGGGCATTGTTCTCCAGCCCGGCTTTCTGGTGCATAAAGATCTCGAAGCCGGGCGCCTGATGGAGCTGATGCCAGCGTATCGTTCCACCGAGCTTGGCGTATACGCCGTCTATCCCACCCGCAAGTTCGTCACACCCAAAGTCCGTGCGCTGGTTGACTACCTTGTCTCTGCCTTTCCCGATGCCCTGTGAGGACGCGAGCGGGGCCTCTGGACGCTAGGCGTCCGGTGTCTGCAGCCGTTTGCGTTCCGCCCGGCGCATCAGATACCAGGCAATAAACGCAATCAGCGATACCGCCACGATGATCAGGGTGGCCAGCGCGTTGATCTTCGGCGAAACCCCCATTCTCACAGACGAAAACACCACCATCGGCAGTGTTGTTGCACCCGGCCCGGAAACGAAGCTGGCAATCACCAGATCATCCAGCGACAGAGTAAACGCCAGCAGCCAGCCTGATACCAGCGCCGGGGTAATCACAGGCAGGGTGATGACAAAGAAGGTTTTCAGGGGCGTGCAGCCCAGGTCCATGGCCGCCTCCTCGATGGAGCGATCCACTTCCTGCAACCGGGCCGACACCACTACCGCCACATAGGCACTGCAGAAGGTGGTGTGGGCGATCCAGATGGTGGCCATGCCACGATCCACCGGCCAGCCGATGGTCTGGGCCATCTGCACGAACAACAGCAGCAGCGACAGGCCCGTGATTACCTCTGGCATAACCAGCGGCGCGGTAATCATGCTGGACAGCAGTGTGCGCCCGCGCATCTTCTTGAACCGGGTGATCACGAACGCACACAGCGTGCCCAAGCACACCGCCATGCTGGCGGAGTAGAAGGCAATCCGCAGGCTCATCCACACCGCCGACAGAATCTGCTCATCCCGGAACAGCTCGCCGTACCACTGGGTTGAGAAGCCGGCCCACACCGACACCAGCCGGGACGCATTGAACGAATACACGATCAGCACGAACATTGGCAGGTACAGGAACAGCAGGCCGAGAACCAGCATCACTTTGGAGAAACTGAAGGAGCGGGACTTAACCATGCTTTTCCATCTCCCGGGCCTGGAACCGATGGAACAGCACAATCGGCACCAGCAGCAACAACAGCATCACGATCGCCAGGGCAGACGCCACCGGCCAGTCGCGGTTGTTGAAGAACTCCTCCCACAACACCTTGCCGATCATCAGCGTATCCGGCCCGCCCAGCAGTTCCGGGATAACGAACTCGCCCACCGCGGGAATAAACACCAGCATGGAACCGGCCAGAATGCCGGCCTTCGACAGGGGCAGGGTAATGGCCCAGAAGGTGGTCAGGCTGCGGCAGCCCAGGTCTGATGCCGCCTCCAGCAGGCGCACATCCAACTTCACCAAGTTGGTGTAAATGGGCAGCACCATGAATGGCAGATAGGCGTAGACAATGCCCAGCACCACCGCGAAGTTGGTGTTCAGCATCTTGAGCGGCTGATCGATAAAACCCAACCACATCAGAAAACTGTTCAGAAGCCCCTGATTGCCGAGGATGCCCATCCACGCATAAACCCGGATCAGGAACGAGGTCCAGGAGGGCAGCATTACCATCAACAGCAACACCAGTTGCCAATGTTTTGGAGCACGGGCCATTGCGTAGGCCATGGGGTAGCCGATGAGCAGGCACACCACCGTTGCCAGGAATGCTGTCTTCACCGACCCCCAATAGGCGGCGACATACAGGCTGTCCGAAAGCAGGAACAGGTAGTTGCCAATGTTCACCACCACCGAGAGGGTGTTGTCCACCCACCGGAATACAGGCTCGTAAGGGGGGATGGCCATCACCGCCGAGGTCAGGCTGATCTTCAGCACCAGCGCAAAAGGCAGGAGGAAGAACAGCAGCAGCCACAGGAACGGGATACCGAACACCACCCGGCGATTAAACAGCACTGCACGCACCCGCTCGGTCAGAGGGGTGGGTAAAAGTTTCCGTCTCATTGGCTCAGTTCCAGAGCAGGATGGGGCTGGAGGCTTCCCAGGATACGAATACCCTGTCACCCCAGGTTGGCCGCTCGCCACGGCGTTCCACGTTCGCCATGGTCGCCTGAACGCGTTTGCCGCTGGCCAGCTTTACATAGTAGGACGTGATGTCGCCCAGATAGGCGATGTTGTCCACCGTTCCGCAGCTCCAGTTGTGCTCGCCGTCCGGTTTGTCCGGGGTCAGGTAGATCTTCTCTGGGCGAAGGGCTACCAGTGTTGCGGTACTTTCCGCCGGCGTGGTCACGCCGCGATCAATAAAAACCGGGGCATCCAGCAGGTCGCTGGTCAAAGTAACGCTGTCGGCCTCGTCTTCCCGGATGTGGGCCTCGAAAATGTTCACCGAGCCAATAAACTCTGCCGTCATGCGGCTGTTCGGGCTCTCATAGATGTCGATGGGCGAGCCGATCTGGACAATCCGGCCCTGCGCCATGATGGCGATGCGGCTGGCCATGGTCATGGCCTCTTCCTGGTCGTGGGTCACCATCAGGCAGGTGGCGCCCACGTTTTCCAGAATTTCCACCAGTTCCAGCTGCATTTCGGTACGCAGCTTTTTGTCCAGGGCGCCCATGGGCTCGTCCAGCAACAGCAGCTTGGGACGTTTGGCCAGTGAGCGGGCCAGGGCAACGCGTTGCTGCTGACCACCGGAAAGCTGCTGGGGTTTGCGCCGGGCATAGGGTTCCATCTTGACCAGCTTCAGCATGGCGGCCACCCGGTCGCGAATTTCGCTTTTCGGCAACTTGTCCTGTTTCAGGCCCATGGCAATGTTCTGCTCCACCGTCATATGGGGGAACAGAGCATAGGACTGGAACATCATGTTGGTCGGGCGCAGGAACGGGGGCAGAGCTGTAACGTCCTGGCCGTCGAGCATGATGGAGCCGGCGTTGGGCGTTTCAAAACCTGCGAGCATGCGTAGCAGGGTGGACTTGCCGGAACCGGAACCACCCAGAAGGGCAAAGATCTCGCCCTTGTGGATGTCCAGGTTCACATTGTCCACGGCCAGCGTGCCATCAAAGCTTTTGGAAATGCTCCGAATGCTGAGTAACACCTCCGCTTGCGCGGAGGTGTTGTTGCCGTTTTCCACCGCTTAGCGACCAGACTTCACGTTGGTCCAGGTGCGGGTCATCAGACGCTGGGCGTCCTGAGGCCGGCCTTCCATGATGTACAGCTTCTTCATCACCTCATCGGTCGGGTAGATGCTGATATCGCTCAGAATCTCCGGATCAACGAATTCGTTGGCCGGCTTGTTCGGGTTGGCGTACCACACATAGTTGGTCACGTCCGCGATGATTTCCGGACGCATCAGGAAGTTCATCAACTTGTGGGCGTTCTCAACGTTCGGTGCGCCGGCCGGGATGGTCATCATGTCGAACCACAGGACTGCACCTTCTTTGGGAATGGTGTAGCGGATCACGTTGCCGTTCTCGGCTTCCTCGGCGCGTGCGGCGGCCTGCAGGATGTCGCCGGAGTAACCGGCAGCCACACACAGGTCACCGTTGGCCAGGTCAGCAATGTAACGCGACGAATGGAAGTAGGTGATGTTCGGGCGAATGGCCTTGATCACCTCGCCGCCTTTCCTGATGTCGTCGGCGTTGTTGCTGTTCGGGTCCAGGCCAATGTAGGCCATGGCAGCACGAACCATTTCCTCGCCGGAATCCAGCATGGCAATACCGCAGCCGCCGGCGGCAAGCTTGCCGGTGACTTCAGGATCGAATACCAGGGCCCAGGAATCGGTGGGAGCGCTGTCACCCAGGATTTCCTGGATACGGCCTTCGTTATAGCCATAGCCGTTGGTGCCCCAGAGATAAGGCAGAGCAAACTGGCTACCCGGGTCAACCTTTTCCAGATCGTCCATCAGATCCGGGTTGAGGTTGCTCATGTTCGGCAGCTTGCTGTGGTCCAGCGCTACGAAGGCGTTGGCAGAAATCTGCTTGGCCACATAGTGGTTGGACGGCACAACAAGATCGTAGCCGGAACGACCGGAAAGCAGGGCGGCTTCGAGGATCTCGTTACTGTCGTAAACGTCGTAGATCACCTTGATGCCGGTTTCTTCCGTGAACTTCGCCAGGGTGTCCTCGGCGATGTAATCGGACCAGTTGTAGACACGCACTTCCTCGGCGGCAAACGCGGAAGAGGCACACAGAGACAACGCAACAGAGGCGGCCAGCGCCTGTGGCTTACACAACTTCAACATTGGATGATGTCCCTCACTCAAAAGGGATAAATACAAAACGTGCAGGACGCACGCGGTGTTGTGCAGGTCTGCTGAGGGTGGCCGCAGGTGGCTGTTGTCCCGGGAAGAACCGGTCGCCGCCTTTTGACTCCTTTAAGGCTTGTCCTGGAAACGGCGGTGGGGAACCTGCCGAATTCTCGCGATATTTATCATGAGATGCGGGGTTGCGCTATAAAAATTTTACTCCGGGATTTGTGGTATGTCCCTATCTTGCCAAACACCCCGGAAAGCGGGATAAAGGAGTGTTGAAACCCCTGCGCCGGCTCCTCGGCACCAGGCCTGTTTGCGTTGTGGATGGCTTCCCTTATGGCTTCTGGTTCTACGAGTGCCGACTCGTTCCTTCAGGCACACCCCGAACTGCAGTTTGTTGATCTGCTGATCCCGGATATGAATGGTATTGTTCGCGGCAAGCGGGTAGACCCGTCTGCTTTGGCGAAGGTGTTTGAGCGCGGTGTGGCTATGCCGGCGTCCATCTTTGCCCTGAACATTCAGGGCACTACGGTGGAAGAAACCGGCCTCGGCCTGGATATTGGCGAGGCAGACCGCGTCTGTCTGCCCATTGAAAATACCCTCACTATGGAACCCTGGCAGAAGCGGCCCACTGCGCAACTTCTGTTGACCATGTATGAGCTGGATCGCGAGACACCGTTTTTCGCAGATCCGCGGGTGGTCTTGCAGAACATCATCAAGCGCTTTGAGGATTTGGGGCTGACTCCCGTGGCGGCCTTTGAGCTGGAGTTTTACCTGATTGACCAGGAAAACCTCGCCGGTCGCCCTCAGCCACCCAAATCACCCCTCTCTGGCAAACGCCCGGCGGGCACGCAGGCCTATTCCATTGATGATCTGGACGAATACGCTGAATTCCTGGCGGACGTGCTGGATGCCGCCCATGAGCAGGAGCTGCCGGCGGATGCGCTGGTAGCCGAGTCCGCGCCCGGGCAGTTTGAGGTCAACCTGCACTACGTGGATGACGCGGTGCAGGCGTGCGACCACGCCACTCTGCTGAAGCGTCTGATCAAGAACATGGCCTACGACCATGAAATGGACACCACGTTCATGGCCAAGCCCTATCACAACCAGGCCGGCAGTGGCATGCACCTGCACGTGAGCCTGGTGGATGGCGAAGGCCGTAACGTGTTTTCCGGCGACGCCGAGCAGCCAAACGACATGTTGCGCTGGGCCGTGGGTGGATTGGTCTCCACCATGAACGACGCCATGGCCTTGTTCTGCCCCAATATCAATTCCTACCGCCGGTTCAGCCCGGAGTACTACGTTCCCAGCGCCGCCACCTGGGGCGTGGACAACCGCACTGCGTCGCTGCGTCTGCCGGGCGGTGATCCGGAGGCCCTGCGAATCGAACACCGGGTCGCCGGTGCTGATGCCAACCCGTATCTGCTGATGGCAGCCGTGCTGGCGGGCATTCACTACGGCATCTCCAACAGGATAGAGCCACCCCCCGTCACCGTGGGTAATGCCCATGAGCAGCACGAAGCCTCATTGGTGAATAACCTGCGGGATGCCTTGCGGGAGCTGGGGCAATCGAAAGTGATGGCCGATTATCTCGGCAGCCAGTTTCTGGATGTGTTCGTCGCCTGCAAGGAGCATGAACTGAACGAATTCGAGATGACCATCTCCGATCTCGAATATCTCTGGTACCTGCACACGGTCTGATCAATTCCGGGATAAAAAACGGCGCCTTGAAGGCGCCGTTTTTCATTTGCCGGACTGCGACGAACTATTCCGAACTACTCCAGCACCAGCCAGGTGGCCTTCAGTTCCGTGTACTTGTCGAAGGCGTGCACAGATTTGTCGCGGCCGTTGCCGGACTGCTTGAAGCCACCGAAGGGTGCGGTCATATCGCCGCCGTCATAGTGGTTAATCCACACGCTGCCGGCTCGCAGGGCCTTGGCTACCTTATGGGCGGTATTGATATTGGAGGTCCACACCGCCGCAGCCAGGCCGTAGATGGAATCGTTGGCAATGGCAACGGCTTCGTCTGCAGTATCGAACCCGATGACAGAAAGCACCGGCCCGAAGATTTCCTCCGAGGCAATGCGCATCTGGTTATTCACCCCGTCAAACACCGTGGGTTGAACAAACAGGCCGCCCGTGTTTTCCAGAATCCGCTGCCCACCTTCCACCAGGCGTGCGCCCTCAGACTGCCCGATGCCGATGTAGTCGATGATCCGATCAAGCTGGGCCTGATCCACGATCGCGCCACAGGTAGTCGCCGGGTCCAGCGGATGGCCGGGGCGCCAGGTTTTCAGGGCCTCGCATATCAGCCTTACAAACTCGGCACGAATGCTGTTCTCGACCAGCAGGCGACTGCCGGCAGTGCACACTTCGCCCTGATTGAAGGCAATGGCACTTGCCGCCTCGGCAGCGGCCTTTTTCAGGTCTGGCGCATCGGCAAAGACAATGTTGGGGCTCTTGCCACCGGCCTCCAGCCATACCCGTTTCATGTTGGATTGGCCGGCGTAGATCATCAGCTGCTTGGCCACATTCGTGGACCCGGTAAACACCAGGCAGTCCACGTCCATGTGCAGCGCCAGGGCCTTGCCCACGGTGTGACCATAGCCTGGAAGCACATTGAAAGCGCCGGCGGGAACGCCCGCTTCCCCGGCCAGGGCGGCCAGGCGAATGGCGCTCAGGGGCGATTTCTCGGAGGGTTTCAGTATGACGGAATTACCAGTAGCCAGGGCCGGGGCAATTTTCCAGGCCGCCATAATCATCGGAAAGTTCCAGGGCACGATGGCCGCCACCACACCCATCGGCTCACGGGAGATCATGCCGATCTGGTTGTGAGGCGTGGGGGCAAGTTCACCGTAGACCTTGTCGATGGCCTCGGCGGTCCAGCGGATTGCCCGGGCGGTGGCCGGCACATCCACATTCCTGGCGTGGTTGATGGGTTTGCCCATGTCCAGGGTTTCCAGCAGGGCAAGCTCGTCGCCGTGGGCTTCGATAAGGTCAGCGAACCGGAGCAGCACCGCCTTGCGTTTTGCCGGTGCCAGCTGGCTCCAGATGCCCGCCTCAAAGGCGGCCCTTGCAGCCCTAACGGCCTGGTCGGCATCGCTCTGATCGCAACTGGCAATAGAGGCCAGCTCGCGCCCGTCAATCGGGCTGACCGAGGTAAACGTCTCGCCGTTGGCCGCCCATTGATAGGCGCCGTTCAGATAGGCGCGGCCCTCCAGAGTGAGGTTTGTGGCCAGGGCCTGCCATTCGGCCTGGCTGGTCGGTGTGGAAGAGCTGACGGGTTGATTCATGGACGCCTCGCAGGCTGTAGAGTTGAGCAATCATAGCAGCACTTTTATCCGCAGGCGCCGCCCGCGATATAGGTATAAGAACGTGTCTTTCCGAACGCGCGGTGCTGGCATAGACTTCCTGCGGCGCGCATCGTTGCAGCCTGATCCTGAACGTCTCTATCACCTTTTCTGGCGTCACATAATGATCGAGTATCCCCCGGTTCCCTCGTATTACGCAGCTTCCGCCAATTCGGCCCCTGTGCGCCCGGCGCTGCGAGGGTCTTGCGAGGCCGATGTTTGCGTCGTCGGTGCCGGCTACACCGGCCTTTCGACAGCGCTGTTCCTGGCGGAAGCTGGCTTCAGGGTGGTGGTTCTGGAGGCAGCGACGGTCGGCTGGGGTGCTTCGGGGCGCAATGGCGGCCAGATCGTTAACAGCTTCAGCCGGGATCTGGACAGCATCGAAAGACAGACCTCTCAAGTCCACCTGAAACTGCTGTCCGAGATGGCCTTTGAGGGCAGCCAGATCATTCGCCAGCGGGTGAAGAGTTACGGCATTCGGTGCGACCTGAAAGAAGGCGGTATTTTCGCAGCGCTCAATCCAAAGCAGCTCAGGCACCTGGAATCTCAGCAAGCGCTGTGGCGCCGGTTCGGTTACGACCAACTGGAACTGTTGGATAGGAATGCCATCCGTTCCCGGGTTGGCACGGAACGGTATGTCGGCGGCGCCATTGATCACACCGGCGGCCATATTCATCCGCTCAATCTGGCTCTCGGCGAAGCCGCGGCCCTCGAGTCGCGTGGCGGCGTGATTCACGAGCACTCCACAGTAACGAGCATCGCCCCCGGTAAAACCGTAACCGTTAAAACCGACATGGGCGAGGTGAGGGCGCAAACGGTTGTCCTGGCGGGCAACGCCTATCTTGGCGGCCTGGTGCCGGAGCTCGGGGCCAAATCCATGCCCTGCGGCTCGCAGATTATTGCTACCGAGCCGTTGGAGGAGGCCGTTGCCAGGCAGTTGCTGCCGAACGACAACTGCGTCGAAGACTGCAACTACCTCCTGGACTACTTCCGGCTGTCGGGTGACAACCGCCTGATCTACGGCGGTGGCGTGGTCTACGGCGCCCGCGACCCGGCTAACATCGAACGGCTGATTCGCCCGAATATGCTGAAAACCTTCCCGCAACTGGCGAATGTGAAGATCGATTACGCCTGGACCGGCAATTTCCTGCTGACCCTGTCGCGCCTGCCACAGCTCGGGCGCTTGCACGAGAACGTGTTCTACTCCCAGGGTTGCTCCGGCCATGGGGTTACCTTCACACACGTGGCAGGCAAGGCATTGGCACTGGCAATCCAGGATCAGGCGGAACGGTTTGATGCGTTCGCCAGCCTGCCGCATTACCCGTTCCCGGGTGGCCGCGCCTTCCGGGTGCCGTTGACGGCGATGGGAGCCTGGTACTATGCGCTGCGGGACAGGTTGGGCGTTTGAGTCCCCGGAAAACTGTGAAACAGTACCCGTTTCATCAACGTTTAAATTTGTAATCAGTCGGCCCGCTATTCGCTCCCGGCCCACAGCCGGGATTTAAGCGAATTGTGAAAAGCGGACCTAAAACAATGACCTATGCTCAGGAGTCCGGGCTCCATGCTGTAACCTTCCATCACAACGTGTATCCCTCCGTAAACGCCAATTTTCTGACGTAATCCGGCCGAAAAATCCGGAACTGGGCCGCATATAACCGAAAACTGCCGCTGTAAGATTCGCTCAAATTCGTCAAATAATTGGTGCGAAACAATGTCATATTGCGGCAAAAAACTAACGAAGCAAGGACTGCTGATTTTACCTGCGGTTGTTATGCTTTCGGGCTGCGGTCTGGACATTACGAGTGAAGAGAGCACCACGGCGGCGCAGGCTGCTCCCGCGACGCCTGAGCCCACAGTCCAGATCGCCGGCGCAGCCGTTAAAGGAATCATTCAACAGGGCCTTGTGGTTGCAAATCGGCTGATAGCTGACAAAGACGGCTACTACGCCCCGCAGCGTCAGGCAGCCAAACCGGTATTAACCGCAGACGATGGCAGCTATACCTGGCAGCTTCGCGGTAAGGCCGAAGGCTGGGCCCTGGTTGAGCTTTCTGCGGACGGCGGCACTCGCATGGTCTGTGACGTTCTGCCCCAATGCGATCAGGCCGGTGCCGAGCCAGTGCCGTTTGGGCAGGTAATGCCGCTGGATAGCAACTTCAGTCTGTTGGGTGCTGGCGATTTGCGGAACGAAACGGTAAACCTTACGCCGCTCACCCACCTGGCTGTAAAACTGGCTGAGCGCAGTTCGGAAGGTCTCTCACCGACAGCGATTTCCAGCGCTTACACCACCGTTGAAAACTGGTTCGCCCTTCCGGCCGGTGCTTTGCGCCTGACTCCTCCGGACCTGACCAATCTGGATGGAATGACCGGCGTAACCGCGGATGCCATTCAGGTGGCGATTGCCAATGCGTCATTCCTGGCGCTGGTCAATGACAACGCCCAGTGGGATTCGATTTCAGCTGTCCTGGATGACGTTACTTCACAGGTCAGTGCCACCGGCCAGATCAGCGTTATGGGCGATGGTACCAACGTGGCACTGGCAGATCTTGTCAGCGCGGCGGCCTTGCAGTCCTCAGAATTGCAGAACGTGGTGAATTCAAGCGTCATTAGCCAGAAGCTGGTGGTGGTCGAATACCGCAATGTACAGCGCTTCAAAACCATTGCCGATGTTAACGAAGAAAGTGATACCGACGTCGCCGATTCCGGTGACACCACCGACGGAACCACTGGCGGCGATGAAACCGCTGGAACTGATTCCGGCAGCACCACTGACACCTCAACCGACACCAACACCGATACCTCGACCGATACCTCAACAGGTTCAACCGACGAGCAGGTTGCCGGTACAACTGAGCCCGATACAACCACCGACGAAACCGTAGCGGACACAGGAACAGACACTGAAATCAGCGAGCCCGTCACCGAGACGACGCCTGAGGAAACCGCTCCTGCAAACACAGCACTGCTGAGCTGGACCGCGCCGCTGACCCGCGAAAATGGCGACAGCCTGGCCATGGGCGAAATCGCAGGCTTCGAGGTGGTCTACGGCACCAGCGCTGAAAACCTCGACCAGAGCCTGGCCATTGGTGACGCCTCCGTCGACGAGCTGCTGGTTGATGAGCTGACAGAAGGCACCTGGTACTTCGCTATCCGTACCCTGGACACCGATGGTAATCGCAGCCGGTTGTCTGAAGTGGTCTACAAACAGATCTGATTTGGCGGTAAAAGGCAGCGACCCCCTCTGGGGGCTTCGCTGCCAGCCTGTTACTATGTGCTGGTCCATTGCTCCATACCAGGTACATCATGGCCGGTTCAGACTACTCCCGCACTCTCCTTGAAGTGATCCCTGACGCCAGAGACGGCCTTACCCGTACTGAAAGAATCATTCTTTACGTCCTGCATGAAACTCAGAAAGAGCTGAAGGGCCGCAATGTCCCGACCGCCATGCTGTATGGGCGCGTACTTGAATACGTGGACATTAGCGAGGCGGAACTCCATCTTTACCTCGACAGATTGGGCGTGAAGGGGGACGGCAGATAGGGTTGGCCGTGGGTAATTAATCCGGTTTGATATGCCGGCTGCATTCGCCAGTCAGCGCAGCAGCCGGCACTATCGCCAGCGATTATTTTGCGGTAATAGTCTGCATCACCAGCTTGCCATCTTTCTTGATCGGGCCGTCTTCCTTGGCGCCCAGGGTGTATTCAAAAATACCCGTTTTCATCCCGCCGTCTTCGCTGTGAACCATCAGCATCAGCATGTCACCGGATTGCACTTCCTCGGTCAGGATGGCGGCGACGTCCATGTTCATACCTTTGCGCAACGGCGCGTGGGCGACAACAGGGCCCGGCTTCATGGATTCGTCCGTGCGGTGAACCACCAGCCACCCATTCTGTTCGGCAACCACCTTTCTGGCGGATACAACGCCGTTGGCAACAGACTGATCGTTGGTCCAGACACCGGCCTTGTGTTCAGCGGCCAACGCTGAACTGGTTGCGAAAGCGCCGGAAACGAGGGCGGCCAGAAGTGTGGAAGTTTTTGCGTGCTTGATCATTGCGTTCTCCTGAGTGTCAGTGTTTCCCGCCCGCTGGGTTGTTTTTGGGCGGGTTAACTGCAGCTACGGGAGCCGGTGCGCAAAGTTTCAGGCACGGAAGATTTTTTGCACCTGCCTATTAATTGTTTCCGTCGGTGGGGTAGAGGTAACCGTGAATCGCCGGTCCCGTGGGCTGTCCGGTGGGTGAGCCGCCTTCGGGCTCGACACTGATGCCGAACGTGGCCTCCTTGAGCAGGGCAGGGTCGTAATTGCTCAACGCCCCTTCATCCAGCGCGAAATCGTTGCCCAGAACGCCCACGGAGCGGGGGTTTGGACCCAGCTCGTCGGCCTTGATCCACAACTGATAGGATTTTCCGGGTCTTGGCTCGGCAGTTACCGGCCGGATGTTGAGCCGTTGCTCCTTCAGGTCCACCGTCAGCAGGAAGGCCGGCTGCTCATCGTTGTTCTGGAAAACCGCAACAAACGACTGGGCTTGAGGCTCGGGCTGCGGCTGGAACGCCAGAATGGCCACGAGAACCAGGGCGGCCGCCGAGGCAATCGCCGTGCTCCAGCGCCAGCGGTTCAGCTGGCTGCGCAGCGCAACCACGTTTGACGTTTCGGCAGCCTCGCGAGGCGTCGATTCCACTCGGTCCAGAGCCTTCTCGATTTTTGCGAACAACGCCGGTGAGGGCTGAACGGGCTCGGTTTCCTCGGCCAGCTTACCCAGGCGCTCTTCCCATTGCAGAATCAGCGCATCTACCTCCGGGTCCTCATTGCGCCGGCTTTCAAGATAGGCCCGCTCCGAGGCTGGCAATGTGCCCAGAACGAACTCTGCAACCAGCATGTCCAGGTCGTCGCGTTCAGTCATGATTCGAGGCACCTTTTGAGCTGTTTCAATGCGCGGTGAAGCCAGGTCTTTACCGTGTTGACCGGCTGTTCAAACTGGCTTGCCAGGTCCTCCCGGGACCATCCGTTAAGGTAGGCCAGGCGCACCATGTCCTGTCGGTCTTTTTCCAGTTGGTCGATGCAGTGATTCAGTTGATTTGCCGCCCGCTGGTCTTCCAGCTGTTCCTGAGCTGATGTCTGCCGGCCTGGCATCTCATCCAGCTCGTCGCTGTTCGTGGTGCGTCCGGCGGGGTGTTTGCGCAGCTCATCAATGGCACCGTTACGGGCAATCGACACCAGCCAGGTAATCGGCGAAGATTTGCCGTCCTGAAACTGCTCGGCTTTTTGCCAGATTTTGAGATAACTGTCCTGGATAACATCGTCTGCCCACCCTCTGTCTCTGAGGATACGCAACACGGTGCCCAGAAGTTTCGGGGCAGTTGCCTGGTAGAGGAGGGCGAAAGCCTGGCGGTCTTTTTGAGCGACGCGGTGAATCAGCCGGGCAACACGCTCAGGGCCATCGGATGGCGACTGCGGGCCGGTTCCTGCGCTGGCATTGTCTGGGAGCTGATGGGAGTCAGGCTTCATGGGGCCTCGGGCTTTGGTGTCTGATCAGCAGGTTACTGGTTGGTCCGTTGTTGCTCAACATGAAATTGCAGTCTGGCTAACACTCGGTGTGAGCTATTCGTTTGCTCAGTGGCACAGTTGGCTGAGGAATGCAGAGACTGGCGGATGATTGGCCAAGGCATTCGGGTAGACCACCATGAGTTCCTTTTCCAACCCAGGGTTACTAACGGGGATGGCTCGTAGCGAGCCCGCCTGGACTTCCTCCCTTACCGTCGCTTCCAACACCAGCGATATACCCAGTCCAACCTTGACTGCCTGTTTGACAGCCTCTGTGCTCCCTAGTTGCATAGACACCTTCGGAAACGGTCCCTCGTCACCAAAGAAGTTTGCCAGTAGCCGGCCTGTGCCTGTGCCAGGCTCTCCGCCAAGCAGCGTCATTTCTGCGAGGGTGTCCCGATCTATGCTTTGAAGATCTGCGCATGGGTGATCGGGTGGAACAATCAGTACCATCTGTTCTCGCCGCCAATCCTGCGCCAGAAATCCGGGTTTAGGCTGCCACCACTCCATTATGGCTATGTCGAGTTCACCGATCGTTAGTTGCCGGGCAATTGAGGGGTTATTATCAATTACGAGGTCCACGTCGGGCGAGGCTTTATCGTCCCTGAAGGCCCGAAGATAGGGCTGGAGCATATATATGCCAATGTTTGAGCTCGCCCCTATCCGAACGCCGGCCCCCCGAACCGCTTCACGGGCATGTTTGTCGAGGCGCAATATACTGTTTGCGAATGGTACCAGTGCCAAAGCTGCCCTGGTGGGCTCGCAGCCTGATCTTCCCCTTCGAATCAACAACACATCCAGGTCTTGTTCCAGTTTCTGGATATGCTGGGAGAGAGTGGGTTGGGCGATTCCAAGATTCTCTGCAGCGGCCTGAAAACTCTGATGCTGGACCAACGCGATAAAGCTCTTGAGCCAGACCGGATTCAGCATGGAGAGTCCTCACGTAATGACGGAGAATTGATCGCATCCCGCGGCCGTTCACCCCGTAATGCCTGCAGAATGTTCTCGGCCGCCCGTTGCTCAATGGCCAGCCTTACACTTTGTACGGCCGAGCCGATGTGAGCGGTAAATAATGTGTTCGGATGGGCAAGTAACTCCGGACTGATTTCATGCGGACGATCCGTTCGTGCCCAGTCCTCCATTTCGAATACATCGGCGGCGTAACCACCCAACTGTCCGGAGGCCAGTGCCGCCAGTACGGCGTTCTCATCGACCACAGAACCCCTGCATGGGTTGATCAGATAGGCACCCCGCTTCATCAGTGCCAGGCGTATAGGGTTTATGGTGTGAAAGGTATGCTCGTTCAGTGCCAGCGCCAGTATTACGATATCGGATTGGGCGAGAAGCTCTTCCAGTCCTGTATGCGCCAGCCCCAAATTCCTCTCTTCATCAGAGGGCAAGCCCTCGGGCTCTGAGTAGAGCAGGTTCGCACCCCATCCCTGCAGACGGACAGCTATGGCCTTGCCAATGGCACCCATTCCAACAATGCCAATGGTAGCGCCCTCAATTCCCAGCCCATAGAACTTCGGCTGCCACCCTCTGAACTCTCCGGAACGAACAAATTCGTCCGCTGCCTTTACCTGCCGGGTAAGGCCAACGGTGAGTCCGATGGTCAGTTCTGCGGTGGGTACGGTTAAAAGATCCGGCACGAATGAAAGCCACACCCCATGGCGAGTGCAGGCGTCCACATCGAAGTTGTCGTAACCTTTCAGGGCTGCGCCCACGATCTTCAGGTTCGGGCAATCCGCCAGAAACTCATCGCCGATCCTGTCCGGCATGAAGGCCATCACGGCATCGGCTGTGGCTACCCTGGCCTTCACCGAATCTGGCGGGAGCGTGCGGTTTGACTGATTGGTTACAAGCTCACAATGTGGTTCGAGGGCAGCCAGGACTTCATCGTGTACCCGGTGAGTTATCACAACTCTTGGTTTCATTCGTTTTCCTTACTTGAATTTCTTACGGAGGAAGCCGCTCAGGCTGTCGACAATCGTGACCATCAGGAGGATAACAATCAGGATGGCACTGACTTCCTGGTACTGCATGATGCGCAGTGAGCCCATGAGTTCGAAACCGATACCCCCTGCTCCCACCATGCCCATAACGGTCGAGGCGCGGAAGTTGTACTCCCAGCGGTAGATGGATACATCTGCGAACTGCGGCAGAACCTGGGGCAGAACTGCGTGCCAGAGAACCTGTAGGCGAGTCGCTCCGGCGGCATCGGCTGCTTCCACCGGGGCTTCGTCCACATGTTCAATGGCTTCTGCAAAGAATTTGCCGACCATCCCAATAGAGTGAAGGCCGAGGGCAAGAACGCCCGGTAGCGCGCCAAAGCCGACGGCAGCGACGAAGATAATCCCCATGATCAGTTCGGGAACTGACCGCAGGCCATTCAGAATGGTGCGTGTTATGTGGAAAACAGCCGGGTGTGGCGACGTATTCCGTGCAGCAAGGAAAGCCAGTGGTACCGAAGCGGCAACCGCAATTGCAGTGCCGGCAATGCTCATGGCGAGGGTGTCGACAAGTGGCGAAACCCAGTTCATGACATTGGTAAAGTCGGGCGGCAGAGATTCACCCAACAGGACGCCAATCGCTGGCATGCCATTGGCCAGGGTTTTGAAATCGAGCAGGCCCACGTACCAGCTGGCAATGAGAATCACCGCAAGGACCAGACCTGTCTGCAGGAGTTTTTTCCGCCAGCCCCGGGCATGCTCATCCAGCACCGGAGCTGACGGAGCCGGCGACAGAGTCGCCGGTTCCGTCGGGGTATAACTCATGGATTTCCTCACATCTTGGCAAAGTCGAGGTTCAGGAGGCTGCCCATGCGCCGGATTACGTCGTAATCCGAATCGGAGATAGCAGCAAAGCCTTCAGCCTTGAGGTTGCTCAGGATTTCCTTGTCGTCGATGCTGATGAAGGCATTTCGAACCTTTTCTTTCAGCTCCGGGGCGAGATTTGAGCGCATGGCCCAGGGATACTGGGGGAATTCGCCGCTATATCCGAGAACCTTCACGTTATTGCGGTCAATCAGGCCACGATCCATCACATGCTGGAAAATTACCTCGGACAGGCCGCCGGCTTCTGCGTTGCCATTTGCCACATTCACTGCCACAGAGTCGTGGGACCCTACGAAATGTGCCTCATAGTCACGGCCGGCTTCCAGGCCCGCAGATTCCATCAGGACAGTTTTGGGAATCAGGTGGCTCGATGTAGAGGCCCGATCACCGTAGGCCATCTTCTTGCCCTTGATGTCAGCATAGGATTCAACCCCGGCGTCTGCGTTGGCAATGATGATGGAGCGGTACGTTGGCTTGCCGTCCACAATCATGGCTGCAAAGGGTTCGATGTCGCTCTTGCTCTTGGCCATCACGTAGGACAGAGGGCCGAAGTAGGCCAGGTCGATACGTCCGAAGCGCATGGCTTCAATCATTGATGAATAATCGGTAGTCACGATCAGCTCAACTTCCTTGCCAAGCGTGCTTTCCAGATAGTCTTTTAGTGGTTGATTGCGTTTGATCAGTTCAGAGGCGTTTTCATCGGGCAGGAGAGCAACTTTCAGAAGATCAGGGTCTGGATCCGCTGCGAGTGCCTGCGAATTCAATCCTGTCACCAGGCAGAGTGCTATCAAGAGGTTCATTAACGCTTTCATCGGGCTATCTCCAGTTTCTTCGGTTGGGGGTTAACGGGTTTGGTGGCGGGAACCGGGACGGTTCGGGGTTTGGTTTCGTAGTTTCCGTGGTAGATCTCATTCAGGTGGTGTTGCTTCAAGTCTGCAGGTGGTGCATCGAACACAATCCTGGCATTCGCCAGGCCGATGATTCGGTCTGCAAAGCGTTGGGCGTATTCCAGCTGATGCAGTGAAATAACAGCGGTAATACCGTCTTCCTGGCAGATATCGCGCAGTAACCCCAGTACCTTTTCCGACGTCGCCGGATCCAGACTGGCAACGGGTTCATCCGCGAGGATCATTGAGGGCTGTTGTGCAAGTGCGCGCGCGATGCCAACTCGTTGTTGCTGGCCTCCAGACAGCTGGTCAATCCTGGCCAGGGCTTTGTCGGCAAGTCCAACGCGTTCAAGGCAGTGAAGGGCAAGTTCAAGATCGCGCCTGGGCATTGGTAACAGGCTGCGCCAGGTGCTGTGATAGGCAAGCCTGCCCGTCAGTACGTTCTGGAGTGCAGTGTGGCGCTCAATTAACTGATGGTGCTGGAACACCATGGCAGTGCGGCTTCGGTGCAGCCGAACGGTTCTGCGGTTATCAAGGTCACCAAATTCCGCCGAAACGACCTTGCCAGCCGTTGGCTGCACCAGGTGGTTGAGTGACCTCAGAAGCGTGGATTTGCCCGCACCGGAAAGGCCGAGCAGGACCGTAAATTCGCCCTTGTTGAAATCAACGGTGGTTGGCCGTAGAGCAAGGACATTGCCGGGGTAAGTCACCCCCATGTCCTCAATGCGAAGCATCATGTCGGGGTATGAAGCAGGCGTCATTGGATCACCTTTTGCAATGAATAAGCTCGCTTGATTGCGACTTACAATGCAACGCTAATCCTGAGAGGTGACAATGCAGTGTCAGTGACGTGACACCTTAGTGACCATTTGCGCCGGCCGAAGAAGAATTACGAAGTCAGGTTTTCCTGCTTGCGCCACCGCACCGGTGGCATGCCCGTCCAACGCCGGAATGCCCTGTAAAACGTGCTTACCTCGGCAAACCCGAGCGCTTCGGCGATTTCAGGTAGGGAAGCGCTGAAATCAACGACCGCCTGCAGGGCTTTTTCACGGCGCACGTCGTCGACCAGCCCGTCAAAGGTCTGGCCCTGTTCCCGGAGCCGCCGGGCCAGGCTGCGTTCGCTGATGCCCAGGGCTTCGGCTGCGTCTGCCCGGCGGGGCAGAACCGGGCCTATCCGGGCAGTGAGCCATCTTCGTATTTCTGGCACTGAGGCACTGTTGATGGAGAGGGCGGCAAGGCGGGCATTGGTGTAGCGCTCGTGCACCTGGGCAAGCTGGGGGTCCGCCTGGGGCAGGGGCTGGTCCAGAACGGCGTTGTCGATCTGAACACCGCTGAACGCCTGCTCGAACTCCACCGGGCAATTGAATACGGTCTGGTAACCGGCCAACGGCCCCAACCGGGGCTGGCTGAACTGCACCCGGGATGGTTGCATCCGGGTGCCGGTAACCCAGCTTCCGAACCCCACCACCGACGCCAGCACCGCTTCGATCTGGTGCGGGCTGAAGGCCAGCCGGCCCTGCCTGGGATGGTAAACCAGCCAGGTGGCTGTGTTGCCGGCAACAATCTGGAACCGCCCGCCATCGGAGATCAGCCGCTGGAAACGCTGCACCATCACAATGGCCTCCCGCAGGGTTGCGGCAGATTGCAGCGCAAAACCCACGCCACTGATGCTCATCGGGGAGAACTCCGCTCCCACCTTCAAACCAAAGCCCGGGTCGCCGGTGCAGCGTTCGGCGGCGTGCCAGAGTCGGGTAATATCGTCGATCGGCCAGCGCTCCAGTTCGCAGGCGGCTTCCGGAATGCCGGCTTCTGCCAGCAGTTGGTTGGCGTTTAAAGACAGTCTCTCGGCAGCACCGATGACGGTGTTAACCCATCCAATGGAAACCGTGGCCTCTAACGTCAATTTTGTTGGCCTCTGAAGTCAATTTTAAAGCCATGGTACCGGTATATCTTTAAAGCTGACAACTCATTGCGATCGGGTCGGATGCGATATGGCCAAGGTGATTTCCTCAGACATTCTGGTGGTCGGCGGCGGGCTGGCCGGTATTGTCGCCGCTCTGGAAGGATTGCGCGCCGGCAAGTCCGTAACCCTGGCAGACCGGGACACCGAAGAACGGATGGGTGGCCTGGCGCTTTGGGCCTTTGGTGGCATGATGCTGGTGGGTACGCCGCTGCAGAAGCGCATGAAAATTGCCGACACACCGGAGATTGCCCTGGAAGACTGGCTCAGCTTTGGCGAGCTGGCCCCCGACGATGAATTGCCCCTGCAATGGGCCCGTTACTACGTGGAGCATTCACGCTCCGAGGTCTACGACTGGCTCAGCAACGAAGGCATCAAGTTCCTGCCCGCCGTGAACTGGGTTGAGCGCGGCCGTTTCGGCGATGGTAATCGTTTGCCCCGTTACCATGTGGTGTGGGGCACCGCCCGGGAACTGGTCCGCTGCCTGATGACCGCGCTGCACCGGGAGAACACCAGCGGCAAGCTCACGCTGCTGCACCAGCATCGCATTACCGAACTGGACCACGAAGCGGGAAAGGTCAGCGGCGCCCTGGCCATCAACGAAGCCACCGGTGAGGAAGTCCGCTTCGCGGCGTCGGCCGTGGTTCTGGCCACTGGCGGCATCAACGGCAGCCACAAGGAATGCCGCGCCAACTGGCCGGTGGATCGCCCGCAGCCCACCCGCATGTTGAATGGGGCCCACCCCTATGCCGATGGCCGCATGCATCACTGGGTGGCCGACACCCTCGGAGGCCGGATTACCCACGCTGGCGAAATGTGGAATTACGCGGCCGGTTTTCCGCATCCGTACCCCCACTTTCCGGGCCACGGCCTGTCCACCATTCCCTGTAAATCCGCCCTGTGGTTGAACCATCGGGGCGAACGGATTGGCCCGGAACCCCTGGTGACCGGCTTCGATACCCACTGGCTGTGCCAGCGCGTGGCCGAGCAGGAAAAGCCCTGGACCTGGCACCTGCTTAACTGGCGCATCGCCGCCAAGGAATTTGCCATCTCGGGCGCCGAGCATAATGCCCGCATCCGGGATAAACAGTTCCCCCAGTTTGTGAAAGAGCTGTTGCTGGGCAACCACGCCCTGATTCGGCAGATGCGGCATGAAAGCCGGGCCTTCCTGGTGGCCGACAGCCTGACGGATCTGGCCGGCAAGATGAACGCGCTGACCTGCTCCAACGACATCAACCCGGCAACACTCAAGGCTACCGCGGATGCCTTTGATGCCAACTTCGCGGCAGGCACCAGCCTCCACGACGACCCCCAGATCCGGATGATCCAGCATGCCCGGGAATGGAAGCCGGATCGCCTGCGCACCTGCAAGCCGGCCCCGTTGCAGAAATCCGGCGCCGGCCCCTTTATCGCCATCCGAATGCAGCTGATTACCCGCAAGAGCCTGGGTGGCCTGCAAACTGATCTGCAGAGCCGCGTCCTCACCGCCCAGGGCGCACCCGTTGAAGGTCTCTACTGTGTGGGCGAGGCTGCAGGCTTTGGTGGCGGTGGTGCCAACGGCAAGCGCTCCCTGGAAGGTACCTTCCTGCCGGGATGCATCATGACAGCCCGGGCGGCGGTGCGGGCCATCGTGGCCGGAGGCTGAATCCTGTGGGCAAAACACATAACCAAAACCCCGAACCCGGAAAGCTTGGAGAACAACAATGACAAACGGCGCTCAAGCCCTGATGAAAACCCTGGTGGATGCCGGCGTTGAGGTCTGCTTCAGCAACCCCGGCACCAGCGAGATGCATTTTGTGGCCGCTCTGGATGACGAGCCCAAAATGCGGGCGGTGCTTGCCCTGTTCGAAGGGGTCGCCACCGGCGCCGCCGACGGCTATGCCCGCATGGCCGACAAACCTGCCGCCACCCTGTTGCACCTGGGCTGCGGGCTGGGCAACGGCCTGGCCAACCTGCACAACGCCCGCAAGGGCAAGGTGCCGGTGCTGAACATTGTGGGCGACCACGCCACCTACCACGTGAAATACGATGCCCAGTTGCAGTCGGATATCGAGACCGTAGCGCGCAACGTATCCCCGGGGTTTGTGCGCACCGCCAAGAGCACGGAAACCCTCTGCCAGGATGCCGCCGAAGCCATTGCCGCTGCCCGCACAGCGCCCGGGCAGGTCGCCACATTGATACTGCCGGCCGATGTGTCCTGGGGTGAGGGCGGTGTGCCCAGCGCGCCCATGGCACCGCCAACACCGGAGCCGGCAGACGATGCCACGGTAGAGGCCATTGCCAAGGCCATCCGCTCAGGCAAGAAAACCGCCCTGTTGATGGGTGGCCATTCCCTGCGAGAGCCCAGCATCCTGGCGGCCGCCAAACTGGCCGCCCACAGCGGCGTTACCCTGCTGGCGGAGACCTTCCCCACCCGCATGGAGCGGGGTGCCGGCCTGCCTTACATCGAACGAATCGCCTACCTGGCGGAGCTCGCCACGGTGCAGCTGACCGATATAGAGCAACTGATTCTGGTGGATTCGAAGGCGCCGGTTTCCTTCTTCGCCTATCCCGGCAAGAAGAGCTACCTGGTGCCGGATACCTGCCAGGTACATACCCTGGCCGCCCCGGACCAGGATATTCTGGCCAGCCTCAACAAACTCAATGACGCCGTTGGTGCCAGCCAGGCGCAGCCGAAGCTCCAGCCAGAGAAGCGACCGGGCCGGCCACGGGGCAAGCTGACCGCCGAGAAAGTCTGCAAAGCGGTAGGCGAGTTGATGCCCGAGAACGCCATCATCGTCGACGAGGGCATCACCTCCAGCCTGATGCTCTCAGTGATGACCGCCGGCGCGCCCCGCCACGACATGATCACCCTCACCGGTGGCGCCATCGGCCAGGGCCTGCCCAATGCAGTGGGTGCTGCCGTAGCCTGCCAGGACCGGCCGGTTATCGCCCTGATTGGCGATGGCACCGCCATGTACACCATTCAGGCCCTGTGGACCATGGCTCGGGAGCAACTGAACGTCACCTCCATCATCTTCAACAACGCCTCTTACTCCGTGCTCAACATCGAGCTTGAGCGGGTCGGCGCCGAAGAGGCCGGAGAGAAAGCCAAATCCCAGCTGGACCTGCGGGGCCCGGTGATCAACTTTGCGGAAATGGCTAACGGTATGGGCGTTCACGGCGTGCGGGTACACACCGCTGAGGAAATGGCAAAAGCCCTGGAATACGCCCAGAGAATGCCGGGCCCCCACCTTATTGAAGCCGTGATCCCGGAATCCCTGAGCGGGGTAAAACGCCGGATACTACCGTGGATGCTGCGCTCACTGCCCAGCCTGCCGCTGTCGGTTTCCAAGGCGCTGAAGCGCAAGCTGGCGCCCTGAGGCGGGAAGGAAGGGTTAGCCTGACCGATTGGTGGGGCTGACCCTGTCTGCCAGTGCCTCGGCAATATAGCGGTAGCCCTTCTGGCCGGGGTGATAGCCATCCCTGGCCAGAAGCTCGGGATCGGTAACCACCGGGTAGTTCACGTAACGGAAGTCCTCAGGAATCTGGCGTGCCAGCCGGATATAGAGGTTATCCAGCTGCCGGGCCCGCCATCCCATCACGTGCCGGAGCGGCGAGGGCAGCGCCGTAAAAAGATGCATCGGCGGCACGCTCAAAAGCAGAATAGGCCCTGAATACCGTGGCGCCAGCAATTGGCGCAATGCCCGCAACTGCCGGCGGAAACGAAAGCGGGGCGTGAAGCCCGTGGTGTCGTTCACCCCCATGCTCAGCAGCACCACGTCCGCCTCTGGCAACTCGGCGGTTTCCAGCTTGTGAATCAACGCCCCAAGCCGGATGCCGTTGACCCCGAAGGTATGCCAGGCAATGGTCTGGCCCGTGCGCTCGTGAATCTCTCTTGCCAAGTGGCTGGCCAGGCCCTGGTCGTGGGTTTCAACACCCACGCCGGCCGCGGTGGATTCGCCAATCACCAGGACCCGCTTGGCGGGAGTGCCTTCGCCATATTGGCCGCAAGGAGATCCCCCGGCCTCCGGCAACCTTGGTGTTGTGCGGCGCGCCTGCTTGCCCTGGTAGAGCAGTACCGGAAAGAGCAGGGTAGTCGTCAGCCAGAAAGGGAGATGCATGGGGGCTCCGGTTTTACCGTCAGGTTAGTGAGCGACTGACTTGGAAAACAGATTGATCACTGCAACACCGGTGATGATCAGCGCCATACCAATCACAGTGGCGGCATCCAGAGCCTGCCCGTAAATCAGCCAGCCGATCAGTGCCACCAGCACAACGCCCATCCCCGCCCAGATGGCATAGGCCACGCCCACGGGAATTTCCTTCAGGGTCAGCGAGAGGAAGTAAAAGGCAATTGTATAGCCGGCAATCACCAGCAGGCTGGGCCACAGTCTGGTGAACCCTTCACTGGCTTTCAGGCCGGTGGTGGCTATCACTTCCGCTACGATGGCAACGCCCAGAAAAATCCAGCTCTTCACAACTTACAGCCCCCATTGGTGAACAACCGCCCGGCAAGACCGAACGGCACTCTGTGGCTGCGGAGTCTATCAAAAACCAGGCCGATAACGCGCGGGCTTATCCCGGCCAGCGCGGTGGCCATTGGCCGTGGAACTTGTGGTACTGCTCGATCGGTTCGCTGCGGTAGCCGCCGGCATAGCGCTCTTTCACGCTGGGATGCACCCAGGTGCGGTTGGTCTCGGGCGCCGGTATCTCGCGTACCAGCTTGCCCAGCAGCTTGTACTTGCCCTTGTACTCATTGTGCTGATCGGCATTGGCGTGGGTTTCGGCGGGCAGGGAATCGTTGAACACCAGGGCGTGATTTTGCGCCTCCTCTTTCAACCACAGCAGGGGGATATCCGCCAGGGTGCGACCCTGTTTGTCTGGCTCATAACCTCCGCCGACGTCCGAGTGCACCCCGGCAAACCACACCTGAGCCAGATCGGTACCGTCTCGCGGGTCCCAGAGCGTGGGTTCGAAATCCTCCCGCTGCTCGTCCAGCGAAAGCGCGTGGCGGGCGACGCGAATGTTGCTGCCGATCTTACAATCGTAGAACAGGTCCCGATCCTTGATCAGTCCGAAAAAAGTAAAGGGCAGGCCCAGGGCACCCACGGTATCCCACACCCCGACAAACCGGATGGGCGTGCGCTGTTCCAGCGAATATTTCGCCTTCCAGGCCATGGAATGGTCGCCGTTGGCCTTGTGCTTCTTGGTTTTATAGAGCTTGAAGGCCTCCTCAATCCGGCTGCCGTGTTCTTTTCGCAGAATGCTGCAGTTATTGATCATCCCGCACAGGCTGCGGGCTGTGTAGGCGCCGCGGCTAAACCCGAACAGGAAAATCTCGTCGCCGGGCTCGTAGTTGTGCACCAGAAACCGGTAGCCGTCCATCACGTTCTTCTCCAGCCCGTACCCGGTGGCGCCAGCTCGGAGGGAATCGTGGTAGGAGCCAATGCCCCAATCGTAAAACACCACCTGCTCCACCCCGTTACCGTCGGTTGGTCGGATGGCGCGGGCAAATTGCAGTACGTTGGTGGGAAAGTCCTCACCCAGGATTTCCTCCGGGCGATTCCAGGTGCCATCAAAGCAGACAGCGATGCGTTTCATGGGAGTGACCTCCTGTCGTGTTGTTTCCCTGTGCTCCGCCTGTCGAGAGGGGAGCAACCTTGCCCACCGTCCGGCGAATGGAAACGACCGGTACATCCTGTTTGGTGGGTATAGATGAGTATCTCAGGTATGTGAGTGGGAGGGTAGTGCCGAGGCGCCGGGCGCTGGAGTTATACGAACGCGTTTGTATAACTCCGGATGCCCCAAGAGAAATGTTGGTAACTATCTGATAGGGTTGGAAAGATGGAAAAGGATGGGTTGAGTTATACGCCCACGGTGGGAGCGGGAGTGGCTCAAAATAGGGCGTATAACTCCGGCGGTAGCCGTGGTGATTGGTGCTCAAGAGATTGTTTTTACTGAAGAAGCTAGTTTTTTTCTTGAGCGTGTTTGAATGGAGTTTTGCGAACGGGTGATAGACGAGCGCGTTCATATAATGAGCTGTTAAAGGCAGGCAAGGAATGATGGCACGGAAGCAATTCCTAGATGGAACAATAAGAATTGGCGATCTTTCAGAAGTTACGGGCCTACGCTTAACTAAAGTGGCAACCGGAGCAGGCAAGGGTTTTCGAGTGATTGCGTTACCGGGTGAAGAAATTGTCTATTGGTCATTTTTTCGTGGCAAAGTGAACCGTTTCGCTCTCAAAAAAGCGGAAGAATTGAAGGTTCCGGTCGATTTTGAGACCGACCTTTTCGGAAAGTCATTGAGGTTTAATTACAGCTATTCTCCCTGCGAGTACGTTCTAGGCGGGCTATTTTGTGTCGCGACTGCTGGCTTTGTACAGATCGATATGGACAACCTGAGCTCACCGGTCGTGTTTTTGATTGGGTTGGGCCTCTTTCAGTTTGTGCAAGCATACAGGGCAAAAACAGCCCTCAAAAACCTTTAACAAGTCGCAGCAGTACGCGGCCTATGGCCGCCGGACGCCCTTTCCATGGCGTCTTCGTCGCCATTCCAAGGTCGCTGCTGTGCTCAGCGTTATTGGCCCGGCATTCGTGAGTTTTTAGCAAGTGGGGTGCAAAGGCCTTGGCACCGGGATTGGTTGTAAGCCCGCTCACTCTGGTGATCGCCAAGGCCGGAAAATTCGCTGTCTGGTTTGGTTGCCACAATGCCCAGCAGTGTCGGTATTCATGACGTGCCCCAGTCGTGGGGCCGTCCGTCTTAAATGGTAATCGGGTCGGCGGCTTTTGCGTTCTGGTTCCTTTCGCCATCCGTCGAGTTGGTGCAAGCTGTCCGGGAGAGGGCATGCGGCCTGGGTGTCAGGCTCAACCACGGTGGTGAACGGCCATTAACAAGGCGGTCAACCGGACGCCAAAAGCGTACCGCTTTTGGTTCCCTCCGCTGGCGCTCCTGCACCGGTTACCTCAGCGTTAAAAGTACACAAGGAGGTTGTTCTATGGCTGGTAATCAACTGTTTGAGCGACAGTTACGTCATTTCTCGCCCCATACCTACAATGCACTAACCAAATTGGTTATGGCCATGGCCGCAGTCACAAAAAATACCGGCAAGAAGACATTATTTGGCCGTGATAAGGGGCAGGAATCATATTCCAAATTTTTGGAAGCGCTGAAAGTGAGCCTCCAAGCCATGATTTTGGACAGGCTTATTCAGGAATCAACGTCGTCAGAAGAAGCCGTCAGTATTCTTGTGGGAAAACTCAAAGAGTTCGAGTTGGCTCATCCAAACTGGCAGGATGCATACGCGTTTTCAGGATATTTTTTCAAAGAAAATCAGGCCGATGCGGTGGTTGTAACAGAGCGACTGCGAGGAACCCCGTAAGCGGTGCACCTTTTAACCAGTCAATCAAGTTCGTTCCCGGCCTGACGGCCGTCCACCGGACGCCCCTGTCGGGTCGCCGCTTATTATTGGCGTTATGCCCACAGGGAAGTCGAGTGAAGCTTAAAGTTTGTTTTACCATTTTCGTCTTTTTCTTTCTCGTGAACTTGGTCGAATCTGTATTGGAAACAGGTCGAAGCGTTCTTCAGGAAAGGTTGGAGAAAGAGATTCGCGTGAGCGTGCTTGGTCAGGAGCCTTGGAATCTCGAAACCTGGGAATTTATGTCGAAAGAGCAGCTTTCGAGTCTTATGAAAAATGATGACTTCCTGAAAAAGTTCTCTTCAGCCAAAAAAGAAGCCCAAGACAAATACCAGTGGTACTTTATAGCCATCAGCGTAGTGCAGATTCTATCGATGCTTTTGTTGGCGCTAGGTTGCGGCAAGTTGGTCATCGGTATCGTGAGGCGGAATGAGCAGCCATAACCAGTCGGTCAACCGGACGCCAAAAGCGTACCGCTTTTGGTTCCCTCCGCTGGCGCTCCGGCGCCGGTTACCTATGCGTTAGCTGGGATTGCCCCATCTGAATAGTGATACTATAGTGTCACTATTAGTCTGATTCAGGGTGAGCCCATGAAAGTTGAGCTGGTTACGAATCTCAAGCGCCAAGCGACAAAGATTCTGGCAGATTTGCACGTGTCTAAAGAGCCGATACTGATCACGGAGCATGGTCAGCCATCTGCATACCTTGTTGATGTGCAGGATTACGAGTTCATGCAGCGCCGACTTGAGCTGCTTGAGGGGCTGTCACGGGGGGAGCGTGCTGTACTTGAGGGAAGAACGTACAGCCAAAGTGAGGCCAGAGAGAAAATGAGTAAATGGCTGAAGTAATCTGGACTGAGCCGGCCCTTCAAGAATTAAGCGCAATCGCAGAGTACATTGCTCTGGATAATCCTGCCGCTGCAAGCCGTCTGGTAGAAGAGGTTTTTGATAAAACCGATCGCTTGGAAGATTTTCCGCAATCCGGGCGGACTCCTCCAGAGCTTCCTAATTCGGTATACAGGGAAGTAGTTGTTCCACCGTGTCGCATTTTTTATCGTGAGAATGATAAGCGGGTTTTTGTCCTTTATGTAATGCGGGAGGAAAGGCAACTCCGTGCGTACATGCTCGAGAGCAGCTAGCCAGGCGCGTCACTCGGATGCCTTTGTCTCCGCTTCGCTACTTCAAAGTCACCGGTGAGCTTCAGCGTTAGGCTTATAGAAAAATGGAGTTCGTAATGAAACAGGTGGTGCTATCACTCTTCATTGTCCTTTTAAGTGCTTGTGCATCGACGAACTGGTCGGCAAGAAACTATCAAGATGAATTTACCGATCAAAAAACGTGCAGAGTAGTTTACGGAACTGATTTTGGTAAGGGAATGGTCAAGGGGTTAGGCGGTATACATTATTATCCCTTCATTGAGAATGGTCCTGATGGTGTTGTTTTTGGGGTGCACAACGATTACGAAGTACCTGTTGGCGATGTTCAGATACGGATTGATGGGAATAACTTTATCTCGATATCGCAATCTGAAACCCCTTTGCGCTTTTCCTCAAGCTCCCACGAGATAGATATGTCTTACATGAAAGGCATTGAAGGTGTTGACGCTGAGGCGATGGAGAAATCTATGGCTGCGACTATGGAAAATGTCCAAAAAATGTCAAGCCCGTACACGGCCACAGCGGGTGAAAAAGCGGAGAAGATTGTCGACCAACTTCAAGTAGGCAAAGTGCTCAAAATGCGTATTATCGGATTTGGAGTGAATTCAGTCGCAACAACTACTGGAGAATATGCATTAGGCGAAGATATCAAACAGGCACTGGCTAACTGTGGCATCTAAGCCTAACAATCGCAGGCACGGCGACGTCTTTTCCATTGCGGCTTCGCCTCCATTACAAGGGCGCCGCTAAGCTTCGCGTTAGATTTAAAAGAATCAGGAGAGTACGTTGCCAATTGAGCCGTCTGATTATGCCCACAATGAAGCCTGGCTGCTTTTCCAATTGAACGAAGCACCGGTGATGACGGAGGCCGATGGAGATTTCAACGCTATGGCCATCATGGAGGTGGCAACGGGGATGATCTTTGGCATGGAGCTTGTTCAGGTAAGCATGTCTGGTTTGCCGGAATTCCTGTCACGGAAATTGTTGGCCGACGCTGAAGGCCAATCTGGCTCAAGACCCCAAAAATTGTTCATAGCGACTGAGTACCACGCGGATGATCTGGTCAAAGTCGCTGAGGCCATGGGGATTGAAGTTGAGCGAGTCCCGGCCAAAGATCTATCCGGCATAACACAGGAAGCGAGGGAAGGTTTCGCGGCCCATGTTTCAGGCGGTAGGATCCAATAAATCTAACCAAGTGTTCCAGTTCGTTCCGGGCCTGACGGCCCTCCACCGGATGCCCTTTTCGCTGCGCTACAAGGGCACCGCTGAACAACGGCGTGTGTGCCGGGCATGGCACAGAACTAGGGAGGTGAAAGTCCTCCTGCCAGGTGTTCGCAGAGCCGAAGGCTAGGAGAAGGGCAAGGGCGTCATCGCGAGGTGGGGTCTGAAGGAAGCCCAATCCAAAGCGGCGGGACGACGAACAGGAACCCGATACGAGGTGTGGTACATCCGGGGCGAGCGGGCACGTGACCGCGAAGCCCTCCTTCTGCGACTGGGGTGTACTTTATAAATCGGGCGTTCACGTCGTGAAAGCTCTGTGCCTTACCCCGGGAGGTCTGCCACGTGTGGACGGACCCACTGAGAGACGAGCGATCGTCTCTGATCGCGTGGCAGAAATCAGCAGAGGGCATAGTAGGTTCGCCCGTGAACCGAAGGCCCGAACAGAGACAGGAGTCGAGAGTCCGTGCAGGGAAACGGGATGGCATCCGCAAAGCAGCTAGCGCTGCCCCTGGAGTCTCCAGGGGATGAACCCGTTGCCGGAAACCGGGAAGGCTCGCACTCCGTTCAACCCTCACCGTGGATGGCGCGTGTGTTGAGCAGGGACAACCTCAATCGCGCCCTGAAACAGGTTCGACGTAACAAGGGAGCGCCGGGCATCGACGGCATGACCGTGGATGAGTTGCCGGATTATCTGCGCCAACACTGGCCCGAGATCCGGCAGCAACTGCTCCAGCAGACCTACCGACCAAAACCGGTCCGGCGGGTTACCATCCCCAAAGCCAACGGCGGTTCCCGCCCTCTGGGCATTCCAACGGTGCTGGATCGCTTTATCCAGCAAGCAATCGCTCAGGTTATCCAGCAGGACTGGGAACCGCGCTTCCACCCACACAGCTACGGCTTCCGTCCGGGACGCTCTGCGCATCAAGCGGTCCGATACGGACAGCGCTGCGCCCGGGAAGGTCGCAACTGGGTGGTGGATCTGGACCTGGAAGCCTTCTTTGACCGGGTAAACCATGATCGCCTGATGGCACGTCTGAAACGGCACACGCCGGACAGGCCGATGCTCAGGTTGATCAACCGGTACCTGAAGGCAGGTGTACAGATCGACAGCCGCAAAACACCAACACCCGAGGGCGTACCACAAGGCGGGCCACTGTCCCCGGTGTTGGCGAATGTGATGCTGGATGAACTGGATTGGGAGCTGGACCGGCGCAACCTGCGCTTCGCCCGCTACGCGGATGACTGCCAGATCTACGTGGGCAGTCACCGCGCAGGCGAGCGGGTGATGGTGAGTCTGACGCGCTTTATCGAGGACTCGCTGAGGCTCACAGTGAATACACGAAAGAGCGCGGTAGACCGGCCCTGGAAGCGCAGCTTCCTGGGCTTCACCCTCAGCCGGAAAGGGCAGCGATTGAAAGTGGCTGACAAAGCCATCACCAAGCTGAAAACCCAGATCCGGCTACTGAGCCGCCGAACACGGGGCCACTCACTGGCCCGGGTGATCGCAGATCTGAAAGAGACCCTGCTTGGTTGGAAAGCGTACTTCGACGCAGCCGAAGTACTGAGCCCGCTGCGGGACCTGGACAAGTGGATACGGCGGAGAATGAGAAGTTACGTGTGGAAGCAATGGGGCCGAAGGGGGTATCGTGAGCTGAGAAAGCGGGGTGTCCCGGTCAGATTGGCCTGGAACACCGCGAAATCAGCCCACGGCCCGTGGCGGCTGAGTCATTCGCCGGCCCTGCGGGAAGCCTTACCGGCCCGGTTGTTCCGGAGCTATGGACTGCCGGAACTGGCAGTGCGGTAACGGGTTGAATCAAGTCACTGAATCGCCGTGGTACGTGATCCGTATGCCCGGTGATGTGGGAGGAGGGGCATCGTGAGGTGCCTCCCTATCCCGATTATGAGTAGCGTATGAAGTTCAATGTTTCAGAAAAGTATTTGCGAAAACGGCGACGAGGCCCTTTCGTTAGTGCTGCATTAATTGCTCTGATCGGAGGTCTTTTATGTTTCGCAAGCGGGGCATCACTAGTTGCGGGAGTATCAATAGTAGCCCTATTAGTAGTTTTCTGTTCAGGTCTTAACTGGCTTGGAGCGAGGCGATTTCTCAATAATGCTAAAGATCACCATCTGGAGATCATTGGCGAAAATCTCGTAAGCCGAGGCAGTGCTTACAAGACGGAGATCGACCTCCGCAAAGTTGATAAGCTCGTGCTGAACAAGAGGCGGTCCCGAGTCGACTCCATTATCTTGAAAGGTTCGGAGCTTCAGGGCACAAGGCTCGAGCATTACGAGAACATGGATTTTTTGGCGGAATTAATCGAGCGGGTCGTTGGTCAGGATAAAGTGAGGGTGCAACGTTGGCTGCACTCATAACAAGGCAATTAAATTCGTTACGGCCTTGTCAGGGCGCCGTTTATTGCTGGCGTTATGCGTCACTGCACAAGAAGAACATCACTGTTCATCTCGCGAGGAAATGACAATGAAACAAACTGGTCAATGCTTGTGTGGATCGATTAAATACGACATTACAGGCAGTCCAAATTTAGTGGCTGTTTGTCATTGCAGGGATTGTCAACGCAGTGCTGGGGCACCACTCGTTGCATGGGCTATGTTTCCTGAATCATCGGTCAAGGTCATCGCGGGTGTGCCGAAGACAATCAATTCATCCGGCGCTGCTATGCGTTCGTTCTGTCCAGAGTGTGGCACAGGGCTGTTCTACCGAAATGCCGATGTTCTGCCAGGTCTTATTGACGTGCAGACCGCCACTCTCGATAACCCGAACTCGCTACCACCCGGGGTCCAGGTCCAAACGGCCGAGCGCCAAACCTGGGTGCCCCACCTCGGCACGTTAAAGGCTTATGAGCGGTTTCCGTCGGGCGACGAGGAGTAACGCGTAACAAGTGATAGTAGTTTGTTTCGGGCCTTCTATCCTCCACCGGACACCCATTTAGCTGCGCTACATGGCCGCAGCTAAACAAAAGCGCTAATCTTCTTAGCTGCAGATTTAGTCATTATTGGCAGCATGGAATCTGCCTGGAAAACGTTTGCTAAGGAAGGCTTACTTGGCGATAGAGCAGTAGACTGGATTAGCAGCCAATTTATGGTTTCAACACCATTGCATGGGACCTAGATGCATGGAAAAAGGTCTGAGATTTGGGCGTGCTTTCTTGTTAACGTCTATCGCACTATTCACCAGTGCATGTGATCAACTGTTCACTGACCCACCTTTTGATGCAGACGGCAAGCTTACCAGCGCCGAGCTGAACCATTTTTTGGTGGGAATGAAAGAAGCGACGAACATCAGTGAAAAGGTGTACAACTGCATCAAGACACAGGCTGATCGTCGCGCCCAGATCGCTGGTGATCCGGAAACCCTTGATCCTGAATCGCTGTCGCTACCAGAGGAAAATTGGGTGCCTTTGGATAAGTCAGACAAACGGCTTATTTTGGCCCAGCTTGTCGTGACCGAGGCCAGCGTGTTCTGCACCACAGGGCGAGAAATGTGAGCGTCTAGAAATAGTACAAATGAAGAAGTACGGAGAATTCTATGCTCGAATTAAGACCCAATTGCGAGTGCTGCGACAAGGATTTGCCACCGGACTCCAGTGAGGCAGTCATCTGCACATTCGAATGCACGTTCTGCCAATCGTGCGCCTCGGGTGTTTTGGGTAACCAATGCCCCAACTGTGGTGGTAATTTCTCACCCCGTCCGATTCGCCCTGCGTCACTGCTTGGTAAATATCCGGCGTCAACCAAGCGGGTCTTGAAGGTGGGTGGTTGCAGAGCCAACTCATAACCAGTCGCAGTATTACGCGCCTTTTCTCTGGCCTTATCACGCCTCTGCCCGTTCCCGTCGAATCAGCAGTACCAATGCCAGCGCCGCCAGTGACCCCATAACAGCGGCGAAACTGATCCCGGTTGTCGTCAGGCTGGTCACGGTTGCCATCACGCCCAGGCCGATCACCGGCACCGAGATCGCGATATAGGCCACAACAAAGAAGGCGGACGTTACGGCGGCCTTCTCCGTCGTCGGGCTGGCTGAGGCAATGGCGCCCATGCCGGCCCGGAACGAAATACCCTGGCCCATGCCGGCAATCACGGCCCCGGTGGTAATCCCCCCATTTTTAGCGGGGTTCAAAAGTAGACCTCAGGCCATCATGGCCAACTTCTGTTGAGGAGTAATCCCTCCGAGTCCCATATTGGGTCGTTCGTGATTGTAGTGCCAGAGCCAGCGAGTGGCATAATCCTGGACTTCTTCGGTGCTGTGGAACAGATACTGTGCCAGCCAATCGTAACGGACCGTTCGGTTGTAGCGTTCTATATAAGCATTCTGCTGGGGTTTACCAGGCTGGATAAACGCCAGCTTGATCTCTCGTTTTTCGGCCCAGGCTGACAGCTTGCCGCTGATGTACTCAGGTCCGTTGTCACAACGGATAGAGCGCGGTTTACCCCGCCATTCAATGATCTGATCCAGTGATCGGATCACCCGCTCTGCCGGAAGCGAGAAGTCCACTTCGATGCCAAGCCCCTCGCGGTTAAAGTCATCGATCACGTTCAACAGCCGGTAACTGCGTCCGTCGTTGAGCTGGTCGTGCATGAAGTCCATCGACCAACTGTCGTTGATCATTTCCGGCACAGCCAATGGTTCCGGCTTTTCACGAACCAGACGCTTCTTGGGCTTGATGCGTAGATTCAGTTCCAGCTCCCGGTAAATCCGATAGACCCGTTTGTGGTTCCAGGTAAAGCCTTTCACATTGCGCAGATGCAAGAAGCACAGACCAAAGCCCCAGTTCCGCTGATTGTGGGTCAGCCGAACCAGCCAGTCCGCGATCTCAGCGTTCTCGCTGCTGAGTTTAGGCTGGTAGCGGTAGCAGGTCTCACTGATGCTGAACATCCAGCACGCCAGACGAATGCTGATGCGCTTCTCATTGACGGCTTTCTGCGCCATCTCACGGCGACGAGACGGCTTCACCACTTTTTTTCGATGGCTTCCTTGAGGATGTCAGCCTTCAAACGTTCTTCGGCATACATCTTCTTAAGCCGGCGGTTTTCATCCTCCAGCTCTTTCAAGCGGGCCATCATGGACGCATCCATACCACCGAATTTGGCCCGCCATTTGTAAAACGACGCACTGCTCATGCCGTGCTCACGACACAGCTCCGGAACCGGTACGCCGTTCTCGGCTTGTTTCAGGATCGACAGGATCTGGCTGTCGGAAAATCGTGACTTCTTCATGCAGAATCTCCCTGCGTGTAGCTTACGGAAAATTCTACTTTTGATCACCGCTGTTTTTCGGGGGGATTACCCGGTTATGAATAGTGAGAGGGATTGGGTATAGATGCCCAGTGCTATCGGAATTACCCCGAGCATCAGAGACACGCAGCCCAGGGGAAGGCGCAGCCGCAGCGGCAGGGCGCCTTGCAGGAACTGGCCCAGGGTTGAGGCGATGAAGATGCTTCCGGCAACAACACCGATCAGCAACCGGTTGTCATAGCCCAGGACCTTGCCCATCATCGCCGGAGCGATGGATGTGAAGAAGCCGCACATGGCGAAGCCGGCGAAACCGGCAATGGCGGCGGGAATGAATACTCCGCGAACTTCCGGTGGCACGCTCAGGCGCTGGATGGTGAGTTTTGGGCGAGCGGGTTTTGAGACGGTCTCCGGGGCTGCCCAGATGCAGCACACGGCCAGCAGGGCCATGGCGGAGTGCACTAGAAAGGTCAGGTGCAGTGGCCAGGGCAGATACTCGGAAAGGGCGCCGGCAAGCATTGGGCCGAGGCCAAGCCCGCCCATGTTCGCCGCCGTGGCAAAGAAGGTTGCCTTGTCCCGCCAGTGAGGCGGAGCCAATTCAAGCACGGCCACCGTGGCGGTGCCGGTAAAGATCCCCGCAGACAATCCGGACAGCACCCGGCCGGTGAGTATCATTCCCAGCCCATTGGCCTGCCAGAACACCAGGTCGCTGATGATCGAACAAGCAAGGCCCGCGAACAGCATTGGCCGGCGGCCTATCTGATCGGACCAGCGCCCCGTCATTACCAGCGCGGCGATCATACCAAAGGCATAGGCGGCAAAGATGATGGTGATCATCAGATCCGAAAAGCCGAACCTGTCCTGGTAGATGGGGTAGAGCGGTGTCGGCATGGTGGTGCCGATCATGGTCACGCTGAAGGTAAAGGTCGCGCCCAGGAATATGAGTAGCGGAAGCCATGGGTGCTGCTTGGAGGGGGCCATGCCAGAGTTCCAATGAACGGTTACTGAAAGGTCGATTACACTATCAGATGCGTTGGGCGGAATCGAAGCATCCTACCCACCAGGGCAATCGTCCAGCTTTAATCACGAAAGGAGAGAGCGTGCATCAATCAGCCGCCAAGTGGATTGTGTCGCAACTGAGGGAAAGGAACATTCCCTTCCTGATTTGTGGCGGGCTCGCCGCAAGGGGATATGGCTCTCAACGCGATCTGCATGACATTGATCTCTGGCAAGCCCCCGATATCTTAGACACCTGACAGCTTTGTGAAGTACTGCTTTTCGAAGTCCACCGGCGACAAGCCACCGTTGTTGCCGTGACGGCGAACAGGGTTATAAAACATCTCGATGTAATCGAAGATATCCTGCCGGGCTGTTTCCCGATCCTTGTAGATTTTCCGCTTCACTCGCTCACTTTTGAGTAATGAGAAGAAGCTTTCCGCAACCGCATTGTCGTGACAGTTTCCGCGACGGCTCATACTGGGCTTCAAACGGTGGTCCTTCAGGAAATCTCTCCATTCACGGCTAGTGTATTGAGAGCCTTGATCTGAATGAATCAGAACCTCCTGCTTCGGCCTTCGCCGCCAGGAAGCCATTAGTAAGGCGTCCATAACGAGGTCTGTCGACATCCGTGGCTTCATGGACCAGCCCACAATTTGCCGGGAGAACAGGTCCAGAACGGTGGCAAGGTACAAAAAGCCCTCATGGGTCCGAATGTAGGTGATGTCAGTCACCCAACGTTCGTTCGGCTTCTGAGCCTCAAAATCACGATCCAGGTGATTGGGCGCGACGTGAGCAGGTTCCCCGCCGTAGTAGCCTTTGTGGCGTTTATAGCCGCGCTGAGCGCGGATACCTTCGGCCTTCATCAATCGATATACCCGATTTTTACTGCACCTCTCGCCGAGGTCCTTGAGATCCAGGGTGATGTTCCGATAGCCATACACGCCACCACTTTCGAGCCAGGCTTGTTTGATCAGTCCCACCAAGCGGCGGTTGGCCTTGGTGCGAGGGCTTTCTGGTGCATTTAGCCAGGCATAGAAGCCACTGAAGTGAACGCCTAGAACTCGGCACATGACACGGACTCGAAATTCACTCTGGTGAGCCCTGATGAAGCGATACTTTACTTGGACTCCTTGGCAAAGAACGCTGCGGCCTTTTTTAGTATGTCGCGCTCCTCGCTGACCCGGCGCAATTCCGCTCTGAGCTTGCGCAGCTCTTCCTGCTGCTCGCTGATTTGTTGGTGTTGGCTTCCAGCATCGCCGTATAGCTTGATCCATTTGTGCAGGCTGGCCGAGGTAATCCCCAGTCTCCGGCACACATCAGTCACTTTGTAGCCACGCTCCGTGACTTGCTTGACCGCCTCGATTTTGAATTCTTCGGAGTATCGCTTTCCGCTCATTACCAACACCTGTAGATTTGCGTTTAGTGTAACGCTATCAGGCGTCTACTGTATCGGGGGCTTGCCACTCTTTGTCCCTGGGGAGCACTTTTCGTCTGTGGTCCAGGCAGGACATCAGTTCATATCCAAAGCTGCCGCTCACCGCCGGGAGGAAGGCTGGGATCTGACCTACGTCCAGTTCAAGTATGAAGGTGTCAAAGTGGAGGTGGGTAACGCCGACCGTGCACAAATCTTCGATGCGCAAAATAGAACCTGGGTTGCGCTAAACATCGATTTTTCTCGATACGAGACCGTGCACTTACTTGGCCTTGAGCTTCCCTTGATGCTGAAGGAGGATCTTATCTGGTATAAATCCCTACTCTCAAGGCCGGTTGATATCGAGGATGTCCTGGCTATTCGGTAACAGCGATAGAGAAACACCGATGACTGTTCATTCTGGTTCCTGCCTTTGCGGCACCGTGACATTCGAGATTGAAGGCGATTTCGAGAACTTTTACCTGTGCCATTGCCAGCACTGCCAAAAGGATACGGGTTCTGCCCATGCAGCCAATCTGTTTTCGCAATCCGCCAAATTGACGTGGCTGGCCGGTGAGGATGCTGTGACGTCCTACACGCTTCCGGGTACTCGCCATAGCAAGAGTTTTTGTAAGCTGTGTGGTTCCGCACTGCCAGGCACTCAGGTTCAAGGTTTGCTTGTGGTTCCAGCAGGGTGTCTGGACACCGAAGTCTCCATAAAGCCAACGGCGCATATTTTCACGGTGAGCAGGGCAGCCTGGGATGAGGCGCTTGAAGAGGTACCCGTGCAATGACGGAACACACACAGGTTGCTGGCCTGTCTACGGATCATCTTTCAAACATTGAAAGCCACCTTGACCGTTGCTACATCCAGCCCGGGAAGTTACCCGGCGCGCTGACACTGGTCGCCCGGCAAGGGGAAATTGCCTATGTGAAAGCCCAGGGACTGATGGACGTGGAACGCAACAAGCCGGTCCGCCGGGATACGGTGTTCCGCATCTATTCCATGACCAAGCCGATCACATCTATCGCCATGATGCAGCTTTATGAGCAGGGGCGGTTTTTACTGGATGATCCCGTACACAAGTATATTCCTGCCTGGAGAACCCGGCGGATTTATAAAAGCGGGGTTTACCCCAACTTCCTGACCACGCCTGCATCCAGCACCATGACAATTCGCGACCTGTTCACGCATATGTCAGGCCTGACTTACGGATTTATGCAGCGCACCAACGTTGATGCTGCCTATCGCGAGCTTAAGCTGGATGGCAGCCGGAGTATGACGCTGGAAGCCCTGGTCGATCACCTCGCAGAGCTGCCTCTGGAGTTTTCCCCGGGCACAGCCTGGAACTATTCGGTCAGCACGGATGTGCTTGGGTATCTGGTGCAGTTGCTGTCTGGTAAGCCGTTTGATGAGTATCTGCGGGAGCATATCTTTGAGCCTCTGGACATGTGTGACACCGGCTTCCACGTTCGGGATGATCAGCTTGACCGCTTCGCTGCCTGTTATCAGTACCAGGCCGGTGATCAGTTCACGCTGCAGGATGACCCCGAGACGTCTCCCTTCCGGCGCAAGCCTCAGTTCGTGTCCGGCGGCGGCGGGCTGGTTTCCACCATCGACGATTATTTCCACTTCGCCCAGGCACTGTGCCAGGGTGGCGAGTTCCGCGGGCGGCGGATTATTGGTCGAAAAACTCTGGAATTCATGTGTCGTAACCACCTGCCTTACAATCAGGACCTACCGGGCCTGTCTGTCGGTGCTTTCAGCGAGACACCTTATGCCGGCACTGGCTTTGGTCTGGGCTTTTCGGTAAAAACCGACGTCGCCAAATCCCAGACCAACGGATCGGTCGGTGAGTACGGTTGGGGTGGCCTTGCGAGCACCAACTTTTTCGTCGATCCCGTGGAGGAGCTGGTGATGATCTTCATGACGCAACTGATTCCCTCATCAACATACCCCATCCGTCAGGAGTTACGGGCAATCGTTAACGGAGCGCTGCTATGAACACAGTTTCAACACCCTATCCAATTGGCACTCCCGGCACTCCCTGGGGCGATGCGGAACGCGCCGAGTGGTTGTCACGGCAGACCCGCCAGCGCAGTTACGAGGCGGAGGTGTTGAGTGTGATCGAGGGCCTGCGCTCGCGCTTTGATGTGGAAGAGTACGGCGCTCTGGATTACGGCCCGGATTACTATCCGCTGATGGCGATTCGCAGCCGCGACTGGAATAACGATCTGCCGGTGGTGCTGATAACCGGCGGCGTTCACGGGTATGAAACCAGTGGTGTGCATGGCGCGCTGCAGTTCCTGGATAAGCACGCGGAGGATTATGCCGGCCGCGTGAACTTGCTGGTTGCGCCCTGTGTCAGTCCCTGGGCGTATGAGCGCATTCATCGCTGGAACTATAATGCGATTGATCCCAACCGTTCATTCCACGAGGGCAGTCGGGCGGAGGAGTCAGCCGCCCTTATGCGATTGGTAGCGCCTGTTCGTGACAGTGCCTTGATTCATATCGACCTGCACGAGACTGCCGATACCGACGAATCGGAGTTTCGCCCGGCGCTGGCTGCCCGCGACGGCAAGCCGTTCGAACCGGCGGGGATTCCCGATGGCTTTTACGTGGTCGACGACAGCGAGAACCCACAGCCTGAATTCCAGCAGGCATTGATCAGAGCGGTGGAGCAGGTGACGCATATTGCGCCGGCCGATGACAGCGGCGAGATCTTCGGCTCCCCGGTGGTCGCCCGGGGCGTGATCGCGTATCCGCTCACGCAGTGGGGCCTGTGCGCCGGTATTACGAGTGCGCCCTACCGGACCACCACCGAGGTTTACCCCGACAGCCCCCGCGTAACCCCCGAGCAATGCAATGCCGCGCAGGCCGCGGCGGTGTGTGCTGCCATCGACTATGGGCTTACTCACTCTCAATAGGCCAAATAAGTGGGAAAGCTGACTAGCCGGACTCGGATAGATAGGGCTGCGCCAGGGCCTCAAGCTTTTCTTCTCTGAGTTCGCCGATGGCATTCCATATGTGCTCTGCAAGCTCCGGGTTTGCCGCTTTGAATTCCCGTGAGAGCATCAGGTAGTAGGGCTTGGTTTTGAGAGGGGGATCAATCCGGACAATGCCCGGGAGCTGCCTGGCGTTCTGGCGTAACAGAAAATCGGCGGTGACCGATTGGAGCGCAACGGCATGAACGCGTCTGGCAGTCAGTAACTGCAGGCTCTGCCTGGAACTCCGAACCTTGATTACGGAAACGCCCAGGTTCTCCAGATCGTTCACGATTGAGTAGCCCAATGGGGCGCCAACTGACAGGTCCGTGTCTTCGAAAGCCTTGCCGCTCCAGCCCAGCTCTGTATCTGGCAGGACATAGAGATTGTAGCTGATGGTGGTTAGTCGGCGGGTAGGGTCAACCTGACCGTCCCGCCAGGGGTATTCGCCAATTCGGGTGCGGGCAGCATTGTAAGAAGCATTGAAAATACCATCTACCTGGCCGGTTTCGAGCATGGCCAGGCATCGTTTCCAGGGGTATCGGCTGAACTTGATCCGCAACCCCGGTACCCGCTCTTCCAGCAATTTGACCAGCTCCACCGCTGCGCCGGGTCTCTCCAGAACCTCCTGGGTGTCGCCCATGTAGTAGGGGAATTGCGTTTTATCTTCGTAGGCAACGTGCAGGACGGTTTCCGCATGGCCAATTCGGGCTGGGCTCCAGAGAAGCAGAATGGATAGCGCGAGAGTGAGACCTGCATGAAGACACGCTTTCATGGGCATGCTCAAAAGAGTGAAGAGACAGGAATAGCTTAGTTTGTGGCGAGGAATTTTCAATGCATCTTTCCATTGAGACCAGCAGGTCTGGCATCGGGCTGGAATGTATAAGACCATGCTATCCATACTTTCGAAAAGAGGCCATTACGGCCTGGGAGACCTGATCAATGAAGTACAAGAGTCTTGGGTTTTTGTTGGCGGTTGGCGCTTTGACGGGCTGTCAGACGTCCTCTCATGTTTCTTCCGCAGCTATGGATGGAGACGGCATTACCTGTAATGAAATCTACCAGGCATTTTCAGCCTATGAGAGTGACCGGCAATCCGCGGCGGCTTGGGCCCAGCTGGGCACCTTGATCAGCCCCAGTGCCGGGAACTACGCGGATATGGGCGTGAAAACCGCCGCGAAATACTACGATCAGATAAAGGCGGCAACGAATATCTCTCTCGCTGTGCGCGGTTGTCAGCCGGTGCAGTGACGCACGGCCGCATGCAAAACGGGTGAATCAGTTCTGCATGCGGATATCGTCTTTCCACCGGAAGCCCACGCCACCGGCCTGCCATACGCCGTCTTTGTTGAACGGGTGGGGGCCGGCCATGTTGATGTATTGGGGCAGCCCGAAATGGGGCGACAGGTTTCTCGGTGCCTTGATGGTGACCCGGTCCATGATGCGCAGTCCCTGTTGCTCTGCCGGCAGATGCGCTTCTGGCGCGGCGCGGTGGGCGACGGCCCAGTTATCGATAAATAACAGATCGCCGGTTTCGTATTCGTAGCGAATTCCGTAGCCACCCTCGAAGGAATCGTTCAGCAGATCATTGTAATCGTTGAACAGTTCCTTCATGGCGGCGTCGTCCAGCAGGTGGAAGCTGTCCGCGGGTGCAGGCAGAGTCTTTAACTGGTCGAGCGTCAGACCTTCTTCCGGCAGGCGCTCCAGCACGGCGCCGGTCATGCCCAGATGCAGCCAGACACTCTTGCGACCGGAAATCGGGTGGGTGTGAACCACGGGGTGGGTCACACTGGATGCGGAGTTTACCGACACCAGTCTTTCCCAGAAATCCTGTTTCTCCGGAGGGAGTGCTTCAAAGGCCGCACCCTGGTGCGCGAAGTGGGTGCCGCCGCCATTCTCTGGCGCACGGGCCATGTAGTAGGCGCTGTGGGAGAAGGTGGCGGCTTCGAAACTGCCATCGTTGTGCCATTGCGGGCCAACGCCAAGAATGCCCTGGCGGCCATCGTTAGAGCAGCGGAAAATGTGCCGGTTACGGCCGGGTGTTGCGGGATGCACGCCGTGGGTGGAATGGATCTCGCGCCCGCCCCACCATTTGCAGGCTTCAATCAGTTCATCGGGGGAAAGGCCGGCTTGGTGCTTGAATACGATGAACCCGCGATTTGCCATTTCCTCTTCCAGGGCCTTGATAGCCGGCTCTGGCAGCTGGTTGCGCACGTCGGATCCGTAGATCTCAACGCCGATAGGGTCCAGTGGCTTGAGGGTTAAACCTTCCTGTTCGAGCAGTGCCACGTTATCAGGGTTCAGGGGCGCTACGGTGGAGGTGGGTTCGAGGGTCTTTTCCAGGGTCTGTGCCATAACCTTCACTACCATGCTGCTCGCTATTTAGACAGCCTAACCCGTTGGGTTTCCGGATTTCAAATACGATGTCCGTTCCGCCCGATTTTGGAACTGGCCTCCTGCGGGCCGGTGCCGGCAAGACCAAATCCCGTTTGCCTTCGTAGATGCGGCCTCTAGATTGATAGTGGTAACCAAAAACCGAGAGGAATGGCCGTGACTCCCAAATCCCGTTTGCGCCGCACAGCGGCATTGATAGCGTTCGTGATGTCCGGATCGGTAATGGCTGCTGATCCCGTGGTGGTGTCCTCCAAGATCGACACCGAGGGCTCGGTACTGGGGCAGATGGTGTTGCAGTCCCTGGAGGGGGCGGGTATTCCGGTTGAAAACAGACTGCAGTTGGGTGGCACCAGCATCGTCCGCAATGCGATCAAGGCCGGCGAAATCGATATCTACCCCGAGTACACCGGCAATGCTGCGTTCTTTCACGATCAGGCGGATCGGGATATCTGGAAAGATGCGGATAAGGCCTACCAGGAGGCTGCTCGCCTGGATAAAGAGGCACATAACATTGTCTGGCTGGAACCCGCCGAAGCAAACAACACCTAGGCTATGAGCGTGCGGGGCGATTTGGCGCGGGAAAATAACCTGGCCACACTCGAAGATCATGCGAATTACATCAATGAGGGCGGTGCCTTCAAGTTTGCGGCCAGCGCCGAGTTTGTGGAATCCGCCAGTGCCTTGCCGGCGTTCCAGGAGGCCTATGGCTTCAAGCTGGAATCCGACCAGCTGTTGATTCTTTCCGGTGGCAACACGGCGGCGACATTGCGCGCGGCGGCCCTGAATAACAACGACGTAAACGGTGCGATGACCTACGGCACCGATGGCGGGCTGGATGCGCTGGATCTGAAGGTAATGGAAGATACCGCAGGCGTTCAGCCGGTGTATCAGCCAGCGCCGATCGTGCGTGGCGAGGTGCTGGAAGCCTATCCGCAGATCCGGGAAGTGCTGACGCCGATCTTCGAATCGCTGGATCTCGAAACGCTGCAGCGCCTGAATGGCCAGGTGGCCGTGAACGGGGTACCGGCGGATACCGTCGCCCGGGATTACCTGGATTCCCTGGCCCAGGACTGAGGTTTGTCGATTTACAGCTCTGTTGCCTCGAACACCATGCCGAACCGTGTCCTGCCTGTGCTGGGGTGTCTTGCCCTGGCGCTGGTCTGGCTTTTGGACCTGGGCGTCATTCAACCCAACCGCATTGTTCCGGGTACCGGTCACGGCCTCATTTCGGCCGTTGGCGGGCCCTGGGCTGGCCTGGTGTCACTGGTTCTGGCTGGCTGCGTTCTGCTGTCTTTTCTGCCGTTGCGCCGGCGGTACCTGCCGCTTCTGGGCCTGGTAGGCCTCTCCCTGGCGCTGCTGCCCCTGTTGCTCGAGGTCTTTGCGGGCCGGCACCTGCCGGAAGACGCACCTTATGCGCGGTCGTCCATCGGAGCCGGTTTCTGGTGTTTGCTGTTTTTGCTGTCGCTGATGCTGATCGAAATCCTCGGGCGCCTCGGGAGCGGGCGAGGGCTGCAGCTGATGATACTGGCCGTCATCGTTGGCAGCTGGCTGTGGATCCTTCGAGGCGGTGGGCTGGAGAGTTTGTCGCTGGTTCGGGAATTCAACGCCCGCCCGGACAAGTTCGAGCAGGCCCTGTGGACTCATCTGGCACTGGCCTTTGGCGCGGTCGGCATCAGCGCCGGTCTGGCTTTTCTACTGGCCCTGAAGATGATTCGTAGTGTGGCCTGGCGCCGTCCCATCCTTGGCGCGGTCAGCTTTCTTCAGACTATTCCCAGCCTGGCGGTATTCGGGTTACTGATCGCACCGCTCAGTGCGCTGGCGGCCGCTTTTCCGGCACTGCAGGCCATGGGGATTCGTGGCATTGGCTGGGCTCCGGCCTTGCTGGCTTTGGTGGCTTACAGTCTGTTGCCCATGGTGCGCAACACCTTCGTCGCGCTTACCGAGGTGCCGGAAAGCCTCGCCGATGCCGGGCGGGGTATGGGAATGAACGAGCGACAGCTGTTCTTCAAACTCAAGTTGCCACTGGCGCTTCCCGTGATTGTGGAAGGCGTGCGCATTACCACCATCCAGGCCATTGGCCTGACCGCGGTTGCCGCGCTCATTGGCGCCGGCGGTTTTGGCAGCTTTATCTTTCAGGGCCTGGGGCAGGCGGCGATGGATCTGGTATTGCTTGGTGCGCTGCCCACCATTGCACTCGCGCTGCTGGCGGATGCTCTGCTCACCATGCTGGCGGCCAGTCTCAAGCCGACACCGGCGACGGCCTGACAGGAGAGGGATAAGCCCGGATGATTGAACTGAAAAACGTTACCCGCCGCTTTGGAGATGCCGTGGCGGTGGACCGGATAAACCTCACGGTCGAAACCGGCGAAGTGTGCGTGCTGGTGGGCAGCTCAGGCTGCGGCAAGTCGACTACCCTGCGGATGATCAACCAGTTGCTGCCCCACAGTGAGGGCCAGATCCTGGTGGATGGTAACGATGTTACCGCCATGAACCCCGAGCAGCTGCGGTTGAACATGGGTTATGTGATTCAGGGCACGGGGCTGTTTCCACACTGGACGGTGGCCCGCAATATCGCCATGGTAACCCAGCTTCTGAAATGGCCACGGGAGCGGATCGACGAGCGCGTGCATGAGTTGCTGACGCTGCTGGATCTGGACCAGGCCACCCACGCCAACAAATATCCCCAGCAATTGTCCGGCGGGCAGGCTCAAAGGGTGGGCGTTGCCAGGGCGTTGGCTGCCAACCCCAATATTCTGCTGATGGACGAACCCTTCGGTGCGCTGGATGCCATCACGCGGGAGAACCTGCAGCTGGAGATGCTGCGTATCCAGAGTCAGCTGCGGAAAACCACGGTCTTTGTAACCCACGATATTGACGAAGCCCTGAGGCTGGCGACCCGCATTGCCGTGATGGATCAGGGCCGGATTATCCAGCACGACACGCCGGAGAACATTCTCCGGCGACCCGCCTCCGTTTTTGTGGAGAATCTCGTGGGCAAGCAGGACCGAGGCCTGAAACTGATGAGCCTGCATACCGTGCGGGATCTGATGGAGGCTCACCCTCAGCCCAGAGAGCCGGAACCCGGCGCCGACGGCCTCAAGGAAGACGACAGCCTGCGAGTGGCTCTTTCAATCATGCTCTGGCAGAACTGGAGCCAGGTGCCGGTGTTCAATGCCGATGGCCAGGAAACCGGAACCATCACCCGTGACCGCATTATCCAGGAAGGTGCCTGATGCGGGTCTGGTTGCCGCCTGTGATGCTGACTGTGCTCCTCTGTGCCCTGAGCGCGGGCATGCCGGCTCTCGAACCGCTTTTCGAGTGGATGCAGCCCGATAAGCAGAATGTGATCTACGAGCGGGAGAGCTTTCTCTTTCTGCTCCAGAACCATCTGATGCTGGTGGTGATTTCCGCCCTGGTTGGAACCGTCGCTGCGGTTGCCGGGGGAATCTTCGCCACGCGCCCGGCTGGGCGGGACTTTCTGCCGCTGGTTAGCCAGATTGCCTCTATCGGCCAGACCTTCCCGCCGGTGGCGGTTCTTGCCCTGGCGGTGCCGGTTCTCGGGTTTGGTGAGGCGCCGATTCTGGTGGCGCTGATTCTGTATGGCTTGCTGCCCATTCTGCGCAATACCCTGGCCGGCTTGGAGGGTGTCGATGCCACAGTGAGGCAGGCGGCGCTCGGTATGGGCATGTCGCCTTTTCAGGTGCTGTTGCAGGTGGAGTTGCCGCTGGCGGGCAGGGTGATCCTGGCCGGTATCCGGACCTCGGTAACCATCAACATTGCAACGGCCGCCATTGGCTCAACCATCGGTGCCAGAACCCTGGGGGATCCGGTGATCGCCGGTCTCGTCAATGGCAACACAGCCTACGTGTTGCAGGGCGCGATTCTGATTGGCATGCTCGCGCTGACGGTGGACAGCCTGTTCGAGGCCGCTGAGCGGGTCTGGGACCGCCGGTTTCTGCCCCAGACCGCAGGCTGATCGCTGGCGCAGGCCATCCGCTGCTTTAAAAATCCTGCTTTGATGTCTAGTCTGACGAAGATGGACAGCGCAAGGAGCACAGCGGAATGAAGTTTCCTTCGAGCACGTCATTTGCACTCCTCGGCGCAGCACTGATCGCGATCAGCTATGGTCTGGCGCGCTTTGCGTTCGGTCTGTTCGTCCCCCCGATCCGGGATGACCTGGGGCTGGCGCCGGATGTGATCGGTGTGATCGGTGCGCTGCCGCTGATCAGTTTCGTATTCGCTACCCTGGTGGCTCCGCTCTCGGCAAATCGTCTTGGTGCCCGCAATACCGCCATGGCATCCGGTATTTTTGGTGTTGTTGGCCTGGCGCTGATCAGCCAGGCCGTGGGGGCCGTCTCCCTCGGGGTGGGTGTTGTTCTCTGTGGTATCTGCACGGGCCTGATGATGCCGGCTCTCACAGCCGCCATGCAGGCGTTGGTGAGACGCTCGCTCCACGGCCGGGTAAGCTCGGTGATGAACGCGGGCACCAGTATCGGTGTCGTCGTTGCTGTGCCGACGATCCTGTTCCTCGCCGGGGCCTGGCGCTATGCCTACGCGTCCTTTGCCGTGCTGGCGGTAATTGGCGTGATTGCCACCTGGTTCTTCATTCCGTCTGTATCCCGTGTTGTGCCCGCCAATGCTGCGCCGGCGCAGCCAATCAGTGCGGATCAATGGTGGCGACTGCTCAGGCTCTCGCTGTTCGCGTTCATGATGGGCTTTGTCTCCGCCGCCTACTGGATTTTCGCACCCGATCTCGTGGTTAATCTGGGATCCATGCCATCCGATGCCACGGCATGGCTGTGGCTGGGGGTCGGTATTGCCGGCCTTGGCGGCGCGGTGGTGGCCGATCTGGCTGACCGGAACAACCCACCGGTTACCCAGGCCCTGATGCTGATGACACTGGCCGCGAGCCTGGCGTTGTTGGCGGCCAGCCCCGACAACCTGATGATTTCGGCGTTTTCAGCACTGGTGTTTGGTCTGGCCTACATGAGTCTGACCGGGCTGTACCTGATGACCGGCATTCGCCTGCTGCCGGGGCGGCTGTCCATGGGCCCCGTACTGCCTTTCATGGCAGTATCACTGGGCCAGGCGGCTGGCTCGCCGATAGTCGGTATTCTTGTTGGCAAGGTGGGTTACGCCGATGCCTTTGCCATGTTCTGCGCCATCGGCATTATCGTGGCCATGTTGTCGCCGCTCTATCCAAGGCATCTGGAATACGAACCGGATGATGAGACCGAAGAGGATACCGGTCTGCAGGCCGCCTACGACTATCAGCTGCAGAACGAGGAGGGCGAGCCCCTGTCGCCGGTCACCGGTAAGACCGAGAGCTATTAGGGCGGATAGCCGAGAGTGTTATTCCTCGGATGTATCTCTCGGCGCCGCCCAGCTTGTGTAGCCCAGGTCCATAACCCGGGCGACTTCCTCATCGGGTATCGCCGATAGATCGCCCAGTTCCAGCGGGTCATAGTGGAAGGCGTACAGTCGAGACGTGAATTCGGCCACGGGCAGGGAAGCTTCACCGCGAAACTCGCCATTGCCGTGGGTTGAGCAGGTAATGCCCTGGCCCCAGTTCTGGCCGCTGTCGTTGTTGGGGTTAAAAAAGTACACCCGCATCTCGTTCTTCGGGCTCAGGGCAACCCGCAGGATATTGATGGCGTGCCGGCCAACAAAGCGGGCGGCGCTGTCTGTTACAGCAATCCCTGCCGGCTGGGCGTGAATGACCGGTATGTTGCCGTTGTAGAAGGGGTGATAGCTCGCGTAGAAATGCCGGATAAATCCCTCGTAGTCCTTTACCTCGCCGGTTTTTACGTCGGCGACCACGCGGAAGCCGTGGCTGACCCACCAGCCGTAGAATTCCGGGTTGATCCAGCGATGGGCGTCGTCGTCCCGGGTCTCACAGCGGCGCCACATCTCACCGTAGAGGCGATCGAGATGAGGGATGAGCACGAGCGATACCGGGTCCACATCCACTGGCGTTCCCTTAACCAGGCCCGGTTCCAGATCGCGGGAAGAAACCTCCTGGCCTTCAAAGCGGCTCAGCACTTCGTTGTCGCGTGCTGCCCAGGCCAGGACTTGCAACAGGTAATCCGCCTCGTTTGACGCCCACATGGAGAGGCCAATGGCAGACTGGCAGGTGGGGTTGTTGCCCTGACCAACGCCCAGCGGCTGGCCCAGCAGGTTGATAACCCCGGCCAGCAGGAATACCCGGGGTGGCCGGGCATCGCCGAACGCCTCTCTGAGAGCCTGATCGGTTTCCGCAGAGGGCTTCAGTTTGATTTGCCGCCACAGTGCCTGGGCCACAGAGGGTGTAAACAGCGATCCGCGCTCCAGCATCATGGTCAGGCCATAGACGGCCTGGCAGGTTTCCGGGTAGATGGCCTCGTCAATCAGGGCATGGACCAGATCGGTGTAACAGTAGAGATCGTCCAGCCCGGTCATGGTCAGCCCCAGTGTGTTGGGGATGAGATCGTCCTGGCCGCTGGCGCGCAGGAACCGGAGCATCACCGCGTGGTAGGGAGAGGCAAGGCCGGTGTCGAACATGCTGCGGGCAAAGTAGGTGGCTTCGGAGGAGAGCGCCACGTCGTCCATGTCTTTCAAACGCTGCTCGTAAACGGCAAGGCCGGGGTCCTCGGCGCTGGCAGGTGTGGGGGCAAAGAGGGCCTTCACCAGCCGCGTGGCATCGGCATTGCGTCCGGTTTTGATGTCGGGGTCGTAAAGGCATTTGGCGATCTGCCCGATCATTTCCCGAATACTGTCGACCTGCACCGGCCCCTGGTCCAGCAATCGCCAGACTTCCGCCACCAGGCTGTCCAATAGGCTTTCATAACCGAGGTGGGAGATCAGGTACCGATAGAGTTCCTGAACGATGGTGCCAAGTTGCTTGGGTCTTTCACGATCGGCTTCGGTGAGCTGGCCAGACAGCAGGTCCAGGTTTAATGCCATCACCTGGGTGAGAAAGTGGCGTGCCTGCTCAGCAGAAATTCCGGGATGGAAGTATTTGCCACGGGTGACGGCCAGCATGCGCAGTTCGCTGATCGCCTCGACAATGGTGGTAACGGCGCCCGCCTCCCTCAGCGAGTGTTTGGCGAGCGCCGGTTGCAGCAGGGCTGGCCGGGCCCAGTCGCTGGTGCCGAAAATGCCAGCGGATTCGAGCGACCTTACGCGCCGGTAGATGGCGTCGAAGCCGCCCGGCAGCGTCATCAGCATCCGTGTGCGCTCCAGGAGACTGAGACTTGAGGCTTTGGGGTCCGATTTGCGGGCGCGGGCAAATTCTGCCAGCGCCATGTCGAATTGCATCAATGCCGGCTTGAGCGCAGGATCTGCGTCTTGGCGCTCCATAGCGTTGGCTCCCTTGAGGTATTACCCGCCCTGGCGAAAGCGTTGAATAAAAGCTTCAGATTCCGCGATTGACTGTTCCATATTGCGAATCAGGGAATCCACATCCTGACGGATGCTCACCAGTTCGTTTTCCAGCGAACCGATCGCCTGGGCATTCAGATTATGCTTAAGGTACAGCACCTGATCCTCAAATGCCTGCAGCACCGGTTCCATTCTGTCCTCGGCGTCGTGCATCCGGCTGATCAGCTGGCCGTACTGAACGCGCGTCTCTTTCAGCTGCTGTTCGCTGCTGCGGCGCAGTGATGCGCTCTCGTACAGGCTGAGTTCGTCTTCCCATTCATCGAACAGGTCCTCGGCGACTTCTTCTACCTTGTCGATCCGGTCTCTAACCTCTTCGGCACTCGACAGGCTGTCTTCGTAGGCATCGCTGATTTCGGCATATTGTTCCTTGAGCTCGGTGTCAGGCGTGTCCACCACACTCTGGAAACGCTCAAGCGACGAACGGAAGGTTTCCTGGGCGTCGTTCTGGCTGTCCCGGGCATCTTCAACCCGATCCACCAGAATGTCCCGCTTTTCATACCCGAATTTTTCCATGGTTTTGTAGTACACCGTGGAGCACCCGCCAAGGAGCACCGCGCTGAGCAATAGCACCCAGACACGTTGAAGGCTGATTTTTGTTTTCGAGTAGTCGGTTGCGGGGCTGGGCATAGGGGCGTCTCCGGTTGCATGCTAATCACAGAAGTGAAGCATGGCGGTGGAGCGCTGACAAGCACGTATTCGGCCTTGATTTGCTGGAGCGGAAAACGACAAACCCCGGCAAGTGCCGGGGTTTGTCCGTTCAACCAAAGCAGGGACCGTGGTTATTTCTTCAGTCCCATCTCCTCGATTGAAATCTCCCGCATCTTGAATTTCTGGATCTTCCCGGTGACGGTCATCGGGAATTCGTCCACGAACTTGTAGTTCTTCGGGATCTTGAAGTGAGCGATCTTGCCCTTGCAGAAGGCCTGCAGGTCCTCGGCTGTGACTGGCGCCGCGTCTGGAGCCAGCTTCACCCAGGCAATCAGCTCTTCGCCGTACTTGTCATCGGGAATGCCGGTTACCTGCACTTCTTCGATGGCCGGGTGAGTGTAGAGGAACTCTTCGATTTCTTTCGGGTAGATGTTCTCGCCACCGCGGATGACCATATCCTTGATGCGGCCAACGATCTGGACATAGCCTTCTTCGTCCATGGTGGCCAGATCGCCGGTATGCATCCATCCGGCGCTGTCGATGGCTTCGCGGGTTTTCTCTTCGTTGTTCCAGTACTTCAGCATCACGCTGTAGCCACGGGTGCACAGCTCGCCGATCTCGCCACGCGGAACCACGTTGCCGGTGCCCGGATCAACGATCTTGGTTTCCAGGTGCGGCTGGGTGCGGCCCACGGTGGTGACCTGCTTCTCGAACGGATCCAGGGAGCTGGTCTGGGTGGAAACCGGGCTGGTTTCGGTCATGCCGTAGGCAATCTGAACCTCTTTCATGTTCATCTTGCCGTTGACCTTCTTCATGACCTCTGCCGGGCAGATGGACCCCGCCATGATGCCGGTGCGCAGGCTGGAAAGGTCATAGGTCTCGAATTCCGGCTCGGTCAGTTCGGCAATGAACATGGTGGGCACGCCGTACAGGGCGGTGGCCTTTTCCTGGTGCACGGCCTGCAGAACCGACTTGGGCTCGAAGCCTTCGCCGGGATAAATCATGGTAGAACCGTGGGTGATACAGCCCAGGTTGCCCATGACCATGCCGAAGCAGTGGTACAGGGGCACCGGGATCACCAGGCGGTCTTTCTCGGTCAGGATCTGGCTCTCGCCCACAAAGTACCCGTTGTTCAGGATGTTGTGGTGGGTGAGGGTAGCGCCTTTCGGGTTGCCGGTGGTGCCGGAGGTGAACTGAATGTTGATGGGGTCGTCAAACTGCAGTTCGCCCTGGCGTTTTACCAGATCGTCCTGGGACACGTCGCTTGAGAAGCCGAGGAATTCCTTCCAGGTCCACATGCCGTCGTGCTTGTCTTCGTGCACGTTGATCACAGCCCGCAGTTCCGGAACGTGGTCGGCCTTGAGCTTGCCGGGGGAGCTTCGCTTCAGCTCCGGGGCCAGCTCGTAGATCATCTCGCGGTAATTGGAGGCTTTGAAGCTGTCAGCCGTCACCAGGGTGGTGATACCAGCGAGGTTGAGGGCGTATTGCAGTTCGTGGACACCGTAAGCCGGGTTGATGTTCACCAGGATGGCGCCGACTTTGGCGGTGGCGAACTGGGTAACGGTCCACTCGTAGCGGTTGGGGGACCAGATGCCCACGCGGTCGCCGCGTTTGACGCCAATGGCCATGAAGGCGCGGGCGGCTTCGTCGACTTTTTCAACAAACTCTTTGTAGGTCCAGCGAATGTCCTGGTGCAGGCACACCAGGGCTTCGTTGTCCGGGTACTTCTCTGCGGTGCGGTCGAGCATTTCACCGATGGTCATGCCCAGCAGGGGCACTTCCGCGGTTCCGCTGGTATAACTTGGTAGAGTCTTGCTCATATCTCTGCCTCCATTGTTTTTGTATTCGAGGGCGAGCAGGGTGGTTTACCTGCTAGCGACTCTGACTGTGATATTCGGGATTCGGTTGCATATCGCTGGCAATTGCCACCCGGTTGGACATGTTGTAAAAGCCGATCAGGTTACTGAGATCCCAGATGCCGCGGTCGCTCAGACCGGCATCCCGCAGGGCCTGGATGTCGTCTTCGGTTACGGTGGCCGGCGAGCGGGTAAGGTGGGATGCAAAATCCAGCATCGCCCGCTGGCGCTTGTCGAGTTTGGCGCTGCGGTAGTTCATCACCATGTGCTCACCCAACTGGGGATCGCCGCTCAGGACCCGCACGGCGGCGCCGTGAGCAACCAGGCAGTAGAAGCATTTGTTCTCGGAGGAAACCACCACGGCGACCATTTCCCGCTCCAGTTTGGAGAGTTCGCTCTCACCGAGCATAAGCTCGTTATACAGGCGGGTGAAGCCGTCCAGCTGTTTGAGGTTCTGGCTGTAGGCGGTGAGTACGTTCGGGATCATGCCCAGCTTTTCCTGGCAGATCTGGAAGTACTTCTGGGTGTCTTCCGGCATGTCGTTGATCTCGGGAATCGGCAGATCCAGCGCGACCACATTCTTGTTGCTCATAACTACCCCTGGTTTTAACAGTTACCGCCCATTGCCTGGCCGACTTTTGAACCGTTGTGACGGTTCAGCTGGCTGCAGATCCAGTCGCCTGTGGCGACCAGTTTTTCAAGATCGACGCCGGTCTTGATGCCAAGGCCGTTAAGCAGGTATAGCACGTCCTCGGTTGCGACGTTGCCCGAAGCGCCCTTGGCGTAGGGACAGCCGCCGAGGCCGGCGACGGAGGCATCGATAACGCTGACGCCTTCTTCCAGCACTGCATACAGATTGGCCAGTGCCTGGCCATAGGTGTCGTGGAAGTGGGCCGCCAGCTTTTCCATGGGCACGTGGGCAGCGACGGCTTCGAGCATTCGCTTGGCTTTGATCGGGGTGCCCACGCCGATGGTGTCGCCCAGAGAGATTTCGTGGCAACCCATTTCGTACAGGGCTTTGGCCACGGTGGCCACCTGTTCCGGGGCGATGTCGCCTTCGTAGGGGCAGCCCATGACGGTGGAAACGTAACCACGCACTGGGATGCCGTGTTTGCGGGCTTCTTCCACCACCGGGGCGAAGCGTTCGAGGCTTTCGGCGATGGTGCAGTTGATGTTCTTTTTGGTGAAGGATTCGGACGCGGCGCCGAACACCGCCACTTCGTCGGCCTTCGCCGCCAGTGCCCCCTCAAACCCTTTCAGGTTCGGGGTGAGGGCGGAGTAGCGAACGCCAGCCTTGCGATTGATGCCGGCCATCACCTCGGCGGCGTCGCCCATTTGTGGCACCCATTTCGGGGACACGAAGCTGGCGGCCTCGATGTGGCTCAGGCCGCTGTCTGCCAGGCGGTTGATCAGCCCGGTTTTGATGGCGGTGGCGATCACCGGGCCGGGCTCGTTCTGGAGTCCGTCCCGGGGGCTCATCTCAACCAGGCGGACCTGTTTGGGAAAGGCCATTAGCCTGCCTCCTCTTGTTTCGCTTCTGGGTCGTTCACCTCAATGGCAATCAGTTCGGCACCTTCGGAAACCTGGTCGCCTTCGGCGAAGAAGATCTCGGTGACCACGCCGTCGGCCGGGGCCTTGATGGCGTGCTCCATCTTCATGGCTTCCATGATCACCAGGCTCTGGCCGGCGGTGACCTTGTCGCCGACTTTGGCCTGCACGGCGACGATGGCACCGTTCATGGGCGCGGCCAGGCTGCCTTCGCCGGCCATTTCCTCGAAGCCGTAGCTTTCCTTGTACACGGTGCAGTTGAAGGTGTCGCCTTCGTAGAACAGCACCAGCTGGTCGTTGTGCAGGTTGCCGTGGATGCTGATGCGGTGGCCGTTGATGACCGCCTGCAGATAATCGTCGTCCAGGCGGGCGGTGAGGTTATAGACGCTGTCGCCCACATACACCTGATAACGGTCATCACGCTCCAGTACCTTCAGGTCGTGAATCTCGTCACCGACCTGCAGTTGCAGCGGCTGGGCGTATTCTGAGTTCATGCGCCAGCTGTTCTGGCGGCCGAACGGCGACCAGGGGTCGGTGCTGACCACTTCACGGGATTTGCGCTGTTCCAGAACAAAGCCGGCGGCCAGTACCAGGGCTTTATGGGTATCGAGCTTCGATTTCGGGAACAGCAGTTCCCGGTGATCGTCGATAAAGCCGGTGGTCAGTTCCGCTTCTCGGAACGGTTGGGCGTCCGCCAGGGCGTGCAGGAACCGGATGTTGGTCTTCACGCCCGCGATGCGGTAGTGCTCCAGGGCCTGAACCATGCGGTTGATGGCCTGGTCGCGGGTTTCGTCCCACACGATCAGCTTGGCGATCATGGGGTCGTAGTGGATGCTGATGTCGTCGCCTTCGGTCACGCCCGTGTCGACGCGCACATGGGCGCTTTCATCCGGGGTGCTCAGGTAGCGCAGGTTACCGGTGGCCGGCAGGAAGTCCTGGTCCGGGTCTTCGGCGTAGATCCGCGCTTCCAGAGCGTGGCCCCGGGTTTTCACCTGGGACTGTTCCAGCGGCAGGGCATCACCCCAGGCCACTTTCAGCTGCCATTCCACCAGATCCTGGCCGGTGACCATTTCGGTAACCGGATGCTCGACCTGAAGGCGGGTGTTCATCTCCATGAAGAAGAAGGAGCCGTCGACGTCGTACAGGAATTCAACGGTGCCGGCACCCACGTAGTTAATGGCCTGGGCGGCGCGCACGGCCGCCTCACCCATGGCCTTGCGGGTGTCTTCGCTCAGGCCCGGGGCCGGGGCTTCTTCCAGGACTTTCTGATGGCGGCGCTGCACGGAGCAATCACGCTCGGCCAGGTACACGCCCTTGCCTTCCTGGTCGCAGAAGACCTGGATCTCCACGTGCCGGGGCTGGGTCAGGTAACGTTCGATCAGCATGTCCGGGTTGCCGAACGCGTTCTGGGCTTCGCGCTTGGCGGCGGCCAGGGCGTCGTCAAACTCGCCCATGTTGTTCACGACGCGCATGCCTTTGCCACCGCCGCCGGCGACAGCTTTGAGCAGCAAGGGGAAGCCGCATTTCTCGGCTTCGGCCCGCAGGGTTTCAACCGACTGGTCGTCGCCGTGGTAACCCGGCACCAGCGGTACGCCAGCCTTTTCCATGATGGCCTTGGCCGCAGACTTGGAGCCCATGGCAGCGATGGCCGAGGAGGGCGGGCCGATGAAGACAATGTTGTTGGCTTCACAGGATTCGGCGAACCCGGTGTTTTCCGAGAGGAAACCGTAACCCGGGTGGATGGCCTGGGCACCACTCTTTTTGGCAATCTCGATGATCTTTTCGGCCCGCAGGTAGCTCTCGGAGCTCGGTGCAGGGCCGATGTGGAAGGCTTCGTCAGCCATGGCCACGTGCCGTGCATTGGCGTCGGCCTCGGAATAGACGGCGACAACGCGAATGCCCATGCGGTGGGCGGTTTGTATGATCCGGCAGGCGATTTCGCCCCGGTTGGCGATCAGTATCTTGCTGAACATTGTTATTCTTCCTCCGGAACCCAGTTGGCCTTGCGCTTGTTCAGGAAGGCGCTGAGCCCTTCCTGCCCTTCTTCACCCACCCGGATATCCGCGATGCGGTGTGCGGTGTCGTCAATCACGTCGTCGTTGATGGGTTTGTGGCTGACGGCGAATACCAGGTCCTTGGCGGCTTTCATGGCCTCGGGCCCGTTCATGGCCAGTTGCTGGAGCATCTCGTTGCAGCGGGCTTCCATGGCGTCGACATCGTCACAGACGATGTGCACAAGGCCGTATTCCTGAGCCTGCTTTGCGGTGAACACTTCGGCGGAGATGAAATACCGCCGGGCCTGGCGCTCGCCGATGGCGCGCACCACGTAGGGGCTGATCACCGCCGGAATCAGGCCGAGCTTCACTTCGCTGAGGCAGAAGCTGGATTTTTCGGTGGCAATGACGATGTCGCAGCAGGCGGCAAGGCCCACCGCGCCGCCGAAGGCAGCGCCCTGTACCAGTCCGATCACCGGCTTGGCCAGATGGTTGAGTACGTTCATCAGCCGCGCCAGTTCCCGGGAATCGTCCAGGTTTTCCTGGCGGCTGTTCTCGGCCATGCGGCGCATCCAGCCAAGGTCGGCCCCGGCGGAGAAGTGCTTGCCTTCGGAGCGCAGGATAACGATCTTCACGCTGTTGTCGGCATTCACCTCGGTGAGGGTGCTGATCAGCTGCTGGATGATCACGTCGTCAAAGGCGTTGCGTTTGTCAGGGCGGTTTAGAACCACCTCGGCAATGCCTTCGTCGCGACGTTTGAGCAGAACTGCGGATTCGTTGTCTGTCATGTCAGTCTCCCCGATTACATCCGGAACACGCCAAAGCGTGTCGGCTTGGCGGGTCGGTTAAGGGTGGCAGACAGGCTCAGGGCAACCACTTCCCGGGTCTGGGCCGGGTCGATAACGCCGTCGTCCCAGAGGCGGGCACTGGCGTAGTACGGGTGGCCCTGGTGTTCGTAAGTGTCGATGATCGGCTTCTTGAATTCCGCCTCTTCCTCGGCGCTCCATTCCTGGCCCTTGCGCTCCATGCCTTCACGGCGAACGGTGGCCATAACGCCGGCGGCCTGTTCGCCGCCCATCACCGAGATGCGGGCGTTCGGCCACATCCAGAGGAAATCGGGGTTGTAGGCCCGGCCGCACATGCCGTAGTTGCCCGCGCCAAAGGAGCCGCCGATCAGTACGGTGATCTTGGGTACGTTGGCACAGGCCACGGCCATAACCATCTTGGCGCCGTGCTTGGCGATGCCTTCGGATTCGTACTTCTGGCCAACCATGAACCCGGTGATATTCTGCAGGAACAGCAACGGGATGTTGCGCTGGCAGCACAATTCAACGAAGTGGGCGCCTTTCTGGGCGGCTTCGCTGAACAGGATGCCGTTGTTGGCGATGATGCCCACCGGGTAGCCGTGGATATGGGCAAAGCCGGTGACCAGGGTCTGGCCGTAATAGCGTTTGAATTCGTCAAACTCGGAACCGTCTACGGTGCGGGCGATCACGTCGCGCACGTCGAACTGTTTGCGCAGGTCGGTGCCGACGATGCCGTAGATTTCTTCAGCGTCGTAGAGCGGCGCCTTCGGCTTGCGAATTTCCACATCCGTTGGCTTGCGACGGTTCAGGTTGGAGACGCTGCGCCGGGCGATTTCCAGGGCGTGGGCGTCGTTTTCGGCGTAATGGTCGGCAACGCCGGAGATTTTACAGTGGACGTCGGCGCCACCGAGGTCTTCGGCGCTGACCACTTCACCGGTGGCCGCTTTTACCAGCGGCGGTCCGGCCAGGAAGATGGTGCCCTGGTTGCGGACGATAATGGATTCGTCGGCCATGGCGGGCACGTAGGCGCCACCGGCGGTGCACAGGCCCATAACGACGGCGATCTGCGGGATGTCGTCGGCGGACATGCGGGCCTGGTTGTAGAAGATGCGGCCGAAGTGGTCGCGATCCGGGAAGACTTCGTCCTGGCGGGGCAGGTTGGCACCGCCGGAGTCGACCAGGTAGATGCACGGCAGGCGGTTCTGCAGGGCGATTTCCTGGGCGCGCAGGTGTTTCTTGACCGTAAGCGGGTAGTAGCTACCGCCTTTTACGGTGGCGTCGTTGGCGATGATCATGCATTCGGTGCCGGAGACGCGGCCCACGCCGGCGATGACGCCTGCTGCGGGGACTTCTTCATCGTAGACGTTGTAAGCGGCGAACTGGCCAATTTCCAGGAACGGGGAACCGTCGTCCAGGAGGCGGTTGATGCGCTCTCTGGGAAGCAGTTTGCCACGGGCGATGTGGCGCTCCTGGTAGGAGGGGCCGCCGCCTTGCTGGATGGTGGCGACTTTGTCGCGCAGGTCGGCGACGGCCTTGGCCATGGATTCCTGGTTGGCCTGGAACTCTTCGGACCTGGGGTTAATCTTGCTTTGCAGTATCGTCATGGTTTTGACTTCCTGACCTCGGGGGAGTCGGGGCCGGTGGCAGGGCGGTCCGGGAACCGCTACAAGCACATCCATGTGCGCTTGTTTCGGGCCATCCATGGCCCTCTACATTCCCGGACCGCCCTGCCACCGCCCCCTCCGTCATACTTTGGGTGCGGCCGTCCCAGCCGTTTCAGACTACGGACGGCCTCCGGCTTGATGCTGCGTTTTATTTGTTCAGATACAGCTCGCGGCCGATCAGCATCCGACGAATCTCTGACGTACCAGCACCGATCTCATACAGCTTGGCGTCGCGCAGCAGGCGGCCTGTCGGGTATTCGTTGATGTAACCGTTACCGCCGAGCAGCTGGATGGCGTCCAGGGCGATTTTGGTGGCCATTTCGGCGGAGTAGAGGATCGCGCCGGCCGCGTCTTTCCGGGTGGTTTCAGCGCCGCGGTCGGCGGACATGGCAACCATATAGACGTAGGATTTGGCGGTGTTCATCCAGGTGTACATGTCGGCGACTTTGCCCTGCACCAGTTCGAATTCACCGATGGCCTGGCCGAACTGCTTGCGCTCGCGGATATAGGGAACAACCACGTCCATGGCGGCCTGCATGATGCCCAGCGGACCGCCTGCGAGGACCAAACGCTCGTAATCGAGGCCGCTCATGAGCACTCTGGCGCCGTTGCCAACGCCGCCCAGGACATTTTCCTTGGGTACTTTGCAGTCTTGGAATACCAGCTCACAGGTGTTGGAGCCGCGCATGCCGAGCTTGTCGAGTTTCTGGTGACGGCTGAAGCCCGGGGCGTCGCGTTCTACGATGAAGGCGGTCACGCCTTTAGAGCCGGCGGATGTGTCGGTCTTGGCGTAGATGACGTAGGTGTTCGCATCCGGGCCGTTGGTGATCCACATTTTGTTGCCGTTGAGGAGGTAGTGGTCACCTTCATCTTTGGCGGTCAGTTTCATGGAGATGACGTCGGAGCCGGCGTTGGGCTCGGACATGGCCAGGGCGCCAATGTGCTCGCCGCTGACGAGCTTCGGCAGGTATTTCTGTTTCTGTTCTTCGGTGCCGTTGCGGTGAATCTGGTTCACACACAGGTTGGAGTGGGCACCGTAGGAGAGGCCAACGGAGGCGGAAGCACGGCTGATTTCTTCCATGGCGATGACGTGCGCCAGGTAGCCCATGTCGGAGCCGCCGTATTCTTCGCTCACGGTGATACCCAGCAGGCCCATGTCGCCCATTTTCCGCCACAGGTCCATGGGGAACTCGTTGTTGCGGTCAATTTCCTCGGCGCGCGGCGCGATTTCGGAAGCAGCAAAGCCGTTGATCTGCTCGCGGAGCATATCGAGGGTTTCGCCGAGGCCGAAGTTGAGCTCTGAGTATTGTGATTTCATCGTTGGCTACCTTTGATTTCTGTCATTAGTGTTCAGCGGTCTGCCTGGCTTCTTCGTTGGCCGGGGCCTGCTGTTTCTTTTTCTTCTGCAGCTCGGCCAGGGCTTCTCGGCACCGGGTTTCGGCTGTGTCTATCTCCATTTCCGCCTGGGCAATGTCGTTCTTTTGCTGTTCCATTTGTGCCCGTTTGTTGGCCAGAATGGTCAGCATCTTGTGAAGCTGTTTCTCATTTCCGCTGAGGGTTTCGTCCCACAGGTCAAACAGCTCTTTGGTCTCGGCCAGGGAAAAGCCCATGCGCTTGCCCCGGAGTATGAGCTTCAGGCGCACCCGATCCTTTGAACTGAAGATCCGTGTCTGCCCGCGCCGTGAGGGCTTGAGCAGTTCCTGATCTTCGTAGAAACGAATGCTCCGGGTTGTTACATCGAACTCTTTGGCGAGCTCGCTGATGCTGTATGTCTGTTTAATGTCCATTGGGATTTCCTTTTTAGACTTAGGTTAGATAAAGTTTACGTAAACGTAAAGTAGTTTTAGGGTCCGATTTCTAACAAACAGAATCCTGAAAAGGGGAGTGAACGATGGAATTCAAAAATGTGGCAGCCATTGTAACAGGCGGTGCTTCCGGGCTGGGCGAGGGTGCGGCCCGCGCACTGGCCGCCGCCGGCTGCAAGGTCGCGGTTCTTGACCTTCAGCAGGAACAGGGTGAAAAGGTGGCCGCGGATATCGGCGGCATTTTCCTGAAATGCGATGTCAGTTCCCCGGACAGCGCCGAAGCAGCGATTAACGCGGCCCGTGAGGCCCATGGCCCCTGCGGTATTGCTGTGAACTGTGCCGGTATTGCCACGGCCTCCAAGATTCTGGGCCGTGAGGGGGTAATGCCGCTGGAGAACTTCAGCAAGGTTGTCCAGGTCAACCTGATTGGTACCTTTAACATTCTGCGCCTGGCGGCAGCAGATATGGCCCAGCGTGAGCCCAACGCTGACGGTGAACGGGGTGTGATCATCAATACCGCCTCGGTGGCCGCCTACGAGGGCCAGATTGGCCAGGCGGCCTATAGCGCGTCCAAGGGCGGTGTGGTATCGCTTACCCTGCAGTCGGCCCGTGAGCTGGCTCGCGAAGGCATCCGTGTAAATACGATTGCACCGGGCCTGTTCATGACGCCCATGATGGCGGGTATGCCCGATGAGGTTCAGGAAAGCCTGGCCGCTACGCTGCCGTTCCCGAAGCGTCTCGGCAAGCCGGAAGAATTCGGCATGATGGTGGACCAGATGGTGCGCAACCCGATTCTCAACGGCGAAGTGATTCGTCTGGACTGCGCGCTTCGTATGGCGCCCAAGTAAAGCATTCAATTGCAGGAGACATACATGACCGTGTCTGTTGATAAAGAAGAACTGGGGATGTTCCGGGATTCCGTTATCAAGGTCCTGGAAAAAGAAGTGACGCCGCACTACGAAGCCTGGGAGAAGTCCGGGCTGGTGCCCCGCGAGCTCTGGAACACCCTGGGCAACGCCGGAATGCTGTGCGTGGATGTGCCTGAAGAGTGGGGCGGGATTGGTGCGCCTTTCCAGTTCTCCGTGGTGGTGGGTGAAGAACTTGCCCGCATGGGATTCGGCGCGCTATCCACCAACGTGATGGTCCATTCGGACATTGTCGCTCCCTATCTGAGCCACATGGGCAATGAAGAGCAGCGGCAGCAGTGGCTTCCCAAGCTGGTTTCCGGCGAAGCCGTTGGCGCCATCGCCATGACTGAACCCGGTGCTGGCAGTGACCTGCAGGCGATCCGCACCAGTGCGGTCAAGGATGGCGATGAGTACATCCTGAACGGTTCCAAGACCTTCATCACCAACGGTCAGCACGCCGACATGGTCATCGTCGCCGCGAAAACCGACCCGAAGGCCGGCGCCCGCGGCATCAGCCTGTTCCTGGTGGACACCTCGCTGCCCGGCTACAGCAAAGGTCGCAACCTGGACAAGATAGGCCAGCATTCCGGGGATACCTCCGAACTGTTTTTCTCCGACATGCGCATCCCGGCTTCCGCGCTTCTCGGCGAAGAAGGACAGGGTTTTGTGTACCTGATGAAGGAGCTGCCCCGGGAGCGGCTGGTGATTGGTGCCCTTGGTGTTGCCGCCGCCCGTGGCTCCCTCGACCTGACCATCGCCTATGCCCGGGAGCGGGAACTGTTCGGCCAGAAGCTGGCCCAACTGCAAAACACCCGGTTTGAAATCGCCCGCATGGAAACCGACTACCGGGTGAACAAGGCATTCGTGGACCAGTGTATTGATCAGTACGATCTGGGCGAGCTGGATGCCCCAACTTCCTCCATGGCCAAGTACAGCGCCACCGAGATGCAGTGCCGCGTGGCCGATGGCTGCCTGCAGCTGTTTGGCGGTTACGGTTACACCACCGAATACCCGATTTCCCGGGCCTTTATCGACGCGCGGGTGCAGCGCATTTATGGCGGTACCTCGGAAGTCATGAAAGAAATTATTGCCCGGTCGGTACTGGGCAAAGCCTGAAAGAAGGGCCTTTAAGGCCTCAGAAGGCAAGTCGAATGCTCGGGGTCCGAGCAGGGGGCAGCCTCTCCGGGACTGTCTGCAGCATGGATGCTGCAGTCAAGCGTACAGGGAAGTATTTACAGCGTGTCCCGGAGAGGCTGCCCCCTGGTCGGGCCTTCCACAGAATCAGGAGGACAACCAAATGAATAGCAATGATGTGGTAATCGCAGGTTCAGCAAGAACCCCGATGGGCGGCATGATGGGCTCCCTCAGCTCCGTGCGCTCGCCGGATCTGGGCGCTATCTCCATCAAGACCGCCATTGAACGCTCCGGCCTCCAGCCGGCGGATGTGCAGGAAGTGATCATGGGTTGCGTACTGCCCGCAGGCCTCGGCCAGGCCCCGGCGCGCCAGGCCTCCCGTGCTTCCGGCATTCCCGACAGCTCCGGCTGCACCACCATCAACAAGATGTGCGGCTCCGGCATGCAGGCCGTGATCATGGCCCACGACCAGATCAAGGCAGGCACCAATAACATCATGATCGCTGGCGGCATGGAAAACATGAGCCAGGCGCCGTACCTGCTGCCCAAGGCCCGCGCCGGCATGCGCATGGGCCATGGCCAGGTGATGGACAGCATGTTCCTGGACGGCCTGGAAGACGCCTACGAAGGCGGCCTGATGGGCGTTTTCGCCCAGCGTACAGCTGACAAATACGACATCAGCCGCCAGGCCATGGACGAATTTGCCATCGGTTCCCTGCAGAAATCCCTGGCGGCCATCGAAAACGGTTGGTTCCGCGACGAAATTGTTCCGGTAACCGTACCTGGCCGTGGCGGTGACACCGAAGTCGACACCGACGAGCAGCCGGGCAACGCAAAGCCGGAGAAAATCCCGCACCTGAAGCCGGCCTTCGCCAAAGACGGTTCCGTGACCGCGGCCAACTCCAGCTCCATCAGCGACGGCGCCTCCGCCCTTGTTCTGGCCTCCGCCGCCGAAGCCGACGCCCGTGGCCTGACACCCCAGGCCCGCATCGTGGCCCACGCCACTCATGCCCGACTGCCGGCCGAGTTCACCCTTGCGCCCATTGGTTCCATCGAGAAGGTGCTGAAGAAAGCCGGCTGGAGCGTGGACGACGTGGATCTCTTCGAGATCAACGAAGCCTTCGCCGTTGTCACCCTGGCGGCCATCAACGAACTGAAACTCCCGGCTGACAAGGTGAACGTCCACGGTGGCGCCTGTGCCCTGGGGCATCCGATCGGTTCTTCCGGTTCGCGGATTATCGTTACCCTGATCAATGCCCTGAAGCAGCGTGGCCTGAAGCGCGGTGTGGCTTCGCTGTGTATTGGTGGTGGCGAGGGGACTGCCGTTGCTATCGAGTTGATCTGATTTGGTGGAATTGTCCTCGTTGTAGCCTGCCCATTTTAGGGCGGGCTTGCGGGGTGTCCGGTGAATTTTTCTTGGAAAAAGAACTCGCTTCGCTCAGACACCTTTTTCCGGCGAAAAATTCACCGGCCACCCCGCGCCGAGATACCCCCTGAGATATCGCGAAGTTAGTGACTTTGATATCAGTCATGCGGCCCAAGCCATGATATGCTAGCCTCAAATGCATTGAACGTCCCCGGCATTGGAGAAAGAACCCCCGTGCGAAAGAGCCACGAGTTTATTGAGGAATCCCGCAAACAGTGGAGCTCCGAGCCTGCGTTTGTGGCCTCCATGGCCGCAGCGGCTGTGGGGCTTGGGAACCTGTGGCGGTTTCCGTACATGGTGGGGGAGAACGGTGGTGGCGCTTTTGTGGTGGCCTATCTGCTGGCGCTGATTGTCGTGGTTTTGCCCATCATGATTCTGGAAGTGTCAGCGGGACGTCTTTCCAAGGGCAGTACGGTTCAGACCTACCGGCAGGTGAACCGCTTCGGGGTTGTTTACGGGTGGTTTGTGGTGCTCATCACCATGGCCATTACCAGCTATTACCTGGTGATTACCGGCTGGACCCTGGGTTATGCGGTGGATGCCGCAACAGACAATCTCCGAGTGTTTGGTGACTTTACCGCCGGGTATAACTCGCTCTGGTATTTCTTCGCGGTGACCGTGCTGGGGGCAATCATCCTGGCCAAGGATGTGACGGCCATCGAGCTGATGTCGAAGATCCTGATGCCGGTTTTGATCATTGTGATGATCGGTCTGGTGATTTTCGCCAGCCGCACACCCGGTTGGGAGCAGACCAAGGATTTCTTTTTCCAGGTGGACTGGAGCCGGTTGGCGGACGGCAAGCTGTGGGCGTTTGCGTTCGGGCAGGCGTTCTACACGCTGGCGATTGGCCAGGGCTACCTGGTGACCTATGGCAGTTTTATCCCCCGGCAGACCCACGTGCCCCGGGCCTGTCTGATTGTTGCAGGTACCGAGACCAGTGTGGCGCTGCTGGCGGGCTGGATGATCTTTCCGTTTGTGTTCAGTCTTGGCATGGAGCCCGCGGAGGGCAGTCAACTGGCGTTTGTGACCATGCCCCGGGTGTTCGAGGACATGGTGGGCGGCTACTGGGTGGGTACCCTGTTTTTCAGCCTGTTCTTCATGGCCGCGTTCAGTTCCAGCCTGGCCGGTCTGAAGGTGATGATAGCGGCGGTAGCGGAGGAGTTCCGGCTGAGCAATGGCAAGGCCGTCAGTCTTGTTACCCTGGTGATGCTGGTGCTGGGCACGGCATCGGCACTGAGTTTCACCCCGCTGGAGTGGAACATTGCCGGGGAGCCGGTGCTGGATGTGATCGACCGGGTGGCCGGCGGTAATGTGATCATCTTCTCCGGGGTGTTGGGGGCCGCCATGTTCTGCTGGTTTATTCCGCCCGAGAAGATACGAACGGTGCTGGGCACCCAGAGCCGCTGGTGGGAGTGGCGTATGTACCTGGTTGGTCGCTACCTGCCGCTGGTGATGCTGATCTGGATTGTGGTGACCTATGCCCTGAACCAGGTGGGCATTACTCCGGCCTGACCTGGAACTCCCTGGCGTCGATCTTCAGCTTCTTCAGGCGCGAGGTCAGGGTGGTCGGTTTGATGCCCAGCATGGCCGCCGCGCCGTCATCGCCGAAGACCCGGCCACTGCTCATGGTGAGGGCCCGGGCCAAATTCTGTTTCTCCAGTTCCCGCAACTCCTGCTCCGTCATCAATTCGCCGCTGTAATGTCTCGCAGGCGGCGCTTCTGCCGTGTTGGACCGGGCTGCGGACTCTGGGCCTGGCAGGTCCAGATCCAGCCGGCCGTCGGCGGTGATTACCTGGCGCTCGATCACATTCTCCAACTCCCGCACATTGCCGGGCCAGTGGTAGGCTTTCAGGGTTTCAACGTCACGTTCTTTCAGGGCCAACAGAGGCCGGTTGAACTTCTGGCACGCGCGGTTCAGGAATTCCTGGGCGAGGATGGGGATGTCCTCCAGCCGCCGGCGCAAGGGTACGGATTCGATGGGGAAAACATTCAGGCGGAAGTAGAGGTCTTCCCGGAAGGTTTTTTCCTGAACTTCCGCCTTCAGGTCACGGTTGGTGGCCGCGATCACCCGCACATCCACAGCCCGGGTTCGGTTTTCGCCAACCCGCTCGAATTGCTGATCCTGCAGCACCCGGAGCAGTTTGCCCTGGAGTTCAAGGGGGATTTCGCCCACTTCGTCCAGGAACAGGGTGCCGCCGTCGGCCAGTTCGAACCGGCCCACGCGATCACTGACGGCGCCGGTGAAGGCACCCTTGATGTGGCCGAAGAACTCGCTCTCGAACAGATCCTTGGGAATGGCCGCACAGTTCACCCGAATCAGGGGCCGGTCCCGTCGGCTACTGGACTGGTGGATGGCACGGGCAATCAGCTCCTTGCCTGTGCCTGATTCGCCGGTGATCAGCACGTTGGCATCGGTGGGCGCCACCATACCGATCCGGCGCACGATGGCTTTGATGGCCTCGCTCTGGCCGAAGATTTCGTGGAAGTGGTACTCGGCGCTGAGTTCTTCCTGCAGATAGGCGTTCTCCATTTCCAGCCGGTGCTTGAGGGTTTCCACTTCCTCCAGCGCTTTCTGCAGTTCTTGCTGGGCTTCCTGACGCGCGGAGATATCCCGGAAAACCACCACTGCACCCACCGGATGCCCGTTGTCCAGGATCGGTGTGCTGGTGTATTCCACCGGGAAACCGCTGCCGTCCTTGCGCCAGAACCAGTCCTCGCCAACCCGCTTCACACTGGCATCGCGGAAGGCGGCGTATATCGGGCAGTCCTTCAGGGGATACAGGCTGCCATCGGCATGGGAGTGGTGCACCACGCGGTGCAGAACCCGCCCCATGAGTTCGTCAATTCGCCACCCCAGCATGCGCTCGGCTGCGGGGTTTGCGAAGGTGCCTCGCCCCTCGGCATCCACCCCGTAAATGCCTTCCCCGACGGCATGCAGGATCAGCTGGTTTTCCCGCTCCATGTCCTTGAACAGTTCTTCCACCCGACGCCATTCAAGCAGGCCGCCCCGGTGGTAGTGGTTGGCATCGTGGCGCTCCCGAAGGGTTCGCAGCTGGCGTCGGTCCCTCAACAACAGCAGCACATTCTGGGTTTCCGCCTCGCCGACCCTGGATGAGGAGATTTCCAGTTCCACGGTGTGGCCGTCCCGGTGCTGGAGGAAGAAATCCCGGCTCCAGCCGTGGCTGCGAAACAGGGTTTCCTCAGTGAATGCAATCAGTTGCGGCCGCTGGTCGGTGAACAGGTGGGTGCATGGCGTTCCGACGAGGGATTGCCGGTCGGAGCCGATCATTCGGCCCATGGCACTGTTGGCGGACAGAATCAGGTCCCTGCCTGCATCTACCAACAGCGCAGCCTCTGGCAGATGGTCAATCCAGTTGCCGGTGATTTCAGGGCGAATGATGGCTTCGGTGTTCATGGCGATTTCCTGAGTCAGTTCCCGAAGGAAGAAACAAACCCTGTGCCAACTACGAAAAATCGCAGTCCGGGCTACGAAAAATCGTGAAATACGAAATGTCGTAGCTCTCCTGTTTTCAGGCTCCTCATTCCTGATGCCTTAAAAACAATGGGTTAAAAAAATAACCGGACTTGGCACAAACCCTGCGATACCTCTCTCAGAACGCGGAGCCGACCCGACCATTTCCAGCCTCGGGCCCGAGCCGCACCTTTGTTGCACCGTGAGAGTGCAGAAATAACCCAAAACTTAGGTCCCAAACCCAGGAGAGTGCGCCATGACCACGAAAAGCCTTGGAAACCCGTTTGACGGTGACAAGTCCCTGATTCATGCCAAGACCTGCGGCTGCCCCGAGTGCAAACCCGGCGACAGCACCCCGTCGATTTCCCTCGATCTCAAGCCCTCTGCCGGCCAGCAGGCAGTTGCTGACGAGCATTTGGATTCAGAAGCGATGATGGATCGCGCCATCGAAGGCGCGGTGGTGCGCTCGGTGTTTGGTCACAACGAACACAGCCGGCGCGCCTTCATGAAAATGATGGGCGCGGGCACCGCGGCGGCCGTTCTGGGCAGCGTGTTCCCGATGGAAAAGGCCAAGGCCGCGGTGAAGGAATCCCTGGGCAAGCTCGAGAAGACCAAGCTGAACGTTGGTTTTGTACCGATCACCTGCGCCACGCCTATCATCATGGCCCACCCGATGGGCTTTTATGAGCGGTACGGCCTCGATGTGACCGTCACCAAGACCGCAGGTTGGGCGGTGGCCCGGGACAAGTCCCTGGCTGGCGAATACGACGCCTCACATATGCTTACTCCCATGCCCCTGGCGATGACCATGGGCGCGGGCTCCACACCGGAGCCGTTCATCATGCCGGCCGTTGAGAACATCAATGGCCAGGCCATCGTGCTGCACGTCGACCACAAGGACAAGCGCGACCCGAAACAGTGGAAAGGCTTCAAGTTTGGCGTGCCGTTCGAGTACTCCATGCACAACTTCCTGCTGCGTTACTACCTGGCCGAGAACGGTATCGACCCGGACAAAGATGTGCAGATCCGTGTGGTCCCGCCACCCGAGATGGTTGCCAACCTCCGCGCCGGTAACCTGGATGGCTACTTGTCACCGGATCCGTTCAACCAGCGTGCTGTTTGGGAGAAGGTGGGCTTCATCCACATGCTGACCAAGGACATCTGGGAAGGCCACCCGTGCTGCGCCTTTGCCTGCAGCAAGCAGTTCGCGACCCAGAACCCGAACACCTACGGCGCCCTGTTGCGCGCCATCATCGACGCGACGCAGTACTCCAACAATCCGGATAACCGTAAGGAAATCTCCGAAGCCATCGCGCCAAAGAACTATCTGAACCAGCCGGTTCCGGTGATTCAGCAGGTGCTGACCGGCTACTACGCCGATGGCCTTGGCGAGGTAAAAGACGTGCCGGACCGCATCGACTTCGACCCGTTCCCGTGGCACTCCATGGGCGTGTGGATCCTCACCCAGATGAAGCGCTGGGGTTATATCGAGGGTGATGTGGACTACAAAGGCATTGCCGAGCAGGTCTACCTGGCGAGCGAGACCGGCAAGATCATGGAAGAACTGGGTTACACCGCTCCGGACAAGACCTACAAGACCCACACCATCATGGGCAAGACGTTCGATTCTGATCGTGCCGAAGAATACGCACGCAGCTTCGACATCGGGAGGGTGTAACCATGGCTTCCCTGAACGTCCGGGCAGCACTGCTGTCGGTGTCGTTCCTGATTCTGGCCCTGGGGCTCTGGGAAATGGCAACCCAGCCCCCGGAGGCCCAGACAGGACTGACCGAATACGAAATGCTGATGGGTGGTGTGGAGCAGGAATCCCGGGTGCCGCCACCCTCGGCGGTGATCAAGCTGGCCTGGGCGGAGTTGTCCGATCCGTTCTATGACGCCGGCGCCAACGACAAGGGCATCGGCATCCAGCTGGCCTATTCGGTGTACCGGGTATTGACCGGCTACCTGGCGGCCATGGCCATTGCGCTGCCCGTCGGGTTCCTGATCGGCATGTCGCCGCTGATGTACAAGGCCCTGAACCCTTACATCCAGGTGCTGCGGCCAATTTCGCCGCTGGCCTGGATGCCCCTGGCCCTGTTCATCATCCAGGACTCCGATGCCTCAGCGATCTTTGTGATCTTCATCTGCTCGATCTGGCCAATGCTTCTGAACACCGCCTTTGGTGTGGCGAACGTGAGGCAGGACTGGGTCAACGTGGCCCGCACCCACGAACTCGGCCCACTGCGCACCGCCATTACGGTGATCCTGCCGGCCGCAGCACCCACCATTCTGACCGGCATGCGGATCTCGATTGGCATTGCCTGGCTGGTCATCGTGGCCGCGGAAATGCTCGTGGGCGGCACCGGCATTGGCTACTACGTGTGGAACGAATGGAACAACCTGGATCTGGCCAGTGTGATCTTCTCCATCCTGATGATCGGGGTGGTGGGCATGCTGCTCGACCTGGCCCTGGGCAAGGCCCAGAAACTGGTGGAATACAAAGAATGAGCGGTCCGGCACCGGTTTCCGGTGCCGGCCTCAACCCTCCGAATGGAGACCTGTTATGAGTAAATCATTCCTGGAAGTAGATGGCCTGTCCAAAGTCTATCCGGACGGCCAGGGCGGTGAGCTGACCGTCTTCGAGGATATCCGCTTTGCCCTGGAGAAAGGTGAGTTTGTTTGCATCATCGGCCACTCCGGTTGCGGCAAATCCACCATCCTGAACGTGTTGGCAGGCCTGGACGAAGCCAGCGCCGGCAACGTGGTGATGAACGGCAAGGAAATCAAAGGCCCAGGCCTTGAGCGCGGGGTTGTGTTCCAGAACTACAGCCTGCTGCCCTGGAAAACCACCCTGAACAACATCGTCTTCGCCGTGCGCGCCCGCTGGCCGGAGTGGTCCAAGGAAAAGGTGAAAGAGCACAGCGAACGCTACCTGAAGATGGTGGGCCTGGACCACGCCCTGAACCGCAAGCCGTCCCAGCTGTCCGGCGGTATGCGTCAGCGGGTGAGTATCGCCCGGGCCTTCGCCACCCAGCCGGAACTCCTGCTGCTGGACGAGCCTTTCGGCGCGCTGGATGCGCTCACCCGGGGTGTGATTCAGGACGAGCTGGTGAAAATCTGGGAAGAAACCCGCCAGACCGTGTTCATGATCACCCACGATGTGGACGAAGCCATTCTACTGTCTGACCGCATCTTCCTGATGTCGAACGGCCCCAACGCCCGCATCGCTGAGAGCGTGAAAGTGGACATTCCGCACCCGCGGGCCCGGGCCACCATCTTCCAGAACCCGGCCTACCACAAAACCCGGGACTACCTGGTGGACTTCCTGGTCAACCGAAGCGGCTCGGCTCTGCCGGAAAAAGACGGCACCCCGAAAATCGTCGAACCCGCCAAAGGCGTTGCCCAGTCCACGCCAGCGTCTGCCGACTCTGAAACCGAATCCGAATCTGAGACTGCCGCCCGTGCGGTGAATGCCTGACGTTAAAACCCAAGAGAGGAAACAGCCATGATGAACAAAGAACTGATGACCGCCAAAATCCTGGAAGCCAAAGTGTCCAAGGGAATGACCTGGGAAGCCATCGCCGAAACCATCGGCCTATCCCCGGTGTTCACCACCTCAGCGGCCCTGGGTATGAACAGCCTCACCGAAGACAAGGCCTTTGCCCTGTGCGAAGTCCTCGACCTGGACAAGCCGATAGCCGAAGCCCTGCAGGTCTGCCCCAAAAAAGCCTGGGACGGCGCCGTTCCGCAGGATCCGCTGATTTACCGTTTGTACGAAGTGGTGGGTGTCTACGGCGACACTATAAAAGAGCTCATCCATGAGAAGTTCGGCGACGGCATCATGAGTGCCATCGATTTCACCATGGACATCGAGAAGGAAGAGAATCCGAAGGGCGACCGTGTGGTCGTGACTATGAACGGGAAGTTCCTGCCTTACAAAGCCTGGTAAATCGGAAGAGCCCGCCTTTGTAGCCTGTTGGTTGAGGGGCGGGCCTGCGGGGTGGCAGGTGGAGTTTTTCTTGGAAAAAGAACTCGCTTCGCTCAGACACCTTTTTCCGGCGAAAAATCCACCTGCCACCCCGCGCCGACGTGCAACACGGGTTCACCGGTTTAAGGATTTTTGTGCTTTTGTAGGTTGGATTAGCCGCAGGCGTAATCCAACGGGTTTTGTCGGATTACGCTTCGCTAATCCTACGAAATATTCCCTTTAGAATTATCGCTGCTGCCCGTCGGTAGGGGGTGGGGGTATTTTTTCTGACAGGGAAAAGATGTCTGAGCGCAGCGAGTTGTTTTCCCCGAAGAAAAGATACCCCCACCCCCGTACCTGCCCGCCAAATCTCAGGCTACAGAAAGACCACGCCCGCCAAACCTCAGGCTAGGAAAGGACGATACCCCCCAAAGTCTCAGGCCGAACGAGACCGGGCCACAGATCCAGCCGCGAGGGCAACCTCGGCAACCGTGTGCAGCTTCTCCAGTTGCGACTGCAACATGGCAATCGGCCTTGTACCCTCCAAAGTCAGTGCGATATCCAGATGCTCGCCAGCGGTTTCAACCGCCATGGTGGCAATCCGGAACCCGCGGATGCGGACCACCTGGCAGAGCCGCTCCAGGGCGGCGGCTTCGTGGGTCATGCGGCAGTTGATGGTGTAGCTGGGCGTTGATGGCTGGCTTTGCGGGTTCATGCAACTTGCTCCTTGCTGGCTTTTGCGGTGCGGGCGGTTTCGTCGATCATGTCTGTGTTGCTTGCGCCGGGTTTGACGATGGGCCATACGTTTTCTTCACGGCTGATGGCAACGTGCAGCAGCATCGGGCCGTTGTAGGCCAGGATGGTTTCGATGCCGCGGCGGATCTGGTCGGTGCGTTCGATGTGCAGGGCCGGAATGTCGAAGGCCCGGGCCATGGCGACGAAGTCGGGGTTGTCGTCCAGGTTTATCTGGCTTTCGCGGTTGTTGTAGAACAGTTCCTGCTGCTGGCGGACCATGCCCAGGCACTGGTTGTCCATGACGATCAGCTTTACCGGCAGGTTGTAGCGGCGGATGGTGGCCAGTTCCTGGGCGTTCATCATGAACGAGCCATCACCGGTTACGTTGATGACGGTGCTGTTGCGATCCGCAAACTGGGCGCCGATGGCAGCTGGCAGGCCGAAGCCCATGGTTCCGAGGCCGCCGCTGGTCAGGTGATGGCGCGGGTGATAGAAGTCGTAATGCTGGGCCACCCACATCTGGTGCTGGCCAACGTCACAGGCGATGACGGTGTCGTCCGGGGCAATCCGGGAGAGCTGGCGGATGAAGGCCGGGCCGGTGATCGGGGCCATCGGGTCATCGTTGTCGGCCGCATGGAAGCCGCCGGTGGTGTGCCAGGTGCGGCACTGTTTCTGCCATTCATTGATGGCCAGTGGCTCGGCCTGCAATGCGTCCGCCAGTGATTTCAGTATCTCGTTCAGGTCGCCGCGGATGGCCAGGTCGGCGTCGCGCAGTTTGTTGATTTCGGCTGCGTCGGCATCGATGTGAATCATCCTGGCGTTGGGCGCAAAGCCATCCAGTTTGCCGGTGGCGCGATCATCTAGGCGGGCGCCGATGACCAGCAGCAGGTCGCACTCGTCGACGGCCTTGTTGGCAGCCCGGGAGCCGTGCATGCCCAGCATGCCGAGGTTGTAGGGATTGTGTTTCCCGGGGTTGCCGATGCCTTTCAGAGTTACAACCGCGGGCAGGGCGGAGGATTCGGCAAAGGCCCGGAAGCTGTCCTCGGCGTGGGCCAGGCTGATGCCACCGCCACTGTAGAGCAGGGGCTTGCGGGCTGCGCGCAGCATTGCCAGGGCGTCCGTCAGGTCGGTTGAAGCTGTTTCACGGGCTTCAGGCTGGGGGAAGGGCGCATAGGCCGCTTCGCTCAGCAACAGGTCCTTGGGAATATCAATCCAGACCGGCCCGGGGCGACCGCTCTGAGCCAGTTCGATCGCCTCTTCCATGATGGTCGGCAGGCTGTCTGCATCGTCAATCAGGTAACTGTGTTTAACGATGCCCAGGGTCATGCCCAGTACGTCGGTTTCCTGGAAGGCGTCGGTGCCGATCAGGCCCGAGGGAACCTGGCCGGTGATCACCAGCATGGGAATGGAATCCCGGTGCGCGTTGGCAACGCCGGTGATCAGGTTGGTGGCGCCGGGGCCCGACGTGGCAATGCAGACGCCCAGCTTGCCACTGGCCCGGGCGTAGCCGTCTGCCGCCAGGGCGCAGCCCTGTTCATGGCGGCACAGCACGTGCTCCACGCCCACATCGTCCACCAGCGCGTCGTATAGCGGCATGATGCAGCCACCCGGATACCCGAAAACCGTGCTGATGTTGTGGCGGTGGAACGCTTCAAGAATGTGCTGTGCGCCGTTCATGGTCGTTTTTCCCTTTTCTTTTGCCGTAAAAAAAGAAACCCCCGGGACCTTTCGGTGCCGGGGGTTTCTGGTGTTTTGTCAGGTTTGTCGCTATCTCACCCGCTTGTCCACGCAGAAGCCCCCGGACGGTACCACGACCACCAGGACAAGCTTCACAAGGACAATCACTGCGTTGAGATTCATAAAATCGACAGTCTGCTCTGAATTCGTAAAAAGATTCTGTGTAGAATCTACCCCACGTTTTTATACAGATGCAACCGTTAATTGCCGGTTTTTCTGCCAACCTCCGATTCAGGAACAGTGAGCATTCAATGACGAAAGCAAAATGGGGTTCTCTTGGGCTGTCACTTCTGATCGTGATCGCGCTGGTGGTCTGGATGGCGACCGGTGAGGTAAAGGTGGCCAGTGATGAGGCTCCGGAACGTCAGGACAGCGGCGATGGCCAGCCTACAACTGTGCAGGTGGAAACCCTGACGGCACGGCTGCATGAGCCGGGCCTGATGCTGCAGGGCCAGTTGGAGCCCTGGAGTTCGGTGATGCTGAGTGCCCAGGTGCCCGGCCGCGTGGAGTCTCTGGCTGTGAGTCTGGGTGAGCAGGTCCAGCAGGGTCAGAAGCTGCTTACGATAGCTGATGAAGGGCGGAGTGCCGCGGTGTTGCGCTGGCAGTCCGAGGTTCGGAAACTGGAAGCGGACCTGGTGGCGGCCCGCCGGCTCCGCGCCAATAACCTTGCCTCGGAATCCCAGATTTTGAGCCTGGAAAGCGAACTTGCTGCCGCTGAAGCGGAGCTGACCGGTGCCCGACAGGCCATCAGCCACCTCACTCCCGAGGCGCCTTTTGACGGCATTATCAACAGCAAATCGGTGGATATCGGCGATCTGGTGCAGGTGGGTTCCCCCCTGTTTCAATTGGTGAGGGTGGATCGCCTGAAGGCTACCGCGCAGATCCCCCAGCAATCGGTGGGCAATGTGGCGCCCGGTCAGTCTGTTCGCGTGGATTTGCTGGATGGCAGCCGTCTTTCTGGCGTGGTGACCTTTGTGGCCAGCGCTGCCTCGCCCGAAACCCGGAGTTTTGCCGTGGAGATCGCGGTGGAGAATCCGGATCGCAAACGGGTGGCCGGTGGCAGCGCCAGCCTGCGGGTGGCATTGCCGGAGGTAAAGGCGATGTTTATCTCACCCGCTTATTTGTCCCTCGGTGATGACGGTCGCCCCGGTGTGAAATACGTGAACGGTGAGAACCGTGTCGAGTTCGGTGAAGTGAAGTTGTTGAGTGTATCCACCGAGGGTGCCTGGGTGACCGGCTTGCCGGATGAGATCCGCCTGATTACCCGCGGCGGTGGTTTCGTCAGCACCGGGGAACAGGTTGTGCCGGTCGACGCCGCTGAAGACAGGGGCTAGACCGCATGCGCGCACTGATCTTCGCAGCCATTGATCGCAGCCGGACCACCTTGCTGACGCTTCTGTTCCTCCTGCTCGGGGGTATTGCCGCGTTTCAGACCATCCCGAAGGAAGCCAACCCCGACGTCACCATCCCCATGATCTATGTCTCCATGACCCTGGATGGCATCAGCCCGGAGGACGCCGAGCGTCTGCTGGTGCGGCCCATGGAGCAGGAGCTGCGTTCGCTTGAAGGCATCAAGGAAATGCGTGGTACCGCCTCGGAAGGTCATGCCTCGGTGATGCTGGAGTTCGATGCCGGGTTTGATCCGGACAAGGCGCTTCAGGACGTGCGGGAGAAAGTGGATACAGCACGTACCAAGCTGCCCCAGGAAGCGGATGAACCCAGGGTAAACGAGATCAACGTGTCCCTGTTCCCGGTGCTGTCCGTGGGTCTGTCTGGCCCCTTGTCGGAGCGGGAGCTGATAACCATCGCCCGGCGGTTCCAGGATGCCATCGAGTCTATCCCGGAAGTTCTGGAAGTGGAGATTGGTGGCGATCGGGAGGATCTGCTGGAAATCGTGGTCGATCCCCAGGTGCTGGAGAGCTATGGCGTTGATTTTGATCAGCTGGCTTCGCTGGTAACCCGCAACAATCAGCTGGTGGCGGCCGGCTCGCTGGATACCGGCAATGGCCGCATGGCCCTGAAAGTGCCCGGGGTGATCGAAACCATCGAGGATGTGATGTCCATGCCGATCAAGGTGGACGGTGACACAGTGGTCACCTTCGGCGATGTGGCCATGCTCCAGCGTACCTTCAAGGACCCCACCGGTTTCGCTCGTATCAATGGGGAGCCGGCGCTGGTGCTGGAAGTCTCCAAGCGCTCGGGTGCCAACATTATCGAGACCATTGCCCAGGTTCGTGAGTTGATTGATCAGGCCAGACCGGAGCTGCCGGACTCTCTGGAAATCCGCTACATCATGGACCAGTCCGAGGAAGTCCGGGATATTCTCAGTGACCTGCTGAATAACGTGCTCACCGCCATCGTGCTGGTTCTGATTGTGGTGATTGCCGCCATGGGGCCGCGTTCGGCGGTTATGGTGGGGCTGACGATTCCTGGTGCCTTCCTCACCGGCATCCTGGTGATCTGGAGCATGGGGCTCACGCTCAACATCGTGGTGCTGTTCAGTCTGATCCTGGTGGCCGGCATGCTGGTGGATGGCGCCATTGTTGTGTCGGAGCTGGCGGACCGGAACCTGTCGGAGGGGCAGACGGTAAAGCACGCCTGGGCCGAGGCGGCCAGTCGCATGGCCTGGCCCATTATTGCGTCGACCGCAACCACGCTGGCGGTGTTTGTGCCGTTGTTGTTCTGGCCCGGCGTTGTCGGGGAGTTCATGAAGTTCCTGCCGCTGACGGTGATTATCTGTCTGATTGCTTCCCTGGCCATGGCGCTGGTGTTCCTGCCCGTGCTGGGCAGCACCAGTGGGGGGCGCCGGGCGCGGCAGGGGCATTCTTCGGGGCGCCTGATGGAGGGTTATCGACGGGTACTGGGGCTGCTACTTCGTTCACCGGGGCTGACGTTGATTGGTGTGCTCTGCGTGATCGCCGTGATCTACGCCGCGTACGCCCGCTTCAACCATGGGGTTGAGTTCTTCCCCAGTGTGGAGCCGGATTCCGCCCAGGTTCAGGTGAGGGCGAGGGGTGATCTTTCAGTGTGGGAGCGGGATGCCATTGTGCGTGAAGTGGAGCAGCGGTTGCGTGGCATGCCCGAGGTGAAGGCCCTGTACGCCCGCTCAATGGTACAGACCAGCTCGCAACTGGCGCCAGATGTCATAGGCGTTCTGCAATTCCAGTTTACCGACTGGTTCACCCGGCGACCGGCCAGCGCGATTCTCGAGGACTTCCGCGACATGACCTCTGATATAGCGGGCGTTGAGCTGGAATTCCGCAAACAGGAAGGTGGGCCTGCCGAAGGCAAACCGATAGAGCTACAGGTGAGCAGCCGCGAAGCAAACAGTCTCAATGGCTACGTGGACGAAATCAAAGACCGCATGCGTGAGCTCGGTGGTTTCGTGGACATCGAAGACGACCGCAGCCTTCCGGGGATTGAGTGGCGGCTGCAGGTTGACCGGGAAGCCGCCGCTCGCTTCGGTACCGATGTGCTGGGTATCGGCAGTGCCGTGCGCTTGGTGACCAACGGGTTGAAACTGGCCACCTATCGCCCTGAAGACGTGCGGGATGAAGTGGACATCGTGGTGCGAGTTCCGAATAACTGGCGGGAACTGGATCATCTGCAGCGCCAGACCATTCATACCTCCCGGGGCCAGGTGCCGCTCTCTGAATTCGTCGATCTTCGCCCCGGCGACAAAACCAACAGTATTGTCCGGGTGGATGGCCAGCGCACGGTAACCATCAAATCCGATCTGGCACAGGGGCGCCGCGTGGATGAGCTGCTGCGGGCCCTGCAGGCCGAGATGCCGGAACCGCCAGAGGGAATTTCGGTGAAGTTTGCCGGCGAGAACGAGGATCAGCAGCAGGCATCAAACTTCCTTGCGACGGCCTTCCTGGTAGCCATCGGCCTCATGCTGTTGATACTGGTGACCCAGTTCAATTCGTTGTACCAGACCTTCCTGATTCTCTCGGCGATTGTGCTCTCCACCGCCGGGGTGCTGCTCGGGCTTCTGGTAAACGGTCAGTCGTTCGGCATTGTGATGGTGGGAATGGGTACGATTGCCCTGGCAGGCATCGTGGTAAACAACAACATCATTCTGATCGATACCTACAACCAGATGCGCAAGGACGGGGTTGAGGCCTACGAGGCCGCCCTGGAAACCGGTTGCCTTCGCCTGAGGCCGGTGCTGCTGACGGCCATCACCACTGTGCTGGGGTTGATGCCCATGGTCCTCGGCGTCAATGTGGACCTGCTGACGCCCTCCCTGGGCCTTGGTGCGCCATCAACCCAGTGGTGGACCCAGCTGTCCAGTGCCATCGCGGGGGGGTTGGCGTTTGCTACGGTGCTGACGCTGTTGCTCACACCTGCATTGCTGGTGCTGGGTAACCGGGCCGGTCGGGCTTTCGGGAGTCTGACCAGCCGCTTCCGAACTACTTAATGCTTGATCCGGCCCGCCAGTTCCTGGGCCCGGGCAGCCATGGCTTCCAGTTCAGGTACCGTGCGCAGGTTGTTTTCAGCAGCCTGGTGCATGGCTTCGGAGGTTTCGGCCACATCCGTGACATTGCGGTTGATGTCTTCACAGACACTGGTCTGTTCTTCGGCCGCTGTAGCAACCTGGGTTGTTGCGTCGTTGATGCTGCCCATGCGCCGGTTGATTTCGGCCAGGGTGGCGCGTACGGCTTCAACGGCCTCGCTGCTTTCCTGAGCTACAACGCCTGAGGCCTGCATGAACTCGGTGGCGTCCCGCGAAGCCCCACTGATGGCGCCGATGATCTGGTCGATTTCCACGGTGGCTTCCTGGGTCTTGGCAGCCAGGTTCCGGACTTCATCGGCAACCACCGCGAATCCGCGACCTGCGTCGCCGGCCCGGGCCGCCTCGATGGCGGCGTTCAGTGCCAGCAGGTTGGTCTGGTCTGCAATTTCCCGGATAACCTGCATAACGTCGCCGACCTTCTTGCCATCATTGGCGAGTTGGTTAACGGTTTCGGCCGAGTTCCGGATCTGGTCGGTCAGACGCCGCATGCTGTCTACCGCCTTGTTGATCTGCGAATCCGCTGTAGCCGTCTCGTCGGATGTCTGGCTCACTTCGGTGGCTACCGAGGCAGCGTGACTGGCCACATCCTCCGCGGTGGCAGACATTTCGTTCATGGCTGTCGCAATCTGCTCAATGCGCTGGTGGGCCAGGTCAGACTGGCTGACGACACTGTCGGCGTTCTGGCGGATCAACTCGCCGGTATCGTTCAGTTGCCTGGCGTTCTCGCTCAGTTGGCTTCCGGTATCGCTGAGGAAGCGGTGCAGGCTTCGGGCAGCGTCGGCCAATTGCCCCAATTCGTCAGCCCGCTGCATGGTTACAGGATCCGAAAGATCACCGTCGCCCAGTCGGGAGATCTGCGAGGTGAGCTTCTGTGCGGGCCGGACCACACCTGACAAAAGGATCATTATCAGCGCGATGGTACCCAGAATGATGGCGGCAATCAGAAGACCCGCCACCAGCCAGCTACGCTCGGTGACAACGGTGTTCAGGGTTCGGGCCCGGACAAGGCTATCTTCACGGACTGCGGTTGCAGCATCTACAATCAGTCTGGCAGGTTCACGGTCGATCCCCTGTACCGCGGCATCGCCTGCGTTCGGATCAAAGCCTGAGCGTGTGAACGCCTCGAATCCCTCACGATAGGCACGCCCCATCGTCTGGTGTGCCTGTTTGAAGTCGGACATCAGTGACTTTGCCTGTGGCTCCTGAATTCGGGGAATCAGGTCATCAAGCTGGCTCTGTATTGATGCTTCGCGCTGCTGAAATCGGCCCCAGTATTTGTCCAGTTGTTCCGGGTCGGCTCCGCGGATCAGGACGTTTTTCCACTCCTGGACCTGGGTCTTGAAATCAGAAAGCACATCCTGGGCTTCAAGGGCGTTCACCATCCTGGTACTTACAAGACTGTTGAAGTCATCTTTGACTTTCAGGGAGAAGTTCAGGTAAATCACCGCCACTGCGGCGACGACTAGATTTGCCGTCAAAACGACGAGAAGAACCCGGTTGAGAATGCTTTTCGAGTACCAGTTCATCAGCTATTCCTGGGAGCGATCGATGGTAAGGGTGTGTCGCTAGTGTATACGTAGCGTTAGTTGATTAGGTTATCTACTTTGGTATCGGCTAGGGAAGCGGGCTCTTGAATGCAATTGGCCGACTTGAATATGAAGCTTTTATGACATCTATCTTATGAGCAACCCACTAACCGTTCTTTACCGGGACGAACACCTTCTGGCTGTCCACAAACCGGCCGGGCTGTTGGTTCACCGGAGCCCTATCGACAAACACGAAACCGAGTTTGCCCTGCAATATGCCCGGGCGCTAAATGAGGGCCAGCATGTTTACCCGGTCCATCGACTGGACCGGCCTACCTCCGGCGTCCTGGTGTTTGCCAGGGACAGCGACACTGCCCGCACGCTGGGTATGGCGCTGATGGCCGGTGAGGTGACGAAAACCTATCTGGCGATGGTGCGTGGCTGGCCGCCGGAACACGGGGAGATTGATCATCCCTTGCGAGAGGAACCGGAGGATCGACGGCTGAAAGGGGAAGAGCAGCCGGTGCGGGACGCTCTCACTTATTACCGCACGCTGGCGACGACCGAGATACCAGTGGAGATCGAGAAATACCCGAGCAGTCGCTACGCCGTTGTTGAACTGAACCCGAAAACTGGCCGAAAGCACCAGTTGCGCAGGCATATGAAACACATCAACCACCCGATCATTGGCGATGCCAATCACGGTCGGGGCCGCCACAACCGCTATTTTGCAGAGCGATTCGGCCAGGGGCGGTTGATGCTGGCCGCAACCCGGATGGCATTCCAGCACCCGGTTTCGGGTAAACCACTGACCATTAGCGCCGCGCCGGAAGCGAGTTTTCTGGAGGTGCTATCGCTATTCCCGGGATTTGACGTACGGGATCACTCGGAAAAGTAGCGCTTGATAAACCCTGGGTAGGGAAGCGGTTTACTGTAACGGTAGCCCTGAAGGTAGTCGCAGCCTTTCTCGAACAGCCAGCTTTCATGGGCTTCGCTCTCCACACCTTCTGCAACGACAGAAAGGCCAAGCCCCCTGGCCAGGCCAATGATCGACAGGGTGATAGCGCAATCGTTTTCGTCATCCGGAAGGTTGTTGATGAACGAGCGGTCGATCTTGATGCGGGAGAAGGGCAGGCTTTTGAGCCGGGACAGCGATGAGTACCCGGTGCCAAAGTCGTCGATAGCGAGCTCGGCGCCGGCGTGTACCAGCTGTTCCAGAACCCGACCGATGACACTGAAATCACCCTGGATGGAGTCTTCGGTCACCTCAAACTGCAGGGCACTGACCGGCATGCCCTGGTTACCGCAGATCTCTTTTACCAGCTCTGGCAACTCTGGGACCAATATCTGCTCTGCCGACAGGTTGACGGATATCGTTGGTAATGGCGTATTCCGGTCTTTTGCCTCACGCCAGTGAGCGCAGACGTTTTTCAGCACACAGGCGCCCAGCTCATACATCAGGCCGGCGCTGCGCGCCACGTCCAGAAATTCAATCGGTGACAGCCAGCCACGTTGCGGGTGCTGCCAGCGAACCAGGGCCTCGGCGCTTTCCAGCTGTGTTCCCGTGCGGTCCATGATTGGCTGGTAGAAGACATCGAGGCCGCTGGTTCTGAGTGTTTCCCGCAGCTCGCTCTCGAGCGCAAACCGGGAGCGGGCTGTCATCTGGATTTCCGAATCGAACAGGGTCGAACGGTCCCCGCCCTGCCGCTTCGCGTGGTACATCGCAGCCTCTGCACCTCTGAGCAGTTCTTCTGACTCGTGGCAATCGCCCGGGAAGTGACAGATGCCCACACTGGCACTGACATTCAGATCCTGATCGGACACCCGGATAGACTGGCGAATACGGCTGTGGATCTCGCGGATCACCTCGTCCAGAAAGCTCGGCTGGGTGTAGTTGCGAATAACCAGGGCAAATTCATCCCCTCCAATGCGCGCCAGAAAGTCCTTGCCCGCCAACTGGATTTCTTTCAGGCGCTGTCCGATATCGGCGATGACCTGATCCCCCGCCTGAGGGCCAAGGCCATCGTTGATGGTTTTCAGGCGGTCAACGTCAATCCAGAGCAGTGCAAGACTGCCGGTACCCCGGCCTTTGATCTTGCGCACCAGGTGGTTCAGCCGGTCACGCAGTGAATCAATGTTGGCGAGTCCGGTGAGGGAGTCGTAGCGACTGACGTATTCCAGCGCCCGCTTGGATCTCAGCCATGCCTCGTGAGTGTTCATCAGGCTTATGGTGTCTGCAATGGCAGCTGACAGCGAAATGTCCGGGACCGACCAGTCACGGCGCACACTTGACTCCAGGCAGACAACCCCGCTGAGTTGTTCGCCGTCGAAAATCGGCGCGTCTAACATGGAATGAATGTTTTGCACGGACAGATAATCGCGGTCGAAGGAACGGGTACGGATATCATTGCGGGCGTCTTCCACGGCAATGACTCGTTCTTCGGTGATGGCGCGGAAGTAGTCGGGGTGGTCTGAGCGAAACAGGTTGAACTCTGAGCCATTCTGCGCGATGCAGCTATTGCGGCCGGGCAGCTCTGTGTCGTGAAGCCACTCACAGGTGATCCGGTCCCGTTCTGGAGGGAAAAGCCAGACACTTGCCCGTTTCACGCCCAACAGCCGTGTGCACAGCTCCATGAGGGCTGCCAGCTTCCGGGGGCGGGGCATCTCGATAAAGCTGGTATTGTGGCTCAGCTCCATCAGTGCCTTGTGGTGGGTCACGAGGACTTCACTGTCACGCATGGCCGGGCTCAATAAATTGTCCTTCTTCGAATTACGAACGGCCTTGGCTCTCGGTTTGGATACTTGAACAGGTTATGTCTAAGTTCTTTAAAGAATATGGCAGCTGTTTTTATAAGTGTCCAACTTCAAACGGGATTGGTCAGTGAGTCCCTGGTGTTTTGCTCTCCACTACCAAGATGGTTCCGGCTGAAATCGCAAAGCAGCGGCCAGGGATGGTTGGCTTCCAGAGTAAAGGCGATATCCAGCAACGTGCGTTCGCCTCCGTGCCGCCCCATAAACTGAACGGACACGGGCAGTTGATCGGGCGTGTGGCCCATGGGCAATGAGATTGCCGGTGCGCCCGTGGCGTTTGCCAGAGGGGTGAAGCTCACATACTCGCGCAGCCGTTCGAACAGGGTGTCAAAAGGCACATCGGGGCTCAGGTGGCCAAGGGCGGGCGTGGTGTGGCCAAGTACCGGTGTGAGCACGGCATCAAATCCGGCCATGGCATGTGCATAGTCGTGCCAGGAACGCTTGAGCCGCCAGAGTGCGGTTGGCAGGCGCCAGAACTGTCGCCGGAACATCCTGTCGAGGCCGTTGGTCAGGCCGTCTGTTTTGTGTTTGTCGAAGGCCGGGTGAAGCAGTTTCCTGCCGTTGGCCCTGATGCCGAAGGCAAGCAGTGCCCAGTACAGGGCAAAGTCATCAGGGAAGGTGCTGTGCACCGGAACGGGCACTGGCTCAATGCGGTGGCCCATTTTTTCCAGCCTGAGCGCCGTTTCTTCGACAGTCCGTCGGGTGATGTCATCGGTTTTGTGACCGTTGATGGAATCCAGCACCAGTCCGATTCTCAAAGGACGACCGGAGGGGCCCTCCATTCTTCCAATGGGCGGCAGGCCGGGATTGCGGAAATAGGTCTCGGCCTGCTCGAAAAAATTAGCGGTATCCCGTACCGAGCGCGTCACTACGCCCTCGCTGATAATGTTGATCGGCAGGGAGGCCGCCGCTTCGTTGTCTATCAATCGTCCTCGTGTGGGCTTAAGGCCGACCAGGCCGCAGCAGGCGGCCGGAATCCGTATGGAGCCTCCGCCGTCATTCGCGTGGGCAATGGGTACCACGCCGGCCGCCACCAGGGCCGCTGAACCGCCTGAGGAGGCGCCGGAGGAATAGGCCAGGTTCCACGGGTTACAGGTTGCCGGCGCGTGTGCGGGCTCGGTTGTGGCGTTGAATCCGAATTCCGGCAGGGTGCTTTTACCCAGGCACAGAAAACCCTGGGCAAGCAACTGGCGGGCAAATGGACTGGTATCGGATGCAGGAACGCTGGGCAAGGCCAGGGAGCCGTGCCGTGTGGTCATGCCCGACACGTTGGTGTTGTCTTTGATCAGTGTTGGAACACCGCGGAACAGGGGAAAGGAACCGGTCTGGTCGGTGGCATCAAGCTGTGAAGCAGTCCATATCACCTGGTCGTAATTCGCCGCGGCCAGACCATGAATTAGCGGTTCGACCGCCTGTGCGCGAGCGATAGCGGCTTGCGTGAGTTCGGTGATCGATATTTCCCGGCGGCGGACCTTCTCGGCAAGGGCAGTGGCGTCATCGCAACCTATCGCGTCGTTGCTGAAACTGTGTCAGGACTGCGGGGCGCTCACGGCCAGACTCTCCTTGAAAGTGATTCCACGACTCTACTGCATTTGAAAACGTGATGACATGTCATTTTAGGTAGGGTGAGTGGTCGGCAGCCAGCACAGGGCCTTTTCACAGACCTCTTCAGATAATAAGCTGTCCGCCTGAAAACGTTGTAAGCGATCCTGATGGAATTTATTGAACCCCTCGTACGCCACTTTCTCGGCATTTTCTTTCTGATGATCGGTCTGCAGTTTGCTGGCCGAAGCCTCGGGCTGTATCAGAGAATGCGCTTTTCGCACATTAACTATGGTGAGCGAGGGAGTGCGCCCTGGTGGCACCGGCAAACCTTCAATGTGTTTCGGGCGTTCATTCTCGGCGTCTGCGTGGTGCGGATTTTTGCGGATATCGACCCCTGGCTGGGCGTGTTCGGCCCGCTCTATGTATGGCCGATTTTGTTGGTTGGTATGCTCCTCCTGATTGGCTCATTTACTTCGGTGAACTATCTGCAGGCCTACATGCATGAGGACTGGCGCTCTGGTATCGATCCTCGGAAGGATAAGCGCAAACTGCTCACAGGCGGGCCATTTGGCCGCTCCCGTAATCCCCTGTTCCTGGCTGTGATGGCTGGGCAACTCGGTTTTTTCCTGGCCTTGCCCAGTGTGTTTTCCCTGGTATGCCTGGTGGCCGGTGTACTGGTGATCACCCGCCAGGCCCGGGAGGAGGAGAAGGCGCTGGCGGAAAAATTTGGCGAGGACTACGAGCGTTATCGCGTGCGGGTACCGCGCTGGTTCTGACCCGCTGACGGCAGAGGGCTTTACGCAGATTTTTTCCGGGCTTCCTTGATCACATCGTAGGCATGACTGATTTCGCGGGTGCGTTCCTCTGCCATCTCCCGCATGCTCTCGGGCAATCCCCGGCCGGCAAGTTTATCCGGGTGGTTCTCGCTCATCAGCTTACGGTAGGCCTTCTTGAGTTCATCATCACTGGCGGAAGGCGATACCCCAAGAACCTTGTAGGCATCGCTGATCTGATCAGCGGAGGAGGGCTGGCCCGCACCGGCCCGGTTGGTGTGGGCTCCTCGGAGCATGGCTTCCAGCTGGTCCACCTGGCTCTCCGGTAGCCCCAGCCCACGGGCGATTTTTACCAGCATTTCGTGTTCGGCCGGGTGCACCTTGCCGTCTGCAGCCACGGCCGATACCTGAACCTGCAGGAACATCTGGAGAAACGCGGGTTGGCGTCCGCTGGCCTGGAGGAACTGGTTAAGCTCGGCATCCAGGTCGAAATCCGGCTCTTTACCACGGTTGAAGGCGGTTTTTGCCTTGGCTTTCTGTTCTTCATTCAGGCGGAAGCGAACGAACATGGCTTCGGCCATCTGAATTTCATCCCTGGATACCACGCCATCTGCCTTGCAGAGGGCACCCATCACAGCAAAAACCGATTCAATAAAACCGGACTGAATGCTCTGGAGCTTGCCAATCAGGCGGCGCTTGAGAAGGTTCAAGAGAAAGGCGCCAATCGCCGCACCTATGAGAAAGCCCGGGAATTTGCCAAAGGCGTAGCCAATCAGACCGCCAATTATGATTGCAAACAGCATTAATAAGTCCTTAACAGGAATGAATCAGCCCATAGAATATACGTGTTTTTCAGCCCGGCTTCATGAACAGGCTTTCATCGACCTGTGAAAAAGCCACGTAAGCTATTAGATTAAATCATTTATGAGGGGGCAGTAGTCATGACCCAAGACCTGTTTTCTAACCTGCCACCGGAACAGACAGTCGAGCCTCTGATGGATGGCGCGGTGGTGCTGCGGCAGTTCGCGCTCCCGAACGCCGAATCACTCATGGCCAGCATTGAAACGGTTACCTCAGAAGCGCCGTTCAGACACATGAAGACCCCTGGTGGCCATGCCATGTCTGCGGCCATGAGCTGCTGCGGGGATCTTGGCTGGGTTACCGATAGCAGGGGTTACCGGTATCAGGCGGAGGATCCGGAATCCGGCCGGCCTTGGCCCGCCATGCCTGCGGCTTTCCGGGAACTGGCCAGAAGCGCCGCCGAAACCGCTGGTTTTGAGGGATTTGAACCGGACGCCTGTCTGATCAATCGATACCAGCCCGGGGCAAGAATGGGGCTGCATCAGGACAAGGACGAGCAGGACTTCACGCAGCCCATCGTGTCGGTTTCTCTGGGCCTGCCGATGGTGTTCCAGTTTGGTGGTCTCAAACGCAGCGAACGCCCCATCCGCGTGCCACTTGCCCATGGTGACGTTGTGGTCTGGGGCGGCCCGGCCCGGATGCGTTATCACGGCGTGCTGACCCTCAAAGCCGGGGAGCACCCGCTAACGGGCGGGTATCGTTACAATCTGACGTTCCGTCGGGCCAGGTAAGGGATTACTGCAGCCAGGCGACCAGAAGCCCGGCTGCCAGAGAGAGCACCATCGGCCCCCCGACCAGCAGCCCGATCTGGCGATTGCCGACAAACCCGGCCAGCGCCGATTTCACGAGGTTGTTGGTGGCAGCGGCGATCACAATGCCTATGACTGCTGTTCCCATGGCCAGGCTGTTGTTGGACATGCGGGTCAGGGAGAGGGTAATTGCGTCCACATCCGCGATGCCGGAGGTGGCTGCCAGGAAATAGATGCCCGCATCACCTAGCCAGTTGCCGAGGAACTCGCCCATAAGCAGGATGGCTGTGAGCAACGCGCCAAAAACCAGGGCAGAGGTCAAATCCAGCGGGTTCTGGTTAAGGGTTGGTTGGCTTACCTGAAGCTCTCGGTCATTTTTCCGCCAGATAAAGAGCGCGGGCCCGTAGAGCAGGGCGGTCATCACCAGCACGGGCCAGATCAGACTGGGCAACAGATCGGGATTGATCACCAGGCAATAAACCAGGATACGGGGGAACATGGTGCCGCAGGCAATCAGGATACCGGTGGCGAACTGGGCGTTGAGCTGCGGAGTTTTCGAGGCCTGGCGGGCGAAGTGCAGCGTGAGGGCAGTGGACGAGCTCAACCCGGCGAATAGGCTGGTAAACAGGATGCCTTTGCGGGTACCGGCGACCCTTATGGCGAAATAGCCGACAAAGGAAATGGAGGCGATCATCACCACCATCCACCAGATTTCCCGGGGATTCAGAACCCCGCCAGGCCCCATCTTTTCGTTTGGCAGCAACGGCAGCATGACCACGGAAATCAGCAGCAGCTTGAGAGCGGCATCCAGTTCATGTTCCTTCAGCTTGTTGACCCAACCGTGGATTTCTTCCTTGTTGTCCAGAATGATTGCGGTTACCACCGCTGCGGCCGTGGCGATGACCGGGTCCACTGCCACCGCCACCGCACCGAAGCAGAAGGTCAGCACCATGCCAACCATACCGGTGATGCTGAAATTACGGATATGCTCAAGGCGCTCGCTGTAGGCCACGATGGCCATGGCCACGACACTGACCAGAAGCACGGGAAACGCCCATTCCGTGATTTCCTGTGCCAATACCGCGGAAATACCGCCAAGCAGGCCTACCAGGGCAAAGGTGCGGATGCCGGCAATTCGCTCGCCGGATTTCTGTTCCCGGGCATCCCATCCCCGCTCCAGGCCAATGATGGCGCCAAGCAAAAGCGCAACGGCGAGGTCGAGAGTGGTCTGGTTTCCGGCCAGAAACTGGGAAGCAAGATCATCCATGGGAGGGCGTAGGCTCCTGTTAATAATTGAATATGTTGATGATAGCAGCAGGTGCAACCGGTCGTTACACCTCTAAGAAGATTCCCGTAACCGCCTTACTTTCCCGTTAGGGGTCTGGTAAGCTTCGCGACCCTGAAATTCGCAGTTACCTGATTTTCATCAACCGTGCAGCAAACTGAAACCGTGACGATCCTTCCGCCCTAGCGCTCAGCTTCCTCTTCCTCTGGTTTAATCCCCTGAGACATATCCCTGTAGCCAACGTGAGATAGGTTGGGTGCAATCGACGGTTTTATCTCAGTTTTTTTATCTCCACAGCAATCCGGAAACCCGACATTATGGTGAATTCCCTAAAAGCCAACTGGCTTTCGAACATTCGTGGCGATGTGCTCGCCGGTATCGTCGTGGCGCTGGCACTGATCCCGGAGGCCATTGCCTTCTCGATCATTGCCGGTGTCGATCCCAAAGTGGGTCTTTACGCCTCTTTTTGTATTGCGGTGATCATTGCCTTCGTGGGTGGCCGTCCCGGCATGATTTCGGCAGCCACTGGCGCCATGGCCCTGTTGATGGTGACACTGGTTAAAGAGCATGGTCTCGAGTATCTCCTTGCTGCGACGCTGCTGACCGGTGTTCTTCAGATTGCCGCTGGCTACCTTAAGCTCGGCGGCCTGATGCGGTTCGTCTCGCGCTCGGTGGTAACCGGTTTTGTAAACGCCCTGGCCATCCTTATTTTTATGGCGCAGCTGCCCGAACTGACGAATGTTACCTGGCATGTCTACGCCATGACGGCGGCCGGCCTCGGCATCATCTACCTGTTCCCGCTGCTGCCCCGGATCGGCAAGATCCTGCCTTCACCTCTGGTGTGCATTGTGGTTCTGACCGGCGTTGCCATGTACCTGAACCTCGACATCCGCACGGTCGGTGATATGGGCGAATTGCCCGATACTCTGCCGATCTTCCTGTGGCCGGATGTGCCCCTGAACCTGGAAACCCTGATGATCATCCTGCCGTACTCCGTGGGGCTGGCTGTTGTGGGGCTGCTGGAATCGATGATGACCGCAACCATCGTCGATGACCTGACCGACACCACCAGTGACCGCAACCGTGAGTGCAAGGGTCAGGGCATTGCCAACATCGGCTCCGGCCTGCTTGGTGGTATGGCGGGCTGCGCGATGATCGGGCAGTCCATTATCAATATCAAATCCGGCGGCCGTACCCGGCTGTCGACACTGACTGCCGGTGTGTTCCTGCTGATTATGGTGTTGGTGCTGGACAAGTGGCTGGTCCAGATCCCCATGGCGGCCCTCGTTGCTGTGATGATCATGGTGTCGATTGGTACCTTCAGTTGGGGCTCGATCAAGAACCTGCGGGAACATCCGCTTTCAACCAACATCGTGATGGTTGTTACGGTGATTGTGGTGGTTGCCACCCATAACCTGGCGTTCGGCGTTCTGGCCGGCGTTCTGCTGGCGGCCCTGTTTTTTGCCAACAAAGTTGGCCATTACATGCTGGTGACCTCTGAGCTGGATGAAGCAAGCGATACCCGCACCTACACAGTGGTGGGCCAGGTGTTTTTCAGTTCCTCGGAAAAATTCACGGAATCCTTTGATTTCAAGGAAGCAGTCGATAATGTGGTCATTGATCTGAGCCGGGCCCATTTCTGGGATATCACCGCAGTCGGTGCCCTGGACAAGGCGGTCATCAAGTTCCGCCGGGAAGGCGCGGAAGTTGAGGTTATCGGGCTGAATGAAGCCAGTGCCACGATTGTTGACCGCTTTGGCGTGCACGACAAGCCGGACGCCGTTGACCAGCTGATGGGGCACTGACATGACACAGACCAAGGAATCCAACAGCGATCGCAGTCAGAATAACAATCACAAGGATCATGAAGGCGAGGTTGAGATGTTACGAGTAGTTGCCTGTATTGATGGCTCCCAGGCGGCGCCGGCGGTTTGCGATTACGCAGCCTGGGCCAGCAAGCACATGGAAACGCCCATGATGCTGCTGCACGTGCTGGACAAGGAACGTTATCCGGCGGAGCCGGATCTGGCTGGCAACATTGGTCTGGGCAGCCGTGAACAGCTGCTCGAAGACCTGGCAGAGCTGGACCGCAAGCGCGCCAAGCTGGCCCTGGAACACGGCCACCACATGCTGGACGAAGCGGCAAAGCGGGTCAGCGAATCCGGTATCAATGACGTGGTGCAGCGTCAGCGCCATGGTGACCTGACCGAGTCTCTGCTGGCGCTGGAGAATCAGACCCGCCTGCTGGTCATGGGGCTGCACGGTGAAAGCAGTTCCGAGCGTGACACCCACATCGGCAGTCAGTTGGAGACGGTGATTCGCAGCATGCACCGCCCGATTCTCCTGGTGCCGGACGACTATACCCAGCCCCGCAGCGCCATGCTGGCCTTCGATGGCAGCGCTACGGCGTTCAAGGGCGTGGAATTGCTGGCTGGCAGCCCGGTTCTGAAAGGCATGCCGTTGCATCTGGTGATGGTTGGACCGGACACCAACGACCGCTGGGAGCAGCTCAGGAAAGCCGAGAAAATGCTGGCAGGTCTGGAATCCGAGATCACTCTGGCGATCCGGGCCGGGGATGTGGAACCCGCGTTGCACGCCTACCAGGAAGAACACGACATCGACATCCTGGTGATGGGCGCCTATGGGCACTCCCGCATCCGTCAGTTCCTGGTGGGCAGTACAACCACCACGATGCTGAAAACCGCCAAAAAGCCCCTGGTGGTGCTTCGCTAGGTTACTTCCTGGGCCAATTCGGCCAGATAGGCCATCGCCGCGCGGTGGCCTTGCTGATACCCCAGATCCAGCTTGTTCAGATCCGTGGTCAACCGGCTTACCGGAAAATCCTCCGGTGGCGCGATAATCCGGAGCCGGCAGTCCTCCGGCGGATTTCGAATGAATTCCAGTGTCTCGTTGTATCTTTCGCCCCGCCGGATTATGGCCTCGGCGAGCCCCGGTTGCTCCCGGAACATCCGCTTGGTGAGCGCCGGAAACGCCAACGGCTTCTTCTCATAGCCCAGCGGTCGGGAAAGCACCACCGTGATATCCCGGGCTCCCCGGCGATAGGCCTCCGCAACCGGAATGGAATCGGCAATTCCGCCATCACTCATGGGCTCGTCCTCCACTCTTGGATAATCACGGTAGGCCAGGGGAATGGAGCAGGAGGCGGTGAGCACGTTGTGGATGTTCTGGTCGTCGACCGGAAAATACCGGGCCTCACCGGTCACCACCGACGTGGTTGCCACCCAGAGTTTGGTGGTGCCAGACAGGTAGCGTTCCAGATCGAGTGGTACTTCCTGGTAAGACTGATGCCAGAGCCAGTGAACATCGCACAAATGCCCGCCCTGGAAGAAACGCCCCCAGTTGATGAATTCCGGCCGACAGGCGTGGTCGGTGATTACTCGATGATTTCGGCCGTGATGGCCGCAGAGGTAGCCGATGAGATTGGTTGAGCCCGCGGAGACGCCCCAGGCTTCCGTGAAAGGCTGATGCCGCTTTTCGAGAAAGGCATCGAGTACGCCGGCGGCGAAGATGCCGCGCATGGCGCCACCTTCGACAACGAGGGCATTGCTGGTTGTGGTGTCACTGTGGGTCTGGAGCATCCGTTCCCCCTATCTTGTGTGTTCTCCGGTCATGCCAATACATGAACTCAGCTTACCAGTTCGACGGTCGCTTTGGGCAGTCGGATGTGCCCTCAGGCGCTGTTGCCGGCCGCCACACCCGAAGCCCAGGCCCACTGGAAATTATGGCCGCCGAGGTGGCCGGTCACGTCCACCACCTCACCGATGAAATACAGGTTTGGCTTCTCCAGCACCGCCATGGTTTTGGAGGAGAGCTGGCGTGTATCCACACCCCCCAGGGTAACCTCTGCCGTGCGGTAGCCCTCGGTTCCCGCCGGCTTGATCGACCAATGGCCGAGGACATCGGCAACCTGCTCAATATCGCTGTTCTTGTAGCCCTGCAAGGGACCGGTCCAGCCCTGCAGTTCGTTGAAGGCCTGGGCAAACCGTTTTGGCAGGTGCTGGGTCAGGTAGTTTGCAATGGTTGACTGCGGGCGGGTTTTCCGGAGGTTCAGCAGGTCATCCTTGATGCGGCAGGCCGGCAGCAGATCGATGGCCAGGCTGTCGCCCGGCTCCCAGAAACTGGAAATCTGGAGCATCGCCGGGCCACTGAGCCCGCGATGGGTGACCAGCATCGGTTCCCGGAAGTGCTGGTCATGGCACTGCACGTCAACGGGACAACTGACACCGGACAAAGGCGCGAGCTGGTCTTTCAATTCCGGCTGCAGGGTAAAGGGTACCAGGCCCGCGCGGGTGGGAAGTATGTCCAGCCCGAACTGCTCGGCTACCCGGTAACCGAATGCGGTGGCGCCCATGGTGGGAATCGACAGGCCACCGGTGGCGATCACCAGGGATTCACAGGTGAGATCGCCGGAGCCGACGCTCAGGCGGTAGCCGCTGTCGATTTCGGTAATGCGGTCGACCGTTGTTTTCATTCTCACTTCTGCTCCTGCCCACTCGCATTCGGTCAGCAGCATGTTGAGGATATCCTTGGCGCTGTCCTTGCAGAACAACTGGCCAGGGGCTTTTTCCTCATGCTCAATGCCGTGCCGGTCTACCAGTTCCAGAAAATCCTGGGGCGTGTAGCGCTTGAGTGCGGAAATGCAGTAGTGCGGGTTGTCCGACAGGAAGTTGGCGGGCGTGCTGTTCAGGTTGGTGAAGTTGCAGCGGCCGCCGCCGGACATGAGGATTTTCTTGCCTGGCTTGTTGGCGTGGTCCAGCACCAGCACCCTGCGGCCGCGATAGCCGGCGGTTGCCGCACACATCAGGCCCGCCGCGCCGGCGCCGAGGATGATTACGTCGTACTGTGATGCTGAAACTGCCGTCATACTGCCCGCCGTTGGAAAGAAAACGGCGGGCAGTATACCAGTCTCAGGGCAGGTAGACGGAGCCTTCCATGAAGAATGCAGCCTGGCCGGCGATGTCGACCCGATCCCCCTTCAACTCGCAGTGCAGCACGCCGCCCCGGGCTGAAACCTGCCGGGCGTCGAGCCGTGTCTTGCCCAGTTTTTCTGACCAGTAGGGCACGAGCACGCTGTGAATGGAGCCGGTAACCGGGTCTTCATCAATACCGGCGCCCGGAGCGAAATAGCGGCTGACGAAATCGCAGTCTTCGCCAGGTGCGGTGATGATCAGCCCCTGATTGCCGATTTGCTTGAGTTTGCGCAGATCCGGTTGAGCAGATCGCACGGCGTCCTCATCCCTCAGAACCACCATGTAATTGGTGTCGTTTGGAACAAAAAACGAAGCATCAGGCGCGTTATCCAGGGCTTCCCGAATCAGTGCCGGCGTGCTCTGTTCCTCGAAAGCCAGATTCGGGAAATCCAATACCAGCCAGCCATCATCGGCCTGCCGGACGGAGAGTGGGCCGCTTTTGGAGCGAATGCGAATCTGATCTTTGTCCCAGCCAAGTTTGTTGAAGATGACCCAGGCGCTGGCCAAAGTGGCGTGGCCACACAAGGGTACTTCGATGCCCGGAGTGAACCAGCGAATGTGGAAATCGGCTTCGTCCCCCTCAGGCAGCTGCACGAAGAAGGCGGTTTCGGAGAGGTTGTTCTCAATGGCAAGCGAGAGCATGGTTTCGTCCGGAAGCCAGCTTTCCAGCGGCATGACCGCGGCCGGGTTGCCACCGAAAATCTTGCTGGTAAAAGCATCAACCTGGTAAATGGGGTAGGTCATGGCTGTTCTCCTGATGGGCGGTTTCGACTGATGATAACGCGCCTGGGGGTGCCGTACCGAGTCGTTCTTGCCGTTCAGTTCTTTTCCCTGCGCAGGTCCAGCGGGTCGAGCAGCCCGGTGGCAATGGCTGTGCCGGTAACATCCGGCAGGCGATCGGCGCCCAGGCGTTTCATCACCCGGGCCCGGTACAGATCAATCGTCTTCACGCTGACATCCAACTGCTCGGCGATTTCCCGGCTGGTGTAGCCCTGGGCCAGTGGCAGAAACACATCCCGTTCGCGCCGGGTGAGGGTGGCCAGCAGGGCGTCGGTTGCCTCATCGCCCTGCAGCTGTGTGCCGGATTGTTGGTGTTCCTGAAGGGCCTGTTGAACGCTGTCCAGCAGCAACTGTTCGTTGAACGGCTTCTCGATGAAATCGAAGGCCCCGGACTTGAACGCCCTCACCACAATGGGAACGTCGGCGTGCCCGGAGACAAAGATGATCGGCAGGTCCAGCCCCCGCTTCTGAAGCTCCTCCTGAACGTTCAGGCCGCCCAGCCCGGGCATCCGCACATCCAGAACCACGCAGCCCGCTTTCTTGTTGCCAACCGCATCCAGGAATTTCCGGCCGTCGCTGTAGGCTTCCACGTTCAACCCGACCGATTCCAGCAACCACTGGGTGGATTCCAGCATGCCGGCGTCGTCGTCAACCACATAGACGGTGGTGGCTTCCGGTGTCGCTTGATCACTCATCTGGCTGCATCTCCGTGTTCGAGGTTCTGTTCTTGTGGCCCGGGCTGGCCGGGAAACGGCAGATCAGGGAGAGTCCGCCCGTTGCTGCCGGCCTGGCGTCCAGGAAGCCTCCAAAGCCTTCGATAATCGAACGGCTCATCGAGAGCCCCAGGCCAAGCCCCTGGGGCTTGCTGGTATAGAACGGCTGGAACATCTGGCGAATGCCCTGCGCGTCGAGCCCCGGGCCTTCGTCGATGACCTCAATCAGGGTTTCGTTCTGATCGTTGATGCAGGTCGTTATGGCGATCTGCGAGTGTGGGCCCGGGTTGTCCTCACCGCGAGCCTCAACCGTGGCTTCGATACCGTTGCGGATCAGATTGATCAGCACCTGTTCCAGCAGCACCGGGTCGGCGGTGATGACGGGCGCACAACAGGCCAGATTCTCTCGGATCTGCACCTTGTTTTTCTCGGCCTCCCATTGGCAAAGACGGGCGACATTGCTGACGACTTCGTTCAGTGCGATTGGTGCGGTCCGCTTCTGGCCCTTGCGCAGGAAAGCTCGCAAACGTTTGATGACCTCCGAGGCCCGGTTGGCGTGGTGAACAATCTTCTGGAGGCCGTCGTCCACTCGATCGAGGCATTCGGGATTGGTTCGGGCGCCTTTGAGATAGCGCTGGCTGGCGCTGGCAAAGTTCACGATGGTGGCCAATGGCTGGTTCATCTCGTGGGCAATGCTTGAGGCAAGCTCCCCCAGAGTGGCGAGCCTGGCGGTGTGGGCGAGTTCGTCGGCCAGCCTGCGGTTGTTCTCCTCGGACTCTACCCGGGCGGTGATATCCCGGGATACGCTGATGACCTCAATCACAGCGCCAGTGTAGGTTTCCCGAATGGCCCTGCTGGCAATCTCGAACCAGCGGCGGGAACCGTCCCGGTGAATAATCTCCAGAGTCATGGTGGCGTAGCCGTCGTCCCGTAGCTGGTTGCGGGTTTCAGCCAGCTTCTGAACCACCTGATCGCCCCGGAAAATTTCTTCCAGGGGCTTACCCCTCAGTTCTTCCGGCCAGTAGCCCAGCAGCCGCCAGGATGCGGGCGTGGCATCGATAAACCGTCCGTCCGGGGCATGGCGGGAAATGAGGTCGGTGGTGTTCTCGGTAATCAGCCGGTAAAGACGGTTGGAGCGGGTCGCTTCTTCCCGGTTGATGGTTTCGTCTGTAGCGTCTCTGGCCCGCGCCAGAACCGTCGAGCTCCCGATATCGGGGACGAACGTCCACACCAGGAAACGCTCGGTGGTGTCTGCCGGAATTCTGGCTTCCACATTCTCGATCGATCGTTCCTGCTCCAGGGACGACTTCACAAGCGCCTGAACGTTGACCGGCAGCAGATGGAACAGCGAGGTCAGGTTGGCGTTCTGGCAAAGATGATGGCTGGCCAGGTTGCCCTCCAGAACGCTGCCTGTCGCATCCAGGATCAAACCGGGTTGCGGGTCGGCGTCATGCAAACTAAATACACTTGGAGTGGAAAAATCGTTCATGGCTTATCGTTATAGTAAATTAACTATAATACGTTGGTATAGTTTCTAGTGTTTTTGCTATCCAATACTATTCTGACCAGCCCGAAGTATAGCTAGTTTAGCGATATTCCTGAATACGCCATAAGAACAACAGTACTCAAGAGGACCACGCAATGACCTCGATATTTGATCAAGGCCTGGCGCCCGTCGACGCCAACTACGCCGTCCAATCTCCCGTTGATTTCATCGAACGTACCGCCACGGTTTACCCGGAGTATCCCGCCGTCATTCACGGGGCCATCCGTTACAACTGGGCGCAGACCTACGAACGTTGCCGCCGTCTGGCATCAGCCCTCAAAGGGCGCGGCATCGGACGCGGTGATACCGTTGCCGTCATGCTTCCGAATATTCCCGCGATGGTGGAAGCCCATTTCGGGGTGCCCATGATTGGCGGGGTGCTGAACACCCTGAACGTTCGCCTGGACGCTGAGGCCATCGCCTTCATGCTGGATCACGGTGAGGCCAAGGTTGTGATTGCCGACCGGGAGTTCGGTGAGGTGATCAGGGACGCCGTCAGCCGGCTGGACACCAAGCCGCTGGTGATCGATGTGGACGATCCCGAGTATGGCGAGGGTGTTCAGGTCAGCGATCTGGACTACGAGGCGTTCCTTCAGGAAGGGGATCCGGTATTCCAGTGGAGCTTCCCGGAGAACGAGTGGGATGCGATCTCTCTGAACTACACCTCCGGCACTACCGGCAATCCAAAAGGTGTGGTCTATCATCACCGTGGCGCCTACATCAATGCCATCGGCAACCAGACAGTCTGGTCCATGGACATGCACCCGGTGTACCTGTGGACCTTGCCGATGTTCCATTGCAACGGTTGGTGTTTCCCCTGGACCATCACCGCCATGGCCGGCACTCACGTCTGCCTGCGCCGGGTTGATCCCGAGAAGATTCTGCAGCTGATCCGGGATCATCAGGTTACCCACATGTGTGGCGCCCCGATTGTGCTTAACGCATTGCTGAACGTGCCGGAATCCGCCAAGGCCGGCATTGATCACGACGTGAAGTCCATGACAGCAGGCGCGGCACCCCCCGCCCAGGTCATTGGTGCCATCGAGGAAATGGGCATCCAGGTGACTCACGTTTACGGTCTGACCGAAGTCTATGGCCCGGTAACCGTTTGTGCCTGGAAATCCGAGTGGGATGCGCTGCCACTGCATGATCGTGCCCGGAAAAAGGCCCGTCAGGGCGTTCGTTATCACACTCTGGCAGGCACGATGGTCGGCGACCCGAACACCATGGAGCCAGTGCCCAAAGACGGCAAAACCATCGGTGAGATTTTCCTGCGCGGCAATACGGTGATGAAGGGCTATCTGAAGAACCCCAAAGCCACCGAAGAGGCCTTCCGGGGTGGCTGGTTCCACACCGGGGACCTGGCGGTATGGCACGAAGACGGCTACATGGAGATCAAGGACCGGCTGAAGGACATTATCATCTCCGGTGGTGAGAACATTTCCACCATTGAGGTTGAGGATACCCTGTACCGCCACCCGGCTGTGCTTGAGGCAGCTGTGGTTGCCCGGCCGGACGAAAAGTGGGGCGAAACCCCCTGCGCCTTTGTGACCCTGAAGCCGGAAGCCGGTCAAGTCAGCGAGGAAGACATCATCAACTTCTGCCGCGAGCACCTGGCCCGGTTCAAGGTACCCAAGACCATCGTCTTCTCGGAGCTGCCCAAAACCTCCACGGGTAAGATCCAGAAGTTCGTGCTGAGGGATCAGGCCAAAGAACTGGACTGATTCCCCGATCGGCTGCGCCGGCCCCGGCGCAGCCGAATTAAACCAGAAAAAACAACGCTGTCAGGCACACGCGCCGCGTGAGCCCGGAGACCTTTTTATGCAAATGTTTCACCGAAAGAACGGGGAAGAGCAGCCGTTCTGGCCGGCCGGTCCCTTCAAGGTTCGTCTGCCGTTCGTTCATTACCGCTGGGAGTTCGCGGAGATGGTGCAGGCTCTGATCATGTTCGTGGTCAGCCTGGCCATGATTCCCCTTCTTGAGAAATACCTGGGTGTGCCCTACGACGTGGCTCTGGCTTACGTGGTGATCTGTGGCATCGGTTTCATGCTGCCGGCACTGCTGGGTGTTCCCCTGGTGCCGGGCTGGATTACGCCAGGGATTCCTGTGGTTCTGCTGTTCCTGAGCGACTACGAGCCGGGCCCCGAGGCGATTCAGGCGCTGTTCGCGCTGCAGTTCCTGGTGTTCATTATCTTCCTGGTTCTGGGTATTACACGCCTGGGCAGCAAACTGGTGGAGCTGATTCCCCGTTCCATGAAAGGCGGGATTATCATCGGTGCCGGTATCGCCGCCCTGATGGGTGAGATTGAGGCAGGCGGCCGTCTCGCCAACACGCCGATCTCCCTGATCATCGGTGGCCTGGTGTGCCTCTACCTGATGTTCTCGGTATCGTTCAAAGGTTTTGTGGAAAGCAATTCAATCGCCCGCAAGATTGCCAACTACGGCATGGTGCCGGGTATGGTGGTTGCGATCCTGGTTGGCTTTGCAACTGGCGAATACGAGGTGCCCAATGTGGAGTGGGGCATCACCAAACCCGCGTTTGATGAGCTGTGGAACTACCTGCCGTTCGCCGTCGGATTCCCGGATGCCAACGTCTTCCTGTACGCCATTCCCACGGCGGTGATCGCCTACGTGATTGCCTTCGGCGATATCGTGGTCGGCCAGTCATTGATGAACCGCGTTGATCATCTGCGCAAAGACGAAGATATCGATAACAGCATCGACCGGGTGCATCTGGTAACCGCTATCCGCAATGGTGGCCACGCGTTCTTCGCACCCTATCCGGGGCTGGCGGGCCCGATCTGGACGGCTGTCACTGCCACCATGGCCGAGCGCTACAAGTACGGTCGTAACGCCATGGACTCCATCTACAGTGGCGGCGGTACTTTCTGGATTACGGGTTTTATTGCCCTTTTCGTTCTGCCGCTGGTGAGCTTCTTCCAACCGGTGCTGCCGATTGCCCTGTCACTGACACTGCTGCTGACCGGCTATATCTGCCTGATGGTAGGGCTGGAGCAGCTGGAGAATAACACCGAGCGTGGCATTGCCGGCACCATGGGTGTTGTTCTGGCCGTCTATGGCGCTGGCTGGGGCCTGGCCACCGGCGCCGTCCTCTATTTCCTGATTGAACGTACCAAATTGCTTGGCTTTACCGCCGACCCGGAAGCGCCGGGCGTGAAAGCCGCGGAAGAGCACTAAACCTGCGTCTTCCGGCTCTGCACCGGAAGGCGTTGACCCCCTGTGTGTCCTTGGGAGGCCTCGTGCCTCCCTTTTTTATGCCTGAATGTTTCCCTGAGCATGGGCGTTGACAGAATGTCATTTCGTGACAATTTGTCTAATTTTTCCTCCTGAAGTATTCCTTCCGCGCGGTTTCCGGGTTTAAACTGCCAGAACTGATGAAATTTTGTCCGCTGTTCAATACTGATAACAACACTACAAAAACAGGAGGCAGTCATGACCATCAGCTCCACGCCCGAGGGGGTGTCCGTTGAGCCGAGACATCTGCGGTTCGATGTCAGCGAGGATCTGAAAACGCTCTGGCATGGCAACGATGCTTTCCGGACCGCGTTCTTCAACGCCCTTTCCCTGCAATTTCCCGATGGCGAGCAGCAGTTTATCAATGCCGTAAGGCTCTATCGGGACAAGATCGAGGATCCAAAGCTTAAAGCGGAGATCCGCGGATTTATTGGCCAGGAAGCCCTGCACAGCAGGGAGCACAAGGATTACAACGAGGCCCTGAAGGCCCGGGGCTACGATATTGATGCCCTGGACCAACGGTTCCGCAAGCATATGGAGTGGGTGGGTAAACTGCCACCAAGCCGCCAACTGGCAGGTACCTGTGGCGCCGAGCACTACACCGCCGTCCTGGCCAATGCCATCCTGAGCCACCCGGAGTGGATGGAAGGCGCCACGCCGACCATGGCAAAGCTCTGGAGATGGCATGCGATTGAGGAAACCGAACACAAATCCGTCGCCTTTGATGTTTACCGGGAATGTGTCGGCAATGAACAGCTTCGCCGGATCGTCTTCCTCTTTGTTACCTGGAATTTCTTCAAGTACACCTTTTTGAATACCTGTAGCCTGCTGAAGGCCGATGGCAAACTCTGGAGCCTGCGCACCTGGGTTGGCGGGTTTAATTTTCTCTGGGGCAAGCCCGGAGTGCTCCGCAAGTGTCTGCCGGAATTCCTGGCGTATTTCCGTAAAGGCTTTCACCCCTGGCAGCAGGATAACCGCGAACTGCTCGAGCAGAATCTCCGTGAGCTGGATATGACATCGGCAGCACGATAGGGCCGGGTTGCTGAAATTCTGATCGCGGTGTGTAAAACTGTGCGGCACAAAGAATAACGACAATAAAGGGGGCTTCCGTTCGAGAAGCTACCCGGAGCTGGAGGCCCACCATGCGAGTTGGTTTGATCGTCGATTCTGCGTGCGACTTACCCTATGAGTTCAGCCGCAAGCACGACCTGTTCGTGCTGCCGGTAACCGCTGTAATCGATGGCCAGACCTACATAGACAAGCATGATCCGGTTCGGACCCAGGAGTTCTATCAGAGCGGCCTGTTGCAGAAAGGACATCAGGCGGAAACCCGCGCCTTCACCGCAGAGCAGATACACGATCTGTTCATGGAGAAGATCGTCACCCAGTTCGATATTGCTATCTGCGAGACGGTCACGAAATCCCGAAGCCTGATTTTCCAGAATGCCACCGAGGCTATGAACAGTGTCCTGGCGAATTACGAAGGTGCGCGGGAGGCCGCCGGTCGTGATGGCCGGTTCTTTATGCGTGTGATCGACAGTAAACAGATTTTTGCCGGCCAGGGCCTGCTGGCAGCCCACACGCTCAAGCTGATCGGCCAGAATGTGTCCAAGAATGCCCTGCGCCATGAGGTGGAAACCTTCAGCGACAAGATCTACACCTGCGTCATTCCGAGGGATCTGCACTACATCCGTGAACGGGCACGGCGTCGTGGTGACAAGAGTGTGTCGGCGCTGGTTGCCTTCCTGGGCAAAGCACTGAACATTACGCCGGTTATCTTCGGGCAGGGGGCCGAGGGCCAGCCTGCGGCCAAAACCCGGAGTTTCGACGTGGCCGTGGAAAAGGTGATGAACTATGCCGCTGCCCGTGTCGAAGCCGGGCTTCTGACACCCTATGTAAGCCTGTCCTGTGGTCTTACCTGGACGGAGATCGAGGATTTGCCCGGGCTCAACCGACTGCGCGATGCTTGCGAACGCAATGGTGTGGAACTGCTGCTCTCCCAGATGGGGATTACCAGCAGCATCTACGTTGGCCCCGGCAGTCTTTGCCTCGCACTTGCTGCGGAACCCCACACCTTCAACGATTTTCAGTAACTCCTTCTCAGAGTGCGTGACTGAATCATACTGGCCCGGCCGCGCCTCTCCACCTGTAGTTTTGGCAAACCTGCCAGCGTTTCGTTCGTGTTAGCCTCTGGCCTGTGTGTTTCATTTCTTCAACAGGACAACTGACGCCATGACCAAAGGCAAAACGGATCTCGCCAACCAACTGCTTGAGCAGCATGTGAAACATGAGCTGGCTTCGCTAAAGGGCGCAAAGCTGCGCAAGTTCCTGGAGCAGGAGCTCGATGAGCTCTGGCATTATGCCGGCGAGATAACCCTTGGCCGGATAACCTCGGAAGAGCAGGTGATGGGCGTTATCCAGCGTATCGTTATGGACATGGAACTGGATGCAGGCATTCCGGAACTGGCTGCGGAGATGGCCACCGAGGTGCTCAATGCCGATGTGCAGTCAAAGACCACCCTGGGCGAGATCATCACCCGCGAACAGGCCACGGGCTTTCTGGAGGAAGCTCTGGAGCTCCGGCAGCAACGTGAACGGGTGATCAGCGAGATCATGGCGCACCCGGTCTATCAGGAGCTGGTGTCCAATGTGGTGTACCACGGCCTGGTGAACTACCTGTACGAGGATAACCTGATCACCAAGTCTGTGCCGGGCGTTGGTTCGATGATGAAATTTGGCAAGCGGATGGCCAACCGGGCGGTGCCGGGGCTGGATGAAACCTTTGAGCGTCGACTGAAAGCCTGGTTGTCTGACAGCCTGCCCGGTTTGATCAGCCGCAGTGAGCAATTCCTGCACAGTGCCCTGTCTGATGAGGAGCTGCGCGACAGTGTGATGGCCGCCTGGGTGTCTTTGGAGGATCGCACCATTGCCGAGCTTCACGAGGGGCTCGGAGACGTGCAGCTGCAGGAGTTTGTGGTGCTTGGCTATGAGTTCTGGCTGCAGTTTCGCAAGACCGGATACTTTGAGAACTGTGCCCGGGCCGTGGTTTCCCACCTGTTCGACAAATATGGCGAGCGCCCGCTTACAGACCTGCTGGGCGATATGGGGGTAAGCCGTGAGGTTGTTATGGCGGAGATAGATGCTTACGCAATTCCGGTTATAGACGTGTTGCGTGAAGAGGGCTATGTTGAGGCCGTGATTCGTCGGCGGCTTGCGCCATTTTACAAGTCCGCCGCTGCGCGTAAGATTCTCCAGCAGGAGGCCTGAGTCTGAGATTGTCGGAAGGGCCCCGGGGAAGGTTTCGTTCAGGATTTTGAGAGGGCATGACGTTGATATCGGATCTGTTCTGGGCCTATCTGGTTGCCATTACATTGCTCACCATCACGCCCGGTGTGGATACGCTGCTGGTGATGCGTAATACCGGCCGGGGCGGTTTGCGGGATGGGTGCGTGACCAGTGTCGGAATCTGTAGCGGCCTGTTCATTCATGCCACGCTCTCGGCGCTGGGCATCTCCCTCCTGTTGGTGGAAACCGCCTGGGCATTTTCTGCATTGAAGTGGGCCGGCGCTTGCTACCTGGTCTGGCTCGGCATCGGTTCGTTGCGCCAGGCCCTTCGCCGGGGTGACGCGCCTGCGGCAAAGGACGTAACGGTTGCCCGCCGGAAGGTGGGCTTGGCGGTGTCGTTTCGTGAGGGCCTGCTGTCCAACGTTCTTAATCCCAAAACCGCCCTGTTCTACATGGCTTTGCTGCCACAGTTTGTGGATCCGGCAGGCAACGCCTTTCAGCAGTCGCTGATGCTGGCCGGTGTGCATTTTCTGCTGGCAATGCTCTGGCAGTGTGGTCTGGCCTGGGTGGTGGTGACGTTTCGGAGTCTTGGTGTAAACGCGCGTGTGAAGCGAACGCTGAACGGCCTGACGGGAGGGTTTTTCGTGGCCATGGGCGCCAAGCTGGCCAGCACCTGACGCAATCACGGAACTTCAGGCAAAGAAAAAGGGAAGCCTCGGCTTCCCTTTTTTGTTCCAGTTCCGGATGCTTACTTTTCCAGATACTGAAGCTTGTTCGGCTTGCCATCCCATTCTTCAGCGTCTGGCAGTGGATCTTTCTTTTCGGTGATGTTCGGCCATTTGGCGGCCAGATCGGCATTCAGCTCCACAAACTGGACCTGATCGGCCGGCAGCTCGTCTTCCGAGAAAATGGCTTCGGCCGGGCACTCTGGCTCGCACAGGGCGCAGTCGATACATTCGTCCGGGTCGATTACCAGAAAGTTTGGGCCTTCGTAGAAGCAGTCTACCGGGCAGACTTCCACGCAGTCCGTATATTTACACTTGATGCAGTTATCAGTAACGATAAACGCCATAGTCAGATCCCTGGTCCAGTGGTCGGTCAGTCTCATCAGGAGCGCCTTCGGGCGCCACCGTTATATTTTGGTGCGCGATATTGTAGGGAGCGACCCGCACAGCCGCAAGCATTGGGCTGCTATAACCTTATTACACAGATCAATTTTGCGCTATTTCTTCATCAGCGCCTTCAGTTCGTAGAGCTGGTTCATGGCATCGCGGGGTGTCAGCCCATCCAGATCCAGCTCTTTAAGCGCGTCTTCCACGGCACTGGGCTCCATGCTGGCGAACATATCGCCCTGGTAAACCGGTTCGCTGACCTGCGTTGCCGGTTTGGTGCGGGGTGTGTCTTTTTGCGGTTCGCCGCCCATGTCTGCCGGCGCCTTTGGAGAGGCAGAGCCTTCCAGATTGGAAAGCTGGGTTTTGGCATTTCGGATCACATCCTGGGGCACGCCGGCCAGCTTGGCTACCTGGAGCCCATAGCTCTGGCTCGCCGGGCCATCATGCACGTTGTGCAGGAATACGATGCTGTCATCGTGCTCGGTGGCTGTCAGATGCACGTTGACGGCATGCTGCAACTCATCGGCCAGATGGGTGAGCTCGAAATAGTGGGTGGCAAACAGGGTGTAGCAACGGATTTCCCGGGCCAGGTGCTCGGCGGTGGCCCAGGCCAGTGACAGGCCATCAAAGGTGCTGGTGCCCCGGCCCACCTCGTCCATCAGCACCAGGCTGTGCTCGGTGGCGTTGTGCAGGATGTTGGCGGTTTCGGTCATTTCCACCATGAAGGTGGACCGGCCGCCGGCGATGTCGTCGGAGGAGCCCATCCGGGTGAAAATCCGGTCCACGGGGCCGATTACCGCCCGGTTGGCTGGCACAAAACTGCCGGTGTAAGCCAGCAGGGCGATCAGCGCGGCCTGGCGCATGTAGGTGGATTTACCGCCCATGTTCGGGCCGGTGATCACCAGCATGCGGCGCTGGGTATCCATCAACAGATCGTTGGGTACGAAAGGCTCATCCAGCAATTGTTCAACCACCGGGTGGCGGCCTTCCTCGATGTCGAAACCGGGGGATTCGCTGAATTCCGGCGCCGAAAAACGCAGGGAGGTGGCGCGCTCGGCGAAATTGCTCAGTACGTCCAGCTCGGCCAGCGCCTGTGCTGCATCCTGCAATGGTGCCAGTTGCCCGGCCACAGTTTCCAGGACCTCATCGTACAGGCCTTTCTCACGGGCCAGTGCCCGGCTCTTGGCGCTCAGGGCCTTGTCTTCAAATTCTTTCAGCTCTGGCGTAATGAACCGCTCGGCATTCTTCAGGGTCTGTCGGCGAATGTAATCCACCGGCGCCTGGTCCGACTGGGCCCGGCTGATTTCGATGTAATAGCCGTGGACCCGGTTGTAACCCACCTTCAGGGTGCTGATGCCTGTGCGGTCCCGTTCCCGGGTTTCCACGTCCAACAGATACTGGCCGGCGTTCTCGCTGATGTTGCGCAGCTCGTCCAGCTCCTCGTCGAAGCCTTCCCGGATGACACCGCCCTCACGGATCACAACCGGAGGGTTGTCGATAATGGAGCGCTCCAGCAGATCCGCCAGTTCCGGGTATTCACCAATGATGGTTGCCAGCTTGACGACATGGTGGGAGTTAACCGGTTTCAGGGTTTCCTGCAGATCTGGCAGTGCCTGGAAGGCATCCCGAAGCCTTGCCAGGTCTCGAGGGCGCGCTGACCGAAGGGCGACTCGGGCCAGTACCCGTTCAATGTCGCCCACGGTTTTCAACAGATCGTGCACAGGCTCGTAGTGAAATCCGTCGAGGAGCGCCGAAACGGCCTGCTGGCGCTGACGGACGATGTTCACGTCCCGAAGCGGGCGGTTCAGCCAGCGCCGAAGCTCCCGTCCGCCCATGGAGGTAGCGGTACGGTCCATCACCCAGGCCAGTGTGTACTGGTGGCCGCCCATCAGGTTGGTGTCGATCTCCAGGTTGCGGCGGCTGGCGGCATCCAGAATGACCGCTTCATCACGACGCTCGCGGGTCAGCTTGCGAATATGGGGCAGGGCGGTGCGCTGGGTTTCCTTGGCGTACTGCAGCAGACAGCCGGCGGCACAGACCGCCAGGTTCAGGTCTTCGCAGCCGAATCCGGTCAGGTCTCGCACCTGCAGCTGCTGGGTGATCACACGGCGTGCGGTATCGGATTCGAACAGCCAGGGACCCTGGCGTCGAATTCCGGTAAAGCCCTCCAGAACTTCCTCGTAAGGAAAATCCTCGCTGATCAGAATTTCCGCCGGGCGCAGTCGCTGAAGTTCACCCTGCAGGGCTTCCAGGTTCTCCAGTTCTGAAACGGCAAAACGGCCGCTGGAGATATCGAGTGAAGCAAAACCGAACTGCTCCCGATGGTTATAGATAGCCACCAGCAGATTGTCCCTGCGATCTTCCAGGTAGGCGTCGTCGCTCAGGGTTCCCGGTGTGACGATCCGCACCACCTGTCGCTCAACCGGCCCCTTGCTGGTGGCAGGATCTCCGATCTGTTCGCAGATGGCGATGGATTGACCTGCCCGAACCAGCCGGGCAATGTAGCCCTCAGAAGAGTGATAGGGGATGCCGGCCATGGGGATCGGATTGCCGCCAGATTGGCCCCGGGCGGTGAGGGTAATATCCATCAGCTCGGCCGCTTTCTTGGCATCTTCGTAGAACAGTTCGTAAAAGTCCCCCATGCGGTAAAAAACCAGTTCATTGGGGTGCTGGCCCTTGATCTTCAGGTACTGCTGCATCATTGGGGTGTGCTTGGAAAGATCGGTCTGAGCTGCTGACATGAACGGGTCCGGTAGCCTTGCTTTGGATGAAGGCGTGAATTGTAAGAAAATAACCGCCGTGATGAAACGAAGGAGGTCATTATGCTGGCCAGCGATCAGGAATTGGAAGAGGCAGGCAACCGCCTTGGTGAACGACTGCTGACAACCGGCCGTACCGTTGCGACGGCGGAGAGTTGCACCGGCGGCTGGGTTGCGAAGGTACTGACCGATCGTGCCGGTTCTTCGGCCTACGTGCTGGGTGGCCTTGTCACGTACAGCAATGAGGCCAAGCAGGGGCTTCTGGGCGTAACCCGGAAATCGCTGGATGAACACGGTGCGGTCAGCGAACCGGTGGTGCGGGAAATGGTTGCCGGTGCCCTGGTGGCGACAGATGCTGACGTTGCCGTGGCTATCAGTGGTGTTGCCGGGCCCGGCGGTGGCAGCGAGGAAAAGCCTGTGGGCACCGTCTGGTTTGCCTGGGGTAGCAGCCCGGCCTCCACCGTGGCCGTGGTAAAACACTTTGAGGGTGATCGTGATCAGGTTCGCAGGCAGGCCGTTCTCTTTGCCCTTCAAGGGGTTAACAATTTTGTGGACGAAGTCTGACGGCTTTCACATCCGGAGGGGTTGGTCTCCTCTGCGGGTTATGTTTTAATACTGTTCAAATATACAGGGAATGGGCTGTTCGAGCTGTACAGATTCCCGATTCACTATTTCGCTGCCAGCCTTTTCCTGAGGGTGGCGGCCCAGGCGACAGAGGGTTTGCACTGATGGAAGACAACCGCAAGAAAGCATTGAGCGCAGCACTTGGGCAGATTGAGCGCCAGTTCGGCAAGGGCGCCGTGATGAAAATGGGCGATCAGCCCCGCGAAGCCATTCCTGCGGTCTCCACCGGTTCCCTTGGCCTGGACGTTGCCCTGGGTATTGGCGGTCTTCCATACGGTCGAATTTGCGAAATCTACGGTCCGGAAAGTTCCGGTAAGACGACGCTCACCCTGCAGGTAATTGCCGAAGCACAGAAAGCCGGTAAAACCTGCGCATTCGTGGATGCCGAGCACGCGCTCGATCCGGTTTACGCCGAAAAGCTGGGCGTCAATGTGGACGACCTTCTGGTGTCCCAGCCGGATACCGGTGAGCAGGCCCTGGAAATTGCCGACATGCTGGTTCGTTCCAATGCGGTAGACGTGATCATCGTGGACTCCGTGGCGGCCCTGACCCCGAAAGCGGAAATCGAGGGTGAAATGGGCGACAGCCACGTGGGTCTGCAGGCGCGACTGATGTCCCAGGCGCTTCGCAAGCTGACTGGTAATGTCAAACACGCTAACTGCCTGATGATTTTCATCAACCAGATCCGTATGAAAATCGGGGTTATGTTTGGCTCGCCCGAAACCACCACCGGTGGTAACGCGCTGAAATTCTACTCCTCCGTTCGCCTTGATATCCGCCGCATTGGTGCCGTGAAAGATGGTGACGAAGTGGTCGGTAACGAGACCCGCGTGAAAGTGGTCAAGAACAAAGTATCGCCGCCGTTCAAGCAGGCCGAGTTCCAGATTATGTACGGTAAGGGCATTTACCACATGGCGGAAGTGCTGGATATGGGCGTCAAGGAAGGCTTTGTCGACAAGTCCGGAGCCTGGTACGCCTACAATGGCGACAAGATCGGTCAGGGCAAGGCCAACGCCTGCAAGTTCCTGGAAGAAAACATGGACATTGCCAACGAGATCGAAGCCAAGGTTCGGGACAAGTTGATGCCCAAGCCTGAACCCAAGAAAGACGCAAAAGAAGAGCCCGCAGAAGCCAACGGCGAGCTGCTCTAAGCTTGATGTAGGGAGGACGTATGGATGGCATGAAGAAACTTTTGATTGTTGCCCATGCGCCTTCCCCGAACACCCTCCGCCTACGAGAAGCTGTGGATGAGGGTGCCCGCCATGAAGATATCGAAAACGTTGAAGTAACCGTTCTGGCACCGTTGGATGCCGGTCCCGAAGACGTTCTTGCCTGCGACGCCATTATTCTGGGCACCACTGAGAATCTCGGGTATATGAGTGGTGCTTTAAAAGACTTCTTCGATCGCAGCTACTATCCCTGCCTCGAGAAAACCCAGGGGCTACCTTTTGCCTATTACATTCGCGCCGGCCATGACGGCACGGGCACCAAGCGGGCAATAGAAAGCATTACTACCGGGCTACGCTGGAAGCTGGTCCAGGAGCCTTTGATCTGCCGGGGTGAATACCGGGAAGAGTTTGAAGATCAGTGTCGGGAGCTGGGGATGTATGTTGCGGCCAGCCTTGACGCCGGGCTGGTTTGATTCCGAAGGCCTGGCTCAGCTGGCAAACCGGTTGTAGAAGCCTTCAATCCGCGACAGGGCATTGTCGACAGTTCGTGAATAGCCCTTCTTGTCCAGGCAATAGCTGAACTGGACACTGACGCGATAGCCGGTCTGGAAGGGCTGGCATTCCACCACCCGGGCACAAACCCGCGATTCGCTGATGTACTTGCCGTCAAAATCCATGAACAGACGGGCGCCCGGCTCTACTGGTCGGGGGCATAGCACTGCCATTCCGTACCGGTTGAGGTCCAGGCAGGTAACCGGCGTGGGGTGTTTGCCACGACCAAGGAAGCTACGCTCCCGGAGCTGGACCTTCAGGCAGGAGGCGGGGTAACGATCCTTGATTCTGCGCTCTGCGGAATCATTGGTCATACGCTGGCGTCCGTTGCGTGCATTGTTTTTATGGTTGGGACATAAAGTGTAGTTCCGGAAAGGCTGGCTGAAAAATGAGCGGCGGCGGAATTGTGAACTGCCTAACAAAATCCCGCGCAATGTGCGCGACTCCAGAAATCTTCGTGCTGAACGCGACAGAGCCGACCGCAGAATCTACAATGACCGGCCAATGTGTTAACCGTTACAGGACCAAACCTTGAAGTCACTGCCTCTGCACCAGCTTTACAAAGCCTGTGTTCTGAAAGATCTGCCGTTCAAAACCACCAAGCAACTGGAGCCCCTGGCTGAAATCGTTGGCCAGAACCGTGCCCAGGAGGCTGTGCGTTTTGCTCTGGCAATGCCCCATGGCGGTTACAACGTCTATGCCGTTGGCCGTAATGGCCTGGGTAAGCGCACCATGATGCTGCGTTACCTCGAGCATCATGTGGATACGGATCAGCAGAGCCATGACTGGTGCTACGTGGCCAACTTCGAGGAGCCGCGCATTCCGAAGCTGTTGCAGCTCCCGGCCGGGAAGGGTACCCAGCTCAAACAGGATATGGAAAAGCTGATGAGTCGCCTGGTCAAGGTTATTCCACAGACCTTTGACAGCGACAGCTTTCTTGAGCGCTCGGAACAGTTGAAAAACGAATACGGCAAAAAACAGGAAGACGAGCTCGAGAAGGTGGCGGCACAGGCCAAGCGCAAAAAAGTCAGCCTCACTGTGACAACCCCGGGCGGTTATCGGTTGGTGGCCATGAATGGCGACGAACCCCACACTGCGGAATCTTTCCAGGCTCTGACTGATGAGCAGCGCGACAAGTTCGAAGATGCCATCAACAAGCTTGAGAAAAAGCTCAGGCAGGCGCTCCGCAAACTGGCGGACTGGGAACAGGAATACGCTGATAAACAGCAAGCCCTGAACCAGGAGACCCTCGAGAGTATCTCAGGCCATCAGATCGATGAGCTGATCGAGAAATACAAGGATCTGCCGGACGTGGTCGCCTTCTTTGAGGCGGTTCGGGCGGACCTGGTTGAAAATCTCGAGATTTTCCTCGATGACAACGAGGAACAGGCAGCGATTGCGTATGCGTCCCTCGACAAGAAGATGCCCCGCCGTTACCTCGTCAATGTTCTGGTGCACCAGAAAACCAACGAAGTACCAATGGTGGTGGAGGATAACCCCACCTACCACAACCTGTTCGGTTACGTTGAGAACGTCACCTTCAAGGGCACCGTGTTCACGGATTTCTCCCTGATTCGCCCTGGCAGCCTGCACAGGGCCAACGGTGGCTATCTGTTGATGGACGCCATCAAGGTTCTGGAGCAACCGTTCGTATGGGATGGCCTCAAGCGTGCGCTGCGTTCGAAGTCCATACAGATAAATTCCCTGGAACGGGAACTGACGCTGTCCGGAACCATCTCAATTGAACCGGAATCGGTGCCCCTGGACGTCAAGATTGTTCTGTTCGGCGACCGTGAAACCTGGATGTTGCTGCAGGAATACGATTCTGAATTCGCCGAGCTGTTTCGAGTCACGGCGGATTTCGAGAACGAAATGTACCGTTCCGATGACAGTCAGCTGCTATATGCCAAGTTCATCGCCAGCCTGGTGAGCGAGAAGAAGCTACTGCACTGTTCGAACAAGGCGGTTGCCCGGGTGATTGAACACAGTGCCCGTATGGCCGAGCATCAGGATCGACTGTCCCTGCACGCGGCCGATATTGCCAACCTGCTGCGGGAATCCGATTTCTGGGCCCGTCAGGCCGGTGCCAAGCTGATCCAGGACCTGCACGTTGAGCGCGCGCTGGAAAGCGCGAAATACCGCAGCAGCCGGATCCGGGATCAGTTCTATGATTCCATCCGTGACGGCACAACGCTCGTAACTACAAGTGGCACGTGTGTTGGCCAGGTTAATGCACTCTCGGTGCTGTCCACGGGTGGATTTGAGTTCGGTCTTTCCAACCGTGTCACCGCTACCTGCTATTATGGAGATGGCGCGGTCATGGATATTGAGCGAGATGTAAAGCTTGGTGGCAATCTGCACTCCAAGGGCGTGATGATCCTGAGCTCCTGGCTAGCCTCCCATTTTGCGGTCAACGATCCGATGCACCTGTCGGCCAGTCTGACCTTCGAGCAGAACTACGGTGAAGTGGACGGAGACAGTGCGTCTCTGGCAGAGCTGTGCGCGCTGATTTCGTCCCTTTCCGGTATACCGGTTCGGCAGGATCTTGCGATTACGGGGTCGGTCAACCAGTTTGGTGAGGTTCAGCCCATTGGCGGTGTCAACGAAAAAGTGGAAGGCTTTTTTACCACCTGCCAGCTCAAGGGTGGGCTTTCAGGCAGCCAGGGTGTCATCGTGCCATCCACCAATGTGCAGAACCTGATGCTTGACAGCGAAGTGGTGCAGGCAGTGCGCGGGGGGCAGTTTGCGGTGTACGCGGTCGCCCGTGTTGAAGAGGCCATCACGCTGCTGCTTGGAAAGCCTGCGGGCAAGGCCGATGACAAAGGCAGGTACCCGAAGCAGAGCGTTTTTGGCATTATCCAGCAACGGCTAGAAAAAATGCGGGAACACGAGCGTCAGGAACATGCCCGTGACGACCATAAAGACCCGTCAATTCACTGACCGGCGATCATAAGAAAACGGACAGGAGAGAACACACCCATGACTGATATCCAGCAAACCGTGTACGTTGTTGAGGACGATGAAGCAGTCCGCGATTCCCTGGAGCTGCTGCTGAAATCCGACGGCAAGCCGGTAAAGACCTATGAGAGTGCAACCGCTTTCCTGAAGGACTACTCCGACAAGATGGCAGGCTGCATTGTGCTGGATATTCGCATGCCGGGCATGGACGGTATGGAGCTCCAGAAAAAGCTCAATGAAAAACACTCCATATTGCCGATTATCTTTGTGACGGGTCACGGTGACGTCCCCATGGCCGTCGACGCCATGAAAGAGGGCGCTGTGGACTTCATTCAGAAGCCCTACCGTGAGGAGGCACTGCTGGAGAAAATTGAGGCAGCCCTCAAACAGGATCTTGAGCAGCGCAAGTCTCTGGACGAGAAGCAGGAGATCATTCGCCGCATCAAGAGCCTGACCCCCCGGGAACACGAGATCATGGACCGTATGATTGCCGGTCAGGCCAACAAGGTGATTGCCATTGAGCTGGAAATCAGCCAGCGCACGGTCGAGATCCACCGTTCCCGCGTTATGCACAAGATGGGGACCCATTCCCTGGCACATCTCGTTCGTATGGTCCTGTCCGTAAAGGACCTTATCGACGCAGGGTGATCCCGGCGGCATCATACGGTTACTTTTCTAACCGGCCCGACATTTATGACTGAAGCTGTCAGCGAGAACTCGGAGGTGACGGTTCTGCTCGTGGATGACAATCCGCAGAACCTCAAAGTCCTCTATGAGACCCTGAAAGACAAAGGTTACCGGCTACTCATTGCCAACGAGGGCGAAAAGGCCCTCGACCTTGCCCACCGCCATCAGCCCGAAGTGATTCTCCTTGATATCATGATGCCGGAGATGGACGGCTATGAAGTCTGCGAGCGCCTCAAGGCCGCCCCGCAGACGGCCGACTGTGCCGTCGTCTTTCTGTCTGCGCTGGACGACCTGCAGGCAAAGGTGAAGGGCTTTTCACTCGGCGGTGCCGACTACATCTCCAAGCCGTTCCAGTCCCAGGAAGTGATCGCTCGCGTGAAAACCCACGCCAGCGTTATTCGTCTTGAAAGAGAGTTGCAGGCCCGCAACCGGGAGCTGCAAAGTGACCAGGCCCGGATTCTGAACTCCATCAGCGAAGGCATCTACGGCCTCGATGAGAACGGCATTATTGAATTTGCCAATCCGGCGGCGGCGTCAATTGTTGGCTGCCCGGTGGAAGAGCTGATTGGTCGTGATTTCTTCGAAACCCACTTCGCGACTGCCGGTGACAATCCGGACGGACTGCCGGTGAAGGCGACCTGTCAGCAGGGTGTGGCCGAGAACCAGCGGGATATCAGAATGCTAAGGGCCGATGGAACCGGCTTTCCGGCGGAGTACCGCTCAACCCCGAAACTGGACTCTGACGAGCTCCACGGTGCGGTTGTTGTATTCCGGGATATCACCGCCGAACTGGACAATGAAAAGGCGCTGGAGGATGCCCGGCAACTGGTTCAGGAACAGCGCGATCAGCTTGCCCATACCTCGCGCCTGACCACCATGGGTGAAATGGCCGCCGGCGTTGCCCACGAGGTGAACCAGCCGCTGACCGCCATCACCAATTATGCCCGGGTCGCCAAGCGGATGATGGTAAAGGAAAGCCCTGACATGGGGGTGCTCCAGGAGACCCTCGACAAGATCGAGGCACAGTCCCATCGCGCCAGTGAAATCATCCGACGCATTCGTCGATTCATGAAAAAACCGGCGACGGGCAAGGAAGTACTGTCGGTGCCCGCGTTGCTGGAAGACACCCGGCAGTTTGCCGAGGTGGATATGCGTAATAACAAGGGCGCTATTGAGCTGTCCGTGCCTGGGGATATGCCTGAGGTTCTGGCCGATCCGGTTCAGGTACAGCAGGTCGCCCTGAATCTGATTCGCAACGCTCTGGAAGCGACCAGCAGTATTGATTCCAGCGCGCCGGTAGAAGTGAGTGCCAGTGTGCAGGGTGGCACCTGTGTTCGAATCCAGGTGCGGGATCACGGCATCGGCCTCTCGGAAGATGCCGAAGAGAAACTGTTCCTGCCGTTCTTCACGACCAAGGATGAAGGGATGGGGATTGGTCTTTCAACCTGCCGTTCCCTCATACAGGCGCAGGGTGGCGACATCGGTTTCGAGCGGCCGGAAGGCGGTGGTGCCTGTTTCTATTTCACGTTGCCCGTTGCCGGCGCCCAGGGTTCCCCCTGCGCACCGGATGGCAAGCCTGCCTAAAGCCAGTCGACGCGCCCGGTTAGATGGGGCGCATCGCCTTTGGCATTCAGCACCTGGTAGTCCCACCCCGTTTCTCCGGTTTTCCAGTTCAGCTGGGCTGTACCAGGCAGAAACAGCGGTTTCTTGAACTGGCAGCTGATGCTGAGGGCACTGGCTTGCCAGCCTTCCTGTTGTTCCAGTAGCGCCAGTGCGTGGGCTTTGGTCCACATACCGTGGGCGATTGCCCTTGGAAAGCCGAACGCTTTGGCGCTCAGGGCATGCATGTGGATCGGGTTGCTGTCGCCGGATACCCGGGCGTATTGCCGGCCAATCGATTCGGGCGCCTTGAAATTTTCGGTGTTCGGATAACGTTCCAGCTCTGGCGGTGTTTTTTTGCCGGACGACTTGCTCTCGCCATCCGGTTGTCGGAACAACGTTGTGCTCGCTTCTTCCCAGACCAGTTTGCCAGCCGAGCGAGCCTCGGTGATGAGATCAAACTCCACGCCCCGGTCACTTTTTGCGGTATTCCCCAGTCGTACAGATAAATCCAGGTTCTCCCCGGTGCCGATCGGCCGGTGCTGGGTAATGGTGTTTCGCAGGTGCACCAGGCCCAGCAGCGGCAGGGGGAAGGCCTTCTCGGTGAGCAGTTTCAGGTGCAGTGGAAAAGCCAGCACATGGGGCCAGGTAACGGGCAGATGACTACCTGCCGCGAAGCCACAGACCTGCTGGTAGCGCTTGAGGTTCTTGCCGGCAGTACTGACGCCAAGCAGGCTGGCGGCTAACTCCGGGATGCTGACGTCACCGCCGGTTTGCTTTTGTTTCGGCAGCAGTGTTCTGCCATACATGGGCAATAGGGCGGGTGGTGTCGTGTGGTAAACGAGGGTCTCTGGCATGGATGTTCTCCTTTATAGCCTCGACCGGAAATGCCGGCGCTGCCTGAGTAAAAGCGTAGTAGCAGAGGATATGCTTTTTTTTACATTTTGGTACAACTCGGCGTTCGTGGCCTGATATGCTCTAATATAAGACGATTGTCTAACAGGGTGCCTTTTCTGGGCCCTCTGGATCTGACAAACCTCTGGAGTGTGGCAAACCCTGCCAGATCAGGCATTGACCTGGCGAGCCCCGGCGACTGTCCGGCCGGCCAAAGTAGAAGTCAACAAATAAGAAAACGGGATCTTATGCAGGAACTTCGTGACGCGGGAGTGATGTTGCGCCTGATTTATGAGGCGATGAAAAAGAAGGGAATCGATACCAATGCGATTTTCAGCCGTCTGGGTGTGGATGAAAATTACGTTTATACCGAACAGCTTCGAACTCCCCACAGTGCGCAGATGTACTTCTGGCAGGCTGTTGAGGATGTTTCCGGCGATCCGGATGTTGGCCTGCATCTGGGACAGTTGCTGCCAGCGTATAAGGGGCAGGTGCTGGAATACCTTTTTCTGAGCAGCCCAACCTTCGGCGAGGGCCTGCGTCGGGCCCAGAACTATCAGCGTCTGCTGAGTGATGCCGCTAACACCGATTTCTTCATTGAGGGCGACGATGCCTGCATGGTTCTGGATGCAGCGTCTGATGATGTACGTCGTTTACGGCATTTCAATGAATGTTTCGTGCTGGGACTGATTACCTTTTTCCGCTCCATCACCGATGGCAACTTTTACCCGTCACGCATCGAGTTCGAGCATGAGCGTGCCGAGGGCCAGGATCATGTTCGCGAGGTGCTGGGGTGCGATGTCACCTTCGGTGCGCCGGAAAACCGGCTGTATTTCCCGGCCAAGCTGCTTTCCCATGCTTCGCCGCATGCCGAGCCGGAGCTGCTGGATCTGCACGAGCGGTTTGCCAGCGAACAGGTTGCCCGGTTGGAGAAGAAAGACATCGTTGGTCAGGTGGAGCGGATTGTCGCAGAGCTCCTCGATAGTGGAGAGGTCACCCTCGATGCCGTGGCCGAGCGGCTCGGCATCAAGCCGAGGACCCTGCGTACCCGGTTGACAGAGGCCGAGACCAGTTTCAATCAGGTACTGGCGGATTTTCGCTATCGCCTGGCCCGTCAGTTGCTGGCAACCACCGATGAATCCATTGATGAGATTGTCTACCTGACCGGCTTTTCTGAGCCCAGCACTTTTTATCGCGCATTCAAACGCTGGTCCGGAATGACACCTATCGAATACCGCAAAACCGCCCAGGGCAAGGACGCCATGGTCGATGCCATGTAACAGAACGCTTTTTCTGAAAATATTTTAGGAAAAGCGTTGACATAACAGGGCGCCTCTTTATAATGCGCCCTCGTTGTCACAGAGCAATCACACCCTTGATTGCCAAGCCTTTTCGAGGCGAGCTGTGATGACCCGCACGGAGCGGTAGTTCAGTTGGTTAGAATACCGGCCTGTCACGCCGGGGGTCGCGGGTTCGAGTCCCGTCCGCTCCGCCATTTTTTCCCCTCGTTTTACCTTTCACGTTATCCGACTTCTCCAGTTGCATTACATTCAACGCCAAGCTTCATTGTCATCGTTCTGTCATTGAGAACTTCTAGGCTATTTCTGAAAATTCAGGAATCAGGAAGGCTGTGATGCGGGATTACGAAGAAGAGTTGATTGAAAACCAGTTCGAAGAATATGAAGACGATGATGGCTGGGACGACGCCATGGAGTTATAGGCAAGGGATGAAACCATCACCGATGTCATCCATGCCTGATCTGCTTTCGGTGCTCCCCGGGGCTTAGATTGAACCAGCGCCGGTAGGCTTTGTGGAAGGCCGCAGGATTGGCAAAACCCAGAAGCCAGGCAATCTCTGCCAGTGATGTCTCTGTCTCCCGAATATAATCCCGCGCTAACTGTTTTCGCGTTTCATCCACCAGTTCCCTGAATCCGGTTCCCTCGGCGGCCAGTTGTCTCTGGAGCGTCCATGGCGCAATCCCCAGTTTAACTGCAATGGTTTCCAGGCTGGGTGTCTCGCCCCGAAACAGGGGTGTGAGAAGGTTTTTTACGCGGTCGCCTGTGGTCCACCCCCGTCGTATCTGCTGCAGTTCCCGTTCGCAGAGATCCGAAAGCTTTTCATGCATGGCGGGCTGAGCCTGCTGGCTGGCGCTTTCCCAAATGTCCTGACGAACGGTAAGGCTGTTGCTCGAAGCTCCAAACTGCACGGGGCAGCGGAACCAGCTCTCGAACAAATCATCCTGGCCGATTGATCGGTATTCGATAGTGACCTTCTCCAGAACGTCATAACGGCCCGTAACGGTCCTGAGAAACTGGGTCCACGCGGCAAGAACAGAATCCACCACGAAGTAGTTGAAGCCGTTATAGGGACGAATCGAGTAGAACTTTGCTTGCCGGGTTTCCGGTTGGACCGTTGGAACGCCACGGCTATTGCGGCTGGTTAGCAGAGCGTATCGAATCAGCGTGGCGAGTGCTGCGCCAGCGGTGCCGGCGGTTTCTCCGGCCAGCCCTGCAATACCCGCGTCGACAGGGCGTGATAGCGCACCCATCCTCAGCCCGAGAGCCGGGTTGCCGGTCTCGTTGATCGCGGCATGCCCCAGACGCATAAACCGCGGGATGCTGATGCGCGCTTCCGGTGATGTCAGGGTCTGATGGTCAAGCTGGAAACGGGATGCCAGTTCTGCGCTGCTGGCGCCTTCGGCTTCGGCGGCCCGCAAAAGAGCCGACACATAGAGAACACTGATGTCCCCGAGTGAGTTTCGGTTTTTTGACGGGCTGGAGAGGTGGGCGTTCATTGAAGCCTTTGTCTGACATGTTATGCAAAGATAATAAAATGTTATCCCTGGATATTGTCGATGGCAAGATGCGCGGGTAGTTTAAGGCTCAACAATGAACGGAGCCCTGTCATTTACAGGCGTTCCGCCCGAGATCACGATGAGGAGAGCAAACATGACCGCGAGCACGACGTCAGGCGTTGCCAAGTACCCGAACCTGCTTGAGCCACTGGACCTTGGTTTTACCAAACTGCGTAACCGCACCCTGATGGGCTCCATGCACACCGGCCTGGAAGAGGCCAAAAATGGCTTCGAACGCCTTGCGGCATTCTATGCAGAGCGTGCCAGAGGCGGTGCCGGCCTGATCGTGACTGGCGGTATTGCTCCGAATGTGGAGGGGGGCGTTTTCCAGCACGCCGCCAAGATGACCACCGAAGAGGAAGTCGAGAAGCACAGGGTCATTACCGATGCGGTGCATGGAGCTGATGGCAAGATCTGCATGCAGATCCTCCACGCTGGCCGCTACGCCTATTCTCCGGAGCTGGTGGCACCCTCGGCCATTCAGGCGCCAATCAATCCGTTCAAGCCCCGGGAGCTGGATGAAGACGGCATCGAGAAGCAGATTCAGGACTATGCGGAGTGCGCCGCACTGGCACAAAGCGCCGGTTATGACGGCGTTGAAGTGATGGGGTCAGAGGGTTACTTCATTAACCAGTTCATTGTGTCTCATACCAACCATCGGACTGACCGTTGGGGTGGCAGTTACGAAAACCGCATTCGTCTGCCCATCGAAATCGTTCGCCGGGTTCGTGAACGAGTGGGCGAGAACTTTATCCTGATTTACCGCCTGTCCATGCTGGATCTGATTGAAGACGGCAGTACCTGGGAAGAGGTGGTGCATCTGGCCAAGGAAATCGAGAAGGCGGGTGCAACCATCATCAATACGGGTATTGGCTGGCATGAGGCCCGCGTACCTACCATTGCCACCTCAGTTCCCCGGGGCGCATTTACCAAGGTGACCGCGCGCTTGAAAGGTGAAGTGAGCATTCCTCTGGTCACCACCAACCGGATTAACATGCCGGATGTGGCCGAGAAGATTCTGGCCGAGGGCGATGCCGATATGGTGTCCATGGCCCGGCCGTTCCTCGCAGACGCCGATCTGGTTCTGAAGGCGGCGGAAGATCGCGCGGAGGAGATCAACACTTGCATCGGCTGTAATCAGGCCTGCCTTGATCACACCTTCAGTGGCAAGCTGACGTCCTGCCTGGTCAATCCCCGCGCCTGTCATGAAACCGAGCTGACCTACGTGAAGACCGCGAAGCCCAAATCCATCGCGGTGGTTGGTGCCGGCCCGGCAGGACTGGCTTTTGCTTCCGTGGCGGCAGAGCGTGGCCATAAGGTGACACTGTTTGACGCCGGCAGTGAGATTGGTGGCCAGTTCAACGTTGCCAAGCTGATTCCGGGCAAGGAAGAGTTTTACGAGACGTTGCGTTACTTCCGGGTGATGCTCGACAAGCATCAGGTCGATTTACGCCTGAACACCCGGGTTAGCGCTGACGACCTGAAAGCCGGTGGCTTTGACGAAGTGATTCTGGCCACTGGCGTAAAGCCGCGTACGCCGGAAATCGAGGGTATCGATCATCCCAAAGTGATCGGTTATCTGGACGCGCTGCTGGAGCGCAAGCCGGTTGGCCAGAAAGTGGCCGTGATCGGCGCCGGCGGTATCGGTTTCGATGTCTCCGAGTTTATCATCCACAAGGGCACGTCAGCTGCTTTGGATACCGATCACTTCATGCGTGAGTGGGGTGTGGATCTCAGTGTCGAGCATCGTGGTGGCATCCAGGGCGTTGAGCCCCAGGTACCGGAGCCGGCCCGGGAAGTCTATCTGCTTCAGCGCAAGGCCTCGAAAGTGGGTAAGAACCTGGGCAAGACCACCGGCTGGATTCACCGGACTTCCCTAAAAAACCGTCAGGTTCAGATGGTGCCCGGTGTGACCTATCGTAAAATCGATGATGAGGGGCTGCATATAACGGTCACGCCGAAAGGCGCAGAGCAGGGCGAAGATCGTATGCTGCCCGTGGATACCATTATCGTCTGCGCGGGCCAGGAGCCGCTGCGCGAACTGCAAAGCGAACTCGAGGCAGCGGGCCTGCCAGTTCACCTGATTGGTGGCTCGGATGTGGCGGCTGAACTCGATGCCAAGCGAGCGATCAACCAGGGCAGTCGCCTGGCAGCAGAGCTTTAAGCGCAAACACGATCACAAATCGTTGCACTTTTTCCCTGTGCAGAAACGATTGTCTGGCTAGACTAATAGCTTTGAGTCTGTCAGCTTGCGTCTTCGCCCCGGCTCCGGGAGGCTGGGGTTGAAGAGGCCGGCACCACGATCGGATGGAACATCTCTCAGTGTTCTGTCGTGTGGTGTCGAGTCGTTGAACTTTGGAGAACGTGCAATGGTGTCTGCCGACCAGGCAACCGATGGTTATTCGGCGGTATTTTTTGTGGAAGGAAGCCAGGTGGCTCGCGAAATGCGGGCCACGGAATTCGGCGCTTTCCTGGATGGCTACGTTGGGCTGTCCGATCTTGCCGAAACCGATGTCAGGGCTGTTCTGGTTGAGTTGAGTCCCGATCTTCGGGTTCAGGCACTCGTGTTCTTCCGAATCTGGTTTGATGAGGAGGGCAGGGCAGACAGTCACTGGAACCTGCCGATTGAAGAGCTCGCCAGGCAAGGCGCCAAGGGGCCGGACATGGGCGGTGGTCCGATCCGGCTGGTTTGCCGAAGCCAATGCCCCGATCCCAAGTTCAAGGAGGATCTTTGGGACCCGGACATGACCCCGGGGAATAATCATTTCCAGGCCATTCGCAAGGCAGTAGAGGCCAATAGCCTTAAATTCCGCAAAGTTGAGCCGGTACAGGAAGAGAATATTCCGGTTCTGAGTGAGCAGGCAGAAGATTCTTCGGAGCGCGAAGAGGCCGCAGCCGCCGCCGACCGTTCCCGCCTGGCGCAGTTGATTCGTGAGCAACGCCTGCGGATCAAGACCCTCCAGAGTGTCCACCGCGATGCGCTTTCGGATATCCAGCGAGAGCACCGGCTGGAGGTCCAGGGGTTACGCAGTGATATTGCGGATCTCGAGCAGAAATACGAACGCCAGCGCCTCAGTAATGAGCAGCTCAAGAAGCGACTTTCCGAAAGAAACGAGCAGTACCTCGCCATGCAGGAGCAGATGGCCGCGGTAGGTGAGGAGAAACAGCGGGAGGATTCAAACGCGGGTGCCGAGCTCCTGCTCCTCAGGGAGCAGCTGGAGCGGCGTCAGCGTGAACTCGAGCTGAGAGACGAGAAGATTGTCGCTCTCGAGGAAGAGAACCACGAGCTGAGAAACCGCGAACCTCCGGAAGACTCCATCATGGACCACCTGCAGCGCCAGGCGGTGTTCCTGGTGGCCTACCAGCCAGGCGTCGGTCACGTAACGCTGCCCTTCAAGGACATTGAGACCTACTTCAGCAACCCCACCGCCTATGCCGCGGAACGCTGCGGCATGAATGAACCCGCCTATCGTGAATGGCTGGATCACTATGAAAATCCTGTGTGCACCCACAAGGGCAATGATGGCAAACCCTGCGGTGAGCCTATCCTGCGGGTAAGCCAACCCTCGGAATTCCGCCCGGGCGTTGACGATCGGTGTGAGAAACACCAGGCCTGAGGTTCGAACTTTTTCAGTATCGGGGTGACTTTCGTTAAACTGTACGCCAGATTGTCACCGGGGTAACGGTTTCGTTGGTCCCCGCCGCATCCCGACATCACAGGAAACTTCATGGATCAGTTCAGGAACATTGGTGTAATTGGCCGAATGGGCAGTGTGAAAGTGGTTGAATCACTGCGCCAGCTCAAACAGTACCTGATCACCAACAATTACCACGTCATTCTTGAAGAAGACACAGCCAGCATGCTGCCAGGGCATGGCCTGCAGGTGGCCAGCAAAAAGCTTCTGGGCGAAATCTGTGATCTGGTCATCGTGGTTGGCGGGGATGGCAGCCTTCTGGGCGCCGCCCGGGAGTTGGCCAAGTCCAAGATTCCCCTGCTTGGGGTGAACCGTGGGCGGTTGGGCTTCCTGACTGACATTTCGCCGTCCGATCTTGAGGAGCGCCTGGGCAAGGTTCTGGAAGGCGAGTACATGGAGGAGACGCGGTTCCTGCTGGATGGCAATGTTGAGCGCAACGGCCAGCCCCTGGGGTTTGGTACGGCCCTGAACGATGTCGTACTGCATCCCGGTAAATCCACCCGGATGATTGGCTTTGACCTCTTCATCGACGGCCATTTCGTGTACAGCCAGCGTTCGGATGGCCTGATTGTCTCTACGCCGACAGGGTCTACCGCCTATTCGCTGTCTGCCGGTGGTCCGATTATGCACCCGAAGCTGGACGCCATTGTTCTGGTGCCCATGTTTCCCCACACTCTCAGTAGCCGGCCGATCGTTGTCGATGGCAAGAGTGAAATCAAACTGGTGATCGGGGAGACCAATGAAACCTATCCGCAAATCAGCTTTGACGGCCAGATGAACATTGCCTGCGCGCCAGGCGATATCATTCGCATTACCAAAAAGCCGTTCAAGATCCGGTTGATTCACCCCACAGACCATAATTTCTACGCCACCTGCCGTGACAAGCTTGGCTGGGCTAGTGAAATATCAGCGAGTTGATCATGGCTGCGACAAAACCGACCGCAAACCGCGGTTACGACATCATTGGCGACATTCACGGCTGTGCCAATACCCTGGCCCGATTGCTGGACCAGATGGGCTATCGGAAGATCAACGGGGTCTACCAGCACCCCCGTCGTCAGGCGATCTTCATCGGCGATATCATTGATCGTGGCCCACGCATCCGTGAAGCCCTGCACCTTGTGCGCGATATGGTGGAACATGGTTCGGCCCGAATTGTCATGGGCAACCATGAGTACAATGCCCTGGGTTACTGTACGCGGGCGCGCCCGGGCAGCGGCAAAACCTTCCTGCGCGAGCACAACGCGCGTCACGACCGCCTGATCCGCGAGACTCTCGAGCAGTTCGAAGCGCACCCCTACGAGTGGAATGAGTTTCTCGAGTGGTTCTACACCATACCGCTGTTCATCGACGACGAGGATTTCCGCGTTGTGCACGCGTGTTGGGATGGCGACCTGATCGAGAAATTCAAGCAGTCGCAGGGTGGTGCGTGCATTGATGAGGATTTCCTGCACGCCTCTGCCGCCATCGAGTCTTTTGCCGGGCAGGTTATGGATACCCTTTTGAGGGGGACGGATCTGCGGCTCCCCCGGGGAATGACCATCACCGGTCGGGATGGCTATGTGCGCGAGTTTTTCCGAACCAAGTTCTGGGCCGACGATCCTCATACCTATGCCGATGTTGTCTTCCAGCCGGACCCGTTGCCACCGGAAGTGGCAAGCCGCGTATTGACGGAAAGCGAGCGAAAGCAGCTGATCAGTTATCCTCTCGATGCGCCCCCGGTTTTTGTCGGGCATTACTGGATGGAAGGAGAGCCGGCGCCGCTCAAATCCAATGTCGCGTGCATCGACTACAGTGCCGTGAAGTACGGGCGGTTGGTCGCTTACCGAATGGATGGTGAGCGGGCACTTTCCCGGGACAAATTTGTCTGGGTTGATGTGGAAAGACCGGAGCAAGCGGATTATCCCAATAGCGAGGACAGTCTCGCACGCTAGACCGAGCGTTGTGGCTGAATCATTTCCGGAGGCGGAGTAAACGGTGTACCGAGTCAAGCAATTGGATACCACGGTAAACCTGGCGGGCTTCAGCCGTTGGCTGAACGGTCAGGGTGTGGCCCACCGCATCACGGAAGAGGGCGGGTTCCAGGTGCTCTGGCTGGAAGATCCCGCCCATGCGGAACCCGTGCTCTCGGCCCTTGACCGTTTTATGGCGGAACCGGAGATCAGGGAAGCGGTGGATCGTCAGAACCGCTCGCCGGTGTTTGTTGGTGGCCGCTGGCAACCTTCTCCGCGTCATGCGCCGCTAGTGCTGGGGATTATCGTGTTTGCGGTAGCCATGGTCTGGCTCACGGCCATGGGGCAGAATGAGCTGGCGGCCAGCCTGATGGTGATCGACCCCCGGGATTACGACTGGAGCACCATGGCCGGCCGCATTGAAGCGCTGACAGCGACGCTGGCAAGCGGCCAGGTCTGGCGGCTGCTGACGCCGGATTTTCTGCACTTCAGCTGGACCCACATCATTTTCAATTCGGTTATGCTCTGGTTTCTGGGTAGCCAGATCGAGTGGTTTGATGGTCGCGCCCGGCTAATCATGCTGTTTGTGATCACCAGCCTGATTTCCAACGGCCTGCAGTATTTTGTCTCGGGTCCGCTGTTCGGTGGGCTATCGGGAGTGGTTTATGGGATTCTGGGTTATTGCTGGCTCAGCCAGCGATCGGCACCGAGGTTTCAGTTTCCACCTGCGTTGGTAACCTTTGCCGTTGCGTGGATGGTCATCGGATTTACCCCGCTGCCCGAAATGATCGGGCTCGGGCGTATGGCCAACGAGGCGCACCTGGGCGGGTTTGTTGCCGGCCTGGCCCTTGCGGTGGTTTTGCCCGTAAAAGGCAGAAGGGGCGCATAAAAAAGCCCCGCCAGAGGCGGGGCGTTAAAAGAGCTTTTAGCTCCTGATGAGAGAGACCAAATGATACGACCGTCGTCATTTGGTGAAGTAATGATAATCATTATCGTTTGATGCTGTCAAACGGTTCCGCCATATTTTTAATGAACGTTTTTTCAGGAGAGCGGGATGACTTACGAAGAACTGATCGAGCGACTGGATCCCAATGTCTACCGGAGCCTCCGGCAGTCAATTGAACTCGGCAAATGGCCTGATGGCCGAAAACTGACGCCCGAACAGCGTGAAATCAGCCTGGAAGCGGTGATCTACTACGAGAACCTTCACAACATTCCTGAAGAAGAGCGCACTGGCTACCTGGATCGGGGCAGCAAAGCCGGTACCGCCTGCGATCCTTCGGTGCAGCGCAAGCAGGATAAAGACGATATGGATCCCAGCCAGTTTGTCGAGGTCAAGTCTTGAGCGAACTGATTGATGTCACCGGCCGGCTCCGGAAAATGCCGGCGGAGGCCGGAAACCCGGTGGCCTACTCCATTGCCGTTGGCGATACCCGCATTCCTCTGAATGATCTGATCGGCAGGCCTTTGCGCCTGGATTTTGATGGCGTGATTCGTTGTATTCATTGCGACAGGAAAACCAACAAAAGCTTCAATCAGGGCTTTTGTTACCCCTGTTTCCGCAAGCTTGCCGCTTGTGACAGCTGCATCATGAGTCCGGAGAAGTGCCACTATCACCTTGGTACCTGTCGGGAGCCGGAATGGGGAGAAACCCATTGCATGGTGGAGCATGTGGTGTACCTTGCGAACTCGTCGGGTCTCAAGGTTGGTATTACCCGGGCGTCCCAGGTGCCAACACGGTGGATTGACCAGGGGGCTGTTGACGCTATACCGATGGTGCGCGTTGCAACGCGATACCTCGCAGGCCTTGTGGAAGTCGCCTGCAAGGCCCATGTCGCTGACCGGACCAACTGGCGGGCCATGCTCAAGGGCGATGTTCCTGAGCTCGATCTGGCACAGGAGCGTCAGCGCATGCTTGGGCTGATCGCTGACGATCTTGAGGCCCTCAGGCAGACCCACGGTCAGGATTCGATCCGGGAAGTTGACGAACAGGGTCTTGGCCTGAGCTATCCCGTCAAGGTCTGGCCAGAAAAGATCAAAACCCATAACCTCGACAAAACGCCGGAAGTGGAGGGCGTGCTCGAGGGCATAAAGGGGCAGTACCTTATCCTGGATACCGGTGTGATCAACATTCGGAAATTCACCGGTTATGAAGTCCGTTTCCGGGTCATGGAAGGCTGACAGCGCCTTGCCCGGCCCTTCTTTTCATGTCTGCAGGTGCTGATCATACGCACCTGCAGACCGCGAACTCTGGAGAAAACCAATGCGTACCAGCCAGCCACAGACCATTTATCTGAGCGATTACAAGGTGCCGGCGTATCTGGTCGACACCGTAGACCTGAGGTTCGAGCTCTTTGAAGACGGGGCGCGTGTGCACAGCACGCTTGACGTTCGCCGCAACCCGGAATCTGATGAAGTGTCTGCACCTCTGGAGCTTGACGGCGACAGTCTGACGCTGGAATCCGTCGCCCTGGATGGTGCCGACCTGGCTGCGGGAGACTATGAGGACCGGGGCGACCAGCTTGTTATTCGCTCGGTACCGGAGCAGTTCACGTTGACCGTGGTGACCTGGATTGAGCCCCAGAATAATACCCGCCTGGAAGGTCTGTACAAATCCTCCGGCATGTTCTGTACCCAGTGTGAGGCAGAAGGCTTCCGCTGCATTACTTTCTTCCCGGACCGTCCGGACGTGATGGCACGTTTCCGAACCCGCATCGAAGCCAACAAGGACGCCTATCCGGTCCTTCTCTCTAACGGCAACGATGTGGAAAAAGGCGAGTTGGAAAACGGCCGGCATTTTGTCACCTGGGAAGACCCGTTCCCCAAGCCCTGCTACCTCTTCGCCCTGGTGGCCGGAGATCTGGTTGAGAAACGGGACACGTTTTCCACGTGCTCTGGCCGCGACATCGATCTGCGCATGTATGTGGAGCCCCGCAACGCCGAGAAATGCGATCACGCCATGGACTCGCTGAAGCGTTCCATGCGCTGGGATGAGGAAGTCTATGGTCGAGAATACGACCTCGATATTTTCATGATTGTGGCGGTAGACGACTTCAACATGGGCGCCATGGAGAACAAGGGGCTCAACATCTTCAACTCGTCCTGTGTTCTGGCCAGCCAGGAAACCGCTACGGACTTGGCGTTCCAGCGCATTGAGGCCATCGTCGCCCACGAATATTTCCACAACTGGTCAGGTAACCGGGTCACCTGCCGCGACTGGTTTCAGCTCAGCCTGAAAGAGGGCTTTACCGTTTTCCGGGATTCCCAGTTCTCGGCAGACATGGGTTCGCCGACTGTGAAGCGGATTGAGGATGTCACGCTGCTGCGTACCGCCCAGTTTGCTGAAGACGGAGGCCCGATGTCGCATCCGGTGCGGCCGGCTTCCTATATGGAAATCTCTAACTTCTACACCCTGACCATTTATGAGAAAGGTGCAGAGGTCGTACGCATGATCCATACCCTGCTGGGGCCGGACATGTTCCGCAAGGGCAGTGACCTGTATTTCAAGCGCCACGATGGCCAGGCCGTCACAACCGATGATTTTGTAAAAGCCATGGAGGATGCCTCCGGCCGTGATCTGAGCCAGTTCCGTCTGTGGTACGAGCAGGCCGGCACGCCGGTGTTGGCCATTTCGGACGACTTTGACGCGGAGACAGGTGTGTACCGCCTGACTATTGAGCAAAGCATTCCGGATACCCCGGGCCAGACCAACAAAAAACCCCAGCACATCCCGTTTGCGCTGGGTCTGCTTGGACAGGATGGCCAGCCCCTGCCGTTGCAGCTTGAATCCGGAGATTCGGGTGCGCCGACGGAGCGGGTGCTTGAGCTGACCGAAGCCGTCCACACGTTCGAATTCCATGGCGTCGAATCCAGACCTGTGCCATCACTTTTGCGGCACTTCTCCGCGCCGGTTCGGGTTCGCTACAACTGGAGCCGAGAACAGCTGCTCTTCCTGATGAGCCATGATCCGGACGGTTTCAACCGCTGGGATGCGGGCCAGAGACTGGCCGTCGATGTCATCCAGTCACTGGTCGGAGCGCCGGACGATGCGGACATCGAACCAAGACTGGTTGAGGCTTATCGCAAGCTGATTTCCGACACCGATCTGGATCAGGCCCTGGTGGCGAAAATGCTACAGCTTCCTTCGGAAGCGTACCTGATTGAGCTTACCGAAAACGCCGATGTGCCAGCCATTCACCGGGCTCGTGACTCAGTGCTGCGGCACCTGGCCGGTGCCCTGAAAGGCGAGCTGATTGATTGCTACCAGCGCCAACAGGACAGTGGTCCCTACGAGGTGACGCCGGAGGCCATTGCCCGTCGTAGCCTGCGCAATACCGCTTTGGCCTGGTTGCTGATGATTGATGACGAGGAGGGTCGGGGCCTGGCTGTGAGCCAGTTGAACGCTGCTGACAATATGACCGATCGCATGGGTGCTTTGCGTGCGCTCGTCAATTCGGGCTTTGAGGCTGATCGCCGGCAGGCGCTTGATCACTTCTATGATCGGTTCCAGGAAGATCCGCAGGTTGTTGAACAGTGGTTCTCTGTGCAGGCGTCCAGTGATCAGGCCGGGCAGTTGGCGGACATCCGTAAGCTTCTGGAGCATCCGGCGTTCGACTGGAAAAACCCCAACAAGATTCGCTCTGTGGTGGGTGCGTTTGCGGGTCAGAATCTGGCTGCTTTCCACAAGCCTGACGGTTCTGGTTATGAATTCCTGGCGGATCAGGTCTGCCGCCTGGACGACAGCAACCCGCAGATTGCTGCGCGCCTGGTGACGCCGCTTACCCGATGGAGAAAGTTTGCGCCCGCGTACAGCGCTCAGATGAAATCTGCCCTGGAGCGTATTCGCGACAAATCCGGATTGTCCCGGGATGTTTATGAGGTGGTGCACAAGAGCCTCGCGGAGTGAAGCCAGATACAAAATCGCACTTTCGGTCGATAGACTTTAGTCTGGGATCGGGTAATCTGGAGTAAGGTCTGTAATTCCATCAGACGACAATAAAAAAGCCTCCGCAGAGGCTTCCAGACGCACTTAAGGTTTCACAATGATGTATAACAAAAATGCGATTCTCGGCGGCCTGCTGGCTTTCTCCGTGGCATCAGCGCCTGCGTGGGCGGCGGTCTCCGCCAGTGAAGCGGCCCGTCTGGGCCAGGAGTTGACACCCTTTGGCTCGCCCAAGGCCGGCAACAGCGCCGGAACCATTCCGGCCTGGACCGGAGGCTTGACAGAGCCGCCTCCCGGCTATGAGGGAAGCGGACAGCACCACATTAATCCGTTCCCGGATGATGAAGTCCTTTTTACCATTACGCCTGCCAACATGGATCAGTATGAGGAGTACCTCACTGACGGTGTGAAGGCGATGCTCGAAACCTACCCGACCACATTCCGTGTGCCCGTTTACCAGTCCCGTCGTACCCATGCGGTCCCTGATTGGGTGGCTGAGAATACCCGTGAAAACGCGGTAAGCGCGGAGATTGTTGGCCAGGGCGAAGGCCTGGACGGAGCCTTTGGCGGTTACCCATTCCCGATCCTGCACGGCAATGACGAGCAGAAGGCCTGGCAGGCGGTCTGGAACCACCTGACCCGCTGGCGGGGCGTGAATATAACCCGTCGCTCCAGTGAGGTGGCAGTCCAGACCAACGGTGACTACTCGCTGGTTACCTCTCAACAGGAAGCCTTCTTCAACTACTACAACCCGGAAGGCGGTGAAGAAGATCTGGATAACGTGATCTTCTACTACCTGTCGTTTACCCAGTCACCACCCCGCCTTGCCGGTGGCGCCATTCTGATTCATGAGACCCTGAATCAGATCATCAATCCCCGGAATGGTTGGGGCTACAACGCCGGTCAGCGTCGGGTACGTCGGGCGCCAAACCTGGGGTACGACTCCCCGATTGCAGCGGCTGACAACCTCCGGACTGCAGATGATACCGATATCTTCAACGGGGCCCTGGATCGCTATAACTGGAATTACGAAGGCAAGCGGGAAATCTACATCCCCTACAACAATTACCGAATTGGGGAAAAAGGTCTTCCTTACGAGGAAATCCTCGGTATCTCCCATCTGAATCCGGACCTCACCCGCTGGGAGCTTCACCGTGTGCACGTGGTAGAAGCCACACTGAAAGACGGTGAGCGCCATATCTATGGCAAGCGCCGCTTCTATATCGACGAGGACAGCTGGAACACGGTTCTGCTGGATCAATACGACGGTCGCGGCGAACTCTGGCGTGTCACGATGGGGCTGCCGAAAAATTATTATGAACTTCCAGGTGTGTGGACGGTTCTTGACGTCTATCATGACCTTCAGGCCCGTCGTTATCATGTACTCGGTTTGGACACAGAAGAGGCCAATACCCGCGTGTTCACCAATGAGGTCCCGAACAAGCGTTACTTCTCGCCGGCTTCCCTGCGCCGCAGGAGTGTTCGCTAACGCACTGTTGGCCGAGGGATGCGTCCCCGCCCACAGGAAGTGGCGACCCGACATACCGGCAATCGTAAGGTTGCCGGTATGTTTACAGTTATTCCCGGCTTTGCCGGTCAGAGACACAGTTCAATACAACATAATAGGCAATCTGAATGGCTAAAAGGTTGATGTGCAAGACTCTGGGCGCTGCCTGCCTTGGACTTTCCATGGTCTGGTCTGCCCCTGCAGCGTTTGCGCTTGCAGATATCATCGAAACCCCGGCCCGGCCGACGGATCTGGCCCCGGAAAATCTTCTCACCGATGCGACCCGGGTTGGGGATCGCATTGTGGCCGTGGGAGAACGCGGCCATATCATCTACTCGGATGATGAGGGGAAAACCTGGGTTCAGGGTGAGGTACCTGTTTCTGTGACCCTGACAGGGATCGATTTTGGCTCCGACAGCCATGGCTGGGCCGTGGGCCACAGCGGCGTTGTCCTCCATACCAGCGACGCCGGGGCCACCTGGGACCTTCAGATTGACGGTATCCGCGCCATGGAACTGGCCATTGAGAGCCGGGAAGAGCAGATTGCCGCCATGGAGGAGCGCATCGAAGAAGCGCCCGAAGAAGAGAAAGAGGATCTCGAGTGGGCACTGGACGACCTTTACTTTGCCCTCGAGAACATTCAGGCGGATATGGACATTGGTCCAGTTAACCCGCTGCTGGATGTCTGGTTTGAAAACGAGAACCGCGGTTTTGTGGTAGGCGCTTACGGTATGTTCCTGCGCACCATGGACGGTGGTGAGACCTGGAAAGACTGGGCGCCAAGAATTGATAACCGGCAGAACTTCCATCTCAATGGCATTACCCGGATCACGGGTGGTGCACTGGTGGTCGTTGGTGAAGCCGGTCAGATACATGTCTCTGTAGACGGTGGTGAGACCTTTGAGCGCCGTGAGGCGCCTTATGAAGGCTCCCTGTTCGGTGTCATCGGTACAGGCCGGGTGAACGAGATGCTCGCCTTCGGCCTTCGTGGCAACATGCTGTTCTCTTCAGACCTCGGCAGAAGCTGGCGGATGGTCCCCAATTCAGCTGGGGCTACGCTCAACGACGGCGTCGTTTCGGAAGATGGTCGTATCACCCTGGTAGGTAATAGTGGTGCGGTACTGATGAGCACCAATGGCGCCGAAACCTTCCGCGAGCATTTCAGAAGTGATCGTGAAGGTGTCATGAGCGCGGTGCCTATCTCAGGAACAGACCTGCTGATTGTCGGCGAAGGTGGCGTAAAAATCACAGACGCCCGTGGAAGAAACCTTCAATAACGCCCTGATGTGGCAACAACCGAACGAATAATAGAGGGGCTTTTGAATGTCCAACCCTAAGCATGACAAGGGCGAGCACTATCTGACCACGCCCAAGGCCGAACCCTTTCTCGAAAGGCTGATCTTCAATAATCGGCCAATCATTCTTGTCGTCTTCGCCGTGTTGACGCTGTTTCTGGGGTATAACGCCGTCAAGATCCAGCCGGATGCCAGCTTCGAGCGAATGATTCCGCTTGAGCATCCCTACATTGTAAATATGCTTGAGCACCGGGATGATCTTGAAAACCTCGGTAACTTCGTTCGTATCGCCGTCGAGGTAGAAGAGGGCGATATTTTCACCCAAGAGTACATGGAAACCCTGAAGCAGATCACCGACGAGGTTTTTTATCTCAACGGCGTGGATCGTTCGGGTCTCAAATCCCTCTGGACGTCGAATGTCCGCTGGGTTGAGGTTACCGAACAGGGTTTTCAGGGTGGCACTGTCATACCGGACGGCTATGACGGCTCCCGGGACAGTCTGGAGAAGCTTCGCCAGAACGTTCTTCGTTCCAACGAAGTTGGGCGCCTGATCTCTGATAACTTCCAATCAACGATCGTTTACGCGCCGCTGTACGAGAAGAATCCGGAGACCGGTGAGGCTCTGGACTACGGCGAATTTTCCCGTCAGCTTGAAGAAAAGATTCGTGAAAAGTACGAAGAACAGAACCCGAACATCAAGATTCATATAGTCGGTTTCGCCAAGAAGGTCGGCGATCTGATTGAGGGGATTGGTTCTATTGCCTGGTTTGCAGGGATTACCATTCTGCTGACCACGCTGCTTCTGTTCTGGTACTCGCGGGCTATTGCCGGCACCCTGGTTCCTGTCTTTACCTCAATCATTGCAGTGTTCCTGCAGTTGGGTACGCTTCGGCTGCTGGGCTACGGGCTGGATCCTTATTCGGTGCTGGTGCCATTCCTGGTGTTTGCGATTGGTATCAGTCACGGCGTTCAGATTGTGAATGCCATGGCGGTTGAAGCTGCCAAGGGCTTTGATGCGGTGACCGCTGCGCGCCTGGCTTTCCGTGCTCTTTACATTCCGGGCATGCTGGCTCTGATTTCGGATGCCTTTGGTTTCCTGACCCTGTTCTTTATCGAGATCGACGTTATCCGGGACCTGGCTGTTGCCGCAGGTATTGGTGTGGCGTTCGTGATCTTCACCAACCTGGTTTTGCATGTATTGATTATGTCCTATGTCGGTATCTCCAAAGGGGGTATTCGTCACGTGCAGAATCACGGCGAAAAACAGGATCGGAAATGGCGTGTTTTGTCCTACTTCTCCCATCCGGGCGTTGCGCCAATTTCGTTGTTGATTGCTGTAATTGGTCTCGGTCTTGGTCTTTATTACAAGCAGGACCTGAAGATTGGCGACCTGGATCAGGGTGCGCCTGAGCTTCGTGCGGACTCCCGCTACAACAAGGACAATGCCTACATCATCAATAATTACTCGACCAGTGCGGATGTATTGGTGGTGATGGTCAAAACACCGGAAGAGCAGTGCACGCAGTATAATGTGCTGCGGGCCATGGATACTCTGCAGTGGGAGCTTCAGAACACGCCGGGCGTTCAGTCTTCGGTATCACTTGCAGATGTTTCCAAGATGGTGACCAAGGCTCTGAACGAGGGCAACTGGAAGTGGTATGAGATCTCCCGCAACCAGACCATTATCAATGCGTCCATTCGTGAGGCGCCTGCCGGGTTGATCAACACTGATTGCAGCCTGACGCCAGTACTGGTCTTCCTTGAGGACCACAAGGCAGAAACTCTGGAAACCGTCGTTGAGCGCGTCGAACAGTTTGCCGGGAACAACAGCACTGATGAGCACAGGTTCCTGCTAGCGGCGGGTAACGCCGGTGTCGAGGCCGCTACTAACGAGGTTATCTCCGGCGCCAAGGATAAGATGCTGATCCTCGTTTACAGTGTGGTGAGTTTGCTGTGCTTCGCGACCTTCCGTTCGATCCGTGCGGTGCTGTGTATCGTGATACCTCTGGGACTGACTTCGATCCTCTGTGAGGCAATCATGGCGGTATCCGGCATTGGTATCAAAGTGGCGACCCTGCCGGTTATTGCCCTGGGTGTCGGTATAGGTGTCGACTACGGCATTTATATCTACAGCAAGCTGGAGAAATACCTGCTTGAAGGCAAAACGCTTCAGGAGGCTTACTACGAGACCCTGCGCTCCACTGGTAAGGCGGTTATGTTTACCGGTGTGACTCTGGGTCTGGGTGTTGTCACCTGGATATTCTCGCCAATCAAGTTCCAGGCCGACATGGGCTTCCTGCTGTTCTTCATGTTCCTCTGGAACATGGTTGGAGCCATCTGGCTGTTGCCGGCCCTGGCCCGGTTCCTGCTGCGGCCGGATCAGATGCTTGCCAAGGCTCGAGCTGCGAAATAACATTCGCACCGACCTGCAAAAAAGCCCGCTTTGCGGGCTTTTTTGTTGTCTGGTCAACCGGTTAGCGAGCTAATCCATACTTTATTTATGGTGTGAAGTGGTCTATGTTTTATGGTGATCGTACGTCTTGCCCGCTCCCGAAGCGGGCGCCGAATTACAATGAACAGAAAAAAGGAAGAACTCACATGACACTGAAACTTAAAGCCTCCGCATTCGCTGTCGCTGCCGCAGTCAGCCTGGGCGCTGCTTCAACCTCCGTTTCCGCCCAGGAGCAGCGCTTCGTGACCATCGGCACCGGCGGTGTAACCGGCGTTTATTACCCGGCTGGCGGTGCTATCTGTCGTCTGGTGAACATGGACCGTAAAGAGCACGGTATTCGCTGCTCTGTGGAGAGTACCGGTGGTTCCGTCTACAACCTGAATGCCATCCGCCAGGGCGAGCTCGATCTGGCAGTTGCCCAGTCCGACTGGCAGTACCATGCCTACAATGGCACCAGCCAGTTCAAGGATGATGGTGCTAACAAAGATCTCCGCGCGGTCTTTTCTCTGCATCCGGAACCGTTCACTGTTGTTGCCAGCAAGGGCTCAGGCATCAAAACCTTTGAAGACCTGGAAGGCAAGCGGGTATCTGTCGGCAACCCCGGTTCAGGGCAGCGCGCCACTGCTGAAGTCCTGATGGATGAGATGGGCTGGACGCTGGACAAGTTCTCACTGGCTGCCGAAATCAAGGCCGCGGAGCAGTCCCAGGCCCTGTGTGACGGTAACATTGATGCCTTCTTCTACACGGTTGGCCACCCCTCTGGTGCAATCAAGGAAGCGACCACCTCCTGTGACAGTGTACTGGTTAACGTTGATAACGCTGCCACACAGAAGCTGATCGACGAAAACCCGTACTATCGTAAGGCAGTCATCCCTGGTGGTATGTATCGTGGCAGTGACGATGACGTTACCACCTTCGGCGTTGCGGCAACCTTTGTGTCATCCACTGATGTGCCCGATGACGTTGTTTACGCGGTTGTGAAGGCTGTTTTCGAGAACTTCGACAGCTTCAAGCGCCTGCATCCTGCATTTGCCAACCTGAACAAGGAAGAAATGGTCTCTGATGCCCTGAGTGCGCCTCTGCACCCGGGTGCTGCCAAGTACTACAAAGAAGCTGGTCTGATCGACTGATCTGCCTGCACTCCGTCACAGCGGGCTCAAGCCCGCTGTGACGCCCTTTCAGAGATTGATTTTTACGTACGGGACTAATTTATGGCGACGAGCGATCCGGCTAACGGAGCTGGTGCTGGTGGTAGCAGTAATGTAGACCAGATCCTGCAGACTGAAACCGGGGGCAGGGCGACCAGCGGATATGCTGCGGTTATTCTTTTTATCGTTCCCCTGGTGTGGTCGTTGTTTCAGCTCTGGATTGCGTCACCGCTGCCCTATATCTTCAATTTCGCAATCTTTAATTCCACGGAAGCGCGCTCGATCCATCTTGCGTTTGCCGTTTTCCTGGCGTTTTCTGCCTTCCCGATGATCAAGGGGCGGCATGTAAATATCGTCCCCATCTATGACTGGATTCTGGCGCTTGTTGCCGCTTTCTGCGCCTCATACCTCTACGTTTTTTACGAAGAGCTTTCAACGCGGCCCGGCGCGCCGATCACCCAGGATCTGTGGGTTGCGCTTATCGGTCTCGTGCTTTTGCTGGAAGCCACGCGTAGGTCGCTCGGGCTCCCGCTGACTATCGTTGCTGCGGTCTTCATCACATACTCGATTGCCGGCCCCTATATGCCGGATGTGATTGCCCATAAAGGCGTGAGCCTCAGTAAGCTGGCGTCGCACCAGTGGTTGGGCACTGAGGGCGTGTTTGGCGTTGCACTTGGGGTTTCCACGAGCTTCGTCTTTCTGTTCGTGTTGTTTGGCGCGCTGCTTGAGAGAGCAGGCGCCGGTAATTACTTTATTAAAGTCGCCTATGCCATGTTGGGGCATATGCGTGGTGGTCCCGCCAAAGCTGCGGTGGTTTCCAGTGGTTTAAGCGGCGTTATTTCCGGTTCGTCTATTGCCAACGTCGTCACTACCGGCACGTTCACCATTCCGCTGATGAAGCGGGTTGGTTTTCCGGCTACCAAGGCCGGCGCAGTGGAAGTGGCCGCATCAACCAACGGCCAGCTGACACCTCCCATCATGGGCGCGGCCGCTTTCCTGATGGTCGAATATGTGGGTATCTCCTACCTGGAGGTCATCAAGCACGCCATCCTCCCTGCGATGATTTCCTATGTGGCACTGATTTATATCGTGCACCTTGAGGCCTGCAAGCTGAACATGCAGGGCATTGAGCGTCTCAACAAGCCGACTCTTGCCCAGCGGATGCTGAATTGGGTCGTTATCCTCATCGGCCTGAGTGTGCTGACCCTGGTGGTGTATTACGGGATCGGCTGGACGAAAACGCTTTTCGGTGAAGCGGCGATGTGGGTGTTGGCACCTTTGCTGGTGCTGATCTATATCGGCCTGGTTGGCTATGCCACCCGATTTCCGGAACTCGAGGAAGACGATCCGGATAAGGACATGGGCGAATTGCCGCCGGTTGGCCCAACTGTAAAGACCGGGCTGTACTTTCTTCTGCCCGTTGTAGTGCTGGTCTGGTGCCTTACTGTTGAGCGTTTCTCGCCACAGCTGTCGGCGTTCTGGGCCACGCTGTTCATGATTTTCATTGTTGTTACACAGCGACCGTTGAAGGCCTTTTTCTACAAGCACGGCAACTTCCTCACTGCGTTCAAGGATGGCGTGTTTGATCTTGCGCATTCGCTCGCCACCGGTGCCCGAAACATGGTGGGTATTGGCGTGGCAACTGCCACCGCCGGTATCGTGGTGGGTACGGTTACCCTGACCGGTATTGGCCTGGTGATGACCGAATTTGTCGAGTTCCTGTCTGGCGGCAACCTGCTGCTGATGCTGATCTTCACGGCCATTATCAGCCTGATCCTCGGCATGGGTTTGCCGACCACTGCCAACTACATCGTTGTGTCCACGCTGATGGCGCCGGTAATCGTCACTCTGGGCGCCCAGAATGGGCTGATCGTGCCGCTGATTGCGGTGCATCTGTTTGTGTTCTACTTTGGCATTCTGGCGGACGATACGCCGCCCGTGGGGTTGGCGGCTTATGCCGCCGCTGCCATATCCGGCGCCGATCCCATACGAACGGGTATCCAGGGCTTCACCTACGACATCCGTACGGCGATCCTCCCGTTCATGTTTATTTTCAATACCCAGTTGTTGCTCATTGGGTTGACCGGATGGTTTGACCTGCTGGTTACGATCTTCAGTGCAGTCACTGCGATGCTGGTCTTTTCCGCGGCCACGCAGGGGTTCTGGTTTACCAAGAGCTATAAGTGGGAATCGCTGTTATTGCTGCTGATTACGTTCACCATGTTCCGGCCCGGCTTCTGGTGGGATATGGTTTACCCGCCCACGGCAGATCGGCCCGGCGCCGAGATCATGGAGTATGTTGAGGATGTGCCAGCAGACAAACCGATTGTCCTGAAGGCTTCCGGGATGACGATTGACGGCGACGAGGTGACCACCTATGTGCGGCTTGAGATTCCCGCTGGCGACACGCCCGAGCAACGTCTGATGGACGCCGGCCTTGAACTCAGCCCGGATGGCGAAAAGATGGCGGTAGACTTCGTTGGTTTCGGTAGCCCGGCGGAGGATGCTGGCATCCAGTTTGGCTGGACCATCGATGCCGTGCAGGTTGACCTGGAACGGCCGCCAAAAGAGCTGATGTTCATTCCTGCTCTGGTGTTACTCGGCCTTCTGGCGTTTGGTCAGTTGCGTCGGCGGGCCAGGGAGGAAGCCGCCGGCCAGCCAGCCTGACGCCACACCTGTCCGTGCAAACCCGGCATTAACCTGCCGGGTTTTTTTCTGTTAGACTTCGCCTCGAAGCGGCCCGCGGTTTGTATCGCGCCGTGCCGTCACCATGTGGTCTCTGGTATAGATCACCGCTGAGTAACCAACAGGAGCCTTTCATGCCCGTCGTAACCCTGCCCGATGGTAGCCATCGCAGTTTTGCCGAACCCGTAACCGTTCATGATGTCGCCGCCGATATCGGCGCTGGCCTTGCCAAAGCCGCCCTTGCCGGAAAGGTGGATGGCCAGCTCGTGGACACCAGTTATCGCATCGAAAACGATGCCGAGCTGGCAATCGTCACCGAGCGTGATGAAGACGGCGTTGATATCATTCGCCATTCTACGGCGCACTTGATGGCCATGGCTGTCCAGGAACTGTTTCCAGGAGCCCAGGTCACCATTGGCCCGGTTATCGACAATGGCTTCTACTACGACTTCAAGTACGACCGCCCGTTCACCAATGAGGATCTGGCGCGGATCGAGAAGCGGATGGAAGAGCTCTCCAAACAGGACTTGCCGGTTTCTCGCTCCATCATGTCCCGCGATGAGGCGATCAAGCTCTTTGAGGATATGGGCGAAGAATACAAGGTCCGTATCATTCAGGACATTCCCGGCGATGAGGACCTTTCATTTTACAGCCAGGGCGATTTTATCGACCTGTGCCGCGGTCCCCACGTTCCCAGCACCGGCAAGCTGAAGGCCTTCAAACTGACCAAGGTGGCCGGCGCGTATTGGCGTGGCGACACCAGCAATGAGCAGCTTCAGCGCGTGTACGGAACCGCCTGGGGTAACAAGAAAGATCTCAAAGCCTATTTGCACCGTCTGGAAGAGGCCGAGAAGCGGGATCACCGGAAGGTCGGCAAGAAGCTTGGCTTGTTCCATATGCAGGAAGAAGCACCGGGCATGGTTTTCTGGCACCCGGATGGCTGGTCGCTGTATCAGGAAGTTGAGCAATACATGCGCCGCAAGCAGCAGGAGCATGGCTACAAGGAGATCAAGACACCACAGGTGGTGTCACGGACCCTGTGGGAGAAGTCAGGGCACTGGGACAAGTTCAAGGACGACATGTTCACCACCGAGTCGGAGAAGCACGACTACGCCATCAAGCCCATGAACTGTCCCTGCCACGTGCAGGTGTTCAACCAGGGTCTGAAAAGCTACAAGGATCTGCCCCTGAGACTGGCGGAATTCGGCTCCTGCCACCGGAACGAGGCCTCCGGGGCGCTGCATGGACTGATGCGTGTTCGGGGCTTTACCCAGGACGATGCCCACATTTTCTGCGAAGAAGATTCTATTCAGCAGGAAGTCTCGGCATTTATTGAAATGCTGCACGAGATCTACACAGACTTCGGGTTTACCGAAATCCTGTACAAGCTCTCAACCCGTCCGGAAAAACGGGTTGGCTCCGATGAGGTCTGGGACAAGGCGGAAGCCGCCCTGGAAGAAGCGTTGAATCGCGAAGGGGTAGACTGGGAATTGCTGCCAGGCGAAGGCGCCTTCTACGGACCCAAAATCGAGTTCTCGCTGAGAGACTGTATCGGACGGGTATGGCAGTGTGGCACTATTCAGGTGGACTTCTCGATGCCGGGTCGTCTGGGTGCGCAGTATGTTGCCGATAATTCCGAGCGGAAGACCCCGGTCATGCTGCACAGGGCGGTATTGGGATCCTTTGAACGTTTTATTGGTATCCTGATCGAGGAATACGAAGGTGCATTCCCGACCTGGCTGGCGCCGACTCAGGTGGCTATCCTCAATATCACCGATAATCAGCGTGATTATTGTCAGAATCTGGCGAAAAAGTGGGATTCTTTGGGCTATAGGGTTAATGCTGACTTGAGAAACGAGAAGATCGGCTTTAAAATCCGCGAGCATACTCTTAACAAGGTTCCCTACCTTGTCGTTGTCGGTGACAAAGAAGTCGACAACAACGCCGTTGCGGTGAGAACCCGCAAGGGCGAAGATTTGGGAACTTTATCGCTTGAAGCGTTTGAGCAATTCTTAAGTGAAGATGTTGAACGCAAGGGCAAAACAAAGACGGAGATCTGATTATTAAACAGCGAGCGAATCGGGGTGGGCGCACACCAAAGGCGCCTATCAATGAGAATATTGACGCAACCGAAGTCCGACTGATTGACGCAGAAGGCAATCAGGTCGGTGTAGTACCAATAGAGGATGCTCTCAAGCAAGCAGAAGAGGCATCTCTTGACCTGGTCCAGGTTACGGATTCCGATCCGATCGTCTGTAAGATAATGGACTACGGCAAGAAAATCTTCGACGAGAAGAAAGCCAAGGCGGCTGCGAAGAAAAAGCAGAAGCAGACGCAGGTCAAAGAGCTTAAGTTCCGTCCCGGAACTGAAGAGGGGGATTATCAGGTCAAACTACGCAACCTGGTACGTTTCCTTGAAAACGGGGACCGCGGCAAAATCACTATCCGCTTCCGTGGCCGTGAGATGGCACACCAGGAAATTGGTATGCAGCTCATGCAGCGCATAGAAGCAGATATTGAAGAGCTTGCCCAGGTAGAGATGCGGCCGAAAATGGAAGGCCGGCAGATGACCATGGTTGTGGCGCCCCGCAAGAAGAAGTGAACCTGATCGGGTGCTTGTCCCCCGCGCATGCGGGGGATTTGTCGTTCAGGGGCACATTATTGTTTATTTAAAAATAGAATGCGGAGTTTTAAAAAATGCCTAAGATGAAAACCAAAAGCGGAGCCACCAAGCGGTTCAAGAAAACCGCCACCGGCTTCAAGCACAAGCAGTCCTTCACCAGTCACATCCTGACCAAGAAGAGCCCGAAGCGTAAGCGTCAGCTGCGCGGCACCAAGCTCATCGCCAAGTCGGATGTTGCATCTATCAAGCGTATGACCGCGTGCTGATCCAGCCGCGAGTATCATTCCTTAGAAAGTACAGGTAGAAGGATTAAAGTATGGCTCGTGTAAAACGTGGTGTGGTCGCACGCCGTCGTCACAAAAAGATTCTCAATCAGGCCAAAGGTTACTACGGCGCTCGTAGCCGGGTATTCCGTGTAGCCAAGCAAGCGGTTATCAAGGCCGGTCAGTACGCCTACCGTGACCGTCGTAACCGCAAGCGTGCTTTCCGCGCTCTGTGGATTGCCCGTATCAATGCTGGTGCCCGCGCTAACGGTCTGTCTTACAGCCGTCTGATCGCTGGTCTGAAAAAGGCTAACGTTGAAATCGATCGTAAGGTTCTGGCCGATCTGGCCATGAACGAGCAGCAGGCGTTTGCCGCTGTTGTTGAGAAGGCCAAAGCGTCCCTGTGATCGCTTAGCTCTTTCATCGATTGCTGATCGATATGGGCGTCTCATGATTTCATGACGGCGCCTCCTGATAGGGGAAGGGCACGCTCTTCCCCTATTTTTGTTTTTGAAGTTACGTTTTTAAGCACTTCCATTTCTGGTTTGGAGCAGGGTCAATGGAAAACCTGGAGCAACTGGTTCAGGACGGGCTGGCAGCAGTTGATAGCGCCGACAGCCTGCAGGCACTTGATCAAATTCGTGTTGAGTATCTTGGCAAGAAGGGTGTGATTACCCAGCAGGCGAAAACTCTGGGCAAGCTTTCTGCTGAGGAGCGCCCTGCCGCCGGCCAGAAAATCAATGAAGCCAAGGGGCAGGTCGAAGAAGCCATCAATGCCCGGCGAAGCGATCTTGAACGTGCCGCCATCGAGCAGAAACTTGCCAGTGAATCCATTGATGTGACTCTGCCTGGCCGTGGTCAGGACCTGGGTGGATTGCACCCGGTTACCCGCACCCTCCAGCGGATCGAGCATTTCTTCGCCCGGGCCGGCTATACCGTCGAGCAGGGGCCCGAGATCGAAGACGATTACCACAACTTCGAGGCCCTCAACATCCCTGGCCATCACCCTGCTCGCGCGATGCACGATACGTTCTATTTTAACCCGGGCACCCTGCTGCGAACTCACACTTCGCCGGTACAGATTCGAACCATGGAAGCGGGCAAGCCACCATTCCGGATGATCTGCCCGGGCCGGGTTTACCGCTGTGATTCGGATATGACGCACACCCCCATGTTCCACCAGGTGGAGGGGTTGCTGGTCGAGAAAAATGTCAGCTTCGCGGATCTCAAAAGTACTGTTGAAGAATTCCTGCGAGTGTTCTTTGAGCGGGACCTTCAGGTCCGCTTTCGGCCCTCCTATTTCCCGTTTACGGAGCCCTCCGCAGAAGTGGACATTGAATGGGGTCGGGAAGCCGATGGCAGCATCAAGTGGCTTGAAGTCATGGGTTGCGGAATGGTGCATCCCAAGGTGTTTGAATATTGCGGAATCGATGCCGAGGAATACCGTGGCTTCGCATTCGGTCTGGGGGTAGAGCGCCTGGCCATGCTTCGCTACGGCGTGAACGATCTGCGTATGTTTTTCGAAAATGATCTGCGCTTCCTGCGCCAGTTCCGTTAACCGGCAAGATCACGGCATCCAATCAAACAGGCATAACCGCATCAGGACAAGGCAATAACCATGAAATTCAGTGAACAGTGGCTGCGCGAGTGGGTTAACCCGCAAATCGATACCCAGGAATTAATGGACCAGATCACCATGGCAGGTCTGGAAGTGGACGGTTTCGAGCCGGTGGCCGGTCAATTCAGCGGCGTGGTCGTTGGAGAAGTTCAGTCAGTAGGGCCACATCCTGATGCAGACAAGCTGCGGGTTTGCCAGGTCAGTGATGGTGCCTCCGAGGTTCAGGTGGTCTGTGGCGCTCCCAATGTCCGTGAAGGTATGAAGGTTCCTTTTGCCGTGGTGGGGGCGGTTCTGCCCGGTGATTTCAAAATCAAGAAGGCCAAGCTTCGCGGTCAGCCTTCTGAGGGCATGCTTTGTTCCGAGTCAGAGCTTGGGCTCTCCGATAATCACGATGGCCTGATGGAGCTCCCGGCGGACGCACCGGTGGGGCAGGACGTGGCCGATTACCTGAAGCTGAACGATGTCACCATTGATGTGGATCTGACTCCGAATCGCGCCGATTGCCTGTCTATCAAGGGTATCGCCCGTGAAGTGGGTGTTCTGAACAGCATGCTGGTCAACAGCCCGGCAATCGAGCCCGTGGAATCGGTGCACTCTGAAGTGCCTGATATCCGGGTGGAGGCGCCGGCAGGCTGCCCGCGGTACCTTGGCCGTATTCTGCGCAATGTGAACCTGCAGGCGGAATCGCCCCTGTGGATGCAGGAAAAGCTTCGCCGTTCAGGTATTCGCTCCATTGATGCCGCCGTGGATGTCACCAACTACGTCATGCTGGAACTAGGCCAGCCCATGCACGCCTTCGATCGTGACGAAATCCAGGGCGGGATCGTTGTCCGCATGGCGCGAATTGGTGAAAAGCTCGTTCTGCTGGATGGTCAGGAGGTCGAGCTCACCCAGGGAACGCTGGTGATCGCGGATCATGAGAAGCCGATTGCCATTGCCGGTGTCATGGGCGGTGAGCATTCCGGAGTCAGTCCGAAAACGCGGGACCTGGTGCTGGAATCCGCTTACTTCGATCCGATTACGCTGGCGGGCAAGGCTCGTCACTATGGTTTGCAAACTGACGCATCGCACCGGTTCGAGCGAGGTGTTGACTACAAGTTGGCGCGGGATGCGATGGAGCGGGCCACCCGGTTGCTGATGGACATCGTTGGTGGTGAGCCTGGCGAAATCGTCGAAGTTGCCAGCGATGAGGATATTCCCGAGGATCGGGTTGTCGACCTGCGATCCCGCCGGCTTAACGATGTTCTGGGTATGGAAATTGATCGCACCACCGTCGAGGAGATCCTGACCAGGCTCGGCCTGCGGGTGGAAAAGCTCCTGAAAGACGGCTGGCGTGTCAGTGTGCCCAGCTTCCGCCCGGACATCTCTATTGAAGAAGACCTGATCGAGGAAGTCGGTCGAATTTATGGCTACAACAATCTGCCTGTAACCGAGCCTACGGGCTCACTCGGTCTGCGCCCGGAGCAGGAAGCTGTTCGCCCGGTATCGGCCATCCGCAACTTCTTTGTGGATCATGGGTACCAGGAGGCGGTGACCTACAGCTTTGTCGATCCTAAGGTTCAGCAACTGGTGGACCCCGATCGTCAGGGCATCGCGCTGGCCAATCCGATTTCTTCGGATCTGTCGGTGATGCGTACCAGCCTCTGGAGTGGCTTGTTGAAAACCGTGGCCCATAACCAGAATCGCCAGCAGCCGCGCATACGTCTGTTCGAAACCGGTCTGCGCTTCCTCCAGGAGGGCGAGCGGATTGATCAACAACCGATGTTGGCCGGTGTGGTGGTTGGCAGCCAGTATCCTGAAAACTGGGCAAACGGTCGCAGAACCGCGGATTTCTTTGATGTAAAAGGGGATTTGGAGAGTCTGTTCAGTCTGCTGGGCATTGAGATCCATTTTGTTGGCAGCCAGCATCCTGCGCTGCACCCGGGACAGACTGCAGAACTCATGCGCGACGGCGAGCACGTGGGCTGGCTGGGGACTCTGCATCCACAAGTTCAGAAAAATCTTGAACTTAATGGCACGATCCTGATGTTTGAGCTATTCTTGAATTCAATCGTTACCGGATATGTGCCTAATTTCAAAGAAATTTCAAAATTCCCGGAAGTTCGTCGGGATTTGGCTATTATTATCGGAAGCGAGGTAGCGTTCGCCGATGTGGAGCGTGTAGCGAGAAAGCATGCCGGCGAGCAGCTGACAGCGTTGCGTGCGTTCGATGTCTATGAGGGCGAGAGTCTGGGTGAGGGTAACCGAAGCCTGGCTCTGAGTCTGTTCTGGCAGCACCCCGAACGTACATTGAACGAGGATGAAGTGCATTCGCTCTTCAACGGTGTGATCGACGCATTGAAAGAAGAGCTGGGGGCAACACTGAGGAGTTGAGAGATGGCGGCTTTGACGAAAGCGGAAATGGCGGAGCGGTTGTACGAGGAATTGGGCCTGAACAAACGCGAAGCCAAGGAAATGGTAGAAGCTTTTTTCGATGAGATCAGAGGCGCTCTCAGCCACAACGAGCAGGTGAAGCTGTCGGGTTTCGGTAACTTCGATCTGCGGGACAAGAAGCAGCGGCCGGGACGGAACCCGAAAACCGGTGAAGAGATTCCGATCAGTGCACGGCGTGTCGTTACGTTTCGCCCGGGACAAAAACTAAAGCAAAAAGTAGAAGCGTATGCTGGAACCCAGTCATAACAACGAACTTCCCACCATTCCGGGGAAGCGTTATTTCACCATTGGTGAAGTAGCGGAGCTGTGTGCTGTGAAAGCACACGTCCTGCGGTATTGGGAGCAGGAGTTTCCGCAGCTGTCGCCGGTAAAGCGTCGGGGCAACCGTCGGTACTATCAACGGGCGGACGTTATTACCATCCGCCAGATTCGTAGCCTTCTCTATGACCAGGGCTACACTATCGGTGGCGCGAAGCAGAAGCTGAGCAGTCACGAGGTGAAAGACGATACCTCCCAGTACAAGCAGCTGATCCGGCAGATGATTACAGAGCTGGAAGAGGTGCTCGAGGTTCTCAACGCGCCGGTCAAATAATGCTTCCGAAGCTTTGAAGAAAAAACGGGATAGCGAGAAGCTGCCCCGGTTTTTTTATGCCTGCAGGTTTATTGCTTCTTGCAGGTCTTGATGCCCAGAATTGAATAGGCGGGGCAGTTGCCCACTGCGGCAGTGGCCAGAGGAACGATGCCAATCCAGCCCCAGGCGGTTTGTGGGCCCACAAATACGAGCGCCAGAAGTACAATGCCGACAATGGCGCGTATGATACGGTCCGCAGATCCCATATTGATGCTCATGATCCATTCTCCTTGGTTGATTTGAGGCAGTAAGGCCACTCTAACGCCTGCTCCCGGGCTGTTCAGTGATAAAGTCACACAAGGAAAAGCACTGGATAAGCTAGTCTCGTTAACTATGGAAAAACTGACGTTGCAACACAGCATTCTTGAAACATTGCCGGAATCCCTTCGGCGGGACGCTCTGAACGGACTGCAGGCGATTCAATTTGAGCATGGAAAGGTGCTTTTTAGAGCGGGAGATCCGTGTCAGGGCCTTCCACTGGTGCTCCATGGCAGTGTAAAGGTTCAGATGACAGGGCTGTCGGGGAATAGCATCGTCCTGTACCGGATGGGCGCGGATGACATTTGCACGCTCTCGATCGGGTGCCTGATGACCGGTGACGGCTTTCGCGCAGAGGCCGTGGTTGAGGAGGATGCCAAAGTGTTGATGGTGCCCAGGGGGTTGTTCGATCGGCTCATGGACCAGTCCGCCGATTTCCGGCTGGGCATAATGGAGTCTTACGGTCGCCGCCTGAACGATCTGATGCTGCTGGTGGAGGAGGTTGCGTTCAGGCGAATGGACGAACGACTTCTTCACTGGCTTGAGGCAAGAGCCGGGCACCGCGCAATCACCATCACCCACCAGGAGCTTGCCATTGAGCTCGGCACAGCGAGAGAGGTGATAAGCAGGCTGCTCAAAGAGCTTGAGCGAAAGGGCAGGTTGCGTCTCGCGCGCGGCAAAATTGAATTTACGGGTTCGTTTGCCGAGTAAGTGCCTATAACAAAAAGCCCGGACCTTTCGGCCCGGGCTTTTTGTCGGAATCTGGTCGGGACGGTAGGATTTGAACCTACGACCCCTTGCACCCCATGCAAGTGCGCTACCAAGCTGCGCTACGCCCCGATTCGCTCTTTGCCACATCGAAACTTGAGAGTATTCTCAGTGGCTTAGCGGGAGCGAAGTCTACACGAGCCCATGGAAAAAATAAACATCCGACGGCGATTTTGATCGCAATTTTTAGCGTAGCTTGGTCTCCCGAAGTTTGAGGATGAATTCCGGTGGTTCGAAGGTGTCCGCCCGGGCTGATTCCCAGTACTTATCGAACACAGTCAGGTCTGTTTTTCCCTCCAGCAGGGCCCCCGGTTCAAGGAACGGGAAAAGGTCCATGTAAGAGTGAACTTCGGTTTTAGACACCCGCCGGACAACGTGTTCCGGACCAAGCTCGGATGGATGCTTGAGCCCGGAAGCCTCAAGCAGGTTTTGCAGCGCGTCCAGAGTATTCTTATGGTAGTTGTACACCCGCTGGCTCTTGAGCTCCACGTCGAGCTTGTTGCCGCGCCTGGGGTCCTGGGTGGCCACGCCGCTCGGGCAGCGCCCTGTGTGGCAACTGAGCGCCTGTATGCAGCCCAGGGAGAACATGTAGCCACGGGCCGCGTTGCACCAGTCCGCACCAAGGGCCAGGGTTCGGGCTATGTTGAAGGCCGAGGTGATCTTGCCCGCTGCGCCAATGGCGATGTCTTCCCGCAAATGGGTGCCGACCAGTGTGTTGTGAACCAGCAGAAGTGCCTCAGTCATTGGCATGCCAAGGCGGTTGATAAACTCCAGTGGAGCGGCTCCTGTGCCGCCTTCACCTCCGTCGACGACAATGAAATCAGGTTTTCGACCGGTTTCCAGCATGGCTTTGACGATGGCGAACCACTCCCAGGGGTGGCCAATGGCAAGCTTGAAGCCGACGGGCTTGCCGCCAGACAGTTCACGCAGGCGGTCGATGAACTCAAGCATCTCGATGGGGGTTGAGAACGCCGAATGACTGGCGGGAGAAACGCAGTCCTCACCCACCGAAACGCCCCGGGCTTCGGCGATCTCGGGAGTCACCTTGGCACCCGGCAAAATTCCGCCGTGGCCCGGTTTCGCACCCTGAGATAGTTTGAGTTCTATCATTTTGACCTGTTCAATCGTGGCGTTCTGCCGAAACATATCTTCGTTGAACGAACCGTCTTTGTGGCGACAGCCGAAGTACCCTGAGCCGATCTCCCAGGCCAGATCGCCACCTGGCTGTCGGTGGTATCGGGAGATGGAGCCTTCTCCGGTGTCATGATAGAAACCGCCCATTCTGGCACCGGTATTCAGGCTCAGGATGGCGTTGGCGGAAAGCGAGCCAAAGCTCATTGCGGAAATATTGAACACACTGGCGTTGTAGGGTTTATCACAGTTCCTGCCGATCAGAATCCGGAAGTCACTGCTGTCGAGGCGGGTGGGAGCGAGTGAATGGTTCATCCACTCGAATCCCTCGTCATACATTCCGAGTTGGGAGCCAAAAGGGCGTTTGTCGAGGACATTCTTGGCTCGCTGATAAACGATCGTGCGTTGCTCCCGAGAGAAGGGGCGCTCCTCGGTGTCTGACTGGATAAAATACTGGCGGATTTCTGGCCCGACGGATTCGAGCAGGTACCGGAAGTTGGCCATGATCGGGTAATTCCGGCTGACCGTGTGCCGTCTTTGCAGCAGGTCGTAGGTGCCAAGGGCTGCGAAGGCACCAAAGATCAGCGGAAACGCCAAGCTTACGCCTGCGAACATGACCAGTCCAAAAGAGACGATAAAGCCGATGATGCTGAGCGCGTAGGCCGAATAGCGAAGCGGAAAGGTCTTGGTTTTTTCCATGGGATCCTCTGGTTGTCTCACAAAACCGGCTCGACCCGCTCACCGGATAAAGAAGAGTTTAGTCCTACGAAGCGGAGTTCTGCCGCGATTGGTCCGGACTTTGGCTGGTCCGTTGTCGATCATGGTCTATGATAAATATCAAGGCGGCGGCAATAATTGTAGTTTTGATGTTTTGAACTCAAAACATTATGATAACGCGCTTGTAATGTTTGAACTCCGATTCTGAATAAACGAATTATCAACTCAGGAGGCTCCAAAACGTGGGCAAGGTAGTCAAAGACGAATATTCGACGGACTACGTGGCCGGCCAGGACAATATCACACCGTTCGGGCTGGATCTTCACGCACCGGTATTTCCGATTACGGCAATACTGGTTGTTGCGTTCGTGATAGGGACCCTGATGTTCCCAGGGGAAGCGAAGGAGCTTCTCGATGGAACAAAGTGGGACATTATCGCGACGTTTGACTGGTTTTTCCTGATCAGTGCCAATATTTTCGTGGTTGTGTGCCTGGCGTTGATCTTCCTGCCAATGGGCAAGATCCGTATAGGCGGCCAGGATTGCAAACCTGAGTTCTCCACAATTTCGTGGTTCTGCATGCTTTTCGCGGCTGGCATGGGTATTGGTCTCATGTTCTGGGCCGTTGCCGAGCCGGTGGCTTACTACACAGGATGGTATGAGACACCACTGAACGTAGAGGCGGGTACGAATGAAGCCCGCAATCTTGCGATGGGCGCGACTATGTACCACTGGGGTCTGCACCCCTGGGGCATCTATGCAATCGTAGCGCTCTCCCTGGCATTTTTTGCGTTTAACAAAAACATGCCGCTGACCATCCGCTCTGCTTTCTTCCCTCTGCTGAGAGATAAAGTGTGGGGCTGGCCTGGCCACATTATCGATGTTCTGGCGGTTGTAGCCACCATCTTTGGTCTTGCGACCTCCCTCGGTTTTGGTGCGCAGCAGGCAGCTTCCGGCCTCAATTACCTGTTTGGCATCGGCGCTGGAATCAATGTCCAGATGGCGATCATTGTCGGGGTTACAGCACTGGCGCTGATCTCAGTGCTCAGGGGCCTCGACGGAGGGGTGAAGGTCCTGAGTAACATCAACATGGGCGTAGCCGCCGTCTTGCTGTTGTTCGTTATCTTCGCCGGTCCAACCATGACCATTCTGGAGACCCTGTGGGTTACCTCTTCCAACTATGTTGGTAACGCTGTGCAGCTCAGTAACCCGTTTGGTCGTGAAGATGAAGCCTGGTTCCAGGGCTGGACTGTGTTCTACTGGGCCTGGTGGATTTCCTGGTCACCGTTCGTAGGTATGTTTATTGCCCGTGTTTCCAAGGGACGTACCGTTCGTGAATTTGTGACTGCAGTGCTGATTGTTCCGACCGTTATCACGGTTGTCTGGATGAGTGCTTTCGGTGGCGCTGCTATCGAACAGATCCAGCAGGGTGTTGGTGAGCTGGCAGAGAACGGCTTGACTGAAGTTTCTCTTGCAACCTTCCAGATGTTTGCGAATCTGCCGCTGACCGGGATCCTGTCATTCGTGGGCATTATTCTGGTGCTGGTGTTCTTCGTAACATCTTCGGATTCCGGCTCGCTGGTTATCGACAGCATCACAGCCGGCGGCAAGACCGACGCTCCGACCGCTCAGCGTGTGTTCTGGGTAGTTGCTGAGGGTGCCATTGCTGCGGCCTTGATCTTTGGGGGCGGTGAAGATGCACTTGGCGCGATTCAGGCGACAGCAATCAGTGCTGGCCTGCCCTTTACGGTGGTTCTGCTGATCATGACGTGGGGGCTTCTGAAAGGCCTCAGTCACGAGCGGCAACTCCTGATTGCCAGGGGCGAGCTCACCTAAGAGCGCTGTGAAAATAAAAAACCGGGGCCTTGGCCCCGGTTTTTTTATGTCTGGAAGCACTCAGAAACTGGCGAACGTGTCCATGGCGAAACGGGAACGCTCCAGTGGTGTGAAGTGCGGGCGTTTCAGCGCTTCGATGGCTCGCAGGCGGGGCAGCAGCCCCCGACCGTTTGCCATCTGAATGGCGAGTCCGGGGCGTGCGTTCAGCTCCAGTAGTAACGGCCCTTCGTTGGCGTCGACCACCAGATCAACCCCCATGTAGCCGAGTCCGGTAGCTTCGTAGCAACGAGAGGCCATTTCCAGCATCTCGTCCCAGGCTTCAATCTGGATGTTTTCCAGAGCAAGACCGGTATCCGGGTGAAGTGTAATGGGACGGTTGAACTGAACTGCGTTCAGACTTCGACCAGACCCGATATCAAGACCGACGCCTACAGCTCCCTGATGCAGATTGGCTTTACCGTCCGATGCGGTTGTAGCCAGTCTCAGCATGGCCATCACTGGGTAACCCTGGAACACCACAATACGGATGTCGGGCACACCCTGATGCGAATACTTTGCCAGTGAAGGAGCGGATTCCACCAGGTTCTCGACAATCGCAACGTCCGGAGTGCCTGCAAGAGAGTAGAGACCGGCCAGAATATTGGTCAAGTGACGCTCAAGGAAAGGAGAATCGACACGGGAACCTGAAGCCTTGATGTAATCATCACCATCGCGCCCGGTGATCACCGTAATGCCTTTGCCGCCCGACCCCTTCGCCGGTTTTATCGCAAAGCCTTCAAGGTCTTCAGCCATCTCCCGGAAGTGGGATATTTCATGCTGTTGGCGGACAATCTGAAGCAGCTTGGGCGTTTTTACCCCGTATTCAGCAACCACCAGCTTGGTCTTCAGCTTGTTGTCCACCAGAGGGTACGACGAGCGCTCATTGTACCGGGAAATGTAGTCGACATTTCTCCGGTTCATATTGAGCATCCCGAGCCTCTTGAGAGATCGCGGTGAAATCCAGTCCATATCAGTCGTAAGCCTTCATTGGCGTGAACCGTCGAAGCTCGCTGAGCTTGTAGCCGGTGTATTGGCCCATCAACAGGATCAGCCCGAGGATCACGAGGTGCAGCTCCGGGAAGTTGAAGGTCAGATGGCCAGCCAGAGGCGCGCTCATCAGCAGATAGGCGCAGATGGCCACGAACAGGCTGCCGGCACCCTGAACCATGACCTCGTGGGCGCCTTCTTCCTCCCAGAGGATGGACATGCGCTCAATCGTCCAGGCAATGATAACCATCGGGAAGAAAGTGACCGTCATGCCAGTGTTGAATCCCATCTGGTAACCGATAATGCTCAAGCCCGCGGTGATGAAAATAACCAGAATGATCAGGGCGGATATTCGAGACACCAGCAACAGGTTGAGACTGGACAGATAACCGCGCATGAGCAGACCTATGGCGACAACCGACAGGAAAGCAATCAGCCCGGGCACCAGAGTTGTCTGGACGAAGGCCACGGCGATGAGCACGGGCATGAAAGTGCCAGAGGTACGGATGCCGATGACGATCCGCATGAAGGCCACCATGAGTGCACCGAGTGGCAGCAACAGCAGCATCCGGAACATGCTTTGTTCTTCAATGGGCAGCTCATAGAAGCTCAGGAAACCGAGGCCGTTGGAGGCGGATTCCATGGTCGCCAGTTGCAGGGCCGGAACAGTTTGCCGGAGCATGGAGAAGCTCACTTCGGAGTTTTCCCCGCCCACGACATCCAGCAAAGAAGCAGAGCCCTGGCGCCAGAGCAACAGATCGTCAGGTACGCCCTGTTCAGCGGTTTTCGGGTTGAAGGTGAGCCACTGTTTGCCATTGTAGATTTGCAGATAGGGCATCAGCTGTTGCCGCCGGCGCGCATCCTCAAGCCTGAGGCCGTCGGCTATCCTGGCAGCGATACCGCTATGGTTGAGCATATCGACCAGAAGGTCCAGGTAGTTCTCTTCCGAGACCAGCAGGGTGGTGTTCTGGGTGCGGGTGTCTGGCTGCATCAGCCGGATCAGCTCTCGGGTCATGCTTTCTGGAGTACTCGAACGGACCCTGGCCTGGTCCAGTATTTCCTGAACGGCTGTGGCTTCGGGTTCTTCCCAAAAGGTCCTTGGTGTTTTCGGTTCCCGCACGGGAATTTCCGGTTGGGCGTTAGCGTCCGGAATAAACTGGGCTTTGAAATACAGTGTCTGCGGTCCGGAGACTTCCCGCTTGCTCCATTCCGCCCGGCGGCTTCCCGAGCTGTCGATGATAGAGAAGCCGTAGCCAGGTGATGCAGCCTGCTCGGTAAGGATACGGAATCCCGGAGGTTGCTCGGGTATGTTGAGGCTGGCAAGCACTGATCCGTCGCCGGCGTCAAAATCGATTCGGGCCTCGACCATCCAGACAGGACGCTGCTCGCCTGTCAGCCAGGGGATACCAAGCTCAATGTGTCTCCAGACAGCAAGCGAAATGCCCGCTGCGATGAGGAGAAAAACGGCAATATAAAACGGCAGGCGCGAGCGGGTGGTCACGATTCGTTCCCGTTGCTTTTGCGGATGGATTCAGGCAATTCGGTGGCGTACTCCTTGCCGACATCGACCAGCATTACGTCACGCAGAATATTGCGGCCGATCAGAACTTCGTAGGTCAGGTTTGTTCTGTCGGCAAGTGTGAACTCGGCTACCTGCCGATGGTCGCCAATAAAGAACTGGAGTTCGACAACAACACGGCGCTCAGCCTCGTCCGCGCTGGCCTGGATAACCCGGACACGACGGGAGATTTCTTTCTCCAGGGTCACGAACTTGTCGGCGCCGGGAACGGGTACATCAAACCGCACCCAGTTGCTGCCATCCCGCTCAAACCGGGTGATGTTGCGTGCGTCGATGGAGGAAGTTTCGGCGCCGCTGTCGATTCGAGCTTTGTAGATCAAGCCGGGGCCCGCGAGGTAGAAATTCTCTACCTCACCGACAATGACTTTCCCCTTGAGGCGATCAGCGCGGCCTTTTGAGTTGTCTGTTGCGGGGCACTGCTTCTGGACCTGAACGGGCGGACATTCGGGTTTTTCTACCTGGGTGGCGATCGCGTCCAGTATGGTTTGAGTCGATGAGCGGGTCTGGGCAACGGCTTGCTCGTGTCGAGTCGCTGCATTCTCTTCCATGGTAACGAGAGTCGCACGCTGGCTCTTGACGGATCCCTGAAGCTCATTGAGGTCTGTTTTGGGAACCATGAAATAACGGTCTGCCGAACATCCCGTCAGTGTGAGGATGCCTGCGAGTGCGATGAAGGAAGGTTTAGGCAGTCCAGCCCGAAAACATTTCAAACCCATGAATAACCCCTGAGCTGGCAGCTTGTCATACCCGAGTGGGAACGGTGATGACGGTCTGTGCATGTGAAACCGGATAAAAACGGAATGGAAGTATACAACATCCAACCTGTGTGGTTGATTTACAGATGGTTAAGGGGCAGTAGTGTTTACCGTGACAGGAAATGTCCTTCACCGAGCACGGTTTCAGCACGCAGGTATTCCTGAATCACGGGGGAGCAATTGAGGTAGAAAAGCAGCAGTTCGCGCTGCACATCCTGATCCTGAATTCGGGCGGCAAAACTGATCAGCTCCCGGATGTTCTCGTCGCTTTCGGCACTGCTGGAAGGCATCCCGAAACTCTTTCCGTACCGGGTTTTAAGCAGGCTGGTGAGGCGCTCGAGGTGAAACTCGCCAGTGTGGGTAATGTGCGGCAGGATTCTGAATGCTTCCTTGTTGCCGGATGCGCCTGTACCGAACAATCCGGATTGGCTGTCCTGACTGGAGCCGTCATCGTGGAGAAACTCCGCCCCCAGCTTTCGCCACAATTCTTTCAGCATGATCTGTTATCCATTTCTGATCCCGTCCGTGCCCGTCATACGGTTACCAAAGGGTAATAACCACTTGGCGGGTGAACATTTTACCCTTTTAGACGATATTACGTTGGGCGTCCAGAGCTAGATGCCCGGGCTTCGAATTATTGCCAAACAGTCGTGGTCCTTACCGGCAGCACCAGTCAACTTGACGGTGCGCCGGGCAAAAGGTTCCCTGCGTGGGTTAGACTGTGTTCAAGCAGAATCGTACCGATCATTCATCTGAAAAGAGTTTTAACAGGAGTATTGCCAGGTGCCTGAAGCCATCATGGAACAGATGTTGTCCCGTCCTGATCTGATGGCGGCGCTGATGGTTGTTTTGATTCTTCTGGTCGTTCTGAAAGGGCTTTGGGGCAGGAATGGTCGACTTGAGCAGGACGTCGAACATTGGAGGCAGCATGCCGCAAGCCTCGAGAACCGACTGGCCGGGCTTGAGTCGGAGCTGGAGAGCCGGAAAGAGCGCTTTGCGCAGGTGGAAAGCGAACGTCAGACCCTGAGGGCAAAGGCGGAAGAGCTGTCCGAAGCGCTGGGTGAGGCCCGCATGTCGCTCCGGGAGCAGGAAGTGACAATTGATAAGGAGCGCCGTTCAGCCAATGAGAAGCTGGAGCTGCTTGAGCGTAACCGTGACGCCCTGAAGCAGGAGTTTGAAAACCTTGCCAACAAGATTTTCGAGCAGAAGAGCGAGCGTTTCAGCCAGCAGACACGAACCAGCCTGGATACCCTGCTTAATCCGTTCAGGGATCAGCTGCAGGACTTTCGAAAGCGCGTCGAGGACGTGTATACCAATGAAACCCGGGACCGTCAGGCCCTGCGCAGTGAGATCAAATCACTACAGGACCTGAACCGACAGATCACTGAAGAAGCCGCCAATCTGACCCGCGCACTGAAGGGTGACAAGAAAATCCAGGGCAACTGGGGTGAGCTGATTCTCGAGCGTGTACTGGAAAAGTCCGGCCTTCGTAAGGGCGTTGAATACGACACTCAGGGCAGTTATCGGGACAGCGATAATCAGCTGTATCGGCCGGATGTCATCGTGCATCTGCCAGACAACCGTAACCTGATCATTGATTCCAAGGTGTCGTTGGTGGCTTATCAGCAGTGGGTCACGGAAGACGAGGATTCCGTGGTCAGGGAAGAGGCTTTGAAACAGCATGTTGAGGCCGTTCGAAATCACATCCGTACGTTGAGTGAAAAGGACTACAGCCAACTGCATGGCCTTCATTCGCCGGATTTCGTGCTTTTGTTCATGCCAATCGAGCCTGCCTTTGTGGCGGCGTTTCAACAGGACGAGAACCTTTTCGCAGAAGCCTTTGAGCGAAAGATTATTGTGGTAACTCCAACAACCTTGTTGGCAACATTGAGAACAATCGAAAACATCTGGCGTTATGAGCGTCAGAGCCAGAATGCGCGACGAATCGCCGAGCGGGCAGGCGCGGTTTATGACAAACTCAGGGTGTTCGTGGAAGCGATGGAACGCCTTGGCACCCAGTTGCATACCGCCCAGGGAACCTACGACTCGGCCATGAACACCCTGACCCGCGGGCGGGGTAACCTGATCTCGCAGGCCAATCGCTTTGTTGAGCTGGGTGTTCGGGTCAAGAAAGAATTGCCCAAGGGGATCATGGATCAGGCGGAAGTGGACGATTCCGACGAATTCCTTCATTCCGGGGACGACGACCGGCCTGATTCTGAGGAGCAGGCGATTGGTGCAGATAACGAGCAGGAGTAGATGCCATGGCAGTATTATTTGGAACAGGTCGCTGTTTTGTCCTCGGGGCCGCCCTGGCTTCCGTGCTCCTGGCGGGGCCGGCGCTGGCGCTGGCGCCCGAACATGAAACCCGCAGGTTGATGCTGGCTACGGAAGAGGCCGTTGTTGCAGAAAACTGGGGTGAGGCTGCGGAATACCTCAACCGGTTGCAGCAACTGGAGGGGGAAAAGCCGGAAGACTACTATTTTTATCGGGGCAGGGTGATGCTCCAGTCCTCCCATTTGAACGAGGCCCAGTCGGCCCTTGAGACCTATGTAAGCCAGGCGGGTGCGGAGGGAGCCCACTATCAGGAATCCCTTCAGCTGATCACCTCTATCGAGAAGACCAGGCGACAGAACGCTGTCGCACCCCAGGCTGCTGGCGAAAGCGAGCCGGTTGCGGTTATTGAACCAGCGGGTGAGGGCCGCGTTGAGTCACTGCGCAAGCTCTATCTGGCGGATTCAGACCGTGAAGCCTTGACCCTTCATATCAACAGCCTTCTTGAACTCGCAGGCTGGCGCCGTGATCAGGCAGTGGTGCGGCTGGACCGGCCGGCAGATGTGGAATATCGCCTGGGAACCCAGGGAGACGAGATTCAGGTGCAGGAAATCAGGCGAGCCGAAGATGGCCGTATACTGAGGAGCACCGAGCCGATGTCGGTGTTTGGCATTAACCCCCAGGTTGAGTGGCGTTGTGAAGCCGCTGTTTCGACCTGCTGGGTTTACGATCCAAGGGATGGCTCCCGCCTGCTTCAACTGGCCGCGAACCGTGAGCGAGTTCAGGAGATTGCTGAGACGCTGGGGCAGTTGATCCGGACACTTCAGCTACCGTCCGGATCCTGATTCAATCAGGGAGGTTGCCTCGTTCGCCCTCCCGGTATGCGCCGGGCGTCACCCCTGTCCACTTCTTGAAAGCCCTGTGGAAGGTTGAGGGCTCGGTGAAGCCAACCTTGGCCGCGATGTCGTTGATGGGCAGGTCCTGCCGGCTCAAGTAGTAAATCGCCATATCCCGCCGTAGCAGGTCCTTGATTTCCTGAAACGAGGTATTTTCCTGCTTCAGCCGGCGACGCAGCGTTTGCGGGCTGGTATGTAGCTCTGCGGCAATCCATTCGAAATCCGGTAACGGCTTTGAGAAATCTCGCCCGATCAGCGCACGAATCCGCCCCGTAAAGGTGTTGCTCTCGTCAGGCCGGGACAGCAGGTCTGCGGGCGACGTCTTCAGGAATTGCCGCATCTCCGGCTTGTCGCGGATAACTGGCGCCGACAGGAAGCGTTTGTCGAAGGTGAGGGCAATTCTGTCGGATTCGAACGCCAGGGGGCAATGGAAAATGTGCCGGTATTCGTCGCCGTGGGGCGGCCGGGGGTAATCGAACTCCGCCTTTTCCAGTTCTATGGGTTGCCCGATGAGCCAGCTGCCCAAACGATGCCAGATTACGAGGATGCTTTCCCTCAAGAAGAAACTGGGATCGTTTATTTCGCCTTCCATCCTGGCCACCAGTCGGGCTTTGTCCTCGCCGATTTCGAGCTCCATCGACACCATGGGCTCGAAGAGCCGGGAAAACTGGAAGGCTTGCCGGTACACCGATTCCAGGTTGGGGCAGTCAATTACCAGCGCACACATGGTGGCGAAGGTGCCTGTCCGGGCCCTCCTGGGCCCAAGCCCCATAAACTCGTCCCCCATCCGGTTCCAGAGCACCTGCATAAGATGGCTGAACTGGTCGCTGCTGACCCGGGCCATCTCGATACGCAGGAGATCGGGCGAGATCCCTGCCTCCCGGAGCATTTCCCGGGTATCAAAACCAAGTCTTTCAGCACCCCCCAGGGCAGCCTGAACAAAGTGCTTCGAAACCGTCAGATCGGACATCACGCTCGCCATTCCATAAAAACGAAACCCATCATAAAACCCCGGCAGAACAATGCAACCGACGCCGTCCGGACAGGCTGGTAGAAACGGCCAATCGGAATGACGGAACCGGCAGTTGGCCCCGTTGGCAAAACCGGGCAGCATGAAGGAAACGAATGCTATTCGGACAACTCTCACAATAAAAAGGAGATCATCATGGCGGGTCCTCTGACTTCGCTGAAAGTTCTGGATTTCAGTACCTTGTTGCCCGGCCCCTACGCCACCATGCTGCTGGCCGACATGGGGGCAGATGTTTTGTGTGTGGAAGCACCGGACCGGGTGGATCTGACACGGGTGATGCCGCCCCATGATGCGGGGGTGAGCACGGCTCATGGTTTTCTGAATCGAGGCAAGAAGTCGCTCGGTCTCAACCTCAAAGAGCCGGGGAGCCGGGAAAAAGTCCTGGAGCTGGTCAAAGACCACGACATTGTTATCGAGCAGTTTCGCCCGGGAGTGATGGACCGGCTAGGCATTGGCTACGAGACCCTCAAAGCAGTAAATCCTCGTCTCATCTATTGCTCCATTACCGGTTACGGGCAGACCGGCCCCTACAAGGACCGCGCGGGCCATGACATCAATTATCTTTCCCTGGCCGGCGTCAGCAGCCACTGTGGCCGAGCGGACAGCGGTCCGCCCCCGATGGGAATACAGATTGCCGATGTTGCCGGCGGCTCTCACCATGCTGTGATGGGTATTCTGGCGGCGGTGATACACCGACAGCAAACCGGAGAGGGGCAGTTCGTTGATGTCAGCATGACCGATGCCGCCTTTGCCCTGAATGCCATGTCCGGCGCCGCCTGCCTGGCGGGTGGACAAGAGCAGAAACCGGAGAGCTCACTGCTCAATGGTGGCTCCTTCTACGATTATTACCAAACCAGTGACGGCCGCTGGCTATCGGTCGGCAGTCTGGAACCGCAGTTCTCCGCACGCCTGTGCGACACCCTGGGGATTGCCGACCTGAAAAGCGACGCCCTGAGCCAGAAACCCGAACATCGGCAACGGCTCAAAGCCGCCCTGAAAGAAAGGGTTGCCTCGAAAACCCTGGCCGAGTGGCAGGAGATTTTTGCCGGTCAGGATGCCTGCGTGGAGCCGGTTCTGACAATCTCCGAGGCCGCTGAGCATCCGCAGCTTAAGGCAAGGGAGATGGTGATTGGTGTGGACCGGGGTGACGGCACCCAACAGAGGCAGATCGGGTTTCCCATCAAGTTCGAGAAAACGCCATCGGAAACGTCCCGGATTGGCAAAATGCCTGGGGCTGATAACGAACAATTCCTTTAGAAGGAAAACCGTGAGTATCGATTCAGTTTTTTCTGGTCGAAAATGAGGGCTCTGCTAGCTTTATAAGTGTCACCAGTAATGGTGAATCTATGGAAAACGAGCATCAAGGATGACGCGATGGTAACTATTCAGTCGGTTTCATTTAAAACGTTCTGATCATTAACTGGTGGCGCCGTCATGAAGGCCGGCATACGCCCCTCGAACAGGGACATCAGCGCATCGGAGGCCGTCAGCTTCTGCTTACGCGCCGTGGACAGATAGCTGCGCACTCGGCAGAAGATCTGCGCGCCTTCGATTGAACGGAAGCCGCCGGATACTTTCTGCTGCACCTTGAGCATACGGATATCCCGCTCACCCTGGTTGTTGGTGAAGGGTACCGCCGGATCATCCAGGAAGCGCAGCACATCCGCTTCGTAATCGCGCAGCCGCTCCAGCAGGTTGCGGGCCTTTGAGCGTTTGAGTCGGCCGCGTTTGCCCTGTCGCTGGCTTTCATCCGGCGCCGGGCATGGGGTGACAGCCAGGTCAGGTCGTCATTGGAGGCACAATGCAGCCAGTGGCGCTTGCCGCCAATATTGATGCTGGTTTCATCGGCGTGGATCCGATCCGACTCGGCCAGACGATCTTTGACCCAAACCTCGAAGCCGGCAGCCCGGTCGCCGGCTTCCCGATTGAAGTTGAACAGCGACCCCGCGCTCAGGGGAATGCCGACCTGATCTTCGAAGTACTCGCGAATGCGATCGTAGGGCAGCAGTTGATACTGCGACAGATAGACCGCATGCGCCTTCAGTCCGGGACCGTACTGCACCGGACGCTCGACGCCGGCTGGAAATGGCGCCACGATGCGCCGGCCCTGGGCGTTTTCCAAAATCTCGGCCTGGTACTCGGTGACAAAGCGACTGATGTCGAGGTCGATGACCTGGCGCTTTTCGTGGCCCACCAGACGGAACGAACTGCCCTTGGGTAGGGTGCGCCGATCCAGCTTCACGGTCTGGATCGCATCCGGATCCTCCACCGGTTGCAGCGTCTTGCCGATACGGCCCGGCTGTCCGCCCGGCTTGCGCTTGCTTTTGGGCCGGCTCTTCTTGAGTCGGTTGGGATCCTGGCAGGGGGGCTTGCTGCTGTTGGCACTGTTGGTGTTGATCCGACCGGTCAGAATCTGGATCAGCACCATCAGCAGCTCGATTGCCGCCCGCAGCGATGGCGAGACCGAGACCGAGGAGTCGCTCTGGAGCTGTTGCTTGACGCCCGCCAAGGCGGCGTCAACATCGATGTTGCTGATTTTCATGAACCTGAGTACCGTCGAGTGATGGGCTATTATCGCACGACTTTTTCAGGCTGGATTTTTCCTCCTGAGGGCCGTTTTGAACGATCTTTTCGTTGCCGGCACGCTCGATGTATGGCAGCTCAAGACCGCAATGAAGGAAGAACAGGGGGGTTGAGCGCGATGTTACGGCAATGGGGCGAGTGTGGGTGAAGTTCTGCAAAACCGGGCAAAAACCCTGTCAAGAACTTTTTTCTGAGAATGAGCTGAATAGTTACACCGACTGAATAGTTACCTTGAGAGCAAGGTTAGTAGCTGGTGATATTAATGCAATAGTATTAACGGAACCATGTACTAGTTCATAAAAAAGGGCCGGTGGGTTTTTCCACCGGCCCTCTTGCTCACCCAGCCTGGCCAAGCTAGATCCACTTTAGGTGAACGGCTTGCGCCGGAGCGGGGCTTTCGGTTTCCACACTTTTTACTGATCTACCACAGAGCGCAGGCTGTCCTCCGCTGGATCTACTGCGTCGGTGCTCATCACTGATGCGACATCGCCATCTGTCGCGATGATGCTCAGAGTTTGAACAACCATCTGGGTGAAGACTGCTGTTTCGTCATCGTCAGCCGGTAGCACAGGTGTGCTGTGAACGCCCTTGTTCCAGAATTTCACAAACGCCGGGAGCTCCACTGGGTCGGCGGCCGTGTTGCTCGAATTGAGCGCGTTGGCCTCCGCAAGTGCCGCAAGCGGCTCACTGCCGGACAGCGGCGCGAGCGAACCGTTCAGGCTCAGCGGAATGGAGCCGCCAGGCGTTTCGAACGATGTGTCTTCGACGAGAGTATTGCGACCGTTGTTGATGACCACGGAGTCATCGTTTATCTGCGAGAACAGGACATTGTCCAGCAGCTCGGCATGATTTATCGGATCGACGGTATCAATCGTAGCCTGGAGCACATTCAGGAAGGTCTGGAGGTTCGCGTCATCCTGGGTCAGCCCTGATTTTGCCTTGAGGCCCCCAAGGATCTCTGGGCCGAAGCTTGGGGAGTTTTCAAGCATGCGGACCGTACCGGCAACCGGCGTGAGCAGGTTAGCCCCCTTCAGCTCAAGCGACGGGGTCAGAGGAGTCACGCTGGAGTTGGCTGCGGCCACAAAGGCTCCGCCGTTCAGTGTTCCGAGTGAGTGGCCTACAAAGTAGACATTTGTCGCGTCGAACGCTGGAGCGATGTCCTGGATTGATGCCCTTACGGTCATCAGATCCACGGCACCCTGCCGAAGGATATCCCGCCCGTTCATGAAGTTCTGAAGGTTGATGAACAGATCGCCGGAGGCGCCCTGGGCATTCGTCGGATCAAAGTTCATGGGGATGACCTGGCCCAGGGCATTTGTGCCATAACCGAAGTGGCGCTCGGTGGCTCCCTCTGGGTTAAGGCCCTGGCCCTTAAACCGTGGCGCAATGCCGGCAATCTGACTGCCAGCGTTGCCAACGGTATCAACCAGCAGGGGCGCCTGAGCGGTCAATGCTGTTTTCAGGTTGGCCGGAAGCGCCGAACCGTTTACTGCTGTAACAAAAGCAGTGTTATCCGATGCCAAAGCTGACTCAACCAGAGGGGCAACCAAACCTGGAACCAATGTCCCCTCGGGAAGGCTATTCTGACTCTCGATCGCTGTCAGGATTACACCGGCTGTACTTGTGATGCTGTCCAGGGGGCCAGCGTCCGGATCATCTGTGGTTAGGGGGATCGGGCTCACCCCGTGGAACGGCTGGTCAATGGCGACAACCGCGACACCCTGAGCGGCAAGAGCGCTGCCAAAGGTCAGTGCAGCAGTGCGGTCAGTGGTAATGCCGTGCTGGTAGATGACAACCGGAATCTGCGGAGGGGTTGCGGAAGTTGGATCGAAGGGCAGATCGGGAGTGCCGTCGCTGTTTGAATCCAGAGCCTTCGGGTACATCACCAACATGGGTACACTGACATCACCTTTCTTTTCGGGGAAGGGGAATATCCAGTTTACGATGTCGGAACTTTCTTCGCCGTCTTTGCCCTGTGGTAGCACAAGATCAAGGCCTGCGGCTTTGAGGAAACCATTCAGCTGGACGGCAAGTGTGCTGTCGGCCTTCCAGAAGCTCCCAGTGAGGATGTCTTTGTCCGCTGAAAGACTTCCTGTGGGGAGGCCCAGATAGTACGGGAGGGTAATTGAGCCCTGAACGACATTAACGTTGTCAGAGCCGGTGATAGAGCCCAGCAGGGCCGATAACTGCGGGGCGCTCTCGGCTGTAGTGAAATCGGCAACAATGCCATCTTCGCCAGCGGAGCTCGGCGAGGGCAGGTTGATTCCGGACTGAGCAAGAGAACCTTTGATCAGGGTGCCGACACAGAAGGATTGGCTTTCTACAGGAACCATACCGACGTCCGGTACCGGAATCTGATAGGGCTCTGAGTCACAGGATGCCAGGGCAGGGTTCCCAAGAACTGCGGATATCTCCGCCTGATCAACTGCTTCCTGCAGGTCAACAAAACCAAAAGGCTGCTGGCTATTCGGTGCCAGGGCTGCCTGGAAATCGGCAGGCGTTATGGTACTGTCGCCATCCCTGTCGGCAAGGATGAAGTCTGCCGGGGTAATTGCGCCATCGCTATCCCTGTCAAAGTCCGCAACCGTGACAGCGTCATCGTCGTTGAGATCAAATGCGCTTCCTGGAGCAACGTTGTTTTCGGGATCCTGCTGGTTGGCGAAGAAAAGTGCCGCACCGGTAACCTTTTTGGTGACTCGAAGCTTTGCTGCGGCAAGGACCTGATCGCCGGCCCAGAAAGCAGGGTTAGCCATGTATTTCAGCACCTGCTCATCGTTTGAGGTGGTGAAACTGTAGGTAAGTGCAATATCGTCGGTCCCAACACCGGGTGCGGCAGGATTAAATGTCTTCTGGAAACCGGTTACTACGTTGGTTGCAATCGGCTCCCATAAGGAGTTTATCAAGGTTCTTACGCTCTTCAGAGCGCTGGCGCCAAGTACTTCGGTTTCGTCCTTGATATTTGCATAGGCTGGGGAGTTAGTGATCTGCTCTCCATCAGCGTCAAGGATGTTGTTAAGCACGACAGCCACGTAGCGTTTATTCGGGTTGAGGGGCTTGGTGGGGATGATCCTGATGAAATCAGTCGGGCCCAGGCGCGAGTCGTTCAGCTCCTTGACCTTCACTTCAAAGTCCAGGAAAGGTGCCGCGGTTGGCTTTTCGCTGGCCTGAAGCGCCTGCAAAGGTGCTCCGCTGGCATATTCCAGCTCGACAAGGAAAACATTCTGCGCGAGCACACGCTGGACCAGCTGTGGATCAGTTGAGCCTTTTAGCAGTGCTGCGATGGCCTGCAAATCCGGGCCCTTCAACGACGTTGCTTCAATGCGTCCGCTCATTTTGATGTCAATCGGCGCAACGGTGGATGCGCCGCTGAGGTTGTTAAGCGCAGTCGTAACAGGTGGGCTGGTGTCGGCAACTTCAAACGTGCCGTCACCAACTGAACCAAAAATCAGATCGTTGGGAACTGGCAGATCTGATACGGCCGGGAAAGGATCAAAAACGGGCCACACCTTGCCCTCAAACTGAGCCAGGAATTCCGCTTGTGCGTCAGACTGCGAAATATTGTAGTCCGGATTGGCATTCGCCCCCGTATTGCCGCCCTCAAGGCAGCCTGTAAGTCCAACGGAAGACGCCACGGCAAGACTTATTAGAGTTTTCTTGAACATGGGTGGAACCTTTTCCTGTTGTTGTGTCGTTATGTTCGGCAGCTGACGGGGCCGGTCTGATCCGGTAAGCCCGTTGTCAGTGGCCTGTTCTGCTTAAACTGTTGTCTGAAATTGTAGCCAGCGCTGTAAGCCAATTTCTGTATCTCTGACTATAGCGACAGTATGGCAAGTGTTGATCAGCCAAAAGTGTGATTCTTCTGGATTGAATCCTCCCCGCACAGTTGGAGTTCGGCCTTTGAGAAAAATAGTTGCCGGATAACGGTTTGTCGAGGTCCGGCAACGGGGAAATTGAGGCGCAGTCGAGGTTTACTCGAAGCGCGAGAAATCCGGTGCGCGTTTTTCCATAAAGGCCCGGAAGGCTTCGGCAGCTTCTGGGGATTTCAGGCGCTCGGCAAACAGCTGACCCTCTTCGAGCATGGTCTCCCGAAGTGCCGCCATGGTTGGCTGATTCAAAAGGGCTTTGGTGGCTCGAATCGCAGCTGGCGCTTTTTCGGCCAGCCGCTGGCAGGTCTCGAAGGCACTGGTTTCTGTCTGCTCCGGCTCGCAAACCCGGTTGATCAGGGCAAGCCGGAAGGCCTCGTCCGCGGAAAAGGCGCCGCCGAGCATCAGCAGTTCGGCAGTGCGCACCCGGCCTATCCAGGAGGGGAGTAGCAGGCTCGAGCCGCCCTCGGGGCACAGGCCGAGGCTGGCAAAGGGCATCTGGAACGCCGTGTTGTTGCCGGCGAACACCAGATCGCAGTGCAGCAACATAGTGGTGCCAATGCCAACGGCCGCGCCATTGACCGACGCCACCACAGGTTTGGTTGCACTGGCCAGTAATAAAAGAAAGCGGCCGACTGGGGTTTGTTCGAAATCACCGGGCAAGCCGGCGGCAAATTCGCTCAGGTCGTTGCCTGCAGTGAAACACTCGCTTGTGCCGGTGAAGAGTACGCACCGGATGTTGGTGTCATCCCGGGCCTGCTCCAGAGCGTCCCCCATGGCGGTGTACATGGCGTGGGTGAGGGCGTTCTTGCGCTCTGGCCGGTTCAGTCGAACGATGAGAATCCGGTCTTTTATTTCGGTGAGGACGAGGTCAGTCACGGTGTCTCCTGCGGTGTTATTCTAGTTTGGTTAGGATGGTACCCTTTTCTCGTGGCGTTTTTCACGGGTTTTAATCCTTGCTTCGCCATCTGTCCAATCACTCGCCAAACCGATTTTCTGGTAAACTCTCGCCTCCCGATTTTTACGACACGACATAACGATATCAAGCTGATGAGGCGCCTATGACCACCGTAATCCGCCAGGACGATCTGATTGAAAGCGTAGCGGACGCGCTGCAGTTCATTTCCTACTACCATCCGAAAGATTTCATTGATGGTGTGTATGAGGCTTACCAAAAGGAAGAGTCCCAGGCGGCGAAGGACGCCATGGCCCAGATCCTGATCAACTCGCGCATGTGTGCGGAAGGGCATCGGCCCTTGTGTCAGGACACTGGTATTGTGACGGTTTTCGTCAACATCGGTATGAACGTCCAGTGGGACTGCGAGATGGCCCTGGATGATGTGATCAACGAAGGGGTGCGTCGCGCCTATACCCATCCAGACAACGTGCTGCGCGCCTCTATCCTGGATGACCCGGACGGCAAGCGTAAGAACACCGGTGATAACACGCCGGCCATCATCCACTACAAGATGGTCCCGGGCGATACCGTTGAAGTGCACGTAGCTGCCAAAGGCGGCGGTTCCGAGGCCAAGTCCAAATTTGCCATGCTGAACCCGTCCGACTCGGTTGTAGACTGGGTTCTGAAGATGGTCCCGCAGATGGGTGCTGGCTGGTGCCCGCCTGGCATGCTGGGCATTGGTATTGGCGGTACCGCCGAAAAGGCGATGGAAATGGCCAAGGAATCCCTGCTGGATCCGATCGATATCCACGACCTGAAAGCGCGCGGTGCCTCGAACAGAGCCGAGGAACTGCGTCTTGAGCTGTTCGACAAGGTGAATGATCTCGGTATTGGTGCCCAGGGGCTGGGTGGCCTGACCACCGTTCTGGACGTTAAGGTCAAGGATTACCCGACGCACGCTGCCAATAAGCCGGTGGCCATCATCCCGAACTGTGCTGCGACTCGCCACGCGCATTTCACTCTGGATGGCACCGGACCTTCCTTGCAGACGCCGCCGCGCCTGGAAGACTGGCCGGAAATCACCTGGGAAGTCGGCGACAACGTGCGTCGCGTGAACCTCGATACGGTGACCCCCGAAGACGTGAAGGACTGGCAGCCGGGCGAAACCGTTCTGCTCTCTGGCAAGATGCTGACCGGCCGCGATGCTGCCCACAAGAAGATGGTCGACATGATCGAGAAAGGCGAGGAGCTGCCGGTTGATCTGAAGGGACGGTTCATTTACTACGTGGGCCCCGTTGATCCGGTGCGCGAAGAGGTGGTTGGTCCTGCAGGCCCGACGACTGCAACCCGAATGGACAAGTTTACCCACACCATGCTCGAAAAGACCGGCCTTACCGGAATGATCGGTAAAGCCGAGCGCGGTCAGGTGGCCATCGACGCCATCAAGGAATTTGGTGCGGTCTACCTGATGGCTGTGGGCGGTTCCGCTTACCTGGTCTCCAAGGCCATCAAGAATGCGGAAGTGGTTGCCTTTCCGGAACTGGGAATGGAAGCCATTTACGAGTTCGAGGTCGAAGACATGCCGGTCACAGTCGCCGTTGATTCGCGCGGCTCGTCTGTGCACCAGACAGGTCCTGCGGAGTGGCACGAGAAGATCATTGCTGCCAAGGCGCTCTGATCTCGGTAGGTTGCAGAAAAAACAAAAGGGCCGGACGAGTATATCGTCCGGCCCTTTTTCGTTGACTGGCGCAGCTACCTCAACTTGAACAGCTGATATTCAGGTGCTTGCCCCAATCCGGCGGCAATGCAGCATAAGCCTCACTTTCCGGTTGCTCGTCATAGGGGCGTTCGAGAACCTTCAATAGTGCTTTTATCGGTTCGTAATCCCCGTTTTGCGCTTCCTGGATAACCTGCTGGGCCAGATAGTTCCTCAGCACATACTTCGGATTTACACGGCGCATGGCGTATTCCCGCTCATCGTGAGCGCGGCTTTCGTTCATGAGTCTCTCCTCATAACGCTCCAGCCACTGGCCTGCCACGCTGCGATCTACAAACAGATCCCGCACCGGCCCATGGCCATGGCTGTGCAGATTCGAGAGCGCCCGGAAGAAAGCCGTGTAGTCGACATGGTGCTCGTGCATCATGCTGAAGGTATCCATGATCAGGCTCAGGTCCGCTTCATCCTCGATGATCAGGCCAAGCTTGTCTCGCATGTTCTGGAGGAAGCGTTCGTTGTAGGCCACTTCATAGCGGCGAAGCCCCCGGCGCACGTCGTCCTCCTCCATTACCGGGAGCAGGGCTGTGGCCAGGTAGCGGCAATTCTCGAACCCGACTTGTGGTTGACGGTTGTAGGCGTAGCGCCCGCCCTGGTCGGTATGGTTGCTTATATAGCCGGCATCGAAATCATCAAGGAATGCGAAAGGGCCATAATCAAAGGTGTCGCCGATGATGGACATGTTGTCGCTGTTCATCACGCCATGGCAGAAGCCGACTGCCTGCCAGTCCGCAATCGTTCTTGCGGTGCGTTCCACCACTTCCTCGAACCAGCGGGCGTATCGATCGTCATCCGGCAGGTTGATCAGATGAGGGAAGTGCAGCGAGATCACATGCTCAAGCAGAGTCTTTACGCTTTCAGGTCCTTCGTGGTGAGCGGCGAACTCGAAGTGTCCGAAGCGAATATGGCTTTGAGCCACGCGCACCAGTGCCGCCGCCGTCTCGATGGATTCCCTGCGCACCGGGTCTTTGGCGCTCACCATGAACAGTGCCCGGGTGGTAGGGATACCCAGTCCGTGCATGGCTTCACTGCACAGGTATTCGCGAATGGTGGAGCGAAGCACAGCGCGGCCATCTCCGAAGCGGGAGTAGGGAGTCATACCGGCGCCTTTGAGGTGCCAGTCCCAGCGTCGTCCATCGGGGCCAACGGTTTCCCACAGTAGCAGTCCACGGCCGTCGCCCAGATCGGGATTGTAGGCGCCGAACTGGTGGCCCGTGTATTTCATGGCCATAGGCTCCATGCCCTCGAGTAACTCCGATCCCGCACCCACGCCGGTCCAGTCGGATTCGGAATCGGCGCGAAAGCCCATCTGCCCCGCGAGCTTGTGGTTGAAGCACACCATCTTTGCGTCTTTCAGAGGGGAGGGCTGAACCCGGGTATAAAAACTGTCCGGGAGCTCCAGGTAGCGATGCTCTATTCGAAAATCGTTGCCACTCATAAAACGCCTATACTCCCATTGGTATGAATTCTGCTGCCGTCTCTCTTAAGTCATCCATTGAACTGGAAACCCAACGTGTCTGATCGCTCGCTAGAACAAACCATCAGTGCCCTGATTCAGCAGGAAGGCCTGCCCGATGCCTACGCCGAAACGGTAGAAAAGACCATTCTGCCGCTCGCAGACCGAATCTGTGCGCTCCATGATACGGAAAAGCAACCCATTGTGGTTGGTATTCACGGAGCCCAGGGTACGGGCAAGTCTACGTTGACACTCTTTTTACGGGAAATTCTGCTGCGCCACCGCAACCGGTCTGCGGCCAATTTTTCCCTGGATGATATTTACCTTACCAGAGGTGAACGCCAGGACCTCGCCGAACGGGTGCACCCGTTGTTTATAACCCGTGGCGTGCCGGGAACACACGACGTTGCGCTCGGGCAACAGGTCTTGAACCGCTTGCGCAGTGCAGTGCCTGAAGATGCCACCCCGATTCCTGCATTCGACAAGTCGCGGGACGACCGGGTTCCCCGGGATCAGTGGCCTGTCTTCGGGGGAAGTGCGGAGGTCATTCTTCTTGAGGGGTGGTGCCTTGATGCGCGACCGGAGCAAGACAGTGCGCTTGCCCAGCCGATGAATCCTCTGGAGGAGAACGAGGACCCGGACGGAGTCTGGCGCAGCTATGTTAATGATCAGTTGAAAGGGGAATACCGGAAATTTTTTGATGAAATCGATTTTCTGATCATGTTGAAGGCTCCCTCCATGGCGTGTGTTCTTGAGTGGCGTCGACTCCAGGAACAAAAGCTGGCAAATAAAATCCGCAATGCACCAAAAAGTGGCGGGCCCCATGATGGTGCACAGGAGTTGCGCATTATGACCGACGAAGAAGTCGGCCGCTTCGTGATGCACTATGAACGGGTTACTCGTGCCTGCCTCGCAGAAATGCCTGGGCGGGCTGATGTTCTGATCAACGTGGCCGAGGACCATTCCCTTGGCCTTCCGCAGTTTCGCGAGGCCTAACGGAGACCGGCCATGGCCAGACCCCATTTGATTCTCTTCTCGGATCTGGACGGCACCCTGCTGGACCACGACGACTACCGCTGGCACGCGGCGGGGCCCGCCCTGGAAAGGCTGAAGGCAGCCAATATTCCCCTGGTGCTTAACTCCAGCAAAACCATGCCGGAGATCCGGGCTTTGAGGGAAGAACTTGGAAACAACGATCCGTTTATTGTCGAAAACGGTGCAGCCGTGGTTATTCCGCCCCACGCCCTGGGCAATGAGGAAGAAGAAGTGGTGAATTTTGGTGCAACCCGGGAACGCGTCCTTGAGGTGCTGGGCACGCAACGGAAGAAGGGCGCGCGATTCAGGGGCTTTGCCGACATGTCTACCGATGAACTGGCAGCGCAGACCGGCCTGGATCCGGCAGCGGCCGGGCGGGCCAAAGAGCGGCTGGGAACCGAACCATTGATCTGGCAGGGCTCGGAGCAGGAGCTGGCGGAGTTTGAAGCGGCTCTGAGTGCCGAGGATCTCCGCCTGGTAGCAGGCGGACGTTTCCTCCATGCCATGGGTATATTTGATAAAGCCGATGGGGCCCGGTTCTTGCTAAACAAATACAAAGAGCAATACCGGGAGCAGTATGGCGATGGGCCAGTGTTGGCCATTGCCCTGGGTGATAGCCCCAACGATCAGCAGATGCTGGAATCGGCGGATATACCGGTGGTGATCCGGGGCGTAAAAAGCGAAGAGGTTCGGTTGCCTTCGGCAAAACACGCCATTCGCTCCCTCAAGCCCGGCCCCGAGGGCTGGAATGAGTGCGTGCTCAATCTCCTGTTTGAGTACGGGTACTGACCCGTTCGAGTGTGGGTATAAAAAAGGAGAGCCGCCATGGGCGACTTTTACCAGAATGGCATTATCACAACCCTTCATAACCTGGTTCGGCGTCCGGTAGAGGAACTCGAAGCGGAGCTGATGAGTTTTCGCAAGACCCGGCCCATGTCCCTGGTGTTGCCCTCCCTGTACTCGGAGCTGGAAGGGCCGGCCCTGAAAAATATCGTGCATGAGCTGGGCAAGGTGCCTTATCTGGACCAGGTGGTCATTGGCCTGGACCGAGCCAACGAGGAACAATACCGCCACGCTCTGGAGTACTTCTCCGAACTACCACAGAACTTCAAGGTGCTCTGGAACGACGGGCCTCGACTCAGGAACATTGACCTGAAGCTTCGGGAGCAGAACCTGGCACCAACGGAAATGGGTAAAGGGCGAAACGTCTGGTATTGCTTTGGCTATGTGTTGGCCTCGGGTGTCAGCAAATCCGTTGCCTTGCACGACTGCGACATCCTTACGTATTCCCGGGATCTTGTGGCCCGGCTGATCTACCCTGTGGCTAACCCCGGCTTCAACTACATGTTCTGCAAAGGCTACTACGCCCGTGTAGCGGACGGAACAATGAACGGAAGGGTCAGTCGCCTGTTGGTAACACCGTTGATCCGATCCCTGAAGAAGGTCTGCGGCCCCAACGATTTCCTGGATTACCTGGACAGTTACCGGTACCCACTGGCCGGGGAGTTCTCGTTTCGCACGGATGTGATCAATGATCTGCGTATTCCCAGCGACTGGGGACTGGAGATCGGTGTGCTGTCGGAGATGAAGCGTAACTACGCCACCAACCGCCTGTGCCAGGTGGATATTGCCGATGTCTATGATCACAAGCATCAGGAACTCTCACCGGAAGATGCCAGCAAGGGCCTGTCCAAAATGAGCATGGATATCGCCAAGGCTCTGTTCCGAAAATTGGCGACCAACGGTGAGATTTTCTCCAATGAGAAATTCCGTACTATCAAGGCCACGTACTTCCGTATTGCACTGGATTTTGTGGAGACCTATCAGAACGACGCCATTATCAACGGCCTGACGTTTGATCGACACAAGGAAGAGAAGGCGGTGGAGCTGTTCGCCCAGAACGTGATGCGGGCGGGCGCCTATTTCCTCGATAACCCGATGGACACACCTTTTATTCCCAGCTGGAACCGGGTCACAAGCGCGATTCCCGACATCAAGGAGCAGTTGCTGGAGGCCGTGGAGTTGGATAATGAGGAATTCCGGCCATGACCCAGGCTCTGAAAGCGAAGCTGGTTTCCATGCTGGATGTCGTCTATCCAGAGCTGGACTGTGAATTTCTGGCCGAACAGTTGCTGACCACTATGGGTCTGGAGCCCAACCAGGCGCCGCCGCCTGCGCACCAGAATAACTGGGATGAATCGGATGTGGTGCTGATTACCTATGCCGACACGGTTCAGCGGGCGGAAGAAAAACCACTGCAGACATTGCATCGGTTCCTCGCGGATTGCCTGTCAGATTCAATTTCTTCAGTGCACATTCTGCCGTTTTTCCCCTACAGCTCCGACGACGGTTTCTCGGTCATGGATTATCTGGCCGTCAACGAGTCCCACGGAAACTGGGAGGATATCGAGGGCATCGCCCGGGATTACAAGCTGATGGCGGACCTGGTGATCAACCATATGTCGGCCCGCAGCCGCTGGTTCGAGAATTTCCGCAAAAGGGTAGACCCGGGCAAGGATTATTTCTTCGAGGGCAATCCAAGGGATGATCTGAGTGCCGTTGTGCGGCCCCGTACCTCGCCGCTCCTTAACCCGGTCCAGACCGACGATGGCGAGCGATATGTCTGGTGTACGTTCAGTGAGGATCAGGTTGACCTGAATTTTGCCAACCCGAAGGTGCTCATCGAGTTTGCTGCTATCATCCGGCGCTACCTGGAGCGTGGCATTATCATTTTCCGGCTCGATGCCGTCGCCTTCCTCTGGAAGGAACCGGGTACGCCCTGCATCCATCTGCAGCAAACCCATGAGCTGATCAAGATCCTGCGCCTGTTGATCGAGCACCACAGCCCGGATGCGGTAGTGATTACCGAGACCAACGTACCCAATCGCGAAAATCTCACCTATTTCGGCAACGCCAACGAAGCCCATGTAATCTATAACTTTTCCCTGCCGCCCCTGCTGATCAATACCCTGGTTACCGGTGACTGCAAGCACCTGAAAACCTGGCTGATGAGCATGCCGCCCGCGCAGATGGGCACCACCTATCTGAATTTTATTGCGTCCCACGATGGTGTGGGTATGCGGCCAACGGATGGTCTGCTGACGGAGGAAGAGAAGCAGCGACTGATCAACACCATGGACTCGTTCGGCGGCAAGGTCTCGTACCGGCGCACGCCGGATGGTCGCGACCAGCCCTACGAAATCAACATCGCCCTGTACGATGCGCTGCAAGGCACGGCGGAGTCGGGTCGGGACCACTGGCAGTTGCAGCGCTTCGTCTGCGCCCACACCGTGATGCTGGCGCTTGAGGGGATTCCGGCCTTCTACATTCACAGTCTGCTGGCGACTGAGAACGATCTGGAGCGGGTGGAGCACACCGGCCGGCTTCGATCCATTAACCGCAGCCAGTGGCAACTGGATACTCTGGAGCAGAAGCTCGCAGATCCCCTGAGCCACCACAGCAAGGCGTTCCAGGAGCTGAAACGGCTGATTGCCATCCGGCGTAAACAGCCAGCGTTTCACCCGAACGCCACCCAGTTCACCCTGCATCTTGGCCTGCAGCTGTTTGGTTTCTGGCGCCAGAGTATGCGCCGGGACCAGTCCATCTTCTGCATTCACAACATCAGTAACGAGGTGCAGCAGGTAGCGCTGAGCGACATCAATCTCATCGGCACCGATCATTGGCTGGATCTGATTTCCGGGATGACTATTGATGATCTGTCTGGCTCGATCACCCTGAAACCTTATCAGAGTGTTTGGCTGTCCAACCTGGAAGTTACCGGCTGATCCTGTCTTTGCGCCATTTGTGCAATGCTCGGAAAACTTGGGGTATCCTGTGCCCATATGAGCAAGGCCGAGACGTCATACATGATCAAAGCAATCAAGGTAACCGGGGGCAATCTAAGCTGGGAGCCCTGGGAAGGACCGGGTGAACCGCCCGCAGACCACGTCGAAATCGAGGTTGTCTGGACAGCCATCAATCGTGCGGATCTCATGCAGCGCGCTGGCGTCTATCCCCCGCCTCCGGGAGCATCCGATATTCTCGGGCTGGAGGTTAGTGGTCGCATCGCTTCGGTCGGATCTGGCGTTACCCATCTCAAACCCGGTGATGAAGTCTGCGCCCTGCTGACCGGCGGCGGTTATGCGACTCGTGTGGTGGTACCCGCGGTGCAGGTTTTGCCCGTTCCCAAAGGAGTGTCGCTGGAGACAGCTGCGGCCATTCCCGAGGTTTTTGCGACCGCCTGGTTGAATCTGTATCACGAAGCAGCCTTGAAACCGGGCGAGCGTGTGCTCCTGCATGCGGGTGCCAGCGGCCTTGGCACCGCGGTAATTCAGCTCGCAACGGCCTTTGGCAATCCGGTCTTTGCGACCGCCGGTGATAAGGCCAAACTGGAGGTTTGTCGCAATCTGGGAGCCAGTGGCGTCTGGAACCGGAACGAAGGCTCCTTCGTTGATGCTGTTACAGCGTGGGGTGGCGTGGATATGGTTCTGGATCCGGTCGGTGGCAATTATATTGCCGAAGATCAGCGGGTTCTGAACGTCGATGGCCGCATTGTGCTCATCGGACTCATGGGGGGGCGTATGGCCGAGGTGGATCTGGGCATCATGCTGATCAAACGCCAGCGCCTGATCGGTTCCACTCTCCGTTCACGCACGGTCGAGGATAAGGGCGAGGTGATGCAGGCGCTCTACCGGCACGTCTGGCCACTGCTCGCAGCCGGCCAGATTGAACCTCTGATCGATAGCACCTGGCCGATAGAAGAGGTGGAAGAGGCGATGGCCTATGTGGCTGAGAACAGGAACACCGGCAAGGTGCTCCTGAAAATCTCGGACTGAATCACACAGACCACACGCGTCTCAGGTATTGCAGTCAGTCTGCAATGTGAACCAGCTGTTTACCGAAGTTCTGGCCTTTGAGCATGCCCTTAAAGGCATCAACGGCGTTGTCCAGCCCTTCGGCAACGGTTTCGCGGTATTTCAGTTCTCCGGAAGCAACCCGTGAGGCCAGGATGTCCGTGATTTCCTGATGCTGGTCCTGCCATTCGGTCACGAGGAAAAAACGATGCTCCGGCGCCGGATCAAGCGCCCCGAGCACGTGGAAGGGAGTTTCCACGCTGGCCATATCTTTTGCATTGTAGGCAGAGACAAAACCGCAGATGGGCACCCGGGCCCCCTCATTCAACAATGGGGCAACGGCGCGCGTAACGGCTCCACCCACGTTTTCAAAGTAGATGTCGATGCCGTCGGGGCAGGCCGCTTTGAGATCCGCTTCCAGGTTCCCCGCCTTGTAGTCGACGCAGGCGTCGAAGCCCAGCTCATTGACCACGAAATCGCACTTCTCAGGCCCACCGGCAACGCCAACCACCCGGCAACCCTCTGTTTTTGCGGTTTGGCCAACGACAGTGCCGACAGGGCCGGAGGCTGCCGAGACAACCACGGTTTCGCCGGCTTTCGGTTTGCCGACGTACATAAGGCCGCAATAACCGGTGCGCCCTGGCATGCCTGCAACGCCAAGGTAGGTTTGAAGGGGCACATTGTCCCGTTGCTGAATTTTGTAGACCATCGGCGCGTCCGCCGGGAAGGTGACGTATTCCTGCCAGCCGGAGTAGCAGGTAACCAGGTCGCCGACTTTCAGGTCGTCCGAGCGGGACTCAACAACACGTGCAACACTCTCGCCGACGATTGGCTCATCGATGCCAATGGGGTCCATGTAACCCTTGGCATCGTTCATGCGTGGACGCATGTAGGGGTCCAGTGAAAGCCAGAGCACTTGAGCAACAACTTCTCCCTCGTTAGGGGAACGGACAGGACGCTCTTCCAAAACGAGATCGCCTTGTTGGATTTCGCCCTGTGGGCGTTGTTTGAGCACGACGGCTCGGTTCTTGTATTCGCTCACTTGTTCTCTCCGGTTGCATAATGAAACCAGATTAGGGTGCAGCAGAATGGATTTCCGGTCAACCTCTCATCATGCCAACACAAGACTGGCCCCGGGGTTTCATTCTACGGCTTGATGGCTATAATCGGAGGCCTGCTCAGGACGAGCTTAAAAACCGATTGCTCTTCAAGGAATGAAGATATGCCCCAGGCAAGTGGATTGCAGTTTACCGCCCGTGTTGGCGGACTCCCCTCAGATTTATTTTCAGTGGTTGGCTTTAAACTGACCGAGCGCCTGTCCGAGGTGTTTCAGGGTCACCTTGAGCTGGCCAGCACCGACCCCTCCATTCAGGCTGCAGAGATTCTGGAGCAACCAGTAGATCTCGTTATCTGGCAGGACAGCATGCCTCTTCGGCGGTTTACCGGGGTGGTCAACGAATTCGTCCGAGGCGATGCCGGCCACCGGCGTACCCGCTATGAACTGATTATCCAGCCGCCGCTCTGGCGTCTTGGACTGATGCACAACAGCCGGATTTTCCAAACCCAGGGCACCGACACCATTGTGCGCACTCTCCTGGAAGAGCGCGGCATTATCGATTCGATCTTCGATCTGAAGCGCACGCCGGAGCAACGGGAATACTGTGTTCAGCACCGGGAAAGCGACCTGGCCTTTCTCGAACGCCTCGCGGCTGAAGAGGGTTGGCATTACCGCTATGAACAGGGGAGCGTGGACGGGGACACCCAGTCGGCGCTTATAATCGCCGACCATCATGGCGATGCTCCGAAACTGGAGCCGGCAGCATACAACGCCAAAGCAGGCGGCAGCACCCAGCGCCCGGCGGTGTATCGGTTCCGGTATGAAGAACGGGTGCGGGTGGCCTCTGTGGCAATGAAGGATTACACCTTCAGAAATCCCGCCTATGCCCTGATGCATGAGCATGCTTCTGGCGATCTGAAGCACCGGGAAGACTACCAGCACTACGACTACCCCGGCCGCTTCAAGGCCGACGCCAGTGGCCAGCCTTTTACCGAAGCCAGACTGCAATCCCTTCGCAATGACGCCAGCACCGCCTCCGGCGAGAGCAACCGCCCGGATTTCAGCCCCGGCGCGAAAGTGGAACTGACCGAGCACGATAGTGACAATCTCAATCGGGAGTGGCTGCTAACGTCTATCATCCACACCGGAACGCAGCCCCAGGCTCTGGAAGAGGAAGGCGGCAGCGAACCCATCACGTGACCAACACGCCACCCTATGGGCTGCCCGAGCACAAAACCCGCACCACCCTGAAAACGAAAACCCACAAGGGCGAGGGCAGTAACGAACTGCGGTTTGAGGACGAGGCCGATCAGGAACAGATCTACGTACACGCCCAGAAAGATCTGGACCTGCTTACCGAGAACAACCGCACGGAGGTGATTCGGAACTACAGTCATCGCACTGTGGAAAACCACGATTTCAGTCATGTGAAAGGCAACGAGCATCGCACAGTCGATGGCGAACAGCGGGAATCCATCGGAGGCGATTGCAGCCAGAACATAGGCGGCACATTCCACCAGAAATCCTCCCAGGGAACATTTAGCGAAGCGGGCACTGAAGTACACCACAAGGCGGGAACCAAAGTGGTGCTGGATGCCGGCGCTGAAATCACCATTTCGGCGGGTGGCAGTTTTTTGAAACTGGACCCAAGCGGCGTGACGCTATCCGGGCCTGGCATCAAGATCAATTCTGGTGGTTCGCCAGGCAGCGGTTCTGGACAGAGCGTGGTGATGGCGCAAATGCCAAGGGTTATTGAGGGTGATCAGCCCCACGAGCCCGAGCAGGAGGCACTGGCGGAAGTTGAACAACGGAAGAACGCTCCGGCCATCAATGTAGAATCCCAAGTTGCGGCACTCAGGAAGGGGAATGCAACCTGCCTGGTTTGTGAGGAGCAAAACTCATGAATCAGGATTCCTGGTCGTTGCGGGAGTCGCCCTTTACCCATGTTCCCTGGCCTGGCCATCAACCTGTTGGGCTTGTCCTGGATGGTGTTGCTATCCCCGAACTCGGTGAGCAAATCTACCAGTGGGCCGGCGGACAAACCATTAATGCAGAGTGCCTGTACGTTGCAACCCGCTGGGAGGCGGTTTCGGACTTGTCCCCCTGGCTTGTATGGCTCAGTGGGCCAGAAGACCCGGTGCTGGAAGGGTTCCTGGAGCAGGGGCCCAGGCAAGAGCAGGGTTACCTGCTGATTTCGGCCACAGACCATGCTAGCTGTGCCTGTTGGATGCGCTCCCACCTGCAGGTAGAAGTGGCGCCGGGCTGTGAAGAACTGGTGCGGATTGCCCATCCGGCACTGGCTGCCACGGTGATCGGGGGCAATTTGCCGCGTTTCCCCACCAGGGCCGTGGACCGGTTGATTGTTCCGGATTGTATCAGCGAGCAGTGGCACCTTGTCGAGCCCCCGGCTGTTCAGTCTGGCGACATAGGTGACCAACCCGAAAAAATGATGGCCTCGCGGGACTTGAAGGGCGCTTTCGATGCCTTCAATCGGCGCAAAGGCGCACTGCACATATGGAACAACCTGCATGAGTCGGTGCGCAACCAGTTGGGTGGTCCTGATTTGAGGGATGCCTACCCGGCACTCGGCAGAATACTGGAAGAGGCCCTTGGCAACGGATGCAACAACTTGCGGGAGGTTATGCAATTCCTGTTCGTAACCTTGCCACCACAAGCCGATAGCAATGCCGTGACGGAAACGGCGCCTCCATTGAATCAAGGATGAACAATGACACGGATACAACGCCCCACTGACGACCGGGCAAGCAACGATCTTTTGTGCTGGGAACAACCAGGCACCCCCATTGATGAACCCGCTTCATGCCCGCTGCTGAGAACCGTGAACCTGCTGCCTATTCGGTACGGCAGGGTAGAAGTTGCGCCCGCCGATACAGACCCGGGGTACCCCTACTCACTGACCTCCCGCCCGCTTGGCTACCGCCTTCTTAGGTATCGCTATCTTTATGTATTGGACGCAGATACCGGGGAGCTCCACGAGTACCTGCATGAAAATGGTGAACTGACGGGCCACAACGGTGGCAAGCTGGAATACCCGAAGCAGCACACCCTCTACGTTTGCTTCGCCGATGTGCCCCTCACCGAACGCAAGAAAGCTCAGATACTTGACAGCCAGGAGGAGCGTGCGCACTTCATGCAGGAAATCGACCTGGCCAGTGCCTCGCCGGTCAGCGGCGGTGAGCACCTGCTGACGCCTGAACAGGCCAAACAATGGGTGGCTGAATTTGGCGAAGACTATACGCCGGATGCCCCCGAAAACGGCCACGCCCAGGAAAGCGAGCCCTATCACTGGGAGAATCAGCCCTATTACCACAAGAGCCGATTTGGCAAGTTGATCAAGCAGCAGGCCGTGGAAGACCCGGACAATTGCCTGTGCCTGGTGCTGAGGGACGACGTGGGCGTGATGCTGGACCTGGCTCAGCAGCAGGATGATGTGGTGGGCTGGATCGGCGACTGGGCGGAAGGTGGTGACGAGCCGGGGCACACCGAGCGGGACTATATGCTGGGTGCTTGGATAGAGTCCATGACACTGATCAACGATCACGCTCTGGAGACGGCTGGCGAAAGACCGGGAGGCGAACCTTTCCAGTCGCTGTACGAGAGTACCGACGATGCACAACGCCAGTCCATCTACGACTACCTGGAGGTGCGAAGGGATTACCGTGGCCCGCAACCGATGGGCCCCGAAACCTACCTGCGCGAGCACCACGGGGATAATCCCCTGGTCCGGGCACAATTGGCCATGATTGATGCCCTGGGGCAGGCGAACTACGATCAGCACCGGGACACCATCAATCAGCTCAACCTGCAGAACTATTACCAGCTTAACGGGGCCAAACTGGGCCAGCGCGGCATCAATGAACTGATCGACCGCCCCCGTATGGATGCCTTCATGGCGGCGCAGCGGGCCAAGCTGGCACGGTGGCAAGGGTTGCTGGCGGACATCACCGATGACCGGGCCACCCTGTTGTGTGATTCCCGCTTCCACCAGGCCGCCTGGTATTTCGACGTGGCGGATGAGAAGCAACTGGAGGCGGCCCTGGACCTGAACTATGCCTGCGTGAAGGATCTTTGCCGCACCGACGAGGCGGCGGAAAAGGTACTGGCCTGGCTGGAGGAGAATCCCCAGTACAGTCACCCCTTGTTCCACACCTTGCCCAAGGCCGCCCAGGCGCCGGATGCAGAGCCATCGACCACCTACTTTGGTATCGCAGGGGCCGGCTACAGCCTGGTGACCAGGGCCGCCGAGTGGGCGCGGCGCCTGGCCGAGGCGGAGGCCGGACACCTGCCGGACCTTGAGTTACGCTCCCATGAAATCCAGGCAAAGGCAGCCGCCATTGGCGACACCCTGGCACCGGCGGTGTCAAAAGGTATCGCCCGGGCTATGGAACAGCTTTACCAAGGCATTGAGGCAAACCGGATACCGCCCCTGGACGACCTGTTCCGGGACCTGCCGTATTTTTTCAAGGGCAAGATGCTCAAGGTCATCCAAGCCGGTGAGGTAGAGTTCCGCGTTGCCTCGGAACCGGAGCTGGCCACCTTCCGCCAGAACCTGGAACAACTGCTGTCGCTGAACGAGCGGCTGGAATCCCTGGCCCACGACCACGACGTGGCCAAGGCCACCCACGGCCACAAATCCGAGCGGGCGCAAAGCATCGTCAACGAGTTCAAGGCCACCCGGGAGGAACAGCGGGCCCTGGGCCGGCGTCTGGCCGGCGCCCTCAGCCCGGTGGAGGAAACCAATACCGGCCTGCGGCTCGAGCCCGCAACCACGGGCAGGGCGGGTATCTCCCTGCTGCTGCCTGCCGCGGGCCAGCAGCAGATGGGCACACTGATGGGGCACCTCCGCCAGGGCCTGACCTCTGCGCCACGGGTGAACCTGCTGGGGGATGGGCTGGGTGTGATGGTGTTTGCGGCGCAGTTGGTGAACTTTTTTCACGCTGTTTCCGAAGTTAAAGCTCAGTCACCAGACGCCAGGAGCTATGGCAAACTTATCGAAAGTCTGTCTGCTACATCCGGCGCCGGTTTCCTGGCCGCCCAAAGCCTGGCGGACACCGCTCTGTCCTCCAGGGCCCAGACCCTGGCAAACTCTTGGCAGCGCAGCGCCGTGCAGTCGGTCCATATCCAGATGGGCCGCTTGCATGTTGGGTTGGGAATATTTGCATACGGCGCGGGTGCTATCAGCGCCGCCATCGGCACCTACAAGCATGCCAGCAACTGGCTGGAAGCCGTACGGACCGGTAATGCGCAGGCGCAATTGGGGGCGACCCTTGGCATGGTGGGCAGCGGCGGGCTGACGGCGACAAATCTATATGGCCTAAACCAGACACGAATAGCTGCGATGGAGGTATGGCGAGCCGCCGACAAGGCAGGTGCCTGGGCCACCGCAGGCACCCGTCTGTCCAGCCTGTTCGTCCGCCTGAACATTGCCGGGCTGGCGTTTACCATGCTCGAGCTGGGGGGCACCTGGCTGTACAACCGCTACAATTTGAGCGAGCGGGATCAGTGGCTGCAGACCACCCCCTGGTCGCGGGAACCCGGCCAGATCCACAACGGATCGCTGGAGGAGTACGAGCAGGCCTTCGCCCAGCTCGGCAACAGCCTGTCCCTGGAGAAGGTCCCGGCGGAAGAGCAAGACGGTAAGGACCAACTGGTGCTGAACTGCCATGCTCTGACGGCGGCGGGGTTGATAGAGCCCCTGGACCAGCCGGCGCCCCGGCGAGTGTGGCTCAGTGCCTGGCGCATCCGGCCAGAACGCTCGGGCTGGTTCCGTGACACCCCGGAAACCTGGGTGCGCTGTTCCCATGATATCCTGACGAGCCTGGCCATCCGGGAAGGGGGCGGGCATCTGCAACTGGCGTTCTCGCCCCCGGACCACAGCAAGAGCGATCCGTATCCCGAAACCCGTGACCTGGCGCTGATGGTCCGGCTGGACACCCACCATTCGGAGGACCGCTACACCCAGGAGGTGTACATGCTCAAGGTAACGCCTGACAGTGACTGGCCGGTGACGCCTGTCCAGGAACCTCCCCAGGATAACGAAGGCAGGACCTTCTGGTACCAGGTACGCAATCCCTTTATGGAACTGGATATCTTCGAATGACACAGGAAACGCCCAAGGCGGATATAGCGAACGCCCCCAGGGCCGGGCGAAGTGACAAGTTCCCCAGCGGAACGGTGACGTACCTGTCACCGTTGCCCCTGCCCACTGGTTTGCCGCCCACGGACCACGGGCACGCAGTGGGTGAGGTGAACGAACGCTATCTGGACTTCGGGGTGGGGTTGCCTTCGGTGTTTGGCTGGCAGGTGACTCTTGGCGGCCCTTTTGGCTTATTCGTTATGGTGGCCATGGTTTTTCCGGCGATTGCCTTTTTAATGCTTTACTGGCTCGGCAATGGTCTGCCCGATGCCATTCATGCTTTTTGGGGAGTGATAGAGATCAGCTTCTGGATTGGCTTTTGGGGAGGGGGAGGTTTAATGCTTTGGTGGCTAGTTGCGTCCGTAATAGAACTCAAGAAAAAATCCCAGGTCATCCCCACCCGCTTCAACCGCCAGCGCCGCGAGGTGTGCTTCGTGCCCAATGGTCACCGGGAGCCCATTTTCGTACCCTGGGAGGAACTGGTGGCCTGGGTGACCGAGGCCCAGGGGGTGACCGAGTACGGTGTACAGCGCCAGTACGGCTTCGGTGTAGGCTTTCTCCACCCACAAACCGGCGAGAAGTACAGCTTGGAATTCCAGACTTACGGTTTGCCCCAGGCCATCAGCAACTGGGAGGCCATCCGGGCCTACATGGAGTACGAAGTCCACACCCTGAAAGAGATCCAGGATCCATTGGAACTTCAGGGCCCGGATGATCCGCCCTGGGAGGGCGTCCATGTTTTCCGCAATGCCCGCAAACGTCTTCATGAGGAATACCGGGAAGGCAAACGGGGAGTGCACTACCTGACCGGCTGGTACCTGTACCACCTGATGACCTTTTGGACCCTGCCCAACCGACTGGTGGAGTGGGAAGTCAGGAAGATCAAACGCATGACCCGAAAAACGCTGCCCAGGGACATGGCGGAGTGGTCTGAACCGTTATCTGAGAGCGAGTGGGCCAAGCCCAGCGAGACCTTCAAGCGCTTAAGCCAGAAGGTTCTTGAGAAGCAAAAGGCCCGTCCGGGGCGGTTGCCCTATGAAGTCTTTGCGGAAGTGTATGCCGAGGAGGACCGTCTGCCGCTGGCATCAACCAATTGATGAAGTAGTAAAGCCATTTCAAGGAGGAAATGATGACAAACATTGTAAACGCAAACCGCACAGGCTTTATGGCGTCATTCAGCTGTCACAAGCCGAGCTTGATCAGCTTGGAAGATCGGAAACCCTAGTCTGCAGTCAATGGCAGACGATGGACGGTCTCTCATGAACTCAAAAAGTACTCAGTTCGAACAGCCTCTACACGCGGGGCGTTCCGAGCCTTTCCCGAGTGGCCGGCTGACTCTTTTATCCCCCAAACCCCTGCCAACCGGCCTGCCGCCGGTGGATCATGGCCATGCGGTGGGGGAAGTGAATGACGGATACCTGGACTTTTTGGGCAGGGGCGACATCGGTGTTCGGTTGGCAAATGACGTTAGGTGGCTCTTTGGGCTTGTTCACACTCTCCCTTCCGTGCTGGCAGGCTTATTCCAAATTAAAGAACGTAACGCCCGCCCGTTTAACCGCCAACGCCGCGAGGTGTGTTTCGTGCCGGAGGGGCAGAAAGAGCCGATCATCGTTCCCCGGGAAATGCGGATCAGCCTCTCTAATAAGGATTTTGATGCCGCGACTGAGTATGGACTTCCCTCATTCATTCACTTGTTGCTGCTTTTTTTGTTGGTACCAGCTTGGTTGTTATTTTCATTCTGGATTATTCCCCCTTCAACCAACTGGATAATGAGCACCGGAATAAGCTTCCTCCTCAAACCCTTCGAAAACACCATTAACAAAAGACTGGATTCCACCCTTGAAGACGGCTGTAGCGAATTCAACCGCGTTGATGGTCAGGTTCGTATTGCCCTGTGTCGGGGGCGTTTTTTCGAGGCGCCTTTCGCGGAGTTTGATGCTTATGTGGAACGTGTTGTCCAGCACGGCGGTATCTTTTACCGGTTGATGCTGGTGCACCGTTACACTCAGAAAACCTTTAACAAAACAGGCTTCAGTACCATTGAGTCGGAAAAGTCAGAAGTGTTGGCGTTGTGGGATATGTTGCAACGCTACATGGATGTGACCCAGCCACTGCCGGATACACCGCGACTAGAGCCCTTCCGTCATCTGGACCCGGTAACAGCTGAGCATGACAGAAAGACCGGGCGGAACCCGAGGTATTGGCGGGACCTGGATCTTGAATCCTGGAAGGACGGGGAAGGCTGGACAGAGGTCCACCAGCGCCAGAGCAGGTTTCCTTGGGGAAGCCGAACCTGCAAGCTTACGCCGCAATTGGGCAAGATCTCGATGGAGGAGTATCGGAAGCTGCGACCGCCCGGTGCGTGGCCAATCTAAAGCCGGGTTGATGAACAAAACCTCAATTGTTGCATAATGCAACGCATGTGGTAGCCTGTTACAAGCGTTAAGCAATACCTCAGGAGGCCACCATGACAACCGCTGTCCGTCTCGACGACACTCTGGTCCGCCACGCCGCCGCAGAGGGCGCGGTTCATCGGCGTTCGACACCCAAGCAGATTGAGTACTGGGCCGAGATAGGCCGTGCCGTTGCCGGGGACGTGAGTGCGGAAGATCTGATTGCTATTCTGCAGGGTATCCGCCAGGTGCGGGTTGAACCGGTGGTGGCTGAGTCTGTTTCCAGTGATGACCTCTGGGCTGAAGTAGATCAGGCCCGGGAAAGCGGTAATCTGGGGCGCTCGATTGCCAGAGGTCGTACGGTGTATCAGGCGTCTGGAGAAAAGCCCGGCTATCTGGAGGCGATTTATCCGGATGGCACTCGGGAAGTCGGTCAGTTTCGCAACGGGCGTTTTGAAGCACTGAGTGACCGTGACAACGCAGCCTGAACTCTGGCTGCTGGTTGGCGGCAACGGTGCCGGCAAGACCACATTCTATGAGCGGTTCCTGGCCCGCCGGAAGATTCCTCTGGTGAATGCCGATAACATCGCCCGCAGTGTGTGGCCTGACGCGCCCGAGAAACACAGTTATGAGGCGGCGCTGATTGCTGAACAGGAACGGTTCCGACTGCTTAAGGAGCGCCAGAGTTTCTGTTTCGAAACTGTCTTTTCTCATTCCTCGAAGGTGGATTTTGTCGGGGCTGCCAAGGCTGCCGGATTTCGCATTCGGCTGTTTTATTTCCACCTCGAATTCGCTGCGTTGAACAAGGCTCGGGTGGCTTCCCGGGTAAGATCCGGCGGCCATCATGTGCCCGAGGCCAAGGTTGAGTCCAGAATTCCAAGGACCCTTGCCAATCTTCGCGAATGTATCGGGCTGGCGGACGAACTGCACCTCGTTGATAACTCCAGTCTCGATCAACCCTACGTGCGCATTGCGGTCTGGGAGGCGGGGCAGTGGCGTACCTGTCAGGAGGTCTTGCCTCAGTGGGCAACCGACCTTATTGATAACTGAAAGACGGCTATGGCCAGCTGTCCGGCACCACGAAAAAGCGGTTGGTTTCCTGCCAGAGGCCGCTGATGGAGTCCTCCTCGAGTTTCGCGAACAGGAGCGGGATGTTGTAGCGCTCGATGGTGTTCAATGCAGCAGTTACTGCATTGGGGGCCGGTGGCTCGCTTTGACGCCACGGGCCGATCCAGTGGGGTTTGTTCAATACCACCCAGCCGGGGAGGTCCGATGTCTCAATCTGTGAGAGATAGCGCCACTGGCCGCGCAGGTGACTGGCTGGCACGGACTCAGGAGCGATCACCTGTGTTCCTGCCGGGTAAAACAGGTACCCCGGCATGAAAATCCGGGGAATGACAGGCTCTGCGATTCCAGCGTCTGCCAGCAACGCCCGGGCCTCGGGCAACGCGGTTCTCTGGCTTTGCATGCGCAGCATCCGGTCTGTTTTCAGATCGAGCCGGTCTTTGGCATTCGGGCCATACCACAGAGTTCTCCCGCTTTGCTCCGGAACTCCCAGATAGTATTTGATGGCAATTTCGTGGTGCTCGATTCGATCTTCTGACCGATTATGCACCACGAAATCCAGCTCGCCCATGGTTCGGCCGTGGGACTGGATTTGTCGATTTTGAAGCAGAACATCCCAGCCCAGAAGGTCTTCCAGTAATACGCGGTAAAGCTGCTCGAAATAGAAGCCGAGCCGCTTCTGGGGTGTCTCTCTGAGCAGCGCAGGCGCTATTTCCGGCTTTTCATCCCAGGCCTGAAGTTGTTCTGTAATACCGTCAGGGAGATAACTGGCCGGCTCAAACGTCAGTGGTGACTGCAGCAGCTGGGGCGCCCGGCATAGCCAGGCAAGGTGCCTGATCGCCGGCGTGGTCAGTTGTCGAGTTGAGTAGGGGGTTGTTTTTGCATCCATATGGCCAGAATACCGTAAACTGTCCGCAAGGCACGATGATCAATACAGTTCTGAAGGAGGCTTCATGCAATATCTTCACACCATGATCCGGGTGAGCAACCTGGACGAGACACTCCATTTCTTTTGCGATCTGCTGGGAATGGTTGAGATCAATCGCAAGAGCAGCGACAAAGGCCGATTCACCCTGGTATTTCTGGCTGCACCGGAAGACGAAGCCCGTGCCCGTGAAGACCGGGCGCCGATGATCGAGCTCACTTACAACTGGGATCCGGAAGAGTATACCGGCGGGCGTAATTTTGGCCATCTGGCCTACCGGGTGGATGACATTTATGCCCTTTGTGAGCATCTCAAAGTCAATGGGGTAACGATTAATCGTCCGCCCCGTGACGGCCATATGGCCTTTATCCGCACGCCGGATAACATCTCGATTGAGCTTCTGCAGAAAGGCGAGGCGCTGCCACCGAAGGAACCCTGGGCCAGCATGGAAAACACTGGCACCTGGTAAGCCCGCAGGCGGGGCACCGCAAGGGGCTTGAGCGTGATACAATAAGGCTCCGCAACATAGCTTTCGCATCAGGATGATGCACTCAGAACATGGAGAAGTTTGATGGACGATTGGCAAGGATGCCTGGATCCCCAGTGCCAGACCGCTTTATTACGAGCCCGGGAAAGCGTTGAACGCCGTGGTGGCTCGGTGATTACCGTTGAAGACTACCTGCTTGCGCTGCTGGACTCCGCACCCGCTATAGCCCGCTTTCTGCGCGGCTGCGGCGTGGATATGGATGAACTCACCCGCACCATTCAATGCGAACAACCGATCGTGACGGAAGTGGGCGGCGAAGGGCAATTATCTTCCCAATTGATGTACTGGTTCGCGGCGGCCCGGGAAACCAACGATTCGCCATGGCTCGGATGGTCTCAACTGTTGGGGGCGCTGGTTCGCCACGCGGAGCGGCTGCAGGAAAAAGCCTATGTGGCGGTTTTTGAGTTGGTCCCACGCTGGCCCGATTCGTCCGGGGAGCGGGAGCCGGCGCCGATTGATAACTTCCAGAGAGCGCCCGTGGTAGTGACGGATTCCGCATGGGTTGAGCTGGCTGAGGATGTCGCGATCGGTCTGGCGGCGTCGCCGTCAGCCATGATCTGGGTCCGTGGCGAGCGTGGAGCGGGCAAGACCGCCTGGCTGCAATCGCTGCTTCCGGTACTGGAGCAGGATTACGTTGAGTTGGATCTCAGGCGTGAAGCGGAGATCATGGCCAGTGATCTTCCGGTTCTTCCGGCGCTTTCATCGGAGGGCGGTCCGGGAGAGGAAGGGCCACGCTGGCCGGTACTGGTACTGGACAATATCTCGCCAGCGGACCTGATTGCGCTGATGGATCTTCCTGATGGGCTGGCGTCAGCGCTGGTACTTCAATGGGCAGGTCCAATACTTCTGCTGGGGCCTGAAGAGCCTCGCGAAAGCAGTGCCGCCCTGGCGCTGCAGCATCGTCTGGGCCGCACCCTCGACACCTTTGATATGCCGGTTTCAAGCGTGGTTCAGCGTCAGGCCATTCTGACAGCCCACCAGGCCGCCATCGAGAAGCAGTGGAATGTGCAGGTGCCTCGGTCGGCGATCCGGTTTGCTGCTTCTCGCCGGAGCCGGTGCGTGAGCACGCCGGGCGGAATGCTGCAGTGGCTGGAACGGGCGGCCGCCCGGCTGAACCTCGTTGCCCGCAGAGGCCCGGCCGAGGCGGTGGCCCTGGCTGGACAGGCTGATACTCTGAGGCGTCAGTCCCTGGTTGCCCTGGCGCGGAAAGAGCCGATCGACGACATCGAGGCTTCGCTTGGTGAAATTCAGCTTCATCGTGTGGCTGCAGAGGTTGCCTGGCATGAGCGTAAAGCCGCCGGCAAGCTCCGGCAGCTGAGCACTGAAGATTTGCGGCAGGAACTGGAACGCTGGGTTGCAGCGCGGCCCGGGCCGGTTCACTATGTGCGGCATTGCAATAATCAGGATGGAGATTCAGCGGGTGCAGGATCTGGAAATTTACATTCGTGATCTGGAGCCGGGGGCGGTTTCCGGGTGGCTTGAGAACCACCTTGAAGAACTGGAACTGGATGACGTTGAGGTAACAGGCGTGATCAAGGGCTTTGCCCGCTTCGAGGGCGAGAGACTGCGGATATCGCTTTATCCGGGGGCATTTGGCAAACGTTTCACCTCATTGGTCATTGAGGGGCCAAAGGTGCCCTGGAACAGCGACCTCGACTGCGCGCGCAGTGCCTGGCGTGCCATGGGTGCCGAGATCCGTTGCAGCCCGGGAGACTGGAAAGAGGGCGAGCCGGTAGAGGATGAAAAGTGGTGGCGCCTGGACCACCGGGGCGAACAACAGGTCGTCTGGAACTGAAAGAGGCAGCCCTTGGGCTGCCTCTTTGTTTTCAGTGGGCGATTCAATCGCTCAGGATGGATACGTTGTCGGCCTGAAGGCCTTTGTCTGCCTCCACAACATTGAAGCGGACCAGTTGACCCTGTCGCAGGACCCGGCGCCCACGGCCACGAATCGCCCGGAAGTGAACAAATACCTCGTCACCGCTGTCACGCACGATAAAGCCGAAGCCTTTCTTGACGTTGAACCACTTTACGGTGCCTTCTTCATCACCCTCAGGGCTGCTTTCGTCATAGCCATCATCATCGTCATCATTGTGGTTCTGGCTGGGGGCACGGTTGCTCGGCCGGGATGGGCTTTGCTGTTCGGCCGGTTTCTTGACTGAAAGCGCAATGGCCAGGAAGCCCGCAATGCCGAAAACGATCAGCGTAATAATGTAGGCTGCGATGCCACGAGTGCTACCGAGGGCCTCAATAAGCTGACCTGCAGCGATCAGGCGAAGAGGCTCTGGTGTAAAAGACAGCAACAGGGCAAGCACCAGCGGTGCGGGGATGGCGATCAGGAGAGAAAAAAGGATCGCTTTGGATGGATTACGCATTGACTGAAATTTCTCCATTCTTGTAACGCTAACGATAAAAACCGGATATCGGGTAAAATCGCACATCCGGCCGGTGAAAACCGACAGTACCCCGAAAAACGGGAGTGCTGGCGGGCAAAAGCGGCATGATACCAGATTATCCCGAGCGCTGACCAAGCAACGGAATAAGCAGTGTCATCAATCACATTCTAGAGAGAACTACCCAGGGGAGTACCAATACCCGATGAGCCAGAACGATCTGGAAACCCGACTGGACGAGCTGGAAACGCGGCTGGCCTTTCAGGACGACGTTATCAATACCCTGAGCGAACAGGTTGCCAAGCAGGAAATGGATATCCGTGAGTTGTGGGAGGCCAAGCGGCTGCTGCACAAACAGTTGAAAGATGTTTCACCGTCCAATATCAAGTCAGAGCAGGACGAAACACCTCCCCCTCATTATTGAAAGTGGCGCATTAAAAAGGGATCAGATGAAGGTTTCATCTGATCCCTTTTCGTTGGATTCCGGCTCCTGCTTTTATGCCAGCAGTTCGATCAGAATCTGTTCGTAGATTTCAGACAGGGTATTCAAATCTTCGGCCTTTACGCACTCATCCACTTTGTGAATCGTCGCATTGATGGGGCCAAGTTCGACCACCTGCGCGCCGGTAGGTGCAATGAAGCGACCATCCGAGGTGCCGCCGGAGGTTGAAAGTTCGGTTTCCCGGCCTGTCACCGTGCGAATGGCGCTCTGGCTGGCAGACACGAGTGCGCCCTTGTCCGTCAGGAACGGACGGCCACTGAGGTGCCACTGCAGATCGTATTTCAGGTTGTGGCGGTCCAGGATGGCTACCACCCGTTCCTCCAGACTTTCTGCAGTGTTTTCCGTGCAGTAGCGGAAGTTGAAGTGCACCAGGCATTCACCGGGAATAATGTTGCTGCCCGTACCGGCCTCCAGCTTAGTAATCTGGAAGGTGGTTGGCGGGAAAAAGTCGTTGCCGTTATCCCAGAATTCCTTTGCCAGCGCATCCAGGGCAGGCGCAACCAGGTGAACCGGGTTCTCGGCCAGGTGCGGATAGGCTACGTGGCCCTGAACCCCATGCACGGTCAGGTAACCATGCAGAGAGCCCCGTCGACCATTCTTGATCACATCACCCACTTCTCGGGTGCTGGACGGCTCGCCAATCAGACACCAGTCGATCTTTTCGTTCCTGGCTTCGAGAGTTTCCACCACTTTGACCGTACCGTGTTGGGCTGGCCCCTCTTCGTCACTGGTAATCAGCAGGGCTATGGAACCCCGATGGTCCGGGTAGCTTGCAACGAAGCGCTCGCATGCGGTTACGAAGGCTGCCAGGCTGCCCTTCATGTCCGCGGCGCCACGGCCGAGGAGGTAGCCATCCCTGATCACGGGATCAAAGGGTGGGTGCGACCAGTTCTTTTCCGGCCCGGTTGGTACCACATCGGTATGGCCGGCAAAGGCCAGCACCGGCCCCTCGGAGCCCTTTCGGGCCCAGAGGTTATCGGTATCGCCAAAGCGCAGGTTCTCGCCGGTGAAGCCCAGAGGCGCAAGGCGCGACATCATCAGTTCCTGACAGCCGGCATCGTCTGGCGTGACAGACTGCCGGCGGATCAGATCAACGGCAAGTTCGAGGGTCGGGGAATCAGTTGTTTGCATGCAGCTCTTCATTCAGCTCGATGGCAGACTTGTTGGTTTTGCACTCCACCGCGCCAGTCTGGCTGTTACGGCGGAAAAGCAGGTCTGTCTGGTTGGCCAGATCGCGGGCCTTGATCACCTCAACCAGCTCGTTGTTGTCGTCGAGCAGCGCAACCTTGGTGCCGGCTGTGATGTACAGCCCGGCCTCGACCTTGCAACGGTCGCCCAGCGGGATGCCGATACCGGCGTTGGCGCCGATCAGGCAGTTCTCGCCAACGGCAATGATGATGTTGCCTCCACCGGAAAGGGTGCCCATGGTGGAGCATCCACCGCCCAGATCAGACCCCTTGCCAACCATGACGCCGGCGGAAATACGGCCCTCGATCATGCTGGTGCCTTCGGTGCCGGCGTTGAAGTTGATAAACCCTTCGTGCATGACCGTGGTGCCTTCACCCACATAGGCGCCAAGGCGAACCCGGGCGGTATCGGCAATGCGGACACCTTTCGGTACCACGTAATCGGTCATCTGCGGGAATTTATCCACGGATTTGACTTCCAGTGTGCGGCCTTCCAGGCGAGCCTGAAGCTGGCGGTCGGACAGTTCGTTCAGATCGATCGCGCCTTCGCTGGTCCATGCCAGATTCGGCAGCAGGCCAAAAATGCCGTCCAGCTTCAATCCGTGAGGTTTGGCCATGCGATGAGAAATCAGGTGAAGCTTGAGGTAAACCTCCGGGGTGCTGGACGCGGTGTCATCTGTTTCGAGTACTGTGACAACCACCGGGCGCTTGCTGGCGGCTGCTTTGTCCGCCAGTGATGCCTGGCCTGTCTGGCCGATCTGACGCAAGGCGTTGGCGAGCTGGCTGAGCTGCTCGGCGGTCGCGCTGATCGCCTGGTTACCACCCTTGTAATCAAGGGCGTTGGAGATGACGTCCATCAGGGTGTTATCGGGTGTCATGACCGGCTGCTGGTAAAACACTTCCAGCCACTCGCCCTGGTTGTTCTGGGTGCCGATACCGATACCGAATGCAAAGCTCATCTGATGGTTGCTCCTGTTATGAATGTGGGGCCAGGGCAATGCCTGAAGACCCCTGAAATTAAAGTTTGGATCTGGTTTGCCCGAGATTCAGGCCAGCCATGCGGACCATTCGTCTGCACTGAAACCTACGCGCACATCACCGCCGTTTTCGACAACGGGACGCTTAATAATGGATGGGTTCTCCAGCATGATCTCGTGAGCGCTTTGGACGTCAATGGTATCACGAACGTCCTCCGGAAGTTTGCGCCAGGTGGTGCCGCGGCGGTTCAGCAGGGTTTCCCATCCGACCGCGTCTTCCCAGCGGAACAGCAAATCACTCTGCAGGCCATCCTTCTTGAAGTCGTGGAATTCGTAGTCGATACCTTGTTCGTCCAGCCACTTCCGGGCCTTCTTTACGGTGTCGCAGTTTTTGATGCCGTACAGTTTCATGGCTTGTTCGCCTTAACAAATTCAACAATGCGTTCCGCTGCCTCTACGCACTCTTCCAGCGGGGCGACCAGGGCCATCCGGACACGGTTTTCTCCGGGGTTATGGCCATCCACGGTTCGGGAAAGATATCGTCCAGGCAACACGTGCACGTTCTGTTGCGCCGAGAGCTCCCGGGCAAACGTTTCATCGTCCATCGGAGTTATCGGCCACAGGTAAAACCCGGCATCCGGAAAATCAACATCCATAACTTCCCGGAGGATCGGGACCACTGCCTCAAATTTGGCGCGGTACGCTGCACGATTCTCCCGAACGTGGTCTTCGTCGCTCCAGGCGGCGATGCTCGCCAGCTGATTGTGGATGGGCATGGCGCAGCCGTGATAGGTGCGGTACTTCAGGTAGCCGTCAAGAATGCTGGCATCCCCGGCTACGAAACCCGATCGCAGGCCGGGCAGGTTGCTGCGTTTGGACAGGCTGTGGAACACCACGCAGCGGGCGTAGTCATCCCGGCCAATGGCGGCGCAGGTTTGCAGGAGGCCTTCCGGCGCGTTGCCTTCCTCCGGATAGAGTTCGGAGTAGCATTCGTCGGAAGCAACGATAAAGTCGTGTTTGTCGGCCAGGGCTATCACCCTGGTCAGCGCCTCCCGGGAGATAACAGCACCACTGGGATTGCCCGGGGAGCACAGAAACAGTATCTGGCATTCTTGCCAGATGGATTCGGGCACTGAATCAAAATCGGGAATGAAGCCATTTGAGCCATCGCAGGGGAGGTATACGGGCGTCGCGCCTGCAAGGAGGGCGGCTCCCTCGTAAACCTGATAAAACGGATTGGGGCTGACTACGGTGGCAGGCTTGGTGGCATCCACGACAGCCTGAACCAGGGAAAAGATGGCTTCACGTGTGCCGTTTACCGGCACGATGTTGTTCGCCGCGCTGAGGCTGCCGGCCTTCAGATTGAATCGGCGGGTTGCCCAGCCACTGATGGCCTCGCGGAGTTCATCCGTACCCCGGGTGGTGGGGTAATTGGCAAGCTTGTCCAGATTGTTCGCAATGACCTGTTTGACGAAATCGGGCGACGGGTGCTTCGGCTCTCCAATCCCCAGGGAAATCGGCCGGAGATGATCGGGCACGCTGATGCCTGCCTTTAGTTTGGCAAGCTTTTCAAAAGGGTAGGGGTGAAGTCTGTCGAGGTTCGGATTCATTGAATGTCGTCCAGCATTTTACAGAGATCTTGCTGCAGGGCCTGGCATACCGCCGGCTCCCGGATGGGCTCGCCGTGTTCGTCCGTCACGAAGAAAACGTCCTCCACGCGCTCGCCCAGGGTGGCAATCTTGGCGTTGCTCAGGCGTACCCGGTGCTCCAGCAGCACCTGGCCGATGCGGGCCAGAAGCCCCGGGCGGTCGGGCGTGATCACTTCCATTACGGTGCGCTGGTTGATGGTGTCATTCGAGAACGTCACTTCCGTCGGGAAAGCGAAATGCTTGAGCTGGCGTGGCGTGCGCCGGTGGATGATGTCCGGATAGTCATCCGGGTCGTCCAGTTCTTCGATCAGGCGCAAACGCACCCGTTCTTTTCTCGCAGGGTCGATGCCCAGAGGCTGTCCCTTCTCATCAAGTACCACATAGGAACTGATCGAGTAGGGCCCCTCGCTTGAGCTGATGCGCGCGTCCACGATGTTCAGGTTCAGCTGTTCGAGGACCGCCGTTGTCGCAGCGAACAGGGCAACCCGGTCCTTCATGTAGATAATGATCTGGGAGTAGCCGTCCGTCGGGCCGCCCCGCGTGTCTCGAATCAGCACCAGCGGGTCCGTATTGTCGCCGTGTCTGATGATGGCAGCAGTCTGCCAGGCGATGTCCACGGTCGAGTCCTGGAGGAAATAGTCTTCGTCCACGGTGTCCCAGATGGCGTCGATCTGTTCATCGGTCATGTTCTGGGCATGCAGGATTTCCCGGGCTTCCGACTGGGTAGCGCGAACCCATTCCTGTCGGTCGATGGGCGTTTCAGTGCCCCGACGCAAAGCCCGTTTGGCCTCGATATAGAGTTGGCGCAACAGCGAGGCCCGCCACGTGTTCCATAGCTTGGGATTGGTAGCGCTGATGTCGCATACGGTTAGAACGTACAGGTAATCCAGGTGCGCCTGGCTCGGCACTGCCCTGGCAAATCCGTGGATAATGTCCGGGTCGGAGATGTCTTTGCGCTGGGCTGTCATGGACATCAGCAGGTGGTTTTCCACCAGCCAGGAAATCAGCTGGGTGTCCCGTTCGCTCAGGTGATGCCGCTGGCAGAAGGCTTCGGCATCGATGGCACCCAGTTCCGAGTGATCGCCACCCCGGCCTTTGGCCACATCATGGTAAATGCCGGCAATATAGAGGGTTTCCAGTTTCGGCAGCCGGTGAATCAGGCGGGATGCCAGCGGATACTCGGTTCGGGCTTCCGCGCTGCCAAGCCTTACCATGTTGCGGATGACCCGCATGGTGTGGGCATCCACGGTGTAAATGTGGAAAAGGTCGTGCTGCATCTGGCCAATGATCTGGCCAAACTCCGGGAGATAGCGCCCGAGCACGTTGTACTTCTTCATGGCAGACAGCGTCTGATCCAGGGCATGGGGCGTTCTGAGCAGCTCCATGAACAGGGTAGTCACTGCCAGATCAGATCGGAACGCATCATCGATCAAATGCCGGTGGGCCCGAAGCGAGCGGATCGTCGTGGCCCGGATGCCCTTTATCTCAGGGTGCTGAGCCATCAGAACGAAGATTTCCATGATGGCATAGGGCGCGTAGGCGAAGACCTGGTTGTTGACCGCTTCAATATAGTAGTTACGAATCTGGAAACGTTTGTTGATGGGCTGGATGGCGTCTTCCGATGGGCTACCCAGAATCGCTTCGTCGTAATACTGCAGAATCACATCCGCCAGTTCGGCGAGGGCCAGGACGGTGCGATAGTAGGCCTGCATCATCAATTCGACGCCGAGCCGCTTACCTTCATCTCTATAGCCGAGCATCTGGGCCAGGGCTCGCTGATGATCGAACAGCAGCCGGTTTTCATTCCGGTCAGCGAGCAGCTGCAGGCCGTATCGCAGTTGCCAGAGGAAGGTTTCACCCTGGAACAGAATCTGATGCTCTTCCTCGGTAAGAATGCTGAAGCGGGTCAGGTCAGCGATGTTCTGCAGTCCGAAATGTCGCTTGGTAATCCAGCCGATCGTCTGTATGTCCCGCAAGGCGCCCGGGGAACCCTTCACGTTTGGTTCGAGGTTGTATTCGGTATCGCCGTATTTCTGATGCCGTTGCTGCTGCTCCTCACGCTTCGCAATAAAGTAGTCGCGGTCGGTGCTGACATCATCGGAATAGACTTGCTCGCTCAGATCTGACCGGAGTTCATCCGGGCCGGCAATCGTGCGCGTTTCCAGCAGGTTGGTCAGTATGGTGATATCTTCGCGGGCGGCTGTCTTGCTTTCCTCGATGCTGCGAACACTGTGGCCGATATCCAGCCTGAGATCCCACAGCAGGGTAACGAACGCGCCCAGGTCTTCGTGCCAACTGTCTTCGATGCCGGCACGGGTGAGAATGAGCAGGTCGATGTCCGAATGCGGGTGCAGCTCACCCCGTCCATAGCCGCCGACGGCGATCAGGGCAATGTCCGGTGAATCGGAAAAGGGGTAGCGGTTCCAGATCAATCTGAGAACTGTATCGACCGTGTCAGCCCGGGAGCGGACAAGGGCGCGCACATCGGCGCCTTGTCGAAAGGCCTCGGCATCGGCGTCATACCTGCCCTTTAACAGCTCCCGGGCCGCCGTAACCGGAGATGGGTCATTACTGATGCGGGATTCCAGCTCGCTTTGGTCCACTTAGAAGGACTCTTCCTTTCGCTTGGTCAAGACCTCATGACCGTCCGCCGTCACAAGGATGGTGTGCTCCCATTGTGCAGAGAGTTTGTGATCCTTGGTAACGACGGTCCAGCCATCCGGCAGAAGCTTGGTCTGGTACTTGCCCTGGTTGATCATTGGCTCAATGGTAAACGTCATACCTTCCTGCAGCTCCAGACCGGTGCCGGGTTTGCCGTAATGCATTACCTGAGGCTCCTCGTGGAATACTGCGCCGATGCCATGGCCACAGTAATCTCGAACCACGGAATAGCGGTGTTTCTCGGCGTGCTGCTGAATCACATGCCCGATATCGCCCAGACGGGTTCCCGGCTTGACCAGTTCAATACCTTTATAGAGGCACTCCTGTGTAATCTGGATCAGCCGCTCGGTGCCAGGTTTCGGCTTGCCGACAATCCACATCTTGCTGGTGTCGCCGTGGTAGCCATCCTTTATTACGGTGACATCGATATTAAGGATGTCTCCATCTTTGAGGATTTTCTTCTCAGACGGAATGCCGTGGCAGATAACGTGGTTGACCGACGTGCAGATGGACTTCGGAAACCCCTTGTAGTTGAGTGGTGCCGGAATGCACTTTTGGTCGTTTACAATATAGTCGTGGCAAATCCGGTCGAGCTCTTCGGTGGAAACGCCGGGCTTGACGTGATCGCCAATCATCTCGAGCACTTCGGCCGCCAGGCGGCCAGCGACGCGCATCTTTTCAATTTCTTCCGGTGTCTTGATCGATACCTGCATTGGGTTTCCCGTTGTTTGTGCCAAACCGGCATTTTAAGGGGCCTGCTGCCCGGGTACAAGGAAGCTCGCCGTCAAAAATAATGGCGTTTGTCGGGCCGAATATGGTATAAACGCGCCCGCTGGAAACGAATCCAGCAAATTCACACACGTGTCGGCACGTTATCCCAGGGTGCCTGGTCCTGCTTTTAAAGGAGTCAGGTTGGGGTAATCGGATACGTGGAGGACTAACCCGAAGCTAAAAAGGTAACTATCATGGCTCAGGTAAATATGCGTGACCTGCTGAAGGCAGGTGCTCACTTCGGTCACCAGACCCGCTACTGGAACCCGAAAATGTCGAAGTTCATCTTCGGCGCCCGTAACAAGATTCATATCATCAACCTTGAGCAGACTGTTCCTGCCATGAACGACGCGCTGAAATTTGTTCAGCAGCTGGCAGAGAACAAGAACAAGATCCTGTTCGTTGGTACCAAGCGTGCCGCGGCCAAGATCATCAAGGAAGAAGCCGAGCGTGCCGGTCAGCCGTTCGTTAACCACCGCTGGCTCGGTGGCATGCTGACCAACTACAAGACCATCCGTCAGTCTATCCGTCGCTACCGTGACCTGGAAACCCAGAGTCAGGACGGTACTTTTGACAAGCTGACCAAGAAAGAAGCACTGGATCGTACCCGTGAAATGGACCGCCTTGAGCGCTCCATTGGTGGTATCAAGGACATGGGCGGCCTGCCGGACGCGATGTTCGTGATTGACGTTGACCACGAGCGTATCGCCATCAAGGAAGCCAACAAGCTTGGTATTCCTGTCATCGGTGTTGTTGATACCAACAGTGATCCCGACGGTGTCGATTACGTGATCCCGGGCAACGATGACGCTATCCGTGCGATCCAGATTTACGTGAAAGCCGTTGCTGATACCTGCATGGAAGCAGCCCAGTCTGCTGGTGCCGGTGCTGACGAGTTTGTTGAAGTCAGCGAAGACGCTGAAGGCGCTGCTCCAGCCGCTGAGTAACGTTTTACCTTCACGGTTTAGATGTAAGGTGTGCCTGGTGTTTTCCGAGGCACACCGCCCCACCGAATTCGGAACAGTTGAGAGGATTGAACATGGCTGCAATTACCGCTGCAATGGTCAAAGAGCTGCGTGAGCGTACCGGCCTTGGCATGATGGAATGCAAGAAGGCACTTGTTGAAGCCGAAGGCAGCGTTGACGCTGCGATCGAAGAGCTGCGCAAGTCATCCGGTCTGAAAGCTGCCAAGAAAGCCGGCCGTACCGCCGCTGAAGGCGCTTCACTGATCAAGATCTCTGACGACAACACCGTTGCCTTTATTCTGGAAGTGAACTCCGAGACCGACTTTGTTGCTCGCGATGACAACTTCCTGAACTTTGCCAACGACGTGCTGAACGTTGCGTTTGAAAATGGCGAAACCGACGTAGCCAAGCTGATGGAAGGCGATCTGGAATCCAAGCGTGAAGCGCTGGTTCAGAAAATCGGCGAGAACATTACTGTTCGTCGTGTCGTCAAGGTTGAAGGCCCGGTTGTTGGTGGATACGTTCACAGCAACAACAAGATCGCTTCGGTTGTCGCCCTGACTGCCGGTGATCCTGAAGTTGCCCGTGACATCGCCATGCACGCAGCTGCCGTTAACCCGCGTGTCGGCAAGCCGGAAGATATGCCGGCTGAAGAACTCGAAAGAGAGAAGGATGTGATCAAGGCCCAGCCGGATATGGAAGGCAAGCCTGCCGAGATCGTCGAAAAGATGATGGGTGGCCGCATCAAGAAGTTCCTCAAGGAGAACAGCCTTGTTGAGCAGCCTTTCGTCAAGAACCCGGACCAGACCGTGGGCGAGCTGATCAAGTCCAACGGCGGCGAGCTGGTTGGCTTCGTTCGCCTGGAAGTGGGTGAAGGCATTGAGAAGGAAGAAGTGGACTTTGCTGCCGAGGTTGCTGCTGCAGCCGGCACAGGCAAGGCCTGATCCTTCGTTCGATGCAGCGGGCTTTGAGCCACTGTATCACCTGAGTCTGCCACGTTAGCCGGGAATTCCCGGCTCTCGTGGCGGGCTTGTATCTGAGATACCCCTTTTTATGAGGAGTATGTCAGATACAAGCCTGCAACGGGTACCACGCCGGATAGCAGCCAACAGACGACAAGGGGATCATCATGCCGACATCATCGAAAACCCAGCCCAGATACAAGCGTGTTCTGCTCAAACTCAGTGGCGAGGCCCTGATGGGAGAGCACGATTTCGGTATTGATCCCAAAGTTCTTGACCGCATGGCACTGGAAATCGGTGCGCTGATTGGCATCGGCGTGCAGGTTGGCCTGGTGATTGGCGGCGGCAATCTGTTCCGTGGCGCAGCCCTGAATGCGGCCGGCATGGATCGGGTTACCGGTGATCATATGGGCATGCTGGCCACCGTGATGAACGGTCTGGCCATGCGTGATGCCCTGGAACGTTCGAACATCCGGACCCGTGTGATGTCCGCGATCCCCATGAGCGGCATCGTGGAGCATTACGACCGCCGTCGCGCGGTACGGGATCTGAAGGATGGCGATGTCGTGATCTTCTGCGCCGGTACCGGTAACCCTTTCTTCACGACCGATTCCGCTGCATGTCTGCGTGGCATTGAGATCGAGGCCGACGCGGTGCTGAAGGCGACGAAAGTGGATGGCGTATACTCAGCGGATCCGCACCTCGACAGCAGTGCAGAGAAATACGACTACCTCACCTATGATGAGGTTCTGGACAAGAAACTGGGTGTGATGGATTTGACAGCCATCTGTCTCGCCCGTGACCACGGCATGCCGCTGCGGGTGTTCGATATGAACCGTGCCGGCGCCCTTACTCGCATCGTAACTGGCGAGAAAGAAGGTACACTGATCGAATGAATCGCTGTCCCGGCCCCACAGGATCGTGGCGCCAGATTACAGAATGACATGACGAACGAATTGAGGATGCTGAAGTGATCAACGACATCAAAGCAGAAGCCGAAAAGAAAATGAAAAAGAGCCTGGAGTCCCTTAACTCCGCGTTCAACAAGATCCGCACCGGCCGTGCCCACCCCTCTATCCTGGATAGTGTCATGGTGAACTACTACGGCCAGGAGACGCCGCTGAAGCAGGTGGCTAGCGTCAACGTCGAGGATAACCGCACGCTGACGGTCTCTCCCTGGGAGAAAAACCTGATGCCGACCATCGAGAAAGCTATCATGGCATCAGACCTTGGCCTGAACCCGGCGACCAGCGGCGATATCATCCGTATCCCGATGCCCATGCTGACAGAAGAAACCCGTAAGGAAATGGTTAAGCAGGCAAAAGCAGACGCCGAGCACGGTCGTGTTTCCATCCGTAATGCGCGTCGCGACGCGAACAGCATGATCAAGGATCTGCTCAAGGAAAAGGAAATCACCGAAGACGACGAGCGCAAGGGCGAGGACGATATCCAGAAGCTGACCGACCGCTACATTGCAGAAGTCGAGAAGATGCTCAAGGCCAAAGAAGAAGACCTGATGGCGGTTTAACCGTCCGGACCTACTTGCAAGCGAATTGAAAGGCCGAAGCACCGAGGCGCTCCGGCCGCACAGGGGATTTCATGACGGGAACTGTATCCGCAGAGATTCCGGTGTCGGCAGACAGTCGGCCCCGGCATGTGGCCATCATCATGGACGGGAACAATCGATGGGCCAAGGCCCGTCGGCTCAAGGGAGTGGCTGGGCACAAGGCCGGTGTCGATGCGGTCAGGGCAGTGGTGGAAACCTGTGCCCGTGAAGGCGTGGAAGTGCTCACGCTGTTTGCCTTTTCCAGCGAGAACTGGCGCCGGCCCAAGGACGAAGTGTCCGCGCTCATGAAGCTGTTCCTGTTCGCCCTTGAGCGCGAGGTTCGCAAACTTCACCGGAACGATATCCGCCTGCGCATTATCGGTGATCGGTCAGCGTTCAGCGCTTCACTGCGTGAACACATGGCGGCGGCTGAAGAGCTGACCCGCAATAACTCCCGGATGACCCTGGTAATTGCCGCCAACTATGGTGGTCACTGGGATATCACGCAGGCCACACGCAAGGTGGCCGAGCAGGTCCGTTCCGGGCAGTTGGCACCCTCTGACATCACCGATGACCTGATTCAGCAGCACCTCAGCATCGGTGACCTGCCAATGCCGGACCTGATGATTCGTACCGCAGGCGAGCAAAGAATCAGCAATTTCATGCTTTGGCACCTGGCTTACACAGAGCTTTACTTTTCACCGGTGTATTGGCCTGACTTCCAGCAGGAAGAGATGCTCAAGGCCCTGCAGGCCTATGCCGGCCGACAGCGTCGCTTTGGCCAGACGGATGATCAGATAGCGGCCAAGGCTGTACAACAATAACGAACGATAGCGACGTCAACCGTGTTAAAAACCCGAATTATCACCGCACTGATCCTCGCTCCTATCGCCATTGGCGGGATCTTTTTCCTCCCGCCCCTGGGTTTTGCGCTCTTTACCGGCGCCATCATTACCCTGGGCGCCTGGGAGTGGGCGAATATGTCCGGTATTGAGAGTCCTGCCGGTCGGGTTGGCTACGCACTGGCCACCGCTATCCTTCTCTACGGTCTGCTGAACGTTCCGTTTGTGGCAGTCCTCTGGTTATCGTTGCTCTGGTGGGGCGTGTGCTTTCTTCTGGTTCGCAGTTATCCCGGCGGCTCCGAAAAATGGGGCAGTCTCCCCGCAAGAGCCGTCATGGGGCTGTTCGTTCTGGTGCCGGCGTGGGTGGGCCTTAATCACCTGCGAACCGGCGGTTTCCAGTTTGGTGACAGTACCAACAACCTGCTGCTCATCCTCTACGTATTCTGTGTGGTGTGGGTTGCCGATATCGGTGCTTACTTCGCCGGTCGGGCGTTTGGTAAAGCAAAGTTGGCGCCCCGTGTCAGTCCTGGCAAATCATGGGCGGGCGTTTGGGGCGGCCTGATGGCCGTCGGGGTTTTTGCCCTGGTTGTCAGCTGGCTGGCTTCGGCGGGGACGGTTCAGACCTCGCTGCTAATTGTTGCCAGCCTCGCCACGGGTCTTGTTTCAGTGTTGGGCGATCTGCTGGAAAGCATGCTCAAAAGGCACCGTGGCATCAAGGACAGTAGTCAGCTGTTACCCGGTCACGGTGGCATCATGGACCGGATCGACAGCCTGACGGCGGCCATTCCGGTATTTGCATTGATTATTACCCAACTTGGTTGGCTGACAACCGGGCACTGGTGACTATGGTAACCCGCTCTATCAGTGTTCTCGGGGCGACCGGCTCCATCGGTCTCAGTACCCTGGACGTTGTTCGGCGCCACCCTGACCGCTTCTCGGTCTATGCGCTCACGGCCAGTACCCGTGCGGAAGAGCTCGCGGTCCTCTGCCGTGAATTCCGTCCGAAAGTGGCGGTCATGGCTGACCCTGAAGCGGCCGATGTCCTCTCAAAATTGCTGGCAGACCTGCCTGAAACTCGCGTGCTTGGCGGGCTGGAAGGGTTGTGCGAGGTGGCCTCCACCCCCGGTGTTGATACTGTGATGGCGGCTATCGTCGGGGCAGCGGGTCTTTCGCCAACACTGTCGGCGGTGCGGGCGGGAAAGCGGGTGTTGCTTGCCAACAAAGAAGCGCTTGTGATGTCGGGCAAACTGTTTATGGATGCCGTGGCCGAAGCGGGGGCAGAATTGCTGCCGATCGACTCTGAGCACAACGCGATTTTCCAGTGCATGCCGGCCGACAAGGTCCGGGACCCTGCCGGTGCCGGCATCACTCGTATACTTCTGACAGCCTCCGGGGGCCCGTTCAGGGAACATTCTGCCGAGGATCTTCGATCGGTAACGCCCGCCCAGGCCTGTGCCCATCCGAATTGGTCCATGGGGCAGAAGATTTCCGTGGACTCGGCCACCCTGATGAACAAGGGCCTCGAGCTCATTGAAGCCTGCTGGCTGTTCAACACCACGCCCCAGAAAGTTGAGGTGCATGTCCACCCTGAGAGTATTATCCACTCGATGGTTGAATATGCCGATGGCTCCGTTCTGGCCCAGCTTGGCAGTCCCGATATGAGAACACCGATTGCCAACGGCCTGGCCTGGCCGGAGCGTATTGACGCTGGTGCCCCGCCTCTGGACCTGTTCGCGATCGGCCGCTTTCACTTTGAGCGGCCAGATCTGGTGCGTTTCCCCTGCCTGCGCCTGGCTGCCGAAGCGTTTGAGGCGGGCGGCACTGCCCCGGCGGTTCTTAATGCCGCCAATGAAGTGGCTGTTGCCGCTTTTCTTGAGGGTAGCCTGTGTTTTTCGGATATCCCCGTTATCATAGAGCGAACGCTCGCTGTGACCGCCGTTGAGCCCGCCGACAACTTTGACGTTATCTTCGCCAAGGATAAAGAAGCACGGGCTTGTGCACGGGAACAGATAGGTCTGTTAACTGTCTGATAGTCGCAGCAGAATGCTGCCCGGCTGAAGCCATTCAATCAGGAACGCTATGCAGATTATTGAAACCGTCCTCGCACTTGCGCTTACCCTGGGCATCCTGGTGACCCTTCACGAATACGGTCATTTCTGGGTTGCCCGGCGTTGTGGCGTAAAAGTACTTCGCTTTTCCGTGGGTTTCGGGAAACCGATGTTTTCCTGGTACGACAAGCATGGGACCGAGTTTGCCGTCGCCGCCATTCCTCTGGGCGGCTATGTAAAAATGCTGGATGAGCGGGAAGGGCCAGTTCCTGAGGAGCTGAGAGATCAGGCCTTTACCTCCAAGCCTCCGAGCCAGCGTATTGCCATTGCGGCGGCCGGTCCCGTGGCCAACTTCTTGTTCGCCATTTTTGCTTACTGGCTGCTGAGTGTGGTTGGCGTTACCCATGTTGCACCCATTGTCGGGCAGATCGCTGACGAGAGTGTGGCCGAGCGGGTAGGTCTTCAGGAGGGTATGGAGATTCACGCTGTGGATGGCCATCGCGTCAGTTCGTGGCGCGATGTGAATATGCGCATTCTGGAGCGGACCGGCGAGCACGGTCTGATTTCCATGGAGGTATCGGAAGATGGCGCCCGCGGTACAGTCAGCGGTGAGCTTTCCGGTTGGGGCCTGAGTGACGATACTCCCAATCCGTTAGCCGAGTTCGGCATTACGCCATGGCGCCCGGCTGTTCCGCCGGTATTGGGGCAGATTTCCGATGGTGGCCGCGCTCAGGCTGCCGGCCTGCAGCCCGGGGATCGCATTGTGGCCGTGGGCGGCGAGCCGATCAGTAGCTGGTTTGAGCTGGTCGAGTTTATTCGCAATGCCCCGGAGCAGACACTTCAGGTAACCATCGAGCGTAATGGTGCGGAACAATCCGTCAGCGTGACACCGGAAGCGAAGACTCAGGAAAGTGGTGAGTCAATCGGTTTTGTCGGTGCCGGTGTGGAAGCTATCTCATGGCCAGAAGAGGTGCTGCGTGATGTCAGCTACGGCCCATTCGCCGCCGTTCCGGTCGCCCTCAGCGAAACCTGGGCGGATACCCGCTTGACACTGGTGGCCATCAAGAAGATGGTCACCGGCCTGTTGTCACCCACCAACCTCAGTGGACCAATTACCATTGCCCGGGTTGCTGAAGCCAGTGTCAGTTCCGGGTTCGAAGACTTCGTGCGTTTTCTTGCCTATCTGAGCGTGAGCCTGGGCATTCTGAACCTTCTGCCTGTGCCGGTGCTAGATGGTGGTCATATCGTTTACTACACCATCGAAGCTCTCCGTGGGAAGCCGCTTTCCGAGCAGGCTCAGGCGTTTGGATTACGAATTGGTATGGCAATGATCCTCACATTAATGGTGTTTGCTCTTTACAACGACCTGATGCGGTTGTGAGAATTGCGAGCTCCTTACGCGCATTAACCAGGCGAAATATTTGAATGAGACGTTCTCTTCTAGGTGTAGCCGTTGGCCTCGCTGTAGCCGTGTCCGGCCTGAAGCCAGCATTTGCTGATCAGTTCACTGTTGCGGATATTGAGGTGGAAGGCCTGCAGAGGGTATCTGCGGGTACTGTTTTTTCCGCGTTCCCTGTCAATATTGGCGAGCAGGTGGACGAGACCGAGCTGGCTGATGCGATCAAGTCGCTGTTCCGGACCGGTCTTTTCACCGACATTGAGGCCAGCCGGGATGCCGGTGTGCTTATCCTGACGGTTCGTGAACGACCCTCCATCAGCGATATCGAGATTGAGGGCAACAAGAACATTGAAACCGAGATGTTGATGGATGCCCTCGCTGGCGCCGGGCTTCAGGAAGGCCAGGTATTCCGGCGTGCGACTCTTGAACGTCTGGAACTGGAAATTCTGCGCTCTTACATTGCCCAGGGGCGCTACAACGCCCGGGTAAAGGCAACGGCCGAGGAGCTGCCCAGAAACCGCGTTGCGATTCGCCTGGATATCAATGAGGGGTCGGTCGCTGCGATCCACCATATCAACCTGATCGGCAACAAGGACTTCAGTGACGAAGAACTGCAAGAGCTGTTCGAGCTGCAGACCACGAGCTGGTGGAACTCAATTACAAACTCGGACAAGTACGCGAGAGAGCGCCTGAGTGGCGACCTTGAATCGCTGCGGTCGTTCTATCTTGACCGTGGTTATCTGGATTTCAACGTCGAGTCCAGCCAGGTATCCATTTCGCCTGACAAACAAAAAGTCTTCATCGCGATTGCCCTGAATGAGGGGCCTCAGTACACCATTTCCGAGATTAACCTTCGTGGTGAGCTGATCGTGGGTGAAGAGGAGCTGCGATCGCTGATTCCTGTTGAGGAGGGCGACGTATTCTCCCGATCCCGCATGACGGCAATTTCCGAATCCCTGGCATTCCGGCTCGGAAGGGAAGGCTACGCCTTCGCCAACGTCAATGCCGTCCCCGAGCCGGGAGAAAACAACACAGCCGCCGTCACCTTCTTTGTTGAGCCGGGCAAACGGGCCTATGTGCGACGGATCAATTTCGAGGGCAACGTGTCGACTCGTGACGACGTTCTCCGCCAGGAAATGACGCAGATGGAAAGGGGCGTGGCTTCTTCGGATCGTATCGACTTCTCCAAGACCAGACTGGAGCGTCTCGGCTTCTTCGAGATGGTGAATGTTGAGACGGTACCAGTTCCGGGCACCGACGATCTGGTTGATGTGAACTACTCCGTGGCAGAACAGCCGACAGGCAGCCTTTCCGCTTCCGTCGGCTTCTCGCAGCAATCCGGTGTGATTCTTGGCGCCAACGTGTCCGAGAACAATTTTTTCGGTACCGGGAAGCGCGTCTCTTTCGGTGTCAATGTGAGTGATTATGTCAAAAGCGCAAACGTTTCCTACCTGGACCCTTACTACACGGTTGACGGCGTAAGCCGTGGCTACAGTCTTTTTGCCCGGCAAACCGATTATGAGGAAGAGGATATCTCCGCCTTCCTGCTGGACGAATATGGCGGCCGTATCACCTTCGGTTATCCCACGGACAATATCACCCGTTTGAACTTCGGGGCCGGGTTTACCCAGTCCAATCTTAAGGAAGGCCTGTTCACCTCACAGGAGGTCATTCAGTTCATTGATGAGGAAGGGGATTCGTTCAATAACTTCTTCCTCTTCGGCAGCTGGCGCCGCAGTACTCTCAACCGGGGTGTTCTGCCCAGTGATGGCCATAGCCAGTCGTTGTCGCTTGACGTAGCAGTGCCGGGCAGCGATCTGACCTTTTACAAGGTGACACACAAGACCGATTTCTACTATCCGGTGACTGACGATAATCGCTGGATCTTACGGGCGCGTTCAGAGATCGGTTATGGTGATGGTTACGGAGATCGGACCCAGATGCCGTTTTACGAGCACTTCTATACAGGGGGCTACGGATCGGTTCGGGGGTACCGGGCCAACTCCTTGGGTCGCCTTGCTACGAACAATGTCAACGACCTCTCAGACCCGGATCCGTTCGGCGGTAACCTGCTCACTGAAGGTGGTGTTGAGCTGATATTCCCCACGCCCTTTGCCGGTGATACCCGCTCCATGAGAACGGCGTTTTTCCTGGACGCAGGTCAGGTGTTCGACACTGCGCGCGGTTTCGATCCGGAACTGAGCGAAATCAGAATGTCCGCCGGTATTGGCTTCCAGTGGATTACCGCTGTTGGCCCGCTGGCCTTCAGTCTGGCGAAGCCGCTGAACGACAAGCCGGGTGATGACACCCAGGTATTCCAGTTCTCGCTGGGCCAGACCTTCTAGCGCATGGATAATAACAACCTACGGATGAAAATCAGGAGAAAACTAATGTCCCGATTCATGTTGATATTCGCCGCCATGGTTATGGCGTTTTCAGTCCCGGCCATGGCTGAAACCCGAATTGGTGTGGTGGACCTGCGTCAGGCACTGTTCTCTTCAGACGATGCCAAGACCTTCAGCGAATCCCTCCAGAAGGATTTTGCGGGCGATGAGGCCCGGGTGCGCGAAGCTCAGGAAGAGGCCCGCAAGCTCCAGGAGCGCCTGGAGAAAGACGGTGCCATGATGAACGAGAGCGAGCGCAACAAACTGGCCGGTGAGTTCCAGGAAAAGGTAAAAGAGTTCAACTTCCTGAAGCAACGGCTCGATTCAACGGTGAATCAGCGTAAGCAGGCATTTCTGGAGCAGGCCCGTCCCGAGGTGGACGCGGCGGTCAAGGAGCTTCTTGAAGAGAACAATCTCGATCTGATCCTGCCCAGCGAAGCTGTTGTCTATGTGAAGCCTGAAATGAACCTGACCTCTCAGCTTCTTGAAAAACTGAACCGTTAATCTGTGACGGGCACCCCGGTGCCCTGATCGTTGCTTGGGAGCACGCAATGACAGAAAGGTCCTATCGCCTGGGGGATATTGCCAATGCCCTGGGTGCGGAGCTGCGCGGTGATCCTGATATCAGGGTATCGGGGCTGGCGACGTTGCAGGCCGCCGTGCCCGGCCAGATCAGTTTTCTCGCTAACCCTTCCTATGGCAAGTATCTGGCGGATACACGTGCTTCGGCGGTTATTGCTTCGCCGGCCTCGGCGAAGGATGCTCCGACCAACGTCCTGTTACTGGACAATCCCTACCTCGGCTATGCTCAGCTGAGCCACTGGTTTGATCTCGCGCCTGTTGCTTTGCCCGGCGTTCACGCGACTGCTGTGGTCGATCCGTCGGCCAGCATCGCTGACGATGCCTGTATCGGTCCTAATGTGGTGGTGGAAGCAGGGGCTGACATTGGCGAGAAAGTCGTCGTGGGAGCCGGCTCGGTTATTGGCGCCCGCGCCAGGGTCGGGGCCCGGACTTTAATCCGGCCACGGGTGACTCTGGCTCACGATGTGGTCATTGGCGAGCGTTGTCACATCCTCAGTGGCGCCGTTATTGGCTCCGACGGTTTTGGTTTCGCTAATGAGAAGGGTGTATGGCACCGGATCGCACAGCTCGGTCGGGTTGTTCTGGGGAGTGATGTGGAAGTGGGTGCCAACACCACCATTGATCGTGGCGCTCTCGACGACACCGTCATCGGTGATGGGGTGAAACTCGACAACCTCATCCAGATTGCCCATAACGTTCGCATCGGCGATCACAGCGCCATGGCGGCGATGGTCGGCATTGCCGGCAGTACCCGCATTGGACGGCACTGTGTATTCGGCGGCGCCTCGGGTGTGGCTGGTCATCTGGAGATTGCTGATCAGGTTCATCTGACAGGTATGACCCTGGTAACGGGCGACATTCGTGAGCCCGGGGTCTATTCATCCGGCACCAGCGCCGATAGCAACCGTCAGTGGCGCAAGAATGCTGTCCGCTTCCGGCAGCTGGATGCGCTGGCAAGACGGGTAAAAGAACTGGAAAAGAAATTAGAGGGCTGAGGCCGATCAACATGATGAACATCGACGAAATTCTGGAATACCTGCCGCACCGATACCCGTTTCTGCTGGTGGATCGGGTCACGGAGGTCGAAAAGGGAAAATCGATCAAGGGCTACAAGAATATTTCGTTTAACGAGTCGTTCTTCCAGGGCCACTTCCCGAACAACCCGATCATGCCGGGGGTGTTGATCATCGAAGCCATGGCTCAGCTGTCCGGCATTCTCGGTTTTGTGACTGTGGGCCGGAAACCTTCTGACGGCGTGGTACAATACCTCGCCGGATCCAGCAAGGCCCGGTTCAAACGCCCGGTTTTACCAGGGGACCAACTGTGTATGGAGTCGGAACTCATCTCCGGTAAACGGGGTATTTACAAATTCGAGTGTCGCGCCCTGGTCGACGGTGAAGTCGTCTGCGTGGCAGAGATTCTGACCGCTGAGAGAGAAGTTTGATGGCGACAAATGACTGGTCGGGTGTCCATCCTCAGGCGATTGTAGACCCGTCAGCCAGGCTCGGGGACAACGTTACTGTCGGGCCCTGGAGCTACATTGGCCCTGATGTGGAAATCGGCGAGGGTACCGAGATCCTGTCCCACGTGGTGGTCAAGGGGCCGACGGTTATCGGCCGGAATAACCGTATTTTCCAGTTCTCCAGTATCGGCGAGGAATGCCAGGACAAGAAATACGCGGGCGAGCCAACCACACTGGTGATTGGCGACAACAACGTGATTCGCGAGAATTGCACGGTTCATCGGGGCACGGTCCAGGACCGGGGTGAAACCCGTATCGGCAGTGGCAATCTTTTGATGGCGTACGTGCATGTCGCTCATGACTGTATCGTCGGTGACAACACCATTCTGGCCAATTGTGCCACCCTGGCGGGCCATGTTTCGGTCGGCGATTTCGCGATTCTGGGCGGTGGTACCATGGTGCACCAGTTCTGTCATATTGGTCCCCACAGCATGGCGGCTGGTGGCAGCATCGTACTCAAGGACATTCCGGCTTATGTGATGGCGAGCGGTCAGTCCGCCCAGCCACACGGCATGAACGTGGAAGGCCTTAAGCGCCGTGGTTTCAGCAAGGATGTCTTGCTGGCTTTACGCCGCGCCTACAAGGTGATCTATCGCCAGGGGCTGACAACCGAACAGGCCGTCGAAGAGCTTGAGAAGTCCTACTCCGATGTTGCAGAAATACGTCCCCTCATTGACTCCCTGCGTGGAGCTCACCGCGGCATCATCCGCTAACCCGGCAGGAGCCTGTCGGTGACAGATCTTTCTCACGCGACCATCAGCGAGCGTAAAATCACATTCGGAATCATTGCCGGTGAGGCATCGGGGGATATCCTCGGTGCCGGCCTGATCCGTTCGCTGCGCCAACGCTATCCCCAGGCCCGGTTCGTCGGCATTGGCGGGGAGGAAATGGTTGCGGAGGGATTCCATTCCCTGGTGCCGATGGAACGTCTTTCGGTCATGGGGCTCGTGGAGGTTCTTGGACGAATTCGTGAACTGTTCAGCATCCGGGCCCGGCTCCTGGACTATTTCTTCGCCACGCCACCGGATGTTGTGATCGGTATCGATTCTCCGGATTTTACGCTTGCGATCGAACGGCGCTGCCGCGAGGCCGGCATTCTTTCCGTGCATTATGTCAGCCCATCGGTTTGGGCCTGGCGGCAGAAGCGGATCTTCAAAATTGCCAAATCGGTCAACCTGATGTTGACCCTGTTTCCTTTCGAGGCAAGGTTTTACGAGGAGCATCAGGTGCCTGTGGCCTTCGTGGGCCATCCACTGGCAGATCGAATTCCCATGGCGCCGGATACCCTCAAGATGCGGGAGTCGTTGGGAATAGATGCGGACGCACCCGTACTGGCGGTTCTTCCCGGTAGTCGTGCAGGAGAAGTGGAGAGACTTGGTACCTTGTTTCTTGAAGCCTCTCGCTGGATACAGGAAAGAAGACCTGATCTGCAGTTGGTGATCCCCTGCGTGAACCGGGACCGGGAGAAGCAGGTGCGCGATCTGGTCGATGCGTTGGAGGTGAAGCTTCCGGTTACCATCGTACGTGGGCGTTCCAGGGATGTTATGGCCGCCTCCGACGTTGTGCTCTTGGCCTCTGGAACGGCAACACTCGAAGCGATGCTTCTCAAAAAGCCGATGGTTGTAGGGTACCGCCTGAGCGGGTTCAGCTATGCGCTTCTGTCGAAGTTGGTGAAGGTGCCTCATGTCGCATTGCCCAATCTCCTCGCGAAGCGCCAGCTTGTCCCAGAGCTGCTCCAGGACGACGCCACGGCCGAGAGTCTGGGTGCAGCAGTGCTTGAGCGACTGGAGAACAAAGAGGAGAGGGCGAGGCTTAACGAAGCCTTTACCGAGTTGCACCATTCACTGAAGCAGGGGGCTGATGAAAAAGCCGCTCAGGCGATCTCAGACCTGATAGAGCAGGGTGCCCACTGATGCCCAAGAGCCCTTTGCCACCCTTCGAGTGTCGTTACAACGGTTCCTTGCTTGCCGGTGTGGACGAGGTCGGTCGGGGGCCGCTCATCGGGGCCGTCGTGACTGCGGCGGTCATTCTGGATCCGGACCGGCCAATCGCAGGCCTGGCTGACTCAAAGAAGCTGACCGAGAAGCGTCGCAACGCCCTCTACGATCAGATTCTCGAGCATGCCAAAGCCTGGAGCATTGGCCGGTGCGAGTCCCACGAAATCGACCGGCTGAATATCTACCAGGCCACAATGCTGGCTATGGAGCGCGCAGTGTCGGGGCTGGCTGTGGTGCCTGAGTACGTTCTGGTGGATGGTAATCGCTGTCCCAAGTGGCGCTGGCCGTCGGAACCGGTTGTCAAAGGCGACAGTCGGGTGGCTGCCATCAGCGCCGCTTCTATTATTGCCAAAGTAACCCGTGACCGGGAAATGGAAGCGCTGGAAGCGCGTTTCCCCGGGTTCGGCCTGGCGCAGCACAAAGGTTATCCGACCCCGGTCCATCTGGAGGCCCTGCGCCGCCTCGGAGCAACCACAGAACACCGCCGCTCCTTTCGACCTGTTCAGGAAGTGATTGAGACAGTGGGATTCTATGAAGATCACGTTGTCTCAGAGCCCGAAGAGCTCCAGTACCGGGCAGACCTTTTCGAAGATATCGATTGACAGTTTTGAATCCAATCCTTAATATACGCGCACGTTGAACGGGGTAGCCCGGTAAACAACCAGTTTTGATGCGGGGTGGAGCAGTCTGGTAGCTCGTCGGGCTCATAACCCGAAGGTCGTAGGTTCGAATCCTGCCCCCGCTACCATATAAAAGAAAGGCAGATCAGTAACTTACTGGTCTGCCTTTTTTGCTTTCAGAATCTGAATTTTCCTCCGTGCCCTCACCGTGCCCTATGCGTGCCAATTTCCGATTTGGATGTTTTGGCTCATTTTCGCTTTTGACCTTCAGTCTTCTGGGGCACGGAACATTAACTCCTGCTCTCATGCCTAGAAAAAAGAGTCACTTCACGTCTTCAGGTTCTTCAGACTCGCCTGAGATTTCCTTGATGTGCGTGATCAATTGCTCAACAGAACAGTCGAAATAAGTGCATAGCTTATCAATGTTGTCCGTTACTGTGCTGTGGCCGGGATGATTGATGATTTTCGACAGTGTCATCCTGTTGATGCCAGTGTCCTTGGCGATTTCACCGATAGTGATTCGTCGTTTCTCGGCAAATTCCTTATCTGCTATCAATTCCTTTAAATGGAAACGGATCATCTTTTTGCTCTTTTGATAAAAATAAGTATCAAACGCCACTTGCAATTATCGTAATAGGGCGTATATTGATGATCAATTGATAATAAAAGATATCAACTGATCATTGGTTTGCAAAAGGAGATGTTCTCATGAACAACACATACCTGACAACTGAAGAGCTTTCAGAACGTATCAAGTATGACCCCCGCACTATCCGTCAGTGTCTGAAAGACAGCGTCCTGTTGGAAGGCAAACATTATATCCGTCCATTTGGTGGCCGAAAAATTCTCTACATCTGGGAGATTATTGAGGAAGACATGCTCAGCATGGCTCAGAACAATCTGGCCATCCCGATGGCAAGCGGAGGTGTTTGTCATGGCTAAGGTCCGTGCACGAGCCGATACAAAGAAGCTCTTTATTGATTTTCGGTACCAAGGAATACGCTGCAGAGAGCAAACCCTGCTAAGCGACACTGCCCGAAATCGTAAACAACTCGATACTTTGATCCAGCGAATGGAAGCCAAGATGTTAGTCGGGGATTTTGATTATGTAGAGTTCTTTCCTGGGAGCAAGAACCTCAAAAAGCTTGAAGATGCAGGAGTTCTTTTCAATAAGAGCGACCTTGCTTTTGAGCAATCGGAGTCTACTACTCCACGATTCCCAGACTTCGCCGACCAATGGTTTCTGGAATCTAAAATCCAGTGGCGCAACTCCCACGTCCGCAATGTGACCTCTATTCTCGAAAGCTCGCTCAAACCAGCGTTCAAGAACAAGCGGGTAGGAGAGATCACCAAGGCGGATATTCTGGCAGCCCGCAACAAGATGGCTCGGCGGAAGGGCAGGGGACCCAGTGGTTTGATGGCACCCAAGACCATCAATAGCCACATGACGATCCTTAGGATGATATTGACCGAAGCTGCCGAACGGTATGACTTCACGAACCCTTATCTCAATATCAAACCGCTAAAACAGCAGAAGGTTCATATCGAGCCGTTTTCTATGGCGGAAGTTGAGACCATCCTCAAACGGGTGCGTGAAGACTATCGCAATTACTACTTGGTGCGCTTTTATACCGGCATGCGCACAGGCGAGGTGGATGGCCTCAAGTGGGAGCATGTGGACTTTGAGCGCCGCGAGATTTTGGTTCGCGAAACCCTGATTCACGGCAAGGCGGAGTACACAAAAACCGACGGCTCTCAGCGCGAGATCCCCATGTTCGGCCCAGTGTACGACGCACTTAAAGAGCAATACGAGGCAACTGGAAAGCTCAGCAAGTTTGTGTTTTGCAATCGCCTGGGTGAGCCGCTGGACCACAACAACGTCACCAAGCGAGTTTGGTATCCCTTATTGGAGCACCTAAAGCTAAAAAAGCGACGGCCTTATCAAACCCGCCACACGGCCGCGACATTGCTTTTGGCATCAGGTGAAAACCCAGAATGGGTCGCCCGCACTCTGGGTCATTCCTCCACGGAGATGCTGTTCAAAGTGTACTCCCGATATATCCCGAACCTGACTCGTATGGATGGCAGCGCCTTTGAGCGCCTGATTCAGAGCCGGGTGATCGACAACGACCAGGAGCTGGGAAATGAAACTGAATGATCTGCGCCCGTTAATGAAAAAGACCTTCAACGGCACCTACCGCCTGACTGGCCGCGTAGCCTGTTTTGATGATGATGGTATTCCGTATCTGAAACTTCGCTTGAGCAGCTGTGCCAGCGACATCGTGGTGCTGGCTGTGATTGGTTCTCTGTTGATCCCAGAGCATCTGGGTCACATGGATCTAGTCGTGGTCAAGGGTCAGGTGTGTGTCGGTGGGGAGGAAAGTGAGATTCTGCTGACCGATATCCGCCGCCCGCTGCAGGCAGACGTTGCCAGCCTACCAGTACTGCAAACGTTGCCACGGACGTTCTGCCCAAAGCCGGAGGCACTGGATCAGTTAGTTGCTGCGGTTCGGTCTTTGCGGTCAGCTTCATTACAGATGTTTATTAAGCGAGTATTGGAGCGCCGTGACAGATTGGAGGTTTTCCTGAAAGCTCCGGCGAGCAGGAATTACCACCACAGTGAGCCCGGCGGTCTGCTGGCTCATTCCCTAGAGGTGGCGAAGAACGTACTGGTCATGACGGAGGCCAATGAACCCGAGATGCCTTGGGAGCTTCAGGAGCTCGGTTTCGTCGCTGGTTTGTTGCACGACATTGGCAAAACCTACACTTATGATACGTGGGGTAAGCCGACAGCAACCGCAAGGTTGTGCGACCACGCCGACCTAACTCTGGAGGCCTGCGCCTACGGTCTGGCTTATCTCGACAGGGTAGACCCTGATGCGGCGCTTGCACTCCGGCACATTTGGACCTGCGCCTCCCCCGGCGCGCGCTACGGTGCCACCCCTGCCATGACGCTTGCCCGCTATGTTCGTGACGCAGATGCCCAGAGTGCCATGGCTGACAATCAGCGGAAGGCCTACCGAAAGCGCCAGCCAATCGGTTTTGGGCGGCTTGGAAGCAACGTGTATTGGCGGCCATCAATCGAAGCTCATGGATGAGGCAGATGAAAACGACAGTGAGGGGTGTGAGCACGTTGCGGCCACACCCCTTTCTTTATCCGGCGGTGCGAGGGGATAGCGCTTGGGCTAGGAAGCAGGCATTTACCCGCCAACGGTGCTAAGGTCAGGAAAAATATAGCGTCCCTAGTGAAGGATATGCCAAAAATCTACTACCTCCATGGCTTCGCCAGCCGCTTCGATATCAACAGCGACAAACTCAAAACGCTCGCCAGGGTTGGTCCTGTCTATGGTCACGACATCGATTACACCCAAGGCTCGGAAGACGTTATCGAAGAGAGCTTGGACAAGCTGATGCAAGTGAACCCGGATCTTCTGGTTGGGACTTCGATGGGAGGATGGCTGGCGGGTATTCTGGGAGCCGAAGCGGGTATTCCGTTTGTTGCCATCAACCCGGTGACGGAGCCTGCCCACGCTCTCAAGTCCTGGATAGGGCCGGGTGTCGATCATCAGGGGCAGGCCTATCAACTGACGGACGAAGTGGTTTCTAGCTACTATCCTTTCACCCACTATGGCAGCGGGTTAGTACTGCTGGATCAGGGGGATGAACTGCTTCCGTGGAACGACACCGTCAGGGAGCTTGGGGGTTATTTTTCGGTACACAGCTTTGAGGGCGGGAGTCACCGGTTTGAGCACATGGAAGAAGCGCTAGAGCTTGTTCGGGAGCATGTGAAGGATTAATGCTACGAGGGGCTGCGTTAACGACAGTGCGACTGTTCCTCACTCGGCTTCGGTGCGACCGAATGTGTCAGAGCGCGACCTAACACGTAACCGGCTGCCACACTCACCAGTGCTGTCACTGGCCCAATCAGGCCTCCCACTAAGCCCCCAACAAACATCAGTACTACGCTTTTCATACAGACTCCTCCCGCCTTCCTGGCAGCTGTATTAGTCCGAGTATAAAACACTGTGCCCAATGATGGGTTGACCCATACGTATTATCTTTCCAAAATACTGTATATTCAAACAGTATTCGGTGTAAAGCATGTCCTGCATTCTGCTTGGTGACTTTGAATCCTTCTCCCGCCTGAACATTCCGATGTTTCTGGAACGGGTCTCGGCTGGCTTCCCATCTCCGGCGGAGGACTACATTGAGAAAACCATCGATCTGAACGAGCTCTGCATCCAGCATCCTGCGGCCACATTCTTCGTGCGTGTTCAGGGAGAGTCCATGATCGAGGCTGGCATCTATCCCGGCGATGTCCTGGTGGTGGACCGGTCGCTGAGAGCCAAGCACGGAGACATCATCATCGCCAGCCTGGAAAGCGAGATGACGGTCAAGCAGTTGCATTTGACGCCACCGCCTGTTCGCCTCCTTCCAAGGAATTCAGCGTACCGGCCTATTACCGTCGAGGGCGATATGGTGATGGAGGTGTTTGGGGTGGTCACCAACGTCATTCGGTCACTCAAGCGGGGAGGCCAGGGATGACACCTGAATCGGCAGTATCCTTTGTCACCGTAAGACGACGGTTCGATTTTCGCAGCATCGAGGTCGGACGCTGGGTGACGCCCCAGGAGCGGGGCCGGGCAGCCGGCCGGTTTTATCAGGCGCTGTGTGATTTGATGACGATCCTGCGAGGACCGGAACCATTGATCTCCCTAAGGAGCACGCTGGGCCTGCAGTATGGCATCGGCGGCCGGCTGGGCGTGGCGGCGCACTATATCCCTGCCACCCGGCAGCTGGCGCTGGCCAAGAACGCCGGTGCAGGTAGCCTCGCTCATGAGTGGTTTCACGCCTTTGATCACTACATGGGTGGCAAAGCTTACCGGAATGCCGGACCGTTCGGCTTTGCCTTCGCCTCCAGTGCCTGGCTGAACAGCGTAAGCAGTAAACCCCACCCACTGAATGAACGGCTAGGCGCCTGCTTCCAGGCCATCATGCTGACGGAGGACGGCACTGCACCCAGCACTTTGTTCAGGGCCTCCCTGATGGCCGATCAGCACTTGAGAACGGTTTATTACACCAAGCCGGAGGAGCTGTGCGCTCGCGCCTTTGAAGCCTTCATTGAAGACAGCCAGCCGCGTAACCGATTTCTGGTAAACGGAACCGTTCACTCTCATGAAGCCAAGGCGGGTCTGTATCCGCAGGGCGAGCATCGCCAGCGGATAAATGACGCCTTTCAGTGTTACTTTGCCGCTCTCGGGGCTGCGTTGTACCGGGAACAGGCCAAAGCCGGATGAAGACAGCCGTATTCGCCTTGGTGGACTGTAATAACTTCTATGCCTCCTGCGAGAAGCTGTTCCGTCCGGATCTGCGTCATACACCGGTTGTGGTGCTGTCCAACAACGACGGCTGCGTCGTCGCCCGTTCCAAAGAAGCCAAGGCGCTGGGGATCAAGATGGGCGTGCCGGTTCATCACATCAAACCGGAAATTCGCCGGTACGGCATCCAGGTGTTCTCCTCCAACTACACCCTCTATGGCGATATGAGCAGACGGGTTATGACCACTCTTGAAGCCCTGGCTCCGCGAGTAGATGTCTATTCCATCGATGAAGCGTTTCTGGACCTGACCGGCATTGACCGGGTGGTGTCTTTCGAGCACTTTGGGCGGAAGATCAAGAACACGGTTTATCAGAACGTCGGCTTGCCAGTCTGTGTGGGCATTGCACCTACGCGAACCCTGGCCAAGCTGGCCAACCATGCCGCCAAGAAGTACCCGGCAACCGGCGGCGTAGTCGATCTGACGGACCCCGCCCGGCAACGGCGGCTGATGGCTCGCGTACCGGTTGAGGACGTATGGGGTGTCGGGCGAAAACTCCGTGCCAGGCTTCAGGCCATGGGCATAGTCACGGCGTTACAGTTAGCGGATACCCATCTGGCAACGCTCAGAAAACAGTTCTCTGTCGTGTTGGAACGCACGGCCCGCGAACTCAACGGCATTCCCTGTGTGCCGTGGTATGAAGTGCCACCGCCCAAGAAACAAATCATGTGCTCCCGTTCATTTGGTCAGCCCCTTCAAAAACTGAGCGACCTGGAAGAAGCCGTGGTGCACTTTGCGACTCGCGCTACCGAAAAACTTCGGGGAGGTCAGCAGTATGCGGGAGAGCTGATGGTGTTCATTCGAACGAATCCGTTCAAGACGACGGCACCGCAGTATTCACGCAGTGCCAGCGTGAAGCTCATCCAGCCCAGCCAGGACTCCCGGGTTATTGTGCAGCAGGCCCTGAACCTGCTTCGACCGATGTACCGGGAAGGATTTAATTACGCAAAGGCCGGCGTTATGTTGGGGGAGCTAGTGGAAGAAGTGGGGCTTCAAGAGGATCTATTCCAAGCGGCCCCGGAGCAGGTGCCAGACAATGGCAGATCGGAGCGCCTGATGGTGGTGATGGATACGATCAACCGAAAGTCCAGGGCGACGGTCTACATGGCCAGAGAGGCAGGGCCTGCGGCCTACGCGATGCGGCGGGGGCATTTGTCGCCGGCGTATACGACCAGCTGGGATGACTTGCCAAAGGTTCGCTAGTAAACATAAGCGAACATTCACGGCTGCTCTTTCGCACACGCTTCTTTCAACAAAAACACTTCGATATTTATCAAATCGTCTAACTGAGAAGCTGGCTTTTTGGTTTGGCTATGTACTGCAAGAAGGCCCGGGCTGTTCTTGGCGTTTGGAATGTCTTGTCAACAGCGCAAAGAAAAGCAGAACAATCAAATTGCCTCTTGCACATCTACCTACTAATAGGTGGATTAATTGGCGCATGTTTAATGACCAACAGAGGCAATCAATGAAAATCTACGATATCGAAGGCTTCCCGAACCCGCTCCGCGTTCGCATCGCTCTGGCAGAAAAAGGCGCAACAAACCAGGTGGAATTCGTCCCGGTCGATGTCATGGGCGGCGAGCACCGTTCCGAGGCGTTCAAGACGAAAAACCCGGATGCCACCGTGCCCATGCTGGAACTTGACGACGGCACCTGCATCGCCCAGTGCAATGCCATCACCGAATATATCGACGGCGTCTTTGATGGTCCGTCCCTTATGGGTACAACCCCAGCGGAGCGTGCCCGTATCGCAATGATGAATCTGCGGGCAGAAAACGGTCTGATGAATGCCGTGGGTGCCTATTTCCATCACGCGACCCCCGGGCTTGGTCCGGATCTGGAAACCTGGCAGTGTGCTGAATGGGGTAATAAACAGAAAGAAATTGCCAGCGCAACCATGACCTATCTTGACAGCGTTCTGGCGGACAATGAGTTTCTCGCAGGCGACAGCTTCTCGGTCGCAGACATCACCGCCTTTGCCGGCCTGGGGTTTGCGGATTTCGCGAAGGTGGACATTCCCGAGTCCCTGACCAATCTCCAGGCCTGGCGCGCAAAAGTCGCAGCCCGTCCTTCAATTGCCGGGTAATCCGAAACCTTCGGATTTAATGTAAGCGCTGAAAACATGAAGGGCACAAAAGGGAGGAATAACATGGAGATCAATGCAGATTTCTCCAAACCGGTGGTTATGCATTCCGACCAGATTGAATGGCAGCCCTCGCCCATGAAAGGGGTGGAGCGGCGCATGCTGGACCGGATCGGGGACGAAGTTGCCCGCGCCACGACCATCGTGCGTTATGCGCCGGGCAGTCATTTCTCGGCGCATACCCATACCGGTGGAGAAGAATTCATCGTACTCGATGGCGTGTTCCAGGACGAGCACGGTGACTTCCCTGCTGGCACCTACGTGCGCAACCCCCCAACCACGTCACATATTCCGGGCTCTGAAACGGGCTGCACGATATTTGTGAAACTGTGGCAGTTCGACCTGGCCGACCGCACCCAGTTCAGCAAGAATATGGAGGCCGAGCTGGGCGCCCCAGTGGGCGGCGTTGCCACCGCAAAGCTGCATGAGGACGATCGTGAGATCGTGACCTACAGCCAGCTCGATGCGGGGGCGACACTGACCTCTGAGGCGCCCGGCGGAATCGAACTGCTGGTGGTCGAAGGTTCGGCTATCAGGGATGGCGAGGTGCTGGCCAGGCATGACTGGCTGCGCCTCCCTGAAGGACACAGGTTGTCCGTGACGGCCGGGGACGACGGCGCCAAGATCTGGATGAAAACGGGGCACCTGCGATTTGCCGGGGCACCGAGGGTATAAGCCCGGCAATAGCGGGATTGAAAAGGCAGACAGGTGAACAACCATGAACCGTGATACCAGAACAGCCCTGATGGATCTTGCCGAGCACACCGTCCGGTCACGGGGCTTTGACGGGTTCAGCTACGCGGATCTGGCCGAGGCCATCGGCATTCGAAAGGCCTCGATCCATTATCATTTCCCCACCAAGGCGAAGCTCTCCGAAGCCTTGATCGAGCGCTATCAGACCAGTCTGCAGCAGGGTCTGACCGAGATAGACGCAGCCCATGCCAGCGCTGGCGCGCGCCTCAAGGCACTCATTGCCCTGTACCGCGGGGCGTTGCATGATGGCCAGACCGTGTGTCTGTGCGTTGCCTTTTCGACCTGCCGCGAAAGCCTGTCCGACACCGTTATTGCCAGAGTCGGCGCCGTTCGCGCAATGGTTCTGCAGTGGATTACGGCAACGTTTGAACTGGGACAAAGGGATGGATCCGTCTCGGCCATCCTGGGTCCCGCCGATGAAGCGCAGGCGACCCTGGCGATGCTGGAAGGGGCCCACCTTGCCGCGCGCACCGAAGAAGACCTCGCCGTGTTTGATGCCGCAACGCGACTGCTGCGCGCCCGCTGCCAGTAACGACGGGACAGGAATCGCGCTTTGATGTACAGAATCGCTACGCAAATTGACTCATAACGAGCGAAAAGGAGCAAACAGATGATGAGCACCCTGAAAACAGCACTGGCAGCAGCCACGCTGTCACTCACTGTTGCAAGTACGCAGGTACTGGCAGAAACGCAAACCAGAACCATCGAGTATCAAGTCGGCGACGAGACCTTCACCGGCTACATGGCCTGGGATGATGAATTCGGGCAAAAGCGTCCGGGGGTTCTGGTGGTCCATGAATGGTGGGGGCACAATGAATTTGCCCGGAATCAGGCAGAACGACTTGCCTCGGCCGGCTATACGGCGTTTGCGCTGGATATGTATGGCTCTGGCAAACAAGCCGACCATCCCGATACCGCCCAGAAGTTCATGCAGGAAGCCACTCGGGACATGAGTCAGGTCAAGGCGCGCTTCATGAAGGCGATGGACATCCTGAAGAACCACGAAAGTGTTGATGCGTCCCGAATTGCGGCACAGGGTTATTGTTTTGGCGGCGCCGTGGTTCTCAACATGGCGCGCATGGGCGTCGATCTGGACGGCGTTGTCAGCTTCCACGGCGCGCTCGGCAGCCCCCTCACGGCTGAACCCGAGTCCGTGAAAGCCAGGATCCAGGTGTACACCGGCGGTGCCGACAAGCTGGTCCCCTCGGATCAGGTCGCGGGCCTGGTCAAGGAGATGCAGGATGCCGAAGTCGACCTGACACTGGTGAGCTTTCCCGGAGTACTGCACTCATTCACCAACCCAGGCGCCGACAAGATCGCCGAGGAGTTCGGCATGCCGGTTGGTTATGATGAAGAGGCTGCCAGCCGTTCCTGGGATGGCACCATGCGTTTCTACAAGGCCATCTTCACCCAGTAACACAAGCGAGTGCAAACAAACCGAAACCGGCAGTATTTACAGTGAATTCTGGAACACCAACCGAAAAGCATGATGAGGTGCAACATGGCAACTGAGAGTTTACCACTGTTCGATGGAGACAATCGTCCAGGCTACAAGTCGCTGGGCAACTCGGGGCTGTTCGTATCCGAACTGTGCCTGGGCACCATGACCTTCGGCGGCGATGAGGACATCTGGGGCCTGATCGGCCAGTTGCAGCAGGAACAGGCCGACGAACTCGTGAAGATCGCCCTGGAGGCGGGGATCAACTTTATCGATACCGCCAACATCTATGGTTTCGGCGCCAGTGAGCGCATCGTCGGCCAGTCCCTGAAGAATCTCGGCGTTCGCCGCGAAGATGTGGTGCTGGCGACCAAGGTGCTTGGCCCCATGGGGGCTGGCCCCAATGCCCGTGGTGCTTCCCGCGGCCATATAATGAGCGAATGCAAGGCGAGCCTGGCGCGCCTGCAAACGGATTATATTGACCTGTACCAGATCCACGGTTTTGACCCGGCCACACCGATCGAGGAAACTCTGGAGGCACTGAACACCCTGGTGCAGCAAGGCCATGTGCGTTACGTGGGCCTGTCCAACTGGGCCGCCTGGCAAGTGATGAAAGCCATCGGCATCACCCGGGCCCGCAACCTGTGCCCGATCATATCCATGCAAGCCTACTACACCCTCGTAGGTCGCGATCTGGAGCGGGATATTATTCCGATGCTGGAATCTGAGAACGTCGGTCTGATGGTGTGGAGCCCACTGGCCGGGGGTTACCTGTCCGGTAAATACGAGGGGCCGGACGTTTCCGAAGAAAACCGGCGCGCCAAGTTTGACTTTCCGCCCGTCAACCGCGAGCGGGGCAGCGAAGTCATCAAGGTTATGCGGGAGATTGCCGATGGCAAACAGATCGACGGCGAACCGGTCAATGTGGCACAGATTGCCCTGTCATGGCTGCTACACCAGAAGCCTGTGACCAGCATCATCGTTGGCGCCAAGCGGCCCGAGCAGCTCAGGGACAATATCCGCGCGGCCCAAATCCGCTTGTCCGACGATGAACTGGTAGCCCTGGATGAAGTCAGCCGCCTGCCCGAGGAGTACCCGGGCTGGATGATGAAGATGATGGCGGGGTACCGGGATCCGGTAAAGCCGGGAGAATGATGTCGCCAATTGATATCACGGGTAGCCGCGCCGCTCTGGTGCGGCTACCGGGGGAGGAGAGCATGAATATATTGTAAAACGCAGAAGCGCATGCCCACTGATCGCTTTATTGGATTTGCCGGCTGTTGCTGAGGCTGAGTTAGGCTGATCGATTCCATTTTAATGTTCGCGCTGGACCTGTCTGGAATGTAACCCCTGCTTATACAGGTCTCTTTACAAGTTATAGGTTTTGACAACCCTCGAGATCCCCAGTACCGATAAGCCCGAGACTCACTCTAAAAAGTCGCAAAGTGCGAAATGTCAATCATGCATTTCAACTTCCGGCAATGGCAATGCCTGGCTCTACTGCCGTTAAGTTGCGTCAAGAAAGCCAGATTCCTGAAAGGACAAGCAACATATACTCCTATCCGAAACCAACGTGTGCCTTTCCCCAGACAGAAGCACCGGCGTATAGACAAAAACAAAGAGCTATGGAGTGTATTAATGGCGATCTTCCCCCGGTTTTCGGTAAGGGCGATATCCCTTACAGTTGCAATACTTTCCGCAGGATTCTCTCTTTCTGCCCAGGCCAGCATGGGCAACATCGGCACCACCTACGGGGTAATGGCGGTCGACGTGGCCACAGCTCAGTCTCTCTCAATGTTCAATGATCAGGTGTCTGCCACCTACTATAACCCTGCATATCTGACAAAAGATCCCAAGGGTGAGCTGACCGTTGGCCTGCTTCATGCTGAACAGGAACTAAGGGCGGAAAGCCCTCAGCGCAATAGCGATATACTCGCCGATTCTCCGAGCCAGCATGTGCTGATCGGCATGAAAACCAATCTCACCTCAATGACTCGTTCTGACCATCCGATCTATCTTGGCTTCATCGCGGGAGTGGAGAAATACGGCAAGGAACTGCTGGCTTTTTCTTCAAATACATCGGAAAGCGGCCAGTTCCTGGAGTACGGCAAGGAGCCCCTGTTCCTCAATATCGGTGCTGCCACCACTATCTGGCGTGGTATTGATGCCGGCATTTCGGCAAGGATCACGCTTGAAGCCAAAGCCGACCTCGATGCGATATCGAACCTCGCCGGTGAGACACAGCGTGAGCGCCTGTCTGTTAATGCCGAGCCCTCTGTAAAGTCAATTGTCAGTACCTCCATCAACTGGGGCAAAACCTTCTGCCCTGAAAATGGCTGTTGGTTGAGCGGCTGGGAAACGGCCCTGGCCTACCGGGCAAAATCAGCATCTTCCACTAGCGTCGATGCAAACATCATTGTCAGCCAGACGATTCCCGACCCGGGACTTGCCCTTGCGGTCACGACGATCGACTCCTTTCAGCCGGAAACCTGGGTCATCGGCACTCAGTATCAAGGTGACGGCTGGCGCATTGGCGGCAGTATCGAACAACAGAACTGGTCAGAACTGGAGGACGAATTTGCCGGCGACACCATTAAGGATCAGGCCAGCCTTTCCCCCGCTGCCCGGATGCAGTTTGACGACATCCTGGTCCCTCGTATCGGTGGCGAGTACAGGTTAAATGATAACTTCATGTTCCTTACTGGTGTCGCCTACAGAGAATCCCCCCTGAAAACCACTCGAAACCGGGAAGTTAACTACCTGGATACCGACAAGATCTCTATTGGACTTGGCCTCAGTGCAACGTACAACCGTACCCGTTTTCTGGCCTACCCCGTTCGCGTGGACCTCGGTTACCAGTATCAGATGCTGCAAAAGCGCGACTTCACCATTGTTGATTTCAACGGAAACGAAGAAGACGTTACTGCGGATGGCGATATTCACGTGTTCAGCGGCTCAGTTACGCTGAAATTCTGAAGAGGTGCGGCATGAAAAGAACAATTATTGCATTGAGTGTCACCACGTTACTCGCAGGCTGTGGCGGTGACGAGCAAACAATGACCCAAAGCTCAACACCCGGCTCGCTAATGTTTGCCTATCCGGCTGACTCAATGTCGTCAGGCAGTGATCAGCCCGATGTCACGTCCACCGTTCCCACAACGGCACCTGTTTTCCTGCGTTTCAACAAGTCCATCGACACACCGTTGACTGACATTCCCGATTCTCTGATCCTGAAGGATGCCACCGGAAACGAGGTTACCCTCACCGACGTGATGTTTACTGATGAAGACAAGATGGGGCTTGCGGCAAAGCCGGACAAGGCGCTTGCGCCGGGAACCAGCTACACCCTGACCTCAGAGGGCCTTCAGGCTGGCGGCACACCGGTGTCACTGACCGCAGATGGCATCAGATTCAGGACAGAACCGGCCACATCCGGCCCTATCCTGAGCCAGACCGAAGGCACCGGATTTGAACTGGCGCGAGCCATTCCGGACGGAGGGAACGACTACCCCGTCACGGACTTTACGACATTCCGGCTTCAGTTTACCGAGCCCCTCGACCCGCAATCGGTGGTTTACGGCCAGACCATCCGCCTGACGGACCAGGACGGTGAACCGGTGAATGCCGAAGTATACGCCAAGGGCCACCGGGTCACGGTGGATCCGGAAGGCTACCTGGATCCGGGCCTGACCTATAACCTGACCGTGACTACCGGCATCAAAAGCGCTCTGCTCGATGATGCCCTGTCCGAAGATCACACACTGACCTTCAACCCGATCGATTCCCGCTCCCCGACGGGCAAGCGCCAGATCATGGGCCAGGTAGCTGAAAGCATACCCGGCCAGTTGCCACTGACCGGTGCCGATTACAACTCGGTAAACCTGAGCTCCCTTCTTCTGGGCCCGAACAACCCGACCAGTGTCACCGGCACCGTGTTCGCGGAACTGGGCTTTATTCCCAAATTTGAAGCGGCGGGCCAGAGCATTCCCCTGAGGATCGACCGGGGCACCTTGCTCACCGGAAGCTCCGTGGTCGTCAAGGTCGCCGGCGCCGTGCCGGCCGGGTTCGAATCCGAAGCCGTCGAAGTTCGCTTTCTCTCGGATGCCAATGGTTTCCTGATGCCCAACCCCTATACCGATGCAGTGGATGCACCCCGGGTGCTCGAGCTCTACATCGATATGGCCCTGAATACCGGGAACACTGTTGCCAACGGCGCCCTTGGCCAACAGCTCATGCACGTGCAGCTCGTGGGCACCGCCATCGTCGAGGACGGCAAGCTGAGCATCGAAGCCGTTGGCGTTATTGAGCCGGACGTGATGGGTATTGACACGGCCTCAGGCCTGATCTCCTTCAAGCTGAACGGCTTCCGCAACGTCGAAGATGCCCCGCTGCAGGCCGACTTCGCGGACACCGAAGCGCCCTTCATCACGAGCTGGGTGCCCGGCACTGACAATCAGGCCAGGCTTCGCCCGGGCGACAATCTGGTGATCTACTTTAACGAACCGCTGCTCCCATCATCTATCAATTCCGACAACATTCAGCTGGAAAAGGATGGGGTGCTGGTTGATGCGAACCTGAAGGCCGATGGCGGCAGTGTGGTGATTCATCCGGCGGAACCATTGGTGCATGGCGCAAGCTACGTTCTCAGGCTCAATCCCAATGGGGCTTCGTCGCAAAACGGGTCCGGTTTGCGGGACCTGGCCGGAAACACCTTTGCCAGCCAGATTGCCCTGCCGTTCCAACTCAGCCCGACCGAGCCGGGCACGCCAATGGACCAGTCGCCGCTTGCGCTGATAACCCGGCCCGGTTATCCCTGCGCCAAAGCCGGCATTGATATCAACGCCGGCAACCAGGGACGTTGTGCCGGGGGCAAAGCCGATGACGACTTGCTCCCCCTTGGTCAACTCGAAACCGACAAGCCCATTATCGTCCGTTTTTCCCTTAACATGGACCCACAAACCATCGTCCCCGGCATCACTCTGACGGTTGAAAGGCAAACGGATACTGGCCAATGGGAGGAAATTGCGACCTCCGAATACACCCTCACGACCGAGCCACGGTCCCTGACCATTACGCCCCTGGTTCCGTGGGAGACAGGCAGCCTCTACCGCTATACGCTGAATGCCGCCAATGATGACAACTCAGTGATAAAGTCAACTGCGGGGCTGCCCCTGCAAACCGTCCTGCTCACCCAGGGTAAATGGGATGCAACCCACAGAACCGAGGGCGGCACGGCGCTGGTGAACTACTTCACCGGTATCGAGAAGAAGACTGCCACCTACCTGCCGCTGAGAAACCTGCCGGCGGCCGATGCCAATGCGGATCTGGACTATACAAAAGGTCTTGAGGCCGGCTCTCAAACAGGAGAAAGCGTTGCCAACGCGGTAGGCTTGGCATCCAATGGAGTCGAGTCACTGAATCCTCCTCAGCAAGATTCTCTTGTGGTTGACGCTGAAATTGGATGTGAAGTCGGGCAAAGCTGCCGGGAAGACAAATTCATTTATCTGACAGCCATGCTTGATACCTTCGTGGCAGGAACACCGGACGACCAGGGCAGGGTACCGGTGGAAATTTCGCCATCTGTGTTAGCCACCACATCCAGCGATGTGTGGGTCAAAATAGATACTGCGTTACTGGATGCATTTGCAAGCATTGGGCTTGCAGACACCGGCATTGAGGCTAACGAAAGTATCTCGACCGGTCCGCTCATGATGCGCATAAGATACCCAAGGGATGAAAAGGGGAATGTCAAACCGCTGACGGGCTTTCTATACACCAATGAGCAGGGCCAGTTTACCTTCGAGCTCAGTCTGGACGTATATCTGGATGCACCTTACCTCAACCCAAGCATTGGCCCGGCCGAGCTTGACCATAACCTGCGCAGCTATCCCATTCAGGACCTGGGTGGTGACCGCTTGACGCTGAGAGGGCCTGTGACCTTTCTCCAGGATGGCCGCATACAGATCCAACTGCTTAATGTCGAGAGGGTCCCGATTGACGTTGAAGTGCGAGGAGATATTACGCTCAACTCGAATAATGTAAGTGGTATATGCAGTCTGGTTCCTAACCTTTGTAACCCGATCATCAATCTTTTGGGGCTGAATGCAGACACCGTTATCCATCTTGAAATCCCTCAAGGTAAGCTTTCTCTCACCTATCTCTCACCAACCACACAGCAGTAACCCCAAGAAGCCCTGGTTCAACAGCCAGGGCTTTTTGCTTCAGCCTGAGAAAATCGAAGGGAAGATTGCAGTCAGGGAGGCCGTTTTGACCAGGAGGGGTGGATTGCACTCACAAAGCCACTGCGATGCCCTATTTTCCTACCTCAGAGGCTTGAGCATTTAAATATTCCAACAGATCATTCAAGCTGTGATGATACATGCCGTAGAACTTCTCCAGCTCAGCCAGTTTGGCCCGATTGCGGTCATTCGTGATCGTCGACCTGGCTTCCGCGACGACCGATTTTGCGGTCTGATATCTTTTTATCTGGCCTTCCAGGAAAGCAGCATAAGGGTTGGGACGAATTGAAAAAATCCTGCCGTTCACCTAACGCTGAACGACGTTCGACAATGCCCAACCGTTCAAGAAAGCAGGTATTCGTACTCACGCTGGTCTTACTGACGCGCAATAGTCCTACCAACTCTGACGAACTGACCGGGTCATCAGACACGATGAGGACCGCCCAGATTTCTCCTCCTATACGAGAAAGCCCGTCTGATTGGGCTAACTGGCCCATGCGTTCAATAAAGCGCGTATCTGATTCAGTGAGTGTTTTCATAGTTAAAGGGGCCATGCGGACCCTGCCAAACCAGCGCATCTGAACGCGTCTTGGCGCTTTTCCAGGCGGCTGGTGTTCAGGGTCCGTCGGAAATGTGCCAGAGCAAACCCGAAAAGGGCAGCCCCGACAAAGGCGATGGCCAGGAACTGCGGCCAGACGGTGGCGAAGCCCGCGCCACGATAAAGGATCGCCTGGGCCAGCATGATGTCCCGGACTGAACTTCACGGATGAGCGGGCTATAAGCGTTGCCCTCCCGGGTGATTTCGTCAGTCACTCTAATAACATGTTCCAGTCTAAACTGTGGGGCCGATCTAATCTAAGCATTCGCTCTTTAACCGAAACCAGAGGGCATAAAGCGCCGGGACAAACAATAGCGTAATCAGAGTGCCGACCGCTACGCCACCGATAAGCACATAAGCCAGCGGCCCCCAGAACAGGTCAAAGGTCAGAGGTACAAACGCCAGAACGGCCGCCAGGGCGGTGAGTACCACGGGGCGGGCACGCTGGACTGCCGCTTCGACAACGGCTTCCCGGGCAGCCATTCCTGCTTTGAAGTTGTCCTGCACCTGCTGCGTCAGAATCATGGTGTTTCGCATCAGGATGCCGCCCAGGCCAATCAACCCCAGCAGCGCGGTAAAGCCAAAGGGTTGATTAAACAGCAGCAGAGCCAGCACAGCCCCAATCAGCCCCAGTGGCGCGGTGGCAAGAACAGTCAATGTGCCGATAAATGAACGCATCTGAAGCATGATAAAGATCAGCATCAACGCCAACATCACCGGTTGTAATGTCTGGATTGAAGCATTGGCTTTGGCTGATTGTTCCACCGTACCGCCAATTTCAATACGGTAACCCTCCGGCAACTGTTCACGCAGGGCTGTCATCGCACTCCAGATTTCCTTGGTGACATCCGGTGGCTGGGCACCTTCTACATCGGCCTGAACGGCCAGGAAGGGGTCACGGTTGTAACGCTTTATGACGGGGTCCTCGTAACGAACCTGCCACTTGCCCAGTTGCTGTACGGAAAGTTTGCGGCCGTCGCGGGTTTTGATCTCAAGATCTTCCGGCATGATCACTTCGCCACGTGCATTACGCGCCACCAGTTGAACGCTCCTTATGCCCTGGCGCAGTTCGGTGACGGCCACTCCGCGAAGTTGGAACTGGAGTTGCCGGGCAACCTCTGCCGGGGTCAGGCCCATCCAACCCAGATTTTCCGGGTCCATATCAAGATAGAGCGTGGGTACGCGCTCGTCCCATTCGAGATGCGGCATGACGATGTTCGGATGCCCGGTCATGAGAGTCCGGATCTGGTGCGCGATCTCTCTGAGCTGATCGGCTTCCGGACCCAGCACACGAAAACTGACCGGCCAGACCACCGGCGGACCGTACAGCAAACGCGTTACACGCACTCGTGCCTCCGGAAATTCACCCGCCGCGATTCTGGCTTCCAATGCCGAGATGATGCGATCGCGCCCTTCAACGTCCTCCCCAATGGCAATCAACTTGGCAAATGCCGGGTCCGGCTGCTCGGGGTTGGCCGATACGAAGAATCGCGGTGCACCGGCTCCGATGTAAGCGGAAAGGCTTTTCACCTCCGGCATGTCCATCAGAATTGCTTCCAGGCGTCTGACACTTTGATCCGTGGTGGCAATAGCGCTCCCCTGCGGAGCATAGACACTGATCAGAACTTCAGGGCGATCAGAACTGGGAAAAAATTGCTTCTGCACCTGGGTTGCCATCCCGAAAGCACTGATCGCCAGCAAACCCACTGTGATAAAAACGACGGTTTTCCGGTACTGAACACACGCTGTGATCACCCCACGCAACCGCTGATAAAACGCGCTTTGGTAAAGGTCCTGGCCCATATGCCCGGTGTAATCGGGCAAGAGCTTGACGCCCAGATAAGGCGTAAAAGTTACCGCCACCACCCAGGAAATCAACAACGAAAAAGCCAGCACCCAGAAGATGTTGCCGGTGTATTCTCCCACTCCGGACTGGGCAAATCCGATGGGGACAAATCCGGCCACCGTCACCAGCGTACCGAACAGCATGGGCGCGGCGGTTACGCTCCAGGCATGACTGGCTGCCCGTACCCGGTCCCAGCCGCTCTCCATCTTCACGATCATCATTTCAATGGCGATGATCGCATCGTCCACTAACAGACCCAGTGCGATAATCAACGCACCCAGGGTGATGCGGTCCAGGTTTATGCCCGCCATTTTCATCAACAAGAAAGTCAGGCCGAGGGTCACAGGAATCGCAATGCCCACCACCAAACCCGCGCGCAGACCGATCGCCAGTATGCTGACCCCCATCACGACGACCAACGCAACCAGAAACTTGACCTGAAAAAGATCAACCGCCTGAGTGATGGCTTCCGCCTGATCGGTCAGGGTCTGTATTGACATTCCCAGCGGCAGCCTGCCCTGTTCGGCACTGACAAACTCGCGCAGCCGCTCACCAAACTCCAGGCCATTTTCACCCGCGCGCATGACGACACCTAACAGGATCGCATCCTCACCGTTGGAGCGGACGATGTAGCTCAAAGGATCTTCATAACCTAAACGCACCTCGGCCAGATCAGACACGGTGATAAGCTGGTCTCCGATACGCAGAGGTACTGAGGTGAGGCGCTCAAGGTCAGACAGGTCGATGTTGCTGCGGACATAAACCCGCGGGCCGGCAAGATCAACAAAGCCAAGAGGCTGAAGACGGTTGTTGGCCTCTATCGCCTGCAACACCTCTTCTGCCGACAAACCGAGGTTGTTGAGCCGGTCCTGATCAAATTCGAGATACACCCGCTCAGGACGCTCCGCCAGGAGCTGTGCTTTTTGCAAGCCGGGCAGCCGTTGCAGGCGATCCCGTATCGATTCTGCCTCGCGGGTCAGTTCACGCATCGGCAGCCCAGGTGCCGTCAGGGCAAGCAGGGAGAAATACACATCCGCGAAATCGTCGTTGACGATGGGGCCGATCACCCCCCCGGGGCAGGTTGGATTGCTCATCGAGCATGCGTTTGCGGACCTGATAAAAGAGATCAGGCACTTTTTCGCTGGGCGTCGAATCCTGGAATCGGATAACCATGGCGGCCTGCCCGGGCCGAATGGTTGTTTCAATGGTATCGGTATACGCCACCTCCTGAATTTGCTTTTCCAGACGATCCACGACCTGATTCTGCAGCACCTCGGGGGTTGCTCCTGGCCAGACGACAGAAACCACCATCGCCCGGACGGTGAACGCAGGGTCTTCCGCCCGACCAAGGGAGGAGAACGCGTAGAAACCGGCAACAACGGACAGCAAAAGAAAAAAGAGGGTGACCGAACGCTCGCGCACTGCCAGCGCGGAAAGATTCGGTAAGCTCATTGAGCCAGCTCCTGCACCGCCATGCCAGGCGTGAGCAGGTGTGTCCCCAACGCGACGATGGGCGTTCCCGCGTTGATATCGGCCTTGATCTGCGCATACTCTTCACCCAGATCGATCACCTCGACCGCAAGGGGCTTCACCGTGCCATCGGAGACCAACCAGACCTGTGGCGTTTGCCCTCTCTCATCGAGGGCACCCAGCGGTACGCGATGGCTGGGCGCGGTTTGCTTCTGTGCTAACCGGACACTCACCACCGAACCCAGAGTTAAAGACGAGGGGTAGGGCCCCTCCAGGCTGTATCGGGCACGCCAGCTCCGGCTTGCGGGGTCGGCAGCCCCGGCAATCTCTCTCAGGCTCACAGCAAGCTGTTCGCCAGTGGGCAAAGGAACATAACCGCGCCTGGGCGGGTTACTGCCCTCTGGTAAAAAAACCTCGACTTCCAGCGATTGATCTTCGGCCAGAACGGCAAGGGTTTGACCGACACCCACAACCTGGCCGGGTTCAACGATGACCTCAGTGACCACGCCTGCATGGGCGGCTTTCAGTTCCGCATACCCCAAGGCATTCTGAGCCTGCTGATTGCGTGCAGAAGCCGTTTGCACCTGGCTGCGCGCCTCACGCTCTGCCAACTCAAGGCGTTGCAGGGTTTGTTCGCTGACAAACTGACGCCCCACAAGTTGCTGCTGGCGCTGGAGCTCATTGGTGGTAATTGCCAGGGCCGCTTCTGCACGCTTCAGATCCGCCGCGGCTCCCTCCGCCGTTGCTACAAGGTCTCGTGTATCGAGTTTGAACAGTAAGTCGCCTTTTTCCACGCGTTGACCGGCATCAATGTAACGATGTTGAATCCGACCGGCGATCTGAAAGGCCTGAGGAACTTCGTGGCGGCCTCGCAGGGTTCCTGAAAATCTGTGCGCTGTTGGGCCGGCGTCCTTTAGTTCAACTGTTTTTACCCAGGGGATAGGGGCGCGGGCCTGTGGGGGCGGTTCCGAAGACTGCTGACAACCAGACAGAATGAGCAGCGAGATAAACAGTGTCAGCATACAGCGCATGGCAGGTGTCCCGATTAGCAAAATCAAGGTGTGGGTATCAGTTCTCGCGGTGTCCGGACAACGCAAGTTGCAGGATGGCATCGCGAACGGTTTCGTTCTGCTCCATGGGCAGGAAGTGGGTCGTACCTTCAAGAACCATGACGTCAGCCCGGGGCAGCAGGGTCTGCAGGCGTTTTCGCGCCGCCGGCGAGAAGGTTGACCCGCGCTCCGCCGCCAGCGCGATAACCGGGCACCGCAACTGACGAATACCGGGCCAGGGGTTGTGTTCGGTATGGGCAAAGGTGGTGCTCTCCCACTCCGGCGCACACGCCAGGCGAACTTGATCGTCCTGCGGCAGAAAAGCGTGTTGGATGTAGGCCTCCAGCCATGCATCGGGCCAGGTCTTGAAGCCACCGCGGCCACGATAGTTGTCCAGCGCAGCAGCGTGCGAGTCGAATACCCGGCGCCGACGTGCGGCTCCGGCGGCCAGTGACAACCGATGTGACTGGCGTAGCAGCTTGGCCAGCCACAGCTTCAGGCCCTGCCCCGGATCCATGATCACCGGTTCCGCCAGAATCAGGCCCAGCACTTTGTCTGGCCGTCGGGCAGCGGCCATGATGCTGGTGGTGGCACCGATGGAATGGCCGGCGAGCCAGACCGGCTCGTCCAGGCTATCCAGCAGAGCGATCATGTCGCGATAGTAGGTTTCCCAGCCCCGGAATGTCGAAAAGTTCGCCGCACCGGCGCTGGCCCCGTGCCCCCGCATGTCCCAGGCCAGGACATTGACGTCCGTGGCAAGCTCATCAAGGAGGGGGCGGTACAGGCGGCCATGGAAACCCGTTGCATGGGCCCAGTGCACCGTGGGGCGCGCTTTGGATTGCGGCCAACGCCACAGTGCGATCTCCGCGCCATCCGGCGCCTGGAATTGGTCGCGTTCAGGGTTGTTGTGCTTATTGTTCATGAAGATCTGCTTCTTTGGCCGCCATTGTCGGGAGCAACAACTGAACCTGACCGCTGGCGATCGGTTTGCGCTTATCGCCCTGCCAGCAAGTCACCCGGACCAGGCTGCTCCGCCTGCCTTGCCGGACAATTTCGGCGCTGGCGAACGTCGATCGGGCCTGCGCGGAGCGGAGGTAGTTAATGTGGCTGTCGAGAATGCGTGGGCAACGTTTGTCGGTATCCTGGCTTTGCGCAGCGACCCGCGCGGTGAGTTCGATCAGGGCGCCAAGCACGCCGCCATGGAGGGCGGGTAGCATAAAGTTGCCAATGAGCGCTTCACGACACGGCATATGAACCACTAGACCTACATCGTCGCGTTGAACCTCAAGCCCAAGGTGCCGTGCGTAGGGAATGCGCTCCAGCAGAGCCTGCCAGTCGGAACATTCTTTCCCGCTTTCGGTAGGGCCTGAGATGGGTTGTGCCGAATCGCCAGTCGTGCTCATGCGCCCTCCTTTTTTCGTCCACCGGCCTGGAATCGCTGGCCCTGGGTGTTGCGCATGAAGGTGGCGTTTGCCGTCGCTAACAGTGCACTATCGCTCTCGCTGAGGATGTCGCAATGGATGAACGCGACCTCGTCCGTTAAATGACGACAGGTGGCCACCGCCAAGAGGGCACGGTCGCCGATGGCGGGCCGCAGATAATCCATGCGCAGATCCAGCGTGGCAATGGGCATCAACTCCAGGGCCCCCGCGAATACCGCCAAGCCTCCGGCGGAGTCGGCCAGCGAGTAGAGCACGCTGGTGCAGATTTCTTGTGTATCCTCTTCGGCGAACATCCACGGCTGTGGGGTCAGGCGCATGCAGACCTGGTTTCCGTTCACAGAGACAACCTGCATACCCAGATCCCTGCCGTGGGGAACCTGTTCGGTAAACTGCCACGCCGTCGTCACAGCGTCACTGTGCTGAGCTCTGTTCGACTCCGTCATCAGATATGCCCACCCCGGTTTGCATTTCGCGCAGGGGTGGAAGTGGCGGGAAACAGCTGATTGTCATAGGTCATTGCCATGTCAGTTTCTTCCGAATAACATTGTTGCTGGATTTTGGTTGGTTAACCAACCAAAAGTCAAGAATCTGTTGAGGCAAATGGCACGCCACCCGTGCAATGGCGTACGATCAGTGTAACAAGTCAGGTGGTGGCCGCTCTGATGAATAACGAACTGGCTTGCTGAGGAGATACTTAAGCGATGGTTAACAGACAGATGACTCCTGCAAGCAAACTGGGCGACCAGGGCGACGTTTTGTCTAACGCAGCCCGGCTTTTTCGTGAGAAAGGCTTTGAAAGGACGTCGCTCAAGGAGATTGCCGAGGCCTGCAATATGCTGCCCGGAAGTCTGTATTATCGTTACAACAGCAAGGAAGCGCTGCTTGTCGAGCTGATGCGCCGGGGGGTGGACCTGGTTACCGCAGAGGTCGAGTCGGCTTACGCCAGTTCGGATGACCCGGTTGAACGGTTGCGTCTTTGTATCAAAGCGCATCTGCGAGCCCTGTTGGTAGATTCGGACGCGGTTTACGTGCTGCTGTTTGAATGGCGAGCGCTGGGCCCGGAGGCTCGCGAGGAAATCATCGAACTGCGTGACCAATACGAGTCCCTGTGGGCTGAGATCCTCGAAACAATGATTGAACAGGGCGTGATCCGGAAGAATGTTGACGGCCGTTTGCTCCGCCTGATCGGCCTTGGGGCGCTCAACTGGGTTGCAACCTGGTTCGACCCGAACGGGGCTCATTCACTCGACGCCATTGGCGACTTGATCTGGCAGATCGCTATGGACGGTGTGATCAATAAAGGGGGTCAGGCATAGGTTCTGGCTTCACAAACGCAAGTAGCCTCTGTTTATGATCGCTAATCATGCGGATGCACGGTTTGTGATCTGACATTTTGCCTGAATTGCTCAGGCGACTGGTCAAACCAGCGCTTGAAGGCGCGTCTGAAATTGGCACTGTCGTGATAGTTCATCAACGCGGCAATGGCCTCGATTGACAGCTGGCTGTCACGCAAGTAGGTCGCTGCCTGCTGGGACAGAATCTCGTCGCGAACTTTCCGAAAACCGCTGCGTTCCTGTTTGAGTTTGCGTGCCAGGGTGCGTTTGCTCATGAACAACGAGGCCGCTGCTTCGTCTTCACTGAGCGTTCCGGGCGGTCGGGACAACATCATCATCTTCAGCTGGGTCTGATAGCTCGGTTTATCCGACTGAAGTTGCGCAAGCATCGATTCACACTGTTGCAAGGCCAGACGATAGTTTTCGTGATTGGCGGAGGCATTCGGTTCCCGACACAACGACATCGGCAACGTAAGTTTTAACTGGTCGCAATCAAAGCGAATCTGCCCGGGCAAAAAATCGGCATACATTGCCTGATACGGGGGTTCAGGATGAGCGAAGCATATTTCAGCCTCATGCAAAGGGCGACCAATTATAAACTCGCCAAATTCAAAAAGGGCCTTAACCATCGCATCCGACAGGCACCGCTGTATGTCATCGTCCAGCGACTCCTGGTAGTCCAGAATACATTCCAGGCGCTCGTTGACTTGCCGCAAATGCAGTTGGATGAAGCTCGCGCGCGTGGGCAGAAAAGTATGAATCGCTTGCAGCGCAGTGAGAAAGTCGGGGCTGCTGTAGGCCACGAATCCCATCGCACCATGGGTTGCCGGGGTCAGTCGCTTGCCTAGCCATAACCCTAATTCCGGCTGGCCGGACAGATCCAGTGCGTTGCGCAGAATCCGCACCTGCTGCGCTGCGGTAAGCAGGCTTTCCTCGCTCAGGAATTGCGTCACACCAAGCCCGGTGCCGAGCAGCAGACGTGGCAGTTGTTTGGCTGTTAAATCGAGCTCACGTGCAATGAGCCGTGAGTAATTCGATGGAATGCCGGGACCGGGTTTTTGCAAATCACCCGTCTTCTGCGTCGTCATCATTGATCTTCCCCGTCCTGAATGAACGTCATTTTGTCTTTAAATGACCTCAGCTTGTCAAGAAATGACCTGACAGGAGTGTCGTTAGACAGACAATATCTATTACTGAAAACTACTGGCAGGAGAACAATATTGGGCAAGATTACTTTTATAGAACATGATCAAACTGAACATGTCGCTGAATTCAAAGCTGGTTCCTCGGTAATGCAAATCGCCGTTGACAATCTGATTCCCGGTATTGACGGGGATTGTGGGGGAGAGTGTGCCTGTGGTACCTGCCACGTCATCGTCTCGGACGATTGGTTCAGAAAGACAGGTACGCCTGGTGGTGAGGAAGAGCAAATGCTGTCAATGACCCCGGAGCGGGCAAGCACTTCGCGCCTGGGCTGCCAGGTGGTCATTACTGATGAAATGGACGGCATGACCGTGCATTTACCCGAGTTCCAGATGTGAACATAGGAGGACGCATGCCAACACTGTCCAAAACATTTGACGACATTCAGTCCCGAGTGATTAATGCTACCTCCAGGGTGGTGCCGATGCACAGGCAGATCCAGGGGCTGAAACTGTTAATGGGCGCCAAGAAGAAGGCCTTCGGCCCACGCCGGCCCGTGCCCGAATTTGTTGAATCAGCCATCCCGGACGTTAACACGCTGGCCCTTGAGGACATCGATGTCAGCAATCCGTTTTTATATCGGCAGGATCAGTGGCGCGCCTATTTCAAACGGTTGCGTGATGAGGCTCCGGTCCATTACCAGAAGAACAGCCCCTTCGGCCCCTTCTGGTCGGTGACTCGCTTTGAAGACATCATGTTCGTGGATAAGAGTCACGACCTGTTTTCCGCCGAGCCGCAAATCATTCTGGGTGACCCTCCAGAGGGACTGTCGGTGGAAATGTTCATAGCGATGGATCCGCCAAAACACGATGTGCAGCGCAGCTCGGTACAGGGCGTGGTGGCACCGAAGAACCTGAAGGAAATGGAGGAGCTGATCCGATCGCGTACCGGCGATGTGCTTGACAGCCTGCCTCTGGGCCAGCCCTTCAACTGGGTGCCCACTGTATCGAAGGAACTCACCGGTCGCATGCTCGCAACCCTTCTGGATTTTCCTTACGAGGAACGTCACAAGCTGGTGGAGTGGTCGGATCGAATGGCCGGTGCAGCCTCGGCGACCGGCGGCGAGTTTGCCGATGAAGAGATCATGTTTGACGACGCAGCAGACATGGCCTGGTCTTTCTCCAAGCTTTGGAGGGATAAAGAAGCGCGCCGCGCGGCGGGCGAAGAGCCCGGTTTCGATTTGATCAGCCTGCTACAGAGCAACGACGACACCAAAGATCTGATCAATCGCCCGATGGAGTTTATCGGCAATCTGACGCTGCTTATCGTTGGCGGCAATGATACCACTCGCAACTCAATGAGTGGTGGCCTGGTGGCCATGAACGAATTCCCAAAGGAGCTCGAAAAACTGAAGGCAAAACCGGAACTGATTCCGAACATGGTGTCGGAAATCATCCGCTGGCAAACGCCGCTGGCCTATATGCGCCGAGTCGCCAAGCAAGATGTTGAGCTGGGCGGCCAGACCATCAAAAAGGGCGATCGCGTTGTGATGTGGTACGCCTCGGGCAACCGTGACGAGCGCAAGTTCGAGGACCCCGATCACTTCATTATCGATCGCAAGGACGCACGAAACCATATGTCATTTGGCTACGGTGTTCACCGTTGCATGGGCAACCGCCTGGCGGAATTGCAACTGCGTATCCTATGGGAAGAGATTCTCAAACGCTTTGACAAGATCGAAGTCGTCGGCGAGCCGGAGCGCGTGCAGTCCAACTTCGTGCGGGGCTATTCGGAGCTGATGGTCCAGCTGACACCAAAAAGTTAATGAACAGGCTGACCAGGATGACGACCGAACAATTTGACTATGTCGTGGTTGGCGCGGGCTCGGCCGGATGTGCTGTCGCCAGCCGCCTGTCGGAGAGCGGTCGCCATTCTGTGCTGCTGCTTGAAGCCGGTCCGGAGAGCCGCCGCAACCCTTTCGTGAACATGCCGCTGGGTTTCCTGCAGCTGATGTTCAGCCGCCGCTACAACTGGCAGTTCAATACCGAACCGCAGCGTCACATGCACGACCGGGCGCTTTTTCAGCCGCGGGGCAAGATGCTTGGCGGTTCCAGCGCCATGAACGCGCAGGTCTATATTCGCGGGCATGCCCGGGACTACGACGAGTGGGCACGGCTGGGGTGCAACGGGTGGTCATACGCCGAGGTGTTGCCCTACTTCCGCCGATCGGAACATTTCGAGCCCAAACTTACGCTGAATGAGGCAGAATTTCATGGTCAGGGTGGTCCGCTGAACGTTGCCGAGCGGCGCTATACCAATCCGCTGAGCATTGCGTTTGTCGAGGCGGCAACCCAGGCGAAGTACCGGCTCAATACAGATTTCAACGGCAGTGAGCAGGAGGGCGTGGGCTTCTACTACGCCTACCAGAAAGACGGCACACGCTGTAGCAATGCGCGGGCGTATCTGGAACCCGCTGCGGGGCGCTCCAACCTGACGGTTTGCAGCGGCGCGCATGTCACCCGGGTGCTACTCGAAGGCACCCGCGCCACCGGTGTCGAATACCGCGATACAACGGGGCAGACGCAGGTTCGTGCCAGGCGCGAAGTTGTGCTCTGCGGCGGCGCGTTCAACTCGCCGCAACTGCTGATGCTGTCCGGGGTCGGTCCGCGGGAGGAACTGTCCCGGCATGGCATAGAACTGCGCCATGCGTTGGAGGGCGTCGGGCAGAATCTCCAGGATCATATCGACGTGTTCGTGCGCGTCAGCGCCCGCAGCCGCCAAAGCATCTCGATGCATCCGAGCTACTGGCTCAAGGGGCTGTGGGGCGCTCTGACGTATCTGAGCGGCCGGCGGGGCGTGCTGTCGAGCAACGGCGCCGAGGCCGGCGGGTTCATCCGCTCCCGGCCCGAGGAGCCGATACCCGACCTGCAGCTGCACTTCGCGCCAATGCTGTACGACGATCACGGGCGAGACCTGAAGACCGCGATGAGCGGTTATGGCTACGCGGTGATGATCTACGGGCTCAGGCCATCGTCGCGCGGGCGCGTCGGTCTGCACAGTGCCGACCCGTTTGCGGCGCCGCTGATCGACCCCAACTACATGGCCGAGTCCGCCGATGTCGAGCGACTGGTACGCGGGGTACATCTGGTGCGCAGAATCCTGGCGCAGGCGGCCTTTGCCCCGCACCACGAGGTTGAGGTCTCGCCCGGGCCGGCGCTCCAGAATGACGACGATCTCGCCGCATGGGTACGGCGCAGCGGTGAATCAGCGTACCACCCGGTTGGCACCTGCAAGATGGGTGTTGATCCGATGGCGGTGGTCGATCCGCGCCTGCGCGTGCATGGCCTGCAATGCCTGCGGGTGGTCGATGCCTCCATCATGCCGACGCTGGTCGGCGGAAACACCAATCAGCCGGCAACCATGATCGGCGAGAAAGGCGCCGCGATGATACTTGAGGATGCCGGGGAGACGGTCGGCTAGCGCTGCGGGGGGCATCCCGGCGCACAGCTGGCATCCGGACTTCTGATCAATCTGATCCCAGAGAACAACAGGCAGAGACAGACTATGGCAAACCAACAGAAAGAGACGACAGTCATCGTTGGCGGCGGGCACGCAGCGGGTGCGCTCCTGACAACCCTGCTGCAAAAAAAATATCAACAGGAAGTGATTCTGGTGGGCGAAGAACCACATCCACCCTATCAGCGGCCGCCCCTGTCCAAGAACTATCTGGCAGGAGAGGTTGATCAGGCGTCGCTGTACCTGAAGCCGCGCTCGGTGTACGAGAACGCCGGCCATCAGTTGCGGCTTGGTGTGCGTGCCGAACAGATTGATCGGGACAACAGGACCATCAGCCTGTCGGACCAGAGCACATTGAAATACGATCGACTGGTTCTGGCCACGGGGTCCCACGTCCGAAGCCTGAACGCACCCGGGGCTGACCTGGAGGGCATTTATTATCTGCACGACATAGCTGACTCGGATGCCCTGCGTGAAGAATTGCTCCCGGGGAAGCGCCTGGTCATCGTGGGTGGTGGTTACATTGGACTTGAGGTGGCAGCCAGTGCCACCAAAAAAGGCGTTAATGTCACAGTACTGGAAGCGGCCGAGCGTCTTATGCAGCGTGTAACAGGCCCGGAAATCTCAGAGTTTTTTTACACCAAACACAGCAGCGCCGGCGTGGATCTGCGGCTGAACACGGCGGTAACCGGTTTCGAAGCGGGCGATCAGGGGCATGTGGCTGGCGTGACCTTGGCGAGCGGCGGCACTGTACCGGCCGACATCGTGCTCGTTTCAGTGGGTGTTGTGCCGGAAACCGCCCTGGCTGAGGCCGCCGGCCTGCCCTGTGATGACGGCATTATTGTTGACGAGTTTACCCGCACAGAAGATCCCGCCATCCTGGCGATCGGCGACTGTACCCGCCACCGGAATCTTTTCTTCGAGAAGATGCAGCGCCTTGAATCTGTCGCCAACGCGGTTGATCAGGCCCGGACAGCGGCGGCAACCCTGATGGGCGAGGAGAAACCCTATAACAGCGCTCCATGGTTCTGGTCGAACCAATATGACGTGCGTCTGCAGATGGTGGGGTTGTCGCAACATCATGATCAGCGTGTGCTGCGCGGAAGCCCGGAAGACAAGGGATTTGCGGTGTTCTATCTCCGCGATGGCTGTGTCATTGCTGTTGATGCGGTCAACCTGCCCATCGCTTTTATGGTCGGCAAGACCCTCGTTCAACAACGCAGGCAGGTCAATCCTGAAATGTTGAAGGATCCGGATATTGAACTGAAGTCCTTGGTGAGCGGTCAGTCCATAAATTGAAATTGACGACCGAGTAGAGCTGTGCCCTTAGTTTGCCCAAAATTGCGAAAGCAATGCACAACTCATACGGCCTATGGATATCATATCCTACGACCGACAGCTTTCAGTGAGCGCAAAGGATGCGTGAGCCACAACCGGCGGAATTTCCCGTAGCCAGACACATTACTGTTGCTCTGGTAAACCGAGAGCACCATAGCGAATGATATGGACTCCCCCTGCTCCCACGGCATCGATGTGCCACATTGAAGGTGTCTGACATCTTCAATCAAAAGCAGGAGGAGTCATCATGAATGTTACAACCATTGGCATCGATCTGGCGAAAACTGTGTTCAGTATTCATGGCACCGATCAACACGGCAAGGTCGTGGTTCGCAAACGACTGAACCGGCCCAAGCTGTTGCCTTATATCGCTCAGCTCCCACCCTGCCTGATTGGCATGGAAGCCTGCTCGGGTGCCCACCATTGGGCTCGGGAAATGACCAAACTCGGCCACGATGTCCGAATCATTGCACCCCGGTTTGTCGCGCCCTATCGCAAGAGCAGCAAGAACGACGACAACGATGCCGAGGCCATCTGTGAGGCAGTAGGTCGGCCGAATATGCGGTTTGTTCCAATCAAGACCGAAGACCAGCAAGCCGTACTGTGCCTGCATCGTATTCGCCGTGGACTGACCAAAGAACGCACCGCGCAGATCAATCAGATTCGTGGGCTGCTGGCCGAGTTCGGACTGATCATTCCCCAGGGCCGTTACGCCGCACGGCGCCGGGTTCCCGAAATCCTGGAGGATGCCGAAAACGACTTACCCATGCTCGCTCGCCGCTTAATCAACAACATCAACCAACGCATTCGACAGCTCGATGAAGAAATCCTGGCTTACGATCGGGAGGTCGAAGCGATGGCCCGGAGCGATGAGCAGGCCAAGCGCCTTATGGCCATACCGGGTATCGGACCACAGACCGCAACAGCCCTGCTGGCCAGTGCGCCTGACCCCAGACAGTTCAAAAGTGGGCGACACTTTGCCGCATGGTTGGGTCTGGTGCCCCGACAATACTCGACCGGTGGCAAGGTGCGACTTGGCCGAATCACCAAGCGCGGGGACAAATACCTGCGAACGCTGCTGATCCATGGCACCCGGGCAGTGATTGCAAAATTACCGGATAAGAATGATCGACTCAGTGACTGGGCCAAAGACCTGGTGGAACGACGTGGATACAAGCGGGCCGCCGTTGCGATGGCGGCCAAGAACGCCCGGATTATATGGGCACTACTCATGAATCAAACCGAGTTTAAGACACAGCCTGTGGAGGGCTAAAACCGAGCACCAACGACAGGCAGAACAAGCCTGCCAGAAGAGTCTTGCAACGGCAAGCGATGACGGAACGGTCAGACCGAGAGTGGGAGAACCTGTTTATTTCTGCGGCTCAGCGAAGCCGACTAACGAATAAGGTCCCCGCTCACACGCATCATCATCCTGGCCCGGGCAAAAACGCCCACAAAGAGGCCGAATGTAGAGCCGCAGTCTCAAACCGCTTCGGATTCAAATGGCGTTGCTTGACCGCAGGGGGAGTCCATGTAGGTGAAATAATTCTCTATATGTCCCACTAATAACCTCACCTTGCAATTACCGACGAAAATATGAACTTGATTTTACCCACAAAGAAAAAGCGAAGTCTCTATCGGCCATTATGGGTAGAGGTTCCGATCACTCAATCCTTCATAAGCAACATCGCCCATTCGGTGTCGACCTCTTGTTTTGGTTCATCTGAGCATATGCTTTTTCATGCGGATGGGTGGTGGCAGCCAAGACAGGGCTTTTCAGACTGCAAGCTTCAAGCGGTGTGTAAATCAAACACAGTAAGATTCCGGCTTATTGATGGTGGACATCAAGAACCGATAGTTACGAGCGGTATTAATGTTAAGACACTTGCTCGATTAAATGAAACTTGCGGGACTACTGAAAAGGTTTTCTATAGTAAGGACGTGCCGGTCCTGATGGCTATATACTACTCGACTAAACGATACGAGACCTTTAAATGATGCATAAGGCTGGGGCTATATACCTAAGGAAGATCTGAATAACCGCTGGTTTTTGCCCCTTTTCCGCAATCTTGGCGGAAAAGGGGCGCATTGGTCTTACGCTGCAGGTTTTTTATCAATCAGCAGGTTGCTGAAAGCGACCAGCAAATGCAGACGGTTGGTATACTTGGCATTTAAAAGCGATATGCAACACCGATGCTCACGATAGTGGGGTCCACTTCCACTTTTGCCTGAACAGGGGCCGGGCCCAGGTTACCGGTGATATCCGCCTCGAAGGGTGCATATCTAACGTCAAAATTTGCCGACCAGTTATTGTGTATCCTCCAGCGAAAACCAGCCTGAACCGCAGGGGCCCATGTATCTTCGACGTCGAAGTCGGTTAGTGCGCGATCCTTCTCATCTAAAAAGAGAATCCGTCCTACACCCGCTCCAAAGTACGGAGAGAAGTTGCTACCCGTCAAAACATGATACTGAAGCGAAAGAATTACCGGACCATAATCTGTTTGACCAAGAAAAAGACCGGAGAGAGACTCTTCGCCCTGGAGGTCCGCACTAGCGGGAATGCCGCCAAAAATGTTAAATGCCAGCTGATTACTCAGAAAATACGACACGTCGAATGATACGGTCGTATCGTTGTTAATAGACAGGTTGGAATTTGGAACGGGGGCACTCCCCGCAGAGGCTGATCGCCCTATGTGTCAGCGTAGTTGTCGCCTGAATATTTCAGAGGACAACCATGCCCCATTATTCACCGGAACGTAAAGAAGCCATTCTCCAGAAGATGGCCCCACCTCACAGTCTGACTGTTGCCGAGTTGGCCAGCCAGGAAGGCATCAGTACCGCAACCTTGTACAATTGGCGTAAAGCCGCCAGAGGACGAGGTGCCGTTTTGCCATCGAATTCAGCTCATCCAGACAAGTGGAGTAGCGAAGAGAAGTTCCGCATTGTTCTGGAAACCGCCCCGATGACGGAGGCGGAAGTTAGTGAATATTGCCGTAGGAACGGCCTTTACCCGGAACAAATCGAAACCTGGAAAGCCGCCTGCATGGGAGCCAATGCCCTGTCGGATGAACAGGCCAAGCAGAATCGGCAAGCGGCCAGGGCTGAGAAAAAACGAGTCAAAAAACTCGAAGCCGAGTTGCGACGCAAGGAAAAAGCTCTGGCAGAAACGGCTGCACTGCTGACGCTGTCAAAAAAAGCCGAGGCGATCTGGGGCCCCAAAGACGAGGACGAATGACCAGCCTCCCGGATCGCCAGCAGGCGGTTACCCTGATCCAAGAGGCTCAGGGTAACGGAGCCCGGCTGGTCAAGGCCTGCGCCTTGCTGAACCTGAGTATACGCACTTATCAGCGCTGGACGGCAGATAAGGCCGTCAGCGCCGATCAACGACCGGTGGTGCCCAGACCAGCACCCACCAATAAACTCTCGGAGGCGGAGCGTCAGGCCGTGGTCTCACTGTGCAACCAGAAGGAATATCGAAGCTGTCCGCCGGCCTTCATCGTTGCGGATCAACTGGATCAGGGTCGCTACCTGGCCTCGGAATCCACCTTCTATCGGGTTCTGCGGGAGAAGGATCAAGTACACCCCAGAGGTCGGCAAAAAGCGCCCCAGAGCAAGCGCAGGGCAACTACACACAAGGCCACAGAACCGAACCAGCTGTGGTCGTGGGATATCTCATGGCTGCCGGGGCCAGCAAAAGGCACCTGGTTCTACCTGTATCTGATGCTGGACGTATACAGCCGCAAGATCGTCGGTCACGAGGTCTATCACAGTGAGACCGGCGAGCTTGCCAGCGAGTTCATCGAGAAGGCCTACTGGCGTGAACACCTGGCGACGAAGGACAAGCCTCTAGTGCTGCACTCCGACAATGGCAGCCCCATGAAGGCCTCGACCTTCTTGGAGAAACTGTACGATCTGGGTATTACGCCCTCGAACAGTCGCCCCCGGGTCAGTAACGACAATGCCTACTCGGAGTCGTTGTTCAAAACCCTGAAGTTCCGCCCGGGGTTCCCGGTAAACGGCTTCAGAACGATCGAGGAGGCCCGCAAATGGGTACTGGCGTTCGTGCGCTGGTACAACACCGAGCACCGACACAGCGCCTTGAACTACGTAACACCTCAGCAACGCCATACGGGCGAAGCTGATCAGATCCTGGCCCAGCGAAAACAGATTATCGAAGCGGCGAAAGCCGAGAACCCGCGTCGCTGGTCTGGTGATATCCGAAACTTCAGCTTGCCGGAATCAGTCACTCTGAACCCGGAAAAGGCGGCCAATTGTTAAAGAGCTGATGACTTAAACGCGACATCTACGTTGACAGACTCCGATCGCAAATCTTCATCGGTTAGAACTCTAGTGGCATTCAGCCCAACCACCCAGTCGCCTCTACTGTAAACCGGCTCAGATTGAGCGTTGGCCAGGCTCGCAGCAAGTGAAAGTAAAAGGAACGCCACTAACGAGACTTTACTAATTATTTTAGGTTTCATTTTTTATTATCCTTTTTGGTATTAAAACAAATTGGCTTTAGGTAAAACTGCAATTTTTCGTAACACAAATGCCACTCATTGAAGCTAGCTTGCCGGTTTATTGACTAATACTTCCCCATACTCAGAACGCAGCTTGTTTTTTAATACTTTCCCAGTGGCATTGCGTGGCAATCCTTCCACAAAGATCGCGCGATCCGGGATCTGCCACTTGGCGACTTTCCCTTGATAATGAGCAAGAAGTTCCTCCTCAGTAATATTTGCGTCGGGTATTTTTACTGCCAACAGGATCGGTCGTTCGTCCCATTTATCATGGGAGGCCGCCACTACGGCAGCTTCATTGATGGCAGAATGGCCCATTGCGATTCCCTCCAATTCGACTGTAGATATCCATTCACCACCAGATTTAAGGAAGGTCTGAATAACCGCTGATTTTTGCCGATGCTGGTTTTAGCCTGCAAAAAATCGAAAATTCAGACGCTATTCTCCCGCTATTTATGTGTTTTTTTGCCCGTTTCCCGCCATTTTGGCGGAAAACAGGCACACTGGCCCTACGCCAGCATGTATTTTTCACCAATCAGCAGGTTGCTGAACGCGGCCAGCAAATGCAGCCGGTTGTTGTTCTTGGCCAAGCCGCGATAGCGGACTTTGCTGTAGCCGAAAACCTGCTTGATGTACCGGAAGGGATGCTCGACTTTGGCACGAACACTCGCTTTTATTTTCTCGGCTTTCAGCTTGTCCGCATCCAGCTTCTTGCGGGTGCCAGGTCGTTTGGCAATGAACCAGGAGACGTTCCCGCGGTGCTTATGCTCATCTCGCTTTTGAATGCCAAGGTAACCGGCATCGCCGAAGACTCGTTGTTCTTCACCGTGCAGCAGCTTGTCGGTGGGTACGATGTCATGAACGTTGGCAGCGGTGGTATCGATGCTATGAATCAGACCAAGTGTGTCGTCGACACCAATGTGCATCTTCATGCCGAAGTGCCATTCGTTGCCCTTTCTGGTCTGGTGCATTTCAGGATCGCGCTTGCCGCTGCTGTTCTTGGTGGAGCTGGGAGCAGAGATAATGGTCGCATCTACGATGCTGCCTTCACGCAGCATCAGGCCGTTTTTCTCCAGGTGTTTGTTCACCTCTTTAAACAGCGCCTTGCCAAGACCGTGCTGCTCCAGGAAATGCCGGAAGTTGAGAATGGTCGTCTCATCCGGCAAGCGGTCCAGCTTCAGACCGGCGAAGTGCCGCATGGATTCGATCTCGTACAGAGCGTCTTCCATGGCCGGATCGCTCAGGTTATAGAACAGCTGCATGCAGTGAACTCGAAGCATGGCCGGCAGCGGATAGGGAGGCCGGCCATTCTGGCCCTTCGGGTAATAACGGGCTACCTTCTTCTCCAATTGCTTCCAGGGAATCAGCTTGTCCATCCGCTCCAGAAAGATCTCACGACGCGTTTTGCGCTTCTTGGTCTGGTACTCGGCTTCGGAGAAGGTGATCTGATCCATGGTGGCAACGAATCCTATGCGGTTGATGATGGCCGTATTATCGCTGATTTTGGGGACTTATTCAGAGTCTCCTTAATAATATCTTTTGAGCGGTCACGTATTGTCATAAATCCATCATCATTGATCGAAGCAACATCACCTGTCTCGAACCAACCGTCTTCCTCAAGAGTCTGATTTGGTTCAACACCGAAGTAATCGGCTACCACCCAATGACCACGGATGCGGAGATTTCCCTGAGCAATGCCATCTTCGGGCAGTTGATGGCCGTCTTCACCCACAATTTTGAGCTGCACCCCGTAGGGAGGCCGTCCCTGGCTTTCACGGATTTTGTTTCTTCCTTCCTCCGAAAGAGTATTGTGTTTCGACAGCAGTGCATTGACGGTTCCGATCGGTGATGTTTCTGTCATTCCCCATGCATGGACAACTTCTACGCCATACTTACCACGAAACTCCGACATCATTGAGGGCGGACAAGCGCTACCCCCTATCACCGTCCGTTTAAGCGACTGTGCCGAGGAGCCAAGCTCGTCCAAAGCCGAGAGAAGTCCCTGCCAAATTGTAGGCACACCCAGCGCAATCGTTACGCTTTCTGAATCGATCAGCTTGACCAAACTTTGTCCATCCAGGCCAGGACCAGGCAACACCAGTTTGGCTCCAACCATCGCCGTAATGTAGGGTACCCCCCACGCATTTACGTGAAACATAGGAACAACCGGCATCACCACGTCCCGTGCCGATAAATTCAGTGCGTCGGGTTGAGCAGCTACCAGCGCGTGCAGAACGGTGGAGCGGTGTGAATAGAGCACCCCTTTGGGATTTCCAGTGGTGCCCGATGTATAGCAGAGGCTTGAAGCCTGGTTTTCGGCGATTTCAGGCCAATTCGCGTTAGGCGTTCCTCGCTGAAGAAACTCTTCATAAAACAACAATCCTGGAAATTGCGCTGCAATTTCTTCGTCCGGTTCGGACATCAATACAAATTTCTCAACCGTCTCCAGTCGGTCTCGGATATTTGAAACAATGGGAAGGAACGTTTTGTCAAAGAATATGACTTTGTCTTGAGCATTGTTGATAACGTAAACGAGTTGTTCTGGAAACAGTCGCGGGTTAATGGTGTGACACACCATCCCGCCACCAGAGATGCCAAGGTAACATTCCAGGTGCCCCACGTTATTCCAACAAATGGTCGCGCACCGATCCCCCTGGACATAGCCTGCCGTTCGAAGCGCTGACGCAGGTTGTCGCGACCGCTCCGAAACAGTTGCCCAGTCAGATCGACTGGGATTTCCATCCGTTCCTATCGACACAATCTCAGCGTCTCCATGGTAGCGAGCAGCATGGTCGATCAAGGAATTCACGGTGAGCTCCATGTTCATCATTTGGCCAAGCACGTTTATCTCCTGTCGTTTTTGTAGTTGGTTGACGCGAGTATCTGGCGTCATTAAGGTCCAATGTAGAAGGCATAATCCGGGTTTGAACCTAAACATTTCCCAAGAGGATGTCGGCTGCATTTTCGGCAATCATCATGGTGGGTGCGTTGGTGTTACCGGCAACCAAACTGGGCATTATCGAGGCATCGACAACTCTTAGCCCTTCAATCCCTCTGACTTTTAATTCCGGATCAACGACTGAATCCGGATCCGCGCCCATACGACAAGTGCCAACGGGGTGGTAAATAGTCTCTGCATTTTCCCGGATAAAGTCCGCAATCTGACCGTCCGAAGACACCGAGTTTCCGGGCTTAATTTCTCGTTTACTATGTAAAGCCATTGTTGGTGCCCCGAGTATCCGTCGTCCAAATTTAACGGCCGAGATCATTGTTTTGATGTCTTCGGGGTTACTGAGATAATTGGGTTGAATCAACGGGTCGGCCAATGGGTCAGGGCTTTTGAGACCTATAAAACCGCGGCTTCTGGGCATTAGATCGCAAATATGCAAGGTGTACCCATACCCGGCCATCACTTTTCGTCCATGATCCTTCAGGTAAGTTGGCAAAAAGTGGAATTGCACATTTGGCCGTTCGCACGAGCGCTCGGATTTAACAAAGCCTCCGGACTCGGCAACATTACTGGTAAGAAATCCACGTCGCGCAAAGATATATGAGAATAATGCGCTCACGCCCCGAAACAGGAAACTGGGAGCAACGCCAATGGGCAAACGTGAGTTCGCCGCGTGCATGATCGTAATATCCAAATGATCAACCAGATTCTGGCCGACCTCAGGAAGATGATGCACAAGGGGGATCCCGTGTTTTCCAAGCTCTTCGCTATCACCGATTCCCGAAAGCATAAGTAGTTGTGGTGAATTAACCGCACCACCAGACAATATGACTTCACCGCCGTTATTGAGTCTAAGCTGGCGATATTCGCCCCCCTGGTTCAGTGTCACGCCGACTGCCCGCTTACCGTCCATTACCACCCGGGTTACCCGCGCGTCCGTTAGCACATCAAGATTAGGCCGGTTCTCCGCGACACGCAGAAATGCCTGCGCTGAACTCCAACGGCGACCATTTTTTTGTGTCACCTGGTAGAGTCCCAATCCCTCTTGCGTCTCTCCATTAAAGTCCGTGTTTATCGGGAGCTCTACATGAGGTGCCGCTCGAACAAAATCTCGACTCAACGGATTGACTGATTTGAGTTCACTTACGGTGAGCTCACCGCCCTCCCCATGGTAAGAATCTGCGCCAAAACGTTTATTATCTTCCAGTCGACGAAACAATTTTAAAGCGCGATCCCATCCCCAGAGGTCTGTCCCGGCAACTTGACCCCAGTGGTCATAATCGGCTTTGTGACCTCTGATATAGACCATGGCGTTGATAGAAGAGGACCCGCCAAGTGTTTTCCCACGAGGCCAAAACAGGCGGCGCTCCTTTAGATGTTCTTGAGGTTCGGTTTCAAGAGCCCAATTCAGCTTTTTACTATTGGAAAGGAGTGCTATACCTATAGGCATATGTATGAGTGGATTTTTATCCTTTGGGCCCGCTTCTAGCAACGCTACTCGCTTTGAAGAGTCCGCCGTAAGCCGATTGGCCAATACACAGCCCGCCGATCCCGCACCGACAATAATGTAATCGTACATAATAACTCTCTTATTATTTGATTATGCTCAGCCCAGAATACGAACAGCAGCCTCTATAAGACGCCGGACCCAGGCTGTATAGGGTGGAAAAAGAAGATGCATAAGAGAATGTTTATCCTCCATCAACGCCTTTTCATGCGAAAAAGCGCGGAAACCGTATTCACCGTGTGCCGCCCCTATCCCGGAATTATTAACTCCACCAAACGGCAGACCCGGATGTAGAAAATGCACAACTGTAAGGTTGACTCCTACAGCGCCGGAGCTCGTTCGCTCGATAATATCCGTGGCAAAAGACTCGTTTTTGTCGAATATGTAAAGCGCAAGCGGTTTAGGGTTATCGTTGATTTTCTTGATAACCAGATCAATATCGTCGAATTCAATAACGGGTAAGATCGGGCCGAATAACTCCTCACGTGAAATATCCATGTCGCTGGATACATTTGAAATCAACGTCGGAGCAATAAAATTCTCTTCAGCATCTGTAACACCGCCCTCAAAGACTCTTGCACCTTTGTTTTTGGCATCATCTATCAGGTTTGAAACTCGCTGGAAATGACGTCGATTTACAATCCGGCAATAGTCGGCGGTCGATTTCTGGGCTTCTGGTGTTTTTCCATAGACTCGCCCAATTTCCGTTTTAAGTGCTTCATTGAATTGATCTGCGATATTAACGTGCACAAAAACATGATCTGGGGCGATACAGGTCTGTCCATTATTGGCAAACTTACCCCAGACAATGTTTCTTGCAGCCCTCTTTATGTTGGCATCTGGGCCAACAATGGTCGGGGACTTACCCCCCAATTCCAGCGTCACTGAGGAAAGGTTCGTGGCGGCAGCCTCCATGACCACCTTGCCTACCGCAGGACTGCCCGTGAAGAATATGTGGTCGAAGGGTAAGGCCAACAGTTTCTGCGCTACCGCGGCATCACCCTCAATCACGGAAACCAGATCGGGAGGGAAGGTTTCGGCGACAATGTTGGCAATCACCTTTGAGGTATGTGGTGTCATTTCCGAGGGTTTAATGATGGCTCCGTTCCCTGCAGCCAACGCTGAGACGAGAGGCCCGAGCGCAAGATTGAGCGGATAATTCCACGGTGCAATAATCAGGCACACTCCCTTTGGTTCTGGCCGAACATAAGATTTCGTGCCCAGAACACCAACGGATGCAGCCACTCGCTTCGGACGCATCCATTTACGCAAGTGTTTTTTAGTGTGTCGAATTTCCTGAAGCACCGGCAGGAGTTCAGTTAATTTGACTTCTGGAGCGGGTTTTCGAAAGTCCGCCGCGCAAGCCGCAATGATGTTTGATTCGTGGCGTTTAATTGAATCCCGCAGCTGGTCGAGCTGCGCTATTCGAGCCTCCAAGGTAAAGCTTCCGCGACGCGCAAGTTGTGCCCGCTGTAGGGCCGCGAACGTTGAATCAATCGTATCGCTGGTTGACACATTGGTCACCCCAACCTCCGCCAGACTAGCAATCTGCATTATAAAATCACCTCTTGCCGAACGAGACTGTTGTTATTTTCAATCGGATTACTAGTCTTCATAGAGGACATAGTCCTCTTTTGTGGCACCACAGTCCGGACAGCACCAATCGTCTGGAATATCTTCAAAACGAGTGCCGGCAGGGAAGCCTTCGGCTTCATCTCCGAGAGCTTCATCGTAGATATGGCCGCAAGTGATGCAGACCCACTTCCGATAGGTATCTTTTTGAGTCGAGTCTTTCGGCGATTTTGAAGAGTTAGGCTTGGGTTTCGAGTTATGGTGATTTCTGGTGTATGGAAGCAGGTTGAAGGGGTGGCGTATCCTGTTGGTTGATCTCCGCCAAGATCACAACCAACAGAGGAATGATACGCCATGTCCAAGTCTAACCTGCACGCTCTTTCACAACCAGAGGTAGTCAGCAACGACCCGTTGCACGAGCTGATCCGACAGGGTGCCCGGGACCTGATCGCACATGCCGTCGAGACAGAGTTGGAGAGCCTGTTGAAGCAGTACGCGGACGTCAAGACGCCGGATGGCCGCCGTGCTGTGGTGCGAAATGGACACCTGCCCAAGCGCACGATCCAGACAGGCGTTGGGGATGTTGAGGTTCAGGTACCCAAGGTCAGGGACCGCAATAGCTCCGGGATTCGCTTTAACAGTCAGTTGCTGCCGCCGTACCTGAAGCGTGCCCAGAGTCTGGATGAACTGATCCCCTGGCTCTACCTGCGCGGCGTCTCATCAGGTGACTTCCAGGAGGCCCTGAGCGCGCTGGTCGGCGAGCAGGCCAATGGCCTGTCGGCTAACACGGTATCCCGGCTCAAGGCGAATTGGCTTGATGAGCATAAGGACTGGCGGCGGCGAGACCTGAGCCAGAAGCGTTACGTCTACTGGTGGGCTGACGGCGTGTACAGCAATGTCCGCCTGGATGACCGGCTCTGCCTGCTGGTGGTCATCGGCGTGACTGAACATGGTCACAAGGAGCTGGTTGCTGTCGAGGACGGCCACCGGGAGTCCGAAGCCAGCTGGCGAGAGCTGCTTACGGACTTACGGGAAAGAGGCCTGGAACCTTCGCCCAAGCTGGCTGTTGGCGACGGCGCACTGGGCTTCTGGAAGGCCCTGAGCAAGGTGTTTCCGGACACCCGGCACCAACGATGCTGGGTACACAAGACGGCCAACGTGCTGGATAAGCTGCCCAAGTCGGTGCAACCGAAGGTCAAGTCGGCACTGCACGAGATCTATCTGGCCGAGACACGGGACAGCGCCCACAAGGCGTTCGACAGCACCCTGCGGCGGTTCCGGGACAAGTACCCCAAGGCCATGGAAAACCTGGAGAAGGATCGGGATGAATTGTTGGCCTTCTATGATTTCCCGGCGATTCACTGGATTCACTTGCGGACCACCAATCCGATTGAATCCACCTTCGCTACAGTAAGGCTGAGAACCAAGCGGAGCCGCTCCTGCGGCAACCGTGACACGACACTATCAATGGTGTTCAAGCTGCTCCAGTCCGCCCAGAAACGCTGGAAGCGGATCAAGGGGTTCGACCAACTGAAGCTGGTCGTGGACAACGTACAGTTTCAGGATGGAATAGAGGTGGAAGACCAATCTGACAGGAACGCTGCCTGATGGTCATACACCAGATTTGACAATAACTCCGGGTCAATGGCGGCTATATCGTTTGTGTCAATAGCGAAAAAAACACATATGGGAAAGCTCGGGGAAACAAAATCTTATGGGTATTCATGAAGACTCCGTTTCGTTCGACGGTACAATCGTCGTCTTACATCCAGCAAGTGCACCACACGTCGTTAATTCCGGCGGGGTGCTTGAGTTTGAGGAAGATTCCTCAATTGTCCTGCCTGCCCAAAAACAGCTAAAGGACGCCGTGGTTTCAGCTCTTAACGATTTTCGAGATATGAGGAAATTGGCGGCGACTTCCGTAGAGTGGCGTCTCAGGATTGAACCTACGCACAATGTCGAATTCCCGGCAACTTACGTTGTGAGGCTCGTAGGGCCTGGGGCTACGGCTTCGGAGGTGGAAGTATTCAGGGCTGCCGCTCGATTGGTATTTAGGGATTTGATCCCACAGAGGATATTGGGCGAACCGGAAGATGAGCCAATTCTTTCCGAAAAGGAGCAAGAGTTTCTTGGAACCCTTAGCCGAGGGATAGCGGCAAAATTTGCGAGCCGCTCGATCAAGCAGGGCGTCATGGTGAGGTTTGGCTTTGAAGATCTCGGTGGGGCAACGGTACAGGGTGTCATGCCGTCTTTAACGGTCGAGCAAAAAGCTCTTGGCACCATGTGGGCGGCAGGCAGGCCGTTAGGGTTCGACGAGCAAAAAAGTACGGTGACGCTGTGGGTGACACCCGGCGCTAACGATGAGGACGCCTCGGAAATCGAGGGAAGAACTGAGATTTTGTGCCACGATCTGGATTTCCTTCGTGTCTTCGCCAGAGCCTATGCGAATCGCAGTTTGGTTAAGTTTCAAGTGGTGAGCCAACAAGAAGCCAGAAAGCAAAAAACGGTATTGACTCTTCTTGAACTAGAAGAAGTGGCGGTGGACCCTGCGGAGAGCTTCGACCTTCAGTTAGGATAGGGGGGGTAACGGCGTCAGTGGTGCGGGTTTCGGGCAGTAGGCCGATGCAATTGCGATGAAGAGTAGTACCAACTCCAGGCGATCATGGATTTGGGTAATCATAGGGCTGGTGAGGACTAATCCCGCGTAAGAGCGCGCCCTGGTGTAGTTTTTATCGTAATCCTCGTTGAAGGTGTCGAGTTGCAGCGAGGCGGCTGCCGGTACAAATTCACCTGCCAGAACCACTCTTTGAGCTCGGGGAGCATAATCCGGTTTGCTCTTTATGACGACTTTGTACGAATTCTCGGGGATTTTGAATGCGTCCACCAGAAGCCGCATCAGGTGAGCATCTTCGACCTCGTTCATCAGCAAGTGGCCATTTCTACCAACGAGATTCGAGGCCTGGGCGAGAGAAGGTAGCGGTCGGTCGGTGTCCAGTTCCTCACAGTTGTGCAGCTCGTCGCACATCTGCAGCAGTCGGGGCCATACGGCAGTCGAGCGAGATTTCAGTAAATACTTCGGCAGTTTGGTGCCGTACACGAATGCCTTCTTCATTTGTTCCGGGTCATAGACCTTGAACCGCAACCCCGCATTTATCCGGTCAACCAGAATTTCTACATCGGCGAGTTCTCCCGGTGGCAGGCGAAGCATCGGTTCGATTCCGTGAGCCGCGTACCCAAGCGCCATCAGTCTCAGAGCTTCCATCACAATAAGGGGCGTGAGTCTGGTTCGCTGTGCAAAAATGGTGGGAGCCGCACTCTCGACTTCACTGGCGGATTTTACAGGCCAACGATCAATCTGGACGGCCTTTGAAATCGTGCCGGCGTAGTGGGTGGTTACCGGAGTGAGCCTGTCTGCCCACTCTGTCATCATGCGGTTATAGGAGCGAAATTGCGTTCGAGGCGAGTGGTGCCCGAGCGCCCGGGCGATCGCCATAGAGCCGCGTCTTGACGGCAGCCCGTGGTTGCCGAGCAGTACCTTTCGGAGGCTCTCCCTATCGACCGATTCAGTGAGTTTTTGGGCAAGCGGTGTGTCTATCTCAAACAAGGCGCTGTTCAGCACATTACAGAATCCGTGGCGGGCCTGGTGCAGGCTCATGCGGGTGTTTCCGGTCACCAATTTAAGCGTCCGTGCAATATCCGATGGAATGGATCCCGCAAACGGCGTGAGGTTACCCTCTTTGTCGGCAAGGATCGGCTTATTGTCGGCGTTACCCAGCCTGGTCGTATATCGTGTCAGTATTGATGTAACCAGTGACCGCTCGACAGCACTCAGTTGAAATACCAGCGGTACAGCTCGCCGGCTGTGGACGCTGCTTTTCAGGCCACGTATGGAATTGCTTTGAACCAGTACCCAGGTCAACCCAGCGGCTTCGCACCAGTCCGAGCGGAGTAAGCCAATAGCCTCCTGGGCCCTGAGCCCGAAGCGGAAACCTAACAGAAGTACAAAGGCGGCTTGCATACCCCGTTCGATCTCCTCGGTGTCAGGATGCAGGAGCAGTTGGAGGGCCTGGAGGTACTCGCTTTCTGAAAAGAGCCTGGGGCGAACCGAGCGTCGGGCACTGCCGAGATCAAGTTCGTCCCAGTCGGGAGTGGATACTCCGCGCTCACTCGCCCAGTCGAAGAACTCAATAAGGCGTGCCGAAAAATACGCCAGGTCTTTCAGTTTGTGAGCGCAGTGAGACAGCATTTTGGCGCAAAGCTCAGTGACGTCCTCCTCGGCCATCAACAGCAAATCCGCCTTGTAGGCGAAACCACGAAATGGGCCAGACAGTTCACTTAAGTACCGTTTGATAGACCCAGTCGCGTAGGCTTTGTGGGCATAGTTAGCTCGGCCTTTACCTTTTCGGATTCGGTGTGCGACCCAGTAGCCAAGTAGTAAAACGGCACTGCTGACAGAGTGAGTATGGGCCCGGCAGTGCTGTTCGACCTGTTTGGCAATCTCTCGTGACTTGGCTTTTGTGTATTGATTCAGAATGTCCTGCAGTCCTCCAAGAAAAGCTTTCGCCGAGTCGTAAAAAGGTTCGGGATAAGTACCAGAGGCTGATGCTGGAATCGGGGGTAAATTTTCAGTTTCTGGAAGGTCCTGCTCTGGAGTGGACTCCGGTGGTTGATATCGCTGACCTTCTGTCAGGCGAAAATAATCGTACAAGCACAGGCTGGTAGGAGGGTTTCTATTACTGAGAGCGCCTGCCACCATACCTGGAAGGTCAATCAGGTTAGCCTGTTCAATTAACCGGCTCAGCTCTTTTAACAGCGCGCCTACCGACCGCTCGTTTCTTTTTACATCATCAAGGTGTCTGGTTTCCGCCAGTATTGTGGCCAGTGATTGTAACGACTTCGGACAGGGCGCTGTGTCGAGATCCTTGCTGTCTTTGATTCCGAGCCCTTTCGCTAACAGTCGTCCGGTGGTGTGGTCGATCTGATGCCGTTGAACCGGTTGATTGTAATCATTGGGCTCCAGGAATTCGGAGTACTCCAGGTACACGCGTTGCTTGTGTTGTATTACCCGGAAGTTTTGCCCTTGAACCAGATCTTCCAGTAGTCTGAGATAGGATATGCGCTTTTCAATCGCAACGAATGCAGTGGCCAGCGCCAGACTATCGGACTTCGAAAGTCGAGCTTGCCGGATGGCCTGCTTCGTGTCCCGCGCCCATTGTGCAAGGTTCGGCATGGTTTGAAGCGCTCTGGGGCAAGTGTCTCTGACCAGTGAGCGTTCGGTGCCTACCCTTAATGTTCTGTGTCGTATGAATTGTCTTGTATGGGGGCGGTGTTCCTCCAGCCATTGGACCAACACTTCCATCCGAACAGCCGCCTGAGGGTGGGGCATCCCGTTTTCGCGGGAGATCATTCTTTTTGCCAGACGATCAATGTAGCTTTGATTGAGTTCGCTCTCATCGCTGACTGGGCTGGCATCTAGTGCCAAGTCCAGCTCCTTCCGGGCTGCAGAACGCGCCAGATCACGGGCTTTGAGCCGTTCCGAGTGTCGCCGTGCCTGACCAAAGCATTCAGGCTCCCGGTAAGTATCAGCGGGTTGTTTGGCTTCGAAGGCAGTGATGTCGAAGTTGGTCTTGGGCAGTCGCACTATAAAGCCTAGCCGTTCAAAGCAGTCGTCCAGGGCTTCCTTATACCGTTCACGGTCCTCTCGCCAACACCTCGCCGAGTGATCACTGTAGGAGGTTGTTCCCCGCTCCCCATGGCCCATCCAGCCGTCTATGACTTCGGGGTGAACGTTCATTCGAGCTAGCTGCTGGGCAAACCTGTGCCGGAACAGGTTCTTCGGAAGAGGCCACGAGAAGAGTTCCGATCCTGGGACGGCTAAATCGGTTAATGGATGCCACGCACCATTGCTATCGAGCAGGAAGAACAGGGGCAGGGTGTCGGAGTTTCCTTCCAGAACCTGTTGGATGCGATGCGCAAGGTCTTTGTGTTGACCTGAAAGGCTCGCCTTGAACCGACGAAGGTGCTCGAGATAGTCCTCCAATAGCCCTTTTGCGCCATCTGCAAGTGGAACCATTCGTCCGCAGTGAAGGCCGTCGTCGGATTTATCATTGATAAAGACGGCCGGGGGGTGATCACAGAAGTGGGCGATCGACTCGAAAGGCTCTGACAGGTTACGGCAACCGGTTGCGGCATTCAGGGCCGTGACAGTGTATTGGACCAGATGGTTGTGGAAAGTGATGGGGTCGCCTTGCGAGCTTTCCAGCAGGGTTTGGGTGGCTTCCCGAATGCCCTCGACCAAAATGGACTCGAGTGGCGCAAGGAGGCTCCCGAGAAGATTGGTCCTCTCATCGCCTAATGCGGGGTTTTGTAATGGAAGCCCAAATCCGTTTTGAACCTGAGCGATGCTCCAGTTGGCGTATCCACAAGCTGCTGGTAACGTAGCTCGAGGGTGGGCCGAAAGTAAGCGAGCCAATGAATGATCGCATGTCTCTTCGAAAACACTTTGGGACTGTGCGTTAGCGAGTTTGGCGCTGGTGAGTCTCGGGAAATGCCGTTTCGCGTGTTGCCTGAACCATGTTGTTAGGGCATGAGGGCTGGCCCGTGCCCATAGTTGCCGAAGAGTGGCGATGTCCGGGAAAACCTGGGTAGCCTCTCGGAGAGCGCTCTGTATTTGCTCTGGCAGCGTGACGCGGAGATTGTCCTGGAACGGTTCGATCAGAGGTTGAGCTTCGGCATCCGGATGCCAAGAGCTGTGTCGCCTCGGTCGTTCCCGGTGGGCAGTCACTAGGTCTTGGGAAATGCTCCATTCATCGCGTAAGTCATCCGTTATTTCAATTTCCTGTATGAACTCCAGGGAGCGTTCAAGATGAACGGCCAGCCAGACTAACGCGCCCCCCAGTTTTTCTTCAGGGCGGTCCTCAGCCAGAGTGCAGTTAATCCACTGATCGAGTTGATGGGCTTCTGGGGGAAGTGGTTTTTCCCATGACCAAGGAAGATAGTTTGACAGTTCTGCCGTCTGCATCAGTATGCTTTGACCCGAGAGTTTCTGCTGTTCTGGTGTTTCTTCCGGGTCGACGCCGAACAGCAGCAGTTGATGCAGGGCTTCTTCATCGGCAGAGTCTGTTTCGCTGTCTGAATAGGCAAGAAGTTGAGGCCCGCCTGCCGAGCTGCTCAGATCCAATGCGCCCTCTGTTGCTTGGAGTAGGTTCGTAAAGGAAGTCTGAAAAGCGGTCTCTGTTTTTTGAGCTCTGGTGGGGTTGAGTTGGCCCTCTGCAACCCGTTGGATGGCCCTAAGAAGCAGCAGCTCTTTACGGGTTTCTGGCCCTGAGTATCTGGCGATTAGCTGAGATGCGGCGTGTCGTATTGCCAGGTTGAATTGGGAGTACGAGTAGTGGTCTGACGGGCAGGCTTTCAATGACATTTCAAGAATGTTGTCAATAAGTGTCCATTTGCTGTTCTCTCCGGGGAGGCAGAGTGTGCTGGCGACCTGCTGAATCTGGTTATCGTGTGGGCAGTTATGCTCTGCGGTTCTTTCCAGTGCCTGTACGATCAGCCATATTTTTAGAGTTCTTCGTAATCGGTCGAGTAGTTTATTGTCGGAAGGGGGCTGTGGTTGGATAACCAGTTCGAGCAGAAAATGCTCGTTTTTCAGATCTGCTCCTGCCGACCGCAGAATGGTTTTCGTGTTGCCTCTTGATACGCCCTGGTGAAGACCGGAATAGTTATTGGCAAAGTCTTTATCTTGGCTGAACGAGAAAAGAAGCCTGCTTAGGTGGCTGATGTAGGGATTGTCAGCCCACTGATGCAGAATGGCCTTTGAGTCCGGGTTAGAGAGTTCGCGATACAGGTTGCCGACGATCGTGAAGTTTTCAGTGAAGCCAAAGGCGAGCGCTATGGCGTCGAAGATGTCGGAGACGTTGTTTTGTTCAGCCCAAGAACGGATGGCTTGAAAGTGAGGGCCTGGATGCCTTAAGGTCAAGTCCTCGTTGTCTGATTGATCAGCCCCGTGCCATTTCTGCTTGTCGTTACTTGGCATTGTTGTACTTAGTCTCCACTCTCCCTTCTATCCAAAATTCTAATTCACACATCAATTTATATCAAATATCATCAATTTGGCACAAAAAAAGTGTGCCTAAAACATCAGTCTCATAACCGTCGTTGGTTCGAATCCAGCCCCCGCTACCATAAAAGAGAAAGGCAGATCAGTTAGTTACTGGTCTGCCTTTTTTGCGTTTGGGCCAGCAGAAATTCCATGTGACGTATATGTGACAAATATGTGCCAAGGCTTGTGACGGTTCGATCTGCGGCCAGCTGGAAAATGACCGTCAGTCAGTTTTTGTTCTTCCTGTGAGAGTGGTCTTCTACGCGGCAAGCCTGAGTGTGTTCTTGAAGTTCCAGTCTAGCCCAATCTGCCACATTATTATGGCGACATTCGTCGGGGTTCTGGCCACGCTTTCATTGGGAAAGCGCACTTTATGCGGCGACGAGATGAGCCAGTGAGGGGAATCTGAACCGAGGTAAGTTCACTCATACGCTGGGAGTGGCAAGGGCATCAGCATAAATCCAAGCTTCTAAACAAAAGCGAACATTCGCCGCACCCCCAATTCCAGGCTTTACGCCCCTTAAACGGGTAAGCAATGCCCCATCAAGAACTTGGCAAACGATCAAAAGGGCTGACGGTTCCAGCACGTCGATCGCCAATGACATGCGTGTAGATTTCTGTCGTTCGAATGTCGCTATGCCCAAGAATTTCCTGAACCGTCCTGATATCGCTCCCCGATCTCAATAACTCTGTCGCAAAGGCATGCCGAAAGGTATGAGCCGTCACACGCTTGGTGATTCCCGTGGCCAGAACGGCCTGCCTCAATCGCCGCGAGTACGATGAATGATGAAGATGGTGGCGGCACACATAACCAGCGATGGGATGAACGCATCTTGTTACGGATGGGAACAGGTACTGCCAACCAAAGTCCTTCATGGCCGGTCCATACTTCTTGTGAAGTGAGGCCGGCACTGACGTAAGCCCGAATCCATCGGCCAGATCGGACTCATGTACAGCCCTGACATGGGCGAATTGTCGCTCCATGTTTTCTCTTAGATTGCCTGGAATCAGTGTGTATCGATCTTTTCGTCCCTTACCGTTGAATACGAGCAAACTGCGGCTTTTTAGGTCGATGTCTTTCACGCGAAGCGAAAGAGCTTCGTTGATTCTCAAACCGCATCCATAAAGAAGCGCAGTGATGAGCCAATACTCTGCATCCATGTTTTGAAGAATAGAAGCAACTTCATCGGGACTCAGAACGGTTGGCATGCGTCGAGGCGTTTTCGTCATCTTGTACTGTAGGTTTTCAATCTCCCGCTTCAGCACATGCTTGGAGACAAAAATAATCGCGCATAGCGCCTGATTTTGAGTGCCCGGACTGACTCCCCGATTGACGGCGAGGTGATTCAGGAAACGCTCAATTTCGTGATTACCCATGACTTTTGGGTGCTTCTTGTCATTGAAAAGGATGAACTGACGAACCCAGTAAAGATAGGACTTCTCGGTTCGGTAGCTGTACTGCTTTGTCCTAATTTCTGTGCGGACCGATTGTAGAAACGGTGATTTCGACACGCTCGCCCTCCGTGGCTGAATGCTGTATGTACGCACAGTTATAATAAAAAACACCCAAAACCGCCAAAATTCTTGCGGCTTAATTTGCACGGCCCTGCTCGCTTTTCACAATGCATCTCTGTAGGTATCTGTTTCAGCATGGGAAAAATTCGACCCACTGGATTTAACGTGCAAAAACGTGCATAAATATCCCGCGTGCACACTTTTCACAGAACCAAAAGCTCAAAAGCCCCCTGAGATGGAGGGGTAATGATCTGAAAAATCGAGGTTATTCAGGTTGTGAAGCAGTATTGGACTGGGTGATGGTGTTGCGGTTTAATAAGAAAGCAAACTAATAAGCTGTTAAATTGATATGGAAATCGAGTACGCATATAGCTTTTCGGAAAATGTCTTTTACGCGGGCTTGGGGATGTTGCGCTTTTACTTTTGGCTCATTCCCTTCGCACTCATCTATAGCTACCACAAGCGTAGAGGGTCTCTACTGAAGCTTTTTTGGGCCTTGTGTACGGCATCGTTGCTTTTTTACTGGGAATATGACGCGCTAAGCAATAAATTTGGGAGACTCGCATACGACGAGAGCGGTGTAACTCTGGAGCAGAAAAATGGGCAGCGTGTCTCATTAGATCCAGAAAAAATAGAACGTTTCTGGTCCATATCGATAGGCCGGAGTGGCGGTTGGTCCTGCTATCTTTTGGTAAAAGCAGAAGATCATGACTATGAGAGTTTCATTGTTCGTAAGCGGCAACACCTCTGTGAGGATGATGCGAAATTTCTTAATGCCTACTATGGCAAGAGATAAATTTAACAAGTCGCTGTAGTACGCGGCCGATGGCCGCCGGACGCCCTTTTCATTGCGGCTGCGCCTCCATTACAAGGTCGCCGCTAAGCTCAGCGTTAGGCAATTAATCCAAGGTTATGCCAATGAACAAAGGTCTCACTTATTTTACGGAGGGAGTAATTCTCGCTGCTATACCAGCAGCAGGATATTGGACTGCATATCTATATGAGCTTGGGTATTGCAACTTCTTCGAAATACCACCGCAGTTAATAGAGATCTCGATAAATTCGATTTTATTAAACTCTCTCGCAGTACTAGGAGTCGCAATTCTGATAGTTTTCGCTGTTGATTTTGTCGGCAAGATGATGGTTGGTGTTTCTAGCGCAGTTAAAGGTTCATTATATAAGCTAATTTTTATATATTTCATCGGCTACGGGTTTTATTTTTCATTTGGTAGAAGCCAAACTGAGCTGAAAATATTTCTCACCATATTCGCCTTGCCGCTGATCATTAAGGATTTTATCTGGCCACTTTGGTCTCAACGTCATATTAAAGGGTTTGGAAATAAGGTCGCGGCAGCTAAAGAGCGTGATTTCGAATATGATTCAGCAACAGATAAAATTGCAAATAAACTAGGAATCGAAGCATTTTTTGTGGGTGGCGCGCTTTATGTGGTATCGATTTTGTCGTACTTGGCAGGTGGGTATGGCGCCAGTAGCGAAACAGAGTTTCTTTCGGCAAAAACCAAGCCGAATTATATTCTTGCAAGGAAATACGGGGAATCTTGGGTGGCAGTAAGATTTGATGAGTCAAAGAAGATTTTTTACCCCGATTTTCAAATTCTTAAACTAGAGGATGTTAACCAATTTACACGCCATGTGTACGGTAGATTGACTCCGCAGAATGATTAAGGTGCCCATAAAAAATGCCTAACAAATATGTCCAGTTGACGTTTTGGCCTACGCTCCGTTTTGGGGTGGCTACGCCACTTTACCCCAAAACTCCACTTCAACCAAAACGCAACTGACATAGGCGTTAGGCAATCGTCATGATGAAATGGATCCCTGTTCTTTTGCTCTCTACTCCTGCCATTGCAGTAGCAGAGACTGAGCTGGAGTTTCACCTGTGCTCACCCTATGTGCAGAAATCAGCAGTAGGGGAACAGACAGATCTTGGTGGCTGGCCTGTTTTCGTCAAGTTGACAGAAATTGGTGCCGCGAGTTTTGAGACGTTCACGGCAGCAAACAGCGGTAGAATGAGTCGCATTGTTGTCGATGGTCGCGAGTTTTTGAGGGCGACAATGTGGGCGCCAATTTCTGGTGGAAGCTTAAAGGGGACATTCAGTTCCCAGGAAGTTGCAACGGCATGGCAGCGAGCTCTGGCCGACAAATTACCAGCAGCTCCATGCGGTGCGAGGAACTGAAAAATGCCTAACCAAGTGTTCCAGTTCGTTCCGGGCCTGGCGGCCCTCCACCGGACAGCCTTGTCGCCGCTTCGCTCTGCCAAGGCTGCCGCTGAACAACGGCGTTAGGCGCTACTGCTCACCTTATATTTGGACTTCGCATGAGACACTCTGAAAGACACAAAACAGATCGAATCGGTTGGCTTCGTGCTGCGGTTCTTGGTGCAAACGACGGGATTGTATCTACTGCGAGCCTGGTCTTGGGGGTGGCAGCAGCAGGGGCGGACTCCAAGGCTTTGTTAGTCGCAGGCGTAGCTGGTCTCGTTGCAGGTGCTATGTCGATGGCAGCAGGTGAGTACGTGTCAGTCAGCTCTCAAGCCGATACGGAGGGGGCCGACCTTGCCAGAGAGAAAGCCGAGCTGGCTGATGCGCCTGAACAAGAGCATGCGGAGCTTGCCGAGATTTACGTCAGGCGCGGGTTAGACCGGGCGCTCGCAGACAGCGTAGCAAGTCAACTGATGAAGCAGGATGCACTTGGGGCACATGCACGCGATGAACTTGGCATCTCAGAGGTCTCTACGGCCCGTCCAATTCAGGCTGCATTGGCGTCGGCAGGCACATTCTCGGTAGGTGCGGCCCTTCCCTTATGTGTCGTCCTATCGTTTCCGGAGTGGTTACTTATGTGGGTCGTCCCTGGCAGTTCATTGGTGTTCCTTGCCTTACTAGGCTCATTAGCAGCGAAAGTCGGCGGCGCTCCTGTTCTTAAGGCCGCCTCTCGGGTCACGTTTTGGGGGGCTCTGGCAATGGCTTTGACGGCTGGGGTCGGTGCGCTCTTCGGTGTGGCCGTATGATTTTCTGGCGGTGCATTCTCTCGCCTAACAAGGCGCTGCTGTCGGACAAATTCTCCGCTGCGCTTCAAATTTGCCGCAGAGCGCGGCGTTGGGCGCATAGGGAGAAGTTGTGAAAACCGATAAAGCGGCGAAAGTAATTGTTGAACTGGCGCAAGAATTTATTTCCGGCATACAGCGGATCTCGCCTACGTGGAAGCAGGCTTACTGGCGCTTTGAATCACAGGAATGCCGTTTCGGATCGAACGCCTCAGTAGTTACTCATGATGAGGTTCTCTTAGTTGATCCGTTCCGGGAAAAGGCTTTGTTCGAGGCTTTGAACTCATTGGGCCGTCGACTTTGGGAACTAGAGTCAGCACGTAAGAAGGAATTTTGTGTGTGCCTTCTCCGCGTCGAGAACACGTTCGACTATGACATCGCTTTTGAGAGGGAAGACCCTGAAAAATGGCGGATCACCAAACTTGACGGGAACTCCGGTATACCGGAAGGGGTATAAAAGTCTCTATCCTTCAGTTTCCACTGTGACCCGCCCAACAAGTCGCTGTAGTACGCGGCCGATGGCCGCCGGACGCCCTTTTCATTGCGGCTTCGCCTCCATTACAAGGGCGCCGCTAAGCTCAGCTACATGGACTCCCCCTGCGGTCAAGCAACGCCATTTGAATTCGAAGCGGTTTGAGACTGCAGCTCTACATTCGGCCTCTTTGTGGGCATTGTTGCCCGGGCCAGGATGATGATGCGTGTGAGTGGTGACCTCATTCGTTAGTCGGCTTGTATCAGCCGCAAAGCTTATCAGGTTCAATCACTCTCGGTCTGACCGTTCCGTCATCGCTTGCCGTTGCAGGACTCGGCTGGCAGGCGTGTTCTGCCTGTCGTTGGTGCTCGGTTATCAGCCCTCTACAGGCTGTGTTTTAAACTCACTTTGGTTCATCAGTAGCGCCCAGATAATCCGGGCATTCTTGGCCGCTAATGCGACAGCGGCTCTCTTATACCCGCGACGTTCCACCAACTCTTTTGCCCAGCGGCTGAGCCGGTCATCTTTATTGGCCAGCTTGGCAATCACCGCCCGCGTGCCATGGATTAACAACGTTCGCAGGTATTTGTCTCCGCGCTGTCAGCAACAGTGCTAAAAGTCCGTAAATTGTCAGGATAGATTGTCCTCCCGACCCGCATGGCCTTTTCTTGAAGGTGACGAAACCTGAAAGGAAAAGACTCATGCAAAGCCGAGAGGACTTTCTCATGATAAAGCAACTACGGGTACAAGGGGCACACATCGTGGACATTGCCCACCGGATTGGCTGTTCAGAACGCACGGTGCGACGTTATCTGGCCCTGCCAGCACCACCGACGGGCAAGCCCAAAACACGCCGGCCCAGCAAGCTGGATCCCTTCAAGCCTTTTATCGATCAGCAGTTGGCGAATGAGGTCTGGAACGCCGAGGTCATTTTCCAGCAGTTGCGGGAACAAGGGTACAGCGGCTCCTCAACGCTGGTCCGCGAGTACATACAACCCAAGCGCCCCCTTCGAGCCAGTAAGCAAACGGTTCGATACGAGACGCAGCCGGGCAAGCAGCTTCAGCATGACTGGGGCCAGCTCCGGACCGAAATCGGTGGCCGGATCTGTACCGTCAACATGGGGTTGTTTGCGGGAGGGGGCGAAATGACACCCTAAGCATCGGGCCAATGGTATTCACCAGTTAGATTGATATGCTCCCACCCCAGAGGGGATACATGGGGCAGTAGATCGGGATTTGGTGCCTCACCGGCATTGGTGAGTGTCTCGACAATTTCCCCCAGCTTTTTGGTGTTCCAATAGATAATGATTGCCGCAATGAGATTCATCCCAGCAATTCGATAGTGTTGTCCCTCAGAGGATCGATCACGAATCTCACCTCGACGATGAAAACTGATTGCGCGCTTTAGGGCGTGGTGTGACTCACCTTTGTTGAGCCCCATCTGTACGCGCTGTTGCAACTCAGCGTCCAACATCCACTGCATCATAAACAACGATCGTTCAACTCGACCGATCTCACGTAGGGCGACAGCCAGTTCATTCTGTCGCGGGTAAGCAGATAGTCGTTTTAAGAGCTGACTGGGTTTCACTGTGTTTGCCGCTGCACTTGCTGATAACCGGAGGATGTCGGGCCAATTGCGTACGATAAGGTCTTCGTTGATCTTGGCCGCAACCAACGGCCTCAGTGTCTTGTGTACCTCGCTTGGATTAAATGCATACAGGCGTTTCGCCGGTAGATCGCGAATACGAGGTGCAAAACGGTAGCCCAGCAGTGAGCACATGGCGAACACATGATCGGTAAACCCACCGGTATCTGCATATTGTTCCTTCACTCGCCGTCCGGCGTCATTCGACAACAGTCCGTCGAGAATATAAGGCGCTTCGTGTGCTGTTGCCGGAATCGCTTGCGTCGAGAACGGAGCATACTGATCGGAGACATGGGTATACCCCTTTATCCCTGGGTCTATGCCATAGCGTCTGTTCACCACATTCATGGCTTCGCCAGGCCCTGAGGCTCGGAAGAATTGACCATCGGCCGACGCGGACTCTCCGGGCCCCCAGACTTTGGACATAGGCAGTCGACTTTGCGCGTCTACGATCATCGCAAGTGCTTGCCGATAGCCATCGTCTTGTACGTGCCACCGAGAAATCCTAAGCAACTCCCAGAAAGAATGCGTGGTAGATACGGCACCCATCTTGCGAAGGCCCAAATTGACGCCGTCACTGAGTAGTACGGTTAGGAGCCCGATTTGGTCACGACACGGCGCTCCTGTTCGCAAATCTGTGAAAGCTTCTGTAAACCCGATTTCACGGTCTACCGACAACAGAATGTCAGTGACCGGTGTTTGCGGTACACGCCGGTACAAATCCATGACTAGCTGATGGGCATTGTCGGGCGCCTGTTTCTCCAATTTGGAGAGTTTGAGTACGCCGTCTTGAATTAGCCCGTTTGGTAGCCGGTCACGGCGTGCGGCTTCGCCTGTGGCTTCAAATGCTTGAGCCAGCACCTGTTTCCGTTGCGTTAACCAGTCGAGAGGGTCCAACGGTACTGCCAGTGCTGATGACGTTGCAACGGCGTTAACCGGTATCAACTCTTTCGATGGCTCTGCATATCGACGGCTATTTTTTAACCAGATGTCGCCTGCCCTAAATGCATCGCGAATAGCGAAAAGAATCGCAGTTTCCCAAGTTCGACGGTCTGTGCGCTGCAACCTCTTTCGCCATTTGGGTCTAGCGAAGGCTATCGGTAGATTGTTTGGTAACCCCCGATTATTCGATCGGTTCAGTTGTTGGAGTGCGTTAATTGCTTTGAGTATCGGTCCTGCTGACTGCGCACCTTCGATCGCGAGTGTGTTCAGAAACCGTGGTGCATAGCGACGAAATCTAGCGTAGCCACTGTTCACAAAATCCAGAGGATCGGCTCCAACTTTGGCATTCACAGCGGTGGCATCTTCGACCAGGCGATTGAATACCTCCCAGCCGCAATCCTGTTCAATGGCTGTGTCGACGGGCTCGCCGGCTTCTCGCGCCGCGATGATCGATGCGCCTACTTCGGAAAAAGTTTTGAGTGTTTGTTGGATGAGCGCACGTTGATCGTTAATTTGATCATCTCTAAAACGCTCAGAAGCACGGTACAGCCGACCCACAATTCGATCATGGGTTTCGACGATGGCGTCACCGATTGCGCCATGCCATTCAACACCACAGACGACTAGTATCGCCAGTTTTCTATGCGTAGGTAGATCACGCATGCCATCGGCATAGTAGCGTTCACCCTGGCGACGAAGGCGGGCTACTCTGTGCGAGGGCACACCCTGAAGCAAAGAAGGGCTGAGTTCCAAATCAACGATCCGTTCCAGCCGATCGAGCAACCCATTGACCACCCGTGAGTTGCTGCCCGGTTCGTGTTGGCGCAACCAGACGAATCGGGTGACGCCTGTCACCGTTGTTTCGCTGAGCAATGCGGTGAGTCTGTCCACTGTGGTGTTGTCGAGACGATCCGCGATGCGCCTAGAGATACGATTGTCGGCGGCGACCAGAGCATCTGCACACAATCGTTCAACCGTTGAAGGTGCCGGTACAACAATGCGCCGAAGGCGCATTTGGGCGACCACTTCGCGTGCCAACCCTTCGTTAGAGTGGGCCTGTTCAGCGGCTGATGCCAGCCACTGGGCGAAATCTAGGTCAGAAGCCTGATAAGTTCGATAGCCGTATAGATTCTGGAGCGACACCGAATGCTGATAGCGTGTCTGCCGTCTCTCCGCATAGTCGGCAAGGTCGCTTTTCGACAAACCCAGTTGCGCCCCAATAAATTTGATAATTGGGTCTGGGATGAATTCGCCTGGTTGGAGTAGTCGACCGGGATACCGCAAGGCACATAGCTGCAATGCGAAACCCAATCGGTTGCCGGGGCGTCGCCTTGTTTTGACATGCTGCATGTCCTCGTCACTCAACACGTAGTGGCGGAGCATCGAGTCTTCATCCGCTGGCAATCCGAACAGTGCTTCCCGTTGTCGTTCGGTCAGAATGGTGCGTCTTGGCATGCGATACTGTCCCAGTTAAACTAAAGGCTAAACAGGACACCAATCCAGCCAGTAAACATGCGGCTTTGCAAGCCTTGAAGAGAGGTAGGTTTAATTGGGACACCGGGTAGCCATTTATTGTCGAGTGTCGACAGCTGATCAATCGTGTGCGCGGCAGGCACGCGATCTTCGAGCATTCGCTAAGCGAGCGAACTACGACGTCATTGGAGTTTTCAAGGAAACGGGGTCAGGTGCGAAATTGGATCGCACAGAACGAAAGAAAATTATGGCCTTGGCGCAACGCCGGGAAATCGATGCGGTAGTCGTGACAGAATTGTCTCGATGGGGTCGATCAACCATCGACCTGCTCAACACGCTCCGCGACCTGGAAAACTGGAAAGTCTCGGTGGTCGCCATAAGCGGCATGACCTTTGATCTATCGACATCCCATGGTCGGATGATGGCAACCTTTCTATCCGGCATCGCAGAATTTGAACGTGATTTAATTAGTGAACGCGTAAAATCCGGTCTTGCTGCAGCAAAAGCTCGCGGCAAAAAGCTGGGCCGAAAGAAGGGCTTCCGCCCAAAATCCGACAAACTTTCACCTAAAGTGCTTCACCTCATTGAACAAGGTAAGAGCTATCGATGGATTGCACGGGATCTCGGTATTAGCAAGAACACGGTCTCTGAGATTGTAAAACGCTCACGCGAGGCGGCCTAGACGCAGGCACTTTTTCTCGGTACCAGACCCTCAGCGACCTCGTTCAAACAGATCGACGAGTTCAACGATCTTATCTCTTTGCTCATCCAAAGAGCCTTCTCTAAGTGCACCTTCAATACAGGAATTTGCATGATCACGTAGAAGTTCGGTTTCAACTTTTTTCAACGCGGCTTTCGTGGCCTGAATTTGTTGCAAGATGTCGACACAGTAGCGACCTTGTTCCAGCATTCGATCTACGCCGCGGACTTGACCTTCGATTCGCTTAAGGCGCCTCGAAATCGCTTTTCGAGAGGCGGGCAAATCTGATTTTTCAAGGTTGGACATGGTGTTATCACTCGGTCGACATACTCCTTAGGAGTATACAACGACCATCAGCTTGATATCAGTCTCGAGTTCTCACGTGACCGTTGATGCGCAGCCAAGATTGAATGATTCTAATCCTGGTCGCTTGGCCTTGTTAAATACGCCGGGGGAGTATATTGTGGCAAGCATGTCGATCCTCCGCCTTTATATATCTTCGTTTCTGGTCCTCCCCTTGGTCTTAGGCGCGGGTGTCGGGGTGTGCTATGCAAATGCAAGCACAGGGATAGACGAACATGCGCATCATTCAGTCGATGGTGGACCGTGCGATGGTGAGTGTTCTTATGACCATTGCTTTACCCATTGTGCGGTTAATGCCACAGAGCATCTCCAACAGGATGCCCTCCAACCGACGACGCGCATCGATGACCTCGACGACAATCTTGTCGCTGTATTCAAATTCAGTGAATCCATATGGCCTCAAGCGCAGGTCACTTCGAACTCGGCACGCGAGCATGTTCCGCCTCAGAGAACAGTCGATTCGCCAGTTCATCGTTATGATCGCCTGCTGAATTAGCCTGCCAACTTTTTGATGTCAGTGGCCTATCGTCGTCATTGACTGGATAGTGCCAATTTCCAAAACTAAGTTATTCCGCCAGGGCGTGCTTTTTACGCCGGGATAGCGCGCAAGCAACCAAGATTATTTGTTGGAGCGAACAATGAACAACCAAACGATGTATTCGAAATCAAGACGCCGCTTTATAACGCAAGCGGGTGCTACAGGTGCAATCCTTGGGCTCAATTCTTTGGTCCCGGCTTTTGCCGGAGAAACCTTAGGCTTAGGCTTACGCCCCGAACAAGCAACCGGCCCGATTGATCTCAATATTACCCGTCAGCCCCTTGATATTGGCGGGCGAATGGGCGATACGGTGACGATCAGTGGTTCCATTCCCGGTCCGCTTGTTCGCCTAAAAGAAGGGCAGGACGCAGTTATTAGGGTCACAAATCAACTGGATGAAGACACTTCCATTCACTGGCATGGCTTACTGCTCCCCTATGAAATGGATGGCGTCCCCGGTGTCAGCTATGCGGGTATCAAGCCAGGTGAGACGTTTCGTTACGCCTTTCCGGTAAAGCAAAGTGGCACGTACTGGTATCACAGTCATTCTGGATTGCAGGAACAGCAAGGTCACTATGGGCCGTTAATTATTGATCCGATTGCCCCCGAACCGTTTGCATACGACCGCGAATATGTGGTCATGCTTTCTGACTGGACGTTTGAGAACCCAATGAGCGTTCTGAAGAAACTGAAGAAGCAAAGCGATTACTACAACTATCAACGCCGAACAGTTCCCGAGTTGTTTAACGATGCTGAAGAAAACGGTTGGGGTAAAACGGTTCGAGAACGCATGGTCTGGGCGCGATCGCGGATGGCGCCTACGGATATCGCCGACGTAAGCGCTGCGACCTATACCTATTTAATTAACGGAATGGCACCAGATTCCAATTGGACAGGCTTGTTTCGGCCGGGAGAGCGCATACGCCTGCGGTTTATCAATGGCGCTGCGATGAGCTACTTCGATGTCCGCATCCCGGGACTGAAAATGACCGTGGTACAAGCAGATGGGCAGAATGTTCAGCCGGTCGCTGTTGATGAATTTCGAATTGGCGTGGCGGAAACCTATGACGTCATTGTCGAGCCTGTCGACGAGGCGGCATACACGATTTTCGCAGCCTCCATGGACCGCAGCGGTTATGCGCGCGGAACCCTGGCATCCAAAGCAGGGCTCGAGGCAGCAATACCGCCGCTAGGCAATCCTCCGGTGCGCACAATGAAGGATATGGGCATGGGTGCGATGGCCATGCCGGGTATGACGTCGGCACCCAAAGATGGCGTGCCTGCGATGAACATGAAAGATGGGACTATGGCGATGCCGGGTGAAATGCCTGCTAAGAAGCAGACGATGGACAGTATGGACATGTCACGCAATAGAGGCACTGGCATGTCAACAGCATCATCGCCAGTAAAGCATGGCCCGGACCGTCACGGTAAAGGCAACACAATGGTTGCTGAATTTCCGAGTAATCGCCTGAGCGAACCGGGTGACGGACTGGAGAACAATGGCCGTCGCGTGTTGGTGTACACCGATTTACGCAGCCTGTCGCCGTATCCCGATCAACGGACTCCGGAACGCGAAGTAGAATTGCACCTGACCGGCGTGATGGATCGGTACATGTGGTCGTTCGATGGTAAAAAGTTTTCTGAAGTGGATGGTCCTGTCCACTTTAAGTATGGCGAACGCCTGCGCTTGGTGCTGGTCAACGACACCATGATGGAACATCCGATTCACCTGCACGGTATGTGGATGGAACTCGAGAATGGCGCCGGTGAATACCGGCCACGCAAACACACGCTCAACGTGAAGCCTGGTGAGCGGCTGACCGCGCTGATCAGTGCAGATGCCCCCGGCAACTGGGCCTTCCACTGCCACCTGTTGTATCACTTGGACATGGGTATGTTTCGAGTGGTGTCGGTGACCAATGATGCAGTGTCATCGGAGAACCGCAATGGATAATCAATTGCTCACCACATCCCCCTCGATTCGAATTGTGCTAGGCAGCTTTTTGATTGTTCTCCATACGTTTGCTTTTGCGGAGGAATCCGGTTGGCCGGAACCCGTTGAAGACAACTTACCGCTGGGTATGATCATCGCAGACCAGTTCGAGTATCGCGATAACGACGGCGCCGATACGTTGCGCTGGGATATGCAGGGCTGGTATGGCACCGACACCAACAAACTGTGGATGAAATTTGAAGGTGACGACCAAACATCAGCAAACGGCGGCGAGTTGGAACTTCAAGCGCTCTATAGCCGAATGATCGCGCCGTTTTGGGATTTGCAGGTCGGCCTGCGCTATGACCGACAGTATGGCTCTGGCCCCGATCAGGATCGCAGTTTTGCGGTGCTGGGCGTCCAAGGTTTAGCGCCTTATCGATTCGAAGTCGAGCCCGCCCTCTTTATCAGCGAGGATGGCGACGTCTCGGCTAGATTAGTAGGCACTTACGACCTGTTGTTCTCGCAACGCCTCATACTGCAACCTCGATTTGAAACCAATATTGCAGCCAGTTCAGTACCTAGATTTGGCGTCGGTAGCGGGTTGAATGATGTGCAACTAGGTCTGCGATTACGTTACGAAGTTCGTCGAGAATTCGCGCCTTATATCGGCGTCAGCTGGAAGCGCCAATATGGCAACACGGCTGATCTGACCCGTGCCGACGGCGGAGACGTTGACAATCTGGCATTGGTTGCCGGCTTTAGAGTGTGGTTCTAACTCGTGCACACCAAATATTCCATTTATTTCATAGGAGCTATACCCAATGTTACCGATTGAACAAATCCACCCATTGATTGTGCATTTCCCAATCGTCTTTGCGTTATCGCTGGCGGCGTTCGATTTCGTCGTTGTTTCTCGGGGTGTGTCCCTCGATGGTCGCGGTGCTATTGCTAATATCTCGGCTGGACTCGGGCTAGGCGCGGGGCTGGCCGCCGCAGTCGCTTTTGTTTTTGGTGACCTTGCGCTCGATGTCGCGCTGGCCAACGGTACGTCCCTTGCAATATTAGAAAGGCATGAGGAGTTGGGAAGTATTACAGCAGGTGTCTTAGTGGCTTGGGGGCTGCTACGCGCAGTTATTTGGTGGCGAGGCACCGTTCTATCGAGGCGCCTCTGCTGGGGTGCAGTGGTATTCGAGCTGGCGATTGCAGGACTGATCGTCACAACTGCTTATTTTGGTGGTCAACTCGTCTATGAATTCGGCGTCGGTGTTTCGTTGCCGTCGGGACTTTAGACTGTTTTGGTTGGGGCATGAGTCTAAATGGTTGGACTTTATTGTCCGCGTTCACTGATATGCGGAACCTGTTAGTCACCTAAGAGGGCGAGTCCTTTCTCACAGACAATACTTGTGAGCTGTGTTGACCATTGAGAGAGGGGGCTGAATATCAATTTGGCTTACATTTATGTCCTATGGCCGATTCCATTTGGATGTCTAAAAAAGATAACTACTGAGGGCATCCTTTTTAATTGAATTTCTGCAATAGACGCTACCCTTCGGGTGTCATTTCGCCCTCTCCCGCAAACGACCCCAACATCGCGGTGAACGTGCTGGGCTACTCCCGATACCTTCACGTCTGGGCCGGCCCACGCCAGGATGCGGAACACACCTACGAGTCCCTGGTGCAAGCCTTCCGGTACTTTGATGGCGTCCCCGCCAGTGTTCTGGTGGATAACCAGAAGGCGGCGGTGGTTCGTCATGACCGTGATGGCAAGGTCACCTTCAATACCGGCTTCCTGGAGCTGGCCAATCATTATGGGTTCGTTGCCAAAGCCTGTCGCCCTCAGCGCCCCAGAACCAAAGGCAAGACCGAGCGGATGGTGGGCTACGTAAAGCACCACTTCTTCCAGCGGTACCGCAGCTTCGACAGCTACGCGCACCTGAATCAGTTGCTGGAGCACTGGTTAACAACCTGTGCCCATCAACGTCTGCTGCGGCAGTTCCAGCAAACACCGCTGGAGCGGTTCGACGCCGAGAAGCCACACCTGCTGGCAAGGCCAGCAACGGACTTCGACACCCGATACTACGATGTCCGCCATGTTAGTTGGGATGCCTACATCGATGTGCGGGGAAATCGGTACAGTGTGCCCGCCCAGTGCTGTGGGCAACAGGTCACGATCCGCATCAGCCTGGACGATGAACTGACCGTCTACGACATCCGTGGCCAGGAAGTGGCTCGCCACCGACTCACGGATCGCAAGGACGGCTGGCAGGCTATTGAGGACCATCATAGTCCCTTGTGGCAGGACGTGATGCCGGTGCAGCACCGAAGCCTGGCGGTGTATGAGGAGGTGCTGCAATGAACCTTGACCAACTCCTCGACCGGCTCAAGATGGACCACCTGCAAGCCACGCTGGACAGTCTCTGTGAACACGCCAGCAAGAAAGACCTGAACTACCGGGAGTTCCTGGAACAGGCCCTGGCCCAGGAATGGGGTGGCCGCCACCAGAAAGGCCTGGATACCCGCCTGAAACAGGCTCGCCTGCCCTGGATCAAAACCCTGGAGCAATTCGACTTCAGCTTCCAGCCGAGCATCGACCGCAAGCTGATCCGGGACCTGTCCGGACTGGGGTTCGTGGAGCGCAATGAGAACGTTGTGTTACTGGGCCCGCCCGGGGTGGGTAAAACCCACCTGGCTGTCGCACTTGGCGTGAAGGCTGCCGAAGCCGGGCATCGCGTTCTGTTCATGACTCTGGACCGCCTGGTCAGCACCCTGATGAAAGCGCGGCAGGAAAACCGGCTGGACCGTCAGCTACAACAACTGACTTACCCGAAGGTCCTGATCCTGGACGAGATCGGTTACCTGCCCATGACCCGGGAGGAAGCCAGCCTGTTCTTCCGGCTGATCAACCGTCGTTATGAGCGCGCCTGCACCATCCTGACGTCCAACAAGAGCTTTATGGACTGGGGCGAGGTGTTCGGAGATCAGGTCATCGCCACCGCAATACTGGACCGGCTGCTGCACCACTCAACGACACTGAACATCAAGGGCGAGAGCTACCGACTGAAGGACAAACGGAAGGCCGGACTCGTTCCCGGTACTACTCAACAACAGGAGGAATCTGACGACCCGGACACTCAAAAAGCGGTCACTGAAAACTGATGAAAACCGGACAATCTAAACTGATAAAAATCGGTCAAAACTCACTGTTGTTGACAGCGCTTGGTAATTCTGCCCAATCGGGGCTTACCACCGGTTGAATATTGCCGGGGTACCAGACCCAGCCAGGCGGCAAAGTGCCTTCCACTTTTGAACTGCCTGGGATCGGGGGCGCTGGCCAGTATAGCCGTCGCCGTTTGTGGCCCAATACCCGGAATGGCCATTAACCGTTTGGCCCGCTCGTCACGCCGTGCCATTGCTTCGATCTCCCGGTCATAGGCCAGGATTTCTTCATCGAGCTGGAGGATGCGCTGATTGATGTTATTAAGTAAACGACGGGCCAGCATGGGCAAACCGTTTTCGGCATCTTCCAGGATGTCCGGAATTCTATGGCGAGCCTGATAACGACCTTGAGGAACGGTCAGTCCAAACTCGGCCAACAGCCCGCGAATCTGATTGATCTGAGCGGTACGCTCTTTGGTCAATCCTCGACGAATACGGTGCAGGCAAAGCACCGCTTGCTGATCGACAGTTTTGGTCGGTACGAATCGCATGTTGGGCCGACCGACAGCTTCGCAAATGGCTTCGGCATCGTTGTCGTCGTTCTTGCTGCTCTTGCGGTAGGGCGCTACGAACCGGGGTGCGATGATCCGGGCATCGTGGCCAAACCTGGTTAACTCACGAGCCCAGTAGTGGGCACCCGAGCAGGCTTCCATACCGATCAGACACGGCGATAGTTGAGCAAAAAACGCCAGCAGTTTAGGACGATTAAGTCGTTTGCGGACCACGACCTTGCCGTATTGATTGGTGCCATGAATACTGAACACAGTTTTCGCCAAATCGATGCCAATAGTTGTAACATTCATGAGGACTCCCCCTCTTCTGATTGAAGTCTGACTACTGCGTATTCCGGCGAACGTGACCGGTCATTCCGGGGATCGTGACCGGTTTGCACACGGCCATCACGCTGGAGTCAGTTTTGTACTCTGAGCGGTCACGATGGGTCAACCGATTCCGTGTTTTGTGCCTTGGCTTTTCTTAGTGATTCTCCTTTTAGATTGAGTCGGTGAGCGCCGTGCAGAAGCCGGTCCAGAATGGCGTCTGCGAGTGTGGCGGAGCCGATGTAGTCGTGCCAGTGTTCGGTTGGTAACTGACTAGCGATCAGGGTTGAGCCTCTTCCGTGCCGATCCTCAATCACTTCCATCAGATCCTGTCGTTGTTGCACGGTGACCTTCTGCATCCCCCAGTCATCCAGGATCAGCAGGTCGGTTTTCAACAGTTGGTTCATCAGGCGGGCGTAACTGCCATCGCCGTGGGCGATGCGCAGCTGTTCGAACAGGCGCGGTACCCGCAAATAACGGACTGAGAGCCCCTGCCGGCAGGCCTGGTTGCCCAGGGCGCACGCCAGCCAGGTCTTGCCGCAACCGGTAGGCCCGGTGATGCACAGGTTCAGGGACTGGCGGATCCAGTCACAGCTGGCCAGCCCCGCCATACGGGAGCGCTCCAGCCCTCTCGGGTGGCGGTAATCGATGTCTTCCACGCAGGCCGAGACCCGCAACCGGGCCGCCTTCAGCAGCCGTTCCAGGCGGCGGTTTTCCCGGTGCAGCACCTCCCGGTCGATCAGTAAGGCCAGGCGTTCCTCGAACGCCAGGTCGTGGGTGTCGGGCTGTGCCCGCTGCTGTTCCAGGGCATCGCACATGCCGGTCAGTTTGAGTTGGCGCAGGGCGTCGAGGGTGTTTTGAGTCAACATCAGTTTCTCCGGGATCAGTGGTAGTAGCGGGGGCCGCGAACGTTGGTGTGTGCTGGCAGCTCTGTCAGTTCCGACTCCTCCTCGGCCAGGGGCAACGGGAGCTGATCCAGCCCCTGTTTCAGGATCGAGCTGATGCTCTGGTAGCTGGCCGAGTTGATAGCTAGTGCTCGACTACAGGCCTGCTCCAACCGGTCACGGCTGTAACGTCGACTCAGGTTCAACAGCCCCAGGCATGATCGGTAGCCATGCTCCGGATGAGGGCGATCCTTAAGCTGTCGCTGTACCACGTCGAGCGTGGCGGGACCGATGTCACTGGCCCAGTTCAGGAACCGTCCCGGTGACCAGTTCTGATGGGCCTGATGGGACTTGGGCATGTGCTCGGTCAGGGTCACGAAGCGGCTCTTGCCGTGGCGAGGATGCAGGGCTACCCGTTGTCCTTTGTGCATGACCTCAACGGACGTATCGGTCACCCGAACATCCAGCTTCACACCCACCAGGGCGTGAGGCACGCTGTACAGGCGTTTGTCGATCTCGATGTGGTAGTCGATGCCCGGTCGTGCCTTGCGCCACTCGGCGTAGACGTAGGACGTTGCCGGCAGTGGCCTGAGTGCAGGTCGGTCCAGCGCTTCGAACAGGCTCTGGCGGCTCTCGGAGCGCCCCTGGAACGGGCGCTGGTTCAGTGCCGGTAGCAGGTCTGCAATCGCCGAGTTCAGTTCGGCCAGTGAGAAGAACGTTCGGTGACGCAACCGGGCCAGGATCCAGCGTTCAACCAGCAGCACAGCGGCTTCGGCCTTCGCCTTATCCTTGGGCTTGTAGGGGCGGGCCGGTAAGACCGCCGTCTGGTAATGGGTTGCCAGTTCCGCGTAGGTCTCGTTGAGCTGGGGCGTGTATCGGTCTGCCTTGGTGACCGCTGCCTTGAGATTGTCCGGAACCAGCAGTTCCGGCACACCACCGTAGAACGCCAGCATCCGCTGGTGGGAGGCGATCCAGTCCGGCAGGCTCTGGCTCCAGGTGGCCTCGGCGAAGGTATAACTGGACGCGCCCAGCACAGCCACAAAGACCTGGGCCTTACGCATCTCGCCGGTGCTGCGGTCCACCACCGGCACGGTGGGACCGCAGTAGTCGATAAAGATCTTCTCGCCGGCCCGGTGGACCTGGCGCATGCTGCGCCGCTGCCGGCCGCGCCAGAGCCGGTAGTGATGGCAGAACTGACTGTACCGGCGGGCCTTGTCGCCGTGGCGTTCGACGTACTCAGCCCAGAGCAATTGCAGGGTGACGCCCTTGGTCTTGAGTTCCTGGTGGACCTGGAAGTAGTCGGGCTCAGCAAATCGAGATGGGGGTGTCTTGGCCGGGAAGAGCTGGGCTTCCAGTCGTGCCTCGTCCGTGCCTTCCGGCAACGGCCAGGTGATGCCCTGCGCGGTGGCCAGGCTGACATACTTGCCGACCACGCCCTTGGAGAGTCCGCAGGCACGGGCAATGCGCTCATGGCTCAGGCCCGCTTCGTACTTGAGGCGCAAGACCTCGATGATCTGTCGCATGGAAATCCTCGCTGCCGGCATCCGCCCTTCCTCGTGATGAAAAAGGAAGGGGTATGCCGGATAAAGTTGAAGAATTCCAGCGTGTTGGCAATGATTCCGGAGGAACGTGACCGGGGATTCCGGCATCGTGACCAGCGATTCCGGAAAAACGTCCAAAATCGGTCACGTTCAAACGGAATGAGCGGTCACGATCACCCGGAACGGGCGGTCACGTTCAAACGGAATGGGCGGTCACGATGGGCCGGAATATGCAACTACACCTTCAATGTGGCACATAGATGCCGTGGGAGCAGGGGGAGTCCATATCATTCGTTAACTGTATATGGCCATTGAATTCGTCAAGCTGAATAAAGGATGGAATGCGGAGCCAAATTCTCCGGATGAGAAAATCAGTATCGAAGATGCTGATTTGACGTTGGAGTTCACCGTAAATCCATGGGCACATGATGGCTTTGAGGAAAATGAGCGTGTACGGCTTGTCTTTCGGTCATGTTCGCAATATCGATTGGGTCCAACAAACGACGAAGGCTGGTACGCGGGGCAATGTAGGTTTGGTCAGCTCGCGCCTGATTGGGGAGAGTTCTACTCACTCCGGGGAGAAGCAGACGAAGTTTTGGAGGCAACCGATTGGGTGCCTATCGAAAAGGGAACTGGGGGCAATCATTACCTTTTCTATCTTCGCGATTGCACATTTGAGTGCAACGGAGTCTGTCAACGTAGATGTCGCGTTTAAGTCATCAGCTCTTTAACAATTGGCCGCCTTTTCCGGGTTCAGAGTGACTGATTCCGGCAAGCTGAAGTTTCGGATATCACCAGACCAGCGACGCGGGTTCTCGGCTTTCGCCGCTTCGATAATCTGTTTTCGCTGGGCCAGGATCTGATCAGCTTCGCCCGTATGGCGTTGCTGAGGTGTTACGTAGTTCAAGGCGCTGTGTCGGTGCTCGGTGTTGTACCAGCGCACGAACGCCAGTACCCATTTGCGGGCCTCCTCGATCGTTCTGAAGCCGTTTACCGGGAACCCCGGGCGGAACTTCAGGGTTTTGAACAACGACTCCGAGTAGGCATTGTCGTTACTGACCCGGGGGCGACTGTTCGAGGGCGTAATACCCAGATCGTACAGTTTCTCCAAGAAGGTCGAGGCCTTCATGGGGCTGCCATTGTCGGAGTGCAGCACTAGAGGCTTGTCCTTCGTCGCCAGGTGTTCACGCCAGTAGGCCTTCTCGATGAACTCGCTGGCAAGCTCGCCGGTCTCACTGTGATAGACCTCGTGACCGACGATCTTGCGGCTGTATACGTCCAGCATCAGATACAGGTAGAACCAGGTGCCTTTTGCTGGCCCCGGCAGCCATGAGATATCCCACGACCACAGCTGGTTCGGTTCTGTGGCCTTGTGTGTAGTTGCCCTGCGCTTGCTCTGGGGCGCTTTTTGCCGACCTCTGGGGTGTACTTGATCCTTCTCCCGCAGAACCCGATAGAAGGTGGATTCCGAGGCCAGGTAGCGACCCTGATCCAGTTGATCCGCAACGATGAAGGCCGGCGGACAGCTTCGATATTCCTTCTGGTTGCACAGTGAGACCACGGCCTGACGCTCCGCCTCCGAGAGTTTATTGGTGGGTGCTGGTCTGGGCACCACCGGTCGTTGATCGGCGCTGACGGCCTTATCTGCCGTCCAGCGCTGATAAGTGCGTATACTCAGGTTCAGCAAGGCGCAGGCCTTGACCAGCCGGGCTCCGTTACCCTGAGCCTCTTGGATCAGGGTAACCGCCTGCTGGCGATCCGGGAGGCTGGTCATTCGTCCTCGTCTTTGGGGCCCCAGATCGCCTCGGCTTTTTTTGACAGCGTCAGCAGTGCAGCCGTTTCTGCCAGAGCTTTTTCCTTGCGTCGCAACTCGGCTTCGAGTTTTTTGACTCGTTTTTTCTCAGCCCTGGCCGCTTGCCGATTCTGCTTGGCCTGTTCATCCGACAGGGCATTGGCTCCCATGCAGGCGGCTTTCCAGGTTTCGATTTGTTCCGGGTAAAGGCCGTTCCTACGGCAATATTCACTAACTTCCGCCTCCGTCATCGGGGCGGTTTCCAGAACAATGCGGAACTTCTCTTCGCTACTCCACTTGTCTGGATGAGCTGAATTCGATGGCAAAACGGCACCTCGTCCTCTGGCGGCTTTACGCCAATTGTACAAGGTTGCGGTACTGATGCCTTCCTGGCTGGCCAACTCGGCAACAGTCAGACTGTGAGGTGGGGCCATCTTCTGGAGAATGGCTTCTTTACGTTCCGGTGAATAATGGGGCATGGTTGTCCTCTGAAATATTCAGGCGACAACTACGCTGACACATAGGGGCAAGGCCGATACCTATGAACTTCAACGAATCAACAGTTAACCAGGGGCTCAAGCCGACCGGTACTACGCTGCGCTCCGTACCGGCGGCTTAGCCCAGGCGTTATTCCGAAATCTGAACGTTCGCTTTGCGACCACGCTGAATGTCACGTCTCAGCTACCAAGCCAGCTCTGATTGCCATGAAGGCCATGTTAGGTGTGTCGGAGCAGCCTGAGGCCGGCACTATCAACAAGACTTAGTGCGGGTTGGGGCAAGTTGTAAGAAGCTGGTTATTGTGCAGCGGTGGTTTGCTCTCCAAATTTATTAGTGAGCTCTGTCAAGTAGGCTTCCCCGTGACCAACTTGATCACCTAGTCTCCTCAATTGCACGCTGCATTTGATTAAGAAAGAAATCAGCATGGCTGTTCTCAAAGCATAATGGAGGCCGAATTTTGAGAGTGTTCCCATATTTTCCTGCAGCACCAATGAGGACGCCATTCTGACGTAGTGAATTTATGACTTTCGAGGCTTTTGCTGGGTCTGGTGCTCCCGATAAAGTTGGGTCGATAAAATCTAGTCCCACGAACAGGCCGGCCCCTCGGACCGCTCCGACTTCTTCATATTCATTGGCCAGATCTGTTAAACGGGTTTTGAGATAGAGGCCTACTTCTTTTGAATTGGCTATCAGATTTTCCTCTTCGATGACGTCCAAGACAGCTGAGCCCGCCGCTACAGCGGCTGTTGAGCCTCCAAATGTATTGAAGTAGCCCACCTCTTCATTAAAAGAGGCGAATAAATGGTCGTTAGCAACAATGCCCGCTGCTGGATAACCGTTGCCCATTGGTTTTCCCATTGTGACGATATCAGGCGCAACATCATGTCTTGCGAAGCCCCACATGTTATCGCCTGTCCTGCCGAAGCCGGGTTGAACTTCGTCTGCAATGAACAAGCTTTCTTTGCTCTGTATTAACTCAACAGAGGGTTTGAGAAATCCAGCGGGATCGGCGATTACTCCGTCGCTTGAAAAAATGGTATCTACTATGAGGGCTGCACAGCCATAGCGGCGATCATTCAGGGTTTGAATGCCCTCTCTCACTTTATTGAGAAACCACGTCTTTGCCTCGTCCGGAGCCTGTGGCATTTCTGAGATAGGGATTACGAAAACGTGATCGGCGGGTTCGCTGGTTTTAAGTGAAGAGGGAGAAATCTCAGTTACAGCAGAGGTGTTGCCGTGGTAAGCAGCTTCAGTAACGATCACTCCATGGTTCTTGGTCCAGTGTCTGGCCAGCCGAAGTGCCATATCATTGCTTTCGCTGCCAGTGCACGTCATTACCATGCGGTTAAGCTTAGAGGGCATTGTATCCAGTATTCGTTCGATGTATTCATGTATGGCCCCATGAAGGTATCGGGTATGAATATTCAGTTCCGCCATTTGCCGGCATACCGCGTCAACAACTTTCTGGTGGCAATGCCCAACGGAAGGTACATTATTGTAGACGTCGAGATACCGGTTCCCAGAATCGTCGTAGAGCCAGACGCCTTCACCCCTAACAATGTGCAGTGGTTCTTGGTAAAAGAGCACCGATGTGGGGCCCACGGTTTTCAGCCTCTTCTCAACCATGCGGCTCAAATTAGTTGGCGTGCTTTCTTGTGTGTCGAAGCGGAAAGCATTTTGGTCAAGAATAGAGCGGACACCTTTCACGTTCAGACTCCTAAATGCAGGTAACAAAAAGTCGATTTGCTAAATCAAACACAGCTTTACAGAAGCGCGTTGCAACGCTAGCTGAACTTCCTCAGTTGGGTTGGCATCGCATACAATTTCACTTATCTGGTCCAAGGGGCAGACTGTTTCTAGCTTCCCAGAGCCAAGTTTGGAGTGATCAATTAGTAGAGTTGTTTGTTTCGACAACTGAATCATCGCGCGTTTGAGGCAGGCCACTTCCGCGTTGACTTCGGTAGGTCCGCGGGGTGTTAGAGCTCCACAACTAGAAAAGCAATGGTCCGCCTGATACCTCTGCAAATATTCAACGGTTAAACCGCCATAATTAGCATTCTCGTGGGCATTGAAAACGCCAGGTAGAATCAGCACTGTAAACGTGGAATTGGATGCGAGTGCTTGGGCCACAGAGAAGCTGTTTGTAATGACAGTCAGATCAGTGCGCTCTCTAGCTAACAGCTTTCCAAAATGTACGCACGTAGCACTGGCATCCATCATTAAGACATCACCATTACTGATGCGGGGCAGGGCTGCGAGGCTGATCCTCTTGCGTTCATCAATAAGGACCTCAGTGCGCTCTTCAAGGGTTGGTTCGGACGCGATTCTGGAGTTGGCTGCTCCGCCATATGTGCGAATAACCAACCCTTCTGTTGCCATCGAATCAATATCTCGCCGAACTGTTTCAACCGAAACATCAAAATAGTCAGCCATCTCTGAAATCTGAACGACGGGCTGCCGGTCCAGTTGCTCACGAATCTCGCGCCAACGCGCTTTTTTTGTCCACTTTCTTTTCGTCACAGCATTCAAGCGCTCTGATTTATTAAGTCTGATGCTTTGTTGTGCGCAGTATGGGGCAAAAGTTGGTAGATGCCAAGTCATGGTGCGGAGAAAACTGGTGCATTTGGGCCCTTCTAGGTTCTAATGAATTTCCGAAAAATCAATAAAAAACAATAATATAAAGGTTTTTAAATCTAAATTTTTAAGTGGTGGCCTGAAATATGCTTGAGCTTAAGTGGTTTAATATATGGTAAATGCCAAGTAAAAATATTGGGAGATCGCACATGTCGAAGCTAAAGACCAATCGTCGTAATTTTCTAAAGGGAATGGGGATGGCGGCGGGCGCGGCCGCAGCTCCAGCGGCGCTCTGGCCAAATATGGGTTGGGCTGCGTCAAAAGATAGAGCTCGTGAGCTTAATATCCTGGTTTGGGAGGGGTATAACTCGCCGAACGTTCTGGATCCTTTCCGCCGATCTTTTGATACACGGGTCTCTGCCCAGAATGTTATCTCGGATCCGGATGCAGTGAATAAGCTCCGAGCCGGAGAAAATAAAGTATGGGACCTCGTAAATCTCAACAACCCTTGGGCGAGAGAAATCCTCTACCCGGAAGGCTTGATCAAACCGCTGGACCAAGAGCGTTTTCGGCCCTACTTCGACCAGATGCTTGAGGAATTTCGTTGGCCTTATAAGTGGGCGATGAGTCTGGATCAGAAAGAACTGTTGGGCATGACTCAGCGATTCGGACCGCTGTCGTTCGTAGTAAACACCGATAAAATTTCACGTTCGATGGCTGAAGATCAGGGCTTCAACCTCTTCATGGACCCCTCCATGAAGGGCCGTTACGGAATGCTCACCTGGGCAAACTGGAATATTTATCACATGTGTATAACGGCCGGCTTCACGCCGTTCAAAGAGCACACCGAAGCCGAATTTACAGAGTTCGAGCGAGTTGCAAGGTATCTGTTCAAAAACGCGAAGGTTCTCTCAGACGACCATCTGATGATGAACCAGGCGCTGATTACTGGTGGTATTGATGCCTACTTCACGGGCGGCACTTACTCCTGCTCAATCGCACGAATGGATGGCTTTTCAAACGTCAGGGGTATTACGCCGAAATCCGGACCGATCGACGGGAAGGGTGGCATTGTTTGGATCGAAGTCACCTCCGTTGTTAATAATCCTGAGCTGTCGCCGAGGGCCGAAGATTTCCTTGAGTATGTGCAACGCCCCGATGTTTCTAGACAAGTGGCGTTCGCCGAGGGCTCTCACAACCCCGTAACTCAGTTGGGAATGAAAGAAGTACGTGATGCGTTCACTAAGCAGGAGCTGGATGCCATTCAGTATGACAGCCTTGAGTGGGAGTTAGAGCACTGTGCGGATTACGACGTGAATCCTGACTACGACCGAATGCTCGAAATCTATACGCGTGCCCGTCGCGAGGCGTAATCCCGATATGCTCGGTCCGGCGTGCTGCCGGACCGAGCATACCTATATCCATTGGAGGCAGGTATGACTGAAAGCATTCTTGAATTGCGGAATGTAGAGAAATACTTCGGCGACTTTGTAGCGGTCGAGCGCATTAACCTCGAAGTAAAAAAAGGTGAGTTTTTCACGATCGTAGGCCCATCCGGCAGTGGTAAGACGACCATGATCCGGATGTTGGTTGGTATGGATAAGCCATCTCGCGGCGATATTTTGATGTCGGGAGAGCGGGTTAACGATGTGCCTGCCAATCGCCGCCCAACCTGCATGGTTTTTCAATCCTTGGCGTTGTTTCCACATAAAACTGTTGGGGAGAACATAGAGTTTCCCCTGAAGCTCCGCGGAGAAACGAAGAACAACCGGAAAACCCGAGCAATCGAATTGCTTGAACAGCTCCACCTCTCAGAAGCCTATTACGCAAAAAAGGTAAGTGAGTGTTCTGGCGGTGAGAAGCAGCGGGTTGCTCTGGCAAGAGCACTAGCTTTCGATCCTGAGATCCTCTTCTTCGACGAGCCGCTTTCTGCCCTGGACTATCGATTGCGGAAAACGCTGGAAAAAGAACTCAAAGATATTCAGCGGCGAACCGGAAAGACTTTTGTGTACATCACCCATTCACTAGAAGAAGCAATGGTCATGAGCGATCGCATTTCAATAATGCGTGATGGCCGCATCGTACAGATTGGAACTCCCGATGAAATCTACAATAAGCCCGCGAATAGCTTTGTCGCCCAGTTTATGGGTGAAGTAAATCAATTCAATGTTACCCGGCAGGAGGACGCTCGCTTTCTGGATACAGATACTCAAGACAGTTACGTCGGACCTCCAGGCGCTGATCTTGAATCTGGCATTCTCATCGTGCGACCTGAGCGCATTCAAATTTTAGCCGAGGGCGAAGCGGCTGACACTGAGATAGCTGGCACTGTGCAAAACCAGTACGTGCTGGGTTCGAGAGTTCAGTATGAAGTGAAAGTGAAGAAACGCTCACTGCTTGTTGAGACGATGATTGGCGATGAATGGAATGTTGGAGAAAGCGTCCGCTTAGGATGGAATTCCGATCAGGCTTTTCTGCTTGCGAGATAGGAGGATCCTGAACATGAACATGCCATCTAAATCATACCCTGTAACCGACTCTTCTGCAGAACGTTTGCCGGAAACCAAGGATCCTGCTTTGAAGCTCAGGGCTCGAAAAACTTTACTTTGGTTTAAACAGCCTGGCGCACTTCTAAGCCTTCCGGCGTTATTTATTTTTGTGGCGGGATTCATAGGTCCGCTTGGGCTGGTGGTCATTTACAGCTTTATGCCCGAACGTTCCTTTGCCTTTAACCAGTTACCGACCCTAGAGAACTTTGTCACTATTTTCCAGGAAGGTTATTACATTTCATACGCCTGGTCTGTCTGGCTCGCTCTGCTATCGACACTGATATTGATCGTGATCTGTTGGCCTGTCGCCTACGGTCTATCGCGAATCTTCAGGCGCTCGATGATCCTCACGCTACTGCTGGTTCTGCCCCTATTTGTTTCAGAAAACGTTCGTCTTTTTGGCTGGGTATTAACGCTTCTGAACCATGGCATTCTGGACGGCACAACCAGAACGCTCTTTGGGTGGGAGCTCCCTGACATGCTCTACAACGCCCCCGTGACGGTACTAGGGATGGTGTATGTTTATTTGCCCTTCATGTTATTCCCAATGTCATTAGGCATATCAATGGTGCCCGATTCATGCCGTGAAGCGGCTTTCGATATGGGAGCGACGCGTTGGCAGGTTTTTAAAGAGGTAGAGCTGCCGCTGGCAATGCCAGGCATCATGATTGGATGTTTGTTGTCGTTTGTCCTTGTGCTTGGCTCCATATCGGAAGCGAAGATACTCGGAGGCCAGTCGATCATCATGATCTCTCATGATATTGAGACCGCGTTTACCTACGCACAGAACTGGCCTCTGGGTTCGGCTCTCTCAACACTATTGATCCTACTCACTGCGGTCCTCGTGATTGGCCTCTTGTCCCGGCTGAATCTGGACAACCTGTTGTCGCGAAAATAGGAGCTAAGTTATGTCAGCTACTGAGACTGCATTCAGAAATCGTAAAAGCGAAAAAGCGATTCGGATCTGGACGATTGTCATTTTGCTATTCATCTATCTTCCGATGGTTGCAGTTTTTATTGCATCGTTTTCCAAATTGCGCTTTTTCATGTTCCCCGTAAAGGCCTGGTCCCTTGACTGGTACGCGTCGGTGTTCAGTTCGATCGAGATTCGAGACTACCTGGGGACCTCACTCTTGATTGCAGGCGTCGTCACGATCGTTTCTGTTGTTCTGGCAATAGCGGGGGCATTGGCATTTGCGCGATATGAATGGAAAGGTCGCAGCCTTTATCAAAAACTGATTTTGCTACCGATCTTCTTTCCTCAAGCGGTGCTCGGCTTGGCCATTCTGTTGTGGTCTTCGGCACTGGATATCAGCCCTGGTTGGCAGCTGGCGGTATTTGCTCATTTGGTCTGGATCATTCCGATTGTCACGTTGGTCATTAGCATTCAGGTATACGGTTTCGATCCCTCTGTGGAAGAAGCTGCATACGATCTTGGAGCGTCCCGCTGGCAGGTATTCACGGAGGTGACATTGCCAATCCTTTGGCCAGGCATTTTTTCAGGAGCGTTGTTTGCCTTCCTTCTCTCGTGGGGCAATTTTCCACTGTCGACTTTCACAACGGGTGCAGAGCAAACCGTGCCGGTGTGGCTTTACGCAAAAATGGTGGCTGGATACTCGCCGCAGGTCCCCGCACTGGGTTCACTGACCACATTGATGGCCGGCTTGGTTCTTTTTGGTGGCTATTGGTTGGGTCGCCGAAAAGCCAAAAAGTAATCAGGATCTCTGCTTCGAAGAAGGTGAATTTATGGATTCGGCAATACATTTCGATCAGCTCAACAGAGAAACCCAGCTGATATTGCTAGAGCAAGTTGCCAGGCAAGCTCTTGGAGAATGGGGGCTATCTGAGGGCGCAGGGCTGAAGTTGCTTAGCCTCTCAGAGAACGCCACGTACCGAGTAGATTCGGGCAGCTCCGACAGGGCAGTGGTTATGCGCGTACACCGTCCCGGCTATCACACTCGAAATGCAGTCAGGACAGAGCTGGACTGGATGGCTGCGCTCCAAAGGGAGGCCGGAATTCTAACCCCCCAAGCAATACCAACTTCCAGTGGCGAGTACGTGGTAGAGATCGAAGGGGATGACCATCTGATGGAAACTCGTTTTGTAGACCTGTTCGGGTTTATTGAGGGTACGGAGCCAGACGAGGACCGGCTTGAGGAAGCATTTCGAAACCTGGGCAGACTGACAGCGCGGCTACATAAACACGCTAAGAGTTGGCAACGACCAGCCTACTTTGAACGTCTGGTCTGGGACTTCGATGGATGTCTGGGCAATAGACCTAACTGGGGTGATTGGCGTGAGGCTCCCGGCTTGGATGAGCAGTCTCTGGAGTTGTTGGAGGAAACCTCTGAAACGATCAGGACGAGGCTTGAGGAATTCGGGAAAGGCTCCGATCGCTACGGTTTGATTCATTCTGATCTGCGTTTGGCGAATCTATTGGAAAACGGTACGGATATCCGAGTCATTGACTTCGATGACTGTGGTTCAGGTTGGTTTTTGTACGACCTAGCGTCAGCCATCAGCTTTATTGAGACACGGCCCGATGTACCCGAATTAGTCGCTTCATGGCTCTCTGGGTACTCAGAGATCACTGATCTCTCCCAGGCGGAGAGATCTGAAATACCGACATTTATCATGCTGCGGCGGATGACGCTTCTGGCATGGATCGGGTCGCATCCTACCGCAGACATGGCAGTAGAACAGGGCGTGGAATTCGCGAATGGCACAGCCGAACTCGCCCGAGCCTACCTTTCTGATCCTCAATCGCTAGTAAAAAGAAAGACTTGAGCACAAACAAACATACGGTATGCCTTCTCATGAACAGGCAATTGAAATAAGAGGGACGAAAAATGATTACATCGCTTAAAGGACTCTCGGTCATGGTGACCGGAGCAAGTAAGGGTATTGGAAAAGGTATAGCCTCGGGCTTTGCATCAGCAGGTGCAAAGGTTCTCGTGGTTGCTAGAAGTGAGGCGTCAGCTGCAGCCGCGGTTGAAGAGATCGTGTCGGCCGGGGGGGCAGCGAACCATTATTGTGCGGATGTTAGCAGTCGTACAGACATGAAGGCCGCAGTTGCCCGTTGTGTTGAGTTGTACGGTGGACTAGATGTGTTGTGTGCGAATGCGGGCATTTTCCCGTCTGCTGGTCTTGAGTCCATGTCGGACGACCAATGGGACGAGGTCATGAACACCAATCTGAAAGGCACGTTCGTCAGCGTGCAGACGTGTCTGCCTGAATTAAAGAAGAGTCAGGCAGGGCGGATTGTGGTTACATCCTCCATCACTGGGCCTATCACAGGATTTCCCGGTTGGTCCCATTACGGCGCCAGCAAGTCCGCCCAACTAGGATTCATTCGCACAGCGGCCATCGAACTGGGTAAATATCAGATCACGATAAATGCAGTAATGCCGGGAAACATCATTACTGAAGGCCTCGAAGATATGGGGCAGGAATATCTGGATCAGATGGCAGCCTCAATCCCACTCAAAAAGCTGGGTAGTACCGAGGATATTGCTAATGCCGCTATGTTTCTCGCTTCACGCGAAGCGGGCTATGTGACAGGGCAGACAATTGTTGTTGACGGTGGTCAGGTTCTGCCTGAATCCCTGGAGGCCATGGAATAGAGCAGGGAGCAAATCCCTCGGAGGAAGAATGGGTGGGTATGCACAGTTGGCTGGTGGTGAGCGTTGGCATTTTCAAGACCTGAAATGCCTTCTTGCAGCGGCAACTCCGCTCCGATCTGGAGATGTACTGGCGGGTGTTGCTGCATGCTCTGATACGGAGCGGGTTGCGGCGCAGATGGCTCTTGCCGATCTGCCCTTAAAGGCGTTCCTGAATGAAGCGGTAATACCCTATGAGTCCGATGAGGTCTCAAGGTTAATTCTCGACAACCACGATGCCTCGGCTTTCGCCTTGGTCAGCCATCTGACAGTAGGTGACTTCAGAAACTGGCTGTTGAGTGACGAGTGCACTGAGGAAAACCTAAAGACGATATCGGCGGGACTCACGCCCGAAATGGCCGCGGCAGTGTCGAAAATTATGCGTCTTCAGGATCTGGTGCTTGTGACGCAGAAGATCCGAGTCAAAACGGCGTTCCGAAATACCATGGGACTGAAGGGCAGAATGTCGACAAGGCTGCAACCGAATAGTCCAACGGATAGCGTATCAGCCATCGCCGCAAGCGTTCTGGATGGACTAATGTACGGTAACGGGGATGCAATGATAGGAATTAATCCAGCGACGGATAGCCTATCGGCCATCGGCGAACTGTTAGAAATGTTGGATTCTGTGGTTGGTAATTACAGTATTCCTACTCAGACGTGTGTCCTGACGCATATCACTTCCACTATTGAATTGATTAACCGGGGCAAACCTGTAGACCTTGTCTTCCAGTCTATCGCCGGGACCGAAGCGGCCAATCGTAGTTTCGGTGTTTCGCTGTCATTGTTGGAGGAAGGGCGTGAGGCCGCGATGGGCCTCAAGCGCGGAACGGTCGGCAACAATGTTATGTACTTCGAGACCGGGCAGGGAAGTGCTCTTTCGGCTGGAGCTCACCATGGTTTAGATCAGCAAACCTGTGAAGCAAGAGCATACGCGGTAGCCAGGCACTATGATCCATTCTTGGTTAATACCGTTGTTGGATTTATAGGGCCTGAGTATCTCTATAACGGTAAGCAAATTATTCGGGCCGGCCTGGAGGATCATTTCTGCGGGAAACTGTTAGGTGTGCCAATGGGTTGCGACATCTGCTACACCAACCATGCCGAAGCGGACCAAGACGATATGGACAACTTGTTAACACTCCTTGGGACCTCTGGGGTCAATTTTATAATGGGTATCCCCGGCGCCGACGATATCATGTTGAATTACCAAAGCACCTCCTTTCACGATGCACTCTATGTCAGGAAAGTACTTGGATTGCGTCCGGCGCCTGAGTTTGAGCGCTGGCTAAATGACATGGGAATTATGAAAATGGACGGTGGAGCTTTGACTACTAGTCAGAGTCTCCCGGCTCCCTTTTCAAGAGCAGTTTTGGCCGCGACGTCGGAGGCGGGCCAATGAATAGAGATAATCGTTTTCTATCTGGAGTTGTGACAGCTGATCCGTGGGATAATTTGAAACGGTTGACGGCAGCGCGTGTGGCGTTAGGCCGGGCGGGAACAAGTCTGCCAACATCAGCTCATCTGGAATTCCAGTTGGCCCATGCCGGAGCCCGGGATGCCGTGCACTCTGGCCTAGACGCCGATCGCTTGGCCGATCAGATACGTGACAAGGGCCTGAGATGCTTTGTCGGCAACAGTGCTGCTGTCGGTCGTGAGGAATACCTTCAGCGTCCTGATCTCGGGAGGAAGTTGGATGAGGCAACTAAAAAGTCTTTAAGCGATTGGCACCAGGAAGAGGGGGCTCCTGAGTTTGATCTTTCAATTGTTATTGCTGATGGACTATCTGCTAGAGCAGTGCGTGACCACAGCTTGCCGATGCTTGCTAACTTAATAACGTTGGCTGAAAAGGAGAGCTGGAGTCTATCGCCGGTTGTCATCATTCGCCAAGGGAGGGTCGCAATTGGAGACGAGATAGGAAGCCAGTTGGCGGCCCGTATGGTCGTCTTAATGATCGGAGAAAGGCCGGGGTTGAGTTCTCCTGATAGCCTTGGCGTCTACTTTACCTTCGAACCTAAGCCTGGTTTGCGGGATGACTCTCGAAACTGCATTTCAAATATTCGTCCAGAAGGTCTTAGTCATGCTTTAGCCAGCCATAAGTTGGCTGGTCTGCTTCGGGGTGCGAACGAGCGGAGGCTATCCGGGGTCCAACTCAAAGACGATTCAGAACTTGTAGCAGTAGATTCAGGCATCGCGGACATTGGCAATTTCCTCGCTCTTGCCGATATCCGCGAAAGTGACGCTTCGGAATCCTAAGCCTCTAGAGCCACCCAGTGGCCTTGGTTAATTTCGCCATACTGGCTTGGTTTAGATTGGTAACCTTTGGGTTTAATCGGATCTGGGGCTTTACTGTCTTCCAGTAGAGCCCGAAAGTCTCTCTTGCTGTCCAGGGCAGGAATCGGGACTGCAGAAAGTAAGCGCTGTGTGTAAGGGTGCTGTGGATTGTGCAGGACTTGATCCCTCGAACCAATTTCAACGATTCTTCCACCAAACATAACTGCGACTCGATGGCATAAGCGCTCAATCACGGCCATATCGTGAGAAATGAACAAGTAGCTCAGATTGTACTGGCTCTGCAGATCTTCCATGAGGTCAAGGACCTGTGCCTGCACAGACACATCCAATGCCGAGACCGGCTCGTCCGCAACGATGATTTTCGGGTTCAGTGCCAAAGCCCTGGCTATGCAAATTCGTTGGCGCTGGCCACCTGAAAACTGGTGTGGGTAGCGTGTCATAACATCTGCTTCCGGTAATCCAACCTGCGATAGCAATTGGGCTACGCGTTCCTTACGTTCTTCAGAATTGCCACGACCGTGAATGAGAAAAGGTTCTCCCACAAGCTCGGCAATGGTCTTTCTTGGATTGAGAGCGGCGAAGGGGTCTTGAAAGACCATCTGAATGTCTTGTCGAATCGCCTTCAGGGCGCTTCCTTTTAGGCCCCTGATATCTTTTCCTAGAACCTTAATCGAGCCTTCAAAGTTGAGCATGCTCATGAGCGCTCGCCCGGTTGTAGATTTTCCGCAACCGCTTTCCCCAACCAGACCAAGGGTTTCACCCTCGTGAAGTACAAAGTTAACGTGATCGACAGCGTGTACTTCCCTGGGGGGCTCGAACAAGGAATTCTTCCGCATTGGATAGCGGACACTCAGGTTTTCCACTTCAAGTACCGGTGGGCGTTCCGGCCTCTCCGATAGTGGCGGCGCTGTCCCCAGTCTAGGTACGGCGGCTAGAAGCTGCCTGGTATAGGCTGCAGCTGGATTGGAAAAGAGGGTTCGGATTGGAGCTGTTTCTTCCATAACACCGCGATTCATCACGACGACGTTGTCCGCCATTTCAGCAACAACGCCCATGTCATGGGTAATCATCAGTACGCCTGTTTGATACTCTTTCTGCAGCTCTCGAATCAATTCCAGTATCTGGGCCTGGATGGTGACATCGAGGGCTGTGGTCGGTTCATCGGCGATTAGAATCTGTGGGCTGCAGAGCATCGCCATCGCTATCATAACTCTTTGACGTAACCCGCCGGAAAGTTCATGCGGGTATTGGCGCAGACGCTCGGAGACTTTTGGTATCCGAACGGCGTCGAGCATAGACCGGATGTGCTGCCATGCTGCATCACCGGATGCGATTCGATGCCGCTTGAGGGTCTCCATCATCTGATCTCCAATGCGCATGATTGGATTCAAAGATGTCATTGGCTCTTGAAAAATCATCCCAATTTGTTTGGCCCGGATGTTTTGCATTTCCGGCTCAGACTTGCTGAGTAACTCTTCATTATGAAAAAGAATTGCACCACTCGGAGTGCGGGCCATTTTGGGCAAAAGCCCCATGATCGCGAGTGCTGATAACGATTTACCGCTACCAGACTCTCCTGCAATACAAAGTGTTTCTGACCTGTTCAGATTGAAACTGAGGTCGTCAACGACTCGCTTACATGACTGACCCTGACCAAACTCAATGCTCAGGTTTTCAACCGATAAAAGCGTTTTCCCGGCTTGTGCCGAATCAGGGACAGTCATACTCACGTCATCTCCTAGTTAAAAACGACTTTGGGAACATAGAAAGACACTACACAGTTAGGCATGTCGACAATTTCACTTATGCGTAGGTCTCCACACACGGAACACAGCATGTAGGCTTGCTCGACTGGCATGCCGTGCTCGCGAGCGACCCACTCAACGGCTCCGCTTACCGCATCGCGCGCTGCTTGCATAAGGTCTGGGCCCACGCCCGTGAAGACTTCGTAGCCCGCTTGGTCGAGGTGCCGAGTTACTGGGCCTGCCGTAGTAAATCGTGGCATCGCAAGCGGCGTATCTTTGATCAGATCCAAAGTGACGGTAATGTCCATGGCACTCTCAATTGCAGTGCCACAGATCTCTCCGTCCCCTTGGGCCGCGTGAGTATCTCCGATAGACAGTAGAGCACCCGCAACCTCCACTGGCAGGTACAGCGTAGAACCGGCGTTCAGATCGCGGATATCCAGGTTACCTCCGACCCGACGGGGTGGGACGACGGAATGTAAGCCAGGTTCTGCCAACGCCAAGCCAATCGTTCCGGCAAATGGTTTCAGCGGGACCCTGGCGTATTTGCCGAACATTGCCGGCGCCATGCTTGATGTATCGTAATTCCAGAGAGCCAGTGCTGGGTCTTTGAACTGGTCAGTCAGCAAGCCGAACCCGGGAATATTGGCTGTCCAGCCAAATCCCGAGGGCCGAAAGCTGTCGATCGTAATTTTCAGGATGTCACCAGGTTCCGCGCCTTCGACATAGACAGGCCCGGTGACAGGATTGATTTTGTCGAAGGGCATGTCACGAACCGATTCCACAGTCGAATCAGAAGTGAAGTACCCATTGCCGGAGTCTTTGCACTCAAGTTCCAGCGTGGTTCCAGGCGCTACTCGTGCAACTGGCGCAATGCTGTTATCCCATCCATGGTGGTGGTGATGACCATGAATGGTTTTTACGAGGCTGTTCTCACACATCACTTCACCCAGATATAGTCGTAGTTGACAGGGACGTGAACAGGGTCGACGTAGAGTGCATCTTCACCGCCCATTCGCTTGGAGTGCACGGTGACCCGCTGCTCGTTAAAAATAGGGACCCAGGGAGCATCCGCCATTGCTTGAGTAAATACTTCACCCCATAGCTCAGATCTTGCCTCTTGTTGATCGGCAGCGGCCATGGCATCTGCTTTTGCACCTTTAGCATCGAGTTCTTCGTTGCAATACCAAGCCCAATTCCAGCCTCCAGGAACTGCGCCGTCACAGCCAAGGATCGGTCCCCAGAAGTTTGAAGGATCCGGGAAGTCAGCAATCCATGCCATGCCACCGGACCAAACCATTGGAGCCTGATCCTGAACGCCACCAGCTGCGATCACATTGGCTTGTGCCAGCGATTTGATGTTCGCAGTAATGCCGATATTCGCCAGATCCTGCTGCATCGCCTGGGCAATTCGTGGCTGAGGATCGGTGTTCATAACGAACAATTCTGTTTCGAAACCGTCCGCGAAGCCTGCCTCTGCCAGCAAGGCCTTCGCGCCTTCTGGGTCAAATTTATACCCTTCGTAATCCGAGTCGTAGCCAGGCATCGCTGGCGGTAGGGGCTGATTGGCAGGTGTTGCCCGGCCGTTGATGATGCGCACGATGCGGTCTTTGTTGATCGCCATATTGATTGCTTTACGCACTTTTAGGTTGTCCAGCGGAGGCATCGTGACATTTAGCGTCAGGTATCCTGTATGTAGCTGGTCGCCTGTGACCATGAGATCCTGGAACCGCGGATCATTTTTAAACTGAAGGTATTTCGCTGGGGGAATCCCGTCGCCCGCGATGTCCACTTCGTCCCGCTCCAGGCGCTGCAACGCCACCAACGGTTCTTGGCCGACTTCGAAGGTGATGGTGTCGATGTAAGGAACGCCCGAGCGGAAATACTCTGGATTCTTCTCGAATACGAGCTTTTGTCCAAGAGTCCAGTCTGTGAGCTCGTAAGCTCCCGTGCCTACCGGATTCTTACCAAAGTCTTCGCCGTATTTTTCGACCTCTTCCTTGGGCACGATAGACGCAAAATTCAGTCCCATTACGTGCAGGAAGGTCGCATTTGGAGCAGTCAGTTCAATCGATACGGTGTAGTCGTCAACGACTTTGACACCTTCCAATTCAGTGGTCTCCCCCTGGGAAACCGCGTCATAGCCGACGATTGGAGAAAAGAAACCGGCGCCAGGACTTTTTGTATTTGGGTTGGAGGTTCGTTCCAAAGAATACTTAACATCGGCCGCCTTCATTTCGCGGCCATTATGGAATTTAACCCCTGGGCGTAATTTGAAGGTATAGGTCTTCCCATCTTCGGACAGCTTGTAGCTCTCGGCGAGATCTAACCTGAGTTCGGTGGTTCCGGGATCGTAGTCCATCAGGCCGTCAAACAAGCTTTTTATCATGGACCAGTTTTGCCAATCGTAACCAATTGCCGGGTCAAGTGTGGCGACGTCATTTTGATAGGTCACAATGATATCGCCGCCGTTCTTGGGTTCAGCTGCCTGAACATAGGCGGCAAACATGAGTGACGCGATAGCACTCGTGAAGAGGCTTTTACGAGTTTTCAAGGTCATAGTACGTGCTCCGTTGATTATCATTTTGCTTCTTTATGGTTAGTGCTCTTACGACTTCTCAAGGTTGATCCGAGGATCGACTAAGGGAACCAGCAGATCGGCAATAAGGTTTGCAAGGACGATGACGACTGCAGACACCATGGTGACTCCAACAATGACGGGAATATCGACACGTTGAATGGCTTGCCAAGCGAGCTGACCAAGTCCGGGCCAGCCGAATACAGACTCGACGACCACCAAGCCACCGATGAAGATGCCAATGTCGATACCGACCATCGGAATCACTGGAATAATTGCGTTGGGAAGGACATGGCGGAAAATGACGCGCACCCTCGTCAGACCCTTGGAGTGGGCCGTTCTGATGAAGTCTTGTTGTAAGACCTCAATCATCGACGAGCGCACCATCCGTGAGTACCAGCCACTGCCAAGGATGCCGAGTGTGATTGCGGGCAAAAGAATGTGGTGCGTTGTGCCATAACCGCCGAGTGGGAACCACTCCAGGTGGACTGCAAACAGGTAAAGGAACAGCATCGATGCGATGAAATGTGGTGACGATACTCCCACGAACGAGAACGCCATTAAGCCTCTATCCAGAGCCGTATTCCGTTTCAATGCAGCCAAAACACCCAGGCTGATACCAATCAGCAGTTCAAACCCAATACCCCAGACCAAGAGTTGCGAACTGGCAGACAGTCGTGACCCGATCAATGCCGAGACTTCTGTCCGTTGAGTGTAAGACCTGCCAAGGTCCCCCTGAAGCAGATTCATCAGGTATTGGAAATACTGTTGATAGAAGGGTAAATCCAAACCTAATTGCGCTCGGATATTGGCTATCGTTTCTGGTGTGGCACTTCGTCCGGCTAACTGTCGCGCCGGATCCGCCGGGATCAGGTAAAGAAGAAGATAAGTAATGAACGATACGCCAAGTAATATCAGAATGGCGTAGGCCAGACGTCGGAGAATATAGATAGTCATTAGTCTCTCCCTTTCAGAGATGGATCCAGCTCATCACGCAAGGCATCACCGACGAGGTTGAAACTTAGCGAAAGCAGGACAATCAGTGTTCCTGGGAAGAGCACCAGCCAAACGGCAGAGGTGAAATAGGTCTGACTCTCGAAGATGATATTGCCCCAGCTTGGAGTAGGCGGCTGAACGCCAACACCAAGAAACGAGAGCGTGGCTTCTAGCAATACCGTGGTGGATATTCCTAAAGTGGCCCAAACCATGATTGTTGGGAGTAAGTGAGGAAGTAGGTGTGAGAAGAGGATGCGACGAGTGCTGGCGCCCAACGTTCTTTCCACTGCTATAAATTCTCGGGAAGAAATAGCAATGGTTTCTGAGTAAATAACCCTGGCCACCTGGACCCAGTTAACCATCGCGATCACCAGAGCTACTATCCAAAGGCTAGGTTCAAGTATGGCTGCAAGAGCAATTGCCAGAAGAAGGGCGGGAAATGCCATCATAAGGTCGGTCATACGCATTAAAACGTTCCCAGCCCACCCCCTGAGAAAACCGGCGGTAACCCCGACTAAGGTGCCAATCAAAATTGCGATGCCATTGGCGACAATGCCGATGATAAGCGAGGTCTGTGCTCCATAAATCAACCGGGATAAGAGGTCTCGCCCCAGAAGGTCTGTGCCCAATAAAAAGGTACTATTTGGGGGAAGGGGAGCCCCCTCCATTGTTAGCCCCTCGAAAAACTGTTTGTTCGGATCGTAAGGTGCAATCCAGGAAGCAAAGAGTGATGCAAAGACGACGGAGACAATGACAAAAAGCGAGAAGGCAACCGATTTATGCCGACAGAGTTTTTTGATTAATTGGAGAGCAGACATAATTAGTTCCTGATCCCAATGGTAGGTTCTATCTGCTCGATATCAGTGCAGATCGTTTCGATACTGATATTGAGTTCCATTGATAAAGTGCGAATACGGTCGAAGGCATCATGCTCATCAATTTTCAGGTCTGTCATTAACCTTGCGACCGCTTTGGCGATTTGAGGGCGAGCCTGTATTTGGAGGGATTGGCGCGAGTTTTCAGCCTTCAAAGCGTTTATCTGTTCTCTTAAATTACTGGCCATCATCAGCGTGGTGTACACGGAGCTCTGAGTTAGCGGCCGATTTAGCATGGCGGTTGCGCCCACCCGAATTGCGCTCTGAATTTGTGACAGTGTTTCGTGGCGCGAAAGTGCGATTACGGGTAACCCCTGTTTACTGGCTTGATTCAGGATTTCTCGGCTCTGTAATTCATCAATCTCAACAATCACCGCGAGGATGTTCTCTTCGAGAGTCTGAACAGCTGAATCTGATGAGATGGCTTCCATTCCAAGACGCCGGATGCTCTTGGTAAGCATTTGCTCCGTCCGGTCGTCACAATCAACTAGCAAAAGCTTTCGGCGAATACGAAAAGACGGCTTTTCTTGTGTCATTTGACTAACCTCAGAAAGTTGCCTTGGTTACTCCGCGCTGCAAGGGTCCTGAACACGTCGAAGTTGCTTTGCACCAGGTATGGATCTGCGGCTATCGAGCCGCTTTCAACAAGAACGAGTTCGAAACGATTTCCTTTAGCTTCAGCGATAAAGCTGGGCAGGCTAAGGTGGTTGTTGTGCTCCGCAATCTTTATATCGCCCAACAAAGATTGGTATTCCATTCGATACAGAGCGTCAGCAATGGCTTCAGGATCGTCATGGCCGACTCTCTGCCGTGCCGTTGCAAATAGATGCATTGAGATATAGGCAGCGGTGTAATAGTGCGAGAAGGGCTGTCTCCCATGTAATGCGCTTTGTTTCGCAACGAAAGAGGGAGCGACGCTTTCAAAAAAAGCACCGCAAGACAGTAGTCGAATGGAGTCTGCACCTTGGATGCGTGGCAATTCAGATTCTGTAAAATTGCAACTCAGGACAGGGATGCGAATGCCTTTCTTTAAGCAAGCTGCGCTTAACTGGCGGAGGAAGTGGTATGAGGACTGACCGACCAAGTTGTTTAAAACAAAGCCAGGACGGTCTCTAATAATGGTTTCAATGAGGGTATCGAACCCCGTATCACCGAAGCGGTAGTATTTTTCTGTAATAACTTCGCCTGCAGCTGTCTCTACTATCTCGCGGGCGATCCGGTTACTTTCCCAACCCCAAACGTAATTCGAGCCCACCAGACATGCTCTAGCGCCAAAGTTGGCAATCGCATGTTGCATAAGCGGTAGAAGATTCTGGTTGGGGCAGCCGCCGAGGTAGAGAACATTTTCGCTGCATTCGTAGCCTTCATATGGACAGGAGTACCAGAGCATCCTATTGGCACGTTCCAAGTCTGGAATAATCTCTTTGCGACTTGCAGATGTTGTTGTTCCGAAAATGTGTTTAGCACCGCTTTCGATCAGGCGATCTAAGCAACCCGCGTACGCATTTAGTTCACCACGCGGATCCTGTTCTTCTGGCACGATGGTGAACTCGAAAGCGGGATCTTCGTTGATTTCCGTGATTGCATTTCGAAGACCAGCTAATGTGCTGCGCCCCATGTCCTGATATGTGCCATTGGACGAGACAAGTAATCCAACCTTTACAGTTTCAGACATCTTTCTATTCCATAAAAAAAGCCTGAGCATTCGCGAATTGCGAATGTTCAGGCTTCGATACCCCTAGCGCCCATTCCAGCGCTGCTATTTTTTTGAAGACTTACGGTTTTCGCCAGCTTCTGTAACTTGCTAACTAGTTAAGGAAATTTTGTGCCAACAATCAAGGAGATTATTTAACTTTCTGTTTATAGGGCATTTTTGTGGTTTATGGGTGATTTCCCTATTACTCGCCAACCGCAATTGATTCTTTAAGTGCCCCAAAATTAGGCCGGATGCATCAAGTTTGTGCGAAGTCGTTACCCTGGCCCGGTTTCAGTACCGCTCATCGTCAGAAAAGTCCGGGGGTTGCGGAGGGTCTGCGTAGATGGACGTAGAAGCTTCTAATCAACGGGGCCGGTTCTCCTTTGGTTCTCCAAACCGGCCCGTTACATAAGCTTTATTGCCAACCTGAATGTTCGCTTTGCGACCTCAGCGTGCCTTTGTTCTCGAATAGCGGATTGGGCAGGCCCCTATCTGACAGGGTCTGCTTTGTGGTCACAGCAAACGAAGTAGTTGGTCCGCGACGGGTCAAGCGATGGAGAGCAGCTGCGGCAACACATCATTGAATCGATGAGAGTGGCCCTTTAACCATCTCATTTGCTCAATGATCTTCTTGCAACTCGAGCAGGTCTCCCACCTCACATTCAAATAATCGGCAGAGTTTCTCAATAGCTTCCAGGTCTATCCTTTGCGCTGTTTCTTTGTAGAGCAGGGTTACAGTATTCCTGTTAAGCCCCGTCTCTCTGGCTACGTCCACGATCTTCATTTTTCGCTCGCCCATCAGCCGAGCGAGATGGCATCGAACCATTTCTGACCATCCTTAATTAAAAAATGTCATCCAGAATGGCAAAAAATGCTTGCAAATGTACTTTTGTTGCTTAAAATGTCATTTAGGATGGCATTCTGATATGGAGAATGTCTTTTGTTGATTTAGCGTAGCGCAACAGAAGGAAGATTTCGATGGAAAATTCCTACACCTACCTGACCACTGAAGAGCTTGCTGGCCGCATCAAATACGACTGCCGGACAATTCGTCAATGTCTTAAAGACACTGTGCTGTTGGAGGGCAAGCATTACATTAAGCCTTTCGGCCGGCGGAAAATTCTTTTCCTCTGGGAAGAAGTCGAAAAAGAGATGCTGGTCGGTGCTCGTGAGCACGAACACCTGTCAATTCCTATGGCAAGCGGAGCGGTATGTCATGGGTAAGGTGAGAGAGCGAAAGGAGACCGGCAAGCTTTATCTAGATTTTATGTTTGAGGGGCTACGGTGCAGGGAACAGACCGCGCTGCCAGATACGCCGGCCAATCGTAAAAAATGCGAAGCTCTTCTTCAGAAGGTTGAGGCCAAAATCCTTTTAGGTGAATTCGATTACGCTGAATTCTTTCCGGGCAGCAGGAACTTGAAAAAGCTGGCCAAGGCAGGCGCGCTATCCGGCACGGGTCGGGCTTCCAATGCAATGGCTGATCCGGAGCAGGAAACCGATCAGTCGCCGCTGTTCCCGGATTTCGCCGACCTGTGGCTTGAGGAGAACAAGATTCAATGGCGCGCCTCTCATCTACGCAATGTTGAGTCTATTCTTGAGAGCTCTCTCAAGCCGGCATTTAATAACAAACGTCTGACAGAAATCACCAAAGCGAACATCCTGGCAGCCCGCAACAAGCTGGCGAGCCGCAAGGGTAGGGCGGGCAATATCCAGATGGCTCCCAAGACCATCAATAGCCACATGGCGATTCTGCGGATGATTCTGACCGAAGGCGCCGAGCGCTTCGACTTTGCGAACCCGTATCGCAACATCAAACCGCTGAAGCTGAAGAAGGTAAACATCGAACCTTTTTCTCTGCATGAGGTAGAGCGGATTACCAAATATGTGCGGAAGGACTATCAGAATTACTACCTGGTTCGCTTCTACACCGGCATGAGTTATTGTCAAATCTGGTGTATGACCATCAGGCAGCGCTCCTGTCAGATTGATCCTCCACCGGTATTCCATCCTGAAACTGCACGTTGTCCACGACCAGCTTCAGTTGGTTGAACCCCTTGATCCGCTTCCAGCGTTTCTGGGCGGATTGGAGCAACTTGAACACCATCGATAACGTGGTGTCGCGATTGCCACAAGACCGGCTCCGCTTGGTTCTCAGCCGTACTGTGGCGAAGGTGGATTCAATCGGATTGGTGGTCCGTAAGTGAATCCAGTGAATCGCCGGGAAATCGTAGAAGGCCAGCAGCTCATCCCGGTCCTTCTCCAGGTTTTCCATGGCCTTCGGGTACTTGTCCCGGAACCGCCGCAAAGCGCTGTCAAACGCCTTGTGGGCGCTGTCACGAGTCTCTGCCAGGTAGATCTCATGCAAGGCTGACTTCACCTTCGGTTGCACCGACTTGGGCAGCTTGTCCAGCACATTGGCCGTCTTGTGCACCCAGCACCGCTGGTGCCGGGTGTCCGGAAACACTTTGCTCAGAGCCTTCCAGAAGCCCAGTGCGCCGTCACCCACAGCCAGCCTGGGCGACGGCTCCAGACCACGTTCCCGCAAGTCCGTGAGCAGCTCTCGCCAACTGGCCTCGGACTCCCGGTGGCCATCCTCGACAGCCACCAATTCCTTGTGGCCATGCTCAGTCACGCCGATGATTACCAGCAGACAGAGTCGATCGTCCAGCCGGACGTTGCTGTACACGCCGTCGGCCCACCAGTACACATAGCGTTTCTGGCTCAAGTCCCGGCGCTGCCAGTCCTTGTGCTCATCCAGCCACTTCGCCTTGAGCCGGGAGACCGTGTTCGCCGACAACCCGTTGGCCTGCTCGCCGACCAGCGCGCTCAGGGCCTCCTGGAAGTCACCGGAGGAGACGCCCCGCAGGTAGAGCCAGGGAATCAGTTCCTCCAGACTCCGGGCACGCTTCAGGTAGGGTGGCAGCAGGTGGCTGTTGAAGCGAATGCCAGAGCCACTGCGGTCCCGGACTTTGGGAACCTGGACTTCTACGTCGCCGACGCCGGTCTGAACAGTGCGTTTGGGAAGGTGCCCATTGCGCACCACAGCACGGCGGCCATCCGGTGTCTTGACGTCTGCGCACTGCTTCAACAGGCTCTCCAGCTCCGTCTCGACAGCCTGTGCAATCAGATCACGGGCACCCTGACGGATTAACTCGTGCAAGGGATCGTTGCCGGCTACCTCTGGTTGTGAAAGAGCATGCAGGTTAGACTTGGACATGGCGTATCATTCCTCTGTTGGTTGTGATCGTCGCGGTGATCAACCAACAGGATACGCCACCCCTTCAACCTGCTTCCATACACCAGAAATCACCATAACTCCACCGGCATGCGCACTGGCGAGATCGATGGCTTGAAGTGGGAGCACGTGGACTTTGAGAAGCGCGAGATTCTGGTTCGCGAGACGCTGATCAATGGTAAGACCGAGTACACCAAAACCGATGGCTCCCAGCGGGAAATCCCGATGTTTGGTCCGGTTTACGAGGCACTCAAGGCTCAGCATGCGGCAACTGGCAAGCTGAGCAAGTTCGTATTCTGTAATCGCCTTGGTGAGCCACTTGATCACAATAATGTCACCAAGCGCGTATGGTACCCCTTACTTCACGCTCTGAACTTGAAAAAGCGTCGGCCTTATCAGACACGGCATACCGCAGCCACGTTGTTGTTGGCATCCGGAGAGAATCCTGAATGGGTGGCTCGAGTGTTGGGCCATTCCTCTACTGAAATGTTGTTCAAGGTTTACTCGCGTTTTATTCCGAATGTGACCCGTATGGACGGCAGCGCCTTCGAGCGCCTGATTGGCTCGCGTTCAGAAGACTTGGAGGAATCTGAAAATGCCTAAATCATCTCTTAGCTTCGAGACTCAGAGAGATATCGCCGAAGTGGCGGAAGTTTTAATTCGTTTGAACAATATTTCGCAAGGGCGAGACCTGGTCTGGCTGCTAAAACAGCAAAGGGCGCGAGACAACTTCGATGCCGTCGCACTATGGCTTCGGAATGAGGTATGGAAGCGGCAGAGGAACCGTGAAGATGTTGATATTAGCACCTTGTCCAACGCTCTTCAGACGTATCTGACCAAAGCGTTGATGGATTTGGAATAGCTGTGAGCAGTAACTTGCTTTGGATGTATTTTAATGGCTCGAAAAGGCAGATATAAAATACTGAGAAATTGGTGGGTTAGTTAGGAGTTGCAACAGACAGACTGCCCACTGAAAGCTAGACTCTCAGGCTGTTGAAGAGTAATTGTTGTAACCATGGACGGGGCGTCGAGTGCAAAAAAAACTGGTAAGTTGGATCGGAGGCAACGACCTAAAAGCGATAGCCGGCGAGTCATCGGGTCCGATCTTGTCGACGCTAAAAACCGCTGAATTTGATTCGGCTCATCTGTTGTATTCCTATCCTCAAACTGAGGTCGAGCCATACCTCTCATGGTTGCAGCAACAAGTCGACATACCTATCAAAGCCACTGAAGCCAAGCTCAGCTCACCGGTCAGTTTCGGTGAAATATATCTGTGTGTAGAGCCCCTCCTGAAAGAACTGTCGACCACTGAAACCGAGCTATCGATTCTGTTGAGCCCTGGCACACCTGCTATGCAAGCGGTCTGGATACTGCTTGGCAAAACCAGATATCCAGCTGTTTTCTATCAGTCCTCACGAGAGAGTGGAGTAGAGAGGGTAGAGATACCCTTCGAGCTTGCCGCTGAATTTGTCCCTTCTGTTTCCGAAATTTCAGATGTCAAGCTGAATGCCCTCACAGATGCTCGAGTCCCGATCAATGCGGCATTCGACAACATCGTTACTCAAAACCCGAGCATGATTCTGCTCAAGCAGCAGGCGCAGATCCTTGCTGAGCGGAACGTGCCAGTCCTGATTTATGGCGAGACAGGCACGGGGAAGGAATTGTTCGCCCGTGCCATCCACAATGCCAGCCCGCGTCGCGAGAAACCGTTCATTGCATTGAATTGCGGGGCCATTCCTGAAGAGCTGATTGATTCGACTCTCTTTGGCCACAAGAAGGGAGCCTTTACAGGGGCGGTCGCAGATCGTTCTGGAGTATTCCAACAGGCTGATGGCGGCACTTTATTCCTCGATGAGTTTGGTGAGCTGTCGCCACAATCGCAGGTTCGGCTGCTTCGTGTGTTGCAGGAAGGCCGATTAGTCTCGGTAGGTAGTGACAAAGAGCTGCCTGTAGATGTGCGCATCATCACTGCCACACATCGCAATCTCATGGAAGCGGTTGCAGATGGTCATTTCCGGGAGGATCTTTTCTACCGTGTGGCCGTGGGAGTTCTGCACCTGCCGCCTCTTCGTGCCCGAGAAGGTGACCTTTCGTTACTTGCAGATATGATGCTCAAAGCTCAGGGTGACCAGGATCCGGCGTTCTCCGGTAAGAAACTTTCCGCTGACGCAAAAAAAGTTATTCTTCAACACCCCTGGCGAGGCAATGTTCGGGAGCTTCGCTCCACTCTCGTAAGGGCAACGCTCTGGAGTTCAGGCGAAAACATAACAGGTGCGGAATTACACCAGGCACTATTCACTATGCCAGAGCGTGAGCCGGATCTTCTGAATCAGGATGTTAGTCAAGGCGTTGATCTGAATCGAATAATGGGCGAATTGGCTGCGCATTATATTCAGAATGCCATGGCTCACACGGCACAGAATAAAACGAAGGCTGCAAAACTTCTCGGCTTGAAAAGCCAGCAGACGTTGAGCAATTGGATCGAAAAATACGACATCGAATAAAAATGGCATGGTCCTCGCAAAAGGACTGACATGAGCAGAGTATCCTTTATGAAATCGGTCAATTTCGAGTTTCTTCGGCCCAAGTACGATGTCCTGGCAAACCTCGGCGGTTTGGCTGAGGCCGTTCTTCATGTCGACCCCGGAAGCGCCTTGACGCGTCTGCGAAGCTTCGGCGAGGAGATGATCAAGACAATCTACAAAGAAGAGTCTCTGCCCAGAATTCCGCAGGCCACGTTCTATGAACTGACCAAAAACCCGGTCTTCGCCGACTGTGTCGATAAATCGCTTATCCACCAGCTCAATTTTCTGCGGATTCAAGGCAATGATCCAGCCCACGGTGCGGAAGGCGACTTGCAGAGTGCAAAGATGTCGCTTTCAACGGCTCACCAGCTGGCAGGTTACATGGCGCTTACCTATGGCGGGGAGCCAAAGGAAAACCTGCCACCTCTCAAGGAGATTCCGGATCCAGCCAACGCCATCGCTCAATTGAAAAAGTCCGTCTCTAGTTATAAGAAAGATATGGAGAGGCAGCAGGAAGAGCTCGAGCGGGTGATGGTCGAGCTGGACCGCGAGCGCGCCAAGCAAGCCGAGTCGTTCAAGCAGCCGGCCGAGTCTGAGCAGCAAGCGCGTAAACAACGAAGCCAGCAGGCGGCTGACTCTCTTCAATGGAACGAAGCCAAAACCCGCTCCCAGCTGATCGACGCGATGTTGGTTAAAGCAGGCTGGGATATTGGCAATCCGGCCCAGGTTGGCCAGGAAGTTGAGGTGAAATTCCCCGATAATCCCTCGGGCAAGGGCTATGTCGACTATGTACTTTGGGGTGAGAATGGCCAGCCGCTTGCGCTGATCGAGGCGAAGAAATCCGGCACGGTGAACCTCCAGGCTGGGCGGGAGCAAGCCCGTTTATACGCCAACTCTTTTGAGTACATGGGGTTCCAGCGGCCTGTCATCTTCTACAGCAATGGCTATGAAACCTTCATCTGGGATGACCACCAGTACAATACCTACCGTCCGGTCTATGGATTCTATAGCCAGGAAAGTCTGGAATATCTGATTTACCAGCGCCACTACCGCGCCGCAGAACTTGAGCGTTTCAACCCTGAGCTTAAGATCGCTGACCGCCCTTATCAGATTGAGGCCATCAAAACCGTTGCCGCCCATTTCCAGAATCAAAGGCGCAAGGCGCTGATCATTCAGGCAACGGGCACAGGTAAAACCCGAGTTGCGATCGCTCTGGCAGAGCTGCTTACACGGACCGGGTGGGCCAAGCGGGTGCTGTTCCTGTGTGACCGAAAAGAGCTTCGAATTCAGGCGGATGATGCGTTCAAGCAGAACCTTCCCAGTGAGCCCCGCTGTGTTATCGGTGAGACTAGCAAGATTGATGACTCCGCGCGCATATACATCGCCACCTATCCCGGCATGATGAATCGGTTTGCCCAGCTGGATGTGGGGTTCTTCGACCTGATCATTGCCGACGAGAGCCACCGTAGTATCTATAACAAATATCGGGATTTGTTCGATTACTACGATGCGCTGCAGGTTGGCCTAACCGCAACACCGGTCAAGTTCATCAGCCGTAACACCTTTGATATCTTCGATTGTGAGACGACCGACCCGACGTTCGAATTCGGTCTGGATGCAGCGATCAACAATGAGCCGCCTTACCTGGTGCCGTTCAGGGTAAAAGACCTGACGACCGAATTTCTTCGTGAGGGCATTCACTACGGCGATCTGAATCCGGACCAACAACAGCAGCTCGAAGAAGATCTAGGTGAAGAAGAAGCCCGGACTACCACCATCGCTGGCTCAGACATAGGCCGGAAGATTTTCAGTGAGGCGACTGATCGCGTCATCCTGGAAAACCTGGTTGATAATGGCATCAAGGATGAAACCGGCTCACTGGTTGGAAAAACGATCATTTTTGCCCAGCGCCAGGACCATGCAGAACACCTCGAGAAGCTGTTCTGCAAGATGTATCCGCAGTACGGGACCAAAGTGTGCAAAGTCATCCACAACGCCATTCCTCACGTGGATAGCCTGATCAAGGAATTCAAAAAACCGGATAATGATTTCCGTATCACCATCTCAGTAGACATGCTGGATACCGGTATCGACGTGCCGGAAATCGTCAACCTCGTCTTTGCCAAGCGCGTTAAATCCTGGGTGAAGTTCTGGCAGATGATCGGCCGGGGTACCCGCCTTCGGCCGAATCTGTTCGGCCCAGGGCAGGACAAAACTGAGTTTCTAATTTTTGACCACTACGGCAACTTTGATTTCTTTGAAGAAGAGTACAAAGAGCCCGAAGACACCGGCAGCAAGTCACTTCTTCAAACCACTTTTGAGGAGCGGCTGACTCTGGCACAGGCGGCCCTGAAGCAGAACCATGCGGCAGGTTACGACGTGGGTGTGCGCCTTCTCAAGGAAGACATCAATGACCTGCCTGATGAGAGCATTGCTGTCCGGCGCAACCTGCGGGTGGTTCACCAGCTTCAGCAAACGGATCTGTTGGATAAACTGGATGCGCGAACACAGCACCTGCTGGCAGAAACCATCGCGCCTCTTATGTCCAGTCGCGTACTTCGGGACAAGCATGCAACGGCGCTGGACAAACTCATGGCAAGCATCGAGCGTTGTCTGGTAGAAAAGGCGAGCTGCTTTGAAGATGGCAAGACGGCACTCATTGCGGAAGTCGAAAGGCTGGCGGTAAACATCCAGGCCGTTCGCCAGAAAGACAAAGTGATCGAAGACGTCAAGAGTGCTTCGTTCTGGGCAGATCCAAGCATTGAAAAGTTGGAGCATGCCCGGCTGGAGCTGCGCGGCATTATGAAGTACCGAAAGCCTAAGGTTTATCCGGGTGCTGGAACGCAAACAACCAGAACGAAAGATGGCGAGGTTTGGATCCAAGAGCGCGAGGTTTACATAGCCGGTGCAAACGAAGCCATGATCTATCGCCGCCGTCTCAAGGGCATTCTGGACAAGATGCTTTCGGAAAACCCGATCCTCCAGAAAATCCACAACGGCGAGGCAATCGGTAAGTCGGATCTCCAAACTCTGACATCAACGATTCTTACGACGCATCCGGGGGTCAGCCTGGATGTATTGAACGAGTTCTATGGTCGGACAGCAGACCAGTTAGATCTCACGGTGCGAGAGATCATTGGCCTTGACCCTCAGGCGGTAGAAGAGCATTTCAAACAGTTCCTTCACGCCCATCCGACGCTGACAGCCCAGCAAGTACGATTCATGAACCTGCTGAAGAACTACATTGCACAGCACGGCTCCATCGTGGTCGAAACTCTCTACGATGCGCCATTTACCTCGGTATCCCATGAGGGAATCGACGGCGTTTTCAAACCGGACGATGTGGGTGAGCTGATTGATGTGCTGAGGCCGTTTCTAAAACCAGATTCTCAGCCCGCGGAACTACAGGGATAACTATGCAGACTATTCAATGGACGAACGAACTGATCGTAATTGCCAGCCTGATAGGCATCGCGCTCGCTGGGCTGGGCTTTTTAATGGCCACCGTGGTGCTAAGTCGAAAGGTTGCCAGGCTCACTGCCCAGCTGGAACAGCTGCAAGGAAATCTGGAGCAAGCAGACGGCTTGAATCAAAGCTTGCAGGATTCGATAAAAGATCTGGAATCATCACTGCATGAGAAGGATCTGGCAGAAAGCCGACTGCAAGCGCAGCTGACCGGTGCCCAATCTAACGAGCAACGTCTAACTGACGAGCTGCGAAGCCAGAAAGAAGAGTTTACCTCTGTGAACGCTAAACTGGAGGAGTCTCGCCAACGCCATCATGCGACCGAGAGGCAGCTGGAAACATTCCAGGCAGACAATCGCGCCCTCCAGGAGCGTGTAGATGACCTGCGTGAACGGCTGGGGCGTGCAGAGCTGGACCTCCAAGAGGAGCGAGAGCAGATGAGCCAGCTCAAGGACAGGCTGGCAGAAGAAGGAAAGAAAGCGAAGGCCCTGGAATCGTCAGACACAGACGCGAGAGAACAGCTGAAAGAAACCAAGGTAAACCTGTCGGCTCAGCAGGAAAGGTATTCGGAGCTTCAGGAACGCTACCAAAGCCTCAGCAGCGAACACACGGAGCTAAAAACCACGCTGGAACGCAAGGAAGAGCACTTCCAGGAGCAGATGCAGCAGCTAGGCGAAACCAAGCAGGCGCTTACCAAAGAGTTCGAGAACATAGCGAACAAAATCTTTGAGGAGAAAGGCAAGACCTTCACTCAAACCAGCCAGAGCAGCATCGACAGCATGCTCAAGCCCTTTCGTGAGCAAATTGAAGGCTTCCAGAAGCGCATCAACGAAGTTCACGATGCGTCTCTTCGGGGTAACAGCAACCTGAATGCCGAAATCCGGAAAGTACTGGATATTGGTCTGCAGATGAGCAAGGAAGCGACGAGCCTGACTTCTGCTCTGAAAGGGGATTCCCAACAGCGCGGTGCCTGGGGCGAAGCCCAGTTGCGCAGAACCCTGGAAATGAGCGGCTTGATTGAAGATGCTCACTTCGCAGTGCAGAGCAGCTTCAAGGATGATGAGGGCAAGCAGAAGCAGACCGATTACCTGATCAAACTGCCGGATGAAAAGCACATCATCATCGACAGTAAAGTCTCCCTGGTGGCATACGACCGTGCGGTATCTGCAGACACCGAAGAAGAGTACAACCTGGCAATGGCGGAACACGTAAAAGCGGTGCGTCGCCACATTGATGATCTGGCCGGTAAGGATTACACCAATCTTGTCGGTATGCGCAGCCCCAGTTTCGTGCTCATGTTCATGCCAATTGAACCGGCGTACATAGAAGCTCTGAAAAGCAACAAGGACCTCTTCGAGTACGGCTACAAGAAGAACATCGTGCTAGTGTCCCACACCACACTGATTCCAATTCTGCGAACCGTGTCCAACCTCTGGATGATTGAGCGTAGCAACGCCGAAGCCCGTGAAATCAGTGAAAAGGCCGGCGATATCTACAACCAAGTGTGTACCGTGGCCGAACGCTTGAATAAGCTCGGCGGCACACTCAACACCGTTAGCAATCACTACAACGATACCGTCACCGCCCTGGCTGGCAAGCAGGGCCTTTATGGCAAGGTTGAGCGTTTCACCAAGCTTTCCGCAAAGGTCACAAAGTCCATGCCTGCCATCGAGCCGGCACACAGGGATTTCGAGACAGAACGGCTCTCAATGATTGTTGAAGCCATTGAAGAGCCCGAAGAGGAAGACTCTCGAGCTCTGGACAACCCAGAAGAAGCGACCGACGACGTCGCATCCAATCAATAGACCTCTAGTCACCAACGAGAAACCGATTTAATGCTTACAGGCCAACTTCGTAACGACATCGACAAGCTCTGGGAAAAGTTCTGGACCGGGGGCATCACCAACCCCCTGACCGTAATAGAGCAGATCAGCTACATCATGTTCGCCCGCATGCTGGACATGCAAGAAGAGGTAGCTGAACGCAAGGCGGCCCGCACGGGCAAACCCTTCGACCGCCTATTCCCGGACACATCAGATGGCCAGCTCCTTCGCTGGAAAAACTTCCACCACATGAGTGGCAAGGAGCTGCATAAGCACCTCAAGAATAATGTCTATCCGTACTTCGCCAGCTTGGGTCAGCACTCAGAAGAAGAGGGGTTAGGCACAGAAGGCACCGCCATCCAGGCGTTGGGGCATATCGGGGTGTACATGCAGGATGCGGATCTGGAGATCAAGAATGAGTCCGTGCTTGTCTCCGCCGTGGAAATGGTCAACAACCTGCCGCTCACCCAGAGCGACGTAAAAGGCGATATCTATGAACACCTGCTCAGTAAACTTACCACCGCAGGTATTAACGGCCAGTTCCGCACGCCGCGACATATCATCGATGCGATGATCGAGCTGATTGATCCGCAGCCCACAGACGTTATCTGCGATCCGTCTTGCGGCACGGCAGGTTTCCTGGCGCGGACTATGGAATACCTTAACAAGAAGTATTCCAGTGACGCAGGCACCTTTACCGACGAAGACGGTAATCTCCATTTTACCGGCGACCTGCTTGAGCCCTACCGGGGACACATCAACAAACAGATGTTCTGGGGCTTCGACTTCGACACCACCATGCTCAGGGTGAGCAGCATGAACATGATGCTGCATGGGGTGAACGGCGCCAACGTTCTCTATCAGGACAGCCTCAACAAATCCATCAAAGAGCATTATCCGGAACAGGAGGAAGAGTTCTTCGATATCGTCCTGGCCAATCCGCCGTTCAAGGGTAGCCTGGATGAAACCAATACCAATCCCGACGTATTGGGGGTAGTTAAAACCAAGAAGACCGAGCTGCTTTTCGTGGCGCATATCCTGCGTTCTCTCAAACTTGGCGGCCGAGCGGCGGTGATCGTGCCCGACGGTGTTTTATTTGGCTCTTCCAAAGCCCACCAGCAGCTGCGTAAGGAGTTAATCGAAAACAACCAGCTCGAAGGCATCGTCAGCCTACCCAGTGGTGTGTTCAAACCCTATGCGGGCGTAAGCACCGCGATCCTGATTTTTACCAGGGGCGGTTCTACTGACCGCGTTTGGTTCTATGACCTGCAAGCGGATGGCCTCAGCCTGGATGACAAGCGCACTCCGCTGACAGGCGAGGGCTCCAATGATCTTCCGGATGCCATCGCTAAGTGGAAGCAATACCGTGGGCTAGTGGAAGCCAACGCCAGTGCTGAAGACATTGAGCAAGCCTTTGGTGACAAGACCCAAAAAGCGTTCGTGGTAGATGCTTCCGACATTGTTGGGAACAAGTTCGATCTCTCTATCAACCGTTATAAGGAAGTGGTTTACGAGGAGGAAGAGTACGAAGACCCAAAGGTGATTCTGCAACGCCTCAAAGGATTGGAGAGTGAAATTCTGGCCGATCTGGATGCGCTGGAGGCGATGCTGTGAGTTGGCAGAGAGTTGAATTGGCTAATGTCGCTACAGTGTTTAATGGGAAAACGCCCGCCAAAGCCGAACAAAGAGATAACGGGCATCCGGTCCTTAAAATAAAGGACGTCGACGTTAATGGTGCCTTTAAGGGAGATTTTGGCTCGTTTGTTGATTCTGAATTTGCAGAGAAATTTTCAAGCAAAAAGATCAGCGTTGATGACACCTTGGTATTAAATGCCGCGCACAACTCCGATTATGTTGGGAGTAAACAGTATCGTGCTGAAGCTAGTGTTGTGGACTCTTTGCCAACAGGAGAGTGGCTGGTTGCTCGTGCTGACGAGGAGCAATTACACCCGCGATTCTTAAATTATTGGTTGAGCTCTCCCCAAGCTAGGTTTCAGATTAAAAATCTTGTTAAAGGCATACACCTTTACCCGAAAGATGTTGCGAGGCTGGAAATCCCACTGCCAGCGCTAGCTGAACAAAAACGCATCGCCACCATCCTCGACAAAGCCGACGCCATCCGCCGCAAACGCCAGCAAGCCATCCAGCTCGCCGACGAATTCCTCCGGGCTGTGTTTCTGGATATGTTCGGTGATCCGGCTACCAATCCGAAGGGGTGGGAGGTAAAGACCGTCTCGGACTGCCTAGCTCAGGAAATCATCCAACATGTTCAAGATGGGAACCATGGCAACGACCACCCAAAAGTGAGCGAATTTATCAAAGAAGGAATCCCATTCCTAACGGCCAATGTAATTCGACGAGGCAAGATATTGTTCGATCGTTGCTATTATCTCGGAGATGAGTGGCTGGATAAGCTGAGAATCGGCTTTGCAAAACCTAGAGATGTACTGATCTCGCATAAAGGGTCTTTGGGTTTCACTGCTGTACTAGATACCGAGTTTGAGAATTATATTCTCAGCCCTCAAACAACATACTACCGGGTAGATGAGAACAGACTCATCCCCGAATATTTGAAAGCATATTTCGATTCAAATTAGAGTTATTGTCAAATCTGGTGTATGACCATCAGGCAGCGCTCCTGTCAGATTGATCCTCCACCGGTATTCCATCCTGAAACTGCACGTTGTCCACGACCAGCTTCAGTTGGTTGAACCCCTTGATCCGCTTCCAGCGTTTCTGGGCGGATTGGAGCAACTTGAACACCATCGATAACGTGGTGTCGCGATTGCCACAAGACCGGCTCCGCTTGGTTCTCAGCCGTACTGTGGCGAAGGTGGATTCAATCGGATTGGTGGTCCGTAAGTGAATCCAGTGAATCGCCGGGAAATCGTAGAAGGCCAGCAGCTCATCCCGGTCCTTCTCCAGGTTTTCCATGGCCTTCGGGTACTTGTCCCGGAACCGCCGCAAAGCGCTGTCAAACGCCTTGTGGGCGCTGTCACGAGTCTCTGCCAGGTAGATCTCATGCAAGGCTGACTTCACCTTCGGTTGCACCGACTTGGGCAGCTTGTCCAGCACATTGGCCGTCTTGTGCACCCAGCACCGCTGGTGCCGGGTGTCCGGAAACACTTTGCTCAGAGCCTTCCAGAAGCCCAGTGCGCCGTCACCCACAGCCAGCCTGGGCGACGGCTCCAGACCACGTTCCCGCAAGTCCGTGAGCAGCTCTCGCCAACTGGCCTCGGACTCCCGGTGGCCATCCTCGACAGCCACCAATTCCTTGTGGCCATGCTCAGTCACGCCGATGATTACCAGCAGACAGAGTCGATCGTCCAGCCGGACGTTGCTGTACACGCCGTCGGCCCACCAGTACACATAGCGTTTCTGGCTCAAGTCCCGGCGCTGCCAGTCCTTGTGCTCATCCAGCCACTTCGCCTTGAGCCGGGAGACCGTGTTCGCCGACAACCCGTTGGCCTGCTCGCCGACCAGCGCGCTCAGGGCCTCCTGGAAGTCACCGGAGGAGACGCCCCGCAGGTAGAGCCAGGGAATCAGTTCCTCCAGACTCCGGGCACGCTTCAGGTAGGGTGGCAGCAGGTGGCTGTTGAAGCGAATGCCAGAGCCACTGCGGTCCCGGACTTTGGGAACCTGGACTTCTACGTCGCCGACGCCGGTCTGAACAGTGCGTTTGGGAAGGTGCCCATTGCGCACCACAGCACGGCGGCCATCCGGTGTCTTGACGTCTGCGCACTGCTTCAACAGGCTCTCCAGCTCCGTCTCGACAGCCTGTGCAATCAGATCACGGGCACCCTGACGGATTAACTCGTGCAAGGGATCGTTGCCGGCTACCTCTGGTTGTGAAAGAGCATGCAGGTTAGACTTGGACATGGCGTATCATTCCTCTGTTGGTTGTGATCGTCGCGGTGATCAACCAACAGGATACGCCACCCCTTCAACCTGCTTCCATAGTAAGCGCCGTTAAATCGACCCACTTGCCCTAATCGTATTGAGCCACTTTTTTCAAAGCCAACAACTCGGCATTCCAGGGCAGCAAGGCTTCAAGCTTCTCCAGCGTGTCGGCCTTAGCAATTCGTTCCAGCACATGGTGGATATAAGCGGAAGGCTCCAGGCCATTGGCCTTGGCGGTTTCGATGAGCGAATAGCAGGTGGCGCTGGCTTTCGCCCCTTGTGAGGTATCGGCGAAGAGCCAGGCCTTTCTGCCGAGGGCAAACGGGCGAATAGCGTTCTCGGCACCGGCATTGCTGATGTTCAGGTCACCGCGTTCGCAGTAACCAACCAGATAGTCCCACTGGTTCAGGGTGTAATCCATGGCCTTACGGGTGAGCAGGCCTTTCATCACCTTGGCGGCATTTTTCTCCAGCCAGGCTTTGAAGGTGTTGAGCAATGGCAGACTCTTTTCCTGACGTAACTGATAGCGCTCTTCATCGCTCAGATCTCGGGCGGCCTTTTCAATGGCGTACAGTTTGCGGATGTGGCTCAGGGCCACATCCGCTTTTGAGGGCTGGCCCTTTTTGCCTTTGGCCGGCGCAGCCCGGGACGCTTCCACGAACTTACGTCTCGCGTGGTCCCAACATCCGATTCGGGTCAGCTTGTTCGCGGCACAGACCTGACCGTAGCCGGAATAGCCATCGGCTTGCAGAATGCCCTGGAAGTCATCCAGCAGGCGCACCGGCACTTTGCCACCTCGCGATGGGTCGTACTCGAACAGAACCGAGGGTTGTCCCGGTGGGCCACCCCGGGTGACCCACATCCATTTGTCGGAGTGGACCGATTTGCCGTCTTCCTTGAGCACCTGGATCCGGGTTTCATCGGCTTGCAGGTAATCACTGCCGTTCTGGGTTTCCCGCATCAGGTTGATCAGCGGTTGGAAGACGTCATTCAACCGGATGATCCAGTGAGCCATGCTGGTGCGACTCACTTCATGCCCCAGGCGCTGGAACATCTGTTCCTGCCGGTACAACGGCAGGCCGTCGGCATACTTGGAGGTAATGAGGCAGGCCAGCAGTGATGGGGTGGCGATGCACTTACCCAGCGGGTGTGCTGGCCGAGCAGCCGCAACAATCCGTTCTTCGCCGTCCTGCTCGAACACCGCCTTTTCCTGCCAGTACTCCAGCACTTTCAGTTGGGCCGGGATATATTCAAGCTCTTCTTTCACCTTGGTGAAGAAGGTCTTGGTGGCACCGGCTTTCTCTTCGTCGCTGAGGGTCAGTTCAATGCGCTCGCGCAGTAGCGTATCAGAGAAGCCACGCTGACGACGCTTGCGGGAACGACGAGGAGCGTCGGCCTCTTCGACATCCTCGGGCAGCTCCTCGCGCAGTTCATCAATCTCGATTTCCAGCTCCGCTTCATCGAACAGCAGGATCTGGTTGGGCTGCTTTTCACTGCTGGCCGCGAACTGCTGGATCTTCTTGTGACGCAGCAGTTCTTCGAGGATGGCGATATAGTTGTCGCGACGCTGGAGGGTCTCGTCGTGCTGTTTCAGTTGAACTTGTTGGTTCTGGAGGGCGTCTTCTTTAGCGGCCAGCTGTGCTTGCAGATTGCTGATAACAGACATCATTTCAGCGGTGGAGAGACCGCTGAAATCGGGAGTTGAAGAGGCGTTATCAGGCGTTGATTTCATGGCGAAATTATAGCAAAAACAACGTCCTGGCACACCAAAAAAGTGCTACTAAAAGCACTATCCAACGCTCTCATAATGCAGGGTTTTATGGCCTCTCAACAGCGTGATGTCGTAGCCGTCCAGCAGCCAGTTGATCTGCTCACCGGTCAGCGACATCAAGTCATCCGCGGGTCCTGGCCATTTGAACTTTTCTTCAGCCAGAGCTTTGTAATAGAGCACAAAGCCGTTGTCTTCCCACATCAGGCATTTGATCTTGTTCCGCTGCCGGTTGGTGAAGGCATAAAGCGCTCCAGAGAACGGGCTGTGCCCCAGTTCCTGTTCCACCAGCAGGGCTAGGCCGTTGGCCTGCTTGCGGAAGTCGATCGGCTTTCGGTACAGATAGATCTCCGGCAGATCCCAGGAGGGACGCAGATAGCGGTGACGCATCACATCTGCCTCAGCACCGCGCCCAGCAACTCAATGTTGCCAGCGTGCAGGCCGGTGATTGATACGCCGCCGGGCAGTGACACGGTCAGACCGGCTCCGGCATTCGCAACCGGTGCCACGCGGGCGAATCCGGATCGAGTTTGAACCGGCTTGCTGGGCTCCTCGCGGCCAGTCAGCTTCTGCCGCCAGTAGACAAACCGGTGGTAAACAAGGGACTCTTGTTTGCAGTAGGCGGCACCGGACAGGCCCGAGGCCTGCCAGTCCGATAGCGTCTGTTGCCAGAACTGATGTAAATCAGGGGTGGTCATCGGATTCCTCCTTCATTTGAAAGCAGGAATCAGTGTGGCGAAATTCAGTTGCCAGCCACAGGTGCGGATTTATTGGCGCTTACGATCTGAATCGCTTTTCTGATGGTGCCTTTGTAGCGGGAGGTGAGCGGCGTGAGGGCGTCCGCCCACTCGGTGAGCAGGTGGTTATATGAGCGCATCTGCGTGTGTGGCGTCTGGTGTCCTAGCACCCTCCCAATTGCCATCGCGCCGCGTCTTGTGAGACCGGAATTGGTTCCCAACATGATCGTTTTGATGACTTCATCGTCAGAAGATGGGGACAGATGTGATGCCAGAGGCGTGTGAATCCCGAACACGGCGCTGGTCAACACATTGCAAAACACGTGTCTTGCCTGATGCAGGCTCATCCTTGAATTGCCGGTGACGAGTTTAAGTGCTTTGGCAATATCTGAAGGAATCGATTTGGCAAAAGGGGTGAGAGTGCTATCGTTTGCGCCTAAAATCGGCTTGTTGGTGATATCCCCAGAGCGAGTTGTATATTGAGTAAGAATTGTCTCGACCAGCATCCGCTCAGTCTCAGCCAGCTCAAACATCAGCGGTACGGCTCGTCGGCTGTTCTGAGCATTTTTTAAGGCTCGAATCGGATTGTTCTGTACCAGCACCCAAGTCAGTTGGCCGGATTGGCACCAATCGGAACGGAGTAGACCTAAAGCCTCTTGTGCCCTGAGTCCAAATCGAAATGCGAGCAGAAGGACAAACGCTGCTTGCCTGCCACGATCCGCATCCGCAGGGTCCTGGTGCAGAAGTATTTTCAGAGCCCGATGATATTCTTCTTCGGAAAACAGCCGTGGGCGAACCGAACGGCCTGAACGCCTTATATCCAGTTCATCCCAGTCCGGAGCTGACACGCCGTGTTCGGTAGCCCAGTCAAAAAAGTCGATGAGTCGAGCTGAGAAGTAATGGAGATCTTTCTGCTTGTGCCCTTGGTGCTCCAGCATCCTTGCGCACAGTTCGGTGACCTCTTCCTCGGTCATGCTAATAAGGTCAGTGTTTGAGGCTAAGCCTCGAAACGCAGGCGACAGCGCTGTCAAGTAGCGCTTGATAGAGCTTGCAGCATAAGGTTTGTGTTTTCGATTGGGTGCTCCTTTTCCTCGTAGAATGCGGAAGGCGACCCAGTAGCCAATCATCAAGATCGCGCTGCTGACCTTGCGGGCATTTGAACGACAGTGTCTTTCGATTTGCCTGGCTATCGTCTCAGATTTGCTTTTGGTGTATTGATTCAAAATGTCGTGCAATGCGCGCAAAAATACCGCTGACTCAGAGTAAAACGCTCTGGAGTTGCCCAGGGGGGCCATAGCGGGAATGATGTTTGGAGTTTCCGGTTCTGGAAAGTTCTCGGTTGAATGACTTGCAGGGCTTTTGTAGCGGAGGCCTTCGACAATTCTGAGGTGGTCATATAGGCAGACGCTTGTGGGGGGATTCCTCTCACTTAGGGCCCCGGCGACTATGCCTGGTAATTCCACCAGGTTCGCTTGCTCGACTGCGTGATTTAAAAGATTAAGCACATGCGCAAAGGTGACACGTGTATGGTCGGCTTCATGTTGCGGCTTGGTTTTTCTTAGGATTGCATATAGTGAAATCAGGGGCTTGGGGCAGCGTGTCTGGTTCAGGTCTTTCATGCTCTTGAGACCCAGACCCCTTGCTAACATTCGCCCAGTGGCATGGTCGATTTCATGCCTTTGGACGGGTTGGTCAAAGTTGTCGTATTCCAGCGCTTCGTTGTACTCAAGGTAAACATGCTGTTTGTGCTGGATGATCCGATAGTTCCTGCCCCTGACCAGGTCCTCCAGTAGCTGTAGATAAGAAATGCGCTTTTCGATAGCAAGCAACGCCATCGCGAGTGCAAGTTCGTCGGATTTCGAATAACGCTTCTGTCGAATGTCTTGTTTAATCTGGCTTGCCCAGAGCTTTAGTTCAGGCATAACGCGCAGCGCCTGCGCACAGCTGCTGCGAAATAGGGATCGTTCATTCCCAAAACGCGACAGCCTATGCCGGATGAATCGGCGAGCCTGCGAATCCGCGTTTTCTAGCCACTGGATCAATACCTCCATTCGAATGGCTGCTCGCGGGTGGGGCAGGCCATTTTCTCTCAGCAACATGTGTTTGACGGCATCATCAACATAAGGCTGGTTTAGCTTTTCGCCATCAGGAAGGGGATTGGTTGCGAGAAAAAAGTCCAGATCCTTCCGGGCTGTGGATCGAGCCTCATTGCGCGCACGCAATCGCTCCCGATGGCGTTTTTCCTGACCAAAATATTTTGGTTCCTCGTAATTGATTGTGTCCGGGCGGTGATGAAGCTGAATGCGTTCATAAGAAGCCGTGGGCAACGACACCGAAAAGCCGAGTCGGTCAAAGCAGTCATCGACAACTTGCCGATATTCGTCAGCATCATGCTTCCAGCATTGTGGCGAATGGTCGCTATACGTTGTCACGCCGCGTTCTGCGTGTCCCAGCCAACCGTCAATTACTTCAGGATTAACGCCGTACCGTGCTAGTTGCTGTGAGAATCGATGTCGGAAAAGGTTTTTAGGCAGGCCAAACTCTAAAAAGTCTGATTCCGAGACCATCGGATCGTTGAGTGGATGCCAAAACCCGAAATGATCGAGTAAGAAGAAAAGGGGTAAATGATCAGACCTTCCTTGCAGCACGTTTTCGATGCGTTCAGCCAATCTTTTGTGTTGAGTTCGCACAGCATCAGAAAGCTTGCGAAGGTGCTCAAGATAGCTATTGATTATCGAAACAGCACCGTGTGCAAGTGGCACCATTCGACCGCAGTGGAGTCCATCGTCGTTTTTGTCGTTGATGAAAACTGCCGGCGGATCAAAGCAGAAATGACTCAGTGACTCGAATGGTTCCGATAAGTGGCGGCATCCGGTAGCTGCATAGAGGGCGGTAACCGTATAGGTTACGAGGTGGTTGTGAAAGGTGATTGCATCGCAGGCCCTCGTCGCGAAGAGCTTTTCGGTGCCTCGCTGTATGACCTCAATGAGGAACGACTCCAGTGGGGCCAGCACACTCCCAAGTAAGTTAATTCGTTCAGTACGAGCTGCTGCTTCTGTTCTATGGGATAAAAAGCCACTCCTTACTTCGTCGATATCCCAATTGGTGTAACCGCACGCAGCAGGAAGCGCAGAGCGTGGGTGAGCCGAGATCAAACGGGCGAGAGAGTGATCGCCTTTTGCATCAAATACTTTTTGCGATTGGGCATTGGCGAGTTTCGCGCTGGATAGTCTCGGGAAGTTTTGACGAGCATGTTGGTTGAACCAGGTGTTTATATCTTGAGAGCCGAATAGCGTCCACAGTCGTCGCAACGAGGGGGCGTCCTGATTGCCCTGGGTCGCGTGCTGAAGTATTTCCTGTACCCAGCTTGGCAAGGTAACGCGTAGACATTCCTCAAATGGCTCGATGAGTTGTTCGTCTTGCGGGCGGGGAAACCAGGAATTGTGACGCTTTGGAAGTATTCGATGCGCCGCGCTGGCATCCCGACAGATGCTCCACTCCGCTTGCATACTGTCAGTGATTTGAAACTCCAGTACGAACTCCAAGGAACGGCCAAAATTGATTGCTAACCACACCAATGCGGTGCCAAGCCTCTCTGAGAACTCGCCATTCTCCCGATTGCGCGTTAGCCAGTCTTCGAGCAGTTGATTTTCAGGAGGTAATGGCTTGTCCCATGACCAAGGCAGGTAGTGAGAGAGCTCTGCCGTCTGCATGACAACGCTGCGGCCTGATAATTGCTGCTCTTCCGGAGTCTCTTGGGGGTTAACATCGAAAAGAATCAGCTGCTCAAGATCGTCTGGATCAGCCGTGCTGCTATCGCTTTCTGAATAGGCTAAAACCTGTTGTGTCTCAGTTGTCCTGTCGAGTACGAGAGCGAGATTCGAGCGCTTAAGTTCAGTAAAGGATGCGTTGATGGCCGGAGCTACTCGGCGACCTACTATTGGGTTTCGCTGACCTTCGCTTACTTTTTGAACAGATCTGAGTAATAGAAGGCTCTTGCGGTCGTCGGGTGCGGAATACTGCGTAAGTAACTGGGTGGATGCGTATCTCAGCGCCAAATTAAATTGTTGATACGAGTAGTGCTTAGAAGTGAGGGCTCTCTTTGCCCTCGTTAGTAAGGCGTCGATGACTCCCCACTTGTCGTTCTGGCCAGGCAGACTTAGTGCACTTGCAACCTGCTGTATTTGGCTATCGTGGAAGCAGGCGTCTTTAACTGTCCTCTCAATTGCCTGCATGATGAGCCAAAGGCGGAGGGCTCGACGGAGTCGATTTAATTCATCGGTCCGTGATTGCGCCAACGGATTAACGATCATCTCTAAGAGGAAATGCTCGTTCTTGATGTCCGCTCCTGCTCTCCTTAGTGTGGTTTTCGTCCTTTCTCGGGATGTGTCATGAGGCATGCCCGAGAACGCAGAGGATATATCAATATCAGCGTTATAGGCGGAGGACAGTTCTCTCAACTGAAACGCATAGGGATTGGCATCCCACTGAGCAAGTAACGAGACCGAATCTTTGTTGGAAAGTTCGCGGGCAAGATTGCCGATGACGGTGAAGTTTTCTGTGAAGCCAAAGGTCAGAGCGATGGCTTCGAAAATTTCGGCAACTTGATGTTGTTCCGCCCAAGTTTTGATTGTCTGGAAATGGGGGCCTGGCAACCTTAAGGTCAAATCGGAGCTATCCGTAGTCGCGTCTTTGTGCCAACTCTGGCTCTGATTTTTTGTCATTAATGGATTTAGTCTCCAGAGGCTCAGATAGGCTAATACCCAATTTATACACTAATTTAGGAGGCATAAAGCATTTTTGGCACAAAAAAGGTGGGTTAAATTCATCGGTCTCATAACCATCCAGCCCCCGCTACCATAGTCTAGAAAGGCAGATCAGTTTCGTACTGGTCTGCCTTTTTTGTTGCGATATTGAGAACTTGTTTAGCCATATCGCCCGTCCAAAACTCCGTCGTTCTAGGGTATGCTTCGGGACTGAGTTTCCGAAACCATCGTTTGATGACTAAAACAACAGAAATGGAGCCTCCGATGAGTTCAATGAAACGCCTGCTTGCCGCGTTTGCATCCTTTGCAGTTATGTCTAGTGCCGCCGTTGAGGCCCGCGATTTTCGCCTCGGCTTGATAACGCCACCGCCCCACATCTGGACCAAGGCGGCCAACGAGTTTGGGCAGGATCTGAATGAACAGTCCGGGGGAGAGCATTCGGTAACGGTTTTCCCGGCCAGGCAGCTGGGTAACGAGGCGCAGATGGTTCAGCAGCTGCAAACGGGCGCACTGGATATGGCGTTCCTGACCATTGCTGAAGTTTCCAACCGGGTGCCGGATTTCGGCGCGCTATATGCGCCTTATCTGGTCGACAACATTGACCAGGCCGCGGAATTGTTGCGCTCCGAGGAAGCGAACAAACTTCTGGACCAACTGCCGGCCAACGTTGGCCTGGTAGGTGTAGGCTATGCCATGGCTGGAATGCGCCAGGTGCTCAGCCGGGATGAGGTTTCTGGTCCTGTCGATCTTGAGGGCAAGAAGCTACGCATTACCCCGTTCGAGCCCATCCGGGATTTCTACAACGCCATCGGCGCGGCACCCACGCCGTTGCCACTGCCTGCGGTGTATGACGCGCTGGCGAATGGCCAGGTCGACGCCATCGACATGGATTTCGACTCCATCCTGGTGCTCAAGTTTTACGAGCGCGCCGACCACCTGCTGATTTCCAACCACATGATGTTCCCCATGGTGGGCGTGGTATCTGGCAAGGTCTGGCGTGACCTGGGCAACGAAGACAGACAGCTCATCCAGGAAACCATGAAAGCTCACCTGAATGCCGTAATGGACAAGTTTGTGGCCCAGGAGAAGGATCAGGAACAGCAGCTCAGAGAGCTGGATATCACCGTGAAAAAAGCAAACCGCAGTGAATTCGCTGACGCCATTTCCGCCTGGGAAGACATCTGGGCTGAGAAAGCCCCGTCTCTTGGCATCCTGCGCAACGTCGCCGAGGACATCAAGGCCCAATAATCCGGGCGACGCACCATGCTTAAAGCTGTTTCGGATTTTGTCGCACGCATTGAAGCTGTCATCGCCGCATCGCTTGCCGGTGCGGTGACCCTGCTGATCCTATTGAATATTATTACCCGGTCTGCCGGTTACGCCATCTATTGGGTGGATGAACTGGCGATTTACTGCATGATCTGGATGACCTTCTTTGCGACATCCGTGCTGCTAAAACGTCGGGAAAGCGTTGCTGTCAATCTGCTGACCGAGTATGTAACAGGTAGCACCCGAACGGTACTGGCGAAATTCAGTGACCTGATGGTGCTTCTGTTTGGCGGTATTCTGGCCTGGCTCAGCTGGCGCTGGTACGACCCGTTCACGTTGTATCAGGTGGGGTTCGACCTGCAAAACTTTCAGGCGGAAACCTTCAACTTCATGTACGCGGAAAACACCAGCACCCTTGGCATCAAAAAGTTCTGGGTGTGGATGATTCTGCCCATTCTGTCGATCACTTTGACCCTTCATGGTTTAGCCAATCTTCTCAGTTCCGAGACTGCTCCCGAACAGAGCGTGGGTATGACATGACTGCGGTTGTCTTCGCCGTTTTGTTGTTTCTTGCGGTGCCGATCTCACTGGTCCTGGCGCTGACGGCGCTCTGGTATATCTACGATTCGGGTAATACCGTGCTGCTAGATTCCTACCTGCAACAGCTATTCGGCGCCATCCAGAGCTATGGACTGTTGGCGATACCCCTGTTCATGCTTGCCGGCGAATTGATGAATGAAGGTGGCCTTACCAGCCGGCTGGTGAACCTGGCGCGCATCCTGGTGGGCGGGTTTCGCGGAGGCATGGCTTACATCAACCTGGTGGCCAACATGATGATGGCGGCCATTATGGGCTCTGCTGCCTCACAGATCGCCATGATGTCCCGCGCCATGGTGCCTGCCATGGAGAAGGACGGTTACGAAAAGCCTTATGCCGCCGCCATAACCGCTGCCGGGGGATTGCTCTCGCCCATTATCCCGCCGTCCATGCTGTTCGTGCTGTTTGGCGTACTGGCCCAGGTTCCGATTGCGGATATGTTCATCGCCGGCATCATTCCGGGGCTGGTCATGTCTTTTCTGTTCTTTATCGCGATCAGCCTGCTCGGCCTCAGATATGAGTACCCGAAAGGCAGCTGGCCAACGCGACAGCAGGCCAAGCATTATTTCCTGATGGGCATTCCGGCGGCGCTTATTCCGCTGATCATCATCGGCGGTATCCTCACCGGGCTGGCCACTCCCACAGAGTCAGCCGCGCTGGCCTCACTGGGTGCTCTGGTGATTGGAAAATACGTCTACCGAGACCTCAAGTACAAAAACCTTTTTGGCGTTCTGAAAAGGACCGCCTTCAATTCCGGCATGGTCATCATGCTGATTGCTGCCGCGGGTGTATTCGGCTGGGTGATCATCTTCGAAAAAATTCCCCAAAGTGCGGCCAGCTGGATCGCCGCACAAACCACAGACCCATTCATGTTTCTGATGCTGGTCGTGGGTATCCTGCTGCTGGTGGGCATGGTGATCGATGGCATTGCCGCACTGATATTGGTCGTGCCGATCCTCATGCCCATAGCGGAAGCCCAGTTTGGCATTAGCGCCTACCAGTTCGGCGTGGTGGTGTGCCTGACGCTGGTTCTTGGCCTGCTTACACCACCGGTTGGTGCGGGCCTTTATATTTCTTCCGCCATGACCGGCGCATCCCCGATGGCTATTTTCCGGGCTTTGCTTCCGTTCCTTCTGGCAACCATTCTGACGCTGGTGCTGATCAGTTGGGAAGAGGGGTTGGTGCTGGCGTTGTTGTAGGGAACACCTGATTTGCAAAGAGACACGCTCTGTCACTTGAATATGGTCTCCTCTCATTTCAAGGTAGGGGGTCTGCCGTGGGTGTCTTTTGTTTGGGACTACCCCTTTAGAGCGAGTTGCTTCACTTTGCACCAGCGAACGCCTATATCTTCTTCAGATTTATCCCTTCAAGAGAATAACCAATTAATAATTGCTGTTGGAACGGGTTTTGTTCAGCTTGAAAAACTCGATCGCGCTTTTAAGTTGGTTGACCTGTTCCGTCACCGAACTTTGCTCTTCTGCGGCACTGGCAACTTGTGCATTTATGTCAGTCACCGCCTTGCGACTTCCCGCCTGATCAATTACTTCCCCGCTTTATTACAAATCCCTGACGGGAAATTGACATTTTCGTAATTAGGAAAATGACCACCGTCACACCGATAATCGTCCACGTTTTATACAATTTAACAAAGTCGACGATTTATTGGTGCTTAATGCATATGAAACGCGTCATCAAAGTGTCACAGGCATGGATCGCCGCGTTTATTTTTGGAGCACTTCTCACAGGCTGTGGGGGTGGATCATCGGGTAGTGCTAGCGTCGGTTCGCCGGGCGATTCTGGAGATTCCGCTGGTTCAGGCGGTCAAGTTGATTCCGGGGGCACCGGAGGACAAGAGCCATCTCCCGAGCGCTCCGCAGTATTGAGCTGGAGCGCTCCCCTGACTCGCGTTAACGGCGAGAGCATTCCGATGGGTGAGCTCGACAAATATGTGATCCGGTACGGTCAGGATGCTGACGAGCTGAGCGAAGAGGTGGTTGTCACCAATGCTCAGGCCGAAGCGGAAATGTCCTACGAGGTGAGTGGTCTGGACGCAGGGACCTGGTATTTCACCATCCAGGTTCAGGATACCAACGGGCTGATCAGTGAGCCCTCCGATGTTGTGAGCAAGTCCATCCGTTCCTGAGACTAGAACCCCGGGCCTGGAGTATGAAGTCTCAGGCCATCGGGTCTGCAATCGGGAGTTTGAGGGTGAACGCAGAGCCTTCGCCTGGTTGCGACGACACCGAAATTTCCCCTCTATGCTTTTCAACAACGGTCTTGACGAAGGATAGTCCGAGCCCCGTTCCGTGGACTCCGGCCAGCTCAGTGCTTTTTTGACGCCGGTAACGGTCGAACAGGTGCGGCAGTTCCTCCGGATCGATACCGGTACCTTCATCGGCAATTGTCAAACAGGCCTGATGGCCAGCGCGGAAGACCTGAATGCTGACGTCTGATCCACGCGGGCTGTATTGAACGGCATTGGTCAGCAGGTTGATAACGGCGCGCTCCAGAAGCTCTGCATTGCCTTTCAGCCACAAATCCTCGGTACCCTGTAACTGGAGTTGTATCTGCTTCTCTACAGCCTGCTCGCTGACGCTGTCACGGGCGTTCTCTACGATCGCCAGAAATTCGCATTCGTAGAACCGGGTTTCCGTTAATTGTTCCGCCCGGGCCAACTGCACGAATTCCTCGGCCAGGTGATAGCTTCTCCGGGCCAGCCGCCCCAGTTGTTCCAGCTGTTCCTGTTCAATGTGGCTGGGATCCCGTTTCAACTGTTCGATCAGGGCAAGCTGTGAAACCAGAGGCGAGCGCACGTCATGGGAAATAAAGTCGATTGCCTCGCGGTGCTGGCGCTGCTGCTCCCGCAATTCCGAAATATCCGAAATATTGGCAATGATGCCTTGCTGGTCGCTGTCTGGTAGCGAAAACGGTGCAAAATGAATCAGGAAATCTTTGTCGCGAATCCTGAGGTCTACGGTGCGGCTCTGTAATAGGGTCAGGGTGTCGGAAACGGTTTCATGCCAGGGTGGCGTTTCCCGCGGATCGTGTCCCTCCAGCAGTTTTACCAGGGGAAGGCCGGCCAGGCTCGGCATGGGCTCGCGGAACCATTCCTCTATGTGGCTGTTGGCAAAACGGATGACCCCCAGTTCGTCGGTCACGATGATACCGTCGGGCATGCGCTCAAAACTTCTCCGGATGAACTGCTGCATGTGGTTCAACCGATCCGTGGCGATGCGGACCCGCTCGATTCGTGCAGAAATGTTTTCACTGGGTCTGGCTGCAGAATCCGCCGGTACGGCTTGCTCAAGGTGCAGCCTGCGCAGATAGCGCTGGATGGCCTCGCGCCCGAGATCATTGGGTAACAGCAGGCCCAGGTGATAGCGGGTGCCGGCTCGCAATAGCTGAATCCAGCTGCGATTGCTGTCGTGAAACCAGTGCCCCGGAGTCAGGTCATCCGGAATATCGCTCTGTGACAGTCCACGTGCGGAGAGGATGTCGTTCTCCTCCATCAAAAGCCACCCTGTGGGGCGAAACAGGGCCTGGAAGTGCTCCAGAAGTTGTGTCGGGTTCCTTCCCGAGGGTGCGGGCAGGGCGACCTGGGGGCTTCTGGCCAGCTCGTCCAGTTGCCGGTTCAAAAATCGGTTGGTCATGGCCAGTCGAAGGCCGCTGGATACAGGAAAGGCCAAGAGTGGAACCAGCAGTGCGTTTGCAAGGGGAACCCACCATCGCATCGTCAGCAGCACGAACAGATAGATTCCGACCAGTCCCGCCAGTGCCGTCGCGCAGGCGAGAAGGGTTCGCGCAGGGCGCATGGGTGGCAGGGCGAGGGCGAGTATCAGGATGGTTGTCATGGCCAGCAGGGCAGACGCCCACGCCGGTGCGGGTTTAATCAACAATCCCTGCATGTATGCCGACAACACGTTGGCGTGGAATTCAACGCCGGACATCGGACGGCTCAGCCCCGAGAAGGGCGTGGGCAGTATGTCGCCAAAACCGGCGGCTGTGGCACCGACAAAGACTGTTTTGCCACTGAAGTGTTCGGGTGCGGCCGGCTGAGTGAGTACCTGTGAGAAAGAATACGACTGGAGAGAGCCGGCACCACCGATCAGGGGCACAGCACGGTATTGATCCCGAATATTGACATAGGAAGGCGTATCCTCGGTCTCCGGATTTTGTGGTCCAACACCGCTTGCGGCCAGCGCAAGGCTTGGCCAGAGCTGGTTCCCGAGGCCATTAAACAGATAAAGACCCCGGGCAACGCCGTCGCTGTCCAGTTCCACATGAGCATGGCCCAGACCGGCGGCCGCTGAAGCCAGCACTCCAACCGGCAATTGTTCGCTTAACAGGTACTGGGAGGTGGGAGGCGACAGATAGACTGGCAGAATAACGTTGCCGTGACTTCGCATCTGTTCTGCCAGTTGCTGGTCGTCTGGCGACGGTTCGGCGAACAGAATATCGAACACAATGGTTTTTGCGCCTGCCTCGTTGAGCTTGGCAATGAGCTCAGCGTGCAGATTACGGGGCCAGGGCCAGCGGCCCAGGCGATTCAGGCTCAGCTCGTCGATCGTCACCAGAACCACCTCGTCCGAGGCTTCCAGTGGATTCGAGGTGATGGCTTGGTCGTACAGCCAGTAATCCAGGCGTTGAGGTAGTTCGGTTGTCTGGATAAGCAGGAGCAGTGCCAGCAGTATCAGGCCCAGAGTCCAGGGGGTCGTTTTAATTGGCAGCCAATCCCGGTTCATGAGCCCTGCTGTGTGGTTCGGTCGATCAACGGATTATTCCAGGTACAATTCCCTCCCTGGTCCCCAACGGCTTTGCAGTGGACCATCAGAAAGAGCTTTCAGGCGCACAAAATACCGCCTTCCGGGAATAAGACGCAAGGCTGCCGTGGTATCAGGCAGTGTTGCCTCCTTGATGATATTGTTGAAGCCCGGCTCCTCCGAGAGTTGCAGTCGGTATTCTGCCGCCGTGTCTACCTTCTCCCAGAACACCCTTACCTGGCTGTCGATGTAGTTCACGCTGATGATCCGAACCGGAGGCAGGCTGCCATTGACCACCAGCTCCCGCGGCTGCGTTGTAGCAACTGAATTGCCGCCTGCTTCGGTCACCACGCGCCAGTAATACTTGCCGGGCCCAAGCGGGCGTGAGGGCAGGGCAGCCGTTTCGGGTGCCCACTCGCTGGTGGCGATCAGGTTCCGGAAATCCTGATCTTCGGCTATCTCTACCCGAGCCACTTCATTGTCGCCGTTAAGCTGCCAGCGAAACTCGGGCATATCGTCGTTGACGGTGCCCCCATCTTCCGGAGCAACCAGGCTGGCAGTCCTGGCCTGAAGATCGACTTCCAGCGGGACGACGCGTGGCATCCCCGCCGTGCCGCGAGTATCGAGTGCCGCCAGGTGTACCTCATAGCTGCCATTATCCAGTTGCCCGATATCAAAGCTGTTGCCTGTCAGTTTTCGGCTTTCTACCCAGCGGCCTGTGTCGCTTTCGAAGATGTCCACCCGGTGCATGGGGGCGCGACTTTCCTGCCAGGTCATGGTGGTGGGCAGTTGGGTCAGTCTCGGTGGCAGTGGATCGAGCGCCGGCGCTGGCGGTAGGCGGCGAATGCTCAGGCCGTCATTGTTAGTGGTGGACAGGCTGGCTCCGAAACCCGCAGGGATCCGGCGGGTCTTGCCGGGGGCCCCGAAGTCAACGTCGCCCTCGGTTACCTGCAGGCGAGTGCCCTCTGCCGATGTCTGGAGTGAAAATGCGGTACCTCTCACGGCGGCGACGGCCGAAGGCGTTTCAATCTCGAATCGTGCGCCTCCCTCCATGACCGGCTTCACTCGGGTGTGGATCTCGCCCCTGTCGAGTCGGAGTCTGGTATCGACCATGCCGGCTTTGCCGTATTGGGTCAGGCGATTGAAGATGAGTCGAGAATTCGGAGAAATCCTTACTTCCGAGCCGTCCGCCAGTTCAATGGTGGCGGTCCCGGACGCGGACAGAATTTCATCACCAACGCGGATGAGGGCGTCTTCACTCAGGGGTGTTTTCCGACCGGTATTTCCGGAAATCAGCTGTACGGTTCCGGTGACCGATGTCGCCCGCGCCGGCTGAGGTTGGCGCTTTAGCCAGGCAAGGGGAATTCGCACACTGTCGCCGGCACCCAGAATGGCACCGTTGCCAATCTTGTTGTATTGCAGAAGGCGACTCGCGGGATAATTGGGTGCGAGCAGGTCGTTGGCCACTTCCGAAAAGCTTTCTCCCGGCCGCAAGGTGTAGATCCACTCGGGCACCGGGTTGGCCGACGAAACGTCAGAATGCCCGGCTGAACCGCGCGTTACCGAAAGCTCGGCAGCCGCGGGGGCAGCCCAGGCAAGCAGTGAAAGGATCAGCAGCAGTGCCGGTAATCGCGGAGCCGGGCTGTCAGTCATTGGCTGCCCTGGCGGGTTCGTCGACGTCAAAGGCCTGGTCCTGCGCCTTCATGGCCTCCAGTCGGTAGCCCCGCTGGTAAATGGTCTTGATGCGGAAGCCGTTTTCCGGGTTCAGGCCGAGACGACGGCGCAGTCGGCTCATATGCGTGTCCACGGTACGGGTATTGATATCCCGCGCCAGACCCCAGACGCGCTCAAGCAGCATTTCCCGAGTCAGCAGCCGGCCCTGGTTCTGGAACAGGAACAGGGTCAGATCGAAATCCTTGTCGGTCAGCGTCAGTTCTTCACCATGGAGTGCAATGACCCTTTGCTGCGTGTTGATTTCGAACGGACCATAGCGAAGCACTTCCTTTTCGCTGTCAGGATTGGAGCGTCTCGCCAGAGCATTGATGCGCGCGCCCAATTCCGCCGCACGGGCCGGCTTGGCCAGGTAATCGTCGGCGCCGGCATCCAGAGCCCGAACAATATCTGCCTCGCTGTCCCGCTGGGTGAGAAACACGACTGGAATCGGCCAGTTCAGCTGGGCGCGAACGCTCTCGAGAACATCAATGCCGGTCATGTCCGGAATCTGCCAATCCAGAATCAGGAGGTCATAGCTGCGGTGCAGAACCGCGCTCAGGAAATTTTGGCCGGTCGGGAAGCTGTCGCAGTGGTGCCCGCTTTCAGACAGAATTGACTGGATGTGCTGTGCCTGTTCGGTTTCATCTTCAAGCAAAGCAATACGCATTAAGCCTCTCCCGGAGTGTCGCTCTCTTGCCTGGTATCGAGCAGAGCTTTCAATGGACTACTCTGCTATATCAATCAATTATCACAAAATGTGGATCTGCGTTCAGTATCGTTATGTAGACTTGCGTAAACGGACTGAAGGCTTTCCGTTGTCGTCGTCCAGTGTTTGTCGGCAGCCGGGGAAATTACTGCAGCCCCAGAACCAGCCTTTTTTCCCTTTTCGTCGCACCAGGGGCGAGAAACAGTGGGGGCATGGAATGGGTTTCTGGCCAGTGCCATCCTGAGGCGTGGCTTCTTCCAGCGGTCGGGTGCCCCGGCAATCCGGGTAGCGGGTGCAGGCAAAAAAGCGGCCGAATTTGCCCTCTCGCTCCAGCATCGGGGCGCGACATTTGGGGCAGTGGGGCTGTGCCTCTGGCGAGGTTGTGCCGATGCTCTCCGAGTCGACGGTCGGGCGGCCCTGGGGCCTGGCCAGAAAGCCGCGGATCTCCTCTTTGAGGGTATCCAGAAACTTTCTGGGGTCGCCCTCGCCACGGCGAATGCTCTCCAGGTTGGCTTCCCAGACGGCCGTGCGATCCGGCTTGCTGACCGATTCGGGCAAAGCACTGATCAACGCCTTGGCTTTGTCGGTGGCGCGGATATGCCGACTGTCGCGGTACAGGTAATCGCGCTTGAATAAGGTATCGATGATCGCAGCCCGGGTTGCTTCGGTGCCCAGGCCATCGGTCTCGCGTAGGGTTTTGCGAAGTTCGGTATCGGTTACAAATCGGGCAATGTTGGTCATTGCCGAGAGCAGGGTCGCGTCGGTGAAATGCTGGGGCGGCTGGGTTTTGCGCTCGCTGAGGTTGCTATCGTCGCAGAATACCGGTTCGCCTTTTTCCAGTCTGGGAAGCGGTGCCTTCTCCGGTTCCTTGCGAGCTTCTCGCAGTTTCAGTTCCAGCGTTTTCCAGCCGGGCACCAGGATGGCCGTTTCCGTCGCGCGGAATTCGTGCTCTGACACTCGTACCGTTAGCTTACCCTCCCTGTGCACGGCATCGGGCGCGAACTGCATCAGATAGTACCGGCTGATCAGTCCGTAGATTTTTTCTTCCGCGTCACTGAGTTTGCCGTTCGGCGTCGGGCGGCTGGTTGGGATAATAGCGTGGTGGGCGTCGACCTGTTTGTCGTTCCACGCGGAAGTCCTGCGGCCAAGGTCTGCGCCGTTGCAGGCTTGCTCCAGATCCGGTGCCACTCGGGCAATGGCTCTTATCACCTGCTCCCGCTGGCTGTAGTGGCCTTCCGGTAAAAACCGGCAATCTGATCGCGGGTAGGTGATGAGCTGGTGGCGCTCGTAAAGATTCTGGGCGGTATCCAGGACGTCTTTGGCACCCATGCGGAATAGCCGGCCTGCTTCAATTTGCAGGGCCGACAGGGAAAACGGCAGCGGTGGCGCTTCCGACCGATCCCGAAAGCGGGACTCGGTGATGGTGCCGGGTCGGTTTCGAACGCTGTCGGCAATCTGTTCAGCGACTTCCCGGTTGAGCAGGCGGTTCTCTTCATCCAGGTAATCCTGGAACTGCTCGTTGGGCTGCCAGCGGGCGGTGAAGGTTTGCTGGTCGGCTTCTTCCTCCTGAGCCCTGAACCTTGCTTCAATGCGGTAATAGGGCTTGGGCTGGAAGTGTTCGATGGTATTGTCACGTTCAACCACAAGGCCAAGTACCGGAGTCTGTACCCGGCCAACGGAATAGACCCCCTGTTCACCCTGCCGCTGATAACTGAGGGTATAAAATCGGGTCAGGTTGATGCCATAGAGCCAGTCGGCGCGTTGTCTGGCCAGGGCGGAATGGGATAACCGACGGAATTCCCGGTTGTCCCTGGGGCTCTGGATCGCCCGGGCCACGGCCGCTGGCGTCAAATCGTTGATCAGTATCCGTTGAACCGGGGCGCTGGCACCGAAATAGCGGATAACTTCGTCCACCAGCAGCTGGCCTTCCCGATCCGGGTCGCCAGCATGAATAATGGTCTTGGCCTGGCGAATCAGCGATTCCAGCACCTTTAATTGTTGCTGAACACTGTCCTTGGGCATGACCTCCCATTTGTCGGGAAACATCGGCAGGTCTTCCTGGCGCCATTTCTTCCAAGCGGGGTTATAGCGTGCAGGTTCTGCCGGTTCCAGCAGGTGGCCGATGCACCAGCTAACGGTGGCAGCATTTTCGCCAGTGCCACAGCGTATCCAGCCCTGGCCTTTCTGGTGAGGGCCAGGGAGGGCAGCGGCGATGGCGCGGGCGAGACTTGGTTTTTCGGCGATGTACAGGTGCATGGGGTTTGGGTGTTTTGGAATCGGGATGGGAATGTGGCGCTTTGGCTTTATGGTGTCAAGGCTCTCGGGTGTGTCCTGTATGTGTAGTAGACTGAGGGTGTTGGTGGAGGCGGCTGTGAAGATGGCTTTCCCAAAAGACGCCGTGAACCCATCCATGGGGGCTTGGTGCTGCCATCCTTGGCAACACACACTTTTGGGAAAGCCATCTCCACACCCGCTTCTGACCGTTCGCCATTCGCCCTCTTCCATCAGGGTTGAGCTGTAGGAGTCTCGAAACATGAAGATCCAGAATGCAATTGAAACCAAGCTGAACGACGCCTTCGATGCGCGTGTGCTTCAGGTGGAGAACGAGAGCCACAAGCACAGTGTGCCTCCTAATTCTGAAACTCATTTCAAGGTGACCCTGGTGTCGCCGGAATTTGAGGGGCAGATGAGGGTGCGGCGGCATCAGGCGATTTACAAGGTGCTTGCCGAGGAACTGGCGGGGCCGGTTCATGCGCTGGCGTTGCATCTATACTCACCGGAAGAATGGGAGGCGACGGGGCAGTCGGCGCCGGAATCTCCGAATTGTATGGGCGGGTCGAAGAAAGATCCGGCGATGGCGACGCGGACCGCACAGGGAGAGGGTTCATGAGTCAGTTTTTCCAGATTCATCCGGAGACGCCGCAGAAGCGTCTGATCAATCAGGCGGTGGATATTCTGCGTCGTGGCGGGGTGATCGTGTATCCCACGGATTCAGCCTATGCCATTGGCTGTCACCTGGGTGACAAGCAGGCGGCGGATCGGATCAAGCGGATTCGCCGTCTGGATGACAAGCACAACTTCACCTTGGTGTGCCGGGATCTTTCGGACATCGGGGTCTATGCCAAGGTGGACAACACCCAGTACCGGTTGCTGAAGAATTTCACGCCCGGGCCCTACACTTTCATTCTGGATGCCACCAGTGAAGTGCCCCGGCGGCTGCTTCATCCCAAACGCCGGTCAGTAGGCGTCCGTGTGCCGGACAATGCCATTGTTCAGGAGCTGTTGGGCGAGCTTGGTGAGCCCATCATGAGTAGCACTCTGATTCTGCCGGGCGAAACCGATCCGATGACAGACCCTTATGAAATCCGGGAAACCCTGGAGCATGAGCTGGATCTGATTATCGACGGGGGATTCTGCGGTATGGAAGCGACCACGGTCGTGGACTTTACCGGCGAGGCTCCGGTGGTTACCCGTGTTGGTAAGGGGGATCCGGCGCCTTTCGAGGTCTGATTCTCCTGATCCGTCTTTCCTTTATGCCCGGGCGTTCAGATTAAAGGCGTACGCCCGGCTATTCCCTGCAGCTTCGATTTGCTCGGCACTCACTGAGCGGCGCATGGTGTCGTAACGGTGCACGAGGTCCTGCAGGCCGTTAAATTGCTGGTTCTCGCTGATCAGTGTGTCCAATAGCGGGTTATTCACCCCGTACGCCTGATTCAGTTTGAGCGCATTGTCCATGAAATGCAGCGTTGGCTCGTTAACGCTGAGGCGATTGAACGCTTCCTTGAAGTTTTTGTTTACGTTCAGGTCTTTTTCAATCTGGATGCGTGTGTTGTCTGCGATTTTCCCTTCCACCGCAACGCTGCCATTCTCCGTTTTGCTCACGTTCAATGCGGTTGCCGGGTGCAGGTTGTATTCGGCAAGTTTGTGCCGCAGTGTTTCTCGAACGAAGGCAAGATCCTGCCCCACAGTTTGTTTGTAGTCGGTCATGGCCAGTCGGCGGGCTTTCAGCCGTGAGAGGTCAGACTGGTTGTTCTCCGAGGGTGTAAAACGGTCATCGCCAGGTGTCGGCTCGGTTTCCATGGCCTTTGCCTGTGCTTTGCCGGGCGCGGCTTCCGGCCCTGTTGAAGGCGTCTGGCGCCTTTCCATGGCCTGCTGGAACTGGGTGCTCGCCCGGATCAAAGATGTCAGTAGGGACATGGATGGGTTTCCTCCTTCGGTCAACCGGAGTGCGGTTTCCGAACAGTCAGCGTTGGGAATCACGAATGCTTGTCATCATGCTCTGCAGCTTTCAGGCCAACTCGATGAAGTCCCGGGCTGAGGGCTCCCTCCTTCCTTCATGTGTAAACGACTTTTCCCGGATCTGATCTGGGTCAGGAAATAATTGACGCATATCTATAAAGTTTGGCGACAGTTAGTTGTCATCACGAAACGTCAAAACAACGTCCTGGCCGCATGCCGCGCGGTCTCTGTGTCGGGTTACCATGAAAAAACAGTATTCCATCCGCTTTCTCTTACTTGCCGCTTTGGCGGCTGCCTTCTCCCTGGTGCTCGTGTTTACCGTAATCTACAGTGCAGACTCACAGCGTGATCATCTTGAAGAGTTCAGCCACAAATACGTGGATGGACTGGCAAAATCCTATTTCGATGGGCTGAATACCATGATGGTCACCGGCACCATCGGTAACCGGGATGTGCTTCGGAAAAAGGTGATGGCGTCTGAAGACGTGCTGGACGTGCGGGTGATTCGCAGTGACCATTTGAACCGGATCTTCGGCAACGGCAACGCGTCGGAACAGAAGCGGGAACCTTTGGACAAGAAAGCGCTTGCCGGTGAGCGGGTGGAGTCCTATTCCAGCAATGAGGACGGGCGAGTCTACACACTGATCGAGCCCGTGATCGCGATGGAGAACTATCAGGGCGTCAACTGTCTTGGCTGTCATCAGGCCAGTGAGGGAGACGTTCTTGGAGCCATTCGGGTGGACTATTCCATGGCTGACAGCGATGCCCGTTTGCAGCAGCAACTGCTGACCAGTGGCGGTATTCAGGTAGCCATCTTTGCTGCGGTGTTTTTCCTGACCGCCGCCGCTTTGAGTCGACTGGTGTTTTCCCGTTTGCGGCGACTCCACGACCGCATGGACGAGATCTCCAGAAATTCTGACCTGACCATTGAGCTTGAGGTTACCCGCAACGACGAGATCGGTTCCGTGTCCCGGGCGTTCAACCGGATGATGGCGAAGATACGGGAGAGCATGAATACCGTCATGGACAACGCCGAACAGGTTGAACAGGCGGCCAGAAGCATTGCGGGGAAGGCTGACACGACAGAGAGGGAAGTGCTTGCCCAGCGTGACAACACAGATCAGGTGGCCAGCGCCACTACCGAGATGGCCGCATCTGCGGTTCAGGTCCGGGAAAATGCCATTCATACCACCCGAAAATCCGCAGATACTGCGGAATCAGCGAGCAAGGGTGAGAGCCTTGCCCGGAATGCAGTAAAAAGCATCGAGGCATTGAACACCGAGGTCCAGAGTGGCGCAAAACGCATTGAGCAGCTGGATCAACGTACCAGCCAGATGTCGGATATGCTGGAGGTAATCTCCAATATCGCTGACCAGACCAACCTGCTGGCGCTCAATGCCGCCATCGAGGCGGCCCGTGCCGGAGAGCAGGGGCGCGGTTTTTCTGTGGTGGCCGATGAGGTGCGTGCGCTGGCGTCGAGAACCCAGGATTCAACGGAGGAAATCCGGAACACCATCAACGGACTGAAGGGAGAGGTTGTCGATTGTGTGGCCACCATGCGCCATGCCTCTGAGATGGCAGAGCATCAGGTTTCAGCCATTCTGACCGTAGAGTCTGAACTGCAAACCATTGCCTCTGCTGTGCGGGAGATCACCAACCTCAATCAGGAAATGGAGAGCGCTGCCAACGAGCAGAGCGATGTCTCCGAATCCATTAATCACAACGTGATTGAAATCAGTCGCTCGGCAGAGCAGACCTCCGGGGATGCCAAGGAGACAGCGAGAATTGCCGGAGACCTTCTGGCCATGGCCGAGAATCTCAGGAAAACCATCGAACAGTTCCGGCTGAATCAGGAAAGCCGCCTTTAGAACGGCGGCGTGGGTCTGGCGACAGGCTCAGCCCCGATGGTCGGAAACAAAGGGGTTGGTGGCTCGCTCCCGGCCAAAGGTGGACATCGGACCGTGTCCGGGAATGAACGCAACCTCGTCGCCGAGCGGGAACAGCTGTTCCCTGATAGAGCGAATCAGTGTTGCGTGGTCGCCCTTTGGAAAATCCGTGCGTCCGATGGAGCCATGGAACAGCACGTCACCCACAAGCGCCAGACCGGATTCCTTATGATAAAAAACCACATGCCCCGGTGTGTGGCCGGGGCAGTGAAGGACCTCCAGAGTCTGGTTGCCCACCGTGACCTGCTGCCCATCTTCCAGCCAGCGATCCGGGGTGAAAACTTCCGGGGCCGGAAACCCGAACATCTGCGCCTGCTGGGGCAGGCCAACAATCCAGAAATTGTCTTCCTTCTGCGGCCCCTCAATGGGAATACCCAGCTCTTTGGACAGCTCCGCAGTTCCGCCGGCATGGTCAATGTGGGCATGGGTAAGCAGAATTTTCTCGACCGTCACGCCTTCCTCAGCCACAGCGGCGCGAATCTTCTCCAGATCCCCGCCCGGATCGACTACGGCTGCCCGGCGCGTCTTTTCGCACCAGATCAGTGAGCAGTTCTGCTGGAAAGGCGTGACCGGAATGATTCTGTAGTTCAGTGACATACCTGTTCTCAATCGCTGAAGAAATGGCTAGTGCCATCAGTTTACTGGAACATCCCGCGTAACAACGAACGCGCCCCGCAAATCGCCCTCGGAGAAGCCGGTCGCCTTGTCTTCAGGATAGAGTTCAGCCAGTTTTGCCTTCACCTCCGGGGCGATGGACTTACCGTGACAGCCAAGGCAAAGTTTCTGTGTCGGGATGGCGCTCATATATTGGAACGCCGGCTGTCCGGACGCTTCGGAGACCTGCCAGACCTCCACCGGTTTTCCGTTCTTTACCGGCTGTCTGTCCATGGCCAGCAGCTGGATCTCCTGCCAGTCGGTCGGGGTGTTTTCCGGGTTCCGGACTTTCAGACTGGTCCGACTGATGACCCAGCCGCCGCTGCTGTTGTTGCTGGCGATTTCCGGTGCCACAGTCTTGCAAACACCAATACCGTTTGTGAGGCCGCCTTCTTTGATGGCCGCCTGGAGCGCCTGCTTCAGTGAGCCGCCGAAGCTTTTCACCAGGGAACGTGCTTCGGCAACCATTGCTTTCGGGCTATCTGCTTGGGGTTGCGCGAGAAGTGGCATGGAAAGCAAGGAGCATAGCAAGGCTGTTGTGATGGTCGGTTTGGTCATTGAATCTCTCCCGGGCTTCTTGGCTTTGGAATAAGTATATAACAAAAGAATAATCTCAAATTGAGCCAGGACAGATTCCGGTAGAGCCGATGAATGATTACCACGCCAGCCAGATAACGTGGCGGGCACCCTTGCCGGGTCGCAAGGCCCTCACAGTAACGGGCTCAACAGAAAATCCTGCCCGTCGCAGCCTCTCTGTGAAGGAATGCTCCTGGCCGGCAGACCAGTAGGCAAGGATGCCATCAGGTCGCAGGGCGTTCTGGGCGGCCGCAATGCCATCCGGTGAGTAGATCCAGTTGTTTTCTTTGCGGGTGAGGCCTTCCGGGCCGTTGTCGACATCGAGAAGGATGGCATCCCATTCGCCGTCGCTGTTTCTGAGTAATTCGGCCACATCACCAATGTGAACCTGCGCTCTCGGGTCGTTCAGCGGGTTGCCCGCCGCAGAGCCCAGCGGCCCGCGATTCCAGGCTTCTACTTCGGGAACCAGCTCGGCTACCGTCACCTGCGCATCGTCGCCCAGAGCGGCCAGCGCTGCTGCCAGCGTGAACCCCATGCCCAGGCCGCCGATAAGAACCCGGGGAGCAGGCTGATCGGCAATCCGTTCGCACGCCAGGGTGGCAAGAGCATCCTCCGAGCCGTGGATCCGGCTGTTCATCAATTCTCCGGTGGTGCCGGCAATTTTGATGGAAAATTCATCATTGCGTTGCAAAAGACGTAATCGGGTTCCCTTGCCGGGGATCATTGCGGTTCCGATTTCGGTAAAGCGGGCCATTGAGAAGTCCTGATGTCGGTAAGGAGGGGCAGTTTAGCTCGCCTGGAGCCAGGTTGAATATCACGGACCGAGAATCGGGGTTAAGAGAGGTGGTACCCCCGGCAGGACTCGAACCTGCTACCTTCCCCTTAGGAGGGGGACGCTCTATCCAGATGAGCTACGGGGGCATTATCGCGAGAAGGGCGGTATGATAGCGGGCTAAGACCTGAGGCTCAAGGTTCGGTCCGGTTTCAGAGAATGTCACGGAGTGTGTTTTGCCAGATCCTTTCTCGCTAAGCGTGATTGTTCCCGTGTGGATGGAAGCGGCAGGTGTAACCGACACCCTGCGCGCCCTGCAACCGATCCGTAACCGGGGGCATGAGGTGGTTGTCGTTGATGGTGGCAGTACCGATCGAACCGTTGAGCTGGCCCGGCCACTTTGCGACAGGGTGGTTGTGTCAGAGAAGGGCCGGGCGCTTCAGATGAACGCCGGCGCGGCAGTTGCAAAGGGCGATCTACTGTTGTTTCTGCACGCAGATACGCGCCTGCCGGAAGAAGCTCTGGAGCATCTCGCAAGTTTCGTCCATTCCCGTCGCGCCTGGGGGCGGTTCGATGTGCGGCTGAGTGGTGAGCGGCTGCTTTTCCGGGTTATTGCCTGGTTCATTAACCAGCGCTCGCGCCTGTCAGGCATCTGCACCGGTGATCAGGCCATGTTCGTACGGCGGGATGTTTTCGACGCCCTGGGTGGTTTTCACCCGATGCCGCTCATGGAAGATGTCGAATTCTCACGCCGTCTTTGCCTGGTGTCCCATCCTTTCTGTATAAAAGAGCCAGTCGTTACCGATAGCCGCCGTTGGCAGAAATACGGTGCCTGGCGAACGATTTTTCTGATGTGGCAGCTGCGCTGGCGGTATTGGCGTGGTGAATCGCCGGAGTCCCTGGCCCAAATTTACCGATCGGATGTGCGCAATGCCTCAAAGTAATCCGCCTGCGGCGGTTTTTCTCCAGTTTGCCAAATGGCCGGAAGCCGGACGGGTTAAAACCCGGTTGATGCCCGAATTGGGTGCGGTCGGGGCTCTCGAAGCCCATGTTCGGCTCACGCTGGCTGTGCTGGATAACCTGTGTGCGACCGGCTATCCGGTGGAATTCTGGTGGGATAGACCGGTGGATGACCGGCCCGGCGAGGCGGCCTCTATCATTGAAGAGCTTGATGCCGCCGGCCTGATGCAAGGCGTTCAGGAGGGCAGCACGCTGGGCCAACGGATGTATCGAGCGTTGAGCCTGTCTCTTCAGGATTATGACCGGGCATTGGTGGTGGGCAGTGATTGCCCCTCGGTCGATCCGGATTACGCCCGTAACGCCGTCGCGCTCCTGAAAGACTACGACGTTGTGCTTGGGCCCTCAGACGATGGCGGCTATGTCTTGATTGGAGCCTCCCGAGTGGCTGAGGGAATGTTGGATGACATTGCCTGGGGCACGCCGGAGGTTCTGGCCCAGACCTGTAAGCGCCTGAAAGCATCGGGGCTCAGCTATTGTTTGCTGGAGCCCCGTTGGGATGTCGACGAGCCCGAAGACTGGGCGCGCTTTCTGCGCACTCTTTGAGGACTCTAGCTGGCGGGCACCGGCGGCAGCTCGGTGAGCCTGCCAAGCGCCCGGTTTGCCTCCAGGCCATTCCCACCTGTAACCACTTCTAATGCCTGCTTGCGCTCCAGCACGGCCTTTCTGAAGGTTTCCAGCAATTGTGGTTTCCCGACCTGCTTGATCGCGTTGGCCAACTGCTGGCGGGAATCAAACGTGTCCATGCCCCGATCAATCTCACGCCAGTAGCGGCTGGAAATCTCGCCGAGTTGCCGGTCCCGCTCGAGTAGCTTGCTGATAACGGCCTGTTTCTCCCGATCAAGGCGTTCCGCTGTCAAAGCGGAGAGGGTTTCCTCAAAGCTGTTGGAGAATTTCTGAACCGCCTGGTCAATCTCTGCCGGGGAAGCGGAAGGTGACTGCACAACAAACCCCAAGGCCGGTGTTTCAAGCATTTCAAAAGGCGTTGCGTAAACGATGTAGCCCATCTGGCGGGTGGTTCGGATCTCTTCGTAGAACGGGCTGCTGATAATCTGGGCCAGCAGCCGGAATCGGGCCCGTTCCTCAAAGCTGGTGTTGTCTCCCTGCATGTATAGGGTATAGCCCGTGTCTGGATGGTCCACGTCGATGGAGACGAGGGTTTCATTATCTGGCAGCTGGCGCACCTGGCTTCGTGCTACCCGGACCAGCTCGCTGTTGCCCAGAACAATGGCGTCAATTTGCCGCGCGAGGTTAAGAGTCGAGGCCTCGGTGAGGTTTCCGTGCGCCATCATAACCGGGTCAACCTGTGACACCAGGGCTTCAGAGAAGGACTGCAGTTCCTCGAAGCTAACTTCCCGGGCGGCTCTCAGCTTGGCGTCGGTGGGCCAGGCGCCTTCGATGAGGGACGTCTGGATAAACTCAGAGGTCTGTTCGACGGGGCGATCCTTGGCCTTGTTCTGCAGGCCGTCAATCAGCTGCTGCCGCGCGATCTCGAAACGTTGTTCGGTCAGTTCCGGTGCAGCCACCTGGAGCAGAATCCGGTTCATCAGGGTATGGAGTTTGTCGTCGTAACCGCCGACCCGGACCGTGATACCCCTGAGATGCGGATAGACGCTGTAATCCAGGCCCGCAAGACTGGCGGAGTAAGCCCAGGCGTTCAGATTGGCATTGATAGCGTCCACCAGCAGCTGAGTGAGCACGTAGCTGCGTGCCGACGCTCGGGTGGCAGGCGTACGAAGGCCCACAAACACGTTGGCTTTCGGGGTATCAAACCGGGTATCCCGGGCAAACCAGACATCCATTCCCTCGATGGTTGCCAGTTGTGTCGGCTGCGCCATGGTTTTTCCGGGCACCATCGCCAGATCTTCCGGCACAAATGGATTCTCCGGCGGCAGGCGCAGCTGGGCAGCGAGTTCTGGCAGGAACTGGGTCCTCAGTGTTGCCGGGTCGAGTGGTTTTCGGGCCCACGCCGCTTCGTACCAGTCGGTTCGGTTCGGATTTTCAAGTTCAGGCTCCGGTGCCAGAACAAAAGTAAGGAGGTTGTCCGGCGTCAGCCTGTCCAGAATGTCGCGGTACTGTTCCGGCGCGAAGCGCTCAACCAGCCAGGGCGCCCGCAAAACGTCTTCGGCGGGATAGTCCTGGAGGTAACGAGAAAGGCGCATGGCTTCGTGCAGGGGGTTACCCTGTTCGCGGAATCGAAAATCGATGCGAGCCAGGTTCTGCATTTCCAGGAAACGCTGCTCGCTGATACCTTTCTGGCGAATCTTCTCGATGTAATCGAATACCAGCGGCAGGATGTCCTCATGGCGAGCCAGTCCTTCCGGTGTCAGGGAAATGCTGATTTCGAGGGTGGCGTTCTCGCCGGTATCCATGCCCAGACCTGCGGAAAGGCTTTCCGCCAGACCGGCCCGTTTCAGAACGTCGAACAGGCTGCCTGGGCCCTCGTGGCCGAGCAGGTTGGCCACGTAGCTGGCGGGTTTGGTGCGGTAGTTCGCTTCCTGGGACGGAATAGGGAACGTGAGCGACAGGCTTCGAACGTCCTTCAGTGCTTCTGCTGTGACCTTGGCTGGCAGCTCATCTGAGCGGTACAGGCTGGCGACGTGACGCTTGGTCTCAAGGTTGCGGTTTTCAATGGCATCGAACCGCCCTCGCACCATGGATTCCAGCTCGTCCAGGGTTTGGGGCCCGTAAACCGCCAGGCTCATGATGTTCGAGGAGTAATGCTGCTTCCAGAACTCGATCAGGTCCGGCCGAAGGGGATTTGCTTCCGTATTCTCAAGGGTGCTCAGGTTTCCGACGGCAAAGTGACTGAAGGCGTGATCCGGATTGCTAACGGCCTTCTTGACGGAATAGAAGCGTCGACCATCGTCTTTCTGTTTGGCGCTGAACTCCGAGTGCACAGCGTTGCGCTCACGATCCACCAGTTCGGCGGTAAATAAGGGCGCGGAAAATTGCTGGGCGAACCGATCCAGTGCCGGTTCCAGAAATTCGGCCTGAACATCGAAGAAGTAGTTCGTGTCCTGGAACGCGGTGAAGGCGTTGTGCTGGCCACCGTGGCTCTTGATGAACTGCTGGTACTCGCCAGGATCGGGGTATTTCTCGGTCCCAAGGAACAGCATGTGCTCGAGGAAGTGGGAGAGGCCTTCGCGCTCCGCCGGATCATCTCCGCTACCAACAGCAACGTTCATTGAGGCCGCTGCTTTGTCTGCATCCTCATCAGACACCAGAATGACCTTCAGGCCGTTGTCCAGTTCGATAAACCGGTATTGGTTGTCGTCATTGGGGCTCTTCTCCGGAATCTGCGCAGAAAGAGCAAGGGTACTGAACAGCAAAAGTATGAGCAGGGAAAACAGGCGTGAGATCGGGTTCTGCATGGAGTTCTTCCTGACGGTACGTGTGTTCATAGGCCCTCTGGGATCCGGAGAAGAGGTTTGCGAATCAGTGCATCAGCGCGTTGCGGGTGCTTTCAGGCTGCTGGTCAAGTGTTTTACGTGCCAGGTCTGCGGCTTTCTCACTGTCCAGCTGGCCCGAGGCAATACGCTCAAGAACCGTGGCCATGATGGCGACGGACTGGCGATAATCGGCGAACTCGGCCTGGAAGGCCTTGTCGATGGCCTCGTAGACCGCCTGAATTTTCTCTTCCCGTGAACCAGCGTTATCGGCTGTGTCGTTGATGGCCTTCAGGCAGGCCCGGGCAATCGAAATGTAGCGTTCCGCGTTGGGATTGTCTTTCTGCATAGTAGGGGTTCCGAAGGTCGGTGTTCCTGTGAAAACAAGAGATGCCAAAAGGCGCGATAAGTTCCCGATTATGTCATTGCTGGCGGGCGCTTTCATTGCATTGTGGTAATCCGGAAATTGAGCATGCACGGGGCAATTTCTGTGCTAGTCTCAAAAACATTGTGTCGACGAACCGGACAGGCATGTCCCGCTTGTCGGGTCAGAAATTTAGAGTAATAGCTCTATACAAAACAAAGGCTTACAGAGTAAAAGCTCTAAAAAAGTTCGATACATGAAGGTTGCAATTAAGTACAATGCCGGCGTTTCCTGAAAACTCTAAGACTTTAGTCGTATGGGTGCCGGCATGGATAGACAACAACAGAGCAACAGGCAGGGTGGAAGATTGATGAATTATTTCCTGACGGGTGGCACCGGATTTATTGGCCGTTTCCTGGTGGAGAAGCTTCTGGCACGTGGTGGCACTGTCCACGTACTGGTGCGTGAACAATCCCAGGACAAGCTGGACAAATTGCGTGAGCGCTGGGGCGCGGATGAAACCCAGGTGAAGGCCGTCATAGGCGACCTGACCAGCAAGAATTTGGGCATCGACGCCAAGACGATGAAAGCCCTGAAAGGGAAAATCGACCACTTTTTTCACCTCGCCGCCGTGTACGATATGGGCGCAGATGAAGAAGCCCAGCAGGCGACCAATATCGAGGGCACCCGCGCTGCGGTGAATGCTGCAGAAGCGATGGGCGCCAAACACTTCCATCACGTTTCTTCCATTGCGGCTGCCGGTCTGTTCAAGGGAATCTTCCGCGAAGACATGTTCGAGGAAGCCGAGAAGCTGGATCATCCGTACCTGCGGACCAAGCACGAATCTGAAAAGGTCGTTCGTGAGGAATGCAAGGTTCCCTTCCGCATCTACCGCCCGGGCATGGTGATTGGGCATACCGCTACCGGTGAAATGGACAAGGTGGATGGCCCCTACTATTTCTTCAAGATGATTCAGAAAATCCGCCACGCGTTGCCCCAGTGGGTCCCGACCATTGGTGTCGAGGGTGGGCGTCTGAACATTGTGCCGGTGGATTTCGTGGTTAACGCCATGGATCACATTGCTCACCTTGAGGGTGAAGACGGCAAGTGCTTCCACCTGGTGGATACCGATCCGTACAAGGTTGGCGAAATTCTCAACATCTTCAGCGAGGCTGGTCACGCACCCCGGATGGGGATGCGGATCGATTCCCGCATGTTCGGCTTTATTCCGCCATTCATTCGCCAGAGCTTGAAGAACCTGCCACCGGTGAAGCGTCTGACGTCGGCCATTCTTGATGACATGGGCATTCCGCCATCCGTGATGTCGTTCATCAATTACCCGACCCGTTTTGACGCCCGCGAAACCGAGCGCGTTCTGAAAGGCACCGGCATTGAAGTGCCCCGCCTGCCGGACTACGCGCCGGTGATCTGGGATTACTGGGAGCGCAATCTGGATCCGGACCTGTTCAAGGACCGCACGCTCAAGGGCACGGTTGAAGGTCGCGTCTGCGTGGTGACCGGTGCTACGTCCGGTATTGGCCTTGCAACTGCCCAGAAACTGGCAGACGCCGGCGCGATCCTCGTGATCGGTGCCCGCAAACTCGAGCGCCTGAAAGAGGTGGCCGCAGAGTTGGAGTCCCGGGGCGCAAGCGTACACGCCTATCCCTGCGATTTTTCCGATATGGATGCCTGCGACGAGTTCGTGAAGACCGTGTTGGATAACCATGGCCAGGTCGACGTGCTGGTCAACAACGCCGGGCGCTCGATTCGCCGTTCACTGGATCTGTCGTTCGACCGCTTCCACGATTTCGAGCGCACCATGCAACTGAACTACTTTGGTTCCGTTCGTCTGATCATGGGCTTTGCGCCCAAGATGCTTGAGAATCGCCGCGGTCACGTGGTCAACATCTCGTCCATCGGTGTGTTGACCAACGCTCCCAGGTTCTCGGCTTACGTGGCTTCCAAATCCGCGCTGGATGCCTTCAGCCGCTGCGCCGCTTCGGAATGGTCGGATCGCAATGTCACGTTCACCACCATTAACATGCCTCTGGTGAAAACGCCGATGATTGCGCCAACAAAGATCTACGATTCTGTCCCCACGCTAACGCCGGACGAGGCTGCAACCATGGTTGCTGATGCCATCGTCTACCGGCCGAAGCGAATCGCTACCCGTTTGGGTATCTCTGCCCAAGTGCTTCATGCCCTGGCGCCCAAGATGGCCGAGATCGTCATGAACACCGGTTACCGGATGTTCCCGGATTCACCGGCCGCCGCTGGTAGCCGTTCCGGGGAGAAGCCGAAGGTGTCCAGCGAGCAGGTGGCTTTCGCCGCCATCATGCGGGGCATCTACTGGTAACGCAGTTGCCCCCGAATCGAGTGGGAGGGGGAGTTATTTCCCCTCCCATATTAATGGGTTAAACGAGATTCGCCTCTTTTATAAAGTGTTCTGGGCTAAAGAAAACCAGCCGATAGCCGATGGTTAACATAAGAACAATATAAAAGAAGGGCTATTGATGACTCTCAAGAAACGTCTTTTGCTGACTTTGCTGCTGGTTGGCCTGCTTCCCGTCATTGCCATCTCGTTTTTTAACGCCGAAATTGCCCGACAGAGCCTGACGGAACAGGCGTTGCAACAACTCTCTATTGCGGCTACCAATAAGCAGCATAGTGTTGAAGATTATCTCAGCACTATTGCCCGGCAGCTGAAAGCCATGGCCAATAATCGCGGGACCCGAACGGCGGCCCAGGGGTTTGGTTTGGCATTCCAGAATTATGAAAAACTGGTACAAGAGGAGCAGTCGACCTTACGAGAAAACGTCGAGGCTTATTATCAGCAGAATTTTTTGCCACCCTTGCAGCAAAATGGTGGTGCTAACGGACGTTCAGCCTCGGACTTCGTTGCATCCCTCAGCAAAAACAGCCTGGCTCTGCAGATGGGTTACATCGTGGACAACCCGAATCCTGTGGGGCAGAAAGACGAATTGGTATCGGCTGACGTCCATATCGCGCAGTTTTATAACACGCTTCACAAACAGTGGCACACCTCGTTCAAGGAGTTTCAGGAGGCGTTCGGCTACTACGATATTTATCTGATTGATGCCGATACAGGCCATGTTATCTATTCCGTAGCCAAAGAGGTGGATTTTGCTACCTCCCTGAAAGACGGTCCTTACGCGGATTCTGGCCTGGCGGCAGCTTATCGTCAGGCGATGTCTGACGGACAGGATACTGCTCCGACTTTTGTTGATTTTACTCGGTATGTACCGTCCTACGGTGCGCCCGCCGGATTTGTGGCAACCCCCATATATTCCGAAAAAGATGAGCGGCTGGCCGTGCTGGCCTTCCAGTTCCCCATCGACAGCCTGAACAACATCATGATGGAACGAGATGGCATGGGCGAAACCGGGGATGCCTATCTGGTGGGGCCGGATAACCTGATGCGGTCAGACTCCTACCTGGATCCGGAAAACCGCAGTGTTGTCGCTTCCTTTGCCGACCCGGAGAATGGACGCATTAGTTCGACATCGGTGGATGAGGCCCTGGCCGGAAATTCCGGTGAAGGCGTGGTTACGTCCTACCGTGGCGAGCCAGTGTTTTCCGCCCACAGGCCAGTTACCGTAGGCGGGCTGAACTGGGCGCTGGTGGCGGAGATTAGCGAAGACGAGGCCTTGGCGCCGGTGCGTGAAATGTGGACGCTGGCGGCGATAGCCATTGCTATTGTGCTCCTGGCTGTGGCGGCCGTGGCGGTCTGGACCGCAGTGCGGATCATGAAACCCCTCGGCAAAGACCCGTCCGAATTGCAGGCACTGGCGGAACAGGTAGCTGCAGGTAACCTGGTCATTGATTCGTCCGACAGTGACAATGCCACGGGCGTATACGGCTCCATGCTCAAGATGGTGTCAGACCTGAAAGAAGTGATCTTCAAGGTTGAAGAAGCGTCCCAGCGCCAGGCCAGTGGTATTTCCGAGCGGGCAGGAGCCGTTGTATTGCGGCTTCGCGAGGCAGTGGAAGAGGTTGCCCGGATGTCCGGTATGGCGGAGCAGATTGCTACGGCTTCCGAAGAGCAATCAGCCACGGCCGAAGAAGTAACGCGCAACGTATCCACAATTGCTGAAAAGTCCTTGGAGACCAAACAGGCCATGGTCCAGATCTCCGAAGCCAGTGGTGACTTGGCGGAGTTGTCTCATCAGCTCAGGGATTCTCTGTCCCGCTTTAAAGTCAGCTGAGTATGAGGCGTGCCTTCAACACTTAGGCCTGGCACACAGAAAAAAACCCGCTGCGGCGGGTTTTTTTATGGCGGTTATTCGGTCTCTTCGGGGATCACCGGAGGCGGAAAGCCGCCCAGTTCTTTCCAGCGATTCACAATGCCACAGAACAGGTCTGCGGTTTTTTCCGCGTCATAGGCGGCGGAATGGGCTTCCTTGTTGCTGAACGGAATGCCCGCGAGTTTGCAGGCCTGGGCCAGAACCGTGTGGCCATAGGCCAGGCCGGCCAGCGTGGCGGTATCGAAGGTTGAGAAAGGATGGAACGGGTTACGACGGATGTCGGCCCGCAGCGCGGCTGCAAAGATGAAGTTATGGTCAAAGGTGGCATTGTGGCCCACCAGGACGGCTCGCTTGCAATCGTGGTTCTTCACCGCCTTGCGAATGGGGCTGAAGATCTCGCTGAGTCCTTCCCGCTCGGGTACCGCTTCTCGCTCCGGATTCCACGGATCAATACCCGTGAAATCAAGCGCGGACTGCTCCAGATTCGCGCCTTCGAAAGGATCGATCTGCTGAACGTGGGTTTCAGCGCGCCGCACCCAGCCATCGTCGTCCATGGTCAGTATCACTGCCGCCACTTCCAGCAGGGCGTCCCGCTCGGGATTGAAGCCAGCGGTTTCCACGTCGACTACAACAGGCAGAAACCCGCGAAAGCGGCGGGACATGGGATGCGGTGGTTTGTTTTCGTCAGTCACTCAAGCTCCGGTCTTGGCCGTGTGTGAGAAGGAATGAGTCAGGTTTACGCCAGTTTCCAGTGAACGGTTTCACCAGCCTTGAGGGGCACGATGGTTCCGTCAGCCAGCGGCAGCTCTGCCGGCATGGTCCAGGGGTCACGAATCAGGGTGATGGTATCGGTATTCCGCGGTAGGCCATAGAAATCCGGCCCGTTGAAACTGGCGAATGCTTCAAGTTTATCCAGGATGCCAAGCTCTTCGAAAATGTCCGCATACAGACCGATTGCGCCGTAGGCCGAGTAACAGCCAGCGCAACCGCAGGCTGCCTCTTTGCGATCCTTTGAATGGGGGGCGGAATCCGTGCCCAGGAAAAAGCGTTTGTCGCCGCTGGCCACCGCGTCCCTGAGCGCCTGTTGATGGCGGTTACGCTTCAGGATTGGCAGGCAATAGAGATGCGGTCGAATGCCGCCTACCAGCATGTGGTTGCGGTTGTACATCAGGTGCTGGGGCGTCAGAGTCGCACCGAGGTTGTCACCGGCGTGCTGCCGGACAAATTCTGCGGAATCGGCCGTGGTGATATGTTCCAGTACAACCTTCAGGTTCGGGAAAGCCTCGAGAGTGGGTGCCAGGACACGCTCCAGAAATACCTTTTCCCGGTCAAAAATGTCGATATCGGCATCGGTTACCTCGCCGTGTACCAGCAGCAGCATGCCACAATTGGCCATGGCTTCCAGAACCGGGTAGATGTTGCGGATATCCTTCACGCCGGAGTCGGAATTGGTCGTTGCTCCGGCGGGGTAAAGCTTGGCAGCCACAACGCCGGCAGCCCTGGCATCCCGGATGGTCTGCGCCGTCATGCTCTCGGTCAGATACAGCGTCATCAACGGCTCGAACTCGGTGCCATTGGCAGCCGCCAGAATGCGTTCCCGGTAGGCTGTGGCATCGGCTGCGGTGGTAACTGGCGGTACCAGGTTAGGCATGATGATGGCGCGAGCGAAGCAGGCGGCCGTAGCCGGTACCACGTCGTTGAGAATGTCGCCGTCCCGTACGTGAAGGTGCCAGTCGTCGGGGCGTGTGAGCGTGAGCTTGTCTGTCATGGCGTTTGTCCGAAATACCTTTGGCGGGGCGAGCTTGTGCCCGGTTCTCTGGGAGCCGAAAAAATTTGGCGAATTATACCAGAAGGCGCGGGTGATTGTTTTCCGGTTGGTGGCTAAAGAACTTCCGGCTCAGGCCGTTAAACAGTCTGACTCTGCTAACTCCGGACACTGATGGCTAGCTCTATGGGATTTCGCCCCGGACAACTCCTGAATACTCTGCTGGTTGCCACGTTGCCCGTGGTGCTTCTGCCGGCAACCGCGCAGGCTGCCAGCTATGGCGCCGGAATCGAGAACAGCCAGTGGTATCTCGCCGAGTCGGTATTTGAATGCCGGCTGGTGCACGAAGTTCCCGGCTACGGTCGGGCGGTGTTCAATCATCGCGCCGGTGAAAGTCTCAGCTTTTTCCTGGAGTCTGATTCCGCATTGATGCGACCAGGGCGCGGCAGCCTTGTGGTCGAGGCACCGGCCTGGCGTCCGGGTGTGGCGCCGAAGCCCCTGGGAACGGTCAATGTCTCGGATGATCGCCGTCAGGTCTCGCTGGATACCCGTCAGGCGTTCGTGGTCGCCCATGGACTTCTGGACGGGATGCGCCCGACGGTAACCAGGGAATCGTGGTTTGATGGCCGCCCGGTGCGGGTTCAGGTCTCCAACATCAACTTCGCCGGCGAGTACCAGCGTTATCAGCGCTGTACGTCCAATCTTCTGCCGGTAAACTTTGATCAGATCCAGCGCTCGAGGGTGCCCTTTGCCAGCGGCAGCACGCAATTGTCCGATGCCGACAGGCAACTACTGGATAACATCGTGGCCTATGTGAATGCAGATTCCACGGTCGAGCGGATTTTCGTGGATGGCCATAGTGACAGTATTGGAAGCCGGATCGACAACCGTGCGCTTTCCGAAGATCGCGCCAATGTAGTAGCCGACTACCTCAAGGCGAGCGGTATTGATGAAAACATGATTACCGTTCGGGCTCACGGCGACCAGTACCCGGTATCCAACCGGCCCGCCGATAACCGCCGCACCAATATCCGCCTGCAACGGGCCGGTGACCGCCCGGAACTGCAACAGGCCAACGGCTATGGCGGCGAACCCAGGGGCTGATTGGCGTCAGTAAACCGAATCCAGAACTTCCAGGTGGGCATTGACGCTTTCCGCCAGGGCCCGCAGGTGGTAACCGCCTTCCAGGGTTGAAATGATCCGGTCATTGCTGTGCTCACTGGCGACACTCACAATCATTTCTGTTAGCCAGCGATAATCTTCCGTATCCAGATTCAGTTCTGCCATCGGATCCAGCCGGTGGGCATCAAAACCCGCCGAAATCAGGATCAACTGCGGTTTGAATTCATTCAGGCGCTTCAGCCATCCCGCCTCCACCTGCTTCCGGTACTCTTCAGACGAACAGTTTGCCTCAATCGGAATATTCACGATGTTGTCGGCCTGCCGGTGCACGTGGGAGTGCGGATAGAAGGGATGCTGGAAGCTTGAGCACATCAGGATACGCTCGTCGCCACTGACAATGTCTACGGTGCCATTGCCCTGGTGCACGTCGAAATCGATGATCGCGACCCGCTCCAAATGATGAAAGGTGAGGGCGCGCATGGCGGCCAGGGCAACGTTGTTGTAAAAACAGAACCCCATGGATTTCGCCCGCTCGGCATGGTGCCCGGGCGGCCGGGCACACACAAACGCGTTAGTAACCTGGCTGCTCATGACCATATCCACGGCCTGGATATTGGCACCAGCTGCCAGACGAGCGGCTCGAAGGGTGTCGGGCATCATGGCCGTGTCCGGGTCGGTAAACACGCGGCCGCGGGTCGGTTGCATCAGGTCCAGTTGATGGAGATATTTTTCCGGATGCACCATCAGAAGCTGATCACGGGTGATTTCTTCCGGCCGCACCCAGTCCAGCTTCTGGTCCAGGCCAGTATCAGCAAGGTAGCTGATGATGGCCGCCAGCCGCTCAGGGCTTTCCGGATGTTCCGGCCCCATGTTGTGTTTCATGAAGTCATCGTGGGAAAAGAATGCCGTGGTCATACGTCTCGGACTGCCTTCGATATGCTTATATTTTCTTCAAGCTTATCAGGGAAAACTGCACGATGCCGTGTTTCTTTGGTCTTATAACGGCGATAGTCATTTCACATCGGGGTATCAAGGCCTAAGATAAGAGTTACACTCATAAGTAACCTGTTTTATTACATTTATTTCCCAACGGTCTGCCGGCCGCATACAAAGGAGAGTCAGCTTGAGCACCCGGTATCTGGAGAGCCTGTTTAATCCCGCGTCCATTGCGGTGATCGGTGCGTCGGAGCGGGCAGACAACCTTGGCGGTATGGTGTTGCGGAACCTGATGGGGGGCGGTTATCCCGGCCGGTTACTGGTGGTTAACCAGAACGATTACGACAACGTGCACGGGGTGCCCTGCGTCAAGAAAGTCTCGAAAATGGAATTTTCCCCGGACCTGGCAATCATCTGTACGCCGCCGGATACCGTGGCCAAGACCATCAAGCGGCTGGGGGAGGCCGGGGTGCGCACCGCGATCGTTATGACCGGTGGCATGTCACGTACTCACAGTAAAACCGGCCAGCCCCTGATGTATTCCGTTCGTGAAGCGGCCCGGGAGACCGGAATCCGGGTTCTGGGCCCCAACACCATTGGCCTGATGGTCCCGGCACGCAGCCTGAACGCTACCTACGCCCATATGGGCGCCATCCCTGGCCGGGTTGCCTTCGTTGGCCAGTCCGGCACCATCGCCAGTTCGGTCATCGACTGGGCATTCGCCCGTGGTGTGGGGTTTTCCTACTTCCTGACCCTGGGCGATGGCATGGATATCGATCACGACGACCTGATCGACTACCTGGCGCAGGATACACAGACCCGTGCGATTCTCCTGCACATCGAAAACATTCCCAATGCCCGCCGCTTCATGTCGGCGGTGCGGGTGGCGTCCCGCACCAAGCCGGTGATTGCGGTGAAGTCCGGTCGGGTGCCGGAGTCGGAGTGGTTTCCCCACGACCTCCCTGATGGCCTGAAACGCAGCGATCCGATTTACGACGCCATGCTTCAGAGGGCAGGTGTGCTCCGGGTGGATGGCCTTGGCCAGATGTTTGATGCGCTCGAGACATTGACGCGGATGCGTCCCTTGCGCCGCGAAACCCTGGCGATCATGGCCAATGGGGTCGGCCCCGGGGTGTTGGCCGTGGACCGGTTGGCGGATCTTGGTGGTGAACTGGCAGAGCTGTCGAATTCCAGCATTGAGAACCTGGCCGAGCTGCTGCCACCTTACTGGACCCGCAAAAACCCCATTGACCTTAACTACGATGCCTCGCCGGAACTTTACGGCCAGGCCATCAAGATCCTGGCAAAGGATCCGGAAGTGGCAAACGTTCTGGTGATGTATGCCCCGAGTCTGACGGAGGACAGCCTCCAGATTGCGGACGCGGTTGTGCAGGCGTCCAAGGGCACACGTCTGAATGTGTTCACCTGCTGGCTCGGCCAGAGTACGGTCATGGATGCTCGGGAAGAGTTTTACCGGGCCGGGCTGCCGTCGTTCTTCAATCCCGAAAAAGCCGTGATGGCATTCATGCAGCATGTTCGTCACCAGCGGGTTCAGCGGCTGCTTACGGAAACGCCGGAATCCTTTACCGACCACTTTGCAGACCGCACCCACACCCGTCATGTGGTCAACAGGGCCCTTCGAGCAGGTCGGTATCACCTGTCGAACCGGGAAGCGCGGGACCTGGTGCGGGACTACGGGATCAGCACCATCGAAACCATGTACTGCGACGATATGGAAGAGGTGCTGGAGGTGTTTGCGGTTGAGCGGCGCCCCATCGACATTACCATCATTCACGAGCAGGCGTGCCATCCTTTTCTGGACCTGAGTCCGACCCAGCGTCGGTACAAGGGTACGGTCCAGAAACTGAACAGCGAGGCGGCCATCATGGATTCGTGCCGCTACCTGATGGAGGAGTACAAGAGCCATTTCCCGGAAAGTGGATTTCTAGGGTTTGCGGTTCAGCGTTCCTACCAGCACGTGGGTGGGATCGAGTTCAGTGTCGGCATTACCCGGGACGCATTGTTTGGGCCCCTGGTGGTTTGTGGTGCAGCTGGCGCCCAGATCAACGTGATGACCGATCGTCAGATCGCACTGCCGCCATTGAACATGGTGTTGGCCCGTGAGCTTCTGCGCCGTACCTACATGTACAAGCTGCTGAAAGAACACAGCCTGAAGCCGGAGGAGGATATCCGCGCGGTGTCCGAGACCCTGGTCACCCTCTCACAGATCGTTATCGACATTCCGGAAATCAAGGGGCTTGAGATCTCGCCCTTGCTGTTCAACGAGCAGGGGGCCGTGGCTGTCAATATTGCCATCAATCTGGCCGACAAGCCGGGGCGGCCGATTATTCAGCCTTACCCGCGGGAACTGGAGGAATGGATTGTTTTGCCCAAATCCGGGCGCCGGGTCATCATTCGACCGGTACTGGCGGAAGATGAGCCTGCCCACCGGGCGTTCCATGAGTTGCAGTCGCCGGAATCCATTCGTTACCGGTTCTTCCAGTATCGCAAGCATTTCTCTCGCGAAGACGTAGCCCAGATGGTGCAAATCGATTACGACCGGGAGATGGTTTTTATTGCCAACGCGCCCAGGGAAGACGGGGAAGGCGAGGAAACCCTCGGAACCGTGCGCACCTGGACCGATGCCGATAACCTGCAATGCGAGTTCGCGGTCATGGTGCACGATAAAATGAAGGGCGAAGGCCTCGGCGTTGCCCTGATGCAAAAGATGATCGATTACTGTCGGGCCAGGGGTACCGTGGAAATGGTGGGCAATGTGCTGCCGGATAATCGTCCCATGTTGCAGCTGGCGGAACATCTGGGCTTTGAAATCAAGTTCAATACCGAAGAGGAAGTGATGGATCTGCGGCTGGTCCTGAACGAACCGGAAAAAGACTGGCAGAGAGAGCGGCTGGGAAAGAGCGCCCACTGAAGAGCGCAAGGGAGGCCGGGTCAGATAAAGCGGGTATCTGACCCGGATTTACGGCACTACTCTTCGACAATCGCAGAGCGATCTTCGCCGCCGAGCGCTTCCAGGAGCCCTGGAATCAGCCGGGACAGCTCAAGGGTCATGAGCGTGAAAGCCGCATCAAACTTGGCAGCGTGGTCGTCCACGTCGACATCGTCCAGTTGATCCTGAAGTGTTTCGCCGAACTTGAGGCGACGGATGCCCAGTTCTTCATCCAGCACAAAGGAGACGTTGTCGTCCCAGGTCAGGGACAGCTTGGTCACCTGCATGCCCGCATCCAGATGGTTGCGGATTTCATCGGCTTTCAGGTCCAGGCCTTTGCAGCGAACCACGCCGCCATCTTCAGACGGATCCTTGAGTTCGCATTCAGTGCCCAGAACCACCTTGCCAGGCAGGTCGATGGATTCGTTCAGCCAACCGGTAAAGGTGAAAGCAGGTGCCTGTTCCACCGCGGGTGGACGAACCGGCAGCGATCCGAGGCTCTTGCGCAGAGTCGAGGCCAGATCTTCCGCCTGCTTGGCGGAACCCGCGTCCACCACCAGAACACCGTCCTGGGGGGCGAGGTAGGCAAAGGAGCGGCGGTTCTTGGAGAAGGCCTGGGGCAGCATCTCCAGCATTACCTGTTCCTTGATTTCGTCCTTTTCTTTGCGCCGGACCTTCCGGCCCTGCTCGAACTCGATGGCTTCGGCCTTCTCCTCAACCGCTTCTTTCACCACCGGGCCGGGAAGAATCTTTTCCTCCTTGCGCAGGGCAATCAGGTGATAGCCGTTGGCACTGTGAACCAGCTGTTCGCCATGCTTGCCCAGGGGCGGAACCCAGCCCTGGCGGCTGGTTTCCTGAGGTCCGCAGGGCTTGAAGGCATCGGCCTGGAGCTTGTCTTCCAGCTCTTCGGCAGAGATATCAAAGGGTTTGGTAAATCGGAATACGCGGGCGTTGCGAAACCACATCAGGGCTGGTCCTTGTCTTTCATATTTGCATGATCTCTACGAGTACGGTTTTAACGATAAAGCCCACAACGCCGGCGCCCAGCACCGTAAACAGTGCGATGGTGCCGAACTTGCCGGCCTGGGATTTCTTGGCCAGATCCCAGACGATGACACCCATCCAGACAATCAGGCCGGTCAGAAACACCAGCATGGCGATCTGGGAAAACATTGCTTCGTTCATTGCTGACTCCGATTTCAACGTGGATTACTGTTCATCCCGCAGGAAAACCCAGTTGTTCTTATCGGATTGGTCTTCGCTGAAGTAATAGCCTTCGAGGTTGAATCCCTTGAGGTCGTCGGCCTGGGTAATGCGGTTCTGAATGGCAAACCGACACATCAGCCCCCGGGCTTTCTTGGCATAAAAGCTGATCATCTTGTACTGACCATTCTTCCAGTCCTTGAATTGGGGGGTAATCAGCCGGCCTTCAAGGTCTTTCTTCTTTACGCTTTTGAAATACTCGTTGGAGGCGAGGTTGACCAGCACGCCGTCGTCATCCGCAAGCAGCCGGTTGATCTCCTCTGTGATCTTGCTGCCCCAGAAGGCATACAGATCCTTGCCACGGTTATTCTCGAACCGGGTACCCATTTCCAGGCGGTAGGGCTGCATCAGGTCCAGCGGTTTCAGGACGCCATACAGACCGGAAAGCATGCGCAGATGCTGTTGGGCAAAGTCGAAGTCCTGTTCACTGAAGCTCTCGGCGTCCAGGCCGGTGTACACGTCACCTTTGAAAGCCAGCACAGCCTGCCGGGCATTCTCGGGGGTAAACGGTGTGTGCCAGTTCTGGAAGCGCTCGGCGTTCAGCTGCCCAAGCTTGTCGCTGATGCTCATCAGATTGCTGATCTGGTGCGGCTCCAGCGTTTTAAGCTGGTCGACCAGCTCGCAGGCATCCTCAAGGAATTCCGGCTGAGTATAGGTACTGGTCGCCAGCGGACTCTCGTAATCCAGCGTTTTGGCAGGGGAAATAACCATCAACATGTCAGGCAATCCTCATTGCAGGAATGTAAGTAAGTCATCCCTGGTAAAAGGCCAGTCCAGTTCCACACCGGTATCGTTGCGTCGGAGCACCGGTATCCGGGTACCGTAGCGTTCTACCAGTTCTTCGGACTGGGCAATGTCCACCACGTCTACCGGGATCGGCTCCGGCATGGGCGTGCTTACAAGCAGGGCTTCGGCCAGTTCACACAGGTGGCACTGAGAGGTTGTGTAAAAAAGCAGTTCCATTATTTCGGTTGTGCGTCCAGTTTCTGGCCGTTGACGCCCTGGCTGTCCTTGCCCATGAGGTACAGGTAAATCGGCATCAGGTCCTCTGGTGCCGGATTTTGCTGTGGATTCTCCGCCGGATAGGCGTGGGCTCTCATGTTGGTACGGGTCGCGCCGGGGTTCAGACTGTTTACCCGGACATTGTGACGCTCGTCGTCCAGCTCTTCGGACAGCAACTGGCTCAGGCCCTCTACGGCAAACTTGGAGACGGCATAGGCGCCCCAGTAGGCTTTTGCCTTGCGGCCGACACCAGAGGAGGTGAAGATCACCGAGGCGTCGTCGGATTTGCGAAGCAGGGGAATCATTGCCCGGCTTAGCAGGAAAGGCGCCGTTGCGTTCACGTGCATGACCTTGTTCCAGGTTTCCGGGTCATAAAGCTCCACAGGACTGCGGTCGCCCAGAATTGCCGCGTTGTGCAGCAAACCATCCAGCTGCCCGAAGTTATCTTCCAGGGTCATAGCCAATTCTTCGTAGTCTTTCACCGCGGCGCCCTCGAAGTTCATGGGCACGATGGCAGGCTTGGGGTGGCCCGCTGCCTCAATTTCATCGTAAACCGTTTCGAGTTTGCTGACCGTGCGACCTACCAGTACCACGGTGGCGCCGTGGGCGGCGTAGGCCTTCGCTGCAGCCCGGCCAATGCCGCTGCCGGCACCCGTCACCATTACGATGCGGTCTTTCAGAAGATCGGCGGGTGCTTGGTAATCATGCATAACCTGTCTCCGTGTCAGGCTGTTACCGGCTGAACACCGGATCCTAAATTTGATGCGCTATTGTAACAGCTTTGCCAGATCCGTGACGGTGTCGGCGATGAGGTCCGCTTGCCACAGGTCAATGGCTTCCGGCTCCTCAATGTAACCGTAGCGGACGGCGATGGTTTTCATGCCTGCGTTACGCCCGGCTTCGATGTCCCGTTCGTGGTCGCCCACATAAATGCCGGTGGCGGGATCGGCGCCGATCTGCTGGCAGGCCAGAAAGAGGGCCTCCGGATGAGGTTTGCGCTGGGCAACGTGATCGGGGCAAACCAGAGCCGCGCAACGGTCAGCCAGGTTAAGGGCCTCGATCAGTGGAACCGCGAACCTGGCAGGCTTATTGGTCACAATGCCCCAGGGAATACCTTGCTCCTCGAGGGCTTTGAGAAGCTCGTCCATGCCCTCGAACAGGCTGGTCTCCACTGCCACGCCCGCCTCGTAGAGGTCGAGGAACGCGGTGTGTTTTTCCAGGTATTCCGGATGTTCCGGTTCCAGGCCGAAGCCGACCCGGATCATGGCGCGCGCGCCGTTCGAGACCGAGCGTCGGATATGCTCGTGTGGAAGGGCGGCGAGCCCGTGCTGTTCCCGTAACTGATTAAGGCACCGGATAAAGTCCGGTGCGGTGTCAATCAGCGTTCCATCCAGATCAAACAGGACCGTGGAGGCTCGATGCGTGGTTTCAGGCTTCACGAATATCTCTGGCATGCATCAGATAGTTGACGTCCACGTCCCGTCCTAGCTTGTATACCTTGGTGACGGGGTTATAGGTCATCCCCGTAAGCTCACGGACTTCCAGCCCTGCGTGGCGAAGATGGTCGGACATTTCCGATGGCCGGATAAATTTCTTCCATTCGTGGGTGCCTTTGGGTAGCAACCTGAGCACGTACTCCGCCCCCACAATCGCAAAAAGAAACGATTTCGGGTTCCGGTTGATGGTTGATACAAACAGATGGCCGCCCGGTTTCAGCATGGCGGCACAGGACCTCACCACCGATGCGGGGTCCGGTACATGCTCAAGCATTTCCAGGCAGGTGACCACGTCGTACTGGCCCGCGTGTTCGCTGTCCTCGGCCAGTTCCTCGATGGTGATCTGGCGATAATCCACATTCACGCCGCTCTCCATGCCATGCAGCCGCGCGACGGCCAGCGGAGCCTCGCCCATGTCGATACCGGTAACGTGGGCGCCTCGCTGGGCCATGCCCTCCGACAGCAAGCCACCACCGCAGCCGACATCCAGAGCGCGCTTTCCGGCCAGGGAAACCCGCTCGTCGATGTAGTTCAGCCGCAGGGGATTAATATCATGCAGTGGCTTGAATTCGCTCGAGGGATCCCACCAGCGGCTGGCAAGGGCCTCGAATTTGGCGATCTCGTTCCGGTCTACGTTCTGGTTTGTCATGGTTGGTTCTGCCTGGTGAATCAATAGGAAATCAGTTAGTCAGCCTTTGTGCGGATTCGCCCGGCCCAGTCCTCAACTCGAAGCATGAGATCGGCAACGTCAATGCGGGTAAGCCGGCCATCCTGTACTTGTGGTACGCCGTTAATCCAGCTGTGGCTTACTGATCGACCATGGTTGCTGTATACGAGGTGCGAAGCCGGGTCGTAGACCGGCTGCAAAAACGGGTCGCTCAGGTCAATGGCAATGATGTCCGCCAGCTTGCCCTCGGCCAGAGAACCCAGTTCATGGTCCCGCCCCAGAGCCCTTGCCCCGTTGATGGTGGCCATCTGTAGGGCCTTGTGCGCCGACAGCGCCGAGGCATCATTGGCCACTACTTTGGCCATCATGGCGGCAGTCCGAAGTTCCCCGAACAGATCGAGGTCGTTGTTGCTGGCGGCGCCGTCGGTGCCTATGGCAACGTTGATCCCGCTATCGAGGAGTTCCTGCACCGGACAAAGGCCGCTGGCCAGCTTCAGATTCGATTCCGGGCAGTGGATAACATGGGCGCCCGTTTGTTTAAGCAAGCTGATATCGCTGGCATCGATCTGGGTCATATGGACGCACTGGGTCTCTGGGCGGAGCAGGCCGAGATCCGCCAGCCGGGCTGTCGGCCGTTGACCCAGCTTTTCAGTAGCCTCGGCCACTTCGAATGCCGTTTCGTGCAGGTGGATCTGGATGGCTGCGCCGGTCTTTTCGGAGAGCCGGACGGCTTCAATCATCGGGCCGTCGGACACAGTGTAGGGTGCATGGGGGCCAATGGCCGGCATGATGTAGCAATCGTTTTTCCAGCTGTCGATAAAGTCGGCGCCCTTGCTCAGGTATTCCTCGGGTCCGGCACCCCACGGCGTCGGGAAGTCGAGCAGCGGAAAACAGACTTGCGCACGAATGCCCGTATCGTGCGCCATCTGAGCCGCAATTTCCGGGAAGAAATACATGTCAGAAAACGTGGTGGTTCCCGTACGCAGCATCTCGGCCATGGCCAGTTGGGTGCCATCGGCAATGAACTGCTCGCTGATAAAGCGACCTTCGGCCGGCCAGATATGGTCATTCAGCCAGGTCATCAGCGGAAGATCGTCTGCCATGCCCCTGAACAGGCTCATGGCCGCGTGGCCGTGCATGTTGATCAGGCCGGGCATGACGACGTGGTTCGGAAGATCAACGGTTTCCCGGGTTCTGAACGATCTGTCCGCCTGTTCCTGGGGAATGACTGCGGCAAGGCGGTCACCCTGGATAATCACTGCATAATGCTCAAGTACCGTGCCTGCCGGCTCAATCGGGATCAGCCAGCGCGCGTTGATGCGAATATCGGCTGCGGTGATAGTGTCTGCCGTCATTTATCCTGCCTTACAGCGCATGGCGCGGAGCTTCCACACCTTGAAAATGTAGCCCGGAAGTATAACCGTTATACTGGCAGTTTTCAGCGCTGAAAAACCGGAGCAGTCTTCTATGACAACAACCCCGAAACCCTCCCAAGAACGGGCCATTGGCACCGTTGCGATTCGCTGGCACGGCAGCAGTCTTGAGCTGCTGGATCAACGCCTGCTGCCGGGAGAGGAGCACTGGATAACGCTGGAAGGCGCTGCCGGTGTAGCGCAGAGTATCCGGGATATGGTGGTTCGGGGCGCTCCTGCAATCGGCATCAGTGCAGCCTACGGGGTGGCCCTTGCGGCCAGACATGCCGGTGGCGGGGACTGGAAGGCCGAAATCAAACAGGCCATTCGCGAGCTTGCAGCTTCACGTCCGACCGCAGTAAACCTGTTCTGGGCGCTGCAGCGCATGGAAAGGATTTTCCACGCGTGCCATTCGCTGGACGAAGCGGTAAAACGCCTGGCCTCGGAGGCCCGGGCCATACATGAGGAAGACCTGGCCGCCAACTTTGCCATGGCGGACCATGCCCTTGAGTTTATCGGAGCAGAGGCACCGTTTTCGGTGCTGACCCATTGCAATACCGGTGCATTGGCCACCGGGGGCTACGGTACGGCACTGGGCGTTGTTCGTCGTCTCCATGAGGAAAAGCTGCTGGCAGACGTCTATGCCGACGAGACTCGCCCCTGGCTTCAGGGTGGCCGGTTGACGGCCTGGGAACTTTCACGCGACGGCATTCCCGTCACGTTGAATGCCGATGGTGCCGCTGCCGCCATCATGGCCCGGAAAGACGTACGCTGGGTGATCGTCGGCGCGGATCGAATAACTGCCAATGGTGATGTGGTCAACAAGATCGGCACCTACAGCCTGGCGGTTCTGGCCCGCCATCACAAAGTGGGCTTCATGGTGGTCGCGCCTTCAAGCACGGTGGACATGGCCACGGCGTCAGGGGCAGATGTGGCCATTGAGGAGCGCGACGGCATTGAGATCCGGGAGATACGCGGTATCGGGTTGGCGCCGGAAGGCATCAACGCATTCAATCCGGTCTTTGACGTGACACCGGCAAGCCTGATCGACGCGATCGTTACTGAAAAGGGCGTGGTGCATAACCCGAATATAACCGGTATGCAGGCGTTATTTGGTTGACGGTGGGGTGCGCTCCGGCTGCTTCTTTTTGGCGGCAGGCTTGTCAGGTGACCTTTTCACGTCGGGGTGCTTTTCCTCGTAGGTGGCCCTGAGTTCGGCCACCTGCCGTTCCTGCTCCTCAATAAAGTGCAGGGACATTTCAAAGCTTTGACGGGTGAACTCCAGCACTTTCTGGAAACCTTCATCCGAGAGCGTGCGAGCGTCATCATGCCGGCGGAAGATGTTGATAAACTCCCGCTCCCGCTCAAATTGCAGGGGCAGTCTCGCCACGCCCCAGTCATTCAGAATCTGCCAGACTTCGGGATTGTAGTTGCGCGTGGTGCGCATGATGAACGGGATGGGATCGTTTCTGGCAATGAGGGCTGCCAGACGTAGTATCAGTTCGAAGGACAGGGTGGTGGTGCCGTTCTCTATAGCCTCCAGGACGGACTTGTCCCGCAGGTTAAGGGCCTCGCTCATTTCAGATACGGTGAGGCCGGCCACTTCGCGGATGTCTTTGAGAGACTGGCCTGCTGTGAGCATTGCCCGCAGCTGATCCTGGGAATTGATCAGTGCCCGGCCCACCCGAAGAGACGTATCCGTCGCCTTGACCCCGAAGCGGAGCGCAGACCCGGTAAGGCTTGCCAGGCGGTCGATCAGGCCTTCCGGCGTTCGTTCCTGAGCCGCCGGTTTCTCCAACCCTTCCACTTCCTCCAGGGAGCGCATGGCATGTAGCGCGTCCAGTAGCATGTCTTGCAACATCCGTGCTTTCTGGTGGCTATCCTGTCCGCCTGCGTCCTGCTCAGTCATGAGACTTGGAGCTGCCTGTTCAACGTGTCACTGCGGCGGCCGGAGACTGTGCCGCAAATTGCTGGGGATCCAGGATCGATGCCATGCGGTTATCAAGGTCCAGCATGTCGGCCATGATATGTCCACCTTCCCGTATCACGAAATCCAGCTCCTCATCGGTGGAATTCAGGTCCGCCGCCTGCTGGTCTTGCCAGTCTTCAAGGTCTTCCAGCGACTCGAACGGTGTCTGGCCTTTCAGTTCACGACGGGCATTTGCGATCGTGAGCCGTGTGCGTTCAATCTGTTCGTGCTCAGCGCGGCGTTCTTCCAGGTTGAGGCTGACGCTGTCGGTGGCGCGCTGTTTGGTCAGGAAGTCGATCTCCTGCTTCAGCAGGCTGAACTCAGGGTTGGTTGAGAACCGCTCTTCGTGCCGCTTGCGAAGCTCATCGATAATGCCGCTGAAATCGAAGTAGCGTGTATGCGGCACGGCCTCGATCTGGTCCCAGGGCAGGGCATGATCCAGGGCGTCCTCACCGATGCGGGTCTTGTCGATACGAGAAGGAATCTCGATGTCCGGGATAACCCCTTTGTGTTGCGTGGAGCCGCCGGATACCCGATAGAACTTGGACTGGGTGATCTTGAGTTGCCCGTGGTTCAGGGGACGCACAGCCTGAACGGTGCCCTTACCAAAGGTCTGGGAACCGACAACCAGTCCGCGGCCATAGTCCTGGATGGCGCCGGCGAAAATTTCGGACGCTGACGCACTCATGCGGTTGGTGAGTACCACCAGAGGCCCGTTGTAGGCCACGGAAGGATCCTCGTCATTGAGTACCTGCACATCGTTATTGGCGTTGCGAATCTGAACGGTGGGGCCCTTGTCAATAAACAGGCCGACCAGATCATTGGCTTCGTGCAGCGCACCACCGCCGTTGTTTCGCAAATCCATCACCAGGCCGTCAACGCCGTCGGCTTCGAGCTCCGCAATCAGGTTGCGGACATCGCGGGTCGTGCTCTTGTAATTCGGGTCACCAGCCTGCATGGCCTGGAAATCCGCATAGAACGTGGGGATGGTAATGACGCCAATCGTATATTCCTTGCCACCACGTTCAAGACGTATGGTGTCCTTGCTGGCGCTCTGCTCTTCCAGCTTTACTTCATCGCGTTTGATGGCGATGGTCTCGGTAATGGTCTCGTCGGAGGCATTGGCCGGAATCACTTCCAGTGTGACGGTCGAATTGCGCGGCCCACGAATCAGATCCACCACTTCGTCCAGACGCCAACCGATCACATTCACCGGCTTTTCGTCTTCCTGTGCGACAGAAACAATGCGATCTGCGGGCTCAAGCTGACCCTGCTTGGAGGCGGGCCCGCCGGGTACCAGTCTCACCACCTTGGTGTATTCGTTGTCCGACTGAAGCACAGCACCGATGCCTTCCAGTGAAAGGCTCATGTTGATATTGAAGTTTTCTGAGGTGCGCGGCGAAAAGTAGGACGTGTGCGGGTCCCACATGCCGGTAAACGCATTCATATAGGCCTGGAAGGCATCTTCACTGCGGGCCTGGTACGCGCGCTTCAACTGGCCTTCGTAGCGGCGGCGCAGGGTTTCAACGATGGCTTCGTCTTCTGCCCCGTTCAGGCGCTGAGCCAGCACCGCATTTTTAATGCGCTTGACCCAGAGATCGTCCAGGGCCTCGGCGTTCGATTCCCAGTCCGCTTTCGAGCGGTCGACCAGAATACTTTCGTTGGCCGAGAAATCCAGCGTGTCGATGCCCTTGTCGATTGTTTCCAGAGCAAACTGGAGGCGCTCGATAATCCGTTGCTGAACCAGATTGTAAATATCGAATCCGGGCTGAAGCTGACCTGTTTTCAGGGCAGAGCCGAGTTGAGTGCGGATTTTGTCGAACTTCGCAATGTCGTCCTGCGAAAGATAGATTCTCTGCCCGTCGAGGTAATCCAGGTAGGCATCAAACACATCTCCGGAGAGTTCATCGCTGATTCCGAGGTCCCGGAAGTGGGTAAACTGCAGTTGACGGGCGATCAGGATATTGGCTCGCGCCTGATCAATCGTCGGTGCAACTGGCTCGTACACGTCTGGAGTTTCAACGTTCGCATGAAGCCCCAGTGGCGCAGACAGCAGCAATGCTACAGTCATTGCCTTGCACACCCCGAACCGAACAGATCCGGCCGAAGAGCGACGAGCCATAATTCTTTCCGCGATGGTCATAAATGCTTACCCGACGGTGTTGGTAGCCCCTCGGTTTGCGAGGGAGTGTCTACCCGTGACTTATTAAATTTATTGTAGGCAAGCACTACACCCGATGCCATAGGCAGGGCGTATCGGATCGTGACAATCTGTCCATGAAGACGCCACGTTCGTAACTGAGGGATCATCGGGGTTGAGGCGTGTTGCACACGGGGAAACTGCCGGGAGAATCGGTAAATCCTCCCGGCAGCAGACGTGCAGAGGCTGAATCAGGCGAACGGTGTGTTCGTTTCCGCCTTTTCCTGCAACAGTCTGGGTGGTGCAAAGCGTTCACCATAGGTCTCGGCGAGCGCCGATGCCCGCTCCGTGAATGCTCTCACGCCATACTGATTGATGAACTGAATCGCGCCACCGGTCCACGGCGCATAGCCAATGCCAAAGATACTGCCGATATTCGCATCCTCTACCGTTCGCAATACGCCTTCCTCCAGACAACGAACGGTTTCGATGGCCTGAATGAAGAGGATCCGGTCTTTCAGCTCCTGCAGTTTGACCGTTCTTGCCTTCTCCGCGTTCACGAACAGAGTTTCCAGCTCCGGCCAGAGGTGTTTCTTGCCGTTGGCAGGGTACTCGTAGAAGCCCGCGCCCGCAGCCTTGCCCTTGCGTCCATGTTCGTTGACCATCGCATCAGTGACGGCCTCCGCTGGGTGGGGATTCCAGGTTCCGCCGGCGGCTTCGGTATCCTTCCTGCTCTGATCCCGGATGTGTTGCATCAGGGTCATGCTGACTTCGTCGGAAATCGCCAGTGGCCCGACGGGCATACCGGCCAGCACCCCCGCGTTTTCAATGCTCGCTGGATGAATACCTTCGCCAAGCATGCAGATGCCCTCGTTGACGAAGGTCCCAAAGACCCGCGAGGTAAAGAACCCTCGACTGTCGTTGACCACCACGGGAATCTTTCCGATCTGCTGAACGTAGTCAAACGAGCGCGCCAGGGTTTCATCCGAGGTTTTTTCGCCGACGATGATTTCTACCAGCTGCATCTTGTCGACCGGTGAGAAGAAATGCAGGCCAATGAAGTTCTCGGCGTTCGCAGAGGCTCCGGCGAGCTGGGTAATGGGGATGGTTGAGGTGTTGGACGCAAAAATCCCGTTTGCCACCAGTTTGGGTTCCGCTTCCTGGGTCACTTTTGCCTTCAGTCCACTGTCCTCGAAGACCGCCTCGATCACCAGGTCACAGCCTTCCAGATCGTCTGACGAATCGGTGGCCTTGATGCGGCTCAGGATGTCTGCCTTCTGTTCTTCCGTCATTCGGCCACGGCTGACCTTCTTGGCGAGCAGGTTCTCCGAGTAGCTTTTGCCTTTTTCGGCATTTTCAACGGAGACGTCTTTCAGCACCACATCGATACCCCGTGTCGCCGTTGAATAGGCGATACCTGCGCCCATCATGCCTGCGCCCAGAACACCCACCTTGCGGAAGGTTTCTTTCTCAACGCCCTCGGGGCGGCTGCCGCCCGCCTTGATGGCGTTCAACTGGAACCAGAAGGTGCCGGTCATGTTCTTGGCAACCTGGCCGATCACCAGTTCCGCAAAATACCGGGTCTCGATCAGGCTGCCGTTATCGAAATCGACCTGAGCGCCTTCAACGGCAGCAGAAAGTATGCGCTCCGGGGCCGGATAGCAGCCTTTGGTCTTCTGCTTCAGCATGGCCGGAGCGATCGCCAGCTTCTGCGCCATGGCAGGATGGTGGGGCGCGCCACCCGGGAACCTGAAGCCTTTCTGGTCCCACGGCTGCTGACATTTCGGGTTGGCCTCAATGAACGCTCGGGCTTTCGTGATCATATCGTCGGCAGAATCTGCCAGTTCGTTGATAATGCCGGCCTTGAGCGCAGCTTTCGGATTTACCTTTTTGCCTTCCATCAGGAACGGGAAGGCTGCCTCCAGGCCAATCATTCGAGGCAGTCGCTGGGTGCCGCCGCCACCTGGCAGCAGGCCCAGAGTCACTTCCGGCAGTCCAAGTTGAATGCTGTCGTCATTGATGGCGACACGGTAATGACAGGCGAGGGCAATCTCGAGGCCGCCACCCAGGGCGGAGCCGTTGATGGCTGCCACCACGGGTTTTCCGGTGGTTTCCAGAAACCGCATGTGCGATTTCAGGCCGTTGACCATATCCTCGAAAGTCCCGGCGTCTTCGCGCGTGACCTTATGCAGTTCTTTCAGGTCGCCGCCGGCAAAAAACGTCTTTTTGGCGGAGGCAATGATGATGCCGCGAATGTTATCCAGGTCTTCCTTCACTTTTGCGGCGGTTTCCGACAGGGCGTCCCGAAAAGCAGCGTTCATGGTGTTGGCGGACTGGCCGGGCATATCGATGGTGAGGGTCAGGATCTGGTCTGAACCCAGTTCGTAACGAATAGCACTCATAATTGGTTCTCCTGGAAAAGTGGACGGGTTCAGACGCGCTCAATGATGGTGGCAATGCCCATGCCGCCACCGACGCACAGTGTGGCCAGGCCGTAGCGCAGCTCGCGCCGCTCCAGCTCATCCAGCAGGGTGCCAAGGATCATGGCGCCGGTGGCACCCAGCGGGTGGCCCATGGCGATAGCCCCGCCGTTCACGTTCACTTTTTCGCCGGGAACCGAGAGTTCCCGCTGGAAGCGCATAACCACAGAGGCGAAGGCCTCGTTCACTTCAAACAGATCGATCTGATCGGCAGTCATGCCCGCCTTTTCCAGTGCCTTGCGCGCTGCCGGGGCGGGGCCGGTGAGCATGATGGTGGGGTCTGTGCTGGTCACGGCCGTGGCGATGATGCGAGCGCGCGGCGTCAGCCCCATGGCTTTGCCCTTGGCTTCACTGCCGATGAGCATGGCGGTGGCACCGTCGACGATACCTGAGGAGTTGCCGGCATGATGAACGTGGTTAATCTTCTCCACGTAGTGGTATTTCTCCCGGGCGACACCGTCGAAGCCCATCTCGCCCATCATCTGGAAGGAGGGTTTCAGGCCGGAAAGGCTTTCCAGGGAAGTGTTGCCACGCACATGCTCATCGCGATCAAGGATCACCACGCCATTCTGGTCAGTGATCGGAATGATGGACTTCGCAAAGTAGCCGTTCTGCCAGGCATTGGCCGCTTTCTGCTGGGATTTCACGGCAAAGCCATCAACGTCTTCACGGCTGAAGCCCTCGAGGGTGGCAATCAGGTCTGCGCCGATGCCCTGGGGCATGAAACCGGTATGCAGATTGGTTTCCGGATCTGTGGCCCAGGCTCCGCCGTCGGAGCCCATGGGCACACGGGACATGGCCTCCACGCCGCCGGCAACCACCATGTCTTCCCAGCCAGAGCGAACTTTCATGGCCGCCAGATTCACGGCTTCCAATCCGGAGGCGCAGAAACGGTTCAGGGTGACGCCCGCCACTTTTTCATCCCAGTCAGCGGCCAGCGCTGCCGTCTTGGCGATATCCGCACCCTGGTCACCCACGGCGGTCACGCAGCCCATCACAATGTCGTCCACCTGGGCGGTATCCAGGCTGTTCCTCTCCTGCAGCGCATGGAGCACCGTGGTCAACAGCGAGATGGGTTTGACGCTGTGAAGTGATCCGTCTTTTTTTCCGCGCCCCCTGGGGGTGCGGACTGCATCGAAGATATAAGCCTCGGTGGTCATTGCTTGTCCTCTGGTCATATTGTTTTCGGGTTTGATTTACCGATGACACAACCATAGCCGGTTGCGGTTGCAGGGGGTAATGACGCGGGCTGCCAATCGCATTGGCGAAATTGCTCATGAACCATGACAAGGAGGGGGCTAGCTTCTATGGTGTTAGAAACCGCAGACGAATTCGGGAGGCGGAAGCCATGTCTCTGCGAGATGCAATCGACAATTTCTACGAGCGGCTGGTGGTGGATGCCATCGAGGCAACGCGGGAGGAGTCTGACACAGCGGACTATCTGACCGATGTTATGTGCGTGGCTCTCAACCGACTGCCCACACGGTATTACCGGCATTCAATCGATATGATGTTTTACCTGGCGGACGAGGAACTCAAGGAGATGAAACAGAAATCCCTGGCCGCCGTAAAGGAAGCCAGGGAATTCGTCAGGGAACATCAGCGGGAGTAGACCGCTGGGCGCCTCAGGCCTCGTTCAGATTGGCGATGGCCCTGTTCAGTCGCTCAGCGAGCTCCGTGTCCGCGTTTTTGCCAGTGCCACCCAGGCACCAGGCTGCCAGCAGTTTCTCTACATCCTGCATTTGATCCGTGCTGTTGTCGGCGGAACCCATGCCATTGGCAAGGCGCTGAACCTGGATTTCCATGCGGCGCTGCTGATCGGCTTCGGGGGAGGGCACGCCGCAAAGGATTTCTGCGCGAATCACCAGCTCGACCGGATCGCTGGCGTCTGACGTTTCGGCCAGCGCAGCCCAGTGCTGAGGCGCTGATTCACTCCCGGACTGGCCCGCTGTGGCCGCCATCACCAGAGACTGCCAGGAAGCCATTTTTGCCTGCAATCTCAGAGCCGAGAGAATCTTGCTCAGCCGCTGCTTTTCTTGCTGGACCTGTTCCCTGACGCCTTTTGAGAGCGTAGCGGCATCAATATCCTTGAGCGTCGCCAGGGCCGCAGTGACTGCCTGTTCGTCACTTTCCGGGGATATTCCTGAAACCTGATTCAGGCCTGCTTGCGCCGTCTCGTCGGCGGCCCGTGATGCCTGCTGCTGTTCCGAGCGCTCGGCATCACGGCGGGCAAAGATCTGGTCACAGGCCTTTCGGAACGCCTGCCATAGTTTGCGGTCTTCCCGATGGCGGGTGATTCCGATGGCTTGCCAGTCTCCCTGGAGGGCCTTGGCCTGGTTCATGGCCTCCTGAAGCGGCTCGTGTTCGACCAGGGCCTGGGCCTTGTCCACGATCGTCTGTTTCAGGCCTTCGTTCTTGCGCCGTTCCTCGTCCAGGGGTGCTTCCAGCCTCTTGAGCAGTTCATCGAAGCGCTTTTGAACGCCCCGATTGTCGCGGAATTCCACTGGCCAGGCCTCTTTCCACTCCTGGCGAGCGGTCTGGTGGATTCGTTCCGCGGCTTTCCAGTCGATGGAAGACCAGTCGGCATTGTCCAGGAAGCTTTCGAGCTGCTGGCAAATGGCGGACCGTTTTTCCAGATTGGCCTGTTTGAGGCCGGACTTGGCAGAGAAGTAGGCCTTGCAGGGCTCGTAAGCCTTGTCCGAGGCAGCTTTGAACCGGGACCACAGCGAGCGATCTGAAGAGCCGCCGAGATCGCGCCACTCATTCTGCAACTCCTTGATTCGCTCGGCCTTTGCTTCCGGATCCATTGGCTGCTCTGCCAGGTATTCCATTTGCTCGCACAGGGCAATCTGCTTGGGTTCCGTGGCGAAGCCCTGCCAGTCCGAGAGTTCACGCAATTGCCCGGTAAGCAGCTGCATGCGCGCCTGATAGGGTTTTGCGTGGCGCTGGTCCAGATCCCGGAAGTGCTGTTGTGCCGTTTTGAAGAGCTGTTTGGATTCTTTCAGCTGTTTGGCCTCCAGAGCCTCCTCCAGTTGCCTGATTTCGGCCTCGAGGCGAGTCGTCAGAGCTTTCTGTTGCTCCTGATCAACTCGGGGCTCTGCCGGTTTCTTGCGTTTGCCGGCCAGCTTCCGCAATGGCTCCAGTAGTGCCGGGATGGGATAGCCTTCCGGCCAGTTGATCTCGGCAACCAGTGTCTTTGCCTGGGCACGCTGCTCGTCGGTGGCATCGTCTGCGCGCTCGAGCAGTGCGCCAAGTTCGACGATGGTTTCCCGTTCCTGGGTAATCCGACGGACAGAGCTCAGGTAATTGCGCAGTGCCAGCATGGCGTTTTCGTAGGCTTTCTGTTCCTGCTTCTCCACTGCCGTATCCCGGGTTGCTTCCAGCCAGCGGTTTTCCTGGGTTTTCTGGAGTGCATCCAGGGACGCCAGTGAGGGCAGTGTTTCAGGCGGTTGAGACTTGAGCTCGTCCAGTGTGCGGGTCAGCAGATCCAGGGTTTCCTGACGTTGCAGCTTCTGCTCGCGCTGGCGCTTTTCATCTTCCGCCGCAGATTGCAGGGCCGCAATGCGCTCTTTGCACAGGTGAACCGCTTCGAGAAAGGCCTGGGCCTGTTCCGGTGAGGCGTGTGTTTCCACCTCTGTCCATTGTTTCAGCAGGGCATCGAGCCGGGCCCCATAAAGCTTGGTATCGTCACTCTTCGCCTGATCCTGCGCGTGGCGGGTAAGGGTAGCGATGGTCTGGCTGATGCTGTCCAGCCGGGCCTGTTCTTCGCGCCGCTGCTGCAGTGCCAGTTTAACGATCTGGTAGACACCTTTGTCACGGCCTTTGGCCTGTTTCTGCACGTCCTGCAGGCTGGCTTCGTCGGTCAGTCTGCCTGCAGCGGACTGCCGGATATCCGCGGTAACGCCCTCAATGGCAAGCTTGGCCAGGACATCCTGGGATGGTGCGCTCTCCAGTGTTTTGAGCTGTTCTTCCCTCCGGTCAGTCCGGGTATCTTCCTGTTCGACAGGCTCTGGCTGGGTGGCTTTCCGCTGTTTTGGCGTTGCCTCGGTTGTCTTGCGGGATTTGAACAGTTTCTGGATGAACGCGGCCATAAGAGTATCCTTGGGTGTTGAAACCAGTTCACGGTGTCGGGCAAAGTTGTGCCGCCACCGGCCGTCGGCATCCGGTCAGGGATACCGGGTAGTTTGACTGGTCAGCCTGAGGTGCTGGCCAGCAGGAAAAATTCGCGGCTAGTCTAGCGTTTTGTATGCGTGTGCGGAAAGGGTCTGTATGGCAAAACAGGAAAATGACAACGATCAGGATTACAAGGCCCGGGCAACGGCACTCAGGTTGCTTGCCAGGCGCGAGCACAGTCGCCTCGAGTTAAGCCTTAAACTCCGCCAAAGAAAGCTGCCGGGCGACATTATTAACGCTGTTCTGGATGATTACGAGAAAGAGGGTTGGCTAGACGATGATCGGTTTGCTGACGTCTACGCCCGCCAAAGAATGGACCTTGGTTACGGACCGCTACGGATTCTTGGCGAACTTCAGCAGCGCGGGGTCCACAAGACTCCGGAGTGTGTTGCCGAGATGGCGGAGGAGGATTGGTGTCAGCGAGCTATCGGTATCCGCGATAAGCGTTTTGGCCTGGCGGATCTGAGTGACGACTGGGACGAAAAAGTGCGGCAGGCGCGTTTTCTGAATCGTAGGGGCTTTTCCGCCAGTCAGGTGGAGCGCGCGCTCGAGGCTCGTAGCGAATAGCCGGCGGAAGTCAGATTCTTCAAAGGGTTGGCGGTATCATGCCCAGTTCTGCGGGCAGGCCGGCCCTGAGCTTTCCGTCCGTTTGCAGCTCGCCTGATCGGCCTTCCGGCGCCCGGCTTTCCTCCATCTGTACGATCTGTTCCTCTGCTTCGGTCGCCGGGATACCCGGCTGGTTGAGCCGGGCGAGTACATCGTAATAGCGCCGTATATTCTGGACGTAGATCACCGGTTCGTGGCCCCGGGCATAGCCAAAGCGGGTCTTGGTATACCATTCCTTCTCGGCCAGTAACGGCAGGAATTCCTTTACGTCCATCCACCGGTCAGGGTCTCGTCCCGCGCCTTCTGTAAGTCGTCGGGCGTCCTCCAGATGCCCGAAACCCACGTTGTAGGAGGCGAGGGCGAACCAGGTGCGGTCTGGCTCCGGGATTCGTTCCGGGATTTTTTCGTGCACGATCCGGAAATACTTGGCGCCGCCCTGAATGCTTTCTTCGGCGTCCAGGCGGTTATTGATGCCGATATGGCTGGCGGTGTTCCTGGTCAGCATCATCAGTCCACGGACCCCGGTGGGCGATACCGCATTGGGGCGCCAGTGGGACTCCTGGTAACCAATGGCTGCGAGCAGTCGCCAGTCCATGTTGAACTCGCGGGCATAGTCGCGAAACAGCGACTCGTATTTGGGCAACCGGTTCTCCACATGATGCATGAAGGTTCGGGCACCCACGTAATTCAGTCGATCAAGGTGGCCATAGAAGCGCTCGGAAATCTGGGCCAATGTTCCGTTGGTCTCGAGACTTTCCAGGAACTGGCGGGCCGCTTTTGCCAGGGAATCATCCTGCGCTGACGGGAAAAACCAGGCCAGTTCACCGGGTTCTCCAAGGGTAAAGGCCTCCTTCACCATCGGGTAGAATACGTGGTTAAGGTCGAGCTCGTTGGAGGAAACCATTGCGTAGGGGAATTCGCCGCTTTCAACGCGGGACAGAACGCCCGCGGCGTCCAGTCCGGGATGCACCTCCCATTCAAGCTCTGCGTTTTCCCGGCGGGCTTCATTCAGGCGGTGCTCGTGGTTGCTGTCGGATACCACGTGCACCGTTTTCCCGATCAGGTCTTGTAATGATTCAGGCCGCTCGACATCGCGGTTATAAACCAGGATCGACTGGGCGGTGATGCCGGTCGCTACGGTGCGATACTGATTGGCAGTATGGGGTTGCCTGGAGAGCCCGAGCATCCCGAAGTGGGCGTAGTTCTTTTCCAGAACGGACAGGATTTCTGTGTTGTTATCGGCAACGCGGACCCGGAGCTTTACGCCAAGTTCCTCGGCGAACAGTTTTGCCAGTTCGTAATCATAGCCGGTGGGGCCGTCTTCACTTTCCACATAGATAGACGGCGCCGTCCGGGTAATCACATGCAGCACCCCCTCATCACGGATTTCCTGGAGAGTGCTGGGCTGTGAGCATCCGGTCAGTATCAGGGCAGTGCCGAGGAAGAAAACAATCCCGGCGGATGCGCTTTTGAAAGCAGCAAATATCTTTGGCAAGTCCATGGACTCCGTCACTGCTGGATCATCTGGTTGTAGCGTCGCATAAAGCCACGCAACCTTGTCTATCCTGAGCGTGGAATTCCTTTCCACACATTCAATGATCCTTGGTGTCGGAGGCCTGGTCAATAAAGCTGGTTAATTAATGTGCAAAACAATGTTAATTGTACAGCCCGGGATTAACGCCTCAAGCGCTGTATCCTGACCCCGCTTTCGAGTATCATGTCGGCCTTTCAAATTGCACCCAGACTTCCCCGTTTCGCGCGATACAGGTTGATATCATGCTTGAACTTCGCGGCGCTCCCGCGCTCTCGCCATTCCGCTCCCGCAAATTGCATTCCCGGATTCAGGATATCGTGCCTGAAATCGAGCATGTTTATGCTGAGTTCATGCACTTTGTTGACCTGGAGGCAGACCTCTCGGACGCGGAGCAAGCTATTCTGGACCGGCTCCTGACCTATGGCCCGAGTGTGCCGGTGGAAGAGCCTGACGGCGTGCTTTTCCTGGTTGTGCCTCGCCCCGGCACGCTCTCGCCCTGGTCCAGCAAGGCAACGGACATCGCCCGGAACTGTGGCTTGCGGCAGATACATCGGATTGAGCGGGGCACGGCCTATTACATTCGTTCGGGGCGCAAGCTTGGCCTGGAACAACGCGAGAAAATCGCAGCGCTGCTGCATGACCGCATGACTCAGAAAGTATTTCATGAGATGGGCGGCGCAGAGCTGTTGTTCAGCCATGAAGAGCCTCGGCTCCTGGGGAGGGTGCCAGTTCTCGCCGGTGGCCGCGATGCCCTGGTGGAAGCCAACTCGCGCCTGGGGCTGGCGCTTGCCGAAGATGAAATTGACTACCTGGTTAAGTCCTTCACGGATCTTGAACGGGATCCGACCGACGTGGAACTCATGATGTTCGCCCAGGCGAACTCCGAGCATTGTCGCCACAAGATATTCAACGCGTCCTGGGATATTGACGGCGAGGGTCAGGAAAAATCCCTGTTCGCCATGATCCGGAATACCTTCGAAATGAACAGCGAGGGCGTGCTATCGGCCTACAAGGACAATGCCTCGGTTATTCGGGGTAGTCGTGGTGGCCGCTTCTTCCCGGACCCCGAGACGGGTGTCTACGGATATAACGAAGAAGAAATCCATATTCTGATGAAGGTGGAAACGCACAACCACCCGACGGCGATTGCTCCTGCCGCCGGCGCCGCCACGGGCTCCGGCGGCGAAATTCGCGACGAAGGTGCTACCGGCCGGGGTTCCAAGCCCAAAGCGGGTCTGACTGGTTTCACAGTCTCAAACCTGAATCTGCCGGACGATCCCCAGCCATGGGAAATCAACTACGGCAAACCTGAACGCATCGCTTCACCGCTCGACATCATGATTGAAGGGCCTATTGGTGGCGCGGCATTCAATAACGAATTCGGACGTCCCAACCTGGCGGGCTACTTCCGGACCTTTGAGGAGAAAGTGCCCGGAGCCGCCGGCGAAGAAGTCCGCGGTTACCACAAGCCGATCATGATTGCCGGTGGTCTTGGCAATATTCGTGAGGAGCATGTTGAAAAGGGCAATATCCCGGTGGGCGCGAAACTCATCGTGTTGGGTGGGCCCTCCATGCTGATCGGTCTGGGCGGTGGTGCGGCTTCGTCCATGGACTCGGGCTCCAGTAACGAAAATCTGGACTTTGCGTCAGTGCAGCGGGACAACCCCGAGATGGAGCGTCGGTGTCAGGAAGTTATCGACCGCTGCTGGCAGATGGGCGACAGGAACCCTATTGCGTTCATCCATGATGTGGGCGCCGGTGGTCTGTCCAACGCTATGCCTGAGCTTGTCAAAGATGGCGGTCGCGGCGGTAAATTCGAGCTTCGCGACATTCCCAGTGACGAGCCGGGAATGTCTCCGCTGGAAATCTGGTGTAACGAATCCCAGGAACGGTATGTGATGGCAGTGGCTCCGGAAAACCTGGAGCAATTTGACGCCCTGTGCCGCCGCGAGCGCTGCCCCTATGCCGTGATAGGCGAGGCGACAGAAGCTCATCATCTGGAATTGGGCGATTCCTACTTCGACGACAAGCCGGTTGATCTGCCGATGGAAGTGCTGTTCGGCAAACCGCCGCGCATGCATCGGAGTGTCAGCCGCGCTTCCTTTACGAAGCCCATTTTCGACTCCACCAAAATCGATCTGGATGATGCCATTCGCCGCGTTCTGCGTCTGCCGTCTGTTGGCTCCAAGAGCTTTTTGATCACCATTGGTGACCGGACCATTACCGGCCTGGTTGCTCGGGATCAGATGGTTGGGCCCTGGCAGGTTCCGGTGGCTGATGTGGCTGTGACGGCCACCTCCTTCGATGTTCGCACCGGTGAAGCAATGGCCATGGGCGAGCGCACGCCGGTCGCCACGATCGATGCGCCCGCGTCCGGTCGCATGGCCGTCGGTGAAGTGATTACCAATATGGCGGCAGCGCCGATCGGCAAGTTGGCCGATATCCGGCTCTCTGCAAACTGGATGGCCGCTGCTGGCCACCCGGGTGAAGATGAGAATCTCTACGAGACCGTTCGCGCCGTAGGCATGGAATTGTGCCCGGAGCTTGGAATCACGATCCCCGTGGGCAAGGACTCCATGTCCATGAAGACCATGTGGGAAGAAGACAGCGGCGAACAGAAAAGCGTGACTGCACCGCTTTCATTGATTGTCAGTGGTTTTGCACCGGTTATTGATGTTGCAAGGACGCTGACTCCCCAGCTGGTCAAGGATGCTGGCGAGACAGATCTGATCCTCGTGGATCTTGCTGCTGGCCAGAACCGCCTCGGGGGCTCCGCTCTGGCTCAGGTTTACCGTCAGGTCGGTGCAGTTGCACCGGATCTGGATGACCCGGAGGACATCAAGGCTTTCTTTGCGGTTATTCAGGGTCTGAACAGCGACGGTAAGCTCCTGGCCTATCACGATCGTTCAGACGGCGGCCTGTTCGTCACCCTTGCTGAAATGTGTTTCGCCGGCCACTGTGGGGTTGATATCAAGCTGGATGGCCTCGCCGAGGATCGCAGTCAGTTTGCCCGGGAACTTTTTAATGAAGAGCTGGGTGCCGTCATCCAGGTACGCAGGGAAGACACCGGTTTTGTCCTGCAGCAGTTCTCTGCCGCGGGTCTTGGGGATTACATCAGTGTTATCGGTAGCCCGAATGATACTGACAACCTTCGCCTGACCTTCGAAGGTAGCACTGTGGTGGATGAATCCCGGGTGGAGCTCCAGCGCCTGTGGTCCGAGACCAGTTACCGTGTTCAGTCGCTCCGGGATAACGCCGATTGCGCTCGTGAAGAATTCGATAACCTGCTTGACGCAGAGGATCCCGGTCTCCACGCCGAACTCTCTTACGACATCAACGACGACGTGGCTGCCCCTTATATCAACAAGGGAGCCCGTCCAAAAGTTGCGGTTCTGCGGGAGCAGGGTGTCAATGGTCAGGTTGAGATGGCAGCCGCATTCGACCGTGCCGGCTTCGATTCTGTCGACGTGCATATGAGCGATCTGCTCTCCGGCCGGGTTACGCTGGAAGGCTTTAACAGCCTGGTTGCCTGTGGCGGTTTCTCCTACGGTGACGTTCTGGGCGCTGGCGAGGGTTGGGCCAAGTCGATTCTGTTCAGCGATCGCGTCAGGGACCAGTTTGCGGCGTTCTTTAATCGCCAGGACACGCTGGCGCTGGGTGTGTGCAATGGCTGTCAGATGCTCTCCAATCTTCACGAACTGATTCCGGGAAGTGAGGGCTGGCCACGTTTCGTACGCAACCAGTCCGAGCAGTTTGAGGCGCGCCTGGTTATGGCTGAGGTGATGCCGTCACCGTCGGCGTTCATGGATGGCATGGCCGGTTCCCGTATGCCGATTGCCGTTGCTCACGGCGAGGGCAGGGTTGAGTTTGCCAGCGGCACCTCGGCAGAAGCTCTCTCCGAGAACGAGTTGGTGGCGCTGCGCTATGTGGATAATCGGGGGCAGGCGACCGTACGCTATCCCTACAACCCGAATGGATCCGAAGCCGGTATTACTGGTGTGACGACGCGCGATGGCAGGGTCACCATCATGATGCCGCATCCCGAGCGAGTGTTCAGGGCTGTCCAGCATTCCTGGCGCCCCTCAGAATGGCAGGAAGATGGTTCCTGGATTCGCATGTTCCGAAATGCGAGACGCTGGTTCGGCTGATTTTCCGTTCCAGTGACAAGCCGGTTTTGGGTGCGCTCAACATGAGTGTTTATTCCAAAGCCGGCTTTTTTGTTTTGCGCCCTTTTTTTGGGCGTTTTTCAAGGGAAAAAATCGGCAAAAATGGCAAAAATCCCCTTGACTCAGTATTTTTATGCACATTGCTGGTGCCTCCCTGTTTGTTCTGTGCACAAAGAGCGGGAATTTGGTTCAACTTTTGCTCAAAAGTCATAACCAATTGAAAAATATAGAATAAATGAATCAGGTGATTTTGTCGCCAATTTAACGGAAGTGCAGTGATTACGGGGTTTGAGGGCGTGTTCCCAAAAACTTTCCCCAGAGTTATCCACAGATTCTGTGGGTAAGTATCTAAGCTATTAATCTGTACAAAAAATATCCGACCTGAAGGAGGTTTTTCGATGTACAAGATGTGTTATTTCGTTCCGGAGACTCACGTCGAAAAAACCAAACAGGCATTGTTCGATGCCGGCGCCGGTCGAATCGGTGATTACGATTCCTGTGCCTGGCAATGTCTTGGAAGAGGGCAGTTTCGTCCGCTTGAAGGAAGCGATCCGTTTCTCGGTCATGCCGGGGAGATTGAAGCGGTGGATGAATACAAGGTTGAGCTGGTTTGCGCCGACGAGCTGATAAAGGATGCTCTCGCGGCACTCAAGCAGGCCCACCCATACGAGGAGCCCGCTTACGAAATCTATCGAATGGAGGAATTGTAGTCGCCCGCGCTACTTGCGGTCTTTCGCCATGGGGTGGCGGATATCACTCACGTGAACCCCGAAGGATTCGCGGCTGTAGTCAGACAGGAAAAGTTCCAGGGTTCGCTTGACGGTCGGGAACGAGATTTCTTCCCAGGGAATCTCGTCCAGGCCGAACAGTCTGGATTCGAGGGACTCCTCACCTGCACCAAACTGACCGTCTTTCAGTGTGGCCCGGTAGAACATGTGAACCTGATTGATGTGCGGGACGTCGATGATGGAATAGAGGCCTTCAATGTTAACCTCTGCAAGCGCCTCTTCCATCGTTTCCCGCTCCGCGGCCTCGATGGTGGTTTCGGCGTTCTCCATGAAACCCGCAGGCAGCGTCCAGTAACCATAGCGAGGTTCGATAGCGCGGCGACACAGCAGTATCTGGCCCTCCCACACGGGCACCGTGCCGGCGACAATGCGTGGGTTCTGGTAATGTATGGTATCGCAGCTGACACAGACATAGCGGTGACGGTTATCGCCTTCGGGGATGCGTTGTTCAACCGGATGGCCGCATGTGCTGCAGTACTTCATGATTTTCCCCGTATACTTAAATTGGTTTGGTAGTCAGTTTAACGATCCCGGCTGCCTCTGTCTCATCCAACCTCCGGATGTACCGTGGAGATGAACATTGCGTGATTTACTTGCCGAGCGCCTGGCCGGCTATGCACCGCGCCAGTTGGCCCTGGATTATCCTGAGGCAGGCATACTGGTTCCGGTAACCGACGATCTGAAAAACCCGGAGATGATCTTTACGCTCAGGTCCGAGAATCTGAGCACCCATCGCGGGCAGGTCGCCTATCCCGGCGGCAAAAGGGATTCGGAAGATCCGTCTCTGGCAGCAACGGCGTTACGTGAAACCCATGAAGAGATCGGATTGCCGCCGGATCAAGTACAACTAATTGCGCCGCTCAGTCAGGTGATGTCCCGCTACGGAATTCTAGTTACACCTTACGTTGGTGTGATTCCCGGAGATCATCCTTTGGAGCCAAACCCCCATGAAATCGAAAGTGTATTCCGCGTGCCTCTATCGTTTTTTCTGGAAGACAGGCGGGAGCGCACAGATGCTCTGGATTTCCTGAACCATACGTTTTACGTACCCTGCTACCGTTGGGAACGCTACGAGATCTGGGGCCTGTCGGCAGTGGTTCTGGTTGACTTCCTGAACGCTGTGTACGATGCCGGAATCGATCTGCTTGAACCGCCTGAAGGAGGCTGAGAATGTTTTACCAGTTGAATGACCGAACGCCGGAACTGGAAGGTGAGGGTCACTTTGTGGCCGAGAACGCGTCGGTGATAGGCCGTGTCCGGCTGATGGATAAGGCCAGCGTCTGGTTCAATGCCGTTCTACGTGGTGACAACGAGTGGATCACCATTGGGCCTGAAACAAATGTTCAGGACGGTTCGGTACTGCATACAGACCCGGGTATGCCTCTTACTCTGGGTAAGGGTGTAACGGTTGGTCACAAGGTAATGCTCCATGGGTGCGAGATTGGTGACTACTCTTTAATTGGCATAAATGCTGTGGTTCTGAACGGAGCAAAGATTGGCAAGCACTGCCTGATTGGCGCCAATGCTCTCATTCCCGAAGGAATGGAGGTGCCTGACGGCTCCATGGTTGTCGGTTCGCCGGGCAAGATCAAGCGGGAGCTCAACGATAGCCAGAAGAAGATGCTGGAAATGAGTGCGCAGCACTATGTTCAGAATGCTGCTCGCTACGCCGATGAGCTCAAGCCCTGCGAGCCGAAAAAATGAGTGTTGCTGACAAGGTCCGATCGCCCTGCGTAAGCATCTGCGCGCTTGATGAAAATGACATCTGTGTGGGCTGCCATCGAAGTGGGGATGAGATCACCCTCTGGACCAGGATGGATGACGACGAACGGCGCGAGGTGCTCCGGAAAGTGGCGGAGCGCGAAAAAGGTTCCCTGATTCACGGCTAACATAGGTGTTGGTAAATCATGACTGACTCAGTTCGAATTGGTACTCCCCTTAAAGGTAATGCCTTCAGGGTTTTGTTTTGTGGATCCGGTGAGCTTGGCAAGGAAGTTGTCATTGAACTTCAGCGCTATGGCGTCGAAGTGATCGCTGTCGACAGATATGCGGATGCGCCTGCCATGCAGGTGGCGCATCGGAGCCATGTCATCGACATGCTGGACGGCGCCAGCCTGCGCAGTGTTATCGAACAGGAAAAGCCGGATCTGATTGTTCCGGAGATTGAAGCGATTGCCACGCCGGAGTTGGTAAAGCTCGAAGAGGAAGGCTATCGCGTCATCCCCACCGCCAGAGCGGTGAACCTCACCATGAACCGTGAAGGAATCCGGAGGCTCGCGGCTGAAGAGCTCGGGCTGCCTACCTCACCCTACCGCTTTGCGGGTACCCGGGAAGAATACCTTGCCGCCGTGAACGAAATAGGCCTGCCACTTGTGGTAAAGCCGGTCATGAGCTCGTCGGGCAAGGGGCAGAGTACCGTCAAGACCGAGGATGATATTGAAGCGGCCTGGGAATATGCCCAGTCTGGCGGGCGTGCCGGTAAGGGAAGGGTGATTGTCGAAGGCTTTGTGGACTTTGACTATGAGATTACCCTGCTCACCGTCAAGCACCGTGATGGCGTATCTTTTTGTGAGCCCATCGGGCACAGGCAGGAAGATGGAGACTATCGGGAATCCTGGCAACCACAGCCAATGGCCCCGCTGGCCTACGAGCGTTCGGCCGAAGTTGCCCGCGCTGTGGTCGAAAACCTCGGTGGCTATGGCATCTACGGTGTGGAGCTGTTTGTTAAGGAAGACAATGTCTGGTTCTCCGAGGTTTCGCCGCGTCCGCACGATACTGGCCTGGTTACGTTGGTCTCACAGGACCTGTCCGAATTTGCTCTGCATGCCCGAGCCATTCTGGGTTTGCCCATTCCCGCGATACGGCAGACTGGTCCCTCGGCATCAGCCGTGATTCTTCCTGAGGGCGATTCGGCGTCCGTATCGTATTCCGGTCTTGAGACAGCGCTTTCCGAGCCGGATACTCAATTGCGTTTGTTCGGCAAGCCCGAGTTGAAGGGGCGCCGTCGAATGGGCGTTGCCCTGGCGAAGGGCGCAACGGTGGATGAAGCGCGCAAGAAAGCTCGCGACTCGGCAAATTCGATTACCGTTGAACTGTGAGGTTCACCCAGGCCTGGCTCTGATCAGCCAGGCTTATGAAGGTTTGATGACGATTTCCGAAAAAATTCGGAACGAACCGTTGACACCTTCAGGCAGGTCTGTAGAATGCGCATCTCTTTCGAGGGGGGCACCGCTGAGGCGGCTCAGAAATCGAAAGATAACTGTTTGAAAGCGCTGAAGAAAATGAGTTTCAAAGTTCTTCAGAAAGCAGTTGACAGGCAAGCGATTCACTGTAGAATGCGCGCCTCGAAACAAGCAGTAAGCCGGGTCATTTTTCGGCGCTTTCCGGAGACGGAAAACATCGAAAAATAAACGGTTGACAAGGCGGCGTTACGATGTAGAATACGCGGCCTTGATTGAGCAACAGCTCAAACGCTCTTTAAAAAGTTGACCAAGTAATTCGTGTGGGCGCTGGCCGAGGTATTTCGGATATGAAATATCAGGACAGTGACTCGTCGAAATTGAGTTTTGTCTTGAGCAAGAATAGAGAATCTTCGGATTCTTGTATGATTTAAACTGAAGAGTTTGATCATGGCTCAGATTGAACGCTGGCGGCAGGCTTAACACATGCAAGTCGAGCGGTAACAGGGGGTGCTTGCACCCCGCTGACGAGCGGCGGACGGGTGAGTAATGCATAGGAAACTGCCCAGTAGTGGGGGATAGCCCGGGGAAACCCGGATTAATACCGCGTACGCCCTTCGGGGGAAAGCAGGGGATCTTCGGACCTTGCGCTATTGGATGTGCCTATGTCGGATTAGCTAGTTGGTGGGGTAAAGGCCTACCAAGGCGACGATCCGTAGCTGGTCTGAGAGGATGATCAGCCACATCGGGACTGAGACACGGCCCGAACTCCTACGGGAGGCAGCAGTGGGGAATATTGGACAATGGGGGCAACCCTGATCCAGCCATGCCGCGTGTGTGAAGAAGGCTTTCGGGTTGTAAAGCACTTTCAGTGAGGAGGAAAACTCTGCGACTAATACTCGTAGGGCTTGACGTTACTCACAGAAGAAGCACCGGCTAACTCCGTGCCAGCAGCCGCGGTAATACGGAGGGTGCAAGCGTTAATCGGAATTACTGGGCGTAAAGCGCGCGTAGGTGGTTTGGTAAGCGAGATGTGAAAGCCCCGGGCTTAACCTGGGAACGGCATTTCGAACTGTCAGGCTAGAGTATGGTAGAGGGTAGTGGAATTTCCTGTGTAGCGGTGAAATGCGTAGATATAGGAAGGAACACCAGTGGCGAAGGCGGCTACCTGGACCAATACTGACACTGAGGTGCGAAAGCGTGGGGAGCAAACAGGATTAGATACCCTGGTAGTCCACGCCGTAAACGATGTCTACTAGCCGTTGGGACTCTTGAAGTCTTAGTGGCGCAGCTAACGCACTAAGTAGACCGCCTGGGGAGTACGGCCGCAAGGTTAAAACTCAAATGAATTGACGGGGGCCCGCACAAGCGGTGGAGCATGTGGTTTAATTCGACGCAACGCGAAGAACCTTACCTGGCCTTGACATGCAGAGAACTTTCCAGAGATGGATTGGTGCCTTCGGGAACTCTGACACAGGTGCTGCATGGCCGTCGTCAGCTCGTGTCGTGAGATGTTGGGTTAAGTCCCGTAACGAGCGCAACCCCTATCCCTAGTTGCTAGCAGTTCGGCTGAGAACTCTAGGGAGACTGCCGGTGACAAACCGGAGGAAGGTGGGGATGACGTCAGGTCATCATGGCCCTTACGGCCAGGGCTACACACGTGCTACAATGGTGCGCACAGAGGGCTGCAAACCCGCGAGGGGGAGCCAATCTCACAAAACGCATCGTAGTCCGGATCGCAGTCTGCAACTCGACTGCGTGAAGTCGGAATCGCTAGTAATCGTGAATCAGAATGTCACGGTGAATACGTTCCCGGGCCTTGTACACACCGCCCGTCACACCATGGGAGTGGATTGCACCAGAAGTGGTTAGTCTAACCTTCGGGAGGACGATCACCACGGTGTGGTTCATGACTGGGGTGAAGTCGTAACAAGGTAGCCGTAGGGGAACCTGCGGCTGGATCACCTCCTTAAACGAAGCCGAACGCTTCGGTCAGAGTCCACACGAATTACTTGGTTAGCTGAATAAAGAGAGCAGATGGGTCGTTGCAGGCCCGTGTTTTTGGGTCTGTAGCTCAGGTGGTTAGAGCGCACCCCTGATAAGGGTGAGGTCGGTGGTTCAAGTCCACCCAGACCCACCAGAATTGCGTGGCTCGTCGTTGCTTCCAAGCTCACGTGCGACTCGCACGCTACGCTTGCAAGCGCCTAGATCCACACAATTCTATAGCTAAGGTTAAACGACCTGGCTTGTGTGGAAGATCGAGGGGCCATAGCTCAGCTGGGAGAGCGCCTGCCTTGCACGCAGGAGGTCGGCGGTTCGATCCCGCCTGGCTCCACCAAAAGCCTGAACGATCGATGCTTACATAACTGACTAACTCCGGTTAGCAGTGTGCAGAAACAAGTGTTTCAACTTGATGAAAAAGTTCGAAGCCCTTCTTTCTGATCACTGGGTCAGATTTGCTCTTTAACAAATTGGACGAGATAGAACACGATTGATGGATTCCATTATCTCCGGAATTCATTGATCAGAGTGATAACGATTTCAAGCGTTATCCGGTGTTGTCGTTGAAGTGGTTGTTCTATTGCTTCAAGTGGCTGTCTCGAAGAAACCTCTGAATCAGGCTTGCCTGGTGATGGGTGTGGATTCGTGATCAGTTGTCTTGGGGTTATATAGTCAAGCAACTAAGCGCATACGGTGGATGCCTTGGCAGTCAGAGGCGATGAAAGACGTGGAAGCCTGCGATAAGGTTCGGGGAGCTGGCAAACAAGCTGTGATCCGGGCATTTCTGAATGGGGAAACCCACCGACTTTCGGGTCGGTATCTTGCACTGAATACATAGGTGTAAGAGGCGAACCGGGGGAACTGAAACATCTAAGTACCCCGAGGAAAAGAAATCAACCGAGATTCCCTAAGTAGCGGCGAGCGAACGGGGATTAGCCCTTAAGCTAGACAACTGGTAGGAGAAGGCTCTGGAAAGTGCCGCCATAGTGGGTGATAGCCCCGTATCCGAAACCTGAGTCTGGTGAAATCGAGTAGGACGGGACACGTGATATCCTGTCTGAACATGGGGGGACCATCCTCCAAGGCTAAATACTCCTGACTGACCGATAGTGAACCAGTACCGTGAGGGAAAGGCGAAAAGAACCCCTGTGAGGGGAGTGAAATAGATCCTGAAACCGTATGCGTACAAGCAGTCGGAGCGGACTTGTTCCGTGACGGCGTACCTTTTGTATAATGGGTCAGCGACTTATGTTCAGTGGCGAGGTTAACCGTTTAGGGGAGCCGTAGGGAAACCGAGTCTGAATAGGGCGATTTAGTCGCTGGGCATAGACCCGAAACCGGGCGATCTATCCATGAGCAGGTTGAAGGTGCCGTAACAGGCACTGGAGGACCGAACCCACTGTCGTTGAAAAGCCAGGGGATGACTTGTGGATCGGAGTGAAAGGCTAATCAAGCCCGGAGATAGCTGGTTCTCCCCGAAAGCTATTTAGGTAGCGCCTCGGACGAATACCACAGGGGGTAGAGCACTGTTTCGGCTAGGGGGTCATCCCGACTTACCAACCCGATGCAAACTCCGAATACCTGTGAGTACTATCCGGGAGACACACGGCGGGTGCTAACGTCCGTCGTGAAGAGGGAAACAACCCAGACCGCCAGCTAAGGTCCCCAAGTACCAGTTAAGTGGGAAACGATGTGGGAAGGCTCAGACAGCTAGGAGGTTGGCTTAGAAGCAGCCATCCTTTAAAGAAAGCGTAATAGCTCACTAGTCGAGTCGGCCTGCGCGGAAGATGTAACGGGGCTCAAACTGGTCACCGAAGCTGCGGCTGCATACTTTGTATGCGGGGTAGGGGAGCGTTCTGTAAGCCTGCGAAGGTGTGTTGAGAAGCATGCTGGAGGTATCAGAAGTGCGAATGCTGACATGAGTAACGACAATGCGGGTGAAAAACCCGCACGCCGGAAGACCAAGGGTTCCTGCGCAACGCTAATCGGCGCAGGGTGAGTCGGCCCCTAAGGCGAGACCGAAAGGTGTAGTCGATGGGAAACGGGTTAATATTCCCGTACCTTGGATAGCTGCGATGGAGAGACGGAGAAGGCTAGGTGAGCCGGGCGACGGTTGTCCCGGTTTAAGCGAGTAGGGAGTGGACTTAGGCAAATCCGGGTCCACAATCTCGAGACGCGACGACGACTGCTCTTAGAGCGGGAAGTCATTGATGCCCTGCTTCCAGGAAAATCTTCTAAGCTTCAGGCTATTCGAGACCGTACCCCAAACCGACACAGGTGGTCAGGTAGAGAATACCAAGGCGCTTGAGAGAACTCGGGTAAAGGAACTAGGCAAAATGGTGCCGTAACTTCGGGAGAAGGCACGCTGGTGGTAAGTGAAATCCCTGCGGGTGGAGCTGAAGCCAGTCGAAGATACCAGGCCCCTGCGACTGTTTATTAAAAACACAGCACTGTGCAAACACGAAAGTGGACGTATACGGTGTGACGCCTGCCCGGTGCCGGAAGGTTAATTGATGGGGTTAGCGCTTGCGCGAAGCTCTTGATCGAAGCCCCGGTAAACGGCGGCCGTAACTATAACGGTCCTAAGGTAGCGAAATTCCTTGTCGGGTAAGTTCCGACCTGCACGAATGGCGTAACGATGGGGGCGCTGTCTCTACCCGAGACTCAGTGAAATTGAAATCGCCGTGAAGATGCGGTGTATCCGCGGCTAGACGGAAAGACCCCGTGAACCTTTACTATAGCTTCACAGTGAACTTTGAGCATGTTTGTGTAGGATAGCTGGGAGGCTTTGAAGTGGGAACGCCAGTTCTCATGGAGCCAACCTTGAAATACCAGCCTGACATGTTTGAGGTTCTAACTTGGTCCCCTTATCGGGGATGAGGACACTGTGTGGTGGGTAGTTTGACTGGGGCGGTCTCCTCCCAAAGCGTAACGGAGGAGCACAAAGGTGGGCTAAGCATGGTCGGACATCATGCGGTTAGTGTAATGGCACAAGCCCGCTTAACTGCGAGACAGACACGTCGAGCAGGTACGAAAGTAGGTCATAGTGATCCGGTGGTTCTGTATGGAAGGGCCATCGCTCAACGGATAAAAGGTACTCCGGGGATAACAGGCTGATACCGCCCAAGAGTTCACATCGACGGCGGTGTTTGGCACCTCGATGTCGGCTCATCACATCCTGGGGCTGAAGCCGGTCCCAAGGGTATGGCTGTTCGCCATTTAAAGTGGTACGCGAGCTGGGTTTAGAACGTCGTGAGACAGTTCGGTCCCTATCTGCCGTGGACGTTGGAGATTTGAGGAAAGCTGCTCCTAGTACGAGAGGACCGGAGTGGACGAACCTCTGGTGTTCGGGTTGTGACGCCAGTCGCATTGCCCGGTAGCTATGTTCGGACAGGATAACCGCTGAAAGCATCTAAGCGGGAAGCCCCTTCCAAGATGAGATCTCCCTGGACCCTCGAGGTCCCTGAAGAGCCGTTCAAGACCAGGACGTTGATAGGTCGGGTGTGTAAGCGCTGCGAGGCGTTGAGCTAACCGATACTAATTGCTCGTGCGGCTTGACTATATAACACCCAAGACAATTGCGGATAACGCAGAGCCTAACCGCTCAAACGAAATCAACTTCACTCAGTTCCTTCTCGTCCCCCAGTGATCAACCGTTTTGCCTGACGACCATAGCGGTCTGGAACCACCTGATCCCATCCCGAACTCAGAAGTGAAACAGACCAGCGCCGATGGTAGTGTGGCGTTGCCCATGTGAGAGTAGGTCATCGTCAGGCTCCTAATACCAAAAACCCCAGCATCCTCGATGCTGGGGTTTTTTATTGCCTTCAGAAAAGACCTGGATCAGGGCAGCCAGATCTCAAACACACCACCACCGAGGCTTCCACCGTTGTGGAGTTTTATCGACCCACTTCGCTTTCCCTCACTGTGCAGTCTGGCAACGGATGAGGCGAAGAACAGCCCGAGGCTGGTACTGCCACTCTTGAAATCAAGGGATTTGAAGTTGAGTGTTCCCGTGTGCTGCATGCTGTCGGGATAGCCCTTGCCATCGTCTTCAACACCGATCACCAGATAACCGTCTCTCTCACCAGCGGTAAGCCGGATTCTGCTGCGGGTATAGCGGATGGCATTGTTGATGGTGTTATTGAGTACACCGGTCAACAGATCCTCGTCGAAAAAGCCGTTTATGTCCTCAGCGTCCACGGAAACATCAATGCCGAGCCCTTGCAGAAGAGGGTTGTGTCTGGCCAGGTGTTCCGAGAGGAAATCCGGCACAAAGTGCTCCTCAATGTGTGCCGAGAGGTTGTTCTCGCCAAGCCGGTAGATACCAAGGAGTTGCACCAGATCGTTGTGCATCCGTTCGGCTTCGTACTGCAAGGTATTGAAGCGGGAAGATTCCCCGAGGCTTTCCTCGTGCTCGCTGCGAAGCTCGTCGAGGGAATTAAGGAGCATGCCAAGCGAGTTCTTCATATCGTGAACGGCTGAGGCAAGCACCATGGAAAAATCGATATTCTGGTCTTTCATACCATCAGCCCCTTCAGTTTTTGTTGTAAGGCGATATAGCGCCGATGTTGGCGGTGTTGCTCCGGCAGTCCTGCAAGGCGATCCAGGCAAGTCTGGCAGCGTTTGAGGAGCTCAGCGTTACCGGGACTGTTGTCATTCTCCTTCATCAGCACCTGAACCAGGTTAAGGTTCAGGGCAGCGTGGTCCGGGACGATTTCCAGAGCCTTTGAAAAGATCTCCACGGCTTCTTGCAGGTTCCCGGCTTCGAACGCTTTTATGCCATCCCGGTTGAGGGTTCGGGCTTTGATTTTCTGCCGGAACCCTACGGGCTCATCAAGGAGGCTTTCAATCTTCTGAAGTATGTCAGGCTCGTTGCTGAACCGCTCTGACATCTCTCGTAATAGCGCTTTGGCGTCGCTTTCATGTCCGAGTCGAAACAGGGTCTTGGCGTAATCAAGACCCGTTGCGGCATCCAGGGCTGCGGCATTGTCGAGTTTCGGTCTGATCCTCTCGAGGATTTCGGTCGCCTCTTTATCCTGACTCTGTCCCGCATAAACCCGGCACTGGACGATCTGGCTCCGCAAACTGATACCTTCCTCGGCCTCGAATCGTTTTTCCATCTTCTTGAGAACGGTCAGTGCTTCCCTGGCTTTTTCTTTGCCTTCTTCTTCAAGATTGCCCTCGCTGAGGTCGGAAAGTGCCTGGCCCAAGGCGAGGTAATGCTCTGAATTGTCGTGAATCGAGTGGGTGCCAAGCTCTATTGTGCGCTGCCAGGCCTCGGATGATGTTTCGAGATCTTGGTTGGAGCCGGCCAGCTGTGCAAGATGCTTTTGCCGAAGTAGGGCATTGGGGGAATGCTCTATGGCTTTCTCCAGTACCTGCTGTGCCTGTGTCGGCCGGCCCTGCCGTTCGAACCCCTCTGCCAGAAGGTCATAGGCCTCCATGTAGTCCGGATGATTTGCAATAAGCTCTCGCAGGCCTTCAACAGCCTGGTCGAAGCTTCGATTGGCGAGCAGGACTTTGCAGCGTCCGAGCCTTGCCCAGGACAATTCCCGTTGTGCAAGAACGTCATCGAAGGTTTTGAGCGCGTGCGCCAGGTCCCCGAGCTGGAAATACAGGTCGCCCAGGGTTTTCATTAACCAGGTCTTGTAACGTGGCTGCCGGGGCAGCATTTGGAGACAGAGCGAAATGGCTTCCGGGTAGTTTTCCCGGTCGATTTCCCGATTGATGGGCATGAGTGTGTTGCGCTGGCTGATCAGGGCGCTAAGACGTTTCTCGAGTACAGCCCGGTTGATGGGCTTGGTCAGATAGGCATCGGGCTGGTACTCCCTCGCCCCCATGACCATTTCCTTGGAAGTCTCCGCTGTTACCATGAGGAACAGGGATGAGCGCTTCAGTAATTTTTTATACCGGAGGTCCTCGAGGATATGCTGGCCATTCTTGCCCTCTCCCAGGTTGAAGTCGCACAACACGACATCCACGTGATTGTAGGTACAGTGCTGGATGGCCTGACTGGCATTGGAGACCAGCTCGATAGAGTCAGCGCCACAACTGCGCAACATCTGGCGAATGGACAACCGGAAATTTTCGAAGTCATCGATCACGAGATAGTTGAGTTTGCCGAAAGGATTGGCGTCCGCTTTGGTGTCGGTCATGAGCGCTTCTGTTTCAGTAGCTTGTTAACCAGTGCCCTCAGTGCAGCCGGTTTCACCGGTTTGTAGAGAATCTGGTAGCCCCGGTTGATGGCATCCTCCCGAACTTCAGGCGCCATATAACCGGTGATGAGTATGCCCGGGATGTTGGCATTAAGAGCACCGCGAATGCTGTCCATGGCATCGAGGCCGTTCTTGTTATCATCTAGCTGATAATCGGCAAGTATAATATCAGGCCGATTCCCTTCCAGTTTTTCCATGGCGTCTTCCAGGCTTTCGGCGGCCGTTACGTCACATTTCCAGTTCCCAAGCAACGCGACCATGCCCTGCAGGATAGCCGGATCGTTATCGATGCACAGGAAATGCAGGCCTCCGAGGTTGGATACCCTGCGTGAGCCCGATGCGGGCTTGGCAGCGGTGGTCTCGTTCTGTTCCGGAGCCGCTGTTGGCACGGTGATACCGAAGACACTGCCTCGGCCCTGGACGGAATGGACGCTGACCGGGTGGTTCAGCATGCCGCTGATACGGTCAACGATGGCGAGACCGAGCCCCAGGCCCTTTTTATCCCGGCCATGCTGAAACCGACGAAATTCCTCGAAAATGTGTGCCAGCTGGTCCTCGGGTATACCGGGACCGGTATCCCAGACTTCTATACGAATATAGCCTTTCAGACGCCGGCACCCGAGCAGAATCTTGCCTTCCGGCGTGTAACGTATGGCGTTGGACAGGAAATTCTGGACCACACGACGCAGCAATTTGGAATCGGATCGGATCCAGGCCGTGCTGGGCACAACGTGCAGCTCCAGGTTCTGGTCCTTGGCGATTGCTGAAAAGTCGGTTGCCAGGTGGCGCATGATCTCGTTCACGGGGAAGACCCCGATATCGGGCTCCAACGCACCCGCGTCCAGCTTTGAAATATCCAGCAGGGTGCTGATGATTTCCTCGGCAGCCCCGAGAGAGCTGTCGATGTGGTCCACGAGATCTTTCATCTCGCCGTCATCTGCTTTCCCGGCGAGAGCAGAGGTAAACAGTCTGGCTGCGTTCAGGGGCTGGAGAAGGTCGTGGCTGGCAGAGGCTAGGAAGCGTGTCTTGCTCTGGTTCGCCTGTTCTGCCACCGATTTGGCCTTCAGCATCTGCTCATTGATGACCTGAAGCTCCTGGGTGCGCTCCTTGACCCGCTGCTCGAGGTAGATGTTGGTCTCCTTGAGGGCCTGCTCGGTTCTGCGCATGGCCGTGATGTCCTGGAACGTGGTGACATAGCCACCACCAGGTATCGGGCTGCCATCGATGCGTAACACCGTACCATCCGGTCTCTGGCGCTCGTAGGACATCGGCCGTCCCTCCCGCATGCTCGTGCAGCGATCGACGACGATCTCATCAATCCGGCGGGCAGATAGATTGGCATTGGTAAGGTTATAGCGCATCAGATCTTCAACAGGCCGACCGACCCTGACGAAGCCCTTCGGGTAGGTGAACAGTTCCAGATATCGGTGGTTCCAGACCACCAGTTGCTGCTGGTGGTTAACCACAGACACGCCCAGACTGATATTTTCAATCGCTGACTGGAGCAACTCCCGGCTGAAGGTCATGGCCTGGGACGCTTCGTCGACGATGCTGACCACATCCTCGATCTGCATGTCCCGGCCGGTGAGGGTCGATTCCAGGACCACCCTGGCGGTGGAGGCGCCGATCACCGAGGCCAGTTGGCGCTCGATGTATTTCATCAGGTGCGCCGATGCCGGGCGGTGCGGGTGCAAACGGATGGCGTTGCGGCGTTCGTAATTCCGGAAAATGGTTTCCGAGCGTTCTTCACCCATGAACCGGTCGGTTAGCGCCTGGAGGTCGGATGTCAGTATTTCGCCCTGCCAGCTCTGATGCTGCGCGGTCTCCGCTTTGGGCTGCGGATCGTGGAAGAAGGAGGCAATCTGGATCTTCTCTCGGACACGTTGACGGGTCAGCATCGAAAGTACGATGTACACCAAAGTGTTGATGCCGAGGCTCCAGATAATGCCGTGACTGGTCTGGTCCAGCTCGGACCCGAACAGGGCAGTGGGGCGCGTCCAGTTCAGTCCCCAGATTCCCTGCTCAATCAGTGTGTCGTTGACCCAACCGGTGGTGGCCAGTGCCGGCAGTAGCAGGGTGTAACACCACATCAGGAAACCAAGGCCAAGGCCCCAGACGGCGCCCATGTAATTGCCCCGGCGCCAGATAATGCCGCCTACCAGCGCCGGCCCGAACTGCGCCGCTGCCGCAAATGACAGCAGGCCGAAGGCCGTCAGGCTGTAGTCTTCGCCGGCCATCCGATAAAAACCATAGGCGGTGAGCAGCACCACAAAGATAGCGACCCGGCGGATACTCAGGAGCAGGTAGCTGAGGTCCGTGCGCCGGTTCATGCCTGGTCGGAAAAATTTCAGCAGGGCCGGCATGATGATCTCGTTGCTGACCATGGTGGCAATCGCCACTGAGCACACGATTACCATGGCTGCAGCCGCTGACCCGCCACCGAGGAACGCCAGTATGGCCAGCCATTCCTCGCCTGCCATGATCGGCAGCTGCAGTATCAGGATGTCAGGATTTCCAGCAGAGGCCTCGGGCGACAGCAGGCCCGCAGCGGCAATAGGAAGCACAAAGGCGCTGGCTACGATCAGGTAGATCGGCATAGCCCAGCGGGCAATCTCGAAGTCCCGATGATCGGTATTTTCAACCACCATGACATGAAATTGCCGGGGCAGGCAGATGATCGCGAGCATGGCAATGAGTGTCTGGGTAATGAATGCCGGCGCTTCGATACCATCGGTGGTCAGGGTGCCGATCAGGTCGGCGTCCCGAGCCCGTTCAAACAGATCGCCAAACCCGCCATAGAGCCCGTAGCCAACGAACAGCCCCACAGCGACGAAAGCCACGAGCTTGATCAGTGATTCGAAGGCCACGGCCTGGATCATGCCCCGATGATGCTCGGTGGATTCCAGGTGTCGGGTACCGAACAGAACGGTAAAGACCGCCAGGGCAAGGGTGATGTACCACGCGGAGTCACTCCAGGCCGCCGTGCTCAGCTCTTCATAGCCTGTTCCGGTAGCCGAGAGCACGTTGAAGCCCATTGCAATGGCTTTCAGTTGCAACGCAATGTAGGGAACACTGCCGATCAGGGCAAAGGTTGCAATCATTGCGGCCAGGAGCTGGGATTTGCCATACCGGGAGGCGATGAAGTCGGCAATGGAGGTACTGTTATTGCGCTTGCTGATATAGATGATCCGGCGCAGCAAGGGCGCACCGAACACGAAGACCAGCAAGGGCCCGAGGTAGATGGGGAGAAACCCCAGACCCTCCTGGGTGGCGCGTCCAACGGCGCCGTAGAAAGTCCAGGAGGTGAAGTAGACTGCCAGGGAGAGTGCGTATATGTGCGTGCGTGCCAGGCGCCTGCGATATAACCCGGGGTGTTTGTCGCCGGCCCAGGCGATCACGAACAGGATCGAGATGTAGGTGATGGAAATGAGGACCAGCAGCCAGGCACTAATCATGGTTACGCGTTCCCGACAGTATCAGCAGGTTGGTGCATCACGCTAACGAGTTATCACTCGGCGCAGACGGTTTCATACAGGGGGTCTCCGGGCTCGAGCAGTTTAAGGTTATCCACTCGCGGGCTTCCGTCAGATCCCAGAGGTACCAGTTCCCGGGTCGCACAGTTAATGATGTGAACGCGATGAGAAACCGCGTCTGTCATCTTCTGCTCGAAGCGATAGAGGGTAAACCGGACGATGTCTTCGCTGCTGGTATCACGGCTGATACTTTTGGTGTCGACCGTGGAAAATGCGGTGACGTAAGGGAGCACGAAGGTCCATGGGCGCCACAGGATGCCGTCGGATTCGGTGCTCACAACCACCGCTTCGTCCGGCAGACGTGCTTCTTTCTGGTCGAACCAGGTGTATTCCATGTAAATGAGATAGCCGAGCATGCCCGCGCCGGCAAAAACGGGGATGATCCACTTCGGGGCTTTGTTTCGAGTGGCGGCGCGAATACCCAGTGCAATACCAGCAGCGCCAAGGCCGCAAACTACAGTAGCGACAAATGTCCAGAGCATATTATGACTTCCTCAAAAAAGAACGGGCTTCCTCATTGAGGAAGCCCGTTCAGTATCAACCTGTCAGTTCATCGAACAAATCAGGCTGAGATGTTGCTTAGTGGTCTTGAGCCTGACCGGCACCACGTGGGTAACGGACGCTTTCAACCAGTTCCTGAATCTCAACGGGCGGTTCTTCAGTTGCGTTGGATACAATGAAGGCTACCGCAAAGTTGACGATTGCACCAACCGCGCCGATTGACAGCGGGGAGATGCCCAGCACCCAGTTTTCAGGAGTGTCTGGCAGGTTAGCTGTACCCGGGATGAACAGCCAGCCCTTGTACACGAAGATGTATACCAGGGTGAACGTCAGACCGCTCAGCATACCAGCGATGGCACCGGTATTGTTCACGCGCTTGGAGAAGATGCCCATCATCAGCGCCGGGAACAGGGATGCTGCCGCGATACCGAAGGCCAGGGCAACGACCTGTGCCGCAAAGCCTGGAGGGTTCGCCCCAAGGTAGGTGGCAACAACGATCGCAACGGCCATCGATATCCGTGCTGCGAGCAGCTCGCCTTTCTCCGAAATCGCCGGATTAATGGAACCCTTGATCAGGTCGTGACTGACCGCCGAGGAGATCGCCAGCAACAGACCGGCCGCTGTGGACAGTGCTGCTGCGAGACCACCCGCTGCGATCAGACCGATGACCCAGCCTGGCAGGTTGGCGATTTCCGGGTTGGCCAGTACCAGGATATCCCGGTTAACGACCAGCTCATTGCCGTTCCAGCCGCGGGCTTCAGCCGTAGGCGCGAAGGCTTCGCTGTCGTTGTAAAGCTGGATACGGCCGTCTTCGTTCTTGTCGGTGAACTGGATAAGACCAGTTACTTCCCACTCCTTGATCCAGTTCGGACGCTCATCGTACTGGATGGGCTCCGCTGAGGTGCCGTCCGGGTAGATGGTGGTCATCAGGTTCAAGCGAGCCATGGAAGCAACCGCCGGCGCAGTCAGGTACAGCAGGGCGATGAATACCAGAGCCCAGCCTGCGGACCAGCGTGCGTCAGCCACCTTGGGTACGGTGAAGAAGCGGATGATAACGTGTGGCAGGCCTGCAGTACCGATCATCAGCGACAGGGTAAACAGAACCATGTTCAGTTTGTTGTCGATATCGGCGGTGTACTCATTGAAGCCGAGGTCGGTGATAACCTGGTTCAGCTTGCTGAGGATCGGCATGCCGGAATCCACGTGAGTCGAGAACAGACCCAGACCTGGAATCGGGTTACCGGTCAGCTGCAGAGAGATGAACACAGCAGGAATGGTGTAGGCAATGATCAGCACGCAGTACTGTGCCACCTGGGTGTAGGTGATACCCTTCATGCCACCCATAACTGCGTAGATGAAGACCACGACAGCCGCGATCATGAGGCCAACGGTGGAATCAACTTCCAGGAAGCGGGAGAAGGCAACACCAGCACCAGCCATCTGGCCGATAACGTAGGTAACAGACGCTACGATCAGGCAGATAACCGCTACGAGGCGGGCATTCTTGCTGTAGAAACGGTCGCCGATAAACTCGGGAACCGTAAACTTGCCAAACTTCCGCAGGTACGGAGCCAGCAGCATGGCCAGCAGAACGTAACCGCCAGTCCAGCCCATAAGGAAGGTGGAGTTGGCGTAGCCACCGGCAGCAATCAGACCTGCCATGGAGATAAACGATGCCGCGGACATCCAGTCGGCGCCGATTGCTGCGCCGTTGGTGATCGGATGAACACCGCCGCCGGCAACGTAGAAGTCACTCGTGCTTCCGGCCTTGGCCCAGATAGCAATTGCGATGTAGAGGAGGAATGAGCCCCCTACGAAAATGATGTTAATGGCAAATTGGCTCATTCGTTCTTACTCCTCGTGCACGCCGAATTTTTCATCGATCTTGTTCATGCGCCACGCGTAGTGGAAGATCAGAGCGATGAACGTGAGGATGGAACCTTGCTGGGCGAACCAGAAGCCCAGATCGGTGCCACCAATTGGAATGCCCGCGAGCATCGGACGGAGCAGAATTGCAAAGCCGTAAGATACCAGGGCCCAGACAATCAGGCTCCCGAATATCAGGCGTAGATTCGCCTTCCAGTACGCTTCAGCATCGTAGCTATGACCTGCTGACATAGGATCACTCCTGTTTTGTTGTTGTGGAGGTTGGGTGGGTTTTTGGTGAGGCACTTCGATTAGAGAATTTATTATTCATATAAGTACTTCTCCGACTAGTTGTCCCTACTGACTTTACTGGTCAAGCGATTTATAGATATTGGCAAAAGGTCTAATTCTCAGTAATTTGGCGTGACGTCGGTCTATAAATGCGATGTTCCGCCAGGCATCGATTCAGAAACGATGCATGTTTTGCAGGCGCCGATGGTAATGGAGCTTGTCGTAAAGCCCTTTGAGAGTTTTTACCCCTTCCGACCGCGCCTTATTAAGTGCGACCAGGGTAAGTTCGGCTGTAGCGAGAGCATCGGAAGCGGCGTGGTGACGTTCGCTGACTTCAAGGCCGAAATAATCGGCCCAGTTGTCGAGTCCTTTGCCACCGGTCTTGGTGTTTGGAAAAAATGCAGGCATCAAGTCGGCCACGTCCATCCAGGTATGAGGCTGGGTATAGCCAAGCTGCGCCTTCAGGGTCTTTTCCAGAAATTTTTGATCGAACGCCGAGTGGTAGGCCAGGATAGGGTCGCCGTTCATCCACTCAAGAAGATAAAGAAGGGCATCCTCGATTTCGTGCCCCTGGGTCAGCGCCTCGGGCCCGATCCCGTGAATGAGCACGGTTTCGCGGATGTCGAGCTCCGGACGCCTGAGGATCAGGTCGAACTGGTCGCCCAGATGGATAATGCCGCCGCGGATGGCGACGGCCCCGATAGCGATCACCTCGTCCTTGGAGGGGTTCAGTCCCGTGGTTTCAAGATCCAGCACGATCAGACGGCAGTCCGTAAGCAACTGTTCTCCTGGCGTTTTCGGGTTGGGCAGATTGCCAGGATCGTGGCTGCCGATTTTTCCGCCCCGGCGATGCTCAATCCATTGTTTGATCTGTTCCAGCATGTCTCGCGCCTGAAGGTCAGAGTTGGTAGGTAACTTCGAGTTTTTGTTGCAACCGCTGCGCCTGCCTGAAAGATTCCCGCAGGATTCGACGGTCGAGTGGGTTCAGATCGTCGGGATCGATGTAGTTGGTGAGCTCCTCTCCCTTTGCCAGCATTTCCTGGTGGGCCCGCATGCGGATCGCCTGGATCAGGCTATAACCTTCCTTCCAGGCGTTGGCATCTTTCGGATCGAAGACGCCCTTTTTCGCCAGCTCATCCATGCGCTCCAGCGTGTTCGCGGTCTCAACGCCATTCGCCAGGGCGAAAACCCGCACTGCCTCAACAAACGGCGCCAGGCCCTGACGCTTGAGGTCCAGTGAGTGCTTGTTGCCCTCGGATATATAGCGGAAATTGCGGAACATGGTGAGCGGCGGCTTCCGCTGGAACGCATTCCCGGCAAGCATTTTCTGGAACAGGGCGTTTTTCCGGATCCGCGTGAGGATCTTGTCCAGAAGATCGTTCAGCGGCTCGGTTGGACCGTAGATAGCCCTCATATCAAGAAAAATTGAGGAATACACCAGGTTCTGGGGTGTGGAGGCATCAATGAACCGGATAAACCAGTCGTCCCACTCCTTGTCGCTCAAGCAGAGTTTCGGGTTACTGGCCATGATGTTGCCCTTGCACAGGGTGAAGCCACATTCGGCCAGTTCGTCGTTTACCTTTCGCGCAAAGGGCAACAGCTTTTCCCGGACCTGTTCGGCGGTCATCCCTTCCGGCGTCTGGAACAGTATGCCGTTGTCCTGGTCGGTCAGCAGGGTCTGCTCCTGGCGGCCCTCGCTGCCAAACGTCAGCCAGGTGAAGGGAATGCCCGGGTCGTTCTTCTTGATGTTCAGTTCCAGGACCCGTCTGACGGTTACATCATTGAGCGTGGTGATGATCTTGACCACCTGCCCGGAGTCGGCGCCGTGGGCGAGCATCGCATCCACCAGGCGTGATACGTCTGTTCGCAGGCTGACCAGGGTGCGCAGGTGGGTGGCCGTGCCAATGGTGCGGGCAAGGTTTACCAGGTCCACGCGCTGCAGGGAGAACAGGTCTCGTTCCGAAACCACGCCAATCAGTTTACGGTCATCGTCGATGACGCAAAGATGCGCAAAATGATGCTCCGCCATCAGCATGGCAGCTTCGAACGCATCCGCATGGGAGGGAAGGCAGCAGGGATTCTTGGTCATTACCTGCTGTATGGGTGTATCCAGGGGGCCGGTGCCCTCGGCGATCATGGTGCGAAGGTCCCGCAGTGTGAAAATGCCGGTCGGGATACGGTTTTCATCGGTAACGATAATGCTGCCGACGTTGTTTTCGTGCATTCGGGCCACGGCTTTACGCACCGGCAGATCGGGCGAGCAGACAATCGGATTGCGCAGGGCATAGCGTTCAAGTGGCGTATCGAGGGACGTGCTGGACCCGATTGAGGCCATGGCACTTGACTGTATGCGCCGGTTCACCTGATCGAGCAGGCTGCTGACGCCCCGCAGGCAAAAATCCCGGAAAGGTTCGCTTTCAGCAAAGAGTGTAACGAACGCTGTCTGCCCGATGCTGAGGCAGAAGGTGTCGCCGTCTGCCCGATGCAGGGTTCTGGTTGGCCGTTCGCCGATCATGGCGGCGAGGGGAAAGCACTCGCCTTGGCTGATCTCGAAGGTCGTTTCCGTGCGGTCTTCTTTGTCGTTGTGGCGCTCGCCACGAATCCGCCCCTGTTTGACCACGTAAAATCGTTTAACGACATCCTGATCCGGAGACAGCACGATATCGCCATCGGCGTAGAACTGGATGGAGGCGTTCTCCGCGAAATGCGCAAGATGGGAGTCATCCATGCTGGAGAAAGGCGCGTGTTCCCGCAAAAACGTCATGATGGCGCGGATGTTCTGCGGGCGGTCATTTTCCTGGTGCGCTGAGGCCATGTCCGTCGTCACTCGCTGGTTATTATTGTCCGTCTGAAGTGTAGTGTAGCCAAAGCATCTGTTGCCCTACGATTTTGGTCGCAATAAGTCTGACATAGATCAGTTTTCTTTAAGGCCGGTTACCCAGGTGGTAAAGTCGGTCTCTGAAACAGGTCATTAATTGTAACGCCATGACTACCAAAGAAGAGCGCCTCAGCTTCCTTGAGGAAATGAAAGACGTCCGGCGTATCCGCAAGCCCAACCGGGCCGAGGTGACAACGCCCCGGGAACTGACGCCAGGTCATCTGGAACGTCAGCGGGCGGCTGTTGAAAAGCCCGCGCGGGACACCAATCCCCTGACTTCCGACATGGTAGAGCCGCTTACGGCCCACGATATCCTGAGCTGGCAGCGGCCAGGCATCCAGCACGGCGTATTTCGAAAGCTCCGGCTGGGCCAGTATCCGATCGAAGCGCGCCTTGATCTGCACCGTATGACCGTTGAGCAGTCCCGTCGCGAAGTCTTCAGGTTCATCGGTGATTGCGTGCGCTATGGCCTGCGGTCGGTCATCATTCTTCATGGCAAGGGCGAGCGTAATCCTGATGGTATCGCCCAGTTGAAAAGCTACCTCGCCAAATGGTTGCCGGAGCTGGACGATGTCCTGGCCTTTCATTCGGCCCAGAAACACCATGGTGGTACGGGGGCTGTTTATGTCATGGTGCGAAAGAGTGACCGGGATAAGCAGCATAATCGTGAACTCCACGGCAGCCGTTAGGGCTGCCAATCCCAGGTATTCCTTAACACGAGCCGCGGTGGCGGCTGAACGGAGGTTATCGTCGTGAAAAAAGCTGTATTGGTTGTATTCGCCGTACTGGCACTGGCGGGCTGTAAGGATCGAGTTATCTGGAACGACAACGGCAAGGTTGAAGAGGCCACAACGGATCGGGAGGTCTGGGACTCAAACGGCAAGATGGAGTCCGGCGAACGCAAGATCTGGGTTAACAAGGATGGCGAAGAAGTCGTCAGATAGGACTCTGGTATCTGCCATAGGGGTAGCGACAATAATAAAGCCGGAAACAACACCGGAGACAGGTAAAGGAGAGGGTTGGGATGGCCGTGAGCCTGACAGTCAATGGCGACGAGCGGTCGCTGAACATTGAAGGGGATACGCCTCTTCTATGGGTATTGCGTGATGAGCTGGGGCTCAAGGGAACTAAATTCGGTTGCGGCGCGGGCCTCTGTGGTGCCTGCACAGTTCACCTGAACGGGCAGCCTGTGCGCTCCTGCTCGACACCGGTCGAAATGGCCGCGGGTGGTGATGTGGTTACGATTGAAGGCCTGGGGGAGGGAAGTCGTCTTCATGCACTGCAGGATGCCTGGATAGAACACGGCGTTCCTCAATGCGGCTACTGCCAGTCGGGCCAGATCATGAGTGCGGCCCACCTTCTGGCCAGCAATCCGGCGCCTTCACGTGAGGAAATTGTTGCGGCCATGACAGGCAATCTTTGCCGATGCGGCACCTACTCGCGGATCATTGCAGCCGTGGAATCCGTCGTCGCTGATACGTCAGACGGCGCTCAGGGAGGGGCCGCATAACATGGCGATGAATCGACGAAATTTCCTCAAGGTCAGTGCCGGGGCCTCCGGGAGCCTCATGGTTTCAATAACGTTGCCGGGCTGCGCGGGAATCCAGACGGGGTATGAGCCGGACACGGGCGAATGGCGTCCCGATGCCTGGCTGGAACTGACTGCCGATGATGAAGTCTTCTTCACCCTGGCCCGGGTCGAAATGGGGCAAGGAACTTACACCGGGTTGACCACTTTGATTGCCGAAGAGCTGGAAATCCAGCCGGAGCGGATCACCCCACGCTTTGCACCTGTGGCGCCGGAGTATCGAAATCCTCTGTACAAGCTTCAACTGACAGGCGGTAGCACCAGTGTTGCGACCAGTTGGGAGCCGCTTCGAACGGCCGGAGCGGAAGCCCGGCAAATGCTGGTTATGGCGGCAGCACGTGTATGGAACGTCGAAGCAACCGAATGTCGCGCCAGTGAAGGCAGGGTGGTGCACCCGAACGGTATCGACTCCATGGCCTATGGCCAGTTGGTTGAGTTGGCCGCCAAAGAAGTGCTGCGTGGTGACATAGCGCTCAAGCCGCAGAGCGAATGGAAATACATTGGCAAGCAGCGAGGCAAACTCGATGCCCGGGCGAAGTCCACGGGAACCGCAGTTTACGGGATTGATGTCGATCTTCCGGACATGGTGTACGGCGTTGTTTCACGCTCTCCCCGACGCGGCGGCCGCGTTCGGGACTTCAACGCTGATCAGGTCCGTGCAATGACGGGTGTGCTTGATGTTTTTGAGATCGAGCGTGGCGTGGCCGTTGTTGCCGACAAATACTGGCGTGCCCGGAAGGCTCAGGACGCGCTCAAGATAGACTGGGATTTTTCGGATGCCGTGTCTCTGTCTACGGGCGACGTGTTCGACTCCTACCGCGCCGCCGCCGATGACGATCCCGGAGAGTCCGAGCGTAGTGAGGGCAGTTTTGCCAGTTCCATGGAGGAGGGCGACCGGGTGGTGGAAGCGGAATATGCCCAGCCCTACCTGGCCCACGCGACATTGGAGCCCATGAGTGCCACGGCCTGGTACCGAGAGGACGGCATGGAGGTGTGGGCCCCTACACAGGCGCCGGACCTTGGCCGGATAGCAGCAGCCCGGGTGACCAATCTTGGCCCCGACGATATCACTATCAATACGACCTTTCTCGGCGGCGGTTTTGGCCGTCGACTGACTCAGGACTATATCGAAGAAGCGGCGGCAGTGGCCTATCGGGTCGGACGGCCGGTTAAGGTCATCTGGTCCCGTGAAGAGGACACCCGTCACGATCTCTATCGCCCTGCCATGCTGCACCGTATGAAAGCCAGCCTGTCTGGTGCTGAGCTGACGGGCTGGCATCACCAGATTGTTGGTCCTCAGATCCTGGACTGGTATGTCCGCAATGCGGCCCCTGCCCAGTATCCCTGGGCGCCAAAATTCATGTACGACACACTTGGCTCAGTCGGGCTAATGGCCGAAGGCATTGCCACGCCGAAAGATCACTCCGCGATTGAGGGGGCTATCGAATACCCCTACCGGGTCCCCAATATTGATATCCGTCATACCCACACCGATCCCGGCATTCCGATTACCTGGTGGCGTTCGGTAGGTTTTTCCCACAACGGGTTTGCCGTCGAAACTTTCATGGACGAACTTGCCCATGAGGCAGGTGAGGATCCTTACCAGTTCCGTCGTCGCCTTATTGCCCACGAGCCGAGGCACCTTGAAGTGCTTGACCGGGTTGCCAGGCTGGCCGACTGGCAGTCGCCTGTGCCAGAAGGGCGGGCCCGGGGGCTCGCCCTGTTCCGGAGTTTCGGAACGTACGTTGCCCAGGTGGTGGAAGCCGGAGTCGAGAATGGTGCGATCCGGGTATACAAGGTCACCTGTTCGGTGGACTGCGGCCAGGTCGTTAACCCCCGTATCGTGGAGGACCAGATCGAGGGCGGTATCCTGTTTGGGCTGACTGCGGCACTTTATGGAGAAATCACGCTGGAGAATGGCGAGGTCCAGCAGAGCAATTTCCACGACTACCCCCTAATGAGGCAGTACGAGCGTCCTGAGGTACTGGTGGATATTGTTGCAAGCAGCGAGTCGCCGACCGGAGTCGGCGAGCCGGGCGTGCCGCCGGTGATCCCGGCCCTGGGTAATGCCCTGTTTGCGCTCAATGGAAAGCGGCAGCGTAGCCTGCCATTGAGAGCCAATGCCTGATTCAAGCGTCGCCTATTCGGTCGCTACTGGCCGCCAGACCGTATTAGACAGAATGTCTCACTGGCTGGAGGAAGGTCAGAGAGCCTGGCTTTGCACCATAGTGGACACCTGGGGCTCCTCGCCGCGTCCGGTTGGCTCCTGGCTGGCGATTGCAGAATCCGGTCACTGGAGCGGGTCGGTGTCCGGTGGCTGTCTGGAAGAGGATCTGCTCCGGCGCACAGCGGAAGACGGTCCGGACCATCCGGTTTTCGTTGATTATGGAATCACCGATGATGACCGGGATCATTTCCAGCTGCCTTGCGGTGGCCGGATACGGCTTCTGATTGAACCCTTCCGGGGTCAGACGGGTCTCGATCACGTTCAGGCATTGGCGGCTGCCTTGCGCGATCGCGAACCGGTGGTTCGTCGCGTGCCGATAAACGGGGCTGCGACGCTGGAGCATTCTGCCTCCCGGGCCGGTAATACGGTCCACTTCGACGGCGAACAGCTCCTTCACACTTTGCAGCCTGAGTGCCGGCTATTGCTGATTGGTGCCGGCGAAGTCGCCCGTTACGTTTTTGAATTCGCGACCGCGGCGGATTTTGCTGTCACCCTCTGTGAGCCGAGGGAGGCCTTCGCCGCCGGCTGGAGTTTTGAAGGGATTCCCCTGGACCGGCGCCTGCCCGATGATCTGATTTCGACACAGTTTGGCGACGCCTGGTCCGGTATTCTGGCCCTCGCCCATGATCCGCGCGTCGATGATATGGGGCTGTTGGCCGCTCTTAACTCCAGAGCCTTTTACGTTGGCGCCATGGGATCCCGAAGGACCTCAGAAGCCAGGCGCGAGAGGCTCGCCTGTCTGGGGCTGGAAGAAGACGCACTGGAGCGCCTGCGAGCCCCCATTGGCGTCGATATTCCGAGTAAGACACCGGCAGAAATTGCTGTCTCCATTGTCGCCGATCTGATTGCCGCACGGCATCATTTGCGAGGAGCTGGTTCGTCCCTATAATGGCGCCCATGGGAGTGTCCCAAGCGCTCTGAACCCCGGGAGAGAACTCGTGTTTGATGTAACCCGATACGCCGTCGCCGCGGATGCGATTGTGCAAGCCGGTCGATTCCTTTACCAGCAGGGTTGGTCGCCCGCAACGAGCAGTAACTATTCTGCCCGCATTGATGCCGAACACATCGCCATTACTGTTTCAGGCCGTCACAAGGGACAGCTCGGGGCGGGTGATGTCATGGTGGTCGATCTGGCCGGCCGGCCGGTACAGAGCGACTGTCGCTCCTCTGCAGAAACAAGGCTGCATACGGTGCTGTATGAGGTCTTTCCCGAGGTGGGCGCGGTTCTGCACACCCACTCGGTGAAGGCAACGGTGCTCAGTCGTCTGCTTGAGCCCGGCCAGCCACTGGTGCTGGAAGGCTATGAGCTGCAGAAGGCGTTTACCGGCGTTGAGACCCACGAATCAGTTCTGACGGTTCCGGTGTTCGACAACACCCAGGACATTGACGCGTTGGCGGAGCACACTCGCGAATGGTTCCGGGAGCATCCGGAACAGCCAGGCTACCTGATTCGTGGCCATGGCCTGTACACCTGGGGCAAAACCATGGCCGATTGCCTGCGCCATGTCGAGGCCTTTGAATTCCTGTTTGAATGTGAGCTTGAAACCATGAGGGTTCGCCCATGACTACCCTGAGTATCTTCGACCAGAGCCAGCCCGAAAAGGCACGCAAAGTGACCGGGAATCCTGAAGAAATACGGGAGCTTCTGGCCCGCCACGGTGTGCGCTATGAGCAGTGGCCAACGAAAGATCTACCGGCTGACGCCTCCCAGGAAGACATCCTTGAGGCCTACAGCGAGGAAGTCTCGAAACTGAAGCACGAATGTGGTTTTCAGACCGCAGATGTGATCAGCCTGAACCCGGACAATCCGCAGAAAGACGCGTTCCGGCAAAAGTTCCTGGATGAGCACACCCATAGTGAAGACGAAGTTCGTTTCTTTGTCCGTGGCCAGGGTCTGTTTTACCTGCACTTCGGCAACGAGGTTTTCGCCGTGCTGTGCCAGAAAAACGATCTGATCAGTGTGCCCGATGGCACTCGTCACTGGTTTGATATGGGCCCGGAACCTGCGTTTACCTGCATTCGCCTGTTCACCAACCCCGAGGGCTGGGTGGCGGACTTTACCGGTGAAGACATCGCCGGTCGCCTGCCTCGCTATGAGGCGCTGGCAGGAGCGGCCGAATGATCCGGGTTGTGCTCACGGATATCGAAGGCACCACCAGCTCTATTTCGTTTGTGCACGATGTCCTGTTTCCCTATGCCAGCGAGCACCTGCCGCGTTTTGTCCGTGACCAGCATCAGGACAGCCCGGCTGTGTCTGAGCAACTGGACGCAGTGGCCGAGGTTTCAGGCGTTGCGCGTGAGGATGTCGAAGGGCTAATCCAAGTGCTTGAAACCTGGATCAGGGAAGACCGCAAGGAAACCTCTCTAAAGACGCTGCAGGGCATGGTCTGGGAGCAGGGATATCAGCAGGGAGAGTTGAAAGGGCACATCTATGCTGACGCAGCCGACTACCTTCAACGCTGGCATGATCGGGGGCTGCGTTTGTTCGTATATTCATCAGGTTCGGTGAAAGCCCAGAAGCTGATTTTCGGTTTTACCACGGAAGGCGATTTTACGCCGTTTTTCTCGGGCTACTTCGATACCCGTATCGGTGGCAAGAAAGAGACCGTTTCATACCGGAATATTCTGTCTGAGTTGGGCGTCGAGGCCTGCACGGTGCTGTTCCTGTCTGATGTGGAAGCTGAACTGGAGGCAGCCGAAGAAGCCGGCATGCAAACTGCCTGGCTTGTTCGCGAGGGAGATCTGCCGGAAACCGAACGTTTCGTTGCCCGTGATTTTGCGGAGGTCGATACCCTGCTGCAAAAGCGCTAGGCCCAGGGCTTTTTAACGCCATCGCAGGAGGAATGAATGCCCGGAACCGGAATTTGCAGAATCTTTGCGCCGGTTCTCGCCGTGCTTCTTGCCGGTTGCGACCCGTTCTCGGATGCGCGTCCCATGATGGACGAGTATGTGGAGCGGGTGGCCCGCGTGTTGGAAGCCGATCCCGAGTTTTCTGACATTCCCTCCGCCAGCCAGCTTCCCCGCCGCCGTGACCGTGTGCTGACCATGCCCGAACTAGACATGGGAATGCTCGATTTTCTATCGCTCTACGGCTGTGAACTCCAGTACGTTGTTGGTGAGAAAAACTCGGTGATGGGGCGGGTTATGCAACCCCTGAACCGCCTTCGTTATGAAATCCGGTTTATCGAAGCGGCCAGGGACTGTCTGCCGGATATAGAAGATGAAGAATTTGCCGAAGAGCTTGCCGGTGGTATCGACAGCAAGCTTGAATCCCTGCCCATTGCTATCTGGAATGCCACCTGGGGCGTCGAAGAAATCGAAAAGCTGTTTACCCTGGCCAAGGGCTACTATCCCGTAGCGCCAGAGGGCAATCCGGTGTCTGATCTCGCCCTTGATATCGACAGCCTGAACGCAGCAGTGGCCCGTTTGTACTCTGAAGATCTGGCGGTTTCCCTCGACTTTGCCGGCGACGTTCATCAGCGCTGGCAGGCAGAATACCGCGCCGGTCAGTTGATCAACAGTGCGCTTCTTCTGACTGCAAGGCTGAAGGACGGGACGGCATTGCTCAAGCAGAGAATTGAAGGCAAGCCTCTGTGTATTAACGGCCAGCCGAACAACCAGTCGGATATTGTTCAGAGTATGTTTTTCAGTGTTTATATCGAAAAGATCCAACCCTATATGAGCACTGTGACCCAGGGACGGGTGGCGCTCATCGAGCCGTTCGAGCAGTTGGCGGAAATGCAGCGGGCGGTCATGCCAGAAAGTTTCGCCGGCTGGTATGAGCGGCATCTCTCACAGAGCGCCGAGGCCAGCCTGTGGCGGGAACTGGACGTGGCCATGATGGCCCACACCAAAGCCTGGCAGGAATTACTGGGCCAGTGCGGATTGCGCCCGGGAGCCTGACCCTCATTCAGCGCTGGCTTTCCGGCGTCACCCTCAGAATCTCTTCCACCGTTGTCTGGCCGGCGGCCACTTTCTGTGCACCACTCAAGCGCAGGGATTTCATGCCTTCCTTGTAGGCATCCAGCCTCAGCTGCTCCAGCTCGCAATGGTCGGTGATCTGTCTGAGCAATGCGCCAGATAGCGTCATGATTTCGTACACGCCTGCACGCCCAAGATAACCGGTGTTCCGGCACTCCAGGCACCCCACAGGCTGATAGAACTGCTTGGGAACGGGCGCTTTCCAGGGCCGGGTGAGAGTTTGCCAGGCCTGCTCATCAGCGGGGCCAGGGGATTTGCAGTGAGGGCAGAGCGTTCGGGCAAGCCGTTGTGCCATCACGCCCAGTACCGTGGCCCGAATCAGGTAAGGCGGAATGCCCAGTTCCATCATCCGGGTGATCGCACTCGGAGCGTCGTTGGTATGCAGGGTCGAGAGCACCAGATGGCCAGTGAGGGCGGCCTGAACCGCCATTTCCGCCGTTTCCAGATCGCGGATCTCGCCGATCATGATGATATCCGGGTCCTGACGCAGCAGCGCCCTTACGCCGGCTGCAAAGGTCAGGTCGATATTGGTCTGAACCTGCATCTGGTTGAACGCCGGCTCCACCATTTCGATGGGATCCTCGATGGTGCAGACGTTTAGCTCGGGCGATGCAATCTGTTTCAGGGTCGAATACAGGGTCGTGGTCTTGCCGGAACCAGTGGGCCCGGTGACAAGGACGATGCCGTGCGGGCGGGATGTGATTTCCTGCCAGCGCTGGCGGTCTTCCTTGCCGAATCCCAGTTGCTCGTAGGACTTCAAAAGCACATCTGGATCAAAGATCCGCATGACCATCTTTTCGCCAAAGGCAGTCGGCATGGTGGCCAGACGCAGTTCCACCTCCCGGTTGTCGGGTTTGCGGGTCTTGATACGACCGTCCTGGGGGCGGCGTTTTTCCGCCACATTCAGGCGACCGAGGATCTTGAGGCGACTGGTCACCGCCACGCCTACATGCTCGGGGAACTCATAAACGTTGTGCAGAACGCCGTCGATCCGGAACCGGACCTGGGTGACCGTGCGGCGGGGCTCGATGTGAATATCCGAGGCGCGCTGGTCGAAGGCGTACTGGAGCAACCAATCGACAATCTTGACGACGTGCTGGTCATTGGCGTCCGGATGTTCGCTGGCGCCAAGATCGAGCAGCTGCTCGAAATTCTGGTTGCCGGCAACACCCGGGCCCTGGCTGCCGCTGGCCTTGCTGACGGAATTGGCGAGCTGGTAGAACTCCACGGTGTACCGGCGGATATCCTCGGGATTGGCGACAACTCGCCGGATATCCTTGCGAACGGCCTGTTGAAGGTTCTGCACCCAATCGCTCTTGAAAGGTTCTGCGCTGGCGATCAGCACCTCATCGGCGCCGATCTCAACGGCCAGGATGCCATGGCGCTGCGCAAAGGCGTAAGACATCACCCGGGCAATGGCGGGTGTGTCGATCTTGAGGGGATCAATATGGTAATAGGGTTGCCCCGCCCAGTCGGCCAGCCAGTGAGTCAGCCGATCCAGATCCAGGGTACGACCGCTCTTCTGGCTGGTCAGCGCGGCAATCGCCACCAGTTCCAGCGGGTGGCGCCTGCCTTTCTGTCCGTCGCCGGTTGCCGCGCCCAGGTTGGCCGACAACACCCGCTCTGCGTCTTCCTGGCTGATTTCCCCGCTGGTAACAAGCGCGGTGCAAACATCTCTCAGGGTCAGGGTACTTCTGGGCGGCGCGGGTGGCCGCTGCACCGTTCCGGAGTTGCTTGTGTCAGCCATAGAGGGTCAGTTCCAGGTCTTCAGGGTGTGTTTCCGTCTGCCACCGGCCGGTTCACCTTCAGGTGAATCATGGCAACAGTGAACAACAGGAAGGTCAGTACCGTCAAAATGACCGGCCCCGGGGCGCCTTCGCTCAGCCATGCCGAAACAACGGCCTGAGTGAAGTAGAAGATCACCACGAAGGACATCCAGATATAGCCCCGATTGTGACCGCGAAAGACCGTGACCGCAAAGGGCAGAAGCGGGACCAGTTTCACCGCCAGCATCAGGGGTATTGAAACACCCTCGACGGGAGCCGGGTAGAACGTGGTAATCAGCAGGGTGGCAAGCACGCCGATGTAAAGGGCGATCGTCGCCCGCACAGTGATGCGGGCCTTCGGGTTGTTCAGCATAGTGTGTTCCGGAGTCGGTAAGTGTAAAGCAAAGTACGTCCTGCGCCCGGTCGCGTATCAGTCAGCGAGTTTCAGCGCCAGTCGCGCCAGACGTTCGCCGAAGGCCTGGCACAGGGCTTTCTCATGCGTGCTCAGGGGTTGCTGTTCGCCGGTTCCGGCCCAGTGGGTAGGGCCGTAGGGTGTGCCACCGGTGTCCGTTTCGCCGAGACTCTTCTCCGAGTAGGGGAGACCACAGACCACCATGCCATGATGCAGCAGCGGCATCATCATGGTCATGAGAGTCGTTTCCTGCCCGCCATGGAGGCTGCCGGTAGAGGTAAACGCGCCCGCCGGTTTGCCTTCCAGGGTTCCGCTCAGCCAGAGGTCGCCGGTCGTGTCGAGGAAATGCTTCAGGGGCGCTGCCATGTTGCCAAAGCGGGTGGGGCTGCCGATGGCCAGACCGGCGCAATTTGCGAGATCGGATTTGCTGGCGTAAGGCGCTCCAGAGTCCGGAACTGCGGGCAGGGACGCTTCCGTGTCCGGTGAAACCGGCGGTACCGCCCGCAACCTCGCTTCCATGCCTGTTACCCGGGCCACGCCACGACCAATCTGGCTGGCCAGCTCCGCAGTCTGGCCTGTGCGGCTGTAAAATAGCACGAGAACATAGGGCAATTGATCGGACATCTTCAGAGATCCTTCTGATCTGGCTGGAGGAGATTGTTGGGCGTTACAGGATCGAGAGAACGTTTTCCGGTGGCCGGCCAAGTGCTGCTTTGCCGTTGGCGGTCACAATCGGTCGTTCAATCAGTTTCGGTGTTGCTACCATCGCGGCGATGAGTTGTTCGTCGCTCAGGTCGGGGCTGTTCAGGCCCTGTTCTTTATACTCTTTTTCTTTCGTGCGCATCAGTTCGCGGGGGCGAAGATCCAGTGCGTTCAGGATATCCTTGAGCTCCTGCTCTGTCGGTGGTGTTTCCAGGTAGCGTATAATCTCTGGCTCAATTCCCCGTTCGGTAAGCAGTTCAAGGGTTTGGCGGGATTTCGAGCAGCGAGGGTTGTGGAAAATCCGGGTGGGTTCTGTCATCTTCGTGCCTGATTGTCTGAATGGAGTCCACGATTTCTGTGGCCGGTAGTCTAACAGGAGGTTTTCCAGTGCAGTACCCTGATTCTGTCCGTAGGCGTTCCGGCCTGCATGTTCTGGCCGTGGCGCTGCTCATTCTGGCGATGTCCGGCTGCCAGAAAATCGAGCTTGAGCGGGCAGAAGGCACAAAACTGAACTGGGACACCTTGCGCGGCCAGTGGGTGTTGGTTAACTACTGGGCGGAATGGTGCAAACCGTGCCTCGAAGAAATTCCCGAGCTCAATGAGCTGGACAAGGCGCCCGACATTACCGTACTAGCCGTCAATTTTGATGGGGTGCGGGGCGACGCATTGGTCGAACTGGGCGAGCGTATGGGGATTGAATTTACCATGCTGGCGGACGATCCAGGGCCGGGGTTCGGCTGGAAGTTACCGGTCGCGCTGCCTGCCACTTTTCTGGTTAATCCGGGCGGCGATCTGGTCGAGACCCGTTTTGGACCCCAGACCGAAGAAGAACTCCGGGCCGTGATCGGCGGTTGAGCCGGCCGCCCCAACTGAATTACACAGCAGGAATAACCTGACGTTATGTCGCAGACTTTTGTACACCTCCGCGTCCATTCCGAATACTCCATGGTGGATGGCCTGGTCAGGGTTAAACCGCTGATAAAGCGCGTTGCCGAGCTGGGCATGCCGGCTGTTGGCCTTACCGAGCAATCCAACATGTGCTCGCTGGTTCGCTTTTACAAGGCGGCCATGGGCGCGGGCGTCAAACCCATCATTGGCGCCGATCTGTGGCTGGAAAATCCCGACGAGCCCGAGAATCCGTTCCGCATCACGCTGTTGGCGCGAGATAACGACGGTTATCTCAACCTCACCGAAATCATTTCCCTGGGGTATACCGAGGGGCAGCGGTTTGGCAAGCCGATCATCCAGCGCAAATGGCTTGAGGCTCGGCCGAACGGTTTGATTGCGCTCTCTGGTTCGAGAATGGGCGATGTGGGCAAGGCTTTGATGGCGGGCAAAACGGAATTGGCCCGCGAGCGCGCCCGTTACTGGATGGATTTGTACCCGGATAGCTACTACCTCGAGTTACAGCGCACCGGTCGTCCAGGAGACGAAGACTGCCTGCACCTGAGTGTTGAGCTGGCCGGTGCTCTTGGCCTTCCGGTGGTTGCCACTAACGATGTGCACTTCCTGGAGGCGGAAGACTTTGAGGCTCACGAGGCCAGGGTCTGTATCGGTGAGAGTCGTACCCTGGATGATCCGCGCCGTGATCGCCGCTTCAGTGACCAGCAGTACCTGCGCAGCGCCGATGAGATGATCGAGCTGTTCAGCGACATTCCAGAAGCAATCGAGAACACCGTGGAGATTGCCCGGCGCTGCTCGGTGAAGGTTCGGATGGGTGAGTATTTCCTGCCCAATTACCCGATTCCCGATGGCATGACCATGGACGACTATTTCCGGAAGGTCTCCGAGGAGGGGCTGGAAGAGCGGCTGGCCAAGACCCTCAGCAAGGACGATCCGGAATACGATGCCAAACGCGAGGCCTACTACAAGCGCCTGAACTTCGAGCTGGATATCATCATCCAGATGGGGTTCCCGGGCTACTTCCTGATCGTGATGGACTTCATCAAGTGGGCCAAGAACAACGGTGTGCCCGTGGGGCCAGGCCGGGGTTCCGGTGCCGGCTCGCTGGTGGCCTACGCCCAGCTGATTACTGACCTGGATCCACTAGAGTATGACTTGCTGTTCGAGCGTTTCCTGAACCCGGAACGGGTCTCCATGCCCGACTTTGACGTCGACTTCTGCATGGAAGGCCGGGACAGGGTAATCGAGTACACCGCCCAGAAGTACGGGCGAGAGGCGGTGTCGCAGATCATTACCTTCGGCACCATGGCGGCGAAGGCGGTTGTGCGGGACGTTGCCCGGGTTCAGGGCAAATCCTACGGTCTGGCTGACAAACTCTCCAAGATGATTCCCTTCGAGCCGGGCATGACCCTGGAAAAGGCTCTGGAGCAGGAACCACAGCTGGTCGAATTTCTCGAGAACGACGAGGAAGCCCAGGAAATATGGGAAATGGCCCTGAAGCTTGAGGGCGTTTGCCGGAACGCCGGTAAACACGCCGGCGGCGTGGTGATCGCGCCCACCAAGATCACCGATTTTTCGCCCCTGTACTGCGACGACGAGGGCGGAAGCCTGGTGACCCAGTTCGACAAGGGCGACGTGGAAGACGCCGGGCTGGTGAAGTTCGACTTCCTGGGCCTGCGGACGCTCACGATCATCAAGTGGGCGCTGAACATGATCAATCCACGCCGGGAAAAGAAGGGCATGCAGCCGCTCGACATCAACGAGATTCCGCTGGATGACGTGCCCTCGTTCGACATGCTCAAGAAAGCGGAAACCACGGCGGTGTTTCAGCTGGAATCCCGGGGCATGAAGGACCTGATTCGCCGTCTGCAGCCAGACTCACTGGAAGACATGATCGCCCTCGTGGCCCTGTTCCGGCCGGGGCCGCTGCAATCGGGCATGGTGGACGACTTTATCGACCGTAAGCACGGCCGCCAACCCATGTCCTTCCCGCATCCGGATTACCAGTATGAAGGCCTGAAGCCGGTTCTGGAGCCCACCTACGGGGTTATCCTGTACCAGGAGCAGGTCATGCAGATCGCCCAGGTGATGGCCGGTTATACCCTTGGTAATGCGGACATGCTGCGGCGCGCCATGGGTAAGAAAAAGCCCGAGGAAATGGCCAAGCAGAAGCAGTTTTTCCTGGATGGCTGTGAGCAGAACGGGATCAACACGACCCTGGCCGAAAACATCTTTGACCTGGTAGAGAAGTTTGCCGGCTACGGCTTCAACAAATCCCACTCCGCCGCCTATGCACTGGTGTCCTACCAGACACTCTGGCTGAAAGCCCATTACCCGGCAGAATTCATGGCCGCGGTACTGACTGCCGATATGCAGAACACCGACAAGGTGGTCACGCTGGTAGAAGAGTGCCGGAACATGAAACTGGATCTTCTGGTGCCAGACGTCAGCCGTTCGGAATACACCTTTACCGTCAACGACGAAGGCCAGATTGTGTATGGCCTCGGTGCTATCAAAGGCCTGGGCGAGGGCCCGATTCAGAGCATCGTGGAAGGTCGTGGCGATGGCGAGCCCTATCAGGATATTTTCGATTTTTGCCGACGCATTGACCTGAAAAAGGTCAACAAGCGCGCCATGGAAGCGCTGATCCGGTGCGGCGCCATGGACAAGCTTGGCGCCAGCCGGGCTCAGTTGATGGCCAGCATCGATAAGGCCGTGCAGCAGGCCGGCCAGCAATCCCGTAACGAGTCCGTCGGCATGATGGATATGTTCGGCGAAATGCTCGAGGCCGGTGATGGTGGCGATCCCTACGAGGACGTGGCCGGCATGCGCGAGTGGCCCGAAAAACAGCGGCTGAAAGGGGAGAAAGATACCCTGGGGCTTTACCTCACCGGCCACCCGTTTGATGAATACGAGAAAGAGGTTCGGCGGTTTGTCCGGTCCTCCATCGCCGATCTGAAGCCGAACAAGTCACCCCAGCGCGTCGCCGGTTTGGTGGTTGCCCAGCGCACCATGAAAACCCGCACCGGTTCCACCATGTGTTTCATCACCCTGGACGACAGGAGTGCGCGGATAGAGGCGACCCTGTTCTCGGAAGCCTTCTTTGAGAACCGGGAACTGTTGCAGTCAGATCAGGTGATTGTCGTGGAAGGGCAGGTTAGCCACGACGACTATTCCGGCCAGATGAAGATGCGGGTGAGCTCGGTGATGGATGTCGCGAGCGCTCGTCAGCAGTTTAGCCGAGGGTTGAAGCTCAACCTGCACGCCGATCAGCTGCAGAACGGACTGCTGGAGAAACTGGACACCACCCTGAGGCCGTTCCGCTGTGATGGCAGTCCGGTCTGGATTGAGTACAGCAGCCCGGAGGCGTCCACCCGGATCGAGCTGGGTGAATCCTGGCGGGTGCAGCCGGATGACAACCTGCTACTGGAGCTCCGTTACCTCGTAGGCGACCAGTCGGTAGAACTGGTCTATGATTGAGTAAGCTGAAAATTAAAAGTTTGTCAGATAGCGGACTCATACCAATGTCCGCTTTAGCCACTGACCGGGCGCTGCTATCTTTGTGTAAATTCTGGTTTGGCGGAGCATTTTCCCGCCTGGCAAAAAATGATGGAACATCATGAACCCTAACTATCTGGATTTCGAACAGCCAATCGCCGACCTGGAAGCCAAGATTGAAGAGCTTCGGATGGTTGGCAATGACACCGACATCAATATCACCGACGAGATCACCCGGCTGAAGAAAAAGAGCGTCAGCCTCACAGAGAGCATTTTCTCCGATCTCAAGCCCTGGGACGTTGCCCGACTGGCTCGCCATCCCCGCAGGCCCTACACCCTGGACTACATCGAATCCATGTTTGAGGATTTCGATGAACTGCACGGTGATCGCCGTTATGCAGACGACCTGGCGATCGTAGGGGGTACTGCCCGGCTGGACGACAAGCCGGTAATGGTGATTGGTCATCAGAAGGGCCGGGAAGTGCGGGACAAGGTAAAGCGCAACTTTGGTATGCCGCGCCCTGAGGGCTATCGCAAGGCCCTGCGCCTGATGGAAATGGCCGAGCGGTTCAAGATGCCCATTCTCACGTTCATCGACACGCCGGGTGCCTATCCCGGCATTGGTGCGGAAGAGCGTGGGCAGAGTGAGGCCATTGCCTTCAACCTGGCCGTGATGTCCCGCCTCAAGACACCCATTATCTCCACGGTGATCGGTGAGGGCGGTTCCGGTGGCGCGTTGGCCATCGGTGTCTGTGACCAGCTGAACATGCTGCAGTATTCCACCTACGCGGTGATTTCCCCAGAGGGCTGTGCGTCGATCCTCTGGAAAAGTGCCGAATACGCTGCCCAGGCGGCGGAGGCCATGGGTGTTACGGCTGACCGGCTCAAAGATCTGGGGCTGGCGGATAACGTGGTAACCGAGCCCCTCGGCGGTGCTCACCGCAACCCTGAAAAAATGTCGGAATCCCTCAAAGAGGTTCTGGCGAAAGGCGTCGCTGAGCTCAGCCGCCTGCCACTGGATGAGCTGGTATCCCGCCGCTACGAGCGGCTGACCCGCTATGACACCGGGCGCTGAGCCCGGTTCCGGATTCCACTGGCCGGAGGCCCTGTGTGCCCCGGTCAGAGAACTCCCCGATCACACCCGTCTTTGGGTCGCCCTGAGCGGCGGCCTCGATTCCACCCTGTTATTGCACCTGGCAGCCCACTGCCATGGCTGTTCCGGCGCTGTCCGGGCGATCCATATCAATCATCAGCTTCAACCCAATGCATCGGATACCGAGTCGTTCTGTCGCGGTGAATGTGAGCGACTTGGCGTGCCGCTTGTGGTTGAGCGGGTAACCGTCGATGGTGGTCGTAGCTCGGGTGCGGGTATAGAGGAAGCTGCCCGCAAGGCCCGCTATGCCGCCCTCGAGGCGCTGGTCGGGAAGGGCGACCTGGTCTTGATGGCTCACCATGGGGATGACCAGGCGGAAACCGTTCTGTTCCGGATGCTCAGGGGCAGCGGTGTGGCCGGGCTCGCGGGCATGCCGGCCAGTCGTGAGCTGGGCACCGCGACCCTCGTCCGGCCCCTGCTCGGGTTTGAGAGGGCCGAACTCGAGCGCTGGGCCCGGGTCGCTGGCCTGTCATGGGTTGATGACCCCAGCAATACCGACCAGCGATTTGACCGGAATTTTCTCCGTCACACTGTGTTGCCGCTCTTGCGGGATCGCTGGCCGGGGTTGAATCGCAGGCTGCGGCACACGGCGGAATCCTGTGGCGAGAGCGAAGCGCTGAACCGCAAACTGGCCGCTTTGCAGTGGCAGGCAATCGGCGGCGACCGGGACCGTCTCCCCGTTGATGGCCTGAAAACACTGCCTCTGGCGGAGCAGAAGAATCTGCTACGTTGGTGGGCACGGGAACGCGGGTTTCATGCGCCCACCCCTGGTGACTGGCAGCAGGTCATTCGGGACCTGCTGTTTGCCGCAGAGGATCGGGAGCCGGAGTTCCGGTCCGACGGTTTCAGTCTGCGGCGTTTCCAGGGTGATCTTTGCCTCGTTCCCGACCGCGGCCCTTTACCGGACGCTCCGGTCGATCTCGAGCCGGGGGATGGTGTCGCGTGGGGAGAGTGGTCCCTCAGGTTGGAATCTGTCGTTACCCCGGAACAGTCGTTGCCGCCAATACGGATATTTACGAGGCAGGGTGGCGAGCGGGTCCGTTTCCGTCCCGATGGGCCGTCCCGTTCGCTCAAGAAATGGCTGCAGGAAGTCGGCGTTCCACCCTGGGAAAGGGCCCGTCTGCCGCTGGTTTTCGCGGGTTCCGGGGACGCAGCAGAGCTCATTGCCATTGGCGATTTATGGTGTTCTGAACAATACTCGGGAGGCGCCCATGCCGCCGGTTGGCGGCTGGTCATAGAGCGGGAATGTGATTGAGTCAATGGGGCCTTTCTGGTAGTCTGGCGTCCCATCTTGAGATGACAATCTCCCTCCTTCACCGAACCAGACAATCACGGAATCTGCATGACGCGTTATATTTTCGTCACCGGCGGTGTCGTGTCCTCCTTGGGGAAAGGTATCGCATCAGCCTCTCTGGCTGCGATCCTCGAGGCACGCGGCCTGAAGGTCACTATTCTCAAGCTGGACCCGTACATCAACGTGGACCCCGGCACCATGAGCCCGTTCCAGCACGGTGAGGTTTTTGTCACCGAGGATGGCGCGGAAACAGACCTCGATCTGGGCCACTACGAGCGCTTCATCCGCTCCCCGATGAGCAAGCGCAACAACTTCACCACCGGTCGGGTGTACGAGGAAGTAATCCGCAAGGAGCGCCGTGGCGACTACCTGGGCGGAACTGTGCAGGTAATCCCCCACATCACTGACGAGATCAAGCGCCGGGTCGTTGAAGGTGCCGCTGGCGCCGACGTAGCGCTGATCGAGATTGGTGGCACGGTAGGCGATATTGAATCCCTGCCGTTCCTCGAAGCCTGCCGGCAACTGAAGGTTGAAGTCGGTCCCCAACGTGCACTTTTCATGCACCTGACCCTGGTTCCGTACATTGCCACTGCGGGTGAGATCAAGACCAAGCCCACCCAGCACTCGGTCAAGGAAATGCGCTCTATCGGTCTGCAGCCGGATATCCTGCTGTGCCGCTCCGAGCACGAGGTGGACGCCAGTTCACGTCGCAAGATTGCCCTGTTCACCAACGTCGAAGAGCGGGCCGTTATTCCTCTCCAGGATGCCAAATCCATTTACGCCATTCCTCGCATGCTCTATGAGCATGGCCTGGATCAGCTCGTTATCGAACGATTCGGCCTGGATGCACGTCCTGCGGACCTCAGTGAGTGGGACAACGTTGTTGAATCACTGATGAATCCCGAGCAGGAAGTGACCATTGCCATGGTTGGCAAGTACATGGAGCTTCTCGACGCGTACAAGTCGCTGATCGAATCCCTGCTGCACGCCGGCATCAAGACCCGCACCAAGGTCAATATCAACTACATCGATTCCGAAGACATCGAGCGTGATGGCACCGGTGCGCTGGCCAGTGCCGACGCGATTCTGGTGCCGGGCGGTTTCGGTGAGCGCGGCGTGGAAGGCAAGATCCGCACGGTTCAGTATGCCCGTGAGAACAAGGTGCCTTACCTTGGCATCTGCCTGGGTATGCAGGTTGCTGTAATTGAATACGCGCGGAACGTGGCCGGCCTGACCGACGCTCATAGCACAGAATTCCGCGAGCACACGCCGGAGCCGGTGGTGGGCCTGATCACCGAATGGCTGGATTCCACCGGAGAGCGCGAAGAGCGTACGGAAGAATCTGATCTTGGCGGGACCATGCGTCTCGGCGCCCAGGATTGCGTGCTTACCGAAGGTTCCACCATTGCCAACTGCTATGGCAAGAAAACCATTCGCGAGCGTCATCGCCATCGTTACGAGGTCAACAACCACTTCCTGCCAAAGTTGGAAGAGGCCGGTCTTCAGATCTCAGGTCGTTCGACCGATGGTCGTCTGGTCGAAGTGGTTGAAGCGCCGGATCATCCCTGGTTTGTCGCCTGTCAGTTCCATCCGGAATTTACTTCCACGCCCAGGGACGGCCACCCGTTGTTCAAAGGCTTTGTTGAGGCAGCACTGGCCTGCAAGAAAGGATCCTGAGCATGGCGCAGAACACTGTAAACGTTTCGGGAATCGACGTCGCCAACGACAAGCCGTTTGTGCTCTTTGGTGGCATGAACGTCCTCGAGTCGCCGGAGCTGGCCATGGAGGTTGCCGAGGCCTACGTTGAGGCCACAGGTAAACTCGGCATTCCCTACGTTTTCAAGGCGTCGTTTGATAAGGCCAACCGTTCGTCGGTGAATTCGTTTCGTGGTCCAGGCCTTGAGAAAGGGCTGCAGATTCTGGCGGACATCAAAAGCAAGTTTGGTGTTCCCATTATTTCGGACGTCCACGAGCCGGCCCAGGCCGCTCCCACAGCGCAGGTATGCGACATCATCCAGCTGCCGGCTTTCCTGAGCCGCCAGACCGACCTGGTGGTCGCCATGGCGAAAACCGGTGCGGTGATCAACATCAAGAAGGCCCAGTTCCTGGCTCCCCAGGAAATGAAGCACATCATCACCAAGTGCGAGGAAGCCGGCAATGACAAGGTGATCCTGTGTGAGCGGGGCAGCAGCTTCGGCTACAACAACCTGGTTGTCGACATGCTGGGCTTTGGCATCATGAAAGCCATGAACGTACCGGTGATGTTCGATGTGACCCACTCCCTGCAAATGCCCGGCGGACGCGCGGATTCGGCCGGTGGCCGACGTGCCCAGGTGACTGACCTGGCGCTGGCGGGTATGTCCCAGGGGTTGGCCGGATTGTTCCTTGAGGCCCATCCGGACCCGGACAAAGCCAAGTGCGATGGCCCCTGTGCTTTGCGGCTGAGCCAGCTTGAGCCCTTCCTGCAGCGGGTGAAAGCTGTGGATGATCTGGTAAAAAGCTTTAAACCTATCGACACCGCCTGATTGGCGGTGTTGGCGTTTTACGCGGACTATGGGAGCGAGCGGGAACGGCCCTGCGAAAATGTAGAGGGCCGTTCCCTCTCGCTCTGACTCCCGAATTTGAACATGAACTTGGAGACAGAGAAGAATGACCAAGATTGCCAACATCAAGGGCCGTGAGGTTCTGGATTCCCGCGGTAACCCGACAGTAGAAGCCGACGTTATCCTGGAAGACGGCACCGTCGGCAGCGCCTGCGCGCCTTCTGGTGCCTCCACGGGTTCCCGGGAAGCCCTGGAACTGCGTGATGGTGATGCATCCCGTTACCTTGGCAAGGGTGTTCTGAAGGCTGTGGAAGCCGTGAACAGCAAGATCCGTGATGCACTGGTAGGCAAAGATGCAGCTGATCAGCGTGCCCTGGATCAGATCATGCTGGACCTCGACGGTACCGAGAACAAGGCCAACCTGGGCGCCAACGCCATCCTGGCAGTTTCCCTGGCGGCGGCCAAGGCTGCAGCTATCTCCCTGGGCAAGCCGCTGTATGCGCACATTGCAGACATCAACGGCACCTCTGGCCAGTTCTCCATGCCGGTGCCGATGATGAACATTCTGAACGGTGGTGAGCACGCGGATAACAACGTTGATATCCAGGAGTTCATGGTTCAGCCGGTTTCCGCCAAGAGCTTCTCTGAAGCCCTGCGGGTTGGCGCGGAGATTTTTCACAGCCTGAAAAAAGTGCTGAAGGCCCAGGGCCTGAACACAGCGGTTGGTGATGAGGGTGGTTTTGCTCCCAACCTGCCCTCCAACGAAGCGGCGCTGGCGGTTATCCAGGAAGCGGTCGAGAAGGCCGGTTACAAGCTTGGTACCGATGTGACCCTCGCCCTGGACTGTGCATCTTCCGAATTCTACAAGGATGGCCAGTACCAGCTGTCCGGCGAAGGCAAGAGCTTCGATTCCGAGGGCTTTGCCGATTACCTGGCAGGTCTGTGTGAGCGATATCCGATTGTCTCCATTGAAGACGGCATGGACGAGAGCGACTGGGATGGCTGGAAGGTGCTGACCGACAAACTGGGCGCCAAGGTTCAACTGGTCGGTGACGACCTGTTTGTGACCAACACCAAAATCCTGAAGCAGGGTATCGAGAAGGGCGTGGGTAACTCCATCCTGATCAAGTTCAACCAGATCGGCAGCCTGAGCGAAACCCTCGATGCCATCAAGATGGCCCAGGATGCCGGTTTCACTGCCGTGATTTCACATCGTTCCGGTGAAACCGAGGACACCACCATTGCCGATCTGGCGGTGGCGACCTGCGCCGGCCAGATCAAGACCGGTTCCCTGTGCCGTTCGGATCGTGTTGCCAAGTACAACCAGCTGCTGCGCATCGAAGAAGCGCTGGACGGTAAGGCGCCTTACCGCGGCCTGAGCGAAATCAAAGGGCAGGGCTGATCGACTGATCCCACCGGTTCTGGCAGAGTGTCTGGCCGGTAATTGGCGAAAAACTGTTAAGGCCATCGTGTTCTGGGCGAAATTCCGGACATGATGGCCTTTTTGTACAGGCAGTTAGAAGAATTTGTTGCTAATCTACTCTAAGGTCTATACTCAACGTCCGGCGTTGGTATTTTGATTGATTGAATTTTGAACGGAATCGGCAATGAAGTTGCTCTGGACCTTAATGGTGGTTGTGATTCTCCTGCTGCAGGTGCGCCTGTGGGTCGGGGAGGGCAGCTTTGCGCAGGTATGGGCTCTGGAGCAGTCCATTGCCGAGCAACGTGAAGAAAATGCCGAGCTGGCTACCCGCAATGAACGTCTCTATGCGGAAGTCAGGAATCTGCGTAACGAGCAGGGCGCCGTTGAAGAACGGGCCAGAATGAACCTCGGCCTGATAAGAGACGACGAGACCTTTTTCCTGGTTGTTGAAAACTGATTGTCTATGCCTTCCCCGAGACTCTGGCTGATTGTTCCTGCCGCCGGCATCGGCCAGCGTATGCAGGCTGAGCAACCGAAACAGTACCTTCGGATTGGCGAGCGTTTCATTCTCGACATCACCCTTTCCCGACTCATGGATTCCGCGCCTTTTTCCGGCTGCATGGTGCCATTGCACCCGGCCGACCATTGGTGGCCGGATACCGAAGCCAGCGGCGATAGCCGAATCCAGACCTGTACCGGCGGTTCCGAAAGAGCTGGTTCGGTGTTGTCGGCGCTGCACGCCATGGCGGAACAGGTGAAAGATGACGACTGGGTTCTGGTGCACGATGCGGCGAGGCCCTGCCTTGATACCCGGGATCTTTCAAATCTGATTGACCGGCTCTACAGCCATCCTGTCGGGGGGCTGCTTGCCTCGCCGGTTGCCGACACTTTAAAGAAAGCCGTTACTGCTGAGCTTCCGGAAGTGATTGAGACCGTTGATCGCACGGGGTTGTGGCGGGCTCTGACGCCCCAGATGTTTCGCTATCGTGTTCTTGTTGATTCTCTGGAGGCAGCTCTTGCCCGGGACCTTCCGGTGACCGATGAGTCCTCCGCGGTGGAGTTTTCCGGTAACATGCCGGTGCTGGTTGAAGGGCGGCCGGACAATATCAAGATCACCGTGCCCGCCGATCTGGCACTGGCAGGCTTCATTCTGAGCCAATTCTGAACTTTCGGAGTGTTCCGGAGCACATTATGCGTATTGGTCAGGGCTTCGATGTCCACGCCTTCTGCGAAGGCGACTCTGTGATTATTGGCGGCGTAAGCATTCCGCATTCCCACGGGCTCAAGGCTCATTCTGATGGTGATGTCCTGCTGCATGCTTTGGCAGATGCATTGCTGGGCGCTGCCGCGCTTGGCGACATCGGGCATTTCTTCCCGGACACCAGTGACGAGTGGGCAGGGGCCGACAGCAGGGACCTTTTGCGTCGGGTTGTGAACCGGGTCCGGGACGAGGGTTTCTCCGTCGTTAACGTGGATACCACAATCATTGCCCAGGCTCCCAAGATGGCGCCCCATATCGATGCCATCCGTTTGAACATTGCCGAAGATCTGGGTGTGCCGGCCAGTCGTGTCAGCGTGAAAGCCACCACCACGGAAAAGCTGGGTTTTACCGGGCGCGGCGAAGGCATTGCCTGCCAGGCGATCTGCCTGCTTGAACCGGTGGAATCTTGAGCAACTGGCGCCTTGACTGGCCAACCTCCGGCGGCAGTCGTATTGCCTCTGGCCGCCTGAAAACCGCCCCGGGCGATTTCATTGTCGACGAATTGCTGGAGCTGCCGGAAAGCGGCCCGGCCGTCGAGGGAGATGTAATCGCAGGCAGTGGCGAGCATCTTTGTTTGAAACTGGAGAAAGTGGGTGATAACACAGAGTATGTTGCCCGCGAATTGGCCAGGATCGCCGGGTGTCGTCACTTTGATGTCGGTTTCTGTGGGCTCAAGGATAGGCATGCTGTGACCCGCCAGTGGTTCAGTCTGTACCGTCCCGGAAACGAGGATCAGGACACCGCTCTGATCCGGGAGATTGGCCTACGCTGGCCGGTTCTGGCGGTTTCGCGGCAGGCGCGGAAATTGCGGCGCGGGGAGCACAGGGGTAATGGCTTCACGATTACCCTGAGGGCCGTCTCCGGTGAGCACCAGGTTATTGACCGAGCGCTGGAGCGTCTGGGCGATATTGGGGCTCCAAACTACTTTGGCCCCCAACGGTTTGGCAATGATGGCGCTAACCTTGACCGTGCGGTGCATCTCGATCCCGCTACCCTGAACCGACGTGGCCGGTCCGGCGGAAAAGGCCGGGGTGGCAAAAAGCGAGCTGGCAGCGACGGCTCGAAAAACGTATTGTATTTTTCGGCAGCGCGCTCCTGGCTGTTCAATGAGGTGCTGGCAGCTCGGGTAGACGATGGCAGCTGGGCCGAGGCAGGAGCGACAGGTCCACTGTGGGGTGACGGCGGCACCACCGCTTCCGGGCCCCTGGAAACCTTCGAGCGGGGCATTGTCGAGCAAACCCCGGAGTTGGCCGCCCTTTTTTCGGTCAGCCGGATGAAACCGGAGCGAAGGCCATTGGCGGTAAAACCGGAGAGCCTCTCCTGGCAGTGGGTCGCTGAGGACTGTCTGGAGCTGGCGTTTTTTCTTTCGCCCGGCCAGTACGCGACAACGATTTTGAGTGATATTTTCGAGCTTGAGGACATGAGCCTCGGCCGACACAACGAACAACAAGGCTAGCGGAGAACACTGTGCGTATTCTGTTGTCGAATGATGACGGCGTTCATTCACCGGGGCTCATAGCCCTGTTTGATGGCTTAAAAGGACTGGGTGAGCTTGAGGTCGTGGCGCCTGACCGGGATCATAGCGGCGCCAGTAACGCCCTGACGCTCAATCGCCCCCTGACGGTTGAGGAACATCCCAACGGTTTTCGTTCGGTCGATGGAACACCGACCGACTGCGTCCATCTGGCGGTGAACGGATTGTTCCGTGAGCCGTTCGACAGGGTGGTGTCGGGTATCAACACCCACGCCAACCTAGGCGACGACATTATCTACTCCGGTACCGTTGCTGCGGCAACCGAGGGTCGCCACCTCGGACTTCCCGCCATTGCCGTCTCCCTTGTCAACGATGGCCACTTTCACTACGAGACCGCCGCCCGGGTTGTCCGGGTGCTGCTAGAGAACGAGCGTCCCCTGGTGCTGGGGCCTCGCTCCATTCTCAACGTGAATGTCCCGGATGTTCCCTGGGAGGAACTGGCTGGCATTCGGGTGACGCGCCTGGGCCACCGGGAACGGGCAGAGGGTGCCGTCCCGATGACCTGTCCTCGCGGCAAAGAGCGTTACTGGATCGGGGCGGCAGGTGTCGGCGGTGACGCCGGTCCCGGCACTGATTTCAATGCCGTACGTGAAGGTTATGTCTCGGTTACCCCGGTTCACATCGACATGACCCGGCATGAGGCGCTCTCACGGCTCCGGGATTGGGTCGATACCCTGGAGGTTTCGCTGGAGGGGCGGGGATGACAGCGCAGCTCGAAGGCATCGGGATGACCTCCCGACGCACCCGGATGCGACTGGTTCAGCGCCTCAGGGAAGCCGGCATCGAGTCGGACCGGGTACTTGAGATTATGGGAGAGGTGCCACGGCACATTTTCCTGGATGAGGCGCTTTCCCATAGAGCCTACGAAGATACATCGCTACCGATTGGCTACGGCCAAACCTTGTCACAGCCCTACATAGTGGCCCGCATGACTGAATTAATGCTTGCCCACGGGCCCTCACGGGTCCTGGAGCTTGGCACCGGGTCCGGTTACCAGACCTCGGTGCTCTCCCGCCTGTTCGCCGAAATCTACAGCGTCGAGCGTATCAAGGCGCTTCAGGACAGGGCCCGGGACCGGTTGCGACAACTGAACGCCAGAAACGTGTTCCTGAAACATGCTGATGGTGGCATGGGCTGGCCTGAACGTGGCCCTTTCGACGGCATTATCGTGACCGCAGCACCCATTGAAGTTCCAGCCGAATTACTCGCCCAACTGGCAGACGGTGGCGTGTTGATTGCCCCTGTCGGTGAGGAGAACCAGGTGCTGGTGCAGGTAACCCGGCGGGGAGATCGCTTTGATCACAAGGAGCTGGAACCGGTCCGGTTTGTGCCGCTTCTGGGCGGGGTTGTCCGATAATCATGGTCGACTCTTCAGAAAGTAAACCAAACCCGGACAACGATATTGCACGCAGCCACCACCCTGCAGCCGTGTTTCTTCGGGGAATCGCCATGGGCGCCGCTGATATCGTTCCAGGGGTTTCCGGTGGCACCATTGCCTTCATCACCGGTATCTATTTCCGCCTCCTGGAGGCTATCAACGCGGTTCCCGGAGCAGTTTTCCATGACTTGATTCGAGGCCGGTTCAGTCGGTTCTGGGACGCCTGTGACGGAACTTTTCTGGTCGCCTTGCTGGCGGGCGTCCTGACCAGTATTGCTACCCTGGCATCTGGGATCAGCTATATGCTGGTAGCCTACCCGATCCTGATCTGGAGCTTTTTCTTTGGATTGATCGTCGCTTCGGTGTGGCATGTCGGGCGTCAGGTGCGACACTACAAGCCCGCACTGCTGGTTCCGCTGTTATTCGGCATTGTTATCGCGTGGTGGATAACCACCCTGTCTGCCAGCGAGGTTGCGCCTTCCACTCTGGCGTTCTTTGGTGCCGGCGCGCTGGCCATCTGCGCCATGATTCTTCCTGGCATCTCGGGCAGCTTTATCCTGGTGATTATTGGTATGTATGCGCCTGTGCTCGCCGCGATCAAATCGTTAGACGCGGGCATTCTGCTTCTGTTTATGGCAGGTTGCGTGGTGGGTCTTTTATCCATCGCCCGCCTGATCACCTGGGCGTTCCATCATTTTCATGATCTCGTGCTCGCCTTGCTCACCGGCTTCATGATCGGAGCGCTCAACAAGGTTTGGCCCTGGAAGGAGACTCTCAGTTGGCGTACCAACAGCTCCGGTGAACAAGTTCCCCTGAATGAGACGAGTATCTGGCCTTCTACCTTTGCAGAGCAGGCCGGCCAGGATCCCCAGGTGCTATTTGCCCTGCTCATGGCGGCGGCCGGTTTCGCCCTCGTTCTGCTGGTGGAGTGGCTCGGTTCCCGGCATGGAGAGGTCGCACCATCGAGGTAATTTGAGGCGACTGTGTGCGAAGAGTGTTACCTAACGCACAAAACGGGTGTTTCTGGAGGTAACAAGGGAGGTCGGTCAGTAACTTGGCTTCCCGAGAAAAATGTGCAATATATTAGCAAGTTACTATAAAAACTTTAGAAACTGCTTCGACAACCGACAGCGGTTATACGGATTTTTCATAACTGGGTCAGTTTTATTCCTGTGAGATTCATGCGTGGGCTCATCAATGCCGTTTTACCGGCGTCCCCGCGGTTCCCGTCCGGTGCCTCAGAGCCTGATCGCCCCGTGAAAAAGGTGCTGGCCAGCCGCCTTGCACTCCTGCCCCTCATGGCCCTGCTGCTACTTTCCGGCTGTAACACGCCGGCACTCTACCAGGACGACATTTACAATCCCCCGGTCTATTGGGGCCGCCACGTCGTCAAACCCGGCGAAACCCTTTACAGCATAGCCTGGCGGTATGGTCGGGACTACCGCGAGCTTGGCGACGCCAATGGCATTGGTCCGCCCTGGAATCTCAAAGCGGGTCAGGTGATTCGTCTGGATCTTCGCGGAAGTGTAACCTCGGGCAGTCAGACTACAGCAGCCAAAAAGCCCTCTGGATCGCAACCGCCGAGAACGGCAAGTCGTGCTTCGCCTCCAAAACAGACAGCCGCCACGGCACCCAAACCTGCGGTGACGAGAGCAGCTAACAAGGGCGCGCCGCTGGCTTCCCAGACCCAGACCGTGGCCCGGATTGAATGGCGCTGGCCTCACGTTGGCACTGTAATTGCTGGATACTCAACATCCGGAAAAGTCAATAAAGGTATTGATATTGCCGGGCAAGCCGGGGATGCTGTAAGAGCTGCGGCCACCGGGAATGTGGTCTATGCCGGCAACGGGTTGCTTGGATACGGCAACCTGATTATCGTGAATCACAACGAGCACTATTTAAGTGCTTACGCTCACAACCGGAAGATTCTGGTGCAGGAAGGGGAGGATGTGAAAGCCGGGCAGGTGATCGCAGAGCTCGGTAGCAGTGGCGCTGAACGACCCATGTTGCATTTTGAGATTCGTAAAAATGGCAATCCGGTTGACCCAGTCCATTATCTGCCGCCGCGCTAATGAATGACGCAGTCAGCAGGCTGCCCTGATCGCACACCCTGGCACTGACAAAACACCGCGTTCGCAAGAAAAACAAGAACGGTAAAGGCCATGACAGGCCGACCAACAAAATGTCCTGAAGAAAAAAGTGTGAAGACAAAGACGTCCGCAATAACAAGAAGTATCGGGCGAACATCCAGGATTATTGAGAGGCGGGGCAAGACAAATGTCAGCAGAGCAAGAAGACATCATCATTGATCGTGTATCGGACATGGACGATGCCGAGGATCAATTGTTAGCAGAAGAGAAAGTTGAAAAAGAGCCCACCGAAGAAGTGGCCGAAGTAGAAGAGGACATCCCCACCCAGGGACGTTATTTCACCAGTCAAAAGCAGCTGGATGCCACTCAGCTGTATCTCAACGAAATTGGTTTTTCCCCCCTGCTTACGCCGGAAGAAGAGGTCTATTTTGCCCGTCTGGCACGCAAGGGAGAGGAGTCCGGCCGCAAACGGATGATCGAGAGCAACCTTCGCCTTGTGGTGAAGATCGCACGACGTTACGTGAACCGCGGGCTGACCCTGCTGGACCTGATCGAAGAGGGCAACCTTGGCCTGATCAGGGCGGTGGAAAAGTTTGATCCGGAGCGGGGTTTCCGATTCTCCACCTACGCCACCTGGTGGATTCGCCAGACCATTGAGCGGGCCATCATGAACCAGACCCGCACCATCCGTCTGCCGATTCATGTGGTCAAGGAACTCAATCTGTATCTCCGTGCAGCGCGGGAACTGACCCAGAAACTGGATCATGAGCCCTCGGCGGAGGAAATCGCCAGAATGGTCGATAAGCCCGTGGCCGACGTTAAGCGGATGTTGGGTCTCAATGAGCGCGTCGCTTCCATGGACACTCCCATTGGTGCCGGTGGCGAAAAATCGCTTCTGGATACCGTAGCGGATGAAGGGGCTTCGGATCCGGCGGATCTCCTGCAGGACAACAATATGTGTTCCTGCCTGGAGAAGTGGATTGACCAGCTTAGCGACAAGCAGCAGGAAGTTCTGTCACGCCGTTTTGGTCTGCGGGGCTACCCGGTGAGCACGCTGGAGGAAGTCGGCCAGGAGATAGGTCTGACCCGCGAGCGAGTAAGACAGATCCAGGTCGAGGCGCTTCGTCGTCTTCGTGAGATCCTGGAGAAGGAAGGCCTGTCAGGAAACCTGCTGTTCAAGTAACGTCTTTCTTTTCTTTCGATCCAAAGCCGGCCAGGGAATCCCTGGCCGGCTTTTTGTGTTTCAGGATCGCCCCAAATGAGAACCAGGGCGCGTCCCGCCCGCCAGCGCCGTTGATAGAATGCCGTGACCGGGCGGGGATAAGGGTGTCGAAACCCGGTGCACGAATGAAACACGTCAATAATAACGATCGAAAAGGAAAGGACTATGAAGAAGGCTCTTACAACCGGTTTTGCGTCTCTGACGCTGACGGCCCTGCTGTCTGCTCCAGCCGCAGCACTCACCGTGGAAGGTGTTGATGTTCCGGATACCTATTCCGCCATGGATACCGAACTGACGCTTAATGGCGCAGGTACCCGTTCCAAATGGTTCATGGACCTGTATGTCGGCGGTCTGTACGTTCCCGAGACCATCGACGATGGTGAGGCCGTGATTAACGCAGATGAGCCCCAGGCCATCACTCTGCACATCATCTCCGGCATGATTACCAGCGAACGCATGACAGAGGCCACCCTGGAAGGTTTCGAGGCCTCCACCGACGGCGATATGGCTTCTATCCAGGAGGATGTGGACCAGTTTATGGCGGTCTTCCAGGAAGAAATCACCGAGGGTGACGTTTTCGATCTGGTGTATCTGCCGGGCGAAGGCGTGCGGGTTCTCAAGAACGGCGAGCACAAGGACACGGTTGGCGATCTGGCCTTTAAAAAGGCCCTGTTCGGAATCTGGCTGTCCGATAAGCCGGCTCAGAAGGATCTGAAGGAGAAAATGCTGGGTCAGCGCTAACCGCGGCTTGGCATCTGAAACAAAAAGCCGGCAAGATGCCGGCTTTTTTACGCCGCGGATTCAGAGATAATCCCGTTTCTGCTTGAACTCGCACAGGTCCTCAATGATACAGGCGCCGCATTTCGGTTTGCGGGCGGTACAGGTATAGCGCCCGTGCAGAATGAGCCAGTGGTGCGCGTCCAGCAGAAACTCTTTTGGCACCAGGCGCATCAACCGGTTCTCCACCTCCAGAACGTTCTTGCCGGGCGCAATGCCGGTGCGGTTCGACACGCGATAGATGTGAGTGTCCACCGCCATGGCCATGTGGCCGAAGGCGGTGTTCAAGACCACGTTTGCGGTTTTGCGACCGACCCCGGGCAACGCCTCCAGATCCTCCCGCCGCTCCGGCACTTGGCCGCCGTGTTTCTCAATCAGGATTCGACAGGTCTTGATCACGTTCTCGGCCTTGCTGTTAAACAGGCCAATGGTCTTGATGTACTCCTTCAGGCCATCGACTCCCAGGGCCAGGATGGCCTCTGGGGTGTTGGCGACCGGGAACAGCTTGTCGGTAGCCTTGTTGACACCCACATCCGTGGCCTGGGCCGAAAGAATAACGGCAATCAGCAACTCGAACGGGCTGGAATAGTTCAGCTCGGTGGTCGGGTTGGGGTTGGCCTCCCTGAGGCGGGTGAAGATCTCAATGCGTTTCTGTTTGTTCATCAGCTCTCAGTCTTGTGCAAGTGCGGACTCAGGATACGTTCCCGGTAACCCGGACCCGCTTGCTGCCTGCTGCTACAGGCGCTGGTTCATGTGCCTTGCGGCGCTCTTCCAGATGGTTGTCGATACCATTTTTGAGCGCGATCAGCAGTCCTAGCCCGATAAAGGCGCCGGGCGGAAGAATCATGAACAGCATATCCGGGTAGTTGTCGAAGGGGCGGATCACCCAGTCGGCAGCAACGGGGCCCAGCAGCAGGTGCATGTCCACAAACAGGGTGCCCTGTCCGATGAGTTCCCGAAGGCCGCCCAGGACAACCAGCACCGCCAGAAAGCCAAGGCCCATCATGGCGCCATCCAGCAGTGCCGGAAGTGGTGGATTTCTGGAAGCAAAAGCGTCAGCCCGGCCGAGGATGGCGCAGTTGGTGACGATCAGTGGAATGAAGATGCCAAGAATCAGATAAAGCTCATAGGTAAAGGCCTGCATGAGAAGTTCGGCGCAGGTTACGAATGAAGCGATGATCATAACGAATGCGGGCAGGCGCACAGACTCGCTTACGAAATTGCGAATCAGTGACACCGCAAGATTGGACCCCATGAGCACCATGAGTGTAGCCAGCCCAAGCCCGATGGCATTAACAACGGTACTGGTCACGGCCAGAAGCGGGCAGAGCCCAAGCACCTGGACGAGGGCCGGGTTGTTGTCCCAGAGCCCGTCGCGGATGATTTCGCTCGATGATTTGGTTGCCATGATCAGGAATGCTCCGTATTGGACGATTCGCCGGCAATCGCTTCAGGGTTCAGGATCTTGTCTCTCGGTGACGGCTCTTCGTTGAGCCGCTCCCGGATAATCTGACGGTTTTCCCGAAAATAGATCAGTGCTTTCTGAACCGCTTTCACTACAGCCCTTGGCGTGATCGTTGCGCCTGTGAACTGATCGAATTCTCCACCATTCTTTTTAACGTTCCATTCCCGATGCGGCGGTTTGCCCAGCGAGCGGCCATCGAAACTCTTGATCCAGTCGGATTTGCGGGTTTCGATCTGGTCTCCCAGCCCCGGCGTTTCCTTGTGACTGGTTACCCTCACTCCGAGAATGGTCCCCGTCATGTCCACTCCCACGAGGAGATGAATCTTGCCGGAATACCCGTCGGGTGCCACTACGGGCATTATCATGCCAATGGGCTGCTCGTTCTGTCGAGCTACCCAGACGTTCAGAGGGCCGGGCTGTGCCAGGCGCTCACTGGCAGGCAACTGTACCGTATCCCTGAGCAGGTCGTTGTTGTGCCGGCTTTCGGGAATGATTTCATACAGGGCCTGGGCCTCTGCGCGGGCGGCCTGTTCACGAATTCGCTCTTCCGTGGCCACCTGGGTTACGGCAATGGTGCCGCCGGTGATCACGGCGAACAGGCCGAGCCCGATGGCGCTGCGGCGGATGGACTGTGCAACTGCAGCCATGATTACCCCTGGCTCCCCGGTACACCCCGACGGGCCTTGTGGTGGCCATAAGTGCGTGGAGGTGTGTAATGATCAATGAAAGGAACGGCAAAATTCATCAGCAGAACGCTGAACGCCACGGCGTCGGGATAATTGCCCCAGGTGCGGATCAGGTAGATCAGAATGCCAATTCCCGCTCCATAGATGAGTTTCCCCTGGTGGCTCGTAGCTGCTGACACCGGGTCGGTAGCGATAAAAAAGGCACCGAGCATGGTCCCGCCTGCAAGCAGATGCAGGGATAGTGGTGCATAGAGGTCGGCATTGTTGCCAAAGGCCAGGCTCATTACGATCATCCCACCAAGAAATCCTGCCGGAATGTGCCAGGTAATGATCCGCAGGGCGATGAGCAGAAGGCCTCCTGCCAGAAATGCCGCATTGACCCATTCCCAGCCTCTGGCGATACCCTCACCAAACGTCGGGTGGTTCAGCACCTCGGTTGCTGTGTGGGTTGTTATCTTGTGTTTGTACTCGTCAAGAGGCGTTGCCATTGTCCAGCCATCGACCGCTGTTTGGTGGCCGGAGGCTATGGTTGCCAGGGTCTCGCCAAAGCCCGGAGCACCGTCCCAGAGCATGGCGGGCTCTGCCCAGTTCGTCGTCATCGCCACTGGAAAAGACACCAGAACCAGGGCGTAACCAACCATGGCAGGGTTGAAAGGATTTGAGCCCAGCCCGCCATAGAGTTGTTTGGCCACAACGATAGCCGAGATCACTGCGACCGCAGATACCCACCAGGGCGCAAACTGTGGCAGCGACAGACCTAACAGAAGGCCGGTGACGGCGGCCGTATTGTCTTTGATGAAGAAGGCGACCGGCTTTTTTCTGAGCTTGAGCAGGGCAGCTTCAGAGGCGATCGCCAGGGCAATACAGAAGACCACGTTGATCAGGTTGCCCCAGCCGAAGAATAGCGTCTGGGCCAACAGGCCAGGCAATGCCGCAATAAGAACCCACAACATCACGCGGGATGTTGGCCGGGCCTTGTGGGCGTGTGGCGATGACTGCTGAACAAATGCCATGGATGTGTTGCCTGATCTCGTTTAGTGGGTTGTCTGGGATTCAGTCGGACCGGCGGCCAGCTTTTCTCTGGCCTCAGACAGCGCCTCTTCCGCTCTTTGCACCCGATCGTGATTCTTGGCCACGGCCCTCTCCAGCTTCTCGACGTTGTCTGCCTGCTGGGCTTTGGCGTCATCAAGCATGCCTTGCATGGTTTCCAGCTTGGACCTGGCCTGCTCCAGCTGCTTCTCAAGGGCCTCGATGTCGGGCTTTTCTTCGGTCGGCGGTGCACTGGGGGCAGGCGACTGGGACGCTTGTGCCTTTGCTTTCTTACGGGCCAGGGCCTGCTCCACAAGCGCCGACTTGGCGGCACGTTCGTCAACAGCCTGACCTTCGGCGGCCGCTTTCTCCGCCTCTGCCTGTTTCTTCGCGGCTGCTTCGGCTGCGGCCTGCGCCCGCTCCTTGCGCCTCAGTTCTTTCTCCTGTTGCTCGCGCTCGAGGCGTGCCTGGCGTGCCTCGAAGCGTTCCCGGGCCCGGTCGGCTTTCAACTGTTCTGCCTGTTGGGCACGGATTTCACCCTTGGCGAACCGATAGTACTGAACCAGCGGAATCGAACTCGGGCAAACATAGGAACAGGCGCCACATTCTATGCAGTCAAACAGGTTCAGGTGCTCCGCCTTTTCAAATTCGGTGGCCTTGGCGTGCCAGAAAAGTTGCTGCGGCAACAGCTCCATGGGGCAGGCTTCGGCGCACTGGCCACACCGGATGCAGGGTTGTTCCGGTGGTGGTGCCGGCAGTTCAGCTGCCGTTGCCGCAATCACGCAGTTGGTGGTCTTGATGACCGGTACCGCTTCGGTCGTGAGTGTGTAACCCATCATGGGGCCGCCAAGCACCAGGCGGCTGACCGCATCCTGGTTAACACCAGCCTGCCCGAGCAGATGCTCAATCGGTGTGCCAATAAGCGTTTCGAAGTTGCCCGGTTCCCGAACGGCTTCCCCCGTGATGGTAACGATTCGGGAAATCAGCGGCGTACCCTCCAGGACCGCATTTGCCACGGCAACGGCGGTTCCGATGTTCTGGCACATCACGCCGATATCGGCGGGAATTCCGCCGCTGGGCACTTCCATGCCGGTCAGTATCTGGATCAGCTGTTTCTCGCCACCGGAGGGATACTTGGTAGGAACAACCGCAATTTCGGTCTGGGTGCCTTCGGTGGCTTTTCGCAGCGCGGCAATGGCTTCGGGTTTGTTGTCCTCAATACCGATCACGCAACGCTCGGGGCGCAGAATCCACGCCATGATTTTCAGCCCGGCAACCACCTCGTCGGCCTTTTCCCGCATGGTCATGTCATCAGCGGTGATATAGGGCTCGCATTCTGCGCCGTTCAGAATGAGCGTGCTGACCTTGCGATCCCTTGGTGGCCGGAGTTTGATATTGGTGGGAAAGCCGGCTCCACCCATACCGGAAATACCGGCATCACGGATAATTTGCAGAACCTCGTCGCGCTCCAGAGAACGATAATCCGCCACTGGACTGCGCTGGCACCATTGGTCCTCGCCATCCGGTTTCAGGGTGATGCACCGGTCCGCCATACCTGAGGGATGGGGGACAGGGAAGTCGGCGATGCTCTCGATCACTCCGGATGTCGGTGCATGAACGGGAACGCCCATGCCGGTTTTAACGTCGGCAATTTTCTGGCCCTTCAAGACCCGCTCACCGATCTCAACAATGGCCTCCGCCGGATCACCGATGTGCTGCTGAAGTGGCAGAACCAACTGGGCAGGCATGCCCGCATCGCGAATCGGACGCGCGGTCGAGATGTCTTTGTGTTCCGGAGGATGGATACCGCCGGAGAAGTCCCAGAGTTGAGTCATCAGGCACTGGCTCCCTGGCGATCGGTGGCAATGAGTCCGGATTTGGGCGGTGTCCAGGTCCAGGTACGAATATCGGGTTCCACCGTCACCATGTCGATGCAGTCCACCGGGCAGGGATCAACACACAGATCGCAGCCGGTGCATTCGCTCTCAATGACCGTGTGCATCTGCTTGGCGGCGCCAAGAATGGCGTCCACAGGGCAGGCCTGGATGCACTTGGTGCAACCAATGCATTCGTCCTCACGAATCACCGCAACCCGTTTGACCTGTTCAACGCCGTGTTCGGCATCCAGGGGTTCCGGTTCCACATCCAGCAGGTCTGCCAGTGCCTTGATGGTAGACTCGCCGCCCGGCGGGCATTTGTTGATCGGTCCCCCCTCGGCAATGGATTCGGCGTAGGGCCGGCAACCGGGATAGCCGCACTGGCCACACTGGGTCTGGGGAAGAAGGGCGTCAATCTGATCCACCAGCGGGTTGCCCTCCACCCTGAACCGTTCGGCCGCAAATCCGAGCAGGCCGCCGAAAACAACGGCCAGGGCCAGAAGCACCACAACGGCAACAAGAACGCTTGTCCACATAACCTGTTACTCCTAATCCCGCCGGCCGATCAAACGCTGACTAGGCCGCCAAAGCCCAGGAAAGCCAGAGCCATCAACCCGGCTGTCACCAGCCCGATGGCAGCACCGCGAAAGGCCACCGGCACATCGGACACGGCGATGCGCTCACGCATGGCAGCGAACAGCACCAGAACCATCGAAAAGCCCGCTGCTGCACCAAATCCATACAACACGGACTCAACGAAGTTGTTGTTCTTGTTGATGTTAAGCAGGGCGACGCCCAGCACCGCGCAATTCGTGGTGATCAACGGAAGGAAGATGCCCAATACCCGGTAAAGCAGCGGGCTGGTTTTACGCACCACCATCTCGGTGAACTGAACCACCACGGCAATCACCAGGATAAAGGTGATGGTTCTGAGGAATGCGAGGTCCAGCGGCTCGAGCAGGTAGGTATAGGCAAGGTAACTGCACACCGAAGCCAGGGTCAGCACGAACGTGGTGGCCAGGGACATCCCCATGGCCGTTTCCAGTTTTCCGGATACGCCCATAAAGGGACACAGGCCCAGGAACTGAACCAGTACAAAATTGTTCACCAGAATGGTGCTGACCAGAATCAGCAGATATTCGGTCATTTACCTTGCTCCATTGGCACCTGTCAGCGCTCGGCCCGGTCGCCCTTACATAATCCGCATGCCGGGCGTGGCGCCCGAATCCGGGGACAGGATAAAGATGTCCTTGCCTCCCGGGCCGGCCGCCAGAACCATACCCTCGGACATTCCGAACTTCATCTTCCGCGGCTTGAGGTTGGCGACCATGACGGTCAGGCGTCCCTCGAGATCTTCCGGCTTGTAGGCTGACTTGATACCAGCAAACACGTAGCGCTCGCCATGCCCTATGTCAAGGGTGAGGCGAAGAAGCTTGTCGGCACCTTCCACATGCTCTGCTTTGACAATTTTAACGACCCGAAGATCCACTTTCGCGAAATCGCCAAATTCTATTTCATCGGCGATGGGTTCAAGATTGGCAGCGGGTGCCGGTTTTCCGGTCGCTGCGGGCAACTCCTCCTTGGAGGAATCCAGCATTTTCTCGATCTGGGCCATATCCACACGGTTCATCAACGGCTTGAACTTGTTGATGCCGTGGTTCTCCAGGCGTTCGCTCCGATTGTTCCAGTCCAGCGGTGCATTCAGGAAAGCCTCGGAGGCCTTGGCGGTCTCCGGCAGCACCGGTGCCAGATAGGTCATCAGAAGATGGAACATGTTGATGGCGTTGGTGCAGATGGCCTGGAGATTCTCGTCCTGGCCTTCCTGCTTGGCGATCACCCAAGGCTGCTCATCATTGACGTACTGGTTGGCAATGTCTGCCAGTTCCATGATCCGTCTCATCGCGCGGCCGAATTCGCGGGACTCGTAGTATTCCTCGATTTCCTTGCCGGCCTCGATGAATTCCTTCAGTTTGGCGTGCTCGGTGACCTGGCCAAGCTGGCCGTCGAAGCGCTTGGTAATGAAACCGGCACTGCGGCTGGCAATGTTTACCACCTTGCCCACCAGATCCGAGTTCACCCGGGCAGCAAAGTCTTCCAGGTTCAGGTCCATGTCATCCACGTTGCCGGTCAGCTTGGCGGCGAAGTAGTAGCGCAGGTATTCGGGGTTCAGATGATCCAGGTAAGTGCGCGCCATGATGAACGTGCCGCGGGACTTGGACATTTTCTTCCCGTTAACGGTGACAAAGCCGTGAGCCCAGACTGCGGTTGGTGTGCGGAAGCCCGCATCGTGCAGCATGGACGGCCAGAACAGCGCGTGGAAGTTGATGATGTCCTTGCCGATGAAGTGGTAGACCTCGGCGGTGGAATCGGCCTTCCAGAAGTGCTCGAAATCGATGCCTTCCCGGTTGCAAAGGTTCTTGAAGCTGGCAAGGTAGCCGATCGGCGCATCCAGCCACACGTAGAAGTACTTGCCGGGCGCGTCCGGAATTTCGAAACCGAAGTAGGGTGCATCACGGCTGATGTCCCACTCCTGAAGGCCTGCGTCCAGCCATTCAGCCAGCTTGTTGGCCACCTGGGGTTGCAGCGTGCCGCTGCGGGTCCACTTGGCGAGGAAGTCCTGGAAATCCGGCAGCTTGAAGAAATAGTGCTCGGACTCTTTCTCGATCGGTGTGGCGCCGGAAACCGCCGAGCGCGGATTGATCAGCTCGGCCGGCGTGTAGGTTGCGCCACAGGCCTCGCAGTTATCCCCGTACTGGTCCTCGGTCTTGCACTTGGGGCAGGTGCCCTTGATGAACCGGTCCGCCAGGAACATGTTCTTTTCAGGGTCGTAGGACTGGGTAATCTTGCGCGTGGCAATGTGCCCGTTTTCCTGAAGCTGACGGTAAATATATTCCGAGAAATAACGGTTCTCTTCGGAATGGGTGGTGTAATAGTTGTCGAACCGGATGTGGAACCCGGCGAAGTCCTCCTGATGCTCCTCGCGGATCCGGTCGATCAACTGCTCGGAGGTAATGCCTTCCCGCTCGGCACGAAGCATGATGGCAGTGCCATGGGCATCATCGGCGCAAACGTAGTAACAATTCTGGCCACGCATCTTCTGATAACGCACCCAGATGTCGGTCTGAATGTATTCCAGCAGGTGCCCCAGATGAATAGGGCCGTTGGCGTACGGCAGGGCGCTGGTAACCAGAATATCGCGCTGTTGTTTGCTCGCTTGCGTCATGGTGATGTCCGAACCTTATGTTGACACGGGTTGGAAAGACAAAACGGGGAACTGGTGGCTGTCTTGATTGATTGCCCCAGGTAAAGACCCCATATGGTCAGAAACGGGCACAGATGATACCTTCCGAGCAGATAATTTTCACCCGAATCACCTGTTTCCGTGCTTAAAATCGAGCATGAGCTTATTCCGGAGAACCCGATGACACAGATTTCTGAGCAGGCCCTGCAATCAGCGGTTCGCGAGTACCGTGATCCTTACCTCAACAAGGACCTCTACCAACTGGGTGCCGTAAAATCCCTGAACGCCGACGAGCGCGGAAACGTCACCCTCATGGTCGAGCTGCCATACCCCTCGAAAGGCATTGCAGGTGCCCTCAAGCAGCTTGTCGGTAATGCTCTGGAAGACGTCGCCGGTGTCGAAAATGTGGACGTCCACGTGGGCCAGAAAATCCACTCCTACAAAGTCCAGAAAGACCTGCCCGCAGTACCCGGCGTGAAAAACATCATCGCTGTCGCGTCGGGCAAGGGTGGCGTCGGTAAATCCACCACTGCCGTCAACCTGGCCCTCGCACTCCAGGCCGAAGGCGCACGGGTCGGCATCCTGGACGCCGACATCTACGGCCCCAGCATCGGCATGATGCTCGGCGTGCCCGAAGGCAAACGCCCGGACACCCGCGAAAACAAATACTTCGTCCCCATGGACGCCCACGGCCTCCAGGCCAACTCCATGGCTTTTGTCGTTACCGAGAAAACCCCCATGGTCTGGCGCGGCCCCATGGTCAGCGGCGCCGTGATGCAACTGCTCCAGCAGACCCTCTGGAACGAACTCGACTACCTCATCGTCGACATGCCCCCCGGCACCGGAGACATCCAGCTCACCCTGGCCCAGAAAGTCCCGGTAACCGGCGCCGTCATCGTCACCACACCCCAGGACATTGCCTTGCTGGACGGCAAGAAAGGCATCGAAATGTTCCGCAAAGTCGATATCCCGGTGCTTGGCGTGGTCGAAAACATGAGCGTCCATATCTGCAGCAACTGCGGCCACGAAGAGCCCCTCTTCGGCCACGGCGGCGGTGAGCGCATTGCCCAGGAATACGACACCACACTCCTCGGCCAGCTGCCCCTGCACATGACCATCCGCGAACAGACCGACGGCGGCACCCCCTCGGTAATCGCCGAACCGGACTCCGAAGTGGCCCGCCGTTACCGCGATATCGCGAGAAGGGTAGGGGCTGAACTGTCCACTCGGGAGCGGAACCTTTCCGGTTCGATCTCAAGCGTTTCAGTGACGGAGCACTGACAACGTCTCAAGGTTTGCGGCGTTTCACTCCGATGTTAGTTCGCGGTCTTAGGGGCAGCCTTCCAAAAATGTCGAAGGCCATGGATGGCCTTCGCCAAGCGCACATGGATGTGCTCGTAGCGGTTTTTGGAAGGCTGCTCCTATGAGCGCAGCCCGCCAATTCTGAGGTCCGAGCACCCAGCCGCAGCCCCCAGAAGTAAAGACTCGACAGCCTTCGACAGACCCCAAGGGAAAAGGTAAACTACGCCCCAATTTTCCCAGTGGATACGAGACTTCGCCAATGAGCATCAAATCCGACAAGTGGATTCGCCGGATGTCCGAACAACACGGCATGATCGAACCGTTCGAAAGCGGACAGGTTCGTGAAACCGAAAAAGGCCGCGTGATCTCCTACGGCACCTCCAGCTACGGCTACGACGTACGCTGCAGCAACGAATTCAAAATCTTCACCAACGTCCACTCCGCCACCGTGGACCCGAAGAACTTCGACGAAAACAGCTTCGTCAACTACACCGGCGACGTCTGCATCATCCCGCCGAACTCCTTTGCACTGGCCCGCACCGTTGAATACTTCCGCATTCCACGAAGCGTCCTGACCATCTGCCTGGGCAAGTCCACCTATGCGCGTTGCGGCATCATCGTCAACGTCACCCCGCTGGAACCAGAATGGGAAGGCCAGGTTACGCTGGAATTCTCTAACACCACCAACCTGCCGGCGAAGATCTACGCCAACGAAGGCGTCGCCCAGATGCTCTTCTTTGAATCCGACGAGATCTGTGAAACCAGCTACAAAGACCGGGGTGGCAAATATCTTGGCCAGACCGGCGTGACCCTGCCCAGGACATGAACGCCAACCAGTTCCTGAAAGCCGTTTCACAACTGCAGGGATGGCGCGAATGCGCCTTCCTGCTCGCTCTGGCTGAGCGCTCATTCCCGAACTACGCCCTGTTTGCCGATGCCATGGGCCTGAAGACCGGTGCCAAAATGCGCCAGCTTCTCGATCTTGGCTGGGACTTGCTCCAAAAAGACGTCTCCGAATCGGCGATCCCGCAGTTGCTCGCCAAACTGGAAACCCTGTCGCCGGACGTGGACGCCTACGACGCCTACGGTGTTTACCCGGCCTTCGACTTCTGTCAGCTACTGGAGCAGGCGCTGCTGAACCGCCTGAACCCCTCCAAACACCGCGCTACCGATGCGTCACAGATGGCGACCGGAACCGTGATGAACTTTATTGAGCTGTCCGAAGGGGAAGACCTCGAGGAAGACGAGCTCGTCCGTCTGCTTGATCATCACCCGTTGATGAAAGAAGACAAAACCTTCCAGCGGGACCTGATCCTGGAGCTGAAGCGCCAACGCACGCCAACCGATCAGTTCGTGGCCCGTCTCCGGGAGGATGCAGCCAACGAGGGCGTCAGTAACCTTGGCATTTCGCTCACCGAATAAACGTTGGGGAGCGAGCAAGCTACACTTTCGGTATTACCCGTTGTATTCAGAATAGGTCAGATGGATTTTATCCCATGAAACTCTCTGCTTTTGGTCGCAAGTTCACCGCCGATGCCGGTATCACGTCCCTCATGGATGACCTGGGTAACGCCATGGCATCCGGCGACGACATGATCATGATGGGCGGGGGAAATCCCGGGCATATTCCCGAGATCCAGCAGAGAGTACAGGAAATTCTCGCGGATATGAGTCGTAACGAGGGCGATGTTCGCCGTCTGGTCGGCATCTACGATCCGCCTCAGGGGGAAAAGCAGTTTATCGCCTCGCTCGCCGAGCTGCTCAACCGCGAATATGGCTGGGGCCTGAAACCTGAGAATATCGCCCTGACCAACGGCAGCCAGGCGGCCTTCTTCATGTTGTTCAACATGTTTGGCGGAGACTACGGCGACGGTAACCGCAAGCATATTCTTTTGCCGCTTGCGCCCGAGTACATCGGCTACGCTGACGCTGGCATTGAACCGGGCCTGTTCCATGCGGTGCAGCCGGACATCTCGTTCACCGACGCCCACGAGTTCAAATACCGGGTGGATTTTGATGCCGTAGAGGTTACCGGTGAGACCGGCGCTATCTGTGTGTCACGTCCCACCAATCCGACCGGTAACGTCGTTACTGACGAAGAGCTTGCCCGGCTTGAAGAGCTCGCCCGCCAACACGACATACCACTGATCGTCGATGGCGCGTATGGCACACCATTTCCGAGCTTGCTGTTCGTTGATGCAACACCCACCTGGAACGACCAGATCATCCTCTGCCTGAGCCTCTCGAAGCTTGGTTTGCCGGCAGCGCGGACCGGAATCGTGATTGCCGCCGAGCCGGTGATCAAGGCGTTGTCAGGCATTAATGCCATTATGAACCTGGCCACGGGCAGTTTTGGCGCCATGCTGGCCGAGCCTCTGGTTCGTTCCGGCGAAATATTGTCCCTGAGCAGGGATGTGGTTTGCCCGTTCTACAAGGCGAAGATGGAACGGGCGGTATCCGCGTTCCGGGAGGCCATGGGAGAGGACAGCTGCCGCTGGTATGTGCACAAGCCCGAGGGCGCCATGTTCCTGTGGCTCTGGTTCCCGGATCTGCCGATCTGCAGCCTTGAGCTGTATCAGCGGTTGAAGAGCCGAGGGGTTCTGGTCGTTTCCGGACACTATTTCTTTCCCGGATTACCGGAAGATGGCTGGAGGCACCGGCATGAGTGTCTGCGCGTGACCTACTCCCAGGACGACGATCGGGTTGCCGAGGGCCTCCGGATCATTGCCGATGAGGTCAAGGCCGTGTGGCGCGAGGCCGGGCGTGAGGTCTAGCGCTCGAACTCTGCTTCCTTGAGTTTCAATTCGTAGGTGCTGCCGTCCGGCTCAACCTGCCTGAGGCGGACTAGCAGGAAATTCTGCTCCGGCGAGAACCACATCAGCGTCTGGCGCTTGGAATCCTCGCGAACCTTCTCCGCCTTCAGGGTGGCGCTCTGTTTGTTGCCGGTGCTCATATTCTCGCCATTGATCACCGCGAAGCGATCGGTGTCGATAGAATTACCGTCGAGCACCCGATAGGTCATTTCCCGCTTGCCATTCTTGATGTCCTGGTGCAGCTGAAGCTGGTAGCCCAGCGGATCCAGGAGGCCTTCTTCCAGCGCCAGTTCGAAGGGCTTTCCCTTGTATTCCCCGGTTGCGACGCCTGCGGACCAGTCGAAGTCGATAGAGTTCTTGCGGTCGCTGATCAGGAAACCGGATAAGCGGTATCGGTATCGCATGGGTATGACGTGCCCGTCCTCCCAGCGGAATACCAGCGATTCATCGATGCTGACAATGAAGGAGTCGACATCCGTGCGGTACAGCCAGACATCGTTGCCCTGGGAGGAGAGTGTGCGTTTTGCGGTGCCATTGAGAGAGAGACCCTTCTCCATGGCTGCGGTATAGCTGGCCTCGAAGGGGGTCAGGTCCGCTTCGGTCTCGGCATGCAGTGTGACCGGTCCGGCGAGAATGCCGAGACAGGCCAGCAGTGCGGCGCAACCAAATCTGATGAGACGTCGTGAAAGCATCTTGTTAAACCCGAACAATTACCGTCATCAATGGCGACAGTGTAGCTGCTCGGGCAGGATGCGGGGATGACAATTCGTTCAGGCGATGCCTCAGTTGTCCGGCAAGCGCATCGGAGCGTTCAAGGGTTCGCCGTCGAACAACACATAATCGCTACCCAGTTGAATCCGGCCCTCACAGAACCAGCGCACAACAATGGGGTAGAGGATGTGTTCCTTGGCCTGCACCTTCTCCGCGAGGCTTTCTGGCGTGTCATCGGAAACAATCGCCACTTCTGCTTGGGCAATCACGGGGCCACCATCCAGCTCTTCGGTAACGAAGTGGATGGAAACGCCATGTACGGTATCGCCCGCTTCCAGTGCACGACGGTGAGTATTCAGCCCGGTGTACTTCGGCAACAGGGACGGGTGAATGTTCAGCATCTTACCCCGGAATGCCCGAACAAAATCCGTGGTCAGAATGCGCATGAAGCCTGCCAGGACAATCAGATCCGGATTGTATCGGAGGATTTCCGCCATCAGGGAGGCATCAAACTCATCCCGGGATTCGAAATTCTTGTGGTTTACCACAAAGGTCTCGATATTTGCCTGGGCCGCGCGCTCAAGGGCAAACGCGCCGGGCTGGTTGCAGCCAACGGCAATGATCTGCCCGGGAAAATCCCGCTCCCGGCTGGCGTCAATCAGTGCCTGAAGGTTGGTGCCGCTTCCGGATGCGAGCACCAGGATTTTCGGTAACGGGGTCTGATCTGCCTTCATGCCGACAGCAGCCCCGGTGCATAGCGAACGCAGGCATCTGCCTGTTCGTCATCGGCACGTTCGATCAGGCCTACCTGCCAGGCATGTTCGCCCAGTGCTTTCAGGGTATCCAGGGCCAGCTCCTTCTGGTTGGCAGGCACGCAGACAATCATGCCGATACCACAGTTAAAGGTGCGGTACATCTCTTCACTGGCAACGCCGCCGTTGTCCTTGAGCCACTGGAATACCGGGGGCAATGACCAGCTGTTGGTATCGATGGCAGCGATGGTGCCGTTCGGCAGCACCCTGGGAATATTTTCCGGCAGGCCACCACCAGTGATGTGGGAGAGGGCACGAACGTCGACTTCGCGAATCAGCTGCAGAAGATTCTTTACGTAGATTCGAGTCGGTGCCATCAAGGCGTTGGCCAGGGTGGTATCGCCGATTGGCTGCTCGAGGTCAGCGTTGCTGACTTCCAGAATTTTCCGGATCAGGGAGTAGCCGTTGGAGTGAGGGCCGGAAGAGCCCAGGGCAATCAGCACGTCTCCGGCCTGGACGCGGCCGCCGTCAATAATCTCGCTGCGTTCGGCAACGCCTACGCAGAAGCCAGCCAGATCGTAGTCGTCGCCTTCGTACATGCCCGGCATTTCAGCGGTTTCACCGCCGACCAGCGCACAGCCAGCCTGCTCGCAGCCCTCGCCGATTCCGGCAACCACCTGAGTGGCAACGTCTACGTTCAGCTTGCCGGTCGCGTAGTAGTCGAGGAAGAAAAGCGGTTCAGCGCCGCCGACAACCAGATCGTTCACGCACATGGCGACCAGGTCGATGCCGATGCTGTCGTGCTTGTCCAGTTGCATGGCCAGTCTGAGCTTTGTGCCCACTCCGTCGGTGCCGGAAACCAGAACCGGTTCGTTATATCCGGCGGGGATGGAGACCATGGCGCCGAAGCCGCCGAGACCGCCAAGAACCTCGGGGCGGCGGGTGCGCGCGGCGGTGTCCTTGATTCGGCTGACGAGTTCATTGCCGGCATCAATATCTACGCCAGCATCGCGGTAGGTCAGGGAGGGCTTCTGTTCGCTCATGGTGTACTTAACCGTTGGCCAGTGGGTCAGGCGGCGGATTTTAACAGGTGCGGTGTGGCGCTCCAAATGTATATTGCTTTTCCGAAATCCGGGGCCGCTACTCACACCCTGGGGCATGGTGTATCCTATGCGCCATTCATGCGAATTGCAGGGTGTTTCATGTCAGTATCAGGGCAAAAGCCGGCACACAGGTCTTTATCCGGGACGTGGGTAGTTGCGTTGTTCACCGTTCTGCTGTCTGGGTTTTCCGCCCAGGCGAGTGCCGTGACGGTTTCCGGTCTCTATTCGGCAAAGGTGCCAGTGGAAGGGTCCTCGTCGGGTCAACTCGCCCAGGGATATGCAGACGGGCTGAGCCAGGTACTGGTAAGGGTTTCCGGTACCCGAGACGTACTGGCGATGGAGGGCGTTGAAGCCCTGCTGTCCGATGCCGAGTCGTTACTTCTTTCCTATCAGGTTGCCCGTGGCGAGTCCGGCCAGAGTGTTCTGAGCATGTCCTTCGGAGCGGTTGGCGTGAATCGCGCGCTGGCTGCAATTGATGCGCCGGTGTGGGGTGCCAACAGACCGCTCACACTGGCCTGGATTGCTGCCGAGGATCGTGGCTCGAGAACACTCGTAACACGGCCCGGGGCCGGCTCTGGTCAGGAAGACGCAGGAGCCTGGAGGGCTGCGTTCGATGAGGCGGCCAGAAAGCGTGGCTTGCCCGTGGCGCTGCCCCCGTCAGATTTCAGCTCTGACCGCGAATTGCTCTCGGATATCTGGGGGCAGTTTATTGGTCGGGTGAAGTCTGCATCCGGGAATCTGGACCATGATGTGCTCGCTTTGGTGCGGGTCAGCCGTGCTGGCGGGCAATGGCGTGCCGGCTGGGTCTTCGATGGTATGGCCATGAATGCCGGGGAAGAGTCGGTAACCGCCGATACCCCGGAAGCGCTGGCGGAGGCGACGATAAACCGCTGGGCGGAGCTATACGCCAGCCGATACGCGGTTGCTGCATCGGAAGTGGGCGATTCGCCCCAGGTGGACATTGTGCTGCGTGGCGTTACGTCGCTTGAAGACTATGCCGGCGCCAATAAGGTGCTGGAAGGACTGACCCCCGTGGTTAGCGTTGGTGCCCATCGGGTACGGGACGAGCAACTGACCCTGCGGGTGGCTTTCTCCGGTGAGCTGGACCAGCTGCGGGAGTACATCGCCCTGGATCCGCGCTTCGTTCCAATGGAGGCCGACGTTCCGGCAGAACCTCCGGTTACCGCCCGCACAGCAGAGGACCAGGTGGCTTCGTCTGGGCCGAACCCGCAAGAGGCGCTCGAGAGCGAGGTATCGCAGCTGGCTGGCCCGGATCAGCAAACCTCTGCGGAGGCGTCTGAAGAGACTGCCCTGTTTACCTATCAGCCGGTGCCCGTCGATGAGGAAGATGCCAGGGAGGCGTTCGAATCCCTGTACCAGGTTCTGTATTATCGTTGGCAACCGTCTTCTGTCATCGGGAGCGATGGCGGCGAATAAGGTGTAACCGGAGGGAGTCTTTTGAATTTGCACCGCTGGCGCTGGATTCCCAATGCCCTGACGTTCCTGCGCATTCTTCTGATCGCTCCCTTCGCGGGAGCGTTACTGATCGGAGATTATCGCCGAGCGTTGCTGATATTCTTTCTGGCCGCCGGCACAGACGCGGTTGACGGCTTCCTTGCCCGCCATTTCAATTGGCGTTCCAGGCTTGGTGCAATTGCAGATCCTCTCGCCGACAAGGCCTTGTTGATCACCGCGTACCTGATGCTTACTCTCACCGCTGTTCTGCCCGTGTGGCTGTTTCTGCTGGTGTTGGGGCGTGACCTGCTGATTGTGGTCGGCGCTCTGGCCTACCACTATAAGGTTGGTCGATACGATATGGAGCCCAGCATTCCCGGCAAGATCAATACGTTTATCCAGATTCTTGTAGCCCTGGCCATCATCGTGCTTCTGGCGGACCTGCCGATGCAGCCCTGGGTGGTGGATGCCGGCATTATCCTGGTGGCTGTTTCCACCGTGTTCAGCGGGGGGCATTACCTGTTTGTGTGGGGCTTGCGGGCCTGGAGGGCTACCCGGCCATGACCGCATCCCAGTTGGTGCTCGGGGTCAAGCTGCGTGACGACGCCCGATTCGACAATTTCCATGGCGACCGGAACACGAGCGCAGCCCAGCGTCTTGAAAGCGTTTGTCAGCAACCTGATGATATGCCTGTCGTTGTTCTGTGCGGTGATGCCGATACCGGCAAGAGCCATCTTCTACAGGCTGTGTGCCACCTGGGCGAAAAGCAGGGCAGGGCAGCGGTGTGTATCAGCATCGCAGAGCTAGAGCCTTTTGGTCCCGATGCCTTGTCGGGGCTTGAGACCCATGAGATCGTCTGTCTTGACGATGTCGACCGTATCGCAGGCCAGCGGGTGTGGGAAGAGGCCATTTTTCATCTTTATAACCGGATTCTCGATCGAGGCGGCCTTTTACTGGTGAGTCTGGCCGATTTGCCGGCCAGTTCGGCCTTTGAGTTGCCGGATCTGGTCTCCAGATTTAGTCACGGGCTGATCATCCAGTTGGGTATTTACCGGGATGAGGATCGCCTGACCATTCTCAGAGCCCGTGCCGAGAAACGTGGCCTGGTGATGGCGGATGATGTGGCCAGCTATATAATGCGCCGGGCGCCCCGAAGGCTCGGTGATTTGCTGGGGATTCTGGATATACTGGATGAAAATTCACTTCAGGCACAGCGACGGCTTACTATCCCGTTTGTGAAGACAGTGATGGGGTGGTGAGTTGGAATGGGTTCATCGCAGGGCAGAAATCGATAACGGATTCATCAAGGGAGAGGCAAAATGAGACGGGTGGTATTCAACCAGAAAGGCGGTGTCGGCAAGTCCAGTATCACGTGCAATCTCGCAGCTATCAGCGCCGCTCGTGGAAAGCGAACCCTGGTCGTGGATCTTGATCCGCAGGGAAACTCCACCCATTATCTGCTGGGCAAGCCTGCCAGCGAGCTCAAGGACACCGTTGCGGATATGCTGGAGCAGACGGTGGCCTTTACCGTGTTCAATCGCCGTCCGGACGAATTTGTCCATGCCTCACCGTTCAAGAACCTGTTTGTGATGCCCTCCAGCCCGGAGCTGGATTTCCTCGAGCGCAAGCTGGAGGCCAAGCACAAGATATACAAGCTGAGGGAAGCCCTGAAAAAACTGGGTGAATCCTTCGATGCGATCTACATCGATACCGCGCCGGCGCTCAATTTCTATACCCGGTCTGCCCTGATTGCAGCCCAGCGCTGCCTGATACCCTTCGACTGTGACGATTTTTCCCGTCAGGCGCTGTACAACATCCTCAACGAGATTCGTGATCTGCAGGAAGACCACAACGAGGATCTTGTTGTCGAAGGGATTGTTGCCAACCAGTTCCAGCCGCGGGCCAGCCTGCCCAAGCAGCTGGTCAGGGAGCTTACCGAGGAGGGCTTGCCGGTTCTGCCTGTGCGTCTCTCGAGTTCCGTGAAGATGAAAGAGTCCCACCAGAGCCGACAGCCCCTGATTCACATGGCACCCAAGCACCCGCTGACGCGCCAGTATGAGGACCTGTTCCGGGTTCTGCATGGCGAAACCGTGGAGCTTGAGCCGCTTAACGATTGAAGCGAGACTGATATGACCGAATCCGGTAACCCGGTCGGGCAGGTTGCGGACTGCCTTCTGAACATTGAGATGGAGTTGCGGCAGCTGGGGCTCTGGGAGTCAGAGCCGCCACCGGACGAGGCGTTCCAGAGTGCGCAGCCCTTTTGCATCGATACGCTGGAATTTACCCAGTGGCTGCAATTTGTTTTTGTGGAAAGAATGAAGATCATTATCGAAAATGACCACCCGTTGCCCTCGGCCTCCGGCATAGCGCCGATGGCCGAAGAGCATTTCCGGGGGCGACCGGAGTCCGGTAGCAGGCTGGTTCGGGAGCTGGAGGTGATCGACCGCCTGCTTAGCGGGGAGTGATCAGTCCAGTCTCATTGACAGGTCGACAGCCTTCAAATCCTTGGTCAGCGCGCCAATCGAGATGAAGTCCACGCCGGTTTCGGCGATCGGCACCAAGGTGTCGGCATTGATTCCCCCGGATGCTTCCAGCTTTGCTTTGCCACCCGTGGTAGCGACCGCGGTCCGCATGTCTTCAAGTGAGAACTCATCCAGCATGATGATGTCTGCACCCGCTAGAAGGGCCTGTTCCAGCTCGTCAAGGTTCTCGGTTTCCACCTCCACCGGTTTGCCCGGTGCAATCCGGTGGGCGGCTTCAATGGCCAGGGCAATGGAGCCGCAGGCGGCAATGTGATTTTCCTTGATCAGGAAGGCATCCCACAGCCCGATCCGGTGATTGAAGCAGCCGCCACAGGTTACAGCGTATTTCTGGGCCAGGCGCAGACCGGGCAGGGTTTTACGGGTATCCAGCAGTCGAACACCGGTGTGTGCAACCCGGGCGGCATAGCCTGCGCAGGCGGTCGCAACGCCAGACAGGGACTGGAGCCAGTTCAGAGCCGCGCGTTCGGAGCTTAGCAGGCTTCGTGCCGAACCCTGCATGGTAAACAGCACCTGATCCGGCGACACGGTCTCGCCATCGGCAACCTGCCAGTCGAGCTCAACGGCCGGATCCACCTGTCGGAAAACCTCGTCCACCCACTCCCTGCCCGCGACGATGGCGGTTTCCCGCGTAATTACCCGCCCTGTTGCCTGTTTGTCGGCGGGTATCAGTCTGGCCGTGATGTCGCCATCGCCGATGTCCTCCCGCAGACTCTGGGCAACGTTTTCAATTCTGGCCTGGCGGAGGAGTTCAGGGGCAATCATAGGGCAAAAAGTCCGGTGCAGTGGGTTGTCGGCGTTTCAGGCTGCCAATTCTAAAGCGCCGCTGGTGAATCGCCAAACTCTTGGGGCAGGGCTGCTAAACTGTGATGCACGTCAGGTCTACACAAAAGGTGACAAATTCTGACACAACCTGACGTGGGCAGCTCGTATCATGTGAAGTGGAGAAATAAACAGGCAATTGTGTAATACAAGGCGGAGCAGCGAGATGGTGCACGATAACAAGGTTGTCAGCTTTTCAGGCCAGAAACCGCCCGCCCGGTTTTCTTTGCCTGCGTCCCTTGTGCGCCTGCGTGACGCATCGGGTCAGTCCCTCAAGTCCGTTCTTGCCAGTTTTTTCGATCGTGCCGATGATGCCCTGTTTGAACTCGCCGACAGAGCCGGCTCCAACCTCGACCAGACCGCCTACTTTGATGCCATGCGGGAGCTCAGGCTTCGTCGCAAGGCCATGGTGGTCTCGATCCTCCAGTATGTCAGCCAGGCTTTCAATGAAATCGGCAGGTTCCAGCCCCAGCAAAGTGCCAGGTCCCTGGATGAAGTTGACGAGGACTCTCTCAGCCTCGTTGACCATTCCCAGCTTGAGCAGCAGGTGGCAGTCGACAATCTCATAAATAAACTCCGGAACCGTTATACCGAACAGATCCGTCTGCTTACCGTCCGGGTCGGGCATCTGGTGCCGGGCATCGAGCTGAAAGACGCACAAATGCCGCTGAGCCCTGAAATCATCTGTGGCGGTGTTGCCGAGGCCTGTGCAGACCTCGACATTGATATCCGGGCCAAGCTGGTGGTTCTGAAGCTGTTTGATCGCCTGCTTGCCGATACCCTCGGTGATTTCTACAAAGAAGCCAATCGCACCTTGATCAGTGAAGGCGTAATGCCTGACATGAAACGACCGCCCACCGGCAAGGTGCCCTCCCGCTCCGGTCAGCGTGGGTCAGGAGAGAGTTCAGTGCCGACCAGTGCCAGCGGCCGGGCGGATTCTGCCAGCCAGGGTCAGGGTATGTCTCAGTCACAGGCTACTTTCTCGGAGCTCAGCGCGCTGTTGCATCGCGGTGAGTCCAATGCTGTCACTGGCGGATCCCCGGTCGGCGAAAGCTACATTGATACCGACAGGCTCATGGCCCGTTTGACTGAAGCGCAGTCGAGCAGCAGGCAATGGGGTGAAGGTACCGTTGTACCTCTGAACGAGCAGCTTCAACCCATCCTGCGTTCCGGCGATGGCAATAGCCTGAGCGTTGGGCAGGTCGACAGTGACGTGATCAATCTGGTTTCCATGCTGTTCGACTTTATTCTGGAAGATCGCCAACTGCATCCGGTGATGAAAGCATTGATCGGGCGCCTGCAGATTCCGGTGCTGAAAGTGGCGCTTAGTGACAAGAACTTTTTCAACCGGGGCGGTCACCCGGTTCGAAAACTGCTTAACGAGCTGGCACTTTCGGCCATTGGCTGGACCGAGAAGAAGGCCGGGCAAAGAGACCCGCTTCGGGACAAAATCGAATCGGTGGTAGATCGGGTTCTGACAGAGTTCACTACCAACGTCTCTCTGTTTGAGGAGTTGTTGAAAGATTTCAGCCACTTCATGGATCTCGATCGCCGACGTCGTGAGCTCGTCGAGCAACGTCTTCGGGATGCTGAAGAAGGGCGGGCTCGACAGGAGCGGGCGTCCCAGGCGGCGGAAGGCCTGGTTAAGGAGCTGACAGAGCAGCGGGACGTACCCGAACCGGTTGCCGGCCTCCTGAGCGAAGCCTGGACCCGGTACCTGCAATGGGTTGTCCTCCGGGAGGGCGAGGAAAGCGACCGGTGGCAGCACGCCCGGAACCTGACCGAGCAGTTGGTCTGGAGTGTGGATCCGCGCCCGGTCACTGATACCACCAGGTCAGATCTGCTAAGGGCAATACCGGCCATTGTGGACGACCTTCGCAAGGCACTGCAGGATATTTCCTGGGACCCGTTTGCCACCGATGCGGCCATTCGCGACCTTGAACTTGCCCATGTGGACGTTTTCCAGCGATTGGTGACGGCTCCGTCCAGGCCGGAATCACCTTCGGAACCAGAGGATCTGCTCGTTCCGGAACCCGCTGCTGAGCAGCCCGTCGAGCCCCCTGAGCCGGCGGCCGAAGACGCTGTCAAAGCAACGCCCGCGCCGGCCGAGCCTGAAGTGCCTGTTTCTGTGGTCAGCGAGGCTGCCTCCCAGGCGGACGCTGAAACGCAGACTGCTTCAGTATCTCCAGAGTGGCTGTCAAAGGCCGAAAGCCTGCGTGTGGGTTCCTGGATTGAACTTACCCGCGACGAAACCCGGGTGCGCTGTAAGCTTGCGGCCTTTATCAAGGCTACTGGCAAATATATCTTTGTGAATCGCAGTGGCGCGAAGGTGGCAGAGTATCTGCGTCAGGAACTGGCCGCCGACATGGAATCCGGGAAAATCAGCATGCTGGATGATGGTCTGATCTTCGACCGGGCACTGGAGTCGATCATCGACAACCTGCGCAGCAGCCGCAAGGACTGATTCGTAGCAACCGTGGCAACTTTGTGATTCAATCAGAGGCTGTAATGCTCTGAAACTTTTGGAATTACTTTGCCCGATTCAGACGTTTTTTCCGAACGCCCTACCGCCTCCGGTATCGATGGAAATTCGCTTCGCGAAACCGGGCGGATTTCCTTCGCCCGCTGGACCCCTTCGCCGAATTTCGGGCCTCGTCCGGATGGAGCGGGCATCTCTCTTCTGGTCGTCCACAATATCAGCCTGCCTCCGGGCCAGTTTGGTGGCCGCGAAATAGAAGACTTCTTCTGCAACCAACTCGACCATTCTGCGCACCCCTACTTCAAGACTATCGAGGGCGTCCAGGTGTCTGCGCACCTGCTGATTCGCCGCGATGGCGCGCTGGTGCAGTTTGTCAGCCTGCTTGATCGGGCCTGGCATGCCGGCCGATCGTGTTTTGAAGGGCAGGAGGAATGCAATGATTTTTCCATCGGGATTGAGCTGGAAGGGACCGACGACACCCCTTACACCACCGAGCAATATCGCATGCTGGCGAAAGTGGCGGACCTGATTATGACGGCCTGGCCGGATATCACGGCCAATCGGATTACCGGGCACTGCGACATTGCGCCCGGCAGGAAGAGCGATCCCGGCCCGGCTTTTGACTGGCGGTATTTCCGGTCAGCCCTGGAAATAGTCCGAGGATCGGGGAGGAACGTCTGAATGGTATTTGTTGTGTTTCTTCTGGCCTACATGGTACGCAGGCGTCTGGATTCCCTGGACATGCTGTCTGGCGATGAGGTCTGGCGTCGTTGGTTCCGCTACGGCAGCCGGGTCAGGGCGGGCCATGAATCGGGGATAGCGACCGGGCTGGCACTGGTCCTGTTGCCGGCCCTGATACTGGGGCTTGCGGAATACCTGCTGGTGTCTTCTGGCTGGAGAATGGCGGCTTACCCGCTGGAGTTCCTGGTGCTGGTCGTCCTTATGGGAACGCCGGGCTGGCGACAGGTACTGCGGGCCTATGCGGAGGCGTGGCACCGGGGAGACATGCAGTCGGCCTGGCATCATGTGAAAGACCTTCTTCCGGCCGATGAACGGGGAGCCGCAGTGTCTCCCGAGGCCATGCACCTCTCCCTGTCCAAGGCACTGATGGTTTCGGTGTTCCAGCGCTTTTTTCTGGTGGCTTTCTGGTATGTGGTTGGCGGTATCGGTCTCGCGGTCCTGGCGCGTGGGCTGGTAGCGCTCGCCGAGCAATGGCCGCAGGCGCCGGCCAGGCCCAGGTTTGCAAAAATGTCCGACCTTGCCGGCTGGATTCCTGCCAGGCTTTTGTCGTTAACGTTCGGAATTGCCGGAGATCTGGCCGGCTGGCTGCGTGAAACTCGCCAGACTCTGACCGGAATCTCCAAAAAAGCGGGCGAGGTACTCATGATTTCGGCCAACGGGTCGTTAACCGGGTATGCACTGGATCCAGCGAGGTTTTCCCGGATTCACCCGGATGAGTGGACAGCGTTTGGGGGAAGGAGTCTGCGAGCGGTAAGGGATCTGCTGAACAGAAGCATGCTGGTATGGATATGCATACTCGCCCTGCTGGTTATTTCCGGCGTCGTTTAGCCCGGATTTTATAAAACATTACAGTTTAACAACAAATAAAGCTTAAGTTTTTAAGACTTTAGGCGACAATGGAAGAAAAGAATTAACGTTCAGTGGTTATTTGCCAGCACGAGGGTCCCTGTGAAGCAACTCATTAATCCTGCCATTGCCCTGATGAACCGGCTGCCGATGGTCTACAAGTTCAGTCTCATCAGCATTCTGTTCCTTTTACCAATTGGTGGGCTGTCCTGGCTTGCCATTTCCGAGCTGAATCGCTCGGTTCAGACCATGACCCGGGGTGTCGAGGGGCTGGAGCAACTCCAGCAAGTGGATCGGCTGGTGGATGCGGCGATGGATTATCGAGACTATCGCTCACCGGCGATCATCAAGGATGAGAGTGCCATTACCGCAGTTTCCGAAGAAGCGGCCACTGAGATTGATAGCCTTTTGGCGGCTCTGACCGCAGAAGAGCGCTCGTTCGATACGACTGGCTCCTGGGCCGATCAGGTTGAAGGCCTTCGCCAGGAGTGGGAAGCATTGCGGGCCGATGACAATTATCAGGGCAGCTTCGATCCTCAGTTCAAGTATTATCAGGAATTCGTCCAGAAGGCACAGGCGCTGCTTTCGGCCACCATTGAAATCTCTGGTTTGGGGCAGGGGGCCTCAAGAGAAAACCAGTTGATTCTGGGCCTGGTCCAGGACTCTCTCCCGGCTGCACGCACCGTGATCGGTCGGGCAAAATCCTACGGAATCTTCGCACTGGTCGAGGGGCAGGTAGGTTACGCCCTGAGCGAAACCCTGAACGAAATCTATGACCAGTTGACCAATCGCACCTCCTTGCTTTCGCCGGCCTTGGCTCTTGCTTCTGAAGCATCGCCGGCCCTCGCCAATCAGGCGGGCAACGCCATTCAACGGGTTGACGAGAGTTTGATGGTGGTTCGGGATCATCTGGATCTGAACGTGATAACGCCAATGCGTCTGGAAATGCCCTGGACCGAATACGACGATCTGATGTCCAGGCAGTTGGCCCACTACGACGACGTCAAGACGGCTGCCTTCAGCGTGGTCGACTCGAACCTGCGCGCACGGCTCGAGAGTGAGATCAACCAGCGTCGCCTGATTGTGGTTGCCCTGATCGCCGTGCTGCTTGTGGTTGTCTATCTCTACATCGGCTTCTTCATGTCCGTACGTACCGCCATCAACCGCTTCAGCGAAGCCGCACGGAACGTTGCCGCCGGCGACATGACCACGCACATCAGTTTGCGCAACCGCGATGAGCTGGGCGAGTTGACGACGGAATTCAATAACATGACCGACCGGATTGCCGAGCTGATCCGCTCTGTCAGCCGGACGACGGCGGACGTAGACCAGCAGGCCACCCGGGTCAATGACACCGCTGCGGCCAATAGCGAAGCGGTTGCGCGTCAGATGGAAGAAAGCGGCCAGATCAATGAAGCCATGAACCAGATGGTTGAGGCGGTTCATGAAGTCACCGAAAGCGCGCACCGGGTTGCGGACAGCGCGAGCAATGCCGAACAGGACACAGAAACCGGCCGGGGCGTGGTGGCCGACACGGTTGAAACCATCAACAAGCTGGCGGGTGAAATCTCAGGCGCGGTGGAAGTGATCAACCGGGTCAGCAAGGACAGTGACAACATCAGTCAGGTGCTGGTCGAGATCAAGGCCATCGCCGAGCAGACCAACCTGCTCGCCCTGAACGCCGCGATCGAGGCGGCCCGGGCCGGGGAGCAGGGGCGTGGTTTCGCGGTGGTTGCCGATGAGGTTCGCTCGCTGTCACAGCGCACGCACAAATCGACGGAAGAAATCGAAGGCATGATTTCCCGGCTCCAGAGCGGCGTCAAAGACGCGGTGTCGGCCATGACCAACAGCCGGGACGTGACCGAGGCAACGGTGCAGAAGTCCGGAGAGGTGACAGAGGCCCTGGATAGAATCGCCAAGGGCATCTCCGTGATCGTGGATATGAGTCACCAGATCGCCCAGGCCGCCGAAGAGCAGTCTGCCGTCGCGAAAAACGTGAACTCGAACGTTGAGCAGATTGGCGAGCTGGGCCAGAAAACCGCCGCCAATGCTGAAGAAACCCTGGGTTCTTCCAGAGAAATGTCGCAACTGACAGCGTCGCTTCAGCGTCTGGTGGAAGCCTTCAAGGTCTGATCGGTGCGACCTTTGCGCGCGATCAGGCGCATAAAAAATCCGGCCCTTAGAGGCCGGATTTTTTTTGTTCCCAGAGAATCTCTTCGCCACCCTCGCGCCGGGCCAGTACGCGGGCGATGACAAACAACAGATCCGATAGACGGTTCAGGTAGTGTCGGGAAGCGGTGTTGATAGAGTCCTCATGGCCGAGGGCGACGACAACCCGCTCTGCACGACGGCAGACCGCCCGGGCAAGGTGACATTGGGCGGCGCCGGGACTGCCTCCGGGCAGGACAAAATTCTTCAGCGGTGGCAGGCCTTCGTTGTGCCGGTCCAGGGTGCCCTCCAGCCATTCGATGTGTTCGTCACCAATCACACGGCTGCCGGGGATGGCAAATTCGCCCCCCAGGTCAAACAGATGGTGCTGAATGCGGCGCAGGCTCTCCACCAGTTCGTCGTCGCTGTCCAGGGTTTCGATTAGCAACCCGATATGGCAGTTGAGTTCATCAGCGGTGCCCATGGCTTCAACTCGCTGGGCATTCTTGGCAATCCGGTTGCCATCGGCCAGGCCCGTGGAGCCATCGTCTCCGGTACGGGTGTAAATCTTGGAAAGGCGGTTGCCCATCAGTCTGCTCCTGTTAATGTGACGACAGTTGTTGTACCCGTTCGGTCAGCATTTGGTTCACCGGCGTGTCGATACCGAGTTCTTTTCCTAGTTTTGCCAGATACCCGTTGATAAAGTCTATCTCGGTTTGGCGTTTGCGGAGAACATCGGCACGCATGGACGATGTGTTACCCGCGGTGTTTTGAGCGACCTGTTCAATGCGTTGGCGCAGGGAATCCGGTGTTTCCGTGATCTGGGCGGCGGCGCTCATCAGCTCTGATAGTTCCCGGCAAAGCTCGTCGATGGTGTTCTGATATAGCCCTGCAGACAGGATGTCGCCATTGGGGCAGTTCAGGATGGCGGTGTAGGGATTGATGCCCGCATTGACGATCAGTTTCTGCCAGAGTCGCTGAAGGATGGCCGGCTCCCGATGGATGGCCAGGCCGGAGTCTTCCAGCATGGCGACCGCGCGGTCCACCGAGAATCTGGCCTGCTCCGTCAGCGGACCCACCCAGGTATCGCCGGTACCGGCATGGACGAGAAGCCCCGGTTCAGGTCGATTTGCGCCCTCGGTGGTGGTTGCGGCCAGGATCGGGCGCTCCGGCCACCGCTCGGCGACAGCTTGCTGGCTGCCCAGTCCGTTCTGGAAAAGCAGGATGGGGATATCAACGGGTAATTGGTCGATCACGCCTGCTACAGCGCTCAGGGTATCACCGGCCTTGGTTGTCACCAGCATCAGGTCCGGCGTGTCGCCGGTCGTGAGGAAGGGAATCTGTATGGAGGATTCCGGCCCCTCAAAGGGCCGGAAACGGTAATCGACGCTTGAGTCGGTGGGCTCGCCCGGTTTGGCGACGAAGGCAACGCAACCGTTGGGTAGCATTGCGCCCCAGAGCCTTCCCAGAGAGCCTGCACCGAGAATACCGATCATGCCGGTTACATGGCCTCGATATCGGCCCTTTGCTGGCTCAGGCGGGCCTGGCTGCTTTGGGCGTCCCGGAGTTTTTCCTGTTCCTTCTCGACCACCTCGGCCGGAGCCTTGGCCGTGAACTTCTCGTTACCCAGTTTACCCTCCAGGCGACCGATCTCTTTCTGCAGGCGTTCCAGCTCCTTGTCCAGACGCTTGAGTTCGGCTTCCTTGTCAATCAGGCCGGCCATGGGAACCAGTACTTCCATGTCTCCCACCAGTTGGGTGGCAGACATGGGGGCTTTGTCACCCTCAAACCAGTCCAGGCTCTCCAGCTTGGCCAGGGAGCTCAGGAACTGGCGATTGTCATTCATGCGGCGCTGATCCTCGGCGTCTTTGCCACGCAGCAATACCGGGATCTTCTTCGCCGGCGAGATGTTCATTTCGCCCCGGATGTTCCGCACGGCAACGATCACCCCCTTGAGCCATTCAATATCAGCGGTAACCGCTGAATCCTGCTTGGTGGCATCCGGTTGCGGGTAGGCCTGCAGCATGATGCTGTCGCCAGTCTTGCCGGCCAGGGGCGCGATCCGCTGCCAGATTTCCTCGGTGATAAACGGCATCATCGGGTGCGCCAGGCGCAGAACGGATTCCAGTACGCGCACCAGGGTGCGACGGGTGCCACGTTTGGCTTCGGCACTGGCGTCTTCATCACTGAGCACAGGCTTGGACAGCTCCAGATACCAGTCGCAGTATTCGTTCCAGATGAACTCATAGAGCGCGTAGGCCGCCAGATCGAAGCGGTACTGGTCCAGGTGACGGATCACGTCCTGCTCGCAGCTCTGCAGCTCGCTGATGATCCAGCGGTCTGCCAGAGACAGTTCCACGGGCTCGTCATTCACGCCACAGTCTTCGCCTTCGGTGTTCATCAACACGTAGCGGGCTGCGTTCCAGAGCTTGTTACAGAAGTTGCGGTAGCCTTCCAGGCGCTTCATATCCCAGTTGATGTCGCGGCCGGTCGTTGCCATGGCGGCAAGGGTGAAGCGCAGGGCATCGGTGCCGTGGGCGGTGATGCCCTCCGGGAATTCCTTCTTGGTGCGCTTGCCGATTTTCTCGGCCAGCTTGGGCTGCATCAGGTTGCCGGTTCGTTTCTCCAGCAGGTCATCCAGGCTGATGCCGTCGATCATGTCCAGCGGGTCGATCACGTTACCCTTGGACTTGGACATCTTGTCGCCGTGCTCATCACGGATAAGGCCGGTGACATAGACGGTATGGAAGGGCACCTGGGGGCTGCCGTCTTCGTTCTTCATAAAGTGCATGGTCATCATGATCATCCGGGCTACCCAGAAGAAGATGATGTCGAAGCCGGTGACCAGCACGTCGGTCGGATGGAAGGTTTTCAGGCGCTCGGTGATCTCTGGCCAACCCAGGGTGCCGAACGTCCACAGGGCAGAGCTGAACCACGTATCAAGAACGTCTTCATCCTGCTCGAGGGCGACATTGGCGTCCAGGTTGTGCTTCTGGCGCACTTCATCTTCGCTGCGGCCCACGTAGATATTGCCGTCGGCGTCGTACCAGGCCGGAATGCGGTGGCCCCACCAGAGCTGGCGCGAGATACACCAATCCTGGATATCGCGCATCCAGGCGAAGTACATGTTCTCGTACTGCTTGGGTACGAACTGGATACGACCGTCTTCCACCGCTTCAATGGCCGGCTTGGCCAGGGTCTTGGCATCGGCAAACCACTGGTCGGTGAGCATGGGCTCGATAATCAGGCCCGACCGGTCACCGCGTGGAACGCTGAGTGCGTGATCCTCGATGTTCTCGACCAGCCCCTCGGCTTCCATATCGGCAACGATTTGCTTGCGCGCCGCTTCGCGGGTCAGGCCAGCGTAGGCGCCCGGCATGGTGCCGTCGAGTTCGGTGTTTTCGGTGCCGTCGGCATTGAACACCTCGGCCACGTCCCGGATGTTGGCGTCCTGGGTCATGACGTTAATCATCGGCAGATTGTTGCGCTTGCCCACGGCATAGTCGTTGAAGTCGTGGGCCGGCGTGATCTTCACGCAACCGGAGCCTTTCTCCGGATCGGCGTGATGGTCGGCAACGATGGGGATACGGCGGTTCACCAGCGGCAGCATCACGTGCTTGCCAATCAGGTGCTGATAACGCTCGTCTTCCGGATGCACGGCCACGGCCGTGTCACCGAGCATGGTTTCCGGCCGGGTAGTGGCAACGATCAGGTAATCCTTGCCATCCTGGGTTTGCGTGCCGTCAGCCAGCGGGTAACGCAGGTGCCAGAAAAAGCCTTTTTCTTCCTTGTTTTCAACTTCCAGATCGGAGATGGCGGTGTGCAGTTTCGGGTCCCAGTTCACCAACCGCTTGCCGCGATAGACAAGTCCCTCGTCGTACAGGCGGATAAACACTTCCTGAACGGCTTTGTAGAAGCCGTCGTCCATGGTGAAGCGTTCGTTGTCCCAGTCCACGGAATTGCCAAGGCGGCGGATCTGGCGGGTGATGGTGCCCCCGGAGTGCTCTTTCCAGTCCCAGATGCGCTTGATGAATTCTTCCCGGCCCAGATCGTGGCGGGTCTTGTCCTCTTCCGCAGCGAGTTTGCGCTCAACCACCATCTGGGTGGCAATGCCGGCGTGGTCGGTACCAACCGTCCACAGTGCGTTACGGCCCTGCATGCGCTTGAAGCGGGTGAGGGTGTCCATGATGGTGTGCTGGAACGCGTGGCCCATGTGCAGGCTGCCGGTTACGTTGGGCGGCGGGATCGCGATGCTGTAGGACTGGCCTTCACCGCTGGGGCGGAAGTACCCTTTGGATTCCCAGTTTTCGTACCACTGGCGCTCGATGTTTTCTGGCTGGTAGGTTTTTTCCATGGGGTTCTGCAGTGACCGTTGGTTGATTCACAAGGGAAAATTGAGACGCACGATTATACATGGTCGCCCTGTTTGCGGCGAACCTAACGCTTCCTCTGATCATGCACCCGGGGTTCAATCCCCAGTGCCCGCAATTGCTTGAAGTGTGACCGCGCCTGATTAAGAACATTCGGGTCGTTATGGGCAACCAGGGCCAGTCGCTTGAACCGGTCGGCATCCGCCGGCAAGGTTGCGGAGAGAATGATCACGGTATCCCAATCCTCTGGCGCCGGCGGGCAAAGCAGAATGCCAACGGGGTCGGAGCAGGTTGTGGCGGAGTCCGGAACAACGCTATGGGGGATGAATGCGTCCGGGCTGAAGTTCCAGAGCAGGTCGTCCAGCTCATCTGCGTGTTGCATGGTATCGCACACGACGCACACGCGGTCGCCCTGCTGCCAGGCTTTGTCCACGAGTTTTGCAGCGTGGAGATTGCGTGCGGCGGGCGTGTTCTGGGCAAGGATGTGAAACCAGTAGCGCTGGTTCCGGTCTTCCTGTCCGGAGTGGCCGGCAGCCGGGCTGCCGGTCTCCGAAGAGCTGGAGGGCTTACTTTCCTGCATGGGACATCAGGTAGTCGACCAGCATGGGCACCGGGCGACCGGATGAGCCCTTGGCTTTGCCGGAGTGCCAGGCGGTGCCGGCGATGTCCAGGTGCGCCCAGCGATAGTCCTTGGCAAAGCGGGAAAGGAAACAGGCCGCTGTTATGGTCCCTGCAGGGCGGCCACCGATGTTGGCCATGTCGGCAAAGTTGCTGTCGAGCTGGCTCTGGTATTCGTCCCAGAGCGGCAGGCGCCATGCCCGGTCACCGGCACGCTCGCCGGCAGCAAGAAGCTCGTTGGCCAGTTCATCGTTGTTGGCCAGCAGGCCGGTGGCGTGATTGCCAAGTGCAATGATGCAGGCGCCGGTCAGGGTCGCCAGATCGATGACGGCGGCCGGGTCAAACTTCTTCACGTAGGTGAGGGCATCGCACAATACCAGGCGCCCCTCGGCGTCGGTGTTGAGGATTTCAACAGTCATGCCGGAGAGCGTGGTCACGATGTCGCCAGGGCGGGAAGCGCCGCCATCCGGCATGTTCTCTGCTGCGGCAATCACAGCCACCACGTTGATCTTGGGTTGGGTTTCGGCGAGCACTTTCATGGCGCCGAAGACACTGGCGGAGCCGCCCATGTCGTACTTCATTTCATCCATGCCCTCGCCGGGCTTGAGGCTGATACCGCCGGTGTCGAAGGTGATACCTTTGCCCACAAGTACGTGGGGCTTGTCCTTGGCCTTGCCACCACGGTATTCCATCACGATCAGTCGCGGCGGTTGGGTGCTGCCTTTGCCCACGGCCAGGATGGTGTTCATGCCCATCTTTTCCATCTGCTTTTCGTCAAGCACTTCGGTCTTGATGCAGTCGTAATCCTTGGCCAGCTTCTTGGCTTGCTGAGCCAGCCATTCCGGGTGGCAGATGTTGGGCGGCGTGTTGCCCAGATCCCGGGTGAGATTCATACCACGGCCGGTGGCCAGACCGAGGTTGAAGGCATCCTTGAGGGCCTTGCCGGCACTGGAGGCATGCACAATAGCTTTGTTGAGCTTCCGGGCGGCGGGTTTTTCGCTCTTGAAGTCGCTGAAGGTGTAAAGCTGATCTTCAAGGGTCCGGCCAATCAGACTGACACGGGCTGCTTCAGAACTCACTGCTTCTTCGCCGGTTACAGGGGTATCTGCGAGGGCGATCGCGACGCTTTTGGACGGACCGTCCTTGAGCGCGGTCATCATCGCGACCAACGCTTTACGGTAGTTGGCAGGGTTGCGATCTTCATCCTTGCCAGTGCCAACCACAAGCAGGCGAGTCCAGGGCTGATCAGCCAGAGGAATGGTCAGCGTCGTGGCATTCTTGCCGGACAGGTCACCGGCCTTCTGGAGTGTCTTGATCATCCCGCCCAGAGCCTCATCGGCCTGATTCGTCGAATCGGGCCAGGTGCCTTTCTCAGGCAAGCCAACTACGAGACAGTCTGCTTTGGTGCTGGCGATGGCTTTACTGCTCAGGCTGAAATTCATGGCAACTCCTGTTGATTGTTCACGAGGCTCCCGCCGGCGGCGGGAATCGTTCTTGATTGTGATCTAGTCTAGCATTGGGGCTTGCGGGGAAATTATCAAGCGATTGGCGCCGCTTCCGTGCCTGTCTGTGCCTTTATGCCGGTGTAATACCGCTACTCTGTCATTCGGCACCAAGGTTACATAGAATACGCGCAGTTCCCAGCGACCTCCACGTTTCAGCGGATACCGCCAGAGAGACCGATTTGAGCATCATTTTCCGTTACCTCATACGCCAGATCATGATCAGCATGGTTGCCGTTTCGGGCATCCTGCTGCTGGTGTTCATGAGTGGCCGTTTCCTGAAATATCTCGACAGTGCGGCCCAGGGCAGCATTTCGGCCGGTGTGCTGCTGGAGATCATGGCCTTTCGGTTTCCGGGTTTTCTTGAGCTGATTCTGCCCCTGGGTCTTTTTATTGGCATTCTGCTCGCCTACGGTCGCATGTACCTCGAAAGCGAGATGACTGTGTTGTTTGCCTGCGGTGTCAGCGACAAGGCCTTGTTGGCTAAAACTCTTCTGGGCAGTCTTCCGGTGATGATTATTGTTGGCGCCATGAGTCTTTACGTGTCGCCCTGGGGAATGAATCAGGTTCAGGAAATTCTGAACGAACAACGAAAGGCAACCGAGTTTGAAATGCTTGCGCCCGGGCGCTTCCAGGATTTTTCCTCTGGCGGACGGGTGACCTATACCGAGGCTTTGAGTGAAGACAAGCGCCAGTTGCAGGGCGTTTTTATCGCCGAGTACGCGCCGGACGGGCGTGGCCTGACGATCATAACCGCAGATTCCGGCTCCCAGCTGATCGATCCGGAAACCGGCAGCCGTTTTCTCATTCTGGAAAACGGCGGTCGCTTTGAGGGCGCCGCGGGCCAGCTGAATTACAATGTGATCGATTTCGAAGCCTACGGTCTGAAGATTGAGGGCGGCGAGGCTGGCACCAAGCAGCGGGAAGAGGGCGCCAGTACCTGGAGCCTGATGCAGTCAGACCGCCTGGAAGATCGTGCGTTGCTGCACTGGCGTTTTTCGCTGCCGCTCATCGTGCCAATTGTGACGTTGCTGGCAGTGAGGCTGAGCCGCGTGAATCCACGCCAGGGCCGGTTCTTTCATCTGTTACCGGCAATGCTTGTCTACATTACTTATCTCGGGCTGCTCATTGTCGCCCGGGACTGGCTGGCGGCCGGCAAGGTCCCGGAATGGCTGGGCATGCTCTGGGTCCACGCGTTGTTCCTCGGCTTCGGGCTATGGCTTCAGTTCGGCCCAGCGTGGTTGTACCGCCGGCGCCTGATTCGGGATGGGGGTGCTCGTGCGCAAGATTGACGGGTATGTAATGCGCACGGTTGGCGGTGCGATGTTCCTCGTGATGATGGTGGTGTTGTCCCTTGATCTCATTTTTGCGTTCATCGCCGAACTGGATGACATCCGCAACAACTACCAGATCCTGGACGCACTCTGGTATGTCTTTCTGACCCTGCCAAGACGAATCTACGATTATCTGCCGCTGGGTGCCTTCATGGGCTGCCTGGTGGGCCTGGGTTCTATGGCCAGTTCCTCGGAGTTGACGGTTGTACGGGCTGCCGGCGTATCGCTCAAGCGTATTGTCTGGTCCGCAATGAAGCCGGCGCTGGTTATCGTGGTTATGGGTGTATTGATAGGCGAATATCTGGCTCCGCCTGCCGAGCGCGTGGCCCAGAGTTACAAGGCGGTGGCATTGGGCGCCGGTAGCAACGTGGCGTCGGCTTCGGGGGTCTGGCACAAGGAAGGGGATTCATACATCCATCTGAATGCCGTGCAACCGAATGGCGTCCTGCATGGAGTGTCGCGTTTCCAGTTTGATGATGATCGGCAGCTGCTGGCCGCAAGTTTTGCGGAGCGAGCGATTTATCAGGGCGACCACTGGTTGCTGGAGAATGTTCGCACCACGAGCTTCGAGGATGATCGGACAGTACGCGTTGACGACCGGACCCTGCGCTGGGAAACCGGCCTCTCGCCCGGCGTTCTCAGCGTGTTGATCGTGAAGCCTGAGAATCTTTCGATGACCGGACTCTACACATACGCCACCTATCTTGGCGAGCAAAGCCTCAACGCCTCCCGCTATTGGCTGGCGTTCTGGAAGAAGGCGCTCATGCCTCTGGGAACGGCGGTCATGGTGCTGGTGGCAATATCCTTCATCTTTGGGCCGTTGCGCTCGGTAACCATGGGATTCCGGGTGTTTACCGGGCTGTTGGTGGGGCTTCTGTTCAAATATATGCAGGATTTTCTTGGGCCAATGAGCCTTGTATACGGGTTCAACCCAATGCTTGCGGTGCTGGTGCCCATCGCGGTAAGCGCCGTGGCTGGTGGCATCCTGATGCGGCGGGCTGGTTGACCAGCCCTGCTATCCCACCGGCTAAACCATTACTTTTTGGTCGCTTCTTTGGGTATGGATACAACCACGCTGTCAGAGAGGCGGTCGGTAATGGACAGACCATTGATCGGATAGAACAGCGCAACAATAGCCGGGATGCCCAGAAACAGGGTGGCAGCTCCGAGGTAGTAGCTGCCCAGAAGTGTCAGGAAGATCACAGCCGCCGCCGTCACGTAACGCCTGAGCGCCTTGCTCCAGCTCACCGAAGTACCATCAATGTTTTCAATTCGAATCCGCCAGACCTGCATCCCCAGGGTCTGGCCAATGCGCGTCCAGAAATAGGCAAAGAACAGGTAAAGGATCAGGAACAACGTGAACGTCAGCCCCGGGTCCCCGGAAAGCTGGCCTGCCTCGGCCATCTGTTCGTACCTGTCCCAGCCGGTGATCCAGCCAGCCACCATGGTGTATCCCCAGGTAGCGACAAGCAGCACGGCAATGCTGATCAAACCGTCGTAAATAATGGCAAGGGCACGTTTGAGGGCGGTGGCTGGTGGGAATAGTTCCTCGGCGTCATGGAAGCGTCGGGGCATGGAATCTCCTGTGATGTTTCACGTTTTTCCTGTTCTCGGCGTGTGCTAGAGTAGCGGATTTGCACAAGCATGTAAGTATCCGTATTCAATCGCGGACCGGGCGGCATTTCCGCCGGGTTTCTGGAAAGGTATCAAAGGGCTATGAAAACCGCAGAGTTGCGACAGGCATTCCTCGATTATTTCAAGCAGCAAGGTCACACCATTGTTCCAAGTAGTTCGCTGGTACCTGCGGACGACCCCACATTGTTGTTTACGAATGCGGGAATGAACCAGTTCAAGGACCTGTTCCTGGGTCGTGAAGAGCGCGACTACACCCGGGCAACCTCGTCCCAGAAATGTGTCCGCGCTGGCGGCAAGCACAACGACCTCGAAAACGTCGGTTACACCGCCCGTCACCACACCTTCTTCGAGATGCTGGGCAACTTCAGCTTCGGTGATTACTTCAAGCGGGAAGCCATCAACTACGCCTGGACATTCCTGACCGGCGAGAACTGGCTGAACCTGCCTCAGGAGAAACTCTGGGTTACCGTTTACGCGGAAGATGACGAAGCCTTCGACATCTGGAACAAGGAAATCGGCGTGCCGGCAGACCGTATCGTCCGTATCGGCGATAACAAAGGCGGCCGTTACGCCTCAGACAACTTCTGGCAGATGGGGGACACCGGTCCCTGCGGTCCCTGCACCGAAATCTTCTACGATCACGGCCCGGATGTTGCTGGTGGTCCCCCCGGATCACCGGAAGAGGACGGTGACCGCTACATCGAAATCTGGAACGTGGTGTTCATGCAGTACAACCGCACCGCTGACGGTGAGATGTTGAAGCTGCCCAAGCCGTCTGTTGACACTGGCATGGGTCTGGAGCGCATCACGGCGGTTCTGCAGGGTGTTCACAGCAACTATGAAATTGATCTGTTCCAGGATTTGCTGGCAGCCGCCTCACAGATTCTGGGCGGTGCCGCAACCACGGAAGCATCTTTGCGTGTGGTCGCGGACCACATCCGTTCCTGCGCCTTCCTGATCGCGGACGGCGTCATGCCCTCAAACGAGGGGCGCGGTTTTGTGCTGCGCCGTATCATTCGCCGCGCGGCACGCCATGGCAACAAGCTGGGTGCAACCGGGCCGTTTTTCTACAAACTCACCGGTGCACTGTGCGAGCTGATGGGCGAGGCCTTCCCGCAGCTGGTCAGCAGCCGCAAACAGATTGAAAAGGTTCTGCTGCAGGAAGAGGAGCAGTTTGCCAAGACGCTGGACAAGGGTTTGCGTCTGCTTGAGCAGGACATTGCCGAACTCAAGGGTGCCGAGATTCCGGGCGAGACAATCTTCACGCTTTATGACACCTATGGTTTCCCGGTCGACCTGACCAACGACATCGCTCGCGAACGAGGCCTGACGCTGGATTACGAAGGTTATGAGAAGGCGATGGAAGGTCAGCGCGAGCGCGCCCGGGCAGCCAGCAAATTCGGCATCGACTACAACGCCGCGGGCCTACAGCTCGAGGGCAAGACCGAGTTCACCGGTTACGAGCACATTGACGGCCACGAGAAAATCCGTGCAGTCATCGTGAACGGCGAGGAAAAGACCGCCGAAGCCGGTGATGAGGCCGTTGTGGTGCTCGAACGTACGCCGTTCTATGCCGAGTCTGGTGGCCAGGTCGGCGATACTGGTCTGCTGACCTGGAGCGGCGGCCGGTTCAAGGTAACGGATACCCGCAAGGAGGGGGATAACCACCTGCACCTTGGCACCCTGATCGAGGGCGAGCTGTTTCCGGGGCTGGAAGTCGATGCGCGGATTGATCACGCCCGTCGCGAGCGAACCAAGCGTAACCACTCCGCTACGCACCTACTGCACGCGGCCCTGCGCAAGGTACTGGGTGAGCACGTTAGCCAGAAAGGTTCACTGGTGGACCCGGATAAACTGCGTTTCGATTTCTCCCATTTCGAGGCCGTTACTCCGGAGCAGCTTCGCGAGATTGAGCGCCAGGTGAACGAGCAGATCCTGGAAAACAGCCCGGTCCAGACCGAAATTACCGACATGGAAAAGGCCCAGGAAAAGGGTGCCATGGCGCTGTTCGGGGAAAAGTACGGGGATGTGGTTCGGGTACTCAGCATGGGTACCGACAATTACTCCGTTGAACTGTGTGGTGGTACGCACGTTTCCCGTACCGGTGACATTGGTCTTTTCCGTATTACCTCCGAAAGTGGCATCTCATCCGGCGTCCGTCGTATCGAAGCCGTTACCGGCATGGGCGCGCTGGACTGGATCGACGGCACCGAGCGTACCCTTCGCGAGGCGGCCCGTCTGGTGAAAGGCTCCCGCGAGTCGGTCATTGAAAAGGTCCAGCAGACGATTGACCGGAACCGTCAGCTTGAGAAGGAAGTGGACGCGCTGAAGGCAAAACTTGCTTCCTCGGCCGGTACCGATCTGGCCAGCACCGCTGTCGACGTCGGCGGGCTCAAGGTGGTGGCTTCCGAGTTGGAAGGTGCTGACCGCAAGGCCCTGATGGAGACGGCCGATCAGCTGAAGAACAAGCTGGGCGAGGGCGTTGTGGTTCTTGCCAGCGTGGAAGATGGCAAGGTGACCCTGGTTGCCGGTGTTACAAAATCGGCCACGGGCCGGATCAAGGCCGGGGACCTCATGAAGCATCTGGCCGCGCAGGTCGATGGCAAGGGCGGGGGGCGACCCGACATGGCTCAGGGTGGTGGCAACGATCCATCCAAGCTGGAGGATGCCCTGGCGGGTGTTGCCGGCTGGGTCGAGAAAAATATCGCTTAAGCAACTGTTTTTGTCGGCGGGCTGGGGTTTATAATCCCGCCCGTTTCTTCTAAGTGGCGGAGTGTCACTCCGCTGTGAGTCCCCGTTTCGGATATTGGGAAAATAATGGCTCTGTTGGTTCAGAAATTTGGTGGCACATCGGTTGGAACAACCGAGCGTATTGAAGCGGTAGCCGAGAAGGTGAGCCGTTTTCGGAAGGAAGGTCATGATGTTGTTGTCGTGGTTTCCGCCATGAGCGGTGAAACCAACCGGCTGATCGCCCTGGCCAACAACATCATGGAGGAGCCGACACCGCGTGAGATGGATGTGCTGGTATCCACCGGTGAGCAGGTAACCATTGCGCTCCTGTCCATGGCGCTGCAGAAGCTCGGCTGTGAAGCACGGTCCTACACCGGTTCTCAGGTGCGCATCCTGACCGACAGCAGCCATACCAAGGCGCGGATCAAACAGATCGATGAGCAGCGCATGCGCGAAGATCTGGATGCTGGTCGAGTGGTTGTGGTTGCCGGATTCCAGGGCATAGACGAGAGTGGAAACATCACTACGCTCGGGCGTGGCGGCTCCGATACCACAGCGGTGGCTCTGGCGGCAGCGCTCAGGGCAGACGAATGCCAGATCTACACTGACGTTGACGGTGTCTACACAACCGACCCAAGGGTTGTCGACACTGCGCGCAGGCTTGAACGGATTACGTTCGAGGAAATGCTTGAAATGGCGAGTCTGGGTTCGAAAGTGCTCCAGATCCGCTCTGTAGAATTTGCAGGTAAATACAACGTTCCATTAAGGGTTCTTTCCAGCTTCCAGGAAGGCGAGGGCACCCTGATTACTCTTGAGGATGAAAACGCCATGGAACAACCGGTTGTTTCCGGCATCGCTTTTAACCGTGATGAAGCCAAACTGACCATTGCCGGCGTACCGGATACCCCGGGCAGCGCGCTGCGTATTCTGAAGCCGGTGAGTGACGCCAATATCGAAGTGGATATGATCGTGCAGAACGTGGGTGAGGATAACCGCACAGCCTTCACGTTCACCGTCCATCGCAATGATTTCAAGCGTGCGAAAGAAGTGCTTCAGCGTGTTGCAGACGAACTGGGTGCTCGTGAAGTGGCCGGTGACAGCAAGATTGCCAAAGTCAGTATCGTGGGTGTCGGTATGCGTTCTCACGCTGGTGTGGCCACTCAGATGTTCGAGGCGCTGTCCAACGAGGGAATCAATATCCAGATGATCTCCACATCAGAAATCAAGATTTCCGTGGTGATCGACGAGAAATACCTTGAGCTTGCGGTTCGCGCACTTCACAGTGCATTTGAACTGGACAAGCCCGCGGTATCGGAAGAGGCCTGAAAACCGCAGATAAAAGGTCGGTCTGCGGGGCCTCCGAAAAAAGGGCGTCATATACTGAGCCTATGACAAACGTGCACCGTATAAGGGAATGTGCGTCTACAGATCAGTAAGTGATCCCACTATAAAAGCAATAAATAGATCAAAAAACCATTTATCGGAACAGGTAGCTCTGGATAGGGAGTAAGGGATATGTTGATTTTGACTCGCCGCGTGGGCGAAACTCTGATGGTCGGCGACGATATCACCGTCACCGTCCTGGGAGTGAAAGGCAATCAGGTGCGCATTGGCGTCAATGCCCCGAAAGAAGTCGCGGTACACCGTGAAGAAATCTACCAGCGGATTCAGTCGGAAAAAGGCTCTGAAGAGCCCGAGCCCGGCAACAGCTGAGAGTCAGAAAGCCGTTCAAGGGAAACCTGAACGGCTTTTTTGATGGTGTGGGGAAACGGGCCCGAAAAATCTCGTGTCAACCCTATGAAAACAGAAAAATTATGGTAGTATACGCCCCGTTCTCAAGGAGAGGTGGGTGAGTGGCTGAAACCAGTTCCCTGCTAAGGAACCGTACGAGCAATCGTACCGAGGGTTCGAATCCCTCCCTCTCCGCCATTTCCTTTTTGAGGAAAGAGAGACAGGTTGAAGTAGCACTCAACCACAGCAAGTGATCAATGTGCGGCTGTAGCTCAGCTGGATAGAGTACCTGGCTACGAACCAGGCGGTCGGAGGTTCGAATCCTCCCAGCCGCGCCATCGATCAACCTGCCACAAGTTTTAAGCGGCTGTAGCTCAGCTGGATAGAGTACCTGGCTACGAACCAGGCGGTCGGAGGTTCGAATCCTCCCAGCCGCGCCATATTAAGATCAAGACGCCTCAGTTTGTGAACCTCACAGGCTGAGGCGTTTTGCTTTGTATAGCTGGGAGGATTTGAACCGATAAGAGGTTCGACCGAAACCCACGCAGTGGGTTGAGGAACGCCGGAGCAATGCGACGGCGACCCCGAAGGGGTGAGGGCCAAAGGCCCGAATAATCCTCCCAGCCGTGCCAAATAAAGTCCAAAGCGCCTCAGTTTGTGCACCCCACAGGCTGGGGCGTTTTGCTTTAGCCTTCCAGTCTTGCTCTCCGTCAATTTCCGGTTGATCAATATTTGCACAGCTCCACCCTCCCTGCCTATTCTTTCAGATGTAAGGAAATCGAAATCAAACAGGAGGTTTCACTCATGAGCAAAACAGTAAACGGCGCCTATCGGGATCGCGACCAGGCCAAGAATACCTGGGATGACTTGATTGCGACCGGCATTCCCCGGGATAACATCTACATCGACGAAGACGCCAAGCTGGTCAAGGTCATCGTGCCTGCAGAGACCGAACGTGAGGTCAGGGAAATTTTTGACCGTCACGGGCTGCAATGAACGACCAGATTCCGTCATCAGGGAAAGGAGTGAGGGCATGAGCGGCAAAGACAGTGTTGCAGCTGGCCACGGACGGGATGACCGGCTTCTCAAAGAAGAGATTCACGATCCATACGTAGCCAGATCCAAGCCCAAGGAGCCAGCGATATGCTCCGAGTGCGGTGCAGCTTTCCATAAAGGGCGCTGGCAGTGGGCAACGCCACCCGCAGGCGAGCTTAACGAGCTTATGTGTCCGGCTTGTGAGCGAATCCGGGATAATATGCCAGCTGGAATACTGACTCTCTCCGGGGGCTTTCTGGGTAAGCATCGAGATGCAATCCTGAAACTCATCCACAACAAGGTCGAGGAAGAAAAGCTCGAGCACCCGATGAAACGTCTTATGAGTGTGGAAGACGGTCCAGAGGGAGAGCTGGTGGTGAAATTCACCGATCTGCATCTACCCCGGGGCACCGGGGAGGCTATTGAGCGAGCGTACGACGGTAATCTGGACATCCAGTACACCAAGGAATCGAACCTCGTTCGGGTGTACTGGAATCGGGATGATTAGGCAGCAGGCTGTTCAATTACAGCCTGAAACGTGAAACAAGGTTCTGCAGGTCGCTGCCCAGCCTTGCCAGTTCGCTGCTCGAGCTGGCGGTCTGGTTCGATGAGGCGGCGGACTGATCCGTAACATCCCGAATGCTGGTAATGTTCTGGTTGATTTCCTCGGCCACCGAAGTCTGTTGTTCGGAAGCTGTGGCAATCTGACTGTTGTACTGTTTGATCTCCTCTACAGCACGGGCAATGCGCTCAATGGTCGTTCCGGTTGCCGTGGCACGTTCAAGGGTGTTCGAGGCCATGGTGGTGCTGGACTCCATCGCGGACACCGAGTCACCGGCGCTGTTCTGAAGTGACGTTACCAGAGTCTCGATTTCCTGGGCCGATGATTGTGTCCGCTGTGCGAGAGAGCGCACCTCGTCGGCCACCACGGCAAAGCCGCGACCCTGCTCACCAGCCCGCGCTGCCTCGATAGCGGCGTTCAGCGCCAGCAGGTTGGTCTGCTCGGCGACGGATTTGATCACATCCAGAACGGTGCCGATGTTCGCGGTTTCTTTCTGGAGTCCCTGGATGGTCTCCATGCTCTGGCTGACTTCCCGTGCCAGATTGTTGACCTGATCTACGGTCGCGCGGACTTCCCGCTCACCGTCGCTGGCCTGGCTGGCCGCATCGGCGGCCACGGAAAAGGCCTGTTCGGCGCTGCGGGCGATCTCACCAACGGTTGCGGTCATTTCGTTCATGGCGGTAGCAACCTGATCGGTTTCCTGCTTCTGACGATTGATGCCATCGCTGGTCTGGCTGGTAACAGTTGAGAGTTCTTCTGCCGAGGCTGCAATATTGGAGGCCCCCGACTCAATACTTCTTACCAATTCCCGGAGGCTGGTCACCATGGTAGCCAGGGCAGCCATCAGTCGTCCGATCTCGTTGGTACCGCTGGCCTTGATATCCACGGTCAGGTTGCCAGAAGCCACCTCGGAGGCGATGCTCACTGCCTGGTTAACAGGGGAGACGATGGCGCGGGTAATGAGTAGGGCCATCAGGATGCCAAGAATAAGGGCGATACCGGTCGCGCCGAAGATCAACCAGGAAGCCTGCTCACGATCAGCCTCCATTTTCTCAGTCTGAAGTGCCCGAAGGTTATTTGCCGATTCGATGGCACTGCGAGCTGTGCTGACCATATCATCCGACAGCTGTTTTCCGGAGTTGGTGAGATCCACGACCGTTTGAAATTCATTGACATAGGTCTTCAGCGCAGCATTGATCTGGTCTTTTTCCTCGGTCGTGATCGCCGCTGATTTCAGCGGGCCCTGGACTCTTTTCGCATCATCGAGATAAGCCTTGACGCTGGCGTCATCATGTTCGATCAGGAACTTGCGTTCAGAGCGACGCATATCCTCGAAAATGGCTGAAGCGAAGAACAGAGAGCTGTGGGCCTTCAAAGAAGATCCGAAGATGCGGGCACTGGTTTCAAGGCGCTCGAGCGCTGCCTCCCGTTCACCAATGTTGGTTTCAACCTCGCCCATGAGCCGCTGGTATTGTTTTACGTCTGCCTGGATCTGGCCCAAGGTTTCAATATCCTTGGCGACTGCGAGCAGCGGCTTGATCTCATTGGTCAGCTCCAGAACCCGGTCGCCCTGGGCCTGAGTCCGGGCAACAGCCTGCGCCTCACCGGTCAGCAGAAAGTTCTTCTCCTCAACCCGGGCTTCGGTCAGGTTGGTGTTTACCTGCCCGAGCATGGCAACAATGTTCGAACGTTGGCCATAGCTCTCCAGGGCCCGATCACCTACCAATCCCACTACGATGGTCAGCAGCAGGAGAACCGCAAAGCCGCCAGCCAATCTGGTCCGGATGGTCATGTTGGTGAGGAAGCTCGAGACTGTCATGGTTTTCCTTACTTGCTTGAGGGCAGCATCAAAGCGTGGTTTTGCCTCATTTTTAGCGCGAGGCAGCAAACGAAATTGATACACCGAGGAAATTTGGAATCTTTTATTTGCAGCTATTAAGGCCGCTTTTATCAAAAGAATCCAGAGGCATACCGTAACAGATAGTTTCTGGACGAGTTTATTTGATACGGAAATGCAGCAATTCTCCGAAATATAAAATCATTAAGCAGTGAGCCTACAAGGACTCGAAGGTGAACACTGCCTGATTGGTATTCAGGTCTGCTCGGCTTTGAGGGTGCGACAAAAAGTCACACCTATCGATTCGGTGGCTAGACAGGAACGACTGGCTGCAACTGCGAGCGGTGTAATGGAGTTTTCTTTCACAGGTAATTGTCTTGAGATTCCTGTTCGTGGGCGCCTCATGGCTGGGTATACGGCCGATCGCGATGTTGCAGCTTTGCGCTTCTGGCAAAAGCATGAGAACTGTTCGTGCTAGATTGTTCTACTAGTTGTAACTAAAAAGCATTTGCTTATCGGTTTTTGTGCTTTACGATTGTGAATGAACGGTAATCTTGAACTGCTCTATGTTTTGGATTTTCTGAACTGCATTAGGGAAAGCATTATGACTACTAAAAAAATGATTTTGCGAGACATCGACTTGCTAGCGCCGTGTTTTGTTCCATGATTGGCCTGCCGTGTGTGGCTGTTGCGGCAACGATGGAGGGAGTGAACGAAGAAAACCTTGCGGTTCCACCGGTTGAAGGTAAAACCTTGGTGTATACCGATACAGAGGGAACTGCCAGCTTTGGGTGGCTCGATCCGGTTAACGATTTTGGCAATGTAGGGTTGGGGATCAAGGTCTATAACGAGCCGTTCACCGCCCTGCAGACATACGATTTTGCCGGTTGCCTGATGGCTCAGCCCGATCGTGCCCCCGGCGACAACTGTACAGCCCCGCCTGATTCCGGAAAGCGTTTCAAGCTTAAAACAACCGAAACCAATGGTCCCATCGACATTGTTGTCGATGTGTCAGCCGATGATTCGGTAAGTCTCTATCGGGTGATTGGCAAGTTTTCCAATCTTACCGACGCCTCCAATTCGGTTGGCGGTGATTTGAATGCGATCCGTTTCGAGCTCGGTTTTGGGGTTGGAAGCGAGTTTATGCGTTCATCTGTTGGTGATGGTCTGGGTTTCGGCTTTGCAGATGGCGCTAAACTGAGTATCGGGCCTGTTGGTAAGTACCCCGGCGGCCTTTTCGGCGGTAGTAAAGTTGAGGGATTGCCTTTCTTCAGCACCGAGGTTGCTCCATTTACTGAATCGCTTGCTACGGCTGATGATGGAGATGTGCTTGAAACCAATGGCACCATTGCCACGCAGTACAGTTCTTTGTTTGGTGATTGGCGGACGCTGAGCGAAACGCCCACGGGATGGTTTATTGATCACGATGGTAATCCGGCCAACGACTCGATCCTTCTGGCTTATAACGCCGGAACGGCTTCCGCGCCGGATTGGCAGACTTATGAAAAAGTCTTTAGTACGACAGTTGAGGTAGATGCCAATGGCGACAATACGGTAGATACTCTCGCTGATCGATGGGATCCCAACAGCATTAACTTCGACCCGAGCGTAGCCGACGATGTAGGGCCAATTGTGGATACCTTGGGTGAGGGGGATGCCCAAGATACTGTACCTGATGCAATTTCATTGAATCAGTCTTCTGCTGCTGGCCTGTATGTTGCCGATTACAACAATACGGGCGAGGGTTTCAAAGTCCTGATCGATGGCGAGGCTGTAGCCATTGATGCCTTCGCCGAGTGGGCTAATCAACCTCCGAAAGTGCTCAATACTTCAGACGGCTCCCTCTACGCTACATGGAGGTCTGATGAGGGTGAGGATGGGTTGTATGAGTTGGCAGACGGTTCGTTCGAAACTGTTGAGGCTGTAAACGCGACGATTCTGGCTGATGAAGCGGCATATGAACGCGTTGCCGGTTATGTTCAAGGCCCGATTGAAGATCTCGCCAACGTCAATATCAACCCCACAATTTCAGTGGGCGCGGCTGCCAATTGGCCAACCTGTACCGGTGATGGTGTGAGTACGACTTGTAGCTTCACGTTCAGGGTTACCGGTCTGAATGGTGCAGTTGATGATCCGATGATTCCAGATACTCCGGTTGAACCCGAGCCTGAAGAGCCCACTGCAGCGTCCAGTAGTGGCGGCGGTACCATCTTTGGTTGCACCGCAGGCAAACCAGGTGCTCCGTTCGATCCGGTTCTGCCGGGCCTGGTGCTGATGGCGATGGGCGGCTTGTGGGCGCGTAAGCGTCTACGCAATGCCTGAATAATCTCGAGGTAAAAGGCGCAAATAAAAATCGGGGCTGACAATCAGCCCCGATTTTTTTGTGGCCCTGAACAGCAATGTCCGACTACTGGCTGTTTGAGCCTTTCATCTTATACTGCTGGTTCTTGCCGTTACCGCCACCCCCGGCGCCCTGTCCATTTTGCTGGCCCATACCCTGGCCGTTTTTCTGCCCCATACCCTGGCCCATGCCTTGGCCTTTACCCATGCCTTTTCCGGAACCCTGTCCCATGCCGTTCCTGAGCTCAACGCCACGCTCTCTGGCTCGTTCCATCATCCGTTCATGGTGGAGCTGGCGGTACTTCGCACGCTCGGCGTCGGTGTTCAGGTTGCGCATGGTTTCCCGGTGCTGTTGCAGCTCTTGCTGGGTCATCAGTTCCCGTCCGAAAACCTGGTCGTCCGATTGGGCGGCAACCGGCATACTGGCCAAAGACGCCAGTAACGTGGCGCCAGCAATCAAGCTCAATGATTTTTTCAGTCTCATAGTTAATCCCCTTCGTTCTATGGATATAACTAAAGTATAGGTCAAGTCAGAAGTTTTGGGGTTATGAGTAGTACCTATGTATTTCCCGGGTGCATGTAGGACCAAAAGGGTGGATCTGCGGTTGATTAGTGCGTTACCACATCAGATCATCAGGGATTTCGTAGCCTGCGTAAGGATCATCCTCACCTGCATCGTCCTGTTTGCGATCATGAAGTACCACCACGGCGCTCTCATCCCGCTCCATGATTTTTCGGGCAACACCTTCCGCCACAATCTCGTAGTTATCGTTCACGAAAACAATTGCCAGGCGGCCGCGGGATAGCTGATCGACCATAGTGTCGTCTACGAAGAGCTTCTTGATCTTCTTGTCATGAACAAACTGATAGGAGGTTTCGCCGCGGCTCCGGTCCAGCCGGTTGGTTTCTACCAGTTGCCGGATCTGGGCCTGGATGGCTTTCTTTTCGGCAGCGCGCTGACGCTCCAGGTTGAGTTGGCGATCCCGCTCTGCTTTTTCCTCACGGGCCTGACGTGCACGGGTCTCGGCCTCGTTAACTTCCACAGCACCCTTGGGTTGCTGCTTTCTTTTCTTCCGTTTTTCGCTGCGAATGGCCTTGGCTTTTTTCTCGTCGGCAAGGCCGGCCTTCAGCAATTGATCCTGCAGGGATGCCATCAGTAACTCCGTTCTTTCGTTGCATATTCTGGTATCATTTCGGCCTAGTATACGCCCTCATTATTGCCTTCATAACCAGCTTCCGCTGAATCCGGGATTTTCTTCTATGTCTTCTTTTAACGACTTTGGCCTGTCTACCGCCATGTGCTCGAACCTTAACCAGCTGGGGTTTGCCCAACCCACGGAGATTCAGGCGAAGGCCATTGCGCCGGGGCTGGCGGGAAAAGACATCATTGCCATGGCCAAAACCGGTAGCGGAAAAACGGCGGCGTTTGGCATCAGCCTGGTTGAGCGGCTCAATCCCCGACTGTTCGCGGTTCAGGCGCTCGTGCTGTGCCCGACCCGTGAGCTGGCAGACCAGGTCGCCAAAGCTATCCGTGAGCTGGCGCGGGCCCGGGACAATATCAAGGTGCTGACTCTGTGTGGTGGTGTTGCCATCGGCCCCCAGATCGGGTCCCTGAGCCATGGCGCTCATATTGTTGTGGGTACCCCGGGCAGGATTCAGGACCACCTGCGCAAGCAGACCCTCTCGCTGGCGCGGCTTAAAACCGTGGTGCTTGATGAGGCGGACCGAATGCTGGATATGGGTTTTCAGGAAGCGATGGAAGACATCCTGTCCCAGACTCCGCCATCACGCCAGACCATGATGTTTTCGGCGACCTGGCCGGCGCCCATCCGTGAATTGAGCAAGCAGTACCAGAAAAGCCCGGTAGACGTTCGGGCCGAGGAAGCCGGTGACAACCCGGACATTGAAGAGCTGTTCTACGAAGTGTCGCCACATTCCAAATCGGATGCCATCGTAGCGCTGCTTTCCGAGCGTCAGCCCGAGTCCTGCATCGTTTTCTGCACCACCAAACAGCAGTGTGACGACATGGCGGCGGAACTTGGTGAGCGGGGTTTCTCTGCGCTGCCTTTGCATGGCGATCTGGAGCAACGGGATCGAGACAGCGTGCTCGTGCGGTTTGGCAATCAGAGCTGCTCCATCCTGGTTGCCACCGACGTGGCTGCCCGTGGCCTCGACATAAAGTCTCTGCCCCTGGTTATCAACGCCGAGCCCGCGCGGGATCCCGAAGTGCATACCCATCGGATCGGGCGCACCGGCCGGGCAGGGGAGCGGGGTCATGCTGTTACCTTCTGCACGCCGGCCCAGGGGCACAAGATTACCCGCATCGAGTCCGAAAGAGGCCGCAGCGTGACATGGGGAGACACAGAGAAACTCCTGGCGACGCCGCTGAAACCGGTCGTGCCCGCCATGAAGACCCTGTGCATTGCCGGTGGTCGCAAAGACAAGGTTCGTCCCGGCGATGTCCTGGGTGCCCTGACGGGCGAAGCAGGCCTGCCTGGCAAAGCTGTCGGCAAGATTGATCTGTTTGATCATCAGTGTTTTGTCGCGGTAGAGAAGTCGCTTGCAGCTAAGGCATTGGCCAGGCTCGAAAGTGGCAAGGTCAAGGGGCGGAAAATACGCGTTCGATATGCCTGAATGAGAATTGCTTCGTCTGTATAAATGCGTGTCTTTTCGGGCCGCGACGCTCGGAAACCCCGTATAGATTTTTGCATTCAGGTTGCCCGGGCACCCTGAAAACGGTAAATTACGCAGGATTTTGCCCCCCGAATTGTCGCGGAAGCGTGTTAGACCTTAGTCTAACTGGTCAGTCCGGGCACAGATCGGGAGAAATATAAATCAATACAGGTAGCTGTTCGATATGAATGACCTGATGTCACAAGCCGTCGATCTGATGATTGCCGGAATGGGGTTTGTATTCGTGTTCCTCATTATTCTGGTGTTCGCGACACTCCTCATGTCCAAGCTCATAGGACGGTTTGCGCCGCCAGAGCCGGCAACCCCGGCCAAAACGCCACGTGCCAAGCCGAAGGCGCCCGCGTCGGTTGACCCTGACACCGCCGAGGCCATCAAGAAGGCGATTGCACAATTCCGGTCCCGCCACAAGAAGTGAACCGGTAAAAGACTAGAACCTTTAAACAGAAGGCTGACACGATGACTGACACAAAGAAACCGCTGGGGATTACGGACGTTATCCTGCGTGACGCCCACCAGTCCCTGCTTGCCACCCGTATGCGGCTGGATGACATGCTGCCAATTGCCGAGAAACTCGACAAGGTCGGTTTCTGGTCCCTGGAATCCTGGGGCGGCGCTACCTTTGATTCCTGCATTCGCTACCTGGGCGAAGATCCCTGGGAGCGCATCCGCGAGCTGAAAAAAGCCATGCCCAACACCCAGCAGCAGATGCTGCTGCGCGGTCAGAACCTGCTGGGCTATCGTCATTATGCGGATGATGTGGTGGACCGTTTCTGTGAACGTGCCGCTGAAAATGGCGTTGACGTATTCCGTATTTTCGATGCGATGAACGATCCCCGTAACCTGGATCGTGCCATTAAGGCCGTTCGCAAGACCGGCAAGCATGCCCAGGGCACCATTGCCTACACCACCAGCCCGGTGCACACCATCGAGATGTGGGTAGAGCTGGCGAAAGAAGTTGCCGACATGGGTGCGGACTCCATTGCGATCAAGGACATGGCCGGTATCCTCAAGCCGTACGTGGCCTATGATCTGGTCAGCCGTCTGAAGAAAGAGCTGGATATTCCGATCCACATGCAGTGTCACGCCACCACCGGCATGTCGACCGCTACCGCCATCAAGGCTGCGGAGGCCGGTATCGATAACGTGGATACGGCCATTTCCTCCATGAGCATGACCTACGGTCACTCGCCCACAGAAGCCGTCGTTGCGATTCTGGAGGGCACTGACCGTGACACCGGCCTGGACCTCAACCTGCTGGAAGAAATCGCCAGCTACTTCCGCCAGGTGCGCAAGAAGTACGCGAAATTCGAAGGCAGCCTGCGTGGGACCGATTCCCGCATCCTGATTGCCCAGGTACCAGGTGGCATGCTCACCAACATGGAAAACCAGCTGCGTGAGCAGAACGCCAGCGACAAGTTTGATCAGGTTCTGGACGAGATTCCCAAGGTTCGCGAAGACCTGGGCTTCATCCCGCTGGTAACCCCGACGTCCCAGATCGTCGGTACCCAGGCGGTACTGAACGTTCTGACCGGCGAGCGCTACAAGTCCATCTCCAAAGAAACCTCTGCGATCCTGAAAGGCGAGTACGGTGCTGCACCGGCGCCGATGAACAAGGAACTGCAGGAGCGTGTTCTGGATGGCAAAGAGCCTGTGACCTGTCGTCCGGCGGATCTGCTTGAGCCGGAAATGGACAAGCTGACTGACGAACTCAAGAAGCTGGCCGACGAGAAGGGTATCAAACTGTCTGACAACGTTGAAGACGACGTTCTCACCTACGCGCTGTTCCCGCAGATCGGCCTGAAGTTCCTGGAAAACCGTGACAACCCGGATGCGTTCGAGCCGGTTCCGACCGCTGAAAGCGCTGCTCCGGCCGCGAAATCTGAAGGCCCTGAGACCTACACCGTTGAAGTGAATGGCAAGAAGTTTGTGGTTGCCGTTTCCGAAGGTGGCGAGATCAGCCAGATCCAGGGCGAGGGCGGTGCCGCTTCCGCACCGGCTGCTTCCTCGGCTCCGGCACCTGCAGCGGGTGAAGGCGAGCCTGTGGTTGCACCGCTGGGCGGCAACATCTTCAAGGTTCTGGTTTCTCCGGGTGACACCGTGGAAGAGGGCGATGTGATGATTATCCTCGAGGCCATGAAAATGGAAACCGAGGTTCGCGCGCCAAAAGCCGGCACAATCGGCGAAGTCTTCATCAAGGTCGGTGATGCCGTCTCCCCTGATGACGAAATGCTGACAATCGCATAAGGGCCAGCATTCCATGGATAAATTAATGACACTCTGGACAGGTAGTGGCCTGTTCAACATCGAGATCGGCCAGGTGATCATGATCGCCATCGGCCTCTTGCTTCTCTATCTTGCGATTAACAAGAAATTTGAGCCGTTGCTTCTGGTACCCATCGGGTTCGGCGGCATCCTGGCGAATATTCCGGAGGCAGGCCTTGCCCTGACTGCGGCGGAAAATGCCATCCATTTTGCCCTGAAGGAAGAGTCAACTCAGATTCTGGCTGCTCTGGCCGCACCTCTGGATGTGGCCTACCAGGTCGGGCAGGCGGTGACGCCAGAGTTGAAAGACGCCTTCAAGGTGGCCGTAAAAGAGGCCAGCTACTCCGAAATGGCGATGGCCAACTCCCTGGCCCAGGATTTCGGTTACGGCAATGGCATGCTCTATAACTTCTACTCCGTGATCATTGGCAGTACGGTTGGTCCGCTGTTGATCTTCATGGGTGTGGGCGCGATGACCGACTTCGGTCCGTTGCTGGCTAACCCCAAGACCCTGCTGCTGGGTGCCGCTGCCCAGTTCGGTATCTTCGGTACTGTCATTGGTGCTGCGCTGCTGGACTGGACCGGTGTTCTGGAGTTCAACATTCTGGAAGCCGCCGCTATCGGTATCATTGGTGGTGCAGATGGCCCGACTTCCATCTATGTCTCCAGTGTTCTGGCCCCGCACTTGCTGGGTGCCATTGCGGTCTCTGCCTACGCTTACATGGCACTGGTGCCGATGATCCAGCCGCCGATCATGAAAGCACTGACCTCCGCTGAAGAGCGCAAGATCAAGATGACGCAGCTGCGCCCTGTCAGCAAGCAGGAAAAGATCATTTTCCCGCTGGTGGTTCTGATTGCGGTCGTTCTGTTCCTGCCGGATGCAGCGCCGCTGCTGGGTATGTTCACCTTCGGTAACCTGATGCGTGAATGTGGCGTGGTCGAGCGTTTGAGCGACACGGCCCAGAACGCGCTGATTAACATCGTGACCATTTTCCTTGGCCTGTCCGTTGGTTCCAAACTGATGGCAGACAAGTTCCTGGACGCCCAGACCCTGGGTATCTTGGGCCTGGGTATCGTGGCCTTCGGTGTGGGTACTGCCTCGGGTGTTCTGATGGCGAAGCTGATGAACAAGCTGAGCAAAGAGCAGATCAACCCGCTGATCGGTTCTGCCGGTGTATCTGCGGTGCCGATGGCAGCGCGGGTCTCCAACAAGGTGGGCCTGGAAGCCAACCCGCAGAACTTCCTGCTGATGCACGCCATGGGCCCGAACGTGGCTGGCGTTATCGGCTCTGCGGTTGCTGCGGGTGTAATGATCAAGCTTCTTGGCTGATTTGTTCACCGCAGTACAAAAAACCCCGCCTCTGTGCGGGGTTTTTTTGTGTCTAATGAAAATTCCTGGAATTCACGGGTAACGACTGAATCAGGTGGCTGAGGTCCGAAAGCCGACCTGCCATCACATGCACAATGTCCCCCTGTCGCTCCAGCACTCCCATCACATGCAGCAATCGGGCAGTCAGTAACGGCTTGCGCTGTCGCCGTGCCGTTTCCAGCCACACCACCACGTTCACATTACCGGTTTCGTCTTCCAGGGTGACGAAGGTAACGCCGGAAGCGGAGCCGGGGCGTTGGCGGCCGGTGACCAGGCCGGCGACCTGGACAGGGATGCCGGCTTTGGTGGATTTGAGCTGTTCGGCGCTGAGACAGAACTTCAGGTGGCCCTGTTCCCGCAATAACGCTAGCGGATGACGCTGCAGGGTGAGGCCCTGGCTGGCGTAGTCGGCCAGCACGTTCTGGCCTTCGGAGGGTTCCGGCAATTGCTCACAGTAGTCCGGTTGATAATCGACCGCCGTCTCCTGAGCGAACAGCTCCGCAGGTTGTTCATGGTCGAGCAGTTGCCAGTACGCCTGGTGGCGGTTGGCGGTGAAGCCCGGCATGGCGTTGGCGCCGGCGAGGAGTTCCATATCCCGCTGGTTCAGGGTGGCCAGGCGGCGAAGCTCGCTGGCAGAGCGGTAGCCCTCGGCTGGCCGGTTCTGGTGGATACGCTCGGCGCCGCTAACGGACAGACCCTGGATAATCCTCAGGCCCAGTCGCAGATGGCGGTCTTCGTCTTGCAGGTTGTGGTCCCACTGGCTGGCATTTACATCCGGCGGCAGCACGGTGACATTGTGCCGGCGGGCGTCCTGCACCAGTTGTGAGGGAGAATAGAACCCCATGGGCTGGCTGTTAAGCAGGGCACAGTAAAAGGCCGCCGGATAGTGCCGTTTGATCCAGGCGGAGACGTAGACAAGCAGGGCAAAGCTGGCGGCGTGGGATTCGGGGAAGCCATAGCCGCCAAAGCCGCAGATTTGCTGGTACAGCCGTTCGGCGAAGTCGGCATCGTGACCACGTTCGAGCATACCGGTGACTAGCTTTTCCCGGAACGGGGTCAGGTCGCCGTGGGATTTCCAGGCCGCCATGGCCCGGCGCAACTGGTCGGCTTCGCCGGCGGAGAAGCCGGCCGCCACCATGGCCAGTTTGATCACCTGTTCCTGGAAGATGGGCACACCGAGGGTGCGCTCCAGCACCTTGCGCACGGCATCGTTCGGGTAATCCACCGGCTCCAGGCCGTGCTTTCGGCGCAGGTACGGGTGCACCATGTCACCCTGGATGGGGCCCGGCCGAACGATGGCCACCTCAATCACCAGATCGTAATAGGTTTCCGGTTTCAGGCGGGGCAGCATGTTGATCTGGGCCCGGGATTCCACCTGGAATACGCCGATGCTGTCGCCTGTCTGAAGCATGGCGTAGGTGTCACGGTCTTCCTGGGGAATGTCCTGTATCCGGAAAGGCTGGCCTTTTTCATCGCTGATCAGTTCCAGCGCTTTTCGAATGGCGGAGAGCATGCCAAGGGCCAGCACATCCACCTTCATCAGCCCCAGGCTCTCAAGGTCGTCCTTGTCCCACTGGATTACGGTGCGGTCGGCCATGGCAGCGTTCTCCACTGGCACCAGTTCGGCCAGTGGCCCGGCGCTGATCACGAAACCGCCCACGTGCTGGGACAGATGTCGGGGGAAGCTCAGCAGGGTATTCACTAGGGTGAAGAACTGGTCCGCCACCTGTGGGTTGCGGGTGATTTTCTTGTCGAGAATCTGCTGGCGCCAGTTGGTGGCCTTGTCCCGCCAGTCGATGCCTTCCAGCAGCTGTTCCACCAGGGCCGGATCAAACCCCAGGGCCTTGCCGACATCCCGAATGGCGCTTTTGGGCCGGTAACGGATCACCGTGGCAGCCAGGGCGGCGCGCTCACGGGTATAACGCCGGTAGATATACTGGATAACCTCTTCACGACGTTCGTGCTCGAAATCCACATCGATATCGGGCGGTTCGTTTCGGTCTTTGGAAATAAACCGCTCGAACAGCAGTTCCACCCGGGCCGGGTTCACCTCGGTGATGCCCAGGCAATAACAAACCGCAGAGTTTGCTGCCGACCCCCGCCCCTGGCAGAGAATCCCCCGGCTGCGGGCAAAGTCGACAATATCGTGGATGGTGAGGAAGTAATGCTCGTAGTTCATCTCCGAGATCAGGCCCAGCTCCTTGCGGATCAGGCTCTGAACCTGCAGTGGTGTGCCATCCGGGTAACGCCGGCGCTCGCCTTCGCGGGTCAGCCGTTTCAGGTAGCCGGCCGGAGTCTCGTCCTCCGGCACCAGGTCTGGCGGGTATTCATAGCGCAGGCTGCCGGGCTCGAAGGTGCACTGGTTGGCAATGGTCAGGGTTTCATGCAGCCAGGCTTCCGGAAACAGCCGTTGCAGAACGGGCAGGGGGCGCAGGTATCGCTCGCCATTCTGGAACAGGCAGTGGCCGGCATTCTCCAGATTGGTGTGATTGCGCAGGGCTGTCAGTACATCCTGCAGCGGCTGGCGCTCCCGGCTGTGCATGTGCACCTCGCCCACGGCAGCCACGGGAATGCGCAGCTGATCGGCCAGCCAGTGTATCCGTGCCAGCCGCTGCTCCTCGCCGGATTCCAGGGTGCGGGCCGCGGCAATCCAGATCCGGGGGTCAAACAGTCGGGCCAGCCACTCGCCGCAGGCCAGCGCCTGATCGGAATCCGCTTCGGTAGGCGATGGGGGCAGCCACAGACACAGGCAGTCATCCAGGGTGTGGGTTTCAATGTCCCGGTAATACAGCTGGTAATGGCCTTTCTCAGCCCGCCGGCGGCCGGTAGTGATCAACTGGCAAAGCTGGCCATAGCCTTTGCGCGTGCGGGCCAGAAGGATAAAGCGAGGAGAAGCGGCGCCGGTGGGGGCATCCGACAACTCAAACCAGCTGCCGGTAATGAGTTTTACAGGACTTTCTGCCAGCGCCGCCCAGGCCCGGGGAATGCCGGCAACGGAGCAGGCATCGGTGATGGCCAGGGCGGTGTAGCCCAGCTCATGCGCTCGCTCAGCCAGTTCGTGGGGATGAGAGGCCCCGGTGAGGAAGGTGAAATTGCTGAAGCAAAACAGCTCTGCATACTGCTGCCCGGACATCAGCCAAACCACCCATGCACAAACCAGCCTTCCCGGGCATCCCGGAAGACCCAGGCCAACTGGCCGCTGCTCAACTGGGCAATGTAATAATCCCGGTGCACGCGCTGGCCATCCCACCAGCCACCGCTGATGCGCTCAGGCCCGGAAAACCAGGTAACGGGCGCCTCGGTCAGCGGTTGCGGGCCTTTCAATAACCAGAGCGGCCGCCTGGGCAGTTCTGCTGCCGGTACTGGCGGCGTTCCGGTTTTACGCAGAACTTCCGAGGCCGACCAGGCCCGTTCGGGACGATGATCCGCCTGGGGCGAGAGCTGCCTGAGAGCCTGATCGCCCAGGCGCGCCTGCAGCCGGCTGATCAGGGTATGCCAGGCTTCATTCAGATCCTGGGTTTCACCCAGCAGATCCTGCCCGGAGGGTGCTTCCCGTGACAGGAAACGCTTCACCAGCAAAACCATGGAGATAACCGGGGCGCTCAGGGAATGTTGCTCCAACCGCAGACGAACCAGGTTCAAGAAATGATCGGCCCGGTGCTCCGGCCCGGATGTGCGAATCTGCAGCCGGGTTGGTTCCGCATGCCGGTGCTTCAGAACCAGCCGCAGGCTGTCGGTATCCTGCTGGCGCCAGCACAGATCCTCTTCCAGTTCGACAAGCATGCGCTGGAGCGGAAACAGCAGCCCCTGGGTGTGTTCTATTTCCTGCACAAAATCCGCCTGTTGCCGGAACGAGTGGGGCGGCTGCCAGGGCGTGCGGGGATCTGGCCGGGTGCCCTGGATTTTCTGGATGTAAGCCAGTAACTCCGGAGACAGACGCCGTGCCAGTTCGCCGGGCGGTAAATCAAACACCTCCCCCAACGTGTTCAGCCCCAGGCGCTGCAAACGGGTACAGGCTTTCTCGTTGAATTCAGCTGCCAACAGGGGCATCTGGCTCAGGCTTCGAAGAATGTGGCCTTTGTCTGCCGTGCATTCCCCCTTGCCGGCGCGGGCAATCAGCCGGGCCGACAGAGGGGTATAGCCAATACCGATCCAGGCATTCAGCTGGCGCTCATTCAGCCCCTGTTCCACGGTTTGCCAAACGGCGGGCAGCCCGCCATACAGTTTTTGAAGGCTGCCAATTTCGGCCAGCAGACCATCGGGCGGCACCAACACAATATGGGCCGCATAGCGGTACAGCCAGCGGGCCTGATCTTCCAGAATCCTGGCTTCCTGGGTTTCATCGGCCCGCACCATGCCCAGATCCGGAGCCAGGCTGATGGCGGTTTTCAGGCGCATGCCGCTACGAATACCCTGGCTCCTGGCGTCCGGGCAGGCCTGGATCACCTTCTGGCCAGAGCCTTCAACCACCACCAGGGCGCCCTCATCTTCACGGGTGCGCCGAATATGGTCCAGCACCAGGTGCGGGAAATGCAGATACAGCCAGAGCATGGAGCGTTATTACCCGGTTGAACCCGACCAGGGGCCCCGGACAACCCGGGTGGTTTCACGGAAGGAGAGATCGGCCCGCTGGGCCATGGCCAGTGAACAGCGCTGCCCGGGCCAGCTACCCCGGCGCTTGAGCACATTCACCTTGAGATCCTGCTGCTCCCCCGGTTCCAGCTCCAGCCGCAGGGCAGCCGGAGAATTCTGCCCGGCGTAACGTCGTTCCCGGAACAGCACACACACATTGCTCCCGGCTTCGGCGGCCAGTTGCAGGCGACGGACTTCCCGTGAGGCCAGCTTGCCCGGCCAGGCCATTACCAGGCCTGTTACTGGTGAGCGCAGGCAGTTCTCCAGTGTCCACAAAAAGTCGCCCTCATCATCGGTATGGATCAGCACCACCTGGTCCAGGTTGACGCCTTCCCGGGCCAGGGCAGGGGCATAGGGCGTATGCGGCGGGTTCAGCCAGAACACGCTTTTGCCCTCTTCGCACACCCGTTGCATCAGCGGCAGAAGCAAATGCAGCTCACCAATACCCGGTGCATCCAGCAGGCATTCGCTCAAGGCACCCCGGGGCCAGCCCAGGCCTCCGAGCTGGTTATCCAGCACCTGGTAACCGGTTGATTGCGCAGGCTGTGTGGTCTGGGTGTGGCGGTGCCCCTGCCAGACACGGGCATCCTGCATCAGCGTGTTCAGAAGCTCGCTCATGATGAAAACTCTCAAAATACTGTTTAAATATACAGTATTCGGAAAGCCGCCGGATTTCAAGAGAAGGGTTGATAAAGCGAAGGGCACGACCCACGCTTGTAATACAGCCATCAACCATGGAGGTTGAAATGAGTGACCTGAAAGCACACAGCTGTGAAGCTTGCAGCCCGAACGCAAGCAAGGCGACCGAGGAAGAAAAGCAGCAGCTGCATAAAGAGGTTCCAGACTGGGAAATTCTGGAAATTGACGGGGAAGAACAGCTTCATAAGGTCTACAAACTTAAAAACTTTGTGAAGGCCCTGGAGTTCACCAACAAGATTGGCGAACTTGCCGAAGAAGAAGACCATCACCCGGTGGTTGTTCTGGAATATGGCAAAGTTGCAGTGAGCTGGTGGAGCCACGAAATCGGCGGCCTGCACAAGAACGACTTCATCCTGGCAGCGAGAACCGACGCTGCTTTCAACGACATGCAATAACCTCATACGCGGCGGAATCGCCTTCCGCCGCGGTCCTTCCTGAGTCTAGAAGCCTTCATCAACCGGACTGCGCACACCAAAACCGCCCTTGCGAACAACGTGGGTGTAGATTTCTGTAGTGCGTACATCCGAGTGGCCAAGCAGCTTCTGGATAGTGCGGAGATCATAGCCGGCCTCAAGCAAACGGGTAGCAAAACTATGACGAAAGGTATGACTACCCGCGAGTTTGCGGATACCTGCCGCCTGAATAGCCCGGCGAAAGTGCTTCTGAACAGTTCGGTCGAGCAAGTGATGCCGCCGGCGAGTGCCAGAGCGAGGATCTCGCGAAAGCTCCTGCGCTGGGAAGATGTATTGCCAGGCGGGCTCCTGACTGGCGCCTGGATATTTGCGGTCCAGGCCTGCCGGAAGATAAACCGAGCCGAATCCCTTCAAGAGATCCGCCTGATGCAAATACAGCGCGGAATCGATCTGTTGCTTTAACGGTTCGATGAGGCGATCCGGTAGCAGTGTAATCCGATCTTTAGAGCCTTTGCCGCCTCGAACAATCAACTGTTGCATATCAAAATCAACATCTTTGACTCTTAGGCGCAGGGCTTCGTTGATACGCAGACCAGACCCATAGAGGAGCATGGCAACAAGCTTGTAATCTCCGCCCAGGTTGCGAATCACAGAGCTGGCTTCTTCCTTACTGAATACCGTTGGAAGCTTCACCGGCTTTCTGGACTGTTCGAACTTCAGGTCGTCCAAAGGTTGGCCAAGGAATTCACGGTATAAAAATACCAAGGCGTTCAAAGCGACTCTCTGGGTTGAAGCGCTTGCGTTTGCCTGCAAAACCAGATGAGACAGAAACGATTCGACTTCTCCAGAGCCCATGGCTTCAGGGTGCTGGAGGCCATGGAAACGGATGAAACGTTTAATCCAGAACAGATAGGTTTTCTCTGTTTTATACGCCATGCCCCGCAGGCGTATGAAGCTCCGAACCTTGTCCAAAAAACGGGTTGGTTGTGCAGGTATCGGGGTGGGGATATCCATATCCATTCATCCTTTAGTGCTGTTTTTATATACAGTACTTCGGTTTGGGTTGAAGTCAAGAGAGTGATGTTGGCGGAGTTATACGAACGCGTTCGCAAAACTCCAAAAATCACATGAGAAATGACGGTAACTATCTGATAGGGTTGAGAAGTTAGAAAAATAATGGCGGAGTTATACGCCTATGGCGGGAGCAGGAGTGGCTCAAGAGGGGGCGTATAACTCCGGCGGTAGCCGTGGTAAGTGGCGCTCAAGAGCTTGTTTTTATTCAACAAACTCGTATTTTCTTGAGTATTTTCGAATGGAGTTTTACGAACGGGTGATATACGAACGCGTTCGTATAATTAGCTGTTATGCAGTAATTCTCAGGCCATATTGACAAGCGTCACGTGACGCAATACACTTCGTTTCATGATCAAATCCTTTGCTGACAAACGAACCCAAGAACTTTACTCCAAGGGCAAGTCAAAGAAATTTCCTGCGGATGTTGCATCGAGAGCCGCTAGAAAACTTGAATACGTGGATCTGGCCGTACAGTTAGAGGATTTGAAAGTGCCGCCTGGCAATCGCCTTCACCCGCTGTCGGGAGACAGGCAGGGGCAGCATGCAATTTCAATAAATGATCAGTGGCGTATCTGTTTTCGTTTTGAAGATGGCGATGCGTATGAAGTCGAGGTGTGTGACTACCACTGAGTGAGGGGATGACTATGGCTATTCTTAATACTGCCGGTATGCAGCGCAAACCGACTCATCCTGGCGAAATGCTGAGGGAGGATTTTCTTCCGGACTATGGCCTGACTGTTTCGGGGTTGGCTGAGTCTCTGGGTGTCTCTCGCCAGTCAGTTAATGAATTACTGCGCGAGCGTCGTGCTGTCAGCCCTGAAATGGCGCTTAGGCTTGCACGTTTGTTTGGTAATTCGCCGGAATTCTGGCTGAATGCGCAGCGATCTGTTGATCTTTGGACCGCCGCTCAGTCGGTCAAGGAAGAAGTGGATCGGATCAAGCCGCTACATGCTGCATAACCAGGCCATGCACCGGATGCCAAAACCTCCGCTTCGCTCTGGTTTTGTCACCGGTGATGGCGGGCGTTAAAGGCTCAAGGGAGTTTTCGGTGAGCAAAGAAGAACTTTCCCCAGAAGACCAGGCCTACTACAAGCGTTTTGAGGTCAAGCCGCTACGAGTATTGCTGTATTTCCTGGCAGTGGTTTACTTGTTGTTTGTCTTTGCGGTTGGTGGTTCTCAGTTCAGCGGAGGTTTTTTCAGCGGCGCGGTTGGGAGCTTTATCCTGATTCAAGGGATCGATCTCTCTAACAGAAGACTTACCGTAATTGGTGGGTTTTTGACAGTTGTGAGCGTCTTACAGACGATATCTTTGGTGTTGTCGTGACGGGCGGGAGCTGACTGAAAAGCCTTTAACAAATTGTTGTAGTACGTTTCGGGCCTGGCGGCCCTACACCGGACGCCCATTTCGCTGCGCTGCATGGGCGCCGCTAAACGTCGGCGTTATTGGCCCGGCATTTGTGAGTTTTTGGCGGGTGCGGTGCAAAGGCCTTGGCACCGGGTTTGGTTGCAACGCTCGTTCACTCTGGTGATCGCCAAGGCCGGAAAATTCGCTGTCTGGTTTGGTTGCCACAATGGCCAGCGGTGTTGGTATTCATGGCGTGCCCCAGTTTTGGGGCCGTCCGTCTCAAACGGTAATCGGGCGGGTAGCCTTTGCGTTCTGGTTCCTTTCGCCATCCGTCGAGTTGGTGCAAGCTGTCCGGGAGAGGGCATGCGGTCTGGGTTTCCAGGCTCAACCACGGTGGTGAACGGCCATTAACCAGGCGGTCAACCGGACGCCAAAAGCGTACCGCTTTTGGTTCCCTCCGCTGCGCTCCGGTGCCGGTTACCTAATCGTTATTGGCCCGGCATTCGTGAGTTTTTAGCAAGTGGGGTGCAAAGGCCTTGGCACCGGGATTGGTTGTAAGCCCGCTCACTCTGGTGATCGCCAAGGCCGGAAAATTCGCTGTCTGGTTTGGTTGCCACAATGCCCAGCAGTGTCGGTATTCATGACGTGCCCCAGTCGTGGGGCCGTCCGTCTTAAATGGTAATCGGGTCGGCGGCTTTTGCGTTCTGGTTCCTTTCGCCATCCGTCGAGTTGGTGCAAGCTGTCCGGGAGAGGGCATGCGGCCTGGGTGTCAGGCTCAACCACGGTGGTGAACGGCCATTAACAAGGCGGTCAACCGGACGCCAAAAGCGTACCGCTTTTGGTTCCCTCCGCTGGCGCTCCTGCACCGGTTACCTCAGCGTTATGCCTTTCTCCAGATCTATTTGCCAGATAATGACGCTTGACGTTAATAACGCACCCCGTCATTATTGAGCCATGATCATATCGTTCAAGTGTAAGGATACTGAGAAGCTAGCAAGCGGACGCCGCGTCAGACGCTTCGTCAATTTTGAGCGAGTTGCCTTGAGGAAAATTCGGCAACTTCAGGCTGCAAGCCAGCTGGATGATCTCAAAGTACCGCCCGGAAATATGTTGGAGCCATTGCATGGTGACCGCCAAGGTCAGCACAGCATTCGAATCAACAGGCAGTTCCGGGTTTGCTTCCGCTGGACCAAGGCCGGCGCGGAAGATGTCGAAATTGTTGATTACCATTAGGAGGTGGCTCATGCGCAACATTGACGCTGTTACACCAGGCGAGTTGCTCAAAGAAGATTTTCTGGAGCCGATGGGCATTTCTCAGTACCGCCTGGCCAAAGAAATCGGGGTGCCTGCCCAGAGAATAGGCCAGATCATTGCGGGAAAACGTTCGATTACCGCCGACACGGACCTGCGGCTCTGTCGTTTCTTTGGTTTGTCTAACGGCTACTGGTTGCGAGCTCAGGCAGCCTATGACACTGAGATTGCCGAAGATGCCCTAGAGGATCAGTTGAAGAATATTCGTCCGTGGACTGCTGTATCCGAAATCGGACATAGGGCATAACCAGCGGCTGCACAGCGACCGATTTTCCGCCGCTTCGCGGCTCCAAACCGGCGCGTGAGCCGGGCGTTATGTGGTGCCAACCATGCTAAAATTGCCGGTTTTGAACAATGTTTAATCACGGATAGCCAGGACGCTACTTATCACAGAAAGGAACTCTCACCATGAGCAATCTGATTGCCGCCTGCGTCGGCGATATGCACGTTTGCCCGATCAAAGGGCACGGCTCTTCCCCCATCATGCCAAACGGCTCCAGCATCCTTGTTGAAGGTAAACCTATCGCTCGCGTTGGTGATGTCACCGGCTGTGGTGCGGTTATTACTCAAGGCTACCCGTTGGCGTTAGCCGATGGTATGCCGGTGGCATACCTTGGCAGCCCCACCAGTCATGGTGGTTCCATTGTCAGCGGTAATCCACGAGTGATTTTGGGTGTCGCCACGAATACGGCACCGGTTGTGGACTTCGCCATGGCTGGTGCGCTGGATGACAAAGGCCAGCTTACCCCTGCCGCCAAAGAGTTGCTGGACAAAGATCCGCAGGAGTTTGTGCGCAAAGCTGCGCAGAAAGGCGCGTTGATTGACGAAGGTGTTTCTGACGAATCGCCAGAGGATTCGCCCGAAGAAGAGAACCGTCCTAAGGTCCGGGTGGAGGCTGGCATCTTTTTCGATGGCACCGGCAACAACCGCGATAACACACAGACGTACCAGCGACAGATGGACGATTGTCTTACGGCCAATGCGGCTGGGGCCATCTCCGAGGACGAGTGCAGTGCCGAACTGTCGCAGGTGATGGAAGGCAGTTACCTCAGTGCGGAAACCAATGTCTCCAAGCTGGAGCGAATGTATCAGCAGGGTCAATTCCAGAGTGAGGAATGGAAGGAAGCTCACCGCATCTCGACCTACGTTTCCGGTGTTGGCACCAAGTCCGGCGAATCGGATGATGGTCCCAGCATGGGGCTTGGACTTGGTGAGCAAGGCATACTCAAGAAAATTGACCAAGGCAGCGAGGCGCTGGCGGCTGATATCATCCGTTTTGTGAGTGACCCCATCGACGAACTCGTGCTTGACGTTTTCGGCTTCAGCCGTGGCGCGGCTACGGCCCGCCATTTCATCAGCCGGGAAGTTCAGGATGAAGGCGGTGCGCTGGCCGCCGCGTTTAAACAGCAGGGCATACCCTGGGCGAAGAAGATCACCGTTCGCTTTGTAGGTCTTTTCGATACCGTTGCGGGGATTGCCGATCTCGGCAATTTGGACTTCTCTGCACACGATGCAGAAACCGGACGCATCAACGTCAACCTGCGGCCGGAGGATGCTGAACGGGTGGTTCAGTTTGCCGCGCGGGATGAGCGCCGGCACAACTTCTCACTGAACAGCCTGCGAGGTGAATCCGGCGATTTGCCGGAGCACTTCAGCGAATGGGTGCTTCCGGGTGTTCACTCTGATATTGGCGGCGGTTACCCGGATCGCTTTCGAGAACGGGTTGAAGTTCGTCCGCCCTTGGTTGTCAAAGGAAAGGATCGCCGCAATCCCGAAGCCAGTTTTGAATTCTCCCGCATGTTGCAGGAACGTGCGCTGATCAAACACGAGGGTTGGATCGGGCCACTGAACCCACTCGCCACACTTGAAATTGAACAGGAACGCCCACCCGGTTTGCGTGGTGGCGACATTACGCTTCGCCTTTGGCTGGACCGCGAGGTTCTTAGTGAGTACTCCCGTATTCCGCTGTATCTGATGCACAAATTGGCGGTGGATGCTGGTGTGCCATTCGATCCTATACCTACGGAAAGCCCTCAGCTGGTTTTGCCGCCGGAACTAATGACTATCGCCAGAAATCTCGCGGCCCACGTCTGGCATGGCAGCCCGCTATTGATGACTCCGGAATCTAACGCGCTACTGAAACAGCGATATATTCATCATTCCGATCACTATCTGCAGCTTGGCCCGTTGTACCCTTTCAAGCCCGGCAAGTATGGCCGTCGAACTGTCCATCCGAATAAAGGGCAATGGAGTGAGGGGCAATACCATGAGTGTTAAAACGCTTGCCATTAGCTTCTGTGTTCTGGTGCTACTGGGGTGTTCGGATCAGAGCAAATCGGAAGGACCAGCGTATGGCCCAGACCCTACTTACCGAAGTATCTCCGTTGTCGTACCTCAGCACTACGATGCGTGGGTTGAGACCTTTATCCTGGAATCGGTATCGGGGGAAATCGGTTGGCGGGCACCTATCGGGATAATCACCTGCTGTTGGAAACATCCGTCGGGCAAAAACGCGGAGTGGCAGGCAATGCCGGGGCTTGTGCTCATCAAGTGGTTCTCGTTTGCTGAGCAGCAATCTTACCGGGCGTTGATCCAGCTTGAGAATGCCCGCGAGATTGAGGAGAAAATGAAAGAAATCGCTCCGATTGAACGCTACGGTAAAACCTTTGACATGCCTCTCAACGACCTGACGTTTGGTCTGGCGCCGGGCGGCACGGTGGTTGTCTGGATCATGAACGGCGCGGAAAATGCGATTGAGGTGGGGCGTTACGAGGCCTCAGAAATAGAAACACACCCAGAGCATTACCGTGAAATCACTGAACGCTATAATCGTGACAGTCGAGATTATATTGAGAAGCACGGTATACCGATTGATGGCTGGTAATTGTCCGTCATCGGTTGAGGTTGGGAGTAAGTCACCACATAACCAAGCGCGTCAACGGGACCGCTTTGTTCCGCTGCCGCTCCACAAATCGGCCCGTTACGCCAGCGTTATGCACAAAATACTAACGGGGAACTTTCGTGACCGCTGCCGATTGATTAGGAGAGGGTAATTCGGTTGCTTGAGTTGCGAGTCAAATTTTGCTAAGGACTTTTATGAAGTGCCCGAATTGTCATGCCAAACTCTCCATCCGGCCTTATGTAGTAAAGGATTATCAGTGCAAGACTTGTGGTGGAGTCCTCGTTTCGAGGCCATGGGTAAGAATATTTACTGCGGTGATGGCGATTGCTGTCGGGAAAACGATATTTTCTGAGGATTACGCTTTAGCCTCTCTTTTAGCTTTTGTTTATTTTTCAGTATCGCTTGGCATGGGGTCAAAGGCATTTGAGGCGCGTTTCCGTAGCGAATAGAAATTTACCACCTCACGTTAAGCTCAGATTTAAAAGCATAACCAGTCGTTGTAGTTCGTTCCGGGCCTTTGGCCCTCCACCGGACGCCCATTTCGCTGCGCTACATGGGCGCCGCTAAACGTTGGCGTTACAAGGTCAACTGAAAGGTAGTTCAAGTGGTTACCTGCTACTTAAAGTACGTTATAGATCCCTACAAAGCCGCCGAGTTCGAGCGCTACTCGAAAATGTGGATACCCTTGGTCCAGAAATTCGGCGGTCAGCATCATGGGTATTTTCTGCCGTCCGAGGGTGCCAACAATATTGCTATCGCGTTATTCACCTTCGAGTCTTTGGCAGCCTACGAAAAATACCGTGAAGCCTCGTTCAAAGACTCCGATTGCCAAGCCGCATTCAAATACGCCGAAGAAACTCGTTGTGTACTAAGCTGTGAGCGCAGTTTTATGAGGCCGGTTTTTGAGTAAGCTTGTAACAAGTGCATCAAATTCGTTCCGGCCCGATGGGCCTCCACCGGACGGCTTTTTCTCCGCTTCGCTGCGCAAAAGCCGCCGTTTATGCAGGCGTTAAAGGCTAAAGGGAGTTCCCGGTGAACAAGGAAGATCTTTCTCCAGAAGACCAAGCCTACTACAAGCGTTTTGAGTTTAAGCCGTTACGAGTATTGCTGTATTTGCTGGCAGTGGTTTACTTGGTGTTTGTTTATGCGGTTGGTGGTGCCCAGTTTAGCGGAGGCTTTTTCAGCGGCTGAGTTATGGTGATTTCTGGTGTATGGAAGCAGGTTGAAGGGGTGGCGTATCCTGTTGGTTGATCACCGCGACGATCACAACCAACAGAGGAATGATACGCCATGTCCAAGTCTAACCTGCATGCTCTTTCACAACCAGAGGTAGCCGGCAACGATCCCTTGCACGAGTTAATCCGTCAGGGTGCCCGTGATCTGATTGCACAGGCTGTCGAGACGGAGCTGGAGAGCCTGTTGAAGCAGTGCGCAGACGTCAAGACACCGGATGGCCGCCGTGCTGTGGTGCGCAATGGGCACCTTCCCAAACGCACTGTTCAGACCGGCGTCGGCGACGTAGAAGTCCAGGTTCCCAAAGTCCGGGACCGCAGTGGCTCTGGCATTCGCTTCAACAGCCACCTGCTGCCACCCTACCTGAAGCGTGCCCGGAGTCTGGAGGAACTGATTCCCTGGCTCTACCTGCGGGGCGTCTCCTCCGGTGACTTCCAGGAGGCCCTGAGCGCGCTGGTCGGCGAGCAGGCCAACGGGTTGTCGGCGAACACGGTCTCCCGGCTCAAGGCGAAGTGGCTGGATGAGCACAAGGACTGGCAGCGCCGGGACTTGAGCCAGAAACGCTATGTGTACTGGTGGGCCGACGGCGTGTACAGCAACGTCCGGCTGGACGATCGACTCTGTCTGCTGGTAATCATCGGCGTGACTGAGCATGGCCACAAGGAATTGGTGGCTGTCGAGGATGGCCACCGGGAGTCCGAGGCCAGTTGGCGAGAGCTGCTCACGGACTTGCGGGAACGTGGTCTGGAGCCGTCGCCCAGGCTGGCTGTGGGTGACGGCGCACTGGGCTTCTGGAAGGCTCTGAGCAAAGTGTTTCCGGACACCCGGCACCAGCGGTGCTGGGTGCACAAGACGGCCAATGTGCTGGACAAGCTGCCCAAGTCGGTGCAACCGAAGGTGAAGTCAGCCTTGCATGAGATCTACCTGGCAGAGACTCGTGACAGCGCCCACAAGGCGTTTGACAGCGCTTTGCGGCGGTTCCGGGACAAGTACCCGAAGGCCATGGAAAACCTGGAGAAGGACCGGGATGAGCTGCTGGCCTTCTACGATTTCCCGGCGATTCACTGGATTCACTTACGGACCACCAATCCGATTGAATCCACCTTCGCCACAGTACGGCTGAGAACCAAGCGGAGCCGGTCTTGTGGCAATCGCGACACCACGTTATCGATGGTGTTCAAGTTGCTCCAATCCGCCCAGAAACGCTGGAAGCGGATCAAGGGGTTCAACCAACTGAAGCTGGTCGTGGACAACGTGCAGTTTCAGGATGGAATACCGGTGGAGGATCAATCTGACAGGAGCGCTGCCTGATGGTCATACACCAGATTTGACAATAACTCTCAGCGGCTTGGTCGGAACCTTTGTTCTGATTCAGGGCATCGATCTCTCTCAAAGACGACTGATCGTCATTGGCGGGTTCCTGACAGTTGTGAGCGTCTTTCAGACAATATCGTCGGTGTTGTAGTGGCTACCGAGCGCTTACTGCAAAAGCCTTTAACAAATAGTTGTAGTACGTTTCGGGCCTCGCGGCCCTACACCGGACGCCCATTTCGCTGCGCTACATGTGCGCCGCTAAACAAGGGCGTTATGTTCCTCCCCCTAAGCACCTTGCTCTTCGCCAGGCAAAATCGTACTCTTTAATGTACACTTAAATGTACTGAGGTGCTTTTTATGTCAAGGGTCCGAGTAGATGAAGATATCCGCCCTCTGTCTGAATTTCGGGCAGGGGTAGCCACATTTGTAAAGCAACTCCATGACAACCGTCGTCCTATGGTGCTGACCCAAAGAGGTCGTGGCGTTGCTGTACTGCTGGATGTTCACGAGTACGAGAAGATGCAAGAACGTCTGGAAATACTAGAAGAGGTGTATAAGGCGGAAGAACAAATAGCCTCCGGGGATGGTATTGTGCATGAAGACGCGAAGGCTCGGGTTCTGAGTGGTCTGGCCCGATGAAGATTGTTTGGTCTCCGCTTGCGCTGGAGCGTGTTGAGGATATAGCTCGGTACATTGCAGAAGACAAACCAGATGCTGCGGTAAAGTGGGTTGATGGGTTATTTTCCACGGTAGAGCGGTTAGCTGATTTTCCTAAAAGTGGACGTATGGTTCCCGAGGTGGGGTCGCCTCGCATCAGGGAGCTGATATCCGGAACGTATCGGGTTGTTTACAGCGTCAAAGATCAGGTTGATATTTTGACCGTGCGTCGCAGTAGCCAGTTATTGCGGGTGTCTGAACTCGGTGATGATGAAACATAACCAACGGCTGCACAGCGACCGATTTTCCGCCGCTTGGCGGCTCCAAACCGGCGCGTGAGCCGGGCGTTAGTGAGTTTTGATGTGTCCAGCTCCGATCCAATTGTCATCGCTAGGTATGTTGCTGGGGGACTAGGCACCGAGGATCTTGTCGAGTATGCAGACAGCACACTAATGGAAGGTGCCTATTCTGACTACCTTGTAGCTATTCTGGATGAGACCCCAAAAAGTTGGAATACCATTGCACCTCTTTTCGAATTGGCCGTCAGGGATTTGGGATATCCGGTGCCAAGTTTCGAAGATGCCATTATTCAGCTTGTCCGTTACCACCTTGAGTTAATTGTAGCTGGCACGGTAGAGCCGCTTCTCGAACTGTCGGTTCTATGGAAAGACATTAAACGCTTCGATCTCCACAAAGATGTGAAGCATTACGTTGGTGATGCCATTGGAGTGGACGTCCTGTATGGCCTGTACTTCGCCGTTGATGATTTGGAATACTCCAAAAGAGATGGAGGTATCCAGGAGATCAAATCGGAGATTGTCGCAGAGAGTGAACGATGGCTAAAAAATCACTAACAAGTCACAGCACCGGACGCCATTGGCATGGCGCCGGTGTGCATCAGCGTGTGTGCCGGGCATGGCACAGAACTAGGGAGGTGAAAGTCCTCCTGCCAGGTGTTCGCAGAGCCGAAGGCTAGGAGAAGGGCAAGGGCGTCATCGTGAGGTGGGGTCTGGAGGAAGCTCAATCCAAAGCGGCGGGGCGACGAACAGGAACCCGATACGAGGTGTGGTACACCCGGGGCGAGTGGGCACGTGACCGCGAAGCCCTCCTTCTGCGATTGGGGTGTACTTTATAAATCGGGCGTTCACGCCGTGAAAGCTCTGTGCCTTACCCCGGGAGGTCTGCCACGTGTGGACGGACCCACTGAGAGACGAGCGATCGCTTCTGATCGCGTGGCAGAAATCAGCCGAGGGCATAGTAGGTTCGCCCGTGAACTGAAGGCCCGAACAGAGACAGGAGTCGAGAGTCCGTGCAGGGAAACGGGATGGCATCCGCAAAGCAGCTTGCGCTGCCCCTGGAGCAACCAGGGGATGAACCCGTTGCCGGAAACCGGGAAGACTCGCACTCCGTTCAACCTTCACCGTGGATGGCGCGTGTATTGAGCAGGGACAACCTCAATCGCGCCCTGAAACAGGTTCGACGTAACAAGGGAGCGCCGGGCATCGACGGCATGACCGTGGATGAGCTGCCAGATTATCTGCGCCAACACTGGCCGGAGATTCGGCAGCAGTTGCTCCAGCAGACCTACCGACCAAAACCGGTCCGGCGGGTCACCATCCCCAAAGCCAACGGCGGTTCCCGCCCTCTGGGTATTCCAACGGTGCTGGATCGCTTTATCCAGCAAGCAATCGCTCAGGTTATCCAGCAGGACTGGGAACCCCGCTTCCATCCACACAGCTATGGCTTCCGTCCGGGACGCTCTGCGCATCATGCGGTCCGATACGGACAGCATTGCGCTCGGGAAGGCCGTAACTGGATAGTGGATCTGGACCTGGAAGCCTTCTTCGATCGGGTAAATCATGATCGGCTGATGGCACGGCTGAAACGGCATACGCCGGACAGGCCGATGCTCAGGCTGGTCAACCGGTACCTGAAGGCAGGCGTTCAGATCGACAACCGCAAAGCTCCGACCCCCGAGGGCGTGCCGCAAGGCGGGCCACTGTCCCCGGTGTTGGCGAATGTGGTGCTGGACGAACTGGATTGGGAGCTGGACCGGCGCAACCTGCGCTTCGCTCGCTACGCGGATGACTGCCAGATCTACGTGGGCAGTCACCGCGCAGGCGAGCGGGTGATGGTGAGTCTGACGCGCCTTATCGAGGACTCACTGAGGCTCACAGTGAATACACGAAAGAGCGCGGTAGACCGGCCCTGGAAGCGCAGCTTCCTGGGCTTCACCCTCAGCCGGAAAGGGCAGCGATTGAAAGTGGCTGACAAAGCCATCACCAAGCTGAAAACCCAGATCCGGATACTGAGCCGCCGAACACGGGGCCACTCATTAGCCCGGGTGATCGCAGACTTAAAAGACACCCTGCTTGGTTGGAAAGCGTACTTCGACGCAGCCGAAGTACTGAGCCCGCTGCGGGACCTGGACAAGTGGATACGGCGGAGAATGAGAAGTTACGTGTGGAAGCAATGGGGCCGAAAGGGGTATCGTGAGCTGAGAAAGCGGGGCGTCTCGGTCAAATTGGCCTGGAACACTGCGAAATCAGCCCACGGCCCGTGGCGGCTGAGTCATTCGCCGGCACTTGCGTATTCCGGCGAACGTGACCGGTCATTCCGGGGATCGTGACCGGTTTGCACACGGCCATCACGCTGGAGTCAGTTTTGTACTCTGAGCGGTCACGATGGGTCAACCGATTCCGTGTTTTGTGCCTTGGCTTTTCTTAGTGATTCTCCTTTTAGATTGAGTCGGTGAGCGCCGTGCAGAAGCCGGTCCAGAATGGCGTCTGCGAGTGTGGCGGAGCCGATGTAGTCGTGCCAGTGTTCGGTTGGTAACTGACTAGCGATCAGGGTTGAGCCTCTTCCGTGCCGATCCTCAATCACTTCCATCAGATCCTGTCGTTGTTGCACGGTGACCTTCTGCATCCCCCAGTCATCCAGGATCAGCAGGTCGGTTTTCAACAGTTGGTTCATCAGGCGGGCGTAACTGCCATCGCCGTGGGCGATGCGCAGCTGTTCGAACAGGCGCGGTACCCGCAAATAACGGACTGAGAGCCCCTGCCGGCAGGCCTGGTTGCCCAGGGCGCACGCCAGCCAGGTCTTGCCGCAACCGGTAGGCCCGGTGATGCACAGGTTCAGGGACTGGCGGATCCAGTCACAGCTGGCCAGCCCCGCCATACGGGAGCGCTCCAGCCCTCTCGGGTGGCGGTAATCGATGTCTTCCACGCAGGCCGAGACCCGCAACCGGGCCGCCTTCAGCAGCCGTTCCAGGCGGCGGTTTTCCCGGTGCAGCACCTCCCGGTCGATCAGTAAGGCCAGGCGTTCCTCGAACGCCAGGTCGTGGGTGTCGGGCTGTGCCCGCTGCTGTTCCAGGGCATCGCACATGCCGGTCAGTTTGAGTTGGCGCAGGGCGTCGAGGGTGTTTTGAGTCAACATCAGTTTCTCCGGGATCAGTGGTAGTAGCGGGGGCCGCGAACGTTGGTGTGTGCTGGCAGCTCTGTCAGTTCCGACTCCTCCTCGGCCAGGGGCAACGGGAGCTGATCCAGCCCCTGTTTCAGGATCGAGCTGATGCTCTGGTAGCTGGCCGAGTTGATAGCTAGTGCTCGACTACAGGCCTGCTCCAACCGGTCACGGCTGTAACGTCGACTCAGGTTCAACAGCCCCAGGCATGATCGGTAGCCATGCTCCGGATGAGGGCGATCCTTAAGCTGTCGCTGTACCACGTCGAGCGTGGCGGGACCGATGTCACTGGCCCAGTTCAGGAACCGTCCCGGTGACCAGTTCTGATGGGCCTGATGGGACTTGGGCATGTGCTCGGTCAGGGTCACGAAGCGGCTCTTGCCGTGGCGAGGATGCAGGGCTACCCGTTGTCCTTTGTGCATGACCTCAACGGACGTATCGGTCACCCGAACATCCAGCTTCACACCCACCAGGGCGTGAGGCACGCTGTACAGGCGTTTGTCGATCTCGATGTGGTAGTCGATGCCCGGTCGTGCCTTGCGCCACTCGGCGTAGACGTAGGACGTTGCCGGCAGTGGCCTGAGTGCAGGTCGGTCCAGCGCTTCGAACAGGCTCTGGCGGCTCTCGGAGCGCCCCTGGAACGGGCGCTGGTTCAGTGCCGGTAGCAGGTCTGCAATCGCCGAGTTCAGTTCGGCCAGTGAGAAGAACGTTCGGTGACGCAACCGGGCCAGGATCCAGCGTTCAACCAGCAGCACAGCGGCTTCGGCCTTCGCCTTATCCTTGGGCTTGTAGGGGCGGGCCGGTAAGACCGCCGTCTGGTAATGGGTTGCCAGTTCCGCGTAGGTCTCGTTGAGCTGGGGCGTGTATCGGTCTGCCTTGGTGACCGCTGCCTTGAGATTGTCCGGAACCAGCAGTTCCGGCACACCACCGTAGAACGCCAGCATCCGCTGGTGGGAGGCGATCCAGTCCGGCAGGCTCTGGCTCCAGGTGGCCTCGGCGAAGGTATAACTGGACGCGCCCAGCACAGCCACAAAGACCTGGGCCTTACGCATCTCGCCGGTGCTGCGGTCCACCACCGGCACGGTGGGACCGCAGTAGTCGATAAAGATCTTCTCGCCGGCCCGGTGGACCTGGCGCATGCTGCGCCGCTGCCGGCCGCGCCAGAGCCGGTAGTGATGGCAGAACTGACTGTACCGGCGGGCCTTGTCGCCGTGGCGTTCGACGTACTCAGCCCAGAGCAATTGCAGGGTGACGCCCTTGGTCTTGAGTTCCTGGTGGACCTGGAAGTAGTCGGGCTCAGCAAATCGAGATGGGGGTGTCTTGGCCGGGAAGAGCTGGGCTTCCAGTCGTGCCTCGTCCGTGCCTTCCGGCAACGGCCAGGTGATGCCCTGCGCGGTGGCCAGGCTGACATACTTGCCGACCACGCCCTTGGAGAGTCCGCAGGCACGGGCAATGCGCTCATGGCTCAGGCCCGCTTCGTACTTGAGGCGCAAGACCTCGATGATCTGTCGCATGGAAATCCTCGCTGCCGGCATCCGCCCTTCCTCGTGATGAAAAAGGAAGGGGTATGCCGGACAAAGTTGAAGAATTCCAGCGTGTTGGCAATGATTCCGGAGGAACGTGACCGGGGATTCCGGCATCGTGACCAGCGATTCCGGAAAAACGTCCAAAATCGGTCACGATAAAACGGAATGAGCGGTCACGATGGGCCGGAATATGCAGCACTGCGGCAAGCCTTACCGGCCCGGTTGTTTCGGAGCTATGGACTGCCGGAACTGGCAGTGCGGTAACGGGTTGAGTCAAGTCACTGAATCGCCGTGGTACGTGATCCGTATGCCCGGTGATGTGGGAGGAGGGGCATCGTGAGGTGCCTCCCTATCCCGATTATAGATGACGTTCGTCTTGACGTACGTACCCAAAAGCGTACACTTGGTGAAAAGTTGAACACGCAAGAGGTGCGTCATGACCGGAATCACAGCAACTGAGGCGCGCAGCAACCTATATCGGTTGATCGACGAGACCGCCGAGTCCCACCAACCAATCGTCATCATGGGTAAGCGGAACAAAGCCGTCCTGGTTTCCGAGGAAGACTGGTCTGCAATTCAGGAAACGCTTTACCTGCTCTCCGTGCCTGGTATGCGGGAGTCTATTCGTGAGGGGATGGATACCCCCGAGGATGAATGCGATGAGGAGCTGGACTGGTGACATGGAAGTTGGTTTACACCAAGCAAGCCCAGAAAGATGCAAAAAAGCTGGCCTTCAGCGGTCTCAAACCAAAAGCCCAGGAAGTGTTGGCGCTTATAGCAGAAGATCCATACCGCAAGCCCCCTCCGCTTGAGAAGCTCATAGGTGATCTTTCGGGAGCCTATTCACGCCGAATCAATATTCAGCACCGTCTGGTCTACCAAGTGCTAGAGGACGAGCAAGTGGTGAAAGTCCTCAGGCTCTGGAGCCACTACGAATAATCCATAGCCAGCCGCTGTCGCCGGACAATTTTTCCACTGCTTCCCGTTATGTATAAAAACGGCCTGTTCTTCAAGGAACTCAATAGGGTTTTCAAGCCATGAAATTCTCGAAGTCTAGCGAGTCTGATCGTCAGGAAATCGAGGTCCTGTTTACCCGGACATTCTCTGATTCGGAAGGTGAGTCCGAGGAAAAGCTGATTGGCCATCTGGTGCATGAGTTGATGAACGGGACCGAAACCGATGACATGTTCGGGTTCATCGCTACCGAGCAAGGGCAGATAGTCGGGTGTATCTTTTTCACGAGATTGTCGTTCGGTTCCCGCGTAAACGCTTTTATGTTGTCACCGGTAGCCGTTGATACGGACCATCAGGGGAAAGGCGTTGGTCAAAAACTGATTAATTTTGGCATTGAGCACTTGCGTGAACGGGGTGTCGAACTCATTTTCACCTATGGTGATCCGAACTACTATTCAAAAGCGGGTTTCGAACACGTACCTCAAGAGGTTGCGGAAGCGCCATTTAAATTAACCCATCCAGAGGGGTGGCTGGGGCAGTCGTTGGATGGCGGCAGTATTAAACTCCCACTGGGGCAGGCGTGTTGCGTTGAGGCATTCAACGATCCTCAGTATTGGTAAATCCAGGAGGCTCTCCGCCTCGGAAAGCCCCCTTGAACTGTTCTGGCCTTTATCAGTAGGCACCCTCGCTGTATATCAACTCATAGCTGTGGCTATAGATCTCTAAAATGTTGCCAAACGGGTCTTCCATATAGATCATCCGGTAGGGCTTCTCGCCGGGATAATAGTAGCGCGGCTTCTCCATGCGTTTTTTCCCGCCAGCAGCCAAAATACGGTCAGCCAATTCCTCGACGTTCGGGTCTTGCACACAAAAGTGAAAGATGCCGGTTTTCCAGTACTCGAAATTGTCTTCCGGGTTGGTCTGGTTTTTAAATTGAAAAAGCTCCACACCGATTCTGTCGCCCGTCGATAAATGAGCAATACGGAAGCTTCCCCAGCCGGCACCGAAAACATCGGTGCACATCTCCCCAATGGCGCTTTCGTCCTCTTCGATCTCGGTTGGTTCCATAATCAAATACCAACCCATAACCTCTGTGTAGAACTTCACGGCTTGCTCAAGGTCCGGCACGGATATGCCGATGTGCGAGAAATTTCTTGGGTACACGTTGCTCATTGCCTGTCCTCCTTTAGTGAGACTGAGAGCAGGTTACATGCTGGTGTTTATCAGTTAAAATTATCATTTATTCTTTAAAAGATTACGAAAAGTAATGATAAATACCACCTGGTTACGCTCGTTTTGCACGCTGGTTGAAGTGGGACATTTCACCCGCACAGCCGAACGTCTCCACATGACACAATCGGGGGTAAGTCAGCATGTGCGTAAGCTTGAGGAGCAGCTTGGTACGGAATTGCTCGTCAGACAGGGGAAACAATTTTCGCTTTCGGGTGCCGGCGAAAAGCTTTATGCCGAGGCGCAGGACATTCTCCTGGCGTTGTCGAATCTTGAGCAAACAGTTGGTGAGGACCCGCCCTATGAGGGAACTGTGCGGCTTATGTCTCCGGGAAGTGTGGGGCTGAAGCTGTATCCTCATTTGTTGTCGCTGCAGAGCAAGCACCCGAAGCTCATTATTGATTACCGGTTTGCGCCGAATCCTGATGTGGAAAAGGCAATCGCCGAATCCACTGTTGATATCGGATTCATGACGGCAAAATCTACCCTGGCGGAAGTGAGTTGTACGCCCATCGCGCAAGAATCACTGCTGTTGGTAACACCTGCTACGGTCGAAGAACCGGATTGGGAGACGTTGATGACCCTCGGGTTTATCGACCACCCTGATGGAAGTCATCACGCCGGCTTGCTTCTTGGTGCCAATTACACCGAGTTTCAGCACAGTAGCCTGTTTCCCAGAAAGGGGTTCTCGAACCAGATCGGTTTGATCCTGGAGCCGGTCAGCCTGGGGCTGGGCTTTGCTGTTTTACCAGCACATGCCGTTGAGGCCTTTGAAAAGTCTGAGGGCATCAAAGCTCATCGTCTCTCTCACCCGGTCAGCGAAACGTTGTATCTCAGCGTTCCCCGGAATCGATCACTTCAGGCGAGAATGAATACTGTGATAGCTGAGGCCAAGCGGTGGCTGAATGGTTGAGGCAGGTTTTGAATGACTCTGCGCAGTCACCAGATTTTCACATTATTTTGGAAGGCGCATGCCTGATTTGACGTACCTGCGACCTTTCTTGACCAACGCCGAAGCGGGTATTCCGGGGCCTTGAAAGCCCGTTAATCATGATCCGATACTCATGATATGTATGATTAATCGGCTCATTTGATTAAAATTTATCCAATTTTTTTGCACCCTCCTTCACCCTGCCTATACTCCCTTATGTCATAGCTTGAATTCATGACGCTGTTTGCTGTTTCCGGGGCCTATGGCCTGAATCTACGCAACAGGGTTTTGATGCTGCAGTCCGGCTACCACGGGAAAGAAGGATGTTTTTCCTGCCGGTCTCGAAACCTGCGCAAGGCATTCGCTGCGAGGGATCGCTATGGCAAATTTCGCCCGCTTTATCACCGTCGACTTCTCCCAATTCGATTGGCTAAACCGCATCGATGCTGATGTTCTGCTTGATGTCGGTGACCTGTCACCAGACCTGCTGACTGTTCCCGGTAAAGACGCCCAGCGTGTGCTTTCGGAAGTGGTTCGACTGGTTCTCGATTTGCCGCGAAAAAGCACACCCCTGGTTGTCTGGACCAAAGGCGACAGCGAGTTGCTCATCCACAGTGACCAAACCCGTATTCAATTCTCCAGCGGCGTTATCACGGTAACGGTGAGCGCGGAATGCGAAGAGCATGGAAAGCTCAGTATTCCGGTACCGATTGGCGTTGGCACCAAACAGTCGCCAAGCGGCCTTGTTATGTCCACGTTCGAAGACCTCGAGGGCCCGGAAGAACTTATATTGGCCTGGCGGGACGCGATTCAGGCGTTCGCCTGGGAGTCCGTGCTGGAAGTCGCTTCCGTGTTCTGCGCCGAGGTTGGCAACGACAAGCGTGGTTTGCCGCTGGTTCCTGGCGCGATCGCCGCTGCTCCGAACAAAATGCTGGTGCAACCTGTTGCCCGGTTTTCACTGATGCCGGGAGTCTGACATGGGTGCTGACCAGAATCTGGACGTTTTTGGCACACTGGCGGAAGCAGTTGGCCTGACCCGAGACGGTGAACTACAGGGTGACTGGTTCCAGGACCCGTTAGGCAATCCCAACGGTAGCAAGCGCGGCCTCAGTTCGATGATGTACCTCGACGAGCAGCGAGAGGCATTGATCGCTTTTGTTGATGACGTGCTGGGAGCACCGGACAGGGAAGAGCAAGGGGGCGCTATCTGGGTCCCGCTTTTCAGCGACTCCGGTGCGACTGTTTTCGTAGTGGTGGAGGAGGCCGACAACGGCGCCAGAGTCGGATTTGGCATCGAATACGACAGCGCTAGCTCAGTGCCCGCAATCTCTGTAAGTGCCTATGTTCCGGTATTCCAGTTCGAACGGGAAGGCGCTGGAGCGCTGGACATTTCCGGGGCGCAACCCGATTGGCTGGTGTTGGGTCGGGACGACGCGCACATCGAATTAGCCATCAAAGTCATTATTTCCAACGATGCCCCTGCGCCAGGGGACCTATACATTGGCGCCGTATCCGTGGGTGTGGACGTTCCAACCAGCCCCTCTGATGATCTGGAATTCAGTCTCGGTTTTGAACGGCTTCAGCTCCCTGGCACCAATGCGCCCAGGGATTTTGAGCTCACCGTGGATAACATTAACGAGCTGAGCTCCGATTTTCTGGAATTCATGACGGGCCTGATTCAGGCCCAGGCCGAGGCGCTCGATACCACCAATGCGGCGACCGCTCCGTTTGCGGCGCTCACCGGTTTGGCGGGATTAAGATCTGTTCCGAATATTCCACCATTTCCGCTGGAGTCACTGATTACAAATGGCGTGTCTGCGCTGACCGGCTGGATTGAATCCATCCTTTCTTCCGCACCCGCTCGCAATGCCTGGCTCGGCCAGTGGGCCACGCTGCTCGGCGGTACTGTCAATTCTGGCCGAAGCGCCATTGAGTTCAGTGACGGATCATTGGCCGGAGCCGTTGGTTTACGTGTGGCGTCGTCAGCTGCCGGGGGATTGATCATCACGCCCTGGCTGGAAGGTTCGCTCAGACCTCAGGCCGGGGCGGAAGTGAAGGCGCAGGTGGACCTGCTTACGCTGGCAACCCTGGATGGCAGTATCAAAGCCGTGCCGAATTTGTCGCTTCTTGCTGTATTCGGGCAGGTAGCGGGCATGGGGTCGCCACTGCTTGCGGGCGACCCGGCAATTGGGTCAATCAAAACCGGTATTACTCTGACCGGCGGAAAACCGGCTTTTGCATTGACGGCTCACAACGTCACGCTCGGCGGCACCAATCATGAGCTATTGGATCTGTCGTCTCCCGATGCCGCGCTGGACGCCGCCGAGAGCCTGGTCGACGGTGCTTTGGTTTCTGCATTGGCCACTCTGGGTCGCCCCGGCGAGATCTGTTCCCAACTGCTGGGGCTTGATCCGCCCACCGGTATCTCCGGCCCTTCGGCGATCGAACTCCTGACCGACCCTCTGGGTAAAACGGCCGCCTACTGGAATTCACTCGTTGCCTCGCCGGCAGCCATGGCGGTTGTTTTAACGTCAACCCAGGAACTCATCACCGGTAACTCAACCAGTGTTTCGGGCGCCGGGACGGCAGCGGATCCCTGGAGCATTGATCTGGACCCTGTAGCGCTTGAGGTTTCGATCGACGGTGATTGGATCAATTTTGATTTGGAAGCTCGCCTCGAAAACACTGTTCTGGACGACAAGCGATCAGACGTTTTTGTCAGCGCAAGGTTGTTGTGGCTGAATTTTTCGGCGCCGAGTGCGGAGTTCCTGAGCCGAATTAACGCTGGCACCCGGCTGCGGGAAGCCGATGGATCTGATCTCAGGCTGGATATGGGGCAGGTTGATGTCTCGGCCCGGTCGATCGGTGCCTCGGTGGTTTGGGGGGCTTCAACGGGCTTTGCCGTGCGTGTGGATGCGCCAGACCTGTCAGTCGAAGTTGAAGCCGTCGATGCATCCGACAGTTCAACCATCGAAGTTCCGTTGCCGCTGCCTGAGTTCAGCAGCGATGGCACGGTCCGCTTTAGCGCGGATTGGGGGGGCATCGAAAACTCGGTGGCCGCGTTGCTTCGGCGACTGGGCTCGCCGATTATCACCGCGCTTACGGACCTGATTGGCTGGAACGGCGAGGGAGCTCGTCTATCCATTGAGCAGCTTTTGAGCGACCCGGAAGCTGCTCTGAAATCCTGGATGGGTGATCTGGTACTGAATTGCAGCAATGTTCGGGTGGCGATGAGCCCGCTCTCATACCTTTTCAGCGGCTTCCGCCAGTGGGCACCGCTGGGCAATGGCAATGAACGCACGCCGTATCGAGCCGCCATTGCCGCAGACTCCAGGGCGCCGGGCGTTGCGGTGTGGCTGGACCCTGGCTGCGACATCCACCGCGGGCGGTATCAACCTCCAGCTGGCAATTTCGATTCCAGCGAGCCGACGGAGTTGGCCTCCATTGCAGAAGCGATTCGGACGGCAGGTACGGAGCTTCCGGAGCTCGCCGATCTGATGACGGGCCGGAACCGCCTGGACGAGGGGTTTCAGGCGTTAATTGATCGCTTCACCGGTACCGACGGCCTGATCGGCCGCCCAGCCTCGCTGCCAACCGGTGTGAATGGCATCGACATTGGAGGCTTGAGCTATCGTGAACTGGTGGCATTCGGTGCCATCAACCTGTTGCCGCAGGAAGCCTTCGGAAGCGCACCTGACTCTGTGGTTTACGTGGGCTGTGAGGACCTCTGGAGTACCTGTTTCGGAAGCGACAGCCTGGATGTTCGGGGAGAGGTCAGCGGACCCGGCGTTCCGGCGTCCGCCAACGGACACTGGTCCATCTGCCTGCCGAATCCAACAACAGCCGCGGCAGCGAGACCTGATCGTGGTGCCATAGACGAGCAATGCCAGCGCCTGATCGAGGTGTTGCAGGATCGGGCCACGCCCATAACGGTTGTTGCCTTCGGTTCCGCCGGGGCGGCTGCCATCAAGGCGGCAAGTACGATCACTTCGATTGATCGGGTGGTAACGGTAGGCGCGCCCTGGGCGCCGGTTTCCCTGAATGGCTTGTTGTCGGGGTTGAGCGGCGACGCGTTGCGGCTCCTCTTGCAGCTCCAGCGACCAGAGCCCGAGACGATTAACGAAGAGGAGATTGCCGGAGAATCCAACGCCCTCTTGCAGTTTGGCTATGTTCTTGAGCGGGCGTCCCGGGCCGCCGGTTTAACACCCGACAGCCTTGATGAGCTTTTGCGGGCGGACCAGCAAGCGATCCGGTCCGGCCTTCCGGTAGACGCGGTATTCGGCGCCCTTGACGCCGAAGCCCTGGAAGCCGGTCTTGCTGCAACCGTTGCCGGTGCCATTGCCTACCGCCACGAAACCTATGAGCCTCCGGCAACGCCACCAACCAAACTGCACGCCGGTGTGGATCTGCCAGTTATTGATGCCAATCTCGGCGGCGTCTTCCTCGGGGCGGGGGCCATCCTGGAACTGGCGACCTGCGATCGAGGCCCCGGTGGCGATGGCTTTGAGGTGCAAACAGATAGGCAGGTCATCGTGGATCTGCATTTCGGCGTTCAGGATGGTTGGCTTGTTGGTGGCCCGGGCGCCGGCCAGAACGACATTGAGGTGCGCTGGGTATCTGCCCGGTTGTACCTGCCCTTGGCCGGTAGCACGCGGGTATCTGGCGCCCGGATAGTTCTGCACGAGGCCAACTGCTTCGGGGTGCGGCGGGACCAGTGGGTGATTGAAAGCGGGGCTGGTGTAGCCTCGCCGAGCTTGCCCACGTCTGAGGTTCATTTGATTCTGGCCGAAGTTGTGGGGCGCTTGGCTGCGGCATCTCCGGATCTCAGCCAACTGCTTGCCGACATCGGGCTGGTTGCCGGAGGTGGTTATGATCCGGAAGGTTTTGATCAGCTTATTCTGGATACCAGTGCCGCAATCAACGCGGCGGTAGATGCATCTCCGGCCAACCTTGCCGGCGCACTAAGGGCGCTTGGCGGATTTGGTGGCGCAGGCGCCGAGATATCCTGGGCACTCGATGCGGCAACCATTGCCGTCGATCTGAACTCCCGCGCCTTTGCTCTGGACGTAAACCATGTGGCGGCAGACCTTGTTCCACTGGGCCTGACGCTATTTGCTTCGGCATCCTCGGCCTCCATCTCCGGCTCCATCGGCGCAATCGAGCCGGATGTGGGTGGTCTTCGGCTTGTAGCCAGTGCAGCAACGGGTGGAGTTTCACCCGCCCTGACTATTGCCTGGCAAACTCCTGGTTCATTGTCCGCGACGTCAATCAATCTTCTGTCATCGCTAAGCACTTCCGAGCAGGCCGCCCTGGCGAAACTGGGAGCGGGGTTCATCCCGTCAACGCTTCTGGCGGGATTGGTTGATCACCTCCGCGAAACCGCTTCTGACGATGCGAGGGTCGCCATTGAGGTGATAATGGATGGCCTGGATTTGCTGGCGCCGCCTTCTGAACTGCCCTCACGCAGGGTGTTGCTGCCCTGGGCGTTGTTTATGGACCCGGTGGGTTGGCTGAAGACAGGCGCTGCACCCTGGAAGGCCGACCCGTTTGGCCAGGCGATTCAGGCGTTCGATGCGCTCGGCCAGTTGTTGATACCCGGCTTCACCGGAGGCGGATTCGATTTCAGTAATGAGGTGTCCGTAACCTACGGGGTGGCCTCAGAACGACTGAATGTAGCCGTCGCCATCGAAACAAGTCATTCATTGGGCGCGACTCCGGTCATCATCAGCCTGGGCGGCGGCCTGTCCATAGCCACCAACGGCTCGATTAGCACCCTCGTTTCCAGTTCGGCGACCTTTGATGGGAAGGGCGTTGCTATCTCCCTATCGCCAGACATTCGCATCGACCTCTTGCGGGCTGCCCCTGCAGCGCCCATGCAGATTTACCCTTCGGGACCGGGCCTGGGATCACTTCTGGCGACTGGAGCAGGTATGGCCATCCCGGTCGCGCTTAACGCATTGATTGCCGAAAGGGCCAACCCGACGCCGTCGCTGCAAAAAAATGTGGCTACGGCAGTGTTTGAGTTGGGTAGCGCATTGGATCTTCTGGAATCCAATCAGTTTGCCGACGCCAGAATTCAGACCTTTGCCGCAGACCCCGCCGGGGTACTTTTATCCCGCCTGCCCAATCTGGTTGTTACCGCAATTTCGCAGTTGGCCAATGCTCTCGACCCTGCGGGTACTGTCGTTTCGACATCGACGCCTGCGACGGGAATCTGTCGACTGTCACTGGGTAGCACGGATCCTGTGGAGATCACTCTGGATGCCAGCCCCACGGGCCCTGCCATTGAACTGGCCGCGGCTCTTTCGATAGCGGATGTCGGAACGGTCGGATTCGACCGGGTGCGACTCAGCGCGAGCGGCGTTGCCGTTGCTGTTTCCTATGTGGCAAGCGGATTCGACGTTGGCAATGGTTTGATTCTTCGCCCTGTAGCGAAAATTGAAGCCGGCGTGTCCGGCGCCGGTTTCTCCCGAATGGCCGCCCTTGGTCTCGTCACCGATGGTGCGGGTGACCAGTCCGTTCAGTTCCGGTGGGCTTTGAATCAGACGCCGCCGCGGGTGGTTGTTGTTGAAGAGTCGCCGTCCGGTGAAACAGAAGACAGCGAGCCCGCAGCTGTGGCCCTGGCGCTCCTGTCCCAGGCTGTTTCCATGGCAGCGGGTGTCACCTTGGAAGCACTTGGTACATTGGGAGCGGATGCGGTTGATGCCCTGCAGGATGTCCTGTTCACCGGTGGCACACCAACTCTTGATCCCACTTTGTTTGACGACATCGTCGACCCGGAAGCATTGTTGAAGCGCCTGTTCCAGCTCGGCTTCAACCTGGCCGACCACAACCTGAAAATTACCATTGATGGCAAAGTGGATGTCGGCTTCACCCGCAACGGCGATCTTGCAGGCATCTTCGTGTCTTTGCCCCCGGGCGAGCGTATTTCGCTCGGCGGCAGCGACCCGACGGTGGATCTCGAAGTGGTCGCCAACTGGGTGACGTCGCCCGGAATCGCGCCGGGTTTGTCGATCTTGCTCGTTGAAAAGGTCGGCAGCGATTTTCAACTGAATGCGGGTTTCTCCATCGCTGGTCTGGGCGTTCGCGTTGGCAAAAATGCAGGGCCTTTGCTGAACCTGGGTATTATGAGTATCGACGCCATCGGCGTTCATTTATACGGCGAGGCGGTGCCGGCAGGGTTAGGTGGCGGCGTTCAGGTTCAGCTTGATGGGCTGGCCATCGTGCCCTCGGCGGCTGGCGGCGACAATGCGGTTGCCAATAACATCATGAGCGACGCCGGAAACGATGCGTCGCCCTCGGCCCGTCCTGCCTTCAGCCCGGCGTTGGCGATTCAGAAGAACCCGGGCGGCGACCTTGGCATTTCATTGCGGGCAGGGGATCCGCCTGGCCCCTGGTGGCTGGCGATCCAGAGACAGTTAGGCCCGCTTTATCTCGAGCAATTCGGTTTTGATGTCACCGAAGTTGATGGGTCCGTTACCGGGATTTCGCTGCTGTTCGATGCGCGCGTCTCACTGTTCGGGCTAACGGCATCGGTTGAGGAGCTTGGCCTGCACTGGCTCGGTGGGGACGTTTTCGAGTTGACCAACTGGGCGGTCGATTTGAAAGGCCTGGGTGTTTCCGGGGACTTCAGTGGTCTGTCTATCGCTGGTGGTCTTCTGAAAACAGACCTGGAGGGACAGATCGGCTACGTCGGAATGCTGATGGGTCGCTTCGGGGTGTATGGACTCTCCTTGTTCGGCGGATACAGCGACGACAAAGGGCTGCCTTCGTTCTTTGTATTCGGTGCCATTCAAGGCCCCATTGGTGGTCCTCCCGCCTTCTTCCTGACTGGTATTGGGGGCGGTCTGGGTATCAAACGGGGGCTACGCGTTCCGGATGACCTGTCAAAGTTTGGCGAATACCCCTTCATCAAGGCTCTGGATCCCGCGGCGAGCGTGTCCTCCGATCCATTGGAGGAGTTGCGAAAGCTTGCCGAATACTTCCCTCCGGAGCCGGGTAACTTCTGGTTTGCCGCCGGCATCAGTTTTACCAGCTTTTCTCTGGTGGACGGTGTCGCGGTGTTGTCGGTTTCCGTGGGCAACGGGTTGGAACTCAATCTCTTTGGTCTGGCTCGAATGGCTTTGCCCAGGCCCCAGGCCGCACTGGTATCCATTGAGCTGGGGTTGCTAGCCCGGTTCTCGTCCTCGGAGGGGCTGTTCCTGATTCAGGCGCAGCTTACCGACAATAGCTGGCTGTTGTACCCCGAAGTCCGACTGACGGGGGGCTTTGCTTTTGCTACCTGGTGGCTCGGCCCCAATGCGGGCCAGTTTGTTCTGACCTTGGGTGGCTATCATCCCAGCTTTCAGCGTGACGGGTATCCGATTGTTGCCAGGTTGGGCCTGCAATGGCGGGTGTCCAACGCCATTGTGATCAAGGGTGGCTCTTACTTTGCCCTCACATCAGAAGCCTTGATGGCAGGGGTGGAAGTGGAGGTCAGTGCCGACTTTGGCTTCGCCTGGGCCCGCATAGCCTTTGGTGCGAATGCCATTGTCTATTTCGATCCGTTCTACTTCATGGCGGACGCCTACGCCCGCATTTCCGCCGGTGTGAAGATAAAAACCTTCCTGGGTACCATTCGAATCAGCATCAGTCTTGGTGCTCGCATTGAGGTCGAGGGGCCTGATTTCCGGGGCAAGGCGACCATCGAAGTAGGTCCTTGCGACATCAAGGTGAAGTTCGGCAGTTCCCGCGAGATTCGCGGCATATTCGTGGGTTGGGATGAGTTCGTACCCAAGTATCTGGAAGAAACCTCGCCGGGCCGGGCGCGGACGCTCTCGGGGGCAGCGGGTAAGGGGGCATTGCCCGCGTCCACGGAGGGTGAAACCTCGGCACCCTCCAGTGACGGTAGTTATGAGCGGCCCTTCGAAGTCTTCGCAGAGTTCGAAGTGTCGGTTGTCGCAACCGGCCCGGTCACCCGGTTTGACTTCAACAACCCGGCCATCGACAAGGACATTACGCCCAAATTGCCGAGTGGCGCCGCGGTAGCGATGGGGCTGAGCCCAATGAACGCCGCCGGGTTGAAGGGTGAGTTGGAAATTCGCCTTGAGCGCAGGGTTGGAAACACATGGACGGATCGCACCTCGGACCTGCGCCCCTTGGTGGAGGGCATGAAGGACGAAAAGACTGCCGAGGAAGGTCCTACCTATGGCCTGGAAGCCTTCCCGATCGGTGTTTGGGGGCCGCCAGAAGATCCCGAGCAACCCTCCAGTCCCATTCCGAAAGGCGACGTTATTTTCGCTGGCAGCCGGTTAAAGATGGTTGCCGAGGCGGACATGAGTTCGCAAACCGGCCCGGAAATCGATTACTACCGGGTTGAAGCAGGCCGGCGCCCACTTCCGTTGTCTGCCGCCGGTACGTTGCGGGCCGACAACCTGAACCGGGCCACCGCTTTGGGAGTTGTTGCCGAGAGCGCGAGCATTGATGAAGCCTTTATTGAAGCCCGGAAGTATCTGTTTGCGGACGGCACCGGCGCGTTACCCGAGGGGCTTCTGGCCACAGGGCAGCGCAGTGCCAAAGCGCAGGCTATCTACGAGAGCTCCCGCACCGCGCCACCCATGTTTGGCACACTGATGGATGGCCTGGAGGCGTCGAATGCCAGCAACGGTTCGACCGCCTTCATGTCTCTGGATGAGAGCCCCCGGGTCATCAAACCAACGAAGCCGTTCGTGACCGGATTCATGAGCAACGGGGCGGGCGTAGCCTTGCGGGATGCGACCACAACCGTTGCGGATAAACGCATCAAGCGCCGTCCGGCACCGTCCACCGAATCCGTTCGCGGCCGACTGGGCCGCAGTCTGCCGATCAAACTAAACACAACCCATGCTCCGTCCAGCTTCAACGATCTGACGGTCGTTGTTCGTGGCTCTGTACCTCGCACCAGCGTTACCAGCGCCAGCCAGACGTATCTCGGCGGCCGGGTTGGCTCGGGTGCGGGGGCCGCCTATGTGAAGGGCCTCGGAACAGGAGCTGGACCGGTCCCCCAGGCGCCCGGTAGCAAACTGCGCCCGGGAGATATAGTCACCATGCGATCTCCGGATGCCGCAATTGATGGGGAAGATACCCGGCCTGAACTCAAGATCACCGGCGCGGCACGAGTGGTCATGTTATTGGGCAATGGTGCTGTGGTTGCCGATGAGCAGGTTCAGGATCGTCAGATCGCCGTTCCGAAACACACTGCGACAATTGCCGTGCAGGCCAGTGGTGGAGGCGATGGTCGCGCCACTGGTCTGAGAATTGTGGGCTGGCACGATCAATCCAGACTGGTTCGCCTGACCGGTCGATCAGCGCTGGGGGCCGGATGCGTTCTGTCGCTGAACGGCACAGCCGGAAGAGCCTCCGTGGGGTGGCATCTGGCCCAGAATGTGGTGCGTGGTGCGGCTGCCGTGTCTACCCGGTTTGATCACACGGTTACCTGTGTTGGTGTGATTCTGAAAGCCGGTGAGGGTCGGTCTGCCAGTGATGTGGAAATAGAGCTGCACGGTGCACGGCACCTCAGGCAGCCGGTTCAGCCGGTGGTTGTTCAGGCAGGGGCGCGCTCGGTGCTGCTGTTTGAAATCAATTCCCTTGCCGGTTATTCCGGTGTTTCCGTTCGGGCCCTGCAGGGCGGCGCCCGTGAAATTGCGGGAATGATTGGGGCGGTCGCCTCGGCTGAGGCGATGGCCGAATTGATTGCGGAAAAGGGATTGCCCGCAACGGTTTCAAGGCTGCGCGCCGTTGGCGGCAGCAACTGTGAAATCGAATGGGTGCCGGCACAGGACGATTAACGCCGGGCAGATCCACGCAGAGACCGGCGAAAGAGGATAGCAAGAAGGAAGCAAGCGATGCCTGTTGGTGAAGGAAAATTCAAGCTCTACGCCAAACTGAATCCGCCTCTTGAGGCGGGACTGTGGCGTATAAGGGCCAACCAGAAATTCTCAGCGCAAACGCCGGAGGCCAGTCTGGATGCCAGTGCGCTGAAGGTGGACGAGGAGAATATTCACCTCAGGATTCGGTCGCCGCGCTACATCCTGCCGCCTGATCAGATTCTGTCGACCTATCCACCGGCCAATTCCTTTGGTAGCTATGGCAGCCGCCTGCCACAGGTGGTCATCAAAAGGCGGACTCTGCCCTGGGAGCGCCGCCTTGACGGTGCACCCGCCAATACACCCTGGTTGGCACTTGTGCTCATCGCCGAAGGGGAAGCCAGGCTGGAAACCAGCGTTGATGTCGCGAATTGTGTAACCGCGGGTGTTGAACTCGATGGATTAAAAGAAGTCGCCAAGGGCAACTGTCTGGCCATCAGAAAATCAATCATCGATAAGGTTTTTCCCACCAAAAACGACGTTGACCTGCTGGCTCATGCCCGGGAAGTGGACATCCACGATACCGAACTGATGATGGGGGATGATGACGGGTTTCTTGCCGTTGTCATCAGCAACCGTCTGCCTGTGCCGGGCAAGGACGAAGACGGCAATGATGCCCCGGTGAAGTATCTGGCCTGCCTGGTGAATCTTGAGGGCCAATACGATGTGCTGTTGGACCGGTCCCCGGATCCGGTGCCGTCGTTCGTTACACCTTTCATGGTCAAGAGTACCGTTCACCAGAGTATGGCCAGTTACGACGACCATCAGGTGATGGGCACGGCTCTGGCTCCACGAGCTGCGGGAATCAATGCCGGCGACCTTCAGAATCTGACTCAGCCGGTGCCTCTGGCGCCGGGCGTCAAAGGCTCCCGGTCGACACAATTCAAGTCCGGCGCTGCGGCAACGGCCGGCGCGGTCCCATATTCCGGCTCCGGTACCTGGGCCATCAAAAAGTCCAAAGGCTCCACTTCGGCAGACATTGCTCTCAATATGGCCGAGCCCTTTCGGGTGATTCAAACCTTCGAGGCCCTGCCTTTGGACCCCGAATATCGGTTCCCGGTTTTACTGCACTGGAGTTTCACCACGACCGGCGACACCACCTTCCGATCATTGATGGAAAACCTGGACTCCCGCCTGCTTGGCGATGTTGGGCCAGGTCAGAAATCCGTGAGTGGCCGCCTGCCTCTGGAGGTTGCCGAAAGTGGGCATGTCGGTCTGGGCCACCAAACCCGTGAGGGTGACAAGGTACGGTCCTGGTACAGAGGACCGCTGGTGCCGCATCCCACCCGAAATTCCAGTGCTGATCGACTGAAACTGGCACATAGTTCAGATCAGCTCCGAGTGGTTATACCGGATGGCCGAGAAGATCTGTCACTGGCCACTGCCTTTGAAACGGGCCGTCTTCTCACACTGTCTCAACCGTCAATCATCGCTTCGTTGATGCGGTGGCGACAAAACGACTATCACGCTGCCCGACTGAAGTCCCTGCTCATAAAAAACAGAACTCTCTGGGAGGAGGTGCTCGGGGCAAGCATTGATCAAATCGACATCCGCCATCTGGGCCGGCTTTCAGGGCGTTTCTTTGCCGATGCTGTTGTGAGAACCCCTGAAAAGTTTCTGGGAAATCCAATGCCCCAAGTCGGACCGGGACGGCCTCTGGAATTCAATGGTCAGCCCACCACCGTGCTTGCTCGGGGGTTGGGGCTGCCGCCGGCCTTATTCGTCGGCGACCTGAACAAAGTTTTCGAGGGTTTGCGGGGTGTCCAAGTGCCCAAAGAAGACCTGCTTACACGTGAACTGGGCAAAGTCGATTTGCGGGACACCCTGGAGGCGGATCTGGACCGGCAGCGTGTCGATCTGGTGTCCAGCACGCTGTCGAATGAACTGATCAACGAACACCTGACCGGCCCTGCATTTCCGGTCACAGATCGCCTGATCAGAGAGGGCTTGAATGACAATCTGGATGTGATCCTGCGGGACCGCCCCAGAGATTTCACGGATGAGGACGAGTCATGATCAACAAAAACCAGGACATCCTCGAAAACCTCGGCCAGGAGCTGGAAAAAACCGCACGGGCTCCGCTCAGCGAATTCAGGATTGACCAAAACACCGCGATGCCCGCGGAGCTGAGGAACTGGTTAGTCAGCTTGCGGCTGCTCAACGGGGTTCCATTTGCCAATCTGGTGGCGGACTCCGAACTACTCCCGCAAGAATCGATTCGCTGGTTTTACATGGATCGGCGTTGGACGGATGCGTTGGTCCAGGGCGCGCTCAGCGTTGGCACGGTGAATAGTGACGACCGCATCCAACTGGATGCCCAATACAACGCCATCCGCGCCGAACTGGATACCGAAGAGCGCAACGTACGTCGTCGCACGCTCGCCCCACGTCTGACTGGGCAAACGGGTCCCATTACCGGATTTCTGCTTCGCTCCGCCGCCGTATCCGGGTGGCCGGGCATGCATGTTCGGGCTTTTGATGTAGACCCGGAGGAGGGCGACGAAGCCCGGTTCGAAGAGGACGATCCCCGACGAATCCGGCTGCTGCGTCTGGAAAGGTTGGCCCCCGCCGTTTTGCTCTGCCTGTTTGATGGTGTTCCCAAAGTTGTTCACCTGGAGGAACCGCGCCAGGGCGTCCAGTTTGGCTTCAAACACGAGGATAACGGTAACCAACGCTCAGCAACGCTGACTCCCCGCAGGAAGAGCGACTTCAGCTACCTCGACGTGGAGGACATAGATGTGCCGTTTCGCGTGGGGTCATCCGGTGTTGTTGATATTCGGCGGCTATCCGCGGCTCTGGCTGAGCATGATGAAACCGGCGCGGGCGATGGTCTGGATAGCGCGGAGTACGCCTTGCAGTTAATTCGATTCCCATGGCGGCAGGTGTTTGGGGAGGTTCAGGTTCCACCGATATCTGCCATGTTCCGGGCGACCGTGGCTTATGAGCCCATGGTTAACGCCACATTCAAGCTGTGAGGGGGCGCTATGTTCAAACACCTGTTGAAGAAAAAGACCCTCACGAAAGCGGTCTATGACGAACGATGGGCCTGGCTGGTTCGAGCGGATACTGACCTGGCCGCCGTCAATACCTGGGACCCGGATTTGCGGCGGAACAAACGCATCCTGGTTCCCATCGATGTTCAGGCCTATGTTGCAAAAGAATCCAACCCGGAGCCGTTGGTGTCCGTGACCGGTGGGCCTGGCGACCCTGCGCCTTTTGCTGAAGGGCAGGTGCCGGAAAATGGTGTTCACCTGCACTGGGCACTTCCCGATGCGCTCCTGAGGGGGGCGAATCAGCTGCAGGCGGCGAGCTGGAAATGACAGAGCTTCCCAACCACTGGGTTGTGGTGCGAGCGCTTTTCCCCGTCGGGATTAAACGGCCCATGATAAGAGGCTGGGTGATCGATGCAAAAACCGCGAGCATTCGGCCTCTGGGCTCCTTTAACGGATCGAATTTCGGTACCTCGGAACAGCCTACCTATGAACCTCTGGACGGGACCGTAGGCGGATCGCCCCTCTGGACCGCGTCTTATCATGCCAGTGCCAATCGTTTCGCTTTCCATGATGCCCTGGAAGATCTGCCAGAACTTCGAAAGACCGCGAAAGACGGTTTTGAGAAAGATGCCGGTACCTACACCGTTGCGGGCTGGTATACGGACATGGACAAAGATCCGCTGGCGGTGGTTAGCAAAAAAGACTTGCTGGATGTGATGGCCGACCTTGGATGGTATCTGGATCCGGAAGCCGAGCCGCCCAGCAACGAACCGGATCTGGCCGTGTTGGAACGTCTGTTATCGAAAGGGGAGATGAAGCAGCCAGCTGAGGCAACTCCAACCAGTTTTGTGGCAAAAGGCCGCGTTGAATCTTTCACATACGCCGACATGACTCCGGAAATGGGCCTGCCGGTTGATAAAGCCTCCAAGTTGTTTATTGCCCAGAAATCTCCCACCTTCATGTCGCTTTTTCACGGCATGATTTCAGGCGTCCCCATCGGAGAGAACATGCCTGTCATTGACGAGCGACCATCCTCAGAGGCGCTGTCGGTCGCGGCCGGGTTTGATACGGATGATCTGGTTACCGCGCTCGGCGCAGATGCCATTGGCGATAGCGTTTCCCAGAGGCGTGCCGCTGAAATGCTGGCCGCTGCCTTCACCAGCGATTTGATGGACCGTATGGGCACTCAGGACGGCCTGCGGGATATTGCCGAGCGAGAGCACGACGACATGTTCAGCTCTCGTCCGGGCAAACCCTTGCCTGCAGCCAAACTCGATCATCTGCGCGTTGAGGACTCCGCGTCGGTTAACGCAACTTCGGTCGGGCGAAAAGGGCGAGCCAGGATGAGCAAGGAGAGCACCGCCGAACGGGTGTCGCCGCTGCCTCGTTGGCGTGACAAAGTTGTCTTCAGCGAGGAAATGCAAGCGCCCAAAGCTCCACCAATCGAGCTCAAATCCGATGCGATTCGGGGTGCGCTCAAAGACCGGCGCACCGTTGAACGACCCGCACCCCGTCTTTTCATGCCCCAGCCCCCGTCGCTGGCCATAAAAGGTGCCAAGCCAAGCCTGCGCCATCATTATGACGGGCTCCACGATGATAATGGCCGTTTACGGTGCCGTTACCCCAATGAGGCGGTGAAAGGCATCAAAGGCGTGGTCAAGGCGAAAGACCTGGTGCCCACGCTGGGATCGGGCGCAATCCCGCCCGAAGTGTTGACCATCGTACGTGAAGCTCTGGTTCTGAATCCCTACTGCAGCCGCTGGCTGGCCAACGCTGCCACCGACAAGGACGAGGTTCGCCCGAAGTATCAGAGCCGCATTGAAGGAGAGATGCTCCGGCTCTACTCCGCAGATGGTCGCTACGACGGCAGCGGGGCGTACACCTTGTCTGGCAGCCTTGCGGATCCGCAAGCGCCGGGAAAGGAAACCTGGCAGCAATTCTCTTTCCGGGAGACGTCCCTGAAAAAGCAAATCACGGCTGAGCTGGCTGTTGCCTCTTACCTTGAGGGGCTGAGCCCGAGCCCACTGGGGGTTACCGCCTGGCGACAGCCCTGGGTGCCGCTTTGGCTGGAATGGCGGATTGAATTGGAGGGCTCGACTTCTTTGACTGATTGGGAGCTCGATGAACTGGAGATGGTTCGAAAAACCGACGCCAATGATGTCCAGATGGTTGAGATTACCGGGCGTAGCCCGCTGCATCGGGGCCTGGGGACGGCTCTTCAGGCAGGTATCAGTCGCTGGATTGCGGCGGAGCAGGAGAGGGACGCCACCGGCGATACGCTGACGGCATCGCAGGAAAACACATTGAATACCCTGGCGGATTTCATCAAACCCCAGGATCTGGCGTCGGCCTCTTTGGATGGTGTCAGGGAACAACTCCTGGGTCTGAACTATCTGGGCGGGTTCTTCTCCACGCCTGGCGCCGATGACCGACCGGAGGTTATTGCCGATCCTTTGACCTTGTTCGGGGGAACCATCTCCTTTAAGGCGCTTCGATTGGTTGATGCATTTGGCCGTGTCCTTGATGTGCCTACCACGGACATTCAAACCACCACACCCCTGGAAATTCCAGATGATACCTCTGCCATGAAGATGCCACTGCGCATCCAGGGGGGCGGGCGCTGGCTTTTTCGGTTGGTCGATCCGGCCTACCAGGGCGACCCGGCACTGGCTCCTGAAGCCTTTGTGAATCAATTGGAGCCAACCCTGGCGGTTAACCCTGTTGCCGGCTTTCTGTTACCTGACCACATTGATGAATCTCTCGAAGCTTTCGATAAGAGGGGTAATCCATTGGGCCAGATCAGTCATCATGAGCTGACCGGAGCGGTCCGCTGGGAGCCAGCTCCGGGGAGGCCCTTGCCCCCGGGCGCTGGGCCTATGGCCGATCTGCCGCCCGATGCAACGCCCGTGGGCAATCTTGTTTCCGGGGTGATCAGAACGGATGTGCAGCATCGGAAGGGGGAGCTACCGACTACCGAAAGCTCTCTGGCAGGTTTACTGAGGGCAATCGACACCACACTCTGGACAGTGGATACCTTCAGTACCTTGGGGTCATCATCTATTGCCGGCCTGGTGGGGCGTCCCATCGCTGTGGTCAAGGCGACACTGAGATTGGATGTGCCCGACGATCTTGACGATGTGCGAGTGGATTCAATTGAAACGGCGAATACCCGCAAGGCCGCGTTCGAGGCGCTCCGGGATCAGGCGTTTCCGGTACGGCTGGGCGATCTCCAGCGCAGCGACGATTCACTGCTCGGATATTTTATTGATGACAACTACGACCAGTTCCATCTCGTCGACAAGTCCATCGGTGCGCTGGCTCGGGAGAGCGGTCGTCGGCGAGGGCAGTTGGGTTTGCTGGGCAAGGTTCATGTTCCGGATGTCCAGCCACTGGACCATCCTTATCTGGTTGACGAGGATCTTTTCTACGTCCGGCCCGGTACCTGCCATACGCTGACGATGTTGATGCTGCCTGCTGGCAAGGTACACCTTACCTCCGGCGTTCTGCCGAGGAAGTCATTGGCTCTTAATGACGCCTGGATCAATGATGGCCTTAAGCGGGTTATCCCCTCTGTTCGGGTAGGTCCGGTGCTTGTTGATCCTGAAGAGATTCGGTTACCCAAGGTCAATCTTCTGGGCGAGAAGCAACAGTTCACCCGTCGGACCGGCCCCTTGACCTGGCGAGACGACCCCATCGTTGCCGCGACGCAGTCAGCACTTCTGCCAAGAACGCCTCACGAATTCCAGGAGGGCTGGATTCGGATCATTGAGGAGGATCAGTCATGAGTGATGTACCGGTTGATCCTACTCTCGCTCAGGAACGAGCGCTTGCACGGCGCCGCAAGAGGAAAGCCGAGAAGCGAAAAAACGCGGTCGCGAGGGATAGCTTCTTAACATCAATTTCGGGTTCACCCGACAAACAGGCGTTGGCGGCCTCCATGAAGGCGTTAATGGAGCGCGAGGGTATTGGTCCATTCGGCGAACCTCCGGCCCGAACGTCTGCCCGTTCTTCGGCTGGCCTGGGGCCCGCCCCCATGGCGTTTCCCGCCAACAATACCAATCGGTGGGTGCCGATCGGGCCCTCGGTGGTTCGTCAGGGGCAGGCTGAGGGTAGGCCGCGAGTGTCTGGCCGGGTTCGTGATCTGGCCGTAAGCCCTGATGGCCAACGCGCCTACGCAGGCACGGCCAAAGGTGGCGTCTGGTATACCGGCGACGGTGGCGCTACCTGGGAACCCCTGGGGGGCTGGGCCAACGAGCCCAGGCGGTTCGGTGGCAACACCAGCGCATTCGCCTGTGGGTGTTTACTGGTGAACTTCGGTGCCAACGCCGGTGCTGATTTTGTGATGGTGGGTACCGGTGAATTCGACGCGATGCAGGGTGTTGATGGCGCTGATGCAATTCGCGGGGTTGGCATTCTCGCCGCATCAGGACCCGCCGCCGGTGCGGTCAGTTCGGACCCCTGGGAAACTGCGACGGGCATTGCCGCTCTGGAGGGCGTGTCGATAACACGCATGGTACGCGTTCCCGGCTCCGCACCCGGAGCTGCCGGAGATCGTGTGATCGCAGCCACTTCAGGTGGTCGGGATCTTGGCTGGAACATCCAGGGCGGCGGACTTTATCTGGGCACTCGATCCATGGTTGGCGGTAACCTCTCGTTTACCTGGTCAGCCCTGCCGTTGCCTGCCCCCGCGCCATCGCCGCCCGCAAACGGGGCCGCCATGGCCCCGGTCAATCGTGCGCCGACCGATTTGTGTTATGTCGGAAATCGTCTGTTTGTGTGTTTTCGAAGCTCAGGCATTGCGTTCTCAGACGATCACGGCAACACCTTCAACTGGATTACGCAGAACTTTCTTCCGGCACCGACTGTCCCGGCCACGGGAAGGTTGGATGGAAGAATGAGCATGGCGGTGAATGATGACAACACCGCTTTGTATATTCTCGGTGAGGTGACCACTAATCCCGCCGGTGGGAATCCTGTGCCCCATATCTGGCAAATAGCAAATCCGGGTGATGCTGCGCCCATTGCCAACCCATTGAATAACATTCCATCCGCCGCCAATCTCTGGCCCGGGCAGCGTGACTATGATCAGGCCATCGTCGTTACGACCCGGAATACGGCTCTGGTTCCACCGCCGGTACGGACAGACCGGGTCTATATCGGCGGGTCGCTCATTCAGGTCAATAACTGGAACGCGTCCATTTGGGCTTTCGACGTGAATGGCAACAACCTCGTACCGTCTCCGGGCGTTTCCGATCAGCCAGTCGGCACGAACTCAGGAGCCACACAGCCTGGTCTGATCGGCGATGCAGTTCACCCGGACGTTCATTCTCTCAGGAAAGCCACCAATGCAGATGGATCCCGGCAAATCTGGGTGGGTTGCGATGGCGGCGTGTTCGTTTCCCTGCGCGATGGCCAAACCAATACCTTCAGCAGCCGAAACGTGGGTCTTGCGTCCATCGAATCTATCTTCAGTGCCAGTCATCCCACCTCCAGCCATTTTTCGATGCTCGGTTGTCAGGACAATGGCCGACAGGTCCGGGTGGGAAGCACCGTCTGGGAGATGAAGACGTCGATGCAGGGCGACGGTGGTGGGGTAACGTTTCACCCGGTTCAGTCCCACTACGTGATGGGGCAATTTGCCAATGCGGATTGGGCCTGTGACCCGGCGGGCCGATACCGAGCGCCGTGTAATCTGATCAACAACGATCCGGAGTCCAATGCCAGTAACTTCTATTCGGGTATCGATACTGTTCGACGTGCGGCAGGGAACCTGGGAAGGGTAGCGCTGGGGACCAACAGGGTTTGGGTGACCGACAATCTGGGTACCAGCAACCCGAACACGTGGAGAGTATTACCCATAACCGCCGCTGGCACCTTTGTGCAGTGGCGGGATGGCCGTCCGGGCAACCGAACCCCGAGCACTGCAGCCAACATGGCCTTTGGGGTACCGCCAGCAGGTTTTGGGCCGGTGGTCACGGTGAAATGGGTCGATGAGCGCACCCTGTTGGCCTTATTTAATCAGGGGGTTATCCGTTACAGCGAGGATCCCGGTAATGCGGGGCGTTGGACGTCAACCGCGTTGATCGGCCCGGGCGTTGCGGCGCCGGCTGCGCCACTGGTAACACCGCAGGCTACGTTTTTCACAGATATTGCTCCAGTTCCGGGAACCAGCGATTTCTATCTCGTGACAACCGGCCAGACCAATACCTGGACACCGGCGGTTCCAGCTACGCCAACATCCGCAGCGGTGGCGGCCGTTTCGCCAACCGCTGCTGCAGACTCCTGTTTTTATTACGATGACGCTGCTGGCGGTTGTCGGCTGACAGGCCTGGGTCAGGCCCTGCCACCCATGCCCCCTCTCGCAACCAGTCCGATCGACCCGGCGTATTCGGTTACGGTTGACCCGGCGAATCCCAATACCGTGTACGTTGGAACTTCGACTGCGGTGTGGACGGCAACCAGAATTGCGGGTAACGCCCACGGACCGTGGCAGCTGTTCGTGAACGGTCTGCCGGAAGCGGTCGTGCAGGACCTTCACATCTGGCAAGATCCGTCCGGCGCGGGCACGTCACCCCGGTTGATGAGGGCCACCTTGCAGTCCCGGGGCGTTTGGGAGGTCAATCTCGCTGCAGCTGAGCCCGCCCGAACCTATGTGCGCGTGCACCCGAGGGATGACCGTCGCATGTTCCCGACCCCCATGCAAAATCCGCATCTTCGTCCCGGGGCAGCGGCAGAGCCTTTCTTCTCAAGTCCGGATATCGTCGTGCGGCCCGAGGCCCCAGTAGGGACAACGCCATCGTTCCGGGGAACCAACATCTGGAACGGAAACCTGCGCTACCAACTCTGGACGTTCCAGACCGCCTTCCGGTGGATTTACCCCAGCGTCATCCCAAATGGTGAGTGGAGTGATCAAATGGGTGATCTCGTTGAGCGCCACCGCCGCTTGAGAGGCATCGCAAACCCGGGCGCAAGACGAATAGATGCAGCCTTGTGGGCTGACGTCATGGCCAACGCACTTGACGAGAACGGCTCGCCGGGTGTTTACAGGGCACCCTGGCAAAACGCAGCCGTACCAGCGTTACCCGGTTCGGAGATTGACCTGATGGAAACAGTGGTACCCCGGCGAGTCAGGAACTCAGTCTGGCAGGTATACCGCGAGCGAAGCACCGTTGATGTGTTGCTGCACCATCGAGACACCCGGCCGGTGGCAGCAAACGGAGCGTTTGTGGTGCTGTTATGGCGTTCCGGAGCCTCTCAAAACACATTGCTGGGAACCGATTGCACAAACCTCGTGCCCTTTGTCCGCAGCCTGACCGGCGGAGCGCCGCAGCCAACACCTCCGGGATGGAACGTGGCGCTGGCGGCTGACGGCACGCCATTGAACCGTTTGTCGGTTGACCTGGCTGCTCGAATGCCACGAGCCGTGTCAATCAACGTGGACCTTTCCGGCGTTTCGACCGGTCATCGGATACTGCTCCTGGCTGTTGTCGGCTCAACAAACGATGTCTTTTCGGCAGTACCAACGGGTCCGGTTACCTCCGTGGAAAATCTGGTGCGCAACTGGCCCCATGCTGCGGCCCGGGTTGTCAGCGTCTGGCCTCGACCCGGCAATCAACTTTTCCCTTAAGCAAGGACGCACCGATGGAACTTGATGCGATATCTCTGATCCTTCTGGCCCTGGCCATCCCGGCGTCGTTTATTGTCTCCGCTGCAGCGGGCCTCGGCGGTTCCCTGATTCTGGTGCCCGCCATGATGATGGCCATCGGTACCAAAGAGGGGATCGCCGTGGCTGCTTTGTTGTTGGCCTGCAACAACGTTGCGAAGGTGACGGTTTACCGGAAAACCCTGCCCTGGAGGGCCTCCGGCGCCGTCATCATCGCAGTTCTGCTGGGCACCGCACTGGGCGCGACTCTGATGCTCAAACTGCCAGAGCTATGGATTCGGTATGCCGTTGCGCTGGTGATTGTTGTCACCCTCGTGTGGGAGTTTTCGCCCTATCATCGCGCGAAAAAAGCCTGGGGGGTTGGGCTAGCGTTCTGTTCTGGCGCTACCTCAGGTATTTCAGGTACTTCGGGGCCGCTGAAGGGCGTTGCACTTCGCAGCCTGCAGCTTGAGCGTTTTTACTTTGTGGGCGCCGCCTCTCTGGTGTCCCTGGTCGGCGACACGACCAAGGCCGTGGTGTTCAGTCAGTCCGGCTTGCTGCAAATCGAGCATCTGGTTCTGGCAGGTACTCTGGTCCCTGTTATGGCGGGTTGTACCTTGCTGGGAAGAACCATCAACAGGAAACTGGGAGAACGCTGGTATAGCGTTCTGTTCTGGACCGTAATGGGCGGCTATATCTTGCGACTGGTGACATAAATGGCGGACCCAAAAGAGAAGAAGGGAGTGGGAAAACACCATTCCTTGACTGACCAGGCACCTGAAAAGCAACCTGCACGAGACGCAGCCGAAAAGGTGGCCTCCGGACAACCGGCAGAAAAACCTGATTTCGATCAGAAAGATCAAAACATTTCGCCGCGTCGAAAGGCGCCGGGGCCCGGCAAAATCTCTCGTCCGTCATCGGAAAGCCAGCCGGAGCCGGAAGCCGAGGGAGGACCGGGTGAGCAAACATCGGCACTGCCTGAGGCCGTCATCGACGAGGGTTCAAAAGGCCGGAAAGGCAAAAAGCCATGACAGCTATCGTCGATACCAAGCGGTTGAACAGTGGCGACACCGGGGGACAGGCAGCTACAATCCTGGAACCTGCTCTTGCATGCTCCGGCAAACGCATTATCGTCACGGGCAACTGGTTCTGTTCCCGAACCACCGACGGTGGCGACAACTGGGTGTTTGTAGACCCCTACACGGAATTGCCTCCCGCAGGCGCTGGATTCTGTTGCGATCAGCTCATTCACTACTGCTCTGCCAGACGGCTCTGGATCTGGCTTCTGCAGTTTTCCAAGACCACCCAAGGAAACCTGATCCGTGTCGCTGTCAGTTCATCCGGCGCGCCTGGTACATGGACCTGGTGGGATACAACTCCGACGGACATTGACGAACAGTGGTCGGGGACCTGGCTGGATTACCCCGATCTGGCCGAATCAGATAACCACCTCTTGCTGTCGTTCAACGTTTTCAGCACAACCACAGACCGCTGGCAAAGAGCGGTGGTGTTACGACTGTCCCTGGATCAATTGAAGGCGCGTGAAGCGATCTCCCGGGAAGCCTGGTCAACGGAAGAATTCGGATCTCTCCGTTTTTGTCGTGGCATGGGAAGTACGGCGATCTTTGCCAGCCTGAGCTATTTTCAGCCATCTATCGAGGTGTTCCGATGGCCTGACGACGAAGAGGATGTCTCGCAAGTTTCCGTCGCTGTGAGGCATTGGCGCGACGGCCCTTACGCAAAACCTGATGATGCGACAAGTCAATGGATGAATCGCATGGATGATCGCGTTCTCGGAGCGTGGGAGTCAGGCGGTGTTCTTGGTTTCGTCTGGGTGGCCTCGGCGGATGTTCAGCACCCTTTTCCCTTCGTACGCGTGGTGAGAATCAGGAAGAGTTCGAATGAGCTGATTGATGAGCCCGATCTGTGGAATTCGGACCGGGCCTGGGCTTATCCGTCAGTTTGCCCGAACCAACGGGGCGATGTGGGCATAGTCGCGGTGTGCGGTGCCGGAGGCCGCCACCCAACGCTGGGGGTCGGGTGGCTGGATGACAGAGAGTCGAATGCTTTGCCAAACTGGCAGATGGCCCTGGGCGATGCCTCTAGCCACCAGCCCCACGCTCGAGCATGGGGAGACTACCTCGATATCCAGCCAGACCCACGCCGTAAAACCTACTGGATGGCGTCCGCCTTTACTCTTCAGGGAGGTGCGGGAAGGGCAAATATTGTTCCGCAGGTTCTTACATTCAAGCCATAAAACCATTGGCTGCCTGAACGTTATTTTTGTGGGAGGAGCAATGCCATGTATCGCTGCGAGTATTTTGCTATTCACGAGTTGGTGCCACCCAAGGTCTTCCAAGAATGGGGAGAGAAAGCCTGGGAACTGTTGGACGAACGGCTCCTTATAACCCTTGACCGTCTGAGGCGGAGATACGGCCCCATGACGGTTAACAACTACTACTGGGGCAAAGAAAGAGAGTGGAGCGGGCTGCGTACCAAAGACAGCCCATTTTACTCACGCTACAGCCAACATACTTTCGGTCGTGCGGCAGACTGTCTCTTTGCTGAACGAGCCGCTGAAGAAGTACGCCAGGACATTTTGAGCCATTCAACAGACCCTGATTTTGAGATGATTGGAAGCGTTGAGTTAAACGTATCGTGGCTTCACTTTGATGTTCGAAATTGTCACAGGATAAAGACGTATCAGCCATAGATAACGAACGGTTTGTGCTTAATGGGCGAGTCCATGCCATATTGGAGGGACGAAAGGGTCGCTTGCCTTATTGTTTCTTGTCAGAAAATGGGCTCACCAGTCGCCTTGACCGCGTAGAAGAGGCAATCACTCTTCGCAATCACCGGATTGGTGGTGATCATAAAGGCTTTGATGGCCTGCGCGGGGAAGATTTGCCCCTCTCTGACCTGAAAAACCTGCCCCATGTTCTCGGTCCGGTTATGGCCGATGGCGTTGAGTACGCTGAGGCCTTTTTTTCCAATCCATCCCAGCGGCTCATTTGGCGATACGATCCCGAAATTTCGGTGTTCGATGTCTGGTGGTAAAGTGAGGTCAGCCCGGCCGGAGGGTTCAGGAAGATATTCTATGGTTGCTTCCGGAACCAGCTCCACCCGAATCGGATTTCTTAGTACCTCCACGTCCCACTCCGCCTTTTCGAGTGATAACACGTCTGGCCTTGAGGCATACCGCACGAGGCCCTCATACGCCAATTGATGGGCCTGATCATCTTGGGACCCACCACATTCGATGGTTACCGTTGGGACTTCCTGCTCGGAGTATTCCATCAGGGCGCCGAGGCGAAGATCTGTCATTATGAGGCGGTCTGTGAACAGAGAGGTCAACGCCTGGTGGGCCGCATCATTGGTGATGGTCACCGCGAAGGAGGGGCCCGTGCCTGAGGTGTTGTGTACGTCCAGCAGGCACTCTGGTTTCACTTTGTGCAACTCTGCCAGCATGGCCTTTGCGATCGCACCTTCTTCTCCCTCAAACGGCTCTTTGAAACACCGGTTCAGATCACGTCCTTCCGACAACTGGCGCAGTGAGAGCATGGGTGGGATCTTCGCCGGGTAGACGCCTCCCAGCAGAAACAGCATGTTGACATCGGGGGTATGCTGCTCAAGTAGCCACCTGTGAAGGGCAAACAGACCTGAAGGCTCATTGCCGTGAAGCAGCGTTGCCATGGCTCGGGTCCGGGAGCGATCACGACCGGCAACACGAATAATCGTGGGCTTTTGTAGTTGGTTCAGCCACTCAAGGGCGGAGCGGCCCAGGGTCCGGGGCGAGGGATCATTCAAATAATCGAGGACGTTCGAGTTACTCACGGCGACAATGTCCATTCATGGAGCGGCGTATTTGTCTTCTGGTTGGCCATGTACAGGGAGAGCATGGTCTGGAAGGCCTCATCGGGGCTCAGGGATTCGAGCAGGGATTCGGTGATATGGCGTTGCCACCGGGCACCCGACATGGCGGTTTCAATGCGGCCTTCGATAATTCCCAGCAAGCGGTGAATTTCTGACTCGTCCACGGCTGTTTGTGCCAGTGCGTCCCGGGCGCGGGGTAGCAGATCCCGGGCCACGTTTAACAGGGGCGTATCCTGCAACTGAACCTGATTCTTGTGTGGCCATATGATTTCTGCGCCAACGCCATATTTCGCGGCGCGGTAGAAGTTGTGTTCCGTGTAATGGAAGGGAAGTATCGACGTCAGATGATGAATATCATCAAGGACTGCCAGCGCAGCGCCAATTATGAACAGCCCGTTCGCACACATATCAGCAGCCGTAGGGCCTGCGGGCATTGAGCGAATCTCGATGCGCAGGTGGCCGCCTTCGGTATGGTCGTAGATGGCACGGTTCCAGGGCCAGGTGGTTCCCTGATGCAGTCGCAGTTCAGCCAGTTTCGGCACATCACCGCGATCAATCACCGCCATCGGGTCTTCCTCCGACATCAGTGGAATGATGGGCGGATAGAGCGATGCCGAGGCGGCAAAGAGTTCCCAGGCGCTGCGTGTCCAGCCATTGCCGTAGTATACCCGTGGCGGATGGCGCCAGGTTTTATGGTTGGGCGATCGGCTGTCGATGGATTGCTTGAACAGGGCAATGCGGGTTTCGTCCCACAGGTGGTGGCCGAACAGGCTGGGTGAATTGCTGGCCAGAGCGAGGACAACCGGCGTGACCAGTTGGACCGCATTGAAGTAATCGGCAAAACGGTGTGCGGGCACCCGCCAGTGAAGCTGGAAGGACGTGTTTGCTCCTTCCATATAGACGTCGTCAGCTTCCAGATTGATAACGTCGTTACCACCAATATGGATGCTGAATGGCTCTCCCCGTTGCTGGATCAGCGCTTTGGATAACGCATGATAGCGGGGCTCGTCTGTCATTGCCTTCGCACCCATATCAGACTGGCGAAGCGTGGGCAGAATGCCGATCGGCACCAGTTCTCCATCCAGTGATGCGGCGTGCTGGTTGATCCGTTGGATCGCAGAGAGCAACTCCTGCTCTGTTCTGGCGAAGGGAGAGCCCTTGAAAGCCTGGGGGCTGAGATTGTATTCGAGATTGAAGCGGTTAAGCTCAACCGTCAGTTGAGGGTCCTGAACGCGGGCGGCGATTTCGGTGTTGATAGGTTGAACGCGCAGGGCCGGGTTTACGATGTAGAACTCTACCTCGGCTCCGATGGAGCTTGCGCCTTCGCCAAAGCCGGGCCTGTTCAGAAGACGAGTAAGTGCCTTGAGATCCGTCCTGACCTTGGCGGCAAAACGTTCAAACTCTTCCGGCGCAAACTCTGTTGTCTTGATCGACAGTCCCACGGCAACGTCTTCTCTAGCGCTGACTTACCTTGATAGTAGTGGAAGATGCGCTGTACACCACCTCAGCGACGCTAAATCATCGGTAGGGTTTTCAATGGTGATTTATATAGCTCAAAGTTATTAAAGGAGTTATAAATCATCTAGGTGGAGTATTGTTGTTCCTAGGTGACTACTTTATCTTTGCGTTCTAAGAAAACGCCGACCTATTCCTCTGGCGTATATAAAGATTCCGAGTTAACTGGGAGCTCTGCCGACTATGCCGAATTCGATTTTTTCCGGTTCCAAAGCCCGTAAGGGCCTGTGGTTCAGTGCGCTGGCACTGGCGTTCTCGCTAACAGGGCCGGCTTCTGCCCAGGAGCGTGAGCTTCTGAACTCATCCTACGACATTGCCCGCGAGCTGTTTGCCGAATACAACGTTCTTTTCCAGGACTATTGGAAAGAAAAAACCGGCGAAACCGTCGATATCCAGCAGTCACACGCTGGCTCTTCCAAGCAAGCGCGCGCCATCCTGCAGGGGCTGGGTGCGGATGTGGTTACCTACAACCAGGTCACCGACGTAAACATTCTGGCCGAGCGCGGCAACCTGATTCCCGAGGACTGGGCATCACGCCTGCCAAATAACAGCTCTCCGTACTATTCCACCATGGCGTTCCTGGTGCGCGAGGGTAACCCCAAGAATATCCAGAACTGGGATGATCTGATCCGCGAAGATGTCGAACTGATCATGCCGAACCCGAAAACCTCCGGTAACGGCCGCTACACCTACCTGGCGGCGCTGGGTTTTGCCCAGGACAAGTTCGGTGACGACCAGGAGAAGATTGATGCTTTCCTCAGCGACCTGCTGGGCCAGGTTAAGGTATTCGACTCCGGCGGTCGTGGTGCCACCACCACGTTTGTGGAACGGGGCCTGGGTGATGTGCTGCTGACCTTCGAATCCGAAGTGAACAACATTCCGGCCCTGAACCCGGACAAGAATTTCCAGGTTGTGGTCCCGAGAGTGAGTTTCCTGGCCGAGTTCCCGGTGACCTGGATCGACAAGAACATCGAGAAGAAGGGCACCGAAGAACTGGCTCAGGCCTACTTGAAGCATCTGTACTCCGAAGAAGCCCAGCGCATGCTGGCTGGATTCAACTACCGGGTGCACAACGAAACCGTGAAAGCGGAAGTGGCTGACAAGTTCCCCGAACTGAAGCTGATGCCGATTCAGGACATCGCCGGCAGCTGGGAAAATGCCATGGAGACCCACTTTGCCAGTGGCGGCAAACTGGACCAGTTGCAGCGTCGCCGCTAAGGGATGCGCAGCTGATTCATGGCCACCACTGACGTTTCGGAGCGCCCGTCAAAGCGGCTGAGCGCTCCCGCCACCAAACGCGTTTTGCCGGGGTTCGGACTGAGCCTCGGCATTTCGCTTTTCTTTATCAGCCTGGTGCTGCTTCTGCCCATCAGCGGCCTGTTTATCCGTGCCGCCGGCATGGGGTGGGAGCAGTTCTGGTTTGTGATCACCGATCCGCGGGTGGTTGCGTCCTATAAAGTCACCGCGCTGGCAGCCCTGGCAGCGTCTCTATTCAACTGCGTGTTCGGCCTGCTGATGGCCTGGGTGCTGGTGCGTTACGAGTTTCCCGGCAAGCGGCTGCTGGATGCGATCATGGATCTGCCTTTCGCGCTGCCAACCGCCGTGGCCGGCATCACACTAGCAACCTTGTTTGCCGAGAACGGCTGGTATGGGCAGTATCTCGCCGATCTGGGTATTGAAGTGGCATTCACACCGCTGGGTATTGTGGTGGCGATGGCCTTCACCAGTGTACCGTTTGTGGTGCGCACGGTTCAGCCGGTACTGGAGGAAATGGCGCCGGAGGATGAAGAAGCCGCCATGAGCCTGGGTGCTTCGGACATGACGGTCTTTCGGAAAATCCTGTTCCCGACACTCTGGCCGGCTGTGGTGACCGGTGGTGCGCTTTCGTTTGCCCGAAGCCTGGGTGAGTACGGCGCGGTTATCTTTATTGCCGGCAACTCACCCTACATCAGTGAAGTGATCAGTCTGATGATCTTTGTTCGCCTGGAGGAATACGATTTTCCGGCGGCCAGTGCCATTGCCGCAGTGGTGATGACGGTATCGCTGTTGCTGCTCCTGGCGATCAACGTCTGGCAGGGGCGCTATCTCAAGCGCCTGCACGGAGGTTAGGGTATGGCTGCGCGTAAACATCGCCGCGTTGGCGACAGCCCTCTGGTTCGTCGCACTCTGATCGGAATCGCCGTCGGCCTGACGGTGCTTCTGCTGTTCATGCCCCTGGTGCTGATTTTTGTGCAAGCGTTTGCCGAGGGCTGGGCCGGTTACGTCAGCAATATTCTCAACGAGTACACGCTTCATGCCATTGGCCTGACGCTCGTGGTTGCGCTGCTCACGGTCCCGTTGAATATGGTGTTCGGCGTGTTTCTGGCCTGGCTTGTGACCCGCTTCCGGTTCCCCGGGCGCAAGTTGCTCACCACATTGATTGATATCCCGTTCGCCGTTTCGCCTGTGGTTGCCGGCCTGCTTTTCCTGCTGCTCTACGGCAGCAATGGCTGGGTGGGGCAGTGGCTCGGTGAATACGACATTCAACTGATGTTCTCCTGGCCCGGCATCGTGATGGTCACCGTGTTTGTGACCTGTCCGTTCGTGGCCAGAGAACTGATCCCGCTGATGCAGCAACAGGGTCGGGAAGAGGAAGAGGCCGGCGTGGTGCTGGGCGCGTCCGGCTGGCAGCTGTTCCGGCGGGTGACCCTGCCGAATATCCGCTGGGCGCTACTTTACGGCGTGATCCTCACCAACGCCCGGGCTGTAGGCGAGTTCGGTGCCGTGTCGGTGGTCTCGGGCAACATCCGGGGCGAGACCAATACGCTGCCGTTGCAGGTAGAGCTGCTTTACCAGGATTACAACACCGTGGGCGCCTTTGCAGCTTCTTCGCTGCTTGCAGGCATTGCGCTGATCACGCTTGTCGTCAAGGCCATCGTTGAATGGCGTCAGAGTCGTAACTAAGGGTTTCCAATGAGCATCGAGATACAGGGTATCAACAAGTTTTTCGACAAGTTCCAGGCCCTGCATGACATCAATCTGACCATTCCGGATGGCCAGCTCACGGCGTTGCTGGGCCCTTCCGGTTCGGGCAAGACCACGCTGCTGCGGATCATTGCCGGCCTGGAAACTCCCGAAGAGGGCAGAATCCGGTTCAGCGGCAAGGATGTGACCGATCTGCATGTGCGGGACCGGCGTGTGGGGTTTGTGTTCCAGCACTATGCGTTGTTTCGTCACATGACAGTGGCCGAGAACGTGGCCTTTGGCCTCAATGTGCTTCCGCGCAAGGAGCGCCCCGGCAAGCCCGAGATCCGCAAGCGGGTAAAAGACCTGCTGGAAATGGTTCAGCTGGAACACCTGGCCGACCGTTACCCCGCGCAGCTTTCAGGTGGGCAGAAGCAACGCATCGCCCTGGCGCGGGCCATGGCCATGCGCCCGGAGATTCTTCTGCTGGATGAGCCCTTCGGGGCGCTTGATGCCAAGGTGCGAAAAGACCTTCGCCGCTGGCTGCGCAGCCTCCACGATGAGCTGCATTTCACCAGTGTGTTCGTGACCCACGATCAGGAGGAGGCCCTGGAGCTCTCCGATCAGGTGGTTGTGATGAGCAATGGCCGGATTGAGCAGGTTGATACACCCCTGGAGCTTTATGGTCGCCCGGACAGCCGGTTTGTATTCGAGTTTCTGGGGCAGGTTAATGTGCTGTCTGGCAAGATCCGCGATGGTGTCATGCGCCAGGGTGACGCCTGGATTCGACTGCCCGAAGGCTGTGAAAACGATGACGCGCAGCTCTACCTGAGGCCCCACGAAGTGCGCCTCACCCAGTCTGCCAGTGACGAGGCCCATCTGCCTTTCCGGATCGAGGCAATCAACCTGATCGGTGCGGAAGTTCGCATCGAACTCAAGCCCGATGGCTGGGAGTGCGAGGAGCTCTGGGAGGTTGGCATCAGCCATACCGAGTTTAACGCCCGTCAGCCCCAGCGGGGTGACCGCTGCTTCGCCGTGCCGGATGTGGGGCATCTGTTCTGCGAACATGCGGTGGAGCCCAAGACCCTCGAGTGGCGTTAGTGCCCTGATCGTTGGAGCAGGGCGCCAGCCATCATCTATAGTTTCCTGATGAGGGGCCGTTGCCCCCGGATTACTCGTTCGACGTAATCGGCGTATCCCACTTTCGGGTGGGAACCATCAGGAGGATGTAATGCCACTACCCGCCCCGTTAACGGAAAACCAGGTCTACCACGGTTGCCCCGAAGACAAGCTGGATTTCATCACTACCGAAGACCTGCAGGATCTTGAGCGTCCGTATGGTCAGGACCGGGTACTGCGGGCGCTGGAATTTGGTGCCGGTATTCAGGCAGACGGTTTCAATCTCTTTGTTCTCGGACCCTCCGGTGCCGGCAAGCACGAGCTGGTCGAACGCTTTCTTTGCCTGCATGCGGCAAGCCAGCCGGTCCCGCCGGATTGGTGCCATGTCTACAACTTCCAGTTTTCAGAGCGGCCACGCGCCATTCGACTGCCGGCCGGTGAAGGGCGGCAATTCAAGAAACACATGAATGAACTGGCAGAGGAGCTCCGAACAGCAATCCCTGCTGCCTTCGAAAGCGAGGAATACCAGGCCAGGTTGCAGGAACTCCAGGAAGAAATGGCCAAGCGTCAGCATCAGGGCCTGTTTGATATCCAGGAAGAGGCGAACCGGAACAACATTGCCATGATCACCACGCCGGCCGGCTTTACCTTTGCCCCGATGCGCAAGGGCGAGGTGATCGACCCGGAGGAATACAAGAACTTCTCGGACGAGGAGAAAGCGCTGGTCGAATCCAAGGTTGAGGAGCTTCAGAAAAAGCTTCAGCAAACCATCCAGCAGATACCCAGGATGCGGAAGGAGGTCAGGGAAAGAGTCCATGCCCTGAATGAAGAAATGGTGCAGCTGACCCTGGGCGGCCCGATTGGGGAGTTGAGGGAAAAATGGTCCCACCTGCAGGATATCGCCGAGTACCTGGATGCCGTTCGTGAGGATGTGGTCGAGCACGCCGAGGCTTTTCAGGATACCGATAACGGGCCTCCGGCGGGCCTGTTGGCAAGGTACAAGGTCAATTTGCTGGTCGATAATGCCGAGACGGCCGGAGCGCCCGTTATCTACGAGGACCTGCCGAACCATCAGCATCTGGCGGGGCAGATTGAACATCGGGCCCGGCAGGGTAATCTCTATACCGATTTCACGCTGATTCGTGGCGGTTCCATGCACCGGGCCAGTGGCGGCTATCTGATCATTGATGCGCGCAGGGTACTGACACAGCCGATGGCGTGGGAAAGCCTGAAGCGGATCCTGTCCTCCGGTGAGTTTCGAATCGAGTCACTGGAGCGGCTTTACGGGTTGGTGAGTACCGTCAGCCTGCAGCCGGAGCCTATTCCGGTGTCGGTCAAGGTGGTTCTGCTCGGGGACCGGATGCTCTATTACCTGCTGTCCCACTATGATCCGGACTTTCTGGACCTGTTCAAAGTAGAAGCGGATTTCGAGGACGACCTGGACCGCAATGAAGAATGCTACGAACTCTACGCGCGCATGATCGCCACCATGGCCCGGGGCCTGAAAATGCGACCGCTGGAGCGAAGCGCCGTGGCCCGGCTGATTGAACATGCCAGCCGGCTGGCAGCAGACCAGCGCAAACTGACCGCCCACGACCGGGTGCTCCGCGACATTCTGAGCGAGGCAGACCACTGGGCGGGACAGGCCGGGGCCGATACGGTTGAAGCCAGCCATCTCCAGCAGGCCATTGATGAACGGGAATACCGGGCCAGCCGGGTCCGGGAACGAAGTCGCGAGCAAATCAGCCGGGGTGTGGTGATGATAGCCACCACCGGCGAGGAGGTGGCTCAGGTAAATGGCCTTTCGGTGCTCAGACTTGGGGCGTCGATGTTCGGGCAGCCTACCCGGATTACCGCCACGGCCCGTCCCGGTAAGGGGCAGGTGGTGGATATCGAGCGGGAGGCCAAACTCGGCGGCCCCATTCATAGTAAGGCCGTGATGATATTGTCCCGATTCCTGGCGAGCCGGTATGCAGGCGATGGTGAACTGTCGCTTTCGGCGAGCCTGGCCTTCGAGCAATCCTACGGTGGTGTCGAGGGCGATTCCGCTTCGGTGGCAGAAACCTGTGTGTTGCTGTCTGCCATTTCCCGAGTCCCACTCAAACAATCCTTCGCGGTGACAGGGTCCATGAACCAGCATGGTGAAGTTCAGGCTGTGGGTGGCGTGAACGAGAAGATCGAAGGCTTTTTCGATGTCTGCAAGGGGGCCGGCGATGTCCGCGGGCAGGGCGTTCTGCTGCCCGCAAGCAATGTTGAACATTTGATGCTGAGAGCCGATGTAAGGAAGGCGATCGCTGAAGACCGGTTCCGGATCTATCCGATTTCAGGCATCAATGAGGCAATTGAGCTGCTAACCGGTCTTGAGCCCGGAGAACCGGATAGTAATGGCGAGTTCCCCGAGAACAGCTTCAATCACCGGGTTGCCGAACGCCTGGAGAAGTTCGCGGAGGCCAGCAAGAAACGGGACGAGAACGGAGAAGCGAACAGCAGCGGAGGCAAGGATCGTGACTGATAGTCCAGCAGACCAGGCTGATCCCGGCACCACAACCGGTCGTGTACTGGTACTTCTCGATGGTTCCAGGATGAGTTACGCCGCCTTGCAGGCTGCGGTCGGGATTGCCGCGAATACCGGTGCCGATGTGCTCGGTGTGTTTGTTGAGGAGCTGAATCAGCTGCGAAGCGCCGGCTATGGTTTTGCCCGCGAAGTGGGCGGTTCGTCCGGTATCAGCCGCCCCCTGGCTGCTGGCGACGTTGAACAGCGCATGCAAAGGTTGGCGAGCGAAGCCCGCCGTGCTCTTGCCGGTGCCGTCGCGTCATACGGTGGCAGGCAATCCCTGAGTGTCGCCCGGGGCCATGTGATTGATGAGGTGCTGGCGCTCGCCGGCCCTCAGGATCTTCTGGTGCTGGGCCGCGTTGGTTGGTCCTCCGAGCCCGGTGCGCGCTTGGGCTCGACGGCAAAAGGGCTGGTTCGTCGTTCCCGGGGAAGGGTCTTGCTCTGGCGTGAAAGTCGGGCCGAACCTTTGGGCAGGGTTGTGGTGTTTCTCAATGACCATCATGGCGCTAACGGCCGCGCTGTCCAGGCAACCGCTGAGGTGGTTCGTCATTCCCACCGGCCCGTGACACTACTGTTGGGCGCTGACTCGACGGTCTCAGCCGACGATCTTAAAGGCGTCGCGCAGGACCTGGGTATTCAGGAATCGGAGCTTCGTGTAAGGTCTCTGCCATCAACGGATCCGGCTGTTGTGGCCGGAATTCTACGACAGGAAAGGGCGGTAGAGCTGGTGCTAAGCCGGGAATGCACACTGCTCCAGGAGCCCGGCGCAGAGCGATTGTTGGTGGCCCTGAACCTTCCCGTCACGGTCACGCCCTGAATCCCATCGGTTGCTCCATAGGTCTTTATTAGCTGATGTTTATAGATGTTCTCTCCATTGTTGGACTGACCGTCCTTGCCGGCGCCTGCATTCCACTGGGCGGACTGCTCGCCAGCTTTGAACGGATCCGACCCAATTGGCTGGAGCAGGAGTTTCGCCATTTCGTGATCGCGCTCGGTGGCGGCATCCTGCTTGGCGCGGTCGCTGTGGTTTTTATTCCGGAAGGCCGATCCAGCATGGGAGGATCCCTTCTTGCGATTCCGGCTATTCTTGCGGGCGGGCTCATATTCTTCCTGATAGAGCGGGTTCTCGGTTTGAAACGCCGTGAATCTCCGCAGCTCCTGGGCGTGATGCTGGATTTTATTCCGGAAGCTGCCGCGCTGGGCGGGCTCGCCGTGGTGAACACCGAGATTGCGCTGCTCATGGCGTTACTCATTGCCTTGCAGAACTTGCCGGAAGGGTTCAACGCCTATCGGGAGTTGCTTTACCTGAAAGGCCATAGCTCACGAAAGACGCTGGTCTTTATGAGTAGCCTGGTGATCACAGGTCCGGTGGCCGGCCTGTTTGGCTATTTCTTCTTGTCGGAGCGCCCCGTATTACTGGGCTCACTGATGCTGATGGCTTCCGGGGGTATTCTGTACCTGATTTTCCAGGACATCGCTCCTCAGTCGAGGCTTGACCGGCATTGGGGGCCACCTCTGGGAGCGGTCCTTGGGTTCTGTATTACCCTGTTCAGTCATGACCTGGTGATCTAGGCCATGACTTGAGTATCAGGCAATCTTCCGTGCATCTTCCTTGCGCAGGATTTCCTCGACGTCCTCTGCTGACAGCGTTTCCTTTTTCAGCACGGCTTTGGCCAATGCGTCCAACTGGTTTCGGTGCTCGGTCAGGAAGTCGAGGGTTGCCTTCTCGAGGGCCAGGAGCTGGGACTGGATTTCCTCGTCAATCATTTCAGCCATCTTTTCGCTGAACTCCCTCGGCATGCCCATCTCCCGGCCCAGGAAAACATGTTCCTCGCCGATGTTCAGGCCCAGCGGGCCGATCTTTTCGCTCATGCCCCACTGGCCGATCATCTTGCGTATCAGCGCGGTGGCCTCCTTGAGGTCGTTCTGGGCGCCGGTACTGACTTCTCCGTAGATCAGCTTTTCCGAGCAGCGACCGCCAAGCATCACCTTGATGCGATCCTTCAGGTAGCTTTCGGTGTAGGTGTAGTGATCTTCCCGGGGGGTTTGTTCCGTCACTCCCATGGCCATGCCGTGAGGAATGATGGTCAACTTGGTAAGCGGGTCCGCGTTCGGCATATAGTAGGCCATGATGGCGTGGCCACACTCGTGGTAGGCAACGGCCTCACGCTCCTGCGGGTTCAGCTTGGTATCCCGTTCTTCACCGAGAATAATTCTGTCCCGGGCCAGATCAAAGCAATGGGCATTCACCTCATGCAGGCTTTCGCGGGCTGCGGTGAGCGCCGCTTCATTTACGAGGTTCTTGAGATCCGCCCCGGAAAAGCCGATGGTGCGTGCGGCCAGTTGATCCAGGTCGACATCATTCGCTAGGGGGACCTTTCGCACGTGAACGGCCAGGATCGCCGCGCGGGCCTCCTTGTGGGGGCGGTCGAGAGTGATCTTGCGGTCAAAACGGCCCGGGCGGAGCAGGGCACTGTCGAGTACGTCCGGCCGGTTGGTGGCAGCCAGTACCAGAACATTTTCGTGAGCCTCGAAACCGTCCATTTCCGTGAGGATCTGGTTCAGTGTCTGCTCTCGTTCATCATGGCCACCACCCAGGCCCGCACCACGTGATCGGCCAATGGCATCCAGTTCGTCGATGAAAATCAGCGCCGGCGCGTCTTTCCGGGCTTCCTTGAACATGTCCCGAACCCGCGCGGCGCCGACACCCACGAACATCTCGATGAATTCCGAGGCGCTGATGCTGTAGAAGGGCACTTCGGCTTCGCCGGCGATGGCCCGGGCCAGTAGTGTTTTGCCGGTGCCCGGCGGACCGACCAGAAGCACGCCCTTGGGCATGACGGCACCCAGTGCCCGGTATTTTTCGGGAGATTTCAGGAAATCGATGATCTCGGCAATTTCCCGCTTGGCGGATTCAATGCCGGCCACGTCATCCAGGGTGGCGGTAGAGGTTTCCTTGTGGGCCCGCCGTGCCTTGGAGCGGCTGAAATCAAACGGGCCGCCACCCTGTGTCATGCGTTTCTGCGCCGCACCCCAGAACCAGAACATCAGCGCCAGCAGCAGGATCCAGGGCAGGAAGCCGCGAATCATTTCCTGCCACCAGGGCAGACCTGATGGCGTGGCCCGAATGGTGACACTGTGCTCTTCAAGAAGGTTGAGCAGCGACGGGTCTTCCATGGGCGGGCGGATGGTATGGAAACCGGGCGTGCTGGTGTGGGGTGGGCTGTCAGAGCTGAAATCGGCTGCACCGCTGTCGGTGAACAAGCCGGTAATGGCTTCTTCTTTCAACGTGACTTCTGCCACCTGATTGTTCACAACAGCCGTCTTGAATTCCGAGTAGGCGAGGTCCTGAAGCCGCGGTTGTCCGCCATCCTGCAGCCAGAGCACCATCAGGAAGATGGCAGCGCTCAGCCAAAGGAACGCATACTGGTTCGGAATGACCGGTTGTTGGTTCTGATCCGGTTTCTGTTGCTGGTTGTCTGGCCCACTCGGTGCTGTCATTTCGGTCTCCGGTCGCCCTCCATGATCTTCGCCACGAAGACAGATTTGCCGTAGGTCTCGAACGACCATTTCATGGTGTCCGAGAGCACGCCCATAACCTCATCATAGTCGCCGAAAATCTCGGTGCTCATTCGCCCCGGATAGACTTCCAGTCCGGTCTGCTCCAGGCGCGCGATCAGGTCTTTGATTGGCTGCTTGTACTCCTCTTTCAGGGGATAGCAGCTCAGTTGTACAGAAAGATACATAAAGCCTCCATTCAGGTCAGTGACCCTGGTCAATTGCCCGTTAATAGCCCATGGCCGACGAAGTGCTCCTCCTCGGGTCCGCGCCACCATTGAGAACACCCTCTTCGTCAATCAGGATGCTCTGGATGGCGCCCATGGCTGATCCACCGACCACCGTGTGCCCCCGCTCCTGCAGAAGCCGGATGGTGTCGGGGCTGATGCCCTGTTCGATCCGGATTTCATCCGGCAGCCACTGGTGGTGCATGCGCGGAGCGCTCACGGCGGTCTGGATGTTCATTCCATGATCAATCACATTGAGGATCACCTGCAAGGTGGTGGTAATGATCCGGGAGCCTCCGGGGCTGCCGGTCACCAGAACGTTCTTGCCATCCTTCTTAACGATAGTGGGCGACATGGAGCTCAGCATGCGTTTGCCGGGCTCGACCTTGTTGGCTTCGCCACCGATCAGGCCATAAGCGTTGGGCACACCGGGCTTGGCACTGAAGTCGTCCATTTCGTTGTTAAGCAGGAATCCAGCGCCTTCCACCGTAATGCCGGATCCATAACTGAAATTGATTGTGTAGGTGTTGGACACGGCGTTGCCCCATTTATCCACCACGGAAAAATGGGTGGTTTCAGGGCTTTCCCAGGCAGCTGGCTGGCCGGGATTGATGTCGCTGGCCGGTCGTGCCCTGTCTGGATCAATGCCTTTGCGCAGTTCTTCTGCGTAGCCTTTGCTGGTTAACCCCGCCAGCGGCACCTCCACATAATCCGTGTCGCCGAGGTATTTTGAACGGTCCGCGTAGGCCAGTTTCATGGCTTCGGCCATGTGATGAATCGCATCAGCGGAGTTATGGCCAAACTCGGCCATCGGGAAGCCTTCCAGGATATTCAGGATCTGGACAATGTGCGTGCCGCCGGAGGAGGGCGGCGACATCGAGAAAATATCGTACCCGCGATAGTTGCCGTGAACCGGCGCCCGGACAACCGGGCGATAGTCTTTCAGGTCCTGGTGCGTGATGAGGCCGCCATTCCGTTCCATTTCGCTGGCAATCAGATCGGCGGTTTCGCCTTCGTAAAAGCCTTTCACGCCGTTGTCGGCAATGCGCTGGAGTGTTGCCGCCAGTTCCGGCTGTCGAAAGCGTTTCCCGGGCTGCCAGGCGCTGCCGTCTTCCCTATAAAAGGTGTCACGGGTGGCGGGCCATCGCTCGAGTCTCTCCCGGGCCTGCTCCAGACCTTCAGTAAAACGCTGGGGCACTACGAAACCGTCTTGGGCCAGTTTGATGGCCGGCGCCAGTGCCTGCTTGAGGGTAATGGTGCCGTGCCGCTCCAGCGCCAGTGCAAGGCCGGCAACTGTGCCCGGAACCCCTGCGGCCAGGTGGGTAAAACGACTGCGGTTCCTGACCACCTCGCCGGATTCGTCCTGGAACATGGTTTCTGTGGCGGCAGCGGGCGCTTTTTCGCGATAATCAATGGCTTCCGGATCTGATCCGTCGCCCCTGGAAATCAGCATGAAACCGCCACCGCCAATGTTGCCGGAACGGGGCTGGGTGACAGCGAGTGCAAAACCGGCGGTAACGGCTGCATCGATTGCATTGCCGCCGTTTTTCAGCACTTCCAGAGCCACCTCGGTGGCCAGTGTATGGCTGGTGGCAACCATGCCCTGGGTTGCGGTAACCGGGTGAAACCGCTCACCCTCGAGAATGGCCTGTCCGAAGGCCGGCGCGGTGGTGATGAAAAAGGTCAAGGCGGCCGCAATCGAAAGGCGGCCTGAGCGCCCCGTGGCGAGGTTTTTGATTGTGCGTTGGTAGAGGCCTCTGTCCATATCTCCATTCCTCGTTTCTGGCGTTCAGATAGGCTATGATAGCCGGTCATTTTCATAGGTGCGTACCGTTAACCTGCCGTTAATGTCGGCGGTGATTCCCCGACGCACCTGCTTTCCCGGATTTCAGTTAAGGAAAGGCTTTCATGGAGCATACCTATCGTCTTGTGATTTCCTGCCCCGACCGGGTGGGAATTGTCGCCAAGGTGAGTAATTTTCTGTCGACATACAATGGCTGGATTACCGAGGCGAGTCACCATTCCGACACGCAAACCGGCTGGTTTTTCATGCGGCACGAGATCAAGGCCACCTCGATTCCGTTCGGTCTGGACCAGTTCCGCGCCGCGTTTGAGCCGATTGCCCGCGAATTCAATATGAACTGGCACATTGCCGACTCGGCCCAGCCCAAGAAAGTCATCCTGATGTGCAGCAAGGAATCCCATTGTGTGGCTGATCTGCTGCACCGCTGGCACAGCAAGGAGATCAATGCCGAGATCGTGGCGGTCATCTCCAACCACGACGACCTGCGCCGGATGGTGGAGTGGCATGAGATTCCCTACCACCACGTGCCGGTAAGCAAGGAAAACAAAGAGGAAGCTTTCGCCCATATTGATGAGCTGTTCCAGAAATATGAGGCCGATGTGGTGGTGCTGGCGCGCTACATGCAGATCCTTCCTGGCGAGCTCTGCGAGAAATACTCCGGCAAGGTGATCAATATCCATCACAGCTTCCTGCCGTCTTTCGCCGGTGCACGCCCCTATCACCAGGCCTACAGCCGCGGTGTTAAGCTGATTGGTGCCACCTGCCACTACGTGACTCAGGACCTCGACGAGGGCCCGATCATCGAGCAGGACGTTATCCGGATCACCCACAGCGACTCTATCGAGGATATGGTTCGCCTGGGTAAGGATGTGGAAAAGAACGTGTTGGCCCGGGGCCTGCGCTCACACATTGAAGACCGGGTGATCACCTACGAAAACAAGACAGTGGTGTTTGATTAAGGCTGCCTCACAGTTGCCCCGGAAAGGGTGCGACTGTGGTAGACTTGGCGGCTTGTTGAAGAATAACTATGGGGCCCGGAAACGGCCCCGATACGACTTCCAGATAACGCAAAGGAACCTTTCTCGATGGGTGAGTTAGCCAAAGAGATCCTGCCGGTCAATATTGAAGACGAGTTAAAACAGTCCTACCTCGATTACGCCATGAGCGTGATCGTCGGGCGGGCGCTTCCGGATGTGAGGGATGGCCTCAAGCCGGTTCACCGCCGCGTTCTGTTCGCCATGTCCGAACTGAACAACGACTGGAACAAGGCCTATAAGAAGTCCGCCCGTGTGGTGGGTGATGTTATCGGTAAATACCACCCCCACGGTGACTCTGCGGTATACGACACCATCGTACGTATGGCCCAGCCGTTCTCCCTGCGGTATCCGCTGGTTGATGGCCAGGGTAACTTCGGTTCCATCGACGGTGACAACGCGGCTGCCATGCGTTACACCGAGATCCGCATGGAGAAGATCGCCCACTCCCTGCTGGCGGACCTGGACAAGGAAACGGTCGATTTCGTCGATAACTACGACGGTACCGAGCGGATTCCCGAGGTTCTGCCCACCCGGGTGCCCAACCTGCTGGTGAATGGTTCCTCCGGTATTGCCGTGGGCATGGCTACCAACATTCCGCCCCACAACCTGACGGAAGTCGTAAGCGGCTGCTTGGCGCTGATTGATAATCCGGATCTGACCATCGATGAGCTGATGGAATTCATTCCGGGCCCGGATTTCCCGACCGAGGGCATCATCAACGGCCGTGCCGGCATCGTTGAGGCCTACCGTACCGGCCGTGGTCGTATCTATATTCGTGCCCGCCACGAGATCGAGCACGACAACAAGACCAATCGCGATGCCATCATCATCACCGAGCTGCCGTATCAGCTGAACAAGGCCCGCCTGATCGAGAAGATCGCGGAGCTGGTAAAAGAAAAGCGTCTTGAAGGTATCTCCGAGCTGCGGGACGAATCCAACAAGGAAGGTATCCGGGTGGTGATCGAACTGCGTCGGGGTGAGAACCCGGACGTTGTGGTCAACAACCTGTTTGCCCAGACCCAGCTGGAAACTGTATTCGGCATCAACATGGTTGGCCTGATCAACGGTGAGCCGAAAACCCTGAATCTGAAGCAGCTGCTGGATGCGTTCGTTCGTCACCGCCGTGAAGTAGTGACCCGCCGGACCATCTACGAACTGCGTAAAGCCCGTGAACGTGGCCATATTCTGGAAGGTTTGACGGTTGCCCTGGCCAACATCGACGAGATTATCGAGCTGATCAAGGCCTCGCCGTCCGCCGCCGAAGCGAAGGAAAAGCTGATTGCCAAGGGCTGGTCACCGGGCGATGTCATGGCCATGCTGGAACGTGCCGGTCAGGACGCCTGCCGTCCGGACGACCTGCCAGAGATCTATGGGCTGCGTGAAGGTCTGTATCATCTGTCACCGGAACAGGCCCAGGCCATTCTGGACTTGCGTCTGCACCGCCTGACCGGTCTGGAAACCGAGAAGCTCCAGAACGAATACAAGGAAATTCTCGACAAGATTGCCGATCTGCTGGACATCCTGGGCGACCCCGAGCGGCTGCTCCAGGTGATCCGGGAAGAGCTGGAAGCCATCGTTACCGAGTTTGGTGACGAGCGTCGTACCGAAATCACCAGCTCCCGTCGCGACCTGACCATCGCCGACCTGATTGATGAAGAAGACCTGGTGGTGACCATTTCCCACAGTGGTTACGCCAAGACCCAGGCAGTGGAAGACTACCAGGCCCAGCGTCGTGGTGGTCGGGGCAAGGCAGCAACCTCTATGAAGGACGAAGACTTCGTTGAGAAGCTGCTGGTGGCCAACTCCCACGATACGATTCTGTGTTTCTCCAACCGTGGCAAGGTGTACTGGCTGCGGGTGTTCGAGATTCCACGCGCCAGCCGTGCCTCCCGCGGTCGGCCCATGGTGAATATCCTGCCGCTGGACGAAGGCGAGCGTATTACCACGTTCCTGCCGGTTCGGGATTATCCGGAAGACCAGTTCGTGCTGATGGCCACCTCTGCCGGTGTGGTCAAGAAAACGCCGTTGCCGAACTTCTCGCGTCCGCGCAGCAGCGGCCTGATTGCCCTGTCACTGGATGAGGGCGATACCCTGATCGGTGCAGCCATTACCAAAGGCGATGCCGAGGTCATGCTGTTCTCGACCGCTGGCAAGGCGGTGCGCTTCAACGAAGAAGCCGTTCGTCCCATGAGCCGGACAGCCCGTGGTGTTCGCGGTATCAAGATGCCGCAGGGTCACCATGTGGTGTCGCTGATCATCCCGCAGGACGGTGGGGTTATCCTGACTGCCTCCGAAAACGGCTACGGCAAGCGTACCGCCATTGACGAGTTCCCGACCTACAGCCGTGGCAGCCAGGGCGTTATCGCCATGCAGTGCTCCGAGCGTAACGGTAACCTGGTGACAGCCCTGCAGCTGTTCGACGGTGACGAAATGATGCTGATCTCTGACAAGGGCACGCTCGTGCGTACCCGGACAGACGAAGTGTCGGTTCTTAGCCGGAATACCCAGGGCGTGCGCCTGATCAAGCTGAGCCAAGAAGACGAGCGGCTGGTTGGCGTTGAGCGGATTGCGGAAACCGACGACGAAGAGCTCGACAGTGAAGGCAATCCGATTGTTGCCGACGAGAGCCCGGAAGAAGGCCAGCAAGGCCAAGAAGGCGAGAGTGCCGGCGACGAATAAGCCGGCACTTGCCACGGACAGATTCAGCAAGACTTGAGAGAAAGCAGCAACATGAGCAGGGCGTATAACTTTTGTGCAGGTCCGGCCACCTTGCCGGAGAGCGTGCTTCGTCAGGCGCGGGATGAAATGCTCGACTGGCGCGGTACCGGCATGTCGGTGATGGAAATGAGCCATCGCAGCGACGAGTTTGTCCAGATTGCCGAAACTGCAGAAAAAGATCTGCGTGAACTGGCCGGCGTGTCGGACGACTACGCGGTTCTTTTCATGCAGGGTGGGGCGTCCAGCCAGTTTTCCACCATTCCTCTGAATCTGCTGGGCGAAAAAGGCTCTGCGGACTACGTGAACACTGGCATCTGGTCCAAGAAGGCCATTGCCGAGGCCAGTCGCTATGGCAAGGTGAACGTGGTGGCGAGTTCGGAAGACAGTGGCTTTACCACGATTCCGGATCAATCCTCGTGGCAGACCAGTGCCGACGCGGCTTATCTGCACTACACGCCCAACGAGACCATCGGTGGCCTGGAATTCGGTTTTATTCCGGATAGCCCGGGCGCGCCGCTGGTTGCCGACATGTCCTCATCAATGCTGTCGAGGCCGGTGGACGTCTCCAGGTTCGGTGTGATCTATGCCGGTGCCCAGAAGAACATCGGTCCCTCGGGATTGGTAGTGGTCATTATCCGCAAGGATCTCCTGGGTAAGGCCCGCCAGGAGACCCCGACCATGATGAATTATCAGGTGATCGCAGATAACGGCTCCATGTACAACACGCCGGCGACCTATTCCTGGTATCTGGCCGGTCTGGTGTTCAAGTGGCTGAAAGAGCAGGGCGGTGTGAAGGCCATGGGTGAAATCAACCTGCGCAAGGCCCGCAAGCTCTACGATTTCATCGATACCAACGAGTTTTACGCCAACCCGATTGATCCGCGCTTCCGCTCCTGGATGAACGTACCATTCACGCTGGCGGATGATGCCCTGAACGGTGAATTCCTGAAGGGTGCCAATGCCCGTGGCCTGCTGAACCTGGCCGGCCACCGGTCGGTTGGCGGAATGCGTGCGAGCATCTACAACGCGATGCCAGAAGCCGGTGTCGATGCACTGATCGACTACATGACCGAATTTGCGAAGGAGCGTGGCTGATCATGAGTGATGAGCAGGTTCGGCTCGGAGAGCTGCGGGACGAGATCGATCAACTTGATCAGAAGATCATGGAGCTGATCAGTGCCAGGGCCGCCTGTGCCCAGGAAGTGGCGCACGTTAAAATGACCGCCAATCCGGGGCAGGACGTCTTTTTCTATCGCCCCGAGCGGGAGGCCCAGGTGCTTCGCCGCATCAAGGAACAGAATCCGGGGCCGCTGTCGGGTGAGGAAATGGCCCGTCTGTTCCGGGAAATCATGTCGGCCTGCCTGGCGCTGGAAAAGCCCATGCACATTGCCTTCCTGGGTCCGATTGGCACCTTCACACAGGCGGCAGCGCTCAAGCATTTTGGTCACTCGGTGGTCAGCGTGCCTTTGCCGGCCATTGATGCGGTATTCCGGGAGGTCGAATCCGGCGCTGCTCATTACGGCGTGGTGCCGGTCGAAAACTCGACCGAGGGTATGATCAACCACACCCTGGATATGTTCATGTCCTCGCCGCTGAAGATCTGCGGCGAGGTTCAGCTGCGGATTCACCATCACCTGCTTGTGTCTCCGAAGCATGGCGACCAGGAAATCACACGGATTTATTCCCATCAGCAATCGTTTGCCCAATGCCGGCAATGGCTGGACACCCACCGCTACGGCATCGAGCGGGTTACCGTCTCCAGCAATGCGGAAGCGGCCCGGCGCGCAGCCGAGGAGCCCGGCACGGCGGCTATTGCCGGTGATATGGCGGCCGAGCTCTATGGCCTGCAGAAGCTGGCGAACAGTATTGAGGATCGCCCGGACAATACCACACGCTTCCTGATCATTGGCCGGGAGGAAGTGCCTGCCAGTGGCCACGACAAGTCGTCTATCCTGGTGTCCATGCGCAACAAACCGGGGGCCCTGTATCAGCTCCTCGAGCCGTTCCATCGTCACGGGCTCAGCCTGACCAGAATCGAAACGCGGCCCTCGCCAAGTGGCACCTGGGCCTATGTGTTCTACATCGATTTTGAGGGACATATGGAAGACGAACAGGTCCGGAAGGTTCTGGCAGAAGTGGATGAAGAGGCCGTTGAGCTCAAACGCCTGGGTTCCTACCCGATTGGCGTTCTGTAAGTATCTGCACCTGCGTTTCTGAGCAAAGAGTGTCGAGGACGATTTATGGCCATTGATTACCAGAGCCTGGCGGTTCGCGGCGTACAGGCCCTCTCACCGTATCAGCCGGGCAAGCCGATTGAAGAGCTGGCCCGTGAGCTTGGCCTCAATCCGGCAGAGATCATCAAGCTGGCGAGCAACGAAAACCCGCTGGGGCCGAGCGAAAAAGCGCTGTCGGCCGCGCGGCAGGCCCTCTCCGAGCTTTGTCTGTATCCCGATGGCAACGGATTCAACCTGAAGCAGGCGCTTTCGAAGCGTCTGAACGTCGGGATGGATCAGATTACCCTTGGTAACGGCTCCAACGATGTACTGGAAGTCATTACCCGTTGTTTCGCTGATGCAGATTCCGAGGTCGTTTTCTCCCAGTACGCGTTCGCCGTTTATCCCCTGGTGACTCAGGCCATCGGCGCCATGGGTGTGTCTGTGCCTGCCCGGGAGTGGGGGCATGATCTGGATGCCATGGCTGCGGCGGTTACCGATCGCACTCGCCTGGTGTTTGTCGCCAACCCGAACAACCCCACGGGCACGGTTCACACGGCGGATGCCATTGAGGCGTTCCTGAACAGGATTCCGGAGAAGGTGCTTGTGGTCCTGGATGAGGCCTACTGCGAATACCTGACCGGAGAGCAATACCCGGACGGTGTCGAGCTGTTGGCCCGTTTCCCGAATCTCATCGTTTGCCGCACGTTCTCCAAAGCCTGGGGGCTGGCGGCTCTGCGGGTAGGTTACAGTATCTCCTCGCCGGCCATCGCAGACATTCTTAACCGGGTGCGTCAGCCATTCAACGTGGATACGGTTGCCCTGTCTGCGGCCACGGCTGTGCTTGAGGATGAAGACTATCTCCAGCGTTCCCGGGATGTGAACACAGCCGGTCTGCGTCAGTTGCAGGAGGCATTCGACCGGATGGGGCTCAGTTACATCCCGTCAGCCGGGAACTTTGTTGCCGTGGAAGTGGGGGAGCAGGCCATGGGCGTGTACCAGTCCCTGCTGGCCCACGGCGTGATTGTTCGGCCCATCGGCGGTTATGGTATGCCCCGGCATCTTCGGGTTTCTGTCGGGCTTCAGGAAGAAAACGAGCGCTTTATTGATGCACTGGCGCAGGCCCTGGCGGCCTCGGGGTTGAGCGACTGATATGGCGCCGTCCGAGCCTCTGTTTAAACGGGTAGCGGTGATTGGCCTGGGGCTGATTGGCGGCTCCCTGGCCTGCGCGATCCGTCGCAATGGGCTTGCGGGTACGGTTGTTGGTGCGGATCATCGCACTGAGGAACTGCAGCTCGGTAAAGAGTTGGGTGTGATCGATCAGGCGGCGTCAACGGTGTCTGATGCAGTTCGTGGCGCGGACCTGGTTGTGCTTGCCGTTCCGGTACGAGCAACACGCGCGGTTCTTGAGCAGATTCGCCCGTCTCTGGAGCCGGACGCGATACTCACCGATGTCGGTAGTACCAAATCCAGCTTCGTAGCCGATGTTGAGGCCGTGTTCGGCGGCTTGTCGCCTCTGGTTATTCCCGGTCATCCCATTGCCGGTTCCGAGAAGAGTGGCATCCGGGCGGCAAATCCCGAGCTTTTCGCCAACCACAAGGTCATCCTTACGCCGCCGGACAATGTCAGCCAGCCCCACCTGGCTCGCCTGCAAGGGCTCTGGGAGGGCTGCGGTGCCACGGTGCTGACCATGTCGGTGGCGTATCACGATGAGGTGCTGGCAGCCACCAGCCACTTGCCTCACCTGATCGCGTTCTCCCTGGTAGATACCCTGGCGGGTGAAGATGAGAACATGGACATCTTCCGGTACGCCGCCGGTGGCTTCAGGGATTTCACCCGGATTGCGGCCAGCGATCCGGTGATGTGGCACGATATTTTTCTGTCGAACCGTGATGCGGTTCTTCGTGTCATTGACCACTTTACCCACGACCTCGAACAACTGCGCACTGCCATTGCCAATCAGGACAGTGCCACGTTGTTGCGGGTTTTCAGTCGCGCCAAGGCGGCGCGTGAACATTTTTCGAAGATGCTCTCAGGACAGGCTTACGTGACAAACAACAGTGAAAAGCAGGTAACGTTCCGTCTTCAGTCCGGTGGCGCGATCACCGGTGATATCCGGGTGCCCGGCGACAAGTCAATGTCGCACCGGTCCATCATGCTGGGTGCTCTGGCAGATGGCGTAACCGAAGTGAAAGGGTTTCTGGAGGGTGAAGACAGCCTGGCGACGCTCCAGGCATTCCGGGATATGGGCGTTACCATTGAAGGCCCGGACGACGGCTTTGTTCGCATCCATGGTGTTGGCATGCACGGGCTTCAGGCCCCCCGCGGGCCTCTGTATCTGGGTAACTCGGGAACCGCCATGCGGCTGTTCGCCGGTTTGCTGGCGGCCCAGCCCTTTGATTCCGAGCTGACCGGCGATGCGAGTCTCTCCGGTCGCCCGATGGGGCGGGTTGCCGATCCTCTCAGGGCGATGGGCGCCGTTATCGATACCGCAGAAGGGGGGCGCCCGCCACTGAAAATCCGTGGTGGCCAGAAGCTGTCCGGTATTCACTATGAAATGCCGGTGGCCAGTGCCCAGGTCAAATCGTGTCTTCTGCTGGCCGGGCTTTATGCCGAGGGCAGTACATCGGTGACCGAGCCGGCGCCTACTCGCGATCATACCGAGCGCATGCTGGCGGGCTTTGGCTACCACGTCCACCGGGACGGCGCGACCGCCAGTGTTAGTGGCGGCGGCAAATTGACGGCGACCAATATTGACGTCCCTGCCGATATTTCTTCGTCTGCATTTTTCCTGGTCGCGGCCAGTATCGCCCCGGGCTCCGATCTGATCCTTCGCCACGTTGGAATGAACCCGACCAGGGTTGGTGTGATCAACATCCTGAATCAGATGGGCGCCAATATCGAGATTCTGGACGAGCGCGAAATCGGTGGTGAGCCGGTTGCTGACCTTCGGGTCCGCTCGGCGGAGCTGCAGGGTATCGACATCCCTGAGGATCAGGTGCCCCTGGCCATCGATGAATTTCCGGTGCTATTCATCGCCGCGGCCTGCGCCAATGGTCGCACGGTTTTGCGTGGCGCTGAGGAACTCCGGGTCAAGGAAAGCGATCGGATCCAGGTGATGGCAGATGGCCTTGCTGCATTGGGCGTGGACACTACCGTAACCCCGGACGGCATTATTATCGATGGTGGTCAGACCATCGGTGGCGGTACCGTGAACAGTCACGGCGACCACCGCATCGCAATGTCCTTTGCGGTCGCTTCCCTGCGCGCTGCGGGTGACATTACAGTGAACGACTGTGCCAATGTGGCTACGTCTTTCCCCGGTTTTGTGGAACTTGCGCAAGGAACGGGAATCAATATCTCGGCCGAGGGGGCTGAATAATGGTTGATAGCAGTGCGCCGGTGATCACCGTGGATGGTCCCGGGGGTTCCGGCAAAGGCACGATTACCCAGATGCTGGCCCGAAAGCTGGGCTGGCATCTTCTGGACAGTGGTGCTCTTTATCGGCTGACGGCGCTGGCCGCGGCTCGCCAGGGCGTGTCCATGGATGATGAGAGCGGGCTGGTAAAAGTCGCCGCCGGACTGGATGTGGCGTTTGAGCCTACGCCGGCAGGTGAGCCGGTAAAAGTCGTTCTGGCAGGGCAGGACGTGACCGCAGATATACGTACAGAATCGGCGGGCGACAATGCTTCAAAGGTGGCTGTGATCCAGTCGGTCCGTGACGCCCTTTTGCAGCGCCAGCGGGACTTCCGGCAGGCGCCGGGCCTTGTGGCCGATGGCCGTGATATGGGGACCGTGGTGTTTCCGGACGCGCCGGTAAAAATCTTCCTGACGGCAAGCGCCGAGGAGAGGGCTCAACGGCGCTATAGCCAGTTGAAGGACGCGGGTGTCGATGTTAATATTGACGCCCTTTTAGAGGAGATACGGGTTCGTGATGAACGGGATATGAACCGTTCCGCAGCCCCTCTCAAGCCCGCAGATGATGCGCAAGTCATTGATTCTACGGGATTGAGTATAGAAGAGGTGTTAGACAGGTGTATGGCCGCAGCAGGTCAGGCCTGACTACACCTTTTTGTCGTTGAAATGCCGGATGTAGCGTTATCTGCCAGCCACAGGCTTAATCCGGAACTTGTTAACAGACCGTGTTGCTGGTGGCACGGAGTACACTTGCGTTGATCATATAGGACTCATAATGAGCGAGAGCTTTGCGGATCTTTTTGAAGAAAGCCTGAAAGAAATTGACATGCAACCGGGTTCCATCGTCCAGGGAACCGTTGTAGACGTCGATAACGACTGGGTCACCGTTAACGCCGGACTGAAGTCCGAAGGCGTTATCCCCGCCTCCCAGTTCCTTAACGAAAAAGGCGAGTTGGAAATTGCTATCGGCGACGTTGTCGATGTAGCTCTCGACGCTGTTGAAGACGGCTTCGGTGAGACCCGTCTGTCCCGTGAAAAGGCCAAGCGTGCAGAAGCCTGGAAGGTACTCGAGAAGTCCTTCGAAGCTGAGGAAGTGGTTAAAGGTATCATCAACGGTAAGGTCAAGGGTGGCTTCACCGTCGATCTGGCCGGCATCCGTGCCTTCCTGCCTGGCTCGCTGGTAGATGTTCGTCCGGTTCGCGACACCGCGCACCTGGAGAACAAAGAACTCGAATTCAAGGTTATCAAGCTCGACCAGAAGCGTAACAACGTGGTTGTTTCCCGCCGCGCCGTTCTGGAAGCTGAGAACAGTGCCGAGCGTGAAGCTCTGCTGGAAACCCTGACCGAGGGTATGGAAATCAAGGGTATCGTCAAGAACCTGACCGACTACGGCGCGTTCGTGGATCTGGGTGGTGTTGACGGCCTGCTGCACATTACCGATATGGCCTGGAAGCGCATCAAGCATCCGAGCGAAATCGTTAATGTTGGCGACGAAATCAGCGTCAAGGTTCTGAAGTTCGATCGTGAGCGCAACCGTGTTTCTCTCGGCCTGAAGCAGCTGGGCGAAGATCCCTGGGTTGATATCAAGGGTCGTTATCCGGAAGGCAGCAAGGTTACAGCACGCGTTACCAACCTGACTGACTACGGTTGCTTTGCTGAGTTGGAAGAGGGTGTTGAAGGTCTGGTTCACGTATCTGAAATGGATTGGACCAACAAGAACATCCATCCGTCCAAGGTTGTCCAGGTTGGCGACGAAGTGGGCGTGATGATTCTGGATATCGACGAAGAGCGTCGTCGTATCTCCCTGGGTATCAAGCAGTGTGTATCCAACCCGTGGGAAGACTTCTCCAGCAACTTCAACAAGGGCGACCGCATCTCCGGTAAGATCAAGTCAATCACTGACTTCGGTATCTTCATCGGTCTGGATGGCGGCATCGACGGTCTGGTTCACCTGTCTGACATCAGCTGGAACGAGACTGGCGAAGAAGCGGTTCGTGAATACAAGAAGGGTGACGAAGTTGAAACCGTTATCCTGTCTGTTGATCCGGAGCGTGAGCGTATCTCCCTGGGTATCAAGCAGCTCGAAAGCGATCCGTTCGCCGAGTTTGTGCAGCTGAACGACAAGGGCTCTATTGTTAAGGGAACCGTGTCTGCAGTTGATGCCAAGGCAGCTACCATTGCCCTGAACGACGAAGTTGAAGCGGTACTGAAAGCCTCTGAAATCAGCCGTGACCGTGTTGAAGACGCACGCAACGCGCTGAAAGAAGGCGAAGAAGTTGAAGCGAAGATCATCAGCATCGATCGCAAGAACCGCATCATCAACCTGTCTGTGAAGTCCAAAGATGTTGAGGACGACAAGCAGGCACTGGAAAACGTGCGGACCAAAACTGCGGAAACTTCCTCTGGTGCGACCACCATCGGTGATCTCATCAAGGAGCAGATGCAGCAGCAAAACGCCAACAAGGACTAATCTTCCGGTTGGTACGAAAAAAACGGGCTCTAAGAGCCCGTTTTTTTTGTGTTTTTTTCTGGTTTGGCTAAACTAGGTAGTCATGGGAATCCGGTAACCGACGGCCAAATAAAAATGAAAGAGGGAAACGCCTCATGACGAAGTCCGAACTGGTCGAGCTGATTGCTTCCAAGCAAACTCAGCTCTCCGTTAAAGATGTCGAACTGGCTGTAAAAACCATCATCGAGCACATGTCCCAGTCGCTTGCCGATGGTCAGAGAATAGAAATCCGGGGATTTGGCAGTTTTTCCCTTCATCACCGGGCCGCGCGTACCGGGCGCAATCCGAAAACCGGTGAGGCTGTTCAGTTGCCAGCCAAATATGTGCCGCACTTCAAACCCGGCAAGGAATTGAGAGAGCAGGTCAACGACAGCTTGAAGAAAGGCTTTTAACAGCTGCTCAGGGAACGCGTATAATTCGGGCATCAATGCCCTTTGGGAGTGCTATCGCTATGGCAGGATTGCAGAAGATCCTCATTATTCTGTTGGTTTTGGTCCTGGTTCTGCTGGCACTGGTATTCTCGCTCAACAATCAAATGGCAGTCTCCCTCAACTTTCTGTTGTTTGAAACCCAGCCCCATGGTGTTGCCGTCTGGATTATCATGGCATTTGTTGTCGGTGCCCTTGTTGGCGTGCTGATGACCATGCTGGCCACCGTTCGCAACTCGGTGTCCCGGCGAACCCTTCAGAAACGACTTGATCGCGCCGAGCAGGCATTGGAGAAATCCAGGGCCCAGAACGACCGGACTCTTTAATGGATATCGTATTACAGTGGCTGCTGCTAACAGTTGCAGTCGCCGTTGGCTGGCTTGTGGGCCGGCTGGGAAGCGGTGACAGGCGATCCGGCAAAACGATTTCCGATGAGGAATCGGTGAAGGACCGTCTCCAGTTCCTGTTCACGAACTACTCCGACCAGGCGGTTGAGAATTTCGTCCAGTCCCTTGCGGTCAACAAGGATACTGTCAGTCTCCACCTCTCCATTGGCAGCCATTTCCGTAACAAGGGCGAAACCGATCGCGCCATACTGATCCACCAGAACCTTCTGGCCAGGCCCGAATTACCCCCGAGATTCTCCCCGCAGGTGACTCTCGAGCTTGCCCGCGATTACCTGAACGCGGGGCTGCTTGACCGCGCCGAGGCATTGTTGCACCAATTGATGGGCGACAAGGATTATGGTCGGCACTCCTCCCAGCAGCTCATCGACCTCTACCAACAGGAAAAGGAATGGGCGAAGGCTGCCGAAGTTGCCCGGACGCTGACACGTGGAGACGCCGACCCGGCAATGTTCAAAGTGCTGGCCTACCTGACATGCGAGCTGTCGGAAGAGTCCCTGAAACAGGACGACCGCTGGGTTGCCCAGAAACTGGCCAAGGAGGCGCTTGAGTACGATCGCTCTTGCGTACGGGCCAATCTTATTATGATGAAGCTGCTGGTTCGGCAGGGCAGCTATCGCGAGGCAGGCAGCCAGTGCCTGAAAGTATTCGAACAGAACCCGGAGTTTGGGCCGGAAGCCATCGACCGGCTCATGAAACTTGAGCATGAGCACGGCGACATTGGCCGGTTGGCGAAAAAACTGCGCAAGCTTTACGAAAACTACCCGAGCACCAGTTTGTTGCTGGCTCTGGTGGAGTCCGTCGAGCGTGCCTCGGGGCGACCGGCTGCCATCGACTTGCTCAGGCAGGAACTGGAAACCCGCCCGAGTGTCCGTGGCTTGCTCAGGCTGGTGGAAATGGCCGGCTATGAGAAGGGCATGACCACTGATGAGGGCAGGCTGGTGAGCCGTATTGGCCACCTGATTCTCGCCAATCGTCCCGTCTACCGTTGTGTCAGCTGTGGTTTCTCTGGCCGTCAGCTGCACTGGCTTTGCCCAAGCTGCAAGCAATGGGAAACCGTGCGCCCGATCCAGGGTGTTGAAGCCGAATAAACCTTTACCGAATTTCCGCAGGACAAGTGAACGTGCAAACCGCTAACGATCCCAAGATCATCGTCGCCCTCGATTTTCCCTCCCAGAATCCTGCCCTTGAGCTGGTCGACAAACTGGACCCGAGCAAATGCCGCCTGAAAGTGGGTAAGGAACTGTTCACCCGTTCCGGCCCGCAATTGGTTGAAGGGCTTCAGAAGCGTGGATTCGACGTATTCCTGGATCTGAAATTCCATGACATCCCGAACACCACCTCAGCTGCCGTTGCAGCTGCCGCCGATCTCGGTGTATGGATGGTCAATGTGCATGCCTCTGGTGGCGAGAAAATGATGACCGCCTGTCGGGAACGTCTGGAAAGCTTTGGCGCGGATCGCCCGCTGTTGATCGCCGTCACGGTCCTCACCAGTATGAACGCCGACGACCTCGTCGGCATCGGCATCACCGATTCCCCGGAAGCACAGGTGTCCCGACTGGCAACCCTCACCAAAAATTGCGGCCTCGACGGCGTCGTCTGCTCCGCCCAGGAGGCACCGAAGCTTAAAGTCGAGCAGGGCGCCGACTTCAAACTGATCACACCGGGTATCCGCCCCCTGACGGCCGATAAAGGCGACCAGCAGCGCATCATGACGCCCACAGATGCCCTCAAAGCCGGTTCCGATTACCTCGTGATCGGCCGTCCGATTATTCAGGCGTCTGACCCGCTGGCTTCCTTGGAGGCTATTCACTCCGAAGTGATTGGACTCTAGCCCTATCCGGCCCTCGAATCCTGACCTAGGAGTCTGCGCGGCAGAAGCTACATTCTGGCACAATAGATCAAAATTCTTCAGCAACAGGATGACTGATGGGAACCACTTTCCGCCCGTATTCGCCTGGCCAGGAACTGCTTCTTCCCCCGAGCCTGAACGAGTGGCTGCCTGAGGGGCATCTGGCCTATTTTGTCAGTGATGTCGTCGAGGAGCTGGATTTAAGCGCGTTTTATGCCCGCTACGAAGGCAACGGCCGACGCAACTCGCCCTTCGATCCACGAATGATGCTGAAGGTTCTGATCTACGCCTACGCCACCGGCGTTTTCTCTTCACGCAAGATCGCCCGGAAGCTGGAAGAAGACGTGGCCTTCCGGGTTCTGGCGGCAGGCAACTTCCCCAGGCATCGCACGATCTGTGATTTCCGCAAACACCATTTGGTTGCCTTCAAGGCCGTGTTTATTCAGGTGGTCCGGATTGCCCGGGAAGCGGAGCTGATCACGCTGGGAACACTGGCGATTGATGGCACCAAGGTTCGGGCTAATGCCAGCAAGCACAAGGCCATGAGCTATGGCCGCATGGGCGAGGAAGACGATCGTTTATCGAAAGAGATCGATGCACTTTGTCGTCAGGCGCGTCAGACAGACCAGTCGGAAGACCGACAGTTCGGCCCGGATAACCGGGGTGATGAACTGCCTGAAGAGCTTCAGTACCGGCAGGCGCGGCTGGACAAGATTCGTGCCGCCAAAGAGAAATTGGAAGCAGACCAGAAAGAGCGGGACAAGGCCCGGGGTCGGTCCCCGGACGATGATCGGCGCTCACCTCGCGGGGGCCCGAACTTCAAGCGGGATTATGGGGTTCCGGATGACAAGGATCAGAGCAATTTTACCGATCCGCAAAGCCGGATTATGAAAACGGCGGACGGGTTCCAGCAATGCTACAACGGCCAGTTGGCCGTGGATGGTGAATTCCAGCTGATTGTCGCCAACCACCTGGGCAATAATCCCAGTGACAATGGCTGTCTGATACCACTGCTGGATCAGGCAAAAGACACTCTGGAAACCTATCCGGATCAGTGTCTGGCTGACGCGGGTTACCGTAAAGAAGAAGATCTACAGACCCTGGAAGACAAAAGCATCGACGGCTATGTCTCGCTGCGCCGGGAGGGCAAGAAGAGTTCAGAGATAGACGCGAGCCGTTATCCGGCCAGCGCCCGGATGGCCGGGAAGCTGGCCACGGCAACCGGGCGATCGGTTTACGCTCAGCGCAAGCATCTGGTTGAGGCGGTCAACGGCTGGATCAAGCATGTTCTGGGCTTCCGACAGTTCAGTCTGCGGGGCCTTCACGCCGTGCAGGGTGAATGGGATCTGGTCTGTCTGTCGCTTAATCTCAGGCGGATGAGTTCACTGATGAGGCTGAAATAGAGGGTCCGAGGGATCCTTGGGCGTACTGAGTGATCGGACTACGATAACGCATTCGCTGATAACCGTCTTGACTGACTGAATAGAGAGAATCGAGACTCTATTCGGCTGGATATTGTGGATACGTTCTCGGGCCGAACTGTGATTCGACGCGGCGGGGTCACTTGCTCAAAATACTTCTGCCGCGCAGACCCCTAGCCTTTGAGTAATGGTGGCAGGGACAGCTGGCAGGGCTTTCCAAAACACGCTACAAGCACGTCCGTGTGCGCTTGTTTCGGGCCGTCCATGGCCCTCTACAGTTTTGGAATGCCCTGCCAGCTGTCCCGTTTAGACCTTCCAGTTGACCGCATTTTCCCGAAAGACAGATGCAGGCTTAGGTCGATGAGATGGTCTCCTCCCCTCCTAATCGGCGTCGCAATGCGCCAGGATAGGGAAGGAGAATTTTCCTATCAGAAACGAGTGGGAGGAGACCATGAGTAAGGTTACAACGGTTGGCATTGATCTCGCAAAGAACACGTTTGTCCTTTTTGGGCTGGGCCCTAAAGGTCACAGCGGGTGGAAGCGCAAAGTGCGCCGCAAGCAGTTGCTGGAGCAGCTGGTGCGTTTGGAGCCTTGCACAGTCGCTCTTGAGGCGTGTGGGAGCTCGCACTATTGGGCTCGCCAGATACGAGCGTTAGGGCATCAGGTTGAGTTGTTACCGCCTCAACATGTGAAGGGCTATCTTCGAGGTCAGAAAAACGATTACAACGATGCTCAGGCCATTGCGGAGGCCAGTGAACATGGGCGAATTCGCCCGGTGCCGATCAAAGAGGTCGAGCAGCAGGATGATCAGATGCTGCACAAGCTGCGCCAGGGCGTGAGCAAGGATCGGGTACGAATCAGCAATCAGCTTCGAGGATTGCTGGCCGAGTACGGTGTGATCATGCCCCAGGGAATAGCGGCGCTGCGCCGGGAGCTGCCACTGGCACTGGAAGACGCTGACAACGGGTTGAGCGAGCGGGCCCGGCAGTTGTTGCACCGCCAGTATCAGCGTTTTCTGGAAGTAGAGCAGGAACTGGCCTGGTACGACCAACAAGTAAAGCAGAGATCGAGACAGGATGAGACCTGTCGGCGCCTGCAAGCGATACCGGGCGTTGGTGAAGTCGTCGCCAGTCTGCTGAAGGGCTGGATGGGTGATGGCCGCCAATTCCGGCGAGGCCGAGACGCTGGCGCAGCGCTGGGCCTGATCCCCCGTCAGAACAGCACCGGGGGCAAAGACGTCTTACTGGGAATCAGCAAGCGAGGCGACCCGTACGTACGCGCCCAACTGGTTCACGGGGCGAGAGCGGTGGTTGCCCGTGCGGACGGGAAAATGGACCGCCTCAGCCGATGGATCCAGCGACTCAAGGCAGAGCGAGGGTTCAACAAGGCAACCGTCGCATTGGCCAACAAGTTGGTTCGCATTGCCTGGGTGATTATCGCCCGAGGCGAGCACTACCAGCCATCGGAGCAACGGCTGGCGGTATGAATAAGTCAGGGATTGACTGAGCTAAATCACCGACGCGACGTCGGAAAGTAAAGCGGTTACCCTTCCCGCAGGTTGCGAGGGTCACAGCAATCGATGGCATAACAGGTCAGACCGGCCTGCCGAAAACCTGACTAATCCAAGGGCCCCAGAGGCCGTTAGGTCGATAAGGACGGCAGGCGCGGATCTTCCATCAAGGCCAGAGGCGACAAAGCCGCCTCATCAAACAGGCCGGATATACGGGCGCAAACCTGTCCCTGACATTGAGTGCTGAGACCTTGCAAACGGGGAGGAGACCATATACGGATTATGCTGTGCCAATCCGACCTACATTTAGGTGCAAATTCTAGCCGCATATCCTTAGGTGCCTTTCGGAAACTCAGCGAATAAGTCGGGAGTATATCGTTGGGTCTGGATCGGTGGTGTGGGGTTGCCCTCCCAAAAATGTCTGTGGCCATGGATGGCCACAGTCAAGCGCACATGGACGTGCTCGTAGCGTTTTTTGGGAGGGCGACCCCACACCGCCAGCCCCGAATGCAGCAGGCTAGGGCAGGAGCACGCACCACCACTCAAGATGTGGTCAAAAAACGTAATGCAAAAGAGAAGGCAATAAAAAACCCGCTAACTCAGAGAATTAGCGGGCTTTCAGAATAGTGGCTCCCCGAGCTGGGCTCGAACCAGCGACAAACGGATTAACAGTCCGTTGCTCTACCAACTGAGCTATCGGGGAACGTCGTCGTGTGACGAGGCGCGTATATTAAGTTGGCAATACCGCCCCGTCAACCCCTGGCCAGAACTTTTTAGCCAAGCGCTTTCTGAAGGCGTTCGACAGCCTTTTCCAGGTTTTCCATGCTGGTCGCAAAGCTCAGGCGCATGTGGCCAGGGCAACCGAAGGCGGAACCCGGGACCAGTGCCACGCCGGCGTCGGTCAGCAGTTTCTCGGCGAATTCAACGTCGGTGCTGACGCTGGAATCCGCATCGATGGCGCCCTGGAAGCTGGGGAACACATAGAAGGTACCGTCGCCGTTCAGGCATTCAACGCCTGGCAGCTTGTTCAGTGCTTCTACCAGCCAGTCGTGGCGTTCCTTGAAGGCCTTGACCATCTCGCCCACGCAGCCCTGATCGCCATCCAGCGCAGCCTGTGCCGCTGCCTGGGAGATGGAGGCCGGGTTGGAGGTGCTCTGGGACTGGATCTTCTTCATTGCACCGATGATTTTCGCCGGGCCCGCGGCGTAGCCGATACGCCAGCCAGTCATGGAGTAGGCCTTGGATACGCCATTCAGGACGAAGGTGCGGTCATACAACTCAGGCGTGGCGTTCAGGATGTTGCAGAACGCTTTGCCGGTCCAGAGGATCGGCTCATACATATCGTCGGTGGCGATCATGATGTTCGGGTGCTTCTTCAGCACCTCGCCGATGGCCTGCAGCTCTTCGAGGGTGTAGGCCATGCCGCTCGGGTTCGAGGGGCTATTGATCACGAACAGGCGGGTACGCTCGGTAATCGCGTTTTCCAGCTGCTCCGGAGTGATCTTGAAGCGGGTTTCAGCACCGGTTTCGATAATCACGGGTTTGCCTTCAGCCACCAGCACCATATCCGGGTAGGAAACCCAGTACGGAGCAGGGATGATGGCTTCGTCACCCGGGTTCAGTGTGGCAAGTGCGAGGTTGAAAAAGCTCTGTTTGCCACCACTGCTTACCAGTATCTGGTTGGCTTCGTAATCCAGGCCGTTGTCCCGTTTGAACTTCGCAATAATCGCTTTTTTCAGGGCTGGCGTACCATCCACGGCAGTGTATTTTGTCTGGCCGTTATTGATGGCTTCAATGGCTGCCTGTTTGATGTGATCAGGTGTGTCGAAGTCCGGCTCGCCGGCACCCAGGCCGATAATATCCTGGCCTGCTGCGCGGAGTTCCGCGGCCTTGTTGGTGACTGCGAGGGTGGGAGAGGGCTTGATAGCCTGTACTCGGCTGGAAAGTTGAAGGTCCAAACTTGCGCTCCTTAAAGCTGCGTCTGATAGGGCTGCGACCGCGGGGTGCCAGAGCTGCTGGCTGATTTACGCCCAGCCGTCGATCGAACTGATGGTATCATGAAGCCAGTGTATCGCTAAATTTCTCGAATGGCAGGGGCTGTTTCGCCCCTGCGTCGGTTTTACCGGAGGTTTCCGCCAGTTATGGCCAGTAATCAGGCAAACGTTTCCGCCAGAGAGGGTGTGTTCCAGGTTGATTCACCGTTCCAGCCAGCGGGCGATCAGCCCAAGGCAATCGAGGGGCTGGTGGATGGTATCCAATCCGGTCTGGCACACCAGACGTTGCTGGGGGTAACCGGCTCCGGTAAAACCTTCACCATCGCCAATGTCATCCAGCAGGTCCAGCGGCCCACCATCATCATGGCCCATAACAAGACCCTGGCCGCCCAGCTCTATGGTGAGTTCAAGGAGTTCTTTCCCGACAATGCGGTTGAGTATTTCGTTTCCTACTACGACTACTATCAGCCAGAAGCTTACGTGCCCTCGTCGGACACGTTTATCGAGAAAGACGCCTCTATCAACGAGCACATTGAGCAGATGCGTCTGTCTGCTACCAAGGCATTGCTGGAAAGACCGGATGCCATTATTGTGGCGACGGTGTCGTCTATCTACGGCCTCGGTGACCCCCAGTCTTACCTGAAGATGATGCTGCATCTGGACCGGGGCGATCAGATCGATCAGCGATACATCCTCCGGCGCCTGGCCGAACTTCAGTACACCAGGAACGATATCGAGTTCCACCGGGCCAATTACCGGGTTCGGGGCGATGTGATCGATGTATTCCCGGCGGAATCCGAGAAGGAAGCTATCCGCATCGAGCTCTTCGATGACGAGGTTGAGAATCTCAGCTATTTCGACCCGTTGACCGGTGAGGTCCTGCGCCGAGTGCCACGGGTCACCATCTACCCGAAATCGCATTATGTGACGCCCCGGCAGACGGTGTTGGATGCGGTCGAGCATATCAAGGTTGAGCTGGATGAGCGGCTGCAGCAGCTGCGGGACAACAACCGCCTGGTGGAAGCACAACGCCTGGAAGAGCGCACCCGGTACGACATCGAAATGATGCTGGAACTGGGCTATTGCAACGGCATCGAGAACTACTCGCGCTATCTCTCGGGTCGCCGCCCAGGTGAGGCTCCGCCGACACTGTTTGATTACCTGCCGCCCAATGCCTTGCTGGTGGTGGATGAATCCCACGTGACCATTCCCCAGATCGGCGCCATGTACAAGGGCGACCGGTCCCGGAAGGAAACCCTTGTTGAGTACGGTTTCCGCCTCCCATCGGCGCTGGATAACCGACCCATGAAGTTTGAAGAGTGGGAGCGAATTGCGCCCCAGATGATCTTCGTATCCGCAACCCCGTCCACATATGAGGCCGAGCATGCGGGTCAGGTGGTGGAACAGGTGGTGCGCCCCACCGGCCTGCTGGACCCGGAAATCGAGGTGCGTCCCGCGTCTACCCAGGTGGACGATCTGCTCTCGGAAATCCACACGCGGGTGAAGGTGAAGGAACGGGTTCTGGTGACCACGCTGACCAAGCGTATGGCCGAGGATCTCACCGACTTCCTGATGGAACACGACATCAAGGTTCGCTATCTGCACTCGGACATCGACACCGTCGAGCGCGTGGAGATCATCCGGGACCTCCGGCGGGGGGAATTCGATGTGCTGGTGGGCATCAACCTGCTGCGGGAAGGTCTGGACATGCCCGAGGTTTCGCTGGTGGCCATCTTGGATGCTGACAAGGAAGGTTTCCTGCGCTCCGAGCGCTCACTGATCCAGACCATGGGTCGTGCGGCGCGGAATGTCCACGGCAAGGCCATTCTCTACGGTGACCGGATTACAGGCTCCATGCAGCGGGCTATTGATGAGACAGAGCGTCGCCGGGCCAAGCAGGAAGCTCACAACCTGGAACAGGGCATTACCCCGCAGGGCCTGAACAAGAAGATTGCCGACATCATGGAAGGTGCCGGAGGCGGCGGCCGTGGCCGTCGCAAGGCCGAGCGCCCGGGGCAGAAAGCAGCCGAAGAGGCGGAACAGTATCGGGCCAAGGCTGGCAATCGATCGCCGGAGGAGGTCCTCAAGGAGGTGTCCCGGCTTGAGGATGAAATGTACAAGGCCGCTTCCGAACTGGATTTCGAGACGGCTGCGCGCCTGCGTGATGATATCGCCGAGCTGAAAGAGGCGGCACTGCGGACCGGCTGATCAGGCCGGTCGCTTGGGCCCTACGATGATCGCAGCCTGCAATGGCTGGTTCCTGCCGTACCGTGAAATCTGGCTGAACACCCGGCGGTCGACCGGCAGGTACTGCTTGTCGGCCACGGTTTCGCCGAGTTCAGCATCGATTTCCGGGTCGTGCAGGTACACGAACTGGTCGTCAATCGCGCAGACGGTGACCCAATGGGGCACGCGGCTGCGATTCAGTTGCCAGGTGCTGATCAGGATGACCGGAATTCTGCCTTCGTGAAGGGCTTCTTCCATCGCTTCGAGGGTCAGCGGGTCATGGTGTAGCTGAATGCCTGTCTTGCCGATGTCGTGTAAAAAGCCCTCGTGTACCAGCTCCAGTACCCGCTTCTTGTCCTCGCTTCTGACGGTGTCCTTGAAAAGGGCTCCTTCCATGCTGATCCAGGCGCTGGCTTCAAAACCCCGATTCCACGCTGCGAGCGCCAGTCCATGAGGGCCGCAGCCGCCGTGGCCGGCGAGCATAAATATGGTGGTCGCTTCTCGCCAAAGCCTGAGTTCTTCCAGGGTTGTGAGTGGTTGCTGTTCATCCAGAGCTGCCATCGCCATGATTAGCGCCGCCGGCCCGCAGGAGAAATCCGTGGTCTGCGGATAGTAGGGAACGGCCGGAAATTCTCTTGAAGGCTCGTAGAACAGAATCCTTCGCTCGAAGCGAAGGGCGTCTCCGTGGTCTTCGTAATAGTCCCGGTAGGTGCCGAACTGGCGATAGCCCAGGCGCTTGTAGAGGTTGATGGCGCCTCTGTTATCCTCGCGGACTTCCAGGCGCATGATAATACGGCCAGCCTCCACCGCCTCCGATTCTGCTTCCCGTACCAGTTTCTCGCCCACGCCCTGGCCACGCACAGCTGGCGACACCGCAATGGAGTAGATCCGGGCGAGCCGGGTGGCAGCGCTCATCAGAACCAGGCAGTAGCCCACCAGCTCGCCATCGGCCTCGGCCACAATCAAGCGGTCTCTGGGCATTTCCAGAAAGCGACGAAAACTCCGCCGAGAGAGGCGGTCTTCGGTGAAGCACCGGTTTTCGAGCAAGACCAGGGCGTCGAGGTCCTTGCTGGAGGCTTGTCGGAGCTGGAAATCAGGCATTGAGAGACGGCCTTGAAAAACGCGAGGAGGGCATGCTGGTGGGCTTCCCGTACTCCGCTATTATGTGTGAGAGTCAGGGTAACGCAAAGACCACAAGGATGCGTAAAAGCACGCATTATGCGCCGATTGTGCAGCGATTGTGACCGGCGTATTGTGGCCTCAATTACCACAGGCAAGACCTTTCAGGGAGGAATGCCTTCAATGTCCCGATTGCTTATCGTAGTGGACCGCGCCAAAGACTGGGCGCCTTATTACCCCAGTGAGGACGTGCTGACGTTTGATCAGTACCTCCAGTTCTCAGCTCCGCCCGCCAGCCGGGTGAGGGTCATCAACCTGTGTCAGAGCGCCCGTTACCTGAGCAAGGGGTATTATTGTTCACTCCTGGCAGAGGCCCGTGGTCACCATGTCGTACCCTCGGTGATGACGCTCAATGATCTCGGCCGCAAAGGACTGTTTTCACTTGAGCTGGAAGAGCTTGATGAAAGCGTCATCAACTGGCTCGAAGCGGCGGGTTCCGCTATTGACCCTGCCAGTGATGAGCGCGCGGCCACCCATGAAGTGCGCATTCGGACCTACTTTGGCCAGGCCGAGCACCCGGATCTGAAGCCGGTCGCCCGGGCGCTGTTCGAGCGGTTCCCTTGTCCGATTCTTGAAATTGTTTTCAAGCGCCGCAAGCAGTGGCAAATCGAGTCCATGAAGCCGGCGGCTCCGGCGGATCTGGGTGAGCAGGAGCAGGACGTGTTCGCGGCGGCCCTGGATCGTTTCAGCAGCATGGTCTGGCGTAAGCCACGGACCCGACGCCGTTACCGCTATGATCTGGCGGTGCTGGTCAATCCCGATGAGGAGATGCCGCCGAGTGACAAGGTTGCCCTGAAGCGTTTCGAGAAAGCCGGTCGCAAGCTGGGTATCAACGTTGAGCAGATTACCCGGCGGGATTATATGCGCCTGCCGGAATACGATGGGTTGTTCATTCGTGAGACCACTGCCATTGATCATCACACCTACCGGTTTGCCCGCAAGGCGGCCGCTGAGGGCATGGTGGTCATTGATGATCCGGTGTCGATCCTCAAGTGCACCAACAAGGTGTTCCTTGCAGATCTCCTGAAGAACAACAAGGTTCTCACGCCCAAGACACTCATCCTGTCGAAAGATCAGAAGAACGCTGTCGAGCAGGTCATCAGTGAGCTGGGTTTTCCGGTAGTTATCAAGATCCCGGATGGTGCGTTTTCCCGCGGCGTAACCAAGGCCGAAGACGAGAAGACCCTCCGTGCCGGGCTGAGAGACCTGTTCAAGCAGTCCGCCCTGGTGCTGGCTCAGGAATACCTTTACACCGATTACGACTGGCGTATTGGTGTGCTCGGTGGGCGGGCCATCTACGCCTGCAAGTACATGATGGTGAAAGGCCACTGGCAGATCTATCAGCACAGCGAATCCGAGAGTGAGAGCGGTGGCTTTGAGACCATGCCCACGTATGAGGTGCCAAGGAATGTCATTCAGGCGGCCCTGAATGCCACCAGACTGATCGGCAACGGGCTGTACGGTGTGGATATCAAACAGTCAGGCAACCGGGTTGCCGTCATCGAAGTCAACGACAACCCGAGCATTGATGCGGGCGTGGAAGACCGCTTCCTGGGGGGCGAGCTCTACACTCTGATCATGCGGGAGTTTCTTTCAAGGATGGAAGAGAACAGGCGTCGCTAGGTTCTATGGCCGGCGGCTTTCAGGGGCCGGCCACCCATACCCGGACACTCCCGAACCAGGGGTAATCACCGAGCTCTTCCCTGATGTTTGAGGATGAGAAGACGGTTTCACCCTCGGGGCTGTCCAGGAACAGCTCCAGATGCACCTTGTTTTTCAGATAGTGCAGCCGGAGCCGGCTGTGTTGCGGCAACTCTCCCAGGTGTCGGGCCAGGATGGCCCGGATGTCTTCACGGGAGGGCAGGCGCTCGGAGGTCAGCGGCTGATCTTCGTCGTTTTCGGCGTCGATGTGGAAGTTGATGTCCCGGATGTTGTCCAGGGCATCCCGCATTCCCGAGACAACCTGCATGCCGATCTGATGCCCTTCCGATACGCTGATTTCCGGACGAACCACCAGGTGAATATCCAGCAGAATGTCGTGCCCCATACGACGGCTGCGAAGCTCATGCACGTTGCGCACTCCGTCCGTGTCCCGGGCGATACTCTTGAGCATCTCCGTGTCCTCCTGGGAGAGGCCGGTATCCACGAGTTCCTTGACGCTGTCCCAGGTAAACTTCCAGCCAATGTGGATAATGATGCCTGCGATCACCACCGCCGCGAACACATCAAGCCAGACCATGCCAAGCATGGCGCCGGCCGTGGACACCAGAACCACGACTGAGGAGAACGCATCAGTTCGGCTGTGCCAGGCGTTGGCGATAATCAGATCCGAGCGGATCTTCAGGCCGACGTGGCGTGTGTATCGGAAAATCCATTCCTTGCCCGCAACAGACGCTGCAGCTGCCACCAGAACCGGCCAGCCAGGCACAGTATCCACGCCACCCTCTATCAGGCGTAGGGTATTTTCCCAGGCCAGGGCGGCGCCAACGGCAATCAGGATGCTGCCCAGAACCAGAGTGCCGAAGGTTTCGATTCGCTGATGGCCGTAAGGATGGTCGTCATCCGGCTCCTGGCGGGATACCTTCATGACGCCAAGAACAACCAGATCAGAGGCAACATCCGTAAAGGAGTGAATGCCATCCACCAGCAGGGCCTGGGAGTTAAAAAGAGCACCACCAATGACTTTTATGACCCCGAGTACGGCATCGAGAATCATTCCGATAATGGTCACGCGCGAGGCCGCCTTCATTTCGCCCGCGAGGTTTTCCCGGTGCTGTTGGGCGGGTGAAATCGGCTCTTGCATTGATGCACTCCAGATCAGAAGACAGGTGCCAGTATAACGTTATTCTCACGGGCTTTGGCAGGGGTGGCTAAAAGAGGGGATTTCAAGTGATTTATGCACATCATTGCAGAACGATGACTGGGTAACATTTTGTTTAGTATTTGTCGACAGCCATGAGAAAAATATATAACCTATTGAAAATAAACATAAAAATAACTGGTCAAAAAATAATCAATTTGTAGATTGGCGCAGTTATCAAGGGATGGCAACCGTTGCCCCGCGATTTTCAACAGGTTTATCCACAGATTCCGTGGAAAAGGTCATGAGAGTGCCATGATACAGTCATTTACAGCTGATTTGGTTCTATCCCGGGATGCTGTGGAAAACTTCCGGTATACTCCGCCCACTTGGATCAGGGGAGTTTTTTCAGATGTACGGCGTTATCCGCAATCTGCTTTTCCGTCTTCCAGCGGAGCAAGCTCACAATGTTGCATTGAATGGTCTCGATCTTGCGCACCGATTAGGCGTTTTGAGCGCTTTTTCACCAAAGATAGATTCATTGCCAGTGAATGTTATGGGGCTGGATTTTCCGAACCCCGTCGGGCTTGCCGCAGGTCTGGATAAGAACGCCGATCACCTCGATGCGCTTGGCGCCCTGGGCTTCGGGTTTATTGAAGTCGGTACCGTGACGCCTCTGGCGCAGCCCGGCAACCCCAAACCACGGATGTTTAGACTGCCGGAGCATCAGGCCATCATTAACCGGATGGGTTTCAACAACCAGGGGCTGGACCACTTGCTGGCCCGTGTGGATCAGCGCCGCTACAAGGGCGTGCTTGGAATCAATGTTGGCAAGAACAAGGACACGCCCAACGACCAGTCCGAATCCGATTACCGGAAGGGGATATCGGCGGTTTACAGTCGGGCCGATTACATTACGGTGAATGTGTCCTCGCCCAACACGCCCGGTCTTCGGGATTTGCAGTTTGGAGACTCTCTGAAAGGCCTCCTGGAGGCCATCAAGGACGAACAGTTCCAGTGTGAGACGGAGCATGGTCGGTACGTGCCTGTGGCTGTGAAGATCGCCCCGGACATGGACGATGACGGTATCCGCTTCGTGGCATCCGCCCTGCGTGAGACGGGTCTTGATGGCGTGATTGCCACCAATACAACGATCAGTCGGGATGCCGTGGCAGGTCATACCCATGCCGACGAGGCTGGTGGCCTCAGCGGTGCACCGGTGCGGGAGCCTTCTCTCAGGGTTATCCGGGGGCTTTACGCGGAACTGGGGGAATCACTACCGATTATTGGTGTCGGCGGCATTATGGACGGTGAAAGTGCGGCCGAGAAAGTCCGGGCCGGTGCCAAGCTGGTCCAGATCTACACCGGTTTTATTTACCGGGGGCCTGAACTTATTAAAGAGGCTGTTGAGGCTATCCGGCAGGTCAAGTGCTTTACCGCGCCCCATAACGAAGGTGGGCCCGCTTAGCGGGCCCGAGCGGGGAATGAACCCCGTGGCGCTTCATCGCATGGTACGGGGCGGGAGGCCCCGTTTGGGTTGCTCTGAGTACTGCGTCAAATTGTATGTAAAAAGATCAGATTAAGAATCGGGGTTAGTTGAGGCGTCACGCTGTCGTAACGTTAGCCAGTTTATGGATGCCGGATACGCCGGTCATGCCCTCCCATTGATCTGTGCGGCCTTCTCGCCACCCGTTCAGCCATTCCTGGCGAACTTCCGCCTGTTCAATCGGGCAGCTGTCTTTGGATTTTCCGGACACGCCAGCGAGATAACCCCGCTTGAATGCACGAGCGTACATGTCTCTTTTCTGTCTTTTCATGCCGTTCCTCACTGATGGATTAACAGAACAAGCGTGTACACATCTGCAGTGGCTGCGACCAGTGTTATCCGCTCCGGGATAACCCACTATTGTCAGCTCAAGCCAGAGCAGTCAGGATCCTGTTAACGGAAGGTTTGCACCCTTCCGGAACGACGCGTCACTTACAAGGTAAGTCGAACCTTTAGCCGATGTACACTAATTATTTCATCTATGTGACGCTTTTTTTATAGTTATATGAACTAAAAATTTTACTGCGATTTTCGGAATAGCCTTTATTCCGGAAACTTACCTCAAGCCGTCCAGGAACCAGGAGTTGAACTTGTCCAAATCTGTATTTTTCGTAACCTGCCCGAAGGGGGTGGAATACCTACTGGCGGACGAGCTCAGCACCTTTGGTCTGGATACCGTACGCAATGCCCCGGCCGGGGTCTGGGTGGAGGGTTCTCTGGAGGGTGGTTATCGCGCCTGTCTATGGTCGCGTCTCGCCAACCGGGTGATCCTTCACATTGATGAAGTGGACGCCAACAGCGGCGATCAGCTCTATGATGGCGTTGTTCACATGGACTGGCAGCAGCACATTCCTGTGCATGGCAGTTTCCGCGTTACGTTCCTCGGTCAGAACGAGGCCATCCGCAATACGCAATATGGCGCTCAAAGGGTCAAGGACGGCATTGTGGACCGGTTTCAGGCCAATGGCGGACCGCGGCCTTCAGTGGATGCCAAGAACCCGGATGTCATTGTCTCCGCGCGACTCAATCGTGGCCGCTTGTCCCTGGGCATTGATCTGAGCGGGCACAGTCTGCACATGCGCGGCTATCGTACGGATCAGGGCCTGGCACCCCTGAAGGAAAACCTGGCCGCGGCATTGCTGATGCGAGCGGGCTGGCCGGAGATTGCCGCCGCCGGCGGCGATTTCGTGGACCCGATGTGCGGTTCAGGCACCCTTGTGGTTGAAGCTGCCATGATGGCGCTGGATATGGCGCCCGGCCGCAAGCAGGAACGGTTCGGTTTCGAGAAGTGGCCGGGCCATCAGCCGGAGCTCTGGTTATCGCTGCGCCAGGAGGCGGAGCGTCGCGCCCACGAGGGCAAGCAAGGGCGGATCCCGAGAATGGCGGGCTTTGACCAGGATAGCCGGGTCATCGGGACCGCCTGGAAAAACATCCAGAGGGCAGGTCTGGAGAATGTTGTGCACGTTGAGGCTCGCGCAGTCGATGCCCTGGAACTGGAAGGCGACTGGTCTGATCGGGGGCTGGTCCTCACCAATCCCCCGTACGGTGAGCGGTTGAGTGAGCGCAGGGAGTTGGGCGGCTTGTACCAGGCACTGGGCGACGCGGTTAAACGCTGCGTTCCAGGCTGGCGCCTCGGTGTATTTACCGGAGCCCCGGAATTCGGCAAGTCCATCGGATTGAGAAGTTACAAGCAATACCGGCTTTTCAACGGCAAGCTGCCCGCCCAGTTGCTGCTGTTCGAGATAAATGAAGTGAGCGCCATGACACCGAGGACCCCGGATATTCCCGGTGAGGTCACCCCTCGGATTGCCAATGAGGAACGCGCGGCCATGTTGCGCAATCGCCTCAAGAAGAACGTGAAGACCATTGGGCAGTGGGCAAGAAAGCAGGGCATTGGTTGCTACCGCCTCTACGATGCCGATATGCCGGAGTTTGCGTTGGCGATCGATATCTATGAGGGGCGGGTGCACGTGCAGGAGTATGCGGCCCCGAAATCGGTGGATGAGCGTGCTGCTCGAGAACGCCTGGCGGAGGCCCTTGCAGTCATTCCCGAAGCACTGAGAGTGGAGCCGGAGGATATGGTGTGCAAGCAGCGCCAGCGGCAAACCGGCACCAATCAGTACGAGAAGCAGGCAGTCAGTGGCGAGTTTTTCAGGGTTCACGAACACGGCTGCGTGTTGAAGGTGAACCTCAAGGATTATCTGGACACGGGTCTGTTTCTGGATCATCGACCGGTGCGGCACTGGATTCAGCAGCACTCGGCAAACCAGCGATTCCTGAACCTGTTCTGTTATACCGGCGCGGCCACTGTTCACGCTGTTGTTGGAGGCGCCAGCCGCTCGCTCAGTCTGGATATGTCAAAGACGTATGTCGGCTGGGCTGAGGAGAACCTTGCACTGAACGGAGCCGACCCCAAGAAGCATCGGGTAGAGCAGGCAGACTGCCTGGCCTGGCTGGCAGACCGGAAAACGGCGGACCAACGGTTTGACCTGATCTTCATGGATCCGCCGACCTTTTCCAACTCTGCCCGTATGGCCGGCGTTCTGGATATCCAGAAGGATCATCCCACGCTGGTCAGGCAGGCCATGGCAAGGTTGAGTTCCGACGGGTTGCTGATCTTTTCCAACAATTTCCGACGCTTCAAGCTGGACGAGACACTGGAAAGCGAGTTCGAGGTTGCTGAAGTGACGCGGGATACCCTGGACAAGGATTTTCAACGCAACGCCCGGATTCACCGGTGCTGGCATATTCGCCACAAGGCTTAATGGCGATCTGGTAGCGGGTCGGATCGGCAACACGAGATCCGGCCGGCCATTCAGAACTCGTAGCGCAGTCCGCCGGAAAACTGGAAGGTGTTCACATCCGTTCCCGTGTCTTCGAAAAGCTTTCCGCCTTCGAAGACCAGAAACGTATCGTCCATCACTTCGAAATCAAGCCCTGCAATCCAGCTGATGGAGAAGCCGCTGTCCGGGAACTCGCCTTCGAGATCCAGGTAGGGGTTGTTGCGATCATTTGCGGGATCGCTGATCTCGCCTTCGCCGTGGATATAGGAAAAGCCGAACTGGCCGTAGAGGTTTGCATAGTCGGTGATCGGGTAGTGCAGGCCCATGTACCAGCTGGCGTAGTAGTCAACGCTCAGCGTCAGGTCACTGTCCGGTACCTCGGCGTCTTTGAAGCCGCCACCGGCCCGCAGCTCGGCGTGAAACAGATCGGTTATGTGGCCACCCACCACCAGTGTTCCGCCTGTGCCCCAGGCGGTTTCCTTGGTGTTTTCACCGATGGTGCGGTGGTTGTAGGTGGTTGCCAGCAGCCCGATGTAGTGTTTGTCGGCCCTTGGCGTTTCCTGGGCCAGGGCGGCCTGGGATGCGAGGAGCAGGGCAGGGACAAGCGGACAGACGAGGGGCGTTCGCACAACCTTGTTCATTGTTATCGGGCTTCCTGACATGGGCGAATACGGGCTGATTCTGCCTCGTGTAACCGTTTGTTACGTCGACCCGTGTCACACTTCCCCCTGTCAATTCCTGCTGTTTCTCAATCCTCGTCGAACAGGCCCTCTTCCCGCGCCATCAGCAGCAGTGCGTAAACGCCATTTTCAGGCAACTGGGGTTCCAGGCTTTCCTCGAACAGGAGCTGGCGGCGGCGGTCTTCCAGGGTTTCGCTGTCCAGGCCTGTGATCAGCTCACTGATGGGTGCGATTTCGAACGGGGCCTCCTGTGCCACGGCCGTGAAAATGAGGTCTACCAGAATCTCGTCTGGATCGAGGCCGTCCACGAAGACGGTCTGGTCGGGCAGATCCTGGTGCAGTTCCCGGGCCAGCTCGATCAGGGGCACGCCCTGTTCTTCAAGGTAGAGAAGGTCGACATCACCCAGGTCACCATCTTCCGGGAGCCAGTCGTCGGAAGGGGCGATAACCACGGTTTTCATTCGGCCGTCTTCCAGCGACCAGGCCATGGCGGTGGGAAACAGCGCATCGTCGGTCTGGCAGTATTCAATGTCGAGAAATCTCGGTGCTGGCACGTTGGGCTCCCGGTGATGGTTGATTTGTGACCCGGTTATAGGGAATGTCCGTTGACGCAGTATGAGGCTTTACGGCTTCATGCCATACTGTTGGCGCAATTATCTTTTAATCAGGGACATCATGGAACACGCTGAATTTAACAAAGATTTATTGAAGTTTCTGAACACTTCCCCCACACCCTGGCATGCGGTCGACACCATGAAACAACGGCTGAGTGTGGCCGGGTTTCAGGAGCTGGATGAGCGGGAAGACTGGTCGCTGGTGAGCAACCAGGGCTATTACGTTGTCCGCAACGGCTCCTCAATTGTCGCCTTCCGAACTGGCAGCAAAGATGTCACCACCTCGGGAATCCGCATGGTGGGTGCTCATACCGACAGCCCCTGCCTGAAGGTCAAGCCGAACCCTGAGCTCCGCCGCAAGGGCTTCTTTCAGTTGGGTGTCGAAGTTTACGGTGGTGTGCTGCTGAATCCCTGGTTTGACCGGGATCTTTCCCTGGCCGGTCGGGTGACGGTGCTGGATGAAGACGGCAAGGTACGGGACACCCTGGTGGATTTCCGTAAGCCTGTGGCATTCATTCCGAGCCTGGCAATCCATCTTGATCGAGAGGCCAACAGCAATCGCACGGTTAACCCACAGACCGATCTGCCACCGGTTCTGATGCAGGTTCCTGAGAGCGATACCACCAGCTTCGTGGATCTATTGTCCCAGCAGGTCAAGTCCGAGACCGGGCTCACTGTCCGCAAGGTCCTGGGTTACGAGCTCAGTTTCTACGATGCCCGTGAAGCCTCGTTTGTCGGATTGCGTGATGATTTCATCGCCTCGGCTCGCCTGGACAACCTTCTGAGTTGTTACATTGGTCTCCAGTCGCTGCTGAAAACCTCCGGCGACGAAGCCGCGTTGCTGGTCTGCAACGATCACGAGGAAGTTGGCAGTATGTCTGCCGAAGGTGCACAAGGGCCGTTCCTGACAGCGGTTCTGGACCGCTGGGTCGGCGCTGGCAAGGCTCGTGCTATTGCCAACTCAATGATGGTGTCGGCGGACAATGCCCATGGCATTCATCCGAATTACATGGATAAACATGATGAGAATCATGGCCCGATTCTCAATCAGGGGCCGGTGATCAAGGTCAACCATAACCAGCGGTACGCCACCAACAGTCGATCGGCAGCAGTTTACCGGCACATCAGTGACGAGCTGGGGTTGCCTCACCAGACCTTTGTGGTTCGGAGCGATATGGGCTGTGGCAGCACCATTGGGCCCCTGACGGCGGGGAACCTGGGTGTAACCACGCTGGATATTGGCGTGCCCCAGTTCGGTATGCATTCCATTCGGGAGCTGATTGGCACCGAGGATGGGTTCACGTTGTTCCGCGTGCTGACCGAATTCATGCAGCGCGAGCAGATTTTCTGAGGCCGTAAACGAAAAATGCCGCTGCTTCAGAAGAATCAGCGGCATTTCGGAATAAGTGGCTCCCCGAGCTGGGCTCGAACCAGCGACAAACGGATTAACAGTCCGTTGCTCTACCAACTGAGCTATCGGGGAACAGCATCAAGTGGCGCGCATATTAAGCGCTTTGGTTTACGGGGTCAACCCCCTGATATGAAAGGCTAAAAATTGTACGAAAGCAGGACTCTTCACTACCGGCCCCCGCCGTGGTTGCGCAACGGTCACGTTCAGTCTGTCTGGCCCACACTGTTTCGCAAAGTCCCGATGGTAGAACCGGAGCCGGAAGTGATCGCCACACCGGATGACGACGAACTGCACCTGGACTGGTACCGGCAGGGTAGCGATCGCCTGGCCATCGTGTCTCACGGTCTGGAAGGTCACAGCAGGCGGCCCTACGTGCTCGGTTTAACTCGCGCCCTGCTTCGGGAAGGCTGGGATGTTCTTGCCTGGAACTTCCGCTCTTGCGGCGGGGTTATGAATCGGCAACCGAGGTTCTATCACAGCGGCGCCACCGAGGATCTCGGCCTGGTGGTCAATCACGGTTTGTCAGGTGCGTACGACACCCTGTTTCTTTCCGGGTTCAGCATGGGGGGCAATCTGACGCTGCTATATCTGGGCGAACAGGGCGAGCGTGTTGATAGCCGGATCTGCGGAGCCGTTGCCTATTCGGTTCCCTGCGACCTGGCCGGTAGCGCAGATATGCTGGCATTGCCGAGCAGGAAGATCTACATGCAGCGCTTTCTCCGGGATCTGAAGGTGAAAATGGAGGAGAAGGCGGAGAGGTTTCCCGACCTGATTGATATTTCAGGGTTTGATGCCATTCGCAGCTTTCACGAGTTTGATGACCGCTACACCGCGCCTCTGCACGGTTTCCGCAATGCCCGGGATTACTGGGCCCAGTGTTCAGCATTGGGGCGCATGCGAGATATCCGCGTGCCGGCGCTGATGGTGAACGCCGCCGACGATCCGTTTCTCTCGGCGCGCTGTTTCCCGGAATCCCGGCGGGAGCTGGGCGCTCATGTGCGCCTCGAAGCTCCTCGTTGGGGCGGCCACGTCGGGTTTGTCGAGCATTCGAAAGATGGCTTTTACTGGTCAGAGCGCCGTGCGCTGGCATTCCTCCAGGGATTGACCTGAACCATCTTTATTGCAGGATCGGTTTGAGCACCGGCCAGACATTCTCCAGCAGTTTGCCCTGGGCTTCCTCGGTCGGGTGAATCCCGTCGTCCTGCATCAACCCGGCCTGGTTGTAGATGCCGTCCAGGAAAAAGGGAACCAACGCGGTGTCGTATCGGTCAGACAGCTTCGGATAGATTTCGGCAAACATCTCTGTGTAGCGCTGTCCGTAGTTGGGCGGTATTTGCATGCCCACCAGTACGGCGCGAGCACCCGAGGTCTGCACCTTTTCGATCATGGAGGCGAGATTGGATTCGATTACGTTGGGTGGGAAGCCGCGAAGGCCATCATTGCCACCCAATTCAATGACCACGACGTCGGGCTCGTTCTCCTCAAGGAGATCAGGCAGCCGGCGGGCACCGCCATCCGTGGTTTCTCCGCTGATGCTGGCATTGACCACTTCCCAGTCGCTCAACCCTTTGCTCTCGAGCCGGTTTCTCAGCAACTGCACCCAGGCAGTTTCGGAGGGCACTCCATAGGCCGCACTGAGGCTGTCACCTACGATGAGCAGCGTGTTTTGACTGGCCACTGCCGGCAGCGCCAGCACGGCAAACACGAGAAAAAGAATTGATCTGACGTACACCAATGCCGTATGCATAGACAACCAATACACCTTTAAGCCGTTTTCGAGACCCAGGATCGGGAGATTCCGTGAATCAGATGACCAATGTTAACCCGGATAGCCAGAGCCCAATGTTACGGGTAGATAACCTGACCCACCGCGTCAGTGTTGAAACCGATACGCTCACGATCTTGCAAGGGGTCACTCTCGAAATCAATCGGGGAGAATCCGTAGCCATTGTCGGGCGCTCCGGTTCTGGTAAAACCACTCTGTTGGGTTTGCTGGCGGGTCTTGATACGCCCAGCGAGGGGACGGTGGAGCTGGACGGCTCGGTGATCAGCAAGCTCAGCGAGGATGAGCGGGCAAAACTCCGCGCACACCGGGTTGGCTTTGTATTCCAGTCTTTCCAGCTTTTGCCGGCGCTAACCGCGCTCGAGAACGTTATGTTGCCGCTGGAACTTGCCGGCATGGCATCGCCGGAGAAGAGGGCCCGTGAGCTACTGGAACGGGTTGGGCTTGGCGAACGGCTGACCCACACACCCAGACAGCTCTCCGGTGGTGAGCAGCAGCGGGTTGCCATCGCGCGGGCATTTGCGTCTGAGCCGCTGATCCTGTTCGCTGACGAGCCGACGGGTAACCTGGATAACCGCACCGGTCAGGCAGTATCTGATCTCTTGATGGCGTTGAACCGGGAGCAGGGCACAACGCTGGTGATGGTAACCCACGATGAACACCTGGCGGCTCGCTGTAATAGGCAGTTCCATATTGAAGCCGGCGTTCTGACCGAACCGGAAGCAGCGCAGGAGATGGCGCACTGATGGCAGCTGCAAAAAAACTTATGTCGGTTCGCCGGGACTGGCGGGAACGGGATGTTCGCGTCGTTCTGGCCGCTCTCATCATCGCCGTTGCCACTGTCGCCACCATTGCCCTGTTTGCCAGTCAGCTTCAACGCACCCTGGTTTCTTCAGCCAGCTCGTTCCTGGCAGCGGATCGCCAGCTCGAGGCAGAGAATGGCCGCCCGATTCCGGACGCCTGGCTTCAGGAAGCCGCCGAACAGGGCCTGAAAACCGGTCGAATGGTGGAGTTCTCCACCATGGTGTTCGGTGACGAGAATTTCCAGCTGGTGTCAGTCAAGGCCGTGAGCAATGAATATCCGCTTCGCGGCGATATCGAAATCCAGCGGGACCCGACAGGTACCCGGGAGCTGGTAAATCAGGGGCCCGGGCCGGGAGAGGTCTGGATCAACCCGCGTTTGCTCAGGCTGCTGGATCTCGAAGTCGGCGATTCGCTTGAAGTTGGTAATCTGAATCTTACCGTGTCCGGCCTGCTCATCCGGGAGCCGGACGGCGGTTTCCGGCTGTCGGCACTGGCCCCCCGCGTGATGATGCATGTGGATGATGTGGCCGCCACCGGGGTCATCCAGGAGGGCAGCCGGGTTGAATACGTCTACCTGTTTGCCGGTGATGAAGCTGCGCTGGAATCGTACTACCAATGGTTGGAACCCAGACTCGAACCCAGTCATGAATGGGCGGGTGTCCGGGATGGCGAGACCTTCTCGCGCTCACTCGAGCGAGCCGAGCGATTCCTGCTGTTGGGTGGCAGTCTTGCAGTCCTGCTTGCCGCCGTGGCCGTGGCTGTGGCGAGTCGTCAGTATGCCCTTTCCCAGCGCGATACCGTGGCACTTCTGAAAACGCTGGGGCTCAGCGGTGCGGGTATTGGCGGTCTGTACCTCAAGCGCCTCGCGCTCTGGGGTGTCACCGGGATCGTGGGCGGACTGCTGGTCGCGATGCCGCTGTACTGGTTGCTGATTCACATGCTGAGCCAGGTGCTTGAGCGCCCGGTGGAATTTCAGCTCGATCCGTCTGCATTGGTGCCCGCCTTGCTGACGGCACTGGTCTCTCTGTTTGCGTTTGCCTATCCTCCCGTTCGCAGGCTTCGCAATGTTCCGGCGATGCGTGTACTGCGCAGCCAGCCCGGTGAAACCGGGCGCGAGGCCCTGCCGGATATGATAATTGCCATTGTGGCGGTTTTCGGGCTTGTGTGGATGTATGCGGGCGAACTTGCCCTGGTGGTTTCCCTTCTGGGGGGGCTTGCGTTGCTGCTCGGGGCACTTGGCCTGGTGGGTTGGCTGTTGGTGGCAACACTGCGCAAGGTTCGCGGCGGTGGTAACGCCTGGCGTTTGGCCCTGGTGGGGCTGTACCGGCATCGCCGGGCCAGTCTTTCCCAGATTGCTGTATTTGCGATGACGTTGATGCTGGCGGCCACGCTGATATTGGTGCGTACCTCTTTGTTGACAGACTGGCAGGCCCAGTTGCCGGATGACGCGCCCAATCATTTCCTGATCAATATTGCACCGGAAGCGGTCGAGGACGTCGATGCGTTCTGGCAGGAGCGTGGCCAGCCACTGGACAAACTTTACCCGATGGTTCGAGGACGCTTGACCGAACTCAATGGTCAGCCGGTCAAGGAAACGGTCAGCAAGGATGAGAATGTTAACGCTCTCAACCGTGAACTGAACCTGACCTGGATGTCTGCCTTGCCGGACGACAACGAGATAGTCGAGGGCGCCTGGTTTGGTGAAAACCAGAAGGAAGGTGTCTCGGTGGAAGCGGAGCTGGCCGGAAAGCTGGGACTGTCACTGGGCGACGAACTGACGTTCACCATTGGCTCGGAAAAGGTGACAGAAGCCGTCACCAGTATTCGGACGGTCCAGTGGGACAGCATGAAGCCCAATTTCTACATGGCGTTCCCGCCGGAGGGCGGGCTCACCGAGATGCCCGCGACCTGGATTACCAGTTTTTACCTGCCCAAGGACAAGAAAGATGCCCTGAACGAATTTTCCCGGCAGTTCCCGACGGTTTCCGTTCTGGAAATTGATCATGTGATTGAGCGGATCCAGGAGATTGTCCGTCAGGTCACCCAGGCGATTGAAGCCATTCTGGCGTTGATCCTTGCCGCCGCGCTGGTGGTGATGGCTGCAGTCGTCAGTGCGACGCTTCAGGATCGACAGCGGGAAGGTGCGCTGCTGCGAACCCTGGGCGGACGCCAGAGGTTGCTGGTTCGCAGTACCATGCTCGAATTTGCGTTGCTGGGTGGTTTCGCAGGTGTGCTTGGAGTGGTCGCCGCCGAGGCGGCAGTCTGGGCGCTTCAGTTCAGGATGTTCGAGGGCACGTTCCAGTGGCACTGGCACGTGGTGTTGCCGATTCCAATCGTCAGCGCCGTTGTTCTTGCCCTGTTCGGCCGCTGGCAGCTACGGCCGGTGTTGAGTGTATCGCCGATGCTGTTGTTGCGACGCCTCGAGTAGCGCCGGGCGGCTTCAGCGGTAGTTGGCGAGAATCGCATCCAGCTCGCCATTCGCCTTCATCTTCGCCAGTTCTTCGTTGAACTGGCTGGCAAAGGACTGCCAGTCTTTCCGCAGCATTAGCCGGAACCCGTAATTGCTGATGCTTTCGTTGCTGATGTCGAAATGCTGCCGCAGCCCCTCGTTTCTGAGAATCCACTTTCCGACGAGCCGGTCGGCGACCGCGGCGTCGAAGCGGTCACCGTGCAGTACGAAGGTGAACATGTCCTTGTCTCTGGAAACATCAAAGCGGCGAATCCGACCTTCCTCGAAGTAGGGCTCAAGCAGCGGATATCGGTAGCCGAGATGGGTGACAATGGTTTTGGAGATCAGATCGTCCGGGCTCTCGTAGTGAAAGCTGGATTTTACTGGTACAAAAAACACTTCCTCGATGTCGACTACCGCATCGGTAAACAGGAATTTCTCCGGGTCGTCCGCCCACTCCCGAGCCCTTGGTGTGGCATCGATGTATCCATCAAGCAGCATCTGATCTACACGTTTACGGGGGATTTGCTCAGCGATTACCCGGTATCCAAGCCTCTGGGCTACCTCGGACACCACATCCCACATGATTCCTGATGGTTGGCTCTGGTCACCGATGAGATAGGGTGGGTAACCATTGGGCGAAATATTGAAACGAAAAACCTTTTGTTCGCCAGAGGTATCTTGTGAGGCAAAAACTGGCGAGGAAAGTGCAGTCAGTACAAGAAGAAGGACACCAAGAGTGGCATTAACAGGGCGGGGATATCGGTTTTGCATGCGGTGGGGCTCTCTACGGAACAGTACTGTAGGTGGATAATGAACCCGGCTATCATCCCTGCCAGAATTGGCTAATTCTCCTCTCTTGCTTGATCAATTTCAATGATGTGAAGTCTATCTTCACACAAGGCGAACGCCGGGGCCCAGGCAGGGTCCCCGGCGAAGAAACAGTCACGCCCAGGCGCGGCGCAGAACCGAGCGGGCATCCTCCAGCGTTACTTCCTTCGGATTAAACATGATGGAACCATCATCCAATGCCATCTCAGCGATATGGTCCAGCTGTGCCTCGGTCACCTTACCGGTTTCCTTGAGTGTCCGGGGCAGCTGGCAGCGCTTGTACAAGGCATCCCGCAACTTCCGGATCGCGGAAATACTGGCCTCTGCCCGGCGGCTTGCCGGTGTTGCTGCAAAGACTTCGGGGCCCTCGAGGTACAGCAAAAGTTCACCCAGGGGTTCCCGGATGGTTTCAAGGTTGTACTCCAGGGCGTAGGGCAGGTAAAGACTCATGCAAAGGCCGTGGGGCAGGTGGCAGACGGCGCCGGTGGCGTGCCCCAGGGCATGCACCAGACCCACCATGGAGTTGGAGAAGGCGATGCCGGCCATGGTCGAGGCTTGCGCCAGCTCCAGTCGTCCGTCGCTGTCTTTCGGGTTGTCCATGACCTGAAGGAGCGACTGGCTGATTTTCTTGATGGCCGCGGTCGCGTAGGCGTCACTCAATGGGTTTTTCGCCATGCAGGTGAACGCTTCGGTTGCGTGGGTCATGGCGTCCATGGCTGTCGCGGCAGTAATGTGCGGCGGCAGGGTGAGGGTCATGCGCGGGTCAATGATGGCCGCGTTTGGCAGCAGGAACGACGACGTGAAGGGCAGCTTGACGCCCTTGGCTTCATCGGTGATGACCGCAACCGATGTAACTTCCGAACCGGTCCCGGCTGTTGTCGGCACCACGAAGAAGGGCTTGAGCGGATGCTTGAGCACACCGGCACCGCTGTACTTGGCGATATCGTCACCACCCTCGGAAACCAGGATGTTGACGGCCTTGCCGGTATCGATCGCCGAACCGCCGCCCACGGCGATGATGGAGTCGCACTTTTCCTGACGATAGATGCCGGCGATATCGCGTACCACCGTGGTCGAGGAGTCAGGAGGAACGTCATCATAGATGGTGGTTATTTCCAGCCCGCTTTCCTCGCAAGCTGCGATCACGGGTTCCAGGAGGCCCGCAGCCCGCACGCCCTTGTCGGTTACGATCATTGGCCGTTTGGCAGCCATTCCGGTCAGCTCGTAAGGGATGTGTTCAAGGGCGGCCTTGCCGGCAATGACTTTTACCGGGCAGAAGAACTCATAGTATTTATTGGTCATCACGCTCTCACTGTCTCAACGAAATTGGTGGCAACTTTCAGGTAAATGCGCGCGGCGCTGATCAGCTTTTCCGGCAGGTGGAGGTCGGCCGGGTATTCCTTTACGGCGCGCTCGGCGACCATTTTCGGCAGGATGAAGGACTCAAGCCGGTTCAGTACCCGCGTCATCCGCACGGCATAGCTGATGTCGCCATCCACCAGCATGCGGTCATTGGCGAAAGCCACTGATGTTTTTTCCTGGAAAGACAGCACCAGGAAAGCGTGGGCGATGTGCTTGAACTGAATCGACAGGTCGATCGGCCGTGGGGCTTTGTCACCGTGGTAACGGAAACGCCCCTGGCCGGTATGTTCGACGATCAACTTTGAGCCATCCGGCATCACCATCATCTCAAACAGGAAACCGTCAGGTAGTGCCCGGGCTTCGTTCTGAACCTTCTCGTCCACCTCGCTCACAGCCTGCAGGGCTCGCCCCATCACCTGGAACATCAGTTCCACGTACAGTCGGCGCGCCTGGAAGACCATGGGCTGGATACGTTTCGCTAGCATGTCCGTCATCCAATCGTTGTTGATGTCATCTGATTTTTAGAGTTATTGCTCTAAAAGTCAATGGAGGCGATGACAGAAGATGTGCGTCAGACCGGCAATCTTGATCCCGGGCAATAAAAAGGCCGGAACCCCTCGGGACTCCGGCCTTCTAAAGTCAACGATTCCGGCGGCAATTATTGCGTGAGTGCCGCCAGTTTACGTTTGGCCTCTTCAGCTACGTCTCCACCGGCTTCGGCGGCCTTGCTGTAATAGGCAATGGCTTCACTCCGGTTATTCTGTTTTACCGCAACATCGCCCAGTCGCAGGAAGGCAATGGAAGTGGGGACGGTTTCATTGGCTTTGGTCAGATTCTCCCTGGCCTTGTCCAGATTGTTGAGCCTCAGAGCATTCAGGCCATTGTAAAGGCGATACTTGAACATCTCGGGGTAGAGCTCCACCGCCTTTTCAAAGTCGGCCGCGGCCTTCTCTGTTTCCTTCTGCTCCTGATAAATGCGGCCGCGAAGGGCATAGAACATGGCTTCCCGTGGCAGCAGACGGATGGCTTCGTTGATCTTGTCGAGCGCGGGCTTCATCTCGCCTTTGGAGGCCAGCTCCATGGCCTTGTCATGGGCATCGTAAGCCGGTTGCAGCGAGCGGAGTTTGGCCATCTTGCGTTCATAGACGTCCTCACCGCGGTAGCCGCCCGCGCCAACCTTTTGCACCAGTTCGCGGTTCTCCTGCACGCGTTTCGCTGAGGGAGGATGGGTCGCGAAAAGGCCATCAATGAAACTGGACTGACGCCCTTCAGATAGTTTCAGGAACAGCTCCTGAAGCTCCACCGCCGCCTGTGGGTCATAGCCGGCTTCTTTCATGTAGAGAATGCCGTAGTGGTCGGATTCGAGTTCATCGCCCTGGCTGTATTGCGCCAGCGCAAGTTGCGCCCCAAGGGCAGCACCACCCATGATCAGACCGGCCCATTCGTTGTCCGACAGGGCAAAACCAAGTCCGGCAACGCCGGCGCTGATCAGCATTCCCTGCTGCATGCGCTGAACACTGTGCCGGGCTGCCGCATGAACAATCTCGTGCCCCAGAACCGAGGCAAGCTGAGCCTCGTCGTCAAGCTCTGTCAGCAGGCCACGGTTAATAGCGATCTTGCCTCCGGGAAGGGCCCAGGCATTGGGTACACTACTGTTCAGAACCACGAATTCGTAGGGCAGGTCCGGTCTGTCACTGACCCTGGCCATTTTCTGGCCAACCTCGCTCACATAGAGCGTCAGCTCCGGGTCCACATAAAACCGACCGCCCTGGGTTTGCTGGGTGGGCACGTACTGCTCGGCGCCCATGGCGAGCTCCTGGCTTTCACCGATCAGCGAAAGCTGATTTTCCCCGGTAACCGGATTGACCGAGCAGCCGCTGAGTGTCAGTGCCAGCGCAATGGCTACCAGGCTGTTTTTGATGGCAGACAGGTTCACAGTAAGCTCCCTTTTGGATGATGCGATGTCGGGTTCGTTCAAAACAGTTGCCCGCTTCCTGAATGGGCAGTTTATAGCACATGATCGGCCATCAGTGGATTACCGCAACCTGCCCGGCGGTGGTGACGAGCAGGCCCTTGGCGTATCATAAGCGTCTGTTCCCGCTCTGTTTCACCAACTTCGCACCCAAGGCAACCCATGAGTAATTTACTCGAACTGATCGCTTTGCTCTGGTTCCTCGTCTGCTGGCTGGGTTATACCGAATACTCGAAACGCCGTGCCGCGGACCGTCCCTGCCTGTCCAACACCCTCGACCTTTACCGGGAGGACTGGATGCGCGTCATGTTGCGGCGGGAAAACCGGATTGCCGATGCGTCTGTGGTCGGAAACCTGGAGCGCAACGGTGCGTTTTTCGCCTCCAGCTGCCTGCTGATTCTCGCGGGTATTATCACCGCCCTCGGCTACACCCAGGAAGTCATGGAAGTATTCAGTACCATGCCCTTCGCCACATTGCCGACCCGGGAAATCTGGGAACTTCGCATGGTGGTGCTGTTGGTGGTCTTTATCTACGCCTTTTTCAAATTCACCTGGTCCATGCGGATGTACAACTTTGTGTCGGTGATGGTGGGCAGTGCCCCTCCGCCAGACGACACCAAAACCAGCCCCGCTGGCAGGGAGGCGTTTGCACGAAGTGCCGGCAACATCTGCAATCTTGCCGGCGATGCCTTTAACCTTGGGCTGCGGTCCTACTATTACGCACTTGCCGTGGTAGGCTGGTTTATTCACCCGATTGTCTTCATGGCGGCGTCCACTCTGGTTGTTGTCGTTCTCTATCGACGCGAGTTCTGTTCGACGGCACTGGAAGCATTGAGGGCGGGGAAGGTCTTCGAGGAGCCGCTGCCCGGCAAGGCGGAAAACAGCCCAAAACCTAAAAGCTGATCCACAGGTTGAATCTGAATGAACGATGATATCCGACGGAAACGGGTTAGCCGTTTTATAGCCACCCTCAACCAGGCCAACGAGCTTGGTCTGTCGGTTACCGAGGCCACAAAAGGCAGCCTGACACTGTGCCTGCCCTACAGTGACCGCATTATCGGTAACCCGGACACCGGGGTGATTCACGGTGGGGCCATCACCACACTGATGGATACCACATCAGGGTGCGTGATCCTCTGTGCCCTGGAAGATTTTGAGCTCTGCCCGACGCTGGACCTGCGCGTGGACTACATGCGCCCGGCCCAGCCCCGCAAGCCGGTTTATGCCCGGGCTGAAACCTACCGGGTAACCCGGAACATCATTTTTACCCGCTGTGAGGCGTACCAGGAAGGCGGTGAAACCATTGCCAACTGCGTGGCCACCTTCATGCGTATCGGGAAGGATGCCAGCCCGAAACATTACCGGGACCTGATTACCGGAGGTGAAGAATGACCGATCCTGAAATCCTGCGTTACACCCAGGAGACCGGTGACTTCAGCCGCATGCTCAGCAGCATTCCCTATGCCACCTGGATTGGTCTTCAGTGTGAGCAGTTTGGAGACGACCTGATTTTCCGTCTGCCCTGCAAAGACTCCAACCTGGGTAATCCCATCCTGCCGGCCATCCACGGTGGCGTGATCGGTGGCTTCATGGAGATGTCTGCCAACATCTACCTGATCATGTCCCAGGAAAGTCTGCGCATGCCCCGTATCGTCGACTTTTCCCTGGATTACCTCAGGGCCGGTCTCAATCGCGAGACCTACGCCGAATGCCGCCTGACCCGCCAGGGCAACCGCGTTGCCAACGTGATGGTCAGCGCCTGGCAGAAATCCCGCTCGCAACCCATTGCGACTGCCAGGGCGCACTTCCTCCTCGAAGACTGATCTTGCCTATACTCCGGGGCTTGAAATGCCCCGGTGTGCCCCCACTTTTTGCTCAGACTGAGATTTTTGTGCAGGAGCGAGCACGGAGGCCGTTCCGAAACACGCTGTGAATACGTCCATGTACGCTCGGCTCCGCCATCCATGGCTCCGCACGGTTTCGGAACGGCCTCCGCGCTCACTCTCAAAACTATGAGGTAACTCGGGCACAACGCCGTGCCTGTTTATTCGTTTCAGGAGACTAAAACGCCATGACGGTTGAAGCCAATAAAGAAACGCTTGGATTCCAGACCGAGGTGAAGCAACTGCTTCACCTGATGATTCACTCGTTGTATTCCAACAAGGAAATCTTCCTTCGTGAGCTGATTTCCAACGCTTCAGATGCCGAAGACAAACTGCGTTTCGCAGCGCTGAAGGACGACAGCCTGTATGAAAGCGATCCTGAGCTGAAGATTCGCCTGGATTTTGACGAAGAGGCGAATACCGTCACGCTCACCGACAACGGTATCGGTATGACCCGTGACGATGTTATCCAGAATCTTGGCACCATTGCCCGTTCCGGTACGGCTGAATTCCTCCAGCAGTTGTCCGGCGATGAGAAGAAGGACACCAAGCTGATCGGTCAGTTCGGTGTTGGGTTCTATTCGGCGTTTATTGTGGCCGACAAGGTGGATGTATTTACCCGCCGCGCGGGTGCGCCTGCAGAAGAAGGTGTGCATTGGGAGTCCAAGGGTGACGGCGAGTTTTCCATCGAGCAGGTCAATCTGGATAACCGCGGCACCCAGATCGTCCTGCATCTGAAGCCAGACGCCAAGGAATTCGCCAACGGCTGGAAACTGCGCAGTCTGGTGAAGAAGTACTCGGATCATATTTCCTTCCCGGTTGTCATGAAGGCCGAATCCGACGAAGGTGAGAAGAAGGACGAGTACGAAACCGTTAACGATGCGACAGCGCTATGGACACTCCCCCGTACCGAGATTAAGGACGAGGAGTACAGGGAGTTCTACAAGCACATCGCCCACGATTTTGAAGACCCGCTCACCTGGTCCCACAACAAGGTGGAAGGCAAGCTGGATTACACCAGCCTGCTTTATATCCCGGCCCGTGCACCGTTTGATCTGTACAACCGTGAAGCGCCCCGTGGCCTGAAACTTTACGTGCAGCGCGTGTTCATCATGGACGACGCCGAACAGTTCCTGCCGCTGTACCTGCGTTTTGCCAAGGGTGTGATTGATTCCAACGATCTGTCCCTCAACGTGTCACGGGAGATCCTGCAGAACGACAGCACCGTGGAAAGTATCCGCACCGCTCTCACCAAGCGGGTCCTCGATATGCTGTCCAAGCTGGCCAAGAAGGATTCCGAGCAGTATCAGAAGTTCTGGGGCGAGTTCGGCACGGTCTTGAAAGAAGGCCCGGCGGAAGATTTCAGCAACCGCGAGAAAATTGCCGGCCTGCTGCGCTTCGCCTCCACTCACACCGGTGAAAGCGCACAGAACGTGTCGCTGGATGATTACATCGGCCGGATGAAGGAAGGGCAGAAAAAGCTTTACTACATCACCGCCGACAACTTCACAGCCGCCAAGAGCAGCCCGCATCTGGAAGTCTTCCGCAAAAAGGGCATTGAGGTGCTGATCCTTACAGATCGCATCGACGAGTGGATGATGGGTTACCTCAGCGAATACGACGGCAAGCAGTTGCAGGATGTTGCCCGTGGCGACCTGGACCTGGGCGAGGTCGAGACCGAGGAAGACAAGAAGCACAAGGAAGAGGCGGCTGAAGAGCACAAGGACCTTCTGGAGCGCATCAAGAATGCCCTGAGCGACAGGGTGCAGGAGGTGCGTGTAACCAACCGCCTGACCGATTCACCGGCCTGTCTGGTGGTAGGCGATTTCGATATGGGCGCCCAGATGAAGAAGATCATGGAAGCTGCCGGCCAGAAAGTACCGGACAGCAAACCGATCTTCGAGATCAATGTTGATCATCCGCTGGTCCAGCGACTGGAAAGCGAGAAGGGCGAAGAGCGGTTCAACGAGCTCTCAGCGGTTATCCTGGACCAGGCCACCCTGGCCAGCGGTGAGCAACTCCCGGACCCCGGGGCCTATGTCACCCGTCTGAACCGCCTGCTGCTTGAACTGGCGAACTGATCGCCAATGCAGCAGATTATTGTGGATATCAGCATCAGCCCTGATGAGTGGATCAAGCTCTATCAGGGCGTTGCCACAGATGTTCACACCACGGCCCGGGACGGACGCTCTGTCCGATTCCCGGCCCGTATCCTCTCCCGTTTTTATCTTCGCGATGGCATTCGCGGCAGTTTCCGCATCGTCTTTGACGAAGCCGGCAAGTTTTCATCCATTGAGCGGCTCTGACCGACCAGAGCTTCATCCATAAATAAAAACTCTCACAAATTTATTTTTAATTAATTGTATTACGCCATCGGTCCCGCGCTACGGTGGAGCTGTTCTCGTTAGGCAGGAGCAGATCCATGTCCAATGTAATGTCACTCAGTCGTTCAATCGCATGGCCGGACTTTTTAGACATTCTGGCGAGATATTCAAGTGATTACGCTTGTGCCCAGTAAGGCAGAGAACCCGCAAACATTGCGGGAAATCCTATAGGCGCACGCTATCCGGGACATAAGAAATACTCAGAGCAGATTATTGGGTGTGTCCTATAGTTAGAAGTGCCTGAATCAAAGCAGTGTCGTTTTGCCAACCCCAATGAGGAGAGAAAAATGACAGACAACAACAGTGCGGGCGGAAAGTGTCCCGTAATGCACGGTTCAAACACTCAGGAAAAAGCCGACGTAGCTGGCTGGTGGCCTGAGAACCTCAATCTCGACATCCTTCATCAGCACGACCGCAAAACCAATCCTCTCGGTGAAGACTTCGACTACCGGGAAGAAGTGAAAAAGCTTGATCACGAAGCCCTCGAAAAAGACATGCACGAGCTGATGACCAACAGTCAGGAATGGTGGCCTGCCGATTGGGGGCATTACGGCGGCCTGATGATTCGACTGGCGTGGCACGCCGCTGGAACCTATCGCCTGGCCGACGGTCGTGGTGGTGCCGGCACCGGTAACCAGCGGTTCGCTCCGCTGAACTCCTGGCCCGACAACGGCAACCTCGACAAGGCACGCCGCCTTCTGTGGCCGCTTAAGAAAAAATACGGCAACAAGGTGAGCTGGGCCGACCTGTTTATCCTGGCCGGTAATGTTGCCTATGAGTCGTTTGGCCTGAAGACCTTCGGTTTCTCTTATGGCCGCGAGGACATCTGGCATCCGGAAAAAGACATCTACTGGGGCGCGGAAAAAGAGTGGCTGGCGCCGTCTGACAGCCGTTATGAAGACGTCGACAAGCCCGACACCATGGAGAACCCGCTCGCTGCAGTGCAAATGGGCCTGATTTATGTGAATCCTGAGGGCGTGAACGGTGTGCCGGATCCGCAGAAGACCGCGGAGCAGGTGAGAACGACCTTTGCCCGCATGGCGATGAACGATGAAGAAACCGCAGCGCTGACCGCTGGCGGCCATACGGTGGGCAAGGCTCACGGTAATGGCGACGCCGATGCCCTCGGCCCGGAGCCGGAAGGGGCTGACGTTGAAACCCAGGGCTTTGGCTGGATGAACCCGAACCTCGACGGCAAGGCGACCAACGCGGTTACCTCTGGCATCGAAGGTGCCTGGACCTCGAATCCGACCAAGTTCGACATGGGCTACTTTGATCTGCTGTTTGGCTACGAGTGGCAGCTGACCAAGAGCCCGGCTGGTGCAAACCAGTGGGAGCCGATCGACATCAAAGAAGAGCACATGCCGGTTGATCCGACTGATCCGTCCGTCCGTCGCAAGCCGATGATGACCGATGCCGACATGGCAATGAAAGTCGATCCGAAGTACCGCGCAATCTGCGAGAAGTTCATGGCAGATCCCGAGTACTTCAAAGACTGCTTCGCCCGTGCCTGGTTCAAGCTGACCCACCGCGACATGGGGCCCAAGTCCCGCTATATCGGACCGGGTGTGCCTGATGAAGATCTGATCTGGCAGGATCCTGTTCCCCAGGGCGAGACCAATTACATTGAGGAAGTGGTCAAGCAGAAGATTGCCGGGGCCGGATTGAGCCTGAACGAGCTGATCTGCACCGCGTGGGACAGTGCCCGTACTTTCCGCGGCTCAGACATGCGTGGTGGTGCAAACGGTGCGCGGATTCGCCTGGCGCCCCAGAAGGACTGGGAGGGTAACGAGCCCGATCGTCTGGATAAGGTGCTGAAGGTTTACGAGCAGATTTCGGCTGACACTGGCGCCAGCGTTGCTGACGTTATCGTGCTTGGCGGTAACCTTGGCATCGAGATGGCAGCCAAAGCAGCCGGCCACGAGGTTCACGTACCCTTCTTGAAGGGACGTGGTGACGCTACCGACGAGATGACGGATGCCGAATCCTTCGATCCGATGGAGCCGCTGGCGGATGGCTTCCGCAACTGGCAGAAGAAGGACTACGTGGTCAAGCCGGAAGAAATGCTTCTGGATCGTGCCCAACTGATGGGACTGACAGCGCCTGAAATGACCGTCCTGCTGGGTGGCATGCGGGTGCTCGGTACCAACTACGGCGGCACCAAGCACGGCGTATTCACCGATCGCGTTGGCCAGTTGACCAATGATTTCTTCGTCAATCTGACTGATATGTCGAATCGTTGGGAGCCGACTGGCAAGAACTCGTACAACATCGTGGATCGCAACAGTGGCAATACCAAGTTCACTGCGACCCGTGTTGATCTCGTGTTCGGTTCCAACTCGATCCTGCGTGCCTACGCAGAAGTGTATGCCCAGGACGACAACGAAGAGAAGTTCGTGAAAGACTTCGTTGCAGCCTGGAGCAAGGTCATGAACGCCGACCGGTTCGACGTCGAATAAGACCTGTAAGCAAGCGATTGGACACCCCGGTTTCGGGGTGTCCGTCTATCAACTTCCCGCCAAATTCCTTACAATCCGCTCCGTGTGATTTTTGATCAGTCTCACCCCGAACAGACCCTGTAATTGCTGGAGCACTCATGCGCATCATTCTCGCCCCAATGGAAGGGCTGGTTGACGCACCCATCCGTGAAACCCTTACCGGGGTAGGCGGCATCGACCGTTGCGTAACGGAATTCGTTCGTGTCACCCATGGCATGCTGCCACCGAGAGTGTTCTACAAATACGCCCCCGAATTGTACAACCGGTCGCTCACTCAAGTGGGCACCCCCGTTGCCGTTCAGCTGCTGGGTTCAGACCCTCACCAGATGGCGCGCCACGGCGTGCGTGCGGCTGAACTCGGCGCCACCCAGGTGGATATCAACTTTGGTTGCCCGGCCAAAACGGTCAACAAGCACAAGGGTGGCTGTGTGTTGATGCGCGAGCCGGAGCTTATGCATGAGATCGTGGCTGCTGTGCGTCAGGCTGTGCCAGCGCATGTGCCGGTCACAGCCAAAATGCGGCTGGGGTATGACGACCGATCCATGGGTGTGGCTTGTGCCCAGGCATTGGAAGCGGCAGGCGCGGCAGAGATTGTCATTCATGCCCGCAGCAAAGTAGACGGGTATAAGCCGCCGGCCTATTGGGAGGAAATCGCCCGGGCCCGGGAAGCTGTCAAAACCCACATAATTGCCAATGGCGAAATCTGGAGTGTCGCGGACTACTGGCGTTGCCGTGAGGTGTCCGGCTGCGATGACGTGATGATTGGCCGTGGCCTGATCGCCCGGCCAGACCTCGCCCGGCAGATCAAGGCCAGCCAGCAGGGCAAAACGGTGCCGGATATGACCTGGCCGGAAGCTGTCGCCCTGGTTCGTGAGTACGCTACGGTTCTTCAGGGCTGGCTTGAGGACCGCTATGTGACCGGTCGTATCAAACAATGGCTTAACTTTCTCCGCCAGGGTTTCGCCGAGGCAGAGGCGCTCTGGCCCGAGGCCCGGAAAATCCGTCAGGTGGCGCCCATGATGGCATGCCTGGAACAGCGGGTTATCCTGACGGACTCCCGCGCTGCCTGATCCTCATTCAAGCGCACTGACTCAATCCCCACGCGTTGACCTTCCCGCCGCCTAAACTGGTATCAACGGGATTGTCGTTCGTATCAATACCGGTACCAATAAAAAACGAGTGGGAGGACGAACAACATGTTCAGAGCAGGTTTGCGCAACACGATGGCCTTTGCCGGAGTGTCAGTCGGTATGCTAGTGGGCGCCGCTATGCCGGCTGCCGCCGACGACCACGTGGTGAAAGTCACACCCCTGGGAAGCCACGATGGTGAGTTCTGTGGCCGGGACCGGGCGCTGGTCTTTGAAGATCCCAATGGCACCCGAATTCTCTATGACGCCGGCAGAACGGTCGCCGGTCCGGATGATCCCCGACTGGGCAAAATTGATGTTGTTCTGGTTTCCCACATGCATGGGGACCATGTGGGTGATCAGCGCATCAGCAAGACCAATCAGGGCACGTGCGGATCTCCAGACACCGGCGTTTCAACATTGCCACAATCCAACACTGTTGATATTGCGGTAAAACACGGTTCAAAAATTGTTACGGGTAGCGAAATGCCCGCCTTCTTTGCCGCCAAGCTGAAAGATGCCGGCGGTGATCCTGCAAACTCGCTGTTGGTTCGGTTCGGTGGCGAGCGTGAGGTTGGCGGAGTGGCAATTACGACCGTGCCGGCTGTGCACAGCAATGGCGTATCGCCTTCGTTCCTCACCGGGCCACTGGCAGAGTATCTGGCTGCCGCGGGTGTTGGCGCCAGTGTCGGACCACCCACGGGCTACGTGCTCAGGTTCTCCAACGGCCTGGTGGTCTACCTGTCCGGTGACACTGGCATTACTGCCGAGCAAAAGCTGGTCGTGAAGGATCACTACGGTGCGGGACTTGTGGTGATGAACATCGGTGATACGTTCACCACCGGACCGAAACAGGCCGCCTACGTAATCAATGACCTCGTGCAACCGAAGGCGGTTATCGCCTCCCACGCCAACGAACCTGCGACCTCCGGTGGCATGGTGCAGGAAGGAACGCGCACGGCTCTGTTCCGGGATTCAGTGACAGTGCCGGTTCATGTGCCCCTCAGTGGCCGCACCATGGCGTTCAATGGCATGGCGAGCTGCGTCTCCGGCTGCAACTAAGGGAACTCGGGCACGCAGGGCTGTTGCCGGTCAGTCTTCCATCTCCGGTCGGTAATGGCCCGCGCGAGCGGCACCGTTCAGGCGGGCCCGCTTCAGCATTGCTGCCTGAGCCTCCGGACCATTGTCCAGATTGCCGGCCCAGGCCTTCTGTGCCGGTTCCTGCAAAGCCCGTCCGTAAGAGAAGCTCAACTCCCAGGGCTGCGCGCCCATGCTGTTCATGGCGTTCAGATTGAGAGTGGCTTCTTCCGGTGTCTGGCCGCCCGAGAGGAAGAAAATGCCGGGTACCGCAGCCGGTACCGCCCTGCGAAAAACATCGAGAGTCGCTGTCGCCACGGCTTCCGGGGATGCCTTCGGGCTTTCCTTGCCCGGCGTCACCATGCTGGGTTTGAGGATCATGTATTCCAGTGCCACCTTGTGTCGGTAAAGGGCGTGGAACACCTCCCGAATCACCGCCTCGCTGACTTCCGCGCAGCGCTCGATGGAATGGTTGCCATCAATCAGTACTTCCGGCTCAACGATCGGCACGATACCCAGGGACTGGCAGATCGCCGCATAGCGGGCGAGAACCTCGGCATTCGCCTCGATCGCCTGCCGTGAGGGCAGGGTGTCCGATATATGGAACACATCCCGCCACTTGGCGAACCGGGCCCCCTGGTTTTTGTAGATTTCCAGGCGGTCCTCCAGACCATCCAGGCCAAAGGTGATTTCATCACCGGGGGCATTCACAAGAGGGCCTTTGCCCTTGTCTACCTTGATGCCCGGCACAATTCCTTTGCTGGCCAGCAGCTTTGGCATGGGAACATTATCCAGGCTCTGCTGGCCGAGAGTCTCTTCAAACAGAATGACCCCGCTGATGAATTCTCCGAGCCCGGAAGCCGAGAAAATAAGGCTTCGGTACTCCCGGCGCATATCTTCGCTCGACTCCACGCCAACGGCCTTGAAACGCTTGGCAATGGTCGGGTGGCTTTCATCAGCGGCGAGAATTCCCTTGCCGGGCTGAACCAGTTCCCGGACGGTAGAGTTGAGTTCTTCCTGAATGGTCATGGTGAGCTCCTGGTTGATCCTTGAAAGTCTGATGGTCGTTCGGCCCGCCACTCTATTGTAGACGTTGAATAGCGGTCTGGAATTTGATCTGCGCTAAGGCAGAAACCGATCTCCTGAATTAGGCTGTAAATGATAACAACAGGAAAACGGGAAGACCTGAATATGAAAACCGTTGTCAGCGTCAGCCAGGGATCTGGTGAGTACGATTATGATATCGAGACGTCGTTTCTTGGGCAGCCTTTCCGGATTATCCGGATCGGTACAGACGGCGATCTTTCCCGGGCCGAGGCGGTTCTGGAGTCCGTGCATCCGCAGGCAGATGCCATCGGTCTGAGCATGGTACACGATCATTACGAGGTGGGCCGGGAGCAGCTTGAACACCCGGATACTGCCCGCCTTGAGGCCTGTGTGCCGGATAAGCCGGTAACCACCGGTGCCGGGTTGCGGGCTATCCTGCAGGAATGGGCTGTGCGTCATACCCAGTCTGAGCTCGGGCATTTCTTCGACAATGCCCGGGTGCTCTTTTTGAATGGGCAGGCCGGTTACCGGATTGCCAGGGCCCTTTCCGAACATACCGAGAATCTCTTCTTTGCCGATCCTTACACGGATTTCGGAGTGCCCAGGCTGCTGACTTCCCTGAAACAGCTGGAAACCTATACCTCGCTTACTGCACCCATCATGTTCAGGCCTGCGGCGGTGAAAGCGGTTGAAACCATTCTCCGAACACCGCTGTATCGGTTGGGTGAGAACCTGGTTAAAGGTTCGCTCCATCACGCGGTGTCCGAGGCCCATGTCATCGTGGCCTCGATTGGCGACCTGGAGAATTTCACGGCGAAAGAGCTGGATGGAAAAACCGTGATTACCTCGCGGGTAACGGACGCGGCCATGGACTGGATGCGTTCGCGCAAGGTTGCCATGGTAGTGGATTACAGTCCCTGGCTGGAGGGCCGCCCCGTTGGCGTGAATGTGATGGAGGCGATGATCAGTGCGGCGCTTTCCAGGACGCCGGACCAGTTGGGCCCCGATGACTATCTGGATGTTATTCAGAGCCTGCAGATTGAGCCGCGAATCCTTTACCCGAACGGTTATCGCCGGGTTAACCGGTTTGCGTTTGTCATTCATCCCCTGTCGCAGCAATACCTCACCAAAACACCGCCCCTGGACTGGGTTGCCAACGTATCGCCGCCTGTGGTGATGAACCTGGTGGAAAAGGCCATCGCGTATTCGCCACCGTTCATCTACTCCAAGGTATCCGGAATCCGGTCACCCAATGGCGATGAGGTGGAGGGCTGGCTCATTACCGTTGGTGGCACCCCTCGGGAGATCATGGCCCACGGGCCGGAATTTACCTACGCCCGGTTGCTGCAGGCGGCCAAACTGGCCAAGAAACTCGGCGCCCAGATCATGGGCCTGGGTGCGTTTACCAAGGTCGTGGGTGATGCCGGTATAACGGTGGCCAAGCGGGCGCCGCTGCCGATCACGACCGGCAACAGCTACAGCGCATCCGGTGCCCTGTGGGCGGCCCATGACGCCATGAAGAAAATAGGGCGGGTGAGTATTGGGCCCAGTGGCAAAGCGGCCGGCAAGGCCATGGTGGTGGGCGCTACGGGTGCTATCGGGTCGGTCTGCGCCAGATTGCTGGCCAAGGCAGTGGACGAGATTTATCTGGCGGCACCGGAGCCGGCCAAACTGCTGGCTCTCAAGGAAAGCATCGAACAGGAAACGCCGGGTGCCATCGTACATGTTGCCGGCTCTGCCGAACGCGATCTGGCCGACATGGACATGATCGTGACCGCCACCTCCGGGGCCGGCAAACGTATCCTGGATATCATGAAAGTGAAGCCGGGCTGCGTCATAACCGACGTCGCCCGCCCACTGGATATCCCGGCGGAGGATGTCGCCAAGCGGCCGGATGTGCTGGTGATCGAATCTGGCGAGATTCAGCTACCGGGTGAAGTGCATATGAAAGACATCGGGCTTCCGAAAGGCATTGCCTATGCCTGCCTGGCGGAAACCATCGTGCTTGCTCTGGAAGCGCGTTTCGAGAACTTCACTCTCGGGCGGAATATCGAGTGGGAAAAAGTGCGGGAGATTTACAAGCTGGGGCTGAAGCATGGCATGAAGCTGGCCGCCATTTCCGGGGTGAACGGTGTGTTCACCGAGGAGGACTTCGAACGGGTTCGAGTCCTGGCGGCCAGCGAAGAAGCACCTCAGGCAGAAGGATCAAGCACACCGGCGTAGCGAACGCCGCTGAGCAGGGCCATCTCCCGATGCCAGGTGGACAGGTCATCTATGTTCAGTTTGCTCAGGCTGTCGTGGCCACAGGCTCGTGCCATCACCTGCATCAGTGAGACAGAGGCCTCAAGGAAGTTCCGCAGCTGTTTGGCAGACTGGTCGACGTTCAACCGTTGGCGCAGGTCCTTGTTCTGGGTCGCAATGCCTGCCGGGCAATTGTTGGTGTTACAGATACGGGCTGCAACACAGCCGATGGACTGCATGGCACTGTTGGCAACGGCAATACCGTCAGCGCCCAGCGCCATGGCCTTCACAAAATCGATAGGGACCCGCAGGCCACCGGTAACGATCAATGTGACCCGTCCGCTTGCGCCGCGGTCATCCAGATAGCGCCGCGCACGCGCCAGGGCAGGAATGGTGGGCACACTGATGTGATCACGGAAGATCTCGGGTGCAGCGCCGGTGCCGCCGCCACGGCCGTCGAGAATGATGTAGTCGGCGCCGGCATCCAGGGCGAATTGCACATCCCGCTCGATGTGATTGGCGCTCAGCTTGAAGCCGACGGGAATACCTCCGGTCACTTCCCGAACATGGCTGGCGAAGCGCTGGAAATCCTCAACTGAGCGCAAATCGTCGAAAGTGGGTGGGGAGTTGGCCGGTTCGCCCTCAGGAATATTGCGCACCTCTGAGATCTTGCCGGTGTTCTTGTTGCCCGGCAAATGGCCACCGGTGCCGGTCTTGGCGCCCTGGCCACCCTTGAAGTGAAACGCCTGCACTTTCTTGAGCAATTCTTCCTTGTAACCGAACTTGGCGCTGGCCAGCTCGTAGAAGTATCGGGAATTTTCCTGTTGCTCCTCGGGCAGCATGCCGCCCTCGCCAGAGCAGATGCCGGTGCCGGCTAGCTCGGCGCCACGAGCGAGGGCAATCTTGGCCTCCTCCGACAACGCGCCGAAGCTCATGTCGGAAACGAATAGCGGCATGCTCAGTGTCAGTGGCTTGCGGGCTTCAGGCCCGATTACCAGTTCGGTCGAGACGTCGGCGTCGTCTGCCAGCGGCTTACTGGCCATCTGCGCCACCATCAGTTGGAGGTCGTCCCAGTGGGGCAGGGTGTGGCGGGGCACGCCCATGGCAGTTGTCGGACCATGGTGGCCCATACTGCTCAGCCCCTCACGGGCCAACTGATGAATAAATTCAACGGTGGGTTCTTCTTTGGTGGATTTGGCCTTCGGCGCATCACCGGATTCCTCGTCGCCATCATCGTCTGACTCCGGCGCCTCCTTGCCAACCTGGTCATCGCTGAACTGCTGGTGAGTGCCGTCACAATAAGGCGCGCTTCCGGTCTGTTTACACTGGCACAGAACCGCCTCTTCGTCTTTTTCGGCCTTGAAGACCTTGGGCTTGAACCCCGTATCTCCGTGGGAACCGTCGCAGAACGGCTGGTTGTTGGAACGGCCACAAACGCAGAAGGCGTATTCCTCGCCTTTTTTCAGGCTGACTTTCTTGGGCTTGTTATCAGCGATCACCGGATTGCTCATTGCAAGGCTCCTTGTTTGGCGTATGCCACAAATGTACAAGGGTGTACGGGCATTAAACGCAAATAGGCTACTTGTAATGATCAAGTGTGGATCAGGACTGACCGCGCCGCCAATGCGGCGCGGCTCGCTCGGCGTCCGATTACGGCTGCAGGCCCGCCCTGGCTGCACGCGCCGCGTGCAGCTTCCGGTAGCTCTCGATCAACCGCTGATGCTTCTCCAGCCCATCCAGTTGCATGTTCGTGGCTTCCAGGCCGTGGAAACGAACGCTGCCATCCACTGAGCCAACAACAGCTTCCATGGTTTCCTCGCCGAACATGCGGGTGAAGTTGGTGATGTAGTCGTCCAGCTCCATTTCGTCGTCAAGGGTGACTTCGAGAACCGCATACATGGCTCGGTAGAACAGACCGCGCTCAACGGTGTTGTCGTTGAACTGAAGGAACATGTCGACGAATTCCAGGGCTTCTTCATGCCACTGCAGGGCAAGGCAGATCAGGATCTTCAACTCAAGGATCGTGAGTTGGCCCCAGATGGTGTTTTCATCGAACTCCACGCCGATCAGGGTGATGATCGTCATGTAGTTGTCCAGCTGGCTGGCTTCCAGGCGTTCCACCAGATCGGCCAGTTGCTCATCGTCCAGGCGGTGCAGGTTGAGGATGTCTTCCCGATAGTCCAAAGCCATGTTGGTGTTGTCCATGATCAGGTCTTCCACCGGATACACCTCGGAATAGCCTGGAACCAGGATTCGGCAGACCGGCGCGCCCAGTTCCTCGTAAACGGCGACATACACTTGCTTGCCCAGTTCCTCGAGGATACCGAACAGACACTCGGCTTCCTCGGCGTTGGTGCCGGAAAAATCCCATTCAACGAAATCATAATCGGACCTGGCGCTGAAAAACCGCCAGGACACCACGCCTGTGGAATCGATAAAGTGCTCCACAAAGTTGTTTGGCTCGGTCACTGCCAGGCTGTTGAAGGTGGGCGCCGGCACATCGTTGAGGCCCTCGAAGCTGCGGCCCTGCAGGAGTTCCGTCAGGCTTCGCTCAAGGGCCACTTCAAAGTTCGGGTGAGCGCCGAAAGAGGCGAACACGCCGCCCGTTCGCGGGTTCATCAGGGTAACGCACATTACCGGGAACTGGCCGCCGAGGGAGGCGTCCTTTACCAGAGTCGGGAAACCCTGGGCTTCCAGGGCTTCAATGCCTTCCAGGATGTTCGGGTATTTTTCCAGTACCTCCCGGGGCACGTCCGGAAGGGCAATCTCCTCTTCGATAATCTGCTTCTTTACCGCCCGTTCGAAAATCTCCGACAGACACTGAACCTGTGCTTCGTTCAGGGTATTGCCCGCACTCATGCCGTTGCTGAGAAACAGGTTCTCAATCAGGTTGGAGGGGAAATACACCACCTCGCCATCCGATTTTCGCACGTAGGGCAGGGAGACAATGCCCCGGTCGGCTCTGCCGGAGTTGGTATCAATCAGATTGGAGCCGCCAAGCTCGCCGTCCGGGTTATAGATGGCGAGGCAGTGGTCATCCAGAATGCCTTCCGGCAGCTCGTCGTTGGGGCCCGGCTTGAACCACTTTTCGTTCGGGTAGTGGACGAAGTCGCTGTTGGCGATGTCCTCACCAAAGAACTGATCGTTGTAGAAAAAGTTGCAGCTGAGCCGCTCGATGAATTCGCCCAGGGCAGAGCAAAGGGCGCTTTCCTTGGTGGCACCCTTGCCATTGGTGAAGCACATGGGTGAGGCGGCATCGCGAATGTGCAGGGACCACACGTGAGGCACAATGTTGCGCCAGGAGGCAATCTCGATCTTCATGCCCAGCTCTTCGAGAATGCCAGTCATGTTGGCAATGGTCTGTTCAAGGGGCAGGTCCTTGCCTTCGATAAAGGTCTGGGTGCCGCCTTCCGGCTGGGTCATCAGCAGTGCCTGGGCGTCCGCGTCCAGGTTCTCGACGGTTTCAATCTCGAAGGTCGGGCCGGTCTGGACCACTTTTTTCACGGTGCAGCGGTCGATCGAGCGCAGGATGCCCTGGCGGTCTTTCTCCGAAATGTCCTCGGGCAGCTCCACGGAAATCTTGAAGATCTGGTTGTAGCGATTCTCCGGGTCCACGACGTTGTTCTGGGACAGGCGGATGTTCTCGGTGGGAATGTCCCGCGCGAGACAGTAAACCCGAACAAAGTAGGCCGCACACAGGGCAGAGGACGCCAGGAAGTAATCGAACGGGCTGGGCGCCGAGCCGTCGCCCTTGTAGCGAATCGGCTGGTCCGTTACGACCGTGAAATCGTCAAACTTGGCTTCAAGTCTGAGGTTCTCGAGAAAGTTGACGTTGATTTCCATTGCAGAGAGTCCTGGATCGGAGAATTTGGCGCGCCATGGTTTTTAATGGCGGCCATTATCCAGTTTTTGCAGGCGTTCGTCTTGGTCGGTCTTCTACGGATGATGTAACGCCAGCTCGACGGCCTGAGCTGCGTGAATCTCCGTGGTGTCGTAGAGGGGAACCCCGGTATCCGCCTGCTTGATCAGCAAGCCGATCTCGGTGCAGCCCAGGATCACCGCCTGCGCGCCGCGCTCGGAAAGCGAGCTGACAATATCGAGGTAGATGTCGCGCGAGTCCGGCTTGATCTCTCCCAGGCAAAGCTCCTCGTAGATAACACGATGCACCTCGTCCCGCTGGATTTCATCCGGCGTGAGAACGTCGATACCGGCGGCCTCCAGTCGGTCCCTGTAGAACGCCTGTTCCATGGTAAATCGCGTGCCCAGCAGGCCTACCCGGTTGATTCCATCATTCTTCAGCACCTGAGCTGTGGCATCTGCTATGTGTAGCAACGGGATCTCGATCGCCTGTTCAATTTCAGGAGCAACCTTGTGCATAGTGTTGGTGCCGATCACCAGGAAATCCGCGCCGGCCCTCTGCAATGACAAGGCGGCGTCGGAAAGAATGTCGGCAGTAGCGGGCCAATCACCTTTGTGTTGAAGCGCTTCGATCTCGGCGAAATCCACGCTGAAGAGCACCAGCTTCGCCGAATGCAGCCCGCCCAGTCGGCCTTTGACCCCCTCGTTGAGGAGTCGGTAGTAGGTTTGGGTGGATTCCCAGCTCATGCCGCCGAGAAGGCCAATCGTTTTCATGGGTAATCTCCTTATTATCCGCTAATTGTCACGATAATCAGCGCCACTGCATAGACCGAGAGCATCAGGGCGCTTTCAAACCCGATCTTGCCAATTCCATAGCGTTGGCGCCGGACCATTCCCATTAACAACGTGGCTGTCATCAGTATGCTGACAAGCCCCCAGGTCATCTGTATCGGGGTAATGTCGTGATAGATGGAACCGCCAGGGTAGCCCACATCGGCTGAAGCGATCACCAGCATATTAAAACAGTTGGTGCCGAATATATTGCTTACCGCCAGGGTCAGCGCGTTCCTGCGGATGGCAGCAATGGTGGTGACCAGCTCGGGTGAGGAGGTAGCGAGCGCGGTAAACAGGCCGCCAATCAGGGTATCGGACAGGCCCGTTTCATCGCTGATTACCTTGGCCCCCTCCATCAAAACCCAGCCGGCGACGCCTGTAATTGCGGCCAGAATAATAAAGCTGACCCAGGCCTGGACAAGGCCACCGCGAAGATAATGGTCAGGCTTGTCGGGAACGGTTTGGCGGGTCAGTCGGGGAAACCACATGGGTTTACTGTCTGTTTTGCGAACCAGGTGAAGCCCGAAAAGATACGCTGCCGTAATCACGGGAGTGATTGGGTGAATGCCCCATATGGAAACCGGTGGGCTGGCAATCGCCAGGAGTGGCAAGGTGAGCAAAACGATCAACAACGCAGCCAGCATAAGGTTGGTGGACGATGCAGCCGCGTGCTCCAGGTTGGCTTTCCGGTACATGATGTCGGCAATGCCCAGAAACACCAGGTTCGCAGCCATGCTGCCCATGACATTGCTCATGGCCAGATCCGGCCTTGAATCCAGCGCAGCGCTGAGGGTGGCGGCGAAGTCCGGTAGTGACGTTACTCCAGCCAGCAGAAAGATCCCGAACAACGCCTCTCCAAGGCCCGTTCGATCGGCCAGCTCATCCGCCACCCGGGCAAGCCGGCTGCCAGCTGTCACAATAACGACGGATGCGATGGCAAAAGCGATGATCCCGGTAGTCAGTGATGGAAACACTCAAGGCCCCAGACTGTTGTGATTGCATGAATTTCTTACGGTAACTATAGCGGCCCGGGAATGGCCAGGGCGGATATCGATGCCCGCAGAAGTATTCTGGCTTCTATATTGGCTGCAGGAAGCACCGGTAACAGGTTCAGAGCAAATCGGAAAATGGTCGGTCCCTGGATTTTCTTCGGTGAGATGGGCCTGTTTCGGTTTTCCACTGATGCCACGCCTTGTATCCAGGTGTCGATGTCTACAGTGTTAAGTAGAGCCACTTCTCAAAGAAGGAGGGGAGCCAGTATCCATGGAGCCCGTCACCAAGAAACCCTGTATCGACGTCTGCGAGTTCAACAAGAAGGCCATCTGCAAAGCCTGCGGCCGAACCCGTCAGGAGAAGAAAGAGTGGAAACAGCTGTCACCGGAACAGAAGCAGGCGATCTGGACACGTATTTTGGAGTCTCACGGCTCGGGTAAAGGAAAGAATCCCAAGGCATTGCGCGAGTTGTACGAGAAGGCCAAAAAGAAGAAAAAGAAGAGCTGATCGCCGCGGAAATGTTCGGGTTGCGGCGATCAGAGACCTCAGGGTGAAGTGTTAGAAACGATACTTGGCGTTTGCGTTCACAGTGCGCCGCTCGCCGTATCCGCAGTCTGCACCTTCGGAGCGGCACCAGGTGATGTACTCGTCATCGGCCAGGTTTTTGGCATCTACGGTGAAGTCCCAGTTCTGCCAGGTGTAGCCAATCATGGCGTCGTAGAGGGTAACGGAAGGAACGACGGGCCCGCCTCCTGAGCCAACGTTGTCACCCACGTAGCGCACCCCGGCACCGACCCGCCAGTTGTTGGCGATGTAGAGCTGGTTCCACCAGGAAGCCTGACGCTCGGCCACATAGGGGAGCCGGTTGCCAGAGGCGTCATCCCTGGCATTCAGATCGGTGTAGGCCAGTTGGGTTTCGAAACGCTGCCACCGCTTGTTCACCTGCAGCTCCCAGCCGTCGATCACCGCGCCGGTCTGCTCAACACCTCCGGGGGTGCTGCCGTCGCTGATCCGGTTCTCCTGGGTAATATCGAAGTAGGCTGCAGTAATGCCAAGGGACTGGTCCTGGGACACGTACTTCACGCCCGCTTCCTGTTGGTCGCCGGTGGTGGGTTCCAGTGTGTTGGCCGCGGCGGTGCCATCGGTACCGAGGTTCATGCTGAAGGCTTCAGCGTAGCTGATGTACGGGGAGATCCCGTTTTCGAATCGGTACATCAAGCCCGCCCGACCAGTGGTGGCCTCCTCGTCGCTGACGGTATCTGATCCGGAGACGGCCAGGCGGCGGTTCTCGGCCCAGTCGTGGCGAAGGCCGGCCGACACGACGACGTTGCCGATCTCGATGTGATCGGCAATGTAGAGGCCGATTTGCTCAATCTCGTTGTCCGGCCGGTCGGTCGGATTGATGGCACCGTCGTTCAGGTTGCCGTACTGTGGATCATATACATCGAAGGTGCCACCCAGGCCATAACCGTAAAAGTAATTGTCCTGTTTCCAGAGCGCGTCCTGGCGGTCGGCGCCGATAATCAGACGATGGCGGGTCATGCCCAGCTCAACATCACCCTCAAGGCGAGCGTCCATGTTGAAAATGCGGGTTTCAGCATCTGCCGTGTAAATGGTACGCGGCACTTCGCCATTGGCGTCGGGAACGCTTGGAATGGTTATCCAGTGTTCGCGGTTTTCGGTACTGGAGCGGCTGTAGCGAGCAGTGGCGGAAAGCGCCCAGTTGGTATTCAGTTGATGATCAACAAACAGGGTAGCTTCGGTCTTCTCCCGATCATAACGATCCCATCCTGGCTCCCCAACGAATCGCTCAGAGCCGATAAACCCTTGCGATCCTGGCTCCAGGGTGCCGGCCTGTGGCAGGAACTGAGCGGATACCTGGCCTTTGTTCTCCTGGCGGTTGAGGAGCAGGGTAACGCTTGTGTCATCGGTTGCGCGCCAGGTCAGGGAAGGGGCGAGCACGTAGCCATCGTCTTCCACATAATCCACCTGGGTGTCACTATCGCGTCCCAGTGCGATAAAACGGTACAGCAAATCACCGCTCTCGTTGACGGGGCCGGTTACATCCACGGCCAGCTGCTTACGATTAAACGTGCCGTACTGGGCCCAGATCTCGCCGCCCTGTTCCTCTTCCGGGAGCTTGGATACCCCATTGATGATGCCGCCCAGGTCACTCTGTCCATAAAGCATGGACGAGGGGCCTTTGAGCACTTCGATGCTCTCGAGTGCGTACACATTGGTGCGCACGGTGTTGTAGGAACCGTAGATCTGACGCAGACCATCCAGATAGCGCCCGGCATCAACACCACGAACTTTTGCAGAATCGATTCGGGTGTCAAAACCAAAGTTGCCTGCGTAGACCCCCGGTGTGTAGAGCAGGGCATCCTGTATGTTCTTGGCTCCGAAATCTTCGATGAAGCTGCGATCGACGATTGAGACCGAATAGGGTTGCTCTTCAACCGGAACGTTCAGTTTTCCAACGGCCGGCGTTTTTTCCAGAGGCATATAGTCCGGAGCGGTAATCGCATCAGAAACCACATCGAGAGCTTCGAGTGTGGTCGCGTCGTTGGTTTGCGATTGCGCCATGGCCAGAGAGCTTGCGCCGAGGAGTGAAACCAGTGCTGCAGAGCTGCAGCGTCGGGAGCGAATGACTATCATACAAAAATACGCCTCCGTTGTTAATGCGGATGCGAATGATAACAATTATCATTAAATAAACAAGAGGTAATGAAATCGCGTGACAAGATCAGTCGATAGTAAACGAGAGGATTCTCGAGAGGTGGCTGTAGGGCAGGCCACTCTCCTCATGCCAGAGATTAAACGCTTCCTGCGCCTGCATCAGCCCTTTCTTGCTGGTGGGTGAGGCATCCAAAACCTCTTCCCTATGCAGCGCGGCAATAACATCCCGTGAAAGGATAAAGCCGTCCCAACCCACTCGCCGCAAAAAGTACTGGGCGCTGTTGCCACCGAGCCTCGCTCCGTTGCGTTTAAGCCACATCAGCAGGCCGGCCTGGTCACTGCTGGGCCAATCGGCGAGGAACTTGCCAAAGCTGCCGTGTTCCCGGGAGGCATCGACAATCATCCGCGCATTTTCGGGAACGGTCTGAATTTTCTGAGCGTTCCTGACGATGCGTTCGTCGCCCGCCAAACGCTCAAGCACTTCGGGAGGAACCTGCTGCCAGTAAAGCGGTACAAAACCTTCGAACGCCTCTTCAAACTTCGGCCATTTGTTTTCGATCACCCGCCAGACGAAACCGGCCTTGAAGATGCACCGGGTGATTTCTGAAAGGTATCGATCGTCCCCGAGAGCTTCCAGTTCTTGAGGGCTAGCCACTCTGGGCAGCCGTGCGCGAACTTCACTTTCTCCGCCTTTTTGGAGAACGGCCTGTTCATAGATGCGGGAAAAGGACATAGCGGTCTCTGAATCACTCCAGTCTGTTAAGGGATTTTCTCCGGCCAATGTGCGACAGGCCAGTAATCAGGGTTCCGAGCAACCCGAGGGCGGGGCGTACAATCAACCGGAATACCCAACTGCCGATGTACAACGCGGGCAGCAGTATCAGAATCCATCCGAGAAACTGCACCAGCTTTACCGGGTAGCCCAGCACTTCCGCTACCTCTGCCAGGAAGTCGTTGATGATACCGGGGTGTGTGACCACCAGGTAGCCGACGCCAATCACGGCGGGCCATTTTGCGTAGCGGGCGGTCGTCATCAACATGCGTCCACCGGTGCTAAGGCGAGCAGCCAGTGCGGCGGACCGGGTGCCCCTGGCAGCGCCTCTGGAAGAAACAGCAACGGCCCGTCCCACCCGAAGTACTTTCAAGGCGCTGGCAAAAACCAGCACATCCACGGAAGCCCAGCCAATATCGGCGGCGGATATATCGTCACCTGTGCGGTGCTGAATCTCGAGATTGCGAATGCCACTGGCGAAAAACTGATTGATGTTCTCCAGCACCCGTTCCGTTCGAACCCAGATGATTTCGCCCTGATCGTTCACAACAAACTGACCCAGGAAGTCGTGTCCTTCTTCCTGGATAAATCGCACGGCGTACCACCCGCGCTCTTCCCGAGTCAGCTTCTCCTTTCTGGGCGTGCTTTGCTGGGGGGCTGCATTGGTGTCTGTTTTTCCGCTCCCGGTAAAGAACTCTACGGTCGCCTGGTATTGAGTGGCAAGATCGTTCATCAGCTCGATCGAGCCAATCGGGTTGCTCAGGAAATAGTGGATCGGCGGAAGAATGTTTTCGCCATACAGCCGGAGAATATCCCGGAATTCCGGTTCGGGACCATATAGGGGAAATACTTCGCGTGTCATCGCCGGGTATCGCAAATACGCTGCCCGGGCCTTCAGTAGCAGCAGTTCGTCGTCTGCCATATCCAGCAAGGCTGCCTGAACTTCCAGTGGCTCTTTCTCGATCCGGGGGAATTCCCGGAGAGTATTTTCCGCCTGAATCTGGATCAGCCGCTCTTCAATCAGCATGGGCCGGGATGTGACCGTCGACAACAATGCAACGATCACCGAAATCCCCAGAATCAACAGGAGTTTTCTCATCGAAACTTACCCCGGGCAGGAATGAGTCAAAGAACCGTGTAGGGGTTGCCGCTTTTGTAGCTCGATCAACCAGCGACTACGCTTTGGAGAGTAGCGCAAATGTATACGCCCCGAAAATGCAGATCATTCCGGGATTGGGCTGGCATGCTTTTGGCGAAGGTCGAACTGGAGTTGCAAGTGGCGGTAAATCAAGCGAAGCGTGGATTTGTGATCAGAGAGGCCCGGGAAGAGGATCTGCCCGAGATGGTGGGCTTCCTCGCCAAACTGGCCCTGCATGTTTCGGGCGCACCCCCTCATGAGCTCAAGGAAAGCGAGCGTAAACGGCTTCTGCGAACGTTGCACTCCTCGCTGGACGACCCCAACAAACTGTTGCTTGTGGCGGAAAGTAAGAACTCGGCTCTCGTGGGCATGGGTTATGTTTATATCTGGAGAAGCCAGGGCATCTGGGAGCAGTCGGAAGCGGCAGAATTCAAGTCCGGCGTTATTGATGATATCTGGGTAGAGCCGGACTTCCGGGGGCTTGGTATCCTGAAGGCACTGTTGCGGGATCTTGTCAATTTCGCGGAGGAGCATCACGCCTCGGAGCTGATCCTCGAATACTCTGCTTCAAACAAGGAAGCCAAGGCTGCCTGGACCAAGCTGGGTTTCAAACCGACTGGGGTTCGCGCGGCGGCATTCACCTCGGTGGTTAAGCAGGCGCTGGCGGAATCACAAGGATAAGAAAAGGAAACAGGCCATGATCGGCGATCGCAGTGTGAATGTGTTTTACGATGAGATCATGCTCGGGCATAACCCCGAGGTGGATCTTCCGTTCATGCCCAGCCGGGTGGAAAAGCGAGTGCGATCCATTCTTCAGGGCTTGGATTTCAAATGGAGCTATCCGGAGCACCCCGGGCGGATCAGCGCCATCAAGGAGTATCTGGATGAAAACCCTGTGGCAGGTACTCAATTCAAATCGGGTGCGGCTGCCGCAACCTACGATCAGCTGGCCCGGGTACACACCACCTCCTACCTTGACCACATCTTCTCACTGGACGGGAAACGGGCGTGGCTTGATAAAGACACTACGGCGGTGTCACCCGACAGCATCAAAGCAGCCACGGCTGCGGCCGGCAACGCCATTGCCGCCGTTGAAAGCGTTGTGAAAGGGGAGTGTGACAGCGCGTTTGCCCTGATCCGCCCGCCCGGCCATCATGCGGAACCGGTTCGGGCACGGGGATTCTGCCTGCTCAATAATGTGGCCATTGCTGCGGCCCATGCCCAGGCCAAACTCGGCTGTGAGAAGATTCTGATCATCGATTGGGATGCCCATCATGGCAACGGTACCCAGGACATTTTCTGGGCAGACCCCGATGTCCTGTTTTTCGATACCCACTGCGCGGCGCCATTCTATCCCGGATCCGGTCACCTGGAAGAGATCGGTGATGGACTGGGGGAGGGCTACACCATAAACGTGCCACTGCCGGAGACGGCTGGCGACGTTGCCTTTGAGAAAGTGTTCCGGGAGATCCTGATGCCGGCGGCGGATTACTTCAAGCCGGATCTGGTGCTGGTCTCTGCCGGCTTTGATCCGCACAGAAACGACATGGCCCTGAACCTCACTTACGATGGCTTCAAAGTAATCACGGGCATTGTCCAGGCGATTGCCGACAAACACTGTGAGGGACGGTTAGCGCTGGTTCTGGAAGGTGGCTACAGCCTGAGTTCGCTGTCCAAGGGGGTGCACGCCGTGCTCGAAGTGCTGGCCGGAGGGAAGGTGCCGGAAGTTCATGAGATCGGCGTGCCGGAGGCCGAGGAGGCAGCTGAGTTCCATCGGTCTGCCTTCAGTGATGAGGACTGAGCCCGCTTTGAACACGAGTAACACTGTTAGCTGGTTGAAAACACCCGGCTGGCGGCTTCCACAACAATCCCATGCCGCTTGGCCAGTTTCACCCGGTCATCATCGTAGCCGCCGCCAATCACCGTCGCTACCGGAATGTCCCGACGTTTCAATTCACTGAGCAACTGAAAGTCCCGCTCAAAAATTCCCTGTTCGGAAATGTTTAGCCGGCCGAGGGGGTCATCCCTGAATACATCCACGCCTGCGTCATAGAGCGCGATATCCGGCCGCGATAACGCCAGTGCTTTGTGCAGCGTTTCGCTGACAACCTCAAGATAGGCCCCGTCTTCGAGGCCATCCGGTAAGGCGACATCGAGATCGCTCATCTTTTTCTCGAACGGGTAGTTGCGCTCACAGTGAATCGAGCAGGTAAAGGCATTCGGCTCATTCGCCAACAAAGCAGCGGTACCATCACCCTGATGCACATCCACATCGAAGATAAGCACACGTTCAATGCCCTCCTGTTGCAACAGCACATTGGCGGCGATCGCCAGATCGTTGAGGATGCAGAAGCCGGCGGCGTAATCGTAATGGGCATGATGGGTACCACCGGCCAGGTGACAGGCAATGCCATGCTGAAGGGCCAACTGCGCTGTCAGAACCGTGCCTGAAGGAGCCAGGAAAGTGCGTCGGACGAGGCCCTTGCTCCAGGGCAGATTCATCTGCCGTTTCTCCCGCGCCGAGAGTTGATCGCCGGCGAAACGGGCGAGGTAATCCGGGCAGTGGGTACGGGTCAGCCACGCCTGCCGGCATGGGGCAGGGCGAAAGCTATTGGCTTGAGTGAGAAGCCCTCTCGAGCGGGCGTAATCGGCAAGGAGCCCGAATTTTTCCATGGGAAATCGGTGCTTTGCCGGGAATGGGAAGCTGTAGTCTGGATGGTGAACCACGGGTACGGGCATTTGATCGTCCGGCTGCAGTGGATTTGTGACGTCAGAATGTTATTTGGCAGGCACGGCTGCGATGCCAGAATCACACATCGACTGGATTTCTTCGGCGGAATACCCGCACTCTGCCAGCAGTTCGCCGGTTTGCTCGCCGAGGCGCGGAGCTCCCTGCCAGTGCTGCTCCGGTGCGGCCGAGAATCGCGATGGGGCCCTGGCCTGGCGCAGTCGGCCAGCCTGGGGGTGGTCGTAGTGTGAGAGCAGATCGTTGGCCAGCACCTGGGGATGGTCGAGCACCTGAGTGCGGGTCAACACCGGGGCACAGGGCACTTGTTCGGCTTCAAGCCTTGCCAGCCAGTGTTCGGCCGTATCGGTTTTGATGACCGACTGGATCAGCTCCAGCCTCGCATCAATATTCTCCTGGCGCAGCCGGGCAGTCAGGAACCTTGGATCCTCCGCCCACTCCGGGCGGTCCACAGCACGAATAAGGGCTTGCCACTCTCGATCGCTCTGAACCGCAATGGTGATGTAGCCGGTTGTGGTCTCATAGATGAGATCCTGAAGGCTCGCAGCCTCCTGCTGTGGCACCTCACTGTGAACAAAGGTCTGGCTGCCCATGTCGGAGCTCCAGAGAAACGCGATGATCGCGTCCAGCATGGACAGCCGGACATGCTGGCTTTCCCCGGTGCGTTCCCGGGCGAACAGAGCCGCGGTAATCGCCTGGGCTGCGGTTACACCGGTGAGCTTGTCGGGCAGGATGGTCCTAACCAGTTGCGGACGCAATTCATCGGCGCCGGCCTGCACGGTGGCCAATCCGGAGAGGCCCTGGATCAGCGGATCGTAAACCGGTCGCTGGGAATAGGGGCCGGTATCACCGAAGCCACTGATTGATACCATCACGAGATTCGGGGCCACCTTGCGCAGCTTCTCCTCGCCAAGTCCCATCCGCTCAATGACGCCCGGCCGGAAGTTCTGCACAAAGACATCGGCCGACGCCACCAGTCGAAGCAGCGCGTCGCGTCCTGCCTTTTCTTTCAGGTTCAGTGCCACTGATTTCTTGTTGCGGTTGTTGTTGAGGTACAGCGCCGACATATCGCCCTGCCGATTGGCCGCGGAGCGAGTAAAGTCTCCACCCGCCGGATTCTCGATCTTGATAACCTCGGCACCCTGATCCGCCAGTATCATGGTCGCGAGAGGCCCGGAAATCATGGCTGTCAGATCGATAATGCGGATGCCATCGAGCGGTCCGGTCATGGTCAGGACTCCTGTTTTTCCTTGGAGGCGCCAAAAAACGTGAGTGCGCCACTCTTAAAAAGGGTTCGTACTCTAAACTTTATGCGGATGCCGATCATTTACCAGTACGCAACAGAGCAGGAAATTCATCAAACCAGAGGAGCGCCAGTGTCCACCAGTGTTGAAATGACCGACATTTTTCTCGAGTACCCCACAGAGTCCGGCAAGGTTGCTGTACTCAAAAATGCCTCCCTCATGGTGCCCCCGGGAGAAACACTGGCAATCACAGGCCCCTCTGGTAGCGGGAAAACGTCCCTGCTTTTGTTGCTCTCCGGCCTGCAGCGACCGACCAGTGGTGAAATTCTGGTCGGCGATCAACGCCTGGGCGACATGGACGCCAATGCTCTGGCCGACTGGCGAAGTGAGCACCTTGGCATTATTTTCCAGTCCTTTCACCTGCTGCCTGGCCTCACGGCCCTGGGAAACGTGAGTCTGCCGCTTGAGATTGCCGGCGAGGCCAGGCCGCGGGAACGAGCTCTCGCCATGTTGGAGGCAGTTGGTCTCAGCCATCGGCTGCAGCACTACCCGGGGCAGCTCTCTGGCGGCGAGCAGCAACGGGTAGCGATCGCGCGGGCTCTGGTTCATCAGCCAAGCCTGTTGTTGGGGGATGAGCCCACAGGCAATCTGGACCACGAAACCGGTGAGAAAGTGCTCTCTCTGCTGTTCGACTTGCACAAGGACAGCAAATCCACGCTGGTACTGGTGACTCACGACGAGCGCGTTGCCGAGCGTTGTCAGCACAGGGTCCGGATGGACGGTGGGCGTCTTTATGCCTCCTGAACGCTCCACAAACCCGCTCTGGATGCTCCGATTCGCGATCACCGACCTGCGGTCACGTATCTCTGCATTGAAGATTTTCCTGGCCTGCCTGATTCTCGGCGTTACCCTTGTGGCTGCGACAGCCAGCCTCTACCGGGTGATCGAGCAAAGCTTGCTGGCGGATACCCGCGCTCTGCTCGGTGGCGATGTGGAGCTGGATACCAGCGAGCCGCTGCCCGATGATGCGCTCGAATGGATTCGGGCTACCGGCAAAATTTCACTGGTTCGGGAATTCGATACCATCGTCAGCGGAAGCGGCGGCGACGGCTTCTTCCGGGCGGAGATACTGGTTCCGGATGCTCTCTATCCCCTCTACGGCGAGCTGGAGCTAACGCCGGATGAATCTCTGGGGGCGCTTACAGACCAGAAGGAAGGGCAGTGGGGGGCTATCATCGATCCTTTGCTGGCCGAACGCCTGGGCCAGTCGGTGGGTGACCAGATTGAGATTGGCGCCGCCACCTTTCGAATCAGCGGCCTTATCGAGAAGCAACCGGATCGGAGCCTGAACGCCAATTGGCGAGGTCTGCCGATCATGATTTCCGAGCAGGCCGTGGAGGCAACCGGTTTGATTCGCCCGGGTAGCCGCGTGGATTACGAATACCGGGTACAAACCGAACAGAATCTCGACACCTGGCTTGAGGAATTCGAGCAGGCATTCCCGGATGCGCGATGGGAAATCACTACGTTTGCCGAGCGCAGCGAACGGATTTCCGAGCGTCTGGACCAGATTGCCACAGCACTCATCCTTATCGCTTTCACTACATTATTCATCGGTGGCCTCGGCGTTGCCAACAGCATCCACGCCTACCTCGATGAAAAGCTGGGCACAATTGCCACCTTGCAAACACTTGGCCTGCGTCGCAAACCGCTTGTCGGCATATACCTCCTGCAGATTGGTGTATTGGGCAGCCTTGCAGGGCTTATTGGCGGTAGTATCGGGCTGGGGCTTTCCGCCCTGGCGATCAGCCTGGCGGGCGATGCCTTTGCTCTGGCGGGGCCCGATGGGGCCGTCGGTTGGTTGTCCTTGTGGTTGGTTCCCTTGCTGCTGAGCTGGCTGTTCGCTGTTCTGACTGCTTACGTGTTTGCACTGCCGGCACTCGCTCGAGCCCTGGCTGCTGCGCCGGCCGGGCTTTTCCGGGGACAGGTCGAGGCGGCTCCAAACGAGCCTCGCAGCTGGCGGATCGCCAGCTATCTGCTGCTGGCCGTTTACATCGGCGCTACTCTGTTCTGGCTCCCATCGCCTCATCTGGGCTTTCTGTTCCTGCTGGCGGTTACGCTGCTTTGGGGCCTCCTGGAAGGTTTGATCAAGGGGTTGCGCCGTGGAGCCAAAGCCCTGGAAAACGGCGGTTTTGCCGACCGCAGGTTTGCCCGGCGGTTGGCCCTGGCCAATCTGCACCGGCCGGATTCGCCGCTCCGGGCAACCCTGCTGTCACTGGGTACCGCACTGACGCTTGTGGTGGCCTGCACGTTGATGGTTACCACGCTCCTGAGGGCGCTTGAAACCACCATACCGGAACAGTCTCCGGCGCTAATCCTCTATGAAGTGTTCCCGGACCAGATGGAACCGCTGCAAAACGGCCTGGAAGCGTTGGATGCTTCCAGCCGCGTCGAGTTGCTCCCGATGGTCCGATCCCGTCTGGACACTATTAACCAGAAGCCGATTGCGGAGGTTCTCGCCGATAACGCCGAAGCTCGGCGAGAAGCCATGGGAGATGAATACAAACTGAGTTATCTCTCGGGAAACCCCGAAGCACTGGAACTGGTGGAGGGCAACTGGTGGGAATCGCCGGCCCCCGAGGGGGAGCCCGCTTACATGGCCATGGAGGATCGGGAGGCTTACCAGCTTGGACTGGGGGTGGGCGACCAGCTCACCTTTACTGCACAGGATAAGAGCATCGACGTCGAAATCCGTGCAATTTACCGGCAAAAAGGGCTGCAGACCCGATTCTGGTTCGAGGGCATATTGCAGCAAGGCGCACTGGACGACTTGATCAGCCTTTACGTTGGTGCGGTCTACCAAAGCGATGAGGCGGCCAGGGAATCCCAGCAATGGCTGGCACAGACCATCCCCAATGTAATCACGCTGCGCACCGCTGACTGGCTGGAAACCGCAGGCGATCTGCTGAACAAGGCAGCCGCGGGCCTGGCGGCTGTGGCATCGGTCAGTCTTCTCGCCAGCCTGCTTGTGCTTTCCAGCGTGGTCAGTGTCAGCCGCAGGCGGCAGCTTTACGAGGCCAACCTGTTGCACTGCCTTGGCGCCCGTCACGGAGCGATCCGCCAATCCATGCTGCTGGAAACCGGTTTGCTGACCTTTCTGGCAACGGTTTTCGCGACAGCGCTTGGTGCGCTAATTGCTTTACCTGTAGCTGACCTGGCCCTGAAGCTGCCGGCAGGCGATTTATGGTGGATTGGGACACTGGTTGCCGGAGGTGTCAGTTCGCTGGCGCTGCTGGGTGGACTCCTGCCCACGCTCAGGGCAATGCGGTTAAACCCCGCGGTGTTGCTCAGAGACCGTTAAAATGGCCTGCTATCGTAATAAATTCGTCTTTTTGATTAAGGAGGTGTAAACATCAGTTAAATCATAGACCTAAGAATATGAAAAATGACTGTTTGTTCGTTTTTTGGCCGCTATCACGAGTTGCAGGCTCAAAAAATCCGGTTATATTGAGGAAATTAAGGAAAATTGCCTACCAAATGGCAAATTTCAAAAATTTTCACTAAATAATCTACGGTAGTATTTTTACGTATGCTTTTTGCACATAACTCCTATTGTGTAGGCATAACGGACACACACTTTTCGCCCACGAAAGAAAAAGAGAGAATAACTATGATTCGCAAACTAGCACCGCTTGTATTCGCTTGTGCTGCGGTAACCTCCGTAAGCGCGACAGCCGATCAGCTGGACACCGTGATTCAACGTGGCACTTTGAACTGTGGCGTGGTTCTGGATTTCCCACCAATGGGATATTTTGACGAGAACAACGAGCCTGCAGGCTTCGACGTCGATTACTGTAACGACCTGGGCGAGGCGCTCGGCGTAGACGTCAATGTTCTCAACCTGACCTGGGGCGAGCGGATTCCCTCCCTGGTGTCCGGCAAGACTGATGTGGTTATCGGTTCTACCTCCGATACACTGGAGCGCGCCAAGACCGTTGGCTTCACCTACCCGTACTTCGTCTTCAAATTCCAGGTTATCGCCAACGAGGACAAGAACATTGAATCCTTCGACGACCTGAAGAACCTGAAAGTCGGTGCGGCACTCGGCACCACCTACGAAACCGAATACCTCGCGTATGCCGAGCAACAGGGCTGGGGCAAGGACAACTACACCTCCTTCAAATCCGAGAACGATGCGTACCTGGGTCTTTACCAGGGCAAGGTCGACGCAATCATCTCTACCAACACCAACATCGCGACCAAACTGCGTAGCGAAGAGTTCGCAGACTTTGAAGCGGGCCCCTACGTTCCCAACTACGACGACGTTGTGGGCATCATCGCCAAGCGTGATGAGGTTGCCTGGATCAACTACCTGAACCTGTTCCTGGTACGCCAGATTCGGGACGGCAACATGAACGAAGCTTACAACAAGCACTTCGGTACCGATGCGCCGGCCGATCTGATCAAGTCCCTCCGGGACAACAAGTAAGCGCCGAACCGACGGCCGCCAAACAGGCGGCCGTCATTGCATTGGTTCCCGGGTCGGGCACTCACCCTCGCGTGTCCTGACCTAAAATTCTGATCAAGGCCCTTCTCACCGGGCTCTGGTCGAGTTTCCTACCATTCATAAAATGGCCAAGGTATGGACTACGAATTTCACTGGAACGTTGTGTTCCAGAACATGCCCCAGCTGCTGAACGGTGCCTTCGTTACCCTGCACGTATCCGTTCTGGCGATGCTTTTGGGCGTTGTGATCGCAATACTGTTGGCGATCGCCAAAATGAATAACACAAAGTTCTTCAGCCAGGTTGCTACGGTCTGGGTCGAGATCGCCCGGAATACGCCGGCCCTGTTCCAGATCTACATGGCCTATTTTGGCCTTGGAGCATTTGGTATCCACCTCAGCCCCTATGTGGCGGTACTGAGCGCACTGGTCTTCATTAATGCGGGCTACCTGACGGAGACATTTCGGGGTGGTTTTCAGTCGATTCCGAGCACCCAGTACAGCGCCTCCAAATCCCTGGGCATGACCAGCATCCAGACTTATCGATACATCATCTTGCCGCAGATGCTCAGACGCATTTACCACCCGATGACCAACCAGTTTGTCTGGTCCATCCTGATGAGCTCTCTGGGCATTCTCGTGGGTATGAGCGAGCTTTCTGGAACGACTCAGCGTTTGCAGTCACTGTCGTTCAGAACGCTGGAGTTCTTCATTGTGGCGGCCGTGATGTACTTCGTCATCACCAAACTCGTGTTGTTCGGATCATCACTGCTTGCGCGTAGACTCTTCAAGGGGGAAATCTGATGAATTCCTTATTCACACCCCTGTCCTGGAGCGATAGCGGTCTAATCCTGACCGGCGTCTGGAATACCATCATCATCTCCGTTGTCGCCATTGTGGTGGGCACTCTTCTGGGGTTGATCGTCGGCTTTCTCCGTGCCGAGAGCAACAAGGCCGTCAACATCCTTTTCGGTAGCGTGCTCGACGTGCTGAGAAGTGTTCCCCTGATCATCCAGCTTATTCTGTTCTCCACCTTTGTCGGTGCGATGGGGAACCCATTGGCACCGTTTGTCGCGGGCTCCATCGTGCTCTCGCTGTACACCATGGCCTTCATGAGCGAGGTATTTCGCAGTGGCTTTGAGAGTGTGAGCCCCTCGATGCAGACAGCTGCGCGCTCACTCGGTATGACCAAGTGGCAAACCATCTACCATGTCCGGTTACCGATTGGTTTGCGCGCCGTGTTCCCGTCCTGGCTGGGTGTCTCGCTCAGCGTGATCAAGGACTCGGCCCTGGTCTCGGTGATCGGGTACATGGAATTGCTGCGAACGTCTGAACAGCTTATCTCAAGAACCCAGCAACCGCTCGAGATCCTGATCGGTGTTGGTATCTTTTACTTCATTATTTCCTACCCGCTGTCCCACTACGGCCGGTATGTTGAGAGGAAAATGGCAATATGATCAGCGTACAGAATGTCCATAAATCCTTTGGCGATCTTGAAGTTCTGAAAGGCGTCAGCCTTGATGTCAAAAAAGGCGAGGTCGTGAGCGTTATCGGGGGCTCCGGTAGTGGCAAGTCAACCCTTCTGTACTGCATCAATGCTATTGAGCCTATCAACAGGGGCAAAATCCTCGTTGATGATGTGGATGTGCATGCCAAGGAGACCAACAAGGACAAGTTGCGCCAGAAACTGGGTATGGTCTTTCAGCAATGGAACTCCTTTCCTCACATGACGGTGCTGGAGAATGCGGCCCTGGCTCCCAGAATCGTCAAGAAAATGAGCAAGGAAGAGGCGATCGAGATCGCCAAGAAAGAGCTGGAGCACGTTGGCCTGGGTGACAAGTTCGACGTCTATCCCACGAAAATGTCCGGCGGCCAGCAGCAGCGCCTGGCCATTGCCCGTGCCCTGGCCATGAAGCCCGATTATATGCTGCTTGATGAGGTAACCTCTGCGCTCGATCCGGAGCTGGTCGGCGAGGTTCTGGACACACTGCGCCTGTTGGCGGAAGAGGGGATGACCATGATCTGCGTGACCCATGAAATGGGCTTCGCACGGGATGTTTCTGATCGCGTCGCGTATTTCCATGAAGGCGTTATTGCAGAGATCGGGGAAGCCAGGCAGGTAATAACCGATCCGCAGAACCCGCTCACCCAGAAGTTCCTCTCAAAAGTGCGCTAGAAAGTCGCCACAACCGTGGTGCTGGCTGGGGGAGTTCTTGGACCCGCTTCCCCAGCCATTTTTCCAGCCCGCCCAGAATCCGGCGGCTTCAGTTCCGGTTCTTCAGCACCTCATAAATCTGCCTGACCGCTTCCTCCTGCTTTTGTTTTTCAACCATATCTTCCAGCAGCTCCAGTACCCGTTTTTCGTCGTTGCTCCGAAGACCCGGCCAGTACACATAGGGCACCAGATCTGGATTGCTGATAAAGAACAAGGCGGTTTGTTCCGGATCGTTGGCGATGTCTCCGCGCAGGCCTACGGTAAACTGGCGGCCCTCGCCACCCCGTAGCGTTAACAGGAGGGATTGGTCCTGCTCGATGAATCGGGTTTCCTCCACGGTAATGGGCTCTGCCAGATCCGGCACGGAGGTGATGTAGTATTGAAAGCCAAGGAACCCCAGCAGAACAGCAATCAACGCTGCCAGGGCAAAGGATTTGATCATTGAGCGTATTCCATTGTGGTCAAGCGTTCCTCAATCCCTGTTCATTAGGTAGTCTGCGACGGCTTGATATAGTGGCAGAGAGGTTGGGTCGATCTTGCTGTTACTGGCATTGGGAAACGATGCGAAGCGTACCAGAACCATGTTGGCGGTGGGGTCAATGTAGATGGTTTGCCCGTGAACGCCTCGAGCGGCATAAGCGCCATTGGCGTTGTTGAAGATCCACCACATGCTGCGATAGCTTCCGCCGGGAAGGGTGGTGTAGCCAGCCTTGGCAAAGGCCTTTTTGTCGCCGCCGGCCTGGATTGCATTCACCACAGATTCAGGGAACAGTTGCCGATTCTTGTACTTGCCTTTGTTCAGCATCAACAGGCCTATCCTGCCAAGATCCCTGAGCCCTGCGCTCAGTCCACCACCCGCGAAAGGCGTGCCTTTGGCATCGATCGTCATGTAGGCATCCTGTTCGGTGCCAAGGGGGTTCCAGAGACGTTCAGAAAGTAGATTCGCCACGCTCTTACCGCTTACCCGGGCGATTATCCAACCGAGGGCATCAGAATTGACAGTCCGATAGCCGAACGCATCGCCGTGGTCGCCGTTTTGCTCAACGGTTTGCAGGTACTCGAAATAACCCTCCGGTCCACTGTAATCAGAAGGCTTTGGCAAGGGGCTGGCTGCCGCAGAGTATTGCCAGATGTCAGCCTCAGGATCGGCGTAGTCTTCGCTGTAATCCAGCGCGGTGGTCATATCCATAACTTGCCGCACGGTGGCACTACCAAAAGCACTGTTTTTCAGCTCAGGCACAAGGCTGTCCACAGTTGCTTCATCGTCCAGTTTGCCTTCGGCCACCAGAACTTCAGCCAGTAGGCCGGTCAGGGACTTGGTCATCGACATAGCAGCGTGTTTGCCGGTCTCGCTCAGGCAGCCGTTGTAATATTCGTATACGATCTTGCCTTTGTGAAGAATCAGCAACCCGTCGGTGTAGTTCGCAGCCAAAGACTCGCGCCAGTTCATTTGGGTGTCGCTACCCATCGGCATGAACGAAATGTCGTTGATCCCATTATCCAGTGCGTACGGCAGTGGATCGGGTGCACCGATGCCGCGGCTGATCCTAGTGGTCGGCAGCAGTTCCCGGATATGACAGACAGTCCAGCGGAGTTTAGGGAAGCTGAAGTAATTGCTTTGGGGGTGGGCGATCAGCTTGTCGTCGGGCGGCGGGAAACCGGTCATCCACTGTAGTGCTTGAGGGTCCGATTCCTCTGCGCTCAGCGGGGCAGAGCCGTGGGTGCTCCCCCACGCGTTCGGGCAGCTTAAAGCGAGTAGCACAAGGACATAAGCAGGATTGAAAGCGGACATGTCCATTCACCTTGTCGATTGATCACATGGCTCTGGAGAAGACTTCAAAAGGCAGGGCTTTTAATACATAGCTTAGCGGCGTCCATGGCCACCAGGGCACGTAGGCCCGGCGCTTCTCCGATTCGATGGCTTTCACCAGGGCCTTTACACCGGTTTCCAGATCCACACGGAAGGGCGCGCTTTTAGTGTCCCGGTTAATATCCGTGAGAATGTAGCCGGGCATAATGTTGCTGACGTTGATCGGCTTACCCTTGGTATCGAGCTGCAGACCTTCCGCCAAAGAGGCTACGGCGGCCTTGGTGGCAGCGTATACGTTCAGTGGACCACGGAAGCCGCGAACACCACTGACAGACGACATTAACACCAGGTGACCGCTGTTCTGCTCGCGGAAGATCTCCATGGCTGCCTCACTCTGGGCAATAGCAGCGATGAAGTTGGTCTCGGCGGTGTGGCGGTTGGCAGCGAAATGCCCACGGCCGATGGGCTGTGAGCTGCCAATACCTGCATTAACCACCACCCGATCAAGACTACCGAGCTCATCCCGGAAGCCCCGGAACACTTCGAACACCTGATCGTAATCGCAGACATCAAGGCCTCGGACGAGTACCCGGATATCCGGATGAGCCTGCTGCAATTCCCGCTGGAGAGCTTCCAGCTTGTCTGCCCGGCGCGCACAGAGCGCCAGATTACAGCCTTTGGCCGCCCATTCGCGAGCCATGCCTTCCCCGAGACCGGTGCTGGCACCGGTAATCAGAATGTTCTTTCGCATCAGCTATCCCCTGGATTCGTTCGGATTATTTGCGCTCACAGTACCATGATCGAACGCCCAGGGGATTGACTGAAATGCAACTCTGCACTGGCCATTCCGTTCAGGGTAGAACGTTACTCCACCATTACTGTGATCTTCTCGGAAACCACTGGCGGGTTGTGCGGCACATGCATGTGATCACCGACCAAAAGCTGCAGCGTGTGTTTACCCGGTGATAGCGTGATCTCGGTTTCGGTTTGCCCGCCACCAAAGTGTCTGATTTGATCCGTTGCCGGGAGGGATTTGCTCAGATCGGACGGTACGTCGGTATCGATCAGCAGGTGGTGGTGTCCGGTGCCTGCTTTTTCCACGCCAGCAGGTGCTACGCCCATGTTCCGCAGACCAAAGACGACTTTGAAGGTTTCGTTTACGGTTGCGCCGTCAGTTGGTTGCACGAAATACACGCCAGCGTTGGCCGGCGCCTCAGACTTCATGCTCTCTGCAATCGCTGCTACTGGCGCGATCAACAGAGCTGAAAACAGTGTAATTGCGATCCTGTTCATTTCGTTTCCTCCTTGGTGTTCGCCACCAGTGAGTATAGTTGAGGAAACTTATGCGTGACGGCCGCTTCAGTTTTCCACGGCAGGAATTATGTGCTCCTCAATTAACTGGAACTGGCGGCGCAAAAAGGCTGAACCCGGCGAGGGAGGGGTAGGGTCAGAGGTCATCACCACGGTCAGTTTGCGAGCGGGCATCACATACAGTACCTGGCCTCCGTACCCACGCCCGTAATACCCCATTTCGCCGGCGAGCGGCTGCTGGAACCAGCCATAGCCATAGGGATCATCTGTGTAGGCGGACCTTCCGCGTTCAATCCAGGACTCCCGCACCCAGTTTTCCGGAAACAGGCGCCGATCACCAAGGCGGCCTTCATTGCGATAAAGCTCGCCGATTTTTGCCAGGTCCCTTGGCGAAAGAGCCATATTATTGCCACCAAAATAGATCCCCTGGGGATCCCGGTCCCAGGCAGGAATGGTTATATTCAGTGGCTCGCCCAACCATTCCCGCGCCAGGTCGAGCGTGCTGCGCCCGGCGCTTTCAGTGAGCGCCGCCGAGAGCAGGTGGCTGCTGCCGGTGGAGTAGAGCATGCGACCGCCCGGCTCATCCACGAACGGCCGGGTGAGCACATGGTGAACCCAGTTATCGCTGTTCACCCAGGTGCCATAGTAACGGCCAGATGTCCGCTGCAACCCGGCCTGCAAAGACAGCAGGTGCGCCAGAGTTATCCGGTCCACGCCCTTGGTGGCGGAGGCGGGTACGCGGTCACCGAGCGTTTCAATAACCGGTTGATTGGTTCCCTCGAACACACCTTTTTCGATGCCGATACCCACCAGCGCGGCGAGTACTGTCTTTGAAAGAGATTTGATGTTGGTTGGCGTGTCGAGCCCGGCACTTTTCAAATCCAATGCCAGAACTTCCTGGCCCTCATGGACAACAATCAAGGAGTGAAGTCGCTCAAGGTTTGCAGCCTCTCTGGACACCTCTGTTTGCCAGTCGGCCGTCTCTGAGTGGCTTGGCGGGGTCACCAGGAGCAGCAGTGCGAAAAGCCAATATGAAAAGCGTTGCATAGTGTAAGGAGGCGCTAGCGTCTTCGTTTTGGTAAGTGGAACGTCGATCATATGACTACTGTACGTCAGCGCGCCGAGAGGAGGTCACGGCTTAATCAGATCTGTGGTGATTATCGGGTACGCGATGCAGATTTATGCGCCTCTAGGCGCAAAAATGATGATCGCCATGCCGAGCAGGGCTACGCCGGATCCCACCAGATCCCAAACGGTTGGCCGGATACCATCAATAGCCCAAAGCCAGAGAATGGCCATAAAGATATACACACCGCCGTAGGCCGCATAAACCCGACCGGCGGCAGTAGGATGCAGGGAAAGTAACCAGGCAAATGCCGCCAGGCTCAGGGCCCCGGGTACGAGAAGCCAGATGCTCTTTCCCTCGCGAAGCCAGAGATAGGGTAGGTAGCAGCCAACGATTTCAGCCAGCGCGGTAACGAGAAACAGACCGATGGTTTTCAGTTCAGGCACGGGGATTTTCCTTTGTACCGATAAAAAGCCGTATTTATGACGCTTTGTGAACCAGTCTTTACGATTTACATGGGGATAGGAGAGTAATTACCGCGCACTTCTAAACCATAGGCCTGAAATTCGGTAATGCCGCAACCCGATCCAGCCATGCGCGAATCGCAGGGTAGGCTTCCAGCTCAAAACCACCCTCATCCGCGACGTGGGTGTATGCATAGAGTGAGATATCTGCAGTAGTGACCTTCTCACCCGCCAGGAATGGCGTCTCTGCCAGTTGTTGCTCCATCACCTGCAAGGCCTTGTGCCCGCCGGTTTGCTTGGCGGCATACTCGTCGGCTTTGTCTGCCGGCAGTCCCAGGTACTTGTTGATGAAGCGCGCAACGGCGATAAACGGCTCATGGCTGTATTGTTCGAAGAACTGCCATTGCAGAACGCGGGCCTGAGCGAGGCGGTCATTCGGGTACAGATCAGAGCCGAACGCGAGGTAGTTGATGATGGCGTTGGACTCTGACAGCGTCTCGCCACTATCCAGCTCCAGCAGAGGAATCTTGCCATTCGGGTTCTTTTTCAAAAAATCATCGGATTTTGTGTCGCCCGCCAGAATGTCGACATCAATCCACTGGTGGTCGATGTTCAGCAGTTGGCAAACGAGCTGAACCTTGTAGCAGTTCCCGGATTGGGTATCGCCATAGATTTTCATGCAGTTTCCTTTGCTGGGAGAGCGCCGTTTTTCAGGCCGGGGCGTTCAGGGCTCCGATCCGGGCTGCTTGAGGTCTTTGGTGTAGACATGCGTTGTTTTGGATTGCGTATAACCAACCGCCGGATAAAAGCCATGAGACTCAAGGCGCGTTACATTAGAGCGTACCACCACCCGCGGGAGTCCCATAGAGCTGGACCAGTCTTCAGCAGACTGGACCAATAGCTGGCCGATACCAGCCCTCCGTGCGCGGGAGCCTACAACCAGGCCTGTAATTTCCGCGACAAACAGCTCGCTGAGGAACAGGCGCTTTTCCACTGCTATCCATCCAACGACCGAACCCCCGGAAAGGGCGACGAAAAGCTGATGGTCGGGAGAGTTAGCGATTGCCTCGAGCCATGCTTTCGTTCGGAGCCTGCTGGCTGTGTAACCCCATTCGAGGACCAGAGCGTGAATGCCATCAAGATGATCAGCCCGCCCCGGTTCGATTGAAATGTCCATATTCAAACGCTAGTCCGGGAGGGTGTGCTATGGCGATTCATTCTTGGGATTTGCCTTTGACCCACCTGTCGCCCTCCTTGCGATATTCCTCTTTAACCGCCGCCCAGGCTACTTTGTGGGCCGTCTCTATCGCAGCTGGCTGTCCTTGCTGCCTCTGCGATTGATGCCGCCAGACTGGCTGCGCTCCTTTTCATGGGCCGACTGGCAGTCAATGCACAAACGAACACCGGGAATGGCCTTGCGCCGGGCCTCTGGAATTGGTGCTCCGCACTCATCACATTCCTCGGCACTTTCGCCTTTGGCCAACTGGCTGCGTGCGCGCTGGATTTCATCCTCAACGCTTGCGTCGATCTGTTCCTGAACCGCACCATCACGAGACCATCCGCCTGCCATGGGGCCCTCCGAAGTCTGGCTGACTGAAACCACTCAACGTTAGCATTGTAGCTCGGGTGCTCAAAGATGGCCGACGCTGATTTGGCTGATGCGAACGGTTAAAGCCTACCGGCTTCAGTCTCGCGCCCACCTCGAAGAACCAGATACAGCAAGGGCCCTGCGGAGACAAACACTGCTGTCAGAACGAAAAACGGAACCAGGTAACCCAATCCTTTGCCTCGACGTTTGGCATCCTGGTACATCCAGATGCAAGCCAATACCGCGAGAATGTAGAGATCGATAACAACCTGTGCGGTATCGGGGCTCGACATCAACTGGGCGCCGAATGCGAGGAGCGATTGCTCGGCGCCGGCCATCACCCAGAAGGTGAAGCCCATAAACAGGCAGAGAACGACGAGGGGGAGGGGGGATAGTCTCATAATCTTCCTTGATTTATTTGTTGCTGGAATTAAATGTCTTCAGCGATGCGCTTGAGGGATTCGCCATCAAGAAAATCGGAGTCAATCTTTAGCAGCTTTGCATCTTTGCCGATCACAAAGAGGAAGGCTTTGTTCCCGTGGTCGGAGTAGGCGAGTGAATAGGAATCCTGCGTCCAGGTGGCGACATCTCTGCCGCTGACAAAATTCTCGTGCACGGCCCCGATCAACGTCTGGTCACAATCGGCTGCAGCTGTCTCAAAGAAAACAGCCTCGAAGAAAGTGGCCGCTGGGCAGCCGTATTCCAACGTTTCATCGTGGGTCATGTCTGCGAATGCCAGGAATCGTTTACCTAGCTCGTCGCCGTATCGGAAGATCAACATGTTCTGGCTGTCGCCAATATCGCCAACAGCGGCGAAACCTGCCGGAATGCTGAATCTCAAGTCCGAGTACAAAAGCTCGATTCGGTTACCGGCATGAACAGCAACGGACAAACTTAAAGCAACAGCGATCAATCCAATCTTGAACATCTCAAATTCCCTTTAGTGCCATGTGGATTTCAGAGCGGAAATTCTGGCTGACTTGCAGCTTGCAAATGTAATAAGTCTGACTGTTACCGGAAGCGATGTTTTTACCGATGCCAGCCACTTGTTTCACGATATAGGAGATTCCTGGCTTGCCGCCGCTCGGTCTGGGAACCAGGTCCATGGAAGCTGAGCACGATTGCGACTCGGTTACTGCGGTATAGACGACCTCAGCGGATCGTTCATTGACGGATTCAGGTGAGGCCGTGCCATCGCCCCAGAAAAAGTTGATGGCAGCGGAGACATACTCACGGTCACTGTGATCCATGATCCAATTCCTTTTGTTTACTGAGAGATCACGTCCTCCTGGACGCTTTGCACGTTAGCAAATGATCATTGCGAGAGCGAGTAAATCTACTGCGACCAAGTCACGTTCAAATTCGAAAAAATAGATCTGCTTCAGTTATTTGCGCCGGACTCATTTTTTATGCAGCTCCCTGTAGCGTTCCTCCAGTTCGGCACGAATGGCGCGGCGCTCCTTACCGTTGGCAAATCGCCGGATCTGATCATCGGTACGTGGAACCAGCTGCGGCACGGCGACGGCTTTACCGTTGTCATCAACCGCCACCATGGTAAAAAAGCAGCTGTTGCTATGGCGAACCAACTTGTCGCGGATGTTCTCGGTAACCACCTTGATGCCGATCTCCATGGAGGTACGGCCGGTGTAGTTCACGCTGGCCAGAAAGGTGACCAGCTCGCCAATTTGGATGGGTTGGAGGAACATCACCTGGTCGACGGACAGAGTAACGACATACGTCCCGGCGTAACGGCTGGCGCAGGCATAGGCGACTTCATCCAGGTACTTCAGCAGGGTGCCGCCGTGCACATTGCCAGAGAAATTGGCTTTGTCCGGCGTCATCAGGACGGTCATGCTCAGGCTTGTTGAATTGTTTTCCATGGCGCTTCTCTGTTGGTTTGCTGTCCAGTATAGGCGCCAGGGTGCTGGTGGTGGCAGTAGTTATTAATCGGCCTCGAAAGTCACCAGATCCACATCCGCTGCCTGGGTGCGTAACGGCACCAATGCCTGATAGGCAGGGGAATTGTGCCAATCGGTGGCGGAATCCGCATTGGGAAAGCGGATAACCACCGTATCGGTGTGCCGGTATTGCCCACTCAGCACCTTTGCCCGTGTACCCCGAAGCACCAGCTCCCCATCCCAGGGAACCAGCGTTTCCGGAACAAGGCTGCGGTATTCTGCCCATTTCTCGGGGTCTTTTACGGTGATGTTGCCGATCACGTAGGCGGTCATTGGCGTTCTCCGGTTTTTATTGGGCTGATGTCCATGAAAAATGAAAATGACTGTATGTATTACTGGTTCAGGATATCTTCGATCCAATTCAGGAATTTGGCCGCACTCCTCGTTTCGAAGCTATCCCTACCTGGAACGTAATAGCACAAATCTGATGTTACCGATTGCGTGTCGAAGTGCTGCAGAACGTTGGCCTTCAACAGCCGTTCGACGAGCGTTGTAGAGCAGAACACCAGCCCGTTGCCTGCCATAGCCTGTTGGATCCCGAAAAGCTCCTGATCAAACGTTTTGAGTTGGATATTTGCCCCCTGCAGTCCATTTTTTTCTAACCAATCGGCGAGGGGAGGGGCCGGTAACGCTTGGTTTTTCCACTCCGTGGTAAAAAGGGTTAAAGGGGCATTTTCCCAGGAGGGAGGCGTCATTCCATAGGCACCAAATACATTGAATGACTCAAATCGAATGACATCAGAAGGCTCAGCAACTGAGACATCCCCGAATCGAATGGGAATGATGTAGGATTGGCTGTCGACCGACTCGCCGGTCGATATTTCCACAGAAATCTCGGGGTTGGCTTGTTCGAAATCGTGCTGGGAAGGGATCAGCACCATCGCTGCCAAGGATGATGTCGTCGTCACCCTGACTGTATTGCCTGCCTTCACCACCTCTTCCAAAGCGCTGTCGATTTTCCGAAACCCTTCCGAGGTCGCTTTGGCTAATCGGATACCCGTTCCCGTCAAGGATATCCGTCTTCCTTGCCGATGAAACAGGCTCACATTCAATCGGTTTTCCAGGTTGCCAATATGGTGTGAGATGGCTGTCGGCGTCAGCGAAAGTTCTTCTGCCGCCAACTTGAAACTACCCCGGCGGGCAGCCGACTCAAAGGCTTTCAGCGCCTGTAATGACACCTGCAATGTGAATCTCCAGGTCAATCACGAGTTCATGAACGTTTGGATGAGTTTAATTCATCTGCAAGTGTAATTTTTCCGTTTGTGCAAGTCCATCCAGCGCCACAAACTAGCTCCTGTCATCAATCAGCCAAGGAAATGAATATGAGCACACTATTACACATTGATTCAAGCGTCAGAGCCGCGACAAACCCGAACCCGGATCACGATTCCATCTCGAAAAATGTCGCCCGCCGATTCATTGATACCTGGAAACAGAACCGGCCTGAGGATGAATATATCTATCGTGATGTTGGCGTGAACCCACCCGCTTTCATCACTCAGGATTGGATTGGCGCGGTGTTTACCCCGGAGCAAGATAGGACCCCGGCGCAGCAGGAGACACTGGCACTCTCTGATACACTTATCGCTGAGGTCTCAGCAGCCGACGTTATTGTGATCTCCTCACCCATGTACAACTACGGTATGCCGGCTCAGCTAAAAGCCTGGTTCGATCAGATCGTACGTATCGGCAAAACGTTTGATTTCGATCTCGAACGAGGGGACTTCCCGCTGCAGCCTCTGCTCTCCGGTAAGACATTGATCATCGTGACCTCCAGCGGAGAGTTTGGCTTTGAAAAAGGCGGAATAAGAGAAGAGTCTGGCCACCTGGTGCCGCACCTCAGAACGTTGAGCAAATACCTCGGGGTGGACACCATTTACGAAGTCACCGCTGAATATCAGGAATTTGGCGACGAGCGGCACCGCGTGTCAGTCGCCAACGCCAAAGCTCGAGCCGAGAGCCTTGCTTCAGAGCTGAGCCTTTCAGCCCCGGCGTTATCGTCAAGAAATGAGGTCACCGATGCGTGACCGAATTGATGAAGAGCGTCTGGCAACCTGTGGCGAAAGCGCCATTGATCTGGCTATTAGCAATGTAAAAGCCGGTGGTTTGCCGTTTTCCGCTGTGATCGTCAATCAAGATGGAGACGTTGTCGGCAAGGGGGTAAATCAGGTTGCCGACCATCTGGATTGTACCGCACACGCAGAAATACAGGCGATAAGGGACGCTTCACGGAATGAAAATAGCGTCTCTTTGAAAGGGGCGACGTTGATTGCTTCAGGAGAGCCTTGCGCTCTCTGTTACATGGCGATCCGTATGGCCGGCATTGGGCATGTCCGTATCTTGTTGGATCGCTATGAGGCGGCAGAAAACGGGTTCGATTATCGGTGGACTTACAGGTATTTGAACCCCAGCCTCATTAATGAGCTCGATGTTGTGACTTTGGTTAACGAAAGGAAGTTCCTCCCATTCCAGATGGCCAAAATGGGTCTGATTGATTGAGAGGAGCGGGTAATGGCGTGGCGGCTCAAACCAGAGCCGCCACGCTGGCATTTCCAGGTCTGTCTGGATAGAAACGGAGCGCCGACGCAGTTGGATCCTGCAGCAGTCACTCGTTATGCGGACTAGCCCGTAACAATCTGGAGGTTGAATGCCTCCGACTCTTCAGGCGGTTCAAAGTAACCCGTCACCATTCTAAAGACCTCCTCCGTGTCGAACTGTGCTCGTTCAGGTTGTTCTTTCTGTCGCTGTTTCAGCTGTTTTAAACAAACTTCATCGTCTACCGACAAATAGTACAGCTCATGAGGTATGCCGTGTTGCGAGTAGATATCCTTGAACCAGGCTCTTTGCTTGCGGGTGTTGCCAGGAAAGTCCAGGACCACAGAGGTGCCAGCCAAGAGCACTTGCTCGACGTGTGATTTCAGCACTGGCTTGAGCCGAGATGAGTAACGAATGTAATCATTGAAATCATTGATCTCGCCGGGGAACAGAGCGGCCAGCCATTCATCCTCTGAAATAAGCACGGCTCCCCGCTCACGAGCGATTTTGCCAGACAGGGTGCTTTTGCCGGCTCCCATCTTCCCACAGAAGAAGATCAACGTTCCGTACGAACTCATTGCTTAATCCTTGGGTATAACGCCTAGCTGAACGGCGCATCGTCAGATGCGTCCGTTTGCAGCTTTTTGTTAGGTGTTGATAGCTTGCTAAGCTTCCGTAATAAGTTTGGCCTACCAGAAATACCCCTAGCACCTTCTCTAACTACTAAATATTTCTCAGTTTTTTCTTGGAAACACTTAATCAGTTGCTGTAAGGCTTCTCCGAAGCAACTAACGAGAACCTCTAACTCTTTTTCACGGGTATCAAGGAAAGTATCAAGGAAAGTATCAAGGTAATCTGATGTTACTACGTCAATTACCGTATTCAATTGCCGCCTTTCATTTCCTTTCCAGCGCAATCGAGCATGATTAATACTATTCAGTTGTAATTCGTCGCTTTCAGGAGCATATGTAGCTTCGTGAAGACCTCCCTCAATCACAATTAATGGAAGAGTGATGACTGCCAGCATATGATCTTCTGGCGCAAATTCGTACTCGTCATAAAACCTAGTAATATTTAGGCAGTTGGATACAACCCCCTGAACAGCTTGGTAAAAAAGGTCATTACCTTTTGAAAAGGCTTGTCGCCCTGAAAAAGAAAATCCCTCCCCCTTAAACATGCCCAGCTCTTTAAATTCCTCATTGCCAGCGGCGGCCCAAGCTATCGCTTGGCCAGCCGATGAAGAGATAAGCTGAGCTGCCAAAGCGGAAGTGGCAAAACGTTTTTCGTCTTTAAATAACACCCAAGGTTTGTCTTTACTCCATTTGCATTCAACTACATGCTTAATTCGGAGAAAAGAGCGGCCGATTGGAACATTGGCAGTTGCTAGAACATCAACCTCTCGGGCTTTGCCATTTTCATCTTTTGCAAAATAACTCTGCTCAACGGAGAACCTTCTTTTCTTAAACTTGTGGGCAGTTGAAAATTCTAATGGGTACCCTTCTTTCTCTACCCACCGCTTTACTTTCTCGTCCAAACTGATCTCCATAGAACACCTAATGCAGATAACGCTGGCGTAACGGCCCGATTTGTGGAGCGGCAGCGGAACAAAGCGGTCCCGTTGACGCGCTTGGTTATGTGGTGACTTACTCCCAACCTCAACCGATGACGGACAATTACCAGCCATCAATCGGTATACCGTGCTTCTCAATATAATCTCGACTGTCACGATTATAGCGTTCAGTGATTTCACGGTAATGCTCTGGGTGTGTTTCTATTTCTGAGGCCTCGTAACGCCCCACCTCAATCGCATTTTCCGCGCCGTTCATGATCCAGACAACCACCGTGCCGCCCGGCGCCAGACCAAACGTCAGGTCGTTGAGAGGCATGTCAAAGGTTTTACCGTAGCGTTCAATCGGAGCGATTTCTTTCATTTTCTCCTCAATCTCGCGGGCATTCTCAAGCTGGATCAACGCCCGGTAAGATTGCTGCTCAGCAAACGAGAACCACTTGATGAGCACAAGCCCCGGCATTGCCTGCCACTCCGCGTTTTTGCCCGACGGATGTTTCCAACAGCAGGTGATTATCCCGATAGGTGCCCGCCAACCGATTTCCCCCGATACCGATTCCAGGATAAAGGTCTCAACCCACGCATCGTAGTGCTGAGGTACGACAACGGAGATACTTCGGTAAGTAGGGTCTGGGCCATACGCTGGTCCTTCCGATTTGCTCTGATCCGAACACCCCAGTAGCACCAGAACACAGAAGCTAATGGCAAGCGTTTTAACACTCATGGTATTGCCCCTCACTCCATTGCCCTTTATTCGGATGGACAGTTCGACGGCCATACTTGCCGGGCTTGAAAGGGTACAACGGGCCAAGCTGCAGATAGTGATCGGAATGATGAATATATCGCTGTTTCAGTAGCGCGTTAGATTCCGGAGTCATCAATAGCGGGCTGCCATGCCAGACGTGGGCCGCGAGATTTCTGGCGATAGTCATTAGTTCCGGCGGCAAAACCAGCTGAGGGCTTTCCGTAGGTATAGGATCGAATGGCACACCAGCATCCACCGCCAATTTGTGCATCAGATACAGCGGAATACGGGAGTACTCACTAAGAACCTCGCGGTCCAGCCAAAGGCGAAGCGTAATGTCGCCACCACGCAAACCGGGTGGGCGTTCCTGTTCAATTTCAAGTGTGGCGAGTGGGTTCAGTGGCCCGATCCAACCCTCGTGTTTGATCAGCGCACGTTCCTGCAACATGCGGGAGAATTCAAAACTGGCTTCGGGATTGCGGCGATCCTTTCCTTTGACAACCAAGGGCGGACGAACTTCAACCCGTTCTCGAAAGCGATCCGGGTAACCGCCGCCAATATCAGAGTGAACACCCGGAAGCACCCATTCGCTGAAGTGCTCCGGCAAATCGCCGGATTCACCTCGCAGGCTGTTCAGTGAGAAGTTGTGCCGGCGCTCATCCCGCGCGGCAAACTGAACCACCCGTTCAGCATCCTCCGGCCGCAGGTTGACGTTGATGCGTCCGGTTTCTGCATCGTGTGCAGAGAAGTCCAAATTGCCGAGATCGGCAATCCCCGCAACGGTATCGAAAAGACCTACAAAGCGAACGGTGATCTTCTTCGCCCAGGGTATGCCCTGCTGTTTAAACGCGGCGGCCAGCGCACCGCCTTCATCCTGAACTTCCCGGCTGATGAAATGGCGGGCCGTAGCCGCGCCACGGCTGAAGCCGAAAACGTCAAGCACGAGTTCGTCGATGGGGTCACTCACAAAACGGATGATATCAGCCGCCAGCGCCTCGCTGCCTTGGTCAATTTTCTTGAGTATGCCTTGCTCACCAAGTCCAAGCCCCATGCTGGGACCATCATCCGATTCGCCGGACTTGGTGCCAACACCGGAAACGTAGGTCGAGATGCGGTGAGCTTCCTTCCATTCCTCACTCTGGAATTGACCCTGCTGATACATTCGCTCCAGCTTGGAGACATTGGTTTCCGCACTGAGGTAACTGCCTTCCATCACCTGCGACAGTTCGGCACTGCACTCGTCCTCGGAGATGGCCCCAGCCGCATTGGCCGTAAGACAATCGTCCATCTGTCGCTGGTACGTCTGTGTGTTATCGCGGTTGTTGCCGGTGCCATCGAAAAAGATGCCAGCCTCCACCCGGACCTTAGGACGGTTCTCTTCTTCGGGCGAATCCTCTGGCGATTCGTCAGAAACACCTTCGTCAATCAACGCGCCTTTCTGCGCAGCTTTGCGCACAAACTCCTGCGGATCTTTGTCCAGCAACTCTTTGGCGGCAGGGGTAAGCTGGCCTTTGTCATCCAGCGCACCAGCCATGGCGAAGTCCACAACCGGTGCCGTATTCGTGGCGACACCCAAAATCACTCGTGGATTACCGCTGACAATGGAACCACCATGACTGGTGGGGCTGCCAAGGTATGCCACCGGCATACCATCGGCTAACGCCAACGGGTAGCCTTGAGTAATAACCGCACCACAGCCGGTGACATCACCAACGCGAGCGATAGGTTTACCTTCAACAAGGATGCTGGAGCCGTTTGGCATGATGGGGGAAGAGCCGTGCCCTTTGATCGGGCAAACGTGCATATCGCCGACGCAGGCGGCAATCAGATTGCTCATGGTGAGAGTTCCTTTCTGTGATAAGTAGCGTCCTGGCTATCCGTGATTAAACATTGTTCAAAACCGGCAATTTTAGCATGGTTGGCACCACATAACGCCCGACATCACCGGTGACAGAACCGCAGCGAAGCGGAGGTTTTGGCATCCGGTGCATGGCCTGGTTATGTGCTGCTTCAGGCTGCAACAAGCTTCTTCACGTTGAGCTCTTTGCGGTGTTGTTCAGCATGCCAAAGTTCATATTGGGACTGCTGATTTAGCCAGCTTTCTGCCGAGGTATCGAAAGCGATAGAGAGCCGGATCGCCATTTCTGGACTGATGCCGGCCTTGCCATTCAACACGGCACTCAGCGTTTTGCGGCTAACGCCCAATGCCTCTGCTGCTGCTGTGACAGAAAGGCCAAGGGGCTCAAGACAAAGCTCTCGCAGCACTTCACCCGGGTGTGGAGGGTTGTGCATTAACATTGGCGGTACCTCAGTGATAATCTTCGTAGTTCACAATCTCGGCATCTCCGTCTTCGAATCGAAAGGTCACTCGCCAGTTACCGCTGACGGTCACTGACCAGATTCCGGCACGATTGCCAGAGAGCTCGTGCAAGCGAAGACCGGGTAAGTCCATATCTTTGGCATTCGATGCTGAATTCAATCTACCGAGAATGAGCCGAAGCCTCTTTTCATGAGCGGCCTGAATCCCTGCAGTGCTGCCGGACTTGAAGAATTTTGCCAAGCCCTTGTGTTTGAAGCTTCGAATCATTCCTTGAATGTACCCTGCAACGTATCAGGTGTCAAAACATATAACGCCGTTGTTCAGCGGCAGCCTTGGCAGAGCGAAGCGGCGACAAGGCTGTCCGGTGGAGGGCCGCCAGGCCCGGAACGAACTGGCACACTTGGTTAGGCATTTTTCAGTTCCTCGCACCGCATGGAGATGCTGGTAATTTGTCGGCCAGAGCTCGCTGCCATGCCGTTGCAACTTCCTGGGAACTGAATGTCCCCTTTAAGCTTCCACCAGAAATTGGCGCCCACATTGTCGCCCTCAAAAACTCGCGACCATCGACAACAATGCGACTCATTCTACCGCTGTTTGCTGCCGTGAACGTCTCAAAACTCGCGGCACCAATTTCTGTCAACTTGACGAAAACAGGCCAGCCACCAAGATCTGTCTGTTCCCCTACTGCTGATTTCTGCACATAGGGTGAGCACAGGTGAAACTCCAGCTCAGTCTCTGCTACTGCAATGGCAGGAGTAGAGAGCAAAAGAACAGGGATCCATTTCATCATGACGATTGCCTAACATTTGTATAGTGGTCGCGATGATCATATTCCCCGACCAAATATCCGCTCTGACCACTTCCGACTCTAACCAAAAGTGCTTCAGATTCAATGCCCTGAAGTCCAAACCTTTCTCAGAGCTTCGATAAAAACGATCACCACGACCGGTTTCCTGGTATCACCGACTTTTCGATCAAACCGATCACTTTTCCAGCCCACCAAATAAAAAGGCCCGAAGCTTTCACTCCAGGCCTTCCGTCACTCATTGCAGTCAATCACCTCAACCGCACTTGCTATCGCCGCAGGAGAGGCAAGTCGCACAGCCGTCCATCACAATCACCGCCTTGGTGCTGCACTTGCCGCACATGGTGGCGTTGGGTGGGTAGTCGTCGGCTTTTTCGTCGTTCGTGGCCGTGCTGTGGCTGGCTTCGAACTCGGCGCGCTTTTCAGCGAGGATGCGCTTGGTGGTTTCGCTCATTTCCTCGCTTTCCAGCAGGCCGATGGCCTTCAGGTGCTTCTCAATCACGGCGCCGATTTCAGCGACCAGGGACGGCATGAACACGCCGCCTTTCTTGAAGTAGCCGCCGTTGGGGTCGTACACGCTACGCAGCTCTTCCACCAGGAAGGTTACGTCGCCACCCTTGCGGAATACCGCAGAGATAACGCGGGTGAGGGCGATGACCCACTGGAAGTGTTCCATCGACTTGGAGTTGATGAACACTTCGTACGGCTGCCGGCTTTCGTGGTCGGTGCCTTCGTTGAGCAGGATGTCGTTGATGGTGATGTACATCGCGTGCTCAGCCACCGGCGGCTTGATCTTGTAGGTGGTGCCCAGCAGGAAGTCCGGCCGTTCGATGTATTCGTTCATCTGAACGGGCTTGGTTTCTGCGTGCACCGGTGCCTGGTGTTCGGTAGCTTCGGGGTCGACCTTCTTTACGCGGTAGCCGACGATTTTGTTGCTGATTTTAACTGTCATGTTCGTTTTCCTGTGTCGGTTCCCGGATCAGTACTTGCCGTAGGTGCCTTCTTTAAGCGCGTCAAACAGGTTGGCGGCGTTGTGGATTTCGCCGTCGTACTCTACCTGCTCGTTGCCCTTGAGGGTGACCTTGCTGCCATCGTCCAGGGTGAACTCGTACATTGTGTTCTCGAGGTCTTTTTCCTTAACCAGTACGCCCTGGAAGGCTTCCGGGTTGAAGCGGAAAGTGGTGCAACCCTTCAGGCCCTTATCGTAGGCGTAGAGGTAAATGTCCTTGAAGTCCTGGTAGGCGAAGTCTGTCGGAACGTTCGCGGTCTTGGAAATCGAGGAATCTACCCACTTCTGGGCGGCGGCCTGGATGTCCACGTGCTGCGACGGTGTTACATCGTCGGAGGTGGTGAAGTAGGCCGGCAGCTTCTTGTCCTCGTCATCGGAGAACGGCATGGCGCCCGGGTTCACCATATGACGATATGCGAGCAGCTCGAAGGAGAATACGTCGACTTTCTCTTTGGTCTTCCGGCCTTCGCGGATGATGTTACGCGCGTAGTGATGCGAGAAGCTCGGCTCGATGCCGTTACTGGCGTTGTTGGCCAGTGACAGGCTGATGGTGCCGGTCGGCGCGATGGAGGTGTGGTGGGTAAAGCGGCCACCTTTGTCGGCCAGTTCTTCCACCAGCTTCGGTTCCACGTTGGCAATCTGCTGCATGTACTTGCTGTACTTGGCGTGCAGGATGCGGCCTTTCACCTTGTCGCCCAGTTTGTAGCCGTCTTCAGACAGCTGCGGGCACTTGGTGAGCATTTTCGGGGTAATTTCGAACTCGTCGTCCATGATTGGCGCAACGCCTTTTTCTTCGGCCAGGGCGAGGGACTGGCGCCAGCCTTCCACGGCCATTTCACGCACGACTTCTTCGGTGAACTGTACGGATTCTGCAGAACCGTAGGGCATGCGCAGCATGGCGAGGGTGGAACCCAGGCCCAGGATGCCCATGCCGTGGCGGCGCTTGTAGGTGATTTCGTGGCGCTGCTCGGCCAGCGGCAGGCCGTTGATCTCTACCACGTTGTCCAGCATGCGGGTGAAGATGCCCACCACCTTGCGGTACTTCTCGTAGTTGAAGCTGGCCTTGTCGGTGAACGGGTAGTCCACGAACATGGTCAGGTTCACCGAGCCCAGCAGGCAACTGCCGTACGGGGGCAGGGGCTGCTCACCGCAGGGGTTGGTGGCGCGGATGTCTTCGCAGAACCAGTTGTTGTTCATCTGGTTGACCTTGTCGATCAGGATGAATCCCGGCTCGGCGTAGTCGTAGGTGCTGGTCATGATGGTGTCCCAGATGAACTGGGCTTTCAGGGTGCGGTAGATGCGGCAGGCAACCTTGCCTTCCCCGTTCACCACGTAGCCTTTCTGTTCGGGGAAATCACGGTATACGAACTGGCTCTCGTCGCTCAGGTCCAGCTTTTCGTCTTCCACTTCCTTCTGGGTAACAGGGAAGGAGAGGTGCCAGTCGTCGCCGTTGCGTACGGCTTCGATGAAGTCTTCGGTGATCAGCAGCGAAAGGTTGAACTGGCGCAGGCGACCGTCTTCACGCTTGGCCTGGATGAAATCGATCACGTCCGGATGGTGCACATCGAAGGTGGCCATCTGGGCGCCACGGCGGCCACCGGCAGAGGACACGGTAAAGCACATGCGATCGAAGATATCCATGAACGACAGCGGGCCGGAGGTGGTTGCCCCGGCGCCGGCCACATACGCGCCTTTCGGGCGCAGGGTGGAGAATTCATAACCGATACCACAACCTGCCTTGAGGGTAAGGCCGGCTTCGTGGTTCTTTTCCAGGATGTCGTTCATGGAGTCCTGAACGGTGCCGGAAACGGTGCAGTTAATGGTGGAGGTTGCCGGCTTGTGTGCTTCGGCACCGGCGTTGGAGGTAATCCGGCCGGCGGGAATGGCGCCGTTCTGCAGGGCCCAGATGAAGTTCTTCATGTGCTGGGTGCGTACGGATTTGTTTTCCACCTCGGCAAGGGCTTTGGCAACACGTTCGTAGGTTGCGTTGATGTCCTTGTCTACGGGCTCGCCGGTCTTGGTCTTCAGCTGATATTTACTGTGCCAGATGTCGATCGAGGCTTCCTGCATCGGGATTGTCGTTACCACTGCCTGTGCCTTAGCGTTCATTTCCACCCTCTGTCTTCCGGTATGTCTTCTTTTGATGGCGCCAGTCCTTATACCGGCGGCGCCATACCCCTTGAGAATCGTCTGATTGGCCTTGGGCCTGTTTTCTTTTTAACCACTATATATGGGCTGAATCTGAAACGAGTATAACAGGATATAGTGTTCTGTGAATAAGAACGCAACTATTGATAGACGCTTCGGGGCAAAGAAAATCAATCAAAACCGACTTGAATCCGGGAAATTTTTTCTAAAACAGCGGTTTGGGGCTAAAGGTTCAAAACCACTACATGTTGTGGTTTTGTGAGGATGTGGTGTCAATAGCGAATTGTGCGATTCCGGTCGAAAAGTGACAAAAACAAGCGGGCCCGGAGGGGAAACGGGGGCCAGTCTGGCCCCGTTTTTTTATCAGCCCAGCAACAGGCTGTCGTCGTCCACTTCCAGCCCACGCTGCTTTTCAAACAGCCCGAGCAGATCCTTCACTTCCAGACCTTCCCGATCTTTGCCTGCGATATCGAATACCACCTGGCCCTGGTGCAGCATTACCGTGCGGCTGCCGACTTCCAGTGCCTGCTTCATGCTGTGGGTTACCATCAGTGCCGTGAGCTTCTGCTCTTCGATGATCTTGGTGGTGAGTTCCAGCACGAATGCAGCGGTTTTCGGGTCCAGCGCGGCCGTGTGTTCGTCCAGCAGCAGGATGCTCGAGGGCGTTAGGCTCGCCATCAGCAGGCTCACGGCCTGGCGCTGACCCCCGGAGAGCAGGCCCATCTTGTCGCCAAGACGTTTTTCCAGGCCCAGATTCAGGGACGAAAGGCTGTCCCTGAATTTTTCCATGTACTGCTTCTTCACGGCGCTGGTGAGGCCGCGGCGTTGGCCACGTTTGATGGCCAGGGCGAGGTTTTCCTCGATGCTGAGGCCCTCGCAGGTACCGGCCAGTGGGTCCTGGAATACCCGGGCAACACGGCCGGCCCGTTTGTGGGTCGGCAGTTTGGTGACGTCCAGGTTGTCCACGATGATCTGGCCGCTGTCTACCAGCACTTCGCCGGCGAGGGCATTCAGAAAGGTGGATTTGCCGGCGCCGTTGCTGCCTATCACGGTGACGAACTCACCCTGGTTAACGGTCAGGCTCATACCCCGAAGGGCCGGGTTTTCCAGCGGTGTGCCCCTGCCAAAGGTAAGCCGGAGATCGGTTGCACTGATCATGTCGCCTCCTTAGGCCTTGCTACGGGAAAGTTTGCCGGCAATGGATGAACGTACGCCGGGCAAAACGATGGCCAGGGTAACCAGAACCGCGGTAATCAGGTTCAGATCCTGGGCCTGCAGTCCCAGGAAATCCGCATTCAGAGCGAAGGCAATGGCCAGTCGGTAGATGATTGCGCCCACCACGCACGCGATGAGCGCGCGTACCACGGTCGAGGGAGTCACCACGGCTTCACCGCCAATCAGGGAGGCAAGGCCAATGACGATCACCCCTACGCCCATGGTGACATCGGCTGCACCCTGGCTCTGGGCAAAGAGCGCACCGGCAAGTCCGACAAGGCCGTTGGAAACGGCAACGCCGAGAACAATCATGGCGCCGGTGGCGATGCCCTGTGCCCGGGCCATTCTGGCGTTGGCGCCAGTGGCTCGCATGGCCAGACCGGTTTCGGATTTCATGAAACGCCACAGCAGGATAAGGGCAACAAAGACCACAATAACGAACAGAAGCACCGGTACCTGATGGTAGGCCAGATCCAGGTCGTACCAGGGCGTCAGCACGGTTTCTTCGGTCAGCAGGGCCACGTTCGGGCGGCCCATGATGCGCAGGTTGACTGAATAGAGCGCAATCATGGTCAGGATCGAGGCAAGCAGATTAAGAATGTTGAGTTTCACATTCAGCAGTGCTGTTACCGCGCCTGCGGCCATGCCGGCCATGACGGCACAGCCTGTGGCTAACCACGGGTTCCAGCCTTCAATGATCAGTACGGCGGCAACGGCAGCACCGAGGGGAAAGCTGCCATCTACAGTGAGATCCGGGAAATCCAGCACCCGGAAGGAGAGGTAGATGCCGAAGGCGACCAGGCCGTAGATCAGTCCGGTCTCAATGGCACCATAAAGAGCGATGTTACTCAGCATGGTCGGGTATCACCAATGATAAAACGGGCAGCCCCTCGTGAGGGCCGCCCGTTGGGTTCAGGGGGATTACTTGGCGCTGTCGATCACTTTCTTCGCGTCTGCGATTACATCATCTGACAGGGTGATGCCCATGCGCTCTGCGGCGGCCGGGTTCACGAACAGGTCCAGCTTCTCCATGGTTTCAACCGCCATTTCGCCGGGTTTCTCGCCATTCAATACCCGGGCAACCATCACGCCGGTCTGGCGGCCATGGTCGTAGTAATCAAACCCGAGTGCTGCAACGGCACCGCGCTCAACGGTAGCGGTGTCTGCCGCGAATACCGGAATGCTGGCGCGCTCACCAACAGAGATGACGGCTTCGGCAGCACTGATCACGGTATTGTCTGTGGTCAGGTAGATGGCGTCTGCTTTACCCACCAGGGAGCGGGCCGCGCCCAGAACCTCGGAAGTTTTGGTGGCAGCACCTTTTACCAGTTCAAGGCCACGCGCCGCGAGGCGCTCTTCGAGCAGTTCCACCAGGGAGACGGCATTGGCTTCGCCCGGGTTGTACACCGTGCCAATGCGTTTGGCATCGGGCATTACGCGCTGCAGCATGTCCAGGTGTTTGTCGATGGGCAGCATGTCGCTTACGCCGGTAATGTTGGCGCCAGGCGCCTCCAGATTACTTACCAGCTTGGCGCCAAGCGGGTCGGTCACAGCGGAGAAAATCACCGGTGTATTGCGGGCCGCAGCGGCAACGGTTTGCGCGGAAGGCGTTGCAATCGCCACGATCACGTCGGGACTCTCACCAACGAATTTGCGAGCAATCTGGGAAGCAATGGCAGAGTTGCCCTGGGCACTTTCGTGCATCACTTCGAGGTTGTCGCCCTCTTTGAAGCCGCGCTCGGCGAGTTCATCTTTTATGCCCTGGTAGACGGCGTCCAGTGCCGGGTGTTCCACAATCTGTGTGATGGCTACAACGCGGGGTTCCTGTGCCTGAACAAGTGTTGCCAGCGCCAGCAGGGTGGCACCGAACAGGGTGCGCAGGGTTGTCTTGGCCATATGCCCATCTCCGGGTAGGTTAACTGATATGTTGCGAATCTGAAGGGGCGGAAGTTTACCACAGGCAAGGGGTTCAAGGGGTAGGGGATGTTGCCGGTGGCGGCGTTTTGGTTGCAATAGATGCAGTTGGAAATTATTTTGCTTGTGTCACGTTTTGACCGCTCATACTATGTTGAAATACCCTACGAAAGTCTAATAATAAATCATCTATAACTCGAATAACGAACTGCAAGGAAGGTCCATGGACACAACAAACAAGCTTCCCCTGGATATGGTTGATCACTGGGAGAAGGCCAAGGCGAACTCCGTATACATGACCCAGCCCATTGGCGACGGCAAAACCGTCGACTACACCTGGGGTCGGGCGGTGGATGAGGCGCGGCGCATGGCGTCTTACCTCAAATCGCTGAATCTCCCCGAAAAGAGCCGCATCGGCCTGATCTCCAAGAACTGCGCCCACTGGATCATGACCGACTGGGCCATCTGGATGGCCGGTCACATTTCCGTTCCGCTGTATCCCACCCTGAATGCCGACACCGTTAACTACATCCTGAACCACGCCGAGTGCGAGGTGGTGTTTGTCGGCAAGCTGGACGACTGGGACATGATGAAACCGGGCGTGCCGGAATCCGTGCGTTGCATCTCCTTCCCGCTGAGCCCTCCCAATGATTTCGAAACCTGGGACGATATCGTCGCCAAGTATCCGCCTCTGGAAGAAAATGTTAAGCGTGATGCCGACGAACTGGCCACCATCGTTTACACCTCAGGCAGCACCGGTAAACCCAAGGGCGTCATGCTCAGCTTTTACAACATGGCCTATGCGGCAGAGGGCGGCATGGAGGTACTCGGTGTGAGCTCCGAGGAGCGCATGTTGTCGTACCTCCCGCTGGCTCACGTGTTCGAGCGTACCTTTGTTGAGCTGGCCTCGCTCTATGCGGGTTTCCACCTGTATTTTGCAGAATCTCTGGACACCTTCGTGCAGGATTTGCAGCGTGCGCAGCCAACGCTGTTCCTCTCGGTACCGCGCCTGTGGGTGAAATTCCAGCACGGTGTGCTCCAGAAGCTGCCGAAGAAGAAGCTGGACCGGCTGCTGAAGATTCCGGTGGTCAACAAACTGATCAAGAAGAAAATCCTGAAGGGCCTTGGTCTGGACAAGGTCAAGCTGGCAGGCAGTGGCTCAGCCCCCCTCGCGAGCGACGTTCTGGACTGGTACCGCAACCTCGGCCTCGAGTTGCTTGAGGGCTATGGCATGTCTGAAAACTTTGCCTACTCCCACATGAGCAAGCCAGGGCGCTCAAGAACCGGTTACGTTGGTGAGTCCGCGCCGGGGGTTGAAACCCGCATCAGCCCGGAGGGAGAGATTCAGATCAAGAGCCCGGCCACCATGATGGGCTACTACAAGGACGAAGAGAAAACCCGGGAGACCTTCACCGAGGATGGCTTCCTGAAGACTGGCGACAAGGGTGAAATTGATGAGATGGGCCGGCTCAAGATCACCGGTCGCATCAAGGAAATCTTCAAGACCAGCAAGGGCAAGTATATTGCGCCTGCACCCATTGAGAACCGTCTGATGTCCCACGATGCCATCGAGATGGTGTGTGTCTCCGGTGCCAATCAGACCCAGCCCCACGCGCTGGTGATGCTGGCCGAGGAGTCCCGGCCGAAAATGGCGGATGAAGCCTTCCGTAAGGAAATCGAAGAAAGCTTCAAGAAGCTGATTGCTGATGTGAACAAGACCGTGGATCCGCACGAACAGTTGGCGTTCATCACCGTAATGAGCGACGAGTGGTCGATCGAGAACAGCTTCCTCACGCCGACCATGAAGCTCAAGCGCAACGTGGTTGAGGATGCGTATCAGGAGCAAGTGGACAACTGGTATGCACAGCGTCAGCCGGTTATCTGGCAGTAAAACGCCCGATTCGAAATGAAGATGTTATAGCCCGGCTCTGCCGGGCTTTTTTTGCCGGAAGAAAACCGACGTAAGTCGCATAGGGAAAAGGAGAAAGCGGGCCTAAACTGGATGAATATCAGGAGGATGTTATGAGCCAGTTGTCCCTTTTCCAGAAGCGTATCCAGGACGAAATTCCCCTTTCCCGGGCGTTGGGGATTCAATTGCATTCCTGGGATGGCCATTCGCTGCTGCTCAGTGCGCCGCTGGAACCCAACAAGAACCACCAGGGTACGGGGTTCGGAGGCAGCGTGTACTCTGCGGCGGTTACTGCGGCCTGGGGCCTGACTGAATTGGCACTATGGGATCTTGGCTTAAAGGGCAATGTGGTGGTGCAGAGCGGGAATATCGACTACCTCGAGCCCGTGTCTTCCGATTTCTATGTGATCTGCCGCCTGCCCGGTGAGGAGGTACCGGAACGTTTTCGCAAGAGTCTGGCCCGGCATGGCAAGGGACGGCTGGATCTGACGGCAGAGGTTTTTTGCGGCGAACCAAACACAATGCCTGAGGGGGATCCTGTGGCGGTTTTCCAGGGGCGGTTCGTGGTTCAGGATGTGAAATCCCGGGTAACGTTCTGAGCTGGTCAGGCAATTGACCGGCTGTTGGAGATTGAGCGGCTCATCAGAATAATCGGAATGATGCCAGCCAGAACAATAATCAGGGCGGGCAGGGCGCTGTGGTACAGGCGCTCGTCAGAGGCGAACTGGTACACGTAGGTCGCCAGTGTCTCGAAGTTGAACGGCCTGAGTATCAGGGTGGCCGGCAATTCCTTCATGCAATCGACGAAAACCACCAGGGCCGCTGTTACCAATGTGCCTCGCAACATTGGCAAGTGAACCCTGACCAGGGTGTTGCCCGGGGTGTGGCCCAGAGAGCGGGACGCCATGTCCATGCTCGGGGTAATCTTCTGCAACGCACTCTCCACGCTACCGGCCGAAACGGCAAGGAATCGCACGGTGTAGGCAAACACCAGGGCGAAGGCCGAGCCACTCAGTAATAGGCCCGTGCTGATTCCGAATACGTCCCGCATCAGGCTATCCAGCCAGTTGTCAAAACCTGCCAGGGGCACAATCACACCCACAGCCAGCACGGCGCCGGGCATGGCATAGCCCAGGCTGGAAAGGCGCATCAGTACCTGCATTTTGCGAGTGTTGTGCAGTCGGCGGCTGTAGGCGAGCGTAACACCAATCAGCAGAGTAGTGAGGGCTGCCGTGCCAGAGAGGAAAAGGCTGTTGAAGGTGTTTCGGACAAAATCCGGGTTCCAGCTTTCACCGAAGTATTCCCACGCATAGAGCCCGAGGGTTGCACCGGGAATCACGAAACCGAACAGAACCGGCAAAGCGCAAACCGCTACGCAAATCATCTGGCGCGGGAAGGACATGGTGAAGCGCTGGATCGGCTCACGGTTGTCCCGCGCTGCGAACTGTTGCTGGCGTCTTCGGGAATACCGTTCCAGGGTAACCAGGATCACCACGAAGATCAGCATTGTGGTGGCTATTTGAGCGGCCCCACCGAGGTTGCCCAGATTCATCCAGGTATCAAACAGGCCAGCGGTCAGGGTCTGGACGGCAAAGAAGTCCACGGTGCCAAAATCGTTCAGGGTTTCCATCAGCACCAGGGAAAGGCCGACGGCTACCGCCGGCCGGGCGATGGGCAGAACCACCCTGAAGAACGTGCTCAGCGCGGAGTGGCCGAGACTGCGGCTGACCGCGAACAGAGACGGGGACTGTTCCAGAAAGGCGGCGCGGGCCAGAAGGTAAACGTAGGGATACAACACCAGCCCGATCATCAGCGTGGCGCCTTCGAGGCTGCGAATTTCCGGGAACCAGTAGTCTGCGGCACTGCTCCAGCCGAACAGGTCTCTCAAGGCACCCTGAACGGGGCCAGCGTAGTCCAGGAGACTTGTGTACACATAGGCAATAACGTAGGCGGGCACTGCAAATGGTAGCAGCATCGCCCACTCAAAGAATTTGCGGCCCGGGAACTCGCACATGGTGACCGCCCAGGCCGACGCCAGGCCTATAACCAGGGTAAGGGCGCCCACCCCAATCATCAGTTTGAGCGTGGTTGTCAGGTACCGGGGAAGGGTGGTTTCGATCAGGTGTGGCCAGATGTTCTCTTCGGGAAAAAACGCCAGAAAAATAACGGAGAGAACCGGAAGGGCGACGATGGCGGTGGTCAGTAGTGCGCTGATCATCCATTTTGGAGAGGTACGCTTAGCCAGCAGGGGCTGGGATAGCCCTGGATTAACGCTGGTTGCGGCCTCGCTCATAGTGTCCCTGCGCCTGGATGTGGAGTCTGTCCAATTGAAGGCTGCAGATTGTAGTCACCTGACCTGATGCCTGCAACGACTGGTGTCATACCGGAAGAGGGAAGCGCCCGCCAAAGGGCATGTGAGGGTGGTCAAACCACCCTCACTGTTGGCGATTACTCGCCGTCGTAATCGACGCGGTCAACCAGTTTGACTGCGGCGTTGCGGTTATCTGCAATCTCCTGCAGTGACAGGTTGTCGGGATTGATCTCACCCCACTCGGCAACCAGTCCGGAAGGCTTGACTTCCGGGTTTGCCGGGTATTCCGTGTTTGCCTCGGCGTAGATACGCTGGGCTTTCGGTGAAGACAGGAATTCCATCAGTTTGATGGCATTCTCTCGGTTCGGCGCGCTCTTGGTCAGTGAAATACCACTGATATTCACGTGAGTGCCCCGGCCTTCGGCGTTCGGAAATACAAGCCGTACCTGCTCGGCAATTGGCCGCTGGTTCTCATCCTGCAGCATGTTGCCATAGTAGTAGCTGTTGCCAATGGAGACGTCGCATACGCCCTCGGCAATAGCCTTGATCTGGTCGCGGTCGCCACCCTGGGGTTTGCGGGCCAGATTGTCTTTCAGGCCTTCCAGCCACTTCTCGGTTTCGGCTTCACCATGGTGTGCGATCATGGAGGAGAACAGGGCGATGTTGTATGGGTGCTTGCCGCTGCGAGTGCAGATACGGTTGTTCCACTTGTCGTCTGCCAGTTGCTCGTAGGTGGTGATCTCACCTTCTTCCACGCGGTCCTTGGACACGAAAATCAGGCGCCCGCGGGTGGTCAGGGCAAACCACTTGCCCTCGGGATGGCGCAGGTTTTCCGGAATGTTCTCTTCCAGAGTCTCGTTGTCGACGTTCTGAACGAGATCACGTTCTACCAGCTCGTTGAGGCGGGAAATATCAACGGTCATTACCAAATCTGCCGGGCTGTTGCGACCCTCGCGCTCCAGTCGCTCGGCCAGACCCTGTTTGGCAAAGACCACGTTGCTCTGGATGCCGGTTTCCTGTTCAAAAGCGTTCAGCAGGGGTTCGAGCAGATATGCCTGACGGTATGAGTAGATATTGACCTCGCCATCTGCGGAGGCGGCCATGGGCATGGCAGAGAGGGCGATTGCTGCGGTAGCAGCCAGTTTCATTCGCATATTCCCATCCTTTCGGGTGTTTCCGGTATTAATTTGCCTTTGCCAGGATCGGCAAGTTTTTAAAAACGCCAACCATTCTCATTTCCATTGACTCCAGAGTCAATCTCTCCGTTGGCATATTTTTCTGAAAATGGTGTTATGCTTCGGAAGACTATAAAAACTATGCAAAAAGTAGTGGAATCCTCAAATGGATGGGAACGATCGAAGAGAGCACATACGCACGGCAATGAGTGCGAAAGTAAAGGTGGTTCACGAGGAGCTGGGCGAGTTCATATTCTCGACCCGCGATATCTCCGACGGCGGTGTTTTCATCGTTGTGGACACTGAGCCATTTGCGCCAAACCTCGGCGACACAGTTACCGTGCAGGTGCAGGGGCTACCTGTTCCAGCACCGATACTTGAAATGGTGGTCGTGCGCAAAACCAACGACGGGTACGGCCTCCAGTTTGATCAAAATGGTGACTGATAGACGGATTGAATGCCCCTGCCGTGGATAATGGCAGTGTTCAACCAACCGCTGTCAGGGATGCAACAGCCAGATGATCTTTTCAGTCTTTTCCAGAGCTTACAAGCCAATTATTGCAAGCCTTGTCCTGGTTTCCGTATCGGGCTGTGCGAGCTATTACTCACATTTTGCGATGTTTCCGGCTGAGAATTCATCCGGTGAGCCAAGACACGTGCGGCTGTCCTGGCAAAGCGCGGAGTATCCTGGTTGGTGGTTTGCCGGCGATAAAGCCACGCCCGTGAAGCTGGAAACCCAGTGCAGCGACCGTGTCTGGCGCCTCCGCGATGACGAAGAGGCGAGTGCCTGCGGCGAGGGTATTCGTGCCTGTGGCGAAGCGGGCCGGGATCTGGTGGCGCAGACGGGGCAGCCGGCAAGCGGCTCAACCCGCTGCATGTCCATCAATCCGGCGGATCCGGATGCCCGTATTGCAGAAATAGAAGGGAAACTGGAGTTGCTGGTGTCCTGTACCCCTGCCGTCTTGGCAGAGGGTGAGGGTGATGACGCCCTGAACCTTGACTATCTGCGAGCATCATCAGTTCCGTACACGGTTTATGTCCGGAAGGCGCCGCGGGGTTCAATGCGGTCCCGATTGCCTGAATTTGATGAATCGGTATGTGACGCAGAGTGACACTTTCTGACGTTGATATGTGACTCCCATCACGTTGCTACATTTTGTTTCCTGTTGAACATTAGCGTTACGTTTTGTCGCGTTTGGGTTACCTGGCGATACGATATTGTAATTGTGTCTTCCGGCGGTTCGGTCAGAATGGTAGCTATCGAAAAGTTTGTTGTGTGAGGTGGCCCGTGGGTGTCCAACAGAAAAAAGTCGCAGTTCATGATCTGGAAGTGGGCATGTTCGTGTCTGATCTGGACAGGCCATGGCATCAGACCCCCTTTCCGATTCAGGGTTTCCATATCCGGTCCCAGGATGACATTCGTGCACTGGTATCCCACTGCAAATGGGTTCTGGTCGATGTGGCGGAAGCAAGGGAATCCAAAGAGGTAAAAGGCGGAAGCAAGCCGGCTTTCGGAACATTGCAAGGCAAGCGCAGGGGTGGGCGGGAGCAACTCCAGTTGCCGCCCCTGAGTATTCGCGAGCCAGTGACGTATGAAACCGTTACCAGTCTCAAGAAGGAAATGAAAACCTCAAAGCGCCTGCTTGACGATATGGAAGGCGCGCTGGATCAGCTTTTCGAGACACTTCGTGCCGATGGCGTGCCCGATCTCCGGCCGATCGCTGCGATCACCAGCAAAATGGTGAGTAGCGTTGTTCGCCAGCCAGACGCTCTATTGTGGCTCAGTCGCACCCGTGCCCACGATAGCTACCTGTACCGGCATGCATTGAATACCTCTGTCTGGGCCCTGGTGTGTGGACGCCATCTCGGGTTGAACGAGGGGCTGCTGAACCATTTGGGCCTGGGTTGCCTGCTGTCCCAGGTGGGCAAGACCACGCTGCCTGCCGAGTTGCTGGCGCGGGAAGGCCAGTTAAGCTCAGAGGAGTATCTGACCTACCGGAGTTACGTTGGCCGTGGAGTCAGGATGCTTGAAAACGGCGGGCTCTCCCGTGCCGTGCTGAGTGTGGTTCAGGGGCATCGGGAACGTCATAACGGTTCCGGCTTTCCGGAGGGTGTCCGCGGCGATCGGATTCCATTGCTGGCCAAGGTTGCCGGTATCGCGGAATTTTTCGAATCGTTGATAGCGCCCCGGTCTCATGCCGAGCCGATGACACCGGCAAAAGCGGTCACGCTGCTCTATGAGATGCGCAATATCGAGTTCCAGGAGGACCTGGTCGAGAATTTCATCCAGGCGATCGGTATCTATCCCACCGGGAGTCTGGTCGAGCTGACCGATGGTCAGCGCGGTATTGTGGTTTCCCATTCCCCTGAGCGCCGTTTGTGGCCGCGGGTAATGGTAATGACCGATGCTGCCTCAAGGCCGTTGAAAACAGCCAAAATTATTGATCTGGCCAGATATAACGAAGGCAAGGAAGCGCCAGAAACCGTGCGGGTTCGCGATTGTCTGCCGCACGGTACGGAAGGCCTCGATCCTTCCTATTACGACGTGACCGGCGTGGAATCACGCTGGAGCCTCTCGCGCCTGATCAGCGGATAAGCACTCGCAGCTGTTTGCGAACCCACCGATAGGTATCCTCCGGACGGAAGCTGAGCAGCAGCTCGGACTCACCGCCGGAGGGACCAGCGACAAAATACTCAACCTCTCCGCTCTGCCAGTCGGCTGAATTTATCTGGATATCCTGCGGGCGTGTGCTGATGGCCTCCAGCTCCGCCAGGGAAAGTCCGCCCCAGATTTTCCGAACCGCAACCTGCTTCAAAGCTGTATCAGTGGCCGGATGACTGGCAACGTCTTCATCCAGGAAATATCGGTTTGCGACGGTTGTACTGATCGCCTTGAGTTCCCGGGTGAGATAGGTCTGGGCATCCTCCGAATCGATGTCTTCCATGGTTCGCACGGCGTTTTCGATTCGGTCCTTTTTGGCCTGCAGGTCTTCACTGTATTCAATGTCAGGATCGCGATCTTCATCATTCTCCGGTCGTGGCGGTGCGTTGTCGATTTCCTCCTGGGTTGGCGGCTCTTCACAGAGTTCATCGTCCTCGGGGTAAAAACAGATCGCGGCAAGCAGCTGGTTGGCGGGGGACATCGGGTTGTTGGCCGTGAATTCGGATTCGCTGACACTGAAATCAATCGGCGCTGTCAGGCCCGGAAGGGCCGCGTTCAACTGCGTAATAACCCGGTCGCGGATATCGATACCGTCGCCCTCAGCGACATTCTGGCTCCAGTTCAGGAGCATCAGGAACCGGGACAGATTCATCAGCGTTGTATTCTCCAGAACGTTTTGCTCAGTCAGCGTGTGGGTGCTCAAACCCTCATCATCCACCATTGGCGTTTGCAGCCCTGTGCGGGTGGTCTCGAAAAAATCGAGCAGGGTTACGTATTGCCTGGCCGGTACATCGCTAACCAGCGGCAGGTCTCCAACCCTGAACGTGAGGGTTTCGCCGGGGTAGTAGCGGAATTCTCCCGCTGTGTTCGTGGTGCCGGACTGACTGGCAGTCTGATAGGAAAGACCGTTAAAACCATTGAAATTGACTCGGCCGGTGCTCCTGTCGTCGCCGGAGCCTCCGCCGTCATCCAGACAGCCGGAGAGAGCAAGTGTGCCCAGCAGGGTGAACGTAAGTCGGGTGCGGTGAACGGATCTCATGGTTGAACGTACATTCCCTTCGTTTCAGCGCGCCTGCACCCGGGGTGCAGCAGCCTCTTTTGTAAATTGTTGTAACCGCATTATAGGGGCGTGATTTGCCTCATATCGGGATTCCTGTCGCAGTTTCCGTTATTGGTCCGGGGATGCCTCCGGCCGATAAGGGCCTTGAAATCAGCGACTTTGTCACAATAAATAGCAATCTAAATTCTGGCTGGCGGCGAGGGCCGTTCATTGCCGTTTTTCACCGAATCGGGATGAGTTATGACCAATGCACTGGAAATTGAGGGCCTCACCAAAACCTATGGTGACGGCTTCAAGGCTCTCAAGGGGATTGATCTGCACGTCGCCGAGGGGGACTTCTTCGCCTTGCTGGGGCCCAATGGGGCCGGCAAATCGACCACCCTGGGCATTGTTTGCTCCCTGGTAAACAAAACAGCGGGAAAGGTGCGGGTGTTCGGATATGACACCGACACCCATCTCTCGGATGCCAAGTTGAACCTTGGTGTTGTGCCGCAGGAGTTCAACTTCAACCAGTTCGAAAAGGTCTTCGACATTGTCACCACCCAGGCCGGCTACTACGGAATTCCTCTTAAACAGGCCTCGGCGTCGGCTGAAAAGTATCTGAAAAAGCTCGGACTCTGGGAGAAGCGGGACACCCCGGCACGCATGCTCTCCGGAGGTATGAAGCGTCGTCTGATGATTGCCCGGGCCCTGGTTCATGAGCCCAAACTGTTGATCCTGGACGAGCCGACTGCTGGCGTAGATATTGAACTTCGCCGGTCCATGTGGACCTTTCTGGAAGAAATGAATCGTCAGGGCACCACCATTATCCTGACGACCCATTATCTGGAGGAAGCGGAAGCCCTTTGCCGCAATATTGCTATTATTGATCACGGCAAGATTCTGAAAAACACCAGCAAAAAGGCCCTGCTGCAGCAACTGAGCCTGGAAACCTTTGTTCTGGACACCGAGAAGACCCTTGATGCCGCGCCTGAACTGAATGGTTTCCCGACTCGATTGGACGGAGAAGGTGCTCTCGAGGTGGAAGTGCAGAAAGGGCAGGGGCTCAACCAGGTGTTCGTGGAGCTTGAACGGTTGGGCATCAAAGTGGTCAGCATGAGGACCAAGGCCAACCGGCTGGAGGAACTGTTTATTCGCATGGTCGAAGAGAATGCTGCGGAGTCAACTCAAACCGTGGAGGGTGCAGCATGACTCCACAAGCGCTCTTCACCGCCTTTAGTACCATCGTTGTCCGGGAGATACGGCGGTTTACCCGCATCTGGGCGCAAACCCTGTTGCCGCCCGCGGTCACCATGACCCTGTATTTCATTATTTTCGGCAACCTCATCGGCTCCCGAATTGGGGAGATGGGCGGCTTCGACTACATGTCTTTCATTGTGCCGGGGCTGATCATGATGTCGGTGATCACCAGTTCCTACGCCAATGTGGTGTCTTCATTTTTCTCCATGAAGTTCCAGCGCAGTATCGAGGAGCTTCTGGTGTCGCCGGTGCCGAACTGGGTGATCCTGGCCGGCTATGTGACAGGTGGCATGGCGCGAGGCCTTGGCATCGGGCTGATTGTCACGCTGTTGTCACTGGCGTTTACCCGCCTGTCCATCCACAACTTGCCAATGATGGTTCTGACGGTATTTCTGACTTCGGCACTGTTTGCCCTGGGTGGCTTTATCAACGCCATGTTGGCGACCAAGTTTGATGACATCTCCATTGTGCCCACGTTCGTATTGACGCCGTTGACGTATCTGGGCGGCGTGTTCTACAGCATCGATTTACTGCCGGGGTTCTGGCAGGGCGTATCCATGGCCAACCCTATCCTCTACATGGTCAACGGCTTCCGGTACGGCATTCTGGGCGTGTCAGACGTTAATCCGTTTGTTTCTCTTGGTATGATTCTGGTTTTCATCTCCGTACTGGCATTCATCGCTCTCAGAATGCTGGAGCGTGGTAAAGGCATTCGCCACTGATTTCAGGAACCACTATGGCACTTAACGACGCTCCGCTTGGCAAGACAAGCGACTACCCGGACAGCTACGATCCTGGGCTGCTTTTCCCGGTGGCGAGAGAGGAAAATCGCCGCCGCATTGGTCTGGAGGATGGCCGTTGGCCTTGGTTTGGCGAGGATCTGTGGCAGGCCTGGGAAATCTCCTGGCTGCGTCCAAGCGGCGTGCCGGAAGTGGCCTGGGCGGAGATTGTTTTTCCGGCGGCCTCGCCCGCAATCATTGAGTCCAAATCGCTCAAGCTGTACCTGAACTCGTTGAACCAGGCGGTCTACTCTTCTCGGGAGCAGGTCGCGGAGGTGATTACCCAGGATCTTTCCAGCGCCTGCGGCGGTGCTGTTCAGGTGAATCTGTTGAGCGTCGACGAATCCGGTGAAGCGATTGGCCGGCCGGAGGGCTTCGAGCTCATTGATGACGAGCCGGTCAGCGAAGTGGTTTTTGAATACGCGCCTGAGGCGCTTTCAGCGAGTGGGGAGGTGGTGACAGAACGGCTCTGCTCCCATCTGCTGAAGAGCAACTGCCCGGTAACCGGTCAGCCTGACTGGGCGACACTCCTCATAAGCTACACCGGACCGAAAATCGATCGGGGCGGTTTGTTGCGTTACGTGGTGAGCTTCCGGCAGAAACAGGATTTCCACGAGCATTGCGTGGAAACCGTGTTTACCGATCTGATGGGGCGGTGCAACCCGGAGTCGCTTACCGTGGTTGCCCGGTATACACGGCGGGGCGGGCTGGATATAAATCCGTGGCGAAGCACGGAAACCGGCGGGGATGCCGGCCCAAGGTTGATACGTCAGTAGCAGGATTCTGTTTGAGCGCAGGGAAGCGCCTCAGGAAACATCCTCTTCCCGCCGCAGGCGATCTGCAGCATCTTCCAGAGCGGTCAGGATGGCCTGCCGCTCTTTCTCGGTGATCTTGTCCGAATCGAGATACATGGCGAAGCCGCTATGTTCGTGTTCCAGGAAGCTTCGGTTGGGCCCCATGTCGCGCCGGAAGTCGACCACTTCGTAAATAGGCACCGGCTTGACAAAGCCCTTCACGGTAATCTCGCCTTTGTCTCTGCACATGATCTTGTCCTTGATCAGCGCGAAGGTTTCGTAGGAAACGAGGATTTCGCCCGGCTCCGCCAGGGACTCAAGCCGGCTGGCCAGGTTTACTTCCTTGCCGATAATCGTGTAATCCATCCGGTTCTCGGCGCCAAAGTTACCAACCGTTGTATAACCGGTGCTTATTCCCATGCGGATTTCCAGCGGGGTCTTGATGCCCTGGCTGCGCCATTTCTGCCGCATGATTTTCATATGCTTGCGCATCTCGATGGCCATGGAGACACAGGCAAATGCGTCCTCCCTCTGGCCACGGCTGGTTGGATCGCCAAAGAACACCATGATGGAATCACCAACGAACTTGTCGATGGTGCCGCCATACTTGAGAGCAACTTCCGACATTTCATTGAAGTAGTGATTCAGCAGTTCGGTCAGTGCTTCGGGTTCCATTTCCTCGGACAGCTCCGTGAAGCCTTTGATGTCAGAGAAAAACACCGCCAGTTTCTTGCGCTGGGTTTCCAGTCTCACGTCCCGCTCACCGGTGAAGATCGACTGCCAGACTTGAGGCGAGAGATATTTGGACAGTTTGTGTGAAAGCGCGATGGACTGCTCCCGCTGGTTCTGGATCTGGGTCTTTGCCAGCATCAACGCCCGTGCCTGCTGGTGGGAATAGTAAGCCGTAACGCAAATATAAAGCCCGGTGGATAAAATCGACACGATGCTGGTCAGCAGGGGCGAGTGTGGTCCGTCTGCCGGGCCGACGATCGCAACCGCCCCCGCAATGGAGGCCGCCATGAAGCCGGTGCCCAGGACCCACTGACGGATACCACCAACAATCAGGCAACTGAACATCAGCATCAGTGCAACGGCGAGGGAGGGGATGACGATCAGCCCGATGCAACCAATGAAAGCGCCACCAACCACGCAATCAAATATCAGCATTTTCTGACGGATGCGTGGCGAATTCCTGAGGAAAGTGCGGCGAGTCAGGGCATGGGCGATGTGGGGCCAGGTGAGGGCCCCGGCAACCAGCCAGAGAAGCCATTGCGGAAAGGCGCCCTGGAGAACGCCGGTTACGATAATGGCGGCGGTTGAGGTGTATGCCAGTACCCGGCCATTGTAATCGGGCATCGGGGGAATGGCGATCGGGTTGCCCGCCGCCTCGGACGAGAGGGCTCTGCCAGCTGAGCTACTGGCATTACGCAGGTCTGCCGGGGCACTCATCATTTCAGAAACGGATCCTGCCAATGAGCATGTCGCGGAACATGACCCAGTCACCCATAAGGCTGTACAGTGGATATTTGAAGGTAGCGGGGCGATTTTTTTCAAACTTGAAATGACCAACCCACGCAAAGCCATAGCCTATGACCGGCAAGGCCAGAAGCCACAACAGCTTGCCCGAAGCCAGAGCCCATACGGCGACTATCAGGACCAGGAGACTTCCAGCGAAATGCAAACGGCGACAGGTGACGTCGCTGTGCTCTTCGAGGTAGTACGGATAAAATTCGGAAAAGTTATTGAAGGTTTGCTGGTTGCTCATTGTGTTGCCACTCAACGTTGTACGACCGCGTCATTTATAATTGTTGGTAGACCCGACTACGACTAAAGGTTAACAGCATTACGTAGAACCCACAATTCACAGCCATGAATTGTGTTCGTACCTATATTTCAACAGTCTTTAAACAGCGAGCAGATATGACCGCAGTTACCGATTTCCTCCTGAACCGCTCCTCTGAACCGAGGCTGGAATCACCCGCGCCGGATTCGACAACCCTCGAAAGGGCCTTTTCCTGCGCGGCGCGTGCACCGGACCATGCACTGCTCAGGCCCTGGCGCTATCTGGTGATCGAGGGTAAAGGCCTTGAAGCCCTGGGAGAGCTGTTTGCGTCCACCTGTGCCAATAACAGCGATGAGAAAGAAATCGAGAAGCTCCGGCGTGCCCCCCTTCGCGCACCCATGGTCATAGTTGGTATCGCGTCGCCGAGGACGCATCCCAAAGTACCGGAAATCGAGCAGGTCATGTCGGCAGCTGCCGGCATGAGTTTTGTTGAGCTTGCCCTTCAGGATGCCGGTTTCGGCGTGATGTGGAGAACAGGCGGCGTTGCCTACCACTCCTCGGTTCACCAGGGGTTGGGCCTGGAAGAGCATGAACAGATTGTTGGCTTTCTCTACACCGGTACGGTCTCGGCATCCAAGCCGTCTGTGCCCAGACCGGCGGTGGACGAGTTTGTGAGTCATTGGCCCTGAGACCTTGTTGAATACCCCCGGCTTCTGCCGGGGGAAGCAGCTTGCCGCTTTTTCTTGCCCTTTTCCTTTCTCCTTTCCCGTAACCGCTACTCGGATTCTCTGCAGGGCCTGCCAACACTGGGTTTCCTGACAAATTAACACCTGACCATAAATCTGGCATTCAGCTTGCTTTAGTCCTGTCAAAGAGCACAGCCGGCAAAAACAGCTCGGCATACCAGTGCAGTTTTCGGGAGGCAACATGGCAATTACGTTTGATTCGGCTCTGGGCATTCATCAACACGCGGTTGAAGCGCGTGTTAAACGCGCCGAAGTTCTGGCAAACAACCTGGCAAACGCCGACACCCCGGGTTTCAAGGCGCGGGATCTGGATTTCCAGGCCATGATGCAGAAGGCCCAGGAGCAGGTCAGCGGATTCCAGATGGCGAAAACGAACGAGGCCCACATGGATACCTCCCGGTCTGCCTCAGACAGCGACCTTTTGTACCGGATGCCACATCAGCCGTCGGTCGACGGCAATACTGTGGATGCCCAGCAGGAGCAGTCGCGCTTCATGCGTAACGCCATGGACTTCCAGGCCAGTTTCCAGTTCCTGAACAGCAAGTTCAGCGGTTTGACCAAAGCCCTGAAGGGCGAATAAGCCGCAGTCACAGGGTTAGCGAAGGAGAATTATCATGTCACTGGGCAGCATTTTTGATATCGCCGGTTCCGGCATGACAGCGCAATCGCTGCGGCTGAATACAACCGCGTCCAACATTGCCAATGCCGAAACAGCCAGCTCCAGTACCGGTGAAACCTACCGGGCCAGAAAGCCGGTGTTCTCAGCCGTTCAGCAATCACTCCTGAACCCGGGGCAGGGTGGCATGCCGATGGCTGCCGATGAAGGTCCCGGTGCCGGCGTCAGGGTTGAAGGCATTGTTGAGAGTGATGCGGAGTTACAGATGCGCTACGAGCCCCACCATCCGGCGGCCAATGAAGACGGTTATGTCTTCTATCCCAACGTGAACGTGGTTGAGGAGATGGCTGACATGATGTCGTCGTCCAGAAGTTTCCAGATGAATGTGGATGTCATGAACACAGCCAAGTCCATGATGCAGCGCATTCTGACCCTTGGTCAGCAGTAATACGGTGAGGAGCACAACATGACTGCAGTAAATGCAACAGACGCGTCGGATGTTCTGAGCCAGTACCAGCTGAAGCAACAGGATGGCGGCCAGGGCACCAGTGAGCTTGGCCGGAATGAGTTCATGGAACTGATGCTGGCACAGCTGAAAAACCAGAACCCGCTGGAACCCCAGGACAACGGTGAATTCATCTCCCAACTGGCCCAGTTCAGCTCGCTGGAGGAGATGCAGAACCTCTCCGGTACGGTTGAGGATGTGGCGGGCCAGTTCCGTTCCACCCAGGCGCTGCAGGCCTCTGCCATGGTCGGCAAAACCGTGCTTGCCCCTTCCCAGATCGGGATTCTGGGTGCGGACGGTGAGATCAGTGGCACCGTTGAAGTGCCGGCATCGACCGGCGGGCTTCGGCTTTCGATTCAGGGTCAGAATGGTGAACGGGTTCGCCAGATTGACATGGGTAGTAGTCCGGCGGGGGTGACATCGTTCCGCTGGGATGGCCAGGACGGCAACGGCAATCCCTTGCCGCCGGGACCCTACCAGATTGTAGCCGAGGCTTCCTACCCGGATGGGCCGCAGCAGTTGGGTACGATGGTAAGTGCCAATGTTGACAGCGTGTCCCTGGGCCAGGGTGGCTCCATTACCCTGAATCTTGCAGGTATGGGCTCCATCGCCCTGTCTGATGTAAAACAAATTAACTGATACCGGTGAAACACCAAGGGGTGAACCATGGGATTTAATACGGGTTTGAGTGGTCTTCGCGCGGCATCGGTGGATCTGGACGTCACCGGTAACAATATTGCCAACGCCAGTACCGTGGGGTTCAAAGGCAGCAAGGCCCAGTTCGGCGATCTTTATGCCAGTGGTTTCCTGAGCGCAGGCACCAATCCGATCGGGGACGGTGTCCGGGTTCAGGGCGTGAAGCAGTCGTTCGGTCAGGGCAATATCAGCTTCACCGATAGCGGCCTGGATATGGCGATTGACGGTGATGGCTTCTTTATTCTGAACAATGGCGGCGAAGTGCGATACTCCCGGGCCGGCCAGTTCGGAGTAGACAAAGACGGCTTTGTGGTCAACAACCAGGGCATGAAGGTGCAGGGTTATACCGCTGATGGTGATGGCAACCTGTCCGGTGTGCGTGGTGACCTGCAGATTGAGACCGCCAACCTGGCTCCGCGCAGGACCACGAACCTGCAGACCGATGTGAATCTGGATTCCCGTGAATCCGTGCTGGAACGCAGGGTGAGAGACCTTTCCCTGCAGACCGGTGACTTTACGGCGGGTGAAACGCTGACTTTTTCCTATTCTGACGGTTCAGCCGATGAGACTGTTGTGATCCCCAGCCCGATAAACTCCGCGGGCCAGATTGCCGATGCGATCTCCGCAGCCTCCGGCGTGAGTGCTTCCGGTATCACAACAGCTGAAATAGACTCTACGGCCAATGGCGTCTCGACCGGTGATACTCTCAGTAATACGATTGCGTCTCGCAACCTGGAGCTCTCAATCAATGGTCAGCCCCTGAATGTAAGCGCTGTGACGACACTGGATGAGCTGGCGAACGTTATTTCCAGCTTCGGCAATAACTCCATCTCAGCCAATGTGGATGGCGACAACCTTTTAGTCCGGGACAGTTCGGGTGAACCGCTTGAGGTTCAGTGGGGAGACGGTAGTAGTACGAACCCGATTGAGAACACCGTTGGAGAGATCGCGGTAAGCACAAATCGCAGTGTGGATACTGTGGCCTCTGACGCCGTGGGTTCTCAGTTCGTGGCGACATATAACAACACGCAGCCCACGCGCATCAACGCTTTCAACCCCATTGATCAGCGTACTTACAACCACGCCACATCAACCACCATCTACGACAGTCTGGGCAACGCCCATGAGATGACTCAGTTCTATGTCAAAGAGCCATCGCCCGGGAATGGTGTTGGCCAGAGTCAGTGGTCTGTTTACCTTCAGGTAGACGGCGAGCCGGTAGGTGGCACGGATCAGACTCCTTACACTGCAATATTCGATCAGGACGGTGTCCTGGCTTCCATCAACGGTAATCCCAGTGGTGAGATTATCGTGGCTGACTGGATTCCCAAGGATCCCAGCGGTGACCCTAATGGGGCGGACGGTCCTCCGGCAGATCCCACCTCGGTCGTGAGCCCGATTCCGGAGCCACCCACCAGCTCCGCGTTCGTTCTGAATCTGAGCGATGCCACCCAATACGGCGCGGCATTCGGTGTCAATGACCAGCAGCAGAATGGTTATACCACGGGTCGCCTGTCCGGGCTGGATGTGTCGGATGATGGTGTCATATTCGCCCGGTATACCAACGGGCAATCCAATGCGCTTGGTCAGGTGGCGCTCGCCACATTCAGCAACACCGATGGCCTGTCTCCGGTGGGTGATACCTCCTGGGTCGAAACCTTTGAATCAGGGCAGCCTGTCATTGGCGCGCCGGACACCGGTACCCTCGGTTCGATTGCGTCAAGCTCCGTCGAGGAATCCAACGTGGACCTGTCTGCTGAACTGGTAAATCTGATTATTGCGCAACGCAACTATCAGGCGAACGCCAAGACCATTGAAACCTCCGATGCGGTCACCCAGACCATCATCAACCTCCGTTAAGTTCGCGAGCTAGCGAACATGGCATGACTCCTGCTAGAAGACTGGAAACAGTCAAAATTCCGGCAGGAGTTTTCCCATGGAAAAAGCCCTCTACATCGGTATGTCTGGCGCCAAGCAGAACATGCTGGCCCAGCAAGCCCATGCCAACAACCTGGCGAATGTCAGCACCACCGGCTTCAAGAAGGACTTCGCCCAGGCCCGTAGCATGCCTGTCTTCGGGGAACACCATCCCACCCGGGCCTATGCCATGGCAGAGCGACCCGGCACGGACCTTTCCGCAGGCGCCCTGATGGACACCGGCCGCAAACTGGATGTGGCGGTTGAAGGTGAAGGGTGGCTTTCCATCCAGAACGATCAGGGCGAAGAGGTGTTTACCCGCAGCGGCAGTCTTCAGGTTGATGTGAATGGTCTGGTGCGCCTGGCCAATGGTGAACTTGTACTTGGCAATGGTGGACCGGTTGCGCTGCCGCCTTTCGACAACGTGCAAATCGGCGCTGACGGCACGATTTCTGTTGTTCCTGTTGGCGGCCCGCCGAATCAGCTGGTTGAGGTGGATCGTCTGAAGCTGGTCAACCCGCCACCGGACGCTCTGGAGAAGGGGCTAGACGGGCATATGCGCCGCAAACCGGACCAGGCAATCGATGGCCCTGAGCCCCCGGATGCAAATCTCAGAGTGGTCTCGGGTTTTCTTGAGAGCTCCAACGTGAATGCGGTGGAAGAGATGATTTCCAATCTGCAGCTTTCCCGGCAATACGAAATGCAGGTGAAGGTAATGACCACCGCCAACGAGAATTCCGAAGCAACGGCACGGCTGTTGCAGAACCTTTAAGTAACGACCGAACACATTGGCCTGGCGGGCCTGAAGCGGCAAAAACTGGCCGCCTGATTGCCCCCCCCCGGTATGGAGTAAGCAGCATGAATCCAGCACTTTGGGTCAGCAAGACCGGCTTGAGCGCGCAGGACACCAACATGTCCACCATTTCCAACAACCTGGCCAACGTCAACACCACCGGCTTCAAACGGGACAAGGCGGTCTTCCAGGACCTCCTGTACCAGATCAACCGACAACCCGGTGGCCTCACCAACCAGAACTCAGAACTGCCTTCCGGCTTGCAGTTGGGTACGGGTGTCCGGGTTGTGGGCACGGTCAAGCAGTTCTCCCAGGGCAATCTCCAGATTACCGAGCAACCGCTGGACATGGCCATCAATGGCCGGGGTTTTCTGCAGATTCTGCAGCCGGATGGCCAGATTGCCTACACTCGGGACGGCCAGTTCCAGTTGAACTCCAACGGCGATGTGGTGAATCCGGACGGGTACCCCCTGGAGCCGGCCATCAATATTCCCGATAACGCCACCAATATCACCATTGGCAAGGACGGCACGGTAACGGCGGTAACGGATGACCAGGCGGCGCCGGTAAACCTTGGCCAGATCACCCTGGTGGATTTCATCAATCCCCAGGGCCTGCAGGCCATCGGAAACAACCTGTTCAAGGAAACCATTGCCAGTGGCAACCCCGTTGAGGGGGAGGCGGGTCTGCTCGGGCTTGGCACCATCGAACAGGGTTCCGTGGAGGCTTCCAACGTTGAAGTGGTGGAAGAACTGGTGAACATGATTACCACCCAGCGCGCCTACGAAATGAACTCGAAGGTGGTCTCCACGACGGACCAGATGCTCCAGTTCATTACCAACAACATTGGCTAACGCCGCCAGAGGTGACGTCATGAATCCGATGACATCCAGCCGGATAACCCGGGGCGCCAGTACCCTGGCGACCTTGGTGGTACTGATCCTGCTACAGGGTTGCACGGCCATGAGCCGGCCCCGGGCGATGCCGGATGATCCTGAGTTTGCACCGGTACGCCCTGAGGCCATGACACAGAGAGACAGGGCGTCTGGTTCGATTTACCAGGTTTCCCGAAACTATAACTTTTACGGGGATACCATCGCGCTCAATGTGGGTGATGTACTGACAGTGAATCTCCAGGAATCCACCCGTGCCAGCAAGAATGCCGAAACCAGCATCACCAAGGACAACGAAATCACGCTGCCGGAGCCGAACATTCTGGGTAAGAACAACTTCGGGATCGGCACCTCACTGAACAACGAGCGCGATTTTGAAGGCACGGCTGAGGCTGATCAGAGCAACAGTCTTGCTGGCAGCATCACCGTCACGGTCACAGAGGTGCTGCCCAACGGCGTGCTGCGGATCCGGGGTGAGAAATGGCTGTCACTGACCAATGGCGACGAGTACATCCGCCTGACCGGGCTGGTTCGCCCCCGGGATATCCAGCCGGACAACGCTGTTGCCTCAAACCGTATTGCTGATGCGCGTATTGCCTATGGCGGTACCGGTGATTTCGACCAGGCAAACCAGATGGGCTGGCTTGCCCGCTTCTTTAACAGTGAGTGGTGGCCGCTATGAGCATGCGGCGTTTTCTTGCCTGGGTACTTGCTCTGGCGGCGGTTGCGGCACCGGTGATGGCGGACCGGCTGAAGGACCTGTCCCGCATCAAAGGGGTAAGGAACAACCAGCTGGTGGGCTACGGACTGGTGGTTGGCCTTGACGGGACCGGCGACAAGGCACCGTTCACCAATCAGACCTTCCGGAACATGATGAACCAGTTCGGTATCACTCTGTCTGAAGGCGTGAACCCGAAACTCACCAACGTCGCCGCCGTAACCGTGAGTGCCACATTGCCACCGTTTGCCAAAGCCGGGCAGGAGATTGATATCACGGTTTCCTCCATCGGCAACGCCGACAGCCTGCGCGGCGGTACCCTGCTGATGACCCCGCTGAAGGGCGCTGACAACAACGTCTACGCCATGGCTCAGGGCAGTCTGGTGGTTGGCGGTTTTGGTGCCCAGGGGCAGGATGGCTCCAGAATTACCGTGAACGTACCGAGCGTCGGCCGGATTCCCAACGGTGCCACTATCGAGCGGGAAGTGGTCTCGCCTTTTAGTCAGGGCGACACCATTACCTTCCACCTTCTGCGCCCAGATTTCACTACGGCCCGCCGTGTGGTCGAGGCTGTGAATGCACGCCTCGGCCCGGACATGGCGTACGCTCACGATGCGACATCGGTTTCCGTGCGTGCGCCGCGGGATCCGTCCCAGCGGGTAAGCTTTCTTTCGATACTTGAGAACGTTGAGGTCGCCCCGGCCCAGGATGCCGCCAAAGTGGTGATCAACAGCCGCACTGGCACCATCGTGGTCGGGCAGAATGTCAAAGTCAGCCCGGCAGCGGTGACCCACGGCAACCTGACGGTGACCATTCAGGAAAATCCCGCAGTGAAACAGCCTAATCCGTTTGCCGGCGGTGACACCGCCCTTGAGCCGGATAGCCAGATTGCAATCACCGAGGAGCCGGCCAGGATGTTCAAGTTTGGTCCGGCTGTCACCCTGAACGAGATTGTTCAGGCGGTGAACCAGGTGGGTGCCGCTCCGGGGGACGTTATGGCGGTGCTTGAAGCTCTTAAACAGGCCGGTGCGCTGCGTGCCGAGCTGATTGTTATCTAGGTGGCATGATGCAGGACTATTCGCTTCAGCAGGCCCGGGTGTATACCGATTTCAGCGGCCTGAACGCGCTGAAAACGCAGGCCCGAACCGACAAGAGGGCGGCGCTGGAAGAAGTTGCACGCCAGTTCGAGAGCCTGTTTCTTTCTGAGATGCTGAAGTCCATGCGCAAGGCCGGTGACGTGCTTTCCGAAGGTAATTATCTGAAAAGCAATCAGTCGGATCTGTATCGCGACATGTTCGACAACCAGATGAGTCTGACCATGGCCGGTGGGCAGGGAACCGGTCTCGCCGAGGCGCTGGTCCGGCAACTGAGCCGACAAATTCCCGGCCTGGACAGTGAAGGCGATAAGCTGGCTGGCCACAAGGCTTCTCTCGCGGATTATGACCGGAGTTTGCCGGCGCTTTCGGCAAGCTTGCCCGGGCAGGTTCAGAAAGTCGCCTCGGTGGCACAAGAGTCTGCCGTGGTCCCGGGAAAAAACGTGTCCGAATTGCCGGACCGGTTCGACTCACCGGAGCATTTCGTGAGTGCCTTGCTTCCGGTAGCGAAGCGAATCAGCCGGGATTCCGGCATCGACCCGAAACTGATGGTGGCCCAGGCGGCCCTGGAAACCGGCTGGGGCCGGCATATGATCCGGGGAGAGCGGGGCGAGCCAAGTTTCAACCTGTTTGGAATCAAGGCTGACAGCCGCTGGGAAGGAGACGCTGTTTCCATTACCACGACCGAATACCGCGAAGGTCTGCCCATGAAAGAGCAAGCCAGTTTCCGGGCCTACAGGGACTACGAATCCAGCTTCCGGGACTATGTTTCGTTCCTGGAATCCAACCCCCGTTACCGGAAAGTGCTGTCGGCGGCGGACAAGCCTGAAGTGTTTGCAGAGAAACTTCAGGAAGCCGGCTACGCAACCGACCCGAACTATGGCGGTAAAATCCGCCAGATCATGAGCCGTGATTCACTGATGACCCTGTCCAGGGGCAGTGACGGGATCAAGGAGTAAACGTTATGGCAGGGCTGATAGGCATTGGTCTGACCGGCATCCTCAGTAATCAGGCGGCGCTGAATACCACGGGCAACAACATCACAAATGCCAACACACCTGGTTACAGCAGACAGGAAGTCCAGTTTGAAACCCAAGAAGGCCGGCGCACCGGAGCCGGGACCATTGGTAGTGGCGTTAACGTCGCCAATATCCGCCGCCTTGCCAATGAGTATCTGGTTCAGCAGGTGCGGGAAGACAGCACCCTTTATGGTGAACAGGAAGCTCTCAATTCAGAGATTTCCCGGCTTGATAACCTGCTGGGTGGTGAATCCACCGGCCTGAGCACAGCCCTGAACAACTTTTTTGCCAGTCTCCAGAACGCCGCCGAGGACCCGACGTCTTTGCCTCAGCGCCAACTGGTGCTGAGCGAGGCCCAGCAGGTCGTTAACCGGTTCCAGGCGCTGAACCAGGAGTTCATCCAGCAGCGGGAGTCCATCAAGACTCAGATGCAGCAGGGTGTAAAGGATGCCAATACCCTGATCAGGAGCATCGCAGAGCTGAACCTGGCGATATCCGAGTCCCCGGGTATCGCCCAGGGCAGAATGCCTAACGACTTGCTGGACAAGCGCGACGAAAAACTGCGCCAGCTTTCGGAACTGGTCAATATCAAGGTGACACCTGCGGATGGCAGCCAGGTGAACGTGTCGCTCTCGAACGGCCTGTCCCTGGTGGTGGGCAACAGCGCGGCAGCCTTAGGAACCCGGTCAAATGCCGAGGACCCGACGCGCCTGGAATTTATTCTCAGTAATGGCGGGCGCACCCTGAACGTCGACGAACAGATTGCCGGGGGTAAACTGGGAGGTCTCCTGCGGTTTGATAACGAGGGGCTCAAGCCGGCATTTGATGAGCTGGGCCGGATTGCCATTGCACTGTCGGACACCATGAACCAACAGCATGAAATCGGTATGGATCTGGAGGGCGACCTGGGAGGGCTGTTCTTCACCGATATCAACTCAATTGAAGCCCAGCGTGGCAGAGTAGTGCCCAATGGCAACAATCAGGTGTCCGGCACTGGCCAGCTGGCGGTGGAAATAACCGACAGTTCCGCGCTGCCAGCCGGCCGATGGACATTACAGTTCAGCGGTGACGGCCGGAGCTATGAGCTGATCAATCAGGAAACCGGCAGGACCGAAAGCCAGGGCCGTTTGCCGGATCCGGTGCAGTCCGAAATCAGTATGCCCGGGTTCAACATCCGGGTGGAGGGCGGCACCTTCAGCGCCGGTGACAAATACCTGATCCAGCCCGGCCGGAATGCGGCGGAGAGTATTGGCCTGGAAGTGAGGCGCGAGGAAGACTTGGCGCTTGCCAGTCCGATCCGGGCGAGGGAGGGGGGGTATAACCCCGATACAACTGAAACTCGGGAAAATAACCTGGGCACCGGGCAGATCAACCAGGGCAGGATGCTGAGCGTCCGCAATCCTAATACCAATGGATTGCTTGAGGGGTTCAGGAATAGCGGCGAGTTGGCGAATGGGCCGATGAAAATCGCATTCGAAAATAACGGTACCGACATCGTGTACCGGGTTTACGACGGGTCTGACACGGAAATCAGTGCCTCTGATTACCCAACAGGGGTGCCTTATGATCCCCAGAGGATCAATCTGGTTTTTGGCGCTGACACGTCAGCCGGTACCCTTTACCAGGGCTATCAGTTCGAGATGACGGGTGAGCCCGCCAATGGCGATGTTTTTACTGTTGAATACAACGACAATGGCATATCCGACAATCGCAACGCCGAGCTGCTTGCGGCTTTGGGTACCCAGAACACCATGAATGGTGGCAGCCAGAATTTTACCGAGGGTTATGCCGGTCTGGTGGAAGACATCGGGGTAAAAACCCGTCAGAGCCAGTTGGATGTGGATGCCGGCAAAACCCTGCTGGAGCAGTCAACCAACCAGCGGGAATCGGTGTCCGGAGTCAACCTGGACGAGGAAGCCGGCCGGCTCATTCAATACCAGGCCGCATACAATGCCTCAGCCCAGGTGATGTCGGTGGCTCAGGACCTGTTCAATACCCTGTTACAGAGTTTCCGGTAACGGTTGAGGTGATGTGACATGATCAGAATTTCATCACAACAGATTTTTTCCGGCGGCATCAACCGCCTTCAGGAGCTCAATACCAGCCTGAATAACACCCAGCAGCAAATCTCCACTGGCAAACGGGTGAATAAGCCCTCAGATGATCCCGTGGCGGCCGCCCGTATTCTAAAACTGGATCAGGAATTGTCGCGGGTCGAGACCTATCAGCGCAACGCCACTTTGGCTGACAACCGCCTGAAGCAGGAAGAGAGTGCGTTGGCCAGCTCGATTGACGTGATCCAGCGCATCCGCGAACTGACGGTGCAGGCGGGCAATGGGTCGTTGTCGGCCAACGACCGGCGGTCGATTTCTTCGGAGCTGGAGGAACGCCTGGGGCAGCTCGCCAATATTGCCAATACCCGTGATGCCTCCGGCGAATACATCTTTAGTGGATTCCAGGGCTCGGTAAAGGCCTTTGAGCAGGATCCCTCAGGCAGTTGGATTTACCAGGGCGACGAGGGCCAGCGAGTCCTCGAAATTGATGATGGTGTCACCGTTCCGATCAGCGATAACGGCAAGGACATTTTCGTAAGAGTTCCTGCGGCCATCGCCGGCGAACACAGCACGGTGAGCACGCCGGGCGCTTCTATTTCAGGCGTCAAGCTGGTTAACGAGGCAGATCTGGCTGCCGCCTACCCCAACTCGTTCCCGGACGATATTACAGTGGAGGTCGTCGACGTTGGAGCGCCGAATCCACCGGAGTTAAGGGCGTTTGATAGCCAAGGAAATCCATTGTCGGTTGATCCCCTTGTTTACGAGAGCGGCGAGCCGTTCACAGTTGCGGGTGTAGAGGCAACAATTACTGATGCTGTGCCTGGTGCGGGGGATGTGTTTACGCTGAAGATCAACGAAAAACAGTCGGTGTTCGGCACCATTGAGAACCTGATTTCCGGTTTGAACAACATCGACAAGAGCAGTCCGGATGGGCAGGCCCAGTACGACGACCTGATTGCTAATTCCCTGATCAACCTCGATAACGCCCAGGAAAGCATTATCCTCAAGCAGACGGAGTTGGGAGGCCGGATGAACGCGGTGGAATCGACCAAGTCATTCCTGGAGGATTCGTCGGTCTACAGCAATGAAATACGGTCCCAGCTGCAGGATGTGGACTACGCAGAGGCCATCAGCACCCTGAGTTTCCAGAGCTTCGTGTTGCAGGCGGCCCAGCAGTCGTTTGCCCAGGTTTCGCAGCTGTCACTGTTCGATCGATTGTAAAACTCTGAGCCGGCGGGCAGTTGTGTCCGCTGGCTTATTGCTTTCGCGATTTAGCTCAGTATAATCCCCAACACTCTCCGATGGCGGCGTGGTGAAATTGGTAGACACGACGGATTCAAAATCCGTTGGGGTAAAACCCGTGGCGGTTCGAGTCCGCCCGCCGCTACCATCTTCTTTTCTTCGGCGTCGTTAACAGTCCATTCCATGAATGTCTCCGATTTTCATTTTGACCTGCCGGACGAATTGATCGCCCGCTATCCACTCAAGGATCGCAGCGCGTCCAGGCTGCTTTGTCTCGACGGCCTCTCTGGCAAGCTTGACCACCGAATATTCAGTGAACTCCCTGAGCTGCTTCAACCCGGCGACTTGCTGGTGTTTAACAACACCCGGGTGATCCCTGCGCGCCTTTTTGGCAAGAAGGAGACCGGTGGGCAGGTAGAAGTTCTGGTTGAGCGGGTAACCGGAGAACATGACATCATCGCCCATGTTCGAGCCTCAAAAGCATTGAAACAGGGGCAGAAGGTTATCCTTGAGGATGGCACTTCTTTGAGAATGGCGGGGCGGGACGAAGCGCTGTTTCATCTCGTCTGTGAGTCTGAGGAGCCAGTGCTTGAGGTGCTCGAGCGGATTGGCCACATGCCACTGCCGCCCTATGTGGACCGTCCGGACGAATCCACCGATCGGGAACGCTACCAGACCGTTTACGCCCGGGAAGCAGGCGCCGTAGCCGCCCCCACGGCGGGTCTGCATTTCGATGAGGGCTTGCTGGAGAAACTGGCCGCCTGCGGCATTGAAAGTGCCTTTGTGACCCTGCACGTCGGTGCCGGCACATTCCAGCCGGTACGGGTCGATAAAATCGAGGATCACACCATGCACAGTGAGGTGGTGAACGTTCCCCAGGATGCCGTCGACGCCATCGAACGAACCCGTGCAAGGGGAGGGCGTGTGGTTGCCGTAGGTACCACGTCGGTTCGTTCCCTTGAGTCGGCCAGCCGTGGTGGTCGCCTGAGGGCGTTCACGGGCGAGACCGACATCTTCATTTACCCGGGTTACCGGTTTCAGACCGTGGATGCCCTGATCACCAACTTCCATTTGCCGGAATCCACCCTGATCATGTTGGTCAGCGCGTTTGCCGGCTATGACAACGTCATGTCGGCCTACCGGGAAGCGGTAAAGGAACGCTACCGCTTTTTCAGTTACGGTGACGCCATGTTTATCAACGGTCAGGAACCCAGCCGGGGCATGTTGCTCGGGGCGACCGTGGAATCCAATGAAGCCGGTAACGATAATGCCGGGGAGGCTTTGTGACACAAACCTGTTTCATGTCGTTCGAAAAACTGGGCGAGGATGGGCGCGCCCGCCGTGGCCGGCTGACGTTTCCCCGCGGAACCGTTGAGACCCCCGCGTTCATGCCTGTCGGCACTTACGGCACGGTCAAGGGTATGCTGCCCCGCGATATCCACGAAATCGGTGCTGAAATCATTCTGGGGAACACCTTTCACCTGATGCTTCGGCCCGGTACTGAGGTGGTCAAGGCCCATGGCGACCTTCACGATTTCACACAATGGCATGGGCCTATCCTGACCGACTCCGGCGGTTTCCAGGTGTTCAGTCTGGGTGAGATGCGCAAGATCACCGAGGACGGGGTTACCTTCCGTTCTCCGGTAGATGGTTCGCCGGTGGAGCTGTCACCGGAGATTGCGATCCAGGTGCAGCGGGATCTCGGGTCGGACATCGTTATGATATTTGACGAGTGTACGCCTTATCCGGCCACCGAGCGTCAGGCAAAAGATTCCATGGAACTGTCGCTGCGATGGGCGCAACGGAGCAAAGATGCCCACGAGGGGAATCCTGCGGCGTTGTTCGGCATCGTTCAGGGCGGTATGTACGAAGGCCTGAGGGACCGCTCTCTGGAAGGGCTTACAGAGATCGGCTTCGATGGCTACGCCATTGGCGGTCTGTCGGTTGGCGAGCCCAAGGAAGACATGATCCGGATTCTCGACCACTTGCCGCCGAAAATGCCGGAAGACAAGCCGCGGTACCTGATGGGCGTGGGCCGGCCGGAAGATCTCGTCGAGGCGGTACGTCGCGGTGTCGACATGTTCGACTGTGTAATGCCTACCCGCAATGCCAGGAATGGCTATCTATTTACGTCAACCGGGATCGTAAAAATCCGCAATGCCCGGCACCGTCATGACACCGCGCCGCTGGACGATCGCTGCGACTGTTATACCTGTAAGAATTTTTCGAGAAGTTATCTCCATCATCTGGATAAATGTGGAGAAATGCTTGGCTCACAACTGAATACCATCCACAACCTCCGGTTCTACCAGAACCTGATGGCTGGATTGCGTGGGGCCATTGAAGCAGGTACATTGTCGGACTTTGTAACCGACTTCTATGCTCTGCGCGGAGAGACCGTTCCGCCCCTGGGCAATGTTTGATCTATTCGCTAAACCAACGGAGATATTCAATGAAAGCTATTAAAATGCTCGTTGCCGGCCTTTTGGCTCTGATGCCTGCTCTTGCCATGGCGCAGGACCCGGCTGCTCAGGGAATGGGTGTTATGGGCCAGGTGATCTTTTTCGCCGGCTTCATCCTGATTTTCTACTTCCTGATCTGGCGCCCGCAGTCCAAGCGTGCGAAAGAGCACAAGGCTCTGATGTCCGGCCTGAATAAAGGTGATGAAGTTGTGACCTCTGGTGGTGTTGCCGGCAAAATTACCAAGGTGACTGACGATTTCATCGTTGTGGAAGTTGCTGACAACGTAGAGATCAAGGTCCAGAAAGTAGCCGTTGCTGCGGCGCTGCCGAAGGGCACGCTCAAGGACATCTGAGCGGGGGCCATTTAGCCGGCCATCCCTGGTGGCCGGTTTGAATCTTCCTGGCTGAAACACCAAGTCTGGCCGCTAGGCCGGCTACAAGGGATCCCATGCTGAACAAGTATCCGCTTTGGAAAAACCTGGTTATCCTGGTCGCGCTCGTGATCGGGTTTATCTACGCTTTGCCCAACCTCTTCCCCGACGACTACGCCATCCAGATTACCGGCGCCCGCAGTAGCACCGCGGTGAATGCCGGTGTGCTCGACAGGGCCGTTGGTGTGCTGGAAAGCCGGGGCATCGAGGTGAAAAGCAGTACTCTTCAGGATCGGGATGCTCTGATCCGTCTCACCAACTCTGAAGACCAATTGCAGGCCCGTCCCCTGGTGCAGGCTGCTCTTGGAAACGAATACCTGGTTGCACTGAATATGGCCGCCTCCACGCCCGGTTGGCTGAAGAGCCTGGGTGCCGGCCCGATGAAGCTGGGTCTGGACCTTCGTGGCGGTGTCCACTTCCTGTTGGAAGTCGACATGGAAACCGCAGTCAGCCAGCGTCTGGATGCCATGTCTGGCCAGATCAAGCGGGAGTTGCGGGAAGAGCGGATCCGCTATCGTGGCGGAGATGTTCAGGATAACCGCGAGATCGTTCTCAGCTTTCGTGATGAAGCCTCCCGCACCGAAGCGTTCAACATGGTGCGTGACCAGTACAACGAATTCCTTCTCGATGAGCAGACTGAGGGTGATGAATTCCTCCTCGTCCTGACGCTCTCCGAGGCTGAGGTCACTGCGATTCAGGACTATGCTCTGGAGCAGAACCTCACAACGATCCGTAACCGGGTGAATGAGCTCGGTGTTGCTGAGCCCCTCGTTCAACAACAGGGTGCCGACCGGATTATTGTTGAGTTGCCTGGCGTACAGGACACCGCACAGGCCAAGCGCGTACTTGGTGCAACCGCGAACCTTGAGTTCCGCATGGAGGCCCGCCAGGACGCCCCCAGCAGCGAGACCGAGGAGTTTGGTTTCCGGGATCAGCCACAGCGCACCGCGCGCCTCGAGCAGGAGGTGATCGCGACCGGTAACAACGTGGCCAATGCCCAGCAGGCGTTTGACGAAAACGGCCAACCCCAGGTCAATATCACCATGGATTCCGTCGGTGGCGACCTGATGAACCGGGCCACCCGCAATGCTATTGGCCGCAGGATGGCCGTGCTGTTCATCGAGTACCGCACGGAAACCGAAACCAGAATGGTAGACGGCGAGCCTCAGGAGGTGGAGAACCGCGTTGTGGAGAAAGGCATAATCAGCCTTGCCACAGTGCAATCCGCTCTGGGCAGCAGTTTCCGGATCACCGGGCTTGATTCCATTCCGGAAGCCGCAGAACTGGCGCTGCTCTTGCGCGCCGGTGCACTTGCCGCCCCGATGTATTTTGTTCAGGAGAGGACCATTGGTCCGAGCCTCGGCCAGAAAAATATAGACGCCGGCATGATGTCCGTTGCGCTTGGCTTCGGGCTGGTGCTGCTCTACATGCTTGTCTACTACCGCGGATTTGGCGTGGTAGCGAACATTGCGCTGACACTGAACCTGATGCTGCTCGTTGCGTGCATGTCGATCCTCTCGGCGACACTGACCCTGCCAGGCATCGCCGGTATCGTTCTGACCGTCGGTATGGCGGTGGATGCCAACGTGCTTATCTTTGAGAGGATAAAGGAAGAGCTGAAATCGGGCGTGCCGCCCCAGACGGCCATCAACTCCGGTTATTCCCGAGCCTTTGTTTCCATCTTTGATGCAAACATCACCACATTGCTGGTTGCCGTGATTCTTTTCGCAATGGGTTCCGGCCCCGTGAAAGGGTTTGCGGTGACACTCTGCATCGGGATTCTGACGTCGATGTTCTCTGGCCTGATGGTCAGCCGGAGCATCGTTAACATTATTTACGGCGGCCGCAGGGTCGAGAAGCTGTCGATCGGAGGAAAGCTCGCCAATGTCTGAAGATCAAAAGCAACCGTTTGATTTTATGGGTTTGCGGAAGATTGCTTCCGTAATTTCCATCTCGCTGATCGTTGTGTCTATCGCGCTGTTGGCCATCCGTGGCTTGAACCTGGGTATGGATTTCACCGGCGGCACCTCTGTTGAATTTGAATATGCAGAGGCTCCGGAACTGGATGAAATCCGCTCCAGGCTGACGGCTGCCGGCTACGAACAGTTTTCTGTTCAGAACTTCGGGGCTGACACCACGGTATTGGTGCGCATGGCTGAAGCTGACAATGATCAACTGGCACCTGAAGTTACCCGAACCCTCGAGGAGGGGGGCGCGGAGCTGGAATTGGTAAGCTCCGAGTTTGTCGGTTCCCAGGTTGGTGAGGAGCTCAAGGAGGACAGTGGCCTTGGATTGCTGATTGCCCTTGCAGTGGTGCTGATTTACGTGGGTATGCGCTTCCAGTTCAAATTCGGTATTGCCTCGGTGGTGCCTCTGGCTCACGACGTCATTATCGTTCTGGGTGTATTTGCGTTATTCCAGTGGACCTTCGATCTTACCGTTCTGGCTGCGTTGCTTGCGGTCATTGGTTATTCTTTGAACGATACCATCGTTGTTGCTGACCGCATCCGGGAGAACTTCCGCAAAATGCGTGTGGGTGAGCCCTGGGATATCATCAACGAATCCATTCATCAGACCATTGCACGCACCATCAATACATCCGGGACAACGCTTGTCGTGCTTTTTGCGTTGTATTTCCTGGGTGGTGAGGCAATCAACAACTTCGCCCTGGCTCTGATTATTGGTGTGGTCGTCGGTACCTACTCTTCCATATACGTGTCTGCGAATCTGCTGATGGTGATGGGCGTGTCTCGAGATGACCTGATCGTGCCGGCAAAAGAAGGCGCGGAAAATGCCGAAGAAGAAGAGCAGCCGCCGGAGTGGCTGAACCGGATGTAATCGTAGTTGTTCCCCGATTTCCGGGCATAAAAAAACCGCCACACAATGTGGCGGTTTTTTTGTGTCTCAGAGAGCCCGGGAGTTCAGCGGGGCAGACGGCCCCGGAACGGATGCAGGACCTTGAGCACTTCGCGGAACAGCTTCGGGTTTGCAACCACCAGCTGGCGGGCGTTCCCGGTGGACGGATTGCCCGAGAAATCACCGGTCAGGGCACCGGATTCCATGGCCAGAGTGACGCCAAGATCCAGCTCGGCTGCTTCCGGACGGAAGATGATGGCTGCGTCCATCAATCCGGCGGACACACGGGCGATATCCAGCACCACGCAGCCGGAGGTACGGAACATACCGGAATCCCTGGCCAGTACAGCGGCCATTTCGCCCCAGAGCATCGGATCCTCGCTCTTTCGAGCCTGGTCCAGCAGGTTGGTAGCGATGGCGGCTTTCTCCGGAAGCTTGATTTCCGAAGCGCGCACGCGGCGGCTGTTGAGCGCCGCACCATGGCCTCGGCTGGCCGAGTATTCCTCGCCGGTAACGGGGTTAACCAGCAGCAGGTTTTCAGTTCGGTTATTCTTTTTCTGGGACAGGGCCAGAGCGAACTCCGGAATGCCCCGCAGGAAATTTTCACGGCCCAGGACAGGGAAAATATGCCAGCTCTTTTCGCTGGTTCCGGCATCCGCTTCGTTCAGGGGCGCGATGCTGTGGTCCTTGTAGGCTTTTTCGAGCTGTTCGGCAAAATTGTCATAAATAGATTGCTCAACCCGTTCCAGCTGACGACGGCGTTCTGAGTCGTCCTTGCCGGTAGGTTCCTGGCGCTCGAAATGGGCTTTCAGATAATCAGACCCCTGACGCGCGACGCGCAGGGCCATTTTAATAGCTGGTTGCATCTGAGTGTTCATTATCCGGGTGTGTGAAGGCCGGGTATCATAGCAAAAGATCACCCCGCTTGTATGTTTTTTGACTCAGCAATAGCACGAATAACCAGAGGTTACGGGTACTCCGGAGGGGCAGGGTGCCTTTGCTTTCTGCTATCATTGCCGCCCTGATCAATAACCTTGGGCCTGCTAACAATGCATAAAAGCGCACTTCCACAGGAAGGGACGGAAACATTCCAGGATCAGATCCGGATCGTTCTGGTTGAGACATCCCATTCAGGCAATATCGGCGCAGTCGCCCGTGCCATGAAAAATATGGGGCTCGGCAACCTGTGGCTGGTCAACCCGTCTTCGTTTCCGGACGAGGCTTCATACGCCCGTGCGGCGGGGGCTTCAGATGTGCTTGATAGCGCCCACGTGGTGTCTTCGCTCGATGAGGCGCTTGCCGACTGCGTTCTGGTAATGGGTACCAGTGCCCGGGGCAGAAAAGTCCCCTGGCCGGTGTGCGCCCCGCCCGAGGCTGCGGCCGCGGCCGCAGAGCACGCCGGCAGTGGCCCGGTGGCCATGGTGTTCGGCAGGGAGAACCATGGTCTCAGCAACGATGAGCTGCAGCGTTGTCATTATCATATTCATATTCCCTCCAATCCCGATTACAGCTCTCTCAACCTGGCCATGGCGGTGCAGGTCATGTGCTATGAATTGCGGATGTATTACCTCCGAAGCCTTGAAGGCGGTGAGGGAAGCCCATACTTAAAGTCGATGACCCGGCCCGGGGACGAAGGATGGGATGTGCCGCCGGCGAAAGTCCACGATGTTGAGGGCTTCTTCGGGCATCTTGAGCAGGTGCTTATCGATGTTGATTTCCATCGGCGGGAGAACCCCAGGCAGCTTATGACGCGCTTGCGGCGGCTGTTCCAGCGAGCCAGACTTGATCAGATGGAGATCAATATCCTCCGGGGCATCCTCACCGCTGTGCAGAAAGCGTCGGGCACACGGAACAACAGCAAATCAACCGAGGCCGATACTGCGGCGACGGAACAGGACAATGGCCATGTTTGAGCGTTTGCGGGAAGACATTAACAGCGTGTTCCATCGGGACCCCGCCGCCAGGAATACCTTTGAAGTGCTCACCAACTATCCCGGTTTGCACGCACTGCTTTTCCATCGGTTTTCCCATTGGTTGTGGAGTTTGGGATTGAAATGGCTTGCGAGGACCATTTCGACGATCGCCCGTTGGCTTACCGGCATTGAGATTCATCCGGGTGCAACGATTGGCCGCCGATTCTTCATTGATCATGGCATGGGTGTCGTGGTTGGCGAGACCACGGTGATCGGCGATGACGTTACGCTTTACCAGGGCGTAACCCTTGGCGGAACCAGCTGGAACAAGGGCAAGCGACATCCCACGATCGGAAACAGTGTGGTGGTTGGTGCCGGAGCGAAGATTCTCGGTCCCTTTGAAGTAGGCGAGGGTGCCAAGATCGGTTCCAACTCTGTGGTCACCAAGGCTGTACCGGCGGGTGCAACGGTGGTGGGCATTCCCGGACGTGTCATCGTCAAGCGCCAGGGTGAGGAGGATGCGCGCCGCAAAGAGATGGAAGAGCGCATGGGCTTCGACGCCTATGGTGTAACGGAAGAAATGCCGGATCCTGTAGCTCGGGCCATGCGTTCGCTGCTTGATCACATGCATGCGGTGGACGACCGCATCGAGAATATGTGCAAGGCGCTTCGCAAGGTGAACAGTGAATACCAGAACGGAGAGTTACCGCCACTGCACGAGGAGGACTTTGATTGCGTCCGCGACGACGATGAGGTGGGTCGCTGAATACTTGACTGAAATGGTTGGTCAATTCATACTCTGTTCTGCATTTTTGAGATTCAATCCCGTCATGGGGCTGACACTATGAAGTTGACCACCAAAGGCCGCTATGCCGTTACGGCAATGCTTGATCTGGCTCTGCATGGAGACCAGGGGCCGGTGAGTCTCGCCGATATTTCGGCTCGTCAGGAAATCTCACTGTCCTACCTGGAACAGCTTTTCTCCCGTCTCCGCCGCCAGAAACTGGTTGTCAGCATTCGTGGCCCCGGTGGTGGTTACAGGCTCAGTCGTCCGGCGGCAGATCTGTACATCGCCGAAGTTGTCGATGCCGTCAGCGAATCGCTGGACACTACCCGGTGTGGCAATAAAGGCGATTGCCAGAATGGCGAGAAATGCCTGACCCACCACCTCTGGTCTGATCTGAGCGATCAGATTCATCAGTTTCTGAGCGAGATCAGCCTCGGGGATCTGATGAGAAAACACGAAATTCGCCAGGTTGCGGATCGGCAAAAACGTCGCCAGTCCGACAACGGCTCTGAAACCATCAACACCGAACGCCTGTCTGATCAGGCGCCGGCCTGATACCAACAAGTTCCTGGAATCCATGAAAAAGCCCGTTTATATGGACTACGCGGCCACCACGCCCGTTGATCCTGCCGTTGCCGATGAAATGATGAAGTACCTTACCCTGGAGGGCGTGTTCGGCAATCCTGCATCCCGCACGCACGCTTACGGCTGGCAGGCGGAAGCTGCTGTAGAAACCGCACGCAAGCAGGTTGCCGCGCTGATTCATGCTGACCCCCGTGAAATTGTCTGGACGTCAGGAGCCACAGAGTCGGATAACCTGGCGATCAAGGGCGCCGTTGCCGGCCGTAAGGATGCTCACATTGTCACCTCGAAGATTGAGCACAAGGCGGTTGTGGATACCTGCAAGTGGCTGGAGCACCAGGGTACTGAAGTGACCTGGCTGGATCCCGCCGCCGATGGAACGATCAGTTGTGATCAGGTGGTGAGTGCGCTGAAGGAAAATACCATGCTCGTTAGCCTGATGTTGGTAAATAACGAGCTGGGAACCATCAACGATATCGCCGCCATTGGTGCCGAATTACGTCAGCGAGGCGTTCTTTTCCATGTGGACGCGGCCCAGGCCGGCGGCAAGATGGCCATTGATGTCAGCTCCATGCCAGTGGATCTGTTGGCGCTCTCCGGGCACAAGGTTTATGGCCCGAAGGGCGTCGGCGCTCTGTACGTAAGGCGTTCGCCGGATGTTCGGATCGAGGCGCAGATTCACGGCGGTGGGCATGAACGAGGAATGCGTTCCGGAACCCTGCCGACCCACCAGATTGTTGGAATGGGAAAGGCCTTCGCTATGGCCCAGGCCGGACTTGAGGAGGAAATCGGTAAACTCGAGACACTTCGCGAGACTTTCCTCTCAGGCCTCCAATCCCTCGATGGTGTCACGCTCAATGGCAGCGAAAGCCAACGGGTTCCCGGTATCGTGAATCTTTCCTTTGACGGTGTCGATGCCGAATCGTTGATGTTGGGTCTGCGTGATCTGGCGGTTTCTTCCGGTTCGGCCTGCGCTTCGGCCACGGTCGAACCGTCCTACGTTCTCCGCGGAATTGGATTGAATGATGAACAGGCCCACCGGGCGCTGCGTTTTTCGCTCGGCCGTTACACCACGGAAGAGGAAGTGGTCTTTGCCAGTTCGCAAATAGTTGATGTTGTTAGCCGCCTCCGTGCAGTGCGGTAGGAAGTTTGCCCCGGACTGCGTATAATCGCAGGCCAGAATTTTTACCATCCACAAACTGGAGAAAGACCATGGCAACTGAGCGCACGCTCTCCATTATCAAGCCCGACGCCGTAGCGAAGAACGTGATTGGCGAAATTTACAGCCGCTTCGAGAAAGCTGGCCTGAACATTGTTGCGGCCAAAATGATGCACTTGACCCAGGAGCAGGCAGAAGGCTTCTACGCAGAGCACAAAGAGCGTCCGTTCTTTAACGATCTGGTTGCTTTCATGACCTCCGGCCCCGTGGTTGTCCAGGTTCTGGAAGGCGAGGGTGCCATCCTGAAGAACCGTGATCTGATGGGCGCGACCAACCCGAAGGAAGCCGACGCTGGTACCATCCGTGCGGATTTCGCGTCTTCCATCGATGCCAATGCCGTTCACGGCTCTGATTCCGCGGCTTCCGCAGAGCGCGAAATCGCATATTTTTTCAATGACAACGAGATCTGCCCGCGGGGCTGATTGCGTTGATCGGAGGCGATCATCCGGTCGCCTCCGAATTGGTTATTTGATCGAGGTTATGAAATGACAGCGGCCGCTGAAAAAACCAACCTTCTCGGGATGCCGAAAGCAAAGCTTGAAGCTTTTTTTGAGTCCCTGGGGGAGAAGCGTTTTCGTGCCACTCAGGTTTTGCAGTGGATTCATCAGCGCGGTGCTGATGACTTCGATCAAATGACCAATATGAGCAAGGCGCTGCGGGAAAAGCTCAAAAAGGTGGCCGAGATCCGTGGCCCTGAGGTGGTATACGACGAAACGTCCAAGGACGGCACCCGCAAATGGGTGATGCGCATGGACAACGGCAACAGCGTCGAAACAGTGCTGATTCCCGATGGCGAGCGCGGCACGCTCTGCGTTTCCTCCCAGATTGGTTGCAGCCTGGACTGCACTTTCTGCTCCACCGGCAAGCGTGGCTTCAATCGCAATCTCACCGCGGCGGAAGTGATCGGGCAGGTGTGGGTTGCGCGCAAGGCCTTTATGCCCTTTGAGCAAGGTCCGGATCGCCCGATCACGAACGTGGTGATGATGGGCATGGGCGAGCCGCTGCTCAACTTCGACAACGTCGTGGATGCCATGAACCTCATGATGGAGGATCTGGCCTACGGGATCTCCAAGCGTCGGGTTACCCTCAGTACCTCGGGCGTTGTGCCGGCTCTGGACCGCCTGTCGGAAGTTACCGATGTTTCACTGGCCATTTCCCTGCATGCGCCGAATGATGAACTGCGTAACAAACTGGTTCCGTTGAATAAAAAGTACCCGATTGCCGAATTGCTGGCCGCGACCAAGCGTTACTTCGCCCGCCTGCCGGACAAGCGCAAGGCGACAATCGAGTACACCGTCATTGAAGGAATGAACGATCAGCCGGAACATGCCCGTGAGCTTGCGGTGCTGTTGCGGGATTTGCCATGCAAGATCAATCTGATTCCCTTTAACCCGTTCCCGGAGAGCGATTTCCGGAGGCCGAGCATGAACGCGACACGTCGGTTCCAGGCCGTCCTGAACGAAGCAGGATATATTGCCACTATCAGGACTACCCGCGGTGACGATATCGATGCCGCCTGTGGTCAGTTGGTGGGCCGGGTTGAGGACAGAACTCGCCGGAGCCAGAGGTACATTCAGGTTCAGCAGGTGAATCCCTGAGCCAGGAACGTCTTGCAGCCCAATCGAGGAAGGGGACACCCGTGATAACAACACCAGCAAACCGACGTTTTTCCGTGTTGGCCGTTATGCTGCTGACCCTGCTGGTTACAGGTTGCGTTACCACCACTGACAGTCGGTTCTCACGGGAAGCAGATCGCCAGGAAGCCCTCGATAACTATGTGAAACTTGCCACGGCCTATATCGGCCAGGGCAACCTTGAGCGTGCGCGTCATCACCTCGACAGGGCGTTCAAGCTGGATTCCGATGACCCGGGTGCAAGGGCCGCAATGGGCCTTGTCTATAACGCCGAAGGCGAGCCAGAGCTGGCCGAGCGTAATTTCGAAAAGGCCATTTCCGAGGACCCGGGCTACACCAGGGCGCGGGTCTACTATGGCGCCTTCCTGTTCGGTCAGAATCGGATGGAAGACGCTCGCGACCAATTCCGTGCTGCGTCCCGGGATACCGGTTATCAGGATCGCGGCTCGGTTTTCTTTAACCTGGGCATGACCCAGGAGCGCCTCGGAGAACTGGAAGCTGCGGCCACATCCTATCGCCGCGCAGTGGAGCTGACACGAGGCGATGCACGTTCCCTGCTGGCGCTCTCCCGGGTGTCCGTAGAGACTGGCGACTACGACGACGCGGCACGCTATTACTCGCGACTGATTTCATTGATGCAGCGAAATCAGCGTCTGGTCCACTCACCGGAGAGCCTTCTTACCGGAATCCGCATTGCCCGCTTCTACAGTGATGAAAACCAGGAGGCGAGCCTTGCGCTTCAACTCAGAAACAAATTTCCGGAGTCAGTCGAATACCAACAATATAAGGTGCTGATTTCTAATGGCAACTGAAGAAAACTCACAGCCAGCTATGAAGGAGCCCGTAGGGCGGCAGCTTCAAAAGGCACGGGAGAAAACCGGTCTGAGTACCGGTGATGTCGCAGCAGCGCAGCATTTGCGTCCTTCGGTAATCCAGGCGATCGAGTCGGGAGATTACAGCCAGATTGACAGTGAACTCTTTCTGAAAGGGTATGTCAGGGCTTATGCAAAACAGGTTGGGCTGGACGCAGATGCAGTGATTGCCGACCTCGACCAGGAACTGGAACCCATTCGGCAACAGCGGGAACAGGAGCAGGAAGCCAATCCGCTGGTAGACATCGAACGTCGCAGACGTCGTAAACGTCAGCTTGCCAAGGCTCTGTTTTTCCTGGTGGTGCTGGGCATTGCCGGATACCTTGCTTTCACCTTTCTGGCTCCTTCACAGGGCCCGGCGCCTTCCGAGCCGACGACAGAACCGGAATCAGTGCCGGAGGAGCCTGCTCCTGCTGAAGCCGAGGAATCGGCTGCGTTGGCCGAGCCAGAGCGCTCCGAACCTGTGCTTGTTGCCAGTGCTGAAGAGTCGGAATCGGCAGTTATGGAGGCGGAGGCGCCTACCGTGCAGCAGTCTGAAACAGAAACTGAGGCTCAAGCGCCTGAAACTGACGTTGGTGAAAATCAGTTGCCTGAAAACACACTGGCTACGGACGATGGCGCGGCTGATGCAACCGAGCCTGTTACCGATCAGATTCCTGCGGTCGTCCAGACCCCCGAGCCGGTTCTGGAAGACCCGAATGGGCTGTCGGATGCTTCGGACAACGGTCGACTCCAGATTCGCTTCAGTGACGATTGTTGGGTGCAGATCAGTGACGCAGCCGGTAACCGCCTGGTGAATTCGCTCCAGCGTAACGGGGATCTGATTGATATCGAGGGGCCGACGCCCTTGAGGGTTGTGATTGGCGCAGTCGATGCGGTTGAATCCATCCGTTTCCAGGGCGAGCCAGTGGATATCGGTGGCTACCGGGTTGTTAACAACCGGTCAGAATTCACCCTGACAATCTGAAATTTGATCAAATTTTCCATATCGGTCAGTAAGACATGAAACAGGATTCCCCGATTATCAGACGCAAATCCCGCCAGATCATGGTGGGCAATGTTCCTGTGGGTGGTGACGCGCCGATTGCGGTGCAGAGCATGACCAACACCGAAACCTGTGACGTAGAGGCCACCGTTGGCCAGATCAAGGCATTGCAGGAGGCAGGTGCGGACATAGTGCGTGTTTCCGTTCCGTCCATGGACGCCGCTGAGGCGTTCGGGAAGATTCGGGAGCAGGTTTCCCTGCCGTTGGTTGCCGACATCCACTTCGATTACAAAATCGCTCTTCGGGTAGCAGAACTGGGTGTTGACTGTCTCCGGATCAATCCTGGCAATATCGGCCGCGATGACCGCGTCAGTGCCGTGATCAGTGCGGCCCGGGACGGCAACATTCCCATTCGCATTGGTGTGAACGCCGGTTCGCTGGAGAAGTCTCTCCAGCGCAAATATGGCGAGCCGACGGCAGACGCGCTGGTGGAGTCCGCCATGCGCCACATCGATATCCTGGATCGTCATGACTTCCAGGATTTCAAGGTTAGCCTGAAAGCGTCGGAAGTGTTTATGACGGTCGATGCCTACCGTAAGATTGCCCAGCAGATTGAGCAGCCCCTGCACCTTGGCATCACCGAGGCCGGTGGTTTGAGATCCGGAACCGTGAAGTCCTCCATTGGCCTTGGCATGCTGTTGATGGACGGCATCGGTGACACCATCCGGGTATCGCTTGCAGCGGACCCCGTGCAGGAAATCAAGGTGGGCTTCGATATACTGAAGAGCCTGCGCCTGCGCAGTCGCGGTATAAACTTCATCGCCTGTCCCAGCTGTTCCCGGCAGAATTTCGATGTCATCCAGACCATGAATGATCTGGAAGCTCGTCTGGAGGATGTAAACGATTCTCTGGATGTGGCGATCATCGGGTGCATCGTAAACGGTCCGGGTGAGGCGAAAGTGGCGGATCTCGGACTTACCGGCGGGAGCCCCAAGAACCTCTTCTACATGGCGGGAAAGCCGAACCAGAAGCTGGACAACGCGACATTGACGGATGATCTGGAGCGCCTGATTCGCGAGGAAGTGGCACGGCGCAAGGAACAGGAAGATTCGATTATTGCCCGGTCAGACAACTGATTGTTTCCAGTTCCCGGCATAACCATCCAGAAAAAGTTAAGGGTTAACATTGGCAAAGATTCAGGCAATTCGCGGGATGAACGATATCCTGCCGGAGCAGACGCCGGTTTGGCAGTTTGTGGAATCCACGGTTCGCAGAGTACTGGCCCAGTATGGCTACCAGGAAATCCGCATGCCGATTGTGGAACAGACCGATCTGTTCAAGCGTTCGATTGGTGAAGTGACCGACATCGTCGAAAAGGAAATGTACACCTTTGAAGACCGCAACGGTGACAGTCTGACCCTCCGCCCGGAGGGCACCGCCGGTTGTGTTCGGGCCGCCGAAGAGCACGGTCTTCTGTTCAATCAGACCCGCCGTCTCTGGTACACCGGCCCGATGTTCCGGCACGAACGTCCGCAAAAAGGCCGCTATCGCCAGTTTCATCAGATTGGCGTGGAATGTTTTGGCATGAACGGTCCGGACATTGATGCCGAACTGCTCATCTTGACGGCAAGGCTCTGGAAAGAGCTTGGGCTTGCCGAGCATACCCGGCTTGAGATCAATTCCATCGGAACGTCGGAGTCCCGTCGGGTTTACCGGTCCGCCCTCGTGGATTACCTCGGTCAGTTCAAGGCAGACCTGGATGCCGATAGCCAGCGTCGCCTCGAATCGAACCCCCTGCGCATTCTGGATAGCAAGGATCCTTCCACGCGGAAAATCCTCGAAAACGCGCCCAGCCTTGACGACTATCTCGACGAAGAATCCCGCGAGCACTTCGAGCGCCTGAAGGCGCTTCTTGAGGCTGCAGGGGTGAATTATTCAGTGAATCCAGCGCTGGTGCGGGGCCTCGATTACTACGGCAAGACGGTGTTCGAGTGGATTACCGACAGCCTCGGCGCCCAGGGTACGGTGTGTGCAGGTGGTCGATACGATGGCCTGGTGGAACAGCTGGGTGGCAAGCCGACCTTTGCAGTGGGCTTTGCAATGGGCCTTGAGCGCCTTATCCTGCTGCTGGAAACGCTGGAACTGGTTCCTGAGCACGTAAACAGCAATGCCGATGTCTACGTAACGGCGATGGGCGAGGGCGCATTGGCGCCTGCGCTCGTTCTGGCTGAACAGCTCCGGGCAGCCCTGCCAGAGCGTGTGATTGTTTCCCATTGTGGCGGTGGCAGTTTCAAAAGCCAGATGAAAAAGGCAGACCGCAGTGGTGCCAGGTACGCGGTGATTCTGGGCGAGAACGAAGTGGCCAACGGCACCGCCGGGCTTAAACCCTTGCGAGCCGACGAGCCGCAGGCGGAGATCGCCCAGGACAAGCTTGCGGACACTCTGGCAGCGGCGCTGGCCAACTGAATCTGACCAAATTTACTGATACAAAAGCAAAAATTCGACAACAGGAGTCCCCATGGCAGAGTTGCGCACCGAAGAAGAACAGGTCCAGGCGATCAAGGACTGGTGGAAGATAAACGGCAGTTCTCTGCTGATCGGCATTGGTGCAGCCCTGGCCATTGTGTTCGGCTGGCAGGCTTGGCAGAACCATCAGGCGCAGCAACGCACCGAGGCAGCCAACCAGTTTGCCAACCTCCTCAATGCCTTTAGTGACCAGGCCGATGAAACCAGCGGCGAGACCGTCGCTTTCGTCGCGCAGACCCTGCGGGAGGACTACACGGATAGCGCCTATGCGGTCTACGGTAACCTGATCCTCGCCCGTCAGCAGTTGATGCAGGAGGGCAACGCCGAAGCCGCCATTGATTCCCTGAAGTGGGCATTGGAAAAAACCGGAGAGCATGAGGCACTGGCGCTTGTGGTCCGTAATCGTCTGGCTCGCGCCCAGTTTTCCTCAGGCCAGTACGAAGATGCTCTGGCCACCATCGACGGCGCCGGTAATGCCGATGCGTTTGATGCCATGTACTCCGAGCTCCGTGGCGACATCCTGTTGGCGCAGGGCGACCGGGAGGGCGCACGTGAGGCCTATCTTGCTGCCCGTGAGCAGAGCCAGCAGGGTCGTAGCGGTATTCTGGAACTGAAACTGGCAGACCTCGGTGTCGGGGAGGATGCCTGATGCCGGTTATCCGCGACAGGATCTCAAAACGCGGACTGCTGATGGCGCTGGCAATGCTGGCGGCACTTTCCGGGTGTAGCACCACGGATACTTTCGAACAACCTGTTCCGGTTCCCGAGATTGAGGCGACCGCCGAATTCAAGAGAGTCTGGAGCATGTCCGTGGGCGACGGTCATGATGGTGATTTTCTCTACCTGGCACCCCTGAATACCGGTGATCTGATCTACGCCGCATCGGCAGATGGTGAGCTTTACGCAGTGGCCTCGGATTCCGGCAAGGTTGTCTGGGAATCAGAATTTGAGGAGCGCATCTTCTCTGGTCTCGGCGGTGATGGGCAGTATCTTTACCTGACCACCGAGAACGCGGATCTGGTAGCCCTTTCCCGTGAGGACGGCTCCGAGGTCTGGCGTCAGCCTCTGCCGACGGAAGTACTGTCAGCGCCCCAGTCCAATGGCTCGCTCGTTGTTGCCCAGACCACTGATGGCAAGGTTCTCGGCTTCAGCGCCGCTGATGGCGAGAAGCTATGGCAGTATGACGGAACCGTTCCGGTCCTTTCGATGCGGGCTGCTGCGGCGCCGCTGGTCGGTGGAGACGTTGTCATTGCCTCCTTTGCCAGTGGCAAACTGATCGCTCTGGCGGCAGCCTCGGGGCAGCCCATGTGGCAGTATGAAGTGGGCCAGCCTCAGGGGCGCACCGAGCTTGAAAGGCTGGTTGACGTGACGGGGCAACCCCTGGTCATTGAGACCGCCGTCATGGTGGTTGGCTACCAGGGCAAACTTGCCCTCGTTGATATTCGTACCGGGCAGGAGATCTGGAGCCGGAAGGCATCCAGCCTCTATTCCCCGATGATTGGTGGCGGCGAGATCTATCTGGCCTCGGCCAATGGCGACATTGTTGCTCTGAGAGGCTCTGATCGTCGGGAAGTCTGGACCCAGGATCGTCTGGCCTGGCGGCAGCTGACCCAGCCAATGGTTTATGAAGACTATCTGGTGGTCGGCGATTTTGAAGGCTACCTGCATGTCATTGACCGTGAGAACGGCAAGCTGGTTGGCCAGCTGGAGTTCGACGATGAGGGTATCCGCGTACCGGCACAGCGCCTCGCCAATGGTAACCTGCTGGTTTTTGGCAACAGCGGAAAGATGGCCGTATTCCAGGTTAAGCCGCAGGATTGATCCCCCATTATGACCCCAGTTATTGCCCTTGTCGGACGCCCTAACGTCGGCAAATCGACATTATTTAATCAGATGACCCGTTCCAGGGATGCCCTGGTTGCGGACTTTCCGGGGCTTACCCGAGACCGCAAATACGGTGAGGGCAGCTACGAAGGGCAGCGCTTCATCGTCATAGACACCGGTGGTCTTACCGGCGACGAGCAGGGCCTTGATCTCGAAATGGCCCGCCAGTCCATGCAGGCGGTAGAAGAGGCGGACATTGTACTGTTCCTGGTGGACGGTCGTGCCGGCCTGACCGCAGGCGATGAACTTATTGCAGACAGTCTTCGTCGGTCCGGCAAGCAGGCCCACCTGGTGGTGAACAAGACCGATGGCCAGGATCCGGACATTGCGGCTTCGGATTTCTACAGCCTTGGCTTTGAATCCACTTTCCTGATTGCGGCCTCCCACAACCGGGGTATCCGCTCGATGCTCGAAATCCTTCTGCCCTCAGAGGAGGAGCGGGAGGAAGAGGACCGGGCTGACCGTTACCCCGGCATCCGCATCGGAGTGGTTGGCCGGCCGAACGTGGGCAAGTCCACCCTGGTCAACCGGATGCTGGGTGAAGAGCGCGTTGTGGTTTACGACATGCCGGGCACTACCCGGGATAGCGTTTATATCCCGTACGAGCGTCAGGGCAGTCAGTACACGCTGATTGATACCGCTGGTGTCCGTCGCCGAAAGAACGTCAGTGAAGTGGTGGAGAAGTTCTCCATTATCAAGACGCTGCAGGCCATTGATGACGCACATGTGGTTATTCTGGTCATTGATGCCCGGGAAGGCCTCGTGGATCAGGACCTTCACCTGATCGGGTTTGTCCTTGATGCCGGCCGCTCGCTGGTGATCGCCGTCAATAAGTGGGACGGCATGGACCCGGAAGACCGTGTTCGGGTGAAAGAGCAGGTGCAGCGTCGTCTCGACTTCCTGGATTACGCCGATAAGCACTATATCTCGGCGCTTCACGGCTCCGGCGTCGGCGTGATGTATGAGTCGGTGCAAGCCTGCTATGAGTCCGCGATGGCGAAATGGCCAACCAACCGCCTGACTGCGATTCTGCAGGATGCTATTGCCCAGCATCAGCCACCCATGGTGCACGGTCGCAGGATCAAGCTGCGTTACGCGCACCAGGGCGGTTCCAACCCCCCTGTGATTGTGGTTCACGGTAACCAAGTGGATTCCCTGCCTGGAGCATACAAACGATATCTTGAGAATACCTTCCGTAAGGTTCTGAAGGTAACGGGTTCACCAATCCGCTTCGAGTTCAAATCGGGTGAAAATCCGTTTGCCGGCAAAGTGGATCGGCTGACTCCGCGTCAGAAGGTCAAGAAGGACAACGACGAGAAGAAAGGCCGTCGTCCGAAAAAACAGCGTCAGAAGAGCCTCAAGCGCTGAGTGAGTGGCCGGGCTCAGGACTTATTCCTGGTCCGGCCCCGCACTTTCCACCTGCTTGGCCTGCACAGCGGTTAACGCAACCGTAAACACGATATCCTCCACCAGAGCCCCACGTGAAAGGTCGTTCACCGGCTTCCGCAAGCCCTGAAGCATTGGCCCGACACTGACCACATTGGCACTTCGCTGAACCGCCTTGTAAGTGGTATTGCCGGTGTTCAGATCCGGGAATACGAAGACCGTTGCCTTGCCTGCAACTTTGCTGTCCGGCGCCTTGCTTCTTGCGACGCTTTCGATGGCCGCTGCATCGTATTGGAGTGGTCCGTCTATCAGCAGATCCGGCCTGCGCTCGCGAGCGATCCTCGTCGCCTCCCTGACTTTCTCGACATCCTGGCCGCTGCCGGACTCTCCGGTGCTGTAACTGATCATGGCGACCAGCGGCTCGATACCAAAGGCTTCCGCAGACTCCGCACTCTGGATGGCGATGTCGGCCAGTTCCTCGGCATTGGGGTCTGGATTGATGGCGCAGTCCCCGTAGACCACCACCTGTTGCGGCAACAACATGAAGAACACGGAAGAGACTACCTTTGCATGCTCATGGGTCTTGATCAGTTGCAGGGCAGGGCGCACCGTATTCGCCGTCGTGTGAATGGCACCGGATACCAGTCCATCAGCTTCATCCAGAGCCACCATCATGGTACCGAGAACGACGTTGTCTTCGAGCATGGCTTCCGCCATGTCTGATGTCAGTCCTTTATGCTTGCGAAGTTCTACCATCGGAGCGACGTAGCGTTGTCGCACCTCCCCTGGATCAATGATCTCGATATCCCCGGGCAGTTCCAGATCCTGGGAATCCGCTACCCGTTTTATCTCTGCCGCATTCCCGATCAAGGCACACCTTGCCAACCTGCGTTGATGGCAGATGATGGCGGCCTGTACGGTTCTTGGCTCGCTGCCCTCCGGCAATATGATGCGCTTATTCGCGGCCCGGGCCCGCTCGGACAGCTGGTATCGGAAGGCGGGAGGGGAAAGCCTGTCCTGCCGGGCAACCTTGAGATGCTGTTGCAACCAGTTGGTGTCGATACGGGTTGCCACCGCTTCCATCGCCTTTTCAATCCGGTTGGGGTCATCAATCGGGATGGCCGCCGACAGGTTGGCCAGCATATGAGCAGTTTCATAGGTATTGGCGTCTGACCCCAGAACCGGAAGGCCTGTTTCCAGGGCCCTGTGGCACAGGGTGATCACTCGCTGGTCGGGTATCAGGCCACCGGTCAGCATCAGGCCGGCGAGGGGAACCCCGTTGAGAGCGGCAACAGCTGTGGCCACCACGATGTCTTCGCGATCTCCGGGCGTGACCAGAAGTGTGCCAGGCCTGAGGGTTTCCGTCATGTTCCGAATGCTACGGGCGCAAACCGATACCTTCTGGACCCGCCTGGCGTGCATCTGCCCCTCATTGAGGACCGGTAACCCGAGTTCCCTGGCAATGTCGGATACCCTGGGGGCCAGCAAATCCGCCTGCCATGGAATCTCGGCTAAGAGGTGAAAGCGGCCCTCGCTGAATACCGTGCACTCGGTCTGGTAGTCGACAGTGACGGGGGCAGGGTGGTTGTTGTTGGAACGAGGCTCAAGGCCCGACTGCTCGGGCTCCCCAACCTTGTTCAGGATGACGCCAATAACGTCCGGATCACTGGGACTGGCAAACAGGCGCGACGAGAAGTCCAGTTCTTCATCCAGTTGCCTGGCGTCCAGGTCTTTGGGCGTGCTCACCAGGATTACCTCGGAACCGAGGTTGCGGGCAACTTCCACGTTCAGCCTGGCGATATAGGCTTCGCTGCGGTCTGGGACGAGGCCTTCGATGATCACCACATCCACATCCCGGGCAACCTTCTGGTATTCACCCACGACTGTTTCGAGGAGGTAGTCGGCTTTGCCTCTGTTGAGCAGTTGTTGCGCTTCCTTGAGGGCAATCGGGTCTGGCGGGTTCAGGTGGCTGCTGGCCCTCACAAACGCCACCGACGAGTCCTGGCCAGCGTTGTGCATGGATTCTGCGCGGTGAACCGCCTGGCAGAAGGGTTTGTAGAAGCCAACGCTGACGCCTACCCGTTCAAGGGCGCGCAACAGACCCAGGCAAACGGAGGTCAGGCCTGAGTCCATGGAAGTCGGTGCAAAAAAGAGACTCTTTGCCATAGTGGTATTCCTGATGATGCGTTTGGGTCAGGCCTGAATGTCAGAGCCTGCAAGCCGAGCTGCTTCCCGGGCAATGACCAGCTCTTCGTTGGTGGGAATCACCAAAACCGGAAATCGCGAGTCGGGGCTTTCAATATGTCCGTCGCTGAATTGGCCATGATGGATGTTGAGGTCCCGGCTGAGCTCGAATCCCGTCAGTTTGAGATGGCGAATGGTCTCTTCCCTGATCCGCGGGCTGTTTTCCCCGATGCCGCCGGTGAAAACCAGAGCGTCCAGCTGGCTCAGGGACGCCATCATCGCGCCAACGTAGCGGGCCAGGCGGAAGCAGAACACATCAATAGCGGTTTGTGATGGTTCATGGCCATGGTCCGCGAGTTCACAGAGTGAGCGCATGTCGTTCGTCTGGCCGGACAGTCCAAGGAGGCCACTCTCCTGATTCAGAACCCGATGAACCTCATCCGCGGCGATGCCCTTGCTGCGGAGAAAGTCGAAAAGGCCGGGGTCGACATCCCCGCTACGGGTGCCCATTACCAGACCCTCAAGTGGCGTCAGGCCCATGCTGGTATCCACACTGATTCCGTCACGGATGGCGGTAATGCTGCACCCGTTGCCCAGATGGGCCGATATGACCGAGGTGGTTGCCGGCGTTTTGTCCAGCAAACGGGCGGCTTCTGATGCCATAAAGGCGTGACTGGTACCGTGGAATCCGTATCTCCGGATCCCCCAGTCGCGGTACCAGGCCTCTGGAAGCGCATAGAGGAAGGCCCGTCTGGGCAGGGTCTGATGAAACGCGGTGTCGAAAACGGCCGTCTGCGGTACATCGGGAAACTGTGCCAGGGTTGCCCGAATCCCGGACAGGTTGACCGGGTTGTGAAGAGGGGCAAGGCCTGCGCAGCTTTCAATGGCCTTGAGCACATCGCCATCAATGAGTACGGCCTCATGGAAGGTCTCACCACCATGAACGACCCTGTGACCTATGGCCGAGGGAGCCGTTGTCATCAGTCCCAGGTCCCGGAAAGCCGTGACCAGTGTATCTAGCGCCTGATCATGGCCGGCGCCAGCGTCCAGAGGGATCGTTCCTTCCTGGCCGTCAATGTGGGCAAATGCATCGTTCTGGCCCAGGCGCTCGGCCAGAGCGGACAGCAGTTTCCTGTGTTGGTTGTTGAACAGTGCGAGTTTCAGGGATGAGCTGCCGCAGTTCACGACAAGTACGGTGTCTTCCATGGGAATGGGCGTCCAACGGTTTCAAGTTATACGCGGTGATTGTTGGCCAGCCAGGCATCAAAGTCCGCCGCCGGCAGCGGACGACTGTAGAAATACCCCTGGGAGAAGTCGCAGCCTTCCTTCTTCAGGAAGTGGGTCTGAGCCTCTTCCTCAACCCCCTCGGCGATAACACGCAGGCCCAAACTATGAGCCATATTGATGATGGCTCTTACCAGTGAGGCGTCCTCAGGCTCCTTCATGACGTCCTGAACAAACGACTTGTCAATTTTCAGGGTATCAAACGGATAGCTCTTGAGGTAACTGAGCGCTGAATAGCCCGTACCAAAATCGTCTACCGACAACCGGATGCCGGCTTTGTCCAGTTGGCGCAGGATTTCGGCGGTTTCGATCGAGTTGTCCAGAATGAGCCGTTCGGTAATTTCGAGTTCCAGCTGTTCCGGCGCCAGGCCACTGGTTGCCAGGGCGTGCATCACAGCCTCGGTAAAACCGGGATCGCGGAACTGACGGGGCGAGACGTTGACGGAAATGCCAATGTCTTTCCCGGTGGCTTCCTTCCAGCCCATGGCGGCTCGACAGGCCTCCAGGAGAACCCACTCACCGATCGGTGTAATCAGGCCGGTTTCCTCGGCCAGGGGAATGAATCGATCCGGCATTACCATGCCCATGGCCGGATTGTTCCACCGCAGCAACGCCTCAACCGAGCAAAGCGTGCCCGAGTCGGTATTAACAATTGGCTGGAAATACAACTCGAACTCCTTCAGCTCCAGAGCCCTGCGCATGCTGGACTCCATCTTCAGGCGTTCATGGGAGACTTCGGTCATTTCCGGCGCGAAATGGGCAAACGAGCTCTTGCCCTTGTGTTTGGCCTGGTACATGGCGGCATCAGCGTGCTGCAGGAGCGTACCGCTGTTGTCGGAGTCCGTCGGGAAAATGGCGATGCCGATACTCGTCGTTACGAACACCTCCTGCCCATTCAGAATGTACGGTGGCGAGAAGGTCTTCAGGATACGCTCTGCGACCTGCGAGGAAGCCTCGGGGCCAGTCAGGCCTGGCAGGATCACGAGGAACTCATCGCCACCCAGGCGGGCAACGGTGCTGGTACCGCGAAGGCAACTTGAAATTCGACGGGCCGCCTCGATCAGCAGGTTATCGCCGGCATCGTGGCCAAGGGTGTCGTTAATGTGCTTGAAGTTGTCGAGATCCAGGAACATGACGCCCACAAGCGTGCTTTCCCTGCGTGCCTGGGCCAGTGCAAGCTTCAGCCGGTCCAGGGCAAGCATCCGGTTAGGCAGCCCTGTAAGGATGTCGTAATTGGCCTGACGCAGAAGTTGCTGTTCATAGCGTTTCCGGATGCTGATGTCCTCACCGAGGATGAGGTACCCGGTGGTGCCGCCGGCCTCGTCCTTGATCGGGGTAACAATCAGTTGCTCCCAGAAGCGTTCTCCGTTCCGGCGCACACTGTTCACTTCACCCTGCCAGACTCCGACTCGTTGCACCTGCAAGCGGATGGACTGCCACAAGTGTCGGCTATCACGGTTCTCTATGTCGTTGTCACCCAGTGCGCCAGGGTGTTTGCCGATGATGGAGGCAGCCTCATAACCGGTTAACTGGGTGAATTTCTGGTTGGCAAACTCGATACGCCATTGGCGGTCGCAGATCAGAACCGAGGAGGGGCTCTGCTCAATGGCCTTGGAAAACTTGCGGATTTCCGCCGCATCCTTTTGTTGGCGTTCCATGTCCGCGTTGAGACGTTCACGCATCTGGTTGATGGCGTCCGTGACACGGCCGAGCTCATCATTCCGGTTAGACGGCGTGTTGGGCCTTTCCAGGGTAAGTGGCTTCGACGTTGTCGTCAGTGAGAAGTCGCGGGCGTAGTTCGCCATGGTGGTCAGATGGCGCGCAACGAAATGCTGGAATATCCAGATAATCAGTATCGAAACAAAGAACGTCTTCAGGAACTGGGTCAGCAGAATGACGCCCACCTTGCGCTTCAGTTCGTCGTAGACGCGATCAAGGTCTGCGGTCACCGTCAGTTCGCCCAGCTTGAACATTTCATCGCCCTGGTGGACAAGGCTGAAGCTGTGAGAGGTGGTTTTCGCGTCCCTGGGTATCTCGCCCATCACCAGTTCAGAATCGGGTTCTATTCGCAAGCGAAGGTGCACCACATCCGGCAAGCTGAGTATGCCTTCCATCTGGGTTTGCAGGAGCTTCTGGTCCAGGGCCCACAAGCTTCTGGCAAGGCTAGAGGCGTAGCCCGACTCTACAACCTGCATGCGGTTGTCGATTTGCGAGAGATCTTTTCGATAATCGGAGTAGATCTGGAGCGCGGATGCCACCAGTGTAAAGGCCGAGCTGAATAGCAGAATCCACGCCAACAGCCTGAAAGACAGGGGCGAGCCTGTGCGAAAACGTTGAAGATGCGTCGACAGTTTTGGCATGTCTTGAACTTCAGCCACCCAGACCGGTTAGGAGATCGGACACTTCCTTTGTTTCCGACTATAGCAGCAGTTTCTTTCGAATGCCTTGCAAATACAGGAAAAATCGAAGGAAATGTGTTGTGGTTCAGTATTTATGCGTACATGCGGTCTGACAAATACGTTGACCTGGATCAATACCTTGCGGGCGGCCCGGGCGTAACCTGAGTTTAATCAAGTTAATTGCCGGAAGGAGAAACAAAATGTATATGGACGCCGTTGTGATCGCAGGTATTGCCACTGTACTGCTGATGCTTGGCTTTTTTGTAGGTGTTGGCATCTTCGTGATGAAAGATCAGAAGGAGCACGGACACCAGGATAGAAAAGAAGGGAAGCACGGACATAATCCGGTTTGACTATGAAGTCGGGAAACTTCGGTTTCCCTGACCCATCAGCGCAGAAAGAATTGGCGTCCCCTAGGGGGTTCGAACCCCTGTTGCCGCCGTGAAAGGGCGGAGTCCTAGGCCACTAGACGAAGGGGACGCAACGTTTTCAACACCTTGCCTCGTCGAGGTGGCGCGTATATTAAGAAAGCTTCGAAACGCTGTCAACGTCTTTTGTGAAAAAAATCAGGGGAGCTTGATAAGGCCCCCTTGGGTCATCCTTTTTGTCCGGCTGCCCCTGGAGCAACGGATTGGGTCAATGCCTGATCCAGGTCCGGATACCGGAACTGGAATTGCTGGCTGACCAGCTTCTCCGGAATAGCCCGCTGGCCCGTCAGAAGAAGCCTCGCCATTTCACCCAGAGCCACCTTGAGCACCGGAGCAGGTGCCGGAAAGAGGGTGGGGCGGTGTAAAACCCTCCCCAGGCTGCGGGTGAATTCTGCGTTCGTTACCGGGTTCGGGCTTACGACATTGTATGGGCCTGATGCGTCCGGGTTTTCCATCATCCAGATAAGTGCGCTGACTACATCGTCCCTGTGGACCCAAGGCATGTACTGGGTACCGCTACCCAGGCGTCCGCCCAGTGCCAGTTTGAAGGGCAGGAGCATCCGCTCCAGGAAGCCACCATCCGGGCCTGCCACGACGCCTGTCCGGGAGAAGCACAGGCGAACGCCGTCATCGCCAAGTGGTTTGGCGGCGTTTTCCCAGTCGCGGCACAGCCGATGCGTAAATTCGTCATTCGGGCTGGTGCTTTCGGTGACCGTGGCTGATCCTTGGTCCCCGTAAAAGCCAACAGCCGATCCCGAAACGACGACATTCGGCGCTTGATCCCAACTTCGGATGACCTCGACTAGGGTTTCGGTGACGCCAATGCGGCTGTCACGGAGTTCCTGCTTTCGGGACTCCGACCAGCGTTTATCCGCGATACCTTCTCCGGCAAGGTTGATAACGGCATCGTATCCGGGGTGGGAACGAAGCTGCTGCAGATCACGGATTGCCTCGACCCGTCCGCAGCTTGATTTGACCGTTTCGGCCGGTTGCCGGCTGAAAACCGTCAGTTCGTAATCCCGTGCCAATAATTCACGGCAGAGCACGTGGCCAATAAACCCGGTTCCTCCGGTAATCAGAATCCTTTTCGACATAATCGATACTCCTGTCGCGCACCGGCCTCTGGCGCTGTCTCAGAACGCCCGGTTCAGGCGGGTGTCTCGTCCAGTTGAAGCATAACAACATCGCGAATTGCCTGTCCCAGGAGAGGGTTTTCCCCAATCGGAGGTGCGAGCTGAATGGATACGCCGTGGGCTTTTTCGAGTTCTTCGATCATTGCCGGAACATCCTTGCGCAAGTGGCGGCCGGCCGCCAGGAACAAAGGAACGATCGTAAACTCGGTGATGCCCTCAGCCACACCGTCCATGATGATCGTATCAATGGATGGTTCCGCCAGTTCCATATAGGCGACCCTGGCGTTGTCGACAGACGCGAGAGTCGGCGCTGCAAGCTTTTCGAAGGTTTCACACCAGCGCTTGTCACTGCTTCCATGTGCCAACAGAATAATGCGGGGGCTGCTCATTGCCGCTCCTGAAGTAGTCAATTTGTTAGGGCCTGTCGTAAGTCGGGAAAGCCGGCCTCATGAGAGAGGGCCGGTACCATATAAAGTAACAGGGTGACGGTGAATGTTCGATTGGAAAGAGATTCTGGATTTCTGGTTTGGCGAACTTGACGAACATGGGCTGCCAGACAGCGACCACCGGAACAAGTGGTTCCGATCGGACCGCAGGTTTGACCAGGAGATACGCCGTCGTTTCCTTTCAATGGTGTTGTTTGCTTCCGAGCAGGGATTGGACCATTGGCGGAGTGAGGCCGGCGGTATACTTGCCGAGATCATTCTGCTTGACCAGTTTTCGCGGAATATCTTCCGCGGCGGTGCCATGGCGTTTGATCAGGATCGCCAGGCGCGCAAGCTATGCCGGCAAGCGATGCAGAAAGGGCAGGATACGATGCTACCGCCCGTGCACCGAGCGTTTCTCTACATGCCGCTCCAGCATTCGGAACTCAAGGACGACCAGGACATGTCCGTGGAATGCTACGAGCAACTGGCGCGATCAACTGAAGGAATCCTTTCCGATTTCATGGGTAGCTTTCTGCAGTCCGCAAAGGATCACCGGGCGATCAATCAAAAGTACGGACGATTCCCTCACCGCAACAAGGCACTCGGCAGAACCTCAACGGCGGAAGAGCGGGAGTACCTGGCCGGTGGTCGCCGTTTCGGCCAGTAGCGCAATCGCGCTTTCCTTAAAGTTTTGTATAGAAAACGTACATTCGGACGGGGTTGGCACTTTTCCCTGATAAACTGCGCAACACTGAGATTGCACGGGATAGCGATCCTTCTTTGGCTTGCAATCATTTTACCGGGGATCTGGAATGAAAAAGACGCGGCGGCTTTTACCCGCAGGCCTGCTACTGGCTTTTTGGGCGTGGCTACCACTCTCATCGGTTGGCGCCTCTCTGGACGACGACCTTTTCGGTCGCCTGAGTGCCGCCGCTCCAAAGCTCGATACAAAGGTCCTCAGGACCGCAATCAGCGCCTCTCGCTGCGCTGTCTCCAGTGGTGTTCAGATGCCCGAGCGGCTTGCGGTGATTGATTTCTCGTTGCCGTCCAGTCAGGAAAGGCTATGGATTTTCGATCTGGAGAAGGGCGAGCTGTTGCTTCGGGACCTGGTTGCTCACGGCAAAAATTCCGGGAATTTCAAATCGACCGCTTTCTCCAACGTGGAAGGTAGTTACCAGTCCAGTATCGGGCTTTTCCAGGCCCGGGAATCCTATTACGGCAAGCACGGCTATTCGCTCAGGCTGGATGGTCTCGAGCCCGGGATCAACGATCTTGCCCGGCAGCGCGCCATCGTTATACATGGGGCGGATTACGTGAATGATGATTGGGTCAGTAAATACGGCCGCATCGGGCGTAGTCACGGGTGCCCGGCCGTTGATAACCAGATCATCAAGCGTGTTGTCGACAACCTTAAGGGGGGGCAATTGGTGTTCAAGTACTATCCGGATCAGGAGTGGCTGCACAGTTCCGGATTCCTGAAATGTGATAACCGGACACTGGCAGGAAAAAACCTTAAAAAAAGTGGTTGACGGTTCCGTCGGGATCCGTAGAATACGCCTCCGTTGTCGGCAACAGCCGAACAGCATTGCGGGAATAGCTCAGTTGGTAGAGCACAACCTTGCCAAGGTTGGGGTCGCGAGTTCGAATCTCGTTTCCCGCTCCAGATTTCGAAAACCCGGTCCTGAAAAGGGCCGGGTTTTTTCGTTTTCGGGCACCTGCAACCTCGGCGCCGGGGGTTGCGGTCAGGTATACTCATCAGCCTGTTTCGAGTCCCGATTCCCTGTGGGAGGTTGCCTCCATGAAGGTCCATTCGCTGTTCGTATACCCTGTCAAATCCCTTTCCGGTATTGAGGTGACCAGTTTTCATACCGACGAGTTCGGCCCAGTCGGAGACAGGCGATGGATGATCGTTGATGATGAGCGGCGTTTTGTCACCCAGAGAGAGCATCCCGAACTCGCCCGCGTGGAAACGCAATTGGATGGCGATAGGGTTGTTATCAACATTCCTGGTGAAGGTGAGTTTGGTCTGACAGCCTCCAACGACGAGCTTCGCGTACTGGTGTGGCGGGACTGGGTGAAGGCTCTGGCAGGCTTGCGAGAAGCCAGTGATGCTCTGAGTCGGTTTTGCCGCAAGCCTGTTAGCCTGGTATTCATGCCGGACAGCTCCTTCCGCCGCGTTGATGCGGGCAGGGTCGATGAGTACCGGCGTGTGGGCTTTGCTGATGGTTTTCCTTTCCTGGTTACCAACACTGCCTCGTTGGCAGAGCTCAACACCCGGCTGGAGGTGCCCGTGGAGATGCGGAGGTTCCGTCCCAACATCGTCGTTGAGGGCGCGGACGCCTGGGATGAGGACCATTGGCAGAGCTTGAGCATTGGCAATAACCGTCTGAGCATCGTAAAGCCCTGTTCACGCTGCGTAATGACGACCGTCGACCCCTCGACCGGCCTGAAGGATGCTGCCGTGCAGCCGCTCAGAACCCTGTCCCGCTATCGCAGGACCGGTGAGGGCGTGATCTTCGGCCAGAACGCGATTCATGAATCACCAGGACTTATCCGGGTTGGTGAACCCGTTACTGTTAATCAATCGGAGTAAAACCAAACGTGCCACTGTTAACGCTGGACTCAGTCTCCCTGGCTTATGGAATGCATCCGCTGCTTGATCAGGCCTCATTGGTTATCGATGCCGGAGAGCGTGTGTGTTTGCTGGGACGAAACGGCGAGGGAAAATCGACCCTGCTGAAGATTGTCAGTGGCGAAGTGACACCCGATGGTGGCGTGGTTCGTCTCGATGATGGCGCTGTTCTGGCGGTGCTGCCGCAGAACCTGCCCTCCGAGGACACCCGCACGGCCTATGAAGTGGTTGCCGGGGCCTTTCCTGAAACCGGCAAGTTGCTGGCAGAGTTCCACCAGTTGTCCCAGCAGGGCGACGAGGCGAGCCTGGACCGGTTGATGAAAGTCCAGGAGCGTCTTGAAGCCCTGGACGGCTGGCGACTGGATCAGAAGGTAACCACCATTCTTGGTCAGTATGGCGTTGATCCCGATCAAACCCTCGATACCCTCTCGGGAGGCTGGCAGCGCCGTGTTCTCCTGGCAAAAGCTTTGGTTGCCGACCCGGATATTCTGTTGCTGGATGAGCCTACAAACCACCTGGACGTCCCCGCGATCGCCTGGCTGGAAGAGGCCCTGGGCCAATTTCGCGGCGCCATGTTGTTTGTCAGCCATGATCGGGCGTTTATCCGGCGGATGGCGACCAGGATTGTAGAGCTGGACCGCGGGAAGCTGGTGAGCTTCGCTGCCACCTACGACCGCTACCTGGACCTCAAGGAAAAAGCGCTGGAGGAAGAAGAACGGCAGAACGCGCTGTTTGACAAGCGCCTCAAGCAGGAAGAGGCCTGGATTCGGCAGGGCATCAAGGCTCGCAGGACTCGTAATATGGGGCGTGTTCGTGCCCTGAAGGCCATGCGTGAGGAGCACAGGCAGCGTCGTGTGCGGGGCGGAACCGCAACTTTCGCGGTGGAGGACGCGGCGCGCTCAGGAAAGCTTGTGGTTGAAACCCGGGATGCGGGCTTTGCTTATCCCGACGGCACTCCGGTCATCAGAGACATGAATCTCACCATTCTGAGAGGGGACAAGATCGGGCTTGTTGGGGAAAACGGCACAGGCAAGACCACGCTTGTTCGACTCCTGTTGGGGGATTTGGAACCAACCGAGGGATCCATTCGTCTTGGTACCAATCTGCAGGTTGCCTATTTCGATCAGTTGCGCGGAGAGCTCGATCTGACGCGGAACGCATTGGACAACCTCTCCGAGGGTAGGGAGTTCATCGACATCAATGGCCAGAGCAAGCACGTTCTCGGCTATTTGCAGGAGTTCCTGTTTACCCCGGAGCGAGCCAGATCTCCGGTCAGTGTTTTTTCTGGTGGCGAACGGGCCCGGTTGCTTCTGGCCAAGCTCTTCAGCAAGCCCGCGAATATCCTGGTGCTCGACGAACCGACGAATGATCTGGACGTTGAAACACTGGAATTGCTGGAAGAACAGCTGGCGGAATTTGCCGGCACAGTGATCGTGATCAGTCACGACCGTGAGTTTCTCGATAATGTGATCACCGAAACGGTTTTCCTGGACGGTTCGGGCAAAGTGCGTGAGTACGTTGGCGGTTACACGGATTGGCGTCGGCAGGGCGGTTGCTTCCCCTCAGAAGCCACGGGTAACCGGCCGGACAAGCAGGATAAAAACGGCAAGACATCCGGGATCACCGAAAAGGTCGTAGCAAAGAAACCGGCAGAGAACGCAAAACCGCGGGCAGAACCTGAAAAGGGCAAGCCCGTGAAACTGAGTTACAAGCTCAAGCTCGAGCTGGAGCAGTTACCAGGGCAGATCGAGGAGCTTGAGCAGGAAGTCGCCGGCCTGCAGGAAAAAATTTCCCAGGCTGATTTTTATTCAGGCCCACCGGATGAAGTCTCGGCCACTCTGGAAGCATTGACGGAAAAGGAAAGCCGTCTGGAGCAGGTCATTGAGCGGTGGATGGAGCTGGAAGAACGGGCAAATCAATGAATGTACATTACGATTTCAGATTTCAGGACGGCCGTAGGGTTGAGTTTAAAGTAACGGACAAGCCGTCCCGGCCTTCCGGAAAACTTCCGTCCTGGACACAGCTGGAACATTGCCAGTGTAGCAACTGTCCTTTGAAGGCTTCCGAATCCTCCCACTGTCCCGCGGCAACCGAGATATTGCCGGTTGTGGAGGCCTTTCGGGATGAGGATGCCTACCAGAAGGTGGAAGTGAAGGTAACCGATGATCGTCGAAGCTATGAGAAGCAGACGGCGCTTGAGGAGGCACTTCGATCGTTGCTCGGGCTGAAAATGGCGACCAGCGGGTGCCCGGTTCTGTCAGAGCTCAAGCCCATGGCGGTCCATCACCTGCCGTTTGCAAACACCGATGAATTCATTATGCGCAGCGTTTCCCATTACCTGTTGCAGCAATACTTCGCGAAACGGAATCATCAGACCCCAGACTGGGAATTGAAGGGGCTGGTGGAGAGGAATCAGAGGCTGCAGCTGGTGAATCAGGCCCTGTGGCAGAGAATACACTCAGTCTGCAAGGGTGACAGCAATCTGAAGGCACTACTGAACTTCTTCTCGATGGCCTCGAGTGTCAGTTTCTCGCTGGAAAGTCAGCTTCGCAAACTTGAGGCGAAAATGGAGGGGGAAGGGGGCTGATCGCGGCTTTCGTTCTCAGCAGGCCCGGGTCCACGCCCCGGGCCTTTTTGTTGGTCAAACCTTAATGAATGCGAACGGCCAGAACATCGCATTCGGTTCCATGCAGAACCCCGTTTGCGGTGGAGCCCAGCAAAAGCTGAAAACCCTTCCGGCCATGACTTCCCACGATCACGAGGTCTACTTCCTGTTCCTTCGCAAGCCTGTGGATTTCGGACTCGGGGCGCCCGACTGTCACCACCTGGTTGTTTTTGGCCACACCGTATTTGTCGCCGTAGGTTCCCAATTGCTCGCGAGCTGCTTTGTCGAGTTGGTCCTGTAGCTCAGTCAGATCCATCGGAATATCGCCACCATAGGCATAGCCGACAGGCTCAACCACATGAACCAGCATTAGCTCCGCACCATGGGCTTCGCTTATGGCCTTTGCCTTGTCCAGTACCTGTGGGGCTTCTTCTGTCAGGTCAATCGCAACAAGCATCTTTTTATAGGCAGACATCGTATCGCTCCTTCGCACACGGGATATTATTCTGATGATAGTACCTTAAATCGGGTCGGGAAAGTGTAGCGGGAAACTGACGGGTATCAAAAACAGAGGCGGAAAAGTGCTTTTCTGGCAGGCAATTAGGCCTGCCAGAAAGAGCAGGGCGGTCAGGCGTTGCCCTTGAGCAGCTCAATGGTTGTCGCAAGTCCTTTGAGGATACCCTTGGAATAGCGATCGATTACAAAGCCCACGTTGTTTTCGTTGTAGTTAATGTAGGAGCCGCGGATAAACTGCCATTTGGCGGAAATGTCGTTAAGCGCGTCCTTGAGCTCAGGTGTTCCCTGGCCCTGTATAACGGATGCCAGCAACTGGTCCAGCTCCCGGGCCTGTTCATCCAGCGGGGTTTCGGTTGAGGAGCCCTGGAAGGTCTGGGCGACAGAGGAGTTTGTTCTGACCGAGTATTTCGCCATCATCTGAGCCATTTTTACGGCCGCCGAACGGGCCGCTTCGACCCTTGGGTTGGTCTCGGTCTGTGAGCTTTCCTGGGCCACCTTGTATAGCTCGGTGGCTTTCTCGTTCATCGTGAGTGCCTGGTTGGCCATGTCTGAGACCAGCCGCAAATCGGGGTAGCCCTGGTTGCGCACATCGTTGATGTTGTCCCGCATCAGGTTCTTGAACTTGTCGAATTCCTGGTTCAGCCCCTCAACTTCCTCGGCTGACAGTACGCCTGAATCGCTGCCCGCGATGGAGTTCATGGAATCATTGGCCGAGTTGATGCCCTGCACAATCTCGTTCAGGGTGCCGGTATCACCGGTTCCGCTGAAACGGTAGTAGGCGTCCAGAGCCATGTAGTTGCTGACCCGGAAATTGTGAAGATCGGAGAGAAATCCGTCGGCACTGTCCTGAGCGCGGGCACCCATGGACGTGAGTGCAAGGAGAATCAGTGCGGCTACAAGGGAACGTATCCGCAGGTTTGCGTCTTTCATCGGATGGGTCTCCGTAATGCGGTTTTATTCTTGTGGACCAAAGTCGTAGATCGAAGGTAAAGTAACTCCGTCAGCCAATCAAGCAGTTTTGGCGGCGGTGGAGCCCGTAAATGTAAATAACTTTGAAATTTGCGTGACGAAGTTCCGGTTTTTTCTGAGCAGTGGCTTCCAGTTCACTGAAACATAACAATTCCGCTCCAATTTTCTTCGGTTGCCCCCGGTATTTCGGGGACTTTTGCAGCCCTCCCGAAAGAAACAAATTGACAAATGCGCCGTTTTTTTTCATCGTGTGCCCTCACGATTCAAACGACTGTATGAATTTTTGGATCGGATGATCGGGCAGTGACCGAAATCTCGCTGCACAAACAGCCGCGCCGGTAAATCAAAAGTACCGCCCGGTTGGAAGCAGTTCCAAACACAGACTGGAGATCAGTTGATGATTTACGAAGGTAAAGCCATCACGGTTAAAGAGATCGAAGGCGGGATCGCTCAGTTGAACTTCGACTTGCAGGGCGAGTCAGTAAACAAGTTCAACCGTCTTACTATTGAAGAGCTCCGCGCCGCGACTGACGCACTGAAAGCGCAGAAGAACCTGAAGGGTCTGGTAGTCACCAGCTCCAAGGACAGCTTCATTGTTGGTGCCGACATTACCGAATTCACCGAGCTTTTTGCAGGCTCGGAAGAGGATCTGGTAGCCAACAACCTCAAGGCCAACGAAGTCTTCAACGCTGTTGAAGATCTGCCGTTCCCCACCGTTACCGCGATCAACGGTATGGCGCTGGGTGGCGGTTTCGAAATGTGTCTTGCAACCGACTACCGCGTGATGGACAAGAAGGCCAAGGTTGGTCTTCCGGAAGTGAAGCTTGGCATCTTCCCGGGCTTTGGCGGTACCGTGCGTCTGTCCCGTCTGGTCGGCGTGGACAATGCCGTCGAGTGGATCAGCGGTGGTACCGAGAACCGTGCTGATGTCGCTCTGAAAGTCGGCGCTGTCGATGCCGTGCTCGAGTCCGACAAGCTGGTCGATGCTGCTGTTGCCATTATTAACCAGTGCAACGAAGGAAAGCTGGACCACGAAGCCCGTCGTGAAGAGAAGAAGGGCAAGATCAAGCTCAATGCCATGGAAAGCATGATGGCATTCGAGATTTCCAAGGCGTTTGTTGCCGGCAAGGCTGGCAAGAACTACCCGGCTCCTGTCGAGGCCATCAAGGTCATGCAGAAGCATGCCGGCATGACCCGCGACAAGGCAATCGAAGTCGAAGCCAAAGGCTTCGCCAAGATGGCCAAGACCAATGTGGCGGCCTGCCTGGTTGGCCTGTTCCTGAACGATCAGGAATTGAAGAAGAAGGCCAAGGCCTGGGAAAAAGAAGCTAACGACGTGAACCTGGCTGCCGTTCTCGGTGCCGGTATCATGGGTGGTGGTGTTGCATTCCAGTCTGCCCTGAAAGGCACGCCGATCATCATGAAGGACATCAACCAGGACGGCATCGCCCTGGGTCTGAAAGAAGCCAAGAAGCTTCTGTCCAAGCGTGTTGAAAAAGGAAAGATGAAGCCGGATCAGATGGCCGACGTGCTCAACAGCATCACGCCGACCCTGAACTATGGCGACTTCAAGAATGTAGACCTGGTGGTTGAAGCGGTTGTTGAAAACCCGAAGGTGAAAGATGCGGTTCTGCGTGAAACCGAAGATGCGGTTCGCGAGGACACCATCCTGACCTCCAACACCTCGACGATTTCCATCGACCTGCTGGCCAAGAACCTGAAACGTCCGGAAAACTTCTGCGGCATGCACTTCTTCAACCCGGTGCACATGATGCCGCTGGTTGAGGTAATCCGTGGCGAGAAGACCAGTGATCGCGCCATTGCAACCACGGTGGCCTACGCCAAGGCCATGGGCAAGACCCCGATCGTTGTAAACGATTGCCCGGGCTTCCTGGTCAACCGTGTTCTGTTCCCGTACTTCGGCGGCTTTATTGGCCTGGTACGTGACGGTGCCGACTTCCAGCACGTTGACAAGGTTATGGAAAAGTTCGGCTGGCCCATGGGTCCTGCGTACCTGCTGGACGTGGTCGGCATGGATACCGGCAAGCACGCTGGCGAAGTAATGGCAGACGGCTTCCCGGATCGGATGAAGCACGAAGGTACAACCGCCATTGACGTAATGTTCGATAACAACCGTTACGGACAGAAGAACGACAAGGGCTTCTACAAGTATGAACTGGACCGCAAGGGCAAGCAGAAGAAGGTTGTTGACGAAGAGACCTACAAGCTGCTCGAGCCTGTTGTTCAGGGTAAGAACGAGTTCAGCGAAGAAGACATCATCGCCCGTATGATGATTCCTCTTTGCCTGGAAACCGTTCGCTGCCTGGAAGACGGCATTGTCGAAGATCCGGCAGATGCTGATATGGGCCTGATTTTCGGTATCGGCTTCCCGCCGTTCCGTGGTGGTGCCCTGCGCTATATCGACGATATGGGTGTAGACAAGTTCGTCGAACTGGCAGACAAGTTTGCAGACCTTGGTCCTCTTTATCACCCGACCGAGAAGCTGCGTGAAATGGCCAAGACTGGCAAAAAGTTCTTTGGCTAACCCTGAACGAGATTTCCGAACGGAGAAAGATCTATGAGCCTTAATCCGAGAGACGTTGTCGTCGTCGATTGCGTGCGGACTCCGATGGGTCGTGCCAAAAACGGTTGTTTCCGGAACGTGCGTGCAGAGACCCTGTCCGCCAATCTGATCGAAGCACTGTTTGAGCGCAACCCGAAGCTCGACCCGAAAGAAGTTGAAGATGTTATCTGGGGCTGTGTAAACCAGACCAAGGAGCAGGGCTTCAACGTGGCGCGTCAGATTTCCCTGCTGACCCGCATTCCCCACGAGTCTGCCGCTCAGACCGTGAACCGCCTGTGTGGCTCTGCCATGAGCGCGATTCACACTGCAGCCCAGGCCATCATGACCGGCAACGGTGATGTGTTCTTCGTGGGTGGTGTTGAGCACATGGGGCACGTACCCATGACCGAAGGCTTCGACCACAACCCGGCTGCGTCCAAGTACTCCGCAAAAGCGTCCAACATGATGGGCCTGACCGCGGAAATGCTGGCCAAAATGCACGGGATTACCCGTGAGCAGCAGGACGAGTTCGGTGCTCGGTCCCACCGTCTGGCCCATGAAGCGACCGTAGAAGGCCGTTTCAAGAACGAAATCGTGCCCATTGAAGGTCACGACGAGAACGGCTTCAAGGTGCTGATCGAGGAAGACGAGACCATTCGTCCCGAGACCACGGCCGAGTCCCTGAGCCAGCTCAAGCCGGCGTTCGATCCGAAGAACGGTACCGTAACAGCCGGTACGTCTTCCCAGCTGACCGACGGTGCGGCAGCGATGGTGCTGATGTCTGCAGAGCGTGCAGAGGCACTTGGTCTCAAGCCGATTGCCAAGATCCGCAGCATGGCCGTTGCCGGCTGTGATCCCGCGATCATGGGTTACGGCCCGGTGCCGGCCACCAAGAAAGCCCTGAAGCGCGCAGGCCTGAAAGTCGAGGATATCGACTTCTGGGAACTGAACGAGGCTTTCGCCGGCCAGTCCCTGCCTGTCCTGAAGGACCTGAAGCTTCTGGGCGTTATGGAAGAAAAAGTGAACCTGAACGGCGGCGCGATTGCCCTGGGCCATCCGCTGGGCTGCTCTGGTGCACGTATCTCTACAACCCTGCTGAATGTAATGCAGGCCAAAGGCGGTAAGCTTGGTGTTTCCACCATGTGTATCGGTCTGGGCCAGGGCATTGCAACGGTCTGGGAGCGTCTGTAATCCAGTAACCGGATTGCATTTCGCGGTTTCAGAAGGCCCGGCAAATGCCGGGCCTTTCTGTTTCAGCAGGCGGGCCCAACAGGGTTCCCGAATGTGAAAAAAAGCAGGATTGAAACCAAAGAATGGGTTGTCTTGCTATTCTTGACCCTGTAAAACAGTGAGCCTATACAAAATAGCGGCGTATTTGTGTTTTCTAGCCGACTGATTTTACAGCGAGTTTACGGTTTGCTGATTTATTGACCGATTTATCGCCAAGGATACAGAACTCCGATATGGGTAAAAGTCTCGTAATTGTCGAGTCACCAGCGAAAGCGAAGACCATCAACAAGTACCTGGGCTCTGACTTCATCGTCAAATCGAGCGTCGGGCACATTCGTGATCTTCCCGTCAGTGGCAGCGGATCCCAGTCCGATCCCAAAGAGCGTGCCAAGCAGGCTGCTATCACCCGGAAGATGAGCCCTGAAGAGAAGGCGGTTCATAAAAAGCGCAAGTCCCGCGAGCAGCTGGTTGCCCGGATGGGTGTCGACCCGGACCAGGATTGGAGTGCCCGTTACGAGATCCTTCCCGGCAAAGAGAAGGTGGTCAGCGAACTCAAGCGTTTGGCCAAATCAGCAGACCATATCTATCTGGCAACGGATTTGGACCGCGAAGGGGAGGCCATCGCCTGGCACCTTCAGCAGACCATTGGTGGCGAACCTGAGAAGTACCGGCGCGTGGTGTTCAACGAAATCACCAAGCGTGCGATTCAGGAAGCGTTCAAGGATCCAGGCACTCTCGACAATAACCGGGTTAACGCACAGCAGGCCCGTCGCTTCCTCGACCGGGTTGTTGGCTATATGGTGTCGCCCCTGCTTTGGGCCAAACTTGCCCGCGGCCTCTCCGCCGGCCGTGTTCAATCCGTTGCGGTGCGGCTGATAGTCGAGCGTGAACGTGAAATCCGGAAGTTCGTTCCGGAGGAGTTCTGGCAGTTGCACGCCGATCTGGCGTCTGCCAAGGCCGATCAACCGGTTCGTTTCGAGGTGACTCGCCACGAGGACAAGCCCTATCGTCCGGTCAATGAGCAGCAGAGCAGTGACCACGTCAGCCGGCTGAAGGCGGGTACGTTCAAGGTTGCCAAGCGGGAAGACAAGCCGACCCGTTCGCGGCCGTCCGCGCCGTTTATTACGTCTACGCTGCAGCAGGCTGCCAGTAACCGGATGGGGTTCAGCGTCAAGAAGACGATGATGCTGGCCCAGCGTCTTTATGAGGCCGGTTTCATTACCTACATGCGTACGGACTCGACCAATCTGAGTCAGGATGCGATCAACAGTTGCCGTGCGTATATCGAAAAGCAGTTCGGCAACAAATACCGGCCCGAAAAGCCCCGTGTCTACGGCAGCAAAGAGGGCGCCCAAGAGGCGCACGAGGCCATTCGCCCAACCGAAGTCAGCCGTCGGCCGGCGGATATCAGTGGCCTTGAGAAGGATGCCGAGAAGCTCTACGACCTCATATGGCGTCAGTTTATTGCCTGCCAGATGTCCGACGCCGAATTCCTGAGTACGTCCATCGTGGTGGCCAACGGCGATTATGAACTCCGTACCCGGGGCCGGATCATCAAATTCGATGGCTTCCTGAAGGCAGCACCCCAGGCCGCGAAGAAAGATGAAGACATTGCTCTGCCTGACATTAAGGTGGATGAAGTGCTGGATCTCAAGAAACTGGATCCTACGCAGCACTTTACCAAGCCGGCGCCCAGGTACACCGAGGCGAGCCTGGTCAAAGAGCTCGAAAAGCGGGGCATTGGCCGTCCGTCGACCTACGCATCGATTATTTCCACGATTCAGGATCGCGGCTATGTGAGGCTGCAGAACCGTCGGTTCTACGCCGAGAAGATGGGCGAGATCGTTACCGAGCGCCTGTCGGAATCTTTTCCGAACCTGATGGACTTCGATTTCACCGCGAGGATGGAAGATGAGCTCGACGAGATTGCCGAGGGCGATGTCGAGTGGAAGAAAGTCCTGAATGACTTTTACGGTCGGTTCCGGCAGCAGCTGGAAAAAGCCGAGAGTGGTGAAGACGGCGGCATGAGGGCCAACACGCCGACTGAAACGGACATTCCATGCCCGAGCTGTGGCCGGAACATGCAGATCCGGGTTGCCAGCACTGGTGTTTTCCTGGGTTGCTCTGGCTATTCCTTGCCACCGAAAGAGCGTTGCAAGACTACCATTAACCTCGTGTCCGGTGATGAGGTTGTCAGCGCCGACGATGACGTCGAGGGTGAGGGCGAAACCCGTCTGCTGCGCAAGAAACGTCGCTGCCCCAAGTGTGGCACCGCCATGGACAGCTACCTGGTGGACGAAACCCGCAAGCTGCATGTTTGCGGTAACAATCCGGATTGCTCTGGCTACGAGGTGGAAAAGGGCACCTTCCGCATCAAGGGCTACGATGGGCCGACTCTTGAGTGCGATAAGTGTGGCTCCGAGATGCAGCTTAAAACCGGGCGTTTTGGCAAGTATTTCGGATGCACCAATGCCGAGTGCAAGAATACCCGCAAGTTGCTGAAAAATGGCGAGCCCGCTCCGCCCAAAATGGACCCGGTGCCAATGCCCGAGCTCCAATGTCAGAAAGTCGATGATACTTACGTTCTCAGGGACGGTGCGTCCGGTTTATTCCTGGCTGCCAGCAAATTCCCGAAAAACCGGGAAACGCGGCCACCGCTGGTGATGGAGATTAAACCGCACCGCAAGGAGATTGATCCGAAGTACGATTACCTGATGGATGCGCCCGAGCGTGACCCCGAGGGTAATCCGACGGTGATTCGCTACAGCCGTAAGAGCAAGGAGCAGTACGTCATGTCTGAAAAGGATGGCAAGGCGACGGGCTGGTCTGCGTGGTATGTGAACGGTAAGTGGCAACCACAGGACAAGAAAAAGTAACGTCTGCTGGTTTCCGGGGTCGTGGGCTGATTGCCGTCAAACGACCCCGGATTCAATACCTTAGCGGAATTTCCTCAGTCTCTGTATGAGAGATGAGGTATCCCACCGTTTACCGCCCATCGACTGGACATCCGCATAGAATTGATCGACCAGTGCGGTCACCGGCAGAGACGCATTCACTTTTCTCGCCTCCTCAAGGCAAATCCCGAGGTCCTTGCGCATCCAGTCAACGGCGAAGCCGTGTTCGAACTCTCCTGCAATCATGGTTCCCGAGCGGTTTTCCATTTGCCAGGATTGGGCTGCGCCTTTTGAAATCACGTCCACCACTTTCGCCACATCCAGTTCAGCCTGCTCGGCAAAGTGCAGGGCCTCTGAAAGCCCCTGGACGAGACCGGCAATCGCGATCTGGTTCACCATCTTGGTTTTCTGGCCACTGCCAGCCGGGCCCATTCGATTGAGTGCCCGCGCATAGTGCTCCATAACCGGCTCGGCTTTCGCATAGTCCTGTTCCGAGCCGCCGCACATGATGGTCAGTTTGCCGTTTTCAGCGCCTTGCTGGCCGCCGGATACAGGCGCGTCTACAAATCCCATGTTGTTTTTGCTGGCAGCTTCAGCGAGATACTCGGCAATGCCGGCAGAAGCCGTAGTGTGATCGACCAGCACAGCGCCTTCAGAGGCATTGGCGAGAATACCTTCATCACCCTCGTAAACGGCCATAAGATCGGTATCGGCCCCAACACAGGTCAAAACAATATCCGCGCCCCTCACGGCCTCAGCAATGGTGGTGCAGCTGGTTCCCGAGTATTCGCTTGCCCACTGCTCGGCTTTGGCATTGGTCCGGTTCCAGACCCTGACGTCGAGCCCCGCCTTCGCCAGGTGGCCGGCCATCGGGTAACCCATGACGCCCAGGCCGATAAATGCTGCTTTAGTCATCGCTTTCTCCTCTTATGTTTTTATCGGGTTAACTTAGCACATAAGGGCAGGGCAGCACGCAATAAAAAAGGCCGCTGAATCAGCGGCCTTTACGTGTTTTACCCGGCAAGTCAGACTTATTTGGCCGGATAATCCCGGGAATCCGAGCCGGTGTAGAGCTGACGCGGACGGCCGATGCGATAGTCGCCGCTTACCATTTCGTTCCAGTGCGAGAACCAGCCAATGGTACGCGACAGAGCGAAGATAACGGTGAACATCGACGTCGGGATTCCGATTGCCTTGAGGATCAGGCCGGAATAGAAATCCACGTTGGGGTAGAGCTTGCGCTTGACGAAGTATTCGTCTTCCAGCGCGATCTTCTCGAGACGCTGGGCGATCTTCAGCAGCGGGTCGTTTTCCAGGCCCAGCTCGGTCAGCACTTCGTGGGCAGTTTCAGCCATTACTTTGGCGCGCGGGTCGAAGTTCTTGTATACCCGGTGGCCGAAGCCCATCAGGCGGAACGGATCGTCTTTGTCCTTGGCCTTGGCAATGAATTTCTCGATGTTGGATTCATCGCCGATCTCGGCCAGCATGTCCAGAACCGCTTCGTTGGCGCCGCCGTGAGCGGGTCCCCACAGAGCCGCGATGCCGGAGGCAATGCAGGCGTAGGGGTTGGCGCCGGTAGAGCCGGCCAGGCGCACCGTAGACGTTGAGGCGTTCTGTTCATGATCCGCGTGCAGGATGAAAATCTTGTCCATGGCCTTGGCCAGGATCGGGTTCGGCTTGTACTCCTCGCAAGGAACGCCAAACATCATCTGCAGGAAGTTCTCGGAGTACGAGAGGTCGTTACGCGGATAAATGAAAGGTTGGCCAATGGCGTACTTGTAACACCAGGCGGCAATGGTCGGCATCTTTGCAATCAGGCGATGCGCGGTAATTTCCCGCTGCTCCTGGCTGGCAACGTCCATCTCGCCGTGGTAGAAGGCGGACAGAGCGCCGACTACACCACACATGATCGCCATCGGGTGTGCATCACGACGGAAACCCTGGAAGAAGTTCCGCATCTGGTCGTGGAGCATGGTGTGGTTTTTGATGGTGTCGTGGAACTTCTGGTTTTCCTCGGCGCTCGGGAGTTCGCCGTGAAGGAGGAGGTAGCAGACTTCAAGGTAGTCAGAATGTTCGGCCAGTTGCTCAATCGGGTAGCCGCGGTGCAGGAGAACGCCGTTTGCTCCGTCGATGTAGGTAATGGCCGATTCGCAGGCTGCTGTGGATACGAATCCGGGATCGTATGTGAAAACGCCTTCCTGGACTAGGCCTCGTACGTCGATAACGTCAGGGCCGACGGTGCCTGAATAAACCGGTAGCTCAATGGACTTGTCCCCCACCGAGAGCGTGGCTTTCCTGTCGGTCATGGTGCTCTCCTATTTATCAGCTTTGACAGCTTTATCTACAGTTATAGATGCGCTAGAAGGCGCGTATTATCGCAAAACTGGCGGCAAAATATAGGGCGTTGGCTTTTTTTGTCAATGGAAGAGTCGGGAAAACCCATAATTTGACATTGGCTGTAAATCAGGGATATCCCGAATGACAACGGATTCGGGCAGGAAAAGGATTTGTCAATCCTCCTTATAGCTGGCTTAACCCCCTGAAATACGCGGCCTGAGCGACGTTGCACGTTTGTAATTGGTTAGGGTACTCCTTATAATCCCTAGCCCGGAATCGGGGATAAACCTTTTCCCGCTGCCTGTAAATAGCGGGTTGCCGGTGAGGTTTCCTCCCTTCTGAGCCAATCGTGTGCCGGTTTCGTATCTGCACGCCGATCCTTACATACCAACCATCCGCATCCGGTTTTCCGGTCCCGCGGAACCAAGAGAGAGTGTGAGAGCGCTGTGAATAGCAAACGACCAGTAAATCTCGATCTCGGCAAGTTTCATTTTCCGCTGCCAGCCATTACGTCCATATTGCACCGTATCAGCGGCATCATCATTTTTGTTGGTGTTGCGTTCATGCTTTACGGACTTCAGCTTTCCCTGTCCGGGGAAGAGGGCTTCAGTCGCGTCAATGAACTGCTGGACAGCTTCCTTGCCAAGCTGATTATCTGGGGCATCTTGTCTGCTCTGTTGTACCACCTGGTTGCGGGTATCAAGCACCTGTTCATGGATGTGGGCATTGGTGAAGAGCTCGAGAGCGGCCGCCTCGCCTCGAAGATCACGGTTGTGGTTTCCGTCATTCTCATCGTTCTGGCAGGAGTCTGGGTATGGTAAATAGCGTCACGAACCTGGGTCGCAGTGGTGTCTTCGACTGGCTGATCCAGAGGGTAACTGCCTACGTACTTGCTTTGTATACAATTTTCCTGCTCGGTTATATGTTGACGACCGATGTTAACTACGACACCTGGAACGCGTTGTTTGACCAGACCTGGTTTCGCATCTTTACCCTGATGGCATTGCTGTCAATTGGCGCTCACGCCTGGGTAGGGCTCTGGACAGTGACCACGGACTACATCAAGGCCATGGGTCCCAGGTTTATCGTGCAGGCAGCTTGTGGGCTGACCATGTTCGTATATGTGGTTTGGGGCATTCAGATTCTTTGGGGGCTTTAATCGATGGCTAATATCAAGACCATGTCCTTTGACGCAATTGTTATCGGTGGCGGCGGCTCCGGCATGCGTGCCGCGCTTCAGCTGACCGAATCCGGCGTCAATACCGCGTGTATCACCAAGGTTTTCCCCACGCGGTCTCATACGGTCTCTGCGCAGGGCGGTATTACCTGTGCTATTGCCAGTGCTGATCCGAACGACGACTGGCGCTGGCACATGTATGACACGGTAAAAGGCTCGGACTACATTGCCGACCAGGATGCCGTCGAGTACATGTGTTCTGTAGGCCCTCAGGCGGTGTTCGAGCTTGAGCACATGGGTCTTCCTTTCTCCCGTACCGAGCAGGGTCGTATCTATCAGCGTCCTTTCGGTGGCCAGTCCAAGGGCCCGGATAACCCGACTCAGGCAGCTCGTACCTGTGCAGCTGCCGACCGTACCGGTCACGCGCTTCTGCATACCCTGTATCAGGCCAACATCAAGGGCGGCACCACGTTCCTGAACGAGTGGTACGCGGTTGATCTCGTCAAGAACAGCAAGGACGAAGTCGTTGGTGTGGTCGCCATCGAAGTCGAGACCGGCGAAGTTGCTTACATCAAGTCCAAGGCAACCGTTCTGGCTACCGGTGGCGCGGGTCGTATCTACGCCTCCACAACAAACGCCCTGATCAATACGGGCGATGGTATCGGCATGGCGCTGCGCGCCGGTTTCCCGATGCAGGACATGGAGATGTGGCAGTTCCATCCGACCGGCATCTACGGTGCTGGCACGCTGGTGACCGAAGGTTGCCGGGGTGAGGGTGGTTATCTGATCAACGCCGAGGGCGAGCGTTTCATGGAGCGCTATGCGCCGAACGCGAAAGACCTGGCAGGCCGGGACGTTGTTGCCCGCGCCATGGTTATCGAGATCCTGGAAGGTCGTGGCTGTGGTCCCGACAAGGATCACGTGCTGCTGAAGCTTGATCATCTGGGCGAAGAAACCCTGAACCTGCGTTTGCCGGGCATCTGTGAGCTGTCCCGCACCTTTGCACACGTTGATCCGGTGAAAGAGCCGATCCCGGTTGTTCCGACCTGTCACTACATGATGGGCGGTATTCCGACCAACGTTGGTGGCCAGGCGCTGACCCAGGACGAGAATGGCAAGGACAAGCCGATCCCCGGGCTGTTCGCCTGTGGTGAAGCAGCCTGTGTATCGGTACACGGTGCCAACCGTCTGGGTGGTAACTCTCTGCTGGATCTGGTGGTCTTCGGTCGCGCAGCGGGTCTGCACATCGAGGAGCAGCTTCGTGGCGGCTTTGAAGTGGACGGTGCCAGCGAAGACGACATCAAACGCGCGATGGCGCGGCTTGACCGCCTGAACAACGCCTCCGAAGGCGAGAGTGTTGCGGAAGTTCGGAAAGATCTCCAGAACTGTATGCAGCTGTACTTCGGTGTATTCCGTGACGGCAAGAGCATGGAAGAGGGTCTCAAGAAGCTGGAAGCCATTGGTGAGCGCGTTCGCAACACCAAGCTGGCTGATACCAGCAACGCCTTTAACACTGCTCGTATCGAGGCGCTCGAACTGGACAACCTTTATGAGGTTGCCCTGTCCACAGCGATTTCCGCGTTCGAGCGTAAGGAAAGCCGTGGTGCCCACGCCAGGAACGATTTCACCGAGCGTGATGACGAGAACTGGCTCAAGCACTCCATGTACTTCCCGCTGGAAAAGCGTGTGGGCAAGCGTGATGTGAACTTTGCACCGAAGACGGTGGACAAGTTCGAGCCGAAGGTCCGGACTTACTAAGGGGGATTCCGAAAATGTTAGTAAGCCTTTATCGTTATAACCCGGAGACCGACAACGCGCCTTATATGCAGGACGTGGATGTCGAAATTCCGGAAGGCAAGGATCTCATGGTTCTTGACGTGCTGAACCTGGTCAAAGAGCGGGATCCTTCAATGGCCTATCGCCGTTCCTGTCGGGAGGGCGTTTGTGGCTCCGACGGCATGAACATGAACGGCAAGAATGGGCTGGCCTGTATCACGCCTGTTTCCCAGGTGGTGAAGGGCGATAAGCTGGTTCTGCGCCCGCTGCCGGGCCTGCCGGTTATTCGTGATCTGGTTGTAGATATGAGTCTTTTCTATAAGCAGTACGAAAAGGTCATGCCGTACCTGATTAACGACAAGCCTGCGCCTGCGATCGAGCGGCTGCAGTCTCCGGAAGACCGCCAGAAGCTGGACGGCCTGTACGAGTGTATTCTCTGTGCCTGCTGCTCCACGTCCTGCCCGTCGTTCTGGTGGAACCCTGACAAGTTTATCGGTCCTGCCGGCCTGCTTCAGGCCTACCGTTTCCTGGCTGACAGCCGGGATACAGCCCAGGAAGAGCGACTTGCCAACCTTGATGACCCGTTCAGCGTATTCCGTTGCCGGGGCATCATGAACTGTGTAAGTGTCTGCCCGAAAGGCCTGAACCCCACAAGGGCTATCGGCCACATTCGGAATCTTCTGCTGCAAAGGGCGACTTAAGCAGCAGGATTTGCGACAGACGCTATACTGTTCTGATCAGGTTAGTACCCGGAAGGCCTCGCAAGTTTGCGGGGCCTTCAACCAAAGGCTTATAGTCAAAGGTCTTACCCGGGTGCACACTACGCAAGCCGTGGCGGGAACTTATAAAGTTTTCTCCCTGTTTTGCTCAGTATAAAAACCACCGGGGAATGGAAAACATCCATGTCGGGTGTGGTGGCCAAAGTCGATCCCGTAAAAACCCGTATTGACTGAGAAATACTCCTGGCCGACCATATCGGGCTCCCCGCACCAGCCCAAGGTGAGCTATTCAAGATGCACGAAAGCATAATGGAGCAGTTATGGCAGACTTCCCACCTCCAGGGTGGAAATCTCGCCTATGTTGAACAGCTTTTTGAAACCTACCTGACAGACCCCAACGCCGTTCCCGAAGAGTGGCGCAGCTATTTCGACAAGCTTCCCAGTGTCGATGGCTACAAGGGCCGTGACATTGTCCACTCTTCCATCCGCGAACAGTTTGAACACATTTCCCGCAATCAGCGCTTTCTTGCCAGCGGCGGCGTTCCCGCAAGCGCCACGTCTGATGCGGACAAAAAGCAGATTCGTGTTCTCCAGCTGATTAACGCCTATCGCTTCCGCGGTCATCAGGAAGCGAAGCTGGACCCGCTCGGTGTATGGCAGCGTCCCCGGGTCGAAGACCTCGATCCCGAATTTCATGAGCTATCCGACTCTGACAGGGATCTCGAATTCCAGACCGGCTCCCTGAACCTTGGCTCCGAGACCATGAAGCTCGGAGACATTGTCGATGGCCTGCGCCAGACCTATTGCGAAAGCATCGGTGCCGAATACATGCACGTGGTGGATACCCGCATCAAGCGTTGGTTCCAGCAGCGCATGGAGCCGGTTCGTTCACGCCCGGCATACGAAGATAACACCCGTAAGCATATCCTTGAGCGCCTGACGGCCGCCGAAGGCCTCGAGAAGTACCTGGGGTCCCGCTACCCCGGCGTAAAGCGGTTCGGCCTTGAGGGTGGCGAGAGTCTGATCCCATGTCTTGACGAGCTGATTCAGCGTGCCGGCTCCTATGGTGCCAAGGAAATCGTCCTGGGTATGGCTCACCGTGGCCGCCTCAACGTTCTGGTAAACACCCTGGGCAAAAATCCGCGGGAGCTTTTCGACGAATTCGAGGGCAAGAAGCTCGCAGATTCTGGCTCCGGTGATGTGAAGTACCACCAGGGCTTCTCATCCAACGTGATGACGCCGGGTGGCGAAGTTCACCTGGCAATGGCGTTTAACCCGTCACACCTTGAAATCGTTTCTCCGGTTGTTGAGGGCTCTGTCCGGGCTCGTCAAACCCGCCGTAACGACAATGAGGGCACCAAGGTCGTTCCGATTATCATGCACGGCGACGCAGCATTTGCCGGCCAGGGCGTGGTGATGGAAACCTTCCAGATGTCCCAGACCCGCGGCTTCGGCGTTGGTGGCACCATTCATATCGTGATCAACAACCAGGTTGGTTTTACCACCAGCAAGCAGGAAGATGCGCGATCCACGGAATACTGTACCGACGTTGCCAAGATGATCCAGGCGCCGATTCTGCATGTGAATGCGGATGACCCTGAAGCGGTCATGTTCGTGACACAGATGGCGATGGATTATCGCAACGAATTCAAGAACGACGTGGTGATCGATCTGGTCTGCTATCGTCGTCGTGGTCACAACGAAGCGGACGAGCCGGCAGCAACCCAGCCGGTCATGTACGAGAAAATCCGCAAGCTGAAGACCACCCGCAACCTGTACGTGGATCAATTGGTGGAAGCCGGTGTTATCACCGAGGAAGAAGCCAAGCAGATGGAGAACGACTACCGTGACGCCCTGGATAATGGCGAGCACGTGGTCAAATCCCTGGTCAAAGAGCCCAACAAAGAGCTCTACGTTGACTGGACTCCTTACCTCGGCCACGAGTGGACAGCCAAGTGCAAGTCCAGCGTTGCGCTGAAGACGATCCAGAAGCTGGGCAAGAAACTGACCTCGGTCCCTGAAGGTTTCAGTATCCAGCGTCAGGTCTCCAAGATTGTTTCCGACCGCGAAAAAATGACCGCCGGCGCCCTGCCTATCAACTGGGGCTACGGTGAAGTCATGGCGTATGCGACGCTGTTGGACGAGGGTCACCCAATCCGCCTTACGGGGCAGGATATTGGCCGTGGCACGTTCTCTCACCGCCATGCCGTCCTTCACAACCAGAAAGATGGATCGACCCATATTGCTCTGGCGGAATTGTCGGAAGATCAGCCCAAGTTCGAAATTTACGACTCGCTGCTGTCGGAAGAAGCCGTAATGGCGTTCGAGTACGGCTACGCCACGACCGCGCCTGATGGCCTTGTGGTCTGGGAAGCGCAGTTCGGCGATTTTGCCAACGGTGCCCAGGTTGTAATCGACCAGTTCCTGACCAGTGGTGAGCACAAGTGGGGACGCCTTTGTGGTCTGACCCTTCTGCTGCCCCATGGTTACGAAGGGCAGGGGCCAGAGCACAGCTCGGCGCGCCTTGAGCGTTTCCTGCAACTGAGTGCAGAGCATAATATCCAGGTTTGCGTGCCGACCACGCCTTCCCAGGTATTCCATATGCTGCGGCGCCAGGTAAAACGCCCGTTGCGCAAGCCGTTGGTAGCCATTACGCCCAAGAGCCTGCTGCGGCATAAGGAAGCGACGTCTGATCTTGATGATCTGACCAGCGGTACTTTCAAGACGGTGCTGCCCGAGAAAGAACCGTCCGATCCGAAGAAGGTCACCCGTCTGATCCTGTGCTCAGGCAAGGTGTATTTCGATCTGCTTGAAAAGAAGAAGTCGGACGAGCGTGATGACGTGGCCATTGTCCGGATCGAACAGCTGTATCCTTTCCCCGGAGACGATCTTGACGAGCTCTTGAGCGAGTACTCCAAGCTCAAGCACGTTGTCTGGTGTCAGGAAGAGCCGATGAACCAGGGTGCCTGGTACTGCAGCCAGCATCACATGCGTAATGCGCTGCACCGCCTGAACCCCAAGCTGTACCTTCAATATGCCGGTCGTGACGCTTCGGCTGCTCCTGCCTGTGGCCATATGTCGGTCCACATTGAAGAGCAGAAGAAACTGGTTAACGACGCGTTTGAAATTTGACGAGCTACCGAACTAAGGATCTGTAATGTCAACTGAGATTAAAGCCCCCGTTTTCCCGGAGTCGGTCGCGGAAGGTACTGTCGCGACCTGGCACAAACAGCCGGGTGAAGCCTGCTCCCGTGACGAGCTGATTGTCGATATCGAGACCGACAAGGTTGTTCTTGAGGTTGTTGCGCCTGCTGACGGCGTGATTGAAGAAATCATCAAGAACGAAGGCGATACCGTTGAAAGTGGTGAGGTAGTCGGCAAGTTCAAGGAAGGCGCCAAGGGCGAATCCAAGCCTGCCGAGGGTAAGAAAGAAGAAAGCAAGGAAGAGGCTCCGAAGGAAGAAGCCAAGAGTGAGGCATCTTCCGGCGAAGCCATCCTGAGCCCGGCGGCCCGAAAGCTGGCTGAGGAAAATAACGTCGATCCGAACAGCATCAAGGGTACCGGTAAAGATGGCCGCGTAACCAAGGAAGACGTTCAGAACCACGTAGACAGCGCCAAGTCCTCCGGCGGTGCTGCCGCACCCCAGCCTGCGTCTGGTATGCCGGAAGTCAACGTCAGCCAGGGCGAACGTCCCGAGAAGCGCGTACCGATGACCCGCCTGCGTGCGAGCATCGCCAAGCGTCTGGTTAATGCCCAGCAGAGCGCAGCCATGCTGACCACCTTTAACGAGGTGAACATGGGCCCGATCATGGAGATGCGCAAGCAGTACCAGGACAGCTTTGTGAAGCGTCACGGTATCAAGCTTGGCTTCATGTCGTTCTTTACCAAGGCTGCCACCGAAGCCCTGAAGCGCTTCCCGGCGGTGAACGCGTCCATCGATGGTAACGACATGGTGTATCACGGTTACCAGGACATCGGCGTGGCGGTTTCCACCGATCGCGGCCTGGTGGTTCCTGTTCTGCGTGATTCCGACGCCATGGGTCTGGCCGACATCGAGAAGAAGATCGTCGAGTACGGCACCAAGGCGAAAGAAGGCAAACTGGCCATTGAAGATATGACCGGCGGTACCTTCACAATTACCAACGGCGGTATCTTCGGTTCGCTGATTTCCACACCGATCCTGAACCCTCCGCAGACAGCCATCCTGGGCATGCACAAGATCCAGGAGCGTCCGATGGCCGTGAACGGCAAGGTGGAAATTCAGCCGATGATGTACCTGGCGCTTTCTTACGACCACAGGATGATTGATGGTAAGGAAGCGGTGCAGTTCCTCGTTGCCATCAAGGAAATGCTTGAAGACCCGGCACGTATTCTGCTGGACGTCTGAGCCGACATTTAACGAATCGGAAACGGGATAAAAGTATGTCTGATAAGTACGACGTCATTGTCATTGGTGCAGGCCCCGGGGGCTACGTAGCTGCCATCAAAGCGGCACAACTGGGTCTCAAGACCGCGTGTGTCGAGTCCTGGACTTCAGAAGACGGTAAGGCGCAGGTGCTGGGTGGTACCTGCCTGAACGTTGGTTGCATCCCCTCCAAGGCGCTGCTGGAGATTTCCCACAAGTTTGAGGAATCCAGCCACGATTTCGAGATGCAGGGCATCATCGCGAAGGATGTCAAAATGGACATCGGCAAGATGATGGAGCGCAAGAGCGGCATCGTTAAGCAGCTGACCGGCGGTATCGCAGGGCTGTTCAAGTCCAACGGCGTGACTTCCATCCATGGGCACGGCAAATTGCTGGCCAACCGCAAGGTGGAAGTAACCGACAAGGACGGCAAATCGAAGACCTACGAAGCCGAAAACATCATTCTGGCCACCGGTTCCAAGCCGATCCAGATTCCGCCCGCGCCCTTCGACGGCGAATACATCGTGGATTCCGAGGGTGCCCTCGAGTTCACCGAGGTGCCGAAGCGTCTGGGTGTAATTGGTGCCGGCGTTATCGGCCTGGAACTCGGCAGTGTCTGGGCCCGCCTGGGCGCGGAAGTCACCGTTCTGGAAGCCCAGGACACCTTCCTGCCGGCCGTTGACCAGCAGGTAGCAAAAGATGCCCTGAAACAGTTCCAGAAGCAGGGGCTGAACATCGTCATGGGTGCGCGTATGACTGGCGCGGAAGTAAAGCGCAAGCTGGTGAACGTGAACTACGAGGATTCCAAGGGCAAGCACGAAGCCAAGTTCGACAAGCTGATCGTGGCTGTTGGTCGTCGACCCTACACCGACAACCTGTTGTCGGAAGATTCCGGCGTCCAGATGGATGAGCGCGGCTTCATCTTTGTTGATGACAACTGTAAAACCGAAGCCCCGGGTGTCTGGGCGATCGGTGACGTGGTTCGTGGACCCATGCTGGCCCACAAGGCGTCTGAAGAAGGCATCATGGTTGCGGAGCGTATTGCCGGGCACAAGCCTCAGGTGAACTACGACTGCATCCCGAACGTTGTCTACACCTTCCCGGAAGTTGCCTGGGTTGGCAAAACCGAAGAGCAGATGAAGGCAGAAGGTGAAGAGTACAACGTAGGTACCTTCCCGTTTGCGGCCAACGGTCGTGCAATGGCTGCAAACTCGGCGTCCGGTCTGGTCAAGATCATTGCTGACGCAAAAACTGACCGCATTGTCGGTTTCCATGTAGTTGGTCCCCAGGCCTCTGAAATCGTTGCCCAGGGCGTAATCGCCATGGAATTCGGTTCCAGCGCCGAAGATCTGGCCCTGACCTGTTTTGCACATCCGACTCTGTCCGAGTCCGTGCATGAAGCAGCTCTGGCCGTCGGTGGTGGCGCGATCCACATCGCCAACCGCCGCAAGAAGAAGTAACGCAAACCAGGAATTTTTTAATTCGGGACATTAACTATGAATTTGCATGAATATCAGGGCAAACAGCTTTTCGCTGAATATGGCCTGCCAGTATCCAAGGGCATTGCCTGTGATACTCCGAAGGAAGCTGTAGACGCAGCTGGTGAAATCGGCGGTGATGCATGGGTTGTGAAAGCCCAGGTTCACGCAGGTGGCCGTGGTAAGGCTGGCGGTGTAAAGCTGGTCAAGAGCAAAGAAGAGATCCGTGAGTTTGCCGAGAAGTGGCTGGGCCAGAACCTGGTAACCTACCAGACAGATGAAAACGGCCAGCCGGTGAGCAAGATCCTGGTTGAATCCCTCACCGACATCGACCAGGAGCTCTACCTGGGCGCGGTTGTTGATCGTGGCACTCGCCGCATTGTGTTCATGGCCTCCACCGAAGGTGGTGTTGAGATCGAGAAGGTTGCCGAAGAAACGCCCGAGAAGATCCTGAAAGCCGAAATCGACCCGCTGGTTGGCGCTCAGCCGTACCAGGGCCGCGAGCTCGCGTTCAAGCTGGGCCTGGAAGGCAAGCAGATCGGTCAGTTCACCAAGATCTTCGTTGGTCTGGCCAAGCTGTTCGAAGAGTGCGATCTGGCACTGGTAGAGATCAACCCGCTGGTTATTACCCCGGCTGGTGATCTGCACTGCCTGGACGCCAAAGTGGGCGTCGACGGCAATGCACTGTACCGCCAGAAGAAGATCCACGAGATGCACGATCCCTCCCAGGAAGATTCCCGGGAAGCGGAAGCGGCCAAGTGGGAGCTCAACTACGTAGCCCTGGAAGGCAACATCGGCTGCATGGTCAACGGTGCCGGCCTGGCCATGGGTACCATGGACATCATCAAGCTGTCCGGCGGCCAGCCTGCCAACTTCCTGGACGTTGGCGGCGGTGCAACCAAGGAACGTGTTTCCGAGGCGTTCAAGATCATCCTGTCTGACTCCAATGTGAAGGCGGTTCTGGTCAACATCTTCGGTGGTATCGTTCGCTGCGACATGATTGCAGAGGGCATTATCGGTGCCGTGAAGGAAGTCGGCGTCAAGGTTCCTGTTGTGGTTCGCCTTGAAGGCAACAACGCGGAGAAGGGTACTCAGGTACTCGCCGAGAGCGGTCTGAACATCATTGCCGCTACCAGTCTGTCGAATGCGGCAGAGCAAGTTGTTAAAGCCGCAGGGGGTAAATAATGAGCATCCTGATTAACAAAGACACCAAGGTTATCTGTCAGGGCTTTACCGGCGCACAGGGCACCTTCCACTCAGAGCAGGCGATTGCTTACGGCACCAAGATGGTTGGTGGCGTCAGCCCCGGCAAGGGCGGTACCGAGCATCTGGGTCTGCCGGTGTTCAACACCGTGCGTGACGCCGTTGAAGCAACCGGCGCTGAAGCGACCGTTATCTACGTACCTGCGCCGTTCTGTAAGGACGCCATCATCGAAGCGGCGGATGCCGGCATTCAGCTGATCGTATGTATCACTGAAGGTATCCCGACTATCGATATGCTGTACGCCAAAGAATACGTGGATCGCAAAGGCGTTCGCATGATTGGTCCGAACTGCCCGGGTGTTATCACTCCGGACGAGTGCAAGATCGGCATCATGCCTGGCCACATCCACAAGAAGGGCAAGGTTGGCATCGTGTCCCGCTCAGGCACCCTGACTTACGAAGCGGTCAAGCAGACCACTGACTTCGGCTACGGTCAGTCCACCTGTATCGGTATTGGTGGTGACCCGATCCCGGGCTCCAACTTCATCGACATTCTGGCCCTGCTCGAGAAAGATCCCGAGACAGAAGCCATTGTGATGATTGGCGAGATCGGCGGTACCGCCGAGGAAGAAGCTGCGGCCTACATCAAGCAGAACGTCTCCAAGCCGGTGGTTTCCTACATCGCTGGTGTTACTGCGCCTCCGGGCAAGCGCATGGGCCATGCGGGCGCCATCATCTCCGGTGGCAAGGGTACAGCAGACGATAAGTTTGCCGCCCTGGAAGACGCTGGTGTTCGCACCGTACGCAGTCTGGCCGAGATCGGTCAGGCCCTGAAGGAAGTCACTGGCTGGTAAGCTGGCCTTCTTTCAGTAAAAACCCCCGTTTCTGCCCTGCAGAGCGGGGGTTTTTTATTTATAATGCCGGGTCGCCTGAACTATGATGGCGGTTCCAATACCAAATAAGGAGTTCGTGCTTTGAGTTCTGTAGATTCCCAGCAAAGGGTTTTGTCCGGCATGCGTCCGACCGGCAAGCTTCACCTTGGCCACTACCACGGTGTGCTGAAAAACTGGGTTAAACTCCAGCATGAATTCGAATGTTTTTTCTTTGTGGCGGACTGGCACGCACTCACCACCAACTACGATGACCCCTCCGGCATTGAACAAAGCGTCTGGGATATGGTCATCGATTGGCTGGCGGCCGGCGTGAACCCGGGCTCGTCCACGATGTTTATCCAGTCTCAGGTGCCCGAGCACGCCGAACTGCATCTGCTGCTCTCGATGATCACGCCACTCGGGTGGCTGGAACGCGTGCCGACGTTCAAGGATCAGCAGGAGAAGCTGCGGGAGAAGGATCTGGCGACTTACGGGTTCCTGGGTTACCCGCTGCTTCAGAGTGCAGATATTCTGGTTTACCGGGCAGGAAAAGTGCCCGTTGGTGCAGATCAGGTTTCCCACGTTGAAATCACCCGGGAAATCGCGCGCCGGTTCAACCATATCTATGGTCGTGAGCCAGGCTTTGAAGAGCAGGCGGAAGGTGCCATCGTGAAGATGGGCAAGAAAAACGCCAAGCTCTATCGCAATCTCAAGAGGCGTTACCAGGAAGAGGGCGACATGGACGCTCTGGAAACGGCCCGTGCTCTGTTGAAAGAACAACAGAATATCTCCCTGGGCGATCGTGAGCGTCTTTACGGTTACATTGAAGGTGGCGGTAAGGTGATTTTGCCGGAGCCCCAACCGCTGCTGACGCCGGAATCCAAGTTGCCGGGGCTGGATGGGCAGAAAATGTCCAAGTCCTACAACAACTATATCGGTCTGCGGGAAGAGCCGGACAGCGTAGCCCAGAAGGTTCGCACCATGCAGACCGACCCCCAACGGGTCCGGCGCACCGATGCGGGTGAGCCCGAAAAGTGCCCGGTGTGGGGAATGCACAAGATCTATTCCGATGCTGACACTCAGGAGTGGGTGCAGACCGGTTGTCGCAGTGCCGGCATCGGTTGCCTGGATTGCAAGAAGCCGTTGATTGACGCGATTGTCGAGGAGCAGCGTCCGCTCCACGAACGCGCGCGGGAGTATGAGGGCAATCCGGATCTGGTTCATTCCATTCTCCAGGAAGGTCGCGAACACGCCCGCGACGCCGCCCGCGACACCCTGGAGGAAGTCCGGGCCGCCATGGGGCTTCATTACCGCTGAATCCGCAGGAGTCGGTGCCACGAGCATACAGCCAGTGCGCTGACCCGGAGTGAAAGGTTATGACTGAAGAATCCACCGATCAGGCCACGCCCGAAGCCGAGGACGCTGCACCGGAGCAGTCGCCCCTGGCGCGGGTGTCCGGCAAGCCGGTGGTGGATCTTCCCAAGGATTTGTACATTCCGCCGGACGCCCTTGCGGTCTTCCTTGAGGCGTTCGAAGGGCCCCTGGATCTTCTGCTGTATCTCATCCGTCGCCAGAACATGAACATTCTGGACATCGACGTTAGCGAAATTACCCGGCAATACATGGATTACATCGGTGCCGTGGAGGCCATGCGGTTCGAGCTGGCTGCGGAATACCTGGTGATGGCCGCCACATTGGCGGAGATCAAATCGAGGATGCTGTTGCCTCGACAGGAAAGCGACGATGAGGAAGAGGTTGATCCCCGGGCAGAACTGATTCGCCGGCTTCAGCAATACGAACGGTTCAAGCAGGCTGCTGAAGATATTGATGAATTACCGCGCCTGGAACGCGATACCTTTGCCGCCTCCGCCGCGCTGCCGAAGATGCCCTCCAGTCAGCCCCATCCGGATGTAGACTTGCGGGAAATGCTGCTGGCTCTGCAAGGCGTTCTTCAGCGGGCAGACCTGTTTACCAGTCACCATGTTGAACGGGAAAGGCTTTCGACCCGGGAGCGCATGTCCGCAATCCTGTCGGTGCTTCAGGATGATCATTTTGTGACATTCGAAAGCCTGTTTACGATTGAAGAGGGTCGGCTCGGCGTCGTGGTGACCTTCCTGGCCACGCTTGAGCTGGTCAAAGAGCAGCTGATTGAGGTTGTCCAGGCCGAGGTGCTGGGCCCTATTCATGTTCGAGCCAGGGCAGCCAGCTAGGGGCTCCCAACGTTCAAAGCACGGAAATACGGATCAGACACCATGAACGAAGAACACCTGCTGAGAATACAGGCGATTGCTGAAGCGGCCCTGCTGGCTGCGGGCAAACCCTTGTCTCTCGACCAGCTTCGGGACCTGTTCAGTGAAGAGGAACGCCCCGCACGCCAGGTAATGGAACATGTCATGGTACTTCTGGAAGCGGCTTGCGAAGGGCGCGGTTTTGAATTGAAGAGGGTTGCCAGTGGCTACCGTATTCAGGTCCGCGAAGAATTCGCGCCCTGGGTCGGGCGTTTGTTTGAGGAAAAGCCCCAGCGCTATTCCCGGGCGTTGCTTGAAACCCTGGCATTGATCGCCTATCGGCAGCCAATCACCCGGGGTGAAATCGAGGATATTCGGGGTGTTACGGTAAGCAGCAATATCATTCGCACCCTGCTTGAGCGAGAGTGGGTTCGCGTCGTTGGGCATCGGGATGTTCCCGGCCGTCCGGCCATGTATGCAACTACGAAACAGTTTCTGGACTACTTTAACCTCACGGGCCTGGATCAGATGCCGCCCCTGAATGAAGTCCGCGATCTTGAAGAGATCGGCCGGGAAATTGAAAAGAACATGCAGGCGGAGATCGAGTTCGAATCAACGACTGCCGAGAACGACGACGAATCTTCGAGCCAGACACTTCACTGACGCCATTCGGGTGTCAGTCAGATACTAAGGATTGATTTCATGGCGGCAGAACGCCCCAACAAACCAGCCAGACCAGCCAAGGACAACGCGAGCCAGGGTGGTGGGCCAGAGCGTATTCAGAAATTGCTTGCCCGCGCGGGCATCGGTTCGCGCCGGGAAATTGAAGGCTGGATGGAAGCCGGCCGCCTGCTGGTCAACGGGCAACCTGTGGCGCCCGGGCAAAAAGCGACTGTTGAGGATCGCTTCGAACTCGACGGCAAGCGACTGGAAGTGTCCGGTGCGGCGGAAGTGATGCGCCGGGTACTGATCTATAACAAGCCGGAGGGTGAAGTTACCACTCGAAAGGATCCTGAGGGGCGGCCGACGGTGTTTGATCGTTTGCCACGCCTCAAGGAGCACCGGTGGATTTCCATCGGACGGCTGGATATCAATACCACGGGTCTGGTGCTCTTCACCACAGACGGCGAGTTGGCGAATCGCCTGATGCACCCGTCCAACCAGATTGATCGGGAATACGCGGTACGGATCTTCGGGGAAGTGGACGATGCGATGATCGAGCGCCTGCTTCAGGGCGTTCTCCTGGAAGATGGCATGGCCAAGTTCACCGATATCTCTCCGGCCGGCGGTAGCGGTATAAATCGCTGGTTCCACGTGACCTTGCTGGAAGGGCGCAACCGGGAAGTGCGTCGTCTGTGGGAATCCCAGGGTGTTCGTGTCAGTCGGCTGAAGCGCGTGCGCTACGGGCCGATCTTCCTGCCGAGCAGGCTGACCGTAGGAAAATGGGAAGAGCTGGATCAGCGGGCAGTAGACACCCTGAGCCGCACGGTTGGTCTCGAAGCGGTTGAGATTCCGCAGAAAACGCCAAATGAGAAAGCGGCCCACGACCGCCAGAGGCGGAAAAGTCCTGGCCGGTCCGGTAAGAAAACCCCCGGCAACAAATGGGCTGTCAGCGACACCAAACCTGCCAAACCAGCCGGGCGTGCTCCCCGGCCAGAGAGAGCCCGAAGCAAGACCCCCCGGGGCTGATCGTTACGAAATGGTGGCAAACACCCGGGTGCAGTTACGGCCCTGGTGTTTGGCGCGATAGAGTGCCTCGTCCGCCCTTGCCAGCCAGGCCTGGGGCGCCTCCTTGGGCAGGAAGGTGGCAACGCCACAACTCGTTGTGACCTTCAGTTCCTTCTCTCCGCCATCAACCCGGATAGCGGCGATCGCTTCGCGAACGCGCTCTGCTACATCCCTGGCATCCTGCTCCGAGGTATGCGGGAGCAGGATAGCGAACTCCTCGCCGCCAAAGCGGTAGACTGAATCCGAGGTTCGGATCGACTTCTCGATCTCGCACGCGGCCAATTGCAGAAGATGGTCGCCAACCACATGGCCGTGAGTGTCATTCACCGTCTTGAAGTGGTCCAGATCGCAGAGGACGAGCGAGTAGGGCTCGCCATGGCGCTCTGATAACAGGCTGGCACGCTGCAGAGCGTCGTCCAGGGCGCGTTTGTTGGGTATGCCGGTCAGGGAATCTGTCAGAGATGCCTGCTCAATGGCCACGTACTGGCAGGCGTTGCGAATCGGGCAGATCGCCGCACTCAGAACCATTTCGACGCCTTCCAGCTCCTGTTCCGAGAACCTCTGCCGACGTTGCAGTACCAGGGTCCCATAATTGACACCTTCGAGACTCAGCCGGTACTCGCAGCGGTGTGGGCCCCCCATGCCTGTGGCATAGACGAAATCCTGTTTCCCGATCCGGTGCCGGTAGTTGAGCGCACTGAATGGAACAATAGCGACCAGCTCTTCGGCCAGGATCGCCAGCTGCTGTTCCAGCGACAGGGTGGTAGACAGCCGGCGCGTCAGCCTGGTGAGTACATCCGGCGTATTGTTCCAGTCCTGGTGTGCCTGACGCAGCGCGGCCAGTTTCTGGGGCTGGGAAGGAGACTGATGGATCGACGGTATGTTTTTCACTACGGTTCACTCTGTCGCAGAAGTTTACAGTGCTCTGGGTGTGCAAAGCAGAAACCGTGCCCAGTCATTAAAAATGAACAAAAACAGCGAGTAACGAGGCTAAAATCACTTGGTTTCTGATTTTTCGGCTGTCGTTCCTGATTTGCCGTCAAAAAACCGGCAGTGATTTGCCGCGATGTTCCCGGGCTGTGCAAAATGTCAGACAAGGGGTGGGGCTATAGATTCCCTGTGGTAAACTTCTGCGTTTGAAATCGTGCCGTCTTCAGGAATGAGTGACCAACTTTATGAGGTTTCAGGCCCCGGAAAGTCTGTCTGAACAAATTGCCCAGCATCTGGGTCAACGAATCATCACGCGAGATCTCAAGCCCGGCGAACGCATTCAGGAATTGAAGGTGTCGGGAGAACTGAATGTCAGCCGTGGCTCCGTTCGGGAAGCACTGCTCATTCTGGAACGCCGTCATCTGATCGAGATTTTCCCTCGTCGGGGTGCGGTGGTGTCCAGCCTGACGCCAGAAAGCGTCAACAGCCTCTACGACATCTATATCGACCTCCTCTGCATGCTGGGGCGGAAGGTACTTGAGCGCTGGTCCGGCAGGGAGCTTGGCGGTGTCATGGGTCAGGTCCGTGAATTGCAGGCAGTCATTGATGCCCTGAACGCCACCAGTGCCGACGCCGCCGAGCAGGTTATTGATGCGGGTTTCGGGGTTATGCGTTACGCCTACGGCCTGGTTGAGAACCCGTTTCTGGAAGAAACCCTCGAGAATTTTCGGCCGGCCATCAGCCGCACCTATTTCGTGGCGCTGGAACACTTCCGGGAAGAAATCGGTGAAACGGCCACCTTCTTTCGGCAGCTGGCGGATGCCGCCGTCAACGACGACACTGAGCGGCTGCAAGCCGTTATCCAGGCCTTTGGGGAGCACCAGCGGCAGCAGGTGTTGACGATCCTCCGGCAGGAAGCGAGCGCCTGATATGCGGCTGAAGTCCATCAAACTGTCCGGCTTCAAATCGTTCGTAGATCCCACCACGGTTCCGTTCCCCTCCAACATGACGGCCGTGGTCGGCCCCAATGGGTGCGGCAAGTCCAACATCATCGATGCGGTGCGTTGGGTCATGGGGGAGAGCTCCGCCAAGTACCTGCGCGGCGAATCCATGACAGACGTTATCTTCAACGGTTCCAGCGCAAGAAAGCCTGTGGGACAGGCCTCCATCGAACTGGTGTTTGATAACAGCGATGGGTCCGCGCCCGGTGAATTCGTGAAATTCAACGAAATCTCCGTTCGCCGCCGCGTTTCCCGGGAAGGGCAGTCCGAGTATTTCCTTAATGGCTCCAAGTGCCGGCGTCGCGACATTACTGACCTGTTCCTCGGCACCGGTCTCGGCCCGCGGAGCTATGCCATCATCGAACAGGGCATGATTTCCCGGCTGATTGAGGCCAAACCGGAAGAGCTTCGGATCTATATTGAAGAGGCGGCCGGCATTTCAAAATACAAGGAGCGGCGCCGGGAAACGGAGAACCGTATCCGCCGGACCCAGGAAAACCTGGAGCGTCTGACCGATTTGAGAGAAGAGCTGGGCCGCCAACTGCAACACCTGGAGCGTCAGGCAGCCGCAGCCGAGAAGTACAAGGCCTACAAGCAGGAAGAGCGCCAGAAAAAAGCCGAACTGACGGTGCTTCGCTGGCAATCCCTCGACAATGACTTGCAAGCCTGGCGAGGCAAGATCCGGGATACCGAGCTCGAGCTTGAGAAATACCTCACCGAGCGGGTCAGCCTGGAGACCTCCCTGGAATCCCTGCGCGACAATCACCAGGAACGGACCGAGCATTTCAACCGGGCACAGGCACGCTATTACGAAGCCGGGGCCGATATCGCCCGTATTGAGCAGAGCCTCGAACACCAGCGTGAACGGAGCCGGCAAATGGCGGCTGAGCTGGACCAGGCCATGGCGAACCAGAGAGAACTGGCCCGCGAGCTGGAGCAGGATGAGGACAAGCTTGCGGGAATCCAGGAAGAACTCGACATGATGGAGCCGGAGCAGGAAGCGCTGGCAGTTCGCTCCGAGGAATCTGGTGAGAAGTTGCAGCAGGCCGAAGACGCCATGAGCGACTGGCAGCACCAGTGGGAAGACTTCAGTGCCCGTTCGTCGGACGCGCGGCGCCAGGCAGAGCTGGCCCAGTCCAGAATCCGCTCGCTTGAGGATGCCATTGAGCAACTGCTGGCCCGCCAACGCAAGCTTCAGGACGAACAGGAGTTGCTGGAAGGTCAGATGGACCGCGCCGAGCTCGAAGACCTGCTGGAACAGCAGGAAACCCTGGAGCTGAAGCGCGAAGAGGCGGCCGAACGGATTGCATCCGTTCAGGACGAGCTCTACGAAGCCCGGCAGCAACAGCGTGATGCCGAGCAGGCGCTCTCTGAAGAACGCCAACGGGTGCAGAGCCTTCGTGCGTCCCTGGAGTCCCAGCAATCCCTTCTGGATGAGCAGATGGGGGCCGGGGATGATGTTCTGCAGTCCTGGCTGTCACAGAACGCTCTCAGCGATATGCCCCGGGTGGCCAGTCAGCTTCAGATTACCGATGGCTGGGAGTTTGCTGTCGAACAGGTTATCGGGCGGTTTACCCAGGGTCTCTGCCTTCCCGATATTGATCAGCTCTCGTCCGCCATGAAAGAAGCGCCAAAGGGGTTGGCGCTGGTGGAGGCAGAAGCCACAGACGGCAGTGAGCGTTCCGGGTTGGCGGCCAAGGTTTCCGGAGTGCCGGGAATTGCCTCGTTGCTTCGCGGCATCGATACCGTCGAAACCGTCTCTGACGCCATGGGTATGCGATCGGGGCTTCGGGACGGTCAAAGCCTGATGACACCCCAGGGCGTCTGGATATCCCGGGAGTGGGTCCTGATGCCGGACTCTGATGCCGGCCAGGTCGGTGTGATTGAGCGGCAGAAGAAGGTGACGGAACTGACCGCGCAGCTGGCCGAGGCGGAGGAGGCGCTGGAGGCGGCTACCGAACGGCTGGAAGAGCTTCAGGAGCGGGCAGAGCGTTCGGAAGCAGCCCGGGATGAGGCGCAGACCCGTCTGAGCGAGGCAGATCGTGAACTGAGCACCCTGGCGTCCAGGGTCAGCGGCCTGCGAGCACGTGCCGAGCAGATTGATGCCCGTCTGCAGCGAATCCGGGACGATATCCAGGACGTGTCCGAAAACCTCGAGGGCCAGAAAGAGAGTCTTCAGGATGCCCGGGAAGACTGGCAACTGGCGCTGGCTTCCACCGAAGACAGCGATGAAGAGAAAGAGCGGTTGCTGGAGCAGCGCGATACCTTGCGCGAAAGCCTGGACCGGCTTCGCCAGGAGGCCCGGCACGACCGTGACCACGCGCATCAGCTGCAGCTCCAGCTGCAGACCCTACACAGTCAACGGGACGGCCTCAGGCAGACGATTGATCGGATGCAGTTGCAGAAGGAGCGTATCGACGAGCGCCTGGAGATTCTGAGGGAGTCCCGGGAAAGCGCCGAAGAGCCCATCGAAGACCTGCAGATGCAGCTCGAAGGGCTGCTGGATCGGCGATTGGCGGAAGAGGAAAAGCTGGGCGCTGCTCGCGACGCGCTGGAAGAGATTGATCGGGAAGTGCGGGAAAAGGAACAGGGCAGAAGCGGAACCGATCATCGCATTCAGGAAGTCCGGTCCCGACTCGAAAAACTGAAAATGGAGTCCCAGGCCCTGGAAATCCGTTCCGGGAATCATGTCGATCAGCTCAAGGAGCTGGACGTAAAACTTCAGGATATCCTCGCCCAGTTGCCCGAGGGTGCGAATGAAAAAGACTGGGCAGACGAACTGGAGCGAATTGGCAACCGAATTCAGCGCCTGGGCGCGATTAACCTGGCGGCCATTGAGGAATATCAGGTTCAGAGTGAGCGCAAGACCTACCTGGATTCCCAGCATGAAGACCTGATGGAAGCCCTGGAAACACTGGACAACGCCATACGGAAAATAGACCGGGAAACCCGGCAGCGTTTCAAGGAAACCTTTGACCAGGTGAACGGTGGTCTGCAGGCTCTGTTTCCCAAAGTGTTCGGAGGCGGTAACGCCTACCTGGAGCTTACCGGTGAGGATCTTCTGGAAACCGGCGTTGCGATCATGGCGCGGCCGCCGGGCAAGAAGAACAGCACCATTCACCTGCTGTCGGGCGGCGAAAAGGCCCTCACGGCGATCGCACTGGTGTTTTCGATTTTCCAGCTCAACCCGGCACCCTTCTGTATGCTGGACGAGGTGGATGCGCCGCTGGATGATGCCAACGTGGGCCGCTATGCCAACATGGTCAAGGAGATGTCCAAGCAGGTTCAGTTCATCTACATTACCCACAACAAGATTGCCATGGAGATGGCGGATCAGTTGATGGGCGTAACCATGCATGAACCGGGGTGTTCGCGCCTGGTGTCGGTCGATGTAGACGAGGCAGCGGCTCTCGCAGAGGCTTGAGGCTGTTCAGAATTCAGGCGACCATGACAATAACGCCATCTGGCCCGGGTGTGCGTTGTATTCATTACGGGCTTTTCTTAGAGTAGCAACGTTACGGGATCTGCAAACAGGACAGCAGCACTATGTCACTTAGGGAATGGTTAATTGCCATCGGTACCCTGGTTATTATCGGCATTGTCATTGATGGCGTGCGCCGCATGCGGCGTGCCCGGAAGGAATCCATGGCAATCTCATCGGGCATGGGCGCCGATGAGCTCGAGGATTCACCACTCGATGACGAATACAACCCGGAGTTGCCCAACGGCGGCGCACGAACCATCTCCCGCGACACACTTGAAGAGCGTGGGTATGTAAAGCGTGAAAAGCCCAGCCGATTTGGTTCTCCGAAACCCAAACCGACCCGCCCGGTAACCGCTGCTGCCAAGGAAGAACATCGGGAGTCGCCAGAACCGGATCTGCATCCTGGGCCGGACAGCGAACCGGCTGCCGAGTATCACGATGAACCGGTTGAGTCGGATCCCGATTTCGGGTTGTCCAGTCATGAGCCCGAAGAAACCGAGCTCGAATCAGGTTGGGGGGCCATCGAAGATGAAGTGGAAGCAGTCCCGCCTACGGTAACAACCGAAGTAGAGGAAGATACGGCACGGCGTGAACCTTCCCGAGCGGTCAGTGGTCAGCCGCTGGCAGGTGCGAATCGCCCTGAGGCCCGGGAAGTGATTGTGATCAATGTCCTGGCCAAGAGCGGTGAAGACTTCAAGGGGGTGGCCCTGAAGAAGTTGTTCGAAGCCTGTGGTCTGGAGCATGGTGATATGGACATTTATCACCGGCACGAGGAGTCCGATACCACCAGCCCGGTCCAGTTCAGTGTTGCCAATGCCGTGGAACCCGGCACGTTCAAGCCGGGCGATATGCCGACCCTGGCCACGCCCGGTATCAGTTTCTTCATGAGTATGCCCGGGCCCACCAATGCGCTGCAGGCGTTTGACTTCATGCTTGAGACAGCCCAGGCCGTGGTTCGTAACCTTGGCGGCGAGCTTAAGGATGAGCGCCGGAGCGTGATGACCCCTCAAACAATCGAGCACTGCCGTCAGAGGATTCGGGAGTTCGAGCGCAAGCAACGTTCCCAGCGAGTCTGAAACCAGGCGGTAAAAGAAGGCCAGATGCCCGGTTTGTTCCGGGCATTTTTTTGAGAGACGAGAGTGCCAGTCCATGAGCAAAGCCACGCCCGACATCATTCAGCGTGTTGAAGAACTCCGTTCGGCGATTGATGACCATAACTACCGCTATTACGTGCTGGATGACCCGCGTGTTCCAGATGCGGAATACGACCGGCTGTTCCGGGAATTGCAGGGCCTGGAAACCGATTATCCAGAGTTGGCTTCGGACACGTCGCCCACGCGGCGGGTTGGCAGCGCCGCGGAAACCAGCTTTGAGGAGGTAGTGCACAGGCTGCCCATGCTGTCGCTGGACAATGCGTTCAGCGAGGACGAACTTCGTGACTTTGACCGGCGGGTAAAAGACCGGCTCGGTATCACTGAGGACGTGGAGTATGTCTGTGAACCGAAGCTGGACGGGCTGGCGGTGAGCCTGCACTACGAGAATGGCGCCCTGACGACCGCCGCCACCCGGGGGGATGGCTATTCCGGGGAGGACATAACCGCCAATATCCGAACCATTCCCTCGGTGCCGCTGAAGCTCCGTGGCGACGACGTGCCCGATCTGGTGGAGGTCCGCGGCGAAGTCTACATGCCGAAGGACGGTTTCGAGCAGCTTAATCGCCGCCTGGCGGAGCGTGGCGAGAAGACCTTCGTTAATCCCCGTAATGCGGCGGCCGGCAGCCTCCGGCAGAAAAAATCGACAGTAACCGCCAGACGCCCTCTCGAAATGTGCGCCTACAGCGTTGCGGTAACCGACGAAAGCCTCTTGCCGGATACCCAGTGGGAGGGGCTCAAGAGAGTCCAGAGCTGGGGTTTCCGTATTAATCCCGAGATGCGCAAGGCCAAGGGCGCGGAGGAATGCCTCGAAGCCTACAGCGAGCTGATGGACAAACGGGACGGACTCCCCTACGAAATCGACGGTATCGTCTTCAAGGTGAACCGGCTTGACCAGCAAAAGGCCCTGGGTTTTGTATCCCGGGCCCCTCGTTGGGCGATTGCCCAGAAGTTTCCGGCTCAGGAGGAACTCACGGTTATCGAGGACGTGGAATTCCAGGTCGGTCGTACTGGCGCGGTTACCCCGGTTGCGAGGTTAAAACCCGTGTTCGTGGGCGGTGTAACGGTGAGCAACGCCACCCTCCATAACATGGACGAAATTCGCCGACTGGATGTTCATATCGGCGATACCGTGTTCATTCGCCGCGCCGGAGATGTGATTCCGCAGGTAGTCAAAGTGGTGGCCGAAAAACGCCCCTCAGGCGCCCGGGAAGTAGAATTGCCCCGACAGTGCCCGGTGTGCGACTCGGATGTTATCCAGATCGAAGGTGAAGCCGTTGCCCGCTGCTCTGGGGGCCTGTTCTGCCCCGCGCAGCGAAAGGAAGCCATTCGCCACTATGCCTCCCGCAAAGCCCTCGATATTGAGGGCCTTGGAGACAAGTGGATAGATATCATGGTGGATCAGGGCATGGTGGAAACCGTTGCCGATCTGTATCGCCTGACCACCGACGACCTGGTGAAACTTGAGCGAATGGGAGAAAAGTCGGCGGCCAATCTGGTGGCTGCCATTGATCGGGCCAGAAACCCCGTGCTCTGGCGGTTCCTTTATGCCCTTGGCATCCGGGAGGTGGGGGAGGCCACCGCTAAAGCCCTGGCGGGCCACTTCGGAACTCTGGAGGCCATTGCTGCAGCGGATGAAGAGAGCCTTCAAACGGTTCCGGATGTCGGGCCGATCGTTGCGGGTCATATCTGTAGCTTTTTCGAGCAGACCCACAATCGCGAAACCCTGGATGCCCTGCGTGAAGCCGGTGTGAGGTGGCAGGAAGAGGAAGTCCGGGAGGGAGAGAAGCCTCTGAAAGGCCAGACCTGGGTGCTGACCGGTACGCTTTCCGGAATGACACGGGACGAAGCCAAAGAGAAGCTGGAATCCCTTGGAGCCAAGGTGGCCGGAAGCGTTTCTAAAAAGACGGCCTGCGTGGTGGCTGGCGAGGCCGCCGGTTCCAAACTGGCCAAGGCTGAACAGTTAGAGGTACCTGTTCTTGATGAAGCCGGGCTGGTGGCGTTGCTGGAAGAGCACGGCCAGGGCGCGGGCTAACCGAATCTGAGAACTCGCGCAGATCCCCTGCGTATCAAATTGGCTACCATGGCGTTGTTCTGTAACGGTGTGTAAACCGCCCGGTGTTCATGTTCCATCCGGGCGGTCGCTGCCATAACAACAACGATAGAAACGGATTTTTTCATGGGCGCCGATTTTCACTCCCGCATTCATCCTGTTCGCCAACTTGCCGTTCTGGCCCTGCTTTCACTGGGGCTTGCTGCGTGCAAGACGGAAAAGTATCCCGACCAGCCCACAATCCTTGGCGTACCCCCAGTGTTCGCCTATCTCGGTGTTGAATACTCCTACAACTTCGGGGCCTACGGTGGCGAAGATATCCTTGATTATTCCCTGACCAATGCGCCGTCCTGGCTGGCGCTCGAGGACACCAGTAACAAGGCTCGCCAGGGCATCATTATGCGCGGTGTCCCCGGTCTCACCGGCGGTAGTCGAGGAGAGGCGGACCTGGGCAAGACCGAAGGCATCAATCTGGTAACAACCGACGGCCGCATGGCCGGCGCCCAGCCGTTCGATATTGACGTGAAATACAATGTAATGTCTCTGGATGCAGAGCCGTTTACGGAAGGTGAAAGCCCGGAAATCCCTGCCAGTAACCGCGAACAATGCACCTTGCCCGATCTTGAAACCGAGGGTGAGCACAGCGTTACCATTAATCTCTACAACGATGACGGCTCCGTATCCGGTACCAGGGAGCTGACACTTCCGACGCGCCGCGTCTTCGTCAAGGTTACCCTGGATCAACCGTCGGTAACCCAGGTAGCGGTAGCTTTTGAGCTTTTGTCTGACTATGACGCATCCAGTTGCGACGTCGGATTCTCGCCTCCACACCAGAACTGCGATCACAGTGCCTCCAATGCGGGAGATGCGATCCTCGGCACGGACATTGTCGGGTTGGGCAGCAACAGTTCATTGCCTCGCGATGAGACGGGGGAAAGCGAGCTGGGCTATATCGACTATGAGCTTGACGAACAGGGCTTCTATACGCGCGGCGTGATCACACTTGAGCCGGGTATTACCGAGTGTTATCTGCCATTGGAGGTGGTCGAGGACAGCTTTGCCGAGCCCGTCGAGTCCCTTCGCCTGGCACTGACAGAAGTACGATCCGGTCTGGCCGGTCTTGGCAGCGGTAACGGTGGTGTCGTTACCAATTTGTCCATTCAGGACAACGAGCCGGTTCTGTCGCTGGAAACTGTAAACGGTGGCGGCAGGGATACGCTGAACGTAGGTGCTGTGCGCGAATACGTCGCGAGACTCTCTGGAGACAGAGACCGGGATATTTTTGCGAAGCTGAGCCACACCGAAGACTCCACCGCACGTCTCGAATCCGAGTTCGTTATCGAGCGACTTGAAGACGGAAACTGGGTTGAGAATGACGAACTGATTTTTCCAGAAGGGACCGATGAAGTGCCTTTCCGGATTCGGGTACCGGAGGCCGGCTATGCGAACCCGGCCTTCAGCGACCGGTTTATCCTGCTGGGCCTCAACGAGAACTTCCAGGCCGGTCGAGAGGATTATGCCCGGGCGGAGGCTGAAAACCTGATCCGGATCAGCCTCAACGAGCTGACGTCTCCGCTTGCTCTGAACCCTGGCGACGGCTTTGTGGCCACAGACATCTCGATGGGCCATGACGGCAGGCTGTTCGTTGCCGGCTACGACACCCAGGATAACGACAGGGTGCTGGTGCGGATTTTTGACCAACGAGGCACTCAGTTGCAGCAGGTTGACATATCCTCTGCGAGCGACAGCCTGAGCGCTCCGGATCCGGTCATAAACGTGGTGCAACGGAAGGTGACCGAGGGTGGGACGAAGGTAGACCGGTTCGAATTTGTCGTGGCCTACAGCACCGATCAGTCTGTGGCGGGAACGTCCGGTCTGGGCGGCCTGGATTCAGTGACATCGCTTTACTGGTTTGATTCCGCCACCAACGGTGGCGAATACGTTCCCACCTGGACCATCCGGACCGGAACGGATGCTGATGATCAGGTTCGCTGGGCCGGAATCAACCGTGACACCGGCTATGTCATTCTGGCCGGGGAAACGGAAGGTGTGTTTGATCAGCAGCAGGGATCGGGCGGCAGGGACAGCTTCCTGCAGCGAATTGATACTGAACTGGACGGCAACACGCAGCAGCCTGCGGTTGCCTGGACCCGCCAGGCCGGCTCAGCAGCCGATGACCGTGTTGCCGGCGGCAGCACAGAATCAGTGAACCCCGGGTTGTTTGGTTCGGCCGCGGGATCTGTGGAAGGCGCTTCAGTCATCGGCGGCATTGATGCCTTCTTCTTTAACGCCTCCAGTGCCACCAGCGAACTTGATGTCAAACAGGTTGGCACCACTGGCGATGAACCGGTTTCCAACGGGCTGTATACCGGTAGCACGCTCTGGCTGATTGGTGCCAGTGATGGATCCTATTCTGTGCTGGAGCAGGACGAGGAAGACCCCGTTCTGGAGAGGGAGGCGCTTTCCAGTGCTGCCGGGTTCCTGCTGGGATATTCAGCCGCCGGGAATGTCAGTCGGGCCTTCACCCTGAATGACGAAGACGATCAGTCCAGCGAGGCATTTCTTGGGTTGGCTGATTTCGATGGCGACATGGTTGTGGCGGGTACCACGAACGGCGACTTCGCCAGCGGCGGTGTGGTGTCCGGAATGGAGCAGGGCATCGCTGCCCGGGTATCGCTGGTTACAGAACCGGAGACGGAAGAGGAAGAGTCGGAATTCAGAAACAACTGGCGATACCAGCTTGCGGCCGATGACTCTGCCATAGTGGATCTCGAAAACTACCGCGATGACGAAATACCTGCATTAACCCGAGTCGGCAACAACTGGTATGTGCTTCTCTTCAGTCCAGAGGGAGAGCTGTTGACGCCTCTGAATTAGATGACGTTGGAACTACACCGTTCCCTGATGGCGGCCGGCGCTGGCGTAAAGTCGCAGGTAGTCCGTGCTGGTAACAATTCCGGAGGCGGCGCCTTTGGCATCTACCACCAGGGCTGCGTTGAGCTGGTGGGCCAGCATGAGCCTGGCGAGCTGGTGGGCATCGGTCTCGGGTGAGGCTGTCAGGAACGCGGGCAACTCGATGTGAACCAGGCTCTGGCTCATGGCATCGGCTTCGTTCTCGTGAAGCCAGCCCAGGAGCCAACGCAGGTCGACAAGGCCGGCAACGTTGTTATCCGCCATGATCACAAGGTGATGCACCTGGTGCTCGTCCATGACGGTTAAAGCCTCAGAAATCGTTGCAGACGCCGGAACGGAATACAGGGTTTGAGACGAGATGCTGGATACCGGCAGATAAGGGCGGTCTTCCCGACGCTCGCCAGCGGCCGCCGCGCCGTATTCCTCAAGTGCTTTGTAGCGACCGGCATTGGCGGCCTGCTGGAACTCGGCGTCCGTTGCCTCACTTCGGCCAGGATTGATGCTCTGGGTTTCTGCCAGCTCTGTAACATCACCCACGGGCCTTGCCCGGAATGTTTCCGGTAGCCTGGTTCCGATCGGGCGGCCGGGCTCGCTGACATAAATGGACATGGGTTCTCTCCGTGACTATGCCACTATTTCAGTGGTTATCGGCAGTCTGACCGGAAACTTCAGCTGGAGTTTATTACGAAACCACCACATTCGTCTGATAGAGGCGTCGCGTTTCAAGGCGTTTGGCCAGGTTCGCGGGAAGGCAGGGAGGTTGTCCGGTAAGCAAGTCACCTAGATATTCGGCCAGGAGCGGTGCGTAGGTTAGTCCTTTGCTGCCTAGGCCAGTAAGCAGGTAAAGGCTATCGAGATCGCCGCTCTCGCCGTCGAAAACGGGTCCGGCCACCGGCTGGTAGTCATGGGTGGTGCATCGGAAGGCAACCCGGCCACTGAGTTCCTCCCCGCGAAGCGCATCGCTTTCATCGGAAAACACCGCAGGCAGCATCGAGCCGAGTTCGTCGATGTTCTCGTTATGACTTTCCACGGTGGGCAAAGGGTTGTTATCACGTAGATCGAAGGTTGCGCCGGTTACGGCAAACTCGCCCAGTGCAGGGTTGAGGTACCGGTTCCCACAGATAACGGCCGTTGGGCCTCTGAGAGCTGTCGCTGGCAGGTGGCTAACCTGGCCACGAATGGCTTTCAGCCGGAAACGACCCTTTGTCGGGATAAGCTCCGGGCTGAGATGGCCCGAGCAGATGACCACCCGGTCAGCGGTGATCGATCTGTTGTTTTCTGTCGAAATGCTCCATGTTCCGGCCAAAGGCCGAAGATTGTTGACCTCGCTATGGAACAGTGTGGATATCAGCGGGTGGTTCGCCAGTTCCTTGCAAAGGTGTGCGGGTTCGAGCCAGCCACTGCCGGGGAACCAGAGCCCGCCGGATTCCGTGGGCACGCCTGTCAGGGCGCTGGCCTGTTCCCGGCTCACCGGGTAAAAGATACTCCCGGGGTAGTCGTTCCTTTGGAGAAACCTCCGCTGCCGGTCCGCTTCCTGGGAGTTGTGGGCCAGCTGTAGCAGGCCGGTCGGATGCCAGTGCTGGTCGCGCCAGTTGTGGTAGAAACGCTGCGCGAACGTGAGGGCTGTGAGCGCCAGCTCGGTCTGGTCGTTGAACTCTACGCCCAGCTTCACATACAGGGCGCCCTGGGCGTTGCCGGAGGCCGCTGCACCCGGGCCATGGGCGTCGATCAGTGTTACCGGGTAGCCCCGGTCTGCCAGGTTTCTTGCCAGTGCGCAGCCGGCAACGCCTGCGCCGATGATTGCGATCGATTCCTTTTGTTCCGTGGGAGCCGTTTTGATGGGTGCCGGGTTCTCCTCGACAAGAATGCCTTTCAGCATATCCCGTTTGCGACCGTATCCGGCGGTTTTTTCCATCCGGAATCCGGCTTCCATCAAGGTCCGACGAATCCGGCCAACGGAGGTAAAGGTCGCCAGAGTTGTGCCCGGCTTGCTGTGTGCACGGATCTTGTTGATGATGTTTTCCAACCACATATCCGGGTTGCGGGACGGGGCGAACCCGTCCAGAAACCAGGCGTCGGCCTGAAAATCCAGGGATTTCCAGGCGTCGGTAATGTCGCCGAAAAACAGCGTCAGTCGAACCTGCCCCCCGCCCAGGACCAGCCTGTGTACCCCGCGCACCAGGGGTGGGTAATGCAGAAGCAGTTCGTTGGCCAGCGCCGCCAGTTCGGGCCACTGTGCCAGGGCCCGGGCCAGGTCCTCGTGGGTGAGGGGGAAACGTTCAACGGAAACGAAGTGCAGCGTCGCCGCATGGGCCGGAGCGTGTCGCTGCCAGGCTTGCCACGCAGCGAGAAAGTTCAGGCCCGTTCCAAAGCCGTTTTCGGCAATAACGAAATTGCCGCCCTCGGGAATCTGTGCGAAACGTTCGGGCAACTGGTTGTGTTGCAGGAAAACGTAGCGTGTTTCCTCGAGACCATTGTCACGGCTGAAATAGACATCGCCGAACCGGATGGACTCCGGGACGCCGTCGTGCCAAGCCAGTTCAGCGGGCTCTATTCCGGGCGGCAGGGGAGCACGGTCCACGGTGTCAGCCTTTGGGGTCGACCACGGTGACGGTTTCGATGATCACAGGTTCAACCGGCACATCGGCCATCCCCTGTTTCCGGGTGGTCTGTTTGCGGGCAATGGCATCGACAACGCCCATGCCCTCGGTCACCTTGCCAAAAACCGCATAACCCGGGCCGCGAACTCCGGCGTTCAGGAACCCGTTGTCGGAAAGGTTGATAAAGAACTGGGACGTGGCGGAATCAGGCGCACTGGTGCGAGCCATCGCAATGGTTCCACGAAGGTTCGGCAGTGTCTCTTTCGCTTCATTGCGGATAGGGGCCCGAGTGGACTTGCGGGAGAGATCCCGGGTGAAACCGCCGCCCTGGATCATGAACCCGGGTATAACCCGATGGAAGATGGTGCCGTCGAAAAAACCGTCTTCGGCGTACTGCAGGAAATTGTCGACCGTTTCGGGCGCAACATCCGGGCGAAGCTGAAGCTCGATAGCGCCTTCACTGGTCACCATGCGGACCTTTGGAAGTGGATCACTGGCCGGCTGCTCATTGGTTTGCGCCTGCACCGCGGCAGTCGGCATGAGCAGGGCGAATGCCATAAGCAATACGGGAGTCACAGTTTTCAGGGGTTTTACCATGTTTGTCATTTGCAGCCGTTCTCCGTGTTATTAGCAGGTGTGTTTCCTGCGACAATTCGGCGAATTCTGTTATCAGGTGCCAGATCTTACCAGATGGTGATGGTAAAACGGGCACTGCATCCACGCACATCGTTGTGTGATCGGCTAACCTTCCCGATATCGGAAGTCATGGATCACACTGGCCGGGCCGGGTTGTACGGTTTTCACTGTTTAAAAGGAGACACTGGGTGAGAATCCGTCAGGGATTTGAAGAGAAATCACGCCTCGGGCGATTGCTTATCAATCGTGGGTATCTGTCTGAGGGGCAGGTTAACGAAGGCCTCAGGCTTCAGCGCGAATCGGGACAGCGCCTGGGTGAGGTATTTATCCAGGCGGGCTGGATCAGCGAGAAGGAGCTGCACCGTGTCCTCAAGCACCAGTCCCGCTATCGCAACGCTGCCGCCCTGGTAACAGCGGTCACGCTGCCATTCCAGCCCCTGGTAACCTTTGCGGCCAGCAATTCGGCCGAGGCGTCACAGGCAATACTGGAAGCCGGCGAACTTTATGACAGAGGCAATCTTGCCCCCATGAGCGAAGCCGAGCTGGCGGCGATTTCCGGTCAGGGCGATCCGACCTTGCTGCAGCGCATTGGTATTGTCAGCAAGATGGCGGAGAACCCCGCAGGAAATGGGGAGCAGGGCTCCGAGGCATCCGCAGATGTTATAGAAGGTCTCAAGCTTTCCGCCAATATCTTCGTGCCGGTTCTGAACTTCCTGGATTCAGATCTCAGCATTTCCGGTGTGCATTATCGTGAAGGGGAGCCACGTTATCGGGTAAGAGAAGATGGCGCCCTGATGCTGGCGTTCCCTGAGCGCATCGAGGAAATTCGGATGGACAATATACGGGTTACGGGAGGCCAGGGAGCTTCAATGGGCAACGTGAGCATTCACGACATCCGGTTTCATCCCGACTCCCAGATGACCATCTACACCCGATGAAGTGGAAAGCATGGCTCGGCAGAGCCATGCGTCCGGGCTCAGGCGCTGGCGAGCACCGTGCTGCTTGATACCGTGGTCTGCTGACCCTGTGCACCGTACAGCTTTTGCTGGCCGGTGGCGCCGCGGAAAATATCTGTGAGCCTCGACAAACGCTTTTGCAAGTGGCTGATTACGCGACCGTTGGTCTGGTTCAGCGTCTGACAGGTTCGCAGCTTCTGGTCCGCTTCCTGCCAGAGTTCGAAGAGATCCGAGAATCCGGCGCTGCGAATAAAGCGGGAAGGCTCGCCACTTTCGGGGCGATATCCCATTTGTACGAGCGTTCGGATTTTCTGTTTGGCGCGTTCGCGGACTGCACCGAGGAGATCGTTCTTCTCTCTGGTCAGGGCGTCCAGCTGGCGGAGGTCGGAATTCGCAAGGCAGGTCTTTTCCTTGCCGAGAACGTCAGCCAGTGTTTCAAGCTGGCTGATATCCTGGGAAAGAAGGGTCTTCAAATCATCAATTGCGGCCATGGTCTACTCACCCGAAAATGCTTTCATCCATCTCAAGCATTTTCTGGGCCAGCTTCTCGGCGTCAATCTTGTACGTGCCATTTTCAAGGGCGGAACGGATCTGCTCGATGCGGTCGTCATCCATTTCCGGATAATCGCCCAGCTTTTGTTCGAGCTGCTTCAGGTTCTTGGCCTGATTGCTCAGGCTGACGTTCTCACCACGGGCCCCCTGGGCCTGTGTCTTCGCCTGTTCGTTGGATGCCGGCTGGGTATTCTGTGCGCCGGAGCTTTTGTCGGCCGTGGTTCTCTGGGTGTTGACCTGGCCGGGGCCAATTCCATTTAAGTCAACTGACATATCTGTACCTGCTTGCCTGTCGCGCCACGAATGCGGCGCTTACTCGAGTTTATGTCTTCTTAACGGCGGCGCCGCGAAAACCTTTAGTACTTTTAGCACTTTTTTTCATCTGCGTTTACGACCGGTTTTGCGGCATTCACTTGCCGCTCCGGCAAGCCTCTGCCGCACGCGGCTCACATCGGAATTTCCACGTGGCCCGGCGCGACAACGCTGGCTCTTATCGTGCGCGATGAGCGCAGGTTCTCAACCAGAACCTGTTCGCCAACGCTGGCGCTTGCCAGGGCTTTGCCCCGGGAACGTACTGAAAATCCACCGGTTTTGGCGGTGATGATAACATGATCGCCCCGTTCGACCGCATTCGGGGCCGAAAGCATGTCTGGTGTAACGAGCGAGCCGGCATTCACTGCGCGCCGCACTTCCATGCCAATTGCCTGCTTCGAGTCCGTAATCACGCCACGTCTGGATGAATTGATTTCAACAGACTGTTTCGCAAGCAGCCCTTCGGTTATTCGCTCTCCACGTGTGAGTGGCCTCGCTGCCACCAGGGCTGGCCCATGGATAGAGACTGAAGCGGTGACAAACATTCGCCATGGACGGGTTCCTTCGCAGGCTACCTGCAACGACGGGCTGGTGCTTTTCCATGGATCCCCGCTGAACTCTACACTCAAAGGCTTTTCGCACTCGGCGAGAGCGAGGCGGCTGTCGATGGAACCGGGTTCGAAGGAAACGGTGTAGCCATGCTCGGCCTGTTCAGACGCAAAGCTGTCCAGAAACGCCAGGGTCGCTTTCTGAATCTGTTCGGCCGTCGTTCCAGCAAGGAGCGGCGTGCTCAGGCCAGACATTAGCAGTAGTAGGGCGAAATTCGTGATGCGCATACGTATCAGTTTGTCCTATGCTGTCAACAACAGGGCAGAAAAGCCCGAATCAGGCTAAGGATTCGGTAAAAGTGGCCGTTAAATGGGCTGACCCACCCCTGATATGACGGGTTTCCGTCGATCAGGCTATTATTCAGTGAACAGCAAGATATATGCCGTTGTAATTCCGGCAAGCCAGGAGAATCGAAATGGCAGGGGTTTTGGACAGTGTCAACCAGCGCACTCAGATGGTCGGAAAGAACCGCCTCGAGCTGCTTCTATTCCGTCTCAGGGGGCGTCAGATCTACGGGATCAACGTGTTCAAGGTGAAAGAGGTTCTGCAGTGTCCGAAGCTGTTCTCCCTGCCCAACAGCCGCCCGGTCGTTCGAGGCGTAGCCCATAGCCGGGGCGAGACTATCCCCATTATCGATCTGAGCATGGCAATCGGTCTGCCCGGTATCCCGCAAGAAGAGCTCTCCACCAGTTTCGTCATCATCACTGAATACAATCGCAAAACGCAGGGTTTCCTGGTGAGCGGTGTCGAGCGAATCATGAACATGAACTGGGAAGAAATCCTGCCGCCACCCAAAGGTGCCGGCAGGGATGTCTATCTAACCGCTGTCACGAAAATAGATGATAAGCTTATTGAAATCATTGATGTGGAGAAGATTCTTTCAGAAGTTTCTCCGCTTGCGGAGGACGTGACCGAAGCCGTCCTGAGTAAGAGCGCGGAGCGCGTGCCCGGACATCTACCCGTGTTGGTGGTGGATGATTCGTCCGTGGCCCGGCGCCAGATACAGCGGTGTCTCACCGCAATCGGCATGGAAGTGGTGCTGAAAAATGACGGCAAGCAAGCATTCGAATATCTGAAAGAAATAACGGCGGACGGTTCGCGGGCCAAAGATCACTTCTCATTGATCATCTCCGATGTCGAGATGCCGGAAATGGATGGCTATACCCTGGTTACCAAGGTGAAAAGTGACCCGGCCCTGGCAGATATGTTTGTTATGCTCCACACCTCACTCAGCGGTGTGTTCAACCAGGCCATGGTGAAAAAGGTCGGGGCCGACGACTTTATGGCAAAGTTCAGTCCGGACGAACTGGCAGAGCGGGTGATGGAAATCATCGACCAGGGTTGATGGAGCCGCTCAAAGATTCACTCAGAACAGAGACCCAATGAAAGCGGAAATAACGCCACAGGAATATGAAGCCTTCAAATCGTTCCTGCAGGATGCCTGTGGGATTTTACTGGGCGAGAACAAACAGTACCTGGTAAAAAGCAGGTTGCGCAGGATTCTCGAAGAGAACAGCCTGAGCACCCTGGGTGAACTCCTTGAGCGCCTCAAGCGTCCCGGCCGGGGCGGCCTAAAGGAAGTGGTCATCGATGCGATGACAACCAATGAGACGCTGTGGTTCCGTGACAATCATCCTTTCCGGATACTTCAGGAAAAGCTGCTTCCTGAATTCGCTGAACGCAGTTCGGGCCAGCCTCTTCGGATCTGGTCGGCGGCCTGTTCAACCGGCCAGGAACCATACTCCATCGCCATGATCGTGGAGGAGTTCCGGCGGGCAAGGCCCGGCAAGCTTCGCGATGTGAAAATTACTGCCACTGATATCTCCAAAAGCGTTCTCGAAGTCGCCCGCAAGGGCGAGTACGAGATGATTGCCATTGGCCGGGGCCTTTCACCGGAGCGACAAAAGCAGTTTTTTACCCCGTCCCTCAATGGTGGCTGGCAGATCAAGCCGCAGATCAAGAGCATGGTGGAGTTCAAGGAATTGAACTTGCTGGAGCGTTACATGCTCGGTAAGTTTGATATCGTGATGTGCCGGAATGTTCTGATCTATTTCTCTGCGGATCTGAAAAAGGACATTCTTACCCGCATGCACGCCACCCTGAATCCGGGCGGCTATCTGGTTCTGGGTGCCTCCGAGTCGTTGAACGGTTTGCCCCATCTCTACGAGATGGTGCAGTGCCATCCCGGAATCATCTACAGGAAAAAGTAGTCCATGCCCCTCAATGTCTGGGTCCTGGTTGCCGCCCAGGCGCTGGCCATGTGCACAGCGCCCTTCATCGTTTTTATCGGCAGCATCCAGGGCCGAATGCTCGCTCCGGCCCCTGAATACGCAACGCTTCCGGTGGGTCTGGTGGTGGTTGGCACCGTGCTCGCCATCAAACCGGCCACCTGGTTGATGGAGCGCATCGGGCGCAAGCGTGTGATGCTGCTTGGCGCGATCATGGGTATCGTGGCGGGGCTGATGGGGGCGGCGGCGTCCTGGACCGGTCTGTTTTCTTTGTTGTGTCTGGCGGCTGTCGTAGGTGGTACCGGCCTTGCTGTCGTTCACCAATACCGGTTTGCAGCCATGGAGTCCGTGGCACCGGGGATGGCTGGCTCTGCCGCCGCTCGTGTGCTCCTGGGAGGCCTGGTGGCGGCCTGGCTAGGGCCGGAAGTGGCCGCCCTGGGTAGCGGCGCCGCGGAGCAGTATCCGTTTCTGATCAGCTGGGTTGCGCTGGCGGTGGTGCAGGGCGCGGCGCTGTTGATCCTTGGCGCCGGCTATCGGGCGGGCGCGGAACGGGTACAGGAATCACGGCCAGGGGGTGGACGCCCGCTGCGGGAAATTCTGTCGAATTCACTGGTCTGGGCCGCCATTAGTGCTGCTGCCATTGGCTATGCGGTCATGAGTTTCATTATGACGGCAACGCCATTGAGCATGACCGAGATGGCGGGGCATGACCTGGACGATGCCAAGCGCGTCATCCAGCTCCACATCATGGCCATGTACCTGCCGTCGCTGATCAGCGGCTGGCTGACCCGCGTTATTGGCATACCGCTGATGATGGCTGCGGGATTGCTGGCGTATCTGGGTTGCATTGCTCTGGCCGCCAGTGGCGTGAGTTTTCACCATTACCTTTCCGCCCTGTTGTTGCTCGGTATCGGTTGGAATTTCCTGTTTGTTGGCGGTACAACGCTTTTGCCCCGAGGTTACCGGGATGCAGAACGCTTCCGTGTCCAGGGCCTGAACGACATCATGGTCTTTGGTTCCCAGGCTACCGCCGCGCTGTCTGCAGGTGCCATTCTGAGCTGGCTCGGCTGGGGCGGCCTGGTCATGGTTGCAGTGCCCTTCCTGATACTTCACGGGTTGTTGATGACGTTGTGGCTGTTGCGGGACCGAGCGCCCGAGCCCGCCGTTAACGGGAGAGACTAATGCTTATAGATTTCGAGGGTATGGATCCGAAAGATGCCTACCACATCCTTACCCAGACAGTGATTCCGAGGCCAGTTGCCTGGGTGCTGAGTGAAAATCCGGATGGCGACTACAATCTGGCGCCGTTCTCGTTCTTTACGCCGATCACCAGCAATCCCCCGTTGCTGATGATTTCCGTTGGTAAAAAACCGGCGGAGGGCGTTTCGAAAGACACCCGGGTAAACATTGAAGCGAGAAAGAATTTTGTCATTCACATCGCCCACCGGGATCTCGCCGCGGCGGTCACAGAATCCTCGCGAACCTTGCCCCATGGCGAATCCGAACTGAAAAATCTTGATCTGGAGCTGTTGGATTTTGAAGGCTCGAGCCTGCCTCGGCTCAAGGACTGCCACGTGGCTTTTGCCTGCGAGCTCTACGACATCAAGGAAATCGGTGCCGGGCCCCAGTCACTGGTATTCGGAAAAGTCACCCGGGTATGGGTATCTGATGATGCAGCTCGTTACGATGACAAGAATCGCCTGACCTTCAATGGCGCTGCGATTGATCCGATCGGCCGTCTCGGGGGAAGCGAATACGTCACCTTCGGTGAAATCCTCAAAATTCCGCGGCCATCCTGAATCGGGGGCAGGGCAAAGGAATGGAACAGCTTAACCTCCGCCATCTCTACTATTTCTGGGTGATCAGCCGGGAAGGTTCGATCGCCCGAGCCAGTGAAGTCCTGGAACTGGCGCCGCAGACCCTCAGTGGCCAGCTTGCCACGTTTGAAGCCTCAGTGGGTGGGCGCCTGTTCTCCCGGGAAAGGCGCAAGCTGATCCTCACAGACTACGGCCGGCTGATCCTCGGCTACGCCGACGACATATTCGCCCTCACCGGTGAGCTTGCCGAAACCCTGCGGCTTGATCCTTCCGAGCGCCCGCTGACCCTGCGAGCCGGCGTCTCCGCGTCGATTCACAAGCTGATTGCCTACTACCTGCTGCAGCCGGCGATGGCGGGCGAGCGGTCCATCCAGCTTGAATGCCAAACCGGGCGCACCGAAGATCTTGTGCTTAGCCTGAAACGCAAGGAGCTGGATCTGGTTCTGACCGACCGGGTGCCACGGTTGCAGGAGGACGGCAATCTCACGGTACACCCTCTGGCGGGATCCAGCATGAGCCTGTTCGCCGCACCAGAGTTGGCAAGAAAGCTCAAAAAGGGGTTTCCCGAATCCCTGAATGGTCAACCGTTGCTGGCCAACGCCACGGATGCACCCTATTTCGAGCGACTGATGAACTGGTTTTCCCTGAACGGGGTTCGCATGAAACTTGTCGCCCGGGTAGATGACAGCGCCCTGATCAAGGTATTTGGCAGCCAGGGCTATGGCGTGTTCGCTGCTCCAACCTCAATCCGCGAGGAGGTCTGCCGCCAGTATGAGGTAGAGCAGATTGCCTCAATTGAAGACGTCATGGATGAATTGTTCGCCATCACTCGTGGCCGAAAAACCGCCCATGAGGGCGTCCGTGCCATTGTCGATGCCCACACGGGTGATAGTGACGCCTGATTGCATCGAAAATAACGATCTTAAAAGCTCACAAAAGCTTATTTTATCGAACTCTGTTCCTGTCCATTATGGAGTTGTGAAAGGCAGCAAACCAAAGAGGAGCAGCAGCTATGAAGACCATCCACAAATTCCGTCTGGAACCGGGCAAAGAGCCGACCACGCTCACGCTCAAAGAGGGTTACAGGGTGGTGCGCAGCGAATACATCGTGCCCCATAAGGCCGTCTACCTCTGGGTGGAGCAGCCCCTGAACGTAACCACACCAACCCTTGAGCGGCAGTTCCGAGTCGCTTATTCGGGCGAACCAGTGCCTGACAGCTTCGAATACCTCGATACCGCACTGGATCCATTTGGCCCTGAGGCGTACCACGTGTTTGCAATACCTGCCGGTGAAGAAGAGCTCTTCAATACGGCATCTAACGGTGCAAGCAACGACGCGTTCAGCAGGCAGAACTGGCAACACACAGCGATCTCTTGACCACTTCAGGGCCCTTCGGGGCCCTTTTTTATGGCGTCTCGATCGGCAGGTGGCCGGTTTTTACCCAGATGATTGTTTCCTTGTCCACGAACGGGTGATGCTGGCTCAGGTGGGGGCTCCGAATCCAGGTGCCCGCCGGGTAGCGACCATGTTCATCGCAAAACTCACCGGACAGCACAAATATCTCCTCTCCGCCGAAGTGCCGATGGGGTTGGAAAACCTCATTGGCCGGCCACTTCACCAGGGCCACATGCTCGTGCTCGAATTCGTGCAGCGGCATCACCTCAAGCCCGCCTATACCCGGCAGCCACGGCGTAGTGCGCGTATCTATGCGTACAGTGGATCCATCGCGTTCGTCGAACTGATGCAGCTTGACCAGCAGCGTGCAGCCTTCCTTGCTGAAAGGGGCGTGTCCACTGCCTGGCGGGTTCCGTAGATAAGTGCCGGCCGGGTAGTCGCCGGTCTCGTCGGAAAACACCCCATCGAGAACGAAGATTTCTTCGCCCAGGGGGTGCTCATGTCGGTTAAAGGAGGCACCAGGCTCATACCGGACCACGCTGGTCGCATGGCCACGCTCTGCTTCCTCGCGGGCAAGAGGCTTTCTCAAAACACCACCGGCAGGGCTGGGCACCCAATCCTGCTCTTCGGTGCGGATGATGACTTTCTTGGAAAAGTCCATGTTGAGCATTGCGAACCTCAAAACCACCTGAAATTGAAGTGACTAGTTACGTGGGCGCCAGCCTTCCGGATGCCTCTATTTGATCAGGGCCTGAATGTTCCGGAACTGCGGATGTTTACAATGACGCATCCATTCAAACGCCACCATCTCAAGCGTTACAATCCTGGCGCCGCTCTCGTTCAGGCGGTCCAGAGCGACGTCCCGGTCAAACTCGTTGCGTGAGCCGGTAGCATCGGCCACCACCCATACCTTGTAACCAGCATCCAGCAGGCTAAGGGCGGTTTGCATCATACACACATGGGTCTCGCAGCCACCGATTACAATGTGCTGCCGGCCCTCCGGCAACTGGTCAACGAGCCCATCGGGGCAGGCATCAAAATGGTGCTTGGCCAGGGTCTGGTTGCAGAGCTCCCGGACCGCTTCAACATTATGTCCCAGCTTGTCCGGCAGCTGCTCGGTGCCCAGCACAGGAACTTCCATGAGTCCGGCAATGGTGGCCAGCACGATGCAGCGGTCCACCACCTCGTCGCCATGGCTAATGGCCGGCATCAGCTTTTCCTGGACATCGATGAGCAACAGCGTCGATTGCTCGGCTTTCATCAGCATGAATAGTCTCTCCCCACAAACTGGATGATTATACTTGGCGTTGTACTAACGATAGTCCTGAATCTGCTCAACCGGTAAAGAGAAAACCCGTCTCGCCCGAATTTTTTTGACGATTTTCCCCGGGGGAGTTGCCAAGCGCCCGTAAAACCATTAAAGTTTGCGCCCTCAAATGAGCGACGACGTTGCTGATTTGAAACAGTTTATTGGAGAGGTGGCCGAGTGGCTGAAGGCGCACGCCTGGAAAGTGTGTAAACGTTAATAGCGTTTCGAGGGTTCGAATCCCTCCCTCTCCGCCAATACAAAACCCCAGCAGAAATGCTGGGGTTTTTTATTGGCCGATTGGCAGGGTAGAAAGAACCCTCCCGGGTTCGAGCTAGGATTTTCTCCAAACCAACAACCGATTATTAGCCGGCATCCCGAAATCCTTTTCAAGCTTCAGCCCGGTTGCTTCACCAAGAGCCTCGAGATCCTCCATATCCCGAATTCCCATATGCGGCGCCTGTGTTCTCAGCGACAGGTCGAACCGTACATTGTTTTCACTGGTGTGCCGACCGCCATAGCTGAAAGGCCCATAGAGGCAGAAGATTGCGCCCTTGGGTAGTGCCTCCGCCAGGCCGCGAAACATCGCCTGCACTTCTTCCCAGGCCATGATATGCGCCGTATTGGCGGAGAACGCGCCGTCGATGGCGGGCAGGCTGGACCAATCTCCGTTCAACACCTCCAGGGCAATGGGCGGGTTGATATTCGTAAGGTGGGCATCGTCGATCCACGGCCGGGAAAGCTGGGCGTTCTGAGGGTGATCGGTGGGCTGCCAAACCACGTGGGGTAGGTGAGCGGCAAAGTGAACGGCGTGCTGGCCCGTGCCCGTGCCGATCTCCAGAATGGTGCCCGGCTGTTTGAAAAGCTCGACAAGTTTTTCCAGAATCGGCGCTTTGTTATTCTCGCAGGCTTGAGAAAACGGCTTGTCTTTTTGCATGCTCCGACCTTTCGACAGGGGGTAGTTTATGGCGGTTTCAATACGCCGGCTCAGCGGTGACCAGATTAAACCATACCTGGATGATCTCGCGCGCCTGAGGATCGAGGTGTTTCGCCATTTTCCCTACCTGTACGACGGTGATATGGACTACGAGCGCAAGTACCTCGATACCTACGCCCGCTCGCCAGAGAGTCTCTTCGTGCTGGCCCTGGATGGCGAATCGGTTGTTGGCGCCGCCACGGGCATCCCGATGGACCACGAAACGGACGAGTTCAAAGGGCCGTTCATCGAGCAGGGTTATAAGCCAGACAAGATCTTCTATTTCGGTGAGTCGGTGCTGCTGCCGAATTACCGGGGGCAGGGCATCGGGGTGGCCTTCTTCGACCACCGGGAAGGCCATGCCCGGGAACAGGGCCGTTTCACGCACTGCTGTTTCTGCGCGGTCGAGCGGCCTCAAGATCATCCACTCAGACCCGCCGATTATCAGCCGCTGGACTCATTCTGGCACAACCGCGGCTACCGAAAAGTACCGGAGCTGACCACCACCTATGCATGGAAAGATGTGGATCAGGCGGCGGAAACCGCCAAGCCCATGACGTTCTGGCTGAGGCGTATTGCCTAACGAACGCTGAAGTTGCTGAATTCCCCGGTTGGCGATTCCGGCGCAATATCCACCGCATCCACACGCGCATCCGGTGGGCCTTCGGCGCACCAGGTTCTGAGTTCGTCCAGGCGTTCCTCCGGGCCTTCGGCCACAATCTCAACTCGTCCATCGGGCAGATTGCGAGCGAACCCCGTCAAACCCAGGGAAGAGGCCTTCTGTTCCGTGGAGGCGCGATAGTAGACCCCCTGTACCCGGCCGGATATCAGAAGTTGCCAGCGTTTGGTATCCATGGTTTGCTCCCGCTCGTTCTGTCGTGTCAGGCTTTATTTCAATCTACCGGTTCGGGCACGACCACTTCAAGGAGAGAGAACGCCGATGGCCTCCACCCACCTGAAACACAATGCGACTGGTTATGCCGATGCCCTGGTCTGCGAGGCGGAGGGATTGGAGCGCCTTGCAGGCGCACTTGATGAGGCCGGGGTGACCGACGTCGGTGTGCCGCACGTTTATCGGGTGAACGAAACCGAACTCGAAATCACCGCCATCCGGTCTTCAGGTGGCTCAGATCGGGCGCGCGAGGTGCTTGGTGAAGGTCTGGCCAGAATGCATGCCCTGCGGCAGGAGGCATACGGCTGGGGCAGGGACAATTACATTGGCCTGGCACCGCAACCCAATCGCTGGTGCGACAACTGGGGTGAGTTTTTTGTCCACGACCGCCTTGGCTACCAGGTCTCACGTATTCGTGACGCCAGCCAGAGGACTCGATTCGAACAGGTATTGGACCAGCACGGGGGCTTGCTGACGGACTGGCTGAACGCCCACTGTGAGCACCCGAGCCTGCTCCATGGTGATCTCTGGAATGGTAACGTGCTCTATGGCTCTGACCGCCCCTGGCTGATTGACCCGGCCGTCTACTGCGGTGATCGTGAAGCGGATATCGCCATGACACAGATGTTTGGTGGTTTCGGCGAAGCATTCTACCGGGCCTACGACGCGTGTTACCCACGTACACCGGTTTATGGCATCAAGCGTGAGGTCTACAACCTCTACCATTACCTGAACCACTACAACCTGTTCGGAGGTGGTTACCTGGAGGGTTGCCAGCTGGGTTTTGCCGCGATTGAAGCAATAGGCCGGGGCAGGGCCTAGATCAGGCCGGTACTGCGAAGCACGAAGACTCCCAGAGTGACAGTAATGCTTGCCAGAAGGGTCGTCAGGGCGATGATATTAGCCGCCAACCGGTCATTACCGCCCAGCGCCTTCACCATCACGAAACTGGCGGCCGCCGTCGGGCTGGCGAAGAACAGGAACATCAGGCCCAGCTCCGAACCCCGAAAACCGGCCAGCCACGCTGCGGCGGTGCAAAGCGCCGGCAGTATAACCATCTTGAACAGGCTGGAACCCAAGGCTGTTTTGCTGTCACTCCGGATGGCGCTCAGGGATACGGTTGCGCCGATGCAAAGCAGCGCCAGGGGCAGCGTGAGTGAGGCAAAGTAATCGCCGCTGGTCATGACCCAGCCCGGCAGTGAGATATCCAGGGCAGCGAAGGGAATCGCCACGAAGACTGCCAGGATGAGCGGGTTGCGGATGATGTCGTGGAAGATCTTCGTCCAGTCCGTTGTTTGCCCCGGTTGGTAGGCCACCAGCACGATCACCGACAGTATGTTGTAGGAGATGATCACCAGGCCAAGCAGGATGCCACCTGCCGACAGGCCGAAGTCTCCGTAGAGATTGGCGGCGAGCGCCAGGCCGACGATACCGCAGTTACCCCGAAACGCGCCCTGCACGTAAACGCCACGATCCTCCCGAACCACACGCCAGCGGGCCCAGAGCCAGGTGATGGCGAAACTCCCCAGAGTCGCGACCAGGTAGAAGACCAAAAGGCCGGGATTGAACGCGGTATCCAGATCGGCCCGGATGATGCTCAAGAATACCAGGGTCGGTAGGGTGGCCTTGAACACCAGCGCCGAAGCAGTATTCACAAACGCGTTATCGATCCAGCCGATCCGGCGAAGTCCCAGGCCGATAAAGACCATGGCAAACACGGGCAGTGTCGTTTCCATGGTTTGCAGGAACAGATCGATCAGGTTCATCAAGAGTGGCCGTCGGGTCGAGGAGAGTGACTGGGTTCACCTGAATTATAAGCGGGGAGAAAGCTAGGATGCTATGGGAATACCACGAAGGTATGGGGCGGAGAGGGGGAGTGCCGTAAAAAAAACAGGGCCCCGAGGGGCCCTGATCACTTTCAGGCTTTCAGTTGGTCGCCAACGGGCAGGCGCCGGATGCGTTTGCCGGTTGCGGCATAGATCGCATTGCACAATGCCGGCGCTACCGGAGGCAGGCCTGGCTCACCAACACCACCCATGGCCTCATCCGGGTTGTCGACCAGGTGAACCCGCAGGGTTTTGGGTGCATCCGGCATGCGCGGGATCAGGTACTTGTCGAAGTTACCCTGCTGCGCCACACCGTCTTCGAATGTCACCTCGCTTTGCAGCGCGATGCCAATGCCCATCACTATGGCGCCTTCCAGCTGGGAGCGAATCCGCTCCGGGTTGGCCTGCGGGCCGCAATCGAAGGCAATGTCTGCCCGATGGATGGTGAGCTCGCCCTGATCATCGACTTCCACATCAAAGACAATCGCGGTGTACGATACGAAGCTGTGGTGGAAGGCGAGGCCCAACCCTCGATTCTTGCCGGTGGATTTACCCCAGTCTGCCTCCCTGGTTACCCGCTCGATTACGTTACGCATGCGCCCGATGTCGATAGGGTAGAGATCCGGGTCTTCGCCATAATTCCAGCCATCGCCCACGGTGAGATTGTGGATCTCCCGGTCCGGGCCGAGCAGGTCCAGCACGTAGTCGCGATGGTCCTTGCCGGCGGCTACAGCCATCTCATGGGCAAAGCTCTGGATCGCCCAGGCATGGGGCAGGTTGTAGACCGAGCGGAACCAGCCGATTCGCACATGGGCGGGCGCAGGTGGATTCTCCAGCCTCAGGGCCGGCACCGAGAACGGCATGGTGTTGAAACCCATGCCCAGTTCGAATTCGCCCTTGTGTTTCGGGTCGGGCGCAAACAGCGAGCCAATACTGGGAGAGAGGGTCCGGTGCAGCCAGCCGGTGGCCTGCCCGTTGTTGTCCAGTCCCGCTTCGAGATAATCCACAGACACGGCGTGATAGTAGGCGTGGTGAATATCATCTTCCCGTGACCACTGCAGCCGGACCGGCCGACCTTTGAAGGCCTCGGCGATACTGGCCGCTTCAATGGCAAAATCCGGTTTGGACTTGCGACCAAAGCCACCGCCAAGCAGGGTAACGTGAACGGTCACGTTCTTCGCATCCAGGCCCAGTCGCCCGGCCACGGTATCGCGGGTCGCCTGCGGATTCTGAACGGGCGCCCATACCTCTGCCTTGCCGTCCTTGATCCGCACGGTCGCCACCGGGGGCTCCATGGGAGCCTGGGCCATGTGGGGCATGTAGTAGGTGGCGGAGACCCGCTCGCTAGCGTTTTCCAGAGCTGTGTCCAGATCGCCATGCTGACGGACGACCTTGCCAGGTTGCTGCGCCGCTTTCTCAAGGGATTCCCTGTAAGTGGCCGACGTATAGCTTGCGTTGTCGCCGGCAGGCTCCAGATTCCAGTCGATCTTCAGAGCCTTGCGACCCTCCATGGCGGCCCAGGTATTCGATGCCACCACGGCAATACCGCCGAGCGGGCTGAAGCCCGCCGGTTGGCCGGTGCCCTCAACCTTGAGTACCTTCTCAACACCGGGCACCTTGAGGGCCTCGGTGTCGTCGAAATCGCCAACAGTAGCCCCGTAAACCGGTGGACGGGCGATCACCGCATAGAGCAGGTCCTCGAAGGGAACATCAGCGCCATACACCGCCTTACCGGTGACAATATCCTCACCGTCGATGGCTTTAGGGTATGCGGACTTCAGCTCGCCGTTAATGAGGCCGGTTTCCTTGCCGACAAATCGCAGCTCATCGTCGCGCTTGAGTACCAGTGCATTGCGCCCGGGAACGTCGAGCTCCCGAGCCTTGGCTGCGAGTTCCCCAAAGCCGAGTTCCTTGCCGGAAGGCGTGTGAACGATGCTGTGTACGCCAGCCTGCACCTCACTAACCGGCACGCCCCACTCATTGGCGGCCGCCTGCTCCAGCATCTGTCTGGCCGCCGCTGCGGCTCGGCGCATGGGCTGGTACCAGTGGCGCATGCTGCGGGAACCGTCGGTGTTCTGGTTGCCGTATTTGTCGTGATCGCCTTCCGCCTGCTCGACCCTTACCTGATCCCAGTCTGCGCCAAGCTCGTCGGCACCGACCATCACCAGGCTGGTCCGGATGCCCTGACCCATTTCGGAGCGGTTGTTCACAATGGTAACCAGGCCATCAGCATCGATATGGATGAACACGTTCGGGTCGTCCACCCATCCGCCGGGCATGGCTCCGGCACCGAATTGAGCCTTTTCATTGCCAGCCAGGGCCACATCCCAACGGGCTGCTAGTACTAGGGCAGAGCCACCCGCCAGGCCCATCAGGAAGCGCCTGCGGCTCACGTTGGCTATCATCAAGTTGTCATCGGCGCTCATGCTTCACCCTCCTTGCCGGAAGCTCGTTCAATCGCCGCCAGAATGCGGTTGTAGGTGCCGCAGCGACAGAGATTCCCTGCCATGGCATCCACAATCTCCCCGGTCTCGGGGTTCGGTGTTCTTTTTAGCAGCGCTGTGGCGTTCATGATCTGGCCACCCTGGCAGTATCCGCACTGGGCCACCCCAAGATCGAGCCAGGCCTGCTGAACTTTGCTACCAACCGGGTCGTCGGCCATGGCTTCAATGGTGGTGATCTCGCCACTGGCCGCAGAGACCGGTGTGACGCAGGAGCGGATTGCCGTTCCGTTGAGATGAACTGTGCAGGCGCCGCACTGGGACATCCCGCATCCGAACTTGGTTCCTTTGAGGCCGACAACGTCGCGGATTACCCAGAGCAGGGGCATGTCGTCGGGGACGTCGAGCTCGTAGCGCTCGCCGTTGATCGTGAGGGTAGCCATAACGTCCTCTCGTTTGTGAGTTTTGCGTCTCCTTCACTGTAGCCCTACGAACTGGCAGAGTAAAAAGAGCAATCTGGATGAAAGGTAATAAAATCGCTTGCACGCTCGCCTCGGGCCTGGGCTATAGTAGGCCCCGGAAACAAGAGAAGAAGAGGATAAGGATGGACGCCGTTAATCCCACCCCCGAACAGCTGCAAAAAGTCCTGGCGGATACCCCGAAAGACCAGCCCGTTGTCATGCTGAATCTGCTGCGCTTCCGTGATCGGGCCAATTACAAGGAAGAGGCGCCGGAGCGAAGCGGCCGCGAAGCCTACAAGCTCTATATGGAGGAGGCGGCCGCCTGCGTAAAATCGGTCGGCGCAGAAGTCATCTGGTCTGGCCGCAGTGTTGGATCGCTGATTGCGCCCCCGGATGAATCCTGGGATCAGGTGCTTCTGGTCAGGTATCCCTCAATCGATGCCTTCATGGCCATGATCGAAAGTCGGGAATACAAAGGCGTGGTCAAACACCGCACCGCTGCCCTTCAGGATTCACGGCTGGTCGCCAACCTTGAAACACGGATGTAATTAAAGCCGGATCAAAGCCCGGCTTGCTGGATGGCCATGTAGCTGATGGTTCCTGCGGCGATAGAGAGCAGGGCATTGCGGCGCCAGAGGTGAATAATCACCACGAGGACGCCGGGAAGCAGGGCTTCGAACCCCATCCATGAGCCGGACCATTCCGCCGAGCGCTGCAGAAATACCGTGGCCAGCAACGCCATCACGGCCGCAGGAAGGTAGCGCCCCAGATGGCGCACCAGCGGATGCTCCGTGTGCCTCTCGAAAAACAGAAAGGGAATCACCCGCGTGGCAAAAGTCGCGACTGCCGCCACCGCAATGAATGCCGCCAGATAGCCGGATTCACCCATGGCTGCTCTCCTCGCCCGGTACCTGCCCGCGATGCTTCCGGTATTCGAACAGCAGGACGGCAGTGACCAGCGCAATGGCACCGATCAACTGATGTGCCGGTGGCAAAATCAGCATTGCGACGCCCGCGGCCGCTGCTCCGAGCCAGATCGGGAAGCCTTCTCCCAGGGCTTTGAATTGCTCCAGAGTCAGAACAATGAACAGAGCCACCAACGCGAACTCAATACCGGTGCTGTCAAAGGCGACATTGTCGCCAAGCAATGCACCGATTGCGCAACCCGCCACCCAGTAACACTGGTTAAAGCCGGTAATTCGGAAATCGACCTCCTGTTCGTGGGCCCGGTCGCTTCCTCGTGGGCGGCTGGTGAGCAGGGAATAGGTTTCATCGGTCAAACCGAAAATCAGATAGAGTTTTCGCCAGCCCGCACCCTTGAACTGGCCCAGCAATGAAAGCCCGTAGAACAGATGGCGGGCGTTCAGAACAAACATCGCAATGAAGACTTCCAGCAGGCCCGCGTTAACGGCCAGAAGGCTGACGGCCAGTATCTGGCCGGCTCCGGCGTAAATCACGATTCCCATCAACGGCGCAGCCCACCAGGCATACTCGAGCTGTGTTGAGAACAGCACACCAAAGGCCATGCCCAGCGGAAGATAGCCGAACAAGATGGGCAGCGTGAGTCTGAAGACGGACTGGTTCATTAGCATCCAAACGGTCAGAAAGCGGCGATGATAGAGAATCGGTGGAATTTTTTGAAGTGGTTAACACCATTAACGAGGGCGAGCGATGAAAAGCTGACGCTAAGGGTGCAATAAAAGTGTCACAAAATCGGCATACCATCCGTGGCATAGCCCGCTGTTGGAGTTGTCATGTTCGGCACAGTAAGAACCCGCATCCTTTTTTTCGCTTTTCTCTCGGTCTTTGCCGTCGCAGGACTTTCCGCTCTGTCCTGGAGCATCATCCTGAAAGCGGAAGACGCCTCCAAAACCCTGATCCAGACCAACCTCAACGAAGCCTGGCTACTGGCGGATCTCGAACAGGACCACAGGCACCTCCAGGATCTTGCGTACAAGATCAAGGCCCAGCTTCTGCTGTGGGATGAAATCGAGACCGAGTTCAGCCGTTTGGAGACCGCTTTGCCGGCACATTGGCAGAGTCTGGAAACGGATCCGGGGTTGAGCGAGTGGGCAGAGGCACATCGTGAGGATTTCGAGCGGGTACTGGCGCTTATCGCCCGGATGAAAGAGGGCATTGCAGAGAAAAGCTATTACCGTGTCGGCCAGGTCGTGGATTTCGATCTGTTCCCGGCCATGGAGCCGATGCTCGAAGCGATTGCTGGTCGCCAGTTTCAAAGCAGGAAGTCTGTATCTGACGGCGCCGACGAGTTGCTGTCGTTTCTGGCTGGCCAGCAGACCTTTGTGATTGCCGGTTCCGTATCCTTTCTGCTTATTGTTATCGCCATGACCTGGTGGTTGAGGCAGTCGGTTATTCTGCGCTTGCAGGGTATGCAAAACGATCTGGTTGCCATGGAAAAGAACGCCGATCTTACACGGGTGCCAGTCCTGAAAGGGCGCGACGAAGTGGCTGGTGTTGCCAATGCACTGGGTGGGTTGGTTTCCCGGTTCGAGCATTTCATCGCAGACATCCGGTCGGCTGCCGGTGGTCTGGATGAGCGTTCCGGCGCCCTGGATAACGGTGCGGAATCCCTCCAGTCCGCCTCCGAGCAAACCCGAAAGCAGATCCACGACGTCAGCCAATCCATGGCCGCCATTGCGGACCAGGCCTCGGCCATCGAGCGAGCCACAGATGAGTCTGCCAGTACTGTGAAATCGGCGGTGGCGGCCAACGAAGAAGTCCAGCATCGACTCACCACCAGCGAGGGCGCCGCGGAACATACGGTGGATGTCATTTCGCGCGTTTCAGGATCCATTCATGCCCTTAACGAATCCACGGGCAAGATTGAGCAGGTCATCGGAGTGATTGCCGATATTGCCGAGCAGACCAACTTGCTGGCACTGAACGCAGCGATCGAAGCGGCTCGAGCAGGGGAGCACGGTCGTGGATTTGCCGTTGTAGCCGATGAGGTTCGGACCCTGTCCCGTCGCACCTCCGACTCTACCCGGGATATCTCCCAGTGGGTGCAGGACCTCGTATCCGGCGTAAGCAGCGTCGATGCGCTTTTGGAGGAAATGCGCGATGCCGGCAGCAGCAACCGCGAGCATTTGGCTGCCCTCAAGGGACACCTTCAATCCCTGCAGGGCCAGTTCGTGGATCTTGAGAACCACAGCGCCGAGATCAGCTCTGCGGTTGCGTTTCAACGGGACGAGATCGGGCGGGTAGGCCGCCGTTCAACAGCGCTGGACGAAAGCGCCGATTTCCTCATTGAAACCGTCGAGCAAACCCGGACCATCAGCGAAGCGCTCAGGCAGGAGTCGGTCTCAATGCGACAATTGATCGCACGTTTCCGAACGGCCGCAGAACCAGCCTGATCAAGGATTGTTTGCCCGGATCCCCCCTCCGGGCTTCTACCTCGCCACCATAACTCGTAACATGGTGGCGTCAAAGGAGGTAGTATGACCGACAGCGCCGAAAACCAGCCCGAGCAAGACCCCAGACAGGAAAAATTCGTTGTCGACACCGAGTTGCTGACCGAAGACCAGCTTCAGGGCTTGGTGGAAGAGTACTGCACCCGATACCACGGACTGAACGACACTGAAAACCCCATGGGCGAGCAGAGCAGGGTCATGTCTGCGGTGCGCCGGGGCGATTTGGTGGTCTGGTTCGATCCCGTGGAAAACACCGCCGGGCTGGGTGTGCCGGCTTAGGCGTCAGGTGTGTCACGGTATTTGTGTTTGCACCTACCCGGGGCAGGAACTAAACGTTACAATCGCGCTGTTTTCCGAAAGCCGTGTGCGAGGTGAATTTTGATCAGGGTACTGGTTGTAGATGACCATGAGCTGGTGAGGTCCGGTATTACCCGGATGCTGGCTGACAACCCGGACATTGAAGTCATCGGGCAGGCGCCATCCGGAGAGGATGCCATCGATTTCGTCCGCCAGGAGCGGCCGGACATCGTGCTCATGGATATCCGCATGCCAGGCATCGGGGGCCTTGAGGCGACCCGTCGCATACTCCGCATTGATGATTCCATTCGCGTGATCGTGGTAACCGCCTGCGCGGACGACCCCTATCCGACGCGCGTCATGCAAAGCGGTGCCACCGCCTACATCACCAAGGGCGCGGATATCAAAGAGATGGTCCGCGCCATTCGTATGGCTCACACCGGCCAGCGCTATATCAGCCCGGAAATTGCCCAGAAGATGGCCCTGAAGCAACTGGGCGGCGGCGATCGGGACGAGGATGGCGAGCTCTCGCTGTTCGACCGGCTTTCCGAGCGGGAAATGCAGATCGCGATGATGGTGGTGGATTGCCAGAAGGTGCAGGACATTTCGGACAAGCTGTGCCTGAGTCCGAAGACCGTGAACAGCTACCGCTACCGGATCTTCGAGAAACTGGAAATTTCCAGTGATGTCGAATTGGCCCTGATGGCAGTGCGGCTCGGGTTGCTTGATGCCGACAAGGTCTGACCCTGAGAGCACCCACATCGGGGAGTTTGACAGCAAGAGCTTCCTGAAACAGTTGACCGAGCGGCCCGGCGTCTACCGAATGTACGACGAGGGTGGCTCGGTTCTTTACGTGGGCAAGGCCCGCAACCTGAAAAAACGGGTTGGCAGCTACTTCCGCAAGACCGGCCTTGCGCCCAAGACCGAAGCCCTGGTGGGCAAGATTGCCTCTATCGAAGTGACGATTACCGGCAGTGAAACCGAGGCGCTGCTGCTCGAACAGAACCTGATCAAATCGTTACGGCCGCCCTATAACATCCTGCTCCGTGACGATAAGTCCTATCCCTATATCTATTTGTCGTCGCATAGCGATTACCCCTCGCTGACGTTCCGTCGTGGGCGCACTAAAAAGGGTGGCGGCACCTGGTTCGGGCCGTTTCCGAGCTCGGGTGCGGTCAAGGAAAGTCTTAATGTGTTACAGAAGATTTTCCGCATAAGAAACTGTAGTGAAAGCTTTTTCAGGAATCGCACGAGGCCTTGCCTGCAGTACCAGATTAACCGCTGCACGGCACCGTGTGTTGAATACATTACGCCCGAGGAGTACCAGCAGGACATCCGCCACGCGACCATGTTTCTGGAGGGGAAAAACCCTGCGATCCTCCACGATCTGATGAATGCCATGGAGGCCGCTTCCAAGAACCTGGAGTTCGAGAAAGCGGCGGCCTATCGCGACCAGATCAATCATCTGCGCCATGTCCAGGAACAGCAGTCGGTAGACGGTGAGGGCGGCGATGCGGATGTCATCGCAATTGCCCAGGACGCGGGTATCGTCTGCATCGTAGTGATCATCGTGCGCGGTGGCCGTGTGCTCGGCACCAAGGACTACTTCCCTCGCTACTCCATCGAGCAGACCGAGGGCGAACTGCTCAGTGCCTTCCTCGGGCAGTACTATTTCGGCGGCAACACCCGGCGGGAGATTCCGCGGGATATCCTGGTGCCCGTTGAAGTGGAGGGTCAGGAACTGTTGGCCCAGGCGCTCACTGAATCGGCGAACCGGGAAACCCGGATTCGGGGCAATGTTCGCGGTGAACGCCGCCGTTGGCTGGAACTGGCCATGACCAACGCCCGCCAGACCCTGCTTACGCACCTGGCGAGCAAGGAGACCGTATACCGGCGCCTGCTGGCCCTGAGGGGTCTTCTGGAGCTGTCGGAGACGCCGTCACGCATGGAGTGTTTCGATATCAGCCACAGCCACGGGGAAAATACCGTCGCATCCTGCGTGGTTTTCGATGAGAATGGCCCCGTGAAGAGTGATTACCGCCTGTACAATATCGAGGGGGTTACGGCCGGCGATGATTACGCCGCCATGCGCCAGGTGCTTTCCCGTCGCTACAAGCGGATGGTGGCCGGCGAGGGCAAACGCCCGGATCTGGTCTTCATAGACGGTGGTAAGGGGCAGTTGAATATTGCCCGGGAAGTTTTTGATGAACTAGAGATTTCCGATATCCCGCTGATCGGTGTCGCCAAGGGCGTGACCCGTCGTGCAGGCATGGAGCAGCTTATTGATGCCATGACCGGGGATGTGTTCCGGGTGCCGGCAGATTCGCCAGCGCTGCACCTGATCCAGCATATCCGGGATGAGTCCCACCGTTTTGCTATTACCGGGCACAGGGCCCGGAGGGACAAAAAGCGCCGGCAGTCTACACTGGAAGGCATTGAGGGCGTGGGGCCGAAGAAGCGTCGCGACCTGATTCGATATTTTGGCGGAATACAGGAACTCCGCAAGGCCGGGGTTGATGAGATGACCAAAGTGCAGGGCATCAGCAAATCACTGGCCGAAACCATATACGCAGCATTGCACGACGAGTAAGGACAGCATGAATTTACCAAACATCCTCACCCTTTCCCGCATCATCATGATCCCGGTGTTTGTGGTGATTTTCTATCTTCCGGTGGGGTGGAGCTACCTCGTGAGCGCGGCGATTTTCGGCTTGGCGGCGGCCACAGACTGGCTGGACGGTTACCTGGCGCGAAAACTCGACCAGAGCACCCCGTTCGGCGCCTTCCTGGACCCGGTCGCAGACAAGCTCATGGTAGCCGTTGCGCTGGCTGTGCTGATCGAGGAGCACTCGGCGATTCTGCTGACGATTCCGGCCACCGTTATTATCGGCCGTGAGATTGTCATTTCCGCCTTGCGGGAGTGGATGGCGGAAATTGGCAGCCGCAACAGTGTGGCGGTTTCCTTCATCGGCAAGATCAAGACCACAGCGCAGATGTGCGCGATTGTGGGTCTTCTGGCGTTTCCTCCCGGCGTTCTCTGGGCCAATGTCGCCCTGGTGCTGCTCTATATCGCCGCGACTCTCACCCTCTGGTCCATGGGCCTCTACCTCAAGGCTGCCTGGGCGGATCTGTTTCCGGAGAAGGCCTCAGCCGAGACGGATAGTCACACCTCGTAGCCCATTCAATCACCCTGGCGGCCAAATCGCTGCCAGCGGTTCCGAAGGCCTCAACAATCTGGTCAACCGATGTGCCTGATGCCGGCTCCACAACCCGCTCAGTGCGAGTGCACAGGCTGGCCCTTGAACGGTTGTGAATCATCTGCAGGTGCAGCTCGATAACCACCTGCGGTCCGGATTCCAGGGTTTCCGAATGAAACGCCGAGAGTTCGGTGACCAGGGTCAATTCAGCCTGCGCCGGATTGGTGTCGGTAATCACGTTCGTGTAGGCGCCACTCTGACGAAGGCTGCTGACCAGCGTATCCCGGACCACCACCGGTGCCGTGTCCCGCCAGCGGGTCCCCTCGTAGGCCCGGAACTCCTGAGGCGTGGGTTTCGCCAGAATCAGCGACCCGTTAAAAGGCTCTGAGGCGTAGGGTGTATCAACACGAAGGGAGGCCTGAACCGGTTGCTCCGCCGCTGGCACCGCCTGGGCCACGGCCAGGTCCATAACCCTCGGTGGCTCCGGGTTCGGAAACACCGTACAGCCGCCGGCAACGGCAGCACCGAGGAGGAGTGTCAGGTTACTGATTGACCTCAATGTCACTGCGCCATCTCCTTCATGGTTTCATTGCCGAACAGGGTGCCAGTCGGATCCTGCTCCAGGCGATGAGTAAACTGGTTCAGGCTCCGCAGGGTTGCCCTCAGCTCCCGCAGCGCGGGTGCGAGCTCTCCCATGCCCTGGAGCCCGGCATCCATTGCCCCCTGGTTGTTACGGGTCAGCTCATCAATCCGCGCCATGGTGCTGGTGATAACCGCAAGGGCCTGGTCCATGGATTCCAGGACCCGCTGGCCGTCGTTTTGCAGCAGTTCGTTGGCGTTATCCGAGACATTGGACACCTTGATGGCCGCTTCCTCGGCGCGAATGGCAGCGGCGTCGAATTGTTCGAGCAGGGCGATCAGCTGGTCCCGGCGGTCGAGCAGGGCATCCGTGGCTTCCCGAGTGTTTTTCAGGATGGCAGAGGCATTCTCGATGTTGTCACCGGATAACAGCTCCGTGGCACTGGTGAGCAGGCGGTCTGCTTTGGTCAGAAGTTGTTCGCCATTGGCAAGCAGGTTATTGAATGCCGAGGGCTCGGCCATAATAACTGGCGGATTATCCCTGTCGCCTTTCAGGGCTGGCTGGTCCGGGCTTCCACCGCTGAATTGAACGCTCATGCTGCCGGTAATGTTGGCGAGCACCAGGCCGGCCTTGGTGTTTTCACGAATGGGAACCGACTGATCCACCCGAACCAGAACCCGCACGTGGCCGGGGTTGTCCGGGTCCAGATTCAGCTCCACCACATCACCAATCTGAACGCCGCTGTAGAGCACAGGGTTACCCTCGGAAAGGCCGCCCACCGCATGGTCGAAGACGATTTCATAGTAGCCCCAATCCCGATCGGCGGAGGATTTCGCCAGCCACAGAGAAAAGATCAGCGCGGCCGCAAAGGCCAGAATGGTAAACAGGCCAATGATCAGGTGGTGGGCCCTTGGCTCCATGGTTATTGCTCCTGATTCCGTTTGTTCGAATGGTCCCTGAATGCGTAGCTCGCAGCCCGGCCCCGGGGGCCGTTAAAGTAGTCCTGAATCCACTCATCCTCCGTCGCGGCAACAGCCTCCAGCGTATCAGCTACCAGCACCTTGCGCTGTGACAGTACCGCAACCCTGTCACAGGTTGAGTACAGGGTGTCCAGATCATGGGTGACCAGAAACACGGTCAGCCCCAGGGCATCCCGAAGCGTCACAATCAGCCTATCAAACGCAGCCGCCCCAATCGGGTCCAGACCCGCTGTGGGCTCATCCAGGAACAGGATTTCCGGATCCAGTGCCAGGGCCCGCGCCAGGCTCGCCCGCTTCACCATGCCGCCGGAGAGTTCGGACGGGTAACGAACCGCTGCATCCGGCGGCAAACCGGTCAGCGCCAGCTTCATCCGGGCCAGCTGTTCAGCCTCGGGTCGCTTCAGGCCGGCATGTTCAATCAGGGGAACGGCGATATTCTCCTGCAGGTTGAGGGAGGTAAACAGGGCGCCACCCTGGAACAGAACCCCGAAGCGTTGCTCAACCCGGGAGCGTGCACGTGCCGGAAGCTGGATAAGATCCTCGCCAAACACCCGGATATGGCCCGAGGCTGGCGTGTTCAACCCAACGATACTGCGCAAAAGCACGGTTTTGCCGGTTCCTGACCCGCCAACCACGCCCAGTATTTCGCCGCGCAGCAGGTCCAGGTCGAGATTCTCGTGCACAACATGCTCGCCGAAGCGGTTGCACAGATCCCGCACCGCAATCACCGGCTTATTTCTGGCTTCAGTACTCGGGGATGCCGTCATAGCCGCCATGATTACCAGCCCATTTCCATAAAGAATAGTGCAGCAATGGAATCCAACAGAATCACCATAAAGATGGACTGAACTACGCTGGACGTTGTGTGCTCACCCACGGATTGCGCACTGCCAGCCACCTTGAATCCCTCCAGGCAGCCAATCACAGCAATCAGGAATGCAAAGATTGGCGCTTTCACAATGCCGACAACGAAATGCTGGAGGGCAATGTCCCGCTCAACGATGGCCATGAACTGCGTCGGCGAGATATCCAGCACCAGGGCACAGACCATGGCGCCGCCAACCATACCGGAGATCATGCCCACAAAGGTGAGAATGGGGAGGCTCACCATCATCGCCATTACCCTGGGTAGCACCAGCAGTTCGATGGGGTTCAGGCCCAGGGTGCGGATGGCATCCAGCTCCTCGTTAACCTTCATGGCGCCAATGTGGGCGGTAAACGCGCTGGCGGTCCGGCCGGCGAGCAGGATTGCGGCCAACAGCACCCCGAATTCCCGCAGGAAGGAGAAGGCCACCAGGTTAACCGTGTAGATGGTGGCGCCAAAATCATCCAGCACGGTCGCCCCCAGAAACGCTACCACGGCACCCACCAGAAATGTGAGTAGTGCCACAATGGGCAGGGCGTTCAGGCCGGTGTCATGAACCGCAGCCACAAAGGGCGTCATCCGCCAGCGCCAGGGCCGGGGAAGGTTCCAGGCCAGGGTGCCGAGCGTCTGGCCAATAAAGCCCACAAGGATCCACAGAAGCCGGAAGATGCTTTCCACCTTCTGGCCGGTTCCGGTCACAAAGCTCCAAACGAGGGAAGGCGCGCGCCGATCCGCCTCGGGCTGATTTGTCATAGCCTCGCAAACAGCGGCGATCAGGGCGGATGTTTCCCGGGGCAATTCGCTATCGGCCGAGGCGGCTTCGAGCAAATGCTCCGGGCCGATCAGGGTGGCCAGTTGTGAGGCTCCGGCGGTATCAATCCGCGTCAGCCCCGAGAGGTCGATCGACAGTTTACTCATATCCCTGGGTGACATTGACGACGCCAGGGACGCCAGAGACCGGTAATGGCTCAACAGCCAGTCGCCGTTAACACTCAGAGTGCCGGCTTCAACGGTGACGGATCCGGGGCTGGACGTCGGTTGTTGTGGATCGGTCTGCTCGGATGAATCAGGACTGGGCACGTTCTGTCGAATCCCTGAGTGATGTTGCCTGCCAATCCCTAGCTTAAAGAGTGCGGGGGATCTCTGCCAGTGACGAAGGTGCATGTTTGCATGCTGCCGTGCAATTGGCCAAACTTTGCCCACAATCTCCAATAAAACAAAAACTTGATAAAAAACTATTGACGCCCGAACGGTAATCCGTAGAATACGCAGCCGTTGACGAGGCAATGCCCCGGAAACAAAGAGCGGGAATAGCTCAGTTGGTAGAGCACAACCTTGCCAAGGTTGGGGTCGCGAGTTCGAATCTCGTTTCCCGCTCCAATTTCAAGTCTCTCATTGCCCACCTGAGAGCACAAAGATCCGATCCCTTCGATCTTTTCCGGCGCGGTGGCAGAGTGGTTATGCAGCGGACTGCAACTCCGTGTACGCCGGTTCGATTCCGACCCGCGCCTCCATTTTTACCCTTTAAAATCAACAAATTACTTCATCCCCATTTAGTTGATTTTCTCACCCAAAAAATATCCAAATTAAACCCAAAATATTATCCGCTTCAATCCGTGGCATAAGAGCGGACAAGTGAATGTGCAGGGCATCTTGAGCAAGCGTGATTAGTTGTCTGTTGTGACCAAAAACACAGCCTCTTGCTCTAACGCCTTACCGCTCAGCTTAAGCGCCTCAATCAGCTCCAGCACCTCATCCGGTTCCTGATCCAAATTTAAACTTTCCTCGGCATTGGCAACATATTTAAGATTATTTCGCCATACCTCAGAATTGCCATAGCGCTCCAGTTTGCGTTTCCAGTCAGGCATTAGCCATAGTTCGGCGTCCTCACCCAGCGCTTTGCGCAGGCGGGCATAGTTCTCTAGTCCGACGCCATCGTAGTCTGGAAACATGAGAATCCGTGGACTTCGTTTTTTCCCGCATAGCCACTCTATCAGTCGTTCACTGAGCTGGCCCTGATAATAGAGTACAGATCCGTGCAAGTCTTCGGGCACCCAGCTGGTGTCATCCAGCAACCCCTGGTTCTCCACCAGCCACAAGAGGCTGTCGGTGGCCAGAGGCGTTTCATTCTGGCTGATATCGACGGCGAGGGCGCCGGCGATGAATGTCAGCTGCCATAGGTCGAGCAACTCTCCATCACGATTCCAGATTACGCCCGGTATTGTTGCCTTCAGTAGTCGGTAAGAAGCTGCGTGTGAACTCTTTCGACCTTTGGTGGACCGGGTAAGCGCGAGGTTTTGTGCCCGAACTGGATCCGCCTGGTTGGCTGAATTTACATCGGGCCGCAACTCCCGAAGGTGTTGCTCAAAAACCGGTGAGTTGCTGACGCGATAAACGAAGCCATTGCCCCGACGCAGCTTGGTGACACATGCGGTTCTGCCGAGAAACTCCTCAAGAACGCGCTTCTGTGAGGGGGTGAACCGTGATCCAAGACATTCTCCATCGGAATTCTCAAGTTTAATCAATGCTTCTCTGAGTGACCTGTTCATTGATGAAAGCTCATACCTCGACAGCTTCAAGCGGCTGCAGAATCTGCCAGTGCTTGCGGCTGATGTGGTTTTTTCCGTTGCTCAACTGTTGGATAGGGACGCAGTAATGAGCGGTAATCAACGGTGAAGGGGAAGCGAACATAAGAGCGAATCCGAATTCGGAAGCGGTTTTGATCAAACTTCTTTGGTTTGCAGCATCCAGCGCCAGGGCTTCGTCCAGGTAGCAAAGGGCTTGAACATTACGGCTCTTATCCTGCATCAGGTGGAGCATGGCCAGGCCGGTCACCAACTTGGCCATGAGCACGGTACCGTTGGAAGCTGCGCTGTCGATGTCGTCAAAGCTTTCTACGTCCTGGTTTTCTTTGCCCAGCTCGAAAGTGAGGCGAAACAAATCGGCAACCTTCAGCCCTTGTCGAGCGCTACCTTCGTCGATCAGTAACTGGCGGGCTTGGTCCAGCTGTCGGTCGTCCAGTACGCTGGATTGGTTGAAGAGCTCGAAGGATTCGCCAGACTCCACTTTTTCTGCCGTTTGGATCAACAAGTCGATCGCTTCGACAAGGTGATTCTCGTGAACCGGCTGAATGCGGAAGACCTTGAGATCCGACAGTTTCCTGCGGCTGATCAGACGGTTGAATTCATGCATGGCGTTTTCGAATGACTGCAGGTTGTCCCGAAGATCCCTGAGGCTGGCCGTCACAGTGACCACGGCACTGCGGGCTTTCTTTTCCAGGGCTTCTGCCTCTCGGGCCAGATGATGGCGGAACTCTACCATCAACCGGATTTCCTCTTCCGGGTTGGGGGCATACTGGAATTTCGTCAGGCCACCGCTATGCAGCGTGATGCGTCGGTGCTGCAGATCCCGGTCCAGTTCTTTTAACTGATAGCAGTCCTGCTGATAGTTACGCAGCGTTTGCGCCAGTTGGTCGAGCGGTAGCTCCAGGTCGCCAACCCAGGGGGTATGGGGCAGGTCAGCAAGCCAGTTGAACTGCTCGTCGGTGTCGCCACGGTTCTGGCGGATACGATCTATCTCCTGGTGAGCGGTATCCAGTGCTTGCCGCTGCTTGGCGACTTCCTGGATCTGCTCCCTGAGCGTCTGTTGCTGGGCACCCGCCTGTTTCTGAGCGTGCTCTATCTCTGCCAGCTCTTGATTGGTTGCCTCCATTGCTTTCAGGCGATCCGGGCGCGATTTCTGAAGTTGAGCCAGTTCGTCAAACTGTTCCAGGTCCTTTTCCAGGCGTTTTACTTCCTGCTCCAGTTCTACCTTCCGCTTCTTCTGAGTGTCCAATTCTTCGGTGGCGGCCTTTTGTTCCTGCAACTGCCGGTGCCGGTCTTGGCAATCCTCAATCAGTTGGGCAATCTCTTCGTCTGTTCGCTGTTCATACTGCGGCGCTTGGTGTTCAACAGACAGATTCAGCCCGGGTAGTTGAAACCGATCTTCGCGCATTTCCTGCAGCCATTGGCGCAGCTGGCCCGAATCCAGTTGATAGTCCCCAGGCGGCAAGGTAAGCAGTTGGCGGTTGAGCCCTCGGTTGAGAATACTGATCTGCTCTTCGGAGAGGTGCTGTTTAAGTGTGAGATAAAGATTGTCCGAGAGTGTTTCCTGTTCCTTGCGCAGTGCTGATAGCTCCTGCTCCTCCCGCCGCAATTGATGATCAGTGGCGGTCGCAGACTGCCCATAGGCATTGGCGAGTAAAGCAATCTGACGGTCGCGTTCTGCGGTGGCACTAGCAAGTTGCTGCTCAAGCTGGCTGCGGTCATTGACCAGCGCGAACCGGTTCTCCAGTACGTCACGGCGCTGCTCGTCCTTGTTCAGTGCCTCCAACTGCTGATTGAGCTCAATCTGGCGGCGGGTCTGCTCCCTGTCCCTCTGAAGCAATTCTGCTTCCTGCTTGTGCAATTTCCCATGCTGATGCTGGAGGCTTTCGCTTTCTGTCTGGTAATGGTTCTGCCAGCGTTGCAGGCCATCGTCGATGAGCGGTCGGCGGGCAATGATTCGGCCTCTGGTGGCGAGTCGTTCGTCCTGCTGGCGTTCCAGGTCGTCAATCTGAGTTTGCTGGTTTTTGGCGGCCCGGTATTGTTCCCGATCCTGGTTCACCTCGGCAAAAGCCTTATCCCATTCCTGTTTGAAATCCACCACGGAGTCCGGCAACAGACGGCTGAAGATCTGCAGCAGGTGGCGTTTTACTTCGCCGGAACTGAGTTTGTCGAGACGTAGGGTGCGGGTAAGAACCTGACGGTAGGCGTTTGCATCCTTGCGGTTCTCTAGCCGGAAAATGGTAAATTCGGAGCTGGACTGTCCCCGCTTTCGGGCACCACCGTAGACCATTTCGGCAAACTCAGTCGATGAGTAGAAATTGGCCGTTCGCCCGTGATGAGCCAGCTGCTCCAACAGCTGTGGCTGCGTCACCAGCTTGCCATTGGCCAGCCTGTACTCCTCAATTTTCAGAGGGCCCCGATAGGCAAAATAGGCGTAGTCATGACTAAAGCCCTTGCCCACACACCCCAGCACCACAGAGCCAGCTTCAGGTAAAGTGACTTCTAGCAGGATATAGCTGCTATTGGATGGGAAGTAGAAACGTCTCGCTTTGTCTTTGTCGTGGGCACCAAAATCCAGGTGCCGCTTGTCGATAATCAGCAGATATTGCAGGGCATTAATCAGGCTGGTCTTGCCAGTATTGTTGGGGGCAATGAGAGAAACTGACTCATCCAGAGGGAGCTCTGCGCGCTCATAGCCGGCGCTGTTGAGAAGTACCAGCTGCTGGAAGCCGTAATCGGAACTCATAGGGAATTATCCTCGTCATCCTGATCGCTAGCCCAGGAAACATCTTCATCCTGATCCACCTGGCTGGCCAGTTCTTCGTAATGATCCAGGTAACGACACACAGCAGGCAACAGCTGCCAGGCTCCGCTATCGTAACGGGCAAAGCCGAAGTTTTCTGCGGTTCTCATCAGGCTCGCCAGGCCGGACAGATCCAGCTCTTCTGCCTTCAGCAAGTCCTGGTGTTGCTCGAAAACCGTTGTCAGCAGGGTTTGATCGATTCGCCAATGCTCGAATTTCATCAGCGGAATGCCGGCATCCGCTTGAGTATCAAAGATGACCATGAACAACAGGGCCAGTTGCCGGGTGGCTTTGTTTGTATTGCTGCTGCCGTCGTCCTGATGGAACCAGGCGAAGCCCCGGCCATCAAGGCGAAGGTCAAAACCCAGTGCGGTAAAAATGGCCACATAATCGTCGAGGTTGCGTTCAAGCTCTTCCCACAATACTGGTTCTGAGATCCGGTTGAGATGCCGGCCCCGGTTGAACCACCGAAAAAGATGGGCCAGGTTTGGCAGGTTGCTAGCGATTTGTTGGAATTGGCTGGTATTACTCACGAGTTTTATTCACCGGTTGTGTCAGACGGTAGGGCCAGTAGTGCACTGAAATCAGGGAAAGGGCGGATATTGTAGGCTGCGCTTCCAGCTCCATCTCCCATAGGTCCTCTCGTGCCAGGTCATGATAGAGCCGCAGAAGAACCTGGTCAGGCAGGGAGGGGTAGTGGTGCTTCAGCCACTCCAAAAGGTTGCCGACCGGGAGGTCCTTTAACAACTGTTGCCGGAGCTGTTCTTCGTCAATCCACTCAGCAATGGTTATGGGTGCCGCATCGACTTCGCCCGGGAACTCCCGTTCAGAAGGCTCAAAGTTCCTCGCTTCCGCCATGATTGTTTTTATTTCGTCGCCTACAGACACACTGCGGCTTTGATTCACGCGCCACACCGGCAGCCAAGACTGATCCTGGCGTTTGCGAAAGGTGCGGTTGAGCCCTTTTTTGCGAACCTGTCCCAACAACCGGCTGATAGCTGAGGAAAGATTGTTGTGTTGGCGTGCCTCTTCTCGGAGGGGCAACAGAATTTCAGCACATTGCTGAGCCGTGATTCGCCCCAGTCGTCGCAGTTCCTTGGCCTGATAACCAACGTGCCGGAGACGGTTGAGGTGGCTGTAGAGTGCGCCTTTGGTATTCAGGCGATTGTATCCGAGGTCGAGGGCGTCTTCCGCTGCGGCGAGGTGATGGTAGAAAATGCCGGAAGGTCCGGAATCCATCATCTCGTTCATCGGTTCTACATATTGGTCGTACGCGTCGAGGACGGACTTGTAGCGTTTTGCAATGGGAGCCCGGGTGTCTGCTGATTTTGCTTGCTCGGCCAGCTCGGCAATCGCATGGCGGTCCTGCTCGAGCTGGCGGGCAATATCTCTGAACAGGGTAGATAGTTGGTTAATGGCTTGAGTCTGCTGACCGGTATCTCCGGCTTCGATACCCGCGGTGAGGGTCTCTGTCGCGCCACGAATTGCTTCGATGCGCGCCTGAATGACTGATGACAGTCCTAGTTCGTGTTCATGCGTCAGGCCACGGACAAACTCAAGTACATGGGCATTGACCACGAAGCTTTCAGAGCGGCTTTGAGTCTCCATTACGCCACTTCCAAAAAGCCTACGTAGGGCCTCCCTGACTTGAACGTCGTCCAGGGCCGGTTGAGCCTGGCGAATGGCAGCAAGAACCTGTTCCTCGGAGAACGCCGGCATCTCCCGGGTGGCCCGAACCAGTGCCTCGACAGTTTCCCATTGCTCATAAAGTGTTCGAGTGAGGTGTTTTGGGCTAGCCATGGTGTTTAGTCGCCCTTCGAAGCAAGGCGGGCGTCGATGCCAAAGAAAACCGCCGCGTTCACCAACGCTTCATCCTCACTGATAAGTTGAGCCTGGTGATGTTCTGCGCATGCCAAATGAAGTGCATCCAACGTTCTCAAACTTGTCTTCCTGGCGCCAACCCAGTGGCTGGCCCGTTTATAGTGGGCCGTTTCAATGGGGCACAGGCTGAAGCGCCCATGGCTGACATCATCGTGGAATGCACTTTCGATCCGGTTCGCCTGGGGTTCGCTGAGCTCTCCCATCCGAACCCACCGGGCCAGTGCGCTTGCCACCTCAACTTCCGTCAAATGACTGATAAGAACAGGTTGGGTTTGCGCCTCAAGCAATGTCTGAACACGATCGCTAGCATGCTCTTGTCGGTAGTAGGGGAGAACGGCGCTGGTATCAAAGTACAACATTAATAGCGCTCTTCGTCTCTGAGTTCCCGCACCGCCTGAGCAGAGCTTTCCCGGACGGGGGGCAGAGATGCCCTGAGTTCCGAACGGTTTGGAAACTGAATCTTTTCGGGCAAGGCCGCGGTTAGGCGTGCAGCAGGTTTACCGTGACGCAGAATTACAACCTCTTCTCCTGCGGCCACAGCGTCCAGAAGATTTGAGAGCTTTTCCCGAGTTTCTCGAACATTGATCGTTTGCATAATTCTCACCCTATCCGTGTACACAATAAGTGTACTCTCAGTAGAAGTTCTATAGCAATCAGGTCCGTTGGAGATTTTTCGGTTTTATCTAACTCACTCAGAAAGTTTCTGTTCCCGCTCAAATCTGATCGTTGTCCTCGCCCGCTTAGGCGGCTTGATCAACCGATAATGATTCCGCATGGCCTGCGTTTCATGTCCGCCTTTGTCGTTTTCTCCTTGGCTCAGGAATTCTTCGGTCAGTCCTTTCTTGCGGAGGTCTCTGAGGTGGTACATGCCTCCATAGCCTGCTGCCTTGCAGGCATCTCGCCAGGCGGCCTGCATAGTTCTGTGTTTTACTTGTTGAGCTCTGGAGCGCTTATCGAAGTAGCGTGGGTATACTAGGAGGTATTCGCTTATGATGGCCTCCTTCCGCTTGAACTCCACAAACCACTTCCACAGATCGGCAAGATCCTCGTTCATCTCGAGTTCGATGCCGATTTTAGTTTTGTGGCGAGCAAAGCGGATCACTCCGTAGGCGAAATAGTCCCCGCGATCGATGGGTTTGTCATAGAGCTCACCTTGGCTTTCCTTCAAATTGAAAACGTCAATTGGCTGCTGACTCATCATGTAAATGAGATCGCAAATCTTCGCACGCCACGTGCCGTCCATATCTCGCTTGTTATGACGATGGACGCACAGGTGTTCAGTTATCTTCCGGTAGGCCTCATCAGGGATGAGAACTTGGCGTTTTTCTTCGGCGGCTTTACGTATATCGATCATCGGATTTCGGTCAATGAGACCTTCCTGAACCGCATGGAGGAACACCCGGTTCAACGTGTTTTTGAGACCGTTGTAATGGGTAGGCATCGGCAGCCATGGGGAAAGCAGTTTGCGAATCTTGCGAAGGATTTGCGGATCAGAAAGCGGGAATTTTGCATCGTCGCTCTGCTCCAACTGCCGGGCATCGCTCGCGTAATCAACTCGGGTTGGTTTAGCGATAGGGGCGCCTTTATTCGGTCCTCGTAGGGATAGGACTTGGCACTCCGACCAAACTATGCTCTTGCCCTTTATTTGATGACCGAGGACCTCCGTTCTCCATTTCTTCAGGTAGTCCTGGAGCAGGATGTGATCCCCCTTGCTTGCTGGTATCGAGAGGCTATCCAATTTTTCAGCCAGGGCGTTGGTTTTCCTTTCTTGGACTTCGGCCTCCCACCTATGGTTAAGCATTGACCACAGTCGGATCGCTTGATTCCTGTCCCTGGTGTCCAGGGTGCCGCGTTTTTTCGTAATGGGATGGATAACGAAGTAGACACCGTCCTCGCTCTGATAGAGGCCAGGGTATCTGTGCAGCGATGAGTGTTTTTCAGAGCGGTATCTTGGTGCCATGTTAGGAAGCTAGTTTATTTGCCAAGTCATGGATAAAGGCGTCTTCTGCAGTGTCCGATCCGGACACCCGACGCTCCATCTCCCGAAAATACCCGTCCAGGTCAATTTTCCAGGCTTTCCCCAATTTAAAGGCACCCGGGATAACTGCCAGTCCGAACTCGTCTTTCGCAGCACAAAGCCGACGAATAGTTGATGGGGCAGGTGGCGTGCTGTCGTATTCAAAAACGACCTTTATAAAATCCTCAATCGATACCGGACGCATGGCAATCTCCCGAACTTACTGGTTTGGACGCATCTGATCCCCAAAAGCGTGCTGTTTCAGAGGCGCTTCTGATCAGACATTGAGATTACTCTATGTTTTTTTTGGGAGGAGCAAGTGCAAAACGACCGCGGAAAATTGCCTTCGTTTTGCACAAGTAATAGCGGTTTGTTGTGTCAGGGCATGGATTTTGGCGATGAGCCAAATCGTTAGCTGCGAGGCCTATCCTTTGCCGAACACCTCCTTGAGTACTGAGTGGGCTTGGAACTCAGTGGCGATTTGCAAAGGCGTCACCCATTTTCCTGAATTTTGATCAAGGTACGTCTTCTCAAGGATTCCACCGGCGCTGACCATTCTGTTTACTAGGTCTAGTTCATCACTTTCAATTGCAAGCATAAGGGGGGTATAGCCTGGAATGGGGTAATTCTGTTCTGCGTTGGTGTCTGCGCCCTGCTCGATGAGCAGTCCGGCCATAGCCCGCAAAACATCCAGGTCAAACGACTTTCTCTCTGTTTCAACCAGAATTTTTCCGGCCGCTTGGTGGATGCTGTTATACCGAGGGTCGGAGGCGACTCGTTCCAGATACTGCCGTTGGGCTTCGAGGGTCATACCAAGACTCCCTGAGGTATATCGCCGGATGCTTTCAAGTAGCACCTGATCTTGGGGAACCTGTGTTATCTGTCTTAAGACCTCACTCTTGCCCTTTACCAATCCAATTTTTTGAATGCAGTAGTAAAGGGGTGTGCTCAGCTCGATGCCGGCTCTGGAATCCGGCGCGCAACCCATATCAAGTAATTTTCGCAGCACATCGAGCCTGTTGGTGTTGATAGCGGCTGTTAGCAGTGATAAGCGCTTCTTTTGGGTAGTTGCATTCAAAACTTCCGGCTTGTGTGGCTTTTCACTCAGCAAAGTGAAAAACGAATCATCACCTGGCTTTTGGTTCGGGGTAGTTACATCCAGCAACTGCACAGCCTGTAATAAAGCAGAGTCGCCCGCTTCAGAAAGCTGATTGACGTCGGCTCCAGCGTCCAACAGTTTTTGTACCGCGTCGGCGTTCTCCCTCCACACAAAGTAGGTAAGTTGGGGTATGCGCTTTTGACGAAGTTGGCCAATTTTTATCTTCCGGTTCGGCGCCTTGAAGGATGGTTTTTTGGCAAGGTCGTCATCAGTTACAAAAATCGACCCGAGCAAGTCTGGCTCCTGCTGAGGGTATTCTGCCCCGGGGAACCCGCCGTGAGCAGGAAATATTTTTGTGAAATGACCGCGATACTGAGGAATAAACCAGTTTTCCAGGTGCTTGTCGTATCGTGACGACACTCCAGATTTGTCGCCGAGATCTAGTGGCACTTCGAGACCTAGAACTACCTGACCATTTCGAAGTTGTCTTAGAAAAGTCTTGGGTGGTGATGGGAGCATTGCCGCTACGGCCAAGGCCTCTTGGATAATGAGACCCTGATTCGGCCCTGCATGGAAATACGACTGCTCAAACGCTCTCTGGTAGGTCTCAGTGGCACGATCCAATTTTCCTGATAAGGTAAGCCAACGCGCTTCATGCCAGCTTTGACAATAAGAAAGCGAGCCTGAGGGGGCGATCTGATGCAGAAAAATCTTAAAGTGTGTGAGTGCCTGTTGGGCGAAGACTTGATCCTTGGATGACTTTTCCCGGCCAGGGTGCAGCAGAGTCGCGAGCATTACATTCCGCTCCGCGATCAACTTGAACCGGGGAGCTTTTAACAGGCACTCCTCAACAACTCTCGAATGGATATCGCGCAGGTTTGTATTGGAACAACCCTGTGCCCGTTCAATTGCGATCTCCCCAATTGGCAGAGCTCGGTAATGATCAACGGCTCTCGCTGTAACAAGCAGCGCTCGCAATCGAGTTCTCTGTGTTTCATCAAAGAATTTGCCCGCGTCTTGTCGAGAAAAGAGGGCGCTCAGAGAACTCAGGGCAGGTAGCTGTGTACCCGTTTGCCACCGTCGCATGCGGTCCTTCACTTCTTTGCTAAGCTGGTGATAGAAATCGTCCCAGCCCGGTACCGATAATTCGATCCATTCGAACAAACCTTCAAAAGCTTGCTTGACGGGCGACAGATACTGTTCTGGAGGTGGCCCATTGAGGATACTGCAGGCGGTTCTCACGGCCTCAGCTCCGAAGGCGCTGAATAGGTGACTCGAAAGAATTCTTAAAGCCTCTGAGTGGGATAAACCCTCAAGGCTCAGGTTCGCGACAAACCAACTGTATGTTTTGCAGAACCTGTTTAGCCAGGTGGCCACATTTCTCGCGAAGTCCTCTCCGATGTATCGTGATAGCGGTTCATAGACTACCTTGTCGGTTGCGACGGGAATGGCTCTATAATCAAAATCCCATTTACCGGCATGGTCATCAATCCACTTATCAGATCCCTTTGTGTCAAACGCTCGTGCAAGTGATCTGATGATCTCGAGGTGGTTCGGATAGGCAGGAGTGCTATGCAAGAGTCGCCTCCCTGCGCTCAAGTTGACGAATATCTCGAATGAGATTCTGTAGGGTCCGTCGGTCGCTGGGGCTCGTCGGAATAACCACTTTGCCTACTCCAGGTAGTTCGATTTTCCCGTGCTTTTTGCCAGACTGATATCGCCAGCCGTTCTGAAGTAGCTCTTTAATCAACTGATTTATATCCTTATCGCTGCTTACTCGTTTCATCGTACTCTCCCGCAACAAGAGAGCGGGCACAAGGCCCGCCCTCTTGTAATGCCTATTTAGAATCCTTTTTTGCAACAGTCCTCTGAGCCCTGGCGACAAACGAATCCTTACTAACTCCACCGCCAGATTGCTTGGCGGTGGCGCTCTGGATCCTTGCCACATCTGCGGCGGTCATGGGCTTGCTTGAAGGTTTCTTGCTCATTTCATATCTCCGTTCATTGGTTGTTTGAATCGTCCCATCGGGACCCTTTGAAATTTACAGATGCGAAGATAAATCGTCGGCAGCGCAGTTGGAGGAAAAATCTGTTTTTTTGCGGATTGATATTCGGTGGGCTTACGTAGAGCTATTTTTACCACTCGATTGAAACCATAAATTCCAACCTTTCTGCCGTTTTGGGAATTTCATTCAAATCCAAATCAAGCAGATTCCATCATGTGACCATGTCGCCTGATTTGGATAGGTGCCACGGCCCGCGTATCTGATTTGGATACTTCACCCAATTCCCAAATCTCGAATTTGTTTAATCACTCTGAGATTTGGGAGCCATGCTTGCCTGGCGAATCTGATTTGGAATCCGCGTTGTGCTCCCAAACCTGTTTTATAAACATCTGAGAGGCAGGGTTCGTTAGCATGTCTTAGGCGTCATTGAGGGGCAGATGGCGCGATATGTTAGGTAAAAGAATGAACCGCTGGTGCACCTGTGGGTACAGACGTAATTTCTGCGAGTTCGGCCAATCCAGAGATAGTGCACCGCTGGTGAACCTGCAGGTACACCAACTTTAGAACAGAGTTTGAGTTGGAAGGAAGCGGTGTACCCCCAGTGAACCTACAGGTACACCGGTGTGGCAGATACTGGGTTTGGATATCGGGCGGGGTGTACCCATGGGTTCACTGGCGGTACACCCTTAGCGTCGCCAACTCCATTTCCAGTATGGATAGGTTCGTGAGGCTTGTTGCGGAGATGAGGGAGGTGGCTCTTTATAGCCGGTCAGTTGACGAGCGACGGACGTTGGCACCGACAAATACAATGTTTCATTTCGCTTTCCGACCATCCCGTCTTTTCTGAACAGCTTGCCATGAGCCATAAAGGTCACGTTGTGTTCATACTTGAACACATCCAGTCTTTCGACTTGGATACGTCCGGGTTTTCCTTGCTGCATAACCTGCAAGATATCCCCGCGGCGAGCACCAAGGATCTTTTCACAAACTCGCTGTTTGGCAACTTCAAGTTCTGATTCCCATTGCTCGATTTTTTCTTCGGCAGAGGCCAACCCGTCTTGCAGTAGCTGCAGCGCCTGGAATTGTTCGCTGGGCCACCAAATCTTCATAGCACGCGCCAACTTCTGGTGTAAGTCGGAATCCAGAAGGTCGTACACGACAGACGAGGCGAGCGTATGCATATCCTCAGCGTCCAGTAATATTTGAAGCAGATCCCAGTCTTCTCGGTATATTCGAACCTCTGGGTCGATGTGAGTAGTGCGCTGCCGTTCAGGTAAAAAAGATAGCGGTCCCAGGTGATCAATTGGAACCTGATTCGTCTCATAGATCTCGGCGGGTGATTGTTGCTCAATCCGGAGCCAAGCATGTGTCCCCGATACGCAAAGATCGGCTTTGGCGATCCAATACGATTTCGGCGAAAAGATATACCGAACGCTCTGGCAATACTCTGAACTATTCAGGGGGATTGCTGAAAAGGCCAGCTGCAGCTCATCAACAAATCGCTTGGCATTGCCAAGGTGCCGTAGTAGTTCCTCGGAAACGCGGACCACTACGAATTCGTTCTCGGCCCGATGGCTGTATTTTTCAGATTTCGGGAATACCAATACATGCTTGGCGACCAATGGCAAAAGAGCATCCAATAGGCCGGCGGCAACCTGTCTTGCAGAAACATATGATGTGTTTGGTAGGAACTCTTCAAAGCGCTTAATTGCCGTGGTCAAAACTGCAGAAGCTAGTGGGGGCTCGATTTGCGTGAGCATTGATCCCTTAAACTCGAATAGTCCCAACTCGGAGTTCTGACCCAGGACAGTTTGAGCAGCCTTTTCGAACAGTTCTTTTTCCGCTCAGACAAATGAAGCCCAGGTCGGATAACCTTCTGATTGAGCTGCCCCCTAAGCACGTCCAGGTATGCAGTCACTGGTGGGGCAGGTCGATCTGAATTTCCGTTGAATCGCGTCCAGTACCCTCGAGGAGGCCTGGGGATGCCAAGTTTGGAGCACCGTTTCCTTAGTGCGGCCGCTGAAACCCCAAGCTTTTCGGCTACCTGCCAACTAGGCATCGACCAAACAAGGAAAAAAAGCTCTTCTCGCTCTTCGTCGAGCTCCCTATTGTCTGAACCTGAATCCATGGACTATTCCCCTTATAGATCTTCAGAGATTTTAGGCAACTTTCCCTTGTATGCTCGGTGATCAATTCGCTACGGCCGGATTTGGCATACGACGTTGGTTTCCATGAGCGATTCGTTCAGTATATGTGGCACATCTTTACAGGACTGGCAGTACACTCTGGAAGGGCAGGATGCATTTAACAAAAATCAAGGACATCAAAGGGTTCCGAATTTTCAAAGACTTCAGTTGGCCAGAGAACCTTGATGACTTTGCTCGCTTCAACTTGCTCTATGGCTTAAACGGAAGCGGTAAAACAACATTGACGAGCATTTTCTCTGATCTGGAGCATCGGCGCCCGACTAGCGCATCGTCACTGCACTTTGAGTTCGGTGACAAAATGGTAGACGCAAGGTCGCCTCAAACCGCCTCCATCCCGCCGGTCCGGGTATTCAACCGAAGCTTTATTGAACACGCTATCTTTGAAGATCCTGCGCAACGGGAGTTGGCTCCGGTTTTTTACCTGGGTGAGGACTCCGTTGAAAAGCAGAAGGAAATCTCTGAGTTAAGGTCTCAGGTCGAAACTATTGTTGAAGATCTCAAGTCGCTCGAATCCCAAAACAGTACCAAGCAGAAAGGATTCGACAAGTTCTGCAGTGAAGGCGCATCCAGCATAAAAAATGCTCTCACGCGGCCTGGCGGGAGATTTAATAATTACAATCGGCCAGCCTTTGAAAGCCGAGTAGAAGAGCTGTTGGCTTCTAGTGGTACCCGCTTGGAGGAGACCGAAAGAGAGCAGCTTCTGGGAGTTGCACATGCGCAACTCATGAAAACGGTTGCTAACGTGAAACTGCCTTCGATTAAATTCATGGAATTGACCCAAAGGGTCGAGCTTTTGCTGGAAAGGTCTGTAACGGCATCAGTTATCGAGGAGCTTCGCGACAACCCCAAGCTAGGCCAGTGGGTTCAAACCGGCCTAAATCTGCATAAACACCATTTCGAAACAGACCGCTGCCTGTTCTGTAACCAGAGCCTCCCGGAAAGACGTTTGGACGATCTGGAAGCTCATTTCAACGATGAGCTTAATCGGTTTCAGGAGGAACTGGACAACCAAATTCAGAGTGTCGAGTCTTCGATCAGCGCGATTAATGACTTCGAGCTTCCGGCTGCTGGGTTACTCTATCAACACCTTCAGGCTGACTTCGAAAAAAGCGCGGGACGGTGGAAGTCCAGCAAACTGAGTGTTGTTAATTTCCTTAACACCCTGGTATCGGCGCTCAAGACAAAGCGTGAAAACCCCTTTAAGCGAATGGAGCTTCGGGATTATCTATTCGCATTCTCGACAGCGGCAAAAGACTCTAACTGGCTACTCAAAACCGCTAGCATGGCGTTGGATGCCTCCCAGAATATCGCAGCACAGTTTGGCCTCGAGGTCATCGAGCGGATCAATAAATTGATCGACGAGCACAATCGGCACAGCTCATCATTCGAGCAAGAAGTCCAGGCCGCGATGAATCGCGTGGCGGACGACATGGTTCTCTCGACGCTCGATGAGTACCAACAATATAAGGACGATTTGCGGCAGCTGGATGCCAGCCTTCAGGACAAAAGGAGCGAACGCGATAGGAAAAAAGCCCGAATGAGGCAGCTCGAAGAAGAGATGCGTCATCACCTAAAAGCTGCCGAGGAATTAAACCAAGAGGTGGCGGCATACCTTGGGCGGCAAGAACTGACATTCGAGACGTCTGACTCTGGGTATCGTTTATTTCGCCATGGAGAACCGGCTTATCATCTGAGCGAGGGCGAGAGGACTGCTATAGCTTTCATGTATTTTCTGAAAACGCTCGAGGATGAGAGCTTGGATCTTACAGAAGCGATAATCGTGATAGATGATCCAATATCGAGTTTGGATGCAAACTCACTGTATAGCGCTTTCAGTTTCATGAAAACGAAAACAGCAGAAGCCGCGCAACTGTTCATTCTCACACATAATTTTCAGCTCTTCCGGTTAGTTCGAAATTGGTTCGACCATATGAACCGAGGAAAGAAGAAAAATGCGCTGAATGCTCACATGTACCTTCTCGAACCCAAATGGGCCGACGGAAACCGGTCCTCGTCGCTGGTTCCGCTTGACCCTTTACTCGCTAATTACGAATCCGAGTACCATTATCTCTTTAAGCAGATTTGGTCCGTCGCTCAAAGTACAGAGGCCGCGCCTCTCGAACAGTACTACGTGCTTCCCAACGTGGGCCGGCGGCTATTGGAAACCTTCTTAAGCTTCAAATTTCCAGGTGGAAAACCCGCTCTTGGTTTGTTGATGTCTAAGGTTGAGTTTGATCCGGCAAAGAAAACCCGCCTATTGCGTTTTTTACATGTTCATTCCCATCACGATCGTGTTGCTGATCCGGAGCACGACCTCTCAACTCTCAGCGAAGCTCCCCAGGTGTTCTCTGACCTATTGGAGCTCATGCAAGCTTTGGATGAAGGGCACTACAAAGGCTTGGTAGCGAGCATACAGCAACAGTGATTCTGGGTAAGCGACCGGTACTATTGATTCCTGCCGTTAGCAGGCTACAGTTTGAGTATTCTTGTCGTAAATAAGGAAGTAACCAATGCCCATAACGGACTACCACGCCAAGTATTTTGCCTACGAACTCACCAGGCAACGCCGTGGTGGTGACGTTGGTCGTCTGACCCAGTCGCTGTTCGATGCCTCAGTAGACCTGAACCCCCACCAGATCGATGCAGCGCTCTTCGCTTTGCAGAACCCCTTGGTAAAAGGTGTGATCCTGGCGGACGAGGTCGGCCTGGGCAAGACCATTGAGGCTGCCCTGGTGCTGGCACAGTACTGGGCAGAACGTAGACGAAGATTGATTGTTGTCTGCCCTGCGGCTTTGCGTAAGCAGTGGGCAAACGAGCTGGCGGAGAAGTTTCATCTGCCATCGCAGGTTTTGGATGCCCGAACGTACAGGGAGCTGCGGAAGCAGGGGGTGGCAGACCCGTTCGACCAGCCCGGTGTTAACGTCATTTCTTACAATTTTGCCGCGAGAATGTCGGAGAAACTACGGCTTACACCGTGGGATCTGGTGGTATTCGACGAAGCCCACAAACTCCGTAACGCCCACCGGGAAAGTCATCGTACTGGTCAGGCTATCAAAGAAGCCTTCGGCGCTTGCAACAAGCTGCTGCTTACGGCAACGCCACTACAGAATTCCCTGATGGAGCTGTACGGTCTTTCGACGGTCATCGACAGCCAACTGTTTGGTGATGCGCTCAGTTTCCGTCGCCAATATCTGCGCGGTGGAGAAGACCTGGAAGGACTGAAAGAACGGCTTCAGGAGTTCACCAAACGGACCTTGCGTAAACAGGTTCTGGAGTACATCCGCTACACACAACGACGTGCCATCACGATTCCCTTTGCTCCATCGGAAGATGAACTGCGGCTTTATCATTTAGTGTCAGCCTACCTGCAGCGTGAGAATAGTTACGGTGTCCCCCATCAACAGCGGCACCTGGTCACTCTGGTGGTTAGAAAACTGCTGGCATCCTCTACAAGTGCCATTATCAATACGATTGAGACGATGATCGATCGGTTGAAAAGGCTGGAGCAAACTCAAGAAGATGAAGACAACTGGCTGGAAAAACTGATCGGTAGTGAGGATGTAGAAGAGGACCTCCTTGATGAAGCCGCTGACGGGGAGGGCGAATACCAGGTTGAGCAACCGGATGAGCCCATACAGCTGGACCGCCTCCGTGGAGAGATTGCTGAACTGGAACAGTATCTGGATCTGGCACACAGAATCACTGAAGACGCTAAATCTGCAGCTCTGCTGAATGCGCTGGAGCAGGGCTTCAGCCACATGACGGAAATGGGCGCGGAGCGTAAGGCCGTCATCTTCACCGAAAGCCGGCGAACTCAGGATTATCTGCTCAAGTACCTGGAACGGCATGGCTACCTTGGTAAGGTCGCCACATTCAGTGGTACCAACAATTCCAGCACTACACAGGCGATTTACAAGCGCTGGCTCACGCGTAACGAAGGTTCTGATCAGGTTACGGGCAGCCCGGCGGTTGATCGGCGGACCGCCATTATCGATCATTTCAGGGACGATGCAGAAATACTGATTGCCACCGAAGCTGCTGCAGAAGGCGTTAATCTTCAGTTCTGCAGCCTTGTCGTCAATTATGATCTGCCCTGGAACCCTCAGCGAGTAGAGCAGCGCATCGGGCGCTGCCATCGCTACGGTCAGAAATTTGATGTCGTCGTCATCAACTTCCTCAACCAGAAGAATGAGGCAGATCGGCGGGTTCTTGAACTGCTCAGTGAGAAGTTTCACTTGTTCGATGGCCTGTTTGGCGCGTCAGACGAAGTGCTAGGCCGAATCGAGTCCGGTGTCGACTTCGAGAAGCGCATAGCGGCCATTTACGACACTTGCCGGTCTCAGGCCGAAATCGAACAGGCCTTCAATGATCTTCAAAAGGAGTTGGAAGAAAGCATCAACCGGCGAATGCAAGAGACTCAGGAAAAGCTTCTGGAGCATTTCGATGCCCAAATCCATGACTTGCTGAAGATCCAACGCGAGAGAGCAGAGCAGCAGCTCGACCGGGTAAGTCGCCTCTTCTGGCAGCTCACCAGGCATCAACTTGCCCCCTTCGCAACCTTCGATGAGAAGCGCCTGGCATTTGAGTTGAACGAAAGTCCGTTAACCAAGGTGCCCACCGGTGCATATGAGCTGATCCGAAAGGGCGAGAAACCGTCAGAGCACGCCCACCTATACCGGTTAAGCCACCCCCTCGGTGAGTACGTTTTGGACACTGGCCGTAGGTTGGAAACACCGGTAACGGAAATGGTGTTCAATCTGACTGGTCACGAGGCGAAACTTTCCGCACTCCAGAATCTGCCGGAAAAATCCGGCTGGCTTGAACTGAATTTGCTTGAGCTGCAAAGCTTTCAGCGCGAAGAGCACCTGGTTTTTACCGCAGTCATGGATGACGGGCAGCTGCTGGATGAAGAGCAATGCGAGCTCATTTTCCGGCTGCAGGGCGAGGTGCTGAGCAATGACGCTGGCGGCCCCGATCAGCAATCTGGGCGACAGCTAAGTGAAACCGTTATCAGGCAGCTGGATGCCCGGCTCAGCCGATTGCTCGACGAGAACAACGAATACTTCCAGCGTGAGCGGACCAAGCTCGAAGCCTGGGCTGATGATCAATTGTTGAGTGCAGAGCAAAAGCTCGAGGACACAAAAGCTCAAATCAAGGAAGCAAAGCGCCAGTCCCGTCTGGCAGAAAGCGTTGAAGACCAGAAGGACGCGCAGGAGGCGATCAAGCGTCTCAGTAAGTTGCAGCGCCGGCAGCGACAGGAAATATTCGATGTGGAAGACGAGATAGAAGCCCGCCGGGATGCCTTGATTGATGCACTGGAACGCCAGATGCACCAAAGCAGCAGTACCCATCATCTATTTCGCATTCGTTGGCGGCTGGAATAGAATCATCTTCAAAACAAATTAGAGATTACCCCGGCATTTGTGGGAGAATCCCGGCCATTTGAACGCTACCGGCAAGCCAGACCAACTGGCCAATGTGGATGTGTCCTTAATGGATGTAGGTATCTGACGGGAAACGGTTAATCATGCCCAAGCTAGGTTATTTGAACCATCTCAAGTTGAGTGGTTTTCGCTCAATAAAGGAAATGGACCTGCCCCTCGGTAGGCTCAACGTCCTGATCGGGCCTAATGGTGCGGGGAAGTCCAACTTCATTAACTTCTTCCGCTTCATGAACAAGCTACTTCAGAAAGACCTCCAGCTCTATGTGGCTGAACAGGGAGGGGCGGATGCCATTTTGCATTTCGGGCGGAAGCAAACACCAGCACTCGAGGCGAGTCTTCAATTTGAGCCAAATGCTTACGACTGTGCCCTCGTACCAACCAACGATGGCCGCTTGGTGTTCAAAGCTGAAAAGTGCCGGTTTAATGCGGAACGGATTGAATATCATGGCGGGACAAAAGCCGTGAAACTTGCGTCTCCTGGGGCAGAGGAGTCAGGCCTACCTTCACCAAATACTAAGTCTATTCCCGGCCATGTTGCTCGCTATATTGAAGACTGGAAGGTTTACCACTTTCATGACACGAGCCAATCGGCGCCGGTAAAGCAACCGTGTAACATAGCGGATGCCGGTCGTTTGAGGGAGCAAGGTGAAAACCTGGCTGCATTCCTGTATCACATCAAGGAATACGAGCCGGAGTCATACGGGCGTATTGTCTCAACAATTCAACGTGCGGCGCCTTTTTTTCACGACTTTATCTTGGAGCGAGATCTTCATAACGAGCGCCAAATACGCCTTCGTTGGAAGCACAAGGGCAACGATGCCTACTTTGACGCACACTCGCTTTCAGACGGCACACTGCGCTTTATCTGCCTGACAACGCTTCTGCTTCAGCCGAGACTTCCATCAGTGATTCTGCTGGATGAGCCAGAGTTGGGTCTGCACCCCTATGCTATCCAACTGTTGGGCTCCATGCTGCGCTCTGCAAGCGAGAGCACACAGATTATTGCCTCCACCCAGTCTGTAACCCTGGCCAATGAGTTTGAGCCTGAGAATGTGATTGTCGTGGAACACAGAGACAACAATTCTCAGTTCAGGCGACTGGACCCAAAGGCATTTGAATCCTGGTTGGAAGACTATCGCCTGGGCGATCTCTGGGAGAAAAATCTCCTCGGAGGTACGCCCTGATGACCAGGCTCGCAGTTAGCGTTGAGGGCGCAACGGAGCGGGAATTTGTCACTAAAGTTCTCGATCCGTTTTTGAGCCAGCATGGTATCTTCGCCAGCCCGGTAGATATGCGAGGCAAAGTATCGCTGGACCGAATTGGTAATGAGCTCAAACGGCTCATCCCAACCTTTGACTACGTAACGACTTTTTATGACTACTACGGTTTTCATAAACGCCCTGAGGGCGGAGTAAAAGCCGTTGAACGCTCAATTCTGGAGCTTGTTGACCCAGAACAGCGTCGCTTGTTGATCCCATATGTCCAGCTCTACGAATTCGAGGCACTGGTTTTGGCCGCCCCGGACCAGGCCGAACATACTCTGGGAGTGGCAGGCCTGGCCAATCAGCTCAGGGACATCGTGACCATAGCTGGCGGTGCCGAAAACGTTAACGATGGTTATGAAACCTGTCCCTCCCGCCGACTTAAAGGCCTGGCAGCCGCCTACGACAAAAAGCTCCACGGCCCGGTAATACTTGAACAATCACTGGATGCCGTACGCAATCAGTGCCCCAGATTTAACGCTTGGGTTTCAAGCCTCCTCGAATTGGCCTGAATCTACTCCCAGCCTGCCAAGTTTGATCTTTAAACAGGGAATACCATGAGTAACGCGACACAGCAGTTAAAAGCCCAGCAACGTCGACAGAAATTTGCCGACCTTTTGCGCGAGATGTTTCAGCTGAATCAGCCGGAACTGGATTTTGGGCTCTATCGCATTATGCATGCCCGTAAAGATGATATTAACCGGTTTATTGAGCAGGACCTGCCGAGGATCACTCAGGAAGCATTCAGCCAATACGCCAGCCAGGATCAGGCTCAGATGGAAGCCGAACTGGAAGAGCATATCAAGAGCGCGAAAGGGCTGGGTATGGACCCAGACGCGATTCCCAAAGTGCAGGAGCTCAAGCAAAAACTGCAGGGTGGGTTTGATCTCGCGCGGGAAGAGGGCGAAGTCTACGACGCATTGGTCACCTTCTTTAACCGTTACTACAACGAGGGTGACTTCCTGTCACGCCGGGTATACAAAGACGGCACCTACGCAATCCCCTACCAGGGGGAAGAGGTAGTGCTGCACTGGGCCAACAAAGACCAGTACTACATCAAAAGCAGCGAAACCTTGCGGGATTACAGCTTCCGCCTGAACCCATATGCCGGCCCCGGCGAAGATCCAATGCGCGTTCATTTTAAGCTGGTGGATGCTGAAGCCGGTGCCAAAGACAACAACAAGGAGTCCGCTGATAGTCGCCGGGTCTTCGTGCTGGACGTGGAGGATCCGTTTGAGCTGATAGAAGGCGAAGCAACCGAGCACGGTGAGAAGTATACTGACCTGCAATGTCGGTTCATGTTCCGGCCGGCAACGGAAAGTGACTGGACGGAAGCCGAGAAAAAGAAGGTAACGGCTGCGGCCCAGAAGAAACCACCGACACAAGATGCGCTCAGAGCAATCGCTGAAGAAAGGCTTCTTGGGGCAGCCTCTGATTTGCCCGAGCCCTGGAAGAGTGCGTTGGCAAAGCCCTACCGTAAAGCCGATGGCAACCAAGCTGATTATTCAATGCTGGCTGGACAGCTGAACAACTACACCAAGAAGAACACCTTTGATTATTTCATCCACAAGGACCTTGGTGGGTTCCTGACTCGGGAGCTCGACTTCTACATCAAGAATGAACTGCTGGATTGGAACGATATTGCCTCGTTGAAGAACGATACGTCGAGACTCGCCCCGTTGTTGAGCAAGATTGAAGTGATTCGGTCACTTGCAGAGAAGATCATTACTTTTCTTTCTCAGCTTGAGAATTTCCAAAAGAAATTGTGGGTCAAAAAGAAATTTGTTACGTCATCGAACTACGGTATAACCTTAGATAATCTAGAGGGGTATCCCGATATTTTGGAGGAAGCTTTCCGCAACGAAAATCAGCTGAGAGAGTGGGAGTCTTTATATAAGGTTGATTTACCCGAGCTAAAAAGAAGTCGTGACAATCTTTCTTGGGAAGAGCTTATAGCAAAGCCACAGTATCGCTACATGATCGTGGATACAGTTCATTTTAATTCAGCCTTCAAAGAGAAGCTGATTTCAAGAATTGATGGCCTAGACTCTCGTTGCAGTGGAGTGTTGGTGAATTCAGAAAATTTTCAAGCGTTGAACCTCTTGAAGAGTAGGTATAAAGAGAAGGTTGATTCTATTTACATAGATCCGCCCTACAATACCGATGCTGGTCCGATAATTTATAAAAATGGGTATAAAGTTAGTTCTTGGAATTCTATGATCAATGATCGTGTATCTGTTGGTAGAGAGTTTCTTTCAGGCGGTGGGGTTATTTGTGCAACAATCGACGACTATCAACAAAAAGAGTTCGACTATATATTAAGTAATAATTATGGCACCTCAAACTACCTTGGAACCGTAACGATCAGGAATAACCCGTCCGGAAGGCCGGTGCCTCGTGGATTCTCTCAGTCCCATGAGTATGCAATTTTTTATGGAAAGACCCATGCCTCATACGTAGGATTGCTTCCAAGAAGTGAAAAGCAAATGGCGCGTTACCGGCATAGTGATAGCGATGGCGCTTACATGTGGGAACTATTCCGAAAGAGGGGCTCTAATTCTGAAAAAAAGGATCGACCCTCGCTCTATTACCCTCTTTTTATTAGTGATGATGGCTTAGTTCGTGTTCCGGAAATGACATGGGATATTGATGCAAGAGAGTGGATTTTGGAAGATGAGCCCAAAACTAATGAGTCTGTAGTTTACCCAGTAGATTCCAGTGGTGTATTGAGGAGATGGAGAGGGAAGCCTGAAAGTTTAATTTCTACACCGGATAACTACAAAGCCGAAATAAAAAACGGCGAAATAATTGTATATTATAAGTTTAGGCCCAACTCCGATGGAGTTCTCCCATTGACTACTTGGTTTGACGCTAAGTACTCCTCGACAGAGCATGGGACTGGATTTTTGAAAAATCTTTTTACTGAATACAACATTTTTACTTATCCTAAATCAATATATGCTGTCAAAGACTGTATAAGGATTTCAGCTAACGAGTCGAAAAGCCCTTTAGTTTTGGATTATTTTGCTGGTTCTGGAACCACGGCTCACGCAGCAATTGAGTTAACGCGTGAAGGTCAAAGCTTTAGATATTTGTTAGTTGAGATGGGCGATTATTTTGATATCGTTACAAAGCCCAGAGTGAAGAAAGCTGTTTACTCCAGCTCTTGGAGTTCGGGGGTTCCAGAGTTGAATGGTAGTGGTATTTCCCATATTTTTAAGTATTTAACTTTAGAGAGTTATGAGGACACTTTAGGGAATCTTGAGTTAAGCCGCTCGAAGGCCCAGCAGAACCTGCTCGATACTGAAGATACAGTTGGCAATAGTGCTTCCCGTGGGTCCTATATCTTAAATTACATGCTTGAGGTGGAAACTCGAGATTCACAGTCTTTGCTGAATGCGAAGAAATTCATCAACCCGGCAAACTATAAACTTAATGTTTTATCTCCCGGGGGCGATGAAGTTAAACCGGTCAATGTCGATCTCCTTGAGACCTTCAATTATTTGTTGGGCTTGGAAGTAGAGCATATTGCTGCACCTATTCATTTCGAAGCGGAGGTGTACCAAGGCGAATACGGCCGCTGGCAAGCAAAGGTTAAACGTAGCGAAGCTGGCAAGTGGTGGTTCAGGACCGTCTACGGCACGAACCGTGCAGGGCAGCAGGTGCTGGTGGTATGGAGAAACCTTCCCTCGGTAATTGATGGCGAGGCCGTTGGCATCCAGAAGGACAATGCCGTGCTGGATGCGGTACTGATCGAGAAGCTTTCTATTCGCATGACCGAAAGCCAGGACGACGAAATAGATGTGCTGTACGTGAACGGTGACCACAACATCAGTATTCCCCGATCCCGCAAGGGTGAACCCATGGAGCACGCGCGTATCCAGCTGATCGAGGAAGCTTTCCATCGGCTGATGTTCGCTGACACTGAGGCGGTTCACTAAGGGGAACATCATGGCAGCAAGGAAATCCGCCCAGGGCAGCAAGCAGACGTTGCCATTCCGCCATCACCTGGTGCTCAACCAGTGGTTGTTCTCCCTGTTCGGCTTCGACTCGCTCAGTGGTCAGTTTGATGTGGGTAATCGGGAAGCGCCAACGCTTGAAGCGTTTCGCGATCGTTTCCAGCTGATCGGTGAAACCAGCGGCCGCAATGCCGAGGGGGAGCACCTGCTGATCCAGAGAATGCGGGAAAACCTCAACGAAAACGCGAAGCTGAGCGATGAGCAACTGTTGGAGTACGACCGCCGGATAAAGCAACTGACGGATACCATCAATAACGCGCGCCTGGCCTCCGGTGAGGAGCCGATTGAATGGAAGTACTTCCAGTACTTGATGCTCCTGTTCACCGAGATCTACCTGGACTATCTGTTCACCAAACCGGATGAGTTGCTGGAGGCGCTCAACCAACAGATTGAGCGTTGGAATGACCACTGGGTTGTGGAGCAGGCCTTTAATCACAAACCGCTGGATTTACTCAACCCGGAAGACGATCTTTGGCCGCAGCTCAACATGGTGGCCTATTGGAGCGCGACCGGTTCCGGTAAAACCCTGATCATGCACGCCAACATCCTGCAGTATCGCTTCTACCTGCAACGGTATGGCAAAGCAGGGGATATCAACAAGATTATTCTGCTGACCCCCAACGAGGGGCTTACCCAGCAACACTTGCGTGACCTGGACAAATCCGGAATCAGGGCCAGTGAGTTCTCCGCCCGTGGTGGTGATCTGTTCGCCCAGGATGTGATTGTCATCGACATCAACAAGCTCCGCGATAGCGAGAAGAAGAAGACGGTTGCAGTCGACTCCTTTGGTTCCCGCAACCTGCTCTTGGTGGACGAGGGCCATCGTGGAACGGCCAGTGGTGGTGGCAGCTGGTACGACTACCGGCAAAAATTGTGTTCGCTGGGTTTCTCCTTCGAATACTCCGCAACGTTTGCCCAGTCAGGCTCCAAACATGAGAACCTGCGCCAGACCTATACCAAGGCCATTCTATTCGACTACTCGTACCGGCATTTTTACGGGGATGGCTACGGTAAGCAATCTCAGATCCTGAACCTGCAAGCAAATCCCAATGCCCAGGATGAATTTCGATATCTGGTTGCCTCGTTACTGAGTTACTACCAGCAACTACGGTTGTTCGAAGAGCAAAAGCTCAGCTTCAAGCCCTTCAACCTGGAAAAGCCCCTATGGGTATTTGTCAGCTCAAAGGTAACGGCAACGCTGTCCAGCGGTGAAGCTTCAGACACGGTTCAGGTGCTGGCGTTTATCGACCAGGTATTACACAAGCAGGAGGAAACGGTTGCCGCGATAGATTACCTGCTGAAACGCGGCATGGTTGCCAAGGGCGGTACCGATCTGCTCCATGGTCGGTTCAATTACCTGAAAGAGCTGGGTGAGAGTGGGGATGCGCTTTACCACGACCTGCTGGACAGGGTATTCAACAGCAGTGGTGGCCGCCTCCACATTGAAAATATTACCGGTATTCCTGGTGAAATCGCGCTTCGCGCTGGCACGTCGGACACGCCGTTCGGTGTCATCAACGTGGGGGATGATGCAAAGCTGGTCAAGCTCTGCGAAAAGCATGATCTGTTCACTCAGGAATCTCGCTTTAGCGAAAGCCTGTTCCATGGCATTAACACCGACAGCTCACCGGTCAACCTGTTGTTGGGCTCGAAGAAGTTCACTGAGGGTTGGAGTAGTTGGCGCGTTTCCAACATGACGTTGATGAACGTCGGCAAGAATGAGGGTGCCCAGATCATCCAGCTGTTCGGCCGTGGTGTTCGGTTGAAAGGCTGGAAAACAACACTTAAGCGCTCTGCCGAGCTTGCCACTGGATTGAAAGAGGCCGGCATTGAGCGGCCTGACCACATTGGTGTCATGGAGACCCTTAACATCTTTGGGGTGAAGGCCGATTACATCGCTCAGTTCCGGAAGGAGCTGGACGACGAAGAGATCCCGGTTAACGAGGGCCTTGAAGAATTCGTGCTTCCACTCAAGCCGATGAAGGATCTGCGCAAGGACCTCCATGTTGTTCGTGTTAAGGAAAGCATTGCCAATAAGGCCATTGGTGGTTCCGGTACAGCATTTCAGGAACTTGCCGAACAGGTGGTACTGAAGGCTCCAGGTGAGTTGCAGCCTACTGAGATCGACTACTTCTGCAATCCGTCGAGGGTCAGCCTGGATTTCTATCCCCAGGTTGGACTGTTCGCAACCGACAAGAAGGGCGTTCAGAACACCGGAGCCAAGATTCAGCGTCTAAAGCCCACTCACATTGCGCTGCTGGATATGCAGCGCCTTTATTTCGAGTTGCTGGCATTCAAGCGGGACAAGCGTTGGTCAAACCTGACCATCACCCCGGATGTGGTTGAAAAACTCCTGACTGATAACCGGTACGACTGGTACCGGCTCTATGCCCCGGATGAGGCCATGGAGCTGGGGCGACTGGAGAAGATGGCGCTATGGCATGACATGGCGATATCCCTCCTCAGAAAGTACTGTGAGTTGTTCTATGGTTTCCGCCGTAAGCAGTGGGAGGCAGACAAGCTTGAGTATAGGCCTATTACTGAAAACCGGAAGTATCTCCCGGGTGTAAGTGAAGCCACACCAGAGGGCAGCTACATGGTCACTCTTGACCGGGTTCGCCATCAGTCGCTGATCAAACAGCTCTCAAATTTGAGAGAGAGTATCACCAACGGTGAGGTGGATGTCTGGAATGGCAAGATCGCAGAGGGACTGGAGTTTATCTGGTGTGAGAGACACTTCTATCAGCCACTACTTGCGTCTACCCAGGGTCTGGATTTTCAGGTGACTCCAGTATCCCTGAACAAAGGGGAGGCCGATTTCGTTCGCGATATCCAGGCAGCAACCAAAGCCGGTGCGTTTGAGGGCTACGAGGTTTACTTGCTTCGCAACCAGACCGGACAAGGAGCCGTCGGCGTGTTCGTGGATGGTGGCTTTTATCCGGACTTTATCCTTTGGCTGGTCAAGGGCCAGTCCCAGAAAGTCGTCTTCGTTGATCCGAAAGGCCTGCGCCACCACAAACCGGACGATCCCAAAGTTCGCTTCCATGAGACGATAAAGGAGATTGAGTCTGACCTTCGCAAGCAGCGCCCGGAAAATGCAGGAATTGAGCTGCATGCGTTCCTTATTTCAGAAACCCATTCTTCACAACTTGTCAGCCAGTGGAAGGATACGACAGGCAATGCAGTCACTCGGGAGCTTATGGAAAGCTGGAATATACTATTCCGTGATGAAGATGTTGGGTATGTTGAGAAGCTGGTCAAGGCGGTGACTTGATCGGGACGACGAATTAGGTGAGAGTAAGAAAAGGCGAGTCGCCGGCCAAATCCCTGGCGACTCGTCAATTACTCGTTTTTGCGGACTAGAATATTCGAATAATCAGGTTAGTTTTTAAGAGCTGCGCTCAACTGCGTTTTTCTCTGCTCGTTTCAGTGCAGTGATCGCACGTTTAATATCAGCATATTCAGCACGGATTTCAGCCATCTTCCCCTCTACCTCCAAAACTTTATCGATTTCCCACGGCTCTGCTCGAAGTGCCAGGCTTTTTGCGCGATATTGATTTCCTCTGCCTTTTGGGATGTAGTTTGAGTAAACTCCGGATTTATCACTGTTAGCGCGTTTGAAAAACTTGAAGTAAGTCCAATAGATTTCAAGGCGATACTGACGCATGCGGACCCACACATTAAGCCGACCCTTTTCCCTTGGAAGCAGTAGTGCGTTGTTCCGATAGTGGAATTGCCAATGCTCATCTGCAATCTTTTGTGCCTCTTTTTTTAGCTCTTCAATCTTAAGATGTAGGGCTGCGATTATTTCCTGAATTGTCATAGATAGTAATTCCTCAATCAGTCAATTTTGTTCTTCTCCAGGAATGGGTTTGAGCTGTGTTCCCTGGATTAAGGACAGATTAAAGAATCGATCCTCTTGCGACTGACATAACGCCCCCCATTTTTACCCCTGCGTTTTGCAAGCTTGCGATTCAAATAAATGTTATCGACGGAGTTGGCCTATAGCTGGTGGGTTGAGTTTTTTTGAATGAATAACTAGCAGGTTCGGGCCCGGGGTTGCACTTAGGAAATGATCAGGAGAATGAAAGCTGATCCCTCAATTGCGACAAGGTGCAAAATGGTAAATTTCAAACCCACCATTCCTCTCTCTGCGACACTCTCTCTGGTCATTTTTATGACCGCTTGCACTACTACCTACGAGCCTCCCGTGGTCGCCGACAAGCTAATCTGGACATCGGACGGAGAAAGCGCTCGTCCAGCGTGGACACTTATGCCGGCTGCAAGAAAAGATTCAGCAGACCAGGCTGTCCGTGTGGTCGGGATGAGTAACCGGCACAGCACGCAAAAGGGCGCGCGAGATGCTGCCATGGATGATGCTCGCCGCCTGATCGCTAACTATTTTTCCAGCCAGGTCGAGGACAAGGTCGAGCGAATTGAAAGCGGAGCTAATACGCAGAGTGGGGTACAAGATCCGGTTCAGGAGCTGAACCGGATTACGCAGCAGCTGTCTGTTCACGCCGTGAACTCAATGACAGTGGACAATTCTCGATTTGAGCAATGGCTGGATAGCCGAACCGGCAAAACCTTCTTCAACGCATTTGTTCAGGCCTCCATGACGATGAACTCGCTTCATGTTGAAAGGTCCGGTGAATTGGAAGATATGCGTCGGTTAGAGGAGGACGAATGATGAACAGAGGTGTTCTTCTAATCACGATCAGTCTTCTCTTTATGGCACCTGGTTTGGCCAGCGCAAACGATACATTTGTCCTCAAGACCTCTGAGCTTCCATCGTGGACCTCACAAACTCAATTTCGGGAGCCTGATGGCAAGCGCATGGTGTTTGTGGGAATCGGGCAGGGAGGCTCGATCGCGCAGGCAAAGACCCGGGCACGAAGTGATGCCCAAGCACAGTTCCTACTGGCGGTCGGCGGACGTGTGATTACTAGTCAGAAGCTTGTGGAATCCACACAGACAGATGAAGGCGGCATCGCCCAATATTCAGTGGCGGGGGAACGCTATACCGACAGTGCATCGCAAGGTTTTTTTCAGGGCGGTGATTCAGAGTTTGTTGCTCACTCCTCCGGCAATGCTGTGAACGGTTATTTTCGTTTCAGCCTTCCGATCGAGTCTGTTGAGGCTGCGCGTAATGAAGTGGCTCGCGCGCACAGGGCAGAGGTTCTTCGGAAGATTGAGGCTTACCGGTTGGCAGGGCTGTCTAGAGGCAATGGAGTCAACGGTTACCGTTACGCGGTTGTTCAGGAGCAAGCGTCCGCCCTGCGCGGATCAAACGAACTGCGAATTTCTGTGGAATACAAAGCGCGACGCAAGGCTCGGCATACGGGAAGAGTTGCTCTCGTTAATCGTTTGAAAGGCGCGTCCATAAGGGCCGTTGCGGTGCAGTCCGGTCAACAAGTCAACATGAGTCACTCCAGCGCTACAGGATTCGTGCGGTCGGAAGTTGTTGCTGAACGAGTTTGGTGGGAAGGCGACGAGGCAGTTGCTGAGAGCTTCCTCCTCGGCTGGGTAAAAGGGGGCTGATTCATGAATGTGATGCTGAGATTTCTGATCAGCGTGGCAGCTGCTCTCATCCTGCCGGTTTTCGCCGTTGCGAACACCGTTGTCACCGTGGGTGCTACAGGGTCGGATCGGGACTCCGCTATTGAGTCGGCCTTGAGTAGGGCCTTGGTAGAGACGCTAGGTAGTCAGGTTTTTTCCGTGACAACAATGAATGGCGACCAGTTTCATTCAATGGCCACCGCTGTTACCAGTGGCCGGGTCCACAGCTACGAACTTTTAGAAGAGCGTGAAATCTTTGATGGGGTGCATGTGCGTCTGCAGGTGACTCTGACTGAGAAAGATATCGCCGTAATCGTACCGGAGGAGATAAAAACGTGGGATCAGCGAATTGAGGATGTGCGGAGTTGGGATCAGGCTCAGCAGTCGATCGGCGAGTATCGGCGTCTCCTGGATGAGTTTCTGGTTGGCCCGCGGCATCAACTGAACGCTGGATATGCCATCGTTCTCCGATCCTATTATGTTTCGGCTGTCGACGCTCACCAGATCAAAGGCCATATCTATGTAGATATCATTGTGAATCAGTCCTGGTGGGACACCTACTACCGGCTGGTCTATACGCTTATTCCTCAGGGCAGTCAGGTAATACCGGAAGGCCCCCTTAAGGTTTTCAACAATACTGCCGCCGTGAATCTTGTCTCGAGTCGACGAGTGGATAAAAGCCTGCGATACGATCTCGCTCACCCTCTGCCGGTGCGCCTATCAGTTGGCCGGAACGTCTCGAACTTCATTCTGTATAAAAACGCTCTGCTGGTATCCGCTCAACCAATGACCGAGGATTCCGCGCAGACGGGCTACCAGCGATCACAGGCAACCAGAGGGGAGATATCGCTGACAAAGGGCAATGTCGTCGGCGGTGACGCCAAAATCGATAAACGAAAATCCGACCTGCAATGCGGCTCTGTCGAGCAAGGCGCATCGGCAGTTTACTGTGGGCAACGTTTCACAGTGAAAATTCCGTTTGAGGCAGCCAACGAAGCTGAGGTGATAGAGATCATGCAGCGTGGTGTAAAAGCTGAGCTTAGCCTGTATGGAAACCACGTCTGCGAACATGATTGCTATTTGCTAGACGACGATTCAGCAGATGATTCAGATGCAAATGCGATTTTTAAGCAGTTGCTGTTGAAGTACTTGAAATAGAGGGTGGCGGGATAATGAGATTGGTTTTTTCAAAGCGGCAACGAGAAGGTATTGGTATGACGAAGTGCGTGTGCGGCATTATGGCGGCCATGCTGCTGGCGGTATCTCTCCCAGCGTCCGGATGGGACTTTGACAAGACTCGGGCACGAGACATCATGGACCGAGCTGCAAATGACGGCGATGCTCCGGCCCGACTTCTTGTTGCAATGGCGCTGGATGAGCGGCTAGATACGATTTTCGATGGTTATGAGTTCCAGTTGCCTCCATCAAAAGATCCGAAGCAGCTGTATATTCAGTGGCTTGACCATGACGACATCTACTCCAATTTAATGTATGTGTCGAGAAAGCACGCGTCGAAGGTCACTCTGATGGTTTATGCGCTGCAGGGTACGTTCTCCCTATGGAATCGCAGGTACTGGAGGGCGGCGCTTTACTACCAAGCTGCGGAACAAATCGGCGAGCAATTGATTCAAAAAAATGGCTTTGGACCAGACCTGGCTGTCCTCACTTACGATGCCCGAGCAGGGAAAGTCGCCGCAATGCGTTGCAGTGGAAACGTTCCGCCTCAGGATACGACATACAAAATTGATAAAATGCTGGCTGGCCTGGAGAGAACCTCTCAGGTCGCGAAAGACTACCGCGCATACATACAATATCACTCAGTCGGAAAGCCAAATACTTTGGGATTGGAAGACTCAGGATGTTGGGCGGGGGCAGCCTCTGGTGCTGCCGTGATTTATCCTCTGGCGCCGTTCAATTATGAGGAGAACACGTCTAAATACGTCGGGTTGGATTACTGACCGGCGTTTCTGACGCTGGGATTAATCGGGGTTTTTACGTTCTCGATTGCGAGAGTGGAGGCACCATCCGGTGAGGATGGTTGCACCGAGGATGCCGATGGCCATGGCGGTCAAAACTCCTATCTCGATCGACATTTGGGCGGGTCCTCCACTTTTCCCAAGCAGCGTGAATTTCATCAGGATGATTGTGACATTTTTGGTGAAGGAGTGCATCAGCTGGTTGCCGGTTTGTGCTTACCTTCATTAGTTCACTACTTCTTAGTCTGAAGTTTCTTAGTAAGGGGCCTTATGGTCGGGTGTCGGATAATCCGATGGCGGGAGAACCGTTGCCGGGTAATCCGTCCTCGGTTCAAAGTGGATTAAGAGATTCCCTGTGGATAATAATTCCAGTGGTCCAGCGCCCATCTCGACCTTGAAGAACTTTACGTTCCAAATACCCCGCGCGCTCTAGTTCCCGAAAGATTCGTTGTTGCACCACTTTTCCGATCCCAAACTCTCGCCTGATTTGGCTGGCTCTTATGATCCAGTCCTCGGGCTTGGATAAAAGAAATGCAAGTAATCCTCTGGTATCAAGTGATAGGCGGGGATCCTCCAATGTCCCGTTCGGAATGCAGGCGTAATGCGATTTTAGTTCCTTTTTTTCGATAGCCATTTTTGTGCCACTCCAAAATCTTCAGATGATTCTTCAGTTAACAAATTTGCCGGCAATCTGGTGTCAGCCGGATGCTGGAAATAGACGTCCCAAATGTGCAGTGACGAAGGTAACGGTTTGCAAGACGCAGCACTGACAACACGCCTTCACAAAAATAGCCGCGTAATGCAGTCAGAATTTTTCGTGAAGTGGTAGGGCCAGATGGTTAGCAGTAACGGAGCAGAGCCGGCTCATATGGCCCATTCAGTTTTTCAGGAGGGGAGTTGGTCAATATTTTTATTCGAATTGTAGTTTTTTGAAAAAGAACAGGATTTCAGCTTTGAAACGGAGCTTATCTGCTCTAGTGTTAACCTTCGTTAATCAAGAGCGATTAGGGTTGGCCAGTTTCACAAAAGGAATTTACGAATGCCGCAATCCCGTTTTGCAGCGTTGCTGTCGCAACACGATCTCCCGCCTTCGTTGATCTACCTTGCCCCGGTTCTTCCTGTTGTTCAGGTTATGTGGGCAGATGGTCGAAATCAGTTTCCAGAGCGCGCAAAGCTTAAAGCGATCATACAGGACCACTGCCGCGCGCTTGCAGAACTCGCAGGAGGAATGGAAGTTGTCTCTGAGGCAGATAGGGACATTTTTCACAGAACATTTGTCGCTCAAAAACCGGATCCGACCACACTACGGCCTTTTTTTGAAGTGGCTGGTGAGCTTCTTGGCGCTCGAAATGCCGAAGGGAAGGCAAAAAATGATTCGCTTTACGATCGGGACAAGCTCTTCCAGGCATGCTTGGAAATTGCCGCCACCTGTCCTGCCGATATGGTTGGTGGGGCAGATGAAATGTTTGCTCGCCGAATCGTGGACGCGGAGCGCAGGTACATAGAACAGGTATTTGAACTTCTACCCAGAACAAAGTAGGTGTACTTATGCTTACCTGGGCTACGCTGGACGAATGGCACTATCAGGTATCTTTGGAGCTTAGAACCGCGCTGAACTCTTGTGGTCGGAAGGCTGCAGCGTTGCATCGTGAGATGTTGCAGCAAGGGCGGCCCGTGCGAACTTCTTCCGGTTCTTTCCAAAACGCTCTCACCCCTTCCACCGATACCCATCATTTAAGACTCGACGAGTTCTGGGCTGTTCTGGATCTTATCGACAACAAACCTGTACTGCATTCGATCTGCCGGCAACTGGATTTGCTCATTGCACCCTTACCCCGTGTTTCCGAGGATCCTCAGGCGGACCTGCTCGGGGCTTTCAGTGATCGCAACGGCGAATTAGCCGAAACACAACACCTTCTTGTCTCGGTTATCAACAGGACAACGAAGGAGACGGTAGATGGTGCCCGCCAATCCCTCCTTAGAGAAATCTACGAAGACTTTTGTGAAAGCCTGTCTCTATTGTTCAAACTTGAGCAGGCATGCCTCGCCGGGCAGGGGGCGAAGCTTGTTGGTGGCGATGCAGACTGGAGGCAGCGCTATGAAGTTTTCCAGCATAGCGTCCACGCAAAGCTGCAAGACTTCAAACAGCAAGGTTCATCTCTTGAGGACTTGTCCAGCCGTGTTCTGAAAGCCGCTTTGGAGTCCGATGGATACACCCAGTTGTCTGTCCCAAATTTTCTCAAATTGTTGTTTCTCGACCAGAGTCGCAGCGTAGTAAAAGCATTTGCTGAAAGTCTTGGGTATCGGTTGGGGCCGCTTCCAATATTGGACTGGCAGCCAGAAAGACAGGATCTGATCCAGTCCTACTCTCAGCTGGAGTCTCGGCAGGCGGATACGGCAGAAAAAATCAGTAATGCTCTTCGCGACCGCCAGATAACCCAGGCAGAACTGAGTGAAATCTATCAGGAGTTGGTTGATGAGCATCAGGCCCAGGTTAGCCTTGTGATGAATTCCGGTGCCTTGCCCCACCGTGCCAAGCGCGAGGATTTTTGATGTCTGGAACGAAAACCACCCGCAGCGATTTATGGAAATTGAAGATCAGAAAGCTCTGGTGCCGTTTAGCTGGCAGAAAGGATGAGAGCCTTATGCTGGCCTTCAAGGAGCAGCGCATCAGGGAAGAGTTGAATCTTCTCAACTCAGAGAAACCGCAACAGAAGCAATAGCGAGGCATGAAGCCCGATGACTGATGATAATAAAAATGGCTCAGACGATATTGAATGGGATGAGGATCTCGATTTTCTGGATCCAGAGGAATTCTCTGATGACAATCCCTTTCTTGAGCTTTCTGATGAACCGCAAGATCGCGATCAACGTGGCGAAGAAGAAATAGCAACCTTCTTCAGGTTTGCTATCACTCTCCCTATGAGTGCGGCTTTGAAAGAACTGACCGGCCGAATGGATCTGGCAGAAAAAAAAGAGGTTGTCTGGGAATTCAATAAAGAAATTCGGTACTTCAGTGCCGCGCTGCGTGATATAGAGTCCGAAGCAGGCGCCGTTTTAATCGTGGCGCTTTTGCAATTGCCATTCATGAGACAGGTCTTCTCTGTTTGCTTCAATCATCGACCCGCGAATTTGATCGTCGAAACCCCACCGTTACTCGCGGTTCGCCGCCAACTCCAGCAAGCGGTAACGCGGAAGCCGCCTGGCGACCAGGATAAATACTGTTGGTACGACTATCAGGAAAGAAACGACAAAGTCTCCATTGACGAATTTTTTCAAGACTTTGCTCAGAAATTTGGACGGGCATTAGTGGCCGATACTCTGCCCGGGTTTATGCGAGAAACCCTCGCAACTCTTGCAAGCGCAGATAGTGAAAGGGTGATCCTACAGTGGTGGGAAAAGAACCTTGAAACAGACGACTATGGGGTTCACCTGGAACGATCACGACAGCTGAAGGTTGCCCTAGGAGAAGTTGTTAAAGGACAGAATCGGGCCCTTGAAGCTATCTGCGATGGCTATGCTCAGTCGCTTCTTCGTGCAGGGCCGGGGCCGCGGGGTATTTTCACCCTGATGGGCGAATCTGGGACCGGGAAAACGTTACTTGCGGAGACTTTTGCGCAGGAAATAAGCGATGTAGAGGGGCAGGCCTTCAGATTTCTGCGCTTCAATATGCAGCAATTTACGGATGAGAAAGCCTCCGCAGCTTTATTTGGAAGCTCCCATTTTTATTCCGATGCAACACTGGGTGAGTTGACTGACCAGGTAAGAAATTATCCAAAATCCGTTATTTTGTTTGATGAAATTGAAAAGGCACGGCCGGAGGTTGTTCAGTCGTTACTGGGTGTGCTGGATCGAGGCCACTGTCAGGATAACGCTTCGCTGAAGTGGGTCGATTTTTCTCAGGCGTTTATCCTGTTCACAACAAACCTTGGTAGCCAGCACCTTGCAGACCGGCGTAGCGCATCACAGGTGCTTGGGACTTTGGATAACGCCACCCTTGGTTCACTTTTACAGAGAGAGCCGGGCGAATCTTCATCGAACGGGCTTTCGCCGGAATTCATCAATCGGCTCACCAAAGGGCGCTTTTTGGTGTTCGAGCCATTAAAGCCCGAGAAGCTTCTGGGTATCTACACTTCCGTCTGGAATGCTCGGCGTGAGGAATTAAGCGCTAGTTCCATTCAGCTACCGGAATGCACGACCGCGCTAGCGGCACTGCAGTTAATGAAGCGTTTGCCAGATCTGTCTGCCCGCACGGCTGCCTCCGCAACTGAAATGGATATGGTGGACTGCATGAGGAGCCTGATTGAGGGCTCGACTCCCGAGGCACAGCGTGAATCTTTCGAGGAGCCACGGCAAACCAGATTTCAGGGAATTGAAGCATTGTTTGACTCAATGCTGGTTGAGCGGAACCTGAAAATGCCCGCCCGGCTTTTGTTGATTGATGATGACAACCAGACATTTCAATTGTTGAGTAACGAGGTTAATGCTCAGATAGAGATTGATTCACTGGAACCTGAATCTCAACTAATCGACCGGCTGAGAGAACCAGAGGGTAGTTTCGATCTGGTACTGATCGACCTTTTCATCGACAACGATAGCAGCCAACAAAGAACCACCCAGGCCTTGCATCGAATTCTGAAATTGCGGGAAAGCCTGCCGGAAACGCCGATTATCGGATTTTGCCGGAACCCGAAAAACGATATCAGCACACAAAATGCGATCCAGGCTGCCAGAGCCATCGAGGGTGTTACCGAGGTGGTTCATTTCAGCACAGATGCCCCATCGTCGCTGGTCCAGAGCGTCAAAACGCATCTTGAGCAGCAACAAACCGGGAAGCTGATTCGCGCACTGCTCAGGGAACGCAAGCGGTTGCTATTCAATTGGCGCATTAACGAAACCGATAAGCTGGTAACCGCATCGCCCTCGATGGTTCGCCTTGAACCCTTATTATCGCCGGGTGTTGAGGGCCAGATGTTTGGTCTTGGTGAGATTCCAGACCTGACACTCGATGCCGTAGTAGGCAATGAGCGAGGCGTAAGGCAAATCTCAAGGGCACTTGGTTGGTTGAAGCAGCCAGGCAGGGTCCGGCGTTTCGGTTTCAGGCCACCAGCGGGATATCTGCTGGCCGGGCCACCGGGAACAGGGAAAACGTTTTTGGCTCGGGCTGCAGCGGGGGAGTGCGGGCTGCCATTTTTCAGCATTAATGGAGCGGAACTCTTAAACCCAAGAATCGGTGTGGCAGAGGCTCAACTCCGGCAGCTTTTCGCCAACGCCCGAAAATTGGCCCCGGCGATTATCTTCTTCGATGAGATCGACGCCATTGCGGCTGCTCGCGGTAGCAGTGCCAGTCACCAGGGCCTGATCAACACCCTGTTGTCTGAAATGGACGGTTTTGGTGGCCACGAACGGCCTGTGATGGTGCTTGCGGCGACGAACTTTCCCGAGATGCTTGACCCTGCCTTAAAGCGACCGGGCCGTCTGGACGAGGAAATTATCTGCGATTTGCCCAATGCGCCGGCCCGAGGGCATTTGCTAATAAAAGCAGCCGAGCGGCTGAAGATCGATTTGACAGGATCGGTGCTTGAGCAACTGGTTCTCCGCACTCAGGGAGAGTCTGCAGCGGCCATAGAGGCCGCAACTCGGCAAGCCGTGTATCTTGCGGATAGTGACAATCGAGACCCGACGGTCGCTGATCTCGAAGCCGCAATTTATCAAATGGTGTATGGCACCGTCCGCGAGGACCTGTCTCTGGCACGTGAAGAAAAGTGGGCCGTCGCCTGTCATGAGGCCGGCCATGCGTTGGCGATTCATTACCAGTTCCCTGGGCGACGTATTGATTACATCACCATACAACCGCGAACTGGCAGCCTCGGTTTTGTCGCCCATCGAGAAGATTCCATCAATGCTGCGGGCGGGTTGTCCATGACCCGCTCAGAAATCGAGGCAGATGTTACGGTCGCCCTGGCTGGACGCGAAGCCGAGCGTTTGCTGCTTGGTGAAAAGGGCATGTCTGCCGGAGCCGGTCATGATCTCCGCCGGGCTAATGCTCTTGTACGCAAGGCTGTGATGGCTTGGGGGCTGGATGAGGAGCTCGGCCCAATGGCGTTGGATACAGAGTATCTGAGAGCCGACCCTGCGCTGGCGGCGCTATGTACATCGCGTTGCCGGGCCTGGTTGGCTGAGTGTGAGCAACGGGCCCGGGGGCTTTTGGAAGCCCACAAACTGGAGTTACAGAGCCTGGCTGAAAACCTTTATCGGAAGGAGAGCCTGGACCAGGCCGAGATCAAAAAATTATTGCCGGACGTTGCTGCATGATCAAGAACATTGCCTGTCAGGGCATGAGCGCCCGCTACAACACCAAACAGAAATACATAACGAATAACATAAATTTCTCGGTAAATGCTGGCGAGATGATGGCGATTATGGGGCCATCCGGTAGCGGTAAATCGACGTTATTGAACGCGTTGCTCGGCAAACTGACCATCGAAGAGGGAAAGGGCACAATATTCATCAACGGCCAGGATGTGACTGACGAGGGATTGTCATGTGTGAAGAACCAGGTTGGATTTGTGCCTCAGAAGGATATCCTCGTTGATGAGCTGACTGTTCGCGAAAATATTCGTTACTTCCACACCATCGCAGTCGACTCCGAACTCTCGTCCAGCGAAGTTGATGAGAGGATTGACCAGCTGATAAAGAGAGCCAATCTCTCCCCAGAAATCGCGAATAAACGCCCCCCAGAATTGTCCGGCGGCCAGAAAAAGCGGGCAAGCTTGCTTATGGAGCTGATCAACGACCCGACTGTGCTGATCATCGATGAGCCGACTAGCGGTCTGTCCTCTTCGGACTCCCTCGAGGTAATGCGGTATCTGAAGCACTTGGCCGTTGAACAGGGCAAAATTGTCATCGTTATTATTCATCAACCCTCCAGCGCTATTTTTCAGCTCTTCAACAAGCTCTTGCTGCTTAAAGCCCTGGGCGCTGGCGGTCGCGGTGAGTGTGTGGCATCCGGCACGTTGAAAGAGATTTACGAGGCCAATCAGGAAAGGCTGAAGTTCAAAGACCTTGTCTGTACAGCGTGTGACTCACTGTTTCCTGACGCCCTGCTGGACGCTGTGAATGCCGGGAATATCCGGGGGCCTCTGAATGCAAGTCGGCCGTCGAAGTCTGAGACATTTGAAAAAGTTCCGCTGCTCCGTTCTCCCCTTGAAAGCCTGAAAGATTTTCGGGCACTGACAACCCGTCAGGTTCGAATCAAAGCTCGGGACAAACTCAGTCAGCTCCTTACCTATGCCGCGCCGCCTTTCCTCGGTTTTTTGATTGCCGTCGTTTTCAAATACTCGCCCCCGGGGCAGGGTTACAACTTTCAGGACAACGCCCTGTTCGGCCAGTTCCTGTTCATGATGATCATCAGCGGCTTCTTTCTTGGCATGGTCTCCAGTGTGGGAGAGATTATCCGGGACCGTGACATGTTGTACCGGGAGTCACTCCGCGGCCTCTCCATGACCAGCTATTTCTGTTCAAAGTTTCTGGTACTCACCGGCTTTGGCGCGCTGCAGGCATTGCTGTTTACCAGTGTTGCGTTTTATACCCTGGACGCGATGCCGTACTTTCTACCGAATCTCGGAGTGATGTTCTCGGCGATAGTTTTGAGCATCGTGATTGGCCTGTTCATCTCCATCTGGGCGAGGACCGCAATCAGTGCCTACAACCTGATACCGCTCGTGCTTATTCCACAAATTGTGCTGGGCGGGGCGCTTTTACCGTTTTCCAATATGGGCGAGGAAATCTACCTCTGGGAAGACAAAGGCGGTCAGATGCCACTGCTCGCCAAGCCCATGCCCGCATCGTGGTTGTACGAAGGTGGGATGGCGTTGAACTATCAATACGCAAGCGAACACGATCTGGAGAGGAATATTAAAGTCTCTGAGATGGACCTGCGGCAACCGGGTGATTTTCTTGCTAGAGGTATGGGGCAGGAAAGCCCCGACTGGCTAGACGTGGTGTTGCCAGAGACGGTTGATGGTTCCGAAACTTATGTTGTGAATAGCATTGTGCTTCTGGGCTTTGGAATTCTGTTTTTTGGCCTGGCAGTAATTGATGTGCGAAAAGATTACCGGAACCGGGCGGGCGCCAGAAATGCCGCGAAGATAACACTTGTATTGGGCCTTTATGGGCTAGCCCTTGTCTCCTCAGAAAGCGGCGATGCCCAGGCGCAGCAGCGCACGGCAGGTGAAGCAATCCTGTCGCCTACCAGTTTGACAGGCAACGAAGCACAGAACTTCTGTGCTCGCGAAAACCGTTCGCTGGCGGAAGCAAGCATTGTTGCTGAACTGTTCAATCGCACACACGACCTCGCCCAAACCGTGTATTGGACCGGAAGCAACTATCGGGGACGAAGAGATGTGCTCTGGGCTCTCGATTTGAGCAACGCCAACCGCCCGATACCCGAAGACAACGTTCTAATGAATAACCAGATCGCTACGGCCTATCCGGTGACTGATTTTAGGGCGGTTGCGGTATGTGTGGAGAAACCGGAGTGAGGGTGTGAGGGATCGTTATTTATCACGAAGATTCAGCAATAGCCCAATGGTAGCCTTCGATTATGCGCTCTTTGCCCTCTAGCCGCCCATAGCGTAGTGAAAGATTCAGGGACAACCTATGAGTGAACAAAAGTATTACCCACCTCAAATACTAGCCCTTGCTACAGAGGCACTTCGGGTTGCGAAGACATCGAACTGCACGCTGTTTGCGATACAAGACCCCGACTCGGAATGGGGCTTTGTTCCGGAGTCTTTTCTTGGCTCGGCAGACTGGATGTTCAGCGTAGACGGCATCCGGCGTTCCGGAGTTTCAGGGCCAGCCCTCAATCTGGTGGAGGAGATCCAGAGGTCTGAGCCGCTGAATGAATTAGACCTCAAATCGTTCACTCGTAAATTTATGAGTAATCAGGATGAAAGGGTTGTGATGTTCGAGCTTGTTCAAGCTCTTTTTGCGGAGGTTCCTGAGCTTGATCACATCGTGACCGCTGCTGCCAGAACCCTTGACTACGATGACTTCCAAACCGCATCTGCTGATTAATCGATAATAAACGCCGGAGTGCGCCCATGTCAGAAAACCGCCTGTCCAACCTGATTAAAGACCTTTCAAAAGCCAAGCAGCAGGCCCTGCTGATCGAGGTTCTACAAAGCGATCTGGAATCTTTGTCCGGTCAGAATGACGATGCGCTCAAAACGGTTTGTAATGCCAGTGCGAAGGTTTTTGATGTTGGGATCAAAAGCGGAAAAACCAACGTGCTGATGGTAGGTGAAGCGCAAGGCCAGGCTCCTCTATCCATTTTCGGGGCATTGCTTAATAGCTTGGATGAAGAGTTCGATGACTTGCATAAACGAGAGATCCTTAAAAAACTCGCCGGTTTTGGCCTGGGCCAGGCTCTGGGCGGTGGTGTTGGAGACGCAGTAAGCGAGAGCCTGAGTGTAGGTGCCGAGAAAATGATGGATTACCTGGCCGAATGGACAGGCAGTGCATCAGACTTCATAGCTTCTGCGTTTGAGAAGGGCGTAGAAACGGCGGCCGAGCAGAGTGGTGATCTGCTGGAAACCGCGGGCGAAACGGGCGCAGAAGCGGTGACCGGGTATTTCTCTTCAGATAACGAAATGTATCTATCCAGGCCCGCCCGGAAGCGCCTGAAAGAGCTGGCGCCCCGGCTCAGTGAACAGGCCACCAGTCACGAAACCCTGCAGTTGGCGCTGGAAATGTTGCTGGTTAGTGCACAGGGCGCTCCAAAAGTTATCGTGGTTAAAGATCCTCTGCAACTGGATGAGGCCTCGTTGGCTCTGCTGGCCATGCTGGTGTCGGTAGAAAAGGATCTAAGACAGTTAAACCATAATGAGGAAGCGGATCAGGGTAGAGCGCAAACGGCCGGCATTAGCGTGGTGCTCGCCTTTACCGGCCCGCAGCCCCACGACTCAGTCGAGAACAACGTCACCGAAAAGAAGCTACGAGCCATCTCAAGACTGCGCATGATGGCCTCCCGCTACAACCTGCTGGAACGGTTGGATTCCGATATTCCAGTACCGGCGGTTCGCGCCAGCACCTTCGTGGGTCGGGAAGCGGAACTCAACAGCCTTTGGCAGGACTGGAATCGGATTTGTACGGGTTCAGGCGGTGAAGGTGTGCAGACCTGGGCCCTGATCAAAGGCGAGCCAGGCACCGGTAAAACCGCCCTCGCTAACCGCTTCATCCAGCAGGTTCGCTCCGACACCGATAATCCGGGCAGGTTGAGCATCCCTATCCTTCGAATGCTCAACCAGACGGGGCACAGTGCCCAGGCCACGGGCCTGGCTTCGCTCAAGAACTCGCTCGTAGACGAGCTTCGCCGGTTCAACCTGATTTATGAAGAAAACGTGGGATGGTTTGATAGAACTGGCCAAAAATTAAAAGAGGGAGCCGAGACTCTGGCAAACGATGCCCGATCGGATGATCCGGAAGTCAAAAAGAGGGTAAGGACAAAGCTCGGTAGAGTGATCTTTAAACTGTTAGGCGTAGATTCGGCGATCGAAGTTGCACGAAGCGCCAAATCCTGGAGAGAGCAGGACGAAATGAGCAGCCTGCGCCAGGATGAATTCGGTCGGTCGTCCAAAGCGAACCAGAAGGATGAGCAATACGAACTGATGCGAATGGCGCTCAACGAAGTGAGCCAGATGGCGCACAAATGCTTGCCAGACGCGGACGACCAGCTGGCTGAAAAAACACGGCCAATGATTCTCCTGATCGATGACCTGCAATGGATGGATGACTTTACTGCTGAATTTCTGATGAACGAATGGCCGGCCAACCTACCGGTGTATGTGATCGCCACTGCCCGGGGTTCGGATAGCTTTGCCGCCGTGACGGAATCCAGGGTGCATCGGGGCTCGAACCGCCATAGGAACTCGTTGTTCGCCGAGCTTTGCGTGATTGACACCGCAACGCTTAGCCCGGATGAACGACTTGAAACGTCACTTTCATTGGCCGGCCAAGTAGACCTGAAGGGCATGGACCAGCCCATGCTGGCCAACCTGATCTACCTGACCTATCGGGGCATCACTGCCGAGCAGTCCAAACAATTCTCCGCCGCAGTCATAAGCAACCTGGCTAGCGAAGCGGGTGCCTCGGACATCATCACCCTGTTCGCCATCGAAACTCTGAACGTAATCAGCGACCCACAGTTTTACCGTCGTAACGCCGAGCTGCCTCTGCTGATCAAACCGGAGGGTACTGACCGCTACCGATTCTTCGCACCAGAGAGCACTAGTCTCACCCAGGCCCTGGGCGAGGTCTTTAAAAAGCTGACGGACACCTATCAGGCCAGCTATCTGATCGACAGCGAGCAGGGCACCCGCGGTGCCGGCTTCAACCTGGCCTCTTATGCCATTCTGGAGGAGCGGCTGCACCTGATTGAACAGCACTTCGGAGACTATGGGGGCGCCGCCCGCTACAGCCTGCTGTTCTCGGCCCTGCTGGGCAGCCCGTTCGAGAGCGGCCTAGTGCGCCATGTGCTTGACGACCTGCAACAGCTTTCGCCGCAAGAGCATCCTGAGATGGCGCCCTTCCTGAAAGAGTTGCAGGCAAAGGCGCAGGGCGGTCTAGAACCGGCCCAGTACGAAATACTGGAACGTGCCTATGAGATTATCCGGCGGCTCGAGGAAAACACCGGCAAATACGCGCACCAGCACAGCCTGCTACGGCAGTTCTTGTTGGGACAGTTTACGTATTTGCTAAACCGAGTTTATCCATCTGCTGAAAAGCTCGAAAGAGGGGTGGTGCAGTTAGTAGAGCAGGTAGCCACACTGGGTGATCAATGGTTTGATTTGCTTGAGAAGAGTGCATCCGAAGATGCTGGGTCGGGAGCCAATTTGGATAAGGAGCGCAATAGCTTCTTTGTGAATTTGACCGGATTTTCTTACGAATATTTAAAAGAATTGGGTTCAAATAACGCCGAGTCCGCCCTTAATTTTGCAATATGTCTTAACAACTACGGACTTAATCTTAATGATAATCTAAATGTTAATAAGGCAATGTTGACGCTGCAAAAAGCATTGGAAATTACTCAAGAGGGATGCGGCTCCTCTTTGGACGTATGGGTAGAGGTGACTTGCAGTATTCTGGGTAATTTAGCGAATACTCATAGTCGTTTGGGGGATTTTGAACGCGCTGTTGATGTCCTTCGGAACAAGCTCTCACTGTCGAAGGAGAAATATAAGTGTAAATCCGAAAAATGGAAATACAATTATACATTTAGCTTAGCTCAGCTTGCGCAAAAATTGCTAGAAATAAGTGAGTTAGAAGAATCCGCAGCTCTCGCAGAAGAGGCTCTGAGTTTAACGGCTTCAGGATATGAGGTTTGTCCAAAGACCTGGGAGGTTTTATATCTGGATATTCTTGATTTAAGTGCTTATTTGGCAAAGGCTAGAAAGATGGAGCTCCTAGCAAATCTTTACTGGGAGAAAGCATGCGCGGTATGTGAGAAAGGGTTGCAGAGCAAATTTGCGAAATCCCATTTCCTGCCTCGTGCTTTGCGCGGTATGGCTAGAGTTCATAGTTCCTTTAAGCGCTATTCTCAAGCCCTTCAGCTGCAGAAACGTGCGCTCAATATAAGTCGTGAAAACTATGAAAGTGCCCCAAGGATATATTCGAAGGCGTACGCAACAGACCTTTATGCAGTAGCAGTAGTGCATGATCTTTTGGGTAATATGAAAGAGGCTGCTGATTTTTGCCTCCAATCGCTAAAAATATGCAGGGATCACTATGAGGAATCTCCGGCCTATTGGACGAAACGCTACTCAGATAACCTGGATTTTTTGATTCTTTTTTATAAAACGCAAGGGTTGAAAGAGCAGGTTCTGGAATTTAGTAGAGAAGCGTTCAATCTATATTTTGATCGACATGGTGGCTCTCACGAATTTTCATTCGAATATGCCATTCGAAAAGCAAATCTATCAGTAGCTTACTATCGATGCGGAGACAACAAAGAGGCATTAAGGCTCCGAGAGGAAGTTTTATCAAGCTGTAGAGCAGAGTTTGCCAAAATGCCCGATAAATGGGCGGAAGCATATGAAGCTTGTCTCGGAGAATATCTTGATTATTTTTGGTGCGAGAATAATAGCAGTGAGTTCTCAATCTTAGAAAATGAACGCATGGAGCTATTAAGAAAATTATATTATGTTTTGCCTCGCAAGGGCGCTTTGAAGTTAGAAAGCTCCCTTCTGACCAAAGCCAGAAAAGCGGGTAATCTAAGGGATTCGGTTTTATTTTACGAGGAAGCATTATTGGTCTGCAGAGAAAGGTTTTTTTCAATGACCGAAAGTTTGGAATATCGGCAAGAAACGCTAAATGATAAAGAAAAAAAAGAGCTAGCGCATTGGATAGATTCATATCATATATGTTTAGATTCTCTATCACTTTTCTATTCCGATAGAGGTCCGGTTGAAAAATTTTTAGAGTATTCTAAAGAGCATATTGAGCTATATCGTAAGGCAAAGAAAGAGTTGGTAGCACGCGGTGGGAAAGACGCCGTTACCTTATTATCGGATCTCAGCAATTTTCCGAGTTGTTTGATTAGATATGCTCGCATAAATATTAAATGGGGCCTGGAAAAAGAGGCCCAAGACCTCATTGAAGAGGCTCTCGAGACCTACAGGAAAAACTATATTGAAGACCCTCATCGCTGGGCCCGCGAGTTTTCGGCCAACCTCAAAAAAATGGCTACTACTTACAACGAGCAGAATCGGACGTTCGATGCACTTCCATTATACGAAGAAAGGCGGTCGGTTCTCCGGGAGTGTTATGCGTCGGATCCTAAGGGCTGGGCCGATGAGTACGCGGTCGGCCTGTGTAACCTGGCGAAAACCTTGGAAAAAGCCGAAGACCCAGCAAGTTCGCTTGAGATTTGGCGAGAGGCAAAAGGACTTGCAGTTAATTGTGCATTTTTTGCTGATGATTATCGACTTGATCTGCGGTTGGATTCGACAATGTTTTCTGCGCGCCTGCTCAGGGATATGAAGCGTTTCTCAGAGGCGCTATTAGAGCTCAATTCGATAGAGACAGTGTTAACTGACATGGAAGCTACAGAGCACCCTGAAAGGCATTTCGTTAAAGCTTGGTCATTATGCTTTCAGATACTGACCTTTTATCAGGCTGGCGACATTCTTGCTGCCAAAGCTCTGTTGCCAGAGGCGGAAAAGCTTATTCACGACCATGATCTAGAAGATCTCGCGAAAGGCCTCAGTGCTACTCGAAAGGATATCGAGAATGCTGAAGCATCGGGCGGATGATTATCCGTCACTTGATCAGACTAACCCATTAACAGGAGGTCAACCTTGATATAAAAGCGCCTAGTATAAAGAGGAAAAGCCATGAGCAAACCAGATCCACGCATACCCGCAATGCTCGAACTGGCAGAACTCAAATTCCGAATTGATGATGACGGCGACGCGATCGTGGTGATCAGCGGCTGGGAAGAAGGCCGAAGCCAAACGGTATTTATCAGTTCTCGCACCTATACGTACGATGATCAGGAGTTCCGGGAGGTTTTTTCCCCTGCGTACACAGGTGAACTGCCAACTGCCAAAGTACTTCCTGAATCCGTGACTTCACACGGTCTAATTTAATCCCCAGACCTGCAACCGCAAGGCCTGAGGCGATATAATCGCACCTGACATCCATTCACCCAGTCAGTGCACCGGCCCATGCGTACCTTCACCCTCCAGCAATCAAAGACCGAAGTCTACACTCCCCACGGCGGACTGGCTCTGGTGGGCCACTGCCTGAATCGGCACACGTCGCTGCCCCAAACCGCCCGCACCGTGGTCAAGCGTCACGGTATTCCGAACATCGACCTGATCCGGACCTATCTGGGCTTGATCACGCTCGGCAAGAGCGATTTCGAGGCCGTGGAGTCAGCGCGTACAGATCCCTTTTTTAAATCCGCCATGGGGATCAAACAATCGCCCTCCTCGGCCCGATTACGGCAGCGATTTGATGAAGATGCCCAGGCGCTCACGCCCTTATTGGAGGATGCCAGTTGTGAGTTTTTGACGTCCGTCGAAGCGCCGGTTTCTCCCCTGAAGATGGGGCATGTGGCCTTAGACATGGACGTTTTCCCTATGGATAACAGCCAGACGAGCAAGGAAGGCGTCAGTTACACCTACAAGGGGCACGACGGCTATGCGCCCATTGCTGCTTACCTTGGTCAGGAAGGCTGGTGTCTAGGGTGTGAACTGCGCCCCGGCAGCCAACACGCCAATAACGGTTTTTTGGAAACGTTGAAACGCGTCTTACCCCGGGCCCGGTCACTGACTGGTTCGCCCATCCTGCTGCGTCTGGACAGTGCCCACGATGCCCGCGACAACCGGGATTTTCTGAGTCAGCAAGAACAAGTGGATTTCCTGATCAAGTGGAATCCTCGTAAACAAGACCCTCTGGTCTGGGCCGACAAAGCTCAGGAGCAGCAAGTCTGGACGCTGGGCCGCTACGGCAAAATGGAAGCGGTTCTGTCGGAAGAGCTACCGGACGAACCCGGCATTCGCCGGATCGTCAAAGTGACGGTCCGTACCAGTGATGCGCAGGGCCAGTTATATCTGGAACCGGACGTCAGCCTGGAAGGCTGGGTGACATCGCTGCCAGTGAGTGTTGCCAGCAACCAGCAGGTTATAGACTTGTATTGCGATCATGCCACCAGTGAGCAGTTCCACAGTGAGTTCAAAACCGATCTGGATCTGGAGCGCTTGCCTTCAGGCAAATTCGCCACCAACAACTTGGTGATGACGTTTGCAACGCTGGGCTACAACGTACTGCGCTGGATGGGACTGAGGCTCACCGGCCCCGATGCACCTGTGCGCCACCCGGCCAAGCGCCGCCGCCTGAGAACCGTGATGCAGGAGCTGATGTACATGGCCTGTCGCCTGATCCACAGCAGTAGGCAACGGTTCCTGCGCTTTGGCCGCCATTGCCCGGGTTTTGCCGTTTACCGTGACCTCTATCGCGGTCTTGCGTCTCCCGGGTAGACAACCCGGATCGCTTCGTTGCTTGATCTCACCCCGATCATCTTGTTGGGCAGATCGCCCGTGCCTGAGAGTTACAGCTTGATCAATATTCGGCCAAAGCAAGACCGGTTTGCAGGTGTTTCAATCGGTAAACTGACAGTCGTGCTCTCAACATAACCGGACTGGCTTCAAAAATGAGTTAGGCGTGAGCCAACCAAGGCTCAGGGTGCTATATTCGAGCGGAGTCACTGATTCAGGTACTTGCTTACTGTCTCAAGCAGAACAATGGCGTGAAGATAGGCAGCTGGAAGCTTCAGATTGATTCCGATAACGAGACAGTAGCGCTGGTTTTTGGCGCCAATGTCGACGCCAATGCCAGTCCACAGCGCTTGAGGCAGGTTCTACTCAATGTTGCCAAAACAACCGATGACCTGGAGCGGAAGCTCTCGGATCAAGACAATTTCTGAACAATTTGTGCACCCATAACGGCTAATGCGGAGCAACCATGTCGGCAGATAAGAATAAATCGGTACTGCAGGAGTTACTCGAGTTCGAAAGGTCTAAAAAGAAGGCTTCTCAGGAGACCTCTGGTGCAACTCCAGCAGGAGCTAGTAAAAAAACTGTGCAGACCGAACCGAAAAAGAAAGTTTCGAAGTCCGAGAGAAAGCGCTTTGACAGTTTCAAGCAGGAGCTGATTTTTGTTCGATCAGCGATGAATGCGCAGGGCGTGAAAATGGAGGACGATACCTTTCCTGCTCTCCTGGCCCTTATGCAGGTGCCGGAGTTACGGAGACAGCTAGCCAATTGGTTGGGCAGGCCTGCCTCATTGCTTTACGAGGGAGAGCACATTGCCTTGCTTCGACAGCACCTCAGGGATTCCGTCACAAACAAGCCGCCGGGCGATCAGAGTTATGCTGATTGGTATACCTTTCAGCTTCAAAGCGATGAGGGAAAGAAGCTTGCGGAGTGGGTCGACAAGTCCTTCATGAGTTCGTTGCTTAAAGATGGTTTTGAGGAATTTCTGAGAACCTTTTCGTCAGCCAGGGAAACGAACGAGGCTTTTACCCATTGGTTGAAAGAGAATCACAAGCCGCTCAGCTATCGATCTTTCCGTGAGGCTGCCGCCCGTCTGCGAACGCTCCTGTCTGAGAGCGTGAAAGGCCAGGATGCCGCAATCGATGGCGTATGCGATGCATATGCCCAGAGCGTACTGAGAAAGTCTTCTGGCCCGCGCGGTATATTCATGCTCCTTGGGGCACCGGGTACCGGAAAAACTTTTTTGGCAGAAACCTTTGCAAAGGCTCTACCTCGAATAGAGGGCGAAGATTACCAGATACTAAAGTTCAGCATGGAGCAGTTTAACGACAGCGATGCCAACTCGGCGCTATTTGGTAATGGCAATTTCTATTCTGGAGCTGCATTGGGCCAGCTGACGGACGCAGTGCGCAATGTCCCTAAATCCATCATTATCTTCGATGAAATAGAAAAGGCTCACTCAGAGGTCATTCAGAGTCTTCTGGGCGTGTTGGATAGGGGCATTGGAAAAGACGAGACATCATTAAAAGAAGCCGATTTCTCCCAAGCCTTTATATTTTTCACCACCAATCTCGGGCAGCAAGTATTGGAGAAACGCCGGGATTCCGGGCAAGTGCTCGGCACTCTGGATGCCCAGAATGTTGCAGGTATTCTCCAAAAGAACAAGGACAACCCCAGAGGACTGTCACCAGAGTTTCTGAGCCGCGCAGGTAAAGGCAAATTTCTTGTTTTCGAGGAGCTGCCCGCTTCCAGCCTCATTGAAATCTACGCTAACGCTTGGAATGCCTCCGCAAATGATGCTCTTGTCGAAACATCTGTGCCGTTCTGCTCAATTGAGCTCGCAACCCTTCATCTGCTGACTCACCTTCCATCCCTGTCTGCCCGGGCAGCTTCGTCGGCACCTGAGCAAGACGTTGTTGAGTATCTAGATCGTGCCCTGGAAGAGTTCGATGCATCTTCAGCGGGCGCTCAAGATTTGGAGTCTGCGGGGGCGAAAATAGAAGGGGTCAGGGAGTTACTGACTGAATTCTCAAAAGAATATGATCTTCAGGCCCCCCTGAATGTTCTTTTAATCGACGACGATACAAAAACCAGATCCTTGTTGGAAAACGAGCTGGTTTCTGCCCAAATTCGTGTGGCGTCTCACTCTTCCCAGGTATTTGACCTTGTGGGCGATGCCCGGCCAGACCTGATTCTCCTTGACCTTGTAATTTCTGGGGACCCTGATGAGGGCAATAGCGCTAAAAAGGTGGCGCTGCAGCAGGCAATTGACCTGCGGACCCAGTTCCCGGGTGTACCAATGCTGGTGTTTGGCCTGAATCTGGAAAAATCGGCCGAGAATCATCGCCTCTTCCATCTGGCCAAGAACTTCCAGGGTGTTACTGGTGTGTTTGCGTATCGCTCAGATAAACCTGAAGGCTTTGTCCGGTGGGTGAATTCCCACCTGGAACTGCTCAGGTGCGCACGACTTGTCAATGAGTTGCGACGCAGCCAGAAGCGCCTCAATTTCTCCTGGAAAGGGTGGTTGGAGAATGGCCAGCTTGTGATGTCGCCAGATCTGACCCGCCTCGAGAAGGCTGTTTCGGCAGAGGATATCGGTGGTGTGGCCGGCCTCGGGCAGGTGCCTACTGAACGTATCGCTGACGTGGTAGGTAATGAGCGTGCCGTGAAAAAGATCTTCCAGGCGGTTGGTTGGCTCTCGAAACCCAAGGAGATCGGAAAGTTTGGTATTAGTCCTCCCAGCGGATACCTGTTGGAAGGGCCACCAGGCACGGGAAAAACGTTCCTCGCTAAAGCTGTGGCCGGCGAGTGTGGCCTTCCGTTCTTCAGCGTGAACGGTGCAGATTTTGTCCAGAAATATTATGGCGAATCAGGGCGGCTTGTCCGGGAGTTGTTTGCCAAAGCTCGCCAATATGCACCGAGCATTATCTTCATTGATGAAATTGATGCCTTTGCCATGTCGAGGGATAAAGAGCAGCGGCCGGAGGTTTCGGGAATCAATGCGCTGCTCTCGGAAATGGACGGCTTCGATAGCCGCAAACACCCCGTACTCGTTCTTGCGGCAACCAACTACCGCTCGCGGTTGGATCCAGCGTTATTGAGGGCAGGGCGGTTCGACGAAGTCATCGTGTGTGATTTGCCCAATAAATCGGCACGGCTGGAAATGATTCGCCGGGGATACGAAAAGGTAGGCCTGGATGCGAGTAGCGAGGAAGTAGAATCCCTTGCAATGAGAACCCAGGGCTCCTCGGCGGCAGATATTGATGCGCTGATCCGGGAAGCCATCTACCACGCCGTGAGTGAGGGTAGGGAGCCGACTGGACAGGATATCGAAGAAGCCTGTGCCCGGGTGGTGTACGGTTCCATAAGAACCGATCTTAAGCTCGCGCAAGACGAGAAATGGTCAACTGCATGTCATGAAGCAGGGCATGCCCTTGCCACCCACTTGATCATGCCCGATAAAAAGCTGGACTACCTCAGCATACAGCCTCGCACCGATAGCCTGGGTTTTGTTGCGTACCGGGAAGGCTCTGACAACCCTCGCGGCGCAATGAGTATGGCCGCTAAAGAACTCAAGGCTCATTTGATCGTGTTCCTGGCCGGGCGAGAGGCTGAACGAATTCTGCTCGGGGCAGAGCGAATGTCTACCGGTGCGACATCCGATCTTAGTCGAGCTAATGAACTGGCTTATCACGCCATTACAGAATGCGGGCTGGACGAGGGGGTAGGACCTGTAACGGTTAATGTCGCCGGGCCAGTGTCTGGCAAGCTGTCGGGTCTTGTTACGGAGCGGCTGCGTCACTGGCTGGCAGAAGCGGAAGAGCAGTGTTTCGAGCTTTTGAGTACGCACAGGGAGCATCTAACGGCGGTAGCCGAGTTTCTTAATGAGCATGAGTCTATGGAAGGTAGTGAGTTTCTTGATTTGGTTGGGCGTAAGTCCCTATTCGAATTCGGAGAAATGTAATGAGGCTCATCGTTGCAATGTTTTGCTTCGTTGTCATGGCCGGATGCTCCAGTGTGGTCATAAAGGAACCGTTTCCCGATACGAGGCTTTCTGCAGAAGAGCAGGCGAGGATTGCTGGGACATGGTTGCTTGATGAACAAGAGTTGGTCTATGTGCGCTTCAACAGCAAAGGGACACCATGGGTTGTCAGGGTCGTATGGGAAGATGATGAATTTCATCTTGTTAAAAGGCGGCTGTATTTCAGCAAGCGCGACGATACGCTCTACGTCAGTACGTTAGCCTACCCGGATCAGCCCGGGGAGTATCTTTTCGGTGAGATCAAACTGCACAGGGGCGAGGCTTATGTCTGGGGCCCCGAGATAGACTTTTTTACTCGACAAGTCGAGAGTGAAGCCATTGAGGGAACGGTCGACGAAGACAAATTTACCGTGTCTCTTGAAACACCTGCTGCAGCTATCCTCGAGTTGATTTCTCTCAACGATCGAGCCATTGACTATAAAAGCCCGCTAGTTTTCCGGAAGCTGAAAGAATAGTTCATAAATGCAGAGACAAATTTCCTGATGTCGAATAAAAAAATAATTAGGCACAGTGCGATGGCGCTCTCGGGCAGATGTGTCTTACCAAAAGACACAAAACTCCGGTGCAACGCGACACGTCGGTCTGGTAAAACTGACTTAACGATAACAGCTTGATAAGGATGTCTATGTACGGCAACGGATTTTCCCCGGCACCACCTGCTTTCGCGATCTATCTCCCAGTCAATAAACAGTCCTGAAAAGTTTGGTCCCAGGCCGCCAGTGGTCATGCCCTGCGTATGTGGTTTTTTGCGTCCAATACATCCTGTGCAGCAGCATGATGCCGCTCGCTTTTAAGAAAAAAATCAGAGGAGAACCTATGTTGCTCAAGCTACTGACTGCACTTCTGGTTTTTACCGTGGTATGGGCACCAGATGGGCTAGCCGCCTCTCTGGACGACGAATACTACATCCTATTTGAAGTGCAAAACGTCAAACCGAATGGGAAGAAGTGGGATCCCGTTGGCGGCCCGGACTTCGTTGTCTTCCCAGGTGGCAAAGGAAATGCTGCGGCCGGCAGGTGTACCAATCTAATCAGTGATACCTGCTCAATAAAAGCCAGGGGGCCCATCCCTGCTGAGTTTTACATTCATGAAGTAGATGAATGGTTGAGCGATCCTGTTGGCACAGCATCCGGCAATTGCACGCTTGAAAATCCCTGTGACATTAAAAGCGCAAAAGACCCCGATATAGTGGTTGGTTTTTTGTATGTTGCGCGGGATGACAAGCCTTTCACGGTTAGCGTTATTGAAAAGCTAAAAATGAAGCGCGACATGCTGAAGTTGTCGGCAACGTCCGAGCTGGCTCTTCGCACAAAGAGCCCGAGTGCGATCATGTCGCTGGTCGGTCAAGCCAGTCAATTTGTTTCTGATTGGACAGGAAGTCGAGCCGCCGACTGCATTGCTAAAGGGCTGGGCGTCGCGACCGGCGAGCTGGAATTCCTTGTTGAAGCGACGCCTGATACCGCAGGCAATATTTTTGGCACTCTGAATCTGATCAAGTCAGACAACATGGCTTTAATCGACGTGCAGTGTCGGCTTGGGAACTATGACGAAGCAAAGTGCAGCGCACTACGTGAGAAATGGAGCTGCTCTAACGACAGTTGCGACAACATCCGCAACAAATCGCTTGCAATCGGCCAGAAGCTTATCAACCACATCGAGTTGGGTGAACTCAGCGTGTTCAAGGGTACTTGCGCAAATCTGGATTCGGCTGGCTCATGAAGTTGTCTCAGAGCGCTCGCAACCTTAATTCCCAAATGATTTTTTTTGGGAAAGGGGTTCTGGTCGCAAACTCGTTACGCCCGTCTCCCTGAGCAGTCCATGCAGGTTCGCTCTCGATGAACGCCTGGGATCAATGAAGTTAGAGGACTGAGAATGTTTTTCAAACGACTGACCGCATGTTTGGTTTTGAGTGTTGGCTGCTCGACAGTCATGGCATCAAGCTGTGACACATTGATCGAATCCCATCGAGGGGTAGGGACCGAAAATTCCATTGAAGGCATTGAAGCTGCTCTGGCTGGCGGGTTTGATGGTGTCGAAGTGGATGTGAGGACACTGAACGATGGGACGTGGGTTCTTCACCACGATGAAACGCCAGGCGATGTCACTGAAACGGGTCTCAGGGAAAAGCGAATCTACCGCATGACTCGTGACGACTGGGATTACGTGTACTTCAAGGGAACCAAGCAAAGACCCCCATTTCTCACCGAAGCCTTGCAGGCGTTTTCACGGTCAGCCTCTCAGGATCAGCATCTGAATCTCGAAATCAAAGGCAACGTCTCTTGCCCAAGGGTAGGCAACCTTGTCAGTGAGGCGAAACGCTATCTCAACCCAAGTCAGATTCGCATTTCCTCAATGCGCAAGCGGACGCTCCGATGTGCCCGATCACTAGACACCAACATCTACATGGCATTGGTTGCGATGCCGCACAAAGTCCACCTCCAGGAAGACGACCGATACAAGCTCGCCAATCGAGTTTACAAGTTCTTTACCCCCGCCGATATGGATGCGCATGTAAGCGATTTCAGCGCTATGGGCGGAGAAAGCTACAACACCCGCAACTTGATTGAATGGTCCGCACGGAATCTTGCTCCCCGAGCAGGCCTGCACCTCGATGCCCGGTCGTTGTTGGATTACGGCTACGCCTACGAGGCGGCCCAGCGTGAAGGCCTTGAGGCGTTGGTCGCCTACAGCTTGGACAGCCCCGGCAAACAGGTTCAGCAGTATCGGGAAATGACAGATCGAAAAATTCTTCCAGACGCGGTGATTTCAGATGCCAGTATCAAAAACCTTTGCAAGTAAGCTCCTTGTAACCCTGATGTTCTGTGGTGCGGCTCAGGCAGGGCAACCGAGTTACCTGATGTACACAATTGCGAAGGCCAAGTGCATCAAGGATCCAACTCCGACGTGTGAAGCCAATGTGTCCGATATGCGGGAGGATCTCTACACCGTTGAAGGCGTTCGGTTGCCTGATGACGCTGATGTGAAGCGTAGAAGTGATCAGTTCACCTTGGTGTCCTCCGATAGCTACCTGAGTGTCGATGGAACCATCAAATCTCTCTCCCAGAGCGATGCCACGGAAACACCCTACAAATCGACAGTCCTCACTATCGAGAAGCAGGCCATTCCAGAGAACGAAGACCGGAAGAAACCCATCGTGATTGAACTGGAGGATCGCAAGTGACGTTTTATGGATACCTGCTTCTGGCACTGAGTGCGATCTATCTGGTGTTCGAGCTGGCGTTCAACGCCCGGTTGCTCGATATCGCCAACATTGTCCCTCCCATGGAAATGGTTCACGCCTATGAAACCTATGGCAGGGCCTTGTCGGCACTGGGTATGGCCTTGCTGGCGCTGAAACTTGTCCCGGCGTCCAAACTCACAGCCGTTAAAACCTACTCGATCGCGCTGGTGGTGTTGGGGGTGACATGGTTTGCGGGCTTTCACGGCCAGAAAATGCTCGTGGATCATCTGGTTGACCAGACCACTGTCGAAGAGCGCATGAATGCGCAATACCTGGCGTTGTTCAAGCGGGGCCTGGCTACCAAGAGTCTTCAGCTACATGACATTGAAGTGACCGAGGAGCAGTTGGACTCGCCCGAGTTCAAAACCTTTATCTCGATCATCGGCCTTCTGACCTATTTCTCTGACGACGTTGTCGACCACTTCAAGGGCAAAACGGACGAGGTCCTGGACCGGGTTGCGGACCAAGAAGCCGCGAAACGCCTCCCGGCCCTCTACAGTGATTATCAGCAAGCACAGACCCAGATTGAAAGTGCCTGGGCCCGCTATGACGATGCCAAGAGCCAGTACCACGCCCGGACCAAGAATCTCCGGGTAGAGGCTGAGAAAGCGTGGAACGATATGGGGCAACGCCTCTACAACGAATATCAGGTCATCGCAAAGAAGCTTTCCGATGCGGCCCTTGCCCAGAAGTCCGTGAGACTGCGTAACTCGCTGCCCGACTATTACATTGATCGCGAGAAGTGTGAGGCGACCAATGACCGGAAGTGCTTCGAGCGTCTTAGCGACTATTACGACACTCGAATAACCGATGTCGTTGGAAAAGAGATGGATCCGAATTTCTGGTGCCTTGGCTCGAAGATGACGTCCATCACCAAATTCGTGAACGGCCGGATGAAGACCGAGCGCAAACGGGTCTATGACTGCTCACCTCTCACCGTGACGCACCTGAAGAAACGTCTGCGTGAAGCCCTTGGTCATGCCGAAAGCCTACAGGCGTTCAAAGAGAAGCCTGAAGTTATCGATATGGTCCGGGAAGAGCTGCGCAAGGAAGGCGTGACACTACCGGCCAACTGGACACTGGACGACAAGGAAGGATTCATCTCTGCTGTTATCGACCAGAAAGGTGGTGGGGCTCGTGAGGAGTTCATGCGCCGTACCCAGGAAGAGACCGGTTATGCGATCCCTCCCGGCCTGAATACGGCTGAATTCGCCAAACTGCCTATTGTCCAAGACCCGCTCCGCGAGGCACTAAAAGTCAGCGACGAAGGCCACTTTGTCCGTATCGATCTCGCACCTGATGAGTTCAGCGCGACTTACGTGAAGCCTGCCATTCTCTCCAAGATTGATGATGAAAAACGTCGCTTCGAAGAGAATGCTCAGGAATTCCGTGATGGGGGTTCCCGCGAAGAAGATGGCAAGGCCTATGTCACCGCGTTGATTGTGCCGACTGTGGCGCTGTCTTTCTCGCTGCTGTTCGGTGTTCTCAACTTCATCGGTATCGTTGGCACTGTCCTCTCCAAGATCATTAAGGCGAAATGGTGGGTCACACTCAGTGTTAACGGCGTACTGGTGGCCGCTCTGTTCATCGCCCCGGTGGCGTACTCGGTCAGCCTGTCTCAGTTCCAGGGCCTGAAGATCATCTCCGATGAGTTCAAGAAGGCCCAGGGCAGCAGCGCCTACTACCTGACCAACTGGGTCATCAACACGGAGCCGCGTTTGTATGCGATCGGCAGCGTTGCGTCCGCCATTGTCCCACCCATTCCTTACGAAGAGCCTGAAGAGGCTGAGGACAACATTGCCCAGCAAAGTCTCGATCAGCCAACGCGTTCTGAGTCTGTGCTGGCGGACAACGCAGAGGTTAGCCCGCGTTCTGAGTCTCAAACGTCAGGCGAACTTAGTACCGCCAGCCTCGATCCTGAACACGATCAGATTCCGGCGTTCACCTTCCCGGAGGCCTATCTGATGCTGGCGGACGAGGGCAGTCTGAACCCGGCCCAGACCATTCCGGCAACAGCGCACATTGAGCAAAGCTTGAAGGCTGGTGCCGATGGCGTCTCCCTGACTGTCACAAATCACGACTTCGATCAGTGGCAAATCAGTGGCCAGCCGCTTGCGGATTTCATCGCCCGGAATAAACCGCTACTTCAGCAGGGCATTGTGTCCTTCAACCTTGCGTTGCCTAAACACGGATTTGACCGGTGCATGCAACTGACGCCTCTTATCGAACAGGCTGAGATGCTTGAGGCAGCGGAGGTTCACATCACCTCTGAATCACTGGATGCGGTTGAGTGTCTAGGCGATGAACCACGCTCTTTCGGGATTCATTACCTGCATGACCCCCGTGGCAAAGAGCAAATCTCAAGTCTGATGGCCTATCGCAAAATCCGTGAGAACCGTAAGGCGCTCAGAGCCGACGCGAAGAAAGACAGCGGTGACATGTTCATGCACAACCGAAACGTGCAGCAGGCTGTCGCGGAGCGGCTTCAGCAGTGGGATTTCGTGGACGCGATCCATCTCCCGGTGCCGGTGGCGAAGGAAATGAAAGACGATTCCAACCCAGCGGTTGAAGGGATGATGCAGCGGCCGATCTACCTCGTCTCCGAGGGTGAGCGCTCGATTGAGGGCTTCCCCACAAGGGACACCAACGTGAAAGGAGTGATAGGGAAACTCTTATGATCAACCACAACGACAAGACCCGATGCCTCGTGAAGAGTGCGGCTCTGTTCGTTGGTATGGCAGGAGCCGGTATGAGTTATGCCGACTTCTCAGTCGAACCTTTCGAGGGCTCGGCGCTTACCGACTACCAGAGGGCGGCATGGAATCACTACATCGACGAGTACTCTGGCCGTTTCGGGTGCAGCTATGGGGACGACCCGCGTCTGGCTTCCGACCCTGAGGGCCTTCTGACGGCGGCTGCCAGCGGCTCTCTGGAAGAGCCTGTGAGTATGACCTACAGGTCCTACAAGCAGTTGCCAGCGGACGTGAAGGGCATTCTCGGTACCAATGTGGCGATTCAGTCCATGGACTGCCGGAACTACTACGTCTATGACGGTGAAGTGCAGGGCGTTCCCATGGTTCCTTTCGAGGAAGCGATCTCTATGGCGATCAACGCCTATGAAGATGGCTCCGGTGATTCGGCGCTGGCCACGATCAACTCCCAGGTTACGGTCGCACCGATGGATATCCGTTACTACTTCCCGCTCTTCCTGGTGAAAGAAGATGGTCTGGACCTTTTGGGGTTCAACTCTGACGCTCTTCTGGATATGGGTGCGGAGTACATGGGCTTCGATACCATCTATGCCGACGAACTGGCTCCTGCCATGGCCTCCATGCTCAATGGCATGACGTTCTTTGTTGATCCTTATGAAAAAGGATACGACGGCAAGTGCTTCAAGACGCCGACTAATCCCGCTCGGGAGATGTTTGTTGATCAGACACTGGCTGGTGGTGAGCTGAAAGATTTCCTCGACAACGTTGGGGTTCTTTACGAGACAGGCTACCGATTCGATCTGGCTTTGCAGGAGCCTGTTACCGAGAAAGAGATCAAAGCTGACAAAGACAGCCGGTATCCAAATCCGCCCAATCCATTCTTTGATACTGACCGTGATCTTTCCTTCAAACCTCAGGAGTGCCGTTCATGAAAAAGAAGATACTGATGCTGACCGCCGCCGCTGTGCTGCCGTTTGCTGCCGCCAATGCCAACGCCTGTGAAGATGACAAGCGTCTCTACGACCTGCGGCCATTCGTGGCCGACATTGAAGCCGGTAAGGATGTTGAAGACCTGATGCTCACCGGTCACACCTACCTCTCGCTGAACCCGGACCTGCGGGAAACCATCGGCGATAACATCAAGGTCTACGATTCGGACTGCCAGGCCCATGCAGTCGTTAACGGCGTCCCAGTCACCAAGGTGCAGGCTCCATTCCCTGAAATCATGAACGCGTACAAGAACGCTGTGTACTCAGGCGATGGCGCTACAACCAAGCTTATTGCTGAGGGTTTCAAGGCCGCTCCCCTGCCTGACGATATTCTCTTCTCGCTGGCGCATCCGATGACTGAAAGCCGCGAAACCATAGCTAAACTCGGCCAGCCTATTGGGGTTTATCTGCACGCTGACTCTCAAAAGACAAAAGATGGCGGCAAAAAAACTAAAGCAACATTGCTAGATTTTTTCGTTCGCTTTGACGGAGTGTCATCTGATCCTGAAACTTACATCTACGATACCCGCGGTTATTCAGCGGGCCTGCCTACAGAGATAAGAATTTATCAGCCAGGCACAGAAAAAAGCTTTGCTTATGCCGAGACATTTAGCGAAGACGCTGATGTTGTTCTCAATAATGCGCAGCTTTTACATCTTTTCGCTCAAACCGGGATGAAGTTTATTGAGGTAGACACTGTTGGGAGAAAGGCCGAAGAGAAATATAAAAAGGCCGTGCGCGGTCGCTAAGTAGCCCAGTATCCTGGGGGGGTATGCTCACCCCCCAGTTATTCTTGCAAGGGTTTCGTGTCAACGTCCCTGTCATAGGATTCATAATGGAAAAAATGGTTTCGCGCTGGGTTTTGCTCACATTGGCTTTCGTTTTCTCTTCGATCGTGCACAGTGAAGAAATAACATTGACCGCAAGCATCAATACGACAAAGCCAAATGATCAGGGGCACATTCTGGACTGGGACGCAGGTGGTAAGCTCTTCAAAAAACCTGAGGTCTTTGTATCGATTGACGGTGGCCCATTTCGTGAAATGTTCTATCAGTACGTAAGCAGCTACAAAAATAGTTCTGGTTACGTCTATGCGCTGTCTCTTACGGGCGCTGAATTCCCGAAATCACTTGTTTTCCTCGATAACGATGTTACCAGAGGCGGCAATGACACCATTGGACAAGGGCAGTGCAATGAAAACATGGAACACTGCGAGATCATACATCCTTCTGGGCAGATAGCTGGGTATTTTAAGGTTGAAGCAGGAGGCACCCCACTCACGGGTTTTATGGAAAAAATCTCATTGTTTGATAGCGTTTTTGGAGCGACCAAAGATGCAGGCAAGCTTTTGAAACCTGCCTTGGAGTTTAAGGCCACCAAATCACCCTCAGCCGCTCTCACGCTTATTGCGGAAGCTGCCTCTATTGATGAAACCTCGCCCCTCTATACACCAGCACAATGCCTTCTCGAAGGGATAGATTACGTAACTCGCGACACCCAAAAAATGTTTTCTATGATGGTTACCGCTGGCATTAATGTTAAAGCGGCAGCTGAGGCCACCAACTCATCTGACCGATACTCCAAGTACTACAGTTGCTCTCAGTTCCGTGACAACCATGGAATGGAATCAGGATACGAGACTTTGGCATGCGACGATTTTTTTAAGGAACTTGAAAACAATTTTGGATGCAGTTATTCAGACTGTGAGAAAGTCGTGGACCAACGTTTAAAGGAGGCCAGGGTCTATCAACAGCTCTCCCGGAACCTGACTTCTGAGCTTCTTCGAAGTGAATGTAGGCCGCAACAATAATAAATGGCTACCCACTTATAGGGAATTTCATACCGCGGGCTTTCTTGCAGACGTCCTTTTTATTCCGGAAGAGGAAGCAATCGAGGTTGTGAAGCCAGCTATGTGTTCACATAATCTTCTGTTCCCGGAAACACGCTCGTTAATGGTTCAGTTCAACTTTTCGGAATGGTCAGCGTTACACTCGGTAATCTTCATTGCGCTCTTACGGACACTCGCGTTTATGATTAAGAAAATATTTAGGTTTTCACTCCTGAATTTGTTTTTTAAGAATATTGAGATCGATCGACGAGGTACTACAATCATCTACGGTGGATGACCGGAGGCAAAATGATTTGATTGCCCTGATTATTTTGCAGCCACGTCCGCTGTCACTTTGACCCGGGTGTATACAAAAGTACGCAAAGTGCTTCACTTCGTAACGCGATATTTCTACTCAATTTTTTCTGATTAACTACTATGTAAATGGATATGCACATGTCGGCATGCGCTGGACTGAACAAAACATCAAGCTCAAGAAGTTTTCTCTGGAAGGCCAAAGGCAGGCTGTGCGAGTACGATTGCCTAATAAAAGGAATTTCATTCAATGACAGATCCTCGGACTGACAAAGATATCAATAAAAATGATAGCTATTCGGCTGAACAATACGGCTTCGTAGACTATGCCACTCGCAAAGTTAAGACGATTGCAAACAAACCATGGCAGCAGTCATTTCCCTTCGCGAAACTCTGCAATGTAAAAACACTCATCATCCTCCTGATCGCATATCTTTCATTGAGGCTGCCAGTACTATCCATCTTTGGAGAGACCGTCAGTATCTATGAAATGGAAAGCGAGGGTGGGCTTTCGCTGGGACTTTTCCATTTCTGGCTGTTCTTGGCCGCCGCCTCGTTTGCCATTGGAGCACCCAAGCTAGTTGCTAAAACGCTACTTGCGTTTTCATTACTCAGCTTTTGCTCCCCGTTCTACGACGTCATAACTGAGTTAACGAACCTAAACGAGCAGACTGGAGGGTTCATGGGAAGAATGGACTTCTCAGATATCATTTCAGGTTGGGCAATTGTTGTGCTCTTGGGGATAATCACTTTCTTCGTGCCCTTTTTTATCAAGCAAGAGACTAACAATTCTCTGTGGAAAGCTCTGGCTGATATCTATCGCGAGGACAGCGTTCAGCCTGCGGCAACAGCTGACTCGAACTCTTAGAAGTAAGTAGGGGCAACCTATCTCGTTGCCCCTACCCAAAAGTTAGTGGGATTTCTTTGACCCACGCCCTTCTTTTTCACTTTTATCATCCATGAGATCCATGAGATCCATGAGATCCAGGAACGGATTTCCACCTTCGAAGCCTCGAAAATTCCACTCGATGACAGTTCTGGATACCTGAGCACATTTGGCCTGTTCGAGCTCTTCGATGGCATGTTCACAAACGATGGCCAGGAATGTGCAGGAATGGCTGGTCTCTCCCACCTGTGACTTCGCAGAGACGCTCAATCTGCTCGGGGGGGGATGGCCGGAAGAAATTGGACTAGATAGGGCTGACGAGGTTTGATGTGAGAATCGAAGATAATTCACGTATTTGTTGAAAGGTAACGATCATACAATTCTTACGTTGACGGCCATTGACGGCATTTCGACCTCAACTGTTAAAATTTTCAGTTTTGACGATTTGATGCGTGGGGGCACTGGTAACCTTTGCCTATAAATGTAAAAGTCTGATTTTCAAATAATACTAATTTCTAAGGATATCTGATGAACGAATCAAATAAAGAGCTTGCCCAAGAAAATCGCGGTTTCCCGGATAAATTGGTCAGTTTATTTAATGGCGGATTTCATAATGTGCGGGGCGTCGTTGTATCAATCACAGCAATTGTTTCGCTTTACCTACCGGTTATGGATTCAAATCTTGGCGGTTCAGCGAGTATTATGGATCAGAATATTGGCCCGGCGATTCTCGGTATTCTGATTGTAAACATGATCGCTTTCTATGGTGGAGCGTCCCGGTTTATTGTCAGGATTGCAACATTAATCTATCTGGTATTGATATTGATGTTCTATTACTCGTATTTTGCAATGCTGATCGATTATTTCGGAGTAAAGCACTTGTTCCGGTATAGTTCTGGCTCGGGACCAATGGGTGTCTTTAATTATATTGCATGGGGAATGTTAGTTAATGTGCTATCCGGAATGTCTCTATTTGGTGCGGCGTTCTTGAGACGTTACACAAAGAATCCCAACGCCATCTAAGTCGCCAGGATTCAATCAGGGAGCACAAAGTGCTCCCTGATTGATCTTGCAGTCCTCCTATCAGGCTTCAATTAAGCAGAACAAACTCCAGGTGGCTCTTGATGGCGTCGCAGGTTGAGGCCAAATTAAGGAGCGGGCGAGGAACTGGAGTTGAAGTCGTTTTCTGTCCGGACATTAATCGATGTTTCTCACTTAAATCTTTGACTTCAGATTGCAGATCCGGAATCAGTTGTTTAGCTTTTTCAATATAACGACGATTAGACTGAAGATAATACTCTGCCATACTGATTTCTGAGTCTGCTTTCATGATTGCAACTTTTGCATCACGCTCCGGTTCATAGGTGGCACGGTATTCCTTGCTCAGAATATTGAGACGCTTACGTTTTGCTTCAATCGCAAGAAGAGCTTGTTCTGCTCGTGCTTGCTTTGACTTTTGGGCGTTGATCTTTTGTTCTAGCTGCTCGCTCTCCTGGTTGGATTTTTCTATGCTGCTTAGAGTCTCCTCAAGCCTGTTCTTCGCATTGGTCAGAACTCGGCTCAGTGATTCTACGTTTTCGTAGCCATACTGTTGTTGGTTTTGTGTTCGTTCTTCGGCAGCTAATGTAAGGTCGAATTGTTCTTGCCCATAAGACACCGCATCAACACATTGCTGATAATGAGGGGCGATCAGTTTTTCGATCCGTTGGGCGATAGCACTGGCATTGGAGGGGCGTCCGATCTTATTGATCAGCAACTGATGTTGCTTAATTCTGGCTTTTATAGAATCGTGCCACAACATCAACTCCTGAGTTTCTGTTTGGGCGGCATAAGGACTGATATTGGTATCAACCCCATCAAAGGCTTTGAGAGCAAGGATTTCAAAAGAAATGCCCTGTGGGTCTTTGAACTCTTCATCGGTGTTAGCGAGCAACCACATTGCTACTGACGGATTATTGGTCTCGATGGCGATTGTCAATGGCCATTTATTTTGACCCACCTTTGGCCAATAAAATTGACCCACCTTTCATAGTCTATCTTGTGGCTTTTTGCTTCAGTCGATAGCTTTCTCCTCCCAACATAAAGATGTGCGAATGGTGGATGACCCGGTCAATGATCGGCACCGCCACGTTGTCGTCGTGGAAGAACTCGCCCCAACTGGTGAAGTCCTTGTTGGTGGTCAAGATGATCGACCGGTATTCGTACAGGCTGTTGATCAACTGGAACAGATTGTAGCGGGCCTGCCGGGTCATGGGCAGGTAACCCAGCTCATCAATGATCAGCAGGTCGTATTTGGCCAGGGCGCTGACCCGTTTTTTCAGCTCACCCTTCATCTCGGCCAGTTCCAGCTCTTCCACCAGATCCAGGGCATTGCGGAACAATACCCGGTAACCAGCTTCCACTGCCTTGTGGCCAATACCGATGGCCAGGTGGGTCTTGCCCACACCCGGCGGGCCAATGAACACCAGGTTGTTCCGTTCGTCGAGGAACTGGAAGTCCAGCAAGGCGTTCACCTGGCGTTTATTAATGGTGGTCTGGTGCCGGTAGTCGAAGCCCTCAAGGCGCTTCTCGGCGGGGAACGCGGCCATCTTCCGATTCCGGTGGATGCGCTTGTCCTGCCGTTGAACCAGTTCGTGTTCGGCAAGCCGATCCGCGAAGCTGAGATAGGACATCTCGTTGGCTTCTGCCTCGGCCAGCAGGTTGATTAGTTCATCGGCGGCTGCGCTCAGGCGCAGGCTGCGGTAACGGGCTACAGTCTGTTCAAGCTGGCTCATGGGTCACCCCCTGGCCACTGGAGCGGCCAAGACGCTGGTAGGCGCTCAGATCCAATGCCTGCTTGGGTTCCGGTAACGATTCCGGCTGTCGCTCCCGCAGAACGGCCGCCTGGGCTGCTTCCAGGTAGTTTTGCAGTCGTGTGGCCGTCATGCCGGGGCGTTCTGCCAGCGCTGTGATCAACTCTGGATCCACCGGCGCATGGCGCTTGAGCAGGTCACGGGCAGCCACCAACTGATCCTTGTAGATCTTGGGCTCGGAGCGCTTGAGCTGCTGACACAACCGGTGCCCGGTCTCGTCGCTGATCAGGGCGTTGATACCAGCTTCCAGCTTGTTCACGCGCTGGGCATGATCCCGGTAGTGATGGGTGTTCTTGATCACCTTGCCCTTGTCGGCGCACAGCGCATGACTGGCAATGACTTCGCCCGTGTTCAGGTCGCTGATATGGAGTTGACTGCCGGACTCCAGAACGCCCACCCGGGCCTGCTGCCAGGCCATGGGCACGGAGTACTTGTTGGCCTTCCAGGCGATCAGGCCGGTCTTGTCCACCTGCCGTGTCTCGCGGGCCACAGGCTGTACGCAAGCCGGTGACAGGTAGGCCTCCAGATGTTCTCGCTCATCCCGTTCGAAGCGTTCCCGCGGTGGTTCGCCGGTGGTGCCGTGGATGCGGACATTGGCCACGCTCTCAACCCAGTCCTGCACGTGCTGACGCACGTGTTCCTGATCCCGGAAGACTTCACCGTAGAGGCAATCCTGCTTGACGTACTTAACACCGGCTTCCACCTTGCCCTTGCTCTCCGGGTCATAGCCTTCGCAGGCATGGATCCGGAATCCAGCCGTGGTGGCATACTCATGAAACCGTTGGTTGAGCGTCAGTTCGCGGTACTGTTCGTTGATCACCACCAGCTTGGTCTGATCGTAAACGCACTCATCCGGCAGGCCACCGAAGTACCGCAGGGCTTCGTCATGGAGCTGGATAAACGTCTGGGTATCCAGCGGGCGGAAGGCCAGGCCCACGTACATCAACCGCGAGTACGACAGCACGAACACCACAAAATGCAGCGTGCGTTCTTCGCCACCGATCAGCACGCCGCGCAACTCACCGGGGTCCACCTGACACTGAACACCGGGCACATCCTCCAGAATGGGCTCGTAATAGCGCATCTGGGCCGAGGCCACTTCCTCCTTGAGCACTCGCACATAACGGCGAATGGAACGGTCTGAGGCCGGTAAGTCGCCGACCTTTGCCTGAAGCTTACGGGCAATCTTGACGGCGCTGAGCTTGGGGAATTGCTTGAGCAAATGCACCAGATAATCCCGGTGATCATCGAGGCGCTTGGTGCGTGAGGGATCTTCAATCTGTTCTGAAATCGCGTTCTCATTCATCCGCAGATACTTGCGGACGGTATTGCGGGACAGCCCCAGTTCCTGACTGATGGCGCGGATCGACAACCCTTTGCCGTTATCGTGCAGTGCCTTGATTTTGTGTATCACAACCCACTCCTTCACTGACATGCCCCCGGCTATCGATAAAAGCGGGGGACAGTAGCTGGTTCTGTGGCCTGACGGCCACCCGGGGGTGGGTCAAAATAAATGGCCAGTAGTGGGTCATTTTAATTGGCCACTAACAGCGATATCAAAAGGGGTATATCCGGCATTATTTCGTTCGTTGAGTGGTTCGTTAACTGATGCCAACCATTCCAGGCTCTGCTCTCTTCCACCGAGCGCAGCCCAGTGAGCAAGTGTAAATGTGGCATTAAAGAAATCCTGCTCATTTCGATAACGCACTAAATGAGTGGCAAAACAGCTAGTAGGGAATCTGCCGCATGAGCTGTAAGTTTGTTGATAAGTACTCAAAGGAGAGGTTTCCGTTTCACCTTTCTCTCTTATGCCTTGATCAATCTCCCACAGAAGAGCTCTCTTCAGGTTTGGCCCATCGAGATTGCCGAGAAATAGCCTGACACCAATAAGACTAACGCCGGATGGCCAGTGGCCGAGACGCTCTTGGCGATAGCCTGACCAAAACTCCATCATTCCGGGCATCGAGGAAGCGTCCATGCTAAGAGTGAAGTCATGAGCGGCAAATATTTCTAGCAGCGGGTAGAGGATTTCAGCATCATAATTCCGTTCAAGCAGGCTAGCGTAGCCTTTCGCTGTCAGCGTAAGGTTCAGGTCTTTGAGGATGGTTTCAGGGTCCCGTTCGATGCGATCGCGAATATTTGAAGTGGTTGATTTAATCTCTTCAGACGATTCTCGTATGATTTGGGTGTCTTTTGCGATGGTTTCTGTCTTTGCTTTGAGAGCTTCAAGATCCTTCTTGATCACGCCTAGCTCGGCCATCATGGCATCAATACCGGCCTGAAAGGTTTCGATACTCTCGAAGTTTGATGCGAGAACTCCGCCGGAGTCCTGATTGTTCTCCGACCAGTAGTAGGTTCCCGCCATGAGCAAGGAAAAGAGCGCAGTCGCCGCCAAGCCAACGCCTGGCCAGTCAGCCCCGACTTTTCGTTTAACGATGGTGTCGGCACCGAGTGCGGATGCGGTGGCAATTAAAATGAACAAGCCGATAGAGCTCAGGGCAATCAGGTTGCCAAATGATGCATACTCTATAAAGACATCTTGTATTGTTCCCGCAACCGCGCCGATAACTCCGAAGGTAGAAAATACCTTTGGGTGCCTAAGATAAATACTACTCGCTTTAAATAAGCCCATTTTTACTTTTCCTAATTCACCACATCAAAAAACCGCCCCATAGAGGCGGTTTAATTGGTAAGGAACGAACAGGTTAAAGCCTTCCGACCCATTTGCCATCCTTCTTTGTGAAGACGGTCTGTATCTCCTCAGTTACCACATCGCCTTTTTTGCTTTCCTTTCCATTAAAAATACGTTGCACATGTCTCTGCTCATTATAGTCAAGGGCGTCATAGTCTTTTTGAAGGGCAAACGAAGCGTTAAATTTAACGCCGTAAACATTCTTATCGTCTGAAGTCTTGGCTTCAAGAATGTCAACTTCAGTGGTTGAGATGGCATCTATTCCCTTTTTCTCGAGAGCGTCGTTCAAGAGATCCTTGATATCAGAAGACGATGGGCCGGACTCACCGGAGCAAGCAGAGAGGAATAGTGCCAGGAATAACGCCGTTACTGTTTTGAGACAGAACGAGATGTTTGTTGTGATATTCATTCGGTTGGCTCCTTAAACTGATTTTCCATCATTGAGACGCATCACGCCCTTGACAATCCGGTAGATGTACCAAACAAGTGGCACGAGCATCAGAATGGCTCCGAGACCTAGAGTGACCGTAGCCAAAATCATGCAGAGAGCGCTCCACAGCAACATCCACCAAAATGTACGAATCTGCCAGCTGTTGTGCGATTTAATAACAGGATCAGTCAATGAACCGCTCTTTACATGGTTCATGATTACACCAACTATGCTGGTAACGCCTATGAAAATACTGACTGCCTGCAGAATGTAGACAATCAGTGCAAACTGTTTTTCTGACTGATCAATACCGTTTTTAGGTTCAGCAGACTGTTTGTTGGGTGTTGCGAGGTCGGTATTTTCCATTCTATTTCCTTCTTCAGTTATGCTCGTTCTGAGCGTTTTGGGTTCCGTTCAAAATAACTAGTCCATGCCTGCTGTCGCTGTTTTCAAATGTAACCGCATACATAGGTAGAGGTTGTTTGATTTTTGATCAAATCGAAAATTAATGATTTAACTTTCTCTGAACATTGTAGTTCTGGAGAGGGACCTGGCACGTAAATCTGCGTAAAGATTTGTCACAAGTCGCAGCCACATGGGATTCGATTCCAGTGAATAATTCGTTAACCAAGCCTGAGGGATCCCCGATCTGGTGTCTTCGTGAAAATTGAGCATTTCTCACATGATCTTTACATAGATTCTGTTGTCAAATAACTGCTCTTAGCGGCAGGTTACACAACTTCCGCATTATGAAATGTAAAAGACTGCAAAGTTTAGTTTTTTTGGGCTCGTTGACGGTGCGCTATGGTTTTTTTTGTCGCAGTATTTCGAAGGCAGGCGGTCGATTGTGAGTTGTCAGGAGATCTCACGAATCAGGTTTGGTCTGTATTCGACATAAGTACACCCGAAACAGTATTGGGTGGCTGAGGGCTGGTCACCGTGCTATTTCGGTTTCCGGAAACCTGTGGGGCGGGCATGGCAGCTTTTAGCAACGCATGGTGCTTATGCACGAACGATGAAAAACGATAAAAGGAAGAATTTTATGAGGCAATTTGTCCGAGTTTCTGCATTAATTTTTCTGATTTTGACGCTTGCCGGTTGCTCTAACCGCCCTAGTGATGATCTCGTGGAGGACCGGGTTAAGCAACTGTATGAGAACGAGTATATAAAGATTACCAAAGTTGAACGTCTGGATGGATATATTGATCAAGACGGTGACTATGCTGTTGATGTTCGTTATACCGCAAAGTTCACACAGAGCTATAAGGAGGTAGAGAGCAAAACGAGGGGTGTCGAAAAATTTGCTCTCGGGTTGATGTCCGCTGTCACTGGCGAATGGAAAAAGGGCGACACCTATGTGGAGGAGGAGACGTTTTACTTTGTCGAGTCAGAGAATGGTTGGCGGCCTCTTTGATTTTCTGTTGGCCTAAGGCTCCAGAATGCCTTACTTTCTTTCACTCAAAGCGGCGTCGTTTGGCGAATCCTCCCGACGCTGCTTTTTTGTCTGAGGTGTAGAAAAAATGCAGTTTGATGAACAGTCCGAAGATTTTTATTTTGGTGAGGAGCCTGTGGACGATCGAGTTGGCGTGTCGCTTCAAGAGAGCGAGCGATCCCTCCTGGATGCGGCAACACGGATTTTAGCGGCTCGGATAACGGCTAAAGGTCAGGCTTCCGGACCTATTTCAAACGAGGACATTAAAGAATCGGTTGCAACAGCAATTAAGATGGCGCGATTCATTGATAAAACAGTGAGGGCAGACAAGGAGCAGTAATCACCCATCGCAGGTGACGAAACGCTTGGCTCAGCGTTTTTGGAATCTTATTGTAATGATGCCGTCACCAACGTCGATTTGCCTGATAAACCGGGATAGAAAGCGCTCGTATAGGTTGTCTTGGAAATCGTATACCGTTCTGGAGATATTTTGTCCAATTATACGCTTGGTTTGGTCTTCCAGGCTCATTGTGACCGCTTCAAAAACGTGTCCAATAGTAGATCTGCCACGGTAACCTGATTCGAAACGTTCAAATTTTAATCCACTAATATAGATGATCCGGGCCTCGAGATCGCTTTTTACTGCGACAGATGCGGAGATTGCTATGGGAAATCTGTCTCCGTATCTTTCCGCTTCGACCAGAAAATCCATTTCCGCGCGACCATTAGGTAGTAAATTAAAGGCTTCAATTGACTGGATAGTGATGCCAGATTTTGATTTTGGCAGTTGTTTATTAATTTTGTCACGAATTTCAGCGCTGCTAATGGTTCTATCAACTAGAAAATAAGGCGGCAACGTCAGGGCAGCAGTGCTAAGCACTCCCGCAATGATTGTGAGAGATAATGCGATTTTGAGCTTTCGGGAATTGTTGGTCAGTGATCGTCGAATTTTCTTTACCAAAGGCACGTATCGAGTTCTGATGTCTCTCATCCCGAGCCCTTTTTGTTCGCAAAGCGGACTCAGCGATAGAAACATAAAGATGAAAAAAAATAACGTGCCACAAAGGGCTACCAGAATCCTGTCGGCCTTTGCGAACTCAGGGCTAATGGTGACGAAGGCGATCAGCAGTGCCAAAGAGGTCAGCTCTCCAAGGTACAGTGTTTTATCTTCCCAATAGCCGTTTGCTAGAAACAGGAATAACGCCAGAGATAGTGCCATTATTGCGGTCGAGGCGTAATGAATATTCACCATATCGAGTTGAAACGGCGCACAGATCCCGGTGAAGCAGGTTTCGATGATCCGATACAGGGAAAGTGTGAAAAAGAAAAGTGCGGGAATGCACGCCACGAACAGGCTTAACATGCCGTCGCCCGAAGGCTGGAACATTTGGACCTGTCCTGACATGAAAATGCTCAGAAGAGAGAAGAGAACAAAAACAGACAGTTTGAAGATAATGTAGTTTGAGCTCAGTTGATCGTGGTCAATAGCATACAAGGTAAGATCAACTGCAGAATAAATGAGAAATGCGGAAAAAAACCAACCAATCAGCAGGGTGACCAGAGCTGTCTGTTTCATCCAGCGATCCAGGATTTTGTTCGAGATTACTCCTGCCACGAAAGCGCCGAACAACAACATGAACAACCACAGTATCGACTTGATCGTTCCTAGAAAATAAGTGTTGATAAAATCAACGATAAAATAGACCAGAGCCATCGGCGTGAGGGCCCATATGAGCGCGGCACCTGCCGAGGAAAGACGTAAAGCGTTCAGGAAGCTCATAATGAAGTCTCAAAATATTCCATTATTTCTTACAGGCCGAATTGCTCATCCCAGACTCTTCAATACCAAGCACTATGGATTTTCCATACTTGCAGGCAGATCCATTTTGTTGGCAGACGTCAAAAACGTAAATGTTATCGGAATCGACTTGCTCTACCAGAAAGGTTGATTCCCGGGTTGATGCAATCAGTTGTGCATCTTCAATGCTTTGTCCGTTCTCTCGCTGGAAAACTGTAAAAAATTCATCGGCAGCGTGGAGCAAAGTTCCATCCGCTGTAAGCTCATAAAGTGTCGCAAAGTCTAATGGAGCTGGGGAAGTGTTTTGGTAGGCAGTACGATGACAACGCTCTTGAGCAGCCAAAGCGGGTTTGAACTCTGGATGGGCCTCTTCAAGTTCAGCCTGAAATCTGGTCACCAGATTATTAGCATCTAGAATGCCCCCCCAGAACGTTCCGGTATCGAAAATCTCAGGATAGCGAACAGACTCTTTGATGCGCACCACTGTTTGCTCTGAAGACAGGCCCGGAGCTTGTTGTTTAAGAATCCCCGCAACACCAGCCACGTTCGGCGCTGCAAATGAAGTACCGAACCAATAGCTTTCCTTACCGTCGCCGTTCAGCGTGCGAACCAGTTCACCAAGCGCAGCGACATCGATACCGTCGCCGTAATTGGAGAAGTCTGAAGGGGTACCGCTGCGGCCAACTGAACCTACGGTGATCACCTTGTCACAGTTAGCCGGCGTGTAATTACTGACATCCAGACTTTCGTTGCCAGCGGCGGCGACAATAAGAACTCCTTTAGATGCCGCATAATCAATGGCATCCTGAAGATAGCTTGGGCAACTCGGTGCGGGTGCGCCCATTGACACATTGATGATGTCTACCGGCGAAGACAAGGTAGGCGCCGATCCTGTCGCCTGGCCGGAGAGCCAATAGATACCCGTTGCAAGATCATTCAATAAGCCGGTCCCACAGCTCATCACGCGGGCCGCATAGAGCTCTGCGTCAATAATGCCCGCAACGCCTTCGAAGTTATTGGTGGTTGCGGCAATAATTCCCGCAACGGCGGTACCATGGCTATCAGTGCAGGAGGGATCTATTTGTGGCGTGTAGAAATCCAAACCGGGTCCATCAATTGTTGAGAAATTGTAGCCTCCGGTGAAGACGAGATCAGACACTTGATGGAAACCAGAGTCTGTTACTCCGATTCTGACTTTGCGTTTCTGTGGTGATTTCTTTGCGGCCTCAAGAATGTCATGCACACCAGGATACCGCTGAGTAGGGGGCTGCCACGCATATTGATCGATAAAGGCTGGATCATTTGGCGCGTTCGTAAGGGACTGCGCGCTAGTAACGCCGGGGGGCATGGTTATGGGTGGCGAGGGCATCCTTGGATTTGAAACGGGGTAGTTCGGTTCAACTGAAAGAACGCCAGGATTCTGCTTAAGAAAGGCAGCATAGGCCTCTGCGTCGCTCTCAGGTATAGAGACTACTTCAACGCGTTGACGAGGGGACTCGACGCTTTGAGCGGAAACTTGGTCTGTCCCGTAGCGCACAACCAGAGAAACGCTTTCTTCTTTCGGCTCGGCCGGACTGTTTTGTGGCAGTTTGCGAGGCGCTTCGTCGGCACTGGCAACAAACGTTAGGGAGAGCGCAACGAGAGCAAAAGAGTGTCTATTAAAAAGCATCGCAGCGAATATCCTGTGACAGGTTGGTTCGAATGAGGCTGGCAATTGGGGCGTAAGATTCGTTCAGACTGAACTTGCCATCCTGCCAACTGCCGTAATCGTTGTTCCCTACGAATCGGGAAAAGAAGCCGGCGTCCTCAGAAAACTGAAAAGTGCCGTAGGTTAGCGCCGGTACTACTGCCTCGCTGAAATCGGACACGTCGATCAGCTGTTGAACGCCGTACTCGCCATGGGCTTCTGCCAGAGCATCAATGACATCAATCTGCTGTTTTAGCTCTGAGTCAGCAACAACGCCTTTTTCGTATTCTGAGAATGCAGTGCTGAGTTCATCGAGTTGGGTTTGAAGTTGTGAGTAAACAGGCGAGCTCTCCGGCGAGAATTCATCAAGCAGCCGCAGTTTTTCTGAGTGAGGGATCAAGCCATATAGATACGCGGTATCGACGGAAAAATGATAAAGCGCCAGGTCCTGCCCAAGGCTTAACAGGGAAGACGCATCGTTCATGATGAGTCGGGTTTTTTCCTCAAGCTCCCGGGCTGAAGTGTTTCGTATCTGGATCGCCAAGGATCGCTCGTAAGTGGCGCCATCGGTGTTGAAGGTAACAAGCAGGTTTACAAGCCGCGGCGCATTCACGAACGGAGCTGAAAGAATAAGGCCAGTATCATCTGGCGAGGCGGACAAGGTCAGGTTGATATCTTCTTCCAAAGCGTAACTTTCGATCTCTGCGCCATGAAGGTTTCCTGCCAGTGGTGTTTGAACACCTTCGTCGACCGTGTAGTAGGTGTTTTCAAGCGTTGGAGGTTGGATTGACTGTTTCTCCCCAGTGCTACTCGTATCCCCGCCGGAGCCTCCACCTCCGCAGCCAATAAGAAGAAGTGCCAGGGAGCCTGCTGACAAAAATTGAAGCGTACTGCAGATTCTTTTCGTACTGGCTTTTTCCATGTGCGTTGTAGTTCCTCTGAAAGCGCTTTGACCATGCCAGAATGTTGTTTGTCTTTGCTCTTGTCTGCGTGAGTATTGGGCGTTTCTCACATGACGCTTGAGCGAATGTCTAGTGGCAGTATTTACCGTCTATAGAGGCTACACAAATTTCCGCTTGTGAAATGTAAAGGTGCGTAACTTCGCGTTTTTTTCTGCAAGGAGGCGAGGATTTTGGGCTTTTAGTTACCTGAAATGAGAGAGCCAGCTCTTAGGGCTGGCTCTCTATTCTTGACTATTGAGGGTTAAAGACCAAAGGGTCGTTGTAACCATGTACTTTTTGGAAAGTTGACTCAATATATCGACGTTCTATATAGGCTTGATTTCGCTCATTGTAGTCAGCATATCCTTCGTATTCCGGCTGTTTTATGTAGTCCAGGTCGTATAAGAGCCCAGGCATCACGCCCGCCGTTATCACGTATTGCCCAGTCAGTGGGTAGGGGAGACTGTTGGCGTTCTCGGCCGCAAAAACGGTCAGATACTTGCTCGTTCCCAAATATACATCGTCTGTAACGATGTCCGGGAAATTGATTCTGCCGCTCATGTTGCTTGTGAGAACTGTTCGATCAAACCGCTCAACACTGCGGTTGTCGATAGAGAGATCAGCTGTCAGGTAAACATCGTCAGATCTGTACAGTTGAAGGGCGAAGGCATCGAACGGGACATCTCCCAACGTGTAACTTATGGAATTGGTATCCGCGTCTGTGTCCACCATCGAAAAGGGTTGAAGATCCGCGTAGGCGCTGGCAGAAAGCGCTCTTCCATCGTTCTGCAGAGGCTCAAAAATCGTATTGCCCCAAGTGCTTGGGTATGAACTCTCTCGGTAACTGCGACTGATCTGGAGCAAGCCCTGACCCTGAACGACCGTGGGTACGGAGATCCTGGTGCTGGCCTCGTCCCTGCCAGTAATCATGGTAACAGAGCTTAGAAACGAGTCGGAATCCAACGGCTTCAACATAGACGCAATCTGAGTAAGGGTGGGCTCGATGGGTTTGCTTATACTTTCAACAGGGCTTGCAATCGTTGCCTGCACCAGGCCGCTGGTGATATCCACATCCTCCAGATAAGAGTAGAAGGTTGGCTGACTGTTAAGCTCGCCGTCGGCAACCTGGTTTCCGACGAGCAAGATGGTTGCACTGCTGTCCAGAGTCGTTGATTCCAGAAAGATCCCATCTGCCGGTGCCTCTGAATAGGGCACGTATCCTCTACCGGAGACTGAACCTGCGATGGACGTAAAGCTTCCACCGTTGGAAACACTGATATTGAATTCGAAGTCGTTAGGGTCATCAGGAGCCTCCATCCGCATCGGCTCGCAGTTTGTCAAAGAGCCTTCGTATAAGCGTTCAGCCGGTAACTGAAGGGTATACGGTGCATCAATAAAGCTCCTTTCATAGCTGTAGCTATGGGTTACTGGTACGTCGCCATAACCGATGGATGATCCATATACCGTCACATAATGGCTTTGCGGAATATCGCTTAAATCAATGCTTCCGGAGCTATCTGTTGTTCGGGTTTCGACGAGATTCATATCGGCATCATGAATGTCGACACGCTCGCCGGAGACCACGCACGATTGGGTGTAATCGGTGGTTAATGAAACAAAGCGAAGCCTCGGGGTGTAGTCTGGACGAACCACATCGTTGCCCGGGATTTCGTTGCCGGGTTCTTCGCTTCCGGGATCTTCATTTACTGGATCTTCTGGATTAATCAGTTCGTAGAGCCCAGGAATTTTCAGATCTAAGTTCAACGAATCAAGGACCGCACCCGGCACAACCTGGTCAACCGATGAATTCTCGATCAACGATACAATTTCCGGCAGGTTTCCTGTGACATAAGAGCGAAGAGTGAGTCTGTACTGGTTGTCCGTCAGGTTATTGGCTGCAAGGTCGATTTCACCGTAGAGATCATCAAGCCGAACAAGAAGCTCGGCAATTTCTGCATTGATTCGACTGACTTTCAAACCTTCGGCTGCAATTCCCGAATTGGGGCTAAGGGCTTGCTGTGCGTAAAAGAGAAGAGATTCACGGTCCGTGCCAATAGCCTCGGCAAACAGGGATTCGGAAGCTTCCTGATCCGGATTGCGGGGTACAAGGTTCAGCGCCGGGCTAAGCTGGGTATTGACGAGCATTCCAACGCCAAACTCGAACTTCTCATAATCGAAATACAGCCCGATCGGGTTATAGAGGGTGAATTCACCGGGTATAATTGCTCCGGTCGAATCAGAGCTGGTCTCCGGAGTGATTTTGGCAACGATCTCTGTTCCCTCCAGGCCAGTGCCAGTGGTAAAGGCGAATTTGCCATTCTCATCTGTTACCGTGAATTGCTCACCTGGATCACGTTCACCGTTCAAATTGCGATCGATAAAAACTGTGGCGCCCTCAACGAAGCCGACATAAGTGACCTCACCGCTATATATATTCGATGAGGTGTCGGGACCAGCAACGATGGTGGTGACCAGCTGACTCCCTGATTGGTCAGCTAAAGAATCGGGGTCGAAAGGATCTTCCGATTGAAGCGAAAGGTTTACATCAGCGACTACCGACGAAACAACGGCCTGTATGTTTTCGGAAAGCGTATTGAGGAAAGAAAGTTTGTTCGCTCCGTCAACGGTAAAATTAAATCCAGAGAATTGCGACTCTTGCTTTGCCTGAATGCGTGCTAGCACCTGGGAAATGCGATGAGCGCGCTCGGCATTGGCTGCGATTTCAGGATCATTGCTTTTTTTCAGCTTGATGTAATTCTCTTCTGGCGAGATGCTGAGCCCAAGATCTGCAGCTACCTGATCAGCAGCGGCCTCGAAAGTTCTGCCATTGGCGATCATTTCCCAACTAATCAGACTGGTTAGAGGAGAAACGATTGAGGTGTAGGAATCTAAGTCCTGGGCATTGCCCGCATTTGCAGCTGAAACCCCACCCGTAGTCTTGATCAGTGGCGATCGCAAAGTGTAACCGAGAGGAATCGTCTGATCGTCATCCCGATCAATGGTGACACCGGCAACAGCCTCTGCGATCACAGTGGCGTCGTCTGGAATGGTTTCTGCCGTTGAGAGGCTGAATTCCCCATTCGCCCCTGATCGAGTCTCGGGTTCTGATTCGTCATGCAGTCCATTGTTATTCAAATCGAGGAAAACCCTGGCATCCTGAAGATAGCCATCCATGACTTGGCCTGAAATTGTGACAGGATCCGGAGTCGGCTCATTTGTTGCTGTACTTGAATTTCCTCCGCCACAGGCTGCGAGAAGGGGTGCCATGACGAATGGCATCAATTTGGTTGAATACTTTAATTTCGGCATAAAAGCTCCAGTGCCAGTTTCTTTGCTATCCCAACAAAGCGTTTGTTTTTCTGTTCTTGAATTAGAGCAGATCAACCGCCAACCCTTTGTAAAAAGTGAGAATTATTCTGTAACGATATTTATCGGGTGCGAACCACGCTTTATCCCTCCTGTATGTGAGCTTTCCTCGCTCTTGTTTCAGCTCTCAGATCGACAGCGCCGAACGTTGAAGATGCCCATTCGTTCAACGCTGAATGAACTTTGGCCAATGCAGTGTGCGAGTGACCGAGTATCAAATCCACGTGAGCTTTGGCAAAACATCACATCGTTGACACCCAGATAGGACGAGGTCGATTTTCGAGTTGTGCAATGGTTGTCCGACAGTTGGTGAGGCAGGGATATCGGAAAGAGAAAGCTGCGAGCATTTCTTAAGGTGAACAATTTAATGGTGTGAAAATCACCCAAAAAATATAAATATAACTGATTGATTGTAAATGACTTTATGATGCGCAACTGAGAGTGCAGAGTTTATGAGAAAGAGTCGGTAAGTTTCTGTATTTATTGCAGAAAATTGATTCATAAAGTTCGTCCTGCAACTCCGTGTACGCCGGTTCGATTCCGACCCGCGCCTCCAATTTATTTCCGTGTTGTTACAGCAGCTTAAGTAGACTCAGCTTCCTGCCCATAGTGCTCAGCTGCCATTTGAGGCAAGGCGCGCGTCTATGCCAAAAAAAACGGCCGCGTTCAGCAACGCTTCGTCCTCACTGATCAAACAAGCCTGATTAGACTCCGCGCAGGCCAGGTGGAGTGCATCCAATGTCCTCAGACTTGTCTTTCGTGTCCCGATCCAATGCCCGGCTCGACGGTAATGGTCTGATTCAATAGAGCAGAGGGTGAAGCGGCCGTGGCTGACATCATCATGGAAGGCACTTTCGATGCGATTTGCCTGGGGCTCACTAAGCTCCCCCATGCGAACCCAACGGGCCAAGGCACTTGCAACTTCCACTTCTGTTAAATGACTGATCAGAACTGGCTTGGTCTGCAATTCAAGCAAGGCTTGAATGCTATCGCTAGCATGCTCTTGGCGGTAGTAGGGTAGAACGGCACTGGTGTCGAAGTAGTACATCAATAGCGCTCTTCGTCTCTGAGCTCTCGCACCGTCTGTGCAGAACTTTCTCGAGAAGGCGGTAGCGAAGCTCTTAGCCCTGAACGATCCAGAAACTGAATAGTTTCCGGATAGGCTGCCGTCAGCCGCGCTGCTGGTTTACCATGGCGAAGGATAACAATCTCTTCTCCAGCGGCTACCGCGTCTAATAGATTGGAAAGCTTTTCCCGCGTTTCCCGGACATTAATGGTCTGCATGCTTTCTCCTTCTTTTGTGTACACGTGCAGTGTACACCGATAGAGTTTTGGCTTGCAATTCAACGCCGAAGAATCGTTAAAACCTGATACATGTGAGCACTGCGCAAGATCTTGAGCGCGTTGGACTATTTTGTTGATGTTATTCTGCGGAGCGATCGACCCAGTCTCCAATGGCCCTATGAACAACACAGACCGGCAGAAACTCTTGCTCCAGCCGGCCCCGGTCTGCCTGTCTCAGACGTTGGTAAAGCTTAGCCTCGCTTCCGGTCAATCCTGGCGGAGTGATCGAGGGGGCAGGCTGTGGTTCTTCAACACCACTTGCGTCGGCGAACGTGTCGAAGGTAATCCTGTCCATCAGCAGTGGTGTGAGAAGCGGGAGGTGTTTCCGGGCGCTGGCCAGCATGGTCAGCCCCCAGGTATCGATGTCGCCCCAATAGGCGGTCGCCCGATCTTTCAGCCATGTTGCGTTGAGCCAGGACAGGTTCAGGCCCGACCCAAGTACCGAGACCGTACCGGAGACCCTGGGCAACTGGTGAAGGCAGCGTTCGTTTTCAACCAGTATCAACCGTTCGCCAGGTAAAGGCGTGCTTTGGAGTTCGTGGGCCCGGACCCGCATTTGCGTGAAGGGCAACAACGAGCCATCAAGGTCGGCGACCAGTAACCAGTGGTGGCCGTCGTCTTCAGCGCCCAGAAAGGCTTCCAGCCCGGTTTCGCTGGCCTGGCCGTCGAACAGAATGTCCAGCATCAGCGTTACAAGCTGGCGGTTGCGCTCGAAGAACTTGCTGTCGGTGCCGGCAATAGACAGTGCCCTGAGGGGTTTTCCTTCGGCGCAGCCTGGCTGGAGCTGAAGGGCAACCTTGCCGCTGCGAATAACGTCGCTTTCCGGCTTATCCATGACCAGGCTGCGCCGGCGTATGATCAGTGAGTGAAATCGCGGGTCCAGAACAGAGGCGAGACGGCTGAGTGTGTCGTATTCCCGCCTGACTTCACTGCTGCCTGCGGCCTGCACCCACTGGCTGGGAGTGTCCAGTGTCCAGTGGGTGGGAATGTCGATGGCTTCGCTGGTGCTCTTGAAGCGGACCAGCTGCCACTGGACCTGCCCGGTGGTGACCTCCCGCCATTGCCGCAGGTGTTCTCGTACCTGTGTGACCTTCTCCCGTACCGTCGCGCCCGTGGGCTTGCCGATGGGGAGGGTTAATGGCCAGCCCTGAGGCCGGAGCAGGCGCTGTTCGCGCAGGTCCGCGTTCTGCCATTGGCGGGCCAGGCGGCTTGCCAGTTCAGCCGGGGATTTCATGGGCTTTCCGGGTCATTTTCTCCGCGTGGGCCTCCAGTTCTTCCCAGCTCAGTGAGGTAAGGGTGGCCCGCAGGTCCTTGCGGTGAACCAGGATGGCAGAGCTGGTGTGGGCCCGTAGCAGTCGCATCTCTTTGTTGGGCGTGACGAACAGTGGGTGCAGGCCAAACTCGTTGAGAGCCGAGATGATGCGGCCGGCTACGGCGTGGGAGCTCTTGGAGAAGGCCTCGTCCAGCACGATGGTTCCGAACAGTGGCTGGGTGGCGCCGTCCGGACAAAGCGCATAGCTCAGGGAGGCGGTAAGAATGTAGCTGGCGATGATTTCCTTTTCGCCGCCGCTGCCCCCCTGGGAGCCGGTGCGAGTCTCGATCACCGAGCCGGACTCGCGTTCCAGCACCGAAACTTCGAACTGCAGCCGGTAGCGCGGGTCCAGCAGAGCCCGGGCACCCACGGTGCGCTTGTTGTCTGCCGCGTCCCGCAGCAAGGCCACCATGTTTTGCAGAGCCTTGAAATGGCTTTCGCCCTGGTCGCCTTTCAGGGCATCCGCCCGCAGCTGCCGTTGTGCGCGCTCCAACCTGCGGAGGGATTCATGGGTAACCCGGCGGGGCTCCAGGCGCAGGTAGCGGCCAGGCTGGAAGTCGACCCGCCGCAGTGTGGCGTTCAGATCGGCGATACGTTCTTCAATGATGGCCACCTGGTTCTGTATGTGAGCCAGCAGTTGGGTCACGCCCTGATCCGACGACTGGTTCAGATAGCTGAGGAATCGCTCCAGCTTTTGGGGAAGGGCTTCTTCCTCCAGTACCCGCAGGCGTTCCAGGTATTCCGGAATGTCCTGGATATTACTGCCGGTTTCAATCAGCGCCCCGGTATCAATGGTGAGCGCCTTTTCCATCAGTTGGGTCAGGCTGAGTTCAAAACTCTGGATCTGTTTGCCCAGCTTCCCAATGACTTTGTCCAGTTGCTCTCGCTGGTCCCGCTCCAGGGCTTCCAGTCGTTCGTACTGGTCCGCTTTCGGGGTGCGGAAGTGTCTGGTTGCCAGGCTTTGCTGGTCGTCTGTGAGGCCATCGCCAAGCCGGTCCAGCAGTTCTGTGCAGCGGTCCGTGGCCTGGTTGCGCTTTTCTTTCAGCAGGGCGAGGGCGGTTTCCTGGTTCGACAGCTGTTGTCGGCCTTCTTCTAGTTGCTGGCGAACCGCTTCAAATTCCCCCCGTGCTTTTTCCACATCCGAGTCCGGAGCGGTCAGTGCTTCCAGCCGGCTTTGCAGGGCATCGAGTTCACGTTGTGCGCTGGGCAGGTTGATGGTGCTGAACTCGGTTTCGCCCAGGAGTTCGTAAAGCCTTATCTGATCATTTGTGTCCCTGAGATTACGGCGGGCTGATTCGAGTTGCCGCCCCAGAGCGTCCGCTTTCTTACGGGTTTCGCTCAGTTCGTTGTTGAGCGCGGAGAGACGGTCACGGTTGTTGAAGCCGGTCATCCAGCCCTTGTCGAGCCGCTGGTTGTCCCGTTTTTCAAAATAGCCCTTCTTGCCGGACATCAGGCCCTGTTGGGTCATGCCATGGGGTGTCTGGCGCAGGGTTTCGGGAGAGTCCACGCAGTGTCGGTCGATTTCGGCCAACAATTGTTTCAGGGCTTCCCGGTGAGGATGGTCCTTGAAGTTCAGCTTGCGGGTGAAGCCATCCTTCATGAACTGTGCCGTGGCCTGGGGTGCCTGGGCTTCCAGCAGTCGCACATGAAGGCGGTTGTCACGGCTGTTGACCCTGTCCAGGGCCGATTGCATGGCGGCCGGTGGCACGAGCAGGCGCAGGCGGTGCCCGCCGATAGCCCGTTCAATGGCGCCACGCCAGTCACGTTCTTCGGCTTTGACTTCCACCAGTTCTGCCACGAACGGCAGAATGCTTTCGTCCAGGTTCAGGTCCTGGGCCAGTTCGCTGCGGAATTCCTGGTAACGTCCGTCGATGTTGGACCCGGGCCGGGCCTTGATGCGGTCGATTTCTTCGGTGATTTCCGTCAGGGTTTCATTGAGCTTACCGTGACGAAAACGCAGGTCGAGCAGGAATTCGTCCTGAGTGTCCGCAAGTTCGGACAGTTCGGCCAGCTTTGACTCACCGAGCTGGCGGTTCCGGGCCAGTGCTTCGGAGCTCAGTGTGCTGTCCAGGTCAAGCTTGCCGGTCAGGGTCTGGTAGTCCCTGGCGTGTCGGCCCCGTTCTCCTACCCAGCGCTTCTGTTGGGAGATCTGCTCCTTTAGCTGCTCTATGCTGGCACCACCGGCCTGCAGGTATATGTCTTTCAGGGTATCGGCTTTGCTGTTGAGTTGCTTAACATTGCTGCTCAATGACTCGAGGGTTTCTCTGCCCTTATCAAGCTGGCGTTCCAGGTCCTGTTTGCGGGTGCTCCACAGCTCGTAGCCGGTTTGTGCGAACCAGATCGGCAGGATGTCTTTCAATAACAGCTGCTGGTCAAGCTCTCTGGTGGCACTCTGGTGCTTTTCGTAGGTTTCCGCTATGGGTAGCAGCGACTGGTGTTGTTTTCGGGCGGTTTCCAGTTCGCTGTGGATCGCGGCCAGGTCGTCAAACTCACTGGCCACCTCTGCCGCCCGGTCGAACGCCGAGTGGTCATCCAGCACCAGTTCCCGGAAGATTTCGTCGATGCTGTTGAGCTGCTTCAGGCCCGCGGCGCGGTTGAGCAGAGTGAAGGCATTTTCCCCCACTTCAAAAAATCGCCGTACTTGGGCCAGGTAGGCTTTCTTACTGTCGTTGGCCTGTAAGCCTGGGTTATCCCCGGCGTGTTGCTTGAGCTCCCGGGCGCCACCCTCGTGGTGAATGGCCAGCCAGTTGTCCAGACTCTGGTCATCCCTTTCTGAAAACAGCCATAGGCGTTTCAGGTCGCTGGCGGCAGAGCTGCTGCCGTCGATCCAGAACAGCGCCCCGATGCGAATAGCGTTGTTACCGTTGGAGAAGCGGGCGCTCACGGCTGTTACGGTTTTACCAGCGCGTGCGATATGGCTGTTGTCGCCGGTATTGTTACCGGCACCGGATACGCCCCGAATATAGGAAATCAGGTCACGGTCGCTTTCATGGCCGCCAGTGGAGGCCAGGTTGTACCGGGGCTGGTGAGTCAACAGGGTCATCAACGCGTCCACCAGCGTGGTCTTGCCGCTGCCGGTGGGGCCGATAATGGCGGTGCCTTTCGGGTCGATCTCCGCGCAGTGCCGTCCACCGAAGGGCCCCCAGTTATACAGGTCCAGGTGGGTCAGGATATAGGCCGTGGGCGGCAGGATGTCAGCGGCAAAGAGGTCGGTCTGGGGCAGGCTCATACATCCTCTCCGTCAGCGTCTTGCGGGGCGGACTGGCCGGCCATTTGTCGGAAATGGTGGAGCAGGTTCTGCAGATTTTCCGGGTTCGCCAGGTGGGTGATGATAGGGCGAACGACCACCTGGTCGTTGGCGTCGATGTCCGAGACAATGCCGTGGCTCTTGAGGTTGTCCAGCAGGCTGCGCAGGCGTTTCTGGTCGCGGGTGTCGCTGCCGGTGTCGCCCAGGTACAGCTGCAGTTGGGGCAGTAGCTCATCCAGTTCCACAGTGGCTTCGCCGGCACCGAGACCGGTTTCCTGTTCGTGGGCGATAAAGTGCTGGCGTAGTATGGCCACCAGCAGGGACTGTTCCATGGTCAGACGCTGGCGGCGCACCAGGGGGTGGGACCACTCGTCGTCGTTTTCTTGGCCTTCGCTGAAGAGCCGGTCTGACACGACAAGGAAAGCCAGTCCACGTACGTCGTCCACTTTCAGGCGCAGGTCGAACGGTTCCAGGATCTGGTTGATCGCAGCGGTCTGGGTGGTGGCAACCTGGTAGAGGTTGGGCTTACGGTCTGCTTCCAGCAACCCGTATTTCAGCAGCTCCTGGGCGGTGGCTTTCACATTGCCGGGCGTGTAGTGGCTGGCCTCCGTCAGAGGCGTTTGCTGATCGACATGGGCCAGTGCCTCTGATGTCTGTTGCGGCTCGTCCCGGCCTTGTTGGTCGTCTGCCTGGCTTGTCAGGCGGTCAAAATAGTCAGACATGCGGGTTTACAGCTCCCAGTCGATGGCTTCTGCGTCTTGTCGGGTTAGCGCCAGTTGCGGCACGTGGAAGCGCAGCCGGTGTCCGTTGCTGTCGGTAATATCCACGGCTTCCCGGTCGTCGGTGATTTCCACCTCCGCCTCACGGGACATGGCCAGCCACAGGGCAATGGTTTCCAGGTCGTGAGTGGGCGGCAGGTGAGCCGCCAGGTCGCCGATGCTCATGGGGCGGTCGGTGACTTTCAGCAGTTCCAGGGTTTCCTGGTACAGGGCTTCCCGGTCAAGACCGTCAAATGCCCGCCAGAACTCTTCGTCGACGTCGTCGAGGTTGACGCCCTGATCGGTCAACTCGAGGCCTTGTGCCTGCTCTTCAGTGGCGGACTTGAATCTGAGCCGCTCAACCAGCGGCAGGCTGGAAACCGCCACGGCAATTGGCGGCAGAGGCGTGTCGCCTTTGCGGACCTTGTGGCTGGACCAGTCGATGTTAAGTGCGGTGTTCAGTATACCATTGAGCAGTTCGCCGACTCTGTGGTTCTCGGCGGCCAGCCCGGTTTTCAGGAACCCTTTGACGTCTTTTTCGCTGCGGGCCCGGGCGCGGATGACAGCAGCGGACTCCTGTATCAGCCGGATCACGAGCCAGCGCAATTCATCCTGTTGCTGTCGGGACAGGGCGTGGCGGGTTGCCGGATTCTTCAGGATGGTACGCAACCGGTGTTTCATGTTGTCCAGCTCGATGGAACGGCTAAGTTGCTCACTGAAGTTGTGGAATACCTTGCCCTCGGCGGTTTCCAGCAGGGTGTCGTGGCCGTCCAGCAAGCGGTCAACGATTTCGCCACGGTGATGCTGTTCGCTGACGATGGATTGGCGTAACTGACGGTCTGCGTCCCGATAGGAGTCCTCCACCCGGCGAAAGTCCGCTCGCAGACTGGTGGCAAGATTGTAGACTTCGCGGATGCCTTCTGCGGCTTCGGCTCCCTCCAGCACCTTGAATCGACCGGCTTCCACGTCGGCCAGTTCGTGCTCCAGGTCTCTTATTTTGCGGCGTATATGGTCCGCACGGCTTTGGGCATTCGGGTTCAGACGGGTTTCCAGGTTTTCAATTTCCCGCTGTACCGTGGCGAGGCGAGAGGCGGTGGACGTCATGATCTTTTCATCGAGGCCCTCAACAAAGGCCAGGGCTTTTTGCAGGGCATCGGTGGCCATCAGCCGGCCGTCCCGTTCCACTATCAGCCCTTTGCGAATCCAGGAACGTAGTTCTTTCCTGGCATCGGCTGCCGGGTCGTCGGGGGACAGCTTCAGGTCGTCGCTGTTGGCGTGTTCACGCAGGATATCCGTCAGCATTTGCTGGGCATCCTCGAACAGGATTTCTTCCCGGTTTGTTTCCATCAGTGCCTGCAGGCAACTAAGTACCAGGGGCCCGCGGGTGGCAGACAGAAGCTTCCAGGCCGGATGCTGGTGACGGGCCACCAGGTAGGAGCGGGTTCTCAGGTGGGTTTGTTCGTCCATCGGCAGTGTGCTTTTATCTGGTATCTGGATAACGGGTGGCAGCAAACAGGGCCTGATAATGGCATTTATATGGCGTTCATAATAGTACCGGTGTGATAGCGACCGTAACAACTTAATACCCATCAGACCACCACAGGGGCGGTTTCACCAGAGCGCTTTGTTATCCGGTGCCACCTTTATTCTCCAGGCCGACACCAGGCCGCCCTTGTCATTATCCACCCGGGTCACATACTCTGCTAGAGTCTGTGATTGAGGCAGGTGGTGAGCTGAGGTTGGGCACGGAGGGCATTCCCGTCGACTGGCTGGTGGTCATGCATCGCCTGCCAGGGACTGCGATGCTGGAAAAACAGATCAAGTCCTCAGCCGTGGAATACCAGCGCGTCACGGCGGCGGCCGACTTGCTTGCCCGTTTTTATCTGGATGCCGCAAGCGTCCGGCTCTCGGGGAACCAGTACCTGGAGCGCTTGCGGGAGGGCATCGACGATCACTACCAACAGTTGATTGATTACTCCCTTCCGGAGGACAGGGTCAAACGGGTCCGTGACCAGCAAATGACACTGATTGAAAAACACTCGGCGGTCTTTGCGGATCGCGCAAAGGCCGGCATCCTCGTTGAGGCCCATGGTGATTTGCGGCCGGAGCATGTCTGCCTGACCGAGCCACAGAACGGGCCAAGCTGGCGATCTGGCACCTGGACGACGATTTCCGCGAGAGGCGCGGGCCATGGCGGCAAAAAGCGCTGGATTACCTGAACATAGCCTCCGATTTCGGCAAAGGTGCTGGCGGCTGAAGCGATGGCGCCCAAGAAACCCGGATTCAGGACTCCAGATCTGTCACATCCCTGCCTTCATGCAATGCAGTGATGGTATCGGCTATGCCGGCAGTAATATCCACCAGCTCAACCTTGGTCTTCAGTGATTTGGACGGCAGTGACGGAGTGACCGTATTGCCGAGAATCACCCGGGACAATGCCGGCGAAGACAGTTTTTCCCCGGTACCCTGAGTGAACACAGCGTGCGTGGCGATGGCGATCACGTCCTCCGCGCCCTGGTCTTTGAACGCTTCCGCAGCCCGCTGCATGGTGCCTCCTCCTGCGATCAGGTCGTCCAGGATCAGCACGGTGCGGTTGCGGATATCGCCAACCACGGCAGAACCGCTCATTTCGCCCTGGCTGCGATGCTTCTCCATAAATGCGCTGCCGACGGGGCGCTCCAGCCGATTCGCCAATGACTCGCGGAACAGTTCCGCACGCTTTACGCCCCCTATATCCGGGGACGCTACGGTGATTTCCCTGTCCCCGAGTTCCGGCAGGAGGTAGTCGATGAACGCTTCTCTGGCGCTCAGATGCACTGTCGGGCAGCGAAAGGCATTTTCGAAAGCGGCGCGGTTGTGAACGTCCACGGTCACCATGGTGTCGATCGTCACAGCCTCGAAGAGCTGGGCGACATAGCGGGTGGTGACAGGATCATGGGGCTTGGTTCTCCTGTCCTTGCGGGAGTAACAAAGGTAGGGCGCCACGACATTGATTCGGCCGGCGCCAGCGTCCCGAAGACTGGCCAGTAAAAACAGCAGACGCACGAGCTTGTCGTTGGTGCTGAGGCCATCGCTGCTGTTGAGGGACTGGACCACGAATACATCCCGGTTGCGAACCGTCTCCAGCGTGCGGATCTTGTGCTCGCCGTCTTCGAAATCCCGTTCCTCATGTTTGCCCAGGGGTACGCCCAGGTGGGCGGCCACTTGCGAGGCAAAGTCGCTGCCGCAATCAAGACTGAAGAGTGCTATTCGGTCATCCGGTTTCATGGGGCAAGTCCGTTCGCTTTGGCTGAGGGTATCAACTGCTCTTTTAACTCTAGTCAAAATGCGGATAAAGATATACGAGGCCGAGTTTTCGATCTCTTCATCCCGCTTGCCATCGTCTGGCGTAATCCCAGTCTCATATGCTTCAATGATCAGTAACTAGTCAAGTCAGCTAACAAGGCTGTCTTTGATACCTCGGCGCCTGGTCAACAACAATGAGCACAGACGATAAGATGGTCAAACGCCGGCGCTCTGCTCTACGTGGCCGTCAACTGGAACCGGCGGTACTGTCGGAGCTGCGGGACCTGATCGGTGACGAACGTGTCGATTCGTCATTGCGAGACCGCGATCGCCTTATCGAGCACCTGCATGTACTGCAGGACGCTAACGGTTACCTCTCCATGGCCCGCCTTCGGGCCCTTTCGGCATTCATGAACCTGCCCATGGCCGCCGTCTATGAAACGGCTACGTTCTACGCCCATTTTGACGTTATTCACGATGAACAAGCCCCGCCGCCTGAGATAACCCTGCGGGTGTGTGATTCGCTTTCCTGCCAACTGGCGGGCGCAGGGGCACTGCACGAGGCACTGGCTGATGGGGCTGACCCGAGCCAGGTGCGTGTGGTCCATGCGCCCTGCATGGGCCGCTGCGATACAGCACCTGTGGTGGCCGTGGGACAACATCATGCAGGCAACGCCACTGTTCAGACGGTATGCGCGGCAGTCGAACAAAAGCAGGTTCAACCCGACGAGATCCATTGGCAGAAGCTGGCGGATTATCGCTCGGTAGGTGGTTACCAGTTGCTGAAGGAATGCCGCGACGGTCGGATTACCGTCGAGTCGCTTGCGGAAGAACTTCAGCAGGCTGGCCTGCGCGGCCTGGGCGGCGCCGGGTTCCCCACGTACCGCAAGTGGCAGGCCGTGCGGGCCGAACCCGGGCCGCGCTACGCGGTGATCAATGCCGACGAGGGTGAGCCGGGTACCTTCAAAGATCGCTATTACCTGGAACGAGAACCCCACGTCTTCCTGGAAGGCGCGCTGGTTAGCGCCTGGGCGGTTGAGGCGAAGGCCCTCTACATCTACCTGCGGGATGAATATCCCGGCCTCCTCGGTGTGCTGAAAGACGCCGTTGCCGAACTGGAAGCTGCCGGCATCATAGAACCCGGTTTTGTAATCCTGCGCCGGGGCGCAGGCGCGTACATCTGCGGCGAAGAATCCGCCTTGATCGAGTCCCTGGAAGGCAAACCCGGCAAGCCACGCCATCGCCCGCCATTCGTGGCCCAGAAGGGATTGTTTAACCAGCCCACCCTGGTTAACAACGTCGAGACCGTTTACTGGATTTCCCGCATCCACGCCCAGGGCGCCGACTGGTTCGCCAGCCAGGGGCGGCATGGTCGCAAGGGGCTGCGCAGCTTTTCGGTATCCGGCCGGGTCGCGCGGCCCGGTGTGCATGTCGCACCCGCTGGCATCACCCTCCATGAATTGATCGAGGAATACTGTGGCGGCATGGCCGAAGGGCATCGCCTGCTGGCCTACCTGCCCGGCGGGGCCTCCGGCGGCATACTGCCGGCCAGCAAAGCCGACATTCCGCTGGATTTCGACACCCTGCAGGAACACGGCTGTTTCATTGGCTCTGCTGCCGTGATCGTTCTGTCGAATCAGGACGATTTGCAGGCTGCGGCTGCCAACCTGTTGGGCTTCTTCGCGGACGAATCTTGCGGGCAGTGCACGCCCTGCCGCGTGGGCACCGAGAAAATGCTCACCTTGCTGGAGCGGGATGCCTGGGATGAGCGGACGCTCCAGCAGCTGGCCGGAGTGATGGCGGATGCGTCCATCTGTGGTCTCGGCCAGGCCGCACCCAATCCGGTTCTGAGCCTGCTGCGGGACTTCCGCAGCGAACTCGCCAGCAGCAACCTGATCGCGAAGGGTTAGGGGAGGCAGCCATGAGCCATTCCAGCACAAGCTTTACCCTGACACTGGACGACGTGGAAGTTCAGGCCTACCACGGCGAAACCCTCTGGCAGGTGGCCAAGCGCGCCGGCGAGACCATCCCCCACCTGTGCTTCAAAGACGCGCCGGGTTACCGAGCGGATGGCAATTGCCGTGCCTGCATGGTGGAAGTGGAGGGTGAGCGGGTGCTCGCCGCAAGCTGTATCCGCGAGGCCAAGCCCGGCATGGTGGTGCGAAGTGCCGGTTCCACCAGAGCCCAGGAAGCCAGGAAAGGTGTTCTGGAATTGCTGCTGGCCGATCAACCTGCGCGAGAGAGCAGCCCCGATCGTTCAAGCCATCTGTGGGAAACGGCGGATCAACTGGCCATTGATGCCGGCGCGGTGCGCCAACGTCTGCCGGCTCGTTCAGAGCGTGACGAGCCAACGGTTCACCATGTTGCGCCGCGATCGGATTCGCTGGCCCACGCACGAGGCCATGACGCCACTCACTCTGCCATGAACGTGAATCTGGACGCCTGCATCACCTGCGGATTGTGCGAGCGCGCCTGCCGCGAAGTGCAGGGCAATGATGTGATCGGCCTGGCGCACCGTGGTGCAGAGTCCAAGGTAGTGTTTGATTTCGATGATCCCATGGGCGACAGCACCTGCGTTGCCTGTGGCGAATGCGTGCAGGCCTGCCCGACGGGCGCGCTCATGCCCGCCACCCTGATCGATGCCCAGGGCCGCGGAGACTCCGCCACCGCCGACCGCACTGTAGACTCCGTTTGCCCCTATTGCGGGGTGGGCTGCCAGTTGACCTATCACGTGAAAGACGAGCCTGCGCCTGCCGAATCAGAAACAGGCGAGCAGCGAGGACGCATCCTGTTTGTGGAAGGCAAAGACGGCCCATCAAACCAGGGCCGGCTCTGCGTGAAAGGCCGTTTTGGCTTCGATTACCCCTCGCACCCGGCGCGGCTCACCCGGCCGCTGATTCGCCGGGAGGGCGTCCCCAAGGGGCTCGACCCGGACTTTGATCCGGCCAATCCGTTAACGCACTTCCGGGAGGCAAGTTGGGAAGAGGCGCTGGATCTTGCGGCAGGGGGCTTAACCCAACTTAAAACCCAGCACGGACCGGATGCACTGGCCGGATTCGGCAGCGCCAAATGTTCCAACGAAGAAGCCTGGCTGTTCCAGAAGCTGGTGCGCACGGGTTTCGGTTCGAACCACGTTGATCACTGCACGCGGCTTTGCCACGCCAGCTCCGTGGCCGCATTGATGGAGTGCCTGGGCTCTGGCGCGGTGACCGCTTCCTTTATGCAGGCACTCGAGGCGGATGTGGTCATCCTCACCGGCTGCAACCCGGCCGTGAACCACCCGGTGGCTGCTACCTACTTCAAGCAGGCGGCACGAAGCGGCACCAAACTGATCATTATCGACCCTCGGGGCCAGGCGCTGGATGCCTATGCCTGGCGCAGCCTGCGTTTCTCGCCGGGTGGCGACGTGTCACTGTTCAACGCCATGCTCAATGTGATTATCAGCGAAGGACTCTTCGACCAGGCCTACATTGACGCCCATACCGAAGGCTTTGAGGCGCTGGCGGCCAGCGTTGAGGGCATGACACCGGAGGTGATGAGCCCGGTCTGCGGCGTTGAGCCCGACACCATTCGTGAAGTGGCCCGAGCCTACGCCCAGGCTGATAAAGCGATGATTTTCTGGGGCATGGGTATCTCCCAACATGTGCACGGCACCGACAACGCCCGATGCCTGATTTCCCTGGCGCTCACATGCGGCCACACTGGCCGGCCCGGTACCGGCCTGCACCCATTGAGGGGGCAGAACAACGTGCAGGGCGCCTCCGATGCCGGTTTGATCCCCATGGTACTGCCCGATTACCAACCGGTGGGGGATGCCCAGTTGCGCGCCGCCTTCGAAGAGCTCTGGAACGCCGAACTGGACCCGAAGCCAGGACTCACCGTGGTGGAGATTATGGACGCCATCAAGGCAGGCACCATCAAGGGCATGTACATCCTCGGCGAAAACCCCGCGATGTCCGACCCGGACCTGACCCACGCCCGGGCCGCGCTCGCTGCCCTTGAGCACCTGGTGGTACAGGACCTGTTCGCCACCGAGACCGCCCAGTTTGCCGACGTTATCCTGCCTGCCGCCGCCTGGTCGGAAAAATCCGGCACCGTCACCAACACCAACCGCCAGGTGCAAATGGGCCGTGCCGCACTGGCGCCGCCGGGGGAGGCAAAGCCTGACTGGTGGGTTGTTCAGGAAATCGCCCGGCGTTTCGGGCTGGCCTGGAACTATGCCGGCCCCGAGCAAGTGTTTGAAGAAATGAAGCAGGGCATGCACTCACTGGATCATATCTCCTGGTCTCGCCTGGAGCGCGAAGGGTCCGTCACCTATCCATGCCCCGCGGATGGCGCCCCGGGCCAGGATGTTGTCTTCTCCGATGCCTTCCCGCGCGCAGGAGGCCGTGCCAGATTCTCACCGGCCAGCCCGCTGCCACCGGACGAGCCGGTGGATGAGGCTTATCCCATCGTGCTCACCACCGGGCGATTGCTTGAGCACTGGCACACCGGCGCCATGACCCGTCGCAGCCGGGTGTTGGATGAGCGGGAGCCGGAAGCGGCAGCCTACCTGGCACCAGCGGAGCTGGATCGCTTGGGCGTAGCACCGGGCAATGACATTCTAATTGCCACTCGGCGCGGCACCATCACCCTGACGGCGCGGTCCGACCAGACCATGCCGGAGGGCATGGTGTTTGTTCCCTTCGCCTTTGTCGAGGCGGCAGCGAACGTGCTCACCAATCCGGCCCTGGACCCCTTCGGAAAGATCCCGGAGTTCAAGTATGCAGCCTGCAAGTTGAGCCCGGCGTAGCTTCCCAGGCAAACAGACTCCTCCAGAACGACGTTCTTTGTCGTACCGCCTCTGTAAAGTTGTCGCGGGTAGTCTAGAATAACGCCAAAATTTCCAGATCTTTCAGGTAGATAAAATGCCAAAGTTTTTGCATACGGCAGACTGGCAGATGGGCCGGGCCTTTACCCGTTTCGAGACCGAAGACGGCGCAGCCCTGGTCGAGGCCCGGTTTGAGGCCATTGAAACGCTTGCACAGCTGGCCAACGAACATCAGTGCGATGCGGTATTGGTGGCCGGTGACGTCTTTGATGCACAAACGGTCTCCGATCGCACGATCCGGCGGGTATTCAACGCTACCAAGGGGTTTACCGGTCCCTGGGTCATGCTGCCAGGCAACCACGATGCCGCCCTGGCAGAAAGCGTATGGACACGAGCCCAACGCCTGGGTGCGGTGCCGGAGAACGTCCATCTCGCGCTTCAACCTGGCGTGATTGATCTGGAAGACCCGGGCCTCAGCATCCTCTGCGCGCCGCTGACTCAGCGCCATACCTACGGCGATCTGACTGAGCCATTCAGCGGCTACGAAACACCTGAAGGTTTTCTGAGAGTCGGCCTGGCCCACGGCAGCGTCCAGGGTCTGCTGCCGGACGAGATTGATTCCACCAACCCGATTGCACCAGGCCGGGCGGAAGCGAGCAGGCTCGATTACCTGGCCCTGGGCGACTGGCACGGCACCAAACAGATCGATGAACGCACCTGGTACAGCGGAACCCCCGAGCCGGAACGGTTCCGGAACAACGAAGCGGGGAATGCCCTGATCGTTGAAGTGTCCGAACCCGGGGCAACCCCGACAGTAACCTCACTCCCAACGGGGCGGTATCAGTGGCACCAGTGGCGGGAAACCCTGGCCGTCAACTCCGATCTTGAGCAGCTGCTGGAGCGTTTGAACGCCTTGCCGGAATCCGCCGTTGTTGATCTGCGCCTTGAGGGCTCGGTGACCCTGGCCGGCGAAGAAACCCTTTTGAAGGCCTTGTCGGTTGCCGAAGCGCGATTCCGCAGCCTTCGTTGCGAGCGGAGCAGGCTTCAGCTTGCACCCACCGATGAAGACATCTCGGCCCTGAAAGCGGATGGCTACGTGGGCGAGGTGGTTGAAAGCCTGCGTGAGCGGCAGGAAGGGGCCCAGGATGATGTCGCCCGGGATGCGCTGGCCATTCTGGCGGGGCTGCTCAGGGAGCGGGAACAGGAGGTGGGGCAATGAAGCTGCAGCGAATGCGCATTGAACAGCTGCGCCAGTTCCGCAAACCCTTTGTTCTGGACAACCTGCAACCCGGCCTCAACCTGATCCACGGCCCCAACGAGTCCGGCAAAAGCACCCTGGTACGTGCCATCCGCGCCGCGTTTTTCGAGCGTTACCGTTCAACGGCCGTAGACGACCTGCGCCCGTGGGGCGACTCCGCCGCGGCGCCCACCATTGAGCTGAATTTCGAGCACGACAGTCGCGTTTGGCGCCTCACCAAAAGCTTTCTTCAGCGCAAACGGTGCGATCTGGTTGTCGGCACCGAGACCTACAGTGAAGACGACGCCGAAGAAAAACTGGCTGAATTACTGGGCTACCAGTACCCGAAACGGGGCGCCAGCAAAGCCGAACACTGGGGCATACCGGGATTGTTGTGGGTGGAGCAGGGCACCGGGCAGGACATCGAACAGGCCATAGAGCATGCCGGCGATCATCTGAAGTCTGCACTGAATTCCATGGTGGGAGAGGTGGCCAGTTCCGGCGGCGATGACCTGATCGAGACCGTCCGTAGCCAGCGGGACACCCTGCTTACCGGAACCGGCAAGCCCCGGGGCGATTACCTGAAACTGGAAAAAGACCGCGCTCAATATGAACTTGAAATTGAAGAGCTGAAGGAGCGGGTGCACAAATACCAGGAACAGGTCGACCGGCTTGGCAAACTGACCCAGGATTATGATCAGGCCGAGGCGGAGCGCCCATGGGAAGACGCCCAGCGACAGCTGGAGGAGGCCCGGGTGCGCTATCAGCAGGTTGAGCGCCTGGAGCAGCAACAGAACCAGGAGAAAGCCACGCTCAGTCAGCTGCAGCAAAACCACCGCCTGTTGCAGCAAAATAAGGAACACCTGGAAGGGCTCAGCCGCCAGCTTGAAGGCCGAGAAGCCGAACTGGACCGAGCGGAGCGAGACCTCTCCACCGCAGAAGCCCAAACTCCGATGATTGCAGGCCGTTTGAGCGAAGCCAGAACCGCCTATGAGCAAGCGGAAAAGCAACGCAAACTGGCGGGCTTGCTGCAAACGGGACAAAGGCTGGAGCAGGATGTCCGCCGGCTTGAACAGCAAAAACAAGTGCTGACCCAGAACCTCGCCAAAGCAAAGGAATACCACCAGCAGCTGGAGCAGGCCAGGCAGCAGGCCAGAGACAACCGCATTGATTCCGCCGCGGTCAAAAACCTGAAAGCCACCGCGAACCAGCTGAACGAAGAAACCATCCGTTCACGAACCATCGCCACCCGATTGAGCTGGCAGTTGGAGCCCAATGCATCATTAACACTGAACAACGAGCAACTCACCGGGCAGGGCGAGCAGCAGCTTCTGGAAGAATCCACCCTGGTTATCCCGGGCGTGGGTACCCTGGGCATAACCCCCGGCGGCGAAGAGCTTGCCAGCACCCGCCGGAAGCTTAAAACCCTTGAGGACAGCTTCGCCGAACAGCTGAAGACCCTCGGCGTGACATCCGTGGAACAGGCCGAAGACCGGCTTTCAGCCTTCGAAAGTGCCGGAAGAGCCCAGAAGCACGCCGAAGATTTGCTGAAATCCGTGGCACCGGCCGGCATTGAGCAACTTGTCTCCGAACAGAGCGAGGCGGAAAGCGAACTGGCGAAAGCCAAAAGCCAGTTGCAGGCCACGCCAGAACCGGACCAGAAAGAGAACGTACCCGCCCTGGAGGAGGCAGAAGCCGCTTTCGTTCAGGCCGGCACCGCGCTGGACAAGGCCGAATCCGATGAGCGTGAGCACCAGGCAAAGCGGTCGGCACTGAAGCAGGCGCGGGACAACGCTAAAACCGAATGGCAGCGGCTGGCGGATGAAGAAAAGAGCCCGGAACGGCAACAGCAGCTTCAGCAAATCACCACCGACCTGGCGAACCTCGAAAAACAACAGGCCGAGCTGCAAGCCAGCCTCGAACGCCGCGAACGGGAAATCCGCGAAGCCCGACCGGACTTTCTCAAGCAAGACATCGAACGCTACCAGAATGCGGTCAATCAACTACGCCAGACCCAGGAAAACCGCGGGCGTGAGCTCAGGGATATCAAAGTCAGGCTTGAAGCCTGGGGTGCCGAAGGGCTGGAAGAACAGCTCAATGAGAAAGAGGCGGAGTACGACCAGTGCAATCGCCGCTATCAGGAATTGCACCGCCGCGCCCAGGCCCTGGATCTGCTGCTGAACCTGCTCACAGAAAAACGCCAGGCCCTCACACGCCGCCTGCAGGCACCGCTGCAAAAGCACCTCAACCATTACCTGTCGGTGCTTTTCCCCGAAGCCTCCCTGGAAGTCGACGAACAGCTCCGGCCCGGCACCTTCAGCCGGGGCAGCGAACTGGGGCAGATTACCGAACTGAGTTTTGGCGCCAGGGAACAGATGGGCCTTATCAGCCGCCTGGCCTATGCCGATCTGCTGCGGGAAGCCGGCAGGCCAACACTGGTGATACTGGACGACACCCTGGTGCACAGTGACAGCGACCGCCTGGAAGACATGAAACGCATCCTGTTTGATGCGGCCAGCCGGCATCAGATATTGCTGTTTACTTGCCATCCGGAGAAGTGGCAGGACTTGGGGGTACCGCCGGTGGATATTCAGGCTTCGAAGGAGCTGAGTGCTTAGCTAGTATGTTCATTGTGGATTATGTGGACCGGTGCACTTGGGTTTGGTTAATGTGCAAATAGATCGAAAGCAAATGGTTTTTCATGAGAAAGGGGAGTTTAGCCAAAATGGATTCGCTGGAAGAGTTGCGCCTGAAATTAAAGCAATTTGCTGAAGAACGAGATTGGCGGCAGTTCCACTCACCGAAAAACCTGACCATGGCCCTCTGTGGTGAGGCAGGTGAGTTGTCGGAGCAATTCCAGTGGCTTAGCGAAGACGACTCGAAAAACCTCAGTGAAAAACATTTGGCAGCAGTCAAAGACGAAATTGCTGACATCCAGCTGTATCTTGTTCTCCTGGCAGATTCTTTGGGCGTCGATATTGCTCAAGAATCCGCCCGGAAAATAGAGGCAAACGCTCTTAAATACCCTGTTGCCAAAGCTAAAGGTAGGTCGAATAAATATAACGAGTTGTAGGAGGTATTTGTGATCGTTTATTCGGCTTCCAAGGCGGAATTTGTTGAACACGTGAGGTTCAATCAGATCGAGAAGGTTATCGAGGAAGAGGTCTGGAGAAAGCTCAAACGAAAGACACCGAAATCTGAAATTGCCTCCTGGAAGAATTCGCTCCAGTGCATGTTCAACGCATTGTTGGATCAGGGGATACCACCGTCTGCCGGTGTTGCGATTGAATATACGATTCCACTAACCAATCGCCGAGTGGATTTTATCCTTACGGGCAAAGATGCAGCACGCAATGACACTGCAATAATCGTTGAACTGAAACAGTGGTCCGAAGCAGAGGTTACGGACAAAGACGCAATTGTCAGAACGTTCCTGAACGGGTCCATCCGCGAAGTAAACCATCCTTCCTACCAGGCTTGGTCATATTCAGCTCTGATTGAGGACTATAACGAAACGGTCAGGGAAGAACGCATCGGCCTTCAGCCCTGCGCCTATCTGCACAATATGGATAGTGGTCTTGCCATTAACGATTCTCGCTATTCTGAGCACACCGAAAGAGCGCCGGTTTACATTTCAAGCGATGCGAAAAAGTTGTCGGATTTTCTCAGGCGAAATATCCGGTATGGCGACAGCGACAACATCATGTATCGAATTGAACATGGTGTAATCAAACCGTCAAAAGGGCTTGCTGACGCCCTTGCCTCAATGCTTCGTGGGAATAGGGAATTCATTCTACTTGATGAGCAAAAACTCGTTTACGAGACCGCGCTGGAGCTAGCGGAAAAAGGGCGCGAAAATCCAAAACAGACGTTCATTGTGAAGGGTGGACCGGGTACGGGTAAATCGGTTGTTGCAATTAACCTTATCGTTGAAGCAACCAATAGGGAGATGCTGACCCAGTTTGTTAGCAAGAACGCCGCACCCCGGGAAGTTTTCAAGGCACGCCTGACAGGTACTATGCGCAAAACCCACATCGATAACCTGTTTCGCGGTTCTGGGGGCTATACAGACACCGAGAATAACTTCTTTGATTTGCTGGTCGTTGATGAGGCCCACAGGTTAAACGAAAAATCTGGCCTTTACGGGAACCTGGGGGAGAACCAGATAAAAGAGCTGATAACCAGCGCCCGAACCTCGATCTTCTTTATTGATGAAGATCAGCGCGTCACGCTCTCGGATATCGGCACAGTGGAAGAGATTCAGTATTTTGCGAAGCAATTGGGTTCAGAGATAACTGTCCTCGAATTGAGTTCCCAATTCCGCTGCAATGGTTCTGACGGTTATCTGGCGTGGGTTGATCATGTTCTTCAGGTCAGGGAAACCGCAAATACAACGCTGGATGGCATCGATTATGATTTTCGGGTTTTTGACGATCCGAATGAGCTGCGAAACGTTATTGAGCAGAGAAATCGCCGCGCTAACAAGGCACGACTGGTAGCCGGATATTGCTGGGACTGGAAGAGCAAGAAGGATCCAGGCAGTTTTGATATTGAACTCCCTGAGCATGATTTCAGGGCAAGATGGAATCTGGACAAGCACGGCGCCAAATGGCTCATCGCTCAGGATTCGATAAGTGAGATTGGCTGTATCCATACCTGCCAGGGGCTGGAACTCGATTACGTAGGCGTGATTATTGGAGATGATTTTGTAATCCGGGATGGCGTTGCGGTTACAAACGCTGGCGCCCGCTCAAAATCGGATCGGTCTGTTCGTGGATACAAAAAAAGGCTGAAAGAGGATCGGGAGAGCGCCCTGGCGGATGCTGACATGATCATCAAGAACACCTATCGCACCCTGATGACCCGGGGTATGAAAGGATGTTACGTCTACTCTGCAGATGCAGAAACCAGAGAGCATTTTCGTAGCTTTGCCGAAACCCAGATCACTGAACAGACGGATGAAGTTTCTGCCCAGCCAGTTCCGTATGAGGTGGTTGATTATGAATCAGCAACCCCTTATGACGGTTTTGTGCCTTTATATGACCTTCAGGCAGCAGCTGGCGAATTTAGTGAATTCCAGTTGCCCGCCGAAGAGGTTCAGTGGGTAAATCTTCCTGAACATTTTGCCACCAGGCCGGGTCAGTTTGTTGCGCAGGTTGTTGGCGAATCTATGAATAAGCGCATACCCAATGGCGCTTGGTGCCTCTTTAACGCGAACCCAGGAGGAACGCGAAATGGCAAGATAGTCTTGGTGCAACATCGGGCTATTGAAGACCCTGATAACGGCAGTTGCCTCACCGTTAAACTGTATCGCAGTGAAAAAACGATGTCTGGCGATGAACTCGTTAACGAAAAAGTTATCTTAATGCCCGTCACTAGCGCTCATGGTTATCGGGATATCGTTATTGAAGACGATGATCTTCACGACTTGAGAGTCGTTGGAGAGTTTGTCGCGGTTTTGGCCTGAAGCTAGTTAATAGAAAACAGTCCTGCTCATTGAAATAAAGTTCGGAAGTAGATCCGAGGAGTTTGTTGGCGACAACGTGCCCGCCTGGTAGCCTGGTCCAGATAGACCTCAGGCTAATTAGTCGCAAGGGAACCATTTGATGCAGGATACGCTGGCCTATTACAACAACAATGCCGATGCGTTTGTTGAATCAACATTTGAAATCAGCATGGAAGAGCTTTACCAGGAGTTCCTGCCGCTAATCCCCGAAGGTGGGTATATCCTCGATGCCGGCTGTGGCTCCGGTCGGGATGCGTTGTTTTTCGATAAGAATGGCTATCGTGTTTCCGCCTTTGATGGTTCAGAAGCCATCGCCTCCTTAGCTCGCGAAAAGACCGGCTTATCGGTTCAGCATCGCTATTTCTCGGATATTCATGAATCCAGTACGTATGACGGTATATGGGCTTGCGCAAGCCTTCTGCATTTGCCGCTTGTCGAAGTACCGGATGCTATCGGCCGGTTATGGCATGCTCTGAAACCCGATGGCGTTTTCTACATGAGCTTCAAAATCGGTACAGGAGAACGCATCCACAATGGCCGACACTTTACTGATGCTGACGAGTCGATCGCCGAGCGGTGGGTCCAGGATCTAACAGGATTGGAAGCCTGTCGGATGTGGCGAACTGATGATCGACGACCCGATAGAGATGACCAGTGGTTGAATATTCTTCTGAATAAGGCACCTGCATCGCCGGAAAAGTTAACAACCGGCGGCAAAGATCATCATTTTCTACCGAAATTGTGCCAAGCCATTAAAGCTGCTGATCGAATAGATATGGCCGTAGCGTTTGTTAAAACCACTGGCTTGAATCTATTGTTCCCTGATTTAGTAGGTGCCCTACAGCGAGAATCTGATCCGGCGCGAATTCGCATTCTCACGAGCGATTATCTGGATATCACCGATACGGAGGCGCTAAGAAAGCTTGTCCTGTTGCATGATCATGGAGCCCAGGTCCGTATTTACCAAAGCCAGGGAAGTAGCTTTCATTTAAAGGCTTATCTATTTGCTGGCTATGTTGAGAACCAGCAAATGTGGGGCAAGGCATTTATCGGCTCCAGCAATATCAGCCGACAAGCGCTTCAGGACGGGTTGGAATGGAACTATCAGGTGGATTTCCCGCCAGACTCTGGGTACCTCGAGGCTGCCAGCAGGTTCGATGAACTGTTTCAGCATCCCAATGTCGTGCCTCTCACTGACAACTGGATTGATGAGTACGAGCAACGGCGGAAGCCGCCAGAACAGTCAGTGGAGCCAGGTAGTGATGAGAAACAGGAAGTTCCAACACCGAATGAAGTGCAACAGGAAGCGCTTGAGGCTTTGGATCTTACCCGCTTAGAAGGCTATCGAAGGGGGTTGGTCGTTCTAGCAACAGGTTTGGGTAAAACCTGGCTATCTGCCTTTGATGCCGTTCAAGTGGGTGCGCGTCGGATTCTTTTTGTCGCCCACCGCGAAGAAATTCTTTATCAGGCGGCAGAAACCTATTTGCGGATCAAACCGAATAGCCGCGTTGGTTTTTATATGGGTAAGCAGCGCGATCGGACGGTGGATATCCTTTGTGCTTCGGTACAGACACTCGGTAAAGAAACCCATCTGGAACGATTCGACCCACGGCATTTCGATTACATCGTTGTCGATGAGTTCCACCATGCCGCCGCGCCTGTCTACCATCGGCTTCTGAGTTATTTCGCGCCCCAGTTCCTGCTGGGATTAACGGCGACGCCTGATCGCACGGACCGCTCCGATATCTTGTCGTTATGCGATGACAACCTGGTATTCGAGTATCCGCTGTTCGAGGGTGTTAAGGGACAATTCCTGGTGCCGTTCCACTACTACGGCATCTATGACGAGACTGTCGATTACACCGAGATCCCCTGGCGTAATGGAAAGTTCGATCCAAATCTGCTCGCGAATAAACTGGCTACGTACGGGCGCGCCAAACACGTCCACAGGGTATGGGGCGAGCAGAAGCAAAGCCGGACTTTGGCGTTTTGTGTTTCGCGGGTTCATGCCGATTTCATGGCAGACCAATTCTCTAAAAAGGGCGTAAGGTCTGCAGCCGTCCACGGTGGATCAGAGATGTCCCGTGGCGAGGCCTTGGAGAAGTTGGAGAACGGTCAGCTTGATGTGATTTTTTCCGTTGACCTGTTCAACGAGGGTGTCGATCTGCCCGCTATTGATACGGTGCTGCTCTTGCGCCCAACGGAATCCAAGATCCTTTTCCTCCAGCAGATCGGTCGAGGCCTACGGAAAAGCGCGGCCACTGGCAAAGACAAGCTTGTGATTCTGGATTTCGTTGGTAACCATCAGAGTTTCCTGCATAAACCTCAGGCGCTCATTGGTCAGGCGATGAATCACAGACAGTTAGCAGAGTTTGCTAGGAAGGCTGAGAAGAATCAGTTGGACCTGCCAGACGGATGCTTTATCAATTATGACCTGGAGGTGATCGACTTCCTTAAAGGCCTTGATCATCAGGGCGCTGAAAAAGATTATCAAGTATTAAAAGATACCTTGGGCCGTCGCCCAACACTTACCGAGTACTACCACTTCGGTGCGAGTATCGCTAAAACTCGCAAAATGCACGGAGGCTGGTTTGGATTGGTTCGGGACATGAACGATCTCACCGAGATTCAGTCAGAACTCTTGTCCCGCTACGAAAGCTTTTTGCTGGAAGTTGAAACAACAGCTATGAGCAAATCATTCAAAATGATTTTGCTAGACGCCTTCCAGCAGTTAGGTGGATGGCGTAGTCCACCAAAGCTTTCCAAACTGGCCCAGACATCCTGGGAAACATTGAAACGCCGTCCCAGGCTGTATCAAGAAATCGCAACTTCGGTAAAGGAGGTGGATGGTTCTTCGGCGCAATGGCAGCACTACTGGAAGAAGAACCCGGTCGATCATTGGACCAATAAGTCTCCAGCTATTTTCGAGATCGAGAACGAACAGTTTAAGCCTGTCATTGTTCTGGAAGGTGAACAGATACCGCCTTTCGAGGAGATGGTGCAGGAGTTAATTGATTATCGGCTGGCTTCCTATGAAGCGCGACAGTCATCCAAACAAGAGCAGCAATTTGGTGAAAATTTTGTCCCGATCACTCCTTCTGGAACGGAACTGCCTTACTTCCCATCCTTGAAGATCGCTTGTGGCCATTTCAGGAGCAGTAACGCCGAAGAACCGGAGTACAGGTCCATCGGGTTGGGGCACGGGCGAATAGAGCCGAATCGTCATTTTATCGCCCGAGCATCGGGTAACTCCATGAATGGCGGAAAGCAGCCGATTCAAGACGGTGATTATTTGTTGCTTGAGCAGATCAATCCCAATCAAGCTGGAGCGATCACAGGTAAAACTCTCGCAATTGAGCGGCTGGATGAGGCAGGTGACACACAATACCTTCTTCGTACAGTTCGTAAGTCTCCTGTCGGGGAATATCGGCTCGAAGCTGCTAACCCAGAGTATGAAGACATTATTGTCACTCCCGAACTGATTGAGCAGTTTCGAACGTTCGCACGCTTTTGCGAGATTATAGATCCATTGGAAATGGCTCTCGGACAGGAAATCCCGAGAGAGGAAATTCCGGAATTATTCGGAGCGACGTTTAATCCTGGAAATTGGCAAAGCGGTCACGTTTTTCTGAAAGATGCCAATGCGCACGTTTTGCTTGTGACTTTAAACAAACAGGGCAAAGGCGTTCAGCACCGCTATGTTGATCATTGGATTGATGAACACACATTCCACTGGCAGAGCCAAAACTCGGCTACGCCTGAGAGCAAGCGGGGACGGGAATTGATCAACCACAAAAAGCTCGGTCTCTCCGTGCACTTATTTGTCCGAGAAAATAAGCTGCGTAATGGTAAAGCTGCTCCTTTCACTTATTTCGGCCCGGTTGAGTATCAGAGCCATGAGGGGAGTAGGCCAATGAGCGTGACATTCAGGCTTAGTTCGTCAGACTAAAGCGCCATGACTGGAGATATTTCCTGTTAAGCACCTTGGCTGAATCCATGGGCATTAAGGCCAGATCAATCTTGCAATTCAATTTGCAGATCACAAAGCGAGATTTTTGTGGATTCAAACACCAATAAAATTGTCTTGTTTACGCTACGAGAGGCCCCTGATCATTGTGGCCGCTCGATCATCGATATCCTGAATTTGAGTGACGAAGCCCTCGTGAGGGTAGACCTCGGGATGGAAGGCAAGCATTAAAGGAAAGATCATGCTTAAACGGCAGGCAGCGTTCGTTATCTCCCTTTGCTCAGTGTTCCTATCGGCAACCACCATGGCGACAGAAGAAGCGGAATACACAGTCCTCCTGAAGGAGGAGAACTCGGAAGTACGTCTTTACGAGCCGCATATTGTTGCAGAGACAGTCGTCGATACGGAATTTGAAGACGCGGGCAGTGAAGCGTTTGGTCGTTTGTTTAAATACATTTCCGGCAATAACCAATCCCAGCAGAAAATCGCCATGACCGCGCCCGTTGGTCAGGTGGCTGAGGGCCAGGAAATCGACATGACAGCACCGGTAGGCCAGACGCAGGTCGACGGGAAATGGGCGGTCAGTTTTATGATGCCGGGATCCTTTACGATGCAGACCACTCCGAAACCCAGGGACGAGAGGATCACCATACGCCAAGTGCCCGAGCGGACGATGGCAGCCATCGAGTACTCCGGGTTTTGGAGCAAATCGAGCTATCAAAAGAACAAGTCGAAGTTGGAAGAATGGATCAACAAAAAGGGATTCATTATTCAGGGCAAGCCAGTCTGGGCGCGATATAACGCACCGTTCATGCCCTGGTTTTTGAGGCGAAACGAAATTTTGATCCCAATAAACAATTTGCAGTGATGGCGCGTATCAGTCTACTCACCCAGGCATCACGATCATCATAGGAAGTTTATTCATGCAAAACGCTCGCATCGCCATTGTTGGCGCCGGCCTGGCGGGTTTGTACGCCGCTTATTCACTTGAGAAGAAGGGCATCAAAGACTATGTCGTTCTTGAGGCCCGGGAGATTCTTGGTGGGCGGATTGCTTCTACGATCCACTCTGATGGTAAACCGGATGCGTCAGGCGTTGTGGGGTTCGATCTCGGGCCCTCCTGGTTCTGGCCCGCATTCCAGACCGATATGGCGCGACTGGTAGATGAACTCGAGTTGGAGACCTTCCAGCAATTTGAAACCGGCGACATGCTTCTGGAGCGTTCATCGAATCAGCCGCCTGAGCGAACACGTGGGTACGTCAATTCTCCGCCTTCTATGCGCATCGCCGGTGGCATGTATTCGTTGATTGATGCGTTATACCGGCGGATTGATTCAGCGCGAGTTCTGACGGGCCAGGCGGTTCGTCATCTGCGCATGTCAGAACCACATGTCGAGCTAGTGAGCGAAAATGCGAGAGGAGAAACCTTTAGCCACTTTGCAGAACACGTGCTGTTGGCCATGCCGCCCCGATTAGTTGAGTCTCAGCTTACGTTTTCGCCCGCCTTGCCGAATGAGCTTGCAAGACAGTGGCGAGAGACAGATACCTGGATGGCTCCGCACGCAAAATACATTGCCGTGTTCGATCGGCCTTTCTGGCGAGATCAAGGGTTGTCCGGGGAGGCTCGAAGTGCCGTTGGGCCAATGGTTGAGATCCATGATGCTTCTACTCCGGGAGGGCAGGCGGCATTGTTTGGTTTCCTGGGTGTGCCTGCTGACGTGCGCAGTCGTGTTTCTGAGGAAGAGCTTATTACTGCTTGCCGCACACAGTTCGTGCGACTGTTTGGTTCGCAAGCGGAGAATCCAGAATCAGAATTTATCAAGGACTGGGCTAAAGAGATTCACACCGCCACCGACAGGGATCAGAGATCCTCTGGCGATCACCCTATGCCTGCCTTGTCGCCGAGCTCAGGTGCATGGGCTGACCGATTAACCGGCATTGGCAGTGAGTGGTCACGTGAGTTTACGGGCTATCTCGCCGGCGCTATTGACGCAGTAAATCGCGGTTTAGAATACAAAAAACTCAAACCATCAGGATGATGCCATGCCCGAATCACCGCTTGCCCAATCCCTGAAGCTCCCATGCGGAGCAGTTCTGCCGAACCGACTAGCCAAGGCCGCCATGACCGAAGGGCTGGCAGACGATCAGCTCCACGCTACCCACCGCCATGAAACCCTGTATCGGCGCTGGTCCGAGGGCGGAGCGGGGCTGTTGATTACCGGCAATGTGATGATTGATCACCGTGTGCTGGAGCGGCCGGGTAACGTGGCGATTGATCCGGCGCCGGCCGAAGGCGAGCCGGAGGGTATGGCGCAGTTGCGTGCCTGGGCCGAAGCGGGCACCCGCAAGGGCAACCATTTGTGGATGCAGATTTCCCATGCCGGTCGGCAGTCGCCGCGTTACGTGACCACACGCCCAATGGGGCCTTCGGCGGTGCAGCTATCGCTGATGGGCAACTACGCTCGCCCACGGGCACTCACGGAGCCGGAGATTCTGGACTTTATCCAGCGTTTTGCCAATGTGGCCCGGATCGCCAAAGAGGCGGGGTTCACCGGTGTTCAGGTGCACGGGGCTCATGGGTATCTGTTGTCGTCTTTTCTGTCGCCGGTTACCAACCAGCGCACCGATTGCTGGGGTGGGTCGCTGGAAAATCGCGCCCGTTTCCTGATCGAGGTAGTGCGGGCGACGCGCGCTGCGGTGGGGCCGGAGTTTCCGGTGGCGGTAAAGCTGAATTCCGACGATTTCCGCAAAGGCGGCTTTACGCTCGACGAGTCTGTGAACGTGGTGCGCTGGCTCAATGAGGAGGGTATTGATCTGCTGGAGGTGTCTGGCGGCACCTACGAACAGCCGCGGCTGCTCGGGTACAGTGGTGATGCCGACACGGCGAGCGAGGGGCCGGCCATGCGGGAAAGCACTCGCAAGCGGGAGGCTTACTTCCTGGATTATGCCCAGACGATTCGAGAGGTGTGCGATTGCCCGCTGATGGTCACCGGTGGATTCCGTACGCGCACGTTGATGGAAGAGGCGATTGCCAGTAGCGAAACCGACGTGATTGGCCTTGGCCGGCCTCTCTGCACGGATCCCGATACGCCCAAAGATCTGCTTGATGGCCGCATCGATAAGACGGTTTGCTACGAAGATTACGTCAAACTTGCTCAACGAGGGTTTTTCTCACCAGCGAGTCCGCTGATGCCAATCAAAGTCATTAACGTGTTGGGCGGCCAGGCGTGGTACTACCAGCAGATTTTCCGGCTAGCGGATGGCGAAGAGGCTGATCCGGACCTGGGTATCCTCAAGGCCGTCGGGGCTTTTGTTAAGGATGAATTGAGCCGGTCCCGGCGGGTGAAGAAGGCCCGCCTTACCTAAAGATGATTCTCTGGATCGACCGGGGAATAAACCGGGTGATAAATTCGGCAGCGTAGGTCTGGGGTGTAACCAGGTATCGAGGCTTGGGTCGTGTCGCCTCTGCTGCCCTGACAATCTTTTTCGCGACGTCCGACGCACTGGCTGTAAAGGGCTTGATTCTGGCGCCTGGCGCGAGCGCTGCTTCCATTGCCTTGTACTTTTCCCGGTGCACGGCGCTGGCCTGGCCAAGCACGGGCTGCAACGCGGCCAGGGCATGCTCTCTGAACCGGGTCACCACGGGGCCCGGGAGCACCAGCGAGATACTTTCCAGGCTGTTGCTGCCCTGTTCATCAAACCAGAAACTCTCATGGGCCGTGTTCATCGCGGATTTGGCGGCACAGTAGGCGCCTTTCATTTTCTGGGGCGCGATGGAGAGAACGGAGCTAACCGCGATGACCCGCAAGGGTTTACCGTGCTGTTCGCAGAGCCCCAGGCAGACAGCAGCCAGCTTGATGGGGCCGAATACGTGGGTACTGAACTGCTTTTGCCACATGGGTTCGGAGAGATCGCGAAGCGCGCCGAATTGCCCGTAACCGGAGTTGTTGACCAGAATCACCCGCTCGGCTGCTGCAATTTCCGTGTCCAGAGCGCCCGCAAGCCCTTCGATCTGGTCAAAGGACTCTAGATCCAGCGCCAGCTCCAGATCGGCAGACTCGACACCAGCTGGCTGTCGGGACAGGGCGATCACCCTGTAGCCTTTCCGGGCAAAGAGGGCGCAGGCTTCACGGCCAATGCCGGCGCTGGCACCGGTTATCAGAGCGAGTTTGGTCATCGGATCAACCTCCAATCCTGCATCCGCAGCTGAAATTCACCAGCCTGTCGTCCGGAAACAAAAAGGCTGACCGAAGCCAGGTGCGAAAGATTCAGTGCTGCCTCATCGGTCAATGTTTTGCCGCGCCAGGTAGGGATGAAATCACTGAAGGGGAGTCGGATGCGGCTCCATTCTTCTGTACCTGGTGTGAATGCATGCTGGTACACAATGCTGCGCCGGTTGGTGCTGTTGCGAAGGCCGATCTTGTAGGTTTTTCCGTCGCCCCGAGCAAGAAGCTCGATACCGGTGTAGTCAGCTGCATCGAAAGGTTCCGGCAGGTCAGCTTTCACAGACGAAAATCCGCCGCCGTTGTCCAGTCGCACAGTGCCGTGAAAGACGCCAACGCCGCCCTCTGCAAGATCAACGGTGCCGTTAGACTGCCCGCCCATCACGCGGTCACCGAGGGGCTGCCAGGTTAACTGGCTTGCCTCTGAATGGAACGAGACAAGTATCGGGTTTTGCGTGGCGTTCCCGGAAATATCCCGGTTCTGCATAGAGTTACCTTCGATAGTTCAAAAACGTATTAAGTGTCGTTCGCCGCAATAGCTTACTGGCTATCCAGTACTTCCGCGGTCAGTGGATGGCGAGCTGGAAAACCATCATGCCCAGAAAGGCCAGTACAATCACAACACCAACTGAAGCCGGCTCCAGCTTTTTATTAGCATCCGGCAGAAGCTCGGCAAACACCATCCAGATCATAGCACCCGCAGCCAAACCAAGGCCGAAGGGAAGCATGGGTTTGAAGGTACTTACGAACAGGTAAGCGGGAATGGCCATCAATGGTTGCGGCAAGCTGCTGAAAATACTCCAGTCGGCGGCCTTGGTGACGGACATGCCTCTTGGCACCAGGATAAGTGCAATGGGTGTGCAGCTGTTTCTGTGTTCCGGGAATTATCGGTAACTACCGAGGAATCCTCGGTTATTGCCTGTTTTCCCAATAATCTGGCTCGCGATGAAGATTCATAACAGCAAGAATGAAAATGCTGTTCTTCTTTTCAACGTAAAGAACGCCATAGGGAAATCGTTTGACGAGTGAGCGACGAACAGGCTTTCGAATGAAGCTCCAGGCCTGGGGGAATTTGACAGCTCTGGCTACTGCTTGCTCGACTTGCTCGGCGAGATCTACTCCGAGGCCAGTTTGAATTGATTCGTAGTAATCGATTGCATCATTCAATTCCGCTTCCGCTGCGGGGTGAAAGGAATAATCCATTATTTCTGCAGCCTGCTCCGAATCTTTCTGAAAACCTCATCGCCGGGCACAGGATTCACCCTGCCGGAATCCAGGTCGTCCAGGCGGCACTTGGCAACTTCTACCCATTTTTCGTCAATACTGGCTTCGTTTGGGTTTAGGCTTTTCAATAATGACTCTATAACCAGCGCTCGTTCGTCGACGGGAAGAGCGCTAGCCTCGTCAATTAAATCCTGAAGGCGCATATTTTTTGCTCCAAGAGTGGTGAGGGGCCAAGTACGGTATCCATATTAACGCTTTATGAGTTATTTTGCTTCCCAGCCCATACGCAAATCCAAGAATAACCGTGGTACGCCCTTGAACGACTATCTCGACAAAATCCTGCGTGGCCAACCGATTAATTATGAAGCCTTCCTGAAAAAGCTTCCGGAGCAGTTTCGCCGGCGCCATCGGGACATGTTTGCCACAGAAAAGGTCCAGTCCAACCGATGGCTGGTCACGGTCCGGGATGAAACCGCTTTCGCGGAGCTGCAGAACGTCGCGGAGGCTCCCTTAAACAGAGTAGACGCCGCTAGAAAAGGTGACTCTCATCGCCATGGTACTGAGGTAAGTTTTCTTCTGGTTTACCATGGGGTATTGGCATCCAGCCGTCCGGATGTGGTTGTTATCAAGAGCGATTCTGTTGACATCGGTTTTCAGCGCGCCGGCTCCGTGCTGGTAATAGAAAACGAGCGTAACTTCTACCAATATCAGCAGATGCTGAAGTTTACCGGTGAGGCTCTTGGCTGGGCCTTGCATCTGGCGGACTGCGATGTGGTATTGGGCAGTGGTAACCGGGTGACCCGGCGCGCGATTCTCGACTGGTTGCAGGGCTATGAAGAAGTATTCTGCGCATTCGATTATGATGCGGGTGGTCTGCAAATGTTCTCGACGATCGCAGCCTCGCTCGGTGACAAAGCCACCTTTGTTCAGCCGCCCGACTGGCAGCCATGGCTGGGCCGGTTCCGCAAACTACCGGACACCACCGAACGATTCACAAGGGCGATTTCGTTGGCAGAGGGGCTTGGTTTTGTACCCCTGGCAGAGGCGTTTCGAGCTACCGGCAAATTTATGGAACAGGAGATGATTCTGGATGAGTGACTCCCAGGGGAGCCCAGGCAATTTCAATTTTGGTATTCGCCGTCTGGTGTTGGTGGATTCCGCCGGCTTCTGTTACGTGGAAATTCCGGTGGATAACCACGGCCTGATCCTGGGCCCGGGCAATCTGGGCAAGTCCAGTCTGCTGAATTCCCTGCGTCTGTTTCTGCTGCCGGAAAACAACTTCAAGAACAGTCGCAAGAAATTCGCGTTCCGCAATGCCAGTGCCGGCAGCTTCTACTCTAACGAGGAAAGCTACCAGCATTATTTCCCCAGTCAGTTCAGCTTCCTGATCATGGAAGCGGAGAACCCGGCGGGGGTGCATTGCCAGATTTTGTACCGGGACAGCGCCAGCCAGCTCAGTTATGCCCGCGCTTTCGTGCCGGTTGGTTACGACCAGCTACGGCCGCTGTTCTGGAATGGCGATGGTGAGGACGGAATCGGCCAGGCGGTGCCGGAGCTGTCGTTCAGCCGTTTGTCCGAGGCGCTGAAAAAGTTCTCCAAAGATACCCGACTGGTCAATGAACCGGCCAAGCTTAAACAGATGTTGTACAGCAGCGAGCTAATGAACGCCGATGCCGTACGCTATTCGGTGCTGCCCCTGGGTGAGTCCGACGAGCGCCGGGTGCAGTCGCTGCGCACGCTGATCCTGTTGCTGTTTGAAATGAAGGCAGACGATCAGGCCATGTCCAACGCGGTGGCCAGCATTATCGAGGCGGACAAGAAGTTTGCCGACGATGCCTTCGATTTCAATATCGATGAGTTTCTCAACCGGCACGATCAACTGAAGCAACAGCAAATCCAGCTTAATCAGATTGAAAAAGAGCGTTCACGGTTCGAGAAGCTGCAAAGGGATTATCAGGCCTACCAAACCCTGCTTCGCAGCCAGCACGATTTTGCGGCTTTCCGGGATGGCGTCACCCATGCCTTGCAGGATATTGGCGCCAGGCGTAAAGCCGCAGTAGAGGCGTTCAATGAACAGAACGAGACCCTGCGCCATGTGCTCCAGGCTCTGAAAAAACTGGAGCAGGACGCCAGTGGCCTGAAGGGCGAGATCCGTTCGGCCGATCGGCGTATCAAGCAGGCCGAGCAGAATCAGAAAGATGGCGATCTGTTGGTTTCCCAATACGGCGAGATGACGCTTCAGGAAATCGAGGAGATCCAGAAAGAGGAACTCGATAGCAAGAAAGGGCACCTGGCCGCCCTGAAAAGTGCCGCCCAGGCCGAGATCCGTCTGGAACAGATCCAGAAAAAGAAGCAGGAGCTTGAGCGCAAGCTGGAATCCCTGAAGGAACGGGAAAGCAAGCAACATTGGCAGCTTCAGAACCAGCTGGACGAGGCCACTGCCGCGCCGCTGCGGGCGGTGGACCCCCGGTTGGTGATGGCGAGCCCCGGCCAGGACCTGGACGCCGACAGTAAGGCGGCCATCGAGGCATTCGCCCGGCTGTTTGTACCCACCGATAAAGGCTTTGACTGGTTCGATACCGAATATCAGGCCCAGCCAGCGCGGCAGACCGACTTTGCAGAGCAGCGCCGGCATATTGAAGGTGAGCTTCATGGGCTGGAGAAGGAGCGGGCCGAGCTGGCGGACACTGCCAACCAGGAACACGATCGGCCACGGTTGATCGAGCGCACCGAGAAAGAAATCCGTGCCATTGAGAAAGATCTGGAAACGCTGCAGCGTTTCCCGGCCGCCGCGACCACTCTTCGGGACGCCACCGACGAAAAGCAGGCAGCAGAGGAACAGCTGGCCAAACTGGAAGAGCAGGCCCGGCTGGAGCAGGAAAAGCAGGATGCGGTGCAGCAGAAGGCGGCCAAAGCCAGGGCTGAAAAAGAGCGGATCGAGGAGCGGGAACGGGAACTGGCGGGCCTCAGCCGGAGTGTTGGCACGGTAGAGCACCGGTTCCCGCATCTGAAAGCGGTGGAAGCGGAACAGCCTTTGGACATTGAGCAGGTGTCTGTGGCGGCGTTTGATGACCTTCAAACCCAGCTGGACGACCTGGAGGAGCGCCGTCGCAGTATCCTCGACCACCTTCGTCAGTTCGTGTATCTGGGCATCCACGACGACACCGAAGGCGAATTGCAGAAAGACAGCCCCGCGTCATCGGCTATCCGGGAAACGTTCAAAGGTCTCTCAGATCTGTTTGCCGGCATGGCAGAGCGCTGGAATGTGCTTGAGCAGCAGGTGGGCATCCACAATGAAACCGTGGCCAGCTACCGGCAGGCCCTGAAATCCAACCACGAGCACATTGCCCGTTTCGAGGCGCAACTGAACCGTGAGCTCGAAGGGGTGCGCATCAACGATCTGGTGGAAATCCGCGTGGATATTCATACCGATCCGAAATTCCGCAATCTGGTGGAAGAAGCGAACAACATCGACCCCTATGGCAACCAGCTGCAGTCGGACGCGTTTTATGACCGTTTGCGGGTGTTCGTGGCGGACTTTTTCGGGGAGGGCGGCAGCAAGCGCCTGACCATGGACAAGGTGATCACCGGCATTTCCTACAGAACCCGGAAGGAAAACGCCACAAGCCTCGACAAGAAGGGCCAGTCCACCTCCACCACGGCCCTGATCAATCTGGAACTGGTGTACCGGCTGCTGAAACGGGTGTTGTACCCGGGCGTTCAATTGTCGTTCCCCATGGTGCTGGATGAGCTGGCCAGCGTGGACATCAGCCAGATGCCCTCGCTGCTGGAGCGGTTACGCAAGCAGGGCTTCAACCTGTTCTCTGCCGCCACTCATAGCGCCAGCGCGGAAGTGATTTACCTGATCGGCCGACACCTGGAAGTAGGGCAGATGCGCACCGCGAAGCCTTACAGCCCGCAACGTACCCTGGTGTTCTGGGGTGGAGCGGAGGGCTTTACCAACGGCGAGGCCATGAGCCACTGGGCTGATCAGACCCAGGCTAGCCTGATGGAGCAGGTGGATGAGTAAACGGTTCAGCACCCTGGAGACCACCCGGCTGCTGTTCGAGCACCCGAAGATCCTGTTCCGGATGATCGAACGGATGGACCGGAACGAAGCCCGGTATATCCGTGAGAGCGATCTGGTGGCCGAGGTGATGGACTATACCCGCACCCTTGGCAACGCCGATCGGGATCGGGTGCGTTTTGCGCTGAATACCGACAATCTGTTCCGCAGCGGCCTGGTGATCGACATCATCAAGGCCGAAGGTGAGCGGCGCCTGGTGTTTCAGGATGCCCTGATCAACCTGATGCGTGCCTGCAACGCGTCGCTGTACCAGGAACTGACGGATGCTCGGCTTCGCGGCCATCTTGTAACCCTTCGGGACGTGCGCAATCGGCTCGAGACCAGCTCTTTCAGCGACGCCGATCCGGACTACACCGAACTGAGGGATGATCTGAACGAGCGGGTGAGCCAGCTCATCGGTTTGCTGCGCCAGAATGTCCTGCGCATGCAGACCATCAGTGCGCAGCTTGCGGATCTCTCCGGCGACGCCAGCCGGGCGCCCCAGAAATTCCTTGAGTTCCGCCAGAACCTGTTTGAGCAGATCGTTACCCTGTACGAGCGCCACATCAAGCCGACCCTGGTGTTTTTGAACCCGGATACGCGGCTGCCGGATGGCAGCAACCTGTTCGAAACCCTGGAAGCGATGGTGCGGTTGCTGGAAAATCACGGCGATCACAGCCTGGCAGATCAGTTGTTCCGTTCCTCCATTAGTTTGAACGCCCTGTACAAACCCATTCAGGCGGTGGCCCAGGAGGTGGAGCACTTCCTGCGCAAGACGCGCCAGGGCATGGTCCAGTACAACGCCATGGAGCATTTCTACGGCAAGCTGCAGGAACTCAAGGGGGAAACCGAGACCCTCAGCCTGAAACGAAAATGGCTGGAAGGTGGAGACTTTGCCCGCAGCACCGGTTTTCTGATCGGCCTTCGGGCCCAGCAACGACCGAAACACTACGCCTTCGGTGAATCGTCCAGCTACTACCAGCTGTTGTTCAGCGAACTGGAGCTGCGCCTGAACGACCTCCGACGCAAGGCTGAAGTGCCGGTTCTGCAGCAAGTGGATGGCAGTGGTCGCCATACCCGGATTGATGTCCAGCGCATCAACCAGCTGTATCAATGGCTGGAAACCCTGGAGCTGCGGCCAACAACCGATCTGGTACGTGAGCTTCACGGGCGCCTGGACGGGTTTATCCCCGGCTATCGCTTCCCGGACCTGCTGGCGGCGTTGAACCGGCTGGTAAACTCGCCCCCCGAGGGCTTGCAGGTGGTGACTACCAATCGCTTCCGAATCCTCGATCAGTCATCCGACAGTGAACAGTTTGTCTACCGAAAGCGTCGCCTGGAGCAACAGAATGTCTGAATTTGAAGAAATCCTCCCGGCCCACAGCGCCGCAATCTACCGGGAATTCCAGGCCGGCCGGGTGATTGTGCGTGATGTGTGGGACGGCAACCGCTCCGAGTTGCGTGCCAATCCGCTCTACAACCTGCTTTATAACCATCTGTCCCATTTCCGGACCTTCTATGAGCACCTGGGCAGTGAGCTGGTGTTCAACGAAACCGGCGCGTTTTTCTTTCTCAAGGAAAGCAGCGAAGAGGAGAACGAAGAGCACGATGAGAACGCCTTCCGGGTGCAGGTAATCCTGCTGCTGATCGGGCGTTATTTCGCACGCAGCGGTCGGGATCTTGAATACCTTGGCCGGCCCGATGCCGGGTTGAATGAGCAAGACCTCTCTTCCCTGGCTAGCGATGAGGAATATCAGGAAATTCTGCGTGCAGCCCGTTTTGAAAAGGGCGTGCCGGAAGCGCTGGATTACCTGGAAAAACGCCATCTGCTGTTTCGCGCGGGTGCGGGGCGCTGTTTCCTGAGTTCGGCGGGGCTGTATTTTCTGCAGGAGCTGGTTCGGGAGTTTGAACAAGGGTAGTGTTTTCCTGATCAGAAGCTGGTCAGGAATTCTTCAACTTTGTTTGCCGGCATGGGCTTGGCATAGAGAAAACCCTGAGCGAGATCACAACCCAGTTCGGTGACCAATTGGGCCTGTTCATCCGTCTCAACACCTTCGACCAGCACGCTTAGGCCCAGGCTGTGGCCAACGGTAACCATTGCCTCCATGATGGCCATGTCGGCGCTATCCTGCATCGCATGTTGCAGAAAGCTCCTGTCGATTTTGATTCCACAAACCGGGAGTTTTCTGAGATAGACGAGAGAGGAGTGCCCGGTACCGAAGTCATCGATCGAAATGTGCACGCCTGCCTGTTTCAGTTTTTCTAACTGTTTGGTTTGGTTTTCATCGCTGCCGAAAACCTCGTTTTCAGTCAGCTCCACCCCAAGCTGGTGAGGCTGAAGATTGTAACGTTCCACCGTTTCGAGAATATGGCTCGCAAGGTGTGGATTGGTGAGCTGTCGTCCCGATAGGTTGATATCAACCCGCAGGTTTTTCAGAGGGGTTTCCTGCCATGCGTCGAGTTGCTTGCAGGCTGCTTCGATAACCCATTCGCCAATCCGGTTGATGAGACCGGACTTCTCAGCCACTGGAATGAAAGTAGCTGGCGACACTGCTCGGGATTGACCGTGAAAACAGCGGAGAAGTGCCTCGCAGGAGTCGCTTTTTCGATCAGCCAGGCTGATCTGGGGCTGGAAAAACAATTCCAGCCCATCGTTATTCAAGGCGTCTCTGAGCAGGTTGGTGATTTCTTGATAATGGACCAGCCTGTCGTTGATGTCGGGGGTATAGAAACACACGCCGTTCTTGCCGGTTTCTTTGGCCTGGTACATGGCCGCGTCTGCATTGCCCATCAGCTCGGCCACGGTGGTGCCATTATGCGGGAAAAGACTCACGCCGAAGCTGGCGGTAACCTGGTAACAATCGCCCTCCAGATGCACTCTGTGTTCCAGAGCGTCTATCAACCGACAAACAAGTTCGTGAATACCTTCAGGGCCTTCGAAATCGAAGATCAGCAAGACAAACTCGTCCCCGCCAAAGCGGCTCAACAGGTCTCCGCCTCGAAGTTCGGCCCTCAAAGTTTCGGCCACCGCTATCAGGAGGCTGTCACCATGATGATGGCCACGGGTATCGTTGATGATTTTGAAATTGTCCAGATCGATAAAAACAACCGCTACTTCCTGATGCAGGCGATCTGCTTCATCCAGTCGGCTCGACAACTCGGCTTCCATGAAATGCCGGTTGGGTAATCCGGTCAGGTCGTCAAAACTCGCGCGCCGGTAAAGCTCGTCTCTGGCTTGTTTCTGCTCCTCCAGGCTGATGTCGATGCAGAACATCTCACATTCGCCGCTGTCCTGTTTGATCATTACATGGCTGGAGTAGACGGGGACCAGGTGCCCTTCTTTGTGCTTCAATTCGAGTTCGTCGGAGGGAATGCTGATGTTTTTCTCAAGCCAATTGCGGTGCGCTTCGATCACACCGGTGCGCATGTGATCGGGAATGATCAGGTCTTCCAATAGCTCTCCCAGCGCTTCATCCCGGGAATAGCCATAAATGCGCGCGCTTGCTTCGTTCCAATAAATTACCCGGCGGTGTCTGTCGTATCCCTGAACAGCCACCATGGGCAGACTCTCGATCAGCTCGTAAAACCTGTTTTCACTGTCCTCGGTAGCCGATCGACTTCCTTGTCCAATATCCATTGCGGGTCAGCATCCTCATGATTAGCGATAAACGTTTCGCGAAGCGATGATGCAATAGAATGAGAATAGTTCGGGATCCCAGGGTTATCTAGTTGGTTTACTGATTGGTAGGGCGGTGCTGTCTCTAGAGCGGCGTTGCAGTCTGCTCTGCGGTTTCCTGCTCCTGCTCCAGCTCTTGCTCCAGCCTGGCGATACAGCGATCGAATGCCCGGCTGATCCTGGTCTGGTCCTTGATCATGGCCAGCCGTGGCCATGTGGCCTGTTCACCGAGATTGATATACATCTCGAGATCTTCAGGGGTCGGGTTGGAGAGGACCTTTCGGTAAAGGGACGCCTTGGGCGGGAAATGGATGTTGATGTCCCCGAGGTATTGCTGACTGGTCATGGCGTAGGCCTGCTCGATGAGTGGCCGTGGCTTCTGCTGGGTGCGGGTGGGGGAGACGGAGATATTCAGTGTTCGGCCACTGTGCTCATAGGCTTCCTTGAAACTGACGCTGCCCAGGTTGTGCTGAATATGCTCCTGCAGTTGGCGCGGATCCATGGCATGGCCGGCCTTCAGGCCTTCCGTGACGCCAAGCCAGCGGAAGGCGTTGAGGTGGATGCGCTCGGGTCGGTTAAAAAAGTCAGCTAATTCGTTCTCGTCGCGGGTGCAGATGGCACCGGCCACGATCGCTCCCATGCTGGAGCCGGCCATAACGTCCGGAAGAAGGTCCTGGCGCCAGAGCGCCCGGGTAACACCGATGTGGTAAATGCCGAAGGCCGCGCCACCGCTGAGCATCAGGGCCGGCCGGCCATAGACCCGCTCGGCGTCCCGAAACATTTTCAGTTTTCGGGCAGTTGTCACTTCCGGAATAGGGTGGTCGCAAATGAATTCCATGGACGTTTCTACGGCATCCAGGAATTCACCCACCAACCGATTGGTGCCGCTGCGCGCCACGGTGTAAAGATCGGGATAGGATAATTCGCCCAGGTGACGGTAGAGGCTCTCCTGAAGGATCCGGATCAGTCGCCGCGTGTCGCCATTCTGCCGGCAATGGTCCATGAGGCCCATGTGCTTGCGCATCAGGCTTTCATGCAGCATCCCGGTCTCTTCCTGCTCGCGCCAGTCCAGCAGCCCGTCCATGTCATCGAGCGCGGTAGCGGCCTCGCACCAGTGCTCGTAGTCGTGGGCCTGTTCCAGTTGCTGCTGGAGCTGTTTTCGGGTCTTCAAGGCGTGTTTCATGCTTTTTACCTTAACCCATACGGCCCAAGCTGTGCAGAGGCTGGTTTCCTGGCTCCGGGTTATTTGCTATGTTTAGGCCCGTGGGTTGGGTTTTATTACCAATCAGACATGTCTGCGGGAGAGACTGAATCCCTTGCGATCAGCGCCGAAGGAGCAACTGCCCCGGAAACTCTCAGGCAAAAGGACCGCTGGCATGAATACTTTCCGAAGAGCTGTCGACAATCGCGTCAGTCGGCACACCGAAGGAGCAAACGACCGTTTTCGTTAAAACGGCTCGTGAATCTCTCAGGTCCCGTGACGGAAGGGGTGCTTTCTGCCATTTCGAGCAGGGAGGAAACCCTTGGCGCTCACGGAGATTGGAATGAAGCGAATCGCAGTAATTGGCGGTGGTATCACTGGTATTACCACGGCCTACACCCTTGCCAAGCGCGGGCTTGACGTTACGGTTTACGAGAAGCATCGCTATGCGGCGATGGAAACCTCCTTCGCCAACGGTGGACAGCTCTCTGCTTCCAACGCAGAGGTCTGGAACAACTGGCAGACCGTGATGAAGGGCATAAAGTGGATGTCCCGCCGGGATGCGCCACTGCTGGTCAATCCCAAGCCGTCCTGGCACAAGCTGAGCTGGTTCGCCGAGTTCATTGCCGCTATTCCCCAGTACGAGAAAAACACCACGGAAACCGCTCGCCTGGCTATTGCCGCCCGCGATCACCTGTTTGCCTGGGCGCAGGAAGAAGGCATCGATTTCGATCTGAAGAAGCAGGGTATCCTGCACATCTACCGGGACAAGGCCGGGTTTGACCACGCTGAAAAGGTATCGCGCCTGCTGGCGGCTGGTGGCCTTGAGCGCCGTTCGGTGACCCCGGAGGAAATGAAATCCATCGAGCCGACCCTGGCCGGCAACTATTACGGCGGGTTTTTCACAGAGAGTGACTCCACCGGTGATATTCACAAGTTCACCAATGGACTGGCGGATGCCATCAAGCGGCTGGGCGTTAAAACCTGTTATGGCCACACGGTGACCGAGCTGAGCGCCGATGAGCGTAATGCCTGGGTGACCGCCCACGATGGCACCGAACAGTCCCGGGACACATTTGACGGCGTGGTGATCTGTGCCGGCGTCGGCAGCCGCGGGCTCGCGAAAAAGCTGGGTGACCGGGTGAATATCTATCCGGTTAAGGGGTACTCAATTACCGTGGAGCTGGACGACGAAGCCTCGCAAAAGGCGGCACCAACCGTCAGCTTGCTGGACGATGCTACCAAGATCGTCACCAGTCGCCTGGGCGATGGTCGTTTCCGGGTTGCCGGTACCGCCGAGTTCAGCGGTTACAACCGCGATATCAAGGACGACCGCATCCGCCCGCTCACCCGTTGGGTTGAGCAGTGCTTCCCAGGTGTCTGTACTCGCAAGGTAGTGCCCTGGGCAGGCTTGCGGCCAATGCTGCCGAACATGATGCCAAGGGTTGGGCCAGGTCGCCTGCCGACCGTGTTCTACAACACCGGTCACGGTCACCTGGGCTGGACGCTCTCTGCGATTACCGCTGAGTTGGTCGCTGAGAGCGTTACCGGGGATAGCCGGTAATCTCGCGGATTTTCCGGTACAGGGGTTGAAGCTGAGGGTACATCTTCAGATAAACCTCGGAATACAGCCGCTGGTAAAGAGCCCGGGTTTCTTCGTTGGGATGAAAAACGTCGCCAACCCGGGTCATCTTCGCCACGGCGGTGTCGAAATCCGGATGCAGCCCTAGCCCGACAGCGGCATCAATGGCGGCGCCGAGCCCGGAGGTCTCATAGGTGTGAGGCCTCTCGGCCGGCAGCCCGAGCACATCGGCGGTGAGTTGCATCGCCGCATCGCTCTGTGAGCCACCGCCGGCCACTCGCAATTTCCTGATCTTCACGCCGCTTCGCTTCTCGATTTTTTCCTTTCCTTCCCTGAGCGCGTAGGCCAGACCTTCGAGGATGGCGCGATAAATGTGGGAACGGGTGTGAACGTCCCCGAACCCGATGATCGAGCCTTTCGCTTCCGGCCCCGGCTGGCGCACGCCGGGTGACCAGTAGGGCTGAAGCATCAGGCCCATGGATCCTGGTGGCACTGCCTTGACCAGTTCATCGAACAGCGCTTCCGGCTCGATACCTCGTTCCTCGGCCAGTTTCTGTTCTCTCAGCCCGAACTCCCGCTTGAACCAGCTCACCATCCAGAAACCCCGGTAGATCATGACCTCCGTCGAGTAATGGCCGGGCAACGCAGACGGATAGGGCGGCATCAGCCGGATCGGTTCGACGTAACGCTGGCTGGTGGTGTTGATGGTGGCAGTGGTGCCATAGCTCATACAGCCGATATCGGGTGTCAGCCCGCCGGAGCCGAGAATTTCGCAGGCCTTGTCGGAAGCTGCGGCGATTACTGGGAGGCTTTTTGCCAGGCCCAGGTGCTTGCAGGCTTCGTCGGTCAAATGGCCCAGTGTTTCGCCGGGTGCAACCAGCTCAGGCAGCATGGAAGGCTCGACTGGCATCGTCTGCCATTTGAAATCCCGCCGGCCGGCCCAGCGATGCTTTTTATAGTCGAATGGCAGGTATCCCACCTGGCTGCCGGTCGAGTCCCGGAATTCTCCAGTGAGTCGGTAGTTGAGATAGCCGGACAGCAACAGGAAATGCCGGGTTTTGGCCCAGATCTCGGGTTCATTCTGAGCGATCCAGTTGGCCTGGGTTTTTTCCCGGAACCGGTTGATAGTGTCTGCCAGACGGGCAACTTTGAACAGCCATCCCCAGGGCCCTCTGACGGGGCCTTCGACCTTTGCGTGGCGCTGGTCGAGCCAGATGATTGCCGGGCGTAGAGGCTGTCCATTTTCATCCAGATTTATGACGGTGCCGCGCTGGGTGGTCACGGTAACGCCGGCAACCTGATCCGGTGTCGCGTCTGTGGAGTTCCAGAGCAATTGGCAGGCTTCCCCGAGCTGCTCCCAGAAGTAGTCCGGGTGCTGCTCGGCCCAGCCGGGCTCTCTCGAAAAATAGGGCTCGATTTCCTGCTTGCCTTTGCCCACCAGATTGCCACTGGTATCGAAGAGCAGCGCCCGAACGCTCTGGGTGCCATTGTCGATGGCCAGGATGAGCGGCTCAGCTGGCATCGGAGGCCTCCTGCGGTGGCAGCGAATAGGCGTTGTGATAGATCGACAGATAGCGGGCCTGTTCCTCCTCCCAACGCTGGTCAGCCCAACCAAGCAGCGGCTGGCAGTGGTTACGAATCTGCGGGAGAAGGGCTTCGCCGGCATTCGGTAGTACCATGCCTAACCGCGTTCGTCGCAGAAGCAGGTCATCCAGATGCTGCACATCTTCTCTCCGGCACGCCCAGCAAAGCTCCGCCCAGAGCAGGTTGGAAGCCCGATTTGGAGTGACAGGCTCCAGTGGGCCCGAAGCAAGCAGTTGATCAAGCTCGGGGCCATAGAACCCCTGCAGTCGCTGCCAGCACTGGTGGCTAATGGTGGCTGGCCTTGAGGGGTGATCTGTGCCCTGAAACACCGGTTTGGATGCGGGCCGCAGAACCTTGCTGGCGTCTTCTCCAAGCCCCGGGACGAGTGCCTCGCGGGCGATGACCCGGAAGGTGGTGAGCTTGCCGCCGGCAATGCTGACCAGCCCCCGATTCACCCGAAGTGCGTGTTCCCGGTTTTCCTTGGACGGCGCCTTACCCGTACCATCGGTTACCACCGGCCTTACACCGGCCCAGGTTGAAAGGATGTCGCTTCGGGTAATGGGGCTGCCCGGAAACAATCGTGAGGCGATTTCAAGCAGGTAGGCGGTCTCGGATTCAGAAATCACCGGCTCCTGATCCAGGTTTCCCTCATGGTCGATATCGGTGGTGCCGAGAACTGTAGTGCCCAGCCATGGGAAGGCAAACACCGGGCGGCCATCTTCCGGATGAAACAGGGAAACCGAACAGGACACCGGCAGACTGGACCAGGGCAGCACCAGGTGGCTGCCACGCAGGGGCCGGATGTGCATGGTGTCTTCAGAGGTCTCGCTGGACTGCAGCCGATCTGCCCAGGCACCGGTGGCGTTGATGACCAGGGGCGCGAAGACCTCAATGGGCGTATCGTTTTCCTCTGCTTGAATCAGCAAGCCGGATACATCGCCGTTGCTGCGCTTTATTTCACCGGCTCTTGTGTAATTCAGGCACATGGCTCCGTCCCGCCGGGCTTCGGCAATCAGGCGCAGGACCAGGCGCGAGTCGTCGGTGACTGCATCGGTAAAACCGCTGGCGCCGGCGAGTTTTTCGCCCGTCAGGCCCGGCACCCAGAGCATGGATTCGGCCGGGGTCAGAAAGTGGCGGCTTCGGTTGCGGGCAATAAAGTCGTAAACCCGAAGCAGTGTCTGGAACAGGCGCGGTCCGGGGAACTGGCCTTTAAAGTGCGGCATGATGAAGCGCAGGGGCTCAATTAACCCCGGTGCTTCCGCCATTAACCGTTCCCGCTCGCGCACGGCGTCCCGGGTAAGACCGTAATGCCCGCTGCCCAGGTACCGAAGGCCACCATGCACCATCTTTGAGGACCGGCTGGAGGTACCCCAGGAAAAGTCCTTCTGTTCCACCAGAAGCGTGCGCAGCCCGCTGCCTGCTGCTTCCCGGGCCACGCCAGCGCCGGTAATTCCGCCGCCGACCACCACCACATCAAATTTGTTGGTCCCTGAGCGCAGCGCATTGAGAATGTCAGTCCGGTTCATATTGGGGCTCCCTTTGGGCGTTGCGCTCATTTGACCAGTGTTTCCGGGTTCAGGATCGCGTCCGGGTCAAAGGTGCTGCACAGGGAGCGTATCGCCAACATGCCCAGTTCGCCTTTTTCCACCGGCAGGTAAGGGGCGTGATCCTTACCGACACCGTGTTGATGGCTGATGGTGCCGCGGTTGTTCACGATCAGTTCGGAGGTGCTGGTTTTGAGCGTTTGCCAGCGCGCGAGTGTTTCCTCGTAGCTGTCGCCCACCCGGAACACATAGGTGGTGTAAATGCTGCAGCCCTGGCTATAGAAATGGGAGAGGTGGGTGAACACATGGGTGTTCTCGTTCTGGTCTTTCAGCCCGTCACGCAGGCTGGTCTCGATCAGACCCAGCAGATTGTCGACGTTGTCCCAGTCAGTGGCCGTTTCCAGAGTGTCGACCGCATAGCCCATCTGCCAGAGGGCCTCTCTCAGATAGGGCATGGTAAAACGCTTGGCCGCCCATTTGTCGCCGAGCCGCGTGCCGGTATAGACGCCATTTTGGGCCTTGCAGATGCTTCGGGCCTCTTTCAGGGCGTTTCGGGTCTGCAGTCGGGAGCCGGTGATCCCGAAGGTCATCATGCATTTGCCCTCACCAGCGCCCCTCAGCGAAAGGAAACGCTCGAGCATGCCGATAAGCCGGGGGTGGCCGGCCAGCGCGAGCTGGGTCTCGGTCTCTAAGGCATTGCTGAGCCTGAGCATGGATAACTGGGTTCGGTTCTGCACCAGCAGGCGGCTGGCCGTGCGGGCGCTCTCCCAATCCGGAAAAAAGACCACATGAAAGCTCTCGTGTTCGGGCAGCGGAGTAACCCGCACCTTCACCTCGGTAATCAGCCCGATACGGCCTTCCGAACCCAGAATCATTTCCCGGATATCCGGACCGGCGCTGGAGGCCGGTATGGTGGGCAGGTTAAGGGTGCCTTTCAGGGTTTCGACCCGGCCCCCGGCAAAGAGTTGTTCAATGCGGCCATAGCGCAGGGATTGCTGGCCACTGGATCGGGATGCCACCCAGCCGCCGACGGTGGAAAGCTCGAAAGACTGAGGGAAATGCCCCAGTGTGTAGCCATGGGCCCGGAGTTGGGACTCAACGAGTGGCCCGGGTGTTCCCGCACCAAACGTCGCGATCTGGCTGTCCGTGTCCAGGTCGATCAGGCGATTCATCCGGCTCATGTCCACAGTCAGTACTGGCTGGCCTTTATCCACCGGATTTATGTGCCCGGCCACACTGGTGCCGCCACCGTAGGGAATCAGGTGAATGTGTTGCTCCGCGGCCCAGGAGAGCAGGGTTTGAACCTCTTCGCTCGTGGTGGGGTAGGCCACGCCATCCGGGAACACACCAAACTCGCCGCTGCGCATGGCCAGCCAGTCCGCAAGACTCTGGCCGCGGGCATGCCGCACTCGTGCTTCCGGGCCTGTATCGATCAGTGATTCCAGCTCTGCCGGCCGGGTAAGGCGGGTTTCTGGCACTTTGGCGCAAACAGAATCCAGGGTCGCGTCCGCCAGAGGCCGGCCACTACCGATGCGTGATGCCAGAAAGTCCTGGCCCTGTTCCGGCATTGCCAGATTGAATCCCTCGTCGCCCCAGCCGTTCCAGCGTCGCATGTGCTTTATTCTCCAGATTAAAAACGAATGTGGCGCATTCTATAGGCTCTGCTTCGTTCGCCGCTGTCGCTTGGCGCCATGGTTCCTGTCATTTGCCGCCAGTGGCTGGCTTTTGCAACCCTCTCAGGGTCGGAGCGATTCCGTCAGCCGGCTGTTGAGGTCCTGCCACCGTGAGAGTTTGCCCGCTTCGCCGATCCGGGTGCGCGCTCCGCCGGACTGGTTCAGCCAAAGGCCTTCGCCGTTGAAGCTGTAAACGGGTTCAAGATCAGTGCGTTGAGAGGCAGGTTTAATGTCATTTATGAGATTGTCCAGAATCAACGGATCGGCGTCTGGCTCCGGGTACCACGCCAGCACCATGTGGGCCTGGTTCAGTTCCAGCGCTTTGACATACACGATCCGGAGCTGATCATCGGGCACGCCCATGGACTTGAGGGTCAGGTATTTGGCAATTGAGAAATCCTCACAGTCACCACCGTTGGTGGTCAGCAGTTCTACCGGGGTTGCCCAGTAGTCTTCCTCGCCCCAGTGGCGGATATCGCTGACAAACGTGACTCGATTGAAGAAGGAGTTCACAAGCCGGAGCTGCCGGTCGATGGGGGCGTTTGCGGCAAGAGCATGCAGGCGCTGCCAGTTTTCCAGACGCTGGTGGGCTTCGGTTCCGAATTCTTCCTGAACATAGTTCATCAGACGGGAGCCCAGCTCGAAGGCACTCACAAGAGAGACCACGAGCAATAACGCAGGCAGAAGAGTGGAACGGCGGCGAATCTGAAGGGCGGCCGTTTCCATAGCGCGCCTCAGTTATTGTTCCGTAGGCGTTCCCTGAGCTGCTCAAGGCGCCGGCGGATTTCCTCCCGGCGCTGCTCATCGCTGGTGGCGGAAGCGGGCGCTCTCGAGGGTGAGGGGGATGCAGCCTGCTGGACGGCGGGCGAAGGCTCTGCCTGCTGGTCGGCCGTAAAGGATATGCCGCTGCGGTCTTCGGATTCCGGGAAGTAGAGGTTTTCGAGTTTGCCGGAACGTTCAATGATCACCCGGTTCGGATGTACCGAGCGCAGTGTGGCATTACCGGGCAGTTCGTCACCCACCAGGTAGGCTTCGGTTTTACTTTTGTCATCTTCGATCAGCGCGCTGCCCGGGAAATCACCATCCGCGGCCAGTACGCCCCGAAGGAACAGTCGGAGGTTGGTTTCAGGGAGATTCTCGGTATCCATTTCTACCGGCTCGCTTTCGCCGGATGCAGCTCCGAACAGATCCAGGGAGGAAAGGTCCACACTGGGTGGCTCACGACCGGCGGCCGGGTCGGAGACCAGTGGCTGCACGTTATCGTACTGTCCCTGCTGGCCTTCCATTTGCCAGAAACGGTAACCCTGCCAGGCTGTCAGAGCGACCATGGCCGCCCCTGCCACGAGCGCGAGAATCAGGGGAAACCGTTCATTGTTTAGGAGCATTGATCATCCTGAATGCAAGTTTGTGGGCCGGGAAAAAGCTCACAGGTTATCAGACTGCAACGTTTTATTGGGAGTATAGTGTATAGAGTTATTCAGCGGGTCCATATCCTGTGGTAGCCTTTCTGAATTAGTTGAATCGAAAAGGGTTTCACGAACGAGGACGACCTTGACCACAGACACTGAACTTCAGCCGCAGGATGCTCCGCTGGGCCGTCTTCCGTTTACTTTTGCCAAGCGCAACGGAGTAATCCTGACCCGTTCGGACGCCGGCGAGCCGGTTATTCTGGTGCGTCCCGGTGCGTCCCATTCTGCGCTGGCGGAAGCGAACCGTATCAGTGGCGGTCGTGCCCGTTTTGCCACCATCGATCCGGACCGGTTCGACCAGGCTCTGAATTCCGCCTATCAGAACGATTCTGCGGAAGCGATGCAGATGGTGGAAGGCATCGGCGATGACATGGACCTGGCCTCGCTCGCTGACTCCGTGCCGGAAACCGAGGATCTTCTGGAGCAGGAAGACGATGCTCCAATCATCCGTCTGATCAATGCCATTCTCACTGAAGCAGTGAAAACCAGCGCCTCGGACGTTCACATTGAAACCTATGAAAAGCGCCTTGTGGTTCGCTTCCGGGTGGATGGTGTGTTGCGTGAAGTGGTAGAGCCCAAGCGCGCACTGGCCCCGCTGCTGGTGTCCCGGATCAAGGTTATGGCGAAGCTGGATATCGCTGAGAAACGGGTGCCCCAGGATGGCCGTATTGCGCTGAGGGTCGCTGGTAGGGAAGTGGATATTCGTGTGTCGACCATGCCGTCTTCTAGCGGTGAACGCGTGGTTCTGCGTTTGCTCGACAAACAGGCAGGTGCCATACGGCTGGAATCCCTTGGCATGGCGGGGCAGGACCTGAAGGTTCTGCGCAAGCTGATTTACCGGCCTTATGGCATTTTGCTGGTCACTGGCCCGACGGGTTCCGGTAAGTCCACCACACTCTATGCTTCGCTCCAGGAAATCAACGATCGTAGCCGCAACATCCTGACTGTTGAGGACCCCATCGAGTATAACCTGCCGGGCATCGGCCAGACCCAGGTGAATACCAAGGTGGACATGACCTTTGCCCGGGGTCTTCGTGCCATTCTGCGTCAGGATCCCGACGTGGTTATGATCGGTGAGATTCGGGATCTGGAAACGGCAGAAATTGCCGTACAGGCGAGTCTGACGGGCCACCTGGTCCTCTCCACGTTGCACACCAATACCGCCGTTGGCGCGATTACCCGGCTTATGGATATGGGTATCGAGCCCTTCCTGATTTCATCAAGCCTGGTGGGCATTGTTGCCCAACGGCTGGTTCGGGTTCTGTGCAAGGAATGCCGGGAGCCGTATACACCTACAGAAGAGCACTGCGAGTTTCTGCAGCAGGATCCCGCCAACCCGCCCACCATTTACCGGGCAACCGGCTGTAGCCATTGCAACCAGCTCGGTTACCGTGGGCGTATTGGTATCTATGAGGTGGTGGAGATCTCCGAGGAAATCAGTTCTCTGATCCACAAACGTGCCGGGGAGCTGGACCTGGAAAAGGTGGCTCGCCAGCATGGCCCGAGTATTCACGCAGACGGCGTGCAGAAAATCCTGGATGGTGTGACCACGGTGGAAGAAGTACTCCGCGTTACGCACCGGGGTCAGTAAACCATGCCAGCATACGAATACAAGGCGCTCGATTCCCGAGGCAAGCAGAAACAAGGTGTCGTGGAAGCCGATGCGCCGAGAGCCGTTCGCCAGCAACTTCGGGAGCGAGGCCTCACGCCGCTGGCCGTCGAACCGGCCGCCGAGAAACAGGCCAGGAGCAATCCCCTGGGCAGCCGGGGTTCGCTGGCCGCGGCCGATCTTGCACTGGTTACACGCCAACTGGCAACCCTGATCCAGTCCGGCATTCCCATCGAGCAGGCGCTCTCGGCGGCCGCTCAGCAGTCACCGAAACCCAGAATACGCAGCATGCTGATCGCCATTCGCGCGAAAGTCATGGAAGGCTACACCCTGGCGGACAGCCTGGGTGAGTTTCCCCGGGCGTTCCCGAGGCTGTACCGGTCTACCGTTGCTGCGGGTGAGCACGCCGGCCATCTCGATCTGGTTCTGAACCGGCTGGCGGATTACACCGAAAACCGTCAGGAGGCTCGCCAGAAAATTCAGCTGGCGGCCATCTACCCCATCATTCTCAGTATCGTCGCCATTGCCATCGTCGTGTTCCTGCTGACCTACGTGGTGCCGGATATCATTGATGTGTTTCTGAAGCAGGGGCAGGAGCTGCCAACGCTGACTATGGCCATGCTTGCGGTGTCGGAATTTCTGGCGGATTACGGTGTCTATCTATTTATACTGCTGGTCGCCGCATTGATGGTGTTCCGCTTTTTCCTGACCAAGCCCGGGTTTAGACTGCGGTTTCACAAACGTCTGTTACATCTCCCCTTGTTTTCAGGGATGGTTCGTGGCGTTAACACTGCCCGATATGCCAGCACCCTCAGCATACTGACGACCAGTGGCGTGCCGCTGGTCGAGGCAATGCGCATTGCCGGTGAGGTGTTATCCAATGATTTTCTGCGGCAGGAACTGCGGGATGCAGCCAGAAAGGTCAGCGAAGGCGGCTCATTGCACCGTTCCCTCGATCAGACCGGGTATTTTCCGCCGATGATGCTGCACATGATCGCCAGCGGGGAGGCCAGTGGTGAGCTGGACAGCATGCTGGAACGAACCGCGCGCATGCAGGAAAACACCCTTCAATCAAAGATCGCTGCGATTGTGGGGCTGTTCGAGCCGATGATGCTGTTGGTGATGGGCGTGGTGGTGCTGATCATCGTGCTGGCCATCATGCTGCCGATTCTGAATATGAGTAATCTCGTGGGATGAAACCCGCGCCGGAGCGTCAGTTGACGAGCCCGGACCAAAGCAATCCATGCCAATAACGAGTGAGACAATGACGACCAAGAACCTCAATTCACGCAACCGTAACCGCGGCTTTACCCTGATTGAAATCATGGTGGTGATGGTGATCCTGGGCCTGCTGGTGGCCATCGTGGCTCCAAACATCATGGGTCGGAGTGACCAGGCCAAGGTCACCGTGGCGGAAACCCAGTTGAGCAACATTGCCAATGCGCTGGACCTTTATCGCCTGGACAACAGCCATTATCCCTCCACCCAGCAGGGTCTTGAGGCGCTGGTTTCCAAGCCAAGTGGCAGCCCGGAGCCCAAGAACTGGAATTCCGACGGTTACCTGAAGAGCGTGCCGGAGGATCCCTGGGGTTCTGAATACCAGTACGTAAGCCCGGGTACCGAAGGTCCCTACGATCTGTATTCCTATGGCTCTGACGGCCAGGAAGGTGGCGACGGCGACGCTGCGGATATCAGCGTCTGGGACACCGAGGGCTAAATCACTGTGCAGGTCAGATCCCGACAGACCGGTTTCACCCTGATTGAAATACTGGTGGTCCTGGTGGTTGTGGGTCTGCTGGCTTCGCTTGCCGTGTTTACCATGGGGGGAAGCTCCCAGCAGCGCGAACTGGAAAATGAGGTCCGGGAGCTGTACCTGCTTATGCAGACAGCCTCGGAGCAGGCGGTTCTGAATAACCTGGAGCTGGGCCTGAAGCTGGAGGAAGACGGCTACCAGTTCGTGGCTTACCAGGATCAGACTGGCGACTGGAAGGCCTCCGGTGAGCGTATGTTCCGGGCCCGGAGCCTGCCGGAGTGGCTCACTGTCACCGAGTTCATCGAAAGCGACGCGCCCAGGCTGGCATCATCCGAAGCTACCCTGTTGCCGGACGTCGTTTTTTTCTCCAGTGGCGAGACAACGCCGTTCGAGCTTGAGTTCACTATCGGAAACGGGTCAGACACGATGCACGTTCTGGCCTCGGATGGGGTGTCGCCCATGGACTGGCGCAAACCGGGCGATGAGGGGAGCAGCGGGTGAGGACGCAGAAAGGGTTTACCCTGATCGAAGTACTCATTGCCCTGCTTGTGTTCGGCCTGATTGCAACGGCTGCGGCCGAAGTTGGAAGCCAGTACATTTCCAGTTACGAACGGGTTCGGGACAAAACCCTGGCGAGCTGGTTGGCAGATAACCGAATAAACGAAATTCGACTGCAGGAAAACATTCCGGGCATCTCCGAGAACTCCAAGGATACCGACTTCGGGCCGTATCGTTGGCGGGTGACCACCGCGATTCTTGCAACCGCCGAGGCGAAGATGCGTCGTGTGGAGGTTACGGTTGCCCGTTATCGCGAGGAAGGCGCGACGCCGGAGCCGATCCATACCCTGTCGGCTTTCGTGGGGGCACAATGAGGTTCCCGTCCGCACACAGCTGCCATCCGCAACAACGTGGTTTTACCCTGCTGGAGGTTTTGATCGCGGTTACCATCACCGCCGTTATCGGGCTTGGCGTTTGGCAGGTTATCAACGGAGTGGTCAATTCCCGCGATCGGGTGAACGAACTGGCGGAACAGTTCGACGGTTTGCAGCGGTCCATGCTCCTGCTTGAGCGGGATATCATGCAGGTGGTCAACCGGCCGGCCAGGGACATTTACGGGGATTTCCAGCCAGCGCTCTCCAGCCGTGCGGACGACTTTTCCCTGTTGCTGACCCGGCAGGGCTGGCGTAACCCCCTGGGCATTCGCCGCAGTGGCCTGCAGCGTGTCGGTTGGGAATATACTGGCAGCGAACTGCGGCGCCGGTACTGGCCCATGGTGGATCAGGGCCAGGAAGATGACAGCCGCGACGTGCTGCTGCTGGAAGGCGTAAAGCGCCTGGAAATAAGGTTTCTGGATGCCAACCGGAGCTGGCAACCGCAATGGCCAACCGATGAGGTGATGGCCGGACTGACCCCGGGTAGCCGCCCTGATATTCCACTGCCGCTGGGCATGGAAGTGACTCTGGAACATGAGCGTTTTGGAACGCTGGTGCGGACGTTTGCATTACCGGATTTTGATCCGGCCGTTGCCCAGGGTGCAGTAAACCAGGCCAACCAGGCTGCCAGCGAAGCGGAAGAAGAAAGCACAGAAGAAGAGGCTACCGGAGAACAAACCGGAGAGAATACCGGTGCAACGGGGCAGGGAGGCTAGGTAGCGATGGGCCAGACCCCGAGGTTATCGAATCGTCAGCGCGGCGTTGCTCTGATCATGGTGCTGCTGGCCATGGCTCTGGTGGTCATGCTTGCTTCGGGGATGACCCAGCAGCAGAGCTTGCGAGTGTTCAAGGCGGGACATTATCTGGCTCAACAGCAGGGCCAGAGTATCGCACTTGGCGCCGAGGCGTTCGCCCGCCAGATCCTGCGCAGGGATTATGACGAGGACAAGGAAGAAAACCTGATGGTCGATAGCCTTGACGAGTTCTGGGCCGCCAATGCAGCCGTTCTGCCGCTGGATGACAATGGTGTGGCTGAGGTCCAGATTGACGACCTTGGAGGCCGGCTTAATCTGAACGACCTGGTCGGCGCCAATGGCCAGGTGGATCCCATCGTCAGAGATCGTTTCGTTCAGCTGTTTGCCGCACTGGGGATTACTGCAGTTTCCGTGGATTCGCTGGTGGACTGGATCGACCCCAACGACCAGACCGTCACGGCGTACGGCGCAGAGGATGGCCAGTATCTGATGGCTGAGCAGGGTTACCGGGCTGCCAACCAGCCGTTTACCACGGTGACCGAATTGCGCCTGATCGAAGGCATGACCGAAGAGATTTATCGGGCCCTGCGGCCCCACGTGGCGGCACTTCCTGTAAATGGTGCGGGGATCAACGTGAACACCGCGACGGCCATGGTGATCCGCTCTCTCCATGAAGAGCTGACGGACGCCCAGGCTGCGTCTATTCTTGAGAAGCGGGAAGAGGAACGGTTCGAGAACCTCCAGGACTTTCTGGCGTTATCAGAGTTCGCCGGGCTCGGGCTCAAGTCGGTTGGACTGGGGTTGCAGACCCGGTTTTTTGAAGTTGCCTCGCGGATTACCTACGATAACCGTGTCGTGAATATGGTCAGTACCGTGTTCCGGACTCCGGAAGGCGAAGTCCAGACGGTTAACAGGGATATCGGGCAGAAAAACCGAATCACCAAAGAGCCTTTCACAATTTCAGAAGGATAATCATGTCTTATCGCCTTTACGTCCGCCCAATACCGCCGTTTGCGGACGCTGACCAGGACCCCGGTGCCCAGATGTTCAACTGGGTCCTGCACGATGCCAGTGGCGATGCGCAGGCTCGCGGCGCAGGCGACAGTCGGGAAACCATCGAGCATACCCTCGGCCAGAATGCACTGGATAATGTTCTGTTGATCGGCCTTATCCCCGGCGAAGAAGCGATTTATTGTCTGGCTGATATTCCCGCGAAGCAAAGCCGCTTTATCAATCAGGCGTTGCCCTACGCTGTCGAGGAGCAGATTGCCCAGGACATTGATTCTGTTCATCTGGCGCTGGGCGCCCATACCGATCACGGCTACCGCGTAGCGGCCATTGATCGCGAACGGATGGGGCAGTGGGTGAATCTGTTCAGCGGCTGGGAGCATGTTCGCCTGGAAGCGATTTTTCCGGATGCCTCATTGTTGCCGCGCACCGAAGGCGGCTGGTCGGTCTGCCTGGATGGCGAAACGGCAATGATGGTGAGCGAACGCGGCGAGTGGCTGAGTATGCAGTCTGCGAACCTGGGAATGTTTGCTCACACGCTGGCTGCACCGTCTGCGGAGGAAGTGGTGGCTGAAATTCCGGTCACGCTTTACGGCACCGCTGAAGAATTTGATCTCCAGCAAACGGCCATCTCGGAGTTGAACGGTTCTGGTCGGCTTGCGGTTCGCAAGGAAGTTCTTGAACTCATGCCTCTGGAACTGCTGGCCTACGCCCATCACCATCATCTGTGCGAACCGGTAAACCTGTGCCAGGGCATGTTCTCGTCCAAATCGGGCAAGGCGAGTCCGCTCAAACCATGGAAACCCCTCATCGCAGTTGCCGCCGTCTGGTTCGTGGTTCAGGTGGCGTTGAATGCCGGAATGGGATTCTACTATCAGAATCAGGCAGAAAAACTGCGAAACGAGGCCATGGCAATCTATCGCGATGCGTTTCCGAATGACCGGCGTACCCATGCCGGCAACGTCCGGCGCGTGATCGAAGGCCAGTTGCGGGTTGCCGGCGCAAGTGGGCCGGAAGTGGACTTTATTACCCTGATGAAATACACCGGACAACAGTATTCCCGTTTGCCGGGCAGCCAGGGAGTGAATTTCAATTCAGTGAATTACAGCCGCTCACGGGGTGAGCTGGTCGTAGACGTGAGAGCCGATAGTTATGACCGTTTGAGCGCTCTGCGCAACGGCCTCGCGAACCAGGGGCTGGAGGCGCAGATTGGTTCGGTGGTGAACGAAACGAGCGGCGCCCGCGGCCGCCTGACGGTCTCAGGAGGTTAAGGTATGTTTTCCCGAATCAAGGATCAGCCGGCGGTCGGCAAACTCATTGCGCAATACGACCAGTTGCCCCGTCGCGACCAGCAGGCTTTGGTGGTGCTGGCCATCGCTGTGTTTCTTGGCCTTCTGTATTTTGCCGTTTGGCGACCGGCGGCCGGGTTCTACGACCAGGCGGAAGCTGCCAGAGACAATGCCGGCGAATTGCTGGCCTGGATGCAGGCAAACCAGCGGACAATTCAGCGTCTTGGCAATACAGGCGGTGCCAGCACCACGGCGTCGGCAGACAAACCTGCGGATGGCCGTGCCCTGATGGCGCTGGTGACCCGTTCCGCCGGGGAGGCGGGTCTGTCACTTCAGCGCTTTGAGCCCAGCGGTGAAGACGCCATCCGAGTCTGGCTTGAGAATGTGCCTTTTGCAGAGGTTGCCGCTTGGTTAGAGCGATTGAATGGCAACCATGGTGTCGTCATTGACCAGGCGGCCATGGACAGGGCCAGTGAGCCAGGGCGGGTTTCCGTTCGTCTCACACTAGCCATCTGATTCTGAAAACCAGATTCCGGGCCTTTTGTCCGGAACTGACGCAGGAGAGGGAAGCGATGAGTAACGGCAGCGACAACAAGAACAAATCCGAGCCAGCCATTGTTCGCCTGGACGAAACGGCGCGGAATGAAGCCAGATCCATTCTGTTTCACGCCTACCGGAACGAACCGACGTTCCAGTACCTGTTTGATCACCGGCGCCCCGGCTACGATCAGAGGGTGAGGGCGACCATAAGGGAGCTGATAGACCTTTATTTTGAGCTCGAACAGGATGCCATTGGCGTGATGGTTGACGACACGCTTGTGGCCGTTGCGTTCATCGGGGATCCCGAATTAAGGATGAACCTGGCTGATCAGATCAGCTGGCGGATTCGTATGGTGCTGACGACGGGGTTTGCCTCTACACGTCGGTATCTGGACTACCACGAGAAAATTCGCGACATGTTGCCACAACCACTGGCGCATCAGTTGCCCATGATGGGGGTTAATCCCAAATACCAGAATCGCGGCTACGGCCGTTTGCTGCTGAAAACCGTTGAAAAACTCTGTGCCGAGAACCCGCGTGGCAGCGGGTTGGTGCTCGATACGGGTAACAACCGTTATCTGCCGTTTTACGAATCCGAGGGCTTCCGGAGCCTTGGCAAGATTCAGCTCGGCGATTTTGAAGATCACGTGTTGTTCAGGGAAGTGCATCCGGAAACCAAAACGGCCACCTCCGGCCAAACCTGATTTTAAAATGTGTAACGGGAGAAGCTGTGTCTGACCAGCAGGATTTTGATCTGATCGTTATCGGAGCCGGCTCCGGCGGCGTTCGCCTCGCGCGGATGTCTGCCCAGCGGGGCGCCAGGGTGGCCGTGGTTGAATCCAGGTATCTTGGCGGAACCTGCGTAAACGTTGGCTGCGTGCCCAAGAAACTGTTTGTGTACGGCGCTCACGTTCACGATGAGCTGGAAGATGCAGCCGGCTACGGTTGGCAGGTTCCACTCGACGATGTCAGTTTCGACTGGCCGAAGCTGGTTGCCAACAAGAATGCCGAGATCGAGCGTCTGAATGGCATTTATGGCCGGTTGCTGGAAAACGCCGGTGTGACCATCATCGAAGGAACGGCGTCATTGTCAGACGCCAATACCGTGGTCGTCGGGGATACCTCCTATCGGGCCAAACACATCACGATTGCCACCGGCAGCTGGCCGGTGATTCCGGATGTGCCCGGCAAGGAATGCATTCTTACGTCCAACGAGATGTTCTACCTGCCGCAGCTGCCGAAGCAGGCCGTGGTCTGGGGCGGTGGCTACATCGCTGTGGAGTTTGCCGGCATCCTGGCCGGGTTGGGTGTTGATACAACCTTGCTGTATCGCGGTGATCTGTTCCTGCGCGGGTTTGATGTCGACATCCGACGGTTTACCGAACAGGAAATGCGGAAAAAAGGCGTAAACCTGCAGTTCGGGGTGACCATTGAATCGGTTGAGGCCGAAAACGCCCATTACCGGGTTCAACTTAACAATGGCGAAACCCTGGAGACCGGCCTGGTGATGGCGGCAACCGGTCGTCGTGCCCTGGTTGACGGTCTTGGTCTGACTGATCTTGGCGTTCAGCTCAGCGCCTCGGGTCATGTTGTCGTGGATGATCACTTCCAGACTGCCGTGCCCTCAATTACTGCGCTGGGTGATGTCATTGGAACTCCTCAGCTTACGCCGGTTGCCCTGGCACAGGGCATGGTGCTATCCAGACGTTTGTTCGGCGATGGCAAAGGTGAAATGGACTATTCGGCGATTCCAACGGCCGTATTCTGCCAGCCAAACATCGGGACGGTTGGGCTGACCGAGGAAGAGGCCCGGGAAGCGGGGCATCGACTGCGGATCTACCGTTCGGAGTTCCGCCCGATGAAATACACCCTCAGTGGTCGTGACGAACGGAGCTTGATGAAGCTGGTGGTAGACGACGAGACTGATCGAGTATTGGGTGCCCACATGGTGGGTCCGGACGCTGGTGAAATTACCCAGGGGCTGGCGGTTGCCATCAAGGCTGGTGCGACCAAGGCCCAGTTTGATTCCACCCTGGGCATTCATCCGACATCTGCCGAGGAGTTTGTCACCATGCGCGAGCCGGTGGCGTGATTCAGTGCCGGCGTCCGGTTCAGGGCGCCGGAACCCTTCTAGAGCTTGATCCAGCGGCTGAGCACTTCGCGCAGCATTTCCTTGCGAACAGGCTTGGCCAGATAGTCGTTCATGCCGCAGTCGAGACAAGTTTTTTCTGTCCCGGGCAGAACGTCTGCCGTTAGTGCAATGATCGGTGTCCCTATCTGGCCGTTGCTCTGTTCCCATTCCCGGATATAGCGGGTGGCCTCGTATCCGTCCATCACGGGCATCTGACAGTCCATCAGTATGATGTCGTAGCCCGTGTGGTTAGTGGTCACCCTGTCCAGTGCTTCCTTGCCGTTGTTGGCGGAATCGGTATGGAAACCCAACCGCTTGAGCATAGCCGTGGCAACGCGCTGGTTTACCGGGTTATCTTCCACCACCAGGGCATGGCTGGTGCCATTAATCGTTTCCCTTGGCGGTGTACCAGAGGGCTCGGGCTCGCTGGGTCGATCCGCCAACTCGAAGGGCAGCTCAAACCGGAACGAGGAACCCTTGCCCAGATCCGTTTCCACCTGAATGTGTCCGCCCATGAGTTCAACCAGCCGCTGGACCAGGGACAGGCCAAGCCCGGTGCCCCCGTATAGCCGGCTGTTTCCGCCGTCGACCTGTTCGAAGGAGTTGAAAATGTCGTGAAGGCGCTCGGTCGGAATGCCGGACCCGGAGTCGCTGACCGAGCAATTCAGAATGATGCAGTTGTCTTCCAGGGCGAAAAAGCCTGCCTGGATATTGATAAAGCCATCGCCGGTAAACTTGATGGCGTTGTCAGCCAGCCCCGCCAGAATTTGCCGCAGACGTGCGGGGTCACCGATGACAACGGGGTTGTCCGGCCAGTCGCCAAAGAACTTGAGGTTGAGGGCTAGGCCCTGTTGCTCGGCGAGGTGTCGGTAGGTGGCGGTGCAGTTGGAAATCAGTTCCCGAAGGTTAAACTCCTGGCTGTCGAGCTTCAGGGTGCCGCTGTCCATCTTCGAGTAATCGAGGATGTCCCCGATGACGGTCAACAGATCCTCGGTGGACTGGCGGGCAGTGTTGAGGTATTCGCGCTGGCGTTGGGTAAGCGGTTCTTCCTGGATCAGATCGACCATCCCAAGCACCCCGTTCAGGGGCGTACGCAACTCATGGCTCATGGTTGCCAGAAATTCGGATTTTGCCTGATTTGCCATCTCGGCCTTTTCCCGGGCACCTTCGGAGGCGGCGAGGGTCTGGTCCCGTGCTGTTTTCAGGCCGGCCAGGTGATGAGCCAGCTGGTTGAGTTGCTCTTCAATGGCAACGATCTCCTTCGAACTCTGGTGAGTATTCAGGGGACGTTCCTGGTAGTCACCATCGGTGAGTTGACCGATTCGCCCGGCGAGGTCCCGTATCGGTGCCAGAATTGCTCCAAGGAAATGATTGATGATCAGAATGCTGAACAGCAGCAGGGCCACGCCAACGGCGATCGATGTCCAGAGAATATCCTGCCGCCTTTCGGCAAGAACATCCTGACTTACGCCAACCTGAACAGTGCCAACCCTCAGAGAACCGGAACCAAAGCCATAGTCTGGCTCAAACCACTCCGCAGTGCGCTCCGAACCAAATTCCAGGGGCTGCTGGAGAATCTCGGCTTCGTAGATCTGGTAGCGCTCGGGTGTTTCACCCGGGTTGATCGGTTCGTGGGAAACGAAGCCGAGTTGGTCTCCCATAACGTCAGAAACCCGGATCCAGTCGGCTTTGCTGCGACGCAGCGACTGGGAAAGGATCTGGTCCAGTGCCAGAGTGTTGCCAGAGACAACGGCGTATTCCAGGGCAGGGGCGAGGCTGTCGGCAAGCATCTGGCTGCTGTCGGAGAGATCCCGGCGCGCATCCTCAAGGCGCACAGACGTGAAGAACACCATCAGCACGATAAACATGACTATGGCTGGCAGAGCTCCGAGGAGCAGCAGCTTTCGGGACATGGGGCGCTGTTGTCTGTGGCTGTTATTCATCAGACGCCTCCCCATTAATCGCTAATTGTCGATCCACCCGTGTGGCAATATCCTCACGGCTCGGCAAGGGAATGTTCAGAGAACGTGCAACCTGGGCATTGACCTCGACCCGAAACTCTTCCGGATACGAGGGTTCCGGATATGCACCAGTTTCGAAAAAGGTCGATAAAAAGCTGCCAGCCATCTCAACCATTTCAGGGAACGGAGCGTAACTGGAGGCCAGGGAGCCTGCCTTGACATAAGCCTGAGTGGGGCCGATGACGATCTGGTTACGGCGGTAGGCGGTCAGCAGAATATGTTTGATGGTTCTGGGGTTGTATATGGCACTGTCTGGGGCGGCCAACAGAAAATCTCCATAACCCAGGGCCCGAACCAGAGTTGGAATCAGTTTATCGTTGCTTTCGACCAGAAAAATTCTGGCGGACATGCCATAGGCCGGCAGCTCATCAATCAGCGGTTCGTAGAGTTCCACCGAGTCTGCGGTTGCCAGCAGGGCTATCTTGTTGGCCTGGGGCAGGATGGCTTTCCCTGTCAGGGCCTGGCGGATCAGGGGTACGTTGTACAGCACCCCGGTGATCTGGCCCGGAGACCGCTCTGCAAACCCCGAGATAAAGGACTTGTCCACCAGCATGGCCAATATGGGTGCCGAGCGGTTTGCCTGACGGACCCGGGAGAAGGCGGCGGGCCCCACGCTGATGATCGGCCCGGAATCAAGGGTGGCCAGCTGATCATCAGTAATTTCTATCAGGGATGTTGCTGGAGCCAGCTCTCCTCTCAGCAGCTGAATCAGGTGTTGGTCGAGAGGGGCATTGCCCGAACCCGCAAAGTAAACCACTCTTCCTTGCGATTCCTGGCCTTGCGATTCCTGGGCGCCGGAAAACACGGAAAAAACGGTCAGCAGCAGAATGCACAGGGTCTTGGGGAAAAGACTCCGGATTCCACATATGGACCGTTTTTGATCTGCCTTGCCTGTACTTCGCTCCATACCGTCCAGGGCTCACGCTTTCCTTGTTAAATTCAGAAACGAATCCCAGCTTCAACAAAAAACTGGTTCTGATCCTCAATCCGGTTGTCAGGGCTGATCCATGGCTTGGGGTTAAGGTAATGCTGGATCGTCAGTGCCAGCATATAACTGTAGTTGGTTCTGTCCACCCGACGTGCGAGCCTGAAATCGGCCCGCTCGAACCGGGTATTGCGCACTTCATTGGTCCAGTACATGGCCGCTGAGGTCATGAAGCCCATTGGCAGATCCTGGATCCAGGCAAAACTACCGGAGTCACGGGCGGAGAGACGGCCCATAAGATCTACGGCACGTTCCTGCTTGTCGACCGGAAGCGCGGCCGGGTCGCCAGTGTATCTGCCTTCCTGCTCAAGATACGCGTAGGTAGCCCGGAGCTTGGTTCCGGAAAACTCCAGCGAGGTTTCCAGCTCGACGCCTTCCTGCTCAAGATCAACGTTGTTGGCGATATACCATTCTTCTTCGTTGATGACGCCACTGATCATGTCATGGAAATCGTCGTTGAAGTAGCGCACTTCCACCGAGAGCAGGGCACTTTCCAGATGGAACTGGCCAAAGTAGCTGATCTCCCGGGAGGTGATCCACTCCTCTTCCAACTCCTGCCCGTAAGTGGACGTAGTCGGGTCCAGGATGTCTTCCACTTTGATTCTCTGGCCATCCAGTGCTTCAAAGGGTGGCTGAACGTTGGTCGGTGTATAGGACCAGTCCGGATTCTGCTCGAAGGCATCCGGTGTGCGGACCGCCCGGGAAAAGACAAACCGCAGCGCGTGGTTGTTGTTCAGGATAAAATTTGCCGCGGCTCTGGGGGAAAAATAGTCTTCATCGGTGGTCGTGGTCCGCTCCCAGTTGCCGCCTGCGTTGAAGGTCAGCCACCGAAAGGGCGAGTACTCAGCGTTGGCGAATACCCGGGATTGGTAATTGTCCCCTTTACCGTTAAAGAAGGTTTCGGAATTGAACGAGTCCTTGCGATAGCCCACACCGGAGACCAGCTTGAACTGGTCACTGAAAATAATGGTGTCCTGGAATTCAATTTCCTGCCGGGTTTCTTCCAGGTCTTCGTTCAGGTCAGCGATGAACGGACCCTGATCCTCGGGGAAGGGTGGGAACCCTGTCGGCAGCAGGGCATTGATCTCCGCTGCAGGCGCGGAAACGGTCCACCGCTGCCTCTGTCGCTGATTCTGATAGCTCGCCTGGATATGGTAGAAGTGGTCGGGCGAGGTCGCTCCGTCGAACCGGACATGGAGGTAGTAGTCATCCATGATAATGTCCGGGTTTGTGGTGGCGCCCAGCTTTCCGGACTTCTCGAGATCTTCTTCATTTACGCCATCCAGAACGCCTGCTCGCACGTCAACCGAATGCTGGCGGTCAATTCGGAATACGCTGTCGAAATTGAAGTTGTTGATGTCGTGGCCATCGTGAAAGGGGATCTCCTGGCCGCCATCAATCTGACTATCAAAGCCGTTGGATTTGCGCTTCTCGTACGACAACCGCCAACTTTTGTCGGCATCGGTATCGCCCACGGAGGTAAACGTGCGAAGGTGACCACGGGACCCAACCGAGGTGTAGGCTTCCACCCCCGCCGTGTCTTGCGGTGAGCGGGTAATGATATTGATGCTTCCAAGAAACGCGTTGATGCCATAGGCGGCGGAATTTGGGCCCCGGCTCACTTCAATACGTTCGATATTTTCCAGTGCCACCGGCATGCCCAGCCAATCTACGTCTGCGAGGCTGATTCTGTAGGCGGTTCGCCCGTCAATCTGAACCTGCAGGCGGCGTTGCTCGTATTGGGAAGTACCGCGATAGGTTGCCACCGGGTTGGTACTTCCCCAGTGGCCAACCACCATGCCCGGAACCAGCCGGAATGCCTCTACGAGGTTCATGATGCCGAGGTCACGGATCATGTCGCCGGTGATGATCGTGGTGGTGCCGGGAACCCTGAGTTTTGACTGGCGCAATCGTGTCGTAGTCAGTACTTCGGGGATTTCGCTTTGTTCGCCTTCGAGGGCAAGCAAGCCGGGCATGAAATCAGGTGTGTCAGTTTGGCCGAGCGCGGTAGCCGGAAGCAGGGCGGACAGGGCAAGGCTGATGCCGAAGCAGGTTGCCAGAGGGCGGCGGTCACCCATTCCTGCCGTTTTTGTCGATTGATGCATGGTTGACGTTCTATAATCTGCCGAGAAAAAAGGATAAAGCGGTTTTATTATGATTAGGTCCTATCGTAAGGGACTACAGACAGTTTGTCTCTCTGAAATGTAATAAATCTAGGCCCGGGAGTTGCAGCTTTATGAATTGTTGGGAAATCCTTGGAATTGAGCCGACCGGCGATCGCCGGAAGATCCAGGATGCGTATGAGCAACAGCTCAAGTTTGCTTCGGAAGACGAGGCAAAGAGCCTGGAAGCGGCTTTCCGGGAGGCAGTCGGGGACGATCCGGGCCCGGTAAAGCAGGCTTCTGACACGGTTCAGACTGAACCGCATCGCGAGGTGCAGGACGAGGAGCCTGATCGTCCGCTGGATGCCAACGAGGGCCAGGTGGTTCGTGAGGTGGTTATCCAGATCAAGGCCTTGCTCAATGACTCCTCAAGAAGCAAGAACCCGGGCATCTGGAAAGCCATTCTGGACGAGCCGCCCGCCGATCAGCCGCGGTTGCGACGCGAGATTGGTCGCCAGTTGGAGCCCCAGATACGGCCGATGGCGGAAAACGGTACCTTTCCGGCGCCGGTGGCCCAGTTTCTCGGTGAGTGGTTCGACTGGTTCACTGTGGAGCAGGCGCCTGAGGCGGCCGACGATCGGAATTACCCGGAACCCGATATGGCTGAAGAGCAGGGCGAACAGCCACCGCAAATGGTCAATTTCTGGCCGGCGGTGATTGGCTGGATTGTAGGGCTGGCGATTCTTGCCACACTCTTTGGCGGAATGGGTGGCGGTTGATTTCGCCGCCCGGATCAACCCGTTTTCTCTGCATTCGCCCTTTCAATTTTATCCCGGTACTTCTGGGCCAGGAAGGCTCCGACGATAACCTGTATCTGGTTGTAGCACATGATCGGTAACACGATCATGCCGAAGCCCGGGTGCCCTGAGAACAGGACCTTGGCCATGGGCAGACCAGACGCCAGGCTCTTTTTGGAGCCGCAGAACACCACCGCGGCTTCATCCTCCAGGCTGAACCCGAATCGCCGTACCAGGAACCTGGCAAACACCATGAATAGCAGCAGCAAGCCCAGGCACAGCGCAATGGCGAAAAGGATGGCCTGCAGGGGCAGATTCTCCCAGAGTCCGCTCTCTACCGAATGTGAAAAAGCGGAGTAGACGATCAGCCAGATCACGCACTGATCGTATCGGGCCATCAGTGTTTCGTTTCTGCCAAGAAATCCGCCGAGCCATGGTCGGAGCGCATGCCCAACCGCAAAAGGCAGCAGCAGTTGCAGAACGATGTCTTTCAGGGCTTCCGCTACGGAGAAATCCCCACCGCCGGACGTGCTTACCAACAGCAACAGCAGGAATGGCGTCAGCATCATGCCAAAGACATTGGAGGCGGCTGCGCTGCAGATTGCCGCCGGAACATTGCCCCGCGCCATCGCGGTATAGGCGATGGAAGAGGACACCGCCGACGGCAGGACGCCCAGGTAAAGAAACCCCAAACCAAGATCTTTCGGCATCCAGGATGGTGCGATATTGCTGAGGCCGTTAATCGGCAGCACCGCAAGTGGAAAAAATACGAAGGTGAGCGAAGTGATCAGAATGTGCAGCCGCCAGTGGGTGGCACCGGCAATAATCTGGTCCCGGGACAGCGCTGCGCCATGGAAAAAGAAGAGCAGGGCGACGGCGACCGTTCCGGCGGTGGCCAGTGCCTCGCCTGCCTGGCCAGTTGCAGGCAGAAAGGTGGCTAATACGATGGCGCCCAGGAGCAGCAGGGTAAAGGTGTCGATCCGGAACTTCATGAATCAGGACTCCCGACGCTTCAAGGCCTGGAGGCTGGGTTTCAAAAGCGCCCTTGCCAGGGATTCTGCCTTGCCCTCATCCTGACGCCGGACCGCCGCGAGCAGGAGTTCATGGTCTTCCTGGGAGGGTTCCGGCAGGTCTGCGTCGGTTTCGGTCTGCTCGATGGTCTGGCTGACAGCGTGGGAAAAGTAGTCGTAGAGCTCGATCAGCGCTGAGTTATGAGAAGCGGCAACCAGGGCATGATGGAAGGCTTCGTCGTGCCGGATGCGAGCCTGCAGGTCCTCTCCCGCTTTGGCGCGAGCATCGAGGGCTGTGGTCATGTGCCGGAGATCCTGTTCTGTCCGCCGGTGCCCTGCCAGCTTGGCGGCCTCCGTTTCCAGCATGATCCTGACCTCCAGCTGCTCCGCCAGCTGGGTGCGGGCAATTCTCCGCAGTGTCTCCCCGGCGTCCCGTGTCGCTCGTACGTATGTGCCATCCCCCTGGCGGGTTTCCAGCATCCCCACGTGTACCAGCACCCGAACCGCCTCACGAACCGTGTTGCGGCTTACTCCGAGGGATTCGGAAAGTTCTGATTCGACGGGCAGGCGATCGCCAACGGACCAATCCCCCTTCTCGATAGCATTTCTGAGGCTTTCTATGGCGGTCTCCACCAGAGACCCTTTGCGGATACGTTCCAGCATGGTGTTTATCATCCTTCAAACCGATTACCCAAGCATCCTATGAATAGCTGCGAGCTTCAAGAGGTAACTCCAGCAGGCCACTCGCCTCTATGCCTGGCCGGGGTACAGAAACTGGTAATCGGCGGTGTCCACCCGCCGGGTGGCAAACCGGTATGTGAAGGTGAATCCCGGCCAGTTGATGGTATTACGGCCATTGGCATCCAGGTACCAGGAGGTGCAGCCGGAACTCCAGACCGTGTCTTCCAGGCCTTCCTGCACCACATGAGTAAAGCGGTCCTGGCGATCCTGGCGCACATCCATGGCCGAGCCCGGGTATTTCTCGAGCGCTTCCAGGCACTCGAGCACATATCGGAACTGGGATTCGAGCATGTAAAGGATGGAGTTGTGAGCCAGATTGGTGTTCGGCCCATAGAGCATGAACAGGTTCGGGAAGCCGCTGACAGTAATGCCTTTGAAGGCGCCGGCGCCGTTCTGCCAGGCCTCGTTCAGGGTCTTTCCGCCCCGGCCTGTTATCCGGATGGGTGACAGGAACTCCGAGGCCCGAAAACCAGTGCCGCAGATAATTGCGTCCACTTCATGGTGGTGTCCTTCGTGCGTAATGACGCCGGACTCGTCAATGTGGTCAATAGGGTCGGTAATAAGATTCACGTTCGGCCGGTTGATGGCCGGATACCAGTCGTTGGAAATCAGAATCCGTTTGCAGCCGATCTTGTAGTCTGGAATGATCTTTTTCAGCTTGGCGGGATCTGTGACCTGTTTTCTGGCCTCCCGCTTTGCCATGTTCGCGTAATACTCGAGAAGGCCACTGAATTTGGTGAAAGCGAGGGCGCGACTCTCGTTTTTCCAATAAATGAGGTATCGATAAAGGCGATCCCAGGCCGGCACTTTCTGGAACAGCGTCTGCTCCCAGCGCTTGAAAGGCCGATCCGGCTTGGGCAGGACCCAGGCCGCCGAGCGCTGAAACAGGTCCAACTGCTTTACCTTCGATGCAATCTCCGGAACAAACTGAATGGCACTCGCGCCAGTTCCAATGACCGCCACTCGTTTATCGGAGAGGTCGTAATCATGATCCCAGCGGGCTGAATGGAACATCTTGCCCTGGAAAAGGTCCAGGCCCTTCAGGTTTGGCCAGGCAGGTTGATTGAGCTGTCCGGTGGCGGTGATGAGTACGTTGGCGGTCAGCTGCTCACCGTTTGCGAGAGTCACCGACCATTGATTTGTTTCGTCGTCAAACGCGGCTTCCTGCACCTCGGAGTTAAACCGGATGTGACTGCCCAGGCGATATTTCTGAACGCAGTGCTCCATATACCCGAGTATTTCGGGCTGCAATCCGAATTTCCGCGACCAGTTGTGCTTGGGTTCGAAGGAGTATGAATAAAAGTGGGATTGCACATCGCAGGCGGCACCGGGGTAGGTATTATCACGCCAGGTACCTCCAACCCGGTCGGCTTTTTCCAGCAGGGTCAGGTTATTGAATCCGGCCAGTTTCAGTTTGATGGCCATGCCCAGACCACCAAAACCGCTACCGATAATCAGAATGGACGGGTGTTCTCGCAGGCTGGCTTGGCTCATGATCATATGTCCGGCGTTATTATTGTGGTCTTTCCGCTTCAGTATACGGATGTAAGTCAGCCTTATGGATGACATTTTTCGCCACTCGGGCTAGTCAGAATGACCAATCGGCGTCCGGGTCAGGTAATTGTCCTGAGTCTGGGATAGCAGTTCCCTGAGTGCCGGCGTCTCGAACTGGCGCCGGATACTGATGGCGTAGAACTCCTCGAAGACGCCTGGCAGGGCGCCGTAGTCTGCAAGGGTTCCGCTCTTCATTTCGTCGCGCACGACCACCGGAGGCATGATGGCGAAATGACCGGTATCCCGGGTGAGAAGTCGCATCATCGCCATATCATCCACCTCGGCGGCGATGTTGGGACGCAGCCTGTGATACTCGCACAACTGGTCGAAGGCCTGGCGTATGTTGTTGTCCGGGCCCGGCACAATCAGGCTTCGGCCACGCAGTACGTCGACAAAATCGCCCTGAACGTCTATTCCCCGCGGCCCGATGATGCTGACCGGCTGCTTGGCAATCAGCCGTGACCGCCAGGGATTCTGTTCATCTCCCTGTACCGCCTGGTTTGCGAGGATCAAGTCCAGTCGATGCGCCGAGAGCCGTCTTAGCAGCTCATCCATGTGGCTACTTTGCAGGCTCAACTCAAGGTCTTCGCGGTTCAGCAGCGGCTGAAGAAAGCCTTCCTGGAAGTTACGGGAGAGGGTGGCCACCGCCCCGATCCGGAGTATCTCGCGGTTTGGTTGAGCGCCGGAGGCGAACAATGCCGTCAGTTCCTCACCCTGGCGGAAGATCTCCTCGGCGTAGGAGAATGCCATTCTCCCGGCTTCAGACAGCTTGAGGCGCCGCCCCTCGCGAATGAAGAGGTCGTGTCCCAGGCTGTCTTCCAGCTTGCGTATCTGACCCGACAGCGCCGACTGGGAAATATGCAGCGAGTCAGCTGCCCGCGTCAGGTGACCGGTTCGCGCGACCTTCCAGAAGTAGTAAAGGTGATGGTAATTCAGCTTCATGTGATTTCGTTCTCTAAAAACGAATGATCTGATAAGTATAAACCATTTTTTATATGTGACGAGGATCGGCAAAGTACTTGCAATCAGGAGGTTTGCAAGTATGAATCCAATCGCCGAATTTTCATTGCTCTCGATCCTCGCACTCTGGCTGCTGCTGCCGGTCGGTCTCTTCCTGCTTGCCGGTTTGACTGGCTGGCTGAAGAATCCACTGAAAGTGAACCACTGTTGGCGACTTGCCGGGTGGGCATTGTTGGCTTCCATGGCTGTTTCGGTCGTGATGGGAATCCTCCTCCTGATTCAGCCCTATACAGGAGGCGACAGCAATCGTTTAGCCACCCTGGGTGGGCGCTTCGGCCTGTATCCAGACGGGATAGCGGTCTGGATGGCCACGATGGTGGCGTTTATTGGCTGGGTTATTCTTCGGTTTGCAGACAACTACCTCAGCCAGGACCCTGGCCGTGACCGTTTTCTTCCATGGTTTCTGGTGACGGTTGCCTCTGTTCTGGTATTGGTGTTTACCAACCATCTGCTGATTCTGGCAGGCGCCTGGATTGGTGTCAGTCTGGCCCTGCATCATTTGCTCACCCTCTATCAGGACCGGCCCCAGGCGCGAATGGCGGCGGTTCAGAAGTTCATCGTCAGCCGGGTGGGGGATGCGCTGGTGGTCTTTGGTGTGGTGGCGCTCTACCTGCATTACGGCACCTTTTACCTGCCAGACATCATCCAGAATGAGGGCGCCCGAGCCGGTGGCTCAACAGCGCTGACAGTTGCCTCGGTGGTTCTGGCTCTGGCGGCGGTTCTCAAGTGCGCCCAGATTCCCTTTCATGGCTGGCTCATCCGCGTTATGGAGGCTCCCACGCCCGTGTCTGCGCTGCTCCATGCCGGGGTTATCAATCTTGGCGGTTTCCTCTGGCTCCGTTTATTCCCGGTGTTCGATGGCTTTACGGCCGGCCACATGATTCTGCTCGTGATCGGCGGCATGACGGCGGTCGTTGCGGTTCTCACCATGATGACCCAGTACTCGGTCAAACATGCTCTTGCCTGGTCAACCTGTGCGCAGATGGGCTTTATGCTGTTCGAAATCGGCATGGGGGCCTACACACTGGCACTGCTGCATCTACTGGCCCATTCGCTGTACAAGGCGCATTCGTTCCTGGCTTCTGGTCGCACGGTGGCGGTATCGGCAGCAACGCGTTTTCCCGAATCTCCCTCTGCTAACCGGCTCTCCTGGGCCGGGCTTACCGGCCTGTTGGCGGCGGCGATCCTGGTTCAGTTCCCGTGGATCGTGGAAAACAATCCGGTTTTCGGAGCATTGCTGGTGCTGGCGGTATCGGCGGCCGCCATGGGCATCCCGGCCGGAGCAACCAAAGCGGTGAAGCTGAAGCTTGCGGGACTGGCAGTGCTCCTGGTTCCGCTGTACTCATTGTTGCACTTTCTCATCGGCCCGGCCGTTCCCGAGCAGGAAGGGTTTGCTATCCCCGGCATTGCTCTGGGAACGGGCGCCACTCTGGTAACGCTGCTCGCCGTGTGCTCTTTGATGATTGTATTCGGTGCTCGCTTCCCGGCCACCCGCGCTCTGGGCGTTCATTTTCTTCAGGGGCTTTACCTGGAATTGCCCTTTGATCGGTTGACCCGCTTCCTGGCGGCGGAGGCTTTGAAGGTGCCGGCCATGTTCCGCAGGGTTCCGCATCATCCGTTCAGACTGGAGGAGAGATCATGAGCGATGTAAGCGCCCCGTTACCGGAACTGCAGTGGCTGAGCGATGACTGGCGTAAACCGGTTAAACAGGCCTGCGACCTGATCGCCCCTGTTTGGCCTCTCGATCAGTGGATAGCGGTGAATCCGTTCTGGGGGCTGAGACATTTTCCGGCCCCGCGGGTTGATCAGGTGCTCAACGAGCGCGCGGGTTTCAGTATGCTTATGCCAACCGAGTTTTATCGAGAAGCCTGGGAAGGTGGCCGGATTCGGGAAGACGATCTGAGGGCAAGTATTGCGGAGCGCGGCGATGAGCGGAATACCGCCTGGTACCTTGATTGGCTGGGTCGAAAGGGGGCGATAACTGCGCCAATGCGCGGTTCCATTCTGGATACCGTTGCGGTTGCGAATGCCCACGAGGAGGCCGGTGTTCTGACTGACATCGTTTGCGACCAGGTTTCTCGCGTTTGCGGCGCCTTTTTCGATCAGCGCCAGAGCCGATGGTCCGTTTCGGGCAACCAGGCCAATGGGGGGTTGTTCGGTTTTTGGCTTGAATCAGTCAGGCAGGATCTGGCGCTTGATTTTACGACCGGGTTGAAAGGGGGCCGTGCGTTCTTCAAGACGGTTCCGGACGGCAGGGATCAGGCAGTACAGGAGGCGCTGAATCGGATCGGCGCTCGTGGAGATGAGTTGGAAGCGCTGTGCCATAGCCTGTTGTTGAGAGTGAACGGCTGGGCCTCCTGGTGTCGCGGAGAAGACTGGCGGGCAGGCCTTGAGGGGCGTTCATCCGATCGGTGTGAGGACATTCTGGCGATCATGCTGGTCTGGGAGTCCGCAGGGGTAGCCTTCGCCTCGACGGCACAGAAAGCAGAGTGGCAGAGGCAGAGAGCCCGCGCGAGTCGCAGGGGCGCCTACGATGACCGCAGCAGGCTGTGGGTGTGGCAGCGTGCCTTCGAGATTGGTTACCAGCGCACCTTGTGGCAGGCACTTGAATCTGCGCCGCTCAAGCAGGCGTTGCCAGACTCCGGGCGTGGCATTCCTGCAGTCCAGGCGGTTTTCTGTATCGATGTTCGCTCCGAAGTGATGCGACGCCACCTTGAAGCAGTGTGCCCCGACGTGCAGACGCTCGGATTCGCCGGTTTTTTCGGAATGCCAATCGATCATCAGCAACACGGACCGCTTGCCCCGGCCCGCCGACTGCCGGGCCTGTTGCCCGCGTCTTTCCGGTTGATTGATACCAAGGGCAGCCTGCGAGAGGATCTGGCAGTGAATCGCTCTCTCGATCAGAGAGAGATCGCCCGTGAATCAGTCAGAAAGGCGAAATACACCAGCTTGTCGACGTTCACGCTGGTTGAGACCACCGGTTTGGCCTGGGCCTGGAAACTGGTGAAAGACACTCTGAAAAAGGGCCACAAAACCCGCCCTGACCAAAGTGTAGAGGGGCGTCTGGTCCATAGCCACGGAGGCGACCCGCTCTCTGATGCCGAGAGGGTTGCGCTGGCGGCCAATATGCTCCGCGGGATGTCTCTGACCAGTGGTTTCGCGCCTTTGCTGGTACTTGTTGGCCATGGCTGTCATACCGATAACAACCCGAACCAGGCTGGTCTCGACTGTGGTGCATGTGGCGGCCAGAGCGGCGGCGTGAACGCCCGGCTTGCAGCAAGCCTGGTCAATGATCCACAGGTCAGGGCGGGGCTTGCCGACGAAGGTATCAGAATTCCGGACTTCACCTGGGCGGTCGCTGCCGAGCACTGCACCGCGACGGACAAGGTAACGATTGCTGATCGCCATCTTATCCCGGATTCGCACATGCAGCACCTGGCAGATCTGGAAGCCGGATTCGAAACAGCCGGCATCCGGGCTCGAAAAGAGCGGGCAACGCCGCTGAAATTGAACGGGTTGGACGACGATAACCTCAAGCAGGCCATGGAAACCCGGACCCGGGACTGGTCAGAGGTTCGTCCGGAGTGGGGGCTGGCCAATAACGCGGCAATCATCTTCGCGAAGCGCAGCAGGACCCGGGGCTGCAACCTGTCCGGCCGCGTATTCCTGCACGATTACGATCCGACTCTGGACGAAGATGGCGGTCTTCTGGAGGCTTTGCTGGCGGCACCAATGATCGTCGCCAACTGGATCAACCTTCAGTACTTTGCTTCGGTAACGGTTCCCGAAGTGTATGGCTCGGGTAACAAGCTCCTGCACTCCGTGGTTGGCGGGAATGTCGGCGTTGTCGAAGGTAATAACGCACGGTTGAGAATTGGCCTGCCGCTGCAGTCGGTTCACGATGGTACTCATTGGCGCCATGAACCGGTTCGTCTTACTGTTCTGATTGATGCGCCGGAAGATCGGATCGAATCTGTGTTGCGTCGCCAGCCAGATGTGGCGGCTCTGGTGGAAAACCAGTGGGTCAGTCTGCACCGGATGTCTGGCCGGGGCGTAGCGCGTTACGACAATGGCAACTGGGTAGCCGTGGCATGAGAGAAGGGCGGCGGCGCCGCCCCTGTCCTGCTATTCCTGTTCTGCGTTCAGCAGCTCTGGCTTTTTGAGAGCTTTCTGGAACAGGTCTTTGTCCTCCGCTATGGCCATGGCACAGCGTTCGGCCAGATCGTCGCCCAGGCCTTCAACCTTGCGGCCAAGGAATACCTGAATTTCCTCCGCCAGTTCGAGCACTTTGTCCCGGGCGTCGGCTTCGGCTTTTGAAGTGAACAGCATCGTCTCAGGATTTTTCAGTGCCATATCCAGGCCGTCCCTATCAGAAAAGTAGACTGCTTGTACTGCCATGGTTATTCCTCGCAGTGAGCGTTATTGGTACTGTATAAAAATACAGTCTATCTGACAGGGTGCGGTAAACACAATGAAAAACGGGCTTCAACAAAAGCTGAAGCCCGCCTCTGGTTCAAAACGAGTGGCGATCAGAAAGCTGGCCGATCAGTAACGGAGCAGTGCAGAGCCCCAGGTAAATCCGCCGCCAAAAGCCTCAAGGAGAAGCACCTCGTTGCGCTTAATCCGCCCATCTCGCACAGCCACATCAAGGGCGAGGGGGATAGATGCAGCGGACGTGTTGCCGTGCTCATTCACCGTCACGACAACCTGATCCATGGACATGTTCAGTTTCTTTGCCGTGGCCGAGATGATTCTCAGGTTGGCCTGGTGCGGAACCAGCCAGTCGATCTCGGATTTCTGCATCTGGTTGGCTGCCAGGGTTTCGTCAACGATCTTGCCCAAGGTGTTGACCGCCACCTTGAACACTTCGTTGCCTTTCATTTCCACAAACGCTCGCCCGGCCTTGACCTGGTCGTAGCCATCGGCAATACCGCAGGGAACGTGCAGCAAATCGGCATACTGGCCATCGGCATGGATATGGGTGGAAAGGATGCCGGTTTCTTCGTCGGCCTCCAGGATCACCGCGCCGGCGCCATCGCCGAACAAGACACACGTACCACGGTCTTCCCAGTTAATGATGCGGGAGAACACCTCGGCGCCGATAACCAGGGCCTTCTTGCTGCTTCCGGTTTTGATGAATTTTTCTGCTGTTGCGAGGGCGTATACAAATCCGCTGCATACCGCCTGTATGTCGAACGCGGGGCAGCCATGGATGCCAAGACGCGCCTGCAGGATGCATGCGGAACTCGGAAAAATCTTGTCCGGGGTGGAGGTGGCAAACACGATCAGATCGATGTCCTGTGCATTGATGCCCGCGGCATCAATGGCATTCCTTGCAGCCTGCTCAGCAAGATCCACTGTGGTCTGGCCTTCGACGGCAATGTGACGTCTTTCGATTCCCGTGCGCTCGCGAATCCACTGGTCGGTGGTGTCGACCATTTTCTCGAGGTCTTTGTTGGTAACGATGTTTTCAGGCAGGTAGGAACCGGTGCCGGTAATTCGTGCAAAGGTCATTCGCAAGTGTCCCGAGGCGTAACTGGATAACGTACTACCATGCTATACCCATGCAACGTCGTGCGTAATTAGCGATTTGTCAAAGACGCCCAGAAACTGGCACGCTCGTCTATGCTGAAGGTGATCAGCTTTGATCAACACTCTGCAAAGAAGAGGAGAGGAATACGATGGGCATTTCCAGCCATGAGCTTCACGTAGAATTCCCGCAGTACCGAGAACTGATTCAGGAACTCAAGAACAATGATCTCAAGTTCAACGAAAAGCTTCAGGAGTACACGCATCTCGACCACGAAATTGAAGGGCTGGAAAAGAGGGATTCTCCCATCGGTGATGACAAACTCCACCGCATGAAGCAGAAACGCGCACAGCTGAAAGATGACCTTTACCAAGTGTTACTTTCAAACGCCAAGGCGTCATAAGACTGCCATCAAAAGTACACAATTCTGACACCCAATAATGCTTGGAGCCCCTGTTTATAGGGGTTTCCAAGTATTCAGAAAGCTCCTCGTCAAGCTTAGAATAGGACCCTAATTAAACAAGGTCCCGGTTTTCGGAGACCAATATTCTGGGGTTGACCAAGGAGTAATGAAATGAAAAGAGCTGCTTCGCTTTACAAAGGCTGGCGGATGAAGCGCAACTTTATCCATCTGGTGATGACTATGGATCGTCGGTTGCTGAACGATGTGGGATTTTCCCCTGAACTGGTTGAACAGAAACTGAGCACTCCGTTCTGGAAATTCTGATCCTCGTGACTGATCGACTCTGCTCTCGGTAACCTTCTGAACTGGTTGAAAAATAATCAGTCCAGAAGGTTACAGACTGTCACAATAATGAAATATCCTATTGTTCTTAAAGCCCTTTTATCTCGAAAAAATCTAAGAAAATTGATCTGAATCTGTATTCTCTTCTACCGGATCGTCCTATAGTTACGCTACCTCCAGAACCAGACCGGTTCACCCTGAAAGGAGAGCTCGACGATGATCCAGGAATTCCTTCAAAGCAACTTGCCCCTAGGGGTCTGCGCGGCAGAAGTATTTTGAGCAAGTGACCCCGCCGCGTCGAATCACAGTTCGGCCCGAGAACGTATCCACAATATCCAGCCGAATAGAGTCTCGATTCTCTCTATTCAGTCAGTCAAGACGGTTATCAGCGAATGCGTTATCGTAGTCCGATCACTCAGTACGCCCAAGGATCCCTCGGACCCTCTATTTCAGCCTCATCAGTGAACTCATCCGCCTGAGATTAAGCGACAGACAGACCAGATCCCATTCACCCTGCACGGCGTGAAGGCCCCGCAGACTGAACTGTCGGAAGCCCAGAACATGCTTGATCCAGCCGTTGACCGCCTCAACCAGATGCTTGCGCTGAGCGTAAACCGATCGCCCGGTTGCCGTGGCCAGCTTCCCGGCCATCCGGGCGCTGGCCGGATAACGGCTCGCGTCTATCTCTGAACTCTTCTTGCCCTCCCGGCGCAGCGAGACATAGCCGTCGATGCTTTTGTCTTCCAGGGTCTGTAGATCTTCTTCTTTACGGTAACCCGCGTCAGCCAGACACTGATCCGGATAGGTTTCCAGAGTGTCTTTTGCCTGATCCAGCAGTGGTATCAGACAGCCATTGTCACTGGGATTATTGCCCAGGTGGTTGGCGACAATCAGCTGGAATTCACCATCCACGGCCAACTGGCCGTTGTAGCATTGCTGGAACCCGTCCGCCGTTTTCATAATCCGGCTTTGCGGATCGGTAAAATTGCTCTGATCCTTGTCATCCGGAACCCCATAATCCCGCTTGAAGTTCGGGCCCCCGCGAGGTGAGCGCCGATCATCGTCCGGGGACCGACCCCGGGCCTTGTCCCGCTCTTTCTGGTCTGCTTCCAATTTCTCTTTGGCGGCACGAATCTTGTCCAGCCGCGCCTGCCGGTACTGAAGCTCTTCAGGCAGTTCATCACCCCGGTTATCCGGGCCGAACTGTCGGTCTTCCGACTGGTCTGTCTGACGCGCCTGACGACAAAGTGCATCGATCTCTTTCGATAAACGATCGTCTTCCTCGCCCATGCGGCCATAGCTCATGGCCTTGTGCTTGCTGGCATTAGCCCGAACCTTGGTGCCATCAATCGCCAGTGTTCCCAGCGTGATCAGCTCCGCTTCCCGGGCAATCCGGACCACCTGAATAAACACGGCCTTGAAGGCAACCAAATGGTGTTTGCGGAAATCACAGATCGTGCGATGCCTGGGGAAGTTGCCTGCCGCCAGAACCCGGAAGGCCACGTCTTCTTCCAGCTTCCGGGCGATCTTGCGTGAAGAGAAAACGCCGGTGGCGTAGGCGTAGATCAGAACCTTCAGCATCATTCGTGGATCGAAGGGCGAGTTGCGTCGGCCGTTGCCTTCGTAGCGGGCATAAAACGCGCTTAAATCCAGCTCCTCGACGACATCACTGACAAAATAGGCCAGATGCCCCTCAGGCAGCCACTCGTTCAGGCTCGGGGGAAGAAGCAGTTCCTGGCCAGGCGAATACGGGCGGAAAGTGGTTCCCATCAGTCATCCTGTTGCTGAAGAATTTTGATCTATTGTGCCAGAATGTAGCTTCTGCCGCGCAGACTCCTAGACTCCTCCGTAAGCCTCAAGCGTTCAGATACAGAGCCTGATAAAGACATTGCCAATGCCCGCAGCGAAGCCTTTGAGATCGTCTCAGACTCCGGTGAAACCGTAGGCTTTGTGAAGGCCTGGGAAGATGACCCGAGTTTCCGCGGATACGTCCACTTCGATTCCGACGGCAACGTGATTGACTGGAAAGTCTTTAAAGACCGGTTGCAGAGTTGACGCTCAGACCAGCCAGCCAAAAAAGAAATCGAACAAGACGCTGAAAAACCCGCCGCCGGTGCTCTGAGAATTATCGGCAACCGCGGAATTTTTCGATGCAGTGTTTTCTCCTTCGACTGGCTGGGCTTTCTTCATTTCCGTTGCTTTCGGTTCGGTAGGGCCCGCACTGGTGGGCTCTGAAGGGAGCTGGGCCAGCACCGGGGCTGGTTCTTTGGTGGCTTCTGGTGAAGTTTCCTCGGCGACCGCAGGTTCCGGCACGGGAGCTGGAGCTGAAATGGGAGCAGGGGGCTCTGAAGCTACCGGTTCGGGTGTTGTCGGGGCTGCTTCCGCCACTTTTTCTTGTGCCTTCACTTCAGGTTTTTTCGAAGTTCCCTCAGTATCTATCTGGTTTTCATCAGGTTCGGCATCGAGCGAAGTTGTTGGCTCGCCCTGTTCGGAAGATTTTTGAATGGGGGCCGGGGTAGGTTCTGGCGAAGGCTTTGGTTCAGCCCTGGCAATGGTCGGGGTATTGGGCGCGGGCTCGGGGAGGGACAAACCGAGCTGTGCCAATGACGCCTTTCGACTGCCGACTGAATTTGCAGTGATGGTTGCGCTGGATGTTTTGGTCACGCCGAGCGCTTTCAGTGTTGCCGTATCCAGGTTGCCGTTGGTTTGGAGCCCATTTTGAGCTTGATAGGCGCGTATGGCAGCTCGGAGTTGCTCATCAATCCAGCCATCCGCGCGTCCGATGTCATGACCGGCACCGTAAAGAGCATTTTCGGCGGCGAAAATGACTTTTTCGGGTTCGGCGGCTTGGGCAGTGCCGAGGCAGGCAGCCGCTGTCAGCATGGCAATGACAGGGCCGCGAACGCCTTGCCTCTTGGGTGATTGAGAGCGCGTCATGGCGGGATACCTCCGGGCAGTCCGTTTCCGGTTACATTGTGTAACTTGAAACCCAAAGGTATCAGGTAATCATCTGCGCTCTCGTGAATTGGTTAACATCTGCAACCATTGTCTGTTCAGGATTCACTGGCCCTGAAGCGTCGCACGAGCGTATTCAATTCATCAGCCATGTTCGCCAGAGAGCGGCTTGAGTGATTCACCTGGGAAATGTCTCCGGCCAGTTCCTCAATTGCGCCACTGCTTATTTCCACGTTCTGGGTCATCTCCGCGGCGGTCGCTCTCTGCTGCTCGGTTGCACTCGCAATCTGGGTGGTCATTTCAACGATGCTGTTGACCGCCGCGAGAATATCCGTCAAGGCTTCGCCCGACTTGCTTGCCTCCTCGCTGGCCTCTTCGGCCATCTGCTTGGCCTTGCTCATGTCCACTACTGCGCCGGCCGCGCCACTCTGGAGCTGGGACACAATCCGCTCGATATCGACGGTCGATTCCTGAACGCGCTTGGCCAGTCCTCGAACTTCATCGGCAACCACGGCAAATCCCCGCCCGGCGTCACCGGCTCGAGCCGCCTCAATGGCGGCATTTAGCGCCAGAAGGTTCGTTTGCTCAGCAATGCTCTGGATAACAGCCAGCACATTGCCGATTTCGGCCGATTCGTTCTCCAGTTGTTGGATCCGGGTAGACCCTTTCTCAACCTGATTGGCGAGGTTGGTAACCGCCCGAATGGCTGAGCCAACGGTTTCCTGTCCGGAATCCGCAAGCGATGAGGCCTTACGGGCCGATTCGTCAGTTTCGCTGGTGTTCGAGGCGATCTCTTCGGAGGTGGACACCATTTCCTGCATGGCGGCAGACACCTGCGTGATCTGGTCGCGCTGTTGCTCCGAATTGGCGGTTGTACGCTCTGTGATGCCGGAGAGTGATTCGGACTCGCCTGTCAGTTGGCGAGACGCCGTCACAATTCGGGAAATCGTTTCCTCGAGCGTTTGCAGGAAGGTGTTGACTGCGTCGATGAAGTCACCGATTTCGTCTGGGCGACCCGGGGTCAGCCTGGTGGACAAGTCGCCGTTATTGTTGGCGATGTCGTCGAGGTAGCCCAGAATTTCTGTTTTCGCACGCTTCACGCTTGAGCCCATCAAGCGACTCATCAATACCGCAACGATCAATCCGAGAACCGCAGAAGCCACAAATGCGATGAGCGTGAATTTGAGTGCAAGATCAGTGGCAGCCGTTGCCTCATCCGCTTCCATCTCGAGAGACGCGAAAATACTGGCCTCCAACTCGCGCGCCATGCGGGCGATTTCGGGCCCGAGTACATCGAGTCGGTCTGCCTTGACGCTGACGACGATATTCTGCTGTTCCACCATTCTCTGAACTGCAGCCTGATAGTTTGCCAGCTCTTCGACAACGGTTTGCATGTACACCTGCACAAAGTCCGGGCCATTTTCAGGTTGCAGCAGCTCCAGTGCATCGGTCAGGTCTTCGATGGCCCAACCGAGAGCCTTGCGGGAATCCTCATCGCCGTTGGTCAGGTAGCGTTGGGCGGTCAATTGCATGACCATGGCATCGTTCAGCAGTTGCTCGAGGCCGGCCCTCAAATCGCTTTCGGGTTCCCTGTTGGCAACCCCGTTAAGGGCCATCCGCAATGCCTTGGTGGCATTTGGACCGTATACGTCCAGCTCATCCTTGATAATTTTCAGGACCTGGCGTTTGGCCGGAACCAGCTCGTTCCGGAATGCCTTGATGTATTCATCGGTGGTGGTCTTGATCCGATCCACCAGTTTGGCCGCACCAGGGTCCTGGATGTTCTCCTGCGCTCTCGCCATCACCTCATTGAACTCGGCTTCTAGCTCGCCGAAGTGGGCAAGGGTTTCTTCATCGCCAGTGGTGAAATAGTCGAAAACACGCAGGCGCATCCGATAGACGCTGATGACCGATTCGGTCCCAATAGAGGTGTCCGGTGCCAAGTCCCTGGCGACGGTGTTCATTCGACGGTCTAGTTCCTGGAATTCATAAACACTGAAAAAAGTTACCGAGGCAAAGAGCAAAAGAATGAATACCGGCGCAATCAACAGTTTCCCTGGGACACCCAATTTACGCTCTATAGATGAGAGGACAGAGGAAGCCAAAACGTCATCCTTCAGTAAGTTGTTTTAGTGATTATCGGCAGCGCTACTGAAACCTGAAGCCTTAAGGCCGGTGTTTCATTTGGGCGCAGCCGTCTCTGGTTGAGCGGCGCCCCGGTTACTCGACAAAGTTGGCCTGGCTCGCAATCATGGGGGAGAGATCAAGATTCCAGTGTTCAAGGCCGCTCGCACTGTACACGTAATGCCCACTTAGGGATTTAAGCTGCGGTATCTGATCGGGTCTCATGCCATTGAGGATCAACGAGGCCAGCCTGGCTGCGGTGAGCCCCTCTTGTTTGGCCGAGATAGTGAATCCGCCGATGCTTTGTTCTTCGCCAACAAAGATATCCCAGAATGAAAACAGTGGGAGCTGAGCCCGATAAAATGCTTCCTTCAGCAGATCGTAGGGTATGACGTACTCGCCATCTTTGTCACGGATGGTGTGGTGGGTGCCCAACACAACAGCATCATAACGTTCGTGGGCATTTACGACCGTGTCCAACCAGGTGTCCCTGTCGTTGGTCAGAACGATGTCCAGTTCGGAACCGTAGATCGTGGCCTGGCGCTTGTCACCAAAGTATTCGTTCACCGCATTACGCATGGTAGGTGAGTCATCCATCAGAACCAGGAAACGCTCTTTCTGCCGGAGTATCTTTCTCAGGTGACGGATACTCTCGGAGAAGAACGGGCGTTCGAGGATGCCAGTGACCAGCGGGTGTTCAAGGGTAGGGTGCTGAACGGGGCCACCATTCACACCAAGAAAGACCACGGGAATCTTTTGGGCGACCAGGTGGTCAGCCATCAACGTAAAGGCGTTGTCATCACCCAGAATGGCAACGTCGGGATTAACGTTTGCAATTTTGCTCTGGATTTCAGCCACTTTCTGTGGCCATTCCGGTTTCGACAGGCGCTTGGTGTCGAGTTCGAACACGTGAAGGTCGTGATCCTGCCCGAGCACGGACCGGACCGCGTCGATATAGTCCGCGTCCCATTTGTACTCGAGGTGGTAACTCTGGATGACGACGACGGTTTTGCCAAAACACAGGGGACTGACCAGCAAAAGAGCCAGGAAGAGTAAACGCATAGTTGTTCCTTATTATTGTCCGAGCAAGGTTGAAAAACCGAATACTTAACGATTTGTTCTTCAGGCAGTTTTTATAATTGTGACCGGCTTGAATACAGAAACCGTGCCAGTTAGCCAACTCACTGAAAATAAGAGTTTTTTAATGATATGGAGGGTTTGCTTTCCCGTTTTTAGCGTGAAGTGTCCGGTGTACTGGACAGTTGGCGGCGTGCTGGGCTGAATGTGTTTGATTTGCCGGACAATTGCGTCCGAAAAATCGGACATGGAAAAGCGAGTCTGGGCCGAGGTTTACGCGATCTCGGTCCTTGGATTGCGTGGGTAATACCGCTCAGGGAGGCGTTCGATGTGAGGGAAGAAGCGGGTGTCCTTGTAGGGCATCTTCGTGAACCCGGAAACGCCCAGGCCGGTAATCTGCTCCACCGATGACAGGATTACGTCCAACAATCGGCGGAACTCCTGTTCCCGGTCCGGATCAAGTAGCCGATAGTGGCTGTGGATTTTAAGATGGCGGGGCAGGGCTTCGAAGATGATCATGCCAGTGTGGTGAATAGCGTTGAGTTCTTCGAGGGCGTGAATAATGGTGTCGGGTAACACCAGGAATTCCTCCGGGTCCGGGCCGTCCTCGAAGTAAGAGTGGACCCGGCTTTCGTCTTCAACCTCAGGCGCGGGGCTTACCTCGTAGTGCAATTTCATATCGGGTGATACAACAAAGGGGTGGGTTGGTTCATCGCGATCAACGTGCAAGGTATTGCGGGCGTTGAACAGACAGCTTTTGAAAATCCCCTTGCGGTAAATGGCCTGGGCCAGGAAAACCATATTGTTGACGGCCTGCACAAACGCCGACTTCAAGGCAGGATCGTGCAGATTCAGGGAAGTGTCGATGTAGATGCCATCGGTTTCCCAGCGCACGGCCAGTCCACCTTCCACCGGGTAGCGCCCGAGCCGGCTCACGGCTGCCAGAAACGCCTTTTCGGTTTCGCCCATGCCCTGCATGAAATTCTTGTAGTAGCGGTCCAGCTGTACGTCATTGACGTCGTTGAGGGTTTCCGGTGCGCCTTCCTCCCTGAGAAAGGATTTACGCGAGCTGTAAACCACGGTGTCAATTTCCTGGTCAGAGGCACGCACCCACACGGGTACCTGGGCCGCGACCGGGGTTTCCGGCAGATCGATCATCACCGTGCGGGCCATACGCGGCATCTCTGTCAGATAGTAATCGCCGGCCTTACGGCGAGTTTCCGGATCCGGTGACAGCATGCCATCCAGCATGCGCGCGAATTCCATGGGCAGGCCCAGTGAGGTGGCCGGGATGGCCCGATGGCCAAAGCGGCAGGATTGGGCTGACGCCAGGGCATAGAGCGTGCCGGCTGCTCCCTGTTCATCGAAACGGGGAGACGACAGCCCGCCGTTGAGCTGTTCCTCGCCGATAAAATACACATCCCCGAGCCGTGCGTTTGTTTGCTGGAGGTTGTCGGACATCAGCTCCATCACGTTGGCGGTGATGAATTGCTGGTTGGCGTCCAACTGAGCAAACACGGAAGAGCCCCAGTCAATCAGGGCAATGTTTTCGGTGCTGGCGTCGAAGACCAGATTGGAAGGTTTGATGTCGCCATGAACGATTGGTCTGCCAGCCGGTCCATTTTCACGGCGAAGGTTTCGCAGGGTGTCGGCCAGCTGGTCCGCGATGCGCATGATGAGCCGTGGTTTCAGACGACCATCACGCAGGGAAACCTCTTCCAGATTTAATCCGGCAGCACGCTCCATCACCAGAATCGGCTGGTTATTGGCTCTTTGGTAGGAAATCAGCCGTGGCACCCTGGGATGGCGGACCTGCTCCAGAATGTAGGCTTCATCTTCAAGCCGGTCCTGAAGATGCCGAGGCAGGTTGATGCGGGTGAATTTGAAAACATGTTCCGGGCCCCCGGCTGCGGTGCCGGGCAGACGGCCTGAGAATACAAAGCCGTAAGCACCCTTGCCAATCAGCTCTATGTTCTGGTAGCCGAGTTGGCGGAGCTGGGCGGCGCAGAGCGCCACCCAGTCTTTGAGCTTTTTGGCATCATCATGGCTGAGCAGGTAGATCGACTGCTCTTCGGGTATGTAGAACTGCTGCAGTTGCGTCTTCTGCGCCATGATGAAACGTCAGCCCATATGCAGGAGCATGGTTTGGGGCGATTCGAGGTAGCCCTTCCAGCGGTTGCAGAACCGGGCGATGGTGCCGCCGTCGATAATGCGATGGTCGCCGGCCCAGCTCACGGTCATGATGGCGCGCTCCACCACCTGGCCGTTGGCGTCAAACCGGGGCAGTTTCTGGGTGCGCCCAAGGGCAACGATGGCCACTTCCGGCGCGTTGATAATTGGCGCGGTGTAAGTTCCGCCCAATGCGCCAATGTTGGAGATCGTAATGGTGCCGCCCTTGAGGTCTTCCTGGCTGACGCGGCCAGATCGGGCTGCCTCGGTCAGGCGCGCAACCTCGTCGGCAATGCCCAACAACGAGAGGCTTTCCACGCCTTTGATGTTCGGCACCGTCAGGCCGGCTTTGCCATCCACCGCCATACCGATATTGCACTGGGGCAGGTAGTGAATCTCCGTGACGTCATCGTTGAGCTGGCTGTTGAGAACCGGGAATTCCTGAACCGCCAGGGCCATGGCCTTCATGAAGAAGGGCATGAGCGTCAGCCTTGAGCCCCGCGCTTCTGCCTCCGGTTTCAGTTGTTCCCGCAGCTTGAGCAAATCGGTGACATCAATATCCTCGCTGTAGATAAAGTGAGGAATGGTGGTGGCCGATTTGACCATGCTTTTCGCCATCGCAGCTTTTATTCCGCGGATGGGTTCGACTCGCGCTTCCTGTTCGGCGGCAGGCACCCTGCGGGCACTGCTGGTGGTGGCAGTTTGCGCATCGTCGGCGGGAGCCTGGTTCTGTGCCTGGACGTGGGCCTGTTTCGGGCCTTCCTCGATATGAGCCAGTACATCGGCTTTCAGAACACGGCCATCTTTGCCGGATCCCTGAATATCCGAGAGGTTGAGCTCATGCTCCCGAACCAGACGGCGAACGGCAGGGCTGGCCGGAATACGCTGTCGGCTGGCCGTAGCGACAGGCGAGGCTGTCGCGGTTGAGAGTTGAACCGCGGGCTCCGGTTTGGTTCTAGCTTCCTCCGGCTCTTCACGATCCCGGGGAATGAACGCAAACAGCGGGGCATGAACCTTGGCCATAGCCTGCTGTTGATGGTAAAGCTTGGTCACACGCCCGGCTTTGGGTGCGGTAATCTCGACCATGGCCTTGTCGGTCATAACGTCCACAACAGGCTGGTCTTCCTCGATTTCGTCACCTTCGGCAACGCGCCATTCCACCACCTCGCACTCAACGATGCCTTCGCCGATATCCGGCAGGATAAAGTCTTCGGTGGCGTTATCGTCCGATTCGGCGCCGGAGGCCGGCTGTTTTTCCGCCTCGGGAGCCGGCTTTGCTTCGGCAGGCTCCGGAGAACTGGCCGCCGGCGCCTGGCCATCGCTTTCGCTCTCATCCACCAGCTCAAACAGCGGGGCGTGGACCTTGGCGATATCGCCTTCCTTGTAATAAAGGCGGGTCACACGGCCCTTGTAGGGTGCCGGAATTTCCACCAGGGCCTTGTCGGTCATTACCTCGGCCACTGGCTGATCTTCCTCGATGACATCGCCTTCGCTCACCAGCCATTTGACCAGTTCACATTCCACGATACCTTCGCCGATATCGGGCAGTATAAAATCACTCATAGTCGCTCTCCTGTCCTGATATCAGCCTAGAATTCAACGCTCGCCCTGATGGCCTCGTAGACCTTCAGGTGGTTGGGTAGGTGCTCTTTTTCCAGCACCAGCGGGAAGGGGGTGTCCATCCCGGTTACCCGAGCGATCGGAGACTCCAGATACAGGAAACAGCGCTCCTGAATCGTGGCGGCGATTTCACCGGCGAATCCGCCGGTCAGGGGAGCTTCGTGGGTGACCACCAGCCTTCCGGTCTTGAACACGGAGTTGGCGACGGTTTCCACATCCCAGGGCAAAATGGTCCTGAGGTCGATGACCTCACAGGAAATGCCATCTTTCTCGGCCCGTTCCACGGCCTGATCAATCACTTCCATCTGGGCGCCCCAGCCCAGAATCGTTACATCCGTGCCTTCCTTGGTGACTTCGGCCTCGCCCAGAGGCAGGCGGTAGTCTTCATCTGGCACCTCACCCACCGAGGCCCGGTACAGGCGCTTGGGCTCGAAGAACAGGGTAGGGTTGGGATCGTGGATAGCTGCGAGCAACAGCCCTTTGGCCTGATGCGGGTTGCGCGGCACCACGATTTTCAAACCCGGGGTGTGGGCAAAGTAGGCTTACGGTGATTGTGAGTGATACAGGCCGCCGGCAATGCCGCCGCCGTAAGGCGCGCGAATGGTCAGCCCACCCACGTCGAACAGGTTGCCTGAACGATAGCGGAACTTGGCGGATTCGTTCACGATCTGATCGAATGCCGGGAAGATATAGTCGGCAAACTGGATCTCGGCCACCGGCACCGACCCTTGGGCCGCAAGGCCGTTGGCAAACCCGATGATGCCTTGCTCTACTAGAGGCGTGTTGAAGCAGCGGGCCTTGCCGTATTTCTGTTGCAGGTTGCTGGTGGCACGGAAAACACCGCCAAAGACGCCGACATCCTCACCGAAACACAGCACTCGCTCGTTTTCCGCCATTGCGGTGTCGAGGGCATTGTTGATGGCCTGGAGCATATTCATCTTGGTCATCTCAGGCCCCTCCCTTGGCGTGTTCGGCACTCTTCGGGTATTCGTCCGGGTACCGGCGGATATGCGCCTTTAGTTTGTCGAACTGCTCAGCCAGGGCAGGTGGCACCTCGTCGTAGACATCGCTCACCAATGATTCAAGCGGCGGTGGTGGCCGTTTCTGGGCTCGCTTCATGGTTTCGAGCACTTCCCGGCGCATGTTTTCCTGGAGCTGCTTTTCGTCGTCCTCGCTCCACCATTTCTTGCTTTCCAGCCAGAGGCGCATACGCAGAATCGGATCTTTCTCGCGCCACACGGCTTCTTCATCCTTGCTCCGGTAGCCGGATGGATCGTCGGAGGAGGAGTGGGCAGCCAGGCGATAACTCATGGCCTCAATCAATACGGGGCGGTTGTGTTCCACGGCGAGCTTTCGGGCCTCCTGCGTGGCCTGATACATCGCAAGAATGTCGTTCCCATCCACCCGGATCACGTCCATCTTGTAGCCGTAGGCCCGGGGTGCAACGCCGTCGGCAGCAAACTGTTCGGCGGCCGGCGTAGAAATGGCATACCCGTTGTTGCGGCACAGGAAGATCACCGGTACCCGATGAACCGCAGCCATGTTCAGGGCAGCATGAAAGTCGCCTTCGGAGGCGGCGCCTTCACCAAAATAGGTAACCGTGCAGAGGCCTTCGCCTCGCAGTTTCTGACCATAGGCATAGCCTGCGGCCTGGGGAATCTGGGTGGCCAGCGGCGAGGAAATGGTCATGTAGTTCAGCTTCTTCGAGCCATAGTGGACCGGCATCTGGCGGCCCTTGCCATAGTCCATCTCGTTGCCGAACAACTGGTTCATGAATTCATCAATGGTAAAGCCGCGGTAGGCCAGGGCACCTTGCTCCCGGTACTGCGCCATGATCATGTCGCCATCATCCAGTGCTGCGGCACTGCCGATCACGGCAGCTTCTTCGCCCGTGCACTGCATGTAAAAGCTCAAGCGGCCCTGCCGTTGGGCAGCAAGCATTCGCTCGTCAAGAATTCGGGTAGTGACCATGGCCCGGTATATACGGAGGGCCTTGTCTTTGTCGAGATCAGGAGCTTTGGCGCTCTTGTAGAGCTTGCCGTCCTGTTTCAGGAGTTTGAAGGTGGGAATCCGGAACTCCGCACCGTCGGTAAACACTGGGGAATACACAACTTTGGACTTTGTTGTTGTCATAATCCTCTTCCTGGGGTAGTGGCCTGAGGAACAAACACTCCTTGTGGGAGTGTAGTTAATGTCATTGTAGACAGCCTGGCGAAATCTGGTGTGATTCCCGCCAGTTCATGTTTACCTTAACGTAAACTGCGAAACAGGGGTAGACCCTTCTGTTCAGAAATTTCCTTTGTTAATGAACGCTCGGCACGCGTTTTCCGTGTCTGCCGAAGCGTGCTACCGTCAATACACACACTTTTCCAACCTTGTTCAGACATTCGACTCACGTGGGTAGGTTTTAATGAACGTAATCATCATTGGCGCAGGGATCATGGGCACAACTTTCGCGACCCTCGCGAAAGAACTGGCACCGGAACTGGATATCACCATTCTCGAAAGACTGGACGGCCCCGGGGCAGGCAACTCCTGGGTGTTCAATAACGCCGGAACCGGGCACGAGGCGAATTGTGAGCTGAACTATACGCCGGTGGACGAAGAGGTTATTTCAGTCGAAAAGGCGGTGAAGATTCACGCTCAGTTCAATGTGGCCAAGCAGTTCTGGGCGTACCTGATCCAGAAAGGGGCCATCAAAGACCCCAAATCGTTTATCAACCAGACCAAGCACTGCACCATCGTCTCCGAGCCGTCTATTCAGGAACTGAAGCTCCGGTTCAATGAGATGTCGTCCCACCATTTCTTCGAACAGATGCGTTACTCCGAGGATTTCGACGAGATCAAGAGCTGGATTCCATACACCATGGAGGAGCGGCCCAGACACGAGAAAATGGCGGCGACCGTTATCGAGACGGGCACGGACGTCAACTTTGGCGCCCTCACAGAGCAAATGGCCAAGCATGCTGTTGACGATCTTGGGGTGAAAATTGAATACGGGACGCACGTCAAGCGAGTGCATCGCAGCCCCGCCGGAAGCTGGCTTGTGGAAACCCAGAGCAGGGGCGTTGATCGCCGCTACAAGGCCGACGTTCTTTTCGTCGGTGCCGGCGGCGGTGCCTTCCCGATCCTGAAAAAGAGTCACTTGCCTTTCGCGCGCCGCTTCACCGGTTTTCCCGTCGGCGGACGGTTCCTGCAGGCCGAGATCACCGCCGAACAGGCCGAGCAGTACAGAGCGAAAACTTACGGAAAGGCGAAAGTGGGTGCGCCTCCGATGTCCGTTCCCCATCTGGACCTGCGGGTTTCGGATGATAGGTATTATCTTCTGTTTGGTCCTTTTGCCTCGTTTAAACCGGTGCTGGAGAGGGGCCGGGGGTTCCTGGACTACCTCCGATCCATGCGCCTCCACGATATCCCGAGCTTGCTGAATGTCGCCATTGAGCACTTCCCGTTGGTCAAATATCTGGTTTCAGAGACCTTCAAGGGTGAAAAGAGCATGTTCGAGGAGCTGGACAGTTTCGCACCGGGCATGAGCAAGAAGTTCAACTGGAAAGCGGTTGAGGCCGGGCAGCGGGTTCAGATCATCCGCGATGGAGATCTGCAAATGGGTACAGAGATCCTCGTCTCGAAAGACAAGACCTACGGCACGCTCCTGGGTGCATCGCCTGGTGCGTCGGTATCGCCGGAAGTCATGCTACGTTGCCTTGAACAGCTTTTGCCGTCTATTTTTAACAGTGATGAAGCCGGCAAAAAGAAAAAAGAGATATTCCCCGAGGACAATCTGGATTTCCTGGCGAAAAATCCCGAGCGTTACCGGGAGATCCGGGATGCCGTCAATGAACGGCTAGGGATCAAGCAGTCGGCATCGCAGCAGGACTGACCAGGCCAACAAACAGCAGGGAGATTTTCATGGACAGTAGAATCAGTGTGACCTCGCCCCTTGTAATCCTTCACGGCGACGAGATGGCTCAGGTTGCGTTTGAACACATTCTCAAGAAGTTTGTGAGCTCACGGCTTGATATTCAGCTTGAGGAAATCGATCTGTCTGCGGAAAACCGGCTGCTGACCAATGGCCAGGTGGTTATTGATGCCATCGATTCGCTCCAACGCCACGGAGTGGGTGTAAAGAACGCTGGCATGACGGTAAACCGCCAGCAGTTGGAGGACTTGCTCAGGAAACACCCGGATGTGGATGGCGAAAATCTGCACCCGCTGGCGACCAAGTCCCCCAATGGTGCGATCCGCAAGGGCATCAGTGGCAATATTACCCGCGAGGACATCCAGTTCCGTAACCTCAACATCCGCCGTCCCCAGTGGGTCGGGCGTGATATTGAGGTGGATACCATGGAATTCGGCGGCATCAAGGACAGCTTTAACCAGCTTTCCCTGGCAACCGGCGTGGTCAAGCTGATGTTTGTGGGCAGTAGCGGCGACCCGGTAGAGCTTCATCGGCGAGAGATTCGCAAAGGCGATCCGTGGCTGCTTGCGACGAATGACATCGAGGATGTGAAAGCCTGGGCGCATCGCTTTTTCCAGCGTGCAATCGCAGAAAAACGAGACGTATACCTCGGCCTCAAGGATACGGTGATCCCCGGCTACGATGGGGCCATGCGCTCGGTGATCGAGGACATCTATCACAGTGACTACAAGAAGCAGATTGAAGACCTGGGGCTGAATTACTACTACGAACTGATTGATGCCCAGGCAGCCCGCATTGTTTCCAATCCGCCGGAGCGTGCGCTCTGGGGCGTGCCGGATAACACCACCGGGCGCAAACTGCTCAAGCTGGTGAACCAACTTAAGGAATTCGGCATTCCAGGCCGCGGGGCTCATGTGTCCATCTCACGGATGAGCGCTGGCGGCGGCGACCAGTATGGTAGCTTTAACATGGCGGCCAAGGAGGATGGCATTCTCAAGGTGATCGTCGACGGAGACGAGAAGCATGCCCGCCGGGTTCGGAAAGGCGATCCAATGTTGCTTATGTCCAATGACCGTGAAGCCATCAAGGACTGGGTTCTGCAAGTCTTTCGGGATGCCTCGCGCAAGGACAAAGAGGTGTATTTTGGTCTTAAGCGCGAGTACATGGAGTACGACGAAGTCTACAGTGAGGTCATTACCGAAGTGCGTAGGGAACTGGCCAGCGAGCATACACCGCCGCCCTCGTTCATGATCATGCGGCCGTCCAGCCAGCTTAAAAAGATGATCACGGATCCACCGAGAAATGCGCTTTATCCCTCCCAGAACCTCGACGGCGATATCTTCTCGGACATTTCCGCCGCTCTCGGGGGAAGCCTGGCGACGGCCAGTTCAATCATCGAGAGCAAAGACGGAACCATGCTGTTCGAGGCGCCCCATGGCACCGCCCATGATCTTTACCTGAAGTATCTCGAGAGCGACGGTAAGGTAGCTCATTTCAACCCGTCGGCCCTGATTTTTGCGCTGGGCAACGCTCTGGAAACCCTGGGTGAGCGGGAAGGCAACGAGCCTTTGAGCCAATACGCCGTTCAATTGAAAGCGGCATTAACCGACACGGTGGACAGCGGCATCGTTACTGCCGATCTGAAAGGAAAAACCGTTGATCCGGAGTCTGAACAAGTGGTGGATATGATTGGCTTTCTGGAGGCGGTGGAAAAAGCGCTCCAGTGAGCGTCTGAATCATCGGAGCGCCGGCTTTCCAACCGTATTTGACGATATTGCCCTGAATCAGCATGCCGCCAAGCTTAACGGTGCCCTGAAAAAGTTAATGGGGAGGAAAAACGAGTATTCTGCTTTGGTAGCCTGCAGAAAGTGCTAAGTTTTTGTTATGACCATGACCATGACCTTTCGATAAAGGATAGTAAACATGATGCGAAGCGAATTTCTTCAGGAATTGATCAAGCAGCTCTCGCCAACACTGGATTCGACAACTTATGTCTACTGCACGGTGCCAAAGGCAAAGTACGGTGAACTGGAACACCTCAAGCCCATTGTCAGCATTGCCGAACTGGAAGGCCTTACCCTGGTCATTCCTCTAGATGAGGCCAAGACCGAAGGCCTGGACTACTACAGAGTATTCCGTCGCATCACTCTGGAGGGCCACTCCAGCCTTGAAGCTCTCGGGCTCACATCTGTCGTCACAAGCCTATTGGCTGAACGGGGCATTACCACTAACGTGATAGCAGGGTTCTATCACGATCACATGTTTGTGCCTAGCGATCGCATTGATGAGGCGATGAGAGCGCTTAAAGAGCTTGCCAGTAATCCGGGTGGCTAGCTTTTATGAGCCAGCGAGTTGGTTGTCGTTCTGCTTATCAACCACCTGAGTTTTGCAGGCGGCGTATCTCAGTGTTACGGCCAGAGCGAAAAATGCAGCCAAGCCGCCAAATAGGGTGATCACAGGGATGACGTTCATAAGTTTGAAAACCTCCAATGGTTTTTCGATGGATCCTGCTTCCGTTTTGCAGAGGCTTCTCCCATCGATCAGTTGCAGCGGGCAAACATCGTTTGTCGATGCATTGTGTTCAAGCTAATGATTAGTGTACTTGAAAGAGGCTTTCACGGACGTATGCAGAAACCATTACTGCACGTATGCAAATACCCGTAGACGACGTTAGAAACTTCTCAACCCGCGACGCTGCCCCGGGTTGATTATCTGAGTGTTCTGCTTGAAAAAGTGAGATCAATTCAACATGAGCCAGCCACCTGAACGCTGAAGCTGAGTTCTCTGCTCGGAGGTCAACAGGTCGCGAATGTCCTGTTGGGCTTCAACCTGTAATTCCGTTATTTCCTTGATGACGTCGAAAACCTTTTGCTGTTGATCATTGATATCGCCCGCATCGAGCTCATCTTCGGCGTAAAGCTCCTGTAACTTGAGCGATTCCTCGTACCTTTGGACCTTCAGTTCCTGAAGATCTGATCGCAGCTCCTTTTCAATCCCAGCAATCTCTTCAAGTTGGCCATCGTCAAGATCAAGCTCCATCGAAGGGCCACGAGGCGTGCCCTGATAGCCGTTCATACCATGATGCATCCCACCTTGATTGTGCATGCCATGATGGCGCGAGTGAGCGCTGTTGCCATGGTGTCCTTGATAACCATTTTTATGAGAGTAGTGGTGCTGCATTCCCTGCGCGGTGCCTCCATTCGGTTGGCTAGTGTCAGGGCCCGATGAAGACGGAGCCGGGCCTTCGTGGGCGTGCGCCGTAAAAGCGGTGGCAGAAAGACCCAGAGAGAGAGCCAGGGCAAGCCAATTGCGCGAAGTTTTCTGGAATTTCATTTTTTGTTCTCGCTGTTTTGTGAATGAACTGAGGGACCCATTCCATATCCCGAGTCTAGTTCATACGAGTTGATTCCAGGATTGGCTGATGTGTCTCGCGCCGTCGTTTTGTAAAAACGTATTGGGCGCAGTATCGTTTACTGCGAGTCTGCACCCGTCAATACCTCGACGAGGCCGGCAATCACGGAGCTATGTCTATGACCAAGTCGATGACGGGCCTGCTTACCGATATACTCGTGGCTGAAGGAAAGCTGGACGACAATGCGCTGGTCTCCTCCATCGTTCCAGAGTTTGCGGACAAGTGCATTTGGATCAGCAACTGTCCGACAGGTGATGTATACACCAGGCGGTAGCCGAATATCTTATGTTGGATTAGAGGGAAGGGTTCCTGGGTTATCTCATGCAGCCAAGCGCAATGAATTGCTACAACATCGTTCAGCTCTGTTTGCAGGGACTGATCTCGCTGGTTTTGATCTTATCAGTCACCGGCACGGTTAACGTTTCCGCTTTGGTGACCGCGATCGGCCTGTCGCAAGGGTTGGCTGTGATTGAGGTGTGGTCGGCTGCCAGAGGCAACACCGGGTCAACGTTTGTCCCAAGCCTCATCCAGGTCGGTGCGCGGATCGCAGTATCTGTTCTCTTATTTTTATTCCTGCCTCTCGGCCCACAGTGGATGATTGTGATTTTGGGCGTGGCCTGGGTCGGCGCGGATACCTTGAGGTATCTGTATTACCTTGAGAAAGCGAACCCTTTGCTGGCCTGGGCACGCTACAGCGGCTTCATCGTGCTTTATCCCATGGGTATGGCGCTGGAAAACATGATAGTCTGGCGCTTGATGCAGCACTATCTCAACGAGCCGTTGTGGTTTTTTCTGCCGTTCTTATCCATCTACCTCGTCTTTGCCGTACAGATGTATCTCTATATGAGGGCTGGCAGACAAACGCGAAAAATAGCGCAAAAACACTCTCAACCTATTGAACTACTGATTTTTTGGTCACCCAACCTCCCGAGTACATGCCATTCTGGCCGATAAGCGGAACTTGGCCTTGTTGTCGACCCCGCATACTCTACCCGACTGGGGACTGACCTTAGCGGATGCGGATTGCCTGGAAGACGTCGTGCCGAAGACCGGGCTGGTTTCGAGTGAAGATGCTACAGCGTTGTGGAGCGCTCGGCGCCAGCTTTTTTAAGCCGGTTGCCGGTCACGGTGCAAGGGTGTCTACCAGGGCGACAATACGCTGAAGGCCTCCTGTCTCTGAAAAAGTGAGGAGTTACCTGTCTCACTGGAAGGAGAAGTTCCTTAGCTGGCCTCGGAATCCGCGTGATGTTGCATATTGATCTGGCGCAAGCCTGATCCCAGATCAATGTGTGACTTATGTTGGCCTCAATGATTAGCTTACGATTTACTGTTACTGAGTCAGCAATAGCAGGACAGCGATATGGACCCACAAATCCCTCGAGATCAGTTTCCTTTCACCAGTGCTCGGGTGGCAAGGCGCTGGCGCAAGTTTACTGGATGAGCGCTTGAAAGACCTTGGGGTTACCCAGGCTCGATGGTTCACCATGGTCTGCCTGCAGCGTGGTGGTGGAGGATTGACCCAGCGGGAGTTAGCCCATTTGATGACCATCGAGAATCCGACATTGGTCCGCCTGCTTGACAGCCTCGAGGAGCAGGGTATGGAGGCTATTCTCTGTGCTGCGGTGCACGGCATCTTTGCCGAGGCTTCGGATCAGTATCTTTTGGCTGCGGGTTTACAGTCTCTGGTGACCACCAACACCATTCCACACAGTACCAACGGTATTGATGTCAGTGAGTTGCTGGCGCCACCGATCAGGCATTTTCTCAATCAGGACAGGAGTAAGAGTCGATGAATATTACATTCCTTGGTGGCGCAGAGACGGTTACCGGATCCAAGTTCCTGATTGAAGCGGGGGAGACGCGGGTTCTGGTTGATTGTGGTTTGTTCCAGGGTTACAAGTGGCTGAGAAAGCGCAACCGGCAGCCATTGCCGCTGGATATAGAATCACTGGACGCAGTGCTTCTGACCCACGCCCACCTGGATCACTCGGGCTATATACCTGTGTTGTACAAGCAGGGGTTTCGAGGGGCGGTTTATACCCACCACGCTACCCGTGATTTGAGTGAAATACTGCTGGCTGATAGCGGCCATCTCCAGGAAGAGGAGGCGCATTACCTCGGCCGCCATAAACTGAGTAAACATGAAACTCCGGAGCCTCTGTATGACCAGGATGATGCGGACGCCTGTATGGAGTTGTTTCAGCCGGTAGACTTTTACGAAGAAGTCCAGCTCGGTGATATACGCTTCCATCTTCGGCCGGTTGGGCACATTCTCGGTGCTGCCTGCATCATTATTGAGACGGAAGGTAAACGCATCGGTTTTTCCGGCGATGTTGGGCGCCTCAACGATATTTTCATGAGGCCACCTGCGCCTCTGCCAGCTCTGGACATGCTGATGCTGGAGTCAACGTATGGCAATCGTCGCCACGACGATGCGGACCCGTTGTCGCAGTTGGCAGACATCGTTAATGAAACCGTCGACAAAGGGGGCAATATATTGATTCCGGCCTTTGCTGTGGGCAGGGCGCAGGTTTTACAGCATATGTTCACTACCCTGATGAAGGCGGGGCGAATTCCAGTGCTTCCAATTTACCTCGATAGTCCCATGGCAATCGATGTTTCCGAGATTTACTGCCGCTACGAGGATCAGCACCGATTGAGCAGTTCCGAGTGCCACGAAATGTGTAGCACCGTTCATTACAGTCGCAGTGTTCAGGACTCCAAGGCGCTGGCTGGCCAGGCATACCCCCACGTAATTATTGCCGGCAGTGGCATGGCAACAGGTGGACGCATACTTCATCATTTCAAGCGCCTCCTGGGCCAGCACCGCACAACTGTTATTTTCGCCGGCTATCAGGCCGGGGGAACACGAGGGGCCAAGATGATTGGCGGAGCGGAAAGGATCAAGATCCACGGTGACTGGTTTCCTGTCAAAGCCAGATTGGAAGTGTTGAGTGGGCTTTCCGGGCACGGGGATTTCGCAGAGATTGAACAGTGGCTTGCTCAGAGTCACCTGGCCCCCGAAACGCCGATCAACCTGATCCACGGTGATCCGGAGGCGCTGGAGGCGCTGAGGGATCACTTGCGTCAGAACACCCGGTTTGAGGTGGATGTGGCAGGCTACCAATCCATTTTGCGTCTTTGACGATGCCCTGACGGCCATCTTCGAGGGCGACCTGAATGAGCCGCTTAAGATCCGGCAACGACCTTGCTCGCGGCGGCTGCCGAGTGCTAGAGTGGGCGATCTCATTGGCTGGAGTGAGAGGCAGTGGCCCTGATCCCGGCTCCAACCTGAACAGTAATGTCATAAGGAGTGTTTGGTGAAATCCCAATCCTGGCTCTGGTCTCTGATAGCGGTGTTGGTGCTCGCCGGCGGTTCTTATGGGGTTTTTGTTCTGTTTGGGGAAGAGCCCTTGCCGCAGGGAATCGTCTATGGCAATGGCCATATCGAGGGGCGGGAAGTGCGGATCGCGGCCGAAGTGGCCGGTCGGGTCATCGAGCACCATCTCGCGGAAGGCAGCAAGGTTTCGGCTGGCGACACGGTAGCCGTGATCGACCCCGCCGATGCCAGAGACCGCCTGCGCTCGGCACAGGCCGAGCTGGCCTCGGCGCGGGAAGTCCGTGACGGCTTCGACAGCCAAATCACCACCTGGCATCATCATCTCAAGAATGCCGAGAAACAACGGCAGCGGATCCGGGACTTGCGGTCCCGCAATCTGGCCAGCTCGAGTGATCTGGATCAGGCGGAAAATGCCGTCAGTGAGGCCCGGGGCCGACTTGAGTCTCTCCAGCGGCAGAAGGATGCCGCCGAAGAACAGGTGGCTGCAAGGGCGGCGCAGGTGGCACTGGCTGAATCGCAACTGGACAAAGCGGAGGTTGCCGCGCCGCTCTCCGGAACCATCCTGATCCGGGCGGTGGAGACGGGAGAGGTTGTCGATACCGGCCAGCCGCTGGCCACGATGGTGAATCTGCAGCAGCTCGAACTCAAGGTCTATGTCCCCGGTGATATCCTCAACCGGATCAGCTTGGGGGATCCCGCCAGAATCCGCGTGGACGGTTTGCCCGGGGACTTTTCCGCCAAAGTCGGCAGGATTGACGATTTCGCCCAGTTCACCCCCCGCGATGTCCACATGCCCGACGAGAGAGTTCGGATGGTCTATGGCGTTACCCTGGTGCTGGATAATCCGGCCGATGCTCTGAAACCGGGTATGCCGGCAGATGCCTGGATTCGCTGGGATCCGGACGCCGAGTGGCCAGCGACCCTCTCGGTTCCGGCGCGCTGAGCCGTCATGTCTTCCCCGGAACCCATCGTCGCCAAAGGCCTTGGCCGCCAATTCGGAGACAATGTTGTCATCGAGCCACTGGATGTTTCCGTTGATCGCGGCCAACGAGTGGGCATTGTCGGTGCTGATGGCGCTGGCAAGACGACGCTGTTACAGATGTTGGCTGGCATCCTGGACCCCACTGTGGGGGAATGCCGGGTCCTGGGCTTCGATACCCGTCGTGAGGCCAAGCAGGTTGCTGCCCGGATTGGCTATATGTCCCAGGGATTTACGCTTTACGATCGACTCAGCGTCAAGGAAAACCTGAGCTTTGCCGCTCGCATCCGGGATGTGCCCGACGAACTCTATCGGGAGCGTTCAGAAAGGTTGCTATCCATGTCGGGGCTTGGCCGCTTTACTGACAGGCCCGCCGCCAAACTGTCCGGTGGCATGCGGAAAAAGTTGTCGCTATGTACCAATCTGGTCCATGAACCGGAGCTGCTGATCCTTGACGAACCGGGGCTCGGCGTCGACCCCCTGTCCCGGCGCCATCTCTGGACCATGCTCGACCGCTTCCGGTCGCAGGGCCTGACCATGGTTGTGGCTACCTCCTACATGGACGAGGCGGAGCGCTGCGACAGGATACTGCTGCTGGAACAGGGCCGCGTTCTTGCGGATGGGTCGCTGGAAGAGCTGCTGAGGCCCGCCGCCGGAAGGGTGTTCACTGTAAATGCTGGAGATACCGGACGAGGCTTGCGGGAGTTGTCCGGCATCCTGGCTCAAATTGACAGCGTCCATTCAGTGCAGTGGTTGCCGGATCACCTGCGACTGGTGATGAACGCGGACATCGCTGAAAACCAGCTCGCCGAGTTATTGCCCGAGGGAACCCACCTGGCGGCGGCCGAGCCCCGGCTCGAGGATCTGTTTGTGCTGCGGACGGACAGGAGGGCCGGCGAGCAGCAGTTTCCGGAATTGGCCCGGCAAGACAGGGGAAAAGAGGAAGGGCTGGTGGCCACCGGCCTGAGCGTCCGCTTCGGACATTTCAAGGCCGTTGACCGGGTGAGTTTCGAGGCGCCATCTGGCGAACTGCTTGCGCTGCTGGGGCCCAACGGGGCGGGCAAGACAACCCTGATCAGGGCCTTGTGCGGGCTGGTGGCCATCGATGAGGGCAACGCCCGGGTGGCCGGGGTGAGCTCCGGCGGGGGTAGCACCGCATTGCGCCGGCAAATTGGTTATATGTCACAACGGTTTTCACTCTATCTGGAACTGACCCCCTGGGAGAATCTCCGCTTCTTTGCCAATGCCTACGGCCTGGCCGGAGGCGCGGCGCGGGCTGCGATCGACTGGGCCAGGGAAGTAACGGGGCTGACAGATATTCCCGACAAGCTCACCGGTGATCTTTCAAGTGCCTTGCGCCAGCGTCTGGCGCTGGCCTGCAGCCTGCTTCACCGGCCCCGGGTCTTGTTCCTTGATGAGCCCACCTCGGGTGTCGATCCCGTCGCCCGGTACCTTTTCTGGCGGGTTATCCGTGAGCTGGCCGCCAGCGGTATGACCGTGCTGGTCACTACCCACTACCTGGAGGAAGCGGCCTATTGTGATCGTTTGGCGTTAATGCTGGACGGGCGGCTGCTTGCACACGGTAGCCGATCATCGCTGAATCATTCGCTCGGCCTCGAAGCCGACGCCACGGTGGAGATGCTCTTCACGGCGGCCATAGAACAGGCGGGAACGGCCAATTCCCGGGCGTTGGGACCATGAAGGCTCATCGGCTTGGAGCCCTCATCGTCAAGGAAAGTCGCGAGCTGATTCGCGACCCGGTTACCATTGCGTTGGCCGTGATCATGCCGCTGATCATGCTTTTTCTGTTCGGCTATGCGGTCAATCTGGATGTGGAACAGGTTGCCGTGGGCATTTACGATCTGGACAACACGCCGGCAAGCCGCGACCTGTCAGCCCGTTTCGACAGCTCGCGGTATTTTCAATTAGAGCAGAAAACGACCGATCTCCGCGATCTGGAGTCGGCACTGCAAAGCTCGACCATCAGCATGGGCGTGGTGATTCCAGCCGGCTTGGCCCGGCAACTGCTCAGAGGCGACGAGGCGCCTGTCCAGGTGATCGTGGACGGCGGCTATCCTGTTCTGGGTCGATTGGCATCGGCCTATGCCGAGGCGGTAATCGCAAATTTCCCCGCCCCGCGTCAGAGCGCCGTCCGGGTCCAGGCCAGGGTCTGGTTCAATCCCTCCCTGCGCAGCGTCAATTTCGTCATCCCCGGGTTATTTGCCGTGATCCTGATGGCGTTCCCACCCCTGCTGACCGCCCTGGCGATCGTGCGTGAGAAAGAGACCGGTACGATTGAGCAGATCTATGCATCGCCGGTCACCTCAACCGAGTTTGTTGTCGGCAAGCTGGTGCCCTACGGTCTGGTGGCTTTCCTGGAGATTCTTATGGTCATGGTGGTGGGGTTTGCCTGGTTTCAGGTCCCCATTGCCGGCAGCCCGATACTGCTGCTGACGTCCGCTTTCGTTTATGTGCTGACCACGGTGGGTATCGGCCTGTTGGTCTCATCCCTGGTCCGTACCCAGTTGGCGGCCATGTTGATAACGCTGATTGTCACCTTGATGCCGTCGTTTTTGTTTTCCGGTTTTCTGTTCCCTCTGTTCACCATGCCTCTTGCCCTGCAACTGTATAGCTGGCTTTTCCCTGCCGGTTATTTTATGGAAATCTCCCGGGGCATCGTACTGAAATCAGCCGGCCTTGAAGCCGTTCTGCCAAATCTGATGATGTTGATCGTCTATACGGTCCTGGTATTTGTCTTCGCGGCCTGGCGAATGAAGCAGAAGGTGGCCTGATGGGAATTGCCTTATTTGGTTTGTTGCGCAAGGAGCTCGTGCAGTTCTTTCGTGACCGGTTGATACTGACCCTGATACTTTGGCTTTACACCATTGAAGTCGTCATTTGTGCCGTTGCGCTCAGTTTTGATGTAAGCCACCTGCCCCTGGCGGTGGTGGACGAGGATCGCAGCGCCTTGAGTCGCTCGTTGATCCAGAAATTTGCGGTGAGCGAAACCTTCGACCTGAAATTTCAGGAAACCCGTGTGGCAACCGCCACTGACCTCCTGGAGAAAGGCGATGCCACCATGGTGTTGGTCGTTCCCGCCGGGTTCGAAGGTGCTCTTCTCGCTGGCAAGAGTGCTCAGCTCCAGTTGCTCCAGGACGGCACCAATTCCAACATTGCCGCCAATGCCGTCAATGATGCTCTGCAGATCGTCCAGCGCCAGGAGCGCGAAGCGCTCCCTGCTGCCGGGAAGAAGGGGGTCGCGGTACCCCTGATCCGTATCTGGTATAACCCCGATCTGACAACATCGGGTTTTATCGTGTTATCGATGATTGCTCTGGCCGGTATGATGGTGGGCGTTATTCACCCGGCCGCCTCTATTGTCCGGGAAAAGGAGCGAGGCACTATCGAGCAGCTGCTGGTGACGCCCATTTCCACCCTGGAACTGTTCCTGGCCAAGGTCACACCCACGCTGATCATGGGCGTACTGTCCATCTTTCCGAGTTTGGTGATTGTCAGAGTCTTTGATGTGCCCCTTCAGGGCAGTCTGCTTTTATTTCTGGTGCTGACCGCCATCTTTTTGCTCAGTGCGATTGCGCTGGGCGTACTGATTGCCGCCTACAGCCGGACCCTTCAGCAGGCGTTGCTGCTCTCCTTTTTCGGACTTTTCCCGCTGATGTTCCTGTCGGGCAGTTTGACGCCGGTAGAAGCCATGCCGCCTTTCCTGCAAAGCCTCTCCCTGCTGAGTCCACTGCGTTATTACATGGATATCATCGTCGGTATTTTCCTCAAAGGCGCCGGCCTGGCGGTTCTCTGGGATGAGGCTCTCGCCTTGCTGGTAATCGGTGTCACGCTGTTTATTTTCTCCCTTTGGGTCTTTCGACGCCGGGTACAATGAGATCGGTTGGGTGAGTGCCTGACGTTTGTCGCTACACGGCCAAGAGGATACGGCGCATAGGCATCAGGATTACCGTGATTATTCATTTTCATCAGTAACCTGAATCAATGGGATGGACTCCTCCTCACCTCACCGGCATCTACGTGCCAAAATGGTGAGTGATTTGGCGAGAGTCAGTGGGGCGATTTCATCCATGAACTCAACCATCATCCCTGTGTTGATTTTGCCGAGCGCAAACCGAACAACCAGCTGCATGTCGTCTACGATGGAACCCATTGGTCTCTTGACGAGTTAATGGAACTGATCAAAACCCACGGAGGCGGGTTGCAGGCCGGGTGGTGGACCCAGCGGAAACTGGCGTGGTGTCGGTTTACAGACGACAATGTTCGGGCCAACGCAAAACATGATCCGTTTTGCTGTTCCAAAATCCCACCTATGAAGCGTAAATAGAAACGACAATAACCGGAGGTTGAATGAGCAGGGAGCAAGACAGAACCACTCGCTATCAGGAAGGCAGTCTCACCCTGCCAGGAACCGTCATGCTGGGTACCGGCGTCATGATAGGCGCTGGTATTTTTGCGTTGACCGGACAGATGGCACAGATGACGGGCGTTCTGTTCCCCCTGGCGTTTCTGGCGGCCGCCGTGATCGTCAGCTTCAGTGCTTATTCCTACATCAAAATTTCCGATGCGTACCCGTCTGCGGGCGGTATCGGCATGTACTTACACAAGGCCTACGGAAACCGGCTGCCGACCGCATTTAACGCCTTGCTGATGTACTTTTCCATGGTGATCGCCCAGAGTTTTCTGGCCCGCACGTTCGGCTCCTACACCATGCAGCTCTTCGGTGGCGACGAAAGCGGGCGAATGGTGCCCATTCTCGGGGTGTCACTGATCCTGGCAGCGTTTCTCATAAATCTGCTGGGTAACCGGATGATTCAGGGTGTGGCTTCCTTTATCGGCGTCCTGAAAATCGGCGGCATACTGATTTTCGGGTTGGTGGGGGTATGGGTCGCCGACTCCATATCGGTTGACTTCTCGAATCCCGGAGAGGCCGGAACTGTGGGCAACTTCCTTGGAGCAACCGCGCTCGGAATTCTAGCTTTCAAGGGCTTCACCACCATTACCAACAGCGGCTCCGAAGTAATAGACCCCAAGCGGAACGTAGGACGGGCGATCATTATTTCCATTGCAGCCTGCGTGGTGATCTATACGTTGGTTGGTTTTGCTGTTGCCAGCAACTTGTCCCTGGCCGAGATTATCGAGACACAGGACTACTCCCTTGCCGCCGCCGCCCGCCCGGCACTGGGGGAGTACGCCGTGTGGTTCACCGTTGCCATTGCCATGATGGCTACTGCCGGAGGCATTCTGGCCAGCATTTTTGCGGTGTCCCGGATGCTGGCGATGCTGACGGAAATGAAACTGGTCCCCCACCGGCATTTCGGCATGCCAGGCAGTATTCAGAAGCACACCCTGGTTTATACAGTGGTCCTGGGGCTGGTCCTGACGGCCTTTTTTGACCTCTCCCGGATTGCTGCGCTGGGTATCGTGTTCTACCTGGTAATGGATGTTGCGATTCACTGGGGTGTTCTTCGTTATCTACGCGAAGACGTGAAGGCCAGCGCCTGGGTGCCAGTCATGGCCATTTTGCTGGATTTGCTCGTTCTTGGGGGCTTTGTGTGGGTCAAGCTGAATACGGACCCGTTTGTCATCGGTGTTGCGGTGGCCACCATGATCGTTATTGCAGTGGCAGAGCAGATTTTTTTGAAAAAGTCCGAGAATTCCCGGCAATCGGGAGATGAGGAATCTCATGCTCATGATCACCATTAACCGGCATTCGACGTGGAGGGCAGTGCTATGATGGAAGATAATATGTTTGGCAACACCATGTGGGCAGGGCACTGGCTGTGGATGCTGGTGATTGCCATTGTAGTTGTGATTCCGGCCTGGCGTATTTGCCAGCGTACCGGGTATCCGGGCTGGATGGGCTTCCTGATACTGATTCCCGTCGTCAATCTCGTATTACTTTATTTCATAGCGTTCAGTGACTGGCCAAGCAACAGAAACAATGACGGGAGATCTTGATGAACAGTACGAAAACACAGGCACCGCAAAGGCAAAGGGACCTTGAGCTGATTGTGCCGGGAATGGGGTCAGACCACTGCGCCGGCATTATCAACAAAACGATTGGCCGCTTGGACGGAATCGACCAGATAGAGACTAACATTGCCAAACATAAGGTGAGTGTTCGCTCCCTTGCGTCGGGGCCTGACGGGGAAGCCTTAAAACACGCTGTGGAGGGTGCCGGTTACGATGTGGCCTCCGTGAGGGAAGTGGGTGGCAGGACTTTCAGGGTCACGGTACCCGGAATGGGGTCCGACCATTGTGCGGGTATTATCAAGAGTACGCTTGCGCGACACGACGGCGTGCAGACGACGTCAACCAACATAGCCAATCACACAGTGAGCGTGGTAGTCGGCTCGGATGGGCCGACAGAAAATGAGCTGAAAGAGCTGATAGAGGGCGCCGGATATGATGTTGCTGCTGTCGCTCTTGAGGGAGATGCCAGTCAGGAGGAGGACTCGGCCGTTGAAGAGGCCTATCTGAAGCTTGCATTACGCAGGTTCTGGATCGCTGCGGTACCGACAACACTGATCATGGTGTTGATGATGTTTCATATGTTCTGGCAGCCCATTCCGGGGTATCTGGCTATTATTGCAGTGCTCGGCTTCCCGGTAGTGTTTTTTTATGGCGGTGCCGCTACCCACAAGGCTTCCTGGCGTTCACTGAAGAATGGCACCTTCAACATGGATGTGCTCATTTCCATGGGCAGCCTTCCCCCCTACCTGATTGGTCTGGTGGGCTTTGTCTATCCGATGACCTCTTTCATCGAAATGGCCGTTACCATCATGACCTTCCATATGCTTGGTCGGTACCTGGAAGCAAAAGCCAAGGGCAAGGCCTCGGAGGCCATCCGGAAATTGCTCACCCTCGGCGCTAAGACCGCCCGCGTGGAACGGGAAGGGGAAGAGGTCGAAATTCCCGTGAAGGATTTGGCTCCAGGCGACATCATGATTGTCCGGCCCGGTGACAAGGTGCCCACTGATGGTGAAGTGGTGGATGGTGAGAGTCATCTGGATGAATCCATTGCCACTGGCGAGTCTGTCCCGGTATACAAAAGCACGGGAGACACGGTTATTGGTGCCACCATCAACAAGGAAGGTCGCCTGAGAGTCAAGGCTACCCGTGTTGGTGGTGATACCTTTCTGGCCCAGGTGGTGAAACTGATCGACGAGGCTCAGGGCTCCAGGGTGCCAATCCAGGAGTTTGCTGACCGCATGACCGGTCGCTTCGTGCCGCTGGTTCTTGTTATTGCCCTGGGCAGTCTTGTGGTCTGGCTGTTTGCAGGCGATACACTCCGACCAATCCTTGAATGGGGCGCCGCTTTCCTGCCGTGGGTAGACCCGACGGCGGCCACGCCGGTGCTGGCTATCCTGGCGGCTATTGCTGTGCTGGTAATTGCCTGCCCCTGTGCATTGGGGTTGGCAACGCCGACTGCGCTGATGGTGGGTTCGGGCGTCGGCGCCGAGCGGGGCATCCTGATTCGTTCTGGAGAGGCCATTCAGACCTTCAAGGACGTCAAGGTAATGGTCCTCGATAAAACGGGCACCATTACCAGGGGTGAGCCGAAGCTTACCGATGTAGTACCCGCCGACGGCGTTTCGGAGACCGAACTGCTGGAGCTTGCCACCGCGGTAGAAAATGCTTCTGAGCATCCCATCGCCCGTGCCATTGTGGACGGTGCCCGGGAACGTGGAATCAAACCCGGGAACGTTGTTGATTTCCGCTCCACCGGCGCCAGAGGTGTTTCGGGAAGGGTCGGTGAGAGCACCGTGCTGATTGGTAACCGCCTCTTGCTGGAAGAGCAGGGCGTTAATGGACTGGAGGCCCTGGACAAGAGTCTTTCCGACCTTGAGGATCAGGGCAGAACTGCCGTTATTGTTGCCCGTGACGGCAAGGCCTACGGCATTGTCGCGGTAGCCGACACGCTCAAGAACGAATCGGTGGCCGCCATTCGGGCCATGCACGAGCAAGGACTGTATGTTGTGATGATTACTGGTGACAACGAGCGTGCAGCCAACGCGGTTGCCCGCGAAGTAGGCATCGACGAGGTTCGCGCCGGGGTGTTGCCGGAAGGTAAGGTGGATGCCATTCGGGAACTGCAGGAAAAGTACGGCAATCATGTTGCCATGGTGGGTGATGGCATTAACGACGCCCCGGCACTCAAACAGGCTAACGTAGGCATTGCCATAGGCGCTGGTGCGGATGTGGCTATCGAAGCTGCTGACGTTACCCTGGTCCGTGGCGAATTATCTGGTGTTGTTGACGCCATGGTGCTGTCACGTGCGACCTTCAAAAAGATCGTTGAGAACCTCCTATGGGCCAGTGGATACAACGCTGCGGCTATTCCTATAGCTGCGGCGGGGCTGCTGCATCCGATGATTGGTGTAGTGGCGATGACTGTCAGCTCGCTCTCGGTCATTGGTAACTCAATGTTACTGCGTCGGCGTTACGAGAAGGATCACCGGTAGGCCGGATGAGCTCTGCTGCTGGGCCGGACGCAGTGCAAAGCGCGGTGATGAGCGAACAATTTGCCATTGGCTGCATCGGCCTGGGTGCGGGGGTCATTGCGTTCGCTATGCCCGGTGGAGTGCATTGGAGTCGAGTAAAGGCCCCTGTTCGGAAACAGCGTTTAAGTGTATTTTTTAAAGTATACCTTCCGCGAGGGATGAGCCCGTATGGATATCAAAACACTCGGAGAGCTAATTGACTGGACGAGCAAGCTCCACTCGCACTTGGCGCGGTGTCTGTCCCATTGTGAAACAAAGCACGAAGACAAGCAGGCAAGGGCCCTGTTGGACTATCTGGCCACCCATGAATCTGAAATCGAGCGCATTGTGAGGGAGTTTGAGCGCCAGGGAGATGCGAAGGCATTGGAGAGTCGCGTTTACGATTATCTATCTCATGATCCCATAAAAACCCATCGGACCTGCGACGAGCCATACGTGAGGCTTGATATTGCTGGCATCTGCCGTGAAGTGTTCGACGTCCACGAGCAAATTCTTGATCTCTATCAGACCCTTGTCGAAAAAGCCGAAATTCCCGAAGCACGGGAGCTGCTCCAGTCGCTCCTGACCTTGGGAGAGAATGAAACCAAGCGCCTGGCCCGCCAGATTGGCCGTATGGATGATTTCTGACTGTGTTTGATATCTGCGACAGTGCGCAGCTCAGTACCACTTGTTAACACTGAATCTCGGCCAACCACCCTCCGTCTAATAGGGGGGGGTACAAACTCCAAAATCGGCCGCCCCCCTTAAATTACGGCCCAGTATTCAAGCCTGAAAACCCCTGAAAGCCACGTGGCACAAGGGATACGGGCGAACGCATGGCATTACAGGCTGTGTCATAGCCAGTGGCTAAACAAGGGGGGGACCCGCGTGCGGCGGGTTCCTTGTTGGCCGAATAGACGACCAAGCAAAGTACTAAACCCGTGAAACAGAGAATCAGAGGGTTACGGCACGATTTCCACACAAAGTGCTAAACAAACTTAAAGTTGATTCTAGAATAGGGCGCTGGCCTGGGCTTCCACACAAAGTGCTAAATTCGGCGTCCGACTCGGAGTTTGGAATAGTCTCGCTGGAACGGAAAGATTGGAGGCAAACAACAAGCCTTGTAAGCAGGGGACGCAATTAAACAATAGCGAACATTGGTGAGTACGTGATCCAAGCATCGTGGCTAAGTTTGGTTAACTCCCGAGCCCAGTAATGGGCACCGGAACAGGCCTCCATGCCGATCAGGCACGGTGGCAGTTACGCGAAGAACGCCAGCAGCTTAGGGCGATTGAGCCGTTTACGAACCACGGCCTTGCCGTCTTGATTGGTGCCGTGAATACTGAACACAGTTTTCGCCAGATCAATGCCAATGGTTGTAACATTCATGATGACCCTGTAGTGGTCAACTAATCCCGGACAGTATTTTAAGGTTTTCCTCAGCGGCAACGGGAGAAATACCACCGTTGAACGTGTGAGGTCGTTGCCGGTTGTAGTAGTCCATCAGATAGCCACCAACATCTTTTTTGGCCTCAGGCAGGTTCCGATATCCCAAGGCCGGTATCCACTCAGATTTCAGGCTCCTGAACAGCCTCTCCATCGGTGCGTTGTCCCAGCAGTTGCCACGTCGGCTCATGCTTTGTGTCATTCGATAGCGCCATAGTCTCTGACGGAACTTACGGCTTGCATACTGGCTTCCCTGGTCCGAATGGAACATAACTTTCTCTGGGTGACCGCGCAGTTCCCAGGCGTGGTCCAGAGCTTTGACGACCAGATCTGCATCCGGACTGGATGACAACGCCCAACCAACAACGCGGCGAGCATACAGATCCAGCACGACAGCCAGATAACTCCACCGCTGGCCGCTCCAGAGTAGAGTAAGAGGCAGGGCGTAGTCGAACTATCTCCCTGCCTCTCCTCTCCGAACCGGACGTGCACCTTTCAGCGCATCCGGCTCTCCGCTTAAACGCTGGCGAAGGCCATAGCAACTTCGGGAAAGCGAGAGGTCCACGTGTTTCTGGACTCTGTCCTCAGGTAGGGATTACCCTCTGGAAGACGCCAACGGAATCGCTTTTTCCCGTGACCGACGAGTCGGTACAGGATGGCGCCACTGAATAGCCCCTGATTGGTTTTGCCATACAGCACCCAAGTCTTACTTTGACCTGAAGCCGGGGCTTTGAACCAATGACGCATCAGCGGTTTGAGCCGGGAGCGATATTTGCGGCCCAGCCAATGGGCCAGTTTCCAGAACACGACACCATCGATGTAGCTGAAGACTTTCGCTTTGTAATCGACGAACTGGTAGAACGCCGCCCAGCCTTTCAGCTTTCGGTTGATGGATTCGACCATGTCGATTTTGCTTTCACTATAATTGCCTGACAGCTTGGCGGTTAAAGATGCTGCAAAGTTACGTGCCTTATCCCGGGGGATTGTCGTCACCACCCGCATGTCGCCATAGCGGCTCCGCTTGCGGATGATGCGATGCCCCAGGAACACGAAGCCGTCATTCACATGGGTAATCTTGGTCTTATCCATGTTCAGTGTCAGCTTGAGAGTTCCTTCCAGCATCTCCCGGCATTCTTCTCTAATCGCCTCTGCCTGGGCTTTGGTGCCCTTGACGATAACCACAAAGTCATCGGCATAGCGGCAGTAGGCGACGGCTGGCTTCCATTGTCGGTTCTCTCGGATGGCTGAGCTTCGACCGATTCGGATACTGTGGTTCCAGTACCATCGATCCTTTCGGGCCTTTTTGCCGAGGTAGCGCCTATTCAGGTACTGATCGAACTCATGCAACATGATATTCGATAGCAGTGGCGATATAACACCGCCCTGAGGTACGCCCTCACTTGCTGCCCGGAAAAGACCTGCATCAATATGACCGGCTTTTATGAATCGCCAGAGAAGGTTCAGGAACCGTCGGTCCCTGATTCTGCGACGTACAGCTTTCATCAGAAGCCGGTGATGCACGGTATCAAAGTAGCTGGACAGATCCCCTTCAATGACCCAGCGTCCGCGCGTTTCCTTATTGTCCGTCAGTTGCAGTTTCACTGTACGGATCGCGTGATGAACGCTCCGCTCCGGTCGGAACCCGTAGGAGAGCGTATGGAAGTCGCTCTCCCACATGGGCTCCATCGCCATTAACATGGCCCGTTGAACGATGCGGTCGCGTAGGGTCGGGATACCCAGTGGTCGTTGCTTGCCGTTGGCCTTTGGGATATACACCCTTCGGGCCGGTAACGGCTGGTAAACATCGGAGAGTAAATCACTCCTGATCTGTTGAAGAATAGCCGGCAGCCTGTCCTGCACAGTCAGCTTGATCTCTCCGTCTATCCCGGGCGTGTTTGCCCCTTTGGAAGACAGAGTGACCCGAGCCGCTTCTGCGAGCCAGTCAGGCTGTGCTATCAGGCGCAACAACCTGTCCACCCGGCGGGTGGGGTCGGTTGTTGTCCAGGTCGCTAGCTTGCGTTGCATTTCGCTGATTATCAAAGGTCTTCACCTTGTTTGGTCAGGTAGTTTGCTTGGCAAACACGTTTAAACTGCTCCCCTTCGCCATGTAATGGGCTTTCCCCATCGCGGACTACTACGGGAGCTCCGCCAGTCAACTTGGCATCGGGGTCATGCCCCCTTGGCATCCAATATTGACCTTCCCCGGTTTACCTATCTGGACTCCAGCATGCTGAGGAGGCTGCCCATCGCACTCTTTACCCTTGCTTGCCGCAAGTTGACAGGAAGCAGCAGTCCAATCTGTGATGGATACTGCTGAACCGAAGCCCGAGCTACCAATTTGGACTTCTTCGTTTGGCAGCGCCTATGCGTCATGCTGCCCAACCTTCCCGTACGGCTTATCAGGTCACGTAAGCCGTGGTGACATTTCAACCCACAGAGGCGGATGAATGGGTTCATGTTCTTCAGCCTTTCAGTACTCAGCCTTGAGGATCATCTTGGCTTAGTGACCTCGCCTCAATCCCCGTTGTCAGCGGGTTACATCACCCTGCGGGCATACCGCAGGTCACTGCCGCTCAGGCTCACCACCCTCACAGTGGGTGGGATTGATTGGTTACTTCCTCCTGAATTACCGGTTCAATATTCCAGATAGACTCGTGGTCCATTTGAGCTTCCATGCTCGCCCTGGACTCCGGGCACACCGTAGGTGATGTCACCACACCAAGCCTGATTGGGCCGGTCTACCGTGAACTCGCGGGCCAGGTGGTTCGGGATATCCGGTCGTTCGACCGTGGCCTGCTTGTAAGCGTGAGGGCCTGGCTGCTTACAGATCAGCCCCAACTCGCTCATCAGACGTCGAACCTTGAAGCGCCCGACGACAATGCCTTCTTCCTGAATCCGTGACTTCACACGGTCTAATTTAATCCCCAGACCTGCAACCGCAAGGCCTGAGGCGATATAATCGCACCTGACATCCATTCACCCAGTCAGTGCACCGGCCCATGCGTACCTTCACCCTCCAGCAATCAAAGACCGAAGTCTACACTCCCCACGGCGGACTGGCTCTGGTGGGCCACTGCCTGAATCGGCACACGTCGCTGCCCCAAACCGCCCGCACCGTGGTCAAGCGTCACGGTATTCCGAACATCGACCTGATCCGGACCTATCTGGGCTTGATCACGCTCGGCAAGAGCGATTTCGAGGCCGTGGAGTCAGCGCGTACAGATCCCTTTTTTAAATCCGCCATGGGGATCAAACAATCGCCCTCCTCGGCCCGATTACGGCAGCGATTTGATGAAGATGCCCAGGCGCTCACGCCCTTATTGGAGGATGCCAGTTGTGAGTTTTTGACGTCCGTCGAAGCGCCGGTTTCTCCCCTGAAGATGGGGCATGTGGCCTTAGACATGGACGTTTTCCCTATGGATAACAGCCAGACGAGCAAGGAAGGCGTCAGTTACACCTACAAGGGGCACGACGGCTATGCGCCCATTGCTGCTTACCTTGGTCAGGAAGGCTGGTGTCTAGGGTGTGAACTGCGCCCCGGCAGCCAACACGCCAATAACGGTTTTTTGGAAACGTTGAAACGCGTCTTACCCCGGGCCCGGTCACTGACTGGTTCGCCCATCCTGCTGCGTCTGGACAGTGCCCACGATGCCCGCGACAACCGGGATTTTCTGAGTCAGCAAGAACAAGTGGATTTCCTGATCAAGTGGAATCCTCGTAAACAAGACCCTCTGGTCTGGGCCGACAAAGCTCAGGAGCAGCAAGTCTGGACGCTGGGCCGCTACGGCAAAATGGAAGCGGTTCTGTCGGAAGAGCTACCGGACGAACCCGGCATTCGCCGGATCGTCAAAGTGACGGTCCGTACCAGTGATGCGCAGGGCCAGTTATATCTGGAACCGGACGTCAGCCTGGAAGGCTGGGTGACATCGCTGCCAGTGAGTGTTGCCAGCAACCAGCAGGTTATAGACTTGTATTGCGATCATGCCACCAGTGAGCAGTTCCACAGTGAGTTCAAAACCGATCTGGATCTGGAGCGCTTGCCTTCAGGCAAATTCGCCACCAACAACTTGGTGATGACGTTTGCAACGCTGGGCTACAACGTACTGCGCTGGATGGGACTGAGGCTCACCGGCCCCGATGCACCTGTGCGCCACCCGGCCAAGCGCCGCCGCCTGAGAACCGTGATGCAGGAGCTGATGTACATGGCCTGTCGCCTGATCCACAGCAGTAGGCAACGGTTCCTGCGCTTTGGCCGCCATTGCCCGGGTTTTGCCGTTTACCGTGACCTCTATCGCGGTCTTGCGTCTCCCGGGTAGACAACCCGGATCGCTTCGTTGCTTGATCTCACCCCGATCATCTTGTTGGGCAGATCGCCCGTGCCTGAGAGTTACAGCTTGATCAATATTCGGCCAAAGCAAGACCGGTTTGCAGGTGTTTCAATCGGTAAACTGACAGTCGTGCTCTCAACATAACCGGACTGGCTTCAAAAATGAGTTAGGCGTGAGCCAACCAAGGCTCAGGGTGCTATATTCGAGCGGAGTCACTGATTCAGGTTCTTCGCTGAGTAAGCCCTTTATTGTCCGGCTGCCGGCAGAGCTGCGGCTCTTCGTGAACAGCCGGTTTACCTGGGCCTTCAGGGCCAGACGCTCAACATCCACACGGTTCCGCCGTTGGCGGTATTCGTAGTAACTAGAACGACTGATATCAAACGCATTGCAGACCATTTCAACAGGTATTCGCTCACTCAACTGGTCTATCAGCGCGTACGATTCATGTCGTCCGACATCAAGAGAGCGGTAGCCTTTTTTAGTATGTCTTTCTCCTGTTCAAGGCGCTTGCAGCGGGCTTCCAGCTCCTGAATACGGCGCTGCTCCGGGGTTAACGCCTTGCCCTTCGGGGTGACACCGTCACGCTCCTCGGTCAATTGGTTAACCCAGCGCCGGATAGCACTTTCACCAATTCCCAGAGACACGCTCGCCTGGGGAATCGTGTAACCTTGATCCAGCACCAAGCTGGCTGCTTCCTGTTTGAACTCAGGAGAAAAAGAACGTCGCTTTCTGGTCATCAGACACCTCGTTTATGGTGGCGATATTACCACCTACGTTGGTGTCCGGAATCATTGAACCACTACAACCCCTCCTGCTCTGGCTGAAGACGTCAGACACCTTCAATGTGGCACATCGATGCCTGGGGAGCAGGGGAAGCTTATATCATTCGTTAGGTGTTTTAATGGAGTATCTCTACAATGTACTTCTATTCCTTGCTCAAATTGTGTTCTTTTGGATTATACTTAGCGGTAAGGTTTCGATAGATAGAAGTTGGCTGGTTGTTCAATATGGCTGGGTACTCAAGGTAGTTGTGATCGTATTCACTTTGTTTTTCTCCCTTGTTTTATATTCTGCAATTCAAGAAGAGAGAGTTATTCAAGTAGTTTACTGGTTTCTTTTCTCTATCGTCGGAGTAGGGCTAGTGAGCTTGAATGAGGTCTTTCGTCGAAAAATTTGGTTCGATGAAAAGATGATTTACTACCAATCAGCTTTCGGCAAAAGAGTCAGATTACCGCTTTCGGAAGTCGTGTCCATAAGCCGTGGCCGGTATGGGTCCTCGTTTAAAATAGTCGGGGCGAAGGGACAAAAAGTTGAATGCTTCCTTCATATGGCGGGTAGCATTGAGTTTTATAATTATGTTCGCTCAATATCAAGAAATGACCAAACCTAACCAACGCATCAACCTCGCCATGGACTTCCAACTGATGCGCAAGGCGTTAATTGACATGAGCAGAGTCGTTGAGTTGGTAGATGGAGCCCATTTCGTAGCAACTCTATGGTGCTTGTCTCCCCTAATTCCGGTGTCGTTGCTGGCTTCTGAGGAGGTAGTTTGGATGCCTTACGCTGGGGCGTGCATATTTGCCTTATTCGGATATTCCGTTTGCAAGCTGCGTTCAAAACGCAAGCGCGAGTCTCGTTGGGGGTATTCTGATGCAGTTGCATATATTGTCCTACCACTCACGTTATTTGGTCTCTCGTCGTACGGAATGTTCAGCAGTGCTGTCACTTAACCAATCCCGTTAGTCCCGAGGCCTTTGAAAAGGCCTCCGTTTGAGGCTGAGGTGTGTCATATGCATCGCGGTAAGTCCAAAACGGAGACAACTCCATTGGCATTGGTCGCCTTATCCGAATGTTCGCTTTGCGACCGCCTACGCCTTCCCAACTACTCTAAATAAAAGGATTCTCGATGCCTCCTCCTCGCGATCATCTAATAACATTGGCACCTGATGTCCAATGATCCGTTCCTACTGATCGCGGAGAGGCGAAGTATTTAAAGAATATCGGGGTGTGCCCTGGTTTTTTCAGTCATACCGGCTTGGTCTGTGTGCCTGGTCATCAACCTCTGACAAGGGCCCGGGCAGCCGACAAGACGCATTCCTGAAGGGGCTGCATGAAATTGGGGCTCAGGGTGCCTGCGTCAATTATATTCATGGTCAGCAGCCTTTGCCCGGGTAGCTGATCGATTTGGAAAGGGCGAACCCTTGAGGACGTAATCGACGACTCTGGCAAAAGGGCCACTGCCAGTCCAGATTCGACCGCCGAGTATAGGTTTGCCATGTCCGAACTGGTCAGTACCGGATGATAGTCCAAGCCGGACTGCCTCAGATCCGAGGCAGCGAGATCCCGCAACGCGCAGTCGCTTTCCAGCAAGGCAACCGGGAGTGCCTCCTCTGTATTGATCGGTAGCCCGGCCGGGGCATACCAGTACAGAGCTTCCGACCACAAGTTTTTCTCCGGGGAGAACTGAGGCTCGCCCGTAACAATGGCCACATCCAGATCCCCGGTGGTTACCAGTTCCCGGAGTTTACGGCTGCGGCCACAGGTAATCCGGGGCACCAGCTCGGGAAAGGCCTTCCGAATGCGAGGAATGAACTGCTTTAGGAACGGGTGGGCATAATCTGTGGGTATTCCGAAGTGCACCGGCCCTCGCAGGGGCTCCGCGCTAAGCGCACTCAGCGTCTCATTGTTCAGACGCAGCAGTCTGTCAATGTAACTCAGCAACGTTTTACCGGGCTCCGTAAGCTTGATGCCCTGGTTACTCCGTTCAAGAAGTCGCTGCCCCAGCTGTTCTTCCAGGCGCTTGATCTGCATGCTGACAGCTGCTTGCGAGCGGTACAAGCGACTCGATGCCTCTTTAAAACCGCCTGCCTCTACCACGGCGGCGAAGGTGTTCAATAGGTCCAGATCCAGTAAGGGTTTCATAGGATTCGTCTTCGTTCATGTATCACAAAACCTAAATTATCATATCAGCAATATTCGTTTGATTGAACTACTCTGCACTTTTATGATGTCGCCATATTCATTGCAATTGACGATTTAGTGATCAGGCCAATGGGTCTGGCACGAACGAGGAGATGACACCATGAATCACATCGATATCCCTGAGACCATGACAGGAGTTGTTCTCACCGGGCATGGCGGTTTGGATAAACTCGAATTCCGGGAGAACCTTAACGTGCCCAAGGCCGGGGTGGGAGAGGTGCTTATCAAGGTCGGTGCTAGTGCCATTAACAACACCGACATAAATACCCGCACAGGCTGGTATTCCAAGGGCGTGACAACGGGAACGGATCAAGGAGCGGCATCCGGATTTGAGACGGCCAGCGAGGAAGACGGTACCTGGTCCGGAAAGCCCTTGAGCTTTCCGCGTATTCAGGGAGCCGATGTGTGCGGAACCATCGTTGCGGTCGGTGAGGCAGTGGACCGGGGACGGATCGGCGAGCGAGTGCTGGTTCGCCCCATGCAACAGTCGCCTGATAACCCGTCCTCCTACAACCTCATCACATTTGGTTCCGAGTGCAATGGCGGCTACGCCGAGTATGCCGTGGCGAGATCCAGCGAAGTGTTTGCGGTTAACAGCACACTGAGCGACACCGAGCTGGCGTCTTTTCCCTGTGCATACTCAACCGCTGAAGGCATGCTGGACAGAGCCGACCTGAAAGCCGGAGAACGGATTCTAATCACAGGCGCTTCCGGCGGCGTTGGATCAGCAGCAATTCAGCTGGCGAAACGCCGGGGTGCCGAGGTCATCGCCGTGTGCGGTGAATCCAAGTTCGACGAGGTGCGTTTGCTGGGCGCTGACCAGGTCGTTCCCAGGGGGGAATCGCTGCTGGAAGTACTGGAGCAGGACAGCGTTCAGGTAGTGGCGGATCTGGTCGCTGGCCCGCAGTGGCCGGAGTTATTGGAGGTGCTTAGCCGAGGCGGTCGTTACGTCGCCTCGGGGGCCATTGCAGGGCCAATGGTGGAGCTGGATGTTCGTACTCTGTACCTGAAAGATCTGAGCCTGTTGGGTTCCACCTGGCAGCCCAAAAAGGTGTTCGAGAATCTGATTGGCTACATTGAGCGGGATGTAATCCGGCCCGTAGTAGCGAAAAGATACGCTCTGCGTGATGTGGTAACGGCTCAGCAAGATTTTATGACCAAGCGCTTCTCCGGCAAACTCGCGATTGAAGTTGCCGAACAGAATCACTGAACAAGAGAGCAGGTAGGAAGAGAAAGCTGATAAAAACGCACCGTCCCTGGTGCCAAGACGCAAATGAAACTTCTGAAACAGGAATGCCTCAACCGTGGCTTTCGGAGCGCACCTCGCCACGGATAACAACCTGACCGCTGTAAGGGGCCGGCTCTGCGTTTTCATGGTTCGCGTTCCGGTCCTGAATTTCACCACGAATAACGACCTGGCCGCTGTAGGGCGCGGGATGGGCCTCTTCGGTGCTCGGCTGGTCTGACTTTCGGTCTGCCAGAGTTGCGTGAGCGGGAAGGGCAGTCGCAGCCATGAGTGAAGCCAGGGTAATCAGTGCAGCTTTACGCATTTCAATTCTCCAAACATTGAGTGGGTTCAGCTGATCCCGCGGCAAAAGCTGTTCGGGCATCAGATGGGAGAATTATGGAGGCGAAGGCTGCCGAAGGAATAATTCTTAAACGGTATGGCTAACATCATTTTCCGTGATGTAACTAACGGGCAACCGCACATTTAGTGGCCGTATTTATGCTTATACATAACCCTCAATGATGTTTTGAATATCAATCCATAATTAGTCCTGCCAGCCCGCTACTTGAAAAATAGCAGCCAACTTTTCGACCGATCTGAATTCGGAGTTGGCTATGTTTCGTCGTTTACTAATTGCTTCCCTCGCAACAGTTGTATTCGCTCCTTTTGCGCACGCAGAGCCTGGCGACTCGGTACTTGCGCTTTCGACAGACAATGACCTGTTTGCGCCGACACAAACAGACAGAGACTATACAGCGGGTCTCGCCATTACCTATTCATCCAACTCACAAGAATTCATTGATAACCCCGTGTCCCAGGTGAGCCAAGGCTTGGACGGTTTGTTGCTACCTATTGTGGGGGGCAGCGTCGAAATCCCCGAAAGCGCCGCGCTTGAATTCGGTGCTTATGGTTTTACCCCTGAGGAGATCAGCGCATCGGACATTGATCGAAGTGATCGGCCATACAGCAGCCTGGTCTATATGTCGTCTAGCCAGAGTTATGAATCCCCCGGTGCAGGCTCCGGTTGGACAACGTCGATGACCGTCGGGATTCTCGGGCTCGACGCGTTCAAAGCCGGGCAAAATGCTGTGCACAAGGTGGTGGGTAGCGATCGCGCAAACGGATGGGATCATCAGATCTCGGAGGGCGGTGAGCCGACGTTCCGATACTCAGCGGCGTATCACCAGTACCTGGACGCCAGCCAACCCGATCAGCAATACAAAGTGACCTATTTTGGATCAGTGGGCTATTTGACGGAATTCGGCGCGGCGCTGGTGTTCCGTGATGGACTGATTTCCTCGCCAGACAACCGTTTTAACCCTGAGCTGATGGCTTATGGCGAACGAGCGCCGGGTGTTTCGGCACCAGGTGGCCGTGAGAGCTATTTCTGGGGCGGTTTGTCCGTAAAAGCGCGGGCGTACAACGCATTTCTTCAGGGGCAGTTTCGCGATTCAGACCACGAGCTGACCGCCAATGATCTGAACATTCTGCTGGCTGAAGTCTGGGGAGGCTACACCCACAGTTTTCTCGGCGGCAGCGAAATCAGTTACGTGCTGCGAGTTCAAAGCTCCGAAATTAAATCTGGTACGGGAAACCGCACGCTCGCCTGGGGTGGCATTGTGTTTAGCAAGCGGCTGTGAAGGCCGCCGGTGACCATTCATCAGATCACTGAATGGAACATATACCGCACCGGAATTAGTTTTAACCCCGTGAAGGCCTCATTCTTTCACTAACCCACAGGGCAAAGGAGACTGTGAAATGAGCAAGATCATCGAAGTAACCGATACAAACTTTAAAGAAGCGGTCGAGCAAAGCGAGCAGCCGGTGCTGGTGGATTTCTGGGCACCGTGGTGTGGGCCATGCAAAACTGTTGCACCAATGCTAGAGGAGATCGCCGATGAGTTCGGCGAGGCGCTAACCATCGCCAAGGTCAACGTGGACGACAGCCCCGAGATTACTGCAAGAATGCGTATCCGGAGCATTCCGACGCTGGCTCTCTTTGATGACGGCGGAATGATCGCCCAGAAAACCGGAGCCGGAAGCCTGGGTGAACTGAGAACCTTTGTAAAAGGACATCTGTAAACCGGAACCAAAGCCTCCCTAGCGGAGGCTTTCTGCGTTCTGTGGGCGGCAAAAGGTCTACAGGAATACCGCAATTGCGGTTGTGTGTAATCCGGGCCAGACTTATGCCGGTTCAATCGCCCCAGGTATATGGAATGAAAACACAAGAACTACAGTTGTTGTATATTTTTGACGCCATCATGACCGAGCGGTCGGTGACACGCGCAGCAGACCGGCTCGCCATGACGCAGCCGGCGGTTTCCAATGCTATATCGCGAATGCGTCAGATCTGGAACGATCCTCTTTTTGTGCGAAAAGGGCGTCAGATTGAACCCACGTCCTATGCATTAAGCCTCTGGGACTAGGTCAGCGATCACATGTTTGCACTGACCAACGCGGTCAGCGCAACCCAGTTTGATCCGAGCACGTCAAACCGCACCTTTCGTGTTGCGGTCACGGATGCCATTGTTGAAATGATCTGGCGTCAATTGGTGCAAATGCTTGAAAGCGAAGCGCCCGGTGTTGATGTACACGCGGTGCCTTACACACCCGAAGGCACCCACGCCGATCTGAGAGAAGCCCATGTTGATGTGGCGGTGGGCGTTTTATCTCAACACGATTACAGCCTGCGAAGCACCTGGCTTTTCGAGGGGGGCTACGTGCTCGCCATGCGCGCCGACCATCCGCTGGCCGGTCGACAGATTACCATGGAAGAATTCCTTGAGGCGCGACATCTTCTGGTAAGTATGTCAGGCGATGCCCATGGCTTCGTGGACAGCTATCTCGATCAGAAGGGTATGAGCCGCCGGATAGCGGCGACTGTTAATCATTTCTCAACAGTTCCGGTAGTACTCAGAGAAACCAACCTCATTGCTGCTGTCCCAGAATTGATCAGCCAGGATTGTGGTTTCGTGAACGGCCTATGGATGGGTGAGCTTCCCTTCGACGTCGATCCGACGAGTCTATACCTGATCTGGCACGCCCGTCATGACCGCGACCCCGGAGTCGTTTGGCTCCGGGAGAAGATGGAGAATCTGCTCCAGGAACGGTGGCATGACATTATGGTCAATTCTCCCTGTGGACGGCACCAGCTGAAGGCTGTCTGAGTCGATGCAGCGTTTCAGGCGGTGGTTTGCAGCGCCATAGTGACCGCTTGTGGTGGCTGCCCGTAAAACCGCTTGAATTCCCTGCTGAACTGGCTCGCGCTTTCGTAGCCCACCAGGGATGCGGCCTGGCTCACCTTCACACCCTGATCTGAAAGCAACTCCCGGGCTCGGGTGAGCCGGATGCGTTTGATGTACTGGATGGGGGACTGCGCAGCCACCTGCCGAAAATTGCGGTGGAAGGTCGCCGGACTCATGTTGGCAAGAGCGGCCAGCTGTTCGACATCCAGCGGTTCCGAAAAGTGCGCATGAACGTGCTTGAGCACCGGCTCCAGTCGGGAAAGTTGGGTGTTATGCCGCACCAGATCTACCAGCGAGGCGCCGTTCGGGCCCCGGAGCGCGTGCAGCAACAGTTCCTTTTTCAGGCCCGGTCCGAGGGCCTTGGCCGCCAGCGGGTCATTCAGCGCCTCGGCAAGCCGCACCACGCTGGCGTTGAAGGCGCGAGTGGCCGGAGCCACGTACAAGGTGTGCGCATTCAACGAAGGAGCGTTGGCGCCGCCGGTCTGCCGGCACTCATCAAAAATCCGCACCAGCTCATGCAATGCCGACAGATCCAGGTCCATGACCAGGGAGAGCAGGGGACCGTCGGGTGGCGTGATTGCCTCGCAGTCAGCGGGCGTGGGTAGGGTCAGCACAAGGTAGTTGTCGGGGTTGTACTCGTACACCTGGTTGTCGAGAAACACCCGTTTGGTGCCTTGGGCCATGATAATGATGCCCTGGCTGTAACAGAGCGGCTCTCTGCCCGTGGTTTCGTTGCTTCGGTAGACCCCGACGCCCTCAATCGGTGTTGGGTTGTAGCCCTCGGTCGCTGCAAGTGGGGCCAGCAGTTGGGCGAGTGTGGGCATCGGTCGGTCTCCTGAATGGGTGAAGACGCCATCTTACCTGCGATGCATTAAAATGCCTAGTCGTGTCGTTAATGATAGGAAAAGGCATGCCAGTGATCGAAATGCCCATTCTGATTTGGTCTTGCGGCGATACAATCTCTCCACGCTTTGATGAGGAGAGAGGATTATGCAAAATTTCGATTTCTACAATCCAACCCGTATTGTTTTCGGCAAAGACCGTCTGCAGGAGCTGGATCAGCTCATTCCCAAGAATTCTCGGGTGCTGGTTCTGTACGGTGGCGGCAGCGTCAAGCGGTTCGGTACCCTCGATAAAGTTCTGGCCGGCCTGGGTAATCGGACGGTGTTCGAGTTTGCCGGCATTGAGCCCAACCCGCGCTACGAAACCCTGATGGAAGCGGTGGATCTTGTCCGCCGTGAAAGCGTCGATTTCCTGCTGGCCGTTGGCGGTGGCTCGGTGATGGACGGCACTAAGTTCGTGGCCGCGGCTGCGCCGTTTGAGGGCGACGAGGAAAGTCTGCTGGAGCATGGCTTTGCCGGCCTTCCAGTGGAACAGGCACTGCCACTCGGCACCGTCGCCACCCTGCCGGCGACAGGCTCTGAAATGAACATGGGCGCCGTCGTCTCCCATAAGGGTGGGAAATGGCCGGTAATGAGCCCGCTGTTGTATCCGACGTTCTCGTTCCTGGACCCGTCGCTGACCTTCTCCCTGCCCACCAGGCAGGTCGCCAACGGCGTGGTCGACGCCTTCGTGCACGTGGTTGAACAGTATGTAACTTATCCGGTCAACGCGCAGATTCAGGACCGCACCGCTGAAGGTATTCTCAAGACCCTGATCGAGGTGGGCCCGGTCACCCTGGCCAACCCGGAGGACTACGATGCCCGTGCAAATCTGGTCTGGGCGGCTACCTCCGCGCTGAATGGCTACATTGGCGTGGGCGTTCCCCAGGATTGGAGTACCCATATGATTGGGCACGAACTGACCGCCATGTTCGGCATCGATCACGGGCAGAGTCTCGCCATTATCCTGCCGTCGGTCTGGAAACTCCGTAAAGAGCAGAAGCGGGAAAAACTCCTGCAGTACGCCGAGCGAGTATGGGGCATCGTCGACGGCTCTGAGGAAGAGCGCATCAATCAGGCCATCGCCCAGACCAGAGCCTTTTTCGAAAGTCTGGGAGTTGCAACGCGACTGGATCAATACGGGGTCAAAGAAAATCAGGTGGCCGACATCGTCGAGGCGTTGAAAGCCCATGGTATGACCGAGCTCTCGGAGCGGGGCGACATGACACCAGAGATCAGCCACCAGGTTTTGATCGATGCCTTCAGTGAGTGAGAAATCCCGGAGCATCGATCGATAACCTGCCCGAAGTGAACGCTGTTCTGTATGATGCGAAACCATGAAGAACGCGCGATCAAAAATCCAACTGAAGAGTTACAGCGATCATGGGCAAACACACGCCCATGATCATCATCAGTTGGTGCTGCCCTTGGTGGGAAAACTTTCTCTGTCGGTAAATAGTCGGGCCGGGGAAGTGGCTGAGGGCAGAGCGGCGATCATCGCCGCCGGTCAGGATCACGATTTCGAAGCCCGGGATGACAACCGGTTTGTGGTCGCAGACGTTCCAGATGGCTTGGCTCCGATGCTGGACCGGCTGCCCTGTTTCGTGCAGCTCGATGCCGGGTTGGAGCATTACGTGCAGTTTCTCCATGCCCAGTTGCAACAGGGCGCGGAAGGCTCCCAGACTCAGCACCAGATGTTGCTGTTGCTGATCCAGCTGCTGCAGGAGCGCTTTGGAGACCGTTTACGGCTGGATCGTCGAGTGGACGTGGCGAAACGCTTCATCGACGAGCATTTCCACCAAAAGATCACCGTTAATCAACTGGCCACCATCGCGCACCTGAGTGTGCGGCAACTGAACCAGCTGTTCCGGGAGCAGGTGGGCTTGCCCCCCCATCATTACCTGACGGAGTTGCGCATGCAGACGGCGTGGCAACTTCTCGAGCGGGGTGACCTGTCGATCCAGCATATCGCCGACGCCGTCGGGTACAGCTCACTGTCAGCCTTCAGTGATAGATTCGCCCAACATTTCGGGCATTCTCCCAGTCATTTTCGCCGACTTTCTAAATAACCCTTCCGAATTCTGGAAGCCTGCCCATCACCGGCTCAATAAGCTGTTGCGTCTGAACTGATTGATCTCTGACTTAGAGGGACGCAACTATGACCGCGGCATCCGCCACCTGGATTGGCTCAATATCTGTGCTTTTATGGGGCACCCTGGCTTTGCTGACCAAGCTTACCGGCGGGCAGATTCCGGAATTTCAGCTCATGGCCATGACCTTTACACTGGCTTTTGCACTGATGTGTGTCCGTTGGTTCAAGGGCGGGCACTCGGGCATCCGCTTCGCGAAGCAATCCGCATTTGCCTGGACCATCGGTGTGGTGGGCCTGTTCGGCTATCACTTTGCCTACTTCAAGGCCATGACCCTGGCACCGGCGGTCGAGGTCAGCCTGCTGGCCTATCTCTGGCCGCTGTTCATTGTCCTGTTTTCGGCGCTCTTGCCGGGCGAGTCCTTGCGGGCACAGCACATCGCCGGGGCGGTGATGGCACTGGTTGGCTGCTGGTTGCTGATCGGTCGGAATAGCAGCGGCTTCAGTGCCCAGAATCTGGATGGCTACTTAGTGGCGTTCGCCTGCGCCTTGATCTGGTCGTCCTATTCGGTGCTCAGCCGTCTGGTAAAATCTGTGCCTACCGATGCTGTTGGCTGGTTTTGTGGTGTTACCGCGGTCCTGGCTTGGATGTGCCACCTGATGTGGGAGCAAACGGTGTGGCCGGATGGCGCAAGCCAATGGGTCGGAGTGGTCGGGCTGGGCCTTGGTCCCGTGGGCATAGCCTTTTTCACCTGGGATTACGGGGTAAAACACGGGAACATCCAGCTGCTGGGAACCCTGGCATACAGCGCACCCCTCATTTCGGTCATCTTGCTCATCGTTTTTGGCTTCGGCGAGGCAACCATGGCCGTCGCAGGTGCCAGCACGCTGATTGTGTCCGGATCACTGGTAGCTGGAAAAACCCGAAACACAGAGACTGCCAAAACTGTAAATCATGAAGCTGTGTAACAACGGAGGATGAAGAATGATTTCCTGGGAAGATTTTGAAAAAGTGGAATTAAGAGTTGGCACCATTATTGAAGTGCAGCCGTTCCCTGAAGCTAGAAAACCGGCCTACAAACTGAAAGTGGACTTTGGCCCGGAAGTGGGCGTGCGAAAGTCCAGTGCCCAGATTACGGAGCTGTATTCGAAGGAGGACCTGCTGGGCAAGCAGGTATTGGCTGTCACGAACTTCCCTCCGAAGCAGATCGGTCCGTTCGTCTCTGAGTGTCTCGTAACCGGGTTCAAAACCGAAACAGGCGTGGTAACGCTGGTAAGCCCTGATTCTGAGGTCGAGAATGGGGAACGGCTGTTTTAATCTAAAGAGTGCGGTTCGCTGCGTTCCCGGGCTTTCTCTCCTAGAGAGTCGATCAGCGCCCTGACTCTGAGGACGTTCTGGCTCTCCAAATCCCCCTCCTGCATGAATCCTGAGCATTATCACCAGTGATGATGAGTGCAATACCGCATGGTGATTATATTTACCCTGCTTGAGCAAAGATAATTCCCTCCACGAACCACTCCGGCGCGGGTCCGAGGTCCAACCTCACCGCGCCGGCTCGGAAGTCCCCATCACGAACGATTAAGGATCAAGCTCATGGCTTATCGAATTCTTGCCGTGCTCAGCGCGGCCGTGTTTGTTCTTGCCGGCTGCGAAAGCGCAGCTCAGGGCACCGCGAGCCAGCCGGAGCCGCCTTCGGTAGAGGTGGTTGCCGCCGCCAGTGCCCGGGTTCAGCCCCAGAAAACCTACACCACCCGTATTGAAGCCCCAGAAAACGTCGAGCTGCGGCCCCGACTGTCCGGTGTGGTTGATGAGGTGCGCTTCGTAGAAGGTCAGAAGGTGAGCAAAGGCGACATCCTGTTCCAGCTGGATGACCGTCACCTGACAGCCCGAGTGGAGCAACTTAATGCCGAACTGTCCCGCGCAAAAGCGGCCCTCTATCAGGCCAAGGCGGAAGCCGAACGGGCAGGGCGCCTGCTGCGGAGCAACGCCATTTCTGAAGAACAGGCTGAGCTGCGGGATTCCGCGCGCCAGCAGGCCGAGGCCGAGGTTTCCTCACTCAACGCCCAGCTCAAGGAGGCGGAACTGCAGCTGAGCTATGCCACGATCCGCTCGCCAATTGACGGGGTTATTTCCCGGGCAAACATTACCGCGGGAAATACCGTAACCGCGAACCAAAGCCGGTTGACCACCATCGCCTCGAATCAGAACCGGTACGCCTACTTCGATATGGATGAGGGCACCTGGTATCGATTCTTCCGCGCCCGCGATCACGCCCTGGGCTCGCCGGTGCGTATTCAGCTCACCGGAGAGCAGGACTTCCCCCACGTGGGCGAGATCGACTTCGTTGATAACACCATCGATACCAACACGGGCACCCTGCGTCTGCGCGCGGTATTGGCCGATTCCGGAGAGGCTCTGGTACCGGGTGCCTTTGCCCGTGTGAAAATTGCCGTGGCCGCAACCGAGCAGAAGATCATGGTTCCTGATCGTGCCATCGCAACCGATCTCGACAGCCGCTTCGTGCTGACGGTCAACGAGCAGGGGGAGACGAGCTACACCCCGGTAACCGTCGGTGAGCGTTTCGGTACCTTCCGTGTGGTTGAGCAGGGCATTGCCGAAGGCGATGTACTGGTGGCGAACGGGACGGCCAAGGTAGGTCCGGGCATGACCATCGCTCCGGTCATGCTGTCAGAGGCACCGTCCGACGTGGCCTTCACGCTTGAAGAACACGCACCAGAAGTCCAGCAGACCGCTGTCGTAAAGTTCTGAGGCCTGAGTGATGAAATTTCCCCATTTTTTTATAGACCGGCCAATATTCGCCTCCATGCTGTCTCTGATCATTCTGATCGGGGGTGGCATCTCTCTGTTCCAGTTGCCGATCAGTGAGTATCCGGAAGTGGTCCCGCCCACAGTGGTGGTCACGGCCAACTACCCGGGCGCAAACCCAAAGGTGATTGCAGAAACGGTCGCGTCGCCGATTGAGGATGAGATCAACGGCGTGGAAAACATGCTGTATATGTCGTCCCAGGCAACGGCCGATGGCCGCATGACCCTCACAGTAACGTTTGCGCTGGGTACTGATCTCGATAAAGCCCAGGTTCAGGTCCAGAACCGGGTTGATATTGCGCTGCCGCGTTTGCCGGAAGAGGTGCAGCGCCTGGGAGTGGTGACTGAGAAATCATCCCCTAACCTGAGCATGGTTGTTCACGTTCATTCTTCGGATGAGAGCCGGGACATTACCTATCTGGCCAACTACGCCGAGCTGAATCTGAAAGATGAACTCTCCCGCCTTGGCGGCGTTGGTGACGTTCAGTTGTTCGGTGGCGGTGAATTTGCGGTTCGTCTCTGGCTGCAGCCGGATGAATTGGACGCCCGGAATCTCAACGCCTCGGATGTGGTGAACGCCGTGCGTGCCCAGAATCGTCAGATTGCGGCCGGTACCCTTGGCGCACAGCCGGCACCGAACGACAACCAGTTCCAGTTGATGCTGAACGTCCGCGGGCGCCTGACCTCCTTGGATGAGTTTCGGGACATTGTTTTGAAAATTGGTGATAACGGGGCCATCACGCGGCTCTCTGACGTTGCGAGAGTCGAGCTTGGCCAGAACACTTACGCCCTTGAAGCGGGTCTCGATGGAAAGCCGGCGGTTGCCATGCCGATTTTCCAGCGCCCTGGGGCTAACGCTATCCAGCTTTCTGACGATGTTCGTTCAACCATGGCGCGGTTGTCCCAGGATTTCCCGCAGGGCGTCGAGTATGAAATTGCCTACGACCCCACCGTGTTTGTTCGCGGTTCCATCGACGCGGTTATCACCACCTTGCTGGAGGCGATTTTACTGGTTGTGCTGGTGGTGGTGCTGTTCCTGCAAACTTGGAGGGCGTCCATTATTCCGCTCGTTGCGGTGCCTGTATCACTGGTGGGCACCTTCGCCGTGATGCAGTGGTTGGGTGTTTCCATCAACACGCTGTCGCTGTTCGGAATGGTGCTAGCGATCGGTATCGTGGTTGATGATGCCATCGTGGTGGTCGAAAACGTGGAGCGGAACATTCATCGGGGGCTATCGCCTCGTGAAGCCACCAAAGTGGCCATGAACGAAGTAACCGGCCCGATCATTGCCATTGCACTGGTGTTGTGTGCGGTCTTCATTCCGACGGCCTTCATTTCTGGTCTTTCCGGTCAGTTTTACAAGCAGTTCGCATTGACCATCACGATTTCAACCGTGATCTCCGCCTTGAACTCGCTGACCCTGTCGCCGGCGCTGTCCGCGTTGCTTCTCAAGGGCCACGACGAGAAGCCCGACCGGCTTTCCCGCGGCCTGGAAAAGGTGTTTGGTCGCTTTGTGTTCCAGCCGTTCAACCGGTTCTTTGACCGCACAGGTAATGCCTATGAAGTCCTGGTCAAGAAGCTGATCCGCTACAGCGCCATCGTTGGCGTGGTGTATGTCGGATTGACCGTTTTCGCCGGAGGCCTGTTCAACGCGGTACCGGGTGGTTTCATTCCGCAGCAGGACAAACAATACCTGGTCGCAGTTGCCCAGCTGCCGGATGCGGCGAGCCTTGACCGGACCGTGGACGTGGTCAACGAAATGCAGCAGATCGCGCTGGAGACCGAGGGCGTGGCAAACACCATTGCGTTCCCGGGCCTGTCCGTGAACGGCTTCACCAACAGTCCGAACAGCGGCATCGTGTTCCTGCCGCTGACCGATTTCACCGAGCGCACGTCCCCGGAACTCAGTGCGGGTGCGATTGCAGGCAAGTTAAACGGCGCCTTTTCAAGCATCGACGAAGGGTTTGTGGCGGTGTTCCCACCACCACCGATCCTGGGCCTGGGCACCACGGGTGGGTTCAAGCTGCAGATCGAAGATCGAAGCAGCAAAGGGTTTGAAGCCTTGTTCGATACCCTGCAAACCACCATCAACGAAGCTCGCAAGCATCCGGCATTGACGGGTCTTTACTCCAGCTTCCGGGTTCAGGTACCCCAGTTTGACCTGGATATAGATCGGGAGCGAGCAATGCTGCTTGGCATTCCGCTGGAGTCCGTGTTCGACACACTGCAGGTGTATCTGGGGTCGGTGTACGTCAATGACGTGAACATGTTCGGCAGCACCTATCAGGTGATTGCCCAGGCCGAGTCCGACAAGCGCCTTGATCCGGAGCACATTCTGAATCTGAAGGTTCGCAACCAGCAGGGCCAGATGATCCCGCTGTCCGCGGTGATGAGTGTCGAATCGACCATCGGCCCGGATCGTGTGATGCGGTACAACGGCTATCCAACGGCCGAGCTCAACGGGTCTCCGGCCCCGGGCTTCAGTTCGGACCAGGCTCAGGCTGCTATCGAAGAGGTTCTAGCACAGACTCTGCCCGAGGGCATGGCGTTTGAGTGGACCGAGGTGACTTATCAGCAAAAACTCGCCGGCAACACCATGGTCTATGTGTTCCCACTGGTTATCTTGCTGGTATTCATCGTGCTGGCCGCTCAGTACGAGAGTCTGCGACTGCCGTTTGCAATTATTCTGATTGTGCCGATGACCTTGCTGTCGGCTCTGGCCGGGGTATGGGTGACCGATGGTGATAACAACATGTTCACCCAGATTGGTCTGATTGTTCTGGTGGCATTGGCGAGTAAAAACGCCATCCTGATGGTGGAGTTCGCCCGTGACCTCAATCTCCAGGGACACAGTCATTATCAGGCCATTGTCGAGGCCTGCCGTTTGCGTTTACGGCCGATCCTGATGACCTCGATTGCCTTCACTGCAGGTGTGGTACCGCTGGTGCTTGCGACCGGAGCGGGTGCGGAGATGCGTCACGCCATGGGGATAGCGGTGTTCTCGGGAATGATTGGTGTCACCGTGTTCGGCTTGCTGTTCACCCCGGTGTTTTACGCGGTGATTCAGCGTGCCAAGGCCGATACCAGGACGCCCGCCAACACCAAGGAAATACCTGAACAGATCACGGAGAATGACCATGCATAAACGGGCGGTTAGTGTCTTGCTGGGGTCTGCGCTGCTGGTTGGCTGCGCTGCAACCCCGGATTATGAGCCCCAACAGGAGGCGAACGAACGTTACCTCGACAGCCTCAGTTTCGGTGTTCAGAGCACAGACGCCACCACAGCGGAGTGGTGGAAGAGCTACGAGGATGACCAACTCAATCAACTGGTCGAGGTTGCGCAGGCCGCTAACCTCGATCTGTTGGCAACCCGGCAACGGGTCCGTCAGGCGCTTGCGGACCTGGGTGCGGACGAGAAACGGTTGCTCCCTCAGGGCGGAGTAACCGGCGAATACGAGGCGATCGATCGAAACAGTGTTCAGGAATCCTCTGCCGTCGGTTTGGCGGGCACCTGGGAAGTGGACTTGTTTGGCCGGCTGAGAGCGCTGATCGATGCCGGTGAAGCCAATCTTGAGGTTGCTCTGAACAACCAACGAGCGGTGTTGAAAGAAGTCACCGTTGGCGTTGTCCGAGCCTATCTGGAGTGGGAAGCCGCTCGCCAGCGGGTCCAGTTGATCAAGGCGGACATCCGGGCATTGGAAGACACTCGGGAAGTCATGGCCCTGCGCGTGGAGGAAGGCATTTCGCCGAATCTTGATCTCGCCCGCGCAGACACGCTGCTGGAACAGCAGCGTGCCAAGCTTCCTGACGCGCGAGCCCAGCTCTATCGGGCCAAAGCGGTGCTGTCCGTGCTCGTCAATGAAGATTCCGAATCGCTGGTCCTGAAGCCTGCCTCAGGTGCACTGGCCGCCTCCTTTGGCGTGCCGGCGGCCGGGCGGGCGAACGAAGCCATGCAGTTGCGTGCGGATATCGGCGGTGCGCTCGCAGCACTGGCCCGGGATGTGGCGGTTGGCAACGCCCTTCGGGCAGAACTCTATCCCCAGTTTTCGGTCGAGGGATTTCTGGGCTTGACCAACGTGGCGGAAGTGTCCGATGGCTTTGAGGGTACCGGCAGCATCGCTCCTCGCATCTCCTGGTCTCTGTTGAGTTATCCGGTGATACTGCAACGGGTCGAAAGCCAGAATGCAGTCTCGGAAGAAAGTTACATCCGTTATCGCCAAACCATCATTGATGCGGTCGCCAGTGCTCGGGTTGCGATCTTTGCTTACGGGCGGGCCTTGGAGGCTGATCAGGCAACGGGCAGGGCGTTTGAGGCAGCCAACGAATCGTTCACCATCGCCAGAACTATGCATCGTGAGGGTGCCATCGGCTATCTGGATTTACTGGACGCCAACCGAACCTTCATTTCCGCTCAGCAGGACCGGCTTTCCGCCAGATTGTCCTATGCGGCGGCCCAGCTTGGGGTGATTGAGGAATTCAGTGGGGTTTGGTCGTCGGAGGCGCACCGGCGAATGCTGAAGGCAACGGGTGGCGAGTCTTGAGGAAGAGGGTATGGTTTAGCTGAAAAAGGGGAAGTTCCGGGCTTTAGCGGCAAGAAAGGAAATGGCGCTTTCAAAGGTCATGTTTTCTCCGCAACGAAAAAGGGGGCTAAAAGCCCCCTTTCTATACTATGCTCCGACTCAATACTATGCTTCGGCTATTTCTTCGAGGTAAAGGTAGTCAATATACCCCTCCGCTCCCTGGGTGTAAAAAGTCGAGGGATCTGCTTCATTAAGCTCGGCCCCAAGCTTCAGGCGCTCCGGAAGGTCCGGGTTGGCAATGAAGGGCACACCAAAGGCGACAGCGTCGGCCAATCCGGATTCGATGGCCTGTTCTGCTTCTTCACCGGTGTAGCTCATGTTGAGGATCAACTTGCCCTTGAAGTGCTCGCGGACCGGGGTAATCACGTCTGCTTGCTGCTCCCCAAAAAAGTCGCTGCGCATTAAATGAACAAAGGCCAGGCCGTAGTCGTTCAGACGCTTGGCGAGCCAGGTGACCAGGCCGACCGGATCACTGTCCTTCATGCTCTGGAAACTGTTGAGCGGGCTCAGTCGAACACCGACGTTCTCGGAACCGAACACTCCGGATACGGCTTCAATCACCTCCAGCAGCAGTCGGGCGCGATTTTCGATCGGGCCACCGTAAGGGCCTTCTCGATGGTTGGAACCATCACGGAGGAACTGGTCCAGCAGGTAGCCGTTGGCGCCATGAACCTCAACACCGTCAAAGCCGGCGCGCTTGGCATTCTCGGCGGCGGTGCGGAAACCGTCGATGATGGCCGGGATTTCGTTGTCAGCCAGTGCGCGGGGAACCGTGTAGGACTTCTTGCCTTCCGGTGTGTGCACTTCATCGCTGGTGATGGCAATGGCGCTGGGCGCTACCGGATCCTTCCCGTTGTTTAACACCGGGTGACAGGCGCGGCCGCCGTGCCAGATCTGCAGATAAATCTTGCCACCTTTAGCGTGTACCGCATCACTGACTTTCTTCCAGCCTTCAACTTGCGCCTCGGAATAGATGCCAGGCTCGCGCCAGAAGGCTGAATTGCCTTCGATGGCCATGGTCGCCTCGGCGATGATCAGGCCGGCAGACGCACGCTGAGCGTAATACTCAACCATCATGTCCGTGGGAACGTGATCAGCGTCGGCACGGACGCGGGTGAGGGGGGCCATGAAGACCCGATTGGCCAATTCACTGGCGCCCATTTTCAGGGGAGTAAAAAGTGTGTTCATAGCATCCTCGGGAAATATTGTGCAAAACCATAAACTATCCGCCCGTGGGCCGGGCGGACTAATTCGGATGAGATATATCAATCATCATCCTGGCTGATGCGACAGGCTGGAATCCGCCTTCGCAAGTTTCCCTTGGGGACAGGTTCGATGATGACGTAGCCATCGCGCATCATCGTCTCGAAATCCTGCTCGATCTGCGTCTATTGCGTTCGGGACCTGGCTAGAGCCTGTGATGGGTTTTCGTGGTCGGCTGGTTGCAAAGAGCCTGCAGACCAACCTGATTTTTGCCTGAACCCCGCGCACTTCAGTAGGGCACCTACTTCGGTATACGCCTATATTTTCGGTTTGAAAATAAGTGAACGTTCATTTATTTTAGGCCGACCAATTTGAAGCGTTGAGCAGACAAATGCGGCAAAGAGACGACTCGAAACGAATAGCCTTCCTGGAAGCTACCGTGAGGGAAGTAGCAGATCACGGTTTTTCAGCAACCTCGGTTGGCAAGATAGCCAAGGCTGCGGGTTTGTCACCAGCCACGCTGTACATCTATTACGAAGATAAAGAACAGCTTTTATTGGCGACATTTTATTACGTCAGCGATTAGGTCATTGATGCGGCGCTGGACAGTTTTTCTCGCGGGAAAGATCTGCGTGAAGGACTGCGACGCCAGTGGCACACACTGTTCCGGATCGGCCTTGAGCGTCCGGAACTATTCCGCTACCACGAGACGTTCACGCATTCTGCTTGGATGACTCCCGAGATCCAGGCACGAAACGAAAGCCGAGCCGCAAATCTTTTGAATGCAGTTGATCAGGGAAAGCAATCCGGGCTGATCAAACCGGTACCTTTTCCACTTCTCGAAACGTTTATGTTCCGCCCGATTTACCACCTCGTTCAACGATGCCTGCAAGGGTCGTTCGAAGGTACCGATGAGCATATCGAATTAGCGTTTAATATGGCTTGGGATGCGGTTGCCGATCGTCGGAATACCTAATTTTTTCTGGAGAGTGACGCGTTATGAAATTCAAGATGGTCAGTACCGCCATGCCCTTGAGAGGCCTACAAGCGCTTGCAATGCTTTCGAGCCTCCTGGTGATGGGATGTTCGGCGGAGGCGCCCCCTCTGACACAGCAAACTGTCTACCCGGTAAAGCTCATGACGCTGGAGCAGGCGCAGTCAGGCACGCTCAATCAGTATCCGGGCAGAGTCTCGGCGTCTGACCATTCAGAACTCTCTTTCAGAGTGGGAGGAGAGCTGACGGAGCTGGCCGTTAAAGCAGGCGACACTGTGGAAAAAGGGGAGGTCGTTGCCCGCCTGGACGATCGGGACGCAAGAACCCGCCTGGAAAACGCCCGGTCAAATTTCAATCTGGCACAGGCCACCTTCGAGCGAATGCGAATATCGTTGGAGCGCCAGGCCATCAGTCAGGCCCGTTTCGATGAGGCCGAGGCCGAGTACCTCTCTGCCAGAGCGCAACTGGCCAGCGCGGAGGACCAACTTTCCTATACCGTTCTCAAAGCGCCATTTGATGGCGTCATTTCACGGGTGCCGGTGGATGTCTTTCAGGTTGTATCAGCGCAGCAGGCCATTGCCGAACTGCAACGGCCCGGCTCTATCGACGTCTCGTTCCAGATGCCTGAACAACAGGTCCGCCGCCTTCAACCACAGAGATCCAGGAACGTTCGCGCCAATGGCAACACTATCGCGTGGGTACAGTTTCCCGAGCTTCCCGATAAACGCTACGCCGCGAGCTACAAAGAGCATGACAGCAATGCCTCTCAGGGGTCGCTCAGTTATGAGGTTACCGTAACGCTCCCTGAACCCGAGGACATCACAGTGCTTTCGGGGATGAGCGCGACCGTTCTGCTTGATTACGGCACATTGGCTGGAGAGAGCGCCCCGTCGTGGCTGATACCAACCGCGGCGCTTGTAACACCTGACGCAGAACCCGGCACTAGCGTGGTTTGGCGATACGTGGCTGCTGCCGATGGTGAGAATGGCGATAACACGGGCAGCGTCGAGCCGGTGGATGTCGAGCCGGGTAAGAAAATGAACGATGGCGTGCTTGTTCGGGGAGAGCTCAGCCCGGGCGACAGAATCGTGGTTGCCGGCGCTCACCGGATGAACAGGGATCGTTCGGTCCGTCCCTGGGAAAAAGAGGGCGGGCTCTGAGATGGTCGATTATTTTCTTGATCGGAAGTCCATCAGCTGGATGGTCACGCTGTTGCTTGGGGTTGGGGGCATGTTCGCGTTTCTGGGTCTTGGCCAGCTTGAATTCCCGGAGTTCACGTTACGTTCCGCCTTGGTGACCACCCAATATCCCGGAGCAACGCCTCTTGAAGTCGAGGAGGAGGTTACGCTGCCTCTGGAAAAAGCGATCCAGCAGATGCCGGGCATCGATGACATTACTTCGGTGAACTCGGACGGCTTGTCGCAGATTACTGTCCAACTCAAGAAGACGGTCAGAGAAGGGGAGTTAGACCAGTATTGGGATATCCTTCGGCGAAAGATTAATGATGCCCAGCCTGGTCTGCCACCAGGCGTGAACACGTCCATCGTGAACGATGACTTTGGCGATGTCTTCGGCCTGCTGCTCACGTTGCGTGGTGACGGCTACTCGCTGAAAGATCTTGGTGACCATGCGGATCTCATTCAGCGAGAACTGCGATTGTTGGAGGGCGTCGCAAAAGTCAGTATCGGTGGTCGTGTCGACGAGCAGATGATCGTGTCACTGGACCGTGACCGTATGCGTGCTCTTGGCATCTCGCCAGAATACCTGGCAAGCCTTCTGAATGCGCAGAATACGGTGGGCAACGCTGGCCACCTGCGCAGTGAAGGGCTGTCGTTATCCGTTCAGCCAACCGGTCAGCTTGATTCCGTTCAGGCACTTGAGCAACTGGCAGTTGGAAGCGCTGATTCGGGTATTATCCGGCTCAGCGATCTGGCCGAAGTTCGCAGGGTGACCAATGACTCACCCGCCTTGCTTTACCACTCTGACGGATTGCCTGCTTTGACCATCGGCGTGTCATTTGCAGAGGGCACCAACGTTGTTGATGTAGGTGAGAGTCTCAATGAGGCTTTGAAACGCCTGGAAAAACAGCAACCCATCGGCATGACACTGAACACAGTGTATAACCAGCCTGAAGTAGTCGAGGAGGCAGTATCTGCTTTTCTCATGAACCTTGCTCAGGCGGTGGGCATTGTCATTATTGTGCTTTTGCTGTTCATGGGGCTGCGAAGTGGCCTGCTCATGGGGCTGATCCTGCTGATTACCATCATGGGTACATTCGTGCTTATGGCAATACACGGTATTCAGCTCCAGAAGATTTCATTGGGTGCGCTGATCATTGCGCTGGGGATGCTGGTCGATAATGCCATCGTCGTCACCGAGGGCATGATGATTGGCCTTTCCAAGGGCAAGTCCAAAAGGCAGGCAGCCAAAGAAGTGGTCTCGCAGAACCGGTACCCGCTGCTCGGCGCTACCGTGATTGCCATTACGGCCTTTGCTCCTATCGGCCTTTCACCAGACACCACCGGAGAATTCATTGGCTCCCTGTTCTGGGTTCTGTGCTACTCGCTTTTCCTGAGCTGGCTGACGGCACTCACTCTGACCCCGTTTTTCTTTGATATGTTCTATCCCGACAAGCTCGAGAGTGTCGGGCAGTCATCCGATAACGACCCCTATAAGGGAATTGTTTTCGTCGTCTTCCGCCGCCTGCTGACCTACGCGATTCATTATCGCTTCGTGACATTAACACTTGCGATCGCGCTTCTGGCTGGGGTTCTATCGTTCTCGGGACAGGTTAAGAATGCTTTCTTCCCGAATGCCACAACGCCACTCTTCTTTGTTGACCTTTGGTTGCCCGAGGGCGCCGACATCTTGCAAACCGAAGAGACCGTAAAGCGGCTGGAATCGCGCGTGAATGACATGGACCAGGTCGTTCAGGTGACCAGTGTCACCGGTGGCGGAGCCCAGCGTTTTACGTTGACGTATTCACCGGAGCAGCGATACGCCAGTTTTGGCCAATTGATCGTAGAGACCCGGGATAAGGCGTCGAGAGAGGCCCGTATGGAGGAAGTCATTGAGCAACTGCGTACAGACTTCCCGAACGTGCATTACAAAGTGCAGGCTTTGCAGGTGGGGCCCTCAGCCAAAGCCAGTCTTGAAGCTCGTATCTTTGGAGAAGATCCCGAAGAACTCCGGAAAATCGGTGTGCGCGTGCAGGCAATTTTTGAAAATGAACCTCTGGCCGACAGCGTGCGCTTGTCCTGGGGTAACCGGGAAGCCGTGATCGTACCGGAGTTCCTCGAAGAACAGGCCCGGCGCCTTGGCGTATCTCGCGAATCACTGCACCAGGCGTTGTTGCTGAATAATCAGGGGCAGCAGGTTGGAGTGTACCGTGAGGGGAGCGACCTCATTCCGATCATTATGCGGTCAAGAGAGGAGCAGCGTTTTGACATCGAAAACCTTACCTCGATCAATGTCTGGAGTGAAGAGCAGGGCCGCTATGTCAGCGCGGGCAACGTCATCAATGCCATCAATACGGAACTGCGGGATCCGTTGATAAAACGCAGAAACAGGGAGCGGATGTTGGCGGTTTATGCCGAACCCATGCCTTTGTCGGGGGAGACGGCGGCGAGTGTGCTGGAGAGGATCCGCCCGCAGGTCGACGCGCTGGAGCTTCCCCACGGCTATTCGATTGAGTGGGGTGGAGAGTACGAGACCTCATCCGAAGCTCAGACTTCGCTTTTCTCCTCGCTGCCTCTTGGACTGCTGGGGATGTTCATTATTTCGATGCTGTTGTTCGGTAGCTTCCGACAGGCTCTGTCTATCTGGATGATTGTTCCTCTCATGATGATTGGAATCATTGGTGGACTGGTATTGCTCGGCGCGCCTTTTACATTCATGGCGCTGCTCGGGACTCTGAGTCTGATCGGTATGGTACTGAAGAATGCCATTGTGCTGGTTGAGGAGATCAATATTCAGTTAGAACAGCAGGATGATGCATTCACTGCGGTGGTTGAGGCCGCGGTAAGCCGGGTACGACCTGTGCTTATGGCGGCCGTAACCACCATGTTGGGAATGATTCCTCTGTTCAGCGATGCCTTCTTCGCGAGCATGGCGGTGGTTATCGTGTTCGGTTTGGGTGTTGCAACGGTATTGACGTTAGTGGTGCTGCCAGTGGTGTACTGCACGTTAATGAGAATTTCTTATCATCAATAACGCACCCGCTGTTTTTCAGGCGTCTTTTTTTCCTCCGGACAAGCGATCCGGAGGAAAAAAGCCTCCGGCAATCATTGCATTCATCAGTTCGCCTACTTTTGCACGCAGGTCATCCCTCAACAACCTCATTGCCGGCGTTATTGACTGTCGGGTAGGACAAATCAGCCACAGCTCGGATACCGGCGGCGCATAGTCCGGCATGATTGTGGTGACACGGCCTGCAAGCAGATCATCCGACATATCAAGACACGATTTTATCGCAAGACCGCGACCAGCGACGCACCACCGGCGAACCAGATCGCCATCGTTTGAGGCGCGATCGCCCGTCATTTTGACTCGATATTCCTCGTCTCCCCGTTTGAACGTCCAGAGGTCAAATGGGATGTCCTGCAACTGATAGAACAGTCCGTTGTGGTTCTCAAGGTCATCAGGATGAATGGGGCGACCATGACGCGAAAGGTAATCAGGAGATGCGCAAAGCAGGCGCGGCACATCGCAAATTTTGAAGCCATACAGGTTGGTGTCACTGGGCGCGCCGTAGCGAAGCGCCATGTCGACCGAATCCCGGTAAAAGTCCACGTTGGTGTCAGTAATCTGAACTCTGAGATTCAAACCTGGATGCGTTGCCATCAATTCGTCGATCCAGGGCACAACGCGGTAGCTGACCGAGCAATGACCACACCGGGTTGCGCAATAGGGCGTCACTGGGCGATGTGCCTGTTTCGCTAAGCGCTGTTTCCAGGTTGATGGATGGCAGCATGTCCTTGTAGGCAACGGACGTTCGAAAATCATTTGCCCTGATAGCCATATAGGCCGCTTTAAGGTCCGGGCGACGCTGCAATGTTTGCTCTGCAAGGTCGGACAGGGGTAAAAGAACCTGCGGATAGTCGGCGGAAATGACCGTGCTAGCCTGGCTTCGCCCGAGCAACAGGTTCAACGCCCTTTGCTGTTGCTGCAGGGATTCCTGAACTGCAATCAATGTCGCCCTGGCACTGGCCGCAGAGCTTTGGGCGCTGTCCAGATCTTCAAGGTCACCCAGTCCCGAGCGGTAACGCTGAAGAATCCACTGTTCGTTTTTTTCCAATAGCTCCGCGCGTTGCTTTTCGATGGCAACGGAGCGATTCAGATTCACCAGTTTCAACCAGCCCTGCATGACCTCGGCTGCGAGCGTATCCCGCGCAGCTTGGTAGAGAGCCAGCTGTTCAGCAACGTCACTGGCGGCAGCCGACGCCTCATCAGAAATCTTCGACCACAAATCCAGCTCCCAGCTGATGCTGACGGTGCCGGTGTAGGCAGTATCTAGACCGTCAGTGTTATTCGCGACGAATCCAGCCTCGACGTCGGGGAGTTGATCCGCCTGAGTCGCTCGGTATTGAGCACGGAGAATTTGGAGTGAAAGCCGTGTTTGCTGGAAATCAGGATTGGCCGCGCGCGCTTCGACAATAAGCGCGTCCAGGTCATGGCTGTTGACCAGCTCATTCAGGTAGGCTGTTTCGAGACCAACCTCCATCTCAAACTTGGAGACGACGTTCTGACGCTCGGAATCGGCCTGAGCGAGATAGTCCGTTCTCGTGGACAACGAACTGCAGCCTGCAATAACCAGGCAGCATAAAGCAGTCAGCACTACTTTCGAGCAGGGCAAGCGATACATAGGTAAAGTCCATTCGGGCGCGGTCAAATCTGCGGTAAACGACGGGATACAGACTATCTAGGAGGTGGTTAATGGAGGGTTAAGACCTTCATGGACCTGCCTATTATCTACGGCGACGACCAATGGATGCTCCATGAAGAACAGGGCCATGCGCGTGTCACGAAGACCAAAGAAGCATTCGAAGCAGCCGCCGCCCCGACGTGGCGGAAGAGTACAAGAACTACTGCGGTGAAGGACGCATAAAATGGCTTAAAAACGGCGAACCTGTCACTCCGCATGTTGCTGAGCGCCGCGAACAGGTAGAACAGGTTGGTGTTCTTCGACAGGCTGCGATCGCGGACTTTGGCATAACTTAACTGCCGCTTGATGGTGCGAAAGGGATGCTCCGAGTTCAAAAAGTCCGTCAACTGGACCAGAGTGTTCCAGTGCAATTCCACGAATCGGCCCGTTAGGCTGGCGCTATCTTCCAAGCTGAATGTTCGCTTTGCGACCGTAGCAGCTAAACAAAAGCGAACGTTCGCGATCTACCTCTAAAGATGCGCACTTCCAATGGATACCGGGCATGGGATATAGGAAGCTGCCTGTGGCCAAAAAGGTGTTGGTGGCTATCTGATGGACTATTACAACCGGCAGCGACCTCACACATTCAGCGATGGAATTCCTCCCGCCGCAGCTGAGAAAAGCCTTAGGATGTGTCCGGGATTAGTTGACCACTACACAGGAGACGCCATGGATGTCCGGAGGAAAGCTGTCGAATTATACCAGCAGTGGGGAGTTGGGTAGGGTGATTAACCACTCTCATGATCTTCAAGTTTGGACCTAGCAGGCCCTTCTTCATCTATCTGATCGGCTTGCCTCTTATCGTTTTCCTCCAGCAACCGCATGATGCGTCCACGGGTAAGGGCCTCATGGAGTTCTATCTGTCGCTGCTCATCGCGTAATGATTTTAGAAGGGATATCGCCATGAATATCATCAGCACCATGAATGGAAACGCAGCCAAAATTGAAATAGTCTGGAGTGCAGCCAGACCGCCGCTCATCAGCAGCACCCCTGCAACCATGACTTGCACCAGGCCCCAGACTATCCGCAGCCAGTTTTTCGGGGTAAGTACCCCCTTGCTGGTGAACATTCCAAGTACAAAGGTTGCTGAGTTGGCTGAGGTGATGACGAATAACACGATCAATACCAGCATGAGGATACTGATTATGTTTGCACCCGGCAGGAAATCCAAGGTGGCGAAGAGAGCAGAGCTCATCTCTTTGCTAACAGCTTCGCCAAGAGCGGCACCTTCAAAGAGTTCGAAGTAAAGCGCTGAGCCGCCGAAAGTGGAAAACCACAAAGTACTCAGTAGTACAGGTGTTCCAATCACGCCGAGGACGAACTCACGGATGGTTCTGCCCCTGGAGATTCGTGCGATGAAACTGCCTACAAATGGAGCCCAGGAAAGTCCCCATGCCCAGTAGAATATGGTCCAACGCTCGACCCAATCGTCGCCAGTATAGGGCGTCATTACCAAACTCATACCCATCACATTGGCGAAATAGTCGCCGATAGCGTTGGTCATGGCTGCGGTAATGAAGTCGGTGGGGCCAAAGAAAAATACGTAGATGAGCAGGAAAGCGGCTAGCGCCATATTGGCGTCGCTGACGTAGCGCACGCCACTTTCCAGTGGAACTAAGGCGCAGAGTAGGAAAACGACAGCGGTCAGGCCGAGAATGAAAAGTTGCTGATCGGCTCCAAAACCAATGTCGCCCACGTATACCAACCCGCTATTTATCTGGATAACCCCGAGCCCCAATGTCGTCGCAACACCAAACACTGTCGAAACAACGGCCAGGATATTGATGCCATGTCCGATGCCACCATCCACGTGGTGACCGATTGATGAGCGGAAGGTCTCGCTGATCAAGCCCGGGCGTTGCATTCGAAACCGTACGTAGGCAATAGCCAACCCAACGATTGCGAAGTTCGCCCACTGATGAAAGCCTGATGGCCGGTTAGGCAAAAATCGTGGAAGAGGAAGTCATCGACCCCGGTTTACTTCGTAGCCTGGTTCGAGACCTTAATAAGTTCATAGCGGGCGCGCTTGCCGTCACCACTTACGACTCTTGTGCCAGACCTTCCGTTGAGAATTGCCAAGAAATCTTCGAACTTGCCACAAATACCGCCAACTTCGGCGACGGTCAGTTTAGGTATGGGTTCGGCGCTGGCCGTGCCGAAATCACGGTGGATGGCATACACGTCGGTGAGTAGCAGCGGCATGAATGTTCGCTTTGCGACCATACCGAGTACCAATAGCTTGTTCCGATCTCATCCAAAGGGGGCTCATCGAACGGTCACTCTTTTGCGGAACAAATACGTTGTTCCGTTGAATGGGCGAGGGGTCGTGAAATCAGTCGCTGGTTTTTTGCGGACAGGGTGCGATTTTCTGCCAACCAGTTAAACCTTCCGCACCCGCCGGGGCCAGGCTTAATCGATGTAATGATTCGTATCCCAATGTTTCACCTTGCGAAGTGCGTTCCAGGATAGCGGTTGGGCAGCTATACAGACTTGCTCATAGCATATGAGCGGTTTCTTCTGTGATCACACTTTTTGTAATTGTTCTACAATACGGCGTTTCAGTGGATTAAGCCCCGTTGACATTGGGATAGCTTTAGCCGATAGTTAATGTACGGTTATTTTCCGTACATTATGGCTTCTAGGTTTAAGCCAGTAGTGCAGCATAATGGAAAACACCAAAACAGAGGTTCTGGCCGATTGGCCAGCCAGTTGAAAGAGGAACACCGCATGTCAAAGACAAGCGCGCGGCTGGATTTACGAATTGATCCGGCTATTAAAGAATTGGCGGCGCGCGCTTCAGCTCTGACCGGGAGTCACAGTCTCTCAGAGTTTGTCATCCAGGCAATCCGGGAGAAGTCGGTTCGCGTGATCGAGGAGGCTGAGGTGTATCGCCTGAACAGCCAGTCGTTTGATGCTTTTGTAGCAGCCTGCGAAGCAGCTCCAGCACCGAACGAGGCATTGCTGAGGGCGAAACGTCGCCGGAGTAAAAGGATGGAAAACGGTGACCTTGAGGTTAGAGCCATTAGATAAGAAGTCGCATGACCGGAAATCGTTTGATTGTGGGCTGGAACGGGTAAATGAGTTCCTTAGGCGAGAAGCTCGCAAGCAGATGGACAAGAAAATTAATCGCACCTGGGTGCTGGTGGATGATGAACCTACAAATGTGTTGCCAGTTCCGGTCCTGGGGTATTTCACCCTGACCAGCGCAACCGTAGTGCGTGATGAGCTGCCAGATCAGGAGACCCGTAGCCGATACCCGGCCTATCCCATTCCAGTGATCAAGCTTGCGTGGCTGGGTGTGGATAGCAAACTACACGGATCCGAGCACCGATACGGTGAAACGATAGTTCTTGAGGCGTTGGAAGAGGCGTATCGGATTGTTCAATACACTGGCATGGGAATAGCGGTTGTAACGGACCCTCTTACCCAGAGCAGTGATCGTTTTTTTAAGCGCTACGGCTTCCTGCCTATGGGAAGGCAATTCGGAGATCTGCAGTCGCTTTACTTGCCTATGGGTACAATTGGTCAGCTGATTGATCTTCCATCTTGAGAATGGTCGCAACCAGGAATTGTCGCCCGAACGAGCGTTCAAAGTTTTGGATAACGGGCCTGTAGTGAGATTTTGGTTCCATTCATAAAATGAATGCTCTCGCTGCCAGTCCGTCATCAGCATAAGGGGTATGAAGTCTGGCGGTGCTCTCAGGCAGGGCTGGAGCTCCTTTCCACATACCAAACCGCCGAGTCCGCGATCTCTGGCGGGTGAGTCAAGCCCCAAGAGAGCTGCAGGTGGCATTCTACCTAACCTTTATACAGTGCTGCCGCCCCTCTTAGCGCTGCCAATACCAATTGCTCGTCGTCACAAACGGACTGTTTCTTTAATTGTGCGAGAGCCAGTGCGCCAAGCCGAAAACTTTGTGAAATGGGCAGGGGTAGGGCGTATCCGGTGCCTGATCCTTGGCTTGCAGTCAGGTAAATCCTGCCGGGCTGGCGCTCAATCGTTATCCCCTTTGTTGGCCTCTTAAACTCGGCCTTGGGTAGATAGCCCAGACACACACAACAAAGAAGTGGTAGGTCGTCCTCGCCCAATTGGAGAACAATCTTCCTCTTCCATTCAACGCGTTCACCTTGGCGTGGTGCGACTTCCAAATTCAGTGCAGCCAGCGGCACGCCACCCTCTTGGGTGATGTAGGTCGCCTCTGCAGTGAGAGCCGCCTTTGAACCGAAACAGCGTACCTTTGCCTGGAGAGCAGGGTGTTCAGGCTTGACCGTCGACATAGCGATGAATGCTCAATGCTTGAATGACAGGTTCTGGCTCTATCTTGGATTCGCGCTGGAGTCGAACTGGAACCTCATTACGAAATGCTGGATTTTCACGCCAAGCCAACCTCGGGAGAGTCTCCTGCTGTGCAATAACTACTCCCGAAATCGGGCAACTCTTCCGGAGGACCTTGCCCGCCTCGCGATAGGCGTAGTTTGCTCGCAATTGATTCGGCAGAGTGATTCGGCGGACCAAAGGCTGATCGGGTGAACATTTTCGCCTCAGGACATCTACGGCGGTGTCTGCCAACTCCACATCGCGATCCCTGAGTCCTTCGGCAAGCGCCATGGCCTCATCAAAGCTGAGTTTCTGGATCCGGGCGTGACTGGTTGCCCAGGTCCAGGAGATTGAATCCAAATTACGAGGCATGATCCGGATCTGTCGGTAACACTCCCGCAGATCAAGCGTCTGAATTCCGGCACTTTTCAGAGCGTTCTTTAGCACCGTTTCTCGTGATACCCCGCGCTTCTCAAGGGAAAGGTTCCGGATTTTCAGAACAGTTTCCTTGAAGTGACTTTTAGCTGCATTTAGCTGCTCGACCGCCGACACTGTCGCATCTGAAGCACAAATAATGCCCGCTTCGTATTTCCTGTTGTGAGTATCGTCAATGGTCAGCCCAACCGCATCTATAATCGCAGCTCTGCGCGCATCCGCGGTATAGCGCTGTTTTTCAGTGGCGCCAAAAGTTGGGATATACACTTCAAAATTTCTGGCATGATCCGCTTCTGATAGCTTCTTTAGCCCCTCACAATGATCGACGAGGGATTGATAAGCAGTCGAAAGCTCCTCGATCAAGTCACGCGGGACAGGGACATCGCCAACATCAGAGTTCAACATGTTTTGGATCTCCCAATATCAGAGTACGGCACGGACACTATGTGAACACAAACAAAATCAAAGACCTGATTTATTATACCATATATTCCTGCAGACGAATCTCTTCATTAGCCAATACCAGACTCTGACGGTATCTTGGTTGCACCTAAGCAAAAGATCCTTGAGATTGCCTGAACTCACGAATTGGACACCATGACGAAACTTGCGATCCCACTAAGCCTTGAGACGTTACAAGAGATGGATAAAGACCGGACAAGACTCTCCGGCTTAACCAATGCTGAGCTGGCGGGTTTGTTTACCCTGTTTAAACTGGCCAACTCATCAAAACCCTTTAATGGCCCTGCGAGTGAACGTCTCCTTGCGGAAAGCCTCCAGCTGATTGGTGATTCTCAAGAGGCCAGATCAGAAATTGAGGACCTGGTACAGGATCGAGTGGAGCACTTTTCTGACCTGGCTCCGGGCAACAGCGACATGTTCTTTCTCATGTCAGTCTCGGACGTTGCCAACAAAAGTTACCTGGAACAAAAAAACCGATGGCGTTACGGTTGCTCGAAAGAGTTCAACCAGGTGTTCATCAAACGTAACATCCTAGGTCTGCAGCGGAATGTGTCACTGTCGACTGAGCACGACCGTTTGATTCGAGCCATCGAGGCCGAGCCGGACGAACCCATGGCCATTCAAGGCTTTGCCGGCGTGGGTAAGACTTACCTCATCACAACTCTTGCGGCCTCCTTGAGCGCCAAAGGTCTCTCTGTTGTAGCTCTGGCTCACACCCGTCAGCAACTCACAGCGCTCATGGAACGCACGCAAGCCGTTCGGGGATTGACGTTAGCGGAATTGCAGGAACGGCAACGATTCTGACGAAATCCTCCAAAAAGCCCGTTAACCATCTGTTTTACAAACCCTAAACTATCGCAGCCTGCTAAAGATCACTGTAGACATCTAACTTCTCCTTGCGCGATTGGCATTACTCGCAACTCTCAGGGATGATCAGGCCGAGACAATAGCGGGCTATTTAGCCAGGCTTGTTTGTAGTTGTTTCAACTGACCCTGGAGGACAGCTTTTTCCTGCAGTAATTCGCGATTCTGATCGTTGAGGAACTGGTTTCGGTCGTCAACCGCCGCCACGCGCTCTCTGAGGTCGGAGATCCGCTGCTGGCAGGCCGCGAGATGTTTTTCAGAATCCGTTAGGGCCGCACCAAGCTTCTCCCGGTGTTCGGCGTCGCTATCTCGCTCCAGCTGGAGGCGGTCGACTGTCGCTTCCAGCGTTTCTGTTCGCGTTGCCCATTGTGTTATGACGGCCTGGCTCGCGTGCAACTTTTCTTTCAAGTTTTCAGCGTGATCCTGACTGGCCTCATAGCGCTGGTTTATTTGGTCGCGATGTTGTCTCAGCGTGTCGCGGTCCTGTTCGCTGGAACGGAGCTGCTGCGTCAGCTGATCCACCTGACCCTCCAGTCCTGACTGGGTCCTGTGAAACTGATCCCGTTCATGACGGCGATCCTCGGCAATCTCCTGCTGGTAGTGCTCGAAATGGCTGCGGATATCGCGGTTTTCCTGCTTCATCTCTTGGACGGTTGCAGTGGTCTCACTGAGTTTCTCCTGACTTGCCTCCAGTTTGGACGTGAGTGAGGCCGCCCGGTGCTGTTCCTGTTGCAGAGCGTGGGCCTGGGCATCGCTTTCGTTGCGAAGCGCTTCATTGGCCTTCTCCAGTCCGCAGCGTTGCTCTTCCAGTGACTCGCACCGCTGCCGCACCTCTTCCAGCTCGGTGCGCCATTGCTGTTCCAGCGTCTGGTGCGCTTCGCGCTCCTGCGTAATACGTTCATCGGCCGCGTATTGAGCTCGCTCATGCAGGGCTTTCACGGCGGCCACCAAGTCAGCCGGGAGTCCGTTCAGATGCGCTGCGGCTTCGCTGCCTGTTTTCCAACGTTTCAGCATTGGCCCAAGCGTGCTGCGACTGCCGGTACCGAGTTCCGATCGCACCCGGTCGACAGTAGGCTCGTCACCGCGTTGGCGGACGCGTTGCGCAGCGTTGGCGACATCCTGGTAGGTAATTCCGGCGCGGGCCATGACATGCCTCATTTTTTTCATATAACGTGATATGTAATATTACGTTATTTATGAGATAATTAACAAAGTTAATTTAAGAAACATAACGCACGTTAAAGAGCATTAACGTGCGTTAGTGTGTGGTCTGTTCTATCCTGCCCCTGTAACGCCGGTACATCAGCGGCTCTTGAAAGCACGCCTCGAATTGGAGCGGTCATGGATCCAAAACCCACCGCCAGGTCCCCATTACGTAATGCGGACAAGACCGTGTTGGCCGATTCGGCTAATCGGTACATCCACATGGCCACCACCGACAACACGCGCCGGACCTACCGTGCGGCCATTCGCAGCATTGAGCGCTGGGGCGGACGCCTCCCGACACAGCCGGCGACCCTGGCGGCCTACCTGTCCGATCAGGCCGCCGCGCTTAATCCTCGCACGCTGGATGTCTACCTGACAGCCCTGGGGCGCTGGCACCAGACTCAGGGATTGCGTGATCCCGCTAGGGACCCTGGCGTGCGCAAAACATTGGAAGGGATTCGTCGCGCCCATGGCCGGCCGAAACGGCAAGCCCGGGCGCTGCGCCTCGAACACATTGCGGCCTTCCTGCAAACGCTCCAGCAGCAGCCTGACTCGCTCAAGAAGCATCGCGACTGGGCCCTGCTGCAGGTCGGTTTTTTTGGGGCGTTTCGCCGCAGTGAATTGGTGACGATTGAGGTGAAGCACTTGTCGTGGGAGCCGGAAGGACTGGTGGTGACTCTGCCACGCTCCAAAACAGACCCTCACGGTGAAGGCCTGAAGCGGGCCCTGCCTCGGGGCAACGGACCGGTCTGCCCGGTCAGTGCCCTCGAAAACTGGCTACAGCATGCCGATATTCATGAAGGCCCCGTCTTTCGAGCCGTCAACCGCTGGGATCGGTTGCAACCCCACGCCCTCTCAGGCGGGTCGGTGAACCGTATCCTGAAGGCGCTCGGGGGAACCTGCGGCCTGGACTTCGTGCCGACCCTGAGCAGTCACAGCTTCCGGCGCGGTCTATCCACCGCCGCCGCGCGGGAGAAGGTCGACTTTGCGCAGATCAAGCGCCAGGGCGGCTGGAAGCATGACGGAACGGTGCGGGGCTACATCGAGGAAGGGCAGCAATTTACGGACAACGCCGCAAGCACTCTACTGACCAAAGTCGCCAGGTTGATCCGGGACACCGACTAATGGTTAGCGTGGTCGCGGCTGGCTACGCTGCCCGGAAGCACTCAGAGCACGATGGACAGGTATCTGTAGTGGCTCACAAAGCTAATCTGTCGGGCCCGCAATTACCCCGAGCAGTGGGACCACATTGGGTGAGAACGGGCACCCGGTTGGGCCCAGATTAGCTGCGAACCGGCTCACCTCTGATGCCAATGAGCTCGCAAACATCGACTTCGGCCCACGCTTTGTGAGAATTAGGGTTGGATGGCATGTGGCGGATTTTCCACGTTTGTCTGCCAACCCTCGAAATCAACCAGATACTCCAGACACTCAACAACCGGATACCCAAAAATACTAATAGTCAGGTTCTCAGCAGGGTTTTTTGCAGGTTGGTGGTGATCATAGGCGCGAGGCGTCTGGCCCGATCGGCGATGGTTCCGCTGAAGCGCTCGTCCACGGTGTCGAGAAACAGCGCTAACCATCTTTGAAAGTGCTGATGCTGCAAGGAGTGCCGGCTATGGAGCGCCTGGTGCCGGGCGATCATATTACGTCGGTACGCGTCATGCTCGCCGAGCAACATCTTCCGCCAGTAGGCGTAAATCTTTGGTTTGTGGCGGGGCAGATCGATGCCCTGGAACACCGGCGCCAGTACGTCGTCAGCCAAGACTTTTCCATAGAAGGCATCGACGAGTTCGGTTATGGCATCGGGCGAGTTCAGTTCACGCATGCGGAGGACACTCCAGCAATCAAGAGATGATCGCCACGGTTGTTTTGCACTTTACCCGTGATGATCATTGAAATAGCCCTGGGTGCCCTGTTGTGCCATGGCATCCACAATCCGCCCGACACCCTGGATATAGGCGGCTGTGCGTAAGGGTATGGCTTTCTCCTCCGCCAGGTTGAAACAGGCATTCGCTTCACGCTCAAGACGCTGCCTGAGTTGCTTTTCCACGGCTTCGCCTGACCAGTAATCGCCCATCCGGTTCTGAACCCATTCCAGATGGCTGACTATCACGCCGCCGGCATTGGCGATGATGTCAGGAATCACGGGGATATTACGATCCTGCAGGACGCGGTCACCGCCGGTGCTGATGGGGCCATTCGCGATCTCCATGATCGCCCTGGCCCGGACCCGGTCCGCGTTGGCGTCCGTTATCTGGTTTTCCAGCGCGGCCAACACCAGAACATCGACGTCCAGTTCCAGCAACTCATCGCCATTAAGGGGCTGCGTCTGCGCGGCGTCACACACGGAATCGTCGCAATAGACCATGCCCTTGAGTTCACGGGTACGGTTCTTGTGACGCAGGATGGGCCCAGGGTTCAATCCCTCTTCACTGTAGATGGCGCCCCGGGAGTCGGACAACGCGACAATATTGTAACCGGCATGGTGCGCCAGGCGCGCAAAATGCTGGCCAGCGTTACCGAATCCCTGGACAGCCACTCTCAGATCTCCCGGTTCCTGGTGCTGCCGTTTTACCCACAGGTCCAACACCTGCAACGCGCCTGCACCAGTGGCTTCCTCACGGCCGATGGAGCCTCCCAGTCCCAGGGGTTTACCGGTAATAACTCCAGGCACGTGCCGACGTTCGATCTGGGCGTATTCGTCCACCATCCAGCCCATGACAATGGCGTTAGTGTTGACGTCGGGGGCCGGAATATCGCGTTCGGGACCAATTACATCGTGAAAAGCACGGATATAGCTACGGGACAATCGCTCCAACTCCATACGGGAGAGGGTCTTCGGATCGACACAGATACCCCCTTTGGCACCACCAAACGGCAGGTCGACCGCAGCACACTTCAACGTCATCCAGAAACTCAGTGTCGCGACCTCATCCTCGGTGACATCGGGGTGGAAGCGAATGCCACCCTTGGTGGGTCCGCGGGTATCGTCGTACTGCACGCGCCAGGCGGGAAAGACACGCAGCGAGCCATCATCCATGCGCACCGATAAACTGGCCTGATGGATGCGTTTAGGTTGCCCCAGGCGGTGGCGACTATCGTCCGCCACCTCCAGCCACTCGTAAATGTCAGCCATTCGGGATTGGGCATCTTCGAGTAAGTGATGGGTATTGCTGCTCATGGTTACCTCAATGTCTCGATAGGGAAAGTTACTATGCTTTCAATTCTGACTTGATAAGTGGTGCTCGTTTCGAAAACCGGCAAAATGGCTGTAGCATTCAGTTATCCGTTCAGATTCAGCCGCTTCATGCTGTCGCGCAAGCCATTCCCGGCTGCCTTGCCTATCCCGCGCAGCGGGATAGTTTTTTGACATCCTTGGTAAAGGTTTGAGCACACAGCTTCAGATCCTCAACCACCGTCAGGTACGGAAACAGCTCATATTGCAATAGCACCTTTTATGAACTTGTTCGATAGACTAACCTTAAAGCCGTAGTCAACTACGGAGTCAAGGCAAATGTCGGAGGAAGCGAATTCATTTACCATCTGGAGCCTGGCCAAGGCGGCTAACGTCCCAGTCGAAACCATCCGCATCTCTTGTCCTCTAATTCAGTCATTGCATGAAGGTGTTGGGCAAAAGAGTCAAGAGGTAATCGAAGACTGACACGAACAGATACAGTGCGTGACGTTTAACTTATGCGCTGTGTCTTCAGTTCATCAAATGTGCTGAGCTACGCACCAATTAAAAACAATGCGTTAACTGGCGAGGCTGCTTCTTCTGTTCATGAAGCCTGTTCATATGCAGTGTTTGAGAATAAATCCATGAACCATTCCCTATAGTTTGGCTGCGGTAACTCAACCAAGCTTTCCGAGAACTGGAAACATCGACAACATCCATGACGTGAATAGAGTCATCTGGCCGGTGAGCACCAACACTCCCATGACAACGAGCAGCAGGCCTGCAAACGCTCTCAGCCATCGACTCCAGCGACTTAGCCAGCGTACTCGTTGGCGAAAGTGTTCAATGAACAGAGCGGTTGCGAGGAAGGGGAGAGCTAATCCCAGCGAATAAACCGCAAGATACAGCATGCCCGCTTCAGCACTGGCCTGTGTGGCACTGAGCGCCAATATGGCCCCGAGTATGGGGCCTATGCAGGGTGTCCAGCCAATGGCAAACGCTATGCCCAGCATAAATGAGGCAGTGGGGCGCCCACCTTCAAGTGACTGCCCAATACGCCAGTCCCTCTGTAAAGCCGGCAGGCTCCACCAGCCCAGCATAAACAACCCCATCAGCACGATGAGTACGCCAGCTACCCGGTTGGCCTCTTCACGATAAGCCATCAACCATTGCCCGAGGACACTGGCGCTTGCCCCCAAGGCAACAAAGATCAGACTGAACCCCATCACAAAACACAGGCTCAACCAGAACGCCTTCAATCGATTCGAAGCCTCGGTTAGAGCGCCTCCGGTAACGACCGACAGGTAGCCGGGAACCAAGGGTAAAGTGCAGGGTGAGAAGAACGACACGAGACCACCGGCAAACGCCGCGGCAATTCCCCAGGTTGGAAGATCAAGCATTTAGCCTCCTGGCATTTTGCCAGTAGCGCACTCCTGCCGGGTGATACTCCTCTGGTAAAAGAGCTGGCATAACGGCTGTGATAGCCACCAGGGCACCGTTACCGAATCCCTGGACCGCCACTCTCAGATCTCCCGGTTCCACGCTCTGCCTTTGTCAGCACTTGGGTACAGCGATTCAGCGCCGCCCTCTTAACGGCAATCGTATCCTGTATTTGCCGCTTTGCTGTGCGGCACTGCTGCTCATCCCCGTTGTCGAGCGAATGAACAAACTCGGCGATCTCCGGAAGCCCCAGGCCTGCCTCACGACAAGCCCCAATGAACTTCAGCCGTTCCAGACAGCGGTCATCAAACAAGCGAAAGCCCCCCGAGGTTTTTCCGCAGGCGTGCACCAGTCGCATATCCAGGTATGTCCGAATCTGAGGCACCGACAGACCACAGCGACGGGCCGCCTCGGAAATGACATAGCCTTGGCTTTGTGTTTCCGGCCCGCGTTCAACGTCAGGTTCCGCTATTAGGGTATTCACCGTCATGTCAGTCGCTCCCTGCTTTGTCGAGCAATTGCCGGGCAATACCCTGACCCAGTTCGAAACCTTCCTGGACAGCCACAATGCTTGCGTGCGGTTTGTCCCGGGACCACGCCTCCCCGGCAGATCGAGAAGCAAAAAAGTGGACATCGCAACAGAAGGCACTGCGAATGTCGCCCTCCGTGGCCACGGACACCAGCGAGAGAACCGCGTCTTCTGGCTGAAGCGAAAGCACCTCCTGTGGCGTGACCGTCAAGGTGACCGGCTTGTGGGTGTGGGGACAACGCGACCGAACCTGTGCGGGTTCGCCAATGACACTGGGAAACATCAAAGCGTCGAGTGCACACCAGGTGTAGAGCGGCTGATCGTTTACCACAAACGCATGCGGCGTTTCACGCAGGGTGATGCCGGAGCCGACCAGCCGTCCCTGACCGTCATACTCGACGGTTCCGCAAGGCAGCTGTTCCAGCACCTGCACCACCTGGTCCGTCGTCCAGTTGAGCGACGCTGCAAGCCGCTCAAGAGTGACCGAACGACCCTGGACCAGCTCACGCAATAGCGCCACATGAAGCGCGGCCTCCGCTTCTCTGGTCAGGCCCAGCCGATTCACGATTTCTCGCACATCATTCATGGGGCCTTGCCTTATCCCGCGCAGCAGGATAGTTGTTTGACATCCTTGGTAAAGGTTTGAGCGCACAGCTTCAGACCCTCAACCATCGTCAGGTACGGGAACAGCTCATCGGCAATCTCGTTGACGGTCATGCGGGCGCGTAGCGCCATCACCGCAGTCTGGATCAGTTCGCCGGCCTCACCCGCGACGGATTGCACACCCAGTAGCCGTCCACTTTCCCGTTCCGCGACCATTTTAATGAAGCCTCCGGTATCAAAGTTGACCAGGGCCCGTGGCACGTTGTCGAGGGTCAGGGTACGGCTGTCGGTGACGTAGCCTCTTGCCTCGGCGTCAGCTTCGGATAAACCGACGGTCGCAATCTGTGGCTCGGTAAAGACCACCTCCGGCATGGCACTGAGATCCAGGCGGGCATCGCCGCCGGTCATATTGACCGCTGCCCGACTGCCACCGGCAGCGGCGACATAAACGAACTGCGGCTGGTCGGTGCAGTCCCCAGCAGCATAGATGTCGGGCACGGTGGTACGCAGACAGTCATCGACTAAAATCGCCCCGCGTGCAGTCTCGACGCCGATAGCCTCCAGGTTCAGTCTGTCTGTGTTCGGTGTGCGTCCCACGGCCACCAGCAGCCGATCGGCCCGCAGTTCCCCCGCGTTCGTAGCGAGAACGAACTCCTCATTGGTATAGCGGATCTGGCTCGCCTGCGTGTTATTCAGAACCTTGATGCCCTCGGCCTGGAACGCGGTTTCAATGGCCTCGCCAACAGCCGGGTCTTCACGGGAAAACAGCCGGCTACGCGCCAGGATGGTCACCTCGCTGCCCAGCCGGGCAAACGCCTGTGCCAGCTCCACGGCCACGACGGACGCCCCGATGACAGTCAGCCGGTCTGGAATGGTGTCGCTGGCCAGTGCCGTGGTGGACGTCCAGTACGGCGTATCGGACAGGCCCGGAACCGGGGGGATGGTAGGCCGCGCACCGGTACCAATGAATGCTCTGTCAAAGCGTACTTCGCGTTCCGTGCCGTCGGCTCCCGTCACTGTCAGCGTATTGGCATCGGTAAAACGGGCCTCACCCTGCAGGACAGTGATCGCCGGATTGTCTTCGAGAATCCCCTCATATTTTGCGTGACGAAGTTCATCAACCCGGGCCTGCTGCTGGGACAGCAACCGGGGCCGGTTAATAGAAGGCTCGACCGCCGCAATGCCCTCGTCGAACGGACTGGTGCGGCGCAGATGGGCCACGTGAGCGGCGCGGATCATGATCTTCGAGGGCACGCAGCCGACATTGACGCAAGTGCCACCGATGGTGCCACGTTCGATCAGCGTTACCCGGGCTCCGCGTTCCGCCGACTTCAAAGCGGCGGCCATGGCTCCGCCGCCACTGCCAATCACAGCAATATGCAGGTTGTCGTTACTCATTCATGTGACTCCTTGGTAGATGGGCTATCGCAGCAGGCGTCGTATTTCTTTTTGCGCCATACGGCGTAGCAGGTCAGGCCGATAAAAATGGCGAGCGTGGGCAACAGCACGTAATCCAGGTAGCCGGTCAGTGCGGCCAGACCGACGGATCCGAGTAAAACCACCAGAATCGGCGTGAAGCAGCACAGCGCGACCACGACCGTGCCAATTGCACTCGCTCGCAACAGGGTCTTGGGATCTTTCATGGTTACTCGTTTGTCGTCCCGGTTTATTTCAGGGTGGACGGATAACCCGCGTTGGTGGTGGCCTGAGTCAGCGCCTCAACGGAGGTTTTCTCATCGTCAAAGGTAACCGTCGCATCACGTTCCTCATATCGGACATCCACAGCGCTCACGCCGTCGACCCGCTTTAGGGCAGCTTTAACCGTAATCGGGCAGGCCGAACAGGTCATGCCTGGAACGGACAAGGTCACCGTTTGTTGCGCCGCCAGGGCAGGCAGGCTGAACAGCGTAAACAGTACGGCAGCAATCAGGGACTTTTTCATGGTGTAGTGCCTCTCAGTCAATAGGGTGGATCAGGTTTCAGTAAAACAGCGGTAAGACGAAAGGGAACGCCAACGCCGTCAGTATCAGCAGCGCAACGATCCAGAACACGACTTTATAAGCAGTGCGCACTTGCGGTACCGCGCAGACTTCGCCCGGTTCGCAGTCCTGCGCGGGCCGGTATATCCGGCGCCAGGCAAACACCATGGCCACCAGCGCAGCACCAATGAACCACGGACGGTAGGGCTCCAGGGCGGCCAGGTTGCCGATCCAGGCACCGGAAACACCTAGGGCGATCAGGACCAGGGGACCCAGACAGCAGGCCGACGCGAGCAGCGCTGCAACCCCGCCTGCGATTAACGACCCGCGACCGGATTTTGACTCTGAATTCAACTCTGACATTGCGATTGCACCTTTTATGGCCTTGTTCGATAAGTTAAGCTTAAAGCCGTAGTCAACTACGGAGTCAAGGTGAATGTCGGATGAAATGAACTCATTGACCATCGGGGGGTTGGCTAAGGCGACGAACGTCTCAGTTGAGACCATCCGCTACTACCAGCGACGTGGGTTAATACCTGAGCCCCAGCGTCCTCTCGGGGGTATTCGGCGCTACGGTGCCAGCGATATTGGCAGGTTGAGCTTTGTGAAAACCTCGCAGCAGTTAGGCTTTAGTCTCGATGAGATACACGACTTGCTTCAATTGGATGATGGTACTCACTGCCTGGAAGCCAGCACTCTCGCGGAGCGTAAGTTGCACGACGTACGTGGGAAGCTCGAAAAGCTACAGCAAATTGAGGCTTTGCTGAGCGACATGGTTGATCGGTGCTGCGCCTACGAGGGCAATATCTCGTGCCCCTTAATTGCGTCATTACATGAAGGAGTTGGGCGAAAAGTCAGTACCTACCCTAGCCAGAGTGGGACCCCTGCCAAACCTCAGTGACAAAAGGGCGGAATAGCAACCACGCAGGCCCTCAGAATGTCCAGTGTGACCAGCAGAGTACGGCGGGGAAGTTTTTGGGTAACAGCCCCAAACAGAGGCGCTATTAGCACGTAGCGAGCGACGATCGGGACCGTGGCGTTCACGAAATAAGGGGCGGTTCCTTTGGTCTTGACGAATTGCTGCCTACTATAAGCAATGCCTCCTTCAAGAGCGAACGTACTGTGAGTTAACGCCTCTCACTGGAACCCCATAGCAAAGGACTGCGTATGAGTAGTCTCCATGAAACCGCCTATCCGCGATTGAAGGCGGAGGTCTCGGATCAAGAACTGGCAGAAATTTATACACCCTCTGCCCAGGAACGATCCTTTGCCCGAAAGCACGGTCGAACTCCGGCTGCTCGTGGCGCCCTGCTCATTCTCCTGAAAACAGTGCAGCGCCTGGGCTACTTTGTCCACCTCATAGCCGTTCCCCAATCCATTACAACGCACATTCTGGCGTGCGACGACCTTTCACATCTCGCAGCGAGCCAGCTCAGGGTCTACGACCGCAATGGCGGCGCCCGTCAGCGGATGTTGGACACGGTTCGTCAACAGGTGAACATCAAGGCGTTCACCGTTGAAGGCAAGGCAATTGTACGGGAACTGGCGCGTGAAGCGGCCACCACCAAGCAGGACCTGGCGGACATCATCAATGTGGTGATCGAAGAGCTGGTGCGCCAACGTTTTGAGCTACCGGGTTTTTCAACGCTGCAAAGGTCCGCGCGTCAGGCTCGCAGCACTGTTAATACCAGTTACTTCCGGACGCTCAATGCGGGTTTGACAGCGCATCAAAAAAACGAATTTGACCAGTTGCTGCACGTGCCGGACGATTCCCCTCACACCAGTTGGCATATGTTGAAACAAGAACCCAAAAAACCGACCAATACAGAAGTGAAGAAGTATCTTCAGCATCTGGAATGGCTTCAGGGCTGGTGTCAACGATTGCCCGCTGTTGATCACATTCCTGCCGGCAAGTATCACCACTTCATACTGGAAGCACGAGCGCTGGGCGCGGCCAACATCAAGGCCATGCAAAGCACCAAACGCTATGCCTTGATGGTTCTGCTGGTCCATGCCCAATTGCGTCGCGCGATGGACGATGCGGTCGACATCTTTGTCCGCAAGATGCGCAACATCAAGACCAAGGCAGAAGCCAACCTGAACCAATATCACCTGGATCATATGAAGCGCATGGACAAGCTGGTGGCTCAACTGCGTGACGTACTGACCGCCGTCCAGGAAGCGCCAACGGATTCTGAGCGAGGTGCCCGAGTGGCGGCTGCCATCCAGAGTGATCCTGATGAATTACTGGCCGAGTGTGAGGAACACATGGCCTATGCTGGCAATAACTTCATCCCGTTCATGCTGCAACCCTACCGCCCGTTACGCCCCCTGTTATTCAATTGCCTTGAACTACTGGATCTGGCGGCAACCAGCCACGATCAATCCTTGATTGAGGCGATTGCGACTCTGAAAAAGCACCGGCACAGCCGTAAGGAATGCCTTGTGCTCAGCACTCAACCCGTCGACGTGTCCTGGCTACCGGAGCGTTGGCGCCGTTTGGTATTGGGGGCGGGGCCAAGCCAGCTACCGCCCGGCATGGTCTACCGGAAGTATTTCGAGCTGGGCGTACTGACACAGGTGAAGCGTGAACTGATTTCCGGCGATCTCGCGGTCGCGAACAGCGACCAATACAGTGACTACCGCGATCAGCTGGTGGATTGGAGTGTCTATGATGCCCAGATAGCGGACTACAGCGCGATGATTGATATCGAATCCGACCCCGCCGCTTTGGTGGCACAAGCCCACTCCCGGTTGAGCGAAACGGCCGACCGCATTGACCGTGGCTTCCCGGAGAATGAATACGCCGTCTTCCATGGTGAAGAGCTGGTGATCCGGAAGCACCGTCGCCCAGCGCCTCCGGATGGGTTAGCTGAGATTGATAAACAGTTATCCCAGAATTTGCCCGAAAAGAATATTCTCGACATCCTGGTGGAAGCCGAAAACTGGCTGGGCCTCCACAAACGCTTTGGGCCACTTTCCGGATTTGAGGGCAAGCTGGACGACCCCCGTACCCGCTTTGTTTCGACCTTATTTTGCTATGGCTGCAATCTCGGGCCAACTCAGACCGCGCGATCCATCACGACGCTTAATCGCCGGCAGGTGTCCTGGCTCAACCTGCGGCACGTTACCGAAGAGCGCCTGGAGCAGGCGATTGTACAGGTTATCAATGCCTACAACCGCTACCGGCTGCCGCGACACTGGGGAACCGGCCAGCGGGCCGCCGCCGATGGCACAAAATGGAACCTGTACGAACAGAACCTGCTATCGGAATACCACATACGGTACGGTGGCTATGGCGGGGTGGGCTACTACCACGTCTCGGACAAATACATCGCGCTGTTCAGCCACTTCATTCCTTGCGGCGTTTATGAGGCCATTTATATCCTTGATGGGCTGATCAAAAACGACTCCAATATCCAGCCTGACACCCTGCATGGCGATACCCAGGCGCAAAGTGCGCCCGTCTTCGGGTTGGCTTATCTGCTGGGTATCAACCTCATGCCCCGAATCCGGAATCTGAAGCAACTGGTGTTCTACAAGCCCGATAAACGCCAGCGGTATGAGCACATCAATGCCTTATTCAGCGAAACCGTCAACTGGAAACTGATTGAAACACATGTACCCGACATGCTCCGGGTGGCGCTATCGATCAAGGCTGGCAAGATCGCACCCTCCACGATACTGCGGCGCTTGGGTACCGCAAGCCTCAAGAACAAACTCTACTTTGCTTTCCGGGAACTGGGGAGGGTTGTTCGGACGACCTTTCTTTTGGATTACATTGGCAACGTGGAGTTGCGGCGAACCATTCATGCGGAAACGAACAAAACGGAAGAATTCAACCAGTTCGTGAAATGGCTATTCTTCGGCGGCGAGGGGGTGATCGCCGAGAATATCCGCCACGAGCAACGGAAGGTGATCAAATATAACCATTTGGTGGCCAACCTGGTCATTCTTCACAATGTGGAGTCGATGACGTTGACTCTTAAAGCTCTCAAGGATCAAGGTCATCATATAGATCACGATATTCTCAAAGGGTTGGCCCCATACCGCACGGACCATATCAATCGAATCGGCGATTATACGCTTGATTTTGATCGGCAGGTTTCACCCATGAGCTACAATACAAAAATAATTTAAATCCAATAGGTTAGTGCACTTTCTGGAGGATTTCGTCAGAATCGTTGCCGACCCTCAGATTGATGCTCGACTGGTCGAGCGCCTGGGCAAAGGGACGCGCCTCGGTCGGCGCCTCTCCCTCACCAAATGTCGAGACAATAAAAATGTGGCGCCCGTATTGCTCCAGCGTCTCGGGTTCAATCTCCGCCAGATTTACCATATCGCACATGGATGAGTTGTGTTCATAGATCCGTGTTGCAAGGCCTTTTGCGGTGTCAGTCTGGCTGGCAAAGGCCAGAAGAATGCGCTCACCGTTGTGGAAACAGCGTTTTTCTCTGTCGGATGGGTCTGTCATTGCTACAAATATAGGGTGGAATCTCGCGCTTAGCCATATCCATTTGAACCTTTTAGACCGGGGCACCGTTCTTAACAGAACACTGGCGATCAACAGGGGGTTGAGCATGCGTATTCTCAAAAACAGCGTCTTGGTTTTGGCGACTACAGTTTCATGTGTTTTTGGGGATTCGCGCTTGGCGCCTCCAGCGCTGACGAGGTCAGAGCCAGCATGGACAAAAACGCTGCAAATCAGAAAGTTAGACTTAGTAGTACTCACCGTGGAAATTTAGCACTTACTGTTAAAAGTTTTAGTACTTACTGTGGTCGTCCACCAAACGCACAAAACAGTATTCAATCCCCAGCATCAAAGTGCGTATAATGTATATTATGTTAAATCTAGTATAGCAACACTCAAGCTCACATCAATACAGTCGTTACACTCTGTGCGCACCCAACTCACCTATCCGGCTTTCAGGTGTTCATTAATGAAGTGGTACCGGCTGTTTCTGTTTTCCATGTTATTCTCCCTGATGCCGATAAGTCCTGCGGCAGCTAATCAGGAAATCATCCGAGTCACCACCGGCCAGTGGCCTCCCTACCTGGATAAGGAAAGTCCGCACGGTGGTTTTCTGGCGCAGATTATTCGCGAGGCTTTTGACAGCGAAGACATACGCGTGGAGTTTTCTTTCTTTCCCTGGTCCCGAGCCCTGGCCCTGGTGAAGTCCAAGAAATACCAGGCGTCGGCGGTCTGGTCATGCACGGCGGAAAGAAAACGCGAGTTTCTCTATTCCGCGCCAATTTTGCCCTATCAATATGTGTTTTATCATCGGCAGGAAATGCCATTCGATTGGGATGCATTGCCAGATCTCAGTGGGAAGACTGTCGGACTTACGCAGGATTACAGCTACGGACAGACACTCAGCGATGCTATCGACAGTGGTCTGGTAAGTTCCGATGTCACCACGTCCGACATTGCCAATTTCCGGAAGCTGTTGCTTGAGCGGATCGATCTTTTTCCCATGGATCCGGTGGTTGGTGAAGCGATGATTGCCCATCACCTGGGGCCAGAAGCGGGAGCCCGGCTGGAGTTCCATCCAAGGCCGCTTAGAAGTGCTCTCTACCATCTCCCGTTTTCTCGTGACGACCCGGAGGCGGGCCGCCTCAAGCGGACATTTGATCGGGGATTGGCCAATCTGCGTGAAAGCGGCCGCTATCAGGAGATTATTGAAAATGCCCTGAATGCCCACAGTTCCTCTGCGGCGGCCGCAATACTGGAAGAAAAACTGGTGAACTGGGATGAAGATCCCAGTTCCTGTGGTTAAGAGTCCGTGTCGGTTTCCTCTACCACATTCTCGGCATGCCTCTTTGCCAGCTCTTCCAGCGTTATGTACTCACACTCTTTTTCAGCCATAAACGAGTCTGCCGAATCAATCAGGATGTTGTCATCGCGCATGAATCGGCGACCCAGCAGCGCCGGATAGGAGAACTTGCCGCGGTCTGTCAGTGAAAACTGCGTGGTATGGGTGGTTCCGGCAATGCAGAAGTCCATCATGACCACATATCGCTTCTGGGATGGCGCGCCTTTTCGTTTAATCAGAACTGTTCGCTCGACCGGCCGCTCGAACTCCAGAATGACGTCGTCATGGTCCAGTTCGCCCTCGGTCGGCTGGTCCTCGTGGTCACCCAGTGGAATCTGGAAACTGACCCACTCCTCTCCGTCGCGCTCAAAGCCCTCGATGTTGACCGCGTGCAGAGACGACGTTTTGGCGCCTGTATCGAGTCGCGCCTTAAGCCTCAGGTTGGTATCTTTCATGACTACCCATTCAACATAGCCAAGGGTTTCCGGCGGTCGCTGCTGGTTATTGTTGGCATCGGCCTCCGCAGAAACTGCCATCGCTGATGGAAAAACCAATGCCATAGCCAACAACGCCCTAATAACAAACCTCATTCAATACCTCCTGCAAATTCCTGTAAATCCGGGAAAAATGATAAAAAATTGTGCTCCAGTTCTTCGTGGTTTGCGCGGATTTCCGTGATCATGCCAGCGAAATCATTTCTGAACCGTATGCGCCCCGCAACGCGGTCCAGTGCCTTCCCGATGTTTTCAAGGTCCTGGTAGGCCCCGAACCAGTCGTTCCACACCATCATTCGGGTAACTCTGGCCATTTTTTCCGGCATTAGATGTTCTTTCTGCTGCAACTCGTTGTATATACCGCGAATAAACGCCTCTTGCTCAATTTCACTGAACCGGTCCCAGTGTTTGAGAAGAAAATGGTCATAGAGAATATCGAGCGCAACGCCGGCAAATCGACGACGTTGACGGGAGAAGACCTGTTTGCTGGCAAGTACGTCGGGGTGCTGGTCGGTGAAGCTGTCGACCGCCCGATGGTGGCGGACGCCCTGCTTCACCGGGTCCGGCAGCGTCGAGAGATCGACGCCCCGGGTAAAGTCACCGAGGATGCTCCCCACCCGAGCTTCAGGTGAGTCCGGCGCGAGAAATACATGAGCCAGATGGTTCAAACAGTCTCCCCGGTGGCCTGGTTTCAGAAGTTGAATTGAATACCGACGCCCAGACCATCGACTTCGGCATTACTGTCTTCATAATAACGCATGTATTCAAGGTTGCCGGACAGGTTCGGCGCAAATTCCATATTCATGCCGATGCCGTAGGACACGTCCGTTTCATCCTCGGTGGCAGTGCCCAGAAACGAAGAAGCTTCGATTTCGACCCGGGTGAAACCGAGGATAGCGTACGGCGTAATGGGTGATTCGTTGGCCAGATTGAACGTGGCGTAGCCGCCGAAGAAGTTATCCAGTGAATAATCGACTCCGCCGATGCGGTCGTCATCCACGCCAAAACCGCCCCGCGCTTCGATGCCCAGATACGGCGTCGCCATCACGCCAACTTTGGCAGACAGCGTGCCTACGTCGGCATCCGCGTTACCGCTCTCAAGGTTCATGAAAGTGTAGTTCAGGCCTGTGTAGAGCCCGCCAACGCCAGACTTGTACATATCCTGGGCGGATGCGGCTCCTGCAGCAGCCATACCGGTGGCAAAGATAACGGCAATTGAACGTACGTGTTTCATTTTTTATCTCCTTAACCGAATTGTTCGGTGTACATCGCTGAACTTGCACCAGACTGACGCGTTTTGCCATCAGAAAGATCCGCATTTACGCGTTATTTACACCGATTTAATTCGCCGGTAATTTCAGCATCCGCGCGGTGTTACCTTGCGGAAGGCCGACCCCACAGGTATTCTGACGCCGTCTCCCGGTATCAGCTGGCTCGAGCATCCATTGAGAAATCTCTACCCCGTCATTTTCATTGTCAGCGTCATGTTCGTGCTTTTGAGCATTTTCATGACATTGCCTGTCATCCTGCTTGCGGGCTCTGAAGCGCCGAACGCCATGGCGTTTGCAGAATCGGCCGCCATTGTCTGGGGGCTCGGTATACTGGGAATGGCCGCCACCTACCGCAAACCGAGAGATCTGAAGCCCAGGTACATGTTCGTACTCACGGTATCTTCGTGGTTCATTATTGCCCTGTTTTCATCGCTTCCTTTCTATCTGAGTGACCTGGGCATTTCTGCCGCAGACGCCTTTTTCGAGGGCACCTCGGGGATTACCACCACCGGGGCAACGGTGCTCAGCGGCCTCGATGATATGGACAGGGATCTTTTGATCTGGCGGTCCATTCTGCAATGGATTGGTGGTATCGGAATTATCGGTATGTTCGTTGCGGTACTCCCGTTTCTGCGGGTCGGCGGCATGCGGCTGTTCGCCACCGAGTCTTCGGAATGGACCGACAAGGCTCTGCCAAGGATGAAAACACTCAGCCGTGGCTTGCTGGTGGTTTATCTGGCGTTTTCGATCATTGCGGTGGTTACCTACTGGTTTTCTGGCATGACGCTCTTCGATGCCTTCAACCATGGTCTTACCAGCATCGCCACCGGTGGCTTTTCCACCTCGGATCTGTCCATGGGCAAGTTCAATGATCTGATCCTCATGGAAGCCACATTTTTCATGATTATCGGCAGCTTGCCCTTCTTCCTTTTCGTGCGTGAAATGCATGGCCAACACGGCGTTCTTTTCCGGGATCAGCAGGTGCGATTGTTTCTCGCTATCCTGTTTTTCGTACCGCTGCTTCTAACTCTTTACCGCTGGATGGTGTCACCGGTCCCCTTCGATCCCATCCATAACTATGCCTCTACCCTGTTTAACGTCACTTCTGTGGTAACCACCACCGGCTATGCCTCCGAAGATTATTCGGCCTGGGGCCCTCTGGCGTTCGTGCTGTTCTTTTTCCTGATGTTCGTGGGCGGCTGCTCTGGTTCCACGGCCGGCGGCATGAAAATCTTCCGGTTCCAGCTTTCCCTGATCATCCTGCGTGAGCAGTTGATGCGCCTGCTGCACCCTCGTGCGGTTCTTACCCGTAATTACAATGGCCGGGCCGTGAGTGATGAGATTATCTCGTCGATGATCGCCTACACGTTTATCTTCCTGCTCTGTCTTTTGCTGATCACGGTTGCCCTGGCCGCCATGCAGCTGGACTTTGTCACGGCACTGTCCGGCGCCCTCACCTCGCTGACCAATGTCGGCCCCGGCCTTGGGGACATAATCGGCCCTGCGGGTAATTTCGGGCCGCTTCCCGATGCGGCAAAATGGGTACTGTCTGTGGGTATGCTGATGGGGCGTCTGGAGATACTGAGCGTGGTGATCGTTCTATCGCCGGCATTCTGGCGCAGCTGAGGCCTACCTGAGCCAGAGTATGGCGGGGTTTTCCAGGGGAAGGTTCAGGCGTTCATCCCGCACTCGCAGGCGCGGCGTGTAGTGTCCTTCGGGGCGTGGAGGCACTGTGCATTCATAAAGATAGGTATGAGGGGAACCACCCAGCGGATGTTTCATCTGCATGGCCGTAATGGTTCTTGGGCCATGCTCGGAATCCTCTGCAACAAGCTCTACTGCAATCCGCTGCTCGTCAATTCCATCCAGATAGACTTCCACGGTGAAAGTCTGGCTACCCGAATCTTCGCTTGTATTGAAGCTGTTGAAACGCAACCGGGACCAGTGCCTGGAGATTTCTCCGTATTCACCAATTAACTCCCTTGCAGTCTCGGAGCTGCGCCGGCTCCCCATTTCTGCCATGGGGAGATAGAACTGCTCTACGTATTCCCGCACCATCCGGTTGGCAGAATAGGCCGCCGTCAGTTGATCCATGCTTGCGCGCATACGTCCAACCCAGTTCCGGGGAATACCTTCGCTGTCGACGTCATAGAACCCGGGAATTACCTCGTTCTCCAACAGATCAAACAGCTGTTCCATGTCTGAGAGATCGTGGTCGTGATTGTTTGACCCGCTTAGCTCGTCAAACGTAGCGCCAGGTCGAATAGCCCAGCCCACATCCGGGTTCCAGGCCTCCGCCCACCAGCCATCGTACTGTGACAGGTTCAGTCCCCCGTTCACGAGTACCTTCATGCCACTGGTGCCGCAGGCTTCCCAAGGGTGTCTCGGACAATTGAGCCACACATCCACGCCCTGGATAAGCTGGTTGGCCACGCCCAGATCGTAGTCTTCAATAAACACCACCTTGCCCTCGACATCCGGTCGCCGGGAGAAGGCTTTCCATCGCCGGATGATGTCTTTCCCCGGGAGATCGTAGGGGTGGGCCTTGCCTGCAAGCACAATCTGAATCGGGCGATCGCGGCTGGCAAGCAGTTTGAGCAGGCGCTCCTGATCCTTGAGCAGGAGATCTGGTCGCTTGTATTCCGTAAACCGGCGGGCAAAGCCCAACGTGAGGGTTTCATGGTCCAACAAAAGGCCACACGCGGCTTCATGGTTGTTTCCGGGGTTTTGTTCGCAATGCTGGCTTGCAAGCCTTCGCCGGAGGTAGGTAATCAGCCTTGCGCGCTCCAGGCGCCTCATTTCCCATAATTCTTCGTCGGCGATGTTTGTCATCGGGCAGGTGCTCTGGAGAGGCCTGCGCCAGCGATCCTTGCCACAGGCCCGGGTCCAGATGGCGTCGGATTCCGGAGAATCCCAGCTCGGCGTGTGGATGCCATTGGTCACATAGTCCGCCGGAATGTCTTCGGCCGGCCAGCGCGGGAAGAAAGGCTGGAAAATGGTCTGGGTGACCTTCTGGTGGATGCGGCTGACACCGTTGAACCGACCACTCATATTGAGGGCCAGCAAGGCCATATTGAGTTTAAGGTCAGTCGACTGATTGTCTGGGCTGGAGGGCTGGCTTCCCAATGCCAGCAATTGATCGACATTCAGGTCGCGGCCTTCGAGCCAGGGTGTCAGATACAGTCGCAATAGCGATCGGGAGAAATGATCAAAGCCGGACGCCACCGAGGTGTGCGTGGTAAACAGATTGGTCGCCCTGGTTGCGGTTCGAGCTGTCTGGAAATCACTTTCATGGTCGTCCTGCCAGCTGAAGGCCCTCTCTATGAGCGCCAGGGCACAGTGGCCCTCATTCAGATGGCAGAGTGACGGCGATCTCCCCAGTTGTTCCAGCAGACGCCAGCCACCGATGCCCAATACCATTTCCTGTTGCAGGCGCTTTTCCGGGTCACCGGTATAGAGTTCGCTGGTGATACCCCGGTCGCCCGGTTCGTTTCGGGGGTCGTTGCTATCGAGCAGCAACAGCTCGCAGCGGCCCACCTGGGCCTTCCAGGCCCGAAGGCGCACGTGTCTTCCCGGGAAAGGCACAATCACCCTCACCCACTGGTCGTCAGCGTCCCGCAGGGGCGAGACGGGCAGCATGGTGGGGTCGTTGTAAGGATAGAACTCCAGCTGTTCGCCATCGGTGCTGATGGCCTGGCGAAAGTAGCCCTGCTGGTACAGCAGACCCACCGCCATGACTGGTGCACCCAGATCGCTGGACGCCTTCAGAAAATCGCCGGCCAGTACGCCCAGACCACCGCTGTACAGCGGCAGCGATTCGCTCAGACCATATTCCATGCAGAAATAGGCAACGCCCTCGCCCAGATCGCCCGGACAATCGGTCGAATACCAGGTGTCAGCCTCTGTGAAAGCCTGGTGAGCATGAATCTGCTCACGGTAGCGCTGCTGAAAGTCGGGGTCTGCGGCCAGTTCTTCCAGCCGCTCCCCGGACACGCTGTTCAAAACCAGCCACGCGTTCCGGGTGGTGTTCCAGATGTCCGAATCAAGAGCGCGCCAGAGTTCATCGGTACCGTGATGCCAGGTCCACCGAAGGTCCAGCGCCAACTGGAACAATCCGCTCAGGGATTCCGGCAAGGACCGCGGGGTATAGGCTGCCAGGGTCAAATTCGAGCTCCTTGGGCACTTTCTATCCTTGTTCGGGGCGAACTATGCTTGTTTACGGCGAACAGGAAAATAATTGACTGGCATGTGGTGGCTTTTCAGCCAGTTAATGAGTGAAGAGATTGTAAAACTGTCGTTCTCGACGCCTTCGAAGTCGACACCAAGGCCGCGGTCTGACTTCCGCACAACATGGGCCTTCAGCCGACGGAACCGCTTTTCCTGGGTATCCGGAAAACGGAACTCCAGTTCCACCGTCTGGTTTAACTGAACGTCAGTGTAGTCCGTGGCAATGAACAGACCACGTTTGGAGGCATCGCGAATCTGACCGGTCGCAACCGGCATCCCGCGCTTGTATACCAACAGACCAAGCTTTCCCTGTACGCGTTTACTGAGTCTGTGTTCCATGTTCCCCCCTCGTGACTCATCTTGAACGCCAATTGTTGATACTGCTTGTGTGTTATATCGAAGGTTGGGGCCCGCCTCTTTGATGCTGATCAAAAAATGCTCAGACCGGAGGAAGGCGCCCATGTCGTTTTACCGATTCAGCGATTATTTTCGACAAGTCTTTCTCGGGAAAATTCCAGTCCAGTTGCCATGTCCAGTTATTTGTAATGGTGCCCGGCGTATTGAACCTTGCCTCGGTTCCAAGACCGAGGAAATCCTGCATAGGCACCACGGCCAATGAGCAGACCGAACGGAACGCCGCTTCAATTACCGGCCATGGCATCCCATCACCACTGGTGGCCAGATAATCGTTCACATAGTGCCGGGTACGGTCATCCAGGCTGCGGTACCACCCCAGTGTTGTGTCGTTATCGTGGGTGCCGGTGTAGACAAGATCCCGGGGCTGGTGGTTGTGAAGCAGATGCGGATTGTTTGGGCTGCCGTCGAAGCCAAACTGCATCACCGTCATCCCTGGCAGTCGGAAGCGATGACGAAGTTCTTCCACATCGTCGCTGATGATGCCGAGATTTTCGGCCACCAGGGGTAAATCCGGGAAGCGGTCGAAGCAGGCCTGTAGAAAATGGTCAGAGGGGCCGGGAACCCAATAGCCGTTTCGTGGTTGAGGAGCTTCAGCCGGGATCTCCCAATAGGCCTGAAGCCCCCGAAAATGGTCTATCCGGATCAGATCGAACAGATGGCGCTGGCTTTCGAGCCGTTGAAGCCACCACTGGTAGCCATCTTCCGCCATGACCTGCCAGTTGTAGAGTGGATTACCCCAGTGCTGACCTTCCTCGGAAAAATAGTCCGGCGGCACACCGGCAACCACAGTAGGTTCGCCCCGGGCGTCCAGTTTGAAGAACTGTCGGTTGGCCCAGACATCGGCGCTGTCTTGAGCGACAAATATGGGGATATCACCAAACAGCAAAACATTGCGGCTTCGTGCATAGTCCCTGAGTGCCTGCCACTGGTGGTTGAACAGGAACTGCTCAAACCTGATGCGAGCCAGTCTGGCCTGGTTCTGGTCGACAAAGGCCTGCAAGGCAGCCGGCTCCCGATCCCTCAAGTGCTCTGGCCACTGGAGCCAGCCTGGCGACTCCTGAACCTCCCGGATTGCGCAGAACAGACAGAAATCATCCAGCCAGTAATCATTTCTTGCCCGGAAAGCTTCAAATCCGGCCAGATCAAGGCCCTTCCGGCCTGTGGCATGGCCCTCGTAAAACCGTTGGGCGGCGATGGCCAGCAGCTGCTGGCGGGATTCGGCGATGGGCTGGGCCAGTTCAGCATCGGCCAGCAGTCCGGTCTGCAGCAGTTCAGCGAGGTCAATAAAATCCTGGTTGCCCGCGTGGGCACTCAGGGACTGGTACGGTGAAAGATCCTGGTGGGTTGGTCCAATAGGCAGTGTCTGCCAGATGGTGATGCCACTGTCGGCCAGAAAATCGACGAACCGGCGGGCGCCGGCGCCCAGAACACCGAGGCTTCCGGGCAGGCAGGTCGGGTGAAGCAGCACACCGGCCCTTCGGGCACTGAACAGATCCTTGTCGTTCGCTGAAGTCATGCAGGATGGTCCGCCTCATGGCCCGGCCGCATGGTGCCGCCGCGAGCTGGTTCCCCGCTGCCCTGGCTGAGCTTCTGAAACACGGATGGCGGCGCCGGGTAGCCGATCATTTCATAGAGGTTGACGAGGTGACGGCGATACAGATGCTCAAAGTCGCTGACGATCTGGGCCGGGTTATAGTCACCAAACCACCAGAACCAGTCGGACCCTTCGCAGATAGCCAGTTGCTGCATGGCGGCTGCTTTCTGCTCCGAATTGAGGCTGCCGTTGTCCATCACCCGGTCGAAGTGGGTTTTGGCTTCACAGAGCAGATCCCAGGCCCGGTTCTTGTCCGGGTCACCGATCCAGGTGGAGAACGTGCCGTAAATCCAGCTGCCGGCCACAAGATGCGGCAAATGAACCGGCGCGGCTACGGGGTTCGCCACCAGATCGGCATAAGTGGTCAATCTGAGCCGGGGGTGGTTTGCCAGTACCCGATAAAGTTCGTCGAGGAAGTGAAAACCGTTCTCGGGGTAATACTCCCAGGCATTTTCGCCATCCATGATCACCGAAATCACCGGCTTCGTCTTGCCCTTGGCCTGCCCCGCAATGTTTTCCATGTGATGCACCAGGTCGCCAACGGCATCCCTGGCGTGCCAGTCTGCATAAGTAAAACCGATCAGATCCGACAGACCGTCGTCACGGAAGAAGACGGCGGTATCCGATTCGCCGAACGTATAGGGCTGGTGAATTCCGGCATCGGGCAAATCCGGGTTGTCCTGCCGGGCCAGATTGAGGCTGTTGTGCACCACAGAATCTCCGCTGGCAGTCCATCGGAATTGATGTTGATCCAGCAGGCCCAGTGTAGCCTGGCTGAGACCACCCTCGGAAGCCCAGCAGCCGGAGGGATCAACACCGAAGAAGCGCTGAAAAACGGTCCTAGCCTGTTGGAGCTGCCATGCGGCGCGCGCTTCACCCTCCGGGTAATGGCTGTGTGCTGGCAAAGCAATATCCGGCATGGCCTCGCGGGCAGCACCCAGGTCGATCAACAGAGGGAGCATGGCATGGGTATAGGGGCTGACAGACAACTCCACCTGCCCTTTTTGCGCAAGATGCCGGTACCTTGGGCCGATGCCGGATAGCACATCAAAAATCACGTCGAGAAGAGCCTTCCGGTCATCCATCGAAAAGTTGTGGCCCTTCTCCTGAAGGCTCTGGATGCAATGGCTGCTTCTGCGGATGGTTTCTCCCATCCAGCCAAGGTGGTACCAAACCAGCAAGTCGGAAAGAAACCGGCTTGAAATGTATCTCTGCAGCTCGGGCTTTTTGCGGTAAACCTCTGCAAGCTCCGCCAACTGCGCGTAGGCCGGATACCGATTGATGATCCGTTCCCGGTTGGCCCGCAGAGACTTTTCGATCAATCCCAGAAACGCAGGCGTTCCGGTTTCCGGCAACTGTTCTGCAACCAGAGCTGCGAGCAAAGGATCGCCGATCTCGCCAGCGCCATGGCGCCATTTTTCAATCTGGATAAGGTAGGTCTCGATCTGCTCAAGCAGAACCGGGGCAAAATTGACTACCGCCCTGGCGTCCGGATTTGCTTCCAGATGCGCCGCCATGTCGCTGTAATCCTTGATGGTATGAAGGTACACCCAGGGAAACAGGAACTGATCAGTGCGCATATCCTGATAAGACGGCTGGTGCATATGCCAGCAGAGTACAACCGGTGTTTTGGTGTCAGAGGCCATGGGGATAATCCTGCCCGAGCATCTCGGGCGTGATCAGCACAATACCTTTGGGCGATACATGAAAACGCTTCCGGTCATCGGCCTCGTCGAAACCTATCCTCGTCCCTTCGGGGATGCGGCAGCCACGATCAATCAAGGCATTGCGGATGTGGCAGTGACGGCCAATCTCGACATCCGGGTAGATGACCGAATCCGAGATTTCACTATAAGAATGAATCTTAACTTGCGAAAACAACAAGGAATGCTTCACCAGAGCGCCGGAGACAATACAGCCGCCGGCCACCATGGAGTCCACAGCCATGCCCCGTCGATTGTCATCATCGAAAACAAACTTTGCCGGTGGCAGCTGTTCCTGATAGGTCCATATCGGCCAGTGGGAATCATAGAGATTGAGCTCCGGGCTGATTCCGATCAGCTCCAGGTTTGCCTGCCAGAGTGCGTCCACGGTGCCCACATCGCGCCAATAGGCCGGCTTGTTTTCAACCGGATTACGGAACGGGAAGGCGACCACCCGCAGACGCTTGATGACGGAGGGAATAATGTCCTTGCCGAAATCGTGGGACGATTCGCCATCCATCTGCTGGTCGCGCATGAGCTCGTCGAAGAGCACCTGGGTGCTGAACACATAGATGCCCATGGATGCCAGCGCCTTTCCGGGCTGGCCCGGCATTGGCTTTGGCTGTTCTGGCTTCTCGACGAACTCGGTGACCCTCAACTCGTCATCTACCGACATCACCCCGAATGCCGAGGCTTCATCGAGAGGTACTTCGATACAGCCCACGGTAATATCGGCATCATTCTCCACGTGATGGGCCAGCATGGTGCCGTAGTCCATCTTGTACACGTGATCACCCGCAAGAATAAGCACATACTCTGGCTGGTGGCTGCGAATGATGTCGAGGTTCTGAAGCACAGCGTCTGCCGTTCCCTCATACCAGGAAGTCTCGATCCGCTGTTGCGCAGGTAAGAGCTCTACGAACTCATCCAGTTCTCCCCGGAGAAACCCCCAACCCCGCTGGATATGGCGGATCAGGGAATGGGATTTGTACTGGGTGATCACACCAACCTGCCCGATGCCGGAGTTGATGCAGTTCGAGAGTGGAAAATCGATAATCCGGAACTTGCCGCCAAATGGCACCGCCGGTTTGGCCCGCCATTTGGTGAGATCGTGGAGGCGGGATCCCCGCCCTCCGGCAAGTACCAGAGCAAGAGTCTGACGAGTGAGACGACTGACGAAACGCTTGGCCGTTTGCATAGCTGCTTCCCTGAAGAAAACCTTCCCTGTAACCGGTCGTTTAACCGCAAGGGTTTGCCACGTTTTTGACGCCCTAAACTATAGTAGAACACTAGCACGGAATTATGACGTAAACTTGTTTTGGGTCATTTTTTAAACAGGCCCTTTCGCGTCCAATGAAGGGACGCTCAAAGCGCCTCATCTGGTCAGGAACAGCACGGTCTATGGACAGTCCAACGCTCAGCGAATTCGACCTCCACCTTTTTGCCGAGGGTCGCCACTGGCACATTTACAACGTGCTCGGTGCCCATGTCTGCAGGAACCGAGGTGTGGAAGGTGTCCGGTTTGCAGTCTGGGCGCCGCACGCCAGCGCCGTCAGTGTTGCCGGTGACTTTAACGAATGGAACGCGGGCATCCATCCCATGTCGTTGCATGAAGGCACGGGGGTTTGGTCCTGCTTTATCCCGGGCATCGGTAACGGCGCTCTCTATAAATTCGCCATCACAACGGACAAAGGCCGGCAGATCCTGAAAACCGATCCCTATGGACAGGCTTTCGAGCTCAGGCCCTCCACCGCTGCTGTAGTCACCGAGCGAGGCCACTTTGGCTGGGGCGATGGCGACTGGCTGGCCCGGCGGGGTCGCTGGAACTGGCAGGATTCGCCCATCTCCATCTACGAGGTTCATGCCGCCTCCTGGCGCCACCACGGTTCGGGTCGATGGCTGACCTATCGGGAACTGGCCGACCAACTCATTCCCTATGTGCTCGAACTGGGCTTCACCCACATTGAACTGTTGCCGGTCACGGAACACCCCCTGGATGAATCCTGGGGATACCAGACGACCGGATACTACGCGCCCACCAGTCGGTTCGGCACGCCGGACGATCTTCGTTATCTGGTGGACCAATGCCACCGGCACAACATCGGCGTGATTCTGGACTGGGTACCGGGACATTTCCCGACCGATGAACACGCCCTTGCCCGCTTTGATGGCAGCGCGCTTTACGAACATGAAGATCCCCGCAAAGGGCGCCATCAGGACTGGGGCACACTCATCTACAACTATGGCCGGCATGAGGTGCGGAACTTCCTGATCGGCAGTGCCTTGTTCTGGCTGGACGCCTTTCATATCGACGGACTCAGGGTGGATGCGGTGGCTTCCATGCTGTACCTCAACTACTCCCGCAAGGAAGGCGAATGGGAGCCCAACGTGCATGGAGGCCATGAAAACCTCGAAGCCATTGAGTTCCTGCGGGAATTGAACCAGGTCTGCCAGAGCCGCTTCCCCGGAACGCTGGTCTGCGCGGAAGAATCGACCTCCTGGCCGCGTGTAACCCGGCCACCGGAAATTGGCGGACTCGGGTTCAACCTGAAATGGAACATGGGCTGGATGCACGACACCCTGGACTATCTGGCACAGGATCCGGTGTATCGTCAGTATCATCACGACAAGCTGACCTTTGGGCTGCTCTATGCCTTCTCGGAGAATTTCCTGCTGCCGCTTTCCCACGACGAAGTGGTTCATGGCAAAGGCAGCCTGATCAACAAAATGACCGGCGACGAATGGCAACAGAGGGCTACTTTGAGGGTGCTTTTTACCTACATGTTCAGTTACCCGGGCGCCAAACTTCTTTTCATGGGCGGTGAATTCGGGCAGCGACGCGAATGGAGTGAATCCCGGGAACTGGACTGGTCTCTACTGGCCTACCCGGAGCATCAGGGAATTAAAAAGCTGGTTCAGGACCTGAACGGTATTTACCGGCGGGAGGTGTCGTTACACGGCGCCTGCTTCAAGCCGGATGGTTTCGAGTGGATCGACTGCCATGATTCCCCCCAGTCAGTGATCAGTTTCCTGCGCACCGCCAAGGGCGAAACCTCGGTGATTGTCGTTAATTTCACACCCATGCCCAGACACCACTATCGGATCGGCCTGCCTGAAGGTGGCAACTGGCGGGAAATTTTTAATTCCGATTCAGAGTATTACGGTGGGAGTAATCTGGGAAATCCCTACCCCATGCCTGCGGATGCCCAGCCCTGGATGAACCGTGAGTGGTCCGTGGAACTAACCCTGCCACCACTGGGCGCGATCATTCTGAGGCCGGCTTTATGATCCGCGTGCTGTTTGCAACCAGTGAGGTTTATCCCTTGATGAAAACCGGCGGTCTTGCCGACGTTTCAGCAAGTTTGCCGGAAGCGCTCTGCCGCCTGGAATACGACGTACAGATACTTCTACCGGGCTATCCCGATGCTTTGAGAGCGGCAAGAAAGGCAGGCTCCCGAAGGAAGGCGCGGTTTCAGCTGGGGCAATACAATGTGAGCCTCTGGCAGACCCGACTGCCCGGCACCGCTGTCACGCTATGGCTAGTGGACTGTCCGCCATTGTTTGATCGCCCTGGCAACCCCTACAAGAACGAGGAAGGCAAAGACTGGTGGGACAATGCCCATCGCTTTGAGCTGTTCGGAAAGGTCGGCGCCATGATCGCCATGGGAGAGGCAGGCCTGTCCTGGAGACCGGATCTGGTTCACTGCAACGACTGGCAAACCGGGCTGATACCGGTATTTCTAGAGGCCTACCACGACAGGCCCGGCACTGTGTTTACCATCCATAACCTCGCCTACCAGGGACTCTTCTCCCACGAGACTTTCCGTGCCCTGGGTCTGCCTGATTCGCTCTGGAACCTCGAGCAGCTTGAATTCTACGGGCAGCTTTCGTTCATCAAGGGCGGCCTGGTTTTCAGTGACCGAATCACCACCGTCAGCCCGACCTATGCGCTCGAGATCCAGACCCCGGAATTCGGTAATGGACTTGATGGTTTGCTCCGACACCGCCAGGACGCGCTCACCGGCATTCTCAACGGCATCGATAACCGGGTCTGGAATCCCGAGGAGGACCCTGAACTGTCCTTTCACTATGGCCGGGATCACTTGAAGAACAAGGCGCAGTGCCAGGCCGGCCTGCAGCAAGAGCTCGGGCTGGAGGTAAACGGCGGTCCACTACTGGGCTTCATCGGGCGACTGGTTGAACAGAAAGGCGTGGACTGGCTGGTTTCGGTGATGCCGCACTTGCTGGAACAGGGTTGCCAGTTTGTCGTTCTTGGCTCCGGTGAAGCCAGTTACGAGGAGCCCCTGAAACGCCTTGCCCGGCAATGGCCGGGGCAAATGTCTCTCACGTTGGGCTACAACGAGGGGCTTTCCCATCGCATCACGGCCGGATGTGACCTGTTCCTGATGCCATCGAGATTCGAGCCCTGTGGGCTCAACCAGATGTACAGCCTCAGGTACGGCACGATTCCGGTGGTGCACGGTGTTGGCGGACTGGCAGATACCGTCCAGGACCCTCAGGAAGTTGGCATCGACAAGGCCACCGGATTCGTTTTTACCGGCGCCAATGCCGATTCGTTACTGGCTGCCGTAAACCGCGCGCTACAGTTTTTTGAAAAACGTAAGCAATGGCGGCGATTGCAGGATAACGGCATGGCGATCGATTATTCCTGGAAGCAGCGGGCTCGCACCTATGGCGATCTGTATCAACGTATTCTCAAAGAACGTGACCAACAACAGCTGGATTAGTGCGAGCGTTTGCCCGCCTGGAGGCAACCAACATGCATAAAGCAACGGAATTCCGACTTGAAGCTCATCCCCTGCTTCCCGAACCCCTGGAGCGATTGGAAGAGCTTGCCAATGACCTGTTCTACAGCTGGGACCATGGGGTTCGAAGCCTGTTTGTCCGTATTGACCTACCGCTATGGCAGAAAGTCGAGCACAACCCAAAGCTTTTCCTGCGGCGGGTTGCCCAGGATCGACTCGATGAAGCGTCTGAAGACCGGGCGTTTCTGGCCGAGTATCGTCGGGTTCTGAGTAGCTACGATGCCTATCTTGAGGCTGGCCCCGGCCCGGAAGTGACGGAGAAGCTCGATCCGGAACAGGCCCTGGTGGCTTACTTCTGTGCCGAATTCGGCTTCCACGAAAGTTTTCCGATCTATTCCGGCGGCCTGGGCATCCTTGCCGGCGACCATTGCAAGGCCGCCAGTGACCTGGCCCTGCCCTTTGTCGCTGTGGGTCTGTTGTATCGGCAGGGTTACTTTATCCAGAGTATCGACGCCCACGGTCAGCAGATTGCGCGCTACCAGTCCCATTCCAGCGATGAATTGCCTATTTCACCGGTGGAGATAGACGGCAAGTGGCTCAAGGTCTCCGTACCCTTCCCCGGGCGTGATGTTGTGGCGCGGGTGTGGGAAGCCCGCGTTGGCCATATCCGCTTATACCTGCTGGACAGCAATACCGAAGAGAACGGCCCGGAAGACCGGGATCTCACGCTCCAGCTTTACGGTGGCGACGAGTCCACGCGGATCAGCCAGGAAATGCTGCTTGGCATTGGTGGAACCCGGGTTGTGGAGGCGCTGAACCTAAAGCCGACGGTCTGGCATATCAACGAGGGCCATGCCGCATTCCAGATTCTGGAACGCTGCAGGCACACCATGGTTTCCGGGTTGAGTTTCGCGGCCGCGCTTGAAGCCGTTGCCGGCGCTACGCTGTTCACAACGCATACGCCGGTACCGGCCGGCCACGACATCTTCCCCCGCTCCCTCGTTCATCATGCCCTGGGGCGATATATCGAGGAATCTGCCCTGGATTTTGATCAGGTGTTTGCCCTGGGCTCGAAGGACGGTGGGGACAGTTTCAACATGACCAGTCTGGGCCTGCGCGGCTCTCGTTTCCACAACGGGGTGAGCCGGATTCACGGTGGTGTCGCCTCGTTGATGGAGGGCGATATCTGGCCCCAGGTGCCGTCGGCAGAAAACCCTATCGGGTACATTACCAACGGTGTGCACGTACCGACGTTTCTGGCGCCGGAATGGTCCAGCCTGTTCGATATACAGGCGCCCACGTGGAAAAGTGAACTCCGGAACCCGGAATTCTGGAAGTTTATCGACCAGATCCCGGACTATCACTACTGGAGCGTTCACAAGGCCCTGAAACAGCAAATGGGCGAATACATTGTCCAGCGGCTAAGGCGCCAGCATAAACGCAACGGCACCGGCCATTCCGTCACTGACAGGATGACCCGGCAGCTTGTTTCCTCGGAAAAAGACACGCTGGTTATCGGGTTTGCAAGGCGGTTCGCCACCTACAAACGCGCGACGCTGATCTTCTCGGACCTGGAACGCCTCGAAAGCATCCTGACCGATCCGGACCGCCCGGTGGTGCTGGTATTTGCCGGCAAGGCCCATCCCAAGGACAAACCCGGTCAGCAACTGATCAAGGTAATCCACGACCTTTCCATGCACCCTTCGTTGATGGGGCACCTGATTCTCCTGGAGGACTATGACCAGGCCATGGCCCGCAGGCTGCTCAGTGGCGTCGATGTGTGGCTGAACACACCGGAATACCCGAAAGAGGCCAGTGGCACCTCCGGAGAGAAAGCAGCCCTCAATGGCGCTCTTAATCTCAGCGTGCTCGACGGCTGGTGGGGCGAAGGCTATAACGGCAAAAATGGCTGGGGCATCCCTCCCAGGGATACCGAACTGGACCCTGAATTCCGGAATGAGGAAGAGGCCCGGGACCTGATCGATCTGCTCGAATTCGAAGTGGTTCCCCTCTACTACGAGCGCGCCTCCCAGGGCTTTTCGAAAGGCTGGGTCCAGCGATCCAAGGCTTCGATGAAGTCGATCACACCAAGGTTTAACGCCCGGCGTATGGTGATGGATTACGTCAATAACTATTACCAGCCGGCGTCAACCCAGGGTGCTTTGCTGATGGCCGACAACGGCGAGGTTGCCAAAGAACTGGCAGACTGGAAGGCACGGGTCAGGCATGCCTGGCCGGGAGTGCAATTAAACGTGGTTGGCTGCGTCGAAGCTGCCTGCCCCCATGATGGCGGCGTAGAACTCAGAGTCGAGGCAAGGCTCAATGGCCTGTCAGCGAAGGATGTGCGGGTGGAGTGCCTGGTCAGCCCAGAATGCACCGGCACCCATAACAGCCCGGGGCCCGACAGTTTCTTGCTGGATAAGGAAAGCGAAGCGGAGGGGCGAACCGTGTTCTCTACACGCGTGCAACCCCCCTATCCCGGCTTGCAGACTCTCAGGCTCAGGATGTACCCCTATCACGAATCACTGACGCATCCGTTGGAGATGGGCGCCATGCTCTGGGTCTGACCCAGGGCATGGCGGTGCCTCAAAGCAGGTGCCGGCGAATGAATCGGCCGATGTCCTGTATTTCCTCAAGGCACACACTGTGTTCCATGGGGAATGTCTGATACGAAGGGTCGTAGCCCATCTCCTTCAGGGTTTCGACACTGCGCACACCCAGTGATTCCGGCACCATCGGATCGAAGGTTCCGTGATACACGCTGATCGGCACATCAGCATTGGCCTCTGAGCGTTGAACCGTGTCCGCGGTGGCGAAGTAGGTTGAAAGCGCCAGAACACCGCCAAAACGTTCCGGGTAGCTGAGCCCCAGTTCATAGGCAACGGCGCCTCCCTGGGAAAATCCGGCGATGATAATGCGCTCCGGCGGGGTGCCTTTGTGTTTTTGCTGCTCGACCAGTTTGGCGACCGCATCGGCAGACGCCCGCAACTGTTCCGTATCCACCACACGGTCGATATCCATGGCCTTGATGTCGTACCAGGCGGGCATGGACATGCCACCGTTGATGGTGACAGGCAGATTGGGCGCATGGGGAAAGATGAAGCGTACCGCTGTATCTTCCGGCAGGCCCAGTTCCGGCACTACGGGCTCGAAGTCGTGGCCGCTCGCACCAAGGCCATGAAGCCAGATGACGGCTGCGGTCGGGCTTTCCCCGGTTTCAATCTGAATGTACTGAAGATCCTGCACGGTTTACCTCATGTCTGAAAATTATGTACCGGTTTATTCGGAATGGCCGGATTTCTCGGCATTGGCCTCAAGCGCGGTGACCACTGGGTTGGCATACATATCCAGCAGATAAGGCCGGATGGCCGGATCGCAGGCTTCCAGTCTCCGCTCCATCTCGGCTTCAGCAGCTTCCATTTCCGCCGGTGACCAGGTTTCGGCAGTGACCACTGAATCGCTGACGGTATCCGGCGTATCGTGGGCCTGGGGATGAAGACCACGCTGCTGATAAGCCACCAGGTTTGAGGCATGCAGGTGATAGTTCGCATGCATCTCCCGATCTATACGGGCGGCCAAATCTTTCGGGTTATCCGGTGAATCATGGATGGGCGCACCAAAGTGCACATGCACGTGCCCTTTGAAACCGGTCAGTCCCTTCATGATCTGTTCGGTATCTTCACCCTCTCGCTTGATGTACTGGCCGGTCCGGGCCCGGGTTTCCAGCTCCTGGGCTTTGTCGGCATCGCACGGATCGTACTCGTAGGCAATGGAAACTGGCACCACATGCAGCCGATTCATGGCTTCGTCAAAACCGAGCCCGCTTTTCTTGCGGCTCATATAGAACATCTTGATGATGGCGGGGTCGGTAAAATCCAGCCCGTCCTTCGCCCGGCCCTCACGTTGGGCAATCCATATGCTGTGATTGGTATCGATGCTGTGGTTGATAAAGCCGGAGAGTGTGATGTAGGCATCACGCATCTCGCGGGGGCTTGTCATGCTGCGTCGCACTACAAAGCTCTTGTTCAGTCGCATCATTTCAGCGAACACGCGGTTGGCAAGCAGGTTGTCGCCAATGGCAATTCGGGTGGTATGGAAACCATTCTGGAACAGCTGGTAGTTCACCACCATGGGGTCGAAAACAATGTCCCGATGGTTTGAAATAAACAGATAGGCGCCGCGCTTGTCGAGGTTCTCCAGCCCGCTGGTCGTTACTCGCGTGGTTGTGCTCTCAACCAGCTCACCCACGTAGCTGGAAAGCCCGGCCTGGAGATCATCGACTCGTGTGTAGTGGCCAAAATGGCTGTTTAACCAGCGACGGGTAAACACACGCAACATGGCCGGCGCCCAGCGGGCCAGAGTCGGTGACTTGAAGCGACCGACCATATCCAGAAATTCCTGATCGTTGACCAGGCGGTTGATAGCAGCGCCGGTTTCTTCGTCCGAATAGGGACGGATGGCATCAAATTCCTGCATGGAAGCCCTGTTGTTATCAGTGTCTGTCACAGTATGGCGTGAAACGGTGGTTCAAAAACGCGGTATTGTAGCGTTTCTTAGATTAGTTTGCCTCCACCCGGCCCGTGGGTTTGCTGGCCAATCCTCAGGGTTAATCTGGTATCATTCGCCATTGCGCCGAACCCGGCACTCCACCCGAATCAATACAGCGGCTCCAAGCCGAGCAACCGGTTATTCTATGTATCTTGATCAGGATTTCGAACAGCTTTCCACCGAGCGCCCAACCACCTCGGGCCGTGATCCGGAACAGGTGCTGCACGAAGTCTTTGGTTATGAATCCTTCCGTCCGCTTCAGGGTGACATCATCCGGGAAGTATCGGAAGGCCGCGATGCACTTGTGCTCATGCCGACGGGCGGCGGTAAATCTCTTTGCTACCAGGTGCCGGCGCTGGTTCGCTCGGGCACTGCGATCGTAATTTCACCTCTGATTGCCCTGATGCAGGACCAGGTAGCGGCATTGAAAGAGCTAGGGGTCCGGGCTGCGTTCCTGAATTCAACCATGGATTTCGAGCAGGCCCGGGCGACCGAATACGCGCTCATGACCGGTGAGCTTGACCTTCTGTACTGCGCCCCTGAAAGACTGATACAGCCGCGCACCATCGAATTGCTTCATGACGCCTCCATCTCGCTGTTCGCTATCGACGAGGCCCATTGTGTGTCCCAATGGGGTCACGATTTCCGATCCGATTACCTTCAGCTCAGCATGCTGGCAGAACAGTTTCCCGGCGTACCCCGCATCGCGTTGACCGCAACCGCGGATGAGCGAACCCGAAAGGAAATTGCAGAACGACTGTCACTGACAGAGGCAAGACACTTCGTCAGTGGCTTCGATCGCCCCAACATTCAGTACCGTATAGCGCCAAAAATAAACGCGAACAAACAGTTACTGGATTTTATTAAAGCCGAACATGAGGGCGACTGCGGCATCGTTTACTGCCTGTCCCGGAACAAGGTCGACGCCACCGCGAAAACCCTGGCCCAGAAAGGCTATACCGCTCTGCCCTATCATGCAGGCCTGTCCTCGGAACAGCGTGCCCATCACCAGGAGCGGTTCCTGCGTGAAGACGGGGTGATTATTGTTGCCACCATCGCCTTCGGCATGGGTATCGATAAACCGGACGTGCGCTTTGTCGCACACCTAGATCTGCCGAAGAGCCTTGAAGCCTACTATCAGGAAACCGGTCGGGCCGGGCGTGACGGCAAGCCGTCTACGGCCTGGATGGTTTATGGCCTGCAGGATGTCATCAAACTGCGCCAGATGCTGGAAAGCTCACAGGGTAACGATCATTTCAAGCGCGTGGAACGGCAGAAGCTGGATGCGATGCTGGGCCTTTGTGAGGTCACCAGTTGCCGCCGTCAGGTGCTGTTGCGCTATTTCGGGGACGAGCTTGAGCAACCCTGTGGCAATTGCGACACCTGCCTGAATCCACCGGACACCTGGGATGGAACCGTCGCCGTCCAGAAAGCCCTTTCCTGCGTTTTCCGAACGGGCCAGCGTTTCGGCGTTACCTATCTGATTGATGTTCTGCGAGGCTCGGAAAACGAGCGGATTCTCCAATCCGGGCACCACCAGGTGTCAACCTACGGCATTGGAACGGAACTGAGTGCCAACGAGTGGAAATCGGTATACCGGCAACTGGTGGCCAATGGTTACCTCCGTGCAGATCCGGAGGGCTATGGTGCGCTCCAGTTGACCGAGCAGTGTCGACCACTGCTGAAAGGACGTCATACCATTGAGCTGCGCAAGGACCCGGAAATCAAGAAGACAACCGGCCGGGCAAACGGCGGCCGGTCGGGTTCGCCGGTCTCAGAACAGATTACCGACAAGGCCGGCTGGGAGGCGCTTCGAGCCTGCCGCAAGGAGCTGGCTGACAAACAGGGCGTGCCGCCCTACGTCATTTTCCATGACACTACCCTGTTTGGAATGCTGGAACGCAAACCGCGCACCCTGGATGAGCTGGCGGAAGTCAGCGGCGTGGGCGCCGCCAAGCTAGAGAAATACGGCGAGATTTTCCTGCAAACCATCGCTGGCCTCGAACAGGCCTGAATTGTTCAGGCCTCTGCTTTAAACCCTTTCTTCCGGACGCGGTAATGGGCGATGGAGGTCGCTACATGGTTGCCCTCTTCGTCCACCAGTTTTCCTTCCAGGGAGAATTTCGCCCGCCCGGTCTCGTCAGCGTCAGCAAGAATGGCTGCCACGGTTTCGGGATCCAGGGTGAATTCTACAGTGACATCGCTGTTGGCTGGCTGGAGAAACTGCAACGTCATTTCCTTGAGAATCGGCGTGTACGAAGGCCCCAGATCAAATAGGGTCAGCACGCCACCGGGAATTTCGGCTACCAGAAAGTACGCGCCCGCATAAAGGCTGCCGAAGTGGTTTTTGTTGCCTTTCAAGCGGATTTTCGCTCTTACATATCCTGGCCTGACCTCCTCAACGCTGAAGTTGTTCCGTGGTGCAAAAGGAATCGACAGTCCGATGATCTTGTTCACCGCTGCATACCCGCCCGTTTTCTTCAGCCAGGCCAGAGGGCTAGCCAGTGTAGCCTTGGGGTCGGTACTTGCCACCCATTGACCGGTCGCTCCGATGAGATTATCGATAATTGCCATTGCCAAGCTCCGAAATTGATTGGGAACTGATGATTACAACGGACTTCAGTGCTCGCAAGAAGGTTTTACAATTTTTTTGGATGTTGTCCGATTTATTTTTGAGTTTCTGTTCTAAAGTGAGGATGCGTGCCTGAATCATGACCGCTTGTTAGCCGGTTTTTCCAGTAGTAAGAAAGGATCTCTGATTTGGAATATTCTCTGCCCGCTTCCCTGGTCTTCCACCGGTTCCGAAAACTGGTTCTTTGCCTGATGCCATTGGCTTTCTGCCTTGCGGCAGGACCACTCTCAGCCACAACGTCATCGACCACTGCGTCGCAGGCAGCCGTGCGCGGTTACGTACTCTGGTACCGGAATTACGACAGCCCTGCCATCCGGGCCCTGGTGGAGCTTGCTCTGAAGAAGACGCCAGAGTACGGGGAATTTCAGATCATCAGAAGTGAAGAGCTGAGCCAGGGCCGCGTACTGAGGGAACTGACAGACGGCCAATCACGATTAGTTGACATCGCCAATGTCGCTACCTCCGCAGAACGGGAGAAGTCCCTGACCGCCATACCGTTTCCGGTCGATGGCGGGTTGCTCGGTTTTCGGGTTTGCGTGGTCATGCCGGAATCCTTGCCCCGGTTTGCGGGAATCAAGACTCTGGATGACTTGAGAGACAGTCAGATTCGGATTGGCCAGGGCGCCCACTGGCCAGACACACCGGTGCTTGAAGCCAACGGTATTCCGGTGGTCACTCACTCCCGATACGAAATACTGTTCGGAATGTTGCGTAATGAACGCTTCGAGTGTTTTGCCAGGGGCGTAAGCGAAGTGCTTTACGACCTGGAATTGGAGCAGGATCCTAATCTCCTAATTGAGCCTGATCTGTTGATCGCCTACCCGATGCCGTCCTATCTCTTTGTCGGTCCCGAAGACCAGGAAACCGCCCATCGCCTTCAGCTGGGAATTGAGCGCGCCATCCACGATGGCAGCTTCAATGATTTCCTCAGGCACTACTACGCCCGCGCTGTGAAAGAGCTTGATCTCGACGAGCGTAAGGTCATTACTCTCGAAAACCCGTACCTGAGCGAAGAATCCCGTTACGTTGGGCGCAAAACCTTCGAGAACCTGCGCCGTCGGCTGGAAGTCCTAAGCCGCTAACAGTCGCTCTTCGCTTACACCCGGAACCTCGACACGTTCTGGTTCAGTGCGGTGCCGATGCGCTCAATTTGCCCGCTGTAAACATCGTTTTCGGAGGCCGCGGCGGCCGCTTCCTGGCCCTGATCTGCAATCCGGGTAATCGACGAATTCAACTCCTCGGTAACCGACGTCTGTTCCTCGGATGCTGTGGCAATCTGCGACGTCATCTGGCTGATGGACGTGATTGCCTCGGCAATCCGGTTGAGGGCATCCATAGCGTCCTGCGCTTTTTCCATGCTGACATTGGATACTGCAGTTGAGGCATTCATGACATCGACCGCATCATTGGCGCCTTTCTGCAGACGCTCAATCATGTCGTTGATTTCCTCGGTGCTGGACTGGGTGCGCTGGGCAAGGTTACGTACCTCGTCTGCCACAACTGCGAAGCCCCGCCCTGCTTCACCGGCCCGAGCGGCTTCAATCGCGGCATTCAATGCCAGCAGGTTGGTTTGCTCTGCAATACCCTGAATCACTTCAAGCACTGTTGTGATTGATGTAACGTCCTTGCCAAGGGTGTGGATGACCTCTGCGGCCGCATTAATCTCCTTCGAGAGCTTCTGTACGGCGTCCCGGGAGGCAGCGACGGTCTCCAGCGAAGCCCGGCTGTCCGCATCCGCGGTGTTGGCGGCGTCTGCGGTTTGCTGTGCGTTCTGGGCAATCTCGCCGGCAGCGGCCGACATCTCGTTGATCGCGGTCGCCACCATGTCGATTTCGGCCTGCTGGCTCTCCACGCTCGAACGACTGGTACTGGCGGTATCTCTCAGCGAGCTGACATTTTCCCCGAGTTCGGCGCTACCCTTCTGGACATCCCGAACAACCGTCTGGATATTCTCGACAAACTGGTTAAAGCTCCGGGCCAACTCACCGAATTCATCTTTTGCACTGTCGTCCAGACGCTGGGTCAGGTCAGCATCACCACTGCCAATGTCCGCCATGGCCTTGTTCAAGCGGCGAACCGGCGCCATCAGAACCTTGATGCCCAGATGCAGGATCACCAGAGAAACGATCAGGCCGATCACGGCCATGATCAATCCAGTCATTCTGGCGCTCTGGACCGGTGCGTTGATCTTGTCCGCGTTTACAAAGGTCCCCAGATACCATTGCACGCCGCGCGCTTCACTGATCGGATGGAAGCTGGCCTCCCAGTTGCCGTCATCATTACTGTATTCGTGAGCGTCCCCGCCAAGATCCGGCTTGCCGCCAATGAGCTCACTGATGTTCTTGCCGACAAGGCTTTGCCGTGGGTGGAACAGTATGGTGCCACGCTCATTGATCAAAGCAGCGTAACCGGTGTCCGCGAGTGTGACTGTGCTCAGGGTTTTTGCTATCGCGCCCAGGCCGATATCAGCACCGGCCACGCCCTCGTATTCACCGCGCTTCACGGGCGCAAGTGTGGAGATGATCATGTCGTTGGTGCTGGCATCCTGATACGGCTCGGTGAACGAGGCGCTTCCGAGGCTCATGGCCTTCTTGTACCAGGGGCGCTGGCGGGGATCGTAATCCGCTGGCAGCGTGGCATTCGCCTCCGGCGATTTCATCAGCATGTAGCCGTCGGTACGCCCGACATAGACATCCCGGAAGCCGCCGCCGGTGGTAATGGCCTGAAGAATGACCCGCGCCTCTTCGTCGTTCTCGGCATTCTCCAGGGCTTTGGCGGTGGCTTCAGTCATCACCAGCCGGGCATTGAGCCACTCTGCGATGCTCGACGTGCTCTGCTGTACGGTGTCGTCGATCAGCGCGTTCACATAGGTTTCGGTGGTGCTTTGTAATCGTAAATCGCCAGAGAGCGTAAAAGCCCCCATAACCAACAGCAACAGAATACCGAAAGCAGTCAGGAGCTTTTGCCCGAATGTCAGCTGCACGGTCGAATCCTCAGCAATAAAATTGATATTCGTTAATGTGTGTTTCGGCCCATGGTGCGAAGTCTTTAGCGGCTTCTGTTAAACTTTCCAATTATTGACGCAGACGCTGAGATTGTCCTCATTCCATAACGAACGGGAGCCGAACTGAATGGCCCATGAAGAACTGCACCTCAACCTCCGGAACCTGAGGCTTGATGACTACGATCAGCTTCAGAAGCTTATGGATCGGGTATACGACGACATCGGAGGCTCCTGGCCGAAGGACACCATCAAGGCATTGGTGGAGCAGTTCCCCGACGGCCAGATCTGCATTGAGGAAAGCGGCCAGCTTATTGCGGTTGCGCTGACGGTCTGCGTTAAGTACGAGCGTTTCAGCAACCCGCACACCTACGACGATCTGATCCTCCGTAACGAGAAGATCTGGCACAACGCCAATGGTGACTCCCTCTATGGGCTGGATGTCTTTATCCACCCCGACTATCGGGGCTACCGCCTGGGTCGTCGACTCTACGAAGCGCGAAAAGAACTCTGCCGCTCCATGAACCTGCGTGCCATCCTGGCGGGCGGGCGCATACCGAGCTACTTCAAATACGCCGAACAGTATTCACCCGAAGAGTACATTCAACGGGTCGATCGCAAGGAAATCTACGATCCGATTCTGAGCTTCCAGCTCTCGAACGATTTCCAGGTTACGCGGTTGATGCACAAATACCTTCCCGAGGATGAGAAATCCCAGGGCTACGCGACGTTGCTGGAATGGCGGAACATTCTCTACACCCCACCTTCCCCGGTTCTGAGCGTCAAGAAAACTCAGATAAGGCTGGGCGCCGTGCAGTGGCAGATGCGTGAATTTACCTCGGTTGAAGAGGTGCTCGAGCAGGTTGAGTATTTTGTGGACGCCTTGTCTGATTACAAAAGTGACTTCGCCATCTTCCCCGAGTTTTTCAACGCGCCGCTGATGGGACTGACCGATCAGATGGACCAGACCCGGGCCATCCGTTTCCTCGCCGGATTTACCCAGCAGTTCCGGGAAGAGATGTCTGAAATGGCGGTGAGCTACAACATCAACATTATCACCGGTTCCATGCCGCTGATCGAAAACGATCGGGTGTATAACGTGTCCTATCTCTGCCACCGGGACGGTCGTGTTGATGAGCAACGCAAGATTCACATCACGCCCCACGAACGCCGCGACTGGGTGATCGAGGGCGGCAACCAGTTTGAGGTCTTCGAGACCGATGCCGGCCGGGTCGCCATCATGATCTGCTATGACATCGAATTCCCTGAACTGGGCCGTATTGCTGCCAGCCAGGAGGTTGATATCATCATGGTGCCGTTCTGGACCGACACCAAAAACGGCTACCTCAGGGTTCGCCAGTGCGCCCAGGCCCGCGCAATCGAAAACGAATGCTATGTGGTCGTCACTGGTAGCGTTGGCAACCTGCCGAAAGTCGAGAACCTGGACGTCCAGTACGCTCAGTCTGCCGTATTCTCACCTTCGGATTTTGCCTTCCCGCACGATGCAGTTATGGCGGAAACCACGCCGAATACGGAGATGATCATGTTCTCCGATATGGACTTGGAAAAGCTGAAACTGGTGCGTAACGAGGGGTCTGTCACTAACCTGAAAGATCGTCGCGTTGATATGTATGAATTGAAGACCAAGTAAACTGGCCTGATCAGCCAGGTCAATTTGTTAAATAACTGCGTTAGCGGTCGATCGTATGGCACTGATGGCGTTGCAAAACTAGAATTCAGTGTCTATTGTTTAACCAATATCCAGCCTGTCTCCCAATGAGACAGGTTGCTGTGGATACGGAAATCACCAGAGAACCCGATTCATGAACGAAGCATTGCCGGACCTTGTCGCACGATTCCGAGTCAGACAGGGCCTTTTTCGGAAGGAACTTGTCGAAGCCGCCCTTTATGAGCTGGACGGCTACGGATGTGTTATGAAAACCGACAAAGTGTTCAACCCCGGTGATACCGTGGTGCTCGATCTCGTGATGGACATGCCGTTCGACAAGATCCGCGCAGAAGGACTCGCCGGGCTGGTGACCGAACGCAGAAAACACTGCAGTAACTTCTTCTATTCAATCGATTTTGTAGAGCTCGACTCCAACGGCAGCTCGTCGCTGGCGGAAAAGCTCCGCAGAATCCGGGAAGTGCTATCCAAAAAACAGTCGCTCAAATCACGTCGTTCCCCAGGCTCCATGTCCGGTTTCCGGCAGATGGCCTGACATTGATTTTCGTTGAAACCTGCCCGTAAGGAGACATTCCATGGCGAAGAAAGCCAAACAGAACGTTGATAAAATCGTGAAAAAGGTCAACAAGGAGTTCGAAAAGACTTCTTCCCAGATCGAAGGCCTGGTGAACGATGCGCTGAAGCAGTTCGACAGCCTGCAGAACCAGGTTCAGGAGCCTGTTCGCAAGCTGCTGAAGGAAATCGACGAGCTTCGCGACCGCGAGATGAAGCGTTTCCACGAAGAGTTTGAGCGCCGCCTGGAAGAGTTCCATGAACTGCAGAGCAGCATTCTCGAGCGTCTTGGCGTGGCTTCCAAGGAAGCGGGTGAAGAGGTCAAGAAGCTCACAGATGAAGTGAGTAAAGAGGCCAGCACGGCAGCCAAGAAATCAGCGCCGAAGAAAACCGCCAAAACAGCTTCCAAAGCCAAAGGCGCGACCAGCAAGCCTGCGGCGAAGAAGCCTTCAGCCAAGAAAGCACCAACTGCCAAGGCTGCAAAGCCGGTCGACAAGAGTGACCTGACACTGGTTAAAGGTATCGGCCCGGCCACCGCCAAGAAGATGAAGGACGCTGGCATTACCTCCATCGACCAGATCGCCAATCCGTCTGCCGAAGACCAGGAAAAGCTGAAGGCCTTCTCAAACGTCAAGGGATACAGCCAATTCAGCGCTGAAGCCAAGAAAATCGGCTGATGCGAACGCCTGACCAGCCTGTTTTACGGGACATTGTCCTGATTGGCGGCGGGCATAGCCACGTCGGGGTACTCAAGCGGTTCGCGATGAACCCTGTTCCCGGCGTGCGCCTGACCCTGATCTGCCGCGACACCCACACCCCCTATTCCGGCATGCTGCCGGGCTACGTGGCCGGCCACTATAGCTACGACGATGTCCACATCGATCTGAGCCGCCTGGCGGAGTACGCTGGTGCGCGCTTTTACCGGGCCGAAGCCATGGGCATCGACCGGGATCAGAAGCGGGTTATCTGCCGCGGTCGCCCGGATGTGCCCTACGACATACTGTCAATCAATATTGGCTCGTCTCCTAGGGTCAATGAAGTGGAAGGCGCTTCCGACCACGCGGTTCCGGTTAAGCCGATCACCGGCTTCAACAACCGCTGGCTTGCACTGCTCTCCCGTATCGAGAATTACGACGGGCCGCTGGCGGTTGCCGTGGTTGGCGCTGGTGCCGGTGGCGTTGAGCTGACCCTCGCCATGCAGTTTCGACTGAAGAATGAACTGAAACAGCGTGGTAAAGATCCCGGTCAGCTGCATTTCCACCTCTTCGACGCCGCCGACCAAATTCTACCGACCCACAACCCCAAGGTGCGTGAGGTTTTCCGAAAAACCTTGTCGAATCGTGGTGTGAAGGTCCATCTGGGATCGCCAGTCAGCAAGGTTCAGGAAGGGTTATTGATTACCGAATCCGGCGAAACCCTGCAAACGGACGAAGTGCTCTGGGTAACCCGGGCTGGTGGCCCGGAATGGCTCAAGGACACAGGCCTGGCGCTGGACGATGGGCTGTTCCTGAGAGTACGCGATACCCTGCAAGTGGAGAATGACGACAGCATTTTTGCTGCTGGCGATATTGCCAACGTCTTGAATCACCCCCGAGAAAAAGCGGGGGTATTTGCGGTAAGACAGGGCCCTCCCCTCGCCGACAACCTCAAGCGGCTTGCAACCGGCAAGGATCCGAAGGATTTTCATCCGCAGAAGAAGTGGTTAGCGCTAATCAGCACCGGGGACAAGTACGCTGTGGCCTCCCGGGGAGATTTGCAGTTCGACGGCGCCTGGGTCTGGCGCTGGAAAGACTGGATCGATCGCCGCTTTATGAAGAAGTTCAACGATCTGCCTCCAATGGAGGAAGAATCCAAACTGCCGGATACGGCTGCCGCACAGAATGCCGAGGAAGCCTCCCAGGCCATTTCGGCGGTTGCCATGCGTTGTGGTGGTTGTGGCGCCAAGGTGGGCAGCACCGTTCTTTCGCGTGCCCTGGGAGAGCTGAAACCCATCGAGCGGGACGATATCCTGATCGGCCTTCACGCCCCGGACGACGCCGCCGTTTTGACGGTGCCGCCCGGCAAAGCCGTGGTTCACACCGTGGATTTCTTCCGTGCGTTCATTGACGACCCCTACATCTTTGGCAAGGTGGCGGCCAATCATAGCCTCGGTGACGTCTTTGCCATGGGCGCCGAAGCCCAGAGTGCCACGGCCGTTGCCACGGTGCCTTACGGCATCGAGTCCAAGGTTGAGGATGTCGTCTATCAGATGATGTCTGGTGCTGTTGAAGTGCTGAACGAGGCAGGATGCGCGCTGGTTGGCGGGCACACCGGCGAGGGCAAGGAACTGGCCCTGGGCTTTGCAGTCAACGGCCTGATCGACCCGGAAGAAGTCATGAGCAAAGGTGGCCTGAAAGCGGGCGATGCCCTGATTCTCACCAAGCCCATCGGTACAGGCACCCTGTTTGCCGCTCACGCAAAGCTGGCGGCCAAAGGTCGGTGGATCGATTCCGCCCTCGCCTCCATGGTCCAGTCCAATAAGGCGGCAGCAGACTGCCTCAGGAAATTTGGATCAAAAGCCTGTACAGACGTTACCGGCTTCGGTCTCCTCGGGCATCTCGTTGAAATGACCAAGCCCTCGGGTGTGGATGCCGAACTGGACCTTTCTGCCATCCCGATCCTTCCGGGCGCGGAGGAAACAGCGGCAGCAGGGATCCTCAGTTCCCTGCAACCAGCAAACATCCGCTTGCGCCGGGGTATCCGGGATCAGGAAAAATGGGTAAATCATGCCCGATATCCCCTGATTTTTGACCCTCAAACGGCGGGTGGTCTGCTGGCAAGCGTTGCGGCGGACAAGGCAGAGGAGTGTGTACGGGAACTGAAAGCCCTGGGCTATCCGCACACAGCCATCATCGGCCGAATTACCGCCCAGGATGAATCGGGGCCCATCGAGCCTATTTCCCTGCGGGATTAACGTCCCTGTGAGCAGCGCTGCATTGCAAGGTGTAGCGCCTGCTCCAGGGATGCCTGTTCTTTTTCGGGCAGGAAACGCTCGGCCAGATTACCAACCTGGGCTTTGAGGCTTTCGAGAAACCCAGGTTCGGTCTCTGCGTGTTGCAGCAGACCGGCCAGCGCCTGTTCGTCGCCAACGGGAAAATATCCGGCATAGTCACGCCCCAGCAAACCAACATTGCCCGGAATGTCGGATGCCAACACCGGCAAGCCAGCCCGGCAGGCTTCGGAGACCACGTTTGCGCCACCCTCCATTACCGAGCTGATCACCATTAACTGGCTGTTCGCCATCAACTGCCGGGTGCGGGTTTTATCCAGCTCGCCGAGCCATTGGAAGCGTGGGTTTTCAGCCATTTCCCGCTCTGCTTTGTTGTGCCATGCGTCGTTGTGGGCCTTGCCGGCGCAAAAAACCTGTACCTTCGAATCCTTCGGAAGCAATCGCGCGGCATAGGCCGCCCGCAGAGAATCCTTTTCGTCCCGAAGATGACCAATCACACAAGCGCCAAAACTCTCCTTCGTGAGATCCGCTTGCCGCGCCGGAAAGGCCTCCGGCCCCTCAGCCGATTGGTATAGCGTGACCAATTTGCTGGCAAGGCCGGCGGGTATGTCGTGCGCTACCAAGTCGTGCAGACCAATAAGCGCATCGGCCGCGCCCATGGAATACCGGGTGTCTTCCGGGTATTCGTGCTGGTGGTAATAGATATCCGTGCCGGTGAGAGCCACGATGAGCGGCTTTTCAGGCCAGATTTCGCGGAAATGCCGTATGGCATCGACACTACGCCAGGCATGCAGGGCTATAAACGCATCGCAGGGTTCCCCGTGGTATTCAGTAACCACGTCGACCGAGTGCCCGGCACTTTCCAGCAAGGTCTCCCACCGTTCCGCCGTTGCCCGGTTTCCTGCTTTCGAACCCGGCTGCGCCGGCGTGATCATTATCAGATGCATTGTCTTTGATTGAACCCAGCTTACTGAAAAATGGAGCGTTCGGCCCTGAGCCAATTAAACCCGCAAACCGTATAGCTGTTCAGAGTTAACCTAAATCAAGGTATCCTTCTGAAGCTGGAGTCGTTCACTTCATCTCTGCACTGTAAATATCCATTCCAAAAAGGAAAAACCATGACCCACAATCTTATACGGAAATTGCTGATTATTGGTCTCTGTTCTCTTTTTTCAGCCGCCGCGACCGCGCAGACGTTCATTTTTACGGCAATCCCGGACGAAGATGAAACCAAGCTCGTCGAGCGTTTTCGCGGCATTGCGGACTACCTTTCCGAGGAACTGGATGCCGATGTGAAGTACATCCCCGTGAAATCCTATGCGGCTGCCGTTTCCGCCTTCCGGAATAACCAGGTGCAGCTGGCGTGGTTCGGCGGCCTGTCGGGTGTTCAGGCGAGATCACTTGTACCCGGTTCTCAGGCAATCGCACAGGGGACTGAAGACCAGGCCTTCTACGTCTATTTTATTGCTCATGAGAGCACCGGCCTGGATCGTCAGGATAGCCTGCCAGAAGACGTACGTGGTAAGACCTTTACCTTCGGATCAAAGGGCTCAACGTCGGGACGATTGATTCCGGAGTACCACATCCGCGAAACGTTTGGCGAAGCACCTGAAGATGTATTTTCTCGGGTCGGCTACAGCGGCAACCACACTCGCACCCTCCGTCTGGTCGAGTCCGGCACCTACGAAGTGGGCGCGATGAACTTCGCGGTCTGGGAAAAAGAACTGGAAAACGGAAACATTGATACCGACGCCGTGCAGGTCATCTGGAAAACACCCGGGTTCCCGAATTACCAATGGAGCATCCGTGGCGACGTGGATGAAAACTACGGCGAAGGCTTTACCGATCGCGTTCGCGAAGCCCTGCTCTCCCTTGATGATCCCGAGCTGCTTGAGAGCTTCCCGCGTTCTGATTTTATTCCCGCTTCAAACGACGATTATGAGCCGATTCGCAAAGTAGCGAAAGAAATCGGAATCATTGATTGATGGCAGGCTTTGATCTCTCAGGCCTGACGGCCTCTTTTGGGGGTGAGCGGGTATTCGGGCCCCTCACCCTCAAGGTAAAGGAAGGAGATCAGGTTGCCCTCGTCGGTAAGAGTGGTGCAGGTAAATCCACTCTTATCCGGCTTATTCACCAGCGAGTGGATGGCCAGTCATCTCTTGTGCCTCAGGAGCTTGGCCTGGTAAACGCCCTTCCTGTGTTTCACAACGTGTTCATGGGCCAGCTCGACAAGCATGCCACCTGGTACAACACCATTACCCTTGTGCGGCCATTCAAACAGGACAGAAAACAGGTCCTGGAGCTTCTGGACGCATTGAGAATGTCTGAAAAACTCTGGATTCCCACAGCTTCGCTCTCGGGCGGGCAGCGTCAAAGGGTGGCCATTGCCAGAGCCCTTTATCGCAACGCCCCGGTCTTATTGGCAGATGAACCCATCTCCGCACTGGACGGCCCCATGGCGCATCACGTTATGCAATTGCTGCGAGATCGCTTCAAAACCAGTGTTATCGCTCTTCACGACGTGGAAATGGCGATGAAGTACTGTAACCGCATTGTTGGCATACAGAATGGGCAGGTCGCCCTTGATGAGCCTACTGACCAATTGGCGGCCGCAGACATCATGTCGCTGTATTAGGATCTGTCGAGCGATGCTCTCCTACCCGACTGTTCGCACCAGCCTGATCTTTCTTGCTATTGCGCTTGTGGGGCTCTTGTTTGCCGATATTGCGATCACCGCAAACAATCCCTGGCGGGATCTGGGCAACTTTTTCCTGGGTGTACTCACTCCGAACTTTTTCAGCAGCGAAGGTCTTCTTACCGCCTTATTGCGAACAGTGGCCTTCGCCTTTGTTGGGGTGACCGTTGGCGGGGTTTGCGGATTTTTTCTGGCTCTGGTGTACCGATTCCTCCCGGTGCGAGTGTTTTGTGCTTTCATCAGGGCGATTCATGAGCTCTTTTGGGCTCTTATTTTTTTGCAGTTTTTCGGTTTCCACCCCCTGACGGGCGTGTTGGCGATCGCGATACCTTATTCCGGCATCTTCGCCAAGGTTTATTCCGAGATTCTCGAGGAAGCTGACCCGGAGCCGGGCAGGCTCTTGCCACCGGGAACTGGAACTATCGCGGCGTTTCTGTATACCAGGATTCCTGATTGCTGGGTCCAGCTGAGAACCTACACCGCCTATCGCCTGGAATGCGGGCTGCGTTCGAGCGCCATACTCGGATTTGTGGGCCTGCCAACTCTGGGGTTTTATCTGGAAACGTCTTTTTCCCAGGGGATGTACTCCGACGCCGGCGCAATGTTGATCCTCTTTTACGTGCTCATTGCAACCATTCCCCTTTGGGTAAGACCCAAGCTGTTACCCGTGTATATCGTGGGGGCGCCGTTTTTCCTTGGCGATGGCTTGCCCATCGTCTGGGGTAATGTTGAACGGTTTTTCACCGAGGATATTGTCCCCAGCCCACTCAGGGATGGAGAGGGCCTGGCCGGCCTTTTACCGTGGCTGAATGAACTGATGATCGAGCAGGCACTGCCTGGCATCTGGAATACTGTGGTTCTCACTCAGATTGCGCTGGTGGCCACGGGTATCCTCACCCTGCTGGCGTTCCCCCTGATCTCAAATCATTTTGGCGGCCCTATACGTCGAACCTCCGGCCATATTTTTCTAGTAATTGCCCGATCAACCCCTGAGTACATCCTGGCCTACATACTCCTGCAACTCTGGGGACCTTCCATGCTTCCTGCAGTGGTTGCATTGGCCCTTCACAATGGCGGCATCATAGGCCACCTGATTGGCCGGCAAACCAACACGATCCGTTTGAGATCCGATGCTCCCAAAGGCTTTAATCGCTATAGCTGGGAACTCGTGCCCCGGATCTACCGATCATTTCTGGCGTTTCTATTTTATCGCTGGGAAATCATCATGAGAGAAACTGCAATCCTTGGTATTCTCGGCATCTACACCCTTGGCTTTTACGTTGATAGCGCGATACAGAGTATCCGGTTCGACCAGGCAATGGTTCTGATCCTGATAACGGCCATGCTTAACATCGGCGTAGACATCCTCGGCCGCTATATTCGCCGCAAGCTGGCTTTGCAGACCATGCCCACCTGCTAACCCGCACTGCGATCCCCATCACAGTTCCGTCATTTCGGCCAACGCTAAACTGGTAATTGGCGACCGGTTGGCGGTATTGCCAGGATACATTCCGCTACACTCAGATCACCTATTGCAACATTCAGAGTTCTGGTGATGATGGTTAACGGGTTGATTCTCTTCATTCAGGTCGGGCTGCTGGCGCTGCTTGTCCTGTTGGCTGTGCGGGTTATCTCGCTGGTGCGTTCCGAACCCATCGCAGTCGGTCGCCAGGAAATCTGGCCAGCAACGAGGGACACGGTGGCTACCGACCTGCCCTCAAACAATTCCGAATGGCCGGTTGCCAGCAGAAGGCCGACTCCTGAAGCTGCTCCGGACCGGGCTGAGCTCATCACCCGATTGCACATTCTGGCTGGTCTCCAGGAACGGGATTGCCGTGTAAAGGGTCTGGCGCTAGCGACCGCACCCGATGCGGTCAAAGCCTATGCCACGGCTTGGCTGTACGGTGCCGGGTGCGCCCTGAGCGACAAAGGCAGTCGGCATTCCGAGGCACTGGCCGGGATTGTTGCCCAGACCATCAATCGAAAAACGGGGATGCGTCAACCGGAGGCGATGCAGGCGATCAGCACATTAACAGACAGTGCGGTTTATCTGGCTTGTTTCCGGGCGGGTCTGGAAGGTGCGGAGTTCTGGCGATACAACCATTTCGTACCGCCCACGTCGAGTCTTTACGACGCCATTACTGCCAACGCGTTTATTTAGCAGCCTGTTTGTTTGCGGTTTCAAGTACCCAGTCGGTACCCAGGGCAACGGGTTCCGCATGATCCTGTTCGTCCACTCGGGTTCCGGTTATTTCAGGCCGGCTGAAGCCGCCATCATCCGTATTTGCCATGCTGTCCACATCCACGGAACGAACCACATAGGTTACGCCGCCGGCCAGCACTTTCGCGCGATGAGTCAGGCCGAAAACAAACCGGCAGTAATCCAGCTTTAGCTGAATCAGATCCTGTTCGGCTTTGCGGATTTTTCTGAGCAGAACCTTCTGAACGCTATCTCCGTAATCCATCACGTTGTCCCTGCAAATGGCGATGAGATGATTTTACACAATCCCGGACCGTTGTCAGCCGACCAGTTGTCGGTTCAGCTGTCCCGGTGCTATTCGGCCTGGAAAACCAGCTTAACCGGGATGTTTTCGATGGGTTCCTGGCCCTGTTGCAGATCAATGCGCCAGGTCATTTTGCCATCCACGGTGCAGAACGGCGCTGTGAAACGGGCGGAGTACTGGTTTTCCGACTGTTTGCCGAGGGGCACCGGGTACTCGCCCATGTACATGGACTCGCCCCGGAGAACAGCCAGAAAGCGTTCCGGACGCTCCGGCGTGGCAACGGTTAGCTGGTATTCGGTGCCCTGAGCGCCCACGCCCATGGTGTTGAGGGCAACCTGCCAATCTCCGGAACCATTTGACCATTGGCACGGACCGCTTTCCAGCAGATCACACTGAACGGTCTGACTTTCTCCGCCGGACGTTTTGCCAGTGTCTCCCAGCAGGCGCCAACCGAACACACCGGCACCAACCACGGCCAGAATCAATCCTGTAACAGCAATCGCGCGTAACATAACCGCTTCCCGAACAAACCCGGCCGGCATTATGGGGTTTTCTCCGGCCGAGGCAAAGGTTTCTAAACTGGCGCTACTCATGAGAAAATACTGCGCCTTCAATTCGACCCATTCTGACCACAGGACACGCCCGTGCAGCCGGATATTTCCGTTAAGCACCTGAGCAAGGTATATGGCGACGGTTTTCAGGCTTTGAAAGACATTAACCTGGACATCCGCCGTGGCGAGATCTTCGCCCTCCTCGGCCCCAATGGCGCTGGCAAGACCACGCTCATCAGTATCATCTGCGGTATCGTCAATGCCTCCTCCGGACAGGTAACGGCCGCCGGTTACGATATTGTCAAAGACTACCGCAAGGCCCGCGAGACCATCGGCCTGGTGCCACAGGAACTCAACACCGATTCATTCGAAACTGTCTGGAATGCCGTTTCCTTCAGTCGTGGGCTATTCGGCAAGGCGCCGAAACCTGCGCACATCGAGAAAGTCCTGAAAGATCTTTCTCTCTGGGACAAGCGCAACAACCGGATCATGTCTCTCTCCGGTGGCATGAAGCGCCGCCTGATGATTGCCAAGGCGCTCTCCCATGAGCCCCAGATACTGTTCCTGGATGAGCCCACGGCGGGCGTCGACGTTGAACTGCGGCGGGACATGTGGGAAATGGTGCGCAAACTTCGGGAACATGGCGTGACCATCATCCTCACCACCCACTACATCGAAGAAGCCGAGGAAATGGCGGATCGCATCGGTGTCATTCGCGGTGGCGAGATCATTCTGGTCGAGGACAAGGCCCAGTTGATGACCAAGCTGGGCAAGAAAGAGTTGCGACTGCAGCTGCAGCACAAACTGGACAAGGTGCCCGGTGAACTGACTCTGGAGCCGATAGAGCTGTCAGAGGATGGTTACGAGCTGATATACACCTTCGACTCCCAGCGAGAGCAGGCAGGGGTAACCCGATTGCTCCGCACGCTTGGCGATCTCGGTATCGAATACCGAGACCTTCAAACCCGGGAAAGCTCCCTTGAAGAGATTTTTGTCGGCCTGGTGCACGAGTAAAACTGCCGGCTATTCTGGAGAAATGCATGAACCTGTACGGTATCCGCGCAATCTACAATTTTGAAATGGCCCGCATGAAGCGCACTGTGATGCAAAGTGTGCTCTCGCCGGTTATATCCACCTGCCTGTATTTCGTGGTGTTTGGCTCAGCGATTGGCTCGCGGATGGGCGACATCGACAACATCGCCTACGGCGCTTACATCATCCCCGGCCTGGTGATGTTGTCGCTGCTGATGCAAAGTATTTCGAACGCCTCCTTCGGCATCTACATGCCCAAGTTCTCGGGCACGATTTATGAAGTGCTCTCTGCCCCGGTCTCCTATGTGGAAGTGGTGCTGGGCTATGTCGGTGCTGCTGCCACCAAGTCCATCATTCTTGGGCTTATCATCCTGGCGACCGCCAAGTTCTTCGTGGACTACGACGTACTGCACCCCTTCTGGATGCTCTCCTTCCTGGTGCTTACCTCGGTGACCTTCAGCCTGTTCGGTTTCATTATCGGCATCTGGGCCGACGGATTCGAAAAACTGCAGATCGTGCCGATGATGATTGTCACACCGCTGGTTTTCCTTGGCGGTACCTTCTATTCAATCGACATGCTGCCAGAGGTCTGGCAGACCGTGAGCCTGTTCAATCCGGTGGTTTACCTGATCAGCGGTTTCCGTTGGGCGTTTTACGGCGTGTCTGACGTTCATATTGCCATCAGTGTGGGAATGACCCTCGTATTCCTCACGGCCTGCATGGTCGGCATCTGGTGGATTTTCAAGACCGGCTACCGGTTGCGCTCGTGACCTGCGCATCAAGCCCGGTTCGGGGGGCGGAAGTCTGGGCCCTCCTTGCAGCCAGCTTATTGCTCTACGGCTGCTCCTCGGGCATTGCAGCACCTCAGGACGGCCTGCCGGTTGTCGAGGCCTGCTTTGTGTCTGCGTCGGGCGTGGTGCCAGTGCAACTCGAGATTGCCAGCACTTCCGAGCAACGCCAGAAAGGACTGATGGGCCGTACGTCCATGGCTCCCGATGCCGGGATGCTGTTTAAATACCACGAGCCGAGATCAGCCAGCCACGGATTCTGGATGTACAAGACCCTGATTCCCCTCGACATCGCCTACCTGAACGAGGATGGCAAGATTGGCAGCATTCGCAAGATGGTGCCCTGCCCCTCGGCCAGCGGCTCCGGTTGCCCCACCTACCCGGCCGGTGTGCCATTCATCGAGGCCGTGGAGATGAACGCCGGCTTTTTCCTGGAACATGGAATCGGAACGGGCGACCGGCTTGCCATCGGAAAGGACAATTGCCCGGCAAATTAGGCCGGGCAATGTCTCAGCAACCGGTTCAGCTGTCCTGCCACTCTGGCTTGCGCTTCTCCAGAAATGCGCAGATACCTTCCTGGGCGTCGTTCGCCATCATGTTGTCTGCCATCACCTCTGAGGTGTACTCATAAGCGTCCTCCAGCGGCATTTCCAGTTGCCGGTAGAAGGCTTCCTTACCAATCTTCAGAGTATGACCAGACTTGTCGGCAATGGTACGCGCCAGCTTGTAAACCATTTCGTCCAGGTGCTGCTCATCAACAATCTGATTGACCAGTCCGATGCGTTCAGCTTTCACGGCACCAATCATCTCACCGGTCAGCAGCATTTCCATCGCGTGCTTGCGTGACACATTCCGGGACAGCGCCACCATCGGCGTGGAACAGAATAGCCCGATATTCACGCCAGGCGTCGCAAACCGGGCGGTATCGGCCGCCACGGCCAGGTCGCAGCTGGCCACCAGCTGGCAGCCGGCGGCGGTCGCAACACCCGCAACCCGCGCAATGACTGGCCGGGGCAGGTTCACGATCTGCTGCATCACCTTGCTACACTGGTTAAACAGGGCCAGCTGGAATTCATGGCTATCAAACTGCTCACGCACTTCCCGGAGGTCATGGCCGGCACAAAACACGCTGCCATGAGCCGCAAGGACGACAACCCGCGTTTCCGAATCGGAGGCGATGATCGCCAGCTCTTCAGACAAGGCCTCAAGCATCGCCATGGAAAGGCTGTTTTTCTTCTCCGGCTGGTTCAGTGTAAGCGTGGTAATGCCATTTTCGCTGTACTTGTGCACCAGCTCTTGTGTTTGTTCAGTCATGTGGACACTCCATTTGAATCGTTGCTGCACCGGGCATTCTGGAATCTTATCCAGAGTATTGCTGACTGCGTCTATACTGTCGAAGCGACTTTTGTAGGATGCTCAGTTTTCAATGCGTTGCGGTTGTTATAGACCTCTGCTGCCCATAGGGTGTTGTAAGAGGCCAAAACTGCAGAGAGGAATAACACATGTCAAAATCGATGATCCTCAAAGCGATCTTCGCCATCGCGGTTATCGGCGGAGCAGTCTTCATAATCGTAAAAGACGAGCCAGCAACACCAACCGGCGACATCAACAGCATCCAGCCGCTGCCGGAACAGGACAACCCATAAATTAACCGAACCACCACACCGGAACAGGCGAAGCCACGTTGCAGACGACCAGAATCAAAGGACTGACCATCGCGGCTCTGGGCGTGCTGTTTATAGTGCCCGATGCGTTGCTGGTGAAAATCACCTCCGTGGATCCTGTGGTCTTTCTGTTCTGGCGCGGCCTGTTACTGGCGATCAGTTTTTTTGTGATCAGCTGGGCGCGATACCGTTCCCGGCTGGTGCCTGAAATTCGAAAATGCGGCCGTAAAGGCCTGTTCTGTGCCGGTGCCTTTGCCATCAGTACCCTCGGGTTCGTGGTTGGCATGAAGAACACAGCCGCCGGCAATGTGCTGGTCATCCTGAACACCGCGCCGGTCATCGCGGCCGTGATTGCCTGGGCGGTATGGAAAGAAACGCTGCCTCTTCGCACCTGGGTAGTTATTCTGGTGTGCGTCACCGGCGCCACCTTCATGGCCGTGGGAGAATTCGGCAAGGGCGACCCTCTGGGTCTGTTGATGGCCGTGGTTGCCGCCACTGCCCTGGCCTCCAACCTCAACGTAGCGCGCTCCAAACCCGACAGCGATATGAGCGTGATGCTTATGTTCGGCGCGCTGGTGTTGGCAGGTGTTGCGGCATTGCTTGGTGGTGCGCAGATGCCCTCGGCCCGTGATTTCTTCTTTATCGCTCTGCTCTGTCTGGTGTTCCTGCCCACTGCGTGCATCCTGATCCAGATTGGCCCCCGCTATATTCCGGCGGCGGAAGTCAGCCTGATGCTGCTTCTGGAAACCGTGTTCGGGTCTTTCCTTGTTTGGCTATTCCTCGGCGAAGTACCGCCAAAGCTCAGCCTGGTAGGTGGTGTTATTGTATTCTCCGCCCTGGCGGTGCATGGCTGGACAGAAGTAAGCCGGTACCGAAAAGCGCGGGTGGCAGTTGATTAACCCGGTTCCCGCGCGCGAAGATACGCGCTGATCAAAAACAAGGAACCGCAATAATGACCACCGTACCCAAGCTCACCGATGCCCTGTTGACCCTCGAAAACCGTGTCGCCACGCTTACTCTGAACCGTCACGACCTGCGCAATGCGCTGACAGGCTCAAACCTGATCGACGACATCGTGACCACCGCGGAATGGGTGAACCAGTGCGACGATGTGTCGGTACTGGTGATCACCGGCGCGGGCTCTGCCTTCAGCGCCGGCGGCAACATCCGGGATATGGCCAACCGCAGCGGCGATTTCGCCGGAGACGTGGCCGAATGCGCCGACCGCTACCGCAAAGGCATCCAGCGCATTCCTCTGGCTCTCCAGAATGTGGAAGTGCCCATCATCGCCGCCGTGAACGGACCTGCCATTGGTGCCGGCTTTGATCTGGCCAACATGGCGGATATCCGCATTGCCTCGGAAAGTGCAAAGTTCGGCGAAACCTTCCTCAACCTCGGCATCATTCCGGGCGACGGCGGTGCCTGGTTCATGCAGCGCTTGATCGGCTACCAGCGCGCGTTCGAGCTTACGCTCACCGGCCGGGTGATCGATGCTACAGAGGCAAAGGAGCTGGGCATTGTGCTGGAGGTAGTACCGGTGGACGAACTGATGAACGCCGCAAACGCCATGGCAAGCCGCATGGCCAGCCAGCCGCCAAAAGCCACGCGGCTCACCAAACGCCTGATGAAAATGGCGCCGAGAATGGAACTGAAGGACTTTCTGGACGTGTGTGCCAACTTCCAGGGCATGTGCCATAACGAGCCGGAGCATCTGGAAGCGGTTAATGAAATGCTGGAGGCTATGTCCAAGAAATAGTGTGAAGGCCGCCTATCCGGCAGGAATCGCTGAAGAAGCCCCCCCCTATGTGTCAGCGTAGTTGTCGCCTGAATATTTCAGAGGACAACCATGCCCCATTATTCACCGGAACGTAAAGAAGCCATTCTCCAGAAGATGGCCCCACCTCACAGTCTGACTGTTGCCGAGTTGGCCAGCCAGGAAGGCATCAGTACCGCAACCTTGTACAATTGGCGTAAAGCCGCCAGAGGACGAGGTGCCGTTTTGCCATCGAATTCAGCTCATCCAGACAAGTGGAGTAGCGAAGAGAAGTTCCGCATTGTTCTGGAAACCGCCCCGATGACGGAGGCGGAAGTTAGTGAATATTGCCGTAGGAACGGCCTTTACCCGGAACAAATCGAAACCTGGAAAGCCGCCTGCATGGGAGCCAATGCCCTGTCGGATGAACAGGCCAAGCAGAATCGGCAAGCGGCCAGGGCTGAGAAAAAACGAGTCAAAAAACTCGAAGCCGAGTTGCGACGCAAGGAAAAAGCTCTGGCAGAAACGGCTGCACTGCTGACGCTGTCAAAAAAAGCCGAGGCGATCTGGGGCCCCAAAGACGAGGACGAATGACCAGCCTCCCGGATCGCCAGCAGGCGGTTACCCTGATCCAAGAGGCTCAGGGTAACGGAGCCCGGCTGGTCAAGGCCTGCGCCTTGCTGAACCTGAGTATACGCACTTATCAGCGCTGGACGGCAGATAAGGCCGTCAGCGCCGATCAACGACCGGTGGTGCCCAGACCAGCACCCACCAATAAACTCTCGGAGGCGGAGCGTCAGGCCGTGGTCTCACTGTGCAACCAGAAGGAATATCGAAGCTGTCCGCCGGCCTTCATCGTTGCGGATCAACTGGATCAGGGTCGCTACCTGGCCTCGGAATCCACCTTCTATCGGGTTCTGCGGGAGAAGGATCAAGTACACCCCAGAGGTCGGCAAAAAGCGCCCCAGAGCAAGCGCAGGGCAACTACACACAAGGCCACAGAACCGAACCAGCTGTGGTCGTGGGATATCTCATGGCTGCCGGGGCCAGCAAAAGGCACCTGGTTCTACCTGTATCTGATGCTGGACGTATACAGCCGCAAGATCGTCGGTCACGAGGTCTATCACAGTGAGACCGGCGAGCTTGCCAGCGAGTTCATCGAGAAGGCCTACTGGCGTGAACACCTGGCGACGAAGGACAAGCCTCTAGTGCTGCACTCCGACAATGGCAGCCCCATGAAGGCCTCGACCTTCTTGGAGAAACTGTACGATCTGGGTATTACGCCCTCGAACAGTCGCCCCCGGGTCAGTAACGACAATGCCTACTCGGAGTCGTTGTTCAAAACCCTGAAGTTCCGCCCGGGGTTCCCGGTAAACGGCTTCAGAACGATCGAGGAGGCCCGCAAATGGGTACTGGCGTTCGTGCGCTGGTACAACACCGAGCACCGACACAGCGCCTTGAACTACGTAACACCTCAGCAACGCCATACGGGCGAAGCTGATCAGATCCTGGCCCAGCGAAAACAGATTATCGAAGCGGCGAAAGCCGAGAACCCGCGTCGCTGGTCTGGTGATATCCGAAACTTCAGCTTGCCGGAATCAGTCACTCTGAACCCGGAAAAGGCGGCCAATTGTTAAAGAGCTGATGACTTAAACGCGACATCTACGTTGACAGACTCCGCCCCTGACCGGGTGATGGCGTGCAGACAACCATCCTGGCCTGCCCAACAGGCGTGACAATCAGCCGTTTGGCTTTCTCGACCGGATCGTTCACGTAATCTGCGATTTGCTTACCAATAGCTTCAACTTCGGCCATGGCGTTCTGTCTCCTTGTAAGGAAAACATTGAGGTAATGCTTACGCCGGGAGTGGGAACGTCGATCACCTATTCAGAGCCGCGAAATGGCAAAAGTGTCTAAAGAAACTGGTGAATACCTGAGTTGTCACATGATCTATTTCGGTGCCCCATCTAAAGACAAGCCTTTAGGTATTTATGCTGGAGCACGGTGATGGTTAGCGAGGTTTTTCAGGCGGGAAGTTACACTTCCAAAAAAAACGACAAGGGCGGGCACGACAAGACTAAGGAATCTTGGCTCGACCGCCTTTCGCGACCCACTCAGGTTCAGGAAGTCACAAAGGGCGAAAATCGACGCCTTGCCCGCCGCTACCGCTTATCCCTGGGAGAAACTCAACAGTGAATCTCATCTGCTACCTTGGAGTTCTGTCAACAACTGTATCCGACATTACCAATTTCTAGGGCTTAATTTTAAAAAAGCTATCGTCTAAGCCGTACTTAAGCTTGATGCGTCTCCAGAAGTCTGGCTCTACTTGTCTAGCGAATGCTACGGTTCCGATAAGCTTCTCTATTTGATCATTGTCTAGGTGTCCATTCTTGTAATGATATATCAAAGATCTAATCTCACGTTTTTTAGTTCTACCTAGAGACACATTTCCGTCGTTTGTTAGGACCAAACCGGTTACATGTCGGTTGTGTTTCTTCGATGAGAAAACGGTTTTTTCGTTATTGACTTCTAAGTCTGGAGAAGGTGTTGTAATCAAAATCTCCCTTACAAGGTCAGGGAACCCGAATAATTCACCCTTTTTTGCGGTAGAAAACGTCAAATCGTCAGCATAGCGTGTATAAGTGACGTTTAACCGTTCGCATTCTTTAGACATCGCACTATCGAATTCAAACATAATACAGTTTGATATAAAAGGAGAACTTGGAGCACCAATACTAAGTCGATATCCTAAGTTTTCATTCACAGATCTGAAGAATAGATTAGTAAAGAAATTAAGGTCTGTGCTGTCAACTTCGCCAACATTCTTCTCTAAGACACTTATAAAATCTTCAGGCCTTATCGAAGGAAAAAAATTACGAAAATCCATTTTCAGGATATAGGGGTTCGATTTATGCCTATCGGCATTGTCAACTATAGAGCGTCCCTCCCTGTATGCCATAGCACTGTCATGAATAGGAAGTACCGGCTTCAGGACTTCTAAAGCTTCTCTCTGTAATTTCTTTACAGGAGCTGCTGGCTGCGCAATCTCTCTTAAACCCTTCCCGTTCCGTTTCCGAATATAATAAACTTTGTAACGCCTCGGGCAGGTTTTGGCGTAACGAGATAACTCTCCAGATGGAATGCTAATATTCTTGGACACTTCATTTATAAATGACATATTAGACACCCTCTGGCGTAGTATTCATTTCAATGATTCTATGCCGTCTTTTTTCCGATTCTTCACGCGAGTAAAAAATAGAAGACTCAAGAAACATGCTATTGTCATCAAACCTATCGGACAAATCTTTAGATTTATACTTAATTTTTTTAAAAGACTTCACGCAAACATAAAATGTATCTCGCCCTAAATTTTCTTCCTTTACATATTCAGAAATACTTAACAAATAAATAAAGTTGTTTATTCTGACATTATCGATTTCTATTCCATGAAAACTTAACAGCTTTCGAATTTCCCCAATCCTAAGTGCCCGGTATATCCTTATTACCTCGTAAATTAAAAAGCAAATATGACCAGGGTCATCCTTGTCAAATTTAATAGTTGCATCAATCTTAGACAGTGCAGAGTTCACATCCTCAAATATGAAACCCAAATCGTCTTTGCTAATTCCGGCTGGATTGTGGAGTTCCCAAGGATATACGCAAACGCTATCTTTGTTGGCTCTCCTGAGCGTGGCTAGGGGGCCAAGCTTGATAAAAGAATCGTTGTTGTGATGCTTTTGATTTACGACAACCAAAAGCTTTTTGCGAAGCATTTCATTCGCTGAAAAAAGGCCCAACTCAACTATAGAGCCAGCACTCTCAAGAAAAATTACCAGTAATGACGCAATGTGTGCTAAATCGTTTTCAAAAGCTGCAAGATCTTTATATTGACCTGTTTCATGGTAATCCTTGAAGGTCTCAGCTCTAATGCAGGAGTCATGATAGGTTGGATAGCCATGCTCATCGAACGATTCAAAAAACCGCTCGCGTAACGATAGGGTGTCCATTTGCTTTACATCGACTTCACCACCGCAGATAAACAGGATGTGAGGGTCTAGGTTAAGCCTAGAGCTCTCTAGTTCGACTTTCTTGAATTGCTCAAACGGATGGTGGCCAGAAGACACGGCTGTCATTTCTTTTTATATAGCCTTTACCTTAAAGGGGCGCTGGAGACGACTCAGGCTCCGCATGGAGACTGAGGCGGCTCCAGCGCACCTAAGTGCCAACAATAATTTGGGGTCCGGATATACACCAGACACAACTCGACAAATCAACAAATCGAGCATTCGCGTAAAGGAATTTAGAGGGTATTCTTTTTTTTCAGTAGGAGCAAATCGCTGGAGGGCGTTTTCTCAAAACGTCTACATGAAAAGGTGGCGACTCCGGAAGACATGATCGAACCACTTAGCAGTGAAATTGATGGTGCTCCGGGCCGGAATCGAACCGGCACGACCTAACGGTCGAGAGATTTTAAGTCTCTTGTGTCTACCAATTTCACCACCGGAGCATTCGGGGGAGGTTTTGACGGGCAGAATTGTATAAGTCTGCGTGGGGTAACGCAATTCGGATTCTGCCCTCGCCTTCAAGCTGCTGGGCTGGCTACTGTGGGCTTGGTTGCCCTGCCCTTGTAGATGTATCCGGCGATTTTGGGCGCCTTGGGGATGTAGAGATTTTCCAGTTCCTGGATTTCGAAGCCGGCGTGTCGGATCAGGTCGGCGATGTGGCGATTCAGGTGGCAGCCGCCGGCCAGCTTTTTCCAGCCTGGGGTGATGCGGTGTTGCCACTTGCGGGTGCCATCGTGGGGGGATTCGCCATGTTCCAGGAACAGGAGTTCGCCGCCCGGTTTCAGTACCCGCCACATTTGCTTTAGCGCGGCCTGCCAGTCGGGGATGGTGCACAGGGTGAAGGTGAGCAGTACGGTGTCGACAGAGTGGTCTTCCAGTGGGATTTTCTCTCCGGGCAGGTCCAGCCACTCTACCTTGATGGGGGATCGTGCGAGGTTCGGCTGGGCCTTGCGGCGCATGCCTTCTGAGGGCTCCAGGCCGTACACCATGTCTACGTGTTCGGCATTGTAGAATTCCATGTTGATGGCCGAGCCCATGCCCACTTCCAGAACCACCCCTTTGGCGTGGGGAACTACCTGGCTGCGAAGTTTCATCACCTGGCCCATTGAGCAAGCCCGGTCTATGATGTGAGGCAGTATTCTGTCTTCGTAAAAGCTCATCGGCATCACCATAATTGTTTTAAATCAAGGGTGCGACAATCGGCCCTATCGAAACTGCTAGCTTATTTAGTAGCATAGTAACCATCTGCCGGTAATAACAATATAACAATCAGAGCTAAGGCAGCGGCTGAACGGGTTCGCTGGGCCCGTTTGTTATGATGTGATCGTTACCGGAGGGTTCCCATGGAACTTGATCCTCTCATCCTATCGCGAATCCAGTTCGCGTTCGTGGTGTCATTTCACGCCATTTTTCCGGTGTTTACCATCGGCCTCGCTTCCTACATCGCGGTACTCGAAGGCCTTGCCTTCAAAACCGAGAATCCTGTGTGGGTGAAGCTCTCTGCCTTCTGGACCAAGGTGTTTGCCGTGGTGTTTGGTATGGGGGTGGTGTCGGGCATCGTGATGTCGTTCCAGTTCGGAACCAACTGGAGCAATTTCGCGCAGGCCTCGGCCAACTTCCTTGGCCCTATCCTGAGTTATGAGGTGGTTACGGCGTTCTTCCTGGAGGCGGCGTTCCTCGGGGTGCTGCTCTTCGGCCGGGATAAGGTGCCGGCTGGCGTTCACCTGTTTGCCGCCATCATGGTTGCGACGGGTACCTTTATTTCCTCCTTCTGGATTCTCTCGGCCAACAGCTGGATGCAGACTCCCGCGGGCACCGAACTCCGTGATGGCGTGTTCTATGTGACTTCCTGGAGCGAGGCGATCTTTAACCCGTCCTTCCCTTACCGCTTTGGCCATATGGCGCTGGCGTCCTTCCTGACCGGCGGCTTCGTGGTGGCCGGCGTGAGCGCCTGGTATCTCCTGCGGGGTCGCGAGGTGGAGGCCAATAAGAAAGCGCTGTCCATGTGCCTGTGGCTTTTGCTGTTCATTGCTCCTGCTCAGGCGGTGCTGGGTGATTTCCACGGTCTGAACACCCTGGAGCACCAGCCCACCAAGGTTGCGGCCATGGAAGGTAACTGGGAAACCTCCCGCAATGTGCCGTTGCTGCTGTTCGCCATTCCCGATCAGGAAAACCAGCGGAACCTGTACGAGATCGGTATTCCCAGCCTGGCCAGCTTCATCCTGACCCATGAATGGGACGGAGAGGTGCCGGGTGTGAGCGCAGTGCCGGTTGAAGAGCAGCCTCCGGTGGCGATTGTGTTCTGGTCCTTCCGGATCATGGTAGGTATTGGCCTGCTGATGATCGCCTTCGCGGTAACCGGCCTGGTTCTGCGTGCCGGCGGCAGGTACTGGCGCACCAACTGGTTCCTGCAGGGGATGCGTTTTATGAGCATTGCGCCCTTCTTTGCGGTACTCACCGGCTGGTTCGTAACCGAAGTGGGCCGCGCGCCCTGGCTGGTGTATGGCCAGATGACCCAGGCCGAGGCCCTGACCCCGTCGCTGACCGGCGGCATGGCGCTGTTCACGCTCATCGGCTATATCGTTGTGTACGCTCTGGTGTTTTCTGCCGGTGTCTACTACCTCATGCGTGTGTTGTATGTCGGTCTTGAAGACCGTGATGAGGACGAACACGAGGCAGATCGACCCAAGCGTCCGTTCTCCGCTGCACACGTGCCTTTCGAAATTGACCACAATTCTGGCGATACTGTTGGTACTGCCAAGCCCGTCAACCAGGGAGGTCACTGATTATGGAACTGTTTGATCTGCCTCTTATCTGGGCATTCATTATCGGCTTCGGCATCATCATGTATGTGTTGATGGACGGGTTCGACCTGGGCGTGGGCATTCTCTTCCCCTTTGCTCCGAACGAGGAAGCCCGCGACACCATGATGAATTCGGTGGCCCCGGTGTGGGACGGCAATGAAACCTGGCTGGTGCTCGGTGGCGCCGGTCTTCTGGCCGCCTTCCCCATGGTGTATTCCATCTTCCTGCCGGCACTCTATATCGGTGTATTCCTGCTATTGGCCGGGCTAATTTTCCGGGGCGTGGCCTTTGAGTTCCGGTTCAAGGCCCGTACGTCACGTTATCTCTGGAACTGGGCGTTTGCCGGCGGCTCCACAGTTGCATCCTTTGCCCAGGGCGCCGTGGTCGGGGCCTATATCCAGGGCTTTGAAACCGCCAATGGCGTCTATGTTGGCGGCGCGCTGGACTGGCTGACGCCGTTCACCGTGCTCACGGGTCTGGGTATGCTGGCCGGCTATGCCCTGCTGGGTTCCACCTGGCTGATCATGAAAACCGAGGGGAATCTGCAGCAGTGGGCCTACAAGATCACCCTGCCCTTGCTCCTCGCGGTGTTGGTGGTCTTTGGCATCATCGGCGTCTGGACGCCCTTCGTGGATGAAATGGTGCGTGAGCGCTGGTTCTCCAACCTGAGCATTATCTGGGTCCTGCCGGTTCTGACACTGCTTTGTGCTATCCAGATTTACCGTTCGGTTCGTGATCGCAAAGACGGCATGCCGTTCGTGGCTACCATGGGCCTGTTCATCACCACCTATCTGGGCCTGGTGGTCAGCCGCTGGCCCTATGTGGTCCCGCCGGAATACACGCTCTGGGAGGCAGCCTCCGCCTATGAATCCCAGCTGTTCCTCCTGTTGGGTCTGCTGTTCGTGATTCCGATTGTGCTGGTCTACACCGCCTGGACCTATTGGGTCTTCCGCGGCAAGGTACGCGCCGGCGAGGGATATCACTAAGTGGCGGAGCCATCGGCCAATGGGGGCGGAGAGAATACCTCCGCCGCCGATCAGAAAGCCGTCAAAGGATGGCTTGCGGATCTGGCCCGTGGCAGTCGCCTGTGGATCCGAAGTACCGTGGCTGCCGGCACCGTTGCCGGCATTGCCACCATTATTCAGATGGTTTTGCTTGCCCGGATTATCCACCTGGGCATCATTGACGAGGTTCCGGTTGCGGACCTCACTCCTCTTTTTATGGGTCTGATTATCGCCCTCGTTGTGCGCGCACTTGGCCAGGGCTACCAGACCCGCTTCGCCGCTCGATGCAGCGAACAGGTTCGCCGTGACGCCCGCCGGCAACTCCACAAGCACTGGCAGGTCACCGGCCCTGTTGAACTGGGCCAGTCTTCGGCTGGCGCGCTTGCCCGCGAATGGATAGATCACGTGGAAGCTCTGCATGGCTACTTCGCCCGTTTTCTACCGCAGATGACCCTGTCGATGATTGTGCCACTGCTGATCCTCGCCCTGGTGTTCTGGCTGGATTGGCTGGCCGGCATCTTCCTGCTGCTGTCTGCACCGCTGATTCCCCTGTTCATGGCGCTGGTGGGTATGGGTGCGGAGAAACTGAACCAGCAGCATTTTGAAACCATCAGCCGACTATCCGGCCAGTTCCTGGACAAGGTACGCGGCCTGACTACGCTGCAGCTCTTCGGGCAGACCGAGGGGGCAGCCGAGCTGATTCGCAAGCGCTCGGATCATTACCGACGCATCACCATGAAAACGCTCCGGGTCGCGTTTCTGTCTTCGGCGGTTCTGGAGTTTTTTGCGTCGGTGGCCATCGCCGTTATCGCCATCTACATCGGGTTTGGTCTGCTGGGCTACATCACCTACGGGCCTTCCGAAGATCTGACCCTGTTTTCCGGGCTGCTGATTCTTTTACTGGCCCCGGAGTTTTTCCAGCCGCTGCGTACCCTTTCCCAGCATTATCATGATCGTGCCGCAGCGATGGGTGCTGGTACCGAAATTCTTGAGCGGCTGGCATCCCCGGTGAACCTTCAGAGCGCGAGTGAAACCGTGTCTGTGGAGGGCGCGGAAGACTGGATCGAGCTGCGTTCCGTCAGCAAGAGCTTTCGGTCGGGTCAGAAGGTGTTGAGTGATCTCACGCTGACCATCCGCAAAGGCGAAGTGGTTGCCCTGACAGGCCCCTCCGGCGGCGGGAAGTCCACCCTGCTCCATCTCTTGGCAGGATTTCTGGCACCGGATACCGGTGATATCCACCTGTTCGGCCAGGCACCGGGCAGCTTCCGGTTTGGCTGGCTGGGCCAGAAAGGTTTTCTGGTTCAGGGCACCTGGGCTGACAATCTCAGACTGACCACTCCGGATGCCTCTGATATCGCCATCGAGACCGCCCTGCGCAATGTGGGCCTCGGGTCCCTGCTCGACAGTCGCCAGCAAAGTATTTACAGCCCGGTATCCGAGGAGGGCCAGGGGCTTTCCGGCGGCCAGGCAAGAAGGCTGAGTCTGGCGCGTATTTTCCTGGCCGATTACGACCTGATTCTGCTCGATGAACCCACTGCCGGCCTGGACAGCGACAGTGAAGTGTTTGTGCTGGAGGCTCTGCATAAACTGGCGGTGGCCGGCAAAACCCTGATTTTCTCCACCCACCACCAGGCCCTGCTGACTCTTGCCAATCGTGTATTGCTGGTCTCCGACGGGGAGGTGCGCGATGCGTGAACTGAAGCCCTGGCTGGACCTGATCTTCAAACGCCCGGGGCGCCTGGTTGTGGGCGGTTTCCTGATTTTGGCTACCCTGCTCTCCGGCATAGGTCTGTTGGCGGTATCCGGATGGTTTATTGCTGAAACTGCGCTGGTTGGCCTTCTGTTGGCGGCAGGCGTGGCGGCGACCATAAATCTTTACGTACCCGGCGGCGCGATCCGGTTTTTTGCCGTTTCCCGCACGGTGTTCCGGTATCTGGAGCGGGTCTACAACCACGATACCGTTCTGAGGTTGCTCACAGACATTCGTGTCGCTTTGTTCAAACGTTTGTCCCGCGCCAATCGCGTTCGCCGTGGCGAGCTGAGTGGCGCCCAGTGGCTATCCAGGCTCACCACCGATGTGGATGCCCTGGACACCCTCTACCTGCGCCTGATCGCACCCACCGCCCTTGCGGGCCTGGTTACTCTGCTGGTGATGGTTCTGGCTGCCGTGCTCTTTGATATCGGCACGGCATTGCTGGTGGGACTGTTGCTGGTCGTTGCCCTGGTAATCGCCACCGCAGGGGTTTATCTGAGAACCTGGCGCCTGGCGGCCCGGCAAAGCGACCGGCAGGAAGACCTTCGAACGGCGGTGATCGAGCACATCGAGGGTTTCCCCGAGCTGACCGCGGCCGGGCGCACCGGCAAACATGCGGCCTGGCTCATGCGCCAGGCCCATCAGGTAACTGCCGAGCAAGCCAGGGCCGATACCCGGGTAGGCTGGCATCTGGCTGGCTCCCATTTGTTCGTCAATCTTTCTGCCGTTCTGGCCCTTTGGGCAGGCTTTGCCCTGTTCCAGTCAGGTTCGGTGTCCGGTCCGGTGTTGGTGTTACTGCCCGTTGCCCTGCTCGGCCTGGCCGAGGTCTACGCCATGCTGCCGGATGCCTTTGACAAGCTCGGTGCTACCGTTGCGTCTGCGGCGCGGTTGAACCGGGATTGCCGGGAGGATGACCAGAACGCCGCGGCCAGCGCCTCAGAACTGCCGCCGCAGAAAGCCCTTCTGGCGGAAGATATTGCCGTAAAACATGAGGGTTACGCGCCTTTATTCACACACTTCAACCTTGGGATTGAGGATGGAGAGCACATCGGCATTCTCGGGCATTCGGGCAGCGGCAAATCCTCTCTGGCGGATGTGCTCGCCGGCCTGCTGCCCACCGCCCAGGGCAATCTGGCGAGGAGGGAGTGCGTTTACCTGACCCAGAAAACCGTGCTGTTTGAAGACACGTTGCGGGCCAACCTGTTACTGGGATCTCCGGAGGCTTCGGACACGGAACTCTGGAGCATGCTGGAGCAGATGGAACTGGCTGAGCGCTTCGCTACCGAACCGGACCAACTCGATACCTGGCTGGGCAGCGCCGGAAGCAGGCTCTCAGGTGGCGAGGCTCGACGAGTGGCGCTGGCACGGGTGTTACTGAACCCAGCTCCCCTGGTCATACTGGATGAGCCGTTCACTGGCCTGGATGCCGAGACCCGGTCGAGGATAGCAAAACGGATGGAATCGCTTCTGGAAGGGAAAACCGTGGTCAGTCTCGCCCACGGGTCGGATGCCCTTCCGGGCACCGACCGTGTGATCTACCTGAGTGGTTAGCGGGTTTCGAGAACCTCAAACGTCAGCCCCGCCTTGCTGGTAAGCCTGTCCATCAGCTTGCCATCCAGCAGAGAAGACGGTGTCCAGAACCCACCCGGCTGATCCGCCGGAATATCGAACGCCAGGCACATGCCCGCTTCGCCCAACATCTTGCCGGTGGAACCGTAGCCCGGATCCTGATCGCCGGTCACTTTGGTGATGATGGTCTTGCCGTCCTCGGTGCGACCAACAAAGCGCAGATCATAAAACCCCGCTTTCTGGGCTTCGGGGCTTGGGCCTTCGCCCGGCTGAGGGACAAACTTCTCCACCAGCCAGCGAGTCGGTTTGATCGCCGAGGCGGTAAAGAACGCCGCCAGGCCGCCGGTGATCGCATAAGCAGCCAGCCGGCCCTTGGTGCCACGACCGGTCATCATGGCTTCATCGTAGGTGAATTCCTTGCCGTACCGCGCGTTCTGCATGGCATTGGAGCGATGCACCACCCGTGTATTGATGGCACCCATCACGAAGGGAGCAAGCCAGGCGTTGAACGTCTTATCAAACTCGGCGCCCTTGAGGCTGGGCTGCCGGGTCTTGGAGCGATGTTCCGGCGGACAGATGGAAAACGGGTTGGCCAGCTCCTTGCGCAGCTTCGGATCCGCCGCCGCTTCCTTCGCCACATTCATCATGGAGGCAACCGTACCGCCGGAGAACTCGCCCTTGGCGGTCTTGACCCGCATGCGGACATCCTGGCACGGCATTCCGAACGTCTGCTCCGCCTGATTCTGCAGGAACCAGACGCCCATGTCAGAAGGAATCGAGTCGAAACCGCAACAGTGGACAATTCGCGCTCCGGAGGTTTTCGCCTCCGCCTCGTAACGCTCCACCATCTTGCGAATCCATTGAACTTCGCCGGTGAGATCGCAATAGTCCGTACCAGTCTGTACGCAAGCCTTGACCAGCGGCTCGCCGTAAAGCGCATAAGGGCCGACCGTGGATATAATCACGCGGGTCTGCTCACACATGGACTTGAGGGCTGCGTCGTCGGCGGCATCGGCAAGAATCACCGGCAGATCCCTGGCTTTGTCGCCAAGGCTGCTCTTCAGCGTGTTGAGCTTGCTCTCGGAGCGTCCGGCAATCGCCCATTTTACCGATTGGCCTACACCGTAGGTCTCGAGCAAGTAACGGGTAAGAATCTGGCCGACGAAGCTGGTGGCACCGAACACCACCAGATCATGGGCTGTTTCTGCGGATTTGGTCATTGCTCTTCCTTAGTAAACAGTGATGACAACAGAAATTGATAACGAATCAATGGTATTTCAGCGGAGCCCGGCAACCGCTTTCTCGCCCATCAGACGCATGAATACGGCAACACCCAGGCCCCAGAAACCGTTGAGGAGCAAGCCGCCCACCCAGGTCTGGGCCGAGACATCTAGCCCTTTCAGGGGGAATACAACCAGCATGGCGACTGCTGTGGGACCTACAGCCCCTACAATGACATGCCCCAGCCAGAACTTCACCCCTGCCAGGCGCCCAAGAATCAGCCACAACAACATTCCCCAAAGGCCACCAAAGAACGCCAGTGACACAACCTGGGGCACACCCAGCGGCGGCACCGGTGACAGGTTGAAGGGCGCTGCGGGCACGATGCCCCCAAGCCAGAACAGTGCGAACAGGCCCTGATGAAACACCAGGGTTGCGAGAAAACCACTTGCAAACGCCTTGAACCAAACCATGAACAATCCTCTGTTGGTATGAATAGTCGGCCTTAACCCGTTGATTCTGCGTAGCTCATTGAACAACTGCAACCAATGTTAACAGTTTTGAGCGCTCGTTCTACTTTCCCGGCAACACCGGTAAATCCGTCTTCACGGCCAATCGTTTGTCATACTGCTTGGGGCACACTGGCAGGCAGAGCAAGAAAACGATTTCCGGAGGTTCGAATTGATCACCTTTTTAACAGTCTTGAGCATCCTGCTTGTCCTGTTCAGCGGCTTTGTCTGCTGGCAGGTTCTTGAACAGCGCAAAGTGATCGCCCGAATGATGGAGAACGACGATATCGCAGATTCCGAGCAGGAACCGGAGCTGGTTATTACGCTTCGGGTACTGGATCCGATTGCCCTGGCCAAGCGGGAGTCACGCTCTGCCCGAGTGCTTGCCGACAAACTCCCCGTGATGGTTCGCAAAATGGTGTACCAGGAAGTGATGAAAGAACTTGAGGAAGAGATGACAGAGCGCGAAATCGACGTGGATATGCAGATTGAGTATCGATGATCGCAATGTGTGAATGGAGGGCCCCATCATGAACCTGGCCGCAATCGTATTGTTGCTGCTACTGGCCTTTTGCGGATTCTGCATCGCCTACTGGCAGCTGCTGCTCTGTCGCCGTGAAGCACGGATTCTCAATTCCCACCGTGTGTCGGCGCACAGTGCCATCCAGAAAAGCAGAATGGATCTTCTCGAGGTCCGGAACCGGGCGCGGTTGCTGGAGGACTCGGTTTCGGGTGGCGCGAGCGCCGTAGAAAAGCTGCACAAAGCAATCTCGAACACGACTTTCGGGCTGATTGATCTGTTCTCGAAGGATGAAGAGTTCCGGCAGACTGCCCGCAAAGCTCGGGCCACCCATGACCAGAAGAGTCAACAGATCTACAAGACCGTGCGCACAACCAACAAGGCCCTGCACATCCTCGCCGATACCCTGATCATCGGGAAAGCAGAAAGGCGGCTCGCCTCCCGCAAGAGCGGCAAGGCTCAGGGTTCCGACGACGGTCAATGAAATTCGGGGGTTAACGCCTTTCCAGGCATTTCAGAACCACGTCGACTGTCACCACCAGTGATTCGAGCGAAGCAGCCTTCTCAAGGCCCTCCGAGTTGGCCCGATAAAGATGGGGTGTCATGGCCAGGAGATCGGCGATGCTGTCCTGGTCCGGAAGACTCAACGGGAACCTTAGCACGGTCGAATCCAGGGTCCGGAAGCCCTCGGGATCAACTATCTCAGTGTCTGCGGGTGGTTTCAGTTCGGGATAAATGATTTCACGCAGTTCCCGAAGATGGTCTGCACCGGCATCCACCTGCATCACCTTCCCGCCAGTCTTGAGCACTCTGGCGAACTCGCTGTAAACCGGAAAACCGAACAGGCAAAGCACGAGATCCAGGGATTCTGGCAGTATTGGCAGGTTGGCATTGCTGCCAACCACCCACCGGGTCTGTTTGTCCTGTTTGGCCGCGGCCAGAACCGCCCACTTGGAGATGTCGACGCCGATCATGGAGATATCTCTGGCGCCAGCCAAGCTCGCGAGGTGTCGAAGGTAATAACCTTCACCAGAGCCTGCGTCCAGAATCGATCCAGTGCCCTCGCTCGGGAGCCACTGCAATACCTGATTGCTCACAGCCTCGGCGATCTTTGTGTAGAACCCTGCATTCAGAAACCGTTGTCTGGCTGCGACCATTTCCTTGCTATCACCCGGGTCCAGGGAACGTTTCTTTTGAACGGGTAACAGATGCACGTAGCCCTGCCGGGCAACGTCGAAGCTGTGTCCGTTCTCGCAACGCCAGGTCTTTTCGCTGGGCGCCAGTGGGCAGCCGTCCAGTGGGCAGGCTAAGGCATCAAACGGCATTGTGGTCATGGTTTGTATATCCGGTTCAACCGTGGGGGTCAGATATCATGGCAGGTATTCTGGCTTCACCCAAAAGAAAAAGGCACCCGAAGGTGCCTTTTCTCAAGCCAGGCAGAAAGTTACAGAACTTTCTTCAGCTCTTCTTCAAGCTGCGGAACGGCTTCGAACAGGTCCGCTACCAGACCATAATCAGCAACCTGGAAGATCGGTGCTTCTTCATCCTTGTTGATCGCAACGATCACCTTGGAATCGGACATACCGGCCAGATGCTGGATGGCACCGGAAATACCCACAGCGATGTACAGCTGCGGAGCAACAATCTTACCGGTCTGGCCAACCTGCATGTCGTTCGGCACGAAACCGGCATCGACAGCAGCACGGGATGCGCCAACCGCAGCACCCATCAGATCGGCTACCTGCTCCAGCATCTTGAAATTGTCACCGTTCTGCATGCCGCGACCACCGGAAACCACGATACCGGCGCTTGCCAGATCAGGGCGGTCGGACTTGGCCAGCTCTTCGCTAACGAACTGGGACAGGCCAGCGTCTTTTACAACGTCCAGCTGTTCAACGGCAGCGGAGCCACCTTCAGCAGCAACCGGGTCGAACGCAGTCGGACGAACAGTAACGACTTTGATGCTGTCACTGGATTTTACAGTGGCAATGGCGTTACCAGCGTAGATCGGGCGAACGAAGGTGTCTTCGGACTCCACGCGCATGATGTCGGAAACCTGGGCAACGTCCAGCAGCGCAGCAACGCGCGGCATGAAGTCTTTGCCCACGGTGCCAGCGGCGGCGAGAATATGGCTGTAGCCCTTGCCTACTTCGGCAACCAGCTCACCCAGGTTTTCGCCCAGGAAGTGACCATAAGCGGCGTTATCGGCAACCAGTACCTTGCTAACGCCTTCGGCCTTGGCAGCTGCTTCAGCAACGGCACCACAGTTCTCACCGGCAACCAGTACGTCGATGTCTCCGCCGATGGCCTTGGCAGCCGCTACAACATTCAGGGTAGCCTGTTTCAGGCTGCTGTTGTCATGTTCAGCAATTACAAGGATGCTCATTTAGATCACCTTCGCTTCGTTCTTCAGTTTATCGACCAGCTCGGCAACGTCGGCCACTTTCACACCCGCCTGACGGGAAGCAGGCGCTTCAACCTTCAGGGTGGAAAGGCGCGGAGCGATGTCGACACCCAGATCGGCCGGGCTCATGTTGTCCAGCGGCTTCTTCTTCGCCTTCATGATGTTCGGCAGAGAAGCGTAGCGCGGCTCGTTCAGACGCAGGTCGGTAGTGACAACCGCAGGCAGGTTCAGAGCAACGGTCATGAGACCACCGTCTACCTCGCGGGTTACGTTAACCTTGTCGCCCTCAACAACCACTTCGGAAGCGAAAGTACCCTGACCCATGCCGGTCAGCGCGGCCAGCATCTGGCCAGTCTGGTTGTTATCGGAATCGATGGACTGCTTGCCAAGAATGACCAGCTTCGGCTCTTCTTTCTCAACAACAGCCTTGAGCAGCTTGGCCGCTTCGAGAGACTGAACCTCCTCGTCCGTTTCGACGTGGATACCACGGTCAGCACCCAGCGCCAGCGCAGTACGGATCTGCTCCTGGGAGGCTTTCGGGCCAATGGATACCACCACGATTTCACTGGCAACACCCTTCTCTTTCAGGCGAACGGCTTCTTCTACCGCGATTTCGCAGAACGGGTTCATTGCCATCTTGACGTTGGCGAGGTCAACACCGGTGTTGTCCGGCTTGACGCGCACCTTTACGTTGTAGTCGATTACTCGTTTTACAGCGACCAGAACCTTCATAGATTCCTCGTTCTTCTACGATGGGTTTATGACTTGCAGTCCTCGCGCAGAGCCTGCCGAAATTCAATGCGCACTAATGATGGAGGCAACACACGGCAGAATCAATAGCCTCAAACGACGCGCCAGGACTGAACTTTCAGCCAATTCCCCGGTATTGACCGGGGACGGCAATGAGACGATACTAGATTTCGACTCAAAACACACCATGTTTCAGTGTGCTCTTACAATGCCAAAGGACAGGGCGAATTTCAAACAAACGTTTGTTTGATTCTTCAAATACGGTATCCTTTTGGTTATGCAAGTCGGGACAAACGGCTTGGGGCAGTCGTCTATAGGCACTTTTACCGGTATGATGGCGGCCCAGAATAATTGGCCTGCGGGCACATAATATCCATTAAAGATGTTTGAGGAGACCAACGTGGAACGCGAATCGATGGAATTTGATGTTCTGATCGTCGGCGGCGGCCCGGCGGGCCTGTCGGCAGCGTGCCGTGTCATGCAACTGGCACAGGAAGCTGGCGAGGAACTCACCGTATGCGTTGTAGAGAAAGGTTCTGAGATCGGCGCCCACATTCTGGCCGGTACCGTATTCGAGCCCACTGCCCTCAACGAACTCTTCCCGGACTGGAAAGAGAAAGGTGCTCCGCTCAATACACCGGTTACCCGTGACGACATTTTCCTGCTGAAGAACCAGGACAGCGCCACCAAGATCCCGAATGCGTTTGTGCCCAAGAACATGCACAACCATGGCAACTACATTATCAGCCTGGGCAACCTGTGCCGCTGGCTTGCCGAACAGGCCGAACAGCTTGGCGTTGAGGTGTATCCCGGCTTTGCCGCGTCCGAAACCATTATTGAAGACGGTCAGGTAAAAGGGATCATTACCGGCGATATGGGCGTGGCCCGCGACGGTTCCGAAAAAGACGGCTACATGCCAGGCATGGAACTGCGCGCGAAGTACACGCTGTTCACCGAGGGCTGCCGCGGTCACCTGGGCAAGCGCCTGATCAACGAGTTCAAGCTTGATGAAGGCAAAGACCCGCAGCACTACGGTATCGGTATCAAGGAACTGTGGGATATTGATCCGGCCAAACACGAGCCGGGCCTCGTAGTTCATACCACCGGCTGGCCCCTGAAAGAAACTGGCTCCACCGGTGGCTCTTTCCTGTATCACCTCGAGAATGGCCAGGTATATGTGGGCTTGATCACCGATCTGTCTTACAGCAACCCGCATCTGAGCCCGTTTGAGGAATTTCAGCGGCTGAAGCTGCATCCGGAAATCAAGAAACACCTGGAAGGCGGCAAGCGCGTTTCCTACGGCGCCCGTGCAATTACCAAGGGTGGCTACAACGCTCTGCCCAAGATGAGCTTCCCGGGTGGTCTCCTGCTGGGCTGTGATGCGGGCACGCTGAACGGTTCCAAGATCAAGGGCTCCCACACCGCCATGAAGTCCGGCATGTTGGGCGCCGAGGCAGTTTTCGAAGCGCTGAAGGACGGCAAGAGCGGCGAAGAGATCAGCAGCTTCCAGAAGAAATTTGAAGACAGCTGGCTGTTCAAGGAGCTATACGCAGAGCGTAACTTCGGCCCGGCGATGCACAAGTTCGGCAATATAGTCGGTGGCGCCATCGCCTACTTTGAGCAGAACATCCTGCGCGGCAGCCTGCCGATTACCTTCCACGATACCACTCCGGATTATGCCACCATGAAGCCGGCAGCCGAGTGCAAGAAGGTGACCTATCCCAAGCCGGATAACACCCTGACCTTCGATCGTCTGTCCTCGGTGTTCATTTCAAACACCAACCACGAGGAAGATCAGCCGGTTCACCTTAAACTGACCGATCCGGAACTTCCGATCCGCGACAACCTGCCGAAATACGATGAGCCTGCGCAGCGCTACTGCCCGGCTGGTGTTTATGAAGTTGTCGAGAAAGACGATGGCGGCGGAAAGCGCTTCCAGATCAACGCCCAGAACTGTGTTCACTGCAAGACCTGCGACATCAAGGATCCTGCACAGAACATTAACTGGGTAACTCCGGAAGGGGGCGGTGGCCCGAATTATCCGAACATGTAAGTCCGGATTCCGGTAGAAAACGGCCCCTCGCGGGCCGTTTTTTTTGGCATAAAAAAACGGCTCCCGAGGGAACCGTTTTTCGTTGCGCTTCAGAAAAGCTTAGTGAGCGTGGCCGTGCTCTTGCTCTTCGTCAGTCGCGTCGCGAGCTTCTACCACTTCTACGTCGAAGTGCAGAGTCTGGCCAGCGAGCGGATGGTTGGCGTCGATGGTGACGGTTTCGTCGCCAACTTCTACCACACGAACGACCTGGGGGCCGCCCGGGGTCTGCGCCTGGAACTGCATGCCCGGCTCGATGGTATCGACGCCTTCAAATGCAGAACGCGGAACCGGCTGGATCAGCTCTTCGTTAACTTCGCCGTAGCCTTCAGCAGGTTCTACAGAAACCTTAACCTGATCGCCTGCGTTCTTTTCGTTCAGTGCACTTTCCAGTCCACCGATAATGTTCTGTGCACCTTCCAGGTAAGACAGAGGCTCACGACCTTCTACACGGGAGGAATCAAGCTGCTCTCCCTGATCGTTGGTGAGCGTGTAATGGATGGTGACAACACGAGGTTGGGCCATGTGATCTCCTTGCGTGTCCGCAATGACTGTTTAATTGATTTAGGCAATCGAAAGTGATCGTGAACAGCCAGACTGAACAGAGGGACTAACGACCACCGGGCCTCGTTAGAGAGCCAGGCTCATAACAAGTATGAAAACACAGTTTAACAACTGAGCTAATGCGTTTTCTACCGTAATTCTGGGGCCGTGGTACGGGTTTTCAACCACCCTGCCCGATTTTGCAGAAAATTCCGTGGCTGAATACCCCAAGAACCGGGTGTCCGTCTTCATTCCGTTCCACAACATGCTCCGCCAGGTCGTAATAGGCTGCGGTTACCAGTCGCGCTTCGACCCCATGGCGAACCTTTACCACGGGTCTTGGCTCATCGGAGCCCGGATAGGTAGTCACTTCCAGTGGATGGTCCTGGCCAATCTCGAGGGTTTCGCCGACATTGGTGGTCAGGGAAATGACCTGACGGTCGCTCTCTCCAGTCACGGTCAGGGAATGGGCGAGCAACGGCGCATCCTCGACTTGGATGCGCCACTTTTCAACGGGCGTCACCAGGTAGTATTCGCCGTCGCTTTCCCGGCGGAGAATGGTGGAAAACAGACGTACAATCGCTTCTCGAGCCAGCGGCTCGCCTTTGAAGATCCACTGACCATCGCGGCTGATGCGAAGATCCATATCCCCGGAAAGCTCGGGGTCCCACTGATCAATGGGTGGATTCCCGACCTTCTTCACGGTTTCCTCCACCTGCTTTGCAAGATTATCCGGATTCATGCTCATAACGGTGGCTCCCGGCCATCTGAATTACAACCCGCGCATCCACTCCGCGCGCAACGGTGCTGCACCGGGGTTGGTAATGGCGAGGTTTACCTGGTCCAGCATTTTCTGCTTGTCACGGCCCAGCGTGCCTTTCAGCACGAGGTAATTTGAAGCGTGATCACTGCGGAAGATGGTCTTATCCAGCTCAAGATGCTCCAGGAAGAGGCGTATCTCTTCAAAGAGCCCTTTTTGGGACAGCGGCACGAAATCGTCTCCGAAGCCCTCCCGGAAACGTTCTTCTCCCTGTGGGAAACTGACCACGAGGGTGGAAAGATAATCCGGCTGTGTCTCGTTGCAGAGCGTTGCGGTATTGATCGCGTGCTGGCGCGAAAGGTTTTCTCCGCCCAGCCCATTCAGCACCATGACAGAGCTCGTAAGACCCGCCTCACGGATTTTCAGCAGTGCCGAGCGGGTGGATTCCCAGGTTTCGCCCTTGTTGACCCGGCGCAGGATTTCATCATCGCCGGATTCCATACCGACATAGAGAATTTCAAGGCCTGCATCCTTCAGTTGAGCCAGTTCTTCTACGGTCTTTTTCGCGAGGTTGCGGGGCAGACAGTAGCTGGAAACCCGCTGAAGATCCGGAAAAGCCTCCCTGAGCTGACCCAGTATTTCCAACAGGCGACGGGTCGGCAATACCATGGCATCACCGTCTGCAAGAAAAACTCGGCGCACGCCACCCAGGCTGCGAGCCGCATTACGGATGTCCTGGAGCACATCTTCAGGCTTGCGGGCCCGGAATTTCTTTTGCGGCTGCGTATACATCTCGCAAAACGTGCACTTGTTCCAGGAGCAGCCGTTGGTGACCGGCAGGATCAGTGACTTGGCTTCACTGGGAGGCCGGAAGACCGGCTCCACGTAGTCGATTGGAAAGCTGTACATAGTCGGGCTCGGATTTGAGGATTCAGAAATTACTTACTGGCGATATCAGGGCAGAAACTGGGCTTTCAAGTCAGCGCAACCGGGACCGACTACTGGCATATCCAGCATGACGGCCTGGGAGGTCATGAACGGAATGCCCCGGCGGTGTGCGTCAACCAGAAGCGTGGCAAGCCCTCCCACCAGGGGCATGTGGGAAACGATCAACAGGGGTGATTCGTGATGCTCAATCAATGCATCAAGGCAGGCTGCCGGGTCGTCGTCCGGAGTGATAAACATCTTTTCTTCAACGGGACAATTGAGAATTTCGGAAACGATCACCGCCGTTTGCCTGGCCCGCACATAGGGGCTGCTCCAGACCAGCTTCGGTCGCCAGGGCGACTCCGCGATGCGAGCGGCAACCTCAGCCACGCCAAGCCGGCCGGCCTCTGTCAGTTCACGTTCCTGATCCAGCGTATGCCAGCCAGCTTCCCCATGGCGCATGATGAGCAGTTGCAAGGGCTCTCTCCTTTCCGGCCTGGTCCCGGTTCAGCGGGCCTGTTACTGGCTGATGGTCCGCGGCAGTATAAATTCTACGTCGGAATTCTGGACCGACATCATGAGGCTATTGATGACCGCCTTGATTGAAGCGTTGTCATAGAGGATCTCGTAAAGCCCACGAACCAGTGGCATGTAGATCCCGATGGCCTCGGCTTTCTGCTTGACGAGCTTCAGGGTATAGATACCTTCGGCCACCTGCCCGAGCTCCGCCACGGCATCGTCCAGTTTCTGGCCCTGGCCAACGGCATAACCCACTCGAAAGTTCCGGCTCTTGGATGAGGTGCAGGTCACGATCAGATCACCGACACCCGCCAGCCCCATGAATGTCATTGGGTTGGCGCCGAGGCTGACGGCAAACCGGCTCATCTCTGCAAGACCGCGGGTAATCAGCATGGCCTTGGCGTTCTCACCCATTTCCAGGGCGGAGGCAAGACCCGCAACAATCGCATAGATGTTCTTCAGTGCCCCGGCGAGTTCCACGCCATACACATCCACGTTCGCGTAAACGCGAAAATACTCGCACCCAAGGAGGTCCTGAACCGAGCGGCGTACATCCGGATCCTTGGCGGCAATAACAGTGGCGGTCAGATCCCGGTTTACGATTTCACCAGCCAGGTTGGGGCCACTGAGCACGCCAGTACGACAACGAGGGATCTCTTCCTGCAGAATCTCGCTCATCAGTTTGAAGCCGTGCTCTTCAATCCCCTTGGTGAGGCTGATGACAATTTGCTCGTCGCGGAATTTGTCGCTGTTCTCGCGGATAACGGCCCGAAAGGCTTTGCTCGGAATGGCAACAAAGACGATCTCGGCCTTGCTGACAGCGTCCGCCAGGTCTGTGGTGGGCTGAATGTCACCGGTCAGCTCAATGCCTGGCATGTAGCGGCTATTGATTCGGGTGCTGCGGATCTCTTCGGCCTGGGCTTTGCCACGCATCCAGAAATGAACACGGTGACCGTTTTCACCCAGCACCTTGGCCATGGCAGTACCAAAACTGCCACCGCCCAGAACCGCCACATCATGTACTGGCGCGGCTGCCTCAGTGTTCCGGGGCGTCGATTGTTCAGACATAGTTCTTCCGTTCTGTCAGATCAGGTGTGATACCGGCAATGTCGCACCAGGGCGGCGCAGTTAACCGGGCTCTTCACATTCCAGAGCGCGCACCAGATTCTTGAATTCTTCCCTGTTTCGGCTGTTCAGGCCCATCAGCACTTTATGGGCATCAAGAACCTTGTCTCGAACCTGTTGTTCGCTGGCCCTGAGTACGGGAATCTCTTCAAGCTCTTCAATTCGGGACGCGGGTTCTCGCACAATAATAAAGATCTTGTCGAAACCCATGGAAGTGATAATGCGGGTAATATCGGGATTGGTCGAAATAAGTGTGGGCAGGAAGTTGCTCTGTTTCTGGGCCGCCATCGCGATCTTGGCAAGCAGTCCGAGTGTGGTGCTGTCGATAATCTCGGTCTCGGTCAGGTCGATCACCACGGTCTTGAACTCCGGGTCCTGGGTGATGGACTCAACCAGATTGTCCAGCGTCGAACACAGGTTCAGCCGGATTTCCCCAATAAACTTCAGGACATAGATGCCCTGTTTTTCAGCTTGCAGGATCTTGTAACCAGCCATGTTTCACACTGCCACTAATTCGACGGGGTGTTATCTGATCCGTTCATGGTATCAGTTACCGATACGATAGCGATATCGTCCGGCAGCTCTGTGATCTGTTCCAGATGCAGAGCCTCGTTCAGAGAGGCGATAGTGTGACGACCTCCCGATACGAGTTCAAGTAGTGTCCGCTCCTTTTCATCCAGTCCCTTTTCCCGGATAACTTCCAGAATTCCATCCGAAAACAGGGTCAGATGAAACGGTTTGTTCAGGGGAACCTCATACACTTCCCATTCCGGCGTCTCAAACAGCCCTACCGGAAGCCCGCTTCCCTCGAGAAACGCAGCCTCCCCACCCTCAAAGGACAGGATAGGCATCGGGAAATGGGCGCCGACTGCATAATTCAATTTACGTTCGCTCAGGGAAATAATGCCAACGAATACGGTTACGTGTTTACCGAGGCCGGTATCCAGCAACTCGGAATTGATGCGTTCCAGGAATCGGTCCGGGTACAGGATATCTTCACTGGAGCCCCGGCGAAGGTTTCGCTGCAAGCGGTTGGTCAGGTTCTTCAGCAATACGGTTACAAACGCGGAACTGGCGCCATGGCCGGAGACATCGGCGATGTACACCAGAACCTTGTCGTCGGAAATACGGAAGTAATCCAGAAAATCACCGCTCAGGTACAGCGACGGCTTGATCATATGGTCCACGTGCAGGCCACTCATCACCTGTTCGTGCTCCGGAAGCATCCGTAACTGGACCTTTCGGCCGGCACGCTGGTCTGCCCGCAGCTCGGCGATGCCGTCCCGCAGGTCACGATTTGCCTCTTCAAGCTCCTGCCGGTAAAGCTGATTCAGCCGGTTGACCCGGACCCGGTCGAACAATTTCCCGATAACGTCGTCCAGTGCGCCCTTGTCGTCGTTGCAGGGTTTGAGGACAAAATCCGCCGCCCCGGCCCTGAGGGCGCTGACCACATCGGCGCTGGACTCGCTGGACGAACAGGCGACGATCGACGTGAATGTTTCGGCTTCTTCCAGGCGATTGGCGAGATCCCGGATGGACTCCGGAGGCAGGTCTGCAAAGATGACATCGGGAATGTTATCGTCAAAAAGCGCCTTGGCGCTGGCGAGATCCCGGTAGCCGGTCACGTAGAACCCCCTCGCTTCAAGGTAACGGGCGAGATCCGTACGGGCCTTTTCATCGGCGTCTATTATAAGTATGCGCTCGGTGCGCGAGGTCATGGCGACTGCCCTAAACTACCAGCGATAAACGATAAATTGGCTTGATTAAGCCTATTCTGGCACGCCCCTGTGATATAACAAGGCCAAGTTCATGAAATCGGAGGATTCCATCTGATGCGACGTGCCGTAAACGATCTACTCGGAGCCTATGACAAGCTGATCATGGATCCGGTTCACGGAGGCATTCCGCTTTACCGGCACGAGATCCAGGTGATTGATCACCCACTGTTCCAGCGACTGCGAAACATCTGCCAGAACGACATCCTGAGCCTGGTCTTTCCCGGCGCAACCCATTCCCGCTTTCTGCACAGTATTGGTGTGATGCATGTGGGCACGCGCATGTTCCGCTCGATGATCGACGCCTACCTCAGGGAGCGCCAGCTCAGCGAGCAAACCGACCTGAGCCTGAGCCAGCTCGACGCCATCGACTATCTGGCCAAAACCATCCGGTTGGGCTGTCTTCTGCATGACAGCGGGCATTCAAGTTTTTCCCATCAGTTCACCCAGGCCCGGCGCATCCGGGAATTGATGTCCCGTCCCGGCCGCTTCCGGGATCTGTGGCGCGGCGTGGATTATTCCGCCTACCACCCGGAAGAACCCGATGAGCTGGAACACGAGCATTATTCCGTGCGTGTCGCCCACGATGTGCTCATGGCGGTGGACCTGGAAAGTGCCGGGCTTTTCGCGCGGGACGTTATCGGAATTATGGAAACGACAGAGGTAAAACCCAGTGAGACGTTCTGTCGTCACGCCCGCACATTCTGGGCCTTTATTGCGGGAGAGGATGCCGCGGCGGGATCACCGCTCAGCGAAAACATACCCGGGCTGGTGATGGATCTGTTGTCATCGATTGTATCCGGCGAAATTGACGCTGACCGGGCCGATTACATGCTGCGGGACGGCTTCCACTCTTCGGTAACCATCGGCGGTTTCAACCTGGACCACCTTTTGAGCAACCTGCGTTTTGGATGGGATGTGTCCGAACCCTGGCTGGGGCTGGCCATAACCCAGAAAGGACTGGGGGCGCTCGAGGACTTTGTCTACAGTCGCCACCAGATGTACCGCAAGGTTTACGCCCACAAGACCGCGCTGGGCTTTGACTGGCTGCTTCGGGAAGCGATCAACGAAGTGCTCGATGACCCGGAGAACTTTGAATGGGTGGATACCTGCCTGAGCGACATGGCCTACTTTGCAGAACTGACCGACAACTTCTTCTGGGAGGCGTTTCGGAAAGTGGCCCGCAAGCACCCGAAGAGTTTCTCGTTCTGCATTGTAAACCGGGTGAAACTGAACCATCTGGATACCCGGGAAGACCTCTCAGCCAGGGGGATCGAACGTCATAGCGCATGGTTGGCCGAAGAGCTTTCTCTCAGCCCTGCCCAGGTAGTGACCTGTTCGATGCGGGCGCGCTTCTCGAACATTCAGGACAACTTTAACGGCATCAAGGTGCTCGTGCGCGAACCTATCCTCCGCACCCGGTCGTTGAAGAAGATCACCGACGTCAGCGCCTTCTTCAGCAAGTTCAGTGACGGCACCATCACGCATTTCTATACCCGGCCCGATGTGACCACCGGTAACCAGGAGTCTCTCACTGAGTAGTGGGAGCGGTCGTCAGTTCGGCAACCAGTCCGCAGGCACTGTCGAACGCGCCTTCTACCCGGCCGCCACTGAGCCAGTCGCCTGCGAGCCCGATCTTGTAATCCGGGAACCATAGATGGCCAGGGTGTTCTCCGCCTTCAGAACGCGCGTAGAGCCAGCGATGGGTAACCACTTCGTCCGGACCGGTATCGAAGCCGGTCGTTTCACGAAACGCAGCCAACAGTTTTTCGGCCACTTCCTCGGCTGGTGTATCCACATTGTCTTCGGTCCAGGCTGGGCTGGCGTGCAAAACCCACCACTGGCCCTCGTCGTCTCGACCGGGCTTGCTGGAGTTGTTGGCCACCCAGAACAGCGCCGGGTGCTTGCAGCGCATGCCTTCGTGATGCGGCCAGGGCGATACCGGGAAGTGGGCGGCAACGGCCCAGCATGGCAGAACCCGGCTCACCGGCTCGTCCAGGTGGGAGGCCAGAGCGTCGAGGCCGCTGTCCGCCAGCAAATCCCGAGCCTGTGCCGGAGGCGCGGTAACGATAACTGCATCAAAATCCCCGAGGTGCGAGCCGGCGGTGGAAAAGAGCGACCAGGACTGGTCGTTTCGGGCCAATCTGGCAACGCGTGTCTCGGTAACAACGTGAGCGTGTCCGGACAGGGCCCGGGTAATCGCTGTCATGCGGGGAATACCGACGTAACGGGTCTCCTCAGGGAAGGACTCCCATTTATCAGCATTCGTCTGGAAACCAAACCGGCCTTTCCACGGTCCGAAGCTTTCAGGGCCTGCAAATTTACGGAGAAACGGCAGGAAATCCGGGTTCCGGGAGGTGAAGTACTGCGCGCCCATATCCGCTGATCCGCCGGTTACCCGCTTCGCAGCGAGCCTGCCACCCGGTCCCCGGCTTTTTTCGAAGACCGTAACGTCATGGCCGAGACCGCGCAGCTGGATAGCGGCGGTCAGCCCGGAGAGGCCTGAACCGACAATGGCGATACGGCGTATAAGTGACGAATCAAAGGTTTGATTAAACATGGTTTATCGTGCATCCAATTACAGTAGTGAGATCGTACTACTCTCCATGAAACACCAGCGGCATCAAGACTGAGTGTGCGATCAAGATTCCATTAAAGAGAAAGGGCAATCAGGGTATGACCCGAATGCAACATTGGCTTACAAACATTCTGAGGTGGTTCGATTCCGAAGCAGGTTCGGATCACATAGACACCACGTCCCGATCATTCAATTTTTTACGCGTTATTCCGTTCATTGCGCTCCATCTGGCTTGCCTTCTGGCGTTTTACACCGGCGTAAGCGCATTCGCCATCGGATTCGCGATTGCTTTCTTCCTCGTGCGGATGTTTGCGATTACCGGATTCTACCATCGTTATTTTGCCCACAAGACGTTCAAGACCAGCCGGCCTGCCCAGTTTGTATTCGCGGTGCTCGGCGCCAGTGCGGCCCAACGCGGCCCGCTCTGGTGGGCTGCCCACCACCGCCATCATCATCAGCACTCCGATGATGTTCAGGACCTGCACTCGCCCCATCAGGGCGGATTTTGGTGGTCCCACATGGGGTGGTTCACCTGTGACGCCGGCTTTGCGACCGACGAACGTCGGATTCGGGACTGGCTGAAATTCCCGGAACTCAGGCTGATTAACCGGTTTGACGCTCTGGTACCGGCTCTCGCCGCCGTTGGTATTTACGGGCTGGGCGAGGCGTTGGCCGCGTGGGCTCCGGGGTTGGGGACCAACGGTCTGCAGATGCTTGTCTGGGGATTCTTCATTTCGACCGTCGTGCTGTTTCACGCCACGGTATCCATCAACTCTTTGTCCCATGTGTGGGGCAAGCGCCGATTTGAAACGTCGGACGACAGCCGAAACAACTTCTGGCTCGCCCTACTTACCCTGGGCGAGGGATGGCACAACAATCACCACCGCTGGCCGCAATCTGTTCGTCAGGGGTTCCGGTGGTATGAAATTGACATCACCTGGTATGGGCTATGGCTGATGTCGAAGCTTGGCATCATCTGGGAGCTCAACCCGATACCCAAGCACATTCAGGAAGAAACACGCGAACTGGATAAAATGAGGAGGAGCAGGCAATGACAACCGCCTCAAAGATCGAAGTAGGTACGCGTAATTCGGCGGTGCCGGCAACGCTCGATAATTTCAGAGCGCTGTTCAACGAACTCGACAAGGGTAATCTGAACAAGCTCTCCCGGGTCTACAGCGAGGATATCCGGTTCCAGGACCCACTGAGCACCGTATCGGGCCTGGATGAGCTGACCCACTATTTCGCCGGGGCTTATGCGAATGTCATCTCCTGTCGCTTTGAATTCGGTGAAGCCGTGGTTCACGGTGAGTTTGCCGCCTTGCCTTGGGTTATGCACCTTCGTCACAAGCGCCTTCGCAAGGGGCGTGAAGTCCAGGTGCAGGGCATCAGCCACCTCGAAATCCGGGACGGGATGGTGTGCTACCACCGTGATTACTTTGACGCCGGGGAAATGCTCTACGAAAACCTGCCGCTGATTGGCAGGGCCATTCGCTGGATCAAGGATCAGGCAGGATGAGTGATCGACTTCAGGAAACCTCGAATATCTGGATTACCGGCGCCAGTTCAGGCATTGGCGAATCCGTTACCCGTGCACTGGCACGCGGTGGTCACCGGCTTGTGATTACCGGCCGCCGACAGGGGGCTCTCGAAGAACTGGCCTCCGCAGCGCCAGACCGGATTATACCGGCGGCCGCAGACACCACCAGCAAAGAAGATCTCCAGACCATCGCAGGTACGCTGGAAAATCACGGCGACCTGAACATGGTGATACTGAACGCTGGCACCTGTGAATATCTGGAGATAGCGCACTACAGCAGTGACGTTATCGAGAAGAACATTCACACCAATGTGATTGGCACGGCGCGATGTCTCGATATTGCTCTGCCTGCCCTCAGGCGCAGCCGGGCTAAAGGCCAGCCGGCGACCCTCGTGATCGTCAGCTCTTCCGCCTGGTGGTTCCCTTTCGGCCGGGCTGAAGGCTACGGCGCTTCCAAGGCGGCGCTGACCTATTTTGCCCATGCACTCCGGGCAGACCTTGACGCCGAAGGGATCGACGTAGTGGTGGTTTCCCCCGGATTCGTCAAGACACCATTGACCGATCGGAACGATTTTCCAATGCCTTTTCTGGTTTCTGCAGAGGATGCGGCGGAGCGCATTGTCAGTGGTCTTGCGCGTGGCAAGAACGAGATTGCATTCCCCAAGCGCTTCACCTGGATGTTGAAAGCGCTGGGCGCCCTTCCCCGGCCCTTGATCGACCGTATGTCGGCCTCTATGGCCCGTAAAAGCAACACCGAACAGGAAAATAATGGATGAGTAGTGAGCGTCAGCGGATTGCTGTCATTGGGGCCGGCGTTTCCGGCCTCACGGCTGCCTGGCTTTTGGCCGAGAAACACGATGTTCAGGTTTTTGAAGCGGGTGACTATGCCGGCGGTCACACAAACACCGAACAGGTCGAAGCCGGTGGCCGGACCTGGCCGGTGAATACCGGCTTCATCGTATTCAACGACTGGACCTACCCGAATTTCATCAAACTGATGGAGCGGCTGGGAGTTCCATCGGAAGTCAGCGACATGAGCTTCAGCGTGGACTGCAGCAGCACCGGCCTGCAGTATAACGGCACCAGCCTGAATACCCTGTTTGCCCAGCGAAAGAATCTTTTCAACCTGCCGTTCCTGAAAATGGTGAGGGAGATTCTGCGCTTTAACAAGGAAACCCGTGCAGACCTTGAAGCCGGCAATATCAATAACGAAGAAACACTGGGGGAATACCTGAACCGGAACGGGTACTCCCGCTATTTCAGGAACTACTACATTGTTCCGATGGGTGCGGCGATCTGGTCAGCACCGGAAATCGTGCTGGAACAGTTTCCAATCCGGTTCTTCCTGCAGTTTTTCAACAATCACGGCATGCTGTCTGTGGATGACCGCCCGACCTGGCGGGTGATTTCCGGTGGGTCTGCCCAGTACGTGAAGAAGATGATGGAACGGCTGGGTGATGGCATGCACCTGAACAGCCCTGTCGACAGGGTTGTCCGCCATGAGGACGGTGTAACCGTGACTGTCAGGGGCGAAGAACACCACTTTGACCAGGTGATTTTTGGCTGCCACAGCGACCAGGCCCTTGCCATGCTCGCTGACGCGACCGACAAGGAACGGGACATACTCGGAGCCATGGCCTATCAGAACAACGATGTCGTGCTCCATACAGACAGCAGCGTGTTGCCGGACAATCGCCGGGCATGGGCTGCCTGGAACTACTTTATTCCGACCCACAGTACTGAACCGGTTTCTGTCACCTACAACATGAACATACTACAGAACTTCCATGATGCCCCGGAAACCTTCTGTGTGACCCTCAATCGCAGCCGAGATATCGACCCCGAAAAGGTGATCAAGCGCTTCGAATACGCCCATCCGGTATTCACACTGGACGCGGTGGCAGCCCAGGAACGCTACGACGAAATCGGTAACCAAAATCGAACCCATTTCTGTGGTGCTTACTGGTTCAACGGATTCCACGAAGATGGCGTTCGCAGCGCGTTGCGGGTCACCGAAGCGTTCGGGGTGGAGCTTTGACCGTGAACAGCCAATGGCTGGAGGGTACTGTCCGGCACAGGCGGAAGTACCCGGTGCAACACGAATTCAGCTACAGCACCGGCATGCTGGCCCTGGACACCGACGAGTGGAACCAGGTTTCCGATATCAGCCCGCTATTTTCCCTGGAACGTTTCAACTGGATGTCTCTGAAGCGCAGGGACTACTTCCGTCCGGAGACAGGCGACCTGTCCGGGGCTGTGCGTGACCACGTGGAACGGGCCACCGGCTGGCGTCCGGATGGCGAAGTCGAGCTGATTACTCATCCGCGCTACTTTGGTTACGTGTTCAATCCGGTCAGCTTCTATTTCTGCTACCGCGCCGGCGAGTGCCCGGCGGATGGCGTGGTTCCAAAGGTCATCGTTGCCCAGATTACCAACACCCCGTGGCATGACCGTCATGCCTATTGCCTGGAGACGACCGGCGCAGAGCCGAACCAGGCGGGCTGGCGCACCGAACAGTTTGGTTTTAGCAAACGCTTTCACGTGTCGCCGTTCAACGGCATGAACCAGCACTACGAGTGGACATTCAGTTTCCGGGGCCCTGATCTGAGAATTCACATGAATGTTCTGGAAGAGGGCCGCAAGCATTTTGATGCCACTCTGGTAGTCCAACGTACCCCTCTCACTCGTAAAGATGTGCACAGAAGTCTTCGAAAGTTTCCGCTCGAGGCATTCAAGGTTGTGGCAGGTATTTACTGGCACGCCCTGCGCCTCAAGCTCAAAGGTGCGCCGTTCTATACCCACCCGGACAAGCTTTCCGAAGACGATGCCGCCTACCGCCGTGGGCATGATGATTCCGGGCTGGATGTCACCAGCTCCGAGACCAATGACAAGATTCGTGGAAGGGTAAGCTCATGGAGAACCTGAATACTTCGGTTGAAAACACGTCATCCGACTCTGGCAGCCTTCCGGCGCTCAGCCGGTTTGCGAGGACCCTGGTGATTCAGCAGCTCCGCTTACTGGGCGAAGGCCAGTTGACGGTGAAGGAATCCGGGTTTGAAGACCTTGTATTCGGAGACGGCAATAGCCAGTACCAGCCGGCAGAGCTGATTATCCACGATCACAGCACCTGGCGGGACCTGCTGACGGGCGGAAGCGTTGGCGCAGCAGAAGCGTACGTTGCCGGGGACTGGTCGACGCCCGATCTGGTTGCCCTGCTCCGCTTCTTTACCCGCAACGTCGACCGTATGAATGAGTTTGAAGACCGGTTCAGCTGGGTTACCAAACCTGCCCTGAAAGGCCTGCACTGGCTGAACCGTAATACGAAAGAAGGCTCCCGGAAAAACATCAGCGCCCATTACGATCTGGGTAACGACCTGTTCGAGACCTTCCTCGACCCAACCATGATGTACTCGTCGGCGATCTATCCCAGCGCCGAATCGAGCCTTGAAGAAGCGGCTGTGCACAAACTGGACACCATCTGCCGGAAGCTGGACCTCCAGCCCGGGGACAAGGTGATTGAAATCGGCACCGGCTGGGGCGGCTTTGCGATCCATGCCGCCAAACACTATGGCTGTCATGTCACCACGACGACCATTTCCAGAGAGCAGCTGGAGCTCGCGAAAGAACGGGTCCAGAAAGAGGGGCTGGAGGACCAGATTACCCTACTGTTTGACGATTACCGGGATCTCGAGGGGCAATTCGACAAACTTGTTTCCATCGAGATGATTGAAGCCGTTGGTCCTCAGTTTCTCGACAGCTATTTCTCGCAGATTAACGCCCTGTTGAAGCCCGACGGGTTGGCTCTGGTGCAGGCCATTAACATGCCGGAGCAGCGATACCAGAGAGCTTTGAAAAACGTGGATTTTATCCAGCGATTTATCTTTCCAGGAAGCTTTATTCCCTCTTTCGGAGCCATCCTCGAATCGGTTCGAAAAGAAAGCAAGCTGGTACTCACCCATGCCGAGGATACCGGCTTCCACTATGCCAGGACCCTTCACGACTGGTGCGACCGGTTCATGGCCCAGCGGGACAAGCTTGAATCGATGGGTTACGACGAAGCTTTTCGGCGCCTGTGGCACTTTTACTTTGCCTACTGTGAAGCGGGCTTCAGCGAGCGGGCCATTGGCGTTGCGCAGCTGGTGTTCGCCAAGCCCGGCAACAAACGCGAGAACATCTTGAGCGTATGATCGCGTCCGAAACTGCCCGTAACGTTCTTAATTTCCTGCTGTTCCAGGCAGGCTGGTTTGCCTGCGTGTTTTATCCCGGACTGATCGGCGCCGGGATCGTAGTGATCTTTCTGGTGCTGCATTTTGTCCTGGTTAGCCAGAACCGGATGACCGAGCTTCAGTTCATCGGCCTGGGAACCGTCGTCGGCTCAGTTCTGGACGGCATCTGGTTCCGGACCGGCATTCTGGACGACGGCTCCGGACAAGTGATGCTCACTCCCCCTTGGCTTGTCGCCATCTGGGCCATCTTCATGACGACTCTGAGCCATTCCCTCGACTGGATCAGCAAGAAAGCCTGGCTGCCCTTCGTACTTGCGCCCTTTGCCGGCCCCTTCGCCTATTGGTCGGCGAGCCAGCTCGGTGCAGTGCAGCTGCCAGACTTGCTGCCATCGCTGATTGCACTCGGGTTTGGCTGGCTGGTTGTCTTCCCGCTGCTGCTTTTCGCCCGCAAAACGCTTTACCCGGAGCTGGTTCGATGAAACGCGCTACCTGGTCAGTTTACGTGGCGCTGTTGGCAGTCGCAGGGCCGGCCGCGGCCGCAGATTTCAGTTTCATCGGTACCGCAAGCACGGGAGACGGCAACGTCATTTACGAAGAGCGCCATTCCGTTGATGGTACCTGTGAGGAAGGCGTATTCCGGCCCCGGCAACACGAGGTGACCTACTTCAAACCGGACGCGGACGAGTCATTCGCCCGCAAAGACCTTGAATACGAGGTTTCAGTACTGCGTCCGTCCGTAGACTTCGTTCAGCCGACATTCAGTGAAGAAATGCAGATCACCTACCCTGCACCCGACACTTTGGTGATCGACTGGCAGACGCCAGGCGGCGATTCAGAGCAATTCGAGGTGACATACCCGGAAACTACCGTTGTGGATGCCGGGTTCGATAACTTCGTACGTCAGAATTGGCAGAGTGTTGTGGCTGGCGAGCCGGTTGAATTCCGGTTTCTTGGACCTACCCGGGGCGAGCATTATGGTTTCGTTCTGGAACGGGTCGAGAACGACCGGGTGAATGCTGACCATGTCGTACAGATACGCCCTACCGGCATGGTGCTGCGTTTCCTGGTCGACCCCATCGTGCTGGGTTACAGCAACTCGGGTGCCCTTTCCGACTATCTGGGCCTCACCAATATCCGGAAAAACCAGGATGAAAACTACACCGCCCATATCCGCTATAAAGTGAATACCACCCCGGATTGTGAACTGACCCCCTGAAACTGTCGCCCCTGCCAAGGCAGACCCCGGGGGTCAGTATGGTAAACTCCGACGGGAATCAACGCCGGAGAGTATTTTGAAATGATGTTCGTCTCTTTCAACGTCAACAGTATCCGCACCCGCCTGCACCAGCTTGAAGCCGTAATAGACGCCCTCGCACCGGATTTTATCGGCCTTCAGGAAACCAAGGTTCAGGACGACGACTTTCCGGTAGAAGCAATCCGGGACCTTGGCTACCACGTGCATTTCCACGGGCAAAAAACCCACTATGGCGTTGCCCTGCTCTCAAAAGCGGAGCCGGAGGAGGTTGTCAAAGGCTACCCGTGGGATGGTGAGGATTCCCAGCGCAGGCTGATTACCGGCCATTTCACGGTCAATGGCGAAAAGCTGACGGTGATCAACGGCTATTTTCCCCAGGGTGAAAGCCGTGACCATCCGGTGAAGTTTCCTGCCAAGGAGAAGTTCTACGGGGATCTGATGCGTTACCTGGACGAGCTCAAGAAAGCGGGCGGCTACGTGGTGGTGATGGGGGATATGAACATCTCTCCAACCGATAAAGACATTGGCATTGGCGCCGACAACGCCAAACGCTGGCTACGAACCGGTAAATGCTCTTTCCTCCCGGAGGAACGGGAATGGCTGGGCCAGGTCGAGTCTCGCGGTTATACCGATGTGTTCCGGCACCTTCATCCTGATGAAGCGGACACTTTCAGCTGGTTTGACTACCGCAGCAAGGGTTTCGAGCGAGACCCCAAGCGTGGTCTGCGGATTGATCTGATCATGGCCAGTGACAGCCTGCTGCCCAAAGCCCGGAAAGCGGGTGTTTCCTACGACATTCGAGCCATGGAAAGGCCGTCCGACCACTGTCCGGTCTGGGCGAGCTTCGAGCTCTAGGGGCTGGCCCGGCGCGATATGAAAAAAATCAAAACCCGCGACCGTATACTCCAGACCAGCCTGGCGCTGTTTAACACCGTCGGCGAACCCAATGTCACCACCCTGCTGATCTCTGATGAGATGGATATCAGCCCGGGTAACCTCTATTACCACTTCAAGAGCAAAGGCGATATTGTCGAGGAAATCTTCGATCAGTACGAACACGACATGGTCGACTTGTTGGCGGTTCCGGAAGACGCCGACATCAGCCTCGACCAGCAGGGGTTCTTTCTGCACCTGCTGTTCGAGACCGTAGCCCGCTACCGGTTCCTCTATCAGGATCTGGTGAACGTGTTGTCCCGGTACGATCAGCTGCAGGTACGATTCAAGCGCATCCAGAAAAAGAAAAGACTGGCTTTCAAGACGATTTGCGAGAGCTTTCGACGCCAGGGCATTATGGCGATTGAGCAGGAAGAGCTTGATTCTCTTTGTGAGCAGTTGACGCTAACCGCCTGTTATTGGAGTGCTTTCGATACGCTCTCTCACCTGGATGACCGGGAGGCAGTGGATCCGGGGCGGGGTGTTTACCAGATGATGCACCTGGTGCTGCCCTACCTTGCGCCGGCCGACCGGGAGGAAGCCCGGCTGATGAGCCGGGATTATCTCTGAGCCGTAACGTTATTCTTCGTCGTCACCGGCACGTTTCCGCAGGCGGGCAAGTTCTGATTCAAGGGCTTCAATACGCCGCTCCATAGATTCGATTTCTTCACGGCGATGTATGCCCAGACGTCTCAGGGCACCGGACACCCGTTCATCAAACATGTGCTCAAGCCGATCCCAGGTGCCAGTGGCTCGCTCCCGAACCCCTTCAACCCGATCTTCCACGGACTTGATCTGCTTTTCGACGACGCCCCGGGTTTTGTTCTCGAGCTGCTCACCTTCCTGCACAAGACGCTCGAAGAAACGGCCAGTATCTTCCTCGGCTTTGGTATAGGCGCCCAACCCGGCCAGCCAGATCTGGCGGGCTGAACCCTTGATTTTTGCCGCCAGTTGCGGATCATTCTCCGGCTTATTGTCGTTCTCGTCAGACATGTACAACCTCGGGAGTGCGGATAGTTCTTTCTAACCGCCATTGTATTACAGCTTGGCCCGGATTTCAGTCGGCCTGGAACCCGCGCAACGAAAGGCGGCAGTATAAAGACGCATCCGATATGAAAAAATGTTTTCAAACGAAAGTGAGTCTCGCTTGAAGTGTTCAAAATATAGTCAATACTTCCCAATACCGGCGTCCCTGCTGATGCCGGTTTGTCTGGAAGTCTTTCATGGATACTACTCGCACGCCTCTGCCCGGCATCCTTTGCCGGGCTTTTTTTTGTTATTATTGCCCCAAGATATATGCTTATTCCAAAATGAAAGTCTATAAAATTCGGAGTATCAGATGATTGAAATTGCGTGGAGTAACTTCACCCCCTGGTCAGCGTTGGCGGGTGGCATACTGGTGGGCATAGCTGCCGCCAGCTTTCTGCTTCTCAACGGGCGGATTGCAGGCATCAGTGGCATTCTTGGCGGACTTCTTTCACCGGCAAAAGGCGATATTGCCTGGCGCGTGGCGTTCCTTGCCGGACTGATTGGTGCACCGGCAGTCTGGGTACTGGCTACAGAGCTTCCCCCTATCGAAATCGAGGCCGGCTATCCCGCGCTCATTGTTGCGGGGCTGTTGGTGGGGATCGGCACCCGATATGGTTCCGGCTGTACCAGTGGACACGGGGTTTGCGGTCTGTCCCGCCTATCGCTGCGCTCGCTGGCAGTCACGATGAGCTTCATGGCTGCCGGATTTGTCACCGTGTACGTGATTCGTCACCTGATGGGGGTGTGACGCCATGAAATTTTCTCTTGCTTCTCTGTTTGCTGGCCTTGTCTTCGGAATGGGGCTTATCGTTTCCGGCATGGCCAATCCTGAAAAGGTGCTCGGCTTCCTTGATATCGCAGGCCTTTGGGATCCTTCACTGGCGTTTGTGATGGGCGGCGCCATCATGGTGGGTGTGGTCGCGTTTGCTGTTGCCCGCAAGCGCACCCTTTCCTTCCTCGGGTTCCACATGAAAATGCCCACCAGTGCCCATATCGATAAACGATTGGTACTCGGGGGTCTTATGTTCGGCGTTGGCTGGGGTATCGCCGGCTTCTGCCCCGGGCCGGGACTGGTCGCGCTCGGTGCCGGTGAAACCAAGGCGGCGGTGTTTGTTGCGGCCATGGTTGCGGGCATGGGCATTTTCGAAGTCATTGAGCGCAACCGTGCGAAAGTGTAAGTATTTTCTGTAAATTTACCCGCCGCCATTCTGACACAGCCCGGGGGCTGTGCGATCATGGCGGCAGCTCCACCACCCGATTCGGAGAACGACATCCATGGATATCAGAAAAATCGACGACAACATTTCGGTAGCCCCGCAGATTTCCATTGAAGACGTGGCAGAAGCCGCGAAGCTGGGGTTCAAGACTCTCGTAGCAAATCGCCCTGACCACGAAGAGCCGGGCCAGCCTGCCATGGCGGATATTGAAGCCGCCGCCAGGGAACAGGGCCTTGAGTGGGTATACATGCCGGTGGAGTCGGGAAACATCACTGACGACGACGTAAACCGCTTCGCGCCGATGATCCGGGACGCCGAAAAACCCGTACTGGCATTCTGTCGTTCCGGGACCCGCTGCACCGTGCTCTGGGCTCTGAGCGCGGCCAGAAACACATCAGCCGATGAGATTTTTACCAAAGCACGCAACGCCGGTTACGACATTTCCGGCCTTGCACCAAGAATGGCGCAGCAGGCCGCCGACAAAGGCTGACACTGCCACCGCCTAACCAACGTTCAGGATCTACCGCATGCAATACAAAGGTTCAGAGAATTTCAGCCACAACCAGTCTGACCGATTGGGAGTGCTGGTTACCAACCTGGGGACACCGGATGCGCCAACAACCTCGGCCCTCCGTCGCTACCTGGCTGAATTTCTCTCGGACCCCCGGGTGGTCGAATTGCCGCGGCCGCTCTGGTGGCTGATCCTTCACGGTGTGATCCTGAGAATTCGTCCCAAGCGAAGCGCAGAGGCTTACTCAAGCGTCTGGCAGCCGGAGGGCTCTCCCCTGCTGCTGCACACTGCAAAGCAGGCTGAGGGTATCCGAGAGGCACTCAAGCGCAAGTACGGCCCTAACGTGGTCGTCGGCTTTGCGATGCGCTACGGCAACCCCTCAATTTCCCGGGTTCTTGATGAGATGCAGGAACAGGGCGTACGGAAACTGCTGGTTCTGCCACTTTACCCCCAATACTCCGCGTCGACCTCGGCCTCCACCTTCGATGCCATTGCCAAGGATTTCTCGAAACGGCGCTGGCTGCCCGATTTCCGTTTCATTTCTCACTACCCGGATTATCCTCCGTACATTGAAGCCATGGCGCGCCATATAGAGGCGCACTGGGCCAACCATGGACGCAACCAGAAGCTGGTATTTTCCTACCATGGCGTGCCGCTCAAGTACCTGACCAAGGGCGATCCTTATCACTGCGAGTGCCACAAAACGTCTCGCCTGCTGGCTGAGCGGCTGGGCCTGAGCAAAGAGGACTACATGACCACGTTCCAATCCCGCTTTGGCAAGGAAGAGTGGCTCAAGCCCTACACGGATGAAACCCTGAAGTCCCTGCCAGGCAAAGGCGTCAAATCCATCGACGTATTCTGCCCCGGCTTTTCATCCGATTGCCTCGAAACCATTGAGGAAATCGACGAAGAAAACCGTGAGTACTTCATGGAGGCCGGCGGTGAAGGGTTCAGCTACATCACAGCGCTGAACGCCACACCCGGGCACATCGAAGCCCTGGTAAAACTGATCGAGGAAAATCTGGAAGGCTGGCAGGTGCCAAAGAACGAGCCAGAGGCTCTGGCAGCTCGCCAGCAGCGGGCAGACGAGCAGAAAGAAGCAATCTATCCGGGCCGGGATCTCTGATCCGCCCCCGAGTTATAGCCGGGGCTGCGTCAGCTGCCCCGGTTTCCCTCCTTGCCTTCAAAGCCCTCTGAAAGATCCGGTACAGACTGACAGAACGTGCATTCGCCCGTATCAACGGCGGCGCCGCCAGCCTCCACATAACGCACCTTATGGCTCGCCCTGCCCCGATTTGCGGACACGGAAAACTTGCGGTTCCGGCGTTAGGCCGAACCGGTATCAGATGTTTGATGATTCTGAAATTCGCCCATAACACCCTCTCATAGTCTCTGTGCAAGGATAATGAGGGTTAACTGGCTTCAAACCAAGTAGGGATAACCACGTCGTTATGACGGGAAATATCACGTGGGGAACAGGAGATTCGGAAGAAAGAAAGGTAAGAGGAAAAATGGCGGTGGGCCAGGGATTCGAACCCCGGGAAGGCTACTAACCTTCGGCGGTTTTCAAGACCGCTGCATTCAGCCACTCTGCCAGCCCACCGGTTTTTCCATTCGCCGTCATTGCGACAGCGGTGAGCATGATACCGGAATTGCCTGTGCTGTCAACGCTCTGCATAAAACCCGCTGCATTTTTCAACATTAACGGTTTTTAATGGAATCCGGAAGACGTTTTCCTGTCGTAAATGATTGAAAGTTGCGTATCTGACACTATTATGGGAACCAGTATCCAGTCGTTATAAACGGAGATGACAATGGAAGACAGACGATTCGGCGTTCAGAACTCTCAGGGAGCCTATTCGACTCCCCAGACGGAGCGCGCGACCACAGGCATCAGCGATGATGCGATGAAGGTGTTGCGCAACACCTATATGCTGCTTGGCATGACACTCGCCTTTTCGGCGCTGACAGCATTCCTGAACATGAACGGAACCCACCCGGGCTTCCTGATCACCATCGTGGGATACATTGGGCTGCTGTTCGCAACCTATAAGTTGAAAAACAGCCCCTGGGGCATCGTGACTACCTTCGCCCTGACCGGGTTCATGGGATACACCCTGGGTCCGATCATTGGCGCCTTCGTAGCTGCCGGCGCTTCCTCGATTGTCGCCCAGGCGCTGACACTGACCGCAGTTGCGTTTGTTGGTCTGTCTGCCACGGCCATCATCACCAAGAAAGACTTCAGCTTCATGTCCAGCTTCCTGACCGCTGGTGCGTTTGTACTGATCGGTGCCATGCTTCTGTCCTTCCTGATGGAGAGCTCTGTTCTGCATCTGGCAGTGTCCGCCGGCTTCACGATCTTTGCTTCGATCATGATCCTGTTCGAGACCAGCCAGATCATCAAGGGTGGTGAGCGTAACTACGTCATCGCCACTGTTGGTCTGTATGTATCCATCTACAACCTGTTCGTCAGCCTGCTGCACCTGCTGTCTGCGTTCAGTGGCGAAGATTGATACCAGGCTGAATCAGCCGCTTCGAAACCCCGGCAGTTGCCGGGGTTTTTGCTTTCGGTAAACTGAAAGTCATTGTCTTGCAGACTTATAACGAACAGGAACCATGTCCGAAACCTTTACCCTGGTAATTACTGGCGCGCCCTACTCGTCTCAGGCGCCCCAGACTGCTCTCGGCTTTGCGAAGGCAGCGGTAGATGCTGGCCATCAGATTGACCGGGTGTTCCTCTACGGTGACGGGGTCCATCTGGCCTCTGCGCTCTGCGCGCCGCCGTCTGACGAAACCCACTGGCCAGACGAATGGTCCCGGTTTCTGACTCAGCACAAGATTCCCGGTGTGGCATGCATTGCCTCCGCGCTGCGTCGTGGCCTCGTCAACGAAACCGAACAGAAACGCTATGAATTGCCTTCGGCCAATCTTCGGGCCCCGTTTGAAATCGCTGGCCTCGGAGAATGGGTCGAGGGGCGAATCAAATCCACGCGCACGCTTTATTTCCACGCTGGAGACTGACCATGACCACACTGATCATGATTGACCAGCCTCCCTACGGCGCGTGGACCGGACGGGAAGCACTGGATATGGCGTTTTCGCTGGCAGCCTTCGACCAGTCGGCATCCCTGCTATTCACCGGGCCTGGCGTTAACTGGCTGAGACAGACTCAGCACGCCGGAGGCATTGAACAGAAGTCTGTGGAGAAGAATCTCGCTGCAGCACCGATATTCGGCATGGACGCGATCCTGGCTGATCGGGCTGCCTGTATTGCCTACGGCCTCGATGAGCATTCGCTGATTGAAGGCGTCACCCTGGTAGATGCTGATGCCGATCTCCTCACTGACTATGACCACACCGCATTTGCAGGTTAGCTCAGATGACTGACATCCAGACATTGCACATATTGAACAAATCCCCCGATCATCCCCGGGCCGCGCGGTGCGTTGAAATGATGTCTGCAGAAGACGGCCTTCTTCTGACCGGCAACGGCGTGCTGTTGCTGGCACGCGGGAACCTTCTGCCGGGCGCCAGCAAGGTCTTTGCGCTCATTCCGGACGTCGAGGCGCGCGGACTGGGAGATCTGAGCGGCAACGTCAGTTCTGTGGACTTTGCGGAGATGGTAACGCTTTCATTGCAGGCACAACGGGTAATCAGTTGGTAAACCATGGTCAGTAATGCAATGCCACAACGAAACAACGAAGGCTTTCTTGAAGACGCCCAGACGTGGACCGAAGGTGTCGCGACGGCCATCGCTGCCGAGGACGACGTGGATCTCACAGAAAAACACTGGGAAATCATAAAGTTTCTTAGATCTTTTTATAAAGAGCATGAAATGTCGCCACCCTCTAATCGCCTGTTTGTGAAGGCGGTCAAAGAAGCGCTCGGCGAGGATAAGGGGAACAGCATCTACCTGATGCAGCTGTTTCCCGGCACCCCTGCAAAGACCGCCTGCAGGATTGCGGGGCTGCCAAGGCCAACTAACTGTCTTTAGAGTCCTTTGAGGCAGCGCCGTCCTTCTGCCTGTTGCGTTCCAGGTCCGCTGCACTGCCAAGGAAGCTGCTCAGGCCGTTCTCAAACAGGCCAGAGCCAAATTTCAGGAACTGGCGGGTCGATTCTTTAACGGTGCCGTCAAGGGCGCTTTCTGGCAGTTCCCGGATGGTATCTGCCACACCCTTTTTTACACCGCGAGTCACCGCCGGTTCGATTTCCCGGCCGGCCTCAATCAGTTCCGCCACCCTGGCATCGAGGTATGGACGGACCACGAAACGCCAGAACCCCCAGAGAGTGACAAGCACGGCGCCAACGGTTGCAAGAATCTGGATTGTCAGTGTTAGCCAAAAAGGCATGGCCTTCCTCCTTGTACTCCCGATAACGGGATTCATTCCGGCTAGAAATTCAGATAGTTCAGGGAAACGAACTGGAGTAACCCTGCCAGGGCACCAAAAATACCGCCCACAATCATCAACTGGACCTCTTCTTCCCGGAACGCAGGGCGCAGGATGTCCTGGAATTCATCGGGTTTCAGCGCTTTCATCTGGCCGGACAGAACTTCGGCTACCACAGGTGCCCGCTCACGGTTAAAAGCCGGGTCACTGAACACGTCACGCGTAGCCAGTACCGCCTTCTGGTTCATGGCTTTCTTGAGCTCGGTGTAACCCGTCATACCAACGGTGACCTGCGCCGTCAGCTTCATGATGACAGAGTTGTCCAGTAAGGGGCGAAGGTGTTTCTGGATAATCGCACGGGTTCTGTCACCGTGGCTGCCGTTGATCATGGCGTCGGCAACCTTCTCTACAGTAATCAGTTCCTCCGCCACCAGCCTGGCCCAGACATCACTGATTTCTGGCTGCCTGCGCAAAAACAAACCCTGAACCTTCCAAAACAGGATTCGTCGGGGCTTGAGCGGCGCGAAAATCAGGTTGATGGCAATCCAGTTGGTCACGAAACCGACCACGAAGCCGCCCAGCGGCAGCAGCCAGGGCTCCGGATAGCGGGTCCATAAGGGCACAAGGAGAGCGCCAAGAATGCCTCCGATAACCGCACCTCGGTTGATCACAGACTGAAGCTCCACCGCACCGGCTTGCTGGAAAATCCGGTTCATCATGTCCGGATGTTTTTCGAGTTCGCGGCTGAGCAGAGCCTTGAGGTCGACCAACTCGTCCAGATCGTCACCAAAGTCCTCCACCAGCTCCTCTACCCTGGAGGGCAGCTGTTCACGGGCCCACTGATAAATCCGGTTTCTGACAAATAACGGAAGGTTGTCCCAAAGGACCGGCTGGATTTCGTACATAACCTCATCGATGTACTCATCCATCCGCGGGGTCACCTGGGAAATCACCTGCTCAACGATGCGCTGCGGTTCAAGCTTCCGGTAGACAGCGTTGAGGTCGCCGAACTGCCGAAGCGTCCTGTCGATGCAGATATGCGCCATCTTTTCCGCTTTGCGGGGAATAACGCCCTGCCACCCTATCAGCCCCACCCCGATGAACTGCACCGGATAGAAGGACATCTGGATGGCCAGCCAGTTGGTCAGCCAACCAACAACAGCCGCCATAAGAGGCACTGACAGAAGCGCAACGTCGAACAAGTTTGACCCCGGTAGAAGAGTGTAATCCGTTTTTAGGCGGTGATAATGCCGTTAACGGACAGACAGGATAGTACCTGCCTGCAGTTGCTGTGTATGCGACAAATGATGAAGTAATTGAAATGTCACAACATTGGCCGAGCAGCCATGGCGAAAGCGGTAATGCGGCAGGCCGAATAGATGCCGCGCCCCGCAGGGCGCGGCAAACCGGGCAGGAAGGACTTACTGGTAGTAGGCGTTTTCGGTGTAGGAGTGGTCGGTCACATCACGCACTGCAGTGATTTCCGGAACCCGCTCTTTCAAGGTTGATTCCACGCCCTGCTTCAGGGTCAGGCTGACTGCCGAGCAACCCTGGCAACCGCCACCGAAACGCAGCACGGCCACGGATTCGTCGACGATCTCCACAAGGGACACCTCGCCGCCATGGGCGGCCAGATTCGGATTGATCTCGGAAGCGAGTATGTAGTTCACCCGATCCGGCAGAGGTGCGTCGTCATCAATCTTGGGCACTTTTGCGTTTGGTGCCTTGATGGTGAGCTGCCCACCCATCTGGTCCTTGGAGTAATCCACGTAGGCCTCTTCGAGGAAGGGCACGGAATTGTGGTCCAGATACAGGATGAACTTGTCCAGATCTACCTGCTCGTCCGTCGGTACTACTTCGTTAGGCGGGCAGTAGGCCAGACAGGTTTCGGCGTTTTTGGTGCCGGGCTGGGTCACGAAGATACGTACGCCCATGCCTTCCACGTCCTGTTTTTCGATAAGTTGTGCAAGATAATCCCGAGCGGGATCTGTCACAGTAACCTGAGCCATGTTTTCAACCCGTTTGAAAGTTTGGATTCATTTTAAGGGAGTTCGCGGGAACATGAAAGACCAAGTAAAATAGTCGGGCTTTACGAAGGTAATGAATTTCCCGTATTGGCAGGTATTTGCAGTAGGCAATTGATAATCGTCATTCGTACTAAGACGGGCTCGGGCAATTTTGCTATGATCCCGCGCCATTGATTTTAATACCGCGTTTTTAACGACATCCGGAAGTAAACCTATGACCGATCGCACCACCCGTCTCGACCAGCTCCACAAGGCCCTGCAGGAACGCATCGTGATCCTTGATGGCGGCATGGGCACCATGATCCAGAATCTCAAGCTGGACGAGAAGGCGTTCCGTGGCGATCGGTTTGCCGACTACGAGCGGGAAGTTCAGGGCAATAATGACCTGCTGAACCTGACCCAGCCCGCCCTGCTCCGCAACATCCACGCGGACTACCTGGACGCCGGCGCAGACATTATCGAGACCAACACCTTTAACTCCACCCAGCTTTCCCAGGCGGACTATGGGCTGGAAGCGATTGCCAGGGAACTGAACGTGGCCGCAGCCGAACTGGCCCGGCAGATCGCGGATGAGTACACCGCGAAAAACCCGGAAAAGCCGCGATTTGTTGCCGGTGCCGTCGGGCCGACATCGCGGACCGCCTCCATCTCACCGGATGTCAATAACCCGGGCTACCGCAATGTCGATTTCCAGACCCTGGTCGATAACTACTACGAAGCGGTAGGAGGCCTGGTCGAAGGCGGCTGCGACCTGATCCTGATTGAAACCATTTTCGATACGCTGAACGCGAAAGCGGCGATCTACGCCACTCAGCAGTATTTTGAGGACAGCGGCATCACCCTGCCGATCATGATTTCCGGCACCATTACCGATGCCTCCGGCCGAACCCTTTCCGGTCAGACCACCGAGGCTTTCTGGAATTCGGTGGCCCACGCCAAACCCATATCCGTTGGCCTGAACTGCGCACTGGGGGCCGACGCCCTGCGACCTTATGTGGAAGAGCTGTCTGCAAAGGCGGAAACCTATGTCAGCGCCCACCCGAATGCCGGCCTTCCCAACGAGTTTGGTGAATACGATCAGACACCCGAGGAAATGGCCGAGATCATCGAAGGCTTCGCCCGTGACGGTTTTCTGAACATCATCGGTGGCTGCTGTGGCTCCCGGCCGGATCACATCGAAGCCATCGCCCAGGCGGTGTCCAAGTACCCGCCCCGGAAGATTCCCGAACGCCCGAAAGCGTTGCGTCTTTCTGGCCTTGAGCCGTTCACAGGCGACGACAATGTTCTGTTTATCAACGTGGGTGAGCGGACCAACGTCACCGGCTCCAAGCGCTTCCTGCGTCTGATCAAGGAAGAGCAATACGAAGAGGCCCTCAGCGTCGCCCGTGATCAGGTGGAAAACGGTGCCCAGATCATCGACATCAACATGGATGAGGGCATGCTGGAGTCGAAAGAGGTGATGGTCACCTTCCTGAACCTCGTCGCCTCCGAGCCGGATATCTCCCGGGTGCCGATCATGATCGACTCCTCCAAGTGGGATGTGATCGAAGCAGGATTGCGCTGCATCCAGGGCAAGGCGGTTGTGAACTCCATCAGTCTCAAGGAAGGCGAAGAGGAGTTCGTCAAGCGCGCCAGAGATTGCATGCGCTATGGCGCCGCCGTGGTGGTAATGGCCTTTGACGAACAGGGCCAGGCAGACACCTACGAGCGCAAGACCGAGATCTGCAAGCGCTCTTACGACGTGTTGACCGGCATCGGCTTCAACCCGGCGGATATCATTTTTGATCCGAACATCTTTGCCATTGCCACAGGCATCGAGGAACACAACAACTACGCGGTGGATTTCATCAACGCCACCCGCTGGATTCGGGAAAACCTGCCCCACGCCTCAATTTCCGGCGGCGTGAGCAACGTGTCCTTCTCGTTCCGCGGCAATGATGTAGTCCGTGAAGCCATCCACTCGGTGTTCCTCTACCACGCCATCAAGGCGGGGATGAACATGGGCATCGTGAACCCCGGCCAACTGGTGATCTACGATGAAATCGATCCGGAGCTCAAAGAGCTGGTGGAAGATGTTGTCCTGAACCGCCGTGATGATTCCACCGACCGGCTCCTTGAGATCGCCGAACGCTACAAAGGCAAAGGCGGCAAAACCCAGGAGGAAGACCTGGCCTGGCGTGAATGGCCGGTGGAGAAGCGCCTGGAACATGCACTGGTCAAAGGCATTACCACCTATATCGTGGACGATACCGAAGCCTGCCGCCAGAGAGCCACACATCCCATTGAGGTCATTGAAGGCCCATTGATGGATGGCATGAACGTGGTCGGAGACCTCTTCGGCGATGGCAAGATGTTCCTGCCCCAGGTGGTCAAAAGCGCCCGCGTCATGAAACAGGCTGTTGCACACCTGATTCCCTACATCGAAGCGGAGAAAACGGAAGACCAGAAAGCCAAGGGCAAGATCCTGATGGCCACGGTAAAGGGCGATGTCCATGATATCGGCAAGAACATCGTGGGAGTGGTCCTGCAATGCAACAACTATGAGGTGATTGACCTGGGTGTGATGGTGCCCTGCGACAAGATCCTCGCTGCTGCAAAAGAACACGATGTCGACCTTATTGGTCTGAGCGGTCTGATTACACCGTCTCTGGACGAAATGGTCCACGTGGCTCGCGAGATGCAACGACTCGATTTCAACATTCCGCTGATGATCGGTGGCGCAACAACTTCCAAGGCGCATACCGCGGTAAAAATCGAGCCCCAGTACAAGAACGACATCGCGCTGTACGTGTCGGACGCATCCCGCTGCGTGAACGTCGCATCCCAGCTTCTGAGCAAGAATGCGAAGCCCGAGTTTGTGGAAGCCGCCCGAACTGAATATGACGAAATCCGCGAGCGCCGCAAGAACCGGGGTGACCGCACCAAGCTGGTTTCCCTGAAGGAAGCTCGTGATCGCGCCCCCGACATCTCCTTCGAAGGCTACCAGCCTCCAAAGCCGGCTTTCACCGGCATCCGGGTGTTCGAGGAATATGACCTCAACGAGCTGGTGGACTACATCGACTGGACGCCGTTCTTCATGTCCTGGGATATTTCTGGCAAGTACCCGGCCATTTTTGATGACCCGAAGCGTGGCGAGGCTGCCCGCCACCTCTTTGACGATGCCCAGAAGATTCTGCACCGGATGATTGATGAAAAGCGGGTCTCTGCCCGTGGCGTCATCGGTTTCTGGCCAGCCAACCGCCGCGGTGACGATGTTGTGCTTTACACGGACGAATCCTGCACCGAGGAGCTGACTACCCTGCATCACCTCCGTCAGCAGGATGAAAAGGCACCGGGCAAACCCATGATGGCGCTGTCGGATTTTGTCGCGCCTGAAGGCTCCGGGACGGTGGACTACGTGGGCGGTTTCGCGGTCACCACCGGCATTGGTGCAGAAGAATTCTCGGTAGAGTTCAAAGATGCCAACGACGACTATAACGCGATTATGGTGAAGGCGTTGGCCGACCGCCTGGCAGAAGCTTTCGCCGAGCGGATGCACGAGCGGGTTCGCCAGGAGTTCTGGGGCTATGCCGCTGATGAAAAGCTGGCCAACGATGACCTGATCAAGGAAAGGTACCGCGGAATACGTCCGGCACCCGGCTACCCGGCGTGCCCGGACCACACGGAGAAGGCAACCTTGTTCAATTTGCTTGAGGCCACTGATACTGCAGGCATTGAGTTGACCGAGCACTTTGCCATGTTCCCGACCGCTGCCGTCTCCGGCTGGTACTTTGCGCATCCGGAATCCAAGTATTTTGCGGTAGGGAAAATTGGCGCTGACCAGGTTGAGGACTATGCTGAACGCAAAGGCATTTCCAAGGCCGAGGCAGAACGCTGGCTTGCGCCAAGCCTGGCGTACGATCCGGCAGAGTAAGCTTCGGGTGAAGCACAGATCAGGGGCGGATGTATGACTGAATCTTCAGAAGCGGAAAAACGGGACGAAAAAAAGCCGCGTGGACCTGGCGTATTGAAAGTCATGCAAAGCATACTCGCAGGCGCGTTCGGAGTTCAGTCCGACAAGCGCCGGGAAGAGGACTTTTCAAGCCATAGCCCCTGGCCTTACATCATTGCCGGCATTCTGTTCACAGCCAGCTTTGTTGTAGGCCTGATCGTTATTGTAAATCTGGTCCTGGCGAGCCAGTAGACTACTGGCCAGCTACCCAGACCACCGCGAAAGCCACGGCAAGAACCACCAGCAGAACTGCGGCAACGGCATCGGCCTGACTGTCAGAACGTGCGGTCTTTTTCATGTCTGTTCCTCTTTCCGAGTTTTTGTCTCGTGTTTTTCTTGTTATCACGGCAGCAGCGCACACTGCTAACGTCATCCTCCAAGTTAAGCAGTTAATTGATATTCGTCCAGTCCCTTGTTCCTTCTGCTTATCGCCTGAGTCGATAAACATATTTTGAAATAATCATTTTAAGAATAAAAACCCGCTGTTATCCTTCCCGTCAGATATAAGGCCGTCGGCCTGGATATGTCGCTTTCAAGCAGGATCTTCCCACTATGTACGTATATGATGAACACGATCGGCAAATGGCTGCCGAGAGGGTTGCCCAGTTCCGTGACCAGACAGAAAGAGCGCTGGCCGGAGAATTGGCTGAAGACGAGTTTCTTCCCCTTCGCCTGCAGAACGGCCTGTACGTTCAGCGTCTTGCCCCCATGCTCAGGATCTGTGTTCCTTACGGCATGATGCGCTCAGACCAGCTTCGCCGGCTTGCGCGAATCACCCGGGACTACGACAAAGGCTATGCGCACTTCACCACTCGCCAAAATGTGCAGCTTAACTGGCCGGCGCTGGAAGACGTTCCCGACATTCTTGCAGAACTCGCTGAAGTGGAAATGCACGCCAACCAGACCAGCGGCAACTGCATTCGTAATACCACCACAGACCAGTTCTCCGGTGTTCAGTCGGACGAGATTGCGGATCCGCGGCCCTACTGCGAAATCATTCGCCAGTGGTCCACGTTCCATCCGGAATTTGCCTTCCTGCCGCGGAAATTCAAGGTTGCCGTAAACGCGTCCGAGCAAACCGATCGAGCCGCCATCCAGGTGCACGACATCGGGCTTCAGATGGTACGCAACGAGGCCGGCGATCTCGGTTTCCGGGTACACGTGGGCGGTGGTCTTGGCCGTACGCCCATGGTCGGGCCGGTAATTCGCGATTTCCTGCCGGAACTGGATCTGTTGACCTACCTGGAGGCCGTGCTTCGCGTCTATAACCGATACGGTCGGCGCGACAACAAGTTCAAGGCCCGGATCAAGATTCTGGTGAAGGCTCTGACCCCTGAGGGCTTTGCTGAAAAGGTGGAAGCAGAGTGGCAGCATATCAAGGAATCCCCGACCCGGCTGACGCCCGAGGCGATTCAACGTATCCAGGGCTACTTTACCGAACCGGATTACGCAGCTATCGACAATGCCACGGACCTGCTGGCCAGCCAGCGGTTTGAGAACCGGGGCTTTGACCAGTGGCTGACCCACAACGTGGACACCCACAAGAAGGCAGGCTATGCCATCGTCTCCCTGACGATGAAGAAAACCGGCACTCCTCCTGGCGATGTCAGTGACAAGCAGCTTGAACAGATTGCCGATCTGGCAGACGAGTTCAGCTTCGGTGAAATCCGGGTCACTCACCAACAGAACGTGGTGCTGGCCGATGTGCGCCAGGATCGGCTGTTTGAACTGTGGCAGGCGATTACGCCCATGGGTTTCGGTACCGCGAACCTGAACACCCTGACTGATGTTATCTGCTGCCCCGGCGGTGATTACTGCGCCCTGGCCAATGCCAAGTCCATCCCGGTGGCCGAGGCCATCCAGCGGCAGTTCGATGATCTGGATTATCTGTACGACCTGGGCAATATCGATCTGAACATTTCCGGCTGCATGAATGCCTGCGGCCACCACCACGTCGGCAACATTGGTGTTCTCGGTGTCGACAAGAAAGGCCAGGAGTTCTATCAAATCAGTCTGGGCGGGTCGTCCCATCATGATGCCTCAATCGGCAAGATTCTGGGGCCTTCCTTTGCACGGGATGAGATGCCCAAGGTGATTTCAAAGATCATTGATGTCTACGTGGACAAGCGCACGGAAGAGGAAACCTTCCTCGACACCTATCGCCGCGTAGGAATTGATCCATTCAAGGAGCGGGTTTATGCCTAACGTTATTTCTCCGGATGGCAGCATCCGCCAGGACAACTGGGTAGTGGTGCCCCGCCCCGCCGAGGGCGAATCGCTGGATATTCCGGCCGACCAGCCGGCGTTAATCCCTGCGGATCTCTGGCTGGCAGGCTATGAGCATTTTACCGGACGGCAGGAGATTGGCGTGTGGTTCGACAGCCACGACGAGCCGGAGATTCTGGACGGTCGGGTGAACGAACTGCCGGTAATTGCTGTGAATTTTCCGAAGTTCAGTGACGGGCGTGGTTACAGCATTGGCCGGCTACTGCGTGAACGTTTCGGCTACAAGAATGAGCTTCGGGCGATTGGAGACGTGTTGCTGGATCAGCTGCAGTTCATGAAGCGCTGCGGATTCGATGCTTATGTCCTTCGGGCTGACAAGGACATCAACAAAGCTGCGCGGTGCCTGAACTTCTTCAGCCAGGGCTACCAGGCCGCGACCGATACGGAGATCCCGCTGTTCCGGCGTCGGGCCTCCTAGTTATGAAGCTTTAGAGTACGAAGAGAGGGGCTTTTCCCTCTCTTCTATTCCATCTTATCGGTTGGAGTCGCTTCTTATTTAGAGTGATCCAGGACAATCTTGCCGGCTGATTCACCTTTCAAGAACGCCTTCAGCGCCCCATCCAGCTCACTGCGACCGATATCCCGGGCAGACGCTTCGGTCTTCGGACACGCCCACTCCCCGGCGAATTTCTTCCATACCGCTTCTTTCTCTGGCAGGGGAATCTCTACCGAATCGACACCCAGCAGATTCACGCCTCGCAGGATAAACGGCAGCACGGTGGTCTGAAGGCCCGGACCGGCTACGAGACCACAACAGGATACTGAGCCACCAGGCTTGATCTGCTTGAGCAGTTCGGCCAATGGGCTACCACCCACCGTATCGACAGCGTTCGCAAATGCCGGTTTAACGAGGGGTTTCTTATCCTCGGCCAGGGTTTCACGACCCACAACTTCTTTAGCCCCAAGAGCTTTGAGATCGTCTGCATGGTCGGCCTTGCCGCTTATGGCGACGACGTCGAACCCAAGTTTGGCAAGCAGTTCCACCGCAACGGTGCCAACGGCACCGGAGGCTCCTGAAACAGCGACTTTGCCCTGCTCCGGCTTGGCGCCCATAGTCAGAAGCTTCTGAACACAGAGACCGGCGGTGAGGCCGGCGGTGCCATAGATCATAGCGGTACGAGCGTTCCATCCTTCCGGCATGGGAACACACCAGGCGGCAGGTACGCGGATGTATTCGCCAAAACCGCCGTCTGTATTCATGCCCAGGTCGTACCCGGTCACGATAACCGGACTGCCGTTCGAGGGGTTGCCAGTGGCGGAATCGACGACCTCTCCTGCTGCATCAATACCCGGGGTATGGGGAAAGGAACGGGTAACGCCCTTATTGCCGGAAGCCGACAGCGCATCCTTGTAGTTGAGAGAAGAGTGGCTTACCCGTATCAGGACGTCACCATCAGGAAGGTCGGCAGTACTCAAAGATTTCTCCGCACCGACATACTCGCCGTTCTGCTCTTCAACGCGCCAGGCCTTGAATTCGGAATTGGTGGTCATCATTCTTCTCCGCTTTCGGTGGTCTACTGGAACTTCTGGTTGCGGAAGGCGCCCAGGACTTTCCAGACAGTGTGTTCAAGCGCCGAACTGGTGGCCAATCCGAGTTTTTCCGGAAGGGTCCGCTTGCGCTGATATGCCACTGAGACTACGTCTGCCCGGTCGCAGGCTTCAATGAGATATTCGTCGGAGGTCTTGATCTCGTCGATCAGTTTCACTTCGAGCGCTCGCTTGCCGAACCAGATATCTCCATTGGCAACGGCTGCAATGTCCAGGTCCGGCCGGCGTTCGCTGACATACTCTTTGAAAAGACCGTGAGTGTCTTCAAGATCTTCCAGAAATTTCTGTCGGCCTTTATCGGTGTTTTCACCAAATATAGTCATGGTGCGTTTGTGCTCTCCAGCGGTGAGCACCTCGAAGTCCACGTCGTTCTTCTTGAGGAAACGATGGAAATTCGGAAGCTGGGCAACCACACCGATCGAGCCCAGGATGGCAAAGGGCGAAGCAACGATCCTGTCTGCGACGCAGGCCATCATGTAGCCTCCACTGGCCGCCACCTTGTCAACGCAGGCGGTGAGGCGAAGACCCTTGCTGCGAATCCGGTCCAGCTGGGCGGCCGCAAGGCCATAGGAATGAACCAGCCCACCACCGCTTTCGAGGCGGATAACCACTTCGTCTTTTTCCGGATCGGCAATACTCAGCACCGCAGTAATTGCCCTGCGAAGCGGATCTGTGTCGCTGGCTTTGATATCGCCGTCGAAATCCAGAACATAGACGCGACCACGACTGTCATCCTGCTCATCGGTATTCTTCGCGGCCTTGGCCGCTTTCTTCTCCGCCTTCTGAGCCTTTTTCCGGGCCTTCTGGAACACCTTTCTTTGGTGATCAGACATCAGCCGTGACTGAATCGATTCACGCAGCTTTTCGTATTTCTCGTTGAGTTTCCGGATCTTGAGTTCTCCCTCGCCCTCATGATCGCCCCGATCCTTCTGGGCCGCGGACATGATGACAGAGATCACTACCAGGGCCGCCACCACGAAAGTAACGATCTTGGCCAAAAACAAACCGTATTCTGTCAGGAACTCCAAAGTGCTTCTCCAACTCAGTGTGCGGGAACAAGAGTGTAACTTACCGAATTTATGGTGATAAGGAGAGCAAAAAAATTAAAACAAGCGTTCGATCGATCTTGACAGGGCCGACCACTCACCATAAAGTCGGATTGCGAGGTCGGCTCTACCCGGGCACCCGATCAGGCTCGTGCAGCCAGGGACATCAAGCCGTCGTGATCATGACTAGACAACCATCAAAAGGGTAAAACAATGTCTGTAGCTCAGGTATTTGAACAACTCGAACAGAATTTCAACGCAGACGCAGCTCAAGGCCTGGACCTGGTATTCCAGTTCGACATCGAGGACGACAAGACCTACCACCTCGTTATTAATGACGGCACCTGCAAAATGCACGAAGGCGCCCATGACGATCCATCCGTTACCCTGATCATGAACTCCGAAACCCTGCAGGGCATCGTTTCAGGCGAGACCGACGGCATGCAGGCATTCATGGCAGGTCAACTGCGCGCCGAAGGCGATATGATGCTGGCAACCAAATTGGGCGAACTGTTCAAGATGGGCTGATTGCCCCCCGTCAAGCACAAAAAAGCCTGCGTCTCGACGCAGGCTTTTTTTATGCCCGAGAATCTATTGATTCCAGAACTGCACGGCTTCCCTCGCCTGCTCGTTTACCGGAACAGCAACCAGACCCGAAGAGGATAGCTTTACCTCGAAAACAGCCCCATCCCGCATTGGCATGAACGTCATGCTTCCGTCCACGGCCTCCACAAACGGCAAGTTGAATTGACGGTCCCACTGCCAGAGATCAGGCCAGATGCCTTCAGCGAGGCCTATGGAAGTCCTCGGAGCCGACCGCTCCTGCTCAAGCGACGTGTAACGCCCGCTCAATTGCTCGAGCCGGTAACCGGGAGCGATATCAAGCCAACGGAAGGGGCCGGTAAAACGGAGAATCCTGGCGTCCATCTGCCATTGATCGCCCTGCAGCGTTCTCACCACAGACAACCCATCCTGACTCTGGAGGGAAACCTGCCAGATCTGTTCGGCCTGTCTCTGGGTGGAGATGCTTGCCGCGGTCTGCAAGCCTACCAGTGAATGATAGCTGCTCAGATTTACCGCAATCACGAGGACATATAAACCGGCCAGAATGACACCGAAAACCGCCGTTCCTTTAATCCAGGTGAGCAACCATCGGGGGTGCCTGAAAAACAGCAGGCCCGCTATAACCATCACAGCGCCGGCAGCGGCCAGTACAATGATAGCGAGCGTGTGGGACATGGAACTACAAACCTACATCGTCCAGCGACGATTCAGCCAGTTTCAGTAGATCTACGTTGCGGTCTTCGCTTTTGCCAATACTCTCGATGTAGTACTCCAGCGAAGTCAGAGCGTCCGCCAGCGCCTCGAGCACCTGGGCGGCTGGCGCTTCCTTCGCATCCAGCAAGCGCTCCTGGATTGAAGCCGCAACCCGCTCAAGAACCCCGGCGGCTCCGGGATCATTCACCATTTGCAGGCCACCCCAGATGCTGTGCAGGGTTGCAGGCAGATTGGCAAGATGCAGTTTGTCGTAGTCGGATTCGATAAAAGCGGTGATTGCACGCTTTGCCAGGGTCAATGCCCCACGGGCTTCGTCAGCCACGACATAGAGCGCCTCACGGAGGTAGACAGACTCCTCCCGCTTGCGTTCACCACCGGCCAACGCGTCGGTTTCCGACGTGATGCCGCGGGTCACGATCTGCATGACGGCGTCTTCGATTCCCAGGACGGAATCGGCGAGTCGATACAGTTCATCATCACCGGGCAAGCGAGATTCTGCTTCCCAACCCCGAAGCTTGCTCGCCTCTTCTCTTGAAACGCCCGCCAGCTTGTTCAGGTCAAGCATCACCAAAGTGTTGGCCAGTCGTTCGAGGGCATCGGCAATCGAAGACAGCTCCGCCAGATCCGGCTCGATACCGCGTTCAATGATGTCCAGCTTGTCCTTCAACTGGTTCAGTTCATCCTGAAGGGCTTCCGAAAGGGATTTAAGGACATCACTGCCAGGACCGTACAACCTGCTCGCATGGGCTTCCAGCATGGAATCCGGAAAATCCGCCGGCGCGAGATGGTAAGCGGATAACACCTCGGTAACTTCAGGGTTAGCAGACCCGCTGCGGTACAGCAGATAGACCAGATCCCGAATCAGCGAATCCGGCGCGTCTTTACCCGTGGCAACCTTGCCCACGTACACCACTTCCCGGGCGTACTTCTCGATCCGCATGAACATGCGCTTGCGGGCCTTGTTAAAGACCATAGCGCGATCAAGCATGGTGTCCGCAACAATGCCGACAAGGCACCACATCTGCCCCATAGGTGCGCCCTGGCAAAGGCGGGCAAGTCCTCTCGAAGCGCGGCCAATCAATTTCTTGTTTACCACATCGTTCCGGTCGCGAAGAATTCCCAAAAGCGCAACCTGGAAGGTCAGGCGCATGCGACGCGCCATGACTTCGTAATCCGCCTCATTGCCTTCAAACGGCTGCAATGACAAACCGGCACAAAAATCCGGCCTCTCTTTGACATCGACATCAAAAAAACAGGATTCGGGATAGGGTTTTTCCCGGCGGGCCTCTCGGAGGTCATTGATCACGGGAAGCAACAGCTCGGGATGATCTTCCCGCTGCTGATGATAGTACTCGACATAGCGCCGAAGAATGAACAGAGCGCTATTGAGGGTAGTAAGGAGGATGTTTTTGTCGTCATTAGCGCCAACGGGAACGTCGTTGGCCATAGTTACTGCTTCCTGGCACAGCAGGGTTCCGCCCCGCAGCTCCACCAGAATAAAAATGCCCCGCAACTGGTTGATGAAATCAACACAGTTCTGGAGATCCTCACCCCTTTCGCGGTTTTCCTGAAAGCGTTCAAGGCTGGATTCTGCCTGCTTGATGGTCTGCTCTATTTCACTTTTGACCAGATCAAACGACTGCGATTTCGTCGCGAGAGACGACTGAACCATAAACGCTTCCCGTTAATGTTGCGGAGACTACCGCATCCTCTTTGGTGGTCACTGGTCCGGCTGTCGCGTACCAGGCCTTTTTGTTCTGGGCCGGCTAACCCCTTTTCCGGCCAAAGCCAGTTCGCAAAAAACTGGCGAACTTATCATTACTTATAACATAAAACTCAAGTACCTCAAGAAAGGCGGAATGTAACATTTGGTACAGCCCGACCCAGTTCTCATTCCGGGCTCTGGAGTTTACCCCACACAGTTTCGCCCGCCTGTTTTTCGAGCAGGGACATGAACTCTTCGTGGGCTTCGGCCTCTGAACTGGAGGCACGAACCACCGACAGGGGCGCTCTGTCAGCAGGCAGCCTTCGAATTCCGCCGTTACCGCCACCGTTCTCGGATCCGGCATCCAGTGACAGCGCGGTCTGGCCACCGGTAAGCAGGAGGTAAACATCGGCCAGGATCTCCGCATCCAGCAACGCGCCGTGGAGGTCACGGTTGCTGTTGTCCACACCGTAGCGCTTGCAGAGCGCATCAAGGTTGTTCTTCTGCCCCGGGTGACGGGCCCTTGCGATAGCGAGCGAGTCCACGATTCCGCAGTGGTCCGCGGTTTTCCGTACCGGCTTGAGACGGGCGAATTCCGAGTCCATGAAGCCGACGTCGAACGCAGCGTTATGGATAACCAGCTCGGCGCCCTTGATGAACTCGAAGAACTCATCGGCGATTTCCGCGAAACGGGGTTTGTCGGCAAGGAACTCGTTGGTGATGCCGTGAACAGTGATCGCCTCAGCCTCTACTTCCCGGTCCGGGTTGATATAGACATGGTAGTTGCGGCCGGTGAGCTGGCGCTCCATCAATTCAACACAACCGATCTCGATGATCCGGTGACCTTCTGCCGGGTCGATACCCGTGGTTTCTGTATCCAGTACGATCTGTCTCATTGCCTGTACCTGGTTAACTGTATTTATGCGCTCTGAATCTATGCGCCGGAAAGCTCGTCGACACCGCGATTGGCCAGTTCATCCGCCAGTTCATTGTCAGGAACACCAGAGTGCCCTTTTACCCAGTGCCAGTTAATCTGGTGCCGGGCCACTTCGGCATCCAGCTCGCGCCAGAGATCTTCGTTCTTCACGGGCTTTTTCGCGGAGGTCTTCCAGCCGTTCCGCTTCCAGCCTGCCATCCATTCCGTAATGCCTTTGCGCACGTACTGCGAATCCGTAAACAGCTCCACCTCGCACGGGCGCTTCAGGGCCTCCAGACCGCGGATGGCTGCCATTAACTCCATGCGGTTGTTCGTGGTATTCGTCTCCCCGCCGTGCAGGGTCTTTCGATTGTCGCCATAGCGCAAAACCACGCCCCAGCCGCCGGGCCCGGGGTTGCCTTTGCAGGCGCCATCCGTATAGAGGATTACCTTGCCGGCCATTCAGCCTCCTGATTTAATTTTCGGTGATTCACTTCGGTCTGTTAATCGGCGAGCCACTGCGGCTGCAACCTCGGGAGGCGCCAACGGTACCGGTGCCCGGCAGGGCAATCACCTTGCTTTGGCGCCAGACGGGGCGCCTTGGCAACCGGGCGTGGACGCGTTTTTTGGCAAGGATACAGTAATAGGCGCCTACTGGCAGGAGTCGATTTCCGGACAAACGGTTGTCAATCCGGCTCGTCGGCTTGCGACCACTGCGCTGCAGTGGTGGCCTGAAAAACCGGGTAATCGACGCTTCGACATTAAAGCCCAGCAAGTGCAGCCAGTCTTCCATGCGTCCGCGCAAGAGGAAGCGACCGCCCCACGGGCCCTCGCTGCTCCTGGAGATCAGTTTGCGCGCGCCCCAGAGGCTCAGAGGGTTAAAACCAAACAGCGCCATCGTGCCCTCTCCCCGGAGCACGCGCGCCGCCTCGCGAATCACCTGGTGAGGGTAAGGAGAGAAATCGGCCGTGTGATGCAGCACGACAAGATCCATCGAGTCACCGGGAAAGGCCAGCTCGTCGGCATCGCAGATGGCGACTCCATCCGGAATATGGGGATACCATCTTGGCGCTGTCATGATCTTCTGGGAAAAATCCGTGCCGGTAGCCAATGGCAGCCGATGGCTGATCCCCACCTGCAACTGCCTGGCGCCTGTCAGACGCTGTAGCTCGGCGTCGACAAAGCGTCTCTGGTCGGCCAACAGTGCCCGACCAAGCGGGGTCTGGAACCAGCGCTCAAAGCTCTCATGTCTGGCGGAATAATCAACTGCCTCGGATTCACTCACCAATGCGCCACTCCAGGAAGCCCTTTCCCATGGTTGGGGCCTTGTATTTAATGCTCTATCATATCAGTCACATTCGATAAGCACATGTGGGGCCCTATGCTGACCATTTCCGCCATACCCGCCTTCAGTGACAACTATATCTGGTGCCTTTCCGACACCGCCAGCGACAAGGCGCTGATCGTGGACCCGGGCCAGGCCCAACCGGTCCTGGACCATCTGGCCGAGAACGGACTGACCCTGGATACCATTCTGGTGACCCACCATCATCCGGACCATGTCGGCGGTGTCAAAGAATTGCTCTCCCGTTTTCCGGATTGCAGGGTAACGGGCCCCGCGGATTCGCCCTACAAAGGCAGTACCAACCTGGTTCATCCCGGTGACGAGGTGATCTGGGAAGATATCACCTTCCAGGTCCTGGGCGTTCCCGGCCATACTCTCGATCATATTGCCTACTTCACCGACGTCGAGGTAAATGGTCGGCCGGTTCTCTTCTGTGGCGATACCCTTTTTGTCTGTGGATGCGGACGTCTGTTCGAGGGCTCACCGGAGCAGATGCGTCAGTCTCTTCAGACCCTCCGGGCGCTGCCTGGCAAGACCGCCGTTTACTGCGCCCACGAGTACACCCTCGCGAACCTGCGCTTTGCCCGCAGCTGGTTGCCGGAAGACGAAGGTCTCCGGACGTTCGAGCAGGAGTGTCAGGCCGCCCGCGATGCAGGAGAACCGACGGTTCCTTCAATCCTCGAGAACGAGAAACGGCTCAATCCGTTTCTGCGGTGGGATGATCCGGCGGTAGTGGACTCCGCCCGGGCCTATTGCTCAAGCCGCGGCCTGCCCGCCGATTCCGATAACGCTATTTTTGCGGCCATTCGCCACGGCAAGGATAATTTCTGACGCCTGGTGATACGCACTTAACAAATCCTCTCAGAGCCGTAACGAGAGGTTTCTTGACCCCTTTTTAATCGGTCCCATAGAATCATTTCAAAATTGTGACCGTAAATTGTTCAATATGCCGGAGTTTCAGATGCTGAATCCGGCCTCAACCTGAACCCGGATGCTGTTATGTCGGCCAGACGATTGTCGTTTTTGTTTTTCGCCGGAGCCCTCGCAAGTGGCTGCACCAGCCTGATCAGCCAGGGAGAGCAAAGCCCGCTGAACACACAGGAAGTCACGGTCGCCGCGGGCGATGAAGGGCTCAAGAAAGCTGTCGAGACCGGAGAAAACCGTGACGCTGCCCGCGACGAGCCGCTGGACGAAGCTATTGCTCCGGAATTGAAGGATGCTGCCAGGGATGCCCGGGAGAAGCTCGACAATCCGGTTCAGAAAACCGCTGAGGCGGAGGCAGTTGAGCAAGATCTGTGGGCAAGACTGCGCTCAGGATTTGTTCTGGATCACGATATCGACAATGAACGGGTTCGGGACCAGTTGAACTGGTATGCCCGACATCCCGGCTACATTGACCGGGTTGTGGAACGCGGCAGTCGCTACCTTCACTATATCGTCAACGAGACCGAAAAGCGGGGCTTGCCTGCCGAATATGCTCTGCTCCCCGTTGTTGAAAGCGCGTTCGATCCGTTTGCGTACTCCCATGGGCGCGCGGCCGGTCTCTGGCAATTCATTCCCTCCACGGGCAAATACTTTGGCCTGACACAGAGCTGGTGGCACGATGACCGTCGTGACGTCATCGCCGCAACCGACGCTGCCCTGACCTATCTCGAGCGCCTCGCAAACCGGTTTGATGGCGACCACACGCTCGCCCTTGCCGCCTACAACAGCGGCGGCGGCACGGTTTCCAGCGCCATGCGCCGCAACCGGAACGCCAACAAGCCGACAGACTTCTGGTCTCTTCACCTGCCCCGGGAGACCAGACACTACGTCCCCAAACTGATTGCTCTGGCGAAAATATTCGACAATCCCGAGGCCTATGGCATCGAACTGCCATCGCTGAAAGACGAACCCTACTTCGAAGTTGTTGATACCGGCTCCCAGCTCGACCTTGCCCTGGCGGCAGAACTGGCCGGAGTAGATGTCGACGAGATCTACCTCCTGAACCCCTCCTACAATCGCTGGGCAACTTCGCCGGATGGACCTCACCGGTTGCTCGTTCCGGTTGGGAATGCGGAGACGTTCCGTGCCGCCCTGGCTGAAATTCCAGCCAATCAACGGGTGTCCTGGCGCAACTACGAAGTCAAATCCGGAGACAGTCTCAATTCGATCTCCCGCAAGTTCTCCACAACGCCGTCAGTGCTGCAGCAGGTCAACAATCTGGACAGCGACCTGATACGAATTGGCCAGCGCCTGATGATTCCCTTTGCTTCCAAGGGCAGCGATGCTTACGCCCTGAGCGCCTCCCAGCGCCTTGAGCGCAAACAGGAGCGTAAGCGGGACGGTAACAAGGTTCGTTACACGGTGCGCAAGGGCGACACCTTCTGGGACATTGCCCGCGAGCACCGGGTGTCCGTACGTGAAGTTGCTGCCTGGAACGGTATGGCGCCGGGCGATCCGCTGATACCCGGCAAGGAACTGGTCATCTGGTCCAAAACCAGTCAGCCGACGGTTGTGGCAGCCAACAGTGGCCGTGGCAAGGCTATGGTTCGGAAAGTAGGCTACCGGGTGCGCAAAGGCGACTCCCTTGCCCGGATTGCCAGCAGGTTTTCCGTGAATGTGCGGGACATCGCAAGCTGGAACGATCTGAATACCGCCCGTTATCTGCAACCCGGGCAAAGTCTGGTACTCTACGTTGATATCCGAAACAGTCCCTGACGTGCGAGACTTATGACAAGAACACGGAAAGCCTCATCCCTTACGTCGTTTTTATCAGCCCTGGCACTTATTGCCACACCGCTTATCTCACCCTTTTCCGTCGCCGACGAGGCAATGCCAGCCCATGGCATTGCCATGCACGGGGACACCAAATACCCCGCCGGGTTCAGCCACTTCGATTACGTGAATCCGGAAGCCCCGAAAGGCGGCACCCTGAAAATGGCGGTTGTTGCCAACGGCTTCGACTCATTCAATCCTTTTGATATCCGGGGTGTTGCCGCCGCGGGCATCAGCAACTATCTGTATGACACACTCCTTGAGTCGTCTGACGATGAGCCCTTTTCGGCCTACGGCCTGATTGCCGAATCCCTGGAGACACCCGAAGACCGGAGCTATGTGGTTTTCAATATCCGTGAACAGGCGCGGTTCCACGATGGCGAAGCCATTACCGCTGAGGATGTGAAATTCTCCTTCGACACGCTTACTACCCAGGGGCACCCCTTCTTCCGGAACTACTACGCTGACGTCGAAACAGTCACGATAGAAAGCCCTCAGCGAGTACGTTTTGACTTCAAGGAAACCAGCAATCGGGAGCTGCCGCTGATCCTCGGCCAGATGCCCATTTTGCCCCAACACTACTGGGCCGATCGCGAATTTGGCAAGAATGGCCTCAACCCGCCGTTGGGCAGTGGCCCCTACCGGATTGGTGACTTCGAAGCAGGCCGGTCGATTACTTACGAACGGGTTGACGATTACTGGGCACAGGATCTTGGCGTCCGGAATGGCCGCTTCAACTTCGATCAGATCACCTACGACTACTACACCGATGACACCGTGGCGCTGGAGGCGTTCAAGGCCGGCAGTTTCGATTTCCGGTTGGAGTCTTCTGCCAAGAACTGGGCCACAGCCTACACCGGGGAGCGTTTCGAAAACGGCACGATCATCAAGGAAGCCATCGAGCATCACCGGCCTTCAGGCATGCAGGGTTTTGCCTTCAACACCCGCAGAAAGGTGTTTTCCGACCCGCTGGTTCGTGAAGCGCTGGCCTATGGTTTCGACTTCCAGTGGGCCAACAAGAACCTCTTCTTCGACCAGTACACCCGTACTGACAGCTACTTTGAAAACAGCGATCTCGCTTCCTCGGGTCTCCCCACCGGCCGTGAACTGGAAATACTCGAACCTTACCGGGATCAGTTGCCCGATGATGTGTTTACCGAGGAGTACCAGCCACCCACCACCGAAGGCCAGCAGGGCCTCCGCGAGAATCTGAGGACGGCTCTGGGTCTGCTCAAGTCCGCCGGGTATATCATCCGCGATGGCAAGATGGTACACGGCGAAACCGGCGAACCACTGGCGTTCGAAATCCTGCTGTTCCAGAAAAGCTTCGAGCGGGTGGTTCTGCCTTTCAAGAACAACCTCGGCCGTCTCGGTATCGATGTGACCGTACGCCTCGTGGACAGCAACCAGTACATCCAGCGCCTACGGGAATTCGATTTCGATATGATCACCCAGGTGTTCGGCCAATCGGATTCCCCGGGCAATGAACAGCGGGAATACTGGCATTCATCCACCGTGGATGCCAAAGGCTCACGGAATTACATGGGCGTGAGCGATCCGGTGATCGACGAGCTTGTGAACATGGTCATTCAGGCGCCAAACCGAGAGGAACTGGTTTACCGGGTTCGCGCCTTGGACCGGGTTCTGCTGCACCACTATTATGTGATTCCTCACTGGCACCTGAGAAGCGACCGTGTCGCCTACTGGAACCATCTGCAACGTCCAGCCGAGACGCCGAAAAACGGCATTGATCTGGACAACTGGTGGGCGAAGCCCTGAGGAAAACGCCGCCAAATGGGCATCTACATACTCAGGCGTCTGGCGCTGATCATCCCCACGCTGATCGGAATCATGCTGCTCAACTTTGTCATTGTGCAGGCGGCCCCCGGTGGTCCCGTTGAGCAGCTTATCGCTGAGATGGAAGGCCACGGCGGCAGCGCGCTGGCCCGGGCTTCCGGTGGTGGAACAGGTGGCGAGGTAGCCGACTCTTCCGGCGACACGCGTGGTTCCCGCGGCATACCCGATGAGCTTCTGAAAGAAATCGAAGTCATGTATGGCTTCGACAAGCCTGCTCACGAACGCTTCTTCAAGATGCTTGGCGATTACGCCACCTTCAACTTCGGTGATTCCTTCTTCCGGGAAAAAAGCGTCATCGACCTGATAATCGATAAAATGCCCGTTTCGATCTCCCTGGGGCTGTGGTCGACGCTGATCATCTATTTTATTTCCATCCCCCTGGGCATCCGGAAAGCCGTTACAGACGGCTCCAGGTTCGATGTCTGGACCAGCTCAGCCATTGTGGTGGGCTACGCCATTCCGGGCTTCCTCTTCGCGATACTGCTCATCGTGTTGTTTGCCGGGGGCAGTTATTTCGACTGGTTTCCGCTCCGGGGCCTGACCTCTTCGAATTTCGACGAGCTTACCTGGTACCAGAAAATCGGGGATTACTTCTGGCACCTGGCGTTGCCCGTCACCGCAAATGTGATCGGCGGTTTTGCCACCCTGACCCTGCTTACCAAGAATTCCTTCCTGGATGAGATCGGAAAGCAGTACGTGGTAACCGCCCGCGCCAAGGGTCTGGACCAGAAAGAAGTGCTGTATGGCCACGTATTTCGCAATGCCATGCTGATCGTGATTGCCAGCCTGCCAGGCGTCCTTGTCGCTCTGTTCTTTACGGGCTCCCTGCTGATTGAAGTGATCTTCTCCCTCGACGGGCTCGGGCTGCTCGGTTTCGAGGCGGCCCTGAACCGCGACTATCCCGTGATCTTCGGCACCCTGTATATCTTCACCCTGATGGGCCTGATCCTGAAGCTGATCAGCGACATTACCTACGTCCTGGTCGATCCGCGGATCGATTTTGAAAGCCGGGAGGGTGCGTGAGTTTCCGGTCTCTGACTCCGATCCAACAGCGGCGCCTGCGGAACTTCCGGAAAAACCGCCGGGGTTTCTGGTCTTTGTGGATTTTTCTCGCCCTGTTCGGCCTGTCACTGGTCGCCGAGCTCATTGCCAACGACTCACCGCTGGTCGTGTCGTACAAAGGCGACCTCTACTTCCCGGTGGTCCAATCCGTGCCGGAAGAAACCTTTGGAGGTTTCCTGCCCACGGAAGCCGATTATCGCGATCCCTTTATCGCCGATGAGATAAGCGCCAACGGGTGGATGGTCTGGCCACCGATCCGGTTCAGCTACAACACCATCAATTACGATCTCGAGGTTCCGTCACCGGCGCCGCCGAGTGCAGAGAACTGGCTGGGGACCGACGATCAGGGCCGGGATGTTGCAGCCCGGGTGATCTATGGCTTCCGCATTTCGGTTCTGTTCGGCCTTACCCTGACCATCGCCAGTTGCATTGTCGGCGTAGTGGTCGGCGCCATCCAGGGCTTTTACGGCGGCAAAATTGATCTACTGGGCCAGCGCTTTATCGAGGTCTGGTCCGGCCTGCCGGTACTGTATCTGCTGATCATTCTCTCGAGCATTGTGCAGCCAAACTTCTGGTGGCTGCTGGGCATCATGCTGCTGTTCAGCTGGATGGGGCTGGTGGATGTGGTCCGTGCGGAATTCCTGCGTGCCCGTAACTTCGAATACGTCAAAGCTGCCCGTGCACTGGGTCTGGACAACCGCAAAATCATGTTCCGGCATATACTCCCCAATGCCATGGTAGCCACACTGACCTTCCTCCCGTTCATTCTGACGGGGGCAATTACCGGCCTGACCTCCCTGGATTTCCTGGGCTTTGGTCTGCCCTCCGGTTCACCCTCGTTGGGGGAACTGATTGCCCAGGGCAAGGCCAACCTGCATGCGCCCTGGCTGGGCATATCCGCCTTCGTATCGCTGTCGCTGATGCTCACCTTGCTGGTGTTCGTGGGTGAAGCCGTACGCGATGCCTTCGATCCGAGGAAGAGCTGATATGAGCCAGTTACTTCAGATTTCCGATCTTTCCATCTGTTTTGATCACGGGCCTCCAGCCGTCGAATCCCTGTCACTGGCAATCCGTGAAGGCGAGACCCTCGCACTGGTGGGCGAAAGCGGCTCCGGAAAATCCATTTCGGCACTGTCGATTCTGCGCCTCCTGGATGCGCGGCACGCCAGCTACCCCAGCGGGCAGATCCGGTACCGCGATGAAGATCTTCTGGCCGCCACCGAGAAGCGCATGCGCCAGATCCGCGGCCGGGAGATCGGGATGATATTCCAGGAGCCCATGACATCCCTTAATCCTCTACATACCGTGGAAAAGCAGATTGGCGAAACCCTGGAACTGCACAAGGGAATGCGCGGGCCACAGGCAAAACAGCGCTGCCTGGAGCTGCTGCAACTCGTGGGGATACAGAACCCGGAAAGCAAGCTTGGCGCCTATCCCCACCAACTTTCGGGGGGGCAAAAGCAGCGGGTGATGATCGCCATGGCCCTGGCCAATGAACCCGATCTCCTTATCGCGGACGAGCCTACGACGGCACTGGATGTAACCGTCCAGAAACAGGTTCTCGAATTGCTCAGGGACCTTCAGAAGAAACTGGGTATGGCCATTCTTCTGATTACCCATGACCTGACCATCGTTCGGCGGTACGCCGACCGGGTGGCTGTCATGGAACATGGCAAACTCGTGGAAGAGGCCGATACCGATGCCCTGTTTGCCAGCCCACAACACCCCTATACACGAAAGCTTCTGGATGCCGAGCCCCCGGAGGCGCCCCTACCCCTCGATAAACGTGCAGAACCGTTGCTGGCTGTTGAGCGACTGGACGTGCGTTTCCCGATACGAAAGAGCCTTTTGGGCAAGGTGAAGGAATCCTTTCACGCTGTGCAGGGCGCCGATTTCCAGCTCAATCGCGGCGAAACGCTCGGAATCGTCGGGGAAAGTGGCAGCGGCAAAACCACCATCGGCCATGCGCTGCTGAAGCTTACCGCCAGTACCGGAAGTATCCGCCTCGCGGGCGAGGAGCTGGCGTTTCTTAACCAGAAGGATTTCAGGCCCTGGCGAAGGCGCGTGCAGATTGTCTTTCAGGATCCGTTTGGCAGCCTCAGTCCCAGAATGTCCATTGCCGAAATTGTCCGCGAAGGGCTGGAGATCCACGACGCGGAAAACGCAGCCGAACACGACAGCAAAGTGATTCGCGCGCTCACCGACGTTGGCCTTGATCCGGAGGCACGGCATCGTTATCCACACGAATTCTCTGGCGGCCAGCGCCAACGCATTGCCATCGCCCGGGCTCTGGTGCTGCAGCCCGACCTGATCATTCTGGACGAACCCACATCCGCCCTGGACCGCACCGTGCAGAAGCAGGTCATTGAACTGTTGAGGGCTATCCAGACCCGTTATGGTCTAAGCTATATCTTTATCAGCCATGACCTGGCTGTGGTGCGCGCCCTGAGCCATAAGCTGCTGGTGCTGCAGCATGGCCGGATCGTGGAATATGGTGACGCGGCCAGGATTTTCGATGCACCGCAGGCGGAGTACACCCGTGAACTGCTGAACGCCGCGTTCTTTTACCAGAAACCAACTACGACTATTTGAGCGTTACCCCGACCAGAGCACTCAGGGATAATGCTCGCAAATCAGGAACACAGGGAGAACGACCCATGGGAATCCTCAGTGGCAAGAAAGCACTGATCGTTGGCGTAGCCAGCAAACTGTCCATTGCTTACGGTATCGCCGAGGCCTTCGCCCGCGAGGGTGCCGAACTGGCGTTTACCTACCAGAATGAAAAACTTCAGCCACGGGTTGAGAAGTTCGCCGAACAGTGGGGAAGCAAGCTGACTTTCCCCTGCGATGTCGCAAGCGACGAAGAAATTGAAAACGTCTTCAAAGAGCTGGGCAAGCACTGGGACAACATCGACATCATTGTGCATGCTGTCGGCTATGCGCCTGGACACGAGCTGGACGGCAACTACGTCGACGTGACCACCCGTGATGGCTTCCGCATTGCCCACGATATCAGCTCCTACAGCTTTGTCGCGCTGGCCAAGGGTGCCCGCGGCATGATGCATGAAGGCAGCTCGCTGATTACCCTGAGCTACCTGGGCGCTGAGAAGGTTCTGCAGAACTACAATGTGATGGGCTTGGCCAAGGCTTCCCTGGAAGCCAATGTTCGCTACATGGCCGCCAGCCTGGGCCGGGACGGCATTCGTGTGAATGGCATTTCCGCGGGTCCGATCAAGACCCTGGCCGCCTCTGGCATCAAGAGCTTCCGTAAGATGCTGGCCGAAAATGCCAGGCGTGCGCCGCTGCGGCGAAACGTCACCATCGACGAAGTGGGTAATGCTGCTGCATTCCTCGGCTCTGATATGTCCTCCGGTATTACCGGCGAGATCATGTACGTGGACGGCGGCTTCAACATTACCGGAATGGGTGAACTTGAAGAGTAAGTCTCACCCTCCCCGAACGTAAAAGAGCCGGCGTTATGCCGGCTCTTTTCGTTGGATTGCACGGACAAGAGTCAATCCTGGGCCATCGCCGAGGCCACGGCCTCCACCCACTCGACGTATGCGGTTTCGTCAGACTCAATGATTCGCGCCCCCACCAGAAAGCTCGACTCGTTGGGTCGACACCAGACCACTTCGACCATCAGACCGAAAGGCTGGGCATGGTTACCAAGAAATACGCTCGCCGGCAGCAGGGCCCCCAGGGAAAGGGGTTCGTCAGCTGTCAGGCAAAGGCCACTGGCCGAAATATCACGAATACCGCAGACAAGGTCCCGCTCCTCGGCTCCGGTTTCTTCCGGCAAGCCGGACTCAAGCTCGAGTATTGCCCTGGCTCGCGCCGTAAGACGGTAATCTGCCCGATTGTCCTGATCAACGGGCGGCTCATTCCGGGTTCCAAAGCTATAGTCATTATCTGTCATTATTGTTTTTCCTGCTTCGGCAATATCAGTTGCGGCCAACGCGAATCCGCCCGACTACCCTGCTAAGGGTGTCGTCGAATTCCGCGGAGGTTCCCAGAACCCGGATCCGTCCTTCGACAATCCTTTCAACCAGGGCGTCCTCGAGAAATTCACGCCTGTTCAGGCCCAGACGGTCCACAAACACGAGCTTTCTCGACGCATTGATGCGCACGGCCAGTTTCAGACGGGCAGGTTCATCAGACGTTTCATCGGGTTCAACGGCAATCCAGCCACCAAGCTTGATAGCATCCACCTGTTTCTCGGCCAGCAGCGTCCTTTCCTTCCGGATCCGTTCCTTTTCAGCCTGTTCATCGGCGAGTCGTTGCTCTTCATCGGCTTGCCGCTGGCGCTCAAGCTCGGCTTCACGTTCCGCTTCCTCCGCCCTTCGCCGTTCTTCCGCGACTTCTTTTTCCCGCCTCAATTCCTCTGCGCGCAGCCTGGCAGCTTCCGCCGCCTGCTCCCTCTGCCGACGCTGCTTCTCGCAGACACGGGCAAGCAGTTCCACGGTTTCTGCCAGCACCGTTCCGAACGGCGTGAGCTGCGGCAATGGCCGGATCTGCTCCTGCTCAAGGGCCCTCTGAAACTCGCCCCAGGTCTGCAGCCCCAGTTTCACGCCGGCGCCGTTGGTCCAGAGGATTTCTGCCGATTCCGGCAAGAACGCATAGAAGTAACGGCGCTGCTCTGCGACACCCTCGCCCTCGACAAACCATTGCCCCTCATACGGTTCAAAAGCTTCTGCCGCGGGCACTTCGAAGCTGAGCCAGGTGCTGTCCCAGTGGAAGCTCCCCGCCGCCGGCAGAGCCTCCACAAGATCCGGCGCCTCCCCTCTCAGCCTGGAAACCATAGCGGATTCGATCCCGGACAGGGACTCCGCAGGCAGTGATTCATTAAAAACCCGTTTCCAGACATCAAGGATCCGATCACCGATCTGTTCGCCCACGTGATAGAGCCGATTACGGTCCTTGTCGGAAAGCGACGGATCACCAATCCAGACCAGCCATTCCAGCAACTTGCTGCCATGTCGCAGGTTCTCTCCGTCGAGACCGGAATCCCAGATCGACTGTTTCAGCAGACCCTGCCAGTGATCAAGTATAAAGCGGACGATCGGAAGCGGCAGCTTGCGCCCCTGGAGAGCCCGACCGATTAATGCCCGGGAAGACTGCTCTGCCTTGCGCTGCTTTGCAGCGCCCTGCTCGGTTTCCAGCAGCCGTTGGCGGAGCTTTCCAACCTGGGCATTCCTCTTCCCGGCGTCTTCCTGCCAGCGATGACAGAATTCGTTAACCGGCTCCGTCTTGCCGGATTCAAAACTCGCGGAAACGGCGATAACCAGCGAATCCAGCTGATCCATCAGAACCTTGGCGGAACGGCCTCCGGAATCACTCCAGCCGCGCCACTCCTGAAGGCTGTCCAGCCACTCCAGTAGCGCCTTGCTGAAGGCTTTCTTGCCCTCCAGATTCATGCGCCAGGCAAGATAGAAGCGCAGCCTTGCCACCCGGCGGGCGAGGCTCGGATGCAGGCCGCTCGTCTTCAGGAACACGTCCATGATGCGGTCAGCCACATAGGCGGCGTTCACCTGTCGGGCTGACCACTCCAGATGAACAGATCGGATAACATGGGTAACCCGTTCGTCACGCTGTTCGGACCAGCAGGAAACCAGCAGTGGGCGCCAGTCGCTGACGGCGTCTGGTTCGAGCTTGCCAGCCGGGTATGGAAGGTCAGGAACACGAATGCCGGCCAGGACATCGTCAATCTTGCCTGAAACCGCTGCAACGGAAGGCACATCCTTCGGTCTCTGCCTGTTTTGCGACATCCGTTCCCCGTACTTAAGAAGCGTTGAAAAGGCCCTGTAAATAACGCAGTATAACCAACTCGCCGGGGTTTACCGCAACCGTGCACCGGCGCTATTCGCGTTAATCTGCAACCCTGTTGGCATATTCTATCGTCCACCAGGGCTGCAACGATCAGAATCGGGGAAGCAGAACAACATGACGGGCAACAAACTAGAGAATCTGAATGTGGCGAGCCAGGAAGCACTGATCACTCCTGAAGCGCTGAAGAAGGAGATGCCGCTCTCCGACAAGGCCGCAGAAACCGTCTCAAAGGGCCGCCAGGCGATCTATGACATCATGGATGGCAAGGACCACCGGCTATTCGTCGTGGTGGGCCCCTGCTCCATTCACGATGTTGAAGCTGCGAGAGATTACGCCGCGCGCCTGAAGAAGCTTGCCGATGAAGTCAGCGACACGCTGCTGATCGTTATGCGTGTCTATTTCGAGAAGCCTCGCACAACAGTTGGCTGGAAAGGCCTCATCAACGATCCGCACCTGAACGACACCTTTGATATTGAGCAGGGCCTTCACATCGGTCGTCGTCTGCTGCTGGATATCAACGAGCTTGGCCTGCCCGCAGCCACCGAAGCGCTGGATCCGATCTCCCCGCAGTACCTGCAGGACACCATTGCCTGGTCCGCCATCGGCGCCCGTACTACCGAGTCGCAGACTCACCGCGAGATGAGCAGCGGCCTGTCCATGGCGATCGGTTTCAAGAACGGAACCGACGGCAGCCTGGACGTTGCGGTGAACGCCATGAAATCCGTGTCTCACCCCCACAGCTTCCTGGGCATCGACCAGCAGGGACAGGTGGCGATTATCCGCACCAAAGGCAATAACTACGGCCACGTTGTTCTTCGTGGCGGCGGTGGCAAACCCAACTACGATTCCGTGAGCGTCGCCCTGTGCGAACAGGCGCTGGATAAAGCAGGCCTGCGCAAGTCGATGATGATTGACTGCAGCCATGCCAACTCCAGCAAGGACCCGGCCATTCAGCCGCTGGTCATGCAGGATGTGACCCACCAGATCCTGGAAGGCAATACCTCGATCCAGAGCCTGATGGTGGAGAGCAACATCAACTGGGGTAACCAGTCCATTCCCGAGAATCTGGCAGATCTCAAGTACGGCGTATCGGTGACCGATGCCTGTATCGACTGGCCAACCACCGAAAAGGCCATTCGGGATATGCGCGATAAGTTGAAGGATGTCTTGCCCAAGCGCAAGATCGGCTGATCAAAGCATGATATAAAACGGGGAGCCTCAGCTCCCCGTTGTCATAACCCCACCTATCCAGTCCAGCCTTTCTCTCAGCGCGACTACTTGGCCGATAATAACCAGTGTTGGCGGCTGGACCGCTTCCGCCTCTACTCTTTCAACGATGTTGCAGAGATTCCCTGTAACCACGCGCTGATCCCTCGTTGTCCCCTTCGAGACCAACGCCACGGGCATTTCCTGGGACATACCGTGGGCGACCAACTGCCGGCAGATAATCGGCAGGCCAACCAGCCCCATGTAGAACACCAGGGTCTGGTTGTTCTGGACAAAGTCCTTCCAGGGTAGATCGCAGGTATCATTCTTCAGATGGCCGGTCACGAACCGGACTGACTGGGCATAATCCCGATGGGTGAGTGGGATTCCGGCGTAGGCCGCGCAGCCGGACGCGGCGGTTATACCCGGCACAACCTGAAATCGGACGCCGGCATCGGCGAGGGTTTCAATCTCTTCGCCACCGCGACCGAAGATAAACGGATCACCACCCTTGAGACGAACCACTTTTCGCCCCTGTCTGGCCAGATCCACCAGTCGCTGATTGATCTGATCCTGGGGCAAGGTGTGGTTGGCCCGCTGCTTGCCAACGTGAACCATCTCGGCGGTGTCCGGGATCATGGCCAGTATTTCCGGGGAAACCAGACGATCGTAGAGCACGACCTCGGCAGAAGTAATCAACCTCCAGGCCTTGAGTGTCAGCAGTTCAGGGTCTCCTGGCCCGGCCCCGACCAGGGCAACCTCACCCGCGGATGTGTTCGGGTTCGAAGTTACCGGATTAACCCTGTACCTTACTGGTGCAGGGGTTGCACCAACGCCCTTCCCTGGTGCGTTATCTGGCTGATCACTCATTGGATTCTGTCGACGCCTCCCATATACGGCTTGAGAACCTCCGGAACCACAATGCTGCCGTCAGCCTGCTGGTAATTCTCCATGACCGCAATCAGTGCACGACCAACGGCAAGCCCCGAACCGTTCAGGGTGTGGACGGGTTCGGGCTTTCCGGTTTCCGGGTTACGCCAACGGGCATGCATGCGGCGTGCCTGGAAATCACGGGTATTGGAGCAGGAAGAGATTTCACGGAACTTGTCCTGCCCCGGCAGCCAGACTTCCAGGTCATAGGTCTTGGCCGCCGAAAAGCCCATGTCGCCTCCACAGAGTGCAACCACGCGGTAAGGCAGCTCCAGCAACTGCAGCACCTTTTCGGCATGGCCAGTCAGGGCTTCCAGCGCGGCATCTGAATCCTCCGGACGAACCACCTGTACCAGCTCCACTTTGTCGAACTGGTGCTGACGGATCATGCCGCGAGTATCCCGGCCGTAAGAACCCGCTTCACTGCGGAAGCATGGCGTGTGGCAAACCATCTGCAGCGGCAGCTCAGCGGCATCAAGAATAGAATCCGATACCAGGTTGGTGGCAGGCACTTCCGCAGTGGGAATCAGGTACAGCGGATGCTCGCCTTCCGTTTTGAACAGGTCTTCCTCAAACTTCGGCAGTTGGCCTGTTCCGTAAAGGCTATCGGCATTAACCAGATATGGTACGTAGGTCTCCAGGTAGCCATGTTCCTGTGTGTGCAGATCCAGCATGAACTGGGCCAGAGCCCTGTGCAGCCGTGCCACCGGGCCACGCATGACGGCAAAGCGCGAATGGGCCAGGCGGGTCGCGGTCTCGAAGTCCAGGCCTTTCAGACTCTCACCCAGGGCAACGTGGTCCCTGGGCTCGAAATCAAAGCTCCTGGGCGTGCCCCAGGTGCGAATCTGAACGTTGTCGTCTTCACTCTCGCCGGCTGGTACATCTTCATCCGGGAGATTCGGGATACCGGCCAGGAAGGCGTTGAGCTCCTCCTGGAGAGTGCGGAGCTCGTCTTCGGCTTCAGACTTCTGTTTCTTCAGGTCTTCCACCTCGTCCAACAGCGGCTGGATGTCCTCGCCGGCAGCCTTGGCCTTGCCGATCGACTTCGACCGCTTGTTCTGCTCGCTCTGCAGGTTTTCCGTGCTCACCTGAAGGGCACGGCGGCGTTCCTCAAGCTGCTCGAAGGTGGCGGTATCGAATTCGAAATTCTTGATGGTCAGCCGACGGGCGATCTCTTCTGTCTGGGTGCGGACACGTTTGGGATCGAGCATGATTATCCTGAATCTTCCGGTTAGCGATGTTTTGAATGACTGGCCATTATACCTGCACTGGCGCTCGTGGCTACCGCCGAAAAAAGGCTCAGGTGTAGCGTTTGCGGGGGCTTTCGGCGTTGCGGGAATCCAGACGCTGGCGTTTTTCAGCCAGTTTTATCTCGAGACCGCGGTTTACGGGCTCGTAGTAGCGGCGCTCATGAATGGCCTCGGGCAGGTAGGACTCCCCGGCGGCGAAGGCTTCGGGTTCATCATGAGCGTACCGATAAGTATCCCCATGGCCCATGCTTTTCATCAGCTTGGTGGGTGCATTACGCAGGTGTACCGGCACTTCATAGTCCGGGTCCTGGCGGATGTCGGCCATACACCGATTGAAGGCGTTATAAACAGCGTTGCTCTTGGGCGCCAGGGCCAGGTAGGTCACCGCCTGGGCCAGCGCCAGCTCCCCTTCTGGAGACCCCAGGCGTTCCTGAGCGTCCCAGGCTTCCATGCTTAGCTGCAGGGCCCGCGGATCGGCATTACCGATGTCCTCACTGGCTATCCGTACCAGACGGCGGGCAACGTAGAGCGGATCACAGCCGCCATCGAGCATCCGGCACAGCCAATACAGCGAGCCGTCCGGATCTGATCCGCGAACGGATTTATGCAACGCTGAGATCTGGTCGTAGAATACGTCACCGCCCTTGTCGAACCGGCGGAGGCTGGTCTGCATGACCTGCTCAAGCTGATCCGCCGTTACCCGATCCGTGCCGGCCTCATCCGGCTCTGCCAGGTCAGCCGCCACTTCCAGGATATTGAGAGCACGGCGGGCATCGCCACCAGACGCGGCCGCCATCAGGGTCAGCACGTCTTCATCAACTCGCAGGCGTCCACCAAATCCTTCATCAACTGTCAGCGCGCGGCGTAGCAACTGAAGGATGTCCTCTTCCTCAAGGTTCTTGAGCACGTAGACACGTGTTCTGGAAAGCAACGCACTGTTCAGCTCAAAAGAGGGATTCTCAGTGGTCGCACCAACGAAGATGAAGGTACCGTCTTCAATGTGGGGAAGAAACGCGTCCTGCTGGCTTTTGTTGAAGCGGTGAACTTCATCCACGAACAACAGAGTGTCCCGACCTTGTGACTGCTTGCGATTACGTGCCCGCTCAACAACGGCCCGGATCTCTTTCACACCGCTCAGTACGGCCGAAACCGTCTCGAAACTGAGATCGCTGACATTGGCCAGTAGTTGGGCGAAGGTGGTTTTACCGACTCCGGGAGGGCCCCAGAGGATCATCGAGTGAAGCTGGCCCTGCTCAACAGCGCGCCGCAGCGGTTTGCCGGGCCCGACCAGATGAGCCTGGCCCACATAGTCATTCAGGCTTGCCGGCCGCATTCTCGCGGCCAGCGGCCGAAAGCCCGCGGATTCCGCGAACAGACTGTCCTGCATCAGGCCCCGTCCCGGATAATATCCACACCCTCCGGATAGTCGAGGGTGAACGCACCCGCTTCAACCGGTTCGTTCAGCCTGATCCGGTCGAAACTCAGTACGCTGAGCTGTGCCAGAGAATCCTGCATACGCATCTCCTGGAGCTCACCCTTGAAGAACGTCAGCCTGAGGGACGTAAAGAGGGAGTCCGGGCTTCTTGGCTCCAGAGTAAATTCACGGGTGTTGTCGCCTATCTGGCGACCGGACACCCTGTAGGTATCCTCCAGATTATCCACCTCACCGCTCAGTAAAAGCGCGGGTGTGGATTGCACTCGATCGTCGAGATTGTGGATCGTGACCTGTTCCAGGTCCGGATCGTAAACCTCCACGGTTTCGCCATTACTGACAATAAACTGCGACAAAGGCGCACTGGTCTCCCAGTAGAACAGCCCGGGGCGCTTGGCCTTCAGGGAGCCACGGGTTTCCTGAACCTTGTTGCCATTCTCGTTAACAACAATCTGGATAAAATCCGCCTGGTAGGACTCGTAGCCCTTCAGCAACGAGGCCAACTCGTTCGCGCTATCGCTGCCCTCACTCGCACTCAGAGGGCCGGCAATAAACACCGCCATGACCAGGGTGGCCAGGCATTTCACAAAAGATCGTCCCATTGCTTGTTACTCCTAATCTCTGGGTGGCGGCGGAGCCAGAACTTCACGTGCCCCGTTGTGGCCTGCGGCGCTTACCACGCCGGATGCTTCCATGGCATCAACCAGGTTCGCTGCCCGGTTGTACCCGATCTTGAATTTTCGCTGTACCGAAGAAATCGAAACGCGCCGCCCTTCGGTAACGAACGCAACGGCCTCGTCGTAAAGGGCATCCCCTTCACTATCCCCGCCTCCTTCCGAGAGGTTGGGAACGCCCGGCAGGCTCTCGCCTTCAGCACCATTGAGAACATCGTCCACGTATACGGGCTCACCCCGAGCTTTCCAGGCACTCACCACGCGATGGACCTCATCGTCATCCACAAACGCACCATGCACTCGTACTGGCAGACCCGAACCCGGTGGCAGGTAAAGCATGTCACCATGCCCCAGGAGCTGCTCGGCACCACCCTGATCCAGCACCGTACGCGAATCGATCTTGGACGAGACCTGGAACGACATCCGGGTCGGAATGTTGGCCTTGATCAGGCCGGTGATTACATCCACCGATGGCCGCTGGGTGGCAAGGATCAAGTGAATACCGGCCGCCCGCGCCTTTTGCGCGATCCGGGCAATCAGTTCCTCAACTTTCTTGCCGACGATCATCATCATGTCGGCGAATTCATCAATCACCACGACGATGAAGGGAAGAGTGTCCAGCTCGGGGCGCTCCTGCTCGTCGTTGGCAAGGTATTCGTCCGGCTTCCAGAACGGGTCCAGTAATGGTTCACCGGCGGCCCTGGCATCCTTGATCTTGCGGTTGTAGCCCGCCAGGTTACGGACCCCGAGGCTGGCCATGAGCTTGTACCGGCGCTCCATTTCAGCGACACACCAGCGTAGTGCGTTGGCCGCCTCCTTCATGTCGGTGACCACCGGCGCCAGCAGGTGCGGAATGCCGTCGTAGATGCTCAGTTCAAGCATCTTGGGGTCCACCATGATAAAGCGGACCTCTTCCGGGCCTGCCTTCAGCAGCATGCTGAGCAGCATGGCGTTGACGCCAACCGATTTACCGGAACCAGTGGTGCCCGCCACCAGCAGGTGCGGCATTTTGGAGAGATTGGCAACCATCGGGTTGCCGCCAATGTCGTTACCCAGTGCCAGGGTCAGCGGTGAGTTCGACTCCTGAAACACCCGCGCGCCAAGCACTTCACTGAGCCGGACCATTTCCCGTTCTTCGTTGGGAATCTCGATACCGACCACAGACTTGCCAGGAATCACCTCGACTACCCGAACGCTCAGTACCGCCAGTGAGCGGGCCAGGTCCTTTGCGAGGTTGGAAATCTTGCTGACCTTCACACCTGGAGCCGGCTTGATCTCAAACCGGGTAATGACCGGGCCGGGATTGACCTCGACTACTTCAACGGATACCCCGAAATCCCCCAGCTTTTCCTCTAGCAGCCGTGACATATGTTCCAGGGATTCTTCGGAGTAGCCTCTTTCCTTATGCTCCTCCGGCGGGTCCAGAAGAGAAATCGGTGGAATCGGGCTTTCAATATCTTCCAGCAATGAAGGCTGCTTGTTGCCCTTGTCTTTGGACTGGGTCGGCTGTTCGTCCTTCTTGAAGGGCGAAATCTTCAGCGACCGTCCGGCAGACTGAGGAGATGCCTCGGGTTTGGCGGGTTTCCCGTTAGCGACAGGAGCCTCATCCCGTGAACTGAAGCTTTCGAGCCTTGCAGGTTCCGGGTCAACTTCGGCAGAGAGACCATCCAACGCGGGCTCTTTTCGACCGGTTTCTGGCTTCGACTCGGGCTTCGGGGCTTTTGGCTTCTTCGGCCCAAAGCCTGGAATCCGTTGCCACCAGCATGGTTTGTCGGCATCTGCTTTTTGCCGTTTGCTGTCCATGGCCGGCACACGGTCCTTGACCACAGGTGGCTCAGCTTTCGGTTCTGCTTTGGGCTCTGGCTTTTCCGACTTGGGCTTGCCTTTGAAAAGGCCTTTGATGGCAAGGCCCGTTCTGAGAGTCAAACCGCCCACCTGATCCATCAGCCAGAACCAGGAGAGACCGGTAGTAACCGTTAACGCGAACAGGAAAATGGCAATCAGCAGCAGGGTTGTTGCCGGCAGGTTGAAAAACCGCACCATAGCGTCGGCAACAGCCGTTCCAAGGACTCCGCCCGAGGACGCCCCCAGACCAAACACGGAATACAGTGACAACAGACTGGTTGCCGAGAGAAGAATCAGCAAGAAGCCACCGAAGCGCATCATGAAGAGTGGCCAGTGCAGATCCAGGGAATCGTTACGCCGACGGATGAGCATCAACGCGTATCCCGCAATCATGACCGGGAACAGATAGGCAACGTGGCCGAAGAAATCCATGAAAAGGCTGGCGAGCCAGGCACCAGTGCGGCCCGCATAATTCTGCACGCTGGTGTCATGACCGATACTGGCCCAGCCCGGATCTGACGGGCTAAAGGTAACCAGTGCCATGGAAAGGTAGATGCAAAGGGCAATAAGCGCGATGACGGCGCCTTCGCGAGCGCCCTGGGCGGCCAGCCGGCGAAAGCGCTGCTGCTTCTCTGTCAGTTCCTGTGGTGCTTTCTTCGCTTTTGCAGATTCGGCCATGAATGCTCAGACGTTATCGGTGCTTTCGTTCCGAAGCGCCTGAAAGCCGCGTTCAAGATCGGTTTTCAGGTCTTCTACGGCTTCGATCCCCACGGAAATCCGTACCAGATTCTCCGTGATCCCGGCCCGCGCCTTATCCTCCGGGGATAGTCGCCCGTGAGTGGTTGTGGCCGGGTGGGTGATCGTGGTCTTGACGTCACCGAGGTTTGCGGTGATGGAGATCATCCGGGTGCCATCGATGAAGCGCCATGCCTCCTCCCGCGCACCCTTGAGCTGGAACGACAGCACACCACCAAATCCGGTCTGCTGCTTTTTCGCCAGCTCATGTTGCGGATGACTCTGGAGCCCGGCATAGAAAACACGTTCAACTGCCGGCTGTTGCTCCAGCCACAGGGCCAACTCTAACGCATTGTCACAGTGGGCGCGCATACGAATTGGTAAGGTTTCCAGGCCCTTCTGAAACACCCAGGCGTTGAAGGGGCTCATGGTGGGGCCGGCCGAACGAAGGAAGCCATAGACCTCTTCCATCATCTTCTCTGATCCGACCACGACGCCTCCCACGCAGCGACCCTGACCATCCAGATATTTTGTCGCCGAGTGAATCACGATGTCTGCGCCCTGCTCCAGCGGGCGCTGGAGCACCGGCGTGCAGAAGCAGTTATCGACTACGAACAGGGCGTCGTTGTCTCTTGCCAGCTGCCCCAGGATCTCCATATCGGCCACTTCGCACAGCGGATTGGACGGCGTTTCAATAAACAGCATCCGGGTTTCGGGACGGATCGAAGCCTGCCACTCTTCCATATCCGTCAGACTGACAAACGTGGTTTCCACCCCGAAACGTGCCATGTATTTCTGGAACAACACGTTGGTGGTGCCGAACACACCCCGGGAGCAGATCACATGATCGCCGCTCTTCAGTAGCGCCATGCAGGTGCTCAGGATCGCAGACATACCGGATGCGGTGGCGACGGCACGTTCACCGCCTTCCATGGCCGCGATCCGACCTTCAAACGCCTGGACCGTAGGGTTGGTAAACCTGGAGTAGATGTTTCCGGGCTCTTCGCCGCCAAATCGCGCCGCCGCCTGGGCCGCGCTGCCATAAACGAAGCTGGACGTGGGGAATATCGCGTCGCTGTGCTCAAGCTGCCCGGTGCGGATCTGCCCTGCCCTCACGGCCAGGGTGTCCACGGACATCCCGTCCAGGTCGGACTCCGGGATCCAGACAGTTTCTTCGCGGCGAAAAGTCATCTACATCTCCTGCCTGAAAGCGGCGTTCAGTCTTCGTCGTTATGCAAGTCGATAATGCCATTGTCCCCGTCAGCACCACCGGCACTTTCGGATCGCTTTTCGTCATTGCGCAAGCCGTCAATGCGGCTCAGATACGCTTCATCGACATCACCGGTCACATAATCGCCAGTGAATACCGAGCACTCCCATCCCTCAATGTCATCGTTCACTTCACTGACGCAGGTTATAAGGTCCTCCAGATCCTGATAGAGCAGCCAGTCGGCACCAATCAGTTCCCGGATTTGCTCTACGGTGCGCCCGTGGGCAATCAGCTCACTGGCGGAGGGCATGTCGATACCATACACGTTCGGGTAGCGAACTGGAGGCGCCGCAGACGCAAAATAGACCTTACAGGCACCGGCATCCCGAGCCATCTGGACGATTTCCTTGCAGGTTGTACCGCGAACGATGGAATCATCCACCAGCATCACGTTTTTGCCACGAAACTCCAGATCGATCGGGTTAAGCTTCTGTCGGACCGATTTCTTGCGCATTTTCTGGCCCGGCATGATAAATGTCCGGCCGATGTAGCGGTTTTTGATAAAGCCTTCCCGGAATTTCACCCCCAGACGATGCGCCATCTGCATGGCCGACGTTCGGCTGGTGTCCGGAATCGGCATGACAACGTCGATATCGTGATCCGGTGTCTCGCGGAGCACTTTCTCCGCGAGGGTTTCGCCCATGCGCAGGCGAGCCTTGTAAACGGACACCTTGTCTATGATGGAGTCAGGCCGGGCGAAATACACATGTTCGAAAATGCACGGGTACAGATGCGGCTGCTCGGCGCACTGGCGGGTGTAGAGGGTACCGTCAGTTTCGATATAGACCGCCTCGCCCGGGGCAATATCGCGCACGAGGGTGTAGCCCGCTGCGTTCAGGGCAACGCTTTCAGAGGCAATCATGTATTCCTTGCGGCCATTCTCGTCGGTGCGTTCACCGTAGCAGGCAGGCCGGATACCATTCGGGTCCCGGAAGCCAACAATGCCATAGCCGGTAATCATCGCAATGACGGCGTAGGCACCCCGGCAGCGCTTGTGAACCGCGCTCACCGCAGAAAAAATCTCATCCTTGGTCGGGTCCAGCTTGCCAAGCTTCTGCAATTCATGGGCGAACACGTTCAACAGCACTTCCGAGTCGGAGTTCGTGTTGATGTGGCGCAGATCGGTCCGGAACAGGTCCTTGCTGAGATCATCAGCATTGGTCAGGTTGCCGTTGTGAGCCAGGGTAATGCCATACGGGCTGTTTACATAGAAGGGCTGGGCTTCGGCGGAGCTGGAACTCCCGGCAGTCGGATAGCGCACGTGGCCTATACCCACGTTGCCCACCAGACGACGCATATGACGGGTATGGAAAACATCCCGTACCAGGCCATTGTCCTTGCGGAGGAAAAACCGTTCATCCTGAAATGTCACAATGCCCGCCGCGTCCTGGCCCCGGTGCTGAAGTACAGTCAGCGCATCATAGAGCGACTGATTGACGTTGGAAGTACTGACGATGCCGACAATGCCACACATGGATAAGTGTATCTCCGAGTGTTAAAACTGAATGTTAGCGGGACACGGACGCGGGTTCCACGCCTTCCTGCTCTGTAACGGAATCCGGTTCCGGCGCGTTTTCAGGCGCAGGCCCAAGAAAGCGCGCAAATTCATCGCCCAGGGTCCGTCTGGACCAGTCTTCAACCACCGCCAGGCGATCGATAATGATCGAGGTTCGCCACCAGGTATCCTGGGCCAGCGGTGTGTAACGGGTAAATGCAATCGCAACGATCACCACCACCACGCCCCGCAAAAGGCCAAAACCCATTCCAAGCACCCGATCGGTGGCCGACAAGCCGGTAGCTCGAATCAGATGACCGATCATGTTGTTGATGATGGCACCGACGATGAGCGTTCCAAAGAAAAGTATGGCAAAAGCAGCAATCAGCCGGACAAGCGGTGTTTCAACCGTGCTCTCCAGCAGGGACTGCATCTGGGGGTGGAAGGTTCTGGCCAGGATAAACGCGCCCACCCAGGTCACCAGCGAGAGGGCTTCCCGTACAAAACCCCGTTTCAGACTGATGAGGGTGGAAACTGTAATCAGGGCGATAATGACCCAGTCAATCCAGATCAGCGCTTCCATTGAAAACCCGGTGGAGAAAAGGAAGCGCGAATTCTATCAGGAAACCCCGGTTCGCCAAACCGCAAGACACACATAAACCGGACCCCGGGCGTTATTTTTCGCCGGAGGTCACCAGGCTGTTAAGACCAAAGGCATCGTCCAGAGCCCTTTTGGCGGATTCGGCCTCGGTTTTTGACGCAAAGGGCCCGCTGAAGACCCTTGTCAGCGTTGTGTCGCCGCGGACAACCTCCTGAAGATGCGAGCCATAGCCCTTTTCCCGGACCTGATCTCTCAAGCGTCGGGCGTTGTCGGCATTGCCAAAGCTGCCCAACTGCACCACCCAGGCGCCATCCAGCGACCGCTCATACTCTGCAGCTTCTGTGGCAGCATTCTCCGAGGTCTGTTCAGATGTCTGAGCCGGCTCATTGGTGGATTCCTGAGCGTTGCCGCTCTCGGGCTGGGCAGCATCGGACGAATCGGTTACGTCCTGCATCTCATCCTGGCCAGGCGCCTCTTCGAGGATACGATAACCCGGGGAATCCCCTGCTTCTTGCGCGCTTGAGGGTGCTGCCAGGCCGCTATCGCTGGACTCAAGACCGTAAGACGGCGCCGGCGCCAATTCCGATTCGGGCGCTTCCACTTCAGGGAAAGGCGGCTCTTCCGGAATCTTGATGGTTGTGGACGTGCGCTCGGAATGAGGCTCATCAAAAAGCATGGGAACAAAGATAACCGCCAGGGAAACAAGTACCAGCGCCCCGATTATTCTCTGTTTCAGTCCATCCACGTTGCTAGGCTCCCAACTGTTATGACTGCGCCCCGACGGGCACCCATGCGCAGATACTAACTGGCCGGCAAGCGGAACTCAAAGTGTCAGGCACGGCCATGGACAAAGTTTAAGGCGGCCTGCCTAGCTTCCGGCTACCTTGCCAGCGAGCAGAATCTCGCGTGCTTCAGCGACCGTGAAGAAAGAACCGAACACAACCACAAGATCGTTCGGGTCAGCCACGGCCAATGCTGAAACCAAGCCCTCCCGCACGGATTCAAAAGCCGTCGCCTGGATCCCTGAATCGGACAGTCTTGCTTGCAGGTCTTGACCGGACAGGCCTCTTGGTACCTTGAGACCGGCCAGATACCAGGCATCGACCACATCAACCATGGCTCTGCCCACACCTGCCACGTCTTTGTCCGCCAGGGCGCCATAAACACCATGCACCCGTCTGCCCGGGGATTTTAGTTGACTCAGCTGACCAGACAACCAACCGGCAGCATGAGGGTTATGGCCAACATCCAGGAAGATATCCGGTGCGGAACCAACACGCTCGAAACGCCCGGGTACACTCAGACCTGAAAGCACCTGCTCAATGACTGGTACCGGCAGGTTCGGTTCAAGCTCGCGTATGGCAACCACGGCGGCTGCCACGCTTTTGATCGGCAATGGACCGGCGGGCAGACGAATCGCCCGGCCTTTATGGCGAAGCTCTACCGCCGGAGCATCATCGCCTGCTTGCTGCTCAGTCACCAGCTCATAATCACGCCCCAGCAGAGCCAGTTCGACTTTCTGCGCAGTGGCCTGCTGGAGCACCGAACGTGGCGGATCGGAATCGGCATAGACCGAGGGGATGCCCGGCCTAAGGACACCGGCCTTTTCAAACCCGATGACTTCGCGATTGTCGCCAAGGAAGGCAACATGATCGATGTCCACCGATGTCAGGATGGCAAAATCCGCGTCCAGGACATTGACAGCATCCAGCCGCCCACCCAGGCCAACCTCCAGCACCCAGTCGTCGAGGCCCGCACCGGCAAAGGCCACGAAAGCGGCAAGGGTTCCGAATTCGAAATAGGTAAGAGAGACATTGCCGCGTGCTTCTTCGACGGCTTCGAATGCGCTGACAAGCGCGTCGTCGGAGATATCCTCACCATTAAGACGCACACGTTCGTTATAGCGTTGTAGATGGGGCGAGGTGTAGGCGCCAGTCCGGCGGCCAGCCGCGCGCAAAAGCGCCTCAACAGTAGCAACCGCGCTGCCTTTGCCGTTAGTGCCAGCCACAGTGATGATCCGGGCGGACGGCTTTTGTCGGAACAACCGCCGCAGGACCACGAGGACCCGGTCCAGGCCAAGATCAATCTCTGTAGGGTGTATCGCTTCCAGGTAGGTAAGCCACTGATCGACGGTGGCACCAGCCCCCGGCGATGCCGGGGGCTGGTCTGCAGGGTTACTCGGCAGGGGCATCGGTTTCGGGCTTCTCCGAGACTTCAAACTCGATCGGGTCTTCGGTTCCCGGGCGCTCCTGGCCGGTAAACTTGGCCAGCACATGAGCAATGCGTTCGCGCATCTGGTGGCGATGGAGAATCATGTCAATCGCGCCGTGCTCAAGCAGGAACTCACTACGCTGGAAACCTTCCGGCAGTTTTTCACGAACCGTCTGTTCTATAACCCGGGGGCCGGCGAAGCCGATCAATGCGTTTGGCTCTGCAATGTTGAGATCCCCCAGCATGGCCAGACTGGCGGACACGCCACCGAAGACAGGGTCCGTCATCACAGAGATATAGGGAATACCCTCAACTTTCATCCTCTCAAGCACAGCGGCTGTCTTCGACATCTGCATCAATGACAGGATCGCTTCCTGCATGCGGGCGCCGCCGCTGGCTGAGAAGCAGACCAACGGGATACGCTCCTTGAGAGCAACATTTGCGGCCTGGACAAACTTCTCCCCGACCACTTGCCCCATAGAGCCACCAAGGAATCCAAATTCGAACGCGCAGGCAACTAAAGGAACCCCGAGCGTCGTGCCTTTCATTGCTACGAGGGCATCCTTTTCCCCAGTGGCTTTCTGCGCCTGGGACAAACGATCTTTGTACCGCTTACTATCCTTGAACTTCAATCGGTCCCAAGGCTCAAGCTCAGCGGCAACTTCTTCACGACCCTCTGGATCAAGAAAAATTTCGAGGCGCCGACGCGCAGTCACCCTCAGGTGGTGGTTGCATTTGGGGCAAACATCCAGGTTTTTCTCAAGTTCCGGCTTGTAGAGAAAGGCACCGCATTTGGGGCATTTCTTCCACAACCCCTCCGGAACGCCCGTTCTCTGTTTCGACTCCGAGCGAATCTTGCTCGGCATTATCTTGTCCAGCCAGTTACTCATGGTCTCATCCTGTCCTTTGACGCCTGTTTGCCCTCCTCCCCTTCATTCAGGAGGCGAGACTGTCCAGTGCTTCACGCATCGGGTGGAGCAGATCCGTCAATGCCCGCTTGAGCTGGTCGGTATCTGCCTGATTTCTGGCTATTGTATCGACCAGGACGCTGCCAACAATTACACCATCGGATACCCGACCGACCGCCGCGGCAGTTTCCGCATCACGAATACCGAAACCAACACCCACCGGGAGAGCTGTCAGTTCGTGAATATGATTCACCTTGGCAGCTACCTCTTCCACGTTGATGGTGGCCGATCCCGTCACACCCTTGATAGAAACATAGTACACATAACCGGAGGAGTGCTCACTGATTGCCCGGATCCGGTCATCGGTCGTGGTTGGTGAAAGCAGGAAGATGGCGTCGAGATTTCGCTGGGTGAACAGCGGAGCAACCTCGTCGGCCTCTTCTGGTGGCAAGTCAACGGTCAGAATGCCGTCGACGCCAGCATCCTTGGCAGCATCCGCAAAACGCTCGTAGCCCATGGCTTCCATCGGGTTCAGGTAGCCCATCAAAACCACCGGAGTTGCATCGTCTGACTTCCGGAACTCCTTGACCATGGCAATCACCTGCCTCAGCGAGGTACCGTGCACCAGGGCCCGCTCACAGGCAAGCTGGATTACCGGGCCGTCTGCCATGGGGTCAGAGAACGGCACCCCCAGCTCGATAATATCTGCCCCCGCCTCAACCAGCGTGTGCATCAGATCTACCGTGACATCGGGATGCGGGTCACCGGCAGTAATATAGGGAATAAGTGCCTTACGACCTTGTCCTTTCAGGGCCTTGAGGACCCCTTCAATTCGGCTCATGCCTGCTCCTGTTAATTCTTCAGATCTCGATGCCTTCAAGCTTGGCAACCGTGTTAATGTCCTTGTCGCCACGCCCGGAAACGTTAATGACAACGGTCTGGTCCTTGTCCATGGTCGCCGCCAGTTTGATGGCATAAGCAACAGCGTGAGCCGTTTCCAGCGCGGGCATAATGCCCTCGACGCGGGTCAATTTCCGGAACCCTTCCATCGCTTCGTCATCGGTAACGGACACATAATTGGCACGGCCAATGTCCTTCAACCAGCTGTGCTCTGGACCCACCCCTGGATAGTCCAGGCCGGCACTCACCGAATGCGTACCCGCGATCTGGCCATTTTCGTCCTCCATCAGGTAGGTGCGGTTACCGTGAAGCACGCCAGGACGACCGGCACAGAGTGGTGCCGCGTGTTTGCCAGTATCAATGCCCAGGCCGCCAGCCTCGACACCGTAAAGCTGTACCGATTCGTCAGAAAGGAACGGATAGAACATGCCAATGGCGTTGGAACCACCACCCACACAAGCGACCAGGGCATCCGGCAATTTGCCGGTTTTCTCCAGCGCCTGACGACGGGTTTCACGACCGATTACCGACTGGAAATCCCGGACCAGCAGCGGATATGGATGCGGCCCCGCAACGGTACCAATGATATAGAAAGTGTCGTCCACGTGAGCCACCCAGTCACGCATCGCATCGTTCATGGCATCCTTTAGGGTTTTGGTGCCACCCTGAACGGCATGTACCGTCGCGCCCAGAAGCTTCATCCGGAACACGTTCAGAGACTGTCGCTGGACATCCTCCGCGCCCATGAACACATGGCATTCAAGACCCAGACGCGCGCAAACAGTGGCAGTGGCAACACCGTGCTGACCCGCACCGGTTTCGGCAATGATCCGCTTTTTACCGAGGAAACTGGCAAGCAGCGCCTGGCCGATCGTGTTGTTCACCTTGTGGGCACCAGTGTGACAAAGATCTTCACGCTTGAGCCAGATCTGGGCGCCGCCGGTTTCACGGCTGAGACGCTCGGCGAAATACAGCGGGGTTGGCCGGCCAACATAATCCGCCAGTTCCTTGTCGAACCGCGCCTGGAATTCCGGATCCTTCTTCAGGCGGGCGTATTCTTTCTCGAGCGTCATCAGGGAATCCATCAGAGTCTCGGAAACAAATCGCCCACCAAAGGCCCCGAAGTGACCCCGCGCGTCCGGCAGTGCGCTCAGCATTTCTTCAGTCAGTTTTACAGACACGGTGAACCTCTTTAATAAAATGAGAAATTTTCTGGATATCCTTGATGCCTTTGTCCTGTTCAACACCGCCACTGACATCTACAGCCCAGGGTTTCACCTGTTTCACAGCGGCAAATACGTTATCAGATGACAAACCCCCGGCCAATATGATCGGAAGCGGCCGGTAGTCAGGGATCAGATCCCAGTTAAACGATTTTCCTGTGCCTCCGTATCGGTCTGGATCCCAGGCATCGACCAGCAGGCCGGAAGCGTTGTGAAACTCCTCGAAGGCGGCTTCAATCTGCCCTGCCTCTCGGACCCTGATGGCCTTGATCCAGCGTCGACCAAAACTGGCACAGAAATCCGCCGATTCGTCGCCATGAAACTGCAGCAAATCCAGTGGAACCCGCTCGAGAACCGCCTCGACTTCCTGCCTGGATGGATTAACAAATAATCCGACCACCGACATGAACGCCGGAACACGCTTTGCCAACTCGGCGGCCTGATCCAACGACACTGATCGGGGACTCGACTCATAAAAAACCAGACCCAGGGCGTCGGCGCCGAATTGAACAGCCCCGTCGATATCCTCGGGGCGGGTAAGGCCGCAAATTTTGACCCTTGCGCTCATTGGCTCGGAACCCGCTGTTTGACATGGATGTGTGTTGGGGTGAACGGACTGTTCTCTTCCCGAGTGAACCAGGGCCGCAGAAAGGCCGGGCCGCACTCGACAGCGGGAATCCCGAATTCGTCCGGGTACCCCACATCGACCAGATACAGACCATGGGGGGGCGCTGTTACACCTGCAGCTGTCCGATCTCTGGCGACCAGTATCTCATGAATCCACTCCGATCGCTGCTTTCCCGAACCAACCGCCATCAGGGCACCTGCGATATTCCGGACCATATGGTGCAAAAACGCGTTGGCCTGCACGTCTATTACGACAAAATCCCGTTTCCGGGTTACCGAAATACGTTCCAGAAACCGAATCGGTGTTCGGGACTGGCACCCGGCCGCACGGAAAGAGGAAAAGTCATGTTCTCCGGCCAATGCCTGGGCGGCTTTGTGCATGCGATCTGCGTCCAGTGGGCGGAAGGTCCAGCTCACCTGACCCCGCTGTATACCCGGACGCACTGGATCGTTATAGATGATGTAACGGTAACGCCGATAGGTCGCGGAAAATCGAGCGTGGAAATCACCGACTCCATTTCCGGCCCAGTGCACGGAAATGTCATCGGGCAGCGCCGTATTTATACCCATAACCCAGGAGCGCAGGTTACGGACAGACGGAGTGTCAAAATGCGCGATTTGATAGCTGGCGTGCACCCCGGCATCGGTACGGCCCGCACACACCAGATCAACTGGATGGTTCGCAACCTTTGCCACCGCTGCCGTCAGTTCCGCTTCTACCGATCGGACACCGGATTTCTGGAACTGCCAGCCATGAAACCCACGCCCATCATATTCGAAGGCAAGTGCGACGCGGCCCGCGCCTACGGCGTTATCGGTGGTGAGCTGCTGAGTCTCGAGAAACAAGTGCGAATCCGAAGAGAGTGGTTCTATAAAGACAAAGCGCCGACCTTATTGCCGGGAGGATACCCGGCGGCCGGCGCTTGCTACCTGTCAGACCCGATTATAACGGATCAGGACAGATTTTTAAGGAGGTCTTGCGCCTCTGCTTTCTGGTCTTCGTTTCCTTCAAGGGAGACTTCTTCCAGGATGTCGCGAGCTCCGTCGGTGTCACCCATCTCGATGTAGGCCCGCGCCAGATCCAGTTTGGTAGCGGCCTCATCGGTTCCGGCCAGGAAGTCGAAATCGTCCTCGTCACCGAGTTCGCTTTCATCGATGTCCGCAACCTGCGATTTGCGCGACTCATCGGAAACCTCATCAGACGCGACCGGGAGATCAAGATCACTTTCAGGTGTCTCCGAGTCTTCGAGCTCATCGGTTACACCCAGTTGCTCGAGATCCTCGGCATCTTCAACCGTCTGTTCAGGATCCGCCTCCTCTGCATCGCCCTCACCGAGTGTGTCCTCAAGACCAAGCTCTTCATCGAATGACGCCTCTTCGCTCTCCTCGGGGTTGGCTGAATCGGCAGAATCGGAAAACTCTTCCATCAGGGCCAGGTCTTCATCGGAGACGTCCAGTTCCAGGTCATCCAGCGAAGATTCTTCCATCTCACTGCCACCAAGCTCGTCTTCTTCACCGGCTACCTTGTCCAGTTCAGCATCGAGCTCATCCAGGAATGACTCGTCCAGCGAATCAATATCCGATTCGCCGTCAGTATCAGCACTCTGCTCAGTGCCTTCCTCGGCTGTGGTTTTAGGCCTTTCGTCTGACAGCTCCTCCGTCAGGTCTCCTTCGTCCAGGTCACCCTCTTCCAGATCAAGGCTCAGGTCGTCATCAGAATCGTCGAGCGTCTGCTCTGTACCGGTTGGCTTGTCAGAGTCCGCTTCGAATTCCGAAGACAGATCCCAGTCTGTGGACTCCTCAAGCTCGGAGGTGTCTTCGGTCGAAGGCTTTTGTTCATCCGATTCCATCTCCAGACCCGAGAGATCGTATTCGATCATGTCGTCCCGGCTTTCCTCTTTGCTCTCTTCAGACGCGTCTTCCTTGCTGGCCTCGGATTCGTCAAGCTCATCAAGCTCGAAATCAGACAGGTCAGTCTCTGAAAGGTCCGAATCAAAGTCGCCAAACTCGTTCTCGGCCGGCTCTTCTTTCTCAGCATCGAACTGATCGGCGAGAAGTTCTTCAGATTCAGGCTTGTCCTGCTTCTCAATGGACTCATCACCGGTTTCGTCAGAATCATAGGATGTGGCAAACGAATCGGAACGTAACTGAGACTCAAGGTCATCGATGCTGGGCATCGACTCCGCCTCTTCCAGCCGTGCGCGCAGCTGGTTCGCGGTGGTCAGCGCTTCTTCATCGTCCAGAGCCTCGACCTCTCCGAATTGTTTTTCGAAAGAGTCGCGATCCTGGGTATCTGCGTAGACACCGAGCAGCTTCAAGCGCAGATCGGTGCGACTGGGCTCACGGGAAATTGCGGTTTCCAGAGCTTGGGCAGCCCGATCATGCTGGCCATAGGCAATGTAAGAGTCAGCCTCGGCCAGGGCGTCGCCAGCCGCAGATTGCTGATCCTCTTCATCCAGGCTCAGATCGAAGGAATCCGTTTCTTCGTCGGTTTCATTGTTCAGTTGTTCGTAAAACGCCTTTTCCCGGTTTGCATTGCGGCGGGCAAGCAGCAGGAGAAGCAACAGCAGAACGATCAGACCGCCACCAAGGGCAATCTGATACATCGGATTACCAGTTATGGCATCAATAACGTTACCGGGGAAACCTTTATCGGCAGCCGGAGCCTGTTGAGCAGGCTTGGGCGCAGGCTCTGCAGATTGCTCTGTTTGTGTCGGGGCTGGCTCCGCCGCCTCAGTTGCTTCAACCGCATCATCGGTAGCCGCAACCGCGGGCTCATCCGCTCCAGACATTTCAGCCTGTTCTGATGCGTCACCGGCATCGGCACCCATCTGATCATCGGTTGCCTGATCGGAACCGGCCATTTCGTCAGTTTCACCGACCATAGCCTCGGACTCGGCCATGTCGCCTGATTCACCCGCAGCTTCCGCATCCCCAGTTTCACCGTCCATCATGTCCGAATCGACGGGTGCCGTATCACCTTCAACGGCTTCGTCCATGGCGACAGATTCCGCTGCTCCGTCATCGGCAGCCGGACTTTCAACGGGAGCGGTCTGGTCTGCCGTTTCATCACCAGCAGTCTGCTGCATTTCAGCAAGCTGGGTATTCTTGAGCTCAAGCAGGCGCTGCAGAGTCTGCACCTGGTCCTGAAGGTCCTCAACACGACTGTTCAGCTCATCGTTCTCCCGGCGAGCGCTTTCGAGCTCTTCCATCGCGACCGCTGTGCCGGCATCAACGCCGCCCGGCAGTTCGCTGTCACCGCCCGCGGAGCCACTTTCGCCGGCCTCACTGCCGGCGTCCTCGGACACCACGAGTTTGAGTTCATCACCTCCGGCGCCAGCCTGCTGTTGGGGCGCGGACGCTGCCTGCTGCTCGGCGGTTGCATCGACTGTGCGCTGGGGAGTCTGGAATTCCTGATTCTGCTGGGCAACCACGCGAGTAGCTTCAGCGCGAGTTCGACTCTGGATCTGGTCCAAAGACGGGACACGCAGCACTTCACCGCGCTTCAGTCGATTGATGTTATTGCCAATGAATGCGTTCGGGTTCAGGTCCTGGATTGCTAGCATGACCTGCTGCATAGAGACACTGTTGTCTGGACGCACTTGAGACGCGATGGTCCACAATGTGTCAGAAGCTCCGGTGGGCCCGAATGTATCAGCCTGATATCCGGAACCCAGCGACCGCTCGGCCTGAGCCTGGCGACGAACTGATTCGGCACTGCGAGTGGTCGTCGGCTGGCTGGTTGTCTGGGACGTGGAGACTGTTGGAGTGCTGACCTGTTCCTGCACGCCGGACTCTTCCGCGTATACAGGTGGATCCACCAGAACGGCGTATTCCCGCATTAACCGGCCGTTTGGCCAGGTCAACTCAAGCAGGAAGTTGAGGTACGGTTCCCTCAGAGGTTCACGGGAGGACACATTGACAATGAGACTGCCATCATTGCCGGTGACCACCTGGAACCTGAGCTTACTGAGAAACTGGTTGCGATCCAGCCCCACCCGCTCATATGCCTGTTCCGAGGCAATATTGACGAACACGTCCGCTGGATTGACGCCACGGCTTTGGGGCAGAACAATCTCTGCGTCCAGTGGCTCGTTCAGATAGGACTGAAGTTCTATTTCACCCAGCCCCAGGGCCTGTGCGACGCCGGATCCGAGCCCTCCCGCCAGAGCCAGGGCAACCGCAAGCTTGCGTACCTTCATGCTTTTTCCTTTCCAGTCTCCGTTATTCGTTACTGCTCTTTTTCAAACAGAATCGGACGAGGTTGGATGACTTTCGTCTTGATAATTCTCGTTATTATGTGTTCTTTTTAATTTTCAGTCCGGCAAGTATTGTTGATAAAACCTCTTTTATCAATCAATCAGCCGCAATCCTTGTACCATTTTTTTATCAATCACGCGGAACTACCTAGCGCTCTTGAAAATAACAGGGGCGGAGGCTGAAATCAGCCTCCGCCCCCTCACCGGTTTATCGAAACCGGACACAGTTGGCATTTATTGCCTCTGTGTAACAATTTTTAACGCTCCTGAAGGATCCGGAGCATACGGCGCAGCGGCTCAGCGGCACCCCACAGGAGCTGATCACCCACCGTAAACGCGGAAATGTATTCCGGCCCCATGGTCAGCTTGCGGATACGGCCGACAGGAACGCTCAAGGTACCGGTCACCTTCGCTGGAGTAAGTTCCTCAATGGTTGCATCACGATCATTGGGAATCACTTTCACCCAGTCATTCGCTTTCGCAAGGATCGACTCGATTTCAGAAACCGGGAGATCCTTCTTCAGCTTGATAGTCAGCGCCTGACTGTGGGAGCGCATTGCGCCAATCCGCACACAGATACCGTCGATGGGAATCGGGTTATCGGAGCGCCCGAGAATTTTGTTGGTCTCGACCCCCGCCTTCCACTCTTCCTTGCTCATGCCGTTGTCGAGCTGCTTGTCGATGAACGGGATAAGACTGCCGGCCAGGGGCACCTGGAAGTGCTCGGTCGGGAAGCCGTCCGAACGCATGGTTTCGGTTACCTTGCGGTCAATCTCCAGAATCGCGGAGGAAGGATCATCCAGCTCAGACTTGACGCTCTTGTTGAGCTCGCCCATCTGGTTCAACAGCTCGCGCATGTTCTGAGCGCCAGAACCGGAAGCCGCCTGATAAGTCATGGGCGACACCCACTCGATCAGATCCTGTTCAAGCAGGCCACCCAAAGCCAGCATCATAAGGCTCACGGTGCAGTTACCACCGATGTAGTCCTTGACGCCTTTCTCAAGCGCAGCATCAATCACGTTTCGGTTGACCGGATCCAGAACAATCACCGAGTGGTCGACCATCCGCAGGGTGGAGGCTGCATCAATCCAGTAACCTTCCCAGCCCGCGTCACGGAGCTTCTGATAAACCGCGCCGGTGTAGTCGCCACCCTGACAGGTCACGATGACATCCATGGTTTTCAGAATCTCGACGTCAAACGCGTCCTGCAGAGGAGGAACGTCGTCTTTTCCCACGTCCGGCGCAGGCTTGCCAGCCTGGGATGTGGTGAAAAACACCGGTTCGATATCGGCGAAATCGTTTTCTTCACGCATGCGTTGCATGAGGACCGAGCCCACCATGCCACGCCAACCTACAAGTCCAACTCGCTTCATGTGCGATCTTCAGACCTCGTTTTATGCCCGCCCCATGCCTTTATCGCTGGCAGGGACAGGATGGGTGATCCCGCGGCAACTGCATCGCGTTGCCGTCGGGTCTCAAATACGCCTGTCAGGGCCTGGCCTCTTTACAGCGCAGCCAGAACCGCCTCCCCCATTTCCCGGGTGGACACTTTCTTTGCGCCCTCAGACATGATGTCCGCTGTTCGCAGACCCTGATCCAGGACCTTGCTGACCGCCGCTTCAATGGCTTCAGCAGCTTTTTCCTCATTCAGACTGTACCGCAGCATCATGGCAGCACTGAGGATGGTGGCCAGCGGATTGGCAATGCCCTGCCCGGCAATATCCGGCGCAGACCCGTGGCAGGGCTCATACATGCCCTGCTTTTCGGAGTTCAGCGACGCCGATGGCAACATGCCGATCGAGCCGGTGAGCATAGCCGCTTCGTCCGAAAGAATATCACCAAACATGTTGCCAGTCACAATCACGTCAAACTGCTTGGGTGCACGGACCAGCTGCATGGCGGCATTGTCCACGTACATATGAGACAGCTCCACGTCCGGATATTCCCGGCGGAGATCGTTCATGATTTCCCGCCATAGAACAGTCACTTCCAGCACGTTGGCCTTGTCCACGGAGCACAGCTTTTTGCCCCGCTGCTGCGCGGCCTCAAAAGCCACCCGCCCGATACGACGAATTTCCGATTCTGTGTAGGCGTAGGTGTTGTAACCCTGGCGCTCTCCGCTCTCCAGTTCGCGCACACCGCGCGGCTGACCAAAATAGATGCCACCAGTCAGTTCACGGACAATCATGATATCCAGCCCGGAAACAACTTCCGGCTTCAGAGAAGAGGCGGAGGCCAGTTGAGGATAAAGGATTGCCGGGCGCAGGTTGGCGAACAGCTCCAGGTTAGAGCGCAAACCCAGCAGCCCCTTCTCCGGGCGCTTGGCCATCGGCAGACTGTCCCACTGAGGACCGCCCACGGCACCCAGAAGGATCGCGTCGGCTCTGGTGGCCTTTTCGAGGGTTTCATCCGGCAGCGGTGTGTCGATTTCATCAATCGCCGCACCGCCCACGAGGCCGGACTCGAAATTCAGGCCAAGATTGAACTGATCATTGATCTTGTTGAGCACTTTTTCCGCTTCAGCGACAATTTCCGGACCGATACCGTCGCCGGGAAGCATCAGGATAGTTCTGGGCATGTTTTTTCCTTGTTCCATTCCTTTAGGTCGAATTAGCGCCAGCGTAATCCGACAGCCTATTCAACCCCCGGCACCAAACAGCCAGGGCGCAGTTTTACGGCGGCTTTCTTCGTAAGACCGGATCAGCTCAGCGTCTTCCAGCGTCACGCCAATATCATCGAGCCCGTTCAGCAGGCAATGACGACGGAAATCATCTACCTCAAAGGTAAAGGTTTCGCCGGATGGGGTAGTTACAGTCCTGGCTTCCAGGTCGACTGCCAACTGATAGCCTTCACTCTGCTCCACTTCCCGGAATAAACGATCGACAATTTCCTCAGGAAGAACAATAGGTAAAAGCCCATTCTTAAAGCAGTTATTGTAGAAAATGTCGGCAAAGCTCGGAGCAATAATCACCCGGAATCCGAAATCCTCCAGAGCCCAGGGTGCGTGCTCACGGCTTGAACCACAGCCAAAGTTACGTCGCGCCAACAATACACTGGCGTTCTTGTAGCGGTCCTGATTCAGGACAAAATCCGGATTAATCGGACGGGTGGAACAATCCTGATCCGGTTTGCCTTCATCCATATACCGCAACTCATCAAACAGGTTTGGGCCGAAACCCGTGCGCTTGATGGACTTCAGAAACTGCTTGGGAATGATCATGTCCGTATCCACGTTGGAACGGTCCATGGGGGCGACAACGCCCTGGTGTTGCTTCAATGCGCGCATGGTTCTCTCCTGTGGATCAGTTCATCAGCTCGCGGACATCAACGAAATGACCGGTTACGGCGGCAGCAGCAGCCATGGCCGGGCTCACCAGATGGGTACGCCCGCCAAAGCCCTGACGGCCTTCGAAGTTCCGGTTTGACGTGGAAGCACAATGCTCCCCCTGCCCCAGCTTGTCGGCGTTCATGGCCAGACACATCGAACAGCCCGGGTCGCGCCACTCAAGACCGGCTTCGATAAAGATCTTGTCCAGACCTTCCTGCTCCGCCTGGGCTTTCACCAGACCGGAACCGGGAACCACCATGGCCTGCTTCAGAATCGGCGACACCTTCCGCCCTTTCACCACGGCCGCGGCCTCGCGCAGATCCTCAATCCGGCTGTTGGTACAGGAGCCAATGAACACACGATCCAGCTTGATATCGGTAATCGCCATATTGGGCTGCAAACCCATGTACTTGAGAGCGCGAACAATGCCTTCACGCTTGATCGGATCGGCTTCCTGTTCCGGATCGGGCACCTTGCCATCAATTCCGGCCACCATTTCAGGCGACGTACCCCAGCTCACCTGCGGCTGGATTTCCGAGCCTTCGAGCTCAACAACCTTGTCGAAGACTGCATCGCTATCGCTATGCAAGGTGCGCCAGTATTCAACTGCAGCATCCCACTGCTCGCCCTTGGGCCCAAACGGACGATTGCGAACGTATTCGATGGTGGTGTCATCAACCGCTACCATACCAACCCGCGCACCGGCTTCGATGGACATGTTGCAGATGGTCATCCGCCCTTCCATGCTCAGGCCCTGGATGGCTTCGCCCCCAAACTCAATGGCGTGCCCGGTACCACCGGCAGTCCCGATCTTGCCAATGATGGCCAGCACAACATCCTTGCCGGTAACGCCCGGCCCCAGCTTGCCATTGACCTTCACCAGCATGTTTTTCATTTTCTGCTGCACCAGGCACTGGGTAGCCAGCACATGCTCAACTTCACTGGTGCCAATACCATGAGCCAGGCAACCGAAAGCACCGTGGGTAGATGTATGGGAATCCCCACAAACAATACTCATGCCCGGCAACGTTGCGCCCTGCTCGGGCCCGATAACGTGCACGATGCCCTGGCGTTGATCCTTGATCTTGAACTCTAGAATCCCGAACTCGTCGCAGTTCTTGTCCAGTGTTTCCACCTGGATCCGGGAAACCGGGTCAACAATACCTTCGACACCACGATCACGATCCGTGGTAGGCACGTTGTGGTCCGGCGTCGCAATGTTGGCATCAATCCGCCACGGCTTCCGCCCCGCCAGACGCAGGCCTTCAAATGCCTGGGGTGATGTCACTTCGTGCAGTAACTGACGATCGATATAAATCAACGCGGAGCCGTCGTCGCGCTGTTTGACGAGATGATCGTCCCACAATTTGTCGTATAAGGTTTTGCCCGCCATGGTTCTCTCTCACTCTCTGGGGGTTTTTGGTTCTGACGTTTGATAACGGTATCTTACCGCCTGCGACCGGATAACCTCAATTCATGTTTTTTATCTATCGCATGCCTTATGGTAATACTTTAAGATTCTGAGAAGGTCGCATGAAGGGATAAGCCTCCCAAAACACGCCCGTAAATACATCCATGTAGGGCTCGGTCGCGCCATCCCTGGCGCTCCACGGTTTTGGGAGGCTCATCCCTCCATACTCCCCATGCGCTGCGGATATTGGCCACACTCTGGGGAGCGGGTTGGAGCAGCGTTTTCAAAACCGTAGAGGGCCAGGGATGGCCCGATTCGAGCCCACATGGACGTGCTTGTCGGCGTGTTTTGAAAACGCTGTTCCAACTCGGGACCTTCGGCCAAATTGAAAATCAGGAACGAATGCATGGATTCAAACGCATTAAAAGCTTTTCTGACCATTGTCGATCAGGGCTCCTTCTCAGAAGCCGCGGAAATCCTGCACCTGACACAGCCGGCCATCTCGAAACGCCTGGCCGCCTTGGAAAACCAGCTTGGCACCAGCCTGATCGATCGTAGCCACCGCCAGATTCGTCTGACCGATGCCGGCAGTCGTTTGCTTCCCCATGCACGTCGGATCCTCGATGAAATTCACAACGCCCGGGTGGCGTTGTCGCCGGACTCTGGACAAGTCCAGGGCGAGCTGCAAATCATCGCCAGCCATCACATCGGTCTGCATCATTTGCCAAATTGGCTACGACGGTTCAAACGGGAATACCCTCAGGTGTCCATCAACCTGCAGTTCATGGAATCCGATGCCGCCTACGAGCAGATGCGTAAACGTAATGCGGAGCTGGCATTCGTGACGCTGAGTGACAGCATGGAACCGAGCTTTCATGTGTTTGCCCAATGGCCGGACCAGATGGTGTTTGTGGTGGGCGCCGAGCACCCCCTGGCGTCACTCGAAAATCCGAGGCTTACAGACCTAGCAGACCACCCGGCACTATTGCCCGACACCAGCACCGCAACCTATCGGGTTGTGAGCCGGTTGTTTCTGGAGGCGAATCTGCACCTGAACCCGCAAATGCCAACCAACTACCTGGAAACCATCAAGATGATGACCAGTGTGGGCCTGGGCTGGAGTGTGCTGCCCCTGCGCATGATTGACGACAGCCTTAGGGTACTGGATGTGGGCAAGCCAGTTTCTCGTGTCCTCGGGGGGATCGGGTTATCCGGGCGGCAGCTCAGCAACGCGGCCAAAGCGTTACTCACCATCGTGCAGGAAGAGGAAAGCGCCTGAGGTTTAACCCTCGCCATGGGCTGGCGGCGGCCGAAGGCCTCGCCAGGTGATCACGATTGCGACGGCCATGGCGGCCGCACCACCCCAGAAAGCCGCCGAGGTACTGAACCCATCCACCAGGAACCCCGACAACCAGGCCCCAAGCGCACCGCCAGCACCGAAGGTGAGGCCGCTGTAGAGGGCCTGCCCCTGCCCGTGATGGTGCTTGCCAAAAAAGCCCTGGATGTACTGGACAGAGATTGCATGCAGCGCACCGTAAGATGCTGCATGCAGCAGCTGGGCGAACAGCAGGACGAGGACAACATCCGTCAGCTCCGCGATCAGTACCCATCGAATCATGGTGAGCGTAAGCGCGCCGATCGCAATCTGGCGAACCGTGAAATTGCGCGTTAACCGGTGCATCACCAGAAACAGTGCGATCTCCGCAAAAACACCCAGCGACCACAGCAAACCAATCGACAGCTTGCCGTACCCGTGCTGCTCCAGATGGATACTGAAGAACGTGTAGTAAGCTCCGTGCGAAACCTGCAGCAGGAAATTCATCAGAAAAAACGTCACCACTGCCGGGTGCGTGACGATGGCCTTTAAACTGCCTTTCGGAGCCGGCGCCTTTCGCTCACCCCGCTCCGCAGGCACCAGAAATGCGGATACGGCAATGCCCGCAAACACCGGAAGCAACAACCACGGGAGATTCTGAATCGGCACCAGTTCCAGCAAACCGCCGACCAGCGCAACCGCTCCGATGAACCCCACCGAACCCCAGAGCCGAACCCGCCCGTATTTCTCTTTCTGCTCGCCCAGGGTTCGAAGCGTGATCACCTCATACAGCGGCAAGATCGCATTCCAGAAAAACGTGAACGCCAGCATGACCAGCAGCAGGCCATAGAACCCCGGCTCCATGAACACACCGGCAAAAAACAGCGAACCGGTAATGGCACCGAACCGCACCAAACGCACACGCTGGCCGGTTCTGTCCCCTAGCCAGCCCCAGACGCTGGGAGCAACGATTTTGGTGAGCTGAATGGTCGCCATGAGCGTGGCGATCTGGAGGTAGGAAAAGCCCTGGCCCTCAAGGTAGAGGGACCAATACGGCAAGAGCCCGCCAAGGAGGGCGAAGAACCAGAAATAGAGGTTAGAGAGGCGCCAGTAGATAGAAATACCCCGCAAGTCCGGCTGTTTTGGCGGGACTCACTGCCCAAAAATGTGGAGCGCCAAGGATGGCGCGACCAAGCCCTACAGGGAAGTATTCACGGGCTTTTTTTGGGCAGTGAGTGCCGCCGAAGCAGCTTCACCAAGCCTGACAAACAAAATCAGAGCTGCCCAATCACCGGCGTAGAAACAGAAACATCCGCATTCTGCCCACGATGCCGCAGGTAATGGTCCATCAACACAATGGCCATCATCGCCTCCGCAATCGGCGTCGCCCGGATACCGACACATGGATCGTGCCGCCCGGTGGTAATAACTTCACAGGGATCGCCGTTCACATCAATACTGCGACCCGACAAGCGCAAACTCGACGTGGGCTTCAATGCGATACTGGCCACGATCGGTTGCCCTGAGGAAATACCTCCAAGCACACCACCGGCATTATTCGAAAGGAACCCTTCCGGCGTCATCTCGTCACGATGCTCGGTGCCCTTCTGGTCGACGCAGTCAAAACCGGCGCCAATCTCGACGCCCTTCACCGCATTGATGCTCATCAGTGCATGAGCCAGATCCGCATCCAGGCGGTCAAAGATCGGCTCGCCGAGACCCGGTGGCACGCCTTCGGCAACCACGTTGATCCGGGCACCGATAGAATCACCCTCCTTGCGCAGGGCATCCATATAAGCTTCCATTTCGGGAACCTTGTCCGCATCCGGGCAGAAGAACGGGTTCTGGTGAACCTGATCCCAATCCAGTTTCTCGGCCTTGATGGGCCCCAGTTGCGACAGATAGCCGCGAATCCTGATACCCAGGCGCTGTTCTAGGAACTTTCTCGCAACAGCACCCGCAGCAACCCGCATGGCGGTCTCACGGGCAGACGAACGACCACCGCCGCGATAGTCGCGAACACCATACTTGTGCATGTAGGTGTAATCAGCGTGAGCCGGCCGAAACTGTTCGGAGATCTTTGAGTAATCCTTGGACCGCTGATCGGTGTTTTCAATCAGCAGGCCAATCGGCGTTCCGGTGGTCTTACCCTCGAAAACGCCTGAGAGGATTCTCACCTCGTCGGCTTCACGACGCTGGGTTGTGTGCCGGGATGTGCCTGGCTTTCGGCGATCCAGGTCCCGCTGCATGTCCGCTTCCGAAAGCTCAAGTCCCGGAGGGCAGCCATCAATGATGCACCCCAGCGCAGGCCCGTGGCTCTCGCCGAATGAGGTAACCGTAAACAGTTTTCCGAAAGAGTTTCCCGACATAATTCAGTATCTTGTTCAGCTTTTATGAGAATTCAGTTTAACTGGAAGCCTGCCACTGACGCAGGTCCGGCTCGGTGATCAGAAAGACGCCATCGCCCCCATTCTCGAACTCCAGCCAGGTTAGTGGCAGATCCGGATACGCCTCATCCATTGCAACCCAGCTGTTACCGACTTCCACGACCAGTAGTCCACCAGGAGTAAGATGTTCGGCCGCTTTGGCAATGATTCTGTGAGCGATGTCGAGCCCGTCTTTACCGGCGGCAAGGCCCAGCTCAGGTTCGTGGCGGTACTCATCCGGCATGCTGGAGAGATCGTCTGCATCCACATAGGGCGGGTTGCTAACGATGACGTCGTAGCGACCTTCAATATTGTCAAAGACATCGGATTGTACGGTACGGACCCGCTCGCGGACTCCGTGCAGGTCGATATTGGATTCAGCCACTTCAAGTGCATCCGGAGAAATGTCCGACAGATCGACTTCCGCCTCGCCGAAAACAGATGCCGCACCAATGCCAATGCACCCGCTCCCGGTGCAAAGATCAAGGATGCGTTCCACCGGCTTGTCTCCGAGCCACGGCTGAAAGCCATTCTCGATCAGTTCACCAATGGGGGAACGCGGCACCAACACCCGTTCGTCAACATGAAAGGGCATGCCCATAAACCAGGCTTCACCGAGCAGATACGCCAGAGGTACGCGCTCTTCCACGCGCCGGGCGATTCTTTCCAGTACCAGCTCCCGCTCTTCCCGCGTTAGACGGGCATCCAGGAACAGAGTGTTGTTTTCAAGGGGAAGGTGCAGGCTACGCATAACCAGCTGAACGGCTTCATCCCAGACATTGTCCGTGCCATGCCCGAAAAACAGCGGCGAAGCAGCAAACCGAGAGGAGGCGTAGCGGAGGTAATCCCGAACGCTGTGAAGGTCGTCAATAGGGCTGGTCACTAACGTACATCCTGTCCAAGAGCGTGTTAGCGCGGGATTATACGCTGTTTACCCGCTCGACTGCAGCCCGCCCCCGCCAACAAATTGTTCAGATAGCCAGAGGCCCGGAGCTGTTCCGGCTTTCTTCAAAGCGATCCAGCGCAGCAGCCATCCGCTCACGGCCCAGCTGAATCAATTCCGGGGCCTTGTGATAATCGTAGCTCCGACAGGCATTCTTCGGGATATTCACCAGCAAATCCGGCGGGTAGCCCGCGATCTTGTACTGCACAAGCGCACTCTGCATGGTCTCGATGGTGAGGTTCATCACATCGAATTTGCCGATCCCGAGCTTGTCCCAGTCGATGGTTTCGTGCTCCTCCTGGCTCTTCTTGTCAGCCGGCTTCTTATCCGTCTGCTTTTGATGCTCTTTCTTGTGCACTGCCCGGCTGATCTTTTCTTCCGGGCTGTCACCGTTGTCCGGCTTCCGGGCAGTCAGGGATTTCAGGGCATCCCAATCAAACCAGCGCGAGGCCTTCTCACGGATGGTATCCACCCACTCGTCCATATCCGTGTTTTCAGCCTCGCCCGGAGTAAACGCAGCGTCCGGAATCCGTCGGCGGCGGTCATCCTCGCCACTGAGATTGACCGCAACGATGATGTCAGCGTGGGAGGAAATGGTCGGGATGATCGGCAAAGGATTGAGCAAGGCACCGTCCACGAGGACTCTGCCATTGAGAACGAGAGGTGTGACAACACTTGGAATCGCCACCGAAGCGCGGATAGCCTGATCCAGAGGCCCTTCCTGAAACCAGATTTCCTTGTGGGCGAGCAGATCTGTCGCCACGGCCGTAAAGGCAATGGGCAGGTTTTCGATCCTGGTATCCCCCAGCATTTCCCTTACAACCGAAAAAATCTTCTCGCCACGAATAGCGCCCACGGAATTGAACGTTACATCCAGGAGCTTGAGGACATCGAACTGGCCCAGACCGGTAACCCAGTCCTTGTAGTCCTGCATCTTGCCCGCTCCGAACATACCGCCGATGAGGGCCCCCATGGAACAGCCGGAGATAGCAACGATGTCGTAGCCACGCTCCACCAGAACTTCGATGGCGCCGATGTGGGCATACCCTCTGGCCCCACCACTTCCCAGCGTCAGAGCCACGGTCTTGCGCGGTTTGTTCCGGTCTTTGCCTTTTTCCGGATTTGCCGGAGCACGGGTAGCGGAGACATCCGAGCTGCTCAGGACCTTCGAGACGTTGTCCTGCGGATCTTTCTCTGAGGGCTTGTCCTTTGGATCCTGATCGTCATCCTTTGATGTGCCCATAATCATTACCTCGAGATCACCACCACTTCTACCCGGTCGCCCTGCCTGTCTGGATCACTGAAGACACCTGCCGGCCCCACAACGATTATCTCCTGTTGAGCCCGGGAGACACCCGTTTTGGACAGGACCTCCGACAACGATTCGGTAGCCAGGCGGGCACGCTCCATCGCATCACTGAAGGACTCATCAGTCTCCAATACAGAATAGCCCACCAGTGCAACCACCGTACCCTCTTCACGGGCCAGATCATTCACCCGCCTACGATCCGTTGCCTGCCAGTCGAACCGGTAGGTTACACCGCCTTGCCAGGGAACAATAATCGGCCCTTCAACGCGGTTGGCCATGGTGCCAAAGCCGGGAATGGTCGCGCCGGATTCGACCCGCAGGTGCTCCACCCACACATACTCCCGAAGGTTGCCGCGAGTCACCGTGTAAATGAGGGTCAGCCAACGGGCGCCGTCCTCGGCAACGGTGCCCGCCACCAGATAATCCTGGGTTGCATCACGGCCATAGAGAACCGCCTGATTAAAGATCTGGTTCGCCCATACGTTGCTTCTTCCACAACGGATACTGGAGCACTCGAACAGAATCTGGGCGTTTCTCTCGCGCAATAGAGCGAGGTAGTGGTCCCGCGCTTCCTCGCGACTTGAGTCTCGGGCAATCCGGTACAGGCGCCCTTCCCCAGTCACGGGCAAGCGGGCCAGGGTTTCGGAGCGAATCTCGTTATTGACTTCCCGCACGGGGCTGAACAATACCAGGTGTCCCGACGACTGAATCGAGACCGTATCTTCAAGCGTCGACTGTTGATAGGCCTCGGGCATATCCTCCGGAGCAGACTGCACACCGGAAGACAGAGCCAATAATCCGAGGATCGGAACCAAGAAACGTGTGAACAGTAATTTCAGCAAGCGATTACTCATTTTCCAGGAATTGTCTGATGGCTGTTGCAGCCGGCCCGGTCTCGCCATCCAGATGGCAATGGTGACCTCCCGGCACGTTAACGATCTGGAGGTTGGCGATAGCGTCAGCGCGTTTATCCAGATCCTTTCTGTACGAAAGAAGTCCTGCATCGGCTCTGACAAAAAGCACACGGGTTTCGATAGCAGACAGCGAAGCCAGCACCTGCTCTTCGGTCATCATCAATGGAGACGGGTGCCGTAACCTGGGATCGGTCTGCCAGACGTAGCCCTCTCCCTCGGGTTTCATATTGCGCGGAATGAGTGTCAGCGCGGCCTCGGGGCTGAGCGGGCTCAGCCCGCCCTCCCGTGCTTTGGCGGCCGTGGCGATATCCGGATAGACAACCTGGCGGCCAGAGCCGGCAATGCGTTTTTTCACAGCTTTCCGGAGCTGGGGAATGGTCTCTTTGACCGGACGACTGAGCGCACCCAGGCTGTCGATCATCGCCAGGCTCCGAACCCGTTCTGGAAAAGCTGCCGCGTAGAGGGCGCCGACAATGCCACCAAGTGAGTGACCAACAAGGTTGACCCTGCCGTCCGGTGTTTCCTGGAAATAGCGCTCAACCAGTTCAGCCAGATCTGCCACATAGTCCATCAAGAGGTAACTCTGCCCCTCTGGGCGGTGCCCGGAATGGCCATGCCCGGCGAAGTCCAGCGCGTAGACGGGCCCAAGGTGCTTCAGTTCCGGCGCCAGCTTTACAAAAGTAAGGCTGTTGTCGAGCCAACCGTGCAGCATGATGATCGGAGTATTGTCGTGAGCTTCAGGCGCCGACGGCCAGCTAAGGCCCGCCAGGGTAATGTGCCTGAGTTTCCACTCAGACTCCCTGAAGGCCTGAGAGGTTTTCCCAGTGAGTTCTCTCCCTGCCTGGCCTTCCGAAGCTTCCGTGAGCATCGCCATATCATTCATGCAGGCTTCACCCTTACATCGTGTGGGTTGGTCGATCCGAACTCAGCGAGCCTGCCAGGTAGGATTCAATCTTGGTACGGGCGGTTTCGTCATCCCCGTTGAACTGGACGCCGATCCCCGCCGCCCGATTACCCTGGGCACCCTTGGGTGTTATCCATATTACTTTGCCGGCGACCGGTATCTTTTCCGGCTCATCCATCAGATTGAGAAGCAGGAAAACCTCGTCGCCCAGTTGGTACTGTTTCTGGGTGGGGATGAACAGACCACCCTGACGGATATAAGGCATGTACGCAGCGTAAAGTACCGCTTTGTCTTTAATCGTCAGGGTAAGAATGCCACTGCGCGCGCCAAATCCTGGCCCCATAACTGACACCTTTCTAATAGATCGTTTTGAATAATTTTCGGGATCTGAAAATCCCTTTCATTCCGGAATCATAGCAGCTGTTGGCACCAAAGGCGCAATCCGGCGGAGGCCGGGCAACTAAGCTGCCGGCCGTTTGACCGGCATCAGCTTTTGCCAGGCAATCAGAAGCCGGCTCGCTTCCAGCTCCGGGCTGGCGTTATAAACACTTGCCGCCCTAGAGTCCTTTACCATATCAAGCAGTTCATGGGCCCGCCAGGCGGAAGTGGTCCTGGCAAGGAAGCCGAGCATATCGGCCGCATCGGTGTCCCGCGCATTGCCGCCAACAATCAGGCGGGCCAGATCCGCTGCCCAGGTTTCGAACAACCACAGGGTGTCCTCCAGGCCCATCGCCTTGAACGCCTTGGCGGCTTCACCCACCGGAATCCGGGATTTCATGAATTCCTTGAACCGTTCCAGCGCCGTATCCCGCAGACCAATGAAATCGCCGGTGGCATAGTCGAGAGCCAGCCTCGGCGCATTCCCCGCCAGCATCAGGGCTTTGGCCAGAACCTCCGAAGACGGTTGCGCATCCTCGGGCAGTTCCCGAACACGGCTCGCGAGCCACTGGTTCGCTTCGCTGTTAGCGGGCACCGGCACAGTCAATGTCTGGCATCGGGACCGAATGGTGGGCAGGACCGGACGCCCGCTTTCCTGCAACAGGATCAGGGTCACGTCCGGCAGCGGCTCTTCCAGCGTTTTGAGTAACGCATTCGCCGCATTGATATTCAATTGATCCGCACGATCAATGATCGCCACTTTGTGGTGTGCCACCTGGGGAGACGCCACCGCAAACGACGACAGCGCCCTCACCTGGTCTACCTTCACCATGCGGGATTTTTCCGGCGTATAAACCCGGATATCGGGGTGGCTGGCAGCGGCCAGGAGCTCGCACTGCTTACAATGGCCACAGGCGATTGGCTGGCCAGAATCCCGGTTCAGACGGTTATCACACAGCAACAATCCGCCGACCGCCCCGGCCCAGGCACGCTTACCCACACCACGCTCCCCCGCAAGGATAAGGGCGTGCGGGAGCCTGTCTTCTGCTACCCGGCTCTGGACGGTTTGCCAGGCGCGGCTGAGCCAGGGCATGTCTTGGGCAATATCAGTCACGAGGTCTTCCTGTCCGGGTCCTTGATCTGCGCAATTGGCGCTTCCGTAGTTGACGCTTCATAGTGGCGAGCAGGCGGCGCATTCGCTTCAGCTGTTCACCGCCCTCGTCGTCTTTATCAGCGCTATAGTAATGGCTGTTGACCAGGCGGGCAAAAAGCCTCGCCGAATCCGCAGCCGCCGGTTCCGCTTTCGCCAGTCGTGACGCGAGCACCGATGGCGTTTCACCATGGCGCACAGGCACCCCGGCACTGGCACACAGCCGATGCCAGGTATCCACCACTCTCCGAAACGCGTCACGTCGTTCTCCGCGCCGCATCTGGAAAGCGGAAATCAGCCCGGCGATCAGCAAGCCGGCGCCAACGATACCGGCTGTCATATACCCCAGCTCGCGCATGCCGAAACCACCTGGCAGCCTGGACATCAGATCCATCTGGCTCTGCCCCTGGTAACCCACTACCCAGCGCTGCCACTGGTAGTTGATACGATCAAGCTGAAGGCTTGCCCACTGCACCAGGGCGACATCGGCGTAACGCTGAGGCGAGGCCCAGTTATCCTCCAGAAAGGATCCCTCTTCGGCAACGGCGTCCCGAAGACCGGACTCGATCCTGTCCGGCGCAATGGCCGCCGTAGGATCGATCCTTACCCACCCTCGCCCATCGACATAGGCTTCTACCCACGCATGGGCATCATACTGGCGCACAATCAGGTAATCGCCCCCCGCTCCGGTTTCGCCACCCTGGTAGCCGACCACAACCCGCGAGGGAATACCGGCAGCCCGTAAAACGAAGGTGGTTGCACCCGCGTAGTGGGCGCAGAAACCGCGTTTTGCATCAAACAACAGGGAATCAATGCCATCATCGGGCATGGCCGGTGGCCGCAGGGTGTAGAAGTATTCCTGCTCACGGAATCGTTGCAACAGAGCACGAATCACCTGCTCGTCGCCCATACTTCGACGAAGCTCCCGGGCCAACTCCCGGGCTCTCGGATTGCCTTCCCGGGGCAACTGAAGGTAACGCCGCAACTCGGCGGGGCTTTGTGTCTCAGCCGTCGAAGCCTCTCCCTCCAGGGCCAGCCGGTAACGGACCGGGCTGTCGGCAGGACGTCGAAATCTGAAAAGATCGGCACTGTCTTCAAATACGTTGTCCGAGACCGCCCTGGAGTTCTCAAGTGCGAACGCCCAGCGCTGATCGGTTGGCTCCAGAAGAACGTCATACTGGTTCGATTCCAGCTCTCCTATGCCCCCATCAATCGCAACCCGACCAAGAGGGCGAAAACCCTCGCGCTGGCCCTGGCGCCAGGTCTCCCCATCCAGATAATCGAGAATCAGACCCCGCCAGTACCGGTCGCGGTAGGCAGGCATCTCGCCTCCGAACGTTACCCGGAAGGCTCGCTCACTGCTCTGGGCAAGATTGGAAATATCGCCGGGTCGCATGGTGTCGCTGATGCCCGTACGAGCCTCACCCGATACCAGCGGCACGCTCCACAAAGGCGACATCCGCGGGAAAAACACAAACAACAGAACCACAATCGGCAGTGTCTTCAGAAACATCCCACCCAGCCTGCGCCAGCCAGAGGTCATTCCCCCGGGTAATTCCGGCGCATTCAGCACCTGTAACCCCACCAGCAATAGCGCTATGCCGGCGAAATTCACCAGGGCCCAGAGAATCTCCTGATGGAACAGAAAATTGACCGTTGCCAGATAGACAAGGATAAAAAACAGAACATAGAAGTCCCTGACTGACCGGGTCTCCAGCCATTTGAGACCCACCGCGAGAACAAAAAACGAGGCGGCAGTGTCCACCGTAAACCGCCCCTGAACCGTTGCGACATAAACACCAATCAGCACCAGCATGATCCCGGTGCGTAACAAGCGGCCGGGAAGCCTTACCCGCCCGTACTGCGCCAGCCATCGCCACGCGGCCAACACGGCACAGGCGGCGATCAGCCACAGGGGCAGACGGTCCCACTGGGGCGACAGTAACAGGGCAAAACTGGCAATCAGCCAGAGCAAAGCCCGGGAAGGCAGATTAGTCGTTGTCCCTTCATCCGACTCATTGCCTCTAAGGCGGTCCATCAAACTCAAGCCTGCCCCTCCGTAACCCACTGGGAGGTTGTCTCTCTTTGTTTCTTTCGCGTTCCATGGGGCTCAGCCATCGCATCCCGCGGCCGCTCCTCACCCCAGGTTGCCAATACCCGGAGGCACCGGGCCGCATGGGCCGGTCCGGAATCAGGCTCGATGATCTGCCCCGGAAGATTCAATCCAAACCGCACACCACTGCGGCCTCGTTCGTTTACCAGATACGCCAGGTAACTCAGCCGCAATTCATAATCCGCGCCCGGATAGGCATTAAAATCCAGCCAGTAGGGACTACCCTGCTCACCCTCCCAGTCGGCAACCACCATCTGCCCGGTTCGGGCAAACCGCTTCCAAAGCACCCGCTGGCTCAGATCACCTTCCCGCCAGGGCCGGATATCGGCATGATCGTTCCCTTCAACGGACCGTACCTCTGCAGACTCCTCGCCGTCCTCAACGGTGCTGAACGCCTCCGGCGCGGGCACCTGCCTGGGGAAGACAACACCGGCGGACACCGGCCGGATCCAGGACCAGGCCTTCAGCAAGCCAAACGGAAACCGGGTTTCTATACGGATCCTGTCCGGGCGCAGGTATCCCCGGTGAGCGGAATGAACTGGCAGGCTGACGTCCTGCGCCTGCCCGCAATGGACATGCACCGGGGCATGGCCCGATTCCTCACAGGAAAGCAGGATGGCAATGGCATCGTCCCGGCCCGCCCTGAGCCGGAACCGGAAGGGAATATCATCGCCGGCAAAGCCCTCTCCCGGCTGGATCAGGGTGAGTTCAACACCAGACAGATTCCGATGGGTCTGGTGCATGGCGCCGACAAAAACGGCACCCAGGAGGAACGTGCCCAGATAAATCAGGCTGTTCTGATAATTGATGCCGGTTAACAGCATGATGACCAACAAGAGGCCAAACACGACCCCTGCGCCGGTGGGCAGAATGAAGATGTTTTTCTGACTGAAGGTCTGGAGATCGGACCGCGGAATCCGTCGGTTAATCCAGCGACGAAATCGGTTTCTGAACGGATTTTTCATAGTGTCACTGAGGCCCTGCAACGCCAAAAAAGTTCATGGTATTCGACCATGATTTTGCTGTGATTAGTAACAGTACCGAAAAATCAAAGATTCTGATCACAATCCCGGATCTTCAAGCTTGAATTCCTGTCCTACAAACCGAATACTCGACTCAGGGAGCGTATTTTTTAAACAACAAGGGTCCAGATTATGAAACGCCGACACCTGCTCACCAGCGCCATCAGCAGTCTGGTTGTTGCTTTACCTGCCTATGCTGGCGTTCAGACTATGACCTCAGACGAAATGGTGGAAACCTATGTGAAGGATTCCGCCGTTATTGTTGTACCCAAAGAGCGGAAGAAATCCGACGCCGACCGGCAACGCATCCTGCGCTCCCTCACCATTTCCCCCGGCGAACCGGTGCTGACCGAAGCGGAAGAAGAAGCCTACCGGGACGCCCTGCAACGATACGTTGATGAAGGCAAGACCGATGCGCTGGAAAACGCCGAAGAGGAATTTCTACGGCGCGCCCTGCTCCTGCCCCAGGAAGAAATCGCCCGGGCACAGCCGCCGGCCGAGTTTACGCCAACGATTCCACCGATAATCTTCGGACAGCAGGCACAGATCCCGGAAGAGCCGTTTACGCAGACGTTTCTTAACGATCAACTGGGGATTGGGTTCGATGGGCAGAATGTGAATTTCAGCATTGGTAACCCGCCGGGGATTGACCAGATCCAGGTTCCACAAGCAATTAATGAAGGGCCGGTTACCTTGACGCCAAGGCCTGGTGGTGGGTTTGATCTTTCTATTGCGGTGCCGGATCAGTAACGAAGAATTCGTTGGTTCGATTTGAAAACGGCAGCCAGGATTGGCTGCCGTTTTTTTATTGGCCCGAGTTTTCTTCTAGCCAATAAAAACGCCCCGCAGAGCGGGGCGTATCACCAATCTCTTGGCGTCAGGTAAGATTACTTACCGTAAACAGCAAGCGTGGTGTCAGAGATATGCAGGTTATCAATACCAATGGTACCGATATTAGTTCCACCGATACGAGTCTCTTGGATGTTTACGTCCATCAGAACATCGTCGACGTCTACCCGCAAGACATCTGAACGGGTTCCATCGAGATTGTCACCTTTGTATATATCAAGGCGGGCAACCGCGAACGATTTGTTGGCGCCGTTATTGCCAGAAGCTAGCGCCGCAAGGGTGCCCTCAAGTACCGGATCTTCGCCGTTCGGATCGTTCAGAAGGGCTGAAATTTCGGCGTCAGTGTAGGTTTGACCACCAGCGTTCGCACCTTTAATGCTCAGGCCGGTAATACCCACTGCCAGGAAATCCACTTCGAAGTCCATCTGCTCGACAGTAAATGCTGCATCCAGATTCAAGGTGCCCGTGTTAGGGCCAGCTGCAACATCGGTGGTATCAACCCGAATATCCAGAGCGCCTAACAAACCCCACGCTTTCATTCCTGAAATCAGTGTGGTGTTTTCCGTCGCAGAAGAAGCATCCACATTGTCACGTAAGCTCATCTCACCAACCTGCATACCCCAGTCGATGGGCGCACCAGTGTTTGAGCCAACATGAATAACTGCGTCGCCATCTGCGGCAACATCAATATCGATCTTCAGGTCATCCAGCAGATTGCTTTGAGTTGCCAAACCCGGCACAGCAACGGGGTCACCAGTGTTTGGGTCTGTAGCAATCAGACCACTAGCGTTCGCACCGCCGATTTCGATGTCAGAGACCGCGAATGTACCTTCATCGGTGTAGGTGAACTCTCCGATGGAAACGCGGGTTTCCAATTCGATAGTTACACCTGCCTGACCAGTTACGTTCCCCATTGCGCTATCATCCAACGCCTTGAGGTCTGCATTTGCTGCGAAAGGGGCAGCAGCGACTGCTGTAGCAAGAGCAAGTTTCTTCAGGCCTTTCATTATTATCTCCTTGAGTAAACTCTTTTTGATTGTTTTCCGAGTTTTATTTTTGTGAAGTTCTGTAACCTCACACCTCCATTTAAGATTGTTTTACAGTCGGAGTCCGTGAATGAACGCACAGTTCCGGAACACTAAGCTACAGCTTGCGCCTGACACTCAGGCACCCTTTTTCTTCTGGTCATAAAAGATCTGAAATGACTTTTCCTGCGACATAGCAGCTCCAAATGAGACATCCCCTTCGTCTAACTCAAGAGGAATCAATTTCAAGCCTGAGATGCCCAGTCGATGTTCATGCTCTACTACTACAACCCTCTGCTTCTCACCTTCTTTGGTTATGGTGCCTGGATAAACAATTAACGCGGCATCAATTTTATTGTGCCGGGCTAAAGACCGCAGGCTAGCCCTGAAAACTTGCAGCTTCGCTGAAGGAGGTGCACTCTCCGCTGCCTCATCGAGCCTCACTTTTTTGAGTTTCCGATCTTTTAAAACCATCCATGCACCCGGCCCGAAAATCCCCGAATTCTCTACTTCTTCCTCTACAACGGACATTGAGGCTTTCAGCATTGAAGTGAGATCTTTTTCCGCCGTTAACATGGCTGCAGCCAGCTCCTTTTTTGTGAGCTTGCCGTCAGATAAAACACTGGAACCTTCACTCTGGTGTTCCTGAGAGGTCGCTGTCGCGGAGAAGCAGACAAGTGAAAGAATCAAAAAAAGGACCTTTAAATAACCAAATCGCAAGGTATTCATAGAAACTCCATGTGCAAAGGACTGCCCTTGCCTCTCGGGACAAGCGCTTCCATTTAGTTTTTTTATACTGGGGACGCCCTACCAACTCGGATAGAATGCCGATCAACCGTATAATCAGCAGTTGAATAAAGCGTTAGTTAATTAGATCAGCGCATCCATAAAAGTCACAACGCCGATTTTGTGTGCTGTTTATCATTTTTTGAACATTCCGGAGGAACCTTGAACCCGGCAACCATGCGTGAACTCAATCAGGAGGGCTACCATCGCCTGCTAAGCTATGCCTGCCGGGAAGCGGATTTCGCCTATATTGGGAGTGTCGGTCACGGCCCCGCCCGAGGAGTCTTCAGCGGTTTTTCTGCCAGAGCTCGCGCCACCGAAGTGCTCCAATACCCTGTGCCTCCGGATTTCTGCTCCGATCAGCTTGCCCAGAGCATGGAAAGCCTCGTCCGTCAGTTCCAGATCGAACAGGAACCCAACCCGGAATGTCTGTCCGGCGGGTGGATTGGATTCCTCGGTTATGAGCTCGGGTATGTCAGGGAAAGCCGTCTCAGGCAGCTCTGTCCATCTGTGGATGCTCCCCTTATGTCTGCAGGATTTTATCTTTGGACGGCAAGTCACAATCGCAAGACAGATCAATATTGGCTCTGGATTCATCCGAAGTGCCCTGGTGAGACACGGGATCTGCTGGAGCAGTGGCTGGGCTCGGACGAACCCGCAGCCACCACCGGATGGTCTATGTTTTCCCGATTTCAGCCCAGGCAAACACCGAGTGCCTTCAGGGCCAGCGTAGAAAGGGTTCGCCAATACATTGAGGCCGGAGATTGTTATCAGGCGAATCTCTCCCAGGAATTTTCCGGCCATTTCACGGGGGATCCCTGGCAAGCATTCCAGGCGCTTTCGGATGCTAACCCTACGCCCTACAGCGGCTTCATCCGCGCCGGCGAGGCATCCATTCTGTCAGTTTCCCCCGAGCGTTTTCTTGAAATTCACGATCGCACCGTCACCACCAGCCCCATCAAGGGTACGCGGCCGAGGGGCGGCACTCCGGAGAGCGATTCAGCCTACGCCACAGAACTGGAGGGCTCTGAAAAGGATCTTGCCGAAAACCTGATGATCGTCGACTTACTTCGCAACGATCTGAGCCTGAACGCAAAGCCGGGCAGTGTGAAAGTCGACAAATTGTTTGCACTGGAGTCCTACCGGAATGTTCATCATCTGGTCAGCCACATCCGCGCCGAGCTTGCCGAGGCTGTAACACCCATGAAGGCCCTTTTTGACGCCTTCCCGGGTGGATCAATCACTGGCGCACCGAAGATACGAGCCATGGAAATCATCCGGGAGCTTGAGCCCCACTGGCGTGGTCCCTACTGCGGCTCGATTTTCTATCGCGGACTGGATGGCACTCTGGACAGCAATATTGCGATTCGAACCATGCTGTGTGATGGCGAGGGCACCATTCGGTGCTGGGGTGGTGGCGGTATTGTTGCGGACTCAGATCCCGAGGCTGAATATCAGGAGACGCTCGCAAAAGTCGGCTCTTTAATGCGGTTTCTGGAAGAGTTGGTGATCGACTGAAGTGAGTTCGGGTGAACATGGGGGCAGAAGAGAGCGTTCTTCTGACCCCAATTTCAGTCCTCCAATCAGGGGTTATGGATCTCGCTGGCCTTGAGAAACTCCTGCCTCAGATCCTCGAAGTTATGCACTGCAGGGAACTGCGGGAACTCGTCGATTACGTTTTGCGGCGCATGGAACAGGATACCGGCTTCGGCCTGGCCCAGCATGGTAGTGTCATTGTAGGAATCACCGGCAGCAATCACGCGGTAATTCAGCAACTGGAATGCCCTCACGGACTGTCGCTTAGGGTCGCGCTGGCGCAGCAGGTAGTTGGTGATCTGGCCGTCGTCTGCAACTTCCAGCTTGTGACAAAGCAGTGCCGGATAACCCAGCTTCTTCATCAGGGGCATCGCGAATTCGTAGAAGGTGTCGGACAGAATCACAACCTGAAAACGCTCGCGCAGCCAATCCAGAAACTCCCGGGCGCCGGGCAGCGGGTCCAGCTCGCCAATCACTTCCTGGATTTGCGGAAGGCCATAGCCGTGCTGGTCCAGCAGCTTGAGGCGCTGCTTCATCAACACGTCATAATCCGGAATATCGCGGGTGGTCGCCTTGAGCTCTTCAATGCCGGTCTTTTCGGCGAACGCGATCCAGATCTCCGGGATCAATACTCCTTCAAGGTCAAGGCATGCCAGTTCCACAACGATCTCCTGCTTTGATTGGTAAAGGGCCAGTACGGTCAATCCGCCTGCCTGTATTCGGTGCGTATGATAAGAAAAACCGGCCAGGATTGCATCGTGGAAGTGTAAACCCGCGCTTTTGAACGCGGAATAACCATATAGATCGTCATTCCTTCAGGGTATGAGGCATTTAATGGTAGCCTTTTCGGTCAGTTAGATACCCTTGCACATCCATAGAAGGCAATGCCGGGCCATGACCGATATTCAAACCCTGCGGGAAGAGCTCGAAGGCCAGAGCCCCCGTTCGATTCTCAAAGCTGCGCTGCAACAATACGATAACATCGCCATCTCTTTCAGTGGCGCAGAAGATGTCGTGTTGATTGAAATGGCACACAAGCTGACCGACAACCTGAAGGTTTTCACTCTGGATACAGGCCGTCTGCATCCGGAAACCTACGATTTTGTAGAGCGGGTTCGCAAGCATTACGGCATCGAGATCGAAGTTCTGTTTCCGGATGCTCACGAAGTTCAGGATCTGGTGAACAAAAAGGGCCTGTTCAGCTTCTATGAAGATGGGCACAGTGAGTGTTGCGGCATTCGCAAGGTCAACCCCCTTCGCCGCAAGCTGGCGACCGTGGACGCCTGGATCACTGGACAGCGGAAAGACCAGAGCCCCGGAACTCGCAATGACGTCCCGGTTATCCAGGAAGATACCGCCTTCTCGACCAATGAAAAGACACTGGTAAAGTTCAACCCACTTGCAAACTGGACATCAAAAGAGTTGTGGGATTACATCCGTATGTCCGAGGCGCCGTACAACAAACTGCATGAGAAAGGCTTTGTCAGCATCGGCTGCCAGCCCTGCACCCGTCCTGTCCTGCCTGGTCAACATGAACGTGAAGGCCGCTGGTGGTGGGAAGAAGCCACCCAGAAAGAATGCGGCCTCCATGCTGGCAACCTGATCGCCCGGGAATAACCCGGGCGCCTCTTGCCCATTCACCTTTTAGTGAGTGGGCAGCTCGACATCCTTGAACAGTTCTTCGATTTCAGACCGGCTGCCCTGATGGGAAACCGCCTCGTCCACCTTTTCTTTGGTGAGATGGGGCGCGAAACGGTGAATGAAGTCATACATATAGCCCCGTAGGAAAGTCCCCTTTCGGAACCCGAGTCGTGTGACGCTGGGACGGAAAAGCTTGCGGGCGTCGAGCGCAACCAGGTCGGTGTCCGTTTTTGGATCGAATGCCATGCTCGCGACAATACCGACACCGAGCCCCAACCTGACGTAGGTCTTGATCACGTCTGCATCCGCTGCCGTAAATACCACTTTCGGTGTCAGTCCCTGGGACTGGAACGCCTCATCCAGCTTCGAGCGCCCCGTAAAGCCGAACACGTAAGTCACGAGCGGGTATTCCGCAAGCTCCGGTAGTGTCAGTTCCGGCAGTTTCGCCAGTGGATGATCCTTCGGCACGATGACGCTCCGGTTCCATTTATAGCATGGCATCATGATCAGGTCGTTAAACAGCTCCATGCCCTCGGTAGCAATGGCAAAATCGACCGCCCCGCTGGCTGCCATTTCGGAGATCTGCATTGGCGTCCCCTGATGCATATGCAGGGAGACGTCCGGGTACTCCTCTATAAAGCCACTGATAATCGGGGGCAGTGCATAACGGGCCTGGGTATGAGTGGTGGCGATGCTGAGATCACCCTTTCGCTGGTTACTGAATTCCTGGGCAATCTTCTTGATGCCCTCAACCCGCCGCAGGATTTCGCCGGCCTCGCGAATAATAATCTCGCCGCCCGGTGTGATTCTGGTGAGATGCTTGCCGCTGCGGGCAAATACTTCAAGCCCCAGCTCATCCTCCAGCAGGCGGATCTGTTTGGAGATACCCGGCTGGGACGTGAACAGACTCTGGGCGGTTGCTGAGACATTCAGGTCGTGATGCGCAACTTCCCAGATATAGCGCAACTGTTGTAGTTTCATTGAATCTGCTGCTCCCTGGAGATCGAAGGACCTTGTTGAAGAATACGCATAAAAATACAGATTTTCATTCTTTTTTAATATAGGCAACTGCTTTTACACAGTTTAGACCAAAATCGCATTTGCGCAGCCCCTGATAAAACCCTGAGGCTATGAAAAGCCCCTCCAACCCTTGACTTGGCCAATACAAAGGACACAATCCGTAATGCCTTGTCTGGGCACATCAACACTCCAGTTCTCAGGGAACCCATGCTGCTCACCACAAAGTTTCTTCGGCCAACGTCAGACTCGCGCGCGGTTAAACGTGAGCGGCTGAGTGCCTTGCTTGAGTCCCGGGCTCCGAAAAGACTGAATCTGGTGATTGCGCCGGCCGGGTTTGGCAAGACCACTCTGGTTTCGCAATGGTGTTCTAGAGTTTCCTCCCCTAGCGCCTGGCTCTCTCTGGATGAACACGACGATGAGCCCCGGCGATTCTGGCAGTACCTGATAGGAGCTTTTGAGCAAGCCGGGCTGACCGGCGCGTCCGATTTGCGCAAACAACTGGCTCACCACTCAGATGACACGTTTACCGAGGCCATTACCGGCCTGATCAACACACTGGCTCATGATGACAGCCCGTGGTCGCTGGTGCTGGACGATTTCCACTTCATTGGCAACCCTGCCATTCACAGGCAGTTCGCCTATTTCATTGATTATCTTCCGCCGGGTGTTCTGATAACCCTGGCGTCCAGAACCGAACCGCCACTGCCCCTGGCCCGCTGGCGCGTCCGTCGGTGGATCCAGGACATCCACCCTGGCCTGTTGGCCTTTTCTGAAGACGAATGCCGTCAGTTCTTTCACGACACCATGGGCCTTGATATCGCCGACGAGGATGTCCACGCGATTTACCGCAAAACCGAAGGCTGGGTCGCTGCCATGCAGCTTTCCGCATTGTCCGGAAAGGACGCCAGCACGAGTGGAAACCAGATAAATCTGGATGAGCGCCACATCAGCGATTATGTGCTGAGCGAAGTACTTGAGCAGCAACCCCGGGAGCTGTCGGACTTTCTGCTTGAAACGGCCTGTTGCCCCCGGCTCTGTGCGTCCCTCTGTGATTCGATCCGTGGGTCCGATAACAGCCAGGAGCTGCTTGAAAAACTTCTCAGCCAGAATCTTTTCCTGATCCCGCTGGATACCCGGAACGAGTGGTTCCGCTATCACGACCTGTTTCGGGATGCGCTGCAACTCAGGGTAAGTCACCAAGATCCTGACTCGGCCGCGCGACTCTGGCACCGGACGGTGGACTGGTTATTGGCCCATGGCCACGTGCAGGAAGCCATTGCCCAGATCGTCCGACAGGAGGACTGGTCCCGGCTTGCCCGGGTGCTCGCCGAGCACGGCAACAACCTGATCCATGGCGGATATCACCTCCCCGTGCTGGACTGGATTGATGCCCTGCCACAGGACCTTGTCATCGACAATCCGCAACTCCAGATGCTCCGGATCTGGGGGCTGTTCTTTGCCAACCGAATGGATAGTCTGGAGCCGCTGCTGTCCGGCCTGGAGGATCTTCTGGACCGGCAGGTGGCGGACTCCCATCCGGATGCCGAAGGGGCCCTCGGGCTGCAAAGTGAGATCTCGCTGATGCGCTCCTATCTGGCTCGCACCCGGAGTGACGACAAGAGCGCCGCAGATCTCACAAGACAGGTGCTCAGGGAGATTGATCACACTCGCATACCGCTAAAGTCGGTGACCTATTACGGCCTGGGCCTGGATTACTACGGCAAGGGTGAACTCACCGAAGCCGAAGACGCGCTCCAATCGGCAGTCCGCTACGGACAGGTCGAACATAAACCCAGTACGGTTCTTTCCAGTGGCGGCCTGCTGGCGTGGATTCAGTACAATCGCGGCGATATCGATCTGGCTTTGGAAACCTGCACCGAGATAAGGCAATGGGTGGACAAACACTATGCGGACCCAACCCAGCCAAGACTCATCTCATGCTGGCAGAACAGTACACTCTGCGAGATTCATCGCGAACGAAATCACCCCCAGCTAGCAGCCACGCACCTGAAACCGTTGCTCGAACATGTTGAGCGGGGCACCGAACCGGGCCAGCACGTGATCATTCAGTACGTGCGTGGTCACCTGGCTTTCAGCGAAGGCAGGCTCCAGGACGCGATTGACGCGCTCGAAGACGCATCCCAGACCGCCCGCAAGCGGCGAGAGCAAATCGTGTTCGAGCCACCCGCAAGCACAGCCCTTCTGGCCCGGTGCTACCTTGCCGCCGGTCACCCGGAAAAAGCCCGGGCCTGCCTGGATTCCCGAGCCGATACCGAGTTCACCAATCCGCTTCATCTTGAACAAAGCCGTATTAGCGAGGCGCGAGTGCTGGTTGCACTGGATCAGCCCGAGCGGGCCCAGGAAATACTCAGCGCTCTTTTGCAACCGGCTGAACGCAACGCCCACAACAGACACCTGGTGGAAATTCTGTTGGTCTATGGCGAGGCCCTGGCGAAGCAGGAACGGACCGGTGAATCGGAGCAAATGCTGACCCGCGCGATAGAACTGGCCAGCGAAGCCGGATTCTTGAGGCTCTTTGCAGAGGAAAGCCCGGATCTGCGTGCCCTGCTCCTTGGTTTGCCAGCACTGGATGAGCCGGGAAGCTGGAACGCCAGCGTCAGGAAAATGCTTCTCGATCAACGCCAGTCTGGCGAGGGCCATTCTGAAACAAAACCCGGTGCCATTTCTGGTGAGCGCGGTCGTACGACACTCAACGCCGAAACACTGCCTGAACCTCTCAGCCAGCGAGAACTTGAAGTGCTTGCGCTCATTCATGCGGGCCATGCCAACAAGGAAATTGCCGCAAAAATGGACGTTGCCCCGGCTACGGTGAAGGCCCACATTCGCAACCTTTATGGAAAGCTCGGCGTGGGCCGCAGAACCGAGGCTCTGGCCAGGGCCCGGGAACTGGGGTTGCTGCAAGGCTGATTTCGGGCCAAAAAACGTGACGCAGCTCACACTTTGCACCAACAACTTGAACCCGCTACGCCCTTTGGACGATCCGGCTACGCCCTCTAATCCCCTATTATATTTTCAACGGTGAGGGAAACCTCACCAGGAATTCTGAAACTTCAGGCCTTCATATTTCTTGTTCCGCGTTGTTTCGACGCCCGGGTTCGAAAGAACCCCTTGATGAGAGCCAACCCCCAAAGGGGCTGGCTCTTTTTTTATGGCTGAACGGTTCTGGTGGGATTCAGTGTTCGATGATCCGGCGGAAGGGTGGCAACGCATCCAGCAACAGCTGACCATACCGGCGGGCAATAATGCGGCGATCCAGAATCGTCACTCTTCCAGTATCCTGCTCGGTCCGCAGCAGCCGACCAACCGCCTGGACGAGTTTGATGGACGCGTCCGGAACGGTGATTTCCATAAACGGATTGCCGCCCCGCTGCGTCACCCACTCGGCCAGGCTCGCCTCAATGGGATCATCCGGCACCGAAAATGGCAAACGGGTAATCACGACGTGGTGCAAGTACTTGCCTGGAAGGTCGATACCCTCTGCAAAACTGGCAACGCCGAACAGGACACTCGGCCGGCCTTCATCCACCCTGCTGCAATGCTGCCTCAGCACTTCGCCCTTGGCCATATCGTCCTGCGTAATAATCAGGTCCGGGTAATCCGGGGCCAACGCGTCTCGCACTTGCTGCATTTGACGACGGGACGTAAACAGTACCAGTGTCGCCTTCTCGCCTGCCCAGAGGTCCGGTAGTCGTTTTACAAGCTCATCGGCGAAGCCGTCATCCGTCGGCATGGCGGACATCGCAGGCACCTCTACCGTTGCCATTTCGCCGTAATGGAAAGAGCTGGGAACCACGAGGAAGCGGCTGCCCTGGGGCAATCCAGCCCGCGCGTTCAGGCGATCGAATCGACCAAGTGCGGTCAGGGTGGCACTGGTGAGCACGGCGCCGTATGCGCGAGACCAAAGCCTCGAGTACAACAGGTTGTCTGCCAGTACCGGTGAACTGTAAAGAGTGATGTCCTCGGCGTGGTCCCAGCGCTGGCGTACTGCCCATCGGGCTGGGGGCGGGCTTTTCTGCGTTTTCGGCCTGGCTTCAGGCTCATCACCTGTCTCGCTGTTGGTATCAGCTTCCACGGGGGGACTGGCATTGCCCGGGTCGCACCAGGCTGTCCAGAGCCGCAACTGGTCCTCTGCCCGGGCGTGAAAGGAGCCTATCACCGGATACCAGGCTTCGGCGGTTTCCCGGTCGATTTCATGCTCCTTGCGCTCGTCAAAGGCGCCCTGCAACTCGTCCGCCAGAACGCCCAGTTGCCGGACCATGTTAGCGGTAGCAATCCGGCTTTCGGCTGCAAGCTCGGCCATCGCCTCCGGCAATTCACCTTCCGGATAACGCCACTGCGCCGTCCGTCGCTCCTCATTGAACTCCCAGCCGGTATTCTGCTCGGCTTCTTCGTAAACCCGGTTGAGGACCAGGTCTACCTCTCTCGACGCAGAACTGATGCGATCCAGGGACTTGGCGGCCTGGGTGCCGGCTGCCAGATAAGGCTGCATTTTCACAAGCGCCTGGGAAAGCTGCTTCAGCCATTGCCGGGTAGCATTGAGTGGCAGCGACGCGGCAAAGTGATTCAGGGCCTTGTCCGGAAGGTGATGAGCCTCGTCGAAAATATAGAGGGCGTTCTCCGGCTCCGGCAGAATGGCACCGCCGCCCAGGGCAAGGTCGGCCAGAACCAGATCATGGTTAGCCACCACGATATCGGCATCATCAAGGTCTTTACGGGCATCAAAAAACGCGCAACTGTCGAAATAGCTGCAGTGGCGGTTTGTGCACTGCCGGTGGTCGGTTGTTACCTGTCGCCAGACGTCGTCCGGTATCTGTTCCGGCCAGTGGTCGCGGTCACCGTCCCACTCGCGGGAGCCATAACTGGCGAGCATTTCCTCGAAAAAGGCCCGGGTGCCCGGTTCTTCATTTTTCGGCCCATCCAAAAGGAACAGGGGCATGGTGTCGCTGTCGGTATTGCCTTCATCGTGCAGGCGGGCTTCCAACCGGGACATGCAGAGGTAGCGCCCCCGCCCTTTGGCCAGAGTCCAGTTGAAATCCATCTTGCTGTGCTTTTTCAGGTCCGGGAGATCTTTGAGCACAATCTGGTCCTGAAGGGCCACGGTTGCGGTGGAGATAACCAGGGTTTTGCCGAGGGCTTTGGCCACGGGGATGGCAGCGATCAGATAGGCCAGGGTTTTGCCTGTCCCGGTCCCGGCTTCGACCACACAGGCAGAGGCCGGGGACGTTCGTTGGCCATCGTTCTCGGTGATATCGCCCATGTATCTGGCGATTTCCGCAATCATCAGGCGCTGCCCATAGCGCGCCCGAATATCCTTCCCTGCCAGCACATCCCGATATCCCTGCTGGATCGATTGCTTGATTTCGTCGGTCAGCGCCATCAGCGAGGGCTCACCCAGTCCCTGACAACGCCAACCCGGAAGCGGCGACCGTCACGACTCAGCACCACACCCTCTTCGGTGATGTCGTCCACCCGCAGGCCCTCAAAGGTATCGCCCACTCTCAGGTAGGTGTTGTTGATCATCACCCGACTCGATGCAGGAGAGGAAGAGTATATATGACTGTTAAAGGTCAAATCGGGAACGCTCTTCTGGAATGAAAGCGGCAACTCTACCAGATGAGGCACACGGCCCGCCTGCTCCTGTTCCGCCTGTGGCACTGCCGTTTCGGATATTGCGGATGAGGGCACAATAACCGTGGCCCGCTCCCGGTTCTCAGTCGCGGCAGGTTCCGCTGCTACGGGCGCAGGCGTTGAATCGGCGTTGTCGGGCTCAGGGATTTCGCCTGTCTCCGCGACCGGGTCTTCCGGTGTTGCGCCTGGTTCGCTCGCCGGTGTCACCGGTAACGGTGCCGGCTCAGACGTGTTCTCCGTTGTATCGGCAACCGTTGGCAACTCAGTTTGACCCGCCGGAGCCCACGGCAAGGGCGTGCCGGGCCAGAATAGAAAGGCCAGAACGCCCGCGTTGAGGATCAGCGCGAGGGCTACCCACACGGCCGGTGACACCCGTTTTTTCTTCGGCCGGTGAATCAACTGCACCTGTTGGCCGAGGTCCGGAACGCGACCCTGGCGGCGCTCGGTTTCGGATTTTCGCAAGGCGTCCAGAATATAAGACATGATTATTCTCGACCCTCCGACTGAAGGGGGTTGAGGCGAGGGATTGAAGCCTCCAGATCGTTGTTAATCTGGATGATGGTCATGGCACCGGCAATTCCGTCCACGGTGAGCCCCCGCAATGCCTGGTACCAGCGAATCTGTTCTTCGGCTTCCATGCGCTTCACCCGATCACTCTCTGACCGGGAGCCGCTGTGCCGGTCCGCAAGATCCATCATTCGCGCACCAATCCAGAGTTGTTCGCCACCACCATTGCTGTAGAAGCCATCGCCCGTCATGTATTCCGGAAGGCGCCATAAAACCCGGTATTCACCGAACCAGTGGCGCTCTATGCTGGTAAAGGAAACGCTCTGAGTACCAGACGGCATGGCAACCTCTGCTGTATTGCCGTCCAGATGGCGGAGAACGACAAATCCGGTGTTACCTGCCTCATCCTGGAGCTGAAGCATTGCCGGGCGATCGAGAAACTCCAGGCTTCGGCGACTACCCTGTCGATTCAGGCACCCCAGTCCGTTCTCTCTCGCCCAATCACAGGCCACGGGTGCTTCTGCGGGTTGATAGTCCCGCCCCCAGATCCCGAACAACACCTGGAACGCCGAGACCGAATCCAAAAGTTGGTCCGGAATGGCCAGGTCATCTGGTCCAGGCGGCTTTTCAGGCCCGGTTTCCTTAGCGCTCTCCACCCGAGCGCTCTCCACCTGAGCCCCCTCCACCTGCTCCGGTTCCGGTGCCTCCATCCGCTCAACCTCACCCTTGAGCGGTTCTGCCGACGGCTGCCCGGTAAGAACCTCACCGTCAGGGGACCACCGCTCGAACAGCCAGGCGGTGCCGATGATAGCCACCAGAATCGAAGCGGCAACAATCAGGTACTGGGACCTGTCCGGCGACCGGGATGATCGTGAAGGTGCGGGACCAATCGAATGTCCGCGCACTTCCTTTGCCGCATGGCGGATATGATCAGCCGTGATTTCATGCTCGCCTTCCGCGTACGCTCCCAACAGGGCCCGGTCACTGATCAGGTTGATCAGGCGGGGAATACCCTGGCTTTCTCGGTAAAGACGGTTCATCGCCCGCTGCGAGAAAATATCGCCCCGCATTCCTGCCACGCTGAGGCGGTAGCGAAGGTAGGCCGGCAGCTCTTCCCGACCAATGGCATCCAGATGGTAGCGCGCGGTAACGCGCTGGTTCAGCTGGCGCAACTCCGGAAGTGCCAGCATTTCCTGCAGTTCGGGCTGCCCGAGCAGGACAATCTGAAGCAGCTTCTTCTCCGCCGTCTCCAGGTTGGTCAGAAGGCGGAGCTGCTCCAATACCTCGGCAGACAGATTCTGGGCCTCATCGATCATCAGAACCTTGTGTCGCCCGGCCGCATGGGCCTTCAGCAGGTCCTGGTTAATCAGGTCCACCAGTTCCTTGATGGTGGCACTTATCTCGTGGGGGATTTCCAGCTCATCACAAATGGAGGAGAGCAATTCCCGGGCAGAGAGCCTTGGATTCAGGATCAGCGCGATATCCACATTATCCGGAACATTCTCGATAAAGCAGCGGGAAACCGTTGTTTTCCCGGTTCCCACTTCACCGGTAATTACGATGAAGCCGCCCTGCCCCTGAACCCCATACATCAGGTGCGCCAGCGCCTCCTTGTGGCGATCGCTCAGATACAGGTAACGAGGGTCTGGCGCAATGGAAAACGGCGGTTCCCGAAAGCCGAAAAAGTCGTAATACATATCAGGACGTACCGGAATCCGCGTTGCTGATCAGTCTGAGCTCGGCGGTGCGCCGATTCTGGTGCTTGAGTCTCCGTACGCACCGCTCCAGGGTTTTCGAGATGCGGGCGTGGGAGCGGATCATGGAGATTTTTGGCCAGGTGGCCCGTTCGCCGGCCAGAATCATCTGCCGTATGAAGGCCGGATCGGGGTTTGCCAGCATCCTGCTGTAATCCTTGAACGAATATGAGGGCGCAATGGTAACGTCTCCCGAGTAGCGCTGGGCCATAATGGTGTACAACTGACCGGACATCTGCCGCATAAGTTCCGGCCGAAGCCTTTTCCGCAAGTAATCAAACACCCCCTGGCCATGGAACTGAATTTCAGATTTCAGCAGGTGCATCGGCAGATTGCCAAGGGACAGCTTTTCATCCCGGCCGCGCTGGCTCAGGAACGGCACCACATGGGGATTGGTCTGGCTCACGATGGTGTAGTTCACATCGTACAGATGCATCAACCGCTCAATAGGCAGGTCGCTCACAACCGAGCCATCCACAAACTTCAGGCGCGGCATATAGGGTAGCGTGTTGCCCTGAATGTCCTTTTTCATCAGGGTAACCGGCGGGAAAATACCGGGAACCGCGGCGCTGGCCAAAACCGCACTCCAGACCATCAGATAAGGCGAGGTGTATCCACACAGCAAGCGAGCCTTCTGGTGGGCCTGCACTGGTGAAACACTCACATTGATCGAACGGCCGGTACGCTGGTAAGCCTCTTCAAAAGTATATTCACCGATATTGCCACGCAGGCAATTGCGCAGCTCTTCCTGATCCATGAGTCCGTCCCCACGCACCGCACTGAGCAGCCCCCGCCATTTCCAGGCTTTCAGGTTATGGTTCTCGGGCACCAGCATTTCCGGGATTTCCGCGTCTGTGTGTACTCCAAGAATGCCCGCGATAACCGCGCCGATACTTGAACCAGCGATGACCTGGGGCAGAAGCCCCTTTTCCCAGAGAGCCTTGATGACGCCAAAGTGGAAAACGCCCAGGGTAGCGCCGCCACTGAGCAAAAGCGCCGGGCGGCCAAAGCTTGTAAGCGTGTCGCGGAAGAACTGAAGTTTGTCGGCAACGGGAAAACCGGGCACCGGTTCATCACAGAGGTAATCCAGCGATTCACAGACCTGGGTAATGTATTCCTCGATCAGATGTTTGGTGCCAACCCGGGATCGGGTATAAAGCGCCGGGTTGCCCATATTCCCCAGATCATGGTGGAGCCCCTCCCGAAGGGCCCGCTTGAGCCGCTCTACATCATTCTGCTGACGATACTGTTTGAGATTGCTCAGCCGGTCGTAGATGACTTCGTAGTGGTAGAGATCGGAGGCAAAATCCTCTTTCCACTCGGCATTGCCCTCCAGGAAGTCCAACTCCAGGGCCGCGGCCTTCCACACTTCGTAGTTTGGCGCCTCGGCCAACATTTTCCGGAATTTGGCTATTCTTGGATCCTTGAGCACCGCTGACCTCCTTTCAAACCAGAACGCTCAGAAATCCTCGAGCATCAGATCTTCATCGTCGCCACTGGCAAACGGATCGTTGACCACTTTCCCGTCGTTAATCAGGAATTCCCGACGTTGCAGAAAAGCGTTTCGAACAAACGTGTAGCTGTCGCCCGAGATAAAGCTTTCAGCGGGAATGAGATCTGCCCGACGGTCCACTATCTGCAGCGCACGGGCATAGTAAACTTCAGGGCTGTCAACTTCATCCCAGGCCGACGGTAGCGCAAAGCCGTCGGTCATGAACCCGGTAAAATGCCGGGGGGTTGAAGGCCCCAGAAAAGGCAGCATGAGGTAGGGTCCTGAACCCACGCCCCAGTAACCCAGTGTCTGACCAAAATCTTCCGGCCGCTCCGGGAGGTCAAAGGCGGTTGCCACGTCAATCAGACCACCCAGACCGAAGGTCGTGTTGTAGGTAAAGCGCCCTACCGCAACCACGGCCGACTCCCCTTTCAGCTGCAGTACGCTGTTGGTGAAGTTTCGGAGTTCGGTCAGGTTATTGAAGAAATTGGTAATGCCACGGTCAACAATCTGCGGGGTGAAGTCTCTGTAGGCCTGTGCCACCGGCTTCAGGAACCAGCGATCAATGGTCTCGTTGAAGGTGTACACCTTGCGGTTCCAGTTCTCCCAGGGGTCTTTCGGGTCAACCGGAACAGAGCCTTCTGGCGCAGGTTCCTGCATAGTCTGTGCGGTGGCCTGGCCCACTGGCAGGAATACAGCCAGGAATAACAACATGATGAGCGTAATCAGCCGGCGCCGGATAAAAATGTGTTTCATTATCTGCTCTTGGGTTGTTTAATTCGTTTCAATTCGTCGAAAATACCGGCGCTATTCTTTTTATTATTAAACCATTGTTCCGGAGAAACCGATGTCAGTACCGGGAAATCTTGTAAACACGATTACCATGCCGCTCCGCTGGGGCGACATGGATGCATACGGCCACGCCAATAATACAGTCTACTTCCGATTCTTTGAGGAAGCGCGCATTGTCTGGCTGGCCTCACTGGAGCTCGGCGGTCCCGAAGAGCCAACCGGCCCGGTCATTATAAAGACCAGTGCCACCTTTCTAAAGGAATTGAACCACCCGGCAACGGTTGAGGTGAAAACATACGCTGACAAAGCAGGTAACACCAGCCTCGACACCTATCATTTGCTGACAGATGTCGATACTGGCGCGGTTTATGCGGAAGGCTATGCGAAAATCGTGTGGTTCGACCGGGAAACGCGCGCCTCGGCCCCGCTGCCAGATACCCTTCGGGCTCTGGCAACGACTTGAACCGGAAGACTCCTACCGGCGGCGTACCACCACGCTGCCGATGGAATAACCTGCCCCGAACGAACAGATTACCCCGAGATCGCCACTGACAAAGTCATCCTTGTGCTTGTGAAAGGCGATGATCGAACCGGCGGAGCTGGTGTTGGCGTATTCATCCAGAATCACCGGTGCCTCTTCCTCAGTGGCATCGCGACCCAGCACCTTGCGGGCAATCAGCTGATTCATATTCAGGTTGGCCTGGTGCAGCCACATGCGACGGAGATCATCCGGCGAGAGGGACAGGCTTTGCAGCTGTTTCTGGATGGTCTCGGCAACCAGCGGCGACACCTCCTTGAACACCTTGCGACCCTGCTGAACGAAGAGCTTGTCGGGTTTACCAACACCGGAATCATCGGCGCGGTTCAGAAAACCGAAATTGTTCCGGATGTTGTTGGAAAACTTGGTTTTCAGGCTGGTACCAAGAATCTCGAACCCCTGCCCCTCACGGGTATCTTCTTCGCGCTCAACCAGAATGGCTGTGCAGGCGTCACCAAAAATAAAGTGACTGTCCCGGTCCCGGAAATTCAGGTGGCCCGAACAGATTTCCGGGCTGACCACCAGAACGGAACGGGCACTGCCATTCTCGACGGAATTGACGGCCGCCTGAAGGCCGAACGTAGCGGAGCTGCACGCCACGTTCATATCGTAGGCAAACCCGTCGATACCCAGCGCTTCCTGAACTTCGATAGAAACTGCCGGATAGGCCCGTTGCAGGTTGGAACAGGCAACGATCACGGCATCGACATCCTGTGCCGACTTACCCGCCTGCTCAAGGGCCTCACGGCAAGCAGTCACAGCCATTTCGCATTGCACCGAGGGCTCCTCGTTGCTGCGATCGGGAATATAGGGCTTCATGCGTTTGGGATCGAGAATGCCATCCTTGTCGATCACATGTCGGCGCTTGATGCCGGACGCTTTCTCGATAAACGAGGAGGACGATGGCTGCAGCGGCGTCACATCGCCATTGGCGATGGCGTCTGCGTTCTCCGCGTTGAACAGTTCAACGTACTGGTTGAAGGCTTCGACCAGTTCGTCATTATCAATGGTTGCTGGCGGTGTGTAGAGACCGGTCCCGCTAATAACGGCTTTAATCACGCTAACCCCACGTCATGATTGTGAAAACGGGATGACTGGCGTCCCGTCTGATTCGTTCATTGACCTACTGCCAGAAATACTAACACAGTATCGGGGTTTTGCCCGTCGGCTATCAGTCAGTAGCACCGGATTGGTGCAGTCTGCCTTTCTCAGACTCTGGTTTTTTCCCACTGCCGGTCCAGACGTTTCACCGACACGGTCATCACCGTGCCCAGTTGCTGGGCAAAGAACGACACCCGGAACTCCTCCAGCATCCAGCGGTACAACACCAATTCAGGATCCCGGGTCCCCTGCCGCTGTTGTTCGTCCCGCTTCACCGCGTAGCGGGACCAGAGCGGCTCAATGGTGTGAAGAAACTCCCGCTCCCGGCCCATTTCCCGGGACATTTTCTCCAGCCGAATCAGAGCCGCCTCGAAGTAACGCCCGAATTCCGCCAGCCACTCAGGCGGTGTTTCCATCAGAAATCCGGGATAGACAAGGTTCTGTAGCTGAAATTTCAGATCGGCCATGCTGTTGGCGAGGGCCAGATTGATTTTGCCTTTCAACTGCTTCGCCACTTTCTGGTAACCGGACATGGCCTGATACAACCGCTCGTCTGCCTGCTCCAGAGCCGGGATGAAGTCGCCCCGGTGAGCGTCAAACACACGGTCGAAGTCCTCTGCTGTCCTCGGAACACCCTCCGGGAGAAAGTGCTGCATGGCCGTTGCCAGCAACAGGTCATCCAGCAACACTTTCGACTGGCCTACAGGAGCAAACATCAGCGCAGACTGTTTAAACCGGGGAAGCTTCCGCTCCAGGTCATCGAGCGTCCTGCCGAACCGGTTCAGAATCAGGCGGGCGATAGCCTTCCGGGTGGTATCTTCAGCAGTCAGCCGATCAAGACAACGTATCTGGCGCACCTGCTTACCCAGATCCTCCAGCGCGGGATAGACGGTCACCTGCATGCCGCCCTTTTCGGTCTGGACCTGTTCGGGCAACGCTCCGAACCGCCAGTCGGTGTACTCGCCAACCGGTTCCGCCCGCGAATCATCTTTTGTCGCCGACTCCAGCGCCTGCTCCGCCTGACCCTCAAGTTGATGCTGCAAATCGGTCGTCTCGCGACTCTCGGCAATGGTTCGACCGCCGTCACCCATGACACGCAGGTTCATCCTGAGGTGCTTTGGCAATTCCGATTCCGACCAGGCCTCCGGATCAATCTGTACACCGGTCATCCGTCGCAACTGCTCGCCCAGTTGAAGCGTTAACGGTTCGTTGGAGGGCTGCAGGTTCTCGAGGGCCGCGTCTACAAAATCAGGCACAGGAACAAAGTTACGGCGCAACGCCTTGGGCAGGGACTTTACCAGGGCAATGCATTTCTCCCTCAGCAGACCCGGCACCAACCATTCCAGACGACGAGACGGAATCTGTTTGAGGGCCATCAGGGGAACCTGCAGCGTGACGCCATCTTTTTCACTGGTGGGCTCGAACTCGTAGCTCAGCGGGTAGCGAACGCCCTGCCACTCCAGAAAATCGGGATACAGGTCAGCGGCCTGGGCATCCACCGGTCGCTGAAGAATGTCGGCCTCGGTGAGCTCCAGTTCCTTCAGTTGCTCCGCCGAGAGCCCCTTCCACCAGGTCTCGAAATGCCGGCCACTGATGATGTCTGCAGGCAGGCGTTCATCGTAGAAGGCCACCAGCACTTCATCGTCAACGAGCAGATCACGCCGCCGGGTCTTCTTCTCAAGATTCTCAACCGTGTCGAGCATCTCCCGGTTACGGGCGATAAAGGGCGCCTTTGACCGGTAATCCCCCTCCACCAGCGCTCGCCGGATAAACAGATTCCGGCATTCCGCCGGATCCACCTTGGCGTAAGGAATGCGGCGCTTGGCGACAATATCCAGGCCGTAAAGGGTGACCTTTTCGTAACCCATCACCTGGGCCCGCTTCTGCTCCCAATGGGGCTCAAAATAATGATGTTTGACGATATGGCCGGCCAGGGGCTCAATCCATTCCGGTTGAATGGACGCCACCACCCGGGCAAATACCCGACTGGTCTCCACAATCTCGGTGGCAACGATCCATTTCGGACCGGCCTTGGCTACCTTGGAGCCGGGAAAGATCAGCACCTTCCGGTTCCTTGTCGCCAGGTATTCCTTCTTTTCTACCTTTACGGCGACCTGACCCAGAAGACCGGCCAGTATCGCCTTGTGCAGCGATTCGTAACTGGCGGCATCCTTGTTGACCGCCAGCTTCTGTTCACGACAGATCAACGTCAGCTGGCGATGGATATCCCGCCATTCCCGCATTCGCATCCAGCTCAGGAAGTTCTTCTGGCAAACCTTCTTGAGCTGATTCTGGGAAAGCTCCTGGCGTTGCTCTTCATAGAAATTCCACACGTTCAGCAGGGTGACGAAATCCGATTCCTTGTCATTGAACGGTGCGTGGGCCTGATCCGCCGCCTGCTGTTTGTCCTGGGGCCGCTCCCGGGGGTCCTGAATACTCAACCCGGCAATGATGACCAAGGTTTCCGCCAGACTGCCAAGCTCCGCCGCGGTGACCAGCATCCTGGCCAGGCGAGGATCGAGGGGCAGCCGAGACATGGTTCGACCAAGCCGGGTGACGCGGCGCTTGTCATCCACCGCACCCAATTCTTCAAGGAGCTTATAGCCATCGTTGACCTGACGCTTATCCGGCGCCTCCAGGAACGGGAACTGCCGAATTTCCCCAAGGCCCGACGTCGCCATTTGCAGAATGACCGACGCCAGGTTGGTGCGCAGTATTTCCGGATCGGTGTATTCCGGGCGGTTGATAAAATCCGTCTCGTCGTAAAGCCGGAAACAGATACCCGGGGCCACCCGGCCACAACGTCCTGCCCGCTGATTGGCGCTGGCCTGGGAAATCGGTTCCACCGGCAAGCGCTGGATCTTCGAGCGCACACTGTAGCGGCTGATCCGGGCAACCCCGGTATCGATCACGTAACGAATGCCCGGCACCGTCAACGAGGTTTCCGCCACGTTCGTCGAGAGCACGATCCGTCGACCCTTGTGGGACTGGAACACCCGGTTCTGCTCGGCATTGCTCAACCGGGAATACAACGGCAGCACTTCGGTGTGCCGCAGATCAACATGACGCAGTACCTTGCTGAGATTGCGGATCTCCCGCTCTCCTGGCAGGAACACCAGGACGTCACCGGGTGGCTGCTTCTGGCTGCGCTCATGTTGTTCGATTTCATCAAGGGCGCCCAGCACCCCATCGGTCCAACCCTGATCCCGGTCGTCCTCATCTCCAGTCAACGGGCGGTAACGCACGTCCACCGGATAGGTTCGACCGCTCACCTCAATCACCGGCGCCTTGTCGAAAAATTCGCTGAACCGTTCAACCTCAATGGTGGCCGACGTAATGATGATCTTCAGATCCGGTCGCTTGGGCAGGAGCTGACGCAGATACCCGAGCAGGAAGTCGATGTTGAGACTACGCTCGTGGGCTTCGTCGATGATGATCGTATCGTAGCGATCCAGAAAGCGGTCGTGCTGAACCTCCGCCAGCAGGATGCCGTCGGTCATCACCTTCACCCGTGACTGCTCGGAGGTGTTGTCGGTGAAACGAACCTGATAGCCGATCTGCTGGCCAGTCTGTTCACCGATTTCCTCGGCAATGCGAGCGGCAACACTGCGAGCGGCAATCCGACGGGGCTGGGTATGACCTATCAGGCCCCGGATACCCCGACCACTGTTCATGCAGATTTTGGGAATCTGGGTGGTTTTACCGGAACCGGTTTCCCCGGCAATGATCACCACCTGATGGTTTTCGATGGCCTCACGGATATCATCCACGCGCTCGGAAACCGGCAAGCCTTCGGGGAAACTGGCCGGTTTGTGCAGGGCATGGCGCTGCTGAACCTTTTCAAGCCCACGATCCAGCCACTTGGCCATTTTCTCCAGGTCTTTCTGGCCAGGTTTTCCCTTGGTTCGGGCAACCGTTTTAACGATTCGGGCCGCTTCCTGCTGATTACAGGCGTCCAGCTGCTCCATCATCGCTTTGACGGCCGCCTCGGCATCAGGTTTTGGAGTCGGTGTGCTCGAAGCCACTTACTTGTTGTTCGCCTCGTCCCGCAGTTCACGGCGCAGGATCTTGCCCACATTGGTCTTGGGCAGCTCGTCCCGGAACTCGAATTTCTTGGGAACCTTGTAGGCGGTTAGCCGCTCGCGACAAAACTCCTTCAGCTCGTTTTCCGTCACGCCTTCAGCCGTCGGCACCAGGTAAACCTTGACCGCCTCACCGCTCTTGGCATCGGGAACGCCAACCGCGGCGCACTCGACTACTTTCGGATGGCTGCTGACCACGTCTTCGATCTCATTCGGGAACACGTTGAAGCCAGAGACAATGATCATGTCTTTCTTGCGATCAACAATGCGGATATAGCCGTCTTCCTGGATCAGGGCGATATCGCCGGTGCGCAGGTAGCCATCGTCGGTGAAAGATTTCTGGGTGTCCTCAGGGCGCTGCCAGTAACCGCGCATAACCTGCGGTCCTTTTACGCAGAGTTCGCCCGGCTCGCCCAGGGGCGTCTCATTGCCTTCTTCATCGAGGGTTATGACCTGGGTGGACGGAATTGGCAGGCCGATGGTGCCGATCTGAATGGCGCTATGGGGGTTAAAGGTCACAACCGGGGAGGTTTCGGTCATCCCGAAGCCTTCGCAGATCTCGCAGCCGGTAACCCGCTCCCACATCTTGGCAGTGTCGCTTGTCAGCGCCATGCCGCCCGAGGACGTCAGCTTCAGGCTGCTGAAGTCCAGATCCTGGAAGTCTTCGTTGTTGCAAAGCGCGACAAAGAGCGTGTTCAGTCCCAGGAACGCGGTGAACTTGTGGTTCTTCAGCTCTTTCACAAAGCCCGGGATATCACGCGGGTTCGGAATCAGCACGTTGTGCGCGCCGGCCTCAAGCATGATGCCGCAGTTCAGGGTAAAGGAATAAATGTGGTAGAGCGGCAGCGGCGCGATAACAACCTCCTGACCTTCAACCACCATGTCTTCCATCATAGGCCGGGTCTGCAGCAGGTTGGCTACCAGGTTGCCGTGGGTCAGCATCGCGCCTTTCGCCACACCGGTCGTCCCGCCGGTGTACTGAAGCACGGCAATGTCATCCTGCTTGCACTCTACCGGGGTGAATTTTTCACGGGCGCCGGCACTCAGAACGGCAGGCAGCTTGTGGGCCTGGGGCAGATTGAACGGCGGCACCATCTTTTTGACATGCTTGACCACGGCATTCATCAGCGTGCGCTTGATTGGCGAGTGCATATCCGCGATTTCGGTAACAATCACGTGCTCGATGCCAGTGTGTGGCAACACCTTCTCGGCGTTCTCGGCCATGTTCGCGAGAACCACCAGCGCCTTGGCTCCGGAATCGTTGAACTGATGTTCCATTTCCCGCGTGGTATAAAGCGGGTTGGTATTCACTACAATCAGGCCAGCTCGCATTGCGCCAAACACAACGACCGGGTACTGGCTGACGTTCGGCATCTGCACCGCGATGCGGTCGCCAGGTTTCAGGTCTGTCTTGTTTTGCAGCCAGGCTGCAAAGTTGCGGCTCTGGGTGTCGAGGTCACGGTAAGTGAGAGTTGCACCAACAGCACTGAATGCGGGACGGTCGGCAAACTTTTTGACCGACTGCTCGAATACATCCACCATGCTTTTGTACTTGTTCAGGTCCACCTCACGGGGCACGCCGGCGGGGTATTTATCCTGATAGAACTGCTCAAAATCCATCACCATCTCCTGTTTGGCGCTTTTGATTGTAATGATTTACCGATGTCAGGTTGATCAGAAAATCAACCCTACAAAGGTATCAGCCTCAAAAAAGTGGGGAGAGAATAGCAGTTTTGTAACCGATGAGGTAGTTTTCGAGACTCTTACCCGAACACCTGTACTCAAATGACAACAGTGCGGAGCACGCGATGAGCGATACCCTTGATACCCTGGAAAATATCACCTACGACGAGCTGAACGAGGGCGACACCGCCACCTTTACGCGCACCCTCACCGAGGACGAACTGGTGCTGTTTGCGGCGGTCTCCGGTGATGTAAACCCGGTACACCTGGACTCCGAATTTGCAGCCGGCTCCATGTTCAAGGATCGGATTGCCCATGGTATGTGGAGCGGCTCCCTGATCTCGGCGGCGTTGGCAACGGTCATGCCGGGCCCCGGTACCATCTACCTGGACCAGAGCCTGTCTTTCAAGCGGCCGGTGAAACTGGACGACACCCTCACCGTTCAGTTGAAAATCCTCCGCAAGGAACCGAAAGGCCGGGTCGTGGTCGAGTGCGACGTACGTAATCAGAACGATCAGAAGGTGGTCATCGGGGAAGCGAAGGTCATCGCGCCATCAGAGAAAGTGTGTCTGCACAAACCCCGGTTGCCGAAAATCACCATCGAAAACTAAGCTCGCCGTGTCGGGCAGTCCCTCGCTGGCTGCCCGATCAAGTTATCAGCCGGGCAGGAAATCAATCGGAAATCTGACCTTCCGGGCCTCAACATTGTCAGCCCCGAAATTGAACAGCCGCACGCGCATGGCAATCCGCTGTTCCAGCGTGGGGTGCCCGAGCTCTGAGCTGACCACCTCACAGGCAGACACCGAGCCATCCGGTTCGATTACCAGCTCCAACAACACCTTGCCCTTGAGGGTCGGATCCTGCCGAAGCTCCCGCCGGTACATGGAATAGAGTGCCGTTTTCTGGGCATCGAATACTTGCCGGATATTACTCATTGCCCGCTCGCCAACCGATGGCTCGACCTTTGCCGGCCTGGCGGCCACTTTTCGGGATTCTTCCTCGGGCGCATCAACCGTTTTGACCTCATGCTCAGCCACAGCGACAGTGGTTTCCGGCGCCGGAGCGTCCTCCACACCACCGCTTCCACTGAGGACTTGCTGAGAATCCTCGCGCGATTTCGTTGCTTCGGCCGCCTCCGACTGTGTGTTGACCGCAAACTCACGGGCTGGTGTGGGTTCAGGCGACCTGAGTGAAGCCAGCTTGTCTCTCATGGCCAGCAGCCCGGAGCGGGACGCTTTTTCCCTGGCTTGCTCGGTGGTCTGCTTGGGCTTCGGCTCGGATACGGCCTGAGGTTCGGATTCTGGTTTTGGGGCAGGCACAGGGTCGGGTTCAACCCTGGCAACTTTCGGTTCCGGCTGCTTTGGTTTTTCTTTCTTCGCTTCCTTCACTTCCGGTTCTGGCTCAGGTTCTGGCTCGGGCTGAACTGGCTCCGGTGGCACAATCGGTTTAGGCTTCTCCACCAGCCGCGCCAGCCGGGGAGGAACCTTCTCGGCCTCGCTGCGCTCAACCTCCGGTACATCCAGCATTGGGATCAGGAACGCCGGTGGCAAAAACAGCGCCAGCATCAACAATACAATACCCGTAAATCTTCGACTCTCGCCGAGATCACGACTCCATGGCAGCCCCGAACCCGTCGCAGGGGAATATCCGTTATCAGCCATTACGGACCTCCCCTTCCACTGCGAGGCGCACCTGTCGATATTGTTCATCAACACAGGTCTGCATGACCTTGCGAAGCAATCGGTAATCGGTATCCCGGCCGGCCATAATGGTTACTTCAAGCCCCTCCTCGGGAACTTCAGACCAGCGGTTGCGGCGCCAGGAAAGCTCTTCCGACAGACCGGCGATATAGGTGTCACTGGTCTCGATGCCATCCAGTCTTGCCACTTCGCTGCCCTGGACCAGAATGGCATTGGCCGTTACCTGGACTGTCAGGCTCTCAACCGCCTCCTGTTGAGCCGTGGACTTTGGCAAAGGCACGTCTGCGGTGTTCTGCATCACTTTCACATCCGAGGAATTCACCATCAGGAAAAAGACCAGGATGGTAAAGATGTCCATCAGCGACACCAGGTTCAGGCCCCCGGGCTTGTGCATCCGGCCGTAATGCCGACGAATTCTTTTCGCCTTTCGGGACGTTCTCATGCGCCCTCCCCTGATTCGGCCCTGGCGTTTGCGGCAAGCTTCCGGTCTTCAGGTGCATCCATCAGCGAAACATCGGGAAACAGCTCCCCCTCAACCACGCTGGCCGCAACTACCGCCGGATAAGAGCGGACGGTATCCATGGCAGTAACCAGTGTCTGGTAATCGATGTCCGGTCCGACTTCCAGCACCACGTCGGTTTTATCCGGCACACGGGTTTTTATCTGCCGAAGTACCTGACGAAGGTTCTCGAAATCCTGCCCTTCCTCGCCCACGGGCAGCGCCTGGATCAGACCGCGGTCGCTGTCGGCGATCTCGATACCTTCCGGAATCAGAGTAACCACGAGCCGGAATTCCTCAGGCTCAGGCGCCTGCCCGGCGTCCATACCCGGAAAGTTCAGCTCGATCATCCGGACCTGGCTGAACACCATGCCAAGCAACAGGACGGGCACCAGAACAATCATGAGATTGAGAAAGGCGGTGATATCCAGCTCCGGCGAAGCGTTTAACCTGCGGTGACGGCGTCTCATGGTTCAGACACAATGTTCAGCAACTTCACCCCGGCCATTTCGAAACTGTCCACAATCTCGTTGGTGCGGGTCTGCAGTACCGCATGGAACATGAGCAACGGTATCGCCGACATCAGGCCGAAGGCCGTCGTGTTCATGGCCACGGAAATACTTTCCGACAGCAGGGTTGCCTTCTGGGAAGGATCTGCCGCCGCCACGGCGGTAAACGCCGCAATAAGACCAATAATGGTTCCCAAAAGGCCGAGCAGCGTGGCGATATTGGCCAGGGTCGCCAGGTACTGGGTGCGTTTTTCGAGGCGCGGCAGCACTTCCATCAGGCCTTCTTCCATGGCGTACTCGATGTCCTCTCGCCGGCTGTTGCTGAGCAACCGGCCAATGCCGGCGCCCATGATTGAGGCAATAGCGCTGTCGGAGTTGGTGGCAGCTTTCATGGCCCGCTGATAGTCCCTTTTCCTGAGGAGCGGCAGGATGCCTCGCTCAAAAGCAACCCGGTTACGACGCCGCACCGCCGAGAGATAAAAGAACCGTTCCAGAGTGATGGCCAGCCCCAACGCCAGTACGATGGCAATGGGGTACATGAAGGGCCCGCCTTCCTGGAAAAAACGTACGATGGTGTCCAGCATGGTTGTTCTCCCGTTATTACTGCGCAGTCACTGCTGAGTCTCCGAGGGGACTCAGGATCAGAGGGTTAAGGTTTTCGCGAAAGAGGCGGTGCCGCTCCAGGGCGACCGGATCAGCCGGACGGACCAGTTCGGGCGCCTCGTTATTCAGGTCTGCCCTTGGTCTTCTTGGCAGGCTCGGCGCCTGCCAGGGCAATATGTAAAGTACCCGGGGCTCGTCTTCGCCAAGACTTGCAGACAGGCCCTCAACACTGAGCCGGACAGTGTCATCCTGGTCCGCCTTCGCCTGGTTGAGGAACAGCACCTGAAGGCCTGCCAGCAGCAGCGCAGTAAAGAGGTTTCTAGAGGTTTTCCGGCTACCAATCATTTATTCCAGCCTCCTTTCCAGGTCCGCAATCCACCCGGCCACCTCCTGGTCGTCTGCTTTGGTCAGTTCCCGGTAACGGTTGTAGTGCGTGAGGGCCGTTTCCAGATCGAGCAGATAGAGCTCAGCAATCACCGCCAGATTGAAATGCAGCTCCGCCACATCCGGCGAATGGGCAATGCCTGTTTCCAGCAATTTAACGGCTTCGGCGAACCGGTACTGATCCTTCAGGACCAGCGCCAGATTGTTCACGGTCACGGCATTGGTGGGGTCCAACTCCACGGCTTTCTGCCAGGCGTCCACCGCCGCACCTTTCCTACCTTCTTCGAAGGCCTTGCGCCCTTCCTTTTCAAAGCTTGCCGCCAGCTCTGGATCGGTTCTGGCCGGCTCCTCTGGCTGCCGCACTTCCTGGCCGGCACAACCGGCGAGAAACACCAGCAGCAGGAATGCCCAACGCAGCCCTTCTTTAAGTAACGGATTACACCCCATCGTTAGACTCCATGTTCCAGCTGAGCCATTTGACACTCCGCTCGTAGCGTCCCGGGTGCAGTTCCGCAAGAACGCCAAGGCTTCGACCTATCCAGGCGTCATAGCCCTCCGATGTAATCCGGCGGTGGTTTTCCGTGTGCAGTTGAATGGCTTTCTCTTCGAAGGGATACGCCTCTTCTTCAAGCAGCATCTGGTACTGCATGGCCTCAAGCTCATTCAGGTCCGAAGGTACGGCGGATGTCATCAGGTCTTTGGCCAGGCCCCGGTAGAGCTCTGCCCGGCGGAACAAAGATTCAGACAGAACGCGCTCGCCACCGAGAGCTTCGGCATCCAGGAATCGCTGTCGAGCGGTTTCCAGAGCCTTCTGCTTGCGCCCCAGAGATTGTTCCAGAGGCTGACTCAGGCTGATGCTGGTGAACGCGGCAGCCGCACGGGCGCCAAGCACCAGAGAAGACCGGGATGCCCACTCAAGGGTGTCGGCACTGTGCCAGGCGCTGTCCAGCTCTGACTGGACCAGTGCTTCCCGCCAGTGATCCGGATCGTCGCCGCTTTCTATCAGGCGATAACGGAAGGTCTGGAGCCGCTCATGTTCAGATCCGTCGCCAGCCTTCGGGCCGGTAGCAAGATAGTCCCTGTACAGGGCATTCCGCTCCGCTACATTGCCGGCCTCATTCAGCAATTCCGAAGCCCGCAGCCGCAATTGCCAGGGGTTGGCATGATTTTCAGCGGCCTGCAGCAATTCGGATGCTGCCTGGGTGGGTTTATCGGACTGAATCCAGGCGTGTACCAGCTTTTCACTGATACCCGCAGTCAGATCATGTTGCGGGTGGTCGGTGCGGAACTCTTGCAGGTCGACAACAGCGGCTGTCCAGTCCGATGCCTTGAGCAAGGTATTGGCGGCATCGTAACGGGCCCGGATGGCGATTTCCGAGCCGGGTAACACTGAATCAACCCGCCGGAAATGACCCACAGCCTCTCCGAGCCTGCCCTGGAATGCTGCCACTTCCCCCTGGCGATAGACAGCTGTCGCCAGTTGCCTGCGAATCGCCGCCAGCTGGTCGCCAGTCACATCCTTGAGCTGATCGCTCTCGGCAAGATCCAGCGCCTGATTCCAGGCACGTTCCGCCAGTCCATAATCGCCCTCTTTCTGGCGGATCCGGGCCGTTACCTGCCAAGCAGCGTATTGCTCTGCCGGCGATGCCCCGGGGGCGGTAAGAACCTGCGAAGCATAGTGCAACCCCCGCTCATGCTCGCCGGCAGCAAGCCAACGGGCAGCCAGATCCGCCATCAGGCCGGAAACCCTGTTATCACCCGCGTATCGCTCGTTAAAACGATCGGCTTCGTCTGAAAGATCCTCCAGACCAGGCCTGAACGCTGCAGCCCCGTACTGCTGGTCGATGCCGTCTCGCAACAGAGTGACGGCGGCCCAGGCAGCATCTGCTGCCTCACTGTAACCGGGCGCCTCATAGGCAGCCTTGCGAAAGTTCGCCAGCGCCTTCGGAAAGTGGCCCGCCTGCAATCGGGCATCCCCGGCAAGGCGCAAGACCTCACCGCTCTGGGCAACCCGGGGCGCCAATCCTTCATAGTAAGTGGCAGCCTGTGCAAAGGCAGACTCAGAGTTTGCAACCTGCCCCTGTTCCGCCGAGCGGGCGCCCAAATCATAGTGATAGTCCGCCAGCCGTCTGCTGAAGCTCCGCCACTTGTCCTGCTGGCTCCCATTCAGCCCGGCAAAGGCGGAATCCAGGCTATAGCTGTGGACGAATCGGGCCCGGGCCGTACGAACCCGCTCCGCGTCACCCGCCCCTTGCCAGACATCCACCACCTGCAACCGAAAGGCGGGAACGGAATGGTGATTCGGGGAAGACTCGATGAAGGCCCGGTTAGCGGCAACACTGGCCCTGGTCTCGCCCTGGATGGCGTAATAATCCGCGAGCCGGTCGAACAACAGGTGTTCCCAGGGGCGCGGCTGGGCCTTATCCAGCCACGCAATGAGGGTGTCCGGCCCACCCTTTCGGGCCGCCATCAATGCCAGCACCCGGAAGGTATCGTCGATGGTATCAACACTGGATTCACTGACCGACGCAAGGCTCTGTTCCTGCGGCAGAAACTCGTCCAGAACCTCGACAAACGTGCCTGCGGCCCTGTTCCATGCAGACGGGCCCTGTTTGAACTGGCTCCAGCCAAGCATGTATCGGGCCTTGGTGCTGAACTCTTCGCTGTCGCCGGATTCAATCAATTGCCGGTAGCCGCTTTCTGCCTCAGCGTACTGGCCAGCAGCAAAGGCGGATTCCGCCAACCGGAACCGGGCCTCCGGTACCAAAGGGGAATCAGGGTAGAGCCCCACCAGCTGTTTCAGCCTCTGGATAGACGCATCCTGCTGTCCTGTCAGGGCATGGGCCTTGGCCATCTGGTAAAGCAGTTCATCCAGCCGCCCACCATAGGAGCCGCGCGCAAGGATGGATTCGTAACTGCTGATCGCCTCACTGTAGACCCTTTCCTCTTCAGCCGGAGAAAACCCTATGTCTTCACCTGAACGATCCCGGATATTACTCAGGCGGTTAAGGGCATCAATCCGGACCTCTGGCTCGTCGGATGTCCGGAACAGGCGATGGTAACGACGAGCAACTTCCGAAGGCGAGATGGCCGGCATCGGCCGGCTTTCAAAGGTCAGGAACACCGGGCGCATATCCCCGATGGTCTCGCCGTCCCGGCCCAGTTCCACACGAAAAGATTCCTGCGCCACAGCCGGCGCTGCCAGCAGTAAGGAAAGGCAGAAGCTCTGAAACGGCCGGATCATGGTTGGGTCTCCTCCAGGTTCTGAAGGGCGAGATATTCATACAGGTGAGCTATCTGCTGTTCGGTTTTGTCCAGTGCGAAGGCCATCTGCTGGTCACTGGCTTCGACATAGTCGAGAGCCAAATCGTCCAACGCCGTCTCAGATGCTTCAAGCAACTGACGAGCAGACACTAACAGCGCTTCGTTGCGCTCTGTCAGCGCAGCGGCAGAGTGACGTAACCGTTCCAGGATTTCCGGTTGCCCCGATGCCTTGCTCCGGACCTGGCTCAAACGGGTCTGGGCATCCGTCAGGGTTTTCTGGAGAGCCTCGATACGGGCTTGCTGGCCGGGACCGGCGCTATCCGCGAGGCGCAGCAGCCGTGCACCGAGCTCCGCCCCCCGCGCATTAAGATCAGCGGTGCTTTGCCTGGATTCCTGCTGATGGATGCCGACCAGCTGTTCTCTCAGAGCCCCCTGAAACACCTCAAGATCGTAACCATGGCGTTCAAGTTTTACCGCCATCGAACGAAGAGCGGCCACTCGCCCTGCGGCCCTCTGGACGTCAGCGTCCTCCATGAAGCCAAGAAGATAGGCCATGCGGGGCTGGGTCAGTGTGCGGCTGTCGGCCAGAAACCAGTCGACTCCGGTTTCCCGGGCATCTTCCACCAGGGTTTTATAGGCCCCCTGTTCCCGAATCTTTCCGGCCAGTTTGCGAAGAGTCACCCGTTCACTCTCGAAGGCAGCGTTGGCGGCGAGGTAGGCTTCCCCGGCCTGCCCGAGATAGCCGGAGAGATCGTAGCCGCGCCCCATCCCTATCCATGCGTCGGCAACTCCCGGGTAGGCTAAAGGATATTTCCTGGCTCGATGCCAGCTCTGCATAGCGGCCCGGTGATTGCCTTTTTCTGTCAGCGCCAAGCCGTGAAGGTAAAGGGCCCGCGGCGTGTTGAAACTGTCGAGATCGACCTCCTCCAGAAAGCCGATCGCTTTATCGAATTCGCCGTGCTGGTAGGCAAGGTAGCCCGCACGTACCAACAGATTATTCTCCAGATGCTGGCTACGCTCGGAATCGGCGTCACCATCGGACATGGCTAACGCAACCCGCAGAGCAACCAGCGCTCTGGCCGGGTTAAGATCGGATTTCGCGTAATCACTGGCAAGATTGAGGTATCCCAGAGCCGCCCAGTAGCCCTCTTTCATACCGGCCAGGATGCGCCCGGCCTCATCGGTGCGGCCTTCGGCTCGTGCCTTCTCAGCATCTTCATAGAGCGCTTGCTGTCGTCTGTCCCCAAGATCGACGCCGACTTCTCCCGCCTGCCGGAATTGCTTGAGACCAGAAAGGACATCATCCGGCATTACCGGCGTGGCCGCCCCGGAAAAGCCGGAAACAGTCAGAGGTAACACAAACAGGAGGACCCGGAGCATCATGGCGCCCTACTCCCACTCCACGAAAGAAACCCGAGGTTCGTAATCGGGCGCCCGGGCTTCCAGACTCATCTGCAAACGGAGTACGCCGGGGCGTTTTCTGAACTTATGGGTGGATTCCCGCCGCACGAAATCATCATCGGCGGAGCGAGCGGTAATCACCGTTTTCAACTCATGCTCGCCGTTTTCCAGGTTCCCGGTAAACAACTGCTGGATTCCGCCGCGTTCAAGCGATGTCCGCTCTCTATCGGAATAAAGGTGGGAAGCGACAGGTTGGCCATTCACGAAGAGCTCGACGGAATCAAGATCGAGCGCATCCCGGCTTTGAAGTGTCAGAAAAACTGCCAGTCTGGTATTCGCTGGATGCAGGACCTTCTGCTCAAGGGCGAAGACGCGCTCCGAATGACTGGCGACCTCGGCACTCAAGCGTTCGAGTTCCTCGTCAAGCCCGTTGGCGGCTACAGCCGAGACAGCCAGCAATGACAGAACCACTGCACCGAAGCGGACTAACCTTTGGCGTGCTATCCGTCGCCTCTGTGATTTTCGTGTGCCGAACATAAGCCTCCTGCCCTGCAGCCTCTGTAACTCATGCAAACTTCTGTAACAGATCGGCAGAAAGCGTAACACTTGGTAACCGCCAAGAACGGTATCCAGATCACCAAATGAAAAACGCGAGTCCGGCAGTTAAAAATTGAGAAGAGTGTCGACTTATTTGACAGGGTGAAGAGAGTTATCGGAGCAAGTTAAAACCTAAGCGGATAAGCTGAATTTTAAACGACTGTTTTAGCAGCTTTTAATTCAACTGGCCCCGTATTTGCTCACTGGAAAGCGGCGGGAGTGCCTTCGGGCAACCCCGCTTGATATGCCGAGCTTTGCCGATGCCCTCAACCGCATCGGCTTTTTTTATTTACTCAGCTGCCTCATGGCCGACTCAAGGCCCTCAACGGTCAGCGGATACATGTGGTCGTTGACCAGCTGCTTGGTCATGCCCAACGAACCTCCGTTACCCCAGTAACTCTGCGGGAGCGGGTTGATCCAGACAACCTTGCGAAAGTGCTCATTGATACGTTGAAACCAGGTAGCGCCCGCTTCCTCATTCCAGTGCTCAATCGAACCACCGGGATGGGAAATCTCATAAGGCGCCATGGTCGCATCGCCGACAAAGATCACTTTGTAGTCGGGCGTGTACTTGTGAAGAATGTCCCAGGTGCTGGTGGTTTCATTCATCCGCCGGATATTGTTTTTCCAGACACTTTCATAGACGAAATTGTGGAAATAGAAATATTCCATGTGCTTGAATTCGAGCCGTGCGGCCGAAAACAGCTCCTCACAGACACGAACGTGGGGGTCCATGGAGCCGCCCACATCGAAGAAGATCAGCACTTTCACAGCGTTATGCCGTTCAGGCACCATCTTCAGATCCAGATAACCGGCATTGCGGGCAGTGGAACGAATCGTGTCGTCCATATCCAGCTGGTCTGCCGCACCCTGGCGGGCGAACTTACGTAACCGACGCAGCGCCACCTTGATGTTCCGTATGCCCAGAGTCACGCTGTCGTCCAGATCCTTGAACTCGCGTTTTTCCCAGACTTTAACGGCCCTGCCGTGGCGGCCATTCTTCTGGCCAATACGGAAGCCTTCGGGGTTATAGCCGTTCGCCCCGAATGGTGAAGTGCCGCCGGTTCCGATCCATTTGTTGCCACCGGCGTGGCGCTCTTCCTGCTCTTCCATTCGCTTCTTGAAGGTTTCGATAAGCTCCTCAAGACCTCCCAGAGAATCAATTTTGGCCTTCTCTTCCTCAGACAAGTGCTTCTCGAACTCGGCCCTCAACCAGTCGTCCGGAATCAGGGCTTCCAGGAGGTCGTCGAGGTTCTCGATACCTTCAAAGTAAGCCTGAAAGGCGCGGTCAAACTTGTCGAAGTGGCGCTCGTCCTTAACCAGGCAGAGGCGAGCGAGGTAGTAGAACTCTTCCATATCCGCAAAGGCGAGCCTCTTCTGCAGGGCTTCCAGAAGATCCAGGAATTCCCTCAAACTGGCAGGCACCTTCGCGCGCCGAACTTCAAGAAAAAAATCAATCAACATAAAACGTGACTCTTGCCAGTGTTCTTGCCGAGAATCAGCTGCGACGACGGGCCATAAACGCGAGCTTCTGCAACAGGTGAACATCCTGCTCGTTCTTCACCAGAGCACCATAAAGAGGCGGCAGCGCCGAACTGGAATCCTTCTCCTGCAACATTTTCGCCGACAGCTCATCAGCCATCAGCAGTTTCAGCCAGTCAATCAGCTCCGAGGTGGACGGCTTCTTCTTGAGGCCCGGGACCTTGCGCACATCGAAGAAAACTTCCAGAGCATCGCGAACGATTTCCTGCTGCAAGCCCGGGAAATGCACGTCCACGATATTCTGCATGGTGTCGTGGTCCGGGAAGCTGATGTAGTGGAAGAAGCACCGGCGCAGGAAGGCATCCGGCAGTTCTTTTTCGTTGTTACTGGTGATCACCACGATCGGGCGTTTCTTTGCCTTAACCAACTTCTGAGTCTCATAGACAAAGAACTCCATACGGTCGAGTTCCAGCAAGAGGTCGTTAGGGAATTCGATATCCGCTTTGTCGATTTCATCAATCAACAACACAACCTGCTCATCAGCCTCAAAGGCCTCCCAAAGCTTGCCCTTTACGATGTAGTTGCTGATGTCCTTGACCTTTTCATCACCCAACTGGGAGTCCCGCAGACGGGAAACCGCATCGTACTCGTATAGGCCCTGCTGGGCCTTGGTGGTGGACTTGATGTGCCAGGGAATCAGTCTCATCCCGAGGGCGGCGGCCATTTCCTCGGCCAGCAGGGTTTTCCCGGTGCCCGGCTCGCCCTTGATCAACAGCGGGCGCTGAAGCGCAATCGCTGCGTTGACGGCCATTTGCAGGTCATCGGTGGCTACGTACTTCTCGGTACCGGTAAACTTCATGGTCTGGTTCCTGTTGGTTACTTTTTCTGGTCTTTCTGATCAGGTTTTTTCTTCGAGTCGTCTTCGGGCAATCCGGACTCGTCCTGATCATAATCGGGTAAATCGTCGAATTCGGACAGATCGAAATCTTCAAGCCCGAACTCCTCCTCTTCATCATCTTCCGGCCCATCAGCGTCGGACGGATCGGCAATATCCTCCAGCTCCGGGATATCCTCATCCAACTCGCCAGGCTCTTCCTCCACCGGGGTATCCGCTACCGGGATGTCCTCTTGCAGTTTGTCGGTCGGTTCAATCTCTGGTTCCGTAAGCGCTTCATCTTCCGACTTCAGAGCGGCCTCATGTTCATCAATGACGGCCTCCAGCTCAGACATATCGTCCTCAAATGCTTCCTCGGTTACCTCAGGGATTTCCTCGGCTTCGACATCCTCTTCCGGCTCTGAGACTGCCTCCGGCTCGGGTTCTGGTTCGGGTTCGGTCTCTTCCTGCAGATCCTCAAGTGTTTCGCGCTCTGATGCTGCTTTCTCTTGCGCCTGCTGATCCTGTTTACGCTTACGGATGGCAAACCAGACCAAGCCGCCAAGAATGAGCAGCCCGCCGCCGGCTGCGCCGACCATCCACAAAGGCACGGCAAAAGCAGGTTCCGCTGCTTCCGGCTCCTCAGGGGCCGATTCAGGCTCCTGGACCGCTGGCGCCTCTGGCTCCTCCACCTCGCTTACGTCGATGGGCGATGTAATCGCCGGTTCCGGCCCGGATTGCTCCGGCTCAGACACCGGCGGCTCTGGTTCAGACTGCTCAGGGGCGAGCGCCGGTTCTGTCACCTGCGGCTCCGGCGATTCAGCCGGCTCAGCCCCTTCAGGCATCGTAAACCCGACGGTGGCGCTGAACTTGCGGCTGAAGGTCTGGCCATCGGCCACCACGTCAAAGGTGTAGAGGCCCGCGGCTGGCAAACGACTTACCGTATCCCGGTAGGTGCCGTCTTCCGGCGGCTGCTCTCCCGACAATACCTTGGTTCCACTTCTGCCATCCTCGGAGGTGATACTGAGGCTGACCTCAATCACACCCAGAAAATCGGGATTAGTGATTTTCTCCCCTTCTTCGAAAAAGCCGACCCGGAGCTTGAGGGGCTCCTGCAATGTGAATGATGGAGGTAGAGGATTGACCACCATCCTCAGGTCGCTAACGACCGTAACCCGGCTGCCCTCTCCGAGCTCGCCATTAATGCGCCACTGTCCTGCCAATGGCTCATTGACCGTAATAAGGTCGTAGCCGGCTTCCCTGGCCCAGCGGACGTTGTCGGGAAACTCCGAAAGATTAACGACCCGATCGTCCGGGCGCACGAGGGCAAGGTCCCGGGTGGCAGAGGTTTCAGACTCGCCCCAGAAAATCAGGGCGGTAAACTCACGAACGCCCTCGTCCACGGTAAAGCCATTGCCCTCAATGGGAATCTGCTCCTGCGGAACCGCGGTATTCAATGCCTGAAGAAATGCCAGGTTCAGCGCATCTGCTGTATCCGCCACCTGGAAACGACCGCCGGAGTCTGTCGCCAACGCTTTCAGAAATTCGGTATCAGCGGCCTCAGAGAGAGCTACGGGGTGAAAGGTAGCGCCCCTTTCGATGAGATCAGCGACAATCGTATCCAGAATACGAGTTTCCTCTGCGGTATTCTTTGCAGGATCGTCGGAGATATCCACCTTGCCGTCTGTCAGCAGAATAAAATGAGTGCGACTCAGATCGCCATCGGTGAAGTAGTCATCGCTGGCCGTCTCAATAGCCGCACCAAGGTTGGTCCTGAGGGCGACCGAATTGATTTCCCCTGAACGCTGAATGGCCGTTTCACGCCACCCGTCGGTCACTTCACGATGCGGCACCAGCATGTTGACGTACTGCCCAAAGGTCCAGACACCGGCAGTGGCACCCTCCGGCAACAGCCGGGCGAGCAGTCGAACGGCAGGCTGGCGCAGATTTTCCGGATCGGTGTCTTTCATGGACCCCGAGATATCGACAATGATCCGCACGTCCGACTGTTCTGGCAGTTGGACGTCATCACTTTCCTGGGCGTTCAGCCCGGCAGGCAGGCTGAGCGCCAGGCAAAATGCGAACAGACCAAGCCATCTCGATGTCATCTCTCTCAAGGCATCCATCCTTTTCTTCTTTTGTTTTGCTGCGTTACTTGCGAACAAGACGGTAGCGAACCAGATCCAGTACCCAGACCAGCAGCATCACCATTCCGGCCAGACCAAGATTGAACAGGGCCCGGCCTGAAGCATCCGCGTCACCAAGAATCATTTCGTAACCGCCAAACAGCCAGGCCGGAATCCACCAACCGGCCAGATCCGGCGATTCAACCGGCGTGAGCAGCAAGGCCACCAGGGCGGCGAGAATCAGGGTCCGCACTCCATAAAAAGGTAGAAAACGGATCAGGCTCTTCATCATGTAAAAGAACACGACAAAGGCTATAGCGTAGGCGGCCCAGAAAATCCCGTAGGCCATTTGTGCATCGGTATCAATCATTACAGGATCCAGTGAATGATGTGTTCTTCCCAGTCTTCTTCCGGCACGCGGTCCTCTGACATCACCTTGTGACGGATCGAAACGCCCGCCTCGTGCACCGAATCCGGATCCCCACTTCGAAGAGGATGCCAGTCGGCCAGTGGCCGGTCTTCAGCCAACGTCCGGTAGGCGCAGGTATACGGCAACCAATGGTAGTCGCTGACGGTATCCGGTGTCAGCACTGTGCAGCCCGGCACTTTCTGCAGCCGTTCTTCATAAACGGTGCATTGGCAGGTGTCCTCGTCCATGTAACGACACACCAGGTCGGTGTGGTAAACCTCATTAGTGTCTTCGTCTTCCAGTTTGTTCAGGCAACACTTACCGCAACCGTCGCAGAGGGACTCCCATTCCTCAGGCGTCATCTCGTGCAGGCGTTTACGCTGCCAGAACGGCACCTGGGCAATCATGGATTGCGCTGATCCAGCTTGCGTTTGAAGTCCACCACGTAGCCATCCTGCTCTTCCGGCATCTGGAGAAAGAAGTCCTTCTCGCCGATCGCTTCCAGAACCTGCTTGCCGGTGGTTCTTGCCAGCTTGCGGTCCGGTGTCAGCACCAGATCCATGGAATGGACCGGCTGCCCGAAGATACCCCGAAGGCTCTCGGGAAGCTCCTCCCACTTCTGTCCGCGCCGAACAAAAAGGTAGGTATCCTTCTTTTTGCTGCTCCGGAAAACAGAGACAAATTCCCGCTCTTTCATGACTTCAGTAATTCCTCGATATCAGCGCGAACCGGAGCAAGAATCTGCGCCCGCCAGCCCTGGAAAAAATCGTGTTGCGCGAGGTCCGGTTGCTGTACAACCTTTTCCAAACGCTTTCTCGGCGCCAACAATTCCATTGGAATATCAGCATCTTCTGCCGCACTCCTGAAAAGACGCTTTAACTGTTTAAAGAATCCCTGCTGATCCCGGGACAACGGTGGCGCAATCCTCTCAAGGGACGAATTATCCGCGGTCGATCCCCGGCTAACAAGTTCAATCAGGGTATCGCCGTACCGACGGACTGCGCCGGATGGCACTCCCTGAATGTTGGAAAGTTCCTTCAGGGACGCTGGCAGCCTTTCCGCGATCGCAATCAACAGTGCATCTGCCAGCACACGGTTCCTTGGCCGGTCCCGCCGCTGGCACTCCCCCTCACGCCAGCGCACCAGTTCCTTGAGAACACCCTGTTGCTGAGCCGAGAGGGTCCATCCGGCCCGCAGTTTCAGGTAATGGTTGTCGGGATCCTCCTGCCCTGCCAGTTCAATGGCAAAGCGCGCCGATTCCTCAACCAGAGCCGCTTCCAGACCGCGATCGCGAAGTAATGCACTGACCCACTGGTACATCGGCTCCAGAAAACGGATATCGTCAATCGCGTAGCGTTGCTGAGCATCGCTCAGCGGTCTCGCCAGCCAGTCAGAGCGGGTGGCGGACTTGTCCAGAGTCTCACCGAACAGGGTTTCCACCAGCCTCGCGTAACCCAGGGAGAACCCTGCTCCGGCCATTGCGGCCCCGATTTGAAGATCAATGACACCGGCAGGTTGAAGATTCAGCCACTGGCGAAAAAGTTCCAGATCTTCGCTCATGGCGTAAAGAAGCTTTGGAGTGTCCGGGTCCGCCAGGACTTCCCGAAATCGTCCGGACTGCTCGGCAACGGAAGGGTCCACCAGGCAAAACTCGCCGTCGAGGCCCAACTGAACCAACCCCGGTATCGGGTAAAAGGTGTTTACCCGCTCAAATTCGGTGTCCAGCGCCAGAGGCTTGCCCGGTGCCCGATCCAGCCATTTGTCCAGTGCTTGCGGTTCCCGGATCCAGTCAATACTGGTCGGAGCCGGGGGTACGTCAACTGCCACAGCGGCCTGGGCGGAAATATCCATAAACGTGCCTGGTAGGTTTATTCGGTCAGATTCAATCGGACAGTGGTTTGCGACCGCGGAATGCGTGAGTCAGGGTAAAGCCATCGACGTAACCGAGCTCTCCACCCACCGGTATGCCATGGGCCAGACGGGTTATCAGGATGCCCTGGCCATCAAGGCGATCGGCGATGTAGTGAGCCGTAGCCTCACCTTCCACCGTCGGGTTGGTCGCCAGAATCAGCTCAGTCACGCCTTCGTCGCGGATCCGCTTCAGCAGACGTTCAATGCCGATTTCCTCCGGTCCAACGCCATCAATCGGTGAGAGATGCCCCATCAGGACGAAATAGCCGCCGCGATAGTCACCCGCCTGCTCAATGGCCAGAAGATCTGAAGGGCTTTCCACTACGCACAGGGTGCCTGTGCGCCGCTGGGGATTTTCACAGATCCCGCAGATCTCGGTGTCAGCAAAGTTCTGGCAGCTTTCACACCGCCGGACACCGCTCATGGCCTGGCTCAGCGCCTCAGAAAGTCGGGTGCCGCCGGAACGACCACGCTCCAGCAGATGGAAAGCCATGCGCTGGGCCGTTTTCTGGCCGACTCCGGGAAGACAACGAAGGGATTCTACAAGCTCATCAACCAGCGGGCTGAATGCCATGAAAGGTCCTCGAACGGCTGCAGGATGGAATTCAGAACGGCATCTTGAAACCGGGCGGCAGGCCCATGCCGGACATCATACCGGACATTTTCTCTTTCTGGTTTTCCTCGACGCGCCGCACGGCATCGTTCACCGCAGCGGCCAGAAGGTCTTCCAGAATATCTTTTTCCTCAGTCATCAGGGAGGGGTCTATGTCCACCTTACGAACGTCGTGACGGCCGTTCATGGTGACTTTGACCAGGCCGGCTCCGGCCTCGCCAGTCACTTCGGCCTTGGCGATTTCTTCTTGGGCCTTCTGCATCTCTTCCTGCATCTTCTGGGCTTTTTTCATCATGTCGCCCATATTATTCATCATAGCTTATCTCCTGCTTGTCTCTACCGGCCGGATGCTGTCTTCCACTATCCGCGCCTCGAATCGTTCAACAATAGACTTTACGACCGGATCCCTGCGAATGGACGCCTCTGCGGCTTCCTGGCGCGCCTTTCTCTGGCGTTCCTCATAAGCCGCAGGGGTGTCTGGCCCGGGATTGCCCTGCTCTGTACGTAACTGAATGGAGTCGCCAAAGCGATTTCTCAAGGCAGCCAGAATCTTTTCCTCGTGCCTGCTGTTCAACAGCCGGGCGTGCCCCTCATCAATGGTGAGGGTTATCACATCGCCATCGCGGGACATGGCGCCGTGACTGGCAAGATTACCGGGCATGCCCACAATGCCAAGACTCCGGAAATCACGGTGCCAGACGAATTCACCCTCAGGCTCAGGCGCCTGCTCAACTGCAGGTTCCATCGCTGGATCGGGCTCCACAAACGCGGGTTCCGGAGCCGGCTGTTCAACTGGCTCCGCGGCAACTTCAGCTGCTGGCTCTTCGGTAACAGGAGCTTCGTCGCTTAAAGGATAGCTCTCTTCATACTCTCCAGCGGCCTCGGCCTGGGCATCCAGACTGGCCAGCCAGGATGCATCCTCATCCGCAACGGGTGGAGCGGCCGGCATCTCGGGTTCAGGCTCAGGCGTGGATTCGGGTTCCGGTTCTGGCTGTTTTTGCTCTACCTGTGGGGTCGGCGCCGGGTCGGGCTCATCCCGTGGCTCGGAGGCATCAGACTGACCACCGGAGCTTATGGCCGGCGGCTCTCGCCGGTCAGCCCCGGGGCGGAAGGCAAGCATCCGGAGCAGGGTCATTTCGAACCCCATCCGGGCATCCGGCGTAATGGTAAGGTCTTTCCTCCCAATCAGCGCAGACTGGTAAAAAAGCTGGGCATCCTCGGCACTGAGCTTGCGAGCCAGCGCCTGGACCTGCTCGGCATCGCCGAGGGCGTTATCGGCACTGCCCGGAACCACCTGTTCCATGGTCACCCGGTGAAAGAGCGATAGCAGATCGGCGAGGATCACACTGTAATCCGGTGCAAAGTCCGAAATCCGGCTGATTTCCGCCAGCAAGGCCGGGCCATCGCCTTCAACGAGTGCATTCACAATGCGCTCAATATCGCGCTGATCAATGGTCCCCAGCATATTACTGACATCACTGGCGGACAGCTTCTGGTTGCCAAAGGCGATAGCCTGATCGGTGAGGCTCAAGGCATCGCGCATACTGCCGTCCGCAGCCCGGGCCAGGAGCCACAGGGCCGGTTCCTCAAATGGAATTTCCTCGGCACCCAGTACATGACGCAGATGGCCTGCGATGTGCTCCGGCGTCATGCGTTTGAGATTAAACTGCAGGCACCGGGACAGCACTGTGACCGGTAGTTTCTGGGGATCGGTCGTTGCCAGCAGGAACTTGACGTGTTCCGGCGGTTCTTCAAGGGTCTTAAGGAAAGCGTTGAACGATTGGTTCGTCAGCATGTGCACCTCGTCAATGAGGTACACCTTGTAGCGCCCACGCGTGGGCGCATACTGGACGTTATCCGTCAGCTCACGCATATCATCAACGCCGGTCCGGGACGCGGCGTCTATTTCAATCAGATCCACAAACCGGCCTTCCTGGATCTCCTGGCAGCTCGAGCATTCACCACAGGGGTTCGGGGTTACGCCGGTTTCGCAGTTGAGGCAGCGTGCAAGCAGGCGCCCAATGGTGGTCTTGCCTACCCCACGGGTCCCCGTGAATAGATAAGCATGATGAAGACGCTGGCTTTCCAGGGCGTGAATTAACGCCTGGAGCACGTGTTCCTGGCCCACCATATCCTCGAAAGTGCGTGGGCGCCATTTACGGGCAAGTACCTGGTAGCTCATGTTCCGCCAACTGCAGTGAAAAACGGCTTTAACCTTAGCACGGACAAAGATCCAGAAGAAGCAGACTTGATTCCGGAAGCGCGCTCACAAGTTCATGGCTATCAAGGATAATCAGAAGAAAAAACAGGAGAGGAGAGAAAACTGGGGGTGACTCCATCAGCGACACCCCGGCACACAATTCCACCGCTGCGGCTGCTCCCTTCCGGGCCTGACCGGGTTCACGGTTTCATGTTGCGGAGGCACCAATGGAGCCACCATAACGGCGTTCCGGGACAATTCCCCGAAAGCGGCGCGCATATTAGCAAAAGGGTTTGCACACTACAATGACAAATCAGCACGCCCGTCAGCATCATCCTTGTAAAGGCAGCGGCACTTCATCCTGGCGGAACCAGCAGGCCAGACTGTAGCGAGTGCGGTTTGCCGGTAACACCTCGTGAGGAATTTCCTCGCTCATGAACAAGGCCATTCGTCCTGCCTCGGGCAACACGGTTCCGCACACTTCCTGATCGTTGTCCCGGTTGAAAACCTGAAGCGCGCCACCGTCGGCTGCCTGCCAATCTTCATTCAGATAAAGCACCAGACTCACCACCCGGGATGCCCTGCCCTTAAAGCTGTCCAGATGCTGTTTATAGAAATCACCTGAATGGTACGTAGCATAATGAGTCTCGAATCGCTTCAGCCCGAGAAACAGCCTTTGATTCAGACCCTGGCGAATGGACTCGAAAAACTCGAACAGCGCGGCCTGAGGAGCTGTAATGCCTTGCAGCCAGACAATCTTGTCGCGCCGCACCGACCGGTCTCGCACCAGATCATTGCCGCGGCCAATGCCGGCTTTTTTCATGGCATCGGTACGATCCAGAATCTGCACTTCCTGCTTCAATGCTGCCAACAGGTTAGTTCCCAGCCATGACCGCGCGTCAACCGACATCCAGCCGTGCTCGCTCAATCCCGAAGCCAGCTCATCCAGCCAGTCCTCAGACAAGGCCTCTCGTTGATCCGGCGCAAGGCCCATCAGCTGGACATCACTACCTGCCACCGCATCCTCGGCGCTATGCAAAGGGGTGATAAGGGGATCGTGGATCGGGATGATAACCGGCGTTTCCATCGGCGGGCCTCGTGCGAAATTTGAGCGTATTTTAGGCGCAATTCTCGCCGGAGCGGCAGTTTTAATTTACTCTCTGTGTAGGCAAATACACTTAACCGGTTTCACTCAGTAGATACCCATTAGCAGATAATCATGTCAGAAAGCAGTAACAGGCCACCGCTCTCACTGTCTCCGGGCCAATGGTCCTTCACGCGCTGGAAAACGATCGGGCAACTGGAAGCTCTCGAGGTCCACCATCCTTTATTCCAGGCCACCGTGTTTATTCAGGGCGCTCACCTGGCAAGCTTCAAACCTCAGGATGAATCTGACTGGCTCTGGATGAGCCCAGCGGCCCGGTACGAACCCGGTCGAGCCATCCGCGGCGGCATCCCCGTGTGCTGGCCCTGGTTTGGCGATCCGGCCCGCAACGCGCCGGAAGTGCGGAAACGCATCCAGACCGACCAAGCCCACGGGTTTGCCCGTACCGCGCTCTGGAAACTGGAAGATGTCCGGGAGAACGCCCACGAAGTGGAAATCAGCCTGTCCCTGGATGCCAATGAAGATTTCAGTGATGTCTGGATCGGGCATGCGCTCGCCCTGCTCACCTTCAGCTTCTCCATCCGCGGATGCCAACTGGCTTTGACGACCACGAACCTGGGGAACGATCCGCTGGCCTTTACCCAGGCGCTCCATACTTATTTGCCGACCAGCGACATAACCCGGACTCGTGTGCTGGGTCTCGGAAACAGCCAGTACATCGACACCCTGGATAACTGGGAATACCGCAACCAGGAAGGCCCTGTGTATTTCGACGGCGAAACGGACCGCATCTACGAGAGCGGCGAAACCCTGACGATCGTGACACCCCGAACTGGCCGCAAGCTCTCGGCCGTAGGCAGTGACTCAACTGTGGTCTGGAACCCCGGTCCGGCCAAGGCGGCCAAGCTATCGGATTTTCCCGAGTCGGCCTGGCAGTCCATGCTGTGCGTCGAAACCGCCAATGCAGCCAGCGATTATCGGGTGCTTAATAACGGGCAAAGCCACACATTAGGCGTATTCATTGGAAGGAAATCATGAGCCTGGCATCGTTTCTGAAATCCCGACTCGTTCCCGCGGAACTGGATCAACACATCAACCGCATCCGCAAACCCATCGGGAGCCTGGGCTACGACCCCTGGGGCTATAACAACGAAGCCATGAAATACGGGCTTTCGCTCACCAAACAGATTTACGAAAAGTACTTCCGGGTACAAGCGCACGGGGTGGAAAACATTCCCGCCGAGGGGCCGGTGCTCATTATTGCCAATCACAGTGGCCAACTTCCTATCGACGGCCTGCTGATTGGCTATGCCCTTGCCTCGCGGGAAAAAGATGCCCGCATTCCAAGGGCCATGATTGAACGCTTTTTTCCAACCGTGCCCTGGCTGGGCAATTTGCTGAATGAAGTTGGCGCTGTACTTGGAGACCCGGTCAACTGCGCCAAGATGCTCGCCAATGATGAAGCCGTGATTGTTTTCCCCGAGGGCATTCGAGGTTCGGGCAAGCTTTACCACGACCGCTACCAGCTCAAACGGTTTGGGAACGGCTTCATGCACCTGGCCATGAAGTACAAGGCGCCGATCGTGCCCGTTGGCGTGGTGGGTTGCGAGGAAACCATCCCGGCCATCGCCAACATAAAGCCCCTGGCAAAAGCCCTGGGCATTCCCTATGCCCCGGTCGCCATGCCCGTGGTGCTGCCGGCAAAAGTTCACCTGAACTTCGGAGCCCCGATGTACTTCGACGACCTTGAAATTCCCGAAGAACAGGTCACAGAACGCGTAGAGAAGGTCAAGGCGGAAATCAGCCGGCTGATCGACAAGGGACTGAGCGAAAGGAAAAAGCTTTTCTGATGAGCGAACAACGCAGACCGCACATTCTGATCACCGGTGCCGCCGGCGCCCTCGCCCAGAAAGTTATCGAACAGCTTCGGGATACCTGCGACTTGGTCGCCGTGGATTTCCGCGAACAGGTCTACCTGGGCGACGACATCCCCAGCTACTGCATTGATTTCAACAAGCGGGTGTTCGAAGATCTGTTCCGGCGCTACCAGTTTGATGGCGTAATCCACATGGGCCGGATCATGTCCAGCCAGCTAACCCGAATGCGGCGCTACAACGCCAATGTACAGGGCACCCAGAAACTGCTGGACCTCAGCCACAAATACGGCATCAAACGAGTAGTGGTACTCTCCACGTTCCACGTTTACGGAGCCGTGGCATACAATCCCGCACTCATTGATGAGGCAGCACCGCTCAAAAGCGCCGGGCTGAGCGCCGACCTGATTGATTCCGTGGAGCTGGAGAACCTGGCCAACATCTACCTGTGGCGCTATCCGGAGCTGAACATCACCATCCTGCGGCCCTGCAATATCGTGGGCCCGGGCGTGCGCAATACCATCAGCACCCTGCTTGGCAGCGAACGGGCACCGGTCCTGGCAGGCTTTTCACCGATGATGCAGTTCATCCATATCGACGACATGGCCGACGCCATTGTGCTGGCGTATAAAAAACCGACACGTGGCGTGTACAACGTCGCTCCGCAGGACTGGGTGGCCTATCAACACGCGCTCAAGCTCTGTGGCTGCAAGCGAATCCAGGTGCCTTCCATTCCGCCGATGGTTCCGAAGATGATACTCGGCACCTTGAAACTGAAGAGCTTTCCGTCCTATCTGATGGCGTTCTTCAAGTATCCGGTGGTGATTGATGGGCGGGCGTTTGTTAACGAGTTCGGATTTGAGCCGAAGCGGCCGCTAAAGGAGATTTTCCGGTTTTATCGGGAGAATAAGAGGCCGGTTTAGCCCCGGATAGCAAGAAGCCCCGCTATTGGAGTGCGGGGCTTCTGATACAAGGTTTAAGAAGCTGACACTATCAGTCCTTTGAGCGCTTGGATGCCTTTCTCAAAACAAGGCCGCAGATGCCAAGGGCCAAAAGCGCCAGAGTACCCGGCTCAGGAACTTTTACCGGAGGCGCGGGCGAGAACACGAGCAAATCCTGAGAGAGCTTGTTCCCGTCGGCATCTGAATCCGATTCTAAGACAAACAAATTAAATCCACTTACAATATCGCCCAGCCCAGTAAACCATCCGTTAGCAGCTTCCTTTGCGTCAGTGAAATCAGTTGATGTAAAGGAACCATCGCTCAAGCTTAATTGTTCGGTGTTCTCATTGATTATTTCCCAAAGCGCCAATTGAAACGCTGCAGAAGTTCGGGAATCCTTAACTTCGTCGCCACCAAACCCCGTGTAGAGGCTACTCATAAGATTAACCTTACGGGAATTCTGGAAGTAATCGGTCGCACTTAGCAATGAATAACTTACGGTATTGTATTGATCCAAAGGGGTATCAATGTCGACACAGAACGCATCGAGCACGTCATTCGAAGAAAGAGGGAACGGTGTGTCACCCTGAATATTGTTTACAGAGAAACGAAACATACCAGCAGCAACCCGACTCTGATTGGTACCGTCGCTTGTTTCCTTGGTGATAGTTCCCGTCCTGTAGCCTTCAGGAAATTTGTTGCCATCGGCACCAAACTTAAGGTCCATCGTTGCAATAGGACCCGCGCTCGCGAAAGAGGCCGCAACCGAAAAAATCAGACCCGCAGACCAAGCTTTTACTGTTTTCCCGTAGTTCATAACTGCTTCCCTTTCTGGATACGACTATAAACAACTAATCCGACCACCTCCCACCTAGCAGAGAACGGACCAGGACAATAGAAAGATTGGTTATTCAATTAGTTAGAAAGAGGAACTACAAGAGAGCACACGTCCAGGCGCCGCATATGTAAAAGATACCGACACTACTGGAAATAAGTGTTCAATTTTCGTTACAGTCTGTTTGCTTGATCACCCTCAATAATCCGACCAATATGGAAGCGGGTTAACCAAGGGAAACACACGATGTTCAAGGATTTGGGCGTTATAAGCCACGGAGCAGCAGCAATCTGCTTTCTGCTGCTGGCAATTATAGTTGGCACTCGCTATTTGCGGCGAAACGTCGACCGCGCGCTCCTTCTTGCGGCCATTATTTCTTTCCTATGGGCCTCGGCGCTTGTCACACAAAGCCTTTTTGGTCAGCCAGACTTTCTGATCCGTTACCTCCTTGAGCTTCTCAGGGATGCTTCCTGGTTACTGCTGCTCTTCGCAATCCTCAGAGATTCCTTTAAATCATCGGGTCTCAATGCCCGCGTACGCACCATGATGGCGCTGGGTGGTGGCGTTCTGATTGCCGGTTTGATAGTGGTTGGCGTACTGGAGTATTTTCTCGCGCTGGAACTGCTCAGCGGCAAAGCAAAGGTTCTTGGCCAGATCGGTCTCGCGCTACTTGGGCTCTCTGTTGTTGAGCAGATCTGGCGAAACTCCACCGGCCTGGGCCGCTCCAGCATGAAGTACTTGTGCATCGGCGTAATCACCATCTTTGCGTTCGATTTTTTCATGTACACCGATGCGCTGCTCTTTGGCCATATTTCGGACTCATTCTGGAACGCCCGTGGCTTTATAAATGCTGCCATGGTGCCCCTGTTTGCCGTAAACGTTATCAACACCCGCAAACAGCCAATCGAGTTCCAGCTTTCCCGAACGGCAGTATTTCATGCCAGCACCCTTGTCTTTGCTGGCGGTTATCTGCTTTTCCTCGCAATGGGCGGTTATTACGTTCGGGCACTGGGTGGCAACTGGGGCGAAGCGCTTCAAGTTCTCTTCCTGACCATATCGCTTGTCTTCCTCGCCACATTGCTGCTCTCAAGGCGAATCAGAGCGAGACTCATGGTTCTGATCAGCCAGAACTTTTTTGATTACAAGTACGACTACCGGGAAGAATGGCTGAAGATGACCCGGGAGCTGGCCAATCTGAGCAACGACCCTCCGCTCCCGGAGCGGGTAATCCGAATTCTTGCGGGACTGGTTGAAAGCAACGGCGGCGCGATGTGGCTGAAAGGCGAGAGGGATGCCTATGTCCTAAAGGCTGCCGTCAACCTGTCCACACCAAAGCACACGATTATCGACCATGATGCAGAGCTGGTGCGTTTCTTCTCAGACCGGGAGTGGATTGTTGACCTGCATGAGTACGGAGTGGACCCGGTCAGCTACAATCTGCTTGAAATACCAGATGCCATTACAAAAACCCCGGACGCCTGGCTCATTATCCCGCTTTACCTGGGCAACGATTTGTACGGCATGGCAGTAGTAGGCAACCCATACGCCAGAGTTGAGCTTAACTGGGAAAACTTCGACCTCATCAAAGTCGTTGCCCGGCAAACCTGTAACCTTCTCGCCCAGGCTGACGCCCAAAACCGGCTATCGCGTGCAATGCAATTTGAAGCCGTAAGCAAAGCCTCTGCCTTTATGGTGCACGACCTAAAAACCGTGATTGCGCAGCTCTCGCTTCTTGTGAAAAATGCCCCGAAGCACAGAAATAATCCGGCTTTCATCGACGACATGATCAACACCACAGACCATGCTGTTCGCAAAATGTCCAGTCTGGTCGACCATATACGGAGACCCGGCAAGGATGAGGAAGATCAGCGTCAATTGCTCAACCTGACTACCCTCGTGCAGGACCTCGTTGAGCATCACCGACATCAAAGGCCTTCCCCCCACCTGGAAGGCAATGTCCGCGATGCCATGATTAAAGCGGATGCAGAACAGCTTCGAAGCGTACTCGGCCACCTGGTCCAGAATGCACAGGACGCCACATCGAGCGATGGCGAAATATCGATCACGTTGAAAATCGCCAAAGGCAATGTGGTGCTCTTCATTCAGGACACGGGAACAGGAATGACCAAAGAATTTATTTCCAGCCAGCTATTCAAACCCTTTGAAAGCACAAAAGGCCTTACCGGAATGGGCATTGGCGCCTATCAGGCACGGGAATATATCCGAAAAATCGGCGGCAATATTGATGTAACCAGTGAACCTGGTATCGGCTCCTGCTTTTCCGTAAGAATTCCTTTGGCGGCAGCAAAGCTCAAGGTTGAAGGTCTTGAAGAGCTGCGTCCGCTTTCTGTTCCGGACGATCCGCTACAAAGCGCCAATTAAATGTCGGCGTGGAGCTTCCCTGCAAATCGACATTGCAAAGTGTCAATGTTCGGTTGAGAATCAGGTGGGTGGAAGTATCACTACAAAGGACTTGTTGCTGTTGTGACCAGACGACTCTTGATAATAGAAGATGACCCAGGCCTGCAGAGCCAGATGCGGTGGTGTTTCAGTGAAGACCTCGATGTATCCGTAGCGTCGGATCGAGAGTCTGCCCTGACGTGCCTACGACGAGAAGAGCCGGAGGTGGTAACACTTGATCTAGGCCTCCCTCCGGATCCAGGTGGAGCCACTGAAGGATTCCGTCTCCTTGAAGACATTCTTCAGCTGGCGCCCATGACAAAGGTTATCGTAGTCACCGGCCGTGAAGACAAAGAAAACGCAGTGAAAGCGGTCGGCATGGGCGCTTCGGATTTTTACCAGAAACCGCTGGACGCCGATATACTCACCTTTGTAGTTAACCGGGCCTTCCGGCTTGCCGAGCTTGAGAAAGAGAACAGAGAGCTCGGGATGCAAGGTAATGGCGCCAATATCAAGGGTATTGTTGCCTCCAGCCCCCAAATGCTGTCGATCTGCCGCACGCTGGAAAAAGTTGCACCTACCGACGTGACTACCTTAATCACAGGTGAAACGGGCACCGGCAAAGAACTGCTTGCACGTGCTCTTCACGATCTTAGCCACCGCCGTGAAAAACCCTTCGCCGCCATTAACTGCGCGGCCATTCCTGAAAACCTGCTTGAAAGTGAGCTTTTCGGGTTCGAGAAAGGGTCTTTCACAGGGGCAACTCAATCCAAAAAAGGAAAAATTGAAAGCGCTAACGGCGGCACACTCTTCCTGGACGAAATTGGCGACATGCCCATGGCGCTGCAAGCGAAGCTTCTACGATTTCTCCAGGAACGGGTCGTTGATCGCGTTGGCTCGGTCAACCCTGTACCAGTGGACGTCCGCGTTGTATGCGCGACCCATCGTGATGTCAGGCAGTTGATTGATGGCGGTGAATTCCGGGAAGACCTTTACTATCGAATCAGCGAAATCACGCTGGATGTACCCGCCGTGAGGGACCGCGAAGGTGATGCCCTCGTTATTGCCCAATCGTTGCTCAAATCGCTTGGCAAACAGATGGACCGACCGAATCTGTCCTTCAGCGAAGATGCCGTTAACGCCATCAGCAATTACTCGTGGCCCGGCAACGTCCGAGAAATGATCAATAAGGTCAAGCGAGCCACAATTATGGCCGAGGGTAAACGGGTAACGGCTGAAGATCTGGAACTGTCAACCGGTGAAACATGCCCGGAAAAACAGCTCAACCTGCGGCAAGTGCGGGAAGATGCAGAACGGGCTGCAATTTTACAGGCGCTCCAGTCCTGCGCATTCAATATGGCGCGGGCTTCTCGCCTGCTTGGCGTTACCCGGCCAACTCTATATAACCTCACAGACAAGTACCGGATAAAAACGTCCCCTTGATCATAACGTGCCTGAATGACAGGCAAGGAATCCAAGACAAGACCCAAAAGGGAAAAGGAACAGGGCCATGAAACTAGTGTCAGCAGTACGTGCCACCCTTCTTTCAGTTGCCACTTTGCTGGCGGTCGTTGGCTGCGGCGAGAGTGCCCCTGAAATGACCCCGGAAGAGATCAAGTACATCAGTCACCTCGACCAATCGCGCTTTTTCCAACGCCAGGGTGAACTCAAAGCCAGCACCCTGGAAGCCCGCAGCGCCATTGAAATGCAGCCGGAACGTGTCGAACCCTACCTGGTCATCATCAACAACCTGCTGACTGCGGGGGATGCCCGTAATGCAGAACGACAGCTCGACGGCCTGATGGAAAGTGTCGACCCCGCCAACATGGGCCAGAAAACCCGGAACGAAGCGGTTCTTATCCGGGCCGAAGCCAACCTGATGCAACAGGAATACGAAGACGCACTGCAGGCCCTGAAAGCCATTAAGGATGCCGACCGCAACCAGCAGTCCGAAGCCGCGCTGCTAAAAGGCCACATCCTTCTCGCCTCGGGCGAAACAGACGCAGCCCGTCAGTCTTACCAGTCGGCCAGGGACATGAATACCGGTTCTGTGGAACCACTGATCGGCCTGTCCAGAGTCGCCATCAGCGAAGGCAAGGAAGAAGAAAGCGCCGAATTTGTCCGCCAGGCCACCGAGATTGACCCCGAGCATGTTGAACTCTGGCTATGGAAAGCCCGCCTGGCCCATTCCGATGGCCGCTGGACCGAAGCCGAACAGGCCTACATCAACGCCCTCGAAACCATCGGCCAGTACGACATCATGACGTACCGGAAATTTGAAACCATGTCCGCGCTGATCGACGTACTACGCCAGCAGGGCAAGGCGTCGGAAGCCTTCGTGTATGAGGAAATCCTTGCTAAATCCGCCCCTGGTACCATCCGCAGCAACCTGATTGCCGCCCAGGAAGCCTTCAACGAAGGCGACCTGAGCGCAGCCGCCAGATACCTGGAAGAAACCCTTGCCCAGGCTCCCAACCATGAACAGTCGGCACTGATGCTCGGCATCATCCGCTTCCGCCAGGGCAGACCCGAAGAAGCCGAAGCCTTGCTGGAGCCCATCGCCGCCCTGAACGAATCCGAAGAAGCCCAAAAACTGCTGGCTGCAACCCGACTGCAATTGCGCAACCCCGATGGCGCAAAAGAAGTACTTGCTCGCATCGAAGATCAGGACTCGGATCCCCAGACCCTCGCACTGGTCGGATATGCCTCACTGGCCAGCGGCGATAAGCAAAGCGGCGAACAGATGATCGAACGGGCCATTGAGCTTTCCCCCGGCAATAACAGTGTTCGCCTCAGATATGCAGGGTATCTGATCCAGGAGGGCAAAACCGGCAAAGCCCTGGAACAGGCCAAAGCGGCCATTAAAAACGACCCGGACCTGGCCCCCGCCCGCATGATGGCCATCCAGGCCCACGCATCGGCCAACGACTTGGCGGCCGCGCGCCAGGTGGCGGAACAGTGGGTAAAAGAGCAGCCAGACAACATCACTGCCATGGTATCCCTGGGCAACATTGCGGCAAGGTCCGGAAACCCGGGCACCGCCCGTAGTGCCTTTGAAAAAGCCGCAAAAGCGGAGCCTGAAAACCCGGCACCCCTGATCGCGCTGGGTAACCTAGCGCTGTCCCAGGAAAACCGTGCACAAGCGGCATCGCATTTCACCAAAGCAATCAGACTTCAGCCAAACAGCCTGCAGGCACTGCGTGGCCTGACAGCAGTCATGGACCGGGATGAACTCACCGCCCTGATGCAGGACATCCACAAGGAACAGCCTGAGGCCATCGCTCCAAGACTAGTCATGCTGGAGTCCGCACTGATCGCCGGAAACGAACAGGAAGCCGGCGAAATTACCGCCGGCCTGCTCGAACGGGAAGACGAAAATACCCCTGCCCCGACTGCCGGCCTGGTCGCCACCGTCTACCATGGTATCGCCACCCAGCTTACCCAGCGGAACCGAACCGAAGAGGCCATGCAAATTCTCCGTCGCGGCCGGGTCCTGTTTCCAGACAATGAACAGATAGGCCTTCAAGCCGCAGCACTGGAATTTGCAGCAGGCAACAGCAAAATCGCCAGAGACATCCTGCGGGACGTCAAACAGCGCCATCCCGAATCCGCCGCGCCCTTCATCGTGGAAGCGCGACACTTCGAACAGGAGGAAGAACATGCCCAGGCGGCGGATCTGTACCAGCTGGCACTGGACAAACGCAGGACACCGGAACTTGAAATGTCCTACGCCCGGGCACTGAGCCGTGATGGACAACAGTCAAAAGCCTTGGAAAGCCTGACAGCGGCCCAGAAGCGCTTCCCCGACTCCGAGCCACTGCTGACCAATCTGGCCATTCTGCAACAGGAGCGCGGCAACATCGACGAAGCGTCAGAATCCTATGCCCGGCTTATTGAAATTGCACCCAATAACGTCATCGCACTTAACAACTTGGCCTGGATGTACCACGAGAAAAACGATGAGAGGGCTATCGACCTGGCCAGCAGAGCCTATGAACTAAGCCCGGATAACGCGGCCGTTGCGGACACCTACGGCTGGATTCTGTTCAATAATGGGCAACAGGAAGAAAGCATCCCCGTGCTTGAAAAAGCACACAGTCTGGCGCCGGATTCGGAAGAAATCGCAAGGCATCTGGCGGAGGCGTACAAGACTAACAACCAGCCCGATAAGGCACGGAAAATACTGGAAAAGTTATGAGTGGTGTCACGTTACTTTACAGCCTTTGGCGGGGACCGAAAGCCGTTCCGTTTCATCGCTGGGCCTGTATTTGCGGGCCTCTGCATCCGAAAAATCCGGCTAGAGGATGCCCCACAGGGCTTGTAGACGCATCCGCCCCGCCCCGACGGACCTTAAACGTCACCATCTTTTACACTTTTTTCTGACTCCGCCTAAATATCTATTGTTTTCAGCGACTTATGAATTGGCCCGAAGATTGCTTTTATTAACCATAGCACTGCAGTCTAAGCAGTGAAGACAAACGCTGCATCACCAGATGCAACACGAAAGATAGTCAAGGAGAATGACGATGAATGTTCGCAAGAAACTGCTCTGCAGCGCTGTCGCGACGGTTGCCATTGGCGGGTTTTCCGTTTCTGCTGCTAATGCTGCTCTGATTCAGGAAGTGGCTGGTTCTGCCGAGGTTAATAACTATGTAATTCCTACCAACAACGACTATGCTCCGCTGGTTGGAACGGTAGGTACCTTGGGCGGCTCGCTGGAGGCTGTTGGAACCGATCCGATCAAGCTGACCTTCGAGTATCTGTTTAAAGAGGCAGGCTACATTAATACTTTCAACTTTGGCGGCACGGAAGTGTTCAATACCTCGTCTTCAGGAGCCGGCGATACCTACAGCACTATCTGGAATGGCGGAGCCGGCCTGCTTGACTTCAAATTTACCGTAAACAGTGGGTCCGGTAACGTGACCAACGCAGGCAATGACGGTACGGCCAACGCCAACTTCTTCATGGCTTCAGCCGGAATGGATTCATTCTACCTGTTACTGGACGATAGCGGTGCAGGACCGGATGACAACCATGATGATCTGATTCTCAAGGTCACGGCCAGCAAGGTTCCGGAGCCAGGTACCCTGGCTCTGCTCGGCCTCGGCCTCGCCGGCCTGGCCCTGCGTTTCAAGGCAAAGAAGTAATTGCCTGATAACGGAACACAGCCAATGTGTTAGAGTAAGACCCTGCCCCGGCGGGGTCTTCTTTTTTGGTGGTAGGCATAATTAACAGTGCGCGTTGAAATCTTTTACACTCGTTCGGGGCGGGGGCTCACTAAAGACGCCGACTTGCTCGTATCGGTCATTCAGCAACTTCACCACCAGGCCTCTGCCACGCCCCTGAAACCCGCATCTCCCCTGATATCGAAGCTTTCAGCGAAATGGCACCGTCTGAAAACGCGGGCATTTCCCAAGCCGGTCGTACAAGCTCTGGATGCCCTTCAAAGAAAACTCCGTCGGTGGCTCGGGTTCCACTTCATCAAGGCTGACCTGATTATCCACCTGGAAAACATACATCCGTCCTGTATCAGGCCAAACCGCACAAACCTGCTGATCCCAAACCAAGAGTGGTTTCAACTTAAAAGAATGCACTACCTGCAGGATATTGACCAGGTGCTCTGTAAAACCCACACCGCAGAGAAAAGCTTCGAAGGCCGCCACCCGGATGTCCGTTACCTGGGGTTTTCAACCCAGCAGGCGGAACACACGAATCTTTCCACGGACCGTGGCGTTGACATAAGCTTTCTTCATGTAGCCGGAACCAGCCCCCTCAAAGGCACAACACCAGTGCTCCAGTCCTGGCTCAGGCACCCGGAATGGCCAATCCTGACCCTCGTTGCCGATCAGGTTGAGCTACCCAATCCCATACCGGGGAATATCCGTCCTCTCAGTCGGGTCACCAATCAGGAGATGCAAGAACTCTGGCGAACAGCCACCTTTGCGGTCATGCCTTCAGAAGCAGAAGGTTTTGGACAAATCCTGATCGAAGCCATGGTCAATGGTGCCGTCGCCATTACAACCGATGCACCGCCCATGAACGAGTTGATCAGACCAGAGCGGGGATATCTTGTGCCCTATTCCAGCGAGAAACGTTGCCGGCTGGGCAAGCGCTACCTGGTCTCTGACCGTGCACTTGAAGACACCATCGAGCGGATTTTAACAGTCGGGCAGGATGAGTGGAATACCAAAACTGCCAACGCTGCGCGATGGGTAGCAACCAACCACGAGCAGTTTGTTCAAAGGGTTCGGCAGCTTCTGGAGGAAATTCAACAGCGCCAACAGGAATCACTCGACAAATAAACTGTCCACCTGCTCAACCACCACCGGCATCAGGTCACCCACCATCGACTCCAGCGCAGCTTCACCATCGCAGTCATCGCAACTAACGCCAAACACGATCAGTGATGCATCCGTTCTCGGCCCAAGAAGATTGACAATCTGTAATAGCTTGGCCCTCAACTCATCAGTTTCCCATAAGGACCCAACATAATAGGTGTAGGCCAGGTGTATCTCAGCCTCGCTCGTTGAGCTGCGCAAGGTCATGCCCTGTAGGCTATCGCCCACCGGGGAAGGTACCCTGAAAAATTCCTTCGCAATCCATTGGTCTTTGCGGTAGACCCTGTTCACGTACTGAATCAGCTCCGCCCTATGCCGCTGATATTCGTAACCATAAACACCAACGAAGAGCTGTTCCTGTAGGCCGCCCTGTTCACCAATGGCGTGTTTGTCCGCCAGTGTCTGTTGATAGACAAAATCCGGATTGCGAATCTGCGGCCGCCAGCCATTCAGGCGCGCATCAAACAGTGGCGCGTAGCGATCACCACCCAGATCGATCCTCAGAGTATCAGGCTGGGCCCTTACCTCGCCGGATCCAGACGGAAGCAAGAAGAGCACAAGCAGAGGAAAGGCGGCTGCGGCAACACCCGCATACCAGGGATTGCGAGCTACTGCCGCCCTGCCGCCTTTGAAAGGTAGAGCTGCTGCCTCTTCCGCCGCCTCTTGGCCGATTTCCATCCGGTAACCAATATAAAAAAGCGGCACCAGAGTCCCCGCAAAAACCCACCATCCAAAAGCCTCGTGGTCATCAATCAGGCTGGACTGCATGTTGGTCTCGTGCCCCATGTAGATGATCACAAAAACCCGTATCCAGTTGGCAAGCAGAGCGAAAAACACAGCCGTCAGAAAGAAAATCACCCGCGACTTAAGGCGCCGAAAATTCAGCTCGCCGTACAACAGCGCCAGAGACTGTCCCACCAGCAGGTATCTCAGCCCCGAACAACCGTTAGCTACCTCGAAAGCGCCTATCCCAAGAAGGTAAACATAAACCCCCTGCACCTCAAAATCGATATCAAACAGACCCAACAACAGGCGGTTGATCTCAACCGTGATTAACTGGAGCGACCAGGAAAGGTAATCCCAGAAAGGAATCGTGAATATCAGAACCCCAACAGGAACAATGAACAGCCTGACCTGACTCCAACCCAGAAAAATCGCCAGCAGACCCAGTAAAAGCGGAACGACAGTCAGTTGGCTTAGCGCCTCCAGACGCAATATGTCGCCAAGACCATAGGCAATCAACGCCAGCACAAAAGGCAACAGCCATAAGGGATAGAAACCCGCTAGAAGCGTGTTCCGCATGATAGTCCTGAAAATCAGCCATACCGATACCGCAAGCAACAAAAGCCCATGGGAATAGGACTCGTCAAACTTGAGCCAGCGGTTAAAAATATCAACAAGTGTGGGGAAGATGAGAAGAATCAGCGACGACAAAGCAACCAGAAAAGGCAGCAATGCCCTGACAGGCAGACGTGAGAGGTTTAAGCCGGGTGCCATGTTTCAACTTCCTTTTGTTACTGGGTGCGGCTTCGACGCGAGTGAAAATCCAAACCCAAGGAATGTAAATCCCTCTTTGGTATCAGTGTGAATTTTGCCCGGTAAAAGGTGTTTTTGCCATAGTCAGTCAAAAAGCATCAACACTAAAGCCCTATCTTTCGGTTGAATAATCTTGAAGCCGGCCCAGGTGCTATACCCTGTAACCAGTAAAGGAAACCGATAATCGGGTTCCTCACAAGCTGAAAAGTCGAGAACTCTACAGGTTCACCCTGGAAGTGCGATTTATAGAAGTGCTTTTTACCACCGCCAGCGAGAAGATCGTAAAAATCAACACTGTCCTCCTTAAAAGCCGACTCTACGGCAAACCCCAGATGTAGCAAGCCTAAGGCCACCTTGCTGTCAAAATCTTCGATGAAGCCAGCCTGAAGGTTCATTCGCCAACGCCCGACTACCACATCATAAAGAACCGACACACAGTCCCCATTAAAATTCAATGTCGTCAGTTCTGCCCTGCCGCCACCAAGGGGAAGCCGATCAATAAAAAGCTGATGGAACCGCAGGGCATCTTCGTCAAATACTGGTTTGCCCCAGCGCACGACATGAAAGTCGTTCAGGCGCTTAAGAAAATCGCCATGGTTCTCAGAATCGTGAGCACCAAAAGTCAGTTCGCCTAGCTCTCGCAGATAAGTCCTGCGGTTGTATGCCTTGAGGCGGGTATTTTTACCCAGGCCCGTCAGCCAGTCATCGAATGCCCCCTGCGTCTTTACCCGAACGCCTCTGTCATTCATTCTGTTTATAAAGCTTGGTTTATTAGCGGTAGGCCAAAGGGCGGGAGACAGTCGGGCAATATCCCGCCCGACTACGTCGCTGCAGATGAGCTCGTCCCACTCCAGTTTTGCAACTGCGCTCAGAATTGCATCATTGACCTCATCTTCACGACCCTCAGGCAGAACAAGCCCGCAATATTCCGTCCTCACCGTTGATGCCAGGCGCCATGCACTACCAATCAGGTACAGCCGATAGACACGAACCCCGGCAGAGGTCAGCATCGCCCGTCGATAAAAAGGGCCCAGTCCAATCAATGCACCCTCTTCGTCGTAGACAGCGATCAGCACAAGCTCAAGCCCAAGGACCTGCGACCACACTTCCCACCAGCTATACAACCAGGGCCAGCCAAGAAACACGGGATTGGCAGTGGAGTTTTCCACGCAAACATGCCATTCGTAGGCCATAGAACTGAAGTCAGCCTCGGACAAGCGCTTTAAATGCAGACTCATAAAGCGCCACGGTAACAAAAATCGGAACTGGCCTGGAGGAACTCGCCATCCGAGTCACCGGCCATAATGAACCATCTTGCGTCAGACGGCTCTTTCTCATACCGGAAAAAACCTGGCTTTCTCCGTAACCGGATAAATCCCGAAGCCTGAAGGCAGTCGCCAAACTGACTATCAGACGTAACCGCTGAAATCTGGGTCTGATGGCGGAAACACTTGACGGCATAGTTGATCAATTCCTGTTTTACCTGTCGGTTGTCGCCCGGCCCGACATAGTCCACAATCCTCAACTGCTCGCCATGGGTCCTTACCACAAGAATTCCTTCAAGCTCTCCTGCTCTTTCCGCACGAACAAAGGCATAGCGCGCTAGTGGATGTTTCTGATAACGCCAGTCAAGGTACCGATAATCCCTGACAACAACCCGCTCATAGCTCTCTGCGCATGCCCTCCAAAGGGAATCAACCGTATCCCTGGCAGGGAGCGAGGATCGCACCGAAAGGTGCAGGTCCTTTGGCACAGTCGCCAGCCAGCGTAAAGACAGTATGCCCCGCGCAACTCGGTTCGCCAATTGCAGCGCCATAAACGCCCAACTGCGCCAACCTCCAACCTTTCTAATCATCCGGTAGCTTTCCACAGAGATATCCTGCACCCAGCCAAGATGCTTGAGGACTTCACTGGCCCTGTCACTGATACCAAAGGCCATAATGACAGGAGCTTTCTTGTGCAGTTCGTGTTTGATTTCGCTCCCCAAACCTTTCCCGCGCCAGGCCGGGGCAAGAAAAAAATCGCAACTCCAAAGAACCGGCAGCTCCGCGCCTCTGTCGCTAGCCATTACAGGCATCACACCGTTGAAACCAACTACCTGGTCTTTGCGGTCAACCAGAACTACCGAATCGAAACGAAAGCCAAATGGATTGGACTGGAACTGCCAGTCCCACAGCTGCCTTTTATGAGTAACATCCGAGAAAAGCTGAAGCACACCTTCGCGATATCGGCTTTGCCAGGGAACACAGCGCGGCAGGTACTCGTTTGTATGGCCAGGGCTATGGTCTAAATGCTTCATTTTCGCGGCACCAATACCCGGAAGAGGGACCGCCAGACAACAGAACTCAAAGGCGTATTGGCAAAGGCCATAACAATAGCCCGTGCCGCTTTGCCTCTTACGCCAATGCTGGCGAAATACCGGGCAGAGCGACAGTAAAAACGGGAAAGCCCCCAACGCCTATCCTGCCGCGAAAGCCCGTCACCATAGTGCATCAGAAAGTTCCTGATGATCATCTCATTAGCCGCAAAACGCCTGCGTTTATCCGATGAAATCTGAGCTTCCATAACACGATAGGAAGCGACAATACCCGGTTCATAATGAAACCGGTACCGTGCGGAAAAGCGCAACCATAGATCATAATCATCGGCAACACCCACCGAGGTATCGAACCCGCCCATCTCATCAAAGCACCGGCGCTTGACCAGCGCCGTAGTAATGCTGACGCTATTATCGGCCAGTAGTTGCCGTGTAATACACCCCGAATAACGCCTCATGTTTTTGCGGCTGATCACCTTACCCTGTTCATTGATCAGCGCTTCATCACCGTGAACGATATCTGCGCCTGGGTGGGCATTGAATGACTTGAGCTGTTTTTCAAGCTTGTCCGGGCACCAGAGGTCATCTGAATCAAGAAACCCGATAAACTCTCCGCTGCTCTGTGCAAGCGCATAATTGCGGGCAAAGCTCTGCCCCTGGTTTTCCTGAAAAAAATACCTTACGCGCCTATCCTCAAGAAAAGGTTTAATCACTTTAAGGGTATGGTCCACCGAGCCATCATCCACCACAATCAGCTCAAAATCCTCGTAAGTCTGGGCCAACACACTTGAGATTGCCGCAGGCAGAAATTCAGCCCTGTTATAGGTGGGCGTAATTACGCTGACGACGGCCATTACCTTCTCAAGACCATTTTTGCCAGTGCGCGCCATGGACCCTGCCACCACGGGTCGTATTTCATTGCTTTGGCGATATCCGACAAAGCAGCACCGAATGCCTTAACCGAAATCTCATAACGGGCTTTTCTGGTGTAGAAGTGGCTCAGGCCCCTCCGACGCCGTTTTGCCGCGACAGCATCAGGATACTGCTCCAAAAATTTCAGCAACAACCGCTCATTGCCCTCAAAACGCTGTTGTTTGTCGGACGAAATCTGATTCTCCATCTCACGATAAAAACCCAGCAATTCCGGGATATAACGGAACTCAAATTTCGTGGAAAACCTGAGCCATAGTTCATAATCTTCTGCTATCCGGTCAGCCTCATTAAAGCCGCCCATCTCGTCAAAGCACTGCCTGCGGGTCATGGTCGTATTCATGCTGACGAAATTGTCATTCAGAAGACGATCTGTAATTTTCCCGGAATGGCGTCTCATATTGTTTCTGCCAATCTCGACGCTGTTTTCATCAATCAGTATGTTGTCACCGTAAACTACCTGGGCTTCAGGGAAGCGCTCAAACGCCAAAAGAGATCTTTCCAGCTTGTGGGGTACCCAGGCGTTATCCGAATCCAGAAAGCAGATAAAATCCCCCCTGGACTCCGCAATTCCCCTGTTCCTCGCTGCACTCTGGCCCTGATTTGACTGGTAAAAATATCGAATACGCGGATCTTTCTGGTAGGACTCCACCAGCGCCTGCGTATCATCCGTTGAGCCATCATCGACAATTATGAGCTCAAGATTCTCATAGGTCTGGCTCAAAACGCTTTCTATAGCCTCAGGTAAAAAATCCGACCGGTTATAGGTCGGCGTGACAATAGAAACCAAAGGATTTTTCTGCATTCAAATTATTTCCCTTAACTCAACCCTGAAATCATCATCTAAGGGGCACCATCATTGGATAAATAAGATTCTACATGCCTGACCATCGGCTTTTTGGGCCAGACCAGCATGTATGACTGGGGCACGTATCTCCCCTGCTCATGCAGCCTGGCCCGCGTGGCTGACCTGGCAACTGCGCTTCCAGTCAGATCCTGCCCGAGATGAAATCTCCGGGCACCGTAAGCCAATGGATAGTCCGCAAGGTAGGATAACCTCGGGCTTATTTTTTTCAGCTGCGGATCATAAAACCAGCTTGTGCCACAAAACCCTTTGTGATTCTCGTTTGCTTCCAGCAGCGCTACCACCAGACGATACATCCTCAGCCTGCCGGATTCATTAAAGCGCTCTAGCAGGCTTGAATGAACATGGTGTTGAAAAAAATAACGAGTACCGAAGGGCCAGGTAAGAAGAATATCCAGAAATTTTACCCTCTGTATAAAGGGCCCGAAAATCAGGGGCCGACGCCACAGTATCGTATGGGTATCAACAATTCCGGTGAATCCGGGCATGGCAGCGCCTCTCAATAGCGCAAAATCCTTATAAAAAGCGTCCGATAGCGGACGGTAGTGTCCAGCAGAAACTGAGAACAATTCAGTGCGGATGCGGATTTTCTCACGGGCAAACTCCTGCTTTACAATGTCAGGAACTTGGCAGACAGGTTTCCAGTTCGAGTCCCTTAAAAAAACCGCTAGCAGGCTACGCGCAACAAACTCACTGTGGAGCTCACCTTTTTCAGCGACCAGCTCAAGAAAAAATGGCTTAAGTTTGCCAACCTTACTATAACCGCAGCGTGAGTGAAGGCCAGTTGCAATATCAAAGGCGCGAGCAATCTCTGCCTCAACTTCATGTGATGGCGGATCAACCCCGAGCACCTCCTTAAGCAAATAAAACTCTTCGTCACTTATCGCCTTAAAGCCCAAACCCTTGCCCCCAAACGCTTAATGAAACTCAGAACCCCGGATATTTCAGCCATGCACTGAGAATCACTGATCGCCTGCTTGTCCAGATACTGCCTATTATTCTCAGCTTTCCGGGACAAGACAGGGCAAAACAGAGCATGCTAAATTGCTACAGCTAAGTAGAGATCGCATCCTTCATTGCTCACACTCTTTTTTCACGGAACCGCAGCGCTCATTTGACTTTTACAGGCCCAATCAGTTCGTTGATAATATCTCTCATGAGATTTTCCGGCTCAAGATACTCCCAAAAATACTTTGATACGTTATCTTCCAGCTTCTGACGTAATTCCCCATCCCCAAGCAACTGATCAACAATCTTAACGCACTGGCTCGGAGTATGGAATTCCAGATAGTGCGTACCGACATTAAAGCCACCTGGAACTTCACTTTGGAGAGGTTCTGATATTATCGCTTTCCCAAGAGCCACATACTCTCCGAACTTCCAACCTGTTGAACCAAGAAGACCGCTGGACGAAATGACAATTTCTGATTGACGAACCAGTTTCAGATAGTTATCCCGAGACGTAAACTTTTTATCTTTTATTATCAAGTCAGGCACCTGCTTTTCCGCATACTGGGTTCTCTGGATACCACCCAGAAAGCGATCCCCAAGCCGTGCCCCAAGATCCCTTATTATTTCTATTCTTGACTCATTAACTTTTCTTGCATCTTCCCTGTTTTCCTCAGAGAGGCCTTCAGGATCCCACAGTCTACAAATAAATAAAACGGAATACTTTTTATCTGAAACCTCGGGCCGTAGCTCTTTGTGGTCCGGCATTATTTTTTTTCTTTGACTAAAATTAAGATCTATAAGTTCCTTTACATTATGAAGATGGAAATTATTTTTTGATTTAAATGGATTAAAAGGTCTTGCCACAAATTCCATTAATAATCTATTAATTAAAAGCCACCTGTTTTTTCGAGCAACCTGATAGTTAAATCCAAAAGGGCGAATTTTAGAACGCTGATCGTCATTAAGATTTTCATGAAAGTTTTCGTTATAACTTCTCTTATAATATAAGTCACACTTATCCAGAGATTCAGGCAAACCAATATCACCTGCGTCCTGCATGTCAAATATAGCAACTCTACCACTCGGGCCAACCTGCGCTTTCAATGCCAGAAACTGGCGATTTGGCCGTCCCTGCGTATATCTGCTAACCGGTCGCAATTTCAAATTTATTTCGCCACTTCTCTCCAGTAGATCGAGGCCGGTAAAAATCTGGTGCAGATGGGTTCCATTGGAATCCGCGTATACTGTTACCTGGACCGGAGGAGAGTTCTTTGCCATGACGGGAGTCCTTCTCTGCAGCATTTAAGGCGTATTTACTGAGCTGTTCCTTGTTCAACCCCTAAGGATCGAATCCTTTTTCGCACTCTTCTTGCGATACTCAAAAAACCGGAAATCTCGGCCAGAAATTCACCATCAGTAATATCCTGCTTGTCGAGGTATCGGTTCAGGCACAGCTTATTCGATTGAGCTGAGACAAAGCCCAACTGACAGGTAGTAGCGGACTCTATATTCAACTCCTGCAGCCAGGGTAGATGGGTCGAATCCCACAAACCGCTCGGATAGCAGAAATGCGACAAAACCTTGCCTGTCAGAGGTTCCAGATATTGCCTGTTCTGCTCAATCTCACGATATACAGATACCTTTTCGGCTGGAAACCTGTGTCGATGGGTATGTAGCTGAATATCGACCCCTCTGTCTGCCAACTCTTTGATTGTCTCAGCATCCATTATTCTGAACATGCCGGATGACACCATGGCGTGATAGTCAAGCCCCAGTAATTCACACAGGCTCTTGAGAATATCCTGTCTTTGTCGATCCTCATTACACTCACGCCCGTAACTGACCACACTTCTCGCCAGAGCGTGGCGTTTTTCTACAGTGGATAGGTCAAGACTTTCGGAGTCAGGCATACCGATTGCCTGAAAGTCTCCATGAAGCTCCTGTTTATCAGTCTTCCAGAACAGATACTGAACCATCACATTAAAAATCGGCGCCTGTTTTTCAGAATAATAGGATGTGACGTAGATGGTTAAAGGAAAGTCAAAATCCGCGCAGGCTTTTACCAGCGTCTGAGGCGAGTTAAGGTAGCCATCGTCAGCCGTTATCACAACAGCTCTGGCTGGCAGACTGCCGTTGTAGAGCCTGTCTAAAGCCTCAGCCAAACCAAGCACGTTATAGCCTCTGGACCTGAGCAAGGATAACCGCCGCTTGAAGCGACTCTCGGTCATAAATACTCCGGGCCACCACTCATGCTCATCCTGAACAGAAATCCCGTGGTAGCAGAGGATCAGCAACTGATTTCTGAAAAAGTGCCGTGACAGCCGGAATACTCCGAGCCTGTCCAGCCATGTGAAGATCATCTCCCGCATTAATCAAGTCCCTTTATTTATCCCGAACTTCAAGATCTTACGCAACGCAAGAGGGTAAGCCCTTCGTTCCTTATAACCAATGAACAGGCCCGGAATTCCGTCTCAATCTCATTCATATAGCTCTGGTAGATTCCAGCTTCATCTTCACCTAAATGGCTTTCATAAATCCAGAGTGCCTCAAGATCTCTCAAACCTGTGAGCTCTTCAGGGTATATCTCAGGGCTGCTCGTGTAGTTATCCGGTGTCATTTGATAGGGGTAAATGGTCCAGTTACATGAGTCGGCCTCTCGTGATCGTGTTTCATAAAAACGGAAAACCGACTGGGCATTTGGAGTCATGAACAGAACACCCTCAGCGCCATTGCAGTCGTCAAACATGTTTCCAACCTGCGCTGACCATGAAAAGTCCGAACGATCAGAATATGAAACAGCCGAGGTGGTCATCAAACCCAGCAGTACTGTGAAAACCAACAAAGAGCGGGTGCGACCCAGACTGCCAATACCTAAAGCAACCAGAACCAGAAAGAAGGGCACAAATGGAATAAAAAAGCGCCAGGAAAAAGCCGGCTCCACTTGGGACATTACAAAGGCGAGTATTACTGGCAGGGCGGCAACAGCAATTAACGAGGCTTTAGCCAATGTTAACTCAGTACTCATGCGCCGGAAGTCACTGGCATAAAAACGAGTCCCGGCCAACAAACCCACCCCACACAAGACTGCAAAAAAGAGAAGTAATGAGCGTCGCACCCAGTCAGGGGCTGGAGGCGCGGCACCCGCATACATAAATGCCGTATCAAGCAGCGCGCGAAGATCTGGCGGCTCCTGCCAAGCGAGCTGACCGCTCTCCTTGAACACGACAAATAAAAGAATCGGTACAAACGATAGCGCGATCGCCGCATGTGAGAAAAACCAGTAACGAATTGAGAAAGCAGGCGTGCGAAGCAGTAACGCTATGATCCCCATGCCGAAAATGCCGAGGCTCACGAAAAAATGGGAGTGTACGGCAAATAGCCCGATTAGTGCATACGCAACCCACCAGCGCCCGCCGCCATCCGTTGCAGCGCGAAGCAGGCAATACCATAAACCGGCTAGGAACAGACCAGCGAAAGCATAACCGCGAACTTCCACGCCATATCGGATCAGAAAGAAATGCCCCAAAAAAAGGGCGAGAAAAACAATGCCTGTCCAAAGGCCAACAATACGCCTTATCGCAAGCACAAAAATCGCGCCTGTGCCGAGGTATGCTAGAAACGAGAAAAACCTGAGGCCAATCTCAGATGGGAATAGCCCAGCCCACAATTTTAACGAGATATAATAAAAAGACATATTGGCCTCAAACTCGCTGATAAGCTTGAAAAGGCCGTCCCAGGACTGCTCGACAAAAAAGGCCGTCAGCGCCTCGTCGAACCAGACTCCACGTTCAAGGCTGACAAGCCAGCCATTATAATAAGCAGATGCCAGCGCAAAGAGTACCAGCGCCCAACCGATGTATTGGTGCCGGGGCCCGGTATTAAGCTCATACATGAGAGCCTTCCTTTTCTGCGGTCAGAATCTCCATACTCTGAGCCTTTGGCGAACGCACCTGATACTCTTCATCAATCAGATAAAGAGGGCGCCCCTTGGTTTCATCAAACATCCGGCCCAGGTATTCACCCAGTATCCCCAGGAACAGAAGCTGAACACCGCCCAGAAAGAGAATAACGGTCATCAACGTTGGAAAACCCGCCACCGGGTCACCGTAAAGAAGCGTGCGGATTACAATGAAGAAGCCATAGATGAACGCGAAAACTGCGACCATCGCACCCAGATAGGTCGCTAATTTCAATGGCAGTGTGGTAAATGAGGTTATGCCGTCCAGGGCGAAGTTCCATAGCTTCCAGTAATTAAACTTGGTGTCACCCGCGAAGCGTGAATCCCTCGAGTAAGGCATGGCTTTCTGGCGATACCCAATCCAGGCAAACAGGCCTTTCATGAAGCGGTTATGTTCGGGCAGTTTGCGCAAAGCCAGCACGGCTCTTCTGCTCAGAAGCCTGAAATCCCCCGTATCCCTGGGGATCGTAACCCGTCCAAGCCCACCCATAAAACGATAGAAATAATGGGCAGTCACCCTCTTCATCAGGCTTTCGCCATGGCGCTCGGTTCGTTGCCCATAGATATTGTCGTAACCGCCCTCCCGCCATAACTTCACCATATCCGGAATCAGCTCCGGGGGGTCCTGTAAATCAGCGTCGATAATAATTACAGCATCCGCATCTACCGCATCGAGCGCCGCAGACATCGCCGCTTCCTTCCCAAAATTACGGGACAGGTTTATGTAGCCAACGCGGTCATCTTCCCCGGCCAGCCTTTTCAGAATCTCAAGTGACTGATCCGCACTACCGTCATTTACAAATACGATCCTGGTATCCAGATCTGCTAACCCGTCCAGAATCGCAGAGGTACGCTCATAAAAAACGTCTAGAACACTATCTTCATTGTAGACGGGCACTATTACGGCTAGCTGGTCAATTCCCCTCACATTTCGTTCCTTTTCGTTCTAGGCGTTAAAAGTCCAGATCTTATTAAGAATGAACGTACTTACAAAAACCATGCCAGTGGCCATGATCTGAGCTACAAAATAGTGAAGCTCACCATAAACCGTCAGCCAGGTCATAACCCCCAGGTTAACCACGAAGCCCAGCGCTGCAATGATCATGAATCGCCAAAGCGTTATCCAACGATTATTGGTTGTCGCCGGAAAGACCAGCAACCGGTTAAGTTCATGGTTGATAATGGCACCCAAAATAAAGCCAAGACTAGACGCAAGCACAGGCCTTACGTCAAAAAACTCCACAAGTGCCGCCAACAATGCGTAGTGCCCCAGCGTTCCTATGCCACCAACTGCCCCATAAAACAGAACCTGGCGTACGAGCACCTTATGTTGTTCAGTCATTCCCATGAATTCCTGACGCCCAAAAGTGCCTCATGAATCAAGCCACGCCTGAAACATAAGAATCCCCCAGAGCTCAAAGCTGTAGTCCTCACGCCCGGACAGGTGCTCATTCCAGAACCACCGCACAGCGTCGGAATTCCAGTACCCCTGCTCGGTAAGGCTTTTATAATCCAGCAGTCCCTCTGCCCAGTCCCGCAAGGCTCCCCGCAGCCACTGGGCAATGGGCACCGCAAAACCCTGCTTGGGCCGGTCAATCAGCTCCCGGGGTACATGGCGATACAACACCGACCGCAGCACCTGCTTGCCAACGCCATCCTGAATATTCAAGGATGCCGGCAGCCCCAACGCAAAGGAAACAACTCGGTGGTCCAATAACGGTACCCTGGTTTCCAGGCTGCAGGCCATGGCGGCCCTGTCTACTTTTACCAGAATATCATCCGGCAGATACCAGTTCAGGTCACGCCACATAAGCGTTTTCAGGGATTCCGGCGCAATGCGATCCGGCAACGGCGCAGTCAGTCCGTAGGGCGCCTCCTGTACCGAACCCAGTAACTGCTCCGGAAACGGCCAGTAAGACACCCTCTGGCGATAATATTCCGATAATGAATCTGCACCGGATACCGCACGGGTAAACGCCAGTCGCTGTTTTATGGCCGCTATGGATCGCCCGCGCTGGGATGGCACAGCCGCCTTGATCAGCGCCGCCATGGGTGCTTCCGGCAAGCGGGAAAGCGCGCTTTTCAGGCGGGCCTTCGGGGCTTTCCGGCCATGCCAAGCAGACACCATGGCCGGATAACGGGTATATCCGCAAAAAAGCTCGTCGCCGCCATCGCCGGAAAGGGCTACCGTCACCTTCTGCTTTGTCATTTTACTCACCAGATAAGTAGGGATCTGGGAAGAATCAGCAAAAGGCTCGCAGTACATCTGTGGCAACTTGGGGATCACATCCAGCGCATCCTGCTCGCTCACATACAGTTCGGTATGCTCGGTTCCAAGGTGTCTGGCCACGGCAGCGGCATGCTCGGCTTCATTAAAGCCCGCCTCTTTGAACCCGATGCTGAAAGATTTCACCGGCGTATTGGCCTGTTTCTGCATCAGGGCCACAATGGTTGATGAATCAATTCCCCCAGACAGGAAAGCCCCCAGGGGAACATCGGAAATCATCTGCTCAGAAATCACTTCTGTCAGAAGCTTTTCAAGTTCATTGGCCGCGCCTTCCAGCGTCTGGCCGGGGCCCTCGGCAAACTGTGCTTCAAGCTGCCAGTAGCGCTGTGGCTCTGGCATCACGCCCGGCTGCAGACTTTCCAGCCTGAAAGACACATAGGAAGCAGGCACCAGTTTGCAGATACCCTGATAGATGGAATGCGGGGCCGGAATAAGGTTGTGGCGAAGCAACAATGGCAGAACCGACCTGTCAATCTCCCCGACCCAGTCCGGGTGCTGCCGCAGCGCCTTAAGCTCAGACCCGAACAACAGGGTGCCCTGTTGCCAGCCATAGTAGAGGGGTTTTTCACCCATCCGGTCCCGCGCCAGATGGAGAACGCCTTCTTCACGATCCACAAGTGCGAACGCAAACATTCCGGCGAATTTTTCCAGAGACACCTGAAGACCCCACTGTTCAAACGCCGCCAGCATCACTTCCGTATCGGAGTGGCCCCGGAAGCTATGGCCCAGGCTTATCAGTTCGCTTTGAATTGTTTCAAAATTGTAGATTTCACCGTTGAAGGCAATTACGAGCCGGCCAGAAGCAGAAACCATAGGCTGGGCACCCAACGGAGAGAGGTCCTGAATGGCCAGGCGGCGATGGACGAGAGCAATGCCTGCTTCAGAATCCTGCCAAAAACCATCTGCGTCCGGGCCTCGGTGTTCAAGCGAATCGGACATAGCCCTACAAACCGGATCAGCAGTGGCTCCGGAAAAAGCCCAGTTAGCAAACCCACTAAAACCACACACTTTCAATCTCCGCGATGGGTATTATTTCCATTTTTTAAGCCGCCTTAACAGGGCAGAGCTCATGTCCTCAGAATCTTACCGCGCGATTTACTCGCAAATCCGCCGGCGCTTCACTCGCTGGTTTCTATCCCACTTGGCAAAATCACCCGAATTAAGAAAAGGCTGTCGGTAAACAATCGCCTTCATGATGCTTGAAATAAATTTTGAAACGCCCAGATTCAGTGCCTTTCTATGCATGGATAGCATGGACATCTGATATTTCCGGAAACCGTTATCTTTCAAAATCCGGTTATACCGAATATGGTTATTGAAGCGTATATCAAAAAATTCCCGGTTTTTCTGGTTGCTCAAACCCCCACTTGCGTTATTGGTCACACAATAAATCGTTTCCGGGACTGCCTTGATATTTTTGGCGTGTATGCCGGTTTTCAGCGAAAAAATCAGATCATTCGCCACTAGAGTTTCATCAAACTGAATTCCGTTGTCAGTGACAAGCTTGCGGCGAATCAGCTTGCTCCAGGGCGGATGAAAACGGAAACGTATCCACTGGGAAGGCTGGCTGCAGAAATCCTCAACCAGTGCAGCGTATGCGGTATGCCGGTTGGACGGCTGTCCGTTATCTTCATTGACACTGGTAGGCCTGAAAAAAACGATATCGCAATCAGAATTCATCTGTTTGCGCACAGCGTCAAATGCGCCAGGTACAAATGTATCATCAGAATCCGCGAACAGAAGCCAATCACCGGTCGCATGCTGCAAGCCATAGTTACGCGCCGAACCCGCGCCTATAGCCTGCCGGTCGTTATTCACGAACACAAGGTTCGGGTGGTTCAGCCCATCGCCTTTTGCTGGTGTTGCGCTTCGGTCATCAACCAGAATAATCTCCTGGTCATCTGCCGGGGGAATGGTATCGAGCAGCGCTGAGAGCGAATTCCAGGAATCCTTGTGGGGAATAATGATTGAGAGCCGGGTTGAAGCTGTCATTCTGTTTCAGCACCCTGCCGCTGCCGCCGGTTCGGCGGGATGATCGAGTCCATCAGAGCCTGTAGCTTCTCGGCGGTTGACTGAACATCAAAACGCCGGGCTGCCTCCACCCTGTATCCCTGCACTGCCCTGTTGATCTCTGGTTGCTGCTCCCGAAAATAAGCCAGTGCCCCAACCAGGCTTTCCGCGCTGCCAACCTCAAAACTGACAGCGGGTGTACTTTCGGTAACCTCCGCAAGCCCGATGCATCGGGTGGCAATCACAGGCACGCCGGCAACAAAGGCCTCCATGGGCAGCAGCGGGCAGGCCTCCCAGCGGGATGGCATTACAACGGCGTCCACCCCCCTCAGTGCCGCCGGCATATCGTTGGTATTCGGAAAAAACCTGAAAAACTGCGCCAGCCCACGTTCTTTCAAATCAGCCTGCTCTTCCCGTATAAAACCGCCCCAGCCAAAACAGGCTACAGTAACGGTATCTTCAGGGTGCTGCCGATTCCATAGCTCCACCGAATCAACCAGGGTCCTGAAGCCTTTCTGTGCCATGAAGCGACCGAAAAAGCCCAGAAGAAAACTACCGTCGGGCAGTTCTGCTTCCTGCCGCAGGTTACGAGCCCGGTCTACGTGAAAGTGGTCGATATCAATGCCATTCTGGATTTCCTCAACCTTGCCGGGCCTATCAAGGAACGGATAGGTTTCCACAAGATTCTGCCCTGCATCCCTGCCTACGGGGTTAATGACAGTAGCCAGGCGCAAAAGACTGCCAACCACCCATTTCCGCAGGCGACCTTTCAGGCCGCTGAATTGTGGTTCCAGCAGCACATCATGTGTGGTTATGATATGCGGAATACGAAACAGGAGGGCTGGCAACGCTGCAAGCATGCCTGCGGTAAAGCCGTGGGAGTGAATAAGGTCAAACTTATGGGTGAAAAGCGCCTTCAGCAGTGATCTGGCGAGGGAGGATGTTGATTCTTCCGTGTTTATACAACTGGAAATGTTAGGCAAGCCGGAAAGCACCTCATCAAGCTGTTCGCTTGCCGGGGCGATAAAAGTCAGTTGAGCCCCCTGCATGGCAGTGTTGCCGTAAACATATCTGAAGTATGTTCTTATACCCCCAGAGGGGTGCCGGGCAAAAACCAGTACCTGTTTAAGATCCTTCATCTAAACAACTGTCCTTCTGACTTTGTATTTCTAGCCATCAGCTAAAACTAACCGGCTCGGTTGCGAACACTCCAGGCAAGGCTGTACTTGGGTTCCGCCTTTTCTTTATCAGCCGGGTCTGTCTTTACTTCTGAGATCTCATGGCTAAGTACATGGCCAAAGGCGATGGCCATGCCGCCGAACAGGTACCAGTAGTACTGGGATAGCCCCCAATAGTTCAGGCTATACACGGCATACATCCAGAAAACGGCAATCAGCGCCTTGTTCAGGTTGTGGTAGAAGGCATTGTCCGGATTATTTTCCAGATCTTTTATAATCTCCCGGTTTTTCATAAATCGTCGGTAAATCTGAATGATATACCTTATGAAAAGCGCAAAACCGACAATGCCTATCTCTATAAGTAGCTCACCGTACATATTGTGGCTAGCCTGGGGACCCCACCCATTATTTGCCTTTACCTCCGGGGTAGTACCAACACCATGGCCCACGACAGGGCGATTTAAGCCCAACTTGAACTCCCCGATAATACCGCCTATCCGCCCGGATGCTGAGGACGATCCTTTTGCATCGTCAACAAAAATCGACAGATACCTGTCTTTCTGCACGGGGTTCATTATACTCCAGCCGCCCATACCAATTCCTATGGCGACCAGAATCAAAACCAGCTTGTGCCTGGATTCCTTAAAAATAAACCAGCCCACCACGGCGAGAGCCAGAATGCCGCCCCGGGACATGGTCAGTATCATGGCATACAAGAGGCAGGGAGCAAGGGCAAGGTATAGAAGCTTGGCTTTCCAGCGCCCGGTGAAAAGCAGGTAATGCAGAAATGGCGCCGCCGTAGCAATGACAAAGCCGAGTTCATTTGGATTTATGACATCCGAAGGCGCACCCGAAAGACGATTTGCGAACTCGCCTCCCCCCAGGTGAGTTGCACTCCCCCAGTAATCCTGCGTCAGGTTCATGTACAGGGGTTCAAGTACGCGAATCACCTGGCAACTCACAAAAACCAGCAGAAAGAGCTTCAACCGATGTTTCGTGTCAACAATCAGTGCTGTGAAGAACACAAACACTATAGCTTTCACAAATTCCGGCAGGTTATGTCTGATTACACTCCCCTGGTATTCCACAAGAGGCCAGGAAACAATCATGTAACCAAGAAGCACCAGAATCGCCTTGAATATCGGGTCATTGGTGCGGTCTTTTATGCGGTCTTTCTGAAGGAAGAGCAGGCCACTGATCAGCGCCACCAGAAGTAGCGTGGGCCGCAAAACACCATATCCTGGTATCCGCTGGGACAGATGCAGGAAAAAATCCACCAGAAAATACAGGTATACCCAGAAAACCCCGTCCGTTACCCCAGGTGAGCGCGACAGGGCTCCGTTACCAAGGCGTTGCACGGAGTCGGCAGCCTGCTTGCTTACGGAATTCATCACCGATGCTCCGCCGCATTTCCACGAAACACCTGCCCCAGGTATTCCACACCGGACACCGCCTTGTGAAACTGAAACCAGTCCTGTGCGCCAGAGTGCCTGCGCAAGGCATAACGGTGTTTCATTGCAGCATTGTCCGCGAAAGCAGCAACGGCACAGTCAAACCCCGTTTCCTCAACCACTTTCATCAGCTCCGTTGAAAAATCAGAGGGCATACCATTGGGGTAACAGAAGGTTCTGGGGTTTTGGGGCAGGTTGTCAGCGAGCATCGCTTTACACCCGGCCACTTCGGCAACTGCCTGCTCGCGGCTGACCTGCCCCAGGGTCGGATGGGTTACGGTGTGCCCGCCAATTTCAATGCCCTGATTCTGCATATCCACAAGCTGGTCCCAGGAACAGGGCGCATAAGCCGGGGGGGGCGTCGCAGGAACTGGCGTTTGCCAGGTGCTGGCAAGGGCCGCTATGAATTCATGCTTTTCCGCATCCGGAACCGACAACAGGCGGTCAATCACCCGTTGCCAGGTTTTCCCTGGGTTCCGGCCCACTTCCCCTTCTGCCAACTCAAAATCTCTGTACTTGAATGCCGTGTTGGGCCCTTCAAGCTGCGCAAACAACCAGCTAATCTGGTCCGGCCAAAGCCAGAGCCTGCCGTCCACAAAGCCCGTGGTCACAAACAGGGTCGCGGGCACATCCAATTCTTTAAGTACTGGCCAGGCAACGTCGTGGAAGTCCCGGTAACCATCATCAACGGTAATCACTATGGCATACCGTGGCACCTTGCCGGTGTCGAACAGGCAGGTGGACAGGTCCTGAAGTGTCATCGGGTGGTAATACTTTTTGATGTAGGCCACCTGTTCCCGGAAGCGTTCACGGGATACATAGCCAGGCTCAGCTTCCGCAGCGAACCGGTGATACATCAGAATCCTGGGCGTGTTGGCCGTCAGCAGCCGGGCAAACTGATACAGGCCCAGATCCCCGGCTTTGCGAACAAGTTTCGATGCCAGACTCATAAACCGTTCACCTGGCTGTAAAGTGACTGATGGCTCTGAACCATGGCCTGAAGGCTGAAGCGTTCCCGGGCGTCCTGCTGGGCCTGTTCGGCCATTGCCCTGGCATAGCCGGGATCGTCCAGCAGGCTTTGAACGCAGGTGGCAAATGCGTTTACATCACCCACGTGATACAGCAGGCCATTAACACCATGGCTGACCGCCTCGGGGTTGCCCCCGACGGCGCTGCATACAACCGCAAGGCCTGCTTTCATATATTCAACCAGTGCATTGGAGAAACCCTCCGACTCCGAGCACAGTATACCCACATCAGCGCTGGCCAGACACTGGTTCACATCGTTCCGGGCACCGGGGAAATGCACCTTGGATGCTACCCCTTTCTGGCTGGCCAGCGCCGTCAGCGATGCCGGGTCGCCGGAGCCAATCACTACAAGGTTCAGTGCCGGGTGGCTGGTGCTGAGCATGGCAAGGCCTTCAATAGCATCTTCAATGCGCTTGATAGGGCGAAGGTTTGCCACCAGAACCATAATTTTCAAATCGTTCCGGGACTCCTCACCAACCAGCTCCGCCTTGTCAGTCGCTGGCAGCCCCCCACCTGTTTCCTCATACCCGTTATAGATAACATGCACCTCGTCGACTGAAAAACCTTCCGCCTGAACCGTAATATCCCGGACAGCCTGGCTGTTGGCGACAACACCGGCCGCAAACCAGCCAGTTACCCGCAGCACCCTTTTCAGGCCCGGCGTGTACCAGTAACCCATATCCCGCCGGGACAGCAGGGTTTTTATGCCGCACAACCGGAATACAGGCGGGCAGATCACGGACGGGTCATTGAAAAATACGTGGGCCAGTCTGAACCCCTGTTTTCTGAAGCGGCGAGCTTTACCGAAAAGCGCGGCCCACGTAGCGGGTGAACGCAGGGAACGGTGCCCCAGAACCGACCAGTCACAGGGAAAACCGTTGTCTTTCAGCCAGGGGGATTCTTCAAATACCAGAAGGTGAGGCTCGAATTTATTCCGGTCCAGCCCCTGAACAAGGCGGAACAACTGCCCTTCGGTACCGGCGTGTGGGTCCCGGTAATAATCGATGACAAACAGAACCCTGGTAACAGCTTCAGGCATCAGCGGATGGCCTCTCTGCCAAAAACCACTGCCACAGCCCGGGCCGGATCAAGCAGGCCAGACTTTGCCAGATAACCCAGCGCCCGCAGCCGGTGGCCCTGGCCGAACAGGGTTGCCCCCAGGCGGAAGCACAATACCGCCTTGCGCTTTCTGAGTGTGGCATTGCGGTAGGGGTAACGGCTTGCGGCCCGCCGGAGTATTTCAAAGCCGTTCTGCCACCTGGCCAACTGGCCGTTGGTGCTGATGCTGCCATCGTGCTTGCGATAATAGAAGCAAAGTGCGCCGGAATAGGCGAATGGGGCCTTTTCCACCACACGGAGAAGGAAATCGTGATCCTGCGCCGCCCGGAAACTGACCTCCAGCGGGCCGGCAGCACCCACTATGCTTCGGCGGAACATGCAAAGCCCGGGGGACACCACATAACAGTCCAGCAGCAGGTTGTCTGGCACACCCTCTTCCTGGTGATCGTCACTGAACAGGGGGTAAAGCCGATTACCGTGGACATCAATGGCATATCCCTGGCCGTAAACCATTCCCAGGGAATCATGCCTATCCAGACAGGCCAGGTGCATTTCCAAAGCTTCGGGGGCCAGCAGGTCGTCGCTGTCCAGAATTACCAGGTAATCCCCCCTCGCCCGGGACAACCCCAGGTTGATGGAGGCAGCCTGGCCATGGTTAGCCCTGTTTTCATGGTTCAGCACCGTCACCCTTGGGTCTGAAATGGCTTTCAGCCATTCAAAGGTGCCATCTGTTGAGCCATCGTCAACAATCAGGTACTCAAAATCCGGAAAAGTCTGGCCCAGCACTGAATCGAGCGTGGCGGGCATCAGATCCCTTCGGTTGTAAGCAGGTGTGATTACCGAAACCCTTGGTTGCATGATCGTTCCCTGGATCCTGTTTATGCCCTTTAGAGTCGTCAGGCGGCACCAATCCATTTGGCGAAGTCTATCAAAATAGTGTGTTATTCTCACCGCATTCAGGTATGAACACGAACATCATAAAGCCCGGCAATGATACAACAGGATAAAAGGCTAAACAGGCTCTGAAAATGGATAAAATTTCACCGGCCGGAACCACCGGCGATCTCACGGTTTATGTTTTCTCTTTTAACCGGGGAGTGTTTCTTGAGAACTGCCTGAATTCCCTTCTTGCCTGCGATATTCAGGCACCGGTCACCGTAATAGACGACCAGAGCGACGACCCGCACACCCAAGAGGTTCTGGAAAGGTTCAAAAAAGACTTCAGGATTGTCACTGCGGGCAAGGCCAGCATCTCTGAACACAAAACTGGTGGCCTCTACAATAACATGCGCTTTGCATTCCAGGATGCGGTGGCAAAGGGCAAGCAATACGCCCTGTTTCTGCAGGACGACATGCAACTGGTCCGCCCTGTTATGGATGCGGACCTTGCCGCCGCCAGCGCTTTCTTTAAAGCCAACCCGAATGCCGCAGAACTGCACACCTGCTTTATGAAGCGTTTCTTCAGGGACCGCGACCAGCAGCTTGCCCGGCTGGATGCCAGCGGTGAGGCCTACCTTCGGCCATCTGACTACCCGGGTTTTTCAGGTTATTCTGCGGTGGGGCTTTTTGATGTGGAGCGCTTCTCGCAGTTGTTTGGCGATCTTCAGCAGGGCGAGTATGCCAATAACGAGTTTGCCCAGAAGCAGGGAATACAAATGGGCATTTCTGCCCGGCCCTTCATGATGTGGCTTCCCTACCCGATTTCCCATCGCGGGAAAAAGAGAAACATTCCCCTTCAGATTGTGGAAGCGGTGGGCGGCTGCGGCTTCTATCCCTTTGACATCATGCCGGGCCACAAAGTAGATGAACTGCTGAACCGGGACCGCACCGACCACCCCTACGCCGAAGACTGGCTGCAGTGCCCCACCCTTAAACCAACCCCTGTGTGGAGCTTTGCGGGGGGCCTGTCCAACCTGCTGGCCCGGGGCGGAATCCGGAGGCGGATCGGGGCCTTTCTGCTGCGTGTACGCTACGGCTGATCAGGCCGGGTCGGTATCGTGGGCGGCCATGGCGCTGAATTCGGCATTGTTGCGAATCAGCTCGTCGAACGGCCCTTGGCCCACAACCTTGCCGTGGGACAACATATAGATTGTGTCGCAGCTTCTGACGGTGGACAGCCGGTGGGCAATCAGAATAATGGTTTTCTGATGCCCAAGGTTCTCCACCGCCTGCATCACGGCATGTTCAGTCTGATTGTCCAGGGCACTGGTGGCCTCGTCCAAAACCAGAACATCGGGATCGTGGTACAGAGCCCTGGCAATGCCGATACGCTGGCGCTGGCCGCCGGACAGCCTTACGCCCCGTTCGCCAACTTCAGTTTCATAGCCGTTTGGCAGCTCTGACAGAATGAATTCGTGCAGGTTTGCTATTTTCGCGGCGCGAATGACTGCATCCATATCGATATCGCCAGGCTTCATACCAAAGGCGATATTGGCGGCGATAGTCTCATCAGCCAGAAAGATATGCTGTGGCACATATCCAATGGCTCGTTGCCAGGAGCGGACATTGTCATCAGTGATTACAGTACCATCCACCAACATACTGCCAGAGGATGGTTTCAGCAGGCCCAGTATAATATCCACGGTGGTGGTCTTGCCGGAGCCACTGGCGCCGACCAGGCCTATTCGCTGCTTTGCGCCGATTCGGAGGGAAACGCCTTGCAAGGCTTCTTCATCTGCTGCTGGGTACTTATAGTGGATATTCTTCAATTCAATGGCTTTTTCCACTGCGCCGAAGCGCTCGCCTTTATCAGCAACCTCTTGAGCTCCAACGGATCTAAGTGAACCCAGTTCTGCAACCAATCCGTCCAATGCCGCGGAGTTAGAGCGAATTGTCGTGATATGCCTATACACCTGCTGCAGGGCAGGCATTAATCGATAACCCGCGAAGGCGAAGGCTGAAAAGACGGGCAGAGCACCGGCCATGGACCCATAAACCTGCTTCAGGTACAGAAGGACACCAACAACACCACCAAAAACAATTGCCTGCATGAGGAATCCGGGAATCTGTGTCACAACTGCCGCTTTAACTTCCTGGTGAGCTGTCTGAAATGAAGGCCCGGTAAACCGGTCAATCATGTTACCCTCCATACAGCCCACCTTGATATCCTTGACACCTCCAAAAGTTTCTTGGGTAACCCGATAACGCTTCAGGTTTGCCTCATACCTGCGCCTGCCGTAACGGAAAAGGGGTCCCCGCACTAACAGGTAGACAACGATATAGGCCGCCCCCAGTAAAATACTAGCCGACATTGCCAGGACCGGATCAATCAAGAAAATAAGCACCAGCAAAGAGGCAACAACAATCAATTGCGCCACCATTTGCACCGCACGAAAGAGAGACTTGGAAATTACCTGGTTGACTTCAGATAGAATGGTCGTAGTCATCTTTGACGTATGCTGCCCCAGAAACCACTCGTAGGGCTGATCCAGGTATCCCTTCATCAATCGGCAACCGACAGAGTGCACACGCATCTTGGTGAAGTGCACCTGAACCCACTGAGAGGCGGCCTTCAAGGTCAGTGAAATAAAAAAGACCACGAGAAACCCAATTCCCAGCGCAACCGTGAACTGGTCGACGTTATCGAAACCAGACCACTCATAAGCCGCATTCAACAAAGGCTGGGTAGTGACCGTTTCGGGATCAGACAGAACCGAAATGAACGGCAGAATTGAGGCTACGCCTGCTGCCTCAAAGAAACCAACAACCACCATTAGCAGAAAAACCCACATTGCGCTTATGCGCTCTGAGGGTGACAAAATATAGAAAAGTTTCCTAAAGGTACTGCGCATTATTCATCCCTGTCACTTGAAAGCCTAAACATCCGTAATTTTACGGGAAGATTGGTGCACTTGATAGGCATCGATTCCACATATGATTATCGTGCTTACATCGTAGAAAAAAGTCTAATATCCCGTTAGACTCGGGGCGACGGATGGCGCTCAACAATTTTTGATGCTGGACACCTAACCTCAGCCATCTCAGCCGCGGAAATTCCGGCTACCGGAGGGAGCGCAGAGTGCTGTCCGCCCTCCTGCGCCACACTCCCCAGATTCTTCCGGTTAGGTAGGCTGTCCTTAAACGGGCTTTCCTTGCCCAAACAAAGCCTCCCCTGGAACTTTACTTCAGTTAATCAAGCACAAATACAGATGAAGAGACTCGCTTTGACTACAGAAGATCGGCAAAACCAACCAAGACCCCCACTATCGATCGGCCTAGTACCGTTTGGCCTTAAGATCAATGACTACATCGAGCGCAAGAAAGATCTACTAGGTCAGGTCGGTCAGGTTTTTGAGGTACCGCGCCCGCGACTGTTGCTTGGTGCAGTACTGAAACGAATGTCTACCGGTCAAAGCCCCAGATTATTTGATGTAATAATTCTAAACTGGCGTGAAAATCTGCTATGCAATAAAAACTGCAAACTCAGTTACAAAGGGATACTGGAATACCTCTGCACACTTTTAGTTTTCAAACTAGCCTGTCAAAAATTAATTTACGTACGCCATAATCGACACCCGCACAACCTCAGAACCATCGACAGGGATAGAGCTCGTCGCATTATTGATATCGCCCAGAACCTGGCCAGTGCAGTAGTTGTTCATGCGCCTCCTCATGCACTTCAGCTCAACCCAAAACTGAGGTATATTCCACACCCCCTTTACCCGCTCATTTTCGATGAACAGAAGAACCCAGAACCAACTCGAAACGATGAGTTCATAATATTCGGTCGAATAGAACGCTATAAACGAATCCTAGAATTGGCTAAATCTTGGGACCTTCAATCAAGACTAAGTATACTGGGGCCATGTACCGATGAAGAATATTTAAATGAGCTTCGCATAGCCTGTCAAGATCGAGACATTGACCTAGAGCCAAAATTCCAGGATGAGAATATAATTGCAGATCGGATTCGGCGGTGCAAAGGCGTTATTATTGGTAACGATACTTCAAGCATGCTGGTAAGTGGCTCTTTCTTTTTTTCGCTTTCCTGTGGAACGCCAGTTTACGCTGTTAATTCCGATTTTTTTAAATGGCTTGAAGAGACACCAATTGCTCCTTATCTCATCGTCCGTGGAAGTTTTAGCGAGTTGATTGATGCAATTCGCACAAACGATACCAAACAGTATATCCAGTCAGAAATATCTGATGTATCGAAAATGCTTTTTGGCGATACTAAAATAATAACGGCCTGGAAAGAACTACTCGATGATCTAAATGGCAACTACCCTCTATGAGACGGAGATGGACGGGCGGCTCAAAACACATGTCTAGAGCCTTACATCAATCTTTAATCTCCATTCTTTAAACGGCGCTTTCAAAGCCTACTGTTTATTCATTAGCAACTAACGGAATTTTGGCAGAATTACACAGAGGATTAACTTGTACATCCGTTTCGATCGAATCTCACGGCGGATCTTGCTCTTCTGGATCTGGTATTTGGCTCCGGAAAATTTGACTTCATCTACGGTGACAACGAATCCTATGCAGTCGGCGATGGCGCATTATCGCTAATCTTGAGACTTATTCAGAGTCTCTTCAAACTCCAGTCAGAGAATTTGGTCTTTTCGCAAAAACGCTAAAGTTTTCGAACTAACTTGTACCAATAATACCCAACGCCTTTTTTGGGTCTAATTTTATTAGGCAAGCTTTTCTTGACAAAAGCCTCTTGAAAATCAACACAAAATCGTCTAATCCATTGCGCCGTCAGCTCATCCTTCTGCTTTTTTAAAGATGGCTCGAACGAGGGAACTTGGGACTCATCCATCAAACCAATTCTCGAAATTTCATGACCGGGATTGGATATAAAATCTTCATACCAAAGACTAGAAAATTTTTTCCCGTTCAGAAAACATCGAATTACAGCATTCTGATCCTCAATTCTGTCAAGCCTATCCACTATCGATTCAAAGCTGTAGAGAGGCGATTTTATTTTCTGAAAATGCATGCTCCAACCACTTGTCTGTAATGCTTTTTCATAAGAAACTGCCTGCGCAATCGTATCTTTTCGAGCCAAGTGAATGAAGTGATATTCTAAATTTTTATAGTTACTGAAGAATTTTAAAAATATATTTAAATGTGAACCATGAACGTTTATACCTAGCCAACCGGTCTGACTTGTTCTAAATCTTAAAAGAGACTCGAAATACTGATTAATATTCAACTCCTCACCCTGAATACAGTCCCACCGGCTACCTAGAATTGGCATATAGTCAGTGGGTTGAAAATATTCATGTGGCACACAAAGCCCTGCCTGCCTTACATAATCACAAAATAAAGTACTTCCACTTCTTGGTGTACTAAAAATAACCAGCACTTTCTGAGTCTTGCGCAAACCCTCAACATCATAGCTTGAGTTCACGAAATCTTGATCTGGAACCTTGTCAAAGGCCCTTCGTAATTGGTCCTTCTGTAATTTCATTTTAGATTGCACTCTAGCGATATAATGAAGTTTTTTAATATAGGGATCTGATTAACCTTTATCAGAGAAGGTCGGCCTACCTTTTCTGAAATTATTTTTTACCAGTCTCGATTTAGTTATTCGCCAAGCCCAACCTGCACTTTTCGTAAGCCAAATTTACCTCATGACGAATGTCGCCCGGTATTTCAATTTTCGAGTTGCTCTCAGTTCGTGTGATGGCTCCAGTTTTTATTGCTTCTGAAGGATCCCCATAATCAGGCTTCCCTGTATTTTCGAACATCTCGTAGTTATTGGCCAAAGGCTGTTTTAGTTTTAACCAGTCTGTCAGCTCATTCAGGATCTGATCCGTCTTATCGACCAGGTCATCTGATTCAAGGAAAAAATAGTTGCCATTCAGGGCATCGGCATATCTGGATAGTTCAACCAACCTGGAACAGTAATACTCCGCGGCGGATCTGGCTTTGTCATGCCAGCCAGCATCACTCTGCTTATTTTTCTGTCCAACCCTGTCGCGCATCCTGATAATGCTTTTTATGGTGCTTTCGGGCTCCCGTAATAAAAAGATAACCCTGGGCTTCATTGCCTCAAGCATTTCCGGTGAAATTTCAAGCCTGTTATGAAGAATCTTGTCAAGAATATATTTATTGCTGAAGTCGCATTTTAAATCGTGATAGAGATTCACTCGCATTTTCAGAAAGTCAGTCTTGTTTCTGTAAGACCGGTGCAGTTCACTGTACCCACATACACCGGGGTTACTCCCCAGAACGTGAGACAAAACGGTTGACCGGCTTCTCATATGACTGATGATAAAAAGATACTCTGACCGGCCGGTAATAATGCTGGGCTTTAACAGCACTGGGGCCAGCTTTCTCAGTTTTCTCGAATTCAGCATCTCGTGTCCCTGCGAAGAATTGGCCTGATTACGCCATACCCCTAAGACTTCCAGACAAGGCTCTTCCTGCAGGCCATCCAATCCGCATCGCCTCCATGCCCGCTGATGTTATATCATGAAGGCCCACACCTGTTTCTGCAAGCAACTGTGCTAATCGGCCGACAGTGCCTGCAGACGGGCTCTGGTGCAAAATTGAAAGCATCGCCCTGTCAGAGTTAAAATGGCTTGCGCGTTGATTTGAAACATCCTGAAACGCCCTGTAACCCGCGGAACCCGGTCACATTGCGGGAGCGCATTTCCTGTAGACTATCCCCATATTGACCACACAGCTTGCCCTTTTCATTGTCGAGGAGTCGTGCACATGCGCTCAAACACACGCTGCAAACAAACATTAAGAGTTGGTATATCGACTGCGCTTATCGCCATCTTGCCAACCAGCCTGTCTGCCGCACCCAGCATCCAGGAGGCTACCCTGAATGCTTCAGGTGAAATCGTTATCGAGGGTTCGGATTTTGGTGAAGGTCCCACGGTTGCACTGCATGACGATTTCTCTGATATCGAAGTATCCGGTGACGCGCTTGTTCTGAAGCCTCAGATCGGCACTTATTTAGAGTTCTCAAAAAGTAGCGCGACGGATCCTTTCATAGACAAAACGCATGGCACCACCAGCCTTTCGGTAAGGGGGGATGCATTTACTAAGCTTTTCGTTGGTGTTCCGGATCCTGGAGGCCTGCACGGATTGAAAACCTTTCAGGAAGTCTACCTGAGCTACACAATAAGGGATCTCGGGGAGTTTCCGGGGAACAACGGAACGGCGACCGAGTTCTCGACTCAATCTTCCACCAAGGATGCCTGGTTGATGCTTGGGAGCCGTGGTGATAAGACTGCATACTCCGTTGAAATTGGCGAGCCTGGAGGTCACGACCTGTATATCCCTGCATGGACCGGAGGCGGGTTCAACATCAATGGCAACAACACCAAAATGCGACCAGTATGGTGGCCACCTGAGCTAGGTCAAAACTGGGATTTTGGCGGGTGGCATACGAAAATGTTCCATGCGGAACTGAATCCGTCAGACCCGTACGGTAAGGCAGAGGGTTTCTTCTCTTTCCTCAATAAGAATGCTTACCATGTCAATATTCGTGACGGCAATTTTATGCATGACCAGAGCAGTGAAGGAGTTCCCTACCCATTCTGGGATCGGATTAAGTTCTTCGCGTGGATGAACCCTGGTGATGCAGATGTAAACCGTGTGGTGGACGAAATCTACGTCGCTATCGGCGAAAACGCCAACGCACGGGTCCTGTTAACAGACGGGGAATCACTCGAAAACTCTACTCGTGTTTTCCACCTGTCGCCGGAGAGTTGGACTGATTCAGAGATTGTGGCCCGGTTCCCTGATTATCTGCCGAACAGCAACACTTATTACCTTCATGTTCTGGATGCCGATAACGCGGCTTCTGAGGGGCACAACCTTTGCCGAAGCTGCCCAAAGCCGCCGCAGGTTTTCCCGGTTCAATAACGGCCACCAGCCTGTCAGTAAACCTCACGCCAACTCCGCCAGAAAGTTCTCCACCTTCTGGCGGTTGGCAAGGTCGTTCTCTTCACACCTGGTTTTAAGCGCCCGTACACTTTCCTGAAGAATGTGGTGTTCGTCTATCAGTGCCCGGATATTGTGCTTCAGGCTTTCAACGCTGTTGTCTGTAAACAGGAATCCACCTGTGAAATAACGCCGTAGTGCGGCTGTATCGCTCAGGATTCCCGGTTTAAGCAGCGACACGGCCTCGTAGGCGCCGCAGTTAAGGCAGTCCTGGCGTGTGGTCAGCACCAGTACCCCGTGTGCACTAGCCAGTTGCTTTACATAATCCGGCTTGCTTAGGAACCCGGCAAGATGAACGCTGGTCGGCACTTGAGCGGCATCTGCTTTTCCTTTCGGATTCCCGGTAATTGTTATTCTGAGTGTCTCTTCAGGAAAAGCTTCGGCGGCCTGGAGAACATTCGTGTATGGCTCATCCGATGCCCAGGTGCAGATAAACAAAAGCTCAAAGGGTCCGCGTTTCTCGCTTCTGGAAACCGGAGGCTCGATTGAATATTGCCCGACAAAATCCGGCAAGGGGTCTTCCAGTATGATCGGGCTTCCACCCCACCGGGTGCATTGCCGCGCGAGGGATGTGTTGGTCACGATAACGGCGTCCGCCTTCCGCACAACATACCGGGCAATCCCGTTCAAAAGCCTGCTTTTTCCATCCAACGGAAACAGTCCGGCGTTGTGTTCATCAACAACTACTGTGTAGGCAAACAGCTTTCTCAAAAGTACGCAGAAAAAGCTCAGAACAATGGAGGGATTCTGGCAGAACACCACGTCAGGTTTTTCTGAGCGAATGAGCCGGAGTGTTTGCAGCAGGGACTCTGCATACCTTCTGATCCCATGCTTCTCGGACACAATTTCATAAAGTGGTATGCCCAATAGCCCGGACAAGCTCCTGTTACGGGTCTGGTATTCCCAGGTCACCCAGATGACCGATTTTCCATTCATGGTGCTAACACTTCCTGGTAAAGGGTGCGGTACCGTTCATTCATTTGATCAGATGTGTACTCAGACAAAAACCGGTCGTAAGCCAGTCTGGCCTTTTCAGATGCCAGCGCAGGGTTGGCCAGCACCTCAGCCAGCGCCCGGAAAACAGATGCCTCGCTGATATCTGATGACAGGTAGCCAAACTTTCCATGCCCCAGTACGTTAGGAATCTCCCCGACGGGTGTACTGACGACCGGGGTCTGCACCCGCACGGCCTCGAGCAGGGTTAACGGAAGCCCCTCGGTTTCTGAGGAAATCAACAGCGCTTCAGCGTTGCCGATATAGGCCCCGGCATGATCGCTGTAGCCGGTGAAAACTACCTTGTCGGCCAGGCCCGATTTCGCGGCAAGGGCCTGCAATTCCTTTTTTTCAGGGCCGTCGCCAATGATGACCAGGCTATAGTCCGGGTACTCATCCGCAACACGCGAGAAGGCGCCAATGGCTGTATGGATGGCTTTCTCGGCTGAGAGCCTGCCTACCACTACAATGTAACGCCCTCCGTGAAGGCGCACTGGCGCGGCCTTGCTGGTGCCTTCATCAATATCGATTCCGTTGGGAATAAACCGAACATTATTTTTGGACAACAGGCTCTTTCTTAATCCGTCCGTCACCACCACTACCCGATCTGGCCGGTAACTGAGCAGGAAATCCAGTGCTTTGTATACGAAGAGTTTTGAAAACACCCTGCTGGCGGTATAGCCGTGAATGGTTGAGACAAAGGCCGGTGCCCGCTGTTTTCTGGAAAGCAGGCCTATCAGAATATTGAATTTATAGCCGTGGGAATGGAGCACCGAAAAACCATTTTCCTTTGCCCAGGCAGCGACTTCAGCACCACCGCTAAGGTTCAGACCAGGCTTCATACGCCAGGGGGTGCATGGCAATCCCTGTTCGACACAGGCCTGTTCGATTGCCTTCTCACCTTCCCCCGGAAACCCAGCGCTCAGAACCATGGCATCGATTCCGTGGGCACGCTGTTTACGGACCAGTGCCAGAAGCATTCGTTCAGCACCGTAAAGGCCGCCGCTATCAATCAGGTGCAGTACCTTTAGCGCCATGCCGGTCTATCCCTTCCTTGGGTTCCAGATTACCTTCTTCTCACCTTTCAGAAAGGCAACACAGGCCTTGTAAGAGGCGAGGTTCAGAAGCATGAAATAATAAGGTATCGAATAGAGGGCCGGCAGGGCTTCGCCCCCCTTCTCTTTTTTGTGACCCTGCCAGGCAAGCAGCGCAAAGCCGATATAGCCAAGGGCCGCAAGGGTATATATGCCAGCTTTCGGTGCCAGGTACAGTGTGGTCAGTGCCAGTGTGGCCATTGGCACGAAGGCGCCGTATCGCAGCAGTTTGTGGGAGATCATCTGCCAGGCGAAGATGGCATTGTTTGCCGGGTTCATCAGTTGTTTCATGTCTTTCAGGGCCCACAGCGCCCGCAGGCTTACCCGTACCCGCATGCTGAACTCGCTGGTGCCGTCTGTCAGGGCTTCTTCTTTCAGCAGTGCGTCTGGTTCATAAACCACACGGTAGCCTTGCTCGACCACTTTCAGGGGCTGGACAAAGTCCGGTAGCTGGTCTGCGCGCAGGGGCTGGTATAGCTGTTTGCGCATGGCGTCTATTCCGCCATCCACGCCGACTACGGAGCCAATCCGTGTTTCCTGCAGGCGCAGCCAGTTTTCGTATTTCATGTAGGCGCTGCAGCCGTCGCCGATCAGGGAGCCATCCTGGTGCACGTAGACCATTTTGCCGGTGACGTAACCCACGGCAGGGTCGTTGAAGTTGCGGGCCAGTTTGCGCAGTGCCTGGGTATCCCACTGGGAGTTTGCATCTGAAAACAGCAGGATTTCGCCGGTGGCGTGCTGGTGCAGGGTGTTCAGGCCGGTGGTTTTGCCCTGCCTGGGCACTTGTCTGAACAGGCGGATGGGCACCGGGGCGTCTTTGGCAATGCGTTCTACAATGTCGTCGGTGGCGTCTTCTGATTCGTCTGAAATCACCAGGATTTCCATTCGGTCGCCGGGGTAATCCAGCGCCAGTTTGTTGCGCAGGGTGGCTTCGATGTCTTTGGCTTCGTTGTAGGCGGCAATGAGAATCGAAACCGCAGGCTGATGATGTGAACTCTTATTGACGGGCCGGTGTTTCAGCCTGGAAATAAGCCATACAAGCATGGGATAGCCGGCGTAGACGTATATCAGCAGCAGTAACGATAACCAGAATATAAGTTTCAACACCCGTAACCCTCAGAGAAATCAGTCAAAGTAAGAAATTTCAGGATGATCAATAGGTTTGAGATGGTCGGCCGTACCTTTCTGTCTTTGACCTCAATTACTGTGCTTCCAAAGTAACATTTTTGTATTTGGTAGCATCAGTTCCTTCTCCAGATTATAACGGCCGGCTTGCTGAAATTGATTAAGCGCTGTATCGATTCGGCCAACCGAGAAATCCTCTTCAGAAGCAACACGATCGACTGTGATAACCCACAGAGTTTTGTACTGATCTACAATTGATCGCCAGTCAACTGTTTTTATACGCCGTATATCCTGATGAACATCCACGCCTGCCACCAGCCCACCGCTCCCAACCACAAACCACGCCGGTACAAGATTCCTCAAACATGCAAGCTTGTCAGATCTTCTTTCTGCATGAGGAATATGCGCATTGAAGCGGACTTGCTCAAATGGCGACAACACAACAACGCCAATGTCTTCGTGACAGGGCCCCCCAAGAAATCTTTCTGTAACAGCCGGCCAGTCATCCGATTGATTCTTCAGTACCGCATTGTCGTAGAGCGCGATGGCCTGATACGAAAATAAAAGCAGGGAAGCAGCGGCAATTCCATTTCGTACCGGTCGATTTGGAATACCCCACAGGCCAATGGCAATAATCAGCGCGAGCACTGGAACGATCATTGTGAAGTATCGAAGTACCATGATGGATTGAAAGACTGAAACAGCAAAGCCTATAGCCAGGGTTCCTCCAGCAACAATTAATGCTGGTATCGCCTTTGAGGACAGGGGCATGTGATCATTAAAAAACAAGGTTTTTACTGCGTATTTTTCAGTTCCGACATGGCGCAACCAGTAAAATAAAATCCACAAGCACAGCAGAATAAAACCAATCACGACTGATAATTCGACCCGGACGTTGCCGATGTGTGTACTGCCAAGCAACTGGTACACCATCCGGTACATGCTCTCAATGCTTACTGGATCTATCCAGTCGAGGTTTTCGCCGCCACTTGTCAGAATCACATACAGGCCGGGGACCAGAGCTGAAACACAGGTTAACAGGGCAACTACCAGAGATCCCAACTGGGCACCTTTATTCAAAATACAGTCAACCAACAGGATCGCGCCAATGATGGCGAAGAAGATCAAAGAGAGAAAGCCGGAATAAAAAGAGATCGCCGCGATCCCGGCGAGTGCATAGAGATAAACAGATCTTCTGGATTGCAGAAAGTAGTAGAGGAAGATCAGGCCCAGCAAGCAAAGCAGCATCACCATACTGTATGCTCTCAACTCGCCCGAGTACCTTATAAACAGCGGGTTGGCAACGAGTATGAAGGACGCAAGCAGCGCAACGCCCTCAGAAAAGTGTCGACGACAAAACCAGAATAACGCAACGATTGTTGCAAAAGCCGGCACCATTGAAAGGTATCTTAACTCAATAGTCTCCAACCCGTTCATAGCAAATGGACGCACCAGAGCATAGTAAGGCGCCATATTCATCTCGTTTCCCAGAACCAGAGTGCGGAAAACTTCCGCATCTGATTTGACGAATAAAAACGTAAATCCTTCATCCAGCCAGATATCCCGCGTCTCAATCACGAAAACTGAACCGGTAAACCAGTAGAGGACCAGAGCCGCGAAAGCTAGAGTTGATCTTTTGGGCAGAGATAACATCCAATATCCTTATTAGACTGGTTATGCGCCAGCTTCCAACGTGCGAGTTTTTATCAGAATATTACTCATCGTGTTAAACCGAAAATGCCTCAAAAGACTGTCCAGCCGGGCTTCGCAGACATCCAGGTTGTTGTAGTGGCGGAAGCGGGAGAACCATTTTACGTCCAGCCTTGGCTGGCCGGGGTCGACTTCCCAGGGATGCAGGTAGAACACGAACGGCTGGCCCTGGCGGTTGATGCTGCCCAGGCCCCAGCGGCTGAACCAGTAGGGAAACAGCCGGAAATAGCCACCGCCCGCTATGGGCAGTGTGTAGCCGGGCAGTTTCATGGTGCTTAGGGGAAATTCGGCCAGGGTGTGGCCTTTATCGGTGGTCAGCTTGTGGGGCCAGCGCGGTGTACCGGGCATGCCGTAGCGGTCGTGATGTACGGGGAATATGGAGGAATCCCAGGTAAAACCTTCTTCGGCAAGGATATCCAGGGCCCAGCGGCTTTCGTTGATGATGGAATAGCTGGCGGCCCGGTAACCGGTGATGGGCTGGCCGGTGATGTCTTCCAGTATGGCCTTAGAGCGACGCGTTTCTTCCCGGAATACGTCTGGTGTCTGGTTGTAGATAAGCTGATGGCTGTAGCCATGGCTGGCAATTTCATGGCCTTCTTTCTGGATGGTGCGGACCAGTTCCGGGGATTTTTCCGCCACCCAGCCCAGGGTAAAGAAGGTGGCTTTGGCCTTGTGCCGGTCCAGCAGGCTGAGTATGCGCTGGGTGTTGGCTTCCACCCGGTATTCCATGGAGTGCCAGTCTTCCCGGCGCACGGCTTCGGCCAAGGCGGCTACCTGGAAGTAGTCTTCCACGTCGATGGTCAGTGCGTTTTCAATCCGCCGGGCCTTATGATCGGTTTCCATCGCTTTTCCGCCCATTACTGGAATGCGTAATTTATGGCTATCAAAACCCAGTTTTCATCGTATTCACGCTGGCGCACATCGCTTCTTTTGAGCTCCCGGCCTATGCGGGACTGAAGGCTCAGGCCTCCGGAGATATTATGGGTATACCCAAGGGAGACCTCCCCTACCCGGTCATCCGTACCGTCGGTGAACGAGGATAATTGATAGCTAGCTCTGGCTGAAAACGAGGACACACCACTAATCGGGCGGGAATAGTTCACGGAGAGCCTTTCACGGTTCTCTGTTTCACCGGATTCCAAATATTCGGTCTGGCTAGCTTCCAGTTCGGACGACAGGGAGCCTCCGCTGCTGAGCGAATTGCGGTAACCCAAAGACAGGGTGGTGACTTCCACCGCCGAAGTGTTTTCCAGGTCGAAACTGAAGTTGTCGAAATCGAGGCCAACTGTCGAACTCTGGTCCGTTAATTGCCGGTCAATGGCCAGTGACAGGTTGCTGGACTCAGTTATCTGGCGGTTCAGTCGTAAATTGCCGGAAATGCCTTCGGAAGACACTTCACTGTTGCCCTGACTGTTTTCGAGCTGGTTGACACCCAGGGCGCCACTAAGGCTTGTATTTGCCCACTGTTTTCCGAACGTCAGGCTTACGGCTTCTCTGTCCAGCTCTTCCTCTGTATCAAGCTCGGTTCTTTCCGCGCTGACAGACAAGCCCGCCCGGAAGGTGGGGCTGAACAGATGGGTGTAGGAAACCGCGCCCAGAACCCTGTTACTGTCTGCTTCCTCTGGTTCTTCAAATTCTGTGTTTTCGTAAGAGGCTGACAGCTGGACAATATCCACTTGCGTCAGCCGGAGTGAATACACAGGGCCTGTCCTGAAGGTGTTTTTTCTGGTGAGGTTATCGGGGGTGTCCGGGTTCCGGTTGTCCTGGGTTACCTGCTTGATACGGTCAGAAGTTTGCCAGATAAGGTTCGGGGTTATTTCACATTGCCCGGATAACCGGCCATCTGTGAAAATTTCCGGGTCGAAAGTATCTTCGTGCCACACCGCATAGCCAATGCCACCACCCAGCGAATAGTTACACCACCCCGGTTCGCCGGATTTGTCGATGTTAAGGGTAATGCGGCTTTCAATGTCGCTTTCAGTGTCGCTGCGGGTTTTGGAAACGTTATCTGAAAACCGGTTATCAAGGCCGATGCTGATTGCCGCAGGCGCCGCCGCGGCTGTGCCCGGTGCCAGATATGCTGGAAGCATCATCACGGCCGTTGCAAGGATCTTCCCTGATCGCAGTGAGCTAGCCATTGATTACCGCCCCGACAAATTTCTTTGGATCAAATGCCTGGGCAGCCGTATCGGCTGCGGAAGCGGTTATTTTACCGTGTGGCACCACCAGCATGGTGAAGTCACACAGCTCCCCGAGTATCCGTGCGTCGGGGGATTCATTGATGGGTGCGGTGTCCAGAACGATAAAGCGATCCGGGTACCTTCTGCGAATTGCCTGCAGAAACTGTTTCATGCGGAACGAGGTGAAGAATTCCGCCCCGTTTTCCCTTCGGCTGCCTGCTGGTACAAGACGAAGTCGTGGAATGCCTGTGGGGTAGATGATGCGGCCGATATCATAATCTGAGTCCTCCAGAAAATCGGTCAGCCCAGTTTCCGCTGCCAGGTCCAGTTGTGAGTGCAGGGATGGATTGCGCAGGTTGCAGTCGATAATCAGCGCTGTTTTTGCCTGATCAAAGGCGAAGGCGGCGGCCAGATTGAGGGCCATAAAAGATGCCCCCGCCCCCTCGCTGGCGCCCGTGACCACCAGCGTAAAATTGTTGCCACCAGACACTTCAAGCAGTTTTGTGCGCAGGTGCCGGAACCGGTTTACGAGGTTCCTGTTGGCGGATTCCGGATAGATAATTCGCCGCTCGTCCAAGTCGTCTTTGGTGAGCCTTCTGGGCTCCTGCATTTTGACGATCTGTTTGCTGATAACGAATCTGTCTACAGCGCCTGCGCCAAGTTCAAGCGAACTGGGGACAAGCAGGCGGGAATCTTCCCGTTCTGTCTGAAGCCCGCGGCGACCCTCGGAACCGTCGCGGCCTTGTTGCTGCTTATCAGATTCAGTAGCCCGCTCTTCGTCCTGAACCGCCATCTCCTGATTCTCTTCCCGGTTTTCTTCCGATTCCGACCGACCACCGTTGTTACGATCCGCCATCGATGACTCCCATCAACGTTGCACCACTGATGCCGGCGTAGGCAGCAACGGTCAGTGCCGCGAAAATGATTACGGTTATGGTTACTAACCGGTCGCGGCGTTTTTCATAGGGTGTTCTTACTTCCGGAATTTCGGCCAGCACCGGCAGCCCGACACTCTGTTCCAGTTGCGCTCTGGCCCTTACCCTTGGGTCTATCTGAAGAATGCCAGCAATGGCACCAAAGGGCGCAAGTACACCCAGGAACAGCCCTGCGAAGGCAAAGGTTGAAAACTGCATGTCGTAAGGGGCATTCGGGAACTGCGCAGACTCATAGATTTCATAGTTCAGGCCCTGCCCCTCTACATCAAGGTGCATGGATACACGGGCTTTTTCACGGCGTTTGAGCAGATCGTTGTAGATCTGGGTGTTCACGCCCAGGTCACGGGTGATGTCTGCGTACTGGGTTTTATTCTCCTGAATACGCTTCATTCGCTCTTCCTGCTCGGCGATAAGCTGCTTGATCGAATTTATCCGCGTATCAATGGTGCCGAGATTGGCCTGGGCTTTGGAGATAGACGCCCGGATTTCCTGGTAAAGCGGGTTTACGATCCGCTCTCCACCTGCGGTTTCCGATTCATAACCCTGTTCCAGCGCCTGCTCTCTCTGTTTCTTGAGTTCGGCAATCTGTTCTTTCAGGATGACGATATCCGGATAGCTGTCCAGGTATCTCAGCCGTAGCTCGTCCAGCTGTGCTTCCATTCTGCTGATTCTGGTCTGGAACACATCCGCGGACTGGCCCTGTCGCACCGTCGGGTCGATGGTCTCAAGCTGGTTTTCAAGGGAGCGTATCCGCGCCTGGACTTCCGACCTTTCAAGTTCTGCGAGCTCCAGTTGCCCCTTGAGACTGTTCATGCGCTGGCTGGCTTCGCCTTCCGTGCCTTCACGGTTCTCAGACAGGAATGCCTGCAGCCGGGCCTCGACTTCCTCTAACTGGCCCTCGTAACTCTTCACCTGTTTATCGATGAAATCATAGGCGTTACGGCTTTCAGCCCGCTTGCGGGCAGAACTCTCGGAGATGAACAACTGGCCAAGGCGCTGGGCCACCCTGAACGCCTTGACCGGGGATTCAGAACGGTAGGTAATTCCGAAATATTGTCCACCGCGAGGCCGCACATCCATGTCACTTCGCAGCTGTGCTATCCGGGATTCGAGCACATCGGGTTCCAGGGTTTCTGAGCCAGAACCGTACAACCCTGGGTCTGTGGCTATTCTGGTCAGTACGTCCCGGTTGGACAGGATCTGTTTCGCGGAAGATGTCTGCTCGCTGATTTTGGTGGTTACAGCAGTGCCTTCCATCAGCGGCCCAATAATGTTCTGGTCGTCCACAAATATCAGAACTTCTGACCGGTACTTATAAGGCCAGACAAAGCCCGTGGCCAGAACCGAAAAGCTGACCACCGCAAAGCACAGGAATACCAGCCACTTTCGCGAGCGGACTTCGCGAAGAACTTCAATGGGCAGATTTGAGAGCGGTAGTGCCATTGACCATCACCTGTTAAGGGTTATCAGAAATCTCTTTCGGGAACAGCGAGTATATCGCCGGGCCGCATTGGGTAATTGGTTTCGATATCGCCCTGTTTGAGAATATCATCGAGCCGCACAGGAATGGCAACAACCTCGCCATTCATCGGCCGGTAGAGCATCGCTTCGTTCGGCTGAGCAAAAGTTGTACCGCCACCAGCGCTCAGGTACATATCCAGAACGGTCATACCTGCCCTATGAGCAACTGAGAGCGGGCTTTTCACAGCGCCGGTTACCCGGACACGGTCCATGAATTCGTGGCTTCCCATGCTGGTTACCACAATGCTGACCTGGGGCTCGCGGATATAGGTTGAAAGCTGGCTTTCAATGTCGTCGGCCAGCTCTTCCGGTTTACGGCCGGTGGCCTGGACATCGCCGACAAGCGGTACGGAGATTTTCCCATCCGGCCGCACAGGTACGGTGATGCTGAGGTCTTCATTTCGCCAGACGGAGACTCTGATCACATCCGTTGCGCCCAGGATATACTCATCGACGCTGTTGATGGTATCCAGGCCCAGCGCCTGCTGAATCTTTTCCTGGGATGAGGGGGAGTTGCCCGCGCAACCTGAAATAAATAGGGCTGCTACCAGCAAAAGCAGGGAGCCGCGTAATATGTCCTTGGATAGCATTGTCATTCCTCTGATCACCTGAAGTTGCCTTAATCTTTTTACCGTGAACCTTTCTTGAACAGTACCACTTCCACTGTCTGTATTATAACCAGCAGATCCAGGAGCAGGCTCTGGTTCTTGATATAGTAAAGGTCGTATCTTAACTTTTCCCGGGTGTCTTCTTCATTATCTGCATAGGCAAAGCACAACTGCGCCCAGCCGGTGAGGCCCGGTTTTACCCGGTGACGCTCGCTGTAGAAGGGAATTTTCTCAGAGAGCTGTTCTACGAATACTGGGCGCTCCGGGCGCGGGCCGACGAAGGCCATGGTGCCATTCAGTACGTTAAAGATCTGGGGCAGCTCGTCTATCCGGACCTTGCGAATAAATTCGCCCACTTTTGTTACCCGCGCATCGTTCTTGCTGGCCCAGACTGCGCCGTTTTTTTCTGCATCGGTAATCATGGAGCGGAATTTATGAACTTTAAACACCTTGCCGTTGAGCCCCACCCGCTCCTGGTTATAAAACACTGGCGACTTAAGGCCGTCTTCAATTTTTATGGCGATGGCGGTCAGGATCATCAGGGGGGCGCCCGCCACCAGCAGGAGAGTTGCAGCAATCAGATCCAGCGAACGCTTGCCAATCCCGAAAACCGAGGACACGGTGAAGCCATCGGAAAACACCAACCAGCCCGGGGTAATCATTTCCATAGCCACCTTCCGGGATTCGCGTTCGTAGAAGCTGGCACCGTCAATAATCTTGACGCCTTCCATTTTGCATTCCAGCAGGTCATCCATCGGTAGCCCTTTGCGACGATCGTCCACGGCAACCACGATTTCCCGTACCGGATGCTTCAGGATGTACTGCTGCATTGTTCCCGGTATCTGGATTAGATACTGATCCTTTATCTCAACAGGCTCATCCGCCAACGGAACGAACCCCTCAAAAACGAAGCCTTTCCGATTTAGGGGACTTTCCAAATCCTCCAGTAATTGCCGGGCTCGATAGCCGGCACCCAGAACCAACACGCGGCGCCGGAAAGTATCCTTCCCAACCAAGGCGAAAAATACCACTCGAGCAATACCAAGAAGAAAGAATCCGAAAACTGAAGCCGTGCTCAATACATTGAATGTTCCGAGATACCAGAACCAGTCGCTGACCAGAAAATAGGTAAACCCACACAGAGGAATACTTACGATAAGTCCCATGATGGTCCGCAACATCATCCCGGACATACCCTCTTCAAGGCGGGACTGGTGAACCCCCAAAGCAAGCATGATGATCAGATTGATCATAGCGAATGCAACGGCCGAGGGTAGGACAAATACAAAGCTATCGAGGAAAAATTCTAAGTCACCAAAAAAACGGAAAAATACCGTAAACGCCAGGGCAAAACCCAGAACAATAAAGTCGATCAGGCTAAGAATGACAAAGGGGAGATGAAGGTAATGCTTAAACAATCTGACGTGGGCCACGTCGACTCCTTTTGCTGTTCAAAACGATAAAAGCGCATCCAATGCCTTTTATACAGCGATCGTAAACAGCAGTGTACTGCAATCCGCCGCCAACCAAAAGGTACTACTCCCATGAGAATGCCGGATGATATTGAACCTTATTTAACCCACATTGATCCACAGTAAAGCAAGGGGATATAAAGAACGAGTACACATTCCAAATCCATCCATGCCAGCAGTGGCAGTAGTCTCTTTTCGAAACAATACTTTCTGTGTCTGGAACCGAATTTGATGGGAGTGTCATCATGCCGCTCTATGTCCTGCTTTTCATTATCTGTTCGGTAGTCACTCTCGCGGGCTGCCAGACCTGGCCTCCCGGCGACGTTGAAGACCTTCCGCCTACTGCGGCTCTCCCTCAATCGAGTGTTCGGGGAGAAGTTCAGGTTTATTACTGGGATAATATCAGCGGCGTTTCGGTAGATTCACTCACTGCAATGGAAACCTACCCCGAAGAGCCCGACACCATCGAAACCCTTGGAGAGCTTCGAGGTCTATCTGAACGAGGTGACAACTACGGCAGTCTTGTCAGAGGCTATATTCATCCACCTGCCAGCGGTTTTTATACTTTTTATGTGAGCGGGGATGACGAAACCGAACTCTGGCTCAGCCGCTCCTCAAACCCTGATCAAATAACAAGAATCGCCACCGTTCCCGGCTGGACGAAGGAGCTCATATACGACAAATATGCTTCACAGCAATCTCCTTCGATAGAGCTAGGAGTCTGCGCGGCAGAAGCTACATTCTGGCACAATAGATCAAAATTCTTCAGCAACAGGATGACTGATGGGAACCACTTTCCGCCCGTATTCGCCTGGCCAGGAACTGCTTCTTCCCCCGAGCCTGAACGAGTGGCTGCCTGAGGGGCATCTGGCCTATTTTGTCAGTGATGTCGTCGAGGAGCTGGATTTAAGCGCGTTTTATGCCCGCTACGAAGGCAACGGCCGACGCAACTCGCCCTTCGATCCACGAATGATGCTGAAGGTTCTGATCTACGCCTACGCCACCGGCGTTTTCTCTTCACGCAAGATCGCCCGGAAGCTGGAAGAAGACGTGGCCTTCCGGGTTCTGGCGGCAGGCAACTTCCCCAGGCATCGCACGATCTGTGATTTCCGCAAACACCATTTGGTTGCCTTCAAGGCCGTGTTTATTCAGGTGGTCCGGATTGCCCGGGAAGCGGAGCTGATCACGCTGGGAACACTGGCGATTGATGGCACCAAGGTTCGGGCTAATGCCAGCAAGCACAAGGCCATGAGCTATGGCCGCATGGGCGAGGAAGACGATCGTTTATCGAAAGAGATCGATGCACTTTGTCGTCAGGCGCGTCAGACAGACCAGTCGGAAGACCGACAGTTCGGCCCGGATAACCGGGGTGATGAACTGCCTGAAGAGCTTCAGTACCGGCAGGCGCGGCTGGACAAGATTCGTGCCGCCAAAGAGAAATTGGAAGCAGACCAGAAAGAGCGGGACAAGGCCCGGGGTCGGTCCCCGGACGATGATCGGCGCTCACCTCGCGGGGGCCCGAACTTCAAGCGGGATTATGGGGTTCCGGATGACAAGGATCAGAGCAATTTTACCGATCCGCAAAGCCGGATTATGAAAACGGCGGACGGGTTCCAGCAATGCTACAACGGCCAGTTGGCCGTGGATGGTGAATTCCAGCTGATTGTCGCCAACCACCTGGGCAATAATCCCAGTGACAATGGCTGTCTGATACCACTGCTGGATCAGGCAAAAGACACTCTGGAAACCTATCCGGATCAGTGTCTGGCTGACGCGGGTTACCGTAAAGAAGAAGATCTACAGACCCTGGAAGACAAAAGCATCGACGGCTATGTCTCGCTGCGCCGGGAGGGCAAGAAGAGTTCAGAGATAGACGCGAGCCGTTATCCGGCCAGCGCCCGGATGGCCGGGAAGCTGGCCACGGCAACCGGGCGATCGGTTTACGCTCAGCGCAAGCATCTGGTTGAGGCGGTCAACGGCTGGATCAAGCATGTTCTGGGCTTCCGACAGTTCAGTCTGCGGGGCCTTCACGCCGTGCAGGGTGAATGGGATCTGGTCTGTCTGTCGCTTAATCTCAGGCGGATGAGTTCACTGATGAGGCTGAAATAGAGGGTCCGAGGGATCCTTGGGCGTACTGAGTGATCGGACTACGATAACGCATTCGCTGATAACCGTCTTGACTGACTGAATAGAGAGAATCGAGACTCTATTCGGCTGGATATTGTGGATACGTTCTCGGGCCGAACTGTGATTCGACGCGGCGGGGTCACTTGCTCAAAATACTTCTGCCGCGCAGACCCCTAGCCTCGGGTGAGCGCTACTATTTCGAACTTCTACATAAAGAAGCTCTTGGAGGCGATCATTTCAGCATCGCCTGGGAGGGGCCAGGATTCAGCCAGCAGATTATTACCGGACAAGCCATCGCCAGCTATGCCGGTGAACCAACCATAGCCGATGACGCGCAAAGTACGGAAGAAGCATATAGGTCAGGTTACACGGTAGGTTTTCTGGATGGCTCTGAGGGGCTAGGTTTTATGCCGCAATACCCGCCTCTCGATGAGGATCAGGATGGCATTTATGACAACTGGGAAACTCTGAACGGGCTGAACCCTAACGATCCCACAGACGCAAACTCCGACCCTGACGATGACCTTTTGATAGCAGCAGATGAATTCCTGCTTGGTACATCCGAAAATAACCCCGATTCCGATGAAGATGGCATTCCCGACGGTGTTGAATTTGCGCTATCACTCGATCCTCTGGATCCTTCCGATGCCCAGATGGACCTAGATGGTGACGGCGCAAGCAATCTTGAGGAGTTTTTCGCTGGAACTGACCCGGGAGATAGCACTTCGGTACCAATCACTTATGCGAGAGGTTTTGTTGGGCAATACTTCGACGGAGTCGATTATCAAGACTTCTTAGTCGCGCAAAATGACGAAACTATTCAGTTTGAGGCCGGCAACAGTGGCTTCGTGCCAGACCAGCCTAGCAATTATTTCAGTTCTCGGTGGTACGGAGAGTTCTCTGCGCCACACGATTCCGGAAGCCGTAGCTACACGTTCAGGATTCGAACTGATGACGGCGCCAGACTTTCAATCGACAACACAGAGATAATAACAGCGTGGCGTGATCAAGGCCCAACAAATTATACGGCCACAGTTTCTTTTGACGCAGGCGAAACAGTTCCTTTCCTGCTGGAGCATTACGAGAAGGCATACACGGCTGTCGCCCAGCTGTTTATTACCGACGACATTACTGGAGCCGAACTCATCATAGGTGACGTGGTCCGTGCTCCCAACCTTGCCAATCATTCAGCCATAGATACCGATAGTGACGGCATACCTGACACATGGGAGCTAAGATACGGGCTGTCGCCCTGGGTTGATAGTGCCGCCGAAATAAATAACAGCGGTGGCATCAGCAACCTCGAAGCCTTTAATTCATCACTTCATCCCTGGACACTTGAACCCGTGGCCTCACCCGAGAGCCCTGCGGTTGATGATGACCAGACTACCTCGCCGAGTACCACAGAGCCGGCGGGTTATTCGGTAACCCTCAGCTGGACCGCGCCTCTGACCCGGATCGACGGCCGCTCCATAGCACTGAGTGAAATTCAGAGTTACGAGATTTTGTACGGCAACGCTTCCGACAGTCTGACCAATACGATGACCGTTGACGGCAGCCAGACAAGCGCCGACGTAACAGGACTGGAAGCTGGCACATGGTACTTCGCCATCAGAGTAACCGACACCAATGGTCTTACAAGCGAAAACTCAGAGGTAATCAGCAAGAGCGTTCCGTGATTCATATACGAAACAAATCGAGGCGCTCGTAGACCGGAATGGTCTCAAGTTCTTCCAGGTTACGGCAAAAGACGATAACGCACCCGTTGATGGACGCTCCTGAGAAGTAAAAAAACGTGTCGCCCTATCAAGGGGGGGCGACACGTTTGGGGCACCTAAAAGCCTTCAGCCCTTGGCAGGGGGCGCTCAAGCTGCGCTCGGACACTGAAGGCGGCGGAGGCCGGCCAACCCTAATAGTCCGATACCGAGTAACGCGATGGTCCCCTGCTCGGGAACCGCCTTGGCTTTGAGCTCGCGAAGGTAGAACTCCCTGCCGCCGTTCTCGGAATCGTCGCCTTCAGCATCGTTAAGGCCTAGGGCTGTGTTCTGAACAGCGAAGACGAAGCTGGTGACAGTATATGCTGTATTCCGCAAGCATCCTCCCCACGCCCCTCCGCCGTCAGCGGACACCGCGACAAGACCCTCGGCATCTCCCGCGGTTATCAACGGTTTATTGTTCTCAGGGGATGACCTCTTTTCAACGACCAGACTATGCTCCGGTTCTGATGCATAATCTCTCGGACATTGTATAGTTAATGCCAGGCTTTAAACTTCTACTGGCTGTCAAAATGAATTTCTACGATGTTTTTAACGGTGATGCTGACGGCATTTGTGCACTGATCCAGCTTCGCTTGGCTGAACCACGCAACACCCACCTGATAACTGGCGTAAAAAGGGACATAGCATTGGCCGGTAGAGTACCTACCGAAGAATCCGCCCGCGTGACCATTCTCGATATCAGCCTGGATAAGAATCGGGAGGCGGTGGATTCACTGCTAAGCAAAGGTTGTTCGGTGTTCTACGTGGACCACCACTTCGCAGGCGAAGAGCTGCCAGACATCCCAAACTTTACGGCGCTCATTGATACCCAGCCAACTACCTGCACCAGCCTGTTGGTCGATCAATATCTGAAAGGTCAGTTCCATCACTGGGCGATCGCAGCAACGTTCGGTGACAACCTGAATGCGGTGGGTGAGGAACTCGCAACCAAAGCCGGATTATCAGTTGAGCAGACAGAAGCACTTAAAACACTTGGCGTTTGCATCAACTACAACGGGTACGGCTCGACAGTTGAGGACCTGCACTTTCATCCGGCGGATTTGTACCGGGAATTTGTGAAATTTGCAGATCCTCTTGAGCTGATTGCTTCGAATCCCGTCCCATGGCAACGGCTGAGGGATGGTTACGAGGCGGATATGTTGCTGGGGCTGGCGGCGCCTATACTCACGGAGTCCACTTCCTCGCTGGTAGTTAAATTACCCGATGAGGCCTGGGCACGCCGAGTAAGTGGCGTTCTGGGCAATGAGCTTGCCAACCGCAACCCGGACAAAGCCTGTGCGATTGTCACAGAGAGAGCAGATACTGACTATCAGGTGAGTATTCGTGCGCCTTTAATAAATCGCAATGGCGCTGATGAATTGGCACGCCAGTTCCCGACTGGTGGTGGCAGAAAGGCAGCAGCTGGGATTAATGCACTCCCTGCCGAGCGACTTGAAGCTTTTCTTGAGAGCATGGCGCGATTTTGGGCGTGAGATGAACACGGGGCCAGATGAGAGCTTTCATCCAACCCCGTCTTAGGATCAGAACACAAGTCGATTCAAAGGATCTGCAATGACTTTAATTCCCCCCAAGAAAACCCACCTCAAACAGCTTGAGGCCGAGTCTATTCATATCATTCGCGAAGTGGCCGCAGAGTTTGATAATCCTGTGATGCTGTATTCCATTGGCAAGGATTCGGCAGTCATGCTGCATCTGGCGATGAAGGCTTTCGCGCCCGGGAAACCGCCGTTTCCGCTCATGCATATTGATACAACCTGGAAATTTAGGGAGATGATCAAGTTCAGGGATGAATTGACAGATCGCCTTGGTCTGAAGCTGATTGTGCACACCAATCAGGAGGGCGTGGCCCAGGGCATTGGCCCGTTTACCGACGGCAGTGCCAAGCATACCGATGTGATGAAAACTCAGGCTCTGAAGCAGGCGCTGGATCAGTACGGCTTTGATGCCGCCTTCGGTGGCGCCCGCAGGGATGAAGAAAAGTCTCGCGCCAAGGAGCGGGTGTATTCTTTCCGGGACAAGTTTCACCGCTGGGACCCGAAAAACCAGCGCCCGGAACTTTGGAACCTGTATAACGGCAAGGTGAACAAGGGCGAGAGTATTCGGGTATTTCCGCTGTCCAACTGGACCGAGCTGGACATATGGCAGTACATCTACCTGGAAAACATCGACATCGTGCCGCTGTATTACGCCGCAGAACGCCCGGTGGTTGAGCGCGATGGCACGCTGATTATGGTGGATGACGATCGGATGCCTCTGGAGCCTGGTGAAAAGCCGGAAATGAAGATGGTGCGGTTCCGTACCCTCGGGTGTTATCCGTTGACTGGTGCCGTGGAGTCCGAGGCGGCGACGTTGCCTGAGATTATTCAGGAGATGCTGCTGACCAAGACATCAGAGCGCCAAGGCCGGGTGATCGACCATGATGCTGCGGCTTCCATGGAACAGAAAAAACGCGAAGGGTATTTCTAAGGAGTTGTTATGTCTCACGCATCTGAATTAATTGAATCCGATATCCTCGCGTACCTGGACCAGCACGAGAACAAGGACCTGCTGCGCTTTCTGACTTGTGGCAGCGTGGACGACGGCAAATCCACCCTGATTGGTCGCCTTTTGTTCGACTCCAAGTTGATTTTTGAAGACCATCTGGCGAGCTTGCATAAAGACAGCGAGCGCCAGGGCAATGCCGGTGAAGCACTGGATCTGGCGTTGCTGGTGGATGGCCTGGCTTCCGAACGCGAACAGGGCATTACCATTGATGTGGCGTACCGCTACTTCTCCACCGACAAGCGCAAGTTCATTATTGCCGACTGCCCCGGCCACGAGCAGTACACCCGCAATATGGCCACCGGTGCCTCTACTTGTGAACTGGCTGTGGTGATGATTGATGCCCGCAAGGGTGTGCTCACTCAGTCCCGCCGGCACAGCTTTATTGTCAGTCTTCTCGGCCTGAAGCATGTGGTGGTGGCGATCAACAAGATGGATCTGGTGGATTTCTCGGAGGAGGTGTTCAACAACATCCGCGAGGAGTACCAGAAGTTGGTGGCCCAACTCGGGCTGGAAGATGTCTACTACGTGCCTATTTCGGCCCTGAACGGCGATAACGTGGTGAACCGCAGTGAGCAGATGCCTTGGTACCATGGCGAGACGCTAATGAACATTCTTGAGCAGGTGGAAGTTCTGGAAGATCTGAACGTGACCGACCTGCGATTCCCGGTGCAGTATGTGAACCGCCCCAATCTGGATTTCCGTGGCTATTGCGGCACGCTGGCCAGTGGTGTGGTGCACAAGGGCGATGAAATCGCGGTACTGCCTTCGGGCAATACCTCTCGGGTAAAAGGCATCCACAGTTACGAAGGTGAGATTGAGCGGGCCTGGCCCGGGGACGCCATTACTCTGACCCTGGAAGACGAAGTGGATATTTCCCGGGGTGATCTGTTGGTTCACGCCAGCAGCAAGCCTGCATTGGGCAACCGCTTTGCCGCCCACATTGTCTGGATGAATGAGCAGGCGCTGAAACCCGGTCGTGAATACGGCATCAAGATCGGCACACGGGTGACCAACTGCTACGTTAACGAAGTGCTTGAAGAGATTGATGTGAACACGCTGGAGCGTTACCCGGAGGCGAAGAGCGGCCTTGAGCTGAATTCTATAGGTCTTTGTGATGTGGAGCTTTCCGAGCCTGTGGTGGTTGAGGATTATCAGCGGCACCCGGGAACCGGTAGCTTTATCCTGATCGACAAACTGACCAATGTGACTGTGGCGGCGGGTATGGTGAACAAGGCGTTGGATAGTGCTGGCGCCATGACGGAGCGAGAATACACAGTCGCTGAGCGCAATTTGAACCGCTTTATCCGGGAAAATTACCCCGAGTGGGGCTGTAAGCCGGTTTAAGTTTAAGAGGGAGAGTAACTTTGGCTGATCACATTGTCTGGCACGACCACAAAATCACCCGGGCCGAGCGTTCGGTTAACAAAAACCAGAAACCTTGCCTGCTGTGGTTCACTGGCCTGAGTGGCTCCGGCAAATCCACCATTGCGAATGCCCTTGATGTCGCGCTGCATAAGCGCGGCTATCACACGTTCCTTCTTGATGGCGACAACGTTCGCCACGGGCTGTGTAGCGATCTCGGCTTCTCGGATGACGACCGCGAGGAGAACATTCGCCGTGTAGGAGAGGTCTGCAAGCTGTTTGCGGATGCGGGCCTGATCGTGATGAGTGCCTTCATTTCGCCGTTCACCAGCGACCGCCGTATGGTTCGCAAGCTGTTCCCGGCCGGCGAGTTCATTGAAGTGTTTATGGACACGCCTCTGGCCACCTGTGAAGAGCGCGACCCCAAGGGTCTATACCAGAAGGCTCGCTCCGGCCAGATCAAGCACTTCACCGGCATCGATTCGCCCTATGAGATTCCCTCCCACCCCGAGCTTCGGCTGGATACCTCAACCAAGTCGGTTGAGGAGTGTGTTGATACTCTCATTGCCTATCTGCTTGAGCGGGAAATGATTATCCGCAGGGACTGATTCCATGGAGTGGCAAGGCATCGTTACGCTGATCACACTGTTTTCTGTGTTGTCAGCGCTCGCACTTACCCGTGTTTCGGCAGATCTGATTTTGATGGCGGCTCTAGCGTTCCTGCTGATAGCAGGAATCCTTGGGCCAGCTGAAGCTTTGGCGGGTTTTGGTAACCCGGGAGTCATCACAATTGCAACTCTCTATGTGGTGGCTGCCGGGCTCAAAGAAACGGGGGCTGTCCAGTGGATTGCTCGTCGTCTGCTGGGGCATCCAAAAACTGAGAAAGGGGCGCAGCTGCGGATGATTGCCCCTACCGGCATTCTTAGTGCTTTCATGAACAATACGGCCGTTGTGGCCATGTTCATTCCTGCTATTCAGGATTGGGCCCAGCGTCTAGGCGTTCCTGCCTCAAAGCTTTTGTTACCTCTCAGCTATGCCGCGATTCTCGGTGGCACCTGCACTCTGATCGGTACCAGCACCAACCTGGTGGTAGACGGCATGCTCCAGAGCCGGCTTGATATCAATCTCGGATTGTTTGAGCTGGCCTGGGTAGGTATTCCGTTGCTTATCGTGGGCGGTACCTTCCTGGTTCTGTTTGCCTCCCGAATATTGCCAGACCGCGGTGGTGTTACTGAAGAGCTTGACCAGGTACGGGAGTATGGGGTTGAGGTTGAGGTCATCGCTCCTGGGCCGTTGGTGGGTAAAACCATTGCTGAGGCTGGTTTGCGGGCTCTCAACTATGGCTACCTCGCTGAAATTGACCGTGACGGTCGATTGATCACCGCCGTCGAACCAGACCGAACCCTTCAAGGTGGCGACCGGCTGTATTTTGTGGGGGCCCCGGAATGCGCCAGTGAGCTTCGTCGCATTCAAGGACTGAAGCCGGCCAATGGTAGTGTCCATAAGCTGGATGTGGCCAACCACCAGCGATGCCTGGTTGAAGTTGTCCTTGGGCCCGAATTTCCGGCCCTGAACAAGACGATTCGCGATAGCCGATTCAGGACACGTTTCAGCGCAGTTATTCTGTCACTGTCCCGAGGGGGAAAGCGTGTGCCGGGTAAACTTGGGGATATCACCTTTCGCATGGGTGACACTTTGCTCTTGGAGGCCAGTCATCAGTTTGTGGAGCAGTACCGGTTCCGGCGGGATTTTCTTTTGGTCAGCGCACTAAATGATTCTACGCCACCGGATTTCCACAAGGCGCCCAGGGCACTGATAATACTGCTTTTGATGGTTCTCGTTAGCGCTTCCGGAATGTTGCAGATCATGGAAGCGGCCTTCCTGGCTGCAGGGGCGATGATTGTCTCCGGTTGTCTTACCGCCAGCCGGGCAAGACGAAGTCTGGATTTGCCGGTTTTGGTGGTGATTGCTGCCTCCTTTGCTCTGGGCAATGCCATGACAAATACCGGAGCAGCGGAATGGATTGCTGGCGGGCTGCTTGGCTTCGGTGACCTTACCCCATGGGTCACGCTGGCAATCATCTACGTTTTAACGGCGGCATTTACCGAAGTCATTACCAATAATGCCGCCGCAGTATTGATGTTTCCCATCGCATTGGCAGTTTCAGAGCAACTGGGCGTTCAGTTTCTTCCCTTTGCCATTGCCGTGATGTTCGCGGCGTCGGCCTCTTTCGTAACCCCTCTCGGTTATCAGACCAACCTCATGGTGTACGGGCCAGGCCGGTACCGGTTTGGGGACTATGTGCGTATTGGCTTGCCGCTCAGCGCTTTGGTTGGCTTAACGGCAATCATGCTCATCCCCCAGGTATGGTCGTTCTAACAGGCACCAGAGCCCGACTCGCTAGATGGAAAACAGACCAACAAATTGCTGTACCGGAATTTTCTCCAGGCTCTGCTGATCTTTGCACACCCTATCTATCTGATCACACCGCTGGCCCGGGAAGCGAGTCGCCAAATTGTTCCGAAATTTTTCTTCAAGCAACGGCATGCCTTCTTTTCTGCGGCGACGATGGCCTATCGGATACTCAACCGCCACCTTGTCGGTGTTACTGCCATCTTTGAAAAACACCTGAACAGCGTTTGCAATCGAACGTTTATCGTCTTCGAGGTATTCTCGGGTATAGCGCTCATCTTCAACGACTTCCATTTTGTCCCTGAGGCTATCAATAATGGGGTGCGCCTCGTGAAAGTCATCCTCGTAGTGCTCGGCAGTGAGATTGCCAAAAATCAGCGGCACGGCGGTCATGTACTGGAGGCAATGATCCCGGTCAGCCGCGTTTGCCAGTTTTCCGACCTTGGAGATGATACGGATCGCCGATTCGTGAGTGGTAATAACGATCTTGTCGACCTCATCAAGCCGGTCTTTCACTTCTGGGTGAAGTTTAACCGCGGCTTCCGCCGCCGTTTGAGCATGGAATTCCGCCGGAAACGAAATTTTAAACAAGATGTTCTCCATCACGTAGGAGCCAAATTCCTGTGGTAAAGAAAACTGACGCTTGTCTTCAGGCTTCAGTTTTTGGTCTTTGTTGGTTTTGCTGAACAATACGTCGTAGAAGCCCCACTGCGGCGCAGTTAAGGCGCTGGGGATGCCCATCTCGCCGCGCATGGCGATATCGGCAAGCCTCACGGCTCGCGATGTGGCATCGCCTGCGGCCCAGGATTTTCTGGAGCCTGCATTGGGCGCGTGGCGGTAGGTTCTGAGCGACTGGCCATCTACCCAGGCGTGGGACAATGCAGAGAGCATCTGCTCGCGATTGGCACCCATCAATTTTGCCGAAACCGCCGTAGACGCGACTTTTACCAGTACCACGTGATCAAGCCCTACCCGGTTGAAGGAGTTCTCGAGTGCCAAAACGCCCTGGATTTCGTGGGCCATGATCATGGCTTCCAGAACACTATGCATGGTTAGAGGCTCTTTGCCTTCGGCAACCTGTTTTTGCGAGAGGTGGTCTGCAACGGCCAGTATGGCGCCAAGGTTGTCAGATGGATGGCCCCACTCTGCCGCTAGCCAGGTGTCGTTGTAGTCCAGCCAGCGAACAATGCAACCAATATCCCAGGCGGCCTTGACTGGATCAAGCCGGAAGGAAGTTCCGGGCACACGGGCACCATGGGGAACCATCGTGCCCTCAACGATTGGGCCGAGATGTTTTGTGCATTCGGGAAAGCGCAAAGCCAGAAGACCACAACCAAGGGTGTCCATCAGGCAGAAGCGAGCGGTTTTCCAGGCTTCTTCGCTCGTTATTTCATAGGTCAGAACGTAATCCGCGATCTTTTGCAGGATTTCGTCATAGTCTGGGCGTTCGTTGAGATCGAATGTTGCTGACATAGTGGGAACCTCCTTGCCCCCACTATAGATTCCGTCAGAAGCTATCGCCAGGCCCCCTAACCCAACCTTCCATCAAAACCCGCGCACTGCGGCTCATAATGGCTTTGGTTGCGGTCCACTGACCATTCACTTCCTTCGCTTCTGCTCCAACACGCAACGTGCCGGAGGGGTGACCAAAGGTCACATGGGTGCGGTCGCCGCCCCTGCAGCCAGATTCACCAGGGTTCCGGGAACTGCCGATGCTGTGGCAATGGCCACCGCCGCCGTGCCCATCATGGCGTGGTGGAGCTTGCCCATGGACAGCGCGCGAACCAGTACATCCACGTCCCCTGCCCCAATGCTTTTGCCGCTTGACGATACTTAATCAAACGGTTTCGCCACGAAGGCCACTTTCGGGGTGTGCTGGCGATTGGCGGCTTCTTCGATGTTCTGGATCAGTCCCATTTTTACAGCGGAAATCACCGCAATAGATCGTCGATATCGACCTTAAGAGCCTTCGCAAGCGCTCCAAGTACCTGTGTAGAACCCATTTTGGCTCCGGCTTCAATTTGAGACACGTACGATTTTCCTATCCCAGCTTCGTTGCCCAGTGATTCCTGAGTGAAGCCTCGATACTCTCTCCAAATTTTAAGCGGATGCTCATCACCTGACAGGAGGCGCGTCGCGACCGATCCAGGAATCGCCTCATCCTCTCCGGTTGAAAGGGCCGCGAGAGCTGCATCGGCGTCTTGAATGTCACGCGCATCCTGAGCCATCTCCAGCAATTCCTGATACTCTGCGTAAGGAATCACCGCATATTCAGGTTTGCCTGATTTTTCAATAATCTGAACGCTCATTTGTAAACATCTCCTCTCGCACCAACTTTCAAAACCAATAAAACCAGCTGGCCATCATCAATACTGCAAATTGCCCTGTAACCGCCCTGACGGAGTCGCCAATAAGGCCTTCCCTTAAGGGGCTTCCAGTCTCCGTTGTAGCTTTCAGGATCCCGGGCGATCGATTCAAGTTCCGACATGATCTTTTGGGCTATGGGCCTCGGAATCTTTCGAAGCGCCTTAAGCGCAGATTTTTTGAATTTTATGGAATACATGGGGGGGAGTTTACTAATTAGTTTTCTGTTAGTAAACCTTAGAGGTAGGCCGCGCTATTCTTGAGGAGAGACGAACTCTGAACATCTACCCGCCAAGACAAAGCCGGGAATACCCCGGCCTATACTTGGGAATCTTACACAATCATTGTTAAAACGAGTCGCCAGGCACCCTCACCCAACCTTCCATCAAAACCCGCGCACTGCGGCTCATAATGGCTTTGGTTGCAGTCCACTGACCATCCACTGCCTTCGCCTCAGCCCCCACACGCAACGTGCCGGAGGGATGCCCGAAGGTCACATGGGTGCGGTCGCCGCCCCCTGCAGCCAGATTCACCAGAGTTCCGGGAACGGCCGATGCCGTGGCAATAGCCACCGCCGCCGTGCCCATCATGGCGTGATGGAGCCTACCCATGGACAGAGCGCGAACCAGGACATCCACGTCCCCTGCCCGGATGTTTTTGCCGCTTGAGGATACGTAATCAGAGGGCTTTGCGACGAAGGCCACTTTCGGGGTGTGCTGGCGATTGGCGGCTTCTTCGATGTTCTGGATCAGCCCCATTTTTACCGCGCCGTGGGCCCGAATGGTTTCGAACCTTGCCAGGGCTTTGGGATCGGAGTTGATGTCGTCCTGCAGCTCGGTGCCTTTGTATCCGATGTCTTCGGCGTTGACGAAGATGGTCGGGATGCCGGCGTTGATCATGGTGGCTTTCAGGGTGCCTTCGCCAGGCACTTCCAGGTCGTCCACCAGGTTGCCGGTCGGGAACATGGAACCCTCGCCGTCGGCCGGGTCCATGAACTCCACCTGCACTTCTGCAGCCGGGAAGGTCACGCCATCGAGCTCGAAATCGCCGGTTTCCTGAACCTCGCCGTTGGTAATGGGCACGTGGGCGATGATGGTTTTCTTGATGTTGGCCTGCCAGATGCGGACGGTGCAGGTGCCGTTCTCCGGAACCCGGTCTTTGGCCACAAAGCCGCTGTTGATGGCGAAAGCACCGACGGCGGCGGTGAGGTTGCCGCAGTTACCGCTCCAGTCCACAAAGGGCTTGTCGATGGAGACCTGGCCGAACAGGTAATCCACATCGTGATCCGGCTGGGTGGGTTCTGCCAGGATCACGGTTTTGCTGGTGCTGGAGGTGGCGCCGCCCATTCCGTCGATTTGCTTCTGGTAGGGGTCCGGGCTGCCGATGACTCGCAGCAGGAGTTTGTCCCGGGCTTCGCCTGGGGTCTGGCAGGCTTCCGGCAAATCCTTCAGCCGGAAGAACACGCCTTTGCTAGTGCCGCCACGCATGTAGGTGGCGGGGATTTTTATTTGTGGCTTGTGTGTCATGCCGCACCTTCCGATTGCAGGAAATCTTCCGCAAACCGCTGCAACACACCACCAGCGCTATAAATAGACACTTCTTCCGCGGTATCCAGGCGGCAGATAACCGGCACACGCTCGGTGCTGCCGTTCTTCCGATGGATGACCAGCGTGAGCTCGGCGCGGGGCGCCGGGGTGCCTTCCACGTCGTAGGTTTCGGTGCCGTCGATGCCCAGGGTCTTGCGGGTGGTGCCTTCCTCGAACTGCAGGGGCATCACGCCCATACCGATCAGGTTGGTGCGGTGAATCCGCTCGAAACCTTCGGCCACGATCGCTTCGACACCGGCAAGGGCAACGCCCTTGGCGGCCCAGTCGCGGGAGGAACCCTGCCCGTAGTCGGCACCGGCGATGATGATCAGCGGCTGCTTGCGATCCATGTAGGTTTCGATGGCTTCCCACATGCGGACGACCTTGCCTTCCGGCTCGATGCGGGCCAGGGAGCCCTGCTTCACGTTGCCGTTTTCGTCCCGGACCATTTCGTTGAACAGTTTCGGGTTGGCGAAAGTGGCACGCTGGGCCGTCAGATGGTCGCCACGGTGGGTGGCGTAGGAATTGAAGTCTTCCTCCGGCACGCCCATCTTATGCAGGTATTCACCGGCTGCGCTGTTCATCATGATCGCGTTGGAGGGCGACAGATGATCAGTGGTGATGTTGTCCGGCAACACCGCCAGCGGGCGCATACCCTTGAGGGTTTTCTCTCCAACCATGCCACCTTCCCAATATGGCGGGCGACGGATATAAGTGCTCTGCGGGCGCCATTCGTACAGCGGGTTGGTGTTGGCCTGGGCATCCCGGGTGATGTCGAACATCGGGATGTAGGTGCTGCGGAACTGCTCCGGCTTCACGCTGGATTTCACGATGGCATCGATTTCCGCATCGTCCGGCCAGATATCCTTGAGGGTGACAGGGTTGCCGTCTTGGTCGTAGCCGAGGGCATCTTTTTCGATGTCGAAACGGATGGTGCCGGCGATCGCATAGGCAACCACCAGCGGCGGCGAGGCCAGGAATGCCTGCTTGGCATAGGGGTGAATCCGGCCGTCGAAGTTCCGGTTGCCCGAAAGCACGGCGGTGGAGAACAGATCGCGATCCATGATTTCCTGCGCGATCTTCGGATCCAGGGCGCCACTCATGCCGTTGCAGGTGGTGCAGGCGAAGGCCACCACGCCAAAGCCCAGTTGCTCCAGCTCCGGTAGGAGCTTGGCTTCTTCCAGGTACATCTTTACGGTCTTGGAACCCGGCGCCAGGGAGGTTTTCACCCATGGCTTGCGGGTCAGGCCCAGCTTGTTGGCGTTACGGGCGATCAGGCCGGCAGCCACCATGTTGCGGGGGTTACTGGTGTTGGTGCAGCTGGTGATGGCGGCGATGATGCAGGCGCCATCCGGCATCTTGCCCTCTTCCTGTTCCCACTCGCCGGCAATGCCGCGTTCTGCCAGCTCGGATGTCGGCAAATGCGCGTGGGGGTTGGAGGGGCCAGCCAGGGTACGGGTCACTTTGGACAGGTCGAACTTCAGCACGCGCTCGTATTCCGCGTTCTTCATGCTGTCGGCCCAGAGACCGGTTTCCTTGGCGTATTTCTCCACCAGGGCGACCTGGTCGTCTTCACGACCGGTCAGTTTCAGGTAGTCGATGGTTTGGCCGTCGATGTAGAACATCGCTGCGGTGGCGCCATACTCCGGAGTCATGTTGGAGATGGTGGCACGGTCGCCCACGCTAAGGCTGTCGGCGCCCTCACCATAGAACTCCAGGTATGCGCCTACCACTTTCTCCTTGCGCAGGAACTCGGTGATGGCCAGGACCATATCAGTGCTGGTGATACCCGGCTGCAGCTTGCCAGTCAGCTCCACGCCAACGATGTCCGGCAGGCGCATCATGGAGGCACGGCCGAGCATAACGCTCTCCGCTTCCAGGCCACCTACACCCACGGAAATAACGCCCAGGGCATCAACCATTGGCGTGTGGCTGTCAGTGCCAACACAGGTATCCGGGAAAGCTACGCGCTTTCCTTCCCCATCCGGCCGATTCTGAATCACCGGAGACATCTTCTCCAGGTTGATCTGGTGCATGATGCCGTTGCCGGGGGGAATCACGTCCACGTTCTTGAACGCAGTCTTGGTCCAGTTGATGAAGTGGAAACGGTCGTCGTTGCGGCGATCTTCGATTTGACGGTTCTTCTCGAACGCGTCTTTCTCAAAACCCGCGTGCTCAACGGCCAGGGAGTGATCCACGATCAGCTGGGTCGGAACCACCGGGTTGACCTTGGCGGGATCACCGCCCTTCTCGGCGATGGCGTCACGCAGACCCGCCAGATCCACCAGGGCAGTCTGGCCCAGGATGTCGTGGCATACCACGCGGGCCGGGTACCAGGGGAAATCCAGGTCGCGCTTGCGCTCGATCAGCTGTTTGAGGGAATCCGTCAGCACCTCGGGATCACAGCGGCGAACGAGTTGTTCCGCAAGGATCTTGGAGGTGTACGGGAGTTTGTCATACGCGCCGGCCTGGATGTCTTCCACGGCCTGGCGGGTATCGAAATAGTCCAGGTCGGTGCCTGGGAGCGGTTTACGGTATTCAGTGTTCATGAGCAGTACTCGGAATCTTGGTTTATTGGTTCCCTCTCCCCTTGTGGGAGAGGGTTAGGGAGAGGGGGAGACCGCGTGGTGTGATGTTCACGCTCCCCCTCTCCCCCAGCCCCTCTCCCGCGGGGGGGAGAGGAGAGTGAAAAATCACGGCCGCTCGTCGATCGGCACCCAATTCGAATCCGCCGGGCCGGTGTAATCGGCGCTTGGGCGGATGATGCGGTTGTTCTCACGCTGTTCTTTCACGTGGGCAGTCCAGCCGGATACCCGGGACATCACGAAGATTGGGGTGAACAGTTCGGTCGGAATGCCCATGAAGTGATAGGCCGAGGCGTGGAAGAAGTCGGCGTTACAGAACAGCTTCTTCTCGCGCCACATGACTTCCTCGCAGCGCTCGGATACCGGGTACAGCACGGTATCACCCACTTCCTCAGCCAGCTTCTTGGACCACTGCTTGATGATGGCGTTGCGCGGGTCGGACTCTTTGTAGATCGCGTGGCCGAAGCCCATGATCTTTTCCTTGCGCTCCAGCATGCCCATCAGGCCCTCTTCGGCCTCTTCCGGCGTCTTGAATTTCTGGATCAGGGCCATGGCCGCCTCGTTGGCCCCGCCGTGCAGAGGGCCGCGCAGCGAACCGATGGCACCGGTCACACAGCTGTGAATATCAGACAAAGTGGAGGCACACACGCGGGCGGTGAAGGTGGAGGCGTTGAATTCGTGCTCTGCGTACAGGATCAGCGACACGTTCATGACGCGCTCGTGCAGTTCGCTGGGTTTCTTGCCGTGCAGCAGCTCCAGAAAATGGCCGCCGATGGAGTCCACGTCGCTCTCGGTTTCGATACGAACGCCTTCGTGGGCGAAGCGGTACCAGTAGGTGATGATGGACGGGAACACCGCCAGCATGCGGTCGATCTTGTCGTCCTGCTCGCTGAAATCTTCTTCGGTTTCAAGGTTACCCAGCATGGAGCAGCCGGTACGCATTACATCCATCGGGTGCGCGTCTTTGGGTATCTGCTCAAGCACGGTCTTCAGGGCAGCCGGCAGGCCACGGAGGCTCTGGAGTTTTTTGGTGTAGGCATCCAGCTCCTGACGGTTCGGCAGTTTGCCGCGCAGCAGCAGGTAAGCGATTTCTTCGAACTGGGCTTTTTCAGCCAGATCGGCAATGTCGTAGCCGCGGTAGGTCAGGCCGGCGCCGCTTTTGCCCACTGTACACAGGGCGGTTTCGCCAGCTACCTGGCCACGGAGGCCTGCGCCACCTAGTTTTTTTGCTTCAGCCATTGTTGTCTCCCATCGTTATCTTGTTTGGGGTGTCGGATTACCCCTTGGGCCAATCCTGAATATTTGTGACTCCCCTCTCCCCGTGCGGGAGAGGGGCCGGGGGAGAGGGGAAGCTTCCGATTCTGCGGAGTGCTTCTCTACCCCCTCTCCCTGGCCCTCTCCCGCTAGGGGAGAGGGGATAAATGCTGTTAGCCTTTGCTCTGCTGGAACAGCTGGTCCAGCTTCTGCTCGAAATCGTGATAGTTCAGGAAATCGTAAAGTTCCATCCGGGTCTGCATCAGATCAACCACGTCTTTCTGGTCGCCCTTCTCCAGAATGTTCTGGTAAACAGTCAGGGCGGCCTTGTTCATGGCGCGGAAGGCGCTGAGTGGGTACAGAACCATGTCGGCGCCGGCTTCGGCCAGTTCCTTGCGGTTGTACAAGGGTGTGGCACCAAACTCGGTGATGTTGGCCAGGATGGGCACGTCCAGGGCTTCCGAGAAGGCCTTGTAGTGCTCAAGCTCCGTGACCGCTTCAGCGAAGATGCCGTCTGCGCCGGCTTCGATGCAGGCCTTGGCGCGCTCGATGGCGGCTTCGAGACCTTCTTTCTGGAAGGCGTCGGTGCGGGCCATGATGAAGAAGTCTTCGTCTTCGCGGGCATCGACGGCGGCCTTGATGCGGTCGACCATCTCCTCCTGGGACACGATTTCCTTGTTCGGGCGATGACCACAGCGCTTCTGGGCAACCTGGTCCTCAATGTGGACAGCTGCAGCACCGGCACGTTCCATCTCGCGGATGGTGCGGGCGATGTTGAAGGCACCACCCCAGCCGGTGTCAATGTCGACCAGCAGCGGTACGTCGGTAGCTGCGGTAATACGGCGAACGTCCTCGACCACGTCGTTCATGGTGGTCATGCCCAGATCCGGCAGGCCGTAGGAGGCGTTGGCGACGCCGCCACCGGACAGGTAGATGGCCTGGTGGCCGACTTTATCGGCCATCATAGCGGCATAGGCGTTGATGGTGCCGACAATCTGCAGGGGCTGGTTTTCTTTGAGCGCCTTGCGGAAACGGGCGCCGGGGCTGAGTTTGTTGGACATGGTGTTGGCCTCTTTCGTTAAATGGAGATGTCGCCTTCCTGGATCTTTTTCTCGATGTTCTGTCTTGCTGCGTTGATATGGCGTTTCATCAGAAATTCGGCGAGTTCGCCGTCGCGCTGGGCGATGGCTTCGACGATACGACGGTGTTCACCGAGAGCCCGCTGGGGGCGACCGGTGGAGGTGCTGAGACGGTAACGGTACATCCGTACCATGTAATAAAGATCACCCAACAGCATCTGGGCAAGTTTGGTGTTGCGGCTGCCGGTGGCGATTCTGTGGTGAAAGTCGTAATCCCCTTCGGCCTGGTAATAGGCCTGGCCCTGGGCTTCGTCGATCATGCGTTCGTGGGTATCGAGGGTCGCCTGAAGATCGGCAATTTCCTGATCGGTCATGCGCTCGGCTGCCTGGCGGGCGGCCAGCCCTTCCATGACTTCGCGTATGCGGTAGAGCTCCATCAGCTCGGAGGCGCTGACTGAAACCACCTTGACGCCGGCATGGGGTCGGCGCACCAGAAGGCCGCGAGACTCAAGGCGGCCCAGTGCTTCCCGAAGCGGGCCGCGGGTGAGATCGAACCGGGAACACAGCTCCAGTTCGCCGATTTTTTCGCCCGGGGCCAGTTCGCCTTTCACGATCGCCGTTTGCAGACAATCGAAAGCCTCGTCGGCGCGGGTGTAGGTAGGAGACAGTAACTCAGACATAGTTTGTCAACAAAACCCAGGTTATTTTGAGCAAAGTTACGCCTGAGCGGTCATATTGTCAACAATATTGGCTAAATTGACCCTTAGATTGTTTACAATAGATGCAGTCAATCAATAGAGCTGTCGTTTAGCAACCGGTGGCGGGGTGTACTGATAAAGCCAGGTTTCCGTTAGCGCCTGGCCGCCCAGCCTGAGGTACAGGCGGATATTGATGGGTTCAACCGAGTCGTCCGGCACCAGGTCAAACATGGCCCGGTAGCCATCGATTGCAGACAATGGTCTGGCGGACGTGGTTTCCACCTCTCCCCTGCTCACACTGATAACTGGCTCCACATCCGCATCCTTGCCGAGCATCTCCAGCGCGCCCCCGGCGAAATCAACGGCAAAGCGCCGTGAAAAATAGGTCCGCTTCTGGCCCACGACACCGCCCAGCCCCGTCCGGGTTGCCTGTACTGTGGCCAACTCATAGGGCCTTAACGGCGCTTGCTCACCCCAGTGCAGGCGGTAGCTGTAGAGGTACTCCCGGCCTGGCAGCAGGAGTTCTTCCGGGTGCCAGAAAGCGACGATGTTATCGAAGGTTTCATCCACGGTGGGGATTTCCACCAGATCAACACTGCCCCGCCCCCAGTCTCCCCGGGGCTCCACCCAGAGGCTGGGACGGCGATCGTAAAACACGCCGTCGTCCTGGTAGTGGTCGAAATTCCTGTCCCGCTGCAGCAGGCCAAAGCCGATCGGGTTGTTATCCTGGAAACTGTTGAACCGGAGATTGGCGGGATTCACCAATGGCCGCCACAACCACTCGCCGTTGCCGTTGCGTATGGCCAGGCCGTCAGAATCGTGTATTTCCGGCCGCCAGTCGTAGCCCATGCGATCGTCATTTTCACCCACCTGGTACATGCTGGTCAGCGGCGCAATCCCTGCCCGGGTGATCTCGGTTCTGGGGTACAACGCGACATCGACATCCATGACCATATTGCGCCCCGGGTCGAGCACAAATGCGTAGGCGCCGGTGGTGCTGGGAGAATCCAGCAGAGCCCATACCCGGAGGAGCTGGCTGCCTGGTGCCGGCTTCTCCAGCCAGAACTCCGAGAAACGAGGGAACTCTTCCTCCCGATTCATGCCGGTATCAATCGCCAGCCCCCTGGCTGACAGGCCGTACTGCATTTCGGAGCCCACCGCCCGGAAATAGCTGGCGCCGAGAAAGGCGGCCAGATCCAGGGCAAAGTTGTTGTGGTAGTGAACCCGAAAGCCAGCGTAGCCAAGGTCTTCCGGCAGATCGCCCAGAGGCTGCTCTCCGCTGTACCGGAACAGATCCTGTCGATAGGCCAGTTCATTGGCCTGGCCATCAATGACTTCGTGGATTTTGACGGGTTGCTGAAAATACAGCCCAAGGTGGAAGAGCTGAATCTGGAAAGCGCTATTGTCGTTTCGCCAAAGCGCCTGGTCTTCGCGAAAAGCAATGGCCTGGTAATCATCCCAGGAGAGGTTTTTCAGGGATTGGGGCAACTCGCCTTTGTGGGAAACGTAGGCCTCGGTTGCCAGTTTCCGGGCTCGCCCCTTGAGCCATGCATAGTTGAATGCTCGAGAACTGCCGTTGGATACCGGCTGAATCCCGGCTGCATTCACTATGGCTGCCAAAGGCAGCCCACTCGTGCCCATGAGCGCAGCCAGAGCCTTGATTAGCGACCGCCTGTCCATCGTCTTTGCCTCTCCTCTGCCAGTTCAAGAGTGCCATATAGAAAACGTGTGGACTATGTACGAACGAGGAAAGGCAATTAGCGCAAATTGGCAGGGTCGGGAATCAAATCGCCATAGACATCGAGAGCGAGACATCCGGTCTGGATGGTTTGTCCATCCCTGGGCCGGACACATCCAGAATCCGACCAACACTCATACGTGCTTCGAAACCGGGCGTCTGAAGTTGCAACACGATTTCTCCTGTGCTCGCTTCGAAATCTTCTTCGTTGGTTCCTGATGACGGCGACCACCCCCGAAAAACGGAGACCATAACGTTGGAGACGGTTGCGTCCATAAAAGGAATGACATACCCCGGGCTGCGCGCGTCGAGGCGAACCCAACCGCCCTCGGAGACCGACAGCGATTGGCAATTGAATCCGCGCATCATGGACGGACCCGCAATCTGCAGGTACTCAGACGAAGCAAGATCCTCGGGGGCGAACTGGTAACGACCATTCACCTCCATGTCCCACCGATAAAACTCGCGGTACAGTGAGGCAGACACAGCAAGTTTGTGAAACCGGCTTTTTTCAGTGGAGTGGGCTGTTTGGCTCACCGATTCGTGGTGCTCAGTTCCACCAAGCGCGGTCAAACCCGTTCCCGCCACAAACCCGCCGGGCAGCTCCTGCTTGCCTGCGCACCGCAACCCGAAACTGGACAATCTGTGGGATGAGTCTGAAACCCATTCCGAATCCTCAAAGGAGCGCTTCGTGCCCGTTGAATGACTGAAAACACTGTCTACTTTGATTCCCCGCCAGGACCAGAACTTCCGGCTGGCAGAAAGTTTCAGGCCCTGGTATTCACTGCGCGAATCCTGTCGCAGACCGGCATTGTTTGCCACCCCGGCATGCTCCGAATTGTTGACCATTATGTTCACTTTGCTGCCCGCAAGCGGGAGCGAATATCGAAAGCGTAGCGACTGTGACTCTCCCCCGTCTCGCCGGGCCACGGAATCCCGAAAATCCAGCGCCAGATCGTGGCTAGACCATAAGATATCGCTACCGGACACACTGAGCCGGCCCTTTGCCCGTTCCGTGTCATGATTGGAACTGCCGGAGAATTGAAGGCGCGGCGCAAAATAGCTGGAAACAGATCGCAGGATTCTGTCCGAATACTGATCTATGGTTGTTAAAGGCCTCGACACCACTTCTGGCAGCGAGGCAGCGCCAACGGGCACGCACCAGAATAGTGCTAAAAGACACAGAGGTCGCAAACCGGATGCCTCGGAAGATGAATATTCGTCACCCGGAACTTTAAAAAATTGTTAATCCTCAAGCCATACCCCTTTGCTAAAACTTACAATTTTCCACATCCCCCTGCATTTCGACATATAAGTTGGGTAAACTCGGCACACTTTGTGAAAGAACAACTATGCACAGGCCAACGCAGAGGCGTTGAGCAGCCCACAGGGCATGAAAACGACCATCAAAGGACGAATGATATGATCAGAAAATGCCTGTTCCCCGTCGCCGGCTACGGCACCCGTTTTCTTCCGGCAACCAAGGCGATGCCCAAGGAAATCCTGCCGGTGGTGAACAAACCCCTGGTTCAATACGGCGTTGAAGAAGCCGCGGAAGCCGGTATTCATGAATTCGGCTTTGTGACTGGTCGGGGCAAGCGGGCCATTGAGGACCATTTCGACATCAGCTACGAGCTTGAGCACCAGATTGCCGGTTCCGGCAAGGAAGACCTGCTGACCTCCATCCGTGATCTGATCGACCACAACAGCTTTGCCTTTACCCGACAGAATGAAATGAAAGGCCTCGGCCACGCCATCCTGACCGGTCGCAACCTTGTGGGGGACAGTCCCTTTGCGGTGGTGCTGGCTGATGACTTCTGCATTGGCCCCGAAGGTGAAGACGGCGTACTGGCGCAGATGGTCAAGCTCTATAACCAGTTCCGCTGCTCCATTGTTGCCATTGAAGAAGTGCCGGCCGACGAAACCCACAAGTACGGGGTGATTGCCGGTGAATCCATGAAAGATGGTCTCTACCGGATCACCGATATGGTGGAAAAGCCAGCCCCGGAAGATGCCCCGAGCAATCTGGCGATTATCGGGCGGTACATTCTTACGCCAGATATTTTCGACATTATTGAAAAGACCCCGGCGGGCAAGAACGGTGAAGTCCAGATTACCGATGCCCTTCTCGAACAGGCGAAGAACGGTTGCGTACTCGCTTACCAGTTCAAGGGGCGTCGATTCGATTGCGGCAGCATTGATGGCTTTGTGGAAGCCACCAACTACGTCTACGAGAATATCTACAGAAAAGGCAAGTAAGGGATCCGGGGCGGGTTCAGCTGCCCAGGATCTGAAGAATCATTCGCCGGTTTTCCGCGCTCGTCCTGCGGAACCGGCGAAGCAGTTCCATCTCTTCTCCGGTCAGCTGGACCTCCTCAAGCGCTTCCTCCAGCTCAGCCAGGGACTCCAGCAGCTCATCACTCTTGTCCAGGGCAATACCGGGAAGTTCCAGTTGCCCGTGGTCCTCAGGCTTCTCTGGTTCCCAGTGCTGAATGGGTTGCGCATGTTGCATGGCCATTTACCTCGTCATTCAAATCGGGAGTCTTGTCCCGATAATGCCCTGCGAAGTGAATCAATCCGGAAATGTAACGTACATATAGCTTTGCACACAATCTGCCTATACTGAAGATGGCAACAACCAAACAGGCTATTTATGGCGGCAAGAACCCTGGATATCGACTCGGCATGGGAGTTGGTGCTTAGCGCAGTTAACCGCAGCAATGTGACACTACCGTTGCCGGGAACCGATAAAGAAGCAGTAAAACTCAATGGCCACGGCGCCTGGCACCTGATGCAGCCGGCCACGGGCGAGGCGAAGGATCTGCTCTCGGTGTTCCTTCCCCTGTGTCGGCCAGTTCCAGAAGATGGCAGCCCCAAAGTCATCGGCCAACTGGGCCAGAGCCTCGACGGACGGATTGCAACAGTGACCGGCCGGTCCCGTTTCATCAATGGCGACGACGGCATTACCCATCTCCATCGGATTCGTGCGGTATCCGATGCGGTTATCGTCGGTGCCGGCACTGCCTCCACCGACAATCCCCGCCTGACCGTGCGTCGCACCAGCGGGCGCAATCCGGTACGAGTGGTCATTGACCGTCATCATCGCGTTCCGGACAGTCATCACCTGTTTACCGACGGTGAAGCCCCTACCCTGCGATTGGTGGCGGGCCACTATGACAAAAGCAGGAATCCGTCTATCGGTTCCGGTGTTAGCGAGATCGCCTGTCTTGGAGATGCGAACGCCGAGGACCCCGTCGATCCAAAGTTCATCCTTCAGGTTCTGGCGGATTTGGGTTTGAAAAAGGTGTTCGTGGAAGGGGGCGGCGTCACCGTTTCCTCGTTCCTCAACGCCGGCTTGCTGGACCGGCTTCACGTAATGGTCGCCCCCATGATCATCGGCAGCGGCCGGCCGGCCTTCTCCCTTCCGGAGATCGATTTTCTGGATGATGCCCTCCGGCCACGGGCGCAACTGGTGAATCTTGGGAGCGATATGTTGTTTGATCTGGATTTTTCCAGGCAGTAGCCCCCTCTCCCCTGGCCCCTCTCCCGCGGGGGGAGAGGGGGAGAAAAATGAAGAACGGGGTTCACCTTGCTGCCAGCCTGCTGGCAAACAAAAAAACCACACCGGGCAAACTCGAAACCAGCACCAGCGCCCCATATCCCACGCTGAGCGCCACCCCCTGCTCTGCCGGTAGCCCAACCATGGGCCACAGCACGGCCGCAGCACCTTCGCGAATGCCCCAGCCGGCCACGGTCAATGGAATAACCATGCTCAGCAGCAGAATACTGCCCAACCCGGCAATCACGGCCACAGATTCCACGCTATCAAGATAACCGGCTCCCCAGGCCAGGCAGAGAAACACCCCAAGATAGCTCGCCAACACCAGTAGCGAAGAGCCAAGCTGGACTGGCAATACGGTGCGATTCAGCAACGACAGATACAGATCATGCCGAAGGCGCTGCAGGTAACTCGCGATTGCGGCTTTCACTGCCAGCCAGGCGCCCAGAATAACGACGACAGCGACAATAACCAGCCATTGCCCGCCATCCCAGGGGCCGAAAGTGAGGTGCCCGGAACCGACCAGCCAGCCAACGGAGAGGGCGACAACCAGACCCAGTACCAACTGGCCGGAGAGTCGCTCAATGGCCACCCCGTGAACCGCAGACAAACGTTCACCAGCGCCGCTGCCATGGCGCCAGGCGCGGTTTACGTCACCGAGGACGCCACCCGGCAGGACCTGATTCAGGAACGTGGCCAGATAATATTCACGAACCGCAACAGGGTACGCCAGAGGCAGACCAAGCCGTTCCACGGTATAGCGCCAGCGCCAGGCAGAAAGCGCCACCTGGAAAACCGTAAGTGCCAAGGCGGGCACCAGCACGTAGAGGGAAACACGGGCAAGCTCTTCGAAGAGCGCGCGGGCATCCACGGAGCGGATAACAAATCCGATGATCAGAACTGTGAACAGCCAACGGGCCGCCAGTCGCAACCGTCTTTGGCGCAGTTCCGTCAAGGCAACTCCCCGGGTGGCAGGGCCAGCAAATCCAGATGCCGGACGACAACCGTCAGTTTGCCCTCGACCAACTGACGGTCCCGTGTTTCCAGCCATCGGTTAAGGCAATCACGGTCCGTTGGCGACTGTTCGATGGCGGCGTCGGTCCATCCCTGCATCAGCATCCGGGCCAATACCTGGTCCCCACGGTTCAACGTCCAGGGGGATTCCGCCAACTTGACCCGGTACCCTTCCCGGGCGAGCAGGTCTCTAAGAACCATGGGGGCTTCAGGCCCGAGGGCCGCACCGGTGCCCTTGTCGCCGTGCTGGTGCTGGTTCACCAGATTCCGAAGCAGCTCATCGTCCGGATGAGCTGGGGACAATTTAAAATGCCCCGCATAGCTAAGTACGATGAGCATCGCTGATTTTTGGCGCACCGCCGCCTTGCTGAGCGCTTTCAGCCAGGGCTCTGAAACAAGATCAATCAGTGCTGATGCCGTGATCAGGGCAACGCCGGCAGGCAGATGTTGCTCCAGGTTTTCCGGGGACAACTGAACGGTGCGCGTTTCAAAGGGAACGTCCAGTAAATCGACCCGCTGCTTGGCCTCGCGCAGTAGCGCAGCGTCCTGATCCAGGGCCAGCCAGGTTTGCGGCACCTGCAAGGGGGGCACCAGGAACAGAGCGTTGGAACCACGGCCAGTGCCAATGTCGACAATCTGCATCGGGCAATGGCTTTCGGGCGGCAGGTTCTCGTATTGGCTGAGCAGCCACTGGTTTAACTCATCGGTCAGTTCCCTGGAGCGTGCACGGTGATCTGCAGCCTCCCGGGCTGCCAGCCAGTCGCTCGCAAATTCGGAATGCTGGTGCAGGTGGGACGGCAAACCCTGAAAGTATCGCAACGCTTCGCTCACGTCTCTGGCGGTATCGGCCCATGAGCGAATCCGCCTGGATTCCCGGGCAGCCAGTTTGCGGGAATGCTCTAACTGATCCGGATGTTCCAGCCAGTTCCTGATCCGGGCCTCAAGGGCCCGAACATCGCCGGCACAATACTGAGCCACTCCCGGCCTCGCAGAGGTTTTGGCAAGGGCGCCGCCATCAGAGGAAATGACTGGCAGCCCCTCGGCCAGCGCCTCGTCGATCACCATGCCATAGCCCTCGTAGAGCGACGGCAGTACAAAGAAATCGGCCTGGCAGTAGAGATCAGCAAGCCCGGACTCTTCCACTTCCCCGACCAGTTCAATCCTGTCTTCAAGACCGGCATCGGTAATCGCCCGACGCACCTGTTGGCTGTATTCCGGATCACGACTGTCAGACCCCGCCAGCGTGCAATGCCATGGGAGGGCCTTCATGTGTTCCAACGCTTCCACCAGTTGGTGTTGGGCCTTTCTTGGTGACAGATGGGCGACGCACAGAATGCGGGGTCCATTTTTTTCAGGTGACTCAACGCGGGCTTTCGGGTTATTGGCTCTGGCCACGCCCGGCTCAGCTACGCGAATGGCCTCGGCCGGCACATCATAATCCGCCAGACGGGTGGCGGTGTGCTGGCTGGTGGTAATCACACCCTTCACGAAAACCAGGGCCCGTTTCTCGGACTCCAAAAACCACTGCCTGTCGGCTTCGCTGATGCCCGTCTCGTCAGCAAGGGGGTGATGCACAAGGGCAAGCAGATTCAGACGCCGGGAATGTTTTTCGACGATCTCCGGCAGGCCGCCCATGGCCAGACCATCGAGTACTACAGAAGTGCCATCGGGGAAGCTCGCAAGCCTCTCATCCATCGCATTGCGGGCGACCTTGTCCGGTCGCGGGAACTGCCCGGGCAAACCGCTTACCCGGGCCATACAACCATCCTCGCAAAGTGCCTCCACCAACTTGCGGACATACCGGTAACCGCCAGTGTTCTGCTGAGGATCGCCCGGCACCAGAAACTCGACGGATTCCGGCGCGTCAGATTCCGGCATGGTAGCTGGCCCAGGCAATATGGGATTCAGAGAGGGTGACTTTCAGGCTGACAATACCTTTACCCGTCTCGCCCAAGCGGCCCCCGTGAATGGCCGCCGCCATCCGGTCGAACACCATTTTGGCCATGAATTCAGTGGTGGTATTGCGGCCTCGCAGTTCCGGCAGCTCGTCCAGGTTCTGCATGTTGAATTCGGAGAGGACGTTATTTAGAAGCTCGGAGGCCAGACCAATATCCACGATCAGGTCGTCCTTATCCAGCTGGTGACGCTCAAAGGTCACATCCACCACGTAGGTGGCACCATGGACCTTTTGGGCCGGACCAAAGATCTCTCCGTTGAAGCTGTGGGCAATCATCATATGGTCCCGGACCGTCAAGCCGAACATAGTTTCTCCTTAGCGGGTAGTTTGGATTATCAGAAAACAACTCGATGGCAGAGAGTGTCCCGGCCATCAATGAGAATTCGTGCCATGGATTTTGGCAGGTCATCGAACCGGCACTCGCCGGTAATCAGCGCATCCAGCGTATCGTCCTGGAGCAGTTCCAACGCCAGCGCCAGGCGTTTGCGATAGTCCCAACGTGGGACGCGGGAGGGCACAATCTGGCCCACCTGGCTGGATTTCAGGGTCATACGCCGCGGATGGAATGCGGCACCCAGTGGTGCAGGTACCAGCTGATCCCCGTACCAGCTCATTTCAACAATGGTAGCCTCCTGGCCAGCCAGCCCCAGAGCCGTTTCCAGGCCCGATGGGTGGCCACTGGCATGAATCACCATATCGTGATCATCGGCGCCGGATCCGCTGCTAAAGGTTAGCCCCAGTTGTTCGGCAACGGCCTGCCTCTCTGGATTCGTGTCGATCGCGGTGACGCGGGTTCCCGGGATGCGACTGGCGAGCCAGGCGACCAGCAGGCCGACCACACCGAGACCAACCACGGCAATGCGGTCACCGACCGCTGGTGCGCCATCCCAGAGGCCGTTGACTGCGGTTTCCATATTGGCGGCAAGAATTGCTCGCTTAGCGGGAAGGCCTTTCGGCAAAGGCGTTACCGCCGACGCCGGCACCCGATAGCGATTCTGGTGCGGGTAAAGGCAAAACACCGTTTGCCCCAGCAGGTCTTCAGGCCCTTCAGTCACCTTGCCGACGTTGGCATAGCCGTACTTCACCGGCCAGGGAAAATCCCCCGCCTGGAAGGGTGCCCGCATTGCGGTGTATTCAGTTCCCGGGACCCGGCCATGGAAAACCAGTGATTCGGTACCCCGGCTGATGCCTGAATAAAGGGCCTGGACAGTGACCAGCTCTACTTGCTTTTCAACCCCGGGATCCGCCAACGGCGTTTCCTGAATCTCGCCCTTGCCGGCGCCGGTTACCCACCAGGCCCGGGCCATTGTCTCGGTGCTGGGAGTGTCAGGGGCACGTTGCACTTCAGGATCGGGTTGCACTTCAGGATCGCGTTGCACTTCAGGATCGCGTTGCAATGGGAGCTCCTTTCTTGGCAGTGTTCTCAGCGGCTTTTGTCGTCGCCCTTCCAGGGCTGAACCTTCAGGTCTGAACGCGGTCAATGCTCGTAAGCACACTCAGACATATCAATTATAGTCAGTGTACAGCGCATCCGGGATGTTTGATGCCTGCAAACCTATACGCTGGAGTTCAGTGATGGATTCTAACGGCCATTCAGCCTCACACAGGGTTCCCCTCCCGCTGGACCTCGCCTGGGGTTTTGGTCTTGTTGTCTTGCTATGCCTGGCCACAGGCTGGCTCACCACTCCGCCCGATCTTTTCTATTTGCTGGCAGCCGCACTGTACCTGGGCGTTTGTGGCCTGGTTGTCTGGTCTTCGCCCGAAACCCGGGACTTCGGCTGGGCCAACCGGGCAACCCTTCTGAGGGGCTGCCTGGTAATTGTCCTGGTGGCCCTGGCCCCATTCGCCGGGCACCTGACTGACAGCCTCTGGTTGTACGGCTGGATGGCATTGCTGGCGCTGATCCTGGATGGAGTTGACGGCAAGGTTGCCAGAGCGACAGCATCGGAGAGTGACTTTGGCGCCCGGTTCGACATGGAGCTGGATGCCCTATTCATCCTCGGGCTCAGTATCGCCGTTCTGGCACTGGGCAAGGCGGGCATTTGGGTGCTGGCCCTTGGCCTTATTCGCTACGCCTTTGTTGCTGCCAGCCACTTCGCCGATTGGCTGAATGGGCCACTGCCGGACAGCTTCAGACGTAAGACGGTTTGCGTGTGGCAGATTGTTACCCTGCTTGTGGCGGTGCTGCCGCCAATCAATACGCTGTTTGCCAGCACCACCCTTGCAACCGCCCTTGCGTTGCTTGTGTGGTCGTTTTTCGTGGATATTCACTGGCTTTATCAGAGGAGACATCACCATGATGTTCATTAACCGGAAATCCCTTACCCGCTCCGCCATTGCCCTGCCTGCGGCCCTCGCCTTGAGCCCGGCAGCCATGGCCGAGCCCCGAAACTTTGTCGTCGACGACGAACACTTCTCGATGTTCTTCGAGATCATGCACATCGGGTATGCACCGGTGATGGGTATGTTTCGGGAAGTCGAGGGTGAGTTCGTTTACGACGAGGAAGCCAGGGAACTCAAATCCGGCAAACTGGTGTTCCAGAGTGACAGCGTGTTTACCAACCACAAAAAGCGCGACGAACACGTTCGCAATGAAGACTTCCTCGACAGCGAAGAGCATCCGGAGATCACCTTTACCATTACCGACTTTGAAACCACCGGCGAGAACACCGGCAAGGTAACAGGGGATCTGGAGCTGCTTGGCCAGACCAAGCCCGTGGTACTGGACGTGACCCTCAACAAGGCTGATGTTTATCCCTTCGGTCACGAGGAATACACCCTTGGCATCAGCGCTTCCACCACACTGAAACGCAGTGAATGGGGTATGACCTACGGCCTTGATCAGGCGATGGTCGGCGATGAAGTGAAACTGCACTTCGGGTTCGAAGCCATTCGGGAGTCCGGCTGGCTCTGATTTCTGACGGGTGTGTCGGGCAACTGGAATGTGACCCGGCGCACAACACGGACACATTCTGTTACATAAACAGGCCGGTTTTTTGGGCTGCGGCGTAAATCCCGTTATGTTTAGAGCTACAACAATAAACAAGGGACCTGCCGCATGCCCGGTAAGGCAGCTTTACTGCTCACAATGGTAACCGCCGGTGTGGTTGGCACCGGCTATCTGCTTTCCGCCGACAACCACACCCAATTCAGTTGGCTCACCGAGCTGGCCGGCAAAGATCAATCTGCTTTCGTTCAGAACACACCGCCGGAAAACCAACCGCCCGACGCCCCCACACAGCGACCCGAGCCGCCATCGGACAACGCCCTTGGCTTCATGCTGGCCAGCGTTGCCGACCAGTACGCCGAATCCACCCGGTATCCTGCCTGGTCGGTGCCTCTCAGCCCGGAACAGGCCAGCGCCTATCGTGGCAATCACTACGAGCCGGTCAGCCTGCCGCTGGAGGGAAACGGGCAATTCACGGTCACGCTTGAAAAGTACCGGTTTACAGAGGGCGAACAGATCCTTGTTGCTTCGGCCATCCAGGGACCTCAGGTGGTTGACCGCTCTCTTTCTGCAACCCTCGAAAGACCTGAAAGTCGAGATGCAGTCGCCAGCACCACACTTGAGGAAGCCGGTTCGCCGGGTTATTTCGAGGGCGTTCTGTCCGCCGACGAATCACCGGGGGAATACCGCCTGATCGTCGAAGCCCGGCTTGACGGCAAACCGGTTCGCCATGCGTCAACGCTGACCATTGAACCCTATTTGGGGGACTTTGAAGGACTGGGCGATGCCCGCATCAGCAACAACAATCTGATCATCCCCGTTCGGTTCTCACCGGAAGATCCCGGCTTTTACGCGCTCTCGGCTCAGCTCTACGTCGGACAGCGTCCGGTTGCCCAGCTGCGGATGGAGAAACGGCTGGACAGCACTTCGGACACCATCAACCTGAAGGCTCACGGCACGGTATTGGCGAACCAGAATGTGGACGGTCAACTTCAGCTGAAGAACCTGCAGATTCGCCAGCTTCCCGCCAGGCCAGGCGACAGAACCAACTACGCGTTCGGCCCCGACGAGGGCTACGCATTTACACCGCCGGACCTCGACAGTCTTACCGATACGCCGGCGGTGAACCCCGAATCGGAACAACGGGCGGCGCTGCTCCGGCAGCTTGCCGACAAGTTCTGATGGCAGAGTGTAAGCTCTGCGCCGGCTGACGCCGGGCTGTACCGCCACAGATGGCGGAGAAACGTCTTGTGACAACAATAATTCAGCAAAGACGGAGCAACTATGAAAACAACAAAGATCGGAAGTGCCTGTAAGACCGCTCTGGCGGTCGCTATCACCGGCAGCCTCTTTGCCGGCACCGCCCAGGCCCAGCTGGCCGGGCACAATGTGATCCTGGTACACGGTTTCCAGCAGGAAGACCTGGCCAACCCTCCCGCCAACCTTCAGGAAGTGAAGAGTGCCGGTGAGGACTACTGGCGCACCTTCTGGCTCTCCCGTGCCGAAGCCCGTATCGACTGGGGCAGTGACGGACGCGTTGAAGGTGGCATTGCCCAGCAGGCCTATGAACAGATGCGGCAGATCAGTCAGCAAGGGCTGTGCAATGACTACTGCATCGTCGTCTCCCACTCCACCGGTGATCTGGTTACCCGCTATCTGCTGGAAAACCAGGCTCGGTGGCTACAGTCTGAGGGCCTTCAACCGCTGAAGATCCTGGTAGCCCTGGATTACTCCGGCGCCGGGGGCGGCACGGAACTGGCCAACCTGGCCTTGAGTCTTGCCTACAACGACAGCTGGTACAACTGGCCACTCAGGGCGGCCGTCGAAGCCTTCACCGGCATAGAGCCGGAGCCCGGCAAGCTGGGCGTGGTAAATGACCTGCAGACCAACGCAGCGCGCAACCTGGCGGTAAGCCCGAATTCAATCCCCAGGCTACGCTTCGTGGCCGGCGGCTCCTCCTATGGCGGTATCACCAAACCGTTCATCGCCGGCACCGACGATGGCGTGGTACCCACCCATTCGGCTTGCGGTGCAACCTCCGCCACCGGGATTGATTCCTGTTCCTCCAGCATCAGCCTGGCGGGCAAGGTAACGAGCCAGAATGGACCGGGCGCTCTGTACTACAACCACTACCCGGTGCTGATGAATGAGGGCGTCACCCACAGCGGTGTGCTGGGCTCCGAGACGGGCAACATCTCCGTACCGGTAGTCAACAACACCACCCTCAACGGTTTGCAGGTGGATTTCGCCAGCCGCACCTATAACAAGCGCGCATGGTGGCAGTGGTGGGGTTCCGGTGACCGGTACATTGAAGTGCCCGGTTCGGACCAGACGGATATGTCCAATCTGGTTTACACCACCCTGAATAATTAACCGCATCTGAGGAGGCAAACGAAAGGCTCAGGGAAGAGCCACTTCTCACCTCGGTAGTTCTACCGTTCTGAGAGACCTATTCAAACCCGATCATCAGGCCTGAAGCTCACTTCTGCGTTCAACGATGCTGGTTGCCTGGTGCTATGCAGCCAAGGCAGAGCCGTCATCTCCGGCAGCGTAGATTCCGGCTGAACGAGCCGTACTAAACTTTTCCAGATTCTTGCTGGCATTGAAGTCGCGGCACTCTTTGTGGCCACAGGCTTCGCAATGATAGGTGCGATCCGCCAGCGTCAGATCCGGTTTGCGACTTCCGCACCCCGAGCAGAGCTTGCTCGATGGATACCAACGATCTGCTACCGTCAGAACACCACCTCGCCAATCCATTTTGTAGGTCATCTGGCGGCGGAACTCATAGAGGCCGACATCGGCGATATGCCGGGCCAGCTTCCCGTTCGCCATCATGCCTCTGACGTTGAGATCTTCAATCACCACTTCAGAGAAGTGTGTGGATAGGTAGCAGGAAAGCTGATGCAACGTGTTTGCCCGAATGTCAGCGATTCGCTTGTGAAGCCGGGCAATGCGGGTTTTCAGTTTGCGATACCCGGCACTGCCTTTGACCTTTTTCATCAGTCGTCGTTGGTACCGGGCCAATTTTCTAAGCGCTTCCTGCAGGGGCTTAGGAGACTTCCATTCCCGGATGTCTCCCTGAGAGATCGTTGCCAGTGATTTAATGCCGAGATCCACACCACACCGCGCTTGGCTTTTGCTTGGGAGCGAGCAAACCTCTACTTTCATCGAGAAGGAAACAAACCATTTATCAGCCTGGCGGCTGATCGTCATGTTGTTGATGTGACCGCCGTACTTGATGGGTTCAGCCAGGCGAACCCAGCCCTGGTTCGGCAACTTGACCCGGCGACCATCCACTTTCACCTGATCTCCGCCAACGTAGAACGTATCCGTTGCCTTTCCTTTCTTCTTGAAGCGCGGGCGGCGCTTCTTCAGATGTTGCGGTTTAGAGGATTTGAGATCCTTCATCCAGTCGGAGAAGGCGCGTTGGAGAGCAATGAATGGCTGTTGGCTGGCGTACTTGGTCACTTCGTACACCCACGGAAACTCCGACTTCTTCAGAGCATTGAACTGGCGCTTGAGCGCCATACCCGAAGGGCGATCCCCGTTTCCGTTTTTGTGCATGGTGTATTGCCGATCCCATTCCGCCAGCGCCCAGTTCCAAGTGAATCGTGAGATCCCGCTGGCTTTGGCGAAGTAGGTGCGCTGCTTGTTATTGGGCAGCAGTTGGGTTTTGAAGGCAACATCCATATCCTAATAATACTGTTTATCCTTACAGTATCAAGCAGCAAGTTTCCGATTCTTGTGAGATCGCTTGCCATACAGTCGAGCCGAAAACACGGCCATGAGTGTCAGCACATCCTGGCAGAGCTCCTGCTCGAACGCGATCTCCTTTTCGTCGTCCAGCACAACCATATCCGTCCCGGCCCACCCGCAAACCTGGAAGCTCAGCTCATGGCCGAATCGAACCAATCGGTCGGTGTGCGTCATATACAACGTCGAGACTTCGTGGTTCAGCACCGCAGTTATAAGGTTTCGCAGCCCAGGCTTCTTGCAGCTCGACCCCGAGCCCAGATCCTCAATGACTCGATCTGAAACGCCTGCCAGTCGATTAGCCTATGTGACCAGATCGCTCTTTTGATCGTGCGAAGACACCCAAGCATATTGGACACTGTTCTGCTGTTCGATCAAATTCAGCAGTTCCCGTAATTGTCCTGTTGAGAATCGGCGATGTCCGCCAGCCGATCTGAAAGCCTCACTCATTTTCCCGGCCCGACACCAACGCCGGATTGTGACCACTGAGACGCCTGAACCTGAAGCGAACTGGCCGATGGAGAGTGGTGCATGGCTGACCTTCTTCATTGTACAAAACCTCCAAATGATCAGGTTTAGTCAAGTTTTCCCCAGCTAGCTAGAAACCCATCTTTTCTTTTTAGTTCGCAAACTATACATTGGTTCGCCTTCCCGTTTGATTCACCCACTGCCGGCAAGCGATATCCGATGTCTGACACCCACAAATCCGATCTTTTACTGGTTGTTGTCACCCTGTTTGCGGCCATCAGCTGGATGTTCTCCAAAGAAGCGGTGCTGCTGATGCCTCCGCTGATGTTCATGGCTGCCCGGTTTCTGATTGCCGGCACGGTGCTCGCCTTTTTCGCCCGCCGCTCGCTGATGAAGCTGAGCGTGGATCAGCTTCGTCGAAGTGTGGGTGTCGGCCTGGTGTTCGGCACGGCCATGACCTGCTGGGTGATGGGGCTGGTTCATATAACGAGCCTCGGCGAGGGAGCCTTCCTGACCAGCCTGGGCGTTGTGATTGTTCCCATTATTGCACGGTTGGTATTCAAGGAGGCCCAACCGGCGAGCACATGGCTGGCCATTCCGATTGCCGTTGCCGGGCTCGCTCTGCTATCCCTTGAAAACGGATTTCGCCCTGAAGCAGGCCAGATTTTCTTTGTTATGGCAGCGACGATCTTCGCCCTGTATTTCAATCTCAATACCCGTGCAGCTAACCAGAGAACGGTGATTAACCGGCTGGGCAAGACCGTGGAAAAGCATCGGGTACCCGCCCTGCCCCTGACAGCCATTGCTCTGCTCACGGTCGGCATGCTGACTCTGATCGAGTCCATGATTATGGAGCCCTGGCTACCTACCCTGAATAACCCTTCGCCAATTCTGGTCTGGTGGGTGATTGCCAGTGCCGTCATTGGCACGGCAGGCCGCTTCCTGCTTCAGACCCTGGCCCAGAGCCTGTCTGCAAACAGCCATGGCGTCGTGATTCTGGTACTGGAGCCGGTGTGGGTCGCCCTGTTCGCTGCAGGCTGGTTTGGCGAGACAATGACCAGCATTCAGCTGGCCGGCTGCGGCCTCATCTTCGCAGCGTTGATCGTCAACCGCTGGGCGGTTCTGAGCAAAGTCATCAAGGAAAAACTCCGCAAGCGGAAAACCGCATAAAAGAGGTTGACCAGCCTCGGCCGAATCAGTATATTTCGTCCCCGTTGCAGGACACAGGACCATAGCTCAGTTGGTTAGAGCGCTACCTTGACATGGTAGAGGTCCCCAGTTCGAATCTGGGTGGTCCTACCACTCCTGCGAAGAAAGTCAGTTACTTACATCCACTGTAAGAACTGGCTTTTTTTGTGCCCGCAATTTCCCTTCTGCCTCCGTTACCTGTGATCGTCATCCGGCACAGCCAGAAATACATCTGTACGCTTGTGAGCGTTTGCGCTCACCGTGGTTCGAAATAGGCAATATTGCGCATCGCCAGGGAAGAGCCTATACTTTTACTGACACATTCTGTGATGGGCCTATAGATATTGAGGGCCCAGGAGAGGCAGCCATGCTTGGCTTGAAGCACCATCAGCCATTGGACATTACCCCGCCCACAAATGCCGGGCGTGGACTGACGGCTACCCATAGCACAGCCGGACTTCGCTGGTTATTCGAACACCGGGAGCACTGGGGGCTGACGATGGATCAACTGGGAATCCTTCTTGGTGGCATTCGCCGCAGGACGCTTACAGATTGGCGGCAGCGGGCCAATCGTGGAAATGAAGTGGAAGTCTCACGGGATACCATGGATCGAATCAGCCTGCTCCTGGGCATTCACAAGGCCCTGACATTGCTTACGCCGGCCGGACATGAGCAACTGGCCTATGAGTGGTTCCAGACACCAATCGAGCTAATGGGCCTGCAGGGAACATCGATCCGCGACTACCTGCTTGAGCAAGGTTCCATGGATGCGCTCTATTACGTTCGCCGGAACCTCGACGCGATGCGCGGATGAGAATATCGAAACGACAGGGAGTCTGAGTTGAATCGTGTAAAGCCTGAATGGAAGCATCACCGGGTCATCCATAGCAAGCACCCTCCGATCGACTGCTTTGAAAGCCCTGATTCCATGCTTCTTGCGGAGCTGGAGGCCGCCACCAGCGACCGCATTGCGCATTGGCCCCGTTACGTCGACAAAGCAGACTTCCGGGCCGGCCCCGGCTGGAGTCCAGTCATGGCGTCCTTCTGCTACCCCGCTGAGGGGCGTTTCAATACCAGAAACCGCGGGGCTTACTATGCGGGCGATTCCGTTGAAACTGCACTCCGGGAATGGGTCTACCATGCCGGCAATGTATGGCGGGGCTTTGGTGTTGAGAACGATTTTTCAGCAGTGGTCCGTTGCTACAGTGGCCACGTGGCTAAACCACTGGTGGACCTTCGGAACCAGCACCAATACATGCATGCAACCAACTATGAACCCGGGCAGAAGGTCGCCGCGGATCTTCTGAATGCTGATGAATTCGGGGTTCTGTTTAACTCGGTCCGCAACCCGGGGGCAGAAGCCATTGCCCTGTTCCGACCACCGGCAACGACACCCGTTGTTCAGGCTGGCCACTATACGCTCTACTGGGATGGCCAACGGTTTACCAAGTACGCCCGGCTTGAGGAGTTCAGGCCACTTTAGGCGGGTAACCCTGGGACTCCCCGATCAAGCTCAAACGCGACCTAAGGAGCGTAAAAGGGCCAGCAGTTGCTGGCCCTTGATTCATACGTTGTAAAAGTCCCGATACCAGTCTACAAATCGGGCAATCCCCTCCTCTACGGGAGTGGCCGGCTTGTAGCCTACGTCGTCGATCAGATCATCGACATTGGCGTAGGTGGCGGGAACATCGCCGGGCTGCAACGGAAGCAGGTTTTTCTCCGCTTTCTTGCCTACCCGTTCCTCAATAATCTCGATGAACCGGGACAGCTCAACCGGGTTGTTACTTCCGATGTTATACAACCGGTATGGCGCCTTGCTGGTGCCGGGGTCCGGAGTTGCACCGCTCCACTGATCGTTGGGCTCGGCCACATGATCCAGGGTGCGAATCACGCCTTCCACAATGTCGTCGATGTAGGTGAAATCCCGACGATGGTGGCCGTGATTGAAAACGTCGATGGGGTCACCGGCAAGTATCTTCTTGGTGAAGATAAACAACGCCATATCCGGTCGGCCCCAGGGACCATAGACAGTAAAAAACCGCAGACCAGTGGTCGGCAGGTTATAGAGATGACTGTACGTGTGGGCCATGAGCTCGTTGGCCTTCTTGGAGGCCGCATAGAGACTCAGCGGATGATCCACGTTGTCGTGTACCGAGAACGGCATGGACTCGTTGGCCCCGTAGACCGAGCTGCTGGATGCGTACACCAGGTGCTTCACCTTGTTGTGCCGGCAGCCTTCGAGGATATTCATGAATCCGACAAGGTTGGCATCCACATAGGCGTGGGGATTCTCGATGGAATACCGCACACCCGCCTGGGCCGCCAGATGCACGACCCGTTCAGGCTTGTGCTCGGCGAAAAGCGCTTCCATGGCGGCCCGGTCAGCCACATCCTCGCGGACCTCGGTAAAGCCAGCCTTGCCAGTGAGGCGCTCCAGTCGCGCTTCCTTCAGGTTCACATCGTAGTAATCGTTGACGTTATCCACGCCAATGACTTCATCGCCCCGATCGAGCAGGCGATGTGCCAGGTGTGAACCGATAAACCCGGCCGTGCCGGTTACAAGAATCTTCAAGTGTCTCTCCTTGAAACGTATACCAGCCTTAGAACGAAACGCCCGCACTCACGAACGGGCCGCCAATCTCAACATCCAGGCGGTCATTGCCGTCTTCGTAATCAATGGCCATCTGACGGTAGCCCGCGCGCAACTGAATCAGCGAGATCTCATACTGGCCGTAGGCGTTGAAATCGTGCAGCGAGTCGCCATCGAAGCTGATGAAGTTGCCTTCTGCGCCAACCGACACGCCGGTTAACGGCAGATCAAAACGTGCCGCCAGATAGCCCATGGGAATTACTCCGTCCACCTTGGTTTCACTCGGGCTAAAGCGGCCGTTTGTGTCCTGAACAACCAATTCGCCGGACAAATCGCGGGCGGTAATGCCGAGATCCAAATTCACCCAGTTATCCAAAACCTCGTAATAAAGGGTCAGGTCCAGCTGGTCGAGATCGAAGTCAGATTGAACCTCAACGCTGCCCGGAATTCCGACGAATTCGGAAGTACCCAGACGGCCACGACCACTTTGCTCGATTACGGTGTAGTTCAGGCGAACATTGGGCAATAAAGGCACCGGATGCTCCAGATACAGCGACGCATTGGCATCGGAGTCACTATCGAGATTCAGATCATTTTCGACGTCGACCACATCACCACTGTTGGCAGCCTGACCGGAGAGGTCAGAATCCCAGTAACTCACGCTGGCACGCAGACCAACGACGTCCGCCTGGGACAAAGGCGCCACCAGAATCAATGAACCACCTACAGCAAGCATCAGTTTACGCATGACACACCTTTCGAATTTGTTATAAATTTCAATCAGTCGAACTGGATTCCCAAACGGCGTCCGACTTCCTCGTACGTTTCGATAACCTCGCCCAGCCCCTGGCGGAAACGATCCTTATCCATTTTCTTGCGGGTTTCCTTGTCCCAGATCCGGCAACCGTCCGGACTGAACTCGTCACCCAGCACAATCTTGCCTTCACTGCGGCCGAACTCCAGCTTGTAGTCCACCAACAGCATGCCTGCCTGGTCAAACAGGGCCTTGAGTACGTCGTTCACCCGGTAGGTCAGCGCTTTCATCTGGTCCAGCTCTTCGGCTGCCGCCCAGCCGAAGCTCACGGCCAGGGATTCGTTGACCATGGGATCGTGGAGAGCGTCGTTCTTCAGGAACAGTTCGTAGGTTGGCGGATTCAGCTCCTGTCCTTCTTCCACCCCAAGACGGCGGCAGAGGCTGCCGGCAGAAACGTTGCGAACCACGCACTCGACCGGAATCATGTCCAGTTTTTTAACCAGCGACTCAGTGGAAGACAGCAACCCTTCAAAATGGGTCGGTACACCCGCCGCTTCCAGCTTCTCCATAATGAACGCATTGAACTTGTTGTTCACCATGCCCTTGCGGTTGAGCTGTTCCTTCTTCTCGCCGTCAAAGGCGGATGTGTCGTCACGGAACTCCAGCACAAAGCGATCGGGGTTGTCTGTCCGGTAGACGGATTTTGCCTTGCCGGCATATAGTTCTTCGCGTTTTTCCATTGGGGGTCTCCGAAAAGCGGCCGCCCTGGGCGGCCTCTTCCTGAATCAGTATAGGTAATCGAACAGTTGCGCGAGCAGATCCGGCGTCGTGCGGCTGCCCGTGTAACCCGGAACGTCTTCGGCAGAGATGACGATTGCATCGCTCTGCTGGCTAAGGTTAACCGTGTGAGTATGCTGGGGTGCTTCCTTGTCGCTGAACCAGCTGAACCAGCCCGGATCCCGCTCGTCTTCGGTGCGGAAGTCGACATGGAACCAGCCTTCGCTGCGGTTGAGATCAACAACAGGAATACCCGAGTCTGTCAGCGCCCGGCTCACTTCCGCCCAGGAACGCCCGTAATCAAGCTCCATGCGGATCGCGACCGCCTCATCATTTTCCGAAATCAGGCGAACAAGCGGTTCGCTGACCATTCCGGATGCGGCGCGGGAAAAGGACTTGGTTTCCTCGCGGGCCCTGAGAAAATCGCTCAGGTCAGACAACAGGCGCCTCTGCAGCTCCAGCGCCTGCTCCGAGGGATCGGTCACTTCCGCCCAGGGAATCAGTTCCTCTGGCTGCTCCGGAACTTCCAGCCTGCGCACCTGAACTTCGGTGGTCTTGCGGCGAACGCCTGGCGCCATACGCACCTGAAGAACCACTTTCTGCTCGCCGGCAGACGGATTATCGGAAAGCTCCACGAGATCCCGTGCACGCTTGCTGAAGTTGGCAAGCTCTGTCTGAAGGATACCCAGTTGGGGGCTATCGAAACCGACACCCAGACCCCGCTCGGACAGATAGCTGTTCACGGCCGGCCAGATTCTTCCCGGCACGTCGTTGACCAGCAGCCAGAGCCGGCCATCCAGCTCTTCGATCACATAGTTTTCATCCAGGATGTCCGAGGTCATGTCCGGCGGACGCGGTATATCGGACGGATACATCTTGCTGGCATCGGCCGGCTGGACATCGCGGATGGGCATGGTCTGGCTGAAACGGGAATCGTCGGCAGTGGCCGGCAGTTCCAGTGGCTGCCCTTCCGTGGCATTCACATAATGCTCGGAACGGTCATCAATCAGACCGCATCCCGAAGCTGCTGCCAGAAGCAGCAGCCCGGACACAACAACAATAGGCTTCAACATCAAGGTACTACCGGTTCCTTTTAGAACCTGCATCAGGTTACTCCGGGGATGGGATGATTTAAGCAAACTCAGAGTACACCTGAGGACTTGAGGGCATCTTCCACTTCGCTATGGAACTTTTCGCTGAGCGGTGTCAGCGGCAAGCGGATGCCTTCTCCAATCATACCCATGCGATGGAGCGCCCACTTAACCGGAATCGGGTTCGCCTCAAGGAACAGCTTCCGGTTCAGCGGCATCAGCAGCTCGTTAAGACGCTCGGTCTCCTCGCGGTTGCCGGCAACGGCCGCTTCGCACAGCTGCGACATTCCCCTGGGAGCAACATTGGCTGTGACCGAGACGTTACCCTTGGCACCGGCCAGCATCAGCTCTGCCGCCGTGGCGTCATCACCGGAGTACACAGCCAGACGGCCATTCAATGCTTCGATCAGTTCGGCGCCCCGGGGAATATTACCGGTGGCGTCCTTGATACCCACGATGTTCGGGATATCGGCGAGCCGGAGCACGGTCTCGTTCAGCATGTCGCAGGCGGTTCGACCGGGCACGTTGTAAAGCATCTGGCTCATGCCGGGGACGGCTTCGGCGATGGCCTTGAAATGCTGGTACAGGCCTTCCTGGGTCGGCTTGTTGTAGTAGGGGACAACGAGCAGGCAGGCATCGGCACCAAGCTTGTGGGCTTCCGCAGTCAGTTCAATGGCCTCACGGGTACTGTTACCGCCCGTGCCCGCAATAACCGGGATGCGACCATCAACGCGTTTAATGATATGGCCAATCGTCTGGCAATGCTCTTTCGGGTCGAGCGTTGCGGATTCGCCGGTGGTGCCCACAGCAACAATGCCGTGCGTGCCGTTTTCAAGATGAAAGTCTACCAGCTTGTCCAGATCCTCCCAGTGAATGTCACCGTTTGGATGCATGGGCGTGACCAGTGCGACAAGGCTACCCGTAATCATAAAAGCTCCGTCCGAATAAAACCGATATGGTAATGTTGGGCACGAACTGACACAAGGGAATTAAAGGAGATGTCATGCCATCCGTCGAGTTAAACAAACCCGTTCCGGATTTTGAAGCCGCCGCCACCGGAGACCAGACCGTCCGGCTGGATGACCTGAAGGGTCAGAATGTTGTGATTTACTTCTATCCAAAAGACAACACGCCCGGCTGTACCACCGAAGGCCAGGACTTCCGCGACCGGATGAAGCAGTTTGAAGAGCTGGATACGGTCATACTCGGGGTATCCAGGGATGGCCTGAAAGCCCATGAGAATTTCCGGGCCAAGCATGAATTTCCCTTCCACCTTATTTCAGACAAGGACGAAGCCCTTTGTAACCTCTTTGACGTGATCAAGCTGAAAAAGCTCTACGGCAAGGAATACATGGGCGTCGATCGCAGCACCTTCCTGATCGACAAGGACGGGGTGCTGAGAGCGGAATGGCGTGGTGTGAAAGTCAAAGGCCACGCGGACGAGGTGCTAGAGGCTGTAAAGGCGCTTTAAGCGCCTTTCAGGCGTCGCCGGTTTCGGTCAGCGGCGCAGACTCCTTCACCGGCCAGGCGGCAAACACAGCCTTGAGCATGGTCGCCAGCGGAATGGCAAAGAAAACACCCCACAAGCCCCAGATGCCCCCGAAGAACAGCACCGCGACGATAATCGCGACCGGGTGAAGGTTGTTCACCTCCGAGAAGAGGATCGGGACCAGGACGTTGCCATCCAGTGCCTGGATAACACCGTACACCACCATCACCCAGATGAACTGGCTGCCCCAGCCGAAGGCGAACAGGGCAATCACCGCAACAGGGATGGTGACGACGGCCGCGCCGATATAAGGAATCACCACACTCAGCCCCACCAACAGCGAGAGCAGCGCAGCGTAAGGCATCCCCAGCAGCTTGAAGGCAATGTAGGTGGCGCCGCCCACAATCAGGATCTCGACGGCTTTGCCGCGCACGTAGTTGGCGCATTGGAGGTTCACCTCGTGCCAGATCTGCAGCATCATCGGGCGCTGGGGTGGCAGCAGCCGGGCGATGGAGTTGAGCAGCACCTCCCTGTCCTTCAGGAAAAAGAACACCAGGATAGGCACCAGCACCATGTAGATCAGCAACGCCACGAGATCTGGAATACTGGACAGCGAGAACGACACCAGCCATTGGGTCATGTGCCCCACTTCCGTACTCACCTGGCTGTAAACGGTGCTGACAGCTTCTCCGGAAATCAGGTGGGGATACTGCTGTGGCAGCAGCTCAAGATAGGATTGCAGCTCCCGGATAATGCGTGGCGCCTCGCCGGCCAGGTTGCTCAACTGCGTCCAGATCAGCGGAAGCAGGCCAAACAGGAAGCCAACAAGCACGCCGAGGAAAACCAGGAAAACCCCAATAATGGAAACCGTCTCTGGAACGCCCAGTTTGTTGAGCTTGGTGACCAGACCCTGCAGAATAAAGGCCACAATCAGCGAGGCAATGGCCGGCGCAAGCATGGCACCGAACCAGATAACAAAAATGGTTCCTGTCACCAGTATCAGGAACAGGATGACCGCTTCTTCATCCGAGAAGTATTTGTGCGCGAGACCGCGTAATGTCCTGATCATTTACAGCTCCGAAATCTTAACCGCCGCACTTTATCACAAACCGGTACTGCCCGGCGGTTTCAGAACTGCTCATCAACTTGTGATCGGACATCTGCAGAAAGGCCGGAATATCCCTGGCGGAACCTGCGTCCGTAGCAATCACCTCGAGTTCTTCACCGGGCGCCATGCTGTTCAGTTCCAGCTTTGTCTTCAGCAGCGGCATCGGGCAGCGCAACCCTGAGGCATCAAGCGTTCGATCAACCATACTAGCGATACACCATCACAAAATAATAAGCGCATTTAACAAGCAGGCATTATGCCGACAGTGATAATGTATTGCATCACAATCCTCGTTAACCAGAGGATCAGAACTTTTTATCGCAAACCGCTGTCAAACCGGCGATTCAGACCACAGGCACCCGGCTTTACATGATTGCTATTCAACCCAGATCCCGAACGCTACCGGCCATGGCCATCACCGCCCTGCTGGCCCTGCTGCTTTTTTCAATGCCGGGCCACGCTCAGGAGAGCAGGCTTCCGAGCATTGGCGGTTCCGGTGGGGGCCTGATCGCGGGCCAGCAGGAATCGGATATTGGCCAGCAGGTAATGGTATCTATCCGCCGATCCGCGCCGAGGATCAGCGACCCCCTGGTGTATGACTACCTCAGCGCCATTACCTATCGCCTGGTGCCCTCGGCCCCACTCCAGAATCGGGACCTGACCCTGGCATTGATCGACAGTCCTGCTATCAACGCATTTGCGGTGCCCGGTGGCATTGTAGGCGTTAATGGCGGTCTGTTTCTCAATGCTGCGACCGAGCAACAATTTGCGTCCGTTCTCGCTCACGAACTTGCTCACCTCAGCCAGCGGCATTTTGCACGGCGCATGGAGCAGCAGGAAACCAGCGCTCCGCTCACACTCGCCGGTATGATTGCGGGCATTGTTCTGTCGGCGGTCACCCAGTCTGACATCGGTTTTGCCGCCATTGCCGGGACCCAGGCCCTGGCCGCCCAGAACATGCTTGCCTACAGCCGCTCCCATGAACAGGAAGCGGACCGGGTCGGGCTGGACATTCTGGCCAGCGCCGGGATGGACCCTCGCGGCATGCCGGAAATGTTTGAAATCATGATGCGTCAGAACCGCATGCAGGGAAATCGACTGCCAGAGTATCTGTCTACGCACCCGTTAACCCAGAGCCGCGTGGCCGACACCCGGAATCGTGCCGAACAGTATCCAGATGAAAACATCCGGGACGGCCAGGAATACCATCTGATGCGCAGCCGGCTGCAAGTGCATTACGCGCCCTCCCCCGACGTAGCCGTCGAAACCTTTGAAGCCTACCTCGATCGGCCGGATGCCCAGAGAAACGATGCCATCCGGTATGGCTTGTCCGTGGCCTACCTCGAGGACCGGCAATACGAGAAGGCAGTGGATATACTGAACGATCTGCTGGCCACGAATCCGGGCCGAATCACCTTCCAGGTAACCCTCGCAGAGGTCAGGCTTGCACAAGATCGTGTGGACGAGGCTCGATCCACTCTGAAAGACGCACTGGCGAGGAATCCGGGGAACTATCCAATCACCCACACCCTCGCCCTCACGGAAATAGCCGATGGTAATGGCGCCGCTGCGGCGGAGCATCTCAAACAGCTGACCCGTCAGCTACCGGGACAGGAGCATCTCTGGCTGAAACTGGCCGAGGCGGAGGGCATGGCAAGGAATATTGTGGGCGTGCATCGTGCCCGGGCAGAGTACGATGTTCTGATGGGCGATCTGGAGTCTGCCGAGCGTCAGCTAAGGCAGGCTCAGGAGAAGTTGCCGGCCGGGGCGCCACAGAGGCAGATTGTGACCGAGCGGCTGGCAGAAATCACCAGCCGCCTGCACGCCAGGGCCAACAGCTGATCAGGCGTTGCCAGCAGCCTTGAGATTCATGTTGGCGGTAAAATCCAACATGCGCTGCAGAGGCTGCAGCGCTTTCTCTCTCAGTTCCGGATCCACGAACACTTCCTGATCGCCCCGCTCCAGTACCTGTAGCAGATTCTGAAGGCCGTTCATCGCCATCCAGGGGCAATGGGCGCAGCTACGGCAGGTAGCTCCATTGCCTGCGGTGGGCGCTTCAATCAGCGTTTTGTTCGGAGCCAGTTGCTGCATCTTGTAAAAAATGCCGTTGTCAGTGGCAACGATGAACTTTTCGTTAGGCATGGTCTGGACAGCATGAATCAGCTGCGAGGTTGAACCCACAACATCCGCCATCTCAACAACGGCATCGGGCGATTCCGGGTGGACCAGTACCGCCGCGTCCGGATAAAGGGCCTTCAGATCCTCCAGACCGCGGGATTTGAATTCCTCATGAACGATGCAGGAACCGTCCCAGAGCAGCATATCAGCACCCGTCGTTTTCTGGACGTAGTGCCCCAGGTGCTTATCCGGCGCCCAGAGGATTTTTTCGCCGCGGGCATCCAGATCTTCAACAATAGCCTGGGCACAGCTTGAGGTAACCACCCAGTCCGCCCTCGCCTTCACAGCCGCAGACGTATTGGCGTAGACCACGACCGTGCGATCCGGGTGCTGGTCACAAAACTCGGCGAACTCATCGGCAGGACAGCCCACATCCAGGGAACAGGTCGCCTCAAGCGTTGGCATCAGAACGCGCTTTTCAGGATTCAGGATCTTGGCGGTTTCGCCCATGAACCTCACGCCGGCAACAACGATTGTGGAGGCCGAATGTTGGTTGCCAAAACGGGCCATCTCGAGGGAGTCCGCAACACAGCCACCGGTTTCCTCGGCAAGCCGCTGGATATCGGGATCGGTGTAATAGTGAGCCACAAGCACCGCATCCTGCTCCTTCAGAGCCGATTTTATACGAGCCTCCAGGTCGGACTTTTCGTCCGCGCTGAGCGGCTTCGGCTCGGCAGCATGCGCCAGGTGCTCTTGTACAAGGATACGGTCTTCAGCGTATGTCATTACTGCGTCTCTGTATTGCGTGAACCCGGATATTATAACATTCATGCCCCAGGCTTAATGTTTCTGAAACAGTGCGATCATACACTTGTAATCGCTTTGCCTGTTCCCTGTTTACCTAGGTAGGAACGTATACGCAAAAAAAAAGAGCCCGGAGGCTCTTTTTTCACAAAAACCCGCAGGCTTCTGTTATTTGGTGGGTCGTGAAGGATTCGAACCTTCGACCAATTGGTTAAAAGCCAACTGCTCTACCAACTGAGCTAACGACCCGTAACTGGCGACCGAAGCCTTGACTTCAATCTATACCGAATGACTCAGCCCACCCGGTATTTCGTGTTTGGTGGGTCGTGAAGGATTCGAACCTTCGACCAATTGGTTAAAAGCCAACTGCTCTACCAACTGAGCTAACGACCCAAACGAGGCGCATATAGTAATGATTTTTGGCCGTTGATCAACCCCTTTTTCTCAGGTTTCTCAACATTTTTGCCGCGCCAGACAATCAGCCGTTCTGGGACTCCAGAAACTTCCGTGCGAGGTCAGCAGCACTGCTGGACGGGTAATCATCAATCACAGTTTGCATGCTGCGCCGAGCCTGTTCCTTTTCGCCCAGGCGATCATGAGTTACGCCCAGCTTATAGACCGCATCCGGAGCCTTGCGATGGTCGGCAAAACGGGTAGCGACAATCGTGAACGCCTGTTTTGCCTGTTCGAGCTGCGGCTTGACCAGATAGACCTCGCCGAGCCAGTAATAGGCGTTGACCGTCAGATCACCTTCCGGATATTCATCGATAAATTCGTATATCCGACTAATGGCCTCATCGTATTTTTTCTGATTACGAATCAGGTCCTGGATCTGCTCGTAGGCCTTTCGTTCTTCCGCATCGGGCTGGCGGTATTCCCTGGCCTCCCGGGCCTGGCCTGAGGCAGCAGAGCCACCACCTTCGCTGGCTTCGGGAGCCGGCTGTGATGCGACCTTTTCCGAGAGATCCAGAATACGCTGATCCAGATCGATATAACGGTCGCGCCCTTGCTGCTGCAGGCGGTTAATCAGGTGCCGCTGCTCCTCCACTTCGCCCTGGAGCCGTCTGACTTCACCCTGAAGCTGCTGGATCATGTAGAACAGTTCCGACGTCGCCTGACTGCTGTTGGCGTTACGCTGACTGTCCTGGGCTGATTGCGCCAGGGCCACTCCCGCCTGCCCGAGGGCAAGCGGAAGCACCACTGTCGCCATGAGGATTTTTCTCATGGTCGTTCCTGTGTGATTACTCAAATACGAGTTCTACACGACGATTCTGGGCCCAGGCGCTCTCGCTGGAACCCATCACGGCCGGCTTCTCTTCGCCATAGCTTACGGTCTCGAGCTGGCCACGTGAAGCACCGTTTACGATCAGGAAACGCTGAACGGCGTTAGCACGACGCTCGCCAAGGGCCAGGTTGTATTCCTTGGTACCGCGCTCGTCGGCGTGACCCTCAATGCGGACGTTCTGACCCGGGTTGTTGGCGAGGAAACGGGCATGTGCCACCAGCACATCGCGGGCTTCCTGCTTGATTTCAGCCGTATCGAAATCAAAGTAGAAGGTGGTGATTTCACGCAGGGCCTGTTGTTCGGCCTGCTTGCGAGCTTCCATACGCTCTTCTTCGGTCATGGCTGAAGAAGAAACACCGCCCTGGTCGTCACCTCCGTAAACAGTGGATCCACCTTCCTGGTCTACAGCAGCCACATCGGAACCATACTCGCCGCCTTCTTCGGAGGTACCACCGGTAGAGCTACAGCCCGCTACCAGACCGACGGACAACAACAGTGCGAACGCTTTTGATTGAGCTGAAAAATTCATGTTTTCTTCCTTTCAGTTGAGTGACGTTATTGCTTGAACAATGGCCAACACCGGAAAGCTCCGGGAGTCAGCGAACCAAAGGTCCCCAGGCGGGCTCACGGACATCGCCTTCGGATGCCGGCAAGCTGTACGCTGCTCCACCATCCGCGGAAATAACCGTGAGCACGTTGCTGCCATTCTGCCGGGTAGCGTAGATCAGCATCCGGCCATTGGGCGCAACACTGGGAGACTCATCAGACTCGGTGCGGGTTAGGATCGTTTCCTCCCCGGTTTTCAGTTCGGTACGGGCAATGTGAAATGCCCGATCGCGCTGGTGAACGTAATACACATAGTTACCGTCATTGTCGGGCCTTGGCCGAGCGTTGTAACGGCTGCCGAAGGTGATACGACGAGGCTCCGCACCCGGTGTATCCATGTGGTAAATCTGCGGACCTCCGGACCGGTCCGACGTAAAGAAAATGCCCTTGCCAGTGGCGTCATAGCTCGGCTCGGTATCAATAGCCCAGTGGTTCGTAAGCTTGGTCAACTGCCGGGTATCCAGGTTCATCCGGTAGATCTCGGCATTTCCGTCTTTCGAGAGGGTCATCAACAACGATCGGCCATCGTCGGACCAGGCCGGCGCCGAGTTGAGCCCCGGAAAGTCGGCCACTTTGGTGCGATTGCCGGTTGCAAGCTCATGAACAAAAATCACCGGTTTCCCTGTTTCGAACGACACATAGGCCAGCTTTTCCCCGTCTGGCGACCATGCCGGTGACAGGATGGGTTCCTGGCTTTCAAGACGGATTCTGGCGCGCTTGCCGTCCACGTCACTGACCTGCAGTCGGTAACGGGGTTTGCCGTTGGCGGTATCAAGCGTGATATAGGCAAGCTTTGTTGAGAAGGCACCCGGCACGCCTGTGATGGCCTCATATACCTTGTCGCTGATGTGGTGAGCGAGCGAGCGCATATTGGAGGCAGGTGCCGCCGCAGTTTCACCGAGAATCCGTTCCTCGCGGTTTACATCGAACAACTCATACCGGGCCTGAACACGGTCACCACTTCGGCTGAGGGCCCCCACAAGGACATAGCGCTGGCCCAGCAGGCGCCAGTCCCGGAAATACACTTCCTCCCGCCTGGATGGCAGGCTCAGCATCTTCTCGGGAGGCAGAGTCCGGAATTCGCCCGTCATGGTCAGATCCGCCTGAACAATGCTGCTGACCTTGTCGCCAGCGGGCATCTGTCCAGACTCGGCGAAAGGCACCACTGCAACAGGAATGGCCGAATCCGCGCCTTCAGTAATCCGGATCAACAGCTCCGCCCGGGCTGCCGAAACCGCGAAAAAGATCAGCGCCGTGGCGGCAAGAAGCGTTCTGGACGGTTTGTGCCAAATCCGATGTGTCATAATGTTATCCATATCATTATCTATTCATCCGGCGTGGATTGAACTCAATCGTAAACTGTCGAAAATACCGGTCAAAAGTGCTCCGATCGTTGGGAATTGGATACCTTTGTAACGAGCGCACGGCCTGTAGAGCCGAATTGTCAAAGGCCCTGTTTCCGCTGCTACTTACTAATTCGGCCCTCGCAAGCTCCCCGGTCGGCAGCAACATAATCTGAACCCGCGCCGACATATCTTCAGTGGCAGAAGATGGCGGGTACCAAGCATTGCTGAGCTGTTCTCTGATGAGAGCCTGATACTTCTCACTCTCCGACAGCATCTGAGCTTCCCGGGCTTTGGCAGCAGCCGCTTCACGCTGGCGACGCGCTTCTTCCTCCCGAGCTCTCTGGGCTGCCTCCGCCTGGGCCTCCAACTGCTGTTCCCGGAGCTTGCGCTCTGCCTCGAGGCGCTTGCGCTCAGCTTCCTGGCGAGCCAGTTCCTCCTGGCGCTTTCGTTCGGCCTCTTCCCGCTTCCGCTGCTCTTCCTGGCGCCGCTTCTCTTCTTCGGCTTTTCGTTCTGCCTCTTCCTGACGGCGTTTTTCTTCCTCAGCTTTCTGCCTGGCCCGCTCCTTGGCTTCCGCTTCCGCCTTTTGACGGGCAGCCTCCGCTTCACGGGCTTTCCGGGCTTCGAGTTCTTTCGCCTCTGCTTCCTGACGCTCCTGCTCTTTCTGCTGCTGAAGCCTCATTTGTTCTTGCTGCCGCTTCTGCTCTGCAATACGACGGGCTTCTTCCTCCTGCCTTTGTCGTTCAGCTTCTTCCTTGCGACGCTGCTCTTCGGCCCGGCGTTCTTCGTCCCGCTTTTGCTGATCGACCGGCTCTACCACCGGGCTCGGTTCCGGCTCCTGCTGGGTAATCAGCCGGGCCGATATGCTCCTGGGTGGCGGCTCATGATCGGTGCTGGTCCAAGACCAACCCGCAAGCGCAATGCCCAGAATCAACAGGTGCAACGTGACCGAGAGCGCCACCGGTGATTTCCATGGTGGCACGCCTGTTGTGGTTACTTCGCGCTGGTGATCTCTCACAACACTCCTGCCCGCAACACTATCAATTGTCGTCCCGGGGTGATTCGGTGATCAGGCCGATACTGCTCGCCCCGGCACCCTGCAACTCGGCCATCAACCGAACCACTGTGCCGTAAGTAACATTCTCATCGCCGCGAACCAGAATCTCACTGGAGGCCCGTTGCGAGAGGATCTTGGAAACCTGGGCACGCAGGTCGGACAGCGTCATGGGGTCACTGCCCTCGTCTCCGATCTCGACGTAGTACGCTCCGTTTGCATCAACCGAAACAATGATGGACTCAACATCCTTGTCAGACTGAATAGGATCGGAAGTGGTCTGGGGCAGATCAACCTTCACCCCTTGCGTCAGCATCGGGGCGGTGACCATGAAGATGATCAGCAGCACCAGCATTACGTCAATGTACGGAACCACGTTGATCTCCGACATTGGCTTGCGCCGGTTTTCCGGCATCATTCCCATGCCTTTCATAGAACTCTGCTCCCGGGCTGATTCCTGCCTCTAATTACCAACCGCATCATGCGGCGCCCTTCTCGCTCTGGTGGACGCGGCGATGGAGGATGCTGGAAAACTCATCCGCAAAGGTTTCGTAGTTCTTCAACAGGGCATCGGACATGGCGGAAAAACGGTTATAGGCAATAACCGCCGGTATTGCGGCGAACAGACCCATGGCGGTTGCGATGAGGGCCTCTGAGATGCCGGGCGCCACCGTCGCCAGTGTCGCCTGCTGAACCTGTGCCAGCCCCCGGAACGAGTTCATGATGCCCCAGACGGTACCAAACAGACCCACATAAGGGCTGGTGGAGCCGACCGTCGCCAGAAAAGGCAGGCTGGCCTCCAGCCGCTCATGCTCCCGGGAAAAGGCCACCCGCATTGCCCGCTGGGTACCTTCCATGACCGCATCGGCATCCCGGCTTTGCTGGCGCAACCGGGAAAACTCCTTGAATCCGGCCCGGAACAGGGATTCCATGCCGGAAAACGGTGTTGGATCGGCGTTCACCTCCCGGTACAACTGCCCCAGATCCATGCCTGACCAGAAACGCTCCTCGAACGCCAATTGCGCCTTCCTGGCCTTCCGGAACACCTGCAGGCGCTGGAAAATCAGGGCCCAGGACATGATTGACGCCAGGGCCAGCAAAAGCATGACCAGCTGAACCAAGACACCGGCATTGGCAATGAGGTACCAGACTGAAAGTTCTGAATCCACTTCTTACTCCTGGCTCGTTCTGTTTATCGTTTCGGTGGGCTGGACATTCCTGGCCAGCAATTCCTGCATATTCGTCGGTAACCGGCGGGGACGACCGGAATCAAGCGCGATGCAGGCTACCCGCACATCACTGTCACTCAGCAACTTTCGGTCTTCGGCCCGCATCACACGCTGACGGAAATCCATCCAGACTCTACCAAAAGCCATGGGTTCCGCAGTAACCAGCAGTTCGTCATCAAGCTTGGCCGGCACCGCATAATGAATGGTCAGCCGTTGCACCACATAACTGATATTGTCTGCCAGACCCGCCCTGAGGCCAACGCCGCAACTGCGCACCCATTCGGTTCGGGCCCGCTCCATGTAATGGAGATATTTGGCATGAAATACGATGCCACCGGCGTCGGTGTCCTCGATATAGACCCGAATCGGCAGTTCGAACCTTCCCTCTGGCGCCTGTTCAACCAAAAAGATCGTCCTCCCTGCCCGACTTCGGCGGAATAACGCCGAAATGCTGATAGGCGTTGGAGGTCACCATCCGCCCTCTGGGAGTCCGGACTATATAACCCTGCTGGATCAGGAAGGGCTCAAGCACATCCTCAATGGTGCCGCGCTCTTCACTGATCGCGGCAGCAAGGCTCTCGACCCCCACAGGGCCGCCGTCGAATTTCTCGATCATGGCCAGCAGCAGACGCCGATCCATGTGATCGAAACCCTGGTTATCCACTTTCAGCATGTTCAGTGCCTGATCGGCGATATCAGAGGTGATACGACCGTCTGAGCGGACTTCCGCAAAATCGCGGACACGGCGCAACAGGCGATTGGCGATACGCGGGGTACCCCGGGACCGGCGGGCAATTTCGAACGCGCCTGCCTCATCGACGGCTACAGAAGACAATCGCGCGGAGCGCAGAATGATGCTGGTAAGATCTTCGGTGTTATAGAACTCCAGCCGTTGCACGATGCCGAAGCGGTCACGCAGCGGCGAAGTCAGCAAGCCTGCCCGGGTGGTCGCCCCGACGAGGGTGAACGGCGGAAGGTCAAGTTTGATGGAGCGGGCGGCCGGGCCCTCACCGATCATGATGTCGAGCTGGTAATCTTCCATCGCCGGATACAGCACTTCTTCCACTGCCGCGCTGAGACGGTGGATCTCGTCAATGAAGAGAACGTCTCCTTCTTCGAGATTGGTCAGCATCGCGGCCAGGTCGCCGGCTTTTTCAAGCACAGGACCAGACGTTGTCTTGATGGATACGCCCATCTCATTGGCGATGATATTGGCAAGGGTTGTTTTGCCCAGACCGGGCGGGCCAAAGATCAGAACGTGGTCCAGCGCTTCCTGACGACCCCGGGCCGCGGATATGAAAATATCCATCTGCTCACGGACCGTGGGCTGGCCAACATACTCGGCCAGCAGGGTCGGGCGAATGGCCCTGTCCTGTACTTCCTCATATTCACCGGCCCGGGCCGAGATCAACCGGTCGGATTCGATCATGGCATCACCCATAGTGTGGGAATCAACATCGTGCCTCACGTTTGCCCGCCATTCCAGCGCAGCCCCAATTGTACAAAGGGGTTAGCAGGTGTCACGTTACGCTCTCTACAGGTTCGCGACAGGTTCTGACGATCAGGCCGGAATCATGTTTCGCAGGGCCAGACGGATGAGCGTTTCACTACTCATCCCCTCCTCGGCCACTTTGCTGATGGCCTTGGCAGCCTCCTGGGGCTTGTAACCCAGAGCGATCAGTGCGGCTTCCGCCTCTTCAGTGGCCGCCGGCCCGTCAGCGGGGCCTTGTCCGCCCGGCTGCCCCACGCCTGTCGTCTCGGGCGACGTTGGCACAAATTGCCCTTCAAGTTGCCCTATCCGGTCCGCCATTTCAATAAGAAGCCGTTCTGCTGTCTTCTTGCCAACGCCGGGGAGCTTGACCAGTGAGGCGGAGTCACGATTCTCGACACAGCGAATGAACTGCTGTGCGTCCAATCCGGAAAGAATGCCAACGGCCAGCTTAGGGCCAACCCCATTGACCTTGATCAGCAGGCGGAAGAGGTCCCGGTCCAGGCTGGAAGCAAAGCCGTAGAGGCTCTGGGCGTCTTCTCGGACGGCAAAATGGGTGTGCAGGGTGACTTCATCGCCGGTCTCCGGCAGATGAAAGAAGGTGGTATAGGGGATGTCGACTTCATAGCCCAGGCCCGCGCACTCAACCAGCGCCTGGCCCGGAGCCTTTTCAACCAAAATACCTCGGATACGACCAATCAAGCTGAATCTCCTGTCGCTCCTGGGAGCGGTTTATTGTTGTCGCACGCGACCGCTTCGGACTTTTCCCGCGCCACTGGCCACCCGCAGAATACTCTGGCTCATGTGGGCGTGGCACATGGCAATGGCGAGGGCATCGGCCGCATCCGCCTGGGGTTTGCGTGAGAGCGAGAGCAACACCTGAACCATGTGCTGAACCTGGGATTTGTCAGCGCCGCCCTTGCCGACCACCGCCTGCTTTACCTGCCTCGCCGAGTATTCATGAACCGCCAAGCCACTGTTGGCGGCACTGACGATGGCCGCGCCGCGGGCCTGACCGAGCTTCAAAGCCGAGTCAGGATTGCGGGCCATGAACACCTGCTCGATGGCAAATTCTTCCGGCCGATACTCTCCGATCAGGGTGGCAAGGCTCTGGAATATGGTCTGAAGGCGTTCGGCCATGGGCTTCTCGCCCACCCGGATACAACCACTGTCGATGTACTCGATGTGTCGACCATCTGCCCGAATGACGCCGTAACCGGTAATTCGTGACCCCGGATCAACGCCCAGAATTATCGCCACATCAATGCTCCTGACTGGTCAAAGCGATTCCATGATGTCGCCGGAGATATCCGCGTTATGGTAGACATTCTGAACATCGTCCAGATCTTCGAGCATATCAATAAGCTTGAGGATGGTTTCCGCGCCGTCCCGATCCAGCTCAACCCGCGTGGATGGAACCATGGTTACTTCAGCATTGTCCGGCACCAGTCCCGCATTGACCAGCGATTCCTTGACGTCCAGAAACTGCTCGGGTGTGGTTACGATTTCCAAGGAACCGTCTTCCTGGACCGCAAGGTCTTCGGCACCGGCGCTGAGTACGGCTTCCACCAGCCTGTCCTCTTCCCACTCCGGACCGTAGCTGATGATGCCCTGCTTGCTGAAAAGGTAGGCGACCGATCCGTCGGTACCGAGATTGCCACCCATCTTGTTGAACGCGTGGCGGATTTCAGCCACAGACCGGTTTTTGTTGTCGGTCATGACTTCCACGAATATCGCCACACCACCGGGGCCATAGCCTTCGTAGGTCAGCTCTTCGTAGTTGTCATCATCGCCACCACCGGCGCCACGTTCAACCGCGCGCTCGATGGTGTCTTTTTTCATATTGGCGGTGAGCGCCTTGTCGATGACGGCGCGCAGGCGGGGATTATCATCGGGATTCCCCCCGCTCTGGCGCGCGGCCACGGTCAGCTCACGAATGATTTTGGTGAAGATCTTGCCCCGCTTGGCATCTTGTGCCGCCTTGCGGTGCTTGATGTTGGCCCACTTACTGTGACCCGCCATACAGCTCCTCCCTTAAATCACTGACTTACTCGTTGCCCTCACCGGCTTCCGCCTTGTTGCCTTCAACCGGCTTTGACGGCTTGCGCAGACGGATATGCAACTCACGCAGCTGCTTCTCATCCACTTCGCCCGGGGCCTGGGTCATCAGACAGGTGGCACTCTGGGTTTTCGGGAATGCGATAACGTCACGGATGGACGAAGCGCCGGTCATCAGCATGACCAGGCGATCCAGGCCGAATGCCAGACCACCATGGGGCGGGCAACCAAACTTCAGGGCATCCAGCAGGAAGCCGAACTTGGCGCGGGCTTCCTCTTCACCGATACCCAGAATACGGAACACCGCTTCCTGCATTTTCTCATCGTGAATACGGATGGAACCGCCGCCCAATTCAGTGCCGTTCAACACCATATCGTAGGCGCGGGACAACGCGTTGGCGGGGTCTTGGGCCAGATCTTCCGGACTACAGGACGGCGCTGTGAACGGGTGGTGAATCGCGGTCAGGCCGCCGTCCGGAGTTTCCTCGAACATCGGGAAATCGACAACCCAAAGCGGCGCCCACTCGGAAGTCAGCATGTCGAGATCGTGACCGATCTTGATCCGCAGTGCGCCGAGGGCTTCATTGACCACGTTGGTTTTGTCCGCGCCGAAGAACACGATGTCGCCGTCTTCGGCACCCACACGCTCCATGATAGCCAGAGCAACATCATCACCCAGGAACTTGATGATCGGAGACTGCAGACCTTCAACGCCCTTGGACAGGTCATTGACCTTGATATAGGCAAGACCTTTGGCACCGTAGATACCAACAAACTTGGTGTAGTCGTCAATCTGCTTGCGCGTCAGCTCGCCGCCTTTCGGCACACGCAGAGCCGCCACACGACCTTTCGGATCCTTGGCAGGACCGGCGAAGACCTTGAAGTCCACGCCTTCAACCAGATCATTTACATCCAGCAGCTCCAGCGGGATTCGCAGATCCGGCTTGTCGCTGCCGTAACGTTGCATTGCCTCGGCATACGGCATTTGCGGGAAGGACGGCAGTTCAACCTCCAGCACGTCCTTGAACAGCGCCCGGATCATGTCCTCGTTCAGCTTCATCAGGGTCTCTTCATCAATGAAAGAGGCCTCGATGTCTACCTGGGTGAACTCCGGCTGACGATCTGCACGCAGGTCTTCATCCCGGAAACACTTGGCGATCTGGTAGTAGCGGTCAACACCAGACACCATCAGCAGCTGCTTGAACAGCTGGGGAGACTGGGGAAGCGCGAAGAAGGAGCCTTCGTGGGTACGGCTCGGCACCAGGTAATCCCGCGCGCCTTCCGGCGTGGCACGGGTCAGGATAGGAGTTTCCACATCCATGAAGCCGTTGCTGTCGAGGTAGTTACGGATATAACTGGTCACCCGGGAACGGAAACGCAGGCGGTTGATCATCTCCGGACGACGCAGGTCCACAAACCGGTAGCGCAGACGCACGTCCTCGCCAACGTCGACATGCTCATCCAGCGGGAACGGCGGCGTTGCCGCAGCGTTCAGGATAGTCAGCTCCTTACCCAGAAGCTCAACCTGCCCGGTCGGCATGTTGTTGTTCTCGGTTCCGGCAGGACGACGACGCACCCGGCCGGTGACCTTGATCACGAACTCGCTACGGACTTTTTCCGCAAGCGCAAAGCTCTCAGGGGTATCAGGATCCACAACAACCTGAGACATACCATCCCGATCCCGCAGATCCAGGAAGATAACCCCACCGTGGTCACGACGGCGGTGTACCCATCCGCAAAGTGTGACTTCCTGATCGATGTGGGATTCGTTGATCCCACCGCAATAATGACTGCGCATACCGGTTCCCGTTACGTTTAATGTGTTCAAATATGGTGCGTGTTCTGGATCGCTTGAAAAATGGTGCGACCATAGCGGAAAAGCCTCCCATTATAAACACAATGGCGGTGAAAATCAGGCGTGCGGGCACGCAAATCAAGCGGTCGGATGACTGCAGGTTGGCAGCCGGCTAGAATGCTTCTTTTTTACCAGCAGATGGAGTCTGAACTTGGCCACCAGAGCGGAGCAAAAACAGAAAACCCGGCGGGCACTGATGGATGCGGCGCTCTCGCAACTGAGTGCGGACCGGGGCTTTGGGAGCCTGAGTTTACGGGAAGTTGCCCGGGAGGCGGGCATCGCCCCCACGTCTTTCTACCGGCACTTTGCCGAGCTTGATGAACTGGGCCTGGCTCTGGTGGACGAAGGCGGCGTTGCATTAAGGCAGCTGATGCGTCAGGCCCGCAAGCGGATTGCCCGTGATGGTGGCAGCGCCATTTCCACTTCTGTAGAAACCTTCATGGAGTACCTGGGCAACAATGCCAACCTGTTCCGGCTGATGCTTCGGGAAAGGACCGGGGTCTCCAAGCCTTTTCGGACAGCCGTTAAGGCCGAGATTGACCACTTTGTGACCGAACTGGCAGATGACCTGCGGCGGATCGCCGACGAGCAGAACAAGCCCCTCTCAGAAGCCAGGCTGGTGGCCGAGGCCATGGTAACGCTGGTTTTCAACCAGGGGGCAGAAGCGCTGGATGCAACCGCTTCCGAACGTGATGAGCTTAAGGCCAAGCTGAAAACCGAGCTCAGAATGATCCTGGTCGGCTCCCAGACTCTGGCGAAACGCAACTGACCTCACCTTCGAACTAGGCACCGGCCTCAAGCTCAGCAAGAACCGGGGCCAGTCTTGAGCGAACCTGCTCCAGTTCCTCATCGGAATAAGCAACCGGCGCCTGCTTGCCCCACACCGGGCCCGGCCAGGCCGGGTCGCCTTCGAACCGCAAGATATGATGAAGATGAAGCTGGGGCACCATGTTACCAAGGGCTGCGACGTTCATCTTGTCGCCGCCGAAGACATCCATCATGGCTTCGCTGAGCGCGGAGGACTCGCGGACCAGCTGGTGCTGCTGGTCCGCCGACAACTGGTAGATCTCACGGATGCCGGCGACCGCCGGCACCAACAGCACCCAAGGCCAGGTGCTGTCATTCATCAGTCGGATTTCACAAAGCGAGGTGCTTCCAAGGCCAATCGTGTCGGCCTTCAGTCGCTCGTGTAACCGGAAAACTTCCGGTTCGCTCATATTCATCCTCCGATTATCTGGGTTTACTCGGAGTGGAACTGGGTGCGGCCACGGCCAATGGCGTAATAAATGAGGCCGTAGCGATCCAGCATTTCCGGCTCGTAGAGATTGCGGCCATCAAAGACCACAGGTTCACGAATGGTCGCAGCAATGGATTCGAAGTCTGGCGACCGAAACTCTTTCCACTCGGTGCAGATAGCGAGAACATCTGCCCCTTTAAGCGCCTGCTCTTTCGTGCCGCACAGGGTCAGGCCTTCCTGATCACCGTAGATTCGCTGGGTTTCCTCCATGGCCTCCGGGTCGAAAGCCTGTACCCTGGCGCCGGCTTTCCAGAGATCTTCCATCAATGTGCGGGAAGAAGCTTCGCGCATATCGTCGGTATTCGGCTTGAACGCCAGCCCCCAAAGCGCAACGACCTTGCCATTGAGATCACCACCAAAATAGTGGCTGATCTTGTCGAACAACACGTGTTTCTGGGCGTAGTTGACCGATTCAACCGCATTCAGCAAGCGTGCTTCGTAACCGCAGTCGCTGGCGGTTCGGGCCAGGGCCTGAACATCTTTCGGGAAGCAGGAACCGCCGTAACCGCAACCAGGGTAGATGAAGTGATAGCCAATCCGCGGGTCGGAACCAATGCCCCGGCGCACGGCTTCGATATCAGCGCCCAGTCGCTCTGCCAGGTTGGCGATTTCGTTCATAAAGCTGATTTTGGTGGCCAGCATGGAGTTGGCCGCGTACTTGGTGAGCTCGGCAGACCGCAGGTCCATAAAGATCATGCGGTCATGATTCCGGTTGAACGGGTAGTAGACCTCCCGCAGCAGTTCCGCAGCCCGCTCGCTGTCGGTACCGACAACAATGCGGTCAGGCTTCATGAAATCGTTGATAGCCGCCCCTTCCTTGAGAAACTCGGGGTTGGACACCACGTCGAAATCCAGTTCCAGGCCACGACGGTCGAGCTGGGCACGAACCGCAGTCCGGACCTTGTCGCCGGTGCCGACCGGCACCGTGGACTTGTCAACGACTACCTTGTAGTCCTCCATGTATTCGCCGATGGAACGGGCTACCGCGGTTACATACTGGAGGTCGGCAGAACCGTCTTCGTCCGGGGGCGTACCCACGGCAATAAATTGGAGTGTGCCGTGACGAACGGCATCTTCGGTATCGGTTGTAAAGGAAAGGCGGCCTGCCTCAACGGTGTGCTTTACGATATTGTCGAGGCCCGGCTCATAGATGGGAATCTGGCCATTCTTGAGCTTTTCAATTTTGCCCTGGTCCACGTCCATACAGAGAACGTCGTGGCCAACATCCGCCAGGCAAGCACCAGTAACCAGGCCAACATAACCGGTTCCAAAAATCGTTATTTTCATCCTTTAAATCCCGATACAAATACAGAAAAGTTATTGGGTGTCGTCAGCTTTTTTCTTCTGCCAGATCGCTTCCCAGGCCAGGGCTGTGCCGACAATGGTATCCAGATTGTCGTAGTCCGGCTGCCAGCCCAGGGTCTGGCGGATAAGTGTGTTGTCTGCCATCAATGCTGCCGGGTCGCCGGCGCGGCGGCCGGTTTCGGTGACCGGAAAATCAACGCCGGATTGCGCCTTGACCACATCAATCACTTCCCGGACCGTAAAGCCGCGACCATAACCGCAGTTCATGACCTTCGAATGACCACCATCTGCCATGTAGTCCAGCGCCATCACGTGGGCCTTGGCCAGGTCCTCCACGTGGATGTAGTCGCGAATGCAGGTGCCGTCCCGGGTATCGTAATCGGTGCCGAAGACACTCATGCCTTCCCGCTGTCCCGTCACGCACTCACAGGCCACCTTGATCAGATGCGTGGCTTCAGGTGTGGCCTGCCCCAACAGCCCTTCCGGATTCGCGCCTGCTACATTGAAGTAACGGAGAATCACATAATTGAGGCTGGAGGCTGCGGCCAGATCCATGATCATCCGCTCGCTCATCATCTTGGACGCGCCGTAGGGGTTGATCGGGGCCAGCGGCAGATCCTCAGTGAGCACCGTCTGCTCAGGCATACCATAGACAGCCGCGGTGGAGGAAAACACCATGTACGGCACTTCGTGCTTTTCGACCGCTTTCAGGAGGTTCAGGGTATTGCGGGTATTGTTGCTGTAGTACTTCAGGGGGTTGGCGACAGACTCCGGCACCACAATATTGGCAGCGAAATGCAGAACCGCCTCAAATCGGTGACGGGAGAACAGATCTTCGATTGCCGCTTCATCGGCCAGATCCCCGACCACCAGTTCGCCGGCGGTGACCGCCCAGCGGTAGCCAGTGGAGAGGTTATCGAAAACAACGATATCGTGACCGGCCTGGCCCAGCTGACGGACCACGTGACTGCCAATATATCCGGCTCCGCCGGTAACGAGGACTTTCATAGGCGAAAACTACTCCTTCCCTGAATTCTGTTTGCGCAGACGCCGGATCTCTGCCCGTCGCCGACTGAAAAACTCACTGATCACCTGACTGCACTGATCTGACAAGACGCCGCCAACTGCGGTCACGTCCCAGTTCAGATGGGGCTCTTCGAGTGTCCGGCGTGCAGACTCTATTGCACCGGCCTTGGGCTCACGTGCCCCATAGACAAGCCGACTGATTCTGCCGTGGACGATCGCACCCACGCACATGGTACAGGGCTCCAGAGTAACGTAAAGCGTGGCATCCGGCAGCCGATAATTGCCCACCCGGGCGGCGGCATCGCGCAGCGCCCTGATTTCGGCATGGGCCGTGGGATCGCAACCGGAAATCGGCGCGTTAAAACCCGCGCCGATTTCCTTGCCATCCAGAACCACCACGGCACCGACAGGCACTTCGCCCTTTGCTGCAGCCTCACCAGCCAGCTGGAGCGCGCGATTCATCCAGCGCTCGTCTTCCGGCGTCGCCTCAGACATCGGACCGGCTCACCCGTCGATTATTCCCACTCAATAGTTGCCGGCGGCTTGGACGAAACATCGTAGGTCACCCGGGATACACCGGTGATCTCATTGATGATCCGGTTGGAAACGGTCTCAAGGAGATCGTAAGGCAGATGCGCCCAGCGGGCGGTCATGAAATCGATGGTTTCAACAGCACGAAGAGCCACCACGTATTCGTAGCGGCGGGCGTCCCCGACCACGCCTACCGACTTGACCGGCAGGAAGACCGCAAAGGCCTGACTGGTCTTGTGGTAGAAATCCGCACGGTGAAGCTCTTCCAGGAAAATGGCGTCCGCGCGGCGCAGGATATCGGCATATTCCTTTTTCACTTCACCGAGAATACGCACGCCCAGGCCCGGCCCCGGGAACGGGTGGCGGTACACCATGTCGTAGGGCAAACCAAGCTCAAGGCCGATCCGGCGCACCTCATCCTTGAACAGCTCCCGCAGCGGCTCCACCAGCTTCATTTTCATGGTTTCCGGCAAGCCACCTACGTTGTGGTGGGACTTGATCACATGCGCCTTGCCGGTCTTGGAAGCAGCGGACTCAATGACGTCCGGATAGATCGTGCCCTGAGCCAGCCAGTTCACGTCCTTGATGTTGGCCGCCTCGTCGTCAAACACATCAATAAAGGTGTTGCCAATTATTTTGCGCTTTTGCTCCGGGTCACTGACACCTTTCAGCTTCGACAGGAACAGATCTTCCGCATCGACCCGAATGACCTTTACGCCCATGTTGCTGGCGAACATGTCCATCACCTGGTCGCCTTCATGAAGACGCAGGAGACCGTTGTCCACAAACACACAGGTCAGTTGATCACCGATTGCCCGGTGCAGCAATGCTGCCGTCACCGAGGAATCGACGCCACCGGACAAACCCAGCAATACCTTGTCGTTGCCAACCTGCTCGCGAATTTGCTGAACCGCATCATCGACGATCTTGGCCGGTGTCCAGAGGGCTTCGCATTTGCAGATAGTCAGGATGAAATGCTCGAGAATCCGCTTGCCCTGCAGGGTGTGGGTTACTTCCGGGTGGAACTGGACGCCGTACAGGTTCCGGCTGAGATCCTGCATCGCGGAAATTGGCGCGCTCTCGGTGGAGGCCAGCAGCTCGAAGCCTTCAGGCATCGCCACCACCTTGTCACCGTGGCTCATCCACACGTCCAGCAGCGACTCACCAGCCGGCGTCAGATGATCCGTGATATCCGCCAGCAGCGGACCCTTGGCGCGAACCTTCACCTGGGCATAACCGAACTCGCGTTTCTCGGAACTGGCAACGCGGCCTCCAAGCTGCTCTGCCATAGTCTGCATGCCGTAGCAGATGCCGAGAATCGGGATACCACGGTCAAACAGCCCTTCCGGCGCCCGAGGACCGCCCAGCTGAGTTACCGACTCCGGACCGCCTGCAAGAATAATCCCCTTCGGATTGAACTCATTAAGCTCGTCATCGGTGATATCGAACGCTTTGATCTCACAGTAAACGCCGATCTCGCGAACACGGCGGGCAATCAGCTGGGTGTACTGGGAACCGAAATCGAGAATCAGGATGCGGTGGTCGTGGATGTTCTGGGCCATGGAGTCCTCGGAGCTGAATAAACAACGCGGCCCTCTGGGGGCCGCGTCTGGTAGGGCAATGGTTAACCGATACGGTAGTTGGGCGATTCTTTGGTGATGGTCACATCGTGCACATGGCTCTCACGCATACCCGCGTTGGTGATGCGCACGAATTCAGGCTTGGTGCGCATTTCTTCCATGGTGGCACTACCGGTGTAGCCCATGGCAGCCCGCAAGCCACCAACCAGCTGGTGAACGATGTTACGCATCGGACCTTTGCAGGCAACGCGGCCTTCGATACCTTCAGGAACCAGTTTCTCGATACCCTTACTGGCGTCCTGGAAGTAACGATCGCTGGAGCCCTGCCCCATGGCGCCGATGGAACCCATGCCACGATAGGCCTTGTAACTGCGGCCCTGGAACAGCTCCACTTCGCCAGGTGCCTCATCGGTACCTGCCAAAAGGCTACCGATCATGACGCTATGGGCGCCTGCGGCAATGGCTTTGGCAATATCACCGGAGAAACGGATACCGCCATCAGCGATTACCGGGACTCCATGCTCTTTCAGCGCTGCGGCCACGTTGGAAACCGCAGAAATCTGGGGCACACCAATACCCGCCACAATACGGGTGGTGCAGATGGAACCGGGGCCAATGCCTACCTTTACTGCATCCGCGCCGGCTTCCGCCAGGGCGAGCGCCGCGTGTGACGTGGCGATGTTGCCGCCAATCACCTGCACGTCGGGGAAATTCTTCTTGATGAAGCGCACGCGCTCCATCACACCACGGGAATGACCGTGAGCGGTATCCACCACGATCACGTCGACCCCGGCTTCGGCCAGTGCGGTAATGCGGGCTTCGGTGTCGCCACCGGTGCTCACGGCCGCGCCAACTCTCAAACGACCCTGATCGTCTTTACACGCCAGCGGGTAATCTTTCGCCTTCTGGATATCCTTGACCGTGATCAGGCCGCGCAGCTCGAAGTTATCGTTAACAACCAGAACCTTCTCGATCCGATGGCGATGCAGCAGCTCTTTCACTTCCTCGAGACAGGCGCCTTCCTTGACCGTAACCAGCTTTTCCTTGGGCGTCATGATATCCCGAACCAGCGTGTCCATCCGGCTTTCAAAACGGATGTCGCGGCCAGTGACGATACCGATCAGGTCGTGGCCGTCCACCACCGGAAGACCGGAGATGCTGTTCGCCATGGTGATATCTACCAGTTCGCGAACCGTTGTCTCGGGCGAAACTGTAATCGGATCCTTCACCACGCCACTCTCGAACTTCTTGACCTTGCGGACGGCTGCCGCCTGTTGCTCAACGGTCATGTTCTTGTGCATGATGCCGATACCGCCTTCCTGAGCCATGGCGATGGCCAATTCTGCCTCGGTAACGGTATCCATGGCGGAAGACAGAAGAGGAATGTTGAGGGTAATACCCTTGGTCAGCTGGGTTTGCAGGCTAACCTCGTGAGGCAGCACTTCTGAATATCCGGGAACCAGCAGAACGTCATCAAATGTGAGGGCTTCTTCGGCAATTCGCAGCATTGGGATCCGCCTTTTGATCGTGCTAAGTTGGGAATTTCCGTGCCGTACCCGCGGCGGTACGACAAAGCAAAATCCTTAATCGATCTATTATAATGGGGCTCTCGAAGACAGTAAACCGGCCCTTTTTTAAGGTTCGATTGCATCTTTTTGAAATTTCGCTATTTTTACCCTCCCTCTTTTCGGCTATTGCGTATGTATAACGACGGATCAGGACCGGCGACGCCGCATCTTCAGGACACCCGCCCCCGGGCACTCAGCGTCAGCGAGCTCAACCACCAGGCCAGACATCTTCTGGAATCGAGCTTTATGCAGGTGTGGGTGGAAGGTGAACTCTCCGGATTTTCTCGCCCCTCGTCCGGCCACTGGTATTTTTCCCTGAAAGACCGGAAATGCCAGGTGCGATGCGCCATGTTCCGGGGCATGAACCAGCGCATCCGCACACCACCGAAAGAGGGCGATCAGGTCCGGATCCGCGGCAAGGTCACTCTTTACGAGAACCGCGGCGACTTCCAGATTATCGTTGAACACGTCGAACCTGCGGGGCTCGGCGCCCTCCAACAGGCCTTCGAGGAGCTCAAGCGGAAATTGCTGGCCGAAGGACTGTTTGAACAGGCCAGCAAGAAACCACTGCCCTCATTGCCCAGGCACATCGGTGTCGTCACCTCACCCACCGGCGCCGCGATCCACGACATACTCACCGTTCTCGCCCGGCGGTGCCCCGCTATACCCGTAACGCTCTACCCCACTGCCGTTCAGGGCAAGGCGGCTACCGCTGACATCGTACGAGCCATCGAAGCCGCCCAGAACCACGGCGTTGCCGATGTCCTGATTATTGGCCGTGGCGGTGGCTCTCTGGAGGATCTCTGGTGCTTCAATGAAGAAGCGGTCGCCCGCGCGATTGCCGCTTGCCGGATCCCCACGGTCAGTGCGGTTGGTCACGAGGTCGATGTAACCATTGCCGATTTCGTGGCTGATCTTCGGGCCCCGACGCCCTCCGCGGCCGCCGAAAAGATTTCGCCGGACCAGTCAGACTGGCTTAAACAGCTAAGAGACCGGGAATTCCGCCTGTCCAACGCCATGGGCCTGGCCCTGAAGCGCCTGGGCACCCAGCTCGGACATCTGAGCGCCCGGTTGCGCGACCCAAGAAGGGAGCTTCTGGAGAAAGCCCAGCGAATGGATGAGCTCGAACTGCGCCTCCGTAAAGCTATTCGACAGCGCCTGACAACCGTTGGCGTGCGCAATGATCACCTGCGCCAGAGACTGGTCATGCAGTCGCCGCACCGCCAGCTCTCGGATAGCCAGGACGCGCTGCGGCGCGTGAGCGAGCGATTGGTTTCGGTAATGCAGCAGGACCTGAAACAGCGTCGCGACAACCTGGAACATGCGGCGCAGACTCTGAATGTGGTCAGCCCCCTTGCGACCCTTGGACGGGGTTATTCCATCGTGCGCGACAACAACGGAAACATTCTTCGGGATGCTTCAAACGTTAACCCCGGCGACACCATCTCAGCCCGCGTTGCACGGGGTGAAATGACTGCGAAGGTGACTTCGGTCAAATCTACAGAAGAAACTGGCCCCTAGACCCCCGAGACTAAGCCAATGGTCTACTAGTCCATGATTTCAAACGGCCTAAAGTTGTCAGGAAACGTATTAAAACAACAACAGGCACGATGAGGTGGAATGTATGGACTACCACTCAGAGTTCCGGCGGTCGATAGACAAACCGGACGAATTCTGGCGTGAACAGGCGGAAAAAATTGACTGGATCGAACCGCCGAAAACCATCTGGCAGCCAACCGACAATGGGCACGGGCAGTGGTTCCCCGACGGCACTCTGAACACTTGCGATGTGGCACTGGATGCCAACATCCGTGCAGGGCGTGGCGACCAGGAAGCCCTGATCTACGATTCTCCGGTTACCGATACCCAGCGCTCCTACACCTACAACGAGCTGACCGATGAAGTGGCCCGGTTCGCTGGAGCCCTCAAAGACCGTGGCATCACCAAGGGCGACCGGGTCATCATCTACATGCCCATGATCCCGGAAGCGGTCATTGCGATGCTGGGCTGCGCGCGGATCGGCGCTATTCACTCTGTGGTCTTTGGCGGCTTTGCTGCCCACGAACTGGCCGTGCGTATTGATGACGCCAAACCCAAGGCCGTGATTACCGCCTCTTGCGGCATCGAAGTCACCAAGCTGATTGAGTACAAGCCTCTGGTCAACAAAGCCATCGACCAGGCCAGCCACAAACCGGAAACCTGCATTGTTTACCAGCGCCCCCAGGTGAAGGCCGACCTTCAGGCTGGCCGTGACCATGACTGGAACGAGTTGATGAAGACGGCTGCACCGGCCGACCCGGTGCCCGTCAAATCAACAGACCCGCTCTATATTCTTTACACTTCAGGCACCACCGGTAAACCCAAAGGTGTGGTGCGCGACAACGGTGGTCATGCGGTTGCGCTGAACTACAGCATGAAGCTGGTCTACGACGCCAAACCCGGCGATGTTTACTGGGCTGCCTCTGACGTTGGCTGGGTTGTTGGCCACAGCTACATCGTCTACGCGCCATTGTTTGCGGGTTGCACGACCATCATGTACGAGGGCAAGCCGGTGAAAACACCGGATGCCGGCGCCTTCTGGCGAGTGGTTCAGGATCACAAAGTGAACATGCTGTTCACTGCCCCGACCGCATTCCGGGCCGTCCGCAAGGAAGATCCGGAAGCAGACCAGCTTTCACACTACGACATCAGTTCACTGAAAAGACTGTTCCTGGCCGGCGAGCGACTCGATCCCGCCACCTATGAGTGGCTGAAAGAGCACACTGGCCTGCCGGTTCTCGACCACTGGTGGCAGACCGAAACCGGTTGGGCCATTTGCTGCAATCCGGTGGGAATCGAGTTAATGGCGACCAAACCAGGTTCGGCAACCGTGCCCTCCCCTGGCTACAACGTGCAGGTAGTGGACATGAAAGGCAGCCAGATGCCCGCCGGCGAGCAGGGTCAGATTGCTGTAAAACTGCCACTGCCACCCGGCTGTATGATGACAGTCTGGGGCGACGATGAGCGTTTCCGCAAAACCTACCTGGAACCGATATCGGGATTCTACAGCTCCGGCGACGGCGGCTTTATTGACGATGACGGGTACGTGTTCGTTATGGGCCGTACCGATGACGTTATCAATGTCGCTGGCCACCGGCTCTCTACCGGTGAGATGGAGGAAGTCGTCGCTTCCCACCCGGCCATAGCCGAGTGCTGCGTCGTGGGTGCGCACGATGATATGAAAGGGCAGATCCCCATAGGGCTGGTTCTGATCAAGGACGGCGCAACCATCGACCATGACGAACTGGAAGACGAGCTGGTGGAGATGGTTCGAGACAAGATTGGCGCCATCGCCTGTTTCCGCCGCGCCCTGGTGGTTGATCGCCTGCCCAAGACCCGTTCCGGCAAGATCCTCAGACGGGTCATCCGCCAGATTGCCGATGGCGAGGAATACGCGGTGCCCAGCACCATTGATGACCCTGCCATTCTGGAAGAAATCAGCGAGCAGTTCCGCCGCTGACAGAGCCACCGTGAAAGCTGCCCGCCCCGCCCGAACCGGGGGCGGGCAATTTTTGCCCAATCAAATCCCAACCTGTTGTTTTTGCCCGCAATAAAACCTTCACGAAAGCTGCAAAAATTTCGTTGACGCCCCCCAAAGTCGGTCTATACTGAAATAGCTGTGAAAATACAGCGGTATTTGGTGAATGCGTTTCAACGTCCTGCCGAAGTGCTCTTCGTTGCCCCTTCCTCAGTACTCTCTGGATTTCTCAGCAACGATTCCATGTGGAATTTTGAAGGTCCCGTGAGGGCAAATTACAGAAAGACAGGAAAGATCAATGTCCGATACTAAAACCGGCCACGTTAAGTGGTTTAACGAGTCCAAAGGCTTTGGCTTCATCGCTCAGGACGGTGGCAGCGACGTGTTTGTTCACTACAGCGCAATCAACGCAAGCGGTTTCCGTACCCTGACCGAAGGTCAGCAGGTACAGTTCACCGTGACACAGGGTCCGAAAGGCCCGCAGGCGGAAAACGTTACCCCGGTCTGAGGGTTTACGCTCCGTCCTTTGCCCCTCACGGGCATCGGAAAACCAACAAGCCGGCACTCGTGCCGGCTTGTGTCGTCAGGACGGCAGGTTTTTCAGGCACCCGCCGATTCAGGTTCGGCTTCCGTCTCAGGCATTTCGATACCCACTGCCTGGGCGACTGCCGAAAACAAGGCCTGCAGGGTGGCAGATGTCGTGTCTTCGGCCAGTGCCGCAGCGCTGCAATGCATACCGTTTGCGGTCAAGCGAATACAGGCCAGTGCGTTGGCATTGGTGCCCTCACCCAGCGCAAACTCGTCGTAAGCCTCGACAGCAATGGAGATATCAAAGCGCATCTCCAGCGCCTCAGATACAGCCTCCACTGCGCCCAGCCCATGGCCATCCAGACGAACCGGCGATGCATCGCGACCCACCGACACCTCGGCATGCACACCCTCTTCGTCCCGGTGCAGATCGTAGGAGCGCAGTGCCCAATCGGCGTGGACTTTCAGATAGCGATCCTCGAACAGGCGATGAATGGTCAGTGAGTCAATCTCGCCACCGTTGGTTTCCGCCTCTCTCTGGACCACCTTGCTGAACTCGATCTGCAACCAGCGTGGCAGACTGATGTTATAATCCCGCTCCAGTACATAGGCGACACCGCCCTTGCCAGACTGACTGTTGATGCGAACCACTTCCTCATAGCGGCGACCAACATCGAACGGGTCGATGGGCAGATACGCGACGTTCCAGGTTTCGCCATCCTTTCGGCGCGCCAGACACTTGCGAATGGCATCCTGATGGCTGCCTGAGAAGGCGGTGAACACCAGTTCGCCGGCGTAGGGATGGCGTGGATGAGTGGAAATCTCCGTACAGGCCTCAACCACTTCGGTGATCTCCGCCATGCCCGACAGATCCAGCGTGGGATCAATGCCCTGGGAGTAAAGGTTCATGGCCATGGTCACCAGATCCATGTTGCCGGTGCGCTCACCGTTGCCCATCAATGTGCCCTCGACCCGATCGGCCCCTGCCATTACGGCCAGTTCGGCGGCGGCCACGGCACAGCCGCGATCATTGTGGGTATGCACACTGATGCTGATGTGTTCACGGCGCTGGATGTTGTCGCAGATCCACTCGATCTGGTCCGCAAACACGTTCGGTGTCGCCATTTCAACGGTGGCAGGCAGGTTGATAATCATCGGCTGGCCCTCTTCCGGACGCCAGACCTCACTCACGGCATCAATCACTTCCGCGGCGAAATCCAGCTCGGTACCGGTAAAGCTCTCCGGTGAATACTGGAACGTCCACTCGGTCTCCGGGTGGCGCGCGGCGATGTCGCGAACCAGTTTGGCTCCGTTGACGGCAATGTCCCTGATACCGTCACGATCCAGACCAAACACCTGCTCCCGCTGAACCGTGGAAGTAGAATTGTAGACATGCACGATTGCCTTTCGGGCGCCGGCCAATGCTTCATAGGTACGCTCGATCAGCTCAGGACGGGCCTGGGTCAGCACCTGGATCTTCACATCCTCGGGAATGCGGTTTTCTTCAATCAGCTTGCGACAGAAATCGAAATCCGGCTGGCTGGCAGCAGGAAAGCCAATCTCGATTTCCTTGAAGCCCAGCTTGACCAGCAACTCGAACATCCGCGTTTTCTGGGCAACAGACATGGGCTTCACCAGTGCCTGGTTGCCATCCCGAAGATCCACGGCACACCAGGTGGGCGCCTTCTCGATGACCTTGTCCGGCCAGCGACGGTCGGTTTTGGCAACAGGTTTGAACGCAACGTATTTGCGATGATCGAAAGCCATGCGTGTAATTCCTTGCGGTTTCAGAAGTGAATTCTTTGATGGGTACAGGTTAACGCGAAAAAGCTGGTATTTGATTGCGAACTTGAGCGGGGAAGCGTATTTTCTAACCTATAAATTGCTTGATAAACGCCATTCTTGGAATTTTATGACCGAAAACAAGAAAACCCTCGCCAAAATTGACAAGATGGACCGCCGAATTCTCGAACAGATCCAGCAGGATGGCTCCCTGACCAACCAGGAACTGGCAGAGAAAGTCGGGCTATCCCCTTCGCCCTGTCTCCGTCGTGTGCGGGCACTGGAGGATGCCGGTATCATCGTCAGAACCGTCACCATTCTGGACCACAAGAAACTTGGCCTTTCTCTGACGGCGATCATCCTGATTGGCATGGATCGGCATACACCCGAGCGTTTCGCGGCGTTTGAAGAGCAGGTTGCCGAGTACCCGGAGGTGCAGGAGTGCTACCTTATTACCGGCCAGGACGCCGATTACATGCTGAAGGTGGTGGTACCGGACATGGACCATTACCACCATTTCCTGCTGAACCGCATTACCCGCATTCAGGGCGTCAGCGGCGTGCACTCCAGCTTCGTGCTCCGGCGAGTGATCGACAGTACTGCCCTGCCATTGGGGTACCTTTCCTGACTCAGGCGACGAGCTCGCGGACGTAAGCCCTTGCCATACATTTGAGCTCCTCCACCAGTTGTCGACCCTGGGCGTCGGGCAGAGTTACCGCCAACCGGAGGACAGTGCCGGCGGACCTTGGCAACAAAAGGCTTGCGGTCCAGCGCCGATCATCAGGAATCCGGGGACACTCCTCTTTGAGTTTCCGATCCAGATCGCGGGCGTTGGTGTACAGCTCTCTCAGATCCAGCTCCCTCAGCTCAGGCATTGCCTCTACACCACTCCAGATCGCCGAGTAGGCGGGCTCGTGGCGATAGAACTCATAAAACTGATCGATGAGAACGTCTACCGCATCGCTGAGGTTCAGTTCCTGCAACCGTTCCCGCAGAGCCCGCTCCATCTTCTCCACGTGCTGTTCGGCAATGGCATGGACGATGGCTGCCTTGTTGGGAAAGTAGCGGTAGAGAGAAGCCAGCGACATGCCCGATTGTCGGGCAATGGCTGACATGCTCGCAGCATCGACACCGGTCTCATGAAAAATGGCGGCGGCATGGCGAAGGATGGTGTTGACGCGCTCCCGGCTGCGGGCCTGAACCGGCCGGCGCCGCGGGGCGACATCAATAGATTCGTCGGTCATCATCTGTACCTTGTGCAACAGGCTCCGTACAATAATGGCCACTTTACGACAAATAAAGGCTCCGGCGGGCCAACCGCCGCCTGTCCATTAGTCTAACACTTCAGATTTATTACAAACGGAAGACACGATGCGAGCAAGCCGCTACCTGATTGCCACCCAGAAAGAGACCCCCGCCGACGCCGAGATCATCAGTCATCAGTTGATGTTGCGTGCCGGCATGATTCGCAAACTGGCCGCCGGGCTATACACCTGGTTGCCAATGGGCCTGCGTACCCTGCGCAAGGTCGAGCGAATCGTTCGCGAAGAAATGGACAAGAGTGGCGCTCAGGAAGTGTTGATGCCTGCGGTCCAGCCGGCCGAACTCTGGGAGGAATCCGGACGCTGGACCCAGTACGGCGGCGAACTGCTGCGAATGAAAGACCGTCATGGCCGTGATTTCTGTTTCGGACCGACCCACGAAGAGGTCATTACCGACCTGATCCGGAATGAGATCAGCAGCTACAAGGAGTTGCCAGCCAACTTCTACCAGGTTCAGACCAAATTCCGGGACGAGCGTCGCCCCCGGTTTGGCGTGATGCGCGCCCGGGAATTCCTGATGAAGGACGCTTATTCCTTCCATCTGAACGCCGAGTCCCTGAACGAAACCTACGAATTGATGCACCGCACCTACTGCGCCATTTTCGACCGTTTCGGCCTGGATTACCGTGCGGTACAGGCGGACTCCGGCGCCATTGGTGGCAGCGCATCCCACGAGTTCCATGTGCTCGCATCTTCGGGTGAAGATGACATCGTGTTCAGCACCGGGAGCGATTACGCAGCCAACATCGAGAAAGCAGAGGCAGTAGCCCCGAGCGGCACCCGCCCTGCCCCGGCCGAGGAACTCAAGGAAGTCGCCACACCGGATGAGAAAACCATCGAGGCGGTATCGCAGTTGCTGGGCATTGACGCCACCCGCACGGTCAAAACCCTGCTGGTGAAGGCGGAAGCCGACGAAGACGGCAGCTCCGGGCTGGTTGCACTGGTTCTGCGGGGCGATCACACCCTGAACGAGATCAAGGCCGAAAACCTGGCCGGCGTTGCCGAGCCTCTGACAATGGCCACCGATGAGGAAATCGAACAGGCTGTCGGCTGCAAGCCCGGATCTATCGGACCGGTAAACCTCAACGTGCCCGTCATTGTGGACCGCAGTGCCGCGCATCTGGCGGACTTTGTTTGCGGCGCCAACCGGGAAGGCTTCCACCTTACCGGCGTGAACTGGGAGAGAGACGCTGCGCTTGAACGGGTGGAAGACCTGCGCAACGTGGTTGAGGGCGACCCCAGCCCGGATGGCAAGGGCACTCTGGAGATCCGGCGCGGCATTGAAGTGGGCCACATCTTCAAACTTGGCAACAAGTACAGCACTGCCATGAACGCCACGGTTCTCGATGAGAACGGGAAAACCGTGATTATGGACATGGGCTGTTACGGCCTGGGTGTTTCCCGGGTTGTTGCCGCAGCCATTGAACAGAACCACGATGAAAACGGCATCATCTGGCCCGATGCCATTGCGCCTTTCCAGGTGGCCATTGTTACCCTGAACGCCCATAAGTCACCAACCGTTGCCGAGGCCGGAGAAAAGCTTTATGAACAGCTACGCCAAGCCGGTTACGATGTGCTTCTGGACGACCGAAAAGAGCGCCCTGGCGTGAAGTTTGCCGATATGGAATTGATTGGTATCCCGCACCGGTTCGTGGTTTCCGAGCGTGGTCTGGCAGCCGGAACCCTGGAATACAAAGGCAGAAAGGACGCGGAAAAACAGGATGTCCCGGTGGCTGAAGCGCTGCCATTCCTGGTCAACGCATCGCCCCGAAAAGGGCTCTGATCGCTGTCCGCATACGCGGACAAGCCTCTGACGGCACTTGTATAAAGCAGTGCCGTCAGGGATTTTCCCTTCCCGAACCACCCACAATCCCTGGCTCCATTTCCAGGGTGACACCAAACCGGTCAACGACTGACTGACGAACTTCTCTGGCAAGCTCCAGTATGTCGGCACCTGTGCCGCCCGAGTGGTTAATCAGCACCAGCGCCTGTCGGTTATGCACGCCCACCCGGGCATTCCGGAAGCCTTTCCAGCCACTTTGATCGATCAGCCACGCCGCTGCCAGTTTTACCCCCTGCTCCTGAGGATAAGCCACAATATCCGGGTGCCGCTCGCTGAGTGCCTCGAACGTTACTCCGTCAACCACCGGGTTCTTGAAGAAACTTCCGGCGTTCGGAATCATATCCGGGTCCGGCAACTTTCGTCGGCGAATGGCCATTATGGCCTCTGCCACATGCAAAGGGTCGAGGGCGGTTTCCGCTGTATCACCGAGGTACTCCCGGAGATCCCGATATCCGAGCACCAGAGCACGTGAGCGGGACAGGCCCAAACGGATTTCGGTGATCACATAGCGACCCGGCGTCTGTTTGAAGAGGCTGTCGCGGTAGGAAAAACGGCACTGGGCGTTATTGAGAACAACCAGCTCACCCGAATTGCGATCCAGTGCGGTGACGGATTCCAGGCAATCGCCGAGCTCAACACCATAGGCACCAATATTCTGGACGGGCGCCGCTCCGGCCGTGCCCGGGATAAGCGCCAGATTCTCGATACCGCGATAACCGGCCCGGGCAGCATACAGGACCGCCTCATGCCAGTTTTCACCCGCACCAAGCACCAGGGTCGCCCTGTGGTCCTCAATGTGCTCCCAACGGCGGCCACGAATCGCCAGACGCACCACCAGCCCCGCGAAGTCACCCGCGAACACCAGGTTACTGCCGCCCCCCAGAATCAGGACTTCCTGATCCTCTGATGAGGCCCAGTCCAGAGACCTGACCAACTCATCTGAGGTGTGAACTTCGACATAAAAACGGGCTTTGGCCGGCACGTGCAGGGTATTCAGCGCCTCCAGCTCTATGTTTTCCCGAATTTCCGGCTGCTGACTCAAGCCAGGCGCCCCCGGATGTCCGCCAGCAGGCCCTCGCCGGCTTCCTGGATCAGGTCAAGCACGGTTTCAAAACCTGCGTCACCACCGTAATAGGGATCTGGCACTTCCTGATGGGCCGACTGACCGAACTCCAGAAACAGGGCTGGCCGGGTGCCGCCATTCTGATACCATACGTCCTTGATGTCCGCCAGGTTCTGGCGATCCATCACCAGCACGTAGTCAAAGGTGTCCAGATCCTCCGGACTGAACTGGCGGGCGCGCAATCCACTGATGTCGATACCCCGGCGCCGGGCAGCCTCCTGGGCGCGGGCGTCAGGACTCTTGCCAATGTGCCAGTCTCCGGTGCCGCAGGAATCGATGTGGACCTGCTCTGCAAGGCCCGCCTGCTCCACCAGTGAGCGAAACACACCTTCAGCACTGGGCGATCGACAGATGTTGCCCAGGCACACGAAAAGAACGTTTACCGGTTCAGCCATTCTCGCTATTCCTCTTCTCCAGCCAGCCTCGGACCCTATGCAAATCGGCATCGGTATCAACGCCGCCCGGCGGGTTGACCGCGGCCACATCCACGTGAATACGGACACCGTTATAGAGCGCCCTCAACTGTTCCAGAGATTCGGTTACCTCGGTCGGCGCAGGCGCCCAGCTGACAAACTCGGCCAGGACGGAAGCACGGTAACCATAGATGCCGATATGCCGGAAATATCCGACATTATCCGGCAAGGAGGTGTCCAGCCCCGTCAGAGGTGTGCCCTCCAGCCACTGATCCCTGGCCCACGGGATCGGCGCACGGCTGAAATAATGGGCGATCCCCCTGTGATCGAACACCACCTTGACCACATTGGGATTGAACACGTGCTCCGGATCGTGGATCCGCTCACACAGTGTGGCAATGGCGACTTCAGGATAAAACTCCAGATTGTCGGCCACCTGGTTGATCAGTTCGGGCGGGATCAGGGGCTCGTCACCCTGCACGTTAACGACCCGATGATCCGGCCCGAAACCCAGCACCCGTGCAACCTCCTCAAGACGGTCTGTGCCGCTGGCGTGATTGGGTGATGTCATGACCACTTCTGCACCGAAGCCTTCGCATGCGGTCCGGATCCGATCATCGTCCGTGGCGACAACGACCCTGTCTGCGCGGCTTTCCGCGGCACGCTCACAGACATGCTGGATCATCGGCTTGCCGGCAATGTCTGCCAGAGGCTTGCCCGGAAGGCGGCTGGACGCATAGCGGGCCGGAATCACAACGGTAAAAGACATGTAGTAACCACCTGGCTGACTTGGGTTTAACGCTTGTGCAGACGCTCATCAGTAGAGAGCGTCCGGGCTTCGGTAGCCAACATCACAGGAATCCCCTCGCGGATCGGGAACGCCATGGCGTCCTGGTAACAGACCAGCTCGGTTCTGTCCTCGTTGAGTTTCAGATCGCCCTTACACACCGGACAGGCCAACAGCGCCAACAGTTTTTTATCCATGTTGCTTACTCACTTGATATCAGGAAGTTAACGGCTCGGAACATTGGCGAACCCGGGCCAGAAACGCGTCCCGGAACGGCCCCGGCAATCTGGCCTCAACGTTGAGGCTCCAGGCATTATCGGGTGCAAATTCCCGGCATTTCACCGCGTCTTTTGCGGTCATGACTATCAACTCATCGGTATCACTGTTCAGATCCTCAGGACGGAAACGATGGTGATCCGGAAAGGCCGCTTCGGTAACATCGGCGCCAAGGGTTCTCAGTGTATCGAAAAACCGGGCCGGGTTTCCGATCCCGGCCACAGCCCTCACGGCCTTGCCCCTGAGATCGCCAACCGCTCTCGACTCCCCTGTTTTCAGGTGAACGAGGGTTGCAGGCTCAAGAATCATGGAAAATATCGCAGGGTGGTCAATGCCAACAAAGCTTTCCATAGCCTGCTCTGAAAGCTCTTTGCCATTTACAATAACAAAGTCTACAGAAGCCAGTCGCGAAACCGGCTCCCGAAGCGGGCCAACGGGGATCAAGGCGCCGTTACCGATGCCCCTTTGTCCATCAAATACCGACAGCTCCAGGTCCCTGGGCAACTTGTAGTGTTGAAGGCCGTCGTCACAAATCAGCACATCACCCAGATTTTTCTCAAGAGCGTAATCGGCGCCCCGTCGGCGACGCGGATCAACAACAACCGGGCAACCGGTGCTCAGCGCCAGCATGACAGGCTCGTCACCGGCTTCGGAAGGACTGGTCTCCGCCGCAACTTCCAGCGGGTACTGGACAGCATCGCCACCATAACCCCTGCTGAGAATAACCGGCCGCCAGCCATCGGATGCCAGTGCGGAAACCAGCCAGGCGGTGAGCGGCGATTTGCCGGTTCCACCGGCAGTGATGTTGCCAACCACAATGACCGGAACCGGGAGCGACGCATCTCTCGCATCCCAGGCGGCCCGACGGCGGGCTTCCGCGATGCTCCGGTACAGCCAAGACAGCGGTGCCAGAAAAGCCAGAGGGCGCTTCCTTCCATACCAGAGACGCTCAACCAGCGAACTCATGGCAGATTGCACCGCGCTCATGACTGCTCGCTGAACTGCATCTGGTGCAATTGAGCGTAAGCGCCGCCAGCGGCAAGGAGTTCGTCATGTCGACCGGATTCGGCGATCCGGCCGTTGTCCATCACCAGAATTCGGTCTGCTTTCTCGATGGTGGACAGGCGATGCGCAATGACCAGAGTGGTACGGCCCTGCATAACCGTTTCCAGCGCTTCCTGGATGTGACGCTCAGATTCCGTATCCAGCGCCGATGTGGCTTCATCAAGGATCAGAATCGGGGCGTTCTTGAGCAGCGCCCGGGCGATGGCGAGCCGCTGTCGCTGCCCACCGGAAAGCATGACTCCATTGTCACCGATCATGGTGTCCAGGCCTTCGGGCATACGATCAATAAATTCCAGCGCATGAGCCTTGGCGGCAGCCTCGCGGATTTCTTCGCGCGTGCAGTTCCGGAGAGAGCCATAAGCTATGTTGGCCGCGATACTATCGTTAAAAAGCACTACATTCTGGTTCACGAGTGCAATCTGGGACCGAAGCCCTTTCAGGGAAAACTCCTTTAGCGAATGCCCATCGATACGAATGTCACCGCCGGTGTATTCATAGAATCTTGGAATGAGACTCACCAGGGTGGACTTTCCGCTCCCTGAACGACCGACAAGTGCCACACTCTGACCGGCAGGAATGCTAAAGGAGATACCTTCCAGAACATTATCGAGCTGATCCCGGTACCGAAAGGCCACCTCATCAAACTCGATGTCGCCCTCAACGCGATCCGGCGAATACGTACCCGGATCCTGTTCCGGCGATTCGTCGATTGTTTCGAACACATCGTAAGCGGCTGCAACGCCCTTCTGGATCTTGGCGTGAACAGAGGTAACCTGACGGATGGGCTTGGCCATGGTCGTCGCTGCCGTAATGAATGCTACCAGCTGACCCGTGGTCATCTCACCGCGAATTTCAGGCGCCAGCATCATCCAGACCAATCCGGCAATGGCGATGGCCACCAGTACCTGAATCACCGGAACACTGATCGCCTGAGTGGATGCCATCTTCAAACTTTGCTTGAGGTTTCTATTGTTAACCTCTTGAAAACGACCACGTTCATAATCCTCACCACCAAAGGTGCGAACAACGCGATAGCCGGTAATCGATTCAGAGGCCACATGGGTTATATCGCCCATCGAGCCCTGGATCCGCTGACTGATCTTGCGGAAGCGTTTGCTGGCATAGCTTACAACCGCGGCAATGAGCGGCCCCACCGCCAGGAAAATCAGCGTGAGTTTCCAGTTGGTGTAGAACATGTAACCCAGCAGACCGACGATGGTCAGACCTTCACGGAGCGTGATGGTCACGGCGTTGGTCGTCGCCTCCGCCACCTGCTCGACGTTAAAGGTAAGCTTGGACACCAGCCGTCCCGCCGCGTTGTCATCGAAATAGCGGGAAGGCAGTGTCATCAGTCGATCAAACACATCGTTACGAAGCGCATTGATGACCTGACGCCCGACATAGCTGATGAAGTACTGGCTCAGGAAGGTGCCCAGCCCACGGAATGCGAAGACGCCAACGATAACCAGCGTCAGCATCAGACGATTCTGCTCGGTCGGATTCTCGATCGCCGCAATGACGTATTCCATGGCTGCCGCCATACCAGTCGATGCAGCGGCATAGATAATGTTGCCGAGTACTGCAAGGGAGAAGGCCAGCAGGAACGGCTTTACATAAGCGAGAAGGCGCTTGTAGGTATCCCAACTGCCCGCCGGCAGGCCGGCCGCAGGGTCTGGTATAGGCTCGGACACCTTCACTGGCTATCAGCCTCCCGCTCGGTAGTAATGCTGAGCTTGGCAAATCCGAGACGGCCGGCAACGTCCATGGCACGCACCACAAATTCATGGGGTGTGCGGGCGTCAGCGGTAATGATGAACGGAAGCGAGTTATTGCCTTCAGCCAGTTCACGGACACCCCGCTCAAGGGTTTCCCGCCGATTATTGACCAATGTGCGGTCGTTCAGGATGTACTGCCCCTCGGCATTGATCACCACGTCGATCTGCTGCACTTCGGATGCCGGCGCAGGCTCGCCACTGGCCTCAGGCAATTCAACCTGCAGATGGCTCTCGCGGGTAAAGGTCGTGGAAACCATAAAGAAAATCAGCAACAGAAACACCACGTCGATCAGTGGCGTCAGGTCTACCCCGACTTCCTGGCTCCTCTGGCGCTTGAACTTCACGGCGTTCAGGCTCCTTCCACGTCGATTTCGCGGTCTCCGTGCACTACCTCAACCAGCTTGATCGCTTCCTGCTCCATGCCGACGACCAGCTCATCCACTCTCCGGATAAAGTAGCGGTGGCAGATAAGTGCCGGGATGGCGACGCTCAGGCCAGCGGCCGTAGTAATAAGCGCTTCAGAAATACCACCGGCGAGGTTGCCGGCGTTGCCAACCCCGGCCAATTGGATCTCGGCAAATACCTTGATCATGCCAATGACGGTACCAAGCAGTCCCAGCAGAGGGGTGATCGTCGCAACGGTACCCAGCGGGTTAAGGAAACGCTCCAGATCATGGATGACCTGGCTTGCCTCGTGCTCGATGCTCTCTTTCATGATTTCGCGGCCATGCTTGGCGTTAAGCAGGCCACCGGCAAGAATCCGGCCCAGGGGTGATGACCCCTGCAGGGCTTTCAGTTTCCGGCCATTGAGTTCTTTCTTCTTGATCCAGCGCCATAACTCATTGATGGTCTGGGGGGGCGCGACCCTGGAGGCGCGAAGGGTCCAGAAACGCTCCAGAATGATGGCCAGCGCCAGAATGGAGCAGGCAACAATTGGCACCATCAGAATGCCACCGGCTTTCAACAGCTCGAACACGCTTGGTCTCCCTGATTGTTTGCAAGCCGCGCTACTTTAGCATAGCTACCCGTGGAGGCCACACCTGCAATGTCACGGTATTTTACATTGGTCACGGGCAAGCCCCGAACCACCGATCCAGAACGACGAGCCATGCCGCATTTCCTTTAATACCAGCTTTTTATCGACAACGGTCATCTCGACGCTGCCTGAACATGCTGTGTTCAGCGGCACCGCTCCGACCCCCGCGTAACGTGCGGTTACCGTCGGGTGGGGATGACCGTACCGGTGGCGATAGCCAGCGGTATAGATGACCCGATCTGGTCTCAGCACGCGCACCCAGGGTTCGGAAGATGAGGTTTTGCTCCCGTGGTGGGGCGCAACGAGCACGCGAGTCGAAGGAACCTGAACATCCTCTCGGCCAGCCATATAAGCCAGATACTCTGCCTCCACGGGTTCGGTAATATCTCCCGGCAAGAGCCACTCAGTTCCGGAGTCAGGGTGGTAGATACGCAACACACAGGAAGCGTCGTTACCCTCTTGTGCGCCCTCACTCTGCCAGAACTCGAGGACCAATCCTCCCAGCCTTTCTTCAGCCTGTTTGCAGGCTTGCACAGGCAGTTCGCCAACCTGCTGTCTGACCGCCGCAGGCTCACCAGCAATGACACGGCCGACACTGACGTTCCGGGAAAGCTCCGAGATGCCACCGGCATGATCGCTGTCGGCGTGGCTGATCACGAGGGTGTCAATTCGCTTGATTCCTTCAGCCGCCAGATTGGGCAAAAGCGTGGATTCGACGGCCGAAAACACGTCGGGCACGGCAGGACCGGTATCGTAGACAAGAACCTCGCGCCCGTGTCGGACCAGAACTGAAAGGCCCTGCCCAACATCCCATACCCTTACAACTGGCACTGCCACGTACGAATTCCTTTCGGAAGAAGGAGCCGGATACACCAGCCAAAACACCGCAGAAAGGACCGCCACAAGCCGGAACATGGCGAAAGGCATACACAATACCGCGACGCTCAGCAACGCCCAGCCAAACAGCTCCGGGACACCAGCCCGGATGTCCGGCGCCTGCCACTGCGCAAGCCACATGAGCAATTGCCACAGAACACCGAGGGTTAGATCGAATATTGGCAGGAACAGCTGGGCGGCGCCTGGAACTACGGCGGCAAGCAACCCACCCGCGACAAGCACTGGCATAACTACAAGGGATACCCAGGGAATCGCGACCAGGTTGGCCAACAAACCTACCAGGGGCTGGCCCTGCCCCAGTATTTCGAGGATTGGCCATAATCCGCCAAAAACCGCGAGCTGGGCCAGGACGAGTCCTCTCAGCCACCCGGTTCCAGCCAGTCGCGACGAGAATACAGTGATCAGGGTGGCAACCGCAGCGAACGAAAGCCAGAATCCCTGGTCCAGGGGCGCGAAAGGGTCCAGCACAAGAACGGCAGCCAACGCGGCCAGGAAAACGTGCCAGACCGGGGCCTGACGACTCATCAGTACCAGCCACCCACCGGCCACAACCATCACCAGAGCCCTCTGGGTTGGAACGGTAAATCCCGCCGCCAGGGCATAAACCAGACAGCAGAGGATAACGGCCAGGAAGGCAAACCAACGCCTTGAGCTATCGCTGACTATCTGTGCCGGAAAAGTCAGCAACAGTCGCCGGCACAGAAACCCTGCCCCCAGGGCGATCAGACCCAGGTGCAGGCCCGATATGGCAACCAGGTGAATGGTGCCGGTCGCCTTGAGCACATCCCAGTGCTTCTGTTCCATGTGGCCGCGATGACCTATGAGCAACGAAGAAACCAGCGGAAAATGACGGGCACCGCCAAATTGCTCGATGGTCCATTGGTGAAGCAAACGATGCAGCTTCCGGTACTGGCAATGGACGAAACACCCGACATCCCGGTCAACCTTCACGCTACGAATGCTGCCCGTGGCCCGGTAGCCCTTGCGAAACAGCCAGTCCTCGTAGCGAAAGCCCGCGAGGTTCAGGGAGCCGTGGGGGCGCTTGAGCACAACTTCCAGCCGCAAACGTTGGCCCGGGAGCCGCTCCATTCCGTGACCGTACCAGGACAACCTGAGCAGGTCCGGCATCCTTGCTTCCTCTCGGGTCGGGATGGGAAGGTTGTGCCACTGGGTGACACAGAAACTGAAACGTAAACTATTGAAGCTACCGGGCGAAGGAATATCACATACGTATCCCGAGACAGAGAGACGCTGTCGTTCCAGGCTTGCCGGCAGAACCGTTGAAAGCCGGTCACTGGCATGCCACGAGGCCCAGGAGAGTCCGACGATGAGGCCAAGAGCAGATACGAATGCGGAGCTGGCAAAGGTCGGGGAAACGCAGATCCGGCCTAAGGCCAGCAGTGGTATCGCGGCTATCAACCACGTGGGAGGTGGCAGTATCGACAACCAATACAGTAAGATAACGCCACAAGAGAAGGCGATAACGCCCAGCGCTGCGGAACCGGAGTCGCCCGAAGGGCCCACCGGTCTGTTGATACTTCCGGACAATCCTTGTCCTCCTGTATGTCACAAACACCGGCAACATCCGATGAGCCGGTCTACTAACTCCGTCTAAAGGCAGAACTTCCAATGCCAAAGAAGTTCATGAAACGCTATCTGCCCTCACCAGAGAAGGTGCAAGCGATGCAGTCGCTGAGCTTTCTGGGCGATATCCTTCATGAACCGAACCTGTGGCACATCAACCGTCATAGTGTTGCGCGGGCCTTTCTCGTCGGCATCTGGTTCTGCTTTATTCCCATGCCCTTCCAGATGCTCGCGGCGGCCTTTTTTGCCATCTGGTTCAATGCCAACCTGCCGCTTTCAGTAGTCCTGGTATGGATCAGCAACCCTGTAACCATGCCGCCGATGTTCTATTTCAACTACAAGATTGGCGCCTGGGCTCTGGATCGGCCTGTACTCAGTTTTGATTTTGAGCTCTCGTGGTCCTGGATCAGCGAGCGGCTGCTGGATATCGGCATTCCCCTCTATCTCGGGTCCCTGGTGGTCGCAACGGTCTCCGCTTGCGTGGCCTACCTGATTATCCAGTATCTGTGGCGCCGGAAAATTCGCTCTGACTGGCAGGTGCGACGCACCGCACGACTCAGACGCCGTCGTGAGGCTGATCAGGCTTCCTGAATCAGGCGACCCTGCTCAAGCCGCATAACACGCCCCAGGCTTCTGGCCATTTTCATGTCATGGGTGACCATGACAAAGGCAATACCCAGCTGATCCCTCAATGACTCGATCAGCGCCTGCACCCCTTCTCCAGTATGTTCATCCAGGTTGCCCGTCGGTTCGTCCATCAGAACACAGTCCGGTTCGTTGACCAGTGCCCGGGCAATGGCCACCCTCTGGCGTTCGCCACCGGACAGCTCACCGGGTTTGTGATCCAGCCGCTCGGCAAGCCCAACCCGCTGCAGCAGGCTGGCTGCCTTTTCCCTCGACCTTGATACCGCCATACCGCCCAACGCACACGGCATCATCACGTTTTCCAGAGCGGTGAACTCCGGCAACAGGTGATGGAACTGATAGACAAACCCGAGATGGGCATTCCGGAACCGGGCGCGCCGTCCCTCGGAAAGCCGGTGAATGTCTTCGCCACAAATGGAAATCTGGCCGGAAGATGGCTTGTCGAGCCCCCCCAATAAGTTGAGCAACGTGGTTTTTCCGGCACCACTGCTGCCCACTATGGCAACCGTCTCCCCCTGTGCGACTTCGAGCGAGATATCCGAAAAAATGGTGAGCTTGCCGAGACCCTCGTTATAGGTCCGGGTCACCTGACGGCAGTCTATTACCAGTGCAGAGTGTGCCATTGCGGATTGTTCCTTACTCATAACGAAGCGCCTCCGCCGGATCCACCCTGGAGGCCCGCCAGGCCGGATAAATCGTTGCCAACAGACTCATGGCGAGGCCGGCGCCACTGATGATAAACACGTCCTGCCATTGCAGCTGGGAAGGCAGATAGCTGATGAAGTAAACGTCCGCGCTCAGGAACTGGTGGCCGAGCGCTCCCTCCAGCCAGGAAATAAAGGCACTGATGTTGAGCGCTCCGAAAACGCCCAGCGCCGTGCCAACAATGGTTCCGAAGATACCGATGACCGCCCCCTGAACAATGAAGATCCGCATGATGCGTCCCGGTGTTGCCCCCATGGTCCTGAGGATGGCGATGTCACCGGTTTTATCGGTAACCACCATCACCAACGTGGACACGATATTGAATGCAGCGACAGCCACGATAAACATCAGCAGAAGGCCGATCATGGTTTTCTCCATGCGGATGGCCTGGAACAGGTTGCCGTGGGTTCGGGTCCAGTCGGATACGTAATACCGGCCGCCCAGCGACTCAGCAGCCTGCTGCGACACCCTGGGAGCGGCAAAAAGGTCATCCACCAGCAGGCGAATACCCTCGGCTTTGCCCCCGGTCCGCATGAGCTTGGCGGCATCATCCATGTGAATCAGGGTGTAATTGCCATCCAGTTCTGCCCCGACACTGAAGATGCCTTTGACCGTGAACCTTTTGAGCCTGGGCAGGACCCCGGCCGGCGTAACCGAGGCTTCCGGCAGGACCACGGTTACCTTGTCACCGATCTGAAGACGCAGGCTGGCCGCCATCAACCGACCGATGATGATGCCGAATTCACCAGAAACCAGATCGTTGAGACTGCCTTCGACCATGTGGTTTTCAATGATGGAGACCGTTCGTTCCTCCTCCGGGAGAATGCCGTTAAGCACGACCCCGCGAACATTTCCACCGCCGGTAACCATACCCTGCCCCTGTATGAAAGGCGCAGCAGCCAGCACGCGGGGGTGCTGCTGCATCTTCGCGTCGATTGATTGCCAGTCGTCGAGCGGCCCGGCGCCCTGAATGGTAGCGTGGGGCACCATCCCGAGAATTCTCTGCTTAAGCTCCCGATCGAAACCGTTCATGACCGAGAGCACGATGATCAGAACCGCAACTCCCAGCATCAGCCCGATTATGGAGGTCAGGGAAATAAAGGAAATGAAGTGATTGCGGCGTTTGGCGGCCGTGTAACGCAAGCCAATATAGAATGATAAGGGTCTGAACATTGAGAGGTGCCTATTGCTACCTTCCGGTCTGTCGTGGTCTGGTTTTCCCGGGTACCTTCCAGCACGACGGGAAACTGCTAAACTGTTCTGTACCAAATAAAAAATCAGCCTTCCGGAGCCGCGATGCAGTCGTCCGACATCCCCAACCAACCGGTGGACTATTCACCCGAACGGCGGGACTTTTTCCGCATTGAAGACCGGATCGGCCTGGAGATCCGCAAGCTGGCGCCTGGCACCGCAATGGAAGAAGATGCCTTCGACGGCGACCATCTTGAGAGCCTGAAAGCTGAATTCAGGCGGCTGGATCAGGACGTTAAATCCCAGCTTGCCAGCCTTGCCGACAAAGACCGGCTGCTTACCGGACTGATCAAATCCCTGAACGGCAAGCTGGACACGCTTGCGCGCATTATGGCCTTTGAGCAAAATCCGTTGCAACCTGAGGACTGGCAGGAAGTAACCCTGAGCGAGGGTGGGCTGTCGTTCTTTAGCAGCACCCCTGCCTGGCAGCCGGGAGACCGGCTCGCTGTTCGAATGACCCTCCCACCCGAACTTTTCCAGCCCCGCGCAGTTGCCCGAGTTATTGAGGTACACCCCGATTCGTCAGGCGGAGCAAGGGTCCACACCGAATTCGCCCGGATTGAGGACAGCGATCGCCAGCAAATCGCACGACATGTGATGCGGTGGCAGATTCGACAGCGTCAAAAGGAGTAGACTGGGGAAAAACGAGTGACTTTTGCTAATCTTTTTCGGATATTACGCTTTATCCATGTCCTCCCGAGGACATCAGTTTTCATGGAGACCCATCAATGAGAAAGCAAACTACCCTGTTCGGCGCACTGGCAGTGACTGCCACACTGGCCCTTTTCCCGATGATGTCCGCGGTAGCTGAAGAAGTCCGCGTGCCAGTTGGCACCCAGGCCGATCGCGACCAGGCCAGCTTCCCCGGCTCTGGCATGAGCCAGTCATCAGTGCGCGCTTCCTGGGGTGCACCCGTGGAAATTGAAGGTCCCGTGGGCCAGCCACCGATTACCCAGTGGCACTATCAGGGCTTTATCGTGTATTTCGAAGGCGACCGGGTTATCCATACCGTTCTCAAGCCGAATCGCTGAAGGCCCGAGGGGCCTTTCCAGGCTGGAAATTCCCTTCCCATGTCCTGACGTTCAACCAATCGTTGGTTAGAATGGCGTCTTTTATGATTCAAGGTGACGTAGTGACAACCAAACGAGTGTTGCCCGCAGAGTGGGCGCCCCAGAGTGCCGTCATGCTGACCTGGCCCCACCCGGGAACCGACTGGGCAGGCCTGATCGACGAAGTTGAACCGGTGTTCCTCGACATCGCGAAAGCCGTACTCCCACACGAACACCTTGTCATCAGTTGCGAACACGTTGTCCGCCTTCAGGAGCTAGAACGGGACCTCAATCGGTACGCCGAGGACAATGGCTTTCCGGGACGCGTGAGATCGGTTCCGGCACCGGCGAATGACACCTGGACCCGCGACCATGGCCCCATCACCATTCTCACCGACGAAGGGCCGACACTGCTGGATTTCAGGTTCAACGCCTGGGGCGGAAAGTTCCCCTGGGAAAAGGACGATGCGTTAAATAATCACCTTTTCAATGCTGGCGTCTTCGGCACAACCGGGATGCAGCAGGTCGGTTTTGTGCTGGAAGGGGGTTCATTTGAATCGGATGGTGAAGGCACCCTGCTGACCACATCCGAGTGCCTGCTGACGCCCACCCGAAATCCGGCCATGGATCGCACGGCGATTGAACAGCTGCTTTCCGAGGTGCTGGGAATCCGGCGGATTCTCTGGCTCAACCACGGCTATCTTGCCGGGGATGACACCGACAGCCACATCGATACCCTCGCCCGATTTTGCGCCCCGGATCACATCTGCTACGTGAGTTGCCCAGATGTGGCGGATGAACACTACAGCGCGTTGGCGGCCATGGAGGAGGAACTTCAGGAGTTCCGCCAGGCCGACGGCGCCCCCTACAAGCTGACGCCTCTGCCCTGGCCTGATGCCATTCATGATGAGGACGGTGAGCGTCTTCCGGCCACCTATGCCAACTTCCTGATCATCAACGAAGCGGTTTTGCTTCCCGTTTACGGCGTTGATCAGGATCAGGACGCCATTGCTGTCATGAAAGAGATCTTTCCGACAAGAGCAATAGTGCTGATCAATTGCCGGCCCTTGATTCGTCAGCATGGCAGCCTTCACTGTGTAACCATGCAAATTCCGGCCGGAGTAGTCAGTTGATGAGCAGTGACTTGCGCAAAAGCCAAATCAATGTTGCCGCCATCCAGCAGGCCTGTAGCAGCGACAAGGCCGCCAGCCTCGCCACTACCGAAAAACTGGTTCGTGAGGCCGTAGCCAGTGGCGCCAACCTGGTGATCCTCCAGGAACTTCACGCCACCTTATATTTCTGCCAGACCGAGGAAACGTCTGTTTTCGAGCTGGCAGAGCCGATTCCCGGTCCTACCAGCAAGCGCCTGTCTGACCTGGCCCGGGAACTGGGTATTGTGCTGGTTGGATCCATTTTCGAACGTCGTATGAACGGCGTGTACCACAACACGGCGGTCGTATTTGAGAAAGACGGCTCCCTGGCAGGGCTGTACCGGAAAATGCACATTCCGGACGACCCGGGGTTCTATGAAAAATTCTACTTCACGCCCGGTGACGCCCAGTTCAACGATGGCCGCAGCGGTTTCACGCCTATCGATACGTCTGTCGGCAGGCTCGGCGTGCTGGTGTGCTGGGACCAGTGGTACCCCGAGGCCGCAAGGCTGATGGCCCTGGCTGGCGCCGAGATCCTGATCTACCCAACTGCGATCGGCTGGGATGTAACGGATGACCCCGATGAACAGGCGCGTCAACTGGACGCCTGGGTCACCGTGCAAAGGGGCCATGCCGTTGCCAACAACCTGCCAGTCGTGGCTCCGAACCGGGTAGGCACCGAACCCGACCCCTCCGGGCACAGCGACGGCATCCGTTTCTGGGGCAACAGTTTTATCTGTGGCCCGCAGGGTGAGTTGCTAGCCCGGGGCGATGACAGCTCCGAATGTATCCTTGCCGTCACCCTGGATCGCAACCGCAGTGAATCGGTTCGCCGTATCTGGCCGTATTTGAGAGATCGCCGAATAGACGCCTACGGCGACATCCTCAAACGCGTAAGGGACTGAGCCCCGAATGAAAAAACTGGTCGATACCGTAGTCAGCGAACTGAACCAGATACTCCTGGGCAAAGACCAACAGGTACGCCTTGCCCTCTGCGGGCTTCTGGCCCGGGGGCACCTGCTGATCGAAGATATCCCCGGCATGGGCAAAACCACTCTTTCTCATGCCCTGGCCAAGGTGATGGGGCTGACGTACCAGCGCATCCAGTTCACCAACGACCTGCTTCCGGCGGATGTGCTGGGTTACTCCATGTACGACAAACAGGCCGGCAGCCTCGTATTCCACCCCGGCCCGATCTTTGCCCAGGTGGTGTTGGCTGATGAAATCAACCGGGCATCACCGCGAACGCAGAGCGCTCTGCTCGAAGCCATGGAAGAACGGCAAGTGTCCATCGAGGGCGAGACCCGGCCACTGCCCCATCCGTTCTTCGTGATTGCCACCCAGAATCCCATCGAGCAGGGCGGCACCTATCCCCTGCCCGAGTCCCAACTGGACCGGTTCCTTATGCGTCTTCGCCTCGGCTATCCGGACCCGCGGGCCGAGCGGGAGCTGCTGGAGGGCGAAGACCGTCGTGCCATGACTGAAAAGCTGCCGACCCTGCTCTCCCAGGCCGACCTGAAAACCCTGCAGGAAGGCGTTACCCGGATAACCGCCAGCCCGGCTCTTCTGGATTACGTGCAGCGGTTGCTGGAACAGAGCCGGAGAATGCCCGGCCTTCTGTACGGGCTTTCGCCCCGGGCGGGATTGGGACTGGTGCGGGCCGCCAAAGCCTGGGCCCTGATGGAGGGGCGTAATCACGTGCTGCCTGACGACATCCAGGCCGTGTTCCCTGCAGTGGCGGCCCACCGTCTCGAACAGGGCGAGTCCGGAAAAAGTGCGGAAAGGGTTCGTCAGCTGTTGGCAACTGTCTCTGTGCTTGAGTAAATAGCAAGGTTTTATAAGCGGAATTGGCCAAAACGAATGGCAGACCGCGCCTTTCATGTTAGCCTTTGCCCCTTTCCCCGAAGCGTCTGGCCCTGAAACCGGGGCCCGGCAACGTACGGCTTTTTCAGTGAGAGAATTCCCAATGAGCGACACCAAACATTCCCGACTGATCATCCTCGGTTCCGGCCCCGCAGGTTACACCGCTGCCGTTTACGCAGCGCGCGCCAACCTGAACCCGACCCTGATTACCGGTATTGAAGTCGGCGGCCAGCTCACCACCACCACCGACGTCGACAACTGGCCCGGCGACAACGACGGCGTTCAGGGCCCGGAGCTCATGCAGCGCATGCTCAAGCACGCCGAACGCTTCGAAACCAGCATCGTCTACGACACCATCAACGAAGCCGACCTCCGTAACCGCCCATTCCGCCTCAAGGGCGATGGCGGCGAGTACACCTGCGACGCCCTGATCATTGCTACCGGCGCCTCCGCCATGTATCTCGGACTCGAGTCTGAAGAGAAATTCAAAGGCCAGGGCGTCTCCGCCTGCGCCACCTGCGACGGTTTCTTCTACAAGAAGCAAAAAGTTGCCGTTATTGGCGGCGGTAACACCGCGGTCGAAGAGGCTCTGTACCTCTCCAACATTGCCGACGAAGTGACCCTGGTGCACCGCCGCGACAGCCTCCGTGCCGAGAAGATCCTCCAGGACAAACTGTTTGAAAAAGCCGAAAACGGCAACGTCAAGATCGTCTGGGACCACACCCTCGACGAAGTCCTGGGCGACGGCACCGGCGTCACCGGTATGCGCATCAAAAGCACCAAAGACGACTCCACCCAGGAAATGGACCTGGCCGGCGTATTCATCGCCATCGGCCACAAACCCAACACCGACCTGTTCCAGGGCCAGTTGGACATGGAGAACGGCTATATCCGCATCCGCTCCGGCCTCGAAGGCATGGCCACCCAGAGCAGCATTCCCGGCGTATTCGCCGCCGGCGACGTAGCCGACCACGTCTACCGCCAGGCCGTCACCTCCGCCGGCTTCGGCTGCATGGCCGCCCTGGATGCGGAAAAGTTTCTGGATCAGCAAGACTGATTGTGCTTGAGTAAAGAAAAGGAACGCGAACTCAAAAGTTTGCGAAGGTCGGTGGGAGCCGCCTTCTGAAACTGTGCGGAGCCATGGATGGCGGAGCCAAGCGTACAAGGACGTATTCACAGCGTGTTTCAGAAGGCGGCTCCCACCGGCCGGTACTCTGTAAAATAGAACCGAAACATTGCAGTAATTGCCGGAGAAGGATGACCTCACTACCCTGGCTAGACCCGGACCAACTCTGGTTCCCCCCCGCCAACGAAGCCCTGGACGACCCGGACGGCCTTCTTGCCCTCGGCGGCGACCTTTCCACCGAGCGACTCATACTGGCCTACCGGAACGGCATCTTCCCCTGGTACAGCGACGACCAGCCCATTTTGTGGTGGTCACCGAATCCGCGGTGTGTCCTTTTTCCGAACGAAATCCACGTTTCACGGAGCCTGCGCCGGACCCTGAACCAACAACGCTTCCAGGTAACCGCAGACAGACACTTCGGACGAATCATCCGCCTTTGCGCCTCAACCCGTGCCGAAGGTACCTGGATTACCGAGGAAATGATTGCCAGCTACTCAGAGCTGCATCGCATGGGCGTCGCCCACTCCATCGAAATCTGGAACCAGCGTGGTGAATTGGCCGGTGGCATGTACGGACTGGCCATTGGCAGGTGTTTCTTCGGTGAATCCATGTTTTCTCTGGAAACCAACGCGTCCAAAGTTCTCATGGTTCACCTGGCGCACCAGTTACAGCTCTGGGGCTACCGGATCATGGATTGCCAGGTAGAGAGCCGGCACCTGCTTACCATGGGCGCACGGACTATTCCACGGGAAGAGTTTTTATCTATACTCAGGATGACCATCGATCAGAAACCGGATCAGACCGACTGGACCTTCCTATGGCGTTGGCCCGGGCCGGAGGAGTGAATGAGCAATCTCAGAACCCTGGTGTTCTTCGCGACACCACCGCACGATTGCAGCTACCTGCCAGACCGCGAGGCCACCACCATGTTTGTGGATCCGCGGGCTCATATCGACAAAAAGCTTTACAGCCAACTCACGGCTCTCGGCTTTCGCCGCAGCGGATCCCACTACTACCGCCCTCACTGTGAGCAGTGCAATGCCTGCATACCAGTTCGGTTGAAAGTTGATGATTTCAAGCCGGACAGAAGCCAGCGGCGGGTTCTCCGCAAAAACAAGGATTTGCAGTGCACCATGGTGCCCGCCACCTTTGCGGAGAGGTATTACCAGCTCTACGCCAATTACATCGAACAAAGGCACAAGGACGGAGACATGTACCCGCCGACCAGGGAACAGTTCACCTCGTTTCTGGTAGAAGGCGCAACCGATTCCTGGTTTCTGGAAATCCACCAGGGCGAACGGCTGGTAGGACTGGCAGCCGTCGATCTTCTGGACGATGGCCTTTCGGCCATCTATACAGTTTTCGATCCTGATCTGGAGGACCGCAGCCTGGGCACCTTCGCAATCCTCTGGCAAATTGAGGAAGCCCGCCGCAGGGGGCTTCCCCACCTGTACCTTGGTTACTGGATCAAGCAGTGCCGAAAAATGAATTACAAAACACGCTTCCGACCCATCGAAGCACTGAGAGACGGGCACTGGCGTGAACTGGACGCAGGCTAACTTTGCCAAACGCCGATAAATCAGGCAGAATTGCGCAATTTAGAATCACCAGAAGCATATTCAAACGAGGTTTCTACTGAATGCCGAAATCAGATGCCATTGAAATGGAAGGCGTTATTATCGATACCCTTCCAAACACCATGTTCCGCGTTGAGCTGAGCAACGGTCATGTTGTGACAGCCCATATCTCCGGAAAGATGCGCAAGAACTACATCCGCATCCTGACAGGTGACAAGGTCAAGGTTGAGCTGACTCCCTATGACCTGAGCAAGGGCCGGATCGTATATCGCGCCCGTTGATGCTCCCATGACATCTGAAAGCCCCTTCGGGGGCTTTTTTCGTCAGGGCACAAAAAAACCGCTGCCGGTTACCCGGCCAGCGGTTTTTCTTTAATCGAGCCTGTCTCAGACCGCCTCTGCAGGCTCGTCCTCGTACTCGAATACCAGCTCGTCATCCCGCAGGTGGATGAAGACATCCCCGCCTTTCTCTGAAAGGCGCCCGAACAGGATCTGCTCGGCCAGCGGCCGCTTGATCTTGTCCTGGATCAGGCGGGACATGGGGCGGGCGCCCATGGTGACGTCATAGCCCTTCTCGGCCAGCCAGGCCTTCGCCTCGTCATCCACATGCAGAACCACATGCTTCTCATCCAGCTGCGCCTGCAGCTCGGTGAGGAACTTGTCAACCACGTGGGTGATGGTATCGATCTGCAGGTCGCCGAACTGGATGATACCGTCCAGGCGATTGCGGAATTCCGGCGTGAAGGTCTTGCTGATAATTTCCATGCCGTCGGTGCTGTGATCCTGCTCGCTGAAGCCAATAGAGCGACGAGCCATGCTCTCGGCACCAGCGTTGGTGGTCATTACCAGAATCACGTGGCGGAAATCTGCCTTGCGGCCGTTGTTATCGGTCAGCGTACCGTGATCCATGACCTGCAACAGGAGGTTGAACACTTCCGGATGGGCCTTCTCGATCTCGTCCAGCAGCAGGACACAGTGCGGATGCTTGTTCACCGACTCGGTCAACAGGCCACCCTGATCGTACCCAACGTAGCCCGGAGGCGCACCGATCAGCCGTGATACGGTGTGCCGCTCCATATACTCCGACATGTCAAAGCGTACCAGTTCGATACCCAGAACCTTGGCCAACTGCTTGGTAACCTCGGTTTTACCGACACCGGTCGGCCCTGCGAACAGGAAGGCACCCTCTGGCTTCTCAGGGGCCTTGAGCCCGGCGCGAGCCAGCTTGATAGCAGTGGACAGCGATTCGATGGCCGGATCCTGACCAAAGACCGTCATCTTCAGATCCCGCTCCAGATTCCGCAGCAGATCCTTGTCGCTGGTAGACACGTTCTTCGGTGGGATACGGGCAATATTTGCAACCACATCCTCGATCTCGGTGACATCAACGGTCTTCTTACGCTTGCCTTCCGGCTGCAGCCGCTGGCGCGCGCCCGCCTCGTCAATGACGTCAATCGCCTTGTCCGGTAGGTGACGATCAGTAATGTAACGGTCGGACAGCTCTGCAGCCACCCGAAGCGCCTTGTCGGTGTATTTGAGATCGTGGTGCTTTTCAAAATTCGGCTTGAGGCCCTTCAGGATCTGGTAGGTGTCCTCAACACTGGGCTCGTTCACATCGATTTTCTGGAAACGGCGCGCCAGGGCACTGTCTTTCTCGAAAATACCCCGGAACTCCTGGAACGTTGTAGAGCCAATGCACCGGATTTCACCCGAACTGAGCATGGGCTTCAACAGATTCGACGCATCCATCACGCCGCCGGAGGCAGAGCCCGCTCCGATAATGGTGTGGATCTCATCGATGAACAGGATCGCGTGGTTTTCTTTCTTGAGTTCGGCAAGCAGACCTTTCAGACGCTTTTCGAAATCGCCGCGATACTTGGTTCCTGCCAACAGGGCACCCAGATCCAGCGAGTAGACCACCGCATCGGAAATAATATCGGGGACCTGTCCGTCGACGATACGCTTGGCGAGCCCCTCTGCGATGGCGGTTTTGCCAACCCCGGCCTCGCCGACCAGCAGCGGATTGTTCTTCCGGCGGCGTACAAGGATCTGCACCACCCGCTCGACTTCGTGTTCACGGCCGATCAGCGGATCAATGCGGCCCTGACGGGCCTGCTCGTTCAGGTTGGTGGCGTAGCTTTCAAGCGGCTTGGATTGTCCGCCTTCCTCGCCAGCCTCCTCGTGGGACGCCTGATCGTGACTTTCCTGATCTTCTGCGCCCTGAACCCTGGAAATGCCGTGGGAAACAAAGTTGACCACATCAATGCGGGCGATGCTCTGTTTCTTGAGCACATACACCGCCTGGCTTTCCTGTTCACTGAAGATGGCCACCAGCACATTGGCACCGGTTACCTCTTTCTTGCCCGAGGACTGCACATGGAACACAGCCCTTTGCAGGACTCGCTGGAACCCCAGTGTTGGCTGGGTCTCGCGCTCACTGTCGCTGCTCGGAATCAAAGGTGTGGTGGAGTCCACGAATTCGACAAGCTCTTCCTGAAGCCGCTTGAGGTCTGCACCACAGGCTTTCAGGACGCCCACTGCCGATTCATTATCCAGTAGGGCCAGCAACAAATGCTCCACAGTCATGAACTCATGACGCTTGTCCCGGGCATTCTTGAAGGCCGTATTCAGCGTAATTTCTAGATCTTTGCTCAGCATGGGCCACCCCAACGTCTATCAGTCCGCACGTTCAATCTCGCAAAGGAGCGGATGTTCGCATTCCGAAGAATACTGGTTCACCTGTGCCGCCTTTGTTTCCGCGATGTCCCGGGTATATACCCCGCATACAGCTTTTCCCTGTGTATGGACGAGCAGCATCACCTGCGTCGCCTTTTCTTCATTCATTCCGAAGAACTTCATCAACACATCGACCACAAAATCCATGGGCGTGTAATCATCGTTCAGAAGCACCACCCTGTATCGCGCCGGGCGCTTGAGAGCGGGCTTCTCGGGAGCAACGCTGAGGTCATCCTGTCGCCCCGGTTGTTCGTCCTCCCCCTGATTGAATACTAGTAGAGAATTTTCGATAGTCCGCATCATTCCTTACCGGTTTATCGGTGCCCTTGTTAAATGTGGATGTCCGCCCCGGGGTTTTCAAGCGGGGCATGAGATATTTATCAATACGAACATGATACCGCTTCCAGACTGCGTTCAACCACACATTCCCGGCATAGAAACTATTGACTCACCGCAATGATTGGCCGAAAGTTAAGTTGCAATGTAAAATAATGTAAATCCATGCAAGGTTTGTGTAACAGGATTCGGACCGACTGTGCGACGGCGCCGATAGGCACACAGAGAATTAACAAGAATAGAGACAGCAAAAGAACAGGGGAGTTCATCATGCCAAGAGGCAAGGTCAAGTGGTTCAACAATGCCAAAGGGTACGGATTCATCATCGAGGATGGCTGCAGTGACGACCTGTTTGCGCACTTCTCTTCGGTGCAAATGGACGGTTACAAGACCTTAAAAGCCGGCCAGGCCGTAACCTTCGACAAAAAGCCCAGCGACAAGGGCATTCACGCAGTCAACATCGTTCCCGACGAGCTGCCTGCCAGCAAGGCGCAAACTGACGCCAGCAGCGACTCTGCCGGACAATCCGGCCAGCAGGAATCAGGCAGGGACGGCTATCCGCCCCGTGCAGTCAACGCCTGACCTGTTCTGGTAACGCAAAATCACACCCACCGGTCGTCTGCTGGTGGGGGTCTCTTTTTTTGTCCTTCAAAACGTCGGGTGACAGGTCCCCCTGGGCGGTGGCGCCCGCCCTACTTTGCCAGCCTTCCTGTTTGCAGTACGCTGCACTGCTCAAAGACAGCGGATATCCGGGAAAGTCCTTCGCATGGCAGAACTCGTGCTTTTCAATAAACCCTTTCATGTTCTGAGCCAATTCACAGACGATGGCGCTTCCGGAAGTAAACCACCTCGCGCTACCCTGGCAGATTACGTACGCATCCCGGGCATTTATCCGGCGGGACGTCTGGACTACGATTCCGAGGGCCTGCTCCTTCTGACCGCGGAAGGCTCCCTCCAACACCGCATAGCGTCACCATCACTGAAGATGCCAAAGACCTATTGGGTGCAGGTAGAAGGAAACATTTCTGAAGAAGCACTGAGACACCTGGCTACCGGCGTGCAACTCAAGGATGGTCTGACCCGGCCGGCAAAAGCCGACAGAATGCCTGCCCCGGCGGTCTGGCCGAGAGTGCCTCCGGTGCGACATCGGGATAACATTCCGACGAGCTGGGTTGAACTGACGATAACCGAGGGCAAAAACCGGCAGGTACGTCGAATGACCGCTGCCGTCGGGTTTCCGACCCTTCGCCTGATCCGGTACCGGATTGGTGACTGGACCCTTGACGGCCTCGAATCGGGAGCCCATCGAACGGTCACCGTCAATCTACCCGCTTCACCAAAACCAACCCGCCGCGGCAACGCCGCTGGCGCCCGAACCAGGAGAAACCGGAAATCATGACCTGGACACCCCATGCTACCGTGGCCGTTATAGTCGAGGATGAAGCCGGCCGTTACCTGATGGTTGAAGAGATCAGCGGCGGCAAGGTTGTTTTCAACCAGCCGGCTGGCCATATCGAAGAAGATGAAGCCATTCTGGATGCCGTCCGACGGGAAACCCTTGAAGAGACGGGCTGGAACATAGAGCCCATACACTTCCTTGGCATTTACACCTACAAGGCTCCGGCCAACGGCGTTACCTACTATCGTTTCTGCTACGCTGCGCGTGCTGGCGACCGGGTTACTGAACAGCTGGACGATGGCATCATCGCCGCCCACTGGCTCACCCTGGATGAAATCCGCGCGCTGGGGGACAAACTGCGCAGTCCGCTGGTCATCCAGTGCATAGAAGATTACCGAAACGGCCGGCGATACCCGCTGGACGTGGTGGTGGACGCGCAGACGACACCCTCGGAAAGATGATAAACTCGCGGTTTTTTAGCCGGTAACGAAGCTGTCATGACCAACGCACCCGAAGCCTCCTCTCCAAACAGTAACGCCAACACGCGTGTGATCGTCGGCATGTCCGGCGGCGTGGATTCTTCAGTGGCCGCCTGGCTTCTGAAAGACCAGGGCTACCAGGTTGAAGGCCTGTTCATGAAAAATTGGGACGAGGATGACGGCACCGAGTACTGCACAGCCATGACAGATCTGGCCGACGCCCAGGCCGTTGCCGATGCCATCGGCATCAAACTGCACACCGCCAGTTTTGCGGCCGAGTACTGGGACCGGGTTTTTGAGCACTTCCTCTCTGAATATCAGGCCGGACGAACACCCAATCCGGATATTCTTTGTAACAAAGAAGTGAAATTCCGGGCTTTTCTGGACTATGCCATCACCCTTGGTGCCGACTATATTGCAACGGGCCACTACGCCCGGCAACGGCCGATTGCTGGTTCAACGGGCAAGGCCCAACTCCTGAAGGGACTGGATCCGAACAAGGACCAGAGCTATTTCCTGCATGCCGTCTCCGGCGACCGCATTGCGCGGACCCTTTTCCCGGTCGGCGAGCTGGAAAAACCGGAAGTCCGCCGTATTGCCGAGCAACAGGGTTTCGTTACCCATGATAAAAAAGACTCCACCGGTATCTGCTTTATCGGCGAACGCAAGTTCAAAGACTTCCTGAAGCAATACCTTCCGGCCCAGCCCGGCGACATTGAAACACCGGACGGCCAGAAAATTGGCCGGCACCAGGGCCTTATGTATCACACCATCGGCCAGAGACAGGGCCTGGGCATTGGCGGTCTCAGTGAATTCGGGGACGAGCCCTGGTATGTGGCGGAGAAAGACCTCAGCCGCAATGTGCTTGTTGCGGTTCAGGGCAAACACCATCCCCTGCTCTTTTCCCGTGGCCTAGTATCCGGCCCGATCGACTGGGTTGCCGGAGAGGCACCAGCTGGACGTTTCCGCTGCAAGGCCAAGACCCGTTATCGCCAGCCGGATCAGGATTGCCAGGTTCTGTTGATCGACGGCGGTGTCCGCGTCGATTTTGACGACGCCCAGCGGGCTGTCACGCCCGGGCAGTCCGTGGTTTTCTACGACGGCGAGGTGTGCCTTGGTGGCGGCGTTATTGAGCAGACCTGGCGTGACGACGAACCACTTCCAGACCGTCTGACCGGCACACGTTCCGAGGAACAGACCGCATGAGCCGCTCACTCAAGGATCAGACCCTGGCGTTGGCCGGGGTATTCCAGGCCGCCAACCTGGTCCAGCAGATTGCCCACAATGGCCAGTGCAACGAGGCCAGCCTGGAAACATCTATCCGTTCCCTGTTTGCCACCAACCCCGAGAACACACTGGACGTCTACGGAGGCGAGCTTCGCGATATCCGCGAAGGCCTCGTCACCCTGTCCTCGGTGCTCAGCCAGCAGTCACGGCAGCAGGACATCGAAGTTCTGCGCTACGCCCTCAACCTGATCCAGCTCGAATCCAAACTGAATCGCCGCTCTGACATGCTGGACGTGATTGGCAGTCGCATTGATCAGGCCAGGCACACCGCCAGCCACTTCGGGTACACACACCCGAACCTGATCAGCAATCTGGCTTCCGTCTACGCCGATACCATCAGCACCTTTCGCCAGCGTATCCAGGTGAGCGGTAACCCCTCTGTGCTCCAACGCGAGGAGAATGCCGCGAAAGTGCGGGCACTGCTGCTGGCGGGTATCCGTTCCGCCGTGCTCTGGCGCCAGACCGGCGGCCGACGCTGGCAACTGATCTTTGCCCGCAAGAAAGTGATCGGGCTTGCCAAAGAGCTTGCCGAAGAAGCCAATCGCTCCCTCTACCACTGACGGCGCTGATTCAGAGCCGGCGGTGGTGTATGATATGCACCCCTATCTTCTTTTGATCCGATTCTTTGATGACTTGAGAGGTTTTCGATGGAACTCACCGCCCTGACCGCCATTTCCCCGGTCGATGGACGCTATGGCAACAAGGTCAGCGTCTTCCGTGAAATTTTCAGTGAGTATGGCCTGATCCGGAACCGGGTGACCGTCGAGATCCGCTGGCTACAGAAACTGGCCGCTCACCCTGGCGTGGCCGAGGTTCCTGCGTTTTCCGCCGACGCCAACGGCTTCCTGGACCGTCTGGTGAGCGAATTCAGCCTGGAAGACGCAGAGCGTATCAAGGACATCGAACGCACCACCAATCACGATGTGAAAGCGGTGGAGTACTTCATCAAGGAAAAGATCGCCAGCGTTCCTGAGCTGCACGCTGTCACGGAATTTGTTCACTTCGCCTGCACTTCTGAAGACATCAATAACCTCTCCCATGCGCTGATGCTGCGGGAAGGCCTTGACCACGGCCTGCTACCGGCCATGGACCGTGTTGTCGACAAGTTGGCGCAGCTGTCTCATGACCACGCCGAGCAGCCGATGCTGTCGCGCACTCACGGCCAGACCGCCTCGCCCACGACCGTGGGCAAAGAGCTGGCAAACGTCGTTCACCGTCTGCGTCGCCAGGTAAAACAGATCCGGGAAACCGAGCTGTTGGGCAAGATCAACGGTGCCGTGGGTAATTACAACGCCCATCTCTCCGCCTATCCGGAAATCGACTGGGCCCAGAACGCACGGGAGTTCATCGAGAGCCTCGGGCTCGACTGGAACCCTTACACCACCCAGATCGAACCGCACGATTACATTGCCGAGCTGTATGACTCCGTCGCTCGCTTCAACACCATCCTGATCGACCTGGACCGTGACGTCTGGGGCTATATTTCCCTCGGCTACTTCAAGCAGAAAACGGTAGAAGGCGAAGTGGGCTCCTCGACCATGCCCCACAAGGTCAATCCCATCGATTTCGAGAACTCCGAGGGCAACCTTGGCATCGCCAATGCGCTGTTCAGCCACCTTTCTGCCAAACTGCCGATATCACGCTGGCAGCGGGATCTGACCGACTCCACCGTACTGCGTAACCTGGGTGTTGGCTTTGCGCACAGTTTGATTGCCTACGAAGCCACCCTCAAAGGCCTGGGCAAACTGGAAATCAATCCGGCCCGACTGGATGAAGACCTGGACCATGCCTGGGAAGTGCTTGCCGAGCCGATCCAGACGGTGATGCGCCGTTACAATATCGAAAAGCCCTATGAAAAACTCAAGGCATTGACCCGTGGCAAGGCAATGACGCCGGAAGTGATCAAGAATTTCGTTGAGAGCCTCGACATTCCGGAGCAGGCCAAGGCCGAACTGATGGCTTTGACGCCGGGCCGTTACATCGGTAACGCAGTCGATCAGGCACAAAACATCTGAAACCGGGAGTAACACCCATGGACATGCTTGGCGGACTCACACCCTCTGAATTTCTGCGGGACTATTGGCAGAAAAAGCCGCTGGTTATCCGTCAGGCGTTTCCCGATTTCCAGTGCCCGGTCAGCGCTGATGAACTGGCCGGCCTGGCCTGTGAGGAGGGCGTGGAGTCCCGGATTGTGATCGAAAATGACGATGGCAAGCCCTGGCAGCTCCACAACGGCCCCTTTTCGCCGGACCGGTTCAGCAGCCTGCCCGAACAGGACTGGACGCTCCTGGTGCAGGGGCTGGACCACTGGGTGCCCGATATTGCAGATTTGCTGGAACACTTCCGCTTCATCCCCAATTGGCGCCTGGATGACATTATGGCCAGTTTTGCCCCGAAAGGCGGCAGCGTTGGTCCCCATTACGACCAGTATGATGTATTCCTCCTCCAGGCCCAGGGCCACCGCCGGTGGACGTTTGGAGGCCATTGTGATCATACCTCTCCCCGCGTGGAGGGCACTCCGCTGCGCATTCTGAGCAGCTGGGATGGCGAAGAAACCGTTACCCTGGCACCCGGTGACATGCTGTATCTGCCGCCGGGTATTGGCCACCATGGAGTGGCCGAGGATGACTGTATCACGCTGTCGGTTGGCTTCCGTGCACCCACCGTGGATGACATTCTGACCGGATTTACCGATTTCCTCTGCAGCCAGTCCGACGCCTCAGATCACCTGAACGATCCGGATCTGAAAATACAGGACAATCCGGGCACGATTCAGCCGGACGTGGTTGACCGCCTCGAGACCGTTATCCGGGAAAAGCTTGAGGACCGCCGGCAACTGGCCCTCTGGTTTGGCCAGTTCTCAACGGCGCCCAAGAGCATGGATATTGTCGTGCCCGCGGAGGAGCCAGCGTCCACCGGAGACGTCGCCGAAGCAATACACGCGGGCGAGCAGCTGCGGTGGAACGAAGGCTCCCGTTTCGCCTACTACGAGTTTGCCAGCGAAACCGCCCTGTTTGTGGACGGCGAGCAGTTCCTGCTCAAGGGCGATGCCCAGCCGTTTGCTCCGCTTCTTTGCTCGGGGGCCCGCGTCGATATGCCGACCCTCGCCCGGCTCTCCGAAGACGAAGCATTGCTTGGGCTTCTGACCACCCTCTACAATCAAGGCTCGATTTACTTCGAATAAGCTTTATGAGCATCCGGTTTCGCAAATACAGCTGGCAACTGGCCCCGGCATCCGTCCGGGATATCCGCCAGCAGGTGTTTATTGAGGAACAGAAAGTTCCGCCGGAGCTGGAGTGGGATGAAACCGACGAAATTGCCGATCACTATCTGGCAGTGCTGCCAGACAATACCCCGGCAGGCGTGGCACGACTGTTTTCAACCCTTGAAGAGACCGGCCACATCGGTCGCATGGCGATCCTGCCCCAGTACCGCGGACAGGGTATCGGGGAAGCAATGCTCCGGCACCTGATCGCAGAATCGGCTGACCGTTTTGCCGAGCTCAGGTTGTCTGCCCAGGAGCACGCCATTCCTTTTTATCAACGGTCAGGCTTCCACGTCTGTTCGGGCGTTTACGACGACGCCGGCATTCCCCACTTTGACATGCGTAGCCTGGCACCGGGACTCGCCGCCGAGGGCCTTGGCTCCCTGGACCGGCCGATGATTCTGGGCAGCGACACGGACTCCTGGCTGTTTGATACCGAGGCCAGGCTACTGGGGCTGATGGATTCGGTGGTTGGCCAGGCCGGCCAGCGCATCTGGCTGTATGACCGCCTGCTCGAACACGATCTGTATGACCGGCATCGTTTCCGGGAGCTGATCTCCGCCCTGGCCCGTCGGCACCGGCTCAGCGAAGTCAGGTTGCTGATCCATGACGACAAGCCGCTGGTGAAACGTCGACACACACTGGTCGAACTGATGCGCCGGCTGCCGAGCCGCATGGAACTTCGACTGGTCAACGAGGACTACCCGGTTGAGGACCAGCCCTTCATTATTGCGGACCGTGAAGGCGTGGTGTACCGACATGATTTCTACAAGCCAGAGGGTTTCGCCAAGTTCTCGGACGGTGGCCGCGTAAAGCTCTTGTCGGAAAACTTCCAGCGCATGTGGGATGCGGCCCGGCCTTCCCTGGAGCTTCGGGAATTACCGCTCTGAGTGATGAGCCTGGGGCGCGTCCGGCGCTTCGAACCTGGCCCCGAACGGAGCAAACTCGGTATCCACCTCCGTAGCCACCTCAGCAATCAGTTTGCGCAGCCATTGATGATCCGCGTTGTGCTGCAACAGAGGGCTCCAGGCCATTTTCAGCTCGAACGGTGGAATCTCGAACGGAGGCACCTTGACCACAAGATTCGGGTTGTCTTTCTGCAGCCAGGCTGCCCGGGATGGCAGCGTGGCAATCAGGTCATGCTGCTCGGCCAGCAGCATCGCAACCTGATAGTGACGGGTGAAAACGGAAATCTGTCGCTTGCGCCCCATTCTCGACAGCGCCTCATCAACCCAGCCCAGTCGCTGGACATCCTTTGGGTTTACACCAACACCAACACCAAACCCGGTCTTGCTGACCCAGATATGGCTGGCGTCCAGATAGGTGTCCAGGGTGAAGGGCTCCTTCAATACCGGGTTACGGGCGTTCATCAGGCAGGCAAAATACTCGGTCCAGAGGGTCTTCTGATGGAAAGACTGGGGGATCTTGTCGAACCGGTTGATCGCCATATCCAACCGCCCCTGCTCGACATCCAGAAAGCTGACGTCACTGGGCGTGAGCACATCCAGGGTGACGTGCGGCGCTTCCTGACGGATCCGCCTCAGAACCCGGGGCATCAGGCAGGATTCGGCATAATCACTGGCCATGATCCGGAACACGCGCTGGCTTTCAAGAGCTGAAAAGGGTGTCTTATCTTGCACGGCCTGTTCAATATCCGACAGGATTCCCCGCACCAGCGGTTGTAGTTCACGCGCGCGCTCCGTGGCCGTCATACCCTCACTGGTTCGCACCAGGAGCGGATCACTGAACAGATCCCGCAACCGCTTCAAACCATTGCTCATGGCAGGCTGGGTAATACCCAGATGGTTCGCTGCCTTGGTCACATTCCGCTCGCGCAGCAACACATCCAGGTACACGAGCAAGTTAAGATCAACACGGGAAATATCCACAAAAACTCCGGAACGCCAGAACAACAGGAAAAGCGAGGCTGATTCACGAGAGCAATATACATGATAGCGAGGATTCACGTAATCAATCAGCAACACGATCTTTCACATTTGAAAACGGATCTGGAGCGGTATTTCTGCTAGTCTTTCGGATACTTGCTGAATAATATCGGTGTTTTGAGGCCGGTTTGTACACCCGCCATCATTTGATCCTGAAGCCGGAGTCGTTACTGACAAAATGGATACCACTACGATCGTCCTTTTGCTGGCGGCCATCGTGACCGTCTCGATTGTCATTATTGTTCTCAGCCAAATGCGGGAACGCGCCCGCATTGAACGGGTGCGCAAGATTACCGCTCAGGAAGACGCCTATAAAAGGGCCAATCGCCTGCTGACCGAAATTCCAGGCCAATACCTGACAGCCGATCTGAAACTGCTCCTGATTAAACGCATAGAAGAAGCTTGCACGGAGTTGGCCGGCCTGAAGTCGAACCTGCCGGTCAAGGAATGGCAGAAGTCCGCTGCAGAACTGAAAACACAGATCGTTGAAAAGCGCGACACCACCACGCCAGTCAAGATTGATTCCGCGGAAAAGTCGAATTACGTCAAGGAATTGCTTCAGAATCTGTTCAAGATGATTGAAGGCATGCACAAGAGCGGGCGGATTGACTCAGCCACCGCAAAGAAAAACCTCAAGTATGTGCTCTTCCTGGTCCACAAGACCCACGCGGATCTGCATGTGTTTCAGGCCCGGGACTATGTTCGCCAGAACGAGATCCGGAAGGCCATTCATGCCTATCACCTGGCCAGCACCGAAATGGGGAAATCCCGCGACAACCCACTTGCCATGAAAGCAGTGAAGAGCTTCCGGACGCGCATTCAGGAACTTGAGGCCATGAGTGCAGAGGGTAAGGAGAGCCCGCAGGGAGAGTCCAAACTGGACCGTGAGTGGGATACCTTCCTCCACGATGACGAGTGGAAGAAAAAGGCCGATTACGACGACTGAAGGCACAGAACGGGTCGCCATTGCAGGCCCGCCAACAGGGACAGTGCAAACCCGTGAGCAAGGGCTTCAAACAACGACTTTCCTATCGACTGACCCGGGACACGGTACTGGTTGCCATGGTCCTCGGGCTGGTGCTGAATGTTGTCCAGATTACCCTGGACTACTTCAGCGCAAAGGAATCGATGGAGAATGAGATCCACGCGCTGATCGATATCAGCAACAGCCCCGCGTCCCAGATTGCCTACAATATTGATGTGCGGCTGGCGGAGGAATTACTCGATGGCCTGCTTCGCCATCCCGCCACCATCGATGCACGGATCACAGACAACGACGACGAGACCATGGCTGCGTCGAGCAAAAGCAGCCCGGAGTCGCCCTATCGCTGGGTCAGTGACCTGCTATTTGGCTCTGACCGGGTATTCCGACAGGAGTTGCAGGTTCCACAACTTGAGGATCTGTCACTCGGCCACCTGATCGTCACCATCGACACTTATCACTATGGCGCGCTGTTTCTCCAGCGGGCCGGCTACACGCTCATCAGCGGGCTTCTCAAGAGCCTCATCCTGTCCGCAGCCTTGCTGGCCATCTTCTATTTCGTGCTTACCCGCCCCATGCTCAACGTCATCAGCGCACTGAGCCAGGTGCGGGCCAGCTCTCCCGAAAAAGTCAGGCTGCCGATCCCGGCAAACCACCGGGAAGACGAGATCGGGACCATGGTGGGGATCATCAACCAGCATCTCGAAACCATCGACTCCAGCCTTGCCCAGCTCCGGCACGCAGAAAGTGCCATGAAGAACTACTCCACCCAGCTTGAGCAGGAAGTGGAGGACCGTACCCGGGAAATCTCCGAGAAGAACGAAGCCCTGCAACGGGGTAACCGCGCCCTGGTGAAAGCCAAGGAAGATGCGGTTCGCCGGGCAAGGGCAAGGGCCAATTTCCTGGCCAGCATGAGCCACGAGATCCGCACGCCCCTCAATGGCGTTCTGGGCATGCTGGGCCTGGCGCTTGAGGGCGAACTGGACCCTGCACAACGCAACCGGATGGAAATCGCCCTGAACGCCGGCGAGAATCTGCTGGGGCTGCTGAATGACATCCTGGATATTTCAAAGGTAGAGGCAGGTAAACTCAGCCTGGAAAACATCCCGTTCAGCGTCCGGCACCTGATTGAGGAATGCGCCACACTCCACGCCCAGCAGGCCCGCCGGAAACACATTTACCTGGTTACCGAAATTGATCCTGACCTGCCGGAGAACTTCCTGGGTGACCCGACACGGGTCCGCCAGGTGCTCAACAATCTTTTGAGCAACGCCATCAAGTTTACCGACGAAGGCGGCGTAAAGATCCGGGCGGCCTATTCCGGCGGCAGCATGAGAATCGACTTGGTGGACACCGGGATCGGCATGTCCAGTGAAGGCCTGCACCGTATCTTCTCGCCCTTTTCCCAGGCTGACGCGGAAACTACCCGCCTGTATGGTGGCACCGGTCTGGGCCTGACACTTTGCCGCCAGCTTGTGGAACGCATGCATGGCCAGATTCTGGTGGATTCCCGGCAAGGCAACGGCACTCACTTCACCGTAACCCTGCCTCTGCCGGTCCATGAGGCCGGCGAAGACCAGGATCTTCCCCGGGTGGACGCCCGAGTCAGGGACATCGGCATTGCCATGGCCATCCCCCCGGAAAACCCGCACCGTTCAGCCATTGAGGCTGAGCTTCGGAAGCGGGGCATTCCTGTCCGGGGTGCAAGCCGGCATCCGGAGGGCATTCTGCTGGCGCTGGCCAGCGCCGACGATGAGGAAACCCTGGCCTTCGCGGCCGACTGGCAAGGCGCCGGCGTGATCCTTGCTGACGCTACCGGCACCCTGCCTCCGGCCAGGGGACGTTACCAGCTTCTGTCGCTGCCATTGCGGCGGAATGAGCTTTTCCGTTGCCTTGCTCGGGCCGCGGGCGTGATGGCCAGTGACGATCGCGCCACTCCTGACGCCGCCCCGGAAGAACAAACCGGCACCGAACAGTCCCTGGCGGTCCTTCTGGTGGAGGACAATCAGGTGAATCAACTGGTGGCGAGCAACCTGCTGAAAAAACTGGGGCATCGCGCAGACCACGCAGAGAACGGCCTGAAGGCCATACAGGCGCTGGAACAGAGCCATTACGACCTGGTGCTGATGGACTGCCAGATGCCGGTCATGGACGGTTATGAGGCAACACAGAGGATTCGGCAGAACCCGCAATGGAAAGACCTGCCCATCATTGCCGTTACCGCCAATGTCATGCAGGGAGACCGCGAGGACTGCCTCGCCTCAGGCATGAACGACTACATTACCAAGCCCTACAAGCGTGACGAGCTCCGGGAGGTCATCAACCGTTGGCGCCCTTCTCCATCCTCAGAGAGTTCAGGCCGGTAACAGTTTTTCGATATCGGCCCGGATATCTTCCGGTTTTGCGGTGGGCGGGTAACGACGAACAACCTTGCCATCTGGCGCGACCAGAAATTTGGTAAAATTCCACTTCACTTTTTCAGATCCCATCAGGCCCTTGGCTTCGCGCTTGAGAAAGCGAAACAGGGGGTGGGCGCCATCGCCATTCACTTCAATCTTGGAAAACATGGGAAAATCGACACCATAGTTCAGACTGCAGAACTGACTGATCGCATCCTCGTCACCCGGGTCCTGATTCAGGAACTGGTTGCACGGAAAGCCCAGAACCTCAAAGCCCTTGTCACCCAACTCGTTGTGAAGGGACTGCAAGCCCTCGAACTGGGGCGTAAAACCGCATTTGCTGGCGGTGTTCACGATCAGGAGAACTTTGCCCTGGTACTCCGCCATGCTTTTCTCGTTACCCTTGATATCCCGTACCGTGAAATCGTAGACCGTTTCGCCTGCCATAAAATTCTCCCTGTGATGTTTTGCGTTCTGCTTGAACCATTGTTCACAACACAGACCAAAAAACCATGGCAATGCAGACGCTACGGGGACCATTTTCAAAAACCGGTTCAGGTTTGTGAGCTAAATCTGCCTTAACACGACACAATTCATCATAATTCCCCTGTTGCCGCCGGCCCTCGCTCCGCTAGAATAAAGGCCTGTCGTGTTGGCAGGTGCCATTTTTCGATCTCAAAAGAAGGACGTCCGGGTCTTATGCAGAACTACTACAAATCCGCCAAGCTGGATAACGTGTGTTATGAAATCCGTGGCGTAGTTCTGCGGGAAGCGCGTCGACTCGAAGAAGAGGGGCATCGGGTACTCAAGCTCAACATCGGCAACCCTGCCGCCTTCGAACTGGATGTCCCTGAGGAAATCCAGCAAGACGTCATCTACAACATGCACCTTGCCCAGGGCTATGTGGAATCGAAGGGGCTGTTCTCTGCCCGTAAGGCGGTCATGCACTACTGCCAGCAACGGGGCATCGACAAAGTCGATATCGACGATATTTTCCTGGGTAATGGCGTCAGCGAGCTGATCGTCATGACCATGCAGGCCATGTTGAACACCGGTGACGAAGTGCTGATCCCGGCCCCGGACTACCCCCTGTGGACCGCTGCCGTTACGCTTTCCAGCGGCAAGCCCGTGCACTACCGATGCGACGAACAGCAGGACTGGTTTCCGGATATTGACGATATCCGCAAGAAAATCACCCGGCGAACCCGCGCCATTGTTCTGATCAACCCGAACAACCCGACCGGCGCTGTGTACTCGAAAGAGCTTCTCGAACAGGTCATCGAACTGGCCCGGAAGCACAACCTGATCATCCTGTCCGATGAGATCTACGACAAGATTCTCTATGACGGTACCCAGCATATTTCCACCGCCTCACTGGCCGACGATGTGCTTTTCTTCACCTATAACGGCCTGTCCAAGAACTACCGGGCAGCGGGTTACCGTTCGGGCTGGATGATTGTCAGTGGTGCCAAGCACCGGGCGAAGGATCTGATTGAGGGCATCGACATGCTCTCCAACATGCGGCTCTGTGCCAATGTTCCGGCCCAGTTGGCCATTCAGACTGCCCTGGGGGGCTACCAGTCCATTAACGATCTGGTGGCGCCAGACGGGCGGCTGTATGAGCAGCGGGAAACCGCCTGGCGGATGCTCAACGACATTCCGGGGGTAAGCTGTGTCAAGCCTCAGGGCGCGTTGTATCTGTTCCCGAAACTGGATCCGAAGCACTTCCCCATCGTCAATGATGAGAAGCTGGTTCTGGACCTGCTTATTCAGGAAAAAATTCTTCTGGTACAGGGGTCTGCGTTCAATATTGATGACAAACAACACCTGAGAGTGGTGTTCCTGCCACGGGAAGACACCCTGGAGGATGCCATGGGCCGACTCGGAAATTTCCTTGGTCAATACCAGCAATAACGGGGAAAACCATGGCGGATATTCACGTCGAGGAATTCTACAAGGATGCGGCCATTGCCCTGGTGCAGTTGTATGGCGCCTTCCCGCGGCGTATAAACCTGTTTGTCGAGGACATCGCTGGCCCGGATGAGCCGGACGAGTTTGGTCTCCACAGCAAACGGCACATGGCCTGTTTTGGCGCCCTCCTCTGGCTTTCGGAGGAAGGCCTGCTCAGGTACATAGACACCATTCGCCAGGAAGCACTGGATCAGGCTGTACTGACCCGAGACGCCTTTATTCGCCTGAGTGCCCCGGCGCCGCAGGCTCTGGCCAGGGACTTCGGAGCCCCCGAAGAAGGCCCGGCCAGCGCCCTGCCTCCTTCAGTCAAAGAAGATCTCTCCACTCACATTCATCTGATCAGAACGGCGCTGCGCAGCGGCAATTCCGGCCGAATCAGCCAGATCATGCAGACAACCTTCTTCGCGGACCGCGGCATTTATTAAATCACCGTAAGCTCGTTGATTGATTGAACCGCGACCGCATATAACGGTCTGAATGACGGCTTTATTTTCTGTGACGAACTGATCAGGGAACCCACATGCGTATTCTGCTGTTTCTGGCAACCAACCTTGCTGTAATCCTTGTCGCCAGTTTCACACTGCGACTGCTGGGCGTGGACAGCTACCTCGCCCAGAATGGTATTCAGTATGGCTCTTTGCTGGCTTTCGCTGCGGTCTTCGGATTCGCCGGCGCCATCGTGTCGCTGCTGATCTCCAAGCGAATGGCCAAGTGGAGCACCAAGGCCCGGGTCATTGATTCCCCGCGCACTCCTGCCGAACGCTGGCTCGTGGATACTGTGGCGCAGCTGGCCAAAAACGCCGGTATCGGCATGCCGGAAGTCGCGATTTTTCCTGCGTCCCAGTCCAATGCCTTTGCAACGGGCTGGAACAAGAACGACGCACTAGTCGCGGTCAGTGAAGGGCTTTTGCACCGCTTTAACAAGGATGAGATTCGGGCGGTCCTGGGCCACGAAATCGGCCATGTTGCCAATGGTGACATGGTGACACTGGCGTTGATTCAGGGTGTGGTGAATACCTTCGTCATCTTCGCGTCCCGGGTGATCGGCTCCTTTGTCGACCGGGTGATTTTCAAGAATGAAAGCGGACATGGCCTCGGCTTTTTCGCGGTCAGCATCGTTGCCGAGATCGTCCTGGGTATACTTGCCAGTACGATCGTGTTCTGGTTCTCCCGTCGCCGGGAATTCCGGGCGGATATCGCCGGTGCCCAGCTGGCAGGCCGCTCAGCCATGATCAGCGCGCTGGCGAGGCTGAAGCAGGAAAGCGAGGTGCCGGACCAGATGCCCGACAGCCTCCAGGCATTTGGCATTAACCGCGGGGCCCGGGGCGGCCTGAGTGCCCTGTTCATGACCCATCCGCCACTGGAAGACCGCATACAGGCGTTGCAGAGCGCCAGGCTGTAAACAAAAAAGCCGGGGCCCCATGGACTCCGGCTTTCTTTATCAGGAACTGGCTAAGATCAGATTTTCAGTTTGAATCCGATAGCCCGGAAACTGTCCTGCAGGGACTTGCTGGTGCCCTTGAGCTGAATCTTGAGGCTTGAGCACTCCCGACGAACCGGATAGTCCCGGCGCAGTCTGTCAAACGCCGCTCCCCGCTCTTCTGGAGACCCTGCCATGGTGTTACGAAGTTTCGCATCGTCCCGGCGAGGGTCGTAACAGGCCCTCAGTGCAATTCGAATTGCATCCTCCTCCTCGGCAGAGCTGGTAAAGGAAATCTTGCTGAGTGCTGGCTCCGGCAGAAACTGGCCCGCTTTTTTGCGAACCGGCAGGCCCAGGAACTGGCTCAGAGCCTGATAGATCATTTCCGTTCCCTGAACCTTGCCTTCCAGACTGTACCCGGCAATATGCGGTGTTGCCAGCCAGACCCGGTCAACCAGCTCAGGATGAATCCTCGGCTCCTGCTCCCAAACGTCCAGCACGACGACGGGCGCATTGCCCTGTTCAAGGCGGGCCAGCAACGCTGACGAGTCGATGACCTCGCCCCGACCAGCATTGATCAGGAGTTGGTTCGCACCCAGGGTCTCAAGTTCGGCGTTGCCGATCATATGCAAAGTGGGGTGATCTCCCTCGCGGGTCAGGGGTGTATGCAGGGACACCACATCACACTTCATGGCCTCTTCCAGCGCTACAAACTCCTCATTGTCCTCTTCCCGGTCCGCTCTTGGCGGATCGCAAAGACGCACATCGAATCCGAGGCGGTCAAGCTTGCGGGCCAGCTCACCGCCAACATTGCCGACACCCACGATGCCAACGCTGAGCTGGGACCAGTCTGAAAGCCCGCGCCTTTCAGCATGCAGTGACAGCACAGATAGCACGTATTCGGCCACACTGTTGGCGTTGCAGCCCGGCGCCGCAGAGAAGCGAATCCCCGCCTGTTCGAGCCAGTCGAGATCGACGTGATCGGTACCGATGGTAGTTGTTCCCACGAACCTGACCCGACTGCCCTCCAGAAGCTCACGGTTTACCCTGGTGACCGAACGAGCCAGCAGTATGTCGGCGTCCCGGACATCCTCGCCCGACATGGAACGGCCGGAAACCCTGCGAATCTCCCCCATGTCACCAAAAAAGGAGTCCAATAGGGGAATGTTTTCATCTGCTACGATCAACATAATGATGTCCGGCCCTGTCAGTTCCTGCGCTGGCGCTGATTACGTCCGCCCTGGCCACGGCCGCCGGAACCCTGTGGGCGTCGGCCGCGCTTGCGGGTAATCGGCGGGTTGTCCATCGGCGCCATGAGCGCCTCATCGGGCACGGCAGTCTTCAGCTTCTGGCTGATGTAGGTTTCGATGGCGGGAAGCGCGAACGAGTCATCCTCACCGGCAAAACTGATGGAAACCCCGTGTTTGCCAGCCCTGCCTGTGCGGCCAATCCGGTGCACATAATCTTCGGCATTATCAGGCAGATTGTAGTTGAAAACGTGGGTGACGCCGTTGACGTGAATACCACGGCCAGCCACATCGGTGGCCACCAGGACCTGGATGCTGCCTTTTTTGAACTGGTCCAGGGTTTTGAGGCGCTTGTTCTGGGCTATTTCGCCTGACATCAGGGCAACTTTGACCCCCTGGTTCCTCAGATCCTCTTCCAGGTCACGGCACTGATCCCGGCGGTTGGCAAACACCAGCGCCTTTTCCACTTCCGGACGCTTGAGAAAATTGACCAGCACCGGAAGTTTTTCATCGTCGCCCACCAGGTACACCGTCTGCTCAACCCGTTCCGCCGTTTTCTGTTCCGGTTCTATCTCCACGAACTCTGCATTACTCGTCCACATGGAGGCAAGATTCAGCACGTCCTGGTTGAAGGTGGCGCTGAACAGGAGTGTCTGGCGCTCATCCTTGGGTGTGCACTTGCGGATAATGCGCTTCACGTCCGGAATGAAGCCCATGTCCAGCATACGATCAGCTTCATCAAGAATCAGGATGTCGAGCTGGTCCAGAAATACGTCCTGGGAGCCGAGAAAATCGATCAGGCGCCCCGGAGTCGCCACGAGAATATCGACGATCTCGTTCTGCAACTGGTCCCGCTGCTTGTCATAGTTCATGCCGCCCACAACCGTCACCACATTATGGCCGGTATGCTGGCACAACTGCTCTGCGTCCTTGGCGATCTGCATGGCCAACTCACGTGTCGGTGCCAGGGCCAGCACCCGCGGCTCTGACGCAAACCGGTCTGTTTCGGGAATCGGCGTCTCCAGAAGGCTTTGAATCGCCGTAATCAGAAACGCTGCGGTTTTTCCGGTGCCGGTCTGGGCCTGGCCAATCAGATCCTCACAGGCCAGCGTCCAGGGCAGTGTTTCCGCCTGGATGGGTGTGCAATATTCAAAACCGATAGCCGTGATGGCATCCAGCAAGCGCTTGTCGAGGTTCAGATCGCTGAATCTCAGGTCGCCGGTGTGTTTTGGGTCAGATGTCATAGAGTCTCAGTTTTCCTGGAATGTCCTGATTCAGAATATAACGGAGCGATGCGCCGGGCATCTTCTTGCCAGCGCTCTTCAAGGATTTCTCCGGTACCGTAAAATGTTGCCAGCGTATCGAAAAACGCCTGTGCCCGGGGCGGCAACCCCCGGTCCAGATACTCGCCCGCCTGGATCCGCACATTGTGACGGAACCGCTCTTCATTGGCGGCGCCAGCTCCCGAGAGGTTATCCACGCTGATGTGAAAACGGAAACCTGCAGCCACCGCAAACAACCATTCAATGGCCTGGGGCTTGACCTCAACCTGCTCGAAAGCCTGTTGCTGCTGCAGTGTACGGCCATCCGGACAGTACCAGTAAGCATAGTCGTGAAGTGTGCGCCGGTACTCACCAGCAATACACCAGTGGCTTATTTCATGCAAAGCGCTGGCATAATAACCATGAGCAAAGACGACCTGTGCGAGACCTTCCGGCCCGCTCGCAGGCAAGTATTCAGGTTCATCGCTGCCTTTGACCAGAACTGTCCGGTATGCTTCCCGGAACTGGTCATTAAACAGCATGATAAGATCATTTGGACTGTGATTCATTGGGTGGCTATTGTGCGACTTTACCGCCCCCAATACCAGAGGGAACTTTGCCCATCCCCTCGTGTCCACTGCTGGCGTGAACCGGCGGCTGTAATGCTGTAACAATCCGACTTTTAGAGACTCTGATCAAACAGACACTAACCGGGAAATCTTACAATCAATGATGGCTTTCGCTGCAGTAAAGAAGATGAAATGCCAATGGGTGAATCCGTTGAACCTGTTCCTGGCACTCGCCCTGATGCTTTTGGCCTCCCCTTCTGCCTGGGCCCTCGGCGGCAACGGGAGTTCCCTGTTTGGCGGCCAGGGTAATGATTTCCTCCCGGTCGACGAAGCTCTGCCCTTCAGTTTCACCACCGACGCAGACACGGTGGTTCTCACCTGGGATATCACACCCGGACACTATCTTTATCGCGAACGTGTCAGCATTACCGCCACCAATCCCGATGTCGGACTTGGGGAACCCGCGTTTTCGGCGCCGGGAACGGTGACCGAAGACGAATTCTTCGGCAAGACCACGGTCTTTTTTGATCCGATTGAAGCCCGTGTTCCGATCTCGCTTCCAGCCGGCGTCCGGGAGGCAGAACTGCAGGTAACCTATCAGGGCTGCGCAAAGGCGGGGCTGTGCTACCCGCCCCAGACCCGGGATGTACTTTTCTATCAGGGTAGCGGTGGCTCCGGCTCGCCAACAGCTTCAGCAGCGGGTTTTTCGGGGGGCGGCAGCGCACCCGTGGACACTGAAACCGCCACCGGACTTGCAGGCTTTCTTGCACAGCAATCGACGCTCGTCATTGCAGGCGTGTTTCTGCTGCTGGGGCTGGGGTTAACCTTCACCCCCTGCGTACTGCCGATGGTTCCGATTATTTCATCGCTGGTTTCTGGCAGGAACACCCGGACAACCAGCCATGCCCTGCTCCTGTCGGGTAGCTATGTTCTGGGCATGGCACTGACCTATGCAGCGGCCGGCGTGCTGACGGGTCTGCTCGGAGCCAGCTTTAATTTGCAGGCACAACTGCAATCTCCCTGGGTTTTGAGCGTCTTTGCCCTGCTGTTCGTCGTCTTTGCCCTGTCCATGTTCGATCTCTTCGAGATCCAGCTGCCACGCTTCATTCGTGAGCCCCTCAATGATGCCAGTCACCGGCTCACCGGCAGCCGGGTATTCAGCATATTCGGCATCGGCGCCCTGTCGGCCCTGATCGTCTCGCCCTGTGTCTCGGCGCCTCTGGCCGGCAGCCTGCTGTATATCTCCACAACCCAGGACGCCGTGATCGGCGGGGTGGCGCTGTTTGCGCTCGGCCTTGGCATGGGCATTCCGCTGATTCTTGTGGCGGTCGGGGGGCGAAAATTGCTGCCGACTACCGGCCACTGGATGACCGCAGTGAAGCACTTCTATGGTGTGATGCTGCTGGCCGTGGCGATCTGGCTGGTGGAGCGACTGGTACCTGGCTGGCTGGCACTGACGCTCTGGGGCCTTCTTATCGCCATAACCGGCGTGCAGCTTGGCGCCTTTGATACTGCCAGGGCCGGCTGGGAACGGACCCGGAAGGGGCTGGGGCTGGTTCTTTTCGCCTATGGCCTGGCTCTGCTTGCCGGTGCTGTGGCCGGGGCCAATGACCCGCTGAAACCTCTAGCGCCCTTTACAGTCGCCTCCGCGTCATTCGGCGGGGCCGGCAATGCCGGTGTCCAGCACGCGGATTTTGTGCGCGTGAAACAGCCCGGTGAAATCGAGGCGATGCTCCAACAGGCCCGCGAACAGGGACGGCCCGTTCTGCTGGACTTCTACGCCGACTGGTGCATCTCCTGCAAGGTTATGGAACGCAATGTTTTCAGCAAGCCGGATGTAATCCAGGCGCTTAGCCCCTACACCCTGCTGCAGATCGATATGACCGACAACACCCCTGAACAGCAGGCAATGCTGGACGAACTCGGCCTCTTCGGCCCCCCGGCTATTCTGTTCTATCGCGGTAACGGCCAGGAGCTGCCCCAGCACAGGGTGCTCGGAGAAATGGATCGGGAGGAATTCCTCGGCCACCTCCAGAAACTGGACTCGGAGGTATAGCAGAGGGGCTACTCCCCCCTGCGTATCAGGTAGATGAACAGATCGTCGGATTCGGCCTGATGGACGAGTTCGTGGCCGAGAAACTGGCAGAAACGCGGGATATCCCGGGTGGTAGAGGGGTCGGTGGCCACAACCCGCAACACGCCACCGGGTTGAACATCGTTAATACGGTTATGCAGCATCATGACTGGTTCCGGGCAGAACAGGCCCCGGGCATCCAGCTCTGCATCGTATTCGATTGCACTCACACTACATCTCCTGTCATTGAACCTGATTTTTCGTAAAAACCTGCTAAATTATTGTTTATAACAGTTAAAACACTTGGAGGTTTGTCATGATCCGGGTTCTGATTGAACGTCATATTGCTGAAACCCTGGAAGCAGCTTACGAAGAACGTTCCCGTAAGGTTCTGCAGCAGGCTGTGAGTGCGCCCGGCTTTATTTCCGGAGAAACCCTGGCAGACAGCCATGACCCCAATCACCGGTTTACCCTGGCCAATTGGCGATCCGAAGCGGATTGGGACCGCTGGTTTCACTCCGATGAACGCCGCGAGCTCATGCTGGAGCTCATCCCCATGATGGACGAAGAAGAACACATCACCGTGCTCGAGCAAAGCGCCTTCTAGCCAGTCCGCTCAATGAAGCAGGTGATCTCCTCTCTGTCATGATACAAGTGGCGGGCCTTAAGACGAAAGCCGATGCCCGCCGCACTCAGGCCATTCACGAGTATATCCCGACAGATCAACCACTCATCGTACCGTTTCTTCATCGGCAACTTGAGATTGAAGACCGTGTAACGACAAAGCCCCTCACCGAGCCAGGTTACAGCCAGCTTCGCCGTTTTCCGGGGCTGATCCACAATATCGCAGACCATCCAGTCGATACCCCTTTTGGGGCGCCAGCCGTAGCCATCCGCTTCCACATGCTCCACCTGCCCCGACGCCATCAGCTCAGGGTTCATGGGGCCGTTGTCGACAGCGGTTACCATCATGCCCTGGTGCACCAGCTGCCAGGTCCAGCCTCCGGGGGCGGCTCCCAGATCAGCGGCTTTTTTGCCGCCACCAAGGTAGTCCAGTTCCTGATCAGGTGGTAGAAAGACCTTCCAGGCTTCCTCAAGTTTCAGGGCGGACCGGCTGGGCGCTGAAGCTGGCAACCGAAGTCGCGGTATACCACCGACATACCGGGCGCGGTTATCCGCCAGACTGAAACCGACAACCACCGAGGCGAAATCCGGCAGGAACACCTCGAGGCGGGCCGGGGCCGAAGCATTCTGGTCGGCCTTGAGCAGGCCAGCTCCTCGCAAGCCACGGGAGAGAGGCGATACCCACTTTCGGGCAAAGTTACCAAGATCACCATCCGCGTTATTTTCCGGCAACCGGACTTCCAGCCGCGCGCAACCGGGGTAACCGCGCCCGAGGCCCCTGAGCCCTTCTATTACGGCACCAACACGGTCCGCTTCCGGGAGACTGAATTCCCCCAGCACCACCATCCAGTCACGGACGAAAACCAGATCATCGAGGGCGACGCGCGCCATCAGATCATCCGGAGTTTCAGGCGCAGCCGGGTAGAAACGCACCAGCCCCTGATCTTTAACAGGCTCGAAATAGCCGAAGATACCCCGTTCCGCGGCGGAGTCGGTTATTTCACGGCCGGCTTCGGTTTCAAAGCCGGGCCGACAAAACACGAGAATCTGTTCCATGCACTATCCGAAATAAGGTCTGGAGACCAACCCGTAAAAGTTGAATCTGTTTAACAGCGTAGATTGTCTTCTCTGGCTACACTTCCCGCTCTGATAACCGCGGGAAGTCTTGAATGTCGTCCGTTTTGCGCTTGATTGCCATTATCAGCCTATCGCTGATCCCGGCCTTGGCACTGCCAGATACCGGATCCGTCCTGGCGGGATGCCCGACCCTGGAGGCAACCGATAGTGCAGCCCGCGCATCCCTTATGCAATACGTCTGTTATTACAGCGCCCCTCCCGGCGCACCCGGCCATGACGCAACGGCGCCGGACCAGCTACCCGTCGATATTGAATGGAAACCGGCACACGGGCGGGACCTGGTTTTCAGTCACACCAGCTCCGTGTACTGGGTCCATCTGGACGTCAGGAATTCCGGGACCGAGCGCGCTGTCTGGTATCTGAAGCTCAATTACCCCCTGCTTGACGAGGTCACTTTCTGGCAAACGGCGAATGATACTACAGAGACGATTGCTACCGGAGATCAACGACCTTTTGCATCACGGGCGGTGGATTACCGGTATTTCCTGCTTCCCGTCACGCTGGACGGCGGTGAGACCCGCTCTTTAACCCTCCGTGTTCACAGCAATGGCGCCCTGAACGTGCCACTCAGTTTCGAGACGGCTGCCGAAGTCATTTCAGGCAGCAATCACCTGACCCTTACCCACGGACTCTTCTACGGGGCGCTTCTGGTCTTTGCCGTCTTCAACCTGCTGCTCTTCTTCAGCTCCGGAACCGGCTATTACTTCTACAACGCCTTTTACCTGGCAGCGCTCGGGCTTTTCCTGTTCGCCATGGGCGGCTTCGCCAACCAGTATTTCTGGCCGGACAACGCCAGCTTTGCCAATACCTCCATCCCCCTGTCGTTGTCACTTTGCGCCCTGGCCATGATACTTTTTGGCCGCTCGTTCCTGGAAATTGATAAAGGAACAATCCCTGAGACCGTCCTCAAGGGTCAGGCCTGGTTTTGCATCGGATTTCTGGCCCTGGCCCTGATCCTGCCTTACAACAAGACGATTCTGCTTAACACCGTCCTGGCGCTGACTGTCATTTCAAGCCTGTTCATGATTGCAGCAATTCGATGGCAGCAAGGGTATCAGCCTGCCATGTGGTATTTGCTGGCCTGGTTGATCATGCTGGTTGGTGGCCTGATATACGCCCTGGCGGCCTTCGGCTATCTGACCGACTTCCTGGCGCGGGAAGCCCTGATGCAATCGGCGGTGGGTGGACAGGTCATTCTGCTGAACTATGCCATGGTGCAGCGGTGGCGCCTGCTCAGCCAGAAGCTGCTGGACGTGGAGCACAGTGCAAGGACGGAGCTGGAATTCAAGGTGCACGAGCGCACTGCCCAGTTGCGAAACACCATGCGAGAACTGGAGAAGGCAAATCGAAAACTGTCAACCATGAGCCTCAACGACGCACTCACCGGCTTGCATAACCGGAGGCATCTGGACAACATTTTCCCGGAGCTGTGCGCGGAAGCCCGCCGCACGGGACACCCACTGACACTGGCCCTGGTAGACGCTGACCATTTCAAGAACATCAACGATACCTGGGGCCACGGTTTTGGGGACACCTGCCTTCAATTTATTGCCGAAATACTGACCCGCCACGTAAAACGCCCCAGGGATGTCGCGATCCGGTTTGGCGGGGAGGAGTTCGCGCTTTTGCTACCAGGCACCAGCGCCACTGGAGCCCGAAAGGTCTGCTCGGCACTGCTTGCGGACATTGCGAACACGCCGGTACTGGCGCCGGACGGCACCGAGGTGAGAATGACCCTGAGCGCCGGGATCGCCTCTCTTGGCCCCGGCGAAGATCAGAGCCAGCTATTTGAGCGAGCGGATGAAGCCCTGTACCGGGCAAAGAGTGAGGGCCGCAACCGTGCCCTGCTCTCTGAGACCAGTGAAGTGGAGTAACCGTCAGGTCACCAGCTCCTGATTTATAAAGGCCCGGGTTTCTCGGGCAGCTTCGGCGACCAGTTCGCTTTGGGTATGAGGTTGGCTTTTCAGCGGCTGGAAATCATGATTGCCACCCTCCAGCCAGTGTAGCCGGATCGCTTCGAGCTCCTTTTCATGGCCGACCATTTCGGCGGGCTTGCCAAATGGATCCCTTGTTCCCTGCAGGACCAGCATGGGCGATTTCAATTCCTGAAAGTGGCCGGTGCGCCACCGGTCCAGCTTACCCGGTGGGTGGAAAGGGTAGCCAAAGCACGTAACGCCATCGATCCCATTGCGCTGGCTGGCCAGGATGCTTGCCATGCGCCCACCCATGGACTTGCCGCCCACCAGAACCTTGCACTCCGCCCCAAGCTCGGCGCGAACCGCATCAACCACACTGGAGAAATGCTCAAGCAATGCCGGCTCCCGATCCGGCGGGCGCTTTCGGCCGTCGGCTCGTCGCTTCTGCATGTAGGGGAATTCGAAACGGACGGTTACGATGCCTTCCCGGCTGAGGGCCAGAGAAAGCTCCTCCATAAAGGCAGAATCAGCCGGCGCCCCGGCGCCGTGAGCCAGAATCAGTACAACTTCCGGATTACTTTCATAGCCTTTGGTCTTAATCAACTTCACAGAATTCACCTCATCCAATTAAGCGACTATCATTGCACTCAGGCAACACACATTCCCTGCGCTGAAACAACTCCAAAAACGGCACTGAAAAGGAAGCCATGTTGCTGATTTCGGCGCATTTGACGGATGTCAGGAGTTGACCTGAGTCATTGCAAACAGCTAATCGTTTCTCCATACTTGCGCCCGCATATTTCCCCACTTTAAACCCATTGGTAAGGCTATGAGCACAGTAAATGCAAACCTGACATACAACTACAAGGTGGTGAGACAATTCGCCATCATGACAGTGGTATGGGGTATTGTAGGTATGGCGCTGGGTGTGCTGATCGCAGCACAGCTGGTCTGGCCGTCCCTCAACCTCGACCTGCCCTTTACCCACTTCGGCCGTCTCCGGCCGCTGCATACCAACGCCGTTATTTTCGGCTTTGGTGGAAGTGCCCTGTTTGCTACCTCCTATTATGTCGTTCAGCGCACGTGCCAGGCTCGACTGATTTCGGATAGCCTGGCTGCGTTCACTTTCTGGGGCTGGACGGCGATCATTGTCGCGGCAGCCATTACCCTGCCATTGGGCCTTACCACTTCAAAGGAATACGCCGAACTGGAGTGGCCGATCGATATCGCCATTGCGGTCGTCTGGGTGACGTACGCTCTGGTGTTCTTCGGAACCATCATGAAACGGGCCACACCGCATATCTATGTGGCTAACTGGTTCTATGGCGCCTTTATCCTGACCGTTGCAGTGCTTCATATCGGGAATAACATGGCGCTGCCAGCCGGTGCGTTCAAGTCCTACTCTGCCTATGCGGGCGTTACCGACGCCATGATGCAGTGGTGGTATGGACATAACGCAGTAGGCTTCTTCCTGACCGCAGGTTTCCTGGGCATGATGTACTACTTCGTTCCCAAGCAGGCCAATCGTCCGGTCTACTCCTATCGCCTGTCGATCGTTCACTTCTGGGCCCTGATCGCAACCTATGTATGGGCCGGCGGCCACCACCTGCACTACTCCGCCCTGCCGGACTGGGCACAGACAGCCGGCATGGTGATGTCCCTGATTCTGCTCGCACCTTCTTGGGGTGGCATGATCAACGGCATGATGACTCTGTCAGGCGCATGGCACAAACTGCGCACTGACCCGATTCTGCGCTTCCTGGTGGTTTCCCTGTCGTTCTACGGCATGTCCACCTTCGAAGGTCCGATGATGTCCATCAAGACCGTGAACGCACTCTCCCACAACACTGACTGGACCATCGGCCACGTTCACTCCGGTGCTCTGGGCTGGGTAGCCATGATCAGTATCGGCGCGGTTTATCACCTGGTACCGAAGCTTTGGGGACTCCAGGGCATGTACAGCACAGCGATGATCAACGTGCACTTCTGGCTCGCCACTGTGGGCACCGTACTGTACATCGTTGCAATGTGGGTTAACGGCATCATGCAGGGCCTGATGTGGCGTGCGGTTAACGAAGACGGCACGCTGACCTACAGCTTCGTTGAATCTCTTGAGGCATCCTACGCTGGCTACTTCGTCCGGTTCCTCGGCGGCGTCATCTTCCTGTCAGGCATGCTGATCATGGCTTACAACGTGTACATGACCGTGCGTCAGAAAGATGCGGTTGCGCAAGATAACGCGGCAACTCAGCCGGCGTAACGGGAGAGAGATCAGATGAAACACGAAATTGTCGAAAAAAATATTGGTCTGATGATCGTACTGATCATCCTGACCATCAGTGGCGGCTTTCTGGCCGAAGTAGTGCCTCTGTTTTTCCAGAAAGACGTTAACGAGCCGGTAGAGGGGCTTGAGCCCCTGTCAGCGCTCGAACTGGAAGGCCGGGACATCTACATCCGCGAAGGCTGCCATGTGTGCCATACCCAACAGATCCGCCCGTTCCGGGCGGAAACCGAGCGGTATGGCCACTACTCCGTTGCGGGCGAGTTTGTTTATGACCGCCCGTTCCTGTGGGGCTCCAAGCGCACCGGTCCGGATCTGGCCCGTGTTGGCGGACGCTACTCCGATGCCTGGCAGCGCCAGCATCTGTACGACCCGCGCAGCGTAGTGCCTGAATCCAACATGCCGGCATTCCCTTGGCTGTTTGAAGACAAGGTCGACCACAGCAAGACCGCTGCCAAGCTGGAGACACTTCAGACTCTGGGCGTGCCCTACACCGACGAGCAGATTGCCGAAGCAGCCGCTCAGGTGGAAGGTAAATTCGAAATCGAAGCGCTGGTCGCGTACCTGCAACAGCTGGGTACTGTGATTTCAGACAGACGGTGAACCATGGATATTAATGAGTTACGCGGCATTCACACACTTCTGGTAATGGCGGTTTTCCTGGGAATCGTCTGGTGGGCCTACAGCGCCCACCGCAGGAAGGCCAACGACGAGGCAGCTCACCTGCCCTTCGACGATGACGACGTGGAAAAGCGTACGCTCGAACAGGAAAAAACGGAGAAAAAAGAATGAGTACCTTTTGGAGCATCTGGATCAGTGTGATCGTGCTCGGTACCGTGTTCGGCTGCTGGTGGCTGCTTTGGGCAACCCGCAAGAGCCAGACAACCGATACCGAAACCGACCGCACCATGGGCCATTCCTTTGATGGCATTGAGGAATACGATAACCCACTGCCAAAGTGGTGGTTTTACCTGTTCCTGGCCACTTGTGTTTTCGCCCTCGGTTACCTGGCCCTCTACCCGGGACTGGGCAACTATAAGGGTCTGCTTGGCTGGACTTCCACTAATCAGTGGGAAGCAGAGGTCGCCGAGGCCGAGGAAAAATACGGCCCGATATACGCCCAGTACGGTGAGACTCCGGTTCCCGAACTGGCCGAGAACAGCGATGCCATGAAAATAGGCCAGCGTCTGTTCGCCAACAACTGTGCGGTTTGCCACGGCTCTGCCGCTCGTGGCCAGGTTGGCTTCCCCAACCTGACCGACGACGATTGGCTGTGGGGCGGAACACCGGAAGCAATCCTGGAAACCTTGCACAATGGCCGTATGGGTAATATGCCGGCCAAGGGCACCATGCCCGGCATGACCAACGAGCAGGTGGATCAGGTTGTGAACTATGTTCTGAGCTTCAGCGGTCGGGAAAAAGACGCCGAAGCTGCCAAAGCAGGCGAACAAGTTTTCGCTCAGGCCTGTGTGGCCTGTCATGGCCCCGAGGGCAAAGGCATGGAGGCCATGGGCGCCCCCAACCTGACGGACAACACCTGGCTGTACGGATCCAACTACGAGTGGATCAAGGAAACCGTGATGAATGGCCGTCAGAATCAGATGCCCGCTCAGCAGGGTCGCCTCTCAGAGGATCAGATTCAGATTCTGGCAGCTTACGTATACAGCCTGTCTAACTGAGTCACCCGGCCGGGGGTTGCCCCGGACCGGTCTTTTCAACCCTGTGTCTGCCCTGCGGGCACAGGCTTGAAAAGATCAGCAGTCCCAGGGCCTGTTGTCCCGCATTACAGTTTTTCTGGAGGTAACGATGAGCAGTGAGATCCCGGTCAAACAGGTTGACCCATCCTCTGATCCCTCCGGCGACAACAATAAATCCGGAACCGTCGAACTCTACGCCAGCCGCAAGAAAATTTACGTAAAGGAAGTTAAAGGCTCCTTTCAGCGAATCCGGAATGTCAGCCTGACCATGTTGATGGGCATGTATTTCCTGTTTGTCTGGATTACGCTTGACGGGCAACCACTGATTTATTTCAATCTGCCAGCCCGCGAATTTCACCTCTTCGGCGTTACCTTCTTTCCCAAGGACTTTATTCTGCTTTCGGGCACGCTGATTATCGCCGCCTTCGGTCTGTTCTTCGTCACAACTCTGTTCGGCCGGGTCTGGTGCGGCTATACCTGCCCGCAAACCGTCTGGACCTTTATCTTCATGTGGGTCGAGGAACGGATCGAGGGCAGCCGTAACAAGCGCATGAAGCTGGACAAATCTCCCCGATCAGCCGGGAAACTGGTCAAAAAGTCCGCCAAACACGCCGTCTGGCTGTTGATTGCCCTTGCCACCGGCCTGACCTTTGTTGGCTACTTCTACCCTATTCGCGAGCTGCTGGGCGACCTTTTCACATTACAGGCAAATGGCTGGGCCTACTTCTGGGTTGGTTTTTTCACCGTTGCCACTTACCTGAATGCGGGCTGGATGCGGGAGCAGGTCTGCCTCTACATGTGCCCATATGCCCGCTTCCAGTCGGTGATGTTTGACCCCGACACTCGCGTGGTTTCCTACGATCCGAATCGTGGCGAGCCCAGGGGCGGCCGCAAAAAAGGCGTGGATCCGGCCGAGGCCGGTCTGGGCGACTGTATCGACTGCGGCCAGTGTGTTCAGGTATGTCCTACGGGCATTGATATCCGGGACGGCCTTCAGTACGAATGTATCGGCTGTGCGCTGTGCATTGATGCCTGTGACGAGATCATGGACAAGATGAATTACCCGAGGGGGCTGATCCGTTACACCACGGAGAATGAACTTGAAGGCAAGACCTCCAAACTCCTGCGACCAAGAACCTTCGGTTATGGCGCGGTGCTGTCACTGATGATTGCCGCGATTATCTTCACCATCGCCACCCGTGTGCCAGCCCAGATGGATGCTCTTCGGGATCGCGGTGCTCTTTACAGTTTCAATGGCGAGGGGCGGATTGAGAACTCCTACACCCTAAAAATCGCCAACATGACCGAAGTTCCCCAAACCTTCACTCTGTCAGTGACTGGCCTGGAGGGGATCCGGATCCTGACGGACACTTCGGTAACCGTTGAAAGTGGTGAAAACCGCTCACTGCCGACCGTAGTCGACGTGCCGCCGGAATCCATCACCGAATCCAATAACGATATCCTGTTCAGGGCACAATCCGAGACCGATTCTTCGCTGAGCCTTGAAACTGAAAGCCGATTTGTCGGTCCAACGCGCTGATCGTCGATCGTGCAGCACTGACCGTTTGAATGAGACATTGATTTATGACTACTGAAACACCCGTAGCACCCTGGTACCGCCAACCCTGGTTCTGGTTCCTGCTGATTTTTCCGGGGGCGTCCATCATTTACTGCGCCGTTGCCATCACTATCGCTGTCAGCACAGAAAATGCGATGGTCACCGACGACTGGTCCAAAGAAGGGCGCGGAATTAACATGTCCATAGCAAGAGACCAGAAGGCGGAAGATCTCGGTATGGAGGCCCAGATTGATTTCCAGAGCAAAAATATCACCGTCAACCTGAACACCGTTGAGGGTCCGGCGGATTTCCCGTATCTGATCCTGAACCTGTTCCATCCAACGCTTTCCGACAAGGATCGCACTGTTCAATTCCAGCAAATCGCTCCAGGGCGCTTTGCCGGTAAGCTCCTCAATGACATAGACGGCCGCTGGTACTACGATCTACGGGGTCCAGCTAACGAGTGGCGATTAAAAGGCGAAGCCTGGCTGCCAGCTGAAGACGGAATTACAGTCAAGGCCGGGGGGTCTGCCCAAGGTTGACCAGGCTGGATTGCTTTCACTGCGGTGAGCCAGCGGACGGTGAGCCGCCCATCACCCTCGAGCTCGAAGGTTCTACCCGTCACTTCTGCTGCCAGGGCTGCAAAGCGGTGTGCCAGACCATTCGCAGCGAGGGTCTCGCCGGGTTCTATGATTTCCGGACCAAACCGGCCGTTACCCCAAAGCAGCTGACCCCGGCGGAACTGAACCGAATCAGAGAGCTTGATCACCCTCTGGTTCAGGAGTCGTTTGTTGCACCGGTAAAAGGCGCACAGGAAGCGCAACTGCTGATTGGTGGCATCACCTGTGCCGCCTGTATCTGGCTGCTTGAAAACCATATGAAGCAGCAGCCCGGTGTCGACTCCTTCTCGGTAAACCATACCACCCAACGTGCGCGCTTGGTGTGGTCCCCGGATCAGGTTCGGCTGAGTGACCTGCTGATCGCGATCCACGAGCTCGGCTACACCGCCCGCCCCTACCAGGCAGACGAGGCGGAACAGGCGCTCAAGGCCGAGCATCGGTCCATGCTCATCCGCCTCGCCATTGCCGGAATCGGTTCGTTCCAGAGCATGATGCTGGCGTTTCCCCTTTATTTCGAACTGGTCAGCGAGCTGTCGCCCGAGTTCGTCAGCTTCTTTCGCTGGTTCAGCCTTCTGGTCGCTACCCCCGTGGTGCTCTTCAGCGCTGCACCTTTTTTCCGCAATGCCCAACGGGATATCCGCAGCCGGCATCTGACCATGGATGTGCCGGTTGCCATTGCCATCGGACTCGCCTACCTCGCCAGCGCGTGGGTAACCGTCTTTGGCGGCGAGGAAGTGTACTTTGAGTCCGTTTGCATGTTCACCTTTTTCCTCCTGCTCGGGCGCTACATTGAAGTTCAGGCCCGCTACCGGGCAGGCCTGACAGGCAATGCGCTTGCAGGGTTTCAGCCGACCGTCGCCACACTGGTCCAGGGCGATACTACCGACATTATCCCTGCCCATAAGATCCGGCCAGGCGATATCGTTCGTGTGCGCCCCGGCGAAACCCTGCCCGTCGATGGCGAGATTGTGCGGGGAGAATCAACCCTGAACGAAGCAGCCTTAACCGGGGAATACCTCCCTGAAACCCGCCATCCCGGGGATACTGTCCACGCCGGGAGCGTAAACGGGGAAAATCCGCTCGATGTCAGGGTGGTCAAGGCCGGCACCCAGACACGGCTCTCAGGCATTCTGCGAGTGCTGGACCGCGTGCAGTCGGAAAAACCGCGCGTTGCAATGATGGCCGACAGGATGGCCGGAAAATTCGTCGGGCGGGTTCTGATTCTGGCACCAGTTGTCTGGATAGGCTGGTGGCTGGCCGGTGCCGACAACGCCTTCGACATCACACTTTCTGTTCTGGTGGTGACGTGTCCCTGCGCGCTCTCCCTGGCGACACCGACTGCCATTACCTCGGCAACAGTCAGGCTCCGGCGGCTTGGTTTTCTCCCGACTCGGGGGCATACCCTTGAATCAATGAACACGATTGACACCGTGGTCTTCGATAAAACCGGGACACTCACACGGGGCGAGCTCAGCCTGGCCGGCACCACAATCGTTGGCAGCATGGATGAGCAGACTTGCCTCAAGCTTGCCGCGGGCCTGGAGAAATACTCCGAGCACCCCATAGCCAAAGTATTTCACCGTCGAACCACTGCTGCGGTCGAACATGTGAAAAATCACATTGGCGGTGGGCTTTCAGGCCGGCTGGGAGACCTGCAGCTGTTCATCGGCCACAGGGGGTTTGTCGAACAACATACCACCGCGCCAGCGCCACAAAAGGATCCGCATCAGGGTATGGAAATCTGGCTGGCCTCTGACCACGAGTGGCTGGCCTGTTTCAGGCTCGACGACCAGCCCCGTGACGATGCCCGGGCAGCCATCAAAGCTCTTCAGGATTCCGGCATTCGCACCCTGCTCCTCAGTGGCGACCGTTCCGGGCATGTAAACCAGGTGGCAGACATACTGGGCATTGACGAGGCTATCGGACAAGCCTCCCCAGAAGATAAACTGGCTGTGCTGGAGAAGCTGCAAGCCGAGGGCCGGCAAATTATGATGGTGGGCGACGGTCTGAACGATCTGCCCTCTATGGCTGGCGCCGGAATTTCGGTGGCCATGGGCACGGCTGCCGACCTGACCCAACTGAAAGCTGATGCAGTACTGCTGAATGGTCAATTGCTGCAATTGGTCGAAGCCCTTAAAACCAGTCGCCAGACCCAGCGCATCATCCGCCAGAATCTATGGTGGGCTCTCATATACAATGTGCTGGCGCTTCCCCTGGCCGCGGCCGGAATGGTCCCACCCTGGCTGGCAGCAATTGGCATGTCTCTCAGCTCTCTGGTGGTCGTTCTGAATGCGCTGCGGCTTGGCAAGGCACCGAGTCGGAAGAGTCAGGACAATCTCGCGGTTGGCGCCCAGGCGTTGTCCTGATACCGTGAACTTCTAATCTTTTCTGCGAGGTTGCACCGTGCAAATCGTCATGTTTCTGGTCCCGGTGATGCTCATACTGGTGGCGGTAGGCGTCGCCCTGTTCACATGGTCGGTCAAGAACGGTCAGTACGATGATCTCGAAGGCCCGGCGCATCGGATACTTTACGATGACGACAAGGATATGATCCCGGACGACGCTCGCACCGACAAACCGGCTGCCGGGGAGCCAACCCCGGAGCAAACAGCTGAAGTCAGCGATACCGCTGATACGGGTGAGGATAAGTCCCAAAAAGGATGAATCCGGAACTCTACCTCAGTTACCCGAGCGCCTTCCTGATCGGATTGCTAGGCAGCACGCACTGCCTCGGCATGTGCGGCGGCATCAGCGCTTCCCTCTCCATGGCCCTGCCTGTGGGCCGGGGGTTCCGGTTCCGGCAAACGGTAATGCTTCTGGCCTTCAACTTCGGGCGCATCGGCAGCTATGTCCTGATCGCAACACTGGTTGCGCTGGCCAGTACCTCGGCCGCCAGCCAGTGGGCCTCTGCCGGCCTGGTGCTTCGGACCCTGGCAGGGCTGCTGTTGATCTTCATGGGTTTGTCCATGGGCCAGTGGTGGCAGGGAATTCGCTACGTTGAGCGGGTGGGTGCTCCAATCTGGGCGCGCCTCTCCCCGCTGACCCGCCGCTTCCTGCCCGTGAATCACGGCGGACAGGCACTTGCTCTTGGAGCGCTCTGGGGCTGGCTGCCCTGCGGACTGGTATACAGCACGCTCGGTTGGGCAGCATTGCAACCGACAGTGGGCTCGGCCGCGCTGACCATGCTGTTTTTCGGGCTCGGCACGCTTCCCTCCATGTTGGCCACGGGTTTCGCGGCCAACTGGATCCGGGGTTTACAGAGCCATCAACTGTTCCGGAAGGTGACCGGCGGCCTGCTTATCCTGTTCGGACTCTGGACACTGCCTTTCCTGCATCTGGCCGGACACTAGCCGGCTAGATATTCAGGACATCCAGGCGACCGAAGTCAGTTGCGGTCTCGGGTTCAGCCGTCTGTACGGCCTGGCGCTTGCCACCGAGGCGCTTGCCTTCCTTGAAATCGTAGAGATTGGTATCCGCCAGGTGCGAGGGTTCCACATTGCACATGGCCCGGAACATGGTTTCCAACCGTCCGGGATGCTGCTTGTCCCAGCTCTGGAACATATCCTTGATCACCTGGCGCTGGAGATTCTCCTGGGAACCACACAGGTTGCAGGGGATGATGGGGAATTCGCGGAGACCCGCGTAGCGGGCGATGTCTTTTTCCCGGCTGTAGGCCAGCGGCCGGATAACCGTGTTGCGGCCATCGTCACTGTGCAGCACCGGAGGCATGGACTTCAGCTTGCCGCCGTAAAACATGTTCAGGAACAGGGTTTCCAACAGATCGTCCCGGTGGTGGCCCAGGGCAATCTTGGTAACCCCATGCTCTTCCGCGAAATTATAGAGAATTCCCCGGCGTAGACGGCTACACAGGCCGCAGGTCGTCTTCCCTTCCGGCACTTTTTCCTTAACAATGCTGTAGGTGTCCTTCTCGATGATGTGATACTCGATACCCATGGAGGACAGATATTCGGGCAACACCTCTTCCGGAAAGCCGGGCTGTTTCTGATCAAGGTTGACGGCAATCAGCTCAAACGAAACCGGGGCGCTCTTCTGCAGGTTGAGCAGAATATCGAGCAGTGCGTAAGAGTCTTTGCCGCCGCTGAGGCAGCACATGACTTTGTCGCCGGCTTCAATCATCGAGAAATCGGCAATCGCCTGCCCGACTTCGCGGCGCAGACGTTTCTGCAGCTTGTTCAATTCCAGTTTCTGGCGGCGCTCCCGCTCTGGGTTGATAGACTGTTCGGAACTGGCGATCATTGCTTCGGACATACCAACTACGTTCATAAGGCAAGTGGACGTGGGATTATACGCGTCACATGGATTCAGGGACAGGATACCGACATGGATATGTTGCAATCGGGTGAAGAGATCACAGGCAAACGGGAACAGAACCGTATCCGGAACCGCAGGGCAATCCTGCATGCCGCCCGGGAGTGTTTTCGCGAGCGGGGGTACGAAAACTCAACCATCCGCGACATCGTTCGGCGAACGGGTCTTGCAGCCGGCACCTTCTACAATTATTTCTCAAGCAAGCAGGATATTTTCGCGGCCTTGCTTACCGACTTCCTGACCAATCTGAACAACAATCTCAGCCAACAGCGGCGGGCAGCCGACAATCCTGAGGATTTCATCCACTACGCCTACCTGGCCCTCTATACCGCGACCGCCCGGGATCCGCTGGTGTATGAACTCGCTCACCGCAATGACCGGGCACTTCGGGAACTGTTCGGTTCGGATATTCTCGGCCTGGCCATGTTATCTCTGGAAGAAGATGTTCGCGAGGCGATGGAACGCGGGCTTCTTCCCCGGATTGAGTACGAGTACCTGTGCGCCGCTTTTTTCGGCGTCGCCTACGAGACCAGCCTGACGCTGGCAAGGCGCGCCCACAGCAACCCGGAGTCGGCGGATGCGGAAGCGTTAACGGCGACCCGGTTCTCCACCGCCCTGTTCATGGGTGGACTTCCGCAGGTGGCCGCACTTCCCTGATGGGCCGCAGTGCCCTAACATGAGTCCTATGACAGACAGCCATTCTCCCATCAATGCTTCTCATCCCAGGACTGTGGATGATGATGACTGCCTGGAGCAGCAGATTCAGCACCTGCTGGTGGCCGTTGAGCACGAACTCAGATCGGCACCGGCGGGCTTGAATGAATTATCGCTGATCAAGGCGCTTCAGAGACCGCCCTGGGAACTGCTTGGACAGGTTGTTTTCAGCGAACCGGAAAAACTCTATCCGGTGCATTTTCTGTTGTTTCACGTGCTCTACCGTCTTCGTGACCAGTTATCCGAAACCGGCGAGAGCCTGAAAATTTCGCCCTTGAGCATCCGGATCGAGTCACAGTCGGTGGTCGGTGGCGAAGGGGTTCCGGACAGTGTCGACACACTTCGTCAATTCTATCTGGATCTTTCCCAGTACCGTCTGCCGGAGGAAGCCATTCAACAGATGATGAATGATTTCTGGGCAGGTGCTCCAGGCCAGGCACCGGCGCAATCCGAAGCCAGGGAAGCCGCCGAAGTACTGGGATTTCAGGCTGTCCCTACAGACTTTCCAACGGTCAAACAGCGATTCCGCCGGGCGGTCATGCACGCTCACCCGGACCGCGGCGGCAAGACCGAAACCATTCAGCATCTCAATCAGGCCTTTGCGGTACTGAAAGCCCACTTCCGTCACAGCATCTGACCGGCCTTTTCGATCTGGCCAGGGCCGATAAATACAGGAGACGATATGCCGCTCACAGCATTCCTGAAACTTTCCCTTCTCGTCGCGATTACGGCGACCGCCATCTCAGCCCGCGCTGACCTCGTTGTCCTGCAGTATCATCATGTCAGTGATTCAACGCCGCCCGCTACCAGCACGTCTGTGTCTCTTTTCGAGGGCCAACTGAACATGATCTTGGATCTGGAGCTGGACGTTGTGGATCTACAGCAAGGCACCGAAACAACGCTGGCCGGTACCGATGGGCAAGGTAATCACATCGCCATTACCTTCGATGACGCCTACGACTCCGTCTACCATACGGCGGCGCCGCTGCTGGCCGACAAGGCCTATCCCTACACGATTTTTGTAAATACAGAAGCCGTTGGCCGAAACGGCTACATGACCTGGGATCAGATTCGGGAGTTGGCCGAACGTTCGGGCGTAACGATTGCCAACCACAGCGCTGACCATGGGCATCTCGCCCGGAAACCGAACGAAAGTCAGAGTGACTGGCAAGCCAGGGTTACCAGCAGTCTCGACTCAGCCCAGGGGACCCTCTCCAGGGAATTGAAGGCGCCTGCACCCATGTTTGCGTACCCTTACGGCGAGTTTGACGAAGCACTGGAGCGCAAAGTGGCCGAGCGGGGCTGGTACGGTTTTGGCCAGCAATCCGGCGCCATCGGCCAACAAACCGAGAAAACCCGATTGCCGCGTTTTCCGATGGCAAACGCCTACGGACAGTTGGGGAGCCTTGAGAACAAACTTCGCAGCAAAGCCTTCCCTGTTGATACCGGCGAGCTGCCGGACGGGGTGATCTCGGAGAATCCGCCCACCCTGGTTTTCCCGCTGGTTGAACCCATTGATGCCAACCGGTTGACCTGCTTTGCCTCCGGTCAGGGACGTATCGACTTTGACGTGACTGATGGCAATGTGGAAGTAAAGGCCCCTGAGGCCTTCAATAGCCGGCGATTCCGCTACAACTGCACCCACCCTGCGGGCGATGGCAGTTACTACTGGCTATCCCAGCAGTGGCTGGACCTGAGCAAACCTGAAGACTGAACCCTCACTCCTCCACCTGCATCAGGCCAATTTCACCGTGCCTGATGTGGGAAATTTTCTCGGGGCCGGCACGGGTCTCTATAACGGTCTGGCCCTCCAGGTCCTGCTCTCGGGTAAACAGGACAAGCCAACGCTCTCCCTGGCCCGGAAAAGCAGGAACCCATGCTTCCAGATAGCCGCGCCGGTGCCAGTTCTCGGGGGTAAAATCCATAACCAGGTCTGTTACCAGCCTTAACGGCGCCATCTTCTCATCGAGAAACACCAGGGAGGGCACCACCACCCCGTCTTTGGCATAGGAGCGCAGGCGTATGACAAGACTGCCGTGCTTATCCGCGTCCGGAAGTGCAATCAGTTGATAGGGGCTGGTTCCGGTAAGAAACGGATATGTAGCTGAACGATCCGAGAGGGTAACGCCAAACTCCCGTCCCGATTGCCACCCTTGTCGACTGGCGGCATCCATGGAATCGCAACAGGTCGCTGAAAACCGGGCAAAGAAATCGTCTGTTGAAGCCTCAATGCCCAGGATGGCAAAGGCGTCCGGATCATAGCCCTCTACCGGAGCGTGGCCTGCGCCATCGGGACCTGCACGGTAAACGCTGGCTTCGGTGATCTGAACGGGTGGCTCCACCAGCCCTTTCTCAAGATCAGAGCGGATGTCCGGCCGGTAATAGCTGACCCGGACATTGCCCTCGGCGTCTCGCCAGGTGAAATAGGGTTGCCGCTCCCCCGGCCGAACGTAGCCATCTTTTTCAAGCTCGCCGGCATCCGGGTAGTTTTCGAGTGTGTACTCGGTGTTTTCCTGCGGTCCTGACTCCGGGCTCGCCCCACTATCTGACTGCACCGGGTGTTTCTCGGATTCCGGATCGCGCTGCTCTTCAGCTACCTCTTCAACTACCTCTTCAACTACCTCTGCAGACTCACGATTCAAGTCTTTCTGCTCGGCTCCGGTTATCGGTGAGTATCGAACCCTGCCCTGCTCGTCTACCCACGTGAAATAACCTTCCCGTTCCGACACCGTAGACCCGCCAATCTGGCAGCCTCCGAGAACTGCTGCCAGAGAAAGGCACAAGGCTGATTTCCGTAAAGAGCCGTTAATCACTGCGAATGACTACCCTCTGGTCAATGGCACCACTCAGAACTTGGTCCGGAAACTGAGGCCCGCCATCACAACCCGTAGCGAGGTTTTGACATCCAGGCCTGCATAGGGGTTGTAGATAATGTTGGTGATGTTGTCGCAGTTCAGATTACAGCTGGTGTCCGCGGGAATCGACTCCACCGAATGAAGATAACTGAGATTCATGTCGATTTCGGTGTCCTTATCCCACTGGTACCCCATACCGATGCTGTAGAGGTTTGCCCCACCGAATGGCGCCATAACCTGTCGCTGATCATCCGGGATAACCGAATCCCGTATTTCCACGCCAGCACGCAGGTCCAGACGGGAAGACGCATGAAACTCCATGCCAAACGCCCAGTTCCACTGGCTCTTGAAACCCAGGGGCAACCTCAGGGTATTCGGCGTGGCATTGTCCGGCGACAGGATCCGGGCCGCATTGAGAAACTCCAGATTACGATCAAACCGGAAAACAAAGGCGTCCCACTGTTTGTAATCGGTCCAGCCAATGTCGGCGTTGAGGGTCAGTTTCGGATGCACGTCAACACTGATACCAGTCTGGAAGTGCTGGGGATACACCAGATCCATACTGACGTTGCCGGATTCCTTGGGCGCACCGGACGGAAGACTCAGGATCGCCGAGGTAATCGCACCCAGCACCGATCCGTTAACTCTCTGCCAGAAGCCGGACCAGTCATCGGTGTACTGGATTTCGAAGGTGCCCTTCATGTTCATTTCAGCTTCAGAGGTATAGCTCGCCCCCCAGCTGAACCAATCAGTTGGCTCCCACATCACCCCTAGTGCATAGGTGGGTGACAGGGTTTCCTGAACGTTGATACTCAGAGCACCGATATCGTCCCAGGGACCGACATTACCACCACACAGCGCCAGCCATGGCTGCAGCGGTTCGTCACCGCTTTCACAATTAAAGGCATCCTGAAGGACTTCCGCCACGCCCAGCAACATGTTGGGCGCCCGCATGTACTGATCCGCGGCGATCCCCATCTGCGACAGGTGAATACCGGCGCCAACCGACCACTGGTCGTTGATCTCGTAACCAACCGTTGGTGACAGATAGGTCGTTCTCTGCAAGGCGGTGGCCTGGGGCTGATACCGGCCCGGATCGTCCTTGTCCCGATAAAAACCCGCCGCCAGCGGCAGGTAAAACGCATTCCCGAAGGTGAGTTTGGACCCGGGCGGATTGATGCTGATACCCGCCGATGGCGCAACAGCCGGCCCCGGCGGCGCCCTCAGAATGCCGTAGCCCGGAAGGTACAGCGCCACATTGTTGGTATGGCTGCGGGTATTGGCAACCGGGTCCCTTTGCTTGCCCGTCCGGGGATCAATCTCCAGCCCGTCTATGCCGAAAATCTCGTAGCCCTCAGGCGCCGTGAAACCCGCATCGATATCCAGGTAGATGCTCATCAGATTCACTTCCAGTTGACGACCGTCCAGCTTGGTCAGCCCCGCCGGATTGTAGTGAATCGCCATGATACCCGGTGGGTCGGCGGTAACGGCATTGCCCAGCGCCAGCGCCTTGGGATGTATGGTCAGGTTCTGCGCAAGCTGGGCCTGGGCACCACACGAGATGGTCGTGGCAATCAGGGCCGCGAGAATCCGACGGTTGTGGCTTTGCTGTGCCATGAAATCCTTCCCTTCCCTTAAGTCGTCAACGACACCAATCACTCTTTGAGGCCGGAGAAGTTAATGGGCAGGGATACCCCCAGGGAAAAGTCCGGTGCATCCTCGGTGAGACCAATGCCAAGGCTGGTGTTGACGATTGTGGTATCGCTGACGCGAGTGCCCAGGGACAGGCTCAGAAAACCGGTCATCTGGTCCTGCGCCACCGCCTGGTCGCCATTGGAGAAGCTCAGCACAGTCTCGTCGGTGTAGCTGAGCTGAGCCGAAATACTGAGGGAGATGTCGTAGGACAGCGAATAGGCGAAGCCACCGGAACCCGACACCCCGAACCCGGGATCGAGGTTGGTCAGCAGCCGCGCTCCCCGGACTTGCTGAAGGCCTTCCACAGGCAGGTTATAGGTGGCACTCACCGAACCGAAGATCACTACCGGATCCAGAACCTTGGACAGGCTCGCGCCGCCACCGATTGAATAATAGCCGCTGCCAGTGGAGAGTTGTTCGTTGATATCGATCTCGTAGGGGCTGACGCCGGTCTTGCTCGTCAGGGTTCCGAACAGGGTGGTCGACATCTTGCCGGGCACATAGGCAAAGGGCTGCCAGCGGCCAGTGAAGGAGATGTCACCAAAATCGTAAACGTTCAGTTCATCCTGGGTGTCGTACTTGACCACCAGCGGAATACGGGTGCCCACCGTCAGGTTATCAAGCAGGCCGTAGTCGTAGGTAAAGGAATTGGTGAAAATGTGGGTAGCCGACGGCACCACATCAAGGTTCCTGACCGAGCCGTTGGTAATGGCAAGGTCCAGCCGCTGATCGGCGGTATAGGAATAGTCGAATGAAAAGTTCAGATAGTGAGACCCCTTCTTCTGAAGGGAATAATTGTTCTCCGCAGCCTGGAAGACCTCTTCCAGCTGCTGTGACGCATCCTGGTCTCCCTCCTGTTTGGCCAGCGCCTCCCGCGCCTGATCCACACTGCCTTCATCCGCCAGGGTCATGCCCGAAAGCGGACCTGCCATGGAAACAAGGATAACGCCTCGCGCAAACCAACGATTCATCCTGACTCCCTTTCTTATTAGTAATTTTCCTGACGCCGGTGAACCCCGGCAAGTTAGTTACGACGGTAAAACAACTGCTTCCGGGTATTCTCGACGCTGCCATCGGGATTGTTTTTCTGGCGCTCCAGCAGATTCTGGATGCGCCTCTCGGTGGATTCGTGAAATTCCGGTATCCTCTCCAGCGCCAGCAACGTCATGGTCTGGTCGTCCACAAAGCGAAGGTCTTCCTCTTTCAGCTCCAGGTTGTCCAGGGGCTTGTCACCTCCCGGAAATACTATGAACAACACGTTGTCGTCCCATTTCTCCTCGAACTGGGCCAGAGTAAAGGAGATATTGCCGACTGAAGGATCTGCCAGGTAGGCGCGCCCGTCGCGGATCGTCCGTAACACCACGAAATGCTTGAAGCCCGCGTGGTGGATGGGCACGATCGCCGGGTGATCGAGGTCCCTGAGGTCATCGATGGTGGCCCGGAAGCCGCCTGACGGGTAACCGAGTGCCGTCACCAGCCGCTTCATATCGAGCATGGAGAACGCGCGCCGCTCAACGATGCGCTCACTTTCGCCGTAGTGGAGCAGCCCCTCCATGACCTGTCGTTCTGACAAGGTCCGTCCGAGATAGAAGTTCAGCACCGTGGTCAGCGCCGCGCTTCCACAGCTGTAGTCATAGGCCTGACGCACGATATTCCGGAACTTCTGTTCAACCAGAGGCTCCACCCTGACGTCGGAGCGCAATTCAACAGGACTGGAATCCACATCCTGCTCAATGACGATCTGGCCCTTCTCAAAAGGCTCCACCACGGTCGCTTCCTGCACCATGGTGAATGTAAGAATGGATCCAGCGAGCACCAGCAGCATGTCAGACGAAGTCCCTGTTTTTATTGGCCACGTTATTAAGCGGGTTACATGTTGTTACGGTAAGATACCGAAAAGCCTGCGCCCTTAAAGATAACTGTGCCTCAAATCTGTCGCTGCAGGAGGGGCCTTAGGAAGGGGATTTGAGAACTGTTTCATGACATGGATGGGAATCGGGAAGCAGGCCCGGTTGCCGGGCCTGCCGTTCAAAAGGTAAAGACCACGCCGAGTAACAGGTAGCTCAGGGCAGTTACCACGACAATGCCCATCAGATTGAGAGCAAACCCGGCTCTGATCATGTCGCTGATCTGCATGTGACCACTGGAGAACACGATGGCATTGGGTGGCGTGGCCACCGGCATCATGAAGGCACAGCTGGCCGCGATGGCGGCAGGCACAGTGAGTAGTAACGGTGACACGCCCTGACTCAGGGCCAGCGCCCCAGCAACGGCAGAAACGCCGCCGCGGTTGCGGTATTGCTGGTAACTTCGGTCAGAAAGATGATGATACCCGCCACCAGAACAATCATGACAAGGGTTGGCAGGGCGCCGGCCATGCCCAGCCCGAAGTCGCGCCGGGTCAGCCACCACCAGGCCAGGGCCAGCATGACAACCGTCACTGGAACCCCCAGCAACATCCATTGGGCAAAGCCCACAGAAATACCCTGGTTTTCGCTCAGGTAGGCCGCCAGCAAGGCATTTGGCGGTGTGCCGATAAGTGTGGCAATACCACCGATACTGGCGGAATAGGCGATAGCCAAAAGGAGGGCCGTGGCGTAACGCCGAATGCCCTCGGGATTGTCATTGCTGTTCATCATCGCCACCACCGACAGACCAATCGGCAGCATCATGATGGCTGTTGCAGTATTGCTGACCCACATGCTCAAAAACGCGGTTGCCAACATGAACCCGGCAATCTGCCGCCGGGGTTTACTGCCAACGGCCTTCAGCGTCATCAGGGCGATCCGGCGATGCAGGTTCCATCGCTGCATCGCAAGCCCGAGTGTGAAGCCCCCCCCAGGAACAGGAAAATGATCGGATTGGCATAGGGCTCGGTGGCTTCACCAACCGTCCCGAGCCCGAGCGCGGGAACCAGCACGATTGGCAGCAAGGCAGTGGCGGGAATCGGAATGGCTTCGGTAGACCACCAGGTAGCCATCAGCAGCATCAACCCCAGCGCCGCCCAGGCTTCCGCGGCCATGGTTTCCGGAGGTGGGAGTATGATGGTTGCCAGCAGAAAGGCAGCCCCGAGGATCAGTCCAATGACCTGGCTGCGGGGCAGCCCCTCGGCCTGTTTGTCAGCGTTGAGCTCTTCGGACATACAGTTCTATTCCATCATTCAGACATTCAACATCAGCAGGCGGGCGAAACGTCAGAGCGCCTGAAGCTGGCGATCATGAAAACGCCCGAGCAGGATAAGAGCCAGAATGGCGCCGGACAAGGCCCAGGCCATATCCGACTGGGTATCCCAGACGTAGCCCTGTGTGCCCAGAAAGGCCTCGGCCGCTTCGTCACTGAGCAAGGCCACCCACCATTCAATCAGCTCGTAAAAGGCGCTTAGCGCCAGACAGAAACAGACGATGAAAAACGCCGCCCAGCGGCGACTGGAGAACACGTCGAAGCGAATGACCACTTCCCTGGCAATGATTGCCGGTATAAACCCCTGTGCCAGGTGGCCAAGCTTGTCGTAGTTATTGCGCTCCCAGTCAAACCAGTCCCGAAACCAGTCGAACAAAGGTACTTCCGCGTAGGTATAGTGCCCTCCAACCATCAGGATGACGGCGTGGACCAGAATCAGGAAATAGACAAGAGGCGTCAGGGGATAACGGAAGAAACACCAGACAACCAGCACAAAACCAATGACAGCGGGCAGGACTTCCAGCGCCCAGGTGGCCCGATCCCTGGGTCCGATGGCAGACCAGACAAAGACTGCAAGAAAGACCACCACCCAGACGGCGGGCGCAAATCGCAGGTTCATAGGTTTCCTTTTGTACGTGGTTATCCAGACGCACCGGCGCGCAGGAAGTGGCCATAGCCAGGCTCCCGGCCCAGGGCAGCTTCAACCTCACCATCCGTTACCGCGGGTCGGCCGTTGATCAGCACCTCTCTGATACAACCAGGCACCCGGTTGACCATTCTCTCCAGTCCGAAGTTTTCCATCTCGGCCCACTCAACCTGTTCCAGATCCTGATCAAGGCCACGGGGGTCCAGTACCGTTATATCCGCCCGGTCACCTTTCCTGATATGACCGGCATCAACACCAAGCCAGTCTGCCTGTTCGCCGGTCAGTCGATGTACGGCACGTTCCAGCGACATGACCGGCTCACTCTCCACATGGCTTTCGTAAACCAGCTTGAGAAACCGCAGAGGCAGATTGTAGAAGGCCATATTACGGATGTGGGCGCCGGCATCGGAAAAGGTGATCAGGGCACCGGGATTGGTGACCATTTTCCGGAGCCGATCCTTTCTGTGGTTGCCTACCGTGGTGAACCAGCGCAGTGAACGGCCATGGGCAACCACCATGTCGAGAAAGAAATCGACCACATGGATGCCACGGTCGGCCGCCAGCTCAGCAAAGTTGCGGCCAACCACGCTTTTATCCGGGCAGTCGAGAATAACGGCATCGCCGAAATCCCTCTGCCATACCCGGGGCGAGAGCTTTTCTTTGTAGAATTTCCTGAATTTCCGCCGGTACTGTTCGTCTTTAAGAAGTTCATTGCGCTCAAGCTGATCCCGTATATCGAGGGCCATTTCACCGGCGCCGAACTCTTCAAACAGCACGATATCCATGCCGTCAGCATAGACCGTGAACGGCGTTGGCAGGAGCTGCCAGCGGAAGTTGCCGCCAAAGCTGTTGGCCAGCCACCCCACCAGGCTGGCCATGGGTTTGACCGTGGGATTGCCTTTCAGATCGATCATGGCAATCAGGGTTGTTTTCAGGGGCTTTCTCAACCAGCCCAGGGTCTCTTTCAGGTACTGGGTTACCTGCAGAGGATTGGCCGCATTGGGCGCACCCTGATGCACCCGTCCGTACCGGCGCAAAAGGGCATTCAGACGGCTGACCTCACGCCATCGGGCGTAGGTGCTCGGCAGGCTCTTGGACCACTCCCGGTCACCATCCACCTTGTCCCATTTCAGGCACATGGTGGAAAGACCGAGAAAGCCCTCCTGCAGAGCCTCCTCAAGGAGGGCTTCCATTTGTCTTTGCTCTTCTGATGTCGGAGTCACGCCCCGGTCGGTGGCGCGATGCAGCCCCATAACGGCAGTTCTCAGATCACTGTGGCCGAGAAAGCTGATGACATTGGGCCCCAATGGGTGCTGGTCCATGAACGCCACCCAGTCTTTGGGTGTCTGCCAGGACTTGTACTGTTTCAGAATGGGCAGCACTTTTTCCCTGGGAACCGTTTCCACCCGGGTAAAAATATCCGAGGCGTCCTCCGGATCGGAACAGACCATACTCAGGGAGCAGCTGCCGATCAGCACGGTAGTGACACCGTGACGCACAGATTCAGACAGGGACGGCGCTACCAGCAGCTCGGCATCGTAGTGGGTATGGGTATCCAGAAAGCCCGGTGTCACCCAGCATCCGCTGGCGTCAATCGTGCGTGTCGCCAGGCCGGTGCCGGGCTGCTCATCAAATACCCCGGCAACTCGCCCATCTTTGACGCCAACATGGGCTATGCGTGAAGGTCCGCCGGTACCGTCAAAGTAACGACCACCAATAATGAGAGTGTCGAACTTGTTCACAGTGCCAGGCTCCTTTTTGTTGTTTTATGCCGTCAGTCTAGCCAGCAAAACGTGATATGTCCTCTCATTTCAGCGGACAAGGCCGGCAATACGGGCCATTAACGAACCCTGATCTGGCTGCCGTCTTCCAGCTGACGATCCGGGTGCCGGACCACACGGTCTGCCTCGCCAAGACCATCCTGAATCACCGTATGGAATCCGTTTGTACGCCCCACCGACACGTTGGTAAGCACCGCTCTGTCGTCAACAGCGCGGAATACCTGGTGCTGGCCGTCACTGACAAAGATGGCAGATTCCGGAACCTGAAGAACATTGTCTGATCGCCAGAGCAGAAACTCGGCGTCCACCCGGTACCCGTCTCCAAGGCTCTGCCACGCGTCCGTAGGGCTGGTAATGTCCGCAACGACCTGTACCCGCCTCTCTTCAACACCCAGGGCCGACATGTCCTCGAATCCGACCGGCTCAACCCGACGGACGACAGCATCAAGAGTGCCGCCACCCCATCCAGTGAGGCGCGTCGCTATACCGGGTTGAAGGTTCACAGCGTCAAAACTCAACACATCGACAACCACCTCAAGCGCCCCGGGGTCTCCCAGTTCCAGAATGGCTTCACCGGCCTGGATGACGCCCTCACTTTTCCGGACTATTCCGAGGACCGAACCATTCACCGGAGACCTTACTGGCACACGTTCAACCGCTCCATTACCGTTTGCCCGTGCAGCAGATACTTCAAGGCGGGTTCTGGCCGCTGCCAGTTCATGGGCCATTACTTCCTCGTCAAAGCGGGCGGAACGCAGAATGGCCTTTGCCCTGTCCGCAGCGGCCTTCGCCTGCTGCAAACGCTCGTCGGAAACAAAATGGTCATCACTCAGAGCCTGCAGGCGGGCCAGTTCCCGAACGGCCAGATCTGCTTCCGCCTCAGCGGCTGCGACTTTTTGACGAGTGGAATTGAGCGCCGATCGGGCCGACTGTGCTTTGGCCTCCGCTTCTGCCCGGCTGCGGGCATCCAGGGTGCTGGCAGGCATGGGGTCCACCTCTGTCAGCAGCTCTCCTGGAATAACCGGATCCCCCACCTCCAGCAAGACCCTGTGTAAGTAGCCGGCAACCGGGGAAGACACCACGTAACGGTCCCGCACCCGGGTTTTTCCTTCTTCCTTGATGGTGATTTCCATGGGTCCACGGGTTACCGGCGCCAGGTCCACCCAAACCGGATCGGGCCGGATCGTGACCACGACTGCAGCAATGGCGAGCAAAACAAACACGCCCCAGAACAACCATTTCCCCGCAAACCCTTTTTTCGTCATAACCTCAGTTCACTCCCTGGTTGCTTCCGCACCTATTCCCTTGTTTTCAACACGGCTACCAGATCCAGCGCTTTCAGGCGCCACCAGGCAATCACCCCGGAAGCGATTGCCGAAACCACCACGACCAGCGCGGACATGCCAAGCGTCTGGGTGGTTATGGTCAGGGGCACCCGATACAGCTCCGTTTGCATGGCAGTAACAATCATCAGTGCCAGCCCCTGGCCAATCAGCCAACCGAGCGGAATGCCCAGTAACAGCAAGAGCGCAACCTCTCCCAACAATATATGCGCAACTTCATTATGGGTGTACCCCAGGACTCTCAGACTCGCCAACTCCCGACCTTTCTCAGCCAGGGAAATCCGGATGGTGTTGTAGACCACCCCGAAGGCGATGATTCCACCCATCAGGCTGTTGAAAAAGGTGAACGTCAGGAAGGTTCTCGCCAGGGTGTCATAGAAACTATCCAGCATGGCCTGGCGGATGTTCAAGCCAAGCACCCCTGGTGCTTCACGAAGGCTGTTATAGACTTCCGAAGCCTTGTCGGGCTCCAGGTTTATCATGGCCTGATTGATCAGGGGCCCATCACCCAGCGCCCGGTTAAGGGCATCCAGGTCCATGTAGGCACCGACCCCAAGAAACTCGCTGGTGATACCGGCGACTGGAACCATTACCGTTCGCCGGTCACCTTCGAGGAGCTCCAGCTGCAAAACATCCCCTGGGCCGACACCCAGCTCATCCGCCAGATAATCGGTCAACAACAGCCCTTCCCTGGGGAGCGTTACCGGTTTCAGATCGCTGTCGATGACAAATTGCAGTCTCGCATCGGAAGGTATTCCGGTGACCGCACTTCGCCACTCCCGATGACCGGCAACCAGACGGGCCGGCACTGAGCGGCGACCCTCCACGTACCGGATCCCGGCTTGCCTCTGCAAGCCGTACAACGCCGTGCTATTCACCGGATCAATGAAGGTCGCGGCGAGATCCTGTTGCTGAACTCTTGCAAACTGCGTGTGCACCATCAGGGATACCGAATCAAACTGGAAGTTACCCACCATCACGATGGCGGTTGCCATGGCGACCCCACTCATGGACAACAGGGTCCGAACCGGACGACGAGAGAGCTGGCGCACAATCATTCGGGAGGGCTGGGAGAAACGGATGCCTGAGAGGAGCTTTTCCATTACGGTCACCCGGTATCTGGCGGGTCCTTCCGGCCTCATGGCTTCTGCAGGTGGCAGGGAGGCCGCCTGCCTGATGGCCCGCCAGGCACCGAGCCAGGCCACCTCGATGGTCAGTATGCCCAGCAACAAAAGCCATAGAGGGTCGATACGGAACAACAACCCGGGGAACCGGTAGTAATCCATATAGAGTTCCCCCAGTGACCGTCCCAGCCAAAGCCCCAGCGCAAGGCCGGCCAACAAACCGATAACCGCAATCACGATGACCAGTTTGCTGTAGTGCCAGGCGATCTGGCGATTGCTGTAGCCGAAGGCCTTGAGCACGGCAACAATGTCCCGCTGGGTGCTGATCAGACGGCCGATCACCACGTTCAGCAGAAACATGGCCACACTCATGAAAATGAGAGGAAATACCGTCGCCATGGTTTTCAGCTGGTTCAGCTCGTCACTCAGGAAGCGATGAGAAAACTGATCATCCCGGCCAAAGGCTCCTGTCGCCCCGTAACGGGCCAGGAGTCGGTCCAGGGCATCGACCACAGAGGCAACGGAGTGGCCCGGTCTGAGCGTTACCACCAGGCTGTTGAATGCGCCCCGCATGTCCATGGCGGATTCCAGGGCTTCCCTGTTCATCCACAGCACACCATAACGCCGATAATCAGGCAGCATGCCGCCAGGGGGAATGACGTATATGAACTCCGGTGACTCGACGATGCCAGTTATCGTAAGTTCCTGTCGCCGGCCGTTGATAATCGCCTCAAACTGATCACCCAGTACCAACTCATGCGCTTCGGCAAAGCTTCCGATGACCGCGACTTCCTGGCTGCGACCTGCCCCCGGAAGCCGCCCCTGACGGATAAACAAGCGATTGACCTCAGGCTGCCCCTCCGGAGGAATGGATACCAACCGGGCCGACACGGGATCCGCGAAGCCAGGCATCTCCAATTTTGCGGCTCCCTCGACTCTCCCCTCGTACCTTGCTATGGCAGGTAATGAACCTAGTTCCTTGAGGGCATGGCGGGGCGCCCGTTTGACGGGGGCAAACACATCGGCAAACTGGTGCTGATCGTAGTACTGGGCTCTGGTCGCCAGTAACGATGAATAGTTCACCAGCGACATCACACAGACACCTACGCCTCCTGCGATCACCAGCGCGATGGCCAGTACCTGGCCCCGCATCTGCCAGAGCTCGCGCCGTAGTTTGGTATTCAGAACCGTGTTAAGACCTTTCGCGGCCATTTTTCTACCATTTGGCCCCGTTACCAGGACAGTGTCCGGGGATCCTGGCGACGTTCGTTACGGCGCTCACCACTGATGTTGCCGTCGGAGAGCGTGATCACGCGATCCCCCATGCCACCAATAGAGGCATTGTGGGTGATAATAACGGTGGTCGTGCCCGTCTCCCGGTTGGCTTTTTCCAGAGCTTCAAGAACCAGCACACCCGTGGCCGAATCCAGAGCTCCGGTCGGCTCATCGCAAAGAAGTACTTCCGGTCGTTTGGCAATGGCCCTGGCGATGGCAACCCTCTGCTGTTCACCACCGGAAAGCTGCGCGGGAAAGTGGTCGATGCGGCTCTTCAATCCAACCAGCTCAAGAGCTTCTTCGGGAGACATCGGATGGGACGCAATCTCGGTGACGGCCGCAACATTTTCCCGCGCGGTCAGGCTTGGAATGAGATTGTAGAACTGGAATACGAAACCAACATGCTCACGGCGGTAACGGGTCAGTTCGCGGTCTCCGGCTGCACTGAGATCAATATCCCGATACCGCACCTCACCGGACGATGGCACATCCAGCCCGCCAAGAATGTTCAGAAGTGTGGATTTGCCTGAACCCGAAGCGCCCAGCATGACGACCAGTTCGCCGCCATAGAGATCCAGATCCACCCCACGGAGCGCATGAACCTGAACCTCTCCCTGATCATAGGTTTTCGTGAGGCCCCGGGTCTGGAATACCGCAGAGCCGGCCCCGGCTTCCGTTCCTGGCTCCATGGTGTCAGTCAGTCTTCGGCACAGTCCACGCAAACCGTGGTGTAAGGCAGCACCTGCAAACGGCGGGGGTCGATGGCCTCGCCGCAGGATTCGCATTCGTCGCCCACACCATTGTCAATGCGTGCCAGGGCGTGTTCGATCTGAGCGAGTTCGGAGCGGGTTTCCGTTTCCAGCGAGTCGACCACCTCGTCATTCTGGGTCTGGGTAGCCTGCTCCTCGAAATCCTTGTCCAGCGCGCCATCCTCCCGGTGCTGGTGCGCTTCATACCGGGAAAGTCTGGCCGTCAGGTCTGCCCTCAATGTTTCCAGTTCGGATTTCCGGTTAGTCATTTGGCGCCTCCTGGCTTGCCGGGAAATACATATTCATACAGTAAAGCATAAGCTGAACCCGGGATTGATGCTTGTCAAAATTGCGTCATGGAGGGTGAGGCAGAATAGAGATCCATCAAACCTGTATGCAAAGGAGTTGTGACTATGAACACTGAGCTTTTCGAGAAAGCGACGCGCCTGAACGAAACCCTGTTTGAGCAGGTGGGCAAGGCCGCGGAAATGCAGATGAACGCCTTCCGCCGTTATGCCGATGTCACCATGGAGCAGGCCAAAAAAGTGTCAGAAGTCCGTGATCTGGAGGGCCTGAAAAGCCTGACCGGTGATCAGGCAGAAACCCTGAAATCCCTGAGCGAGCAGTTCACGGCAGACTGGAAAGCCTGGCAGGATTATTTCAACGAAAGCCGGGAGCAGATTCAGAAGGTGTTCGAGAAAACCCCGGAAGAAACCACCAAAGCCAGCCCGAAAGCTGCCAAATAAGGGATAGCCATGTTCGGTCTGGATACGCTCGGAAAAGCTGCAAGTCAGCTCGTCAACGGCTTCGAAACCAATGTCCGTCAGGGGCAGCAGCAACTGGAGAAATTGCTTGGGGGTGCTGGCGTCCTGGATGATGCAACCCTCTCCACGATGACAGAAATGTCCGATGCCTACCGTACGATGGCAGAGGACCTGCTACTCCATCCGCTCCGGTTCGCCGGTGCGGAGCTGGATCTGGCTCGCAAGCATGCTGCGCTGGGGTATTACACCCTCGACCGGCTGGTGGGCAAGGACAAACAGCCTGTTGTCGAACCGGAGCCCGACGACCGGCGTTTTCAGGCCGAAGACTGGCACAAGCATCTGACTTTCGATGTTCTCCACCAGGCCTATCTGATCAACTCACGAGCCTTTCTGAACTGGGCAGCCGGCATGGAAGGAATTCCACCGGCAGGCCGGGACCAGATGCTGTTCTACGCCCGGCACCTGACCAGCGCACTGTCACCCTCGAATTTTCCGGCCACGAATCCGGAAGTGCTCAGGATTACCTGGGAACGTAAAGGGATGAACCTGGTCGACGGTGGTCGGCAGCTGATCGAAGATCTGCGCCAGAACCCGTCGCTGTTCAATGTTGGAATGACCGATCGCTCCGCCTTCGAGGTAGGACGTAACCTGGCCACTACTCCGGGCAAGGTGGTGTTCCAGAACGAACTGATGCAGTTGATCCAGTACTCGCCGACAACGGAAACCGTCAACAAGCGCCCCTTGCTGATTGTTCCGCCCTGGATCAACAAATATTACATCCTGGACCTGACCGCCAGGAACTCCTTTATCCAGTGGCTGGTGGACCAGGGGCAGACCGTATTCATTATTTCCTGGCGCAATCCTGGCCCTTCCATGCGTGACAAAGGCTGGGAAGACTACATGGAGCTCGGACCACTGGCGGCCATGGATGCCGTTACCGAGGCCACCGGCGAAGAACAGATGAATGTGATCGGTTATTGCATCGGTGGCACTCTGCTGGGTTCAACGCTGGCCTGGCTGAAGAAAAAAGGCCGTAATCCGGTGACCAGCGCCACGTATCTGACCACCCTGCTGGATTTCTCGGACCCAGGCGGAATCGGGGTATTTATCAACGATCATTCGATCCGGGGCATCGAGAGAATGCTTGAGCGCAAGGGCTATCTGGACGGCCGCGCCATGGCGTTCACTTTCAACCTTCTGCGGGAAAACGAGCTGTTCTGGTCGTTCTGGACCAATAACTACCTGAAAGGCCAGAAGCCGGCGGCTTTTGACCTGCTGTACTGGAACACCGATGGCACCAACCTGCCGGCCCGGATGCACAGCTTTTACCTGCGCCAGATGTATCTGAATAACCGGCTGGTGCAGCCCGACTCCCTGAGCCTGCTCGGTGAGTCCATCAATCTGTCCGAGATCGAGGTGCCCTCTTTTTTCCTGTCCGCCCGACAGGATCATATCGCCAAATGGAAAACCACTTATAAAGGCGCCCTGGCCCACGGCGGTGATGTCCGTTTTGTGCTCTCCGGCTCGGGTCACATCGCCGGCGTAATCAACCCGCCCTACAAGGAAAAGTACGGCTACTGGACCAACGACACACTGGGGCCGGATGCAGAGGCCTGGTTCGAAACATCCGAACACCACCCGGGATCCTGGTGGCCCCACTGGCTTGAATGGATTGCGCGCTTTTCCGATGGTGACGTGCCGGCTCGTGTACCCGGCGAAGGGAAATTGCCCGCGATTGAAAATGCTCCGGGTAGCTACGTGAAGGTCAAGGCTTCAGAAGCAGCGAAACAATAGGATCAAGGCTCTGTTAATCGAAGGTTCCTCCGATAACGCGAAGAAACAAATACCAGGAGAGCCCATGGGAGGCACGCTACCGTTATCCCGAATTAAAGCCTTGCAGCTGGCAGAGCGCGTGATCGAGTCCTCTTTCGAGGGCATCATGGTAACGGACAAGAACGTGAACATTGAGTTCGTTAACCCGGCATTCACGCACCTGACCGGCTACAGCCAGGACGAGGTTATCGGCAAAACGCCGCAGATTCTCTCTTCCGGGCGGCACGACAGCGAGTTCTACCAACGGATGTGGAACTCCCTGGCTACCCACGGCTATTGGCGGGGGGAGATCTGGAACCGTCGCAAGACCGGAGAGCTCTACCTCGAGCTTCTGACCATCACCGCCATTACTGACAACGAGGGTAACACCACCCACTACGCCGGCCTGTTCACCGACATCACCCAGAACCGGAAAAACGAAGAGCAGATCCGGCAACTTGCTTACTACGACGCCCTCACCGGCATTCCGAACCGCCGTCTGCTGGAGGATCGCCTGGAGCACGCGATCCGCCATGCCCACCGGCGATCCTCTCTTCTGGCCGTCATGTTCATGGACCTGGATCACTTCAAAGACGTGAACGACCGGCTCGGGCACGCTGCAGGCGATGAATTACTGCTCCAGTTCACAAGTCGTGTCCAGAGCTGTCTGCGTGAAGACGATACCCTGGCCCGGCTGGGCGGGGACGAATTCATTGTTCTGCTGCCCGACCTGGAGCAGGTTGAAGATGCCTATCGGGTTGCGGAACGCCTGATAGCCGGAAACCAGGAACCCTACCGCATTGATGGCGAAGACCTGACGGTGGGCTCAAGCATTGGCATCAGCCTTTACCCCCAGGATGGCACCACTGCATCTGAGCTTCTGCAAGGGGCCGATATCGCCATGTACCGGGCCAAGCAGGACGGCCGGAACCTGTTCCGGTTGTTCAGTCCGGCCGTTGCTGAAGGCGCCTGATCTCGCCCCTGAATCGCCGTTGTGGCACTATGACCCGCTGGATGACCGGCGGAGAACCACTCGATGTTTTATACCACCTTAGCGGCGATTGCAGTCGCCATGATCCTGTTCGCCTGGCTGGGGCTCAGGGCACGTCTCGCAGACGGTGGCCTGGATGATTACGTAACGGCCCGAAACAGCCAGGGCGCGAGAGCCCTGGGACTCTCTTTCCTCGCCTCCGGCATGGGCGGCTGGATCCTGTTTGCCCCGCCCGAGGTAGGCGCGCTGGTCGGCCCGCTGGCACTGGCAGGCTATGCCCTCGGCGCTGCTCTGCCGTTCATCGTGTTTGCCTTCTGTGGCCCCGCCATCCGCCGTTTCCTGCCCCAGGGACGCAGCATCGGCGAGTTCGCCAACGCCTGTTATGGCAATGGCGTGCGCCGCTATGTCTCGATGATCTCGGTGCTGTACATGCTCTGCTTCCTGACCGCCGAGCTCACCGCCATCGGCGCCATTACCTCGCTGCTTTCCGGTATTGACGGTGGCGTCGTGGTCATTGGCGTGGCGGTTACCACACTGGTATACACGGCTGTCGGTGGCCTGCGGGCCAGCATCGTTACCGATCAATGGCAGGCCTTATTGCTGATCGGCCTGCTGGCGATTGTCAGTTTTGTCGCGCTTGGCAAACTCCCGGACGCAGCTCCCGCAGCCTTGCCCGACATACCGACCTCTGCGGCCCTCAGCGTGGCGCTGACTCTGGTGATCGCCGTAACCGCCGCCAACCTGTTCCACCAGGGATACTGGCAGCGGTTGTGGTCAGCGCGCGACACCGATGCCCTCAGCCGTGGAGCACTGCTCGGCGGCGTCGTCACCATCGGCGTTGTCGCGGTAGTGGGCGGGCTTGGAATCCTGGCGGCGCTCAGTGGCGCCGACCTTGGCAATCCTCCGATTCCATTCTTTGCCTTGCTGTCCGATGCCCCGGCCTGGCTGGCTTTGCCGGCCCTTATTCTGGCCATCACGCTGGTCGCTTCGTCAGTGGATACCCTGCAGAATGCGCTCGCTTCCCTGGCGGTTACCGAAAAACAGGGGCTTTCCATAGTCAGTGCCCGATGGTTCACAGTGCTCCTGATGATTCCGGTGGTGCTGGTAGCGCTTCAGGGCATTTCCGTGCTCCGGCTGTTTCTGATCGCCGACCTGCTGTGCGCCACGGCGGTTCTGCCGGTGCTGATGGGACTCTGGGGGAAAATGACCACGCGGGCGGCCATTCTGGGGTGCCTAGCCGGGCTTTTCGGCGCGATTCTGCCCGGCTGGATATCCGGAGGCAGCTTGATGGCCGGCCTGGAAGCTGCGAGTTTCCCCGGCAGCATTCCAACCCTGATGCCATTCGTGGGTGCCCTTGCAGGCTCTGGTTTGGTGAGTCTCGCAATCGCAGTTGCGACCCCGAAGCGCTAGGAAGACGCTTTGCTGTCCAGTTGTTTAACTGGACAGCAATTCGATCGGATATCTGATTTTGGTCTGGTCGACCCCCGGCCGTGCCCCGAAATCCACCAGTCTCAGACGATTACAGATCTTGTTCTCCAGTGCCGGCTCATTGAGGGTGGACTCCACGACTGAACAACTGGAGACCGCACCGTTGGGCTCAATGACCAGCTCCGGCGTGATACTCCCCTGAAGCGAAGGCTTCCGTCGCAGCTCCCGGTTGTAGATGCTGTAGATCGCCGATTTGTTGGCGTCCATGGTCCGACGCAACTCCTCCTTGCTCCGGGTTCTGGCAGCGGTTTCCTGTTGCTTCTTGCGGGCCGCCTCTTTGACTGCAGCAACCCGTTCGGCTTCCGCAACTTCCGCGCGCTGGCGCTCAGCCAGGGCGACCTGACCGGCCTCCCGATTGAGCACCTCCTCGTTCACGCCACTGCTCTTGGCACTCGCGGTAGCGCGGGAGGCCAGCGTATCACCGGTTTCGCGAGCAATAGGCTCAGCTGTATTGGCAACCGGGCCATCGAGCTTGACCGACTCCGCCAGCGAGCTGAGCTTTTTAAGTTCGTTCCCCATTGCCAGAATACCGGTGTTCTTTGCCTTTTCCCGCGCCTTGGCGACTTCCTCGGGCTTGGGTTCCGGCTTTGGCTCTGGTTTTTCCGCTACTTCTGGTTCTGGTTCAGGTTCAGGTTCAGGTTCAGGCTCCGGTTCCGCAACCACCGGTTCGGGGACCGGCTCCGGTTCGGGTTCCGGCTTCGCCTGCTCCACCGGCTTTTCCTCAGGCTTTGGAGGCTCGGGCTCAGGTTCAGGCAGTACCGGTTTTGGCGGTTCTTTCTTCTCGATGATCAGTTTTGCCAGCTGGGGCGGCAACGCTTCCTGTTCCTGCCTGTCCCGCTCAGGCAATTCTATCCAGCTGACATAGCCTGCGAACGCGAGGAACAGCGGTACCACCACAACGGCCGCAGCCAGCAGCCGCTTCCGCTCGCCGCGCTCCTGATTCCAGGGCAATCCGTACCGGTAATCCATAATGGTCAGGCTCCCTGTTCCGTACGCTGGTTAACCGCCAGGGAAATGCTGGCGTAACCGGCGTCCACACAGGTGGACATGATTTTCTTGAGCAGCTCGTAAGGCAGTTCCCGGTCCGCAAGAATGGTAATTGGGCGGCCCGCATCCGGTGCAGGCGCCGACGAACGGCTGGCCTGGTAGTCAAGCTCCTGTTTCAGAGAGGGTTCGATCTGCCCGTCAAAGGTCTGAAAAGCGTCGCGTTTAACCACCAGTCGACCGTTAACCAGGATGTCCCTGTCCGTCACGGTCAGCGCCAGCACATCGCCCGGGGGTTGCTGGGCAGTGGAATCCGGCAATTTAATGGTGCTGTTCTGGTTCAGTACCTGTACGTCGGACGAGGAGTTCACCATCAGGAAGAACACGAGGATGGTGAAGATATCCATCAACGACACCAGGTTCATCTTTCCCTGGCTCTTGTTACGCCGGTAATGGCGCTTCAAACGACGGGCTTTGGCGGATTCTTTCATGAACTCACCTCCGCGGATCCCGAAGCCTGGGCAGGAGCATCACCGAGCGAGATTTCCGGGAACAGCTCTGCCTCTACAACACTGCCAGCCACAACGGCTTCGTAGGAGCGCACCGTGTCCATCACGGAAACCAGGGCCTGGTAGGACGTCTGCCGGGACGGCATGATAATCACATCCTTTTTATCCGGCACCCGACTCTTGATTTCCTTCATGACATCCTTGAGCAGCGCGAAATCATACTCGCCCTCACGCTGAGGGATATTCTTGATAACCCCGCCCTGGTTATCCGCAACGACCAGGCGATCTTCATAGATCACCACCTGGATCTGTAGTTCTTCGGCCTGCTCCGCGGACAGGCTTTCACCGGTCGGGAAGTTCAGTTCCAGAACGCTGGTGTGGGCAAACACCATATTCAGCAGCAGTACCGGCACCAGCACAATCATGAGATTCATGAAGGGCGTGATGTCGAGATCGGCCTCACTTTGAAGGCGACGATGTTTCCGTCTCATGGCCTGACATCCTTCTGGCTGATTATCAGGCCGGGCTACCGGCCGGAGTCGCTACCTGTGCCGATGCAGCGGCGTTCTGGGCCTGTGGTTGGGCGACCGGTTTGTTACCAGAACCGTCGCTGAGAATGTTCAGGACCTTGATGCCCGCCATCTCGAAGCTATCTATGATCTCATTGGTTTTGGTCTGCAGCAGCGAGTGGATCAACAGCATAGGAATGGCCGACATAAGGCCGAAGGCGGTGGTGTTCATGGCGACCGAGATACTCTGGGACAACAGGCTCGCCTTCTGGGCCGGATCCGCTGCGGCTACTGCGGTAAACGCGGCAATCAGACCGATAATGGTACCGAGCAGACCCAGCAGCGTGGCGATGTTAGCCAGCGTTGCCAGGTACTGTGTGCGCTTTTCCAGCCGGGGCATCACATCCAGCAGCCCCTCTTCCATGGCGTATTCGATCTCTTCGCGACCCTGGCGGCGGGCCAGACGCTGAAGGCCGAAGCCGATCATGGTCGACATGGCACTACCGGATTCCTGGGTGTAATTCAGGGCGCCTTTCAGATCGCGCTTGGCAATCATCTGGTGCAGGCGATTGAAGTCCCGACGGTTGGTCAGTTTCTGGGCAGAAAGGTAGACGTAACGTTCGATGGCAACAATGAGTCCGATGATCAGCACAACGGCGATCGGAAACATAAAAAAGCCACCTTCCTGGAAGAAGCGAACGGCGGTATCGATCATTTTCTGGGCACTCCATGGTCCGGTTTTCAGATCAGTCTATGCGCGGCCTGACCTTGTGCGGGTAAGTTCGCGAAAGTCTGTGTGAGGGTTTGTTTAATCTTGCGCAGGGACACACTCAGGATGCGACAGGCATCACACTCTAGTCCTCGGCTGCTGCCTGGGTCTGCCTGATGAAGGCTTCGTGGTACCTGATAAACCGCTGGAACTCGTAGCGCTCCAGGGGCCGAAGGCCCTGATCAACCATCAGGCGTTCTTCTGGCGCACGCAACTCGTCCACTTCCGGTGGCTGCCAGGGCACCAGATACATCACCGTGGGCACTTCCTGATCGCCACGGATTCGTGTGCCTTCAATGGTTACCACCCCCGGGGCATCCTGGGCGTAAAGCATGGGCGCCGTGGGCAACAGCGCACAAACTGCGAGAGCGATCAGCGCGGAATGTTTCATATCATCTTTTCCACATCAGATTCTGTTTTTCGCATCGAAGATCCAGTCTTCCAATCTCGGGTGCGGCTCACTGGCAGCCGATTGATAACGCTCATAGAGGTCAACCGCATCCGCAGGATTACCCAGATAGATATCAAGCAGGAAGGCCAGATTAAGGATTGCTGGTGCGTAATTCGGATCCACGGCCAGGGCAGCCCGGTAATAGCGCTCTGCTTCATCAAATTCCCCGGCGTTCCTGGCAATCACGCCCAGATGATTCAACGCCTGGACATGTTCGGGATTCACCGCCAGCGCGCTCTCAAACCATTGTTTCGCGGTATCGGTATCCCCTTCCTGGAAAGCAATGATGCCGAGGTTGGCCATGGGGCCGGCCTTGTCCGGATAGTCGCGGGCCAATTGCTCAAAACGGGTCCGGGCTTCGGCAAGGTCGCCCTGCTCCATGGCCTGGACCGCTTCGCTGAATGAGGCTTCAAGGACAGCCTGCTCGGCTTGCACATCAGACTCTTGCGGCGTCGGGGTCGTCACGCATCCAGACAACGCGACGATCACCGAAAGACAGAGTCCACAGGCCTTAATCGATTTCATAGACAACCCCCGAGGTCACTTCTTCTTTCCGGTAGCGCCCCGGCAAAAGGACTTTCAAGGCCTCATAGCTGCGCTTGACCCACTCATCGAAAATGCCCTCCCGAGCCCGCCGGATGTTCTGCTCGTGGATATCGATGGCGTTGTCCTCAAACGGGTAGGCCTGTTCTTCCAGCAGCAGCTCGTACTGGGCCAGTTCAAGCTCGCTCAATCCGGTGGGCCGTTCGGAATCCATCAGGTCGGCACCGAGGCGTCCATAGATATGGGCGATCTGGTAACCGGCCTCGGTGGCGAACGACGAGAGACCGTAGCTGGCGGTTTTCCTGTAGGCGTTGACTGCCCTTTCGAGTGCATTGGTCTTTGCTGTCATGCTCTGGTTCAGCGGTAGAGTCAGGCGAATGCTGTCATACCGGGCAAGGGCATCGCGGGCGAGCATTGCAGAGGCTGACGCGGCAAGGTAGCGCATGCGATCATCCGCCTCGTCCGGGTTTCGATCCACCGTTTCCATCTGCTTGCGCAGCCAGTAATCCCGTTTTTCGGTATCCCCCGCTTCCTGGTAGAGCTCGGACAGCCGATTGGCCGCCTCCATGTAGACATCCGCCGGCTCGGGGTGGCTGTTGGCGTAACTGCGCCAGGTGTCGATCGCCTTTTCCCGGTTGCCGGCCTGATCGTACAACTCGGCTGCAATCAACAGATTTTCCCTTCGCTCTTCCGGCGTCGTCGCCAGAGCCACCATTTGCTGAAGTTCGTCGGCTGCTCGCTCCCACTGCTCCGTTTCACGGTAGGCCAACGCAAGTTTTGCCGGGACCGTATCAATCAGTTCGTGGGTCGGGAAAGCCCTCCGGAATCCGTTCAGCACACTGATAGCCTGATCCCAAAGACTGGCGGTGATAAGAAGTGAGGCCGCATCGTATTCCGCATTTGCCCGCAGAACGGATTCGGGAACGGCTTTGCCGACTCGCAGGAATTCGCTGACGGCCGCCTCCACATTGCCGGCGTCAGCTAACTGCTCTGCCTGCCGATAGACCGCTGCGGCCAGATTTTCACGAACGCCGCTTCTGCGTTCATCGTCTTCAGCCATTGTCGCCAGGGCATCACGGTAGGCCAGTTCCGCCTCCCCGTGTCGACCCAGTTCGGACAGGCTGTGGCCAGACAACAGCAGGGCTTCCGTCGTTAATTCGGCCAGAGGCACCGGTTGCCAGGTAACAAGACGAGCCGCCATGTTGACCGACTCTTCCCAGTTGTTCTGGTCAAACTCCCGCTGCAGTGCAATGTAATACACCGCCGGTGCACGGGAATCACCTGGAAAGGCATTTGCAAACCTGAGTCGGTTCAACTGCTGTAGCTCCTGATACGCCATCTGCTCCGATACGGGATCGTCGCCCCACGTCTTTGCGTACTCCCGGAAGGCCAGTACCGAGGCATAGCCTGCCTCCGCTGCTCGCTCGGGTACCCGGTCGCCGGGATAGTCATAGGCCACCCGCTCAAAAGCAACAATGGCCTCCGGCCAGTCTTCCAGTTCCAGATAGGTCTCACCCAGGAGGAAGAGACGCTCGGGTGTGCGGGGATGGTCCGGGAAAGTAGCCGCAAATTCGGCATAATAACTGGCGGCCTTGCGGTAGTGATCGTCCGCCTGCTGATTATCCGGGGCCTCCCCTGCCAACAGGTACTGACGGTCTGCCAGTTCCGGCAACAGCTGTTCCAGCTGCTGTTCGATAAAGCTGATCGCCGAAGGGCCCGCTGACTGCCAGTAATCGCTGTAGAGTCCGTAAAGGCTGACAAAGCCGGCCTTTCGTTCAGGGATGGTACGGGTGAAACCGGCCAGCTCCAGGGTATCAATGATCCGGATGTGGTAGCGCGGCGCCCAGGGGCTGGATGGATGGTCTTCTATATAGGCTTCAAAGACATCGATGGCGTCACTGTATTGTTCCCTCTCGAGCAAGAGCTCGCTGTAGCGGTCGTAGACCAGGATTTCATAGGGACGCCCACCAGTCTGGCGGAACAGCGCCTGGAGGGTCTCCGCGCCGTCAAGGTAAGACAGTGAAAGCCCCACTACCCTGAACAGATCCTCGATCAGGGTCTGGCTCCGCTGATCCACATCCGCCACCGGCTTGCCCTCAGGCATCACCAGATCGAGCACCTCTACGTAGCTGAACAGGGCCTCCTGGTATTGCGCCTGCTTGAACAGGCTCCAGCCTTTCATGTAATGCGCGTTCACCAGAAACGAGGCGTCGGCCATGCGTTCCTGGCTGGCCAGGGTCACCTCGTCGAACGCCTGCTCGGCTTCCGGGTACCGGCCATCGATGAACAGCAGATCTCCCCGACGGAACTGGGCTTCAATCCAGTATTCTGAATCGGGGTAACGTTGGACCAGGGTAGTCAGGGCCTCCAGCTGTTGAGGTGTCGCCCCCCGAAGCTCCCAGGCCCTGGCAAGCTGATAGTAGATCTGGTCATTGCCTTCGCGTTCTGGATATTCCGACAGCAGGCGCTGGTAGGCTTCAATAGCACCGGAGAGCTCATCGACGGCGGTATCGGCCATTTTCCGCTCCGCCCGCTGGAACTCCAGATCGGCCAGCCGATGCCGGATGGTGACCTGCTTCCGGGGATCGTCCACGAGTGGCAAAAGTGCCTTGTAGCCGTCCATTACCGTCTCGATTGAAACATCGCCCGCCGGGTCGCTGCCAGCTTCTAAACTTCCACTGGCTTGCCGGGTTTCGTTTGCCGGAAGCGCTGCCAGGGTGCCCTCACGGACCCGGGGCATTTCCTCGTCGCCGGCGGGCATCATCGACTGCAACATCTGGCAGCCACTGACCATGACAAGGGCTACGGCGATGACAAGTCCCCTCACGGTCTTTCCAAGCATCCGGTTACTCATCCCCGGCACCTGCATTTTGTGATGCACGGAACAGCTGGTCCGCCAGCCTCGCCTGGGCATGACGGGAAGCCAACAGATACCCGTTCAGCTCCTCCTGCTGGGCTACAAGCATGCTGTCTACCTGGCTCAAGAGGGCTTGCCGGGCATTGCCCAATGCATCGGCAATCTCTTCCCCAAGGGTCGCGAGTTCCCGTTCACTGGCAGCGATGCGTCGAGCCAGTTCAGCATGGCGGGCGTCGTCGGCCATCAGGGTTTCAACCCGCTGCCGCTGGGCCTGAAAGCGATCCATTTCGCGATTCAGCTCCCGCAACTGTTTTTGCGCCGCCCAGCGATTCACGCCATAGTCATTCGCAATCCACCAGTCGAAGTAGGCACGCATCCTCTGATAGGTCGCACGCTGGCTGGCCGTGGTCGCGTCGTCAGGCAAGCTTGCCAGAGTTTCCTCAACCTCATCGAGCTTGTCTCTCAGTGCCTTCTGTTCGGAGGTCATGAAGAACCCGGCATCTTCCTCCGTCAGTGCCTCAGAAATCTTCTCGCTGAATTCCTGGTGCAACTGCTGCCACTGGTCCGCCTGCTGGTTTTCCAGCGCCCGACGGGTTTGGGCGATACGAACCTGACGCTGCTGTTCGCGGGTTTCCAGCATGACCCGGAAGGACTCGAACCGTGACTGTCGCTCGGCGACGAAGGACTGCATCCGGTAAAGTTCGTTCAGTTCCGCAAGGGCCTGCTGGAAGGTTTCCGAAGCCAGCACTTCGGCCAAGCCGAAATCGACCGGCTGAACCCGCAGTCGTCCGTAGGAATCTGTGAGAATCCCGTCGCTATCTCGGCTGGAATCGAGCTGGGCCATCAGAGTCTCTTCAGTGAGCCGATTCCGGATGTCATCGAGCTCCTCGATTCGGGCCTGGTAATGGTCGGCTGCCTGTTTGAACGCGGGTAAGGCTTGCTGCGCTCTGTTCATCTGCTCAAGTACATAGGCCCGGGCAAACGGAACCTGCTGCCGCCACGGCAAAAACAGATCCCGGTTCGAGAGGGTATCGAGGGCATCGAGTGCCCGCTCCGGCCTGCCCTGGCCCGCCGCGGCAACGGCGTAGTCAAAGAGAGCCTGATCGGCGAACACGCCGGTCAGTGGCATGGCTCCCAGGACCTCCAGAGCTGCCTCAAACTGGTTATCACGCAGGTACAGGCCCGCAAGCGAGAGGCGAGCGCGGCCCAGCAGGCCCTCCCGTTCGGCATCTGGCTCGACGGAGTCAATGGACTGGTCGAGGATGGCGATGAGCTTTTTCAGTTCCTCTTCGGCGGCAGCTACGTCTGCCGCATCGAGAGCGGAGACCGCGGAATTGTACCGGAGGTAAAGGGACCAGATGTCCGTTTCGTCCAGCTGCTCCCGAAGCGAAGCCAGTTCGGGTTCATCATCAGGGCGGGCAGACATCATGACCAGCCGGGAGCGCAGATAAATCCATTCGCGGAAAAGATCGTGGTCGGCCTCGGCCAGTATCTCGCCATCCACACGATTGAGGTTCTCACGTGCGAGCGCCTGATTCCCCTCGAGGTAAAACACCTTACCGAGATAGAACCAGGCCTGGTTGCGAACATCAGGCGACAGATTGCTGCCGGCGCCATCGGCCCCGAGTAGCTGCGTAAACAACCTGCTCGCCTCTCGGGTCATCCCCCAGGACAGCATGAGCCCGCCCTCGACGAGAGCCGGATGATCTCCGTGTCCCTTGATGCCGCCCCGTTCGCGTGCCACGGCCAGCTGGGTCAAAGCCTCGAAGGCGTTACCCTGATGGTATTCGTACAGCGCCCAACCATAACGAAGGTCCTTCGCCCGCTCGGGTTGCGCCTCATCGGCATGGACCGGGGTCATCATCAGCCACAGTAGGGCACCCGCGTAAATGAACGGGCGTCGACCTGAGGACTGGCTTGCTTTCAATCCCACGACGCGGCTTACTCCCACTCCACAATGGATACGGAGGGTTGGTAGTTGGAGGAGCGATCTTCAACGCGGATTTCCAGAGCGGCCGTTCCAGTGCCCTTCTCAAACTCCAGGGAGGCCGCCTGCTTGTAAGGCCGCTTATCCGGGCCGATTCCCTCAACAAACGCCGTCATCTCATGGACGCCGGTTTTCAGGTTGCCGACGTATAGCCGCTGCATGCCGCCGCGTTCAAGGGCAGTCACCTGTCGCTCCGTATACAGGTGGGAAGCAACAATCTCGTCGTCGACTTTCAGTTTGACCGCATCCAGCTTCAGAAACTTCCCGGCATCAACGCTGAGAAACACGGCAACCTGGGTATTGGCTGGAAAAAGCAGATCTTCCTCAAGGATAAACAGGTCACGATTCAGGCGTATCACTTTCTTCTTGAGCGCCTCCACCTGCTCGGCGACGGCTGTATCATCTTTCTCCGCCCCGGGATTGGTCTGGGCAAATGCGGGGGCTGTCAGGGCGAGGGTCAATGCCGCTAAAAGCACCGGAAATCGGGAGTTCAAGCAAGTGGCCATGGTCGTTCTTCCTGCATGCTCAGTATTCAAGAATCAACGACGCCCGGGTTACGTAGGCATCGAAGGAATATAGGGGTTCTTCGCCGGGGAGAAAGTCACCTGCTGCGGTGACATCCCGGAAGTTGTCATATTCAAAATTCAGCCAGTCCACCAGTAAGCTGAACTGCAGGCGATCAATGCCGGGAAGCGAAGTCTGCTTCCATTCGTAGACCGCGCCCACCGCCAGGGTTGTCCCGGATAGGGAGCTGAGCTCCTTGTCACGGGCCAGGTGTGTCTGGGAGTTCTCGAATGGGAAAAGATCGCTGTAAAAGTCCGCCTCGCTCTGGCTGTAGTAACGAATGGAACCTTCAAGGGTCCAGTGCTGGTTCAATCCGTGCACGTATCCCAGTTCGACCGTGTGGGCGTTGATGCCCCAGGTATCGGAAAAATAACGGTATTCACCGCGAATTGAGGCGCGATATGGCAGATAGTAAAGCGCTCGCATGGCCACGGAGGTACTTGTTCGGGTTTCCGGATAACGCTCCGGTTGGTACAGGAACGCTGTGGAATCGTTCGGGTCGATGTAGCGGTTCTGTCGGTAAGGGTTCTGCAGGAAGCCCTCATCCGTAACCACCTCAAGATCCAGGCCTACCAGGCTGTTGCGGGTGACGACCTGACTCAGTCCGAGCTGATAGTTCCGACGATCAGCTTCCTCGCTGAAGGAATCGTTGCCAACCCGGCCCACTTCATCCCAGCCGCTGGCATAGCCCATGGTTACTGTGGACATGCCCCCGAAAAACTCCTGGCTGAGCGAGAAGTAAACGGTGTTGGCTTCGTAATCGTTTTCGGAACTGTTGGTGAAACCCAGACTCAAAATGGACTTATCGTGCAGGTAATCGACACCAAAGGTGTACTCGTTGCGTTCTTCCTCGTAGGGGCTCGCCGTGGCCAGAACGTCCACAGAGGCAGCCGAAACGGAGTCAACATAGTACTGGCCGGAAAACGAAACCGACGAGCCAATACCCTTGCGCACCAAAACTGAGGGGCCATCGATGACCATGCCACCACCGTCATAGCGGTGGTAGAGAACATCCACGTTATCCACTGGCAAGGTCGCCGCAATCGCCTGTTGCCCGGCCAACATCAGCACGAACAGAGCGCAGACGGAGCGTACTAACCTTTTGCCGTCAGTTACAGCCACAGCCACCCCCAGAACCGCCTTCTGCTCCCCGCGCAGACTCCCGGACCTGATAGACGTGATGCATGTAGGAATCCGCCTTGCCATGGCGGCTGAGACTCATGACCGGATCCGCCAGATTATCCCGTTCATAGGGTTTTACCCACGGCTTGATTGAGCTGCATCCAGAGATCGTGAAGGTCGCGACCAAAAGAGCAGAGGCAGTGAAGATCGACAAATTACGCATAAACGTTCCGTCCGAAAATTATTCGCGCACCAGCTCGCGAATCTGCTGTTCGTACTCGTCTTCGTAACCCGGCTGATAGCCGTAGTGGAGATACCGGGCATTACCATCGCGATCGATCATCACGGTCGTTGGCATAGCCTGGACTTCATAAAGCTCGCTCACCGAACTCTCCGGATCGTAGAGGATCGGGTAATTCACGGGTACCTTGTCCAGGAAGCGATGGGCCTCTTCCCGATTCTCATCCACATTGACCGCCAGAATCGTGAAGCCGAGATCCTTGTATTGGCTGTAAAGCTCATCCATCAGCGGCATTTCCTGGCGGCAGGGACCACACCATGATGCCCAGAAGTTCAGCATCACCACTTCACCACGATGGTCCTCCAGCCTCAGGTTTTCGCCGGAACGGCTTTCCAGGGTGAAATCCGGAGCTGGCACATTGATGGCCTCGGCGCCCGCCATGGGGCTAAGACAGGCCAGGACGCCCGCCACCGCCAGTGATTTTATGGATGCTTTCATAACCATTGCTCCTGTAATCAGAAAAAGACCGACAGGCCAGTGCTGACCTCTGTGTTCATGGAGGTTTTCTCGGCCCCAAGAACATCTATTCGGTAGTAGTGCTGTCTTACGCCAATCTGAACTGCAACGCTGTCCGTCAACAGAACCTGATAGCCCGCGCCGGCATTCAGGGTAAACCGGGTGTCACCCGCAAAATCGGTAGCGCCGGCACCCGCAATCAGATAGAAATTGGTGTTGAATGCGTAGTTCTCGGTGAGGAAGGCCTCGCCCGGAAGCACGTTGTAACCCAGGTTGATGTTGTAATAGCTGTAATCCCGCTCGCTGTCGGTAAGCACCTCCACGTTACCGGCCAGCTTCTCGAAACTGGTTTCTCCACCCTCCGCGAAGCCGACTCCGGCCTCGAAAAAGAAGGACTCGCTGAGGTGGTAGGTGAGCTTGCCGCCATAAAGCAGCGACGACTCGAAGTCCTCGATATTGAGCACGCCCACAAAAGCGCCAATTTCAAAGTTCTCGGTGTCAATCAGCGCCTCGGTGACCGGCACCGGGGTAACATCCGGCTCGATCAGCGGCCGATCATCCTGGGCCTGGGTTGCTGTGGCTATGCATAGCCCTGCCCCGAGACACAGCGTTTTCAGAAAAAGATGCTTAGTCCGATTTTCCATTCTGTCGCTTCTTCGTTGGTGGACCGGGTAGTGAACACTTTGTAGTCCTTCACTTCGGCACGGATGAAATATCGATCGGTGATGTAGGCGCGGATGCCAAGCCCTGCATGGCCAATGCTGTTATCCCGTTCTTCGGGCTGAGCCAGAGTGGCCTTGGGATCAACCCAGATATGCCCGACCCCCAGGGTAAAAAAGGGTGATACCCGCCAGTCAGGAAATGGCTGATGCACCAGATTCGCATTAACCATTCTAATCTCCGAGGCGCTGCCCAGAATCTGAGAAGCCCAAAGCTCGGCGGACAGGTTTCTGGTCATCCAGAAGCCGCCGTAGCCTGCCGTGACAGCGGCACCATCAAACTCCCCCATCATCAATCCGGCTTCCACCCGCCGGCTTTCAAAAGCCTCAAAATCCGGCACCTGAAGATCCACACGATTACCCGTGGCATCCACCGTCTGCGCAATATCCGCAACCGCTATCCAACCCTCCCGGCCACGGGTATCCGTCACTTTGATCCAACTTGTCTTGCGCTGGAGAATGGTCAGCCATTCCCCTTTTTCGCTGGTATGAAAAACCGGATAGCCCGTTGCCGGTCCGGTTCGCCAGGACACATAGGGCTCCGCCACCTGCACTTTCAATGCATCGTCTTCAGCCTGCCCCCACAGCCAGCCAGCCCAGCTCTGGGCCGGCAACAACAAAAGAAACATAAGAATGGCGATGGGCATGGTGCGAGTTTCAGTCCTTGGATCAGTCTTCCGGAGCGTCGAACGGATTGTTGAAATACTGGCCGCCAATATCCAACCACTCTGCAATCAGTCGCAGTTCGGCGGGCGAGAGGAAATCCCTGTGTGAACCGTCGTCGGCGAATACGTCGAAGAAACGACTGGCACGGGCACCGTTGACGGACATTGAAGCCTGCACCGGCACTGTTACCAGGATGGGTTGTTCATCTCCGTTGGCGTCCAGAATGGGATTGCCTTCTTCGTCCCTCAAAACCTCCCCGGAGTCCACGAGCACATCAATCAGGGCGCCGTTCACCAGTTCCTGCTCACTGTCCGGGAAGAGCAGTTCTCTGTAGGCGTTGAAGTGTAGCGGTTCATCGGGTGACGGGCCATCGCCCAGATCCAGCTGTCCAGCCGGCACTTGCTGAGCGTCCGCCGCATCGGTGTCCGTATGGCAACTGGTACAGGTGTAGTCATCCACGACCGCCATGGTGTCCGGGTCCAATACCTCCCGATTGACGCTCCACAGCGGATGAATATGCTGCTCGTAGTTGATCACAATCCGGCAATTCGGCGCCCAGTCGGTGGCACAAACGCCGGATATCGGCGGCGGTGTCTGCAGATCGGCATAGGCGTAGGCAAAGCTGTCAGGCTTGGGATCCACGGCATCTCCGGACCATTCATCGGTATAGATCACATCCGGCGTCGGCCGGCGAATCTCGTTGATGCGGGCAAACACCTGAGCCATGGTTTCACCCATGTCGGCAAACAGAGCCGGGTCGGTATTCGGGAACGGAAGGCTGGTGGTTGCGGCCCCACCCCACACGGACGATGGACCGGCATCCGGTCTGCCATGGGGTGTCGGACTGTTCGGGTTGTGGCACCCTGAACATTCAAGGGTCTCGCCGGGGCGCACCGTCAGCCAGTTCTGATGCCTGGCACCGATCCGCTGACCCCGCTCATCCAGCACGCTGATGGCGAATGCGACATTGGCCGGCACCGCCACCTTCACTGAGCCGTCCGGCTCTATCGGCACGTAGCCCAGTATCTCCCGCATTAGCTGAGCCCGGCTGCGGCCAAAGGCGCTGTTGTCGAAATCCCGGACGTTCTCATCGGGGATGGCCACGGGCTTTTCCAGTCGAAGGAATCTGGCCGGGCGATCTTCCGGCGGCGTTTGCAGCGGATCAGCCATTGCAGCAATACCAGTCGGCGTGGTGTCCACCCCATCGATATCATAGACGCTTCGAATGTGCAGGACGCCGTAGCCGGCATCGCCGAGGGCCCCCTCATCACCCGTGAACTGGGATTCCGGGATGAACCCTTCCAGAGGCCGTTCCTTCATCAGGACCGCCTCATCAAACTGAACGCCCTCTACCGGCGGGACCACCGGCCGCTGGGTTTCGCTGTTGATATCCAGAAGCCACAAACCGTAGACGGGCTCTGCGGGTTGATAGTCTTCGGATTGCAGGCGATCTTCCGTGCAGTTCACAATCCGGTCGGTCGCTGTTTCACGCAGCCGGCAAGGTGTCCAACTGACCAGGTAGCGGTTGGTACCATCAAGCAGCGGTGAAACCGATGCATAACTGCCTTTCAGCGATAGTTGGCCATCCAGGCCCACGCCGGGCACAAGCGAGCGCTGGCCCAAACCTTCGGTGCCATCGAGACGAAGATTGGCCTCAACAAATTGGTCAACATCGACTTCCGCCAACACAGACGCGTAGTCATCTGATTCAAACGGCCTTAGCTGCACGAGCAGATTGCCGCTGTCTGATTTGCGTGGCTGCAGGTACTGTATGTCGTTCGCTTCTGGAACCGAATCGTGGGAGTGACGACCGAAAAGATAACTCAGGCCAGTGCCGTCAGGGTTGACGCGGTAGAGGTTCACACCGTTGTTCCGGGTTTGGCCGGCATTATCCCAGCGGCTGAACACAATGGTGCCATCATCCGCCACCATGGGGTCGAGGTCGTGGCTCTGATTGAAGGTGATCTGTTCAATGTTCTGACCATCGTCGTCCATCACATGCAGAACAAACCCGGGGCTATCACCCTCCTCGTCCAGACCGGAATACTGGGGTTTGCCTTCATCAAGCAGCACCGCCTTGGAAATCCGCTGACGGGTTGACGAGAAAACGATTCGGCCATCAGGCAGATAGGCTGGCGCAACGTCCTGCCCGGCCCCGGCGGTAACGTCCGAATCGATGATCCGGCGCAGGATGTCGGTACTAACGTCGTATTCCCAGATATTCCAGGTTGGCTGATCCTCGTCGTCTGCGTCCTCGATTTCCGGCGCACGCATGGCAAACAGCAGTCTGGAGCCGTCGTGGGAAACGTGGAGATCTTTCACGTCGTAACGCAACTGACCATTGTCATCAAGGAATTGCGGCCCCGCGAATGCTCTGGAGGCAATATCCTGCGTCTCGGCGTCCGCAGTGGCACTGGCCTTCAGAAACAGCCGCGCTCCGGGGCGGAAAGCGCTCGGGTCGGCCAGGTTGTCCTCGACCAGGGCCCCGGTGTTTTCGTCAAAAAGTAGAGCCCGTTCGACATAAGCCACAGGGTTCTCGACGACAACCGGATCCGCCTGCTGACTGTCGCTGCTCGAAAGACAGCCAGACAGAGCTGCAAGCGAGCCGAGTGCGACAGCCAGGCGAGTACTGCGGGAGATGTTTAGAGTGGGCGACTTAATTTCCAACGTGAGAAACCCTGTTTCGGATGACATTCCATGACATAAATTAAGTCGGTTCCGCTGGCAGGCTCCAAGGGTTTTACGTAACGCAATGTAATAACGTGGCCTACGGCTCAAAACGAAGGATATAGCAAGCCGTAAACTTTTAACAATTGTCAAAAAGCATTAATGTGCACATGCTATCGATCACCGAGGGAAAGGACATGACCGCCCGGAACAGGATCAGAAGCCTGCTTTGCAAGGCTTGCAGTACCGCAGTTCTCGTCGCACTGATGTCTGGACAGGCAGGCCTTTCTCAGGCCGGTTCCAGGGAGCAGGCCAAGCGAATTCACGACCGCATTGCCGGTGTTCCACCCTCCGAGAGCGTCCTGGATTCTATGACGAGCCTGATACCGTCCGATCCCGAAGGGGCTGCGTTCATTGCAATGGATGACCCCGCTTTTTACAACGTGACTCTCAAGAACTTTGCGGCTCCCTGGACCAACGAGGCGATGTCAAAGTTCGTACCTCTGAACGATTACATTGCGACAGTAATCGGTGTCGTCAGAGACGAAGCGGACTTCCGAACCATTCTTCACGAGGACGTTCTCTACGTCGGCGCCCCATCCTTGAACGCCCCGAATTACTCCACAAGCGATAACGACCATTATGAGTGGCTCGAGACACAAGCTATCGACCTCAGCAACGAAGATCTTCTAATCCGGCAGCCCCAATCAAATTACAACGGCTTGCCCTCCTCTGCTACCGCCGGCGTGATTACATCGCGGGCTTCAGCGCGGGCGTTCTTCAGTGCAGGTACCAACCGGGCCATGTTCCGATTCACGCTGATCAATCATATGTGTAACGACCTGGAGCAGGTTGCCGACGTTACTCTACCGCCAGACCGCATTCGGCAGGACGTGTCCCGCAGCCCGGGGGGTGACAGCCGAGTCTTCCTGAACAACTGTGTAGGCTGCCACACCGGCATGGATCCCATGACCCAGGCGTTTGCCTACTACGACTACGAATACAACCAGAACACCGATCCTGACGGAGAGAGGGGCAGGCTCGTCTACAACGCTGTTGGTGAAACAGATCCTGAGACGGGAACCAGGGTAAAAGCCAAATATCACATAAACTCCGCAACTTTCGAGCAGGGCTATGTGACGCCGGATGATAGCTGGGTCAACTACTGGCGTCAGGGCGCAAACCGACGCCTCGGTTGGGATGAGTCACTGCCGGGGTCTGGCAGCGGTGCCAAAAGCCTGGGTAAGGAGTTCGCCTATTCGGACGCCTTTGCCGAGTGTCAGGTCAAGAAAGTGTTCGAGAATGTCTGCTTGCGACCTCCCTCGAGCAGCGAAGACAGCTCTAAAATAAGCAGTATGACAGCCGGCTTCGCCAGTCAGGGTAACCTGAAGCAGGTGTTCGCAGAATCTGCCGTGTATTGCATGGGGGAGTGAGGACGCTATGAACACATTCAAAGGAATACCAGTGAACTCTCTCAGATCGGCCTTCGCACTTATCGCCATCGCCTTGCTACTTGCGGCCTGCGGCGGGGAATCCACTGAACAACTACCGAATACCAATCCGAACTCCGGCACGGTTACTTACAACGGCCCCCCCCCTTCAACCGATGATGTGGCCAACTTCAAGCGCAATGTCTGGGACAATCTGGCAACCCAGGCCAAGTGTGGCGCGTGTCACGGTTCAGATGGTCAGACACCGAAGTTCGTCAACGAGCAAGATGTCAACCTTGCTTATGCCCAGGCAAATACCATTGTCAATCTTTCGGATCCGTCCCAGTCAGCGATGGTAACTAAGGTAGCCGGTGGTCATAATTGCTGGCTTACCAGCAATTCTGCCTGTGTCGACATTCTAACCACCTATATTTCCAACTGGGCAGACGGCTCAGAAGGCTCTGCCAAAACAGTGGAACTTCGCGCCCCAGCGCTCAAAGAACCGGGCGCCACGGTTTCCCTACCAAGCGACACTGGCCTGTTTTCCACCACGGTATACCCGCTGTTGGAAGACTATTGCAGCGAGTGTCATGCCGACGGTGGACAGACCCCCTACATCGCCAGTGCGAATATAGAAACAGCCTATGATCAGGCGAAGAGTCGCATCGACCCCATGAACCCGAAATCATCAAGACTCGTTGAACGACTTGAGTTCGACTATCACAATTGTTGGAACGACAATTGTTCGGCATCTGCCGCCTTGATGGAGACCAAAATACTGGAACTTGTTCAAGACCTTCAATTTCAGGACGTTGATGAGTCACTTGTTACCAGCAAAGCTCTGAAACTGAGCGCGGACGGGCTAGAAGCTAACTCCGGCGGCCGTTATGAAGACAACATCATTGCTCTTTACGAATTTAAGGCCGGTGAAGGCCAGACGGCCTTCGATACCAGCGGCGTGTCCCCTGAAATTAACCTCACCATCAGCGGAAACTTTGAATGGGTTAACGCCTGGGGAATCGACCTTGGCCCCATGGCACAGAACAGCGAAGGCTTTACGGTTCCGGCAGGCAAAGCCCAAGGCAGTACAGGGGCCAGCCAGAAACTCCATACACTGTTGACCGCCTCCGGCGAATACAGCATCGAAGCCTGGGTAGCACCGGCGAACATAAGCCAGGAAGATGCCCGCATCATCACCTACTCGGGCTCATCCACCACTCGCAATGTCACCCTCAGTCAGTCGCTCCAGCGATACGAAGTACTGCATCGCAGCACCACCAGTGATGAAAATACGCCGTTCTCCACCCAGGACGCCGACATGCTCCTGCAGGCAACCCTTCAGCACGTTGTAGTGAACTACACTCCAGCGACCGGACGTCAGATATTTGTTAATGGCGTTCCGACCGACGATGTCGACCCAGACAACGGTGGACTGTTAACCGAATGGGATGACAGCTTCGCGCTGGTACTTGGCAATGAGACAGATGGTCAGTCTCCGTGGCAAGGGACAATAAGAATGGCTGCCATCCATAATCGTGCTCTGACACCCGAACAGATTCAGGCTAACTTTGAGGTGGGTGTCGGGCAGAAATTTTACTTACTTTTCGGTGTGTCAGACCTCATAGGTTTGCCGCAAAGCTTTATCGTCTTCGAAGTCAGTGAGTTCGACAACCATGCCTATCGATTTGCCAGCCCGTTCTTTATCAGCCTGGATGACTCAGTTGAGCCTTCAGATATAACGCTGCAGGGCATGAGGTTGGGCATCAATGGCAAGGAGGCAAGGGTGGGACAGGCCTGGGCAAATCTCAACATCGTTCTTGATAGCGAGGCTTATGAGCCCGGCACTGGCCAGCCACTGTCCCGCCTGGCCACGATTATTGCCCAGGAAAATGGGGCAGAAAATGATGAGTTCTTCCTCACATTCGACAAGCTCGGTAGCAATACTTTTGCCCGGACAGAACCTGAAGAGCTGCCCCAGCCTACACCAGATTATCCTGATGAAACACCGTCAGAGATTGGCCTCAAAACGTTTGACGAGATTAACGAATCCATGTCCCGGATGACAGGCGTACCCACAACCAACTCGGAAGTATCCGCAACTTACAACACTGTGAAACAGCAACTACCTACTGTTGAAAATATCCAGGGCTTCCTGTCGTCTCACCAGATGGCAATTACCCAGATGGCGATCCAGTATTGCGATGCACTCGTGTCAGACTTCCAGCTCAGAAACAATATGTTTCCCGGATTTGATTTTTCCGCTCCGCCCAGTAGCGCATTCGAGCACGGCGGCGAAAGTCTTATCACCGGGGCACTGCTATCACGCTTCGTTGGCAGCAACCTGAATTCGCAGCCAAGTGACCTCGAGATTCAGGCAGAATTGGGAAGACTCATAGACAAACTGACCCTCTGTGGTGGTAGCGAATGTGAGCCCGACCGCACGGAAACCATTGTCAAGGCAAGTTGCGCCGCCGTGCTTGGCAGCGCCACCACCCTGGTTCAGTAGAGGAAGTCGATCATGTTCATACGCAAAACACGTAAAAAGCCCTTGGCGAACGGCAGTCCGCTCCTCCACGATGATCACGGCAAACCGAAGACGCGTCGCGAATTCATAGCGCAAGGTTTAATGGCCGGCTCCGCCACTGTTTTTGGCGCGTCAGTTTTCAGTCTTTTCGGTAATCCGAGAATGGCTGCGGCTGAACTCTCACCGGAACTGCAAACCCTCAAGGAAGAATGCGGCATTGCCGTTAAAGGTGCAGGTAAGATTCCGTTTATCTGCTTTGACCTGGCCGGTGGCGCGAACATCGCCGGCTCCAACGTGCTGATGGGACAAGACGGCGGGCAGATGGACTTCCTGAGCACCGCGGGCTATAACAAGCTTGGCCTGCCTGGTGACATGCTACCGGACGATCCCGCCTTCCTGAATACAGATCTCGGTCTGGCATTTCATTCAGACAGTGGTTTTCTTCGAGGCATAGGTCAAAGCGCCAGTGCCGGCACTCTTGCAGCGACCAATGGCGCTATCATTGCCGCCCGCTCAGAGAATGATACCGGCAACAATCCCCACAACCCAATGTACGGAATTCATCGCGCAGGCGCTGATGGCCTTCTACTCTCCCTTGTAGGGTCACAGAGTTCGGAATCTGGAGGCAACTCGCTAGCTCCAATGAACCTCATTGACCCCAAAGCCCGCCCCACCAAAATTGATCGGCCGTCTGATGTCACTGGTTTGGTTGATGTGGGTGATCTTATCGGCATTCTCGATCAACAGGATGCGGTCGCTGTAATGGAGTCTATCCAACGTATCAGCGATGCCAAAATGGACCAGATCACTACATCAGATGTCGTGAAGGACCTGGTGCAATGCGGGTATGTAAAGAGCGCAGACCTGGCCGACCAGTTCGGAAATCCTGCCTCCCTGAACCCTATGGCTGACCCTGATATCGTTGGTCCGGCCGGGATTTTTTCCAGTTCCGAATTTAACGGCAACCGGGAATATCAAAAGACTGCGTCGGTAATGAAGCTTGTTCTGGAGGGGTACGCCGGCGCTGGTACCATAACCATGGGCGGTTACGACTACCACACCGGCGAACGCGGCACCGGGGAACGACGAGACGAACAGGCGGGGCGTTGCATGGGCGCCTGCCTTGAGTATGCCGCCAGAAAGAAAATCCCGCTGATGCTCTACGTGTTCAGTGATGGATCCGTTTCCAGCAACGGTCGCATAGACGATTCTGCAGACGGCCGCGGCAAAGGCGAATGGACCGGTGACAATCAGCAGACCGCCGCCTCCTTTTTTCTGGTGTACAACCCAGCTGGCCGACCAACAGCAATTCGCAACCAGATAGGCTACATGCGCGCAGACGCGTCCGTGGAAACTGCCTCAAGCCCTGCCGCCAATAACGTCAATCAACTGGTCCAGACTGTGCTGCTTAACTACATGGCGCTGCACGGGGAACAAGGCGCTTTCAGTTCCCGCTTCATGGGCCATGGACTTGGCAACTCCGATTCGCAAGATAGGCTGATCGCATTCGAAAACTTGGTTAACGGCACTATCGGTAGTTGATCTGGCTGGTTCCATCCTATCAAGGCTGGGGTGGAACCAATCCCTCTGAAACGTGCATCATGCGCTGATCATCGATAACCACAACATCGATACCCTTCAAACGCTCAATCATCTCCAGTCCCTTTTTGGGCCCGAGCACGAAAACCGCCGTGGAGAGGCCGTCGGTTGTCAACGCATCCTCGCCGATAATGGTCACGCTTTGGACACCCTGGACCGATTTGCCGGTCTCAGGCGACAGGATGTGATGAACCCTTTCTCCCGCCTCATCCACGAAGAACCGCTCGTAGTCGCCGGAGGTGGACACGGCCACATCCTCGAGCGGCAAAACCACCGCGTTGCGCCCTTCTGAACGGGGGTCCCGAATGCCCACGTACCAGGGCCGGCCCCGCTTGTCCCCTAACAGTCGCATGTCGCCGCCAGCACTCAGCCGGGCATGGCGAATGCCAAAACTGACCAGACGCTCGATTCCCAGATCCACTGCGTACCCTTTGGCGATGCCACCGAGGTCTACCAGAATCCCTGCCTGCCGGTATTCGACCGTCTGATCATCCTCATCAAGAATCACATCCCGAAAATTCACCCGCGGCAAGCCGGATCGAAGCTCCTCGTCCGTGGGCTTTTTGCCGGCCCTGAAGTCATACAGGTAACCCACTGAGCCAAAGGTGATGTCGAAGGCGCCCTGGCTGAGTAGAGAAACCTCCCGTGCTTTTTCAATCACCTCGAACAACCCGTCACTGACTTCTACTGGCCCGTCGGGTGCATTGAGGTTGAGCCTGGAGACCTCCGACTCTTCCCGATAGCGACTCATCTGTTCATCAACCTGATGAAAAACCGCCAGCACCTCTTTGCCAACCCGGTTCGCCAGCTCTTTATCCTCCGCCCAGAACTCCAGTTCGATAGGCGTGGTCATTGCAGTATCCGAAAACCGATACCACTCGGCGCTGGCCGACATCGGGACGATGACAAGCCCCATTGCCGCCAAAAGAAACGAGAGAGTCGATCCAAGTCCGAATTTCCTGCGCTTTATAGTTACCAAGACCCACAAAACTCCATTAGCTGCCGCAAAGCCCACACCAGGCAAGTCCGGAAAGTATATCCATTTCTTCGACTGCAGCCGAACCGATTCGTGGGAACAGCATAGGTCAGACACGATGCAGATCACTAACCTACAATTTGTTACCCAAAATTCCACTTTTGTCCCATTGTTGGCCTCATAATCAGCAGAGACACTAGCGTTGCTTAACAAATAATCAAAACAATGATTGGCAGCCCTTTTCCCCATTGGCGCTGCAATTCCGGAGGCCAACCTGAATGAACGTCAGAAAAGTACTCTTTTCTGCTTGTCTGCTGTTGCTGGCGAGCACTACTGTGTATGCCGAAACCCTTAAAATCGGCCTGAACTACCCGCAGACCGGTCGTTACAAGGATCAGGGTCTGCAACAACGTCTGGGCGCCTTTCTGGCGGTTGATGAAATCAATAAAGCCGGTGGCGTGATGGGGCGTCAGCTGGAGCTGGTAATCAGAAATACCCGCGGTGACCCTGCACAAGGTGCAAAGAACACCGCAGAACTCATCGACCGTGAAGGCGTCCAGATGGTGTTCGGCGGTGTGTCCAGCGCCGTTGCCATTGCCTCAGGCAAAGCTGCTCGCGATCGCAACCGGATCTACTTCGGCACGCTGACCTACTCGAACGCCACCACCGGCGCCGAAGGGCATTCATACATGTTCCGTGAGCCCTACAACGCCTGGATGACTGCAAAGGCGCTCAGTCAGTATCTGACCACCAATCATGCGGAAGACGATTACTTCTACATTACCGCCGACTACACCTGGGGCTGGTCTGTGGAGGAGTCTGTTCGCAAGTTCTCGGGAACCGAAGACACTGACCGCCATCAGGGCGTGAAAACCCCTTTCCCCCGGGCACTGATTACCGATTTCAGGGAGGCGCTGAAGCAGGCAGAGGCCAGTAACGCCAAGGTTCTGATGATGGTCCTGTTCGGCGACGACATGGTGAGAGCACTGAATGTTGCCTACGAAATGGGCCTTACCAAGAAAATGCAGATTGTTGTGCCCAACCTGACCCTGGGCATGGCTCGGCAGGTAGGTCCCACCATTATGGAGGGCGTTATCGGCGGCTCGCCCTGGGTATGGAACGTACCCTTTGAGCTGAACTACCCGAGAGGAAAGGAGTTTGTAGAAGCCTTCTCAAACCGATATGAAATGCGACCATCCACCGCTGCGGCCTCGGCCTACAGCATTATTTATCAATACAAGGATGCGGTGGAACGTGCCGGTACCACCAATACCGCCAGCCTGATCCGGGCCCTGGAGGGACACAGGTACACTTTCCTAAAAGACGAACAGTACTGGCGCGAATTCGATCACCAGAATGTCCAGACGGTGTATGTGGTTAAGGTAAAACCGCGCAACACAATCATTGCTGACGAATACAGTTCCGATTATTTCAGCATCATCGATTCAATGCCGGGTGACCAGGCGGCGCAGACCCGGGAAGAATGGGAAGAGCGGCGCCGGGAGGCTGGAAAACCGCTCAGGCTCTAAACAGTCCCTTAGGGAACTGGAGAAAAATGTCTGGAAAAACATGACTCCGCCTGCCGCAACTTGAGGATCGCATTGCGGCAGGCATTGTGATTCCGAAAAGCGACTTGCCTTAGCGCGCCTCTTCCCAGGTCTTCAACAGCTCGTCGTAGGCAACGGTTTTGCCCTGTGGCTTCTCGTTAGCCAGCTTCGGCTTGGGTGCGCCGGGCTGATCCAGCCAGTATTGCGGGTCGCGCGGTTCGTTCAGCTTCGGACCACAGGTCGGTTGAACATTGGCACGCTCAAGGCGCTCCATGACCCGATCCTGAGCCTGAGCGAGGCCGTCGAGGGCTTCCTGAGGAGTGGCTTCACCACTGGCCGCCTGGGCAATGTACTGCCACCAAAGCTGGGCGAGTTTCGGATAGTCTGGCACATTGGTACCGGTCGGTGACCACTGCACACGAGCCGGGCTCCTATAAAACTCCACCAAGCCGCCGAGCTTCGGCGCCATTTCAGTCATCGCCTCAGATTCAATGTCGGACTCGCGAATCGGCGTCAGGCCGGCAATCGTTTTCTCCAGAGAGACGGTCTTGGATACGGTGAACTGGGCGTACAGCCAAGCTGCAAGGCGACGTTTCTCAGGCGTGGAGTCCAGGAAAGTCCAGGAACCTACGTCCTGATAGCCCAGCTTCATACCTTCTTCCCAGTAGGGCCCACGGGGAGACGGTGCCATCCGCCATTTGGGGGTGCCATCCTCATTTACAACGGGCAGGCCGTCCTTGATCATGCTCGCGGTAAAGGCGGTATACCAGAAGATCTGCTGGGCAACGTTGCCCTGTGCGGGAACGGGACCGGCCTCTGAAAAGGTCATGCCCTGAGCTTCGGGGGGCGCGTACTCACGCAGCCAATCCACGTATTTCGTAGTGGCATAGACAGCCGCAGGCCCGTTCGTTGCACCACCACGGCTAACGCTGGAGCCGACCGGGTGACACTCTTCAACCCGAATCCCCCATTCGTCCACCGGCAAGCCGTTGGGCAGGCCCTTGTCGCCAGCACCCGCCATGGAGAACCAGGCATCAGTGAAACGCCAGCCCAGAGACGGATCTTTCTTGCCGTAATCCATGTGGCCGTATACTCGCTCACCATCAATTTCCTTCACGTGAACCGAGAAGAACTCGGCAATATCCTCGTAGGCAGACCAGTTAACCGGCACACCCAGGTCGTAGCCGTAAATTTCCTTGAATTGCTCTTGCAGATCTTCACGTTCAAACCAGTCGGCACGAAACCAATAAAGGTTCGCAAACTGTTGCGAAGGCAACTGATAGAGTTTGCCATCCGGCCCAGTCGTAAAGTCGAGCCCAATGAAATCATCAAGATCCAGGGTAGGCAGGGTAAGATCTTTACCGGAACCGTTCATGATGTCCTCAACGGCCACCACCTTTCCATAGCGAAAATGGGTACCAATCAGATCTGAATCATTCACGTAGCCATCATAGATATTTCTTCCAGACTGCATCTGGGTCTGGAGCTTCTCGATGACATCCCCTTCCTGAATCAGCGTGTGAGTCAGGTTGATCCCGGTGATTTCGGAGAATGCCTTGGCAAGGACATTGGACTCATATTCGTGAGTCGCTATGGTTTCGGAAACCACGTTGATATCCATGCCACGGAACTGCTCAGCGGCTTTGATGAACCACTCCATTTCCTTGAGCTGCTCTTCCCTGCTCAAGGTAGAGTTTTTGAACGCTTCATTGACCCACTTCTCAGCCGCTTCACTGTACTGATCGGCGCTGGCATGCAGGCTCAAACCCATGCAGGCGACACCAACGGCGGCGCTGAGCAACAGGGTCCTCGGATATTTGTTGTTGTTGAACATATCCAACCTCGTTCGACATTTAATGAATGGAACGAAACAGCCGTGTTTCGTGTCCGCAGTTATAGCGCTCTTTCTGGTCGCTATTCTTTTTTGCCGGAATCTATCGTGATCGATTCCGATCATTCAAACAAAATTAGTTCGTTTTCGAAATCATTACAAGAAGTCCTGAATCTTTTTTAGGACCAGGATTTTCGAAAAAACACCATACGAACATCCCTTGTCGATACTCACCCCCAACGCAGCAAAACCAGGAGCCAAACCACAGAGACAGCGAGCGCCACCCAAAGGGTGATATCGCTGACCGCCAGGAAGCTCAGATGTATATATGCTGCCGAAAGCAATCCAATAAACAACCGATCCCCGCGGGTGGTGGCTATCGGCAGAAACCCCTTCCTCTCGGTGCACGGGGAGACAATTTCGTAAACCGTCATTACCGCCAGAATTCCCGCAATCACGGCAAAGAAGATGGCGACGGTCGGAGTCCAGTTCATCCAGGCAATCATAAAACGTCTCCTTACACGCGTCCGAGGGCGAAGCCTTTGGCAACATGGTTACGAACGAACCAGATCACCAGCAGGCCGGGAATGATGGTTAGCGAACCGGCGGCAGCCAGAACACCCCAGTCGATACCGCTCGCCCCTATCGTTCGGGTCATGATCGCCCCGATCGGCTGGGCATCCACGGACGTTAGCGTCCGGGCCAGCAGCAGCTCCACCCAGGAGAACATGAAGGCAAAGAAAGCCGTCACCCCGATCCCGGAACGAATCATCGGCAGGAACACCTTCACGAAAAATTTCGGAAAGCTGTAGCCATCAATATAGGCCATCTCGTCATACTCACGGGGGACACCGGACATGAACCCTTCCAGAATCCAGACAGCCAGGGGCACGTTGAACAGGCAGTGAGCAAGCGCCACCGCAATATGGGTGTCGAACAGGCCGATAGATGAATAAAGCTGGAAGAAAGGCAGCAGGAAGACCGCCGGCGGCGCCATCCGGTTGCTCAGCAGCCAGAAAAACAGATGCTTGTCACCCAGGAACTTGTAGCGACTAAACGCATAGGCGGCAGGCAGGGCCACAAGTAACGTGATGACCACGTTGATGGACACGTAGATCATCGAATTGATGTAGCCGTTGTACCAGCTGGGATCCGTAAAGATCACGGCATAGTTATCCAGGGTGAAGTTCTGGGGCCAAAGGGTAAGCCCGCCCAGAATTTCCTGATTGGTCTTGAACGACATGTTCAACAACCAGTATATCGGAGTCAGGAGCAGCAGAATAAACAGCGTAATCCCGACGTTTTTTGAACGTGTCTGTCTCATCACACTCTCCTTATTTTTCTTTGTCGGCGTGCGTAATGGCGGTAAAGAAGAGCCATGAAATCAGCAATACAATGAGGAAGTAGATCAGCGAGAACGCAGCCGCGCGACCCAGATCAAACTGCCCGATTGCCATGGTTGTCAGTGTCTGGCTCAAGAAGGTTGTGGAGCTGCCCGGGCCGCCACCGGTAAGCACAAACGGCTCAATGTAGATCATGAAGCTGTCCATGAACCGCAACAGCACTGCGATGATCAGAACACTCTTGAGCCTGGGCAGCTGGATATACCGGAACACCGCCCATTTCGAGGCACGGTCAATTTCCGCCGCCTGATAGAAGGCCTCCGGAATCGCCCTCAGCCCGGAGTAGCAGAGCAAGGCGACCAGCGGAGTCCAGTGCCAGACATCCATCAACAGAACCGTCAACCACGCATCAAGGGTGTCTCCGGTATAGTTGTAGTCAAACCCCAGCTGATTGATCCCCCAGCCGAAAAGACCGATGTCGCCACGGGCAAAGATCTGCCAAATGGTGCCAACCACGTTCCAGGGAATCAGCAACGGAATCGCCAGCAGAATCAGGCAGAGCGACCCCTTTATGCCAGATTTTGGCATCATCAGTGCGACCCCGATTCCGAGCGGAATCTGGATTAGCAATACCGCGCCGGAAAAAATAAATTGCCGAATAAGGGAATCCTGAAGGCGCTCGTTGGTGAGCACTTCCTTGAACCATTCAGTACCCACGAAGAACGCCTGGCCCGGACCAAAAATATCCTGGACCGAATAATTCACGACCGTCATCAGTGGAATGAGAGCCGAGAAGGCAACGAGCAGAAATACAGGCAGCACCAGCCACCAGGCTTTATTGTTTTGTACCTTTTGCATCAGTCTTGCTCCTGTACCAGGAATTCATCCATATACAGCTTCAACCACTGCTTCGGGAACGAGAGATAAACTCGACTGCCAATTGATGCGGCGAAGTCCTCGCTCTCCCGAACCTTCATTTTTTCGTGGTCAAGCTGAACGGTAACGATCTTGTAGGTACCCAGATCCTCGACATCCATCACCTCAGCCTCAAAGGTGTCGTCTGAAGCGACGGAGGACACTTCCACAAACTCCGGACGAATTCCGATCTTGATGTTGGTAGACCTGGTCCGCTGCAGGACATCAACCTGCCAGGGCTCAAGCGACACATTCGTGTTCCCAAAGCACACGCCCCGGGCACAGCGCTGCACCTCGATAAGATTCATGCCGGGGCTTCCGATAAAAAAACCCACGAAGGTATGGTTGGGCTGTTCAAAGAGTTCGGTTGGGGTACCAAACTGGACGATCTGTCCGCCATACATCACGGCAATCTTGTCGGCAAAGGTGGAGGCTTCGAGCTGATCGTGGGTGACATACACCATGGTGATGTCGAACTGCTCGTGAATCTGCTTGAGCTTGCGGCGCAACTTCCACTTGAGCTGCGGGTCGATCACCGTCAGCGGCTCGTCGAACAGAATCGCCGACACGTCTTCCCGCACTAGGCCGCGGCCCATGGATACCTTCTGTTTTTCATCCGCGGTCAGGTTCTTTGCCTTTTTGTAGAGCTTGTCCTGGATCTCCAGGACTTCGGCAATCTCATGAACGCGGGCCTTGATCTTGGAGGCTGGAACCTTGTTGTTCTTCAGCGGAAACGCCAGGTTGTCGTAGACCGTCATTGAGTCGTAGATGACAGGAAACTGGAAGACCTGGGCGATATTCCTGTCCCTCGGAGACAACTCATTAACACGCTTTCCGTCGAAAAGTACCTCGCCCTCGGAAGGCTGAACCAGACCGGAAATAATGTTCAGCATGGTGCTTTTTCCGCAACCCGAAGGGCCCAACAGCGCGTAAGCCCCACCCTTGTGCCAGACATGGTCGAGCTGACGGATTGCGTAATCGTCTGGTCCCTCGGGCATGTCACTATAACTGTGGGCGAGTGATTTCAATTGAATTTCAGCCATCAGACAGACCCTCCTGAAACCTGAGACGGGGTGTGCACCAGTTGTTCGTTATTGTCGAAGACGAACAATTTATTGATCGGCAGATATACCTTGATCGGTGCGCCTGTGTGGTACTGATGCACTCCCATCAGTTGCATCACCATTTCAAAGTGACTGTTCTCCACATGCATGAAGGTTTCAGAACCACTGATTTCGCTGAGTTCTACCTCCATGGACATTTCCAGATCATCGTCGCTGGTGGGGACCAGACCAATATGGCTGGGACGAATTCCGAACCAGTAATCGCCAGGTTCCAGCTTCGACAGCTCCTGCGTAAGTGCATGGTGGGAGTACTCGTCGAACGTCACCTCGGTTTCAGACACCCGGCCTCGAATCATGTTCATCGGGGGTTCACTGAACAACTGTGCAGCAAGGGTGTTCACAGGTGCGCGATAGACATCCATCACTGGCCCGTTCTGAACCACCTGGCCCTGGTGTAACAGTGTGGTTGTGCCACCGAGTGCCAGGGCTTCATTGGCCTCCGTAGTGGCGTACACCGCAATGCACTGGCGCTCGCGGAACAGGTCTCGCAGTTCCGCCCGAAGCTCTTCCCGTAGCTTGTAATCGAGGTTTACCAGGGGCTCGTCGAATAGCACCAGGGTGGCATCCTTCACCAGGGCCCGGGCCATGGCGGTTCGCTGCTGCTGACCACCTGACAGTTCCAACGGGTAACGCTTCAGCAAAGGATCAATCCGAAGCATCGACGCCGTTTCTTTCACCCGGCGGTCAATTTCAGAATCAGTCATCCTCGCCAGCCGAAGTGGCGAGGCGATGTTTTCGTAGACGGTCAGATTGGGGTAATTGATGAACTGCTGATAGATCATCGATATGTTGCGGCTCTGCACGCTCAGCCCTGTAACGTCCTCACCGTTGTAGATCAGACGGCCGGTATCGGGCTTATCCAGCCCAGCCATCAATCGCATCAGCGAGGTTTTTCCGGCCAGTGTCCGGCCGAGCAGAACATTAAAAGAGCCTGCCTCGAAGGTGAGGTTGGCATCCCGTATGTAGTCGACGCCGTCGACCTCACGGGAGAGATTCTCCAGTGTTAAGGACATAGGCTTTCCTTTTTGTTCTTGTGGAAACGCGCTTTGAGACCGACGTAAATCAGCCGCGCAAATTCGATTTCGAACTCTCTACGCAAAGGACATACCACATTGCGCAAGCAAAGAAATTGATTCGCTTATAACGTTGTTTTAAAAAGCTTTTTCTCTACATGCAAATTTCTCATTCGAAAACCAAAATGTTCGTTTAGCAATATTGTGTTCAAACTGAACATTGACCTGAACAGCATTTGCACAGATTATTGAGCATCAGCTTTAGCATAATTGCCCGCGTAAGCTGCTCGAATGTCGACCAAAACAACGAACGAATGCTTGAGTGACGACTGATGAGAAAAAACGAATATGCGGATTACCGGAGCGTTATTGCCGATTCTTGGAACCGTTGTATTGCCTGGGGCCTTGAACACGACCATGAGCCAACACCGCTTATGCCGGAATCTGCCCGACTGGAGGAAATAAACCGCCAGTACAGCGAATTGCTCTCGGTGACCGAGGCTGAGGTTCTCCCCTACTACCGGAACGTACTTTCCAGCAGCCGATGCCTCATTCTGCTTGCCGATCAGCATGCCACGGTACTGAACAGCTGGGGTGATGAACGTATCACCGAGACCCGCCTGAAACCCTGGTTCCAGGCGGGTGCGAACTGGCAAGAACAGAATTGCGGTACGAACGCCATTGGCACCTCTATTGCTGTTAGTGCGCCCGTCCAGATTCAGCGAAACGAACATTTTCTGAAAACGAACCGGAGCATCATTGGTTCTGCGGCACCTATTTTCGATGCTCACAGGCAGATTGCAGGGGTTCTCAGCGTATTCAGCGACGCTTACCTGCCACAGGCCCACACCCTCGGCATGGTTCGGCTACTTTCACAATCTGTCGAAAATCGTCTCATCAAACGTCAGTTTGGCCCCGATCATTTTCAGATTACCCTGAACACCACGGCGGATAACTTTGACAGCCCCTGGTCGGGCATCCTGGTTTGCGATGATTTCGGAAAGATCATTGCAAGCAACCAGCGAGCGGACCAGTTACTGGGAATGAATACCGTCGAGGCCCGCCTGGATGAGTTATTTACGAGCCGCCGGCATCAAATTCTTGAGCATCCAGAAACTGAAACCTTGCAACTGACCACTCGCAGCAAGGTGCGACTGAGCGCCAGGATCAAACGCCCTACAAGGGTTAACGAAAACCCGAATCGGATCGATCGGTTATCTCAGTCGAACGAGGGCTGCTATTCAGATGAGCTGCTGGGTATCGACAACCTGGAGTTCGGTGATTCGGCAGTAAAGCGTTGCGCTACACAAAGTCTCAAAGTACTTCAGCGGGGTGTCCCGGTTCTTATCACCGGCGAGACAGGGGTCGGCAAGGAAGTGCTGGTCAAGGCCCTTCACCGGGCATCCCACCGAAAGGATCAACCACTGGTCGCGGTTAACTGCGCGGCCATTCCGCCGGAACTGGTTGAGTCGGAGCTGTTCGGTTACGAAGCCGGCGCCTTCACCGGCGCCCGGGCGCAGGGTTCGCTGGGCTTTATTCGAAAGGCCCACAAAGGCATCCTGTTTCTTGATGAGATTGGCGAAATGCCCCTGTCGGCCCAATCCAGGCTGCTACGGGTACTCCAGGAACGGCTGGTTACGCCAGTGGGTTCTACCGACAGCGTTCCCGTTGATATTCTGCTGGTTACCGCAACCAACCAACCACTGGGCACACGTATCGAAAGCGGCCATTTCCGGGCGGACCTTTACTACCGGATCAACGGGCTATGCGTGGAACTCCCTGCGCTCCGAAACCGATCCGACAGGTCGCTGCTGATACAGAACCTCTATTCCCGACACCGTGACCCTGGTCAATCGGAACAGCTGTCTCCTAAAGTGCTTTCGGCCTTTGAGAACCACCCTTGGCCGGGTAATATCCGCCAATTGGTGAACGTGTTGCGGGTGGCGATCGCCATTGCTGACGGGGAAGATGTGCAGGTATGGCATTTACCGGAAGACTTTCTTGCAGAATTCGAGACCGCCGCAGGCGAGGAATCCGATCCACGGATAGCGGAACCACGAGCCCCGGGCGTTGAGGTTGAACAGGAGGATCCACTCGCCACAACTCTCAAGGTGTACCGCAAGTGCACTGGCAACGTGTCACAGGCAGCGAGAGAGCTGGCCATCAGCCGAAACACACTATACAAGCGTCTTCGGGAATTAGGGGTTCGCTAAACCGCGTTTCCGCAACATCGTATCGTCAAAGCTTCTGAACTGCCTGGATCCAGCCATCGTAAAGCTTGTCCCGGTTCTGCTTCGTCATGACTGGTTCAAAATTCCGGTCACAGCACCACAGATCCGAGAGTTCCTCAAGAGAGCCATAGACTCCGGCTTTCAGGCCGGCTAGGTAGGCAGCGCCCAGCGCAGTAGTTTCAACCAACGACGGGCGATCCACCCTCGCACCGAGAATGTCAGCCAGAAACTGGAGCACCCAGTTGTTGGCCACCATGCCACCGTCAACTCTGAGGTTGACCGGGCGAATGCCGTCTTTTTCCATGGCTTTCTGCAGATCCTTGGTCTGATAGCAAACAGACTGCAGGCCCGCCGTGACAATCTCTTTTATACCGGTATCGCGGGTAAGACCGAAAATGGCGCCTCTTGCATTGGGATCCCAATAGGGCGCGCCGAGTCCGGTAAATGCTGGCACCAGATATACTCCGTGGTCCATGGGCGTACCCTCTGCGAGCGGCTCTGTTTCACAAGCATTCCGGATTAGCTGAAGTCCGTCTCGCAGCCATTGAATGGTTGCGCCCGCGATAAAAATACTGCCTTCCAGGGCGTAGGTAGGCTTACCGTTCAGCCGATAGGCCACCGTTGTGAGCAAGCGGTGTTTCGACTGCAAAGCTTTGTCCCCAGTGTTGAGCATCAGGAAACAACCGGTTCCGTAGGTGCTCTTCGCCATGCCAATGCCGAAGCAGGTCTGACCAAATAGAGCGGCCTGTTGATCTCCAGCAATACCGAGCACCGAGGTTCCGTTAAGGGCTCCACCCTCTGTGATCTCTCCGAACTGATCGGCAGAGTCCATCACCTCCGGCAACAGCGATTCGGGAATGCCGAAAAGCTCCAGGAGCTCCGGATCCCATTTCTGGTTGTGAATGTTGAACAGCATCGTACGGCTGGCATTGGTCGCATCAGTGCGATGCTCTCGGCCACCGGTTAGTCGCCACAACAAAAAGCTATCGACGGTACCGAATGCGAGCTCACCGCGCTCCGCTCGTTCCCGCACTCCGTCGACATTTTCCAGAATCCAACGGATCTTGGTGGCCGAGAAATAAGGATCAATCAGCAAACCGGTCTTGCTGTTGACCCAGGGTTCGAGCCCTTCACGTTTCAGGGACTCGCAGTAGGAGGCGGTTCGCCGGTCCTGCCAGACGATAGCGTTGTATACGGGCTCTCCGGTATTCCGATCCCAGACTACCGTGGTCTCGCGTTGGTTGGTAATGCCTACGGCAACCACTTTACCGCAATCACCACACTCTTCGGCCATTACCGCGTCACAGGTCTGCTGAACCGATGACCAGAGATCCTCCGGATTGTGCTCAACCCAGCCGCTTGCCGGGAAATGTTGGGGAAACTCTTGTTGGCGGATAGCGTGTATGTTGCCCAGTAGGTCAAAGAGTATGGCACGGGAACTGGTTGTACCTTGATCGATGGAAAGTATGTACTGACTCATGGTATTTCGACCTGGGTTTCTTATTTTTTCGCATTTTTGCTTTTTTGAACATAAATTCCAAGTAGTTTTCACTTAAAGCGCGCGTCCAACTCGCCGAACCTTTTAAAGAAGCTGCATAACCCGCTGAAAACTACTAACCCGGATTTCTCATGACGGGATAAAAGAAAGCGGCTGAAAGTGCTATAGTTTCAGGACCTTACACCGTTCACCAAGCACCAACAGCCGCTATCCAAAATGGTACCTGAAAAACTGACCTTCTCGCCACTGTCTCGCCGTCAAATTGAAGCCGATTTCTCCGGTGGCCATATCACCTCCGATGCCGGCCTGCTCCTGCTTCGCGAAGTCGACAATCAACACCAGCTCACTCAGCGCCTGGCTACGGTGCTGGACGATACCCGTAATCCGGTGCTGGTTCGCCACAAGCTTCAAACCATGATCCGGCAACGGGTCTTTGGCGTGGCTGCCGGGTACGAAGATCTGAACGATCACGAAACGTTACGCGCTGACCAGGCACTTCAGACCGCGACTGGCGAAGAGGCCATTCTGGCGGGCAAATCAACACTGTGCCGAATGGAGCAGCGCGTGGACCGGCAGGCCGTGGTCAAGGCCCACGAACTGATGTGGCATCACTTCATTGAGCAGCACGACGCCCCACCCAAGGAAATCGTGCTGGACTTCGATGGCACCGACGTTCCGGTGCATGGCGACCAGCCCGGCAAGTTCTTTAACGCCTACTACGATCACCATTGTTACTTCCCGCTGTACGTGTTCTGCGGTCGCCATCTGCTGGTGAGCTACCTGCGCACCAGCAACCGAAGCGACAGCCGCCACAGCTGGGCCATTCTGGCCCTGCTGGTGAAGTTCATCCGGCAGTACTGGACGAATACCCGCATCGTGTTCCGGGGTGACAGCGGCTTTTACCGTCCCCGATTGCTGAGCTGGTGCGACCGGAACAACGTGGACTATCTGGTGGGCCTCAGCAAGAACAGCCGGCTGCTCAAGGAGGTAGACGTACCCTCGATGCTGGTTCGCAAGGCTCACAACGAACTGGGTGAAAAAGTCTCCGCCACCTACCGGTTCCAGTACCAGGCCCGAACCTGGAAACACCCTCGCTGGGTGATCGCGCGTCTGGAGGAGGGCGAACTGGGTGCCAACCCCAGGTTCATTATCAGCTCCCGTTACGACGACGGCGTTAAACTCTACTACGAGCAATACTGTGCCCGGGGTGACATGGAAAACCGGATCAAGGATCAGCAGTTGTGTCTGTTCGCAGATCGCACCTCCAGCACGCGGTGGTGGACCAATCAGTGGCGGTTGCTCTTATCGGGCTTTGCCTACACGTTGTTCGAGCGATTACGGGCCCACTTGAAGAAGACGCCCTTCGAGAGAATGAGCGCCAGTAACCTGCGGCTGAAGCTGATCAAGGTGGGCGCGGTCATCATTCGCAACACTCGGCGCATACGGGTGTTGATGAGCGATGCCTATCCTTACAAAGACGAACTCTCTGACCTGGTGCGTCAACTGGTTCCGGGATAGAAGCCCGGGCTCCCCCGGCCCGACTCAATGGGGGAAAGGGGGCCGTGTGTCCGGACAACAGAAATTGATCAGTTATTAATCAATCGCGACCGCAAATGAGCGGTAATGGCGGTAACCTGCTCAGTCTGCGAGACTTGCCGGGGACCTATGAGAAATCCGGGCTAAGCTTTAAAACTGTTTTCGGACGCACAGTATTTCGCATGAGAAAAATGATAAAGCGGAGGAGGCTTTCATGGCACAGCGTCGCCGACAGGATCTTATTATGGAGCTGATCCAGCAGAACGGTTTTGTCACGACCGAACAGCTGGTGGACCAATTCAAGGTAACGCCCCAGACGATCCGCCGGGACCTGAATGAACTCGCCAAGGAGAAAAAGCTCCGCAGACACCATGGCGGAGCAGGCATTGACTCCAGCACAGTCAACACCGCCTACCAGGCTCGAAAGATAATGGATCTGGAAGCCAAGGAACGAATTGCACAAGCGTTGGTGGAGCTCATCCCTGACAACTCCTCCATGTTCATCAATATCGGCACCACCACCGAGACCATCGCTAAGGCTCTGCTTGAGAAGAACAACCTACAGATAGTTACCAACAACCTGCACGTTGCGTCCATTCTTTCGGCCAAAGAAGATTTCCATGTAATCATCGCTGGCGGAGAGGTGCGCAACCGTGATGGCGGAATTGTCGGTGAAGCTACCATGGACTTCATCAATCAGTTCAAGATGGACTTCGGCATCATTGGAATCAGCGGTATTCACAATGATGGTTCCCTCCTCGACTTCGATTACCGCGAAGTCCGAGTCGCTCAGGCAATCATCGCCAACTCCAACCAGGTCCTTCTTGCTGCCGACCACTCCAAGTTCGGACGAAATGCCATGGTCCGTCTCGGTAACATTTCCCAGGCCGATCATGTGTTTACGGATCAGCAACCTCCCGTAGAAATCCGTCAGTTGCTGAACGAACACAACGCTCAGCTCCATATCGTTTAATAGTTTTTCGCTTGTTCCCCTCTGCGAAAAGGTGATCGCGCTACGTTTTTCGTTTTTTTTCTATTTTTTCCTTTACGAATATATATGCCTTTCGCATAATAGCGATATACCGCATATTGAACACTGAAAAGTGCGCATCGCAACAAAGCGCCTTTTCAGAGTCGTCAGGAGATGACCAACAATGGCTATGGAGCATGAGCAGTTTGACGTTATCGTCGTTGGTGGCGGAGTCAACGGCACGGGCATTGCCATGGATGCGGCGGGACGGGGACTGAAAGTTCTGCTTTGCGAAATGAATGACCTGGCCTCAGCCACCTCATCAAGCAGCAGCAAGCTGATACATGGTGGGCTGCGGTACCTGGAACATTATGAATTTCGCCTGGTCCGGGAAGCCCTAGCCGAGCGCGAGTCTCTGCTTCGCAACTCACCACACATCATGTGGCCCATGCGTTTCCGGCTGCCTCACCGCCCTCACCTGCGGCCAGCCTGGATGATTCGCACCGGCCTGTTTCTCTATGACCATCTGGCAAAACGGGAAATCCTTCCGGGCTCCCGCTCGATCAAATTTGATGAGAAGGACCCTCTGAAGCCCGATATCACCAAAGGCTTTGAATACTCGGACGGCTGGGTAGACGATGCCCGTCTCGTGGTGCTGACCGCAAAGAAAGCACAGCAGTTTGGCGCACAGATACTGACCCGCACCAAATGCGTCAAGGCAGAACAGGGCTCAAAGGAATGGGAGGTCACACTTCGTGATATGACCAACGAAACCGAAAAAACGGTATCGGCGAAGGCTATTGTGAATGCCTCTGGCCCCTGGGTAAGCAAACTGTTCGGTGAGACTCTTTCAATGCCGGCGCCCAAGATGATTCGCATGGTGAAAGGCAGTCATATTGTGGTACCGCGCATGAACAAGGGCACCGAGGCCTATATCCTTCAGAACGAGGACGAGCGGATCGTTTTCGTCATTCCCTACGAGGACGAATTCTCACTGGTGGGCACCACCGACGTCGATTATGAAGGCGACCCGAAAAAAGCAAAGATCTCACCTGAAGAAACCGACTATCTCCTGAACATCGTAAACTCCCATTTCAAGCGGCAACTGGAGCCTTCGGATGTGATTTGGTCCTACTCTGGCGTGCGGCCCCTGATGGACGATGAACAGGAGAATGCCCAGAAAGCGTCACGGGACTACTCCTTTGAGGTCAATAGTGAAAAAGGTAAGGCGCCGCTGATTTCGGTATTCGGAGGCAAGATCACCACCTATCGCAAACTGGCCGAAGCCGCCACGGACAAGCTGTGCCAGTTCTTCCCGGAAGCCGGCGGTCGCTGGACCAAGACTGGTGTTTTGCCGGGCGGAGACTTTGCCAATCATGAAGCACTGGAAGAAACCCTCAGACGTGATTTTCCCTGGCTCTCCGAGAAGGTGATCAGTCGCTATGTGCGTACCTACGGCACAACCAGTTACGACATTCTCCATAATTGCCACTCAATGGACGATCTGGGCGAACACTTCGCAGGAACCCTCTATCAACGGGAAGTCGAGCACCTGATAAAGAACGAATGGGCGATGACCTCGGAGGATATTCTCTGGCGTCGTACTAAACAGGGACTTTATTCGAGCGACGCGGATGTGGAAGCACTGGACCGCTACCTGATGAAAAGCGCTTGTGCCGACACTCGCAAGACTTCGCTCCATCACAGCGCCTGAACCCCTCCGGTCACTGTTGCTCCGGCCCAAGAAGCAGGGCAACTCTTTGTTGCAGCTGGGGCACAACCTCGTCTTCGAACCATGGATTCCGACGCAGCCAGAGGTTATTTCTTGGGCTGGGGTGAGGCATTGGGACTATCTCTGGCCAATACTTCTGCCAATGCTCAACATTGGCCGTTACGGACTGACGACAGTCCGGCAGATGCCAGGTGTGCGCATACTGCCCGATAACAAGAGTCAGACCTATGTCTGGCAGATGATCCAACAGTAAATTGCGCCAGGCTGGCGCGCACTCCGGCCGCGGCGGAAGATCCCCGGATTTTCCGGTACCCGGATAGCAAAACCCCATCGGCAGGATCGCGAGCTTCTGCTCGTCATAGAAGGTATCCCGGGTAACCCCCATCCATTGCCGAAGCCTATCGCCGCTGGGATCGTTGAAGGGCAGCCCGGTTTCATGCACGCGCCTGCCCGGAGCCTGCCCGACTACGAGAATTCTGGCGCTTTCAGATATCTGTATGACAGGCCTCGGCCCGCGTGGAAGAACGTCGGCGCAAAGCGTACACGCCCGCACGCGCCGAACCAGGTCATCGAAGGGAAGCCGGGAAAGGTCCTCTGTCATGAGCGTTCCGTTATCAGGGTGATTGCATATACCGTCATTTCCCGTAACGATAGAGGCACAATCACGACACAACAAGTCTCGAAGGACACATCATGAATGCGAAAGCAGGCTCTCTCCCGCTGCCGGAAATCGATATCGAAGAGTTCCGGAAAGTTGTTCGCACGCGCCGCTCCATCAGGCGCTTCACCGATGAGCCGATTCCTGAGGCCGTGCTTGAAGATTGCCTGGATCTGGCAACCCTGGCTCCGAATTCCAGTAACCTTCAGCCCTGGGAATTTTTCGTTGTCCGCACGCCGGAGCTCAAGGCAGAACTCGCCCACGCCTGTCTTGGCCAGAATGCAGCGAAAACCGCCGCTGCGCTGATCGTAGTGGTTGCCCGACCGGATAGCTGGCGGGCTCATGCACGGCAAGCTCTTGAGGATTGGCCAGAAGAAAAACTGCCGCCCATCGTCGAAAAATACTACCGCAAAGTTGCCCCGATTCATTACAACCAGGGGCCGCTTGGTATTCTGGGTTTAGCCAAAAAAGCGGCAGGCCTTGCGGTGGGAATTACCAGGCCGGTGCCCCGGGGGCCCTACTCCAATTGCGAGATGAAAATCTGGGCTACCAAATCCACAGCCCTGGCTGCCCAGAATCTCATGCTTGCGCTCCGCGCCCACGGGTATGATTCCTGCCCCATGGAGGGTTTTGACGAGCATCGCGTGAAGAAGCTTATTAATCTGCCCGGAAAAGGATTGGTAACCATGGTACTGGCAGCCGGCCGACGGGCTGAAAACGGCGTCTATAATCGCCAGTACCGTTTTGATCAGCGCCAGATGGTGCACTACCTCTGATCCAGTAACGGCAATCCGGCCTCATACTTCCGGATTGCCCAGTGCCTCGGCAGCTCCCAGCAGGCCGGTGTAGGGCTCGGTGACTACATAGACAGGTGTAAACTCCAGCAGCGGGCGCATTCTTCCTTTATCCTCAAAGCCATTTCGGAACGGGCTTTCGAGAAAGAACTCGAGGAAACGGGGCAGGATTCCGCCACACAGGAAGACACCGCCTGTGCCACCCAGGGTCAGAACGCCATTGCCGGCTACCCGACCGAGAATTTCACAGAAATGGCTGAGCGTGTGGCGGGCCAGCCTGTCAGTGTTTTCTACCGCAGCCGCGGTGATTTTCTCCGGCGCATCCAGTGGCGCCGCAACGCCCTGAATCTCTGCATGGGCCTGATACAGGTTCAACAGGCCCTGACCGCACAGGATCCGTTCCACGGAAACCCGGCCAAACCGGCCCTTGAGAATCCGCAGCACAGCCATTTCGGCATCGTCCGTGGGCGCGAAATCCACGTGGCCACCCTCGGTCATCAACGGCACCCAGCCATGCTCGATGGGCACTAGCCCTGAAACACCGAGCCCGGTTCCCGGACCCATCACCAGCCGGGGGCGCCGGCTGTCACCGGGGCCGCCGCAAACATGCACCAGATGGTCGTTCGCAACGTGAGGAACGCCGAGGGCCATGGCGGTAAAATCATTGATCACCTTGAACCTGGCCCAGCCAAACTGTGCCCGAACTTCTTCGGTATCAAAAAGCCAGTGGTTGTTGGTCATCCGCACCTGGGTCCCGCGAACCGGTGAGGCAACAGCCAGACAGGCCCCATCGACCTCCGAAACCCCAACCCTAGCCAGGTAATCCCGCACTGCGTCATCGAGGTTCGCGTATTCCCCGCAGGGCAAAATCTTGATGGCACAAGGCTGCACGGTACCCTGCTCTACCAGGGCAAAACGCGCATTGGTGCCACCAATATCACCGACCAGTGAATAGTGTGTTGCTGTCATGCCTCGTGATTCCAGAAAAAGCTGGCCCCTTCCTCGGGATTGCTGGCAGCGCGTCGCATCCAGCCGAACAACTCCCGACCATAGCCGTGATGATATCCGCTCAGGTCCGCTTTTTCAGATTCCCGGCTGGCGAACTCCTGATCATCCACGCGGATGGCAAGAACACCACTCTCGGCATCCAGACAAACCATGTCGCCATTCTTGACCTTGGCCAGCGGGCCACCGTCCAGCGCCTCCGGGTAGACATGGATCGCCGCAGGTACCTTGCCCGACGCACCGGACATACGGCCATCCGTCACCAGACCAACCTTGAATCCGCGATCCTGCAACACGCCAAGGTAGGGGGTAAGCTTGTGCAGCTCTGGCATGCCATTGCTCTTGGGACCCTGGAAACGCACGATCACAATACAATCCCTGTCCAGATCTCCTGCCTCAAAGGCTGCCTTGAGTTCGTTCTGGTCGTTGAACACAACGGCCGGCGCTTCAACTTTCCGGTGCTCCGGGGCAACGGCAGAGACCTTGATAACGCCCCGACCAAGGTTGCCATCAAGCACCCTCAGCCCACCATCGGGTGCAAACGGCTCGGCAACCGGGCTGAGCACATCCGGGCGAAGGCTTTTTTCCGGCGCTGGCTTCCAAACCAGCTTCTCACCCAGCAGTTCCGGCATTTCGGTGTATCGCTCCAGGCCAAAGCCCACCACGGTGTTCACGTCATTGTGCAGGAAGCCACCGCTCAGCAGCTCCCTGATCAGGAACGGGGTACCGCCTGCCTCGTGGAAGGCATTAACGTCTTCCTGCCCGTTGGGGTAGATCCGGGTCATGGACGGAACCACCGAGGAAAGCTCGGCATAATCGTTCCAGTCGATGATGATCCCCGCCGCACGGGCAATCGCTATCCAGTGGATGGTGTGATTGGTGGAGCCACCGGTAACCAGCAATGCCACCAGGGCATTGACGATGCTCTTTTCATCCACCATGTCGCCCAGGCCGAGCTCGCCGCCGTGAGGCTTCGACAGTTTGATCACCTGCTCGGTCGCGGCCCGGGTGAGCTGATCGCGCAGCGGCGTATTGGGATTTACAAACGCCGACCCCGGCATGTGCAGGCCCATGACTTCCACCAACAGCTGGTTGCTGTTGGCGGTGCCGTAAAACGTACAGGTGCCGGGGCTGTGATAGGACTTGCTCTCGGCCTCCAGCAATTCTTCCTTGCCAACCTTGCCCTCGGCGTAAAGCTGGCGAATCCGCTGCTTTTCCTTGTTCGGGAGCCCTGAAGGCATCGGCCCTGCGGGGACCAGAATGGTAGGGAGATAGCCGAAGCTCAGCGAGCCGATCAGAAGGCCAGGCACAATCTTGTCGCAGATCCCCAAAAGCAGCGTGGCATCGAACATGTTGTGACTGAGGGCCACGGCCGTACTCATGGCAATGGTGTCCCGGGAGAACAGGCTCAGCTCCATACCCGGCTGGCCCTGGGTTACGCCGTCACACATGGCCGGCGTGCCCCCGGCCACCTGAGCCACCGACCCCATTCCACGGGCCGCCTCCCGAATAATATCCGGGAACTTTTCGTAGGGTTGGTGGGCCGAAAGCATATCGTTATAGGCCGTTACCATGGCCACGTTGGCCTTGTTCATGAATTTCAGGGTGTCTTTGTCGCCCTGATTACAGGCCGCGAAACCGTGGGCCAGATTGCCGCAGGACAGAGAGCTCCGGTGTGGAGACTGGGCTTTGAGGGCATTCATGCGGTTCAGGTAATCCTGCCGCGTTGGGCGACTGCGCTCGATGATTCTCTGGGTAACCTTATCTACGGTCGGGTGCATGGTGGGCTCCATTGCGTAATTTATTAGAGTGGTCGTTTTTAGACGTAATTTTACTTCCTTTTTTTGGCATTTCCACCGTTTCATCGTTCATTTCTCCTTTTTTTGTTGTTATATTTACTACATTTCTGAGGTTTAACGAACAAAAAACGACCACCCAAGGAGTCAGACAATGACAATCCGTATCGCAATTAACGGTTTTGGCCGCATCGGTCGCAATGTTCTCAGAGCATTGTATGAAAATAACTACCGAAGCCAGCTACAGGTTGTTGCCATTAACGACCTTGGCGACGCCGAAACCAACGCCCATCTGCTCAAGTATGACAGCGTCCATGGCCGATTTAATGCCGACGTCAGCCACGACGCCGAATCCCTGACCGTCAACGGGGACAGGATTGCCATTACCGCTCTCCGCAATCCCGAAGAACTGCCCTGGAAAGATCATCGTGTTGATGTTGTTTTCGAGTGTACCGGCCTTTTTACCAAACGCGACAAGGCAGCGGCACACCTGAAGGCCGGCGCCCGCAAGGTCATCATCTCGGCGCCCAGCCCCGATGCGGATGCAATGATCGTTTACGGTGTGAACCACGAAACATTGACCGCCGACCACGACATCATTTCCAACGCGTCCTGCACCACGAACTGCCTGGCACCGGTTGTTGAAGCCCTGCAAAAGACCATTGGCATCGAGAGTGGCCTGATGACCACCATCCACTCCTACACCAACGATCAGAAGCTGAGCGACGTTTACCATTCCGATCTCTACCGGGCACGCTCTGCCACCCAGTCGATGATTCCAACCAAGACCGGCGCCGCCGCCGCCATTGGCAAGGTTATTCCGGAGCTTGAGGGCAAACTCGATGGCCTGGCGGTTCGGGTACCCACCATTAACGTATCACTGGTGGATTTCGGCTTCATTGCCAGCCGGGAAACAACTGCAGACGAAGTGAACGAAGCGGTCAAAGCAGCCGCCGAGCAAAATCCAGTTCTTGGCTATAATATCGAGAAACTGGTTAGCATCGACTTCAATCACAACGCACTTTCCAGCATCTATGATGCCAACCACACCCGCGTTCTGGGTCGTCACGTAAAAGTCATGGCCTGGTACGATAATGAATGGGGCTTCTCGAATCGTATGCTGGATAATGCCCTCGCCCTCTTCGAGGCCGGCCAGTAAATCTGGCCGTTTCAGCTGATTCCGCTACTCTTTTCGAGACCATTTTGAAGAACCAAAGGACACCAACCATGCTCAGGCGTACCAAGATTGTCGCCACTCTCGGCCCGGCCACCGATTCACCGGAATCCCTCGCGGCCATTATCGCCGCCGGTGTGGATGTCACCCGACTCAACTTTTCCCACGGCAGCGCCGAAGAGCACATCGGCCGCGCTCGCCGGGTTCGCGAAGCAGCAGCGGCCCAAGGCCGGTTTGTCGCTTTGCTGGCCGATTTGCAGGGCCCCAAGTTGCGCATCGCACGGTTCTCGGAGAACAAGGTCACCCTCAAGGCAGGCCAGACGTTTATCCTGGATGCCGCCATGGACAAGGAAGCGGGCACTGAAGAAACAGTCGGTATCGATTACGAGCAACTGATCGAAGATGTGGAACCGGGAGACATTCTGGTTCTGGACGATGGCCGCATTGAGATGGAAGTGCAGTCGGTCAGCGACCACAGCATCACTTCCACCGTGCTTATCGGAGGCCCGCTCTCGAATAACAAGGGCCTGAACAAGCGCGGCGGCGGCCTGTCCGCTGAGGCACTGACGGAAAAGGACAAGCAGGACATCGTCACAGCCGCCAAACTGGGCGCGGATTACGTGGCGGTTTCGTTTGTTCGCACCGCCGAGGATATGCACATCGCCCGGCGCCTGCTTAAGGAAGCAGGCTCTGACGCCGGCCTAGTCGCCAAAATCGAACGGGCAGAGCTTGCCGACGATGTCGAAGCCCTGGACGCGGTAATCGAAGCATCCGATGCCGTGATGGTTGCCCGTGGCGATCTGGCCGTTGAAATCGGCGACGCCCAGTTGGTGGGCGTACAGAAGCACATCATCTCCCGCGCCCGCGTTCTCAACCGCGCGGTGATCACGGCCACGCAGATGATGGAGTCGATGATCACCAGCCCCATGCCAACGCGAGCCGAAGTCTCAGACGTTGCCAACGCGGTGATGGACTATACCGATGCAGTGATGCTGTCTGCGGAAACGGCCGTGGGTGATTATCCCAAGGAAGCAGTCGAAGCCATGGTGCGCATTTGCCTGGGCGCAGAGAAGCATCCGTCGATGCATCAGTCCAAACACCGGATTCACGAGAGCATGGAGGAAGTTGATGAAGCTATCGCTCTTTCCGCCATGTACGCAGCGAACCACCTTGAGGGTGTCTCGGCCATTATCTGCATGACCGAGACGGGTGCCACGCCGAGGTTGATGTCTCGCATCAAGTCGAGCCTGCCAATCTTTGCGTTTTCGCGCCATCACTCCACCCAGCATCGGGTCGTTATGTTCCGTGGCGTTCAGACGGTGCCTTTCGATTCAGCCAAGATTCCGAACGAGCGGACCAATGCGTTGGCGGTGTCGGAGCTGGTGAATCGCGGGGCAGTCAAGGATGGTGATCTGGTGGTGATTACCAAGGGTGACTATGTGAATGCCCAGGGTGGGACCAATACTATGAAGATTGTTCGGGTTGGTTCTGATATTCGCTGATTCTCTTTTTCTTTCCAGCCCTCTGTCGCTTGGCGCTTGACCTTGTAGCCTGAGGGTCTGTGCCGGCGGCAGTGGGGTTCCCCTTTCCAAAAACCGCTACGAGCACATCCATGTGCGCTTGGCTGTGGCCATCCTTGGCCACAGACATTTTTGGAAAGGGGAACCCCACTCCCTCCTTCAGAATTTTCCAGTTATCTCGGTCTGACAGCTTCTCGAATATTAAGAAAGCAGGATGTAGATCGGATTAACCGCAGGCGTTATCGGAAGGTATGACAAGCACTTTGGGGCAGGGTTTCCGGGAATGTCGCTGGCCAAGGATGGCCAGCGCCAAGCGCACATGGATGTGCTCGTAGCGTTTCCCGGGAGCCCTGCCCCAAAGCGCGTCCACTCCAAAACTTCCAGTCTGGGAAACCAAGTCGGAAGTCAGAGATCAGCCAGACTCCCCCGCGCAATCTCCGTAATCTGCGCCCAGTCTTTGGCCGCCACCACATCTGCAGGGGTCAACCAGGTGCCACCAACGGCCTGGACGTTGCCGAGGGCCAGGTAGTCGGCTGCGGTGTTTCGGCGGATGCCGCCTGTGGGACAGAAGGTGACGTCCGGGAACGGCCCGCTGAAGGCTTTGAGGGCCGGGATGCCGCCGGCGACTTCGGCGGGGAAGAATTTGAATTCGCGGTAGCCGAGGTTATAGCCAATCATCATTTCCGAGATGGTGGCAATGCCCGGCAACAGCGGGGCTTCGGAGGTCAGGCCGAATTCCAGGATGGCTTCGGTTACGCCCGGGGTGATTACGAACTGGGCGCCAGCGGCCTCTACCTGGCGGTATTGGGCAATGCTGGTAACGGTGCCCGCGCCTACCCAGGCGTCCGGGATGGCTTTGCGGACTTCTTCGATGGCTTTTAGGCCGTGTTCAGTGCGCAGGGTAATTTCGAGGACGTTGATGCCGCCATCAACGAGAGCCTGGCAAAGGGGCACGGCGTCGTCGAGGTCCTGAATGGCGATGACCGGCACCAGGGGTGAGGATTGCAGTACTGCCCTGACGCGCTCGCGATGGTAATCGGAAAGTTGGCTCACGGTTTTCTCCATAACAAATGTCGGGCGTTTCAGGGACTCCAGAACACCTGGAGGCCTGGTTTCAGGAAAGCTCTGATTGGCATCTCGAGCACCTTGTCCGGTTCAGACATAGCACGGTCCAGCGTCTGCAATTTGTCCTCGCCCTTCAGATGCAACGCGGTGAATCGGGCATCTCTAAGGGGTGGCCAGGTCAAGGTGATGCGTTTCTGCGGCTGCGACGCGGGCGTGGCGGGCGCAACGATTTCCTGGCATTCAGGATTCATCGCACTTTCCAATTCGGGTGCGTCGGGAAACAGTGAGGCAGTATGGCCGTCGTTGCCCATACCAAGAATCAGCACGTCGATGGGCAGGGCAAGGTCCGCCAGCTCGGCCTTCACCCGCTCAAGCCCCTCTGAGGGTGTCGCACCAGGCTGTTTGAGCGACAGGAACCGGGCCGAGGCTGCCTTGTTCTGCAGCAGGTTCTCCCGAACCAGGCGGGTATTGCTGGCATCGTCGTTTTCTTCCACCCAACGCTCATCCGCCAGCAGAACGTCTACCCTGCCCCAATCCAGATCCTTGCCGGACAGCGCTCTGAAAAATGGCAGCGGCGTGGAACCGCCGGATACCACCAGGCTCGCCCTGGGCGCCTCTCTCAGGCGGGCCGCCAGAAATCCCGCCACGGCATCGGCAAGATCCAGGGCCACGCCATCAGCCGTGTCACCTGAACGGTCGCTGACACCCCCGGGCAAACGCAGATCAGACATCTTCATACCAGCTCCTGCCATCCCGGGTAATCATGGCGATGGAAGCAACGGGGCCCCAGGTTCCCGCCGCGTAACGTTTTGGCGGCTCGCCGCCATCCTTCCAGTTCCGAATAACCTGATCGACCCAGCGCCAGGCATACTCCACCTCGTCACGGCGCACGAACAGGTACTGGTTACCCTTCATTACCTCCCAAAGCAAACGCTCGTAGGCATCGGGAATCCGATCGGTAACAAAGGTCTCAGAAAAGGTGAGCTCCAGAGGGCCTTGACGAAGTCGCATGCCCTTATCCAGGCCCTGGTCCTTGGTGAGGATCTTCAGGGCCATGCCTTCGTCAGGCTGAAGACGGATAATCAGCTTGTTGTTGGCGAGGTGCTTCTGGTCCGGATCAAAAATGTAATGCGGCGCAGGCTTGAAGTGGATGATGATCTGGGACAGCTTTTCGGGTAGGCGTTTACCAGTGCGAATGTAAAACGGGACACCCGACCAGCGCCAGTTGTCGATCTCTGCTTTCAGGGCAACGAAAGTTTCAGTAGCGCTGCCCTTGTTTGCCCCCTCCTCCTCCAGATAGCCGGGCACCGGCCTGCCGTTACTGGTGCCGGCGGTGTACTGGCCACGCACCACGTAACTGTCCATCATATCGGGCGTAATGCGCTTCAAGGCCTTGAGAACCTTGACTTTCTCATCCCGGATGCTGTCGGCAGACAGGTCCGAGGGCGGGTCCATGGCGATCAGACACAGCAGCTGAAGTAGGTGATTCTGGATCATATCGCGAATCTGGCCAGCTTTGTCGAAATAGCCCCACCGCCCCTCGATGCCAACGCTCTCGGCCACCGTGATCTCCACGTGGGAAATGTGGTTCTGGTCCCACTGGGAGGCAAACAGGTTATTGGCAAAACGCAGAGCGATCAGGTTCTGGACCGTTTCCTTACCCAGGTAATGATCAATCCGGAACAGCTGGTTCTCGTTGTAGACCTCGCCAAGCTCGTCGTTGATCACCTTCGACGACTCCAGGTCGTGACCGATCGGCTTCTCGACCACCACCCGCGTCTTCTCGGTGCAGCAACTGGCGGCCCGCAGGTTTCGGGCTATGACGCCATACATGGACGGCGGGGTGGCCATATAAACAATAAGCTCATTATTGGCGTCATCACGCCACTCGTTGAGCACAGCAAATGCATCGGGTTCGTTAAAATCCAGAATCTGGTAATCGACCCGCTTCAGAAAGGATTCGGCCAGTCCAGCATCGAACTCTTCCGGCTTTACGTACTGCTTCAGCTTGTCAAACAACTGCTGGCGCACGGTCTCGGTATCGGCATCTGAGCGGGCAATGGCCAGGACCCGGCTCCCCTCCGCCAAGAGGTTGGCGCGCTCAAGCTGGTACAGCGCCGGAAACAGTTTTCGCTGGGCAAGGTCACCCAAGGCTCCGAAGAGCATCAGGTCACAACGGGTATTGATCTTGTTGACCATTGGTTCCTTCTCTCTGGTGGGCAGTCCGTCGCAAAAACTCGACGACAGAACTCAATGTAGTAATTTTAACCAAATAATGACATCCAAAAATCGTTTTTCCAAGAAAAAACTGCGTTTCGTGATACTTTTACTACCCCAAAACCGGTAAAAAAGCGGTATAATCACCGCGTTTTCAAGACAACGACCGCCCATGATTCAGGGAGTACCATTGATGGCCGCGAACCAGGCGCACCGTGACGACAATCTGCTTGAGGACATCCAGTCCAGGCTGGAGACCCTTAACAAATCCGAGCGGAAAGTGGCCGAGGCCATTCTCCGTGACCCAAGCGCGGCCACCCGTTACAGCATAGCTGCCCTGGCGAGAGCCGCCGACGTCAGCGAACCCACCGTTAACCGTTTCTGCCGGGGTTTCTCGGCAACAGGTTTCCCGGATTTCAAGATTCGCCTCGCCCAGAGTATCGCTACCGGCACCCCCTATATCGGCCAGAACGTGGAGCCCGACGACACCGTTGCCGAATTCGCAGACAAGATCATGCTCAGTACCATTGCCAGCCTGGACAAGGCTCGGCAAGCGCTCGACCCGAAAGCCCTGGCAACGGCCATTGATTACCTGATCCAGGCCAAACAGATCAATTTCTTTGGCATGGGCGGATCTGCTGCTGTGGCTATGGATGCCCAGCACAAGTTTTTCCGCTTCAATATCCCGGTCATGTCCTACGACGACGCCCTGATGCAGCGCATGGTGGCGGCCGGAGCAAACGTGGGCGATGTTATCGTGCTCATTTCCTACACGGGCCGCACCCGGGAAACCGTGGATATCGCACAACTTGCGCGGGCCAACGGTGCTACGGTGATCGGTATCACCAACCCCGATTCCCCCCTGGCGGAAAGCTGCACGGTGGTGCTGGGCGTCACCGCGCCGGAGGACACTGAGGTCTATATGCCAATGTCCTCTCGGATCATTCATCTGAGCGTTATCGACATTCTTGCAACCGGCGTAACCCTCAAACGCGGCGCGGATTTCCTCGGGCACCTCAAGAAGATCAAGGAAAGCCTCAAGCCCACCCGCTTCCCACCGACCTGAGCCTCAGTGCCACAATAGAAGAGGTCAGCAGATACAAGAAAGCCCGGGCATTCGCACCGGGCTTTTCGTTGATCGCGGGGCGCCATTCGGCGCCTTTTTCATGAGGCGGATATCAGGGTCTCTCGACCTCCGCCCGGTTTCGAAGGAACTGCTGGTACGCGGCGTATTCCCTCTGGCCTTCGAGAGATGCCAGGAATTCCCGAAGCTGGTTCAGTTCGGTACCATCTTCCGAGACCTGCCCGTCCGTGACCTCGTCCAGCGCGATCACCGCGGCAGAATTGGCCATCACAGCCTTGCCAAACCGGGCGCCATCCGCTGGGCGCGCCAAAGAAAACACCTGCTGGAGAATGGCGGGACCTGCCTCGGAGGCGTTCCGTGCCAGCCCTTCATAGCTGGACCACTCACCAATACCCTCGGGGCTCTGACCTGACTCCAGGTCAGCGATAATCGCGTCAGCCCTTTCAGAAAGAGCTTCCCGCGTCTTGCGCTGCTCCAGCGTCGTCCGGATCTGATCGCGAACCTGGTCCAGGGGCAGCTGCTCGGCTTCATGATACTTATTCACCCGGGCAACGACAGACACGTTGTCACCCACATCGATCAACTCGGTGTTGTAACCCGCGTCCAGGACATCTTCGGAAAACAACTGCCGTACCAGACCGGCGTGGTCAAACGGCGCCTGACCACCGTCACGGGTAACGCCGCTGGCCTCCCGCACCTCAAGCCCGAGCTCTTCGGCAGGGCCGGCCAGATCATCGGCGGCATACGCGGAGTCGGCAAGCTCTGCCCGGACTTCAGCAAACTGCTCACGAGCCTTTTCACGGGCCAGCTCACGACGGAGCTGGTCTTCCATCTCATCCAGAGACGGCACCTCGGACTCCCTGACATCCTCGAGGCGAATAAGATGAACCCCGAACGATGTCCGAACCGGCTCGGAAACTTCGCCTTCCTCAAGGGCAAACAGGGCTTCCTCGAAGGGCTCGGCGTAAATGCCACGACCGGCATAGCCCAGGTCGCCGCCGTCTTCGGCCGAAACGGTATCAATGGAATACTCCCGCGCCAGGTCAGCAAATGACTCCCCGGCCGCCAGGCGCTCCTGGATCGTTGCCATGGTTTCGTCTGCGTCACTGCCCTCTTCGATCAGGATGTGGGACGCCCGACGCTCCTCACTGGCCAGATCGGCAGCCTGCTGCTCGTAATAGGCCTGAAGCTCCGCATCGTCAACTTCAATGCCCTCAGCAAGGGCACCCAGCGAAAGCGTGATGTAGGCAGCGTCTACACGCTCCGGCTGCTGAAACGCACCCGAGTTTTCTTCATAAAAGGCTTCAACGTCAGCATCAGAAACCGATACCGCGTCCGCCACTGAGCTGGCAGGAATATCCAGTACCCGGAAACTGCGTGTCTGGTTCTGAATCTGGAGCAGCTGCTCGGCATTCTCATCCGCCACCAGGCCACTCTGAACGATACCCGCACGGATCTGGTTCACCACATATTGCTTGCGCATGGCTTCCCGAAACTCGCCCACGCCCATGCCCATATTACGGACTGTGGCCACAAAGCGGTCGCGATTGAACTGGCCATCCACCTGGAACTGCGGCATCTGGGTAATCAACGCATCGATATCAGCATCATTGAGCTCCAGTCCCTGAGCGTTGGCATCCTGGATCAGGACCTGCTCCTGGATCAGGGAATCCAGAACGTCTGTGCGAATCTGGTCTTCGTCAAGCATCGAGGGATCCGGGTTTTCCATTCTGGATAGCCGGCGCTGGCTCTCCATCTGGACCACGCGGAGAAACTCCCGCTCGGTAATATCCTCGCCGTTGACGGTTGCCACCTCAGGCTCGCCGGAGAAGCCGCCGACAATGGCGTCCATCCCCCAGATGGATAGCGACACAATAAGAAGACCAATGATGACCTTGGCGATCGTGCCCTGGGCATTGTTCCGAATATCTTGAAGCATGTTTCTCCCGGATCCCTGTTCAAGGTAGTGCAGTTTTATTCGTTTCAGCGCGCGGCGAAGGGCGGACCTAACGTAAAAAGGCGCACCCGGTGTGGAATGCGCCTTGAATTCTTCTTGGGTGGCTTCCTGCGACAGAAGCCACCGGAGAAAGAACCGTTACTTAACGGCGTCTTTCAGGGCCTTGCCTGCTTTGAACCCAGGCACTTTGGAGGCCGGAATCTTGATCTCGGCACCAGTCTGCGGGTTACGACCGGTACGAGCAGCACGCTCTTTTACGGAAAAGGTACCAAAACCGATCAGAGTTACCTGATCGCCTTTTTTCAGGGCACCGGTGATTGAGTTGGTCATTGCGTCCAGAGCACGGCCAGCGGCGGCTTTGGAGATATCTGCGGACTCTGCAATTGCATCGATAAGTTCGGACTTGTTCACACTAAACCCCTTCGATTTCAGGTTGAAGATGTTATAGGTTGGTTTGTTTTTTCTCGGACGTTCTCGACTATCGCATAAGCGGTCGGAGAATTCCATTCTTCACTTTTCTTATTCCTTTCGGCTTTATACCGGCATTCGGAATAGGGACTGACTGCGCGGGAGCCCTTGGTATTGGCTGCTTCACGGCGAAACAGTTATACCAATGGGCTCTCAGGCATGTCAACAACTCATCAAGGCTTTAATGTGTATTTATGCGCTCTGACGCGTCGCCTTCTTCGTCACGCGGCTTGCCAGAACCCGTTTCCGGAGATGAATCTTCAGCCCTGGGCTCGGGTGGATAGGCCAGTGCAATATCCAGCACTTCGTCGATCCACTTCACAGGACGAATCTCCAGCGACTCCTTGATGTTTTCAGGTATCTCCTTGAGATCCCTGACATTCTCATCCGGAATGATCACCGTCTTGATGCCACCCCGATGCGCTGCCAGAAGCTTTTCTTTCAACCCACCGATGGCAAGAACACGTCCACGCAGAGTGATTTCACCGGTCATTGCAACGTCGGCGCGAACCGGAATCTTGGTCAGAGAAGAAACCAGCGCTGTGCACATACCGATACCGGCACTGGGACCATCTTTCGGTGTCGCACCCTCCGGTACATGCACGTGCAGATCGTGCTTCTCGTGGAAATCATCGGCAATTCCAAGACCGGGTGCCCGGCTACGTACCACCGTCAATGCCGTCTGGATGGACTCCTGCATGACATCACCCAGGGAACCCGTCTTCACGACCCGGCCCTTGCCAGGCGTGAGGGCGCACTCAATATGCAGCAGTTCGCCACCCACCTGGGTCCAAGCCAGACCGGTCACCTGACCAATCTCGTTCTTTTCCTCGGCGAGGCCGTACTTGAATTTTTTGACCCCCGAGTAATCTTCGAGCATGTCCTGCGTGAGAGTGACAGAGACCTTCTCTCCGCTCTCCACATGGTCACGCACCACCTTGCGGCAGATCTTGGCAATCTCGCGCTCCAGGCCACGTACACCGGCTTCACGGGTGTAGTAGCGGATCAGGTCGCGAAGGGTGTCCTCTGGCAACTTGAGCTCATCCTTGCGCAGGCCGTTGGCCTTGATCTGCTTCGGCAACAGATAACGCAGCGCAATATTGACCTTCTCGTCCTCCGTGTAACCCGGGATACGGATGATTTCCATCCGGTCCAGCAGGGCGGGAGGAATGTCCATGGAGTTGGAGGTACACACGAACATCACATCGGAGAGATCGTAATCCACTTCGAGGTAGTGATCGTTGAAGGTGTGATTCTGTTCCGGGTCGAGGACCTCCAGCAGCGCTGAGGCCGGATCACCACGATGATCCATGCCCATCTTGTCAATTTCATCGAACAGGAACAGCGGATTCTTCACGCCCACCTTGGACAGCTTCTGAAGAAGCTTGCCGGGCAACGCACCAATGTAGGTCTTCCGGTGGCCGCGGATTTCAGCTTCATCACGCACGCCGCCCAGGGCCATCCGGGTGTACTTCCGGTTGGTCGCACGGGCAATGGACTGACCGAGCGAAGTCTTGCCCACACCGGGAGGACCAACCAGGCAGAGCACAGGACCCTTGACCTTCTTCACACGGCTCTGAACCGCAAGGTATTCGAGAATACGCTTTTTGACTTCATCGAGGCCATAGTGGTCCCGATCGAGAATTTCACGGGCTTTTTCGATGTCGTGACGGACACGGCTGCGCTTCTTCCAGGGAATCGCCAGCATCCAGTCAATATAACCACGGACGACGGTCGCTTCCGCAGACATCGGAGACATCATCTTGAGCTTGTTCAGCTCCGTTTCAGTCTTTTTGCGGGCCTCTTCCGGCAATCCGGCTTCTTCCAGCTTCTGCTCAAGCTCTTCGAAGTCGTTGTTGCCTTCGCCCAGGTTACCCATCTCTTTCTGGATAGCCTTCATCTGTTCGTTCAGGTAGTACTCGCGCTGGCTGCGCTCCATCTGCTTTTTCACGCGGCCACGGATGCGCTTCTCAACCTCGATCAGGTCGATTTCGCCATCCAGCTTACCGAGCAGCAAGTCCACCCGCTTGCGGATATCCAGCGCTTCCAGCAGTTCCTGCTTTTCCGGAATACGCATTTCCAGGTGAGCAGCCATGGTGTCGGCCAGGCGTTCAAGCTCCTCAATACCGGTGAGAGCATTGGAGACCTCGGAAGGGACCTTTTTGGAGAGTTTCACGTACTTCTCGAACTCGTCCATCAGGGTCTTTATCAGGACCTCCTGCTCGCGCTCGGGCAGCCCTTCTTCATCCATCAGGACAGCGCCACCGGACAGGTACTCACCCTCGGAGATATCGCTGATGGTGGCTCGGGCGTTGCCCTCTACCAACACCTTGACGGTGCCATCGGGCAGGCGAAGCATCTGCAGAACCGTTGCCAGCGTGCCCATCTCGAACACATCCTTCGGACCCGGCTCATCAGTAGAGGCGTCTTTCTGGGCTACCAGGAGGATTTCCTTGCTTCCTTCCATCGCGGCTTCGAGAGCCTGAATGGATTTTTCTCGGCCCACAAACAGTGGGACCACCATGTGCGGAAACACCACTACGTCACGCAGCGGAAGCAGCGGGTACTCTTGCACGGCATCTTCGGGTATACGGGTCATTGGGAATCCTCTGACGGTATTTCTTTCAGCATATCACCCTTCATTGGGGCGCCCGCAAAAATTGCAATCTTTTTACTAAACGAAAGAGGGCAGGAATATCGCGATACAAAAACGCGAAAAGGGGCGTTGCCGCCCCTCTTCATTTCAACCGCTAACCTAGACTCAATCCTCGGGCACAGCCTTGGCGTGATCACTGCTGGCGTAAATCTTGAAGGGCTCGGAGTCCCCGCTGATCACGCTCTCATCGATCACCACTTTGGTCACGTCATGCTCAGAGGGAATCTGGTACATGGTGTCCAGAAGCGTCGCTTCCATAATGGAACGCAGACCACGGGCGCCTGTCTTTCTCTCCATGGCCTTGCGGGCAACAGCCCGAAGCGCATCTTCACGAAAATCAAGCTCGACCCCTTCCATATCAAACAGCTTCTGGTACTGCTTGGTCAGGGAGTTCTTGGGCTCGGTCAGAATCTGCACCAGCGCTTCTTCATCAAGTTCGTTTAGGGTTGCCACTACCGGCAAACGACCCACAAACTCCGGAATCAGGCCGTACTTCACGAGGTCCTCGGTCTCCACATCCTTGATAACGTCGCCGGTGTTCTTGGCATCGTCCTGACTGGCAACCGAAGCAGAGAAACCGATGCTGTTCTTCTCGGTACGCTCGCGAATTACCTTGTCCAATCCGGCAAAGGCGCCACCGCAGATAAACAGCATATTGCCGGTATCAACCTGCAGGAATTCCTGCTGCGGATGCTTGCGACCTCCCTGCGGCGGGACCGATGCAACGGTACCCTCGATCAGCTTCAACAGTGCCTGCTGAACACCCTCACCGGAAACATCCCGGGTAATGGAAGGGTTGTCAGACTTGCGGGAAATCTTGTCGATCTCGTCAATGTAGACTATGCCCCGCTGAGCCTTGTCGACATCGTAATCGCATTTCTGCAGCAGCTTCTGGATGATGTTCTCGACATCCTCACCAACGTAGCCGGCTTCAGTCAGCGTGGTGGCGTCGGCGATCGTGAAGGGCACGTTCAGCATCCGCGCCAGAGTCTCGGCCAGCAGAGTTTTACCACTACCGGTTGGGCCAATCAGCAGAATGTTACTCTTGCCTAGCTCGACATCACCCTTGCCTTCGCCATAACGCAAACGCTTGTAGTGGTTGTAGACCGCCACCGACAAGACGACCTTGGCCCGATCCTGACCAATCACGTATTCATCAAGGGTATTGCGGATCTCGGCCGGTGTAGGAAGGCGATCGCTCGGCTCTTCCTGTGCATTCTCCTGGATTTCCTCCCGGATAATGTCATTGCACAGGTCGACACACTCGTCGCAGATGAACACCGAGGGCCCTGCAATGAGCTTTCGGACTTCATGCTGGCTCTTTCCACAAAACGAGCAGTAGAGCAACTTGCCGTTATCGTCGCCCCTGCCGTTTCTTTCATCTGCCATTGAAATACCTCTGATCTCGTTTTGCCGGCGTCACTGCCTGATACGCCGGCCAAGTATGATGCGATTACTTCCAGTATTATTTATTCGGTACGCGCTTATCAAGTATTGAATCGATCAGCCCATACTCTTTCGCCTGAGCCGGATCCATGAAGTTGTCACGGTCCGTATCCTTGGCGATAGTCTCCAGATCCTGACCGGTGTGATGGGCCAGGATCGAATTCAGGGTATGACGAATCTTCAGGATTTCACGGGTGTGAATCTCGATATCCGTTGCCTGACCCTGATAGCCACCCAGCGGCTGGTGGATCATCACTCGGGAGTTCGGCAGACACGCCCGCTTCCCGGCAGCACCGCCCGCCAAAAGGAAGGCACCCATGCTGGCCGCCTGGCCAACACAAAGTGTGGCTACATCCGGCTTGATAAACTGCATGGTGTCGTAGATAGACATACCTGCAGTTACCGAGCCGCCGGGGCTGTTGATATAGAGGTGAATATCCTTGTCCGGGTTTTCAGACTCGAGGAACAGGAGCTGGGCCACAATCAGATTCGCCATGTGGTCCTCAACCGGACCCACCATGAAGATCACCCGCTCCTTGAGCAGACGGGAATAAATGTCGAACGACCGCTCGCCGCGAGCTGTCTGCTCGATAACAATCGGTACCAGTCCGGAATTGGTAACCATTGCGGGACCATCAATTGGTTTCTGCGTCATGATGCGCCTGAACTCCTTATGGACAATGGGTCGTGGACTCGCGCCACGGCAGTTTCAATAAAGTTGCACCCCATACTTTGCCAGCAGCGGCCCCAGATGAAAACAGCCGGGCATGCCGGCTGTTCTCAGGGGTCGGCCTTCGGGACCGGCTTTCTACTCCGATCCCGGGCAAAATCAGCGCTGGGGCTGACCGGCCTGAACGGCCTCTTCATATTTGACTTTCTTTTCTTTGACCTGGGCCTGCTCCAGCACGTGGTCAACAACTGCATCTTCCAGGACTGAAGACTCAATCTGAGACTTCTGCTCCGGGTTGCTGTTGAAGTGTGCAACCACTTCTTCTGGCTGTTCATACGTAGACGCGATCTCCTGGATCTTTTCGTCTACCTTGGCCGGGTCTGCTTTCAGGTCGTTTTTCTTGACCACTTCCTGGAACAGCAGGCCAGTCTTCACGCGGCGCTCAGCCTGCTCCTGGAAAATTTCCTTGGGCAGCTGCTGCGGATCAATCTGGCCGCCGAAACGCTGGACGGCGTCCTGACGGAGACGATCGATTTCCTGATCAACCAGGGCAGCCGGAATATCCAGCTCAGTGGTTTCCAGCAGACCGTCAACAACGTCGTTCTTGACCTTGTTGGAAACCGCCTGCTTGAGCTCGCGCTCCATGTTCTTTTTGACTTCTTCGCGGAAAGTCGCTTCGTCTTCGGCATCAATACCGAACTTCTTGAAGAATTCGGTGTCGAGTTCCGGCAACTGCGGCTCTTCAACCTTGTGAATCTTGATCTCGAACTTGGCCGGCTTACCCGCCAGATCTTCGTTGTGGTAATCCTCCGGGAAGGTAACCTCAATTTCCATGTCTTCGCCGGCCTTACCACCAACGATGGCCTTCTCAAAGCCCGGAATCATCTGGCCGGAGCCCAGAGTCAGACGATGGCCTTCAGCGGCTCCGCCTTCGAATTCTTCACCGTCGATAAAACCTTTGAAGTCAATGGTCAGCACGTCCTTGTTTTTGGACTTGCGCTTGACTTCTTTCATGGTGGCCTGCTGACGACGCAGGTTGTCGATCATGTTGTCGACATCTTTGTCGGTGATCTCGGAAGTCAGCTTCTCGACTGAAATCTTGCTGAGATCGCCCAGCTCGATTTCCGGCAGCACTTCGAAGATGGCGACAAATTCAAGGTCTTTGCCCTCTTCCATGGTCTTTGGCTCGAACTTCGGCCAACCTGCCGGGTTAATATCCTGTTCCTGCAGTGCCTTGATGTAGTTGTCGCGCATAACCTCGCCAACGATTTCCTGGCGGACGCTGTCACCGAAACGACGCTTGACGACGCTCATGGGCACCTTACCCGGACGGAAACCGTTCAGGCGCACGGTACGCGCTGTTTCCTGCAGGCGTTTCTGGACCGCCTGGTCGATTTCCTGGGCGGGCACACCAATCGTCATTCGACGCTCGATGTTGGAGGTCGTTTCAACAGACACTTGCATGGAAGATCCTCAAATTACAGGTTCGGTATGTGAATGAAATTAAACCTAAAAGTCCGTTCCCGGGAAAATCCCGCAAAGGGACCGAAAATTAAAGGCCGACAGTTTATCATGGTTTGGCCCGCGGAGAGAATCGCAACTGCCAAGGCCATAGCATTCTCTCGATTCAGCAAGATCACAGCACGAAACGAAAAATGGTATTCTTGCGAAGAACGGACTAATTTCAATTTTATTTGCGGATTAAAACGACTTTGAACAATCTGGATACCGCCTTGCTCAACCTGCTTATAAAAGACGGAAGAGCCTCCTTTGCCGATATTGCCCGCCAGCTCAATATCTCCCGGACTCATGCCCGTGATCGGGTGCAGGCGATGATTGAGTCTGGCCTGATCGAACAGTTCACTGCGGTCATAAATCCAGAGAAGCTCGGTAAGACGGTATCAAGCTTTATTGACCTGAAAGTCGCTCCCAATGCGATAGAAGATATTGCAGAGGACCTGGCATCGAAACCTGAAGTGGTGAGCCTGTACATAATGACCGACTTGCAAAGTCTTCACATCCATACCCTTACCGACAGCACTGAAACCTTCCACGCCTTTGTATCCACCCATCTTTTCTCCAATCCCCAGATCCTGTCCGTGGCCTCCAGCTCCCTTTTGAAACGTGTGAAACACCGCCGTGGTGGCGCACGACTCTGATTCCACTGCCGGCAAGACAATTCATGCCTTAAATTCGGGCTGAAGTGCCAAAAGTGTGCGGAGCTGACAACGGACGCGTTTCGTTCTGATTGGCTGACGAATGTCAGGCGGAACGCGTAACTAGGTGGCATTTGCACTTAAAAACACTTGAAGCGCTGCTATTTGGAGAATTAAACCTGCAACTCCTGCAGCTCCACCGCCCAACTTTGGACCAACGTCGCACCAAGGCGGATCAGACCAGAACCCATTTTTTTCTTCTATTTTTCAATTATTTGCGGATTATCCGAAATTGGTACGCTATCTGCAGACAGTTACAGCGAACCAAAAATGAACGTGCCTTGCAAAACCGGCAACCGAAAAACGGAGAATCTGCAATGACCATTAACCGGAGAAAATTCCTTGGCGCTGCCCTGGCTTCAACCACCGCGGGAATCGCTGTTGCGGCACCTGCTTTGGCTAACGCAGCAGCTTCGAAAGAGTCGTTCAATCTGAAAATGACCAACGCCTACCCGCCTGGCTCCCCCTTTTATGTGCAGGGTCCGGGAAGTCCGATGGATTTTTGCAAGAAGGTCGGAGAGATGTCGGGTGGGCGACTGAATATTTCCCACTTTGCCGCAGGCGAACTGATCCCCGCGCTCGAAGGCTTTGACGCCGTGTCGCAGGGCACCGTGGAAATGAATGCCGCAAACGCCTATTTCTGGGCCGGCAAAATTCCTGCCGCCCAATTTTTCACCACCGTGCCCTTCGGCCTGAATACACAGGGCATGATGGCCTGGCTGTATCAGGGAGGCGGACTCAAACTGTGGCACGAGCTTTATGAGCCGTACGGACTTGTCGCTTTCCCGATGGGCAACACCGGTGTCCAGATGACCGGCTGGTTCCGCGATCCGATTGAAACGGTGTCTGACCTGGAAGGCCTGAAGATGCGTATTCCGGGTCTCGCTGGAAAGGTCTATAGCGAACTGGGCGTTACCGTACGTTTGCTGCCGGGCGGCGAAATTTTCCCCGCTCTGGAACGGGGTGTCATTGACGCTGCCGAGTTTGTCGGCCCTTATCAGGATCGTCGCCTGGGTCTGCACAAAGCTGCCAAGAATTACTACACGACCGGCTGGCATGAACCCACAAACGTCACTGAACTGCTGATCAACAAAAAGGTATGGGACAGCATGCCCAAGGACCTTCAGATGATCATTCAGATGGCGGCCCAGGCCTCCGTACTTGAAAGCCTGTCCTGGTCAGAAGCCAACAATGCCGATGCGCTGACAGATCTCGTCCAGAACGAGGGTGTCATCGCCAAGCCACTGCCCGCCCCGATTGTCAGCCGTCTCAAGGAAGTCACTGCCGACACCCTGCTCACCATGGCAAATGCAGACGCGCAGACCAAGAAAGTATACGACGCCTACATGGCCTTCAAGGATAAGCATGCATCCTGGGCAGCTCTGAGCGAAAAACCCCTGTTGAATATGTAACCTGGAGTTCAGCCATGAGAACGGCAATCAAGGGTCTCGAATGGCTGGTGGAACAAATGGGAGGGCTGGCACGGTTTTGCGTGCTGGTCCTCGTTCTGCTGGTAGCGACCAATGTGATCTTGCGGTACCTGTTTTCTATAGGCCCGGTGTCGCTGCAGGAACTGGAATGGCACCTGGTATCCCCCATTGCCCTGCTGGGGCTGGCTTACTCGATGAAACATCGAGCGGACGTCAGGATCGATTTCCTCTACGAACGCTTTTCAGTTCGAGGCCAGGCTGTCGTTGACGTTGTGGCGTCCCTGCTGACCGTAGCTATCGGTGCAATCATTGCCTGGCTTGCTCTCAACTACGTCAGTCACTCCTATCAACTTGGCGAAGGCTCGCCGGATCCCGGCGGTTTAGGCATGCGGTATCTGTTAAAAGCGTTTATTCCCCTCGGTTTCTTTTTACTGGTCATTCAGGGTGTTGCCGACATGCTGCGCGGCCTGGTGCAGTTTTTCGAGCCGGAAGATCCAGTCGAGCTTCCTGAGTCACTCAACACGGAGACTGCGTGATGGTGGGTAACGAATGGCTAGTCATCGGAATGATCGTCGGCTTCCTGGGGCTGATGATTATTGGTATTCCTGTCGCTATTTCGCTAGCAGTCTCTGGATTCGTGGCCGGCTATCTGGGATTCGGTAGCACTCTTTTCAGCCTCATGCCCGCGCGCCTCTATGGCGTGGTAACCAACTACACCCTGCTGGCTATCCCATTGTTTGTATTTATGGGGGTAATGCTGGAGAAGTCCAAGGTTGCTGAAAACATGCTGGAAACCATCGGGAAGGCGATGGGTGGTGTTAACGGCGGCATGGGCCTGGCGATTATCCTGGTTGGAGTACTGATGGGCGCGTCCACCGGCATCGTCGGTGCTACCGTCGTGACGGTCGGACTGTTGACCCTGCCGGTCCTGATGCGCAGAGGCTACTCGCCAAGCGTCTCCTGTGGCACCATCTGCGCTTCAGGAACCCTGGGGCAGATAATTCCGCCGAGCCTCGTGCTGATTCTGCTTTCAGACATCGTCGGCGAATCCGTCGGCGCCCTCTTCGCTGCAGCCTTTATTCCCGGGCTCATCCTGGCGGCGATCTACATCGCATACCTGCTGTTGCTCGGGGTCTTCAAGAAAGACATGGTTCCGGCCATTCCTCAGGAAGAGCGGGCACAGACCAGTGGGCGCCAACTTGCCAAAGACCTGATGGCCCATGTGATGCCACCACTGCTCCTGGTCATCGCCGTGCTTGGATCGATCGTAGGTGGTATTGCTGCGCCGACAGAGGCGGCGTCAATGGGGGCATTGGGGGCCTTGCTGATCGCCATCGCCACCAAACGAATGACTCCAGCACTCCTGAAAGAAACCCTGCATGGAACACTGGTGATCTCCGCAATGGTGTTCTTCATCCTGCTCTGCGCGCAGCCCTTTGCCCTGGCCTTCCGTGGCCTTGGTGGAGAAAACATGGTACATGCGCTGTTTGAAATGCTGCCAGGCGGGGAATTCGGAGCAATCCTGTTCCTGATGGCATTGCTGTTCGTGTTGGGCTTTTTCCTGGAATGGATTGAAATATCCTACATCGCCTTGCCCATGTTCCTGCCCGTGTTCATGAATTATGGCACTGACATGGTCTGGCTGGCGATCATGGTCGCCATGAACCTGCAGATGTCCTTCCTGACACCACCCTTTGGCTGGGCCCTGTTTTTCCTTAAGGGAGTCGCGCCCAAGGGCATCACGACCCGGGATATCTATGTTGGCGCGCTACCCTTTGTGGCATTGCAACTTCTGGCACTCGTAGTACTCTTCCAATTCCCGTCGCTGGTCACCTGGCTCCCGGAAGCCATCGGCTGGTAGCACCATTCAATCAGGATCATACTCATGGATTTTTTTGCTGATTACTCTGCCGGCTGGCTGATCGGCCTGGCTCTTTCTCTCATGGTCACCGGGATCATTGCCGGCCTGATGGCCGGATTGCTCGGCGTCGGTGGCGGCATCGTCATTGTCCCTGTGCTTTATCACCTGTTCACTTTCCTCGGTATCGACGAGGCGGTGCGCATGCATGTTGCGGTAGGAACCTCACTGGCTACGATCATTCCGACATCCATCATATCGTCCCGATCCCACTATAACCGGGGGAGCCTGGATCCGAGCATTCTGAAAAAACTGATTCCCGGCGTGGTCATCGGTGTCGGTATCGGTGCGATTCTCAGTGGCATTTTGAATGGGCAGGTACTGACCGCCATCTTTGCCGTTATGGCGCTTCTGGTGGCGCTCAATATGGCGTTCAAAAAAGAAGGTTTCAGCATCGGCAACGGACTGCCCGGCCCGGCAGGCTCCGGAGCTCTCGGCGTATTTATCGGGGGCATTTCCACTCTAATGGGTATCGGTGGCGGCACCTTGAGCGTGCCGATCCTGAGTGCCTTGCGTGTTCCCATGATCAATGCCGTTGGTACGGGCGCCGCGCTGGGGTTTGTGATCAGCGTACCTGGTGCACTGGCATTTCTCTTCAACGGTATGGGTGTGGAGGCACGGCCACCGCTGACTCTCGGCTATGTGAACCTGATCGGGCTCGCGTTGATCGTACCGGCAACCATGCTGATGGCACCTGTGGGCGCCAGAATTGCCCACGCTATCAATGGCAAGTTACTGAAACAGCTCTTCGCACTATTTCTGTTTATCACGTCACTGCGAATGTTCTACGGCATCATCGGCTAAGGCCGTTACTCTGTCGTTAACCAATCAGCGTGTGACCGCCACTTACACCCGGAGACAATAAAAGATGCTTAAAACCGTCTACTCAACAAACGGAATGTTTGTCGCACCCCACCACCAGGCCGCTCTCGCCGGTCGGGACGTCCTCAAAGAAGGCGGTAACGCCGTGGAAGCGATGGTGGCTGCTGCGGCTTCCATTGCCACGGTCTATCCCCATATGAACTCTATCGGTGGTGATGGTTTCTGGCTCATTCACGAACCGGGGAAACCACCGGTCGCCATCGATGCCTGCGGGCAGGCCGCGAAAGCCGCTACTCTCGACTTTTATCAAGGCCATGATCAGATTCCTTCCCGCGGCCCCCTCGCAGCGTTGACCAGTGCCGGCACCATCGCCGGATGGCAGAAGGCACTGGCAGTTTCAGCGTCCTGGGGCAAGGCGCTACCGGTTTCACGATTGCTGGCCCCGGCCATTGAACAGGCCAAAACAGGGATTGTAGTCACCGAAAGCCAGGCCAGGCTGACTGCAGAAAAAGCCCACCAGATGAAAGACGCACCGGGCTTCTTCGATGCATTCGCCCCGGGCGGCAAGGTGCCAGCGGCTGGCACCCGAATGAAGCAACTTGCACTAGCCTCAACGCTGGAACAGCTCGCCAGAGTTGGCCTCGACGACTTTTACCGCGGCGAGCTTGGCAAGGCTATGGGGGATGAACTCTCAAAGCTTGGGAGCCCGATAACGGCAGAGGATCTGGCCGCCTACCGGGCTTTACAGGTTGAACCGCTGCAAACCAAACTCCGTGGCGCCCGGATTTTTAACCTGCCACCACCTACCCAGGGCCTGGCGTCACTGATGATTCTCGGGGTTTTCGACCAATTGGGCGTCAGTGAGGCGGAAGGATTCGACTATATTCATGGCCTTGTCGAATCCACCAAGCAGGCATTCCGGGTAAGGGATCGCGTTGTAACGGACCCTGATCGGCTGCCGGAAACACCCAGCGACTACCTGACACCTGAGAGACTTGCTGCACTGGCTGCCAACATTGATCATCAAAAGGCACTACCCTGGCCTGATCCTGCCAAACCCGGCGATACCATCTGGATGGGCTGTATTGATTCCGAAGGACGAGCTGTCAGCTTCATCCAGAGCATTTTCTGGGAGTTTGGATCAGGCGTGGTACTCAAGGATACCGGTGTAAACTGGCAAAACCGTGGCATCAGTTTTTCACTGGATCCAACCGCGCTCCAGGCTCTGGAACCCGGCCGCAAGCCCTTTCACACCTTGAACCCTGCGCTGGCGCATTTCGATGATGGCCGCATTATGAGCTACGGAACGATGGGGGGAGAGGGACAGCCACAAACCCAGGCCATGGTATTCAGCCGGTATGGCATGTTCAATCAGCCACTGCAGCAGGCGGTAACAGCGCCTCGCTGGCTACTTGGCCGCACCTGGGGAGACACTACAACAACCCTGAAGTTTGAGAACCGCTTTGACCCCGAACTCATCAAGCGACTGAAAGCAGCCGGGCACGACGTGGAAGAGATTGGAGAGGCGTTCAGCGATACCATGGGCCATGCAGGTGCCCTGGTACTCAAGACCGACGGTATTATCGAAGGTGCCGCCGACCCACGTAGCGATGGTTCCGTGGCTGCCTATTGATCCTCCGATATACAAGCGCCTTCGGGCGCTTGGATTTGCTCGAAAGGCTGCCACAGAATCGGCGACCAAAAAAAAGCCTCTCAGGAATGCCTGAGAGGCTTTATAAATGGTGCGGATGGAGGGAATCGAACCCCCACACCTCTCGGTACCAGAACCTAAATCTGGCGCGTCTACCAGTTCCGCCACATCCGCGAAAAACCAACCAAAACGTCAACGCAGCTACCACCAAAGGCGGCTCGACTGCAGCCATTCACACGTCTGGTTCGAGTGCGAAATCCGCTCCCGAGCTTCGAATGAATGACAGGGAAAAAGTGGGGTGGACGAAGGGGTTCGAACCCTCGACCGCAGGAGTCACAATCCTGAGCTCTACCAACTGAGCTACGTCCACCACATCAGGACATGCCCTCAGGCATAAAACTTAACTTCACTGTGCCAGCGGTACCGGCACGAACCAAACCGGCAATAGATTGGCGCGCCCGGCAGGACTCGAACCTGCGACCATCCGCTTAGAAGGCGGATGCTCTATCCAGCTGAGCTACGGGCGCTGGACCGTTCGCCCACCTGAATATCCAGAAAAATGGTCGGGGTAGAGAGATTCGAACTCCCGACATCCTGCTCCCAAAGCAGGCGCGCTACCAGACTGCGCTATACCCCGTTTGAACTGAACAACAAGTGCTTCAGCAAAGTTGGCGCGCATATTACCGGCGCCGGACGACTCCGTCAACACGCATTTCCAAATTCCCTGAAACAATCGTCGATTCAATGACAGAAGGCCGACTGAAAAGTTCCCTTGAACCCCGCTAACCAAGCGCCTGATTGGAGTTCCGACCGAAGCATGAGACAATGTCGGGCCTCCAATTTACCGATGCCCAACCGACAAGACGAGACATGACCGCCAAACTGATCAATGGAAAAGAAATTGCCGCCGAAGTAAGACAGCAGGTCGCCGCCGGCGTTGAAACCCGCAGGCAGCAAGGACTTCGCGCTCCAGGACTGGCCGTAGTGCTGGTCGGGGACGATCCCGCATCGCATGTATATGTAGGCAACAAGCGGAAAGCCTGCGACCAGGCAGGAATTCTCTCCCTGTCCTATGACCTTCCGGAAGACACCTCTCAGGAAGCCCTGGAGTCCTTGATTGACGAGCTGAACGAAAACCCGGCAGTCGACGGCATCCTGGTCCAGCTTCCGCTTCCCGACCACCTGGATGCAGATCCGATACTGGTCAAGATTCGTCCGGACAAAGACGTCGACGGATTCCACCCTTACAACATCGGCCGTTTAATGCAGCGCAAACCCACTCTGCGCCCATGCACACCTGCAGGCATCATTACCCTGCTAGACAGCATCAAAACTCCCTACAAGGGCCAGCACGCCGTGATCGTGGGTGCCTCGAACATCGTAGGACGCCCCATGAGCATGGAATTGCTCCTGAAAGGAGCCACTACCACCGTATGCCACCGATTCACACCGGATCTGCAGAAGTTTGTAGGCGAGGCTGACATTCTGGTGGCCGCTGTTGGCAAACCTGGACTCATAAAGGGTGATTGGGTAAAACCGGGAGCCACGGTGATTGATGTGGGCATCAACAGGATGGAAGACGGAAAACTGCATGGCGACGTGGACTTCCAGGCCGCTTCTGAACGTGCCGCCTACATCACGCCGGTTCCCGGCGGTGTCGGGCCCATGACGATCGCCACCCTGCTTCAGAACACCCTGTACGCGGCTAACGTGCTGCACAAGGACTGAGGAATGGCACGCTGAATTACGGTGCTGCCCTGCTCCCTCCAGCCACAAAAAACCCCGCCGAAGCGGGGTTTTTTGTGTACAGGACTTACTGTCCGTATTTCGCCTTGGCCTTCAGACGGTAAGCGTGCAGTAGCGGCTCAGTGTAGCCATTAGGCTGCTCGCGGCCCTTGAGAACCAGATCCAGCGCTGCCTGGAAGGCGACACTGTCATCGAAGTTGCCGGCCATCGGGCGGTACGCCGAATCACCGGCGTTCTGCTTGTCGACTACCGCTGCCATACGCTTCATGGTCTCCATGATCTGATCTTCAGAGCAGATACCATGGTGCAGCCAGTTGGCCAGCAGCTGGGAGGCGATACGCAGAGTCGCACGGTCTTCCATCAGGCCGACATCGTTGATGTCCGGCACCTTGGAGCAGCCAACGCCCTGATCGATCCAGCGCACAACGTAACCGAGGATACCCTGGGCGTTGTTGTCCAGCTCCTGCTGGATGTCTTCGGCGCTCAAAGAAGCGGGATCATCCATCACCGGTACTGTCAGGATATCGTCCAGCGCGGCGCGGGTGCGGCTTTCCAGCTGCTTCTGGACATCAGCCACACTTACCTGATGGTAGTGAGTGGCGTGCAGTGTGGCCGCCGTGGGAGATGGAACCCAGGCAGTGTTCGCACCGGCCTTCGGATGCCCGATTTTCGCTTCCAGCATGCCGGCCATCAGGTCAGGCATGGCCCACATGCCCTTACCAATCTGGGCAACGCCACGGAAACCGGTTTCCAGGCCGATGTCCACGTTCCACTGCTCGTAGGCATTGATCCAGGTCGCCTGCTTCATCGCACCCTTGCGGATAAACGGACCCAGCTCCATGGAGGTATGGATCTCATCCCCGGTGCGATCCAGGAAACCGGTGTTAATAAACACAGCCCGCTCTTTCGCGGCGTGGATACAGGCTTTCAGGTTAACTGTGGTGCGACGCTCCTCGTCCATGATGCCGACCTTCAGGCTGAAGCGCGGCAGGCTCAATGCATCCTCGACACGACCGAAAAATTCGTTGGTGAATGCAACCTCTTCCGGCCCGTGCATCTTAGGCTTCACGATATACATGGAGCCTTTGGTGCTGTTCTGGAACTTGCCATTGCCCTTCATGTCGTGAATGGCGATCAGTGAGGTGATCAGACCGTCCATCAGACCTTCCGGCACTTCGTTACCGTCTTTCAGCAGGATGGCCGGGTTGGTCATCAGGTGGCCGACGTTACGGATAAACATCAGGCTGCGGCCTTTCAGGCTCAGCTCGCTGCCATCTGCCGCGGTGTAGGTGCGATCCGCATTCATCTTGCGGGTCAACTGCTCGCCACCTTTCTCGAAGGTTTCCTGCAGATCGCCCTTCATCAGGCCCAGCCAGTTGCGGTACGCAAGTGCCTTGTCGTCGGCGTCTACGGCAGCTACCGAGTCTTCGCAATCCATGATGGTGGTCAGTGCAGACTCCATCAGCACGTCTTTGACGTGGGCACCGTCGTCTTTGCCAATCGGGTGGCTGGCGTCAATCTGGATCTCGAAGTGCATGCCGTTCTTGACCAGCAGCACGCCGGTGGGCGCATCAGCAGCACCGGTGTAGCCAACAAAGCCGGCTTCGTCTTTCAGGCCCGTGGAGTCACCGTTCTGCAGCTTGACGACCAGTTTGCCACCTTCAACTACATACTTGGCAGCATCTTTGTGACTGCCAGAGGCCAGCGGTGCCGAGCTGTCGAGCAGGTTGCGGGCCCACTCGATAACTTTGGCACCGCGAACCGGATTGTAGCCACGGCCTTTTTCAGCGCCGTCTTCCTCGGAAATCGCGTCGGTACCGTACAGCGCATCGTACAGGCTACCCCAACGCGCGTTCGCAGCGTTCAGAGCAAAACGGGCGTTCATGATCGGCACCACCAGCTGAGGGCCGGCCATGGTTGCCACTTCCGGGTCGACATTGGAGGTGGAGATCTTGAACTCGGAAGGCTCGTCAACCAGGTAACCAATGTCTTTCAGGAAAGACTTGTATTCGCCCATGTCGAGCTTCTGGCCCTTGTGATCCCGGTTCCAGCTGTCCATTTTTTCCTGGATAGCATCACGCTTGGCCAGCAATTCACGGTTGCGTGGCGCCAGCTCGTTCACGATCTTGTCAAATTCTGCCCAGAATTTATCGGCATCGATTCCGGTGCCCGGGATCGCTTCGTTGTTCACGAAATCATACAGATTCTTTGCGACCTGAATGCCGCCGACTTGTACGCGTTCTGTCATCGTTGTCTGCCTCAGTGGGTTACGTTTCCCGACTCCCCCTTCATCTTGAGGGGGCATTCTAATTTGAGCGCCGCATTGTAAGGGAAAATCCTTACAAGATCATTCCTGCAGGCGCAAAACTGGTCTGACCAACCGGCAGCTCCCGGAAATTCAGGCTTTACGCCAGGTCGTCCCCTCTCGGGAATCGTCCAGAATAATACCTTTCTCGAGGAGCTCGTCGCGGATCCGGTCGGCCTCGGCAAAATTCTTTGCCTTGCGGGCATCAGCCCTGGCCTGGATCATTGCTTCAATGTCTTCGGCGCTAAGCTCACCACCCGTGTCTGCCTGGAAGAAGGCCTCGGGATCCTGCTGCAGCAGCCCCAGAACACCACCAAGCCTTACCAGAATCGCCGCACTTTGCTTGGCATCGTCTTCACGACCATCGCGACGATGCTGATTGATCTCGTTGGCAACAGCGTGCAGGACGGCAATTGCACCCGCGGTGTTGAAGTCATCGTCCATCGCCTCGGCAAACCGCTCGTCGTGCTCGGATTCCGGCACATCGGCGGCCTTGGCGGGCACGATGCCTCTGAGCGCATGGTACAAACGGGTCAGAGTTCGGCCGGCCTCAGCCAGATTTTCCTCAGAGTAATCCACCTGGCTACGATAGTGGCTGGAAACCAGGAAGTAACGGACCACTTCTGCCGGGTACTTCTCCATGATCTCGCGGATGGTGAAGAAGTTACCCAGGGACTTGGACATCTTTTCTTTGTTCACCCGGATGGCACCCGCGTGCATCCAGGTGTTCACAAAAGTGTGGCCAGTGGCACATTCTGACTGGGCAATCTCGTTCTCATGGTGCGGGAACAACAGATCCGGGCCACCGCCGTGAATATCGAATGTGTCGCCGAGACAGCAGGTGGACATCGCAGAGCACTCGATGTGCCAGCCAGGACGACCATCGCCCCAGGGCGACGGCCAGCTGACCTCCCCTGCCTTTGCCGCTTTCCACAACGCGAAATCTGCAGGGCTTCGCTTGGCTTCCTGAACATCCACCCGCGCGCCCGCCAGAAGATCCTCCAGCTTTTTCTTGCTGAGCTTGCCGTAGTCATCGAAGGAATCGACCGAAAAGTAGACGTCACCATTGTCCGCTGCGTAGGCGTGGCCGCCGGCAATCAGTTTGTGGATCATCGCGATAATTTCGTCGATATACGCGGTAGCTCGGGGCTCTTCATCCGGTGACAGCACGCCGAGACGGGCTTCGTCTTCGTGCATGGCTTTGATCATCCGGTCCGTGAGTTCGTCATAGGGCTCACCGTTTTCATCCGCACGGCGCAGGATCTTGTCGTCAATATCGGTGATATTGCGAACATAGTTCACGTCGTAACCGCGATGACGCAGGTAACGGGTAATCACATCAAAGGCTACCAGCACCCGGGCATGCCCCAGGTGGCAGTAGTCATAGACTGTCATACCGCAGACGTACATCCGGACCTTGCCAGGCTCAATTGGCCGAAACTCTTCCTTCTGTTGGGTCAGAGTATTGTAGATGCGGATCACTTGCCCCCCTTGCCCCAGGAATCCCTGAGCGTAACAGTGCGGTTGAATACCGGCCGACCGGCAGCCTCGGTATGGGCCTGATCACAGAAGAAGTAGCCTTCCCGCTCGAACTGGTATGGAAGATCCATACGGGGCGCGACAAGACTCTTTTCGACGCGCGCGCCTTTGAGAACCACCAGCGATTCCGGATTCAGGTGATCCATCAGATCGCCTTCCTTGTCACTGTCCGGCGACTCGTGGTTAAACAGGCGGTCATACAGATTGATGTCTGCCTCTACACTGTCACTCGCCGAAACCCAGTGAATCACGCCGTTCGGTTTGTAGCCCTCGGGATTGACGCCCAGGGTGTTGGGATCGTACTCACACTTGAGCTCGACAATCTGGCCACTGTCGTCACGAATCACTTCCCGGCAGGTCATCACATAGCCGCCACGGAGGCGTACTGCCTGGTCCGGGGCCAGCCGCTTCCATTTACGCGGCGGCTCCATTTCGAAATCTTCCCGGTCGATATACAGAGTCTGGGTCCAGGGCACTTCCCGCTCGCCCATATCCGGATTTTGCGGGTGCACTGGCAAGGTGAGCGTTTCGCTTTGATCCGCCGGGTAATTGGTCAGCGTGACTTTCAACGGGCGCATCACACACATGGCTCTCGGGGCCCGGGTGTTGAGGTCTTCGCGAATGGCGTGCTCAAGCATGCCCACATCCACAGTGCCGCCGGCCTTGTTCACCCCGATCATGTCGCAGAAGGTGCGGATGGACTCCGGCGTGTAGCCACGCCGGCGCATACCGGAAATGGTTGGCATACGCGGATCGTTCCAGCCATCAACTACATTCTCATCCACCAGACGCTTGAGCTTCCGCTTGGAGGTGATGGTGTAGTTCAGATTCAGCCGCGCAAACTCGATCTGGCGCGGGTGGCAGGGGCCGGAGATGTTATCCAGAACCCAGTCATACAGCGGCCGGTGGTCCTCGAATTCCAGCGTGCACAGGGAGTGGGTAATCCCCTCCAAGGCATCCGAAATGGGATGGGTGAAGTCATACATCGGGTAGATGCACCACTTGTTCCCGGTCTGGTGATGTTCGGCGTAGCGGATGCGATAAAGAATCGGATCCCGCATGTTGATGTTCGGAGAAGACATATCGATCTTGGCCCGCAGCACCAGTTCGCCGTTCTGATACTTGCCGTCCCGCATGTCGCGGAACATCTGCAAGCTCTCCTCCACGGGGCGATCCCGGTAGGGGCTGTTTCTGCCCGGCTCTTTCAGGCTGCCCCGGTACTCGGCCATTTCATCGGCCGTCAGGGCGCACACGTAGGCCTTGTCCCGGGTAATCAGTTCCTCGGCAAATTCATAAAGCGCATCAAAGTAATCCGAGGCATAAAGCACGTCCCCGGCCCACTCGTAACCAAGCCATTCCACATCCTGCTTGATGGCGTCGATGTATTCCTGGTTTTCCTTTTCCGGGTTGGTGTCGTCAAACCGAAGGTTACAGTCGCCGGAAAAGGTCTCGGCGATGCCAAAGTTCAGGCAGATCGATTTGGCGTGACCAATATGCAGGTAGCCATTGGGCTCCGGCGGGAATCGGGTGACCACCTTGCCGGTGTGCTCTCCGCTGGCGATGGCGTCTTCGATCAGGCTCTGGATAAAGTTGTGGGCTTTCTTCGACTCGGCGCTCATACAATCTCTGTTAAAAGGGGAGTGAATCTTAAACCGCGTATTATACTCACAAATCCTTTCCGGACTCATGCATAGCGGGAAAGTCTTGAGTACAATGGGGCCGTTAACGTACCTAACCTTTCTGAACAGGAAAACCTGATGATTCTGCTGAAAACCAACTACGGTGACATCAAGCTGGAACTGGACTACGACAAGGCACCGGAAACCGCCAAAAACTTTGAACAGTACGTTCGCGACGGTTTTTACGATGGCCTGATTTTTCACCGTGTGATCAGCAATTTCATGATTCAGGGCGGCGGCTTCGAGCCGGGCATGACCCCACGTAAAACCCGCGATTCGATTCAGAACGAAGCCGATAACGGACTGAGCAACATGCAGGGAACCATTGCCATGGCACGCACCATGGACCCGCACTCTGCCACAGCCCAGTTCTTTATTAACGTTGAGAATAACGGCTTCCTGGACCACACCGCCAAAAACGCGGAAGGCTGGGGCTACTGCGTGTTCGGCAAAGTGGCCGACGGCATGGACACGGTAAACGCGATTCGAGCAGTGCGCACCACCATGCGTGCAGGCCACCAGGATGTGCCTGCCGATGACGTGGTAATCGAAAAAGCCGAGGTTCTGGAGGACGCGTGACCACGCTGTTTATTTCAGATCTTCACCTCGAGGAATCCCGCCCGGATATTACTGAGGCATTTCTGGGCTTTCTCGACGGGAAAGCCAGTGGTGTTGATCAGCTGTATATTCTCGGTGATTTCTTTGAGGCGTGGATAGGAGATGACGAACGCACGCCGCTCCAGGAGCAGATTGCGACTGCCCTTCGAAAACTGCGGGACAGCGGCACCAGGATTTTCCTGATGCACGGCAACCGGGACTTTCTGATCGGCCAGGACTTCTGCGACCGGGCCGGCGCAACGCTGCTGGACGATCCGACGGTGATTGATCTGTACGGTACCCCTACCCTGCTGATGCATGGCGACAGCCTGTGCACCGCCGATGTGGAATACCAGAAGTTCCGGGCCAACATGCGTAACCCGCAGTGGCAGCAGATGATACTCCAGCGCCCCCTGAAAGACCGCCAGCAAATGGCCCGCCAGCTACGGGAAATCAGCATGGCGAAAAATCAGGGCAAGGAGGAGTTCATCATGGACGTAACGCCCGAGGAAGTGGTCAAGGACTTGGAAACGCACGGTGTCCAGCGAATGATCCATGGCCACACCCATCGCCCCGCGGTTCATGAACTGACGGCCAACGGGTCGCCGGCAAAGCGTATTGCACTGGGAGACTGGGACAAGAACGTTTGGTGGCTTGAGGCAGAGCCAGGCAAGGAGCCCGAGCTATTCAAGGAGCCGTTGTAAAAAAGCCGGGCAAATGCCCGGCTTTTTTAGTCTTGGTTTCAGTGCGCGAGTATCTGCTGGAGGAACTTCTGAGTTCTGGCTTCCTGTGGGTTGGTAAAGAACTCGTGGGGAGGTGCCTGCTCCACAATCTCGCCACCGTCCATGAAAATCACACGGTCCGCCACCGTCTTGGCAAAACCCATCTCATGGGTTACGCAGAGCATGGTCATACCGCTTCCCGCCAATTCAATCATTACGTCCAGCACTTCCTTGATCATCTCCGGATCCAAGGCCGAGGTTGGCTCGTCGAACAGCATGATCTTGGGCTTCATGCACAGGGCCCTGGCAATCGCCACACGCTGTTGCTGGCCGCCCGAAAGCTGCCCCGGGAATTTGTTAGCCTGATCCGGGATCTTGACCCGCTCAAGGTACTCCATCGCAGATGCCTCCGCTTCCTTTCGGGGCGTTTTTCGCACCCAGATCGGCGACAGGCAGCAGTTTTCCAGGACGGTCAGGTGCGGGAAGAGGTTGAAGTGCTGAAACACCATGCCGACTTCCCGCCGAACCGTATCAATGTGGCGGACATCATCGGTCAGCTCGATACCATCAACAATGATTTTGCCCTGCTGATGCTCCTCCAGCCGGTTGATGCAACGGATGAAGGTGGATTTTCCCGAGCCGGATGGCCCACAGATGACAATTCTCTCGCCCTGATCAACGGTCAGGTTGAGATCTTTGAGAACATGGAAGTCCCCGTACCACTTGTGCATGCCCTCAACCCGGATAATCCCCGGTTTTTTTCCCGGCTGGTCCTTCGGCGGGGTCTGCATTTCTGAGGTTTGTGTTTGTTCTGTCATAGGATTACCCGTCAGGTCTTATGACCAGTGTCTAGTTTTCGTTCAAGGTTCTGGCTGTATCTGGAGATGCCGAAGCAGAAGACCCAGAAACAGAACGCCACAAATACATAGCCCTCAATGGCAACATTCTGCCAGGCCGGATCGGTAACCGTGGACTGGACTGTGCCGAGGATATCGAAGAGGCCGATAATCAACACCAGCGTGGTGTCCTTGAACAGGGAAATGAAGGTGTTCACGATACCCGGAATAACCATCTTCAGAGCCTGCGGCAGGATGACCAGCCCCATTTTGCGCCAGTATCCCAGCCCCAGAGCATCGGCAGCCTCATACTGGCCCCGGGGAATGGCCTGCAGGCCACCGCGAATCACTTCCGCCATGTAAGCGGACTGCCACAGGGTTATACCAATCAGCGCCCGGGCCAGTTTCTCGAAGTTCACACCTTCCGGGAGAAACAGCGGCAGCATCACCGAAGCCATGAACAGAACCGTGATCAACGGAACCGCCCGCCATACCTCGATAAAGACCACACAGATCCCGCGGATGATCGGCATCTCGGAGCGACGACCCAGCGCCAGCAATATGCCAATGGGCAACGACGCAATAATCCCGATGTAAGCCAGGATCAGGGTCAGCATCAGGCCGCCCCATTTCGAGCTCTGCACTTCTTCCAGGCCGAAACTGCCTCCGGGAATCAGGAAGTAGCCAACAATGGGCAAACCAAAGATACCGAACAGCCCGAGCCACTTGCGGCCGGGGAACCGCTCGATGAACTGGGGTACAAAGGAAACCGCCAGCAGCAGGAACATCACGTCGACCCGCCACTGCAGTTCATCCGGGTAGAATCCGTAGATAAAGAAATTCAGACGCTGGCTGATAAACAGCCAGCAGGCACCCGCTCCCGTACAGGCGCTCGGATCACTGCCAACAAAGTTGGCGTCGAGGAAAAACCAGTTGAGCAAAGGCCCTACACTGGTCATCAGCAGATAGGCCACACCCAGCGTCAATACCGTGTTGAACCAGCCGGAGAACAGGTTCTCCCGCATCCACTTGACCGGACGGAGCGCCTTCTTGGGTGCTTTCATGGTTGACTCGGTCATCATCGCTCCTTAATGGCCACAGCCCGGTTGTAAATATTCATGAACAACGAGATCAGCAGACTGATGGTCAGATATACCGCCATGGTAATGGCGACAACCTCGACGGCCTGCCCCGTCTGATTCAGCGTGGTGCCCATGAAGACCGCCACGAGGTCCGGGTAACCGATGGCCGTTGCCAGGGAGGAGTTTTTCACCAGATTCAGATACTGACTGGTGAGCGGCGGAATGATGACCCGCATGGCCTGCGGTATCACCACCAACCTGAGGGTAAGACCATTGGGCAGCCCCAAAGCCTTGGAGGCCTCGGTTTGTCCCTTGCTGACCGACAGAATACCGGAGCGCACGATTTCAGCGATGAAGCTGGCGGTGTACAGCGACAGTGCAATCCACAGAGCCGCCAACTCCGGAATGATGGTAATTCCCCCGCCAAAGTTGAAGCCCCTGAGCGCTGGCAAATCCCACTCAAGAGGCCGACCGGCCACGAGATAAGAGATTATCGGTACCAGCACCAGAATTGCCACGCCGACCTTGAAGGTCGGGAAGATCTGTCCGGTCGCCAACTGGCGTTTTTTCGCCCATATCCGAATCCCGACGACGGCAGCGATGGCAAGCAGAATACCGCCCCAGACAATTCCGAAACCCTCCTGGGTCACTGGATCTGGCAGGTAAAGGCCCCGGTTGTTCAGGAACAGCGCTCCACCGACATCAACACTCTGGCGTGGTGACGGAAGATTGCTGAGTACGGCAAAGTACCAGAAGAAAATCTGCAGAAGCAGCGGTATGTTGCGGATCACTTCGATGTAAACCAGCGCCATTTTGGCCACAAGCCAGTTACTCGAGAGTCGCGCAACACCAATGATGAAACCGAGAATGGTGGCGGCAACGACACCCATCGCGGAAACAAGCAATGTATTGGTTAGACCAACCCAGAAGGTTCGGCCATAAGACATGGTTGCATCATAAGGCACCAGATTCATGATGATGCCGAACCCGGCGGTTTCACCGAGAAAACCGAAACCGGTGCTGATGCCACGGCTTTCCATGTTGGAAAGCGTGTTATCGACGAGAATCCATCCGCCCCAGAACACGAGGGCAATGGCTATCGCCTGAAAGAAGAGTGAGCGGACCCGGGGGTCGTACCAGGGCTTGGGCCCTGCAGGTCGGGTATCGATTGTTTGTTTTTTCATGGATTGTCCTGAAGAGCTTCCCTGTGGTTTACAGCATCAGAGATAACGGCGAAGCCTCCCACAGGAGACTTCGCCGTATGCCTTCAGGTCTTAACGGACCGGCGGCGCATACATGATACCGCCTTCAGTCCAGAGCGCGTTGATTCCGCGATCCAGTCCCAGCGGGGTATCCGGTCCTACGTTGCGGTCATACATTTCACCGTAGTTGCCAACCAGTTTCACGGCCTGATAACCGAAGTCATCCGGCAGTCCAAGCTTGGCACCCATGTCGCCATCGGTACCCAGCAGGCGCTGGATATTCGGGTTGTCGGACTTCAGCATGTCGTCGGCATTGGCGCTGGTCACGCCCAACTCTTCGGCGTTGATCTGCACGGAGAGCACCCACTTGACGATGTTGAACCACTGATCGTCACCCTGGCGAACAACCGGGCCCAGGGGCTCCTTGGAAATGGTGTTCGGCAGGATCTTGGCTGAACTCGGATCGGACAGCTTCGAGCGGAGCGCCGCCAGCTGCGAACGGTCGGAGGTCAGAACGTCGCAACGACCCGCCGCAAAGCCCTGAACGGTTTGCTCAGAGGTGTCGAACACGATCGGCTTGAATTCCATGCCCTTGGCGCGGAAGTAATCCGACAGGTTCAGCTCGGTGGTAGTACCGGCCTGGATACAGATGGTGGCACCGTCCAGCTGGGTGGCATCGTCCACACCGATACCCTTGTTGATCAAAAAGCCCTGACCATCGTAATAATTCACGCCGGCAAAGTTCAGGCCCAGGGACGCATCGCGGGTCAGTGTCCAGGTGGTGTTACGGGAGAGCATGTCGATTTCACCCGACTGCAGGGCGGTGAAACGCTCCTTTGCAGTCAGTGGAGTAAACTCAACCGCGTTTGCGTCACCGAAGATGGCTGCAGCAACCGCGCGGCAGGTATCCACGTCGATACCGGTCCAGTTACCTTTTTCATCAGGCTGCGAGAAGCCAGGCAAACCGCTGGTCACGCCGCACTGGAGGTGACCTTTCTCCTTGACGTTCTCCAGAGTTGTAGCTGCCATGGCACCAGTGGCCGAGAACGTACCTACGGCCAGAGCAATCCCCAGGGCAATCGATTTCGTCTTTCTCATTGTCTTTTCTCCGAACATCAGTTGGTTTTATCGCGACGAGTGTAATCAGCAATTTGCAAGCCACTCGGCGTAAGCCGATGATTTATATTATTTTTATCAATCACCGGTGCGTTTCAGGCGAATCTGGAACGAAGTAATACCATTTCATGCACCAGTTCGGCGCTTTCGCTCCAACCCCATGCGCCAAAAAAAGGCAGACCAAGGGCCGCGCCTATTAAAAGTAGAACAAGGTTCGGGAAATGAACTAGTTTTTATGCAAAATTATTTCGAAATTTTGAAGACTGGGGGCTCTGCGTAGGTCTCGAGGCGCTTCCGCCACCCCGGCAGCCAGCGCTCCCGCTCGATGGGATTCTCCGCGTTTGCTGCCCGTCGCGTCAGAACGGTGTCAGCTGCTTCCCTGAATTTAACAAGGGCGCTCTGATCTGGTGATTCAGACATTTCCAAAAGCACCTGCAGCAGCCCCCAGCCCTGGCCCTCATAGCGCTCCGTAGGCGAAAGCCCCTCGCCCTTGAAATTCACATAGTCGATGATGGCGTAAACGCCACCGGGCGTCTGGCTCAAGGACTCCAGCCTGGCAGCGATCTCTGGCTTTTGATCATCCGGGGCTGCCTCAATAATCTTTCCAAGCGATTTCCTGGCGCGACGGAATATGAATTCAGCCTGGATCCCCTGGGTACCCGCCAGAAACTCTCGCAGCTCTGCTACTCGTGGTGAATCGTCTACAGCCAGAAAGTCTGCTTTTTCGCGCCAGGGAGCGTCAAAAGGCTCGAGCGCTCTCAACCATTCGGGAATATTGACCTGACGCTGTTCCATGTATTCCATAAGGGCCGGAAAACTTTCCACGAATCGCCCTTCAACGCCCTCCGGATACCAGATGAAGTGACCGATACCCAATGACGGAAACGCCTCGCCGTCGTTCCAGTGGACCAGACACTGAAAACGCCCTGCGCACTCGTTCCGGAAAATCTGTTGGCCTACCCAGTCCAGCTGAGCGGAGGTCAGTGCCAGCGAGACATCGACATCCGGGCCAGTCGGTGAAGTAAGTTGTTGGCCATCGGATTCGGGCGCGTTATCCACATTAGTGGAATCACAACCAGTTACCACCAAAACACTCATCAGAGAGATCAATACAAGGTATTTACCAAACACCAGCGCCTCCGGGAAAGTCAGAATTGTGCGCGATCACGCTACCGCATGTTCTGCCAGCCTGGCTTTTATGTCATCCGGAATCGGCAGTGCCTTCTCGATTTCGTAATCAAAGTGAATTAACACTGCAACACCCCGGGCAATCTGCTTGTCGCCCTGCCAGGCTTCCTGAATCACATGAAACGAGGAATTGCCGATCTTACCGATGCCTGTTTTGATCTTGACCGGAATATGCCAGTAGCTCTGTGCCATCAGATCAATCTCAAGTCGTGCAATGATCAGCGGCCAGGTCTCGGCTTCAAGGGTCGGGTGAAAAATACGGAAAACCGGCGTCCTGGCCTGCTCGAACCAGACCGGTAGAGTGGTATTGCTGATATGCCCGAGGGCATCGGTATCGCTGAAACGTGGTTCCAGTTCCAGATAAAACATAGCGGCTTCCCTCTTTCTGAAAACCGCCTACTATACACCGGCCGGGCCTAAAGACCCCAGAGCCGAGACTAAGGCAGGATACGCAGAATCCGTCCATCCGCACTGTCAGTGAGCAGATACACCGCCCCATCAGGCCCGGTAGCCACGTCCCGGATCCGTTCGCCCATTGCTTCGAACAGACTCTCTACGTCGCTTGCATGGCCAGCTTCCAGCGTGACGCGGTGAACGCTTTTATCAGCAAGGGCGCCGACCAGGAGGTTTCCCTGCCAGTCCGGAAACAGCTCACCCCGATAGCGGGTCATGCCTGAAGGGGCAATTGAAGGGGTCCAGTGCAACAACGGTTGCTCCATACCTTCCCGCTCAACAAAGGGCGTGATCATGGCGCCGGTGTAATCGATGCCGTGCGTGATCACGGGCCAGCCATAGTTGTGTCCCGGCTCGATAATATTTATCTCATCACCGCCGCGGGGGCCATGTTCATGAGCAATCAAGACGTTTTCGACGGAATCAAACACCAGCCCCTGAACGTTCCGGTGCCCGTAACTGTATATTTCCGGCAGAGCGCCTTCCCTGCCAACGAAGGGGTTGTCGGCGGGAACACTGCCATCCGGGTTCAGCCTCACGATCTTGCCCAGATGACTGGACAGGTTCTGCGCCTGCTCCCGATAGTCAAATCCGTCTCCCAGCGTCACGATCAGCGTACCATCCGGAAGCCAGGCCATTCGGCCACCGTAGTGGGCGCTGCCTTCCTTGGCCGGCTTGGCACGGAATATCTCGACAACCTCCGTCAAGGCCTCCGCCTGCAACTGACCACGGGCCACGCACAGGTGATTCGCAGAGGCCGTCCCGCAAGCGTAGGCGAGAAAGACCAGTTGGTTATTCTCAAAGTCCGGCGACAACAGCACACCGAACAGACCTGCCTGAGCATCATTGAAAACCGGCGGAACTCCGGTAATCGGCGCCTGGCCGAGCTCCCACTCCTCTGAAATCATCCGCAACCGCCCTGCCCGCTCCGTCACAAGGGCGCCACCACCGGGAAGAAACGCCAGGGACCAGGGATGCTCCAGCCCGGAAGTCAACGTCTCGACGGTGTAGTCGCTCAAGGACTGGGCCTGTGTCGGACCTGGCAGCGCCCCGAGGCCAACCGCCAGGCAAATGGCCAGCAGGGTTCCTGAGGCGTGGCTACTGACCCCGGTGGCAGGCCTGGCAGTAAGTCTGGCGAACAGGGCTCCGGCAAATGCGGCGGTTAACAGCATGGCAAGCAGACCTCCCCCGGTTCGGGTCGCCGCAATCAGGGTTGGCATGGGAGCCAGGGCATTAACCAACACTAGTGCAACCCACAGCCCGGATGCCCCGGCCAGGGCGAACAGTGGCACCCGAAGTCCGCGCCCCACGAAACGGGAAACGACGGCCGCAGCGCCCTGGGAAATAAGGAAACTGAGTCCAAAGAGGAGCAGGTAGAGCGGCGCAAAAGAGACCAGATCATGCCCGGTGGCAGAAATGCGAGCTTCAAGCCCAACCGCTACACCCATAGCCTGAAGGGCCCACAGATTTAGCTGGGTCTGAACTACGGTGCCAAGAATTACCCCGACCGCCAGTGCCACCAAAAAGCTGATGACGTTTCTCTTCGTTAACTGCCGTCCTGCCATTGCTCCGCCTCCAAAGCCCTTTGCCGTTTATACGACCCATTCTGTCAGATACAAACACAAAAAAGCCGGAGCATCACGCTCCGGCTTTTTTCGAGGCGGATTCAGCCCGCGAGCTCACTGCTCCACGAACGCCCGCTCAATCACGTAATGACCCATATCGCCGCCCCGGGCTTCCTTGAAGCCCATGTTGTTCAGGATGGCGCAGGTGTCCTTCAGCATGCTTGGGCTGCCGCAGATCATGAACCGGTCATTCTCCGGGTCAAAATCCGGCAGGTCCAGATCACGGGTGATTTTGCCGGTCTCCATGGCATCGGTCAGCCTCCCCTGGTTGCGGAAGTCTTCCCGCGTCACAGTCGGATAGTAAACCAGCTTGCCCTGGACCATTTCGCCGAAGTATTCGTTCTCCGGCAGCTCTTCGATCTCCTTCTGATAAGCCAGCTCGGAGACGTAACGCACGCCATGGGTCAGAATAACCTTGTCGAACGCTTCGTAAACTTCCGGATCCTTGATGATGCTCATGAAGGGCGCCAAACCGGTGCCGGTGCTGATCAGCCACAGATTCTTTCCGGGCAGAAGGTTGTCCAGAATCAGCGTCCCTGTCGGCTTGCGGCTCACCAGAATTTCGTCACCTACCTGGATTTTCTGAAGGCGGGAGGTCAGTGGGCCGTCCTGGACCTTGATCGAGAAGAACTCAAGCTCTTCCTCGTAATTGGCACTGGCGATACTGTAAGCGCGCATCAAAGGCTTACCCTCGGTCTCCAGGCCGATCATGACAAAGTGCCCGTTCTTGAAACGGAAGCCCGGATCACGGCTTGTGGTAAAGCTGAACAGGGTATCGTTCCAGTGATGGACGCTGGTAACTTTCTCTTTAATCAGGTTGCTCATGTAAACCTCTTGCCTGTTCGTTACGCTTTCTTACGGCGAATGATTCAATTTTGGATTGCGCTAAGTCTAACCCGACACTAACCTATCGGGAAAATGGGATATTCTCATAACCTTATTCGAGTGAGCCGATTAAGAGCGAAAAGTTATGAAGTACAGTTTTCGACAGCTGGAAGTTTTCCTGGCAGCCGCCCATTTCCAGAACATTACCCGTGCTGCCGAATCGCTGGCCATGTCGCAATCGGCAGCCAGCAGTGCGCTGAAAGAACTGGAAAACCAGTTCGACATCCAGCTGTTCGACCGCGTTGGCAAACGGCTCCAGTTAAACGAGCTGGGGCGGCTTTACCGCCCCAAGGTGGAGGCCGTCCTTGCCCAGGCCAATGAGCTGGAACAGGCCTTCAGCAAACACACGGAGGTGGGCGCCCTGAAAGTCGGGGCCACCCTGACTATCGGGAACTATTTGGCCGTGGGGGTCATGGCCCAATACATGAATACCCCTACCCATCCCAGAGTCTCCCTCGAAGTCGCCAATACCAGCACCATCGCAAGACGAGTGAGGGACTTCGAGCTGGATATTGGTTTGATCGAGGGGGAATTGCAGTCTTCAGAACTGGATGTATTGCCCTGGCGGGGAGATGAGTTGGTGGTGTTCTGTTCACCCACCCATCCACTGGCCCAAAAAACATCACTGACGGATGAAGACCTGCGCACCGCCACCTGGATCATGCGTGAGCAGGGGTCAGGAACCCGCCAGAGTTTTGAGCGGGGCATGCACGGCCTGTTGCCGGATCTGAATGTGCTGCTGGAGCTGGAACACACCGAGGCCATAAAACGGGCAGTGGAAGCCGACCTGGGCATTGGCTGCCTTTCGGAAGTGGTGCTGGCCGACGCGTTCAAGCGCGGAAGTCTGGTGCCACTGACGGTACCGGAACACCGTCAGTTTGATCGGCAGTTCTATTTCATCCTGCACAAGCAGAAATACCGTAGCGCCGGAATTGATGCCTGGATAGAGCTTTGTCGGCAGTTACGCTGAGATGGGCCCGCTGTGAAAGCGAAACTCCTGATCCGGATCTTCAATCAACGCCCGCTCCAGGGCCAGAAAATCCTCCGCACGGGCCGCGATCGGTTCACCAGCGGCCTGCTCGGCCAGAGTCAAGTAGTCCTGGTAATGCCGGGCTTCGGACTTCAGCAAACTGGTGTAGAAATCCGCCAGCTTCTCATCCAGGAACGGAGCGAGCGCGGCAAACCGTTCACAGGAGCGCGCCTCGATAATGGCGCCCACAATCAACACATCCACCAGGCGGCCAGGATCTTCTGACCGGACTTCCTGTCTTAATCCTGCCGCGTATCGGGCCGGGGTAAGATGGCAATAGTCCACGCCGCGCTTTTTCATAATCGCGAGCACCTGCTCGAAATGCCGGAGCTCCTCACGGGCCAGCCGGGACATCTTGTTCAGCAGGTCGGTGTTGTCAACGTACCGGTACATCAGGCTGAGCGCGGTGGAGGCGGCCTTCTTTTCGCAATGGGCGTGATCGATCAGCATCAGGTCCTGGTTCGCCAGGGCATTGTCGATCCATTGCTGAGGGGTCCGGCACGGCAGGAAGTTGTGAATCTCTTGCAGGGCGTCGTTCATGGTTGAATACAGTTGTTGATTTGCGGGCGGCGAGTATAGCGCACTTAACAGATTCCTCCGACCTCTGTCCAACTTAACTTTATAAGGGGTTTCCTATAGAATGCAGCGCCAGATAAAGGAGTCTCTGAATAAACCCTGAAACCCCATCGGTGATTTGAGGCATTATTCAGAGGCTCCTGCGGCCTTTCCGCCAAAACCTCCCGCCAAGGCATGAAGCCAACGGCGCGGGACATTCCAACTGATGAGGGTCCATATCGTGTTAGAAGCCTATCGTGAACACGTTGCCGAACGTGAAGCCCTGGGTATTCCTCCCAAGCCCCTGAACGCCGAGCAGACTGCTGCTCTGGTCGATCTGCTGAAAAACCCGCCGGCCGGCGAGGAAGACACCCTGGTGTATCTCCTGGAAAACCGCGTACCGCCGGGTGTCGACGAAGCCGCCTACGTAAAGGCCGCGTTCCTGACTGCTATCGTAAAAGGCGAAGCCTCCTCTCCGCTGCTGGACAAGCCGACAGCAGTCAAGCTGCTGGGCATGATGCAGGGTGGCTATAACATTGCGACCCTGGTTGATCTTCTGGACGACTCCGAGCTGGCTGAGCTGGCCGGTGAGCAGCTGAAGCGCACCCTGCTGATGTTCGACGCCTTCAACGACGTGAAGGAAAAGATGGACGCTGGCAATCCGGTTGCCAAGGCAGTTATCGAATCCTGGGCCAACGGCGAGTGGTTCACCAATAAGAAGAAGGTACCAGAGAGCACCAAGATGGTGGTGTTCAAGGTCACTGGCGAAACCAACACCGACGACCTGTCTCCGGCTCCGGATGCCTGGTCCCGTCCGGACATCCCGCTGCATGCCCGCGCTGCCTACAAAATGGAACGCGACGGCCTGAAGCCGGAAGAGCCCGGCGTTACCGGTCCCATGAGCCAGATCGACGAGATCAAGTCCAAAGGCCTGCCTGTAGCCTTCGTAGGTGATGTTGTCGGTACCGGTTCCTCCCGTAAGTCGGCCACCAACTCCGTTCTGTGGTTCTTCGGTGACGACATTCCGGGCGTGCCGAACAAGCGTGCCGGCGGTGTCTGCATCGGTAACAAGGTCGCTCCCATCTTCTTCAACACCATGGAAGATGCCGGTGCCCTGGTGTTCGAAGCCCCCGTCGACGACATGAACATGGGCGATGTTATCGAGATCCGCCCGTATGACGGCAAGATCCTGAACGAGGCCGGCGAGACTATCTCCGAGTTCAAGTTCAAGTCTGATGTGATCCTGGACGAAGTTCAGGCCGGCGGCCGTATCCCGCTGATCATCGGCCGTGGCCTGACTGCCAAGGCCCGCACAGCACTGGGCATGGGCGCGACCGACCTGTTCCGCTTGCCAAAAGATCCCGAAGCCGGCACCAAAGGCTTCACCCTGGCCCAGAAGATGGTTGGCAAGGCCTGTGGCCTGGAAGAAGGCAAAGGCGTTCGTCCGAACACCTACTGCGAGCCGCACATGACCACCGTAGGCTCCCAGGACACCACCGGTCCGATGACCCGGGACGAACTCAAAGACTTGGCGTGTCTTGGCTTCCAGGCTGACCTGGTTATGCAGTCTTTCTGCCACACCGCTGCCTACCCGAAGCCGGTTGACGTGGAAATGCAGCACACCATGCCGGACTTTATCCGTACCCGCGGCGGTGTTTCACTGCGCCCGGGCGACGGCATCATCCACTCCTGGCTGAACCGCATGCTGCTGCCGGACACCGTGGGCACCGGTGGTGACTCCCACACCCGTTTCCCGATGGGCATCTCCTTCCCGGCCGGTTCCGGTCTGGTAGCGTTTGCCGCGGCGACCGGCGTTATGCCTCTGGACATGCCGGAATCCGTTCTGGTTCGCTTCAAGGGCGAAATGCAGCCCGGCATCACCCTGCGCGATCTGGTACACGCCATCCCGCTGTACGGCATCAAGCAAGGCATGCTGACCGTTGAGAAGAAAGGCAAGATCAACGAATTCTCCGGCCGCATCCTGGAAATTGAAGGCCTTGAGCACCTGACCGTTGAGCAGGCGTTCGAGTTGTCTGACGCTTCCGCCGAGCGTTCCGCCGCGGGTTGTACCATCAACCTGTCTGAAGACTCCGTGGCCGAGTACCTGCGTTCCAACATCACCATGTTGCGCTGGATGATTGCCGAGGGTTACGGCGATCCGCGTACCCTGGAGCGTCGTGCCCAGCAGATGGAAGAGTGGCTGGCTGATCCGAAGCTCATGCGTGCCGACAAAGATGCCGAGTATGCACACGTCATCGAAATCGATCTGGCTGACATCAAAGAGCCGATCGTATGCTGCCCGAATGATCCGGACGATGCCAAGTTCCTGTCCGAAGTGGCTGGCGACAAGGTTGACGAAGTATTCATTGGCTCCTGCATGACCAACATCGGTCACTTCCGCGCCGCCGGCAAACTGCTTGAGCAGCACAAAGGCCCGCTGAGCACGCGTCTGTGGATGTCGCCGCCGACCAAGATGGATCAGGCGCAGCTGATGGAAGAAGGTTACTTCAACACCTACGGCACCGCCGGTGTTCGCACCGAGATGCCGGGCTGCTCCCTGTGCATGGGTAACCAGGCACGCGTAGCTCCGAAGTCGACGGTACTGTCCACTTCCACCCGTAACTTCCCGAACCGCCTCGGCGATGGTGCCAACGTGTACCTGACGTCTGCGGAACTGGCGGCTGTGGGTGCGGTTCTGGGCAAACTCCCCTCCCCTGCGGAGTACATGGAGTACGCGAAGGACCTGAACAGCATGTCGAAAGAGATCTACAAGTATCTCAACTTCGACCAGATGGAGAACTACACCAAGAAGGCTGCTGAGGCGAATGTCGCCTGAGCATCAAGCCTTTACGGTAATCTCCACGAAAAACGCCAGCCCTCGGGCTGGCGTTTTTTTATGCCCCGAAAAGCTTATCGCTCAAGCAGGATTTTGCCGACAGCCTCACCCGACTCAATACGACGATGCGCGTCACTGATCTGGGTGAACTTGTAGCGTTGAGTATCCAGCAACGGTTTGACCTTGCCCTGCTCCAGCATGTCACACAATGCCTTCACCAATCGTGGCTGATCGTCCATGCCGATCCCGTGTAATAGCGAAATCGAACGGAAGATCACGTGCAGGGTCAGACTCTTGGCGTGCATCTGACTGAGATCATGGGTTGACCGGGTATTGATTGAGCACAGGCGACCATTCACTGCCGCGGCCTCAATGGACTTGTCCACGTTTCCACCACCGACGGTATCGAACACCAGGCTGAAGCCCTTGCCGTTTGTCAGGCGCTGCTTGTAGTCCTCTACCGACTCATCCCGGTAAAAGATAATGTCGTCGGCACCCAGTGCCCGCGCCTGCTCCGCTTTCGCTTCGTTTGAGACGGTGGTGGCGACCCGGGCACCCAGGTATTTGGCAATCTGGATGGCAACGTGGCCGACGCCACCGGTGCCGGCATGAATCAGCACATGCTCACCGGGCTGAATCCCCGCCCGATCGACCAGGGCGCTCCAGGCAGTCAGGAACACCAGCGGCAATGCCGCACAATCAGCCAGAGGCAATTCCATGGCCGGAGTACGCTTACCCAGCAATCGAACATCGGCGATCATGAAATCTGCCAGCGCGCCCTGCCAGCCCCCGACGCCACCGGCGCATCCAAACACTTCATCGCCTTCGGCAAAGCCGGCCACACCGGGGCCAACCTTATCCACCACTCCCGAGACGTCACCATTCAGGATCGCGGGCATTGCCGGGCCGGTTTTCACCAGCCCTGAACGAATTTTGGTTTCGAGCGGGTTCACACTGGAAGCCACCACCCTGATGCGAACCTGACCTTCATCAGGCTCTGGTGTGTCCACTTCCCGCTCAACGAACACATCCGGCCCGCCAAACTCTTCAATGACCATTGCTTTCATTTTTTCTATACCTCCTCAAATCATGATCAGTACAGGATCAGTCGAACCAGAATAGCCGCCACCATTATCAGGGTTATTCCCTTGACCCAGCGCGCGCCCTGCTTGCTCATGTTTACCCGGGTTGCTATAAAGGCACCGGTGACATTGCCAAGAGCCAGGGTCAGCCCGACACTCCAGCGCACCTGATCGTTGATAGCGAATACCACCAGCGCGGCAAAGGTAAAGGGCAGCACGATGGAAACCTTGAGCACGTTCACCTGCCTCAGGTCGATTTTCAGCATGTGGTAAAGCACCACGATGAACAGCACACCAACGCCGACCTGTATAAACCCGCCGTACATGCCAACCACAAACATCGCCAGGTAGATGCCCGGACTCAGCCGGTCTGTGGTCAGGGGGCGGGTATTCAGTGAGGGCTGAGGTAACAGCATGAATACCGAGGCACCGATCATGGCCGACACCAGGACGACCTCGAACACCGCGTCTGACACCCAGGTCGCAACCCAGGCGCCCAGGAGCGAACCGAGAATTGCCGGCACAGCAAGGTGCAGACTGACCATCAGGTTGCCATGCCCCATGCGGTAGAAACTGCCCACCGCAGTGATGCTCTGCAACGTAATGGCCACCCGATTGGTACCGTTGGCCACCTGCGGCGGCAACCCCAGGAACATAAGCAACGGGAGGGTCAGCATGGACCCTCCCGCGGACAACACGTTAATGAAGCCGGCAATGCCACCCAGCGCTAACAGAGCCAGGATCTCAAACAGTGTCATCGTCAGGGTCCTGTCATGCAGCTGCTGGCGTGGCCATCCGGCGGCCCTGGCGGCTACTCCACACGAACGCAAAGACAAAGATCACCAGGCCAGCGCCATCCAGCAGCACCTGGCCATGGGGCCAGAGCATCAACAAACCGATGGGGAACATCAGCAGACGCACCACTGGATTCAGCGGATGCTCAAGGTATCCTTCAAGCCCCGCTACGATGGCGTAAACGCCGAATAACGCGAAGCAGAACACCTGAATCATTTCGGTGAAGTTCCCGGTAATCAACGGTGAGTAGGCGAACAGTAGCGGCACTATGTAAAGGCCCTTGGCCAACTTCCAGGCGGTAAAGCCGGTCCGCATCTGTGGTGTGCCGGCAATCGCCGCCGCGGCGAAGGCCGTGAGACAGACCGGCGGTGTCACGTTGGAGTCCTGGGATAACCAGAAGATCACCATATGCGCCGCCACCAGGGTTATCGACAGGGTTGCCGGTGACAGTGCCTGCTCAAGCAGCTGACTGCTGAAGGTGTCCGGAACGGAGGCCAGCAGTTGCTGCGCCGTAGCCGTGTCCATGGGCGCATTCAGCAACTCCATTTTATCGGGTGCTACCAGCATGAAGATGGACTTGGCCTGCTCCGGGAGGTTGCCACTCACAAGCAGGTCCAGCAGCTGACTCTGTGCAATCAGGTTGTAGATAGCCGGCGCGGAGAGTGTGGCGAGCACGATATAAGCTGCCGTTACCGGCAGGCCCATACCAAGGATGAGCGACGCCAGGGCGACCAGCAGGATGGTGATCAACAGGCTGCCACCGGCCCAGTCAGTAATCATGATTGAAAAAGTATTGCCGATCCCGGTAGTGGACACCACCATCACTATCAGCCCCACAGTGATCAGCAGAATCGCTGTTGTGGTGATATTGCGGGCACCCATCACCAGGGCGTCCAGAATGTCCCGAGGCCCCATGGGATGCTTCGACAGCCACGAGGCGACGATCACGGAGAGGATGGCTATTCCGGCCGCGTAGGTAGGCGTGAATCCATAAACCAGCGCTGCAACCAACACCACCAAGGGCATCAGAAAATGCCAGCCATCTTTCAGCACCTCTTTCAACGTAGGCGCTTCAGCATCCTCCAGCCGGGTGGCGTGGCTGCGTTTGGCTTCAATACGGACAAACATGGCCACCGAAAGGAAGTAGAGCAGCGCCGGCAATGCGGCGACAGAAATGATCGTGAGATAGGACACCTGCGTATAAGAGGCCATAATAAAGGCCCCCGCGCCCATCACCGGTGGCATCAGCTGACCACCCGTCGAGGCCGCTGCCTCAACCCCTGCAGCAAAACGGGCAGGGAAACCGGCCTTACGCATCAGCGGAATCGTGATCACACCGGTAGATACAGTATTAGCGACACTTGAGCCAGACACCGAACCCATCAGTCCTGAAGAAAATACGGCAACGAATCCCGGGCCGCCAACGAAGCGCCCCGCAGCGCAGCGAGCAAGCTCAATGATAAAGTCTCCGGCACCGGACTTTACCAGGAAGGCCCCAAACAGAATAAACATGAAGACATAGGTCCAGGAGATCCGGGCAATCGACCCAAGCATACCCTGCCCGCCAATGTAGGAGCGAAACAGCACAGTCTCCCAGGTGAGCCCCGGGAAATTAAAAATGCCGTCAACATACTGGCCCCACCAGGCGACATAGGATAACGCCAGAATGCACAGTACCGGGATAAACCAACCCACTGTTCTGCGGCCAAATTCAAGGATCAGCAATACCGCTGCAATCGAGACGATCCAGTCACCGGTACTGAAATTAACGCCTCGCTCATAGAGCGCGTTCTCGAACAGAATCAGGTAAGCGGCACAGGCCATCGCCGCCAGACCAAGAAAAACATCGATGCCAAGCACAGCCCGCTTACCAGCCACTGAGCGAGCCTTGAACATGGGGGTGGTCAACGCACAGATCAGTCCGAAAAGACCAAAGTGCAAAGCTGAGGTCCAGAGCTCTGACAGCGTAGAAACCGTGTTGAAATAGAGGTGTATCAGTGAGGTGAGAATCGCGAGGCCAAAAATCACCGGCCCGAAGAGCCGGTGATCAAGGCGTTCGCCAGCTTCGCTGGCACTTTCATCACGGACCTCGCTGAGAGGCCCGCCTGTTGATTGGTCTGCCACAACTACTCCGCAATCAGCCGTTCTGGAATCTCAATTCCCTGCTCACGGTAAAAACGCGCAGCCCCGGGATGCAGCGGCATCGGCAGACCGGCAATCGCTTTCTCCAGCGCCATGGCCTTGGTTGCCGGATGAATGTTATTCAGAAACGCCAGGTTGGCATAAATTGTCTTGGTGATTTGATACACGTCCTCTTCCGGGACATCCGCTCGGGCCGCCATGATGTTCGGCTGGGCGATAGTATTGATGTCCTTGTCCTGGTTCGGATAGGTACCAGCCGGGATCAGGTAGGGCGTCCAGAGCTCAAAATCACTGTTCACCTCGGCCAGCTGCGCCTCGGTAAAGTCCAGTGTTGTTATTTCGCCACCGAGGTTGGCGTAGGCACGGGTAACCGCAGATGCGGGGACACCGGCCGGAATGTTCATACCATCGATGTTTCCATTCTGCATGGCGTCAGCGCTGGGACCATAGCCGAGATAGGCGATGTCCACCTGCTCCAGATCAATTCCGACCTTGCCCAGGATAAAACGACCGGAACCTTCAGTACCGGAATTCCGGGCTCCAATAGAGAAGCTCTCATCGTAAAGGTTGGTCATATCCGAAATAGTACCGGTCTCAACCACGTTGTTACGGACCACAAAATGCTCAACGTTCTGCCAAAGCATGGAAACCGAGCGCAGATTTTTATAGGCCTGTGGTACTGGCCCTGTGCCGTTCCAGGCGTAGGCGCCGTATAGCCCCTGCAAAATACCGAACTGGATCTGCCCCTCGTCCATCAACTTCAGATTTTCGCCTGATCCGGCTGAACTGATGGCGGACACGGAAATATTGGTCGTTGGTTCCAGTTTTACCTTAACCAACGTGGAAATAGCGACGCCAACCGGATAGTAGGTGCCACCCGTAGTCGCAGTGCCCATTACATAATTACCCTCGGCGTGCACCCCCGAGGAAAAAGAAACCATAGCCGCCGCAAGCAGGCTCAGTGTTGATTTCAGATATCGATTGTTTCTCATAACCCTTTGTCCTTTCGCGATTATTGTTTTCTCAAGCTGGAATCTGACCTTAATTAATGTAGCGGCTCGGACAGAGATCTACCAGCTCAAATCATGAACCATCGCCTATGGTCTAAGTCATTCCAGCTTCCACCAACAGGCCTCCGGCGTCAGATACAACAAACCCCCGCCCTTGAGGCGAGGGTTTGTTGACATCAGCACGACTCGCATAAGCGCCAAACCTGAAGTTCCGGCGCCCAGCTGCTAGCGCCCTAGCGTGTAATGTGCTGATACTCGTTTGCGTCTTCGGTAGCCATACTCACCGCAACAATGGCGATGAAAGCAGCAATAAAGCCAGGAATGATCTCATAAACACCAGGACCACCCATAAACTCACCGTTCCAACCCAGAGAAATCCAGATCATAACCGTAGCTGCACCCACTACCATGCCAGCAATGGCACCGGCACCATTCGTGCGCGGCCACATCAGCGACAGGATAATCAGCGGACCAAAAGCTGCACCGAAGCCGGCCCAGGCATTACTGACAAGGGCCAGAACCTGTGAATTCGGATCGGATGCAATGACCGCGGCAACCAGGCCAACCAGCACCACACACACCCGGCCAATATTGACGCACTCCTTATCGGTTGCTTCCTTGCGCAGGAACAGTCGATAGAAATCTTCAGTCAAAGAAGATGAAGACACCAGCAACTGACTCGAGATGGTGCTCATAACTGCCGCAAGCAGAGCTGCATACAGGAAACCGGTGATCAGCGGATGGAACAGCAGATCGGACAGAATGATGAAGATCGTTTCCGGATCCGCAATATCCATACCGTTACGAACGGCATACGCCCGGCCGAAAACACCCAGCGAGATCGCACCAATCAGGGAGATACCCATCCAGCCCATGCCAATATTACGGGCAATCGGAACATCCTTCAGGGTACGGATGGCCATAAAGCGCACGATAATGTGAGGCTGACCGAAATACCCCAGGCCCCAGGTAACCGCAGACAACCAACCGATGAAGGTCAGGCCTTCCGTCCATGACAGAAGCGTGGGATCGACCGAGTTCAGAGTTTCAGCAGCCTGGCCAAAACCGCCACCGCCTTCTCCGAATAGCACAACCGCGGGCATGATCACCAGTGCCAGCATCATGATGCAGCCCTGCACGAAGTCCGTCATGCTTACTGCCAGGAAACCACCCACAACGGTGTAGGCCAGCACCACGCCCAGCGTAATGACAATACCCACCGCGTAATCACTCAAGCCACCAAAGTTGAAAATACCGGAAAACGCACTTTCAAACAGTTTGCCGCCAGCAACCAGACCGGACGCAGTGTAAACCGCAAAAAAGATGACGATAACGATAGCGGATACCGTTCTCAGCGATAACGCCTGAGTCGGGAAGCGGTTAGCAAGGAAAGACGGAATGGTAATGGCATTCCCATAGTGAACCGTCTGTTCCCGAAGGCGCGGTGCAACCAGCGTCCAGTTGAAAAACGCACCGACAAAGAGGCCAATACCGATCCACGCGGAACCCAGGCCAGATACATACAAAGCTCCGGGAAGACCCAGAAGCAGCCAACCACTCATATCCGAGGCACCCGCCGAAAGGGCGGCCACTTTCGGACTGAGCGCCCGTCCGCCTAGCATGTAATCCTCAGATGATGAGGTAGATCTGCGCATCGCGAATATGCCAATGGCAATCATGAGCGCAAAATATGCAAAGAGACTTATCCAAACACCAATAGCCATAGGGCTCCTCCGGTTTAATGAGTCGGAATCAGGTTCGCTCGCGAAGCACAGAACTGACCTGCCGACAACGCGCTGCACTGTTCTTCTTGTTCACACGAAAATTGTTCCTTATCGGAACGGGATTGTTCAGTGACTCACCTGCGCGGCGTGATCCTCATCTCGGGTTCTTGACGCCAATGCAGTCAGCCATTCAAGCCAGGCTCCCAACCGCTATAAGTTAGTATTACTACGGACGCCAGGCTTACGAAATCCTACGATTCTTTTGCACAATCCTACGGTTGTAGGGCTCAGAACACGGAATCAGGCAGCGTAAGCACCCGCCTGTAGCCTGGACGGCGTGGTTCCCTTGTATTTTCGTAACGCGTTGGTCAAAGCGCTCTGAGATGAGAAGCCGGTTCTGTAACTGATTTCAGATACCGAGAGTGACGTTGAGACAAGAAGTTCAGAGGCCTGCTCCAGACGCGTCTGAAGAAGGAATTGATGGGGCGTTATACCAGCGGCATCCCTGAATACCTCGTGAAAGCGGCTGACACTGAGACAGGCCTTCCCCGCCATTTCCTCAACGGTGATTTTTCGGTGCAGGTTATTGAGGATGTACGATCGAACGACTTCCGGGCTTACGGGGTTCCGATCGGGAGATTGCGTCTGCCCGCCGGCTATCCTGTCGGCCATGCAGTAGAGAATACTGGTAGCCAGGTGCTGCTGGAGCGTTGCGTTCTCTGGCGCGCGATCAAATTCGGTAGCGGTGAACTGGACAAAGCCCTGCAAACGACTGTCCATTTGCAGGGTGCGCGGCTTCTCAAAGACTCGCATCATCCGCTCGTAATCCGCATGGGCCGGAGTGTTAAACGCGGGAGTCAGTGGATCAAGATTAATGACCAGAACATGGTTGGAGTGACTGCCACAAAAATCGTGCTGGGCTTCCGTGGGCACGAAACAGGCTCTCCAGGTATCCAGACGAGCCCCTGTCCCGTCGACACTCAGTTCGGCTTCCCCTCTGACACCGATCACGATCTGATGATGTTCGTGGCGGTGCTGATGCGCTGCGCTGGGGAGTTTTAGAAGTTTTGCGTCGACCATCAAGACTGCCAGTCTTTAATTGAGAATGTACATCAATTAAAGCAGAACCTTACAAAAAGTGCACGAATGAAGGCTAAACCTCCAAAACTACCAAGCTGGCCTCAGCCATGACCAGTCGGGCTCAATAAACCGGTAAGCAGCTGGACAACCTCCTCGGAAACCTGATTCAGTGGGCGCGCCGCGTTGATAATATGATATCTATCCGGGGCCTCATTGGCACGGTCGAGGTAGGTATTTCTGATTCGCTGAAAAAACTCCAGATCTTCCTGCTCAAACCGGTCCAGTTCACCCCGACGCCTTGCTCTGGCCATTCCGGTTTCCACTGGCGCATCGAACAATATCACGTGATCAGGACGGACGTTACCCTGAACCAGGTTTTCCAGCAATGCAATCCGCTCCTGCGACACACCGCGCCCACCTCCCTGATAGGCAAATGTGGCATCGGTGAACCGGTCGCACAGCACCCACTGACCAGCGTCGAGTGCCGGCAGGATTCTCGTATGTAAGTGCTGGGCGCGGGCTGCAAACATCAACAGCAGTTCCGTGGTTTCGTGAACCACCTCATCCCGGGTTGCCAGCAGCAGCTCGCGAATGTGCTCGGCCATGGGGGTGCCGCCAGGCTCACGGGTTACCAACACATCCACACCGAGGTTCTCGAGGGTACTGGCGGCATTCGCCAACTGAGTGGACTTGCCAACGCCTTCTGTACCTTCAAACGTAATGAATTGCCCTCTCATGCTCATTCTCCACCCTGCTTAACCGAGGAGCGGTAATCCTCACGTCGGTTAAGCTGAAACTCACGCACAGCCTTCTGGTGTTCCGCCAGTGTGCGTGAAAATTTGTGGGTACCATCGCCACGGGCAACGAAATAGAGCGCATCTCCATCATCCGGATGCAGGGTCGCGTGAATGGATTCACGGCCAGGCAGGGCGATGGGCGTTGGGGGCAGTCCATTGATTCTGTATGTGTTGTAGGGCGTGTAGGTGCGCAGATCCTTACGGCCGATACGGCCCTGATAACTATCGCCCATACCATAAATAACCGTGGGATCGGTTTGCAGGCGCATTCCCTTCTGGAGGCGGCGAACAAATACCCCTGCAACCTGGTCGCGCTCTTCCGGGGCGCCAGTTTCGCGCTCCACAATAGAGGCCATGATCAGAGCTTCATAGGGGTTTTCATAGGGCAACCCATCTTCCCGTGCTGCCCACTCCTCAGCCAGCACTGATTCCATACGGCTGAAGGCACGCCTCAGAAGATCCAGATCGGACTCGGTGCTGGTAAAGGCGTAGGTATCCGGGAAAAACCGCCCCTCAGGATGCTCCCCTTCCGCACCGACAGCCGCCATGATCTTTTCACTGGACCACTCGCCTGTGAGCTTTTGCAATCGCTCGGCGTTTGCCAGTGCTGCCCTCATATCCTGAAAAGTCCATCCCTCGATAAATTGCACATACCAGTGCTTGGTATCGCCGGAGACCATGATGCCAATCATGTCGACGGGACTCATGCCATCAAGGAATTCATACTCGCCAGCCTTGATCCGGGTCTGCCCAGGGTCAAGGCGACCATATAGCCTGAGCCACAGCCGGTCCGAGACCAATCCTTCATCTTCAAGGCGACCCGCCACTTCCGTGAAAGACGCACCCTGGGGAACCTGAAAAAGCAGCGGCTCTTCGAACTCGACTGGCTTTTCAAGGCCTTTCAAGCCTTGCCACACCCACAGACCGGTTCCCGCTGAGATCAGGACAGCAGCACAAACACACGCAAGCAATAACTTCTTGAACAAACGATTTATTCCAGTGTTTCGAGAGGATTGAAGATTGTCGCAAGTCCACCATCGACAGGCAAATCATGACCGGCAATAGTGCGAACCGGAACAAACCCAAGAACGCTATTCAGAAGAAATAGCCCATGGCAATCCGGACCGAGGACATCGTCTACAGCAACCGGACGCTCCGACACCCTTTCCCCCTGTTGCCTCAGCCGTTCAAGCACCCATTGCCTGAGAACGCCGGCAACCGCAAGGCTGGATGCCGGCGGTGTCACCCAGCCATCGCTTTGCCGGAGCAGAAGATTGGTGCGGGTACCCTCCACCAGATTGCCGCCGTGATCAGCCATGATGACCTCGAAAAGGGATGGCCCCAGTTCAGCGGCGGCCAATACCTGCTCGATCCGGTTCAGAGACTTGATACCTGCCAAGACAGGATTAACAGACAGGGGGACTTTCGAGAAGTCAACGGCCTCTCCGGCAATATCCGGCATCGGAGGCAACGGTGAAGCCGACACCAGCAGGTTTGGCTCCATCCCGGGAGCAGGCCGGTAACCCCGCCCACCGCTGCCCCTGGTCAGGGTCAGTTTGAGAATCCAGCCTTCCCCCCTGAATCGACCGGCAAAGCGCTGCGCCGCCTGGACACAAACGTTCGCCAGATCCCTTCGCGAAACCTCGATGCCCAACCGACCGGCATCACGAACCATGCGCTCAAGGTGTCGCGAAAGCAGGACTCCTTTCTGCTCAACCATGCGGATCGTTTCAAACAGCCCGTCGCCGTAGGCCAAACCGCGGTCATTGGCGGGCAAGCCACCGTCGTCAGCCCAGAAAAGACGAAACACGGCGGGGGTCAGCCTTCGTAGCGACGGAAAATCAGGGTGCCGTTGGTACCACCGAACCCGAAGGAGTTGGATAGGGCTACCCGCACATCCGCCTTACGGCTCGTGTGTGCCACAAGGTCCAGATCGCAACCCTCATCCGGATTGTCCAGATTGATGGTGGGCGGCAGGACCCCATCCCGAATGGCCAGAACCGAGAAGATCGCTTCCACAGCACCAGCAGCTCCAAGCAGGTGACCTGTCATGGACTTGGTGCTGCTCATGGCCAGCTTTTCGGCATGCGCGCCGAACACCCGACGAACTGCAGCCACTTCGGCCACGTCACCAACCTGGGTGGAGGTTCCATGGGCGTTGATGTAGTCGATTTCTTCCAGATCAAGGCCAGCATCACGAACTGCGTTCGCCATGGATCGGGCGGCGCCCTCGCCATCTTCGGGCGGCGCTGTAATGTGGTGGGCGTCGTCGCTCATACCAAAACCGACAACTTCACCGTATATGGTGGCGCCCCGCTCCTTTGCGTGTTCAAGCTCTTCAAGCACAACGACACCGGCGCCATCGCTGAGCACAAAGCCGTCCCGGTCTTTATCCCAGGGGCGGCTGGCCTTTTCCGGTTCATCGTTACGGGTAGACAGAGCCCGCGCAGCCGAAAACGCAGCCATACCGGTACGCGTCGTCGCCATTTCCGAGCCACCTGCCAGCATGACATCGGCGTCGCCATAGGCAATCGTGCGGGCCGCGTAACCAATGTTGTGGGTGCCGGTAGTGCAGGCTGTCACGATCGCAATGTTGGGGCCACGGTATCCGAAACGGATCGCGGCATTGCCGGAGATCATGTTGATGACAGAAGCAGGCACGAAAAACGGGGAAACCTTTCGGGGCCCCGACTTGTCCATGGTCAGGACGCTCTTCTCTATGTACTCAAGGCCGCCAATCCCGGAGCCGATTGCAATACCTACTCGCTCCCGATCAAGCTTCTCAAACGACTCCAGCCCACTGCTGTCAACTGCCTGCTGCGCAGCAATCAGGCCATAATGGATAAAGGCATCAAGCTTTCTGGCATCCTTCGGGGACAGGTAGGACTCCATGTCCAGATCCCGAATGGCCCCACCAATTCTGGTGTTATAGGCAGACGCGTCAAAGCGGTCGATCATACCGATCCCGCTGCGCCCGGCCTGAATCGCTTCCCAGGACGACTCCACGCTATTGCCGACTGGCGACAGCATGCCCATACCTGTGATGACAACTCGCCGTTTAGTCATAACCTGTTGCACCTGATCTTGTCCGAATGAATCTGAACGCCGATTGAACCTGATTTTCGGCCAATAAAAAAGCCGTCCCTCGCTATTTCACAAGGACGGCTTTTTGCCTGGCTTTCTTAAATGCAGAGTATCAGGTGTGCGCGACGATGTAGTCGATCGCGTCCTGAACACTTGTCAGCTTCTCGGCTTCCTCGTCAGGAATCTCGGTTTCAAACTCCTCTTCAAGTGCCATAACCAGCTCAACGGTGTCCAGTGAGTCAGCGCCAAGATCCTCTACAAAAGAAGATGAGTTCTGAACTTCGGACTCTTTAACGCCCAACTGTTCACAAACGATCTTCTTCACGCGCTCTTCAACTGTACTCATAATGTCCTCACTTTGTGTGTCAACCAAGCAACTCTAGTGCTGCCAGTTTAGTTTAAACCCTACCTGCAAACAAGCAGGGATTCTGATAAACATGTTGTGCGACAAGGGGTTGCGCACAGACCCCGAAAGGGGCTTATCCCATGTACATTCCGCCGTTCACGTTGATGGTTTCACCCGTCACGTATCCGGCTGCATCTGATGCCAGGAAGGCAACCACGGCTGCCACTTCTTCCGGCTCACCCAGACGACCCGCGGGTATGATTTCCAGCATAGCCCCACGCTGCTTGTCGTCCAGTTTTTTTGTCATATCCGTGTCAATAAATCCGGGAGCCACGCAATTTGCAGTGATACCGCGGTTCGACATTTCCTTGGCCAGGCTTCGGGTAAACCCTTCAACCCCGGCCTTGGCGGCGCAGTAATTGCCCTGCCCCGCATTGCCCATACCGGCAACCACGGAGCTGATATTGATAATCCGGCCCCATTTGGCCTTGGCCATGCCACGAAGCACGGCCTTGCTGGTCCGATAGACGCTGGACAGATTGGTTTCCAGAACCGAGGCCCAGTCATCATCTTTCAACCGCATCAGGAGGTTATCACGGGTAATGCCGGCATTGTTGACCAGAATCAGGGGAGCCCCCGATTTCTCCGTCAGCTCCTTCAAACCGGCTTCAATGCTGGCAGGGTCTGCAACGTTCATGACCATGCCGTAACCCTTGTAACCGGCCGACTGGAGATCGTTGGTGATGGATTCTGCACCGGCTTCACTGGTTGCTGTTCCGACAACTTCGGCACCCTGCGCGGCCAGCGCACGGGCAATGGCCTGACCAATACCGCGGGTAGCACCGGTGACCAGTGCGGTTTTACCTTCCAGAGACATGAATAACTCCCTTTCGTTTCAGGACTGACCGAAAGCGTCCAGCGCCTTCGCCAGCGAATCCGGGTCTTCGATACTGTGAACGGCCAAAGCCCGGTCGATACGTTTGGCCAGCCCTGCCAACACTTTTCCAGTGCCGCACTCGACTGCAACTTCGACATCATTGGAAACGAGGGCACGCACAGAGTCCGTCCAGAGCACCGGAGAATAAAGCTGCTTGAGAAGGTTGGCCTTCAGTGTAGCGGATTCGGTCTCGGCGGCAGCGTTAACATTTTGTATAACCGGGATGACAGCATCATTAAAGCGAACATCCTCCAACGCTTTCGCCAGCTCCTCCGCGGCGCCTTTCATAAGTGCGCAATGCGATGGCACGCTTACAGGCAATGGCATGGCCTTCTTCGCGCCTTTTTCCTTGCAGGCTTCAATAGCCCGTTCAACTGCGGCTGCCGAGCCAGCAATAACCACCTGACCAGGGGCATTGAAGTTTACCGCAGATACCACATCGCCCTGTGCCGCATCCTGACAGGCTGCCACAACGGCATCATCCTCAAGACCAAGGATGGCTGCCATCTTCCCTTCTCCAGCCGGCACAGCGTCCTGCATGAGCTCACCACGCAGGCGAACCAGCTTGACCGCTTCAACAAAATCGAGGCTCTCTGCCGCCACCAGGGCGCTGTACTCTCCCAGACTGTGACCGGCGAGAAAATCGGGAGAAGAACCGCCGGCAACAAACCACTGCCGCCAGAGGGCAATACTGGCCGTCAGGAGCGCAGGCTGCGTCACCATGGTTTTATTCAATTCCTCCGCCGGCCCCTTCTGGCAGAGATCCCAGAGGTCATAGCCGAGAACATTGGAGGCTTCGGAAAAGGTTCTGTCGATGATGGGCCAGGCTTCAGCGGCAGCCGAAAGCATGCCCACCGATTGCGACCCTTGTCCTGGAAAAATAAAGGCTGATTTCATAAGCGGGATCTTATCGTCATTGGGTGGTTACGTGAGATTAGCCAATAGTACAAGTTAGGCCAATTATCCGCGAATGCGTGGCCAAACCGGGACAGACTTTAGTCTCAGGCACTCAAAGCATGAGATCGTCGAGACGCTCGTTGATACGGCGGGGTACTTCCAGCTCAACTTCCCGAACGGCCTGTCGAATGGCCGACAACATGGCCCGCTCATTGGCGTTGCCATGACTTTTGATCACCACGCCCTGGAGACCGAGCAAACTGGCACCGTTGTGTCGGGAAGGATCCATCAATTGCAGAAGCCGACCGATAATCGGACGGGCCAGCAGGCCGACCAGTCGGCCGTAGAGATTTCGTGTGAAGGCCTGTTCCATCAGCTCTATTAACAGCCCGGCAACCCCCTCGCCGGTTTTCAGGGCAATGTTTCCGACAAAGCCGTCGCAGACAACCACATCAGCCACGTCGCGGAACAGATCGCTGCCTTCCACATAACCGATATAATTGATGGTGTCGCACTGGGCCAGCATGTGAGAGGCCAGGCGCACCTGCTCATTTCCCTTGATCTCTTCCTCGCCCACGTTCAGCAAAGCAACCCGCGGCTCTGCCTGGCTGCAGATAGCCGACGCCATCAGTGAGCCCATCAGGGCATACTGATAGAGGTTCTCGGCGGTGGAATCGACATTGGCACCCAGGTCCAGGACGTGGCAACGACCTCTCAGCGAGGGAATCAGCTTGGCAATGGCGGGGCGTTCTATGCCCGGATACATGCGGATAATGGTGCGGCCGAACGCCATCAGCGCACCTGTGTTCCCGGCGCTGACACAACCCTGGGCTTCGTTGTCCCGGACGAGACTCAGCGCAATGGCCATGGACGAATTCTTCTTGTGGCGAAGAGCGTGCGACGGGCGCTCGTTCATGCGCACCACATCCGCCGCTTCAACAATGCGGATTCGGGCGTGCCCCTCACGCAACAAAGCCTCGAGCTCGCTCCGGATTCCCACCAGAACGATGCTCAAGGCTTCGTTTTCACGCACCGCCCGCAGCGATGCGGCAACCACGACGGCAGCCCCGCGGTCGCCACTCATTGCATCAATCGTGATGGTGACCGGCTTCACCGTTCTGCCATCCGATTCGGGACGGTGCATAGCGGCAACGAGATTACTCGTCGCGTGCTTCGATTACCTGCTTGCCGCGGTAGAAGCCGTCCGGAGACACGTGGTGACGACGATGAACTTCACCAGTAGTCGCATCGGTGCTCAGAGCAGCGGCGCTCAGGGCGTCGTGTGAACGGCGCATGCCACGCTTGGAACGGGTCTTACGGTTTTGCTGTACAGCCATGATTATGCTCCTGACCTGTTAACGTAAACTTGTATTGCTGAATAAGTAACGTCTGTTCGTTAAATGTGCGCCGGTCTCCCGAGGGACGACCCACGCCCGGTTAATGCTTTGTCTTCTTGAGATCCGCCAGGACACTGAACGGATTCTCACCCGACTTTCTCACCGGCTCTGCCCCGGAGCTGTCAGGCTCGTAGGCTTCCAAATCTTCCCGGGCAGGACACTGGTCCCGTTCGTGAAGCGGAAACGGTGGCAAAACCAGCAACAGCTCGTCTTCCACCATCGACCAGAGGTCCGCCGTAAAATCATCGGTCAAAAACGGCTCGAGTTCTTTCGGCAGCTGTTGCGCCTGCTCGTCACTGGTAACAAGACCCAGCTTGAACTCGGAGACCAGAGTCACGCTCATGGCGCCCATGCACCGCTGACACTCCAGATCAACCGGGGCCGCCAGCTCGCCCGAAACAACGCGACGACGCTCACCATCCATAAAAAAAGACAGTTTGACCCGGCACGCAGCGCCTTCCGAAAACCCGAGAACGGATTCCCGAAAACGGCCAAGCCCGCTGATGGGAATCACTCCCTCCAGTGTGCTGTTATGTTCCGCTAACCGGTAAGGATCAACAGATTTGGGCAACTCGGCGTTGGACGCGTTTGACATAGGCGCGCAATTTTAGGGGCGCAGCCGGCCGCTGTCAAAGACTTCGTTGCTTTTTCACGGGGGTTCCAGTGCAGATAGGTGTAATTTACGATAATCGCACAACAGATGCACTGGCCAGGTACTTAAAGGACTCGATCAATGCCCCCAAAACCGCTTTTACTGGCGTCTTCATCACCGTACCGGAGAGCGCTCCTGGAGCGGCTTGGCTTGCCGTTCACCTGCGCAAGCCCGGATATCGACGAATCACCCTATCAAGGCGAGACCGGCGAGGCCCTGGCGACACGTCTGGCCGAGAGCAAGGCCCGCGAATTGGCGGACCGGTTCCCCGGCCACTGGATCATCGGCTCGGACCAGGTCGCCTGCCTGCCCGACGGCTCGGTACTGAGCAAGCCCGGCAACCACGAAATGGCGACAGAGCAGTTACGCCAGAGCAGTGGTCACAGGGTACTATTTCTTACAGGCCTGGCGCTGCTCGACTCCGATTCCGGCAAAATCGACAGCCTTTGCGAGCCGTTTAACGTCAGGTTCCGGGAACTGGCTGATGAGGAGATAGAGGCCTACCTATTGCGGGAGAAACCTTACGACTGCGCCGGCAGCTTCAAGATGGAAGGCCTCGGCATTACTCTGTTCGAGGCCCTTGAGGGCCGGGACCCGAACAGCCTGGTGGGCCTCCCCCTTATTGCCCTGAACGCTCTGCTGAGGCAATGGGGCCGGAATCCCCTGCTGGAAAACCGGCCTGCCTCATAAGGCATTACCGAAGCTCGAGCCGGGACTCGACCAGTTGACTGGCGAAACCCTCGCCAAAGGCGACACCAAGCTGATCAACAATATCCTGGAACGGTGATTTGCGACGGCTGTAGTCCACCAGTTCCTCCTGACCTATGATCTGCCGAGCAACGTGTGATGCGCTGCCGAGCCCATCAGCCAGGCCAAGCTCAACGGCCTGCTCGCCACTCCATACCAGCCCGCTGAACAGGCGCTCATCATCCGCCAGGCGATCACCACGCCCTTGCTTGACCGCTTCGATAAACTGTTGGTGGGTGTTTTCCAGGACACTCTGCCAGAAAGTGACTTCCTCTTCCTGCTCCGGCGAAAACGGATCAAGGAACGCCTTGTTCTCACCGGCCGTGTAGAGACGGCGATCCACGCCGATCTTCTCCATAACCTCGGTAAAGCCGAAACCGCCAGCCACCACCCCAATCGAGCCGACAAGGCTGGCCCGGTTGGCATAGATCTCATCAGCGGCCGCAGCAATGTAATAGGCTCCGGAAGCGCCGATGTCCGAGATCACGGCGTAGACCTTTTTCTCGGGATATTCCTCCCGCAGGCGCTTGATCTCATCGTAGACATACCCGGACTGCACCGGGCTGCCACCCGGGCTGTTGATGCGCAGAATCACTGCTACCGAGTTTGGCTCTTCGAAGGCTGTTCGCAGAGAACCTACAATATTGTCTGCACTGGCCAGTTCGTCGGCAGCGATCGGACCGTTTATTTCTACCAGAGCCGTGTGCTTGCCGGTTACACCCTCCAGTGAATCGCCCAGGGGAAACTTGATCAAAAACAGCAAGGCAATCAGGTAACCAAACGTCAGGAACTTGAAAAAGATACCCCAGCGCCGGCTCTTGCGCTGCTCAGACTGCAGTGACATGACGAGTTTTTCGATGAGCTTCCAGTCACGTCCGGACTCGGGCGGAAGCTTCGGCGACTTTCGCCCGAAAAACGGCTTACTTTCTTTTTCAGGCTCCACCGGTTGGTCACCCCAATCGGCAGACTTGTCAGATTCCCAGTCACTCATGTGCGCATCCTGTCAGCAACGTCAATGAATTCGGTCTGTTTACAGCCCCAGCACCCGCCGGAGGTCTGGCACGGATTCAACAATGGCATGGGGCGAATAATCACCCAACACATCCCGCTTGTGCACACCCCATTCAACGCCGATGGAGGGCATGCCGATACGCCGGGCCATATCAAGATCGTATCGGGTATCGCCAATCATCACCGCCTCTTCGGGCTCAATGCGATAGAAACGAAGAATCTCCTCAAGCATGGCAGGGTCAGGCTTGGAGCGCGTCTCATCGGCACAACGGGTGATCTCGAAGTGGTCGCCAAGACCGCTGGAAGCCAGCGCAAAGTCCAGGCCGCGCCGGCTCTTGCCGGTTGCCACAGAACAACTGCGACCGGATCCTCGCAGATCTGCGACCACATCGGCCATACCGTCAAACACGTTTTGCGGCGTTGTCACCTTGCTGAAGAAATAGCGCCCGTACCCGTCGCGAATCCTGTTCATTTCTTCCCGACTGATACCGGGATAAAGCTTCTCCAACGCCTCGACCATGCCAAGCCCGATAATATCCCGGTACGCCTCACGCTCCAGGGCCGGAAAGCCCAGCTCGGTTGCCGCCTGATGCAGGCTGTCAGCAATATGCTCAACCGAGTCCACCAGGGTCCCGTCCCAGTCAAAAATTACTACTCTGACGTTCATTGATCGTTTCCTTTAAGACGCCCGGAAAGTTTCCTGAGCACGTCATTGAATGCATCGTCGTAAGGCGCCTCAAGGCGCATAGCCTCACCCGAGACCGGCAAGGTAAACTCCAGGGCCCGCGCATGCAGCATCAGCCGTTGCCCGCCAATGGACCGGAACGCCTTGAGGCTGACATCATCCATATACTTGTCGTCACCCGCAATCGGATGACCGGCCCAGGCGCTGTGCACGCGGATCTGGTGCGTACGACCGGTAATTGGCGACGCCTCGACAAGGCTGTAGCCCGCGTAATGCTCGAGGCAGCGGAATGTCGTCAGCGAGGCCTTGCCGGCAGCGTCAACCTTCACCCGACGCTCGCCATTGGGCATCTCGTAGCGCAGCAGAGGCACATCCACCCGGTCAACGCTGGCCGGCCAGTCGCCGGCGACCAGCGCATGGTAATGCTTGCGGATTCGTTTCTGGCGCAGCTCATCCTGCAGGTACCGAAGCGCCGACCGCTTCTTGGCCACCATGATCAGTCCGGACGTATCCCGATCCAGACGGTGAACGAGCTCCAGAAACTTTGCCGCCGGGCGTGCGGAACGAAGCACCTCGATCAACCCGAAACTCAGGCCGCTGCCGCCGTGTACGGCGATACCGGACGGTTTGTTGACCACCAGCATCTGCTCGTTCTCGAAAACAACCGCGGATTCCATCACGCCCTGCACCCGGGAGCCGGGCGCCACCTGATCAGGCTTTTCCTTTCGGGTGATCGGTGGGATACGCACCTGATCACCGGTTCTCACCCGGGAATCCGGCTTGACCCGCCCTTTATTGACCCGAACCTCGCCCTTGCGGATGACACGATAAATAATGCTCTTGGGCACACCGCGAAGCTGGGCAAGAAGGAAGTTGTCCACCCTCTGACCATCGTTGTCTTCGTCCACGGTAACCCACTGGACGCCCTGACGGACTTCTCCACGAACAGCCTGACTCTCACTGCCGGCCCTGCTGGTTTTTTTTGCCCTCTCGGGCCGCGGTTGGGCTGGCTTTCTGCTCGCAGACTTTCGAGACATGAAGTTCCTTGGCTACTGGAGTGACTGCAGGATTGAACGGCTGCATGAATACTGTTATATTCCGGCGTGCTTTGCCGTTTGTCTACGGCCTGACCAACTCAAGTCAGAAGCCGGAGCGGCAGAAGTATACCGACACTATTCGAGAGTTTGAACGCCGTGCACCCAATCACTACCGGGAACGGCGAGAGAAATGCTCCCGGAGGACCAGGACAGATCTTCGAAAGGCTGCATCCTGTACCCGGGAGAGAGAAAAACCGCGCGGAAAACCGCGGGCGACATCGCGAAGAATCACTGCCACCCAGGGCCGGGCCGTCCAGCATACGAATACGACGTGAGACCCAGGCACCTGAGTGAACCTGAAAACGGATAACATGCGTCAACAGACACGAACCTTACACGACCTCTCCCTGCCCACAGGCAGCCGGATCGTCGGCGTTGGTCTCAGACCGAAAGGATCAAACCCCAGAAGGGTCTGATTCGTCTGGCCGCCGGTCCGCCCTTGATGTAACAGGGCCCGCGGCACGCACATCCTGCTTCGCTGATGCGATCCCCTCCGGTTTTCTGTCAAATTAAACGACAGGAACTCTTTCTTTCCATGAAAAGAATGCTTATCAATGCAACTCATCCCGAAGAGTTGCGCGTCGCCCTGGTTGACGGCCAGCGTCTATTCGACCTTGATATCGAATCCAGCTCCCGCGAGCAGAAGAAAGCCAATATCTACAAGGGCCGCATTACCCGGGTCGAGCCCAGTCTCGAGGCCGCGTTTGTGGATTTCGGCGCCGAGCGCCACGGCTTTCTGCCGTTGAAGGAAATTTCCAAGGAATACTTCAAGAAGTCGCCCGGCCAGATCGAAGGCAAAATCAACATCAAGGACGTTGTTTCCGAAGGCCAGGAAGTCATCGTGCAGGTCGACAAGGAAGAGCGTGGCAATAAGGGCGCAGCCCTGACCACGTTTATCTCCCTGGCAGGTCGCTATCTGGTACTCATGCCCAACAACCCCCGTGCCGGCGGCATCTCCCGTCGCATAGAGGGCGATGAGCGGGCGCAGCTCAAAGAAGCGATGAACGATGTTCAGGTGCCGAAATCCATGGGCATCATCGTTCGTACCGCCGGCATCGGCCGTACCACTGAAGAACTCCAGTGGGATCTGGACTATCTGGTGCAATTCTGGGAGGCCATCACTCAGGCCGCCGGCGAGCGCAAGGCCCCCTTCCTGATTCACCAGGAAAGCAACGTTATCATCCGTGCGGTTCGTGACTACCTTCGCCAGGACATCGGCGAGGTTCTGATTGACGCCAATGGCGTCTATGAGGACGTCCTGAATTTCGTTCGTGCGGTCATGCCCACCTTCGAAAACAAGATCAAGCTGTACAAGGATGAAATCCCGCTGTTCAGCCGGTACCAGATCGAAGGCCAGATCGAGACCGCCTTCCAGCGGGAAGTGAAACTGCCCTCCGGCGGCTCCATCGTGATTGATCCGACCGAGGCCCTGGTTTCCATCGACATCAACTCTTCCCGCGCCACGAAAGGCCAGGATATCGAGGAAACCGCGCTCCAGACCAACCTGGAAGCGGCAGAGGAAATCGCCCGCCAGTTGCGCCTGCGTGACATGGGCGGTCTGATTGTCATCGACTTTATCGACATGACGCCTGCGAAGCATCAGCGGGAAGTTGAACAGAAGATGCGTGAGGCCCTGGAAATCGACCGGGCCCGGGTTCAGGTGGGCAAGATCTCCCGCTTCGGCCTGCTGGAAATGTCCCGTCAGCGCCTGCGCCCCTCCCTGGGAGAGACACGCAGCGAAGTGTGCCCCCGATGTGAAGGTCAGGGCACTATTCGTGGCATCGAGTCCCTCGCCCTGAGCATCATGCGCCTGATCTACGAGGAATCGTCAAAGGACAAGACCGGCGAAGTACGAGCCGTTGTGCCGGTTTCCGTCGCCACTTTCCTGCTCAACGAGAAGCGCAAGCAGCTGGCCGACATTGAAGCCCGCCAGGAAGTGAGCGTTGTCGTGGTGCCGGTTCCGCATATGGAGACACCGCATTTCGAAATCATCCGGATGCGTCAGGATGAAACAACGCCCGAGCACATTTCCAGCCATCAGGTGGCCCAGGAGTACAGCGAGCGTGAAGAAGAAATCTTCGAGGCGCCCACCCCTGAGAAGCCGGTACGCGAGCAGGCTGCGGTAAAAGCGATCCGGCCGAGCGCACCCGCACCCGCGCCTGCCCCGGCCGCACCGAAGGCTGATGAAACCACTGAACAGGAAGAAGGCCTCTTCCGCCGGCTGGGACGCAAGATCGCTGGCTTCTTTAGTGGCGAGGAAGAACAGAAAGTCGAGAATCGCGAGCAGAGCCAGAGCCAGCGCGAAGATCGTCGCAACCAGGGCCGTCAGGACCGTCGCAAATCCCGGGTGGCCCGCAGCGATGACCAGCGTGCAGGTGGCAACCGCAGTGGCAACGAACGTCGCCAGGGGGGCCAGCAGGGCCGTGGTGACGACAACCGTGGCCGCGGCCGCAACCGCAACGACGACCAGAACCGTGGCAACCAGAATCGCCAGGCATCCGAAAACAAAGGCCAGGATAATCGCGGAGGCGACAACAAGAGCGCCGACAACAAAGGCTCTGAAAATCGTCGTGACAACCGTCGCGACAACCAGGGCCGCGGCCGCAACAGGCCCCAGCGCGACCCGAAGGATAATCGCGAGCAGAAGGACCAGAAGGATCAGGGCCAGCAGGATAATGCAGCCAAGTCCGGTCCAGCGGACAAGACCGGTTCAGAAGAGAAACGCAGAAAGCCACGTCGCCAGCGCAACCGCGACGGCTCTCCGTCTGAAGCACCGGCCTCTGCTCCGGCTGATCGAAAAGCCGCTCGTAGCGAGAAGCATCAGAAGGACACGCAGCCCGAAAACGGTCGTGACGATGCCAAGCCCGAGGTGAAAACCGAGCAGGTAAAGGAAACCGTCAACAAAGCGTCTGACAAGCCTGAAACAAGGGCCGAGACTGCGCCGGCGGCCAGCGAAACACCGAAACCGGAAGCTGCTCAGAAAGAGCCAGTGAAAGAGCAGAAGCCCGAGAAGGCATCCTCAGACAAAGCGCCGTCGGAGAGCAAGCCGGAAGCGAAACCTGAAAAAGCCGAGCCCGCCAAGGCTGAACAAAGCTCCGAACCCCTTGAGAAGCCTGAGGAAAAGAGCGAAAACGTTACCGGGCAGGCGCAAGGCGCAGCCACAGACAAAGAGCCTGCCAAGAGCACCGCGGCCACTGATGAGCCAACGCCGGTGACTGACCAGGCTCCCGAGAAAAAAGAGGCAGCTCCGAGGCCAAAGCCGGAGTCCAGGGCCACAGCCGACGGCGAACAAGCGCCGCGGGCGAAGAAGCAGCCGGCGAAGCCCAAGGAAGCGCCAGCCGCCAAGGCAGAACCGGAGGAGGCACCACAACCCGAGAAGGCTGAAAAGCCAGCGGAGGAGAAGGTAGCACCAGAGCGTAAGGCTCCCGAGGCTCAACCGGAGCCAAAGCAGCCTGAAGCAGCGCAGGCCAGCCCCGAAAAGGCCGAGCCCAAGAAAGCCGAGCCCGAAAAAGTTGAGCCCAAAACCGCAGAGCCAGTGAAGGAAGAGACGCCTTCCGCTCCGGAGGCAACAGCCAAGGACACGCCTGCCGATGCCCCGGCAGTCGACGTTCCTGTAACACCGGGCCGCGCTTACAATGATCCAAGAGAAGTCCGCAAGCGCCAGAAGGCCGCGGAAGAGGCCAAAAAGGCCGGGAGTAACTAACTGATGCTATCGAACTCCGACATAGAAGCGCTGGAAGACATCCTCTTTGCCGAGCCCTGGGGCGATGAAGCCCTGGATTTCTTCGGTTTCCATGGGGTGGTCTGCGCCAGCGTCGTCGGCCCGGCTGAACTGAGCGCGGAAGAAATCTTCCGCCTCGCCACGGGCACCGATCAGGTGCCCGACACCGGGATTCCCGAGGTGTTCAGGCGCTGCTCGACCCAGCTGGCCAATGACATGGCCCACTCCCTGGACATGGGGCAGTCTCTGGAACTGCCGGAGCCGGAGGATGGCGACCCCATGAACGCGCTGGAAAACTGGTGCGCCGGGTTCGTGGACACCTTTCTGGAACACGAAGAAGAGTGGCTCGAAGCAGCCAGCGAAGAAGAAGCGGCGGACCTGATGGTGCCTATGCTGACACTCTCAGGACTGTTCGATGACGAGGACTTCCAGAAGGTTCGCAACAGTGAAAAGCTATCCCGGCAGATGGCCGACGCCATCCCGGACTCACTGACGGATCTGTACCTGCTGTTCCATGCGCCGGATTAAGGCGGCGCCGCACCCGGAACAGGTTGTCTGAACGAATGCCAGACCGGCTCAAGCCCGTCTGGCATTTTCATGATGCGGCCAAGCTCACACCAGGGAGCGCCGGGAAAGTGAAAATCACTGCCCTGGGATGCCAGCAATTTCTCTTTCCGACAAAGCTCTGCAAGAAACCCCAGATCACCACTGGATTGACCTGAAGTGGACACTTCAATTGCCTGCCCCCCTGCCCTTCGGAAATCCGCGGTCAGCTCCCTGAGTTTGGTTGCCGTAAGCTGGTATTTTCGGGGATGGGCAAGAACCGCAACGCCACCTGCCTCGGTGATCCAGCGCACGACTTCTGGAAGCTCCGGCCAGAAAGCTTTTACATCACCGGGCTTACCGTTACCCAGATATCGCTTGAATGCCTGGGCAGCATTGCGAACAACGCCAGCCTCTGTCAGAACCTGTGCAAAATGTGGCCGTCCAGGCACGTCGCCACCGGCAGCCTCGGAGGCCTTATCGAGAAGGCCATCAACACCAAGCTTACCCAGGCGGTCCGCGATCATGCGGGCACGAGCCCAGCGATTCTCGTTCTGCTGCTCCAGCGCCTGCCTGAAACCGGCCTGCCCGGGATCAAAATCCAGACCGACGATGTGGATGGTCCGGCTTTTCCAGAGGCAGGAAAGCTCAACCCCGGGAATCAGGATGATACCCTGCGCCTGCGCAGCCGCCTCGGCTTCGGCAAGGCCAGCGATCGTGTCGTGGTCAGTAAGGGCCAGGTGGGTAACCCCCCGACCGGCAGCGCGCTCGACCAGTGCCGCCGGTGATAGCGCGCCATCGGAAGCCGTGCTGTGGCAATGCAGATCAATGCACAAATGCGGGTCTTGCGGTATAGTCACAAAATATCCTGAATCTTCAGATAACTGGCGGCTTGCCAGGGTTTAACAGTGTACCAGCCAACCCTTGCACGACACGACCGCTGATTGTCTGATCAACTATCCTGTCTTTGAAAACCTGTTCGGAGAGCTGAATGTACTACGCCATTATCAGTGAAGATGTCGAGAACAGCCTGCCGTTGCGCCAGTCTGCGCGTCCGGCTCACATCGACCGGCTTCAGGCCCTGAAAGCCGAGGGCCGATTACTTGTCGCTGGCCCTCATCCGGCGCTGGATACTCCAGAGCCCGGCGATGCCGGCTTTACCGGTAGTCTGGTAATCGCGGAATTTGACTCTCTGGAAGCGGCCCAGGCCTGGGCGGATGCCGACCCTTATGTGGAGGCAGGCGTTTATGACAAGGTTGTGGTAAAGCCTTTCAAAGCCGTCCTCCCGTGAGCGGGCCTTGGGGGCCCATGAGTTTATTGTAATGATGGCACGCTTGCACGGCGGGGCATCTGTGACAAAATTGCGCTTTTAATCAGACTCAGATTTCAACCGCAGAATTTCAGGGAACGTAACCAGTGACGCTTTTTCGTCTAGCAATCAGTGTGTTGTTCGCAGTGTCCTCCATTGCTGTTGCCCAGGCAAAGACTGTCTGGGTTGACGACCAGTTGTACCTGCCAGTGAGGTCAGGCGCAGGTTCCCAGTTCCGCATCATTGAAAACGCGGTTCCCAGTGGCACGCCGCTGGAAGTCATCGAGGCCTCCGATTCCGGATACACCCTCGTTCGCACTCCCAAGGGCACCGAGGGCTGGGTTTCCAGTCAATACCTGAGCGAGACACCCATTGCTGCAGATCGCCTGCGTACGGCCAACCGTCAGTTGGAAGAAACGCGCGCTGAACTCGCCCAGGTAAAAGAGCAGCTATCTAACGTCGTCACTGAGCGCAACGCGCTGGAAAGCTCCGAAGCCTCGCTTTCTGACCGTTCACAGGAGCTCCAGGAAGAGCTTCAGCGGATCAAGAGTATCGCCGCCGATTCCATCAATCTGGAACGTCGAAACCGCGAGCTGCGGGAAGAGAACCAGAAGATTCGCAACGACCTTGAAGTGCTCACGGCTGAAAACGAACGTCTGGAAGCCAGCAAGGAATACGATTTCATGTTGCTGGGCGCGGGCCTCGTTCTCGGTGGCGTTTTGCTGGCACTGATCATTCCAATGCTCAAACCAACAAGAAAAACCGACAACTGGGCCTGATGCCATGAAGGATTATTCGGAGAAACGCGATTTCCACCGTATGCAGGTGAACTCGGAGATTGAGATCAGCGACAGCCAGGGCAACCGCTTCAAAGGGATCTGCCGTGATCTGAGCGCGACCGGCATGCAACTCTACGTTGAGCAGGCCGTGAACGTTGGCGAGGAACTTCACACGGTGCTTCACTCCAGCAGTGATCAGTTTCCGCCGCTGGAGACTGTCTGCGAAGTCATTCGCTGCGAACCGGAAGGAGACGGGTTCCTCCTTGGAACGAACATCAGCGAAGTCACTCGCTGAACGAAAAACGGCGGCCATTGGCCGCCGTTTTTGTCTCTGCCTCGAAAAGCCTCAAACCAGAGGCTTCTCAGAAACAATGATGCCGTTGTTGTCGGCGTAGACGTAGTGTCCGGGATGGAATGTAACGCCATGGAAGGTGACCGGCACATTCAGGTCGCCCAGGCCACGCTTTTCACTCTTTCTCGGATGGGTGCCAAGGGCCTGCACACCCAGGGCGGTGTTGCCAATCTCATCCACGTCGCGCACGCAACCATAGATGATCAGGCCCGCCCAGCCGTTGCTAGCAGCCTTCTCCGCGAGCATGTCGCCCAATAGCGCATGGCGCTTTGAAGCGCCACCATCCACGACCATCACACGACCGTTCCCTGGCTGGCCAACCTGCTCTTTCACCACGGAGTTATCTTCAAAACACTTCACGGTCACAATCTCACCGCCAAATGCCTTGTTGCCACCGTAGTTATTGAAGCCGGGCTCTACAACCAGCACTTCCGGAAATTCGTCACACAGGTCCGGGGTAATTATCGTCGTCACGTTGTCGCTCTCCTTATCCTGGAAATAAACTCAGTCGATTTTTTCGTCGGCCAGGAAGAACCAGGTGTCCAGTACCGAATCGGGGTTCAGTGACACCGTATCAATGCCCTGATCCATCAGCCACTTGGCGAGATCCGGATGATCCGATGGCCCCTGCCCGCAGATACCGATGTATTTGCCGGCCTTCTTGCACGCCTGAATGGCGTTGGAAAGCAGCGCCTTGACCGCATCGTTCCGCTCATCGAAGAGGTGCGCGATGATGCCCGAATCCCGGTCCAGACCCAGGGTCAGCTGAGTCAGATCGTTGGAGCCGATGGAGAAGCCGTCAAAGTGCTCCAGGAACTGATCCGCCAGCAGCGCATTGGCCGGCAGCTCACACATCATGATGACCCGAAGACCGTTGTCACCACGCTTGAGTCCGTTCTCCGCCAGCAGGCTCACTACCTGTTCCGCTTCACCCACGGTACGCACGAACGGAACCATCACTTCCACATTGGTCAGCCCCATCTCGTTACGCACCTTTTTCAGGGCACGGCATTCCAGCTCGAAGCAGTCCCGGAAGGTATCGGAGATATAGCGCGATGCACCCCGGAAACCGAGCATCGGGTTTTCTTCATCCGGCTCGTACAGAGTGCCGCCGATCAGGTTGGCGTATTCGTTGGATTTGAAGTCCGACAACCGCACGATCACTTTCTTGGGCGCGAACGCCGCTGCCAGGGTAGAGATGCCCTCAACCAGCTTGTCGACATAGAAATCCACCGGCGAGCTGTAACCGGAGATGCGTTTCTCAACGGTCTGCTTGATATCCCGGGGCAGTCCATCAAAGTTCAGCAGTGCCTTGGGATGAACACCGATCATCCGGTTAATAATGAACTCAAGCCGTGCCAAACCAACACCTTCATTCGGCAACGCCTGGAAATCAAAAGCCCGGTCTGGGTTGCCGACGTTCATCATGATCTTGAACGGGATGTTCGGCATGGAGTCCACGGTATTTTCCCGCAGCTCGAAATCCAGGGAGCCCTCGTAGATCATGCCGGTATCGCCCTCGGCGCAGGAGACGGTCACTTCCTGTGCGTCGGTCAGCAACTCCGTGGCATCGCCGCATCCGACCACGGCCGGAATGCCCAGCTCGCGGGCAATAATGGCCGCGTGGCAGGTACGACCACCGCGGTCGGTAACAATGGCGGAAGCCCTTTTCATCACCGGCTCCCAATCCGGGTCGGTCATGTCGGTAACCAACACATCGCCGGCCTGCACCCGGTCCATTTCCTTGATGCTGGTGATGATCTTCACCGGGCCACTGCCGATCTTGTGGCCGATGCTCCGGCCTTCCACCAGCACCTTGCCGGTTTCTTTAAGCAGGTAGCGCTCCATCACATTGGCAGACGCACGGCTTTTCACCGTCTCAGGGCGCGCCTGAACGATGTAGATCTTGCCGTCGTCGCCGTCCTTCGCCCACTCGATGTCCATCGGTCGCTGGTAGTGCTTCTCGATAATCATCGCCTGACGTGCCAGGTCTTCCACCTCGGCGTCAGTGATGCAGAAGCGGTTGCGGTCTTCCTGCTCCACCTTCACTGTTTCAACGAATTCACCTTCACCGGGCTTGGTGTGGTAGACCATCTTGATGGCCTTGCTGCCCAGATTGCGACGCAGGACGGCCGGCCGACTGGCTTCGAGAGTAGGCTTGTGTACGTAGAATTCATCAGGGTTTACAGCACCCTGAACGACGGTCTCACCCAGACCGTAAGAGGCAGTTACAAATACCACGTCACGGAAGCCAGATTCTGTGTCGAGGGTGAACATAACGCCACTGGCCGCCGTCTCACTGCGCACCATTTTCTGGATACCAGCTGAGAGCGCGACCATCTTGTGGTCAAAGCCGTGGTGGACGCGGTAGGAAATAGCGCGGTCATTGAACAGCGACGCAAACACTTCCTTGACCGAGGTGCGCACCTGTTGCAGCCCCACCACGTTCAGGAAGGTTTCCTGCTGGCCTGCAAAGGAGGCATCCGGGAGATCTTCCGCCGTTGCAGAGGAACGTACCGCAACCGCCATGTGTTCGTTGCCATCCTGCAGGGTGGCGAACGATTCCTTCAAGGCGTTCTCCAGGACATCCGGAAATGGCGTTTCAATGATCCATTGACGGATCTGGGCACCAACCCGGGCCAGTTCGTTGACGTCGTTGATGTCCAGGGCATCGAGAGCGTTGTCGATCCGCTCTTTCAGTCCGTCAGTGGCGAGGAATTCGCGATAGGCGTGCGCTGTTGTGGCAAAGCCACCTGGAACGGTAACACCTGCGTTGGCGAGATTACTGATCATTTCGCCGAGTGAGGCGTTCTTGCCGCCTACCCGATCGACATCGGACATTCCCAGGTGATCAAACCAGATAATGTAATCTTCCAAAGCATGTCTCCCTTGAGTCTGTGAAGCTAAGAGCAAAATCGGGCCAGCGGTATCAAGCGGTAAAAGCAGACAATATCCACTGCGGAGTCTCGAACTTGGCGTGTATGATACTGTAACCTGCGGAAATTACCTAGGCCACCGAGCCAGGAATCAAGAACCAAGGAACCGGACAATACAGCATGAAACGCACTGCTTTTTTCATTTCTGATGGCACCGGCCTGACAGCCGAGGCTCTCGGGCACAGCCTTCTGGCCCAGTTCGAAAAGATCGAGTTTGAACGGGTTACTGTTCCCTACATTGCGGACGAAGAAAAAGCCCGGGAAATGGTCAAACGGATCAACAAGGCGGCCGAGACAGACGGCGCACGGCCGCTGGTGTTCGACACCATTGTAAACAGCGATATCCGGGAAATCATCGCCACCGCCGAGGGTTTTATGGTGGACATCTTCGGTACGTTTCTCAGCCCCCTGGAACAGGAACTCCAGTCTTCCTCTTCCTATACCGTCGGTAAATCCCATGCCATCAATAATGAAGGCAGCTATGAACGCCGGATCAATGCCGTCAATTTCGCGCTGGATAATGACGATGGCGCACGCACCCGGCATTACGACGAAGCAGACCTGATCCTCGTTGGCGCCTCCCGAAGCGGGAAAACCCCCACCTGTCTCTATCTGGCACTGCAGTATGGCGTGAAAGCGGCAAACTATCCGATTACCGAAGAAGACCTGGCAGACCAGCAGATCCCGAAAGCCCTGAAACCCTATAAAGAGAAAATTTTCGGGCTGACTATCGAGCCGGAGCGGCTGGCAACCATCCGCAACGAACGCAAGCCAAACTCTCGCTACTCATCCATCAAGCAGTGCATGCACGAGATCGAGGAAATCGAGTTGATGTATCGGCGTGAGCGGATTCCGTACCTGAATACCACCGCCTATTCGGTTGAGGAGATCTCCACCCGAATCATGGTGACAACCGGTCTGAAGCGCCAACGCTAGGGGTACAGACGGCTGGAGGGCGTCATCGGGGCAGAATAAGAAAGGGGCCAGACCAAAAAGAGGCCAGATGAACACTTCATCTGGCCTCTTTTGTTTTGGCTTTACAGTTCCTGAATGTTCAGGCCAAGCTTCTCGGCCCTGGCCCGGTTTTCCGGACTGGTTACCACGGCCGTACTGGCTTTCTCCGGCACCAGCCAGGTTCTGGCCACACGCTTCAGGTCATCCAGGGTGACGGACAGCACCCGCTCCCGGAACCTGGCACGCTGCTCCGGACTTCGCCCAAACAGCTTGTTGTGAAAAGCATGGCGAGCAGCGCCCGCAGGCGATCTGGGCCTGTCGAGTTGACCAATTACACCAAGAATCGACTCTTCAAGCTCCTGATAGTCGTGGTCATTGTCCTGAAGCCACGCAAGGGCCGCGTCGAAATCGTCCAGCGTTTCCTCCAGGCGCGGATCACGGTAGGAGAAGAACCGGAACGTGCCATTCACGCTGTCCTGCCCGGCGCCGCCACCGTAAGCGCCACCCTTCTCCCGAATGGCTCGGTGCAGATAACCGTTACGCAAGAAACCACCCAGCACGGTCAGTGCCGCCGCATCGGGATGATCCACAGCGACAGTGCTGTAGGCCTTGGAGCAGAAGTTAACCTGGGTAGAAGTCAGCCACGCCTCACGGGTAGTGTAATTGACCGGTTCCATTTTCCAGCCTGCAATGCCCGCTCCAGAGGCATCACGCCAGCAGGATTTCAGATCATCAACCATCGCCGGGAGCTGATCCTCTTCACCAATCACCAGGAACTCCCGACCCTGCTTGCCGATCTTCTCGTGCAATGCAGAAAGCTTGTCACAGAGCGCCGTCAATTCCTCTGGATCCTTCAGGGCCTGATCGAGCTGCTTGGTGCCGCGAATACCGGCAAGACCACCCAGCCGGAAAGAAAGCCAGGCACCCGGACTCATACCCTGTGAAGCCGCGCCCATGGCCAGTGCATGGCCACTGCCGGTTACGGCCTGCTCGCGACGGGCCCGGATCTGCGCAATGATCTCCCGGATTCGCTCTTTCTCATCGAAGCGGGCACTGGTGTAGACATCCCGTAGAAGACGGGTCAACTCACTGCGATTACGGGCCAGAGCCTTGCCGTTGAAGATGATGTAACCGGACAGCGCCTGAACGTCATCAATCCGGCCTTTGGCGCTGAACGCTGCGCCGATACCACCAGACTCCGCAGAGATACGATCCTGCATTTGCAGGTAGTCCAGATCACCACAACCCACTTCGGAAATCAGCGTGGTGTAGTAAGGCACCAGAAGCAGCTCCTCTTCGGTCAGCGCCGGCACCGGGACAACAATCTGCTCGTAAACCAGACCGTTGGTACCACGGGCATAAACGGTTGCCGAAATGTCGCCGTCATAACGCCCTTCCGGCTCTGGCATCTGCAGAGGCACGTCTGACAGATCCACCTTTGGCAGAATGGAGTCATCGTCCTTCTGCATCTGGCGTTCTTCCAGCGCCCTGGCCCGGTCGACAATCATCCGGACCTCGTCATCGGTAAGCTCGGCCTTGCGACGGGCCAGCGCTTCACGGATGGCTTCCTGCCGGCGGGACTCGAGCTTTTCATCCGGCCGCAGGGTCAGGGTGACCCGGTGCGGGTTCTCAAGAAGCTTGCGGCGGATCAGATCCGGCACGTATTGCGGGTCCCGGATTTTCTCCCGGAGCGTTGCCAGGACCGGCTCCAGATCCAGCAATTCAACCGGATCACCGCCGTGCACCATGGGTGCAATGGCACTCATGATCAGCTGCAGGCCGTACGGGAACTGGTCACCAGCAATTTCCCGCTGGTGCAGTTCGAGCTGATGCAGGATGGCTTCCAGACGTTCCTGGCTGACGCCCTCCTCCACGACCTTGAGCAGCGTGGACTCGAGCAGGGCTTCCAGATCCTTGTGCTTGTCCGGCTCGCTGCCTTCGATGCCGCAAACAAAGGTCATTTCACGGTTGGAGTCTTCCAGACCACACATGGGCGAAGGTGCATGACCAAGATCCGTGGTTTCCAGGGCTCGCATCAGTGGTGAGGCACTGTTTTCCAGCAGTACCGCAGAGAGCAGTTGACCCTCCAGGTTCTCCTGCAAATCAAAACTGTGGCCCAGCAACCAGCCCACAACGATGTGAGTCTTGTTGTCGGTCCCCTCACCTTCGTTGACCGCATAGCCCTGCTCTACCCTGACCGGGGCGAACATGCGCTTCTCGTCGCGAACCGGAAGATCGATGTCCAGCCGGTCGAACCGTTTCAGCGCCAGCTCTTCAAACTTCTCATGATGCTCATGAGCCGGGATATCGCCGTAGGTGGCAAATATCGCGTTGCTGGGGTGATAGTGGTGGCGGTAGAACTGCAGCAGGTCGTCGTAGCTCAGATCCACGATGTGGTCGGGCTCGCCACCGCTGTTGTAGTGATAGGTCGTGGTCGGGAAAAGGTGGCTGCTGAGGTTCTGCCACAGCTGGGACGTGGGCGAACTCATGGCGCCTTTCATCTCGTTGTAGACAACACCCCGATAAACCAGGTCGGTGGACGGATCTTCCGGCTTATCGAACTCAAGGCGATGACCTTCCTGCGCAAAATCCAGCGGATCGAGCTTGGAGAAAAATACACAATCCAGGTAAACCGACAGAAGGTTGTCGAAATCCTTTCGGTTTATGCTGGCGAAGGGATAGGCCGTCCAGTCGCTGCTGGTGAAAGCGTTCATGAACGTGTTCAGTGACCGCCGAATCATCATGAAGAACGGATCACGAACCGGGAAACGCTCGCTGCCACACAATGCCGTGTGTTCCAGAATATGCGCCACCCCGGTGGAATCCATCGGGAAGGTACGCAGGGCAACGAAAAACACGTTTTCGTCGTTGTCGGCTGCCAGATGCAGATGGCGGGCGCCAGTCTTCTTGTGACGATACTCCTCGACCTCGAGATTGAGTGTATCGATCCGGTGACTGCGAAGTTTCTCAAAGGCCGGATGAGTTGCGTTGTCGATCACTGCAGCCATTCAAACTATCCTGTCTTTAAACAATTGGAGAATTGTAGGGTAACACGTAGTATCGCTTATCATGCATCACTCCAGAAGCTATAGGGTACCGCGCCGTACATGACAACACCTGCACCTCAATCAAAGGCCGTTGAGGCCCCGGAAGTAGCCGCCTACTGGGCAGAACGTCGGCGGTACCTCGAGCGGATCCGGAAAGTACCGGAAGTCAGACAGCGCTTCTGGCGGGAAGTTGCCCTTTATCTGCTCCGCCGATTGCTCTGGTCATTCGGATTCTTCCCGATCTTCATCGCCTTCTGGGTGCCACTGGTGATGGCCAGCTTCAACCCGGTTGCGATGGCATCGGATCTGATTCCGGTGTTACAGAATTTCGTCGACTCGAACCCGGAGGTACAGGCAACGACCATTAGCACCCTGGCCATCGCGTGGGCTTCTATCGGGTTTTTCTTTCTCGTCTTCGATTTCGTGCTAACCCCTTTCAAATCGCCTTATCAATACGAAGCCGACGTGTACATGAGATCATGGGAGCAGCTCAACCATGATCAGCTTCCGGATAAAGTGTGATTTGGCCTGCATTCTCGGTAACTCCCCGTCACTTTCTGTTACATAGCGTTGCACTCACTGGGTAAGATGAACCGGTAGACAGAATTCCAAGAATGCAGGATCAAGAGGTTCCGTCATGGTCGATTTCAGACCGCTTCTGTTCGTCAATGCCCTGGCGCTCATGCTGCTGGTAACCGCCGGGTTTGCCTCGGTTCGGGATGACCTTCAGATAACAGAAGCCTTCGAACCACCCTCGACGGATCAAGCTGTTGCCTCTATTACTACCGAGCCCGAGCCGGCCCCAGAGCCTGTTCCGGAGGCATCCGCCAGAACCAAACAGGCTGCCCGGGAGTCGCGCCCACCCGTGGTGGAAGCCACTCCGTTTACCGTGCCATCCATGCCGGAGAACCCGGAGGTTCTGGCGGTAGCTGAACCGCCATCGGTATTGGCAACGAGAACAGACACCGCCCCGGCAAATCCGCAACAACCGGAAAAACAGCAGGAACCCCAGCCACCGACGCAGGCGCTGCTGGTACTACGCTCAAACGTTGTCGGCGATCAGGTCACCATCAACGGCAAGGAATATGGCGCGACCCGCCTGGATCTTGAGCTGGACCCGGGCCGCTACGAGGTCACCATCACCAAGCCAGGTTTCAAACCCTGGAACCGCTCCATTGCCCTGAAAGCCGGCAATGAGGTGACTCTGGTGGGCGAACTGGAGGCTCTGACCACGGTGAATTTCCGTGACGGGATCTGGATCGGTGGCGTGAAGACCGGTGATGGCACCTACCAGGACAACGATGGACTGCGCTACGAGGGGCATTTCGTGGATGGTGAATTCCACGGCCAGGGCACCGCGTGGTATCCCGACGGTGGCCGTTACGAGGGAGGCTGGTCTGCAGGCAACCGCGAGGGCGACGGTGAATGGCGCAGTGCCGACGGCTCGCGCTATTCCGGCGAATTCCGGGACAACCAGTTTAACGGCAAAGGCACGCTTACACTGGCAAACGGCGACATACTGACCGGCCACTGGAAGGACGGACAGCTTAATGGCCACGGTTCCCTGACCACCGCGGATGGCATGCTCTACGTCGGCGGCTTCCGGAACGACGAATTTCATGGCACCGGCACACTCACCTACCCCGACGGTCGCCATTACGAAGGCGAATTTTCCAACGGCGCCTTCCATGGCACCGGGGCAGAGGTCTTCGCCAGCGGCAAGAAATACGAGGGCGAATACATTGAAGGAAAGTTCCACGGTAAGGGCTTGCTGAAGAATCCCAACGGCAGCTCGATCGAAGCGACATTCCGTCATGGCGAGCCCTACGGACAGGTACGCCTGACCACAGCGGCAGGGGAAATTTTCACTGCCCGAACCACTGAACCCGGTGTCTGTTATCGGGACAAGAGCTACCGGGCCACAGAGTGCCCGAAACTGGAAGGCTGGTAATCATAACGGCCCGATAACAAACGCGTTTGCAGTAAACGATTGAGGTAGTGACATGGCGATCAAGAACGCTCTGCTGGTAGATGACTCCAAGGTGGCCCGATTTGCCCTGAGCAAACTGCTGGAAAGTCGCGATATGGAAGTCAATATGGCTGGCTCGGCCGAGGAGGCCCTCGATTTCCTGAACAGCCAGGGGCGTCCGGATGTCATCTTCATGGACCATCTAATGCCGGGGATGAATGGCGTAGAGGCGACCAAAGCCATCAAGGGCAACCCGGAGACCGCCGGCATCCCCATCATCATGTGCACATCCAAAAAATCGTCATCATTCATGGAGGAGGCCAGGAACTTCGGTGTTTACAACATCCTCACTAAACCGCCGCAAACGGAGGGCCTCAAAGAGGTTTTGGACCAGCTGGCCAGTGACGTCACAGGCGGAAACTTGCCGGAGCCACCGCTGCAATCTGAGCCGGCTGCCGCGGAAGAGGACGAACTGCTGAACGTACCTGCAGATGCGTCGGTGGAACTGTCGCCCAAGACGGGCGATTCAGCCAGCCGGAGCAACCCGCAAGCCAATGTGGTGCCCTTGACCAGCGAGTTGATTGAGCAGATCGCCCGTTCCGCAGTCAAAACTCACATCAACAACCGCCTCCACGAACTGCTCAGTTCCCTCTTTGACGAGCAGTTCGATCACCTGAAGCGGGCTCTGGATGAATCCCGAAGCAAACAGGACGCGGTGATTGAGGAACGCCTGAACGCCGTCACCGAAATGGTCGACGAACGGACCAAAAATCTGCGGGACGAAGTTGCCGCGGAGGTCAACCTGAACCTTGGCAGCGAACTTGCCGTGCTCAAGAAGGAGCTGAAAAAGAATTCCGGCTTCACGAGCGAGCATATGGCCGAGCTGAAAGATCACATCACGAGTGTGCAGACGATTGATACCGAGTTCTGGCAAACCCTTCAGTCCGAGGCTATTCAGCAAGCCCACGAGATCTCGAGGGAAACCGCTGAAGACATAGCCCAGCGCACAATCGACCTTTTTGTTGCGCAGCAGCGCTCGGCATCGTCCCGGGTCTACACCATTGGTCTTGCCATAAGTCTCGGCATCTTCAGCGTCGGGATTGCCTGGCTGTCTGGCCTGTTCGGTTGAGCAGGGTCCTGATCCTGTGCCAGTCTGCCGGGGTGTCCACATCATCGTGGATCCCCGGAATATCTACCCGGGTTGCACGCACCTCTGCGAGCAGTCGCCCGGCGCCCCTATCCCCCTCCAGATCCAACACCAGCGGCCAGAGCCATCTGGGTAAATAGGCGGGCACACCCGGCCGGCCACCGTAATCTGCAGCGATGGGCTGTTCCGGTATACAGCGGGCCGCCTTGCCAAAGGCCTCGAGGGCGTTCAGATCCAGTAACGGCTGGTCCGCCACCAGAACAAATACGCCCTTTACCGCTGGCCCCAGGCTGCGAAGTCCCGCTGACAGAGATGCCGAGATGCCCTCCTGCCAATCCGGCGCCCGCAACCAGGAAGAAGGTTGCCTCCGACAACGAAACCGTATGAGCGGGTACCAGGCCCCACACACCACTCGAACTTCCGGGCTGAGGATTCGGCCTTGGGCAATGGCGGCGTCCAACAATGTGCGGTTACGGCAGTCCGTGTCTGTCCCGTCACCAGAAGCCAGCGGCAGGAGGGCTTTCGGCCGACCGAGGCGGCTCGAGGCACCGGCCGCCAGTATCAGTACCGGAAATTGCTGATCAATGTGCGAGTCGAGGTTTAAAATGATGAGTCCGATAGCAAAAAGAAATGAAGCAGTGGCCAACCGCCAGACTGCTGTATTCGGTGATTTTTGCTAGAATTCGGCCATCAATCAACCACACCCGCCTGGAAATTTGATGAACCATCTGTTTGTAGACAACCTGACCGTTATCGATTTTGCCTACCTGGACCCGACCCGTGGGCTGGTGGGTGAAAGCTGGATTGCGGATGTGGTGCTTGGCGGGGAGCTGGACGAACAGGGCATGGTGTTCGACTTCAGTAACGTAAAACGCACCATCAAGCGGGTGATCGATGAGCGTGTTGACCATCGTCTGGTGATTCCCCGCGGCTACCAGGGGCTGTCCTGGAGTGAGGAGCAGCCAGACACTTTTACCTGGGCTCTCACGGACGGCAGCCAGATCATTCACCGCTCACCGGACGAGGCCATTGTCTGGTTGTCCGCCGACCGGGTTGTGCCCTCGGCCGTGGCCTCTTTGCTGGAACAGGAAATAAAGGCCGTGCTTCCGGCCAACGTGATTTCCGTGGAGATCAATCTCCGGGAAGAGGAAATCGATGGTGCTTACTACCACTATGTCCACGGCCTTAAGAAACACCTGGGCAACTGCCAGCGCATCGCCCACGGCCATCGATCACCGATTCGTATCGACCGGAACGGCCACCGCGATTACGATCTGGAGCGCCGCTGGGCCAAGCTCTGGCGGGATATCTACGTGGGGTCCGAGGAGGATGTGGTGCGTCGCCATGTTGGCGAAGACGGCGTTCGCTATGTGACCTTCGAATACGAGGCCAACCAGGGCGAGTTTGCACTGACCCTGCCAGAGGATCGCGTGTACATGCTGGATACCGACACCACGGTGGAGCTGATTGCCGCCCACATGGCCGACAAGCTCAAGGTGGAGTTCGCGACAGACACCATCCGGGTGAAGGCTTATGAGGGTGTTGGGAAGGGTGCCATTGCCGAGCGCTGAATAAATCCGGGGTCAGATGGAAATTTCATTTGACCCCATTGTTGTCTGACCCGACATTCAGACACAAAAAAACCGCCAGAAGGCGGTTTTTTTGATGGCTTCCCGGTGGACTAAACCGTCAAGCCGTATTGGCGTCCCCTAGGGGGTTCGAACCCCTGTTGCCGCCGTGAAAGGGCGGAGTCCTAGGCCACTAGACGAAGGGGACTAGAAATTGGTGGAGCCAGGCGGGATCGAACCGCCGACCTCAACACTGCCAGTGTTGCGCTCTCCCAGCTGAGCTATGGCCCCTCAACGGCTGCGTATATTAAGGATCCGCCCTATGGGCGTCAACCTCTGAAACACACTTTTTTTCAGTTTTCTGAACATCCCTGTTCAAGCCGTTTATTAATTCACCAAAGCGGTTAATGAATACCCAGAGCCGCGTATTCTTTTTCCACCTTCTTGGTTTCCTTCTTGGAGAATCCACCCATCACTTCCAGGGCATGCCGAAGCCTTGAACGGGTCATGTCCGGGCCCAGCAGCGCCATGGAGTCCATCACAGACCAGGAATTCGGTGTACCGGCAACCGCCACAAAAATAGAGAACATGAAATCTCCCATCTTCAGGTCCATGGCTTTGGCCAGGGCCTTGATGTCCGCGAAGATGGTCTCCTTGCTCCAGTGGCGCTGGGCTTCAAGCTTCCAGAGCGTAAACTGCAGAACCCGCTTGAGCTGGGCTTCTTCAAGTTTGTTAAGGGCAAAGTCCTCCGGCTTCAGGTTGAGCATGCCGGAGAACATGAACTGGGCCATGGGCGCCACATCCGAGAATACCTCTGCCCTGCCCTTTATGTGAGGCACCAGAGCACGCAGGGCGTCCTCGTTAAACCACCACTGGCGCATGCGCTCCATGAACTGCTCTTCAGTCAGCTCTTCGCGCAACCACTGGCCATTCAGCCAGCGAAGCTTCTCCACATCGAATACCGGGCCACCGAGAGAGACACGCTGGATGTCGAAGTTCTCGATCATCTCATCCAGGGTGAACTTTTCCCGCTCGTCGGGCATGGACCAGCCCATGCGCCCCAGGTAGTTGGTGACGGCCTCCGGCAGAAAGCCCATGCGCTCATAGAAATTGATGCTGGTCGGGTTCTTGCGTTTGGACAGTTTGCTCTTGTCCGGGTTGCGCAGCAGCGGAAGGTGACACAGTACCGGCATATCCCAGCCAAAATACTGATACAGCAGCTTGTGCTTGGGCGCAGAGTTGATCCACTCCTCACCACGCAGAACGTGTGTGATTTCCATCAGGTGATCATCAACCACATTCGCCAGGTGATAAGTGGGCATGCCATCGGACTTGAGCAGAATCTGGCAGTCCACCTGAGCCCAGTCGATCTCAATGGTGCCCCGAAGCATGTCGTCAATCTCGCAGACGCCCTCATCGGGCACTTTCATACGAATCACGTATGGTTCACCTGCATCGAGGCGGCGCTTCACTTCGTCCTCAGGCAGCTCCAGATCGCCCTTGATACCCGGGTTCAGACCCTGGGCCTTGCGTTCTTCCCGAATGGCTTCCAGCTCATCCGGTGTGCGGAAGCAATAAAATGCGTGGCCGGCCGTCACCAGATCCTCGGCGTACTGACGGTAGGAGTGCTTGCGCTCGGACTGGCGATAGGGGCCGTGGGGGCCACCTACATCGGGGCCTTCATCCCAGTTCAGACCGAGCCAGCGCAACGCCTTGAGAATGTCCTGCTCGGATTCCGCGGTACTGCGGGCCTGGTCGGTATCCTCGATACGCAGGATGAACTGGCCGCCGTGCTGACGGGCAAAGCACAGGTTGAACAGGGCCACGTAGGCGGTACCAACGTGTGGGTCACCGGTGGGTGACGGAGCAATTCGGGTACGTACAGTCATGAAACCTTCCTGAAAAATCGGTGGCCGTTTGATAAAGCGGGCATTATACCGGCCATCGTCAGGTTTCGCATGATCAGGAAGTTAACGGGCACACCAGAAATACTAAGTAAGAAGTTTCTTTTGCCGGCCCCGGCCGAGTTTGTTATATTATAACATTACACATTAGCATCGCAGGATCTCACTTATCATGCGCGTTACCGGAAAAGCACTGTCTATTGCACTCGGAGCCGGCACCCTTTTGTTTCACAGCGCCCTGCAGGCCGAGACCCGTATTGTTACTTCCATCAAACCGGTTGAGCTGATCGTCAGTTCGATCGCCACGGAAGACATGCAGACAACGAGTCTCGTCCCGCCCGGCTCCAGCCCCCACAATTACACCATGAAGCCATCCCAGCGCCGGGCCCTGGAAAACGCCGACGTGATTTTCTGGGTCGGACCCGACATGGAAACCTTCCTTAATCGCCTTCTGGCAGGGCAGGAATTCAGCGGTCGAACGGTCGCGCTCATGGATGCCGAGCACGAACCCGGGGAAGTTAACCACGATGAACACGCGCACGACGACCACGCGGACGATCACCATGGCCATGCCCACGAAGAGGAGGCCAAGGAGGAAGAACACCACAACGAGGGGCACGGACACGGCCATGATCACGGAGACGGCGAAGACCCGCACATCTGGCTGGATCCCGAACTGGCCATCGAAATGGCCGGGACGATCCGGGATGCTCTCTCAGGACTGAAAGGTGTTGACGCTGGCGCGTTAAACGAGAATTTCGAGCAGTTCAAAGCCAGCGTTCGAGAAACCGATGCCACTATCCGGGACCGCCTTGCACCGGCGCACGAAATCAGCCTGTTCGCCTATCACGACGCCTTTACCCGATTTGCCGAACACTATGAACTGAAACTCGAGGGCGTTCTGACACTGAACCCGGAGCTGTCGCCAGGGGCCCGGCATATCGCGGAAGTGCAGGAAAAACTGCGCAACGCAAACCATCCCTGCCTCCTGACCGAACCGCAGTTCAACCGGCAGTGGTGGCGCTCGATCACCGAGAGCCTGGACGTGACCTTCAGCACCTGGGACCCTCTGGCCACTGACATCGCGGCAACGCCAGAAGGTTACAACAACTTCCAGCACAGCATTGTCGACGCGGTGCTCAAGTGCCTACCAGAGAATACTGAGCATTAAAGGTATGGTGACGATGGCCAGCAAGGTCTGACCACTGATGATGCCCGCCATCAGGGGGGCATCGCCACCAAGCTGTCGAGCCAGAATGTAGGCAGAGGTGGCCGTGGGGAGCGCCGACAACAGCACGACCACCTGAACCATCATTCCCTCAAGACCCAGCAACGAGGCCAGCCCCGCAGTCATCAGCGGAAATCCGACCAACTTCAGCGCCGATGACACAATAAACGGCAGTGAAGCGCCTCTGAGGGCCTTGAGCTGAAGCCCGGCGCCAACCGTCATCAAACCCATCGGCAACGCCAGATTGCTTAGCGGCTCGAGAATGCCGCCGATCAGCGGATGAAATCCGATTTCGAAGAAACTCCAGACCACGCCAATCACCGAGCCCACTATAAGAGGATTGGTCACAATCGCCTTGAATACTGGCACCAGCCTCACCGGCCCTTCCGTGGCCACCAGTGAAAACATCAGTATGCACAGCAGATTCAGCAACGGCACCATGATGGCAACTGCGATCGCCGAGAGGGACAGGCCCTGATCGCCGAGCAGCATGCCGCCAGCCGCCAGGCCCACGTAGGAATTGAACCGGATAGCCCCCTGGTAAACCGAAGAAAAAACCGGGCCGGACCAGCGCCAGAACCATTGGGCAATCGCCAGGATCAGCGTCATCGCGATCAGCATGGCGCCAATGAGCAATGCAATGTCACCATAAGCGGAAGCCGGCAACCTGGCCTGCCCCAGCTTGAAGACCAACATGGCCGGAAACAGCACGTAGTAGGTAAACCGCTCCGCCTGGGGCCAGAAATCGCCGCCCGGAAAGTCAATGCGGCGGAACACATGCCCAAGCATGATCAGGATAAATACCGGCAGCAGAGCCTGCACCATCAGGGGCATACGTTCAAACTCCAGGGCAAGGTTGTTTACTTGGGTTTTATGGGAGTACAGTTAAACAAGCATGAGATCATAGCAGAAGGAGTGCTTCTCCTTCAGGGAGGTTTTTTGCTATGGACGCATCGAAGCCCAGACTTTGCAGGCTTATCTATTTCAGCAGCGTTTCTTCGCATCTGCAGGAATCCGATTTAGACGACATCCTCGCGGAATCCATCAAAAGAAACGAGCGGGACGGCATCACCGGCCTGCTGGCTTATGATCAGTTCAATTTCATGCAGGTTTTGGAAGGTGAGGAAGAGGCTGTCAACAGACTTTACCTTGGCATCACTGCCGATCCTCGCCACCAGGATGTTCGCCTGATTCAGTACGAGCAAATCGATCATCGCCAGTTTGACGATTGGGCAATGGCTCTGGCGAAGCTTCCCGAGGTTCCGGGCAATTACATCAACAAACTCTATGGTGGATTCAAGCCCCAGCTGTTCTCCACTCGAGACGCTCTAATCTACTTCAATTTTCTCCGCAACTATTTGAAACGAGCAGCCTGAAGCCTGTTATGGATTTCGCCAAAGCCTTACGGAAATCGGAAACCAATGCCTGTTAAACTACGACTCTTGGTTTCAACGTAGTTCTTTTCGTCACCCGTTTTTCGTCGACAACAGGTATCGCAATGTCTGGAATACCATCTGAGGACACCCTGCTGCACAACTCCGGCCCCTCCCGCCGCTTCTGCGTGGCCCCGATGATGGACTGGACCACCAGTCACTACCGTTATCTGGCGCGCCAGCTTAGCCGGCATACCCTGCTCTACACCGAGATGGTCACCACCGGCGCACTGATTCATGGCGACACCGCGCGCTTTCTGCGCCACGATGAGGCCGAGTACCCACTGGCCCTTCAGCTGGGTGGCAGCGATGCCGGCGAACTTGCCCACTGTGCCAGGCTGGCACAGCAATACGGCTTCGATGAGGTTAACCTGAACGTCGGTTGCCCCAGCGATCGTGTTCAGAACAACATGATCGGTGCCTGCCTGATGGGCCATCCGGACAAGGTGGCAGAGGGCGTGCGCGCCATGATTGAAGCAACCGAGCTGCCAGTCACCGTGAAGCATCGAATCGGTATTGATGGGCGGGAGTCCTGGGACGATCTCTGCGAATTCGTGGAAAAAGTGTCGGAAGCTGGCTGCCGGACCTTTATCGTACACGCCCGGATCGCGATTCTTGAAGGCCTGAGCCCCAAGGAAAACCGGGAAGTCCCTCCGCTTAAATACGACTGGGTCTACCGGCTGAAAGCGAAATACCCGCACCTGGAAATCATCATCAACGGCGGCATCAAGACCTTCGATGAGTGCCACGAGCATCTCCGGCATACCGACGGCGTGATGCTGGGTCGGGAGGCGTACCACAATCCCTGGCTGCTGGCAGGCGTCGATCCGGAGTTCTTCGGGGAGGCAGCGCCGGTAGAAACCCGGCATCAGGCACTTCGGGCCATGCTTCCGTTCATAGGGAGCGAACTTGAGCGCGGCGTATTCCTGACTCACATGTCCAGGCACCTTCTCGGCCTGTTCCACGGCCAACCTGGCGGTCGGCAGTTCCGTCGCTATATCAGCGAGAACGCCCATAAATCCGGTGCTGGCCTGGAAGTGATCGAAACCGCTCTGGAAAAGGTTCGTGAACCGGCGGCGCCGGAGATTGCCGAAGCTTAATCGCAGGCAATTGCCACCATACCTTTTGTTGTCTTGTTCCTGTCAGAGCGGCCCGTTATTGTAGGCATATAGCCAGCGCCCGGGATTCGGGCGCACCAATAACAGATCAACCGGGACGACAGGACGAATGACCAGCAAGCTCGACCAACTGAAGACCATGACCACGGTGGTAGCGGATACCGGCGATATCGAAGCCATTGCGAAGTGGCGGCCGGAAGATGCCACCACTAATCCATCCCTGCTACTCAAAGCTGCCGCTTCTGACGCTTACCGGCCGATGCTGGACAAGGCTGTGACAGAAGCCCGGCGGCATGGCGGCTCAGACGCCGAGCAGCTGACCATGGCCACTGATATGCTGGCCGTACTCGCCGGCCGAGAAATCCTGAACCTGATTCCCGGTGTGGTTTCGACGGAGGTGGATGCCCGTTTGTCCTTTGATACCGCCGGTACGCTTGAGCGCGCCCGCCGCCTGGTTGAGCTGTACGACAAGCAGGGCGTCGACACCAGTCGCGTACTGATCAAGATTGCTTCTACCTGGGAAGGCATCCGGGCGGCCGAGCAACTGGAGAAAGAAGGCATTCACTGCAACCTGACGTTGCTGTTTTCTTTCATTCAGGCCGCCGCCTGTGCCCAGGCCGGTGCATTCCTGATCTCGCCCTTTGTTGGTCGAATTCTGGACTGGCACCTGGCCAGCACTGGCCGGGACAGCTACCCGGCTGCAGAGGATCCGGGGGTGCTTTCGGTATCCCGTATCTACAATTACTACAAGGCCAACGGCTTTAAAACGGTGGTGATGGGCGCCAGTTTCCGGAACACCGGCGAAATTGAAATGCTGGCTGGCTGTGACCGCCTGACCATAAGCCCTACCCTGCTGCAGGAGTTGCAGGACGACCTGGGCGATCTGCCGCGTCGACTGGTCGCCGACACCGCCAGCTCACCGGATCAGTTTGGCACCATCGACGAGAAACTGTTCCGCTGGGAATCCAACGAGGACGCTATGGCTACCGAGAAGCTGGCCGATGGTATCCGCCGGTTCACAGCCGACCAGATTGAACTGGAGAACCGGGTCCGGCAGCTGGCCAGGGCGGCCTGACGCGGCGCCTCAAACCAAACACAGAAGTGGGACTGTCCGATCATGATCGAGCGCCTGAAAAAATTGTTTGCGGCACCGGAAGCTGAACGCGAGAAGCCCGATAACCATCAGCTCGCAGTGGCTGCCACGGCATTGATGGTTCAGCTTTCCCGTGTCGACCAGGATGAAGACGAGCGCGAACTGCAGGCCATTGTTGATGGCGCAGTAAAAGCACATCAGGTAACCCAGGCCGAAGCCGAGGAAATTCTGGAAGACGCCCTTAGCCACGCAGACGATGCCACGTCGCTCTATGAATTTACCGGCCAGATCAACGAGTACCTGGACCAGGAAGGAAAACAGGCCCTGCTCGAAAGCATCTGGCGCGTGGCCTTTGCGGATGGCCGCATCGACAAGTACGAAGAACACCTTATTCGCCGCATGGCAGACCTGCTGCATCTTAATCATCGGGAGTTCATGCAGGCGCGGCACCGGGCGCAAGACGCCGGTTCTTAAAAGGAGACAGCATGCTAGCGATTCTTCATCCGAATACCGCTCTGGACAGCGAAGAATACCGACAGACCATGCACTACCTCGAGAATCTCCCGAACGTGTCGGTTCGGGTTCATGAGGTTCAGGGCGCCACCCAGAGGCTGACCGAAATCTATCTTCTCGGGGACACCAAGCCCCTGAACAAGGAAGAGATCGAAGCCCTGCCTGCGGTCGAACGGGCCATACGCATTTCGGACGACTACCGTATTCTTGGACGCCACCGGGACGATCGACGGCAAAGCGGCTTCAACTACAACGGCGTCGAGTTCAGTCAATCCAATCTGAACATCTTTGCCGGGCTATGCGCGGTTGATGTGCCCGAACACGTCGACATGATGATGCAGGCCCTGGAAGACCATGGGGAAGTCTGCACACGAATGGGCGCCTACAAGCCGCGCACCAACCCCTATTCATTCCAGGGCCACGGCAAGGGCTGCCTCCCCTGGGTGTTTGAAAAGGCGGGTAAGCACGGCATCAAGGTGATCGCCATGGAGATCACTCATGAGAGCCACATTGAGGAAATCGACAACTGCCTCGAAAAGCTCGGCCGTCCCACCGGTGTAATGCTGCAGGTGGGCACCCGCAATACCCAGAACTTCGAGCTGCTCAAGGCCATTGGCCGCCAGAGTACCTATCCGGTACTGCTCAAACGCGGGTTCGGGATTACCCTGAATGAATCCCTCAACGCTGCCGAGTATCTGGCCAGCGAAGGCAACGCTAATGTCATCTTCTGCCTGAGGGGCATGAAAACCGAAGCCGGCCAGCCCCATCGGAACATGGTGGATTTCGCCCATGTGCCGGCGGTCAAGCGCCTTACCCGTATGCCAGTCTGTGTGGATCCTTCCCATTCGGTGGGCAGCCGCGAGCAGTCTCCGGACGGCATCCTTGATGTCATGCACGCGACCGCCCAGGGCGTCGTCGCCGGTGCCAACATGGTGCTCGTGGATTTCCACCCCAAGCCGGAAAGAGCCCTGGTGGACGGCCCCCAGGCCCTGCTGATGAACGAGCTGCCGGCGTACCTCGAAGACATACGCCTTTGCCACGACACCTGGAAGAAGCGCCAGGCCATTTACCAACGCCTGAAGGATGATGCAGCGGAATGATTGTCTACGGACACAGAGGCGCCAAGGGAGAAGCTCCCGAAAACACCCTTCCGGGATTTACGCATGCTTACCGGCACGGTATCCGGCATTTTGAACTGGATCTCGTATTGTCAAAGGACGGCAAGCCGGTATTGGTGCACGATCTTTCGGTTGACCGCACGACCAGCCAGAAAGGCAGTATCAGTCAGTACACGGCCGCCGAACTGGCTGCCATGGATGCGCGAAGAAACACCAGCTCCTGGCCCACACCCACGGGAATTCCCGCGCTGGAAGACCTTCTGGACCGGTTCGACGACCTCGAACACCTGCAACTGGAAGTCAAAAAAGACACGCGTCAGCGCCTGAACATTCTCAGCAATCGCCTGACAGAGGTTATACAGCGACGCAATCTGTATCAGACGGTGGCCATAACCTCTTCCGACACCTGGTTTCTGAAACAGATCCGGCGGCGGAACAAGAACATCCGCATCGGCCTGGTCGCAGAGCGCAAATTCCCGCGCCCCTTGAGCATTGCGGGCCAACTCGGCTGTGAGTATCTCTGCATCAACTGGAAGCTTTGCTCGAAAGCGCTGGTTGAAAAAGCCCATCGAAAGGGCATGCACGTGTCCACCTGGACGGTGAACCGGATTCACGACATGTTGCAACTGGAAGAGATGGGAGTGGACAGCATCATTACCGATTACCCGACAAGCACCCGTATGTTTTTCGATAACCGGGCCAGATCGGCGCTGTCGTTACCACAGAGTCACGAGGGCGTGTCGGCCAACCAGGAGGCCGTGTCAGCAGGCTGAAACCAGGAGATTGAAAAACGAAAAGGGGTCAGATGAGCGATTTCATCTGGCCCCTTTTTCGTAGGCAGCCTAGAAAATTCTGTTCAGGCCATTCAATGCCGCAACCCGGTAGGCTTCCGCCATGGTCGGGTAGTTGAACGTGGTATTAATGAAGTAGTTCAGAGAGTTGGCCTCTCCTTTCTGGTTCATGATCGCCTGGCCGATGTGGACGATTTCTGCTGCCTGGTCACCGAAACAGTGGATACCCAGAATCTCGCGGGTCTCCCGGTGAAACAGGATTTTCAGCATGCCGACCGCTTCTCCGGTGATCTGCGCACGGGCCAGATCCTTGAAGAACGCCTGCCCAACCTCGTAGGGCACCTTGGCTTCGGTCAATTCACGCTCGGTTTTGCCGACGGAACTGATTTCCGGAATGGTGTAAATCCCGGTCGGCACATCCGACACAAAGCGGAAGTATGCGTCATCCACAATATCCGAGGATGCAGAGCGGCCCTGGTCATAAGCGGCGCTTGCCAGACTTGGCCAGCCGATCACGTCGCCCGCCGCGTAGATGTTGTCCACTTCGGTGCGATAGTGCTCGTCAACGGCCAGTTGCCCACGGCCATTGGGTTCCAGACCGATATTTTCGAGGCCCAGCTTCTCGGTGTTCCCGCTGCGACCATTGCACCACAGGAATGCATCCGCACGGATTTTCTTGCCCGATTGAAGCGACAACACCACACCGTGGTCGTCGCCCACAACCGACTCGTACTGCTCGTTGTGGCGAACCAGAACGCCATTATTCCGCAGGTGGTAACTCAGGGCGTCGGAGATCTCGTCATCCAGGAAGGACAACAGACGGCTACCCGGGTTGATCAAATCCACTTTCACGCCCAACCCTGCAAAAATCGAGGCATATTCAGAACCGATAACGCCAGCGCCATAGATAATCAGGGTTCTGGGGGTATGAGACAGATTCAGGATGGTGTCGGAGTTATAGATACGGTGATGACGGAAGTCCACATCGGGTGGCAGGTAGGGCCTGGAACCGGTGGCGATGATCGCCTGCTTGAAGTGCAGCGTCTCGGAGGACTTGCTACCCCGGACTTCTATGCGGTTCTGGTCGACAAAAAAGGCCCGGCCGTTTATCAAATCCACGCGATTGCGAGAGTAGAACTGCGTCCGGAGCTTGACCTGCTTGCCGATGACCTTCTGGGCATTCTGAAGCACTCGCGGGAAAGAGAACCAGCGAGGCTCCCCGATATCCCGGAACATCTGGTTGGTGTTGAACGTAATGATCTGTTTGACGGAGTGGCGCAGCGCCTTGGAAGGAATGGTGCCCCAGTGGGTGCAGTTCCCGCCAACGGTAGGCTTGTCTTCGATGATCGCGACACGTTTGCCGTGTTTCGTCGCATTCATCGCCGCGCCTTCGCCGGACGGACCGGCGCCGATAACGACGACGTCGTAATGATGTTCTGCCATGCGCGCAGTGACTCCTTATCTACGTCGTGAAAAGATGGTTGTAATTGTCAAAAACAGATCAGTGCTTGCTGGCCTTGCTGGCGTCGTAAGCCAGAGCCTCGGGCTCTTTACCCTCGTTGGCCAACCGTTCGTTTTCTTCTTCGCACTTCTGGGTATTACCACCGCAGATATCACAGGACTGGCTGATACCAAGCGCGCCAATACCGCCGCAGGTTCCGCTGATGGGCTTGCGCCCGAGGATCACGCCAATAGACATGGCTGCAACCAGCAAAACCACGATGAAAAGAACCAAAAGAAAGGTACCCATGTTGCCCTCCCCTCATTGAGTCACGTAGGACGAAAAGGCCGGCGTCTGGTGCGTCTCGAAGCCTTCATCCGTCCTGACAATAAAATAGGCCGGGATATTTTCCCTTACCGCGAGCTCATTTGCCCGCTCGTAGCCCATCACATTAAAACCGGTTGCCAGAGCATCTGCCGTCATACAATCGTCCGCGATAACGGTTACTGATGCCAGCTTGTGAGCAATTGGCTCACCCGTTTCAGGATCTATTGTATGGGAATACCGACGCCCTTCCGATTCGTAATAATTACGATAATCACCTGATGTTGCCATAGCACGTGATTCCAGCGCCACCACGCGGTTTACCGCGCGCCCTTCCGCCATCGGCTGTTCTATGGCCAGTCGCCAGGTGCTGCCATCAGGTTTACGGCCATTGACGCTAACCTCTCCGCCAATCTCCACCAGGTACGCCTCCACGCCTTCGCTCTCAAGAAAACGGGCAACCGCATCTACACCGTATCCCTTGGCGATAGCCGACAGATCCACATATTGCGGTGGTGTCGCACGCACGGCGGGCGGATCGACCCGCAGCTCGAGCTTCTCGAAGCCAGTGGCGGCAAGAGCCCTGGAGAGAGATTCTTCTGACGGAATCTGCTCCGGGCGCGCCTCGGGGCCGAACCCCCAAAGATTTACCACCGGGCCGATGGTCACATCAAAGGCACCAGCGGTCATCGTTGAGATCTCTTCAGCCTTCTGAAGAACACGGAGCAAGTCCGCTGACACCGGAACCCACTCGGATTGATCGGATCGTTGATTGAAACGGGACAGCTCCGAATCCTCGCGCCAGGTCGACATTGACGCATCAACCCCTTCGAGCACCTCATCGATACCGCTGGCCAGAGTTTCAAGCCTCTCCTGATCCTCGGTCAATACGACATTGATGTGGTAGCTGGTGCCGAAGACAGGTCCGGAGATTTCCCAGATTTTTTCCTCTGGCTCAAACGAACAACCCGCCAGAACGGCAAAGGCCAGCGCTGTAAAAGCGCTGGCCAGGGCCACCCTGGCGGGTCGTACAATGCTGAATGTCATCAGAACTGCTTAGCCTCCAAAGTCATCCAGCATGATGTTTTCATCCTCTACACCCAGATCTTTCAGCATCTTGATGCAGGACGCGTTCATGATTGGGGGCCCACACATGTAGTACTCACAGTCTTCCGGAGCCGGATGGTCCTTCAGATAGTTCTCGTACAATACGTTGTGGATAAACCCTGTGGGGCCTTCCCAGTTATCTTCCGGCAGTGCATCGGAAAGAGCTACGTGCCACTCGAAGTTGTCGTTCTCTTCCTGCAGCCCGTCGAAATCCTCCACGTAGAACATCTCGCGAACACTACGCGCACCATACCAGAAGCTGATCTTGCGCTTGGAGTTCAGGCGCTTGAGCTGATCGAAGATATGGGAACGCATGGGCGCCATGCCGGCACCGCCACCGATGAAGACCATTTCCGCGTCAGTCTTCTTGGCGAAGAACTCACCGAACGGTCCCATCACTGTCACCTTGTCTCCTGGCTTCAGGTTGAACACATAGCTCGACATGATGCCCGGGTTATGGTCCGTGCCCGGAGGCGGCGTAGCGATACGAATATTGAACTTGAGAACACCCTTTTCTTCCGGATAGTTCGCCATGGAATAGGCCCGGATGGTCTCTTCCTTGTTGACCGCCTTGTAGCGCCAGATGTTGTGCTTGTCCCAGTCCTCGTGGAACTCTTCCTCGATGTCGAAATCCTTGAAGTCGATTTCGTAGGGAGGGCACTCAAGCTGAACATAGCCGCCGGCACGGAAGTCCACTTCCTCACCTTCAGGCAGCTTGAGTACGAGTTCTTTGATGAAGGTAGCCACGTTGTGGTTGGAGACAACCTCACATTCCCACTTCTTCACGCCGAAGAACTCCTCCGGCACTTCCACCTTCATATCCTGTTTGACAGGAACCTGACAGGACAGGCGCCAGCCTTCTTTCTCTTCACGGTTGGTGAAGTGGGTCTTCTCTGTTGGCAGCATGGCACCGCCGCCTTCCAGAACCTTGCACTTGCACTGGGCGCAGGTACCGCCGCCACCGCAGGCAGAGGAGAGGAAAATACCACTGTTTGCCAGAGTACCGAGCAGCTTGCCGCCGGCTTCGGTCTTCAGCGTGTGTTCTGGATCATCGTTGATCTCAATGGTCACATCACCGGTGCTTACCAGCCTGGACCGGGCCGCAAGAATCACTGCGACCAGGGCCAGAACGATAACGGTGAACATGACCACGCCGAGAATAATTTCTGTATTCATGGTCTCGCCTTTTCGTTAAACCGAATCACCGGGTGAATTACAGTGAGATACCGGAGAAGGACATGAAGCCCAGGGACATCAGACCAACAGTAATGAAGGTGATACCCAGGCCACGCAGGCCTTCCGGAACGTCACTGTACTTCAGCTTCTCGCGGATACCCGCCAGGGCAATGATCGCCAGGGCCCAGCCAAGGCCGGCGCCGAAGCCATACACCACACTCTCGCCGAAGGTGTAGTCACGCTCCACCATGAACAGCGAGGCACCCAGAATGGCGCAGTTCACTGTAATCAGTGGCAGGAACACACCCAGAGCGGCATAGAGCGCCGGGATATACTTGTCCAGTACCATTTCCATGATCTGAACAATCGCCGCGATTACCCCGATATACGTCAGCAATCCGAGAAAGCTCAGGTCTACGTTCGGCAGGCCAGCCCAATCCAGGGCGCCTTCGCGCAGAACGCTGTTGTACAGAAGGTTGTTCACCGGAACGGTGACCGTCAGCACGACCACCACGGCAATGCCAAGACCGGTTGCGGCCTCGATCTTCTTGGAGATGGCCAGGAAGGTACACATCCCCAGGAAGAAGGCCAGCGCCATGTTTTCAACAAAAACAGCCTTCAGAATCAAGCTGATATAATGCTCCATCAGAAGGCCTCCTTGGCGACATGGCGAGACATTTTATAGTCCGGCTCTTCAACCTGCTCCGGCTTCCAGGTCCGCAGACCCCAGATCGCCAGGCCGATAATAAAGAACGCACTCGGCGGCAGCAGCAACAAGCCGTTAGGAATGTACCAGCCACCTTCGTTCACCACCGGCATCAGGGAGACACCGAACAGTGAGCCGGCGCCCAGCAATTCACGGAAGAAGGCAACGAAGATCAGGAGTACCGAGTAGCCCAGACCGTTACCAACGCCGTCCAGGAAGCTCAGCCAGGGGCCGTTCTTCATGGCAAAGCCTTCCGCGCGGCCCATAACGATGCAGTTGGTGATAATCAGACCAACGAACACTGAGAGCTGCTTGGAAATCTCGTAGGCATAGGCCTTGAGCACCTGGTCAACCACGATTACCAGGGAGGCGATAATGGTCATCTGCACGATGATCCGGATACTGCCCGGAATCTGGGTGCGTACCAGGGACACGGCCAGGTTGGAAAATGCGGTAACGGCAATAACCGCCGCGCACATAACAAGTGTAACGTTCATGCTGGTGGTAACCGCCAGCGCTGAACAGATGCCCAGGATCTGCAGGGCAATCGGGTTATTGCTGAAGATCGGTTCGAAGAGAACCTGTTTGGCTGATGCATCTGCCATGATCAGACCTCCCCTTCACGAAGTTTTTGCAGGAACGGCGCGTATCCGCGGTCGCCCATCCAGTAGTTAACCAGTTGCTCAACGCCGCGACTGGTCAACGTTGCCCCGGACAGAGCATCCACTTTATGCTGCCTTTTTTTTGCATCAACGTTTACGCCACCTTTAACCAGTTTGATCTGCGGTTCAGTGCGATCACCATCATAAACTTTCTTCCCCACCCACTGCGACTTCCAGCGTGGATTGTCTACCTCCCCACCGAGGCCCGGAGTTTCGGCGTGGGAGTAAAAGCCAAGCCCTTCAATGGTGTTCAAATCACCTTCCAGCGAAATGAAGCCATACAATGTAGACCAGAGGCCATAACCATGAATTGGCAGTACCACACGCACTAGCTCTCCGTTCTCGCTCAGCGTATACACCCTGGCAACATTCGGCCGGCGCTTGATGCCAGCCTTGTCTTCCGAGGAAGGAATATCCGTAGACAACTGAGGGTCCGAGGCAGCCTTGTACATATCATATTTCATGGGCTCAGCAACACCAACGGCGGAAGGCTTTACAAATTTACCAGTATCCAAATCCACCAGGCGAACATCGAAACTCTCGAATTTCTGCAAAATCTGCTCTGCAGTATCGCCTTGATCCAGCATACCTGCGGCAGAGAGAATGTTCGTTGTCATATCAAGATGCTGATTCTTGACCTGGGCAGGTCTGAGCATGACCGCCGCGGTGGATACCACGACAGAGAACACGATACTCAGCACCAGCGCAACGATCAGCGTGCGGGAGACGGTTTCTTTAGCTTTAGCCACGAGCAAGCCTCCGTTTGATGTTGGCCTGAACCACGTAATGGTCCATCAATGGCGCGAACAGGTTTGCGAACAGGATGGCAAGCATGATGCCTTCCGGGAACGCCGGATTGATCACGCGGATCAGCACAGTCATCACGCCTACCAGAATACCGAAACACCAGCGACCCGTGTCAGTCATCGCGGCGGACACCGGATCCGTCGCCATGAACATCATGCCAAAGGCAAACCCGCCCATGACCAGATGCCAATGCGCCGGAACCGCGAACATCGGATTGGTCTCGGAACCTATGATGTTTAGCAGCAGCGACATGCCGATCATACCGATCAACACACCTCCGACGATGCGATAGGAGGCAATCTTCATCCCCAACAGGATCAGGCCACCAATCAGAATGGCCAGTGTCGAGGTCTCACCCATCGAGCCCTGAATGGTGCCCATGAAGGCGCTCATCCAGCCAATTTGAGCTTCCAGAGCTTCCAGACCACCACTGGCGGCCCAGCTCAGCGCCGTGGCGCCACTGAAGCCGTCAACCGCAGTCCAGACGGTGTCGCCGGAAATCTGCGCCGGATAGGCGAAGTACAGGAAGGCACGACCGGTCAGGGCCGGGTTCAGGAAGTTCTTGCCGGTACCGCCGAACACTTCCTTGCCGATCACGACGCCGAAGGTGATGCCCAGGGCCACCTGCCAGAGAGGAATGGTGGGCGGGCAGATCAGTGCAAACAGGACCGATGTGACAAAGAAACCCTCGTTCACTTCGTGACGGCGCACGGTGGCAAACAGCACTTCCCAGAAACCACCGACCACGAAGGTCACGAAGTAAATGGGCACGAAGTACGCCATGCCGTAAACGAAGTTGTCCCATACGCCCGCACCGGAACCGGTGATGGCAAGTGCCTGGATAAAGGCAGTCCGCAGGCCGCCGTCAGCAATCATGGCATCCGGGTTGGACGCCAGGAAACTGTTGGCCTGGTAGCCGATGTTCCACATTCCGAAGAACATTGCCGGGAAGGTGCACAACCAAACCGTGATCATGATGCGCTTGAGGTCAATCCCGTCACGCACATGGGCGGTGGTGGAGGTGACACTCGCCGGCGAGTAGAAAATAGTATCCACCGCCTCGTAAAGCGCATACCAGCGCTCGTACTTGCCACCCTTTTCAAAGTGATGCTCGATTCCATCGAGAAACTGTCTGATAGCCATCGTATTAGCCCTCGATCTCGATTCGGGTCAGGTTCTCGCGGAGAATCGGACCATATTCATATTTGCCGGGGCACACAAAGGTGCACAGCGCCAGATCTTCTTCATCCAACTCCAGTGCGCCAAGCTTCTGTGCCATCTCTGTGTCGCCGACAATCAGGGAACGCAGCAACTGCGTGGGCAGAATGTCCAGCGGCATGATCTTTTCGTAAACACCCACCGGCACCATCGCCCGCTCGCTGCCATTGGTGGTGGTGGTCATATCGAACCGTTTGCCACCGACCAGCTTGGACAGGTAAATATTCATGACGGAGAACTTGTTCGCACCCGGCGACAGCCAGCCCATGAACTCGCGCTTGTTACCTTCCTCAAGCACGGACACCTGATTGGCAAACCGGCCAAGATAGGCGCAGGGACCATCGCCACGGCGACCGCCGAACACGGAGCCGGAAATCGCCCGGATCTCGCAATCTGTGGCAACTTCACCGTCGAGAAGCTCCTCAAGACTGGCACCCAGACGAGTACGCACGAGACGGGGTTTCAGGGCCTTGGGGCCACCGATCGCCACGACACGCTCAACAGGGACTTCACCGGATTCAAACAGCTTGGCAATGTCGATAACGTCCTGATAATTGATACTCCAGACCGTCTTGCTGCCAGAAACCGGATCCAGGTGATGGATATGGGTTCCCACGTTGCCGGCCGGATGCTTGCCATCGAACTGGTGCACCTCAACGGCGTCGGACCTGGGAACAGCGACGTTGGATCCTGGCTTGCCAGTGACAAACACCTTGCCGGTGGTCAGTTTGGTAAGGATCTCAAGGCCTTTCTCGAACGCCTGGCTGTTTTCGCCAATGATGACCGTCGGGTCCGCTGCCAGCGGGTTGGTATCCATGACCGACACGAAAATTGAGTGGGGAGCGGAATCAATCTCCGGAACCTTGCTGTACGGACGCGTCTTGAACGCAGTCCAGAGCCCGGATTCCACCAGATTATCGACTACCTGCTGGCGTTCCAGGCCGGCAAGATCCGCTTCGCTGTAGCGCGCAAAGGTCTCAGCCTCATCGCCATCGACTTCGATAACGATCGACTGGAATACCCGACGCTCACCACGGTTGATCTCTTTCACAACGCCCGCGGCGGGTGAAGTATAACGAACGCCCTCGGTCTTCTTGTCCGTGAACAGCAGCGTACCGCGCTTGACACGGTCCCCCTCTTTCACAGCCATCGTCGGCTTCATGCCGATATAGTCAAAACCGATCAACGCAACGTGGCGAACGGGTTTGCCGTCTGTAATGGTCTGTTCGGGAGCGCCGCTGATGGGAAGATCCAGGCCTTTTTTGATCTTGATCATTAGCCTCATCCAATCATCAGAAACTTTTCAATGGATTCGTAACGCCCGACACCTGCGGCCCAGAAAAACCATGAGAAACGGAGTGCCAGACGTACCCAAAATCGCGCCAATTATAGAGATTAAGGAACCCTATTTCCACCAGAAACCGGAACCGGTTGTGCGTCGACAGCCAAACCAGTCGTTTAGCTGACCGTAAAAACAAAAAACCCCGACAGCAATCGCTATCGGGGTTCTGAACACCATTACTTCACCAGATCGGCGCGATTCGCTCAGTCTCTCGCACGTTTGGGGAAGATCGGGTAATTTACGCCGGCCATCTGGTTGACCACACGAATCACCTGCGCGCTGTAGCCGAACTCGTTGTCGTACCAAACATACAGGATCAGACGCTTGCCACTGGTGATGGTTGCCTGGGCATCAACGATGCCGGCATGGCGGGAACCGACAAAGTCGGTGGAAACCACTTCCGGAGAGTTCACGAAGTCGATCTGCTTCTGCAGCTCCGAGTGCAGCGCCATATCCCGCAGGTATTCGTTAACACCTTCCACATCAACGTCTTTCTTGAGGTTGAGATTCAGGATCGCCATGGACACGTTCGGCGTTGGCACCCGGATCGCATTACCGGTCAGCTTGCCCTTCAGAACCGGCAGCGCCTTGGAGACAGCCTTGGCGGCCCCCGTCTCGGTAATTACCATGTTCAGGGCGGCGCTGCGCCCGCGGCGGCTGCCCTTGTGGTAGTTATCGATCAGGTTCTGGTCGTTGGTGTAGGAGTGCACCGTCTCCACGTGACCATCTTCGATGCCGTATTCGTCTTCAATCGCCTTCAATACCGGTGTGATGGCATTGGTGGTACAGGAGGCGGCTGACAGGATCCTGTCTTCGTCAGTAATCCAGTCGTTGTTGATACCATAAACGATGTTCTTGATATCGCCCTTACCCGGCGCCGTCAGGATAACGCGGCTGACGCCTTTTGATTTCAGGTGCAGGCCAAGACCGGCTTCATCACGCCACTTACCGGTGTTGTCGATCACGATGGCGTTGTTGATGCCGTAATCCGTGTAATCCACCTTGTCCGGCCCATCAGAGTAGATAACCTTGATATAGTTGCCGTTGGCAATCAGGGCGGATTCCTTCTCATCAACGGCAATGGTGCCATCGAACGGACCGTGCACGGAATCACGGCGAAGCAGACTGGCGCGCTTCTCGAGATCATTTTCCGCACCGCCCTGGCGAACCACAATCGCACGCAGACGCAGGTTGTTGCCACCCCCGGCCTTCTCGATCAGGATACGAGCCAGCAGACGACCAATCCGGCCAAAACCGTACAGAACGACGTCTTTGGTGTCATTGTTGGCATCTTCCTCGGACTGGGCAGCGTACTGCCCCACAACCGGGCCGATTTCACGCTTCAGGAATTCGGTCAGGTCGCCGCCTTCCTCTTTGAACTTGACCGCCAGCTTGCCGATATCCACGTGGGCACGACCGAGTTCAAGTTTGTCCATGGCCTGGAGGATCGGCAGGGTGTCGTGAACAGAAAGCTCGCTGTCTTCAACCTGGCGCACAAATCGGTGGGCACGGATGATATCGATAACCGACTGGTTGATGATGGCGCGGCCGTATACAGAAGTAACCACATTGTTTTTGCGGTAGAGGCGGCCGATCAGCGGAATCATGGCTTCCGCGGTGGATTCTCTTTCTGTCCAGTTGGACAGGTGCTGATTGATCTGTTCGTGACTCACGCTTGGACCTCTGCAATTGGCACTTGGAAATTGGGGCGCACATTATCCAATTTAATCCGGTCGACCGCAAATACGGCGGGCCATGACCTTCGTATAGGTCGCGCCGGCTAATAACGCAAACGCCGACCATGGCGCCGGCGCCATGACAGTGAGGGGCGCGAGCGTTAGAATACGCGCCTCACCGCTCCCGGACATCCACAGCAGGAGAACCTGACCGCCCATGAGCCAAGGTGCCAGCACACGCCCGTCACCCCTCCCCCTGATTGCCCCCGAATTTCCGTCTCGGCCGGCCGATCACCGAACATGGGGTCAACTGCACGGCAGCAGTGAGGCGCTGGCCATCTGCGAAAGTGCGCGCGCGCACAAGGGTCTGACCCTGGTCATTACCCGCAGCACCGCCGATGCCATCCGGCTTGAGCAGGCCATGCGCTTCTTCCTGGGGCTACCCCCGGAAGAAGACGGCCCGGCGGTCAGCGACGACGGGCTGGAACTGCTGTCGCTGCCCGACTGGGAAACCCTGCCCTACGATCTGTTTTCGCCCCACCAGGACATTATTTCCCGGCGAATCCGGACCCTGCACCGCCTGCCCGCAACCAGCCATGGGGTTCTCGTGGTTCCTGCACGCACGCTGATGCACAGGCTGCCGCCAGTAAATTACCTCCAGGGCAACACCCTGCTTCTGGAAGTGGGACAGTCCCTGGATATCAAGAGCTGGCGAATGCAGCTTGAGGCGGCAGGCTACCGGCATGCCGAGAACGTCTACGAGCACGGCGAATACGCGGTCCGGGGCGCCATACTGGACATTTTCCCCATGGGCGCCAGCCAGCCCTATCGGATTGACCTATTCGATGATGAGATCGAAACGCTCCGGACTTTCGACCCCGAGACTCAGCGCTCAATCGACCGGATCGAACGCATCGAACTGCTGCCCGCCTTTGAATTCCCCTGGCACAAAGAGGCGCGCTCCGGATTCCGCAGCCGCTGGTTCGAGCAGTTCCCGGATGCCGACAAAGACACCCCCATCTACCAGGACGTGACTCACGGCATTACCCCGCCGGGCATTGAGTACTACCTGCCGCTGTTCTTCGACGAGACGGCAACCCTGTTTGACTATCTGCCAGGCGCCACTCACGTTTTTACTGCGGACGGACTGAACGATGCGGTCAGCCACTTTGACAGTGAAACCCGCAACCGGTACGAAGATCGTCGTCACGATCGCCTGCGGCCGATTCTGCCGCCCAAGCTCCTCTTCCTGCAGCAGGAAGAGCTGTTCGGACAACTGAAGGCCTTCCCGAGGGTAACCGTCTCCGCGGAGACAAAGGATGCCGCGGGATCAGTTAACTGCCCCACGACAACCTTGCCGGATATCGCCATGGACGGTCGGGCCGCAGACCCTGCCGGTCGCCTCAAGCGGTTTCTGGGAGAGTTCGACGGCCACGTGCTGATATGCGCCGAATCGTCCGGTCGGCGCGAGGCGCTGATGGAGAATCTTGGCGAACAGGGTGTTGAATTGAAAACCCTGTCCGGCTGGCAGGCTTTTCTCGACGATAAGGAAAGCTCGGTCGCCATCACCATTGCCCCGATGGAGCAAGGCCTGGTTCTGCCCGAGCATTCCGTTGCCCTGATCACCGAGACCGCCCTGTTCGGCGAGCGGGTACTACAGCGGCGGCGCCGCGAGAAGCCTACGGAAACGGACGATGCCGGCTTCCGGGATCTGTCCGAATTGCGGATTGGTGCGCCGGTGGTTCATATCGACCACGGTGTTGGCCGTTACCTGGGCCTGGAGACCATCACCGTAGAGGGCGAAGCGAGCGAATTCCTGATGCTTGAGTACGCCGGGGGCTCAAAGCTGTATGTTCCGGTCTCCAGCCTGCACCTGATTTCCCGCTATGCCGGCAATGACACCGAACACGCGCCGCTGCACAAACTCGGGACGGACCGCTGGAGCACAGCGAAACAGAAAGCCCTTGAGAAGATCCGGGACACTGCCGCCGAGCTGCTGGATGTGTACGCCCGCCGGGAGGCGCGCAAAGGCTTCAGCTTCGAGGATCCCAAGGAAGCCTATCGTGCCTTTGCTGCCGGCTTTCCGTTCGAGGAGACACCAGACCAGCAGGTTGCTATCCAGTCGGTGTTCGAGGACATGACCAGCGAGCAGCCCATGGATCGCCTGGTGTGTGGCGATGTCGGTTTCGGGAAAACCGAGGTTGCCATGCGCGCGGCGTTCCTGGCTACTTGGTCGGGCAAGCAGGTGGCGGTTCTGGTCCCCACTACCCTGCTCGCCCAGCAGCATTATGAATCCTTCCGGGACCGTTTCTCGGATACCCCTGTGCAGGTCGAGCTGCTCAGCCGGTTCCGCACGGCTGGCCAGACCAGCAAGGCGTTGGAGGCGGTGGAGAACGGCCGGGCCGACATCGTCATCGGCACCCACAAACTGCTACAGGGCGACATCAAATTCAAGAATCTTGGCCTGGTTATCATCGACGAAGAGCATCGCTTTGGCGTTCAGCAGAAGGAAAGACTAAAAGCACTGCGGGCCGAAGTGGACATGCTCAACCTGACCGCCACCCCGATTCCGCGGACGCTGAACATGGCCATGGGGCATCTGCGGGATCTCTCGATTATCGCCACTCCTCCGGCCCGGCGGCTCTCGGTGAAAACTTTTGTGCGCCAGAAAGACAACGCCATGGTCAAGGAAGCCATACTGCGGGAGATTCTCCGGGGCGGTCAGGTCTACTTCCTCCACAACGACGTGGCCACCATCGAGAAGACGGCAGAGGATCTACGTTCGCTGATTCCGGAAGCGCGGGTGGGCGTCGCCCACGGGCAGATGAGAGAGCGTGATCTGGAAAAGATCATGTCCGACTTCTACCACAAACGCTTCAACGTGCTGGTGTGCACAACCATCATTGAGACCGGCATCGACGTTCCCAGCGCCAACACCATTATTATCGAGCGGGCAGACAAGTTCGGCCTGGCGCAACTGCATCAGCTTCGGGGCCGGGTCGGCCGTTCGCACCACCAGGCCTATGCCTACCTGCTCACGCCACCGCCGAAATCCATCACGGCGGACGCCAAAAAGCGTCTGGATGCGATTTCGGAGGCGCAGGACCTGGGTGCCGGCTTCATGCTGGCCACTCACGACCTGGAAATCCGCGGTGCCGGGGAGTTATTGGGGGAAGAACAGAGCGGGCAGATCGAAAGCATCGGCTTCACCCTTTACATGCAGCTGCTGGACGAGGCCGTCAAGGCCATTCGCGAGGGCCGAACCCCGAATGCCGACCTGCCACTTAGCCACGGCACCGAAATGAACCTGAGAATCCCGGCTCTGATCCCCGAGGATTATCTGCCGGATGTCCATAACCGCCTGATGCTCTACAAACGGATTGCCAGCGTGGACAGCCCGGAAGCATTAAAAGAACTTCAGGTTGAAATGATCGATCGGTTCGGATTATTACCGGATCCGGCCAAAAACCTGATCCGCCAGACCGAGCTTCGATTGCGTGCAGAAGCCCTGGGCATCGTGAAAGTCGATGCCGGCAAGGAGTGGGCGCGGATCGAGTTTGGCAGCTCGACACCGGTGGATCCGCTGGTTCTGGTTAAAAAAGTGCAATCCGCACCTGACCAGTACCGGCTCGAAGGCGCCAACAGCTTCCGTTTTCGGCTGAAGGATGCCACAACCGGTGGTAAACTCGACGGCATTTCCCGGATGCTTGGCGAGCTGGAGCCAGCAAAAAATGACGCGTCCGGCTCATGAACGGCCGACCAACAAGTGGAGTACGACCCTTGCAAATTGATGGAATTCGCTGGTGCCGATACCCGACCCGGGCCATCCTGGCAGCTCTGCTTCTGAGCTTTTCTCTAACAGGCGCCGCACAGCAGCTTGACAGGGCAACCTTGCCTCTTGAGCCCGGCACGCCGGTTCCGGATGACTACTACCGGGCGGAGTTTGTCATTCTTGAGCGGATCGTAGAGCCGGAAGCTGTGAACGAACGGATGTCTGATCGCTCGGTAGAGCCGCCCCTTGAGACCGAAGAGGTTCTCTGGTCATCGCTGGAGAATGGCACCACGGAAACCACACTGGAATTGGCGCCCCGAAAGGATCTCCATCTTGCCAGTGCCGCCGCCAGACTCGAACGCAGTGGCCGTTACCGTGTGCTTGTGGCTGCCGGTTGGTACGAGGCGTTTCCACCAGATTACGAGGGGACACCCTTGCGGGTTGAAGCAGGTGACTGGCTGAATGAGGCTCGCACCCGGGAGGTTGAGGGACACATCACCATCGACCGGCAACGCTATTTGCACGTCAATGTGCATCTGAACCACTGGCAACTGGCAGAAGAGACATCGGAGCCGCCTGTAGAGGCTGCGACCGAGCTCTCTGAAGAAACACCCCCCGCTCCGGACGCATCCGGAGCAAGTGACTCCGCCCCAATGTCAGCAGCAACCGGAGAAACAGCCGGTCAGCAACTACCTGTTCTGGCTGAACCCGCGCCCCTGGAATTGTTGACCTGGATTCGGGAAACCCGCCGGATGCGCAGTGAGGAAATCCACTTCCTCGATTCCCCCACGATCGGCGTGCTGGTGTTTTTCAAGAAGATTGAGGCAACGGAGTAAGCACCCCAAGGCCAGCCATCGAGACTTCGAGGATCCGCTTGACCCCGGACATTCCCTGCTCGATGGCCGCCTCAATTTCTTCCATGGTGATGATATGGTCGGATTTTCCAGCCGCCCAGTTCACCACCAAACCCAGACAGACGTAACGCATTCCAAGTTCCGCCGCCAGCGCGGCTTCCGGCATACCGGTCATTCCTACCAGGTCGCAGCCGTCCCGCTCCATCCGGATGATTTCAGCCGCGGTTTCCAGCCTCGGGCCCTGGGTTGCGCCATACACTCCGAAACCGGAAAACGGGACGTTTTCTGCTCCGGCGGCATCAATCAGGATCTGCCGCGCGCTCTCGTCGTAGGGCCAGGTGAAATCAATGTGGGTTACCGAGTCCAGATCGCCCTCGTAAAAGGTGCTGGCACGCCCCCAGGTGTAGTCAATAATCTGGTCGGGAATAACCACATGGGCAGGCCCCATATCCGGGTGAATCCCACCCACAGCGTTAACCCCGATCACCGTTCGGACCCCGGCTTCGTAGAGGGCCCGCAAATTGGCCCGATAGTTCACCTGGTGGGGTGGAATACGATGGGGGTTACCATGGCGCGACAGGAAGATGACCGGCTGATCCCCCAAGTGGCCCTCAACGAGGGGCGCGGATGGAACGCCCCAGGATGTCCTGACCGGCTTCTCACCGGTAATCTCAAGGCCTGACAGAGTGGTGAGGCCGGTGCCGCCAATGATGCCAACAGGGTGCATTTTCTCCGGTGACGTCATTCTGAATCTCCTGAGTCTTCCAAATCTCCGGTTGTCTGACGGTTCTGCAATGTCTCGGCGCTCTTGCCGGAAGAATCCGCCTCGCTCTTGTCCGAGGCTCCCGCGGACTGCGATCCGGATAGCCGGACGCCGTCCGGAAGATGCAGAGTTCGGGTCGGGAAGGCCACTTCGGCACCGTAACCCTCGATAATGTCGCTGATTTTCAGCAATACATCCTGCTTCACCTCGTGGAACTGCACCCACTGGGTGGTCTTGGTGAAGGTGTACACCATGATATCCAGAGACGACGCGTTGAACGCCAGGAAGTTCACAATCAGGGTCTGATCGCTGTCGATGTCCTCATGCTGCTGCAGCATGGCCTTGATGTCGTCGACGATGGTTGCCATCTGCCCGACATCGGCATACCGGATGCCAATCGTCTCGTAGATCCTGCGGTTGGTCATGCGTGAGGGGTTTTCCACTGCGATGGTGGTAAACGCAGCATTGGGCACATAAAGCGGACGTTTGTCGAAGGTACGGATGGTGGTCAGACGCCAGCCGATGTGCTCAACCGTACCCTCAATGTTTCGGTCCGGGGACCGCACCCAGTCCCCAACCTTGAACGGTCGGTCGAGATGGATAATAAAACCGCCGAAAAAGTTGGCCAACAGGTCCTTCGCGGCGAAGCCGACTGCAATACCACCCACGCCGCCGAAGGCCAGGACCCCGGAAATGCTGTAGCCCATGGACTGCATCGCAATCAGCACCGCGGTAATGATAACCACCGCCCGGGACAACTTGCTCACCGCGTTGACGGTGGTGTAGTCCATGGGCTGTTTCATTTTCAGCGGCGATACCAGAATCCCCTCGGCTTCCTTGATCAGCCTCAGGACCGCCCATACCAGAACGAAGACAAACCCGAGCTGCAGAAGCGAATCGTTGACCTTGAAGATCTCCGCTTCCGAGTAGCGATGAGCCACTTCTGCAGCCCAGTAGACGCCTTGCAACCAGACAAAGGCCACGACCGGTTTGCGGGCGGCGTGCAACAAGGCATCGTCCCACAGGTTTTTGGTCTGGCTGAACTTGCGCTCGATAGCAACGATAATGTGGCTTGCGATGTACGCCACCGCGGCCGTTGCGAACACCAGCGCAAATACGACAATCCCGACACGCCAGGCTTCAGACAGCAGCCCGAAATTCTCGATCCAGCCACTCACCATGGCCATAACATCCCCGATCATCGGATCCCTCTGGTCTCGAAAGGTTTATCGAATGGAAACGACCGTTCCCGGCACAACGCGATCAAAAAGATCAACAATGTCTTCATTGCGCATCCGCACACAGCCGTGGGACAGCGGTATTCCCATAGGCTCGCTGTCCGGCGTGCCGTGAATGTATATGAAGCGGCGGAAAGTATCGACACCCGGCCCCCTGTTTTTGCCCCATTCGCGGCCACACAACCAGAGAATCCGACTCAGGATCCAGTCGCGGTCAGGGTGCCGCCGGGCAAGTTCGGCGCTGTAGATTTCGCCGGTGGGGCGCCGGGCCCGGAAGACAGTTCCGGCCGGAAGTCCGGCGCCAATACAGGCCCGGATATAATGCTCTCCCCGGGGCGTACAGCCACTGCCATCGCTCTCACCCGCGCCATTCAGCGCAGTGGAAACCGGATAGGATGCAATAAGCTCACCGCCTCCGGTTTCAAGCCGGAGGCGCTGAAGGGGCAGATCAATGTCGATGCGGACGGATGCGGGATGCGTCAAAACCGGCCAGGCTCCCTCGGAGGTTCAGAGGGGAAGCCTAACCGAGAGAGAGGAACTCAGGCAACCGAGACCTTGCTGCCGACCGGCGGAATCAGCATGGCGTCTTCCGCCTGCATCCCGGCAGCCAGGAAGGGAACCAGGCGGGCAGCAATTTCTTGGATCGTGGTTTCCACACCCAGCTTGTTCTGCAGGATGTCCCTCAGGGCATCGCTGCTGGACATGGTGAACGCCGTTGCCCCGAGCATGAACTGGATGCGCCAGTAACGGTCAACAGAGGATAGCTGCGGGGTCGCCTCCTTGAGCAGCCGCATGAAACGGCTGAAAGGCTCGCTGTATTCCTGTTCCAGGAACTTGCGCAAATGCCCCTGGGACTGGGTGTAGGCAAGCCCGAGCAGGCGCATGAAGATGGAGATACCCTTCTCGTTACGCTGGGGCATGCGCACCGCGCTTTCCGTAAGTGCCCATAGCGTTTGATTCAGCGTTGGCGGTTTGCCGTCACACCGCTCTTCGAGCTCGTCGAAGGCGTTTTCCAGTGTCGCGGAAAACGGCGTCAGAAAGCGCGCAAATACGGCATGGATCAGGGCGTTCTTTGAGCCAAAGTGGTAATTGACAGCGGCCAGATTTACTTTAGCCTTACTGGTAATCATCCTGAGCGAGGTTTCCGAGAAACCCCGGTCGGCGAACAGCTCTTCGGCTGCATCGAGAATCCGGTCAACGGTATCAGACTGCGCCATTTTGTTATCAATGCCTCTAGCAAACGTCTGTTTGAAACATACGTTTGAAGTGCACTTGTGTCAAGTTCTGGGCTCAGGCTCTGCCGCTACTTCCTCCCAGCCCCGGTCAAGGGCTTCCTGGTTACCCTCGAAAAATGCTTTCTGGACGCGGCTGTACGCCTTCTCTGCTTCCAGCAGACAAATCAGATAAAGACGCACGTGCTCTCGGCGGGTCAATTGCCGGGACAGACTGCGACTCTCTGACAACCTCAGAAGGTGACTGAACCGGGTATTTTTCAGCGCCGGGTTAAAATCCGCCATCCGCGCACATTGCCAGATAAGGCCATCCGACCCCTCCAGGTGGGCGACGTGTTGCCTTGCCTCACGGAGCATCCGCTGGCGAGTTATTATCAGATCAAGGTAGGAGGGTTTGGTGGTGTAGATTCTGCGTACGGCAGGCACTCCCAACAACAGAATGATGACAAAGGCGCCGAAGCCACCACCAGCTATCCAGGCTGGCACAAACCCGGTTAATCCGCTCAGAAAGACAGCCGCCGCAATCAACGCACTGAACAGCCACAGGTCCCGACTCCGGCGCGCCTCGGCCATCGTGTAGTTGTCCGGCCAGCCGTTCATCGCCAGCAAGTCGAAATCCATTAACAGGACCCGGTCGCACTGGCGCAGCATCAGCCTGAGCTTGCGCTGGCGGGATTCCGCCAGCACCCTTTCCGGCTTGCCACTGTCGGTGTCCCGGGACTCTCCCCTATCAGCCGATGGTTCGGATTCGGAACTGGTCTCTGGCGCCTGACCGGTCGGTGCCGATTCCGCCGCCGGATTGGCTGGAACCGTCGCCGGAGTCTGGTCGCCAGGGGCCACGGGGACGGGCACAGGATCGGCCGCCCGACCAGGGCGCAGCACGGGGGCCTGCGCCGGACTGTTTGCCCGGGTGGCGGCCTTACTCTGATTTTCAGCCATGGCAGATTGTCCGAATTCAGGGGTTATGAAGGGTATCGACCATGATGCAGGATACTTGAATGTTTACCCCGGTATACCGACATCAGTCGGGCCTTGGCATCAGTCAGCCCGCTCGCTATCCTTGGCGCACCTGCCGGAAAGGCGCCCCATACCACATTGAATGAGGTCAGGCTTATGTTCACAGGCATTGTCCAGGGCATTGCAACCATTGAAGACGTCACCGCAGAGCCCGGGCTCAGCACTTTTGCCATTCGCCTCCCCGCAGAAAAGGCAGATGGCGTTTCCATCGGCGCCTCGGTGGCAATCAACGGAACCTGCCTGACCGTCACACGCCAGGAAGACAGCGTGCTCTATTTCGATGCCATGCAGGAAACCCTGAGACTTACCACGCTGGGTGAGCTGACTACCGGGGACCAGGTGAATTTCGAGCGCGCCGCCCGCATTGGGGATGAAATTGGTGGCCACCTGCTTTCTGGCCATATACATACGGCGGCCAACATTGTCGAAATACGGCGTACGGAAAACAACGTCACGCTATGGTTTGAGGTGCCCGAGGAATGGGCCCGCTACATCTTCCCCAAAGGCTACATCGCCATCAATGGCGCCAGCCTGACTATTGGCGAGGTACGGGGCAACCGGTTCAACATCCATCTGATCCCGGAGACGCTGCGGGCCACAACCTTTGGGTCCTGTGAAGAGGGCCAGCGGGTGAATATTGAAATAGACAGCCAGACCCAGACCATCGTGGATACCCTGGCCCGGCTCGGGTATGACCGCCCGGCGCCAACATTGTAATCTGACAGGTTATTCAGCGGTTGCCAGCCCGAAACACCACGAACTTGGGGCTGGCGTCCAGCTGCTCCACTGACGAAAAGTACCGGCGCAGGCTTCGGTGATAGCCAAGGTGTCGATTTCCTACCAGGAGCAGGCGACCGCCCGGCCTCAGGTGTTGCGACGCCTGCTCGAATAACCGAAGTGCGATGTGATCACCGACCACACCACCCTCGTGGAACGGCGGGTTCAGTAGTATCAGATCAAAGGCTCCCGGATCGGACTCAATACCATCGCGATGGGAGAAAGCGGCTTTGGCATCCGGAAAGGCTTTTTCAACATTACGACGGGCACTGAGCACGGCCTGGCTTGAAACATCGCTGAAAACCAACTGCAGATCCCGTCGCTCCGACAGCGCCGCCAGGCCCAATACGCCGTTACCGCAGGCCAGATCAAGCACCGAATCGCCAGCCCTGGCCGTCGACACCTCGTTGACCACATGTGGCAACATCAGGCGGGTGCCGATATCCAGCTTTTCCCGGGCAAACACCGCCGGCAATGCCTCTATGCCCACATCACCTTTTCGGTCGCCCAATCGGTAACCTTTCCAGGTCGCTGACCAATCCGCGAGAGTCGCAGCGCCCCTGTTACATCGAATCACCCGCGCTTTCTTTCGCGCCGGCAGCACCTGCTCTGTCCGTACAGCTTCGGCGAACACATCAACGCTTCTTGCCGGTAGATGCTTGATCATGCCGCCTGCCAGCAACACGCCGGAATCCGCCATCACGCGATTGAGCCAGCGCAGCAACCAGGCCAGATAGTCGGCCTGGCGGGGTATTCTCAATACCACCAGGTCAAACGGGCCCTCGGGCGCATTAATCCAGCTGAAAACAGATTCAGGTGGCGTGACTTCCGGATTCAAAGAAGCATTATGTGCCAGGGCAGCGGGCAACACAGCACTGTCGGCCACCACGGTCGGAGAGAGCGCTGCCAGCCCCAGTGAAAGAGCCCCGAACTGATCATCCACCACCAGAACACGGGGCTCACCCAGGGCTGCCGCCGCGCAAATGGCTTCCTCAAGCAGAAGCTCGTCCGCCGCATCCCATGCCCTCAGCGTCGGATCACCAGTGCCTGGCCGGGCAAGAATCAGTGAGCCTCCGGAGAAATCAAGTTGGGCGGTTGTCATTTCGGGCATGCTGGAGGCCTTTTGTCACAAAAGCGCCATTCTAGGCTGTTTATTCTAGAAATTAACCCTAACGTGGAAGGTGTTCACGCTGAACATCCCTTTTCCGGTTGGCTCCGTTGTTCTGGACGCGAACCTCTTGCCCCTCACCCCAGGGGCTTTTTTCGTTCAGGAACGTCGAAAAGCGCGATAAACGGTAAAACGCTGATTCTCCCGCAATCGTTCAACCGGGCCGATACAGCGCTTCATCAATGGCTCGTAGGGCAGAAAACTGTTCGCCACCAGGCGCACCTCACCACCCGGCGCCAGATGGCGCACTACCTCCCGAAGAAAACGCTCAGTCATCGACAGGTCTGTTCTGACACCAGAGTGAAAGGGTGGATTACTGAGAATAACGGGCCATGAACCCTCGATGCCCGGAAGGCCGTCCGAAGCCATGATCCGCCCGGAAACGCCATTGCGCTCATAGGTGGCCCTTGCACAGATAACGGCCTGGGACTGAACATCAATCCCGTCGATCGTCAGCCGGGGAAGGTCCTGCCGCTCTTGCCAGCGATGGAGCCAGGCACCGAGGACACCCGCACCACAGGCAAAATCCAGAACCGGGCCAGACCGCAGAGGCGCCCTGTCCAGCGTTTCCATCAGCAAGCGGGTACCGTCGTCCAGCTCACCAAGACTGAAAATACCGGGCAGTCCGGCAACATCCAGGTGAACCGACTGGCAGTCAATCCCGGTCCAGGTCATCCACTCCCGAAGCGAGAATTCTGGAAGAGGTTCGATATTCTCAGCACACCAGACCTGGCAATGCCGGGCGCTATCGGTCTTGGTAGCCTGCGGCGCCACGGCCTTGAGTTGTTTCACGGCCCCGGCAATGCCTTCTTTCTTCTCACCTACCAGCACCAGTCGAGCGCGGGGTGCTGCCAGCCAGCGTGCCAGGGCAAGACGCAGGTCAAGCTCCGCCCGGGCCTTGGGAAGAAAAACCACGAGTGTGTCAAAGGTATCGGCAGCCAGAGCAGGATCGTCGTAGCCAAAACAGATCTGCCAGCCGTCGCGCCCGCTGAGTGAGGCACACACACCGGCATGCTCACTCATTGCCATACCGCCAGCGGGCAAATCCGTCAGCAGCTCACCAGCGGATACGCCCAAAAGGGCCAGCCTCCCCTGCACAAGGTGGCGGTTTCGCAACAGGACTTCATGGGAATTGGGCAATGACATTGATGGGCTTATCCCGAGTGGGTAGTTCAAAGACGGGATATGCTAACCGGAATGAGCCCTCGCGTCTCCCTTGAAAGACGGAGACCGGAGGGCCTTCAGAGAGGAAATACCATCAAATCTTCAATCACTTGTAACGGGCAACCGTTCCAACCCTCAGGGCGTCCTCCGGTGACATACCCCAGTCCTCAGCCTGACCGGCATCAGACGATTTCCGCCCCCGACCCCGTGACTCCGCGCTGGCCGTGGCATCTTTCCTCTGGTTCAGAACTGTCAGGGCTTTTTGCATCAATTCTTTCATGGTCACACTCCTCGCTTACTGCAGTATCTACTCTAGCAAAGCAGGAGGTGACCAACTGTGATGACGCCGAGGGTCAGGAAGTGACGCCCTTCACGAATTTTTGACGCAATTTTACATTCTTCACTGCATGATTTTCTGGCGTCCAGAGCGTACCGGCCTCTGAACCAGCTCATCGATGCTGTTCTGCCGTACCCGCTCACGATCTTCCTCGCAGGCTACCGACAACCCCATATCCCGCAGAACCCCATCCGAGACATCGTAGACAAAGCCATGAACCGTGAGCGGCTGACCCCGCCGCCAGGCTTCCTGAACAATGCTGTTCTGGCAAACATGCCCCACCTGCTCAACCACGTTGAGTTCGCACAGACGGTCGACCCGATCCTGAACGCCCGGCAGGGCATCGAGTACTTGCTGATGCCGGTCACGGACATCCTGAACGTGTCGAAGCCAGTTGCTGATCAGTCCAAATCCTTCATTGAGCAATGCCGCCCTGACGCCGCCACAGCCATAGTGGCCAACCACCAGGACATGTTTGACCTTCAATACTTCGATGGCGAACTGCAGTACCGACAGACAGTTAAAATCCGTGTGGACAACCACGTTGGCCACGTTCCGGTGAACAAAAAGCTCCCCCGGCAGAAGATCGACGATCTGGTTGGCGGGCACGCGGCTGTCTGCGCAACCAATCCACAGGTATTCCGGTGCCTGCTGATTCGACAGGCGGGTAAAAAACTGCGGATCCTGGGCCTTGATACCGTCTGCCCAGGCCCGGTTTTTTTCCAGAAGATGGTCAAGCTGACCCATTATCCCACTCCGTTTGATGATTCCCGTCCGGCGATTGAACGGGAATACGCATCCCAAAGCAATACTCAGTTGGTCTGCACTTCCACCTCCGCATGAGGCTGATGCATGGTGCTCTGGGCCAGATCCAGCAACTCACGCAGGGCCACAGAGAACATGGCGTACTCCGGCTCCCGCACACCCTTGAGCTCGGAAAGCATGGATTTCCAGCGGTCGATCATCTGCTGATGGCGGGACAGCCACGCCTCCACGCAGGCCGGCACGTCTTCCGGCTTGTCTGCCAGCTTCAAGACACCGGTGGTTAGCGCCCGCTGCTGCCAGTCGAGATCTTCCCGGAAACTTTCCCGGGCCAGGGCCTGCCAGTGTGAGCCGGGCTGCAGCGATGCAATGGCGCTCGCGAACCAGTTCAGATCCAGGCGGTCACCCAGCTCATAGTAGAGATTGGCCACCGTCTTCAGTGGCATGCCAGAGGCTTCGTGGGCCTCGATGATACCCAGAGACGAGTACAGGTGGCCGGTACCCGAAACCACGGACGCCAGCTCTGATGGCAGCCCGGCATCCACCAGAGCCTGATGCCGTTTCTCCCAGGTGGTTTTCGCCTGATCACCAAGATACTCGGGCAGCCCCGCTGTAATCGCCCAGACGCTGTCGGCAAAGCGCTCCATGTGGTGCTGAATGCTCAGCTCCGCCCGACGGTTGCGTAACAGCCAGCGCACCGAACGGCGCATCAGGCGCATCAGGTCCTGCATCAGCTCCATCTGTAGCTGGGCTGAGACATGGAAATCCAGGGCTTCAATCCTGTCCCACCAGTTATCAATGCGGAACACGTCACGGGCGATAATCCAGGCCAGAGCAATAGAGGCGGCATCGGCCCCAGTAGACTGGTTCAAACGCTCCACAAAGGTAATCCCCATGTGGTTGACCATGTCATTGGCAATCTGTGTCGCGATGATTTCACGCCGCAGCTGATGCTCTCCCAGCTCCTTCGAGAATTTCTGGGTCAGATCCCTGGGAAACACCTTGTACATTTCACCGGCCAGCAGGGGATCGTCAGGCAGGGTGCTGTCGATCAAGGTCTGCTTCAGGTCGCCCTTCACATAGGAAATGAGAACCGACAGTTCCGGCCGGGTCAGCCCTTTCTTGTCCAGCTTGCGCTCGGACAGGGTCTCGTCATCGGGCAGGAACTCCAGGGCACGGTTGAGCTTGCCCTCGCTCTCAAAGGTATTCATCAGCCGGCGATACTCTTCCAGCCGGGTCGCTGCATCCTCGCTGGCAATACTGATGGCCTGGGTCTGCCGGTAGTTGTTCTTGAGCACCAACTCCGCGACGTCATCGGTCATCTCCTCAAGCATGATGTTGCGCTGCTTGTTAGTGAGATCACCCATGGCAACGGCCCGGTTGAGCAGGATCTTCATGTTGACCTCGTGGTCAGAACAATCCACACCGCCGGAGTTGTCGATAAAGTCCGTGTTCAGGCGTCCGCCCTTGAGCGCAAATTCAATGCGACCGAGCTGGGTAAGCCCAAGGTTGCCGCCCTCACCGACCACCTTGCAGCGAAGATCCGAACCGTTGATCCGCAGACCGTCGTTGGCCTTGTCGCCCACATCACTGTGGGATTCACTGGCGGCCTTCACATAGGTGCCAATGCCACCGACCCAGAGCAGGTCGACCTGGGCCTTGAGGATGTGCGAGATCAGCATGTTTGGTGGCACCCGATCCGATTTGATACCCAGCAGTTTCTTCATTTCCGGGCTGACCGGGATAGATTTTGAATTCCGGCTGAAAACCCCGCCTCCCTTGGAAATCAGCTTGCTGTCGTAATCGGTCCAGGCGGATCGCGGAAGTCCGAACAGACGCATCCGTTCCTTGTAGCTCTTCTCCGGATCCGGTGAAGGGTCGACAAAGATATGCACGTGGTTGAAAGCAGCGACCAGCTTGGTCTTCTCTGAGCACAACATGCCATTGCCGAAGACATCACCACCCATGTCGCCAATGCCGATGGCGGTGAACTCGTCCAGCCCGGGGTTGATGCCCATTTCCCGGAAATGCCGCTCTACAGAGACCCAGGCACCCCGGGCCGTGATGCCCATTTTCTTGTGGTCGTAACCATTGCTTCCGCCGGAGGCGAAGGCATCGCCCATCCAGAAACCGTATTCCGAGGCCAGACCATTGGCGATGTCCGAGAAGGTTGCCGTACCCTTGTCAGCCGCCACAACCAGGTAATGGTCGTCGTCGTCATGACGGATCACCCGTTCCGGCGGCGCAATGCCGGCATCCACCAGATTGTCGGTGATATCCAGCAACCCCCGGATAAATGTCTTATAGGCTTCGATGCCCTCGGCCTGGAAAGCCTCCCTGTCCGACGGATCCGGCAGGCGCTTGGCCACAAAGCCACCTTTGGCGCCGACCGGCACGATAACCGCATTCTTGACCTGCTGGGCCTTGACCAGCCCCAGAATCTCGGTGCGGTAATCCTCAAACCGGTCTGACCAGCGCAAGCCGCCGCGGGCGACCTTGCCACCCCGCAGGTGTACGCCTTCGACGCGCGGCGAGTACACGAAAATCTCGAACATCGGCATCGGAAGGGGCATGTCCGGGATCCGGGCAGGATCGAACTTCACGCTGATGTAGGGCTTGGGGCCGCCAGCCTCGTCTGTTTGATAGTAGTTGGTACGCAGGGTCGCCTGCATGAGCTCCAGGTAGAGTCGAAGCACCCGGTCTTCACTCAGATTCTCAACGTCTTCGAGGCCGGCATTGAATTCGATCTCCAGCTTCTGCTGGGCTGCCTCACTCTTCCCGGGGCTCTGGTAACGCTCCGGATTGAAACGTATTTCGAAAAATTCCAGCAGCAGGCGGGTCAGTTCAACGTGGTTCACCAGCGTGTTGGAGATAAAGGTCTGACTGTTGGAAAAGCGTATCTGGCGCATATACCGGGCGTAGGTCCGCAACAGCGCGATTTCCCGCCAGCTCATGTAGGAAGAGAGCAGCATCCGGTTGAAGGCGTCGTTTTCCGCTTCTCCGTACCACACCCGGCGGAACAGCTCCTCAAAGATCGGACGGATACGATGAATATCGACAACAGTCCCCTGGTGAGCCTGGAGCGTGAAGTCGTGAATCCACACCGTTTTGTTGTGCCGGTCGATGACCTCGAAGGGGTGTTCGCCGATAACCCGGAAGCCGAGGTTGTCGAAGATCGGCATCACATCGGAAAGCGGCAACGGTTCGTCCGGGTAGAAAAGCTTGAAATGCAGCGTGCTCTCGTCTTCTTCCAGAGCCCGGTAGAAGCTCATGGCAAGGTCATGATTGTTCGCCGATGAAGCGATATGCTCCAGATCGATCGCCGCTCGCCTTGGCGAGAACATATCGGTGTAGCTGGCCGGAAAACCGCCCGCCCACAAGCGATAGAGCTCATTGCCCTGCTCTTCGCCCCAGGCCTCACTCAGGGCTTCAGACAACCCATCACGCCAGGACTGGGCAAGCTCGATAACCTTTTCCCGGATCTCCTCCGTGGGCAGTTGGCGGTTCTCGACCTGGGGTACCCGGATGGTGAACTGGACCCGCGCAAGGACCGACTCGGAAAAGTGGGTGACAAACTCGACGTCTTCCGCTCCCAACCGGTCAACCAGCACCTGCTCGACTTTCAGCCGTAGTTCGGTGTTGTAGATGTCCCTCGGAAAAAACGCCAGGCAGGTCACGAACTGGCCATAAACGTCTTCCCTCAGGAACAATTCGATCCGGCGACGCTCCTGGATGTACAGGATACTTTTGGCCACCTTGAGCAGCTCGTCCTGCTCGATCTGGAACAGTTCGTCCCGGGGATACACTGTCAGGATCTGCTCGAGTTCTTTACCGGCGTAGTCGTCACGCAGAAAACCGGACCGTTTCATCACGCTCTGAAATTTACGGCGCAGCAGGGGAATCTCGTCCGGCCGTTCGTTATAGACACGGGCGGTGTAAAGGCCCAGGAACCGCCGTTCACCGACCACCTCGCCTTTGCTGTTGAATTTCTTGACTGCGATGTAGTCCGGGTAGGCGGGCCGATGCACCCGCGAGCGCTGGGCCGATTTGGCGAAGATGAAAATATCATCGCTTCGGGTCATCTCGTGGCGCGTGCGCTGCGGCAGTTCGTTCAGGCGAACCCGGTCCGGGCGCTCGTTATTGACCCGGAGGATACCCAGTTCGGAATTCTCTACCCGACGCACCACCATGCCACTCTTGTCCTTGGCAAAGTCGTACTCATCGTAGCCAAGGAACGTAAAATGGTCCCGGGCGAGCCATTCCAGAAACGCCCTGGCCTCTTCTTTCTGCTCCTCGTTAATGCCCGCCGTGGTGTTGTCCAGCTCACCGAGAATCTCGTTCACTTTCTCGGTAACTACCGGGAAGTCGCTGACAGCGATCCGCACCTCATGAAGCACGTTCTGCAGGGTATCTTCCAGATCACGGAGATCCTCGGGATTACTGTGCCGATCAATCTCGAGGACAATGAACGCCTCGTAGTCCGAACCGGAGGCTTTCTTTTTAGACGTGTGCAGCTTCTCGAGTTTGCCATTCTGGTCGCGGTTCACCTGCAGGATCGAGTGCTGGATAGAATGGGTACCGATCTCCCGGTGGTTGATCGCAATGCGCAGGGAATCGATCAGAAACGGAATGTTCGGATGCAGGATAAAAACAACGGTGTGGGTCGATTGCCAACCGTCACTCTCCAGGTCGGGGTTGAAAACAGCAACCGGAGTTTCCTCGGCAGACCGCTTCTGCAGAAACTGCCAGGCGGCCAGAACGGCGCCGTAGGTATCCGCAAATCGTCGACTGACCAACTCTTCAAGGGGAATATGAGCATAATGCTGCTTGGCAAATTCGCTGATTTTCTTGGCTTCGGTTTTGGAAATCTTCTTAGCGAAAGCGTCAGCCAACTGTTCAAAGAATTGATCCTTGCTGGCCACTGTCAGCGCATTCATGGTCGACCTCAGTTAGTGTGAAATAAACGTAATCGGCGTATCGTCACATAAGCATAGTCAAACCCTTGATTTTTGCCGGCCAGACGCCAAAACTTCGGCAACTACCTACGCACGATACGGGTTTCTCCGGAAAATCCTCAGATACAGAGAGCAGTCATTTCCAATGTCGCTACAGCATACGTTCGGTGAGTTACGGGAACAGTTAGCCAAACGGATAATCGGGCAGGAAAAACTGGTGGATCGTCTGCTGATCGCGCTTCTTGCCGACGGCCACCTGCTTGTAGAAGGCGCCCCGGGGCTGGCAAAAACCACGGCGATCAAGGCGCTTGCCGACCATCTGGAAGGCGACTTTCACAGAATCCAGTTTACGCCAGACCTGCTGCCCTCAGACGTTATGGGCAGTGAAATCTACCGCCCGGAAACCGGGCAGTTCGAATTCCAGCGCGGCCCCATCTTCCACAACCTGGTGCTTGCGGATGAAATCAACCGTGCGCCTGCCAAGGTGCAGTCTGCCCTTCTCGAGGCCATGGGTGAACGCCAGATCAGCGTCGGGATGCGCACGTTTCCGCTGGACCGGCTGTTCCTGGTGATGGCCACCCAGAATCCCATTGAGCAGGAAGGTACCTACCCGCTGCCCGAAGCCCAGCTGGACCGCTTTCTGATGCACGTGGTTATCCACTACCCGTCGGCGGAAGCGGAGAAGGCCATCCTGCAACTGGCCCGTAACGATTATCGTCACGGCCTTCCGAAAACGGACCTTCGCCTGACGCCAGACCAGGTGTTTGATGCCCGCGCGGAAGTCGCGAACATCTACATGGCGGAACCCGTAGAGCAATATTTGTTGGCCCTGGTGCTGGCAACCCGCGACCCGGCGGCACTGGACCCGGAACTGGCCCGGTGGACAGCCTTCGGCGCCAGCCCCCGTGGCACCATCGCCCTGGACCGCTGCGCCCGGGCGTTGGCCTGGCTAGACGGCCGGGATTACGTAACACCCGACGATGTCCGAGCCATGGCCTTCGATGTGCTACGACACCGCATCCTCCTCACGTTCGAAGCAGAGGCCGAAGGCATGACCGCTGACACGGTTATCGAACGGCTGATCGAACGTGTTCCGGTGAGCGCCTGAAGCCATCGACGGAAGCAAGACACGGGAGCCGTCAGGCATGGGCAACACCGACGCAATAACGCACATCGGCCTACCGGATCTGATCCGCCTGCAGGCAGACGCACGGGCACTGAAACTGCCCTCTGCCCGCCCGGTTCGGACGCGTCAGGCCGGCTTGCAGCGCTCGCCGCAACGCGGCCGGGGCATGGCGTTTGCCGAGGTACGGTTGTACCAGCCCGGGGACGACATCCGTAGCATCGACTGGCGGGTAACGGCGCGGCGTCAGGAGCCCCATACCAAGCTTTATGAGGAGGAACGGGAACGGCCCGTTCTTCTTCTTTGCGATCTCGGCCCAAGCCTGTTTTTTGCCAGTACCGGCGCCTTCAAGCAGGTTCGTTGCGCACAGATCGCCTCCATTCTGGCCTGGCTGGCACTCTGGTCGGGCGATCAGGTAGGTGGCATTGTCTTTAACGACGAGGCCCTGAGAGTGCTTCGCCCGGCGCGGCGGAAGAAATCAGTGCTGCGACTGCTGGATACTCTCGATGAACTGCAAAGAAGGGATAATCGAGGGCCGGAACAAAACGAGCCGTCCGGCCAGAGCCGCCTGGACATGGCACTGACCGAGGCTCGCAGGGTGGCCCATACCGGTAGCCGGATTTTCGTGATCAGCGATTTCCTGGATATCTCAGAGGAGACGGGCACCCTGCTCGGCGCGCTCGCCCGCCATAACGGCGTTAGCGCCCTGAGGATCGTGGATCCATTGGAAAAAGAGTTGCCGAAAAGCGGACGCTTTGCGGTGGCCGGCCCGGACGGACCGGTGTGGTTCGATGCCGGAAACCTCCGGTTCCAGAAGGCCTGGCACGAGAAAGTCACCAACCATGAACACCGGCTGGCAGAGTGTTTCCGTACCTCCGGCGTTACCATGGCAGAAGTGTCCACGGCGAATGACCCCGCAGCGACCCTCAAATTGCTGCTGGGACCCGGAGGCCGCATAGGATGAACCCGCAGGATCCACTCAGCCAGCTTCGGGACATTCACCTGCCTGAAACAGGGGGCCTCTGGCCTCCGGCGCCAGGTTGGTGGGTATTGGCCATTTTGCTCATTGCTGTGCTTGCTGCCCTGGTCTGGCTGTTTATCCGGCGGAGACAAAGAAACCGGTGGTTCCGCTCCGCTCGGGCCGAACTCGCCAGACTGGAACGATCAGCAGCCACGACCCCCGCGTGGTTCACACAACTGAACACCCTGCTGAAGCAGGCCGCCCGCGAGCGCTACCCGGAACAGCACCCGGAAGCGCTGACCGGCGATGCCTGGGTGGAATTCCTGTTAAAGACCGCCCCGAAGGACCGGGTTGCGTCCAGACCGGTCGCCGAAGCGCTGGTTCACAGTGCCTGGCGACCTGAGGTTTCAACCAAGCCGGCCGACGCCCTGGCGTTCGCCCGTTTGTGGCTGGGAGGTCAGAAATGCTGAATCTCGCCTGGCCCTGGGCTCTGGTTCTGGTGCTCTTGCCCCTGATTCTCAAATGGCGCAAGCCCGGAGCGCAATCGGTCGACGCGCCCGTGTTGCCGGTTGGCCACTGGCTGTCGGACCTGCCCGGTGTCAGTCGTCGTGGCAATGCCGTACCGCTCTGGCAGCAACTGTTGCTGTTCCTGATGTGGACGCTTCTGGTGGTTGCTCTGGCACGGCCGCAGCATGTGGGCGAGCAGGTCCAGATGCCCGTTTCCGGCCGGGATCTCATGCTGGTCGTCGACATCTCCCCCAGCATGGATGAACAGGATATGGTCCTTCAGGGCCGGAGTATTAATCGATTGCAGGCGGTCAAGCGCGTGCTTGATGACTTTATCTCCCGCCGCCAGGGTGACCGGTTAGGTCTGATCCTGTTCGGCACCGAGCCCTACGTACAGGCGCCGCTCACCTTCGATCTGGAGACGGTCAGAACCCTGATGCGTGAGGCGGGCCTTGGCATGGCCGGGCGCGCCACGGCCATTGGCGACGCCGTGGGCCTGGCAACGAAACGCCTGAGAAACCGGCCCCAGGATCAGCGCGTTGTGGTCCTGCTGACTGATGGCGCCAATACTGCGGGCGAAATCACCCCAGACAAAGCTACCGAAATCGCCGCGGCCGCCAGCATTCGCCTGTACACCATTGGTATTGGCGCCGAGTCCATGGTCCAGCGTGGGCTGCTGGGTTCGCGCCGGGTCAACCCATCCAGGGATCTGGACGAAAACCTGCTAACCCGCATGGCCCAGCAGACCGGCGGGGAGTATTTCCGGGCACGGAGCCTGCCGGAGCTGGAACTCATCTACGAGAGCATCGATCAATTGGAACCTATCGAGCTGGAGGGCAAGTTCTATCGGCCGGTGACCGAACTCTATGTCTGGCCCGCCGGGCTCGCCATTCTCCTGTGGCTGGCCCTGTTCCTGGTTCGCTATGGCCGGGAGCTTGTTGCTGACTCCCGCCGGAACGCGAAGGAGGATGATACGCATGTGGGCTGACTTTCATTTCCTGCGCCCGTTCTGGCTCTTGCTGATGCTGCTGGTTCCGTTCATGTACCTGGCCTTTCGACAGTTGCGTCTGGGCGACAGCGGCTGGTCACGACTGATTCCGGCCCGCTTGCTATCGCCGCTGATTCGCCATGATGGCAGCTCGGGAAAAGCGGCAAAATCGCCTCTGGCTCCGGCCACCGCTGCCCTGGTCATTCTGTCCCTGGCGCTGGCAGGGCCCGCCTGGCGGGAGGCACCTACTCCACTGAAACAACCCGGCGACAGTCTTGTGATTGCACTGGACCTCTCCCTGTCCATGCTGGCCACGGACGTGGAGCCTGATCGCCTGACCCGGGCCAAACGGAAAATCCGGGATATTCTCGAGCTCCGGGAAGGCAGCCTGACCGGCCTGCTCGTGTTTTCCGGCGACGCCCACGTGGTCACACCATTAACGGATGACGGTCGCACAATCGAGGGGATGCTCAATGTGCTGGACCCGGTCATCATGCCAGCCACAGGCAATCGGGCAGACCTCGCAGTTGCCCGGGCAAAGGAATTACTCCAGCAGGGCGCCCCAGGCGAGGGCCGGATCCTGATGATCACTGACGACATCAACGATCGTTACACCGGGACGATCCGGGACACCCTGTCTGGTACCGGTTACGTGCTCAATACTCTCGTTGTCGGAACCGAGGAGGGTGGCCCCATACCCCTGGCCCGGCGCGGATTTATCCGTGAAAACGGCGACATTGTTATCAGTCGGGCCAACCCGGAAGCGCTGTCGGACCTCGCTCGCAGCACCGGTGGCCAGAGCCATGAACTGACCCTGGATGATACCGATGTTCAATCCCTGAACCTGAGCCCGAAGGACAGTGACGACTGGCAGGCATCAGAAGACGGCCTCACGGTCAGTCGCTGGCAGGATGACGGCTATTGGCTGCTCTGGCTCGCCCTTCCCATGGTTTTGCTTGGCTGGCGCCGCGGTGCCTTCAGTGCCCTCGCCCTGATCCTGTTGCCGGTCTGGCCACAGCCGGCTGCCGCCATAAGCTGGGATGAACTCTGGCAACGGGAGGATCAGAGAGCCCCTGAGCTGATTGAGAAGAGCCCGGAAACAGCCGCCCGACGGCTGGACGACCCGGAATGGCGGGGTTCCGCACTGTATCGTTCCGGCCAGTTCGATAGCGCTGCCCAGGCGTTTGCCCGGTCACAGGGCCCGCGTGCCAGTTATAACCGGGGCAACGCACTGGCCCGTGCCGGCAAACTGGAGGAGGCTCTGGCCGCCTACGATGCGGCCCTGGAAAAAGCGCCGGACATGGCGGATGCCCGACACAACCGGAGGATTGTCGAGGAACTTCTGAATCAGCAGAACCAGAGCCAGGACGGCAGCCCGCAGGATTCCTCGGACTCCTCCGGCAACGAGGGAAACGAAGGCGACCAGCAACAAAACCGTCAGAATCAGGACGGAAACAGTGAGAGCGAGAATTCCGGCCGCTCAGGGAGTAATCAACAGCAAAACCCTGAAAACAGCCAGTCCTCGCCCGGCGACCAGGATCAGCCAAACAATCAGGCCGATGAGCAGAATCAGCAGGAGCCCGGTGAGGAAGGCAATCCCGAGCAGGCCTCCGGCGACGGGGAATCACCGTCAGGCCAGGCGCAGGCACCCGCCCCTATTTCTGAAACGCCGCTGACCCAGAGCCAGGAACAATGGCTCAGACGGGTGCCGGACAATCCGGGCGGCTTACTGCAGCGCAAGTTCCTGCAGCAGTATGAACAACGCCAGACTCCATCCGATGAGGGCGATACACCATGGTAAAACGGCTGATTACACCCGCCGTCTGTCTTTTTCTGCTGACGGCACTCTTAACAGTAATCTGGCTGCCGGCCCAGGCACAGACACAGTCACAGCAACTGACGGTCGAGCCCGACCGGACCCGCCTTTACGAGGGTGAGGTCCTCACACTGACCGTGAAGGGCAGCATGGAGATCGATATCAACCTGGGCAACCTGTTTGACTTCGACATGTCCAACCTGCCCAAGCCGGATATCGAGAAAGTGGAACCGGATTTCGAGATTCTGGCCCAGAACCAGCAATACAGTATCCGCACCGTGAACAACCAGATGGTGGGCGAGATTACCTGGACCTACCAGCTCGCACCCAAAACCACCGGCAAGCTGACCATCCCGGCGCTCACTTTTAAAGGGGCAGTGTCAGAGCCGGTAACGGTGGAAGTGGTGGATGGCTCACCCCCGGATCAGGCCGCACCCGGCCGCGACAGCTTTATCGAGCTGTCTGCCGACAAAGATGAAGTGTATGTGCAGGAGCAGTTGATTCTGACCGTTCGGCTTTTCTTCCGGGGCAACCTTATTCGTGGAGAGCTGTCCGAGCCGACCCATCCCCATGTCATCATTGAATCCCTGGGCCGGCAGCAGGAATTCTCCCGCTATCGCAACGGTGTGAGATACCGTGTTGTGGAACGCCGGTATGCGCTATTCCCCCAGCGAGCGGGGACCCTCAACCTTCCTCCAGTACGTTTCGAGGGCCAGGCCAGAGACGCTTCCGGTAGCCTCCGTTTTCTGCGGGACAGCGAGGAGCTGTTTGAGGTGCCGGTCAAGGATGTACCACCACAATTCAGTGGTAAAACGTGGTTACCGGCAACCGGCGTAGCGCTTGAAGAGTCCGGGCTTCCGCCGTCTCTGGAAGTCGCCACCGGCGAAAACATTACCCGCGAAATCCGGCTGACGGCAGCGGGACTGCCCGCGGAGGCCCTGCCGCCCTTGCCTGATGCCGTACCAGACGGGTTGAGAAGTTATCCCGAAGAGCCGGAACGTCAGACCGAAACCACACCCGCTGGCCTCACATCCTCACTGAACCAGTCCGTAGCTCTGGTGCCTGTTGAGGCTGGGCAGATGACCCTGCCTGCCATTCGCATTCACTGGTGGGACACGGAAGCGGACCGCGAACGTGTTGCCGTGATACCGGAGAAAACACTGACCGTAAAAGACCCGAATGCCGTTGCCGCCGGCGAACCGCCGCAAGACGCTGATGTAGAGTCGGCCCCGGAACCGGACGTTGCCGCCACTGAAGCATCGGTTGAAACCGCCTCGGCCGAAACCGGGCTCTGGCAGTGGCTCAGCCTGGTGTTGGGGCTTCTCTGGGCCGGCACCCTGTTGGCATGGTGGTGGTCACGCAAAAGCCAGACAGTCACGCCGATCTCGACCGACGACAGGCATGAAGATGCTGCCTTCGACCGTCTGATCAAGGCCGTGAGGGATGGCAGAGCAGTAACACCGGAACTTCTGGTGGAATGGGCAAACCTGCACGCCCCCGGCCACGGCTTCCGTTCGGCGGCCGACGTTGTCGATCATTTTGGCGACGAGACACTGGCAACGGAACTCAGACGGCTCCAGGCCAGGCTCTTTGCGCCCGGCCACGAGAACGACACCTGGGATGGTCGGCCATTGGCAAGGGCTCTTGAGCAGCTCCGGAAGCACAGGCGGTCGCAAACCAGCGCGGACCTGCCTCCGCTCTACCCAAAAGGCCTGTCCTGAAGATTAATCGATCAGTTGCTGATCGATCACAACCGCTACCGGCGCGTCCTGGCTTTCGTTTACCGCCACGGGCGTGTCGGTGCTGCCCTGCCAGTCACCCGCCTGTGCGTTGACACTGCCGGAACGACTGAGATGGGCCGTCACGACGACCTGGTCAACACTGGAAATGGTGGCCTGGGGTGACATCGCATACCGGTCGTCCAGGCGAATTTCCACCGGCAACTGGTCTGCTGTCAGCCGCGCAACGGCCAGCGGAGGCCCCTGCCGGACATTGGCCTGACGCGCAAAAAGAAACAGCGTGGTATCCGCCGGCACCTGGTCCTGCAAGTCCTCGGCGAGCGTCACTCGAACAGTAACCCCGACACCGGATGCTTCAGGTTCGGCCACCCGCGCCGGCGGTTCCTCACCCAGACGGGTGTAGGCTTCACGAATCCCTTCCTGTATGGACGCGATCTGCGGGTGGTCCGGTGCAACGGTTTGTATTCGCTCCCAGAACTCGATGGCTTCCCGGTAATTCTCCTGGCTGAAGGCATTGATACCCAGCAATCCCAGGGCATTGACTTCATCCGGGTTCAGGTCACGAGCCTGTTCAATGGCCGCGGTGACCTCTTCCGTCATGGCACCCTGGCTACCGAAGAACAGCGCCTGGGCAGAAAGACCATAAGCGACGGCTTCTGCCCGCTCATCGTCACTGACATTGTTGGCCAGTTGCCTGAACGCCCAGGCCGCATCATCATAGCGCTCCAGTCGCATGTAGGTGCGCCCCAGCATTGCCCAGCCATCCGGATTATCCGGGCTGGCTTCCAGCCGGTCCCGGAGCTGTCCTGACAGTTCAATCATCTGGGCCTGTCTGAATCCGTCGGTGGCGCCCATCTCCTCCATGGTGATGAACTGCTCAACCCGGTCCATCGCCCCCCAACGCTCATATAGGTAAACGGTAGCCGCCGGGATCAGAAGAATCGCCACCAGCGCCACTGCCATGGCACTTTTTCGGCCACGGATTACAGGCCGCGCCTGTTCCTGTTCCGGCACATCGTCCAGCATGCTGCCGGCGAGCTCTCCCTTGAGCTGGCGGTAATTCTCGTCATCCAGAATACCGGCCTCGTATTCGCTATCGAGTTCCTTCATCCGGGAGCGGTAGGCCATCAGGTTCTGGTTTTTCAGATCCGTCTGTTTTCTCGCACCCAGCTGATGGAAAAAGACCGGGTACATCACAAACATAAGGGCAAGAATGATCAGTACCGTTGCAGCAATCCAGAAAGTGTCAGTCATGGAGTTTCAATCACAGGTTCAGAATTAAGAATGAGGTGGCGACCAGGGCATTCCGGGTAAAGCCAGCGTCAGGACCATCTGTCCCGGTCTGCCAGCATTTTGTCGACCCGGGCTTTTTCTTCGGCACTCAGCGCTGGGCTTTCCGGCCCGGCCCGCCGGGAGCGGATGACCACACCGGCCACCACGAGAAGCCCACCCAGCACAGTAATGGCCGGGGTCGCCCAGAGTAAAAAGGTCCGGCTATCGAATTCCGGCTTGTAGCGGACAAACTCACCGAATCGGCCTACCAAGGACTCAACGATCTCCTCGTTGCTGGCGCCGTCTTTCATCATCCGGTAGACCGCATCGCGCATATCCTTGGAGATAGGCGCGTTGGAATCGGCGATGTTCTGGTTCTGGCATTTCGGGCAGCGTAATTCCGCGATCAGGTTTTGGTAACGCTGCTCCTGAGCCCGATCCGAAAAATCGTATACGTCGGCCACCTCGGCTGCAGCGGCACCGGAAAGCAGAAGCACCAACATCAAATAAACGATCCGGACCATCAGCCATTCCCCTGAGCGTCATTGAACACAGGCAGCAGCGTTTGTTCCCAGACCGCCTTATTGACCACACCCACATGGCGATAGCGAACCACGCCTTCGGCATCAATCACGAAGGTTTCCGGCGCGCCGTATACCCCCAGATCAAACCCGAGTGTGCCCCGGGGGTCATAGATGATTTTCCGGTAAGGGTCGCCCAAACGGTCAAGCCACAACAGCGCATCCTCGCGGTTGTCCTTGTAGTTGAGACCAATGATGTTGACGCCTTTCTCTTCGGCCAGCCACATCAGGTCGTCGTGCTCGTCCTTGCAGGCGGGGCACCAAGTGCCCCAGACATTCAGCAGAGTGACCTGGCCACGAAACAGGCTCTGATCGAGCACGACATCAGCGTTGTGCAAATCTTTCAGACTGAACTCTGGCACCGGTTTGCCAACCAGAGCCGATTCCAGTTTGGTCGGATCCTTGCCGATACCCGCGAACAGCACGACACCAACAACAAGGGCAATCAGCAGTGGCAGAAAGAGCAGGAACCGCTTCATGAGGTAACTCCAGCGGACGTCGCAGAACCTGGCTCAGGCGCGACAGTATCGGTCTGCACCTTCGTGTCAGCTCCCTCCCGGATGCGGTAGCGGCGATCAGCGATAGCCAGGAAGCCGCCGGCTGCCATAAACAGCGAGCCCAGCCAGAGCCAGCGAACAAGCGGCTTGTATTGCAGCCGGATGGCCCAAGCCTCGTCGGTGATGCGCTCACCAGTGGCCACGTAGATGTCCCGGAACAGACCGGCGTCGATATCGGCCTCGGTCATGACGCTCATCCCCACGGAGTATTGGCGCTTCTCGGGATGAAGCACGGAAACACGCTCGCCATCCAACATGACATCGAAGGTGCCATATTGAGCCGTAAAGTTAGCGCCCTGGCGCGCGCCGATATCCCTGAATACAAAATGATAATCGCCGACGGTCGCGACATCGCCCGGCACCATGCGAACATCACGCTCAATGCCGTAGTTGGAAACCACCGTAGCCCCCGCCATGGTAATGGCCAGGCCCAGATGCCCGAGCACCATGCCGTAATAGCTGCGGGACTGCCGCTTGAGGCCGTGCAGACGGCCTTTTCGGGACGATGATTTTTCCCAGAGATCCCAGAAAGTAGCAACGGTTACCCACATGGCAGAAAACACGCCGAGGAAAGCCCAGGGCTTGAACCCACCATAGCCGATCAGGACCGCCGTGGTGGCAACGATGCTGATTGCCAAGGGCCACAGCAGTTTGCGCGCCAGCCAGCCACCATCGGTTTTCTTCCAGCGGGAGAAGATACCAGCGCCCAGCAACAGGCCCGTTGCGACGGCCAGTGGGCTGAACGTCAGATTGAAGAACGGTTCACCGATCGACAGTTTGCCCAGTTCCAGATAATCAAGAACCAGCGGATACAGTGTGCCGACCGCCACCAGAATCGTGGCGGAAACCAACAGTACGTTGTTAAGAAGCAGGAAAACCTCTCGGGAAAACGAGCCGTAGCGCGACCGGACGTGAACCACCGGCGCCCGGAACGCATAGAGCGCCAGGCTTGCGATCACCGTTACTGCCAGCAGGCCCAGCAGGAAGGTGCCCCGCTCCGGGTCCGCCGCAAAAGAATGCACAGAGGTGAGCACGCCGGAACGGACCAGGAAAGCGCCCAGCAGACTTAGTGAAAAGGTGACAATGGCAAGCAGTACGGTCCAGCTCTTGAACACGCCGCGCTTCTCGGTAACGGCCAGCGAGTGCATGAGTGCAGTCCCCGACAACCAGGGCAGCAACGATGCATTTTCGACCGGATCCCAGAACCACCAGCCGCCCCAGCCCAGCTCGTAGTAGGCCCACCAGCTCCCGAGGGCGATACCCAGAGAGAGAAAGGCCCAGGCAACCGTGGTCCAGGGGCGCGACCAACGGGCCCAGGCGGCATCGAGGCGGCCATTGATCAGCGCAGCAATGGCAAAAGCGAAAGCAACGGCAAAGCCGACATAGCCCATGTAGAGCATCGGCGGATGCACGATCAGCCCGAAATCCTGGAGCAAGGGGTTCAGATCTGCGCCATCGGCGGGCACATTGGGCAACAAACGGTCGAACGGATTGGAGGTAATCACGATAAACAGTAGGAAGCCGACGCAGACCATGCCCAGCACCGAGAGCACCTGGGAGATCATCACCGCCGGCAGGCGACGGCTGAAAATAGCGACCGCCAACGTCCAGCCCGCCAGCATCAGTATCCAGAGTAGCAGCGAGCCCTCGTGACCGCCCCAAACAGCGCTGAACTTGTAATACCAGGGCAACAGGCTGTTACTGTTATTGGCCACATAGGCCACCGAAAAGTCGTCAGTCACGAAGGCATGGGTCAAGACGGCAAAAGCAAGCCCCACGAAGACAAACACGCCGGACGCCAGCGGCCTGGCGAACGCCTGAAGATTGTTTCTGCCGGTCAAAGAACCGGCCAAAGGGACTACAGATAGAAGCACTGCCAACAACAGTGCGAGAATCAGTGCAAGCTGTCCGAGTTCGGGATACATTAAAGGCCTCCAGAAACCAGGCTGTTAGATAAATCGGTTAGTAGGACACGGTTTCCGCACTGCCACTGGCTGCATGCCGACCCTTCGAGGCCTTCTCCAGCGCATCCGCGACTTCCGGCGGCATATAGTTTTCATCGTGCTTGGCCAGCACTTGATCGGCCACAAAGCGGCCACTTTCATTCAGCCTGCCCATGGCAACCACACCCTGCCCCTCGGCAAACAGATCCGGAAGGATACCGGTGTACTGAACCGGCACAGACGCGTTGAAGTCGGTCACCTTGAACTCAACCATCAGGCTGTCCGGATCACGCAGAACCGAGCCCTCCTCGACCATACCACCGGCCCGGATTCTGACATCCACCGGCGCTTCGCCGGCGGAAATCTGGGTGGGGTCGTAGAACAGATTGATGTTCTGTCGCAGCGCATAGGTGGTCAGACCCACAGCGATGGCCAGCCCCACCAGCAGGAACAGGACAATAGTCAGTCGCTTTTTTCGGATTGGATGCATCAGATATCTGCCTTTCAGTCTTGGGAAACCTTGACGCGGGTGAAGGACGCTGCCGAAGCTGACGCAGCCTGCGGGTCCTGCCGGCCTGCCTGAAACTCATAACCGCGACGGCAGGCCTCAATAGCGGCGTTGCGGCGACGCAGAGACCATACCATAAGGCCGATCATCAGCAGGAAAAATACGGCGTAACAGGCCCAGACATAGGGCCCGTGACCTTCCATCACCATAAATGCCGAAAAGGATTCAAATGCCATGCTTCAGCCCCTCCCGGCCAACACATAATCTTTAACCCAGCGCGTTCTCTGCTCGCGCAGAAGAATCTCGGTCTGCATACGCAAACAGGCCAGCCAGCCGAACAGCAGGTACAGCCCGAGTACCGAAAGGAGCAGCGGTACCCACATTTCCGCCGGCATGGACGGCTTTTCAGTCAGTTTGAACGTCGACGGCTGATGTAACGTATTCCACCATTCAACGGAGTACTGGATAATCGGTATATTCACCACCCCGACCAGAACCAGCACCGATACAGCCCGCGCCGCGGATTTTTCGTCGTTGATTGCCCTGTCCAGGGCAATGACACCACCGTACAGGAACAGAAGAATCAGCATCGAGGTCAGCCGGGCATCCCAGACCCACCAGGTACCCCAGGTGGGCTTACCCCAGACCGCTCCGGTAAACAGGGAAAGAAAGGTCAGTACCAGCCCCACCGGTGCGACCGACTTGACGAATACATCCGCCAGCTTCATGCGCCAGACCAGAGTGACGACAGCCGCCACCGCCATCATCACGTAGACCGACTGGGCGAGAAAGGCCGTAGGGACGTGGATGAAAATAATGCGGTAGCTGTTGCCTTGCAGGTAATCCTTGGGAGCATAGGCCAGCCCCCAGACAATGCCTGCCATCAACAGCAGGATGCCACCTGCCAGTAGCCAGGGCATCAGCCGGGCTGCAATCCCGAAGAACCATTTGGGAGAACCCAGCTTGTGAAAAAATTGCCACATCAGATGGTTACCGTCCTACCGTTACCTTGTTTTACCCGTTGAACAGGCTGATACGCAGCGCCGCTGCCGATGCAAAGGGTGCCAGGGTCAGTGCCAGCACCAGAAACGCGCCCATCAGGGCCAGATAGGCTCCCACGGGAGCGCCCTCTGCGGCCGAAGCCACCGTACCTGTTCCGAAAATCAGGACGGGAATGTACAGCGGAATGATCAACAGAGACAAGAGCACCCCTGCCGACCGTAATCCAAGCGTCAGCGCCGCGCCGATTGACCCGATCAGACTCAGCACCGGTGTACCGATCAGCAGCGTTAGACACAAAACTCCGATGGAGTTCCCGTCAAGATGGACCATTACGCCCAAAACCGGCGTTAGCACCACCAGCGGCAAGCCTGTTAACACCCAGTGCGCCGCTGTTTTCGCCAGTACCAGTAGAAACAGGGGCTGGGGCTGAAGCACAAGTTGCTCGAGCGTGCCGTCGTCAAAATCATGGCGAAACAGGTGGTCCAGCGACAACAACACCGATAGCAACGCCGCTACCCACAGGATACCGGCCCCGGCCTCCCGCAGAAATGACACTTCCGGGCTAACCCCCAGGGGAAAAAGGGTTACGACCATGACAAAAAACAACAGCGGATTGAGCAGATCCTGGCGCTGCCGGAAGGCCACCTTCATATCCCGGGCAAACACGGTCTGCATTGCCGCCAGCGCACCGACGGTGTCTTGCCGCAAAGTCAGTGCCGGCCTGCAATCAGCATTCATCGGTCGACCCTCCGCCCAACACAATGCGTTGCATACCGGGCAATCTGAGATCGTGATGGGTCGTCACTACCACCGCACCTCCCTCGGCAGCCCGTTGTTGAAGCAGCTGTTCAATGGCGCTGACACCGCTGGCATCAATGGCGGTAAAAACTTCATCCAGCAGCCAGAGCGGCTCGTCGGCAATCAACAGGCGCGCCAGGGCAACCCGTCTTTGCTGCCCCGCCGAAAGATTGCGACAGGGCACATCCTGGAACCCGGTCAATCCGGTGCCATCAAGCGCCTGACGCAGAACGGGATCTGGCAGCGGCCGCCGCCCGGCCGTCAGTGCCCGGAGATTCTCCATCGGTGTCAGCAACGGCTTTATGCCAGGCCGGTGGCCAAGATACAGGGTATTGCGGAGGAATTCTTCCCGCTGGGCAGACCTGGACTTGCCGCACCAGAGCAGATTGCCGGACCAGGCGTCGTTCAGGCCGGCCAGCATTCGCAGCAGCGTGGTCTTGCCGGAGCCGTTCGGCCCCTCGACACGGGCGACCGTACCGGGCAGTATGGAGAACGACAGGTCACGGAACAGGATCCGTTCATCCCGCTCGCACTGCAGATCGACAGCCTGTAATAACGGCTCAGACATCAGGACCCCGTAACCAGGACGATGCGCGTGAAGACGGCATCGGGTGCATTCGTGACAGCGGCGACCATGAACATTGTTCGCGCATGACCTGCCGGCGCGGAGTATTATAACAAAAGCGCCGGCGGATTACTCTTGTCCAACATCAAATCAGTGACGATGAAACTACCCAACGGACAACAGCCCCCGACACCTCCAGCCCAGCCTGCAACACAGACGTCCCGGCCTTCAGTCTCAACCGAAGCGGCCCGGGAGCCCGCGGCCGCATCAGCGCGGCAACTGCTCGATCAGCTGCAGCTGACGAACCGGGAAACCACCCTGGCCCGGGTGGCCGAGATCATCAACCGTCAGGGCGGTAACAGCGCGGACCTGTTACTGGACATTCGCGGCAAGTCTCTTCTGGTTCAGGCGGCCGTCGGCAAGACTGAACTGGCAACCGGTGACTGGGTAAAAGTGATGCGGGCCGGCAATGAGCTGCAGCTGATGGGCAAACTGGCACCCGCACCCGAAGCCGGTATCGCCCGAGCGCTGGCCCAGCGACTGCCCTGGCAGCAAACCCTGGATGGTGGACTGGCAAGGCTGCTGGGCACTCTCACACAAGGCCTCCGGCAAGACCCGCTACCGGGCCAACTGCCCTCATCGCGAGGCCCCCAACCTCTGCCGGAGGCCGCCAGACAGGCTATTGAACAAATGATGGCGAGGCTGCCTTCGGGGAACAGTCTGACTCCCGGTTCTGGCAGCCAGGACACGACATCGCAACAGGTCCGGCAATGGCTTTCAGAAAGTGGCCTGTTCGCCGAGTCGCGACTGGCCCAGGCACCCTCTGCCCAGTTGCCCGATCTCAAGCTGGCGCTGGGTAGAGTGATCACCGCCTTGCTTGCCCAACAGGGCAGTACACCAGAACACTTCAACCGGCTGACACCTATCTCGACGCCGGAGCTGATGCAGGCGCCGCTGCAATTTCCCCAACCGCTGGCCACACCCCAGGCCCCCGGCAGTGGCGAAGCGCCCAGCGTCGGGCAGATGCTCCGCCTGCTGGCCGGAATGCTCAACCGGATCACCGTCAACCAGTTGCACAGCCAGGTACTTACTGCCCGCGGTGGCGGCGATGCAGCAGGGCCCGCACCTGCCTCTACCCTCGTACTCGATCTGCCATGGCTGACGCCACAGAATGAACCGAGGCTGGCGCAGGTCCGGATCGAACAATATCCCGAAGACCGGGAATCGGAAACCCGATCCGCGAAAACCACCACAGCCGAGTGGCGGCTTTCACTGACCATGGACCTGGATGAGGCTGGCTCCCTGCATTTCGATGTTGCCCTTCGCCAACAGGCAGTGAGCGCCCGGGTCTGGGCAGAAAAACAGACAACCCTGCGTCAGGTGAACCAGGAGCTTCCCGCGTTGCGACAGAGCCTAACCGATCTGGGCCTGGAAGTGACAGACCTGGATTGCCGCCGCGGCACGCCGCAAAGCGGCGTCACCCGACTCGAACACAGACTGGTGGATACCCGGGCATGACCTCAGAGACAGAGCATCACAGCAGAGCCGCCGTTGCGCTCAAGTACGATGGCGAGAAAGCGCCAACCATCAGCGCCACCGGCACCCATGAGCTGGCGGAAGAGATCATCCGCATCGCCCGGGAGCACAATGTTCCCCTTTATGAAAATGCGGAGCTGGCCAGCATTCTGGCGCGCCTGTCACTGAACGAAGAAATTCCCGAGTCGCTGTACCGGGTGATTGCGGAAATCCTGGCGTTTGCCTTCCACATTCGCGGGCTAACCCCAGACGATCGCAGACCCGGCGAGTCGGATGATTCAGTGAATCAGTGATCGGAGCGCCCAGGCCTGCTGCCAGTTGTCGCCACGCCTTGGCGCCACGGTGGTTTCAAAGTAATGACGCAGCCGGCGCCGGTCCTCCGGCTGGTCCTTCAGGGCCGAGCCGATGATGTGGTGCATCAGCTGCTCAACCGTGATGCTTCCGCCACCGTAATACCAGGCGTTGAGGCTGGCCGCGTGAGCGACCGACACGGCTTCCGCGGTGGAAAGAGCCGAACCGGCGAGGCGATCGGTGCTGCGTCCGTCCAGGGTCTGGCCATTGCGCAGCTCGTGGAACATGGTCACCAGAATCTCGACCACCGATTCTTCCAGCGCCACCTCGATGCCAGCCCGACTGTTGGCCCTGCGGACCTCCCGGAGCACAACATCCATCTCGTCGGCCAGATGACGGATAGGCCGGATTTCCTCGAAGTCCATTCGCCGCTTCAGGGCAGCGCTCATCCGGTGCACACCCTCGTCGATACTGTTGGACGTGGCGATAACGTTAAAACCTTCCCGCGCGAGCACCACACCGTCCTCGCCCGCCAGCTCGGGAATCACCACCACCCTGTCGGACAGCACAGAGAGCAGCGCATCCTGCAGCGCCTGTGGGCAGCGGGCGATCTCTTCAAACCGGACCATTTGCCCTTCCATCATGCCCCGCAGCAAGGGGCTGGGTACCAACGCCTTCAGGCAGGGGCCCTCGGTATGCAGTACCGCTTCGTTCCAGCTATACAGCAGTTGCCCGACGCTGCTCACCGCCCCACCCTGCAAGGTTAACGTGGAGCTTCCCGAAATGGCGGCGGCCAGCAACTCCGACAACCAGGATTTGGCGGTACCCGGCTCGCCGACCAGAAGGCAGCCGCGGCTGGTGCACAGGGAAATGATGATCCGGACCACCATGGCCCGGTCGGCAACGAACTTCCGCTCAATGCCGAGTTTCTCATCCCCCATGACGAACTTTTCCACCGCCCGCGGCGACATCTGCCAGCCTGGTGGCACCGGGCCATGATCCATACTCCTGAGCTTGTCCAGCTCCGCGGCGTAGACTACCTCCACGGGCTCCCGCTGGGCCGCCTTGTTAACAGATTGCTTGTTGCTCATTCCTGACTCCTGCGGCCGCCCCGAACTTCCGGTGCCATGCGCTCCCTCGGGAGAATCCGCGGCAGTTCGGAAAGCGGAATAATGCCTTCAATCACATGGTCCAGGGCGCTGTCCCGCATGGTCACCAGGCCGGCATCAAGAGCTCGCCAGCGCAGCTCCCCGATGGGCGGTTGGCTGGAAATGGCGTTCCGGATGTCCGAATCGACTTCCATGTACTCGACAATTGCCACTCGACCCTGGGTGCCGCGGCCGTTGCATTTGTCACAACCGGCGCCCTGAAAACACCGGAAATCCGCGGGCGGGCCGTCGGGAAACACCTCGGACAGAATCACCGGGTCCGGCTCTGCAGGCTGGCAACAATGCTTGCAGATGCGCTTGGCCAGCCGCTGGGCGATGACAGCCAGCAGCTCACCGGCAATGGAATTCGGGTGGATACCCAGATCATACAAGCGCTGCAGTGAATCCACCGCGTCGTTGCAGTGCAGCGTGGACAGAACCACGTGGCCGGTCTGGGAGGCCCGTATCGCCTCCAGAGCGGTTTCCTGGTCACGGATCTCGCCCACCAGAATGACATCCGGATCTTCCCGGACAAACGCCCTCATGGCATCGGCGAAACCAAAGCCAATTTCTGATCTGACCCGGGTTTGTTGAATGTTGTCGATGGAGTACTCGATGGGGTCTTCCACCGTGATAACTTTCCGGCGGCCGTCATCGGCAAGGGTCTGCAGCCCCGCATACAGCGTGGTGGACTTGCCTGACCCGGTCGGACCGACCACCAGCACCAGTCCCGCCGGGTTATCCAGCAAGCGCTGATAACGGGCACCGATCATGGATGACATGCCAAGTTCGGCAATGGTCATGGCGCGGCCGGTCTGCGGCAGCAGACGTATAACGGCATGTTCGCCATGGAGCGAAGGCTGGGTCTGTATCCGCAGATCGTAGGCCATATCGCCGAGCTGCAGCCGGGACCGCCCACCCTGGGGCAGCCGGTGCTCGGCGATGTTCAGCTCTGCCCGCAGCTTGATGACGTTAATCACCCCTTTCATCTCCCGGGCCGACAGCTGGTACTGGGGCAGATCATGGAGATCGCCATCCACCCGAAGGCGAATGCGAATCCGGTCACCGTACTGTTCTATATGGATGTCGCTGGCTTTTTCACTTACAGCGTCCATCAGAATGGCTTCGTAGACAGACACCAGATAGGGGCTGACGTGCTTGTTTTTCGGATCCTTGCCCAGAAGCTGATCCTTGCTGCCAGTCGGGTCCGCCGCCTGGTTCGGGGTTGGTTCCTGATCCGCTGCAAAGCGGCGCCCTTTGGCAGTCAGATCAAGAGCTGACCAGAGCCGACGAAAGTCCGTCGGTGTAACCAGCAGGCAGTCAACCACCTGGTTAGGACTCAACCGCTCGAGCTGATCAGTGCGCGCATCGGGATCGTCGGTCACAACCGTGATCCGACCATCTTCCTCGGCGATGGGTATCAGTCGTGAGAGATCCAGAAACGTTCGGGAAAATCGCCGGAAAAGCGCCGGATGGAGATCCGGCAGAAGCTCGTCCGCATCGGTGAAGGTCATGCCCCGCTGACGGGCAAGAGAACGGTAGAGATCAATCTCTTCAAGATTCAGTTTCCGGCGGAGCACGTCCAGCAGCCGGCAATTCTGCTTCGCTGCCTCCGCCTTTGCCTCGGCCAGGACCGCTTCGTCCACGACACCCTGATCAATGAGGATCTGCTCGACGTTACGGTTGAAGTCGACCCAGCCCAGGGTGCGCACACGCTTGAGCTTGGCACCCTGTTTTTCGAACATGGCCAGGCTCGGGACGGGTCCCGCTCGCCCTTCAAGACACACCAGGCGCCCCCCTCACGAACCAGGTGCGCCAGGGCAGTCTGGTCCCTGACAAACGAGGTACACAAAACGAGATCACAGAGTGGATCAGGCTCGGGCGCCTCTTCCGCACGGGCAACAACGACATCCACATTGTGCATACCCAGGCGGACAAACCGCTCTCTGGCAGCCTCGGCGACAACGGCATTCCGCTCCACGTACAGGACCCGATGGGCGAGCCCGGACAGCACAGCGGCAAAATAGCCTGAGCCACCGCCCACGTGCATCACCATCTGATCCGGTTCTATTTCCGGGAGCAGGGAGAGAATGTGGCTGACAGTTTCTTCGCGGGGAATGGAGTGGCCGGTTATCGAGGCAACCAGGTCGGAACCGGAAACAAAATCATGGCGGGATACAGATCGAAGGGCCTCAAGGGCCCTCGGATAGACTCTCTTCATTCAACAACGTCCGTAACGGCTTGGTATCAGGCCGCCTGACGTTTTCTGAGTGCTGACACCAGCTCGGCCTCGGGACGGGAAATTCCGCACGTGTTCATAAGATCGTCGATATCGGCGCCGAGATCAACCAGTCGAGAGGCTTCATCGTAAGAGATTCGCAGCGGATCGTTCTGGCGCATTTCGTCGAGCGTGGTCCTCAGCTCGTGCAACTGACGCTCACAGCTAACCAACCGCTGCCCTACCCCCATGCTGCCACTGGTGGTGGCATGCAGTTCCCGGCCAAGGGTATCACAGCGCTCTTTCAGCGTTGCTCGGAGGCTACGTACCTGGCGCCCGAGAACCAGGCCCTGAACGAAAACCAGAGACAGGGCCGCAACAGTCAGCGCCCAGGGAAGGTATGAAGGAATTTCTGCAAACATGACGGATGTCTCCCGTTAATTGCCACGGAAGGCATCCATCGTGAGGCCTGTAGCGGGTTGCCCCGGATCACAGTGCCGCGATTTCAGCCCACTCGTGGTCTGACAGCATCTTGTCGAACTCAACCAGAATGATCAGTTCGCCATCCTTGTTGCACACGCCCTGGATAAATTTGGCACTTTCCTCGTTACCCACGTTCGGTGCAGTTTCAATTTCGCTGGCTTTCAGGTACACCACCTCGGCGACAGAATCCACCAGAATGCCCATAACCTGGTTGGCAGATTCCATAACCACAATCCGGGTGGCATCGGTTACTTCGGCATCGGCCAGGCCAAAGCGCCGGCGGGTGTCGATAACGGTAACCACGTTACCCCGAAGGTTGATGATGCCGAGCACATAATCCGGGGCCCCCGGAACCGGAGCAATCTCCGTGTATCTCAGCACTTCCTGAATCTGCATGACGTTCAGACCGTAGGTCTCATCATCCAGCCGGAAGGTAACGTACTGCAGTACCTGATCGTCCTGGGCCTGATTGGTTTGTCCGCTCGGGGATGCCATAGCGATGTTTCTCCTCTTGGGCTGCCCGGCGGGCAACCTGATCGTCAAAAAAATATCATCAGTGCCCAATACTATAGTTAAGGGCACAAACCGTGCCAGCACGGCTCGGTTTCATTCAGTAACCATTGTTTGCGTCAGCTCAGATCCAGATGGTGCTCTCTTTCCGCCCTCACCAGCAAGTCTGCCATGGTGCGCACATCAATCAGCGCACACATGTGGTCAATCACCGTGCCAGCCAGCCATGGACGCTTGCTGCGGGCTGTGCGCCAACGCACTTCGTCCGGCCGGAGGGTGAAGGACTGGGCGACGTCATCACAGGCCAACCCCCAGTCGCTGTTATCCAGCCGGATCACAAACCGGTAGTTGTCCCGGGCATCGGGCGGCACCCGCCCTGCCATGATCCATTCGGCGGTATCCACCACCCTCAGGTTCTGATCCCGGTCCGGGCGGATTCCCATGTACCAGCGTGGACTTCCCGGGATGGGCCGGATCTCTTCTTCAATGCGGTGAATGGCACCGAGCAGAATCAGAGGCACCGCCAGCTGCAGACCGGCCACCGTGAAAATGAGGCACTCAAAGGGCTGTTCTGACCACTCCGGGCGGGACGGCGGCGCGGCCGGCTCCGGCGCAGGCTGAGCTTCAATCCTTGCCTTCGGCACCGGCGCTTCGGGCGCCTGTCGCACCACTGGCCGCTCTGGTTCCGCAGGCGTTTCCCGGACCCGTTTGGGTGGTTCAGGTCTTGCCGCCGGTTTTTCGACGCTTGGCACAGATGCCGTTTTCGTGCGAGTTGCTACCCGCGGTTCCGGAGGTGCAGGTTTCACCGGTTCCGGCGCTTCGACTTCCTCCCGAAGCGCTGTATCAGTGGCCGTGTGCAGCAGTTCGTCAAGATAACTGGCAATGGCAGTTTCCGGATCCGCCAGCCGTGTCAATTTATCGTCAGCCATGCTGACGCTCCTTCACCCTGCCCACCCGGGCCATGAGATCATCCAGCAGATGACTGTAGGCGCGGACACCATGGGTTTCGGCATCCAGCGCGGACGGTGTTGTGCCGCCCTGGCTGGCATCCCGGAACTTGGTGTCCACCGGAATCGCAAACTGCCAGAGGGACTCGCGGTAGGTCTTCCGCAACAGGTTCAGGCTTTTCACCGACGCCTGTGTCCGCCGGTCATACAAGGTGGGCACAATGGTGTAAGAAAGTTCGTTTTTCTGGGAACGCATGATCATCTTCAGGGTGTGGAGCATGCGCTCCAGGCCCTTGATGGCCAGAAATTCGGTTTGCACGGGAATGATCAGATGCTGGGCTGCCGCAAGGGCGTTAACCATCAGAACCCCCAGAGAGGGAGTATTGTCGAGCAGAACATAATCAAAGTCGTCCCAAAGCTGAGTCAGGGCCCGGGAAATGATCAGCCCCATGCCTTCCACGCCGATCATTCGTCGCTCAAGGGTAGCCAGGGCTGCACTCGCCGGCAAAAGGGACAGGCCCTTGCAGCTGGTCTCCGTAATCAGTTGGGCGGGTAGCCCTTCCGGAACCTTGCCCTGGTGCTGGAACAGGTCGAAAACACTGTGCGCGATTGTATCCGGATCGTACCCGAACCAGCTGGTGAGCGAGCCATGCGGGTCCAGATCCACAACGAGAACACGCTTGCCGCGTTCGGCAAGCAAGCCGCCCAGGGCGACCACACTCGTGGTTTTACCGACACCACCTTTTTGATTGGCTACTGCCCAGATTCGCACGCTTTGATTCTCCAGAGAATACATCGATGTGGCCGGCAATTAACCGTTGCCACAGTCCCGTTTATCGGCCACTCCCCGGGCAACTTGAACCAGCCCTCGGAAAATCCGGCAAGCTGTTGCCGGCGCCTTATTGTTAACGGGGAGTAATACAGGAACCATGCCAATGGCTCTATACGCATCTGCCGACGATCGGGTCAGCGCATGGCACCGCGAATACTGGCGTCACGGGAGATCAGCAATACCACCCGGCGGTTTCTGCGGCGCCCTTCTTCAGTGTCATTCCGGGCAACCGGCTGATACTGGCCATAGCCGACAGCCGCCAGACGTTCCGGCTCGATGCCCTCCATCACCAGCATCCGGACCATGGCAGCCGCCCGGGCGGCTGCCAATTCCCAGTTTGACGGAAAACGGGAGGTACTGATCGGCTGATTATCGGTGAAGCCTTCCACTTTGACAGCGTTGTCCCGGCTGTTCAGAACCGTGGCGATTTTCTCGACCACCTCGAACGCATCGTAATGGGGCTCGGCATCGCCGCTGCCAAACAAAAGACTGTTGGGCAGATTCAGCTCCAGCCACTGGTCGCTGGTCTCAAGCGACACCACGCCCTGGTTGATCAGCTCATCAAACTCCATGGACAGCTGGTCAGCCATGGCTCGCAGCGCTTCAGTCCGCGCCTGCGCGTCCATCTCCGGATTTCGGGGCGCTTCGGTCACGGCCGGCGGGATTACGTTCTCGGCAGGCGCATTCAGCGATCTCTGGGGCTGGTCGCCAATCTCGATTGGCTGGAAGGAGCGCTGGGGTGCATTGAACACGCCGGTCAGGGTTTCAGAAAGGACTTTGTATTTGCCTTCGTTAACGGACGATACCGAGTACATCACGACGAAAAAGGCGAACAGCAGGGTGATGAAATCCGCGTAGGAAATCAGCCACCGCTCCTTGTTGTGCAGATCATCCTGGGGTTGCCTACGGCGCCGCATAAGTTGGCCTGCGCATGCTTACTGCAGGAAGCCCCGCAGCCGCAATTCGATGGATTTCGGGTTTTCACCCTCGGCGATGGCAATCAGGCCATCGATCATCATGTCCTCATAGCGGGTGCGCTCCCGCACGATACCGCGCATCTTGTTGGCGACCGGGAAGAACAGGAGGTTGGCCAGCGCCACACCGTAGATGGTGGCTACAAAGGCGGTTGCGATCCCGCTACCCAGGGATTGGGGATCCTCCAGGTTGGTCATCACTTGGATCAGGCCCATGACAGCCCCGATAATGCCGATGGTTGGCGAGTAACCACCCATGGCCTCGAACACCTTGGCCGACTCCAGATCCCTCTGCTCACGGGATTCCAGATCAACTTCCATGATGCCCCTGATGGTCTCGGTTTCGGCACCGTCGACCAGCAATTGCAACCCCTTGCGGGCAAAGGGCTCCGGCTCGCGCTCGGCAAGACCTTCAAGGCCCAGCAAGCCCTGCTTGCGGGCTTTGACGCTCCAGTCAATGACTTTTCCGATGCCATCTTCAAGGTTGATAAACGGCGGAAAAAAGACCCAGCGCACCTGAGTGAAGGCTCGCTTCAGCATGGGCCACGAGGTCTGCAGGATAGTCGCGGCCAGAGTGCCACCGATGACGATGATGGCCGCCGGCCCATTAAACAGTGAGCCAACCGCTCCGCCTTCCAGCAGGTTACCGCCAAGAATTGCGGCAAAGGCCAGTATGACCCCGAGCAGGCTCAGGATATCCATCAGCACACACCTTCAGCGAGGCGTGGCCCGATCTCGTCCAGGGACAATACCTCATCCGTCAGCCCTGCCTTGGCAACGGCCATCGGCATGCCGTAGATCACAGACGATTTTTCATCCTGGGACCATATATCCGACCCGCTCTGCTTCATCATCCGACAGCCTTCTTTGCCGTCCGAGCCCATCCCGGTAAGAATGACGCCGAGCGTCTTGCCCGGAAAGCTGCGGGCAAGAGAACCGAAGGTAACGTCCACGCAGGGTTTGTAATTGAGCCGCTCGTCTCCGGGCAGAATACGGATCCTGGGCTGTCCGCCCCGATTCTCGACCATCATCTGTTTGCCGCCGGGCGCCAGCAAAGCCAGGCCGGGCCGCAACACATCACCATCCTCAGCCTGCCGGACTTCAATCCGGCAGAGCTTGTTAAGGCGTTCGGCGAAGGCCGGAGTAAAACTCGCCGGCATATGCTGCACCAGAACAATCGGTGCCGGGAAGGTCGCCGGCAACACCGTCAGTACCCGCTGCAGGGCAACCGGGCCGCCGGTTGAAGTACCAATGCCAACAACGGCGTAATGCTTGGCCGGCCCACGGCGGCCATGGCGCCTGGGGGCCTCGGTTTCGCCCGGAGAACCTGCCGACGCTGCCGGAGCCCGGGTATCAGGACGCTGACGCGGTGCTGGTTCCGGACGCGGGCGCCCTGCAGGCTCCGGCGCCCGGGAGGCGGGAGCTGAAGGTTCCGCGCGGGAAGGCGCAGGAGAACGGTTGCCGGGACGACTGCGGGCTACATCCAGAATCCGCTCAATCAAGATTTTCTGAAGCTGACTGTTGTCCCGGGCAATTTCTTCGAAATTCTTGGGCAGAAAATCAACGGCGCCGGCCTCGAGCGCATCCAGTGTGACCCGGGCGCCCTCATAGGTGAGCGATGAGAACATGAGCACCGGTATCGGATGTTTGCGCATGATTTCGCGCACGGCAGAGATGCCATCCATCACGGGCATCTCATAATCCATGGTAATCACGTCGGGACGCAGTTTCTCGGCCAGCTCAACGCCTTCCCGACCATTGGTCGCAGCACCTACCACTTTGATCTGGCCGGAGCTGGTCAGGATTTCCGTCAGCCGTTTGCGAAAAAACCCTGAATCGTCAACGACCAGGACAGAAACTGTCATCCACTTCTCCTACCCAATCCATCGTTCTTCGGCCTTCTCTGGCAAAAAGCGCCGGAAGGCCCGGCTCAACCGTAATGTTGCAACAGGCTTGGCACATCAATAATGAGTGCAATCCGGCCATCGCCGGTAATGGTGGCACCGGCCATGCCTGGCGTACCCTGGAGCGCTCGCCCGAGGGGCTTGATAACCACTTCTTCCTGACCAACCAGCTGGTCGACCACGAACCCGACCTGCTTGGTACCCATAGCCACAATGACAACATGGGCATTATCGGGCACCTCCTGACCAGCACCGCCACGAACCAGCCAGCGCTTGATATGGAATAGCGGGAAGACTTTATCCCGAACCACAATGCACTCGCGCCCATCGACGATGTTGGTCTTGGTCAGGTCCAGATGGAAAATCTCGACCACGTTGACCAGCGGCAACGCAAAGGATTGATCGCCCAGCATGATCATCAGGGTGGGCATGATGGCGAGCGTCAGCGGAACCTTGATGACAATGCGAGAGCCCTTGCCCAGCTCGGATTCGATGCTCAACTGGCCATTGAGCTGGCCAATCTTGGTTTTCACCACATCCATGCCGACGCCACGACCGGACACATCCGAAATCTGCTCCTTGGTGGAGAATCCGGCGGCAAAAATAAGGTTGTAACACTCCGAATTGGTCAGCCGGTCCGCGGCGTCCTGGTCGTAGATACCCTTTTCGACTGCTTTGCGGCGCAGGACCTCCGGATCCATGCCCGCGCCGTCATCCTCGATAAACAGCAGGATATGGTCCCCCTCCTGCTCGGCAGATAGGGTAACTGTGCCTTGGCGTGGCTTCCCGGCCTTCTCGCGGACTTCCGGAGCCTCGATCCCGTGGTCCACCGAATTCCGCACCAGGTGAACCAGCGGATCAGACAGCGCTTCAACCAGGTTCTTGTCCAGATCGGTTTCTTCGCCATGCATCACCAGGTTCACCTCTTTCTTGAGGTTTCTGGCGAGATCGCGCACAACGCGGGGGAACCTGCCGAACACCTTTTTGATCGGCTGCATACGGGTCTGCATGACGGCGGACTGGAGATCAGTCGTAACCACATCCAGGTTGGATACCGCCTTGTGCATGTGTTCGTCTTCACTTTCGGCACCCAGACGCTGCAAGCGGTTACGCACCAGCACCAGCTCACCCACCATATTCATGATGTCATCGAGCCGCTTGGTGTCGACACGAACCGTCGTTTCCGCGGCCGGAGCATTCTCGCGAGCAGGCATCGCCGGTGCGGCAGCGCCTTTGGCTTCCGGCTTCTCGGCCGGCTTCGATTTTTCGGGCTTTGACGTGTTTGCTTTCGGTGAAGCCGGCTCTTTTGAAGATGCAGGCTGTTTCGGCGCTGAGGGCTGTTTTGGAGCTGCAGGCTCTTTCGAGGCTGAAGGCTCTCCGCCCGCGGTCGGGCTTCCGCCCTTGCCGTGAAGATCGTCCAGCAGTTTCTCGAATTCGTCGTCGGTGATCAGGTCGTCGCCGCCAGCAGATCCGGCCTTGGCAGCCGGCTTTTCTTCTTTACCAGAAGCCTCTTCCTCGCCAGCTGGCGCACCGGCAAACTGACCTTTTCCGTGCAGTTGGTCCAGTAGCGCTTCGAATTCGTCGTCGGTTATTTCGTCGTCTCCAGAACTTTCCTGGTCACCGCCGGCCGATCCGGCGCTCGAAGCCGAGGAAACCTCCGCTGATTTCTCGTCCTGCAGTGCGTCCAGAAGCTGTTCGAACTCGTCGTCGGTGATGTCGCCACCGTCTTCTGCCGGTTCGCTCTCTTCCTGCTCAGGTTGAGCGGCAGCGGCCGGTGCCCCCTCGCCTTCAGGCTGGGCCAGGGCATCCAGACGGGCAATAAGTTCGTCCGGAGCCGGTGTCAGCTCCTCATGATTGCGGACCTGCTCAAACATGGCATTGACGTAGTCGAGTGCTTCTAGAACCACGTCCATCAGTTCGGAATCCACCTTGCGCTTGTGATTACGCAAGATGTCGAAAACGTTTTCCGCGGAATGGCAGCAGTTCACCAGCGCTTCAAGCTGAAGGAAGCCGGCTCCGCCTTTCACGGTATGGAAACCACGGAAGATGGCGTTGAGCAGATCACTGTCGTCAGGATGTCGCTCAAGATCTACCAACTGCTCTGACAGCTTTTCGAGGATCTCGCCGGCTTCTACGAGGAAGTCCTGCAAAATCTCTTCATCAGCATCAAACGCCATGCGTTACCCTCATTATTCAGAAACCGAGACTGGACAACAGGTCGTCTACGTCGTCCTGCCCCGAAACTACATCTTCACGCTCATCGGCCTTGATCTGGGGCCCGACGCCCTTCTCTGCAGACTCTTCTTTTTCTTCAATCTGGTGCACCGTGCCCGTGAGCTGGTCCACATGACTGGCCATCACCACCAGGCTGAGCATCTGCTCCTCAACCTCTTTCACAAGGGCGGTGACCTTCTGGATGACCTGACCTGTCAGATCCTGATAATCCTGAGCCAGCAGGATTTCCGACAGGTTGCTGTACATGGTGTCGGCATCGGTTGCCATGCTGACAAAAAAGCGATCAATCCGGCCGTACAGCTCGCGAAACTCAGCCGGCTGCATTTCCCGGCGACGCAGGCGCTGCCACTCATCACGCAACGCGGCGGCCTCGTCTCTGAGGGCATTGGCCACCGGCATGGTTTCCTCAACCAGGTCCATGGTCCGGTTGGCTGCTTCACCGGTCATCTGCACAACGTATTCGAGACGATCAGAGGCATCTGTCATCTTTGACAGTGCTTCCTGTTGCTCGGCGTTACGGGGATCAATCTGGAAGTTCCGGATTGCTTCGTGCAGGCTCCGCGTCAGCCGCCCTACCTCACGGTACAGACTCTGATCCCTGACTTCGCTGAGTTCATTGATCAGGGTCATGGCTTTGGCATAATCACCCGCATCAACACTCTCGGCCAGTTCCGCTGCCTGCCGCTGGAGCTTTTCCGTCACCTCCGGTTCAAGGCCCCGATGGTTCTTTTTGCTATCGCTCATGAGAGCCATCCGACCTCTGGTTACTGGATTCTTTCAAAGATTTTCTCAATCTTTTCCTTGAGCACGGCAGCGGTGAACGGCTTGACCACATACCCGTTTACGCCTGCCTGGGCAGCGGCAACGATCTGGTCGCGCTTGGCCTCAGCAGTTACCATCAATACCGGCAGGGTTTTCAGATTCTCGTCCGCCCGAACGGCCTTGAGCAGGTCGAAGCCTGACATGCCAGGCATGTTCCAGTCGGTCACCAGAAAATCGTATTTGCCGCTTTTGAGCATTGGCAGTGCCGTGTTGCCGTCGTCAGCTTCATCGGTGTTGGTGAAGCCAAGATCACGCAGCAGGTTCTTGATGATCCGTCGCATTGTGGAGAAGTCGTCCACAATGAGGATTTTCATGTTTTTGTCCAATGGGACCTCCAGTTAGTAACACCCGGAATTCGTTTGACCTTTGCGTTCAAAGTCTAGCAGGCCGCTGTTTTAACCGCTTATTGTCGGACCTTTGCTTCGGTTGTAAAGCATCGGTTACCAAAAACTACAGACTACCTCGTTGGCGACACAGACTGAACGCGGTCAGTTGTCCGATTCCTGACGCCAATCCGAGAGCCGTCCCCGAAGGCGCAGGGCTGCCTGGCTGTGAATCTGGCTTACCCTGCTCTCACTGACGCCGAGCACCGCGCCAATCTCCTTGAGGTTCAGTTCTTCCTGGTAGTAAAGGCTCAACACCAGCTTTTCCCGCTCCGGCAGGTCTTCAATCGCCTCAGCGAGGCTCCGCCGGAAGGCATCGGAGGACAACCCCTCAAGGGGATTATCCTGCGTCTCTGTCTGTTCTATCGGCAGCTCTCCGGATTCATTGAGCTCGTCGAGGCTAAAAAGTCGACCGCTGTTGGAATCGGAAAGGTAGGAGTGGTATTCGGGTAGCCCCATACCCAGCTCTTCGGCCACTTCCTGGTCGTGGGCTTCGCGGCCAAGTCTATCTTCAACGGCCTTGATGGCCTGGGAAATGCGACGGGCGTTGCGATGAACAGAACGTGGCACCCAGTCACCCTTGCGGATTTCGTCCACCATGGCGCCGCGAATACGGATACCGGCGTAAGTCTCGAAGGTAGCACCTTTGGTAGAACTGTAACGCTGGGCGGCCTCGAGCAGACCGATCATGCCGGCCTGCATCAGGTCTTCAAGCTGGACGGACGCCGGCAGGCGAGCCATCAGGTGAAGGGCAATTTTCTTGACCAGCGGCGCGTGCTGCTCAATGAGCTGAGCCGGCTTCTGCGCACTTGACTGGTTATAGATTCCGAGGTTTTTCGCCAATGTCATGTATCCGGTTTTTTGTTTGACTGGATCCGATTCAGACTTCGACGAGCCGCTCCACAAAAAATTCCAGATGCCCACGGGGCGAGGACGGCAACGGCCAGCTATCTACCTTGTCCGCCAGCGCCTTGATGGCCAGTGAAGCTTTCGCCCTGGGATAGGCGTCCAGCACCGCACGCTGCCGCTGAACCGCTTTCTTCACGGCCTCATCGTAGGGAACTATTCCTACGTATTGTAGTGCCACATCGAGGAAGCGCTCGGTGACCCGGGTCAGTTTTTCAAACAGATGCCGGCCTTCCTGCTCATTCCGAACCTGATTGGCAAGAATACGGAAGCGGTTGGTTCCATAATCACGGTTCATCAGCTTGATCAGGGCATAGGCATCGGTGATCGAGGTCGGCTCGTCGCAGACAACCAGCAGCAGCTCCTGAGACGCTCTCAGAAAACTGACCACTGACTCGGAAATCCCGGCGGCGGTATCAACGATCAGGACATCGATCTGATCACCCAGTTCGCTGAACGCATTAATCAGCCCGGCATGTTCCATGGGGCTGAGCTGGGTCATTCGTTGGGTACCGGAAGAGGCGGGGACAATCTTGATGCCACCGGGTCCATTCACCAGAACGTCCTTCAGATCACAATCGCCGGCCAGAACATCCTGGAGGTTGCGATTGGCAGTGATGCCCAGCAAGACGTCGATATTGGCCAGCCCCAGATCGGCGTCGAGCAGCACCACTCTCCGGCCTTTCTGCGCCAGGGCAATTCCGAGGTTCACCGACACGTTACTCTTGCCGACACCACCCTTTCCGCCGGAAACTGCAATCACCTGTACCGGATGTGCTCTGCTCATACTGTTTTTGGTCTCTCGCCACGTTTCGCCGGCTTTGTCTCCGACGCCTGCTGTCAATCTGTCCGGTCTCAGGCGTGCTCTTTCAGGCCCTCTGCGACCGCTTGCTGTTGCTGGAGTGTTTTCAGCCGATCCACGGCCAACCGCACCAGCGGAACGGCTTCTGCGTGGTGCAGGTCTTCAGGAATCTTCTGGCCGTCTGTGTAATAGGCTACCGGCAGACCGGTTTCCATCACAAACCCGAGAGACTCACCCAGCGTCAGGGCCTCGTCGATTTTGGTCATCACACAGCCCGCAAGATTTGCCATCTTATAGCAATGCCACACGGATTTCATGATGCGAGGCTGACTGGTTGCCGAGACCACCAGATGGGTTTTGATATTGTGATGGCTGCGAGCCAGTTCGGCCAGCTGTTCCTGATAGCCTTTGTCCGCACTGGTCAGTCCGGCGGTATCAATCAGCACCAGATGACGGTCTGACAGCTCGTCCAGAATATCGTCCAGACTGTGGCTCTCATCCACGACCCGAACCGGCACATTCAGGATCCGACCGAACACGAATAACTGCTCGTGCGCCGCCACCCGATAGCGATCCGTGGTAACCAGGGCCACGGAATCGGAACCATGCTTGAGCACGTAGCGAGCGGCGAGTTTTCCGATGGTGGTGGTTTTCCCGGACCCTGTCGGCCCCACCAACGCGTAGGCGCCGCCCTCATCCAGCCACTCCATGCGGGAGGTCCGGACCCCGGTACACAGTATTTTCAGGGACTGCTTCCAACCGTCTTCCAGACGCCCCGCCTTGTGACGACGGGAAATTGACCCCGCCAGATCACTGCCGAGGCCGAACTCCTGCAAGCGCTCGGCAAGCCTCTGCTGCACGGCGGTGGTCGCAGAAACCTCCGGCTCCGGTTGCGGCCGACGGCCCTGCATCATGTCTCTGAGCGAGCTGATCTCGGCCCGCATCTGCGCCAGCTCATCGGAATAGGCTTCCCTCGGCGCCTGTGGCAGAGGTTCAATATCACCAAAACCACCGCTCACCTCTTCCTGAATGGCAGCGAACGAACCGGCGTAGCTCGCGCCCTGCGATGCCCGCTTTTCCCGTACTTCACGGATGCGGTCCCGGGACCGGCTCAGCTCGTCCTCAAGACGCCTGTGCTGGTCGGCCTGCATCTCGGCCAAGCGGGACCCGTTGGTGGCTTCTTCTGCCTGGTTGCCCAGTCGCTGGCGCGCCATATTCTCGTCATAGTCCAGCGCCGTCACAATTTCGACACCGCCGTCGACCCGACGATTGGAAAGGATCACGGCGTCCGGCCCCATCTGTTCACTGACCTGCTTGAGCGCCTCTGCCATGGTCTGAGCAAAAAACCGTTTTACTTTCATGATGCCTCTTCCTCCACCGGCAACGCCGTGCCGGCGCTGTCCGCTCTGTCATCCGCGCCGTTACTGGCCAACGGACGCCACGATCGTAATCTGTTTGTTATCCGGAATTTCCTGGTACGAGAGCACATGCAGGCGCTCTACCCCATAACTGGCAAACTTCGCCAGTACCGGCCTCAGGGGCCCGGAAACCAGCAGAATGGCCGGCTTGCCGAGCATCTCCTGGCGCTGAACACTCTCCTGCAGGGAGCGCTGGAGCTTTTCAACCATATTCGGCTCCAGAACCAGGCCAATATCTTCCTGACCGCCGGATTGTTGACTCTGCTGAACTGACTTTAGCAATAACTGTTCCAGATCCGGGTCCAGGGTGATGACCGGTATCTCCGATTCGTTGCCGCAGATGCTCTGAACAATCATCCGGCGCAGGGACTGCCGGGCTACGGTGGTCAGCAGCTTCGGATCCTGGCTCTTCGGATGCACGTTCACGATGGCCTCGGCAATGGACCGCATATCCCGGATCGGCACTTCCTCCTTCAGGAGGTTCTGCAGTACTTTCAGCAGCAGACTGATGGAAACGGTGGTGGGCACCAGTTCCTCGGCCAGCTTCGGAGAAATCTTCTCCAGCTGATCCAGCCACTTCTGGACTTCCTCATGGCCCAGCAGTTCGTGGGCGTGTTTCTGCAGCACCTGGTTCAGATGGGTGGCGACCACCGTACTGGCATCAACCACGGTATAGCCGAGCGTCTGGGCCTGGTCTTTCTTGTCCGGCTCAATCCAGCTGGCATCCAGACCGAACGCCGGATCCTTGCCTTCAATGCCCTCTATCTTTCCGAATACCTGACCCGGGTCGATGGCCAGTTCGCGGTCCGGATGGATTTCCGCCTCGGCAATGGTCACCCCCATCAGGGTGATGCGGTAGACGTTGGGCATCAGATCCAGATTGTCGCGAATATGGACCGAAGGCATCAGGAAGCCCAGATCCTGGGACAGCTTTTTACGAACCCCCTTGATGCGGCTGAGCAACTGGCCACCCTGGGACTTGTCGACCAGCGGAATCAGCCGGTAACCCACTTCCAGACCGACGATATCGACGGTGGACACGTCGTCCCAGCCCAGCTCCTTGGTCTCTCCGGGTGCCGGCAGCTGACGACCCTGATCGCCACCAGCGTCACCGCCCGGCGGCAGATCCCGACCCGCCGGCCGTGGAGCCGCCCCGCCCGCGCCCCTAGTCGGGAATGCGCCATCTTCTTCGACGGTCTGTCTCTGGTGCTTCCAGATATACCAGGCAGCGCCGGCGGCCAGTGCACCCAGACCCAGGAAGGCCACGTGGGGCATTCCGGGAATCAGACCGAGAATGATCAGGATAGCGGCGGCAATGGACAGCGCCTTGGGCGCACTGAACATTTGCTGGAGGATCTGGCCGCCCATGTCCTGGCTGGAGGTAACCCGCGTTACCATGATTGCAGCAGACGTGGACAGCAGCAGCGAGGGAATCTGTGCCACCAGGCCGTCGCCAATGGTCAGCAGCGCATATCGCTCCATGGCCAGCCCGAAATCCAGGCCGTGCTGCAGCATACCAATGGCAATACCGCCAATGATGTTGATCGCAAGAATCAGCAGGCCGGCAATGGCGTCGCCTTTCACAAACTTGGACGCACCGTCCATGGAGCCGTAGAAATCCGCTTCCTGGGCGATTTCGGCACGACGATGCTTGGCTTCGTCCTGATTGATCAGGCCGGCGTTCAGGTCCGCATCAATGGCCATCTGTTTGCCGGGCATGGCATCCAGGGTAAAACGGGCACTCACCTCGGACACCCGGCCGGCGCCCTTGGTCACCACCAGGAAGTTGATGATCATCAGGATCGCAAACACCACCAGACCCACAGCATAGTTACCACCGATCAGTACCGCACCGAAGGATTCAATCACCTTACCGGCGGCATCGCCGCCTTCGTGGCCGTTCAGCAGAACAATCCGGGTAGACGCCACGTTCAGGGCGAGACGCAGAAGTGTGGCTACCAGCAGGACTGTCGGGAAGGACGCAAACTCCATCGGCCGCAGGGCGTAGACACACACCAGCAGAATGACAATGGACAGGGTGATGTTGAAAGTAAAGAACACGTCCAGGAGGAACGCCGGCATGGGCAGAATCATCATGCCCAGCAAGCCCATCAGCATGATTGGTATGCCCAGGTTGCCCCGCGTCAGGGTTTTGACGTTATTGAGGACTAAAGCTCTGTCCATGCCGGATACTTCTCCGATTGGCCGTGCCTGCAGGCGTTTTGAAGGTCGAAAATCTGACACCGGAGCGTCGTTTGGAAGGGTTATCGCAAGATCCGTACCAGCCCTTAGTGGATTTCACGGAACCGGCCATTTGCGGCCTGACTCCCCTTGCCAGATGCGGTATCCTTGCGCCATTTGATCGCGACGCCAAAATTCCAACCAGACACACAGGTGACCCCATGCCAATCCACGAGGTAAAACACCCTCTGATCCGCCACAAGCTCGGCATCATGCGCCGTGCGGATATCAGCACCAAGAATTTCCGGGAGCTGGCACAGGAAGTCGGTGCACTCCTGACCTACGAGGCCACCAAAGACTTCAATCTGCAGGAAAAGACCATCGAAGGCTGGGCAGGGCCGGTTAACGTGGAACAGATTCACGGCAAGAAGGTCACCATCGTGCCGATCCTGCGGGCCGGCCTTGGCATGCTTGACGGTGTCCTCAGCCTGATTCCGGTGGCCCGGGTCAGTGTTGTCGGCCAGATCCGCAACGAGGAAACCCTCGAGGCCAGCACCTACCTTGAAAAGCTGGTGGGCGAACTGGACCAGCGTATGGCCATGATTGTCGATCCGATGCTCGCCACCGGCGGCTCAATGATCTCCACCATTGACCTGCTCAAGAAGGCCGGCAGCACCGAGATCCGGGCCCTGGTGCTGGTTGCCGCGCCCGAAGGTGTTGAAAAGGTTCTGGAAAAACATCCGGACGTGTCTATCTACACCGCCTCCGTTGATGAGCGCCTCAACGACAAAGGCTACATCCTTCCGGGTCTCGGCGATGCCGGCGACAAAATCTTCGGCACCAAGCAAAAGGACGTTTAAGAATGCAGGACCATACCAACGACCCGGTCTGGAAACAGGCCATTGCTGGCTCCCAGATGCTGCTGGTGGCGTTCGGCGCGCTGGTTCTGATGCCACTGATTACCGGGCTGGATCCCAACGTGGCCCTGTTCACCGCCGGCCTGGGCACCCTGATCTTTCACGTGGTGACCGGCGGTCAGATCCCGATTTTCCTCGCGTCGTCCTTCGCCTTTATTGCCCCCGTGATTGCCTCCAAAGGCAAGTTCGGCATGGAAGAGACACTCGGCGGCCTGATGGCAGCGGGTATTCTCTATATTTTCCTCAGTGGACTGGTGCGGCTGCGGGGCACCGGCTTTGTCCGCCGCCTGCTGCCGCCAGTGGTTATCGGCCCGGTGATCATGACTATCGGTCTCGGCCTGGCGCCGGTTGCCGTTCACATGGCCTCCGGCCGCACCGGTGATGGCGCCAACCAGCTGATTCCCTACGACACGGCGATCTGGATCGCCATGATCTCGCTGGCCGTAACCATCATCATGTCGGTCTGGTCGAAAGGCATTTTCCGGCTGATTCCGATCATGTTCGGCGTTATCACCGGCTACATCCTCTCCGCGTTTGCCGGTATCGTGGATACCACGCCAATCCGGGACGCCGCCTGGTTCGCCGTTCCCAACTTTGTTGCGCCGGAATTCAGCTGGGGCGCCGTGCTGTTCATGATCCCCGTCGCCATTGCCCCGGCCATTGAACACATCGGTGACGTGCTGGCCATCGGCAACGTGACCCGAAAGAACTACCTGGAAAAGCCGGGCCTGCACCGCACCCTGCTGGGTGACGGCCTGGCCACCAGCGCCGCCTCCATGCTTGGAGGACCGCCCAACACCACCTACTCGGAAGTCACCGGCGCCGTTATGCTCACCAAGAATTTCAACCCCAAGGTCATGTGGTGGGCTGCCTGCATCGCCATTGTTCTGGCTTTCGTTGGCAAATTCGGCGCAGCACTGCAAACCATCCCGGTGCCCGTCATGGGCGGCATCCTCTGCCTGCTGTTCGGTTCCATTGCCGTCGTTGGCCTGAACACACTGATCCGCCACCAGGTAGATCTGTCGCAGTCTCGCAACCTGGTTATCGTAGGCGTTACCCTGGTGTTCGGTATTGGCGGCATGGTGCTCGGGCACCTCGAAGGCATCGCGCTCTGTGCGGTGGCTGCCATCATCCTGAACCTGATACTGCCCGGCAGCCGCGAGGCATGGGGTAAAGCCGTCTATGAGCAGAAAGCCGACTGACAGCTCCGGCATGCCCCCCCGCGGCATTCGGTTACGGCAGAAACACCCTCTGCTCCACATGGTCGAAGCCGATCTGCCCGACATGGCCGCCCGCAAGGCCCTCCGCCTGATGGCCACCGGCCGACTGGCCGCCGCCATGGCCAAACGCCCGGGCTCGGTTTACCTCTCCGAAAGCTACTACCAACCCCGCCAGCCGGTGCTGAACACTACCCTCAAAGTGCTCGGTGGCGTCCTCGGGGCCGTTACCCGTAGCGAGGTACCGTTCCACTTCCAGACCGACGAGCAGGCCCGCAAGCACTTCCTGTCCTGCGGCTTTACCTCGACCACGGTCCATGACCCGCGGGCCTCGTATGGGATACTGCCGATTCCGGAAAGCCGCGGGGAGCCGATGGTTCGGGTTATCGAGGCTGGTTGCTGATCTCGCCTTCCACTCCTGCCCCAGCCTGATGATTTAGCGGGAAGAGGTTCGTGGGGCTGCCTCCCAAAAACCGCTACGAGCACATCCATGTGCGCTTGGCGTCGGCCATCCTTGGCCGCCGACATTTTTGGGAGGCAGCCCCACAAACCTCGCAAACCCGACGGGAATCCGCCAAAAGCTCCTGAGTTGGATGGGTATTTTTCAGCGATATCGAAGGGGTTTGATAAGCGGTTGTGGGTGGCCTTTTCAGGACTGTCTGTGGCCATGGATGGCCACAGTCAAGCGCACATGGATGTGCTCGTAGCGTGTCCTGAAAAGGCCAGCCACAACCGCGCTAACTCCCAAACCCGCAGGCTACCAAAAGAAACCCAACTCCAAACTAAACGTCCCGCCGCAAATCCGAAGGAATCGGGAACTCCGGCATACCGGGCTTGGGCCCGCGCCCCTTGCGGAACTGTCGGAGCTGGAACACATAGGCGAGCACCTGGGCAATGGCCATGTACAGGCCATCGGGAATCTCCTCGCCGATGTCGGTGTTGTGGTACACCGCCCGAGTCAGCGGCGGCGTTCTCAGGATCTCGACTTTGTTCTCACGGGCAATTTCCATGATTTTGAAGGCCACCTCATCGGCGCCCTTGGCCACCACTATCGGCGCGGCCATCGCCTTCTGATCGTATTTCAGGGCAACGGCGTAATGGGTCGGGTTAGTGATCACCACATCTGCCGTAGGCACGTCCTGCATCATGCGGCGCTGGGCCATTTCACGCTGGAGTTGGCGGATCTTGCCTTTGACCTCGGGTTTGCCCTCGGTGTCCTTGTATTCGTCTTTCACCTCCTGCTTGGTCATGCGCAGTTTTTTCTGGTGATCGTAGATCTGGAAGGGTACGTCGATCGCCGCGATGATGATGGTGGCGCAGGAAAGCAGGAAAAAGCTCCAGGCGATGGTCCAGAGTACATGTTCCATGGCCGGCACCACCGGCTCCTCGGCAATGGCCAACAAGTCTTCCGTGCGCAGATCGAGGATCAGAATGGCCAAGGCCATTACCAGACCGACCTTGGCAATGGCCTTTACCAGCTCGATAAGGGAGCGCATTGAGAACATGCGCCCGAGGCCCTTGATGGGGTCCATGCGATTGAGTTTCGGGGCCACGGCTTTGCCGCTGATCAGCAGGCCGCCGATGCCGATGGAGCCGAAGATAGCGGCGATCAGCAGTAATACCAGAATGGGAGAGAGAGCCCAGGCCGCTTCCTTGGAGGATTCAATGAGCTGCACGCTCATGTGGCGCATGTCGAAGATGGCGGAGCGTTCGATAACGAAGCTATCTCGCATGATCGCCTCCAACGAGGCTCCCAGGCTGGCGCCGAACATCAGCATGCCGCCGGCGCCTGCCAGGAGGACGGCCATGGTGGCCAGCTCTTTTGAGCGCGCAGTCTGGCCCTCCTCCTTGGCCTTTTCGAGCCTTCGGGGGGTGGCCTCTTCCGTTTTTTCCTGACTGTTGTCGTCTTCTTCGGCCATAAATCTCTACGGCTGCCCCTGCAATCCCCGCATGAAATCAAAGGTTTCCCGGGCGTACTGATCGAAGTGCGGCAGAAAATTGGCGTGCAGCACCCATATGGCAAACAATCCAAAAATCAGGCCAATCGGGAAACCCAACGCGAAGATGTTCATCTGGGGAGCGGCGCGCGTCATGACACCAAAGGAGATGTTGACGATCAGCACGGCGGTAACCGCCGGCAACGCCAGGAGCATGGCGGAGGCGAACATCCAGCTGATCCGGTGGGCCAGTTCCCAGACTCCGGTCTGGCCTAGGCCTTCCATCCCAATAGGTAGGGTCCGGAAGCTTTCTATAAACACTTCAAAGGCAACCAGGTGGCCGTTCATGGCCAGGAACAACAGGGTGATGGTGATGGTGTAAATCTGGGACAGTACGGGCACGTTCACACCGTTGGCCGGATCGACCATTGAGGCAAAGCCCAGCCCCATCTGCATGGCGATCATCTGGCCGGCAATCACGAACAACTGCCAGAGTGCGGTCAGCGCAAAGCCCATGCCGACGCCGATGAGTATCTGCTGCAGGGTAATGACCACGGCATCGGCGCTCAGGGCTTCCACCTGAGGAACGGGCGGTATCATGGGCGCGATGAGTATGGTCATCAGCAAGGCCAGCCCGAGACGGATCCGGGCCGGCACCAGCTGGGCACCGAAAATGGGGATCACCATCAGGAAGCTGGCCAGGCGGAACAGCGGCCAGAGGTGCTGGCCGACCCATTGGCCGATCACATCCGCGCTGATCTCCGCCGGTATCATCCGTCAGCCAATCAGGTAGGGTATGTTGCCGAACAACCGGTTGGCATGATCCAGCAACTGCGTGAGCATCCAGGGGCCCCAGACGATGATGACAATCAACGTAACCAGCAGGCGCGGCAGGAAGCTCAGGGTCTGTTCGTTAATCTGGGTGGCAGCCTGGAAGGTACTGACCACAAGACCAATCACCAGCCCCGGGCCGATGATGATCGAGGCAAGAAGCACGATCATCCACAGGGCTTCGCGCAGAATGTCGATAACGGTTTCCGGAGTCATGATGCCTCCTATATTCCGTAACTGGCGGCGAGTGTGCCCATGATCAGGGCCCAGCCATCCACCAGAACAAAGAGCATGATCTTGAACGGCAGGGAAATGATGATCGGCGACAGCATCAGCATACCCATGGCCATGAGAACACTGGCCACCACCATATCGATAATCAGGAACGGGATGAACAGGATAAACCCGATCTGGAACGCGGTTTTGAGCTCACTGGTTACGAATGCCGGCATCAGTATCCAGAAGGACACGTCCTGCGGTGTATCGTACTGTGTGTCGGAGATCCGCATGAACAGGGCCAGATCGCTCTCACGGGTCTGTTCCAGCATGAATTTCCGGAACGGTTGGCTTGCCAGCTCGACCGCCTCCAGGGAGGTTACTTCCTCCTGCATGTAGGGTTGCAGCGCCACCCGGTTGGCCTCTTCCAGCACCGGTTTCATGATGAAGATGCTGAGAAACAGGGCCAGGCCGAGAAGAATCTGGTTCGACGGTGTGGATTGCAGGCCAATTGCCTGGCGCAGGATCGCAAACACAACGATGATGCGGGTAAAAGACGTCATCATCATGAGCATGGCCGGCAGGAACGTCAGCGCTGTCATCAGCGCCAGGATCTGCAGGGTTACCGAGTATTCCTGGGCGCCCTCGCCTTCTCCGGGCGTCACTGTGAAAGCCGGTATACCAGGGATGCCGGAAGGCTCCTGAGCCAGCGCCAGTGGCGCCCAGACAAAGCCCGCCAAGACAATCAGGGATGGAAGCAGTCGCTTGATGGTTGCCGCAAGCATGGGGCTAGTCGTTCCTTGTCGGGGAAGTCCAGGATTTGCCGATCATGCCCTGCAGACGCCGGGCAAAATCACTGGAGCCGGCGCTGCCAGCCTCGACAACCGGCTCGTCAAACACATGCAGGGTCCGGATCGCCGATGGGGTAATACCCAACAGGATCTGCTGGCCGCCCACCTCAATCAGCGCGATACGCTCGCGAGCACCAATGGCCATCACCGACACCACCTTGATGGCGTTGTTGTTCATGCCGGTCATGCCGTTCATCCGGCGGATGATCCAGGCGCAGCCATAGATCACGGCAACCACGGCCACCAGACCCAGCCCCAGGCTGAGAATGGTTCCGAGGGTATCCGGGGCTCGCACCGGCGAATCAGGCGCAGCAGTCTTTGCCGTTTCCTGGGCAACAACCGGATTGATCACAAGCAGCGCCAGTGCCGCAGTCACTCTGGACCACATGTTACTTCTGCAACCGCTTGATACGTTCGCCCGGGCTGATCACATCGGTGAGACGGATGCCGAACTTTTCATTCACCATGACCACCTCGCCATGGGCGATCAGGGTACCGTTTACCAGCACGTCCAGCGGTTCGCCCGCAAGCCTGTCCAGTTCGATAACCGAGCCCTGGTTCAGTTGCAGCAGGTTCCGTATCGGGATCTGGGTGTTGCCCACTTCCATGGAAATGGTGACCGGTATATCGAGAATGACGTCGATATCCGGAGCAGGACCACCACCCATGGAGGGTTCGCTTCCGGTCTCGAATTCCTCCATGGGCGCAGCCTGAACATCGTCTTCGGCCTCTCCGGTCTCGCCGGCCTCTGCCATCGCAGCGGCCCACTCGTCCTCGCGTTCGCCCTCATCACCGGACTCTTCCATGGCGGCTTCCCACTCGGCAGCCAGCTTTTCGTCTTCGCTGAGCTCCTGCTCGTCTTTCTTGTCGTCGTCAGCCATTGCGTCCCACCTTCAATTGTTTCTTTACCTTGGGCCTTGATGCCCGCTCATGAATCCGCAGTGCCAGTTTCCCGTCACGGGTCCCCAGAGTTGCCTTGTAAACGGGGATGCCGTTGGCGGTGACCGTCAAATGCTCGGGCACCTCCACCGGGATAATGTCACCGGCTTTCATCTTGGCGATGTCCCGCAACGAGATCCGACGGCGACAGACCGTCGTGTTGATCGGAACGTTGACCTCTTTGATGTCTTCCTGGAGCGCGTTCACCCAGCGCTCATCAACATCGTCAATATCACTCTGAACCCCGGCATCGAGCACGTCGCGGATGGGCTCGATCATGGAATAGGGCAAGGCAAAATGCAGCTCACCGCCGCCGCCGTCGAGTTCAATGTGGAAGGTGCTGACCACGACCACCTCACTGGGGCTGACGATGTTGGCCATGGCCGGGTTCACTTCTGAGCTCAGGTACTCGAAATCCACCTTGAGGACCGCGTGCCAGGCTTCCTTCATATCGTGGAACACCTGATCCAGAACCATCTGCACGATGCGGGTCTCGGTCGGGGTGAACTCGCGACCCTCGATCTTGGCGTGCCGCCCCTCCCCACCGAAGAAGTTGTCCACCAGTTTGAAGACCAGCTTGGCATCCAGCACGAACAGCGAAGTGCCGCGCAACGGGCGGACTTTGCACAGGTTCAGGCTGGTGGGCACGTACAGGGTGTGGATATACTCGCCGAATTTCATGATCTGGACGCCTCCGGTGGAGACATCGGCGTTGCGACGCATCAGGTTGAACAGGCTGATCCGGGTGTAACGGGCAAAGCGCTCGTTGATCATCTCCAGGGTCGGCATCCGGCCCCGAACGATGCGGTCCTGACTGGCAAGGTCGTAGTTCTTTATGCCGGTATCGTCAGTCTCTTCATAGGTATCAATGTCACCGTCATCCACCCCGTGGAGGAGGGCATCGATTTCATCCTGTGACAACAAGTCCTGCATACGTAGTCCTGCCCGTGAAGTACCTTGGCCCGTGCGCTATTGCACGACAAAATTTCTGAATAACACCCGTTTGATGGCGGGCTCGCCTTCCTGCTCCAGAACCTGATTCACCGTGGTTAGCATCCGCTCGGCCAGGCCACTGCGGCCCTCGGGCGTCTGCAGCTCGTTGAAGTTACTGCTACCAAGGACTGTCACCAGCTGGCTTCGAATGAGAGGCATGTGCAGCTTGGCAGCTTCAAGCGCCTGTGGATCGGTGGACTCCAGCGCCAGATAAGCCTGGGCGTAGCGTTGGCGACCCTCAGCCTGAACCGTGGTAACGATGGCTTTTTCCATCTGGTAGTAGCTGCTGGGAATAAAGGTTTCCTCTGCAACCTCGGTTGCGTCACCCTCTTCCTCCCCCATGCCCGGAAGACCGCCGCCCAGGAACCACAGGGTACCCACCACAGACAGCACAATGGCCAGGATCACCACCACAACCAGCATGATGATCAGTTTCAGTTTTCCCTTCTTGGCAGGAGCCGCTTCAGATTCGTTATTTTCAGCCATAATGTTCGCTTTGCCAGAAATCCGTCACGGGGAGCAATTTTCCGCGACTTTTCAGGATTGGATGCAAAGGGCGGGCCAGAACACCCAACCTTCCCGTTCAGAACAGCAGTTTAGCGTTGCCGGGAAGGATGGGCAAAGGAGATTGGAAGAGAATATCGAAGGGTATCAGGCGAAGATGTCTACTTCGCCTTTCCAGCTGAGATCAAGGCTGCCGGAGCTGATGCCTTCATCGTCCTGATCGCCAGCGACCAGCGATGCCGAACCGCCACCGGAGCCATTATCGTTTCCGGTGCCCTGCTCGCCGGTCTGCTGGCGAGGCGAATCGGAAACATCGAAGCCTGCCAACGACATTCCCTGCTCACCCAGCATATCCCTGAGCCGGTGGGAATGCAGTTCAAGCTGGTCACGGACCACGGGATTGGCCGAATGGACCGTAATACTCGCCTGCTCGTTCTGCACCCGGACCTTGACCTCCATGGGGCCCATGTCCGGTGGTGTCAGGTGGATTTCGGCAACCGACATGTTACGGGCAGTCAGCCAGCTGAGCTTGCCCACCAGTTTGTCGCCCCACTCTGCATGGCCTACCGGCACATCAATGGACGTAGCATAACCTCGTAATGGCGCAGCGTTCTCGGCCGTCAGTTTTGCTGCCCCATTGGCATTATTGGCCGCTTGCTGGGACACCAGATCCATGGCGGACTGGAAGCGGCCAGAATTGATCAACGAGCCGGAATCCGCATTGCGGCCGGAGTCGGTGAGCACTGAGGCCTTCATGACATCTGTCAGTGTCGCATCGCCGGAAACACCGCCGGATCCGGACTGAGCTTTCTGACCCGAGGCCCCTGTGAGAAGGCCACTGAACAATCCGGCAACGGAATTCGCTTGGCCCGAAACACCGTTGGCAGCATTGACGCCGACTCCCGGCATTGTAGCTGACATGGCGGACTCACCGGCACCTCCGGCTTTTGGATTCAGCCAGGACTGCAACTCGACAAAGGTAAGGGGAAGCGCCGTCGGCTCTGATTTGCCATCACCTGCTACAGCGGCCCAGTCCGCGTCCTGTGATTCAGCATCCGTGGCAGCGTTGGCTTTTTCGCCACCCTTTGGATCAGCGTTCGCGTTTGCTTCCGTTTTCGTCTCTGAAGGTGTGTCCCGGGCCGCCCGGGATTCATCGGCAGATCTGGCCTCAGCGGCCCGATCCGCCTTCTGGCGATCGAGCCGCTTTTGCTCAGCCTGGGAGACAGAGTCGAAATCGCTTTTCCTGTCAGCCGGATCTCGGCTGGCTCCGGATTTTGACGGGCCGGGATCTTGTTGCGTCCCGGGCGCGGGGGTTTGGGGAAGAACCATCTGGGCCATGGCAACCTCTTGCCGCTTTTATCGCATTGTCGCCCTCACCTTGCCGGACCTGGCCGGTGCATGGGCGGTTAATCCACTCAATGCGAAGGACAAAGCAATTGTGATGCCAGCGCACACCTGCTTCGCCTGACAAACGGCCTGAATAGACCTGATTCACCCCACCATCAAGCCATCCAGGCCTGCGATTACCTGTTCGAATTCCCGGGCGATGTCATCCAGTAATCCCGAGGCATCGTCCAGCCGGGATTCCTTTCCTGCGATTTCCGCCCTCAGGCAGAGATCGCCAAGTCGTGGGGCGCCAATATTGATACAACTGCCCTTGAAGCTATGGGCCGTCTTGGCAAAGGCGTCACTATCGTCAGCCCTCAGGGCTTCTTGCAATCCCCGAATCCTGTCGCGGGAATCTGCAACATAGGTCTGTATCAGCACTTCGAATTCGTCCTCCATGACGTCTCGAAGCTCAGCCAGTGCCTCCTCGTCCAGGTGTGGTTTATCAGTCATCTCGATTCTCCGCTGTACGGGCGAACTGCCAATCGTAGACAATTTCAACATGATTGCCCTGTTCATGAAACCTGATGGTCTCCGCCAGACGTTTCAACAGCAGCAGGCCCCGCCCTGCATAGCGCCCGCTCATGGTTGGGGAATTACCGGGGGCCACGCTGGGATGATTGTGAAAATCAAACCCTTGGCCGCTGTCCTCACAGATAACACGAAGCCGACCTCCATCCGGTTTCAGGGAATGGTGCAGTGTGAACCGGATGTAGTGACCCTCCACGTTGGCCAGGCGCCGATTGCGCTCCGCGTAGTAGCGGCCAAAGCCCTCCGGTGAGTGCTTCCATTCTGACGGGAGTTCCAGAACACCGTGCTCCAGCGCGTTGTTGTAGAGTTCCGCCAGCAGGGTATAGATTTCGCCGCTCTTCCGTCGAAGACCCGGCACCTCCATACAGATATGAAGCAACAGAGGCAGGGGACTGAACTCTCCGAGGGTCCTTTCCCGGATTTCATAGCTGCAGCGCCATTCCGCCGGCCCGGCAAGAGCAGACGGTGCGGCACGATCTGGCAGGGTAGCCAGCCCCGCCTCGTCCATCATTTCCAGACAACAGAGCGTCAGGTCATCGCCATCCTCAAAGTTGCCGGTGAACCGGTGAACCGCGGACATCATGGCATCGAACGGATGGTCCCCATCGTCCAGCCGGTCAAGCGTGCCGGTAACGCCCTGCTCACCGAACACGTTGCCGGCGCTGTCGGCAGATTCCAGAAAGCCGTCGGTCATCATCAGCACTCTGTCGCCAGGGGCGGCACCAACCCTCTCGAAATCGGCATTGAACTGATCTGGTGCAAGGATACCGAGGGGAAGATGCCGCGATGGCAATGCCAGGAGTTCTCCGGTGGTCCGGATCAGCCAGCCATCCGGCAGACCGCCGTTCCAGATCTGCAACTGATTAAGTTTGAAATCCGCCTCAATCATGGCGCCACAGCAGAACATGCCCGTCGGCAGAATCCGTTTGAGTTTCTGGTTGATCTCGCGCAACACGTCCTGGCCGTTAAAACCCTTATTGGCCATGCCGTAGAAGATCTCGGCTAAAGGCATGGCGCCGATGGCAGCCGGCAGACCATGGCCGGTGAAATCCCCCATGAAGATCAGCATCCCGCCCGCCCGCCGGGGCGAGGCAAACAACACATCACCATTGAAAATGGACAGGGGCGAAGCGTGATAACGAATATTGGAGGCATCCAGGCAGCCGGAATGAGCCACGTTATCGAAGACCCGTTTGGCGATTTCCTGCTCTTCGGTAAGTTGTCGGTTGCGCTCACGAATGAGATCCCGCTGATCCGAGAGGGTCCGGTGCATCAATCGCATTCGGTTGAAAGCCTTGATCTTGGCTTCAATGATGATCCGGTTATAGGGCTTTCCCAGGAAGTCATCGCCACCGGCCTCCAGACATCGGGCCAGGGCACCGGCTTCAGACAGGGAGGTCAGGAAAATCAGGGGGACCAGCCGTTCGCCAGCCAGGAGCTTGATCTGACGGGCCGCTTCCATGCCATCCATGACAGGCATCAGGGCGTCCAGCAGCACCAGATCCGGCGCCTCCCGCTGGAAAACAGAGACCGCGTCCAGTCCGTTTGCAACATCAAGGACTTCGTGCCCCAGTCGCTTCAGCAGTGTTTTGAGGATCAGGCGATCGCTGTCTGAACCGTCAGCGATCAGTATTCTCAGGGGACGGCTATGTTCTGCAACGGAATCATCCATGAGTACTCCGGCAGTCCGCGAGCATCAGCGGATATTGAAAAGTTGCTCGAAATTGGAGATTGAAAGGATACGACGGACATCGTTATTGCAGTTTTCGATGACGATTCCGGCACTGTCACCTCCGGCATAATCACGGAGCAACAACAGCATTCCCAGCGCCGAGCTATCGAGGTAGGTGGTGTCAGACAGATCCACAATGTAATTCCGGATGTGCGGATCACCGTGCTCGTAAGCATCACGGAACGCCTGATGGGTGCTGAAGTCGAAACGCCCCTCTATCCTGATAACAAGAGTCTGACCGTCATCATCGCGGCGCGTCTGGATCGGCATTCCAAAACCTCCCGGGCTATCAAGAGCAGCATTTGACCGGCGTGTACTACCAGCCCTACATCCGGTAAGGATAGCTGAGTGGTCTGATTTTGCATCTGTATTTGCTTGATGCGGAGCAAGATTCAGCGTCGACGTTGGTTAAAAGCCCGCCCCGCGGCCTCATCCGAAAGCTTCTGTTCCCGGAGATCCTGCTCCCTCTGCTCCTGCTGGCGGCAGGTTTCTATGTATTTTTCCATGCCACGCCGGCGCTCCCAGGCGTGCTGCCATTCCTTTTTGCGCGCCTCGAAGACCTTTTCCGCCTGCTCCAGCTGCGTCTGTTGCTGCCGGATTACCTGATCCAGTTGCGCAATAAAGGCCTGCCACGCCTGGAGCCTGGACACCTGCACAATCCCCTGTTGGCTGTTGCGAATCTGATCCCGGTACTCCTGCTGGTAGCGATTCAGGTTCTGGACCTGTTCGCGCTGCTGCTCCGCCAGCTTCCTGGCCTCTCCCATTCGCTCCAGGGCTTCCTGCTCCTTGCGCTCCTCCAGGGAAAGAACCACTTCCAGACGCCGGGAACGCAGCATCAGGCATCACCTCCGCCGCCAGCTGCCGGATTCGGCACGGCCGACTTACGCCGATCGGGGGATCGACGCTCTGGCACCACCGCCAGCAACTGGTCAACACTTTCCTTCAGTGGTGCACTCTCATTCAGGCCCTGCTGCAGGAACTGGCGCATATTACCGATGTGAGTGATGGCAAAATCGGTCTCGGGATCGGAACCCTTCACGTAAGCGCCGACAGAGATCAGATCCCGGGCCTGCTGGTACCGTGAGTACACCTGCTTGAATCGCTGGGCCCTGGAAAAATGTTCGGTCTCGGTTACCTGCGGCATCACCCGGCTGATCGACGCTTCCACATCAATGGCGGGGTAGTGTCCCTCTTCGGCAAGCCGGCGGGAGAGTACGATGTGGCCATCCAGAATCGCCCGGGCAGCGTCTGCAATCGGATCCTGCTGGTCATCGCCTTCGGTCAGTACGGTGTAGAACGCCGTGATAGAACCACCTCCGGGGCGACCATTGCCGGTTCGCTCCACCAACTGGGGCAGTTTGGCAAATACCGAGGGCGGGTAGCCTTTGGTCGCCGGCGGCTCACCCACGGCCAGCGCAATTTCCCGCTGGGCCTGGGCGTAACGGGTAAGAGAATCCATCAACAGGAGCACGCGTTTGCCCTGATCCCGGTAATACTCGGCAATCCGGGTGGTCAGCATGGCGGCGCGCAACCGCATCAGTGGCGAATCGTCCGCGGGCGCGGCCACCACCACCGAACGGGAAAGGCCCTCTTCGCCCAGGATGTCTTCGATAAACTCCTTTACCTCGCGGCCCCGCTCACCAATCAGGCCCACCACGGTGATGTCGGCATCGGTAAAGCGGGTCATCATGCCCAGCAACATACTCTTGCCCACGCCGCTGCCGGCAAACAGACCCAGGCGCTGCCCCTGGCCGACGGTCATCAACGCATTGATCGCCCGAATACCCACATCCATCGACTGCCGCACCGGGGCGCGGTTCAGCGGGTTGATAATATCGCCGGTGAGCGCCACGCGGGCTTCGGCCTGCAAGGGGCCTTTTCCGTCCAGGGGCTCGCCACTGCCATCGACCACCCGGCCAAGCAGCTGGGGGCCAACCGGCACCCGGCTTGCGGCAGACAGAGGCACAACCCTGGCACCGGGCTTGAGCCCCTCGATTGCTGTCAGGGGCATCAGATACACCCGGTCGTCCTCAAAGCCCACCACTTCCGCCTCAACATTACCGGTGTTCTGGCCAAAAATGACACAGCGGTCACCGACCACCATGGGGCAGCCGACACATTCGAGGGTAAGGCCCACCATGCGGGTCAGTCGGCCGGAAAGTTCAGGCTCGGGCTCGCTTCCCAGAAACTCCTGAAAGCGGTTGAGGCGATCAGCGAGGCTCGAGGTCATCACCGTCACCTGTATTTTGCGCCGGCTTCGGATCGTCTGAGGAATCCCCGGTCTCCGGGGAATCCAGCACGTCCCGATGGAAACCGGTCAAGTCTTCCATCATGGAGTCCAGTTCCTCGGTTTCTCCGCCCTCACTGTCGCTCATCTGCTGGTCCAGCATGCTCTGCACGGCCCGCTGGAAACGTTTCTCAACCGTGAAATCCACCAGGCTGTGACGGGTTTCCACCTTACAGCCACCGGGCAGAATACTGGCGTCTTCAATGACGGAAGCGGACGCTTCGAGGCGGGCGGTCACCTCGCGAACCATTTCACAGTCTTCCGGGTTTATATGGATGCGGATGTTTTCCGCGGTGGAGGGTAGCGCCTCCATGGCGCGGCGAACCACGTGACGGATCTGGGAGGAGTCGATGGTCAGTTCACGATAGACCACCGCCCGGGCCAGAACCGTGGTCAGGTTGACCAGAGAGGTTTCAAGTTCGTCCTCGTGGCGCTTGATCGGCAGCAGTAACTCACCGAGTAGATGTTCGAGACGGTCAAGCTTGGTGTCGATTTCCTTGCGGGTATCGTCGTAGCCCTTACTTTTGCCTTGCTCCCTGCCCTCTGCCAGGCCGGTTTCCAGCCCATCCTGGTGGCCTTCCTCTTTGCCGGCCTTCAGGCCATCCTGGTAACCCTGTTCCCGGCCCTCGTTATAGCCGTCTTCCCGGGCCGCCTCGCGAATCTCGTCAATGTCGGCGGCGGTGAGGGGCTTGACCTCGCGCTCCTCTTCCCGCGCTACTTCATTGCCACGGGCATCCAGCAGGGGCAGCTCCCACCGTTCATAGGCGGTCAGCTGTTCCTTGGGAATGCGATTGACGTCACGGGTGGAATCTTTCATCACATCATTTCTTCGCCGGCACCGCCGAGGGAGATTTCACCGGCCTCGGCCATACGGCGTGCAATGGTGATAATGTCTTTCTGGGCGGATTCAACTTCGCTGACCTTGACCGGCCCCTTGGCCTCAAGATCATCCTGCAACAACTCCGCTGCACGCTTGGACATGTTCTTGAAGATCTTGTTCTGGACCTCTTCGTCGGCGCCTTTGAGTGCCACCACCAGTACTTCCGAGGACACTTCCCGCAACAGTGCCTGAATACCGCGATCGTCCACTTCCTTTAGGTTGTCGAACACGAACATCAGATCCTCGATGGTGCTGGCAAGGTCCGGATCCATGTCCTTGATGGAATCCATCAGGTTGCCCTCGATGCTCCGATCCATGAAGTTCATGATATCCGCTGCCCGTTTGACACCACCAATCCGGCTAGTCTGGGAAGCAGCACCGCCGGAGAACTGTTTCTCCAGAATATCGTTGAGCTCCTGCAGCGCCTGGGGCTGGATACTCTCCAGCGATGCCACCCGCATCATGACGTCAAGGCGGACTTTTTCATCCAGAGTGCCAAGAATTTCCGCCGCCTGATCCGGATCGAGATAGGAGATGACAATGGCCTGAATCTGCGGGTGCTCGTAACGAATGATGTCACCCACAGCCCGGGGTTCCATCCACTTGAGGGTATCCAGGCCGGTGGTGTTGCCGCCAATCAGGATACGGTCGATCAGGCTGGATGCCTTATCGTCGCCCAGGGCCTGGGTCAGCATCGTCCGGATATAGTCGTCATTGCCCACGCCCAGGCCGGTCTGGCCACCCACAGCATCAACAAACTGGTTCATCACATAGGTGACTTCATCCTTGCTGACATCCTTCATCTGGGCCATGGCCACACCCACACGCTGAACCTCTTTGGGCCCCATGTGCTTGAGGATTTCAGCCGCATCCGCCTCGCCCAGTGACATCAGCAGAATCGCGGCCTGCTCCACACGCGGAATCTTCCGCTGTGGTTTCTTCGGCTCATTGCCACCCTGTTGATTGGCTTGCTCAGTCATCGACATTCACCCACTGGCGCATTACCTGTGCGACCCGCGCCGGGTCTTCGGCAATCAGACCTTTCAATGCGTTCAACTGCCTATCATAACCGTCTGTGGCACCCGGCAAAAGCAGATCATCCTGGGCGGACATGGCCTTGCGGAGCTCATCTCCACCCTCGATGTCATCAAGGCTCCCGTAACCACCGCCACTGCCGGAGCCGGAATCCAGGCCGCGTTCCCGCTGGCCACCGCCGGACAGGCTTTTAAGCGTTGGGCGCAGCAGCCCCAGCACGAGCACCAGAATCACCAGGCCTGCGAGCACTTGCTTCATCAGATCCCAGAACCAGGGCTGTTCCCAGAACGCCGGAGCCTCGAATTCAACGGATTCTTCCTGCGCAAATGCGGTATTCATCACCGTAACACTGTCACCCCGGGCAGCTGAATAGCCCACGGCGTCCCGAACCAGCATGCTGAGCCGCTGCAGCTCCTGCTCCGGCCAGGGCTCGTAGCTGACTTCGCCCGTTTGTGGATCCACTACTTTCATGTCGTCCACCGCCAGAGCCACGGTCACCCGCTTGACTCTGCCCAGCTCCTGACGTCGGTAGCTGACAGTACGATCCATTTCATAATTTCGCGTGGATTCACTTCGCACGTTGACCGGTTCTGGCACCGCCTGCTCACCATCACCGCCGGCAGCCTGCTCTGGCACCGTAGCATTAGCCGGCGGCTGGTTTGCCAGCGCACCGGGAATGCCGCCCTGTGCGCCAGCAGTGCGCCGTTCGGTCAGCTCACGCTCACTGCGCACCGCCTGCTGTTCGGGGTTGAACAATTCCTCTGCCTGCTCCACCGAGGAGAAATCGAGATCCGCCGACACTTCGGCACGATAGCGGCCATCACCCACGATGGGTCCAATGAGAGAGGCAACCCGACGTGTCAGACGCTCCTCGACTTTGGCGGTGTATTCGTATTGGTCCGCCATCTGATCCGCACCGCTCTGACTTTGCTTGCCCGTCAACAGATTGCCGTTTTGATCGACAACGGTTACGTGTTCCTTGCTCATCATGGGAACACTGCCGGCAACCAGATTCACAATAGCGTTGATCTGTTCCTGTTCCGGCCGGCGACCAGCGAAAACTTCAAGAAACACCGAGGCAGAGGGATCACGGGCATCGCGAACAAAGACAGAGCGCTCCGGGATAGCCAGATGCACACGGGCATTCCGAACGCCACGCATGCTGGCAACGGTGCGGGCAAGCTCACCCTCAAGCCCTCGCCGGTATGAGATGGTTTCCATAAACTGCGACGTGCCGAGACCACGCTCCTGGTCCAGCAGCTCGTAGCCCATGGTTTGACGATCGGTGACACCTTCGGCCGCCAGCTTCAAACGGGCGTTGTAGACCTGATCCGAGGGAACCAGCAATGCGCCGGTACGCGGATCCATCTTGTAGTCGATACCGTTGCTTTCGAGGATGGTGGTCACATCCTGGGGATTGTAGGATGAAAGATCACCCACCACCGGCTGATAGTTCGGCTCCTGAGCCCAGAGCACGACCGCCAGCCCCAGCGCCACGCTGGCGGCAAGCCCCACCGTAAGCCCGATCTGGCGCAGCAGGTTGAGCCGGTTGAACCCCATGAACAGGTCGCTGCGGCTCTCTGGCGCGTCTCCCTCCCGGGCTGCGGGCATGTTGGAGGCATTGGTTTCTGCAGGTACGCTGGCCATGACTCTGCTCCGTTATCAGATCGGCATGTTCATAATGTCTTCGTAGGCCCGAACCACCCGGTTACGTACCTGGGTCAGCGCTTCGAAGGAGACAGAGGATTTCTGGGCGGCAATCATCACACGGGTGATGTCTACGTTCGGATCGCCCATGTCGTAGGCGGTTCGCAGATCCCCAGCCGTTTTCTGGAGGTCGTTCACGTTGTTCACCGCGTTGCTAAGCATGTCATTGAAGCTGGGCGTCTCCTGGGTTTCCTGAACCTGGCGAGGGCCGTCTATGCGACCACGAACCGATTGATCCTGCTCGACCCGCTGGTTCTGCATCATCTGTGAACGCAGGGACCGGATATCGGACAAAACACTGTTGATGTCGGCACGCTGAACCATAACTCTCTCCTGGCTCCGCCCTCCCAGGGACGGAATTGCTCTTGGGATAATCTTAGCTCCGGTGAAGCAATTGGCAGGCCAAGTAGTTTTTAGATATAAATATCAGAAGGTTACGGATAAAAGGACGGAGTCGTGAAAGTTCCATGACGGACTTTTGACGACGGGCAGGGTGCCCCCACCGGCATGGGGAATCGAAGATAAAAAAACGGCACCCCGAGGGGTGCCAATGAAGGAGTTCGTCTTGCAGGGGGTCAGACCAAGGCCATTTCGGCGTCCAGATCGATTCCGGCGTCGCGCATCTGGGCCAGCTTGTACCTGAGCGTGCGGGGGCTGATCCCCAATTGCTCCGCGGCCCTGTTGCGACGCCCACGCTCTTTCCGGAGTGTCTGAATAATAATACGGAATTCCTGCTGCCTCAGATCATCTCCCAGCGAAACCGCGCCCTCCGGCTCGTCACTGCGCAAATGAGAAGGTTCGTCTAGGGGGGAAAAGCCAGAGTCTGAAATATCCGGCTCGCCCGCTGCTATGTTGGCAACGGTTTCGGTCATCGAAACCGGCGCCGCGCTGCGAAGGTCCGGCCGGCCGGTGATGCCCAGCTCCAGACACAGATCGCCAGAGTGAATGACATTTCCCTGGTGCAGCACCAGCGCTCGCTGGATGGCATTGTCCAGCTCCCGCACATTCCCCGGCCATTGATGATTCATAAGCGCACTTTTTGCGTCCTGGGCAAAGGTAATCCCGGTCAGCTTCATTTTGCGGCAATGCTTTTTAAGCAGCGAAGTAGCCAGTGGCATGATATCCAGCGGCCGCTCCCGGAGCGGCTGCCAGTGCATCGGGAACACTGTCAGACGGTAATAGAGGTCTTCCCGGAACTTGCCTTCGCGAACGTAATCCGCCAGATCCCGGTTGGTGGTCGCTACAACACGGACATCCAGGCTGATGGTCTTGCGACCACCAACCCGCTCCACTTCCCGCTCCTGCAATACCCGCAAGAGCTTGGACTGAAGCCCCAGATCCATCTCCGAAATCTCGTCCAGCAGAATGGTTCCGCCGTTGGCCTGCTCGAATTTGCCGGGCGAGGAGGCGACGGCACCGGTAAAGGCACCTTTCTCGTGACCGAACAGGATAGCCTCCAGCATGTTTTCCGGTATTGCAGCACAGTTGATCGCCACGAATGGCTGCTCTGACCGCGGGGACTGCTGGTGAATGAACCGGGCAAGGACTTCCTTGCCAGTTCCGCTTTCCCCCGAGATCATGACGGTGGAATCGCTGCCGGCCACTTTGGTCGCCAGCTGGAACATCCGCTTGCTGATCGGGTCTTCTGCCACCGGTTCATCACTGGCTTTCTCACGCCCGCCGCCAACAACCTTGCTGACGGCATCCACCAGGAAACGCGGTTCGAATGGCTTCACCAGATAATCGATAGCGCCGGCCTGCATGGCGGATACCGCATCGCTGATCTGGCCATAGGCCGTGATCAGCATCATTGGCAGGCCCGGGTACAGCCGCTGCACCTCTGCCAGAAGCTGGTGCCCTGACAGACCCGGCATGTTGACATCACTGACCACCATATCCACCGGAGCCTCGGCCAGTCGCTCAAGGGCTTCGCTGGCATTGCATGCTTCCCGAACCCGGAATTTTGCCAGTTCGAGGGTGGTTACCAGCGCTTCACGCAGGTCATGGTCGTCCTCAACAATCAGAATCTGGGCCTTGGCCATGGTTGCCTCCGATCAGTGTCTGTTACGTAATTGCGGCAAACGCAGGGTGGCTACAGCACCGCCCTGCTCCGGCGATTCAATGGAAAACCGTCCCTGATGCGCCTTGATAACGGCCTGCACCACCGCAAGGCCGAGACCCGTGCCATGGGACTTGGTTGTATAAAAAGCTTCGGTCAGCCGGGCAGCGTCCGAGGGCTCAAAACCTGGGCCGTTGTCCACAACCCGGATGACCAGTTCCCCGGTTTCCTCGGTTACCCGAACCGCCACATGGCGAGCGCCGGCCTCCAGGCTGTTATTCACCAGATTGGTACAGGCGCCAACTAGGGCATCCCGATTACACATCAGCCGGCAGTCGCTGGAGATTTTGTTCTCGAGATTCACTGTCGCGCCCGGAGCCGGCTTCAGCCCCTCGACTGCCGATGCCAGTGCCGAGACCAGTTTGTCGGCAGATAACTCCTCGGCCAGCCGGGTTTCGCCCCGGGCGAAAATGAGCATATCCCGCACCTGCTGTTCCAGGTGGGTCAGGCGCGACATCAGGCGGGAAGCACAGCGCTGACGCATTTCTTCGTCCAGATCCTCCTGGCTCAGATGGCCACCGTAAAGAATGGCCGCGGACAGCGGGGTACGGATCTGGTGAGCGAGAGACGCAACCATCTTGCCCATGGCAGACAGACGCTGGGCGTGAGCCAGCTGCGCCTGAAGGTGCCGGGTTTCGGTTAGGTCTGTCAGCAGGATTAACTGGCCGGGCTGGTTTTCCATGGTCCGGATCTCGATGCTGACCCTGCGACCATCCTTCAGAGATACTTCGTGGCCATCGTCCCGCCGGGGCGCAAAGCAGCGATGGATGACATCAACCCAGCGGGCACCGTCAAGGGGCTCCCCCAGAAGCGCAATAGCTGCCGGGTTGGTCTGCGTTACCACGCCCTGGCTATCCAGAACGACAACGCCGGCAGGCAGTGCGTTCAGCAAGGTGGACAGACGATCTGCCAGCTGCTCTTTTTCTTCAAGCTCCTGCTGACGCTGGAGCGATTCCTGGTTCAGCTCGCCGGAAAGCTGGTTGACCCGGGATTCGAGGGTCCGGTAGGAGTCAGTGATCTGCCGCGACATCCGGTTGAACAATTCCAGGGCGGTATCCACCGCCTCATCGTCCTGTTCCGGAAACAGGGCGGTAACCTTGTCATTGACGTCCGCCGCAGCGTTGGTCTTTGTGCCGCCCGCGCCGGACTGAAGAACAAATTGTGCCTGACTCATAACCTGACTCCCCGATCGGCCCGTCGGTTCGGACCTCATAGTTCGGATACTTCGTTTGCAGGTTTGTAAGCCAGCAACGTGCCAACTTGATTTTTTCTATATATTTCAAAGGCAAGGAGATTCTTGAAAGAGTAGAATGACAATTTTACGTCGGTCAGAAACGGAAACGGCGCCTCAGGTTACGAACCTTTGACGCCGTTCAGGGAGCTCTAAATTCCGGGCGATCCTGCTCAGGACTCCTCAGATTCCTCTTCCCGCAGCCCGTACTTTCGAACCTTCTCTACCAGAGTAGTGCGTCGGATCCGCAGCTTCTCGGCAGCCCTGGCCACAACGCCGCCGGCCTCGTCGAGCGCCTGCTGGATCAGCTGTTTCTCGAGGTTGGAGAGGTAATCCTTCAGGTCGATACCGTTCACCGGCAGCAATGCCGGGGCATCCAGGCCCACCAGGCCAGGAATACCGGAAGGCATACCCGTGTCCTCCACCGGGCGATTCTCATCATAGTCGTCAACGTAGCGGAACTTCTTGGGCAGCTCCTGCACGCCGATTACACCATAGGGATGCATGATCGACAGGCGTTCGACAAGATTCGCCAGTTCACGCACGTTACCGGGCCAGTCGTGCCTGCACAGACTCATGATGGCCGCGGAGTTCATCCGCAGCGAGCCACGCTTCTCCTTCTCCATCCGGGAAATAAGCTCGTTGATCAGCAAGGGAATATCTTCCACTCGCTCGCGAAGGGCCGGCATTTCGATGGGGAACACATTCAGGCGATAATAGAGATCTTCCCGGAAATCCCCGGACTCGATCATGTCTTCCAGATGCTTGTGAGTGGCGGCGATTACCCGCACATCGGCCGACTGGGTCCGATTGCTGCCCACCCGCTCGAAGGTACGCTCCTGCAAAACCCGAAGAATCTTCACCTGCATGTTGAGCGGCATGTCGCCGATCTCATCCAGAAACAGGGTGCCGCCCTCCGCCATTTCAAAGCGCCCTACCCGGGCTGTGATGGCACCGGTAAAGGCGCCTTTTTCATGGCCGAATAATTCGCTTTCCAGCAGTTCAGCCGGAATGGCGCCACAGTTCACCGGCACAAACGGTTTGTTCCGCCGGGAAGAGTGGTAATGCAGGTTGCGGGCGACCACCTCCTTGCCGGTACCGGACTCACCGGTAATGAGAACGCTGACGTCCTTATCCGCCACCTGCTCCATCAGCTGGCGTACCTGCTGGACTTTTCGGCTGGTTCCCACAAGGCTCCGGAAGAGCTGCAAACCGCGCTGCTGGCCACGCTCCCGGGAGCGGGTGAACTGATCCCGATAGATCTGGGCCCGGTAGAGCGAATCGACGAACTTGGTGTAATTGAGCGGCCATTCCATGCGAGCAATGATGCGACCGCTGGTCTCGTCGGACAGCCCCTTGAGCTCAGGGTGACCAACAACCAGAAACGGTACGCCCTGAACGGCATCACACACAGCGGTGATCGCCTCGGTGGCTCCTGCATCCTCGCCATTCACCACCGCGACCGCGATATCTGAAAGGCTTTCCTCATCACCACTGCTCAAAAGTGCCCTGGCTTCATCGCCGGCAAGAACCTGCTCCTCGCCAATGAACTCAAGAATGGTGACTATGTCCCGCAATCTTGAATCATCCTCGCTCAGCACCAGCACTTTGTTATTTTTAGACATTCAACCGAATCTCTTGGGGGATTTGTGCGGTATTTAAGACTGTAAGAACCCCAGAGTCAATTTTATGACGCTATTTTGGTCGGTTTGAAGAAACGTTCTGGTAGGCCTTCGCCGCACTCCGGTTCCTGTTTACACCCTTCAGGCCATCCTCCGCCTCCTTGCGGGCCATTCGGGCCGATTCATCGGCGGCGTCAATAAACTGCTGTAGTTCCTGCAAGCGGAGCCTCACCGGCTCCGCATCAACCTCTCCCGCTTCCAGGGCAGCCATCAGCGGCTCGACTGCCGGCTTCACCTGCTCGTTCAGCCCCGCCATCGCGTCCCAGTCCTTTTCGGCCAGGGCGCGACCGAGATCCGCCATCAGTCGATCCAGGTGGTCCAGGTGGGCTTGCGGGTCTGCCATGTCAGTCTCCTTGGAAATCAGCGGCGAGCGGCACGACGGGCGGCGGAGGCAGTAAATTCGTTGCCACGGAACCCCGGGGCGAAATCGTACGCCGGGAATCCATTATCCAGCCCATCAACGTAATAACGCTCCGCCTTCAGGTCGTAAGTCATTTCCATGGTAGTCCAGAATACCGGCTCACTGTAATAGCTGATGTTGTGAGCTTCCGACACACGCCACAGATTCCCCTCTGCATCGTATTCCTCGGACGCGAGGATCTGCCAGCTGTCTTCATCCACGTAAAACACGCGGCGATCATAAATGTGGCTGATACCGGTACGGCGTTTCGCTTCGACTACCCAAACCCGATGAAGTTCGTAGCGGGTAAGCTGCTGATTGATATGGCCCGGACGAATCACGTCGTCGGCTTCGATTTCTGGCCCGTGAAGCTTGTAGGCATTGTAGGGCACGAACAACTCGCGCTTGCCTTTCAGCTCCCAGTCGTATTGGTTAGGCGCACCGTTGTACATGTCTTTCTGGTCGACGGACCGCAGCGAGGATGAATTCGGCAGGTCGGTTTCGTAGGCCAGGTTGGGCGACCGGCGAAGACGACGGGAACCGGAATCGTACCGCCACGCAAGACGCGGCGACCGCACCTGGTCAAGCGTTTCATGCACCAGCGTGATGGTGCCGGCCAGTGACGACGGTGAGACAGTGTCCGTCTTCAGGTAAAAAATCTTGTTATCGATTTCCGCCAGCTCCGCACCCCTCTGGCTGTATGCGATGAAGTAGTCGTAATCATTGACCACCGGGTTGTAGGAGCCATCCCTCTGGGGCGTTGCAGAGGCACTACGCAGGGAAGTTTCTTCGCCCCGATAGCGCAGGATATGGTTCCAGATAACCTCCAGACCATTTTTTGGAATCGGGAAGGGACTGGTCATGATGGTGTCACGAACGCCGTTACCATTGTCCAGCAACTGCGCTGTCAGCGCGTTCTCACGAAATTTGTCGTAGACGTGCTCGGGAAACGCGGCAGTCCGTCGGGTCTGGTAAACCGGCATGAAGAAGTCGGGCCCATACTTCTCCAGCATGGCAATGTGACCGTCTGAAAGCTTGTCCCTGTATAGCTCCAGGTTGTTGGAGGTAACAACGAAAAGAGCCTCGTCTTCGGGAAACGGGTTAATTTCCACTTGCCCCTCACGCCAGCCGTCCGGCGGCGTGGCCAAACCTCCGGTCCATTCGGGTATGCTGCCTGAGCGGTTGCCCGCCTTTTCGGCTCCGACCGGGGTCAGTTCACCACCCAGCCGCTCGGCCTCGGCGGCCGTGACCTTGGACAGGGCCTGTCCGGAAAACCCGAGAAAAACCAGTGCGACACCTGCAACCAGTTGGCTTCGCATCCCTTACACCTCCAGAAATTCATGCTGTTGGGTAGCCGCCACGAGCAGAACTCGCACAGCCGGGCGCCTTTTTGCCAAATTCAAACGGTCGTTTCAAGTGAATGTTTGTGTTTTATTGTGAAACCTCACCGCACAGAGAATGGAAGAAATTTGATAGCGAAAATGATATAGTGACGAATTAATTTTCGGGGTTATACCCGCGCTGGGGGATTGAAGGTATTCCATGGCCTCGCAATGGCACTCACTGGTTTCTCAAAAGCTCTTTCTCGCCCGCACGCTGCTTCAGCCACTCGACCGGCCCACAGACGAGGCTCAGGAACAACGTCCCAACGAGGCGGAACAGGCGCTGCGCCGGGAGGCCGCTATTCAGGGGGCGATCGAGCTGCTTCTGCGGTCTCGAAAACTGTTGCTGGTCATGGTTGCGAGGCTATACCAGAGAAAATCAGAGGAGCCTTCAACCCTTGATGAGCTGGTCGCTCTTATCGGGCCAGAACCGAGTGAAGTTGGCCGCCTGAAGGAGCTGGAACAGCGATCCGGGAGTTGGTGGAACCATCTGGAGCAACTCGAGCGCGCCCAAAGCAGACCCCCGGCGACCAAAAAAACCGTGAGCGAGGAAAACATCATTGCGGTATCGGCCGATTCCGGCCCGGATCGATCGTCGGCTGCGTTGATGAAAACGCTGACCGCCGTCAAACATTTTGCCGACGATCTGGAAGAGCAGCACAGCGAGTGGTAAGCCACTCCCAGCTCCGGTTATTCAAATCGTATTAACTTGAAGGTTTATTGAATGTCACCATCGTTTTTTGAAATCGTGCAATTGACCAATGGCGATTACGCCCTGCGCCGCATTGATGATGACAGTGCGCCACTGGTAAAAATCTCTTTTTCGGAAGAAGCCCGGGAAATGATGGAAGATCGGGATATGTCGGTTGCCAAAGCAATGATTGCAGCTGGCATTGAGGCTGTAGGCAATGTTGCCCACGATATCGACTGGGAAGATGACGAACTGGACGCCTCAGACGCCCAGCCCTCCTACACTCTGCATTGATCGGTTAACGCTGCCTGAGAACGACGCCGTGGCTATTGCCCTCGGCCGAGGCTCTTTGCAGGGATTCGAAGGCAGTTCGCCCCAGTTTACGGGTCCACATGACCACCGCGTGACAGGTGCCGGCACTGAGGGCTCGCTCTGCCAGGTCCTGGGCAGGATAGTCCGGTGTTGAACGCAGCACCAGCAATTCGCCGGCGACAATCCCGTGCATTTTTTGCCACTTGCTAACCAGCGCCTGGGGCGGGTCGATCCAGGCCAGCCAACGCTTCTCCTGATTCAGCTGGGTCAGCATTGGCAACAGCAGCTGGAAATTTTCTACCTGGCCTTCCGGCAGAATGATCTCCGTCACATTGCCACAGACTTTGGGTTCGGTGGTTTCCGGAGCGCGTCGGGCGCGAATGACGGAACGTCGCTCGCGGGCGGCGGTTGCCGACACTGAACAGGACAGAGCATTGGGGTTGTAGGCCAGATTCTGATTAAAGCTCATTTGTTCCATAATTCACCCGTTATTCAAACTATCTGAGGCTATCCGAACCGCTCAGTGCAGGTCAGAGCGGCGGATAACACCAACACCCAGACCCTCGATGAACAGCTCCTGTTCGGTCAGGTCCACTTCGATCGGTGCGAATTCTTCGTTTTCGGCAATCAGGTAGACTTTCGAGCCTTCCTTGCGGAAACGCTTTACCGTGACCTCATCGCCAACCCGGGCAACAACCACCTGGCCGTTGTGAACATCCTGGGTACTGTGAACTGCCAGCAGGTCGCCATCGAGAATACCGATGTCTTTCATGCTCATGCCCCGGACCCGCAGAAGATAATCTGCAGACGGCGAAAAGAATTCCGGCCGCAATGTGCAGTGGTCCTCGATGTGCTCCTGAGCAAGGATCGGACTGCCGGCAGCAACCTGACCAATGACCGGAAGGCCAAGGTCCTCTTCCGCCTCAGGCAGACGGATGCCGCGGCTGGCTCCCGGCACCATCTCGATGGCACCTTTCCTTGCCAATGCCCGGAGATGTTCTTCCGCGGCGTTGGCCGAACGGAAGCCCAGTTCTGCCGCGATTTCAGCACGGGTTGGCGGATAGCCGGTCTCGTCGACGTATCGGCGAATAATATCCAGTACCTGGGACTGCCTTGCTGTCAGCTTCATCAAGCTACTCCGCTATATCGGGATCGGGCCGCGGCAAACATCAACCTCTCGTAAGAGCGGCTCCGGCGGCCCTGTTTTTTTATACAGTAAACTGACTATATACAGTGTTTTATCCAGTGTAAAGTCGGCTCCCTGATTTTCTTGCAACCGCTTAATAATGAGGATCAACAGCGGTGTGATATGGTTAGGCCACTATTCCTCACGAACCAGGGAGCACCATGACTCAAGTCAGTGCCTGCAGGATGCCTGACATCCTAGAGACGAACGAAGGGAAGGAACGCCGGGTTGGCGTCGAGATCGAACTGTCTGGTCTGGGCTATGATGAGCTGGTTACATTGGCGGCGAAGATGCTGGAGGGCACACCTGAGCTCAAGTCACGCTATGTGACAACCTTGCAGACAGCTCTTGGCGACTTCACGGTTGAGCTTGATTCCGATCCGATCAAGGATCTTGATCTGGCGGATGAGCGCCTCCCCGAATCCATTCGTGAACTCGGTGGTCAGGCGATGGATGTGATCGACGCCGCGGCCGAACGCGTGGTACCCCTCGAGATCATCAGCCCACCCCTGAAGTTTTCCAGCGTCGAGGTGATTGAAACGCTCGTCGACAAACTCAGGAACGCCGGGGCACTGGGCAGCCGGGACGCCATCTATTTTGCGTTTGGCCTGCAGCTTAATCCCGAGTTGCCCGACCTCAGCCCGGAGACCCTGGTTCGTTACTTCCAGGCGTTCGCGGCCCTGTATGAATGGCTCAAGCACCGGCATCAACTGGACGTCAGCCGCAAATTCACTACGTACATCGAACCCTGGCACGGCCGCTACACCGAGCTCCTGATGGAGGATAACTATCATCCAAACCTCGGGGAGCTCATGGAGGATTACCTGGAGTTCAATCCTACCCGCAATCGCGCGCTTGACCTGCTTCCACTGTTTGCCCACCTGGACAAGGAACGGCTGGAACGTCATGTTCAGGATCCCAGGATAAAAAGCAGGCCAACCCTGCATTACCGGTTGCCGGATTGCGACATCGACAATCCCGGCTGGCATTTCTCAACCGTTTGGAACGACTGGGTCGTTCTGGAGCAACTGGCCAACAATCCCGACGACCTGGCCGACATGCGGCAACTGTTCCGGGAGCGGCGCAAACTGAATCTTCACAACCTGACCCACAGCTGGCGGGAAACCACTGACGACTGGCTGGCCAAAAACGGGTATGTCTGACGAGTCCAAAGAACAGGAACTTGAGGTTCCGGGCCTGACGATCGGCATCAGTGGTCCCGCTCGAAAAAGCCTTGCCCATCGCCTGATCAGCCTGGGTCTGCGCCTCCACGGTGCCCGGACCCACTATATTCGCCCCGGTTCACGGGTTGCCGTACCGATGCTTGATGGCCTGGTGCTGTCAGGCGGCACCCACGTCCATCCTGAACGTTATGGGCAGGAGCCACAGGTTACCGCCAATTATGACCGCAAGCGGGATAAAACCGATCAGTCACTGCTTGAGCAGGCTGAAGCCATTGGCATTCCCGTGCTCGGAATTTGCCGCGGCGCCCAGTTCATCAACGTTTTCCACGGCGGGTCCCTGTGCCAGAACGTGACACCGCTGAGGGTCAATACCCGGCATCGCCCACTGCTCTTGCCCCTGCAAACCGTGCGACTGGTAACGCACAGCCGGCTTGAGCAAGCCATGCGCTCACCGGTGATCGGCGCCAACCGGATTCACAGCCAGGCCATCAAGCGCCTTGGCCGCAACCTGCGCGTGACCGCCGTGGACAATGATCTGTTTGTACAGGCTATTGAAAGCACCGGACGCCAATGGCTAACGGGCATCCAATGGCACCCGGAATACCTGCTCTACCATGGCGGACACCGACGCATCTTTGGCCAGTTCGTGGATGCTGCCCGCCGATACAAACTGGCGCGCCTGGAACCGGATTCCGACGACGCCTGATCCATCCACGGTTTCCAAAGGAGGCACTACCATGAACGGACGGAACCGAAAGCTCCGTTTAAACCTGAAGTCCGGTTTTATTCTCCCTCTCGCGCTCACAGTACCTGCTCTGACAATGGCAGGTGAAGTTACGCTCACTGGCGAGGGCAGTGTCCGATACGAGCCCGACAGCGCCCGACTCCAGTTCACAGCCAGTGCCGAGCACGAGCTTCCCCAGAAGGCCACCGAACGGGTAGCGGCCCTGATGGCGCAGTGGCGCGAGGGTATTACCGAGTACCAGGATCAGCTCAATGATTACTCAGACGCGTCGGTAAACCTTTACACCCGAACGTTGCCCGCATCTGAAAGGGAGGAGCAACCCCGCAAGCAGGCCGTTGCCTCCCAGACCGTCAGCTTCAGCATCAGTGATCTTACTCTGCTCAACCCCTTGCTCCAGCAGGCCCAGGCTGTGGGCCTGGATTACCACCTGGGCCCTCACCAGTTCTTCCACTCAGATGAGACCGGTATGGAACAGGAAGCACTGGCCAGAGCCATCGCAGACGCCCAGGCCCGCTGCCGATTCGTGGCCAGTCAGCTCGACCAGAGCTGTGGTGATGTGGTCACCATCAACATCAATGGCGGGCACCGCCCGGTACCAATGATGATGGCGGAGGCCAAATCCATGTCGGATACGGTCTCGAGCGTGGGTGAGCGGGAAATCCGGGCCTCAGTGAGCGCCACCTTCGAGCTGGACTGAACTCAGAAATCCCGGGTGTAGAAGATATCCAGGGAGGCCGCCAGCCCGCTGGCAGCCTCCAGATAGAAGTAGCGGCCCAGATCGTAGCGCAGAGCGACCGTCGTGATCGGCTCGAAGATGCCGACACCGTAGCGGACACTCAGTTCATCCGTCAGATACCCGCTCGCCACCACCGAGGTCTGATCGCCGGAACCCTCCGCTTCCAGGGTGAGCTGGCGAATACCGAACTCTTCGCCAATTTGCCCCGTCACCTTGTTGGCCTGGGTCAGTCCCAGGGACAGCGCCGCCCGGCTCATCTGGCCCTCATCACCCTGGCTCTGGGGCGCCCGGCCAAGAATGACATAGGAAAGCGCCTCCGTCTGAGGCATGTCGGGGTTGGAGAATACTTCCGTCTGGGGCGACTGCACAGGGCCGGTCAGACGAATACCGGCCACGACGGTATCCACGGTGCGGACGGCCTCGATGTCCAGATAGGGCTGGGTAAGGTTGCCCACGAACAACAGTCTTGCCCGCCTGAGCTTGAGCTCCTGACCATAGGCTTCATACTGGCCATTGACCAGTTGGAGCGTGCCACGGGTATCCATGTCATTGCCAATGCGAAGAGATCCCTCCAGATCACCGGTCACGCCGAAGGCGGCAAAAGTCACCTGATCTTCTCCAACAACCACGGTCACATCCATATTCAGCGATCGGACAACGGGCTCTTCCCGTTCCACGCCGACAATGACCTCATCCTCCGAGACCGACACGGCCTGGTCCGGCAAACCCTGTATCTCGATGTCGCCTCTTGGCACTCCGACCTGTCCGGATACCTCCAGGGCCCCCTCACTGAAAACGATGGTCAGATCCGGCTCCACCTCAAGCTGCGCATAAGGCTCCAGGTTGAATGGCACACGGCTGCCGGAAATCGTGATTTCCCCCCGGGGAGACTGTTGCCAGTCGATTTCCCCATCCACAATGGTCTGGCTTCGCGCATTGCTCCGGATCCTGCCACTGATCTCGGCCGAGTAACCGCCAAACTGAACGCTGGCGATCACCTCCTCGATCGGTACCGGCAAGCGGGGATCGGAAACCCGTCCATTCACCAGGTGCAGTTCGCCGGTCACCGCCGGCTTCATCAGCGGGCCGGAGAGCTGGCCCTGGCCGTTCACCCGACCGGCAACTTCGTCCAGCCCGGAAAGCAGTCCTGCAAGGGCAATATCCAGACCCTCGAGACTGAAGGAACCCTCAACGTTGCGGTCGTCCGAGTTCGGATCCAGGTTCATGTCCAGCGTGAAATCGCCAAGCTCCGGTCCGGAAAGACGGACTGCAAGGTCGGCCTGTTTCGGCTTCAGGGCGACCTCGCTTGTCAGGGTATTGTAGGCGAGCGACTCCCACTCGCCGTCCACCAGCAACTGGAATTGTCCTTCACCGGCGTCCAGGAAAAGGCGTCCGTCCGGACCGTCGCCGGTGGTGGTGAAATCGACCTCTCCGTTGATCCAACCGTCCCAACGTAATGTCTCTGGCAGCAAGGGAGCGAGGGCCCCGGTTGGGAAGCGGTCGATACGATAGACAATGCGGGGAACCGGAAGCAGTGTCTGGTCCTCGGCACAAACCGTACTCTCCTCCCAGCGCCAGCAATGATTGCCAAATGTGAGCTCACCATCGGCTTTGTATGCCAGGGTCGCCGGGGCCTGCAGCCGCCATTGCTGGGACTGTTCCGGAAGGTCAATCACGCCCCGGGACAGCTCTCCCTGCCAGGTTCTCCAGTCAGCGCCGGCCTCTCCTGCGAAAACCAGCTCAAGGTCAGCCTCGGCATGACGTGCACCGATGCTCACGGTGTGCTTTCCCTGGGTGCCATTGGCTTCCAGAGTGAGCGTTTCAAGCTCTTGCCCGAACCCGTTGAGGTTCTCCGCCTGCAAACGGCTGACAAGGCGCATGCCGTCCTGCAGATCGGCCTCAAGACTGAGGGTTTCAATGGCGAGCTTATCCTGCCAGCCCAGGTTTTTGCCACTTGCACTCAGCTCGCCCCTCGGGCGCTCTGGTGTTCCCTCCGCCGTCAGAGTGGCTTGCAGATTCCCCGTCAGGCCAGGCAGGACAATTTCCGGCGCGGGCAGGTTCAGAGCCAGATCACCACGCAGAACGTCGCCCCAGGTACCGCTACCCTCAATACGGTTGTCACCCACCAACAACTGCAGGTCGGATAGCTCCCAACTGCCTGATGAGGTATCTAGCCGTCCCTGCAGAGACGCGGGATTGGAACGCCAGTCGCCCTCAAGATCCCATCCGGCATTCATGGCAGGTACCGGTCCATCCCCGAGTTGTCCCTCGGTCGTCACATCACCGCTGAGACTGGCTTCCAGTACAGGTACCCAATAACCGGGATTGAAGTCCTTCAGGCGCAAGGCCGCCTGCCAGGAAAGCGGCCCGGAAAAGTTCACCGAGCCGTTGCCGGTAAGAGACCCGGCGCCTGTGCTGACGGTCAGGTTGGTCAGTGTGGTCTGCCCGGCATCGCCATCCACCGTGGTGGTCAGTTCCGCGTTGCCCTGGGGACCCTCGACACCGGCTTGAAGCTCTGCATGGTAGTTCCCCTCACGCCAGGACACGGTGCCATCCAGGGAACGAAGGGTTACCACTGGCGGCTCAAAGCCCGGGATCAGCGTATACCAGGGAAATCCGCGCAAACGGATGTCGGCACTGGCTTCGAGGCCCTCGCTCCAGGAGACATTGCCATTGGCCACCACAGTGTCTTGCCCTGCACCATTCTCCTTGTCTGCGGCCAACTCGATCCGGATGTTCTCCGCCGCACGAGTCGTCGCCAGGCCCTCCAGCGTCAGCCGTACCGGGCCTGTCGTGCCCGGAAGCGTAGCTTGCCCCCGGGTGCGAAAACCCTGCTGAAGGCTACCCCTGGCGTCCACAGACCAATCATTGAACACAAGGGTCTCCGGCAGCGCCTGCGCTGCGCGGAACTGATCCGAGGTTAGCCTCAACTGTGCCGGCAGGGCCGGATCGAGCGGCTCGACTTCCCCCGAGAGTTCAGCATCCAGGTAGCCACGGCTGGATGCAGCGACCATCAGGTCCCGAACGCTGCCGGAGAGCCGGGCGTCGAGAAGCCACTCGTCTCCATAAGGCGGCGGGATGTCCGCTTTGACTTCCAGATTGACAGGCCAGTCCCGGCGGGTTTCTATCCGGCCAGCGGCGGACACCGTGTACTCACCCAGCTGATACCAGGCGCGCTTTATGTTCCAGGCGGCGCCCGACCCTCCGGCGTCCAGCTCAAACCGGTCCCAGACTCTGTTGCCGTTGAAGGTAAAAGGCCCGAGCCGGACGCCACTGATATTCAGCGCCAGCGGCAGGTCCACGCCCGGCAGTGTAATGGGGCTCCCGCCTTCGGCTTTGTCCGCCGGGGGCAACTGCGAGACTTCGAGCGTCTCTGCTTCCAGATTCTCAATACAGAGCTGTTTTCGGAACAGACAGGAAGGGGACCAGTCCACGAGTGGCGACTCAACGACCACTTCGACCCCGTAACCACGCCATTGCAAGTGGTCGGCCTGCCACCGACCAAACAGAGATCCCCGGTCATTTTCCACCTGAAGCCCTGGCACCTGTTCTATAACCCAGGCGGTTCCCGTCTCAGAGCGCAGGGCCAGCAAAACAGCGGCCACCACAAGGACAGGCACGAGAATCAATACCGCCAGCCCTACCAACAGCCAGAACCGGAGGCGGCGCGGGCGTGCCGATGGCTTGTGCGGCCTGTCGTCCGAAGTTTCCGGTGTCCTCGTCACAGCTCAGGCCCCATGGAAAAGTGAATGCGCCAATCCCCGCCAAATTCACGATCCAACCCTTTGGCGATGTCCAGCCTCAACGGCCCGACCGGGCTGATCCAGCGTATGCCGACACCAGCGCCGGTGGCCAGCGGGTCGCTCGGATTGTTGATCGCGTTGCCGTGGTCGACGAACATGGCGGCACGCCATTTGTCCGCAAACTGATACTGATACTCGGCACTGCCAACCATCAGGAAGCGTCCGCCCACCGGCACGCCGTTATCATTCTCTGGCGACAGGGTTTCATAGCCATACCCTCGCACACTCTGGTCACCGCCAGCGAAGAAACGCAGGGATGGAGGCACATCTTCAAACCGGTTGGTTGCCACAGCCCCCGCCTGCAGACGACCCAGAAACCGGTGCTTGTCCGCCAGCGTAAACAGCCCCTTGACCAGTGCGTTTACATGAAGGATATCCACATCGGACAGCGCCGCCCGATGCGAACCGGTAACATCGAACTGCAGGCGATAGCCCCGGGATGGGTCCAGTGGCGAGTCCGTGTGTATTTTCGAGTATCCCGCACCGGGCAGCAGGAGTGTGCTTGTGCCTTTCTCGTCATTGCCGATGTTAAAGCGCTCACCTTCCCAACGCAGCGACAATATCTGTAGCCAGCCGTTATCCAACTGATGCTGCCACTGCTGCCCCAGGCTCAGAAGTTCCGATTCCACATTCTCGATGTCCTCGCGCTGGTAACCGGCGCTCAGGCGGATCAGGTCGGTCATGGGCGGATCCAGGGGCAGCTCGTACCAGGTACTCAGGTTCTGCCTGGGTACCGAGAGTTCTGTCTCGGCGCCCCGCTTGTGCCCCATGGGATTGATCCAGTGTTCCCGCCAGTTTCCACGGAACCTGGGTCCGACATCGGTCGAAAACCCCACGCCCGCCGCCACAGAGCGGGCCTCGCGCCGGGTGAGATCAACGCGGACCGGAATCACGCCGTCCTCGGCACTACCCGGTGAGGCATCGATATCAACACTGCTGAAATAGCCGCTGTTCAGGAGATCCCGGTTGAGCCTTGCTACTTCATCAGCATGGAAGGGTATACCTGGCTCGAAAGAAACGAACTGCTCCAGTAGACCGATCTCGAACCAGTGTCCCTCGGCAAAGGTTACCTCTCCGAGCCGGTGCCTTTCGCCGCTATCATAGATAAGCGTAACCGCAGCGCTTCGGGTTGCCGGATCCACTTCCAGGGTACGGGTAACAAATGTGCCGTCGAAATAGCCACGCCGTCGGGCACGGGTCTGGATGGTGTCTCGCAGGCTGGCATATTGACCGTGGTTGAGAATGTCGCCTTCCGCCGGGTGCTCTGGCAGATCGGCGTTAAACCGTTCATCTGACGCAGCTGCCCCCCTGATCTCCACGGTCCGGGACGTAACTCGCACCGGCTCCCCCGGTGTAATGGACAGAACGAGCGTTGCCGTTGTGTCGGAACCACCCTCTTCAATCCGCCAATCAATCAACGGGCTGTAATACCCGAGCGCCCGCAATGCCTCCTCGGCCTGACCAACGGCCGTGGGGGCATAACGCCTGAGATTACTGGCACTGCGGCCTTCAACCTCCCCGATAAACGCCTGGGCATTTGATTTCAGATCCGGGTAGTCTCCCTCCATGTTCACGACGACCTGTTGCGCGCAAACCCACGACGGCAGCCAGCAGAGCAACAAGATCAAAAGCCGGACCCGGCCCGAATTCACGACTTGATAGATTGATAGCATCCGGCTATTTCAGTGTTGGTGGTAACAAGAAGGATTTCCGTTCAAGCGTGGGAGTTTAATGGCAGACGGTCAAGTTAATCCATGGTTGGCCTTTCGGACTGCCTTGAGCGGCTCAAGGGCGAGTCGTTTGTGGCGTTGAAATAAGCTAACCTGTCAGATACTTAGCAACAGACCGGACCCTGGCGAATGCTGAAGATAAATCGAGAAAACCTGAAATCCAGCCACCAGCTTGTCTGGTTCATCATTGATTTCCTGATGCTGGGCCTGCTGATCATCAACCTGGCGTTCATCATCTGGGACTCGATCTATAACTTTGTAGCCGTTCAGAATCTGCTGAAAGAGCATGCTCCGGCCATACAGTCGGCCTACCACCCCATCCATGAACGCTTCATCTTTTACGATCTGATCTTCGTCAGCATATTCCTGACCGAGTTCTTCGTCCGCTGGGGTTACGCCATCAAGGCAAAAATCTACGACCGCTGGTACTTCTACCCGTTTATTCACTGGTATGACCTGGTGGGCTGTATTCCGGTGGGAAGCCTGCGTTTCCTCCGTATCCTCCGTGTGATCTCCATCATCTATCGACTGCACCAGTACAAGATCATTGACGTTACGAACACCAAGATCTACCGCTTCGTAAATTTCTATTACGAAGCCTTTATGGAAGAGCTCTCTGATCGCATTGTGCTGAAGGTGCTGAGCGGCGTGCAGCAGGAGGTCAAACTGGGCTCTCCGCTGTTTGACAAGATCCAGAAGGACATTCTCTATCCCCGACGGGACATGCTCTCCGACTGGATTTCCAAACGGGTTGCCGAGGCGGCCCAGGAAGGCTACGTACCCAATCGCGGAGCCCTCAGGAGCTACCTGGAAGACACAGTGGATAATGCCCTCAAACAGAACCTGGAACTGTCACGACTGAAATATCTTCCGGTGGTGGGCCCCACCATTCAGGAAACCCTGGAAGAAGCGGTCGGCGACATCGTTGCCCATGTCATCCACCAGATCCTCGAAGACCTGGCTTCAGCCTCCAATCACGCCTTCATTGAAGACATCGTGAATGTTTTCCTGCCGACACCCGGTGAAGTGAAAGCCGACGAAGCCCAGAACGAGGCCTTGATTAACCTGATTATCGAAATCATCGACGCAGTCAAGGACCAGGTGAACGTAAAACACTGGCGATCAGAGCTGCCGTGACTCGCTGGCGACAGGCCTTAAGACCAACAAAAAAAGAGAACATCCATGGATGTACAAGACACCCCGACTCATTATCAGCCGGCCCATGAGCTCCTGAAACAACTGGAGGCCGGCACCCTGACCAGCGAGGCACTGATTACCGCCTTACTGGAAAGAATCCGGGACCAGAACCCTGCCATCAACGCGATTGTGGCGCTGGATGAACACAGCGCACTGGCCAGCGCCCGCGAAGCGGATAAGCAACGCGCGCTCGCTGGTTTCCTTCCGCGGCCACATCCCCGGCCCGCCCGGCACCCAGTCCCGACCGGATCTGGTCGAGGGCGGCCCCATGGCCCGCAATGCCCGGGTCGGTTTATGGCTGGAGGATCCGCTGTGCCCGGTGGAGCATGAGCTCACCGGGGGTTATCGCACCCTGGGCAACTCCCTGGCCGACAGGGGCGCCCTGGTGAACCTGGATATCGATCCGGGCCGAAGTAAGCCAAGATCATCCGGAAATACAGGAGTAGGTCCGGATGGCCGGAAAAGACTTCCATAGTTCCGGTAACTCCTGCAAGCGTCCCAGTTTCCGATAAGGTTTGACGAACAGCAGTTGCCTAATAAATGATAGTCCACCTACTTTTTAACCCACTGAAACTTGCTGGGAACAGCGTAAGGATGGAAAGGCATGAGCAGGGAATCCTTGCCGGAAGGCGGGCACCTGGGGTCCCGGGAAAAGCCAACGGGAAAGACGAGCGCAATTCACCGTAATCTTTTCCTGCAGGCGCTGAAATCTCTTCAGTTCGGTTCGTTATCGCTTACATGGCCGGATGGAAAGACGACCCGCCATGAAGGAAAACAAGACGGTGTGCATGCGGAAATGGCATTGCTGCAGTGGGATGTCATCGATCACCTGATCACCCACGGTGACGTGGGATTGGGCGAAGACTACATGGCAGGCAAATGGTCCACACCCGACTTGCTTGCCCTGATGCGCCTCGCCGCAGGCAATATCGTTGTTTTTGATCGGGTTTTGCACACCAGCGTATGGCTCGGGTTATGGCACTGGTGCAGGCACCGGTTGTCTTCCAATACACTGAAACGCAGCCGTAAGAACGTCCAGGAGCACTATGATTTAGGCAACGACTTTTATCAGCTCTGGCTGGACCGGAGCATGACATACTCCTGCGCCCTGTTTGACGGCAATACGTCCCTCTCGCTTTACGAGGCCCAGAAAGCGAAATATGAACGCATCCTTCAGCGACTGGCACCGGAACCGGGAAGCCGCATTCTGGAAATAGGCTGTGGCTGGGGTGGTTTCATGGAAATCGCAGCCACACACGGATGCCATGTGACCGGTGCGACCCTGTCCGGCGAACAGGCGGATTATGCCCGCCAGCGACTCGAGTCCGCCGGACTGGCGGAAAATGCCGAGGTTCGTTTACAGGACTACCGGGAGCTGTCCGGCCCCTTTGATTACCTGGTATCAATCGGGATGTTTGAGCACGTTGGCGAATCGTACTGGCCCGCCTACATGAGGGATGTGCACGACTACCTGAGACCTGGCGGCAAGGCAATGATACAGACCATTACCATTGCCGAGGAGCGATTTGAGCGATATCGCTCCGGCAACGACTTTTTGAGGGAACATATTTTCCCCGGTGGTATGCTGCCTTCCAGAAAGCGTTTTGAAGCTGTTGCCGCCGATAGCGGCCTGGTGGTGAACGATGTGTTCGAATTCGGGCAGGATTACGCCATTACGCTGGAAAAGTGGCTGGCGAACGTCGACGAACAGATACCGGCGATACGGGCGCTCGGGTACAGCGAGATGTTCGTGCGAAAGTGGCGGTTTTACCTGGCCAGCTGTGCCGGTATGTTTCGCGCCGGAGGTATCAATGTGATGCAGGTGGAGTTAAGCCGGGAGTAGCGACCCGGCTTTTCCGCAGCGACGAGCGTTATTGGCTGCAGGCATGGGAGCCTGTAGCCATGGGAATTATTCTTGACTTCGGGTGGGGTCCGCGGTTGCCCCCCAGCGCCATTGGGTAATCTCCGGCATATCCACGCCGTGCCCGATGATGTGATGCCGATGCTCGATCAGCCGGTCACGCAGCCATTGCTTGAGATAGGCGGCCCGTGACCCCAGTTGCGGAACCCGATCAATGACATCCGCCACCAGGTGGAAACGGTCCATGTCATTGCGCACCACCACGTCGAACGGCGTGGTGGTGCCTTCCTCCTTGTAGCCACGCACGTGGAGGTTCTTGTGATTGGTGCGCCGGTAGGTCAGGCGATGGATCAGCCAGGGATACCCGTGATAGGCGAAGATGATCGGTTTATCGGTCGTGAACAGGGTGTCGAAGTCCTTGTGTGACAGCCCGTTCGGGTGTTCCGCCTGGTCCTGCAGGGTCATGAGATCCACCACGTTGATCACACGCACCCTGAGCTCGGGCAGGTGGCGGCGCAGAATATCCACCGCCGCCAGGATCTCCAGAGTCGGCACGTCGCCGGCGGGCTCGGCCCGGCACTGGCTTGTTCGGTTTGTATAGGTTTTTCAAGATCAGGTCCTCCACAAAGTCAGGGATAGGAGTGCTTCAGGTCAGGCTCAGGTTTCTGTTGCGGCCGGATGACCTGCAGGCAAGCCCAAACTTCCCAGACCAGGAAAACCGCCAGCGCGACACGCTCCGCCAGGCCCGGCGCGATATCCAGTTGAATGGCGATCACGAACGCCGTCACCGCCGTCGCCGCGATCACCGACAGCACCAGCGAGGCGGCGCGCTGGCGGCGCCAGTCGAGCTGACGGCGAAAGGCCGCTGAAAACACGAACAGCGCGGCGAGTTCCAGTGCAAACGCCAGGCTGGCTGCCCCCCGGTGTATCTGCCCGGGCAGGTTCGGCGCCTGGCCGGGTGCCTCGATGGGAAACAACGCCGCCAGCAGGATACCGACCGCGGCCAGGCCGAACAGCAGTACCGACCAGGTCCGCAGCGGCCCCGGGCGCAGCGCGCCGCGCAGGGCCAGGGTCAGCGCCAGGTTACCCCAGCCATGCACGAAGGCGCCAACCATGAACAGCCAGCCAAACGGCTGGTTAGCCAGGTCGCTGACATAATCGCTGGTCCAGTCGACCCCGCTGCCGGTCAGGTGCAGGGCGATAATTGCCGCCCCGAACACCGCAACCCCCGCCAGCCCCAGCAGCGCAAGCCTGCGCACCGGCCATGAAAACCTGTGTTCCCTGGTCATACGTGCTTTCATCTCTCCTGAGTGTCTCCTGCGCGCCAGGACACCAACCCGACTCGCGATCTTCCTGGATGCGCGATACCCGCCCGCTCACCGTTGCCAAAGGATGTGAGCAGCTTCCAGGGGGATCGCCACACCATTGTGATGCGGCATGAGTCGCGCGGTATAGTCTGTCGCCGGGCGGGCCGCAGGGGCTGCTGCGCGATAGCTGTAGCCGCTTTCGCCGTCCGTCGGTTGCCGCAGGCGCTGCATCTCCACCCGTTCAGGTGCGCTACCGTCCCTGCCGTCGGCGTAGAGCTCAACCCGCACGGCCTCCGGATCAAGGTCTCCGAGGTAGACCTGAACCTCGAAGAGGTGTTGTTCACCGTCAGGCTCGACCTCAACGTCGCCGAAGCGTATCGCGGCCCATTTGTGATCCAGAGCGTGCCGCCATTCAACCAGTTCCGCGCCGACTCCCCCTTTGCCAGCGGCCCGCTCACGGTATGCAGCGGCAGCCGGGAGGTAGTGTTGCTCGGTGTATTCGCGCACCGTACGGTTGGTAGAAAAGCGCGGTGTCAACCGCGCCATGCTCTCGCGCATCCGGTTCACCCAGGCGGAGGGAATGCCTTGTTCATCACGCGTATAGAACTCGGGGATCACTTCGCGTTCGAGCAGGTCGTACAGCGCATCGGCTTCAGCCGCATCCCGGAACGGATCATCGCCATGTTCCTGGCCGTCCCCCAGTGCCCAGCCCACATCCGGAGTGTAGGCTTCCGCCCACCAGCCGTCCAATTCCGACAGATTGATACCACCATTGACAAGCACCTTCATGCCACTGGTGCCACTCGCCTCCCAGGGCCGGCGCGGCGTGTTGAGCCAGACATCCACGCCCTGCACCAGGTGCTCACCCAAGTGCATGTCATAGTCGCTCAGGAAGATCACACGGGCGCGCACCTCGGGCCGCTGGATGAATTGCATCCATTGCCGGATCAGGGCCTGGCCCGCCCGGTCCTGCGGATGAGCCTTGCCGGCCATAATGAGCTGCACCGGGCGCTGCGGGTCAGTCAGCAGGCGCAGCAGGCGCTCCGGGTCATGCAGCAGCAGGTTCGGCCTCTTATAGGTGGCGAAGCGGCGGGCAAAACCCAGCGTCAATACCCCGGGATCAAACAGCTGGTTCGCAGTATCAGCGGCCTCGGGCGCCTCGCCGGAGGCGGCCAGTTGCCGGGACAATCGATCACGGACGTAGTCAACCAACGCCTTACTGGCCGCCGTGCGGAATTGCCAGAGACGGGCGTCAGAGAGGGCGCGAATGTGCTGCTCATGGGTTTCCGTGGTCCCCAGCCAGCGTTCCTTGCCACAGGCCTCGGTCCAAAGATCATCCGCCGCCGCCGAGTCCCAGGTCGGCATGTGAACGCCGTTGGTCACGTGCGTAACCGGCACCTCATCCACGGGCCAGCGCGGGAACAGCGGCGCAAACAGGTGCCGGCTCACCTTGCCGTGCAGGCGACTTACGCCATTCACCGCCCCGCTGCCGCGGATCGCCAGGTACGCCATATTGAAATCCTCGGCCGGATCGTCCGGATTCCGGCGGCCCAGCGCCAGCAAATCGTCGAGCGTAATGCCGAGCTGGTTGCTTGCGTAGCCACCCAGGCAGTGCTCGATGAGGCCTGGTGGGAAACGGTCGAAGCCAGCGGCCACCGCCGTGTGGGTGGTGAAGAGATTGCCCGCGCGCGTGGCGGCCAGCGCAACGCCGAACGGCTGACCGGTCCGCTGCATGAAGTGGCGGGCGCGCTCCAGCACGGCCAGAGCCGCATGCCCTTCGTTCAGGTGGCAGACTTCCGGTTCGATACCGAGCGCGGCGAGCAACCGCCAGCCGCCAATCCCGAGGATCACCTCCTGCATCAGGCGTTGATCCGGCGCGCCCCCGTAAAGCTCACTGGTTATTCCCCGGTACGGCGGGTAGTTCGCCGCATCGTTGCTGTCCAGGAGGTAAAGCTTCACACGGCCCACCTGGACCTGCCAGGCGCGCAGCCAGATCGGGTGGCCGGGCAGGCCGAGCTGTATCCGCAGCCACTCCCCGTTGGAATGACGCAACGGCATGATTGGCAACTGGCCGGGATCGTTATACGGGTAAAGCGCCTGCTGTGCACCGTCCCGGTCGATCAGCTGGCGAAAATAGCCTTGCTGGTAGAGAAGCCCCACGCCAATCACCGGAACACCCAGATCGCTGGCGGCCTTGAGCTGATCGCCCGCCACGTTGCCCAGCCCGCCGGAATAAATGGGCAGGGCCTCGCTCAGCATGAACTCCATGCTGAAATAAGCGGCACAGGTTAAAGGCGGCCGCGGGTAGGTTTGCTGAAACCACGCCGGCGCCCGAGCGGCATCTCGCCTGGCCTGCACCAGGTCCCCGACGTCTTTACGGAACGCCGGATCGGCCAGAAGTCCCTGGAGCTTCTCCCGCGAGACCGTCTGCAGAACGACCCAGGGGTTACGTGTGGCTTGCCACAACTCGGGATCCAGCTGCCGCCACACCTGGTCGGTCGCATGATTCCATGACGAACGCATATCCAGGGCCAGCTCGGCCAGGGCATCAAATCCCTCGACATCCGTATGCAGTGGGCCGTATAGCAGCTGGCTGACAGGGGTTTCATTGTTCATGGGGTCTCCTTCCTTATTAAGACCGGGGCCTGCGTCCGTTGATAGCCCTTGCGCCGCCGCTCACCTGCGCCGCGGCTCACCAGAGTGGTGCCCCTGCCAGGGTCAGTTGTGCTCCGGGGGATTAAACCGTGGTTGCGTGGACGGGGGCGGACTCAGTCCCCACTTTGCTTGGCATCGAAGTAACGGTGAAGTCGATTGTAGATCGGGCAGAACACCAGCCCGGCATAGGCGCCATATAGGAAACTCTCAATCAGGCCGACCACAAATCCCCACCAGGTCAGCCACTTGAATCCCGGCAATACCTGCTCAAGAAACGCATGCATATGCAGGCTTTGGGGCGTTACCAGTCCATAGATAACGCAGACAATGAAGGTGACCGCTGCGAACAACCCCAGCGCCCAGGTAACCAGTTTCGTGTTAAGCATGTTCCACTCCCATCAATGGCGATGACCCGAGGGTCGGTCCTGATTGCTGTCCGGTTTGTCCGGCTTGTCCGTCTTGTCGGACGCGCCATGTCCGCCGTGCCCGCCTCCGCCGTGACCACCATGCCCACCGTGACCGAACATGTGCATGGCCACGAACAGGATGCCGATAACCACCCAGAACCAGTTTTCCGCTAACCATTCCATATAACCCTCCTCCGTCTGCGGTTGCGCCCGACTGCCATTGTGTGATCTCCGGAGCGGGCATGCATCTCCAGCGAGATAAGCAAACCACAGTCACCTGAGTTCAACCTGAATTATTGGAGCGAACCGGATCGGGATTTGACCTCAATCAAGTCAGGAATGGGAAACTTTCTGCGGACAAATAAAAAAGGCAGACCAGTAGCTTACTGATCTGCCTTTCTCTTAGATGGTAGCGGGGGCTGGATTCGAACCAACGACCTCCGGGTTATGAGCCCGACGAGCTACCAGACTGCTCTACCCCGCATCAAACTTTTCATCAATTCTTTCTACTGAGTCCGCCTCTTGGTCGGGCTCATAAGCCGAAGGTCGATGACTCCCTCCGGCTTTCTCGGGATTGGGAGCCCGACGAGCTACCAGACTGCTCTACCCCGCATCAAACTGGTTGTTGCTCAGGGAACCCCTGATCAACGTGGCGCGCATGATAAGGGCTGAGCCTGGCACTGTCAAAGGAAAGTTCCGGTTTTCCGGAAACTTACCGCTCCAGAATCGCTGTTACCCCCTGCCCGCCTGCGGTGCAGATGGAGATCAGGCCGCGGCCACTGCCCTTTTCCTCCAGCAACTTGGCCAGGGTCGCAATGATGCGCCCGCCGGTGGCGGCGAACGGATGGCCGGTGGCCAGGCTGCTGCCTTTTACATTGAGTTTGTCCCGGTCGATGCTGCCCACCGGCTTGTCCAGCCCCAGACGGTCCTTGCAGAAGGCGGGATCCTGCCAGGCTTTCAGAGTACACAGCACCTGCGAGGCGAAGGCTTCGTGGATCTCGTAGAAATCGAAATCCTGAAGTGTCAGCCCCGCTTTTTCCAGCATCCGGGGTACGGCGTAAGCTGGCGCCATCAGCAGCCCCTCTTTCTTGTCCACAAAATCCACCGCTGCCACCTCGGAGAACGTCAGCCACGCCTTCACCTCATGGTTATTCTCTTTCGCCCACTCCTCACTGGCCAGCAGCACGCAGGAGGCGCCATCAGTCAGCGCCGTGCTGTTGGCCGCCGTCATGGTGCCGTTGTCCCGGTCAAACACCGGCTTGAGCGTCGCCAGCTTCTCAAGGGTTGTATCCGGCCGCAGAATATTGTCCTTGTCCAGCCCCGCCAGCGGCGTCAGCAAATCTTTAAAGAACCCCTCTTCATAGGCCTTGGCAAGCTTCTGATGACTCTCCCAGGCCAGCCTGTCCTGATCTTCCCGGGGAATGTCCCACTCCCTGGCCATCACCTGGGCATGCTCCCCCATGGACATGCCGGTGCGAGGCTCCCGGTTCTCCGGAACCAAGGGCACGAGGTGCGCGGGCCGGAACCGCGCCAGAATCTTCAACCGCTCGCCGGTGGTTTTGGCCCGGTTCAGATCCAGCAGAATCTCCCGAAGCCCCTCGCTTACACCAATCGGCGCATCGGACGTGGTATCGGTACCACCGGCAATACCACATTCGATCTGCCCCAGGGCAATCCTGTTGGCCACCAGAATGGCTGCCTCCAGCCCCGTCCCGCAGGCCAGCTGAATATCATAAGCCGGTGTCTCCGGCGCCAGACCACAACTCATCGCCGACTCCCGGGTAAGGTTAAAATCCCGGGAATGCTTGATCACCGCCCCTGCCGCCACTTCCCCGAGGCGCTTGCCCTGAAGACTGTACCGATCCACCAGCCCCCGCAGCGCGGATGTCAGCAACTCCTGGTTACTGATCTTGCTGTAGGCGGTATTGGACCGCGCAAACGGAACCCGGTTACCACCCAGCACTGCTACGCGGCGAATACCCGAAGGGGCTGTGCTGGTCTTTTTTGAAGTAGCGGTTTTCTTGCGTGGAGTTTTCGATGCTTCTGCCATGATCAATCCAATCCTTTTGCGGAAAATTTCATTGCCGGATGGAGCATTGGGGGCTGGCCTCCCAAAACCGTGCGGAGCCATGGATGGCGGAGCCGAGCGTACAAGGACGTATTCACAGCGTGTTTTGGGAGGCCAGCCCCCAATGCTCCCTGCACCCAGGCTGGCAACAAGTGTAGCGACAACGCACAATGCCTCATTGGCACCCCTGACAACACCCTACAGGCATTGAGTCAATCCAAAAACTGTCCGATTCTTTACCCTGTAGACAATCCGCATCCAGAGAACCGATTGCAACCACAAGGAAGCCCCCATGTCCGACCTCTATCTTAGACTGGTAAACACCCCCGTTGGTAGAACCGCCGCACAATCCCTTGGTCTCCCCGCGCCCGCGCCACTGAAGCGCCTGAAGCGCACCGACCAGCCATTTATCGAAGGCAAGGTGCTCATCGGCGCCGCCAACGGCGGAAAAGCCATTGCCACTTTAGGCAGTATTCTCGGCGCCAGCGCGGCCACCCTTCATCACGCCAGCGAAAGCAATCGCCTGGCGGACTCATCGAAAGCCGGCAACAAAGCCCGGCCGCTGGACCTGGCCTCCGACATCAACCAGCAGTTTTCGGCGCTGGTGTTTGACGCCACCGGCCTGAAAGGTCCGGCCGACCTGCGGGCACTATACGACTTCTTCCACCCCACCATCAAAAAACTGGGCAGCAACGCCCGCGTTCTGGTAATCGGCCAGAATCCCGCCAGTTGTCGCAAGGCGCCGCAGGCCGCCGCGCAACGGGCACTCGAAGGCTTCGTACGCAGCGTTGGCAAGGAAATCGGCAAGAAAGGCTCCACGGCGAACCTACTGTGGATGGCCCCAGGGGCAGAGAAGCAACTGGATTCCAGCGTGCGGTTCTTCCTGTCTGCCCGCTCTGCCTATGTGTCCGGCCAGGTCGTGAAGGTCGGCAAAGGCAACGCTGCCCCTGCCACCAATCCCGTCGCACCACTGACTGGAAAGGTGGCACTGGTCACCGGAGCGTCCAGGGGTATCGGTGCTGCCATTTCTGAGACCCTCGCCCGGGACGGCGCCACCGTGATCGGCCTCGACATTCCGCCGGCCATGGAAGAACTGGAAAAGGTCACATCCGCTATCAACGGGAAGGCTCTGGCCTGCGACATTACCGACGACAAAGCACCAAAGTTGATCGCCGACTTCATCGAAGAGCATTTCGGCGGCGTCGACCTGGTCATTCACAATGCCGGCATCACCCGCGACAAGACCCTTGGCAACATGCCGGAGCACTTCTGGGATATGACCATCGCAGTCAATCTGACCGCGGAGGAGTTGATCGACGAGGAACTGGCAAAGCGGGAGCTCATGAAAGAAAACGGACGCATTGTCTGTATTTCCTCCATCAGCGGCATCGCCGGCAACTTCGGACAGACCAACTACTCAACCGCCAAGTGCGGAGTGATCGGCTACGTGGAAGCCATGGCCCGGCAACTGAAAAACGGCATCACCATCAACGCCGTCGCCCCCGGGTTTATCGAAACCCGGATGACCGCCGCCATGCCGGTCACCATCCGAGAGGCCGGTCGTCGGATGAACAGCTTGTCCCAGGGCGGGCAACCGGTGGATGTGGCCGAGGCCATCGCCTGGTACTGCAGCCCTGCCTCCAATGGAGTGAATGGCAATGTTGTGCGCGTTTGTGGGCAGTCTTTGATTGGAAAGTAAAAAAGGGCCGATCCTCGCGGATCGGCCCTTTTTTGGAATTTTGGTGGGTGGTACTGGGATCGAACCAGTGACCCTCGCCTTGTAAGGGCGATGCTCTCCCAGCTGAGCTAACCACCCGGGAATACTTCATAAATAAAAGTGGCGGAGCGGACGGGACTCGAACCCGCGACCCCCGGCGTGACAGGCCGGTATTCTAACCAACTGAACTACCGCTCCGCATCAATTCCGGCCCTTGGGCCCGAACCTGAAACCGGATGGGGTGATCCGGTGATGCAACTGAAAGTGGTGGGTGGTACTGGGATCGAACCAGTGACCCTCGCCTTGTAAGGGCGATGCTCTCCCAGCTGAGCTAACCACCCACTTTCAAGCCTTCCTATCTAATCTAAAAAGGCATTCACTTGCTTGCCAGCCGTGCTGTCTCAACCAAGTGAGAGGCGCATTTTAAGCATTTGGCTGACGGTGTCAAATATTTTCCGGCAATTTTATAAAAAAACCTGCAAGCCATTCAAAAGCGTACAGTTTTTAAGCAAATTCAGTTTTTACCCGAGGTCTTGCTAGCGGTTTTGACTGCCCGTATGGCCGGGCGATTCTGGCCCGCCTGCTGAGCCTTCTCCTGCAGGGACAATTCACTGACACGACTGCGCCTGTCTTCCGGAACCGCCCGATTGGCCAGGGAGCAGTTCAGGTCATCAAGCCGTTTCTGCAGATCGCCCCAGCTATCGAGTAGTTGGGGGACCACATCATCGGCCAGTTTTTCAAATCTGAGTCGAAGAGAATCCTTGAGAGCCATTGTTTTAATTTCCCGAGTCCTTCACCTGCCGTCAGTGTAGTCAGCACTCAGAAAATCCACCAGCCACCACCGGATTCTGCTTCTTCCCGACGCTCACGTTCCTGCTCCAACTTGGCGTACTCACGCTCCAACCTGTCGATTTTCCGATCCGTTTCCAGGGGAACCGTGGGACCACCGCCGAACGGCCAGAACCAGGACGTGGATTCGTACTTGCCCTCCTGCTTCAGGCGCTCGATCTCGAGCTCACGCTCCTCCTCCAGCAGCACCAGTTGCCGCTCGTAATCCAGGTCTTCATTCACTTCCACAATGGAGGTAGCCGCGTGGTTTGGCGCCAACAGATCACTGTTCAGAAAACGGGTGGAAACAATCTCCTCTGCCTGCATGGCATATTCCCGCGTCACCAGCTGGAGGTCGCCCTGATTCAGCGAATGATCCGGATCCAGGTCCGGATGCCGTTGGCCCGGTTCCGAAAGCTCGTTATAACGCAGGTAATAGATCTGTCCTGGCTCAACGTCCAGCGTGGCATCGGCGATCAGGCTAAGACTGAAGGAGTTCATGCCCTCCAGACCAAGCAAAGGTCGGCGCATGGCAATGTGGCGCTCTCCGGGGCTTACCTCAAGCCAGGTGAAGCTGTCGTTGCGAATGTTGAAATAGTGGGTGTCATCTATGTAGACACTGGGCGCTTCAATTTCATCAGCCGCCCATTGGGAGTGTGTCCTGTAGAAGTACAGCACCGCGTTGCGCCGATCCCAGCTATCGTTGTCGATATGAACGAAGTCATGCCCGGAAACCGGATGCAGGAACGACCCGACGCTTTTGCCGATGGACTGATAAACCGTACAGCCCGGCAACGCCAGCAACAGCCACATCGCTGCCAGAAGCCGGGGAACAAGAAAAACGGAAGGCACTCGGGTTTTCATTGTTGTTAACTCTTCATCCTGATTGCGAGTTGCCTGATCTTAACAACTGCACAAAAACAGAAATGAGAGCTACCGCAAGGGATGGCTACAAACCGTTACAAAACCCGAAATGCCGATTGCTGGACCACGCTACGGGCAGTTACTGCCCGCTGATCTGGCTCCGTAACTGATTCACCTCTTCAGACAGCCGAACCAGACGGGAGGTCAGTTGTGACCGCGAGGCATCGATAGACTCAACCGTGCGCTTGAGACTGGCCACCTCATTACGGAGCGCCTGAACCCGGCCATCATCGGCCAGCTCATCGGTCTCCCGCTCCAGGGCCGAGATCCGACCCTCCATGCCGCTGATTCCCAGCTTCTGCTCCTGCTCAAAACGCCGGATACGGCTCTCGATCACCTGATCCACATCCGCCAGCTGCTGGCTCAATTTCGTCAACTGATCCGTCGCCTGCCGGTTGGCATCCTGCAGCGCTGCAATCGACGTCTCCGTTTGTTGTTTCAGGGCTGCAATATCGGCGGAAAGCGAGGACCGGACCTTTTCAACCGACGTCTCAAGCGAACCAATGGCCTGCTTGCCCTCAGCAAGGCCGGATTCCAACGCGGCAATCCGTTCCTGCTGCTCATCCAGGCGCTTCTTGTTGCGTTCATTGGCAATGGCCCAGAGTTTCCGGATCTCACTGTCTGCCGTATCCAGACGCTTCGTATGCGCCGCGATCTGCTCCTCCAGAGTAGCGCCCCTCTCCTGAAGGTTTTCCCCCGTTTCCGAAAGCTCACCCTCAAAACGCGCCAGCGCCAGCTTGCTCTGCCGCGCCCAGTAATCCGCCTCCTCAAGCTGCCCTTCCAACGCCTGAACCCGCTGTTCCTGGGAGTACCAGCCAGCACCCGCGGCAACGGCCAGCACAATCAACAACACCCACAGCATTGCCGAGCTACCGCGACCATTGCTGCCGCCGCTTCCGTTACCGCCCTTGCCACCTTTGGGAGGCTTCGCTGGTGTCGACGGTTCGCCTTTCCCTCCGGACGCTGGCCTGGACTTTCTTTCCGCTGCCTTCTTCGGCTCGGCACTACCAATCGGTCGTTCAGCCCTCAACTCATCATCATCTGGACGGATGGGTTCCATTACAGCTCCTGACTATGGACGGTTAAAACAATAGGGATCGATAATACCTGTACTTAGGCGCAGGTAAAAATGACGCCTTGCCAATACATGCTCTTGCACAGAGTCGGGGGGCGGGGGGGGGCAGAATGGAGGCTCTTTCCGGAAATGTCTGAAGCCAGGGATGGCTTCAGTCAAGCCCACATGGATGTGCTCGTAGCGTTTTCCGGAAAGAGCCTCCATCCTGCCCTACTCCGAAGCCATAAGTTTGCATGGTAAGTAGGCAAAACATACAATGGCCGGCTTTCCAATTATCACAGGACTGTTGCATATGCAGCCGCTTGTAGGACTCATCATGGGCTCCAAATCCGACTGGCCCACCATGGAACACGCCGCCACCATGCTTGAAAAACTCGGCGTGCCCTATGAAACCAAAGTCGTCTCGGCCCATCGCACACCGGATCTGCTTTTTGACTACGCCAAAACGGCCGCAGACCGCGGTTTGAAAGTCATTATTGCGGGCGCCGGCGGCGCAGCGCACCTGCCGGGCATGGTTGCCTCGCAAACCGCCCTGCCGGTACTTGGTGTTCCTGTTCAGTCCAAAACCCTGAATGGCCTGGATTCATTGCTCTCCATCGTCCAGATGCCAGGCGGCATCGCTGTCGGCACCCTCGCTATTGGCAAAGCCGGCGCAACCAACGCTGGCCTGCTGGCAGCGCAGATTATTGGCACCTCAGACGACAGCGTACGCAAAGCGGTTGAGCAGTTCCGGGCCACACAGACCGAAACGATTCTGGACAATCCTGATCCTCGGGACCAGTAACAGGCAGGAGAACTCGAATGAGAATTGGTGTACTGGGCGCCGGCCAACTGGGAAGAATGCTGGCACTGGCCGGATACCCACTGGCCAAGACCTTTGTTTTCTATGACATGTCCGGCAGCCCCAGTGCTGGCCTTGGTGAAGTCATCATCGATCGCGAGGGCCAGTACCTGGACGATTTCCTCTCCCGGGTCGACCGTGTTACCTATGAGTTCGAACACCTGCCAGTAGACGTGGCCGAGAAAATTGCTACTCACAAACCGGTTCACCCCTGCCCCCGGGCGTTGCAGGTGTGTCAGAACCGGGAAGCGGAAAAGACTCTGTTCGGCGAGCTGGGCATCCCCACGCCAGAATGGAAAATTGCCGATAGCGCCGCCTCGTTGAAAGCCGCGGCCGAGGAACTTGGCTGCCCGGTGGTAGCGAAGTCCAACACCGAAGGATACGACGGCAAAGGCCAGGCCGTACTCAAATCCCCTGAGGATGCCGAGGCCGCCTGGGCCTCCATCGGCCACCCCCGCCTTATCGTGGAGAAGTTCGTCGACTTCCACCGGGAAGTGTCGATTATCGCCGTTCGCGCTGAAAACGGTGAACTGGCCTTCTACCCGATGGCGGAGAACACCCACCACGAGGGAATTCTGCGCTACTCCGTTGCGCCGGCTCCGAAGCTCGAAAAGCACATTCAGGAAGATGCGGAGCGGTACATCAAGGCACTACTGAACGAATTGGACTATGTCGGCGTATTAACGCTTGAGTTGTTCGAGACAACCGATGGCCTGGTCGCCAACGAGATGGCGCCCAGGGTTCACAACTCGGGGCACTGGACCATCGAAGGCGCGATGACCAGCCAGTTCGAGAACCACATTCGCGCGGTAAGCGGGCACCCTCTTGGCAATGTTGCTCCACGTGGTTTGAGCTGCATGATCAATATCATCGGGGAGCACGGCGACATCGAGCGAATCCTCGAACTGCCCTACGCCCATGTTCATCTCTATAATAAGGGTGAACGACCGGGTCGGAAGCTGGGCCACGTAAACATACTGGCCGACAGCTACGAAGAGCTTGTCTGGCGGGTGAAGAACTGCGCCCAGTTCCTGCCGGGCAGCCCAGAGTTTAAAAGTTCCTTAACACCAAAGGGTTGATCTGACTCAAATCGACCCTATATTGAGGTAACGAACATCAACATAAACAGAGAGACAGGGAGAACGACCTCATGGCATTTGAACTTCCCGCACTGCCCTACGAAAAGAACGCACTGGAACCGCACATCTCTCAGGAAACGCTCGAGTACCATTACGGCAAGCATCACAACACCTACGTCACCAAGCTCAATGGCCTGATCGAAGGTACGGACAACGCCAACAAATCTCTTGAAGACATCATCAAGAGTGCCAGCGGCCCGCTGTTCAACAACGCCGCACAGGTCTGGAACCACACCTTCTACTGGCACTGCCTGAGCCCGAACGGCGGTGGTGAACCCACCGGTGCTGCCAAGGAAGCGATCGAGAAGGCGTTCGGTTCTTTCGAAGATTTCAAGAAAGAATTCAATGACAAAGCAGCCAATAACTTCGGTTCTGGCTGGACCTGGCTGGTGAAAAAAGCGGACGGCTCCGTTGCCATCGCGAATACCAGCAATGCTGAAACGCCGTTGACCGGTGCCGACAAGCCGGTACTGACCGTCGACGTCTGGGAGCACGCGTACTACATTGACTACCGCAACTCCCGCCCGAACTACCTGGAAGCTTTCTGGAACCTGGTGAACTGGGATTTCGTAAACGAAAACCTGGCCTGATCCCGGCCTCGCTTACAGGCACAGTCTAAAGCGACTGTGATCAAGCGCCCGCTTCTGGCGGGCGTTTTTGTGTCTGCATTACCCAAGCAATTACAATTTGATACAAGCACACTCTGAAATCTTTGGAAAAATCGCCGATACTCCATGAAGATATCGCGTACCTGAACCATACTTGGAAACAACAATCAGGGTGAGCCCCCACGCACATCACCCAAAGTGCGACACCTTTGCCCTGAACCTTGCAGGCCCAGCGGCTCTGCAAAAACCGGAACAAGACAGGCTTGAATGCAAAACTCCTTCGAGGTTGAACATCGCCTGGGCTATCGAATCTTACGGTGGATTCTTGTGGTGGCCCTTGTCAGTGGCGTCGTTGTCAGCGCCATACAGGTCATCCTGGACGCCCAACGTGTGTCCAGAGGATTGGATAGCGATGCCAAGCAAACCATCGCGATGGTGAAAGACGCAGCCACCCAAGCAGTGTTCAGCATTGACGCCGAACTTGCACAACAAGTCGTGGACGGCCTCTTTGCCAAGGAGGCCGTCTATATGGCCCGCATCGTCCACCCTGACGGCGACCCGCTGGGAGATCGCAGCCGTCCACTCCAGGAAACTGCTTTCCGCCCGGTAACCGATCCGATTTTTGACGCCGATCGGCTCTATCGGGAACCGCTTTTCCGTGAGGGTAACCCGGAAGACGTCTACGGCTTTCTTGACGTTCACTACGACACCGCGGCAGCAGCCCGCACCTGGCTGGACAGGGCTGCTGTCACTTTCGCTTCCGGCATAGCGACAGCGCTCATTCTCGGGATGGTGTTGTTCTATGTATTCCACCTGCTTCTGACGCGCCCCCTCCTCAGAATTGTCAATTCCGTGAGGCAGGTGGATCCTGCCCACCCAGATGACCGCCTGGTCACCACGCCATCCGGCCACCAGAGTGACGAACTTGGCCTCTGGGTCAACGCAACGAACAACCTTCTGGTCGCCATTGGCGACAGCCAGAAACGCCATCGCGAAGCGGAGGACCGGGTAAGCCGTCTCTCACGTTACGACCAGCTCACTGGCCTGCCCAGCCGGGATACCTTCATGGAGTTGCTGGTGCGAGATATTGAGGACGCCGCCAAGCGCAACGCCCAACTGTCGCTGGTCGTCTGCGGCATCGACGATTTCAAGTCGGTGAACGAGCAGTGCGGTTTCCGGTCCGGGGACCTTATTCTACAGACCGTTGCCGACCGGCTGACCAACAAACTGGATAATGCCCGCTTCACCATTGCACGCCTCGGCAGCGACCAGTTCGTGGTTGTCCAAAAAGGGCTTCGGGACGGGTTCCAGGCTGCAGATACAGCTGAGCGAATCCTGGCCTGTGTCAATGAGCCCATGCTGGTCGAAGACCAGAATATCTCAATCAGCGCCACTCTGGGGGTCGCCCTGTATCCCTCCGACACCAGCAAGGCGGACCGACTGCTTCAGAGTGCCGAGCAGACCATGACGCTGGCCAAGCAGAACGGCCACAACCACTTCCAGTTCTATGTCGCCAGCATTGACCAGGAAATCCGGGACCGGAAGCAGCTGGAAAAGGATTTGTCCCAGGCTCTTGGCAATCACCAGCTTCACCTGGTTTACCAGCCCCAGATTAATCTGGAGAGCAAACGGGTAATCGGGGCAGAGGCATTGTTGCGTTGGGAGCACCCGACTCGTGGCACGGTTCCCCCCGACTTCTTCATTCCAGTGGCCGAAGCAAACGGCTCTATCGTAGAAATTGGCCAGTGGGTTCTGGACCAGGCCTGTTGGCAGGCGGCGCGCTGGGCCTCGGACGGCTCGCCACTTCGTATTGCTGTTAATCTCTCGGCCGTTCAGCTGCGCCAGGAAAGCATTGTCGATGATATTCTCGATACCCTGCGACGACACAAGATACCGGCCGGTCGGCTGGAGCTGGAGGTAACAGAAACCAGCTTCATGACGAACCTGTCAGACGCCGTAGCCAAACTCCACAGACTCAACAAAGCGGGGATAAGCATCGCGGTGGACGACTTCGGAACCGGCTATTCGTCCCTGACCTACCTCAAACAGATGCCGGTACAGCATCTGAAGATCGACAAACAGTTTATCCGCGATCTGCTGGTCAATGAGGAAGATACCCGAATCGCCAATACCATCATCGACCTTGGCAAGAGTCTGAACCTGTCAGTGGTTGCTGAAGGGGTGGAAACGGCAGAGCAGGAATATTACCTGAGCCAGCGTGGCTGCAAGCTCGCCCAGGGCTATTTCTTCAGCAAGCCATTGCCGCCGCGTGAATTTGAGACCTTCGTTAAAGGTTTTCACGAGCAGATCGTGGAAAATAACCTCTGAACCACTACCTCTAGGAGTTGCCATGGGAACCACTGTTATCGGCCTGATCGTTATCGCCGTCGTTGTTTTCTATCTGGTCTTTATCTATAACCGCCTGGTTTCCCTGCGCAACCAGTTCAAAAACGGGTTTGCCCAGATTGATGTTCAACTGCAGCGTCGGCACGACCTTATTCCGAATCTTGTGGAAGCGGCAAAAGCCTATCTGACCCACGAAAAAAGCACCCTCACCCAGGTGATGGAAGCCCGCAACAATGCGGTCAGCGCCCAAAAAGATGCCGCCAAGGACCCTGGCGATGGAACCAAGATCCAACGCCTGGGCAGCGCCGAAAACCTGCTCACCAAGGCGCTCGCGAATTTCTACGCCGTGGCCGAGAACTATCCGGAGCTGAAGGCCAACGAAACCATTCAGCAACTGATGGAAGAACTCTCCAGCACCGAGAACCGGGTCGCCTTTGCTCGCCAGGCCTACAACGACGGCGTCATGAGCTACAACATTTTCCGGGAACAGTTCCCGAACAATGTTATCGCCGGCATGTTTGCGTTCAAGGAAACGTCGCAGCTGGAACTGGAATCACCGGAAGCCCGTCAGGCACCGAAAGTGGCCTTCTGAGGCCCTGAGTCATGGCTCATCCCGGTTTCTTTCAGCGCCAGGCCCACGCCCGGCGCAACACCACTCTGCTGGTTTTTCTTTTCCTGACGGCGGTCGCGTTTATCACGCTCGCCGTCTGCCTTGTGGGTTATTTCGTAACCCGTAGTGAATCCTCCGGTCTTGCGTTCCACCACTGGCTGCTCTCCAATCATGGCCTGCTGACGGCCGTTACCGTGGTGGCACTCATTGTTCTGGGTTCCCTGCTCCGCTGGGTTGATCTGGCAGGCGGTGGCGACCGGGTCGCAAAAATGGTTGGCGCCAGGCCTATTGACCCTGATACCCGCGACAGTGACGAGCGCAAACTGCGCAACATCGTTGAGGAAATGGCTATTGCCAGTGGTGTTTCGGTGCCGGAACTCTATGTGATGGATCAGGAAACCGGCATCAACGCTTTTGTGGCCGGCTATACGCCGGGCGAGGCTGTTATGGTCGTCACCCACGGTGCTATTACCCAATTATCGCGAGACGAACTCCAAGGGGTAGTCGCCCATGAATTCAGCCATATTTTCAACGGCGACATGCGGCTGAACGTTCGGCTCATTGCCCTGCTTGCCGGCATCCTGATGATCGGACAGATTGGCGGCTTTCTGCTGCGCGCATCCTTCTACCGCGGCCACCGTGTGGGTCGATCACGGGACGGTCGGGCCCAGGCGGCCATGGGCATCATTGGTCTCGCGCTTTTTGTGATCGGCTATGTGGGCGTTTTCTTTGGCCGGCTGATACAGGCAGCGGTCTCCAGGCAACGCGAAATGCTGGCAGACGCATCCTCCGTGCAATTTACCCGCAATCCCGAAGGCATTGCCGGAGCGCTGTTCAAGATCGGAATGAAGGGCGGTTACCTGGACACAACCAGCCACGCCAGCGACATGAATCACATGTGCTTTGGCGAAAGTGCGCGGATGAAGTTCACCTCTTTGCTGGCATCCCACCCGCCCATTGATGAGCGAATCAATGCCATTCAGCCCGGCATGCTGGCCAGATTGCGAAGCCGGCTCAGGGATACCGAACCAGGCGCCGACCTATACCGAGGAGGCTCTGGAGCACCAGAAGCGGGCGCGTCCGGGTTCAGTGGCGCTGCAACCGACATACTCGGGCCGGTTACCGGCAGGAGTGGCAGAACCTCACCGCTTGCGTCCAGCCCGGAAAAAACCATAAAACCGGCCCGGAAATTTTCAGACCAGGTCGGCACTATCAACCGGCAAAGCGAAGATTTCGCCCTGCGTTTTCTGGAACGCCTGCCAGCCACCTTCCGAAACCTGCTGTACACCCGGGCCGGGGCCACGCAGCTCTGCTATGCCATGCTGATCAGCGAGCTGCCGCGTCCACAGCAAACGGAACGGCTGAACCTGCTGCCGGCACACCCGGTATTGGGCAGCCAGCCGGATCTACTCGAGAAACTGCTGCCGGCACTGAAAACCATCGGCGATGGCGTCCGTTTCCCTGCCCTGGAACTGGCCATGCCTGCCCTTCGCAAGCTGGACCCGGAAGAGCGGGAGTTGCTCATTACCAATGTTCAGAAACTTGTGGCGGCGGATAACCGGGTTACCCTGTTTGAACTCGCTCTGACAAGCTTCCTGTCACGCCACCTGGGCGACGAAGCAGCCAGAGTGGTACCGGTGCGCTATAAGAGCTACAAACCGGTCATGCCGGCCCTCCAGAGGCTCCTGAGCTTGATGGCAAGGGCTGGGTCTGAGTCCCAATCTGACGCCGAGAAGCTCTATCGGGAGGCCATGGCCGGCTTCATGAATGCGAAGGATGGAGTGGAGCCAGTTCTGGAAAAAGTCACCATGCGCCAGCTACGGGAAGCGTTGACCGCGTTGAACGGTCTTTCACCGCTGCTGAAACCGGCAATCATCGATGCCTGTGGGCACTGCATTACCCGCGACGGGAAAGTGGAAACCCGGGAGTACGAACTGATGCGGCTGGTGGCGGACCAGATGGATTGCCCGATGCCGCCACTGGCTGTCTGAGCGCTTACTTTACCCGGGTGCTGCCGTCTTCAAACAGCGCGTCCACTGTCGGACGCTGCTCTTCGGTGGGGATACCCAGCTTCTCCCGGATGTTCAGATTGACGTCCCAAAGCTGATTGAACTTGTCGGAAGTAGCCGCAACGGCCTCTTCCTTGCCCAGCATGATTTTGGGGCGCAGGAACACCAGCAGGTTGCGCTTCACCCGGCGCTCCGATTCGGAGGAGAACAGGCGACCAACGAACGGGATGTCACCCAGCAGGGGCACCTTGCTCCTGTTGACCTGGTAATCATCCCGGGTCAAACCGCCCAGCACGATGGTCTCACCGTCATCTGCAAGCACTGTGGTCTTGATTTCCCGCTTGTTGGTGACGATATCCGAGGCGTCCTCGATGCTGTCTGCCACGTTCTCTGTGGTCTGCTCCACCACCAGACGCACCAGGCCGTCGGCACTGATGGTCGGGGTAACCTTGAGGGTCAGACCGATATCGCGACGCTCGATGGTGGTGAATGGATTGGTGGTGCCGTCACCGACAACCGTCGACTGGCCAGTGCGGAACGGGACATTCTGGCCCACGATGATCTCCGATTCCTGGTTGTCCAGGGTGATGATGCTCGGCGTGGAAAGCAGGTTTGCCGCCGCCGAGGTGGAAAGCGCCTGCAGGAGAATCCCCCAACTGACACCATCCTCGTTACGCTGGCCGGCGCCGATGGTGATACCACCTGTTGCGGGGGTAATGGCGGATTCAGTCAGAATCGCGCTCAATACCTCACCCAGGCTGCGCCCCACGTTGCCGAAGTTGGTGCCGGCCACTGGTGAGGATTCACCAGACTCGTCACCGACGGCAACCTGGACGCCCAGATCCTGTCCCAGCTCGTCACTGATCTCGACAATCGCTGCCTCAATCATCACCTGGGCACGACGCACATCCAGCGCAGCCACAATCTGTTCGGCTTCCTGCATCAGGGACGGCTCGCCCCGAACCACCAAGGCGTTCAGCCCTTCATCGGCGAAGACCGCGAAATTGCTCTGCGGCCGTGAGCCTCCAGCAGAGCCCCCTGACCCTGAGCCTTCTTTGACCAGCTCGCCCATCACACCCTTGAGAATTTCAGTGAGATTCTTGGCATCGGCGTGCTTCAGCCGCAGCACCTTGGTAGCGCCACCGGTGGCTGACGGCTGATCCAACTGCCGGATCAGACCGCGCATCTTGTCCCGGAAGGTCTCATCACCCCGTAGAATCAGTCGGTTACTGCGCTCGTCCGCGGTAATGCTGTACTTTCTGGCGGAATTGTCACCACCGGCCCGACCCAGTTCATCCGGGGCCAGTTCCTGCAGCAGAGTCACCATGTCGCCGACCCAGGCTTCCTGAAGCTGAATGACTTCCACTTCGTACTTGGACGGGCTATCCAACTCCCGGACAATCTGCTCGATACGCTGGATGTTTGAGGAATGATCGCTGATGATCAGCGCGTTGGCCGCGGCCACACCGGCCAGGTGGCCGTACTTGGCCACCAGCGGGCGCAGAATCGGCACCAGCTCCAGGGCGTTGGCGTTGTCGATCTGGATAACCCGGGTGATCAGCTGCTCGGAGGGGGTTTCGGGAAATCGCTCCAGGATTCCTGCCGACTGCTTGGCATCAACCTGCTGCACCACCTTGATCACTTCTTCGCCGGGAATGGCAGTGAAGCCGTGAACATTCAGAACCGCCAGAAACAGGTCGTAAATCTCATCCTTGTTCATGGGCGCGCTGGAGAGCACGGTTACCTTGCCCTTTACCCGCGGATCCACCACAAAACTGTACCCGGTAATGTCCGCGACCTGGGTCACGAACGCACGGATATCGGCGTCTTTCAGGTTCAGCCGCCATGTCTCGGCTTCCTGCCCATAAGCCATGGACATAAAGGGAAGGAGAAAAAGCAGGACAATGGCCCGCAAAACATTGATCTTGTGGTTATACATCTGGCGATTTCGTCCTGTTTCGATGAACCCGGTCAGCGCCACTGCTCGGGTATGGCATAACTGATGGTGAGGATGGATCCGTCACGCTCGATTTCTATCTCCAGCTGGGCCTGGCCGCGCCAGTTCTCAAGCAGGGCCTTATCCTGGCTGATATCGCCCAGCCGCTGACCGTTGATAGCCGTTATCACGTCCCCGGCCTGCAGGTTGACGGCGTTAAGCATGGCGTTAGAGCCGTCATACACGTAACCGGACATGCCGCTATTGTCCACCGGGCTCAACCCGAAAGGCGCCAGTGCGGCAATGCCCTGGCTGTCAATCTGTTCACGGGCGCTGGCCAGGAACTCATCCGGTCCTGATTCTGCCGGCTCGGCGGCCACCTCTGCAACCAGATCCGAGGATACCTGCTCTTCAAAGGTCAGGGTCTCGTAGCGTCCGCCCCGACGAATCAGAATGCGCCCGGGCTCCACTTCCGCAAGTTCCGCATTGCCGGGCAACATTTCCCCGACCCGGTAATACGCTGTTTGACCATTACTTCCAGCAACTATAGCACCGGAGTCCTCCGGGCGCTGTGCTACCAGTACGCCTTCCAGCCGAAGCCGAAGGCGGGTTTCCGGCGCCGAGCGGCGAACGGCTTCCGCCACTTCAGCCGGCCGCTCTGAACGCCCGAAAAAATCATACACTGCCATGGAGGTCGTCAGGCCGCTGGACCCGGCCATGTTGCCGGCGCCGTCTGTGGCCGGCGCGCTGGGAACCGGCCTGTCGTCCCAGGCGAACAACCAGGTCATACGGGCGAGACTGACAGCCAGGTACACCACCAGCACCAGCAGCAACAGGTTCGCCAGGGTCCGCGATATCCGGCGCTGAGCCGGTGTACTCAACAGAGCCATTATCGTGCCCCCGGTACGAGAGGCTGGCGTACCCGGAACACCACATCGCCGGCGCTGGCAGAATCCGGCCAGGGTTGGCCGGCCAGATCCACCATCCGCTTGTAGACACGCAGTTCCATCATTCCGTTCCACATTACCGTCGCATCTGCCGCCGGCCCCTGCCCGCCCTGCTCGGAAATGGTCAAGGCAACGCCACCCTGGGTAGTGTCCATGGTCGCCTGCATGGGCGGAAATTCTGCCTGACCCCGCTGGTCCCCCATTGGCCAGGTTACAAGGCCACCATCCCAGCGCCCAAGGCCTTCGGCCCGGGTAATCCGGTTGTCGGCCCAGGCCATCTCCAACCGGTCAATAACCACTTCGCCTTCGATCATGGCGCCGCCGCTCTGGCGAATCAGGTCCTCAAACTCGGCCACCATGACCCGCCCATTGGCATCCAGCTGAGCGCTGGCGGGCCCGCCGATCGTAACATTGCCGTTGAGCGAAGATTGTGACGATTCCACAGAAATTCTGGCGGGCCATTCGAGGCTGGTGACAGAGGGCATGTGAAGGCGCCAGTCAACCCGCAGCGGAAACCCGGCCACGACGACTCCGGCTTCTCCATCCCAGAGTTTGCCGGCGACCTGCCGGACCTGCACCTGAGGCGGCAAAGGCACCTGGGCAGAGGCCTGCTGCCAGACCCATCCCGCAGGTACCAGAAAAACCAGTGACAGCAGATAAACCAGAGCGCCCAGCAGCAGGAGCAGAAAAACCTTGCCGGGGCGAAGAAAGGATTTGGGTTCAGCGTCACTCATTCGGCGTTGCACAGATAATGGACCGGAAGCCGAGTCTAGCAAAGGCATGGGGCAAGTTCATGACAAAAAAACAAAAACCCCGCGTTAGCGTGAACCAACGCGGGGTTTTCGTAATGGAGCGGGCCACGCCCATAATCCTGAGCGTGGCTGGGCTCAGATAGGCATTACATCATGCCGCCCATGCCTCCCATGCCGCCCATTCCACCCATGTCGGGCATACCGCCACCGGCAGACTCGTCCTGCGGCTCGTCCGCAACCATCGCCTCGGTGGTGATGATCAGGGAAGCCACGGAAGCAGCTGCCTGCAGCGCGGAACGGGTCACCTTGGCAGGATCCAGGATACCCATTTCCAGCATGTCGCCGTAGGCTTCGGTAGCAGCGTTGTAGCCGAAGGAGCCTTCGCCGTCGCGAACCTTGGCAACCACCACAGAAGACTCACCGCCTGCGTTGTATACGATCTGACGCAGAGGAGCTTCCATGGCACGGCGCAGGATGTTCACACCGGCTTTCTGCTCTTCGTTGATGGCGTCTACCTTGTCCAGAGCCGCGATGGCGCGAATCAGGGTAACACCGCCGCCCGGCACGATGCCCTCTTCTACCGCAGCGCGGGTAGAGTGCAGCGCGTCTTCAACGCGGGCCTTCTTCTCTTTCATTTCCACTTCGGAACCGGCACCAACCTTGATGACGGCAACACCGCCAGCCAGCTTGGCAACACGCTCCTGCAGCTTTTCCTTGTCGTAATCGGAAGAGCTGTCTTCGATCTGCTTGCGGATCTGCTCAACGCGAGCTTCGATATCCGCCTGCGCACCGGCACCGCCAATGATGGTGGTGTTTTCCTTGGTGACGTTCACACGCTTGGCTGTGCCCAGGTCGTCCAGGGTGGTGTTCTCAAGAGTCAGGCCGACTTCTTCAGAGATCACAGTACCACCGGAAAGGATCGCGATGTCCTGCAGCATTTCCTTGCGACGGTCACCAAAGCCAGGCGCCTTCACGGCGTTGACTTTCACGATGCCACGCATGTTGTTTACTACCAGAGTCGCAAGCGCTTCGCCTTCGATATCTTCAGCGATGATCTGCAGCGGCTTGCCAGCCTTGGCAACAGACTCCAGCACCGGCAGCAGTTCGCGGATGTTGGAGATCTTCTTGTCTACCAGCAGGATGTAAGGGTCTTCCAGCTCGGCAGACATGTTGTCCTGGTTGTTGATGAAGTACGGAGACAGGAAGCCACGGTCGAACTGCATACCTTCAACCACGTCCAGCTCGTCTTCCAGGCCACGGCCTTCCTCAACGGTGATGACGCCTTCCTTGCCAACCTTCTGCATCGCATCGGCGATGATCTTGCCGATGGTCTCGTCGCCGTTGGCAGAGATGGTGCCAACCTGGGCAATCATCTTGCTGTCGTCGCAGGGCTTGGCCATCTCGCGGATCGCCTTCACAGCTTCGGTCGTGGCCTTGTCGATGCCACGCTTCAGATCCATCGGGTTCATGCCGGCAGTAACAGCCTTCACGCCCTCGTTAACGATGGACTGAGCCAGAACGGTTGCAGTGGTGGTACCGTCACCAGCTGTGTCGTTGGCCTGGGATGCCACTTCTTTCACCATCTGGGCGCCCATGTTCTCGAACTTGTCAGACAGTTCGATTTCCTTGGCCACGGAAACACCATCTTTGGTGATGGTCGGTGCGCCGAAGGATTTTTCCAGAACCACGTTACGACCTTTCGGGCCGAGGGTCACTTTAACCGCGTCTGCCAGTACATTGACGCCCGCGACCATGCGCTTACGTGCACTATCACCGAATCTAACGTCTTTTGCTGCCATGTCTTCTATTCCTGTTCGTTAAACCGAAGTTGTTGAATCAATCGGATTAATGAGAGTTCGTGCGATTCGCCTCAGCGATCACTCAAGCACGCCGTAGATGTCGCTCTCGCTCATGATGAGGAGCTCTTCGCCATCGATCTTGACGGTGTTACCGGCGTACTGGCCGAAGACAACGGTGTCACCCACCTTGACCGCCAGTGAGCGGGTTTCGCCATTATCCAGGATGCGACCGTTACCAACGGCAATCACCTCGCCCTGGGAAGGCTTCTCTTTGGCGTTACCCGGCAGCACGATGCCACCCGCAGTTTTCTCTTCTTCTTCCTTACGGCGCACGACAACACGATCGTGTAGCGGACGAATTTTCATTGCTCGGTTTCTCCAATAGTCAGATTAATGTGGCAATGACATTGTTGATGTAGGTCGGACAGGCAACGCCTGGTCCGACAAATTGCCCGGCTGGATAACCAACTGTTTTCAGTGGAAATCAGCCCGCAGCGAACTTGTGGTTTCTATTTGGGGTAGCTGGTAGGTGTTTTCAACACCCCGGAGAGAAAATTTTTTCACTTTTTTTCGATCCGGTCCCGATCGGATTCCGTCTCATCCTGGTACTCGCCTTCGATGATGTCGCCATTGCTGTCCCGATCAAAAGGCCGCTGCCGGCCGAACGGGTTCTCCTGGCCGCCAAACGGATCCTGCCCGAACGGATTGGAACCGCCACCCGCGCGAAAATAGAAACTGCTGCCACGGCTTTGACCAGCAACGACCATGCGCTTGAGCGCCTGTGCTGCAAGCCAGTGGCGCGTTCCGGGGATCAGGCACAAAAACCCGACCGTGTCGGTAATGAAGCCAGGTGTTAGTAATAGCGCACCACCAATCGCAAGGATCAGCCCCTCGGCAACCTCCTTGGCCGGCAATTCGCCACTGTTCAGTCGCTGATTGGCCTTCAAAAGCGTTGCCAACCCCTGCTGGCGAAGGAGCCAGGCGCCGATCACGGCGGTCAACAACACCAACCCGACGGTATTGAGCACACCAATCATGCCGCCGACCTGGATCAGGACCGCCATCTCGGCGATGGGCATGACAATGAAGAGAAAAAGGAAAACGGACAAAGTGCCTCCATTGTTTCGGATCTTGTCGGGCTACGCTTCGCTAACCCAACAAGGATAAAACCCCACCATAGTCGTATTTGGTATACTCCGCGCACAAAAATAACCGCACAGACGCACAGCAACCGTAAAACCACCTGATAACAGTAGTTAGGGCAAAACATGAAACTTCAAGATTCCGTGATTGCAATTACCGGCGGCGGCCAGGGCCTTGGCCGCGCCATGGGCGAATACCTTGCCGCCAGAGGGGCAAAAGTCGCGCTCATCGACCTGATGCCGGAGAAGCTGGACGACGCCGTCACCGCCTGCATGGCCGCGGACTCAGAGGCCAGAAGCTACGTCTGCAACGTCGCGAAAGAAGAAGAAGTGGAGAGAACCTTTGAAGCCATCGTAAAAGACTTCGGCCACCTCAATGGCCTGATCAACAACGCCGGCATCTTGCGGGACGGCCTGATGGTCAAAGTGAAGGATGGCGAAGTTGAGCGCCGAATGGAGCTGTCCCAGTGGCAGGCCGTGATCGACGTCAACCTCACCGGCGTCTTCCTCTGCGGCCGCGAAGCCGCCACCCGGATGATCAAGAACGGCGACCAGGGCGCGATCATCAACATTGCCTCCATCTCCCGCGCCGGCAACATGGGCCAGAGCAACTACTCCGCCGCCAAAGCCGGCGTCTCCGCCCTGGTTCCGGTCTGGGCCAGGGAACTCGCCCGCCACGGCATCCGCTGTGCCGGTATCGCCCCGGGCTTCATCGAAACCGAAATGACCGCCTCCATGAAACCGGAAGCCCTGGAAAAAATGACCGCCGGCATTCCGCTGAAGCGTATGGGCAAGCCGGAAGAGATTGCCTCGGCCGCGGCGTTCATCTTTGAGAACGACTATATGTCCGGGCGCATGCTTGAGGTGGATGGAGCTCTGAGACTGTAATCCCTCAGATCCATCAGAGAAGTGAGGCCAGCTCAGGGACGAGCCAGCATACAGCTAAAATACTTTACATATCGAAAGATAGAGACAATAATGTAAATTATTTTAGTCAAAACAGGCCGGCAATGGATTTTCAGACCCTCGGACACGAAATCTCTGCATTCCGCCAACAACAAGGCGTCTCCCAGCAAAAAATGGCAGACCACCTCGGCATCTCTCGCGCCACCATAAATGCGCTGGAAAACGGGCGATCTGGCGACATCGGCATCCGCAAGGTTATGAAAATACTCGACTACCTGGGTAAGGAGCTGGCTGTCCGGGACAAGTCTCCATTCCCGACCCTGGAGGAGCTGCGTGATGAGCGATGAGTTGGACGTTCATGTGAATCACAGACCTGCCGGGAAACTGTTCCGCGAGTCAGGCGAATTTGTCTTCAGCTATTCCGAGAAAGCCAATCCTGACGCCTTCGTCTCGCTGACCATGCCGGTCCGAAAAAAAGATTATAGCCATCCCCAACTGCACCCGGTTTTCGAGATGCATCTGCCGGAGGGCTACCTGCTGTCGGTAATCAAAAAGCAGTTTGCCAAACTTACGGATACCGACGACTTTGGGCTTCTTCGACTCCTGGCGCCGAATATTCGTGGCCGGGTCGAGCTCAATCCTGATGACCACTCTGGCGAGACTTCATTGAGTCTCGAAAAACTCTTGCACTCTGACAACCCCACCCTGTTCGAGGAGCTGGTGTCTCGGTTTGCGCTTCGCTCTGCTTTAAGTGGCGTACAGCCCAAAGTCCTCGCGACACTGGAAAACAAGGCGACACTCCGGCTCGAAGACTACATCGTCAAAGCCTGGGGCCCTGATTTTCCGGAACTGGCTCTCAACGAATACTGCTGCATGCTCGCCTGCCAGTACGCCGGAATTCCCGTTCCCGAATTCTATCTATCGGATGACGAATCCCTGTTCATCATGAAGCGGTTCGATTTGAAAGACGGCGGCGAGGCGCTTGGCTTTGAAGACATGTGCGTGCTTCAGGCAAAACAGCGGGAAGAAAAGTATACCGGCAGCTACGAGCAAATTGCCAAAACCATCAAAACGTTTGTTAGCGCAGAGAACAAGAAAGCCTCCCTTGAACAGTTTTTCAAGATGATGGTCCTGAACAATATCCTGCAAAATGGCGACGCCCACCTGAAGAACTTTGGCCTGGTCTACGAGAGCATTGATTCCATCAGACTGGCGCCCGCCTACGATGTCGTGTGCACAACCGCCTATATCAGGCAGGATATCTCCGCCCTCACCCTCATGGGCAGCAAGAAATGGTGGCCGAGAAAACACATGGAGCGGTTTGGAGTTCAGGTCTGTGACCTGAGTGCGATCAAAGCCAGAGAGTTGTACGAGGAGTGCCTGAGCGCAATTGCAAAGGTTCAGCTCTATATCGCGGACCGGCTTTCACGGGAACCTGCCGGAGAAAAAGCGGAACTGTTGGCTCACTTCCAGGCGCTCATTGCCAACGAAACCGCGACATCGAAACCCGCCCGTCGGTAACTTCGACACCCTCGGCCTCAAGCCGGCGTACCTGCTCCCGGTATTTCTCGGACCCCACGGGAAATGCAATCTGGCCGTTACTGCGAATCACCCGATACCAGGGCACGGCATGCCCTTCTGGCAGCTTGCCCAACGCCTTTCCGATATATCTCGCCTGCCGGCCCAATCCCGCCATCTCCGCAACCTGACCGTAACTGACCACCCTCCCCTCCGGGACAGCCAGTACAACTTGCCAGATCTTCTGATCTTTGGTTGGTTCGGGCATCAAGGGCTCACCGGTTCTGCATCAGGCTTTGATTCATTCCGCGGCGCTAGCGCATCCAATCGATGGCCATTTCGGATCATGAACATGGCCAACAAAATAGCAGGGACGCCCATTATGCCGGCCACCAGGAAGAACTCCGCATATCCGAAGCCCGCCACAACGATGCCGGAGAAGCCCCCCAGAAACTTTCCGGGCAGGGTCATCAAGGAACTGAACAGGGCGTACTGCGTTGCCGTGAACGAGGCACTGGTCATACTGGAGAGCCAGGCAATCAGGGCCACGTTGGCAATACCGCCACTGAGGTTATCGGCGCTCACCACGGCGGCCAGGGCGATGATGTTGGGCGGGTACTGGGCCAGAACAACGAACAGTAGGTTAGTGGCGGCAGTCATGATCGCTCCCAACAGAAGAATTCGACGAACCCCGTAGCGAACCACCATAACCCCACCAACCAGGGAGCCGGCAATGGTCATGAAGAAGCCAAAGATCTTGGTGACGTCCGCCACCTGGGTTTTGCTGAACCCCATGAAGTCCAGGTAAAAGGGATTGGCCATGACGCCCATGGCAATGTCCGAGATACGGTACACGGCAACCATGAGCAGGATGACCAGCGCCAGCTCCTTGTACCGCCTGAAAAAATCCAGGAACGGGCCTGCGACAGCAGCGTAGAACCAGCCAACCAGCCTCGCCAGGCGCGGATTCAGATGGGTGCGCCTGGCGGCCTCCTGCTCAATCTTGTGAGCAATGTCCTGGGCGGCAGCAAAGTGGTTCACGCTGGGCTCGCGAACGATGAGAACGGTGAGTGCGCCAACGCCTACGAGGGCCGCCATCACCTCATAGGACACCTGCCAGGACCAGAATTCCGCCAGGTAAAGAGCCCCGGCGCCGGCCACCAGAAGCGCCAGACGGTAACCGAAGATATACGTTGCGGCCAGCGCCGCCTGCAGCCGCTCCTCGGCAATCTCGATGCGGTAGGCATCAATGGCCACATCCTGAGTGGCGGAGGAAAAGGCCACCAGCAGGCCGCAAAGAGCCATCATTTCAGGCGCTGCCGTAGCATCCACGTGAGCCATCAGGTACAGCCCCGTGGCGATACCCGCCTGCGCAAAGATAATCCAGCTCCGCCGCTTGCCCAAAAGCCGGTCGAGCAACGGCAGTTTCAGGCGGTCCACAACCGGTGCCCAGAACACCTTGATGGAATAGGTAATACCCAGCCAGCTGAAAAAACCGATGGTGGCGGTTTCCACCCCGACATCCGCCAGCCGGGCATTGAGGGTGGAAAACACCAGCAGGAACGGCAGACCCGCCGAGAACCCCAGGAATAACAGGGCGATCACCTGCCAACGGGTGTAGGTGTAGAGCGTGTCCCGAATCAGGGTCAGGCGGGTGCCGGTTAAGATGGTGAAGCCTCCGGATCAGTCGCGGAAATTATTGAACTGCAGCGGGATATCCAGCTCAGCTTCGCGCAGCATAGCGATGGCCTCCTGGAGATCATCCCGTTTCTTGCCGGTCACCCGCACTTTATCGCCCTGAATACTGGCCTGGACCTTCATCTTCTGGTCCTTGATCATCTTCACAATTTTCTTGGCCATATCGGTTTCAATGCCCTGCTTCAGCAGCAGGTGCTGCTTGACCAGCTTGCCGGACTTGCTGTCGCCATCTTCCGCCAGAGCACGGGCATCGATGTTCCTCTTGGCAAACGCCATCCGCAGCATATCCAGCAACTGCTCGAGCTGGAACTCCTGCTCAGCGCTGATGGTAATGCCTTTGTCGTCCAGCTCAATGTCGGCTTCAACGTTTTTGAAGTCCCAGCGATTGCCTAGTTCCCGCTTGGCCTGGTCAACCGCATTGGTCACTTCGTGCATATCAATTTCTGAAACAATGTCAAAAGAAGGCATGGTCGTTATTCTCCAACAAGGTAAGAAGGTATACTTCTTCAATTTGCTGGGGATGATACCAACCCCCGGCATCTCCCGCACCTGACAACGGACTGGTAAAAGTAGATAACAATGCCCAATCTGGACCTTCCCATCCTCGTAGTAGACGACGCGAAATTCAGCAGTATGGTGGTAGGACGCACCCTGCGAAAGGCCGGATATCGCGACGTGCGCATCGTCAACGATGCCCCGGAAGCCCTTCAACTGATCGAACAGCGACCGGTGAGCGTGCTGATCGCCGACTGGCTGATGCCTGAGATGGATGGCCTGGAACTGACCGATCAGGTCCGCCAGCAGGACGAACAGAACAACCATTATACCTACGTGATCCTGCTCACGGCCCGGGAAAGCGTGGAAGCACTCTCGGAAGCCTTTGATCGGGGCGTGGATGACTTCATCTACAAGTCCGACATGACCAAACAGCTGATCCCCCGCATCTTTGCGGCAGATCGAATGGCCGACCGCCAGAATACCCTGCTGAAGGCAAACTCACTGCTGATCGAGAACAACCGGGAACTGGAATCCACCAACATCATTGATCTGGAAACCGGCCTCTGCAACACCAAATACGGCCGCGAGCGGCTGACCAAGATGCTGCGCCACGCTGAATCCCGCGGCGGATGCTCTGCCTACGTGCTGTGCGGCATTCGCAACTGGCAGGAACTGAAACGCAAACACCCGCCCACGGTGATGAGTGAGCTGGGCATCGGCATCGCCCGCCGCCTGAGCACCCTGATACGCCCTATTGATGCCCTGTGCCGCGTCGGCGACAACCAGTTCGCCATCATTGCCTACTTCCCGAACAGCGACCATTGCACAACCACCGCCTTCCGGCGCGTGTTCGACGGCATCAACCACAAAGCCCTGAAAACCACTGCCGGTTATATTTCCGTGGAGGCAGGCATGGTGCTGTGCAAGGCAAACGCCCAGAACGGCACGCCCTCGATACAGGATATGGAGCGGGCCGCAGTGCAGGGATTGGTGGATGCCTATGATACCCGGCGGTTTACCGAAACGGCGCCAGAGCTCGATGCAACGGCATAGCCTGAAATTGGGGTCAGATGAAAATGGGGTCAGATGAAAGTTCATCTGACCCCATTTTCATCTGACCCCTCTTCACAGTCGGTAACACTGATACACACTTCACAAACAGACAGGCAGAAGCGGAAGACCTATTCTGCAATTGTGGATTCAAGCAGTATCCCCCATGGCGGAGGAGCCGTGCAGTACCTCCGCCGCCAAATGGGGAATGAGATCCACCGGATTAACGAATTTTTCAGGCACTTTCGTTCTTTCCTTGTTTTTTGGGCCAGCTTTTTAGCTGGCCTTTTTATTATAAGCCTGACACCCATTACCCTTCGGAAACTTTCAATAACGCTGACCGCTTTAACTCCTGCTCCACCGTCTCCGGCGCAATATCCTGACCATTGGGCCAAGTAATCGCACCATAGCTGATACCGACCTGCCGAAAATAATCCGTATCTTTCAACTCATGAAAAATGCCTTTTTCAAGGTAAGGCGACATATCCAGAACGCCTTCCAGGCCATCAATACGTACTACCTTCAGCTTATAGTCATCTAGCGCCTCAACACTCTTGATATCCCAATACATCCGCACCTCCTAGAGCGGAGCAACCCTGAAGGGTAGCTCCCCATGAACAGCCAAATCCCAGTCTACCAGCAATTCTTCCCTGTGAAGCTCAATCCATGCCTGAACGAGACGGAGCTGTTTTCTCGGTAGGGTACCGGCGAGTAACTCTCCATCATGCAGACTCACCGATGCTTCAAACTCTGCGTACCGAGCATGAATGTGTGGAAGATTGTGATGATTATTATCCAACAGGTACATTCTTATCAGAATGCCATAGAACATCGAGATTACTGGCATTTTTGCTCTCCTTAGCTTGCCATCCAAATTCAGTTTTTACGAAAATCCCCCGGAGTCTGACCCATCACCGCCTTGAACTTGCGGTGGAAGGATGTCGTCTCGCTGTACCCCAGCCGGAAGGCGATATCGGGAATACTCATTTCGGTGTTTCGCAGGTAGTCTTCAGCCATCTGCTGGCGGACTTCATCCAACAGCTTCTGGTAGGACACCCCCTCCTGGCCCAGCTTGCGTTGCAGGGTGCGGCTGGTCATACCCAGATCTTCAGCAATCATATCCTGCCGGGTGACCCCGTCCGCAAGTTGTTTCTGAATACTCTGTTTTACCCGGCTGGTCAGATCCGTATCAGAATCCAGCAGGGCCAACTGTGATAACGCATGAGTTTCCAGGGTCTTGCGCAACAGCGGGTCTGGCTGGCGCAGGCGTGTGGACAGAAGACTCTGGTGCAGGATAACGCAGTCCTCTTCGGCACTAAACTCCACCGGGCACTGCCAACGCTCTGCATAGGCCTTCTCGTAATCGCTCCCCGGGGAGGAACGCCGAAGCTGTACCCGCAGTGGCGAAGCCTTCCGGTTATCCGCCAGCCAACGGGCATAGTTGATCCATGAGGCAAACACATTGTCCACTACCTGGGGCCATACCAGCGGATCCGTAAAGTTGCAGGTCCACACCAGAGACACTTCATCACCATTCATCCGCAGCCCCGTGGTGCCCATATCTCCCACCAACTTTTCATAGGGTGCAATTCGAGTGACAGCCTCTCCAAGCGTCGCACAACTCATCGTTATATAACCAAGCACGCTATAGGAGCCCGGCTGCACGTAATCACCGGTTTCCAGGCCCAGGACAGGATTACCCGTTGTTTCGGCAAGCAGGCGGATAAAGGTTTGAAACTGCTCGCCGTTCAGGCGACCGTCACCGGTATCGAGAATGTTCAGCTCAAGGCCCGCTTTGCTGAAAAGGTTGGAGGTATCAATGCCTTTGGCATCGGCGTAGCGAACATATTGGCGTAGGGCAGAGACGGAAGCGGTTCCGAGAGGGGGCATGGTGACTTAAATCGTTGTTGGTATTTTGTCGAAGAGTATAACCAAAAACGCCGGATTGTGGATGAAAACGGGGTCAGATGAAAATGGGGTCAGATGAAAAGTCATCTGACCCCATTTTCATCTGACCCCAAGTTCACGCTCTAAAGCTTGCGGCCTTTCCCTGCAGCAATCCGCAGGCGAAGTGCATTCAGCTTGATAAAGCCTTCCGCATCCTTTTGATCATACGCCCCCTGATCTTCCTCGAAGGTGGCAATCTTCTCGTCAAACAGGGAATCCTCAGACTTGCGGCCAACCACGTCCACATTGCCCTTGTAGAGCTTCAGTCGAACCGTGCCGTTTACATAATCCTGGGTCTGATCGATCAGGGCCTGCAGAGCCTCGCGCTCCGGTGACCACCAGTAACCGTTATAGATCACCTCCGCATAGCGCGGCATGATGCTGTCTTTCAGGTGCGCCACTTCGCGGTCCAGGGTGATGGACTCAATGGCACGGTGGGCGCGCAGCATGATGGTGCCGCCCGGGGTCTCGTAGCAGCCGCGGGACTTCATGCCCACGTAGCGGTTCTCGACAATATCCAGGCGACCAATACCATTCGCGCCGGCAACCTTGTTCAGGGTTTCCAGCACCTCATGCGCCTTCATCTCATGGCCGTCGATGGCAACAATATCACCCTTCCTATAGGTCAGCTCAACGTAAGTCGGCGTATCCGGCGCGGCTTCCGGAGACACGCTCCAGCGCCACATGTCTTCCTCGGCTTCCGCCCAGGGATCTTCCAGATTGATGCCTTCGTAAGAGATGTGCAGCAGGTTGGCATCCATGGAGTAAGGCGACTTGCCCTTCTTCTTCTCCACCGGGATATTGCGCTCGTCGCAGTAGGCCAGCAGCTTCTCGCGGGAATTCAGATCCCACTCGCGCCAGGGAGCGATCACCTTCACGCCCGGCTTCAGGGCATAGGCACCCAGCTCGAAGCGCACCTGGTCGTTGCCTTTGCCGGTGGCACCGTGAGAAATCGCATCGGCGCCGGTTTCGTTGGCAATGTCGATCAGGCGCTTGGCAATCAGCGGGCGGGCAATGGACGTACCCAGCAGGTACTCGCCTTCATAGACGGTGTTCGCGCGGAACATCGGGAACACATAGTCGCGCACAAACTCCTCGCGCAGGTCCTCGATGTAGATTTCCTTAACGCCCAACGCCTCGGCTTTCGCCCGCGCCGGCTCCACTTCCTCGCCCTGACCGATGTCGGCGGTGAAGGTCACCACCTCACAGTTATAGGTATCCTGCAACCACCGAACGATGACGGAAGTATCCAGGCCACCGGAATAGGCCAGCACCACCTTTTTGATATCAGACATGCCCTTGCTCCAGACTGAACAGAATGGATAGAAACTGAGGGATATCCGGAGTGAGAGTGAAGACGGGGTCAGATGAAAGCCTTCATCTGACCCCAATTTTAGCCTTACCCCAAGGTATACCCCAATTTCTCGATCGAAATAAGGCGCACATTGTACGGAACTGCAGCGGGAATGGCTATTGACTAACGTAGCAGCGTACATACACTGTACGTATGATCAAATTCGAATGGAATCGAACCAAAGCAACGTCGAACGAGAGAAAGCACGGAGTCAGCTTTGAAGAGGCGCAAACTGTCTTTTTTGATGAGTTTGCCATCCAGTTCTTCGACGAAGAAAACTCACAGCATGAGGACAGGTTCCTCATGCTTGGAACAAGTGCGCTCGGCAGAATCTTGCTTGTCTGTCACTGCGAGCGTGCAGGAGGCAATGCAATCCGAATAATTTCCGCAAGGAAAGCGACAGCCAGAGAACGCACACACTACCATGGTGGCCTCTCATGAAAGCAGAATACGATCTCTCGAAAATGAAGTCGCGGCCGAACCCCTATGCCGCCAAACTCAAAAAGCCTGTAACAATGCGGCTCGGGGAAGATGTGCTGGAGTACTTCAAAGAAATGGCCGAAGAAACCGGCGTGCCATATCAGACTCTTATAAATCTTTATTTGAGGGACTGCATGGCCAATCGGCGGACGATTGATATTCGTTGGGAGTGAGCCTCCTGATGCCCTCGCTGCGATGGAATCAGGTGCGCTCATGGGGTCAGATGAAAGCGTTCATCTGACCCCGACTTCACTCAGACAGCTTGCTGCTGCCCCATCGCTTCTTCGCGAATGCCATCCCAGCCTTCCTTGATTGACCGCAGCAGGTTAGCCACTTCATCGAGCCTGGCCACATCGTTCCTGGCATTCGCCTCGAACAGCGTTCGCTCCATGTAGTCATAAAGCCCTTCGAGCCGGGCCGCGAGGTCACCGCCCTGCTCGAAATCCAGGAAGCTGCGCAGGCCACCGATAATCTCGATGGCCTTGGTGATCAGCTTACCCTTGCCTTCGTAATCCTTCGCCTGCATGCGGGCCTTCGCCATGTTGATGCGCTCCAGAGCTCCGTTATAAAGCAGCTGGATAAGCTTGTGCGGATCCGCATCGGTGATGCTGGTTTGGGTGTTTACTCGCTGGTATGCCTGTAAACCGTTCATGCTAGACCTCTTTGTTCGCTAACCGGACCGGGCCGGTCAGTTGTTGTTCCGGTTGTTTTGGGGCGCAAGCGCCGCGAGTTGCTGAGTTACGTAATCCTGGGTGCTGTTGAGCTGGGAAATCAATGAATCAGCAGCGGTGAACTGGCTGACCAACCGTTCACGATAAGCCGCGATTCGCTCTTCAAGACGTGCCTGGTTTTGCTGAATCTGCTCCAGGTCCCGGTTCAGACTCTCCGTGCGGGATTCAATCGCACCATCCGCACCAACGAAACTTGTTACCAGATCAACCGTACGCTCGGCCACACCTTCAACAAAGGTAATGGAACCTCGACTGCCAGTCTGATCTCCAAGTATACGGACCTGCAGTCCGGAAGCACCGCCGTTGCCGTTCCCAAGGAACAGGACCTGCCCATCGCCCTCGGCAGTCCGGCCATCAATAGTGCCAGCCACATCGACGCCGGTCGCAGGCGTGACAGAATCCAGGCCGAAAGTGGTCGGATTTTCCGCCGAAGTGAGGGATACCGAAGACTCGCTTCCGTATTTTGCAGACGTGAAGCTCAGGTTGCCGCTTGCATCAAGCTCAACCTGTACGGACGTGCCTGCCGCATTCAGGGCATTATTGCTATTCAACTGGGACTGAATCTCATCCACCAGATCCTGAGCAGAGGCGTAGGTTTGCTGAGTCAACTGCAGACTAACGGACGTCTCACCATTGACTTGAAACGAGAGCTCATCGTTCGCTCCATCAATCGTAATGCCATCGGCAAGCGCACTACCGGCCAAAAGAGAACCCTGCGTTGCCGCCTGGGTAATGTTGATGCCGTATTTACCCGGGGCAGTATCAAGACCGCTGCGCACAAACTCGACCTGGCTGTCTGTCGTGCGCCCCTGCTCTGCAAACAGAGCGGTAACATCATCCGGATTATTCTTGAGCTGCTCCTCAAATTTCGCCCGGTCAAACTCAAGGCCACCAGTCTCAAAGTTGGTGGTAATGCCCACATCCGCCAGACTGCGAACGCTGGAGTTTTCCAGACCCGGCACAACGCGGGTCAACACCTGGCGCAACTGGTTCTGAATCGTCCGCACGGTGCTATCGCCCGTAAGCAGACTGCCCACGCCCGCCTCGGAATTAAAACCGGCAAGACTATCGATCGTGGATTGGAGGCCGTTGAATTTGTCGACAAAGCCCTGAACCCGGTCCGCAACCGCACCGAAATCCTGCTGAACCTTGATAATGGAAGAGCCTGTGGCGGCAATATCAAACGTCAACCCATCAATCACGTTCTCAAAGCTATTGGTGGAGCGGGTAACCTCAACACCGTTGATTTCCATAACCGCATCTGAAGCGGCAATGGTTTCGCGCAGACCGGAATCCACATCCATTCCGGTATTGAAGGCAAAGCGCGACAACCCCAGGTTATCGGTATCGGTTCCAACCGTGTCACCCGATACAGAAATACTGACGGCATTGGCGGTACCAGTCTCATCCGCGGAAAGAACCAGTTGGAAACCGTTGCCGGTATCAATCACACCCGCCGACACGCCGGCGTCGGCATCATTGATGGCATTCGCCAGCCCCTGAAGCGTGTCGTTGCTGCTATCAATGGTGATGTTCGTGGTTTTGTCGCCAACATTCAGGGTCATCGCCCCCTGCCCGACGCTGGTTGCATCGCGGTCGGCAAACACATCACGGGAAGCCAGCGCCTGCGCACCGGCAAGGCTGGTCACCTCCACGCTGTAGGTGCCCCGGCTAGCCTTGGTGCTATCCACGGACACGGCAATGTCTTCATTGGAGGAATTCGCCGAAAAGGCCTTGAGATTGTCCGGGGCACTGAGCTGGCGCATGGGCAAACGCAATTCGGTAACGGCGCTACGCAGCTTTCCATAGGCGGAAATCAGAGCCTGGGTCTGTTCTGTTTTTTGAGTCAGCCGGTTTTCGGTAGGCGCGCGCTCTGCCTGCACCAGTTGATCAACCAGATCCGAATTCAGAACGCCTGAACCAAGACCCAACGATGATATGTTTGCCATGCTCATGCCTCCTCAAGGGGGCGAAACTCGATACTGACCAGTTTATCGGCAAAAGGCGGCAAAACTTTGCCTTTTTCTCACGCCGATTTGTAACACCGCGTAACAATCGGCGCCATTCGGGGTCAGAAGGAGTGGCCCGGGGTCAGAAGAAAGCCTTCTTCTGACCCCATTTTCAAACTCGCACCCAAAACGAAAACACCGCCAAACCCTAAAAGGTAAGGCGGTGCTGAAATACCGTCGTCCATATCAGCGCAAAAGCGGCAAGCCCTCACACCTTGATGTTAAACAACGTCAGCGGCTCATCCTGCTGCAAGTTCTCTGCCAACCTCAATGCCACTTCGTCCGGAATCTGGCGAATCACTTCCCGGGTTTGCTGATCGACCACCCTTACTACGGTCTGCCCGAGCTCATTATCCACTTCAAACTGCAAATCCCGCTGCACATTCTGAACAAAATCGTTCAGTTGGCTAACCGCATCATCCAGTTGCTCCCGTGTGGCTTCATTCCGAGCCTGGAGCTTCTCAGCCTTGGACACGTCCGAAGCAACCTGAGAGCTCTCAACCTGACTGACTGCGGCAGACGAACCAGCAAGGTCGGAGGCATTCCTGCCCTCGGCCTGAGATGACGAAATTGCCCGAGCCGGCACTTGCTCACTGGTGCGAACCAGCTTCAGATCCGGGCTGTTCAGGTTAACGTCATTCATAGCTTTACCTCACTATCCTCAAACGGCGTTAAGCCGGAACCCGAAGGTTCCAGCTTTTACCGCTGGCCCCTTACTGCAGGAGGGACAGAACCTGCTGCGGACGGGCGTTTGCCTGAGCCAGGACGGAGATACCGGCCTGCTGCAGCACCTGCGACTTGGAAAGTTTTGCAGTTTCTGCGGCGAAGTCTGCATCCAAGATTCGGCTGTTGGCCGCGCTCAGATTTTCAGAAGTCGACGCAATATTTGAAATGGTAGATTCAAAACGGTTCTGAACCGCACCAAGTTTTGCTCGCGAACTGTTAATGCTATCAAGTGCCGCATCGATAGCCAAAATAGCCTCGTTGGCGCCAGTTACTGTGGAAATATCGACAGTGGCCACAGACTTTGACGTATCAACATTCAAAATATTTTGAGATGTCGCATCAAAGCCAACTACCGCTGCGCCAGCTTCTATGTTGACCAACTCATTGGACTGAAGAGTAATATCGCCCCTGAAAGTCGCAGTGTTATCTCCAGCTGCGACGGTAGTCGCACCGCCTGTTGTAAGAATAGTGTCCAATGGATCGGCAACAGCGCCACCACCAGGATCAGTGTTAACAACCCCACTTACAGTTTCTTTTAACTCAATATTACCGCCGGAACTGTTGGTGAAAGTTAGTTCGTTTGTATTAGCGTCAAAAGAGGCCGTTACACCAGTCGTATCAGACTTTGAATTTACCGCATCCTTAATATCTACAGCCGTTACGTTCTGACTAGTGAAAGTAAGGTCCTGCGAGAAAACATTCTCACCATTTATCGCGAGTGCATAGGTTGCTGTGTCACCAGCTGTGTCAGCACTAAAGCTAACCGCATTGGCGGTACCTACGCTGATCGTTTTTGAGTTGGACGCCACTGCACTAACGCCAGCATCACTAGCATTTATAGCAGCCGCCTTGGCAAATGCGCTATCGTCCGTTTCACCCCGCGCTGTCTCTCCGGTGAAGTCTGACGACTTCACGATATTGGTGCCGTTGATGGTTACATTGGTGCCATCGATAGCGTTGGAGTCAACTCCAGTGTATGCGTCCGCAGTGCCTTCAACGGTACCCGCCGTGTTAATTGCGGCTACGCCTGAGGTGGGGCCACCGGTTCCTTTTTCATTTACGATTGAACCAATTTGAGTTGCACGTGCGCCATCCACGGTTACATTAATAGTCTGGTTAGCATTGGCACCAACTTGGAACTGCTGCGCAGTAAAGTTTCCGTTGAGCAGCTTGGTGTTATTGAACTCGGTAGTAGTCGCTACCCGCTCAATCTCGCTTTGTAACTGAGCAACCTCTTCCTGCAGCGCCTGACGATCAGATGAGCTGTTCGTTGCGTTGGCTGACTGAACAGACAGCTCACGAATCCGCTGGAGAGAGCTGGTAATTTCTCCCAATGCGCCCTCAGCAGTTTGAGCCAAGGAAATGCCATCATTGGCGTTGCGCTGCGCGACATTAAGACCTGAAATTTGCGCTTGGAAACGGGTGGAAATGGCGAGACCGGCAGCATCATCCTTTGCAGAATTGATACGCAGACCTGAGGACAAACGCTCCAATGCCTGATCGTTCAGCTTCTGGGAATTGCTCAACTGATTCTGAGCAGACAGTGAAGCGACGTTAGTGTTAATACCGAGAGCCATATTGCTTCTCCTTCGACAGATGTCGTTATTTCATGGAAAAGGTCTGGCGCCCGTTCTTTGTTTGGGAGCGCCGCCCTGTTACTCCACTTAACGGCGCCACATCCGGTTGCTTTAGAAAAAAATCCGTTGTTTTTGTTAACAAATGTAAAACCGGCAATTCAATTCCTTCCGAAGCGGCAGCTCTTTGTCCTCCCATGTTCTTCTCAATCGGCGAGAAAAACAAAAAGTGCATTAAAAACATTGACCTAATCTTCAATTTTGAAAACTGGCATGCCCTTCGCTTATGTCTCTACAAAGCGGCAATTTAACGAATTTCAGCCGGCGGGGGTTCCCATTAAAGGTCGGGCACCAGGCTTCCGGCACCTCTGAGCAGGGAGAATTGATATGCCTCAGGTCATTAATACCAACATTGCTTCACTGAATGCGCAGCGCAACCTGAACGCCACTCAGGGCGATGCCAACATTGCTTTGGAAAGACTTTCGTCTGGGTTGCGCATCAACTCGGCTAAGGATGACGCGGCAGGTCTTGCTATTTCCGAACGCTTCACTTCTCAGATTCGAGGCTTGAATCAGGCGGTGCGAAACGCGAACGATGGCATTTCCCTCGCTCAGGTCGCAGAGGGGGCGCTGAGCGAATCAGCGAACGCCTTGCAACGAATTCGAGAGCTGTCGGTTCAATCGGCCAACGCGACAAACTCCGGTTCTGATCGTGCCGCCCTCCAAGCTGAAGTTGCTCAGCTGATCGAAGAAATCGATCGCATTGCCACTGAAACGCAATTTAACGGATTAAACGTCTTGGATGGGTCATACATAACCCAACAGTTTCAGGTTGGCGCCAATGCCAACCAGACCATCGGTGTCTCGGTTGATGGAGCCAAAGCTAACCAACTTGGTTCAGTCGTTGATCTCGCTGGCACGACCGCCCGCGCTGGTGCAACGGCACTTGATGGCTCACCCACCGACGGCTCCTTCACAGGCACCCCGACATCCCCGGCAGCTGTCGACCAATTCACGGGCGTTAGTGGCACCACCACCACTGCAGGGAACGGATTAGTTATTAACGGCAAGAGCGTCTCAGATTCAGATCGCTTTGCAGGCACGTTGGACGGACAAACGGGCGACAGCGCCTACGCTAAAGCAGCAGCAATCAACGGGACCGGCATCGATGGAGTGCAGGCACTGGCAAAAACAGAAAAAAGCTTTGCGGGCATTGGCTCAAACGAGCTAGTGACATTTAACAGCGGCGGCGAAGCCGACACTGCGTCCTACAAACTCACGGTAAACGGAACTGTGGTCTTGGAGACATCTCTTGATGGGGGCGATAGCGTTTCACTCTCAGACGCAGAAGCCGCCATCAACCAGTTCACATCGAAAACCGGTATCAGAGCGTCTGTAGATTCAAGCAATGAACTGGTTCTAACTGCAAAAGATGGTCGAAACATCATTCTGGATGAAGACATTTCCATCACAGACGACGCTAGTACCACAACCGGGCAATCTGTTCTCACCTCTGTGTTCCAAAATGGTTTCACCCAAACTGCCGATACTGATGCTAGTGCGTCTAATAGTTACACTTACCGCGGCGAAATCACCCTGCAATCCCTGGGAAATGTAACAATAACTGAAGGTGCAGACATTATCGGCTTCAGCCAGACCCTGCTTTCTGTGGAAGAGTCTCAAAATGTTGCCACTATTGATATCTCCACTGTAGCAGGGGCTAATAAAGCTCTGTTAGCAGTAGACTCTGCGTTGCAATCTATCAACAGCATACGGGCCGACTTGGGTGCAGTGCAGAATCGATTTGAAACCACTATAGCCAACCTGAGCACTTCAACTGAAAACCTGTCGGCAGCCCGCTCACGCATTCGAGACGCAGACTTCGCAGCGGAATCCGCCGAACTGGCCAGGACCCAGGTCCTTCAGCAGGCCGGCCTGTCGGTACTGGCCCAGGCCAACGCAAGGCCTCAGCAGGTGTTGCAGTTGCTGCAGGGATAACAGCGCTTGACCTGAAAAGTGGAATCAAAGCGGCCGAGCTAATAGCTCGTCCGTTTTGGTTTTGCATTGCCCTTTTGCCACAGTAGCTAAAAACCGAAGCCGGGTGATAAACTAAGCTTACCAGACTAAACTAAGGTGATTAACCATGGAATCGATCAACATGCATGAAGCAAAAACCCGGCTGTCACAGCTTGTGGCTCGTGCCGCCAAAGGCGAGGCCTTCATTATTGCAAAGGCTGGCAAACCGGTTGCCCGCGTAACCGCTTACGATTGCCCCGAAGCAGGCCAGCAAAAGAGGATCGGCTTCATGGAAGGTGAATTTTCTGTGCCGGATGATTTCGACCGGATGGGTCAGGATGAAATAGTCGAAATGTTCGGAGGCTGACGTGAACCTGCTTCTGGACACTCACGTTCTGCTCTGGGCTGCGGCTGAGCCCTCCAAGTTATCCCCTCGGGCTACAGAGCTGATTGGCAATGAAGAGAACCGCCTGCTTTTCAGTGCTGCCAGCCTTTGGGAAGTCGTTATCAAAAATGGTCTGGGCCGGCCGGATTTTCGGGTTGACCCTCATTTGCTGAGGCGCGGGCTTGTCGATAACGGCTATTCTGAACTGCCGATCACCTCGCAACACACACTTGCGGTAAGCCACCTCCCGGATATCCACAAGGATCCTTTCGACCGGATTCTGGTCGCCCAGGCAGAAACAGAGGGTTTCTTGCTACTTACCTCTGATGAGCTGGTTGCACGCTATCCGGGGCCTGTTCGGTTGATTTAGAGAACTGGCACACCTTTCGCAACACCTCCCTCAAAGCACGGCAAACCGTCGAAAACTGCAGACCTTTGCCGCTCCCAATTGCGGCTGTATTCACGAGGTGTCCCATGCAAGCCAAGCATCAAGTTCAGGTATCCCAATCCCAACAGGCCCAGGTTGCGCGCCTGCTCCTGCAGGCCAACCTTGCCTATGGGGAGTCCAACAGCAACGGCCTCAGCCATATCCAGCGGCTTAAGGCCCGCCAGGAGTGCCGGGGCTATCTGAACGAGGCGTTGGCTCTTGAGCCTGAGAATGCCGGTGGTCTGGGCCTGCTTGGCCGCGTGGAGATGGACGACGGGCAGCTTGAGAAAGCACATACCCTGTTCAATGCCAGCTTGGACCATCAGCCGGATCAGGCGCAGCAGTATTGCAACCTGGGCTACTGGGCCCTGAAAACTGAGAGGCCGGCGCTTGCAGAGCAGTATTTCCTGCAAGCCCTGGACTGCGACCGGCAATCTGCCGCCGCTTTCTGCGGCGTTGCCCACGCCAAGCGATTGCAGGGCCAGTTTGATGTGGCCTACCTGCATTACCGCAAGCTGCTGGAAACCGGTGCCGAATGGGATTCCGTTTACAGCGGCATGCTCACCTGCGCCCAACATCTGGAAGTAAACAAGGCGGATTCCGCCCTGGCCCTTGATGCTATCGCCCTTCTCCAGCGGGACGGTCTGCCGCATCAGGAACTGGGCCGGTTTGTCGGCGCGATTATTCATCACCACTACGGCCTTGAAAACCCGGACGCACAGATTTCCCTTGAAGCCGCCAGCGAAGACGAACTGCTGACCCTTGCTCTCCAGAAAACCCTGATGCCCAATCCGGCGGTGGAAGAGCTGGTTACCCTGCTGCGTCGGGCAATTATTGCCGAAGTCGCACAAACCGTTGAACTTCGGGACGAACTGCAACGCCTGACACTGGCCATCGCTCAATACGCCGACAGAACCGGCTATGCCCTGGCAGCTGAAGACGATGAAGAACGACTGGTCTCTGCTATCAACGACAGCATCCAGGCCCAGTTCGCCCTTGGCGAGGAACAGGACGGACTCATCGGTTCACTGATGATCAGTGCAATGTATGGGGCTCTCTTCCACCAGCCCTTCGCGGTACAACTTGGCCAGTGGAATCTCGTGGACTGGCCCCTGGCATTACAGCCCGTTCTGGCCGCCAGCTATTACGACCGGGCTGAGGAAGAGGCGATCAAACAGAATTTCGATGAGAAGGCCGAGGAACTTTGTCTGGATAAGACCGATGTTCCCCAGGCATGGCCGTCCTGGTCCCAGTTGGCCTACCGCACCGAAAGCAGCCTTAAAACATTGATGGCTACCGAACTGGGGCTGGACACAGAAAACCTCCCGGCCACTCTTCGCCTCATGATCTGCGGTGCGCAGTCCGGCCAGCGGGCGATGGAACTGGCCAGCTATCTGGACGATGTGGAAGTGATCGCGGTGGATGAATCCCTGGCCAACATCGCCAAAGCCACGCGCATGGCGAACGAGATGGGTATGGACAACATCGTGTTCTGGCCCTGGTCCATCGCCCAGCGTTTCGTTGCCGATGGCCACCAGGTGCACTGGATTGAAGTCGGTCGCCTGCCCTCACCGGCCATGACCACCCTGTCTCTGGCGGCTCTGGTTAACCAGGCCACCGGCTCCGGCGCTGTGGTGCACATGCACACCGCCATTGCCGAGCAAACGTCCGGCGACAAACAGATTCGTAAACTGGTTGCCGAGCACAAGCTTCAACCCACCCGTCAGACGCTGCGCCAGCTCCGCCGGATGGTTCTGGCCAACAGAAACGATGCCGCCTGGCAGGACCTGACCGCCGACGCCGATTTCTACAGCCTCGGCGGCTGCAGGGACAGATGGTTCCGGCCGCAGGATACCGCCCAGCTGAAAGAGTTGATGGCTATGGCGAGTAATGAGGTGGAATGGAAGCTCGTGAAAGCGCGGGATGTAGATGGCCATAGCCTGGCAACGGGGCCGGTTCAGCAGCAGATTCAGGCGGAGGCTTTGGGCAGTGAGGTGCAGAGTTTGATGGGGCAGAATTTGAGTGTTTATTTCGTGAAGCGGCGGTGATGTGAAGTTGGGGTCAGATGAAAACGGAGGCAAGCCTGTAATTTTGAATGGTAAGCATCAGCCTGCATTTCACCAAAGCTTTCCAATCCATGGAGGTAGATAGAGACAATATCTTCTTCAGCCTTCCTGCTGAGAATGTAATTCATCGACCTCTCCATCCCTGGCTAAAAACTTTGCTGCAGCTCTGAGTTCATCCATTGAACGCCTTCCCTCTCCGCTCGCAATTCCCTTTGAAACGAAAGCCTGTAACTGGTCGATTTTGTGCCGCCTGTCTTGATCTTTGCGGATCAAATCACGAACGTAATCGCTGGTATTGGAATATCTGCCAGATTCCGCTTGTTGTTCTGCCCACGTTTTCATCGCATCGGGCAAGGATATATTCATTGTTGCCATAGCTACGCCCTCCACTTGCCCAATTATGACAAACCTTGCCATAAAATGCATCGCTACGGCCTTGGAGATAGCCCCGAAGCCTACACTTTGGTAAACATTCCCCCAAACAACCCCGTCCGCCGCATCACCTGCTCACCTTCATCCAACAACCTCGCCTGCGCCTGCGCCGGTTCCAGCTCAATCAGACCAAGAAGCTGATATAGCGTCAGCATTCTGGACTGCAGCGCCGATCAAGGCTGCTGCTCCTCGCTTATATAAACCACAGGGTGGGCGTCATACGGTGATAATGGGGTCAGACCCCAAGACATTTCGATCCGGCAAATGTATCGGTGTCTGGTCATGCGGTTTCTTCAGAGCAGTTCAGACCAGATACCACCGTGGTTGTGATCTGCCCGCAAAAATTGCCAAACCAGGCAATCAGTAAAGTAAAACCTCAATCCCCTTCCGCTTGACCAGATGCAGCAGCTTCAACGAAGCGCCAGACGGCTTTTTCTCTCCCGATTCCCACTTTTGAACGGACGACACACTGACGTTCAAAACCGCTGCGAAAACAGCTTGGCTCATTCGCGCCTCCAATCGTATCTGACGAATATCGGGCGCAGGTAAATGACTGTCGTTAGTCCGGCAGAGCACCTCATACTCCTCCAGGCGGCGCTTGCTAATCAAGCCGGCTTTACGGAGATCCGTTGCTGTCTCGCGAACTTCATCAAGTATGCGACTTCGAGGTTCAGTGGTTGCCATATTTAATCTCCGTTATTACGCCCGCTAAGTGTGCGCCTTCCAGGCCCTGATCATCCATACCCAGAAAGTCACTTGCCACTTCCTGGAATGCTTTGAGCTCCTTTTGCGAAATGTTCGCTCGCTCGTTCTTTGCAAATGCAAAGAGAAAGAACCATCGGTCGCCATGATTCGTGGCAATAATTGTTCTGGCTCCGCCACGCTTACCTTGACCTGGTGTCGCAACTCTTTTTTTTACAACACCACCACCGAGATCCGCGTCAATCAAGCCGCCAGCCATCTCAGTCACGGCCTGACGCAGCGCATCATCAGACAGGGCGTTTTTGCGCATCCAGCGCGAGAAGGTTTTCGTTCTGAATATCCTTGTCATAATGAAAAGTGTACCACTGAGTGATACATAGGGATAGAACCAGAACAGAACATCTCTGATTCGGTAGGCATAGAATCTATTACCTGATTACGCACAAGGCTCAGCCCTCCATCTGTCCAACTAAGACAAATTTCACCATAGAATGCATCGCCACGACTTTGGAGGTAGCTCCAAAACTTACATTCCAACAAACATCCCCTCAAACAACGCCGTCCGCCGCATCCTCTGCCCACCCTCATCCCGCAACCGTGCATGCTGCGGATCCAGCTCGATCAGGCCAAGAAGCTGGTACAGCGTCAACATTCTCGAGCGCAGCGCAGACCGTGCCTGCTCCTCATCGCTCATGTAGACCACCGGGTAGGCGGCAAGTGGCAGCCGGGGAAAGGCCTTGAGCATGTCCTCCAGGTAGTCGTCCACCGGGCGCCACTGTTCGCCTTTCTCGGACAGAAGCCAGAAGCAGAATGGTGCGGTGTACTGTATTTCATCCAGGCCATCGTAGTGGTCCATGGACGCCCAGCTGAGCCGCGAGAACGCCGTTGAGAGCAGGTCCCTGTAGACCATCAACCAGCCTTTTTTCTCCAGCCTGGCTTCCGCGGTTTTTTTGAGTGAAAGTACACCTTTCTGCTTTTTGGTGTAGCCGGCAATTTCCAGCAACACGCGGGTAAGGATCACCGCCAGCACGTGTTCTTCGGAGCGAATCGGTGAATATCGGGCCATCGGCGCCACCATGGATTCCCCGCCCGCTTCGACCATGGCCTTTACATGTTTGAGCGGCAGGTTGCCCTTGCCAGTCAGGCGAATGCCTTTGTTTTTCATGGCCTCCACCAGCACCCTGGCCATGCGGATGATCGGTGCCGTATCAAGCAGTTCATTCACCGATCCGGCATCGAAAAGTGGGTTGAAAACCGAGGGGCAGTTCAGCGGGTTTTGTAGCAATTCATGCACCTGGGCCGGGCTAAGCCCCTGAAAATCGCTGGCCGGGGGAGCGCCATGCTCGGGATCCTCCGGGAACCAGTCATCACGTTCGGCGAGATCCGCATTGATCTGTTCAAGATCGGCAAAGTCCGGGTCGAACCATTCGCCGCACCACTCGCGAACGGCGATGTGTTCGGGGTGGGCCATATCTTCCATGGCGCCGGAAAGGGTCACTTTGAGCTGGTAGGAGGCTTTGGGTTCGGTAGGCATGGGGCTTCCTGAGAGCTAAGCGGATTTCATCTGCTTCGCAGTTTACGTTCTGGCTGGTTTGCGTGGTAGTTCAACGGCCTTGTGAATGATAAACTAAGTTCAATTAGCTAAGCTCCTGGAGAGCACGATGGAATCCGTCAACATGCATGATGCGAAAACCCGCCTGTCGCAACTGGTTGCCCGTGCAGCCAAAGGTGAAGCCTTTATTATTGCAAAGGCGGGCAAACCCGCTGCCCGTTTAACCGCTTACGATTCCCCGGAAGAAGGCCAGCAAAAGAGAATCGGTTTCATGGCAGGCGAATTCACCGTGCCGGATGACTTCGACCGAATGGGTCAGGAGGAAATATTCGAGATGTTCGGAGGCTGACGTGAACCTGCTTCTGGACACTCATATTATGCTCTGGGCGGCGGCTGAGCCCTCCAGGTTATCCCCCCAGGCGACGGCGCTGATCGGCGATAAAGATAACCGCCTGTATTTTAGTGCGGCCAGCCTTTGGGAAATCGTCCTCAAAAATGGTCTGGGCCGGCCGGACTTTCGAGTTGATCCCCATTTGCTGAGGCGCGGCCTTGTCGATAACGGCTATTGGGAATTGCCGATCACTTCGCAACACACACTTGCGGTAAGCCACCTTCCGGAAATACACAAGGATCCCTTCGACCGGATTCTGGTTGCTCAGGCAGAGACTGAAGGCTTCTTGCTAATAACCTCGGATGAGCTTGTGGCACGCTACCCGGGGCCTGTTCGGCTGATTTAATTGGAAGCCGAACCCGAGAAAGCGTCGAGAGGGTTGCTTTATCGAGGCTCATCCCAGTTTTGCATTGCCCACCTAAACACCCTGCCTAGGGGTCTGCGCGGCAGAAGTATTTTGAGCAAGTGACCCCGCCGCGTCGAATCACAGTTCGGCCCGAGAACGTATCCACAATATCCAGCCGAATAGAGTCTCGATTCTCTCTATTCAGTCAGTCAAGACGGTTATCAGCGAATGCGTTATCGTAGTCCGATCACTCAGTACGCCCAAGGATCCCTCGGACCCTCTATTTCAGCCTCATCAGTGAACTCATCCGCCTGAGATTAAGCGACAGACAGACCAGATCCCATTCACCCTGCACGGCGTGAAGGCCCCGCAGACTGAACTGTCGGAAGCCCAGAACATGCTTGATCCAGCCGTTGACCGCCTCAACCAGATGCTTGCGCTGAGCGTAAACCGATCGCCCGGTTGCCGTGGCCAGCTTCCCGGCCATCCGGGCGCTGGCCGGATAACGGCTCGCGTCTATCTCTGAACTCTTCTTGCCCTCCCGGCGCAGCGAGACATAGCCGTCGATGCTTTTGTCTTCCAGGGTCTGTAGATCTTCTTCTTTACGGTAACCCGCGTCAGCCAGACACTGATCCGGATAGGTTTCCAGAGTGTCTTTTGCCTGATCCAGCAGTGGTATCAGACAGCCATTGTCACTGGGATTATTGCCCAGGTGGTTGGCGACAATCAGCTGGAATTCACCATCCACGGCCAACTGGCCGTTGTAGCATTGCTGGAACCCGTCCGCCGTTTTCATAATCCGGCTTTGCGGATCGGTAAAATTGCTCTGATCCTTGTCATCCGGAACCCCATAATCCCGCTTGAAGTTCGGGCCCCCGCGAGGTGAGCGCCGATCATCGTCCGGGGACCGACCCCGGGCCTTGTCCCGCTCTTTCTGGTCTGCTTCCAATTTCTCTTTGGCGGCACGAATCTTGTCCAGCCGCGCCTGCCGGTACTGAAGCTCTTCAGGCAGTTCATCACCCCGGTTATCCGGGCCGAACTGTCGGTCTTCCGACTGGTCTGTCTGACGCGCCTGACGACAAAGTGCATCGATCTCTTTCGATAAACGATCGTCTTCCTCGCCCATGCGGCCATAGCTCATGGCCTTGTGCTTGCTGGCATTAGCCCGAACCTTGGTGCCATCAATCGCCAGTGTTCCCAGCGTGATCAGCTCCGCTTCCCGGGCAATCCGGACCACCTGAATAAACACGGCCTTGAAGGCAACCAAATGGTGTTTGCGGAAATCACAGATCGTGCGATGCCTGGGGAAGTTGCCTGCCGCCAGAACCCGGAAGGCCACGTCTTCTTCCAGCTTCCGGGCGATCTTGCGTGAAGAGAAAACGCCGGTGGCGTAGGCGTAGATCAGAACCTTCAGCATCATTCGTGGATCGAAGGGCGAGTTGCGTCGGCCGTTGCCTTCGTAGCGGGCATAAAACGCGCTTAAATCCAGCTCCTCGACGACATCACTGACAAAATAGGCCAGATGCCCCTCAGGCAGCCACTCGTTCAGGCTCGGGGGAAGAAGCAGTTCCTGGCCAGGCGAATACGGGCGGAAAGTGGTTCCCATCAGTCATCCTGTTGCTGAAGAATTTTGATCTATTGTGCCAGAATGTAGCTTCTGCCGCGCAGACTCCTAGGTTATGATAATTTAAGCTATGAACCGATCTAAAACCCCACGAGGCTTTTACTATGCAACTTGACGAACTAATCAGCATGGTCAGTCGTCTGCCACCCGCCAGGCAGCAGGAGGTCATCGATTTCGCCGCGTTTCTGGAGCAGCGATATGGTGATAACAGCAAGACAAAACAAGCCGAATGGACCGAAAAAGACTTCAAGACCATGAGCGTTGAGCAGGCCATTCGTGGCATTGAAGATGAGCCGAAACTTTACTCCGATAGCGACATCCGGGAGCGTTGGTAGTGAAGCGTGCTGGCGATATCGCTTTAATGCCTTTTCCATTCACTAATCTGGAAAATTCAAAAAAGCGGCCGGTCCTTCTTCTACGGAAGCTCGACAATAGCCATGACGACTGGCTGGTCTGCATGATTTCAAGCCAGCTTCGCCATTTCAATTCGGGCTTAGACTGGGTACTTACTCCCTCAGACTCTGGATTCAGCGAATCTGGCCTGAAAACATCTAGCGTGTTTCGACTCTCAAGGATAGCAGTGCTCGACGGCTCTCTTCTGATCGGCAAAATTGGAGAGATTCCGGATTCACGGCTTCAGGAACTCAAGCACCGTCTCGCAAAGTGGATTACCGAGGGCTAAGCATTTTGAGCTGAGCCCCCAAACTGGCACACCTTTCGCAATACCTCCCTTCTGTGGCGTTGCCCACTCCAAACGCTTGCAGGGGCAGTTTGATGTGGCCTACCTGCATTACCGAAAGCTTCTGGAAACCGGGGCCGAGTGGGAGTCTGTGTACAACGGTATGCTGACCTGTGCCCAGCATCTGGAAGTCAACAAGGCGGATTCCGCCCTGGCCCAGGATGCCATTGCCCTGCTCCAGCGGGAGGGCTTGCCGCACCAGGAACTCGGCCGGTTTGTCGGCGCGATCATTCACCAGCAGTACGATCTGGATAACCCGGACGCGCAGATTCTCCTGGAAGCCGCCAGTGAAGATGAACTGCTGATCCTCGCCCTCCGGAAAACCCTGATGCCCAATCCGGCGGTGGAAGAGCTGGTCACGATGCTGCGCCGGGCGATTATTGCCGAAGTGGCGCAAACCGTTGAACTTCGGGACGAACTACAACGCCTGGCCCTGGCCATTGCTGAGTATGTGGACAGAACCGGCTACGCCCTGGCCGCTGAAGATGATGAAGAGCGGCTGGTTGCCGCCGTCAATGACAGCATCCAGGCCCAGTTCGCCCTTGGCGAAGATCGGGATACACTGATCGGCTCCCTGATGATCAGCGCCATGTACGGCGCCCTCTTCCACCAGGATTTTGCTGTCCAGCTCGGCCAATGGAATCTCGTTGGTCACAGCTGGCCTGCCGCACAGAAAGCAGCCTGAAAACCCTGATGGCAACGGAGCTGGGGCTGCTCATCGACAACCTGCCTGCCACTCTTCGCATCATGGTCTGCGGCGCCCAGTCCGGCCAGCGCGCCATGGAACTGGCCAGTTACCTGGACGATGTGGAAGTGATCGCGGTGGATGAATCCCTGGCCAACATCGCAAAAGCCACCCGCATGGCGAACGACATGGGCATGGACAACATCGTGTTCTGGCCCTGGTCCATTGCCCAGCGTTTCGTGGCCGATGGCCATCAGGTGCACTGGATTGAAGTCGGCCGCCTGCCCTCACCGGCCATGACCAAGCTGTCCCTCGCGGCACTGGTGAACGAAGCCACTGGCTCCGGCGCCGTTGTTCACATGCACACGGCCGTTGCCGAGCAAACCAATGGTGACAAACAGGTCCGCAAACTGGTCGCCGAGCACCAACTCCAGCCCACCCGCCAGGCCCTGCGCCAGCTTCGCCGGATGGTTTTGGCCAACCGGAAGGATGCAACCTGGCAGGAACTGACGTCCGATGCCGGCTTCTACAGCCTCGGCGGTTGCCGGGACAGATGGTTCCGGCCCCAGGATACGGCCCAACTGAAAGAACTGATGGCGATGGTCAGCAACGAAGTGGAATGGAAGCTGGTCAAGGCCCGGGATATCGACGGCCACAGCCTGGCAACCGGCCCGGTTCAGAAGCAGATTCAGGCGGAGGCACTGGGGAGTGAGGTGCAAAGTCTGATGGGGCAGAGTTTGAGTGTTTATTTCCTGAAGCGGCGGTGATGTGAAGATGGGGTCAGATGAAAACGGAGGCAGGCCTGTAATTTTGAATGGTAACCATCAGCCTGCATTTCACCAAAGTTTTCCAATCCATGGAGGTAGATAGAGACAATATCTTCTTCAGCCTTCCTGCTGAGAATGTAATTCACCGGCCTCTCCATCCCCGGCTAAATGCTTTGCTGCAGCTCTGAGTTCATCCATTGAACGAGCCCCTTCGCCACTGGCAATTCCCGCTGAAACGAGAGCTTGTAACTGGTCGATTTTGTGTCGTCGGTCCTGATCTTTGCGGATCAGATCACGAACATAATCGCTGGTATTGGAATACCTACCGGATTCCGCCTGTTGTTCTGCCCAGGTTTTCATCGCATCGGGCAGGGATATATTCATTGTTGCCATGATCAAGCCCTCCATTGGCGAGATTATGGCAAAGTTTGACAAGGCCTGCATCAACACGGAATCGCAGAATTACAAATCCAGAATTAGGCCGACTTCTCTTGCGAGACCGCCAAGGTTCGATTCAACGACACCCCAGACTATTACTGGGTCCACTGTCGCATAGCCGTGGATAAGCACATTTCTAAACGCAATCATTTTCCGGCAATCAGTTATGGAATCAGCAAGTGCAGCATCCACTTTATGCAACTTCCCGATCGCCTCGCCAATTATTTCAAACTGCCTTTCCACTGCCGACTGCAGCATTTCATCTTCCAAATACTCTGACTGCGATTTACCGGCAACGAATCGCTGAATTTTCTCAGCCGCAACTTTTATGTCGTACACATATTTCAGTGCTTCACGCTGCATAGAGCGACTGCCTTTCTTCCATTACCGAATCGCGAAAATAGGGGTTGGTCAACGAGGCCGTGCTCACGAGGTCGACTGGCCGGCAAAACAGAGCCTCAAGCTCTTCCTTTAGCCCGAAGTAGGATTCGGCCACGGCTATAGCGGACAGCTCCGGGTTAAAAGTAACCAGAAAATCCAGGTCGCTTGATTCGGAAAAACGGCCGGTAACAGCGGATCCGAAGACGAAAAGGGCGTTCACATTGTGCTTGCGGCACAGATGATTCACCTCGCCTGATCGCTCTGTCAGGATATCTGGCAATTCGGAATTAGCCATTAACGCCCACTCCCTCGCTCCAATTGACTTAATAGTCTAACCCACCCTCTGGAGCCACTCCAATTGACGCCACCTCCTATGGCCGCGCCCGGAATTAAATTCTAACAAACAGCCCCTCAAACAACCCCGTCCGCCGCATCCTCTGCTCACCCTCATCCCGCAACCTTGCATGCTCCGGATCCAGCTCGATCAGGCCAAGAAGCTGGTACAGCGTCAACATTCTCGAGCGCAGCGCAGACCGTGCCTGCTCCTCATCGCTCATGTAGACCACCGGGTAGGCGGCAAGTGGCAGCCGGGGAAAGGCCTTGAGCATGTCCTCCAGGTAGTCGTCCACCGGGCGCCACTGCTCGCCTTTCTCGGACAGAAGCCAGAAGCAGAATGGTGCGGTGTACTGTATTTCATCCAGGCCATCGTAGTGGTCCATGGGAGAATCACGGCCAGAACGTGCTCCTCGGAGCGAATCGGAGAATATCTCGCCATCGGTGCCACAATCTCTTCTCCACCGGCCTCAATCATGGCCTTGACCTGTTTGAGAGGCAGGTTGCCTTTGCCGGTGAGGCGGATGCCCTTGCCTTTCATGGCCTCAACCAGAACTTTCGCCATCCGGATGACCGGCGCGGTGTCGAGTTCGCGGTTTACGGCTTCGGCATCGATCAGCGGCTTGAACACAGAGGGGCAATTCAGTGGGTTCTGCAGCAGCTCATAAACCTGGCTGGGGCTAAGGCCGAAGAAGTCTCTGGCCGGCGGGATATCGGGTTCGGATTCGGTTTCGGAAAACAGGGCATCCCGCTCGGCGAGCGCCTGGTTGATGTCATCAAGATCCACAAACTCCGGCTCGAACCATTCGCCACCCATCCACTCGCGCACTGCCACATGCTCCGGATGAGCGGCATCTTCCATGGCTTCCAGAAAATCGTAGAATCCGGGCAAGCCACCGACATCCTCTGGCGGGCACTGGCGCACGGCTTTTATGCAGCGGGGCAACGGCTCGCCCTGATCGCCCGGCAGGACCTTTTCAAGCCGTACCTCGTGCTCCCAGCTGTCGCCGAAATCATAGTCATACGTCAGAGCCTGCCCTTCCTTGTTGAGCACAGCAGACACCGCCACCATGGTTTCATCCTGAAAATTCTGCATGCCATCGAAATCCTCCGCCGGATCACCAATCAACCGGTCATCACCCGCCTGAAACATATGCAGATGACAGGCCTGCCAGCCCATCGCCAACTGGATAATCCGGTGAAGATCCTGAAACGTGGTATCCGGCGCAATCAGCAACCGGCGCCAGATCGGCGGCCGGGCGCCGAGAAGTGATACTTTGAGTTGGTAGGCTTTGTTGGCTGGCGGGGGCATAAGGGCTCCGGTAGTTTGGGGTCCACTTCATGAGCACATTTCTAAACGCAATCATTGTACTTACGGCAAAGCTGGTTCAGTTCTCCGTGTCGATCCCTCAGGACACCTGGCAATCCGGATTTAGCCATTCCCGCTCCCTTATGAATAAGTCGCTTTCCCAAAAGTCTAACCCACACCTTCCCGGCACTCTACCTTGTTGCGGCATTGCCTAATCAGAAATGCGCCGGAAGGTAGCCCAACTACCTCGCCAGTGATAGACTAAGTTCAAAGAACTAAGTCTATGGAGGATAAATGGAATCCGTCAACATGCACGAAGCAAAAACCCGCCTGTCACAACTGGTGGCCCGTGCCGCCAAGGGCGAGGCATTCATCATCGCCAAAGCGGGAAAGCCGGTTGCCCGGGTAATGGCTTACGATTCCCCCGAACAAAGCCAGCAAAAACGGATTGGCTTCATGGCAGGTGAATTCACGGTGCCGGAAGATTTTGACCGGATGGGCCAGGACGAAATAGTTGAAATGTTCGGAGGCTGAGGTGAACCTGCTTCTGGATACCCACATTCTGCTATGGGCAGCGGCCGAGCCGGATAAGCTGTCACCCGAGGCGGCAACCCTGATCAGCAACGAAAGTAACCGCCTGTATTTCAGCGCCGCAAGTCTTTGGGAAGTGGTTATCAAGAATGGGCTGGGCCGACCGGATTTTCACGTTGATCCGCATCTACTGAGGCGTGGCCTTATGGATAACGGCTACCTGGAATTGCCGATATCGTCGCAGCACGCACTTGCCGTAAGCCACCTTCCGGACATACACAAGGATCCTTTCGACCGGATTCTGGTCGCCCAGGCAGAGACAGAGGGTTTCTTGCTACTTACCTCCGATGAGCTGGTTGCACGCTATCCGAGGCCTGTTCGGTTGATTTAGAGAACTGGCACACCTTTCGCAACACCTCCCTCAAAGCACGGCAAACCGTCAAAAACTGCAGACCTTTGCCGCTCCCAATTGCGGCTGTTATCACGAGGTGTCCGATGCAAGCCAAGCATCAAGTCCAGGTATCCCAATCCCAACAGGCCCAGGCTGCCCGCCTGCTTCTGCAGGCCAACCTTGCCTACGGGGAGTCCAACAGCAACGGTCTCAGCCATATCCAGCGGCTGAAGGCCCGGCAGGAATGTCGGGGCTATCTGAAGCCGCCAGCGAAGACGAACTGCTGATCCTTGCCCCCCAGAAAACCCTGATGCCCAATCCTGCGGTGGAAGAGCTGGTTACCCTGCTGCGTCGGGCAATCATTGCCGAAGTCGCACAAACCGTTGAACTTCGCGACGAACTGCAACGCCTGACACTGGCCCTCGCTCAATACGCCGACAGAACCGGCTATGCCCTGGCAGCTGAAGACGATGAAGAACGACTGGTCTCTGCCATCAACGACAGCATCCAGGCCCAGTTTGTCCTTGGCGAGGAACAGGACGGACTCATCGGCTCACTGATGACCAGCGCCATGTACGGCGCTCTCTTCCACCAGCCCTTCGCAGTGCAACTTGGCCAATGGAACCTCGTGGACTGGCCCCTGGCATTGCAGCCCGTTCTGGCCGCCAGCTATTACGATCGGGCCGAAGAAGAGGCCATCAAACAGAATTTCGATGAGAAGGCCGAGGAACTCTGTCTGGATAAGACCGATGCTCCCCAGGCATGGCCGTCCTGGTCTCGGTTGGCCTACCGCACCGAAAGCAGCCTTAAAACATTGATGGCCAACAGGTGCACTGGATCGAAGTCGGTCGACTGCCCTCCCCGGCCATGACCACCCTGTCTCTGGCGGCCCTGGTTAATCAAGCCACCGGCTCCGGCGCTGTAGTGCACATGCACACCGCCATTGCCGAGCAAACGTCCGGCGACAGACAGATTCGCAAACTGGTCAGCGAGCATAAGCTCCAACCCACCCGCCAGACGCTGCGCCAGCTCCGCCGGATGGTTCTCGCCAACCGAAACGATACTGCCTGGCAGGACCTGACCGCCGACGCCGATTTCTACAGCCTCGGCGGCTGCCGCGACAGATGGTTCCGGCCGCAGGATACCGCCCAGCTGAAAGAGTTGATGGCTATGGCGAGTAATGAGGTGGAATGGAAGCTCGTGAAAGCACGGGATGTGGATGGCCATAGCCTGGCAACCGGACCGGTGCAGAAGCAAATTCAGGCGGAGGCACTGGGCAGTGAGGTGCAGAGTTTGATGGGGCAGAATTTGAGTGTTTATTTTTTGAAGCGGCGGTGATTTGGATTGTGGAGGCCAGGACGCTTCCGCCTCTCCGCCTCTCCCCCTCTCCCCCGACCCATCTCCCGCCAGGGGAGAGGGGAGATTAGGGGTACAGAAATGAGGACAACACCATCAAAGCCCCCTCCCCTGGCGGGAGAGGGGCTTTACTAACAGAAGTCCTGCACCCCCAGTCCCTCGCGGAGAAGGCTTTGCCCAGCAAAAGTACTGCAGCCCGAGCCCTTGCGGTAGAGGGGGTGGTTAAATTGTTACTCCTTCATTCCCCTCGGCCTTCAACTGCTTTGTAAATAACCGAGAGCACCACATCGGTCTGTCGTAGAATCTCGTGGTTCCAGAACCGAAGCACCCTGTAACCCTGCGCTTTCAACCAAGCGTCTCTTCGTTCGTCAGTTGCTGACTCACTGTGCTGCCCACCATCAGCCTCAACGATGACTTTTGAACCGAAATGCACGAAATCCACAATAAAGGGTCCCAACGGTTGCTGTCGGCGGAAGCGTTTTCCATTGAGTCGGTAGGCACGGAGGTGGAACCAGAGGCGCCTTTCGGCGTCGGTCATATTTTTGCGGAGGTGTTTGGCGAAGGTTGTTTGGTTCATGGTTCGTCCCTGGGTTTGTGGTGGGCTTCCTGCCCGTTTTGCGGAGACACAATAGCCCCTCTTCGGTAGCCCCCCCCCCTCTCCCCCGGCCCCTCTCCCACAAAGGGGAGAGGGGGGCTTTTGGATCAAATTCTCCGGATGACTCTGCCTTGCCCAACTCGCAGGCCAGCACAGAGGCGAGATTCTTAATCAAATCTCCGAGCAACTCCATTTAGCCCCTCTCCCCTCGCGGGAGAGGGGGCTTTTGGATCAAATTCTCCGGATGACTCTGCCTTGCCCAACTCGCAGGCCAGCACAGAGGCGAGATTCTTAATCAAATCTCCAGGCAACTCCATTTAGCCCCTCTCCCCTCGCGGGAGAGGGGTTGGGGAGAGGGGGGGGCAAGCCCTTACGGCGGCTCCAACGGAGCCAACATCTTTATCCTCAGATATAAGGAATCAAAGATTCCCCATACAAATGCAAATCCTCCAGGATATGCCGCCGCTCCGGCGTCAGTTCCGGGTCCGCCGCCAGACGCTGTAACTCCTGGGCATAAGCCTCCAAAGACCGCCAGCCCTTCTTCGGGTGCATTAGCCTCTGGCTGCGAAACTCCTCCCATCGCTCCAGCTCCTCACCCATCAGGCTGCCCGGATAATTCCTGGCCCGATAGCGAAACAGCAGCTCCTGCAGGCGATCATCTTCAAAGGTCACATCCAGCTCGCCGAGTGTTTCCACCGGCTGCTCCAGCACCCAGTTCAGCTTCTCGCGGTCGGTTTTGCTGATAAAACCGCCAGCATAGAGCTGTTCGTCCGGGTCTGTGAGGTCGCTTTCGTGGGGCTGGTCGAAGGCCTCGGCAATCCTGGCTGGTAGATCCGGAGCCTTGCGCAGCATGGCCAGGTTGGCCCGCAAAGTATCACCATCCAAGGCCAGTTCTTCCAGGCGTTCCTGTGAAAGGGTGGAAAGCATGTTCGCTGGCGCCAGCACCGGGCATTTGTTCAGCTGCACCCCTTTCAGCGGAAAGCGGCTCACCCCCTCCCCCAATTCCGCCTGGGAAGTAAATACCCGCTCACGAATCTGTTCAGCACTGGCGTTGATCAGCTCGCCGGGGTCTTCACGCAGGTCGTAGACAATCACCTGGTTCTTATTTGTGGAATGCTCGGCTACGGGTGCGACCAGGGCACAGCAACCCCGGCTCGCTGGGTACTTGGCGGACACGTGGAACACCGGCTTCATAGTGGCCGTATCCAGCATGGCCCGTGCCGAGTGTTTGTCCTTGTTCTGCAGCACAAAATCAAAGAGCTTTGGCTGTTTCTCCTTGATCAGTCTGGCTACCGCAATGGTTGCCTCAACATCCGACACGGCGTCGTGGGCCGCTTCGTGGGCGATGCCGTTGGCAACGGTCAGCTCCTCCAGCTTGAAACTGGGGCTGCCATCTTCCTTCCGGGGCCAGTTGATACCCTCCGGGCGCAGGGCGTAGGTCAGGCGCACCATATCAATGATGTCCCAGCGGGAATTGCCGTTCTGCCATTCGCGGGCGTAGGGATCACGCAGGTTGCGGTACAGGGTATGGCGGGTCACTTCGTCGTCGAAACGCAGGCTGTTGTAGCCCACCACACAGGTGCCCGGCTGGCTGAAGGCTTCATTAATCTGGGCGATAAACTCCGCCTCGGGAAAACCGTCTTGCAGGGCTTTCTGGGGCGTAATGCCGGTAATCAGGCAGGCCTCCGGCGATGGCAGGTAATCATCCGCCGGCTTGCAGTAAATCACCAGCGGGTCTTCGATGATGTTGAGATCCGCATCCGTTCGCACACCGGCAAACTGGGAAGGCCTGTCGTGAACCGGGTCTACCCCGAAGGTTTCGTAATCGTGCCAGTAAAACGAGCGAATCAAAACAGAAGCTCCTGCGTTCGCGAAATCGGGGTCAGATGAAATTGGGGTCAGATGAACTTTTCATCTGACCCCAATTTCAGAGGGCGGGAGAATCAGGCAGCAGTTTGCCGGGCGTCGACCGACAACATCGCCTCAATGCTCAGGTGATAGTCGATATCTTCCCACTCGATGCCTGTTGCATCGCAAATGAAACGATACTTGCGAAATTCCTCAATCGAAGCGCGCTCCAGCTCTGGATACCAATGGATAGGTGTCGATATCACGCGGCCGTCCTCCAGTTCTACATGGAGATGGCGATCGTCTATATGAACGGATTTACCTTTCAAACCAGGCATTCCAACGCTCCAGAAACTCCGACCGATGGCTTTCAACAATTCCAAGGCAGGCTCGCAGCTACTGCTGTTTCAGTGAGCTGTGCACCACCTTTAAATCACTTAACTGGATTTTAGCCCATCGCTCGCCTTTAAGTACATGGACGTGCGCAGGCCAGTGATCGTTGGCGTAAAAGAAGAGCTTGAAGCCAGTCAGGTAAAGAAGGGTTGGCACCGATCACTCCCTGATCCCATGAGCCAAAAAGTTTTATTCGGGAGCAAAAATGAGGACCACCTTAAAAGAGCTGCTTACCCATGTCATTGCGGTGGGTTTGCAACCGCTCCACGCCCTGGTTGATCAATTTACTCATCTCAACAGTCATGCTGGTGGGCAGGTTGATGAACACACCCTGGCCAGCGTTGATCACGGTGGCGCCGTCCGGGCTTTGCCAATCAACACCCTCGCGCTGGAAACCAACAAAGAAATCGTTGGTGAACCCCGTGGTGCCCTCAGCGTTCTCGTCACCCACAACTAGGGACTGGAGGTGAGTCAGCGGAGCACAGTTTGTGGCGGGAGCTCCGGTGCAATCGGCGGGAGCTGCTGCGGGGTCGACAATACCAATATGAGTGGCTCTTCGTGGAGTTGCCTGGCCGTTTTGATCCATCAACGTGGCGTCGTATATCGTGCCGGACCCATCATCGAGTTTCAGGCCGATGTTGCCACTGAAACTGCTAGTCAGCGAAGAAACCGAACCTCTCGCCTGCCCGAAGCCCATCCTGAAACCGGCCAGCTCATCGTTAGCGTCATTTGCCAGTTCGATATAAGGCTTAAACGCCTCAAAATGAACCGTATCGCCTTTGTTGTAAGTGCGGCCGTTATATTGAACCCCATCATTGCGGGCAATATGTCCCAGCGCCAAGTGCTGGGCGGCAAAGTCTACGCCACCGTCAATTTCACCGGCCTTCACATCATCAATGTTGACCCGGGTCTCGACGTCCATGCCCAAAGTCATTCGGGTGAACTGATGACCGTCAACACCGCCGTCAATGTTCTCAATCTGCATAAAAGCCTGCCCGGTCACCTCACCCATTGTTTCCTCAGAAATGGGCTTCAGCTCGGCCTGGGCAACGGGCGCAATACCCAGGCAGAACAGGGTGACGGCAGCGTATCCATACGCTCGCTGTCTCATAGTTTTGTGTCTCTGAAGAACCATTATTATTTTATTTGCCGCAGGCACACTATAACCAAGGCAGATCGGCCAATAGAGTGAGCAGAGTCACAATCACCGTTTACAATTCAGTAATACTCAGCCAACTTTGAATACAGTCACAAAACCTTTGGCCTATTATACTTACAGCCTCTTACCGAATGTTACGAATGCTGTAGCAAACGTGTACACAAAGAAGACTGCTGGTATACTTTCGCACCCTATGACGAACCCTCTACGGCCCCATCAATGACCACCCGCATACTCATCTGCGACGACTCTGCCCTTGCCAGAAAGCAAATGGCCCGAGCCCTGCCAGAAGGATTGCGTGGCGATGTCAGCTTCGCAAAAGACGGCGTGGAAGCACTGGAGAAATTGCGCCGGCACGAGGCCGAGCTGATGTTCCTCGACCTGAACATGCCTGAGATGGACGGCTATCAGGTGCTGGAACAGGTTCGCAAGGAAGACCTTCCGGTGATGACCATCGTGGTTTCCGGCGATATCCAGCCGGAAGCACGGGAACGGGTAAAAAAACTCGGCGCCCTCGACTTCATCAAGAAACCGACAGAAACGTGCATCGTCCTTGATCTGCTGGTGGAATACGGCCTGTACCGGCCTTGCGAACTCGAAGACTCCGCGCTCAATGACAGCAGCCTGAAAAGCACAGGCAGTACCGCCCCGGAAATCTCCGTTTCCCTGAACGACTATCTGCAGGAAATCTCCAACGTCGCCATGGGCCGGTCCTCGGATCTGCTGGCCCGCCTGTTGCGCGTGTTCGTCAAACAGCCGATTCCCAAGGTAGCCTTCCTGGCCAACTCCGAACTGCACATGGCCATTTCCTCGGTCAGCGACAGCAACACCTATTCCGCCGTGTGCCAGGGGTTCACAGGAGCCGGTATTGCCGGGGAGGCACTGCTGCTGTTCGCCGACGCCAGCTTCCGGGACATGGCAGAGATGCTTCACTACGACACCCTTGAGGGCGAAGCGGTGAATGTGGAGGTGCTGATGGACATGTCCAGCATACTATTCGGCGCTTTTCTCAAGGGCATCGGCGACCAGTTGGACCTGAAACTCGGCCTGGGCCACCCCACCGTGCTCGGCCAGCACCGGCAAATCTACGAACTGCTGGAACACCACAGCGCCCGTGAAGAGCAGCTGTTGTGCATCGAAATCTGCTACACCCTGGAAGACCGCGACATCGAATGCGACATGCTGATCCTTCTAACCGAGGATTCAGTGCCTTTTCTCGAAGATCGCCTGCAATATCTGGTGGACTGACTCATGGCCATAGAAGAATCCGAAGCCAACTCCTTTCACTGGCTGATGGACATGCTGGAATCCGTGGAAGTGGGCCTGGTGGTCCTGGATCTGGATTTCAGAGTCGAAGTCTGGAACGGATTCATGGAAAACCACAGCGGCATCACGGCAAGCAAGATCCAGGGCCAGGTATTGTTCGATGTATTCCCTGATATCCCCCAGGCCTGGCTGACTCGCAAAGTCGATGCTGTGGCCTTGCTCAACACCAAGGCGTTTACTTCGTGGGAGCAGCGCCCTTACCTGTTCCAGTTCCGCAATACCCGGCCTATTACTGGCACCGAACAATACATGTTCCAGAACCTGACCATCAGCCCGCTCTCCGGCACAACAGGCGAGGTCGAGAAAGTGTGCCTGATGGTGTACGACGTAACCGACATCGCCAGCAGCAAAATGGCGCTGGAACGGGCCAACGAGCAGCTGGCCAAGCTGAGCATGACAGACCGCCTCACCGGCCTGCTCAACCGTGGCACCTGGGAAAACCTGGTCGACGCCGAGTTCGAACGTTTCCGCCGCTACGGGCACACCACCAGCCTGGTGATGTTCGATATCGACCACTTCAAGCCGGTGAACGACACCCATGGCCACCTGGCCGGGGACGAAGTGATCAAACACACCGCCAGCGTCACCCGTGCCGCCATCCGCCAATCCGACAGCGCCGGCCGCTACGGTGGTGAGGAATTCGGCATCATACTGCCGGAAACCGACGCCGAGGGCGCACGCATTATCTGCGAGCGGATACGGGAAAGCATTGAACAGAGTGAGGTGGAAACCAGCGTAGCGCCGATCCGTTATACCATCAGCATTGGCATAGCCCAGCTAACCGAAGAGCCTGAGAACTATATGCAGTGGATGCAGAAGGCGGATGAGGCGTTGTATGCAGCAAAAAAAGGCGGGCGAAACCAGGTTGTAGTGGCTTAAGTTGGGGTCAGATGAAATTGGGGTCAGAAGAAAAGTTCTTCTGACCCCAATTTCATCTGACCCCGAGTTCGTGCACTCCGTCATGGAAGACGAGGCAGCACCGCGATAGGGTTCCAACATAAACCAAAACTGTCACAAGGACGTGATGCTATGCCCAGAACTATCAGATTCTGCCCTCCCGGCGTACCCCAACACATTATCCAAAGGGGGAATAACCGTCAGCCAACCTTCAAAGGTCGAGTGGATTTCGCTTTTTATTGCCGCTTGATGGAGCAATATTCCGAAGAACATGGTGTCGCCCTTCATGGCTGGGTTCTGATGACAAACCATGTGCATCTGCTAGCGACACCCTCAAAAGAGAACGGCATATCGGCCTTTATGCAGTCACTCGGTCGTCGATACGTACGCTACTTTAACCGTCGACACGACAGAACAGGTGGCCTGTGGGAAGGTCGGTTCCGATCATGCCTCATTGATTCCGAAAATTACCTGCTCGGCTGTCAGCGCTATATCGAGATGAATCCGGTTAGCGCTAGAATGGTCGCCAATCCCGAGGATTACTGGTGGTCGAGTTACCAGTGCCATGCGCTCGGGAAAACCAGCGAAATGCACACACCTCACCCACTATACCTGGCCCTTGGCAAAGATTCGCATGAGCGAAGGCACAGATACCTAAAACTCTTCGCCCGGCCTATGCCCGATTACCTCAAAGACGAGATCCGCAAAGCCGCCAGAAGCGGAAAGACGCTGGGCTCTGCAAAGTTCAAAAGCGAACTTCAAGCAAGGTGCAGCATTGTCGACTGAGAACCAGGATCAATTTGGGGTCAGATGAAAACGGGGTCAGAAGAATTTTTCTTCTGACCCCGTTTTCATCTGACCCCAAGTTCCATTAACCTCCGGGCTTTTAGGCAGAAGCGCTCCATGCTCATATCCCACACGCACCTCACCCAGATTTATGGTGAAACCGTTGTTCAACGGGGGCGCCAGTATTTTAATGAAGGTCGGGTCGATGCTTTCAGTAGTCAGTTCGAGGGCATGAGCATACGCTTGCTGACAGGCACAGTTGCCGGCAGTGAGCGGCGGCCCTATCAAACCCGGGTCTGGATCGACCCTCATTATCCCTTCGACCTGCGCACACAATGCAGCTGCCCGGTTCAATTCTTCTGCAAACATTCAGTAGCAGTGTTGCTTGCCGCGAATTTCAGGCTTGAAGCGGAAAGTCAGAATCACCTGCAGAACGTTCGGGCGCAGGAGCAAACGAAGCGTTGGTTTGCCAAGGTTCGCGACCGGACCGACAAGGCGAACGTCGCGTCGTCAGAATGCCTGGTCTACGTACTCAAACCACCACGGGCGTTTGAAGCTCTTTCCGTGTCTGTGAGAAAAGCCAGGCCCCGAAAAGACGGTAGCCTTGGACGCGGCAATCCTTGCTCGCCATGGCACCGCGCCCAGCTGGATTACGAGCGGCCAAAATATTTGCGCAAATCCGACATAGCGCCTCTCACCTGGATCTCAGCGTTTTCGTCCGGGTATTATTCAGAACCGAAAATCGAGGATTACACCGGCGCAAGCTTTCTGGATGCTGTGATCGAAACTGGACGTCTTTTCTGGGAATCAACCGAAAATCCACCCCTCACTCGCGGTGGCCCCCTGCGCGCCACCTTTGAATGGATGGCACTGCCGAATAATCACTGGCAGCTGGCATTGTCTTCGCTTCCAGACAGCATTGTTCTGGCGCCTACCGATCCGCCCTGGTACATCGACACACTCAATCATAGCGCAGGCATAGTTAATACCGGCACAGATACGGCTACCTTTGAGCTTTTAATGACATGTCCGCCGTTGACCAATGCACATATTGAAGAGCTCTTACCTGAATTGACCCCATTGATGCAGGAACTTGCAATACCTCTGCCGGAAGACCTAGTGCTTCCTGAAATCATTACGACCACACCGAAACCGGTCCTACAGCTGTATTCAACGGTACTCCCCGGCCATCAGGAACTAAAGGCCGCCCGGCTGGCTTTCATCTATGGCGATCACCGAATCCACTACACCGATAAAGGTGAGACTGTCCGGCTGGAAAGCAGCCAGGGCCCTGTCCTTATCATCCGGGATGAGGAGGCCGAACTCGAGCTCGCAGGCAACCTTGATCAGTTCATCTACATCTCCATACATGCCAGGGACTGGCAAGATCCGCCCCCCGCTCATAGCCTGATGGACTTCACCTTGCCTTCACAACGGGATTGGCTCAGTTTTCTGGCCTACGAGCTGCCGATGCTTGAAGCCAGCGGCTGGCTCATTGAGGTCGACGAATCCTTCGATCTGGCAGTGATCGAACCGGATCAATGGTATGGCCTCACCCAACAGACGGATGAGCCAGGGTGGTTTGATGTCGAGTTAGGCATTGAGTATGAGGGCCGGACCATCAACCTGATTCCCCTGCTTTCCTCGGCTCTTGAGCGACTGAAGCGGGAAAGTGAGTACGACACCGAGGGCGCATTAATACTGCCTGAGCACCTGTGGCTGCATGACGATGAACGTCTTATCCGGGTGCACTCCGACCGCGTTCGCCCCATGATCGAAACCCTGTTCACCCTCTACGGAAAACCGGATGTTGAAGGCCGCCTCAGGCTGTCGCGGCTAGACAGCGCCCAACTGCTCGGCCGCACCCGGGCCGAATGGGAGAACAGCGAAGAGCTCGAAGCCCTGGGCAAAAGACTGACAGGATTCACCGGCCTTGAACAAATCAGACCAGCACAGGAACTTAACGCACAACTGCGCCCCTATCAGCAAACAGGGCTGAACTGGCTGCAGTTCCTTGGTCACAACGGACTCGGCGGCGTGCTGGCGGACGACATGGGGCTTGGCAAAACCCTGCAAACGCTGGCAAGCGTTCAGGTCGAAAAGGCTGCGGGACGCCTGAAAAGACCGGCCCTGATTGTCTGCCCGACCAGCGTTATACAGAACTGGCAGGGTGAAACCAGAAAATTCACCCCGGAGCTTCGCGTGCTGACTCTCCATGGCGCAAATAGAAAATCACTGTTTGCACAAATCGAAGAAAAAGATCTAATCATAACAAGCTACCCGCTGCTCACCCGCGACATCGAACAGCACAAAGCCAATCTATACAGCCAGATTTTCTTCGACGAAGCCCAGAATCTGAAAAACCACCAGACCGCCGTCGCCAGAGCTGCCCGTAAACTCAGAGCCAACAACCGCTTTGCGCTGACGGGTACGCCCATGGAAAATCACCTGGGCGAACTCTGGGCGTTGTTTGACCTGGTATTACCCGGATATCTCGGTAGCCACGATGAGTTCCGGCAAAATTTCCGCAAGCCCATTGAAGAACACGGCGCTATCGAACAACAGGCCCTGCTCACACGTCGTGTAAAACCCTTTCTGTTACGCAGGACAAAAGAGCAGGTTACGCCGGAGTTGCCAGAAAAAACCGAAATCATCAAGCCCGTCGAGCTCAACCGGGCCCAGCGGGATCTCTATGAAACCGTGCGTGCAAGCATGGATAAACGCATTCGCAAACTGATGGCCGATAAAGGCGCGGCACGCAGCCAGATCGAAATTCTCGACGCCTTGCTCAAACTTCGGCAAATCTGTTGCCACCCCCGCCTGCTGACTCATTCAACAGAGGGCCAGTCGGCAAAACTGGACTACCTGATGGAAATGCTTGCGGAACTGATCGATGAGGGTCGACGAATCATCGTCTTTTCCCAGTTCACCTCCATGCTGGCGCTTATCGAGGACGAACTCAACAAACGCGGCACTTCTTACGCCAAACTGACCGGCCAAACCAAAAACCGGAAAAAACCAGTTGAAGAATTCCAGAGGGGTGAAAAACCGCTGTTCCTGATCAGCTTGAAAGCCGGCGGCACGGGCCTGAACCTGACCGCTGCAGACTGTGTGATCCACTACGATCCCTGGTGGAATCCGGCCGTAGAAAACCAGGCCACCGACCGCGCCTGGCGCATTGGACAGGACAAACCAGTATTCGTATACCGACTGATCTGTGAAGGCACCGTCGAGGAAAAAATCCAAAACCTCCAACAACGCAAGAGCCAGCTAGCGAACAGCCTCTACGGAAACAAAGAGGCTCTATCCACCGCCCTCACCTCCGACGAGATTGCCACCCTGTTCGAAAAAATGTGAAGTCGGGGTCAGAAGAACTTTTCTTCTGACCCCATTTTTTTAAAAATCTTCTTGCTTGCATATAAGCCCGCCCACCCTCAAAATATGACCTATTAAAAGGTCTTTGGAGAGAGTTATGACTAATCAAATCTATTCTGAAGTAACCGCAAGCATTTCAGAGTTCAAAAAGAATCCGATGGCGGCCGTGCATTCGGGAGAGGGGTTCCCTATCGTCGTTCTGAACCGGAACAAGCCGGCATTCTACTGTGTTCCAGCTGAAATCTACGAAGCCATGCTTGACCGACTTGACGACCAAGAGATGGTAGCAATTGTGAAAGAGAGACTTGCAGAGCCAAGTATTCGAGTCAATCTCAATGAGCTTTAAGTATTCGCTTGCATTCAAACCATCAGCTCTAAAGGAATGGAAGAAGCTCGCTCCGGCAATTCGAGATCAGTTCAAGAAAAAGCTTACGAAACGCCTTGATGAACCTCATGTTCCATCTGACGCTCTGTCGGGGCTGCAAGGTTGCTACAAAATCAAGTTAAAGAGTGTTGGATATCGTTTGGTCTACCAAGTTGAGGACGGCGAGGTTTTAGTGACGGTTGTGGCCGTGGGGCGGCGGGAACGCGGTGATGTGTACAGCAAGGCGAAAGATCGAGCGTAAATTTTGATAACGCATGTTGGAAACGAACGAAAGTTACCTACTTTATTCTGATCCCACACGTAGAACCCATGAAGTGAACTCGGACCTGATATGACTGCCGCTGAAGACACCTGCTGGTCAATGCCGCCGAACAAAAGCAAAGCCCTGATGATTGCGCAAAGAGAGGTTTCTGTTTTTGTGTATGACGCCGTTCGTCTGGAGGGAATTAACTTTACGCTGCCGGAAATACAAACGTTGCTGCAGGGCATTACGGTGGGCGGCCACAAATTAAGCGATCAGCAGATAGCTATCAACCAGAGTGAAACCTGGAAAGCCCTGTTTCAAATGATCCGGGAAAGTCAGTTCCAGTTGACGAAAGAATGCGCTGAAAGCCTGCATGCCATTGCTGCGAAAGAAGAGGCGCTGGAATGGGGATGCTTCCGTTCAGGGTCCGTGCTTATCGCAGGCACCGATTATGAACCTCCCGCCGCTGGCGAGCTTCCCCGACTTTATGAAGAAATGGTCCAGAGCCTGAATGATATTGAGGACATCTATGATCAGGCCATTCATCTCTTCCTCACCATGGCCCGATGCCAGTTCTTCTATGATGTAAACAAACGGATGGGCCGCTTCATGATGAATGGCCATTTATTGAACAACGGATATCCTGCTATCAATATCCCCGCCTCAAGACAGCTTGAGTTTAACGAGTTGATGCTGGAGTTTTATGCAATCGGTGATGAAACGGCCATGAATCGCTTTGTGCGCAGCTGCCTCAGCGAAAAAGTCATCCGCATCATGAAGGAGTGAAATCGAGGTCAGATGAAAATGGGGTCAGAAGAAAAATTCTTCTGACCCCATTTTCATCTGCCCCCAACTTAAGCGCTTAGTCCTGCTGCCAGCTCTGCACAGCTTCCTTACCATGCTTCTGACGCCACTCGTTCAACGTCTTGTGATTGCCACCACGGGTCTTGACCACTTCCCCGGTGTGCGGATTCTTGTAAGTCTTCATCGGGCGCTTCGGCCGGCTGCCAGCGGTTGTGTCAGCCTTTGCCCCAGACACTGAGGGATCAATTGCAGAAAGAATCTGAAGAACATCCTTCGGTGACTTGTCATACTCCTTCATCAATGCGCGAACCTTGTTTTCAAACTCCAGTTCACCTTTCAGAGCCTGGTCTTCTTCAAGCTGTTCCAGCTCTGCAGCAAGCTTTTCCATAAGCTGTTTTTTCTGGTAGTAATCGTTAATCTTTGCCATGGAATTAAAACCTTCTTAAAATAGGAGTTTTAACAAATTAAGTGGAGTTGACTAAAAGTCAGGCACAATAATAATAAAAAAAATGTTGTCTGGCAAAATTATTTATTTACGAGCCCTTAATAAAAAGCCAATCAACTTGACCGGCTTTTAAAAACTCTCTTTATAAAAATGTATTTACAACCTGGATCTGCTTCGCCCCCTTGAGCCCCTATTCATAGGAGCCTAATACCGACGCGCTTCACATGATCCAGCAACGCTTTATTCTCCACCTGATGCTTCAAAGCAAGATCAACTTTCCAAGGCATCAGCAGGTCATCAATTTCTGCTTCAATCTGATTGAATTCCTGCCACGAAATTTCGGGGGCAATAAGCATTAAATCGATATCGGAATTGGCGCGAAAATTACCTTTTGCCCGGGAGCCGTACAGAACCACACCTTGCACTGCGGCGTGGTTCTTGAAAATACGCTTTAGATTCTCAAGCGCGTAGTCAGGTAGGCCAACTGACCGACCCGCTGCTGAAGATTCAGCCAATACCATGCTTTCCCGCCTGTTCTTGCATTCGATCCCGAAAAGCAGTGAAGAGTGGATGGTAAAGTCCAAGGATATTCTTCAATATTTCACGAGCGGTTTCTTCGTTGTAGGTATGCGAAGTGCGGTTCCGGTCCTTCAGCATCTGCATCCACTGTTCGCCCTGATCAACAAGGCCATTGGCAAAGGCCTCCCGGATTGCATCTCTGGAGCCCGTGATTCCCGAATTACCCTGCCACCGGAAATAGTCACGAATAACATTCCACGCCAACTCATAGGTGTACTCAAACGCCTGAATTACACCCTGCTTCTCAAGCTCTGAAAGCTCCCGGGCCTGGCTCAAAGCGACGGCCTCATCCAACTGCCGGTAGGCTTTTTCAAAGTTGCTGAGGCGCTGTAGCCATCTGATATCTTCGTCACCCATCTCTTATTATCCCGCCGATGTCTCAATATTAAGCCTAGCATATCGAGCTTATCTTGAGCCCAACCGTTTAACCTGGGGTCAGATGAAAATGGGGTCAGAAGAAAATTTCTTCTGACCCCACATTTACAATCTCAGGTCTGCCTCACCCAACGGCAAAACACCCTTCAGATCAAACAGGACGCCATTATCTTTCAAATAAGCACGCAACTCTTTCGACGATTTAGCGGCATATTCACGATGAGGCACAGCCAGAAACAGCGCATCGTAGTCACCGGCTTTCGGAGCCTCCACCAGTGAAATCCCATATTCATGCTCGGCTTCCGTATTATCCGCCCAGCAGTCTGTCACATCCACGGAACAGCCGAAATCCTGCAATTCACGGATAACATCAATCACCCGGGTGTTCCGCAAATCCGGGCAATTTTCCTTGAAGGCCAGCCCCATCACCAACACTTTTGACGATGCCACGGTATGCCCGGTTTTAATCATTGCTTTAACCAGCTCGGCCGCCGCATACGGGCCCATATTGTCGTTTACCCGCCGGCCGGACAGAATAATTTCCGGATGATAGCCAATAGCCTGGGCTTTATGAGTGAGATAATACGGATCCACACCAATACAGTGGCCACCAACAAGCCCCGGTTTAAACGGCAGGAAATTCCATTTTGTGCCCGCTGCCGCCAGCACTTCATGGGTATCAATTTTCAGGCGCGAGAAAATCATCGAAAGCTCATTCATCAGTGCGATATTCAAATCACGCTGAGTGTTCTCGATAACCTTTGCTGCTTCGGCCACTTTAATGGAACTGGCTTTATGGGTGCCTGCGGTAATAACACTGGCGTAGAGTGCATCTACTTTCTCGGCAATTTCCGGAGTTGAGCCAGAGGTTACTTTCATGATGCTGGTTACCCGATGCTCTTTATCACCCGGATTGATTCGCTCGGGGCTGTAACCGGCAAAGAAATCCTTGTTAAACGTAAGGCCGGAGACTTTCTCCAATACCGGCACACAAACTTCTTCCGTGGCGCCGGGATATACCGTGGATTCGTAAATCACGATATCGCCCTGCTTCAGAACCTGCCCAACCGTTTCACTGGCTTTTACCAGAGGCGTTAAGTCCGGCGTTTTGAACTCATCAATAGGGGTGGGCACAGTCACAATGTAAATCTGGCAATCGCGAATGCCTTCAAGATCATCGGTAAAAGACAAACCAGGCGCCGCAGCCAATTCTTCCCGGGAAACCTCACGGGTAAAATCAACGCCATCGTTCAGCTCGGCAATCCGCTTTTTGCTGATATCAAAGCCGACAATCTCACGCTTTTCGCCAAAGGCCGCGGCAAGAGGCAGCCCCACGTAACCAAGACCAATAACTGCAATCTTCTTCATTTGAAATCCTTTGCGAGGAAGCTCAATACGGCGACCATACGCCCTACTCTGATGGAATAATTATGTCTGTACCAGCCAGGGATTGAAAACACCTTTTATGATGCATCCGGGCCAGGTAATCCACGGCATTTGGATGGCCTTCGATCGAGCGGCCAGCGGCGAATAACTGCACTACACAGAGATATGCCCTCACCAAAATCATCGTTGATTCACATCCGGCAGATCGGCAAAACCTTCGGCTACGGCCTGCTCTAGCTCCGATGCAATGTCGGATTGCGCCAGCACCGGAAATTCCTTCATCAATTTGCCACTGACCCGGCCATGCTGGCGTATCGCCCGGATCATCCGATCAATGTGCTCATCGGGGCCTTCAACCCAATCCTTGATCGCCTCGCGGGTGCGATACCACGCCCGCTGAAAGGCGGCCTGATGGTGCATCTCGTGCTCCAACGTATGCCGAATGATCGCGAACAGATATTCCGTATGTTCGGTCAAGTCTGGATAGCTCCAGACAGGTGCTGCCTCCTCATAGGCATTAAAAACAAAGTCCGATTCAATACCATCTGCGTAGGCCACGCGTTCCTGGGTGAAATCGACCGCATCACGGTAAGCCGACATCAATGGCCGGGAGTAACGTTCAAGAATTCGATCATAGTCGGCCCGCCTGACCGCCGAGGACGTTATCGCCGCTGAAACCGGCAAAATAAAAGGCTCAGGCACCACGCCGTCGCGGCGAAGAGTATCATTCACCAGAAAACGGGAGATTCGTCCATTACCATCAGCCAGCGGATGAATGAAGACGAACCCGAAACTTGCCACAGCAGCGCGAACCACTGCATCCCCCGGATCGGTTTGCGCCAGAAAACGCTGCAATCCCTCCAGCATGCCTGGCAACCACTCCCAGTGCGGGCAGACGTAATGAACAACTGCACCGTAATCGATCGAACTACTCCCAACAAACACAGGCGATTGCCGAAGGCCCGTCCGGATCGTGGTGGTTCCCAGGATAGCTGACTGAAACTCACTCAGGGCGTCATCATCAAGGGGGGAATCCAGCCGGCCACAATACTGTTCCATGGCGGTGGCAAAACGGCGTATGCGATCCTGATGCTGCCCTTCGTGCTCGATCGCGAAACTGGCACGGCTCTCTTTAATAGTCAGCCACACTGCACTGCGACGCAAAATATCCGGTCCAAACTCCCCTTCCATCGCTAAAAGCCTGTCAGCGATTCCATATTGACGGGCTTCCAACACTGAAGTCGTGCGACGAACAAGGGGGCAGAATTCAGGGGTTCCCGGCAGGTTGTCATTAATCCGCCAGCGGCGGTTACGACACCCCCCGTTAGCCGCCGTAACATACAATTCGGGATCCAGCGCATCACGATAGTTGCCACCGACACCCTCCACTGCCAGAGTCTTGCCGGTTAGCCATTCGTAGAGAAAACCAGCACGCCGGGCATACTGGCCGGTAGGTTCAGAGCGTATCCAGTCAGCAAGCGCCTCTGCGGGCAATGCCCCAAACAACCTTGCCAGAAACTCCAGCGCCACCCCTTCGTGTTTTAAAGCGAAGGTCAGGTGCGCGCCCAGCGTGCCTTGCGGGCGCATCGCCTCTGTGTAGTATTCCAGGCGGCGGCCGGCCTGGTCGTAGGTTTGGCGCCTACGCCCGATACGGCTCTCCAGCGGCAGCGGCTGGATTGCCTGCACGTCGTAACGTGCTGCCAACCATGCATAGCCAATTTCATCACCCGCCATCGTGCTCAAAATGATTATCCTGCCAAAAAAACGATTAAAACTGCCAGCTTTTCAGAAAAAACAATTCTAGCAGGTGCCGGTCACGATATATATCTGGCAATGGCGTCCCAGTAGGGCTTCAGATCCCGGTATATCCGGGGGAATTCCGCCGCCAGAGAAGAATCGACGACAATTTCCAGAGATCCCTGGTGAAGGAGGGGGCTGCCCTCCCATGAAAAACCCGGCCCGGTCATAACACCACCCGCTTTACCACAGCCTTTGGAAACGAAAAATTAACCAACAGACCAAGCTCTTTCCCTGTGGCTTTGAGGTAGTTGATTAACTGCGGCTCCGCCGATATCGGCATTTGCTTCTGGGCTTTAAGTTCGATGATGACGGCGTTCTCGACCAAAAGATCGACCCGGTGTTCGGCAATGGGCTCGCCTTTGTGATCTGCTCCCAGATGCCGGTATACCTCATACACACAGCCGGTAATACGGTAGCAAAGCTCTTTTTCCTTGAGCATCTTATATCCTTATTTTTAAGAACATTTTTGCCACTAAATCCACGAAAGAACACGAAAGGGAAAGACAAGGAAGCCCTGACTTTTAATCAGTCAGTCTTTGTTCGTGTTCTTTCGTGGATTTAGTGGCAAAAATCTTTATCTTTTCCATGTCAGGCCGCGTGATCACGTTTTGGGTGGGTTTGGTCGCCTTGGCCAGCCAGCAACCCCTGGATACTGATATCCTCATCCAACGAATCCCAGTGAATACCATGAACACTCAGTTCAAAGTCATCCCTGGCTTTTTGTTCCGCGTGCAGCAGACGCGGGAACCAGGCCAGCGGGGCACCAATTGTTCGACCATCCGAGAGAATGACCCAAAGATTATCTTCATCAAACCAGACTTTTTCAGGCGAAGTAGTCATGCCAAGCATCCTCAAACCGTTGTCGGTTCTGTTCTGTTACTTCCAACAATACCCGAATCGTGCGCGCATCAAAACCTCGCTACGCCGGGATCAGCACTTGGGAGCCAGGCAACACCCGTTGAAGCCTTACCTGAAATGCCGCCTTCGCATCCTCATCCCCATGCACCACCCGAATTTCCGTAGGTGCTCCAGGAATACCTTCAACAAACCGAAGCAAATCACTCTGCCCAGCATGGGCCGAATAGCCGCCAACCAGATGAATCCGGGCCCGGATATCATAGCGGTCACCATCCAGCTCCACCCAGCCACCACGGGGACCATAATTCAGAATATCCCGACCTGGCGTGCCTGCGGCCTGGTAGCCCACGAACAGCACATCATTCCGCTTATCGCCCAGCATCGCTTTCAGATAATTCACAACGCGACCACCGGCACACATGCCGGAACCGGCCAGAACCACACAGGGGCGATGGGAGCGGGCCAGGTAATCCACGGCATTCAGGTGGTCTTCGTGACTGTTGATAACCGTGAGTTGCTCGAAAGAAAGCGGATGCCGGCCCTGGATGACTAATTCAGTAGCCTCGGCGTCCCAGTAGGGTTTCAAATCGCGGTAGATGCGAGTGAATTCGGCGGCGAGTGGGGAATCTACAATGATTTCCAGCGACTCCCAGGTGAATGAGGGGTCTGACCCCGTGGGGTCAGACCCCATTTTCATGCCCGAAGCTAAAGCATCACCCCCAAACTCATGAATCAAACTTTCAATCTCATAAAGCAATTCCTGCGTCCGCCCAATACTGAACGCCGGCACCAGGACTGTCCCACCATCTTCCAAGGCGTGCTCCAGGACAGATTTCAACCGATAACGCCGCGTTTCCCGGTCCTCATGGTCCTTATCTCCATATGTACTCTCAATCACCAACCGATCCGCCCGCCCGGGGGACTGTGGCGCCGGGAGCAATGGCGCATGAGGCGCCCCAAGGTCGCCACTGAACACGATCCGCTCTTCAGAATTCCCCACACGCGCATCACACTCCACATAGGCCGAACCAAGAATATGCCCTGCTCTCTGCAACCGAACCGACAGCGAGCAATCATTTTCAACGAACACCGAATGCCACTGGCCATAGGGTACCGGGACCAAACGAGAACGAATCAGCCCCAGAACCCGCTCAATCAATCGCCGGTCACGGGTAAACCCGATCTTAAGGGCATCTTCCAGAATCTCCGGCAGCATAATGGCCGAGGGTTCGGAACAAATGATGGGGCCTTCGAAACCTGCAGCCAGCAAATAGGGGATGCGCCCTACGTGGTCAATATGCACATGAGTGACCACGAGGGCCCGGATGTGTTCGATAGGGAAATCGATGGAGAGATTGGAAGCCGAAGCGCCTCGGCCCTCGTCCTGGCCCTGGAACAGGCCGCAGTCTATGAGTATGCCCGCAGAGCCGCGGGGCTTGAAGTTGGGGTCTGACCCCGCGGGGTCAGACCCCTTTTTCATGCTCGGAGCTAGAGTCAATTCATGGCAGGAGCCGGTAACACCAGAGGTGGCGCCGTGGTGAGATATTGAAACCATACTTGAACGTCCTTGTTGATAATTCTGAACCCGGCCCAGTCCCGGGCCAGGTTCTCTATTCGCTTACAGGTTACCGAAAATCCTCTTCTCTGACCGGAGAGTTCCTGCTGATGCCATGCCTTGCGAATTTGCCAACAACGGTTTTCAGATGCTTGGGCGCCAACCCGAAACCCGGGCGAACACTCCTTACATCTTCGCCGGATATGACGTCCCCCGCCTTGATATCATTCACAAAGTATAAGGAACGGCGAAACAGCGCGTTACCCTGCTCGCTGGATTTTCGACCGTAATTCACCTCGCCAAGTGCCCTCCAGGCTGTCTTGCTATCCCGGCAAAGCGCTTTGAGATCCTCAGGCTCCAGGGAAAAGCTATCATCCGGCCCACCGCCAGAGCGATCGAGCGTGAAGTGCTTTTCAATGATCGCCGCGCCCAACACGACGCTGGCGATCGCCGTTGTGTTATCCAGGGTGTGATCCGAAAGCCCTGTCACCAGGCCGAAACGCTGCTTCATGTCCACAATGGTTCGCAGATTATAGTCTTCCGCTGGCGCCGGATAGCCACTTACACAATGCAGAATCGCCAGCTGGTTACAGCCAGCTCCGCGCGCCGCATCAATGGCTTCCTGAATTTCCTCCGCATCCGCCATCCCGGTGGAAATGATCATCGGTTTACCAGTCCGGGCCACATACTCAATCAATGGCAGATCCACAGCCTCAAATGATGCGATCTTATAGGCTGGAGCGCCGAGCTCCTCAAGCAGATCAACAGCGGTGGTATCAAACGGCGAGCTGAAAATGGTGATGCCCCGCTCCCGGGCCCGCTCAAATAGAGGCTTATGCCACTCCCAGGGCATGTGGGCCTCTTCGTATAACTCATAGAGGGTACGACCGTCCCAAAGCCCGCCTTTGATTTTGAAATCATCGGCATCCGAATTCAGGGTGATGGTGTCGGGACGGTAGGTCTGCAATTTTACCGCGTCCGCTCCGGCTTCAACCGCTTCATCAATGATCTTCAGAGCCGTTTCGAGCTTGCCGTTATGATTGGCTGAGAGCTCCGCAATTATGTAAGGCGGCTGAGATGATGAAATTTCACGACCATCAATGACAATTTTCGCTTCACTCATAAACACGCCCTTGAACCTTTACTTCGAATTTTTCCACTCGGCAGCCAGAAGGCCAAAACAGATAACGTCGTGATAACGTTCTCCGTCGCAGTGTTGCTCTCTGAGGACACCTTCCCGGGTAAACCCGAGACGCTCATGGAAGCGGACTGACCGCTCATTATAACCGAGCGCCTGGCCACAGAGTTTATGCAATTCCAACTCTTCAAAGGCGTACCTCAAGGCAGCTTCACCAAGCGACCGCCCTGTTCCAGGCTCTGAATCCGGCGCCAGATAGAAGCCCCAATCCGCAACCTGGGCACAGCGGGTCGAGGAGATATTAACGAAGCCTACAGGGGCCGAATCAACCTCGTAGATCAGCAGCCACACACCGGGGGCTTCACTGTTCCGGGCAAACCACTGCGCATGCTCTTCCGGGGAGATCTCATGGCTGGTGTACATAAACTGGCGCACATCGGGATGATTCCGCCAATTGAGAACCCGCGCAAGGTCCCCGGAGCGCATAAGCCTCAGCCGCCCACTACTCATCCGAACCCTCCCGGAGGGCGTCAGCCACACGCTGCACACCCAGACCATCGCAGATTGCGGCAGCATTCTGGCTCATCTCAAGCAACCTTCCAGCCGCGAGTACTTCACGCATCGCCCTGGGCAATGTCTCTTCAAGAGCGCCCGGCCACCCCAAACTGAGTGATGCGCCAGCATGTTTCAGCGCCTCAGCGCCCGGCCGCTGGTTGTCGGCCATCACCACAAGCAAGCTGGGCAAACCAAGGCAGCAGCGCTCCCAGGCAGAGCCCCCAGCGGCACCAATGGCAAGATCTGCCTGGCTCATCAGCTCCGCCATGTTGTTGGCATTTACGACCACCCGCGTAGCCAGGCGCATTGATTCCGCCTGTTCTGTCACCTCATCGATATGAGGACAGGCGGCCCCGAGAACGACGGTAACCCGATACGCGGAAACAACCTCGATGGTATCCAATACCCGCAGAACATTGCAGGTAACATTCGCCGCATCCACGCCACCCATACTAACGAGTATGTTCCCAGGCTCCCGGGTTTGCCGTGCCTCAAGGGACATGGCACGTGCCCGGCGGAACTCGGGCCGAAGCAACGCGTAATCAGAGCCAATCAGCTTTTTGGTATCCCCGGGTAGAAGACCATCGTAATCGTGCGGTTCACGCCCCAGATTCTGGTCCAGAAGCAAATCACACTGATGCTTTCGGTCTGCAAGGTCATCAATAGCCATCAGCCGCTTGCAACATGCAAGAACCTGAGTTTCCCATCGTTGATCGAGTGCATAGTGGTCTACCACCAGCCAGTCCAACTCGATGCCCTCCAGTGCCTGCAGCGTGTCAGAGGCATCGGCTTCCCAGCTCACTCCCAGCCAGGCGGCGTGAGGCGGTACGCTCTCTGAAGAGCTCGCACTTTCTCCGGATTCTGCCGATGAAAGCATCAGTACATGATGCCCCCTTCTGCGCACCGCGTCCTCCAGATTTCCCGGCTCCTGTCGTATCACGAAATAACACCGGGTACCTGCTTCTGCCAGGGCATCCGCAAGGGTCAGGCAGCGCATAACATGGCCAGAGCCAATGAGGGTGGACGCGTCCGCCCGGAAAGCCACCGCAAGCGCTCTACCCATGGTGCGCCCTGGCTCTCAACGCTTCGAACATATACTCAGCCGTCTTCCAATCCTCAGGAGTATCAACATCCTGAACACGGTAACGGGGAATCGGGATCCCGATAGAGTCCCGCCCGAAGATCATCCGTTCCTCAAGCCAGGCGTCCGCGGTTCCCCAATAGAACTGACCGGCATCGTGCCAAGCTTCTTCCAGATCCTGGGATCGAGTCGAAAACTGCCCGGGATGCATCATCTCCACCCGCCCGCCATCGGCAAGGCGAAGTGCACGTTGAATGGGGAAGGCAAAGCTGGTCACAGAAAATGCAAAACTACAGCCGGCCGTTTCAAGCTGACTTTTGCCTTCCTGGATATCAGCAGGTTCGATGAAAGGGGCCGTCGCATAGATGCAGCAAACAAGGTCGACTGCCTGGCCCGCATTACAAAACCATTCAACGGCATGGCGGATAACCGGCAGTGTTCCCGTGTAATCGTCTGAAAGATGCTCAGGACGCATAAAAGGAACTGTAGCTCCGCACTGCCTGGCTACTTCGGCGATCCTTTCGTCATCGGTTGAAACGATCACCTCATCAAAACAGCCACTCGCTCGGGCAGCCTCAATGGACCAGGCAATCATCGGTTTGCCGCAGAAATCCCGGATATTCTTGCCCGGAATCCGCTTGCTGCCTCCGCGGGCGGGAATTACCGCAACCTTCATACTGAAAGGGCCTGCTTCAGCGCTCCAACCACCGCGTCCTGCTGTTCAAACGTCAGGCCGTGGTACATGGGAATGCTGATCGCCTCGTTGTAATAGCGCATGGACTCCGGAAAATCATCGGGCGCGAACCCCATGGTCTCGTAGAATGGCTGGGTGTGGACGGGGATGTAATGCAGGTTTACACCGATTCCCTGCTCCCTCAGCGACTCGAATACCTCCCGGTGGCTGGCACGAATCTCTCCCAATTTCAGTCGGATCACGTAAAGGTGAAGGCCTGAATAGCTGTCCGGATGCTGCCATGGGCTCAGTACCGGCAAATCCGCCAACAGTTCATCGTATCGCCGGGCCAGTTCATGCCGACGCTTCACGAAGTCGTCCAGCCGTGCCATCTGGCTGACACCCAGGGCCGCCTGCAACTCGGTCATACGGTAGTTAAAGCCCAGGTCCACCTGCTGATAGTACCAGGGGCCGTCTGGCTCATGGGTCATGCGGGCAGGGTCGCGGGATATGCCGTGGCTGCGGAGCATCTCCATACGCTGCGCCAGTTCAGCGTCGTTGGTGACAGCCATGCCGCCTTCCGCAGTTGTCACAATTTTTACCGGATGGAAGCTGAACACCGTGATATCGCTGAACCGGCCGCTGCCAATAAACTCGCCCTGATACTTGCCGCCAATGGCATGGGACGCGTCCTCAACAATGCGAAAGCCATAACGATCAGACAACGCCTTGATCCGTTCCATGTCGCAAGGCTGGCCACACAGGTGAACAGGCACAACCACCTTGGGCAGACGATCCTGCTCCCTGGCCTGTTCCAGCTTCCGCTCAAGCGCATCCGGGCAAAGGTTGTAGGTGCGGGGGTCGATATCGACGAAATCCACCTTTGCGTCGCAATAAAGGCCACAATTCGCTGAGGCGACAAACGTGACCGGCGAAGTCCACAGCCAGTCCCCTTCTCCCAAACCAAGAGCCGCGCAGGCAACGTGCAAGGCCGACGTTGCGCTGTTAACAGCCACGCCAAACTTCGCACCAACATGGCTGGCCACCGTGTTCTCAAACTCTGGAACTTTCGGGCCCTGGGTCAGGAAGTCCGATTTGAGAACTTCAACAACGGCATCAATGTCCTCTTGCGTGATTTCCTGGCGCCCGTAAGGAATCATCAATCAGATACTCCCGATTTTTTCCCGGTTGGCATCAATCCAGGCCTGCAGATCATCTTGAGACATCCATTCTGTGTTGTTGTCACTTGAATAAACAAATCCTTCAGGCACTTTCTTGCCGTCCTTGATGCGCGCAGCATCGGCGCTCCAGTCATGAATGGCTGGCAGAATCTTGAAGTGCTCCGGGTACTCATAGGTGTAATAGGAATCCTCGGCACCAATCATCTGCTCATGCAGCTTCTCGCCGGGGCGGATGCCAACGATCTCGTGTTTGGCTTCCGGAGCGACCACCCGTGCAAGATCGGTCACCTTCATGGAAGGGATTTTCTTCACGTAGATTTCCCCACCTTCCATATCCTCAAAGGCGTGCCACACCAGCTCCACACCCTCTTCCAACGAAATCATAAAGCGGGTCATGCGCTCGTCGGTAATGGGCAACACGCCCTGGTCCTTAACCGACATGAAAAACGGAATAACCGACCCACGGGATCCCATTACATTGCCATAGCGCACGACCGCAAAGCGTGTCTCATGGCCACCCGCGTAGGAATTGCCAGAAACGAACAATTTGTCTGAGGCCAGCTTGGTAGCGCCATACAGATTGATCGGGCTGCTGGCTTTATCTGTTGAAAGAGCCACAACACGCTTCACGCCTTTATCGATACAGGCATCGATCAGGTTCATGGCGCCATTGATATTGGTCTTGATGCACTCGAAGGGATTGTATTCCGCGGTTGGAACAATCTTGGTGGCTGCGGCATGCACCACGTAATCGACCCCATCCAGCGCCCGGTAAAGGCGATCTTTGTCGCGCACGTCGCCGATGAAAAAGCGAACGCGGTGATCGCCGGCAAACTTCTTGGCCATCTCCCACTGCTTCATTTCATCCCGGGAGAAAATGATCACTTTTCTGGGATTGAAACGCTCGAGGAGCATGGGGACGAAGGTATGGCCGAAGGAGCCTGTACCGCCGGTGATCAGTATGGAGCTGTTTTCAAACATCGGGTGTCAGGTGCCTCTGGTCTTTGTAGTTCGGCGCAAATGGTCAGCCAAAAGTATCCCTGCATGATAGAAGAAAAAAGGGGCAAGATCTTCCCGATCCGCCCCTTCTTTAAAAACCTCACCGGCCTTACCGAACAAATCGTTTCAGGCCGGGAAGCGCCTTATCTTATCGGACTCTTGAGAAGCCACAGTTAACTGTCGATCACCATTGCACCATACCAGATCCGCCACATCCCCATTGGGGGCAAACCCCGTCGGTGCCGTTTTAAGGATTTGAATGATCTCCTGACAATCAAAGTCATGACTTGCCCGCATCAGACGGTTGAGCGTTTGTTCCACCTCATCCCAGGGCATCGAGACCTCCCTTGCCATCATGATCCGGGGGTGAGCCGTACCCTGCGGGTTGTCGCCAATCAACAACTCCTCATAGAGCTTTTCACCGGGCCGCAGCCCGGAGAATACAATTTCGATATCCCCATCCGGCCGATCGTCTGTTTTCTCCATCAACCCCATCAGGTGAATCATTTTCCGGGCCAGGTCGGCAATTTTTACGGGCTCGCCCATATCCAGAACGAACACTTCGCCACCCTGCCCCATGCTGCCAGCCTGAAGGACAAGCTGGCTGGCCTCAGGAATAGTCATGAAGTAGCGGATAATATCCGGGTGAGTCACGGTAACAGGTCCGCCATCGCGAATCTGGTCCCGGAACAGCGGGACAACCGAACCGGAAGATCCAAGCACGTTGCCAAACCTCACCATGGAAAAGATCGTGTCTGACTGCCGCTGAGCCAGGCCCTGGAGCACAAGCTCAGCAAGACGCTTACTGGCACCCATCACATTAGTGGGACGCACCGCTTTGTCGGTGGAGATCAACACAAAGCGCTTCACCCCGGCCGCAATGGCCGCTTCCGCAACATGGAAGGTGCCGAACACATTATTCTGAACACCTTCGATAACATTGTGCTCAACCAGAGGCACATGCTTGTAGGCTGCGGCGTGGTATACCGTCTCTATACCAAAACTCCGCATCGCGGTCTCGCAACGCCGACGGTGGGTAACACTGCCCAGCAACGGGTGGATTTCTACCCCAAGTGCCTCAATCTGATTGATCGCCTGAAGCTCGCGCTCAATGGCGTAAAGAGAAAACTCAGACTGTTCAAAAAGCACCAATTTGGAAGGACGGTGCTGAATGATCTGGCGGCACAACTCGGAACCTATTGAGCCACCAGCCCCGGTTACCATTACTGCGCGCTCATACAGGCTGGTAGCGACCTGTGCATTGTCTGGCTGCACGGGGTCCCGACCCAACAAATCCTCAAGCTCCAGATCCCGGATATCATTGATGCGTGCCTGGCCCGCTACCAGTTCGGACATGGTTGGAACGGTCTGCACCGGAATGGCGAGCGGCTCCAGCTTTTTCAGCAAGCGCTTACGGTCAATACCAGAATCGGCATCCAGAGCCAGCAACAAACGCTTGATACGATGCTCCCTCACCACACGCTCGATGTGACTGATGTCGTAAACCGGGATTCCATTAATCAAGGCCCGGTGGTTTGCTTTCAGCAACGTGATAAAAGCCGCAGGATGATATTCGGTGCCTTGATCCAGCGCGTTCGCAAGTTGCAGGCCGGTCTCGCCTGCACCAACAATCGCCACAAACTGCTTGTTGCGATGCCGAGGACGATTCACCAGCATACGGACCGTCATTCTGGTTCCGCTTACAAAGATAAAAGCCAGCGCCCCGTAAATGATAGGCACGGAACGAGGAACCTGTACCTCAAGCCAATATCCCAACAAGATCAAGGTGATCGACGAAATCACCACCCCGGTTATCACCGTGATAAAGGCCCTGTCACTCAGATAGCGAATGACCGCGCGATAGAGACCCAGCTTTATGAACACGGCAATCGTGAAGACAACCGTTAACCCAGAGACAATAAGCTGCCCCTGATCAGGCACCCAGAACTGCTGCTCCAGGCGCAGCGAAAACGCCGCCCACAAAGCAAAAAACAGAACCGCCACATCAGCAAAAACCGACACCAGCCGCTTGTGGACCCGAGATAAATTCAGGAATTTTTCAAACATGGTGTTCCTTTACCAGAAAAGATGATCGCCACGGTCACTCAACAGTAACACTTTTGGCCAAATTGCGGGGTTTGTCCACATCAGTGCCCTTCACTAGAGCCACGTGGTAAGCCAATAATTGCAATGCAACAACATGAAGAACCGGCGACAAGATTCCGTAATGCTCGGGCATTTTAAGAACCTGTATTCCGGGTTCGGAGGCGATCTGGCTGTCACCATCGGCAAACACGAACAGTTCGCCACCTCTGGCCCGAACTTCTTCCATGTTGGCCTTCAATTTGTCCAACAGTTCATCATTGGGCGCCACAACCACCACAGGCATCTCGGCATCAACCAACGCCAAAGGGCCGTGTTTCAGTTCTCCCGCCGGGTAGGCCTCTGCATGTATATAGGAAATTTCCTTAAGCTTTAAGGCACCTTCCAGTGCAATCGGGTAATGCCGGCCACGACCAAGGAACAGCGCGTGTTGCTTGTTACCAAACTGCTGAGCCAGATCCCGAATCGCCGACTCCAGCGCCAGAACCTTTTCAACGGCGACCGGCAAATGGCGCGCTTCATTCAGGTAGGTGGCCTCATCCTCAGCCGATAGCGCGCCACGCCCCTTGGCCAAAAGAAGAGCGAGCAAGAACAGCGTCGACAACTGCGTGGTAAACGCCTTGGTAGAAGCCACACCAATTTCAGGACCCGCACGCGTAATAAAACGTAGCGCGGCCTCGCGAACGATGGAGGATTCGGGCACATTACAGATAGCCAGAGTGTATCGGTGCCCCAACGACTTGGCATACTGCAGGGCCGCAATGGTGTCAGCGGTCTCTCCCGACTGGGATATGGCCACAACCAACTGGGATTCCCGGGCTACTGATTTCCGGTACCGATATTCACTAGCAATCTCCACATTACAGGGCACGCCTGCAATCGCCTCAATCCAATAGCGCGCCACCATCCCGGCATAGCTGGAAGTACCGCAGGCCAGAATAAGTACTGAGTCCACTTCATCAAAAATTCGCGCGGCATCCGCACCGAACAAGCCCGACTGAAGCGTTCCTGTACCGCCAAGCATTTCAAGGGTATTGCCAAGGGCCTGGGGCTGCTCGAAGATCTCCTTTTGCATGTAGTGCTTATACTCGCCCAACTGAACCGCATCTGCTCTCAGCGTAGAGGTGGTCACAGGGCGAGTAACCGACTGACCCTCTGCATCCCGTATCGTTACGCCGTCCAAGGTAAGCTGGGCAACATCTCCGTTCTCCAGATACATCAACTCACGGGTTTCCGAAATCAAAGCGGAGGCATCGGAGGCTGCATAAAAACCAGTATCACCCTGCCCCAGCATCAGCGGCGAACCTTCCCTGGCTACAACCAGAGTTTCTGGTTCGTCTGCCCGAACCACAGCCAGGGCATACGCGCCTTTCAGGTAAGGGACCGCAGCCCCCACAGCCTCGAAGAGCGAGGGCGACGCTTCACCCACCTTCCCTGCCAGGCAAGCCTCAACGAGATGAGCAACCGTCTCCGTATCGGTATCCGACGTAAAATCGTACCCCAGACCCGAAAGCATAGCCCGCAGTTCAACATGGTTCTCAATAATGCCATTGTGAACAACCGCAAGCTTTCCAGACACATGTGGGTGCGCATTCCGTTCCGCCGGCACTCCGTGTGTTGCCCAGCGGGTGTGAGCAATACCCATATGCCCCTGTAACTGCTCGCGATCAACCAACGCTGCCAGCTCGGACACACGGCCCACGGAACGGGCCCGTTTAAGCCCGCCGTTCAGAAGCGCCAGACCAGCGGAGTCATACCCACGGTATTCCAGTGTTTGAAGGCCATTTAACAAAAAAGGTGTTACATCTCGAGCGCATACCGCGCCGACAATACCGCACATAAATGAAAAAACTCCGGAAAATAAAAGGACAACAGGAGGGGGAGAGGCTCAGCCGTTGGTGGCCTGTTTCACTACAGCTGACAAAACCGTACAGGTTTTTTCTAGCTCTGCTTTCGTCAGCGTAGGATGCACCAGAAACATCAGGCTGGTCTCCCCCAATTCTCGCGCCACTTCAAGTGGCTTCGTCGGGCGCCAGCCAGTACCATCAAAGGCACGCTCACGGTAGACCTCTGAACACGACCCCTGGAAACACGGTACCCCCTGGGCGACCACCTCCTCGACAATTCGGTCCCGGGACCAGCCTTGCGCCAGGCGCTCCGGCCTAACCTGTACATAGCATTTATAATGGGCGTGTGAGCAGCCACTCCTGCCGGCACAGCCTGAGTCACAGCTAACACCACAGGAAAATTCAGGCACTCGCAACGCCGGCAGTTCACGGCAAGTAGCCCAAATGCGCTCCGCATTGGCGGTACGGGCTCTGTTCCACTCTCGCATTCGGCCCAGCTGAATTCGGCCAATCACCGCCTGCATTTCCGTCATCCGCCAGTTGGTGCCAAAAGAATCGTGCAGCCACCGGAAACCCGGCGGATGCTCGCGCTCGTAGACCGCTTCCCAACTTTTCCCATGATCTTTGAATGACCACATTTTCGACCACAGCTTGCGATCGTTAGTGGTGACCATGCCACCCTCACCTCCGGTGGTCATGATCTTGTCCTGGCAGAAAGACCAACACCCCACATGGCCAATAGATCCCACCGAACGCCCTTTGTAACGGGCACCATGAGCTTGGGCGCAGTCTTCAATCACGTAAAGCCCGAACTCATCCGCCAGCGCCATAAACCCGTCCATATCACAGGGCCAGCCTGCCAAGTGCACACACACAATGGCGCGGGTACGTGGCGTGATGACCTTGCGCACGGTTTCCGGCGTAATGTTCTGGGAATCGGGTGAAACATCCGCAAACACCGGCACCGCACCAGCGGTTGCAATGCTGGAGGCGGACGCCAGGAAGGTTCGCGGTGTAACTACTACCTCATCGCCTTCACCGATATCCAGCGCCTTCAACGCCAAATCCAGCGCCACTGTCCCGTTTGCCAGAGCTACTGCGTATTCGGAGTCAGCGAAAGTGGCAAACTCTTGCTCAAACTTCCGGCACTCCTGACCTGTCCAGTAATTTACCTTGTTCGAGAGAACTACATCGCGTACTGCATTGGCCTCTTCCTCTGAAAAGGAAGGCCATGATGAGAAAGGTCCGTTAAGCATTAGTACTCTGCAATATTCCAGATTGGGGAAAGGGAAAATGGCAGCCCGATGCAAGAAATCAAAGCTGCTTTCATTCCTGTGTAAACGTCATTGGCTTGAGGGTGATAAAACCTTCGCGGGATTACCCACAACAGTCACGGCGGACGGCACACTTTTCGTGACAACAGCGCCCATGCCAACCATAGCGCCCTCGCCCACGTCAATCAGCTGTTTCACAGACGCACACGCTCCAACCCAGGCCATAGGTCCAAGCTTCACGCCACCGGCCAAAACTGCATTGGGGCTCAAATGAGCGAAATCGCCCATAACGCAGTCGTGCTCGACCACCGCACCCGTATTTACAATGCAGCCTTCACCAATCTCCGCACACGCGTTGACCACCGCATTCGCGAAAACTACCGAGCCTGCACAAACTACAGCAAAATCGCTCACAACCGCGGAAGGATGGATAACAGAAACCAGTCGAGCACCTGAAGCCGCCAACTCATGCTGTTTTGCCTTGCGAGTCGAATTATTCCCAATGGCAACTATTACACCGTCGAAATTACTCACCTCCCTCAGCATAGTAGCTGTGTCGCCAACAACTGGCCAAAAGCCATTCTTCGCGATTTCCGGCCAAGCATCGTCAAAGAACACCATCGAGCTCCAACCTGAAAGACCGGCAGCATCCGCCACAACTTTTCCGTGGCCGCTAGCACCCAGAATGGCAAGGCGCATCAATCCTGACTCCCGGTGAACTTCGACATAGTCACCTCACCACCCCCACTAATCCCATCCCGAACCAGCACCTTCTTCACCGTAAGGAACAGAATCTTCACATCCAGCCAAAGCGACTGATTGTCCACATACCACACATCCAGCCGGAACTTGTCTTCCCAGGAAATTGCATTGCGGCCATTCACCTGCGCCCAGCCGGTCACACCCGGGCGCACCTCATGGCGGCGGTATTGTTCCTTGGAATACAGCGGCAGGTATTCCATCAACAGCGGCCGGGGGCCTACCAGGCTCATATCGCCCTTGAGCACATTCCACAGCTCCGGCAACTCATCCAGGCTGGTGGCGCGCAGGAAGCTCCCGAACGGTGTCATGCGCTGGTCATCAGGCAGGGGGTTACCGTGCTTGTCGGTGGCGTCTAGCATGGTGCGAAATTTCACCATTTCGAACGGTTTGCCGTTCAAGCCGGGGCGAGTTTGGCGGAAGAAGACGGGAGAGCGAAGCTTGCGGTGGATTAACACGGCAACGACAACAATCACCGGAGCCAACGCCACTAACCCAATCAAAGAAACAAAAAAATCAAAGCCCCGCTTCACTGGCAACCTCCCTGTAAAATTCAAACAACTTTCGCCGGTAAGCTGTCTGCTCGTATCTCTCAACAATCCTCGCCCGCGCATTGTTGCCCAACCTCACGCGCTGATCAGGAGAAAGCGACATGACATGCGCCATACGCTCAGCTAGTGCACTCTCATCACTCGGTGGCACCAGCCAACCATTAAAGTCGTTCTCGACAACCTCATTACAGCCATTAATATCCGAAGCAATCACAGGCTTCCCCATTGCTCCAGCCTGCAAAACCACATTGGGGAAGCCCTCCCGATAACTTGGCAGGACTAAAACATCACAAGCCTTAAGAGCGGGCCGGATGTCTTCAAGAAAACCGGTTGCCTGAATCCGTGGGTGGGACTGAATATGATCCAGCGTAACCTTATCTACCGGTGCAGTAGAATCCAAATCGCCCACCAAAAGCAGTGCCGACTCTCCCTCCAGGCTGGTAAAGGCAGAAACAAGTTCCTGAAGCCCTTTATCACGATTAAGGCGCCCAACAAAGCAAAATGTAAACGCACCACTCCCCTCATGTTGAAGCGGCAAGCATGTATCTGGTCGGAAATGCCGGGTATCAACTCCTGCAATGTTGCCATTGCCAATAACGATCAAAGGCTTGGAAGTAATACCGTTAGCCCTCAAATCCGCTGCAACGCCCTCACCTTCTGGGACAACCTTAGTTGCTGCCGCACAAATCAATCGGTCAATCGCGACAAGGACCTTGCGCTTAAAACCATTGGAAGTGGGAAACACTAACCCGGTAAAGGTGTGAATACGAACCCGAACGCCGGCCAGAAACGCCGCCAGCATAGTCACTAATCCAGCCTTCGGTGTGTAGGAGTGCACAACATCGGGCTGTAGGCGCCTGAGCGCTTGCCACATTCGAAAAATGGAAACCAAATCCTTAAAAGGACTGATGCCACGATTCATGGGAACCTCAAGAACACTGACACCCTCATGCTCTTTCACGTTCTCAAGCATGGGCCCGGGAGAAGTAACGCAAACAATAGAGCAATACTGATTAAGGAATGCAGGCTGGCCCCGAAGTATTGTTGCCAACGTTTCGGGCACAGTAGTCACGATCACTAAATTCATCACAACCGCAAATCCGCCTCACCCCAAGGCAATACACCCTTCAGGTCAAACAACACACCATCCGCCGTCAGATAGCCCCGCAGATCACCGGCACTCATGGCCGCGTATTCCCGGTGCGGCACCACCACAATCACACCGCTGTAGCTGCCCTGCTCCGGTTTATCCGTCAGGCTAATACCGTATTCATGTTCCGCTTCGGCGCTGTCCGCCCAGCAGTCGGTTACATCTACCTGGCAGCCGAAGTCCTGCAGCTCTTTCACTACGTCAATCACCCGGGTATTGCGCAAGTCCGGGCAGTTTTCCTTGAAGGTAAAGCCCATTGCCAGCACTCGGGCGTTGGCGATGGTGTGGCCTGCTTTGATCATGGCTTTTACCAGTTCAGCCGCCACATAGGGGCCCATGCCGTCATTGGTGCGGCGGCCCGCCAGGATGATTTCCGGGTGGTAGCCAATGGCCTGGGCTTTGTGGGTGAGGTAGTACGGGTCTACCCCGATGCAGTGGCCGCCCACCAGGCCGGGCTTGAACGGCAGGAAGTTCCACTTGGTACCGGCGGCAGCCAGCACTTCGTGGGTATCAATCCCCAACCGGGCGAAAATCATGGCCAGTTCGTTCATCAGCGCAATGTTCAGGTCCCGCTGGGTGTTCTCGATTACCTTCGCCGCCTCCGCCACTTTGATGGAGCTGGCCTTGTGGGTACCGGCGGTGATGATATCCGCGTACATGGCATCCACTTCCTCGGCAATGGCCGGGGTAGAGCCGGAGGTGACCTTCATGATCGTGGTTACCCGGTGCTCCTTATCCCCCGGGTTAATCCGTTCCGGGCTGTAACCTGCGTAGAAATCCTCGTTAAATTTAAGGCCGGACACCCGCTCCAGCACCGGCACACAAACCTCTTCCGTGGCACCCGGATACACGGTGGATTCGTAAATCACAATATCGCCGGATTTAAGCACCTTGCCCACACTATCGCTGGCCTTCACCAACGGCGTGAGATCCGGCGTTTTGTAGTCATCAATGGGCGTGGGAACGGTAACGATGAACACCGTGCAGTCTGCGATGTCATCCAGGGAGTCGCTGAACGACAGCTGGGAGGCTCCGGCCAGTTCTTCAGCGGAGACTTCCCGAGTGAAATCCTCACCTTGCTTCAGCTCGGCTATGCGCTTCGCGTTGATATCAAACCCCAAAACCGGACGTTTTTCGCCGAAGGCAACGGCAAGGGGGAGGCCTACGTAGCCTAGGCCAATGACTGCAATTTTTTTCATTAAAGATTCCTTAAAACAAGGCAAAAGCCAACGCCTCAGGCAACCCGCTTACGCCCAAGAACGGAAATCAAGAGGAAAATCAGCATCGGCGCAAACATCCACTTCTGTCGAACAGCAATGCCCAAATTAGCGGTAGTCATTGCAAGAATGAGCCAAGCACTAAGCGCATAAGCCCACATAAATACACGATTCTCGTCAAGCACTGTCTTTCTGCCCCTCAGAAGCGCAATTCCACCGAAAATGAATAGACCAAGTAGAATGAGGTTATCTACGGCCGCTGCCAGAGCAAAAACACTTCTCGCTTCAAAAAGCACTGGTCGAAACAGATAGGTGAACAGTTGCATTGGCAGACTCATCGAAGCAATATCAACTCCGCCCCCCCCTTCCATATTGTAGGTCTGCCGCTTATCGATATATTCGGTGAGTGATTCAACACCAACCACTGCACCAATACCTGCATACTCAAGCGCAAAGGGAACTAGCACAGCTGCAACTGAGGTGGCAAAGATTCCCACCAAAACCTTCCTTATCACCGAAGCATTGCTGTCCATCAATGCTGAGATGGCAATAGCCATCACCATGATACCAGCCATGTGAGGGCGCACCATGAACATTGCTCCTATCGCAAATACCATTAAAAAGCTACGCCGAGATAAATCCAGAGCGCTCCAAAGGGCCAAGCCAGTAGCCATAAAGGAAATTGCGTCCTTACCTAAAGCTGCGCTCCAAAAGCTGACGGAAGGGAGAAACACTATAATAGTTGCTAACGCTCGAATATGCCGGGACTTTCCTACAACTGCCTGCTTAAGGCTCCCCCAAAAGGCTAGAAGCCCTATCTGCCCGAATATATTGAAAACTAAAAAAGCCCCAATCAGCGACAAACCAAAAATATTAACCAATATACCGGATATTACAACAACCCCAGCAGTTCCCACTCGAAGCTCGCCGGCCCAGTGCTGCCCCCATCGAAAATATGAAAGTGCATCTCCACCCGATTGCAGTACATACCAACAGTAAAACATCGAAAATAGAGTGTGCCAAATATATAATACAAAAGCCCCACCTGCACCTACACCGAACTTCCTCCCTGTAATAACGGAAATCATCGAGCCCAATATAAACACAAAAAGCGTACTCAACACATGATATGCGGTGGAAGCGTTATCCAACTAATGCCCCTAACGTTAGTAAGAATTTAAGATCCAGCACCCTGTTTGTATCGGCACCGACCTAATCTGCCCAACCTGCCTACTGGCACTTCGAGCGCAGGCCGCTCACCCAGTGCGCCATCCTATCTGCCCAGGATGCTTTACAATTAGGATAATCTTCAGGCCAACAACTTTCTCTAAATGCATCTATAATCTGAAGGCTTGCCTCTGAGGGATTGGTAAAATCGACAGGCATTCCAATATTGAGCTTCTCAACCTCGTCTGAGTACCCATTAGTTTCTTTTTGAGCAAACACAAACCTTTCATTTGCAATATAATCATATAGCTTTAGAGGACTCCCTGGGCTTAATCTATTCTGCTTGACTGGCAACAGGCAAAAGTCAGCAGCCCTTATAAGCTCAGCGCAGCCTTGGTCGCCTAGTGGCGTAAAATTAATACACCTCCCCTCCTTATCAAACTCAGTTATATCGCCACCACCGACTACAACTTTAATATTTTCACCCCTTTGGTCAAACTCTCTCTGTAGCTCAACCAAATATTCCACACCGTGCCATTTCGACGCTGCACCGACAAAAACGACTATTCGATCATCTTGAGAGAGACCAAACTTTTCCCTCGCTTTCGCTCGGGAAAAGTAGCTTCTTTCGCCGGGAGCATAGCCATTGTATGTAAAAAAATCCTGCTCCCCAATGATCCCTCTTTTCCTGTATCCTTCCATGAGGTCAGGATGATTAAATATCCTAACATCGGCAGAAAGGTCCATTCTGTGAGCATGTTTTGCCAGTAATCCTAACGCTCTCAGCTTCACCCCGCGATATGGCAACAGAGAAAGCTCCTCAATGGCATCTGCGTGAATCTCACGAGCAGTTTTTATAGATAACGCCTTAGCAGTCAACATCGAAAACCAGCCTGAGTAGCCCCGACTAATGAAAACATCAGGCCTTCGAGACAATAAAAGTGCAGACACTTTAATATCAAGAATAAATATTGCCAAAATTCTAAAAAATTGACTTTTAAAAGGATTGCTAACAACAACTAGATCGTTAACCAAACCCCTCAATGCCGATAGCTTTTGGCGCGTAGCTCTATCCTTCCCTGTATTTTTCTTTAGATCAAAATCACAGAGATATACCACATTAAGTGCTCTATCCATTAAATTATCCATACGCCATTACTAATGCAGACTTAACTTTGCGAACCATCCTGTTTGAACCCTGAAAGCACTTAAACCTGTACATCAGGCCGAATCTGACCATCGATGTGGAGAACTTCGCGAGCACTTCTATTTGAAACCACCTTTGCAGGAACCCCTGCAATGGTACAGTTTCCTTCAGGAAAACTGCGATTAACGACGGCATTAGCGCCAACAATAACATTGTCTCCGATAACTATATCGCCATACAACTTTGCGCCCGGAGCAATATAGCAATTATTCCCAATTTTCGGGGCAACATTATTCAAGCCTGCTTCAGTTCCTATATTCACGCAAACATGGACCCTACAGTTCTCACCCAGCTTTGCACCACCGTTAATCGCGATAGTCCCCCGGTGCGCGATTGACAAGCCAGGCCCGCATGTATTAATTGGAATTGAGTATCCAATTTTTTGGGAAATGCGTAAGAATCGATATCTATGAAACTCAACAACAAACCTTGGAAAATGGCAATTATAAACATACTCAAGACGGCGCATTCGTCGCAAAAACTGCCAACGATCTGAAAACCAATACCTCAAAAGTGACGGCTTCTCTCCTATCGCCAACCTGTCTCTCGTACGATAATGTTTATAATCTTTCTTTGACAGAATCATTCAAGCACCCGTTACTTTGTCACCAATACAGAAAAACAGAAATGAACAGGAATTTTTCGAAATAAAAAAATTTTCCTAAGCAAGCTAAGGCAAGGACACAGTTCTAATAATTAAACCCACCAAATATATCCTCCCTACAGGCTAAATCCCTTAACAGATATTCGCCAACCAACTCCTCCTCTCGACCATCCCACTCCGTAAGATAAGTAGCGCTATAGTGCCGTACAGCCTCAACATCAGGCCCCGCTGCACCATATCCGGCTTCGACCAGTTCCACTATCTCGGCTGCAGAACTCGTACGCTTCGCCAATCCGTGGAGAACATACCCATAGTAATCCGGATTATCCGGAGAGGTCAGTTCGTAGTAAATCGGGGTTACGCCCGCAAGTGCTGCTTCTAAGTGAATGCTACTATTGCCCGCCACCAACCAGCGAATATTCATCATGAATTCGGATACTTGCTCTGTTTTGGGATTGCTTAGCTGCACATGCGGCAAACCCTTTAAGGCTTTCTGATATTGCCGGATGTCTTGCTCGGGCTGGCCTGGGTGCCAGCGTACTCGTATTTTCTGACCAGCATCGGCGAGCTCTTTCACAAATTGGATCGCGACGGTCGCGTCATCCAGCGCGTTCAGCGCAATTCCAATCGCCGTTGCCGCCCGACTATCGCCTCTCCTCAAGTGCTTTTTCTGTCCGCTAAGCAGCACTATCGGCGTTGGTACTTTGCGCTTTGTTGGCGGCTGGTTTTGCTCGCACTCCCGGTAAGTGTCAAGGGAAAACTGTCCATCTAGAAATGCGTAATCTACCCGTAACGCCGGGAACAAATTACTCACGGATGCGTGCTGCAGATAAACCGTTTTTATTCCCAAATAATGCGCAACGGCAAGTAACGAGCGGTTTGGCGGGTTGTGGTCGTTTGATGTGATTACGTAATCTGGCTTGGTCTGCTTAAGAACGCGGTCAAAATAAACGAGATATGTATAGACACTGCAGAAGTTATCGAAATAGCTCTGAACCATAGCTGGATGCTTATTTTGCAGCTCTTTATACAGCGAAGGGCCATTTCGAACCAACAGCACCAGAGATTTAGCAATATCAAGAACACTGAAAGCGAACGAGATATAACGGCCCCGCTGTTCTCCTCTGAGCAAAAGCCTCCCATGACCAATTTCAACTACTCTCTTACCTTTCTTCTTCAGAATGCTCGCTGTTCCCTCTAGAGAACTCATTTGGTTAGAGGTCCCGGAAAACACCAAAAAATCGGCTTTAGCCTTGAGCATAGGGGGCTGCCCCAACGCAAAGTGCCGCATCAAGAACAGAAAATAACGGCAGATGCGCAAAACTAAGCCCCGAGCCTTCGGCTTAATACGGGTCAGATGCGGCATGTTCTCCAACTGCTGCCCGTACAGATAGGCCAACCAGGTTTCCGGCTCCTGTTCCAGAATGGCGTTGATATCTTTATACCAGCCCATTAATTCAACACACCTTCACTAACCGGCGTATTAGCACTAATTTCACGCCTTACTGTCAGCCCAATCACCCTATCCAAATACTTGGGTGCCAACCCATACCCCGGACGCACACTCCGCACACAATCCTCAGTAATCACATCACCCGCTTTCATGTCCTTCACAAAATACAGCGAGCGCCGAAACTGAGCATTACCCTGCTCACTCGATTTCCTGCCGTAATCAAGCTGCCCCATAGCCTTCCAGGCCGTTTTGCTATCGCGGCACAGAGCCGTCAAGTCTTCGGGCTCCAGAGAGAAGCTGTCATCCGGGCCACCGCCGTTGCGGTCAAGAGTGAAGTGCTTCTCAATAATGGAAGCACCCAGCACCACACTGGCAATCGCAGTGGTGTTGTCCAGCGTGTGATCCGACAGACCGGTGACCAGTCCAAAGCGCTTGATCATGTCGCCGATGGTGCGCAGATTGTAATCGTCTGCCGGGGCCGGGTAGCCGCTTACACAGTGGAGAATTGCCAACTGTTTACAACCACCTTCCCGAGCGGCGGTGATGGCTTCCTGGATTTCCTCGGCGTCTGCCATGCCGGTGGAGATAATCATCGGCTTGCCAGTGGCCGCCACGTAACGGATTAACGGCAGGTCGACCGCTTCGAACGACGCAATTTTGTAGGCCGGTGCGTTCAGGTCCTCGAGCAGATCCACCGCTGTGGTGTCAAAAGGGGAACTGAAGATGGGGATACCGATTTTTTTGGCATGCTCGAACAGCGGCCTATGCCATTCCCAAGGCATATGCGCTTCTTCATAGAGTTCATAGAGGGTACGGCCATCCCAAAGCCCGCCTTTGATTTTGAATTCGTCAGCATCTGAATCCAGCGTGATGGTGTCCGGGCGGTAAGTTTGCAGCTTTACGGCATCCGCACCGGCCTTAGCGGCTTCTTCGACAATCTTCAGGGCTGTTTCCAGCTTGCCGTTATGGTTAGCTGAAAGCTCCGCAATAACGTAGGGTGGCTGGTTTCGGGAAATCTCCCGGCCGGCAATTACGATTCTAGGCTCACTCATTTTTCAATCCTTAGTCTGCGCCTGCCACTCACTGTTCAGAAGACCAAAACACACAACATCGTGAAACTGGCTGCCATTAAAGTGCTGATCTCGCAGGCGGGCCTCTTCGACAAAGCCCAGTCTCTTATGAAAAGTGATCGAACGCTCATTAAAACCGAGTGCTTGCCCACATACCTTATGAAGGCGCAGCCGGCCGAAAGCGTAGTTGAGCGCTTGCTTGCCAAGCTCCCGACCACTGCCTTTTAAAGCGTTTGGCGCCAGGTAAAACCCCCAGTCTGCCACTTCTGGACAACGTGTTCGGGCAATATTGACAAAACCTTGCGCCTTGCCACCTTGCTCATAGATTAGAAGCTCAATGGCAGGGTCAGGACTGGCATTCATAAACCACTTGCGATGTTCTTCCACGCGAATCTCATGGGTAGTGTACATGTAGCTGCGCACCTCAAGATGGTTGCGCCATTGCAGAACCTGTTCAAGGTCTGACTCGGTCATTGGTCGGAGGGTGTGATCCGTCATCGATCTCTTCCGCCCGCTGCACCCATCGCTTGAATTGCCCGGAACACGCCATCGCCATTTGTGATACCAGCAGCTGCATCACTCATCCGCTCAAGCCGACCAGGATCGGAAAGTGCCACCAATACGGAAGGCAAAGTGGTTCCAAGCTGGTCCGCGCTCTCAATCTTGATCGCAGCACCGGATGCTTCCAAGGCTACTGCCCCGGCAACTTGATTCTCAGCGAGGACAACCAACACAGCCGGAACCCCCAAACAACAACGCTCCCAAGACGCTCCCCCTGCAGCCCCGACAGACAGATCCGCCAAGCACATCCGCCCCGCCATATCGGTTACATTCACACTCACCGTTGCCTTAAACGGCAACTCGGTAGCCAGCTGTCGGACGTCATCCAGATAAGGTGCTGCTGCACCCATAATAATGTCCAGCTCAGTGTTCGCCGGTAGCGCTGACTTCGTAAGCGCGTCAAGCACCAGGCCAGTCACATTGGTGCCGTCGCCCCCCCAGGGAAATCAGAATGCGCTTGAGTTCCGGGTGCTCCCGTCGCTTCAGGCTTTTCTCCCGAATGTGTGCAAATTTGGGGCGCAACAAGACATAACCCGGTCCAATTAGTCGCTGACAATCTATGGGCAGAAGACCATCATAATCTGACGCTACCCGCCCAAGATTCTAGTCTAAAAGTAGCGCGCATTCATGAACCCGGTTCGCCAGATCGTCGATCACCATAATGCTGCCTACAGCGTTAGCGAGGGCGCTGTCCCACTCGGCATCCAGTGCGTAGTGATCAACTACCAGCCAGTCAGGTTTCCAAGGTGTCAGGACATCGAACGTTTGGCGGGCGTCTTCTTGCCAGGGCACACCCAGCCACAGCGCATAGTTGTCTGAGCTCGCGCCTTTCGTGTCCAGCTCATTATCGACGCGCGGGGACAATAGAGTTAAGCCGTGGCCATTACTCGCAATCAGATCACCCAGATGACCTTCATGCTCACGACAAATAAACTGACATTCGTGGCCTTGGCGAGTGAGTTCATCTGCCAGTGTCAGGCAGCGCATCACGTGGCCGGTGCCGATCTGGACGGAGGCATCTGCACGAAAAGCAATTCTCACTGCAAACCACCTTCGGCCTGCATCGCCCGGAACAACCATTCGGCCCGGCTCCAGTCTTCCTGGGTATCAATATCCTGAACTCGATGGCGCGGCAGCTTAACGGGCACCGAATCCTCGCCGAAGATGGCTCGCTCTTCACACCAGGCCTCAGCAGTGCCCCAATAGAACTGGCCGGCATCGTGCCAGGCTTCTTCCAGGTCTTGTGAGCGGGTCTGGAAATGCTCGGGGTTGAACATGGCCACGCGACCATTATCGGCAATCCGTATAGCGCGCTGAATCGGGAACGCATAACTAGTTACGGAGAGTGCAAAGCTGCTGCCCGAATCCTTGATAAGCTGAAGGCCCCGTTTGAGGTCATCCGCCAAAACAAAGGGCGCGGTGGCATAAAGACAACAAGCGTACTCTACCGGCGCCTCATTCTGGTTCAGCCACTCCACGGCGTGTCGGATCACCGGCAAGGTTCCGGTGAAATCATCCGATAGCTTCGCAGGGCGCATGAACGGCACCGTGGCACCCCATTCTCTGGCGACCTTGGCGATTTCATCGTCATCGGTGGAGACGATAATCTGATCAAAGCAGCCACTGGCCTTGGCCGCATCGATGGACCAGGCAATCATGGGTTTGCCACAGAAATCTTTGACGTTCTTGCGGGGAATGCGTTTGCTGCCGCCCCGGGCGGGGATAATGGCTACGCGGGACACTTACTGCCCACTCCCCCGGCCAGGGCGATCTTCAGAGACGCCACCACCTCATCCAGCTGTTCATCCGTCAACCCCTGAAACATCGGTAAGCTGATCGCCTCACGGTAATAGGCCATGGCTTCCGGGAAGTCCTCAGCGGCGAACCCCATGGTCTCGTAATAGGGCTGAGTATGCACCGGGATGTAGTGCAGGTTTACACCAATGCCCTGCTCCCGCAAGGCTTCGAAAACCTGCCGGTGGCTCTTATTGATGCTATCCAGCTGCAGGCGAATCACATAAAGGTGCAGGCCGGAGTAGCTGTTCGGGTGTTGCCAGGGCGTGGTAACAGGCAGGTCTGACAGCAGCTGGTCATAGCGTTTTGCCAGTTCGTGGCGTCGTGAAACGAAGGCATCCAGCCGCTCCATCTGACTCACGCCCAGAGCCGCCTGCAGTTCGGTCATACGGTAATTAAAACCCAGATCCACCTGCTGGTAATACCAGGGGCCATCCGGCTCGTGGGTCATCAGGTTCTGATCCCGCGTTACGCCATGGCTGCGAAGCAGATTCATGCGGCTTGCCAGCTCATCGCTGTTGGTCAGGGCCATGCCGCCTTCCGCGGTGGTGACAATCTTTACCGGGTGAAAGCTGAATACCGTAATATCGCTGTACCGGCCGTTACCAACGAATTCGCCTTGGTACTTGCCGCCGATGGCATGGGAAGCGTCTTCAATAATGCGGAAGCCGTATTGCTGGCCCAGCTTGTGGATAACCTCCATGTCGCACGGCTGGCCACATAGGTGAACAGCTATCATCACTTTCGGCAGGCGTTCTTCCTGCTTTGCCTGCTCCAGCTTTTCCGCCAGTTTTTTCGGGCACAGGTTGTAGGTTTGTGGATCAATATCCACAAAATCCACTTTTGCGCCGCAGTACAAACCGCAGTTGGCCGAGGCTACAAAGGTTATGGACGTAGTCCACAACCAGTCGCCCTCGCCCAACCCCACAGCCAGACAGGCGATGTGCAATGCCGAGGTGGCACTGTTAACCGCCAGCGCGTGCTTTGCGCCCACATGGCTGGCTACCTTGGCCTCGAACTCAGGCACTTTAGGGCCCTGAGTGAGAAAGTCTGACTGCAGCACCTCAAGCACTGCGTCAATATCTGCCTGGCTGATGTCCTGCTTGCCATAGGGGATCATAATCAGATCTTACCGATTTCGTTGTAATGGCGGTCAATCCAGGCTTGAAGCTCCTCGTTAGTCATCCACTCAGCGTTGTTGTCGCTGACGTAGACAAAACCTTCCGGTACCTTTTTGCCGTCTTTAATCCGGCTTTCGCAGGTGCCCCAGTTGTTGATGTTGGGCAGGATCTTAAAGTGCTCCGGGTATTCGTAAGTAAAGTAAGAGTCTTCCGCACCGATCATCTGCTCATGCAGCTTCTCGCCCGGGCGAATGCCCACAACTTCCTGCTTGGCCTCTGGCGCGACCACTCGGGCTAGGTCAGTCATCTTCATGGACGGGATCTTCTTCACATAAATCTCGCCACCCACCATGTCTTCAAAAGCATGCCATACCAATTCAACGCCCTGTTCCAGACTGATCATGAAGCGGGTCATGCGTGGATCGGTAATCGGCAATACGCCTTTGTCTTTGATGGACATGAAGAACGGAATAACCGAGCCCCGTGAACCCATCACGTTGCCGTAGCGCACCACGGAGAACTTGGTTTCGTGACCGCCAGAATAAGAGTTACCTGCAACGAACAGCTTGTCTGAAGCCAGCTTGGTGGCACCGTAAAGGTTGATGGGGCTGCTGGCTTTATCCGTGGACAGTGCCACCACGCCTTTGACACCTTTGTCGATGGCGGCATCGATCAGGTTCATGGCGCCGTGAATGTTGGTCTTCACGCACTCGAAAGGGTTGTATTCAGCGGTTGGGACAATTTTGGTTGCGGCAGCATGGACCACATAATCTACCCCGTCTAACGCTCGGTACAACCGGTCACGATCGCGAACATCACCAATAAAAAAACGCAACCGATCGTCACCCTGGAACAGCTTCGCCATTTCCCACTGCTTCATTTCATCACGGGAAAATACGATGATTTTTTTAGGGTTAAACCTTTCCAACGTCATTGGAATAAATTTGTGACCGAAGGATCCAGTGCCACCGGTAACGAGAATTGTTTTTCCTGCAAGCATACGAGTCATCAAAGAAACTTCCTTTCCGATTTCAACTTTTCATAGTGTTCAATATTTCGATACGCAAATACCTTTGCAGGGTGCCCGCCTGCGATGGCACAAGCGGGGATATCGGAGACTACACAACTTCCGGCTTGGATTATTGCACCCTCTCCTATCGTGACACCGCCAAGAACGATTACACGACTACCAAGCCAAACGTTATCCCCTATTTCGATATCTTTATATATATATGTGCTATCGTAAGGAACCGCTTTGCCTTCATTGAAGTTATGATTCTGACATATAAACAAACAGTCGGGACCGGAATGGAAATTATCACCAATCCTCACTTCCCCCCCACCATTTACAACCAATCCATTAAAGTTAGCATTCCTCCCTAGGTGAGTGTTCTTTGTAAGGTTGGTGGGACCACCTACCTGAAGTGACCCTGCATATGAACCACTTTGTAATTTAGCCTTACAATTACGAAATTCCCTTATGACACGCCTATAAGGTCGAACACAAAGAAACCGAAAGATATCTATAATATAGAATATAATATATTTCATATACGCATCCCACCAAACCAAGGCATATCCACTAAAAAACTCGCAGCCCTCCATGTAACCAACCACTGTAACATCATGCTTAGACACATGGCCCATGCTGCTCCCACTAGCCCATAGTGACTAGTCATCGGAAACAACAAGAAAACATTAAAGAGCCCAACAATTATCGTGATTTTAGCTATCACTTCAGTGCGCCTTGCAAAGAAAATATAGCTTGACACCATGTAATACATTCCATGGAGCGACTTAGCAAGAATTAGCCAACCAATTAAAGATGCCGCAGGCTCGAAACTCTTACCGGCGACAAAGACAAGTATCGGCCCCCCAATCAGAAAACCAAGCACCGCAACCAGTAAAAGAAAAAAACCATAACAATAGGTTAACCTTACGATAAATTTCTTTTCGTGCATCTCATTTCGCTTGAGCCTTTCATAAAGCCAAGGAACATAGGCTTTATTCACACTATCGAGTATCAACCCCATTACCATAGCCATCTGTGCTGCGACCATATAATAGCCGGCTGAATCCAGGCCAAGCTGGGCACTGATCACCGCCCTATCAATTGTTAATAAAAAAAAGGCACCCACAATATGAGGTATTAAAGGAACTCCGAAGCTTAATGCCTCTCTCATAAGATCCGGACGCCAAGAGAATCTCAGAAATCCATCTCGCTTTAGCAGAGCGAGCGCAACAACACCGAAGAGGAGGACAGACGATGTATAGCCTGCTAAACGCCCAGACACCCCCAACGCAAATACGACCACCAAGAGCAAAGAAAGAGTCATATTTAGCAGACTCATCCCAATCTGAAATGCTCCAAACTTTCTTGGCTTCTTCCTTACCTGCCATTGCCCAAGCCTGAGTTGAACCAAAAAGTTACAAAAGGCAAAAAGAACGCCTGTCAATAGCCAATTTTTCGACAAACCAATTAAGCCGGAAATCCATCCTGAAAATGGCAAGACCAACACAAAAATTGTCAATGAGCTAATCACCAAGATGGTCACACATGCAGAGATGAACTCTCCGATTTCTTGATCCGGATCATCACAATCATAGTACTTTCGTACTGCCGCGCCATGCACGCTTAAGCCGCACACGGCGCCAATTAATGCAACCCAAACCTGAAAGATTGCGACTTCACCATATTCAGCTGGCGAAAGGTATCGTGTTAATACAGGCAATAGCAAAAACGGAATAGATGCATTAATGATGCTCGCGAGCATGTAGGTGCCCGCACCACTAACCAAGCTACTATTGCGTATTCGATATAGAGTGCTCATCAAGGCCATGCTTTTCTATTTACGACTAAGATATGACAGAATTAATCAAGAAACATTTGTGACCCGGGCGAACTCTGACTTCTCTTGTTCGCTGGTGCGAATGAAGACTATAACGAATACAGTGAAGACGCCTAGCATTCCGCCGAGCATGGTGGCGACTACGGCTATCATGCCGCGTTTGGGTTCGCTTTTCTCCTGGGGCACTACGGCTGGATCTACGGTTTTGAATACGTATTCACGCTGGGCGTTGGCGAGCATTACCGTGCGTGTTTCGGTTTCTATGAGCTGGTAGAACACTTGCTGCATGCCGGCGATGTTGGTTTGCTGCAGTTTGTCTTCCAGGTAGGCGATGCTGGCTTGGGCTTCTTGCACATCCTGGGTGCGCATATGTTCGTTGATGTCTTGCACCAGTTTTTCTACCCAGTCCTTGGCGGCAACCGGGGAGAGGCTTTTGATGCTGACGGTAACCATGCCGGTGTCTTTGTTGTCGTTTACGCTCAGGAGTTCGCGGAAGGCCTTTACCAGGTCCCAGTCTGTGGGCTCTTGGGATTGTCCGGTGTCATCCTTCTGCCACTCGCTGGTTTCCGGGTTGTAGATTCCGCGGTTGATTACCCAGCGTTCGTTGGCCATGTCCCAGGCCTTTGTGGCAATTAGGGGCACGGCGAGTTCATGCCGGTGGATGAAGTCCGTCAGGAAGGCGCGGGATTGCAGGGTTTCTTTGGCGATCACGGTTTTGTTGGCGCCGCCTCCACTGCCCAGGTTGACGCCGGCCAGGCTGGCCAGGCCGCTGAGTTGCCCGCCGATTCGGCCCCCGCCTTCATTCTGAGCCGGGGCCAGGAGGGCACTGGCCTGGTAGATATTGGGCTTGTATAGGGCATAGGCTACGCCGCTGGCGCCGAGGACGATGGTGAAGAGGATTATTATCCATTTGCCTCTCCATAGGGTGACAAAGATTTCTCGCAGATCGATTTCGTCGTCTGCGTGGTATCGGGTTTCTGGTACTTGGCTCATTACAGGTTACCTACTGCTGCAGCGCCCAGTGCGATCTGGTAAACGATCTGGCTTACGTTCGTCCACAGTTCCAGCTGGTTCAAGCGGTCCACATCGATTGGCATTATGATCGTGTCACCCGGCTCCAACTGTTGGCTGCGACTACCAAACCAGCGACTTCTCTCGGGAAGCATTACGGAGCCGTCTGCTTTTACGACGTATACCCGGCTTTCATCGGCTTGGCGCGTCGGCCCGCCGGACCGTTCAAGATAATCGTCGACCGTTAAGCCAGCATGGTGCATATGGCTCGTGGGGAATTGCACTTCGCCGAATACAGTAACTGACTGGGGAATGGTCGGAACATTCAGGGTATCGCCATCCTGCAGGCGAATGTCCTGATAGCCTTCGTCGTTGACTACAGCTTCCAGATTCACAACCATACGGCCAACCGGTCTGCTGCTCTGGACGTCCTCCAGGAGGCTTTCAACCTGCTGTACCCGGTCAGCACTTTGCCCAGCTACCCCGTCACCCTCCAGCTTTACACCAAGGAGATCACCCTGAAGACGTTCTTCAGCTTCCCGCAAACGCTGCGCCTCAAGTTGGCGCAGTTTTGCACGGGTAAACACCGCGCCCCTCAGGAAGGCATTATCGGTCAGCCCGCCGGCACGCTCGATAACCTGCTCGAGGGTTTCACCATCGCGGAAGGTGTAATCACCGGGGTAACGCACTTCGCCTCTGAGTTCGATGGTGCTGGTTTTCGCGAAATCCGGTATCGATTTGATCAGGATCCTGTCACGGCTCTGGAGCGCGTGGTTGCCATTGCCGGCCATCGCGTCTGCAAGGTTCACGTTGAGGATATTCGTCTTGCCGATTCCACTTTCATCGGTGGTGTAGCGGGCGACCTCGGCGTGATAGAGAGAGGCCGAGTCCTTTAGTCCACCCGCCACAAAAATCGCGTCTGAAAGCTGGCGCGAGGCCGGCATGGGGTATTCACCGGGGTACCTTACTGGTCCAGTGATGCGAATAGTTTTTTGCGGAGCAGAAGGCGTGGCCTGGCCCTTCAGGCGCTGGAGTACCGGCGAGAACAGGCTGGCCCGCGTGTAGTTCCGGCCCTCTTCGCCACCTTCCACTTTTCCGGCATCAGAGAAAATCAGCAGCTGGTCTTTCTCCTGCAACGGGGTATCAAATTCGCTGCCCGGGTTCTGTACCGCTTTTCTCAGGCGAAGGTTCAGTACGGAGATGCTGTCTGTTGCTTTGTCCGTGCGCACGATGGCCGCATAGCGTTTGTCGGCGACGGGCGTAAGGTCTGCGTTCAGGTTTTTGATTACGGAACTCACCCGCATGCCTGGCATCCAGGCAAAGCGACCGGGGCGGGTGGCCGCGCCACTGATCTCGACATACTGCCCGGTAATGTCGGAGATTGAGGGAATGGAAACTGTGTCACCGGCCTGGATTCGCGCGTTCTTGCCTTTTCCGGCGGTGTAATCGGCCTCTGTAATAATGCGCAGAAAATCGTCGTTGGTTCGCTCAATATTTATGCGCTGGGGATAGGCCTGGGGCGTAAGGCCGCCAGCCATTCGAACCAGGTCTGCCAGAGTGTTCTCATGGTTCAGTTCATAGAGCGCTGGGCGGTATACTTCGCCCTTTATGCCTACGCGGTTGCCAACTGGCGGAATGAAGATTACGTCACCTGGCTGCAGGCGGCTGTCGTTAGAGCTATCACCCTTGAGCAGCAAGTCGTAGAGATCGAGGGTGCCAACCAGTTTGCCATTCCGCTTGTGCTGAAGATTTCGCAGGGAGCCGTTTACCTTGATACCACCGGAAACGTACAGGGCGTTGGTAATGGTTGATAGGGAGCTGACCGAGTAAGAACCCGGGTTCCGCGCTTCACCAAGCACGAACACGCGCATGCTGCGCAGCTCGCCGAGTGAAACACTGGCCTGAACACCAATGTATTGCTCGGATACCTGCTTGCGGATTTGTTGGCTGGCTTCTTCGAAGCTCAGCCCTGCCACGCTCATTGGGCCAGACTGAGGAAAGCTGATGGTGCCATCTCGGCTGATGGGCAATTCCAGGTTCTGGTTTTCCTTGCCCCAGAGCTGAATGCGCAATACGTCACCCGGGCCCAGGGTGTATTCAGAAGGAATCGGAATTTCGGTTACCGGGGCGAAAGTGGTCGGGCTGCCTCGGAAAAGGTCGTAACCATAGGGCTTGAGGCCGCCGTTTTTTGCTGCGGTTTTCTGTTCCTGCTGTTTTTCTTCCTGGGCCTGTTTCCTCTCTTCGTCTGGCATATCAGACACAGTTTCTACTACCTGCACGTCCCGAGGGCGCTGGCTCTGCTGACCTGAGGAGACGAGGCTATCGAGATCCACGCCGTATTGACTGGCAAGGGCCTCTTGCTGGGCTCTGGGCAAGCCCTGGAATTGCTCGATCTGGGATTGGCTGATGGACTGGGCGGATAAGCCTGCCGGTAGCAGAAGAGCGACGGTTGCTAGTAGTTTTTTCAGGTTCACGGTTTATGAGATCCGAAATTTATAGATTTGAATTTGTGCCTGAGACTTGGGAGATTGAAGTTGGGGTCTGACCCCCGACGGGGTCAGACCCCTTTTTCAGCCTGCAAGTTTTGCAATTCAGAAGCGGTATTTCCAGGCAGCGCCAAGAGACCACTGGTCTTTCTCGCCACCCAGGTATTGAACTCTCTTGTCAGTGGCCTGGAAACTCAGGTCCAGCCAGCCGTTGAATAAACGGGTTCCGTATCCGAGATCAAGAATGGCGACGTTTTGATCACCCTCGGGTACGGTATAAAAGATTTGTTCATTGGTGATAACCGTACGGTTTCCGCCGTCCTTATTGAGTCGAGCGTAAGTTACTTTGGCGGAAAGGTTGGCGCCGTTGTCGAAGAAATTGAAAGAACCGATGGTAACGGCTTCTGCGTCGCCATCAAAGCTGGCTGCCATACTGCGGCCGTAATAGCGGTAGCCGGAGCGGTAGCGGGAGTGATCGTAGGTGATGTTGGGAATGGCATCGCCCATGAAATCATCGGCCAGGGTATTAGTGTATTCAATGAACCACTGCTGGTCCGCTTCGAAGAGCTGAGTGGTCCAGTCCGTGCCCAAGAGCCAGGACTTGCGAGCCGGGAAGGCGCCGGCTTCGTCTTCACCCATCATCTGGGCGTACAGGCCCATGGTTTGCTCGCCGATTGCGAAACCGTATCGAGCGTCGACGCTGGCCAGCTGGTTGGCGGGGTCGTTTTCTTCAAGCTGCCCGTTATCTCGCCCTATCAAGGCGTTCCAGATGGTTGACGCGCCCTCGGGCCGCCCTTCTCCGCCAAACATGATGGCGCGGGATAGACCAATATCCAGACCGTCGATCGGGCGGAACGTAAAGCGCATGCCGAGCAACTTGGCATCCGGTATTTCCCGATCGCTTTCGTATTGGCCGGCAAAAGCCGTGAACTGCCAAGGGCCAACCCACTGCAGCCAGTCGGTTTCAGGAGCATAACTGTTATTACGATTGAGCCACAGCGCCGGCATGGGGCGGGCGTTGTTGGAAAGTATCAGGCTCGATTGCCAGCCGGGACCCCACCAGCGGTCAATGGCGCCGGCACCAAATACCCAATTTCCGGCAGTTGCGGCAAGGTAAGAACCATCGAGGCGCAGCTTTTCGTCATCGTCGCTTTTATGGGCGTAGGCGGGCTTTAGCCCAAGTGCCCAGACTTCGCCTTGCCATTGCAGGTTGATAGCGGTTCCGGCCTTGGCTAGCAGGTTTTGGTCAAAGCCACGGATGCCGGGAATCTCGCTGCTGCCGTAAACGCTGTATTCGCCCCGAAAACCCGGCTGAGCCTGCTGCTCCTGCTCGAAACGCAGATAAGCAGCCGCTGAACCAACGGATGACTGGTCTGATGCCACACTGGGCTTCAAGCCACTATGAACGGCGCTCCACATCACGGGCCAGGTACTGACGGTGCGATCCATATGGCCGCGGTCTGCCAGCTTTTGTGCCGCAAAACGCGCTCGGGCATCGCCCGACTCAACCCATGGAGCGGCCGCTACGGGAAGACTTATCAGACACGCTACCGCCCCACCGACCAGGGCCCAGTGTTTTAAGGTCATGAAGTTGGATTATCTTTAAAGCGACGGGAAACAGTCAAAAAGAAGGGAACTGCTTACTCCCAACTGTATCCGTGTCGGTAGATGAATGTACTGTTTCAGGAAGATGGCGATTTTACGGCAATGTTCATGACACGCAAGTGACAAAAAGCCTGACACATGGGTTTTCAGGGAGTTGCGTGGGTAAAGAATTGTTAAAGGGTTGGAAGTGCAATTAGTCTGCCGCCATTTTAGCCTCAGGTTTTGATAGCAGCAACCGGCACTCTGAGCTTCTGCTTTTTTTGCATGAAGCTGATGAGCACTATGGCACGGGCCTCGCCATCGTAGGACTGGAAGATGGCATTGATGCCCTCGAATGGCCCTTCGTTCAGCTGTACCGCCTGGCCGGGCTTGATACCACCCTGCTCTGCCACCGACTCCAGGCTGGCTTTGATGTGCTGGATAACATCGTCACTGATGGGCGCAGGCTTGTTGGCGAACCCTACAATTCTGAGCACACCACGAGTTGAGCGAAGTTTCGCCCACATTGGATCGGTTTGTTCCAGGTTTACGAACAGGTACCCCGGAAACAATGGCTCAAGCTTCTTGGTGCGCTTGCCCGCCTTGATTTTCTCCACAGTGATTTTAGGGTAGAAGCAGGCGATGTCCTGATTCTGGAGGTGTGTAAGGGCTCGATCGCCCTGGGCGGGTTTGTGCTGGAGTGCGTACCATGTCATGGCTGCGGAATATACCAGCTTCCCGCCGCAATGAAATACGGATTTAACACATCTTGCTTACCGTATTTCAACGGTTTGCCATCCACCGTTTGGACTTTCCCACCGGCAGCCACCAGCACCGCCTGTGCAGCGCCAGTGTCCCACTCGCAGGTTGGGCCCATACGTGGGTATATATCAGCGTGCCCCTCGGCAATACGGCAAAACTTTAAGGAGCTGCCAGCCTGCACGAGCTCGTGCTCACCAAGCTGATCAATAAACGCTCGGGTTTCCGGGTTCAGGTGGTTCTTGCTGGCCACCACGCGCTTTACGTCCTTGGGCTCCGCCACCCGAATTCTGTGAACTTTGCCGGTGCGATCACGCGTGTGGGCGCCCTCGCCGACCACTCCCCAGTAGGCTTCTTTCAAGGCCGGAGCGATGACTACGCCCATAACCGGCTCACCGTCTTCAATCATGGCGATATTGACGGTGAACTCACCTGTGCGTTGAGTGAAATCCTTGGTACCGTCGATAGGATCCACCAGCCAGAACCGGCGCCAGTGCTTACGCTCTTCCCAGGGAATGTCTTTGCCTTCCTCGGAAAGTATGGGGATGTCGCGACTTATTCTCCGCAGACCATGGACAATGATGTCATGGGCAGCGGTATCTGCAGCTGTGATGGGCGAATCATCCGCCTTGTAGCTCACCTTGAAGTCTGACTGATAGATATGCAAAACCTTCTCGCTGGCCTCGTCTGCTACCTTTATGACATCCGGGAGGATGGAGCTGTAATGCATGGGATTCGCTTCCTGCTTCAGATCAATTTGGGAGCAACAAGTTGGGGTCAGATGAACTTTTCATCTGACCCCAACTTCATAAGCTTATAATATCATCTATAAAAGAGGGGTCAGAAGAAAGCTTTCTTCTGACCCCGGCTTCACCAGAAAAAGGACTGCAACATGAAACTTCGCTTCCTTGGCGGCACAGGAACAGTCACCGGCTCCCGCTATCTGCTCTCGGATGACAAGCACCGGGTACTGATTGACTGCGGCATGTACCAGGGCGTGAAAACCCTGCGCCGACGCAACTGGGCGAAGTTTCCGGTGGACCCTTCCACCATTGATGCAGTGGTACTTACCCATGCCCATATTGACCATTCAGGTTACCTGCCAGCCCTCGTGAAAAACGGTTTTAAAGGCAAGGTCTACTGCACCAAGGCCACCCATGAACTGTGCAAGGTTCTTCTGCCGGATGCCGGCTTTCTGCAGGAGGAGGATGCCAAATATGCCTTCCGCAAAAAGTTCTCCAAGCACGAGAAGCCCGAGCCGCTGTTTACCGAGAAAGACGCCTGGGAAGCCCTCAAGCATTTTGAATCCCTGCACTACCATGAGAAGTTCGAGCCGGTAAAAGGGTTCCAGGTAACCTTTACCCCGGCAGGGCATATTCTGGGCTCTTCCTGTGTGCACGTTCATCACCAGGGCGCGGACAGAACGGTCGTGTTCAGTGGTGACGTTGGGCGGCAGAACGACGTCATCATGCGGCCACCGGAGCCTCTACAGAAAGCCGACGTGCTGGTGTGTGAATCGACCTACGGGGATCGTGCCCATGGCGAAACAGACCCGGAAGCGGAACTGGCCGAAATCATCACGAAGACGGCTGGACGCGGAGGCATTGTGCTTTTGCCAGCTTTTGCGGTTGGCCGGGCGCAAATGCTGCTGTATGTGATTCACAAGATAATGGGGGACGGCAAAATTCCCAAACTGCCTGTTTTTCTGAACAGTCCCATGGCAATTAAAGCTACGGAGATCTTCTGCAAACATTATAAAGAGCACAAGCTCAACGCCGCTCAGTGTAAACTGATTGATGAGAAAACCACGTTTGTTCGCAAGGTTGAAGAGTCCATTGAATTAGACGCCGTGCGTTATCCCTGCGTGATTATTTCTGCCAGTGGAATGGCCAGTGGTGGACGGGTGCTTCACCACCTGAAGACGTTGCTGCCCAATCCTCGTAACAGCATCGTTTTTGCTGGTTTCCAAGCACCGGGTACTCGCGGGGATGCATTGGTGAATGGTGCGGAATCGGTGAAAATTCATGGTGAGTACTGGCCGGTTAAGGCCGAGATTCATAATCTGGACTCGCTTTCTGCGCATGGGGATTATAACGAGATTTTGGCTTGGCTGGAGCAGGGTTCACTGAAGCCCGAGAAGGTTTACGTCACTCACGGGGAGATGGTTGCGAGTGACGTTATGCGGAAGCGGATTCGGGATCGATTTGGTTGGAATGTTGAGGTGCCGGAGTTGTTTGAGGAGGTGGAGGTTTAATCGGTACATGCTTAGATGTTTGTGGGTCTATTCGATAACACACCCATCAGGGACGTAACCGCTTCTCCAGGCGTCCGTGGGGATATTGGAAAGGATACACCGCCACTCGCCAAGCGGTGTTCTTGAATGCCGCAGAATTACGCCTGACAAAATCGGATGCACATCGCCCCCGAGGGTCACCTCTAGATGACCAGAACCGTCACCATTAACAGTGGCAATATTTTCAGACAAGCTTCCCGTGGTAAGCGTTGAAGGCGTGTAACCTAAAGTAAGATTATCTGAAGCTGACGGACGAGACACGGCCTCTTCAAAGTTAGCACGGTAATAGCCTAACTCGGCAACCGCTCTTTTCATTTGCGTTTCAATGACATACTTCTGATAGACCGGAAACGCTAGCGCCGCCAATATTGCAACAATAGCGACCACGATCATTAGCTCAACTAGGGTAAATCCGATTTCTTCATTTTTCATGCGTTTTCTCAACAGTTACCCTTTTCCATAAAGAGCTGCAAAATTCACACCAACCCAGTATAGTCATGGCAATCTCGGGAACAGGCCATGCAGCCAAAATCTCGCAGCAAACGGACTTCGCTCTTGTTCACGAAAGGTTTCGGCATCAAGCGACATTGCCTCATAAAACTCAATGAGACCGAACCAATAAAAACAAAGAACCAAGACAACCAAAACCGAAACGCTCAACCTTATAAAAAGGGAACAACGAGAGCTATTACTAGTTGCTGCGTCTGCCTTCCAATCCACTTCCGCTGCATGACATGACAAAACTCCAAGAACCTGAGAAAAAACAAAAAAGGCCAAAAAAAGTGATGAAGGCGATATGAAAACACCAGAAAAATTAGCATCCGTTATACCTGCAGCCCCTGACAAACAAAGGGCAACCAGCAGATGCTTTTGCCCAGTTTGTGAAGAATTCATAATCCTTCGAAAGGCCGATCTCAACCTACTCAATGTTAGCAAAATCGACCCAATCAGAATTGCCAGAAATAGCCAACCATACTCAGCAGCCCACAAAAGATACATGTTATGCGGCGACCCAATTGCGCCAAAGCGCTCGTAGCCCGCGGTTAATGGCTGATGAAACACCCAAGACATTGGGCCAAATCCGAGTGGGAAATTTTCAAGACTCATTTTTATAGCTTCCGCCCACAGGGAGAATCGCCCTGAATCAGAAAAACTCATCCCCCTCTGAATATCGCTGTCGGACCAGAGACCAGGCAGATAATGGGAGAGCAGAATCCAGAAAAAGAGGCCCAGCAAGGCCTGAATTATCAGCATTTTGATAACCGGGAAAGCAAAACCTCTGAAAACCAAGGAAACAAACATTGTGGCGACAACGATGCTGAAAATAGTCCCCCTAGAGGTTGTAAGTAAAGCGATCCACCACCAAAGCCCGGCACCGATCATCAGTAAGCTCAAAGGTAAACTAGATGAGAACCTTTTCGACAGCACTCCCGCCAAAGCAAATAGTGGCAGGATAAATGTTGCGATCTGGCTCCACAGCCTCATATTCTCAAAACCGAAAGGGATAACATCTGTTATGTTCGAGAAACCATCCAAAGCGGCAAAAACATATACATTTATATTCATCAAAGCATAAATAGACGAAATAAATAATAATCCCAGGAGCGATTCTTTAGTTGTGGCCCAGCCTCCAAAATTTCTGTAAGCGGAAGAACAAATAACAACCGCCGTTAAGAATAGCGAATATTGTAATGGCTCAATCCATATGTAAGGAGCAGGATGCGGAGGAAGAGCAGAAAGAAGTAGCAATAAAACAGGAAAAATAATTGGAATAAAATGGTAACGTAGAGAATTAAAGGCAGCCCCCCAATATACCCAACTAATCAAAAAATAGACTAGAACTGCACTCCATAAGCCGATAACAAAAAAACGCTGAGAGTCATAGCCACGAAATATATCAGGCAATAGATCCGAAAACATAGAAAAGCTGAAGAATATCAGCGTGATCATCAAAACAGTTTTGGCAGAGAAGCTCCTAGCCTCTGTCTTCATCGCTCTGCACTCAGACTAATTTTCAGATATAGAAAAACAGAAAGGGGCTTAAAGCCCCTTTCTGTCACGTTAACATCAGCTTCTTAACACTATTAGTTAGATGGCTGACATCCGTTGGGTGCATAGCTGTTTTTCCAGCCGCCTTGCCCGTCAGTTACACCCTCAATACGGCAGCTCCAAGCTCCATTATTGTCGCGTTCCCAAATAACTTGGGCAGAACTGACGGCTGCGCCTGCATCACCCATGGTTGCAGTCAAAACGACATTGGGCGGAGTACCTGTAATCCCAAAAGCGGAAACCAAATCTGAAGCGCCTGCGTTATAACCGATGTATCCAGCATCACCCGCAGTTGTGGACAGCGTTACGCCGCCACGGTTTACAAGCTCTTCTACTGCCGTGCGGACAGCAGAAACCTCGCCAACAACCCGGCTGACCTGGGAACGAGCAGTGTAATCCTGATACTGAGGGATAGCAATTGCCGCCAAAATACCGATAATCGCAACAACGATCATCAGTTCGATCAGGGTAAAACCCTTCTGAGCGTGATTGATTTGGATATTCTTCATTATCGACCTCTGTGTTTGTCGGTTAATAACTCTTACAGACCCGGGCCCGATGGAGCCGTGCCCCTTGGCCGGCGTTTTGAGCCTGCCAAGAACAATGCATCGGCTGTGCCAGGTTTGAATAATCAATTGAATTGCCAAAATCAATCATTTAAAACAAATACTTACCGGCACCACTTCATTCCCTGGAATTTACAATTGACCCTAGCAACGCATACCCGAGAACGTCAGTCGGTGACAAAATTTGTCAGTTTGGAATGCACGGACATGTGCTTTTTTGAAAAATGGGGTTATAAGAAGGCTTTCTTTTGACCCCGATGTAGGCCCGGCAATATGTGGCATGCTTTCCAAACGGGACCTGGCCATCTAAACTCTCTGGAATTGACAAATCACCGGTTTCAGCAACTTAGACGGCGTTCCTTACTGATTTTATGTCTACTAACAAGAGCAACATCACGCTTACAGGCCTCGCCAGGCGATTCGTGGATGACGGTCTGCTGGATGAGGCGACAGCAACAGAAGCCTTTATCCAGGCGTCCCAGAATCGGATCCCTCTGATTACTTATCTGACCCAGAACAGTCTGGCAGACAGTTCCAGACTCGCCTTTTCTGCGGCTATGGAATTTGGCGTCTCTGTTCTGGATTTGTCCGCGTTTCTTCCGGAAATGATGCCGGAGAAGGTGGTTGACGAGAAGCTGGTCCGCAAGCATAACGCTCTGCCTCTTTATAAGAGAGGAAATAGGCTGTTCATTGCCGTTTCCGATCCAACTAACATCCAGGCGCTGGATGAAATCAAGTTCAACACGGGTTTAAGCACCGATGCGGTCCTAGTAGATGATGCCAAACTTCGGGAGGCCATCGACAAATATCTGGAGTCCCAGGACACCACAATGGGTGATCTGGATGATTCCGATCTTGAGGGGGTTGAGACTGAAGGAGGTGAGCAAGAAGATGATGGCGCTGTTGTCGCCAGTGAGGTGGACGACGCGCCAATTGTAAAGTACGTGAATAAGATGCTTCTGGATGCGATTCGCGGCGGAGCCTCGGATATTCATTTCGAACCCTATGAGAAAGTCTATCGGGTCCGATACCGCACAGACGGAATACTAAAGGAAGTCTCGCGACCCTCCATAAAGCTGGCTCCGAAGATTTCCGCCCGGGTAAAGATCATGGCTCAGCTGGACATTTCTGAGCGGCGGGTACCTCAGGATGGCCGCATCAAGATGAAGCTGTCCAAAACCAAGGCGATCGATTTCCGGGTAAACACCCTGCCCACTCTTTGGGGTGAAAAGATCGTTTTGCGAATTCTTGATCCCAGTCAGGCCAAACTAGGCATTGATGTACTCGGTTATGAGGAAGATCAGAAACAGATGTACATGGATGCCCTGAAACAGCCACAGGGCATGATTTTGGTGACTGGACCGACTGGCTCAGGCAAAACGGTCTCTTTGTATACCGGGCTGAATATTCTGAATACCCCAGACATCAACATCTCCACTGCGGAAGACCCGGCGGAAATCAACCTGGAGGGCATTAACCAGGTAAACGTGAACAACCGTGTGGGGCTGGGCTTTGCCGAAGCCCTACGGGCATTCCTGCGCCAGGATCCCGATGTCATCATGGTCGGTGAGATACGGGACCTTGAAACGGCTAACATCGCTATCAAAGCGGCTCAGACTGGGCACCTGGTTCTTTCTACCCTTCACACGAACAGCGCTGCAGAAACCCTCACGCGGATGATGAACATGGGGGTGCCCTCGTTCAACATCGCTACCTCGGTAAGCCTGATTATTGCTCAGCGCCTAGGCCGGAGGCTGTGTAGCGCCTGCAAACAGCCCTTTGAAGTCCCAAAAGACGTGCTTTTGGAGGAAGGGTTCACACAGGAACAAATTGATACAGGGTTCACATTGTACCGCCCCAAGGGCTGTGATAAATGCAATGGAGGATATAAAGGCCGCGTCGGGATTTACGAAGTAGTGAAAATTACCGACGAACTGGCGAACATGATTATGGAAGAAGCCAGTTCCATCAAAATTGCAAAGCAGGCTCAGGCTGAAGGCTTCCGTAACTTGCGCCAGTCAGCTCTCATGAAAGTGATTGAGGGCGTGACCAGCCTTGAGGAAGCCAACCGCGTGACGAAGGATTAAGCATGGCAGAGAAAGCACAGAAGCTGGAATCGTACGTTTGGGAAGGGAAAGACAGAAAGGGGAACAAGTCCAAGGGCGAGCTGACGGGTTCGAACCTTGCACTTGTTAAGGCACAACTTCGGAAGCAAGGCATTATTCCGGATAAGGTCAAGAAAAAGCCAAAGCCGCTTTTTGGAGGCAGCAAGAAGGTCACGCCCTTCGATATTGCCATGCTGACTCGCCAGCTTGCCACCATGATGAAGGCGGGTGTACCTTTGGTTCAGAGCTTTGACATTGTTGCTGATGGCCTTGAGAACAAGGGGCTGCAGGAACTGGTTATGAGTATCCGTAATGATATTTCGTCGGGTACCAGTTTCGCAGGCGCATTGCGCAAACATCCAAAGTATTTTGATGATTTGTATTGCAACCTGGTGGATTCTGGTGAGAAAGCAGGTGCGCTTGAGGCAATGCTGGATCGCATTGCCACATATCTCGAGAAAACTGAGGTACTAAAGAAAAAAGTTAAAAAGGCAATGACCTACCCGATTGCCGTTATTGTGGTTGCGATCGTTGTAACTGCCATTCTCCTGGTCAAGGTAGTTCCACAATTTGAAAGCTTGTTTCAAGGCTTTGGTGCTGAGCTACCTGTCTTTACCCAGATGGTTGTAGGACTTTCTGAGTGGCTCCAAAGCTGGTGGTTCGTCGTATTGCTGGGGATTGTGGGTACCATTTTTCTATTCAAAGAAGCCAAACGTCGCTCGCAGAAGTTTTCAGATATCGTAGACAAATATGTATTGAAACTTCCAATCGTAGGCGAAATTCTTGATAAATCTGCCGTCGCGAAATTCGGTCGAGTGCTGTCCACCACTTTCGCTGCCGGTGTGCCCCTCGTAGATGCGCTCGACTCTGTAGCGGGCGCGACCGGTAATGCGGTTTACCGGGATGCTATCGATCGCATAAAGAACGACGTTGCCAGCGGTACCCAGTTACAAGCTTCAATGCGGCAACAGGATCTCTTTCCCGTGATGGCCGTCCAATTAACCGCTATTGGCGAGGAATCCGGTAACCTCGACGAGATGCTGGCCAAGGTGGCGGAGCATTACGAGGCAGTGGTGGACGACATGGTCGATAACCTGACAGCTCTGATGGAGCCGATGATCATGGCGGTTCTGGGTGTTCTGGTTGGTGGCCTGATCATTGCCATGTATCTGCCCATCTTCCAGATGGGTCAGGTTGTTGGTTAATCCCCTCTCCCCAACCCCTCTCCCGCAAGGGGAGAGGGGCTTTACTGCCGATAACTGAGCAATTTGATGTTAAGTCTCGAAACCTTTCTTGCCAATCCGTGGCTCCTTTATCTCACTGTCACCCTCGTATCCCTCTGCATCGGCAGTTTCCTGAATGTTGTCATTCTGAGGCTGCCGAAAATGATGCACCAGGACTGGCGCTGCCAGTGCGAGGAATTCCTGGAGCTGCCGGACAAGCAGCGAAAGCAGGAAGAACGGATTACGCTTTCCAAACCGGCTTCCACCTGCCCTTCCTGCGGCCATGGCATTCGGGCTTGGGAGAATATTCCGGTGGTCAGCTGGCTGATTCTTCGGGGCAAATGCGCTTCCTGCAAGGCACCGATCTCGCCCCGTTATCCGATCATTGAGGCCGTCACCGCGATTTTCTCGGTGGTGACCATTGCTGTCATTGGGCCGAATGAGTCTGCGCTTTGGGCGCTTTTGCTGGTTTGGGCTCTGGTTGCCCTGACAGTTATCGATTTTGACACTCAGCTTCTGCCGGATAGCATCACCCTGCCCCTGATGTGGCTGGGCCTTGTGCTGAACTATTTTGGTGTGCTGACGGACTTTAATAGTGCCTTTTGGGGTGCGGTGGCCGGGTATCTCTCGCTTTGGTCGGTTTATTGGCTGTTTAAGCTGGTTACCGGCAAGGAAGGCATGGGGCATGGTGACTTCAAGCTGCTCGCTGCGCTCGGTGCGTGGCTGGGATGGCAGTTGTTGCCGGCGGTGATTTTGCTCTCCTCGGTGGTTGGTGCGGTTCTGGGTATTAGTTTGATGGTGTTCAGGAAGCATGGGCGCGAGGTGCCTATTCCTTTCGGGCCTTACCTGGCGACGGCGGGGTTGATTTGTTTGTGGTTTGGGAGTGAGATTCAGGCGTTTTGGTTTGGGTTTTTAGGGGTTTAAATGGCAGTAATCGGCCTTACCGGCGGGATTGGTTCTGGTAAATCCACTGTGGCTCGCCTGTTCGGCGACCTTGGCGTGCACTGGGTGGATGCCGATGATGTTGCCCGGGAGGTGGTTGAGCCGGGGACGCCAGCACTGGCACAGATTGCGGAGCATTTTGGTGAGCAGATTCTCACTCCCGAGCGCGCTTTGGATCGGGCGCAGCTTCGCGCAATTGTCTTTCAGGAGCCGGAAGAGCGGGTTTGGCTGGAGGCGCTGTTGCATCCTATCATTCGGAAAGAGTTGATTCGGCAGTTAAATCCGGAAAACTACCAGCTTCCCTATGTGCTTCTGGTATCCCCTCTCCTCCTCGAGACCGATCAACACGAACTCGTTGACCGCATTATAGTGATCGACGTGCCCAAGGACGTTCAACTTGGTCGCACCATGACTCGGGATACCAACTCCCGAGAACAGGTTGAGCGAATCATTGCGGCTCAGATATCGCGTGAAGATCGGCTGGCGCGGGCGGATGAGGTGATTGATAATGACCGCCCTCTGGATGATGTAACGCGTCAGGTGCGGGAGCTGCATGAAAGGTTGCTGGTGGACTTTGGCTGACTGGTTTTTCCGCTCTCGTTTTGCAGGTCTTGCGGCTGCATTTTCTCTCACCCTCTCTACCCCAACCCACAGCATCGAGCCGGTGTTTGAGGTTCGGGAGCGCTCTGTGGCTGAGATTCTGTCTCCGGCACATCTCCCGATCGGTTTCTACACATTTGAGCCAGATGAATACTGGGCCGATCCGCGGGATTCCTACTGGCTCAAATTCAGCAACTGGGTGCTGCGGCAGGAGCGCCTTCACGGGCAGAAGATCCAGTCGGTTGGCCAGTGGGCAGACCGGACGCTCTCTGGCAGCGCCCAGAGCCTCCCCAATAATGAGAGCTATCTGCGGGTTGGCTTTGCTACGGAATCCGAATATGGAGACCCGGCACAGTTTGAGCCGGAGGCTCGATTTCGGCTGGACATTCCTACCACCCGTCGCAAACTGCGCCTGGTTATCGAAAGCGAGAGCGAAGACCTGATTCCTCTCGGGGAGCGCCAGCGGGACCGGCAGCTTACCGAGCCGGAACGCTCCGATACGGAAGCCACGGGTGCGCTGCGGTACCTGACACAAATTGGCGATGCCATCAATTTCTCCAACGATGTGGGTGTGCGCCTGCGGCTCCCTCCGGATGCCTTCTGGCGGGCAACGGCGGAGAAACGCTGGCGCCTGGACGACAAGTGGATCCTGAACGCTCAGCAGCGGTTCTATTATTTCCATCAGGACGGCTGGGGCGAGCGAACCTGGATTGGAGTTGGACGCCCGGTTGGCAACGACTGGTATTTCCGTTCGTCATCGGAACTGGAGTGGGTGCACAACGACAAGGAATTTGTGGCGGGCCAGATCTTCAGCATGCGTAAGCGCATGAATAACCGGCTGATCGTAACACCGAGGCTGGGCCTGCTGGGGGAAAGCAAACCTTCCTGGCGCACCACCTCCGCGTTCACAGATCTTACGTTTCGCTACCGGCTGCACAGCAACTGGCTATACGCGGAGCTGATTCCCGCCCTGGAATTCCCCCGTGAGGAAAGTTTCAAAGACCGGGCTTCTGTGGTGTTCCGGGTGGAGATGTTTTTCTCCGGTACTATCGAGGATGATCGTTTGTAATGCCAAGACACCCCTCAAAGCCAGCGGCCGAGGCCCTTACCCTTACGCCAGTTGCCGTCACACGCTCCTGCTTTCAGGACAAGTTCGGGGTGCCTCGTCAACCGGGGCTGACCCGTCATGCCCGGGCCGACCTGATCATCCAGCCACCGTTTGACCGGGAAGATGCGTTCCGGGGGCTGGAGACCGCCAGCCACCTGTGGCTGACCTTCCAGTTTCACGAAGCTGTACGCGCTGAATGGCGGCCGGTGGTGCGCCCTCCCCGGCTGGGCGGCAACCGCAAGATGGGGGTGTTTGCCAGCCGCTCACCGTTTCGACCCAACAGTCTCGGTCTGTCGGTGGTGCGCAATGAGGGGCTGATTCGCAGAGATGGCGAGCTCATACTCCGCATCAGCGATCATGACCTGATCGAAGGCACACCGATTCTCGATATCAAACCCTACCTGCCTTTCTCCGATTCCGTACCCGAGGCAAGCCTTGGATGGGCCGATTCGCCGCCAACGGAAAGGCTGGAGGTGGTTTTTCTGCCGGAAGCCGAGGCGCAGATCCGTCAACTTTCATCGGAAGACTATCCGGAACTGCGCCCACTGATCGAGGATGTGGTCGCATACGATCCACGTCCCTCCTTTCGCAGAGGGCGGGAGGAAGAGCGCATTTACGGTGCGCATCTGTACGATCTGAACGTGCGATTTCGATTCGTGAATGATCATTCACGGAAACGTGTCGAAGTGCTGACGGTCTGTTAAACTCATTTTGGTGATTTTGTAGTCGACACAGGGAATATGTGCCTTGCCTTCAAAGCGGCTCTTCAAACGATTGGGAATACGGCCATTGGCGGCACGGTTGCTCGCCTACGTATTGCTGTTCAGCGTGTTTCTGTCTCTGGTGGCCACCGGCGTTCAGCTGATTGGTGAATTCGAGCGGCGTAAGAGTGATCTACTGAACGATCAGACCCGAGCCGCCGAGCTGGTTTCCGGGAGTATGAGCAACAACATCTGGCTGATGAATTTCAGTGAGGTGGCCAACAGCCTGGATGATATGAAGGCGGTACCCGCTGTCCAATACGGCCGGGTGGTGACCAGCACTGGTGAAACATTCAGTACCGGCACCTACCCGGAAGGCCGGGTGCTTTCCCAGACTTTCCCCCTTGTGTTCGACCGTTCCAGTACCCGCAGCCCGGAGAACGTGGGTACACTGACGGTTACCTCCTCCATCGACCAGATATACACAGATCTGCGCAACCGTGCCCTGCTGAACCTGCTGTTCCAGTCCATCGTGGTTATGCTGGGCACCCTGGGGCTACTGATAATCGTTCGTCTGACGCTATCCCGGCACCTGGAAGCCATGGCCGATTACGCCGCCCGCCTGAACCTGGACGCGCTGGTGGACCCGCTGAAACTCAAACGCAAACCCCGGAAAACGCCGGACGAGCTTTCGGAGCTGGAGCAGGCCCTGAACAAGATGCGCCTGCAGATCCTCGAGGACACCCGCTCCCTGCGCCAGACCACGATTCAGTCCCAGGGTGAGCGGGACGAGGCGGTGCGGGCCAACCACGCGAAGAATCAGTTCCTGGCCAATGTCAGTCACGAACTGCGCATTCCGCTGCAATCCGTGCTGGGCTACGCCAATCTCCTGACGGATACGCCTCTGGATCAGGAGCAGCGAGAGTATGTGCAGACGCTGCTGAATGCCTCGGAGAGCCTCTCTGCCATCATCAACGATCTGCTGGATATCTCCAGCATGGAAGCCGGCAAGCTGGTACTGGATGACATTCCCTTCGATCTTCGGGAAACCCTCAATGATCTGGTGCACATGCTCGGCGCCCGCGCCCGGGAGAAGGGGCTGGCACTGGAGCTTCGGATTGACGAGAACCTGCCCTGGGCCCTGAAGGGCGACCCGGTGCGAATTCGCCAGATCCTGCTGAACCTCACCTCCAACGCCATCAAGTTTACCGATTCCGGCCATGTGCTGATCAGCATCGAGATGCTTGGCCGCCGGGACGACAAGGCACGCCTTCGCATTGCCGTGGAAGATACCGGCGTAGGGATCAACCCGGAAGATGTTCCCCTGATTTATGAGCCCTACGTGCAGCTGGGCCAGCAGTTCCAGCGCCAGTTACCGGGTGCCGGCCTGGGCCTGACCATTTGCCGCCAGTTGGTCGGCCTGATGGACGGCTCCATGGATCTGGAAAGCCGGCCCGGCGAGGGCTCTACCTTCTGGATGGAACTGACCCTGCCCGTGGCCCCGGAGAACGCCGCCCGGGTTCGGCCGGATACCCGGATGGTGAAAAACCGCCGGATTCTGGTGGTGGATTCCTACGAGCTGTCCCGCAAGATCACCCTGGAGATGCTGTCCCGCCACGAGGTGCACATTGAGGCGGTGAAATCCGCCGGCGAGGCGCTGACGTCCCTGCGCACCGCGTTTGATGGCCAGCAGCCGTTCGACGCCATCATCCTGGATGGGTTTGTACCGGATATGGACAGCGACCTGCTGTGCCGGCAGATTCGCAGCAATCCGTTGTGGTCCGATATGCGCCTGCTGATTCTGTCATCCAACCCGCAACGGGGCGACGCCGAACATTTCCGGCAGGCAGGTGCCGATGCCTTCCTGAGCAAATCGCTGCGTGAATCCTGCCTGACGCCAATTCTGAACCAGTTGTTTGCCGATGCCGCCAAACAGGAACGGCGTTTCCTGACCCGGTTTTCCCTGCAGGCGGTTACCGATACCGCCAGGCGCCGGGAACTTCCCTGTGGCCGGATGAAGGTGTTGCTGGTGGAAGACAACCCGGTCAACCGTACCCTGACCCGCCGCCTGCTGGAGAAACTCGGTTGTGACGTGATGACCGCCAACGATGGCGAGGCTGCCGCCAGCCTGTGGCAATGGCATCCCTTCGACCTGGTGTTCATGGACTGTGTGATGCCCCGCGTGGACGGTTTCGAAGCCACCCGACGCCTGCGGGAGTGGGAAAAAACCCACAACCGCGCGCCCATCCCCGTGGTCGCTCTGACCGCCAGTGCCATGGAAGAAGACGAGGAACGCTGCCGCCGGTGCGGGATGGATTCTTTTGTTGCCAAGCCTGTCAATATTGAAATGTTGCGGGCAGTACTGGAACAATATTGTCAGGCGTCTGCTGCCTCCTGAAAGCTGTTTTCTAAAATCAGGGCACAGACATCCAGACACGTTTCCACTACCCGAAGGCAACCATGAACGTTGAATGCCCAACCTGTAAAAAGTCCGTGGAATGGACCGAGACCAACCCTTGGCGCCCTTTCTGTTCCGAGCGCTGCAAACTGATCGATCTGGGGGCCTGGGCCAACGAGGAATACCGGGTACCCGCAGAGAACGCTTCACCGGAAGATCTGGACCAGGGCGGCGATACCACCCGGCACTGACCTGCGAAAAATGAAAGTTAACGGGGACTTACCGGCATTTAAGTTGAGTGGCCCGGAACACCCCGTTAACATACCGGCAATTCTGCTAAAAACGTAACGAAGGTGCACATATATGAAAGCGTCCCGGATTTCCCTGATGATTCTCTCACTGGCTGCCGCGCCTGCCTTTGCAGGGGATGTCGACCTCAGCCTCACCAACGATTCGGTGAAGGGCCAGGTAAATTTCTTCGGCACCAACAACGACCTCCAGCTTGGCACCGGTTACACCTACCGCGAAGGTGGCCGCGATATTTTCAACGTTGATTTCCATGCCCAGGGCCGCACGGCAATCGGCAACCTGCCCACCACAGCCGGCATCGGCATGAGGGGTATCTATTGGGATCAAAGCCGCGCCGATGGCGGTGCTGTCGGTCTTGGCGGTTTTGCGACCGTCAATATCCCGGATGTCCCTGGCCTGTCGTTCACCGGTGGCCTGCACTACGCCCCCAGCATTCTCTCGTTTGGCGATTCCGATGATATGACCAGCCTTGAGCTGCGTGGTAGCTATCGGGTTATCCGCAACGCCGAGATTTTCGCCGGCTATCGCTATCTGAACACCGATATCGAGAACTCCTCACGAGACGTCAATCTCGATGAAGGCGTTATGGCGGGCATGAAGATTTTCTTCTGATTCCTGCCTTTTCTGAAACGGGCCCGGTGGGGCCCGTTTCGTGTTCCCTCCATAACCCTTTCGTGCTTTTCCTCACGCTTTCCCGAGAATCCCACTGTTAGACTGTTTGCCTGTATTCTCTGCACGGATAGCCAGGCATGCGATTCTCTCTCGGTTTACTGCTCTCCTCGACTCTATTACTTACCGCCGGATGTGGTGGCGGTGACGATGCCATTGAGGGGGCGGCCAGTCAGCCCAATGACTTCGCAGGCAACAAGAACCCGGTGGACGATTTCAGCTCCGGCAGCACCGGCGATTCCACCAACACCGGGGGCCTCGCCAGCAACGAAGTCCGGGTAACCATGGAGGTACCAGGTGGTGTCACCAGCGAGGGCGAGCCGACCCGGCGTAACCTGAGAATCGTACAGCCGGACAGGGTGAGTGTTTACTACACCAATCAGGCCCTGTCGGTGCTTGATGAACCCGCGATTTCCACGCGCACCGACAGCGAAGGCTTCACCATTATCGAATTCACCAACGGCCTGCCCCTGGGTCCGGATGTGATTATCGATGCCAGTTACGGCAACACCCGCATGCGTGCCCTGGCCGCCGATGCTGACCGGGATGTGAAGGTGAACCCCTTCTCCGAGTATCTGGTGCGTAATACCCTCAGCAGCTACACGGCAGGCGAGTTCCAGACCATTATGGATTGCGTTGCCGATGAGGGTGGCGAGCTGTGCCTGAACAAGTACGTGTGGTCTACCCTGGCCGACCAGGTGCACGACTTTGAAATTGATATCCCCGCCAATGTTGGCCTCGGCGGTGCCCTGGATGTTCTGGAGAATCGGGGAGACTTTGCCCGGTACGTCAGCGCCATGGCCGACTACGCGGTGCTGGACGAGAGCTCATCGGGCAAGATCAGCGCCAGTTCCGCGGACTACAATTCGGTATTCCTGGGCATTGAGCTGGGGCAGACGTTTCTGGAGCCTTCTTTGAGTCGATCCGGCCAATGGGGTGTTCGTACCGCACAGGAAGAGGTGCTGACGGATGAGAACGGCACCGGCTATGTTTACCCGGCCCTGACGCTCACCAGTTTCGATGCGTTCAATATCCGCGTTACGTCTCTGGCCAACGATATTCCCTATGATCGGGAGGCCCTGATTCATCAGGACGGGAACAATTTCTTTGTGCGGGGATCGGATCGGTGGGATCGGAACACCCACTCATCCTCTCCCGGGGCCGCCACCCTGCTGGAAGATACCCGTTTGCTGGCCGGCCGGGCCCTGTACCAGAGCATTACCGGCCGGGGCAGTTCGAAAATCATTGGCTGGACTCGCAATCCCTACTACCTGGATGCCTTCACCAGCGCTCCCGTGGATGAAACCACGGGCCCGGACCGGGTGATCAGCGGCTATTTCAGTGCGGGCAAGGCTATCGAGCTAGAGGCTGATGGGGATTCGTTGTTGCGGCTGGGCACTCTGGAAGACCAGTATCTGTCGGTTCTTGAAATCAACCTGCTTCGAAAGGAAGATTTCGACGCGGACACCCTGAACGGCCGCGAATACAACATGCTGTACCTGGGAACCCGGTTCAGCGATGAGACACCACCCATGGCCATTGAAGCAGGCGTTGGCCAGTGGCAGATTAATGGCGGCACGGTGAGCCAATCCCAGAGCTATACAACGGTGCAGCGCGGTAACTCAGGCACTGTCACTACTGATTCCACCGGCACCCGAACGGAATCCTGGGCCCTGAGCAACCGGACGGCCCGGCTCAGCAAAGGCGATGTGGATATCGGCCGGCTGAACCTGGACATTACCACCGCCTCCGGTGATTTCCAGCAGCCGGATATCGGCATCGGTGCCAGCACGCCGGACGGCAGCCTGATGGCGTTCAATCTGGATGACAGCCCACTGGGAGACGGCATCCTGATTGCGGCCGAGCAAACCGCCAACACCGCACCGGCCACGGGCCAGTTCCGGCTTCAGGGTGTAGCCCTGGCATTGGCGCCAGACACAAACCGTCTCCGGCATTTTGACAATGCACTGCTGACCATTGATTCCCCTAGTGCCGCGACGCTGTCCCCGGTCGCATTGACCAGTACCCATTCGGTCGACAACGAAACCGTGACGAAACCCGCTCTTGAGAACCTGCCGGACATTGCCCTGACCTATAACAGCCAGGCCGGCGATGGCCAGGTGCAGTTCAGTGCCGGCAACCTTGTGCTGGAGGGCTTCCACACCGCCAGCCAGGACCAGTTTTACCTGCGTATGCGAACCACCGAGGGCAATGAGGAACAGATCGGCCTGGTGATGGCGACACGCCTGCCCTGACCGCAGCTGCACACGACGAAACCCAAGAGGCAGACGCTCTCGTATAACCTGTTATAATTGTTGCTGTATCGACTTTAACGAGAGGTTTTATGTCTGCGGGTAAACGGGCGGTCATGCTGATGGTTCCCTTGATTGCGTTTGCGATCGGGGGCGGTTTCTATACACCACAGGCGAGTGTTGACCAGGGCGATTCTGCTAACTCGGGCTCCGAGCCTGCCCTTTCCTCCCTGCCGCCTCTGCCGACCTGGGCCAATGACGATCTGCCGGATTTCTCTCAGTACCAGGACACCACCGAGAAAAAAGCCGCGTTCTTTTCGTTTCTGTACCCGAGAATTGTTCTGGCCAATTCCCGGATTCTGATCGAGCGCGACTACCTGGACAGCCTGGCCAACAAGGAAAGCCTGACCAGCAAGGAATACAACTGGCTGGCGCAGCAGTCGGAGCGGTTACGAGTGGATGCCGAGCCCGGCAGCGACGAGCAATTTGCCCTGCTACGCAAGCGCCTGGACGTGATTCCTCCGTCCCTGATCCTGGCCCAGGCAGCCAACGAATCTGCCTGGGGCACCTCCCGCTTTGCCATCAAGGGCAACAACCTGTTCGGCCAGTGGTGCTTTTCCAAGGGCTGCGGCCTGGTTCCCCTCGGTCGTGCCGAGGGCGCCAGCCATGAAGTGGCGAAGTTCTCTTCGCCCTACCGGTCGGTTCGGGCCTACATCCAGAACCTGAACCGCCACCCCACCTACCAGTTGCTGAGGGACGTTCGGCTGAAAGATCGCCGTAACAATGCGGCACTATCCGGACTGGAACTCGCGGAAGGCCTGCTCGGCTATTCCGAACGCGGCGAGGAATATATTGAAGAAATCCGGGCCATGATTCATTACAACAACCTGGAATTCTACGACGACGATTTCCGAAGCGTGGTCCGGGATATCGAACCCAGCCGCCTTGAGCAACTGGCCTCAACGAAAGCGGAAGCCGGGTTGTTACCACGCCAATCCTCACTGAACACCAACCCGGCTGAAGGCTAGAGACTCGACCACATGCTCTATTTTCTCCCTGCGCCGCTGAAGGGGACTTTGGCGGCCCTGGCCATCCTGTGTAATACCCTCGTGCTATTTCCCGTTCTTCTGGTGTTCGCGCTGCTTAAACTCGTGCTACCGATTACCTCCGTGCGCAAGGGCTGCACGGTGATCCTGAACAACATCGCGTGGGTGTGGATCGGCTTTAACAACCTGCTGATGGATTTTCTTCACAAAGTCGACTGGGACGTTCGCGGGGTAGAGAACCTCAGCCGGGAGCACTGGTATTTTGTCACTTGCAACCATCAGAGCTGGGCCGATATACCGGCCATTCAGTATGTGCTCAACAGTCGGATTCCGCTGCTGAAGTTCTTCCTGAAAAGACAGCTGATCTGGGTCCCGTTTCTGGGGGTTGCTTGGTGGGCGCTGGATTTTCCCTTTATGCACCGCCATACCAAGGAACAGATCGCCAAACGCCCTGAGCTGAAAGGCAAGGACGTGGCCGCCACCCAGGCTGCCTGCGAGAAGTTCCGCTATACGCCGGTCACCATCTTTAACTTCATGGAAGGCACCCGGTTTACGCCGGAGAAGCATGACCGACAGAACTCACCCTATAAGCACCTTTTGAAGCCGAGGGCGGGTGGTACCGCGTTCGTGCTTGGCGCCATGGGCGAGATGATTCATACCATGCTGGATGTCACCATCGTCTATCCAGACGGCCGTGCCGGCTTCTGGGATTACCTGTGCGGGCGGATCCGCAGGATCATTATTGAGGTGCGGACGCGGGAGATCCCCCGGGAATTCCTGGGCATGGATTACGAGAATAACCGGGAAACCCGGATCGCGTTTCAGCGTTGGGTGAGCGATATCTGGGCCGAGAAGGATGCCCGGATCGATGAGCTTAAAGCAGCCCCAGCTCCCGGGCCCGGACAATAGCCTGAGTCCGGGATTTCACTTCCAGCTTGGCGTTGATTCGGCGGGCGTGGGTTTTCACCGTGTGCAGGGATATGTGCAGCTTGTCGGCAATTTCCTGGTTCGACAGCCCTTTGGCAATCAGTTCAAGCACGCCCTGCTCCCGCTCACTGATCGGTTCGGCCAGTGTGTCGGCGCCTGATACGCTGGCCTGCAACTCGAACAGCTCACCGAGCGCCTCCTTGAAAGCATTCTCAGGCAACTGACCAAAACCTTTACCCATCAGCTCCTGCAACTCACCACGCAGCTCCCGGAAGGGACTGATGAAATGCTCGGCAGCTGCTTCGGCAACGACTGCCGACAATATTTTCAGGGCAACCACTGCCCCTTTTTCATCCAGAACGATCACCGCTTCCAGCAGGCGCATGTGCAGCTCAACTCCCCAGGGAATGGCACCCTCGTAACGCTCACGGATACCCTGAAGCGTTTCCCGCGCCTTTATCAGGTCACCACGGGCCAGGTCGACCCGCACCTGCAGGCAATCCAGCAGACCCGGCATCATCGGGAACAGCTCTGGCACACAACCGGCTTCCCGATAGGGAGCCAGCTTACGGACCGCCTGATCCGCGCTGTCGATCTGGTTCTGGGACAGCCAGCAATTCGCTTTAAGCGCCTCCAGTACGGGTACAAACAGTGACTCGTCAACCTGCCAGGAATGCATGGTGCGTTCTGCCCGCCCGATCCAGACGAAGGCGTCGTCGAGCCGGCCTTGCCCACGGCACATCAGCACACGGATGGTCATCGCCAGCAACAGCCCCAGATCCCGGGTCTGTTCCGCGTGGCGGCCACAGGTAACGAGCAAACGGTCCGCCTCGGCTTCCCGGCCCTGATGCCAGAGCACCAGCACCAGGTTCAGCTGCAGACGGGTCTCGCCGATACGAGCAGGACGAGCCAGCTCCTGCATGGCAGTGTCGAGGCCAGTGCGCAACAACTGCTCGGCGTGTTTGAGAGCGCCTTTGCCAAGTTCGATGCGGGCATGGGCGTAAACCGCCAGGGCTTCCGAGCCGGAATCGCCGGCTTCCCGGGCCAACCTCGACGCCGCGCGGTTGGCTTCCCGCGCTTCCTGGAACCGACCTGCTGCGCACAGGGCACTGGAACGCACCATCTGGGTGACCAGTTGGCCCTGGGTACTGAGCTCACCTTCGGCCAGGGCCCGATCCGCCATTTCCAGGGCCGGGCCAACACTGCCCTCGCCTCGCAGAATAAACGCTCTCAGAGCACAGATGCGTGCAGCCTGTTCTTTTTGGTCAGCCTCAGCCAGACCGTCAATCAGGGCCCGGGCCTGGCGGAACTGGCCGCCAATCGCATGAACCCAGCTGTAGACAATCCTGAGCCTCACGCTCCGCTCCAGTAGCTGTGCCGGCAGGCTCTTGCGAAGTCGCAGAAGCGAAGCAGTATCCTGCCCCAACAGCAGAGCCTCTGACCCTTCCGAGGCAATCCGAATGACCTCCTCCGCATCACCAGCCAGCAAGGCGTACTTGAGCGCTTCCGGGAATTGATCACGCACGCCAAACCACCGACTTGCCTGCAGCATTCGCTCCGGATAACCGGCCATGACCGGCGACTTCAGCCATTCCTGCAACAAGGGATTAATACGATACCAACGGCCACGGCCCGGCATGGGCTTCAGCGGGAGCCCCCTTTCAACAGCCTGGGAGGGAACGAAACCGGTTTCTGGCAGGAGCGGCTCAAGCGCCAGGAACAGTTCATCGGAACACAGCTCAAGCTCGGCAATGCCGCGCATGCAGCGTATCTGGCCCGGTGTAAGATTGCCAAGAACCGATTCCTTCAGGAACCGCTCAACGCTTGGTGTTTCCTGAATCGGTTTCCGGTCAACATTCTGGAGAACCTCTCGGCGATACAGCGCTAACGGCGTCGCCCAGCCCTCAGTCATATAATAAAGATTATCGACAGCAACACTGGTGAGTTCGCTATTTGCCGTCGCAGGCCGGAAAAACTCGAAGGTTTCGGAACGAGAGAACTCAAGCGCTTCGGGCCCTATGCGGGTGAACCGGTTTTCCAGCTCAAGGCTGTGTGTTTCGAAAGGCAGTGCCTTGCGCGAAATCAGAACAATGGAGGAGCCAGCCGGAAAGTCCATAATCAGTTGGTGGAGCAGGTCCACAACGGCGGGGTTGCTGAGATGCTGAAGGTTGTCCAGCACCAGAACCCGTGGCTGACTGTCACCGGTGCGGGCCAGCGCTACCTGCATCATCGACAGTGTATCGGAAAAGGTGGCGCCACTCTGAATCCCCTGTTCGGGGGTTTCGGGCAGATCCAGGGCAATGGCAAGCAGTGTCAGGAAGCGGGACGGTGCATTGTCCTGGGAGTTCAGGGCAACCCAGCGAACCTGATCGGTAGCCATTTCTGCGCCACCAAGCGCACTGACCACGGCGTGAGATTTGCCATAGCCACAGGGCGCTTCCACAAACAGAACGCTTCTGGAAGTCAGTGCTTCAGAAATCTTGCCATTGAGTCTTGGCCGGGCCAGGGAATCGGACGGAACCGGGGGAATCTGAACCCGTTGCCTGAGCAGGTCTCTGACCAGCTCGCCTCTTTGAAGACCACTATTCGCCGACTGAAATTCATCGTTGGCTGCACAGCCATCATTGAATGGTTTCACGCACTGCCCCATTTAACTCCGGCCTGAACTGCCTTGCACCGCCGGAAAAGTGGATCTTGCACTGACTTTTTATTGACGACCTTTACCGGGTACGCCTTTAGTATGATAGGAAGGTTAAACCAATTGAGGGGTGGGCTGCAAAATTTTGACGTGAAAGGATTTTATCGAGTGATAAAAAAACGACGGACCCAAAGGCCCGCCGTTTTTTAGCGGTTCGGATGAACGCTTACCGTGTACCAGCGCGCCGCAGTGCGGCCGGCGAGTAGTCCCTGGAGCGACGTTCAACGCCAAACTCATAGGGATTTTCTTCTTCGTTGGTCAGACCAAGCGCGAGGTACCGGCCAGAGAGCAGGTCGTACAGCGTCTCAATGGCGTACCAGGGCACTTTCTGATCATAGAACTGCATATTGTGGGCTTCTGCAACACGCCAGAGTTCGCCACGGCCGTCGTAGTGATCAATGACAGATGCCTGCCAGGAGTCCTCATCAATGTAGAAGTCACGCTGGGCATAGATGTGGCGGGCCCCTTCTTTCAGGGTTGCGCGAACATGCCATACACGGTGCAGCTCGTAGCGAGTGTAATCCTGATTGATATGACCAGCCTGAATAATCTGGTCATAGCTCAGACTGCGATCGGTCAGCTTGTAGGAGTTGTACGGAATGTACATTTCCTTCTTGCCAACCAGCTCCCAGTTGTAGCGATCCGGAGCACCGTTGAACATGTCGAAGTTATCCGAAGTACGCATACCGTCAGACGCGGTACCCGGTCCGTCATACGCTACCTGAGGCGCCCGACGAACCCGACGCTGACCGGCGTTGTAAACCCACGCACGGCGAGGCTCGGCAACCTGGTCGATGGTCTCGTGTACCAGCAGTACGTTACCGGCGAGACGTGCCGGAGCGGTAATGGCCTGCTTGAAGTAAAATAGAACGTTCGCATCCTCGTCCGGATTGTAATCCGAGAGGTAGGTACGCCAGGTAAGCTCGTCCTGGAATTTCACAACAGAGAATTCACCACCTTCAGTCGGCGTCACCTGACCAACGGTACGCTGTACAGAACCACCTCTGTAACGGGTAATGTGGTTCCAGATTGCCTCCAGACCATTCTGAGGGATCGGGAAGGGGGTAGCAGACTGGTAGTTGCCCAGGCCATTACCATCCTTGATCAGCTCAACGGTGGTTGCATTCTCAACGGTCTGCTCCATAACTTCCTTCGGATAGGCCGCAGAACGGTGGGTTTCATACACCGGCATGAAATAATCGTTGTAACGCTTGATCATCGCAACCTGCCCCGGGGACAGTTTGTCTTTGTACTGATCAACGTTGCTCTGATCAATGGTGAACTTCGGCTCTTCGTTGGGGTACGGATTTACGTATATGCCGTCACCCTTGTAGTTGGGCGGAGGGGTAGTCAACCCACCTGTCCACGGGGGGATTTCACCGCCATTGCCGGCTTTCATCGCGCCTATCGGTGTCAGCGAATCACCCAGCTTGGCCGCTTCTTCAGCAGAAACCGCACCCCAGGCCTGGCCGGCAAAAATGCTAGCTGCCAGAACGCCTGTGGCCAGTAGTTTCTTGTTCAGTTTCATTTAAATTCCCTCGTTCAACGAATTCGTACCGGATCAGAATGAGTATGAAATGCTGGCAGTCACGTAATCGCGGTCGGTCAACTCATTATACGGCTTTCCGTCAAAATAGTTCGTGTAACCGATATCGGCACTGATAACGTTCTGGTAAACCGCTTCCACGGACACGCCAATCGCCTTGCTGCCCTCGTTGAATGCTCCGCCGGGCTGCGGGCTGTAACCTTTGACATCGTGGCTCCAGGCCAGTTGCGGTAACAGGTTTATACCGGCAAACGCATCGAGATAACTCCACACAAACCGGGCGCGGTAGCCCCAGGAGAAATCGGTAGTGAAGCCTTCATTGTTGCAGTAGTTGGTATTGATGTTAAGTGCTTGACCCGTCTGACCGGAACCGTCACACGCCCCGCCCGGGAGCTGACCTATGCCAAACGTGCCTGACCTGCCATAACGAGCGGTGTCGTAATCGGGCAGGTCATGTACGTAAGTCGCGCCAAATTCGGTAACCAGGGTAAGGCGGTCCGCCCCCATTACCTGCTCAAAGAATTTGATGAGCGTGAACTGGGCCTGAGATACGCCGTACTCATCCCAACCACTTACAGCTTCACCGTTGAGCGATGCACCACCGGCTTCAGCTTCGCGAATAACCTGCAACTGACTGGCTGGCTCGCCAGTTTCTGGATTCACAACTTCGTTGCCGCCAAAGATCAGTTCAAAGGCGTTCCACTGCAGCGGCAGCTTGTCGCGGTAGGAGTACTCAGCACCCAGTGACCATCCGCCCGGGGTGGTGGTATTGATACTCACGCCATACAGGTTGATGTTTTCCGGGTACTCAATGAAATACAGGGGCAAGTTCTGGCCATTCTGCGGATCACGGACAACACCGCTCACATACGGCAGACGGCTGTTGTACTTGATGTAGTAGAAACCAAGCTCCGAATCATTCAGCTGCGGCAAGTACCAGCGCATGGCAACGCCAAACTGATCCTTGGCATCCGCCTCCCTGTCTCCGACACGATCTGCAACCAGGCCTTGTGCAAGTGCCTGTGAATCAGACAGCTGGCCGGCAAGCAGAACCGGACCACATCCGTCAGCTGCGAAATCGTTGGTTGAGAAGAAGGTTCCGCAGTCATCCGGACGAACTGGCTCCCAGTCCGCCTGCACAAAAGTTTCCAGTGTAATATTTTCAGTCACGCCGGCAGACATGTAGAACATCTCCACGGGCAGCAGGGCGTCTTTAAGCTCGGAGCCCGGCGCCCGGAAAGCGGGAACGTCTACAGGGTTGATGATATTGATACCGCCCTGAATAAACGTACTTTCGCCCCAGCTGAGAACCTGCTTGCCATAACGCAGGCTGACCGGAATCTGGCCAAAGTACCAGTCCGAGAATACATAGGCATCCAGAATTTCACCACCGGAAGCATAGTCCTTGGCATGTTGATTCAGCTCGCGGCGCTGACCGACAAAATCAACGGCACGGCTTTCATCTTTCAGTTCAAAATCATACCAGTAGCGGCCTCGAAGCAAACCACCAACACGGGTAAGGAAAGAGCTGTCGACGTTGTAATTGAGGTAAAGCTCGCTGTTACCCTTGACGATTTTGGAGTAGGTATCGCCACTTTCGAAGTTGAGGTTGCCGTCGTCGTAGTTGTTGGCGGAGGCGCCGATGTTTTCCAGAGCACCGCCCGGAGCGTACTCGGGCCCAAGGTTACCCTGTGCGATCAGACGCTTGTCTCGATCCTCAACTCGCCAACCTGCACCCGCGGACAGCGTGGTGTTGAACTGGGCTTCCACATCTCCCACGTAGAACGAATAGGCGGCTGCGTGACCGGACACTCCCGCCGCAACTGCCACGGCAAGCGGTAATTTGGTCCAACGCTGCCATTGATGTGTTTTTCTTGTCATTGGAAGGCTACTCCATTGTTGTTCTGAGTCGCTGCTCTGATTATTGGTGTTCACGATGTATTGGAGGCTTCGTGCACAGTGCTCGTGATATTGGCACTATAGCTAACGCCTTCGGGCGCTTTGATCAGTCAAAAGTATGATTTTGCTCTCACACCTCTATTACCGCCGTTTGCTGCCGGGTTTCGTCGCACAGAATCACTATAGACAACAAATATGGATGCAACCACTTTGGTTTTGGTGGTTTTTTTCGGCGGCTGTTAGTTGCGAGGAGCGCCAAGGTGGCGATGGTTCCTCCGAGAACCGCTACTAGCACATCCATGTGCGCTTGGCGTCGGCCATCCATGGCCGCCGACATTCTCGGAGGAACCATCGCCACCTCGGCACCGGGCTTTGGAGTTCGCTATAAACCCATGCCGCGAAAAACGATTGTATGGGAACGACTACCCGGAGGTTTGCCTGGCGGGGGCGGGAGTCCTTCCCGAAACTGTCGGCAGCAAGGATGCTGCCGTCAAGCGTACAGGGACGTATTTACAGCGTGTTTCGGGAAGGACTTCCGCCCCTGCCAAACTCCCGAGTTCAAAGCATCTCGATAGCCATTGCCGTAGCTTCACCACCACCAATGCAGAGGGCTGCGATGCCTCTCTTTTTGCCGTAACGCTGGAGGGCGTACATAAGGGTTACCAGGAGGCGGGATCCGGTGGAGCCGACCGGGTGGCCCTGTGCGCATGCGCCGCCGTGGATGTTAACTTTCTCGGGGTCCAGGCCTAGTTCGCGGATGGGCATCATGGCGACCATGGCGAAGGCTTCGTTGATCTCGAAGAGGTCGACGTCGTCTTTGCTCCAACCGGTTTTGCCGAATAGGGTTTCGATAGCGCCAACCGGCGCGCAGGTAAACTCGGCAGGATGCTGGGACTGGGTGCTGTGACCGACGATTCGCGCCAGGGGTTTGAGGCCGCGTTTTTCAGCCTCGGACTCGCGCATCAGGAGCAACGCAGACGCGCCATCTGAGATCGAAGAGGCATTCGCCGCTGTGACGGTACCATCTTTGGCGAATGCCGGGCGGAGGCTCGGGATCTTGTCGATGTTGGCGTTGTGGGGTTGCTCGTCGTCCTCGACAATCACTTCGCCTTTTCGGCTTTTCACGGTTACCGGAATGATCTCGTCTTTCAGCAGACCTTCCTCAATGGCTTTTTTGGCCCGAGTGAGGGAGGTGATGGCGTATTCATCCATTTCTTCCCGGGTGTAGCCTTTCTTGTCCGCCATTTCCTGGGCAAAGGCGCCCATCAGGCGACCAGTTTCGGCGTCTTCGAGGCCGTCCAGGAACATATGATCCTGGGGTGCCTGACCCGGGCCCATGCGGTAGCCGCTGCGAACGGCCTGCAGGATGTAGGGAGCGTTCGACATGCTTTCCATACCACCGGCAACCATGATGTCGTTGCTGCCGGCTTTGATCAGATCGTGGGCGAACATGGCGGCTTTCATGCCGGAGCCGCAGAGCTTATTGATGGTGGTAGCTCCAGTGTGATCCGGCAGGCCGGCCTTGCGCATAGCCTGGCGGGCCGGGCCCTGTTTTAGGCCGGCAGGCAGGACGTTGCCCATGATGACTTCCTGCACATCCGCAGGCTTCAGACCGGCGCGTTTTACGGCCTCGGCGATGGTGATCGCTCCAAGATCGGTTGCGCTGACACTGGCCAGGCTACCCTGGAATCCACCCATGGGGGTACGAACCCCGCTTACGATAACGACGTTGTCTGTGCTCATTTCTGAATCTCTCTGTTGGTTGTCTGGCAGGTTCTTGTCGGATTGCGCTGTGCTGATCCGACCTACGCAGGGCTGTTTTCTTTTTTATGGTTTGTGCGGTGCTTCGAGGTATTCCCGGGACTGCATCTCCAGCAGGCGGGATTCAGTGCGCTCGAATTCAAAGCCGAGGCGGCCGCCGGTGTAAAGCTCTGTGATAGGTGCCGCCGCCGAGATGATGACTTTAACGTTGCGGTCGTAAAATTCGTCAATCATGTTAATGAACCGGCGCGCCTGATCGTCTTTTTCTTTGCCCAGGACGGGCACGTTGCTGACGATGATGGCGTGGAACTGCCTGGCCATCTCGATGTAATCGTTCTGGCTTCGTGGGCCGTCGCAGACGTCTTTGAAATCGAACCAGACCACGTCGTCTGCGTGCGCCTGGGCGGGAATTTTACGGCCGTTGATTTCCATGGATTTGCTGTGTTTGCCGGCCTCAACCGCCAAAGCATCGAAACTTTTGCGCAGGCTGACGTCCGCATCTTCATCAAGAGGCGAGTGGAACAGTTCCGCCTGCTCGAGCGTCCGCAACCGGTAGTCTACGCCGCCATCAACGTTGACCACATCGGTGTGCTTTTTGACGAGCTCAATAGCGGGCAAGAACCGGGCGCGCTGGAGACCATCCTTGTAAAGACCATCCGGGACGATATTAGAAGTGCACACCAGGGTGACGCCGCGGCTGAACAAGCCGTCCATCAGGGTGGCGAGAATCATGGCATCGCCAATGTCGGACACGAAGAACTCGTCGAAACAGATAACCCGGGCTTCATCGGCAAACTTTTTCGAGACCAGCTCGAGTGGATTCTTCTCGCCCTTGAGGGATCTGAGCTCGCTGTGTACCCGCTGCATGAAGCGGTGGAAGTGGACCCGCATCTTGCGATCAAAGGGCAGCGACTCGTAGAAGGTATCCATCAGGTAGGTTTTTCCCCGGCCTACCCCACCCCAGAAATACAGGCCCTTGACCGGCTCTTCTTTGCCTTTCTTGAGCTTGCGCAAAAGTTTGGCCTTGGGCTTGGTACGATCCCTTTCGGCTTCAACAAGTTTGTCGTACAGTGACTGAAGGCGCTTGACCGCATCTTCCTGGGCCGAGTCCTTCTGGAAATCCGGGCGTTCAAGATCCTTTTGGTAACGTTGCCAAGGGGTCATGGTCGCACTGGTTTCGGAGGACATCGCAGCTGTCATCAAGGTATTCCCGGAAGTTGATCGTAAATTTGGGCGCCATATTGTCTCGCATTTGGCGATTTTTCGCCACGTTGGCCGCCTGGGCAGCAATACGACGATTGGCGCAGGCCACAATCATGGGATGATGGAGCCTGGGGCGTTATACTCGTCGAACAGGGGCTTGGCTCACTTCTAGGTAAAAGGACGACACAGCATATGACAAACCTGATTCTGGCAGCGATTGCCGCATTGGTTGTTGGCATTGTCATCGGGGTATTTGTTGGCCGTTCCGGGCAGGGAACGTCGCTTCGGCAGCGCCGGGCGGAACAGCAGATTGAGGAACTGAGAAGCGAATATACCCGCTACCAGGCCCAGGTGAACGAGCATTTCATGGAGTCGGCCCATTTGCTGCGCCGCTTCAACGATGCCTACCGCGACGTGAACCAGCATATGGCACGCGGCGCCAACCGTCTTTGCAATGACGAAGACTGGATGGAGGAGTTGGCGCAGGAGACTTCCAAGAAGCGCCTGGAAGAGGTTCGCGAGGACGCTTCCGAGCCGCCGCGGGATTATGCGCCCAAGACAGATCCTAAGGATTCCGGCACGCTTGCTGAGGACTTTGGGCTCAAGAAGGGTGATAAAGCTCAGCAGGCCTAATTTTTTTTATGGCGGTAGCTTGGGAATTAAGTCTGGATAAGACTGCTGGACTCGGGGAGCGAGCGGGATAGGCGCCCCTTTCCGAGAACCGCTACGAGCACATCCATGTGCGCTTGACGTCGGCCATCCCTGGCCGCCGACATTCTCGGAAAGGGGCGCCTACCCCGCTCTGTCCGATGAAGTGCAAGTCGCTCCAAGCAAGAACCGAACAGTCAGACCGGGTTGTCGCAATCGATAAACTTGTGGGCGACGCCAAACTCCTCCACTAGCGCTTTTCCGAGAGCCTGAACGCCATAGCGCTCAGTCGCGTGGTGCCCGGCAGCGTAATAATGGATGCCACATTCCCTTGCCGTGTGCGTCGTCGGCTCAGAGATTTCACCGCTGATGTAAGCATCTAGACCCGCATCCAGGGCCATGTTGATGAAACCCTGCGCAGCGCCGGTGCACCACCCTACCCGCTTTATAGTTGCCGGACCCTCGCCCACCCAAAGCGGTTCACGGTGAAGCTGTCTGGCGATGTGAAGACCGAATTTCTCTGGAGACATCGCTTCTTCCAGCTCACCCTCCCAGACCAGACCGCCGAGCGGGCGTGGATTCTTGATATTGAGAACGCCTGCCAGCTGACGGTTGTTGCCGTATTCGGGATGGTCATCCAGCGGGAGGTGGTAGGCGACAAGATTGATGTCGTTGTCGAGAAGCTGTTTCAAGCGTTCTCGTTTCATGCCCTGGATTCGCTGGCCCTCACCTTTCCAGAAGTAACCATGGTGGACCAGGATCATATCTGCGTTTGCTTCAATGGCGGCTTCGATGAGCGCTTTTGAGGCAGTTACGCCAGAAATGACAGTATTAATTTCGGACGTGCCTTCAACCTGCAGGCCATTCGGACAGTAATCCTGGAAATTCTCTGGCTGCAGCCATTCGCCGATTTTCTTAAGGATGTCGTTTCGTTCAGCCATCAGTAATCGCTCCGGACTATTTCTTAGAAGTTCGACGAGCGAGGCAGGCACCCCTTTTCGGGAATGTCGGCGGCCAAGGATGGCCGACGTCAAGCGCACATGGGTGAGGCCGAGCGCTTATGAAGCGAAGCTTCATGCGACAGCCGAACGACAGCAATCTATGATTGCTGGCTGGACCCGTGTGCGGGTGCTCGTAGCGGTTCCCGGAAAGGGGTGTCTGCCTTGCGCTGCCCGCTAGCCCAAAGGCTAGAGTGATTCGAGCCCAGCAATCAAAGCATCGTTCTGCTCAACAGTGCCGATGGTGATGCGCAGGAACTCGCTGATTCGAGGCTTGTTGAAGTGCCGGACGATAATGCCCCGCTCACGAAGGCTCTTCGCCAAAACCTCACCCGGCTGCTCTTTGTGACGGGCAAAGATAAAGTTTGCCTTTGAGGGTAACACCTCAAAACCCAGCTCCTCGAGAGCAGCCGCTACGCGCTCACGCTCGGAGATCACGCCATCGCAGCACTTCCGGAACCAGGCCTCATCCTCGTAGGCTGCTTTCGCACCGGCGAGGGCCAGGCGGTCCAGCGGGTAGCTGTTGAAGCTGTTCTTCACACGGTTCAGGGCCTCGATCAGGTCCGGATGACCGACGGCGAAGCCTACGCGCAACCCCGCCAGCGAGCGGGCCTTGGAGAGCGTCTGGGAGACCAGCAGGTTCGGGTATTTGTCGACCAAGGTGATTGCCGACTCGCCTCCAAAATCAATGTAGGCCTCATCCACCACCACGACGCGGTTCGGGTTGGCCGCCAGGATCTCTTCAACATGCTGCAGCTCGAGATACCGGCCGGTTGGCGCATTCGGGTTCGGGAAGATCACGCCGCCGTTGGGCTGCTTGAAGTCGTCCGGGTTGATTTCGAAGCTTTCTGTCAGCGGTACTTTTTTGCTCTCGATGTTATAGAGGCCGCAGTAAACCGGATAGAAGCTGTAAGTTATGTCCGGAAACAGGATCGGTTCGCCATGCTGGAACAGGCCAAAGAAGATGTGGGCCAGGACTTCATCGGAGCCGTTGCCGAGGAAGATCTGTTCCGGCTTTACCTTGTTGTACGCCGCGATAGTCTGGCGCAGGCTTTCGCCTTCCGGATCCGGATAGAGGCGCAAGCCGTCGTTCAGTTCGGCCTGGATGGCTTCGATGACTTTTGGTGAGGGGCCGAAGGGGTTTTCGTTGGTGTTCAGCTTCACCAGGTTGGCCATTTTTGGCTGTTCGCCTGGTACGTACGGAACCAGGTCGTTTACCAGGGGGCTCCAGAATTTGCTCATCGATTATGCACTCCATTTGGTGCAGACGGGCGACAGGCAGGTCACTCTCCGAGAACCGCTACGAGCACATCCATGTGCGCTTGGCGTCGGCCATCCATGGCCGCCGACATTCTCGGAGATTGAGCTGCCCGCCGCCCTGCATACATAGGGGGTGAAGTCTTTTAATCTTTAATACGATATTCCGCCGACCGGGCGTGGGCGGTTAAGCCCTCGCCACGGGCAAGAACCGACGCCACACGCCCCATTCGATCAGCACCGGCAGCGCTGAAGCCGATGATGGAGGATCGCTTCTGGAAGTCGTAAACGCCCAGCGGTGAAGAGAACCGTGCGGTGCCGCTGGTGGGCAGCACATGGTTCGGGCCGGCGCAGTAATCGCCCAGGGCTTCTGCGGTGTAGCGGCCCATGAAGATGGCGCCGGCGTGGCGAATGTCTTCGAGCATGGCCTCGGGGTCTTCGACCGACAGCTCCAGGTGCTCCGGGGCGATGCGGTTGGAGACTTCGGCGGCTTGTTTCAGATCGGCGACCTGGATCAGCGCGGCGCGGTCGGTCATGGAGGTGCGGATGATGTCGGCACGTTCCATGGTCGGCAGCAGTTTGTTGATGCTGGCTTCGACAGCGTCCAGAAATTCCGCATCCGGGCTGATGAGGATGGACTGGGCCTGTTCGTCGTGTTCTGCCTGGGAGAACAGGTCCATGGCGATCCAGTCGGGGTCGGTTTTGCCGTCGCTGATCACGAGGATTTCCGACGGGCCGGCGATCATGTCGATGCCGACGACGCCAAACACTTCACGCTTGGCGGTGGCAACAAAGATATTACCGGGGCCGACGATTTTATCGACGGCCGGGATGGTTTCTGTACCATAGGCCAGCGCGCCGACAGCCTGGGCACCGCCAACGGTGAAGACCCGGTCAACACCGGCAATCGCTGCGGAGGCCAGGACCATGTCATTCACCACACCATCCGGTGTCGGAACAACCATCACGACTTCACTGACACCCGCGACCTTTGCGGGAATGGCGTTCATGAGCACGGATGACGGATAAGCGGCTTTCCCGCCGGGCACGTAAAGACCCGCCCGATCCAGCGGCGTTACCTTCTGGCCGAGCACGGTTCCGTCTTCGTCTTCATACTGCCAGGACTTCTGGTTCTGGCGCTCGTGATAGTCACGGATCCGCTCAGCGGCTTTTTCCAGGGCCACGCGCTGGTCCTGGGGAATCGCTTCCAGAGCCTTCTGCAGCCGGCTCTGGTCCATTTCCAGCTCGGCGACAGAGCCAACCTTGAGGCGATCGAACTTCTCGGTAAACTCCAGAACCGCCTGGTCACCACGGGTTTTCACCTCATGCAGGATATGACGCACCGACTCGTTCACCTGATGATCAACGCTGTCGTCCCAGGCCAGCAGTTTGGCCAACGCATCATTAAAGTCACTTTGGGAGGCGTTCAATCTCGTGATCTTGGCGGTCATAACTCAAATCCTGTATTGGATTAACTTCTAGCTTTGCTGCACCACTTCCTGACCGGCTCTTGCACTAGGGCCGGCGTTTGTCCACAGCTGCAGACATCTTTTCAATTATGGGGTTAATACGCTCGTGTTTCATCTTCATGGACGCGCGATTAACCACCAACCGGCTGCTGATATGCTCTATCAGCTCTCGGGCTTCAAGGCCGTTTGCCTTCAGCGTGTTGCCGGTATCAACGATGTCGACGATCTCATCAGCCAGACCAAGAATCGGAGCCAGCTCCATAGCGCCGTAGAGCTTGATGATGTCTGCCTGGCGACCCTGGGCCGAGTAGTACCGGCGAGCCAGGTTGACGAACTTTGTAGCCACCTTGATACGACCGGATGGCGGAGTCTGATCTTTCGGGCCGGCGGTCATCAGGCGACAACGGGAAATATTCAGGTCCAGCGGCTCATAAAGCCCTTCGCCACCGTGCTCCATCAAGACATCCTTGCCGGTCACCCCGAGGTCGGCCCCGCCGTACTGAACATAGGTCGGCACGTCGGTGGCCCGGATGATCAGCACTCGCACATGGGGGTCTGTGGTCGGGAACACCAGTTTGCGGGACTTTTTAACGTCGTCGATCAGCTCAATGCCCGCTTCTGCGAGCAGCGGCAGGGTCTCTTCCAGGATTCGTCCCTTCGACAAGGCGATGGTTATGGAATCTGTCATGGATTCTTCCGGTTTCCCGTATTGGCTGGATGGATGTCTTTCACGCTGGCAGGCGGCGGATAGTGGCACCCAACAACTGCAGTTTCTCTTCAATACACTCGTATCCGCGGTCAATATGGTAAATGCGGTCTACGATGGTATCGCCGTCGGCCATGAGGCCGGCAATCACCAGACTGGCTGAGGCCCGGAGGTCCGTGGCCATAACCGGTGCACCGGTAAGGTGGTCCACACCCTTGATGATGGCGGCATTGCCCTCAAGCGCAATGTCCGCACCCATGCGGATCAGTTCCTGCAGGTGCATGAACCGGTTTTCGAACACGGTCTCCACGATGGTGCCCGTGCCCTCGGCCACCGCGTTCATGGCGGCGAACTGCGCCTGCATGTCCGTGGGGAACGCCGGGTAAGGCGCGGTACGAAGGCTCACCGCTTTCGGGCGATTGCCTTTCATGTCCAGCTCAATCCAGTCCGGGCCGGTATTGATGTGGGCGCCGGCCTCTTCAAGCTTGAGCACAACCGCTTCCAGCAGATCTTCCCGGGTATCCTTCAGCTTCACCCGACCGCCGGTTGCAGCAGCAGCCACCAGGTAGGTGCCGGTTTCAACACGGTCTGGCAGCACGTTGTAATGGCAACCGTGCAGGCGCTCAACACCGTTGATCTCGATAGTGGCGGTGCCGTGGCCTTTGATGTCCGCGCCCATGGCGATCAGGCACTCGGCAAGGTCAACAACCTCCGGCTCGCGGGCCGCGTTTTCCAGGATGGTTTTTCCGTCTGCCAGGGCAGCGGCCATCATCAGGTTCTCGGTGCCTGTTACGGTGACGGTATCCAGGAAGATGTGGGCGCCCTTCAGGCGACCGCTGGTCTTGGCCTTGATGTAGCCATTTTCGACCTTGATCTCCGCACCCATCATTTCCAGGCCGTGGATGTGCAGATTCACCGGACGACTGCCGATTGCACAGCCGCCTGGCAGGGAGACTTCTGCTTCGCCGAAGTGAGCCACCAGCGGACCCAATACCAGGATTGAGGCACGCATGGTTTTCACCAGCTCGTACGGCGCGTGGAAATGCTTGATGGTATTGGCGTGAATTTCCACGCTCATTTTCTCATCAATAATCACTTCAACGCCCATGCGACCCAGAAGTTCGATCATGGTGGTTACGTCGTGCAGGTGCGGCAGGTTGCCCACGGTCACCGGCTCGTCTGCCAGCAAGGTGGCTGCCAGGATTGGCAGCGCAGCGTTCTTGGCGCCGGAAATCCGGACTTCACCATCCAGAGGCTTGCGGCCCCTGATCAGAAGTTTATCCACAATAAATATCCTGTTTTGTCCGGGCCATTCAGCCCTGGCGCTCAGCCCATTCAGCCGGAGTAAATGCTTTCGGATGAAGTGCGTGAATTGAGCCATCCATGATCTGCTGGAACAGCGCCTTATTGATCAGCTGCTGGCGTTTGATGGTCGGCAGGCCTTCGAATACATCCCCCACCACGACGACCAGGTAATGGGTACCATCAACCTGTACCTGAACTTCACAGCCGGGCAATGCTTCTTTGACCAGCTCGGTGACTTGGGCGGCATCCATAGAAAATCCTCGGGTGTTATGAAATCAGGGGCGAGATTGTAACCAATTCCGGCGCTCGGGTCAGCTTTACTGTCCGGTAAACAAAGGGGCCGGGGCCGGAAAAGTCAGTGGGCGGGATGAACGGATTCCGGACCGAACCCCGCGAGCTGGCCGTCGAGGTTGCTCAGGGCCGCCAATGACGCCAAACGGCCACTGACACCCTTGAACGACAGGGCAATGCCTGACTGAGCGGCGAGGCGCTGCCAGCAGAGCAACATCGACAGCACAACACTGTGGGCGGTGACCAGACCATCCAGGTCGACAACCAGATCGCCGGATGCCGACCGGATCAGCTTTTCACCCTCTTTTCTCAGGTTAATGACTGTATCTGCGGTCACCTCACCCGAGACGATCAGAGCGCCGTCGGAGAGCTGGACCCGGGGTAGCCCTGCGGTCATGATTTATCCACTTCCTGGTCCAGGTTCAGGGACTCAACGGCATCGCTCCAGCCATCGATGACCGCCTGAATCTGGCCACGGTTTTCTTCCATTTCCTGGCTGAACCGATCCCGGAACGCCAGACCGATGTTTACGCCTTCAACGATGATGTTTTCCATCAGCCATTTGCCGTCGGCGTTCTTGTACATCGAATAGGTGACCGGGTAGCGGGTTCCAGAGGCGCTGATGACTTCCATCTGTACCGACGCGCGCTCGTCGCTCTGGGGGTTGATGGTCGCTTCCTTGACCTGGATCTCGAAGTTTTCCGCATTCACCAGAGCCTGCGCATAACTGTCAAACAGGCTGCGCTTGAACTTGACCACGAATTCGTCCCGCTGTTCGGGCGTGGTCTGGCGGGCGTAGCGGCCCATCACCCGGGCCGCAATGCGGCGGAAGTCGACAAAGTCCGTCAGCGCCTGGTCCATGCTTTCATAGAAGGCTTCGGGATCCTCCTCATAAAGACCGCGCTCTTCATTGAGCTTTTCCACAAGGCGCTGGGTGTTCTCATCCACGTATTGGCGGAGATCCTCCGCTTCGCCTGCCTGCGCCGGCGTAACCAGAACCAGGGCCATCAGAAGGCCGAGCAGAATGTGGTGTTTCAGTGCAAACATCAGGATCTCCTGTTAAATCTTCCCGGCCCGAATCAGCGGCCCGATGCAAAGTTGCTGATCAGTCGCTCCAGGTTCATGGCCGACTGGGTGGAATAGAAGGTATCACCCTCTTTCAGCGAATCCATCTCGGCCCCGATCGATATATCAATGTACTGCTCACCGAGCAGGCCGGATGTACGTATAACTGCGGAACTGTCCGACGGGATATTGTCCACATCCGAGTGAATCGACATTTCCACGCGGGCCTGGAACGTCTCTTTGTTCAGGCTGATGGACTCGATGGTGCCAACCGTTACCCCGGCCATGGAGACCCGCCCCCGGGGCGTAAGCCCGCCAGTATCGTTGAAATTGGCATATATGGTGTAGGTGCTCTCGGCCGATTTCGGCGACAGCCCGCTCACCTGAAGCGCCAGGACCAGCAAAGCTGCACAGCCTGCGATCATGAACAGGCCAACGATGATTTCAGTGGTTCTCTGCGCCATTTCCGGCTCCGGTATTATCTCGTTAATCGTTGATTCAGAAATCGCCAAACATGACAGCGGTCAGCACGAAATCCAGCCCCAGCACCGCCAGCGATGAGTACACCACGGTCTTGGTGGTCGCCGAGCTGATCCCTGCCGATGTCGGCACACAGTCATACCCCTGGTAGACCGCAATCCAGGCGCAGACAAAGCCGAAAACAACGCTCTTGATGACACCGTTCAGGACATCATCAACAAAATCCACCGACGACTGCATATTGCCCCAGAAGGAGCCTTCGAACACGCCCAGCCAGTCTACACCCACCAGCATACCGCCCCAGATGCCGACCACCGAGAAAATGACCGCAAGCACAGGCATGGCGATAAACCCGGCCCAGAGGCGGGGCGCAATGACGCGCCGAAGCGGGTCCACACCCATCATTTCCATGCTAGACAGCTGCTCGGTGGCTTTCATCAGGCCTATTTCCGCTGTCAGCGCCGAACCGGCCCGACCTGCGAAGAGCAACGCAGTTACCACCGGCCCGAGTTCGCGCACCAGGGTCAGAGCAATCATCTGACCGATAGCGGCCTCGGAACCGTAATCACTCAGAATTGTATACCCCTGCAGCCCCAGCACCATGCCAATAAACAGGCCAGAAACCACGATAATGGCCAGGGACAGAACGCCAACGGCGTACAGCTGCTTCACCAGAAGGGGGAAACCGGTCGCCGGCCTGGGCACACCGCCCAGAACGCCTGCAAGGAAACGGCCTGAACGGCCGAATGACGAGACGATATCAAGACCGAGCCGCCCGAATGCGGCAATTCTGCCAATCAAGACACACCCCCGGACACCCCAAAGTCCTGGGCGGCGCCCTCGGCCGGGTAGTGAAACGGCACCGGGCCATCCGGCTGCCCCTGGAGAAACTGCTGGACCTTCCCGGAAGGATGCGCCCGGAGCTCTTCCGGTGTGCCCTCCCCGATCACCTTGCCGTCCGAGATGATGCAGGCGTAATGGCAAATGCTCAGGGATTCGGGCACATCGTGGGAAACCAGAACGCTGGTCAGCCCCATGGAGCTGTTCAGATCGCGGATCAGCTTTACCAGAACGCCCATGGCAATCGGGTCCTGGCCGGCGAACGGCTCGTCGTACATGATCAGCTCGGGATCCAGGGCAATACTTCGGGCAAGAGCAACCCGGCGGGTCATACCTCCGGACAGTTCCGACGGCATCAGTTGCCGGGCGCCTCGCAATCCGACGGCTTCAAGCTTCATCAGTACGACATCACGAATCATGTCTTCCGGCAGCTTTGTGTGCACCCGCAACGGGAAGGCCACGTTCTCGAACACGCTCAGATCGGTGAACAGCGCCCCACTCTGGAACAGCATGCCCATCTTTTCCCGAAGGCTGTAGAGGGCTTTGCGCTTGAGCTTCGGCACTTCATGGCCGTCCACCACAACACTGCCCGAATCCGGCCTGAGCTGGCCGCCAATAAGGCGCAGCAGCGTGGTTTTCCCGGTTCCGCTGGGCCCCATGATGGCGGTGATTTTTCCGCGGGGGATGTCCAGGCTGACACCGTCGAAGATACGGCGCCCTGAGCGGGAGAACACGACGTCCTTGAGCGATATGTAAGCCGGTGAATTCATAGTCCTTACCTTTCAAAGAGGCGCTACATTATGCCAAGGAGCGCGCAAGCTCAATCCAAAGAGCCCAAAATGTACTGATAGCAATGATCAGTTTGACTGAACTTTCGGTAACCGGGCATCGTTGCCGGGTGAAAATGGTATACTCTGCCCAACATTTGCAACGTCCCGACAGCCAGGCCCAAAGCCCGATGACCGAACAGACTCCCAGCGATTTCCGATCTTCTGCCATCCGCGCCATCCGCATCGAGCGCGACGCCATTGATGCCCTCGAAGCCCGAATCGACGACCAGTTCACGCGGGCCTGCGAAGTTATAATGAACTGCAGGGGCCGCGTGGTTGTGACCGGCATGGGAAAATCCGGCCACATTGGCAATAAAATTGCCGCTACCCTGGCCAGCACCGGAACGCCATCGTTTTTCGTGCACCCGGGTGAGGCAAGCCACGGCGATATGGGCATGATCACCTCCCAGGATGTGGTCATCGCCATTTCCAACAGCGGCAACACCAGCGAGGTGGTCACCATTCTGCCGTTGATCAAACGTATGGGCGCCCCGCTGATCAGCATGACCGGCAATGCCACGTCCACCCTGGCCCGGGAAGCCGTCGCCAACCTGGACGTCAGCGTTATGGTGGAAGCCTGCCCCCTGGGCCTGGCGCCCACCTCCTCAACAACGGCCACCCTGGTCATGGGGGATGCGCTGGCCGTTGCACTGCTTGAGGCCCGCGGATTCAGTGCCGAGGATTTTGCGTTCTCCCATCCCGGAGGCAGCCTCGGCCGCCGGCTGCTGCTTCGGGTTTCCGACATCATGCATACAGGCGATCAGATTCCCGTTGTTAACGAGGGCACACCCCTGAGCGGCGCTCTCCTTGAAATCTCCCGCAAAGGTCTGGGTATGACCACCGTCGTAAACGGGGAAGGCACGCTTACCGGCATATTTACGGACGGTGACCTGCGCCGGACTCTGGACCGGTCAGTTGATATTCATCATACGCCCATCAACGAGGTGATGACGCGGAATGGTAAAACCATCCAGGCTGATCATCTGGCGGCGGAAGCGCTGAATATCATGGAGGAAATGAAGATCAATGCCCTGCCCGTGACGAACGATAGCGGTGCTCTAATCGGCGCCATCAACATGCACGACCTGCTGCGGGCCGGCGTCATCTGATGGGCCATGAGGAGTTTTTCAACATGAAGCATCAATGGCCTGAGCCACTGCTGGAAAAAGCCGCCAAAATTCGACTGATCGCACTGGATGTGGACGGCATCATGAGCGATGGCAAGCTTTACTTCAGCGCCAACGGTGATGAACTCAAGACGTTCAACATCCTGGACGGCCTGGGACTCAAACAACTCATGGCAGCCGGCATTACTGTCGCCGTTATTACCGGTCGGAAGTCACCCCTGACCGAAAAGCGCATGCGGGATCTGGGCATCCCCCATCTGATGCAGGGGCGTGAGGACAAGAAAGTGGCCCTGCAGGAACTGGTCAGCACCATGGATCTCAGCCCTGAGGCCATCGCCTACATGGGTGATGATCTGCCAGACCTGCCGGCGCTCCGGTTTGCCGGGCTGGGAATCACCGTACCCAATGGTTACTGGCTGGTGCAGCAACATGCCGATTACTGCACCCGAACCCGGGGTGGCGAGGGCGCGGTGCGAGAAGCCTGCGACCTGCTGCTGACTGCCCATGGCAAGCTGGATGCTGCGCTTGCACCCTACCTGGAGCTCAAGGCGTGAACTGGCTCCCGGACAGGCCCTGGCTGCGAACACTGGCGCTGGCTGGCACCGTGGTGGCCGCGGTCTTTTTGCTCTGGCAAAGCGATGAACCGCCGGTCATTGATGATGAGGCAGCCGCACTGCGGGGCGATGCCGAACCGGACGGCTTTGTGGTCAATGGCAATTACACGTCATTCGACGAATCGGGCAAGCTGAAAATCCGGTTCTCCAGCCCCCGCATTGAGCAGTTTGAAGAAGGTAACCTGGCCACCATGGAGTCTCCCCGTGCCGAACTGTATGGCGGCGACAATGTTCTGCCCTGGATTGTTGAAGCCGAGAATGGCAGCCTGCTGCAGAACCAGAACCTGGTCTATCTCACTGACAATGTCCGGATTCAGCGCAGTATTGGTGAACGGGACGCCACTCTGACAACATCAACACTGACGCTGGATAATGACCGGGGCATGGTATATACAGACGCACCCGTAGAAATACGCGACGTTACCGGCATAACCCGGGCCACGGGCATGAAAGCGTGGATTGACGAGCGGATTCTGGAACTGAACTCCCAGGTGGAAGGACGCTATGAAACCGGAAACTAACCGATACCGGAGCCTGCTGGCCGCCCTGCTGACAGTCGCAATGGCTGGCCCGGTGGCGGCTTTCGACCTTGATTCCGACATCCCCATCAAGGTTACCGCCGACAACGCCCGCCTGGACGATGGCCAGGGCATTGCCACTTACACCGGCGATGTGGAACTTGAACAAGGCAATACCCGCCTGAACGCGGAGCGTGTGGTCCTGTACCGTACAGAGAACGGCCTGAGCCGCATCGAGGCCTCCGGAACCCCCGCAAGATACAGGCAACCGGCGCGCGAAGGTGGAGGTGAAACCGACGCCCGCGCCCTGAATATTACCTGGTCCGCCACCGACAGCCAGCTGACCTTTGAACGGGAAGCGGTGATTGAGCAGAATGGCAACCTGTTCCGCGGCGACGTGATTCACTATGATACCGCTGGCCGCGTTGTAACCGCAGAAGGCGGCGCCGAGACCGGCGATGGCACTGGCCGGGTAGAAATGGTGATCCAGCCGCGAAGCGCCGACAGACGCACTGACAAACAGGAAACCGATGGCAGTTCTGAGAGCCAGTAACCTGGCAAAGAGTTACAAACAGAAAAAAGTGGTTATCGATGTGTCCCTGGAAATCCGAAGCGGGGAAATTGTTGGACTGCTAGGCCCCAACGGCGCCGGGAAAACCACCTGTTTCTACATGATCGTGGGGCTGGTACCTGCCGATCACGGGCGGATAACTATCGACAGCCGGGATATCACGCCGCTGCCGATGCACGGTCGGGCCCGCCAAGGCATCGGCTATCTGCCACAGGAAGCCTCGGTTTTCCGCAAACTGTCTGTGCGCGACAACATCATGGCGATCCTTGAGACGCGGCAGGGCCTGACCAAGGCAGACCGGCAGAAAAAGCTCGAGGAGCTGCTGGAGGAATTCCACATCACCCATATACGGGACAGCGTTGGTATGGCCCTGTCCGGTGGTGAGCGGCGACGGGTGGAAATTGCCCGGGCCCTGGCCATGGAGCCGGCTTTCATCCTGCTGGATGAGCCCTTCGCCGGTGTGGACCCCATATCCGTCAGTGACATCAAACACATCATCCGGCACCTTCGGGACAAAGGCATTGGCGTTTTGATCACCGACCACAACGTGCGTGAGACCCTGGACATCTGCGAGAATGCCTACATTGTTTCCGGCGGCCACATCATCGCCTCCGGCAATGCCGACGCCATCCTGGCCAACCAGCAGGTCAAGGAAGTCTATCTCGGCGACGAATTCAGACTCTGACACCCAATGGCTGATTGTTTTGATGATCTGTAGCAAGTAAACTCGGCAAAGAACTTGCTAGGGTAAATTAAAATCACGGCAAGTAACCGGCATATAAAGATTTTTTCACGACTTATGACACAACGCGCTGATGAGTGACGGATCCTGAACCATGGTTATGAAAGCCTCCTTACAGTTAAAGCTGGGTCAAAGCCTGACCATGACGCCCCAGCTGCAACAGGCGATCCGGCTTCTCCAGCTCTCCACTCTCGACCTCCAGCAGGAAATCCAGCAGGCACTGGAATCCAACCCCATGCTGGAGACCTCCGAGGACGATGACCAGACCGACGCAGCCAGCGAAAACGACGAGCGCGAGGCCAACGCCACCGAGTCCGCCGCTGAAGCTGCCCCGGAACCGGCCAGCGACTGGGATGAATCCGAGAACGGCCCGGACTGGTCCTCGGAGAACGAGATTCCTGACAACATTCCGGACGATCTGCCGGTTGATACCGCCTGGGACGACATCTACCAGTCCGCACCAGCGCCGGCAGCCCGCAACGACGACGAAAACGATCACGATTTCGAAACCCGTAATTCCCCGACCGAAACGCTTCAGGATCACCTGGAATGGCAGCTCAATCTGACGCACCTCAGTGAACGGGACCAGGCCATTGCCCATGCCCTGATGGATGCAGTGGACGAACGGGGCTATATCACCAGCCCGCTGGAGGAAATCCACGCCGGACTGCTGGATGAGAACGATGAAGACCCCCTTGAACTGGATGAAGTGGAAGCCGTGCTTCACCGCCTGCAACACTTTGATCCGCCCGGCGTGTTTGCCCGGGACCTACAGGAATGCCTGCTGATCCAGCTCAACCAGCTGCCGCCGGAAACACCCTGGCTGGCCCAGGCACGCCTTGTAATTACCCATTACATCAACCTGCTGGGCAACCGCGATTACGCCCAGTTGCTGCGCCGCAGCCGCCTGAAAGAAGACCAGTTGCGGGATGTCCTGGCGCTGATCACCGGCCTGAATCCGCGGCCGGGCGATGTCATTGACCGGGCCGAACCCGATTATGTGATTCCGGACGTGATCGTTCGCAAACACAATGGCCGCTGGCGTGTTGAGCTGAATCCTGAAATTGCACCGCGCATCCGGGTCAATGCCAGCTATGCTTCTCTTATAAGGCGTGCGGACAGCAGTGCCGACAACACCTACCTGCGGGATCAGTTGCAGGAGGCGAAATGGTTTATCAAGAGCCTGCAGAGCCGCAATGAAACCCTGCTGAAAGTGGCGACCCGTATTGTCGAGCACCAGCAAGGATTCCTGGATCAGGGTGAAGAAGCCATGAAACCGCTGATCCTCTCTGATATCGCCCAGGCGGTTGAGATGCATGAGTCCACGATTTCCCGGGTCACCACCCAGAAATACATGCACACCCCCCGGGGAATTTTCGAGCTGAAATATTTCTTCTCCAGCCATGTCAGCACTGACGAAGGCGGTGAATGTTCTTCCACGGCGATCCGCGCGATGATCAAAAAGCTGATTGCCGCGGAAACGCCCAAAAAGCCGTTGAGCGACAGTAAAATTGCAGCCATGCTAGGAGAACAGGGAATCAAGGTTGCGCGACGCACCGTTGCCAAGTACCGGGAGGCCATGCACATTCCGCCTTCGAACGAACGCAAGCGGCTGGTCTGAACACCCCGGGGTCCGGGCGCAACGTACTATTTGCCGGCGCACAATGCGCCAGCACCCAGACCGGCTCCCGGGAGCCGGAACGATGACAACAGGAGACGCCTATGCAACTCAATATTTCAGGCCATCACGTAGAACTTACTCCCGCACTGAAGGATTATGTTTCAGAGAAGTTCCAGAAGCTCGAGCGTCACTTTGACCACATCAGCAACTGCCAGGTAACCCTGGAAGTGGAGAAGGTGCGCCAGATTGCGGAAGCCACGCTGCACGTGGTTGGTGGTGAGATTCACGCAAAGGCAGAAAATGAGGATATGTACGCAGCCATCGATGCCCTGATCGACAAGCTTGACCGTCAGATCCTCAAGCACAAGGAAAAGAATGTAGACCGGATGCACGGAAACGGCTCTCGCTAACTGACTGTTTTCATGCAATTCATCTAATCGAGCTGCGACATGAGTAACGTGTCGCAGCCTTTTTTTTAACGGAAACGCAGTCGATCCATGAGCGACACATCCCTGACCATAGAGAACATTCTTGCTCCGGAGCTCACCCTCTGCAGGGTAGCTGCGTCCAGCAAGAAACGGGCCCTGGAGTTTATTGCCGAGCAGATAAACCATCAGGACAACACGCTCAGCGAGACCCAGCTCTTCAACAACCTGATTTCCCGCGAGCGCCTGGGCAGCACCGGCATTGGCCAGGGAATCGCCATTCCCCACTGCCGTCTGGAAGGACTTGATCACGTGGTGGGCGTGCTGATGACGCTGGAAGAAAGCGTCGAATTCGATGCTATCGACAATCAGCCGGTGGATCTGATTTTCGCCCTGATCGTCCCGAAGGAAGCAACGAGCGAACACCTGGAGCTGCTCAGCCAACTGGCTGAAAAGTTCAATGAGCGGTCGTTCTGTGATCGCCTCCGGCAATCCGAGGACGCCAGCACGCTGTACCAGCGCATGACCGCCTCAGGCGGCTGATATTCACTGCAGTGGAGGTAAGGTGGTCATGAAGCTGATTATCGTCAGTGGCAGGTCCGGTTCGGGCAAGAGTACCGCACTTCATGTGCTGGAGGACCTCGGGTTTTATTGCATCGACAATCTTCCTATTGGCCTGCTCTTCCCCCTCACACGGGAAGCCGCCAGCCAGACCAGGCCTGGTCGACTGGGCAAGATGGCCGTCAGTATCGATGCGCGGAACCTTTCCGGCGAGCTGGCCAATTTCGAGGAGATCTACCGGCGCCTCCAGGAAACCGGGGTTACCGTTGAAATCATCTTCCTGGACGCCGACGAGCAGTCGCTTCTGCAGCGTTTTCACGCCACCCGCAGAAAGCATCCGTTGAGTGACGACAGGACCTCTCTCCGGGAAGCCATTACCAGCGAGAAGAAACTGCTGGAGCCCCTCTCCAAGCTTTCCGATCTTTACGTAAATACCACCGGCATGTCCATGTACGAGCTGCGGGACATGGTCAAGCAGCGCGTGGTCGGTCGAAAAGATCAGGAACTGGCTCTCCTGTTTCAGTCATTCGGCTTCAAACACGGCGTGCCGCTGGATTCCGACTACGTTTTCGATGTCCGCTGCCTGCCCAACCCCTACTGGGATACCAGCCTCCGCAAGTATGTCGGGACGGATCAGCCGGTTATCGAGTTTCTGGAAAAAGAACCGGCAAGCCGGAAGATGATCGAGGACCTGAAATCATTTCTGGATACCTGGCTGCCCTCCTTTGCAGACAGTAACCGCAGCTATATGACCATTTCCATTGGCTGTACCGGCGGCCAGCACCGGTCGGTGTATGTGTGCGAGCAGTTGGGTGAGTACTTCCGGCAACGGTACAGCAATGTGCAAGTGCGGCACACCGAGCTGCCACACCTGCAGACCCGGGAAGAGATCTGATCAAGCCATGATTCGCCGCCCCATTACCATCATCAACAAACTGGGCCTGCATGCGCGCGCCACTGCGAAGCTGGTCAACACGGCATCGGAATACGACAGCAGCGTGCGTATCAGCGGCAAAGGCCGGGATGTGGACGCGAAGAACATCATGCAGGTGATGATGCTGGCCGCCAGCAAAGGAACCGATGTGGAGCTCATTGCCGACGGACCGGATGAGGAACAGGCCATCGAAGCATTGGTGGAACTGATTAACGACTATTTCGGTGAGGGTGAGTAAAATAAACACATGACCGATATTCTGGAAAAAAGCCAGGCCCGCCAGCGTCTTCGTTCCCTGAGCGAAGCGCTGGACAGTGGCGCACTGAAGCAGGTTGCCCGCATCCTGAACGGTGGCCTGAGCCCCAGTGATATTGCCCATTTGCTGGAGTCCTCACCGCCCCGGCAGCGGGCCCTGCTGTGGAACCTGGTGGACAAAGACCTCGAAGGCGAGGTTCTCCAGTATCTCAGTGATGATATCCGAGGCTACTTCCTGAGCCAGCTGAACGCTCAGGAACTGGCGGACATCATCGAGGATTTCGAGTCAGACGACCTGGCCGACCTGCTGCAGCAGCTGCCGGATACGGTCATCCAGGAAGTCCTGGAGACCATGGACGAGCAGGACCGGCAACGGGTGGAGGAAGTTCTCTCCTATCCGGAGGACACCGCCGGCGGTCTGATGAACACGGACACCATTACGGTGCGCCCGGACATCAGTATCGATGTTGTGCTCCGCTACCTTCGCAGGCACCGCACCCTGCCACCCATGACCGACAGCCTGATCGTGGTCAGCCGCCGGGACGATTTCATTGGCATGCTGCCCATCACGAAAATGCTGGTCTCCAACCCCGCCTCCACCGTGCGGGAAGTCATGGATACCGACATCGAGCCCATTCCCGTGAGCCTCTCCGACACCAAGGTAGCGACATTGTTTGAACGCTACGACCTGATCTCGGCGCCGGTGGTAAACGAGGAGGGCCGCCTGCTGGGTCGGATCACCATCGATGACGTGGTTGACGTTATCCGGGAGGATGCGGACCACTCACTGATGAGTATGGCGGGTCTGGACGAAGACGAGGACACCTTTGCGCCGGTGTGGAAAACCACCCGTCGCCGTGCCGTCTGGCTGGGCATCAACCTGATTACGGCACTGACCGCCTCCGCCGTCATCGGGCTATTTGAAGACACGATCGCCAAAGTGGTGGCGCTCGCAGTGCTGATGCCAATTGTTGCCAGTATGGGCGGCATTGCTGGTAGTCAGACGCTTACACTGGTGATTCGCGGTATGGCCGTGGGGCAGATCAGCGGCGCCAACGTAGGCTGGCTGCTGAACCGGGAATTTCTGTCAGGGATACTGAACGGCCTGCTCTGGGCCGCCGTGGTGGCGGGTGCAGCCATGCTCTGGTTCCAGGATGTGATGATCGGCGCGATCATTGCTGCCGCGCTGGTGATCAATCTTGTCGCCGCAGCGCTGGTTGGCACGGTTCTGCCACTGTTTCTCAAATCTCGCAATATTGATCCGGCCCTGGCAGGCAGCGTGATTCTCACGACTGTGACCGATGTAGTCGGGTTCATGGCCTTTCTTGGCCTCGCGACGATTTTCTACGCTTAAGCGGATCTCGGATTTATGAAAGACCATCAAGACAACGACGCGCCGGAATACGACGGCCCCAGCAAATCCCAGCTGAAACGGGAAATGCATGCCCTGCAGGATCTGGGCAAGCGGATGCTGGACCTGAGCAACGATCAGCTGGAAACCTTGCCAATCAGCGAGACCCTCCGCGCCGCGATCGAGGAATCCCGCCGTATCCGCCAGAACGAGGCCAAACGACGGCACCTGCAATACATCGGTAAGGTCATCCGACAGGAAGATGATCCTGAAGCCCTGGCGAAAGCCATCGACGCCTTCGATGCCGGTAGCGAAGAACACACCCGCAGACACCACCTGGCGGAACGCTGGCGGGACCGGATGATTGCCGAAGGCGATTCCGTTGTTGGCGAGTTCTTCAGCTACTGCCCCACTGCCGATATGCAGCACCTGCGAAACCTTGCTCGAAACGCCCGAAAAGACGTCGAAAAACAGAAGAACACCGGCCAGGCCCGGAAACTGTTCCGTTATCTCAGGGAGTGCATCGATGACGCCGAGGCCATGTGAGCCGTTGGTTCAACCTTTGAGCCGGCGGTGCTCCCACACCGGCATCCGGGCGCGCAGATTGGCTACCTGATCGGCGTCCAGTTCGGCGGTGACCAGGCCCGGGCCTTCCCCCATTTCCGTCACGATCCGCCCCCAGGGATCACAGATCAGGCTGTGGCCATAGGTGCGACGGCGCTCGCTGTTCTGGCCACCCTGGCCAGGTGCCACTAACCATACCTGGTTCTCGATCGCGCGGGCCCGGATCAGGGGGTACCAGTGGGCATCACCGGTCTGCCAGGTGAAAGCGCTCGGAAGGCAAATCCAGTCGACATCCTGCTCACGCAGCAGCCTGAACAGCTCCGGAAAGCGAAGATCGTAGCAGATCGCCAACCCCAGCTTGCCCGCGGGCGTATCCACGGTCACTATCTGTTCGCCGGGCTCGAAGGTGTCCGATTCACGGTATTGACCATGGGCGTCTTCCACCATGGCATCAAACAGGTGAATCTTGTCGTAACGGGCAACTTCCTCACCCTGGTCATCAAAGACAATGCAGGTTGCCCTGACCCGATCCTCCAGATCTGAGCCGTCCGGTCGTTTGGCCACGGGCATCGATCCGCCAACGATCCAGAGCCCCAGTTTCCGGGCCTGTTCGGCCAGGAAGGTTCTTATGACAGGCTCGGCCCCCGCCTCCTGGCGACCACGATCAATCATCTGACTGGTGGCCAGAACCGCAAAATTCTCAGGCAGTACGGCGACCGAGGCGCCCTGCTCGGCAGCCCGGGCCAGCAGCTGTTCCGCTTCGCGCAGATTGGCGTCAATGTCATGACCGCTGACCATCTGGATGGCTGCGACCCGGTTGGAAACACGCTTGTTCATGACTGCCTCCGATATTGCCAAACAGAAAAGTTATTCGCCGGTGTCAAAAACCCGTTGCAGATTCACTTCCGGCTCGTCCCATGAGCCGGTCACGCTGTAGGTTGCGCTTGTCAGCCTGCTCAAAGGATCGCCCAGAATCTTGTCCAGCACAAACAAGGCGCCGCCGATCGGCGCACCGGCACCCATGAGCAGCGCCGCCAATGGCAGATTCTGAGTCAGGGGCAACACAACCACAAGCCGCATATCCAGCTCCTCGCTGGCCATATTGGTCGTGCCACTGAGTTTGAAGGCGCCGGATGGGCCCACTATTTGCAGTTCGGGATCCATGGTCAGCAAGCCATTGATGATCTGCGCCTTGCCCGAGATCGCGTCGAATGCCACCCCACGCTCATACAGATCGGAAAAGTCGAGCTTCAACCGGCGCCATAGGGTGTCAGAGTTCAGCAGATTGAACACCCGGAACAGTTGCGCCGTGTTGTTTCGCTCCAGGATCACACCCTCATCCAGCCTTAGACTGACCGAGCCACTGAGCTCCGGTATGGAAAGCTCATCCGGACGGCCGGGCCAGTCCAGATCCAGCTCTATGTTGGTCCCCTCGTTAGTGACCGGCATTTCAGTGTCGAGGAGCTCGTTCAGATCCGCGAGCGCACCCCCGCTGATGGAACCTGTAAACCGGCTGGTTTCCCGGTCTCCGACGATGCTCCAGCTCATGTCGCCCAGCAGTGTCAGGGAATTCAGGCGCCCCTCGATGTCATTTACCTGCAACCGAAAAGGTTCGGGGCGGAGCCGGAAGGCCCACTGTCCCAACGATTCGTCGTTCAGTTGCAGTTCCGCAATCGAGACATCGATATCCGGCCAGTTTCCCATATCCAGCGCGCGGAACGCCTCAAGCTGCTCTTCGAGGGTGAGTAATTCCGGCGAATCCTCAGGGGGTGTTTCACTGCGCACGAGCCGTAACACCTGAAAATCGGCCTTCACCGTGTCGCCATTTTGCGGAATTGTCAGTCGGCCTTCGGCGCGTTGCGAGCTGGTGGTCACCACCCACCGGTCACCAAGATCGAGGGCATTGATATCAATATCGTTCAACACCTGCGGGCCAAGGTGCAGGCGGCCAAGACGCAAATCAAACCCGGTCTCTTTCCATAACAGATCGAACGTTGCGCGGTTTTCCCAGTCGCCCGTAATGCCAAGCCCGCCGGCGGCCGAGGGATTGATGGTTGCCCGCAGCGGTGCTGCCTCATCCGCCGTTTTTGACAGTGGCTCCGGCCAGTCAACCGCCAGCCCCTCAAGAGTGGACCGCACGCGGATGCCCGACGTTGAATCCGATCCCACGTCCAGGTCCGCGGTATAGGTAACATTGCCCTGCAAACCAAAACCCGAACTGGTCTCAAGTCCCGCCTGCTCAAACACCCCGGGCACCGGTAGCGTTCCCGACTGCCGGATGGTAAGGGCATTGCCCGCCCGGGACTTGCTGAAGGCAATGGTTACCGGTTCATCGAAAAATTCGGCAGTCAAAGGGCCACCGGAGAAGCCGTTTTCGCTGTGGTAGGTCAGTTCACCCTGAACCGACCGCCAGGCCAACCCTGCCGAGGGGTAGGAGACGGTGCCTTCCTGTGCGGCAATTTTTGCCTCAACCACGGTTGGCTGCTCCGTCCCCAATGGCAAGTCGACACCAAGGTCCAGCTGATACTCACCACCATATTCAAGCTTCTGGGCCTCTGTGCCTGCCATATCACCCAGGGGGCTATTTTCCATCCAGAACCCGACCGATTCGCCGGGCACCCGTGCCGAGGTATCCACCCTTATCCGTGTGCCTTGATCGGAGGGCTCCACGCGAACCGTCCCGGGATCGAGATCCAGGCCACCGGTCTGACCTGCTTCGAGTCGAACCAGCGTGTCGCCATTGTGAACCCTGACACTGCCCCGGGCACCTGTGACCTCCGGCCAGGCGTCATCGTAGCGGACAGATGCCTGATCGAATTCATAGATCATTGAGGTGACGAAGGAGCCCCGGGGTGCACCAAAACCTATCTGACCATGGCCGAAAAACGTCCCTGAGGTAATATCGGCCTCGAGAATGGCGGTCGTGAGCCAATCGTACAAACCGGGGTTTACCGCCTTAACCGGAACGAAATCTGCCAGCATGTCGGCGTTGCCGTTTTTCACCGACACTTTGAGCCCCAGATTGTCTTCACCCTCTCGATCCATCCTGAGGTCAAAAGCACCGTCCAGTTCGGTGGCCTCGCCGTAACGCATCCGTACGCCATCCGAAAACACACGGGTAATAGCGCCATCCAGCAGCCAGGCCACTTCGCCCTCAAGTACGGGGAATGACCAGGCGCCCCCGAAAAGCTGGGGAAAATCCAGAGAAACGGGCGACTCGCCGGCGGCAATCCGGACATAGCCTCTTTGCCGGTCCAGAGCGATGTCTCCGTTTACAGAGGTAACGCCGGGCGCGCCGCCGTGGGCCCGAACACTAACGTCACGCAACCGGCCGGAAAGCTGAAAGTCTTCCGGGGCGCCCTCGGGGAAGAAGATTCTCAACTGGTCCAGAAAGCCACCGGGCCGATAGTCCTGCAGGGCCCGGAGTGCACGCTCCGGCAATAACGGAAGCCGCGCAGCGAGGCGACGTGTGGGCGCAAGCGGAAGGGCGTCGGCAATGACGGACATGCCTCCCTCCGACGGCGCCAGCCTCAGACTGAAAGGTGAAACCACATCGCCGTCCCAGGTCCACTGGAGCTGCTTCAGATGCCACTCGCCAAGGGCGAAGGCCCCGGATTCGACCACTGTCTCATCGGTCATCACCGTATCGTGGCGACGCCAGCCAAATCTCGCGCGGATGTCTTCCAGTGGCGCCAGGGATTGAGAGCCTACACCCAACTGCAGATAGGGGGTCCGCACCGTACCGGTCACCTGTTGCAGCAAACCGTTGCGGAACGTAAGCCAGGCTTCACCACCAAGATCGAAGCCTTCCAGCCGGAGGGATCGCCACTGGTACTCGTCAACCAGCCCGTCGAACAGCCGGCCGGAATCGACGCCAAGGTACAACTGGCCGGTAAAGTCACCCCGGAAAAAATGCTGGCCCACGAGGGCAAAACTGGCCAGCTGCTGGGTAGTACCAGATTGCATGGCACGGCCGGATGCGTGGAACAATCCACGGCGGTAGTCGAGATCCAGCTGGGGAATATCCAGATGGCGCAGGTTGCCCTGGTTATCCCGGATACCAAGATTGACGCGGGTAATCTTGGCGTAAGGATCAGAGAGCCAGTCACCGGCAAGCTCCAGCCACTCCTGCAACTGATTGCTGACCGGTTCCGGTATTTCTGCGCCTCTCACCGCGACATCACCGCCGCGCTCCTGATTCACGGTCAGTTCCAGACCGTCTGCCTGGAAGTCCTCAAAGACAATCCTCAGACGCATCAACGAGGCCAGTGCAGCAAAGCGGATATTCAGATGCTGAAGGTTGGCAACGACAATTCCGGTGTCAGGGTGAGTGACCTGAATGTCGCTGGCCGTAAAGGCGGGGTCGAGCCAGTACCACTGGGATGAAAGGCCACCGATGCTGACATCATGGCCCAGTCGGTCTGACAGCTCACGAGCCAGATCATCGCGAAAGCTGTCCACATTCTGGGTCAGTTGGCGGCCAAGACCGGCGTATAAGGCCAGCAGCACCAGAAGTGTCAGCAGCATCCACCAGATCAGGCTGGCGAGCCGCGCCAAAAGCCGAACCGGAGGGCTCTCGGGCAGGTTCTCCGGAAGCGGCGGTTCGTGGTCAGCGGAGGACATTCAGACCCCTTAACCCGGTAACCGGCGCAGTTTCCCGGCATCAGAGCAGAACAACATCATACTGCTCCTGGCTGTAGAAGGGCTCCACCTGGAAGCGAATGGTCTTGCTGATGAAGGTTTCAAGATCGGCCACGTTATCGGATTCCTCATCCAGCAGGCGATCCACCACGCTCTGGGAGGCCATCACCAGATAGCTCTCGGCATCATAGGCGCGATTAACCCGGAGAATTTCCCGGAAAACCTCATAGCAAACGGTCTCGGTGGTTTTCAGAAAACCCCGTCCATCGCAGATGGGGCAAGGTTCGCAGAGCACCTGACCAAGGCTCTCGGTGGTTCGTTTGCGGGTCATTTCCACCAGGCCCAACTCGGAGACGCCGGTGATCTTGGTCTTGGCGTGATCCCGCTCCAGCATCTTCTCCAGCATCCGGTGGACCTGGCGCTGGTGCTCGGGATCTTCCATGTCGATAAAATCGATGATGATAATGCCGCCCAGGTTTCGCAGGCGCAGCTGACGACTGATGGCCCGAGCCGCTTCCAGGTTGGTCTTGAAGATGGTTTCTTCCAGATTCCGGTGCCCGACGAACGCCCCGGTATTGATATCAATCGTGGTCATGGCTTCGGTCTGGTCGATAATCACATAACCACCGGACTTGAGCTGGACCTTTCGGCTCAGGGCCTTCTGGATTTCGTCCTCGACCGAGTAGAGGTCAAATATAGGGCGCTCGCCCGGGTAGTACTCGACCTTGTCGGCAAATTCCGTAACGAACTCCTCGACAAACTCCATCACCCGCTGATGACTCTCGCGGCTGTCGATACGCACCTTTTCGGTCTGGGGCCGGATCAGGTCACGGATGGTGCGAATGAACAACGGCAGATCCTGATACACAACCGCCGGCGCCTGAACCCGGGCAATTCGCTCGTGTATGGACTGACTTAACCGGTGCAGATAAGCCATGTCGCCAATCAGATCCTCAGGTGACGCCGCTTCCGCGGCCGTCCGGATAATATAGCCGCCCTGAACATCCGGATCCTCGGCGGCGGCCTCCTCAACGAGCGTTTTCAGCCGAGCCCGCTCGGTGTCGTCCTCAATTCGCTGCGAAATACCAACGTGGCTAACGCCTGGCATAAACACCAGATACCGCGACGGAATTGAAAGCTGGGTGGTCAGGCGGGCCCCCTTTGTACCGATCGGATCCTTGGTAACCTGGACGACCAGTGACTGCCCTTCCCGAAGCAGGCTTCGAATATCGGGAACGGTTTTGGGAATATCGGCGGGCTCATCGCCATTGGACTGACTCGGAACCACATCGGACGCATGAATGAATGCGGCCCGTTCCAGACCAATATCGACGAACGCCGCTTCCATGCCCGGTAGAACGCGCACCACCTTGCCCTTGTAGATGTTGCCGACAATGCCTTTCCTGCTGGTGCGCTCTATATAGGCTTCCTGCAGCATGCCGTTTTCAACCAGGGCCACCCTCGTTTCCACCGGGGTGACGTTGATCAGAATCTCTTCGCTCATAATGTTTGGCTCTCCAGACTGCGCGGCCAGTTTTTCCAGACCGGGTAACCGGCACCAGCCAGCAATGCGGCGGTTTCCTGCAGCGGCAGACCAACCACGGCACTGTAGCTACCCCGGAGCTCATTAACAAAAATACCACCAAGGCCCTGAATTCCATAACTCCCGGCCTTGTCCATGGGTTCGCCGCTGGCCACATAGGCGTCGATCTCTGCGCTGGAAAGCTGCCTGAAACAAACTTCGGTGATGACCAGAACAGACTGGCATTGCCCTTCTGAGGCCAACGCCACGGCAGTCATGACTTGATGAGTGGCGCCGGAGAGGCGGGCCAATGTTTCCCGGGCTTCGGTGAAGTCTGACGGCTTACCGAGTATCTCGCCATCGAGCACCACCGATGTATCCGACCCAAGTACCAGGCATTCCGGTGAGGACCCAGCCACAACCAGCGCCTTCTCCCGGGCCAAACGTTCCACATAGCGTTCCGGGGATTCATCGGGCTCCGGTGTTTCGTCGATGTCCGCCGGACGAACCGAAAAATTCAGGCCGATTTGCTGCAACAGCTCCGCCCGGCGCGGCGAAGCCGAGGCGAGAATGATTGATGGCATGGCTAACCCAGTTTGCGGTTAATGTTGTCCAGCAGGATACAGAATACCGGCCATACCAGGGCGCTGGTCAGGGCCGGCCAGAGGTAGCTGAAGCCAGCATCATCAGCCCCCAGCAATTGCTTTACAAAATGCACCAGCATCTGATTGATGCCCAACAACAGGAACACCATCAGGCACTGCTGGGGCATTGGATACATGCGCAAACGCTGGTGGATAGTAAGCACCAGAAAAGCGATCAAGGCCATCGCCATGGCATTCACGCCAAGAGGCGTGGCTTCCAGCACATCCAGAAGCAGGCCCAGACACCAGGCCAGCAGGATGCCGAACTGGGCCGGAGCCCGGAATGTCCAGTAGAAAACAACCAGCCCCAACCACTCCGGGCGGAACTCGAACCAGCCCACAGGAAACAGGGAAATACTGAACACCAGGGCAACGATCACGGAAAGCACAAAGACCGGATAGCTGATTACGGACAACATCAGTCCTGCCCTCCCTGGCTGGCATCTTCGGCGACGTTGGCAGCGGATGCGTCCTCACCCTCGTCGGTTTCGATCGGCGCGGCATTTTCCGCAGGGAATACTACCAGCACCAGACGGCTCTGGTTGAGTTGCGCCTTGGGTGTGGCTTCAATGGAGACAAAAGGTTCGCCCGGCTCTTTGGATATTCGACTGACTTCCGCGACCGGGTAGCCCCTCGGAAAACGGCCACCAAGACCGGAACTGACGAGCAGGTCGCCCTCGCGAATATCCGCCGTATCCGGCACATGAACGAGATCCAGGGTATCCGTATCGCCGGTACCCAGCAGGATGGCGCGCAAACCGTTACGCACAACCTCCACCGGAACGGCGTGGCTGCTGTCGGAGACGAGCAAGACGCGGGAGGTAATCTGGCTGCTCTGCACCACCTGGCCCATCAGACCATGGGCGTCCAGAATGGCCTGGCCCGGCGACAAGCCGTCACTGCGCCCTTTGTTGATAATAATTTCGTGGGAAAAGGGATCCGGGGAGACACCGACCACCTCGCCAACGATGACGCGGTCATCCAATACTTCTGATGAGTTCATCAGGCGGCGCAGCTCGTTGTTCTCGGAAGCAAGCGCGGCGTATTTCAGGGCGCGACGCTCGAGGATCAGCAAACGAGCCCGGAGATCTTCATTCTCTTCCTGAAGATCCTGTTTATTTTCAAACAGCCCGGCGAACCAGTCGGAAAATTCGTAGGGCGCATTCCCCAGCCAGTACACGGGTGCCAGACCGGTTGCAATGGTACTTCGCACCGTTGAGAGCTTGTCGAAACGCGCATCGGCAACCACCAGGGCTGCCGATACGAGAAGAACAATGAGGAGTCTGAAGCCGGGAACAGGCCCCTGGACAAAGATGGTTTTAATGGCGAGCCCTCCCCACAGGATTATCCCTCCTGGGAGAACATTCCGATGCCACCCCGGTCAATCACTTCCAGCGCCTTGCCGCCACCACGGGCCACACAGGTCAGCGGGTCTTCAGCGATAATCACCGGCAGGCCGGTTTCCTCGCTGATCAGTTTGTCCAGCCCGCGCAGCAGTGCGCCGCCGCCGGTCAGAACAATACCGCGCTCGGCAATGTCGGACGCCAGCTCGGGCGGAGACTGTTCCAGAGCACTCTTGACGGTCTGAACGATCTGCGCCAGGGATTCCTGCAGCGCGTCGAGAATCTCTTCGCTGTTGAGGGTAAATGCCCGGGGCACACCTTCGGCGAGGTTGCGACCGCGCACATCGATCTCGCGGATTTCGAGGCCTTCGTATGCGCAACCGATTTCGTGCTTGATACGCTCGGCGGTAGAATCACCGATCAGGCTGCCGTAGTTGCGACGCACGTAGGTTACGATGGCTTCGTCGAATTTGTCACCGCCAACCCGCACAGACTCGGCGTAGACGATGCCGTTCAGGGAGATAATGGCGATTTCGGTGGTACCACCACCAATGTCCACGATCATGGAGCCGCTGGCTTCTTCAACCGGCAGACCGGCGCCGATAGCGGCTGCCATGGGTTCTTCAATAAGGAAGACTTCCCGGGCACCAGCACCGAGGGCGGATTCGCGAATGGCTTTGCGCTCTACCTGGGTGGACTTGCTGGGAACACACACCAGCACTCTCGGGCTCGGGGTAATGAAGCTGTTCTCATGCACCTTATGAATAAAGTGCTGGAGCATTTTTTCGGTTACCACAAAATCTGCAATCACGCCGTCTTTCATGGGGCGGATAGCGGTGATGTTGCCCGGTGTACGGCCGAGCATGCGCTTGGCTTCAGCGCCGACAGCGGCAACCATTTTCTGAGAGTTGTTGGTGCGAATGGCCACTACCGAGGGCTCGTTCAGCACGATTCCGCGCTCACGCACGTAGATCAGGGTGTTGGCGGTGCCCAGGTCGATGGACAGATCGCTGGAGAAGATGCCTCGGAGTCTTTTTATCAACATTCGTGTAGTTTCAACCTGAGAGTTGCAGTCGCAAAGAAAAGATGCGGCAACTTTAGCAGTGAGCACCCCTGCAGGCAAGGCGCTAACGGGCCTCAAGCCTTACGGTTCACACATTTACCTTATGGGCTGGGGCCTCCCGCCATTGTTCGAATCTGTTACCATGGTCCACCTGATTTTCCGGCTTCGGTGTAGGGCCGCTCGGAGATCCCTTTTCAAAACACGCTACGAGCACGTCCATGTGCGCTTGTTTCGGGCCATCCTTGGCCCTCTACAGTTTTGAAAAGGGATCTCCGAACGTCCCCGCAGTTCAGAGCGGCCCTCTTTTTTCAAAACATTTATTAATGACATTTCATTTATCTGGGAGGCAATGCGTGACCATTTCCCGTGAGGACATTGAGAAAGTCGCTGTGCTCGCCCGCATTCGTGTGGATGACGAGCAGGTTTCGGCTCTGGAGAAGGATCTGGGCAACATCCTGGATCTGGTGGATCAGTTGGGTGCTGCCGACACCGATTCGGTTGAGCCCATGGCCCATCCGCTGAATGCAGTGCAGCGCCTGCGCGCTGACGAGGTAACCGAGACCAATCAGCGTGAGGCGTTCCAGGCGATTGCGCCGGCTACCGAGAACGGGCTTTATCTGGTTCCCAGAGTGATTGAGTGAAAGGACAAGTCATGCATAACAAATCCGTAGCAGAGCTTTCCCGGGAGCTGGAGAGCGGCCAGGTTTCCAGCGTGGAGCTGACCCAGGAGTTCCTCGACCGCATCAAGCGGGAAGATTCGAAGTACAACAGCTTTATTACCGTGACCGAAGAGCAGGCCCTGGCCGATGCCCGGGTCGCGGATGACCAGCGTGCGGCGGGGAATGCGACGCCCTGGACGGGGATCCCGTTTGCGCACAAGGACATTTTCTGTACCAACGGCGTTCGGACCACTTGCGGTTCGAAGATGTTGGAGAACTTTGTTCCGCCTTATGATGCCACCGTTACGGCGAATTTCCGCCAGGCCGGTGCGGTGTGCCTGGGCAAAACCAACATGGACGAGTTCGCCATGGGGTCGTCCAACGAGAACAGTTATTTTGGCGCAGTGACCAACCCCTGGGGCCTGAGTGAAGGCAACAAGCGGGTGCCGGGCGGTTCGTCTGGCGGGTCGGCTGCGGCGGTTGCCGCTCGACTGATTCCGGCGGCTACCGCCACGGATACAGGCGGCTCGATCCGTCAGCCAGCGGCACTGTGTGGTGTTACTGGCCTGAAGCCCACTTATGGCCGGGTGTCCCGGTACGGGATGATTGCCTTTGCGTCTAGTCTCGACCAGGGCGGCACTATGGCTCGCACAGCAGAAGATAATGCGCTGATGCTGAATGTGATGGCAGGTTTTGATCCGAAGGACTCGACGTCTATTGACCGCGAGGTGCCGGATTACACCGCCACGCTGAACGAGCCCCTAAAAGGTTTAAGAATCGGCCTGCCCAGGGAATATTTCAGCGATCAGCTAAGCCCGGCGATGGAGCAGCAGGTTCGCAACGCAGTAAAGGAATACGAGAAACTGGGCGCCACCGTTAAAGAGGTGTCGCTGCCAAACGCGAAGCTCGCGATTGCTGCCTACTATGTAATTGCTCCAGCAGAGGCGTCCGCCAACCTGTCCCGTTTTGACGGGGTACGCTATGGCTACCGCTGCGAGGATCCCAAGGACCTGATGGATCTTTACACCCGCTCCCGCGCGGAGGGTTTTGGTGAAGAGGTGAAACGTCGGATTCTCGTGGGCACCTACGCTCTCTCTGCCGGCTATTTCGATGCCTATTATCTCAAAGCCCAGAAGGTGAGGCGGCTGATCCAGCAGGATTTCATCAATGCCTTCAAGGAAGTGGATGTGCTGATGAGCCCCACCACGCCCTCGCCGGCATTTATTCAGGGTGAAAAAACCAGCGATCCTGTGACCATGTACCTGGAAGACGTATTCACCATCGCCATCAACCTGGCGGGTGTACCGGCCATGTCGGTACCGGCCGGTTTCGTGGACGGTCTCCCGGTGGGTCTTCAGATAATCGGGGATTATTTCTCCGAGGCCCGTTTGCTGAACGCCGCCCATCAATTCCAGCAGGTGACCGACTGGCACCAGCGTGAACCGCAATAAGCCCGGGACAGGAGAACGACTATGCAGTGGGACATTGTGATCGGGCTGGAAATTCACGTTCAGCTCGCCACCAAGACCAAGATTTTTTCCGGCTCCAGCACCTCTTACGGCGCCGAGCCCAACACCCAGGCCAACGCGGTTGACCTGGCCATGCCCGGCACTCTGCCGGTGCCTAATGAGCAGGCGTTCCGCTATGCGGTGATGTTTGGCCTGGCCGTGAACGCCCAGATCGAGCGCCGTTCGGTATTCGAGCGGAAGAACTACTTTTACCCGGACCTGCCCAAGGGCTACCAGACCACCCAGCTGGAGCGCCCGATTGTCGGCCCCGGTTTCGTGGACATTGATCTGCCGAACGGTGAGACCAAGCGCGTTCGCATTCACCACGCCCACCTGGAAGAGGATGCCGGCAAATCCCTGCATGAGGATTTCCACGGCATGACCGGCGTGGATCTCAACCGGGCCGGCACACCGCTCATTGAGGTGGTCACCGAACCGGATATGAACAACGCGGAAGAAGCCGTCGCCTTCGCGAAGAAGCTGCACAGCATCGTGACATCCCTGGGCATCTGCGACGGCGACATGTCCCAAGGCTCCATGCGTTTCGACGTGAATATTTCGTTGAAACCGAAGGGGTCCGACACTCTGGGCACACGTACCGAAACCAAGAACCTGAACTCGTTCCGGTTCATGGAGCAGGCCATTGCCCACGAAGTTGAGCGGCAAATGGACGTTCTGGAAGACGGCGGCAGCATCGTGCAGGAAACCCGCCTGTATAACGGCGACCGTGACGAATCCCGCTCCATGCGCACCAAGGAAGAAGCCAACGACTACCGCTACTTCCCCTGCCCGGACCTGCTGCCGGTAGAAATCGATGATTCCTTCATTGAAGAAGCCCGCAACAGTCTCCCGGAACTGCCGGACGCCCGCAAAGTCCGCTTTATGGACCATTACGGCCTGAACGACTACGACGCCAGCCTGCTCAGCGGCGACTCAAAACTGGCCACGTTCTTTGAAGAAGCGGCCAGCCAGGGCAAAGACGCAAAGCTGGTCGCCAACTGGATCCAGGGCGAATTCTCTGCGCGCCTGAATGCAGAGGAGAAATCGGTTGCCGATTCGCCCATCAGCGGTGCTCAGCTGGGCGATCTGGTGGTACGGATTGCCGACAATACGATTTCATCCGCCGGCGCAAAGAAGGTGTTCGAGGCGCTGTGGTCCGGTGAGAACGACAGCGTTGACGCCATCATCGATGCCAAGGGGCTGAAGCAGGTGTCTGACACCGGCGCCCTGGAAGCCATGGTAGACGAGGTTCTGGCGGGCATGCCGGATCAGGTGGCGCAGTATCAGAACGAGGAAGACCCGAAGAAGCGCAAGAAGATGCTTGGGGGTTTCATGGGGCCTCTGATGAAGGCCTCCAAAGGTCAGGGGAATCCCAAGCTGTTTAATGAGATTCTTGTTCGCAAGCTTGGGGGGTGACCCTTTTGGCTTGGGTCGTGGTTTCTGACTGCGGCCCTAGCCTGCTAGCTTGGGGGGACTGCCATGGTGGGTAGAGCCTCCCAAAAAACGCCCGTGAATACATCCCTGTAGGGCTTCGTCGCGCCATCCCTGGCGCTCCAGATTTTTGGGAGGCTCTACCCACCACGGCACTCGAGCTGGCGGCGTGCCCTCGCGAAGACAGGCCATCAAAACAAAATGATAGGTCGGATTACGGCTTCACCTGATCCGACCTACTGACCTTGTTTATCCGGCCCGATTGCTCCCTATCCCTGAAGATTCTGAGGCCTTGGCGGGGTGTGACTCCCAAAAATGTCGGCGGCCATGGATGGCCGACGCCAAGCGCACATGGATGTGCTCGTAGCGGTTTTTGGGAGGCACACCCCGCCGAGGCCTACCCCCAAATTCGGCAGGCTAGGTGCCCAAGCCGGAAGCCATCAAAGAAGCCGAGCCCAAAGATCATGCTCATCGGCATGCTCAACAACCGCCTGAACAATCTCACCCGGAACAAGGTCGGTCTCGTCGTTAAGGTAAACCATACCGTCAATCTCCGGCGCGTCTGCCTTGGAGCGACCAATGGCGCCTTCCTCGTCGACCTCGTCAATCAGCACATCAATCGTCTGGCCGATTTTGGCCTGTAGGCGGGCTGCTGAAATCTCTGCCTGTTTTTCCATGAAACGGGCCAGGCGCTCTTCTTTGACTTCCTCGGGAACCGCACCTTCCAGTTCGTTGGCTTTGGCGCCTTCCACCGGGCTGTATTTGAACGCGCCAACACGATCCAGTTGAGCCTCGTCGAGCCAGTCCAGCAGGTACTGGAAGTCCTCCTCGGTTTCACCGGGGAAGCCGACGATGAAGGTGGAGCGGATGGTGAGCTCGGGGCAGATCTCACGCCATTTGCGGATGCGCTCCAGAGTTTTGCTGTCGTGGGCCGGGCGCTTCATGGCCTTGAGTACTCTCGGGCTGGCGTGCTGGAACGGGATGTCCAGGTACGGCAGGATTTTTCCCTCGGCCATCAGCGGAATGATGTCGTCGACATGGGGATAGGGGTAAACGTAGTGCAGGCGAACCCACACGCCCATTTCGCCGAGCGCTTCACACAGTGACTGCATCTTGGTCTTGAGCGGCCGCCCCTGCCAGAAGCCGGTGCGGTATTTGGTGTCGACGCCGTAGGCGGAGGTGTCCTGGGAGATGACCAACAGCTCTTTTACACCGGCATCCACCAGGCGCTGGGCTTCGTCCATTACATCGCCAATGGGCCGGCTGACCAGATCACCGCGCATGGAGGGGATGATGCAGAAGGTGCAGCGATGGTTACAACCTTCGGAGATCTTGAGGTAGGCGTAGTGCCGGGGGGTCAGTTTGATTCCCTGCGGCGGAACCAGATCGGTGAACGGATCGTGCTGCTTTTTCTGCGGAACGAACTCGTGAACCGCGCCGACCACTTCTTCATAGGCGTGGGGGCCGGAAACCGCCAGAACACCAGGGTGAGTATCGCGAATCTTGTCGGCCTCTACACCCATACAACCGGTGACAATCACCTTGCCGTTCTCGCTGATGGCCTCACCGATCGCATCCAGCGACTCCTGTTTGGCGGCATCGATAAATCCGCAGGTGTTGACCACAACAATGTCAGCGTCGTCATAGGTCGGCACAACATCGTAGCCGTCCAGCCTGAGCTGCGTGAGAATGCGCTCGGAGTCGACGAGAGCCTTGGGACAACCGAGGCTGATGAAACCGACTTTGCCGTTGCCGGACGAGGCAGGGGTCTGGGTGTTATCTGTCATAGAAGGCTTGGAATTCCCGGAGCTCAGCGCGAGCCCACAAATGAATGAAGGGCTATATTTTACACCAGCTCAGGGACCGCCTGCAGCAAAAGTCCGACGAGTATTGGAACGGATGGAAACTGACGGACGTCAAAATTTGTGACGTCTTGTTCAGAAAGATTTAACAAATCTGCCACTATAGGCGGCAGGCTTCTTGCTGATCACAAAGTAAACAACTACACTTTCATTCGCTTATCATGCGTTTAAGTGTTTTTCTGGAAGGGATTTATGGGAAAGGCAGCATCATTCGCAACCAGACACGCCAGAAGAGTCAACATGAAACCTGTCGCCGCCAAATTGAATTTGCGCAACCAACAGCGAGTGGACGTAGCCACCGACATTACTATTGAGAAATCGGACGGCTGCTGCCTGACCTGTTCGGTATCCAATCTCTCCCGCACGGGCGTTATGATTTCCTGTAATCAGGAAACGGTGAAACAACTCATTCCCGAGCAAAAGGCCCCGGCTCCAGGACACTGGATTGCCGTGAAGACCCGATTCTCCGTGCCGGTGGTTGCAACGCAACCGGTTTCCATTATTGCCGACGGCAACATCGTTCACATGCGACGCATCGCAAGGGACGAATTTCAGCTGGGCATCCAGTTCGCTGAGTTTGAAGGTAACGGCTTCGATTACGTCGATCGCTACGTTGCCAAGTTGCTGGCCGACTCCCGCAATCCGGCCTGAACGTCACCGTCTGCTCACTCACGGTCAGAGCCTGCCACTGCTATATTGTTATAACGCCAATTTCTAGTTGGGCGTCTTCTTATGCCCTTACCCCCTCTGGTATAGTTGCCGTATTCATTCGCACAGCCAACACGGCCCGCACGGCGGCAACGGATTATCATGACCACATATAACCTCACGCACCTGAAACAGCTGGAAGCGGAAAGCATCCACATCATCCGGGAAGTGGCAGCCGAGTTCGACAATCCGGTAATGCTGTATTCCATCGGCAAGGACTCCGCGGTAATGCTGCACCTGGCCCGCAAGGCCTTTTATCCGGGTAAACCGCCCTTCCCTCTCATGCACGTGGACACCACCTGGAAATTCCGGGATATGATCAACTTCCGGGACCGCAAGGTGAAGGAATACGGTCTGGACCTGATCGTTCACAAGAACGAGGACGGCATCAGACAGGGCATTGGCCCATTCACTCACGGCAGTGCCAAGCACACCGACGTAATGAAAACCCAGGCCCTCAAGCAAGCCCTGGACAAGTACAAGTTTGATGCGGCGTTCGGCGGCGCCCGCCGGGACGAAGAAAAATCCCGTGCCAAGGAGCGTGTCTATTCCTTCCGCGACGAATACCACCGCTGGGACCCCAAGAACCAACGTCCTGAACTCTGGAACATCTACAACGGCAAGATCAACAAGGGCGAAAGCATTCGGGTATTCCCGCTGTCCAACTGGACCGAGCTGGATATCTGGCAGTACATCTACCTGGAAAATATCGAGATCGTTCCCCTTTACTACTCCGCGGTGCGCCCGGTGGTTGAGCGCGACGGCACCCTGATCATGGTGGACGATGACCGAATGCCGCTGAAAGAAGGCGAGAAGCCGATGATGAAATCCATCCGCTTCCGCACCCTCGGCTGCTACCCGTTAACCGGCGCCATTGAATCCGAAGCCACCACGTTGCCGGAGATCATCCAGGAAATGCTGCTGGCCACCAGTTCCGAGCGTCAGGGTCGCGTTATCGACCATGATTCAGCCGGCTCCATGGAACAGAAAAAGCGGGAAGGGTACTTCTAAGATGTCACACCAGTCTGATCTGATTGCGGAAGATATTCAGGCCTACCTGAAACAGCACGAAAACAAGGAACTCCTGCGCCTGCTCACCTGCGGCAGCGTGGACGACGGCAAGAGCACGCTGATTGGTCGCCTGCTGCATGACACCAAGATGATCTATGAAGATCACATGGCCAGCCTGAAAACCGACAGTGCCAAGATGGGCACCACCGGCGAGAAGCTGGACCTGGCCCTGCTGGTAGACGGCCTGCAGGCGGAGCGCGAACAGGGCATCACCATTGATGTTGCCTACCGGTATTTCTCCACCGACAAGCGCAAGTTCATCATCGCCGACACTCCGGGCCACGAGCAGTATACCCGCAACATGGCCACCGGCGCGTCCACGGCGCAGGTGGCGATCCTGATGATCGATGCCCGCCACGGTGTGCTGACCCAGACCCGCCGGCATTCCTACATTGCCTCGCTGTTGGGCATCCGCCACATTGTGGTCGCCATCAACAAGATGGATCTGGTGGATTTCAGCGAAGAGCGCTTCAACGAGATCCGGGACGACTATCTGGCGTTTGCCGCCAAACTGGGCCTGAAGGACATCCGCTTCGTGCCGATTTCCGCCCTGGAAGGCGATAACGTGGTGAACAAGAGCGAGCACACCCCCTGGTTCACCGGCCAGCCGCTGATGGAAATCCTGGAAACCGTGGAAGTCGGTCGGGACAAGAACCTGGAGCATTTCCGCTTCCCGGTTCAGTACGTAACCCGCCCGAACCTGAACTTTCGCGGCTTCTGCGGCACCATCGCCTCCGGCGTGATCCGCCCGGGCGAGAAAATCATGGCGCTGCCCTCCCGGCGCACCAGCACGGTGAAAGAGGTGGTAACCTTCGACGGCAACCTTGAAGAAGCCTATATCGACCAGGCGATCACCCTCACGCTGACCGACGAAATCGACGTCAGCCGTGGCGACATGCTGGTAAAAGCGGAAGATGAGCCTGAAGTGGGCAACCGTTTCCTCGCCAACATCGTCTGGATGACCGACGCGCCGCTGGAAACCGGTCGCCTCTATGACATCAAGCTGGGCCCCACCTTCTCATCGGCCACGGTGAGAAAGATTCAGCATCAGACAGACGTAAACACGCTGGAAAAACGGGAAAACCCTCCGGAACTGAACTTGAACGAAATCGGCCTGTGCGAACTGACCCTGAGCCAACCCGTTGCGTTCGATCCTTATCCCAACAACCACGCAACCGGCAGTTTTATCGTTATCGACCGGCTGAGCAACGTGACCATCGGCGCGGGCATGATCGCAGGAACCTCGGAAACGGTGGAATCGCTGGACCCGGTCAGCGCTGACGAGCGCCGGCGTCGTCTGGCCCAGAAGCCTGCCATCATCGCGTGCAATGGCAAGCAGGCAGCGGCCCTGGCCTTGTCCCTGGAACGGGCGCTGTTTGATCAGGGTAAAACGTCCATCGTGCTCAGCGAAGACAACGCCGGCACTGTCGATGATCGCCGCCGCTTCGCACAGGTCATCAGCGCCCACGGCGTCATCGCGATTGCGGCAAAGCTCGGCTCGGACATCGCCTCGGCTTCCATCTGCGCAGACGACAGTGAAGAAATCGCAGGCGCGGTCAGCAAACTGGTGCAAGACCTGGTGCGCAACAAGCGAATCTGAGCCGAATGACGGATGAAAGGCCCCCGCTGGCAGTGGACGCCGCCGGGGCTTTTTTTCGGATATCAGCCTCAGAACTTGGCGGCCAGAGTCAGCCAGAGCTTGTCAGTATCCACTTTTCCGGTTGCTGCATCTCCGGCCATGTAGCGAGCGTATTTAATACCTGCTGAGTAGTTCTCCGCAAACTTGCGCTGATAGACCACATCAACCTCGCTACCCAAGTCACTGGCACCGCCAGGCGAGTCACTGGCCCTGAAGTCATGATATTTAAGGGTCAGGCCGCCGCCCGCCACGGGTGCCTTTACGCTGAGCGACGCGTCTTCCAACCCGACCAGCGGGGTGTTCAGAAACTGGTCAGCCCAGCCGTTCTGACCGTGCAGGGTTGCCAGTGGTGTAGAGAAGCCGTAGTTGCCATTATCCGACCCAAGGACTTCAAGTCCCGCTGAAACAATGACGCCCGCGATATCAATGCCCGCATTCAGTTTGTAATACTCGGCATCAAAATCAGCACCGCCCGATTCTGCCTCCTGGATCGCATATTCGGCTTCGTAGATTATCCCCAGCGGCTCAAGGTCATACCCGCCAACATAACGAAGCCCGACGGTGTCGAGCGAGTTGTCAACGCCTTCATCAATTTCCAGCAGATAGGCATAGCCGGTCAGCTTGCCGAGGGGTGTTTGGTAGGCAACGTTGACTATGTGATCCTTGGATGGCAGGTCCTGGCTCTCGGCAAAGATGCGGTTGCGCTGACTCAGGAAGGCGTAGTCGATTGCGAGGTTGGTTGACGGGGTGTAAGTCAGGCGGGCCGCATCAAACGTCTGGCGATCCTGGCGCCAGCCAACGTCGCCAATAAACCGGTGATTGTCGTAAGTTATCACCTGACGCCCCAACCGACCGGTTATATCTCCGAACCTGTACTGAAGGTAAGCCTGGTCCAGCTCTGTTGTCTCGGGATCGGCAATAACAGAGTAATTTGGATTCTTCCCCAGCGTGTCGTTGTAGTCGTCAAGCCCAGCCACGTTCCGAACGTCCTCAAACTCGACAAGCCCGGATAACCCATTGTAATCCGCAGTACGATAGCCAAGGCGGGTTCGCAAAGTTACGCTTTCCGCGTCCCTGAGTGCATTGTCCTGTTGCACCTGTTCGAAACGCAAGCGAAGATCTCCGTATACCTCGCCCTTACTCAGGGCTTCATGAAACCCGGTCTGTGCGGCCTGCACCGAGCCACCCATCAGGGCAATCGCTATCGCCAATCCGGCCTTTTTCATTACACATTGCATCGCAGTTCTCCGTTTCTGTTAAACTGACTGGTCAAGAGGAGACCGAAGAAAAATTCCGAGCCGCCTCACTGGCCATTTGCCAAAAAAAAAAGCGCCTATTGAACCGAAGAAATCTCCGGGCCAATAAGCGCTTTTGCTTGAGTGACTTATTCCACGAGAATTGTGTCGCACGACACAACGCGACTCTTCCCGCTGACCTGAACCATAAGCATGGATTGCGCCAATTCTTGTTCAGGCCTTTACTCTGGCGCTTCCGACCCTTTCCCAACCTCTGCGGGGTAGCCCTGCCAAGCCTGAAAACTGCCCCTTATTCAGGCACAGGCACAGACATGGAGCAGTCAAAGTGCGGGTCCCGAAGGCGGCTTCAGAGCTGAAAAGGCGATATTGCGGAATTCTCACGTGTCAAAATCGGCTTTGAACGATAATGCATCAGGATGGGTGGAAATTTGGATTTCCGCGTTTTTCATAATAAGCTGCCGCTCCTTGGACTATGGCCTTCTCTCCCATATCACTCACTGCGCAACCCATTGGATTTGACTGGCTTTACCATCCCGATGAAACGCTCATCATGGAGGCCTTTCAGTCAGGACAACGGCAACAGGGTAATTAACCATGGCAATCAAACACCTGAGGTCTGCCTTTTTTACGCATTTCCAGCCGGACCAGGCAGCCCATCTCAGTGCCGGAGACTCTCTGAGGGAGCCCGGTGGCGACTACGAGGGCCTGCACAAGCAGATGAAGCGGCTGTTTAACAGCAAGCCCGGCAAGAAATACGGACGGTTTTCCGAGGACCTGGGTGAGTGCCCGCTCAGTGCCTGGCTGAAAGACTACCTGGAAGACAGGCAAACCTTCGGCGCCATGACCGATCGCCTGTTCGGGCAGTGGCAGGAGCTGCTGACCGGCAGCCAGGAGGAGTTTGATGGCCACCTGATGATCGTGCATGACGCACTGGCCGACTCAGAGGTGGTTTATCTCTTTATCCTGGAGAACGACAGCGCCATGCGGTTTGATGGCCGTGAGTCACTGGATGCTACGGATGTGCTGAGTTTGTCCAGACTGAATCTGGCGGTTCGCATTGAGCTGGACGACTGGCGCGGCAACAACCCGGCGGAAAACTACCTGACACTGGTCCACGGCCGCGGCACCGGCGAGCCAGGAGAGCTGTTTATCCGTTTGTGCGGGTTTACCAATCAGGTGGATGTGGAAAAGGAAACCATGACCTTCCTGGATGCGGTGGAAGCTTTTGCCAAGTCCTCCGAGCCCGAGAAAGCCGGAGAGGTTCGCAACAAGGCCTATGAGTTCTGTAAGGAGCAGCATGCCCTGGGCGAGCCGGTCGAAATCGAGGCATTGTCCGGCTACCTAGACGAGAGTGAGCCGCAACGCTTCAAGGAGTTTGCCTCAAAAACTGCTGAACTGCCGGAAAGCGGCGTGCTGCACCCGGACCATCGGAAAGTGAAAAAGTTGGTACGGATTGCAGGCTCGGGAGGCGGAATGAGCGTGTCCTTCTCTTCCGACCTGGTAAATCAGGCGGTTTACTACGACCGTGACAAAGATGCCCTGACGATTACCCGGCTTCCCAAGGCTTTGCGGGAGCAGCTTCAGCGGTATCTTGAGGCTCGCGAGGAGTGATGGGCTCTAGCTTTTGCTAAGTAGCCTGCTCGATTTGGGGGCTGGTCCAGAGGTGGGAGGCCTTTTCTTCTGGGAAAAGCAACTCGCTTCGCTCAGACATCTTTTCCCGACAGAAAAGACCTCCCACCCCCGGACCGATCTCACAGAAGAGTAATTTTCTTTTTATTGCTCATCTGCGGTGACTTTGGGTTCGTCATCCCACCGCGGGCGATTCGCCCTTAACTTTCTTACTTCCTGCATCCAGCCCACACCGTCGACCAACTCACCCGTTTCCGGGTTTATCGGCGGGTACGGCAGGTTGCGGTCGTCACAGTAGCGTTTAACCGTGGGCTGGCACCAGCGGAACAGTAGACGGTTATACTCGTCGTCTGGCAACCGACGCTGGTCGAACATGCCGGCCAATTTTCGCTGCCTCTGCGCTTCGGACAGGATAATCGCGCAGGCCGAAGAGACGTTGAGCGACTCCACCATGCCCATCATCGGAATCACGATGTGCTCGTCGGCCTGGGCCGCCGCATCGGGGCTGACGCCATCAACCTCGTTACCCATGATCACGGTACAGGGCACCGTGTAGTCTGCCTCCCGGAAATCGATAGCCCGGTCGGAGAGCTGCGCCGCATAGAGCTTGTTGCCCTGCCCTTTCAGACTCTCGATCGCTTCGTCCATGCTCCGGTGGGTGTGGGTTGTTACCCAGTTGTAGCTGCCACCGGCGGTTTTGCGAAATGCCCGGAAGCCTTCTTTTGGCCAGACCACGTGCATGTTCGCCAAGCCAAACGCATCGCAGGAGCGGATGATGGCGGACAGATTCCGGGGCTTGTGGACCTGGTCGGTTAGGACGCTCAGGTCCGGCTGCCGGGTGTTCAGGGTTTGTTTGATTCGGGCGAGGCGTTCGGGGGTCATGATCGTGTTCGGGCTTGATTGTCGATTTAAAGAACCAAAAATAATACCACAAGCGGACTAGCAACTAGCCGAGACAAAGGTGGTTGAAGTTTAAGCACCCCGTTATAATACGCAGTTCCTTTTTGCTGGCGCCCCGTTTCAAAAACCAGTTCCCGGCGCAACATCCATCAGATTACGTGAGACCCATGGCCAAGAAGCTGTACATCAAAACCCACGGCTGTCAGATGAACGAGTATGACTCTGCCCGCATGGCAGACCTGCTCAAAACCGGTGAAACCGTCGAAATGACCGATTCACCCGATGACGCCGACATCCTGCTGCTGAACACCTGCTCCATTCGGGAAAAAGCCCAGGAGAAGGTGTTCCACCAGCTTGGCCGCTGGAAAAAGCTGAAAAGCAAAAAGCCGGAAATGATCATCGGCGTGGGTGGCTGTGTGGCTTCCCAGGAAGGCCAGGCGATCATTGACCGCGCACCCTACGTGGACATGGTCTTCGGCCCCCAGACTCTGCATCGCCTGCCGGACATGATTACCGAAGTGCGCGCCAAGGGTAACGGTGTTGGCGTGGTGGACGTCAGCTTCCCGGAAATCGAAAAATTCGACAACCTGCCCGAGCCCGGCGCAGACGGCCCTTCCGCGTTTGTTTCAATCATGGAAGGCTGCAGCAAGTATTGCACCTTCTGTGTGGTGCCCTATACCCGCGGGGAAGAAGTCAGCCGCCCGGCTGATGACGTCATCGCTGAAGTGGCCCACCTCGCCAGCCAGGGTGTTCGCGAGGTTAACCTGCTGGGCCAGAACGTGAATGCCTACCGTGGCGAAACCCACGACGGCGACAACATGGACCTGGCGGAGCTGATCGAGCTGATCGCAACCATTGATGGCATCGACCGGATCCGGTACACCACATCGCACCCGGTGGAGTTCTCTGATGCTCTCATTGAGGTCTATGAGCGCGTTCCGGAGCTGGTCAGCCATCTGCACCTGCCAGTTCAGAGCGGTTCCGACCGTATTCTGGCGGCCATGAAGCGCGGCCATACAGCCCTGGAGTACAAATCCAAACTCCGCCGCCTTCGCAAGATCCGCCCGGACATCAGCTTTTCGTCCGACTTCATCATCGGCTTCCCGGGCGAAACCGAGAAGGACTTTGAAGACACCATGAAGCTGATCAACGACATCGGCTTCGACATGTCCTTCAGCTTCGTTTACAGCGCACGGCCCGGCACGCCGGCATCAGATCTGCCGGACGATACGCCGATGGACATCAAGAAACAGCGGCTGAGCATCCTGCAGGATCGCCTGAACCAGAACGTGATGGACATCAGCCGCAAGATGGTGGGTTCTACTCAGCGGATTCTGGTGACTGGCTTGTCCAAGAAAGACCCTGGTGAGTATGCGGGGCGTACCGAGAACAACCGGATTGTGAATTTCCGGCATGAGAATCCGGAGGTTGTTGGGCACTTTATTGATGTCGATATTGTGGAGGCCTATCCCAACTCACTTCGCGGTGTGCCCGTGAATTCGGAGTTTTACTAAAGCTCGGATCCTATTCGTCTTGGGTTTGGAGTTTGGCGAGTGGTGGGGCTCCCCTCCCAAAAAACGCTACGAGCACCCGCAAGCGGGTCCAGCCAGCAATCGTAGATTGCTGTCGCTCCGCGGCACGCGAAGCTTCGCTTCTAAAGCGTTTGCTCCGCCCATGTGCGCTTGGCGTCGGCCATCCTTGGCCGCCGACATTTTTGGGAGGGGAGCCCCACCACTCTCCGTAGGCCCCAGAGCCGTCTGCCCAGTTTATGCTCCGCATTCGTAGGTTGGATTGGACGAATTCGTAATCGAGCAACATGCCTGTAACGAAGAAACCAGTCGGATTACGCCTCCAGCTACTCCGATCTACTTGTTTTTTAGCATTCGGGCCTGCACATAGAATGATCAGGGCGAGGGCCGGAAGGTGTTTCCAAAAACGTGGAGCGCCAGGGATGGCGCGACCGAGCCCTACAGGGACGTATTTACGGGCGCTTTTTGGAAACACCTTCCGGCCCTTGCCCGTTTCACCAACATCAGATACTCGTTCTCCCAAACCAAAACGGAGCACTTTTGAACGCCAACGATCACAGACAATTTGACCTGCACCCGGTGGACCAGCGCCGGCTGGCGACGCTTTGTGGCCAGTTTGATGAAAACCTGAAAATGATTGAAAAACGCCTGCACGTGAAAGTCGGCAGGCGCGGCCATCATTTCCGAGTTGAGGGTGAGACCGAGCATGTGGCGGCGGCCGTTGAGGTTATCCGGCATCTTTATCGGGAAACCGAGGCTACCGATGACCTTCCTCCGGATACCGTGCATCTGTTTATCCGGGAAACCGGTTTTGAACGCCTGCCCGAAGACGTGCCCTACGATGGCGCTGTGACGGTCATCAAGACCCCCAAGCTTCAGGCCAAGCCGAGGGGCGCGAATCAGCAGAAGTATGTGCACAATATCCGCACCCACGATATCAACTTCGGGATTGGGCCGGCGGGTACCGGCAAGACCTGGTTGGCGGTGGCCTGTGCCGTTGAAGCACTGAAAGACGAGCAGGTGAAGCGGATTTTGCTGGTTCGGCCCGCGGTCGAGGCCGGCGAGAAGCTTGGTTTTCTTCCCGGCGACCTCGCGCAAAAGGTCGACCCATACCTGCGTCCGCTGTATGACGCTCTCTATGAAATGCTTGGGTTTGACCAGGTTACCCGGCTGATTGAGAAAAGCGTGATTGAGATTGCGCCGCTGGCGTTCATGCGCGGCCGGACGCTGAACAACTCATTCATCATTCTGGACGAAAGCCAGAACACCACCCGGGAGCAGATGAAGATGTTTCTGACCCGGATCGGCTTTGGCTCCACGGCTGTGATTACCGGCGACACCACTCAGGTAGACCTGCCACGGGGTCAGAATTCGGGGCTTATTCACGCTGCCGGGGTTCTGAGCAAGGTATCAGGTATTGGGTTCACACGGTTCGAAGCAAAGGACGTTGTTCGGCACCCGCTGGTACAGCGGATTGTTGAAGCCTACGATTCCTTTGACGACGGGAGTGCGACGGGCCAGTGAATAAGCTGACTGTGGATTTTCAGCAGGTTTTTGAGGCGCCAGGAATACCTTCGGAGACGCAGGTTCAAAAATGGGCGCAACTTGCCTGGCAGGGCGAGGATCCGTCCGAGGTGACGGTCCGTATTGTCGGAACCGAAGAAAGCCAGGCCCTGAATCATCAGTACCGTGGGCGGGACTACGCGACCAACGTGTTGTCCTTCCCATTTGAGGCGCCAGCCGGTATAACGGTGCCATTGGCCGGAGATCTGGTGATTTGTGCACCGGTTGTCGAGAAAGAGGCCATGGAACAGGAAAAAAACCTGGTCGCCCACTGGGCGCACATGGTGGTGCACGGCATGTTGCATCTCCAGGGTTTTGATCATATTGAAGACGATGATGCCGAGGTCATGGAAGCCCTCGAAATCCGGCTGCTGGCGCAGCTTGGATTTGGCAATCCCTACGAAGCAGAGGAAACGGAACAAGACTCATGAGCGACGATCAGTCGAGTCGCAGTCAGGGCGGAAAGTCCTGGCTGGAACGTATATCACAGGCCTTCTCCAGCGGGCCTGAGTCCGTCGAGGACGTGCTGGAAATCCTGCGGGACGCCGAGTCCCAGAACATCATCGATGTTGATGCCATGAGCATCATCGAAGGTGCCATGCAGGTGATCGACATGCGGGTGGATGAGATCATGATCCCCCGTTCGCAAATGGTCACCGTCAAGGCCTCCCAGGAGCCCAAAGAGTTTCTGGGTGAAATCATGGATTCCGCACACAGCCGGTTCCCGGTCATCGGGGACAGCCAGGACGATGTGATTGGCGTTCTTCTGGCCAAAGATCTGCTTCCCCTGGCCCTGAACAATGATCTGAACTGGAACCGTATCCGGGAAATCCTGCGCCCGCCCACCTTCGTGCCCGAGAGCAAGCGTCTGAACCAGTTGCTCAAGGAATTCAAGGAAAACCGTAACCACATGGCGATTGTGGTCGACGAATACGGTGGTACGGCCGGCCTGATCACCATTGAAGACGTGCTGGAACAGATTGTGGGCGAAATCGAAGATGAGCATGATTTTGATGAAGAGACCCACATCAAGGCCCGGGGCGATGGCAGCTATGCCGTAAAAGCGGTAACACCCATTGATGATTTTAATGAATTCTTCGAGACCGAACTGGACGAAGAGGAATTCGACACCATCGGTGGCGTGGTTCTCAAGGAATTCGGACACCTGCCCAGACGGGGCGAATCGGTTGAATTCGGCGGTTTGCGCTTTACCATTGCCAACGCCGATAACCGTGTAATCCGTCTGCTGCAGGTAACCCGAAGTGAACAGTGACGCGAAAAATACCAGAGCGCTGAAGACCCCGCTTTCCTCAAACGCATTACTTGGCGCGGCAACCCTTCTGGTTGCCGGCGCCATGCAAACCCTGACCTTTTCACCGTTCAACCTCTGGTGGCTGGGACCGGTTTCAGTCCTTCTTATTCTCCTCGTGACGGTTCCGCTGGCTCCAGAGAAGCTCTTCCGGGCCGGTTGGCTTACTGGCCTGGGGCTGTTCGGCAGCGGCGCCAGCTGGGTCTACGTCAGTATCAGCGAACACGGTAATACCGCCATTCCGATTGCCGTTTTGTTGACGGTTCTCTTTGTTGCAGGGCTGGCGCTGTTCCACGGTCTGGCGTTCTGGTTCTGGGGCAAGCTTGCCAAGGAGAGTGCCGCCCGGCGTCTGATCCTGTTTCCCGCTATCTGGATACTTGGCGACTGGCTTCGGGGCTGGCTGCTTACCGGTTTTCCCTGGCTGTATCTGGGCACAGCACACACGGACGGCCCGCTCGCCGGGCTGGCACCTCTGACCGGCGTGCATGGCATCACGTTCTGGATTGCTGCCACCGGTGCCGCGCTTTACGGCGGCTGGTGGCTGCTGAAGCGCCTCAAACCGGTGGCTGCGGGCGTCACGCTGGTTGTTGCCCTGATTCCCTGGCTGGTTGCCCCGGCCATGAACCGTGTCGACTGGACGGATCTGAGCGAAGACCCTATATCCTTTGCCGCCATGCAGGGCAATATTCCCCAGCAGATCAAGTGGGACCCGGAGTTCCTGAAGGACCAGATCGTCACCTATCTGGGGATGACCGAAGACCATTGGGACACGGATCTGATCCTCTGGCCGGAAACCGCCATTCCCACTCCCCAGGATCAGGCTGGCAAGATCATCGATCACATCAGTGCAGAGCTGGGCGACAACAGCACCCTGATTACCGGCATACCCTGGTACGGATTCAGTGACCGAATTGAAGATTTCACGTTTCACAACAGCATCATGGCCATCGGCAACGGCGAGGGCATCTACCACAAGCAGAAGCTGGTGCCTTTCGGGGAGTACGTGCCACTGCAGAGCGTGTTGCGGGGGCTGATTGGTTTCTTCGATTTGCCCATGAGCGATTTCAGCCGGGGACCGGAGTGGCAGGATCCGCTCAAGGCCAATGGCGTCAATGTGATGCCCTTCATCTGCTATGAAGTCGCCTATCCGGATTTTGTTGCCTTTAATGCCCGGGGCGCGGGCCTGCTGCTCACGATCAGCAACGATGGCTGGTTCGGCGATTCCATTGGGCCGTTACAGCATCTGCAGATTGCCAGAATGCGGGCACTGGAAACCGGTCGCTACATGCTCCGGGGCACCAACAACGGCGTGACTGCGATCATCAATAACCGGGGCGAACTGACCGAAACCATCCCCCAGTTCGAGCGCGCCACCCTGACCGGCGAGGTGTTCACCGCCACGGGCAGCACGCCTTACATGCAGACTGGCTCCTGGCCGGTCCTGACCCTCGCAGTTATTCTCATCGTGTTTGTCCGGGAGCGGATTATTCCTCCTGTTTCGGCCAGCGGCTCGTAACCCGCTCGTAGTAGTGGGAGCCGCAGGCTTCACAGGGTTCCAGATGGCTGGTGGCTGTCAGGCAGCGCATGTGCCCGCAGTTCAGGCACTGGAACATGCCAGCAGTGGCCACCTCGCCTGAAATGTACTGGCCCACTTCCTTGTTTTCCAGTTTCTGTCTGAGTTCCAGGAAGTCGACGACGGTTTTATCAGCAACCGAGAACAAACTGTCCGCCAACTGGTGTTCCAGCAGCGCGATATCAAGCTGCAACCATTCGCTCAGGCCTTCACCAGTCTCCTCGACAAAATGCAGCAGGTGTTCAAGATCCCGCTGCAGATAAGCCCCCAGGAGGTTTGCCTCATCCCGGGTCATTTCCTCGAGTTCGTACTCGAACTCCACCGCTTTCTGGACCTCTTCTTCGAGGTTCTGGAGCGATGTTTCTTCCAGGTCATGGAGACGCGTTTTTACCCGCTCCAGCATACGGTCGTAAACTTCCAGTGCCTTGCCTGAGAGATGACTTCTTTCTGGTTGTGTCATGTTGACTCCTTGATACCGCAAATCTGGGTGCAAGAGCCGGACTGCGCCCTCTCTTTCCGGGACACGCTGTGAATACATCCCTGTACGCTTGACTGCAGCATCCATGCTGCAGACAGTCCCGGAAAGAGAGGTCGAAGCCCGTCTCCCAAACCTTGGGAAAACACCTGCCGACTCCACTGCTTATGCCTGGGGCGCTGGCGGCGATGACTCCCCGGGACTGTGAGCAGCATGGATGCTGCGATCAAGCCTACACGGACGTATTCACGGCGTGTCCCGGGGAGTCATCGCCGCCAGCGCTACCCCCATATCAGCAAGTCTGGCACAAGAACAGAAAATTGGCAGACTACCTGTAAAGGCTAGTGTGCGTTAGAATGTCCGGCTCGCTCCAGACGTGATTTTTGATACAGGCTTTTATTTTTCCACACAAGGTAATTTCGGTAATGGCAGGAATGGACGAGCAATACAATCCCCGTGACGTAGAACAGAATGCCCGTGATTTCTGGGAAGAGAACAAGACCTTTATGGTCAAGGAAGAGCCGGGCAAGCCCAAGTACTACTGCCTGTCCATGTTCCCCTACCCCAGTGGCAAGCTGCACATGGGGCATGTCCGTAACTACACCATCGGCGATGTGATTTCCCGCTATCAGCGCATGCAGGGCAAGAACGTGATGCAGCCCATGGGCTGGGACGCATTTGGTCTGCCCGCCGAGAACGCCGCCATTGCCAACAAGACCGCGCCGGCCAAGTGGACCTACGCCAACATCGAATATATGAAGAACCAGCTCAAGCAGTTGGGCTTTGGTTACGACTGGAACCGGGAGCTGGCTACCTGCAAGCCGGATTATTACCGTTGGGAGCAGTGGTTCTTCGCACGCCTTTACGAAAAGGGGCTGGTGTACAAGAAGATGTCCACGGTGAACTGGGACCCGGTAGATCAGACGGTTCTGGCCAACGAGCAGGTTGTGGATGGCCGGGGCTGGCGTTCCGGGGCCCTGGTGGAACAGAAGAAGATTCCCCAGTGGTTTATCCGCATTACCGATTACGCCGAAGAGCTGCTGAACGATCTGGACCAGCTGGAAGACTGGCCTGAGCAGGTCAAGACCATGCAGCGCAACTGGATCGGCAAGTCTGAAGGTACCGAGCTGACCTTCCCGCTGAAAGACCGGGACAGTGGCCTGACCGTTTACACCACGCGCCCCGACACCCTGATGGGGGTGAGCTACATGGCCGTGGCCGCAGAGCATCCGCTGGCGAAAGAGGCGGCGGAGCGCCATCGGGACGTGGCTGAGTTTGTCGAGGAGTGCCGAAACAGCAAGACCGCGGAGGCCGAGCTGGCCACCATGGAAAAGCGCGGCATCGACACCGGTTTCAAGGCAATTCACCCGCTGACCCAGGAAGATATCCCAATTTGGGTCGCCAACTTCGTGCTGACTGACTACGGCACCGGTGCCCTGATGGCCGTTCCGGGCCACGACGAGCGGGACCATGAGTTTGCCCGCAAATACAAGCTGCCCATCAAGCAGGTTATTGCTGCCCGCGATGGCCGCGAGATTGATGTGCAGGAAGAAGCGTTTACCGAAAAAGGCACGCTGGTGTCTTCTGGCAAATACAGCGGCCTGACCAGCGAGGAAGCCTTCGACGAGATTGCCAGCTACCTGGAAGAACAGAATATCGGCAAGCGCACCGTCAACTACCGCCTGCGCGACTGGGGCGTATCCCGCCAGCGTTACTGGGGTGCACCGATCCCGATGATGACCCTGGAAGATGGCACAGAGATGCCGGTGCCCGATGACAAGCTGCCGGTACGTCTGCCGGAAGATGTGGAAATGGACGGTGTCCAGTCTCCCATCAAGGCCGACCCTGAGTGGTGCAAGACGGAGTTCAACGGCCAGCCGGCGACGCTGGAAACCGACACCTTTGATACGTTCATGGAGTCCTCCTGGTACTACGCACGGTTCTGCAGCCCCAATTACGACCAGGGCATGCTGGACCCGTCCGCGGCCAACTATTGGTTGCCAGTGGATCAGTACATCGGTGGCATTGAACACGCGATCCTGCACCTGCTCTACGCCCGCTTCTTCCACAAGCTCTTGCGGGATGTCGGGCTGGTAACCAGTTCAGAGCCATTCAACCGGCTGCTTTGCCAGGGCATGGTTCTGGCGGAGACCTATTACCGCGACGATGGCAAAGGCGGCAAGGTATGGATTTCGCCCGCCGACGTGACCGTCGAGCGTGACGAAAAGGGTCAGCCCGTTCGAGCAGTACACAGGGAAGATGGTGAGCCGGTGGTTTCCGGCGGTGTCACCAAGATGTCCAAGTCCAAGAACAACGGTATCGATCCCCAGGCTATTATTGATGAGCACGGCGCCGATACGGTTCGCCTGTTCATGATGTTTGCGGCCCCGCCAGAACAGTCCCTGGAGTGGTCGGACAGCGGTGTTGAAGGCGCACACAGGTTCCTCAAGCGGGTCTGGCGTCTGGTGAACGAACACGCCGCCGCTGGTCCGGCACCCGCTCTGGACGCGGCAAGCCTGAACGATGACCAGAAAAACCTGCGACGCAAGACTCACGAAACCATTGCCAAAGTCAGTGACGACATCAGCCGTCGGCTGACCTTCAACACGGCCATTGCCTCGGTGATGGAGCTGCTTAACGAGGTCGGCAAACTGCAAGGTGACGAACCCCAGACCCGGGCGGTACGCCAGGAAGCGCTGGACACCGCAGTGCTTGTGCTGTCGCCGATCGTCCCGCACATCTGCCACACCCTCTGGCAGGCGCTCGGCCACCAGGAGCCCGTGGTTGATGCACCCTGGCCAAAAGCCGATGAAGCCGCCATGGTTCGCAGCCAGATCCAGGTGGTACTGCAGGTGAATGGCAAGGTGCGGGCCAAAGAAGACGTGCCTGCAGACATCAGTAAGGCGGACCTCGAAAAGCTGGCCCTGGAAAACGAGAATGTCATGCGCTTTACTGAGGGAGCGACGGTGCGCAAGGTTATCGTGGTCCCCGGCAAACTGGTGAACGTGGTGGCTAACTGATATGTCCCGGCACTCCGCTCTGAAATCGTCAGCACGCCTGATGCTGACCGCTGTAATAGCGGCGCTGCTTGGTGGTTGCGGGTTCCAGTTGCGGGGTGCCCCACCGGTTTCTTCGGCCCTCGAGCCTCTTGCCGTGGATTGCTCCTCACAGGTGCCCGACACGCTGTGCCGTTCCTTGCGTGAACAGCTGAACCTGGGCAAGGTCCGTGTGGCGCCAGTGGCGGAGGCCGACTACATTCTGCGTCTGAAGAACTTCGAGCGTGACCGTCGCGCAAGTGCCATCACCGCCCAGGCCGCAGCCGCGGAATACACGCTGCGTCACTCTGTTGATCTAGAAGTAATCAGCGCGGATCGGATTCCCATGGTGGGCACGACACGCCTGACCACCAGCGAGAGTTACCGCTACGACGAAACCAACGTGCTGGCAAGACAGCGGGAAGAAGAGACCCTCCGCCAGCAAATGGACGATCGTCTTGCGCAGCAGGTGATATTCCGGCTGGCACCATTGACCCCGCAACGCATCAACGCCATCCGGGCGGATTACCAGCGTGAACAGGAAGCCGACGCCCCAGCCACAGGCCAGCCATGAAGACCAATCCAGGCCAGTTATCCCAGCTGCTAAAAAAGGGCCTCTCGCCCGTCTATCTTATATCCGGGGACGAACCCCTGCTGGTTCAGGAATGTTGTGACCAGGTTCGTAAGGCCGCAAAAGACGCCGGTTTTCATGACCGCCTGACCTTTCACGCTGACCACCAACTGGACTGGAACGCCGTTGGCGAGGAATTTAGTGCCATGTCCCTGTTCGCGGAAAAACGGCGCATCGAGATTCACTTGCCAACCGGCAAGCTGGGCGACGGCCGCGCGGTACTGGAACGAGTCCTGGCCGACCCTCCCGACGATATCATCCTCGTGCTCATCAGTGCCCGTCTGGACGCGGCGGAAACCCGCCGCAAATGGTACAAGGAGCTTCAGGGAAAGGGCGTGCACGTACCGGTGTGGCCCGTCGACGCCGACAAGTTCCAGGGTTGGCTGCAGCAGAGGGCCAGCAACCGCGGCCTCAGCCTGACCCGGGGTGCCCTGGCCATCATGAGCGAACGCCTCGAGGGCAATCTGCTCGCCGCGAGCCAGGAGCTCGACAGACTGTCACTGCTCGCAAACGGCAATACCATTGATGAGGAAACCGTTGAACAGGCGGTCCAGGACAGTTCCCGATTCAATGGCTTTGAACTCGTGACCGAGCTGATCAGTGGCCGCGCGCCCCACGCCGGCAAGATGATCACTGTGCTTCAGCAAGAGGGAGAAAACCCGCTCGGTTTGCTATCCGTTCTCAGCCGGGATCTGAACCTGCTGCTTGAGTTGAAATCTGCGGCCGGCCAGTCGGAAAATCCCGCCGCATTCCTGAAAAAACGGGGCGTATTCCAGCCGCAACGTGCCCGCGCAATGGAACAGGCCGCTCGCCGGCTGAACCGGAACCAACTGAATGAGGCCATCACCCTGTGCAGCCAGATCGACCGCGCGGCGAAAGGCTTCGATTCCCTCTCCCCCTGGCACTATTTGCGGGATATGTCTGCCCTGCTCGCCGGCCGTTCCTGATCTGAATCAAACTCAGCCTTCGTTGTGCCCTGTTGGCCCTGCCGGCCCCTTGACAGTTTTTTACGATCGGGCGCATTGTAAGCACACCAACAATCCAAGGAGGTGCTTGATATGAGTCTTCAAGAAGAACTCAAGAAGCTGTCGGAAAAAGTGAAACAATACCGGGATGAGGCGCGCGTCCAGATGCATCTGGCCCGTGAAGACGTTAAGGACGAATGGGAGGATCTCGAACAGGATTGGGATCGTTTCAGAAGCAAGATCGATGAAGTTCTGCACGATGCCGAGAACGCGTCCCAGGAAGCTCGTCAGACCGCATCAAAACTTGGCGAAGACCTGAAAACCGGTTACCAGAACATCCGCAACAAACTGAAGTAATACTGTTAACCCGTTAACATTACGCCACAAATTTCTAGCCTGGAGGCTCCGTGGTTTGGAGCCTCTGTGCCATACTTCACAGTATCCGTGAACAAAGCGTCATAGTTTTGACCCGCTTGATCAGATCCTGACCAGTGAGGCCCGAATTGACAGGGTGCTTGAACACACTGCGAGGTATAAAAGGCGTATGAAACGATTCTTACTGATACCCACAGCACTTGGCCTATTGCTCACCACTACCCTCGTGATTGGCCAGAATACCCGGTTCAGTGATCCAAAAACCGTTGTTACCGATCACTTCTGGGGTGACCTTTACGCCAGTGGCGGCAATTCCTTCTTCTGCAACACCGCCTTTACAAGCAAAGGATTCGTTCTGACGGACGGTTATGTCTATCCATTGGCCGATGTCCGCAGCGCACTCGACTGTGGCACCTCGCGTCAATGTGAACAGGATAACCGCTACCGTCAGATCGCGTCTGACATGCACAACATGGTACCGGTGCGCAGCCGGACCGAGATGGGCCGGCGAAACGCTCGTTACGAGGACCTGGGCTCGTCAGTAAGCGAAGACGAATGCGGCATTCGCCAGAGCGCCCAGTTCTTTGAGCCCCCGGGGCGGGTAAAGGGAGATGTGGCGCGCACGGTGGCCTACATGGTGGACACCTATGATTTGCCCTGGCTTGGCTCCTCGGCGGTGTTCAAGGGCTGGAACAGGCTGGACCCGCCGGATGATAGCGAGCTGACCCGTCACGGGCGCATTGTCGAAATCCAGGGTAGTGCCAATCCCTTTATTACCAACCCGGAGAGAATGGAGCGACTCTGAGAGTCCGGGAAGCTTGCCCTGCTGACCAATTAACCATAAAAAAACAGGCCCGAGGGCCTGTTTTTTTGTGCCTGAGTCTTGCTGGCTAATCAGAACTCTTCAGCCGTCAGCGCCATCATGGAGTCGCTGCCGCTGCGAATACCTTCAGCCAGTGAAACGGTCTTGGGCAGCAGGCGGTCAAAGTAGAAGCGCGCGGTCTTCAGTTTACCGCTGTAGAATCCGGAGGTATCTGAATCCGCCTGGGGCGCAGCCGCTTTGACGATCTTCGCCCACATATAACCCAGAGCGGTCAGGCCAAACAGATCCAGATAGTCCACAGACGCTGCCCCAATGGCATTCGGGTTATCGCCAGCCTGTTTGATCACGTGCTCGGTAACGTCATCAAGACGCTCAACCGCAGCAGCAAGCGGCTCAAGGAACGGGCGCAGATGATCGTTACCACTGTTCTCCTCCAGGAAGTTTGCGACGTCCTGGGCAAACAGCTCGTAAAGCTTGCCCTGGGTGCCGACCACTTTCCGGCCCATCAGATCCAGTGCCTGGATACCATTGGTTCCTTCGTAGATCTGGGTTATGCGGCAGTCACGAACCAGTTGCTCCTGCCCCCACTCGCGGATGAAACCATGACCACCAAAGACCTGCTGACCCATGATGCAGGTATCGAGGCCGCGATCCGTGAGAAATGCCTTGGCCACCGGTGTCAGCAACGCCACCATACCTTCAGCGTGTTTGCGACGCTCATCATCCTCGGCAAACTTGGCGATATCCAGCCACTGGGCCACGTAGGTTGAGAAAGTACGACCGCCCTCCACATAGCCTTTCATCGTGAGCAGCATGCGCCGGACATCCGGGTGCACGAGGATTGGGTCTGCCGCCTTCTCAGGCTGTTGGGCACCGGTCGGTGCACGGCTCTGGATACGATCAAGGGCGTATTCCCGAGCGCTTTGCAGAGAGGCTTCGGCAGCGCCAATGCCCTGGATACCAACGCCCAGGCGCTCGTAGTTCATCATGGTGAACATCGCCGCCAGACCCTTGTTTTCTTCGCCGACCAGCCAGCCTTTGGCGCCATCGAAGTTCATTACGCAGGTCGCAGAACCCTTGATGCCCATTTTCTTCTCGAGGGAACCACAACTGAAGCTGTTGCGCTCACCCAGGGAACCATCGTCATTCACCAGGAACTTGGGTACCAGGAACATGGAAATGCCCTTTGGACCTTTCGGCGCATCCGGCAGTTTGGCCAGCACCAGGTGGATGATGTTCTCCGCCATGTCGTGCTCGCCCCAGGTGATAAAGATCTTGGTACCTGTAACGTTGAAGGAGCCGTCATCGTTCGGTTCCGCCTTGGTGCGGATGATCCCGAGGTCTGTGCCGGCGTGGGGCTCGGTCAGATCCATGGCGCCGGACCAGACACCGGAATACATGTTAGGCAGGTACTTTTCTTTCAGCTCATCACTTCCGTGGGCGTCCAGCGCGAGGCAGGCGCCGGCCGTAAGCATGGGGGCCAGCCCGAATGCCATGTTGGCGCCCTGCATCATTTCCTCGAACTGCGCGACGAGGGTCTTGGGCATGCCCATGCCGCCAAAGTCCGGGTTGCCGCCAAGACCGTTCCAGCCGCCTTCAACGATGGTCTGGTACGCTTCCTTGAAGCCCTCCGGAGACGTTACCTCACCATCGTTCCATTTGCAGCCCTGCTCATCACCTTCGCGATTCAGGGGCGCAAGTACACCACTGCTGATCTTGCCGGCTTCTTCAAGAATGGCGTCCGCCGTTTCCGGGTCCACATGCTCGGCAACCTTGGGCAGTGAGGCCCACAGTGCGGGGGCATCGAAAACCTCATTCAGAACAAAGCGCATGTCACGTAGGGGTGCCTGATAATCAGCCATCTAAAACTCTCCAAAAATTCTGTCAGTCTGTTCAGGTGGCAAAAGGGCCTCAGTCTGGGCCAGTCACACCTGCTCGGGCTATGTGTCCGCTGAAGATTATTTTTATGGGCGCCTATTCTACCCTAAAAGCGGACCGCAACTCATGAAAAAAGCCCGCCTCCGGGGAGCGCGGGCTTTCTGTCCTCTGGAACCGTCCTTCGGTGCCCGCGCCTTAGATGGCGAATGCTTCCTCCGGCATGTCCATCAGGCTGTCAGCGCCAGCCAGCATGCTTTCTGCGTGGCCCTTGGCCCTGGGCAGCATACGCTTGAAGTAGAAGCGCGCAGTCTGGATCTTGGCGTTGTAGAACATCTCTTCAGTGGTACCCTCAACCATCTTGTCCAGGGCAACCTTGGCCATACGGGCCCACAGGTAGGCAAACACTGCGTAACCGGAGTACATCAGGTAGTCCACAGAGGCCGCGCCCACTTCCTCACGATTCTTCATGGCAGACATACCAATTTTGGTGGTCAGCTCGCCCCATTCCTTGTTCATCGCCGCCAGCGGCTCGATGAATTCCTTCAGCTGCTCGTCTTCCGCGTTTTCCTTGCAGAACAGATGCACCTGCTTGGTGAAGCCTTTCAGGGATTCGCCCTGGGTCATCAGAACCTTGCGGCCCAACAGATCCAGCGCCTGAATACCGGTGGTGCCTTCATAGATCATGCCGATACGGGCGTCACGAACGTTCTGCTCCATGCCCCACTCGGAGATAAAGCCGTGACCACCAAAGACCTGCATACCAAGGTTCGCTGCCTCGTAACCGATTTCGGTGAGGAACGCCTTGGCAATCGGTGTCAGGAAGCCCAGCGCCTCATCGGCCGCCTTGCGCTCTTCTTCGGTCTTGCCGCTGTGAACAACGTCTGCCTGCTGTGCCGTCAGGTAAATCAGGGCACGGGCGCCTTCTGCAACCGCCTTCTGTGTCAGCAGCATCCGACGAACGTCCGGGTGAACAATGATCGGATCGGCAATACCTTCCGGATTCTTCGGACCGCTCAGTGAACGCATTGCCAGACGCTCCTTGGCGTAGGCAAGTGAACCCTGGAAGCCCAGCTCGGCGGCACCCAGCCCCTGGATGGCGGTACCGATACGGGCCACGTTCATGAAGGTGAACATGCAGTTCAGGCCTTTGTTCTCCGGCCCGATCAGCCAGCCCTTGGCGCCGTCGAAGTTCATCACGCAAGTGGCGTTGCCGTGGATACCCATCTTGTGCTCAATGGAACCGCAGGAAACGGCGTTGCGCTCACCGGCCGAGCCATCTTCGTTCGGCAGGCACTTTGGCACGATGAACAGGGAGATACCCTTGGTGCCTTCCGGTGCACCCGGCAGACGTGCCAGGACGATATGGACGATGTTCTCGGCCATGTCGTGCTCACCGGCAGAAATAAAGATCTTGGTGCCGGTGATAGCGTAAGTGCCATCGGCATTCGGCTCCGCCTTGGTGCGAAGGGTGCCGAGATCAGAACCGCAGTGCGGCTCGGTCAGACACATGGTGCCGGTCCACTCGCCGCTGATCAGCTTGGTGAGGTAAGTCTGTTTCTGCTCTTCGGTACCATGCTCTTCAATGGTGTTGGTTGCACCGTGGCTCAGGCCCGGGTACATGCCAAAGGACCAGTTGGCGGTGCCCACCATTTCACTCATGACCAGACCGAGAGAGTGCGGCAGTCCCTGGCCACCGTAGTTGGGATCGGCGGTCATGGACGGCCAGCCGCCTTCCACATACTGCTGGTAAGCTTCTTTGAAGCCAGTCGGTGTCTTCACACCGTCTTCGCTCCAGATACAGCCTTCCTTGTCACCCACCTGGTTCAGCGGAGACAGAACCTGCTCACAGAACTTGGCACCTTCCCCGATAATGGCATCCACCATATCCGGAGTAGCGTCTTCGGCACCTTCCAGGTTGGCGTAGTGCTGCTCGCTGTTCAGCAGCTCGGTCATTACGAATTTGATGTCACGCAGGGGCGCTTTGTACTCAGGCATGGAATCCACCTCGGTTCTCGGGCTCAGCTGAATCAGGTTTGACAGCTTCTGGCCTTGGGTTTGCTCAGACACCGCAACGCGATGCGCTGCAGCCTTAATTAAACACTTGTTTGAAACATACGTTTACAGGCACAGAATTGTCAATAGCCGGATGCAAAATTTGTGTTGCGAACTGTCACCGGATCACGCGCCACAGCAGCGCATGGAGCCGGATCGCACCTTAAGTGCCGGATATCTATGAAAGGACCTGGATGTTGGAAATTAAACGGTCAGGCAGACACCGGTTGGAAAGAAGAAACGCGGTTTTCGTCACCACTCTGATCAGACTCTCCCATGGCGGAGACCTCACGATAAGCATCGCTCGCGGTTCTTGACGAAGCGCCCGTTTCGGCGGCCAGCTCCGACTGGGCCTGGAGCATGATCTGCATCGCCTGGGCAGCCACCGCTCGATCCTGGCCGGACGGCTCCGCCGGCGCCATGGCCGCCGCCCGGACAATTCGCATTTTCTCGATAGTGGCCTGGGGATCACCCTGCACCGGGGACAGATCAATGGAGACTTCACCTCCCACCGCATACTGGGCACCGTCCGGCCCCCGCTGGTAGGTGAACGACATGGCGCCGGCGTACTGGCCGCCAACCGCCTGGTGCGCGGCTTCGTGGGCACGAACTTCACGATCCCGCGCTTTCAGCTCGGTCAGTTGTTTCAGCTCTTGCTCTGTGAGTCCCTGAGGATTGTCGGATTCCCCGCTCCGGGGCCCGGAGTCGGGATTTTCCCGCGCAGATTCGGCTTTGCCTGCAGCCTCAGTAGATCTGGCTCCGGCGGTCGGCGCCTCCGGCTTTGCCGATACTGGGCCCGCGGCCTGGACTCGCGGAGAAACCTGGCCCTGAAACGAGGCCGCTGGGATAGGTGGGGGAACAGGGGGGAGAGATGAAAGCACGAGCCAGGCGCCCTTTCAGTAATCAGGCCATGATATCAAGCAGCGTTCCGAGTGTTTCGTCAGCGGTTTTCACCACTTGTGCGGACGCTTCGACACTTCGCTCGTAAATCTTGAGATCAACAATGGGCTCAACAAGACTGCCCGCACCTTCGGCGGTTCCCTGGGGGCCATCGGTGCCGGCACGGGCAATCTTGCGGGCGGCATTGTCCATGCCGACCATGCCATCCTGAATGCCCTGAATCCCAACTGCGAGAGTGTTACTGATCATAACTGCGCCGCCCGATGACCATTAATTGACTTAATTAAGCCACATATCTGGTCAATTTTCAAACAGCCCATCAATATTAAGATAACCAGCCAGCATTTCCGGCCGGGATTGCTCCAACCACGGAAGAATACCCAGACAGGGCGCCCCCATGTGGTTCACCAGGTAATTCAGGGTGTCCTGCTCGCAACTCATGGGCTCGGACTCTGTGCGGTTGGCAACCCATCCTGCGACTCTCAGTCCGTCACTCCTTATGGCTTCCGCTGTCAGCAGCGCATGGTTGATGCAACCCAGGCGAAGTGATACCACCAGAATAACCGGCATGGCCAACTGCCGGGGAAACTCCGAGTAGGTTTCCCGATCGTTGAGCGGGACCCGCCAGCCGCCAGCACCCTCCACCAACAACAGGTCCGCCGGACGAATCTGCAGCCCGCGACAGAATCCGACAAGGCGATCCGAGGTGATATGGCGCCCGGCCTGCTCCGCCGCCACGTGGGGGGCAATGGCCGGCTCCAGGGCCACCGGGTTGATCAGCTCGTAAGCCAGCGGCTCCGTAATAGCGTTCTGCAACATCAGCGCATCTTCGTTGCGAAGGCCTTCGGACGTCCGATCGCAACCCGATGCGATGGGTTTCATCGCCAGGGTATGCTTCCCCATGGCCCGGGCCGCATGAAGGATGGCAGCAGAGACCAGGGTTTTCCCCACTCCCGTATCGGTACCGGTTACAAAGAAAGAATGGTTGGCCATTATTGCGTCCTGTCGCGGAGTCCTATCGTTTCTGCCAGTAAACCCAGGCAGCTTCATAGCTTGCCATGATAGAGCCGTCCGGCTCCCTGGGATACTGCTTACACATTGCCCGCACTCTGCCGGGTGCCGTAACTGCTTTTCGCCGACCACCGCCCCGAAAGCCCGCCCCAAGATGGCGGAGCTCACCTGCCAGGGCCATGGGCGAATCGTAGGGCAGCCTGATGGTGCGGGTTTCAATGCTGGCATCGGACAATTCGGCGCGCACTTTGGCCTGCAATCCGAGCTCGGTCTCAAACTGATTCACGTGCTGATGATCCGGATCTGCTGCCTGCCAGGCGTTTTTCAGTTCACGCAGCGTGCCATCAAGAAGCGTCGAGATCATGAGAGACCCACCGGAACGCAGAACACGCAGGCATTCCCTAAGCACCGAACGGGGATCATCACACCACTGAATCATGAGGTTACTGAAAATCAGGTCGACGCTGTCATCGGGTAAGGGCAGGTGCTCGGCATCGGCCACAATCCAGCTGATTCCGTCAGGCCCACTCTCACGAGCCTGCTCCAGCATACCCGCTGACAGATCCACCCCGGCCAGTGCCTCAACGCGCCCCAGGTCAGCGAACTTGCGGGTAAACCAACCGGTGCCACAACCAAGGTCCAGCACGCTTGAACGAAACGGGCCTTCCTCTCTGGACTGGAGTTTTTGCAGCATGGTGTTACCCATGAATCGCTGCAGCCGGGAGGCGCTGTCATATGAGCCGCTGGCGTTGCCAAAGCCCCGGGCAATATCCGACTTCAGGGTACGGGAAGCACCCGCTGTCTCCGGCGCGAAGCTTATAACGCCCATGACGGCCCCCTTTGCGAGGCAAAAAACGCCTGCATTGCACCCCAGCAATCAGAGGCCGAACATCCACCCGGCCAGTGCGCCATGCCCGAAACCATCGCATGGCTGCTTGAAGACGGAACGGGAAGATCATTAGCCCAGGACCGGACCACAATATCCTTTTCACCCATGATATGAAGGGCGGGCGTGGCGATCGAATGCCATAAAGCTCGCTGATCCCCGGTTTCCAACCAGGCCAGACTCTTGCAGAGGTGTTCGTGAGAAACCAGGGTGCCTTTTTCCAGCCAGGGTTTGAGTCTTTGCCGCTCTCCTTTCTCATGGGCAGCGCCGTTAATCATCAACAACAGAAAATGCAACCAATACCGCTGGGGATCGCGCCGGATACCGAGGGCGAAAGCCCGGAAATCCCCTGCCGGCATCCCATGGGGCCAGCTTTCATCGGCAACAAACTTGGGAAAACCGCCCAACGTTATGGCGCAGGATACCGAGCCAGTCTCCCGTGCGGCAGCTTCCATCACAACCTGACTGCCCAGGGACCAACCCATCCAGACCGACGGCTCCGGATACAGGGACAACAGCTCATCGGTTACTTCTGAAAGCGAATCGCAACGGGCCAGCAACTCATCATCCAGCGACACCGGCACTACTTCCCCGGGCCAGTTACCATAAAGTTCCGACAGCATCTCTGCACGAACGCCCCAACCGGCAACCACCACCAGACGAGGACAGACCTTACCGGAGCTCATATCGCCACATCCGCCTTTTGAACCAGATGACGGCACTCGGAAAGCGCGCTCAACAGACAATCAAGATTCTCCTGAGAATGTGCGGCACTGAATGTAACCCGCAAACGGGCCTCACCCACCGGAACCGTGGGCGGGCGAATCGCCGAGACCAGCAAACCTCGCTCCTCCAGCGCCTGACTCAGTGCCAGGGCGTCGTGATTATCGCCAATCATGATCGGCTGGATCGGCGTATGCGAGGGCATCAATTCATAGCCCATGGCAGAGGCCTCACGACGGAACCGGGACACCAGTCCCAATACATGATCACGACGCCCCTGATCCCGTTCAATAAGATCCAGGCTCGAAATGGTCGCCATGGCAAGCGCCGGCGGCATCGCCGTCGTATAAATATAGGTCCTGGCCTTCTGCACCAGATAATCCATCAGCATCGACGGCCCGGCAACAAATGCGCCACTGGTTCCGACCCCCTTGCCCAGGGTGCCGATCAACACGGGGACATCCTCTTCGGACAACCCCGCTTCAGCGACGCTGCCCCGCCCTTCAGGTCCGAGTACGCCAATTCCGTGAGCATCATCAACCACCAGTAACGCATCGTGGAACCGGCAGACCCGGGCCAGCTCCGCCAGGGGCGCAATATCGCCGTCCATGCTGAAGACCCCGTCGGTCACCACCAACTTGTGCCCGGACGTCTCCGCCAGCATCGCCTCCAGCGCCGCGACATCGCCATGGGCATAACGGCGAACCCTGGCCCGGCTCAGGATACAGCCGTCGATGATGGATGCATGATTCAGGCGATCCGAAAAAATCGTATCGCCCCGCCCGGCCAGTGCCGAAATAACGCCCATATTCGCCATGTAGCCAGTGGAGAAAAACAGCGCCGAACTGCGTCCGGTAAACTCCGCCAGACGAAGCTCCAACTGGTGATGGGCATCATGGTGACCACAAATCAGATGGGAAGCCGCGCCCCCAAGGCCTGTTTTGGAAAGCGCATCACGGAGGGCCTCGATATTGGCAGGGTTATTGGCAAGACCAAGGTAATCATTACTGCAGAACGACAACAAAGGTTTGCCGTCAGCAATGAGAGAGGGCCTCTGAGGACCGGCTACATGCCGACGCGTCCGATACAGACCGGCCTGTTTCCGCTCTTCGAGTTCAAGGGCAAAATCCCGCACGATAGCACCTGGAGGTTAACTCAACGATCCGGGCAACGAGCGGGTGAGCTCGCTGCCTCCCAAGATCAAATACTCAGGCAGACTCCCGCGTAGCGTCGTAGAACATGTGACGGGTCGCCTCATACTCCACGGCCTCGGCAATCGCCTCCTCTTCCTGCTCCTCCGACGCACACTGCTCCCGCTGCTCTGGGCGAATACCGAGGCGTTTGAACAACAGCATATCGGCATCGGCCTCCGGATTGGCGGTGGTCAGGAGCTTTTCGCCGTAGAAGATCGAGTTGGCACCAGCCATGAAACACAGAGCCTGCATCTGCTCATTCATGTTTTCACGCCCAGCTGACAGGCGAACGTGGGAAGCCGGCATCATGATCCGCGCCACCGCAATGATGCGGATGAACTCGAATGGATCCAGATCCTCGACATCCTCCATGGGCGTACCTTTCACCTTCACCAACATGTTCACCGGCACACTCTCCGGATGGTGAGGAAGGTTTGCCAACTGCATCAGCAGACCAACCCGGTCATCCTCATCTTCGCCCATGCCCATAATGCCGCCGCAGCACACCTTCATGCCGGCCTTGCGAACATTGTCCAGCGTATCCAGGCGGTCCTGGTAGGTTCGCGTGGTGATGATGTGGCTGTAGTATTTCTCAGAGGTATCCAGGTTGTGGTTGTAGTAATCCAGCCCGGCATCGGCCAGTTCCACCGCCTGCTCTTCTTTGAGCATGCCAAGGGTCATGCAGGTCTCAAGCCCCAGGGACTTCACCTGTTTGACCATGTCCAGAACATAAGGCATGTCCTTCTGCGAAGGACTGCGCCAGGCGGCGCCCATGCAAAACCGGGAAGCCCCCTTTTCTTTCGCGGCCCTGGCCTCAGCCACAACTTTTTCGATTTCCAGCAGCTTCTCTTTCTCAAGACCGGTGTTGTAATGACCGCTCTGGGGACAGTATTTGCAATCCTCCGGGCAGGCGCCGGTCTTGATCGACAGCAAGGTGCTTACCTGAACCTCGTTAGGATCAAAATACTGGCGATGCACACTCTGGGCACGGAACAGTAGATCGTTAAAAGGGAGTTCGAAAAGCTCGCGAGCTTCCTGCAGTGTCCAGTCGTGGCGGAGTTCTGTAGCGGTCATGTAAAAGTCCTGTTAACCTTTCCCGGTCTCTGGGTTTACGGATGAATCAGATGATAAAGGGACTGAACTGGCTGTCAACCTTCGTGGACGAAAAGGTTAACAGCATCAGGCACGGCGGACTGTGTGTCGCCTGCCTTTCCTCACAGGCATTCAACGGCTTATGCCAGCCTTGCCGGGGCGACCTACCAGTGAACCGCTGGCACTGTCGCTGCTGCGCCCTGCCCCTGGCTTTTCCCTCCTCGGAGCTGCTCTGCGGTGACTGTATGAAACACCCGCCGGCTTTCGATAGCTCTTTTATTCCCTGGCGCTACCAGTACCCACTCGACGGCATGATTGGCCGATACAAGTATCGGGGCCAGCGCAAGTTCGGAAGACCATTGATGGCGGATTTTGCTGACTTGGTGCAGAAGGCTCGGCTCGATGGTGCTATCGCAATGCCAGAAGTACTGGTACCCGCGCCAATGGATGCGCGGCGACGCCGGCAACGCGGGTTCAATCAGGCCCAGGACATTGCCGAGACGATTGCCAGCGCCCTGGATCTCCCGGTCGACAACGGACTTGTCAGAAGGGTTCGCCGTGTCCGGTCTCAACGGGAGTTGAACCGGGAGGCCCGACTGGCGAATCTTCGCGGGGTATTTGAGGTCATCCCGCCAGTGCCAGAGCGAATAGCGATTGTCGATGATGTGGTGACCACCGGCGCGACCGTCAGGGTTTTATCATCAGCACTTCGGGAGGCCGGGGCCCGGAACATTCAGGTTTGGGCACTAGCCCGGACGCCAGGTTAAGACAGCAAAGCTTTTACACGCTCAGCAATTGCCAGGCAGGATGTTAAACCCGGCGATTCGATACCGAACAGATTAACCAGTCCCGGCATACCGTGCGTCTCTGGACCATCAATCCGGAAATCCGCGAAGCCACCATCGGGGCCTATCAGCTTCGGTCGGATGCCGGCATAGGCGGGCTGAAGTCGGGTCGGGTCGAGTCCTGGCCACCATTGGCGGATGCCTCTGGCGAAGCCTTCCTGGCGGCTGGGTTCCACGGTGTAGTCTTCCTTTTCGATCCACTCTACATCCGGACCGAAACGGGCCTGGCCAGCGAGATCGAGAGTCAGGTGGATACCCAGGCCCCCGGGTTCAGGAACCGGATAGATCAGGGTTCTGAAAGGTGTTCGTCCGCTGTAGCTGAAGTAGACGCCCCTCGCGAACCATTGCCGGGGAATGCAGTCGTCGGGCAGACCTGCCCAGTTTTTTGCCAGCGGGACGGCGCCGAGCCCGGCGGCGTTAATGACATTTTTCGCTTCCAGAATTAGCGGGGTTTCGCCTGCCACGTTTAGACGGTGCCGCTGGCTATCCGATTCAGCAGCCGCTACCGGTGAGCGTAGAGCGAGCTGGCCGCCGGCATCATGGAGCTCGCCAAGCAAGGAGAGCATCAGCCCGTGGCTGTCGACAATACCGGTTTCGGGGGACCAGAGCCCCGAGCTGGCGCAAATACCCGGAGCGCCTCGGGCGACTCTTTCGCCATCATACAGCTCAAGTTCAACACCGTTGCTGGCTGCCGCAGCCTGAATATCAAAGAGCTTGTCATTCTGTGCCTCGTCGACGGCAACAATCCACTTACCGCATTTACGGTGTCCAACCTTGTGCGTCAGGCAATAGTCGTAAAGCTGCCGTCGACCCTCAACACACAACTCCGCCTTCAGTGATCCTTGCGGATAATAAATGCCGGCATGAATGACTTCGCTGTTTCGTGAGGAGATGCCCTCACCAAACCGGTCTGAGCTTTCCAGAACGATGACCTCATGCCCGGCTCTAGCCAGAGCGCGGGCAATAGCCAGCCCAATGACACCGGCGCCGATAACAACGGTTTGGATTTCCAGCACTTCTGTCGACACTTATGGTTGGCCCTGCTCCACTGACAAGAGGTTGAGCATATCCTATACCGCCAGCCCGGCGAAAACGGGCGCCGGCGGGCTCAATACATTACTCAAGAGCCCATACCGGTTATACTTGGCTCCGGAAAGTAGTGCATGGAGCCCGGCTTATGATGTCTGACAGGAAGCAGTTTGTTCTGGTAATGGTGGTGGCGGCCCTCTTTGTCGGGTGGCTAGGCTGGCGGGGCTTTGAAGTAATCAGCCTGAACGAGCGGCTGAAAGCGGATGAGGTGGTTGCCAGCTACCCCTACAAGCACCGGGTACTGAGGGTGGAGGGCGACACGGCCATTATGAGCTCACTGCGGTCCCACACCACGTCCACCCACAAGGCGCTGAGTGCGGTATTTCCGAGTATGCGCAATCTTGGGGACAGTCATCGCGACTGGCAGCGGGCAGAACGCGAGCTTGCACAGGTTCAGGCCCGTGCCGGAGACGTTATTCTTGGGGCTTCTGGCATCAGCCGTATCCGCTGGGAGCTGGACGAAAACTGGTACCATCTGCAAACCATGAAATCCAAATACGACACAAGGCTCTGAAACGCCCTTTATGACCCATGACCCCTCATTTGCGGCATCCACCCACCCCTACGATTCCCTGACGCCGGATATCATTCTGGATGCGATGGAAGAGGCAGGGTTTGCGGTAAGTGGCCGGCTGTTCGCGTTGAACAGCTATGAAAACCGGGTCTATCAGGTAGGCCTGGATGAAGGCGCCCCGGTAATTACCAAGTTCTATCGGCCGGGCCGATGGAGCGAAGCGGAAATCCGCGAGGAACATACATTCACCCTGGAGCTCCTGGAAGCCGACATTCCGGTTGTAGCACCTATGAAGCTGGCGACCGGGGACACGCTCGGGCGCCATGGTGAGTTCCTGTTTGCGGTATTTCCGCAGCGTGGCGGGCAAGCACCAGACACCAGTGTTACCGATACCCTTTACCGGCTGGGGCAATGGCTGGGTCAGATCCACAATATTGGCGCCAAAAAACCGTTTGCCCATCGCTCGGGCATGGATTTGCTGGATGGCATCGAAGCCAGCAATCGGCTTTTGTTACGGGGAGACTGGATTCCGACGGATCTGAGGCCAGCCTGGGACAGCCTGATTCCTGACCTGCAAAGACTCTGTGCCGCTCGGGTTGACGAAGCCGGTCCGGTGGAAACCCTGCGACTTCATGGCGACTGCCATGCCGGCAATATTCTCTGCCGGGACGAACAGATGCTGTTCGTGGATCTCGACGATTGCCGCACCGGACCCGCGATCCAGGATATGTGGTTGCTGCTGAACGGAGACGACTTCGAGCGCGGCGCCCAGCTGGGAGAGTTGCTGGAGGGCTATGAAATGTTCCGTGATTTCAATCGCCGCGAGCGCCACCTGATTGAGCCGCTGCGCTGCTACCGGCAGATTGCCCATTGCGCGTGGCTGGCAAAGCGCTGGGACGACCCTGCATTTCCGCGCTTCTTTCCCTGGTTTGCCCAGCCACGGTTCTGGTCAGACCAGATTCTGTCGCTCCGGGAGCAGTTATCAGCCTTGCAGTCACCGGCCATCACGGTGCCGGGACAATACTGACCAACACTTTTAATTCGTTTGATTTGAGGTATGCATGAGCCAGAATGAGGCCCGTTACACCGTCCGTAGCCTGATCGTAACCGCTGTGGTTGCGGCTATTGGCACCGTTCTTGTATTGGAGATGAGCGGCAGGATCAACCACAGCGAGAACAAGGATCATATGCCTGTTGGCGATTTCCAGGCCATCCATGTAACCGAGGAGGATCCGTTTCGCATGTCGCCCAAAGCCTCGGAACTGCACGCCGTTTGCGAAAATGGTTACCTGGCAATTGCCGCCGATGTGGATCCCTCGTTCCGGGGAATCCTGGTGGACTATAAAAATCGCGGCGTACGCTGCTCAAGGCCCTCCCCGACCGGGCCTGCCGTTCTGCCCGCTCCCGAGACTCCGGACACCAATGAATAAATCCCGCAAGCCGTCGGAGGCACCCGAGCAGACCACGGACCGGCTGTTTGCCACAGAGCGCCGGCCGGAGGACTTCCGATTCGACGCATCGGTGGCAAGGGTGTTTCCGGACATGATCCGGCGCTCGGTGCCGGGCTACACCACCGTCATTCCGATGATCGAGGTTATCTCGGAGCAATATGCCCAGCCCGCCACCAACTGCTATGACCTGGGCTGCTCACTCGGCGCTTCCACGCTGGCAATGCGCCATGGTATCGCCAATGCGGACTGCAACCTGATCGGAGTGGATAACTCGAGCGCCATGATCGAACGCTGCGAGCATTACATTGCACTGGACGACAGTGCGCTCCCCGTTACCCTCAGGTGCGAGGATATTCTGGACACCGAGCTGAGTAATGCCTCGGTGACCACTCTGAATTTCACCTTGCAGTTTGTCGATCCGGAGAAGCGGGCCGGCCTGCTTGCGCGCATTGCTGATGCCACGCGTCCTGGCGGTGTCCTGATCCTGTCGGAGAAAGTTCGCTTTGAATCTGACGACGAGCAAGCCATTCAGACCCGACTGCATCACGAATTCAAGCGCGCCAACGGCTATTCGGATCTTGAAATAAGCCAGAAACGCACGGCGATCGAACAGGTGCTGATTCCCGAAACACTGGCTGCGCACAAGGCGCGCCTGTTGTCGGCAGGTTTCGATGACGTGGTGGTGTGGTATCAGTGCTTCAACTTTGTTTCCATGCTCGCCATAAAGGCCAACCAAACCACCGAATGACCATGGCAGACTTTGACTGGAAAGCCCGGTTCGGGCCTATCATCGATGAACTTGAGAAAGACGGCCTGGAGCACTGGGCGACGCAACTCCAACAGCAACTGACCCACCGCTTTGAGGACCGCCCCCACGGCGATCTCGATCGCTGGCAAGCTGCCCTTGACCAGCTACCCGGTCTGACTCAGGTAGACGCGCAACTGGACCAATCCGCGGTAACCCTGACCTCCAGGCAGCCCCTGACCGTGGCACAACGGGAGCAACTGGAACTCGGATTACGCGGCCTGATGCCCTGGCGCAAAGGCCCCTTCGACTTCTTCGGTACGTACATCGATACCGAATGGCGCTCTGACTGGAAATGGGACCGCGTGTCGCCTTACCTTTCAGACCTTTCCGGTCGTCGCATACTGGATGTGGGTTGTGGCTCCGGGTATCACTGCTGGCGCATGCTGGGCGAAGGCGCGGGTCGGGTGATCGGCATCGACCCGGGGTTGCTGTTCCTGTTCCAGTTCTTCAGCGTCAAGGACTACCTCGGTGATGTCCCGATAGACCTGCTGCCCGTTCGGATGGAAGACCTCCCCGCCGACCTTGAAACCTTCGACACCACCTTTTCCATGGGGGTTCTCTATCATCGGCGCTCACCGCTCGATCATCTGCTTGAACTGAAGGGGACGCTTCGCAGGGGCGGGGAACTGGTGCTGGAAACACTTGTCGTTGAAGGCCCTGAGGGCTTCAGCCTGATGCCCGAGGATCGCTATGGGCAGATGCGGAACGTCTGGTTCCTCCCGTCCTGCGACACACTGCTGCGCTGGTTGGACCGCACCGGCTTCCGGAATGCCCGGGTGGTCGATGTCACCCCTACGACCACAGACGAACAGCGAAGCACCGACTGGATGCGTTTCAACTCCCTCCAGGATTTTCTGGATCCGAACGACCCCTCAAAAACCGTGGAAGGATACCCGGGCCCACTTCGGGCCACCGTGATTGCCGAGAAGCCCTGAACACGAAAAAACCGCCGTGCCTTTTAAGCAGGGCGGTTTTTTTAACGTTGGCGATTACTCGCCGAACGGGTGACGCAATGTAATCGTCTCGATACGATCCGGACCAGTAGATATCACATCGATCGGCGCTTCGATCTGCTCTTCCAGGAAACGGATGTAGGCCTTGGCGTTCTCCGGCAACTGATCAACGCTGGTCAGGCCAACGGTGCTTTCGCTCCAGCCGGGCAGTTCCTCATAAACCGGCTCGATGTCCTTGTAGCTGTCGCAGCCGATGGGCGGCCGGAAAATCTCGCCGTTAGGCGTCTTGTAGCCTACGCAAACCTTCACGGTTTCCAGTCCGTCCAGCACGTCCAGCTTGGTCAGACAGATACCGGACACACTGTTGATCTGGATGGCGTGGCGCAGAGCCACCGCATCGAACCAGCCACAACGGCGGGCGCGCCCGGTTGTAGTGCCGACTTCGTTGCCCTTCACCGCCAGGTGGTTGCCCATATCGTCGAACAGTTCGGTCGGGAACGGTCCGGAGCCTACACGGGTGGTATACGCCTTGGTGATTCCCAGCACATAGTCGAGGAACAGCGGGCCGAAGCCGGAACCGGTGGCCGTGCCGCCAGCGGTGGTGTTGGAAGAAGTCACATACGGATAGGTGCCAAGATCGATATCCAGCAGCGAGCCCTGGGCACCCTCGAACAGGATATTCTCTCCACGCTTACGGAAATCATGCAGCATGTCGGTCACGTCCGCCGCCATGGGCAGAATTTCCTCACCCATCTGCTTCAGTTCTTCCAGTGCGGCATCAATATCTTCGGCTTCTTCCTTGAAGTACTCGGTCAGGATGAAGTTGTGGTAAGACATGATCTCGCGCAGCTTCGTTTCGAAGTCGGCGGGATTGCACAGGTCACCCAGGCGCAGGCCGCGGCGGGAAACCTTGTCTTCATAAGCGGGGCCGATACCGCGACCCGTGGTACCGATCTTGTCGACGCCACGAGCCCTTTCCCGGGCCTGATCAATGCGGACATGGGTGCGCAGTATGATCGGGCACGCCAGGCTGATACGCAGGCGATCGCGAACCGCCACATCGTTGGCTTCAAGCTCTCGTACTTCTTTGAGCAGAGCTTCCGGAGAGAGGACAACACCGTTGCCGATAAGACAGTAAACATGCTGCCGCAGAATACCGGAAGGAATCAGGTGAAGCGCTGTTTTCTTGCCGTCTATTACCAGGGTGTGTCCGGCGTTGTGCCCGCCCTGGAAGCGAACAACCGCTGCGACCTTGTCAGTCAGCAGGTCAACAATCTTACCCTTGCCTTCATCACCCCATTGGGTGCCCAGCACAACAACGTTTTTACCCATGATTCTCTCTCAATGCGGCTGCCCCGAAGGACACGCGTTTCGCAAGTTTACCTGTAAATGAATTCACCGAGGCCCCGGGGCCATCAGCCCAGCTTCTGCACGACCCACTGGCCGTTCTGTTTCACCAGCTCCCGATCACAGCCTTTGGTCGTCGGATTAACACCCTCGTCTTCGGGCAGAGCCCGGACAACGGTCTCTGTCATTCTCAGACCGGAAATCACGCCTTCAAGAGCGGGGTCATCGTCCGCCGGCGCCCAGACAGCACCCGCCTTTCGTGCCACCCGCTCTCCGAGGGCGACGAGAGCCCGTATATCGAGACTGAACCCGGTTGCCGGGCGGGCCCGACCAAAATCGCTGCCAATGGCATCGTAGCGACCGCCTTTGGCAACGGAATCACCATGGCCAGGCACATAGGCCGCAAACACCAGCCCTGTGTGGTAGTTGTAGCCACGCAGCTCGCAGAAATCGAATCCGAAGCTGATCTCCGGATAATCCCGACTCAACATATCGGACACCCGCCCGAGCTGGTCAAGTGCGGCATCCAGGCTGTCGGAGGCGCCCTGCAGGATCCGGCGGGCTTCATTCAAGGCCTCCGGGCCGCCACTGACGCGCGCAAGCTCGCGCAGGCGGGCCCCGGCTGAACCTGCAGCACACTGCCCCAGCAGTTCGTCAAGCTCGGGGACCGATTTGCGGGCCATGGCATCGAAAATGGCGCGCTCGGTATCCCTGTCAAAATCCGCTTCGCCGATCAAACTCTCATAAATGGCCACGTGGGCCAGATCAAGGTGAATTCGCGGCAAACCCGCCACCCGGAGAGTCTCCAGCATCAGGCTGATCACTTCCATGTCCGCAGCTTCCGAGGCACTGCCGAATAGCTCGCAACCGGCCTGGATAGGAGTACGACCTGTCAGCATATGCCGGGGACGGGTATGGAGTACGTGCCCGGCATAGCACAGACGGGTGATCCCTTCCTGGCCGAGGGTGTGGGCATCAATCCGCGCTGCCTGGGGCGTCATATCAGCGCGAACACCCATCATGCGCCCGGTCAACTGGTCGGTGAGCTTGAACGTCTGAAGCTCCAGGTCGTTTCCGGTTCCGGTAAAGAGGGATTCGAGATATTCAATGAGCGGTGGGATTACCAGCTGATAACCCCAGCGCTGGCAGGTATCCATTACATCCCGGCGCAGGGATTCGATCCGTCCGGCCAGCGGGGGCAAAATATCCTCTACCCCGTCTGGCAGTAACCAGCGATCAGATACTGTCATGAGATTCCGTTGTCCGTTATATCCGCTCCGGCGCAGTCGGCGGGGGATCACACAGGATTTAAGGCGGCACTCGTTAAAAAGCCCGACACAAAACCGGCAGAATTTTACACGGTTGGCGGGCACAAAAAAACCGGAATACGGAGGTATTCCGGTTTTTGCTGTCAGGCTCCGGTTTACTGGGTGCCCTGGGGGTCGTTCAGGAACTTCATGAACGCGCTGTTGGAGTCGATCACCATGATGTCATCCTTGCTCATGAAGGTATTGCGATAGGCCTGAAGACTCCGGTAGAAGCTGTAGAAGTCCGCGTTCGAGCCATAGGCATCGGCGTAAATCCTGGCCGCCTCACCGTCGCCTTCACCACGGGTTTCTTCCGACTGGGCAAAGGCCTCCGCCAGAATAACGGTTCTCTGACGATCCGCGTCGGCCCGAATACCCTCGGCCAGCTCGCGACCCCGGGAACGGAATTCCTGGGCCAGCTTTTCGCGTTCGGTCGCCATCCGACGATAGACGTTTTCGCTCACCTGTCCCGGGAATTCGATTGCCTTGACCCGGATGTCCAGGACTTCGATGCCAAATTCGCTCTGCGCGGTCTGGTTTACACGATCCCTCAGGGTGTGCATCAGCTCATCCCGTTGGCCAGACACTACTTCAACCATGGTCCGGATACCAAACTCATCTCGAAGTCCATTGTCCACTCGAGAGGCGAGCAGAGACTGCGCACGGAACTCGTCACCGCCGGTCGCCCGGTAGAACTGGTCCACATCCCGGATCTTCCAGGCGATGTAGGAATCCACATCCAACGGCTTCTTTTCCACGGTCAGGTACTGCCGGGAGGGCAGATCCATGGTCAAAACCCGGATATCGAATTCACGAACCTGATCGATGACAGGAACCTTGAAATGGATACCTGCCTGAATGTCAGTCTCTACCAGCTCACCGAACCTGAGCAGAACGCCCCGGTGGGTTTCCGGAATAATGTACACACTGGACAAGACCAGCAGGACAACAATAAGGGCGCCTGCAAGGCCCACTACACCTTTAGGTCCCATAATTATCTGCTCCTCCGAACGGTAGTATCCTGCCTGCTTCGCAGTTCCTGCAGAACCTGATCAGTCAGGGTCTGGATATCCACATTGCCTTGATTGCTACCGGAAGAAGATCCACCGGTGCGTGGCAGAGAACCTTGAGTCAGACGATCAAGCGGCAGGTACATCATGTTGCCGCTGCTCTCTGTGTCGACCAGGATCTTGCTGCTATTGGCCAACACTTCTTCAACGGTTTGCAGATACAGACGTTCACGAGTCACGGTCGGAGCCATCTCATACACAGCCAGGAGCTCGAGGAAACGGGCGGTTTCACCACGAGCCCGCTCGATCACTTCTTCCTTGTAGGCATTAGCCTCTTCGATCATGCGCTGAGCCTCCCCACGGGCCTCAGGTACGACTCGGTTGCGATAGGTTTCAGCTTCTTCCTTGACCCGCTGCTCGTCTTCCCGGGCGCGCTGAACTTCACGGAACGCATCCTGAACCGGGGCGGGGGGCTGGGTACTTTCAACGTTCACCCGCACCAGCTCCAGACCGGTGCCATATTCTCTCAGAAAGGTCTGAAGCCTTTGCTCTACTCGAACAGCCAATTCGGCACGGCCTTCGGTCAGCACGTCATCCAGGGTGGAACTGCCCACCTCATGACGGATGGCACTATCAGTCGCGAATGCCAGCGCCTGGTTGGAATCACGAACGTTCAGGACATAGGCTTCTGCGTCGCCTACGCGATACTGCACCTGCAGATCCACAGTTACCAGGTTTTCGTCCTGAGTGAGCATCTGGCCACTGGACTCGGCAGTTCGAACACTGGTGACACGCACCTTGGTTACACTGTCGATCAATGGAACCTTGAACCTCAGACCAGGGTTAGCGGTCTGATGGTACTCACCGAAACGAAGCACAACCGCCCGTTCCTGTTCGTCCACGGTGTAAAACGACTGGAAAATCACGTAGCCGACTACCAGGATGCCTGCAAGCGCGAGGATGGCCCCGAAGCCGCCGGCACTTCCGCCGCCGCTGCCACCACTTCCGCCGGACTTGCCACCCTTGCCGCCCAGCATTTTGTTGAGCTTGTCGAGACCTTTTTTCAGCGCCTCATCGAGGTCTGGCGGCCCCTGATCATTGCCGCGTCGACCACCACCGGTACCCCAGGGGTCATTGTCGTTACGGTTTCCACCCGGTTCGTTCCAGGCCATAGTGCTCTCCGTTACTGACTTATAGATAGAATGGCTGCAAATACTAGGGATTTATCTCCGCCCCGGCAATAGCCGGGGCGGTTTCATGCGTGTCCACCGTCCAGTCGGATTGACTTTTCGTTGACGCCGGCCCGGCTGAGCAGTTGTTGCCAGTCCCGATTCTGCAATCGCACCTCAACAACGGTGTCGCCGGAATCACGGTACTCCTCACTCAGCACCGAACCCGCTTCATGCAGCAGTGCGCGCAACTTGCCATCCGCAGGACCAAGCAGGACGAAGTGATGGACCACATCTTCTGCTACCCGCTCAACGATCGCATCGAACAGACCGTCCAGGCCCTCACCGGTTACTGCTGACACCCAGGCCCGGACTGGAATCCCCTCTTCATTTCGCTCGACACGCGGTGTGAAGTTTTCCAGCAGATCAATCTTGTTGAACACCTGCAGCATGGGAATCTCGTCTGCACCAATCTCCGCCAGAACCTCTTCAACCTGCTCAATATTCTCGTCGCGGCGCGGATCGTGGCAGTCGATGATATGTAACAGCAAAGTCGCCTGCGTGGTTTCTTCAAGCGTCGCCCGGAACGCCTCAACCAGCTTGTGCGGCAGATGCCTTATGAAGCCTACGGTGTCCGCCATTACGACCGGCCCGATATCCGGAAGTTCCAGCCGCCGCAACGTCGGATCAAGCGTGGCAAACAGCTGGTCTGCAGCATATACGGACGAAGTGGTAATCCGGTTGAATAGCGTGGATTTTCCAGCGTTGGTGTAACCGACCAGAGACACCGTGGGAATGTCAGCCCGCTCACGGGCTCTTCGCCCCTGGTTCCGCTGGCGGCGCACCTTTTCCAAACGTTTGTGGATGGACTTGATCCGCTCCCGCAAGAGTCGGCGGTCGGTTTCCAGCTGGGTCTCACCGGGGCCGCGAAGACCAATACCCCCTTTTTGACGCTCAAGGTGGGTCCAGCCCCGAACCAGACGCGTGGACATATGTTCAAGCTGGGCGAGTTCTACCTGGAGCTTGCCCTCGTGAGTCCGCGCCCGCTGGGCAAAGATATCGAGAATCACACCGGTTCGGTCCAGCACACGGCACTTGAGCTCATGCTCAATGTTGCGTTCCTGGCGAGGACTCAGGGCATGATTGAACAAGACAACATCAGCCTCATTGGCCGCCACCGCGTCACGAACTTCTTCCAGCTTGCCCTCACCGACGAAAAATCTGGGACTGGGCTGCTTGCGGGACCCGGTAACGGTTGAGACAGGCTCAACACCGGCAGAGGTGACCAGCTCCCGGAACTCACCGGGGTCTTCGGTACCATCGTGGGCAGTAAAATCGATGTGGACGAGGACCGCGCGCTCACCGACATCAGGACGTTCAAACAATTGGCATCAACTCCGGGGTAAACACATGATGAGGGTCATAAAAACAAACACCCGCAGCCACAAGACCCCTTGTCGGGATCCTCTGGAACGCGGGTGGCAAGATCGGGAAACGGATGGATCAGTCTTCAGACTCGCCCTCTCCTCCCGGAGCCTGCTGCGGAATGCGGACATTTCGGGCAGGAACCACAGTGGAAATAGCGTGCTTGTAGACCATCTGGCTAACAGTATTTTTCAGCAAAATCACGAACTGGTCGAAAGATTCGATCTGGCCCTGTAGCTTGATACCGTTGACCAGAAAGATGGAAACCGGAATGCGTTCCTTGCGCAGTGCATTAAGGTAAGGGTCTTGTAACGAATGCCCTTTTGACATGTGTTTTCTCCTGTTTTTAGTAAGTGCAGATCGTCATTTGTAAAATTTAAATGTGGTGCGAAGTCGGAATTTTTTCAAGGCTGCCTCAGCGATAAGTTTGTCGTCGCTATCCAGCCACTCCACATCGGACCACTTGCGCAACCAGGTCAACTGCCTCTTGGCAAGCTGGCGTGTTGCTGCCACTCCCTTGCCAACAAATGTCTCGTAATCGTCTTCTCCGGACAAATAACTCCAGGCCTGACGATATCCGACACAACGCATGGAAGGGAGATCAGGGTGCAAGTCTTCCCTGAGCATCAGTGCCCGCACTTCGTCAAGAAAGCCTGCATCCAGCATTTTCAGGAAACGCAGGCGAATTCGCTCATGAAGCACGCGCCGCTCCGGCGGCATCATGGCAAGCTGAACAACAGTATACGGAAGCAAAGATGTTTCGTCTGCCTGCCAGCGAGTGAAATAGGTGTAATCCTCAATGTCGCCGACCTGCGCCACTGCCGTCGTTTGCTCACAGCCACCCTGATCGGCTCGCCAGAACTCCGAAATCGGCTTGCCGGTAAGGCGCAATACCTCCAGGGCCCGCATCAGACGCTGCCGGTTGTTCGGATGGATCCGCTCGGCTGCCACCGGATCACTGGCCCGCAGCTCTTCATGCAAAGCCTCCCAACCCCGCTCCTCTGCCTCCTGCTCCAGCGCCCGTCGTACGTCGGGGCTGGCCGATGGCAGACCGGACATTCCATGCAGCAACGCTTTGAAATACATCATGGTGCCGCCGACTAGAAGCGGGATCCTGCCTGCGGCCGTTATTTCGGCCATGGCGGTCAGCGCGTCCCGACGGAAATCCGCAGCGGAGTATGTTTCCGCCGGATCGCAGATATCAATCAGCCTGTGGGGCGCCCGCGCGAGCTCTGCGGCCGTGGGTTTGGCCGTTCCGATATCCATACCCCGATAGATCATTGCGGAATCTACGCTGATGATGTCGCAAGGCAGGTGGTCGCAGAGCGCCATGGCCAGGTCTGTCTTTCCGGAAGCCGTGGGCCCCATCAGAAAGATGGCAGGAGGCAGTGACACCTCAGCGCCCCCGGAGAAACAGCTTGTCCAGCTCAGACATGGTCACCAGGGTCCATGTCGGCCGGCCATGGTTGCACTGGCCACTGCGCTCGGTCGCCTCCATGTCCCTGAGCAGCGAATTCATCTCCGGAATGGTCAACTGCCGGTTGGCACGCACTGAACCATGGCATGCCATGGTGCCGAGCAGCTCATGCGTCACCGCCTCGACACGATCACTCTGACCGTGCTCAATGAGATCCGCCAGAACGTCACGCACCAGCTGTTCTGTGTCAGCACCCCGCAGAAGCGCGGGCACCTGCCGCACAGCGAGGGTTTCCGGACCAATCCGCTCAATCTGGAGACCAAGCTTCTGCAGTTCTTCACCGTGACTCTCGGTCAGGGCGGCTTCTTTCTGGCTGACCGCCAGCGACAGCGGCACCAGCAACGGCTGGCTTTTAAGGTCCTGCTCGGCAAGCGCCCGCTTCATTCGCTCATAGGTAATGCGCTCGTGGGCCGCGTGCATGTCCACAACAATGAGCCCCGCACGACCCTGGGCAAGAATATAGATCCCGTGCAGCTGGGCGATGGCATATCCGAGCGGCGGCTCCTGGTCACTGTCTGCAGGCGGTGTTGGCATTGGTGTGGCGGCGCGATCGCTTACGGGCATAGCCTGCTGTCCGTCGCTTCCGCCACCGGCATTCAGGGACTGATAAAACGCCATCTGATCGCTGGCGCGCCACTCCTGTTGGGGCTGCGACTGTCCGCCAAAGCCGGCGCCTGAGCTGCCGGGGTAACCATAGCTGGATACCGATGGCTGGCCGTTCCAGCCCGCCTCTGCAGAGGCACCGGTGGACGGAACGGCTTCCTGACCCTGGGTGACTGCTTCGCGACCAAAGGACTGCGCCACCGCGCCGCGGAAATGATCGTCCGGCCGGACATCGGCCAGCGCCTTGTGCAGGGTTCTGAAGATGAAATCGTGAACCAGCCGACCATCCCGGAACCGGACCTCGTGCTTGGTCGGGTGGACGTTTACATCGACGGTGGCGGGGTCGACTTCCAGATACAATACAAACGCCGGGTGCCGGTTATTGTAGAGTACATCCCGATAGGCCTGGCGCACGGCATGAGCTACCAGGCGGTCACGAATAACGCGGCCGTTGACGAAAAAATACTGAAGATCGGCCTGGCTGCGCGAAAATGTGGGAAGAGCGACCCAACCCCAGAGGCGCAGCCCGGTGGCCTCCGCATCAATAACCACCGCGTTATCGATAAACTGCTGGCCGCACAGGGATCCAATCCGACGCTCGCGATCGAGGGCCGATTCCGCTGGCCTGAGGCTTTGAACGACACGCTGGTTATGGCGCAACGTGAAGCCAGCATCGAAACGGCTCAGCGCCTGGCGCCGCACACATTCTTCGACGTGATTGAATTCTGTCTTTTCAGTACGCAGGAATTTGCGGCGAGCCGGGGTGTTAAAAAACAGGTCGCGCACTTCAACGGTCGTTCCGACCGGATGCGCTGCAGGCGAAATTCTCGCGTCCATTTCCCGGCCCTCGACCTCGACCCGAGAGGCCGCTTCCTGCGACTCGGTCCTTGAGGTCAGGGTAAGACGAGAGACAGAGCTGATACTGGCAAGCGCTTCTCCCCGGAAACCCAGGGACGCCACGGCTTCCAGATCGTCCAGACTGGCAATCTTGCTGGTCGCATGGCGGCTTAGCGCCAGGGGAAGATCGTCTTCCTCAATACCACTGCCGTCATCCCGAACTCGAATCAGCTTGACGCCGCCCTGCTCCACCTCAACATCGACGCGGTTGGCGCCGGCATCCAGGGCATTTTCAACCAGTTCTTTGACGACAGACGCGGGGCGCTCAACCACCTCACCCGCGGCAATCTGGTTCGCGAGCCGCGGTGACAGCAATCGAATGGGGGGCATGTTACAGAAAAACCTCTTGATCAGGACGCGGGAATACGAATGGTTTGCCCTACCATAACACGGTCGTCCCGAAGGTCGTTAAACTGCATCAGCTCACTGACGGTCGTCTGATTTTTCCGGGCCACGCCGGATAGCGTGTCTCCACGCTGTATCCGATAGTGGCTGATGCTGTTTCCACCCTGGCGATTCTGTTTTTGCCACGCCAGCAGGGTTCCAGGCGGGGGCGTTTTCTGGAAGTAGTCATCTATGCCTTTCATGATGGCGCCGGCCAGCTTGTTGCGATACCACTCAGTGGCCAGGTTTTTCTCTTCCTGGGGATTCGATACGAAGCCTGCTTCCACGAGGATGGAGGGAATATCCGGTGATTTCAGAACCGCAAAAGCGGCCTGCTCAACGCCAGGCTTGTGCAACTTCGCCACGCCGCCCAATTTGCCCAGGACCGAACTGCCAACCCCCAGACTGGCGTTGATACTGGCCGTCATGGAGAGGTCCAGCAGAACACCGGCAAGCATGTCGTCACGGCCATCGAGGGACAGCCCGCCGGCACCACCGATCAGATCCGACCGGTTCTCACTATTGGCCAGCCAACGGGCGGTTTCACTGGTGGCGCCGCGTTGGGAAAGGGCGAAGACCGAGGCACCTTTGGGTTGTGGTGTACGGAAGGCGTCGGCATGGACCGAGACGAACAGGTCAGCGTTGTATTTCCTGGCCAGAATCGTGCGATTGCGAAGGCCAATGTAGTAGTCCCCGGTTCTGGTCAGCTTGGCGGTATAACCCGGCCGATCATTGATGAGGTTGGCCAGGGTTTTCGCCATTTTCAGAACCACATCCTTTTCACGGGTTCCCCGCGTACCAATAGCACCCGGATCTTCCCCGCCGTGCCCGGCATCAATGACCACAATAACGTCCCGCTTTCCGGATGAATCCTGGGTCACGGTGGGCGTTGTCGCCTTTTCCAGCCGGCTACCGCTTTCATCAATCAGGTCGACCACCAGTCTGTGGCCGTACTGCTGATTCGGCTCGAGCTGAAAACTCCGCGGTTTGATGTCAGCCTTGAGATCCAGAACGACGCGCAAATCGGTGCCGTTTCTGGGGGCGCTGCGGATTCGCTTGATCGGACTGCCGGAAAGGTCCAGACCGGAAAAATCGGTCTTCAGGTTGGCATTCTTGAGATCGATCACCAGCCGCGCCGGGCCGCTCAGGGAGAAAATGTTGTGCTCCACCTGCCCGCCAGTGTCCAGAACCAGCCGGGTATGATCGGGCGCGGGCCAGATACGGGCACTCTCAACCTGTGTCGCCGCCGAACCGTGAAACGCCAATGTCATAAGCAATAGCGCAATCGGCCAGACCAGTTGTTTACTCAGCTTTGCACAATTCATAAAGCTTACCTGCCAGTTTATTCCCGGTTCCGGGCTCACTATGACGCCGGACCAATCAACTCCAGTTCGTTCAGCACCCCGGCGCCCAGCTCTGAGCGGGCCCTGAGGACTACAGAGCGCCCCTCTCCCCGGGTTTCGAGATGAACCTCCAGGTCCGGCTCGGGCAATATGCCCTTGCCTCTCTCGGGCCACTCGATCAGGCACAGGTTTTCGGCGGAAAAATAATCGCGGATGCCCATGTATTCCAGTTCTTCGGCGTCGCCCAGGCGATAAAGATCAAAATGGTATGTCGGTGGATTCAGAGTCTCGTAGGGCTCTACCAGGGTATAGGTCGGGCTCTTTACGGCCCCCTCATGACCCAATCCGCGCATGACGCCCCGACTGATGGTGGTTTTACCCATGCCAAGCTCACCATCCAGATAAACAACCAGGCCATGGCCAGATTCCACGACGGTTCTGGCCAGCTCCCGACCGAGATGCTCGGTTTCGGCCTCGTTCTCCAGAAAAACCCGACGCTCGTTACCCATTATGCTCATAACGATTCAGCCCCGGACTCCTTTCAGATTCCCGAAACACCAACGGCAGCGCATCGATAACATCGGTCGGTATCAGCCCGATAAACCCCGTGGTTCTCGCAGCACGGTCAGCCGCAGCAAGGTGCACGGATGCACCCAGCACGGCCGCTTTCTGTCCGTCGCCAATCTGAGCCAGAACAGCCGCAACAATACCTGAGAGCACATCTCCCATTCCGCCAGTCGCCATTCCGGGATTGCTGCCACTGATGATATCCAGGCCACCGTCCTCAGACGCGACAACGGTGCCGGCGCCTTTCAAAAGCACCGTGCCGCCATACAGCGCCTGCAGATTTCTGGCGGCGGCCATCCTGTCTGCCTCAACCTCGGGCACCAGGCAATTCAGCAACCTGGCCGCCTCGCCCGGATGAGGAGTCAGGATGTGATTATCCGCTGGGATGGCTACCCGACCAGACAAAAGGTTCAGCGCATCCGCATCCAGCACCCGCGGCTTGCCGCTGGCAACCACCTGCTCGAGCATCTGCTGGCCCCAGGCGCTTCGCCCGATACCCGGGCCACACACGACAACCGAGGCAGCATCAAGCAACGTCGGCAACTCCGAGCCATGGATCAGGCCATGAACCATGACGGATGGACATCTTGCCAGGGCCGCTGTCACATGCTCGGGGCGGGTCGCCAACGACACGAGCCCGGCACCCGATCGCGCCGCAGCCTCTGCCGCCAGCAGACCGGCCCCACCGAATCCGCGATCACCCGCAACCACCAGCACATGCCCGAATCTTCCCTTGTGAGCGTTGGCAGGCCGGGGTGGTAGCCAGGGCATCACAGAACCCCAGTCACGACGGCGGGCGACGGGCTTCTGGCCGCTACCGGCGATACCCTCGTCGGTATCCAGAGATTCGAAAACCACCTCGCCGCACGCTGCTGCACCTTGCCCCGTGAACAAGCCAGCCTTGAGCCCGATAAAGGTCACTGTCCTGGCCGCATTAACCACATCCCCCTCGGCCGCTCCCGTGGTCGCATTAAGCCCGGAGGGCAGATCCACTGCAAGGACAGGCGCTAAAGCGCTGTTACACCGGCTTATCAGAGTCGCAAACGGTTCCCGGGGGGCACCGGACACGCCAGTACCGAGCATGGCATCAACAATCAGGCCCGCGCTGGCAAACAGATCGTCCAGCGATGACTCGCCGAGAGCCTCGAGGTCAAGAACATCTACACCGTCCGCCAGGGCCTTTTGCCAGGCTTTACGGGCGTCGCCGGACAATTTGCCGGTTGGCGCAACCGCGACACAGCTGACGTCCAGATCGTGCCTTTTCGCACTTGCCGCGACCAGGTAACCGTCACCACCGTTGTTACCCGCACCGCACAGGACCAGCACCGAGCCGCAGTTTGGCCAATGCCGTACCAGGCAGCGAAAAGCGGCGTGGGCGGCGGACTGCATCAGTTCAAAACCATCAACACCTTGCTGATCAATCACATAGCGATCGATCTGCCTCACCGCATCGGCGGAAAACAGTGCGTCTGGTAGACTGTGCCCAGCGGACGGCGGCATGAACCTTTGCTCCCGTTACAGAAACCGGTTTAAGAAAATTGGCCAGATACCTGTAAAGCATAGCAAAACAGTAGAAAAGGTCATAACTTAATCAGATTAAATATCCGTACACGGGTTCAGCACCGAATTCCAGCATCGGCAGTCACTATGAGCACCACAGCAACCTGTACCACGACACACCCGGAACTTGCGGATCTGCCGTCGCTCATCCGCCGGTGGGCAGCTGAATTCGGGTTTGCCGATGTGGGCATTACCAACGCGGACACGGGCGAGCACGCCGACCATCTGAAGGACTGGCTTGCGGCAGGTTACCAGGGCGAGATGGATTACATGGCCCACCACGGTGACAAGCGCTATACGCCTGCCTCTCTGGCGCCGGGCACCACGCGGGTTATATCCGTGAGAATGGACTATTTGCCCTCACCAGACAGTCCGAAAGAAGCGCTTACTAACCGGGAGGGTGCTTATGTCACGCGTTATGCGCTGGGTCGGGATTACCATAAACTGATCCGTAAGCGTCTTGCACAGCTGGCAGCGAAGATTGATGAGGCCGTTAGCGGATACGATTACCGGGCTTTTGTAGACAGCGCTCCGGTGCTGGAACGCGCACTGGCGCAGAGAGCAGGCCTCGGCTGGATCGGCAAGAACAATATGCTGATTCACCCGAAGGCCGGCTCGTTCTTTTTCCTCGGGGAAATCTTCACCAGCGCCCCCCTGCCCATCGATGAACCCTTTGAAACGGATCATTGCGGCAGCTGTTCGGCCTGCCTCGACCTTTGCCCGACGGACGCCTTTGTTGGCTCGCACAAGCTTGATGCCCGACGTTGCATCAGCTATCTCACCATCGAGCTGAAAGGGAGTATCCCAGAGGAGCTGCGACCGCTAATGGGCAACCGGGTTTTCGGTTGCGATGACTGCCAGCTGGTGTGTCCATGGCAGAAGTTCAGCAAACCGACCAGCGAAAAGGACTTTCAACCGAGGCATGGGCTGGACAACAGCTCCCTGGCAGAGCTTTTTCTCTGGACCGAGGAGCAGTTCCTCAAACGCACCGAGGGCTCTGCGATTCGGCGCACAGGCTACGAGGGCTGGCTCCGCAACCTGGCGGTCGGGCTGGGCAATGCGCCGTCAACCATCCCGGTAATTGAGGCCCTGAAAAAACGCGCGGACCACCCTTCCGAGGTGGTCCGCGAGCACGTCCAGTGGGCTCTGAAGCGGCATGGCCTATAGCTTGAAGAACTGTTCCCGGTAATGACGCAGTTCGTTGATGGAGTCCCGGATGTCGTCGAGTGCAAGGTGGCTACCTTTCTTTTTTACGCCGGCGAGGACATCCGGGCGCCAGCGGCGAGCAAGTTCTTTCACTGTGGATACGTCGAGATTCCGGTAATGGAAGAAGTCTTCCAGTTCGGGCATGTATTTGACGAGGAACCGGCGATCCTGGCCAATGCTATTGCCGCACAGGGGTGACTGGCCCTTTTCTACGTGTTTTTTCAGGAATTCGATGGTCTGCTGTTCGGCTTGAGACTCGGAGATATCGCTTTCCTGAACGCGTTTGGTGAGTCCGCTTTCACCATGGGTACGGGTGCACCATTCGTCCATGGAGTCCAGAAAGGATTGTGGCTGATGGACGGCAATAACCGGTCCTTCCGCGACAATATTGAGTTCCGAATCGGTGATGATTGTGGCCATTTCGATGATCCGTTCTTTTTCCGGATCCAGGCCTGTCATTTCCAGATCGATCCATACGAGGCGATTGCTTTCTGCCATTTTGTTACCAGCCTTCTGAGTGCGGTGGTAGTGGTGCTGGGTCCGGCTTTCCGGAAACCGCTACGAGCACATCCATGTGCGCTTGGCGTCGGCCATCCATGGCCGCCGACATTTCCGGAAAGCCGGACCCAGCCCCACTGCGAAATCAGGTGATATACCTTGAACGTCTCGGCATTGCCCAAGCCGAGTAGCTACGATTGCAGTATGATGGCACACCAAGGGCGAAACTTTCATCTGGTTATCCGGGACATAAATGGCAAAACGGCGACTGAACAAACAGCAGCAATTCCGCATCAAGAAAGTCCAGGAGGAGCGTGCGGCCCGGGCGGCGCGCAAGGAGAAGAAGGTTCAGGAGCAGGCCGACGCCGGCGAGCTCGGGCCAGAGCAGGAAGGGCTGGTTATTGCTCACTACGGGCAACAGCTGGATGTCGAAGCGCTTGAAGGCGACCAGGAAGGCGATGTGGTTCGCTGCTTTGTTCGGGCCAACATTGATAGCCTGGTAACTGGCGACAAGGTTGTCTGGCGGCCGGGTAAGAATGAGACGGGGGTTATCGTTGCCCGCAGTGAGCGCCGCAATCTGCTGCAGCGGCCGGATAATTTTGGTGCCCTGAAGCCGGTGGCCGCAAACATTGATCATATTATTCTTGTGATTGCGCCGGAGCCGGAACCTCACGATAACCTGATTGACCGGTATCTGGTTGCATCCGAGATCACAGACATTCCGGCAGTGATTCTGTTGAACAAGACCGATCTGATCACCGACAGCAACCGGGAGTACATCGACGCGCTTCTGGGCCGGTATGAGGCCCTGGGCTATGAGGTGGTTCGAACGTCTGCGGCTGAGTCCGGTGATAAACCTTCGCCAGAGGTTGAGGCACTGGTGAAGGATCAGACCAGTGTGTTTGTGGGGCAATCCGGGGTGGGCAAGTCATCCATTATCCAGACACTGATGCCCGATGAGGCCATTCGCGTGGGGGCTGTGTCGGAGAGCACCGGCAAGGGGATTCACACGACAACCACGGCTAAGCTGTTCCACCTGCCGCTAGGAGGCGATCTGATTGACTCGCCGGGGATCCGTGAGTTCGGGCTCTGGCATATGACAGCGCAGGAGATCGAGTATGGCTTTCGGGAAATTCGGGAGGTGATCGGCACCTGCAAGTTCCGCAACTGCCGGCACATGGGTGACCCCGGTTGCGCCATCGACAGAGCTGCGGAGGAAGGGAAAATCAGCCCGGAGCGGCTGAAAAGCTTCCACCGGATTCTTCAGGATATGACGGAGCAGCAGGCCCGCGGGCTGAAGCTGGACTGACAGACCCGAGCGGCCTTACCAGTTGAGTTCGCCAGGGGCCGGCTCTTCTTGTTCCTGCAACCATTCCCCGCTTTCCAGACGCTCACGGGCCGCCTCCCGCTCCGCCTCGGTCGGCTGGGTCAGATCAATCAGGGGCTCATCTGACTGGCCGGCAGTGCTCTGAATATTATCGACGGTCTTCTTGTTCAGAACGATAATGGAGATGCGGCGATTCACCGGCGCGTTCGGGTCTTCGTTGTCGAACAGTACGGAATCACTCAGGCCAACCACGCGAGCAATCTGCTGCTGACGCACACCCCCTGCAACCAGCGCTCTTCGGGCGGTATTTGCCCGGTCTGCCGATAATTCCCAGTTCGTGTAACCCGGCCGGCCGCTAAATGGCGTGGAGTCGGTGTGCCCGGTAATACTGAGCTTGTTGTTCACTGAACCCAGAGTTTTCGCAAGCTCAAACAGAATATCCTGAGAGTAGTACTTCAGCTCGGCCCGGCCGCTGTCGAACATGGGGCGACCGGAGCGATCGACGATCTGGATCCGCAGGCCCTCGTCGGTTATATCGATCAGCAACTGATCCTTGAACTCCTGCAAAGTCTCATCCTGCTTGATTTGCTCCTTCAGCTCCTGAAACAACTCCTGCATACGTCGCTGTTCAAGAGTTTCAGAGAGCTCATCCACCACTTCGTCTTCAATCTGGATCTGGCTCGATTCGATATCCGGACTCGCCTCGTTGACGACCGAGGCACTGCCCTCAAGGTCCACAGGGTTTGGAGAACCACCCTCGGTAAAGCCAACGGGATCCCGGAAGTAACCCTCAACCGCTTTTTTTTGCTCCGGCGATGCCGTAGCGGTTAACCACAGAACCAGAAAGAAAGCCATCATGGCGGTGGCGAAATCGGCAAACGCGACCTTCCAGGAGCCACCGTGATGGCCACCTGCAACAACCTTTTTCCGTTTGATGATGATCGGCTGTTCTTCCACGAATCGGCTCCGGGTTCAGATGAGGGCGGTGTTACTTGGAACGAACGTGATCATTAAGCTCCTGGAACCCAGGGCGCTTATCCGTGGGCAACGCCTTGCGGCCAAACTCAATGGCCATCTGGGGTGCTTGCCCGGAAACCGTCGCCACAATCGCTGATTTGACGCACTCGTAAGCCTTCAATTCGTACTTCGCAGCGTGCTCCATGGCGATAGACGCAGGACCCACAAAACCATACCCCATGAAAATACCCAGAAAGGTACCCACCAGTGCTGCAGCCACACTGAGACCAATCTTTTCCGGGCCTTCAGTGAGAAAGTTCATGGTAATTACGATACCCAGCACCGCAGCTACAATACCAAGCCCCGGCAGCGCATCGGCGATTTTGTTGACCGCGTGAGCAGGCTCCTCAAGCTCGTGCTGACGACTGTCGATCTCATTCTCCATCATGCCTTCCAGCTCGTGGGTCGCCATATTTCCGGAGCTGATGATGCGAAGATAGTCCGTGATGAACGCGAGCAGTTCCTTGGACTTCATGACGGCTGGATATCGACTGAAAATCTGGCTTGCCTCGGGATTATCGATGTCCTCCTCGATCGCCATGACGCCTTGTTTACGGGATTTATCGAAGATCTCGTAAAGCAGACTCAGCAGATCCATGTAGAAAGCCTTTTTGTAGGGTGAGCCTGTCAGTAACTGGACTCCCTTACCAAAGACCTCTTTGAGCGTATGGACGGGGTTAGCAATGATGAACGAGCCCAGAGCTGCCCCGAAAATGATTAACACTTCGGTTGGCTGCCAGAGCACCATCAGATTGCCGCCGTGGAGAACATAGCCAGTCAGTACGCTGGCCAGAACAATAATCGAACCGACGATCAGTAACATAGAATCTACGCACGCCTTATTTTATTGGTTATCGGCCGGAGCCGGAAGCTGTCACGCAAAAGGTGACACGATAATAGCAAGGCCGCGTCATAACCGCGAAGCCGTGAAACAATTTCTATACAGGTAGCAGTCTTTGGTAAACTTCGCGCCTTTGAGCGCAAAGGATCACATCTAATGTTCGACAAGCTTTTTGTTCTTAGCCAGTACATAACGCCGCAACTGGGGGTATCCAACCTCGCCGGCCGCCTGGCGGACAATGACCGCTCCCCTGCGCTCAAGAACCGGGTTATAAAATGGTTTATCGGCCGCTATGGCGTTGACATGAGCGAAGCCGCCGAGCCTAACCCTGAAGCTTACGCCACGTTCAACGATTTCTTCACCCGGGAGCTGAAGCCTGGCATCCGCCCCCTGGCGGACGGCGAAAAAACCCTGGTCAGCCCCGTTGACGGCGCCATCAGCCAGCTCGGCCAGGTCACCGGAGACCGGATTTTCCAGGCAAAGGGCCAGTCGTTCAGCCTGAGCGAGCTGCTCGGTGGCGAAGAGGCGACCACAGCCCCGTTCGCCGATGGCGAATTTTCTACAATCTACCTCTCGCCCAAGGACTATCACCGGATCCACATGCCGATGGCCGGCACGCTTCGACAGATGATCCATGTTCCCGGCAAGCTTTTTTCGGTCAACCCGGTAACCGCCGAAAATGTCCCGAATCTGTTCGCCCGCAATGAGCGGGTTGTCTGCATCTTCGACACCGCTTCCGGCCCCATGGCCCTGGTACTGGTTGGCGCCATGATTGTCGGCAGCGTGGAAACCCGCTGGGCAGGCGTTGTTGTGCCCGGCAGTCGGCAGGTCACATCAACACTGTACGAAGGCGAGCAGGCCATCAGCTTCGATAAGGGTGAAGAAATGGGCCGGTTCCGCCTGGGCTCCACTGTGATTATGGTTATGCCAAAAGGCTCCGTCAGTTGGAACAGCGATCAGGTGGCCGGCAAAACCGTTCGCATGGGCGAGGCATTCGGCGCCCTGGCGTGATCACGTTCGGCAGGCTCAAGCCAGCTCGAACGGAAACGCCAAGACCTCACGGATGTCCTGGACTCCCAGCTTGAGCATCAGCAACCTGTCCAGCCCGAGTGCGACACCGGAGCACTCGGGCAAGCCCTGATCAAGCGCAGCGAGAAAAACCTCATCCAGCCCCATTTCAGGCTTTCCGGATCGCCTGCGCAGCTCGTTATCAGCCTCAAAGCGCAGCCTCTGTTCTCCTGGATCGGTCAATTCCCAGTAACCGTTACAGAGCTCCAGACCATCAACATAGAGTTCAAAACGATGCGCGGTCTCATAGCCGCTAGACTTCGAAACTCTGGCCAGTGAAGCCTGCGAGGCCGGATATCCCGTTATAAATACGGGCCTGCCCCGTCCCAGATTCGGCTCCACGGCAAAACTCATCAGCAGATCGAGGCAGCCATCCCGACCAAGGTCAGCCAATTGCTCTGGTTCCAGCCACTCCTCACAGCGGCGCATCAGTTCACGGTCCGTCGCTGCGAACGGGTCAATGTGCGCCCATCGCCTGAGTGCATCGCGATACTGAATTTTTTCCGGCCGCTCGCATCCCAGCCAGCCGCAGACAAGGTCCGACACCTCAGCCATGAGCGTCACATCATCAAAGCCTGTCCGATACCATTCGAGCATGGAGAATTCGGGGTTGTGACGACGCCCCTGTTCGCCATTGCGGAACACCCTGGAGATCTGAAAAATGGATCCACAGCCGGCCGCAAGCAAGCGCTTCATGTGGTACTCGGGAGACGTCTGGAGCCATCCGCCTTCGCGTGTGCCGGCAGAAACCTGCGCGGGGATGCCGTCAAGATTGACATCAGTAACGCCACATCGCCCAAGCACTGGGGTTTCGACTTCCAGCACTCCTCGCTTCGCAAAAAAGCCGCGCACAAACGACAGTTGTTGTGCGCGGCTTTTCAGGGCAGCCTGCGAGGCAGAGGGCTGCCAGACAGGTTCGCGGGTCATGACCGGATCAACTGCTCTTTACCCGGCTCACGTACTCGCCAGAGCGGGTATCAACCTTCAGGATTTCGCCGATGGTGATGAACAGGGGTACGTTGACAACCGCACCGGTAGAAAGTGTTGCCGGCTTCGAACCACCCTGGGCGGTGTCACCTTTCATGCCCGGATCGGTATCAACCACCTCAAGTTCAACGAAGTTGGGGGGCGTTACGGACAGCGGCGAGCCGTTGTAGAGCGTTACCGTGTAGACGTCCTGCTCTTTCAGCCACTTCAGCGCATCGCCAACCGCTTTGGCATCAGCCGGGTACTGCTCGAAGGAACCGTCAGTCAGCATGAAGTGCCAGAATTCACCGTCGGTATAGAGATACTCCATATCCTGATCAATGACATCCGCAGCTTCAAGACTTTCGCCGGACTTGAACGTGCGCTCCCAGACCCGGTTGGTCATGAGGTTACGCAGCCTTACCCGGTTGAAGGCCTGACCCTTCCCGGGTTTGACGAACTCATTCTCGAGAATGATGCAGGGGTCGCCATCCAGCAAAACCTTAAGACCGCCGCGAAATTCGTTGGTAGAATATGAAGCCATGAAATGTCCACCTGACAAAATGCTGTTTAGAATTCGAAGGGCGTTATGATACAGCGAACCCCCGCCCGTATAGAAGCCCACCTTTCCGACCACGAACAACGCAGCTGGCAGCAACTGCTGTCGGGCGCTGTTACGTCGCCGAAGGAGCTGCTCCGCCGCCTCGAGCTGCCCGAGGAACCATGGCTTTCAGGGGCAGAACAAGGCCACCGGCTTTTTCAGATCCGGGTACCCGAACCCTTCCTCAACCGGATGGAGAAGGGCAATCCGGCCGACCCCTTGCTCAGACAGGTGCTTCCGCTGGCGGACGAAGCCGGCCACGCGCCCGGTTTTGTCAGCGATCCTCTCGAAGAATCTGGCGCCATTGCCACCACCGGGCTTATCCGTAAGTACCGCAGCCGGGCCCTGCTCATGGTAACCGGACAGTGCGCGATCAACTGCCGGTACTGCTTCCGCAGGCACTTTCCCTACGACGAGCAACGCCTGAGCCCTCACGACCGGCAGCGGGTAATTGATGTCCTTGGCGCCAGCCCGGAAATCAACGAAGTCATCTTCAGCGGCGGCGATCCCCTGGCCGTCAATGATCGCCTGCTCAGTCAGTGGGCAAGCACTATCAGCGGCATACCCCACATTCGCCGGCTGCGCCTGCATACCCGCTTGCCAGTTGTGATTCCCCAGAGGGTTTGCGACGAGTTACTGAAGTGGCTGTCAACGACTCCGCTCCAGGTAGTGATTGTCCTGCACATCAACCACCCGGCAGAGATCGACGGCCCCACTCGCCGTGCGCTCGGATGCCTCCGGGCCGCAGGCGCAACGCTCCTGAACCAGAGCGTGATCCTCAGGGGTGTAAATGATCGAACGGCGGTGCTTGAAGAGTTGAGCGAGACCCTGTTTGATGCGGGCGTCCTGCCCTATTACCTGCACGCATTTGATCCGGTGACAGGCGCTCACCATTTCGACGTATCCGATGATGAGGCCCGAAATCTGGTGCGTGAGCTGCTGGCGCGCCTGCCCGGTTTTCTGGTGCCGAAGCTGGTGAGAGAAGAGCCTGGCAAGGAAAGCAAGACCCCGATCAACCTGTTCCCGTGACCGGTTTCGCAAAAAACGGCCCAAATTCACTTGTCAAAGATTGTCAACTCATGATCTTCTCGCTTTTTACGACTGGTTTGCTACTTTAAAGTCCAGTACCGTTAACGATAAAAACATGTATTTACGGCGTTTTCCTGACAGGCCGGCGGACAACCGGTAACCGCCAGCCAGGCAGGGCCAACCCCGGAGTACCACCTGTGGTCCAGACATTGGCATGCATTCATGGAAGGTAAGACCCTGAAACCTGATCTCCGCGTTCCCGAACAGAAAACGGCCAGCCTGTCGTTCTGTGACACGACGCCCAAGGCGTTCCGGGTCTGGATAGACCAATTGCCGATGGCCAATATCGGCGAGGTGTCACGACAGCTTTACCACGCCATTATCGAACTGAATCACCTTTTCCTGGCGCCCCAGCAGCGCATGCAGTTCCTGGAATTGATTCGGGAAAAGATTCATTTTGTCTGTAATGAGCTCTCCCGCCACTACCTCGGTCTTGCCGTGGCGCTGCCCGAAAAACAAAGGAAGATCGCCAATCTGTCCCAGGCGCTCCAATTACATCTGGCCGGCGGCTACAAGCTGTGCGTTCTGGAGTTTATCGACAACGGGGGACTGGACAAGAATCGGCGCCAGATTGCCACAGCCGCACACCGGGCCATTTCCGAGCTGTCGGCAACTATTCTGAGATCGCACCAGCTCTACTGCCCGAGCCCCGCCCAGAGCTGGCTGGAGTGCCACCGTCTATTCCGGTTTGCACACCGCAACAAGCTCTCAGTAGTACAGGTGGAGGACGACACACTTCAGCATCGCCGCACCAGCTCGGTCGCCGACAGCTACAAGCGTATCCTCCTGCTCGGCTGTGCGCGCCCGAATCAGCTGCGACAGGCTGAGCTTCTGCACGTCTATGAACTCTTCGAATCCTGGACGGACCATACCCGGTGCGGACCGGATGTTGAGGACGACAGCCTGTTTGTAATCAACATGGAACGGGACAACCCGCCGGTTTACCGCAGCCTTCTCGAACAGAAACCGGGTGACGACAGCTTCGGCTTTGATACCCGGGATCTCTCGGCGATGCTGTCGGAGACGCTCCATGCCCGTCGCGAGCACAAAGATACCGATCACGAACTTCAGGTGCCGGCAAAGGTAAGCGACACCCTGCTCACCCACCTCAGCCAGGCCCTCGGCATTCTCGCGAAGCGGAACTTCAACCGTATCGCGAGCCAGGGGTCCCTTGAAGTCTGCGTGGGCCTCACAGCCGCGCACTACTTCATTGCCGGTGAGAAAACCTTTACGGAATTCGTGAATGGCAACGACAACGGCCATCATGAAGAAGAAAACCTGTTCGTAAGATCGTCGCGCCAGAAGCAGGACGCCTGGTCAGGCGCCCACGACGCCAGTCCCAGCGACGAACGGCTTCACGCCGGCGACACGCCGATCAACTTCAAGGGTTCCTACGGCAACTCCCAGGCCCCGTCGACCGACCGGAACCGGCCAAAGTCACACCACTCTTTCCTGATCAACACCAGCCCCGGTGGCTACTGCGTTGCCTGGGAAAGCAATGTGCCTCCGTCATTGCAAGCCGGCGAGGTTCTGGGCGTTCGTGAGCAAAGCTCACATCCCTGGAGCGTGGCAGTGGTGCGCTGGATTCGACAGATCAAGAACCAGGGCACCCAGGTGGGCATTGAGCTGCTCGCACCGAGCGCTTCACCCTGCGGTGTGCGCCTGATCCAGAAAGTGGGCAACAGCAGTGAGTACCTGCGCGGCCTCCTATTACCGGAAATCAGCGTGGTCAACCAGTCAGCCACACTGATCACGCCTCGCTTGCCATTCCAGTCGGGGAGCCGCATCTCCCTGCTCCATGATGGCCGGGAAGATCAGGGGCAGTTGTCTCGCAAGGTGTCCTCCACTGGCAGCATCAGCCAGTTCGAACTCAAGCTGCAGAACGCGGCAACGCTGAATGCTGGCGCGCCGCCTGCATCATCCGGAGCCAGCGAGGACGAATTCGACTCGCTCTGGCCATCTCTATAAGGTCTCCAAACTGAGACACCGGAAGCCCGCAGAGGGTTGTTATTGATCGGCAACCCCTGCATCATTCAGCGTTAGTGAATGAACCGTGTATCACGAGATGCCCTTCGAATGCAGAAAAAGAACGCGACCGTACACCTGCTGATTCTGGATCCATCGCAAAACGATGCCGAATCGCTGGTCAGCCTGCTCCGCAATTCCGGCAAGGCTACCCGAGCCCACAGAATCACCTCGGAAGAAGATCTGGAAGAAACGCTCAAGGCCGGAAACTGGGATCTGCTTCTGGCCCGCGACCTGGAGCAGGAATTTTCGGCCGACGACGCCCTCGCCATGATCCGCCGGATGGACAAGGACATTCCGTTCATTCTCCTGACTGAAGAAGAAAGCCGGGAGCGCACAGTAGGTATGATGAAGGCAGGCGCCCAGGATACGGTGTCGTTCGAGCACACCGATCTTATTGTGCTGAAGGTCAATCGTGAGCTGGCAGCTCTAGACGAACGTCGCCGGCGCCGTGTTCTGGAGTCCCATCTGCGGGAAGCGGAACAGCGGTGCCAGTTGCTGCTGGAAAGCTCCAAGGATGCGATTGCCTACATCAATGATGGCATGCACATCTACGCCAACCAGTCGTACATGGAGTTTCTCGGGTACGATGACATCGACGATCTCATCTGCGTTCCGGTGCTGGACACCCTCACCCCGGAAAGCCAGGAGAAGTACAAGGAATTCATGAAGTCGTTTGCCGAAAAGGGCGAAGACGGCATGACCATGAATTGCACGGCTCGACGCAGCGACGACCACGAACTGAACGTGACCATGTCGGTCTCGGCCGCCACCTACGACGGTGAGGAATGCACGCAGATCGTTCTGCAGCCAGAGCACAGCGATGCAGAGCTGGAACAAAAGCTGCGCCAGATCAGCAGCCAGGACCTTCTGACCGGGCTGTACAATCGTCAGTACCTGATGGATGCACTCGCTGAAGCAATTGCCAACGCCGGCAAGAAGAATGAAACCGGTGCACTCGCCTACATCGCCCTCGATAACTTCATGAGCATGAAGGGCCAGGTGGGCATTTCCGGCGCCGACCTGCTGCTTGGCGACCTGGCAAACCTGCTCAAGGAGCAAGCCGGTGACGACCTTACTCTGGCCCGATTGAGCGATGATGCCTTCAGTCTGCTGAGCCAGCCCTGCGATGAATCTACTATGGCAGGACACGCCGAGCGCATCCGCAAGGCGGTTGAGGACCATCTGTTTGATATCAATGGCCGCACGGTCCAGCTGACCGTGAGCATCGGTGTTGCCGCGATTACGGAGAATTCGCCGAAGGCCGAGGAACTCATGGCCAGGGCGCACACGGCATCGGCGGAAGTGCGCAAGCTTGAGGGTCATGCCGAGGGCAACGGTGTGGTGGTCTACAACCCTGCCGACTTCGAAACTCTGGATCAAAGCAATTCAGTGGAGGCGATTCAGAAGGCTCTGGAGGAAAACCGCTTCCGGCTGCTATTCCAGCCAATCATCAACTTGCGTGGCGAAGGCGAGGAACATTACGAGGCCTTCGTGCGCATGCTCGACAAGGACGATGAGGAAGTCTCACCCTATGACTTCCTGCCGCCAACAGGTCCGAGCGACACCGCGATCAAGATCGACCGCTGGGTTATTCTGCAGACCATCAAACAGCTGTCCAGCCATCGCTCACGGGGCCACGATACCCGCCTGTTCCTCAATGTGACGGCCGAAACGCTGCAGGATAAAACCTTCACTCCCTGGCTGAGCGTTGCCCTGAAAGCCGCACGGCTGCCGGGCGATTCCCTGATCTTCCAGATCCGGGAAGGCGATGCCAACAATTACATGAAGCAGGCGAAAGACTTCACCAAGGCGGTTCACGAGCTTCACTGCAAGGTATCCATCTCCCAGTTCGGCTGCGCCCTCAATCCGTTCAACACCCTGAAACACATCGATACGGACTATGTGAAGATCGATGGCTCCTTCACGGAAGAAATCCAGAAGAGCGACGAGGCCAAAGAACAGGTCAAGGAAATGGTCAAGAGCCTGCAGTCCAGCGGCAAGCTCACCATCATCCCGCTGGTGGAGAATGCCGGCGTTCTCGCCACCCTGTGGCAGGCCGGCGTGAACTATATTCAGGGCTACTACCTGCAGGCACCAGTACCTGAAATGAACTACGACTTCGGCGACAACTGAGCCTGAACGGCTCAGAAGTCGGCGTTTTCCAGACTCTGATTGGTTTCGCTCTCACGGAAACCAATCAGGTACAGGATGGCATCCAGCCCCAGCGTCGAAATCGCGTGGCGCGCTGATTCCTTGACCAGGGGCTTGGCGCGGAAAGCCACCCCCAGGCCGGCCTGGCTAAGCATTGGAAGGTCATTGGCGCCATCACCGACGGCAATAACCTGTTCCCGCGAAATATGCTCTTTCTCGGCGATTTCCAAAAGCAGTTCTGCCTTTCGCTTGCCGTCGACAATCTGCCCGGAAACCTTGCCTGTGACCTTGCCACCCTCAATTTCGAGTTCATTGGCGTAGATGTAATCGATACCGAGTTTGCGCTGAAGGTGGCGCGCAAAGTAGGTGAAGCCGCCCGACAGGATTGCGGTGCGATATCCCAGCGCCTTGAGACTGAGGATCAGATGTTCTGCACCCTCGGTCATCCGCAACCGTGAGGCGATTCCCTCGAGGACCGATTCATCCAGGCCTTTCAGAAGTGCCAGGCGCTCGGCAAAACTCTGGCTGAAATCCAGCTCGCCCTGCATGGCCCTTTCGGTAATCTCTGCCACCTGCTCCCCGACTCCGGCCTCCGCAGCCAGCTCGTCGATCACTTCGGCTTCGATCAACGTGGAATCCATGTCAAAGACCACCAGCCGACGATTGCGGCGGAAGATGGAATCTTCCTGGAAGGCGATATCCACATTCATTTCGCCAGCGATATGCAGGAAATCCGCCCGAAGTTTCTCAAGATCTGATGGTGTGCCTCTTACCGAGAACTCGACACAGGCGATACGATTGTCTGCGGCATTCAGCGAGGGCCTGGCAGACAGGCGTGAGATGTTATCGATGTTCAGACCATGACGCGCCGTGATGGCGGAAACCCGGGCAATCTGCTCGGCTTTGATATCCCGGGCAAGCAGCGTCACGATGTAGCAGGCCCGGTTCCGGGCCGCGGCCCAGGATTGGTACTCCTCGACGGTGATCGGCGCAAACCTGACCTGCAGATCCAGAGCGTGTAGCCGGAACAGCAAGTCACGAATGACGGGCGAGGATTTGGATTCATCCGGAATCTCGATCAGAATGCCCCACGTCAGGTGGTCGTGGATGACCGCCTGTCCGATATCCAGAATGCGCACATCATAGCGCCCCATGATGCCGGTGATTTCCGACGTCAGGCCGGGCTTGTCACGCCCGGAGACATTAATCAGTACCAGTTCACTCACTGTCGGTACCCTCGCTGTCAGAGCCCGCCTCTTCCTGCGCTCGTGCGGCGGAAGGAATCACGTCAATGCCATCAACCCGTTGCAGACCCCTTGGCAGCTTGTGGCCGCGGCGCCCCCGCTCTCCGAGGTAGTGCTCGAGGTCCGCGAACTGCAACCCCATCTTGCGCTTGCCGGCCCGTATTTCCAGCTGGTCATCCTCGGCAAATACTGCTACTGCCACCACATATTCTTCACGGCTCTGAACCCTGGCCGAGGGAATGCTGATGATCTTGTTGCCTTTACCCTTGGCCAGTTCCGGCAATTCGCTAAGCGGGAACACCAGCATCCGTCCCTCGTTGGACACCGCCCCCAGATACAGCGTTTTCTCGGTCGTCGGTATGGTCAGTGGAGGCATGATCCTCGCGCCCTTGGGAACACTGACTACTGCCTTGCCATTGCGGTTCTTGCTGATCATGTCGTTCAGCGATGTAACAAACCCGTAGCCACCGTCGGTAACCAGCAACGCCTTACGGGACGGATCTCCCATCAACAGGCCTGAGAAGCTGGCACCGGAGGGCGGGTTGATGCGCCCCGTCAGCGGCTCACCCTGGCCTCTGGCAGATGGAAAACTGTGAGCCATCAAGGAATAGGCGCGCCCGGTAGAATCCAGGAATATCGCCTGTTGGTTGTTCCGTCCCCGGGCCGCGAGGGAGAAACGGTCACCGGCTTTATAACTCAGACCTTCCGGCTCAATGTCATGCCCCTTGGCGGCGCGAACCCAGCCTTTTTCAGACAGCACAACCGTAACGGGGTCGTTCGAGATCAGGTCCACTTCACTGAATGCCTTGGCCTCCTCACGCTCGACTATCGGTGAGCGGCGATCATCGCCAAAGGTCTGGGCATCCGCTTCCATCTCGCTCTTGATCAGTTCGCGCAGGCGATCCTCGGAACCCAGAATGGATTGGAGCTCATCCCGTTCAGCCGCAAGCTCATCCTGCTCGCCCCGGATTTTCATTTCCTCAAGCTTGGCCAGGTGGCGCAACTTGAGTTCGAGGATGGCTTCCGCCTGGTCCGGGGACAGACCGAACCTGGCCATCAATTCGGCCTTGGGCTTGTCTTCAGTGCGAATGATCTCGATCACCTCATCGATGTTGAGATAGGCGATCAACAGGCCTTCCAGAATGTGCAGGCGTGCAAGCACCTTGTCCAGGCGGTGCTGGAGACGGCGGATGACAGTGGTGCGCCGGAAGGTCAGCCACTCGGTAAGGATCTGGTGCAATCCCTTCACGCCCGGTCTGCCATCGTTGCCGATCACATTGATGTTGACCCGATAGGTTTTCTCCAGATCGGTGCTGGCAAACAGGTGCGCCATCAAACCATCCAGATCAACCCGGTTGGATCGGGGCACGATCACCAGGCGGGTCGGGTTTTCATGATCGGATTCGTCACGAAGGTCCGCCACCATCGGTAGCTTCTTGGTCTGCATCTGATGGGCAATCTGCTCCAGAACCCGGTTGCCAGAGACCTGGTGCGGCAGATCCGTAACCACGATCTCACCACTCTCGCGGATCCAGCGGGCCCGCATCCGCAGCGACCCGCGGCCGGTTTCGTACATCTGCCGGATGTCTTTCCGGGGGGTGATGATTTCTGCCTCAGTCGGAAAATCCGGGCCCTTGATGTGCTCGCAGAGTTCATCAACCGTCGACTCCGGCTGATCCAGCAAGCGTATGCAGGCTGCGGTGACTTCCCGAACGTTATGCGGCGGGATATCCGTGGCCATACCAACGGCGATACCGGTGGTGCCATTAAGCAGAACATGGGGCAACCGGGCCGGAAGCACTGACGGCTCATCCATGGTGCCATCAAAGTTGGGCACCCAGTCCACCGTTCCCTGCCCCAGCTCTCCCAGTAGAACTTCCGCAAACGGCGCCAGGCGAGATTCGGTATAGCGCATGGCAGCAAAGGACTTGGGATCGTCCGGAGAGCCCCAGTTACCCTGCCCGTCTACAAGAGGGTAGCGGTAGGAAAAAGGCTGAGCCATGAGCACCATGGCCTCATAACAGGCGCTGTCGCCATGGGGATGGAATTTACCCAGCACATCACCCACGGTACGAGCAGACTTCTTGTACTTCGAGGTAGATTTGAGCCCCAACTCGGACATGGCATAGACGATTCGCCGCTGAACCGGTTTCAGGCCATCGCCGACATTCGGAAGTGCCCGGTCGAGAATGACGTACATGGAATAATCGAGATAGGCCTTTTCCGTGTAATCCCGGAGCGAAACCCGCTCGAAGCCTTCATCCGTTGTCTGAAACTCTGGCATGGATGCCTCTTTGATTGCCTGTGTTGCCTGATTTGAATACCGTCGGTGATGCTACGCCCTGGCCCCGGAATAATCACCGGTTAGCAGGAGCGCACATTATATGGAGCAAGGCGCCGATACACCAACAACCTGCGGATTTATTGGCCAAAACTGCCGGGGTGTCGCACAGACGTCTGATTCCAATAGCGGAATTCCCGCATGGAGAGTCCGTAAGGTGAGCCGTATGCTCCGTCGAAGTGAATAGAAGACCGTTTTACTTCTCTGACAAGCGGAACACTATGAAACCCAACATCAAAGCCTGCGGGCAAGCCATGGTGACAGCCATGGTAAATGCGGTTCTGGCGGTGGCACTGATGCTCCTCGTGGAGTTTGCAATCAGCGGCAGCTTCCAGATTCCCGAGCCCTACCTTTGGGCGGGTTTGCTGATCTGGCTGGTCATCTTCGCGGGACAATTCTGGCGCCAAAGGCACCTGTGCAAATCTTGTGAAACAGACAGGTCATCGTCAGATCATCCACAGAGCGAATCCACGCTCTGAACCAGCCAGAATGCGGCATTTGTATTCACGGACAATCATGATGCATCGTAGAGGGGAATCCTGAAGTGAGGTTCCGGGCCTGCGCCCGGAACCCCCTCTGACAGGGTCAGCCAGTTTTACTGCCGGATACCCTCGACAGAAATGATGATCTCGACGGTCTCGGAGGTCTTTCCGAGATCCATCGGGATGCCGAAGTCCTTGAGGCGAAGCTCGGTTTCAGCTTCAAAACCCATGCGATAGCCACCCCACGGGTCTTCCCCGTGGCCCAGCATTTCCGCGTCAAGGGTCACTTCTTTGGTCACACCACGGAGGGTCAGGTCGCCGATGATGTCGGCCTCGCCTTCTTCATCCAGAACAACGCGCTTGCTCTTGAAGGAAGCCTCAGGAAACTCGTCGACGTACAGGAAGTCTTCACTTCGTAGATGCTTGTCCCGCTCGGCGTGATTGGAATCCACGCTCGCGGTATCAATGGTGACGTTAACGGTGCTGTTTTCCGGGTTCTCGGCGTCGTACACGAATTCGCCGTCGAAGTCGTTGAATCGGCCGTAAAGCCAGCTGTAGCCAAGATGAGAAATCTTGAAGGTTATGAACTGATGGGCTCCCTTTTTATCAAACGCATAGGTGCCGCTGTGTTCGTTAGCATTGACTGCACCTACAAGCGCCATCGACACGGCCGAGGCAAGCAGAACTTTTTTCATGGTTATCTCCCTTGTTGCATTGGTGCCCGACTTCCGGGCGTTAAACGATAAAAAACGGCCGGCCAGTCACTTCCCTAGCATACGCCGTAACGTGCGGTCGCGATCAAGCAGATGATGTTTGAAGGCGCCAGCCGCGTGAATGGCAGCAAGACCGACAATGGCCCAGGTGGACCAATAGTGAACTGTTCCGGCGATGTCCTCCATTCCCTTTATCTGGCCAGTGACCGATGGCACTTCAAACCAGCCGAACACGCTGATCGAAGACCCGTCGGCGGTCGATATCAGGTAGCCGCTGACCATGGCGACGAAAATCAGCACGTATAGGAGAAGGTGGGCTGCATGGGCGCTTCGAATCTCCCAGCTCTTGTGCCCATCCAGCGGATCCGGCGAAACATTCACCGCTCTCCAGACCACCCTGAAAAGCATCAATAAAAACAGCAGTATGCCAACGCTGCGATGAATATCCGGACCGCGGCGATACCAGTCGTCGTAATAGGACAAATCCACCATCCAGAAGCCGAGCCCGAACAGGCCGAAAACAGCCAGAGCAACGACCCAGTGATTCACGATGGTTACAAGACCGTAGTCGGCTGAGGTATTCCTGATTTGCATGATGAAAATTCACCCTGTTCCCTGGTTACATCGTTGAAGCCAAGTCTAGAAACTTGGTTGTGTGAAAAAAATCAAAATCTTTTGCAGCGCTACATCAGAAATTCTGACCATTCGCCCGGGCGTTTGCCTTTGGTCGCATAGGGGTTTTACGGATTGTTCAAAATTATAGTAACGATAAGATTGGCCCATACTTGATTGCCCCGTCTGGGGCCTCATTGACCGAGAGGACAGGACATGGAACTCGAATTCGACGAAAGCGTGGTTGTACCCAGCAATAACTGATTTTCTGGCGGTCCGTCCGGACCGCTGGGCTCCCCTCTCTTCTTTCCCCTTGCAGACCCTCAAAGATACAAACCGTTTCCAGTTTCTAAATGAAACAGTGGTAATAAACGCGGTTTTTTGGCAATCTTCCTTCCAACTATCAGTAACTTCCCGATTTTTCAGGCGAAACCTGTACTGATAAAAGACAGTTCAGACGCCAGACTGGGGCGACTGATGCGTTCGTTAAATCAACCAGAATCATCTATGTCGAGACGCCTCCCTGAAAAGCTGACAGCTCCGGAAGTGGACCTGTTGTCTCCTATGCTGAACAGGGACGGTGACACATGGACCGCAGATTTTCGCGGACTGACGTTGAAAACAGCGCTCCAGCCGATCTACAGCATTTCACACAAACGTATCGTCGGCTATGAGGCCCTGATCCGGGCCTTTGATACGGATAACTCCGCGGTACTGCCGCTGCACCTGTTCCAGCTACCGGCTTCCGAGGCGGAGAACCTTCTCCTTGACCGCCTGTGCCGCTATCTGCACATACGCAATTACAGCGGCATCCGCGATCAGCTGAACTGGCTGTTCCTCAACGTTTCGCCCCAGGTGGTAACCAGCGGCAGCCAGGCCGATTCGTTCTTCGGACAGCTTCTGGCCAAAACCGGCCTACCTCCACACCGGATTGTTATGGAAATTGTTGAGCAACCCACAGACGACGCCGAAAGGCTTCGGGAAACGGTTGCCTATTACAAGAAACTGGGCTGTCTGACGGCCATTGATGATTTCGGTGCCGGCCACTCCAATTTCGAGCGGATCTGGAACCTGTCACCCGACATCGTGAAACTGGATCGACAACTGCTTACCCGTGCGACAGATGATCACAAGGCTCGCCAGATTCTGAACGGCATCGTGTCACTGCTGCACCAGTCCGGCTGCCTGGTTCTTCTGGAAGGCGTGGAAACCCGTGATCAGGCAATGATTGCGATCGATGCGGGCGTGGATTTCGTTCAGGGCTTCTATTTCCGCAGACCGAGCACAGACCTCGACCAACTGACCCACTCACCCGCCGATTTCGATCATCTGTTGCAGGAATACAAAACCCGCAACCAGGTTACCCTGGATCCGACCCGGCAACTGGTGGACTTTTTCAGTGGCTTCTTCGACCACGCAATCACGAAGCTTCGCAGCGGGATGAGCATGCAGCAATCCTGTCTGGAATTGTTGAACCACCCAGCCGTTTCCCGCTGCTACCTGGTCGACGACAAGGGCGTTCAGATGGACGACACCCTGGTTTCCGATGCGGGCACACGCAGTATGGACCCGCGTTTCAAACCCCTGGAGAGCACCAGCAGCGCCGACTGGTTTCGCCAGCAGTTCCTTCGCCAGGCGCTGGCTCAACCGGAAAGCCTGCACGTAACCGCCCCCTACCTTTGCGTCACCGGAGCCTATATGTGCGTGACCCTGTCACTGGGGTACTACCAGGACGGCAAGCTTCAGGTGCTGTGCTGCGACATTCTCGCCAACCCGACCGAACAGCGCTCATAGACCGGGAGTGATGTCGTAGACCACGGCAATAACCACAACGGTAACGGCACCAACAAACACGTTCATGGGTAAACCGACCCGCACGAAATCACTGAACCGGTAACCACCAGGCCCGAATACCATCATGTTGGTCTGGTACCCCAGCGGCGTGGCAAAACTGGCGGACGCGGCCATCATCACCGCAATCACAAACGGCTCGGCGGCCACGCCCATACTGTTCGTCATCGACAGAACGATGGGAATGACCAGGACCGCCGCCGCATTGTTGGTAATAACCTCGGTCAGGACCGACACCACGAGATAAACCAGCAGGATCGTTAACAGTACGTCGCCCTGACTGAATTCAAGGATGCCTGCAGCCACAAAGCCTGCCGCGCCGGTCTGTTCCAGAGCCGCGCCCATGGCAAAGGAGGCCGCAATGGTAAGGATCACCGGCACATCCACGGACTTCTGGGCCTGGCCCACCGAGCAGCAGCCAGTCAGAATCATTCCTGCGGCGCCCAGCAGGGCCGCGTTAAGCATGCTCAGGGTGCCACAGGCAGCGAGACCCACCAGCACCAACAGGATTCCCCAGGACAGCCACGCCCGGTCATGCCGGGGTGTCTCGGTTTCCAGGTCATTAATAAGCAGAAAGTCCTTGTTATAGCGCTGTCGGCTGACAAACGCGGGGCGGGCCTCGAGAAGCAGCACATCGCCAGGTTTGAGGCGGATATTCCCAAGGTTGCCGGAAACACGCTCCCCACCCCTGGCAACGGCCAGCACAACCGCACCGTAACGGTCCCGGAACCGGGCGTCGCGAATGGTCAGCCCCAACACATCGGACTGGGGCGACAATGCCGCTTCAACCAGACGCCGTTCCGCCCGATCCTTGCTCAAGCTCGGCTCGTCTTCATGGACTGACGGGACGATACCGTTTATCCGCAGGAGGTCGGAAATGGCCTGGGTATCACCGGCAAACACCAGACGATCGCCACCCCTGAGTCGCTCCTCCGAGGGCACCGCCGTAACCACGCTGCCATCGCGTTCGATCTCAACCAGATACAATCGCTCAAGCTCCCGGAGCCCGGCTTCACCAACAGTCTTGCCGACCAGCGGCCCGTCAAACGACACCGCGACCTCCAGGGTAAACTCCCTCATGGAGCCAAATTTCTGCTGATCCTTACGATCCGGAAGCACACGGGGCATAACAAGCAGCAAAGCGGCCACGCCGATCACCGCCACCGGCAGCCCGACCGCCGTGATCGAGAAAATGGAGAAGCCCTCTTCGCCGGTTAGCTGCTGGTACTGGCCGTTGACGACCAGATTCGTGCTGGTGCCGATCAGTGTCAGGGTACCCCCGAGAATGGCGGAGTAGCTCAGGGGAATCATCAATTTGGACGGTGAGATACCGATCTTGCGGGACCACGCATGCACCGCCGGGATCATGGTGGCGACAACCGGGGTGTTGTTGAGAAAACCACTGAGAAGGGATACCGGGAGGGCAATCCGTGCCTGGGCAGAACGAACGGTCTTGGGATTGCGAAGCAGGTGGTGCACCAGCAGATCGACACCGCCGGAATGATGAATGCCCGCAGCCACCACAAACATGGCAACCACGGTGATCAGACCACTGTTGCTGAACCCGGCGAGCGCCTGGTCCGCGGACACAATCCCGCTGGCACTGAGCACCACGAGCACACCCATCATCACCAGATGGGGCGCAAATCGCCCTGCACTCATCAGTATCAACGCGGTGCCTGCGAGGCCCAGCGCAAACCAGCCCTGCCAGTCCATCAACGGTTCTTCCCGATCAGAAAACTGGCAGGATAACGACTTTGCAGAAGACAGAGAAAGAATAAAGGATGCTTTTTATAGCATCTTATAGAATATTAAACTTCGATGTCCGCCATGTTGCCGTAGGTCTCGAGCCACGCCCTTCGATCGGATGCGCGCTTCTTGCCCAGCAACATGTCCATCCGGCTATCGGTATCATCCCCGTCTTCGATGGTCAGCATGACCAGGCGACGGGTGTCCGGGGCCATGGTGGTCTCACGCAGCTGAAGCGGGTTCATCTCACCCAGACCCTTGAAGCGGGTCACCGAAATCTTGCCCTTGCGCTTCTCCGCGGCAATACGGTCGATAATGCCCTGCTTTTCATGTTCATCCAGGGCGTAGAAGGTTTCCTTGCCCAGATCTACCCGATACAGCGGCGGCATGGCAACGAACACATGGCCGGCGGCAACCACAGGGCGGAAGTGTTTGACGAACAACGCGCACAGCAGCGTGGCAATGTGAAGGCCATCCGAGTCCGCATCAGCAAGGATGCAGATCTTGTTGTACCGAAGGCCATCCAGCTGGTCAGAACCGGGATCTACACCAATCGCAACGGCAATATCGTGAACTTCCTGGGACGCCAGGATCTCGCCCGAATCAACCTCCCAGGTATTGAGGATTTTCCCCCGAAGCGGCATCACCGCCTGGAACTCCCGGTCCCGGGCCTGCTTGGCGGAACCGCCTGCAGAATCACCTTCTACCAGGAACAGCTCGGACCGGGCGGTATCCCCACCGGAACAGTCCGCCAGCTTACCCGGGAGTGCGGGGCCCGAGGTGACTTTCTTGCGGGCCACCTTTTTGCTGGCTCGCAGCCGACGCTGGGCATTGCTGATGAAGAGCTCAGCTAGTGCTTCTGCCACATCGGTGTGCTGGTTGAGCCAAAGGCTGAAGGCATCCTTGACCACGCCGGAGATGAAGGCCGCGGCCTCACGGGAAGACAGACGCTCTTTGGTCTGCCCTGAGAACTGGGGCTCCTGCATCTTGAAGGACAGGACATAGGCTGCCCGTTCCCAGATATCTTCCGGAGAGAGCTTCACGCCACGGGGTAGCAGGTTGCGGAACTCGCAGAACTCGCGCATGGCTTCAAGCAGGCCGGTACGCAGCCCGTTCACATGGGTGCCGCCCTGGGCCGTGGGAATCAGGTTTACGTAGCTTTCCATGATCGCTTCGCCGCCCTCGGGCAGCCACTGGATGGCCCAGTCCACCGCTTCCTTGTTTCCGGAAAAGCTGCCGGTAAACGGCTCAAGCGGCACAACCTCGATATCGGCCAGGGCCGTGCGCAGGTAGTCCCGCAACCCGTCCTCGTAAAACCATTCGTCTTTTTCGCCGGTTTTTTCCTGGAGGAAGGTAACCGTCAGGCCCGGACACAGAACCGCCTTTGCCCTCAGGTTATGGCGGAGCCGGCTAACGGAAAAATTGGGGCTGTCGAAATAGGTTACGTCGGGCTTGAACTTCAGGCGGGTACCGGTGTTGCGCTTGCCCACGGTATCGATCACTTCAAGCTCGGACGCTTTGTCGCCATTGGCGAACGTCATCCGGTGCAATTGGCCATCGCGCTTGATGGTTACTTCCAGATGGGTGGACAGTGCGTTGACTACGGATACACCGACACCGTGGAGACCACCGGAAAAGTTGTAGTTGCCCTGAGAGAATTTGCCGCCGGCGTGCAGGCGGGTAAGGATCAGTTCAACGCCAGGCAGGCCTTCCTCTTTGTGCAAATCCACGGGCATGCCGCGGCCGTCATCTTCAACGCTCAGCGAGCCATCGCTGTACAACACCACGTCGATGCGTTTGGCGTGCCCTGCCAGCGCCTCATCCACACTGTTGTCGATAACTTCCTGCGCCAGGTGATTGGGCCGACTGGTGTCTGTATACATCCCCGGCCGCTTGCGCACCGGATCCAGGCCGCTCAGTACTTCAATAGCATCGGCGTTATATTGTTGCTGGCTCATGGGCAGGAACTGACTCCGCGATTGATATGAAAAGCTGAGCCATAGCTTAGGGATTCGTGAGGAAAGATCAACGGTTGTTTTGTCTGTCCAGCGACCACTTTCACTTCCCGACGATTTTTATCAGAGGTCGATCGGAAAGCCCCGTTACTTCAAGTCTTTGCCATTTGTCTTTGGAAACCGCCAGCACTGCACAGGGTGTGGTAATAACCTGTGCAACCATCGCATCGGGCTCAGGCGTGATAACCGCCATGTCCAGAAGAAGCGTATCACCAGTTGCATTGGCGTCCCGCAGCCCAACACTGAAACCGGCCGTTGGCTGTTGGCCGAGAGTCACAAACACCAACTGTTCCCGATCGAAGCTGACGCTTCTGATCGCCGCTGTGGTCAGGTTCTGTCCGGACACGCCCAGGAATCTGTCGAGTTCATCGGACGATTTCACATAAGCCACACCCGGCCCGCTCAAACCACAATAAGGCGACTGGGTAATTTGGCGAGCCAATGGTGCCGGGGAGGCATTCCTTGCGGGAGATGTGCAAGCCGTCAGAATCAGAACCAGAAAAGCCGTTATCAACCCCGAATTCGATAAGCTCATCGCGTCGTTTTCCTCGTGTATTCGAGAGACTCTCTGCGCTCACCGGCTTCCAGCAGGCGATAACCGGAAAAGTCTGGTCGAGGCAGGATATCTGGAGTTGACGCTGAGATCGTCGGTCGCGAAAAGCTGGTGGTCATGATTACTTCCTCCAGCGACTGCCCTTCTTCAATGGTGATGATCTCTCGAAGCCCGGCTATCGGGTATTCCGCACAGGCCTCGCCTGGCTGGCAAATGATCCCGTCTCCATCGATATCGGTGCCCGCAACGAGGTAATAGGAGCCTGGTGAAACCTCGCTCAACCGTTTCGGTGCCACGCCATCATCCGACTCGAACCGGAACGTGTAATGCCCATTTTCCGGCTCAACCGCCAGTTGTGCCTCCGCCTCATAAAATCCGTCTACCGGGGTAGTGTTCACGAGGAGCACGAAATGGACCCCGGCAGTCCTCGCAAATTCATCTGAAAGTACTTGGGCTACTACGGGAATATCCAGAGACCGAAGCTCACTGCCAGCCTGGTAGTCAACACGTATCACATCGCGATAAGCCACGTTTTCTTCAATTGCCGAGTCAACCAGCGCAACATTCAGAGCGATTGTACTGTCGATGTCGCTGCGGATTACCGTAAACCAGGGAGGCGTATCCGAAATGCTGACGTTGCTGATGGCTCCGTTACCGATCTGATTCAGACGGACAATCTGTTCGCTCCCCGTTTCAGACCCCAGAATAACCTGGGATGGGGAGGGTGAAAGAATAGTGATATCACCACTCAGATTCGCCTGCAGCGCCCCGGAGGCATCAAGAATGCCAAAGCCAAGCTGGTCCGACCGGCTACCAGAGAAGTCGGTTAGCCCGCCGGACTCAAGCAGCGCTCTTAACCCCTCATAGTTCAACGAGCTATCCTGCGTCTTCAGCAAAGCAAGAACTCCCGAGACATGAGGTGCCGCCATGGAGGTGCCCTGGAGCCCGGTATAGCTGGCCTCAAAACCATTGGCACCTGCAACCGCACTGGTACTCCAGACTACATCTGCCCGCCCGTCGTTGTTGCCATCACGGCTGGCATCGCCGCCCGGTCCGGCAAGATCGATCCAGCTGCCAAAATTCGAATACGATGCCAATTGCCCCCCCGCATCCACCGAGCTGACCGCAAGCACATTGGGCGACGCGGCCGGGTATGAGGGTGAAGAAGTGGCCGAGTTGCCCGCGGCACCGACAAAAAGCATATCTCGTTCATTGACGCCGAATTCGATGGCTGCCTCCAATTGGGGAATTTCAGGCAAACCACCGAGGCTAAGATTTACCACCTGAGCTCTCGCGGCAACACCGTCAGTCTCCCCGGTGACCCACCGAATAGCATCAATCAGATCGTCCGAAGACCCGGTTCCGCCCTCGCCAAGCACCCTGACCGGCAGAATACGTCCTCCGAAAGCGACACCGCCGATGCCCTGGCCATTGAGCACAGCACCAATGGTGCCAGCCACGTGGGTGCCATGAAAGACACTGGCAGCAACGCTACTGCCCGGATCCTGGGGAAAATCATCACCGTCCACGAAATCACGGCCCGGGAGCACATTGTCTTCCAGGTCCGGATGCCAGCTTCGGCTCGCCGGATCAGGGCTAAAGAGCCCGCTATCCAGGACCGCCACCGAAACCCCGGCACCTCCGTCCGGTGCCAATTGCCAGGCTTCAGGACCGTTTATGAGATCGTAGTGCCATTGAAGACCATACAATTCCTCGCCAACTGGTGTGTTGGCGCTTGAAAACAGGTAATTGGGCGATACAGATGCGACATCGGTTCGCTTGCGTAACCGTCTGATCCAATCGAGGGTTTCGGTTTTCGTAGCCTCGGTACTGGCAGCCGCAGCTTTCAAAGGCATTTTGATCAGCCAGTCCTCGTTACCCAGATGCCGCCCTGGAGTGGCCGACTGACCGGATAGCCCCGGAGAGCCTGCACTGTTCATTCTGACAATAGCTTCTCCAGGCATGAACTCATGGGCCGGCCAATCGAGGCTGAACGAGCCAAGCTGTCCAGTTGACGCTTTCACCAGAACATAACGTGCTGGAAGACTGCCGGTGGCCTCGACCTCCAGCAGATAATCGTCTTCGGAAAAGCCATCGCCAAGCGTGACTTCGGCGGGATCTGACTCTCGGTCCGTTGTCGCCGAGGGCGGCATCCCGGATCCATCAAACAATGTGAGCGTGAGTTGGGGATTGCCCGCGCGGCTACCAAGACTGACCAATCGGACGACTTCACCGGGCGCAAGAGGCACTAAAAACTGATCAGAAGCGTCTGCACTGAAACTAAAGATTTGCCCGCTAATGGCCTCGTAACTGCCCGAATCACCACTGACATAGCCAGCAAGAACAAAGTTCAGTGGCAGAGACTGTGGACTGGTTGCCGGTTGCGCGCCAGACAAACCCAGCTCATCCATGGTGTCCTGATCTATTCGGCTACCGGCCTCAATATTTATTTGGCCCGCGAGCGGGCTGCCCGGTGCTACCGGCAAGGGTTCAGAACTGGCTTCACCGCCCCCACCTCCGCAGCCGGTCAAAAAGGCTATGCCGGCGGCCAACAGAAGGTGTCTGCAGCGATTTTGAATAATCATATGAATAGGAACCACCCAAAATTCACGATAAGTGAGAATAGCTTATAGTCACTTGCCGGCTGTGTCAGTGTCTGTTGAAACTACGTTTACTCTTGTATTCCAGACGCAAAAAGCCGCCTGGAGTTTCCCTCAGGCGGCCCTCTTTATCTCACTTCAACATTACAACGCGTAGAATAGCATCGGCACAAAGGCCACGAACAACAGTGTGGGGCCCATCACAGCCAGGGGCAGCAGCAACCGCTCATAGCGATGCCAGAAGGAACCTGTGCGCTCTGCCGCCAGTACTTCAGTCTCGCCCACCACTTGGCGGGTGAGCAGGTGGTTCAGCGCCACTGGCGGGCTCAGGTAACCGAGCTCAAATGCCACCAGACACACAATCCAGAAGTGAAGCGGATCAATACCCAGCTGGATCGCCGGCTGGGCAATGGTGGCTGAGACCAGGATCACCGCACCGAATGGGTCCATGACCATACCAATCACCGTGAGCATCACCACAATCACCAGCATGGCGACCCAGGGACTGGTTAAATCCTCCGGAAAGAGCGAATGAACAATATCCGAGCGCTCGAGGATACCCCCCAGACAAATGGAAAACCCGATCAGCGCAAGCAGTGCTCCAATATGAACCGCTGAATCGCTGGCCGCGGCGGAGCTTCGGTTCCAGAACGCCTGAGAGCGGGTGTGGCCCTGCGCCTCTCTGCTCCGGCCGGAATCCAGAAGGACCAGAGCCAGCATGACCAACGGCAGGATCAGCGGGGCGCTGTACTCGTTGAACTTCAATCCCAGAACAACCCAGATCGACAGGATGACCAGAGCAGCCACAACCACATAAGGCAGCAAGGCACGACTTTCCGAGAGAGCAGCACGGAACGCGCCCGGCGCCGGACGAGGCTTCCAGTTCCCCTGGGTCTTGCAGACAATCAGCGAAAACAGCGTTGCCGACATGATAAAGACCCAGAAGCCCCAGCTGTACATCTCTGTGGTGGTGACTTCTTTATTAAGCGCAGCCACGACAACAATCAGCAGGCAAGGATTCAGCACAACGCCCAGGCTGCCCGACATGGCGGTCGTTGCCAGGGACAGCTGCCGCCCTGCACCGGCACGGCGGAGTTCGTCATAAACAACGCCACCCACGGCCAGGATGAAAATGCCCGATGCGCCGGTGAACGCGGTCGGAAACGCAGTTGCGAAGATGATCACCGAGGCCAGCAGCGGTGCTGGCAGATTGAAGGGCTTGATAAGATTCAGCAGAAGCTCGGGAATCCTGGTCTGCTTCAGCATCATGCCCACCAGCACGTAAAGGCCGATGTTGATGAACATGGACGACAGGTTGGACATCATCCCGAAATAGATGGCCAGGCCCGAGGCGTAACCGTCTACCAGGAAGAAATAGCTCATGGCGATCAGGCCCATGGCACAGTAGAGCGGAATCACCAGACCGGACGAGGCGGAAAGCCCGCCGGAACGGATCCGTTCCGGAACGTTCAGGAACCGGACGGCGTTAATCACCATGAACAGGCCGAAGACCCCGCCCCAGGCATACTGCAGGTTCATGGTGTCTTCCGAACCCGGCGACGCGGCCAGTTTCCCAAGATAAGCGTTCAGCGACAGCACCATCAGGCCATTAACCACAAACTGCACACCCTGGCTCAACCGCCATTCGGCACGGTTGCGAGGCAGGCGAAGCGCAATGTGGTCGGTATCCAGTGCAGCGATTGCCGCAGCCATCGCGAACATTGCGATAAACAGGTACTTGGTAAGCTCAATGTTCTCAAGCAGGAAGTCCGCCAGCCCCTGCTCTACGGTCTTGAAGGCCCCGAGAGCTGGCGTGGCGTGCACCAGGTTCTGCTCATAGACATCGTATTGCTGCTGGCAGAGTTCCAGATTGCTCTGGAGGGATTTGCGAATGGCTTCCGGATTAGGCGGTGAACTGAAAAGGTCATCCGGGTCCGGCTTATAGTTCGCCACCCGGCGGGCAACCTCGGCGTCGATATCCATCTCCAGTTGGCACGTGGGCTCCGCGGCATCCGGATTCAGCAAATAGTAGTTTGGCCAGGCCTGTTCGCCGACCCAGAGCAGTCGGGAATGCAGGGAATTGCCCATCCCCAACAGCAACGTAAACAACAGCAAGAGCAGCAGGACGGCCCCGTATATCCGATGTACGGGATAGAGGGTCCTTGCAGCCGGAGCGGTAATTGCTCGCCAGTTCATGATGGTTCCGCCCTGTTATTCGCGGTTGGCCGCAGTACACTCGGCAGCAGCCGGGTTACTTGCACACCGGATCTTGCTGAGCAGACCCATCATTTTCGGGTGATACACATCCGGGGCGCCGTTCAGACCATCGCGCATTTCGATCCGGTTCTCCCGGAACATTTCCTGATAGCCGCGGATGTCTTTCTCAGGGATGCGTACCCATTTTTCCTCAGGAATGGCCGCTTCCTGGCCTTCGATCAGGCCCATAGCCTGCGGGAACATGTTCCAGGCAACTTCCCGGGCTTTCTGGGCGGTTTCGTCGCCTAGCACGTCATCACGGGCAACCATCTGAAGCGTCAGCTGTGCCAGCGGATAGTCCACCACCCCGCCGTTCTCGCCAATGCCCTTGTAGAGTTCCAGAGCTTCGTAAGCAAAAGCCGGCGCATAGGCGGTATCCACCGAACCGTTGTTGAACTTGCCGGCGAAGTTGGTGATGTCGGAGGGCACGACCGTGGCTTTGACGAAGTTCACCATATGAATGGCGTCTTTCTGGTAGTCCAGGGTTGCCATACGCTTGCCGGCCAGCTCGCCGGCGGTATCAATACTGCGATCGTTTACAAACAGATAGCCGGCACCGACAGGAATGATCCCGAGCACTTCGTACCCGTTATCCTTCATCAATGGCGCTGCTTTGGGCTGCGCCAGAGTGGCCAACAGGGTTTTCAGGTTGTCGTAGGTGGGAAGGGCTCCCACGGCGCTGATGCTGCCCGTGAACTTGTTGAATGGACGAATCCGGATGTCCGTGGCGGCAACCGCATCGCATTGCCCGGCATTAAAATCACCAATCGCCACACCTTCATCGGTGTAGGGTTTCAGCTGGAAATCCACGCCATGACCTTTCATCTCCAGGGCATAGTCTTTGACGAAATTGTAAAAGTCTCCATTGGCGCCGATGACATCGAACACACACATGGAGACAGACTGCGCCGATGCCAGAGGAGCGGCGGCGACAAGGGCCATGGCTGTCAGGGATTTGCGGATCATAACGACCTCCGGGTCATTCTTGTGTTTGTCAGTTTTCAGAGGATGTCGGCAACCTGGCTTACAGCAGGTCGTCCAGATTCATGGTTTCGACGTTGTCGGTTTGCCGCTCCGGGCTCATCCTGCCGAAGAAGGATTGCGGCGTCCGATAGCCGTAGTTGGCGGTCCAGTGTTTGTCAGAAGAAAAGCGAACCACGCCCGCCGCGACTTCATCCACCAGACGGTACTCGTCCCAGACCTCCATAGTTGCATCGGCCTCGGCGAAACTGGCGATGGCTTCCTCAAGCTTCTCCGGCCGGCCAAAGGTTTCGGCGGCGACAGCCTGGAGCGCGTGCGGAACCCGCATGCCTTTCTCAACGCCCAGCTCCCTGCTGTGTTCCAGCACCTGCCACGGATCCGGCGCCAGCGCCGGACGGGTATCCGGCAGCAGCAGCCAGACCAGGGCCCGGATGGCGTTTGGCATACCACCCCACTTTTCATTGTCCAGACAGGTAGCGGCACGCTCGGCCTGGGGAGCGATATTCCTGGGGACTCCGGCCATGGCGCCGGAATTGGCATCGTTTACGATTGCCTGCATACCGGTCAGCAAGCCCAGCAGGAAGGTGATTTCGTCCTGTTCGGTGAACAGAAAGGGGCACTCGAGGGGTTCAGCAGCGGGATCGAACTCGTAGGCGGCCATTGCTCGCTTAAAGGAGGCATACCGACGTTTCGCGGTCAGCGCATTCAATCGCTTTGCCACTTCCCTAGCGTCCTTTGCCGCTTCCACATCTCCCTCATAATCCGCTCTGAGATAGGCGAGCTCAGCCTCCCAGGCCTTGTACTCCGCACAATTGCCTGCCAGAAGCATCAACAGGGAGCCGGTGGTGTCAGGTGCATCGGTGACCCGCGAGAAGGAATAGAGCAGCGGATCCACGCCCTCGCCCAGCGCACACGCCATCTGGGTGTCGGACATCTGCAACACGTAGGGCGTGGCTTCGCCCTCCGAATAATTGGAGAGCACAACGCCGGTGGTGGTGTAGATGGGGTTGGCCGAGCAACCTGTGAGTATGGCAACGGCTGCCAGCGAGAGAGCCTTGAGGCGAGCCGCAAAGACATGCGGTCCGAGCTTTGCCAGAGAGGAGATCATATTTCACCCTGCATCACGTTGTTTTTGTTTGCCCGATCTGAACTCGGTTTTTGTCAACGGGTGCAAGAATGCGGTGAAAACTGTCCTACAAAAATGGCTCGAATGCCGATTTTGTTATGCCGATCGGGCCAATGGCCCGGAAGGAAAGGAATTTGCCAGAATATTATTGATATAAAACAATGACTTTTGAAAACGCCAATCCGCTTACAGAGCCATCATTGCCATTACCTGATCGGTCAGGCCATCCAGTGTCAGCCCTCCCCGCTCCGGTTTGTACCAGGTTACGGTCCAGCTGAGAGCGCCGGTCAACATCCTTCGAACAACGAAGGGATCCGCCTCCAGCGCGCCCTCGCGCTTCAATGATTCCAGCACATCCAGCCACAGTTTCTCGTAGATGTCCCGAAGTTCCAGCACTTCGCCCTGGGACGGGGCCGACAGACTCCGCCATTCAAATACCAGGACCGCCATCGCTTCGCCGGTCTGGCCATTGATAGATTCAAGTTCCGCGCGGATCAGTCCACGAAGCTTCTGCCTGCTGGTATCGGCGGCCTCCAGAGCCGCCTGCATGAGCGCGGTGTTCAGCCGGATGGTTTCTACCATCACTGCCTTGAGGATCTCTTCCTTGGTTCGAAAGTGGTGGAACAGGCTGCCGGACTGAATACCCACGGCAGCGGCAAGGTCACGAACTGTAGTGCGCTCGTAGCCTTTTTCCCGGAACAGCCGAGCCGCCTCAGTGAGCAGACGGCCGCGAGCGCCTTCGGGGTCTGACACAAGGTTTTCTGCGATCAGGGACTGGAGGATCTGGTTCTGGCTCACTACGGCTACTCGGTTGGCATAAGAGGCCTTTAATTCTACCTGAAACATGCCTGTTTACAAACCAAGCGCTTGCTTGGTATTGTCATCTCCATCGTGTGGCAAAACCGCCACCGCTCCCATTTTCAATCAGCAATCATTTACAGGGCACAGGAAGATGGCTGAATCCCCCAACACTGTTCGCATCGGATGCTCCGCCGCCTTCTGGGGCGACACGGAAACGGCTGCCGCGCAGCTGGTCCACAAGGGCAATATCGACTATCTGGTAGCCGATTATCTGGCCGAAATCACCATGTCGATCATGGCGGGCCAGAAAATGAAGGACCCATCCCAGGGGTATGCGCGGGATTTCGTACAGACGGTCATGGGCCCCTTGCTCGGTGACATCAAGGAAAAGGGCATTCGGGTGCTGGCCAACGCCGGCGGCGTCAACCCGGTGGCCTGTCGTGACGCCCTTCAGGCTCTCTGTGAAAAAGCCGGCGTGGACATGAAGATCGCCCTGGTTCTGGGCGACGACCTTCTGATGAAAAAGAAAAATCTCGCAGATATGGGCGTCAAGGAGATGGGTTCCGGCCAACCGATGCCCGCAATGATGGTCAGCCTGAATGCCTATCTGGGAGCGCCAGGTCTGGTTGCGGCTCTGGAACAGGGCGCGGACATCGTTATTACCGGCCGGGTGGCAGACAGTGCCCTGGTATTGGCACCGCTGGTGCACGAGTTCGGCTGGAGCTGGCAAGACTACGACAAACTGGCGCAGGGCAGCCTGGCCGGGCATCTGCTCGAGTGCGGTGCCCAGGCCACCGGCGGCAACTTCACCGACTGGGAAGCGGTAGCTGGCGGCTACGCCAACATGGGATTCCCGATAGCCGAAGTGAGTGCCAACGGCGACTTTTTTATCACCAAGCCCGAAGACACCGGCGGGCTGGTTAGTCGTGGCACAGTTGCGGAACAGCTGGTCTACGAAATCGGTGACCCAAGGGCCTACCTGCTGCCTGACGTTACCTGCGATTTCACAGGTGTAGAGCTGGAGGAAACCGGTAAAGACCGTGTACAGGTGCGGGGCGCACGGGGGCTACCACCCACCGACAGTTACAAGGTATCGGGCACCTGGCCGGATGGTTTCAAGTGCACGGTTACCTTCCTGCTGGCAGGCATGAATGCCAGGGCCAAGGCCCAGACTGTCGCACAGGCCATTCTGGCCAAGACCTCACGCATGTTCAGCGAACGTGGCCTGCCTGATTACAGCGAAACCAGTATTGAGCTTCTGGGTACGGAAACGACCTACGGTGCTCATGGCCGTGGCGAGGATTGCCGCGAAGTAGTGGTCAAGATCAGCACCGCCCATCCCAAGAAAGAGGCCCTTGTACTGTTTTCCCGCGAGATTGCCCAGGCAGCCACGGGGATGGCACCGGGAATCACCGGGATTGTGGGTGGCCGGCCGACCGTGTGGCCGAAGATCCGGTTGTATTCATGCCTGGTGCCGAAAACGGAAGTTGATGTGTCCGTGGATCTGGGCGGCGAGCGGCAAACCGTTGGAGTCGAAACCAGCGGCGGTTTCGATAACAGCGACCTCCAGCCCCAGTCGTTCACACACGAGACAGACGAAACGGACACCACTGTGCCGCTGGTGAAGCTTGCCTGGGCCCGCAGCGGTGACAAGGGCGACCACACCAACATTGGCGTGATCGCCCGCAAACCGGAATTTCTGCCGTTCATTGAAACCGCGCTGACGGAAGCGGCGGTTGCGGACTGGATGGCCCATACCCTGAATCCGGAAACCGGCCGGGTGACCCGCTGGGCCATGCCCGGGCTGAAGGCCATCAATTTCCTGCTGGAGCACAGCCTTGGCGGCGGTGGCGTGGCCAGCCTGCGGATTGATCCACAAGGGAAGGCGTTTGCGCAGCAGCTATTGGAGTTTCCGGTGCCTGTTCCTTCTGGTCTGGTTAAAGATTGATTTATTGGTGCATGCACTCTGGTTGATAGCGCGTTCCGGGACACGCCGTGAATACATCCATGTAGGCTTGATCGCAGCATCCTTGCTGCTCACAGTCCCGAAACGCGCTACCAACCAGAGCGCCCGAACTTTGAAAGGGTCTTCGTTACTATGAGCTATCAGTCTGTGTTTCATCCCGACTTGTTTAAGGGCCAGGTGTATATTGTTACCGGCGGCGGTTCTGGTATTGGCCGGTGTACGGCCCATGAACTCGCTGCCCTGGGCGCACGGGTTGCCCTGGTCGGCCGCAAGGCCGAGAAAGTGGAATCTGTGAAAGCAGAGATCACCGAGGACGGCGGCATTGCGTCCGCCCATGTCTGTGATATCCGTGAAGAGGACTCGGTCAAGGCCACGGTGAAGGCGATCATTGCCGAACACGGAGGCCTGAATGGTTTGGTGAACAATGCCGGCGGGCAGTTCCAGGCGCCGCTGACCGGGATCAACCAGAAGGGCTGGGAGACGGTGGTTCGAACCAATCTGACCGGCGGCTTCCTGATGGCACGGGAATCCTACACCCAGGCGCTGTCAAAAACCGGGGGCGCTATTGTAAATATCGTGGCCGATATGTGGGGTGGTATGCCCGGCATGGGACACTCCGGCGCCGCCAGGGCCGGCATGGTGAACTTTACCCAGACAGCCGCCGTTGAGTGGGGCGCGTCCGGGGTTCGTGTAAACGCAGTCGCTCCGGGCTGGATTGCCTCCAGTGGCATGGATAACTACCCCGAACACATGAAGCAGTGGATTCGCAGCCTTGGTGATAACGTCCCGATCAAACGCATGGGCACCGAATCCGAAGTCAGCTCGGCCATCTGTTTTTTACTCAGCCCTGGCGCAGCGTTTATCAGCGGGGATTGTCTGCGGATCGACGGCGGTGCGTCACAGGGAGGTCGGGTCTGGCCGCTACCGAAAGCCAAGAACAACGAACCCTACAACGGCTTTCACCGGGCCATCACCCCGAAAGTTCTGAGCGACGACTAAGGAGCCGACCATGCAGGTACTTGAATCCACGGTAAGCTCCACGTCCGAGGACTTCCGCACCAACGCCGAAGCCATGGACGCCCACATCACCACGTTCCGGGACGTTGAGCAAAAGGTTCTGGATTTGGCGGAAGCCGCCCGGGAGAAGTTCATCAAACGGGGCAAGCTGCTCCCGAGGGACCGTATTAACCGGTTGCTGGACCGCGGCACGCCCTTTCTGGAACTCTGCTCCCTGGCAGGCTACAAGATGCACGACGACAAGGACGGCAGCCTCGCCGGCGGCGGGATCATCGCCGGCATAGGTTATGTGAGCGGCATCCGCTGTCTGGTGGTGGCCAGCAATAGCGCCATCAAAGGCGGCACCATTACCCCTGCCGGCCTGGACAAAACGCTGCGCCTGCAGCAGATCGCCATGGAAAACAAGCTTCCGGTCGTATCCCTTTCCGAGAGCGGCGGCGCCAACCTGAACTACGCCACCGATATTTTCGTGCTCGGCGCCCGGGGCTTTGCCAATCAGGCGCGGATGTCCGCGGCCGGCATTCCTCAGGTCACCGTTGTCCACGGCAACGCCACCGCCGGAGGCGCCTATCAGCCGGGTCTGTCCGACTACGTGATCGTGGTGCGCGAGCAAGCCAAGATGTTCCTGGCCGGCCCACCACTGCTGAAGGCAGCAACCGGCGAAGTTGCCACCGATGAGGAACTTGGCGGCGCGGAGATGCATGCGACCGTGGCAGGAACGGCAGAGTACCTGGCCGAAGACGACGCCGACGGCATCCGCCAGGCCAGAAACATCCTCGAAGCCCTGCCCTGGAACGAGCAGCTGCCACCCCGGCGCGAACTTCAATGGGAGGAACCGCTCTACCCGGCCGAGGAGCTGTTGGGTGTCATCCCGGCGGATTCCAAAAAGCCCTACGATGTGCGCGAAATCCTCGCCCGCATTGCCGACGGTTCAAAGTTCATGGACTTCAAAAACGAGTTCGACGACCAGACCGTCTGCGGCACCATCCGAATTGAAGGTCATTCAGTCGGCATCATCGGCAACAACGGCCCGATCACCCCGGCTGGATCCGCCAAGGCCGCCCAGTTCATCCAGCTCTGCGACCAGGCCGGAACGCCCCTTTTGTTCCTGCATAACACCACCGGTTTCATGGTGGGTACTCACTCAGAGCAGAACGGCATCATCAAACACGGCTCGAAAATGATCCAGGCTGTGGCCAACTGTCGGGTGCCAAAGGTCGCAATTGTCATCGGCGGTTCCTATGGTGCAGGTAACTATGCCATGTGCGGCCGTGGCCTGGATCCGAGGTTCATCTTTGCCTGGCCCAACAGCCGAACCGCAGTTATGGGGCCGGCGCAGGCAGGAAAGGTGATGCGTATCGTGGCTGAAGACAAGCAGCGCCGCGGCGGCATGGAGCCGGATCCGAAGACACTGGATTTTCTGGAGCAGGCCACGGCGAAGAAACTGGAGGAAGGCTCAACGGCGCTGTTCGGAACGGCCAGATTGTGGGATGACGGGTTGATTGACCCGCGGGATACGCGGCGCGTTCTGGCCCTAGTTCTGGACGTTTGCCGGGAAGCCGAGGCTCGGCAGTTGCGGCCCAATACCTTTGGTGTGGCCCGCCTTTAGGCTTTCTGGGTTTGGTGGGGCCCGCCTATTGGTCTTCGGAATGAGCTGCAGGAACCGATTGGGCCCCTCTGTCCAAAAAACGCTACGAGCACATCCATGTGCGCTTGGCGCCGGCCATCCTTGGCCGTCGACATTTTTGGACAGAGGGGCCCAACCGATTCTTCAGGATTCGGAGTTAACGCCTTCAGTGAGAGCGCTTTTCAGAAGTATGCGAGAAACAAACGTAGGTCGGATTAGCCAAAGGCGTAATCCGACAAAAAAAGCCAGGCCACCCCGCCAATCTGTCGGGTTACGCCTTTGGCTAACCCGACCTACAAAAACAACAAAACTGCCAGCAGGCAGCAAACAGTTTGCAAACATAAGCGGCTGTGTGGGATCGGTTTCAGAAAATGTCGGCGGCCATGGATGGCCGACGCCAAGCGCACATGGATGTGCTCGTAGCGGTTTTCTGAAACCGATCCCACACAGCCGCGTCCCAAGCTAAAGAACGTGCACCAACACCGAGAAGGCACGGACTCTCTACCAGCAGGAGAACAGGAACGTGAAATTCACAGCCGAACACGAAGCCCTTCGAAAAACCGTCCGCGATTTCGTCGAGAAGGAAATCAATCCCCACTGCGACGAATGGGAAGCCGCCGGGGAATTCCCGATTCATGAACTGTTCAAAAAGCTCGGAAACCTCGGCATCCTGGGTATCCAGAAGCCCGAAGAATACGGCGGTATGGGGCTGGATTACAGCTACAACCTGGTGGCTGCGGAAGAGCTTGGCATGGCCCATTGTGGTGGTGTGCCGCTGGCCATCGGGGTCCAGACCGATATGTGTACCCCGGCCATTTCCCGGTTTGGATCTGATGAACTGAAACGCAGTTTCCTCGCGCCGGCCATTGCCGGCGACATGGTGGGATGTATTGGCGTCAGTGAAGTTGGCGCAGGTTCTGATGTAGCGGGAATGAAAACCACTGCCAAGAAAGACGGTGACGACTACATCATCAACGGCTCCAAGATGTGGATTACCAACAGCCCCAAATCCGACTTCATCTGCTTGCTGGCCAACACCTCGGACGACAAGCCCCACAAGAACAAGTCTTTGATCATCGTGCCCACGAAAACGCCGGGCATCTCCTTCAGCCCGCACCTGAACAAGCTCGGCATGCGCTCTTCCGAAACCGCCCAGATCTTTTTTGACGACGTCCGTGTGCCCCAGCGCTACAGGATCGGCGCCGAGGGCACCGGTTTCATGATGCAGATGCTGCAGTTCCAGGAGGAGCGAATCTGGGGTGCGGCGAACGTGATCAAGGCGCTGGAAAACTGCATCACCAAGACCATCGAGTACTGTCGCGAGCGGAAGACCTTCGGCCAGCCGCTGATCGACAACCAGGTAATCCACTTCCGCCTGGCCGAACTGCAAACCGAAGTCGAGGCCCTGCGCGCCCTCACCTACCAGGCCTGCGAGCTGCACGTTGAAGGCAAGGATGTCACCCGCCTGGCCTCCATGGCCAAACTCAAGGCCGGACGTCTTGGGCGTGAGGTTACAGATAGCTGCCTGCAGTACTGGGGCGGTAACGGTTACATGTGGGACAACCCGATTTCCCGGGCACACCGGGATGTTCGACTGGTCTCCATCGGCGGTGGTGCCGACGAAATCATGCTGGGAATTATCTGCAAGATGATGGGCACCCTTCCGGGCAAGAAGCGCGACTAACAAACGGACGGTGGAGTCACTTATGGACCAGGTACCGCATTGCGAAACACTGCTTCTGGAAAAACAGGGCCCAACCCTGTTTATCACCATCAACCGACCGGACGTGCGCAACGCCATGAGCCTCGAGATGGTGGCGGAACTGTCCGCGGTGTTCACCCAGATTGAAAACGACCTGCACATTCGCGCCGTCGTCATCCGGGGCGTCGGTGGGCACTTCTGCGCCGGTGGTGATATCAAAGACATGGCCGGAGCCCGCGGCCAGAAAGCGGTCGAGGGTGAGGCGGACCCGTTCTATCGTCTGAACCGCGCTTTCGGTCAGATGATTCAACAGGTCAACGAATCCTCGAAAGTGGTCATCGCGATCACCGAAGGCGCCGTCATGGGCGGTGGATTCGGTTTGGCCTGCGTTTCCGACGTCGCCATCGCCGGGCCGAGCGCCAAGTTCGGCATGCCGGAAACCTCCCTCGGCGTGATTCCAGCCCAGATTGCGCCGTTTGTGGTTGAACGAATCGGCCTCACTCAGGCCCGGCGGCTGGCCCTGCTCGGTTTGAGAATCGATGCGAACGAAGCATGCAGTCTTGGCATCGTTCACCAGGCGGCTTCTTCAGAGGATGAACTGGAAGAGATGCTGACAAGCGCTCTGGATCGTGTCCGCCACTGCGCACCGGTTGCCACGGCAGAAACCAAAGCGTTGCTACACAGGGTTGGCCATGAACCCATGAGCGGTTTGCTGGACAGCGCGGCTGAAAAATTTGCGGAAGCCATCCGGGGAAGCGAAGGAACGGAGGGCACCATGGCCTTCATGCAAAAACGTCCACCAGCCTGGGCAAGCGAATCGGACTGATGCGGAGCGAGGGTGAGTGCCGTCTGGCTTCCAGAAAATGTCGGCGGCCATGGATGGCCGACGCCAAGCGCACATGGATGTGCTCGTAGCGGTTTTCTGGAAGCCAGACGGCACTCAGCCTCGCGGCTTACTCCAAAGGAGAGAACAAGAACATGTTAAAGAAACTACTAGTAGCCAACCGCGGCGAAATCGCAGTCCGCGTCATCCGCACCGCGAAAGCCCTTGGTTACCGCACCGTAGCTGTCTACTCCGAGGCCGACGCCAGGGCCATGCACGTGGAACTGGCCGACGAGGCCGTCTGCATTGGCCCGGCACAGGTATCCGCCTCCTACCTGAACAGCGATGCAATTCTTGAAGCCGCCCGCAAAACCGGCGCCGACTGCATCCACCCGGGTTACGGCTTCCTCTCCGAGAATGCCGCCTTCGCCAACGCCTGCAAAGACGCCGGCCTGGTGTTTGTTGGCCCTCCCGCCTCGGCCATCGAACTCATGGGCAGCAAGCGCCGATCCAAAATCGCCATGCAGGAGGCCGGCGTGCCAGTGGTGCCTGGCTATGAAGGCGACAACGCCAACGACGACGAACTGATCGCCTCCGCCAAAGACATCGGCTACCCCCTCATGATCAAAGCCTCTGCCGGCGGTGGTGGCCGCGGCATGCGCCTGGTTGAGAGTGAATCCGAACTGGCCGACAACATCAAACGGGCCCGTTCCGAATCAAACCAGGCCTTCGGCGACGACGAACTGATCCTGGAGAAAGCCGTGATTGAGCCCCGCCACGTGGAAATCCAGGTGTTTGCGGATCGCCACGGCAATGCGGTCTACCTCGGCGAACGGGACTGCTCAGTACAGCGCCGACACCAGAAAGTAGTGGAAGAAGCACCCTCCCCCTTTGTCACGCCGGAACTACGACAGGCCATGGGTGAGGCTGCAGTCAAAGCGGCTCTGGCCTGCAACTACGAAGGCGCCGGCACCGTCGAGTTCCTGGTCGACAAGCACCGAAACTTCTACTTTCTGGAAATGAACACCCGCCTGCAGGTAGAGCATCCGGTCACCGAACTCATTACCGGCCAGGATCTGGTCGCCTGGCAGCTCAACGTGGCTGAGGGACGCCCGCTGCCGCTCGGCCAGGACGATATTCACCTGAATGGCCATGCCATTGAGGTTCGACTCTATGCAGAGGACCCTGCCCACGGATTCACACCCCAGACCGGACCGCTATACGCCTTTGAACCAGCCGAAGGCGAAGGTTTACGGTTTGATACCGGGGTACGATCTGGAGATGCTATCACTCCCCACTACGACCCCATGCTGGCAAAAGTAATTGCCTGGGGCCAGAACCGAGATGAAGCCCGCCGGCGGCTGATCCGCTCGCTTGAGGACACGACCGTGTTCGGCGTGACCACTAACCGCCATTTCCTGAGCCGGATTATCGCAGACGAAACTTTCGGGGCCGGCGGGGCGACCACGGCCTTCCTTCAGCAGGCCTTCAAGGACGATCCATCCCTTCAGCCGCAAAACCTGACCATTCGCCAGTTGGCCCTGGCCGCCTGCGTGCTCGACCATGGCATTTCGGGCCAGAGCGCCTGGAGCAATGCGCCGGCCACCATGACGCCCATCAAGCTGGAAACCGGCGACACCACTGTCGAGCTACTGGTGACCCGCAACGGCAGCCGGCTGTCTGTGAGTATGGGCGAAACCCGGCATTCCCTGGTACTTGAAAGCCAGAGGGATGGCCATTTGTGCATTATCGACAACGGCGTTCGTCAGGCCTGCCAATATCACCGCCAGGGCGATTCCCTATATTTGCAGGCGTTCGGGCAATCCTGGTCGGTGCGCGATGTTACCCACCAACCAGCCAGGACTGCTGGCGGCGCGGGCAGCGGTCGCATCCAGGCGACCATGGATGGCGCCATCATTGATGTGTTGGTTGAGGCTGGTCAGAGCGTTCACCAGGGCGATACGCTGGTGATACTGGAAGCCATGAAGATGGAGCATCCGGTAAAAGCAGACCGGGACGGCAGAGTCGCCGAGATTCTTGCGAGCAAGGGCGACCAGGTGAAACGCAGTCAGTTACTGGTCCAGATAACCGCCAACGAGACGGCCGAACAGGAGAACGAGGCATGAGTACCATGCGTGATCGTACCGTTTTTATCACCGGCGCCAGCCGTGGCATCGGCCGGGCCATCGCCCTCGCCGCCGCCCGTCAGGGCGCGAACGTAGTGATTGCCGCCAAATCAGACACGCCTCATCCGAAGCTGCCAGGCACGATCCATACGGTGGCGGAGGAAGTTCGGGATGCTGGAGGCAAAGCGCTACCGCTGGTTCTGGATGTCCGGGATGAAAAGCAGATCCGCCAGCGCATTGATGAGGCCGGCGAGCATTTTGGCGGCATCGACGCACTGGTAAACAACGCAGGCGCCATTCGGCTAACCGGTGTGGAAAACCTCAAGGTCAGCCGGTACGACCTGATGCATCAGGTCAATGCCCGGGCCGTCATGGCCTGCAGCCAGGCCGCACTGCCCTGGCTGAAACAGTCGGACCGGGCTCACATCCTGAGCCTGTCGCCGCCTCTGAATCTGAATACCCGGTGGTTCGCCCAATATGGCCCCTATACCACCACAAAATACGCCATGACCATGCTGAGCCTGGGCATGGCGGAGGAGTTCAGGCGGTACGGCATTGCGGTTAACACGCTGTGGCCAAAAACGCTGATTGCCACGGCAGCCATCGAATTTGAGGTTGGCGGGCCCCAGATGATGGCCCAGGGCAGGAAACCGGACATCATGGCCGATGCTGCTGTCAGCATCCTCAACCGGTCGTCTGAGACTATGACTGGTCAGACCCTGATCGACGAGGACCTGCTACGGCAGGACGGTATCACCGACTTCGAGCATTACCGGTATGAGCCGGGCGATAAGCCCCTGATGCCGGACCTGTTTTTGGACTGAACCCGAGGCATGCGTTGTTCCGGGTTCAACGTCCACACAATAAAAGGGACAAATGGAAACACCATGAGCCAAGACAACGTATCCGCACTGGACATTGCCCGCAGCCTGCCCGGAATCTTCCGGCGCTTGCCGGCCATAACCCGGGGGCTGTATTACTATGCCCTGAAAAACGAGAACCGTGAGCTTACGCTCGGCACTCTTATCGAGAGCAACGCCCGGAACCTGGGCAGCCGGCCCGCCATTCTGTTTGAAGACCGCTCGATCACATGGAGCGAACTAAATGGCTGGGCCAACCGCATTGCCCGCTACCTGCAGGACCAAGGGCTTGCCAAAGGGGACGCCATTGCGATCTTCCTTGAAAACCGCCCCGAATTACTGGCCGTAGTAGCCGGCGCAGCCAAACTCGGCGTCGCCTGCGCCATGCTCAATACCTCCCAGAGAGGCAAGGTACTCGAACACAGCATCAACCTGATCGAGCCCAAAATGGTGGTGGTTGGCGAGGAACTGGTCGAGGCGTTCGACGGCATAAAGACAGATCTCAAGACCGCCCATCCCCAGCCATTCCAGTTTCTGGCAGACACCAACACGCTGAACGCCTTTGGGGACGCACCAACCGGTTATGCCAACATGGCCGAGCAGGTCAGCACCTTCAACAGCGACGCCCCGGTTCTGAGCGATGCGCCGAAAATGGGCGATACCGCCATCTACCTGTTCACCTCCGGCACCACCGGCCTGCCCAAGGCCGCCCCGGGCTCACACCGCAAATTTATAATGGCCTACGGCGGGTTTGGCCTGATGTCTCTGGCCATGAAGCCGGAGGACGTTCTTTACTGCACGCTCCCCCTTTATCACGGCACCGCTCTGCTGGTCTGCTGGGGGTCCGTCCTGGCCGGCGGCTCCGCCATTGCCCTGCGCCGCAAGTTCTCCGCCAGCGCCTTTTGGGACGACGTTCGCTATTACCACGCCACCACCTTCGGCTACGTCGGCGAACTCTGCCGCTACCTGCTGAACCAGCCACCCAGCGAACAGGACCGGAACCACAGCCTCACCAAAATGATCGGCAACGGCCTCCGCCCCTCCATCTGGAAGGAATTCAAGCAGCGCTTCGGGATAGAGACAGTCGCAGAGCTCTACGCCTCCAGCGAAGGCAACATCGGCTTCAGCAACTTTTTCAATATGGACAACACCGTGGGCTTTTCCACCGCCCCCTACAAGCTGGTGAAATTCCACGACGGCACACGGGATCCAGTTCGTAACGAAAAAGGCTTCATGCAGGAAGTCGCAAAAGGCGAGCCCGGCCTGTTGATCGGCGAGATCACCAAGAAATGGTCGTTCGAGGGTTACACCCAGAAAGAGGCCACGGAAAAATCGATCCTCCGCAACGCTTTCAAGAAGGGGGACGCCTGGTTCAACACTGGCGATGTCCTGAAGGAAATCGGGTGCGGCCACCTGCAGTTCGTCGACCGTATGGGCGATACCTACCGCTGGAAGGGCGAAAACGTCTCAACGACGGAAGTGGAAAACATCATCGACGGCTCGGGGATGGTCGAGGAAGCCATCGTCTACGGCGTCGAGATCCCCGGCTCCAACGGTAAGGCCGGCATGGTGACCCTGGTTCCCCACAGTAATGGCCAAGAGTTCGATGTGAACAGATTATTCGCCTATCTGCGGGACAATCTGCCGGCCTATGCAGTACCGGTGTTTGTGCGCATCACCCACGCCATCGAGAAAACCGGAACCTTCAAATACCGCAAGGTGGATATCCAGAAGCTGGGCTATTCGCTTAGGGACGGCGAGGAAGTCTATGCCTGGTTGCCCGGGACTGATGGGTATACCCTGCTGACGCCGGAGCTGGTTTCGGAGATTGACTCGGGTTCGGTCCGGTTTTGATGATTGGCCTTTTGTCTGGGCCCTAGCCTTATGGATTAGCGGATTGGTGAGGGTGGGCACCTCCTCCCAAAAACCGCTACAAGCACGTCCGTGTGCGCTTGTTTCGGGCCGTCCATGGCCCTCTACATTTTTGGGAGGAGGTGCCCACCCTCACCACCGGGCTATTGCGTTATAGTCTTGATACTCAGAGATACCACTGATTCCAGAAGTTGCCGGTTGGAAGCACTTCCCAAAAATGTCGGCGGCCATGGATGGCCGACGCCAAGCGCACATGGATGTGCTCGTAGCGGTTTTTGGGAGGTGCTTCCAACCGGCAACCTCCCAAAGCTTTCAGGCTTCGATAAAACTCAGGAGCCGACTTTAAGCACAACCTTGCCAGTCGCTTTGCGTTCAGTAAGGGCTCCAAGGGCAGAGGCGTAATCCTCGAAGTCATAGACGGCACTGATCTTCGGATCAATCTTGCCCTCGGCATAGAGCTTCATCAGCTCCATCATGTTCTGGGCGCTGGCTTCCGGCTCGCGTTGAGTGAAACTGCCCCAGAATACGCCAACAACGGAACAACCTTTCAGAAGAGTCAAATTTGCCGGGATTTTCGGAATCTCGCCGGCCGCGAAGCCGATGATCAGGTGGCGGCCATTCCAGGCCATGGCGCGGAGAGCCTGTTCGGTGAAGTCACCGCCTACGGGGTCGTAGATGACATCCACGCCTTTGCTGTGAGTAAGCTTCTTCACCGCGTCTTTAAGAGGCTCTTCGGCATAATTGATAAGCTCATCGGCGCCAGCTTCCTTGGCAACCGCTAGCTTTTCCGCCGAACTGGCGGCTGCAATAACCTTTGCGCCCATGGCCTTGCCGAGCTCAACCGTTGCCAGGCCCACGCCACCGCTGGCGCCCAGAACCAGAAGCGATTCGCCAGGCTGAAGGTTGCCGCGCTGCTTGAGGGCATAATAGGAAGTCCCATAAACCATGGTGAAGGCCGCAGCCTTCTCGTCGGACATGCCATCGGGGACGGGGAGAAGATTCTGCTCCGGCACGATGACTTCTTCGGCAAAGGCGCCATAACCTGTCAGCCCAGCAACACGGTCGCCTACCTTGAAGCGGGTTACCTTGTCGCCAACCTCGATAACCTCACCCGCCATTTCGCCACCCGGGGAAAAAGGCAGGCTTGGCTTCAACTGATATTTGTTCTCGATGATGAGGGTGTCCGGAAAATTCAGGCCGGCGGCTTTAACGCGCACTTTGACACCGCGGCCTTTCACTTCGGGGCTGGGAACTTCTTCGATGACCAGCTTCTCGGCCGGACCATATTCCTTGCAGAGGATGGCTTTCATGAGTGCTCCGTTTTTGTTCGATCGGATTCCAGGCGACAGGCGCCTGTGATTGTTATCCGTCAAGCTAAACAGAGTCTTAACATGAAGCAAATAAAGTTCTTTTATCTAAGCGCATAAGCGGCGCTTATTTCTCAGAGCGAGTCCATTCAGAGCATGGTCCCGCCGATCACGAGAGCGCCAACCAAAACCACCCCGGCCACAATCAGGCCAGTTTTCATTCCTGAGGACAGCACCTGAGGCGCGTCGCCGACAGATTTAGGATCATCACGGGTAGACAGATTCTGTTCCTGGCTGGAGTTGCGAACGAGCTCGATCATTTTCTCGCACTGTTCAGAGGTGAACGCGGCCGGATCAAAGGATTCAAGTCCCTGATCATCCAGAAATGCCCGAACGTCCCTCGAAAGCGGCACGTATTTCATGGACCAGTTACTGAACGTTCGGCTCTTCAGGGGCTCTTCTATCAAGGTGACGATGTTGCGGTGGCGGTCATCCTTCAGGATCCTGTCATACGTGCGACGGACGGCGTCCTCTTCACCTTCCAGATACTGGAAAAACCGGTCGTTTCCGTAGTAGAGGCCACCGACCAACTGGTCTTTGGCATTGTTCTTACGGGAGGTCATCAGAATTCGTGCAACGTGGGGTTCAACACCCTTTTCCACCGGTTTGGCTTCAAACGTGGCTTCACTGGCATAGGCCAGACGCATCAAGGACATAGCAACTCCGTACAACAGGATACAGGTAAGTTGAATGCAAGATACGTTCAGAACTGTCGCTATGGATCACAGTCCGGAGGCCTGCGCCTCCTGACACCTATCTGGCCTCAGGTGAAAGCCATCCGCTTTTTCGCTATCCTGCGCGCTTCGACTTTAGGCATCCGGCCACTCCTGGCCTATCTCGGGGCTCGCCATGATCGACATCATCTACGTGCTTGAAATGGTTGGAATCGTCGCGTTTGCGATTTCCGGCATGATCGTGGCGCGCTCCAAAAATATGGATCCTGTGGGCGTATTTACCATCGGCTTCATCACGGCACTCGGGGGTGGCACCCTGCGCGACCTGATCATGGACAACCACCCTCTTTACTGGATCAAGCACGAAGAGCAACCGATGCTGATTCTGGCCATGGCGGTTGTCTTCAGCTATTGGAAAAAAGCAGAGCGGCTGCGGGAGTCAAGAATTGTGTTCCCCGACGCCATCGGACTCGGCGTTTTTTCCATCCTTGGCGCCCAACTGGCCCTGGATCTGGGACATTCCTGGTTTGTCGCTTCCCTGCTGGGAGTGATGACAGGCACCTTTGGCGGCGCCCTGCGGGACACCCTCTGTAACGAGGTCCCCTATATCTTTCGCAAAGACCAGATCTACGCCTCGATCTCATTCGCCGGATGCTGGCTGTACTTTGTCTGCCAGTGGTTCCTCGACAACGAGGTCCTGCCGTTGACCATTGGCCTGCTTTTTATCGTCATCGTGCGGATGCTGGCGGTCCGCTTCGATATCCGGCTTCAGCGTGACTCTCATGGCAACTAACGCCACATTCGCTTTGACGAACTGTCAATCATCCCTTGGCCTTAGGAGGCTGAGCCGGTAATATTGCCGTTTTTTCACGCAATTCAAGAATTCCGTCCAGACCAGACCCCCAAACACAAACTTTCAGCATCCTGTGAGGCAGACACCCGTCATGCTTGAACGACTGTTCCAACTCCAGGCCCACGGCACCACTGTTCGTAAAGAAGTGGTTGCGGGCATTACCACCTTCCTGACCATGGCGTACATCATCGTGGTCAACCCGAGCATCCTGTCATCGACCGGCATGGATTTCGGGGCTGTCTTTGTTGCTACCTGTCTTGCAGCCGTGATCGGCACCCTGATCATGGGGCTATGGGCCAATTACCCGATCGCCATGGCACCAGGCATGGGGCTCAACGCCTTTTTCTCCTTCACGGTCGTCGGCAGCATGGGCTACAGCTGGCAGATAGCGCTCGGAGCGGTGTTCATTTCCGGCTTCCTGTTCTTCCTGCTGAGCATCTTCAAGGTGCGGGAATGGATCATCAACAGCATTCCCATGTCCCTGCGCTTCGGCATCTCCGCGGGCATTGGCTTCTTCCTGGCCCTGATCGCCCTGAAGAATGCCGGCATTGTTGTGGATCACCCCGCCACGCTTGTGGGGCTGGGTGAAGTGAAAGTGGCAGAGAGCCTGCTGTTTTTCGGCGGCTTCGTGCTGATTTGCGCACTGTCCTTCCGCCAGGTAACCGGCGCCGTCATGATTGGTATTATTGCGGTTACCGGCGTAGCCATGGCACTGGGAATGGTGGAGTACAACGGTCTGGTTTCAGCACCCCCGAGCATAGCGCCGACGTTCATGCAGCTGGACCTGGCGGGCGCCCTGAATATCGGCATGATCAGCGTGATCTTTGCGTTTCTGTTCGTCGATCTGTTTGATACATCCGGCACCCTGATCGGCGCCGCACAGCGCGGTGGTCTCCTCGACAAGGACGGCAAACTGCCGCGCCTCGGCCGGGCCCTGATGTCGGACTCGGTTGCGACCATGTCCGGTGCCGCCCTCGGCACCTCAACCACCACCAGCTACATCGAATCCACCGCGGGCATCTCCGCCGGCGGCCGAACCGGCCTGACCGCTGTCGTGGTTGCCGCGCTGTTTCTTGCTTGTTTGCTGCTGTCACCGATCGCCAGCATCATCCCTGCCTACGCCACCGCACCGGCACTGCTTTACGTGGCGGTTCTGATGGCCAGCGGCCTCAAACTGATTGATTGGGAGGATGTCACTGATGCGGCCCCGGCTGTTGTCACCGCCCTGATGATGCCTTTGACCTTCTCCATTGCCAACGGCATCGCCCTGGGATTCATCACCTACGCCATTCTGAAGGCACTCAGTGGCCGCTGGGCAGATCTGAACGCCAGTGTTGTTATCATTGCGGTTGTGTTTGTTCTGAAATTCATTTTCCTGGATGCGGCCTGATCCGCTTCCAGGGCATTAACCGGAACGTTTATGGATTATTTTTCTGAAAGCATCAAAAAGGCCATTCGCACGGTCCCGGACTGGCCAAAGCCGGGCGTGGCCTTTCGCGATATAACCACGGTACTGCAGGACAAGACTGCCTTCCGTAAACTGATTGATGCCTTCGTACACCGCTACCACGGCCACAAGATTGATGCCGTGGCAGCGGTGGATGCGCGCGGCTTTATCATTGGCTCGGCACTGGCCTATGAGCTCAACGCGTCCCTGGTACTTGTCCGCAAAAAAGGCAAGCTGCCGTTCGATACGCTGGTGGAGGACTACGAGCTTGAATACGGTACCGCCTCCGTGGAGCTACACAAGGACGCGTTCAAGCCGGGCGACAACGTGGTTCTGGTGGATGATCTGATTGCCACTGGCGGCACGATGCTCGCCGCGACCCGTCTGATCCGCAGGATTGGCGCGGAAATTGTGGAAGTGGCAGCCATGATTGATCTGCCCGATCTCGGCGGCTCCCGCAAGCTGCAGGACGAAGGCCTTCAGGTTTATACTGTTTGCTCGTTTGAAGGGGAATAATCAACAGCAATCAGGAGGCGACCATGCCGGATTACCAACACCACTGGAAGGATGGCACACCCGTCCATCTGCCACTGGGAAAGATCGTCTGCATTGGTCGCAACTACGCCGAGCATGCCCGGGAGCTCAATAACCCGGTGCCGGATGAACCGCTGCTGTTCATCAAACCCGCAACCTCGGCGGTGCATATCACCCGTCCCCTGGATTTTCCAAGAGACCAGGGGGCGGTTCACTTCGAGACCGAACTGGCGGTTCTGATCGGTCGCCCCTTGACCCGAGCTTCAGCCAGCGAAGCCAAATCCGCGATACTGGGCTACGGTCTGGCACTGGACCTGACTCTGCGGGATCTACAGGGCAAACTCAAAGAAAAAGGCCAGCCATGGGAAAGAGCGAAGGGGTTCGATGGTGCCTGTCCGCTTTCGCCGTTTGTCGCGGCCGATAAGTTTCCCGATGCCCCCATTCACTTCACAATGGACATTGATGGCAACCGCCAGCAAACCGGCGATACCGGCGATATGCTCAACCCCATCATTCCCCTGATCGCTCACATCAGCAGCCAGTTCACTCTGCTGCCCGGCGATGTGGTGCTGACAGGAACACCAAAAGGCGTGGGCCCGCTGGTTTCTGGCCAGACCCTGTCGCTTGAACTGGAAGACCTGCTGTTCGTGGAGACCAAAGTGGTTTAACGTGCAGGGCCGGCTAAACCCAAATCCGGTCAAAGGCGTACATCTGTTTATGGCAAAGAAACCGGTAACCTCCCGACGTGGTCGCTTCTTCAAACTCGCTGGCATGACTGCCTCTGTGGCAGGGCAATATGCCGGCCAGCGTGCGCGCCGCCTGTTCCGCTCAGAAAATGACGAGGGCGCGCAGAGCGAAAGCTACACACGCATGGCCGACCAGATCGCCGATACCCTGGGCGAGCTGAAAGGGGCGGTCATGAAAGTCGGGCAAATCGCTTCCCAGACCCAGGACTTTCTGCCCAAGGAATTCTCGGACGCGCTCGAGAAGCTTCAGAAAGAAGCCCCGCCCATGCCTTTTGAGGTCATCGTGGGGCAGATCGAATCGGAACTGGGCAAACCGGTCTCCGAGCTTTTCGAGTACCTGCAGGAGACACCCTACGCTGCGGCTTCCATCGGCCAGGTGCATCGCGCCAGACTCCACGATGGCACCGATGTTATTGTGAAAATCCAGTACCCCGGCGTGGACGAATCCTGCGATTCAGATCTCAAGCAACTGCGCATGGCACTGAGATTGGGCGGCCTGCTGAAAATGCCCAAGGAGTCGGTCGACCGGCTGTTCGCCGAAATCCGGGAGCGACTGAAAGAAGAACTGGATTACGAGAACGAAGCACGAAATATCGAACTCTTTCGGGAGTTTCACAAGGATCAGCCCTGGGTGCTCATCCCTTCCGTGGCGAAGAGCCACTCAACCCGACGTGTCCTGACGATGGAACTGGTTGAGGGAGATCACGTCAGCAAGGTTACGAGAGACCGGTACGACCAGGACACCATCAACCTGATAGGTCACCGGATCTTCATGCTCATGGCGGACCAGCTTTTCCGTTTCCAGTGCATCCATGGCGATCCCCACGCCGGCAACTTCGCCTACCGGCCTGATGGCTCCATCGTCATGTACGACTTCGGCTGCGTAAAGAAGCTGAAACCGGAAATCATCGCCGCCTACCGCAACGCCCTGGTTTCTGCCCTCGAGGAAGACTACGAAGCGCTTGACCGTCATCTGATTGACCTGGGCGCGCGTGTCGGAAGCCAGCCAGCCGTGGATGAAGCCTACTACGCTATGTGGCGGGACATTCTGGTGGTGCCCTTCGAGGATCGGGAGGTGCCCTATAACTTCGCAGAAGCCGACATCCACAAGCGCGTGGCCGAGAAAACCAGCACCGTGTTCAAATACCTCGACTACTTCAAGCCGCCGGTGGAAAGCATCTTTATCGACCGGATGATTGCCGGTCATTACTGGATGCTGAAGCGGCTGGGTGTTCAGGCTGCGTTCAGGGAAGAACTGGAAAGGTACCTGAAAGCCTGAACCCTACAGGTAATGGGCAACCCATTCGGCAACACCCTCGACGGCACCCTTGCGAATAAACCGGGCCCGTGACACTGACGCCGGCTCGCCCGGGTCAATCACGGTGATGGGGACATCTCTGTCCACTTCGTAAACCAGTCCTGCAGCCGGGTATACCTGCAGAGACGTTCCCACGATCAGCAGGTGATCGGCCGTGCGGACAACTTCTGCAGCCTTGTCCAGCATGGGCACTTCCTCGCCAAACCAGACAATATGAGGACGAAGCTGGGCGCCACGGTCGCAGGTGTCGCCAGGGTTAATATCACGATAACCGATGTCATAAACCAGCTCCGGATATTTTGAACTGCGCGCCTTGGTAAGCTCACCGTGAAGGTGAATGACGTTGCTCGCGCCACCCCGTTCGTGAAGATCGTCCACGTTCTGGGTGACCACGGTGACCCGGTAGCGCTGCTCAAGCTCCGCCAGCAGCTGATGGGCCCGGTTCGGCTGGGCAGAGGCGAGCTGGCGGCGTCGGTCATTGTAGAACCGCAGCACCAGCTCCTGATTGCGCGCAAACGCCTCGGGCGTAGCCACATCGTAGACGCTGTGCTGCTCCCACAACCCACCGTTGTCCCGGAAGGTGGAGAGACCGCTTTCGGCGCTTATGCCCGCGCCTGTCAGCACTACGATATGATCCTGCATCAGTCGAAAATCTTGCCCGGGTTCATGATTCCGTTGGGATCGAATACCTGCTTGATTCCCCTCAGGTAAGCGATTTCTGCCTCGCTACGGGTGTACTGCAGATAAGGCTTCTTGGTCATACCCACGCCGTGCTCGGCTGACACGCTGCCCTGATAGCGCTCGACAATCTCGAACACCCATTTGTTGACCTGTTGGCACTTCTCGAAGAAATCCTCGTTGGCCATGTCCTCTGGCTTGAGAATATTCAGGTGCAGGTTGCCATCGCCGATGTGCCCGAACCAGATAATCTCGAAATCCGGATAGTGCTCGGTGACCACGGCATCAATTTCCTGCAGGAAGCCCGGCACCTTGGATACGACCACGGAAATATCATTCTTGTAGGGCGTGCGGGGCGCGATGGACTCGGAAATGCGCTCGCGCAGCTGCCAGAGGTTCTGGGCCTGGGTTTCGCTCTGGCTGATCACGCCATCCAGCACCCACCCGTTCTCCACGCATTGTTCAAACAGAGCCATAGCATCGTCCATCACCTGATCGGAGACAGATTCGAACTCCAGCAGCGCATAATACGGCGCCTCGGTTTCAAACGGCGCCTGAACCTGACCGTGGGCCAGCACGTGTCCCATGGCTTGATGGGAGAAAAACTCGTAGGCGGTGAGATCAATCTTTTTCTGAAAAGTCTGCAGCACATCCATGGTGTTGGTCAGGTCATTCAGACCCAGCACCAGCACCGTCAGGTTATCCGGCTTCCGGGACAATTTCATGGTGGCTTCGGTAATAAAGCCCAGTGTGCCCTCAGCGCCGATAAACAGATGACGCAGATCGTAACCCGTGTTGTTCTTCTCCAGATCCTTGTTCAGATCCAGAATATCGCCCTTGCCGGTCACGACCTTGAGGCCGGCAACCCAGTCCCGGCTCATACCATAGCGAATTACCTTGATACCGCCGGCGTTGGTGGAGAGGTTGCCACCGAGCTGGCTGGAACCGGCGGAGGCAAAATCAACCGGATAGTAAAGACCGTTGTCTTCAGCACAATTCTGCAACTGCTCGGTCACAACACCGGCCTGACACCGAACCGTCCTGTCGCTGGCATTGAAGTCCAGAATCTGGTTCATGTTGTCGAACGCCACAACCACCTCACCATTGGCGGCCACAGCACCGCCACTCAGACCTGTCCGGCCGCCAGAGGGCACCAGTGCCACCTGATTCTCGTTGGCGAACTTCACCAGCGCCTGCACCTGCTCGGTGGTCTTGGGCAACGCGATCGCCAGGGGCTTGGACGGGTAGATCTTGGTCCAGTCCTTGCCGTAGGTATCCAGATCTGCCGGGTCGGTCAGCACCTTGCCGGGCGCGTCGCCGGTGGCCATGAGGTCTTTGAGAGAAGCAATGATCTGTTCAGAATTCATGAATTTTTCGGTCTCGTCAGGTTTGGGCCGGAGCATCCTGCAACAGGAATCACAGACAGTTGATTCAGGCAAACCGGCGCGCTGTGAAAATCTTTGTTTATGGTATCATACCGCCCCTGTTCTGTGAGCCAGCCCTGACGATCACTGGCCACGGGTCATTTCACGTGACGAAAGGTTCGGAAGCAAGCCCATGTCAAATACGTCTCTTGAGAAGAGCAAAATCCGTATCCTGCTGCTGGAAGGCGTGCATCAATCTGCCATTGATACGCTGAATGCTGCGGGCTATACCAACATTGAGTACCTGTCTCACTCGCTGGCCGAGGAAGAGCTGATCGAGAAGATTGCCGATGCGCACTTCGTCGGCATCCGTTCCCGCACCCAGCTGACCGAGAAAGTATTTGAGGCCGCCAAGAAGCTGGTGGCTGTGGGTTGCTTCTGTATTGGCACCAACCAGGTGGATCTGCAGGCGGCCACCCGGCGCGGTATTGCCGTTTTCAATGCGCCTTTCTCCAACACCCGGAGCGTCGCGGAACTCGTTCTCGCCCAGGCCATTCTGCTCCTGCGCGGTGTCCCGGAGAAAAACGCCAAGGCCCATCGCGGCGAGTGGCTGAAATCCGCCAAGGACAGCTATGAAATCCGTGGCAAAAAACTGGGCATTATCGGCTACGGCAACATCGGCACCCAGTTCAGCGTCCTGGCCGAGGGCCTGGGCATGGATGTGTACTTCTACGATGTCGTCTCAAAACTGTCGATCGGCAACGCCACCCAGGTAGGTACGCTCCAGGAGCTGCTCAACATTGCCGATGTGGTCAGCCTGCACGTACCGGAAACCCCGGCCACCAAGTACATGTTCAAGGCCGAGCAGTTCGCCCAGATGAAACCCGGCAGCATTCTCATGAATGCCTCCCGCGGCACCGTGGTGGACATCGACGCCCTGGCCGATGCTCTGGGCAGCGGTAAACTGCTGGGTGCTGCCATTGACGTATTCCCGGTTGAGCCCAAATCCAACGACGAGGAATTTGTCTCTCCGCTGCGGGAGTTCGACAACGTCATCCTGACCCCGCATGTTGGCGGCTCCACCATCGAAGCCCAGGCAAACATCGGTCGGGAAGTGGCAGAAAAACTGGCCATGTACAGCGACAACGGCACGTCGGTTTCTTCCGTGAACTTCCCGGAAGTCGCTCTGCCGTCACACCCCAATCAGCACCGTCTGCTGCATATCCACGAGAACGTTCCCGGCGTGATGTCAGAGATCAACCAGGTGTTTTCAGAGAATGGCATCAACGTTTGCGGCCAGTATCTGCAGACCAAGGAAGACATCGGCTATGTTGTCGTCGACGTGAACAAAGAGTACGGCGAACTGGCGCAGGAAAAGCTGCTCAAAGTGAAAGGGACCATTCGCTGCCGCGTACTGTTCTGATTAACGGCCAGATATAAAAAAACCGGAGCCTGTGCTCCGGTTTTTTTATGGCTGCGAACGCCCTGCTTACTGCATGGGCACCAGCGTCAGCTCAACACGACGGTTCTGCTCACGGCCGGCCGCGGTATCATTTGAGGCAACCGGGTAGCGTTCGCCGTAGCCAACAGCACGGGTACGCTTCGGCTCAATACCCTGGTTCAGGAGGAAGTCACGCACGGATGAGGCGCGACGCTCACTGAGCAGCTGGTTGTAGCTGTCAGAGCCGGAGCTGTCGGTATGCCCCTCAATCTGGATGATGGTCTTGTCATACTCCTTCAGTACCAGAGCCACGGATTCCAGTGTTCCGCTGAATGACGGCTTGATGCTCGATTCATTCAGATCAAAGGTGATATTGCCTGGCATCACCAGTTCAATCTCATCGCCGTTGCGCACCACGCGAACACCAGTGCCCTCCAGCTTGCGACGCAGCTCGGCTTCCTGTTTGTCCATGTAGTAACCAACGCCACCGCCAATGGCCGCGCCGCTGGCCGCACCAATCAGGGCACCTTTTCCGCGGTCACTCTTGCTGGAGGTTGCCGCACCGATAGCCGCACCGCCAATAGCGCCGATGATGCTTCCCTTGGTCGCATTCGAAGTTTTCTCTTCACCGGTGTAGGGGTCATAGGTCATACAACCGCCGAGACCGAAAGTTGCCACCATAAATACAAGAATCATCTTCTTCACAGCTTTCTCCTGTGCCTGGTTTCTTCAGCCAACCCGGTTTAACGGGTCTTTTCCGCCGAGTTCGTGAATGTATCAATAATGGTATTGAATACGGTTGCCTGCAAATCCTGAGCTTCGTTCACAAGATGATGACGTCCGTCAGGGATTTTCCGTTCCTCAACCGAGGAAAATTTATTCCGGATAATACGCAAATTGTGTTGCCAGTCGACTGTCAGATCCTTCTCACCTTGCACGACGGTCACCGGAAAGTCGACCGGCCGCGCAGATTCAATATGGGGGACCCATTTTCGGAGTGCACTCACCCAGTCGACATGCACTGCCCTCGCCTGAAGCGGGTCGTACTCCCGCAAGAACCTGAGGAAACGACCGTTGCCACTGTTCTCTGCAAATACCCTGCGCCAGCGGGAAATAAACGGCTTCACCATGCTATGCAGTATTTTTGCGCCCAACCAGCCGGCCGGCCTCACCAGGGGCGCCAGAAGCACCACTTTCCGGAAGTCGGAGGTTTGCTGGCTGTGATGGTTGGACAACAGATAATCAATCAGGATCGCTCCACCGGTGCTCTGCCCAACCGCGAACCAGGGCTGACGCAACTTGTCCCTGACCTGAGCCATCACGTCTGACAGAACGCCCTGATACTCAAGAAAACTGCCAATGGCTGCGGGCGTGCCGCTGGAAAGGCCATGGCCGGGCTGATCGTAGGCCAGCACATCAAACCCGGCTCCCAGGCACCGATCGATCAACTGACTGTACAACCCGACGTGGTCGAAATAGCCGTGCAGAATGAACACCGTGCCACGCTCTGTTGACTGGTCCGGCAATCGGAAATAATGCACCATGACTTCATGACCGCAGGCTTTGACGTAACCCTGATGATAAGCAACGTCCGGATGTTCCACCCAGAGATCCAGCCCATAAAAACGACAATAGGCCACCATTTCATCACTAAGATCACGCGAGCGGGTCGGGTCGAAGGGTTCGAGTCTGTCCAGGAGCGAGTGCCTGTCCCAATCCGGTATTTCTATGGTATCCGTTTTCCAGTACACGTAGAGTTAAACGCCTGTCATGAATGAGTTATCTATTTCGGGGTTTCAATCCTAACCTATAGCGGGCCTAACCCATAGCAGGGGAAAGACACAGATGTTGCAACACGTTTTAGAGAGTGCGTTGCGCCAGACCATGAACCGGCTGGTCAGACCGGTTCTCAACCCGGCGGTACCGGTGCCACTTCAGCGACGCATTGTTCGCCAGGCTTATCGGAGTTCGACACCACCGAGAGGCGCGAAATTCGAGAACATAACCATTGGGGGAGTGCCAGCAACCCGGACAACCTTCGGCAATGATCCCCGGGGCGCCGTTCTCTATCTCCACGGCGGAGGCTACATCATCGGGTCCTCGAGTACCCACCGTGGCATAACCGGGCATCTGGCGAAAACAACCGGCTGCGCCATCGTTACGCCGGATTACCGGCTGGCGCCCGAGTTTCCGTTTCCCGCTGCGCTGGATGATGCCGAAGCCTGCTGGAACGGGCTTCTGGAGGCTGGCCTGAAACCGGACCAGATTGCCGTCGCCGGCGATTCCGCTGGCGGGGGGCTCTCTGTTGCCCTGGCGATGCGACTGCGCGATAAGGGCCTGCAGCTTCCGGCATCGCTGACGGCGTTTTCACCCTGGATAGACCTCACCCAGGAGCAGCTTTATGCGCCGGAAATTGAGCCGGTACTTCAGGCCAGCTGGACCAGCAAGGCCGCCAGGCTTTACGCCGGAAAGGAACCCCTTACCAACCCGTTGATCTCGCCGATCTTCGGGGATTTAAGCGGCCTGCCACCCCTGTTGATCCAGGTAGGCAGCCAGGAAATCCTGCTGAACGACGCCGAACGGCTCGCCGAGGCCGCAAGCCGGAACGATGTGGAAACCCGCCTTGAGGTCTATAACAGTCTTTGGCACGTTTTCCAGGTACACAGTGGTCAGCTGGATCGAGCCACTGCCGCGCTGGAAACCGCAGGCGAACACATCAAACGTCATCTGGCAGACTGAGCTCGCCCCGGGCCAGGGCCTCTTTCCTGGGCCGGGGCCATTGTTTGATGCGCCACTCCAACCGTGAAGCCCGGCTTCTGTCTCCGGCTGGCGCGCTGAACACCAGTTCCAGTGGCCCCTTCCCCCTCAGACTACGCGCGCCCCGGGGAGCGCCTCCCTGATGTTCATTGAACCGCCGCTCAACGTCAGTGGTTATGCCGGTATAGAGCGAACCTCTGGCGGTTCGAACCATGTAGACAAACCAGTCAGCCAAGGTTCAGGGCCTCTTCCCGATCCTTCACTTTTTTCTGCTGAATCCATAGCCCCATCATGATCAGAACCAGGCCAATGTATGTGGAGGGCAGGATATGCTCGCCCAGAATAAAGTAGATGAACACCAGCGAAAGGAACGGAGAGATAAAAATCAGGTTGCTGACTTTCGAAGTATTCTCCGCTTTTTTCATGGCATAGGACCAGAGCACGAAAGCGATACCCATCTCGAACACGCCTACATAGAGCGCTGCAACCAGCGACGTGCCCGGGGCAAAACTGAGCCCCTCTGTCCACCAGCAAATGAGCAGAATCACCGGCAATCCACATAGGAAATTCAGGAACAGGCCAACCACCGGATCCCGGGTATCCCGTGTGGCGATAATCCAGTAGGACGCCCAGACCACTGTGCTTCCGAGGGCGAGAGAAACGCCAAGTGGATCCTCGAAGCTCAGCGAAGTGACAGCCCCGCGGGTGGCAATCACCACGACCCCGGCATAACAGATCAGGCCCGCGACAATATCCAGTTTGCGTAGCCGGTGCCCCAGAAAGGGTACCGACATATAGGCCAGCACCAGAGCCCAGGTGTAGTTCAGCGGTTGCGCTTCCTGGGCGGGCAGTCGGTCAAAGGCACCGAACAACAGGAAATAGTACAGACAGGGATTGATCAGCCCCATGCCAAAAGACTGGGCATACTGTTTGCGACTGAGCGAGAACACCAGGTGCCAGCGCCCCTGAAGCATCAGGATGACGGCCATCACAACCACCGACGCACTGCACGCAATCAGCAGCATCTGAACGGGCGCGAGCTCTCTGAGCGAGAGCTTGAACGCGGTTGCCACGGTAGACCACAACAGCACCGTGCCAAGGCCATAGAGCATCGCCTGCTTCTGGTTTGTCATTCCCGGCCTCCTGCCCAACACTGAAACTCCATGAACTGTCTCCTATATGCACTTGATCGTCTGGGTCGACAGTGTAATTCAATCCAACCCCGTAACCCACGGCAGTGCGCATTCTTGTGTTACCTTGTATGGCAATATCAACCAAGGATCGAGAAAACTGGAGTTCCCGTTATGCCCACCGTCCGTTTCAGGTTCTGGCCATTGAGCCTGGCATTGGCCATTGCACTGACCGGTTGTTCAGACAGCCAGACCAGCGGTGAGGACGAGACCGCCGATGTCCCGGAAACCCCCGATTACCCGGTTACCTGGCGTTTTGCCCTTGAGGAGATCGAGGGTAGCGTTCAGCATGCTTATGCCGAAGCGTTGAAGGAACGGATTGAGGAGCGTTCCGACGGCAGGATTGAAATCGATATTTTTCCCTACGGTTCTCTGGGAACCTCGGCACAGCTTACTGAACTGGTTCGCAATGGTTCCATAAGCCTGGCGTTCGCCTCCCCCGGGCATCTTGCCAACACCATCCCTGAAGTCGGTCTCTTCACGCTGCACTATGTTCTTCCGGACGACGCCGACGTTACACGAGAGATTCTGGCCAGCGCAGAATTGCTCGAATTGTTTGAATCGCCCTATGCCAACCAGAACATGAAACTGCTGGGTTTCGTGCCTGAAGGCTGGATGGCCTGGACAGCTAACAAGGCGCTGCGGTCGCCGGAAGACTTCACCGGACAGCGAATCCGAACCATGACCTCCGACATGGCGGAAGAAACCTTCCGGGCCTATGGTGCCGAGCCCAGCCAGATCCCCTATTCCCAGGTATACAGTGACCTGCAGCTGCGCAAGATCGATGGCCAGAGCAATCCGGTTTTCGCCATCGAGGAAATGGATTTCTACGAAGTGCAGACCACCATGACCCTGGCGCGACCGGCCCAGTTCGTCGCTTCAGTGGTCTCGAATCTTGAGTGGTACGACGCCTTGCCCGAAAACCAGCAACAATGGCTCGACAACGGACTCAAGGACGTCGCGCAGATCGCCTGGGAGACTCAGGAGGAGCTAAATCAGACCCGGCTCGAGCAGATGCTGGAAGGGGGCCACATGAAAGTGGTCCGCCTGACCGATTCAGAACGCGAGGCGTTTCGGGAAGCCAGCATGCCGGTGCGTGACATTTACCTCGAGCGCACCGGTGAAAGCGGGCAGCGTATTCTCGGCAGGTTGAATCAATTGATTGAGCAAACGGAAACCCGCAAGCAAAGCTCAGAGGTTTCCGGTGACGGGGACTGAGACAAACCTGACGCCCTCTGAAGCCAACGCACTTGCGCCCTTTGCAGTGAGCTCGGAAATAAACCGGAACTGATCCTTCAACTCGATCGGGTATGCCTTCAGCCGATAACACATGCCCCAGGGTTTGTTGGAGACCACCACCACGACAGGCCGGAACGTGCGGGTAAGAGGACAGGTGTAGGCCACATCCCGCAAGAGCGCCATAACCCGGCTGACGTCATGGTGGGGTTCAAGGTTGAACTCCGCCACGCACATCAGGTTATCCGTTCCGTTGTTGGCGTTGGCAATGAGGGACGCCCAGAGTTTGCCGTGGGGTATCACCACCACGGTATCATCCGGCGTAACAAGTTCCGCGGCTCTGGTGCCAATCGAACGGACCTCTCCGTACTGCCCGTCCACCTCGATCCAGTCGCCGGGCCGATACGGCATTTCGTAGAGGGTTACGATTCCGGCAATCAGGCTGTTCGCGTAATCCTTGAAGGCAAACCCGAGAGCCAGTCCCAGGGCTCCGAAAATGGCAACCATGTTCTCGAACGAAGGTTCCACCAGGATCGGAACCACAACGATGATGGTCACCACGATAATGATCAATCGCAGCAAGGGCACCGACGCCAGGATATAAAACCGGGGCTTGCCCCCGAGTTTCACTGCGATTCTCGGAAACAGCTTCTGTATTACGATGATCAGGCCCGTCGCCAGCAGCACAACCATCAACGATTCCAGCAACGCTTCCGACGTGATCGCTGAAAACGCCTCCCGAATGCCAAGATCACCCATCACTCATCTCCTAGAAAGTGTCGACCGGAAATCCCCAGCTCTGCAAATGCCGACGAATCGAGGGGTATCCCTGAGCGGTGACTTGCCAGCGACCACCAGATGACTGCTGCTCAATCAGATCCGCGCGGGCCAGACGTGCCAGCACAAACCCTGCCTCATGTTCCGCGACCCCTGTTACCAACTGCAGATGAGAGGCGTCCAGTCCATCGTGCAACAGCAGGGCGTGCAATAGCAGGCCAATGTTGTCGCCCTGGCTCTGGGGGACCGCTGGCAAACCCAGTTGATCAAAAGGGATAACCCAGGCCCGGGTGACTGAACCGCCGTCTGAAGAACCCGGGCCGGATTCCTCCGTGCCCGCCTCTTCTTCAGGGCGGTCTCTCAGCGCGCGTCGCCATATAGCCAGCGCAACACCGGGATTACCTCTTGCTACTGAGGCGAGATCCCGGAGAAAGCCACTGTGTTTGCGCTTTTTCCCGTCATTTCCTTCCGTCATCGGCAATACCCATAGGCCATCGTCTGCCATTCGGGCCGTGATTGAGTAATCACTATCACCGGCAGCAAGGGATTCAAACCATTCACCAAGTTCGACTGCTGCCATCGGCGCAGGTGTCATCGGCGAAAAGTGCGCATCCCTGAAGTAAGAGGACCAGAATTGCCAACACCAGCTCGAGCAACCAATAGCGCCAGGAGCAGTGCCTCCCGCGGCAACCCGACGGAGTAATTCCCGAACCAGAGCCAGTCCGGACAGATGGCGCAGCCAGAAATCAGCCAGTTCCGGAATCACCCACGGCCTGGAAAGATCCTGCGTGTCCCACCACTCCCTGGCGCCCTGTTCATCAAGAAGCAGATTCTCGGGTGGCAGGATCAGCGACCACCGGCCCGCCTCGCCCTCTTGCTGCAATTCAAGCTCGGGAAAACACTCAAGGGCAGAACGAATACCTGAGAACGGTGGAGCCACCAGTAACGCAACTCTCTTGCCGGAATCATGGTTTAGCCCAAGCTCTTCAAGGGCCCTTGAGAGCACTTCCGCCAGCACGCTTGGATCTGGCCGGGGTGCAAAGGATTCGAGCCGGGCGGCTGAAAGTTCGGGAAGGTTATCGAGGCTTTCAAACACTTCCTTTTCTGCAACCACGCCCGCCCGAATCTGGGCCAGGGCATGGCGCAACGCATCTTTGAGTGAACGTCTCACGGACGTTTCAGGCACTTTCCACTGCTCAACCGGAATCAGGCCGCCGGGCATCCACACGGATCCTGCCTTGTTTACTGGCTTATCCTTCAACCTCGTTGCTCCCTTGCTTGCCGTCCTTTCAATTACTCAGGAACCAGCCAACCAATATCGTGAGACAAATTCAAAACGTCCGACCCGGCAACATCGCTCATCATTGCGGCAAACCGGGAGTCAAAACCCCAGGGTGGGTTTACCACCAGCATGCCCGATCCGACCATACCTCGCTCCGGCGGATTATTCAGATGCACCTCACTGCAGAGTATCTTGCGCGCATCAGTGCCCCTGACCGCATCTTTCAACTGTTCCTGCAGGCCACTGGTCAGTATCGGGTACCAGACAAGAAAAATGCCATGACGGCACTTATGCCATGCTTTCCCCAAAGTGTGCGCCACTTCAATGTAGTCGGTTTTGACCTCGTAAGAGGGATCAATCAGCGTCAGCAGGCGCGGCTGTCTGGGAGGCAACTGTCTTAGCAGACCTGCCAGGCCGTCCTGTCTGAGCACCCGAATCGGAGCCTCGGAAGCCCAGTCCGCCAGTTGCTCGCCCTCAGATGGATGCAGTTCAAACAGCGTCAGCGCATCTCCATCCCGTAGAAAATGCTGAAACCACGCAGGAGAACCGGGGTAAACGGACAGTTCACCACCGCCGGCATTGAATCCTTTCAGCACGTCCAGAAACGGCTTCCAGTCCCCGGACAGCAACCGATCTCTGGCGCCCCAAAGTCTCTGAACTCCGTGGTCGGCTTCTCCAGTCTTGCGGGCCCGCTCACTTCGCAGGTCGTATATGGCACTGCCGGCATGGGTATCGAAACAGGCAATACCGGAGGCCTTCGCCCGCATCATGGTCTGGACCAGTGCCAGGGCTCCATGTTTCTGGACATCGGCGAAATTGCCGGCGTGGAAGGCGTGCAAATAACTCAACATACAAGAATAGCTCCCTGGTGACGGGGCCATTAAGCCCGATCACGGTTGCCCGGGGCAAGAGCACAATCGTCAAACCTGATCGATCGAGTCCGTTTCCCGCTTGCGTTTCGATAAAACGGAACTCATAATATTTAACGCGAATATTTCTCATTATTACTACTATTAACAGAACTTGGGAAAAGGAATGACGCCCATGTTTCGTCCAGCACCCCTGGCATTGACAGTAACCGCTCTGCTCACTGCAGGCTGCGCTAATCATCCCTGGTCCACCAAGGACTATCAGCCAGCAACCAAAGACTCAGTGGTCGATCACTACGCCGATCTGGCTCATGCCAACTACGAAGATGCCCTGATCACCGCCCGCGCGCTGGACGAAGCAACTGACCGCTTGATCGCCAATCCGACCGAAGCCAATCTGGCGACCGCAAAAGAAGCCTGGCTGGCAGCTAGGGTTCCTTATCAGCAAACAGAAGTGTTCCGGTTCGGCAATGCTATTGTCGATGACTGGGAAGGCCAGCTGAACGCCTGGCCGCTTGATGAAGGCCTGATCGATTATGTGAAGGCAGACGGGTACCAGCACGAGCTGGGCAACGCCGGTGCCACCGCAAACATCATCGCAAGCAACAGGATCAATGTGGGTGGTGAGACACTGAATGTGGCATCTCTTTCCCCTGCACTGCTCGCAGATCTGAACGAAGTTGGCGGCTCTGAAGCCAACGTTGCTACCGGCTACCACGCGGTTGAATTCCTGCTTTGGGGTCAGGATCTCCACGGTTTTGAAAGCGGCGCCGGTGAGCGTCCGGTCACGGATTACGCGAAGGGCGCTGATTGCACCAATGGCAATTGTGAGCGTCGTGGCGAATACCTGGATGCGGTAACAGACCTTCTGGTATCCGACCTCGAGTGGATGGTGGCCCAGTGGGCCCCGGGCGACAGTGACAACTACCGGGCGCAATTGACCGCTGCAGACGCCAATCAGGGTGTTCAGAAAATGCTGTTCGGCATGGGTTCACTGTCTCTGGGCGAGCTGGCCGGCGAGCGAATGAAGGTTGCTCTGGAAGCCAACTCCTATGAGGACGAGCACGACTGCTTCAGCGACAATACCCACAATTCGCACTACTACAACGGCCAGGGTATCCAGAACGTCTACACGGGTACCTATCGTCGCGTGGATGGCAGCCTGGTGACCGGCCCTTCCCTGTCTGATCTGGTTCAGCAGAGCGACCCAGAGCTGGACGCGCGTCTTAACAACCAGCTGGACGCCTCCATGGAAGCCCTGGCGCTAATGAAGGCCCGCGCGGAGAGCAGCGAAAATCCCATGGCTTTTGACACCATGATTGCACCCGGGAATGCCGAGGGCACTCGTATCGTCAACGGCGCTATCATGGCGCTCGTCGCACAGACCGGTTCCATTGAGCAGGCTGCGCGCGACCTGGGCATTGAAGCCCTGTCTCCCGATGATGCCGGCCACGCGTCCTGAGCATGATGAAACCGCTTGCCTTAATCGGGGCGCTGGCGATCGCCAGCGCCCACGTTTGTGCCCAGACTCACGAGGGCTATCCGATCCAGACATCTCCGGCCTCTGGTGGTGAGGGCACCGTACAACAGTCAGACACCAATGCCTACTCGCTTCCCCAGGGCAATCTGTCCATGACCAAACGTCTGGACTTCAGTGTCGGCAACAGTTTCTTCCGGAACCCCTGGGTCGAAGCCCCGGCAAGCACTGACGCCCGTGACGGCCTGGGCCCGCTGTTCAATACCAACTCCTGCCAGGGATGTCATATCAAGGATGGTCGCGGACACCCACCCGGTGTCGACGAGCCGCCGGTCTCCCTGTTTTTGAGACTGGCAGTCCCTGCTGATCCGGAGCTGGACGCGGACATTCTGCGCAAACACGGTTTTAAACCGGCGCCAGTATATGGCAGCCAGCTCCAGACAGCCGCGCTTCCTGCAGCCAAACCAGAGGCTGATTTGATAGTCGAATGGACGCCAGTGAAGGAAACACTCGCGGATGGGACGGTGGTGGAACTGCGCAAGCCCGTGTACCGCATTGAGAACCCAAATTATGGGCCACTGCCCGAGGACCTTCTGGTATCGCCCCGGGTAGCACCGCAGATGATCGGAATGGGTCTGCTGGAAGCCATCCCCATCGAAGATTTGCAAGCCCTCCAAGACACTGATGATGCGGACGGAAACGGCATCTCCGGAAAGCTTAACCAGGTCTGGGATCTGGCAACGGAACAGACAGTGCCCGGTCGATTCGGCTGGAAGGCAGCCGAGCCCGATGTCCACCAGCAAAGCATGGGTGCGTTCGCCGGAGATATGGGACTGACCTCTACTCTGAAACCTAAAACCGACTGCATGCCCGAGCAGAATTGTGAGCGGTTTACCCATGGCGGTGAACCGGAAGTAAGCGACAAGGTCGCCAACTTCGTGACCTTCTACGCCAAGAGTCTGGCAATACCCGCGCGTCGAGATATTGAGTCTGAATCCGTCCGGCAGGGAGCAAGGCTGTTCAACGAAAGTGGCTGCGCTGGCTGCCATACGCCGAGACATCAGACCGGCGAGGTTGCCGATCGCCCGGACCTTAGCAATCAGACTATCTGGCCCTATTCGGATCTGTTGCTGCACGACATGGGTCCTGCCCTGGCCGACGGCCGCGATGAATTCCTGGCCAATGGCAATGAATGGCGAACCCCGCCGCTCTGGGGCATTGGCCTGGCCCAAGTGGTGAATCCGCAAGCCGGGTTCCTGCACGACGGCCGCGCCCGAACTCTGGAAGAAGCCGTGCTCTGGCACGGTGGCGAGGCTCAGGCGGCCGCCGACCGATACCGCCAGATGTCGCCCGAAGATCGATCCGCTCTGATCGATTTCCTGAATTCACTCTGAGGATCAGCCATGCAAGGGATCACCAGACTGCTGTGCACATCTATCCTGACACTAACCTCGCCCCTGGCGTGGGCAAGCGATGCCAACACCCAGGCCCGCCAGCAGTGGTATGAAGGCATTGCGACCGGCTATCAATCGTTGACCACAGAAGCGGGAGAGCTGGCTGAATCCGCCCGTGACTACTGCCAGAATCCAGCCGAGGGAAGCCGGGAACACGTGGAAGCCGCCTGGCTGAATGCCTTCCTGGCCTGGCAGAAGGTGCGCTTAGTCGATTTCGGCCCGGTCGAAAACAACAACCTTTCCTGGCAGTTCCAGTTCTGGCCGGATCCGAAGAATCTGATTGCACGGAAAGCGGCTTACCTGATCGGAAACGACGAACCGATCACCCCGAGCGTGATCAATCAGTCCGGTGTCGCTGTGCAAGGCTTCCCGATGATCGAATATCTGCTGTTCGACCAAGAGTTCAATGCCGGGGAAACTTCACTCCCAGTCGCCCGGACCTGCGAGCTGCTAACGAACGTCGCGGGACACTTGAAAAGCAACAGTGACGCATTGATGGCTGGCTGGCAGGCTTTCAGACCGCACTATCTGGAGACCGAGCAGTACTTCGACACCACTATCCGAGCGGGTATGGCAACACTGGAAATTCTGGAAGAAAGAAGGCTGGCCCAACCCATGGGTCTTCGCGGCAGTAACAAACGCAATCCTTACATCGCGGACGCCTGGCGCAGCGGCAAAAGCCTGCAGACTGTCGCGGCGACTGTCGACGGCCTGAACCGGTACTTTTTACCAGGGCTCGAAATTTCGCTGGAAGCAAAGGGGGCGTCCGACCTGGCAGACCGCATTCGCAAACAATTCAACGAGGTTCAGCAGAACTTTCCCGGAGCCCACCTACCCCTGGCAACGGCTTTGAAAGAAGAAGACCAGTTCCGGGCTCTGCAGAGCCTTTACGTTGATATTTCCCAGTTGACCACGCTGGTGAATGACCAGGCGGCAGTGGCACTTGGCGTAGTACGAGGCTTCAACTCGAGCGATGGCGACTGAGGAACCTGATCCTATGCTTTTGAACCGGAGAGCCCTTCTCAAGGTGTCCATTGCCGGCGGCGTTGCCGTGGGCCTGACCGGCTGTTCCCTGCTGCCCCGAAAAGCGTCAGTCCAACCTGATGGCTATGCCGGCGCCGTCGGGTTCCCGGATGGCAGTTTTGGAGTCAGCGCATTCAACCGCAACGGCCGGATAGTGTGGCAGGCGCCTGTCGATTCCCGCTGCCATAGCGGCTGCAACCGACCGCACCAGCAAGAGACCCTGTTTTTCGAGCGCCGCCCGGGTTGGTCATTCTACGTTTTCGATAGCACTACAGGTGCCCGGAAACACCATATTTCAGCCGAGCCGGGCGAACACTTTGTTGGCCACGGTGTGTTCTCGACCGATGGCCGACGCCTCTACGTCACCGCCAGCCGGTACGATCAGGGCGCGGGGATCATCGCAGTCTACGATGCCGAAAAGGGTTATCGGCGGACAAAAACCTTTGATCTGGCGGGAATCGGCCCCCATGAGCTGACCTTGCACCCCGACGGCGAAACCCTGGTGATCGGTCTCGGAGGCATCCTCACTCACCCGGATTACGACCGCATGAAACTGAATCTGGACACCATGGATCCAGCCCTGGTACTTATGAATCGTCACTCCGGCAAAATCGTTGGCCGTTTCAGGCCGCCCCACCACCAGCAAAGCGCCCGCCATGTCAGCGTCAGCGGCGATGGCCGCGTGTATGTGGCCTATCAGCACCAGGGCCCACTCTACGAAACGCCGCCTTTGTTGGCACGTCTTGAAGAGGGAACTTTGCGGGAATACCGGTTCGATGAGGATACCCGGACAGCGTTGGCCAACTACATCTCCAGCGTGGTTGCGCATCCGGAAAACGACCTCGTGGCTGCGGCTTCGCCGATTGGTGGAACGGCCATTATCTTTCGGGGCAAGACCGGTGAGCTGGTCAGCCGCGCACACATCGCCGATTGCGCGGGCATCCAGACCCTTGCCGGAGGGGATTTTCTTGTTTCCTCCGGACGGGGAAAACTTATCCGGCTCGGCGCCGGCAAACCCGCCAGAGAACTCGCAGATCTATCCGTTCACTGGGACCACCATCTGGTCTGATCGCTCGCAGTTGCCGTAATCCGGACTTAAGGATACCGCGCCACACTGGTATCCTTTCGACACATTTTCCGGAGGATAGCGGTTTGCCTGAGAGCGGAAAGGACACCATCGAACAACTTTATGGCCTGATTGCCAACGAAGAGGATGCACGGGTCTGTACCGACATCTCCGATGACGCCTGTCGCGAAGTGCCGCGCAATTTCTTTCTGATTCTTGCCAGCAACGTCCTGACCAAACTGGGCGACCTGCTGATCAGTCCCAAAACCGTATTGGCCTGGTTGATGAGCGCCATTGGTGCACCCGCGCTGGTGGCCTGGCTGGTGCCGATCCGGGAATCCGGTTCCCTCGTCCCACAGATGGTCATTGCGGCCTGGGTCCGCCGCAAACCTGTTCGCAAGTGGTTCTGGACTCTTGGAAGCTTCGGACAGGCCGCCAGTGTTGTGGCCATGGCGGCCAGCATCTGGTTTTTCGAGGGGTATGCCGCAGGTTCCGGGATCATTGCAGCCCTCATTGTATTTTCCCTCGCCCGTGGATTCTGCTCCGTATCCATGAAAGATGTACAGGGCAAATGCATCCCGAAAACCCGCCGGGGAAGGCTCGGCGGGCTCGCCTCCACCATTGGCGGCACCGCCACCGTTGTGTTGACCGCGCTGCTGTTCTGGGAACGCGGCGACCCCACCCTCGCCTTTTACACCGTATTATTACTTCTGGCCGCGGCACTCTGGGTGATCGCCGGCCTGCTGTTTGCCGGAGTGGAAGAATACGACGGTGAAACCGGTGGCGGCGGAAATGCCATCAACGAGGCATTTCGAAGCCTGTCCCTGCTCCGGGATGACGTTCCGTTCCGGAACTTCGTGATTACCCGGGCCCTGCTGCTCAGCTCGGCACTGGCTTCACCCTATTTGGTCGTACTGGCACAGAAAGAATCCGACATTGGCTGGATGTTGGGCGTTTTCCTGCTGGCCAGCAGCCTCGCCAGCTCGCTCAGTGCCAGCTTCTGGGGCTGGGCTGCAGACACCTCCAGTCGGAGAGTCATGATCCGTGGGGCGGCAATGGCCAGCGGTGTGTGCCTGATCGTCGGCTTCACCGCGCTGTTTATCGGGACGGAAATCGGCAGCGTCTGGTTTTACCCGATTGCGTTTTTCGTACTGAGCATTGCCCATGCGGGCGTCAGGCTGGGGCGTAAAACCTATCTGGTGGACATGGCAGGGGGCAACAAGCGTACCGATTACACGGCGGTGAGCAACACGGTCATCGGTGTTCTGCTGCTTGTTACCGGCGGCCTCACCGCCCTCGTGTCAATGATCTCAGAAGTGGCGGTCATCATCGTTCTGGGCCTGATGGGGCTGGCTGGGATGTTCAGTGCCATGGGGCTGAAGGAAGTGACCGAAGACTGATAACGGTCGCCCGTTCAGGAGGGCGCCTTGCCGTCATTCAGGGCCAGAGCCCCTTTCACGATCCGGTAGATGATCCAGATAGAAATACCAAGGAGAATAAACCATCCGATGATGATCGGCGTGGTCACTATGCCAATCACGGTCCAGAGCAGGCCGATCCAGAAGGTGCGAATCTGCCAGCGGAAGTGCCGCTCCACCCAGGTATTACGGACGTCGTCCAGTTTGACGTAATTGATGATCACGCCCACCAGACCGGTAATGCCTCCTACGAAAAACGACAGCGCCTGAAGGATGTAGACCACCACCGCCAGGTTACGCGCCGGATCACTTCGGCGGGAGGCGGGGTCCGTGTCGGCAGGAATAAACTCCGGTTCAGCCAAGACAAGTCTCCTATTGATCTATTAATCGGAGTCTACCACAGCCCCCGTGGCCGAAAATCCCGCCGCGGTCAGTGATTGTCCGGACGGTAGCCCAGGCGGAAACCGCCCCAATGCTTGCCATTCACATAAATAGGTACGGAGAGATCATGCATGATTTCGCCGGTATCCCTGCGATAGGTTTGCAAAAGCATGTTCTCGGTGTGCGTGCCACAACGAATGCCCGTTCGGTCGTTGAACAGCCGCTTGCTCCGGCTCTTGACCAGATCCACCTTCGGATCTCCGGTCGGTGCGTGGGCGAAATCCCTGTTGTGGGTCGGTACATACCCGTCAGGCGCAGCGGCTATGGCAAAGACAATGGCCTCATGGGCGTTTTTCACCTGCTCCTGGATGGTCGGCAGGTATTGATCGGTAAATTTGTCAAAGCTGCTTGAGTACTTTGGCGGGTGCGTGTTCGGGATGGGAGTCCGGCTCTTGTCGAACAGCGCGCTTTCTGAGAGCTTGCCATCCCGGATTGCCTGCTCGAACATCTGGCCGATCTGGTCAGCGCCCGCTCTGGCCTGATCGAAGAACGGCCGGTGATAACTGGCTTCGCTGTTCAGGGCAAATGAAGCATTGGCTTTTTCCGCAAGCTCCATCAAAGTAGCAGCCTGCTCCGCCAGCGAGGAAACGCTGGTATCGCTCTCGGAAATCTGGTCACGCACCGTTTCAATGGCGGAGAACACCTGGGCCAGACTCTGCTCGTTGTTCTGATCTATTTCGGCTATCCGGGCAACCTGCTGCTGGACCCGATCAGATTGTTCGCCGATCTGTTCCAGACGCTCACCCACGCTTTCCACAGACGTCAGGCCCTCCTCAATGCTGCGGGCAAGATCTTCAATGCGGGATACAATCAGTGTGGTATCGGACCGTATTTCCTCGAGGGTTTCCGCCACTTCTCCCGTTGCCTGAGCGGTTCGCCCCGCCAGTTGGCGCACTTCATCGGCCACCACTGCAAACCCGCGACCCTGGTCACCTGCCCTGGCCGCTTCGATGGCGGCATTGAGTGCAAGCAGGTTGGTCTGCTCGGCAATGCCCTGAATCGTGGTAGTCACACCCTGGATCTTGTTGGACTTTTCGTTCAGTTCCTGGATCAGCCGGAGGTTTTCCCCGGACTGCTCGTGCACAGCCCGCACGCTCCCGATGGCCGACATCAGGGCTTCACGACCCTCGGTACTCACCTGCTTGTTCTGCAGCGCCATGGTGGCTGCATCGGTCGCCTGTTCCGAGGATTCCCGAACAGTCTCGGTGATCTGGCCGGCGTAATCGGCCATTTGCGCGGTCTCTTCAACCTGGCGGTCCAGCCGGAGCTTCAGTTGGTCGGCGGCAAAAGACACCTGGGCCGCAGAGATAGCGTTCTTATCAGCGCTCCCAGACAGAGTTTTCACCAAAGCGCGCCCCGCCCTGGCCTCGGCAAGCAATTGGCGGCATTGAGCCTGCAGCGGATGATCGGCGGCCAGAGTGCCGTCATTCAGAGCCTGAAGGCCCCGCTCCGTTGGCTCCAACACCCTGACAATGAGGAAGCCGCCAGCAGTCACCAGGCCGACGACGAGCCCGATCAGAATCGACGCAGGTTCCAGGCCTAACAAAGGTGCCACCACTGCAGAGACGACTGCAAGAACAACGGCAACCGCCAACCCCCATAGAAGTGAAGCCCGATCCAGTAAGCCCATAGAAACCTCTTCTTTTTCGTTGCTTCTGCAAACATTTTGTTATTAAAGGCCATTGTGGAGACTAAAGAATTGACGTGAGTTAATAACTGATACTTTAGTGTATTTATCATGCTCATCGGCTGGGCTTGAATTTTCTTTATCAATTTCAATCGACGACACTCGCCGCAGTTCATGCACTGCAATAATTTGTTCTCAGTTCTGTCACGGTGATGAACCCAATCTGTCATCAAATTTAACGACACTTTTGGTCTATCCGGCTTAAACGAAACGGCCGGAAAATCCAAGCATTTCATTTGCGATCAAGTCGTTAAACAAGGAGAGAAAAATGGGACATCACCCAGTAGAAGACAGTAACAGAAGCGGTAACCGCCCATTCGATGATATCGTCAAAACACGCCTTTCTCGTCGCCGCCTGCTTACCGGAACCGCATCAGCAGCCACCGTTGGCGTCCTTGGCTCCTTGGCTCTGACAGGTTGCGGCGGAAGCAGCAGTTCAGGCACATCTACAACTCCATCTACCGCAGTTACAATGAACCCCGAGCAACTCGACTTTAAAGCGGTGGCCGGAGGAATCGAAGACCGAGTTATTCTTCCAGCTGGTTACAAAGCTGACGTGCTCTACGCTAAAGGCGATCCGCTTTTTTCCGGACTCGCAGATTTCAAGAATGATGGCACTGACGTGGATTACGATAGCCGCTCCGGCGATGAGCATGACGGCATGCATTTCTTTGGCATGGATTCCAGCGGCAAATATGACCCAGAGTCATCAGACCGTGGCATTCTAGTGCTGAACCATGAAAACTTGGAAGACGCCACTTTACACGAGACCCCAACCGCCAAAGAAGATGCCATCGCCGCTAACAACCTCCAAGAACTGAAGAAAATCGTTGATCGTGAGATGAATGGCCATGGCGTGTCTTGCGTCGAAATTCGAAAGGACAACGGCAAATGGTCCGTTGTTCTCGACTCTCCCTACAATCGCCGTCTCACCGTCTTCACTGAAATGGATATGCGTGGTCCGGTTGCTGGCGAAGATTTCGTCAAAACCAAACTGACGCCTACAGGCACCACTCGTTACGGTACTATGAACAATTGTGCAAACGGCTATACTCCTTGGGGAACTTACCTGGCCGCCGAGGAAAACTGGTACGCCTATTTCCAGGTGGGCAACGTTGACAACCTCTCCGAAAAACACCGAGGCTGGCTTGCACGTTACGGAATAGAAGGCGCTGGTTGGTCATATCGGCAGTGGGATAGAGTGCCGGGAGATCAGTATAAGCGTTTTGGTGTCGAGACCTCCGGCGCCACCGCCCTAGAGGACTTCCGCCATGAGCCGAACCTGCACGGCTACGTAACCGAAGTTGATCCATTCCGCCCTACTCAAAAGCCGAGAGTACGCACCGGCTTTGGTCGATTCTCCCACGAAGGAGCTTGGGTTGCTCCGGTGCAAGAAGGTGCTCCCATCGTTATCTACACCGGCGATGACTCTCGGCGTGAGTATATGTACAAATTTGTATCAAAGGCTGCCTGGTCAGAGGCGGATCGTAACGGCGGGCTTTCTGCAGGAGACAAGTACCTGGATGAAGGTACGCTTTACGTCGCAGTATTCAATGACGATGGCACTGGCGCCTGGAAAGCGCTATCTACTGCCAACATGGATCTGGCTGGCACGCATTCATACGATGATAATGGAACGGTCTACCAGTACAACTTTGCCTCTGACGCAGAGGTTCTTGCAAGTGCTCGCCTGGCGGCCGATGTGGTAGGCGCAACGCCTATGGATCGGCCAGAATGGGCAACGGTGCACCCTAACACTGGCGACGTTTATCTGACCCTGACCAATGGCAATTCCAGCAATCGACCTTCTACAGATCTGGACGGCGCCAATCCTCGCGCAGTTAACTCAAACGGTCATATAATCCGCTGGCGCGAGGAAGCTGGCGATCATGCAGCAACTTCATTTGAATGGGACATTTTCCTGTTCGGCTCCAGCGCAGACGCGTCCTCTGATTACAACGTATCCGGCTTGACAGCAGATAACGAATTCTCCAGTCCGGACGGGCTGTTCATTGACCCCCGTGGCGTCATTTGGATTCAGACCGACGATGGCTCATCAGGTATCCGCGGCAAAACCAATAATCAGATGCTGGTGGCTATTCCGGGAGAAGTTGGCGATGGTGAAAGCGTCACAGTCACGACCTCTGACGGCAATGGCCAGGAGTCTATCCAGACTTTTGTCGGCGGAAATGCAGAGGCTGTTCAATTGAAGCGCTTTCTGGTCGGACCAAATGGCTGTGAGATCACAGGAATCAGTATGACTGCTGATGCCCGCTCGCTTTTTATCAATATTCAGCACCCAGGAGAGGGCGGTTCAGAAGAAGATTTCAACCGAAACGTGAGCACTTGGCCGGCAACTTCCGGTGACGCTACAGCCTTCGGTGAGGCAGACAATCGCCCCCGCTCGGCCACTATCGTCATATACCGCGAGGACGGTGGAGAAATCGCAATTTAATCGAACAACATCGTTCATTGACCGCCCAGTTTGGCCAGCAAAAGACGCTGGCCAAACTGCCTAAGCGGCGACAACCTCTCTTATTATTGAGTCATTTCCTCGTGACTTTCTTCAATTGCATCACCCGTTTCCTCGGCGGCATCGGCCATGGCTTCACCGGCTTCCTCGGCGCCTTCCTCTAACTCGCCCATGGCACTTTCATCCTGTCCGGTCGCTTCTTCCACGGTTTCCTCGGTGGAATCGGCCGCGTCCTCCATTATATCTCCGGCGTTATCCGCAGCCTGCTCAACATCCACCCCTTCGTTGTCTTCGGAGCTGCAGGCAGCCAGGCCGAGTGTAAGAAACATCAGAAGCGCACTCAGTGTGAGCTTGTTCATACCATATCCCTCTGTTGGTAAGTATTTACAACGGCGCACAGATTACGGCCGGGGCAGACATCGAAGCAATTACCGGGCGATTACCCTTTCGTTAACCAGCGTTTTCGGAGAGCACCTGGCCATTGATGGTAATGACGTGATCAAACGGGAGCATGGTGCCGCGCCCGAGCAGCAGAAAATCCTGACCGGCCCGGCTAAAGAGATCGCGGATCACATCATGAACAAGACAGATCTGGCCCGCGCTGTCGCGGTAGACCACCTCGGTAAGCCTGCCAGAGGATAGGTACTCACGCAGCATCCCCTGGACAGAGCATGAGGCAATAGCAGAAGAAGGGTTAGTCATGGCTGATTCTTCCTTGTGATCAAGCTCTTCTTGTCTAAATCAGTCTGGCCCAGAAACCCGCTTTCTGCCAAAGAAATGCCATTTGTCATTTCGAGCCAAGGTTGTTTTTGAATCTGGACGGCCGTTGCATTGCTCGATTGTCCGACATAAATTGCAGGTACGAGCACCGAACGGGAGAAAACAATGAACGCCAAAACCCAAGACAACCTGCAATCACATCAGATCACATCACCTGTCGAAGAAGACGCCAATGGCAACTGGAAAGACCCGAAACGCTACATGTGGCTGCTTGGTCCCGCCCTGCCGGGAATCGGGCTTGCCGCGCTGACCGGCTACGCACTGGCCCCGAGAAAACTGAAAGCACTGGCCTGGACCGGCCCTGCTCTGGTGCATGGAATCATTCCCGCCCTTGACCGTGCGATTGGTGAGGATCAAAGCAACCCTCCAGAATCCGCGGTGAAGACACTGGAGCAGGACAAGTACTACGACCGGATTGTGAAGGCGTTTATTCCCACCCAGTACGCCATGACTTTCATGGGTGCCTGGCTTGCCAGCCGCAAAAGCACACCGCTGGACGACAAGGTAGGACTGACGCTGACGGTCGGCGCCATCAACGGTGTGGGCATCAACACGGCCCACGAACTCGGCCACAAGTCGAACAGACTGAACAAGTTGCTGGCGATGGCAGCCCTGGCGCCCACTGGCTACACCCACTTTGTTGTTGAGCATAACTTCGGCCATCACAAGCGGGTGGCAACGCCGGAGGATCCGGCCAGCAGCCGCATGGGTGAGAGTTTCTGGAAATTCCTGCCGCGTACGGTGCTTGGCGGTATCAAATCATCCATCAAGATCGAGAAGGCAAGGCTTGCTCGCAAAGGCAAGGGTTTCTGGAGCCTGGACAACGAGCTTCTTCAGGGCTGGGCCATGAGCGCTGGCTTCTTTGGTGCGACGACGCTGGCCTGCGGCCCGAGAGCGGTTCCGTTCCTCGCAGCGCAAGCGGTATACGGTGCCAGCCTGCTGGAAAGCGTGAACTACATTGAACACTATGGCCTGCTGCGCCAGAAGGACAAGCACGGCAAGTACGAGCGAACCCAACCGGAACACAGCTGGAACAGCAATCACATTGTGACCAATCTGTTCCTGTATCAACTGCAGCGGCATTCAGACCATCACGCTCACCCTCAGCGCAGCTTCCAGGCTCTGAGGCATTTCGAGAAGGCGCCACAGTTACCCGGTGGTTATGCCTCGATGCTCTTGCCGGCGTACCTGCCCCAGTGGTGGTATGAAACCATGGATAAGCGGGTGATTGATCATTACGAGGGGGATCTGAGTAAAATCAATTGGGATCCGGATCGGAAGGAGGAGCTGATGGCCAAGTATTCGGATTATGCTGCGGAGGTAGCGGCTGAAGCGAAGGCTCGTCGCGAACCCGGGAATTCCGAGGCCGCCTGAAGTCTTGCCCCCAAGCCTTGACGTTATAGAGCATGCAGCCAACCGGAGTCTTCCTTCCGGGAGACGCCGTGAACCCATCCATGGGGGCTTGATCGCAGCATCCCTGCTGCTCACACTCCCGGAAGGAAGACTCCGGTCGGCTGCCCATAATTCTGATGAATTCGCCAGCTTCTTTTAGCCCCTAGAGCCCGTGTTTCCCGAGGAAATTTAGAAGTCACTTGCCTTTAAAAACAGCTTCGCGCCGTTCCAGGAAAGACTGGATTCCCTCTTTTACGTCCTCGCTGGCCATGACCGGCTGCAGATCCGGGAACAAACGCTGTTTCGCAGCCTCCTGTCCCTCGCTGACAGCGATCTTCGAGGATTTCAGACTGCCTTGCACACCCAACGGTGCAGCCTTGGCAATTTTTTCAGCGATTTCCAACGCAACGTTAAACTGCTCGCCGGGTTCCACCAGTTCCTGAATTAACCCCCACTGATACGCCTGATCGGCGGTCCACTCATCGCCAGTCAGAAGGTAACGCTGGGCATTGCCCCAGCCGATTTCACGCTGGAGGCGGATGGTGGCACCACCGCAGGCAAAGATGCCGCGTTTGACTTCCAGTTGGGCAAAGCGAGTGCCTTTGGCCGCGACGCGCACGTCGGTGTTGAGCATCATCTCAACGCCGCAGGTGAAGCAGATGCCCTGGGCGGCGAAGACCACGGGTTTGGTCAGCGCCTGACCGGTAATGTGGAAGGGATCCAGTTCGCCCTCACCCGGTTCAATGCCCTTGCCGTTGGCAAACACACCCGCCCAGTCGTCCAGTTGCAGGCCGCTGGTGAAGTGGTCGCCCTCGGCGTACATCAGCCCGACCCGTAGCTCCGGGTCGTTTTCCAGCTGGTGGTAGGCCGCCGCAATCTGGTGGTACATCTCGCGGTTCATGGCGTTCATTTTTTCCGGGCGGTTCAGCCCGATCAGCAAGATGTGATTTTTCTTCTCAACATTTACCAGAGCCATCAGAACCACTCCGATTTCATGTTCAGGCAGGTATCGTCCTGATTGCGCAGCAGCACCAGATCCTGAGCCACGGTTGGCAATTCCCAATGGAAGAAGTATTGGGCCGCCTGCAGTTTGCCCTGGTAGAAATTGCGCTCATCATCGGTATTTGCGGAACCCAGGGCGTGGGAGGCCGCATTGGCCTGACGCAGCCACATCCAGGCCACCATAATGTGCCCGAACAGGTGCAGGTAGCACGAGGCATTGGCCAGGGTTTTGTCGGGATCGCCTTCCATCAGGGATTTACCCAGGCTTTGGGTAACCTTCACTGCCTGCTGCAGGGTTTCACTCAGGGACAGGGCCCATTGCTGGCAACGATCGGTGGTGGCTGCCTGCAGATCTACCTGCATCTCCTGCATGAGCAGCTGCAAACCGTGGCTCTGATCCTGCCAGATCTTACGGCCCAGCAGGTCCATGGCCTGGATACCGTTGGTGCCTTCGTGAATCGGGTTCAGACGGTTGTCACGCCAGCACTGCTCTACCGGATACTCTCGGGTGTAACCCGCACCGCCATATACCTGGATAGCCAGGTCGTTAGCCTTGGGGCCATATTCGGAAGGCCATGCTTTGATCACCGGAGTGAGGAGGTCCAGCAGCTTTCCGGCTTCCTGGCGTTTCTGTTCATCGGGATGGGTGTGCTGGTCATCCATCAACCGGGCGCCGTAGAGGCACAAAGCCAAACCACCCTCACTGTAGGCTTTCTGGGCCAGCAGCATGCGACGGACATCGGCGTGATCAATAATCGGCACCTGCGGGCTTTCCGGATTCTTCTCGCTGGCCTTGCGCCCCTGAAGACGGTCTTTGGCGTATTCGAGGCTGTGCATGTAACCCCGATAGCCGATCACGGCAGCGCCGAAACCGACACCGACCCGCGCTTCGTTCATCATCTGGAACATATACTTCAGGCCCTGGTGGGGCTCGCCAACCAGATAGCCGTGACAGGGAGCATCATCACCGAAGCTCAGGGCTGTGGAGGTGGTGCCACGGTAGCCCAGCTTGTGAATCAGGCCAGCGAGGCTGACGCCGTTGCGTTCAGTGGGATTGCCTTCATCATCCACCAGAAACTTGGGCACGATGAACAGGGAGATACCTTTCACGCCCGCCGGCGCCCCTTTGATCTTGGCCAGCACCATGTGAACGATGTTGTCAGTGATGGACTGCTCGCCACCGGAGATATAAATCTTCGCGCCCTTGATCAGGTAGTGCCCCTCATCTGTGGGCGACGCGGATGTCCGGATATCCGCGAGGGAGGAACCGGCGTGGGGTTCGGTCAGCGCCATGGTGCCGCTGAATCGACCGCTGAGCATGTTCGGAAGGAAGGTGGTTTTCTGCTGTTCGTTGCCGAAAACCCGGATCAGGTTGGCGGCAGCCGTGGTCAGAAACGGGTAGCCGGCGGTACCAGGGTTGGCAGCTGTGAAGAAACCGTTGCAGGCGGCCATGACCGATTCAGGCAACTGCATGCCACCCAGTTCATAGTCGTAACGTCCTGCGATAAAGCCGGCCTGCGCATAGGCGTCGAAGGCTTCCTTCACCTGCGGCAGCATCTCGACCTGGCCGTTGACGAACTTTGGTTCGTCCTTGTCGGCTGCGCTGTTATGGGTGGCAAACTTTTCCCGGGCCATCTTGTCGGCGGTTTCAATGACGGCATCGAAGGTGTCGCGGTTGTGTTCGCTGAAGCGCTCGCGGGTGGTGAGGTTTTCGGTATCGAGAACTTCGTAGAGCTGGAACGCCAGGTCGCGGCGGTCGATCAGGGTGTCGGTCATGCTTGGTCTCCTGTTTGTTGTCGTTAGCCTCTCACAACTGGTTTTTCCTGGAAACCGGCGTTTATGACATAATTATGGTCAATATTGCCAAAGGTGGCCTAATTTGGAGAATGTATGCGAACGGTCTCTGTTATCGGTTTTGATGGCGCTTTAGCCAGCGCCATCACTGGCATTATTGATCTTTTCCGTCTTGCCGGCGTTACCTGGGCGCGGATTAACGATGAAGCGCCGACACCCCGGTTCACAACCCGGCTTCTGACGAAGGACGGAGCGCCCTGCCGCTGCATTAACGGACTGACTATTCAGCCAGACGGAGCCTGGAACGATTTGTTACCGGGTGGCGACGACAGCGATCTGGTGGTGATACCGACTATTGGTGGTCCTATCGAAGTCGTTCTGGCCGGGAATTCGGAGCTTATTGAATGGCTGAGCGAATTTCGGTCTTCAGACGCCGGGCAGGTGCGGGTAGCGAGTAACTGCACCGGTGCGTTCATGCTGGCCGAGGCGGGGCTGCTGGATGGTCGTCAGGCGACGACGCATTGGGGCTTCAGCCATCAGTTCCGCCAGCGCTTTCCGGCGGTGAACCTTCAGCCGAACAAGCTGGTAACGGTGGACGGCGACATTGCCTGTGCCGGGGGCGGCATGGCCTGGTGGGATCTGGGGATCTATCTGGTCGAACGTTACGCGGGGGCTCAGGTGGCGCGGGAGCTGGCGAAGGCGTTTGTGATTGATGCGGGGCGGACCAGCCAGGCGCCTTATAGCGCCCTGCAGGCTCGCCGCTACCATTCTGATGCCGCCATTCTGAAGCTGCAGGACTGGCTGGACAGTCATTACCGGGAACCTGTTACCCTGCAACGCCTCGCTTCACTCAGTGGACTCACCGAGCGTTCTCTGATTCGCCGATTCAAGGCAGCCACTGGCGACACGCCCACCGGGTATCTGCAACTTCTACGGATTGAGGTGGCACGTCAGCATTTAGAGAAATCGCGGTTACCGATTGATGAAATCACTCAATTGGTGGGCTACGAAGACGTGAGTTCGTTCACGCGTCTGTTCCGCAAACATACCGGGCTTTCACCGGGTGCCTACCGCTCTCGCTTTGTCAGATAATGTCTGGTCGGCCCTGCCTGGCCCGGGTTATGCATCGGTTTCCAATGAAGGCCAATGTTCGGCCTGAAACGTAAAGAATACCGACAGGTGTCACTATGGGGAGGTCCGCCATGAATGCACCGATCAGACAAAGCCAGGCAGAGATTCTGAGCAGGCTGTACGACATGAAGCGCAAGCAGATCGAGCAGGCACTGCAGCAGGGAAACAGCCTTCGAAGTCAGGTACTTGAAGCTGAAGCCGAGGCGATTTCAAATGCCTTGAAAGCCGCCCGCTAACCAAACCAAACCCTCCTATCCGGAGCCATACTTCTTCAAACGCCGGCTCCAGCGCTGCTTCGCATACCGGCGGAGGTTCGAGACATTATCGGTTTCATCCATGATTTCCGTGCCCAAAAGTGTCTCCAGTATGTCCTCCAGCGTCACTATTCCCAGCCAGGTTCCCAATTCGTCATAGACGACGGCCAGGTGTTGCCGCTCTCGCAGCATGTCCGAGAACAGGAATTCGATGTTGGTGTTGCCTTTCACTCGCTTGATCTTGCGCATGTGATCGAGCAGGTCGACATCGGAATCGAGGTTGATCAGATCTGCCCGATGCAGGTACCCGAGTGCCTCGCCTTCCTCATCGATTACCGGGTATCGGGAGAACGGTGACTTTCTGACCTGCTCCCGGAACTCGTCGTAAGTGATGCCCGGATCAACGTATTTGCAGACCGTCCTTGGTGTCATCACAGAACTGACCTTGATCTCGTGGAATCGCAGGACGTTGTGAATCATGCGCCGTTCGTCTTCGTCCAGGGCCTGCTGATCCTTGCCGATCTCCGCCAGGGCGCTGATCTCCGCACGGATATCAACGTCGGCCTCACCAGACCCAATTCGGCGGGTGACCTGTTTGGACAACCAAATGAACGGCAGCAGCGCTTTGATCATGAACCCCAGAATAGCTGGCAGCCGTGGCGCAATACTCCGCCAGTATTTGGCGCCAATGGTTTTGGGAATAATTTCCGAGAATATCAGGATAGCCAGGGTCATTACCGCAGAGGCAATGCCGAGCCAGGCTTCCCCAAAAACCACAGTCACCTGGGCGCCAACGCCGGTGGCGCCCACGGTGTGGGCAACCGTGTTCAGTGTAAGGATTGCAGACAGGGGATCATCCACATCATCTTTCAGTTTTCGCAACCGGGCGAAAAGCTTCGGCTTCTCTTTTTTCAGTGAGGCGATGTAGCTCGGAGTCACCGAAAGCAAGGCCGCCTCTAGAATGGAGCATAAAAAGGAGAAGCCAATCGAGAGCACTGCGAAGGCAATTAGTAATGTCATAATTTAGCTGCGACTTCCGTTCCCTGCCGGATGGCCCGTTTGGCGTCCAGTTCTTCGGCGACGTCTGCACCGCCGATCAGATGCGCGGACACCCCAGAGTCCGATAACTCGTCGAAAAGTTCCCGATAAGGTTCCTGGCCTGCACAAATAATCACATTGTCCACGGCCAACACCCGACTTTCCGTCACCTTGCCCTCTTTGTCGGTCACGGAAATATGCAGCCCCTGGTCGTCGATGCGCTCATAGCGGCACCCCCGAAGCATTTCCACTTCGCGATGCTTCAGGCTGTTGCGGTGCACCCAGCCCGAGGTCTTGCCCAGGCCCCCGCCGACTTTGCCGGTTTTTCGCTGCATCAGATAAATCTTGCGGGGCGACGGAGTCGGTTGTCGTTCCGCCAGCCCACCGGGGCCATCAAAATCCGGATGAACGCCCCACTCTGCCTGCCAGTCGGCAACGCTGACCTGCTCGCCTTCGGGATGATGGCTGAAGTCATGGGTCAGGAATTCGCTGACATCAAAACCGATGCCGCCGGCGCCGATAACCGCCACATTCTTGCCAACGGGTTTGTTATGGCGAAGTACATCGAGGTAGCCGAGCACCTTGGGATGATCAATGCCTTCAATGGACGGAGTTCTCGGCTTCACGCCGGTGGCGATGACGACATCGTCGAAACCCTGCGCCTTAAGTGACTCGGCATCCACACGAGTGCCGAGCTTGAGGTCAATCTCCAGCAGCTCGATCTGGCGCTGGAAATAGCGAAGGGTTTCGTAAAACTCTTCCTTGCCCGGGATGCGCTTGGCGTAGTTGAACTGGCCGCCGATCTGGTCATCCGCTTCGAACAGGGTCACTTTGTGGCCCCGTTTCGCAGCGGTTGTCGCCGCCGCCAGTCCCGCCGGCCCGGCACCTACAACGGCAACCCAACGAACAACAGGCGCTACCGTCAATACCAGCTCGGTTTCGTGACAGGCTCGGGGGTTCACCAGGCAAGAAGCCCGCTTGGCCTGGAACGCATGGTCCAGACAGGCCTGGTTACAGGCAATGCAGGTGTTGATTTCGTCGCTACGGCCCTGCTCGGCCTTGCGAACAAACTCGCTATCCGCCAACAGAGGCCGGGCCATGGACACCATGTCCGCCTTGCCCGCCGCCAGAATCTCTTCGCCTTTCTCCGGGGTGTTGATTCGATTGGTCGTGCACACCGGGATATCCACTTCGCCATAGAACTTGGCGGTGACATCGGCAAAGCCGCCACGGGGCACCGAGGTAACAATGGTGGGCACCCGGGCTTCATGCCAGCCAATCCCGGTATTGATGATGGTGGCTCCTGCCCGCTCAATGGCCTTGCCCAGTGTCACAATCTGTTCCCAGGTCTGGCCACCCTCGACCAGGTCCAGCATGGACAGCCGGTAGATAATGATGAATTCAGGCCCAACAGCTTCGCGCATACGGCGGACAATCTCCACGGGCAGGCGCATACGGTTCTCGTAAGGGCCACCCCACTTGTCCGTTCTCTTGTTGGTCCGCTCACACAAAAACTGGTTGATGAAATAGCCTTCGGAGCCCATCACCTCAACGCCATCATAACCCGCAAATTTGGCGAGCTTCGCGGCACTGACGAAATCGTTGATCTGCCTTTCAACCCCTTTCGAGGAAAGGGCGCGGGCCTTGAACGGGCTTATCGGGGCCTTGGTTGCCGATGCCGAGACAATCAACGGCTGATAGCCATAACGCCCTGCGTGCAGGATCTGCATACAGATCTTACCGCCTGCCTCATGCACCGCACCGGTCACATGACGATGCAAAAGAGCCGTTGCCCGATTGTTCATGGTTGAGGCAAGCGGGGCCAGCTGCCCAACCAGATTGGGCGAGAAACCGCCCGTCACCATGAGCCCCACGCCACCTTCTGCGCGCTCGGCAAAGTACCGCGCGAACTTGTGGATGTTCCAGAACCTGTCTTCCAGGCCCGTGTGCATGGACCCCATCAGCACTCGGTTCTTAAGTTCAGTGAAGCCGAGATCCAGGGGTTTCAGAAGGTTGGGATAGATGTCGCTCATGGGACTCTCTCAGTAAATATTTATCGCGAGTATACACTTGATCAATGGCAAGTTGACTTGACCTTCCAGACGGGGCACGTATCATCGGCAATCAAGTTTCATTGACGGAGCAACCATGACCGCAAGGTCCTTCGGCTGCACAAGAGTTACCCGCCCACCTGTGACCGCTGACATAGCGCGGCACCGGGGACGTTTACCGTACTTCCCGGACCCGCCTGTTTTCTGCTGATCCACCCCACCTTCCATGCCGTAAGGGCATCGGTGCTCAATGTGCAGGGTGGCCGGCCGGAGACTAGACTCAGGCAAACATGCCTTCAATACTCACGTAAAAGAAAACCAATAACGAGGTTGCGATGTCGCTACCGCTGGTTGTTTTACTGCCTTTTCTGGGTGCTTTAGCCGCACCGCTGTTCGCCCAGGGCGGCAGAACGGCGATTGCCGTTGCATCTTCTGTACCCGCGTTGATCGCACTCGCTGCCCTTTTCCCCCATTGGGAAACCCTTGCTGACGGCGGCGTTGTGCTGCACAGCTACGAATGGCTCCCCGCGCTCGGCCTCTCCTTCAGTTTTCGTCTGGACGGGCTGTCCCTGCTGTTCGCTCTGCTGATCCTGATCATCGGGCTGCTGATCATTCTTTACGCCCGCTATTACCTGAAAGCCCATGAAAACGTCGGCAAGTTCTACGCCCTGCTGCTGTGCTTCAAGGGATCGATGCTCGGCATCGTGCTCTCAAGCAACCTCCTCCTGATGATGATTTTCTGGGAACTGACCAGCCTGACCTCGTTCCTGCTGATCAGTTTCTGGACCCATAAACAGGACGCCCGCCGTGGCGCCCGGATGGCACTCGCGGTAACCGGCGGCGGCGGCCTTGCACTGCTCGCCGGCATCCTGATCATCGGCAACATTGTTGGCAGCTTCGAGCTTGATGACGTGCTGGCAGCCGGAGACCAGATAAAGGCTCATGCCATGTATCCGGTCGCCCTGACCCTGGTTCTGCTGGGCGCGTTCACCAAATCGGCCCAGTTCCCGTTCCATTTCTGGCTGCCTCACGCCATGCAGGCACCGACACCGGTATCTGCCTACCTGCACTCGGCTACCATGGTCAAAGCCGGCATCTTTCTCATGGCCCGGCTGTATCCGGCCCTGGCAGGTACTGAACAGTGGTTCTACATGGTCAGCTTTACCGGCATGGCCACCATGCTGCTGGGCGCCTACACCGCCATGTTCAAGCACGATCTGAAAGGCCTGCTGGCCTATTCAACGGTGAGTCAACTGGGCCTTATTACCCTGCTGTTCGGCATGGGCACCCAGCTTGCGGCCGTTGCGGCGATTTTCCACGTGATCAACCACGCCACGTTCAAAGCCTCCCTGTTTATGGCCGCCGGTATCATCGACCATGAAACCGGCACCCGGGATATGCGCCGCATTAACGGGCTCTGGCGTTTCATGCCGCACACGGCCACCCTGGCCATGGTTGCTGCCGCATCGAACGCCGGGGTGCCGCTGCTGAACGGCTTTCTGAGCAAGGAAATGTTCTTCGCCGAATCACTGGCGCTGAACCTGCCGGGGCTCTGGGCCTGGCTGCCACCAATCGTGGCGACCCTGGCGGGCGTCTTCACGGTGGCTTACTCCGCACGTTTTATCCACGACGTTTTCTTCAACGGCAAGCCGGTTGATCTTCCGATCTACCCTCCACACGAGCCTCCCCGTTACATGAAGATCCCGGCGGAGATTCTCGTGTTTGCGCTCGTCATGATCGGCATCTTTCCGGCCATCTCGGTCGGCCCGCTGCTTTACATGGCGGCATCCGCCACATTTGGCGGCAATGTGCCGGATTACCAACTCGCGGCGTTCCACGGTTTCAACCTCCCGCTGATGATGAGTTTTTTCGCTTTTGCCGGCGGTTTGCTCATGTACAGCCAACGCCAGCGCTTTTTCGATTTTCACGCACGGTTCCGGGAAATCGATGAAAAGGCCGTATTCGAGAGCGTTGTTCTGCGGATTGTAGACTTTGCCAACAGCGTGACTTCACGGCTGGAGAACGGCTCGCTACAGCGCTACGCTCTGCTGCTGTTTGTCAGTGTGATCGCTGTTGCAGCAATGCCATTGCTTGATCTGGGGGTCTTTGTCGGTGAGAACGGCCTGAGCCCGGTGGATGCGCCAACGGCGATTGCGGCCGCTGTGCTGATACTCTGCGCTTTTGCAACGGCAGGACTGCACCGACAGCGTTTCTATGCACTGGTACTGTTGAGCGTTGTAGGACTGGTCGTAGCTTTGGCCTTCGCCCGCTTTTCGGCACCGGACCTGGCCATGACCCAGCTCTCTGTGGAGGTGGTGACGATTGTTCTGTTGATGCTGGCCATCTACTACATGCATCCCTGGACGCCAGTCGAAACACCTCTCAAACGTCGTCTCCGCGATGTGGCCATTGCGGCGGTCGCAGGTATTGGCATGACACTGGTGACGCTTGCCATGCTGACCCAGCCATTCAGCTCGATCTCCGAGTTCTTCCTGGAGAACAGCAAGCCGGGCGGAGGCGGCACTAACGTGGTCAACGTCATTCTCGTGGACTTCCGGGGCTTCGATACCCTGGGCGAGATCACGGTCCTGGCCATTGCCGCCCTGGGCATCTACGCCATGCTCAAAGACACCGTATTGACGCCACCGCCCAGCGATGGCGCCGGCCACGCATGGGCCCGGGATGCGCACCCGCTGATGTTGAGCCTGATTGCCCGGCCAATGTTACCGCTTGCCCTGATGGTGTCCGCATTCATTTTCCTGCGCGGCCACAACCTGCCGGGCGGCGGGTTTATCGCCGGTCTTATTACCTCGATTGCGCTGATTCTCCAATACATTGCCAGCGGCATGGAGTGGACAGAGGATCGAATCCGTCTGCGCTACCACAACGTCATCGGGCTGGGCCTGCTGTTCGCAACGGTTGCCGGGCTTGGCAGTTTCGCCTTCGGCTACCCGTTCCTCACATCCACCTTCGATTACATCACCTGGCCGGTGGTGGGCAAGTTCGAGGTTGCCTCGGCCCTGATCTTTGATCTCGGCGTCTACCTGGCAGTTATCGGTGCTACCCTTCTGTCGCTGGTGACTGTCGGCCGGTTGTCGCCCCATTCTGCGATTAAACCCAAACAGGAGAGTGCGTAATGGAGCTCGTTTTCGCACTGGTTATTGGCGCACTGACGTCGTCCGGCGTCTATCTGATTCTGCGTGCTCGGACCTTTCCGGTAGTGGTCGGCCTGACGCTTCTTTCTTATGGCGTCAACCTGTTTCTGTTCTCCAGTGGACGCCTGGCGACCGGTCAGCAGCCGATCATCGGCACTGCAGCCAGTTACTCTGACCCTCTACCACAAGCCCTTGTACTTACAGCCATTGTGATTGGCTTTGCGATGACTGCGTTTGTTGTAGTGCTCTCCCTGCGCAACCTGGCGGACAATGAGGACGATCATGTGGATGGGAAGCAGCCTTACAAATCACCCGCACCGGAGGAAGAATCGGAGGTTACCGGTAAATGAACCACTGGCTTACCGCTCCTGTTCTTATTCCCCTGCTCGGCGGCATTCTCCAGGCTTTTATGGGCTACGCGCCTATCCACCTGAGGCGGACGCTGGCGCTGGCCACAACGGTATTGATGCTAGTATCCGCCGTTGTGCTCCTCGTAATGGCAAACGATGGCAGTTATCGGATCTATGCATTCGGTAACTGGCAACCACCTTTCGGGATCGTGCTGGTGCTGGATCGACTGGCCGCCCTGATGCTGATAATGACTGCCATTCTGGCCCTTTTCTGCCACCTCTTCGCCATAGGCGGTGCCGATGAAGGAAACCGTCAGTTCCATGGCCTGTTCCTCTTCCAGCTCATGGGGCTAAACATTGCTTTCCTCACCGGCGACCTGTTCAACCTGTTTGTTGCTTTCGAGGTTCTGCTCATCGCCTCATATGGTCTGCTGATGCATGGCGGCGGGACAGTCAGAACCGTTCCGGGCCTGCACTATGTCGTGCTTAACCTGATCGGCTCTGCCGTGTTCCTGATCAGCGTCGGCATGATCTACAGCGTTACCGGCACTCTGAACATGGCAGATCTCGCGGTCAAGGTTCCGCAAATCTCCGGAGAAGGCCTGAACATCGTCAAGGCCGGAGGCATGATGTTACTGGTGGTCTTCGGCCTTAAAGCAGCCATTCTGCCCCTTTGCTTCTGGCTACCACGGGCCTACTCAAAAGCGACGGCGCCGGTTGCGGCATTGTTTGCGGTTATGACCAAAGTTGGCATCTACGCCATTTTACGGGTCTATCTGCTTATCTTCGGCGACGATGCAGGCGAGCTCGCCAATCTCGGCATGGACTGGCTGTTCCCGATCGCCCTGGCCACCCTGGCCATGGGCGTTATCGGCGCACTGGGCTCCGGCACTCTGAAGACCCTGGTCGCCTGGCAGGTCATCATTTCGGTGGGCACCTTGCTGGCGCCGATTGCACTTGGTTCTCAGGCCGGATTGTCTGCGGCGCTTTTCTACCTGCTAAGCACAACGTGGACGGTGGGCGGCCTGTTCCTTGTTTCTGAGCTGGTCGCTAACCAGCGCGGTTCGGCGAAAGACCGCATTGTTACAGCGCCTAAAATGCAGAGCCGCACCTTCCTCAGTGTCCTCTTCCTGGTGGGTGCCGTGGCAGCGGCCGGCCTGCCGCCCCTGAGCGGTTTCTTTGGCAAGGTGCTGATTTTGCAGTCTGTTGAATCGGGAACCGAGATGGCCTGGCTATGGTCAGTACTGCTGATCGGCAGCTTCCTGACCCTCATTGCCTACAGCCGCGCTGGTAGCATCGTGTTCTGGCGCACCGTGGATGGTCATCTGGAAAAACCGGATCCGCTCAATGGCCGAATTTCCGTGGCAGCGGGAGCACTCACTGCCATGGCCATTGTCATGGTAGTGCTGGCTGGCCCCATTATGAACTATACCGATGCAACTGCAGCGCAATTGCACAACAGCGACGCTTACATCGAAATCTTGCAAACACCCATGGTCAGGGAGGGCAGTTAATGCTCGATCGCCTCAGTTTTCCTCAGCCCTGGCTAAGTCTTACCTTGTTCGCCACCTGGCAGTTTCTGAGTGACGGCATAAGCGGGGGCAGTGTCGTCCTGGGCATTGTACTTGCCTGGGGCATACCCCAACTGACCCGGGGGTTCTGGCCCGACCGCCCCGCTGTAATCAGGGGCTGGCGGGCGCCAGCCTACGCGTTGCGGGTTCTCTGGGATATTATTGTTGCCAGTGTTGAAGTAGCAAAGCTCATACTCAGCCCGCGGCAGCCTCGCCCGATGTTCATCTGTTATCCTCTTGAGCTGGATCACCCACTCGCCATCAGCATACTGGTCAGCACTATTTCATTGACGCCCGGAACGGTCGGCGCCGATGTCAGTGATGACAACAAACTGATTCTCATCCATTCACTGGACGCCGAGGATGAGCAGGAAGTCATCGACACGATTCGAGCCCGTTATGAGAAGCCACTGCTGGAGATGTTCCGATGATTCTTATTGCGCTCTACATCACCATCGCCATGGTCACGCTGGCAGCCTTACTGAACGTCTATCGCGTGATCAAGGGGCCCGATGCGCCCGATAGGGTTTTGGCGCTCGACACTCTCTACGTCAATGCCATCGCGCTCATCGTTCTGCTCGGTATAACGCTACAAACACGCATGTACCTCGAGTCCGCCCTGCTCATTGCGGTGATGGGATTCGTCGGAACCGTTGCAATGGCAAAATACCTCAAGCGCGGCAGCGTTATTGAGTAACCCGGAGAAAACCTGATGAGCACCTTCGCCGAATATGCCGTTTCCGCTTTGCTGCTTGTAGGCGGCGCCTTTACCCTGATCGGAGCGATTGGCCTGGCCCGCCTGCCGGATTTTTACACCCGCCTGCATGGCCCGACCAAGGCAACCACGGTCGGCGTGGGCGCCATTGTTGTCAGCTCGGTGATTTATTTCAGTACCCTCGGCAGGGGCATCGGCATTGAAGAGGTTCTGATCACAGCCTTTCTGTTCATGACGGCACCCGTCAGCGCTAATTTCCTGGCCAAAGCCGCCATGCACCTGGGGGTCAAAACCACAGAAAACACCCGCGGCCAGACCTGGGATCAATAAAAGGTTCAACCCAAAGAGTTGTTGAGTCGATTGCCGCTTAACAGCGTATGATCCAAGTGCAAAGGCCGGAATCTGATAACTGCATAACGCTAAGAACTGGGTTCTAACGGAGCACCCTTAAATGATGTCACTGGCTGTACTATCGGGTTTTTTAATGGCATTTGCCGTGCCGGCGCTCCGCCGCTTCGCCGGCCAACACATTGGATGGCTTCTGGCGCTTCTTCCGGCATCGCTTACCGTATACTTTGCCAGCCTTGTTCCCTCAATCAGCCGTGGTGAAATCCTTCTGATTGAGAACCAGTGGATGCCGGGCCTCGGCATAACCCTCGATTTCATGGTAGACGGCCTGTCTCTGGTTTTTGCCCTTCTAATCAGTGGCATCGGTACATTCATCCTGATTTATGCCGGCTCCTATCTGAAAGGCCACAAAGATCTGGGACGATTCTACGTCATCATGCTGTCGTTCATGGCGTCGATGCTGGGGCTGGTTTTATCCGATAACCTCATCGCGTTTTTCGTTTTCTGGGAGTTAACCAGCATCACCTCCTACATGCTGATTGGCTTCAACCACGAGGACGAGGAAGCGCGCAAGTGTGCACTTCAGGGGCTTTTCGTTACCGCCGGGGGCGGGCTCGTCCTGATGGCAGGTTTGATATTGCTCGGCTTCATTACCGGAAGTTACTCGTTTACTGAAATACTTGCTTCCGATCTGCAAATTCAAGAACACGCCTTTTACACCGCAGCGACGATTTGCATTCTCATCGGCGCTTTCACGAAATCAGCTCAAGTGCCTTTCCATTTCTGGTTGCCCAATGCCATGGCGGCCCCTACGCCGGTTTCTGCTTACCTACACTCGGCAACGATGGTCAAAGCGGGCGTTTATCTGTTGGCCCGTCTCAATCCATCCTTGGGCGGAGATGCGCTTTGGAGTGGCTCACTGATGCTTTTCGGTGCTGCAACTATGCTGACCGGTGCTTATCTGGCGTTCAGCAGCACTGGTATCAAAAAGGTACTGGCCTACTCCACGGTCATGGCCCTGGGTACCCTGACCATGCTGATCGGGGTCGGTACAGAGCTGGCTATCACCGCTTTCATCTGTTTCCTCCTTGCCCATTCCCTTTACAAGGGCGCCTTGTTCATGCTCGCCGGTGCACTGGACCATGAGACCGGCACCAAGGACATCACAAAAATGGGAGGTCTCAGGCAAAGCATGCCTCTTACCGCGGCAATCACCTGCCTGGCCGCACTCTCGCTGGCAGGCTTGCCGCCCCTGTTTGGTTTCGTTGCCAAGGAACTAATGCTCGAATCACTGCTCAAGGCTCCGGCGTGGTCCTTGGGCCTCCTGGTGGTGGCCGTCGCGTCTGCCATGTTGGTGGTTGCGGTCGCAGGGCTGGTTGCCATCAAGCCGTTTTTTGGCGAAGTACTCAAGACCCCGAAGCAGCCCCACGAGGCGCCTTTTGCCATGCTGATTGGCCCCGCCGTGCTGTCGCTCCTGGCATTGATTTTTGGCGTGGTTCCCTTTGTACCAGCTGGCATCCTGCTGGACGCCGCGATTTCGTCAGTTCATGGCGCAGCGGTTGAGACCGCCCTCGCCTTGTGGCACGGGGTGAACGTACCGCTGATTCTTTCAGTGGTCAGTCTGCTGATCGGTTCGCTGCTGCTCTACAAGTGGCAGCGCCTGCAACCCAATCTCTGCGCCCTTAACACCGCCGGCAGCCGCTTTGGTCCGGAGGCTGGCTATTTTCGGTTCATGCTGGGCATCACCCAGGTGGCCGACTGGCAAACCCGGCTTCTGCAGAACGGCGTCCTCGGGATTTACCTGCTGATTCTTGTGCTGGTGACCTTCGGTCTGACCGGCTACACCTTGCTCACGCGTCACGGCTTCGAACTGAGTTTTGATTTCAGCGACGGCTATTTCTATGAATTCGGTATTGCTCTGTTGCTGGTGGTTTCCACGCTCTTCGCCTGCGCCACCAGGTCCCGCCTGGGTTCAGTTGCCTCCGTTGGGGTCACTGGCTTTGGCGTCGCCCTCATCTTCATCCACTTCAGCGCCCCGGACCTGGGTATTACCCAGCTGCTGGTGGAGACCCTGACCGTAATTCTTCTGGTGTTGGTGCTCTTCAAACTGCCGCCTTTCGTCAACCTTTCGTCCCCATTGGAACGCTATCGGGACCTGGCGGTGGCCGTTTTCGCGGGCATAGTGATGACCCTGCTGATTCTGGCTGCAATGGATATACAGTTCTTTGAAAGCATTTCCAGCTACTACATCGAAAACAGCTCGGAACTGGCCTTCGGCAAAAACATTGTGAACGTGATCCTGGTTGACTTCCGACAGCTCGATACACTGGGTGAAATCTTCGTGCTTGGCCTGGCTGCCATCGGCGTCTTTTCCATGATCAAATTTAGGGCGGAGGACCAGCACAGACCATGAGATCCAGCTCCCTGATTCTGAACACAGCCGCCCTGGCTATTGTCCCGCTTCAGTTGATGTTTTCGGTGTTTTTGCTGCTGCGCGGCCATGACGAGCCCGGCGGCGGATTCATCGGTGGGCTGGTTGCGGCCAGCGCCTTCGTGCTCTATGCCTTCGCCTTCGGCGCCCGGTCAACTCTTCGACTGCTGCGCGTCAGTCCCCGAGATATCCTCGCCGCCGGGCTGCTATTTGCCTTGGCGTCCACTATTCCCGCTCTGCTGTCGGGCCAACCACTGCTAACGGCCCACTGGTGGCAGTTTCCCCTACCCGGAGAGAGCTACCTGAAGCTGTCAACGGTGCTGATCTTCGACATTGGCGTGTACCTCGCGGTTTTGGGCACGCTGATGACCTTTGTAATCAGTCTGATGGAGGTCAGAGAATGAGCCTAATCATCTTTCATGTCTGTCCATTGATCCCGGGGAGGCTCTGAGATGGCAACCTTGATGGCCTATGTGATTGGATTGCTGTTCACAGCCAGCATCTACATGATGCTCCGACGGTCCATCGTCAAACTGGTGATTGGTCTGATCATCCTTAGCAACGCAGCCAACCTTCTGATCTTCGTGGTCGCCGGCCTTACCCGCGGCGCTCCGCCGCTGATTGCCGAGGGCGCACAGCAAATCACCGGGACAGTCGCTGACCCATTGCCTCAGGCGCTCATCCTGACCGCCATCGTGATCGCCTTCAGTGTTCTCGCTTTTGCCGTGGTTCTGATACGGCGCGCATACGAGGTGGTTGGCACCGATGACCTGGACCAGATGAAGGATACTGATACTTGAACCTGGCACCTGTTCTCCCGATCCTTATTCCATTGGTCGCCGGCGCGCTGTCACTGGCATGCTGGCGTTCCATCCGGCTCCAGCGGCTGATTGGCGTAGTAGCCACCGGCCTGCTGCTGGCAGCAAGTATCTGGCTGTTGCTGCTCACAGTGGACCAAGGCTTCCTGGTGGTAGAAATGGGCAGTTGGCCCGCACCGTTCAGCATTGTGTTCGTGGCCGACGTACTCAGCGCCATCATGATCGTACTGACCGGTATTATCGGCCTGGCTATTGCCATCTACTCCCTGGCGTCCATTCCCAACGGGCACCAGAGGTTCGGCTACTTTCCCCTGATGCACTTGCTCCTGGCCGGTGTCGGTGGCGCCTTCCTCACCGGCGACATCTTCAATCTGTTCGTCTGGTTCGAGGTAATGCTGCTGGCGTCGTTCGCCCTGCTGACCCTCGGGGGCGAGCGGGCGCAGATGGAAGGTGCCATCAAATATGTCACCCTTAACCTGTTCTCATCGGCCATGTTCCTGTCCGCAGTGGGCCTGCTCTATGGCATGGTGGGCACCCTGAACATGGCCGATATCGCCCAGAAGGTGAGCAGCGTCGACGACCCGGGCATGGTGACCGTGGTCTCGATGATGTTCATGATTTCCTTTGGTATCAAAGCTGCGGCGTTTCCACTTTTTTTCTGGCTCCCAGCGTCCTACCACACGCCCCAGGTGGCCGTCTCCGCCCTGTTTGCCGGACTATTGACCAAGGTGGGCGTATATGCGCTCTACCGGGTGTTTACGCTGATATTTACCCAGGATGTCGGCTATACCCATACGATACTGCTCTGGGGAGCCACGCTGACCATGCTCACCGGGGTTCTGGGAGCGGCCGCGCAGTTCGAATTCCGGCGCATACTATCCTTCCACATCATCAGCCAGATCGGCTACATGATCCTGGGGCTCGCCCTGTTTACACCCCTCGCCCTCATCGGCGGAGTGTTCTATATCATGCACCACATCATTGTTAAGACGAACCTGTTCCTGGTCAGCGGCATTACCTACCGCCTACTGGGCAGCTACGAGCTTAAAGACCTCGGCGGTGTCTACCGCCAGCGCCCCTATCTGGCGTTGCTGTTCCTGATTCCTGCCCTGTCGCTGGCGGGCATTCCGCCACTGTCCGGCTTCTTCGCCAAGTTCATCGTCGTCCGAGCGAGTCTTGAGGCAAGCGAGTATCTGGTTGCGGGGATTGCGCTCCTCGTTGGCTTGCTAACACTGTATTCGATGATCAAGATCTGGGCGGAAGTGTTCTGGAAGAAGCTGCCGGAGCACGTCACCGATGACAGCGCGCTCAAAGGCGAGATGAAGCACCCGAGAAGCTGGGCCCTGTACCTGCCGGTCGCAGGCCTTGCAGTGTGTACGTTGATTATTGGTTTATATGGCCAGCCGATTTACGTTCTGGCGGAAACGGCGGCGGACCAGCTGATGAATCCACAGCTTTATATTGAAGCAGTGCTTGGAGGGCAGTCACAGTGATTGGTCTGTTCTGGAATTTGCTGCTGGCGCTGGCATGGGTCACCCTCACCGGCAGCGTGACGGCCATGAACCTGTTGGCCGGCCTACTGTTTGGCTACGCTGCACTGATGGTGCTGCAAAAGCAGGTGCCGGCACTGAAAGGCTATTCCCGGAGAATCCCCCGCCTTGCGGCTTTTCTCGTTTTCTTTCTCAAGGAGCTGGTCAAGTCCAATCTTAAGGTGGCCTACGACGTGGCCACACCAGTGTGGCACATGAGGCCAGGCGTGATTGCGTTTCCTCTGAACGCGGAAACCGACATGGAGATCCTGTTTGTCAGCAGCGTGATTTCACTAACACCTGGCACGCTCAGCCTGGATGTCTCCGACGACCGAAAGGTACTGTTCATACACACCATGTTCCTGCACGATGAAGAGCAACTGAGAGATGATCTCAGGGAGCTGGAGCGCCGTGTGCTGAAGGTCATGCGCTAGGGGGTTGCAATGCTTTCCGTATCAATAAACGTTGTCTATTTCATGCTGTCTCTCGCGCTTTTGTTCGCGTTTATTCGCCTGACCCGAGGGCCTTCGTTGCCGGACCGTGTGGTAGCGCTGGAGCTGATCACCTCAATTGTGGTTGGCTACGTGGGCGTTCATGCGATAGAAACAGGCGTCGCCAGCCTTCTGGACGTGGCCATTGTGATTGCGCTGACAGCCTTTCTGGCGGCTATTGGTTTCGCCCGGTTTGTCGAACGTGGAGGGGTTAAGGATGAGTGAGCTGCTGGTTTCCTTCCTGTTGATCCTGGGCGCTGCGTTCATGGTTCTGGCCTCCATCGGGGTCCTGAGGCTACCGGACCTGCCCACCCGCATGCACGCCACCACCAAAGCCGGTGCGCTGGGCGCCATGCTGATCATGGCTAGCGTGGCGTTCCACTTCGGCGACAGTACCGTGGCGGCCAGGGCAATTGCCATTGTGGTCTTCATTTTCCTGACAGCGCCGATTGCCGCCCACGTGATAGGGCGTGCCGGGTACTTTACCGGCATTGAGCTTTGGGAAGGCACGGTCAAGGATGAGCTTAGGGAGCGCTACGATACTCACCTGCACACGTTGGAAAGCGGTCTTGAGAATCAGGACAAACCGGACGGGTCAAGCAAGGAGTCAGATCGAATCGATTCGTGATTTGTCATTGGAAGTGCATGAAATTCCCGTATAGTAGCCTCCCCATCAATTAACGGAGCTCAGCCAATGCTGAAAGTGAACGAATATTTCGACGGCAAGGCAAAATCCATCTCCTTCCAGACCTCGACTCTGCCAGCCACCGTTGGTGTGATCAGCCCGGGCGAGTACGAGTTCGGTACCAGCAAGAAAGAAACCATGACCGTCATCAGCGGCGCCCTCACTGTGCTGCTCCCAGGCATGGAAGAGTGGATGACCTACGGTGCCGGCGAGAGTTTTGATGTAGCGGGCCAGGCCAGCTTCAAGGCAAAGACCGACATCGACACGGCTTACCTCTGCACCTACGAGTAATATCCCCGCCCCTGACGGGCGCGTCCGCAGAGCGAAACGGACTTCGCACCTAAGCCACCGTTCGCTCTGCATTTTTTCACTATTACCGGTTCCTGTTTCAGCCAAACTGTGTCAGATTTATCCCTGTTTCTCGCGATAACACCAACAACTGGGAAAGAGGACACACGTAATGGCACAGACACGCATTCTACCCCCGGCTGAAAACGCCTATGAGTACCCGCTGCTGATCAAACGACTCCTGCTCTCGGGCCCCAGGTACAATCCAGACCAGGAAATTGTCTACTCCAACCGCAGCAAGTACACCTATACCGATCTCGTCGAGCGCATTCACCGCCTGGCAAACGCATTGACCGATGCCGGCGTGAAACCGGGCGATACCGTTGCGGTCATGGACTGGGATACCCCCCGGTACCTGGAGTGCTTCTTTGCCATTCCGATGATTGGCGCCATTCTGCACACCGTCAACATCCGGTTGTCGCCGGACCAGATCGTTTACACCATGAACCACGCCGAAGACGATGTGGTTCTGGTTCACGACGACTTCCTCCCGATCATTGAGGCGGTCAAAGACGAGATCAAAACGGTCAAGACCTGGATTCAGCTCACCGACAGCAATACCGCACAACAGGCACCTGTTGAGGCTGTCGGGGAGTATGAGGACCTTCTCGCCAGGGCCAATGACAAGTTCGACTTCCCCGATTTCGACGAAAACAGTGTAGCGACCACCTTCTACACCACGGGCACAACCGGCAATCCCAAAGGCGTCTACTTTAGCCACCGCCAGCTGGTGCTGCACACGCTGGCCATGACGGGCACCGTTGCGTCATTCGACGAGATGCCGCTGATGCGTTCCTCGTCGGTCTACATGCCAGTGACGCCCATGTTCCATGTGCATGCCTGGGGCGTGCCCTATGCCGCCACCATGATGGGCATCAAGCAAGTATATCCGGGCCGCTATGAGCCGGAGCTGCTGGTGGATCTGCTCAAGGAACACAAAGTGACTTTCTCTCACTGCGTGCCCACCATCATGCAGATGATGATGGCCACCGAATCCATCAAGACGGCTGATCTGAGCAACTGGCACGTCTTGATTGGCGGCAGCGCGCTTACCAAAGGGCTTTGCGACGCCGGGGCCAAGCTCGGCATCAAACTTTACACCGCCTACGGCATGTCTGAGACCTGTCCGCTGCTCTGCGCGTCGCACCTGAAACCCGAAGACCTGGAACTGCCTCTTGAGCAGCAAACTGCGATCCGGGTGAAGACCGGTATTGCGACGCCCATGGTTGAGCTGGAAATTGTGGACCCCGAAGGCAATCCGGTCCCCCATGATGGCGAGGCCAAGGGAGAGATCGTGGCCCGCGCGCCATGGCTGACCCAGGGTTACTTCAAGGAGCCCGAGAAAGGCGAACAGCTCTGGGAAGGTGGCTGGCTACACACCGGCGACGTAGCTTCCATGGAGCCGGACAACACCATCACCATCAAGGATCGCATCAAGGACGTGATCAAGACCGGTGGTGAGTGGCTGTCTTCACTGGATCTGGAAAACCTGATCAGCCAGCATTCCGCTGTCGCCGGTGCTGCGGTCGTTGGCGTGCCCGATGAGAAATGGGGCGAACGCCCGCATGCTCTGGTCACCCTGAAGCCGGGCGAGCAAGCCAGTGCCGAGGATATCCAGAACCATCTGAAGCAGTTTGTGGAAAGCGGCGAGATCAATAAATGGGCGATCCCGGAGCATATTGATTTCGTGGAAGATATTCCGAAGACCAGTGTTGGCAAGATCAACAAGAAACTGATTCGGGATCAGTTGCAGTAATCAGTGAGGCGTTTGGGAAGGGGCCAGATGACACACCTCATCTGGCCCCTTTTTTATAGGCCGGAAAACGTAAAATCCACCTCAGGCTTGCGGCCGTCAATAATGTCCGCAAGGGCCGCGGCGGAACCACAGGAATGGGTCCATCCAAGGGTGCCGTGTCCGGTATTCAGGTAGAGGTTGGCGAAGTGGCTTTTTCCGATGTACGGCACGTTGGAGGGCGTCGCAGGCCGTAAACCGGTCCAGAACTCCGCCTGATCCCAGTAACCTGCTTCGGGCATGACTTCCGCTGTGCGGCGCACGATAGCGCGGCAGCGGGTATAGTTCAGTTTCCGGCTGTAGCCGTTCAGTTCGGCCGTGCCCGCCACGCGCATGCGATCACCCAAGCGGGAATAAACCAGCTTGTACTCGTCGTCAGTGAGGCTGACGTTGAACGCCGCCTCCTCGTTCTTCACCGGTACCGTAATCGAATAGCCTTTGGCCGGATAGATGTTGAGGAAAATACCGAGCTGACTGGCGAGCGCCGCACTGAAGCTGCCCATGCTCAGCACGTAGGCATCCGCGCGCAGCGTCTCATGATGGCCGTCCCGGAGCGTCTGGATACCGAGTACCCGCTCGCCGGCGCGTTCGAAGCCCAGGATTTCAGTGCCGTACCGGAACTCTACGCCGGCCTCCGCGCAGCGTTTTGCAAGGTTCTGGGTAAACATCCGGGCATCACCGGATTCGTCTTCCGAGGTGTAGGTTGCCCCGGCAATCCGGTTGCGGATCGGCTTGAGTGCCGGCTCCAGCTCTACCGCCCGGTCTGCATCGATAATCTGACGGTCACACCCCAGATCCTGCATGATCCGGGTCGGCTCCATGGCACCGTCAAACTCTGCAGGATTGGTGTAGAAGTGCAGAATACCCTTCTCGAGATGGTTGTACTCGATGCCCGCTTCCTTACGCAGGGCCTGCAACTGGCTGCGGCTGTAGGTGCCGAGATTTACCATCTGGCGGATGTTGTGGGCAGCCCGGGCCGAGGTGCACTGCCCCAGAAAAGAGAGCGCCCAGCGCCACTGAGCGGGATCCAGTCTTGGCCGGAACAGCAGGGGCGCGTCGGGCTGGAACAGCCATTTCATGACTTTCAGAGGGGCGGACGGGTTGGCCCACGGCTCCGCATGGGAAACGGAGATCTGACCGCCGTTGGCATAACTGGTTTCCAGGCCGGCCTGGTTCTGGCGATCAACCACAGTTACCTGGTGCCCCTGCTTCTGCAGATACCAGGCCGTGGTAGTACCCACAACGCCTGCGCCCAAAACCAGTATATGCATGCTTGCCTCCGGTCGAACAGAATCCGCCATCCAACGGCATAATTGCAGGGATTTCTGGGCAGATTCCGGTTGGTATGAAAGTCGGGATTTGTTAACGCGGGCTCTATTGTAACGTGAGCGTGGGGGATTTGCGTGTTATACCATCAGCCACCGGCGCGCTTCACCGTCCACCCCTTTTGCTCAAGCAGCGGAACCAGAAGATCCCGCTGGTCGCCCTGGATTTCGACCACACCATCTTTTACTGTGCCACCGGTGCCGCATTTGGCTTTCAACACCTTGGCATAGGCTTTCAGTTCTTTGTCGTCCAGTGGAATGCCGGTAATCAGGGTGACACCCTTACCCTTGCGGCCCTTGGTCTCCCGGCTTACTCTGACAATGCCATCCCCGGCAGGCCGTGATGATGTACCGCAGGTACATTCATTCACGGGGTTACGGCAATCCGGGCACATACGCCCCTGCTCGGTCGAAAAAACCAGACCGCCCTCAGATCGCTTCTTCATTCTGTCTCCGTGCTATTCCTGTCTTGTAACGCCTTCAATCGAGACCAGGAGGATACTTGGTAAACATTTCGGCCACGACTTCGTCGATCAATTCTCTTCGGGTCTCGGGTGACTGGTTTTCATTAAGATAGCGCCGACTGGCGGCGCGCCAGACAACTTCTTTCGACTTGCTGTCTGCCAGCTCTACAACCAGCTTTCCCTCTTCAATTTCACGTACCGGTGGCGGCGCAGACAGGGCCCAGCCGAAATTCCCGCTACCAAAACCAAATCCGAGTCCCAGCCCCGTCTGCTCAAGGCGCTCTTCGGGCACGATCTGCCAGCTCACCAGCAAGTCCGCCTCTGCTTCAGGGACCTGTTTCAGCGCTTTGCGATTCAGCTCTCGCTCAACGGCACTGCGCACCCGAGTGCCGTCGAGTGAGGTAAAGGAAGACGAATCGGTGCCACCGGCAAACGCCCAGGAGGAATAATTACCGAAAACCACGGAAGAGTTGTAGTCGGTCACCACGTTGCTGGCACAACCGGTCATGGCCAGTGCGACAACCGCTAACATCAGAAAACGCATCATGATTCCTGTCCTCGATTGAGACTCAGATTTACGAACAGTATACGCCTCGCAGACGCACAACGATGCCCCCGGGATCCGTCACCTTTCTAAACTGTAATCCAGTTTATGGGCATCGCAGAAGGCTCCGAATGCCTCGACCTGATCCTCGGGGACCAGAACACCAGCCCGTACCGAGGCCCCGTAATCCACCGATTCCACCGATGCCCCGTTCATCTCACACCAGTGCCGCAGCGGTTGCTCGTCAGCAAATGACAGGAGCACCAGCACGTCCACCATGGGCTTCTGGACCACCCGGTCAACAGCCGACAGCACGCTCTCTGCAGCTCCGGCATAGGCTCGCACCAGGCCACCTGCGCCCAGTTTGATGCCACCAAAGTACCGGACCACCATCACCAGCACATCTCCCATATCCTTGTGCTGAATCACGTTGAGAATCGGCTTCCCGGCCGTTCCAGACGGTTCACCATCATCGTTCATACCAGCTTCGGCGGCAGAACCGGGACGCCCGATCTGGTAGGCCCAGCAGATATGCCGGGCGTCCGGGTGGTCCTGGTGGGCCTGTTCCAGCCAGTCCTTCACCTCCTCCCGCGAACTCACCGGGGCTACCCGGGCAATGAACCGGCTTTTCTTCACTTCCGTTTCACGCTCAAGGTATCCTGCCGGAACGGGGTAATCTTTTTTCATGGACAACGACCTATGGCCTCTGAAGACGAATACAACAACCCGGGCACGGCAAAGCCCGCGAAGATTCGGAAAGCGGCCTGCGGAATCCGCTTTGACGAAGACGAGCTGCAGGAGGGTATCGACTTTTCCGGCGCCGAAAAACTGAAACCTTCCGACCCGGAGCCGGAGTCAGCCGCCCCCGAAAAACACCGGAAGGCGAAGCGTCACCCGTAAGCCGCCAGTTTCTCCCGCTGCTGCCCCGATCACGCCATCGTGGGCCGCTACGATGTCTCTGGCAATGGCCAGGCCAAGCCCCCAGCCCGTGCCCCCGCGAGACTTGTCTGCGCGGAAGAACGGCTCGAAAAGCTGGCCGATCAGCTCATCCGGAACGCCCGGCCCCTCGTCATCAACCGTTAGCGTCAACCAGTCATCGGCCACCGTCACGGCCAGATGAACAGCCCTGCCAGGTGGCGTGTGGTCGAGGGCATTCTGCAGGATGTTGTCGATGGCTCGCTGTAAAAGCCCTTCATCACCCAGCACCGACGCCCTTGAACTTTCCGGCGACACCACGAGTTTGCAGTCCACACCCTGGTGTTCGGCATAGTCCGCTGCATCCTTGAGAACCTGATTGATCACATGCACCAGCCGGAGGGGCTCGCGCTCGATATCGCCGCCGGCTTCGGTAACCCGGTATAACGTCAGTATCTGACCGGTCATGGTTTCAAGCCGTTCGTTCTGGCGCAGAATGCTGGCCATCAGCTCTTCATCTGCACCGGCCTCGTTTGCCAGCTCAATGGCTATACGCTGGCGGGTGAGCGGCGTTCGCAAATCGTGGGAAATATCCCGAAGCAGATGTTTCTGGCGTTCCAGCAGACTGCAGAGCTGTTCGGTCATGGCATTGAAAGCCGTGGCCAGTTGCCCCACCTCATCCCGGCGTTGGGCGATCTTTTCGCTGACTCTCAGAGAATTATCACCGGCCGCAATCGCCTGGGCGGTGCTTTCCATGTGTTTCAACGGTCGCGATACCAGGCGGGCGATCCACCAGCACGCCAGTGAAATCATCAGCAGGGCCAGCCCGAGCTCGATGGCCCTGAAGAATCTCGGGTTGAGCCAGCCGGCGCCCTGCACCCGTGGCCAGGCCACCAACCGGTAACCGCCGCCAACGTCCAGTACCGCGGGTTTCTGCGGGTACCAGCCGGATTTCATGCGGTCGCGGATGAACGAGGGCAGCTTGCCATCGTTTTCATCCTGTTCGAGCAACACCAGAAACAGTTCAAGACGCTCGCCTTCGTCCCGCAGAAAACGCCACGCTTCGCCACGGTCGCCGGCCTCGCGAATTGCGATAGCTTCTTCGGCCAGATCCCTTAGACCTGCCTGGCGCTCGATGGCTTCCCGCTCCCGGTCCAGAAGCATCCTGGTTGCAAGGTTACTGGCCACCACGGTGACCGCCATAGCCAGCCAGATCGACAGGAAGATCCGCCAGAACAGAGGGAACATGGGCCGCTGTTTCATTCTGGCACCCGATAGCTGTACCCCAGCCCCCTAACGGTTTCGATACGGGGCGGGTCGTCGTTGCCCAGTTTTTTGCGAAGGTTACTGATGTGCATATCAAGGGTGCGGTCGTAAGCTTCAAGGCGCCGGCCCAGCGCCCATTGCATGAGATCGGTTTTGCGGACCACGCTGCCTGCGTGTGCCAGAAGAACCTGCAGAACCTCGTACTCGGTGGCGGTCAACTCCATCGCCACATCATTCTGGTAAATTCGGCGATGGCCCGGCTCGACACGTAGGTCGCCATAGGTCCGGGCCGCATTGACTTCGGTTTTCTGGTCCCAGGCAATCCGCCGCAAAAGCGCCTGCAGCCGGGCCACCAGCTCGCGCGGATTACAGGGTTTGGGAATATAGTCATCGGCACCAACCTCGAAACCGACGATTCGATCCGTTTCGTCGCCCCGGGCGGTCAGTAATACCACGGGCAGATGGGTCTCTGCCCTCAGTTCCCGCAACACCTCGAGGCCACTGATATCCGGCAGCATGATGTCCAGCACGACAATATCGCAGTCCTGACCCAGCGCCAGGGCGAGGCCGTCCCGGCCATTGGCAGCTTCCCGAATGGTAAATCCCTGATTGGTCAGGTAACGGGCAAGCAATTCCCGCAATTCATCATCGTCCTCGACCAGTAACACCCTGTTCTGCATGTCGCTTCTCCACCTGTCGTGCCGACCACAGTTGCTGCTGAAGTCTAACACGCTACCCGCAAACCACTGATTCGGGCCAGGTCACTTTGCAGAACCTTTACACTGACCCCGGGGTGATCAAAAGCCGTCTTCTGACGTATGGTATCGGGTACATAAAGGAGTTTTCCCTCACCATGTCAGAACCCGGACCAGCGACTCTCACACTGGAAACCTGCACCAGCATCAATGATATTCCCGCCCCTGAGTGGGAGCGGCTGGCTGGGCATAGCAATCCATTTCTTCGTTACGAGTTTTTCCAGGCACTGGAAGCGTCCGGATGCACATCCCCGGAGACCGGGTGGTCGCCACGTCACCTCGTGTTCCGAAAGGCTGGCAGAATCGTCGGCCTTGCGCCGGCTTTTCTGAAGGGCCACTCCATGGGGGAATATGTGTTTGACTGGGCCTGGGCCGATGCATACCAGCGGCATGGGCTGGCGTACTATCCAAAATTACTGATCGCCATTCCCTTCACGCCATCCTCAGGCCCAAGGCTGCTGCTGGATCCGGACATTCGACAACAGCTGGTACCGGAACAGGTTCATCACCTGTTGGACAGGCTGACCGATGAACTTGGAGCCCACTCCTGGCACCTGCTGTTTCCCGGCAAAGAGGACCAGGAGCTGCTTCAACACGAGCAGGCCTTACATCGCATCGGATGCCAGTTCCACTGGCATAACCATGATTACCGTAATTTCGAGGACTTCCTGGCGGCGCTGACTTCCCGCAAGCGCAAGTCCATCCGCAAGGAACGTCGCCAGGTTGCGGACCAGGGAATTTCCTTTACACGCTTTCATGGCCGGGATATTCCGGAGCACGTGCTTTCCGCGTTCTATGTGTTTTACCAGGCGACTTATCTGAAACGGGGCCAACGACCTTACCTCAACAAGCGATTCTTTGAGCTGCTTCTGGAACAGCTACCCGAACACGTACATCTGGTGATGGCAGTGCGCGAGGGCGAAATGATTGCCGGTGCCCTGTTCCTGGCGGGCAAAACCACCCTCTACGGGCGTTACTGGGGTTGCCTTGACGAATATAACCACCTGCACTTTGAAACCTGCTACTACCAGGGCATCGAACTGGCGATGGACCTCGGCCTCAGCCATATTGATGCCGGCGCCCAGGGCGAACACAAACTGGTACGTGGCTTTGAGCCGGTAATCACCCACTCCTGGCATGGCGTTCTGCACCCCGGCTTCCGCGAAGCCATAGAAAACTTCACCCGAGAGGAGGCGGACCACGTGCGTGCTTATTTCAGCGATGCGGAATCCGCCCTGCCCTTCCGACAGCAGACGCCGGATTAACTTCTATACTGATAGACCCAGACTGGATTTACGCGGGGGTCAGACACCATGGATACAGACCCATTGTGGAGCATGTTATCGGCAGGCGGCCTGCCGCTTCTGCTTTCAGCGGCCGCCCTGGGCCTGGCCGTGATTGCCCTGTTCATCGGATCGGGCGCTCGCCGGCGTAGCGAGGACCAGTTGACCGCATTACGGGAGCATTCCGATACGCTGTGGCGGGAAGTTGACGACATACGGGTAGCACAATTCAATCGTCCGGGTGAGTCCGGCAATGGCGCTTCAGGCTCCCCAGTTGAAGAAGCCCGCTATCAGAAAGAAGTGGAAGCCTACGCCAGGATCTGGCCACAGGTATGGAATCTTCATGAACGCCTGGGCATGTTCCTGAGGGCGGTTGAAGGCGGCGAAGCGGCCGGCGAACTCAGACTGGAAGCTCGCAATGCGGCCCTGGAGGCCCGAGAGCTGCTTAACCGGAACCGCCCCTTCTGCACAGAGTCCGTCGATGAACTGGTTACCCGGCTGATTGATGCCGAGATCAAGGCGCACCTTGCGGCCTGCCAGTATCTGGACCTGCTAAAAGATGTCCCTAGCGACTCATCCAATCACGATCGCCGGGTCTTGCAGGACAAATGCCACAGCCTGCACGAGGGCGAGGCCCGGGAGCTGATGAACCAGCTGGTCTCGTCCATTCGGCACCGGGCAATTCGCAGTAACTAGGGAGCGCCTGTTCAGCTGTTGGCGATACGGAAACCGACTTTCATTACGACCTGATAATGGCCCACCTTGCCATCAACGATATGGCCGCGGGTTTCGGTTACCTCAAACCACTCCATGTTGCGAACGCTTTTACCACATTCCTCAAGTGCATTCTCAATGGCGTCTTCAATGCTTTTCTTGGAAGACCCGACAATTTCCACTTTTTTGTACACGTGATGGTCAGACATTAAAGCCTCCTGGGAATTGCGATTTGTATGTCTGAGCCTAGAAGACAAGCGTCCTCACGGCAAACCACAGACCGGTACAAGCCTCATCCGCCAACCCACGGCTGGCGTATCTGTCCCCTATAATCCAGGTAGTCGTGAGGAACTTTCTGTCACTCAGAGGGTCCCGTCTACCCCACGCTTCGGACTGAGTTCATGAAACGATTTTTCAGATACACCGGCTGGTTCTTCGGCGCCGTGCTCCTGCTGCTGGCTGGCCCGATTCTGCTGGCCACCAGTGGCAGCCTGCAGGGAGCCGAGAGCTGGCAAACAGCCACCCGGGAAAGCGCCCGAATTGCCCCTCTGCCAGAACAGGCCGAGGAAGCCATCGTTCAGGTATACGGCGCCCGGGCCTGGAGTTGGCGAGGTTACTTTGCTGTCCATACCTGGATAGCCACCAAGGAAAAAGGGGCCAGCCATTATCGGGTTCATGAGGTGACTGGCTGGCGCAGCTACGTGGTAAATTCACGGCCCGGTGAGCCCGACAGACACTGGTACGGTGCAAAGCCGGACCTCTATGCCGATATCCGCGGCGAAGAAGCCGAAAAGCTGATTCCCGACATCTACCAGGCAGTGGCGTCCTACCCCTACCCGACCGAATACGAAGCCTGGCCCGGCCCCAACAGCAACACCTTCGTGGCCTGGGTAATCAGGGAGGTTGAGGGTCTCGATGTGGCTCTGCCGAACCACGCGATCGGCAAGGACTACCTCGGCGACCGTATTATCGCAGAGGTTCCGGGTGGCGCGGGTTATCAGGTCTCGCTGGGCGGGTATTTTGGCGTATTGGCAGGCATTCGCGAGGGACTGGAATTGAACCTTCTAGGCCTCTCTTTCGGTATTAACCCGTTGGCGTTGGGGGTAAAACTACCCGGCATTGGAGAGCTGGCCCTGATAAATACCAATCCAATGACCAAGCCCTCCATGGAGTAAACAGACGGCGCGGCCGGGGGCAAGGCTCCCAAAAAACGCTGTGAATACGTCCGTGTACGCTTGGCTCCGCCATCCCTGGCTCCGCACATTTTTGGGAGCCTTGCCCCCGACCGGACCTGCCTCGGAGTCAATCCCTACAAGCTGGCAAACTCCAGATACCGGCTCGCCGCCTGCTTCTTCTCATCCTGGCTGTTCAGCATCTCCAAGCGCATCTTGTCGATCAGTTTCAGGTAATCGACGATGGGAGATTCCGGCTTACCGGAATCCTTTGACTCTTCGATAAATGCCTTCTGCTTCTCGCGGATTTCATTGAGCTTCTCAAGCGCGGAGCGGATCGCTTCCACCCGGGCCTCAACCAGACCGTTACCACCGCGATCCGGCGAGCCACTGTCGCGACTCAGTACCGTCTCGGCGGCCGGCGCGTCGGCGGTGTTCTGCTCGGCAAGATCAATTTCTTCCAGGGTGCGAACCTCACCGTCGGTCGTCAGATAGATTCCCGAACCCTTGATCTGGCCCAGCGGCACACCTTGACTGTTGGCCAGCGTGAAGCGGTCTTCTACATTGTCCACGTACAGCGCCTGAACCCCGACTTCCTCCAGGGATTTCAAAGCCTGGGAGCCGTCCGCGGTTTGCACCCACACGGACAGCGATTTAAAGATCTCATCACTGGCATCAATCCAGCGGTTACCGTCGTCATCGAACCGGGCCAGCTCGCCAAAGCCGGAGCCGCTCCGGGGACCAAACAGTTCGGAGCCGTCGTCCACCTTGCCGTTGCCATTTCGGTCCAGCACCAGGTAGCCGCTACCGCTGCCCAGGGTGGCAAACTGCCCGGTTTCACCGTTACCGTTCAGGTCGAACTCGAAGAGGGTATCGGTCAGGCGGGCTGTGGCAGTGCCGAAGTTGATCACCAGAGGGTCGGTGAGTGGCCGTTCCTGAATCTGCACCAGTTCCGAGTACTCGTAGGTCCGGGACTGGGACTGTCGCAGTGAGAGGGTGAAGTCGATGGTCTCGCCATTCTCCAATGCGATGGTGCCAGTGGAGGCAAAGCTTCTGGATTCGCTCTCCGAGTAAAACATATAGCGTCCGGCAGAAACCGAGAGACTGCCCCGACCCTCGACACCCGCATCACCACCGAGCGCGGCACGGCTAACGCTCAGTGCCTGCTGGCCCATCAGAAACAACTCTGAAGTTTTCTCGGCAAGCTGCGCACTGGTAAAGACGCTCTGCTGACCGCCATCCGTCACGGTGCTGCTGCCGCTGAAGGCGAGCTGCTCCTGGCTGCTGTAACGATAGGCAGCCTGGCGCATGAGCGTTAACTCTGAGCCAACCGCGTTCTCATTGGCCTGCGGCGCAGCGGCAGATTGCCGGTTGATGCGGAGCTGCGTGCTGTCGAAAGCCGATACCTGGCGGGAACTGTCCTGGAAAAGCGAAATCTGGCTGGAGGAAATCATGGCTTTGGGCACCTGTAATTACTACACAGGTATATCGGCCGCAGCCCCCCGGACTTGAGCACTTTTTAATCACTTCAGATTCGAGAGGTTAGGCCAGAAACCGCACGATTCCGGCAGCGGCAATCCCGGCGGCAATGGCCGGGAGAGGTTTACGCAACGCCAGCATGGTAACCGCCGTCGTGGTCAGGGCCGCCAGCGCACCAGCGTCCCCCGTCACGGCCATGGGCACAATGATGGCAATCAGGACCGAGCTGGCCATGGTGTTGATAAAGCTCTCGATACGAGGATTGATCTTCACGAACGACATGATGAACACGCCGCCAAAACGGGTTACCAGTGTAACGGCGGTCATGATCGCAATCAGGAACAGAATACCGGCTGTGGTGGTCTCAACGGTCATGGGTGCTGTCCTCCGCGTCAGAAGCAGGCGCAGGCTTTCGCTCGAGCCAGAAGAACCCGATCGCACCACCGGCGAGCGCGCCCACGACGACGTGGGTATTCGCCGGCAACCATTTCCAGGCCGCCAATGAAGCCAGCGCTGTGACGGTCCAGGCCACGAGCACTCTCGGGGATTTCTTGCCGCCCAGTGCCATGGCCAGGAGGAAGCAGCCGAGAACCATGTCCAGGCCCAGGGATTTGGGATCCTGCAGAAGGCCACCAAAATAGACGCCCAGACCGGTCCCGATGATCCAGGCCAGCCAAAGAGCCAACCCGCCACCAAGGATAACCTCCAGGTTTCGTCGGCCACTCTGGTATTCCTGGGCCGAAACCGCCCAGTTGGCATCGGTCAGCAACAGCAAGAGACCATAGCGCTTGCCCGGCGATACATCTTTCAGCATCGGGTACAGCGAAGCGCCCATAAGCAGATGGCGGGAATTGATGGCAAAGACCACCGCGATCATCGGAAGTACAGATACCTCGGTGCCCCACATATCGACGGCGGCAAACTGGGAGGCCCCGGCAAACACCGTCGCACTCATCAGCACCGCCTGGAGCGGCTCAAGGCCTTTCTGGGTAGCTGCCAATCCAAAGGCAGCGCCAAACGCCACCACGAATAACGAGATGGGAAGCAGCCGGAAAAACTCCACCCGTACCCGGGCCGGCTGTAGCTGATAAGAATAGGAAGCGACAGACATCCGGGGAAACTAGGTCAGTTTCCCCGATCCGCGTATAGGTAGTTTCCGCAGAAAGGGGCACATCTGCGACTAATGGACCAGATCCGCGCAACGCATGAGGGCATTTAACCTCATGATTGCCTCAAATGTTTACCGGGGAGGCGCCCGAATCCGGGGATGAGCCTTGTATCGGATAGTTCACATTCGCATGTTGACGTTAACGTCAATTGCCGCTAGTTTGTTTTTCGTCCAGCCCCAAAAGGGCACTTTCGGTGGGCCACCCCCCAGCGGATATACCGGACACCTGAAATCGGAACGCCGGCCACAAGCCGGCAGACAAGAACAAGATACCCGCTCATGCCGAGATCCGGCCGGTGGGAGAGGATTTCACAATGCTATTCAGCCATCCCGAGTTCGATAACCACGAACATCTGTCCTTTTTCTGCGATCCCGAAACCGGCCTGAAGGCCATCGTTGCCATACATAACACTTCCCGCGGCCCCGCATTGGGAGGCTGCCGAATGTTTCCCTATGCCTCCGATGAAGAGGCGGTTCGCGATGTCTTGCGGCTTTCGCGGGGTATGACCTACAAATCGGCCCTCGCCAACCTGGATCTGGGTGGCGGCAAGTCCGTGATTATTGGCGACCCGCGCAAACAGAAAACCGAAGCGATGATGGAGGCCATGGGCCGCCATCTGGAAAGTCTTGGCGGGCAGTACATTGCGGCAGAAGACTCGGGCACCAGCGTCCCCGACCTCAAGGTCATGGGCCGACACACCAGCCACGTTGCGGGAATTGCCTCGCGCACCGGCTTCGACGGCAACCCAAGCAACGGCGACCCGTCACCGGCGACAGCCTACGGCACCTTTATCGGCCTCAAAGCAGCGGTAAAACACAAACTTGGGCGGGACGACCTCAACGGTTTGAAAGTAGCCATTCAGGGCATCGGTAATGTCGGTTTCCGGTTGGCCAGACACCTGAAGGACGCCGGCGCTGATCTCTGGGTCTATGACATCCATGACGACAATATGCGGCGGGCCGTGGATCAGCTGGGAGCCAAGCCAGCGGCTGCCGAGGACATATTGTCACTGCCTGTGGACGTGGTAGCGCCCTGTGCCATGGGGGCAGTACTGAACGATGACAGCATTCCCCAACTGAAGGCCCGGATCGTCGCCGGCGCCGCCAACAATCTGCTGGAACACCCTGAGCACGATGCCATGCTGCGGGACCGGGGCGTTCTCTATGCACCGGACTTTGCCATCAATGCCGGCGGCATCATCGATGTGTTCTACGAGCGCGCCGGCGCCACACCGGAAACCGTTCGCGCCCACGTCGATACCATCGGCGATACCCTGACCGAAATCTTCAACCGTTCCGACCGCTCGGGTCGCCCCACCGGGGAGATTGCCAACGAGCTTGCCGAGGAACGGTTCAAAAAGCACATCGCCGGAGCCGGACAGGCGTCCGAGCGGTTGGCCCGCACCGGCTGAGCTGACACCGGCGCACCCCCAGGAAGCTGCGGATAGCTGCAGCTTCCCTCTTAAACCCTGATACAAAAACAAATACTCCGGGAGATAGTTATGTCCGTCACTTCTTCAGATTCCGCCGCTTATTCCGGGGCGCTTGAAGGTTCAAACGCCCAACGCGGGCTCTGGTCATCACGTCTGGCCTTTATTCTTGCCGCTACCGGCTCTGCCGTGGGCCTGGGCAATATCTGGAAATTTCCTTATGTCACCGGTGAGAACGGTGGCGGCGCCTTCGTGCTGGTGTATCTGCTGTGCATCGCGGTCGTCGGGATTCCTATCATGATGGCGGAAGTCATGATCGGTCGTCGCGGTGGCAGGAGCCCCGTCAAGAGTCTGAGCCTGATCGCCGAGCATGACCGACTCAAGCCGGCCTGGAAGCTGGTCGGTGCCATCGGCATTCTGGCGGGTTTTCTGATTCTGTCGTTCTACTCGGTCATCGGCGGCTGGGCCATTTCCTACGTAGGCACAACCGCCAGCGGCCAGCTTGCCGGGCAGTCTGCCGATGCCGTAGGCGCGATATTCTCGGGCCTTCTAAGCGATCCCACCAAACTGCTGGCCTGGCATACCCTGTTCATGGCTATGGTGATGGTTGTGGTAGTGCGAGGCGTTCGCTCGGGGCTTGAGCGGGCTGTCAGCATTCTCATGCCGGCCCTGTTCGTACTGCTGCTGATCGTGGTCGGCTATGCAATGACAACCGGGCACTTCGGGCAAGCCGCCGCATTCCTGTTCCAGCCCGATTTCTCCAAGCTCACAACATCCGGAATACTGGTAGCCCTGGGGCACGCGTTCTTCACCCTGAGCCTTGGTATGGCGGTCATGATGGCTTATGGCTCTTACCTGCCTAAGAACATTTCCATTGCCAAGACCTCGATCAGCGTATCGGTCATCGACACCGGCGTGGCGCTGCTCGCAGGCCTGGCCATCTTCCCGATTGTGTTCGCGAACGGCCTTGAGCCGGGAGCGGGGCCGGGGCTGATCTTCCAGACCCTGCCGCTGGCCTTCGGTCAGATGCCCATGGGTTCCCTGTTCGGCACCCTGTTCTTTGTACTTCTGATCTTTGCCGCCTGGACGTCGGGGATTTCGCTTCTGGAGCCGATTGTGGAATGGCTGGAAGAGCGTAAAGGCATGAACCGCACCGTCAGCACACTGGGCGCCGGTTTTGTCTGCTGGGGACTGGGCATTGCCTCGATTCTGTCCCTGAACCTCTGGTCCGACTTCGCACCGCTTGGCTTTGTCCCCATGCTGGAAGGCAAGACCATTTTCGACCTGCTGGACTTCTTCACCGCCAACATAATGCTGCCCCTGGGCGGACTGCTGGTGGCCCTGTTTGCGGGCTGGGTGATGTCACGTCAGGCCATGGAGCGTGAACTGGCACTGTCACCGGCCATGTTTAACCTGTGGCTGATCACCGTGCGTTTCATCACTCCGGTTGCCGTGGCAGTGGTGTTTATCTACAACCTGATGTAAGCCGCCGCTAAAGCTGATCGAGGGAGGCCTTCAGGGTCTCCCCGATCCTCGCGTTCAACTTCAAATCTACCAGATCTTCAGCCCGCGTCCGCCCCAGGTTCAGGGTGGCAATGGGCTTGTTCCATTCGTTGGCGTACCGGCAGAAACGGAACCCGGAATACACCATCAACGACGAACCGATTACCAAGAGGCCATCACTGGCCTTCAGCGTATCCAGGGCCGAATACACCCGGTCTTTTGGAACATAGTCACCAAAGAACACCACATCCGGCTTCAGAATCCCTTCGCACTTCGGACAATCCGCCAGCCGGAAATCCTCGAAATCCACATCCAGATCGGCATCGCCATCCGGCGCTGTCTCGGCGGTGTATTTCTGGAACCCCGGGTTCAGATCGGCGCAACGGTCGTGCACCTCATCCCGCGGGCAACGGTAGCCGCAACTCATGCACACCACCTGATCGGCCCGCCCGTGCAGGTCCGTCACCCCCCGGGTGCCTGCCTTCTGGTGCAACCGATCCACGTTCTGGGTAACCACCAGACTGCTGTGGTTGAGCAGTTCCAGGTCAGAGATGTAATGGTGGGAAGGATTGGGCCTGGCATTACGCATGACCGGCCAGCCAATCAGGCTCCGGCCCCAGTAGCGCTGGCGGGTGTAGACGTCTTCCATGAACGCCTTGTGCTGAACCGGCTGCTTGCGCTTCCAGGCGCCATCGCCGTCCCGGTAGTCCGGGATGCCCGAATCGGTACTGACCCCTGCGCCAGTCAGGATCAGCAAGCGAGGATGGCGCTGGATAAACTCCGCCAGCAACGCCCCGGCCTCCTCCGGCTCATGCAACACCGGCGGCTGCTCCGGCTCGGGCAGGCGCTGGCTGGAGCTGAAAGGTCGGCTGCGGTGCGTGGTTAAAGACATACAGGCTCCGGTTTCTCAGCCCGGCTTACGGGCCACATACACGGTGTTGAACGATTCCCTGTTCTGAAATGGATTGAAGAAGGATACGACATGGCAGGCCACATCGGTGAACACCTCGTTGAGAACGGCCATGAACTCGTCATCTTCGCCCTCGTTCGACCACATGGCAAACACCCCTCGGGGCTTCAGTTGCCGCGCCATCAGCCGCAGGTTGTTGGCTGTGTAGAAGCTGGCACTGGAATCGTGCAGCAGCGCCCGGGGGGAATGGTCGATATCCAGAAGAATGGCATCGAATGGCTTGCCGGGGTTCTTCGGATCGAAACCACCCTCTGCCGGATCGGCAATTGCCAGGTCGAAGAAACTGCCATGGACGTAGCGGTTCCGGGGATCGGCATTCAGATCTTTACCAAGAGGCACCAGCTCCTGCTGATGCCATCCGATAACGGGTTTCAGATACTCAACCACCAGCAGTTCGGCAACACGCTCGTGCCTGAGCGCCGCCACCGCGGTGTAACCCAGGCCCAGGCCACCAACAACTACCCGGAGATCATCGCCCTCGGTTTCGCCCAGCCCGATATCAGAGAGAGCCACTTCGGCATCCACGAACATGCTGGACATCAGGAATTCCTCGCCCAGCTTCACCTCGTAGATATCCCTGTCGCCAATCGCCGGAATCCGGCGTCTGCGAAGCGTGATCTCACCGATTACCGAAGGCTGGCTGTCAATTTGCTCGAAAAGCAGTCCCATTAATTCCAACTCTTATGTTTTAGCTGAAAACGATACCCCTGAGTTCGTCGCTACCAGCCTTAAAGTCCGTGCCAGGAGCAGCTGGGAGGGCCCTTTCAAAACACGCTCCTTGCGGCACATCCATGTGACGCTTGGGCTCCGCCATCCCTGGCTCCGCACAGTTTTGAAAGGGCCCTCCCAGCCGCTCCTACCGCATACTCCCCGGTCCGCTATGGATTAGGCACCTCAAGACACGACTTTAAAATCCGCTGCATCTTCTCTGCACCCAGCTTCTCCATCAACCCAATGTTTTGCTCGGGGATCGCATCGACATCAGGATAACTGTCAATCGCCGCTTCCAGACTGGCTTCCCGCAAAAGGTGCAGCATGGGAAATGGCGACCGATTGGTGTAGTTCTCCGCCGCATCAGGCTCGGTGCCCGCAAACTGGTAATCCGGGTGGAAACTGGCGATCTGGTACACCCCTTCCATCTCCAGATACGCCAACAAACCATCTGCCGCATCCAGAAACTCATTGTAGGGCCCGAAATCCTGCAATACAGCCGGATGAATCAGGAGTGTGGTTTCAATCTCCGGCTCGTCTTCCAGCCTCTGAAGCTCCGAGTGCAGGGCCTGTAACAGCTCGTCTTCCGTTTCGGCTTCCGACACCACAAACCGAACCCGGTTGCGGACCAGTTCCCGTTTGGCAAACGGGCACAAGTTGTAGCCGACGACCACGTCCTCGACCCACTTTCGGGTTGCAGCAATAATCCCTGTTTCATCCATACTGGATTCTCTTTTTTTCGAGGCCCGCACAGAAGTCTGGTCGGGCAGCCGGGGAGGGCTGTCCAAAACTGTGCGGAGCCATGGATGGCGGAGCCCAAGCGTCACAGGGATGTGCCGCCAGGAGCGTGTTTTGGACAGCCCTCCCCGGCTGCCCAGCCCCCAAATCTTGGGTTCAAGAGAAAACTCAGAGGCTCAGACGTATCCCTGACTCCGAAGATAATCATCATAGTTGCCACTGAAGTCAGTCACCCCATCAGCCTTAAGCTCAATAATTCGCGTAGCCAGCGAAGAAACAAACTCCCGATCATGGCTGACGAAAATCAGTGTACCCGGATAGTTCTCCAGCGCCAGGTTCAATGCCTCGATGGACTCCATATCCAGGTGGTTCGTGGGCTCATCCATCAGCATCACATTGGGCTTCTGCAGAATCAGCTTGCCGAACAGCATCCTGCCCTGCTCGCCGCCCGAGATCACCCGCACCGATTTCCCGATATCGTCACCGGAGAACAGCATGCGGCCCAGGGTGCCGCGCACCAGCTGTTCGCCACCCTTGGTCCACTGGGCCATCCAGTCGGTCAGGGTTTCATCCTCGGCAAAGTCCGCCGTGTGGTCCTGGGCGAAGTAGCCCACTTCCGCGCTGTCGGTCCACTTCACCTCGCCACTGTCGGGCGTGTAGGCCCCTGACATGCATTGCAGAAGCGTGGTTTTGCCGATGCCGTTGGGACCAATGATGGCGATTCGCTCACCGGCTTCTACCTGCAGGTTCAGATTCTTGAACAGGGGCTTATCATCAAAGCCCTTGGTCATGTTCTTGAGAGTCACCGCCTGACGGTGAAGTTTCTTGCCCTGTTCAAAACGGATAAACGGGCTCACCCGACTTGAGGGCTTCACCTCTTCCAGCTGGATCTTGTCGATCTGGCGGGCACGGGAGGTAGCCTGCTTGGCCTTGGAGGCGTTGGCCGAAAAGCGGCTGACAAACTGCTGCAGTTCGGCAATCTGCGCCTTTTTCTTGGCGTTGTCCGACAGCATACGCTCGCGAGCCTGGGTGGCGGCGGTCATGTATTCGTCGTAGTTGCCCGGGAACAGGCGCAGTTCGCCATAGTCCAGATCCGCCATGTGGGTGCACACGCTGTTCAGGAAGTGGCGGTCGTGGGAAATGATAATCATGGTGCTGTTGCGGGCCACCAGTATGTTTTCCAGCCAGCGGATGGTGTTGATGTCCAGGTGGTTGGTGGGCTCGTCCAACAGCAACACATCAGGATCGGAGAACAGCGCCTGGGCCAGCAACACCCGCAGCTTCCAGCCCGGTGCCAGCGCGCTCATTGGGCCGTTGTGTTGCTCCAGCGGAATATCCAGGCCAAGCAACAGCTCGCCGGCGCGGGCATCGGCGGTATAGCCGTCCATTTCAGCGAACTGGACTTCCAGGTCCGCGACCGCCATCCCGTCTTCTTCGCTCATCTCGGGCAGGGAATAGATCCGATCACGCTCTTTCTTGACGTTCCAGAGTTCCTCATGGCCCATGATCACGGTATCGATCACCGAGCAATCCTCATAGGCAAACTGGTCCTGGCGCAGTTTACCCAGACGGACATTGGGCTCCAGCATGACCTGGCCGGCGGAGGGCTCGAGATCGCCACCCAGGATTTTCATCAGTGTGGACTTGCCACAGCCATTGGCCCCGATCAGGCCATAGCGATTACCGTTACCAAATTTGGCGGAGACGTTTTCAAACAGGGGTTTAGCCCCGAATTGCATGGTGATATTGGCGGTGGAGATCAAGAAACAAACCTGTCGATGTGGGGCCGGGCATGCGCCGGCGAAAAGAAAGCCGGCATTGTACAGGTTTGCCCGGTGGACTGTGAGGCCGCAGAAACACGGATAAAAAGGGCTTGCCTCTGACGAGCTCTGCGGGCAGCATTCCGGTTCTGATGTATACATTCATCCGACACAAGGACATTGATCATGGCACAGGCTACAGCGCGTCACATTCTGGTAGACAGCGAAGCGAAATGCGAAGAACTGAAAAAGGCGATTGAAGGCGGACAGGACTTTGCCGAAGTGGCAAAGCAGCACTCCTCCTGCCCCTCCGGTCGCAACGGCGGAGATCTTGGCTCCTTTGGCCCGGGCCAGATGGTTCCCGAGTTCGACAAAGCGGTTTTCAACGGTGAAGTGAACACCGTTATCGGTCCGGTCAAGACCCAGTTTGGTTATCACCTGCTGGAAGTGACCAGCCGCAGCTAATGATTCCTGGTTCCATACCGGGACTGCAAACCACTGGCCGGCGGCTACCGCTGCTGGCCGGTGCCGCTTCTCTGCTCATCGCGCCTTTTCTGTTTGTCGGCGGGCCTGACTGGGCCTCGGGGCCACTTCTCAAATCGGCCTGGAACCTTGGCCACATCCTTCTGTTTGCACTACTCACTCTGGCGGTCAGACCCTGGCAGTGGCTAAGTGGCTGGCGTCTATGGCTCGCGGTTACCGTCGTCTTGCTGGTGCTCGGAATTGGTATCGAGTTGATCCAGGGCGGACACAATCGCGACATGGATGGGCGGGACCTCCTGCGCAACCTGATTGGCAGTTGGTTGGTTATCGCATGGCGCCCCTTGCTTACATCAGAGCGGCGAAACTCTCTCGGCGAAGGCCTGGTGGCCGCATCCGTTGCGCTGCTACTGTGTCTTGAGCTGGGAGCTACCGGCATGGTGGCTGCCCGGCAATGGCAGGTACACCAACAACTTCCTCTGCTATACGATTTCACCCATCAGGATCCCGGCGCATTCTGGACCGGCAGGCTCACGGTCTCTGCCGACCACTCGCTGAATAATGCGCAGAGCCTGAAACTTGATCTGGGCACTGAAACCTACTCGGGGGTCTCACTCAACAATCTCCCGGCCGATTGGCATGATTACGAAACACTGAGCATCACCCTGTTCAATCCCTCAACCGCTCCCCTGACGCTGACGCTTCGAATCAATGACGTAGCCCATGACCGCAGCGATCATGCCTACAACGACCGCTACAACACCCGCCTGACACTGGGTCCTGGTTCCAATACCTTCACCCTGAAACTGGCCGACATCGAAAACGCTCCCGATGGCCGGTCCATGGATATGTCCCAAGTCAGAAGAATGGGGCTTTTTGCGGTTCGCCTGCCCGAGCCACGCACTGTTTGTCTGTTGGATCTGAGACTGGACTAACCGAGCGTCCAGGGATTATCGGTTATCGGTTCGGCGCCAGCGTCGGTGACCAGAATCGTTTCGCTACACCCAATGCCCCATTGCCCGGGAATACGCAAACAGATGGGCAGGTGGAAAACCATGCCCGGTCGAAATTCCACATTGCCACCCCTGGCGATGAACCCCGAGCCCTCAACCCAGGATGGCGGGAACTGGGCGCCCACCGTGTAGCCAAATACCCCGGAGAAAAATACCTTTCCGGCCAATGGCTGGAGCGCCTTCTCAGCGTTCTGGGCAGCCTGGTCGAAAGTAACTCCCGGGCAGATCGACGTCAGCAGGGTGTCCACAATCCGACGGCAGCCGTCATGGACCCGACGCATTTCAGTCGATGGGTCGCCACCAGCAACCACGGTCTGCATCATGGGTGCGGTGTAGCGGTTCCAGGCCGAGCCGAATTCCAGAAAAACAGGGTCGCCTTTCTGCACCACCGTACGTTTGTGATTGCAGTGGATCACGCTGCTGCGACGGCCGGTAACAACAATTGGCTGCATGCTCATGAATTCACTGCCGGCCGCCAGCAGCGCCCTCGCGCCTTCGGCGGCTATGTCATTATCAGTGACGCCCGGCTGGACCGCGGCCACGGCCGCCCTGAAACCTTCGGCTGTTATCCGGGCGCTTTCACGCAGGCAACGGATTTCGGCATCGGACTTGACGATCCGGATCTGCTTCAACAGACCGCCGTTATTCAGAAATCTTACTCCGGGCATCCGAGCTTGCAGGCCTTCCAGCACGCCCTGGCGCAGAGAGCCATGCCAGGCATCAATACCCACGGTCTCCACGCCGTCGTTCAGGGCCTGAACCAGTGGTTCCAATACCTCGCCGATGCCTTCCCACCGGTATCCGCTGACCCGGGCGACCCGGGTTGTCATCATCGCAGGCCCCATCTCGATAGACGGCACCTGCAAAAGCAGGTCCTCCTGGGTAACCACCAGGGCCACGTGAACGGATACTTCAAAAGTGCTATAGCCGGTCAGGTAAAAAATATCCGAAGGATCGGTCAACAGCAGGGCGCCAAAATCCTCCCGGGCCATCCCGTCCCGGACACGAGCAAGACGCTCGTCGAACTCCTGCTCCGGAAACGGACACTCCAGCCCCCTCAGTTGTGAGGACAAGGCTTCCTGATAGGCATTGAAATCCATAACGACACTCCTCACTCGCATATACTAGGGAGATTGGACCCTATTCTGGCTTTGCACAAACCCCGAGCAAGAAATTATTCCAGCATCACATTGACTCAGAACGGCAACCGAGGGGATTCACTGACCGCCTGGTGATTCCGGACTGAAGAACCGCGACATCTGCTTGCCTATGCTTTCCACCGGCTCGGTAATCGCCTGCTGGATGCTGTTGGTTACAACTTTCGAGAAAGCCGAGCCGGCAGAGCTCTCCAGGAACTCCAGGTAGAGATCCATCTCCTGGCCACCGATGTTCTGGTAGGTATACAGATAGCTGTCGTAAACCTGCTGACCTACCACGCCCCTGAGCATGCTGCGCTGGCTTTCAATGCGTTGGCGCAGCTGCTCGTAATTGGCCGAATCACTGCTGAACGCCGCCATTGCCGTTGCCAGGCCGAGCTGCACTGCGATCGTTGTATCCACCGCGCTTTCTGTGGCCCGCGCAGCCCGATCAAACCGATCGAACATTTCCGCTTTGCGCGTGCCCTTGTACCGGCTATTCAATTCCATGGCACTGGACTGGATTTTCGGCCAGGCCGAGGGTTCCGAAGCTGCAATCTCGGCCGAAGAAATCTTTCTGGCCACAGGGGTTTCGTACCAGTCATGGACTGCCTGGAGCTGTGAATCCGTGAGTTTGGCTTGCAGATCGTTAATGATCTGCTGCTCGATATCCACGGAATTGAAACCGCTGCTCACGATGTTCCCGATGGTATTGGCCATCATTGGAGGAAGCTGACCATTCTGTTTGAGTCCTTCCCGGATTCCCTGGCTCATCATGGCCGGGTAACGGGCCACAATATCGTCAACAGGCGATACTTCCAGCACCTCGCGGGCATCCGGCGCTGCCTGGGCAGTACCAGTAACAAGAAGTGCTGTGATTAAAAGAGGTTTAATTATGGGAAATCGCGTCATTTACCTATCATCCCGAGTGAATCATTGATTCCCTTATGCCATGGGTTCGAGGCAGGCAGCAAGCAATCCCGCGGCCCTGGAGATGACGGTTTGGTAGGAATGCGAAAGAAACGTACCCGCAAGACCAAAAGTCGGCAACTGGCTCTGGAAACCTGGAAAAGCCGGGCAAGATGGTATGGGCTTCCAATGCTGGGGCTGCTGATGGGTCTCTGGGCAACGCTCCGCTTCAGCCTGTTGGCACCGGATCCTCCGGCAAACCCGGAGAACATCTGTGAAATCTTCCGGGAACACCCGGTGTGGTATGACTACGCCAACGACTCCAGGCAACGCTGGGGCACACCCATCGCCACCCAGTTAGCGTTTGTCTATTACGAGTCGTCATTCCGCAGCCATGCGCGTCCACCACGCACACTGCTCTGGGGCTTTATTCCCTGGACCAGGCCCACAACCGCATACGGTTATGCCCAGGCCCTCGACCCGGCGTGGCGGGAATACCTGCAGGCCAATGGCGAAGGCTGGTTCACCGTTCGCACCGACATGGAACACGCGCTGGATTTCGTGGGCTGGTACAACCAGCTAAGCCACCGGCAGCTTGGCATTCCCTTCTCGGCCCCCAGAAAGCTGTACCTTGCCTACCACGAAGGCCGGGGCGGATATGCCCGCAGAAGCTTCGAAGAGAAACCGGACGTGATGGATCTGGCCGCCCGGGTACAGACCCGGGCTTTCCGATACGACAATCAGCTGAAAACCTGCGAGCAGGAATTCCAGTGCTGGCGCTGGTACCAGTTCTGGCCGTTCTGCGGCTGACGCTCGTCAGAAAGCGGAAGAAATCTCCATCTGGGACTCCAGTGACTGCAGGCGCTCCACCAGATACTCCATAACGATACGGACCCGGGCCATTTGCTGGGTATCCTGGTTGACGTGCAGCCAGAGATCCACGCTCTCACCCTCCAGCGGGTCCGACAGGCGGCGGAGTTCACGAGTGCTCTCCCCCAGGTAGCAGGGCAAAACCGCCAGGCCGGCACCGGCTTTCGCCAGCGCGTGCATGGATTGCAGGCTGTTGCAGCGAATGAAAGAGGTAACGTTCTTCAACTGTTTTCTGTACCACCGGCCCGTCGCCAGATGGCTGAAGGTTTCATCCGGTATGATCCAGAGGCAACCTTCCGGACGGTTTTCCACGTCCATGTCACGATGCCGCCGGCAATAGCGGGCCGACCCGTAAACGGCGGATTCGATGGAGGCGATTCGCTCGCCTTCCAGAGTTGCCTGCGGCTTGTTCTCGGGCCGCAAGGTGAGATCCGCTTCCCGATGGCTGAGGTTCGCCACATCGTTATCAGTAAGCGTCTCCAGCTCGATATCCGGGAACTCCCGAACCAGCTCGGCCAGGATCGGGCTAAGCAGCGCGCTCATCATTGCGTCTTCAGCCGCCAGCCTGACTTTACCCACCGGCGCCGAATCCTGCCCGACCAGTTTGCGCTCGAGATTTTCCATCTCGATGGCCAGCCGATCCGCCTCCCGGAACGCGGTCTCCCCCACGGGAGTGAGCTGAAGTCCATCCCGGCTGCGTTCAAAAAACTGTACACCCATCGACTCTTCCATCTGGTCGAGTCGCCGTAAAACTGTGGTTTGGTGCACACCCAGTAATTCGCCGGCCTTGGCTAGCGTTCCGCCTATTGCCAGCGCACGTATATATCGAAGATAATCCCAATCCATAGTTACTGCATATTTGCAACGTGAGTACGGATTTTAACGTATTCAAACTGCAAATAAGAACCCTTAGAATCGCTTTTAAATTAAAGGTAGATCCCTAACTAACCTACCTACCAAAATCAATACACTCATTAAAAAGGAGGAAGGCGCTATGACTCAGAACCATATCGCAACCGTAAACCCGCTGCCGTCCAGTATCCTCCACAACAGTGCTGAGGTCAGGCGCCAGTATACCCGTGCTGCGGCAAAGCAGGCGGTACAGTTTTTCAGTCGCAAGATGCGGAGCTTCAACCGGAAAGCAGCAAACGTTGCTCCGGACATGAGCCAGATGCAGGGCGGCCACTAAAACGGCAGCCGAATCTGGCATGAGCGGGGAGATCGCTCAGGCTGAGAACAGAAAGAACATAAGGATTTGAAAACGCCGTTGGCTCCCAGGGAACCAACGGCGTTTTACGTTAGCGGATCAGAATTCCCAAACGACTTTTTTCTTCTGGCTGAACCAGTCGTCCATCTTCTGGTTGTAGAAATCTTCTATCACATTCCGCTTGATCTTCATGGTCGGCGTCAGCATGCCGTTTTCCATAGTCCAGGGCTCCCGAACCACCACGACAAAAGCTACCTTCTCGTGGGACTCGCACTCCGCGTTCACCGCCTCCAGTTCGGCCGCAAGTTCCTGCTCGAGCTCACCGCGATCCATTCCGGTCTCCAGTTCATCCCTGGCCTCTTCCGACAGCAGGACCATCAGGCAAGGCTGCGGCTGGTTGGCACCGGCCACACAGACCACTTCGGCCTTTGGATGATTAAACCGGTTTTCGATGGGCACCGGTACCACGTATTTGCCTTTGGAGGTTTTGAACAGATCCTTTACCCGGCCTGTGATACGGAGGGTGCCGTCCCGGTCGATCTCGCCCATATCTCCGGTTTTCAGGAAGCCATCCTCGGTGAGGTCTTCCTTGGTTTTCTCCTCATTCTTGTAGTAACCCAGCATCTGGCCCGGGCTTTTCACCTGGACTTCTCCGCCCTCTCCGATGCGGTGCTCGACCCCTGGATTCGCCATACCTACCGAACCGGCGCGAGCCTGGCCTGGTCGGTTGGCGTGGGAATAGCCGAAGTTTTCCGACATCCCGTACACTTCCAGCAGCTCGAGCCCAAGGTTGCGATACCAGTTAACGATGTCCGCTGACAGCGGCGCTGCGCCGGTCAGGGCTGCCCGACAATAATCCAGCCCCAGCTGTTTCAAGACCTTCTTCTTCACAAGGCCGCTGATAATGGGGAGACTGAAGAGCAGCTTCTGCTTTTTGGGCGGCAGTTTGGCGTTTACACCAAGATAGAACTTCATCCACAGGCGCGGGACCGAGAAAAACAGCGTCGGCCTTGCCCGCTGCAGGTCCTCCTGGAAGGTATCCAGGGAATTCGCAAAATAGAGATGAAAGCCATAGTAGAGGGACTGCGTTTCGACAGCTGCCCGCTCAGCCACGTGAGCCAGGGGCAGGTAAGAAAGCATGCGCTCGTCAGAGGAAACCGGGAACAGCTGCTGCAGGCCATCAGCTACTGAAATCATGGTCCGGAAGCTGTGCATGACGCCCTTGGGGCGGCCGGTGCTGCCGGAGGTATAGACAATCGTGGCCAGGTTATCCGGATCCGGCAGCTTGGGCTGCGCAGGCGACTGTTCGGCCACAATCTCCGACCACTTGGGCGTATCGTCCCGTGGCGACAGGGGCAGGGAAATGAGCGGCAAGTCTGCCGGAATGTGGTTCTTGATGTCGTTCCAGCCGTCCGCGGTCCCGTCCAGTTTTCCGAGGAACAGGAGCTTTGCCTCACTGTGCTCGAGAACGTAGGCAGCAGTATCTCCGTTGAGCGTGGGATAAAGTGGCACCGAAACATGGCCTGCCGCCCAGATCGCCAGATCGGCCAGGATCCAGTGCGCGCTGTTTTTTCCGAGGATACTGATATTGCTGGGTTCCGGAAGCTTCAGGCTGTCCAGGTAAGCCGCCATGCGGGATACCTGATCGGCTGCTTCTCTCCAGGTAATATCTTCCACCCGGCCATCCGGGTAAGGCTGAGTAAGGTAAACGTTGTCGGGGGTTTCCTCTGCCCAGTAATACAGGCAATGGAGTGAGGTCTGCTTCCGGGGGTCTACCGCCATAAACGGCTCCTTTTTGTTATTGTCCTTCGTGTTTAGGTCATGCCATTGCGATTCATACTAGCGTCATTTCAGACCTGCTCAATAGCGATTAGTGCCCGCGCCATTGGCAAATTAATCCTCGCCCGAGAACTGTTACTCAAAATTTTTCGTAACATTTGTCAAGTTTGAGCTAGTGTGAAGGGTGTACACCCTTCTTTTCGAGCAAATTGGATGTAGCCATGAGCAAACCAAAACGTTCGTTTTTAATCTTTCCGGCCTGGGGCATCATTCTTCTGGGTTCCGGTGCCTTTTTCTACAGCGCCTATGCGGGCATGCTGGGCACCTGACCCGGGAAAACCGTTTTAACGCCGAAACCGGGTTTCGAGGACAACGGCAGAGTTGGTCCTCTCAACTCCCTCAAGGTTGCCAATGTCATCCAGCACGGCGCTCAGTTCCTCCAGGGACTGGGCTTGCACAATGGCAATAAGGTCGTACTCCCCACTGACGGAAAACAGCTGCGATACCTGGCTGATTTGCTCCAGGGCAGCATTGGTTCTGCCGGTGAGCTTCTGGAACACCTTGATCGACACGTGAGCCTCCACCTGGCTCGCCGAAAACTCACCCCCCAACTGAACCGAGTAACCACGGATGACACCGCTGGCCTCCAGCCGCGCGATACGGTTCTGCACCGTCGACCGTGACACATGCATGGCTTTGGCGAGCTCGGTGACACTGGTCCGGGCATTCTGCCGCAGCAGCATTAGCAGTTTCTGGTCCCGTGAACTAATCATATTGCCGAACCCACTTTACAATTTGCATCCATTGTAGATCATTTCGATCATTCTGCAGCTGCATTATGGCGCTGACGGCTTTCATACTGGGCCCAAAACAATGCCCAGGAAGATCGCCATGATAATTCGACCGATTACCCCCAAGGATCTTGACGCCCTTATGCAGATCGCAGTGGAATCCGGCCCCGGCTTCACCTCGCTGATGCCGGATCGCGATGCCCTGAGCCGCAAGATCGATCATTCGGTTGAGAGCTTCGCACGGACTGTGACCACTCCCGGCGATGAGCATTATCTTTTTGTGCTTGAAGACAGTGCGACCGGCCAGATTATGGGGACCACCGGCATAGAAGCTGCTGCTGGCTTATCCCGCCCGCTCGAGCATTTCCGCCGTAACGCGGTTATCCATCACGAGGAAGATCCCCGGAAACGTCACGTCGAGGAAAGCCTTACCCGATGCCAGCATTACACCGGCTGCACCGAGGTATGCTCGCTGTATCTTCGGCCCGGATTTCGCCGGGCCAATGCGGGCAAGCTCCTGTCACGGGTTCGCTTTCTGTTCATGGCACTGCACCCGGAGCGTTTTGCGGACACCGTTATTGCAGAAATGCGCGGCGTTTCAGACCATGCCGGCCAATCCCCGTTCTGGGACTGGCTCAAACATCACGTAGCAGATCTTGATTTCATGTCTGCCACACAGCTGGCCTGCTGTGGCCAGAGCGGTTTTGTTGAACGCTTTATCCCCGCAACGCCATTGTTCACCCGGCAGATGACCGATGCAGCCAGGGCGGTTATCGGCCAGGTCCATGAAGATACGCGCCCTGCCCGACACATGCTGGAGCGCGAAGGTTTTCGCCACCGGGGCTTAGTGGATCTTCTGGATGGAGGGCCAACACTGGAGTGCGCCAGATCGGACATCGCCAGCGTGCGCGATACCCTTCTTACCCGCGCAAGGCTACAGAAAGGCAACCGGAGTTCCTGGAATATTGCTGGAAACACCGTTGGATCCGCTATAGTTGCCAATGCTGGCTGTTCGGGCTTCAGGGCTACGGTAACCGAGCAGGTCCTGCCGAACCCCGATGCCAATAGCCTGTCAGTGCCAGAGCAACTGGCGAACGAACTGAACCTTGGCGGATATAGCCTGGCCTGCTATCTGCCACTGAGCCAGTCCAGGGAAGAGTCACGGGGACGTCAACAGCCCTGCCAAAAACCGGTTACTGAGGAGATTCGCTATGCACACTGATCCGGACACCCTGTTTGCGAGACTCTGGGAGTCGTACCGCCAGGTAACCCCTTCGGCCGATCGCATACATAAAATCCTGGGCGCCGAAGAGGGGCAGGCCATCGTCAACGACCACATTGCGCTTCGCACCTTCAACCTGGACCCTGTTCGGCTGGACGCTCTGGCAGAGCATTTTCTCAGCCTCGGCTATGAAGAAGGTGGCGAATACCACTTCGAGGCCAAAAAGCTTTATGCCCGCCACTATGAGCACCCCTCCCGGGAACTGCCCAAGGTGTTTATTTCCGAGCTGCTTGTAGAGCAATGCTCGCCGGAGCTGCAATCGGTGGTTAAAAGTCTTGTCGGCCAGGTAAAGCCGGAGGCGGTTACTGCCGATGATTTTCTCTATTCGGGTCGCCATTGGGCGGTCGACTACGACACCTACCGCCAGCTGATGAAGGAAAGCGAGTACGCCGCCTGGATGGCCGCCTGGGGCTACCGCGCAAACCATTTCACGGTCAGCATCAACCATCTGGAACAGTTCGGTTCGGTTCCGGAAATCAATCAGTTGCTGAAAGATCATGGCTATACGGTGAATTCATCCGGCGGTGAAGTAAAAGGCTCCCCGGAAGACTTGCTGGAGCAGTCCTCAACCATGGCCGACCGGGTGCCGGTTACCTTTACCGACGAGACGGTAACCATACCCAGTTGTTTCTACGAATTTGCCCTGCGTTATCCGAAACCGGATGGCCGGCTCTACTCGGGCTTCGTAGCGGCATCGGCCGACAAGATCTTCGAGAGCACGAACGCCGGCAGCTGAGTCTGCGTGCAAAGACTCGCGGTCACGACCACCCCTGTTCACCGATCAGGGGAACGAACCGGACTGCGCCGAGGTCCTCGGTCCGGAATTCGTTCTCTGTCAGCCGGGTAATACGTTCCAGCGACTGAACCGAATGCTCCGACCCCACCGGTATGACCAGGTGCCCGCCAACCGCCAGCTGATGCTTCAATGATTCCGGCACCGATGGCGCACCGGCAGCCACGATGATGCCATCGAAAGGCTGGTGCTCGGACCAACCTATTGTGCCATCGCCACAGCGAACCCGGACATTGTCAAAACCCTCGGCGGCCAGCGTTCGGGCTGCGCGATCGGCCAGTTCCCGAACCCGTTCGATGCTGAACACCTCGCTTGCAATACAGCCCAGAACGGCAGCCGCGTAACCCGAACCTGTGCCGATATCCAGAACCCTTTCTCCACCCTCCAGATCCAGTGCTTCCGTCATCAACGCCACGATGTAAGGCTGTGAAATGGTCTGCCCCGCACCGATCGGAAGAGGACCATCATCGTAGGCGCAGTCCTTCATACGTTCTGGAATGAAGCGCTCACGCGGCACCCGACCCATGGCCTCCAGCACCAGCGGCGACCCGATTCCACGGGCTCGAAGCTGATAATCCACCATGGACGCTCTCTGCAACTCGAAGCCATTGTCCTGATTCATGACGCTCTTCCTGCCCCTGGTCTGGCTGCTTACCGGCCGTTACAAAGCAGTAACTTTTTTACAACGGCGCGCTTGAGATTATCTGTCTACTTTTTAGACATCGGTAATGACACATACAACCACCGAATGCCAAAAACAACAAACGGACAACGGGTCCACGAACCGGCCAACCCGTTGCCGAGGAGGAGAAATGTCGACATCCGTAAACCACCTCGACGAACGCACGCGGGACTCCGCAGAGCTGCTCGAAGAGATCATGCCCTCTGCCATTACCCTGGCCATGATGCTTCGTCACCGTAAAATGGCGGCCTGGCTACGCACCGAATTTGATGGATATCAGGATGTTGCTGCCGCACCGCCTTATCGTAGGCAGCTACACGGGCACATTGTTGCCAAATCCCCCCAGTATGGTTGGATCCCCGCTCCAGTAGATGATCAGCAAAAAGAGGAGTTTGGCTACATGGATCTGCTCGAGGGCGTGAAAGCTCTTGAGAAAACCTGTGTGAGTTGCAAAAAGGGCAACGGCAACCGGGTTTTGCTGGAAAAAGACGAGATGGCCGTGTTGCAGAAGCAGATCAACCTGACCGCCGAGCTGGCCATCAACCTGAGTCGCGACGTTTATTGCCGGCTCCTCAGGACCGTTCGGGCTGCAATCTACCTCTGGACCCAGGAACTGATGGCCGAGGGCATTGCCGGGGAGCACAACCACTACAGTCCGGACGAGCGCGCCAAAGTTGCGCATCTGGACGACCCCGAGAAGTTCTGGCGACGGGCCATGGACGAAGTCGACAGCCTGCCAATACCAGACGTGCGGGTGACCGGTTTCTTTGAACGGGTATTCGGGCGCGCAGGCTGAGCCTCGCGCCCTGGCTGCTACCAGAGCACGCTAACAATACCGACGCTGCTCACCAGCAGCAACACGGTTCCCAGCAGACGGAAGAACACCGGAGTCTCCGCCTGGAGAATACGGTCATGGGCGTAGAGCCCGATTACATGGCCGACGGCTGCGCATGGCAGCAGCCAGAGGTGATGGATAAGTTGCAGATCGATGCCGGCCCAGACGAAAGCGGCCATCTTGATCAGCACCAGAATGAACCAGAGCGCGAACAAGGTATCCCGCAGTTTTTCTTTGGGCAGGTGCTGGGCTGCCACGGCAATGATCAGGGGCGCACCGATCAGGGAAGTGCCACTGATGTATCCGCCCACCATGAGGAATATCGCGTCGACCGTTTTGCTGCCACTGCGAAAAGGTCGGTTGATGATGTAGGAAACAGAATAAAGCGCCACGATAACGAAAATGATGGCACTCAGGATGTCACTGGGCATGGTAATCAACCCGAATACACCAATCAGCTTGGGCACAATCATGATGGCGAGGATCCGCCACAAGTATTGCCAGTCGACAGTGCCCGAGCCCGCCTCACGTTGCTTGCCTGCCCCGGTGCGATTGTTCATCCAGATTGTCAGGGATGAAAACACCAGAAGGTGGACCGCAATGATCGGCAGAAAGACGAGCGGTTGATCAAGAACCAGCAACAGAAATGGCAGGGACAGAACGGCGCCACCGAATCCCAGCCCGGAGCGGACAAAACCACTCCAGACGAAAATCAGGGCAATCAGCAGATATTGGTAAATCGCGAGATCAGACATGGATTCCCGGTTGTCGTCAAAAGGGCCGTCGTTTATCCGGAACTGGTCTAAGCTCAGTTAGTTGCGAAGAAAAACAACATTCCCCGGAGGATGTGAATGGCCCTGTCATGGAAACAAAAGTTCCTGCTGTTGATTGTTGCAACGCTGATTGGTCTGGCGATTGCCACTCTGGCCTCCCTGAGCGGGCTCGGCAAGGTATCTGACGCTTATGAGGCCCGAAGCGAAGCAAGAGCCTATGAATCCGCGTCCCTGACCCTGCTGAACGACTGGCTGGCACTCGAGAGAACGAGTGAGAATCTGGAACCGAACCAGGTTGAGAACTATCAGGAGAGACTGGCGTCGCTCGCGGTCCAGTCGTCGGCGCTCAGTGAATCCGCCGGAACCCTGCCGGGTGACGCGGTAAAGACCACTGCACAACAAATCCAGGAGCAGGTTGCGGAGTATACCCGACTTCGCACCGAATGGCTGGCCCTGAATCAACAGCTAGGCCTCACTCCGTCCAGCGGTCTGAGAGCAACAATGTCCGAAGCCATAAACGACAGGCTTCGGCAAATCAGCATTTCCATCTTCAACGACGACATCAACACCATCGCCTCCACCTACCGCGACTACCTGTCTACCTTCGATGCGACCTACGCCGAGTCAACCCGTGAGGCCCTGGCGCGGATGCAGACCACCGTCACCGAGATGGACTGGCAGGAAATTGACATCGGCCAGGCTGTCCAGGCGTTCGCCAATGCCTTTTCCGATGCCGAATCGCTCATCGCCAACCTGTCTGCCATTGAGAACCAACTGTCAGCCACCGGCACCCGTATTCGCGATCTGATTGCCGAGCAGAACACCCTCCTCCGCCAGGACATTATTGTGGCAACCAGCCAGCAGGCCGAAGAGGCCCGCGCCGCCTCAACCTGGCTGATCATTGCAACCGCTGCTGCGGTGGTGATTATCCTTATCCTGACCCTGACGACCGCCTCAAGAACCCTGGTGAAACGACTCAATGAGACCGTAAACCTGCTCACCCGGGTCGCCGGCGGCGACCTCAGTCAGCGCCTTGAGCCAGGCAGGAATCCGAACGATGAATTCAATCGCCTGGGCGAAGCGGCCAACAAGATGCTGGACGATGTCTCGGACGTTATCGGGCAAGTCGTCGAGGGTAACCGCACGCTGTCATCGCTTCAGGTTGAACTGGATGCTCTGGTAGAACAAATGGGCAGAAACGGCGAGCAGGTTGAAGATGAGACCGAGCAGACCGCCACTGCAGTGCAGGAAATCTCACACACGGCGGTCGATATTGCCCAGTACACCCAGTCAGTCAATGACGCTGTTCAGAGCGCCAACGGTGCCGCCCATTCCGGTGCCGAGGTGGTCAGGCAAAGCGCCAAAACCATGACCGAACTGGCCGAAAGAATCCAGAAAACCCACGATCAGGTCAGCCAGCTGAGCAAAACCGGCGAGAAGGTCAATTCCATCGTTGGCGTAATCAACGGCCTGGCTGAACAGACTAACCTGCTGGCCTTGAATGCTGCGATTGAGGCGGCAAGAGCCGGCGAGGCCGGACGCGGTTTCTCGGTTGTTGCCGACGAAGTTCGGTCCCTCGCAGAGAAGACCGTATCGGCAACCAACGGGATTGCCGAGATCGTGGAATCCCTCAACCGTGAAACCCAGGCCATTTCCAGACTGATGAAAGAGGGCCTGACTTCCGCAGGTGAGGGAGAGGAAAGCTCGAGAGAGGCGGCGCACTCGATCGAACAGATCACCGGCTCGATACAACAACTGGCTGGCGACATGAATCAGGTGGTGTCCTCTGTTGAGGGGATATCAACGACCACCGAGGAAATCGCCCAGAAGGTGGAGCAGATCCACGGGCACACCCGGGAAACCTCGGATATCCGCCAGAAGCTCAACGCCCATATCGGACGACTATCATCCCAGGTAACCACCCTGACCCAGGCATCACAGGGCTTCCGTCTGTAACAGTGGGCCCTGGACAGGTTGCACGGCAGGGTTCCAGGCGTTAGCATGCTCGATGCTGTACATTTAAACAGTATCGAGCATGCCCATGAAAACTCGCGCCACGGCCCTGAATCCCCACAACCGGTTCCAGCCCATTGTCACTGACCGGGAGGCAGACCATGACTGGTATCACGACCCCGAAGACGACCTGAACCCCGATACGCTCGCTACGGAAGTCGTCCTTGAGACCGCAAAATCCATAATCAGTCGAAATACGTCACCGGACGTACCGTTCGACCAATCGATCAATCCATACCGTGGCTGCGAGCATGCCTGCATTTACTGTTTCGCCCGCCCTACCCACGCCTATTGGGACATGTCACCGGGGCTGGATTTCGAAACCCGGCTGATCGCCAAACCCAACGCCGCCGCCCGCCTGAGAGAAGAGCTCGACAGGCCCGGCTACCGGGTGTTGCCCATCGCCCTGGGCGTCAATACGGATGCCTACCAGCCACTGGAGCGGGACCAGAGGATTACCCGCCAGGTGCTGGAAGTTCTGGCCGAGTATCGCCACCCGGTGTCGATCATTACCAAGGGCGCGCTCATCCTCAGAGACCTTGATCTGCTCCGCGAAATGGCTTCTGATGGGCTCTGCTCTGTGCGGATCAGCCTCACCAGCCTGAGCAACGATCTGAAACGACGCATGGAGCCGAGGACAGCCGCACCGGGCACCCGCCTCAAGATGATCAGGCAGCTCTCGGAGGCCGGCATTCCGACCGGTATCATCCTCGGGCCGGTAATCCCCTTCATCAACGATCACGAAATCGAGTCAATTCTGGAAGCCGCGGCAGAGGCGGGCGCCACCCGTGCCAGCTGGATCATGCTGCGTTTACCCCATGAACTGGACGAGCTGTTCCAGGACTGGCTGCAGCGGCACTTCCCGCAAAGGGCCGAGCATGTGATGAACCGAATGAGCGACCTCAGGGGCGGCAAGAGTTATGACGCCACCTTCGGCCGCAGAATGACGGGCACGGGCCCTTACTCGGACCTGATTCGCCAGCGTTTCACCAAAAAAGCACGGCGTTTGGGGCTGAACCTCCATGCAGAAGAACCGCTGCGAGGTGATCTTTTCCGGCGGCCAGGTGGGGAACAAATGCCGCTGTGGTAGCATCAGACTATTGCACCTTACCACCGCGAATAAGGCCTCTCAGGGATGAGGTGGAGAACACCCATGCATGGAATCAGACGTTTTTCCCTCGCCACAACATTGTGCGCCCTGATGGGCACCCTCTGGCACCCCGTTTGCCTGGCAGCCGATGAAGCCATTGTTGCCAGGATTGAGGCCATGGAGGCCGGCTTCCCGGTTCAGGTGCTCGGAAGCCGGTTAATGGCCCACCAGGCACTGTCAGCCTTTTACGGGGCCAACGGATACCAGCCAGCATGGAAATCGGCTGAGCTTCGCCGGCAGTTGATTGATTCGGTTGAACAAGCCAGTCATGACGGTCTGAACCCGGCTGACTATCACGCGGATATTCTCTCGGGCCTGGCACTCAGACCCATGAACGATTTCTCTGAAGACCTGAGGGCCGATCTGGATCTGCTGTTCTCTGATGCTTTTCTAATGCTCAGCTCACACATGCTGGTCGGCAAGGTCAACCCGCAGACGGTTCACGCCGAATGGACCGCCAACAGGCGCCAGCGCCAGATGGAATCCGTTTTAAAGGATGCGTTGCAGCGCTCGGATATCACCGGCACGCTGGATTCGCTGCGTCCCGCCGATCCCGCTTACCGAAAGTTGATGGCTGCAAGGCAGGACCTGACCAGACTGCTGGGCCAGCCCTGGTTACCGCTGGCCTTGCGCCCGACCATTCGGCCCGGCGACAGGGATGAGCGGCTCAATGAGATCCGCCGACGACTTTCTCTATTGGGAGAGCTTGCAGAATTACCGGCAACAGTCACAGATCCGCGTGACTACGACGCAGAGCTGGAATCTGCGGTCGTGCGCTTCCAGGCCCGACATGGGCTTGAAGCCGATGGCCTTATCGGGAAGGACACCCTGACAGCACTGAACCTGATACCGGTGGAACGCCTGCGCCACATTGACGCCACGCTCGAACGATGGCGGTGGCTGCCGGAATCCCTCGGCGACACCTATGTCCTGGTCAATATCGCCGGATTTGAACTGAAAATGGTGGAAAACGGCGAAGAAGTACTGCGCAAACGAGTGATCGTCGGCCAGCCCTTCCGCCAAACGCCGGTGTTCTCCGATCGCATCCGGTATCTGGTGTTCAATCCCACCTGGACCGTACCGCGAACGCTGATGATTCAGGATCAATTGCCCCGGATTCTCCGCGATCCGGACTATCTCTCCCGACTCAATATCAGCGTTTACCGTGGCTGGGGCACTGACCGGGAAAGAGTGGACCCGCTGGAGGTTAACTGGCCGTCACTGAATCGGAACAACTTCCCGTACCAGTTGGTGCAGGAACCCGGCCCTCAGAATGCCCTGGGTCAGATCAAGTTCATGTTTCCGAACCAGTACGATGTTTACCTGCACGATACGCCGGGGCGCGGCCTGTTTTCCCGGGCCGAGCGTTCATTCAGCTCTGGCTGCATCCGGGTTGAGCAACCTTTTGATCTTGCAGAGCGACTTCTGGCGTCGGCGCCCGACTGGTCCCGGGAAAAGATTGACCGGGTGGTTTCCGAGGCACAACCCCAGACTGTCGTGCTCCCGGAGCCGGTGCCTGTGCACATCCAATACTGGACCTCCTGGGTAGATAACGAGGGCAGGCTGCAGTTCCGCAATGATTTATACAACCGCGATGCCCGCCTGATTGATCAGCTCCGTGGAACCGCCGAGGGGGATACGCGCTACAATACTCCGGTAGCCGGCTCGGGCCCGGCACAGGACAAGCTCTGAAACAGGATACGCGCATCAGTTGAGGAGATATCATGAAACAGACCCTGCTATTGGTTTTCGGGATACTCTTACTGCAGGGATGTCAGTCGCTGCCGCCCGCCGAAGACGAAATTGACGGAGACACCGTTTTCGTCAGCGCCAACCATTGTCTCAACGAATACCTGGATGATCTTGAAAAGGTTCACTACGGTCCCTGTCTCAAGGTCATTGCGATAAATGGCAATGAGCCGGCTGTAAGAGAAGACGGATTCATTGAACTACCGGCAGCGACAGCGCTGACCATTGGCGTGAGCTGCGTTTATCGCCACGCCGACGGCTCGCCTATTCCGGCAACCATGGAAAACGTAGACTTTGCCGTGAGCAAAAACACGTTCGCAAAAGCCGGCCAACGCTGGTATCTCCACGCTCACAAACAGGCCCGTAGAGTTGTCGGCTGTGAACCCACCCTGTCTCGCTCGGTCTATCCCACCAACGACACGGACTGATTCTTCATGACTAACAAAATCGATATCCACTATTGCACCGGTTGCCGCTGGCTTCTGCGCTCGGCCTGGATGGCGCAGGAGCTGCTGACAACCTTAGAAGGCGAGATCAGTGAATTGAGCCTGCACCCCGGCACTGGCGGTATTTTCGAGGTGTGGGTCAATGGCAAGCGGGTCTGGTCCCGCAAGCAAGACGGCGGCTTCCCGGAAATTACCAAACTCAAGCAATTGGTTCGCGACCAGGTTGCACCGGAACGCTCCCTTGGCCATTCCGACAGCAAAACCGGCACCTCAGAATAATCATTCAAAAATACTGACAGGCTGTGTCGATATTCTTCGCTTTTAGAGAAGGCGCTGCGCCCCGATAGTACTACTCGTCCAATTCAACAACATGAAAGGGTATCTATGAGCGACGTGATGCAATCCATCAAATTCAACACCATCGAGGTACCTAATCGATTCGCCCTGGCACCAATGACACGCACCAGTGCGGAGCCGGACGGCACCCCGAATGCCCTGATGGCAGACCATTACGAACGCTACGCGAGGGGCGGCTTTGGTCTGGTGATCACCGAGGGAACCTATACCGATGGCAAGGCAAGCCAGGGCTATGCCAACCAGCCCGGCATCATCAACGAAGCGCAGATAGATGGCTGGAAGACCATTGTCGAACGGGTACACGCCGCAGGCAGCAAGATCATCGTTCAGTTGATGCACGCCGGCGCGCAGTTCCAGGCCAACCGTTTCACCGACCAGCCACAGGCGCCCAGCGAAGTTACCCCAAAAGGCGCCCCGCTTGGTTTCTATGGCGACCAGACTGAGTGGCAAACGCCCAGCGCCATGACCAGGACCGACATTCAGGCGGCGGTTGAAGGTTTTGCACATTCCGCCGCCAATGCGAAAGCCGCCGGCTTCGATGGCATTGAGATTCACGGGGCCAACGGCTATCTGTTGAATCAGTTCCTGAGCACCTACTTTAACCAACGCGACGATGAGTACGGTGGTTCACTGGAAAACCGGCTGCGCCTGGTGGTTGAAGTGGTCCGTGCGATTCGCGAGGCCGTTGGCGAGGACTTCACCGTAGGCATCCGCCTGTCTCAGGGCACGGTCACTGATCCAGACCACCAGCTGCCGGAGGGTGAAGCCGGATTCCGTCAGATTGTGGAAGCGGTCCGCGATGCAGGTGCCGATTTCGTCCATACAACCGACGGTGACGTTAACCGGAAGCATTTTGTAGAGGGTGATGAGAGCCTGGCTGGCGTGGCCGCCAGCGTTGAAGGGATCGGTCTTATCCTCAATGGCAACATTGATGAAACCAACTGCCAGGATGTGGCCAACCAGTTCCCGGACGCGTTGCTTGCGGTGGGCAAGAAGGCGCTCGCAAACCCGGACTTCGTGCAGCGCCTCAAAGACGGCAAAGAGATTGCAGACATCGATTTCGCGATGCTGCAACCGAAGGCCACCATTTCCAACGAGCTGGCCTGGCGCGAGCAGAACGCCGCCTGATCGCTTTTCTCTCCCGAGAAATGCAGCCGGAGGAACCCACAGCGGGGCCTCCGGCGTAGCTACTTCAAGCTGCTATGCTGACATTACAAGTCAACGGGAGACTGAATGACTTCTGACATCAGTATTGTCTGGCTGGGAACCATTGCCAGCCTGCTGGCGGGCCTTGCCAGTGGCGTGGGCGCCCTGGGTGTGTTTCTTGTCCGTACCCTCACCCATAAACTGCAGGACGGTATGCTGGCTTCAGCCGCAGGCGTGATGTTGGCGGCGTCATTTTTTTCTCTGTTACTACCTGGCCTCGAGTACGGCGAACAGATTACTGGCGAAACCTGGACCGCCGCGCTGATTGTCATTTTCGGCCTGCTCTCCGGTGCCGCTGCCCTCTACTTTGTGCACCAGAAGCTGCCGCATCAGCACTTCGAACTGGGCCGGGAAGGATCGGACGCTTCTTACATCCGCGGCATTTGGCTCTTTATTGTCGCTATAACCCTCCACAACTTCCCCGAAGGCATGGCGGTGGGCGTCGGTTTCGCCGGCGGCGATGTCAATAATGGCTATGTTCTTGCCACCGGTATCGGACTCCAGAACATTCCGGAGGGGCTGGCCGTCGCTTTTTCGCTATTGGCCATCAACTACTCGCGAATCAAGGCCTTCAGCATTGCCCTGATGACTGGATTGGCCGAGCCACTGGGTGGTCTCTTCGGAGCGACGCTTGTCTGGCTTGCCGAGCCAATAATGCCCTGGACCCTTGGCTTCGCAGCAGGCGCCATGCTGTTCATCATCAGCAATGAAATTATCCCCGAAACCCATCACCGGCAATGGAAAATCATGTCCACCTTCTGCCTGATGGGCGGTTTTGCCGTAATGATGTTCCTGGATGCTACGTTGGGCTAACCGCCCAGACACCCGCCAGGGCTTCCAGAGCCTCCGCGATCAGAGGCTCGCCCTGTCGGTCCTGGTGCCATACGAAACTGAGCGCGCAAGGCAACTGCAACCCCTCAACAATTTCCAGGCCGGTTTCCTGGCGCTCAGCCATCGCCAATGCATCCCGCGCGAGACTCAAACCCACACCTGCCCTGACCAGGTCCAGCATGCACGCCTCCTGATCGACCTGGGCTACGCCCCGCGGCATTAACCCCATGGGTTCCAGAGTGCCTTTAAGCAGCCGGTGATGAACGGAGTCTTCTGGGGTCACAATCCAGGGCATAGCTGCCAAGTCGGACCACTGGGCCGACCGAAGCCTCGGCCCCCAACCCGCCGGCGCAACCACATAGTAGTGAAACCGGGTCAGCTCACGGTGAACCACATCCGGCGCCAGTGCACCCGGCCCGACGCCGGGCGGCGCCAGAAAAAAACCGACATCGAGGCGGCCATCCCTGACCTGTTCCAACACGCTGCCACTCATACCCTGACGCAGCTCGGTTTCCAGTTGTGGCGCCCGTTCCACCAGGCGGTGCAGAAACGCCCCGAGACGGATAAATTCCGGATCCACGATGGTACCAATCCGCAACCGCCCTCGAAGTGTGTTATGCAATGCCCGGGCGCTCTGCGCAAACGCCGCCATGGCAGCGAGTGCTTTTTCAGCCGAAGGCAAGAGAGCCTGACCATCGGGGGTCAACACCAGACCCTGGGGCTTGCGCAGGAACAGTTTGAGTTCCAGTTCGTCCTGCAGTTGCTTGAGCTTGAGGCTGACGGCGGGCTGAGTCAGATGGAGGCGAGTGGCGGCGCGGCTTACACTGCCCTCACGGGCGACAGTAACGAACGCCCGAAGGCTCTGAAGGGGGTACATAAGCGTCTCGTTTCAGGTTCTCGATATAAGATTACCTTATATCTGGCTTTTGAAAATCTCAATTGCTTTCCCCCTTTGCCACACCTAACCTGTATGGTCAGAAATTACCCAAAGCTCCTTAAGGGCCCTTAGCAGAATGCATTTCTGCCATTTCGAGCGGCCAATCGCGAAAAGACAGAGGCATCCATGACCAACGCAACCATCCAGCATTATATCAATGGCGAAATATCTCTCGGCACATCCAGCCAGTCCCAGGACGTGTTCAATCCGGCCACCGGACAGGTCACAGGCCGCGTAGCTCTGGCCGGCCGTGAGGACGTAGACGCCGCTGTTGCTGCCGCCGATGCTGCATTCCCCGCCTGGGCCGACACACCGCCCATTCGCCGGGCCAGGGTCATGTTCAAGTTTCTGGAACTGTTGAACACTCACAAGGATGACCTGGCCCGCGCCATCACCGCGGAGCATGGCAAGGTATTCACGGACGCCCAGGGCGAAGTAGCCCGGGGCATCGACATCGTCGAGTTCGCCTGCGGCATTCCCCAGCTTCTGAAAGGCGATTACACCGAGCAGGTCAGCACGGGTATCGATAACTGGACCACCCGCCAGCCCCTGGGCGTGGTCGCCGGCGTTACCCCGTTCAACTTCCCGGCGATGGTGCCCATGTGGATGTTTCCGGTAGCCATCGCCGCAGGCAATACCTTTGTCCTGAAGCCCAGCCCCCTCGACCCGAGTGCTTCCCTGATGATCGCCGACCTGCTGAAACAGGCCGGACTGCCCGATGGCGTATTTAACGTGGTGCAGGGCGACAAGGACGCGGTGAACGCCCTGATCGAGCATCCGGATGTCCAGGCCCTGAGTTTTGTCGGATCCACCCCGATTGCCAACCTGCTTTACGAGAAAGGCGCCAAGCACGGCAAGCGTATTCAGGCGCTGGGCGGCGCCAAGAACCACATGGTGGTGATGCCGGACGCCGATCTCGACAAAGCGGTCGATGCCCTGATCGGTGCCGCTTATGGTAGTGCCGGCGAGCGCTGCATGGCCATCAGTGTGGCGGTGCTTGTCGGGGATGTTGCGGACAAGATCGTGCCAAGACTGGCCGAGCGGGCCCGAAGCCTGAAAGTGAAAAACGGCGAACAGCTGGATGCCGAAATGGGCCCGATTGTTACCGCCGCCGCACACCAGCGCATTACCGGCTACATTGACAAGGGTGTGGCGGAAGGTGCCGAGCTGGTCGTGGATGGCCGGGAGTTCGATGCCTCGAACACCGGCGATGGCTGCGCCGATGGTTTCTGGATGGGCGGTTCACTGTTTGATCACGTCACGCCCGACATGACGATCTATCGTGAAGAAATCTTCGGACCGGTTCTGGCCTGTGTCCGGGTACCCGATATCGCAACGGCGATTCGTCTGATCAACGACCACGAATTCGGCAACGGTGTCAGCTGCTTCACCGAGAGCGGCAGCGTGGCCCGGGAATTTGGCCGCCGAATCCAGGTCGGCATGGTCGGGATTAACGTACCCATTCCCGTACCCATGGCGTGGCACGGCTTTGGCGGCTGGAAGCGCTCGATGTTTGGCGACACCCACGCTTACGGCGAAGAGGGCGTTAAGTTCTACACGCGCCAGAAATCCATCATGCAGCGCTGGTCCGATTCCATTGATGCCGGTGCGGAATTTGTGATGCCGACCGCCAAGTAACTACAGAACCAGCAGCGGAGAAAACGCCATGTCCGACAACAACAATGCGACGGGACATCAGGAGTTCGATTACATCATTATCGGCGCCGGCACTGCCGGCTGCCTGCTGGCCAACCGGCTGAGCGCAAACCCGGAGAATCGGGTGCTACTGATCGAGGCTGGCGGACGGGATAACTATCACTGGATTCATATCCCGGTGGGCTACCTGTACTGCATCGACAATCCGCGAACAGACTGGCGTTTCCGTACCGAGCCCGATCCTGGCCTGAACGGCCGATCCCTCATCTACCCCCGCGGCAAGACTCTGGGTGGCTGCTCCAGCATCAACGGGATGCTCTATATTCGTGGTCAGGCCCGTGATTACCAGCAGTGGGCCGAAATTACCGGCGAGGACGCCTGGAACTGGGACAACTGTCTTCCCGATTTCATGCGCCATGAAGATCACTACCGCCTTGATGAGGGCGGCGATGCCGATCCGGAGCACCGCAAGTACCACGGTCACGGCGGGGAATGGCGTGTGGAGCATCAGCGCCTGAAGTGGAAAGTGCTGGAGGACTTTGCCACTGCCTGCGTCGAGGCGGGCATACCCCGGACCCGGGATTTCAACCGCGGCGACAACGAGGGCGTGGATTACTTTGAGGTGAACCAGCGCTCCGGCTGGCGCTGGAATACGTCCAAAGCGTTCCTGAGGAACGCGGAAAAACGTTCCAACCTGACCCTGTGGCACTCAACCCATGTATTAGGGCTCGAGACAGAAAACGCCGGCTCCGGACCTCGCTGTGTCGGCGTTCGGGTCGAGCGGTCTGGCGGAGATGACGTTATCGCCCGGGCAAAACGGGAAGTTATCCTCTCCGCTGGCGCCATTGGCTCCCCGCAGCTGCTCCAACTCTCGGGCATTGGTCCCGCCGACCTCCTCAAGGAACACGGCATTGATGTAGTTGCCGACCTGCCCGGCGTTGGCGAGAACCTCCAGGATCACTTGCAGATCCGGTCTGTGTACAAGGTGAAAGGGGTCACAACGCTGAACACCATGGCCAACTCCCTGATCGGCAAGGCCAGGATCGGCCTGGAATACCTGCTTACACGCTCGGGGCCGATGAGTATGGCGCCCTCACAGCTGTGTCTGTTTACCCGCAGTTCGGAGGAATACGATTACGCCAACATCGAATACCATGTGCAGCCCCTTAGCCTGGACGCCTTCGGGCAGCCGCTTCACAATTTCCCGGCCATCACTGCCAGCGTTTGCAATCTGAACCCCACCAGCCGGGGTACGGTGCGCATCCGCAGCAACGATCCAAAACAGGCGCCGGCGATATCCCCCAATTACCTGAGCACGCCGGAAGACCGGAAAGTTGCGGCAGACTCTTTGCGGGTGACGCGCCGCATTGCCGAACAGCCCGCGTTCATGCAGTACCAGCCGGAGGAATTCAAACCCGGACTTGAGTACCGGACCGACGACGAGCTGGCGAAGCTGGCGGGCGACATCGGCACCACGATCTTTCACCCGGTGGGCACTACCCGTATGGGGCGAGCCGATGATGAACAGGCAGTAGTGGACCCACACCTGAGGGTCCGGGGTGTGGCGGGATTGCGCGTGGTGGATGCTGGGGTAATGCCCACGATCACCAGCGGCAACACCAATTCGCCAACCCTGATGATTGCCGAGAAGGCCGCCAGGTGGATTCTGGCGGGTGATTGAGCATTGAACTGATTGCAGTTTCCAGGTTTTTACCGGCGGACAGGCTGCTAGAATCGGCAGCCTGTTTCAATTGCAAAGGACTGACCCACCATGACGCTTGCAACCTGGCTGACCGTGGTCACCATCTGCATTCTGGGCGCTATGTCCCCGGGACCCTCGCTGGCACTGGTGCTCAAGCAGACGCTCACCGGTGGTCGGCGCAATGGCATCATGACCGCTCTTAGCCATGGCATCGGTGTCGGCATCTATGCCTTTCTGAGCATCCTCGGGCTCGCCGCCATCATCACCGCCTCGCCAACGGCGTTTTCAATTCTGCAATGGGGCGGCGCCCTGTACCTGGCCTGGCTGGGCGTGAAAGGACTGATGGCAAAGCGGCAGGCGGATGACGAACTGCCCGAGCCGCCCACCACCAAAAGTGCGGCCCGTGACGGTTTTCTGATTGCCTTCTTCAACCCGAAAATCGCGGTATTCTTCCTGGCCCTGTTCAGCCAGGTCGTGGGCACCGACACCAGCCTGATGGCCAAGTTCGGCTATGCCGCAACCGCCCTTGTCATTGATACCAGCTGGTACCTGATCGTTGCCTGGCTGTTCTCCAACCCGAAATGGCTGACCCTGCTCAGACAGAAAGCCGTGTGGTTCGAGCGTATCTTCGGGGCCATTCTGCTTGGCCTGGCTGGCCGTCTGGTTGTCGGGATTCTGAACGGGAAATAACCGGCTCAGCCCGCCAGCTGGACGATCTCATCGTACTCGCGCGTCTGGACCACCTGCTCGGCGGCGGGTTCTGCCGCCAGATGGCAGGCCTCATTGACCATGGCACTGGCCACTGTTTGCGCCTCAATGCCGCGGTACTTATCTAGGGGACCGATCAGCAGACGGTTCACCAGCGGCATCGCTTTTATGCCAAGGGCCTCGGCGGTGCGCTGTTCTTTGCGATCGCCCAACAACAGACTCGGGTGATAGATGGACAGGTAGGGATAGTCGAGATCTCTCAGGGCGTCTTCAAGCTCGCCCTTTACCCGGTTATAGAAAATAGTCGACGACGACGAGGCACCGATCGCAGACATCAGGATGAACGCTCGCACTCCACGGGAGCGGCCCAGCTCACCCGCTTTCATCGGGTAGCCCAGATCCACCTTCCGGAACTGATCCTGTGAGCCCGCTTTTTTGATGGTGGTGCCCAGGCAGCAGATAATCACATCTACGTCGAACAGTTCGGCGTGATCCTCCAAGCGATCGAAATCGACTTCATGCTGTGCCAGTTTGTCATGCAGCGTCGGCAGCTTGTGTCTCACCAGCGCCACCACCTGCGAAACTTCCTCCCTTCCCAGCAAACCCTGTAGCACTTTGCCACCAGTCAGGCCGGTAGCGCCCAGCAACATCACCCTCATAATCGTCTTTCCCCCATAACCGACTTACCATCCTACCAAAGACCCGCAACAAACGCTGACAGGATGGCGTAAGTCTCCCCGACCGCGAATACTAACGATAGAATCAGAGTTTTACTTTACGGGTAACGGAGACCTGCTTGAAATCGCTTTTGCTTATCCTCGTGACTGTCATCTTCCTTACCGGCTGCCAGGAATCCCCTACCGGCCGGAACCGCCTGGCCCTGGTTCCCGAAGCTGTTCTGGCTGATATGGGCCAGGAAAGCTTCGCGCAGATAAAGCAGCAAAATGCCGTAATCAGAAGGCCTGACATCAACCGCTTAGTACAGTGTATTACGGAAGCTCTGGTCAGCGCCGCCCACACCCGATATCCGGACGCTCCAATGCCACAGTCCTGGGAGATTGCCGTCTTTGAAAATGCCACACCCAACGCTTTTGCCCTCCCCGGAGGCAAGATCGGCGTGCATTCAGGGCTACTTGAACTGGCCGAAAATCAGGCCCAGCTGGCCACGGTGATTGGTCACGAAATAGCCCATGTTCTTGCCGACCACGGCAATGAACGCCTGACCCAGGAACTGGGCCTGCAAGCAGGAATGCTGCTGGTGGGCCTGTTCACCGAAAGTGAAATTGCGGAGAACCAGATACAGCAGGCTCTGGGCATTGGCGCCCAACTGGGTATTACGCTGCCGTTCAGTCGTGCCCATGAGGAGGAGGCCGATTTGATGGGCCTGGAAATCATGGCCCGGGCCGGTTTTGAACCGGGCCAGAGTGTCAGGCTCTGGCAGAACATGGCGCAGGCTTCGGGCGCACAACCGCTGGAATTTCTATCCACCCATCCGAATCACGACACCCGCATTGCCTCCCTTCAAAATCAGCTGGAGACTGCCCGCTCGGTTTTTGAAACGGTTCCTCCAGCCGACTGTCAGATCTGATCAAGTCGCACTCACCGTATAATTGACTATCATCAAGTCTAGCGGCGCGTTAAAACTGAGGCAGATTCCATGGTGGAACGCTTGCCACATCCGGATGGTTTCCGGCTGGTCCTGACACCCAACCGTTCCCTCAGCTGGCATGGCAATGTCCGGATCTGGGCCGCCCTGTTCGTGCTTTCAGCCCTTATCGCAACGGGCTTTACGCTTATGGGCGCCTGGGTGATTATTCCGTTTGCCGGGCTGGAGCTGATTGCGCTCGCTTGCGGCATCTACCTGACCTCACGGGAGTGCCAGCGGCAGGAGGTGCTGTCCATCGACGATGAGGACATTCGTCTGGAGAAAGGCAGAAAGCGCAAGCAGGCCGAGTGGACCCTTCCCACCCGTTATGCGCGGCTCAGGGTTGCCTCACCGCCGCACCCGTTCACACCGGCTAAGCTCTCTCTGACCCATCGGGATACCGAAGTATCAATTGGCGGTTTTCTGAACATCGAGGATACCGAAAAGCTCATTGGCATGCTTGAGAAGAACGGGTTGCTGATCGAACGCAAAGAGCCCGATCCGCAGATCGGGCTCTGGTTCTGATCATTCCGCCCATTCCTGATTGCTTACTCGTAACTTGCCGCGATTCTTTCGATCTCTCCAGCCTCACGGGCCTCGTCCAAAGCCTGCTGGAGATCCTCGATCACAGCCGGATCGGTATTGTTGCTGAATGCCAGATACATGGGCGTCTCCCGGAATACCAGCACCGGCTGCAGCCCGGTGATACCGTGCTCTTCCTCTGCCATCAGGGGGCCCACCAGGCCGTCGGTCACCCACAGGTCGGCCTGGCCGAGGGTGAGGCGACGAGTGTTCACACCACCTGAAACCCCCATCACCACGTTGAATCCCTGGTCAACCAGGTACTCGGACATCACATCGCCCTTGTACCCGGCGATTCTCAGGTCTTTGGCTTCTTCCAGGGAGTCCAGAGAGATATCGGAGTCTGGCGCGGCAAACAACGTCCACTTGATTGATGCCAGGGGACCTACCCATTGAAACTGATCTTCCCGTTCGTCGGTGCGCGCGGTGCAGAACAGACCATGATTTTCGCGATCCTGTACCCAGTTGTAGGCATAGCTCCAGTCCCGCATTTTCATCACGTAGTCATAGTCGACCCGGGACAGCATCGCCTTGACCATATCCGCACAGATACCGGTTATGTCGTCTTCATTGTGGGCGAACCCTTTCCCGGTTTCAGAGGCATTATAGGGAGGGTAGTTTTCCGTAAAGATATACAGGCGCTCGGCCGCAAGGGCCGGGAGGCCAATGGCCGAAAGGGTCAACGCGATGAGGCCGGTTTTAATGCCTGTGATTAACTTCGAGGAGACCGGTGCAGTTTCTGTGGGCATTCTCTAGTCCTTTTCGACGATTCAGCTGGAACGGAAGTCAGGCGGCCGCATTGAGTGGCCATAAACCAGGGATATGATTGCAAAAGCGACACACTGGCATTTAATGTCAGCCTTCTTGGTTGATTATGCCAGCAAAACCCATGATTGCGTTTCCTGCGGAAAAAGTCAGTGACAAAACGTATCTGGAAAACCTGCCATCTTTCTGTGGAGCTCAGGTGCCACCAGAGATAACGTCTCCGGCGTCACCGTCGGCAGTACTGACAATCCTGTCACCAATCACACGCAGGCAGGCGCTCTTGCAGACTACGTTGAGAGGCGTTCTGGAGACCACATCCCCGTCGGCCGTGACGGTCTTAGGTTTGCCGGTGTGTACCAGGCAGCGTTGGCTCCTGATATGAACCAGCGTACTGGTGCGCCGAGGAGTCTGCCGGTTCAGGCGAACCATAAGAAACGTGAACAAAAGCTGAAGAATGGGGCGTGGCCGGACCGCGACAATAGCCAGCTGGCCATCGCTGACGGATGCCTCGGGAATCTCGTTGCCACCGCCAAAAAAAGCGCCATTGGCCACCGCGATGGAAAGCCACCGGCCCTTCACGACGCCCCGATCGCAACGGATGGTTGCCCTGAAGCCTCGCTTCGCATTCAGCCGGCGTAATAATTCGACCACATAGCTGAAGCGCCCGAAGAGCTTTTTTTCGGTACTGCGGGATTCTCGTGCAGGGAGGGTTCCCATGCCGACATGGGCAACGTTCAAAAACATACCGTCACCATAATCCGCGACATCCACCATTTGCGTTCGGCCGCTGGCAATCAACTTACACAGCGCTCCCGGCTGGTGGGGAAGCCCCAGATTCCGGGCAAAGTCGTTGGCTGTACCAGACGGCAGGACAGCAAGGGTGGCCCCCTTCTCCCGGCAAACGGCGGCGGCCCGGCTTACCGAACCGTCTCCGCCCGCGACTATAAGCGTGTCCCGGTCGTCGAGCCTGGTGCTCCAGTCGGATTCCTCAAAGTCACGGCATAGAGGATCGTGGATACCGGCAGTTGCCAGGTGCTCCAGCCAGAAGTCCCGGCCTCGCTCACCATCGCCAGCACCGGAATTGCATATCAGCCAATAAGCCATGGCGCTTGTCTCTACTCCCCTGCTCCATCACAATCCTTTAGACCATTCCCTCACAATAATGAACAACAAGGCAAGCTCGATGGATTTTGTCAGAACCCCGGAAAAACGCTTTGAACGACTCCTGGATTACCCGTTTGAGCCCCACTACGTGGAGGTGGACGGGCTGCGTATGCACTACGTGGATGAAGGGCCGGCCGACGCAAGTCCCGTTCTGATGATGCATGGCGAACCTTCCTGGTCCTACCTCTACCGGCATATGATTCCGATCTGCGCGGCGGCCGGCCACCGGGTTATCGCCCCGGATCTGATCGGTTTCGGCAAGTCCGACAAACCCACGTCCCTTGACGACTATTCCTTCCAGCAGCACATGGACTGGATGCAGTCGTTCCTCGATCAGCTCGGACTCACCAACATCACTCTGGTATGCCAGGATTGGGGCTCATTGCTGGGGCTGCGGCTGGCGGCGGAGAATCCGGAACGGTTCCGGGCCATTGTGGTGGGCAACGGCATGTTACCTACCGGCGATCAGACAGCCCCGCCGGCCTTCAAGATCTGGAAGAATTTTGCCCTGCACAGTCCCTGGTTTCCCATTGCACGGATCATCAACACCGGCTCTTTCCGCAAGCTGGGCCCCGATGAAATGCGGGCCTACGACGCGCCCTTCCCTGGCAAAAAGTACAAAGCCGGCGCCCGGGCCTTCCCCAGACTGGTGCCGATGCACCCGGACGATCCCGCCAGTGAGGCTAACCGGAACGCCTGGAAAGTGCTCGAACGTTGGGAAAAGCCGTTTCTGACCACCTTCAGCAATGGCGATCCGATCACTCGGGGCGGCGACGCCTATATGCAGAAGCGGATTCCAGGTGCAAAAGACCAGCCCCACGTAACCCTCAAGGGCGGTCATTTTCTTCAGGAAGATTCACCCGTGCCCTTCGCCCGGGCCATCAATGATCTGCTCGCGACACTCTCCTGAGCGGTGTAGTCCTGAGGGTGGCAAACTCAATCCTGGCCCACCGGCACCCGCGGCCGGTAGTGCCAGGAAGACCAGCTGTACAGGCCCAGTGCAATCCAGATCACCAGAAAGCTCGTCAGTTGGGCGTCACTCAGAGGCTCGCCAAACACCAGCAGGGCAATAAAGAACTGCAGGGTGGGATTGATGTACATCAGGAAGCCGACGGTCGCCAACCGCAGGCGCCGGGCGGCACCGGCAAAAAGTAGCAGCGGAATGGCTGTCACAATGCCGCTGGCTATCAGCAGGCTGCCAATGTAGGCACTGTCGCCGAAGTGCGACATTCCCTCGCTCGCCAGCCATCCAAAGGTCAGCAGGCCGACCGGCAACAGCAGCATGGTTTCAACGAACAGGCCGGAAAGCCCATCGAGCACCACCTGTTTTCGAACGAGGCCATAAGTACCGAAACTCATGGCAAGGGCGAGTGAAATCCACGGCAGTTCACCAAGCATCGCAAGCTGGATCAGAATACCAACGCCTGCGAGCACCACCGCAGCCATCTGCCACGGCCCCATGCGTTCGCGAAGCACGAGCATGCCCAGGGCGACATTCACCAGTGGCGTCAGGAAATAGCCCAGGCTGGCCTGGAGAACATGGCGGGTTTCCACGGAATAAATGTAGATGCCCCAGTTGGCGGCAATGAGCAGCGCACAGGCAAGAACGCGCCAGAGCTGCTTCGGATTCGCCAATGCCGCTCTCACAGCAGGCCAGCGACGGAGGCCACTTATGACCACAGCGATAAAAACACAGGACCAGATGATCCGGTGAATCAAGATTTCAAAGGCCGGCACACCCTCAAACAGGGCAAAGAACAGAGGAAAACAGCCCCAGATCGTGTAGGCACTCAGGCCATACCAGACCCCTTTGGTCGCATCCGTCATGTATTATCCACTCCCGGACACCCTTCCTAGGCTGGTTTTTTCTGGGTGGCAACCAGAGCCACACCAACGATAGCGATGAGCCCGCCTGTCATTGCCAGTCCTCCAAGGCGCTCATCGAACAGCAGATACGCTTCCAGCGCGGTAACCGGAGGCACCAGGTAGAACAGGCTGGCCACCTGGGAAGCAGCACCCTGGCGTATCAGCCACATCAGAAGAAGGACGGCGCCGGTGGATAACCCAATCACAAGCCAGGCCATGGACAACTGCAACTGCAGGCTCCACTCAACCTCTCGGGTTTCGAGGGCGAAGGCTCCAATGGCAAACAGCGCGGCCGCTGCCGCAAATTGGATCAGCGTGCCGGCCACCAGATCCGCGCTGGCGCCGAAGCGTTTCTGGTAGACCGTGCCCATGGAAATTCCAGCGAGGGCAAAACCCGCCCAAAGCAGGCTCCAGGGAGAAAAGCCGGAGGCCTGACCACTCATACCGAACTTCTCGAGGAGGACAAGCGCCACACCGACCAGCCCCAAAATAAGTCCAATCCACTGACGTCCGCTGACTGTTTCCTTGAGGATTGCCACCGCCGCAGCAGCCGTCACCAGGGGTTGCAGCCCCACAATCAGGGAAACAATTCCGGACGCCATTCCGTCCTGAATCGCGTAGTAGACGCCGCCCAGATAGCAGCCATGCACCAACATCCCGGTGACCGCAAGGTGCCCAGCACCTCGCCAGCCCGGCCAGCGGGTTTTCATGACCCAGGCCAAGGCTCCAAGCACCACCAGTGTCAGCAGCATGCGGATCAGCAGCAGCGTAAACGGCTCCGCAAAGGGCAGACCGTACTTGGCCCCGATAAAACCAGTACTCCACAGCCAGACGAACAGCGCGGGCACGAAAAACGAGTAAAACAGTGAGCGCATGAAACTCAACCGGATTCGATGTATTTGTCAGTCAGCTTACTTTATAAGTTAGCAGGCAAACAAAACAGATACAGAAATCCGGTTTCGTGACCAGTACAGTTTGTCAGGCACGGGTCTCCGGCAGCCTTACTTCGATAGCCGGCTCGGAATCGTGCCAGTTACCCTCCCAGGTGACTTCGGGTGCTGCGCCCGGCCGGGGCGTAATGGTGACGGACACGGATCCGAAACTGGTCGGTGCCGGCCCGAAGCGGATTGGTTTGTCCTGCTCCAGCCACCGGGGAGGGATACCAGCTCCGAGAATGAGACGATCTCCCTCCTCCCGGACAAAGCAGTTGCGGACCATCAACACCCACTCGGCCGACGCCCAGACATGGTGACCATCGCCCATACAGCCGCCCTCGGTCGCCGGATGTATGGCTTCCGGCCATTGCCCGGTGGGCGATGCCAGGCCAGCCACCGCATCCACCAGATCCAGGAATCGAGCATCGCCCGCACGCAGGAGAACCTGAGCCACGTGCAGGGTGAGGTAGGCGTTAAGACCCGAGTGAATCATGTCCTGATAGAACGCCCCTTTCACAAAGCATTTTTCGAGCAGGAATTCGGCACAGTCCAGCAACCTGGGATCATCCGGCTCACACAGCTGGGTCGGATAACCCATCGCCAGTGAGCCTATGGCGCCCGCATCCAGGCGGCGATAGGGCGAGGCCGGCATTCCCGGTCGTTTGAGTCGCTGCTCGCAGGTTGCCAGGCTGCGATCCACCGTCTGGCTGAACTCCCGGGCACCGGCGCCGAAATGCTCGCCGATTTCCCGGTCAATCGTGGCAAACAGTGATTCGGCGGCCTTCAGGCCGGCGATGCCCCAGAAGTCGTCCCAGTAGTAATAGTCATTGGGCCCCAGGTGTTCGGCGCTGAATCCGGCGGGCAAAAGGCCAGCGTGAGGCCCTTCGATATTTTCACTCAGGCGTTTATTCTCGATCCAGCGAGCGCCCTTGCGCACCGGCTCCTGCCACTCCGGGTGCAGAGGTCGACCCGTAAGCTCATGGAACCGCCTCAGAATCCAGAGCACTTCTCCATTGGCATCCCATTCCCCTTCCTGGGAGCGGAAATAGCCGTTTTTCAGTTGCCGCGCCGGGAACTGGTAGAGCGCCCGCTCAGCGCGATCTGTAAGACCTGCACAGAGCAAGGCATGGATAATGAACGCGGCATCGCGAAACCAGAAACGCTTGTAGGTATAGGGCCCGGGGTACACATCTTCCGGAGAGTGCAGCACCAGGGAATTCAGGGCGGCGTCATAGAGGAACTGCCAGTTTTCGTCGGGGCACTCCAGGCGGGCATGGCCATGAAGGGCGGCCGCCCAGCCGTCAGAGCGAATAACTGGCGCCGACTCATCCTGCAGCGGCACCCTGAGCCTGAGCTCCGACTCCTCACCTGCTTCGACCCGGAACAGGGCCGCTGCGGTGACCATGCCGACGTCGCACTGCCCTTCGCACTGGTCTTCCTTGTCCTGCAGATGAATCCGAACATCACCCTCGCGATAGTTCGACACATGATGACGCTCTGCCGGGCGACTGAAAAACACCGCCTGCTTGCCATCTATGGTCCAGGCGTCTCTCTGCTCGGACAGCCGGACCTTGTTGATAAAGCTGATTCCTTCAGGATTGGCGGGGCGCAAGGATATGACCAGAGAGCCGGAAGTCTCGGCCCGGGCCTTCACGACCATTTCGCAAACCGCCCGGCCGTTCTCGACCACCACCCGGGAACGACTGGTCAGGGCCAGCCCGTCCAGTTCGGACTCTGTGACCACGCAGGGACCATCCTCAAGTTCCTGGCGTTGCCGGGCCGTTTTGCAACGAGAGGGCAGAAGGCACCGGCCATCGTCCGCCAGCAGCCACGCATCCAGTGACCAGCCGTCATGGAACGGTGTCAGCAACCCCCGGGGATCCACCACGGGCAACTCATCCACATCCGGCTGGCCGATGGCCGTCCAGTTACGGTTACTGAGATTGATGTGGGTAATCGAGAATGCCCGGGGAATGAAGGCAATGTCTTCGGGGTCGAACTGGCGCTCCACCCAGTAAGGCCAGACCCAATCGAGGTTGTGCTGGATGACCCGACTGTTGATCAGCCCCCGCGCATGGAAAACCACGCCGGCCCGGAGCAGTTCGATGGGCTCGCCGACTTCCGAAGGCTGGGCAAAACTGTGAAGTTTCCCGAGCAGCGCGATCGGATCGAGGAAACCATGGCGGTGGGCCACGCGTTTTACCAGGTAACGCCAGGGCAGCCACTTCATCCAGCTCATTCGTTTGCCTCCTGTTCTGTTGGCTCAGTCTCGACCTTGTAACGGGCGAGTGCCCGCCGGGCGAGACGATTGAGAAACACCACGGCCATTACCGTGCCTACGAAACCGGCACCGTAAATGGCCCACTCCAGGGGTGAACGGCCGGTTTCCCGCACACCCAGAGTTGACAGGTCGGCGGCAAGCGAGCCGAGATACACGTTATGCAGGGAAAAGGGAATCACACCGAAAAAGGTGCCGACAACGAAACCGCCAAACGAGAAGTTGGTGAGACCGAACAGAAAATTGGACAGCTTGCCGGGGAAGAAAGGGATCAGACGGGTCAGGAGTACGATTTTCCAGCCGTGAGGCGCCATTTCGTTGCTGACGACAGACAATCGCGCGCGGCTGCGAATGTACACACGGGCGTGCTCACCCAGAAAATGCCGGGCAACCAGAAAGGCAATGGCCGAGCCCAACGTAGTGCCCACCACCACGTAGGCTGTGCCTTCCAACACGCCGAACACGAAACCCGCTCCGGTGGTCAACAACACCCCGGGCAGAAGCAGCACCATGGCCAGCACCATGATGCCGACAAAGAGGAGAGCCGCCCAGGCCCCCTGGGTATCAAACCAGCGCAGAAGCTCAACGACCTGCTGATGCACACCGAAGGCGTAAAGCAGACCGACTATCAGCCCAACGGCGGCAATGCTCCCGCCCATCCAGAGGACGGGCGACTTCTTCCAGTTGCTCATGGCCTCACCCTAACGCGGGAGGGCACCGGGTCTCAAAGGCCGGACAGGTCATCCGCGCTTTATGAGCTACTGAGAATCGACTGGAGCTTCTGGGTCAGATCCACTGCCTCTGCCCCCAACGGCGTGAGGTAGCCGCCATCTTTCTGGCTGATCAGCCCCTTGGCATGCAGGTTTTCGGCGGCCTTCACAGTTTCCGGAGCCGCCGAATGGGCATGAACCTTGAGCCCTTCCTGAGTCGAGGTGGAAGGAAATTGGCCCAGCAAATTGAGTTCGGCAAGGTGATCAACAGAGAATGGCATGGCATTTCCTCGTATTATTATCGGGGGTTTACATTCAGCATAGCCGATTCACACCATGAAGCTTTCACGAATTCTCAGCAACCGGAATGACATCAGTCGCCGTCAGGCCAATTTTCTGATTGCTTCCGGTCGGGTGGCCGTAAATGACGTCACCTGCCGCGATGCTGCTGCCGAGGTGGATCGGTTTTCATGCGTACGGATGGACGGCGATATCATTCAAGAGGCTGAAGCCTGCCATTACCTCATACTCCACAAACCTGCAGGTTTTCTGAGTGCAACGCTCGACGACACCCATCGGACCGTGATGGAGCTGATCTCGCCAGAACTGCGCGAGGATCTGCACATTGCCGGACGACTCGACCGCGCCAGCACGGGCCTGCTGATTCTCACCAATGATGGCCGCTGGTCACGCCAGCTTACCGAGCCCCGAATCAAGATCCCGAAAGTCTACCGGGTCAGCACCGCCTATCCGATTTCTCCAGAGACCCCTCATCGATTCGCGGAGGGCATCTGGTTCGAGTTCGAGCAACTCACCACCTCACCTGCTGACCTGGATCTTCTGAGCCCCTGTGAAGCCAGAGTGACCATTTACGAAGGCCGTTACCATCAGGTGAAGCGCATGTTCCATGCCGTCGGTAATCGCGTAACGGCCCTGCATCGGGAACGGATGGGAAATATCCGGCTGGACGATGACCTGGCGGCCGGCGAATACCGCTCACTGACTGCCGAAGAAATCAACCTGATGCCGGATTGATCTGCCTCACAAACGCAGAGCCAGCATGGGCTATGCTTTCAGGGTAGCTCCAACAGAAACAGGGAAGATTCAAGGCAATGCCAAACCAGACGAGCGATTTTTACCCACGGCCACTGCGTCATCTCAGCAGCTACCTCTCGGGGCTGGTGCAGGGAAAGCTCTGGCTGAAGGTGCTCATTGGCATGTTCCTCGGGTTGATTACAGGCACGCTCCTGGGACCGTCGGTGGGACTCGTGGAACCGGAAACCGGGACGTTGATCGGTAACTGGCTGGCTTTCCCGGGGCAACTGTTTCTGGCCACCATCCAGATGATCGTAATCCCCCTGGTAATTGCCTCGGTGGTTCGCGGGCTCGCCGCCAGCGAAGACCTTGAACAGTTGCGAAAGCTGGGCCTGAGGGTAACCGGCTTTTTCGTAATCACGACGGCCATGGCAGCATCGATAGGTCTCTGGATCGGCGACCTGATCAACCCCGGCAGAATGATGGCAGGGCTCGGCACTCCCGTTGAGGCCGGGGAAAACAGTGTGCCTGTTGCCTCCATGCCGGGTGTGGATGAGCTGCCCAAGACCCTGATCGGGCTGCTACCGGGCAACCCGCTCGATGCCATGGTTGAAGGCCAGATGCTCCAGGTGGTGATCTTCTCCATCATTGTCGGCATTGCCCTGGTGAGCATGGCCCCGGAAAAATCCAGGCCCATGCTGGACCTGCTCGATTCCCTCCAGCAAATCTGCATGACGGTCGTACGCTGGTGCCCCCATTGCCGTGTTCGGCCTGATGGCCCAACTCACAACCACCCTGGGATTCCGGGCAATGCTGGGCATGGCATCCTATGTCGCAACCGTCATTGCGGGCTTGCTGGTACTTCTGGGCGTTTACATGCTGATCCTGAAGCTGCTCGCCGGCCAATCCCCCGTCCGGTTCCTGAAAGACACCCGGGATGTGCTGTTGCTGGCCTTTTCCACATCCAGCTCGGCGGCCGTCATGCCGCTCTCCATAAGAACCGCCGAAGACAAGCTCGGTGTCCGGCCGTCGGTTTCCCAGTTCGTGATTCCCCTGGGCGCCACCATCAACATGAACGGCACGGCACTCTACCAGGCCGTTGCTACCATCTTTCTTGCACAGGTCTACGGCATTGATCTCAGCATGGGCAGTATGGCGCTCGTGGTCGCCATGGCTGTGGGCGCGTCCATCGGCTCACCGGCCACGCCCGGGGTAGGCATCGTGATCCTTGCCATGGTGCTGCAAACCGTGGGCATCCCTCCCAGCGGCATCGCACTGATCATGGGCGTGGATCGAATCCTGGATATGTGCCGGACGGCCATCAACGTGACGGGCGACCTGGTGACCTGCCGGCTGATGGAGAATCTAGCGGGAAAGAGACTGCCGCCCGAACCAGTACCGGAAGAAACGTCTTGATCGGGCGGAGTTGACTTGACCAGCGCGGGGCCAGCTCAGATGCTGTCGGAGCGTTTTTCCGAGTCCTGCAACTCCTCCTCGGTGTTGTTCCATTGCTCTGAAAGCGCTTCATAGGCATCGGAAAATCCCTTTCGAGCCTTCTCCCAGGCGGATGCCGAGCTGTCTTTCAGTTCCTGATACCAGTTTTGGACACGAGCCCTCTGTTCTCGCAACGACTCGAGGCTCTTCTGGGACCGCTCTCGGGCGGTATCGCTCATATCGTCCCAGTTTTTCGAGAGTTGTTGCTCAAGCTCCTGGATGCGTTTATCCAGGGCCGACAATGTTTTGTTGATCGAATCCTCGGCCTGCTCTTTCTGATCAGAACCATACTCCTGAAGCGCCTCACCCAACTCACGGGTTTCCTGCTTAAGCGACTCCACGGAAGAATCCTCGGGTGATGTTTCAGCCAGAGCCGTTCCTGAAAACAGTCCAGCAAAAACGATCGCAAGTGCGTAAGTCCAGTTCTTCATCATTAAGTCCTCCCAACACATCATGGGACTGTAGCAGCGAGGTCTGTCTGGATGCACCTTAACTTGAGCTAATACTGAAGTTCAGTATTGCGGCGAAATAAGGCTCTCGACCACCGCCTCACAGACCTGATCCTGATTGAGACCCTCCCCTTTCACCGTCACGTCCGCATACCGGGAATACAGTTCAAAACGCTCTTCGAACAGGGCGTCCAAAGATTGATCCGGCCTCCGGGAAATGCCCCGCATGCTGTGATCGCCGATTCGCTCGATAACCAGTTCAAGCGGGATGTCGAGAAACACGACGGTGCCGTTGCTTTTGAGATGTTCCATGGCACGTTCACTGTAGACGGCGCTGCCTCCCGTGCTGATAACCTTGTGCCGGACATCCAGTTTGAGAAGCACCTGTTCTTCTATTCGACGCAGGGCTATGTAGCCATCCTGGTCTACAATTGCCTGGAGAGTACGACCGGCTTCTTCCTGAATGAGCAAATCGGTATCGACAAACCCGAAACCCAGACGTTTGGCCAGCAGCACACCCACCGTGCTCTTGCCGCTGCCGGGCATGCCGATGAGAACGAGGTTGCGTGTGTCGGTCGGGTTAACCATGATGCTCTGGAGGGACCTCTCCATAGAATGAGAACTGGCCGGCATTAAACGCAGAACGTAACATTTTTACGACACAGCGCGCGCTTTATTCCGACCCGCAAGCCCGTATAATTCAGCCAACGGCGGTATTCAAAGAATACCTGAAGCCGGCCACAGACGGCATCTTTCGCGAGTGAGTAATGAACATCGGCAGATCTCTTCTGATCCCATCCATCGCAGCTCTTGTGCTTGCCCTGTCCGCATCCGCCCTGGCGGACGGCATCAAGCGTATCGTGCACCCGGATGGCACCGTCGAATTCACCAACGTAAAAAGTGCCGGCCAGCCCAGAGCCTCCAGCGGTAACGACACCGTCTACCGCTATACGGATGACAACGGCGTGGTTGCCTACAGCAGTATTCAGCCGGCTGCTGCCGAGTTCGACGTTATCCGTTTCCACTGCTACGCCTGCGACCCGGAATCCAGCGTCGACTGGCGCAAAACGCCGCTGTTCACCAAACCCTTCAATTCAGAAATCCAGACCGCGGCACAGGAGTTCGGAGTTGATCCCGCGCTGGTCCGCGCTGTGATTCACGCCGAATCGGCCTTCAATGAAAAAGCCCTCTCCCCGGTGGGAGCCCAGGGGCTGATGCAACTCATGCCCGGCACGGCTGAAGAACTGGGTGTACGGAACGCGTTGGCGGCTGCCGAGAATATCCGTGGCGGGGTGCATTATCTGGCCAAGATGCTCGACCGGTTCAATGGTGACATCCGGCTGGCCACCGCCGCCTACAACGCGGGGCCTGGCGCCGTCAGTCGATACCAGGGGGTACCGCCCTACGCCGAAACAAAGGCCTATGTCGAAAGGGTTGGCATCCTTCACGAGCGCTACGCTGCGCTGTAGGCCCCTCTGAGGTCCGGGAATCAATGAACTTCAAGCGTCTGGAGACCTTTATCTGGGTTGCCACGCTGGGTAGCTTTCGCAAGGCTGCCGAGCACCAGCACACCACCCAGCCGGCCATTTCCAACCGTATCGCAGCTCTTGAAGACGAGCTTGGCGTCAGGCTGTTCGAGCGCGAGTCCGGGCACAGCAAACTTACGAGCAAGGGGCAGGAGCTACTGCCCTATGCCGAGAAAATTGTCTTCATGGCCCAGCAACTGCGCAAGCGCGCAGACCGGGGAGCCTCGCTCTCCGGCATTCTCCGGCTCGGGGTTTCCGAAACCATTGTGCACTCCTGGCTGCCGCGTTTTTTCCGGGAACTGCACGAAACGGCCCCCAATCTGGATGTGGAAATCACGGTGGATGTCTCCGGCAACCTCCGATCCGGCTTGCTGGATCGCAGCCTGGATCTGGCCTTCCTGATGGGCCCCGTATCTGAGCCGAAAATTGAGAATCGGTCGCTCTGCAGTTTCCCGCTGATCTGGGTAGCCAGCCCGGAGCTGAATCTTCCAGACAAGCTTCTGGAACTAAAAGAGCTCGCCGAGTGGCCCGTCATTACCTATGCCCGAAATACCAAACCCTTTGCTGAAATCAGCCAGAAATTCAGTGAGTTGGACGACCTTCCAGCGCGCTTCTATTCGTCAAGTTCACTGGCAGCCTGCCGGCAGCTGACCCTTGATGGCATTGGTATTTCAACGCTTCCACTAAGCGTGATCAAGCACGAACTGCAAAGCGGCCGCCTGGTCCAGCTCAATACCTCATGGACGCCCTCAGAACTCGCCTTCACAGCCTCCTATTCCGGGGCACCCTTCAACCCGATTGCAGAGTTGGCAGCGAACCTTGGAGTGATGGTCTCCGACGAATACGACCGGACCACACATCACGAAAAGTTATCGCAAGACCTAAAAAACGATAATTAGACTTTTTCACCAGCCGGTATACCCTGAAATTTAGTTGTAAAAGACAATTTCAATCAGGGGTTACCGTCATGCACACCGGTGCGTATTCCGATTTCAAGAACAACCTGCTTGATCAGGCCTCAGAATTACGCGCTCGCATTCGTTCGGGCGACCACACAGCGCCTACAAGTGGCCAGGCCAACAGCCTGCTTCAGGGGAACGTGGTCATCCTGCCGTCCGAATGGGCCGGCGATTTTCTCCTATACTGTCAGAATAACCCGGTTGCCTGCCCCCTGATCGGCATGTCTCAACCCGGAGATCCGGCCCTTCCCGACCTTGGACACGATCTGGATATCCGGACCGATGTACCTGAATACCAGGTATTCCGGAATGGCGAGCGGGCGGAGAAAGTCACGGATCTCAAAAGCCTCTGGCAGGACGACCTGGTGACCTTTGTCCTGGGTTGCTCGTTCTCGTTTGAAGATGCCCTGATCAGGGCCGGCCTCTCGGTGCGGAACGTGGACGAGGGACGGAACGTTTCAATGTTCCGCTCGAATATCGCTACCCGGCCCGCCGGCCCGTTCAGTGGCAACATGGTGGTCTCCATGCGCCCGTTCAATGGTGCGGATGCAATCCGCGCGATACAGATTACGACCCGCCTGCCAAAGGCCCACGGTGCACCGGTTCATATCGGCGATCCGGCGCTCATTGGCATTGAGGACGTTAACCAGCCTGATTTTGGAGATCCGGTAACGATCAGGCCGGGCGAACTTCCGCTGTTCTGGGCCTGCGGGGTTACCCCGCAACTGGCCCTCGAGAACGCTCGCCTGCCTTTCGCAATAACCCATGTACCGGGAAAAATGCTGCTTACCGAGCGGCTGAATGAAGAACTGGCGGTACTCTGAAGCCGCCGTTCAACTGAAACGATAAAAAAACAGAAACACGGGAGATTCGTTATGTTCAAAAAACTCGCCACAGCCACCCTGGTTACCGGGGCGCTGCTGACTTCATCCGTTCAGGCTCAGCAATGGCACATGCCAACGCCTTACGGCGATGCCAACCTGCCTACCCAGATTGCCTACGGTTTTGCCGAGGACATTAAAAACGGCACCGATGGTGACCTCACCATCACCGTTCATTCCGGTGCCTCCCTGGTCAAGCACCCGGAAATTCCCCGGGCAGTAAGAACCGGTCAGGTGCAGCTGGGTGAAATCTTCATCGGCATCATGGGCAACACCCATCCGGTGTTCAAACACGACAACATTCCGTTCCTGGCAACCAGCTTCGAAGATGCCAAAAGACTCTGGGAAGCCGCCAAGCCCCAGATCGAAAAGCAGCTGGACAAGGAAGGCATGACCCTGCTTTACACCGTGCCATGGCCCGCCCAGAGCCTGTATACCAAAGCCCCGGTCAACACCCTGGAAGACCTGCAAGGCCTGAAGATGCGGGCTTACAGCCCTTCCACTTCGCGTCTCGCTGACCTGATGAACACAACCCCGACAACGGTTCAGGTGCCCGAGATCCCGCAGGCGTTCAGCACCGGCATTATTGATGCCATGATCACCTCACCGTCGACAGGCGCCAACGGGCAGGCCTGGGATTATCTTTCCCACTACACCGATATCAAGGCCTGGATTCCCAAGAACGTTGTGGTCGTCAACAAGCGTGCTTTCCGTCGCCTGAGCGATGAACAGCGCCAGGTGATCCTGGATGCGGCCGCTGCGGCCGAGGCCAAAGGCTGGGAAGGCGTTCGCAAGACCGCCGCTGAAGACACCGCCACTCTGGCGGAAAATGGCATCACGGTCTCCGAACCGTCTGATGAACTGATGGCCGAACTCCAGAAGATCGGCGACATCATGGTGGAAGAGTGGAAACAGGAAGCACCGGAAGAAGTCGGCGCTATCCTCTCCAACTACCGCTAAAAGTTCACTCAACGGAAGCCTCCCGAATATCGGGAGGCTGTTCCGGGAGGCATCCGTTATGAACTCTCTTCGAGAGAAATTTTATCTGGCATCCGGCTACGCTGCTGGTTTCTGCATCGCCCTGATCATGGTCGTCATCCTGGCGCAGATCGTCGGCCGCCTGTTCGGCTTTATCATTCCATCAGCGGAAGACGTGTCCGGCTGGGCGCTTGCAGCATCCACCTTCTTCGGTCTTGCCTACACCTTTCATAACGGCGGCCATATCCGGGTCACCCTGGTTATCCAGAAGTGGTCGGCACGGCCGAGATTCTGGCAGGAGCTGGTCGTACTTATTTTCGGGTTCGCACTCGCCTGCTATATGACATTCTATTGCTGGCACATGGTCTGGGAATCCTACATTTTCGAGGAGGTCTCCCACGGCTATATTCCCGTTCCCATCTGGATCCCGCAGGTTCCGGTTGCACTGGGGATGACCGCACTCAACATTGCCATCCTGGACGATCTGGTTGCTGTGATTCGCAAGCGCACACCGTCCTATCAGCAGCATGAAGACGAGCTGAACCTGGAGGACGTGTAATGGATATCGCGTTTCTCTCCATTGTACTGGCCGTGGCGATGATCCTGATGCTCGCGGTGGGCGTGTGGGTGTCTCTGACGCTGGTTGGCATTGGCGTTCTGGGCCTGCTGCTCTCAGGCAACGATCAGATCGGCCTGTTGTTCGCCACATCGAGCTGGGGCGCCAGTACCAGTTGGTCCCTGACGGCCCTGCCCATGTTCATCTGGATGGGCGAGGTTCTGTTTCGTACCCGACTTTCCGAGGATCTGTTCAAGGGTCTGGCCCCCTGGATGGGCGGACTGCCCGGCAAGCTCCTCCATGTGAATATTCTGAGCTGTGGCATTTTTGCGGCAGTTTCCGGCTCCTCAGCTGCCACGGCCGCAACCATTGGCCGAATGACCCTGCCAGAACTGAAAGCCCAGGGTTACAGCGACAAGATGGCGGTAGGTACTCTGGCTGGCTCCGGCACGCTGGGGCTGTTGATTCCGCCCTCCATTATTCTGATTGTTTATGGCGTGGCCGCGGAAGTTTCCATTGGCCGCCTGTTTATCGCCGGCGCCCTGCCCGGCCTGATGCTGGTCGCCATGTTTATGGGTTACACCATGATCTGGGCCAAGCTCAACAAGGACCAGCTGCCGACCACCAAAAAGGAAAACCTCACGTTCTCGGTCAAGATCAAGGCACTCCGTATGCTGCTCCCGATCGTTGGCCTGATCATTTTCGTACTGGGTTCGATCTATACCGGCTTCGCTACACCAACAGAGGCTGCCGCCCTGGGCGTTTTTGGTGCCCTTATCATTGCGGCCGCAACCGGTTCACTGAGCATTCAGAGCTTCAAGGACAGCCTGTTGGGAGCCGTGAAAAGTTCCTGCATGATCGGCCTGATTCTGGTTGGTGCCCACTTTCTGACCCTAGCCATGGGCTTCCTGGGCATCCCAAGGGAGCTGGCTGCCTGGATCGGCAGCATGTCCCTGTCACCGTTCGAGCTGCTGATCGGCCTGACAGTGCTGTTCGTCCTGCTTGGCTGTTTCCTCGACGGGATTTCGGTTGTGGTTCTGACCGTGGCGGTTGTCATGCCGATGGTTCAGCAGGCCGGCATCGACTTGCTCTGGTTCGGGATCTTTATTGTGCTGGTGGTAGAGATGGCACAGATTACGCCCCCGGTGGGCTTCAACCTGTTTGTCATCCAGGCTCTGACAGGTAAAGACATACTGTACGTGGCCCGGGCAGCCCTGCCGTTCTTCCTGCTGATCATGGCAGCACTTTTCCTGATCGGCTGGTTCCCTGAGATTGTCACCTACCTGCCCCAGACCATGAGCCAGGGATAATGCAGGACACAACGTTTTTCGGAGGTACACAATGAAACTCAACTGCGACATGGGCGAGAGCTTCGGCACCTGGACCAAGGGCATGGATGCCGAAGTCATGCCCTACATTGATATGGCCAGTATTGCCTGCGGGTTTCACGCATCCGACCCGCTGACCATGGATCACACGGTCAAGCTGGCCCTGGCCCAGAACGTTACCATCGGCGCCCACCCCGGCTACCCGGACCTGCTCGGTTTCGGCCGTCGGGACATGGACTGCCGCCCGGACGAGCTCAAGGCTATCCTGGTTTACCAGATGGCGGCGCTCAACGGCATCTGCCAGGTACATGGCACTTCCATCTCCTACGTGAAGCCCCACGGCGCCCTGTATAACCGGATGATGGTCGATAACACCACCTTGTCCGTGGTTATGTCCGCTGTTCGCTCCTACGCACCAAAGTGCCCCCTGGTGGTCATGGCAACGCCGGACTGGCAACAGGTCAAGGATCGCGCGGACGAATATGGCATCGAGGTCTGGTTCGAGGCGTTCTCTGATCGCGCCTACAGCGACGAGGGCAGACTGGTAAAACGGTCGGTTCGTGGTGCCGTGCACGAGACAACCGAAGCCATTGAGGCGCAGGTCACCCAGATTATCCGCGAAGGAACGGTCACCTCGATCTCGGGCAAACATATTCCGATCAAGGCCGATACCATCTGTATTCACGGCGACAGCTACCATGCCGTCGACGCTGCACGGCATATGCGACAGGTCGTGGAAGCGCTATGAGGATCGAGTCGGTCAACGAAAACACCTGCATGGTGTATTTTGGCGACCAGATCGGGGCGGAATCCGCTGGCCTGGTCAAACAGGCCACCGATCGGCTGCGCCGTGACATGTCAGACCTCATCATCGACCTGGTGCCGTCTTACACGTCGATCCTGGTGACCTGGGATCTGGAGCAGGCTGACCGTTTTGCCATCACACGCCGGTTGCGCTCAGCGATAGACTCTGGCGACGATGGCTCCAACGGAGACGACTCCGCCCGCATTGTCGAGCTGCCCGTCTACTATGATCGCGAAGTGGGTCTGGACCTGGAGGATGTCTGCGAGCATGCCGGCCTGTCCCGGGACGAGGTCGTTCGCATTCACAGTGAACAGCTTTATCAGGTCTACGCCATCGGCTTCGCTCCGGGGTTTGCCTACCTGGGAAGTACCGACGAACGGATTGCCATTCCGCGGAAATCCACGCCCCGACTGAAAGTCCCTACCGGCAGCGTCGGTATCGCAGGCACCCAAACCGCAATCTACCCGAGCTGCACACCGGGTGGCTGGCAAATCATTGGCCGCACGCCGCAGAAAATGGTGGATTGGGACAGCGACTCTCTGGCCCTGGTACAGGTCGGCGATCAGGTGCGCTTTCGCGCCATAAGCCGGGACGAATTCCTGGAGCTGGGAGGCAACCTCGATGAGCTTTGAAGTCCTCGAACCCGGAATGCTGGCCCTTGTTCAGGATGCCGGCCGCCACGGCTACCAGCATATGGGCGTGACCACCGGCGGCCCCATGGACGAGTTTGCATTTTTCTGGGCGAACCGCCTGCTGGGCAATGATCTCGATGCCCCACAGATCGAAATCACCTTTGGCAGGTTCAGCCTGAAGGCGAACCATGAGGCCTGCATTGCCATTACCGGCGGCGATCTGGGCGCCCGTATCAACGATCAGGCCATTGCGCCCTGGCGCACCCATCACATCAATAAGGGCGACAGACTGGACTTCACCACGCCTGTGAACGGCTTGCGGGCCTACCTGGCGGTCAGCGGCGGATTCAAGCCAGCCATGAAGCTTGGCAGTTGCGCCACCGTGGCACGCGAGGGCCTGGGCGGCCTGGATGGCAAAGGCGCGAAACTGGCCAAGGGCGATACGCTGGAGTTTGAGAAAAACGCATCGTTTGTTGAAGCTTTTCTTCCCGAGCCGGAAGTCCCCGATTATCAACAACACCTGCGCCTGGGGGTTATTCCCGGCTATCAGTATCGGAGCTTCTCTATAGTTCAGCGGGAGAAGTTTTTCTCGTGCGATTACGAAATCAGCCAGAATATCGATCGCATGGGGTATCGACTGAAAGGTGATGCCATCTATTCGGATCTGGACGGGATTGTCTCGGAGGGGATTGCCTATGGGGCTATTCAGGTACCGAAAGACGGTCAGCCCATTGTTCTGATGAAAGACCGGCAGACCATTGGCGGCTATCCGAAAATCGGCTGCCTGAGCGCTCTCGATGCGGGCCTTCTGGCCCAGAGGGGGCCGGGGTCATCGGTCAGTTTCTATCTTTCGGACGTTGCCGAGGCCGAAGGCCGCCGGATGCTGTTTAACCAACGTCTGAAAACAGGCGCGCCCGACATCAGGACTGACTGACGCCGGGCGCGCATGGTACCGATTACCGCCGATTATTCCGAGGCGGCAATCAGACTGGCGTTACCGCCCGCGGCCGTTGTGTCGACACATAGGTGGCGTTCGATCACAAATCGCTGATCCAGCGTGTGCTCAGTGATCAGCGGTAGCAACGCACCATCACGCTTGGCCAGTGCCTCGCGATAGGCTTTCAGCAGGGGCTGATCGCCACAGCTGACTACCGCCTCGAAGCCATCGATGGTTGCCAGTGCTTCCGGCTCCAACAGACCCTCGGCGCCAACAATCGGCAGCCCGGCCTTATTCGCTTGATCGACCACATCCTGGGTGCCCGGTGCAATCACCACCACCTTGTTGCCCTGTGACAACGCGGTACCCGCCTGCTCCAGAGCGGTTTCCTTGTCCGGTCCCAGACACAGCACCACGCCACGGGCATGGTTGGACAGGCGGTTGGTCTCACCCGTTGGCCCGGGTAGCGCTTCCACGTGAGCGTCCAGTGGCTCCGGAACATTGCCAAAGATGGGCCGGATTGCGTCCATACGAGCTTCAGGCCTGGACGTCTTCAGTTTGTCCAGCTGCCCGATGAGCTTCTGCAACTGCTTGGCATCCACCTTCCTGGCGTTCGAATCCGCCTCGCGCTCGACCGTTTCACCTTTCAGGAAACGACGGACGTACTGCGGACCACCGGCCTTTGGACCGGTGCCAGACAGGCCTTCACCACCGAATGGCTGGGAGCCCACGATGGCACCGATCTGGTTGCGGTTCACATAGGTGTTACCCACCTTGATCCGGCTGGTAATACGCTCGACGCGGCGATCAACACGGCTGTGGATGCCAAACGTCAGGCCGTAGCCCTTGGCGTTGATGTCGTCCACCACCTTGTCGATGTTCTTCGCCTCGAACGTGGCCACGTGCAGGACTGGCCCGAAGATTTCTTCTTCCAGCTCCTCAATACCACTGACGCTGAGAACTGCCGGCGAAACGAACAGGCCTTTCTCGGGGACTGTCATTTTCTTCAGCAACTTGCCGTTGCGCTCGAACTTCTCGCAGTGGTCCACGATCTTCTTGCGGGCGTTCTCGTCGATCACCGGGCCCACATCCGTGGACAGCAGCCAGGGATCGCCGATGCCGAGCTCTTCCATTGCACCGTAGAGCATTTCCAGAAGGCCATCGGCAATGTCTCTCTGCACATAGAGCATACGCAGGGCGGAACACCGCTGACCGGCACTCTGGAACGAAGACGCCAGCACGTCACGGACGACCTGCTCCGGCAATGCCGTGGAGTCCACGATCATCGCGTTCAGACCACCGGTCTCTGCCACCAGCGGCGCGTCCGGCGCCATGTTCTCGGTCATGACCTTGTTAATGCGCTGGGCAGTAGCGGTAGAACCGGTAAAGCACACGCCGCTCACCCGCGAATCGGAGGTCAGGGCTGCACCCACGGTTGCGCCGGTACCCGGCACCAACTGGATGGCATCCTTCGGGATACCCGCCTGATGCATCAGTTCCACGGCGCGAATAGCCAGCAAGGATGTCTGCTCAGCCGGCTTCGCCACCACGGTGTTACCTGCCGCGAGGTTGGCCAGAATCTGCCCGGAGAAGATCGCCAGCGGGAAGTTCCAGGGCGAAATACAACACATCACGCCGCGGGCATCGCCGCTGTCTTTATAGCGGATGGCCTCGTTGGCGTAGTACTGTGAGAAATCGACCGCTTCACGGATCTCAGCAACCGCATCCAGCAGGGATTTGCCCGCTTCACGGGTAGTGAGCGCGAACAACTCGGCGTAGTTCTCCTCGTACAGGTCGCCCACCTTGCGAACGCAGGCAGCACGCTCTTCAGCCGATTTGGCGGACCAGCTCTCGAACGCGGCCGCCGCTGAGGTAATCGCGGTGTCTACATCAGCATCGGAGGCCTGGGTGACGTGGCCAACCAGATCATCCGGATCGGCCGGGTTACGTACCACCTGGATTTCGGTACCGGCCACCTCACCCGCAATCAGCGGACCACCTTTCCAGCGATAGTCTTTGTAGGCTCCGCGACCTTTCTCGATCTCGTTAACCGTGACCGGATCGGTAATATCCCAGCCTTTGGAGTTGCGACGCTGATCGCCAAACAGCTTGAACGGGTGCACGATCGCCTTGCTGGAAATGTTATTGCCCATCTCCTCAACGCTGACAATCGGATCCTTGGCAATCTCTTCCGGTGTGATGCGCTTGTCCACAATCTGGTTCACGAAGGAGCTGTTGGCACCGTTCTCCAACAAACGACGCACCAGGTACGCCAGAAGATCCTTGTGCGGGCCAACCGGCGCATAAATGCGACAGGGCACACCACTGACCTTCAGAACCTCATTGTGCAGGGATTCGCCCATGCCGTGGAGGCGCTGGAATTCGTAGTTGTCCACACCCTTGGTCTTGGCCATTTCGAGAATGGCAGATACCGAATGCGCGTTGTGGGTGGCGAACTGTGGGTAAATCCGGTTCGTCATGTTCAACAGCTTGGTGGCGCAGGACAGGAAAGAGACGTCACTGCAGGCCTTGCGGGTAAACACGGGGAACCCGTTCAGACCCATAACCTGGGCACGCTTGATTTCAGCATCCCAATAGGCGCCTTTCACCAGACGCACCATGAACTTGCGGTCGTACTTCTCCGCCAGCCCGTAGAGCCAGTCGAGTACGAAAGAGGAGCGCTTGCCATACGCCTGAACAACCACGCCAAAGCCATCCCAGCCTGCAAGCTCGGGATCCGCCACCAGCTCCTCAATCACATCCAGAGACAGATCCAGACGATCCTGCTCCTCGGCATCGATATTGAAGCCCATATTCGCAGCCGCGGCCTTTTTGACCAGTTCGCGGGCCCGGGGCAGCAACTCGTTCATGACCCGCTCTTTGTTGCCGTACTCGTAACGGGCCAGCAGGGCGGAGAGCTTGACCGAGATGCCGGGGTTCTTGCGGACATCGCCCTTGCTCGCCTTGGCAATGCTGTCGATGGCGTTGGAGTAGGAGTCGTAATAACGCTTGGCGTCATCATCGGTGCGGGCAGCTTCGCCCAGCATGTCGTAGGAATAGGTGTAACCCTTGGCCATGTATTCCTTGGCCTCATCCTGGGCTTCATCGATATCGCGACCCAGAACGAACTGTCGCCCCATCTCTTTCATCGCCTGACCGGCCACAGTACGGATAACCGGCTCGCCGAAGCGCTTGAGCAGCTTGCGCAGGGTTTCACCCACGGTGTTGCGCTCGGAATCCTTGAGCAGGTTGCTGGTCATCAGCAGGGCAACGGTGGCGGTGTTGATCAGCCCAGAGGACGCCTTGCCCACGTGGGTGCCCCAGGCACCGGAGGTGATCTTGTCTTCGATCAGCTCGTGGATGGTGGTGTTGTCAGGCACGCGCAACAGCGCCTCGGCCAGACACATCAGGGCAACGCCTTCCTTGGTCGTCAGGCCATACTCCGCCAGGAATTTTTCCATGATGGTGGACTTGGCATTCTTGCGAACGCCGCGTACCAGTTCAGCCGCACGAGCGGAAATGGCGTCGCGCTCGGCCTGGGACAACTGGGCACCAGCAATCATCTCGTGGATAACCTTGTGCTCGTCAGCGAGATAATAATCACGAATCGCCTGCCGACTATCGACAAGCTCGGGCGTCTGTGATTGCTGCGGTCTCATAGTTGTACCCTCTTAGTTGTTTGTCTCTCCGGCATTCTACCGAGATCGACAAAGACTATTTCGCTATAAATTCAAGGCAAGCGTGCCATTACGTCTTTAATACATCACAAAAAATTAATAATTTTCTCCAAAAAACGTGATTTTCAGTCACCTTGCCTGTCGTAGTCCTGCTATGCGGCTTTCAATGCCAGCTCTCTGAGCACTCCATGAGCGACTGAGAAAACGGCACAATCCACATCATTGGCGGCCTGCATGTCGTTCAGCATCCGCTCCCAGCGGGCGAGTAACATCCGCTTGTTCCCCCGCCACGCCTCAATCCGCTTCTCCGGCGTTCCATCGCCATCAACGGGCTCGGAAAACACGCTTAGCGTGAGATTCCGTAACTGATGATCCAGCTCGTCCCTGAAATGAATGGTCGCCAACACTTGCCAGTGGCCATTTGCCCGGAAGGCCCGCATTTGCCGGTCCAACCAGGTCAGGTTCAGGCTTTCACCGAGCGTGAAATACACCCAGGCCACCGACTCCAGCTTTTCGTCCAGCTGACGGGCGATCTCGACCATGTCCATCAGCCAGTAACGGCTTTCCGCGGAAGCGCACCAGGCGGAAAGATCTTCCGGAACCATCCGCTCACAGTATTCAGCATAGCGTTCATACCAGCGACTTGCAGGAATCACCGATTCAAGTCGGCTTTTTGAAGCCAGCACATCCGCCATGGGAGCCCGGTAATGGTCGATACAGGAAACCGGGTCCAGCGCCTGCCGGCGGTTCTGCAAGAGCCAGCTGGTGCTTCGGGTCACCAACCGGATGGCATCGGCGAACAGGTCTGCCTGAACGCCGGCGTCAATTTTTCCATCCAGTGATTCCATACTCTCCCAATGGGCGTCTACGTCATGTATTCGCAGGGAGATCAGGTAGGCCGAGGCAATCCGTCCAGCATCAGCCCCGGTAGCGCTGCGTATCCGGTCAAACCAGGTGATCCCCATGCGATTTACCATGTCGTTGGCAATCTGGGTGGCCGAGATTTCTGCACGCAGGGGATGGGCCCCCACCGCTTCCGGGAAGGCGGCCAGCAGAGAGGCCGGGAAAGCCGAGTGCAGTGCAGAATTGAATCGCGGGTCATGGACGATCGGTGATGCGACCAGGGCCTGCTTGAGTTCAATTTTTGCGTAGGAAACCAGTACCGCCAGTTCAGGGCGTGTCAGGCCGCCGCCGTGCTCACGGCGAGCCTGCAATTCTTCATCCGACGGAAGAAATTCGAGACTGCGGTCCAGTTTGCCTTCTGTCTCCAGCCTGCGCATCAGCCGTTCGTACTGGTCTGCGGTGGCAACTGCGGGGTTCTGGGCAAGACTCAGCGCCATCGCCTGTCGGTAATTGTTGCGCAGCACCAGTTCGGCCACCTCAGACGTCATGGCCCTGAGCATCCGGTTTCGCTCCGGAAGCGACATCAGCTGTCGGTGCACCAGGTCATTCAGCAGAATCTTGATGTTCACCTCATGGTCCGAGCAGTCGACGCCACCGGCGTTATCGATAAAATCACTGTTCACGGAGCCGCCACGACGGGCGAAGTCGATGCGGGCCTTCTGGGTAACACCCAGGTTCCCGCCTTCTCCCAATGCCTTGCATCGCAGTTCGTTACTGTCGATTCGAAGCGCATCGTTGGTTTTGTCGCCAACATCCTCATGGGACTCTGAAGGCGCCTTCACATAGGTCCCGATACCACCGTTCCAGAGCATGTCTACCGGCGCTTTCAACAAAGCGCTGATCAGATCCGCAGGCGACAGGCTGCGTGCCTTGATGCCCAACACCTTGCGCATCTGCGACGACACAGGAATAGACTTCATGGACCTGGAGAAAACACCGCCCCCGTCGCTGATCAGCTGGGTATCGTAATCGGCCCAGGATGAGCCGGACAGTTTGAAAAGCCGCTCTCGCTCGCGAAACGAGGCCGCAGCATCCGGATCCGGGTCGACAAAAATATGCTGGTGATTGAATGCACCGATAAGTCGAATTCGGTCGGATAGGAGCATGCCGTTGCCGAATACATCGCCACCCATATCGCCAATACCGACCACGGTGAACTCATCGCTCTGGGTATCGGTGCCTTTTTCCAGGAAGTGCCGTTTCACCGACTCCCAGGCGCCCCGGGCGGTGATACCCATTTTCTTGTGGTCGTAGCCCTCACTGCCCCCGGAGGCAAAGGCATCGCCCAGCCAGAAGTTGTACTCTGCCGCCAGTGCGTTGGCGATATCGGAAAACGTGGCTGTGCCCTTGTCGGCGGCGACCACCAGATAGGTGTCATCACTGTCATAGCGAACGACATTGGCAGGAGGGACTACCTGGCCGTCATCAAGGTTATCAGTGATATCCAGCAGCCCCCTTATGAAGGTCTGATAGCAGGAAACCCCTTCTTCGCGAACGGCCTCCCGAGAGCCATCCCTGGGCGGCTGCTTCACCACGAAGCCACCCTTCGCGCCTGCAGGCACGATCACCGAGTTCTTGACCTGCTGGGCCTTCACCAGGCCAAGGATCTCCGTACGGTAATCCTCAATCCGGTCGGACCAGCGAAGGCCACCCCGCGCGACTGGCCCGGCACGCAGATGCACGCCTTCGATTCGGGGCGAATACACAAAAATCTCGAACTTTGGCCTTGGGCGCGGTATGTCAGGAATCGACGACGGATCCAGCTTGAGCGACAGATAGGACGGAAACCCGCCATCCTCCCGGACCTGGAAATAGTTGGTTCTCAGCGTTGCCCGAATGAGCATGAAGAAACGCCGCAGAATGCGGTCGTCATCGAGGCTCGCCACCGCTTCCAGCGAATCCCGCAGCTCTGCCTCAAGCTTTTCTGTCCTGGACTTACGTCCTTTTACCCCGGGCTCGAACCGATTGAAAAAGAACGCCACGAGCCGCGAAGTGATATCCGGATGCCGGGCCAGGGTTTCTGCAATGAACGGCTGGCTGAACCCGAATCGCAGTTGTTTCACGTAACGGGCATAGGCTCGGATCAGCGCCACTTCCCGCCAGCTCAGGCCGCAGAGCATGATCAGCTGGTTGAAATCGTCGTTTTCTGCAAAGCCGTTCCAGATCTCCCGGAACGCCGACTGGATCAGCGGCCTTGCAGCTCTCAGGTCGGCTTGCCGGCACCGGTCGTGGAGTTCGACGGTAAAATCACTGACGCCGAAATTTTCGCCATCCCGTCGACGAACCCGGTATGGGTGCTCGCCCAGAACCCGCATACCCAGGTTCTCCAGAATCGGAATCACATCTGACAGGATAACCGGCTGGCCTTCGCTGTAGAGCTTGAAGTGGAATCCGGTTTCGGAAGGATCTCTGGGTTGGTAGAACCGCATGGGCACATCGGTGCTGACGGCAATGGACTGGATCTGCTCAATATCGGCAAGTGCCTCTGACACCGGAAACCTCGCCCGGTAGGCCGAAGGGAACCCGCCACTGAACACCTGGGCATAGCGCCCGCCAATCGAGTCGCCGAAACTCCGGACCAGTTCGCCGTGGAGGTCGTCATCCCAGGATCGGGACTCCTCCACCATCCGGGCCACGATCTCCCGGAGTTCAAGGGAGTCGTCGTTATCGGACGCCTGGTTCTGGAGGACATCGGCAAGCTGTTCCAGCAGGGTTTGTTTTTGTAATGCGCGGGAATCGGTCATCGAAACTCTCCGGACTTGGTAAACGTTCTTACTGGGCTGATGAACCTACCAGTATACGCAAGGCCGGAAAGTCACTTAGACCATATAGTTTCGGATTAGAGGAGTTTCGATTATATTTGCCATATGATTTAGCCGTTAATTTAACCTGGAACAGACAACATGGCCGAATTGGATCGAATAGACCAATCCATTATTCGCGAGCTACAGAAGAACTCCCGAATCACGGTAACCGAGCTTGCGTCCCGGGTGGGCCTTTCCAAAACGCCATGTCAGGTGCGGATGCGCCGGCTTGAGGAGCACGGCTACATCACCGGTTACACGGCCCTGGTTAACCAGACCAAACTTGGTCTCAGCCACATTGCCTTCGCACAGGTTACCCTGAACGACACCAGCAGCGGCGCCCTGACCGCCTTCAACAAAGCTGTTCAGAGCGTCTCGGCGGTGGAGCAGTGCCACATGATTGCCGGGAACTTCGACTACCTGTTAAAAGTCCGAACCCGCAACATGCAGGAATACCGGCAGGTTCTTGGGGAGGAAATCTCGGCCCTGCCCCACGTGCTGCAAACCAGCACGTTTGTGGTTATGGAGAACGTCAAGGACGCCGGACTCTAAAAGCGATTTCCCGTATCCGGCGCCAAACCATCTATTCGGACTGCTCGTATTTGGGCTTGTAACCGCTGGCGTCCAAACGGGGCCGATCCGTCTCGGCTTCTGACAGTGGCTGGACCTCCTCGAGGCTTGCCAGAGAACGAAGCGTCAGTCGCTGGTATTCTTCGGTGCCCTTCTTCTTCCAGGCAATCTCCTTGTCGCTGAGCATCCGCATCACTTTGGCTGGAGAACCAACGATCAGTGAGCCTGGCTCGCAAGTAAACTTTGCCTTTACGAAAGCGCAGGCGCCTACGATAGAGCGCGGCGCAATATGGGCCTCGTCCATTATCACCACATTCATTCCTACCATGGCATCCTCGCCGACAATGCAGCCGTGTAGAATCGCCCCGTGCCCGACATGGCCATTCTTCTCGACCACCGTGTCCATGCCCGGGAAGGCATGCATCACGCAGGTATCCTGGACATTGGATCCCTGCTTGAGAACGATCCGACCGAAATCCGCACGCAGTGAAGCCGCCGGGCCCACGTAACAATCCGGGCCAATCCACACATCGCCAATCAGAACGGCTGTGGGATGCACATAGGCAGACGGGTGAACGACGGGAACAACGCCTTCTATACTGTAGCTGGGCATAGCGATCTCCTGGTTGGCAGGGCCCTGCAGCGTTCCGGGATACATCGGAGCAAAACGTGGGACCCGAAAAGTCATTGTGATTCATTTTCTGTATCACATTATCCTTTTCCTGGAGCTTTTTCATAGCCTGCAAGCTGTTTCCAGGGCAGGATTCAACGCTGTTCTCCGGCCAACACAAAAGATCTTGATAATTTTTATCGACTTTTCAGCAACATAGAAATTCCACGCTGCCACACTGGACTAAAGTGATACAAAACATGGCCAGCATAATCCTTGACGAGTATCAATTCTAAGATATACTCATTTTCCACGATCGATAGCACCGTGCCGATCAAGGACACCTTTCACGCTATCCCCCTACAACAAACAACAGGACAACACCGCCATGACTCAGCCGAGCATTCTTCTTGAAATCGATCAGGGCGTGGCTCTGCTTACCCTGAACCGTCCGGACAACCTGAACAGTTTCAATGTCGAAATGCACGAACGCATGCGCGATGCCATCAGCACCGTGCGCAAGGATGAGTCTGTTCGGGTACTGGTCATCACCGGCTCCGGCCGGGGCTTTTGCGCGGGTCAGGATCTCTCCGACCGCAGCGTCTCTCCAGATCAGGAAATGCCGGACCTTGGCGCTTCCCTTGAGAACTACTACAACCCGCTGATGCGCAGCCTGCGGGATCTGCCAATGCCCGTTCTGTGTGCCGTTAACGGTGTGGCGGCTGGCGCAGGTGCCAACATTGCCCTGGCCTGCGACATCACCCTCGCCGCCCGCTCAGCCAATTTCGTTCAGGCCTTCTGCAAACTGGGGCTGGTACCTGATTCCGGCGGCACCTGGACTCTGCCCCGGGTAGCGGGCATGGCCAGAGCCAAAGGCATGGCACTTCTGGGCGACAAGATCAGCGCCGAGCAGGCCGAGAACTGGGGCATGATCTGGCGTTGCGTTGATAACGAGCAACTCATGGAAGAGACCATGAAACTTGCCCGCCATTTCGCGACCCAACCGACCAAGGGCCTTGCACTGATCAAGCGGGCACTGCACGCCAGCGCCAGCAACACCTTTGAAGAGCAGATCAATCTGGAGCGCGATCTGCAGCGCATGGCGGGACAGACCGAAGACTACCGTGAGGGCGTTGCCGCCTTCATGGAAAAACGCACGCCGAACTTCAAGGGGAAATAAGCCATGCCGGCACTGGATACTCAAACCAAAGTTGCCGTCGTCGGCGCCGGCGCCATGGGCTCCGGCATTGCCCAGGTGGCCGCCCAGGCAGGCCACCAGGTTTACCTGCACGACCAGAGAGAGGGTGCCGCCGAGGCGGGCCGTGACGGTATCGCGAAGCAGCTTCAGCGTCGTGTCGACAAAGGCAAGATGCAGCAGCAGGAGCTGGACGATGTGATCGGCCGGATTCACCCGGTTGCAAAGCTTGATGACGTCGCAGACGCCGGGCTGGTGATCGAGGCCATCATCGAAGACCTCCAGATCAAACGTCAGCTGCTGGCGAGCCTTGAAGACCTGTGTACCGCCGATACGATCCTCGCCACCAACACCTCCTCCATCTCTGTTACCGCCCTCGGTGCTGACATGAGCAAACCGGAGCGTCTGGTGGGCATGCACTTCTTCAACCCGGCACCGCTGATGGCGCTGGTCGAAGTGGTCATGGGGCTGGCGACCAGCAAGACCGTTGCCGATACCGTCCATGCCACGGCCACCGCCTGGGGCAAGAAGCCGGTGTATGCAACGTCGACTCCGGGCTTCATCGTGAACCGCGTGGCCCGTCCGTTTTACGCGGAGAGCCTTCGCCTCCTTCAGGAGCAGGCCACCGATGCCGCCACCCTGGATGCGATTATCCGCGAAGCTGGCCAGTTCCGCATGGGCGCATTCGAGCTGACCGACCTGATCGGACACGACGTCAATTATGCGGTTACCAGCTCTGTCTTTAATTCCTATTATCAGGACCCCCGCTTTCTACCGTCGCTGATCCAGAAAGAACTGGTGGAAGCCGGTCGCCTGGGACGCAAGAGCGGCCAGGGGTTCTATCCCTATGGCGAGAATGCGGAGAAGCCGCAACCAAAGACCGAGCCGGCACATCAATCCGATGAATCCGTGGTCATCGCCGAAGGCAATCCCGGTGTCGCTGCACCGCTGCTTGAGCGACTGAAGGCTGCCGGCCTGACCATTATCGAGCGCGACGGCCCGGGCCAGATTCGATTCGGCGATGCCGTACTGGCGCTCACCGACGGAAGAATGGCAACCGAGCGCGCGGCCACCGATGGTATCGCCAATCTGGTGCTGTTCGACCTGGCTTTTGATTACAGCAAAGCAACCAGGCTCGCCCTGGCGCCCGCCGACCAGACGTCCGAGGCAGCGGTTTCCTGTGCCTGTGCTTTACTGCAGAAAGCGGGTATCGACGTCAGCCTGATAGCTGATCGTCCCGGTCTGGTAATCATGCGGACCGTTGCCATGCTGGCCAACGAAGCCGCCGATGCCGCCCTGCACGGTGTCGCGACAGTCGCCGATATCGACCTGGCCATGAAAGCTGGCCTGAATTATCCCGACGGTCCCCTGAGCTGGAGCGACCGTCTTGGCGCCGGGCACGTGTTCAAGGTGCTCACCAACATCCAGAACAGCTACGCAGAGGACCGCTATCGCCCTGCCCTGCTGCTCCGTAAGAACGCATTTGCACAAAAGGGGTTTTATTCATGAGCGAGATGGACCCGCAAGTACTCGCCGAAGAATGCGCGAAAGCCATGTTCGCGCGGGACCGCGCCAGCCAGAAGCTGGGCATGAACATTGAATCTATCGGCCCCGGCAAAGCGGTTCTCACCATGACCGTGACCGGTGACATGATCCAGGGCCACGGCTCCTGCCACGGCGGCTATCTGTTTACCCTGGCTGATTCAGCATTTGCCTTTGCCTGTAACAGTTACGACCGGGCCACCGTGGCTTCCGGTTGCAGCATTGATTACATGTACGGCGCCAAAGAGGGCGACCAGCTGACCGCCACCGCCGAAGAACAGGCCCGCGGCGGCCGCACCGGCGTTTACGACATCACACTCACTAACCAGGACGGCCGCAAGGTTGCCCTGTTCCGGGGCCGCTCCTACGAGGTTCGTGGCACCGTTCGCAACTCGGAGGAAACTGCATGAGCACCGACAACACCTTGAAAGACGCTTACATCGTCGATGCCATTCGCACCCCCATCGGTCGTTATGGCGGCGCTCTCTCCGCAGTGCGTGCAGACGACCTGGGCGCCATCCCCATCAAGGCGCTGACCGAGCGTCATCCCGACCTGGACTGGTCGAAAGTTGACGACGTTCTCTACGGCTGTGCCAACCAGGCCGGCGAAGACAACCGCGACGTTGCCCGCATGTCCCTTCTGCTGGCAGGCCTGCCGGTAGACGTGCCGGGCAGCACCATCAACCGCCTGTGCGGTTCCGGCATGGATGCAGTGGGCAGCGCCGCCCGGGCCATCCGTACTGGCGAAACCCAGCTGATGATTGCCGGCGGCGTCGAATCCATGTCTCGGGCTCCCTTTGTTATGGGCAAGGCCGAGTCCGCGTTCAGCCGCAAGGCGGAGATTTTTGACACCACCATCGGCTGGCGTTTTGTAAACCCGGTCCTGAAAAAGCAATACGGCATCGATTCCATGCCCGAAACCGCCGAGAACGTGGCGGCCGATTTCGGCATTTCGCGGGAAGATCAGGACGCCTTTGCCCTGCGCAGCCAGCAGCGCACAGCGGCCGCCCAAAAGGATGGCCGATTCGCTACGGAGATCACACCGGTCACGATTCCCCGTCGCAAGCAAGACCCACTGGTGGTGGATACTGATGAGCACCCCCGGGAAACCAGCCTTGAAAAGCTGGCCTCGCTGCCGACCCCGTTCCGTGAAAACGGCACAGTCACCGCCGGTAACGCGTCCGGCGTGAACGACGGCGCCTGCGCACTGCTGCTGGCCGGAGCCGATGCTCTCAAGCAATACAACCTTAAACCCCGCGCTCGAATCGTTGCCATGTCAACGGCCGGCGTGGAGCCCCGGATCATGGGCTTTGGCCCGGCTCCCGCCACCCGCAAGGTTCTGGCCACGGCCGGCCTGGAACTGGCGGATATGGATGTGATCGAGCTGAACGAGGCGTTTGCCGCCCAGGCCCTGGCAGTTACCCGGGACCTCGGCCTGCCGGATGATGCCGAGCACGTGAACCCGAACGGTGGCGCCATTGCCCTGGGCCACCCCCTGGGCATGAGCGGAGCCCGGCTGGTAACCACCGCCCTTAACGAACTGGAACGTCGCCACGCTGCAGGCCAGAGAGCGCGCTATGCCCTCTGCACCATGTGCATCGGCGTTGGTCAGGGTATCGCCCTGATCATTGAGCGCACGGATGCGGTGGCCTGAGGCCACCGTGCGGAACTGAACTAAGACCATTACTCGACAAGAACAACGCAGGACAGAACCATGACCTTACCACTACAAAAACTTGGCAAACTTGACCGCATGGAAACCGCCAGCATTGATGAGCTGCGCCATGAACAACTGCAGCGCCTGCGCTGGAGCGTTGTCCATGCCTACACCAACGTGCCCTTTTACCGTAAAGCGTTTGATGACCTCGGTCTGAAACCCATGGACATCAACTCGCTGGAAGACCTGGCCAAGGTGCCATTTACCACCAAGGCAGACCTGCGCGATAACTATCCGTTTGGCATGTTTGCCACGCCCATGTCGGATGTGGTTCGGGTGCACGCTTCCAGTGGCACCACCGGCAAGCCAACCGTGGTTGGTTACACCCAGAGCGACATCAACACCTGGGCCGACATTGTGGCGCGCTCCATCCGGGCCGGTGGCGGCTCCCGCGGTGACAAGGTACATGTGGCTTACGGTTATGGCCTGTTCACCGGTGGCCTTGGTGCCCACTATGGCGCCGAGCGTCTGGGCTGCACCGTTATTCCGATGTCTGGCGGGCAGACCGAGAAGCAGGTCCAGCTGATCAAGGATTTTGAGCCGGACATCATCATGGTCACACCGTCCTACATGCTGAACATCGCCGACGAGATGGAACGGCAGGGCATCGATCCCCACAAGCTGCCGCTGCGCCTGGGCATCTTCGGCGCGGAGCCCTGGACCAACGCCATGCGTTCCGAGATCGAAGAGCGCCTTGGCATCGAGGCACTGGATATCTACGGCCTATCGGAAGTCATGGGCCCGGGCGTGGGCATGGAATGTATTGAAACCAAAGACGGCCCGACCATCTGGGAGGATCACTTCTATCCGGAAATCATCAACCCGGAAACCGGTGAAGTGCTGCCTGATGGTGAATACGGTGAGCTGGTCTTCACGTCATTGACCAAGGTGGCCCTGCCGATTCTGCGTTACCGCACCCGAGACCTCACCCGCCTGCTTCCGGGTACAGCGCGCCCGATGCGCCGGATTGACAAAATTACCGGCCGCAGCGACGACATGCTGATCATTCGCGGCGTCAACGTGTTCCCGAGCCAGATCGAGGAGCAGGTGCTCAAGTGCGAGGCCCTGGCACCGCACTACGAGATCGAGGTTTACAAGGAAGGTAACCTGGACTGCGTGGATATCCGGACCGAACTGAAACCCGGCGTAACCGACACCCCCGAGAGTCGCGCTGCCGCGGCCAAGGAACTGGCGCACCACATCAAGTCCTACATCGGCATCAGCACTCGTGTCGAGGTGGTGGAAACCAACCGTCTGGCACGCTCGGAAGGCAAGGCCAAGCGCGTGTTCGATCGCCGTAACCAGTAAATCCGACCGACCAGCAGAGAGTCAGCACGCAGCGGATGCCGCTGACTCTCGCTGCTTTTCCCACCACCAGGCCCCGCAATCACCGATTTAAAATTGCTTTCCGTTTGCTGATCTCAATAGCATTTGCTCACGTATCACTTTTTTTATTATGCAAATCAGCACTATAAGATCTCATAAGGAAGCTTTTAGATATAACATGACACACAAAGACTGTTCTTGATATTTATTCAGTATCATATAATATGGAGTCATTGACCCTCAGTTGTTATTGAGGGTTCTCTGTTCACGGACAACAGAACAACAAGCCCGATCCGGAGGTATTTGTTTATGTACGCCCAGCTCGTTGAAACCGGCGCCAAGCGCCTTAAGACCAAAGAAGAGATGTCGCCCGAAGAGCGCGACTTTCAGGAAAAGGTCGACGCCGAAACCAAAATCGAACCCAAAAACTGGATGCCGGAAGGCTACCGGAAGACCCTGATTCGCCAGATTTCCCAGCACGCCCACTCCGAAGTGGTCGGCATGCTGCCGGAAGGCAACTGGGTTACCCGCGCGCCTACGCTCAAGCGTAAGCTCCAGCTGATGGCCAAGATTCAGGACGAAGCGGGCCACGGCCTGTACCTGTACAGCGCCATGGAAACCCTGGGTGCTGACCGTGACGAAGAAATCGAAAAGCTGCACCAGGGAAAAGCCAAGTATTCCAGCATCTTCAACTACCCGACCCTGAACTGGGCGGACATGGGTGCCGTTGGCTGGCTGGTAGACGGCGCCGCCATCGTTAATCAGGTGGTGCTGCAGCGTACCTCCTATGGCCCCTATTCCCGCGCCATGATCCGCATCTGCAAGGAAGAAAGCTTCCACCAGCGTCAGGGTTACCAGATCCTGCTGGACATGATGCGCGAAGGCACCGAGGAACAGAAAGCCATGGTGCAGGACGCCATTAACCGTCTGTGGTGGCCGGCCCTGATGATGTTCGGACCACACGATGACGAATCCCCGAACTCGCAGCAGTCCATGGCCTGGAAAATCAAGCGCAAGAGCAACGACGAACTGCGTCAGATGTTCATCGACCAGACCGTACCGCAGCTCGAGTTCCTCGGTTGCACCGCACCGGATCCAGACCTGAAGTGGAACGAAGAAACCGGCCACTACGATTTCGGTGAAATCAACTGGCAGGAATTCTACGACGTTCTCAAGGGCAATGGTCCCTGCAACCGCGAGCGCATCAAGACTCGCAAGAACGCGATTGATGGAGGCGCATGGGTCCGCGAAGCGGCCGTCGCCTACGCCGAAAAACAAAAACAGCGCGCGCAAGCCGCTTGATACCGGAGGAATAGAACATGGCTGAATGGCGCCTTTACGAAGTTTTCGTGAGATCCAAGCACGGTCTGAACCACAAACACGTTGGCAGCGTTCACGCTGCTGACGCCGAGATGGCCATGGAGAACGCCCGTGACCTTTACACACGCCGCAACGAAGGCGTGAGCATCTGGGTTGTGCCCTCCGACACCATCACGGCGTCCGCGTCCGACGAGAAGGAAGTGCTCTTCGATCCGTCGGAAGACAAGGTTTACCGGCACGCTTCCTTCTACAAGCTGCCCGATGAAGTCGGACACATGTAAGGAGCGGTACCCATGACACAAGCAGAAGCATTACAGGAATACCTGCTGCGCCTGGCAGATTCCGACATGATCCTGGGCCAGCGCCTGTGCGAACTTTGCGGCAAGGCCCCGGCACTTGAGGAAGAGATGGCTCTGATGAACGTTGCCCTCGACCTCGTCGGCCAGGCCCGCAACTGGTACGAGTACGCCGCTGAGCTGATCAATGATGGTCGCGATGCAGACAAGCTGTGCTTCCGTCGCGATGCCCACGACTACCGTAACCTGCTGCTCACCGAGCAGCCCAACGAGGATTACGCTGTCACCATGGGCCGTCAGTTCTTCTTCGACGTGTACCACTACTTCACGCTCAAGAGCCTGACCGAGTCGAGTGATGAGCGCATTGCCGGCATCGCTGCCAAGTCGCTCAAAGAGGTGACCTATCACCTGCGTCGCTCCTCGGAGTGGGTGAAGCGTCTGGGCGATGGCACCGAAGAAAGCCACCGCCGCATGCAGGATGCCGTTGATATCCTCTGGCGTTTCACCGGTGAGCTGATCACTCCGGATGACACTGATCGTTTGATGGCCGAGGCGGGCATTGGCCCGGACCCCGACCAGCTGGCCAAAGACTGGCGCGGCATGGTCAATGAGGTGCTTACCCAGGCAACCCTGACACCGGGCGCAGAAGACGCCTGGATGTACATGGGCGGCAAGCACGGCGAGCACACCGAGCACCTTGGCTTCATCTTGGCAGAAATGCAGTTCCTGCAGAGGGCCTATCCCGATGCCACAACATGGTGATTCAGACAGCCGGTCAGCTGTCGACATTCTGATTGCCAGCGATCGGGTGCCGGCCAACGCCCGCCCCGATCTGCTGACAGAAGACGACATCTGGGCACTTCTTGAGGAGGTCAAAGACCCTGAAGTGCCGGCAGTCAGTGTCGTGGAGCTCGGCATTGTCCGGGCGGTTCACTGGGATGGCAAAGAGCTGTCCATCGACGTGACCCCGACCTACTCCGGGTGCCCGGCCACTGAACTGATTGAAGAACTGATCGCTGAAGCCCTGCGCGCTGCAGGCTTCCGGGATCCGAAAATCAATCAGGTGCTGACCCCTGCCTGGACCACCGACTGGATAACAGACGAAGGCAAAGAGAAGCTTCGGGCCTTTGGCATCGCGCCACCCGAGGGCAGCTCCAGCAAGATGAGCCTGCTCGGGGAACCGGAGGTGATTGCCTGCCCACACTGCGGCAGCAAGGACACCGAACGGGTCAGCGAGTTCGGATCCACCGCCTGTAAAGCCCTTTACCGTTGCAAGGAATGCCTCGAACCCTTCGACTATTTCAAATGCATCTAGAGCCGATACGATCATGAACAAATTTTACTCACTGACCCTCAAAGAGGTCAGACCTGAAACAAGAAACGCCGTATCACTAGCTTTTGACGTGCCGGAAGATCTGGCAGACAAATTTCATTACCAGCAGGGCCAGCACCTGATCGTGCGCACCAAGCTGGATGGCGAGGAAGTGCGCCGCTCCTACTCGATCTGCCGCAGCGTCAACGATCAGGAACTGCGCATTGCGGTCAAACAGGTTCCCGGCGGTCGCTTCTCCACGTTCGCCAACGAGCAGCTCAAGCCCGGCCAGACTCTCGAAGTCATGCCTCCCCAGGGCCACTTCTCCATCGATCTGGACCCGGAACGCGAAGGTAATTACCTGGCCGTTGCTGCTGGAAGTGGCATTACCCCGATCCTGTCGATCGTGAAGACCACTCTGGAGACCGAGCCCAAGAGCGAGGTCACCCTGTTCTACGGCAACAAGGCTACCAGCAGCACCATGTTCCGTGACGAACTCCAGGACCTGAAGAACGAGTACATGTCCCGCCTGAACCTGGTGTACATCTTCACTCGTGAAGAGCAGGACATTGACCTCTACAACGGCCGCATTGATCACGAGAAGTGCGACAAGCTGTTCGACCACTGGATCAATGCCAAAGAGCTCACTGCTGCGTTTATCTGTGGCCCTCAACTGATGACCGAGACCGTGCGGGACTCGCTGCTGAATCATGGCATGGAAAAAAGCAAAATCCATTTTGAACTCTTCACCCCGGCCGGTGGCGTGCCTCAGGCCCGGAAAGACCGCGATCCTGCCCACGTGGATCCGCAGTCTGTCAGCGAAGTAACCGTTATTGCCGATGGCCGCTCCCTGACCTTCCCACTGGTACGCGACACCAAGAGCATCCTGGATGCCGGGAATGAGGAAGGCGCTGATCTGCCTTACTCGTGCAAGGCCGGTGTCTGCTCGACATGCCGCGCCAAGGTGGTGGAAGGCGAAGTGGAGATGGACCAGAACTTTGCTCTGGAAGACTACGAGGTGGAAGCCGGTTACGTGCTTTCCTGCCAGTGCTACCCGATCAGCGACAAGGTGGTTCTGGACTACGACGAAATGTAGTTTCCGCCCCAACATCAAGAAAAGAGCAAGGCAAGTCCCGTAACAACGGGACTTGCCTTCGCGTTTCAGAAACGAATGGAGTTTCCCATGTCAGTCCTGAAAAGTTTCATTGCCGGCCAGTGGGTCGGCGAAAAGCCCGCCAAGGCTCTGCCAAGCGCCGTTAACGGCGAGATCGTCGCCCATACCCACGACGACACCCTCGATTTCAAGAACGCTGTTGAGTATGGCCGCAGGGTTGGCGGCAAAAACCTCATGGCGATGGATTTCCAGGAGCGCGCCCTGGCCCTGAAGGCCATGGCCCTGTACCTCCAGGAGCACAAAAAAGAACTCTACGCCCTGTCGATGCATACCGGTTCCACCAAGGGCGACAACGGCATCGATATCGACGGTGGTTTCGGTACGCTGTTTTCCTACGCCAGCATGGGCCGCCGCGAACTTCCCTCGGGCAACGTGGTTCACGAAGGCCCGGTGACTCCGCTGGGCAAGAACAACCACTTTGCAGGCACCCATATCCTGGTGCCCCGCGGCGGCGTTGCGGTTCACATTGACGCCTACAACTTCCCGGTATGGGGCATGCTCGAAAAGTTTGCACCCACCTTCCTGGCAGGCATGCCGTCCATCGTGAAGCCGGCCACCTCAACCTGCTACGTGACCGAACTCGCCGTCCGCCTGATGCAGGAATCCGGCGCGCTTCCGGAAGGCAGCCTGCAGTTGATCATTGGCAGCACCGGCGACCTGTTTGACCATCTGGAAGAGCAGGATGTGGTGACCTTCACAGGCTCGGCCGCAACGGCACGGAAGCTCAGGAACCACCCGAACATCATCAATCGTTCGATTCCGTTCAACGCCGAGGCCGATTCACTGAACAGTGCCATTCTGGCGCCGGACGTGACCCCGGAGCACGAAGAATTCGACGTCTTCGTAAAGGAAATCCGGCGCGAGATGACCGCCAAGGCCGGTCAGAAATGTACCGCCATTCGTCGTATCTTCGTTCCGAAAGATCAGGTAAACGCGGTCTGCGACAAGCTGAAAGAGCAGCTTTCCAAGATCACCGTGGGTGATCCCTCTGTCGAAGGCGTCCGCATGGGTGCACTGGCCTCCATCGACCAGCTGGAGGATGTGAAAGCCAACATCCAGGAATTGCTCAAGACCAGTGAGCTGGTTGTGGGTGGCGAAGGCAACTTCAAGGCTACCGGCGATGGCACCGAGAAGGGCGCGTTCATCGAGCCGCACCTGCTGCTGTGCCGGAACCCGGAAAGCGGCTGTGGTGCCCACGATATCGAGGCATTCGGCCCGGTTGCTACCGTCATTCCTTACGACACCGTTGAAGACGCCGTTGAACTTTGCTCGAAAGGCCGTGGTTCCCTGGTCACTACCCTGACCACCCGGGACCCTGCCATTGCTGGCAGGGTCGCCCCGCTGCTGGCCGCGTTCCATGGCCGCCTGCACCTGCTGGATGCCGAAGCCGCAAAAGAATCCACAGGCCACGGTTCTCCTCTGCCCATGCTGAAGCATGGCGGCCCCGGTCGCGCCGGTGGTGGTGAGGAACTGGGCGGTATCCGTGCGGTTCACCACTACCTGCAGCGCACCGCAATCCAGGGCTCTCCGAGCATGCTGGCTGCGGTTACCCGCGAGTACGTACGCGGTGCTGATCTGATCGAAACCGACGTGCATCCGTTCCGTCGCCACTTCGAAGACCTGCAGATCAACGAGTCTCTGCTGACGCATCGACGCACCGTCACCGAAGCCGACATCGTCAACTTTGGTTGCCTGTCCGGTGATCACTTCTATATGCACTTCGATGAAATCGCGGCGCGGGACTCCCAGTTCGGCAAGCGCATTGCTCACGGCTACTTCGTGCTTTCCGCTGCGGCCGGCCTGTTCGTCTATCCGGGTGAAGGTCCGGTGCTGGCGAACTACGGTCTGGACACCCTGCGTTTCATTGAGCCGGTTGCCCCGGGTGACACAATCCGGGCGCGCCTGACCTGCAAGCGCAAGATCGATCAGGGTCGGACATCTCCGGACGGACACCCCCAGGGTGTTGTGGTCTGGGATGTTCAGGTTCACAACCAGAACGACGAGATGGTTGCGAGCTACGACATCCTGACACTGGTTGCCAAGAAGCCCGAGTAACACCGGGCTTCCCTGCTTTCTCCCTGTCTTGGACCCCAGGGAGAAAGCGTCAGGCAAATAAAAGGGGGACAGGTCGCAAGACCTGTCCCCCTTTTATTGGCGCAAGGAAAGTTCCGGGCGATTACATGCCCAGGTAGGCCTCACGAACCTTCTCATTGCTGAGCAGTTCACGGCCGGTCCCTTCAATCACCACCTTGCCGGTCTCCAGCACATAGCCGCGATCAGCCAGTGCCAATGCCTGAGAGGCGTTCTGCTCTACCAGGAAGATGGTAATGCCCTCTTCCTTCAGTTCTTTGACGATGTTGAAGATCTCTTCGATGATCAACGGGGCCAGACCCATACTTGGCTCGTCCATAAGCAGCAGCCTGGGCTTGGCCATCAGGGCCCGGCCCATTGCCAGCATCTGCTGCTGGCCACCGGAGAGCTCACCCGCCAGGTTATGGCGCTTCTGACGCAGAATCGGGAACTTGGTGTACATCCGTTCCAGGTCGTCCATTACCTCGGGCGTTTTGCCCCGGGTATAGGCGCCCAACAGCAGGTTGTCGTGCACACTGAGGTCCTTGAACACCTGCCGGCCCTCGGGCACCTGGACAATGCCATTAGCCACCCGCTGATCGGCGCTGATCTTGGAAAGATCCTTGCCTTCGAAGGTTATGGCACCCCGGTCAGTGGGCTGCAAACCGGAAATGGTCATCAGCAGGGTGGATTTGCCGGCACCGTTGGCGCCTACCAGTGACACGATCTCACCGCTGTTGATATGGATATCCACATCATGCAGAACTTCGATCTGACCGTAGGAAGTAACCAGCCCCTTGATGGACAGCATCTCTTCTTTGGCATGAGGCGCAGTCACCCGGTCTGCGTGCTTCAGGCCGAGACCACCGAATTTCTCGGGGGTATAACTGACAATCTGGTGCCGCAGTTCCCGGAACTCTTCCCGGACGCGCTCACCGAACAGCGGATCGTTTTCCACGTCCCGGGCTTCAATAATCTGCTGCCAGTCTTCTTCCGTCAGCAGTTTCCGGGCCCGAGGAATAACCACGCCCTCTTCCTTGCGGATGTGCTTGCGCAGGGCCTCCGTGAAACGCGCCAGGGCATGACTGAATTCCTCGCGACCTTCCGGCCAGCCTTCCTCGCACTCGGCCAGGAGCCGGCGCAACTCCACCAGCTTTTCATGACCGATGACATAGCCCTTCGCCAGCTTCTCAAGAAGAGGCGCCGTCTCAGGGGACTTCTCGCTGAGCCGTTTGTACAGCTCAATGTCCGTGGGGGTGCTATGCACCCGCTGGGAGAAGTGCTGAATGTAATCAAAAATGGTCTTCAGCAGCCGCTCATCCGGGCGCTGATCGTTGAGGTTCATATCACTCAGCAACTGGTCCAGCAGATCCAGAATCCGCCACAGTGCCTGGTGTTCATGAACAATAATCCGTACGGCCTGCTCACTGCGTGACTGGGCAGGCGCCATTTCAGTGTTTTGCTCGCTCATGTGAAATGTCTCCTTGCTCAGCCACCCAGATAGGCGGCGATAACATCCGGGTTCTGGCGGATTTCCTCAGGGGTTCCCTCTGCCAGAACACGGCCGTAGTTAAGCACCAGCAACCGGTCGGATATACCCATAACCAGCTTCATGTCGTGCTCAACCAGCATAACGGTGGTGCCCTGATCCGCAATTTTCCGGATCAGATCCTCCAGGGCAGCGGTTTCAACCGCGTTCAAACCGGCGGCGGGCTCGTCCAGGAGGATTACCTTTGGTTCAGCGGCCAATGCCCGGGCAATCTCCAGGCGCTTCAGCGCACCATAGGACATCGCCGATGCTTCGGCATCCAGGTAGTCACCGCATCCCACATACTCCATCAGCTCGGCGGCGCGCTTACGGGCCGCGGCCTCGTTGCGGCGCAAAGAAGGCAAACGGAACAGGGTCGTAAACAGGCTGCTTTTGAGCTGCAGATGCCGACCCAGCATCACGTTTTCGATGGCGGTCATGTTCATGCAGATCTGCATCTGCTGGAACGTGCGGCACATGCCCCGCTCTGCCAGCTCATTGGGCTCCAGCTTGGCGGTGCTCTCACCGTTCAGCAGGATCTCGCCTTTGGTCGGCGTATAGAGCCCTGTGATCAGGTTAAACAGCGTTGTCTTGCCGGCACCATTGGGGCCGATAACAGAATAGACCTGTCCGGCTTCAACCGAAAAGCTGACGCCTTCCACCGCATGGACACCACCAAAGGCTTTATCCAGCCCCTTTACTTCGACCAGTGCTGTCATGCCTCACCTCCCGCTTTCTTGCGCATTTTCTTGGAAACAAACGCGGTCAGTGTGGGCAACAGCCCTTTTGGCATAAAAATCATGGTGAGCATCAGGATCAGGCCGAACATGACATGTTCCAGCTCCTGGAAATCTGCCAGAACCTGGGGCAAAAGCTTCAGCACCACGGCGCCAAGAATGACACCGAAGGTCGAGCCCATACCACCCAGAACAACCATGGTGATGAACAGGATGGAGAATTCGAAGCTTGCTACCGCAGGCGTAATGAAGCCCTGGAAGTGGGCATAAAGACTGCCCATCAGGCTGGCGTAGATCGCCGAGATCACGAACACCAGGCTTTTGTATTTCGCGGTGTTCACACCGACAACGCTGGCAGCCACTTCCGAGCCGTGAACCGAACGCAGCGCCCGGCCAATCGGCGATTCAATCAGGTTCAGGGCAAACCACACCGCTACCAGAAGCACCACGCTGGCGAAGATATACCAGGCCTGGAAGCCTTCGATCGTGATACCGAACAGCGAATAGCGACCAAACGCGCTCAGCTCCCAGCCAAATATTTCGAAGGCCGGCACCGGCATACCGTCTGGCCCGCCGGTCAGTGCACGCTCGTTGTTCAGGATGATGGCAATAATAAAACCAACGGCGAGGGTCGCCATGGACAGATAGTGGCCCTTCAGGCGCAGAATCGGTCGCCCGACAATCCAGGCAATAAAGCCCACAACAATTGCTCCGACCACCAACGCGGGCACTGAAGGCCAGCCGTAGGTGCCGGTCGCGATGCCGGTAAAGTAGGCGCCAAGACCGAAGAAGCCAGCGTGGCCAAGACTGATCTGGCCAGCAAAACCCACCAGGAGATTAAGGCCAACCACCGTGGCAGCAATGATCGCCATCTGGGTAACCAGCTCATAATGGAACGGGTTGCCGAGAAAAGCGGGAAGAATGATGAGAATCAGGGCGAGAACAATCAGCCCCCGGAGACGCGACTGCATAAACGTGTTCAACATCAGACGCGCTCCACTACCTTGGCACCGAACAATCCGCGGGGCATGAAGAACAGCACCAGCAGGATCATGGAGAATGCCACGGCATCCTTGTAGTCCGATGAAATGTAGCCGGCCGCCATGGCCTCAACGATGCCCAGCGAGAGACCACCAACCACCGCGCCAACGCCGCTACCCAGGCCGCCAATGGCAGCCGCCACAAAGCCTTTCAGTCCGAGAATGATACCGATGTCGTAGGACGTGAACGTGATCGGGGCAACAACAATACCGGCCACAGAGCCCAGTAATGCCGAAACCATGAATGCCAGCATCAGAACCATCTGAGTCCGGATACCGACAAGGCGCGCAGCCTCCTTGTTCATGGATGTCGCCAGGATAGCCTTGCCAATCAGTGTCTTGGTAAAGAACAGCACCAGGCCGACCACCAGGATCGCGCCAATACCGAGAACCCAGAGGCTCTGGCTATTCAATACCGCTCCGAAAACTTCAATAGGCTGGTCTGTGCTGAAATTCTGCATCACGTGGTATTCCTTGCCCCAGACAACCTGGGCAATACCACGGATAAAGATCGACGCACCGATGGTGATAATGATCAGGGTAACAACATCGGCCTGCTTGGCAGGTGCAATCGCGAACCGCTGCAGGGCGACGCCAAGAATACCGGCCAGAATGACCGCCAACACGACTGCCAGGATCATGGGCACGCCCATGGCCGTAAGCGAAACCGTAGCCATGCCTCCAATCATCAGAAACTCGCCCTGGGCGAAGTTGATGACGTGACTGGCGTTGTAGATGAGGGTAAAGCCGAGGGCTATCAGGGCGTAAGTCGCACCGATAGTAATCCCGGTGAACAGGTACTGTAAGAATTCTGCGAGCATAGCGGTGGTTCCGGTCGAACATCGGCTGGCGACTTACCCTGAATAGGGGTCGTCGCCAGCCGCGAGACAGGTTAAAGGGGTATCAGTCGATCAGTTTCCATTCGCCATTCTGGACTTCCAGAATGCGGAAGGATTCCGGATCAAGGCCGTTGTGGTCTTCCGGTGACATGTTGAATACACCGGTTACGCCGACATAGCCCTGGATATTCTCCAGTGCGTTACGAACGGCTTCCGGATCGGTCGAGCCGGCTTCTTCCATAGCGCGGACCGCCAGCATCAGGCCGTCGTAAGCGTAGGCACCGAAAGTGGACACCTTGGAATCCCAGCGGGCTTCGTATTCAGCCTTGTAGTTCTGAACCACTTCCTTCTGGGGATCGTCGTCCGGCAGGGAATCCGGCACTAGCAGCGGAGAGGCAGGCAGGCGCAGACCATCGGCTGAAGAGCCAGCCAGCTCGAGGAAGCTGTCGGATGCGACACCGTGGGACTGGTAGAACGGAAGCTCCATACCCAACTGGGCATAGTTGCGAGTCACGATGGCCGGACCCTGGCCGAAACCGAAGTTCAGAACCGCTTCCACACCACTTGTGTTACGGATATTGGTCAGCTGGGCGGTCATGTCTGTATCAGATCCGCTGTAAGTAACATCGGCCACAACTTCCATGCCCATCTGCTCGGCCACTTCCAGAGTCTGGGTGCGACCGGAGCTTCCGAAACCACCGGTGCCGGAAATCAGACCAAACTTGGTAATGCCGCGATCCTTCATGTCGGTCAGAATACGCTCTGCCGCCATGCGGTCGGTTTGAGGAGTCTTGAATACCCACTTTTTGACCGGGTTGGTGATAACCACAGCACCGGCCAGGGAGATGAACGGCACTTCTGCCTGCTCAATCAGCGGTACCGCCGCCATGGTAGCGCCGGTAGTACTGCCGCCAACGATGATATCAACCTGGTCCGAGCGGATCAGGCGACTGGCAAAGTTACGGGCAGAGGAAGCGTTGCCAACGTCGTCATAGTGGATCAGCTCCAGTTGACGACCAAGGACACCACCTTCTTCATTAATTTTTTCAACGTACATCTCGAGCGTTTTCAGCTCGGGATCACCAAGGAACGATGCCGGGCCTGTCACTGACAGGAACGAACCGATCTTGATGGGTTCAGCTGCCTGAGCGCTCATCATCATGAGACCGGCGGCTGCAACGGCTGCGCATTTGCCTGCGCGACGAATCACTGTTTTAAACATTGTTTTTGTTCTCCCGTTTTTTGCAGGGGCTTGAGTTTTTGTTTCTTCGCTCCCGGTATGATTCGATACCATTGACGAATATCAAATGAAGTTATTGTATCATAACGCTCGTGTCAACTGATTTCCGGGAGTGCCAACGCGGCTCTGTCAGTAAAGCCGACACTGGCAGAACACGCCAGCACCGCTGATCGAAAGACAAACCTTTACCTGACACGTAAGAACCGCATAATACGTACAACGTGTTTCATTGATTCTTATTTGCGAACTCAGGCCATGACTGCAAAAAGCCAGCTAGAACTGCTCGTCAAGAACTTCCAGAAAAAGCGACCCCTTCGGGCCGGCTCACTCATCATCACCATCTATGGCGATGCCATCGTTCCCCGCGGCGGCAATGTCTGGCTGGGAAGCCTGATGAAACTGGTAGAGCCCATGGGCATCAGCCAGCGACTGGTTCGCACCTCGGTGTATCGTCTGGTTCAGGAATCCTGGCTGCAGACCGAAAAGGTGGGCCGTTGCAGTTATTACAGCCTCACCGGCCCGGGCCTGCGGCGGTTCGAGCAGGCTTTTCAGCACGTCTATAACCTGGGCGCCGAAGAATGGAGTGGAAGCTGGTGCCTGGTCTACCTGAACCAGCTTTCCCCGGAACTCAGGCAAAAAGTCCGGGAGGAACTCAAGTGGCTCAGTTTTGGCAGCATGGCACCCGGGCTGATGGAACACCCACGCTTCACTCGCAGCGAACTGATTCCAATGCTTCAGGAATGGGGTGCTCTCGAAGACACCATCGTGATGCAGACCATGCCCATGGAGCAGAAGAGCCCAAGAGCCCTGAGACTGCAGGTTCGCGAAAGCTGGAACCTTGAGGAACTGGGCGGCCGCTACCGACGCTTCCTGACCCAGTTCCGGCCCCTGTGGCGTGAACTCCAGTCTGAGGACACTCTCAGCCCCGCGGAGTGCCTGATACTCCGGATCCTGCTGATCCACGAGTACCGCAAAATTCTTCTGAGGGACCCGCTGCTGCCCGATGAACTGCTACCCGGTGACTGGGAAGGCCGCAGCGCCAAACAGCTGTGTCGGAACCTGTATCGTCAAATCTATGTGCGGGCCGAGCAGTGGCTGGACGAGAACCTCGAAAACGCCTCCGGCCCCCTTCCAGGTCCGGGTGAGAAGTTTTACAAGCGGTTCGGTGGATTGCGGGATACTGCCATCCAGACAGATCCGACAACAGAACCAGAGGTTCTCTAGGCACCCGCTCAGTCAGTTGCCGAGCGGGACGAGGATGCCAGTTGTTCCCGGGTTTTCAGGCGCCCTTCCCGGCGAATCTCGGCATTGTCGTACCGGCGCTGTTGCTCGTCCGTTTCCGGTATCACTTCCGGGACATCCACCGGCCGGTCATTCTCGTCCAGAGCAACAAAGGTGAAAAAGGCCGAGAGAATGTGCCGCGTATCGCCGGTGTAACTGTTTTCGGCCTCTACCCTGGCACCGATTTCCATGGACGAGCCCCAGCTCCGGTTCAGCGACAGGCTGAACAGCAGCGTATCGTTACCCTTCGCCGGTGCCCTGAAATGGATTGAATCCACGGCAGCCGTCACACAAACATGGGCGGAATGCCGCTCTGCCACGACCAGCGCCAGCCGGTCGCATTTTGCCATGATCATGCCGCCGAACACGGTATTGTGGGAATTCATGTCGTTTGGAAACACCTTGTAGACGTGCTTCTCAATCGCAGATGCTGATACGGGTTTTGAAGGCTTTCCTGGCATGATCTGCTTTCCTCTTCGAGTGACATTCGATTGCGGAATCAATTCAACCCGCTGTCGCGGCTTCGCCCTGACGCTGCTGCGCCCGCCTTGCCAGGTGAAGCATCAAAACGCCTAACGCCATCACCACCAGGGTCAGCCAGAGGCCGTTGGTGTAATTACCTTCCACATCCGCGAGATAGCCAACCACCGCGGGTGCGATCATCTGGGCGATACCGTAGCTGAAGGTCAACCGGCTCATGGGCCGGGAAGGGTTCTCGGGGAAAACCCGCCCTACCATTGCCAGCATCATGCTGACGATACCGATAAAGCTGGCGCCATAAATCACGGAGCTGAGCATCACGCTGGCGAAGCTGGTGTTCACGATCAGCATCAGGATGCTCACGGAGTTCAGGGTGTAGGCCAGATAAAGCGCCAGCCACTGGCCCCAACGCCGGGAAAACACATCCCACAGCCAGCAGGCCGGCGTTGCAGCAAGACCTGCAATCAGCCAGACCAGCCAGCCCTGCCCCTGAAGCTCGGGCATGGATTCCGCAATTGCTACGAGGAAGGTGGCTGTCACCACATAGCCCACACCGGCGCAGAAATACGCCAGCTGGAGGATCCGTATGAACCGGCTTCGCTCGTCACCTGCCTTGGCCGCACCTGTTTTCGGCAAGGCACAGGCCCGGTAGTCCGGCATCCAACGCCAGGCGGGCAACAGAAGCCCAAGGGCCACCAGCCCGTAAATCACCCATTGCTGATCCCAGGTGAACGGATCCTTGATCAGCTCCGCCACCACAGCGGTGAGTACAATCCCGAGCCCGATACCGGAAAAGAACACGCCGAGCTCGGACTTCTGGTTGTTCTTGATCAACCAGCTCATCAAAAGACCGGCACCCAGCAACATACCCGCTGAGGTGCTCAGACCTGAGATAAAACGCAGAATGGACCACACCCACACATTGGTGGTGTACCCCATGAGAACCGTTGAAACCACGGCAACCACCAGGCCAAGCTGGTAGAGCCTTACCTTGAGACCAAGATCGCTGATCCGGGTAATCAGCACTGCGCCGGTCAGGTAGCCTGCGTAGTTCACGGTTGCCAGCATGCCGACAACGGATTTGCTCAGCCCCAGTGCCGCGACCATTTCCGGGATCATCGGCGTGTAGGAAAACCGGGCAATACCCACCATGACCACAACAGCAATCACGCTGGCGACCAGCACTTTTATCGTTTCTATCGGCTTCACAGGGTGTCCTTACTTCGGAACGACGTTAACTCAGGCGCGGCCCAGGAACTTGCGCTCCTCCACGTTAATGCGAATGCGGTCGCCGGTGGAGATGTGCTCGGGAACCTGAACAACCAGGCCAGTGGCAAACCGGGCGGGCTTGGTTCTAGCCGTCGCAGAGCCACCCTTTACAGACGGGTCCGTCTCCTCAATTACCAGCTCCACCGTAGGCGGAAGAGCCAGCGAAACCGGCGAATCCTTCAACAGGATCACCATGACACCCTGAGTATCTTCGGAAATGAACAGCAGCTCTTCGGCAATGGCCTCGCGGTTCAGGCTGTACTGGGTAAAGTCCTCGGTATCCATGAACACGTACTCATCGCCATCGGCGTAGGAAAAGGTGGCTTCCCGGCGGGTAAGGTCGGCCAGGTTGAGCATGTCCGAATCCTTGAAGGTTTCGTCCAGCTTCTGGTTAGTCACCACATCGTACATGCGCATGCGGTAAAGACTGCCGCCAGCCCGGCCCTGGGGCACGGAACGCTCGATGTCCTTTACAAAATACACCCGACCATCATATTCAACGGCGGAATTCTTTTTGATTTCACTGGCTCTGGGCATGTCTTCTGTTTCCGTAAAATTTGGGGTTTTGGGGCTGCTGATATACCACGACTTCGCCCCGGAATCGATAGATCTTAACTAACCAGGGCACGAACATCCGACAGGAAGCGGTCTACCTGCTCATTGGTCGTTGCCCAGGAGCACATCAAGCGGGCACTGCCACCGATAAAGTTGTAAAATCGCCAGCCTTTGGCCCGCAGTGCCGCCTGCAAAGGCTCCGGCATCTCCACGAAAACACCGTTCACCTGTCTCGGGTAGCGTAGCTGGATACCTGGAAGACCTTCCAGCCCCTCGGCAAGACGCTGGGCACAGGCATTGGCATGGCGGGCATTCTCCAACCACACATCGCCTTCGAGAAGCCCGCACCAGGGTGCCGAGATATAACGCATCTTGGAGGCCAGCTGGCCCGCCTGCTTACAGCGCCACTCGAAATCCTCCGCCAGAGACCGGTTGAAGAACACCACCGCCTCACCAAGCGCCAGGCCGTTCTTGGTGCCGGAAAAACAAAGAACATCGACACCGGCTTTCCAGGTAATTTCCGACGGATGTACATCCAGCGCAGCCACCGCATTGGCGAAGCGGGCGCCATCCATATGGATATTGAGCTTATGGTGATCGGCGACCGCCCGAATAACCCTGAGCTCCTCGGGTGTATAGACCGTCCCGACCTCTGTGGCCTGGGTCAGGCTGAGCGCCTTGGGCTTGGGGTAGTGAATATCGGTCCGCTTGGTCACCAGGTGCTCGATGCTCTCCGGTGTCAGCTTGCCGTTTGCACCCTGCCCCAGAAGCAGCTTGGCACCGTTGGAGGCGTACTCCGGGCCGCCGCATTCATCGGTTTCAATATGGGCCAGCTCGTGGCAGATCACGCTGTGAAACGACTGACCGATCGAGGCCAGGGCCAGAGAATTGGCGGCAGTGCCATTGAACACGAAGTAAACGTCACAGTCGGTATCGAACAAAGTCCTCAGACCATCCGCTGCCTTTTGCGTCCAGCTGTCCTCGCCGTAGGCTGGTTCATCCATCCGGTTAGCCGCTTCCATGGCTTTCCAGGCCTGCGGGCACACACCGCTGTAGTTGTCGCTGGCAAACTGCTCGGACTGGGACACAACGCGCTCCTGAATTCTGAAAGGAAAGCCTTTAACGTTATAGGAACCACCCATCATTGCCAACTTGCGTTCCATCCCAATTCGGGTGAGGCCGGGGGAATGACAAAGCCCGATACTTTATACTCTTGCCCCTGAAAGCCAGCAGACCAAGGACTCTCCCGCCATGGGGCGCTTCAATATCGCCAGTATTCCCGGCCGGATTATCACCGCCATTATCGCAGTCGCCTGCCTGGCAGGCAGCTACTATGCGATGACGACCGGGCTCAGCCAGCTCACCGAAGCACGGCAACTGGAACGCCTACCAGAAATGCCCGTCGGCGCTTTGACCACAGGCCCCTATGTGATCGCAGGCAAGGTCACGGATCAGTTGGGAACTCTCGAAACGCCCTATTCCAACACCGAGGCGGTCTACTATCGCTACAAACTCGAGGAGGAATATCGCGACTCCGACGGTGATCTGCGTATCCGCACCCTGGATTCCGGCGCCCGCGGCGGCGACTTCCAGCTCAGGGACCAGACCGGCTCAGTCATTGTAGCTCCGGGCAGCGATCTGGAAGAGGTCGAATGGAATCTGGAGCGAACCTATCGCAATCAGTCCGGCCGCAGAATCTACTCGGAGTGGGCGCTCATTCCCGGACACACGGCGCGGGTAATCGGCCAGTACAGCAGCGAAATCGGGGCAGTTACCTTTTATGGCCTCGAAGACTTCAGCCTTCCGGCCATGGTTTCCCGGAACACGCTGACCGTGGACAGTGGCGACCGGTTCTTCGAGGCAGCCATCCGCATTTCCATCGCAACTGGCTTTCTGGCTCTGGGTATCGCGCTGTCCCTTCCGTTGATCAAAGTTCACCGGTTCTGGGTCTATGTTCTGGTAATGGCCATTGCGGTGTCCGGTACGCTCTCGGTGCTTGGCATCAACAAGCTCCGTCAGGAATGGTCTGCCATCGCCGATTTGTATGAGGGCCGATACCAGCACGCCTGGACCAGCCGCCGACTCGCCGCAGCCAGCATTATTGCTGCCCTGTTGCTCTTGTGGTTGTCGATCCGGACCGTCAAGTTCAAGCGCCTGATCGAAGCGGTACCTACCAGCAGCACCCGGGGACTCAGTTTTGGCGTCTCGGAGCTCAAGGCAATTGTGGATGTCGATGAAGACCATCCCCCGCTCAGGGATCCACTAAAAAACGAGAAATGCGTGGCCTTCGACTACAAGGTTGAAGAAAAGCGGGGTTCCGGAAAAAACGAAAAATGGCGGGTTATTGAGCATCGGGAAGAACTAGCGCCTTTCTGGCTGGAGGACAGCGAGGGAAAGGTTCTCGTCCAGCCAGACGGTGCGAAGATCGAATACCCGCAGTACGTAAGCGATCTATAAACCACATTCTAGGGGTCTGCGCGGCAGAAGTATTTTGAGCAAGTGACCCCGCCGCGTCGAATCACAGTTCGGCCCGAGAACGTATCCACAATATCCAGCCGAATAGAGTCTCGATTCTCTCTATTCAGTCAGTCAAGACGGTTATCAGCGAATGCGTTATCGTAGTCCGATCACTCAGTACGCCCAAGGATCCCTCGGACCCTCTATTTCAGCCTCATCAGTGAACTCATCCGCCTGAGATTAAGCGACAGACAGACCAGATCCCATTCACCCTGCACGGCGTGAAGGCCCCGCAGACTGAACTGTCGGAAGCCCAGAACATGCTTGATCCAGCCGTTGACCGCCTCAACCAGATGCTTGCGCTGAGCGTAAACCGATCGCCCGGTTGCCGTGGCCAGCTTCCCGGCCATCCGGGCGCTGGCCGGATAACGGCTCGCGTCTATCTCTGAACTCTTCTTGCCCTCCCGGCGCAGCGAGACATAGCCGTCGATGCTTTTGTCTTCCAGGGTCTGTAGATCTTCTTCTTTACGGTAACCCGCGTCAGCCAGACACTGATCCGGATAGGTTTCCAGAGTGTCTTTTGCCTGATCCAGCAGTGGTATCAGACAGCCATTGTCACTGGGATTATTGCCCAGGTGGTTGGCGACAATCAGCTGGAATTCACCATCCACGGCCAACTGGCCGTTGTAGCATTGCTGGAACCCGTCCGCCGTTTTCATAATCCGGCTTTGCGGATCGGTAAAATTGCTCTGATCCTTGTCATCCGGAACCCCATAATCCCGCTTGAAGTTCGGGCCCCCGCGAGGTGAGCGCCGATCATCGTCCGGGGACCGACCCCGGGCCTTGTCCCGCTCTTTCTGGTCTGCTTCCAATTTCTCTTTGGCGGCACGAATCTTGTCCAGCCGCGCCTGCCGGTACTGAAGCTCTTCAGGCAGTTCATCACCCCGGTTATCCGGGCCGAACTGTCGGTCTTCCGACTGGTCTGTCTGACGCGCCTGACGACAAAGTGCATCGATCTCTTTCGATAAACGATCGTCTTCCTCGCCCATGCGGCCATAGCTCATGGCCTTGTGCTTGCTGGCATTAGCCCGAACCTTGGTGCCATCAATCGCCAGTGTTCCCAGCGTGATCAGCTCCGCTTCCCGGGCAATCCGGACCACCTGAATAAACACGGCCTTGAAGGCAACCAAATGGTGTTTGCGGAAATCACAGATCGTGCGATGCCTGGGGAAGTTGCCTGCCGCCAGAACCCGGAAGGCCACGTCTTCTTCCAGCTTCCGGGCGATCTTGCGTGAAGAGAAAACGCCGGTGGCGTAGGCGTAGATCAGAACCTTCAGCATCATTCGTGGATCGAAGGGCGAGTTGCGTCGGCCGTTGCCTTCGTAGCGGGCATAAAACGCGCTTAAATCCAGCTCCTCGACGACATCACTGACAAAATAGGCCAGATGCCCCTCAGGCAGCCACTCGTTCAGGCTCGGGGGAAGAAGCAGTTCCTGGCCAGGCGAATACGGGCGGAAAGTGGTTCCCATCAGTCATCCTGTTGCTGAAGAATTTTGATCTATTGTGCCAGAATGTAGCTTCTGCCGCGCAGACTCCTAGCTCGCTTTTTGTATAAAACATAACAGAAAAGAGTTTGATATGTTAAAAGGAAAAACGGCACTTATCACTGGTGGTTCAAGCGGAATAGGATTAGCGACGGCTAAATTGCTCTCTGAAAACGGAGCAAGAGTGGCCATTACTGGTACTAATCGAGAAAAGCTAGACCTTGCCAAAAAAGAAATTGGTGGTGACACAATTGGCATATGCGCAGATATAAGCAACTTAGATGATTTAAAACATATGCGGGGCGAGGTAGAAGATAAGTTTGGAAAACTAGATATATTTTTTGCAAATGCAGGGGTGGCATACGGAACGCCACTCGCAACTGTTAATGAAGATGGTTTTGACAAGCTAATGGATGTGAATGTAAAGGGCACATTTTTTTCCGTCCAAAACATACTACCTCTGATGCCTAAAGGCAGCTCCGTCATCTTGAATACATCTTGGTTGAATCAGATCGGAACGCCCGGAAAGTCAGTTCTTTCTGCTTCAAAGGCTGCCGTAAGGTCTTTTGCAAGAACTATGTCAGCAGAACTCCTAGATCAGGGCATCAGAGTCAATTGCATAAGCCCCGGCACGATAAAAACAGCTTTACACCGCTCACCTAATGAATCTGAAGAACACTTTTCTACTTATGCGGAACGAATAGGTAAACAAACTCCAATAGGTTATATGGGGGAGCCTGAGGACATTGCAGGTGCTGTGGCTTTTTTAGCAAGTGATGCTTCAAGTTATATGTTGGGAGCTGAAATTGTAGTTGATGGAGGGAGAGCTGAACTTTAACTGAATTAGTGGAGAAGAAGTTGGTTGCAAAATAACTAAATCATAGGAGTAATAAAATGAGTAATATAAAGAAAGATCCTTTAAAAAATCAAATCGAAGTAGCCAAAGGTGGTTTATTGGATCGCCGAAGGTTTCTAGCAAGTGGTGCTTCCTTGCTTTCAGTTGCTGCTGCTTCATCAATGAGTGGTATGGCAAGTGCTGATGTTTTTGATTCACATCCGAAGCACATGAAAACTCCTGGTATACCGAGTAAATTGTATGGAAAACCCTCCCAATACGAATCGCATGTAGTTCGACTACCGGAGCACGTTTATAGCTCAGCAATCATTACTGCTGCTTTCACACCAATAGACCAATTGAATGGGGTTATAACTCCTGCTGGTCTTCACTTTGTAGTACATCATAGTGGAATTCCAGACATTGAGCCAAGTGGCCACCAATTTATGATACATGGGTTAGTGAACAAACCACTAAAATGGTCAGTAGAATCTCTTCTTAATTACCCCATGGTTAGCCGAATTCATTTTCTTGAATGTGCGGGTAATTCTGGTCCCAACATTATTGCTAACTCTCCTATGGATATGACAGCAGGTCAAATCCATGGACAAATTTCAGGATCGCTTTGGACAGGTGTCCCATTGAAATATCTATTAGATGAAGCTGGTATTAAACCTAATGGAAAATGGGCTATGTGTGAAGGTGCTGATGCAGGTAACCATGTCCGTAATGTACCTTTAGAAAAATTGTATGACGATGCCATAATCGCCTTGTACCAAAATGGTGAACGCATACGGCCGGATCAAGGCTATCCAATGAGACTATTTGTACCTGGATATGAAGGGAATATGAATGTTAAATGGCTGCATAGAATGGAAATATCAGATGTACCTTCACAAAGTAAAGATGAGCAATCCCAATACGCTGATTTTAGAGCCGATGGACGAATAAAACAGTACAGCTTTAATATGGAAGTCAAATCCGTCATAACAAAACCATCAGGGAAACAACAATTACCTAAGGATGGCTTTTATGAAATTTCTGGTTTTGCATGGTCTGGTCGTGGAAAAATCAAAGCGGTTGAAGTGTCTGCTGACGGCGGTAAAACATGGGCTACAGCAAATTTGGAAGGCCCTATTATGAGTAAGGCAATGACCAGATTTACGATTCCGTGGAATTGGAATGGACAAAAGGCCGTTATCGTTAGTCGCGCAATAGATGAGTTTGGTAATACTCAGCCTACCCGTGAAGATTGGATTTCACGATACGCACGATATTCACTTGGGCATAACAATTCTATTAATTCATGGTTAGTTTCTAATGATGGCAAGGTGAGTAATTATTATGTTTAACTTAAAAAAAGCAATCGCGTCAGCTGTTTTTGTTTTTGCTATTTCAGCGCAATCATTTGCAGAAGATAACATCAATACTACTAGTGGTGTTGAGTTGAGCCAATCAGAAATTGATAAATGGTCAATTACTGTTTACCCAGATGGTAAAAATCTTCCTAAAGGGAGTGGAACAGCACTTCAAGGGGAGAAAATCTATCAAACAAAGTGCCTTATGTGTCACGGCCCTTCCGGGGAAAAAGGAGTTGCACCTCGCTTAGCAGGGAAACTAGGCTACCAAGAATATAATCCACATCCACTGTTAGCCTTAACTGTTGGTGCATGGCCGTATCAAACCAGTATTTTTGATTACATACGAAGAGCCATGCCACACCAAGCCCCTAAAACTTTAACAAGTGATGAAGTGTACGCATTGACTGCCTATATTTTGAATCTCAACGGCGTTATTGAGAAAGATGTAAACCTGGACGCAGAAAAGTTATTAAAGGCTGAAATGCCTTATAGGAAGAAATCTTATCTTGCGTGGGATACAGATGAAGGTGGAAAAATAAACGGAAAAGAACCCAAGAATCAAAAATAAAAGAAATAAACAAGTTCTAATCAGCTTGTTTATTTGAAAGATAAACTCCGAGCTTAGTGACCTAACGCCAGTTATATATTTTGTTGGCTAAGGTCTCTATGCCGTAATCTCATCAAAGTGATTATCAGGGGTTCAAGAGAAACCTGATTACTTCCCACACTTGGAAAGGTGTTTTATGAACAATCTCACAGCCGTTACTTCGGCTACCCTAATCCCAATAAAAAATAAAAATGTAATTCAATACCAAGATAAGATTGATATTCAAAATATACCTATATTAGAAGATAATTTTGGACGAAAGTTTGAATATCTTCGCCTATCTATTACGGATAGTTGTAATTTCCGCTGCAATTATTGCCTTCCTGATGGTATGGATTGTAATGGTGAACGTGAATTTCTATCAATTGATGAGATAAAAACGCTTGTTACTTCTTTCGCTCGTTTAGGTGTTAAAAAAGTACGCATTACGGGAGGGGAGCCTGGATTACGAAAGGATCTCGTGGATATTATACGAACCTGTAAGCAAATCGACGGAATAGAGAAAGTTGCACTGACTACCAACGGTTTTAATTTATCTAGAAATGCAGAGTCATGGGCAATTGCGGGGTTAGATGCTATTAATGTGAGTATGGACACTCCCCTATGTGTCAGCGTAGTTGTCGCCTGAATATTTCAGAGGACAACCATGCCCCATTATTCACCGGAACGTAAAGAAGCCATTCTCCAGAAGATGGCCCCACCTCACAGTCTGACTGTTGCCGAGTTGGCCAGCCAGGAAGGCATCAGTACCGCAACCTTGTACAATTGGCGTAAAGCCGCCAGAGGACGAGGTGCCGTTTTGCCATCGAATTCAGCTCATCCAGACAAGTGGAGTAGCGAAGAGAAGTTCCGCATTGTTCTGGAAACCGCCCCGATGACGGAGGCGGAAGTTAGTGAATATTGCCGTAGGAACGGCCTTTACCCGGAACAAATCGAAACCTGGAAAGCCGCCTGCATGGGAGCCAATGCCCTGTCGGATGAACAGGCCAAGCAGAATCGGCAAGCGGCCAGGGCTGAGAAAAAACGAGTCAAAAAACTCGAAGCCGAGTTGCGACGCAAGGAAAAAGCTCTGGCAGAAACGGCTGCACTGCTGACGCTGTCAAAAAAAGCCGAGGCGATCTGGGGCCCCAAAGACGAGGACGAATGACCAGCCTCCCGGATCGCCAGCAGGCGGTTACCCTGATCCAAGAGGCTCAGGGTAACGGAGCCCGGCTGGTCAAGGCCTGCGCCTTGCTGAACCTGAGTATACGCACTTATCAGCGCTGGACGGCAGATAAGGCCGTCAGCGCCGATCAACGACCGGTGGTGCCCAGACCAGCACCCACCAATAAACTCTCGGAGGCGGAGCGTCAGGCCGTGGTCTCACTGTGCAACCAGAAGGAATATCGAAGCTGTCCGCCGGCCTTCATCGTTGCGGATCAACTGGATCAGGGTCGCTACCTGGCCTCGGAATCCACCTTCTATCGGGTTCTGCGGGAGAAGGATCAAGTACACCCCAGAGGTCGGCAAAAAGCGCCCCAGAGCAAGCGCAGGGCAACTACACACAAGGCCACAGAACCGAACCAGCTGTGGTCGTGGGATATCTCATGGCTGCCGGGGCCAGCAAAAGGCACCTGGTTCTACCTGTATCTGATGCTGGACGTATACAGCCGCAAGATCGTCGGTCACGAGGTCTATCACAGTGAGACCGGCGAGCTTGCCAGCGAGTTCATCGAGAAGGCCTACTGGCGTGAACACCTGGCGACGAAGGACAAGCCTCTAGTGCTGCACTCCGACAATGGCAGCCCCATGAAGGCCTCGACCTTCTTGGAGAAACTGTACGATCTGGGTATTACGCCCTCGAACAGTCGCCCCCGGGTCAGTAACGACAATGCCTACTCGGAGTCGTTGTTCAAAACCCTGAAGTTCCGCCCGGGGTTCCCGGTAAACGGCTTCAGAACGATCGAGGAGGCCCGCAAATGGGTACTGGCGTTCGTGCGCTGGTACAACACCGAGCACCGACACAGCGCCTTGAACTACGTAACACCTCAGCAACGCCATACGGGCGAAGCTGATCAGATCCTGGCCCAGCGAAAACAGATTATCGAAGCGGCGAAAGCCGAGAACCCGCGTCGCTGGTCTGGTGATATCCGAAACTTCAGCTTGCCGGAATCAGTCACTCTGAACCCGGAAAAGGCGGCCAATTGTTAAAGAGCTGATGACTTAAACGCGACATCTACGTTGACAGACTCCGACTCTTGACGCTCGCATGTTTAAAAGCATCACAGGTCATCAAAAACATGATCAAATATTAGAAGGCCTATCTCTTGCTAAGAAATACGGTATTAAGGAAATCAAAGTTAATGCTGTTTTGCTAAAAAAATATAATTCTCATCAACTTGAAAATTATATCGAATGGTTAAGAGACAAAGATATTACAGTTCGGTTTATTGAACTAATGGAGACAGGTGATAATAAAGACTTTTTTGATGCTAACCACGTTTCTGGTGAATTGATTAAGAAGGAAATAATAGCTCAAGGTTGGCACCCTATTGTAGGGGTAAAGTATGCAGGGCCTGCACAAGAGTTTTATCATCCAGAAATTAAAGGTAAAATTGGACTAATCATGCCTTATAGTAAAGATTTCTGTAAAAGCTGTAATCGACTAAGAGTTTCTGCGAAAGGCAAATTGCATTTATGTCTATTTTCAGAGCAAGGCCTAGACATAAGACCACATTTAAAAGCTAATGACGTGGATGGAACTTGCCAAGCGATTAAATTTAGTATGTCTGATAAAGAAGCAAATCACTTTTTACACGAAAGAGTGACTGGCATTACAAAGCATTTAGCTATGATAGGAGGATAGAATTTTTATTGTTTCTATATAGCTCTTAACAGAGTTATTTTGGTAAATATATAAAAAGCTGATACCTTTACAGAATTGTAAGCGCCAGTAAATTACAGCTATCTTCTCAATAGTTTAAATTATGTTAGTTACGCAGTTTTATTTACAGGCTAAAAAGCAAGGTTTTAGCTCATTTGTGCGATTCATGCATATTCTTATCAACGACAGTTGGCTGGCTTTATTACGTTCACGAAGATCGAATACCCGCAGTACCATTCGGAGCGCCGGGGCGACAGGCGTTACACCGTCCGCTTTCTCGAAACCTTCGTGAACGTCTACTGCCTGGGTTTTGCCGGCCTGGATCGGGGGCAAGGGGCTTTGCGGGCATCGGCCAATATCGACACCATTCTCCAGCAACGCCATGAGCTGTGGCCCAACCTGGAGAAAATCGTAAAGGCGTCTCTGGCCCACGAAAAACAGCTGCTGAAAGCCATCCCTATGTGTCAGCGTAGTTGTCGCCTGAATATTTCAGAGGACAACCATGCCCCATTATTCACCGGAACGTAAAGAAGCCATTCTCCAGAAGATGGCCCCACCTCACAGTCTGACTGTTGCCGAGTTGGCCAGCCAGGAAGGCATCAGTACCGCAACCTTGTACAATTGGCGTAAAGCCGCCAGAGGACGAGGTGCCGTTTTGCCATCGAATTCAGCTCATCCAGACAAGTGGAGTAGCGAAGAGAAGTTCCGCATTGTTCTGGAAACCGCCCCGATGACGGAGGCGGAAGTTAGTGAATATTGCCGTAGGAACGGCCTTTACCCGGAACAAATCGAAACCTGGAAAGCCGCCTGCATGGGAGCCAATGCCCTGTCGGATGAACAGGCCAAGCAGAATCGGCAAGCGGCCAGGGCTGAGAAAAAACGAGTCAAAAAACTCGAAGCCGAGTTGCGACGCAAGGAAAAAGCTCTGGCAGAAACGGCTGCACTGCTGACGCTGTCAAAAAAAGCCGAGGCGATCTGGGGCCCCAAAGACGAGGACGAATGACCAGCCTCCCGGATCGCCAGCAGGCGGTTACCCTGATCCAAGAGGCTCAGGGTAACGGAGCCCGGCTGGTCAAGGCCTGCGCCTTGCTGAACCTGAGTATACGCACTTATCAGCGCTGGACGGCAGATAAGGCCGTCAGCGCCGATCAACGACCGGTGGTGCCCAGACCAGCACCCACCAATAAACTCTCGGAGGCGGAGCGTCAGGCCGTGGTCTCACTGTGCAACCAGAAGGAATATCGAAGCTGTCCGCCGGCCTTCATCGTTGCGGATCAACTGGATCAGGGTCGCTACCTGGCCTCGGAATCCACCTTCTATCGGGTTCTGCGGGAGAAGGATCAAGTACACCCCAGAGGTCGGCAAAAAGCGCCCCAGAGCAAGCGCAGGGCAACTACACACAAGGCCACAGAACCGAACCAGCTGTGGTCGTGGGATATCTCATGGCTGCCGGGGCCAGCAAAAGGCACCTGGTTCTACCTGTATCTGATGCTGGACGTATACAGCCGCAAGATCGTCGGTCACGAGGTCTATCACAGTGAGACCGGCGAGCTTGCCAGCGAGTTCATCGAGAAGGCCTACTGGCGTGAACACCTGGCGACGAAGGACAAGCCTCTAGTGCTGCACTCCGACAATGGCAGCCCCATGAAGGCCTCGACCTTCTTGGAGAAACTGTACGATCTGGGTATTACGCCCTCGAACAGTCGCCCCCGGGTCAGTAACGACAATGCCTACTCGGAGTCGTTGTTCAAAACCCTGAAGTTCCGCCCGGGGTTCCCGGTAAACGGCTTCAGAACGATCGAGGAGGCCCGCAAATGGGTACTGGCGTTCGTGCGCTGGTACAACACCGAGCACCGACACAGCGCCTTGAACTACGTAACACCTCAGCAACGCCATACGGGCGAAGCTGATCAGATCCTGGCCCAGCGAAAACAGATTATCGAAGCGGCGAAAGCCGAGAACCCGCGTCGCTGGTCTGGTGATATCCGAAACTTCAGCTTGCCGGAATCAGTCACTCTGAACCCGGAAAAGGCGGCCAATTGTTAAAGAGCTGATGACTTAAACGCGACATCTACGTTGACAGACTCCGCCATTGCCCAGCTACGCAGTGCGGACCCTGTCGAGATGAGTTCGAAGGGCCAGGCCGACAAGCTTATCCAGTTTGAACAGAACGTAACCAATACCCTCCAGGCCCGGATCGAGGGATATCCGGACCTGAAGAACAATGAGGACATTCAGAAGTTCATGTCGATCATGGCAGAGACGGAAAACTACCTTTCGCTCTTGCGAAACAGCTACACCGAGAGCGCCATGATCTACAACACCCGGATCCAGTCTTTCCCTGACGTGATCCTGGCAAAACTGTTCCGTTTCCGCGAAGCACCGCAGTTCAGTTCAAAAACGTGAACTAGCCGTTCAGGCCAAGGTGCTCGGCATCCTGCTCGATGCAACGATCCAGCAGCGCCAGATAGTCCGCTTTGGCCTTCAGCTTGGTTTCACGATGGGCGCGCATGTTCAGGGTTTTGAAATGCTGCGCCAGCTCGGTGGCCCGCTCAACCAGTTTGTCCTGGGCAACCACCTCATCCAGGAAGCCCGCCTGCACGGCCCCTTCCGGGCTGTAGATCTCAGCGTTCACGACCGAACGGTAAAAGTGGGCGGGCGCCAGTCGATGGCGGGCAATTTCAATCCCGGCGTGGTGCATGGTCATGCCGATTGCCACCTCGTTCAAGCCAAGCTTGAAGGGCCCCTCAATACCAATGCGGTGATCCACTGACAGCAGAATGAACGCGCCCTTGGCAATGGCATGGCCGCTACAGGCACCAATAATCGGCAACGGGAATGCGGCCAGACGCCGGGTAAAGCTGGAGCCGGTTTTTACCAGCGCGGCTGCTTCTTTCGGCCCCTTCTGCATTTCTTTCAAGTCGTACCCGGCAGAGAACACGCCTGGCTGGCCGGTCAGAATCACAACCGCCTTGTCCTGCTCCGCCCGATCCAGCGCCGCGTTGAGCCCCTCGAACACTTCCTGGCTCAGGGCGTTGGCCTTGCCATTGCTGATGGCAATCGTTGCTACACCATCTTTCAATTCATAACTAACCAGCTCAGTCACCTGTTCTACCTCTCTACCGCAATTAAAGTGAGCGTTTGTTTACTTCGCTGGACATGATTGTGGGTTAGGCGCGTCAGAGATTCAATATCCATTGGTCATGTCGCCCAAACCTGGTCGAAATTTGAGATCACCATCGCTTATCTACCAAAACACTGCCTTCAGCATCTTTCTGGACAAGTGTTTGCGTTCTTTTAAAGCCTTTGATGGCTGTGTGATCGGAGTGCACAACTGAACCTACGACTTCTCCTGCCTTGTTGATGACGGAGTATGTGTCGATTTCTGTTTCACCCAAAGGTCCTTTAGTTCTGCTGCCCTCGAGTTTCAGTTCTTCACCCGGATTAAGTCTTACTCTATCTCTCATGGACGGGTATTTCCTTTACAACGCCCGGCTCACGCGCCGGTTTGTAGCCGCGGAGGCGGCGGAAAATCGGTCGCTGTGCAGCCGATTGTTATGTTCTCCTTGAGATGCTAGATTGTGTATAAAAGTCGAAAAGCATACACATAGGTGCATCATGAGAACTAACATAGTCATTGACGACCAGTTAATGGCCGAAGCCCTCAAAGCCTCCGGTTACGAAACCAAAAAAGAGGCCGTCGAGCAAGGCCTTAGACTTCTAGTCCAGCTTAGCAAGCAGCAGGAAATTCGAAAGTTACGTGGCAAGATCAAGTGGGAAGGCGATTTGGGCGAAATGCGAGCTGCCCGATGATCCTGGTAGACACCAGCGTCTGGATCGACTATTTCAATGGGGTCGACAACCCGCAAACTGATCTGCTGGATGCCTCGATAGTTCAAGGTTCGGTTGCTATTGGAGACCTCATATTTTTGGAAATCCTCCAAGGCATCCGCAACGACAAACAGTATCGCCAAACCAAGCAAAGCCTGCTCGCTCTGGATCAGTATGAAATGTTTGGCAAAGAAATGGCAATTAAGTGCGCCGACAACTATCGGGCACTACGAAAAAAAGGCATCACGATCAGAAAAACTGCCGACGTGATCATCGCGACATTCTGTATAGAGAAAGAGTTGCCCCTGCTGTTTTTGGATCGCGACTTCATCCCCTTTGTTGATCACCTTGGACTTGAGCCTGCTCTGAGAGAAACATAACAGCAATTAGGCAGCGCGCTTTATCATTGCAGAAATTTGACTGTGTCACTATTACTGACTTTGAAACATCAATAACGCTGCACTTAAATCGATAAAACAGGAGCTTAGCCGAGCATGGTCATCTCTGCCACGTAATCATTCAGCGTCTGCAATTTGCTCCGCCAATCATACTGGATGAAATGGCTGTGATTTGCTTGGAGGCTCTGGCGTAAATCCCTCACTCGAACGTTCGCTTTTGTTTACGACTGGAGAAACCTGATCGAAACCCCAGGGTGATCCTCGACTGGAGCTGACAGCGTCTGCGGCATCCAGGAACCAAGGAGTCTAGTTACGCATCTAACCCGAACATTTCATAAACACCCCAAGCAGCAGCCACGAAATTTTCTCGGTTAGCCCATTACGCCCAGATATGAGAATTATTAGTGTAGTATGCGCGCCAATGTCGCTCTGATGTCATCCAGTCACCGGCCTTAAGTGTTTATTATTTGATCAATTCCAGCGTCCGGGCGAGGGAAGGCCTCCCGAGCCCGAGATGGAGGTGAGCGCCGACAGCGGCTCAGCCGGTGTTTAACCTGGGCCGAGGCAGGCGATATAACCGTTCGGTGACTGTGTGCAGAAGGGCCTTGACCGGGCAGCTACCTGGCAGGTGGAGCTTGATGCGGTCTTTGTACTGCACCACCCGTACGGCCAGCTTGAACAGCTTGATGATGACCGTCGAGGGCTGGGCCTGAGACAACTCGGTGCCTTGCAACAGTTCGGCGCGCAAGGCGTGATGCAGTACATAGGCGGCGCAGGAGAAAAACAGGCGCAGGTGGTTGGCCGCAAAGCGGCAATCCGAGGTGCGGTCGCTGGCCAGGTCGTTTTTCATCATCTTGATGAAATTCTCGTCCTGGCCCCGGGCGCAATACAGCTCGGCGTACAGTATTTCCGGGGTTGACTCTTCCAGGGAGGTGACGACGAAGCGGGGGTTATCGCCGAGGGCCATGGTTTCGGCTTTCAGGACAGTGCGAAACGCCTGTGGCCAGGAACGGGCCTGATAATCGATCTCGTGGAAGGTGCGCGAGCGTTGCGGCGGGGCCTGTTCCGCGAGGCGAGCGTTATGGCAGCGGGTATCGTGCAGCCGCCGGGTGGATTGCAGGTGTGGCTCGGCCAGTTTTTTCAGACGGCTGTTGCCGGCCAGGCCGAACAGAAAATCGGTGTACGGATCGTCGAGCGCCAGTTGCATCAATTCCACGTTGGCGAAATGAGCATCACCACGCAGCAGGATGCGGGTCTCGGGATATCCCGTGGCAACTGGCGGGAAAACAGACTGACGGCAAAGCCCCAGCCACTGAGAATCAGACTCCATAACAGCACCGAGCCTTCATGAGAGCCCCAGACGGCGGTGAACTTGTAGTACCAGGGCAGCATCGAGTTGGAATTACGGGCCACATAATCCACGCTGAAATCATCCAGAAGAAAACTGGCGGTCAGGCTGGCATAAGAAATCAGTAGAAAAACAAATTGCCCCCATGCCATAGGCTCTGCAAATGCCATCCACAACGGGCGCCGGGTGGCGGCTCCCAGCAAGGGCACGGTCGCCTGAAGCAGCGACAGGCAAAGTGCAATCAACAACGCGAAGAGACCAACTTCAGGGATTGTCAGGGTAAGCATTTCGGGGCCGTGTTCGGTTAAGGGTTCGGCGATGACCGAACCTATCGGTGAGGGGTTCTCAGGTATCGCTTCGTCAGCCAGCCGCCCGGCTGGCTGACGAACTCCCTGTTACTTCCGACCAGGTTGGCGGGTAACGCGCAGATACGGTGTCTGCTCATCCCATCCGTCAGGGAAACGCTCTTTGGCCTCTTCGTTGGAGAGCGACGGAACGATGATCACATCCTCGCCATTCTTCCAGTCCACCGGCGTGGCCACTTTGTGGTTGTCGGTCAGCTGGAGCGAATCAATGACGCGCAGGATCTCGTCCAGATTGCGCCCGGTACTAGGGGGATACGTCAGCATCAGACGGATTTTCTTCGCGGAATCGATAATAAATACCGTTCGAACAGTCACCTTGGGGTCGGCTTTTGGATGGATCATTCCGTACAGGTCGGCAACCACCTGATCCTTGTCTGCCAGCAGGGGAAAATTGAGCCCGGTGCCCTGGGTTTTCTCGATATCCTTCACCCAGTCGTTATGAGAGTCGAGCGGGTCGACAGATACCCCGATCAGCTTCACACCGCGACTGGCGAACTCGTCCTTACGCTTCGCGAAGGCACCGAGCTCTGTGGTACAGACGGGGTGTAGTCGGCGGGGTGTGAAAACAGCACGGCCCAGTCGTCTCCCAGCCACTCATGAAACTGAATGTTTCCCTCGGTGGATGCGACGGTGAAATCGGGAGCGGTTTCTCCAAGTTGCAATGTCATCGTTTCATTCTCCTTTGCTTTGGCTGTCGTTCTCGGTTCGTCAGCACAGACGATATCTTTAAAGTCAACTTTAAGGTCAAGGCGTTTGTCAGATGTTTTTTAGCCTGATCCATCGAGCTCGACGTTCGTGCCCGATTTTTCGGGTATGAAACTGACATAGAGGAAAAGCACGGTGCCCAGCACAATGGCGATATCGGCAAGGTTAAAGGCTGGCCAGTGCCAGGATTGCCAATAGACATCAAAGGAATCCACAACATAGCCGCGGAATATCCGGTCAATCAGGTTGCCCATGGCACCGCCAAGAATAAGACTGTACGCGATGGCTTCTCCCCTGCGGCGGCACTGAAGAATCAGCCCGATCAGTACAATCGAGACAACTACCGCGATTGCGATAAGAAAGTATCGCTGCCAACCTCCGCCATCGGCAAACAGGCTGAATGCGGCGCCGGTGTTCCAGGCATGAACCCAGTTAAAGAACGGGGTCACCGGAATCGACTCGCCATACGCCATTGACTGCTGGACCAACCATTTTACAACCTGATCAGATGCCGCTATCAGGCCGGAAATAGCCAACAGGCCGTACTGCAAGCGTTTCTTGGCAACGATGGACATTGTTCAACCCTTAAGCGCCAGGATGCGCCTGGCACCGTTGAGTACGATAATCCCCGCGATGCTGCCGATTATCAGGTCCGGATAATTGGAGCCAGTCCACGCCACCAGAGCGCCAGCGGTAATGACCCCTAGATTGATGACCACATCGTTGGCTGAGAATATCCAGCTCGCCTTCATGTGGGCACCGCCCTCCCGATGTTTGGATATCAGCAGCAGACAGGTGGTGTTAGCGATCAATGCGATGAACGCAATCCCCATCATTGCCAGCGACTCCGGCTCACTGCCGAAGACAAAGCGCCTCACCACCTCTGCGAGTGCGCCCACAGCCAGAATCAGTTGGAGTACGCCCGCGAGATGCGCCGCACGCACCTGCATTTTCACGCTGTGCCCAACCGCATACAGGGCGAGCCCATACACGGCCGCGTCGGCGAAATTGTCCAGGGATTCTGCAATCAGTCCGGTAGACTGGGCGATCAGGCCGGCCGTCATTTCCACCGCAAACAGGACGGCATTGATACCGAGCAACCAACGCAGGGTGCCGGACTCCTGCTCGGCCGAGATAGCCGTACCCCCGACCGCCTTGATTGACTCAGGGTCGGCAGCGGCCGTTTCCTGAAGCGAAGCTCCCAGCCCGAGGGTTGCCAGCTTCGCGGTGATAGGCTCAGCCTCGCCATCGTGCACAACCTTCAACCGCCGATCAGACAGGTCGAAGGACAGCCCGCGAATGTCTTCAAAACCGTTCAGGGCCAGTCGAATCATCCGTTCCTCCGAAGGACAATCCATCTTCGGTACGGTATACACACTGATCCAGTTACCGGACGCTTCAGAGGCCCCCGACCCGGCATTACCCTCGGCGGGTGTTGCGTCGCAGCCACAGGCGTCTTCACAGGATTTACTCATGATACGGCTCCACTTGAGTATTGTCGGATTATGATTTAAAACCATATAGTCACTATAAGGTCAATAGAACAGATACCATCTGTTGAGGAGAAACCCGATGCGCATTGGTCAGTTAGCACGGTCCTTAGGAGTCGATACTCAAACGGTCCGCTTCTATGAACGGGAGGGCTTGTTACCACCGCCGGATCGGCAGGACAACGGTTACCGTGTTTACACCGAACGGCATGTTGAGCGGCTGGCCTTTATCAGGCGCTGCAGAATACTCGAGCTGTCACTCGCTGAAATCCACGAGTTACAGAGGTATCAGACCGCCCCCCATCAGCCTTGCAGGGCCATCAACACCTTGCTTGATGATCACATCACTCATGTGCGGTCTCGGATAACCGATCTGCAGGTACTGGAGCAACAACTCACGTCGTTGAGAGCGAGTTGCAACGATGATCGGGAAATTAAGGCCTGTGGGGTTCTCGAAGGGCTCAGCGAAGAAAGCATGCAGCAGTAGCCCGAAGCATTTGTGCCAAGTATTGGGGTAAACAGTGTGGACGGATCAATATAGTTGCGCAGATGTTGAAAATCCGCTTCCTGCCAGATCTTTTCGACAACACGGAGCCTGAGTAGTCGGCAGATGGAGCAAGCACCTCATCATCTCCTGTTTCGTTAAAAAGGTTGCATCAACTGTTGCCAGTAGTTCGTTGGGTAATTCGGCTCTGAAGCAATACCAAGATCCTTAGTGCTGATCGCTCGCTCGGAACCGTAGTAAGCCGTGCCGTGCAAGGATCTTAGCCGCAATGGGTGAAGTGATCATTTGTATCACTGCAAAGAATGCGGCAGGAATCGCAATTTCTGAAGGTAAGCCAGATGCGGCGACAAAAGCAGCAGCAATGCTAAATTCTTTTTTGCTCACGGTGAAGAGATAGGTAATCACTTCTTTCCGGTCAGAGGTTAGCAACCGTGAGGACATTCCTATCAGGTAGCCAATCAGATTAAGACTCAGGGCTGCTCCAGCAATCAAAAAAGCGTACCAGCCATAACCAATGATAGTTTCTGCGTTTGGGCCTACTACAGCCAGTAGTATCAGAAGATATATGATTGATCCAATTCCCGCGTACGTTGAATCATGGCGTGCAAAAAAATCTGGAAATCCTGTGCGTAAGCTCACTCCAACAACAGTGGGAACGAGAACGATCAAGGCTAATTCAAAGATGATTGCCCCGAGAGGAACTTCCAGTTGTATTCCAGTCAGCCATAAAAAAAGGAATGGAACAATGAATGGCGATAGTGCTGTATTGACCGCATTAAAAACGGCTGCTAAGGCAACATTCCCCCGCGCCATTAATACCAGCAGCGGAGACGAAACATCTGTCGGCAATGTGCCAAGCAACGTTTGACCTGCTGCAAGAGGTCCGTTCCCGAAAAATAAACGGCCAGTCAGAAAACCGGCAATCGACATCGGACCATAGACCAGACCTAGTGCTAAAAGTTGCCTTGAAGGTTTGCGAAAGACCACTCCAACGGCATGTGCGTCGAAGGTAAGACTGATGACAAGCATCAGCAGCGCGAGCAATGGACCGATAAAGGGCTCTAGGTGCGTTCCTAACCCTGGGAATACTAAGACCAAACCAGCTAAAGTGATAACAAACCAAACAAGATTAGACTCCACAAAATAGATGAATCTGATCATATCTTGGAGTCCACCGTGCCCGGTGAGGTTGGGCGACCTTCACACTGCGCGAACAACTTGATGGCTTTGTCGCAATAAGCACAGTGCCCATCGCAGCAGTCGTGCATCAGAAACGCTACGAGATCAGCAAGTACAGAAAAAATAGCACTGTAAATTATTGAACGACCCTGGCGTCGTTTTTCTAAAAGGCCTGCGTGTTCTAGATGGTTGAGATAAAAAGAGAGTCGCGATGATGAAACACCACCTAGGGGTCTGCGCGGCAGAAGTATTTTGAGCAAGTGACCCCGCCGCGTCGAATCACAGTTCGGCCCGAGAACGTATCCACAATATCCAGCCGAATAGAGTCTCGATTCTCTCTATTCAGTCAGTCAAGACGGTTATCAGCGAATGCGTTATCGTAGTCCGATCACTCAGTACGCCCAAGGATCCCTCGGACCCTCTATTTCAGCCTCATCAGTGAACTCATCCGCCTGAGATTAAGCGACAGACAGACCAGATCCCATTCACCCTGCACGGCGTGAAGGCCCCGCAGACTGAACTGTCGGAAGCCCAGAACATGCTTGATCCAGCCGTTGACCGCCTCAACCAGATGCTTGCGCTGAGCGTAAACCGATCGCCCGGTTGCCGTGGCCAGCTTCCCGGCCATCCGGGCGCTGGCCGGATAACGGCTCGCGTCTATCTCTGAACTCTTCTTGCCCTCCCGGCGCAGCGAGACATAGCCGTCGATGCTTTTGTCTTCCAGGGTCTGTAGATCTTCTTCTTTACGGTAACCCGCGTCAGCCAGACACTGATCCGGATAGGTTTCCAGAGTGTCTTTTGCCTGATCCAGCAGTGGTATCAGACAGCCATTGTCACTGGGATTATTGCCCAGGTGGTTGGCGACAATCAGCTGGAATTCACCATCCACGGCCAACTGGCCGTTGTAGCATTGCTGGAACCCGTCCGCCGTTTTCATAATCCGGCTTTGCGGATCGGTAAAATTGCTCTGATCCTTGTCATCCGGAACCCCATAATCCCGCTTGAAGTTCGGGCCCCCGCGAGGTGAGCGCCGATCATCGTCCGGGGACCGACCCCGGGCCTTGTCCCGCTCTTTCTGGTCTGCTTCCAATTTCTCTTTGGCGGCACGAATCTTGTCCAGCCGCGCCTGCCGGTACTGAAGCTCTTCAGGCAGTTCATCACCCCGGTTATCCGGGCCGAACTGTCGGTCTTCCGACTGGTCTGTCTGACGCGCCTGACGACAAAGTGCATCGATCTCTTTCGATAAACGATCGTCTTCCTCGCCCATGCGGCCATAGCTCATGGCCTTGTGCTTGCTGGCATTAGCCCGAACCTTGGTGCCATCAATCGCCAGTGTTCCCAGCGTGATCAGCTCCGCTTCCCGGGCAATCCGGACCACCTGAATAAACACGGCCTTGAAGGCAACCAAATGGTGTTTGCGGAAATCACAGATCGTGCGATGCCTGGGGAAGTTGCCTGCCGCCAGAACCCGGAAGGCCACGTCTTCTTCCAGCTTCCGGGCGATCTTGCGTGAAGAGAAAACGCCGGTGGCGTAGGCGTAGATCAGAACCTTCAGCATCATTCGTGGATCGAAGGGCGAGTTGCGTCGGCCGTTGCCTTCGTAGCGGGCATAAAACGCGCTTAAATCCAGCTCCTCGACGACATCACTGACAAAATAGGCCAGATGCCCCTCAGGCAGCCACTCGTTCAGGCTCGGGGGAAGAAGCAGTTCCTGGCCAGGCGAATACGGGCGGAAAGTGGTTCCCATCAGTCATCCTGTTGCTGAAGAATTTTGATCTATTGTGCCAGAATGTAGCTTCTGCCGCGCAGACTCCTAGCGCGTCTCCTATCTCACCAGCCGGTAATCCATTGGCTCTTTTCACCACCAGTCGCCTAACGATGCGAAGTCGTGTTTCTTGAGACATCGCCCCAAACGCCCTAACAGCTTCTGCTTCTTTCATTTCAATATCTCAATACCTATTGCTATATTGAAATATTAGGTGACCCTTGGTCCAGTCGGCGTAGCCTGCGGTCAGTCCGGAACCTCGGAGATCGCACGGGTCATCAAATCCACCATGGCCGGGCTGTCCCATTCCGCGGCACCGACCAGGCGGCCAATTTCGCGACCGTTGTGATCAATCAGCAGCGTTGTAGGAACACCTTCTATGCCTAGCGTTGAGGTCGCCATTGTCGACGGATCAATATACTGGCGAAGATGTTGGATGCCGGTTTTCCGGTAGAATTTTTCAACAACGCTGATGCCTGCGTGGTCAACGGACAGCGCAACCACTTCAAAATGCTCGCCGCCCAGTTGAGCCTGAAGTGAGTCCAGCGTCGGCATTTCCTCTGCTGACGCGCTTGCGTTCCTGAGCCTTCATGTCATCACGCGCCCGGGTCAGATCGCGCATGGCTTCCTGTTCGTTATCAGGCACCCAGACCGGCGTCAGGTCGCCCCTGCGAGCCAGGCGCGCCAGCTTCAGAGCATCGCGCCGACCGGTCTTGATTCGCTCCCCGGGCGCCTTCGGAATACGCGAGGGCGCCACCACCTGAGCATCATGGCCGCTGGCGAGCAATTGACGATACAGGCCGTAACCACAGGGACCGGCCTCATAGACAAACTGCAACAGGCCGCCGGCTCGACAGCAGAAGCGGCGGTGTGAAATGAAACGGATTCAGCGTTAAACTCTGTCATGACTTGCCCTCCTCAATGTGGCTCTGTCTAAGGGTTGTTTACCCACTCCCCAACGATAACCCACGAACGTTGAGGGTGGGCAGGTCAAAACATCATGTCTAAGAGGGATCTTAGCCTCTTCTTAAGATCCCTCTTCTGACTCAGGTAGGTTTCAGCGATCTAAATCACAGGTGTCCTCCATCTTCCACAGGTATTGTCCAATACACGCCTTGGCCGGTCACAGTGTTTTCCGCCTGTCGAAGCGCCTCCAGTACGACACTTACATCCGCGTCATCAAGCAGGATATCCACCCGCACCCGCGGTGTGTAACCAACCACTTTATCACGTGCAGAGAAAAACGGGTCGCGTTCCACCTGAGCCCCGTGCCCTTCCACATGGCTGAACGTAAAGCCGGATACCTCGCTCAGGGTTCGCAGTTGATCGCCCAATTCCTGCTGGGTATTGGCATGCACAATAAGCGTCAGAATCTTCACGCGTGGTCCTCCGTTGTGGGCTGAGCGAGGCGTCGCTGCGCCCGCCCTTCTATCCAGGCATATAAGGTAGGAAGCAGCACCAGTGTGAGCAGCGTCGACGTGAACAGTCCGCCGATCACCACGACCGCCAGCGGGCGCTGCAACTCTGAGCCCGGCCCGGTCGCCGTCAATAGCGGCACCAGACCCAGGCTGGCGATTAATGCGGTCATGAGCACCGGTCGCAACCTGCGCTCGGCACCTTCCTGCACAGCCTGGAGCAGAGTTCTCCCGGCTTCACGCAACTGGTTGAAGTAAGTCACCATCACCACGCCGTTGAGCACCGCCACACCGAACAGGGTGATGAACCCCACGGAGGCCGGCACTGACAGGTACAGCCCTGACAGATACAGGCTGACGACGCCGCCGATCATGGCGAAGGGAATGTTGAGGATGATCAAACCGGCCTGGCGCAGGGATCGGAACGTGATGAACAGCATCACGAAGATCAGCGCGATGGCAATCGGCACCACCAACGCCAGACGGGCCGCAGCGCGCTGCTGGTTCTCGAACTGCCCACCATAGGTGACGTAGTAACCTGTCGGCAATCGCACCTCACGTTCCAGGGTGGCACGAACCTCTTCTACGAACCCCACCATATCACGACCTTCGACGTTGGCCTGCACCACTACCTGGCGCTTGGCCGACTCCCGGGTGATCCCAACCGGCCCATCGACTTCTCGGATTGCGGCCACGCTGTCGAGGCGAATCTTTTCCCCAGCGGGCGTTTCCACTCTTAGCGCCGCGATATCGTTCGGCGACGTGCGCGCCTGTTCCGGATAACGCAACAACACACCAACGCGTCGGTTGTCTTCGATTACCTCGGTGACAACCCGGCCGCCGACGGCAATTTCCACAAGCTGGTTGATATCCTCGATATTAATGCCGAATCGGGCAATGGCCTGGGGATCAATCTCAACCTGCAGATAGGTTTGGCCTGACAACGGAGCGCGAAAGACATCGACCGCCCCGGGAATGTTATTGATGAGCATTTCGATCTGTTTGGACTTTTCCTTCAGTACCTTCAGATCATCGCCGTACAACTTGATGGCCATCGCGGCGCGCACGCCGGTCAACATCTCGGAGACCCGCATGTCGATGGGCTGAGTGAAGGCGTAGTCGATGCCGACGAAGCGATCGAGTTTCTCGCGCAACCGCTCCTGAAACTCCTCCAGACTCACCGTCCACTGGTCCCTTGGTTTGGTGATGAGAAAATTATCGGTTTGATACAAACCCATGGGGTCCATACGCAGCTCGTCGGCGCCGGTTCGGGACACCACGCCAGTGACCTCCGGCAGCTCCATCATGGCCTTTTGATAGGGCTCGTCAAGCGCCAGGGAACGCTCCAGCGAGATGCTGGGCAGCTTTTCGATGATGACCACCGTGGTACCTTCGTCCATGACCGGCATGAACTCCTTCCCAATCAGGGGAAACAGCAGGGCGGCGCCGAGCAGTAGCATCAATGCGCCGCCCACGGCCGTCTTGAGGTGGCGCAGCGCCCAGCGCATGACCGGCACATAGCCGTGCTTCAACAACTTCAACACCCGGCTGTCTTCCTCAGCGCCACCCCGCATCAACAAGCTGGCCATCACCGGAATGACCGTCAGCGACAGGAGCAGCGAGCCGATAAGGGCGAAAGCGATAGTCACCGCCAGCGGCGTAAACATTTTGCCTTCTAGGCCGGACAGGCTGAACAAGGGCAGAAATACCACAATGATGATCAGCACGGCAGAGATCACTGGCGTAGCCACCTCGAGCGTCGCGCGGTAGATCAGATGCAGACGATCAACCCCCTTGGGCGCCTGGCTGAGTCGCGCATGAGTGTTCTCGACCACCACCACCGCAGCATCCACCAGGATACCGATGGCAATCGCCAGCCCGCCGAGAGACATGAGATTGGCGCTGACACCAAACAGACGCATCATCACGAAAGTGAACAGCACCGACAACGGCAAAATTAGCGCCACGGTCAGGGCGGCGCGTAAATTGCCGAGCATGACTATCAACACCAACAGCACCAGGACCACAGCCTCGCCAAGCGCTTTTTCCACCGTCCACACCGCCTGGCTGACCAACTCGGAGCGATCATAGAACGGCACAATACGTAAACCTTCGGGTAACGTCGCCTTGAGCGCCTCGAGCTCATGCTTGACGCCTTCGACCATGGTCCGGCTGTTGGCGCCCCGGCGCAGCAGCGCCAGGCCGGTCACCACCTCGCCTTCGCCATCGGCGGTGACCGCGCCGTAGCGGGTCATGGAGTTGATGCGGACCGTGGCCACATCAGTGACGTGCACCGGGACGCCATTACGGCTGGCCACGGTGATGCTGCGGATATCCTCCATATCCAGTAGTTGCCCCACGGTACGCACCAACAGTACCTCGTCGTTACGGTTGATGCGGTCCCCGCCGGCATTGCGGTTATTGGCTTTCAGTGCGCGTTCCAAGTCATCAATTGCCAGGCCGTGGGCCAACAGCGCCTCGGGATCGGCAACGACTTCGAACACCTTGACTTCGCCGCCCAGGGAATTGACGTCGGCTACGCCCTCCACGGTGCGTAGGCGCGGACGGATCACCCAGTCCTGGATACTACGCAGTTCCCGGTTGCTGTAGCCCTCGCCCTCAACCCGATACATGTATCCCTCGCTCAGCGGCGTGGTGATGGGCCCCAATCCGCCCTCCACCCCGGCGGGCAGTTCGCCCCAGACCTGATTGAGGCGTTCGGCCACCTGCTGGCGTGCCCAGTAGATGTCGGTGCCGTCCTCGAAGTCGATAGTGATGGAACTCAACGCGTATTTGGTGGTGGAGCGCAGCACGGTCTGACGCGGCAGGCCCTGCATCTCCCTTTCAATCGGAAAGGTAATGCGGCTTTCCACCTCGGTGGGCGACAGGCCCGGTGCCTTGACGATCACCAATACCTGGGGCGAGGCGATATCGGGGAAGGCATCGATGGGAAGCGTGCGAAACGCCCATACCCCACCGACAATCAGTGCAGCGGCCAACAGCAGTATCATTAGCCGCTGGATCAGGGAAAAACGAATCAATGAAGCGATCATGGCTTACTCACCCCCCTGGTACTGCCAGTGGGATTTGAGCTCGGCCACGCCGCCGCTAACGATCTCGGAATTCGCCTCAATGCCGCCGCGCACCGCAATCCAGCCTTCCGACTCCAGCCCGATCTCGATCGGCGTTGGCGCATAGCGCCGTGGGCCCAGCACCTTGAACAGGTAGGCCTGCTCACCCACCCGGAACACGGCGCTGGCGGGCACCATGAGTCCTCGATAGGCCACACCGGTCAGGGTCACGGTGGCGTACATGCCGGGTCGCAACTGGCCGTCCGGGTTATCGACCACGATGCGTCCGCCCAGGGTTTGACTTTGCCGGTCCACCTCAGCCGCAAGCGATTGCAGGCGGCCACGGTATTCACGCCCGGGACTGGCCTGTACCTGGACCGTGGCCTCCGCACCCGGTTTGATCTCAGATAAGTTGGCGACAGGGATGCGTACCTCGGCCCACAGGCTGGACAGGTCGTCCACGTGAAAGGCGGTCTGCCCAGCGGTTATCAACTGACCTGACTCGATCTCGACCCCGGTGACCATCCCATCGATAGGACTGGTCAACTCGAACTCCGCCAGGCGGTCCGGTTTCTGCGCCAGGGCCTGTATCTGCCGATCAGACAGGCCGGCAAGCGACAACAAGCGACGCCGCGCATCCAGCGTGGCGCGGGCGCTCTTGTATTCACTGTCCACTTTGAGCCAACGGCTTTCGGCGACGATGCCGTCTTTCCACAAGCCTTCGATACGGGCGCGCTCGGCGCGCGCCAGTTCGAAGCGGGCCAACGTTTCCAGATAGTCGGCCTGCGCCTGGCCCAGGCTGTTGCTGCGCAGGCGGGCCAGCACCTGCCCCTTGCGCACTGCCTCGTTCTCCACCGCCAGCAGTTCGGTCACCATGCCGTCCACGACAGGGGTGACACGATTGCTCTTGCGCCGGTCGGCAGTGAGGGCGCCGGTCAGTTTCAGACGCGGCTTGAGCTCGCGGGTAGTTACGGTGGTGGTCGTAAGCCCGGCGCTGGTCAACTGCTCCTGGGTCAGCTCCAGTTCAGCGGCCGGCGCCAGCGCCGGAATCAGCAGGAAAAACAGTGTGGCTAGTAGCTTATTCATTGTCAGTATCCTGTTCAGTGAGGACAAGGGCACGACCGGCCGCCAGGCGCAAATCTGCAGCCTCCAGCCAGGCCTTTTGCAGCAGCTCCAAATAGCGTTCATGGGCGTCAAAATAGGTGTTGTTGGCATCGATTACCGAGAGAATTTCCACCTCACCGTTGGCGTATGCCTTGCGCGTCAGTTCGAATACTTTTTGCGCAGGCTGGAAAACTCGCGCGCGGTAATGCTCACCCTGCTTAATGAGCTGATTCAGATTCAAAAAACTCCGCTGCAAGCGACTATCCAAATCCCGTTCCAGCGCCTGTAGCTCCGACTGGCCCTCAATTACTTGTGACCGGACTTCTCCAATGCGACCGCTGTTTCGGTCCCAGAGAGGTATGGTGATACCCAGGCCGATTCCAGTGACATCCTGACGGCGTCCGTTGAGTAAATCCTGCTCACGAAACACCCGCAGGCTGATATCTGGCAAACGCTCAGCACGGGCCAAGTCCACACCTGATCGCGCTGCCTCGACTCGGTGTTTCGCGGCGAGCAGCGCCGGATGATTCGCCAGACCAGCCTGCAACTGCTCCAGCCCGTGGACGGGGCCGAACGGTTGAAGGGAAGTCAATCGAGGTGTCGTCTCTCCGGGTAGCTCCAAGTAGACGCGAAATCTGCTGAGCGCTTCATTGTATGCGCCTTCTGCACTATTTAATTCCTGTTGCGCGGCCTCCCGGATCAGATCCATGCGCAAGCGCTCCAGGTCAGAAAGCTCACCGGCCTGAGCGCGTCGGCGCCCGGTGTTCTGCAGGTCATCGGCAAGTTGCAAGCGTTCCTCCGCCAAGCGAAGGCGCTCCCAAGCCAACTGCAAGCTGTGATAGCGCTGCGCTACCTGGGTTTCCAGACGAATCTTTTGATAGCTCTGTTCGGCCCGGGCAGCGTCCAGTCCCGCCCCGGCAACCGCCTTCTGGTACCCGATACGACCACTCAGTGGCAGCGGCTGGCTGATCGCAAACTGGGTGAAATCAGTACCTCCGGTGCCCGCGTCCTTGCCAATACTGTCGTCGGCACGCAATTCGATCTGCGGGTTCGGCCACACACCGGCCTGTTGCAGAGCACCCCGGCGGGCATTGACAGTCGCCTGCGCACCACGAATTTCCGGCGCAATCTCAACCGCACGCAGGATACTGTCTTCCAGTGTCCATATACCCTGCGATTGACCCATGACCGATACCGACGCAGTACAAGACAGCAGGAACCACAGCACCACCGCTCGCCGATTTTTTCGGCGCGCCAAGAAAAAAACATTGAACATCATCCACTCCTAAGCGCTGCGTCGGTGATACGACACGCGCGCAAAAGCATCCAAGATAAAAAGCCATGCGGCATTGCTAATGCACAGACCAATACTAAGTCTCTGCAGGCAAAACCATCTAAAGGGAAGTCTCAGATTCTCAGAGAGGGGGCGCGCGCAGAGGCGGCCTTAGACTGAAAGGGGAAGAAAGAAACCTTGTATGGCGATAGAGGCGCCACAATACCTGAGAGCAAAATCGTCTCGGCAGAAGTAGAATCACTGCCGCAAACAGGGCGAGGACCATCGACCCAAGCGGCAGTTTTTTCAGGGCTCCTTGTTGAGACAGGTCGATGTGACCCACTTCGTCAGGATGTTTCTTGCCCGAAGCACCGTAGTCGACGTGGCTTTGATCCTGATGCACATGTTCCGACGTGGTCGGCTCATGATCGTAGGTATGCATATGCAATCGCGCGCCTTGGATGAAGACCAGGGCGACAGCCAAATACGTTACCCAGAAAATTTTCTTGAGCGTGGTTAATTGCGATCGATGCATAGGATCGGATAATACCCATTCTCCCAATGCCAGGCAACAGATTAGTCTCCAGTTTCAATCTTCTACCCCGGATTTCTCATAAAGAGGTAAAAGGAAGCGGCTGAACGAGCGGTTATTCCAATCCAGCGGAATCAATTCAATAAATTCTTTATCATGGTCATTGCCTCTGCAAAGACAGACTTTCAATATATATGACTTGACCTTGAATTAATCGCCTGGCCAAAGCTGAATCGCCCGAGCCAACTTTAAGGTCAAGGCGTTTGTTGCAGACGTCCAGTCGGACTGACCATCGGTCAGTCTGGAACCCCGTCAATGGTACGGGTTATCAAATCCGCTATGGCCGGGCTGTCCCATTCCGCGGCACCGACCAGGCGGCCAATTTCGCGACCGTTGTGATCAATCAGCAGCGTTGTAGGAACACCTTCTATGCCTAGCGTTGAGGTCGCCATTGTCGACGGATCAATATACTGGCGAAGATGTTGGATGCCGGTTTTCCGGTAGAATTTTTCAACAACGCTGATGCCTGCGTGGTCAACGGACAGCGCAACCACTTCAAATTGCTCGCCGCCCAGTTGAGCCTGAAGTGAGTCCAGCGTCGGCATTTCCTCACGGCAGGGTGCGCACCAGGTCGCCCAGATATTGAGCAAAATCACCTTGCCCTGAAAGTCAGCCAGTGTCAGCGGTCTGCCGTTTTCGTCTTCAAAAGCCAGCTCGGGCAGAGTGCGAGGGGACTCCCAGATCAGGAACCCCTGGGGCCCCACGGACTTCGGAACCTTCCCTGCAGCCATAACTGGAGCGGCTATGGAAATAGCAAGCGCGAAAAGGACTACGGCGATTCCCCGGGCGGCGGATATGCGCTGGTGACTCATTAGACATTTCTCCTGATTACAGTGGTCGGTTTGCTGCCGGCATGGTGCCCCACGCGTTACTCGCTCTGTAGCAACGCTTCAATGCGCCCGTGCAGCCGGCCCCAGAACCCATCACCGGCTGCCGCGTTGGGGCCTTTGGCAATGGCCGTCAGGTAGGTCACCAGGTGTTCAGGCTTGAATTTTAATCCATGGAACCGGGCCCGCATCTGACCTTCCGGGTCAATCACGTGGGTTACCACGCCATGGACCTGTACACCCTCACCCGTATCCCTGAACTGAACGCCGTAGGCCTTGGCGAGCTCCGACGTCAACCCGGGCGATTCGCCTTCGCCCCGGTACAGAAAGTGCCAATTATCGGGGTTCAGGTCGAAATTGTCGCCATACGCGCGCATGTTGTCCCGGGTACCGGCAATATCCTCGCGATCAGTGGCAATGGTGATGAACACCACCTCTTCACTCAGCCCTTCTTCTTCAACCCCGGTTTGCAACTGCCGTATCAGGTTCATATGAAAAGGGCAGGCCTCGGTACAGCGCGTGTAGAGAAAATTGAGCACAACGGTTTTGCCGTTTAAGTCGGCAAGGGAAAGGGTATTGCCATCAACGCCTGTAAGATCAAATTCAGGGGCCGGCTGATCCACAAACTGGGCATACCGCTCTTTCTCGTTCAACGAGGCCTCCACATCTTCCATGGAATGGGCCATGGCATTGGTGCTGACCTGGGCAACCATGGCAATCAGCAATTCTGAATACACTGTTCACAGTCATTCTCCATTTGAGTTGTTTTCCGAAGGGAGTCCCGGTTTATTGTGGCTTGATATCGTCCAGATTCAGCGCAACGGGCAGGTCAGCTGGTGCCAGGCAAACGCCCTCGTCACTGCAGGCCTGTACCCGTACCGTCATGTCTAGCTTGCCTGCCTCTTTCAGCGCGGCGGTCTGTTTTTCATCTGGCAGCAGCCGGATGCTCGCACCGTCGTCGTACACCTCCAGGGCGGTGTCACCCAGCACAATGTCACTGACCCGGCCGCGCGGGTACTCCGTCGGAATATCGAGCGACTGGCCGCCAGCCGAAGACTTGGCGACGGTGGGGATCAGAAACTCCATGGAGGCTGGATTCGCATTCACGTGCCAGCCCGGTTCAATGTCCAGTGTCAGAACGATTTCACCGGTCTCCCCTATCAGGGCTTTGCCGCCTTCCGCAAGATTGAGGCGGACCTTATCGGAAGAATCTGCCAACCCCGTGCGGGCAACTGGCGCCTGGGGGTCGGAACTGGCTTGTTCAGGCTGGGCCTGGCCACCGCCATTGCCGGAATCGGTATCGGTCAGCACAAACACGGCCGCGATCGCGATCAGAAAAACCGCTACGCCGGTCAGCAATACTTTGGGTCGGGTTGTCATGGTTCATCTCCAGTATCTAGGGTTGTGAATTCTCGGTGCGGTTGATCGCCTCGACCAGGCTATCGGTGTCAAAGAGTCCCGTGAAACGGGCGACAACGGCGCCATCACCGGCAAAAACCGCTGCAAAGGGCAAGGCCTGCCCACCCGTCGCGGTTAACAATGCGTCTTTTTCGGGATCGCTTGCTGTCACGTCCACCTGAATCGGCACCATGCCGGCCCGCTCCACGGCTTCGGCCACAGCGGGCTCTTTATACACGGTGCGCTCCAGGACCTTGCAGTTGATGCACCAGTCGGCAGTGAACTCCAGCAAATACGGCGTGCCACGGGCTTTTGTTTCTGCCAGGAGTTCTGCTGAGTAGGGCTGCCAGACAAGTTCGTCTTCGCCGCTGCCCAACGGAGATGCGAATACCACTGTCACGGCAAGGGCAAGGCCTGTCGCCGTTGCAGTGATCACGCGCACGGCACCGTTCCCCTGAACGAAACGGCGGAGACCCCAGACCAGCACCAGCGCCAGCCAGGCCCACCACAGCCAGGGATATACCGCTTTGGGTACCAGGCTCGCACTGAAAAACACGGCGGCGGCCAGCAATATCAGCGCGAGCACTTCACGAATGGCTACGGTCCAGGGGCCCGCCTTGGGCAAACGACTCAGCCACTCGGGCCTGAGCATCAGTACCGCATAGGGCAACGACAGCCCCAGCCCGATACTGCCGAATATCCCCATGATGACCGGCGCCGGCTGGGTAACGGCAAAGGCCAGTACGCCCCCCAAGAAAGGGCCTGCGCAGGGCGCGGCCAGAATCGCACTCAACAGCCCGGATACATAGGCTTCAAAGTAACGCCGGCCATGCGCCGAGGCGGCGAATGTCGGGACGGGGATGGGCAGATCGAGCCAGGTAATCACCGCAAACCCGACCATTAACGCAACCAGGACGGCCACGAATAGCGTTGACTGGAACAACGTGCCCCAGTTCCACTGCAGCAGTGCGGTCAGGCCGCCCAGCGTCAGGAAAAAGGTGAGTGTTCCGGCCGTGAATGCCAACGCGGCCAGCACCCGATGGGACCTCTGGCCGCCCGCCTCCCGCAGGATGGTCCGGACCTTGATGGGGATCGCGGGCAGCACGCAGGGCGTCAGGTTCAGCAGTAGACCTGCCATAACCGCCATCATGATCTGGCCGGCAATGAGTAATGAGGGCAGCTGATCCATTACTCAGTGACTCCCAGCATCCTGCCGAGCGCTTCCTGGCTGGGCACACCAGTCTGGCCCCGCCATTGTCCGCTCGAATCCTTGTACAGCAGCCCTGGCGTCCCGCTGAAACCCGAAAGCTTATGGCAGAGCACGGTCATGCCGCGCACCAGGTATTCCAGATAGAATGACATCACAGATACGTTCCCGTTTTCATGTATTCATCAGTCGATAAAATCACCAGCAAAGCTGCCTACGTGGTGGTCTACCGCGCAAGGCCAAACGACAGGCACTCGAAGCGAAAGCCTCTGGTAATCAAAGGTTCAGGACACTGTTGAATACTTGGGAGGAAAAGGGTCTGGGCCAGAAAGTACACGGCCGGAATGAGAATAATAGCCTTTCGGGCAGGGGGAAGATAACAGCACTACCGAGTCTCTAATTGCAGATTTCCCGACATGGGACGTTGAACACGGGCTACTGCAGCTGCCCTCGGCATTGAGCCCGGCGCAGTCATGCATCACCTGGGTGTCTGGCAACATGACACAAGCCTCGGCCATGGGTTCCGCCTCAAAAGAGGTCGCGGCAACTCCCTGTGCAACGGGGAGAAGAGCCACGAGCAGTAGTACTGCCAGTCCCATAAGCCGTGTGGTCATCGCACTGATATCCTGATTACAGAACAGCTAAAACATCTTCCGCGTGGGAAGATAATCGTCCACTTTAACCTACATTGACGGAGGTGCAAACAGACACGCTCCATCACCGTATCCGCCAATGCGGCTACCAGAGCAAGATGTTGGCGGCGCACATAAGTTCCTCAGAAGCTTGGGTGTGGGGACTATCCGGGGATAAAACATCCGCTCTCCCTCGAGCCCTCAGTCGAGTGAAAATCATGTTCTTTCACGTTGATCGTTTCCCCCATTGCCCCCCCTCATGCAATGATGCAATCAATGGGCACGTAATATTGTCCGGATGGGCATGGCACTGCTCAACCATCTCGCCCAGTACCTTCTCGATTCTCCCCAGTTGGTCGATTTTCTCACGCACGTCCCGCAACTTGTGCTCGGCCAGAGCGCTGGCCTCCTGGCAGTGAGCGCCATCTTCAAGTTGTAGCAGGTCACTGATTTCGACAAGACTGAAGCCCAGCTGCTGAGCCGTTTTCACGAACATTAACCGCTCGATATCAGCTGGACCATAGCGCCTAATACCACCTGGAGGACGTTCCGGCTCCGGTACTAGACGTCGCCGCTGGTAATAGCGGATTGTCTCGACATGGACGTTGGCAGCCTTCGCCAGGCCACCGATGGTCAATGAATTCGCTTTATCCGGCATACCCCTTGACTCCGTAGCTGACTACGGAAGTAATCTTATCTCATCGAATGAAACCATGAAAGGTGTCAGCGTTATGTCGAATTCCAAATCGGGGCGTGTCCCCTTGGCTGCGGGAGGTATTGCGGGCCTTTTGGCTTCGGCCTGCTGCCTCGGACCGCTGGTACTTGTCGCGCTGGGTGTCTCCGGCGCCTGGATGGGCAACCTCACGGCTCTTGAACCTTACCGCCCGATTTTCATCGGCGTTGCATTGGTGGCCATGTTCTTCGCCTGGCGTCAAATCTTCCGGCCAGTGGAACAGTGTCAAACCGGTGAAGTGTGTGCCGTACCACGGGTGCGAACGGCTTATAAGGTGATCTTTTGGGCAGTAACGGCACTGATACTGGTCGCCCTGTTGTTTCCCTATGCTCTTCCTCTGTTTTATTGAAAGGAGATTGTCCCATGAAAATGCGCTTTGCCATGACGTTGCTTTTCGCCCTGCTCAGCATGCCCTCTTGGGCCGCCATGCAGACAGTGACGCTTTCGGTTCCGGGGATGACCTGTTCCGCATGCCCCATTACCATCAAGCTGGCCTTGAACAAGGTGGACGGTGTTTCACAAGTCGACGTGAGCTATCCGGATCGAGAAGCCGTGATTACCTTTGACGACACACGAACATCGGTGGAAGCCTTAACCCAGGCAACGGGCGATGTCGGCTATCCCTCCACCCTGAAATCCCTGGAAACGGACAGTAAGTGAGTTGTGATAAAGGACTCCAGGCGCCCTCTGTTACACGCGACTCGGCGCCTGCCGTGACAATGCCCCAGTAATTCAAGGAACTCGGAATGAATAGTGACAAAAACCTGCATATCGCTGTGATTGGTAGCGGCGGCGCAGCCATGGCGGCTGCCCTGAAGGCCGCGGAGCGTGGCGCCCGCATCACCCTGATCGAGCGCGGCATTATTGGTGGTACCTGCGTGAATACCGGCTGCGTGCCGTCGAAAATCATGATTCGTGCCGCGCATATCGCGCATCTGCGCACGGAGAGCCCATTTGACGGGGGCGTCAGCGCCCAGATACCGAAGGTGGACCGGGCGAAACTGCTTCAGCAACAGCAGACGCGTGTCGAGGAACTGCGCGACGCCAAGTACGAAGGGATTCTGCGCGACCAGACGGCAATCACGGTCCTGAACGGTGAAGCCCGGTTTGTCGATGGCAATAACCTGGTGGTCCAGTTGAACGAGGGCGGCGAGCAGAACGTCCATTTCGATCGCGCCTTTATTGGCACTGGCGCCCGCCCCGCAGAGCCGTCGATACCGGGGCTGGCTGAGACGCCTTATCTCACCTCCACCAGTGCGCTGGCATTAATTACTGTGCCTGAACGGCTGATCGTTATCGGCGCCGGTTTTGTTGCCCTGGAATTGGCTCAGGCGTTCGCCCGGCTGGATAGCAAGGTCACCGTGTTGGCCCGCAGCCGCCTGCTATCCGGTGAAGAACCCGCCGTCGGTGAGGCCATAGAGGCGGCGTTCAGGCGCGAGGGCATCGAGGTGCTCAAGCAGACCCAGGCCAGCCGTGTGGACTATACCGACAATGAATTCGTTATCGAGACCAATGCCGGTACCTTACGAGCTGATCAACTGCTGGTGGCGACCGGCCGGATACCCAATACCGAAAACCTGAACCTGGCGGGCATCGGTGTGGAAACCTCCCGTGGCGCGATTCAGGTGGATGGGCAACTGCAAACCACGGTCCCCGGTGTCTATGCCGCCGGTGACTGCACCGATCAGCCGCAGTTTGTCTACGTCGCCGCTGCCGGGGGCAGCCGGGCTGCGGTCAACATGACGGGAGGCGAGGCCACCCTGGATCTCAGCGCCATGCCGGGGGTGATGTTTACCGACCCTCAGGTCGCCACAGTTGGCCTGACAGAGGCCGAAGCGCTCAAGCAGGGCTACAATGTGGACACCCGTCTGCTGGATCTGGAAAACGTGCCGCGAGCGCTGGTGAATTTCGACACCCATGGCTTTATTAAGATGGTGGCCGAGCGCGATTCGGGACGCTTGCTGGGGGTGCAGGCGGTAGCCGGGGAAGCCGGTGAACTGATCCAGACGGCAGTCATTGCACTTCGGTCACGGATGACCGTGCAGGACATCGGCGATGAACTGTTTCCTTATCTGACCATGGTGGAAGGCCTCAAGCTCTGCGCGCAAACCTTCACCAAAGACGTGAAACAGCTGTCCTGCTGTGCGGGATGAGTATTTGCCAAGGCGCCTTCAACCCAACCTCTATCATGCAAGTTCGGACGCTTTCTGGTGCCTTAGGCGAGCCATGAGCAGCTTGGCAACAATCGGTAACAGGGTAATGCCACTGACCAGGATCAGAAGCCCGGTCACCACCCCGGACTCAGATGCCATGAGCAAGCCACCAAACGCTGTGATCAAATACGCTGTCGGAATAACACCGGCCAGAGTTGCGACCACGAATCGCCAGAACGCGATCGGTGTCAGGCCGGCTGCATAGCTGACGGCATCGAAGGAGATAAAGGGCACCAATCGCGACGCAAAAATGACAAGCATCAACCCGCCCTGGGAGCGGTCCTTGCCCAGCCAATTCAATACCGGACGTACCCGCCTCCAGCGATGGATAACGTCGTACCCCAAGGATCGAGCAATGGCGAAAGCGATCAGTGCGCCGGCCTCCAATACCCCAGTTGGTCAATCCATTCCGACAAGGCCGCCTTGTTGGTCACGGTGGTCAATGCTCCGGTCTCCAGCATGACCCAATAGATCGCAGCCAGTGCAACCAGCAAGAGCAGACCCCCGGCAACTTTTGATTTTGCGTTCGGTCTAACTCCCATGCCTGCCATGGGTACCCGATGAAATTCATGGTTCAGGGTGGTAGTCATAGTCTCCTCTGGCGTTCTTACTCGCGCGTCCAGAATCGTCCCTGTTTTTCGAAAACAGGTACTTGCCGAGGGCTGCGACGCCAAGTACCAAGGCGACGATGAGCAAAAGGGATATCAACCCCCTTCCCGCCATTCCAAACATGCATGCCTCATTCGTCATCATGTCAATCTCCTGATTCTGTGTGTGCCAGGCCTCTTACGAGACACTGGCCTGTGCGGCTCCGCTTTCGCTGATACTGCTCTCCACGGAGCTTCCGCTATCGGATTTGAACCGGCCCAGTCGGAGGGAATTGGTCACCACAAACACACTGGAAAGGCTCATGGCACCCGCAGCCAGCATGGGGTTGAGCAGATAACCGGTAAACGGGAACAGAACACCTGCGGCCACGGGGATCAGTGCCAGGTTGTATCCGTAGGCCCAGACAAAATTGCCAACAATCGTTTTGCGGGTGCGCCGGGAGAGCGCTGCAGCATCCACGATGCCCCGGAGGTCGCCGCGCATCAGAACCACGTCGCCGGCCTCGATGGCAATGTCGGTACCGGTGCCGATGGCGATACCCACATCGGCTTGCGCCAGGGCCGGTGCGTCATTGATACCGTCACCCACAAAAGCAACCCGGGCACCTTCCTCTTGCAGGCGCTTCACTTCGGACGCTTTCTGGTCCGGCAATACCTCCGCAAGCACCCGTTCGATACCGGCTTGCCGCGCAATCGCCTCGGCGGTGGCGCGGTTGTCACCGGTGAGCATGGCCACGCTGAGCCCTGATGACTTGAGCGCAGCAATCGCTTCCACCGAGCCGTTCTTGAGCGGATCGGCCACGGCAATCAGCGCGGCGAGGCGTCCGTCGACGGCAACATACAGCGGGGATTTGGCTTTTTCAGCAAGTGACACCGCATCGTCGGCGACGCTGGCCAGGTCGATACCGAGGCGGCGCATATAACGGTCCGCGCCCACATTGATCCGGCGTCCGGCCACCTGTGCCTGGATGCCGTAGCCCGGCTCCGCCTGGAATTCACTGATCGCGGGTAACGTGAGGCCCCGATCCCTTGCGCCCTTGACGATGGCTTCCCCGATGGGATGTTCACTTTCGGTCTCCACAGCCGCAACCCAGGCCAGGACCTCATCCTCGCGGCCTTCCACCAGTATGAAATCTGTCAGCTCAGGCTGGCCCCGAGTCAGGGTGCCGGTTTTATCGAGGACGATGGTGTCCATCCGAGACAGTGTCTCCAGGGCCGCGCCTTTGCGGAACAGCACGCCCATTTCGGCGCCCTTACCGGTTCCGACCATAATGGCTGTTGGCGTAGCCAGTCCCATCGCGCAGGGACAAGCAATCAGCAGTACGCTGACCGTCGTGACGAAGGCAAAGGACAGGGCCGGCTCGGGCCCGAAGCTGAACCAGGTGATGAACGTCAGAATCGCGAGCACAATCACAATGGGAACGAAAATTCCCGCTATCTTGTCGGCCAGCGCCTGAATCGGGGGTTTATCAGCCTGGGCCGATTCCACCATTCTGATGATCTGTGCCAGAACGGTGTCCGCACCGACCCTCGTAGCCCGGAACGTCAGGGAACCGTTCTTATTAATGGTTCCACCCACCAGCTCGGCGTCTTTCTGTTTGGCCACGGGAACGGGCTCGCCGCTGATCATGGACTCGTCCACGTAGGATTGGCCTTCCTCCACCACGCCATCAACAGGAACCCGCTCTCCCGGGCGCACCTGGATACGGTCACCAGGTACCACGGCTTCGATGGGCACTTCGACGGCTTCCCCATCCCGAATGACACGGGCGGTCTTGGCCTGCAATTGCAGAAGTTTTTTGATTGCCTCCGACGTTCGGCCTTTGGCGACGTGCTCAAAGTAGCGTCCCAGCAGAATGAGCGTCACGATTACTGCCGCTGCCTCGAAATAGCTTTCGGCGGTACCGGCGGGAAAGAATCCTGGAACCAGCAGTGCTGCGACGGAGTAGAAATAGGCAGCGCTGGTGCCGATCATAACCAGGCTGTTCATGCCAGGATTGGCATGGCGCAATTCAGTGTACCCGGACCGGAAAAACCTCAGTCCGGCATAAAACAACACCGGCGTGGTTAGTAGCCACTCAATTGCCATCCATCCCCGATGGGGTAAGACACTGACATATAGAGCCTCAAGAGCAGGGATCATTTTACCCATGGCAATCAGAACAATCGGGATAGTCAGCGCCGCAGCGAAGAGCACTTTCCGGCGGAGGTCGATGCCCTCCCTGTCCTGCTCTTCCGTTTCGCTATTGGCGTCCGGCTCCTGAGGTTCATACCCTGCGTCGCGGATAGCCTGATGAATTCGCGGCACTGACAAGGTGTCAGACAGGAACTCCACAAACGCTTTCTGGGTAGTCAGATTGACACTGGCCTTGACCATGCCGGGTTGCTTGTTCAATGCCCGCTCAACCCGGGATACGCAGGAGCCACAGGTCATTCCGATGACCGGAATTTCAGCCGACTGTACTCGTGGCTGATAACCCGCCTCCTTAATCAAGTCGATTAGCGTGGCCGGCGTGGCCGGCTGGTCAAATTTCACGGTGGCTTTTCCGGTCGCCAGATTCACCTGGGATTCCGCAACGCCGCGCTGACCCATGAGCGCCTTTTCAATCCGTCCGACGCACGAAGCGCAAGACATTCCATCAACACGAATCTCTATTCGTTGCATACCCGTTTGGCTCCTCGGCACAGATAACTGTGTGCCTCTAAATCAATGCATCCGCAGGCGATTGCCAGCTTCACCCTTGCTGGGCTATAGCTTCAACAATCGGGCAGCCATCCATCGGCCCCTCACCGGAGCATTCCTTCAGTGTTTCAGACAGGACGGCCTCGATGCGGGACAGACTCTGAATCTGATGCCGGATTTTTTCCAGTTGCTTCTTTGCAATTTGCCTGGCCTCGGCACGGTCGCCATTGGCGTCCTGAAGCATCAGGAGTTCGCGAATCTCATCAAGGGTGAAACCCCATTGCTTGGCGTGGATGATGAATTGCAGCCTGGCGATCGCATCCTCGGGGTAACGACGATAATTCGATTGGTTTCGGGCAGGCTCGGGCATGAGATTTTCCCGCTCGTAAAAGCGAATGGCATGGCTGGCCACGCCGCTTTTATCAGAGAGTTCGCCAATATTGAACGTTTTCATTCTTGCACCTCAAAACAAGTGATCAATGACTGATGCCAACCATAACCTTAAAGTGAACTTTAAGGTCAAGGCATTTTTTCATGCTTTGTCAGACCGGTGGCGGTACACCAAACTGACCCAAGGTCCCCCGTTTTGAGTCAAGTGGGGCGAAAAGACGGAGACACTGTAATGAAGGGTTTTGAAAGGCTGGTTACGCTGATGTTAGGACTTTTCCCGTCCCTTTTCGCATTCGCTGATGGGCCCGGGCGCCCCCAGTGAAGTGTGGCGCTACAGGGCGGAATTGCTGAAAGGTCCAAAAAACACAGTCTCCGAAAATCCGGACAGTTACCTCGGCCCAACGATCCGGCTACGCCGCGGCCAAACCGTCAAAATCCATATTCACAATGAGCTGCCAGAGGACACCACCGTCCACTGGCACGGACTTCACGTGCCGTCCGACGTAGACGGACAGCCAAGACTACCGATCCGCCCAGGCGAGACAATGACTGTTGGCTTCGAGGTATTGGACCGGGCCGGACTGTTCTGGTACCACTCTCATGCCCACGGCAAGCAAGGTGGTCGCGTAGGATTTCAAAGTTACGCAGGGTTGGCCGGACTCCTGATCGTTGAAGACGAGGAAGAAGCGGACCTCAAATTGCCGTCGGGCGATAACGAGCTGCTGCTGGTGCTTCAGGACCGCACCTTTGCTGGTAACAATGAACTGGTTTACATGGGCCGTGGCATGGGGTCCATGATGGACCGTATGCACGGTTTTCTGGGGGATAGAGTGCTGGCTAACGGGGCGCCTCCAACCACCCGCAAGGTTGCCACCCGCCCCTACAGAATTCGAGTCCTCAATGGGTCCAACGCCCGCATCTACAAACTGGCCTGGAGCGACGGGCGACCTGTCACCGTTATCGGTGCAGACGGCGGCCTTCTTCAGGAACCGGAAGACAGGCCTTACGCCGTGCTGGCTCCGGCTCAGCGGCTTGATATATGGGTCGATCTTTCCGAGTTCCAGCCGGGTGATACGCTGGAGCTTATCAGTGACCGTTTCCGGGCAGGCATGATGAGCGGAGGTATGATGGACGGAATGGGCATGATGGGCAGCAACGCCCTGCCCCTTGGCAGCCGATTCCCCTTGGCCAGGCTGGAGGTGTCCAAGTCATTAAAGGCCAGCGAACCTTTACCGGCACAGCTAGGTGTGCAGCGGCAAAAAATACCGGTAAACAGCAATACGCGAATCCGGTCGTTCGAGTTAAGCCCGGTGATGATGCGGGGATTTGCCATGAATGGCCGGCGGTTTGACGGAACGAATGTTGCTGATGACGAAAAAGTCCGCCTTGGTGACACGGAAATCTGGGAATTCCACAACAGCACACCGATGCCTCACCCGATGCATATTCATGGCTTGCAATTCAACGTTGTAGGGCGACGAGGCGGCAACTCGGACAGTCTACAGCAGGGCCTGGTAGACAGTGGCTGGCACGACACGGTTCTGGTTATGCCTCGTGAAACGGTTCAGGTGGCGATGAAATTCGAGCGCTTTGACGGCCTTTACATCTACCACTGTCATAACATGGAACATGAGGATGCAGGGATGATGCGCTATTTTCAGGTGCAAAGCTAAGCGCTACCAGTCTCCTTGGTCTGCTCAACCGTTGTCACCGAGCCCGAATATCACCAGCTGTTCCCAGCCAAAGGTGAGTCCCGCGATGACCCCGAAGGCGCCAAACAACCACCAACGCCGTGGCCCTGTCAGCAAACCCACCGGTCCTCCTCTCATTATCGTCCCTCATTTTTACCGTGGTTGTTGGTTGCTCATTTTCACCGCTTATGCGGTAAACAGTTGCAGTTGAGCATTTTTGAGAAAATAACGTTGAAGCACGGTTTAAGGTCAAGACTTTTGTCAGAATGGTCAAAGTGAATTCACCTTGAGCCTTTGGATATCGATGGCGTTGTGTCATTGAAATAAAAACTGCTAGGATTTGGTGAACTGAAAGTCGAGCTGTGTGTCACAGCGTTGAACCTTTACAGCTTGGTGCTTGGAATCAGGATGACCGCAACAACCCGCCAATTTATTTCCGCGCTGCTATCACTGCTTCTGGTGATAAGCGGACCGGCATTGGCTATGTCCAAAATAGCGGACAGCGACGCGGACACTGCGATGCCGGATTGTGGTTCCATGATGATGGCTCAGGCTGAGAGCGCCGGCTCCTCAACAGACACTGAAGCGGATTGTGCCTCAGCCCCTGACATGGCCTGCCCGAGCGCCAGTGGGCTGATCAAATGCGGGGTCAGCGTCAGCGTTGCCCTGTTACCGGGGGATTCCATCGGTTTTACCGATACGGGCTCCCACCCGGTATTGACCGCACGATCAACCTTCTACCAGGATCCGTTCCTGGCTTCTATTACGCCCCCTCCAGAACACCACTCCTGAGTTTTAACCCGGATTTTTGCCTCTAGGAGGCAAGCTCTTTAACGTTAATTCTTACAACAAAGTCTCGTACTTCCGTCCATCCGTAACGAGACTTTAACTGGAGTAAATCAAATGCGTAATTCAAAAATCAACCTCACCGTAACCGCCGCCGTTCTGGCAGGCAGTGTTGCCCTCTTCTCTGCCGTTGCCCACGGCGAAGGAGCCGGCATGATGGCCGGACATTCCGAGCAAAATGGCATGATGTCCTCGCAAGGCATGGAGGGTATGGGCGGCATGATGGGGATGATGTCCGATATGTCCCCAGAAGACCGCAAAGCCATGACCGAAGCGTGCATGAAGATGATGCAGGCTCATGGTGGCGATGGCATGAAAGACAAAGACACCGGCACCAAATAACCATTTGGACACCCTCATGAACTGAAGCTATGGGCCGGGGACGCATGTGCATCCCCGCGCCCTGCACTACATGTAAGCGATTCCAACCGAGGATTTTCCATGAAGACCATGAAACTCGCCCTTTATACGGGTATAGCCGCTGTCGTTATCGGCGCTGGCACCACCTTGGCCATCCAGACCAACGAATCTGACCAGTCATCGGTTGCGCAAGCCGAGAGTGGAAAGACAGGTCAGGCCATCACCATTTACAAAAGCCCCAATTGCGGTTGCTGCCAGGACTGGGCCGAGCACCTCGCGGCCAATGGCTTTGAGACCCGCATCGTTGAAACCAACAACCTTAATGAAATCAAGCAAAAGTACGACGTACCCCGAGATATGGCGTCCTGCCACACTGCGCTGATCGGAAACCTGGTGATTGAGGGCCATGTGCCGGCCAATGACATCGTCGCCTACCTTGAGGACCCGCAGTTCAATACGATTGGGCTATCAGTGCCGGGCATGCCCCATGGCACCCCCGGCATGGAAACCGGCCGGAAGGACGATTATCAGGTCATCGCTTTTAACGCCAATGGCAAGCAGGGTGTTTTCCGTGAACACAAGGATTACTGAGGTCAGCCCCATGAAAGCGAAGGTTTACCGCCTGAATTCTGGCGTTTCCAGGCTTTTCCTGTTCGCGTTGATTGCCGTCATGCCGGGCCTGGTTCAAGCCCAGTCTGCGACTGATGGCCAAGCAGTGAAGGCGCTGACGACTGACGCCTCCGGCGCCCTACTGGTGCTTCGGAATAGCGGCCTGCTTGCCGTGGAAGGCCAGAGCACTACCGAGATCCCGCTGCCACCGTCCGATTCCGGCGCTCCCCCTCGGTCCATGGCAAAGGGCGCGGACGAAAGTCTGTACCTGGCAGGGCCTGGCCTTGGTATCTGGCGCTATGACAACGCCAGCAAGCGCTGGCAATCCCTCAATGACACCCTGCCGGATCTCGGAATCACGGCGATTGCCGCCCACGCCACCCAAGCCGAAACGCTTTACGTCTATCTCGGTGACGGTGGCATGTTCCGATCCAGGGACGGCGGTGCCGAATGGGTGAAGGTAGACAGTGGCCCCCGGGAGCCGGTGCAGGCATTCCTGCACTCGGATATGCCGGGCAGTATGGAAAGTGGCTGGCTGTTCGCTGGCACCACCCGCGGCGTTGCCCGCTCCATGGACTGTTTCTGCTTCTGGGGCGATGCCGGCGAATTACGAGGGACTGTGACTGCTATTGATTACGATCCTTCTGCCCCGGAGAACGTCTACGCCGTGATCGAGGGGCAACTTCACCACAGTTCGGACGGTGGCGAAACCTGGGCTGGCCTTAAGATACCCGAGCCAGTCACCGCTCTGACATTCTCACTCAAGGAAGGACTCGTGGTGGGCACAGAGGATGGAGATCTGCTTTCGCAGAACGCCTCTGGCGAATGGGTACCTGTTCATGAATAAGTGGTCTTTCCCGCTGGTCTTGCTCGTTGCCCCGGCCCTTGTGGTGGCGGGGGGCGCGCCACCAAACAGTGACAGTGGGCCGACCGAGGTGGCCGAGGGTCGCCAGATTTACGAGCAATACTGCGCCGCCTGCCACGGATGGCAGGGCGAGGGTGCTGCCGACTGGACCAAACCGGATGAGAAAGGCGAAATGCCCCCGCCACCGCACGATGAGACAGGCCACACCTGGCGCCACAGCGATGCCATGTTGTTCAGGATGATTGCCGAGGGCTGGCGACATCCCTTCAATAAAACGGATAGGCTGACGATGCCGGCGTTCAAGGACATCCTCACCGACCAGGAAATTCAGTTGGTGATCGAGTACCTGAAAACGCTATGGACGGAAGACCAGCGCCGTTATCAACGGAGCGAAAGTCAGGACGTTAATTAGGCTGAGGGTCCTTCCTGATTTCTCACGGACACCAGACAACACTCACGCTAGATCTCGGGTAACTCGAAAATGTCGTTGAATCAGCACTTCAAGAAATGGTCATGGTTATTCGGTATCGCCGGTTTCAGTCTGATGGTCGCTGCAATTTTCGTGCTGCCGCAGTACCTGAAGCCAGATCTGGATGCCGGTGTCACTTTTTACGCCACCGAGGGATGCGCACCTTTCAAGGGTCAGTGTATCGGGCGAAAGGACAATCAAGCCATCACAGTCGGTTTAGGTAATGAAGCCATCGAATCTATGACAGAAATTCCCATTCGTGTGCATCTCGCTAACATGACAGCAGACTCCCTAATCGTCGATTTTGAAGGGCTTGAAATGTACATGGGCGTGGTCCGCACCCAGCTGGTACCGAATGCCCAGGGCGTCTACCAGGGAACCTTTACCCTGCCGGAGTGCGGTACAGGCAAAATGCTATGGCGGGCACGGGCCATTATCAATAACGGCAGGTCCAGGGAAGGCATCAAATTCGATTTCTGGGCAATTTGACAGACTCACCGAACTTGGAGGGCTAAATGCCTGATCTTGCAACTTGGGGAATTGCCGCCGCGTTTGCCGGTGGTCTCATATCGTTTTTTTCACCCTGCACGCTACCTCTGGTTCCCGGCTACCTGTCGGTCGTGACTGGAGGTGCCCTGACCGAGGCTTCGAATCGGTTGAAGGCCCTTTGGCTGAGCCTGTGTTTTGTGATGGGGTTCAGTCTGATCTTTATTGCCCTGGGAGCAAGCGCAAGTGCTTTAGGGCAATGGTTGATGGCCTATCGTGAAGAGGCCAACCTGGTGGCCGGCGTGCTCATCATTCTAATGGGTCTGTTTATGCTGGGTTGGTGGAGCATGCCGGCGTTGCAGCGCGAATGGCGCATTGGACAGTCACTAGAAGGCGGACGTCCCACTGCCGCCTTTCTTCTGGGGATAGCATTTGCCATCGGCTGGACACCCTGTATAGGTCCCATACTCGGGGCTATATTGGCGCTCAGCTCCACCCATGCCAACGCCGAGGCGGGTATGTTGTATCTTGCTGCCTATTCGTTAGGGCTGGCTCTTCCCTTCCTGGGAACTGCCCTATTCATTGAGCACTTTCGCCGACGAGTGCGCTGGTTCAGTCGCTGGAGTCGACTGCTGAGAGTGTTTGCAGGCCTGGTACTCGTTGTCATGGGCGTGTTGGTGCTCACCGGTCAGATGACTCTATTCGCGTCATGGATGTTGTCGACGTTTCCAGTTCTTGGAAGGCTTGGCTGAGCTTCCTACAACCAAACTAACGAGAACGGTTCACGGATTCATACTCAAATACTGCGTATGAACAGCTTTCATGAACAAATGGGGCTGCCTTTTCGTTAATGGTTTTGCATTGCCGAACCATTGAAGCGGTTCATCGTTCTTCAAGACTGGATCAAAAACCGGCTCGCAGTGGAGAGTCGCGAATGTCCGCTTTTGTTTAACAGCGGGAACAAGCGCCACCACATCCCGTAAGCAACGGTCAAAACCGACCTTTCTATATTGCCCAAGAAACTGACAGTGTTCCAAAGCTGAAGTTGTCTTTATGGCGCTCGTCTTCGCTGGTCGAGGCACGCAATGTGACCGCGGCCAGCAGGTGATCCCACTGCCAGGTAGCGCCCAGACCAAGCTGACCAATCAGCGGCCCTTCGTCAAAACGATAAGCCCCGGCATTGTCGTCGATGTAGGAATAGCCTACATACTCCACACCCAGCCCCACATACACGGACCAGCTACTGCCCGAATCCTTGAACGAGCCCGGCAAAGCGATGGTTGAGGAGGTACCAGCGTAGTCCGGCACAAAGTTTATAGGAAGGTGTCTGCCAAGCTGCCAGACCAACCCGGTTTTAGCGGAGGTCCGAAAACTCGACAGTAGTCCGGATCCAACCACCGACACACGCTGTTCAATGTTGCCGCCCTGCCCGAGTTGCAGGAGTTTTCGGCCATGCGCAGCCTGAATGCCACCCACCACATCGGTTCCAAGCTGACTCCCCCACCCTTGCGGCTTGTCGCTTCCCGTGGCTTTGTGCACCCATTTCTGAACCGACTCGGCACCGCTTTCGGGCCCAATAACACCAATGTGAGCACCAAAGCCAGTAATCGTATCGGCGTTCCAGCTCCATAGTGTGCCGCTGAGCGACAGGTGGCCGGCATAGGGAATGTCGTCGAACTGCGGACCTTTAACGGTAATATCTTCAGGCGTAACCATGAATTGCCGCAAACTCAGGCTTACCGCCTGCTTTGAATCGACAGTTCCAATACCTGGCAGAAAGCGCAGCTCATCACGCAGAACCCGGGCAAATCTTGCCGACTTTCCATCGCTCTCATCAGCGGTGTCCGTCAAATACGAAAAGCGTACCCCGTTTGTATAGCCGCGATCGGTTCCGGTAAGCAGGTCGTTATCCCAGGACAGGTTAACAACTTCTGCCCTGAGACTGGCGGGCAAAACACTAATAACGAAGAGCAACAGGAAGGCATATTCGCAGCGACGACTCAAATCCAGTCTCTCCGGTTAATACTATGAGTTAACGAGCATGGCCTACTGTCGAGTCATACCTGTTACAACGGCCACTCAATCCAGATGTGGAGACTAAGTCGCTTTCCCTTGCTTTTCTAGTTCCCTTCCATCGACGCGGTCAGCTCCTCCGGATTAACGTGCCGCCGGACTGAGATAAGAATACCCGATTACTTGGAAAAGTCCAGCGTAGTCAATCGACCGACAGATACCGGCTCTTTAGCTGTCGGTAGTCTGAATTACTACACTTTATTCCAATCTCCCCGAGTGTCAGCTCTGTGATTAGCCGAATCATCCCCCGTTATTCGCGATAAACTCTGGTGCGGCCAAGCCTTGACTGTTAACGAGTGCCGATGGGTGATACTCTCGCGCAACATATAGCTTTCTACAGGCGGGCTCTCGGACTTCCCGCTGGACTGCTGTCCGATTCTGGACAATCAAAACCAGACACTTTTTTTGAGCTTGAAGTTCGCATAGTAAACTGTAAAGCCAGAAATTAAGCAGCTGGGGCAGTGGTCATTCTGTCCAGGTAGAGCCATCTCCAACCTGACAAATGCGTGCCCAAACTTGGGATAAAACGTGTAACTAGCGGTGTTAACAGAACTTTTTTGAACTTCCGTCCAGCCTGCAAGTTACTGACGAACAACGATTTAGACCCACCGACCTCACTCCAAACCGACCCCAATCGGCGCCCTCCGGAGGCAGAGGTCAGAGGTTCGAATCCTCTCGGGCCGAACCGGACTGGACGCTGCCGATACACGACAACCAGGTGTTTGGCCAGGTTCTGTTTGACCGGATGGAATACCAGCGTGACGGCGACAACGAATTGGCCCTGTGGGACGCCCAGGCCTGGATTGGTAAAGATCGCAATCGGCTCTGGGTCGAAACGGAAGGTGAGACTGATCTATCCAGCGACAGCGGCGACATCGAAAATTTTGATGTGCAGTACAGCTATCGCTTCGATCGCTTCTGGGATATACAGACAGGATTGGGTGCCCAGACAACGTTTGGCCCCAGCCCTAATAAGGAGCGCTATTCGGCCATTGTTGGATTGCAGGGACTTGCCCCCTACTGGTTTGAGGTAGACACAAATCTCCGAGTCACCGACGACGGTGACGTGTCATACGATCTTGAAGCCGAGTACGACTGGCTGCTGACCCAAAGGCTCATTTTGCAGGGCCGCGGCGAAACGCTCGTTGCCTTCAGCGATGTTGAGGAGTGGGGCGTCGGTAGTGGCATCAATAATGTGGGCCTGGGGCTCCGTCTGAGATACCACTTTTCGAGGGAGTTTGCGCCCTACGTGGGTGTTTCTTACACCCGCTTTCTGGGCAACACAGAGGACCTTCGTGAGCGCGAGGGGGAAGACGTCGAGTCCTCCAGCTTCGTGGCGGGCGTCCGGTGGTGGTTTTAGTACGATAATGCCCAGTAGAAAAGGCTGGCCCCTTTGCGTGGGTCAGCTAGTGTCCTCATTTGGAGGATTTCGTCAAAATCATTGCCGACCTTCCGCATGTTCGGCTCAATGACAAACGGCCGGACTAAGGCCCGGCCGTTGTATCAGATCATGAAATTACACGTTGATCAGTAACTGATATTGACCATAGCTACGACCTTATAGGTATCCTCCGGGTCATCTCCGTAGAAGTCTCCCATGAAACCGTAAGAACCGCGGAGGCTGATGTCATACACGCCGGCAAACTTTTTACCAAGCTGAGCAGCGACTTCAGTACCAAGGGTTGAGCCGTTGGCCTGAGCAGCGCTGTCGGGCGCGTCGTCGGCAGCGCGGAAGTATCCTGTGCCGTACTTCAGGTAGTAGTCGTTGGAAAGTTCCTGATCACCCGAGACTATCAGCCCCATCAGACCGTATCCCTGGTAAGCTGCGTCATAAACTGACTTGGCCCCCTGGGAACCATTGTTGTAGTAGTAGTCTGTTCCGAAGATTTGCAGATTGCTGCTATTCAGCTCCCAGCCTGACTGGTTTGCCGCGAAGCGATCTGCACCATTGCTGCTGTCATCAGCCGGAATGTAGATGCCGTGAATCTTGAGGCTTGCATTGCCCCAATGCCTCTGGGCATACAGATTCAACATGTACGTGTCGCCATCTGTTGCGTCAGAGTCACGCCCGGACGACTTTTTGTAAAGTACCGAGCCGCTATAGCCCATTTTGTTAAAGGTAAAATCGGCGTAGGCACCGAAATAGTTGTCATCCGTTCGAGCCGCCGTACCATTCAGAGCATCCGGACTGCTGTTGCTGATCTGAGCTCCGGTAAGGCCGTAGTGGAAAACCTCGCTGGGATGAAGTTCGGCACTCAACATGTAGAAGTCCACGTCGTCCGCAGAATCTCTATCGTTTTCTTCCCACTTGAACCAGCCACCTGTCAGCGTGGCCATACCAACATTGCCCGCAAAGGAGACGCCATTCATGTCGTCGTTGGTAACAAGGCTCTCGTACTTGCCGAAGCCATACCCCTGGACGCCCGCTCGCACCTTCCAGTCGCTGTTCGGCACCTTCAGTTCAGCGTAGACATTTTTGGTCTCAACGCCAACGCCGTCGGCGCTGAGTTTGCCGCAATTGTCACCCTGGCAGCTTCCCTTCTCACCCCAGGGAGAATCGAGCTCACCGTACCAAACCAGGCTCACGTTATCGTTGAGGTCGCCGGTGATCTTTGCACGCAGGCGCTGGTCAACAAATGAACTGCTGTTCTCGTTGGTTTCATCCAGGCTTTCTGAGGTCGCCTGCAGGCGGTAATAACCGTTCACCGTGAAGGGGGAATCGCCTTTCTTGAGCTCTTCCACTTCAGCCGTCAGTTGATTTATTTCAACCTTCAGGTCTTCTACGGTCGGTGACGCACGCCCGACCGGCTCCGCGGCCAACGCCGGTGTTGCTACTAAAGCTATCGCCAGCGGAGCGCTTATTGATTTGAAGATTTTGCTCACCTGAAACTCCTTAATTTTAATTTTCATATCGACAACGATTTATTGCCTCGGCCAGACACATCTGGGCCACAACTCTCTCTTCCGCGCTGGAAGCTGCCACGCCGGCGAGTCGATCGCCGGATCTCGCAGGCGATGCTTTGGCCATGACATCCCGTAATCCCTGAAACGACCAGGTTCTGGTGCCTAACTGGTAGACATACCTATGGGACATAAACTTCCTCTCGCTTTTTTCACTGAAAACAAGATTCACGCCCCGTCCGACACGGAACGTAATTTGCTGTGGATTTCAATGTAGCGAGCTACGCCAAGAGGGCGTTATCGAAATTTGGCAAACATTAAGGGGCACAAAAGTGCTATGAAAACAGCCTTAAAGCCTTATGTGCACGAAAACTGCGTCACGCCCATACTCAAAGTGCATGCCGACACCGAGGTCGCAGTGCACCGACAAGAACAACATGCACCACATAGGTGCACAGTCATCGCAAATGATGCCAATGATCAGGCAGGCAACCTTACAGACTGGGAACAGGAGTACGACCAAATAGGGGCGGGGCGTTTTTGCGGACGTATCGACGAGCTGAATTTTGGTGGGCTTCAGTTATTCAATGAACATACTGGCCGCTCCTTACTTCAGCGCTGTAAGGTTTGGCCAGACTCATTTTGGTTCGGGTTTCCAAGTAAGCGCAACGAAACGCGCATCAATGGCCAGAGCGTCGAATCCAGTGATGTTCTCTGTAGGCCTGGGAGCACAGAATTCGAGCTCGTCACTCCAGAAAGCTTCGACATGCTAAGCATTGTTGTTAGCAAAGCCAAGCTTCAGTCCCACAAGGCATCAGAGGATATTGATCTTAAGTTGCTAGATGCCAAGAACTACCCTCGGTTACGCCTTTCACTAAGAACTTTACAGAACTTCCGATACTTATTGCGGCGAATCCTTCAGCCAACAATAAACAAAATCGACTCAGACCTTCACCATGACTTGTTGATCATGGGGTTGCTGGAGTTGTTAGCGGAGGAGATCCCCAATAAGAAGGTGGCTCCAAGTTATCAGCACAGAAAAGCCGTGGTAGAGCGAATCAAGGATTACATGGCAACGGAGAGTATTGCCCCTGTCACCATGACAACTCTATGCGAAGTGGGGTGCGCTAGCCGGCGGACTTTGCAATATAGCTTTGAGACGATTCTTGGCATTAGCCCCATGACCTTCCTGAGGATAAGCAGATTAAACAGGGCGAAAAGAATGCTGTGCCAGCCTTCAACAAGCTCCGTTTCTGAAGCTGCCTCATTCAACGGCTTTTACCATCTAAGCCAGTTCTCCTCAGACTACAGACAACTTTTTGGTGAATTGCCGTCTGAGACATTTGCTAAATCTCACCCAGCAAACAATTCCCAGCTACACAGCAACGCTCTTGAACCTTGCGTGAGGACGGTCCCGGCGTTTCAACATTGTCTGCAGAGGCGTGGAACTTGAGACGAAAATGGTGCCCCCTATCCGCTTCAAAAAACTCAAAAATATGTAGCATGCTACAATTCTTTTGAGTCTCTTCTGTCCTTAACGAGACAGCCAAAACCCGACACATTGACCAAACTCAAAGGCATGAGATAATGCCATACGATCGAAGAAATCCCATGTCAGGCAGCGGTCAAAGTGTCCAATTTCAGTCAATCAATTCAGGACATCTCTGTGCCCAGAAATGGCGTTAATCGTTGAAAACCGCTCAGGACAAGGGTTCCATACAAGCAGGTCTTCTTACTGCATCTGCTTGAACTGGCTCGAATCAGCCCCTACTATACCGCTCAACACCGACCTAAATCTGTGCCCTCCGGAGGCAGAGGTCAGAGGTTCGAATCCTCTCGGGCGCGCCATATTTTTCAAGGGCTTACGTGAAAACGTAGGCCCTTTTTATTTGTCTGTGTCCAAATTGTGTCCATGGTGTGTCCACGGTTTCTAGGACATTTTTTCCGGCTATGGAATTTTGACCTTTGCACTGAAACCGAAAACTCCGTCAACCTCCGGCAAAACCACCACGACCCGCCCATCGACATTCAAAGCCTGACCCTCACCCAGAGAAATCAGCCAGGGCCAGCCCCACCGAGTATGGCCGAACACGGTGAGCCCTTGAAATCCGGTTTCGAGCGACAGCGCTACCCCAGGATCACCCCGTCGATTCGCCCGTTCCGGGTCGGTTGGGCCTTGATGGAGCAGAAGGATCTCAGGGGCTTGATCGGTTACCGATTCCAGTGCGGCCAGAAAATCGTCCTCGGTTCGCCGTTGATTGCGATTCGGATTGCCCACGATACCGCTGACGCCACCGACGTTCAGGTTGCCCAAAACCCTAACCACCCCGCCATCCAGAAGGGTGGTGTTATCTGGAAGCGCTTCGGGATGATCCATCTGGTCGTGGTTCCCCAGGACGCCGACAACTTCGGGCGTGACCTCAGAAAACGCCTGGAACACCTCATCTACCGTTCCAGTACCGCCCCTTTTGTGGCAGTCGGGATAGTCGTACAGGTCGCCGCAAAGAAACACCGCGTCGGGAGCCGGAATGACACCTTCCCGAGACAATGCCGAAAGTGCCTCAGCCACAGGCACGCCGAGCAGCCGATTCTGACTGCCGGCTTCTCGCCCCTGGAGATCAGAGGTCAGCACAAGACTCTTCACATGACTCGGAAGGCCGGTGGCATAGGCTCGATAAAACGGCAGGCGATTATGCAGAGGCACACCGGCAGAGCCGCTGGTGCGGTGCGGCAAGGTGAAAAAGGGGTTCAGGTCGATCCGGGTGATCCTTAGCATGGAAGGCCTCTCGAGCTGGCTCCGTATTTCCTACCGCTCAAGCAAAAAAGGTGACCAAACTGACCGCCCAAAATCTTGGTCGACGGGGGCTGGTCACCCCGCCCGCTTTGCATCAAAGTAGCGTCGAGTTTCCATGAGGTGCTTCATGGAGCCTTGCGCCATAAAGTCCAGGGCTGACGCTCCAAGGTAGGGAGGCTCACTGGTTTCCAGGCGAATCCGACGATTGGCGCGTTCGGCCGTTGGATACATAACCCTCAGGGATTCGTAGATGCCCAGGATGTAGCTGATGCGCTCCAGGGTATCCCGCGAGAGCTTTACGTGTGGCAGCTTCTGATACTTGGCCAGCGTGCTCCGGGATACACCGCCGAGCATCTGCATCATCTCTTCCTGGGTGCAGTCCCACTCGCGACAGATACCAAAGAATCCCTTGAGAGCCACATGCCCTTTGGCCTTTTCATTATCGATAGCCATTATTCTCGTCCTTTCTTGGGCTGCTCTCGATCCTCCATAAAGTCGTCACTAACGCCTTCAGAGTCGAACCACTCGTCCCAAACCGGATCAGTTGGTCGCTCGTAGGCTTTGACTGTCCCCTTTAGGCGTTCCAGAGGTGTAAGCTCCTGAGGGAGCGGCTCGGCCAGCTCGTCAGCATGGGCCGTGTGGGCATCTAGGCCGTCCAGGAGTTCTTTTTCGGTTGGGCGTTTGGTTTTCATGGCACACTCTCCGCAATCACAAGCAGGCCAACTCCGGGGCAGTGGGCTGCAGATAGTATGACTTTACCACCCGAACGAAGCGAGCTACATAGCCGCACTCGCCCAATGGGGGCAGCCATTCGTCGGGGCCTTTGGCTCCCTTGCTCAGGCTCGCCTTGACCGGCAAAAGATTAACCGGATCATTGGCGATGGACCGGCGCTTCTGGCCAAGCCATTCTCTGGCTCCGCGATCCCAAACCCAGGCCAGCGGCACAACATGTTTTGTGCCCTCAAGGAACAAGCTTTTGGTACACGGTATGGTCGCAAAGCGAACATTCGGGGTACTTCCACAGCCGTTTTAAAGCCGTCTGTGGAAACACGGTAGAACCCGATGTCAACCGACGGTTCGATCAATTCAGAGTGATGAGCGCGTGAACTGGGTGCTCATCACAGTTGTGCCCTGGCCCACCCCGGTCAACAACAAGAAACTCACCCTCGCACTCCAAGACCGAATGCACGGCGTGCCAAGTGCCTGCACGGTAATTGATACCCTGCCGTCCGTCGGTTACGAAGGCACGAACCGCTTCCGGATCAATGCCGTCGCCCGGCGGTGCCACGACTATCAGGAAACGCTCGCCGTGCATGGGAACGAACGCCTGGCTTCCCAACGGGTGCCGCTCCAGACAGTCAACCTGCAGTGGAACCTGCACCGGCTGGCTCACGAAAATACTGATCATCGGTCGGCCGCCCTCACCCAGTATCTCAACACCAGCCAGATCATGGTGGCGCTGGGTACGGCCACCGTTGATGGGGAAGAAGTTCGTAGCGCTCCGGCTGTCGATCACATCGCCAAAGGGAGCGAAGGCTTCCGGTGTCAAAGGCTGGGCTGTCAGTTTCAGCATGATGGTTTTCCCTTTGCTTTTCAGCGAGCACCGAAGCCATTGAGCTTCATGTGGCGATTCACGTCTTTGTACAGCAGGTATCGGAAACGGCCCGGGCCGCCGGCATAGCAGGCCTGGGGGCAGAACGCCCTGAGCCACATGTAGTCACCGGCTTCCACCTCCACCCAATCCTTGTTTAGCAGGTAGACGGCCTTGCCTTCGAGCACATACAGCCCGTGCTCCATCACATGGGTTTCTGCAAAGGGAATCACGCCCCCTGGCTGGAAGGTCACGATATTCACGTGCATGTCGTGGCGCATATCGCTCTGGTCCACAAAACGCGTGGTGGCCCAGCAGCCGCTGGTGTCCGGCATCTCGATGGGCTCAATGTCGGCTTCATTTGTGACAAACGGCTCCGGATAGTCGACGCCATCCACCGCTTCGTAGGCCTTTCGAATCCAGTGGAACCGAACCGTTGAGCCAGACTCATTGCGCACCGCCCAATCACTGCCCGGCGGAATAAATGCATAGCCACCCGGCGCCATCTTATGCGTTTCCCCTGCTAGGGTCAGCGTCATCTGGCCTTCCACCACAAACAGAATGCCTTCGGCTCCGGGATCAACCTCCGGTCGCTCGCTACCGCCACCCGGAGACACTTCCATGATGTACTGCGAGAAGGTCTCGGCAAATCCGGAGAGCGGGCGGGACAAAACCCACAAACGCGTTTTTTCCCAGAACGGCAGGTAACTGGCGACGATGTCCCGCATCACGCCTTTCGGGATGACGGCATACGCCTCGGTGAACACGGCGCGATCCGTCAGCAGCTGTGTCTGGGGAGGATGGCCGCCGGTCGGTGCGTAGTAGGGAGAGGGATTTTGCCTGTCGATCATAAGAGTGCTCCGGATTCAAAAGGATGGTGCTTTGCCCAGTGCCGGGCAATATCCGCGCGACGTGTCACCCAGACACGGTCGTGGGACTCAATATGGTCGAGAAAACGCTGCAATCCACGGAAGCGGCCCGGCCGGCCGATTAGCCGGCAATGCAGCCCCACCGAAAGCATCTTCGGCGTTTCCTTGCCCTCTTCATAGAGAACGTCAAAAGCATCACGCAGGTACTCGAAGAAGTGATCCCCGGTATTGAAACCCTGCGGTGTTGCGAATCGCATATCGTTGGTGTCGAGGGTGTACGGCACCACCAGATGATTATGGGACTCGCCAGCGGAATCCTGTTGCTGAACCCAGAATGGCAAATCATCACCGTAATAGTCGGAGTCGTACAGGAAACTGCCCTCGTCCATCAGCAGGCGACGAGTGTTCGGACTGTCCCGGCCGGTATACCAGCCCATGGGCGTTTCGCCGTAAAGTTCCTGGAATATCTCGATAGCACGACGCATGTGCTCACGTTCGATGTCCTCCGGAATGTCCTGGTAGTGAATCCAGCGCCAGCCATGACAGGCCACCTCATGACTCAGCTCACGGAAGGCCTGCGCCACCTCCGGATGACGCTGTAACGCCATCGCAACCCCAAACACCGTTAGCGGAAGGTCACGGCGCTCGAACTCTTTCAACAAACGCCAGACCCCAACCCGGGAGCCATATTCATAGATCGACTCCATGCTCATATGGCGGTCTTCAAACGGCTCAGCGCCCACAATTTCGGACAGAAAACGCTCGGAGTGGCTATCACCATGCAGCACGCAGTTCTCGCCGCCCTCCTCGTAGTTGAGCACGAACTGTACGGCCACCCTCGCCTGGCCCGGCCAGCGAACCTCCGGAAGATCACGGCCATAGCCGATCAGGTCACGGGGGTAATCCGTTGTCATACTCATAACTACGCGTCCTCAACTTAATACAGGAAATCGATTTCGGGGCTATTGACTTTACGTTGACACAAAATTGTATACAAAAAATCTGTTTTTGTGAAAAATTTACGTCACTCAGAGCGATGAATCGCCTTCAAGGCCGGGCTCATGGCCTGCTAAGCGCCCAGCAGAACCTGAGGATTGCAATTTTTCTGCAACAAAAACTTGCACCCTCCGCAGAAGTCGTTCTAGATTGTGTACAATTACTTATTGTTTTGTTCACCAAAAAATCGAACCGGGGAAACCGTGCATATCCGAATCATCAATCCCAACACCACACGCGGCATGACCGAGACCATCGGCAAAGCGGCCGAAAACGTGGCTGCACCGGGCACCAGAATTACCGCAACCCAGCCGGATAGCGGCCCGGTGTCCATCGAAAGCCACTTCGACGAAGCCATCAGCGCCGTCGGTGTTGCCGAGGAGGTCCTGGCCGGCGAACGGGGTGACGACCCTGTTCATGCCTACATCATCGCCTGCTTTGGGGACCCCGGCCTCCTGGCAGCGCGGGAGCTCACCCGAGCACCCGTTGTCGGCATTGCCGAAGCGGCCTTCCACGTCGCCACCATGATCAGCACGCGCTTTTCCGTTGTCACCACTCTGGGACGTACCGGCATTATTGCCGAGCACCTGTTGGAGAACTACGGCTTCAGTCATCACTGCCGTCGGGTTCGGGCCGCAGAAATCCCCGTGCTGGACCTGGAAGACAACGCGGACGCCGCCCTTCAACGCCTGATCGAAGAGTGCCTGCGGGCAAAAGAAGAAGACAACATCGGCGCCATTGTGCTCGGTTGTGGCGGCATGGCCGACCTCACCGATTACATCTCGGAGGCCGTCGGTCTGCCAATTGTCGAAGGCGTCACGGCCGCTGTGAAATTGTCGGAAGCCCTGGTTGGACTGAACCTGGGCACCAGCAAACACGGTGACCTGGCGTTCCCGCGTCCGAAGCCGTTCGTCGGTCGCTTTGAGAGTTTCTCTCACCTGAATAAATAATAAAAAAGACATCACCGCCAAGAGATCTGATGCAGTCCCAACTATAAATCCCCACCAGAACCACACGGGGCACACACATCTACACCGGTAACGGCGTGGACAACGACACTGCATACACAACGAGGAAGACCATGAGCACCCCTCAAACACAGACCCATTTTGATGCTTCCTACCAGGAAGCACCCGGCACCGCCTCCAAGGCACTCGGGGAAGAATCCCTTGCCCCCCAGAAAACCCGCATCATGGGGCGCACTTCTTATCTGCTGGCGTGGTTCGGTGGCTGCGTTTCCATCGGCACCTTTACCATGGGATCCAGCGTGGTTGGCACACTGAACCTGCTGCAGGCCTCGCTGGCCATCGCCATTGGTTGTTTCATTATTGGCGCAGCACTGGCCCTGAATGGCGCAGCCGGCTACAAATACGGCATTCCTTTTATGGTACAGGCCCGCAGCGCCTTCGGTTTCGGCGGTACCCGCCTGCCGGGGCTGGTTCGGGCGGTCCCTGCCATCGTCTGGTACGGCTTCCAAAGCTGGATTGGTGCCGGGGCGCTGAACATGGTCTCTACCACCCTCTTTGGCTTCGATAACCTGGTCTTTTTCTTCATCGCCTTCCAGCTGCTGCAGATCGCCCTCTCCGTCACCGGCTTCCAGGGCATCAAATGGCTGGAGAACGTGGGCAGCGCTTTCATCCTGGCCTCCCTCGTCTACATGTTCTACAGCACCGTCCAGCGCTACGGCGACACCCTCTCGGCGAACCTGCTGACCATGGAAGGCTCCTGGGGCCTGCCATTCTGGGGTGCCACCATGCTGTTCCTTGGCATCTACAGCACCATGATCCTCAATGTGAGTGACTACGCACGGGAGCATGAATACGGCACCGGCCCCGGACTGCTGACCACCATCTACTCCATGTCGATCCTGCCTTGCACCCTGTTCATGGGCCTGATCGGCTACATGGTTTCAGAAGCCACCGGCATTGCCGACCCGATTCAAGTGTTCGCCAACGCTGTAGATAACCAGCCGCTTCTGATGACCACCCTGATGTTCATTGCTTTTGCGCAGGTCACCACCAACGTGCTGAATAATGTGGTACCGCCCACCTATGTTCTGATGGACGTATTCAAGCTGACCTTCCGCAAGGCCACTATCATTGTTGGCCTGCTGGCATTCGCCACCTTCCCCTGGGAACTGGTGAAAGACGGCTCTGCGGCTGGCCTGCAGATCTTTGTACAGACCTACTCCGCGTTCCTCGGACCGATCTTCGCCATCCTGGTGGTGGACTACTACCTGATCCGTGGTCGTACACTGAATCTGGATCACCTCTACAACCCCGATGGCCCCTATAAGGGCGTGAACTATGCGGCTCTGATTGCAACCGTCCTGGGCGTCATCGTTGCCCTGAGTTTCTCGGCCGTGTCCTGGTACGCCAGCCTGATTCCCGCCGGGCTGAGCTATTACCTGCTCATGAAACACTGGCCGGCCTGTCAGCGCTTCCGCGACTGAATACGCCCTCAGACAAAACGGTGACAATCATGAAAGACAGTGAACTGAACATCCGCCAGATCGATCCCACGCTCTATAACGAGGATCTGGCGCCGATCCCACACACCAAGCGAACCTGGGGCTGGTTTGAAATCTTCAACGTGTGGTCCAACGATATCCAAAGCCTGTTTGGCTACACTCTGGCAGCCTCCCTGTTCCTGACCTATGGGCTGAATGGATGGGCCGTTATGGCCGCAATTATCCTCGCCGGCTTTATTGTGATGGTACTGGTCAACCTGTCGGGACGGCCCAGCGTCAAATACGGTATTCCCTTTCCCGTGCTGAGCCGCGCCAGCATGGGGGTTCGGGGTGCCAACTTTCCGGCCATGCTGCGGGGGATCGTTGGCATCTTCTGGTACGGCGTGCAAACCTACTTCGCCTCCACCGCCGTGACATTGCTGATTACGGCCTTCTACGGCCCGGGCGACGGCACCACGTTCCTCGGGCTGTCGGGCGTGGCCTGGCTTTCCTTCGTGATCGTATGGGTTTTTCAGATCGCCATCTTCTGCAGTGGCCTACGGCACATTCAGCGCTTCCTGAACTGCGCCGGCCCTCTAGTTTACCTGGTGATGATTGGCCTGATGATCGTGGTCTGGACTAAGGCGGGCGATCAACTCCTGCCCGCCGTAGGCTCCATCTTCAGCTCCAGTAGTGGGGAATCGGTGAACCCGATTGGTGCCTTCTTTGCAATCGTCGGCACCATGGTGGCCTACTTCGCAGCCGTGGTTATCAACTTCGGCGACTTCACCCGGTTTGTCCGCAGTGAGAAAGAAATGAAACTAGGCAACCTGCTAGGCCTGCCCCTGAACGTGGCGTTCTTTTCATTCATCGCCCTGATCATCACCGCGGGCACCCTCGTGCTGTTTGGCGAGCCGTTGACCAACCCCACTGAAATCGTGGAACGCGTCGATTCCGTGGCTCTGACCATTATCGCGGCGCTGACCTTCTTCGCCGCAACGGTGGGCATCAATTTGGTAGCCAACTTCATTCCGCCAGCTTACGACTTGGCCAACCTGTTCCCCAGTAAAATCAGCTTCCGGATCGGCGGGCTGATTACCGCAACCATTGCGTTCTTTGTTGGAGCACTGTGGGTGTCGGTGATCAGCCAGATCGGGGTACCCGGCTTCGTGAATGCGCTCGGTGCCATACTCGCACCCTTCTACGGCATCCTGGTGGTGGACTACTACCTGATCAAAAAACAGGACCTGAACATGGAGCAGCTGTTCTCCTCCAGCCCCGACGGCGCCTATCACTACGCCAAGGGATGGAACACCCGTGCTATTGCGGCCTTCGCCCTAGCGGCCCTGTTCTCCATCTCGACGGTTCTGGTACCGGCCCTGAGCAGCCTGGGCGGTTACGGATGGTTGATTGGTGCCGCCCTCGGCGGCCTGTTCTACTGGGTGATCATGCCCGGAAAACAGAGCCTGGCGGCGCTTCAGACCCATAGCTGATCCAACAGCCTGCCAAGGCCTTGCCAGAACGCCCCGCCCTCACAAGCGGGGCGTTCTGGTTTGAGCCTCAAGCATCAACCGCAAAGATATCCCACAAGTCCGGGGTTTCCTCGGGCTCTTCAAAAATCGATAACGACGCTTCGATCGACTTCAGGTGTCGTTCCATGAAATCACTGGCCTTCGCCCCATCGCCTGCGGCAAGGAAATCAATCAGGTTATCGTGGTCGTGGGACTCGCAACCCAGATGACCGGCATTGCCATACACGGCCAGGATTAGCGAGGAGCGGGAGGCCAGTTGGCCAACAAATCCGGCCAACGTACGGTTACCGGAAATTTCGGCAAGACGGGCATGGAAGATCGCTGAGAGCTTGATAGCGATTCGCTGTTCACGATTGCGGAGCGCTTCCCGCTCCTGCTTTGCCATCTCCTGCAGCTCCTGAATGTCTTCCTCGGTGATACGCTTTGCCGCTGCATCCATCATAGCGCACTCAACCAAAAGACGGGCCTCAAACACGTCTCTGGCTTCATCGACCGATGGCCTGGTCACACTGGCCCCTCGCCGTGGCGTGAGAGTGACCAATTGTTCAAGGGCAAGACGCTGGAGCACCTTCCGGATGCCGGTACGGCTGACACCGAAAACATCAGCCAACGCGTCCTCGCGCAGACGTGCACCCGGCTTGAGCCGATGCTCAATAATGGCTTCCGATATTGACCGATAGATAGCATCCAGCCCGTTATCTCCGGGCCCGGAGCCTGATACTTGGCCCCTGCCACTTGAGGTCGTTTTGGCTGTTTGCCGACTATCGCTCATTGTACCCTCACATGATTAATGAACCAATCTCGGCCACCATTGTATACGCTCTTTGTGCACACAGACGAATTGATAAGGCCTTTATGGCCTCCCTGTAATGAGCTTTCCCGGCCCGTCCCTCAATCAGGGCATTTGTTGGAGAGATAACGGCTGGCCGACACCTTCAAGCAAAAGCAGTTAAAGAGCTCCTCGTCCCAATGTTCGCTTCTGTTTAGTAGTGCCCTGGATGCGGCTAGATTGCAAAGCGGACATTCTGGTACGACGCCTGGAAAGCCGCTCGCATGCCTGGCGTATCGACAAACCGACCATCAATCTCTTCAACGGTCCGGCCGTGGCAGTCTGGGTAGCATGGCCTCCACGTCAATCGTGTAGGTAGAGAAAAAAGCTTCCGCCGCTTCAATTAAAGCTGTCTCGTTTTCAAGTATCCCAAGATAGACCGGCCACTCGGCGTCTATCAGTTCCGTGCTATAAGGTTCCGGATCTACGTCCCCCAGCTGTGCAAGAAACCGGAACTCCGTTTCGTTCATGACGATGTAATCGCACCGTTTGCGCGAACACGCGGTCACGCCAGGTTAACAACGGCCCTACGGCGTGCATTTGGTCCGGCAAAGGCATCCATAGCGGGTTGGCGAAAACCGCGTTGGCCAGTCCTCGTTCCAGAGCCCAGGCCTGGCGTTTACGCGCCATCGGGACGAAATCGGCTGCGATACCGGTCTGTTTGGTGAATTCATTGATCACCTCGACCAGAATGCCCTCGCTGAGATCATTGCCGTAATAAAACGGGAGAAAGCTCTCGTCCGAACCCATAATCTTGAGCGTTTGGGACGAAACTGGAAGGAACCAGAATGCCATGATGATAAACAGGACTGCTCTCATTCGGTCCTCGTTGGAGTGATCAACCGGGTAAGGCCGTCGCTTGCCCGACTCTGCCTTTCGAGTTACAGACAGTTTGGCTCGAATTCTGGCTACATACCATAAGAAAGTCGATGTCGCTGCAAAGTCAGCTTTACCCACAAAAACTGTGGATAACTTTGTGGGAACAGCTCGGATAGGTGTCTTCAGCCCTGCAATGGCAGGGCCTCAGCCATTGTGGCGTTTTAATGACCGGCCAGCGAATAAACAGCCTTATCAGGCTAGCGAATACCCTTCGACTGCAGCCATTGGCTGATCTGCGCCTGATTCATGGCGCCGCTCTGGCGGGCCACTTCCCGGCCATTCTGGAACAGGATCATGGTAGGGATGCTGCGAATGCCAAACTGGCTGGCCGGGCCTTGGGCCTGTTCCGTATTTAGCTTGGCAAAACGTACCTTGCCCCGCCAGTCTCTCGCGGCCTGTTCGAACTGAGGCGCCATCATTTTGCAGGGGCCACACCAGCTCGCCCAGAAGTCCACCAGCACCGGCAGATCACTGCGCCCGGTATGATTAGCAAAGCTCTGGTCTGTAAGTTCCAGAACCTGATCCGGCCACAACGGCTGTTTGCAGGCGCCGCAATTGCCGCCAGATGACAATTTATCCGCAGGCACGCGATTTACCTTGTGGCAGTGGGGACAGACCAGGTGTCGGATATCAGTCATGATTGATTGCCCTCAGATTGTGTACTGAGATAAATGATCAGGGCAGACCAGACGAAATCAAGCAGCGCTTCATATTACTCGTCTCGCCAAAGCGGCCAGGCGATGAAAACTGTACTAGAAATCAGACATTACGTCCTGAAGATCCTGCTTGAGCTCTGCCGGTTCGGTGATCCATACCGTTTTATCAGGGCCGGGAAATACACCCACATCGAGGCCATCCTTCGTTAAACCGGGGACCCATTTCCGGAAGAAGTCCGGCAGTGAAATACTGCGGGGCGTCAGCTCATCGCCGCCGTTGGCGTACTCGGCGGCAAACGCCGAAGCCGGCCACACGGGCAGGTATTCCACATCGCCATCGTCCGAGGCGATCTTGAGGAATTGGCTCTGGCCGTTAACCAGGATCCAGATTTCCCGTTCCTCGGCCACTTGGCTCAGGAAGTAGTCGTACCGCTCTTCACCATCCATTTCCATTACTTGATTGAGGTCTTCACTGCTCATGTCAGGTACGCCACTCCAGTCGTTTGCTTTTCGGTATTCGGCGGAGCCTAACACGTATTTGGCGGAGACTGGCGGCCGCTTATCCAAAACATTATCAGCAACGCTGCAAGGGCCAGGTTGCCTAAGAGCATAAAGGGATACATTTCCGGGGAGATTCGCAACCATTCACCAGTAAAGTTCATCTTGGCGTGGAAAATCAGCACCGCTAGAACCATGCTGAACCGCAAGACACTATTCACGCGTAAAAGGAGCATCACTGAGGTCAGACCTCGAAACGGCGTCTAATTCAGAATAATCGGAGCATCCGAATGAAAAAGTACCTCGCCCTCCCGATCCTGTGCATCGCGTTGCCTGTATTCGCCCAACCGGCGCCTCCGCAAAAGGGATTCAGTGGTGAAGTCTCGCTAAATGCGGGGATCATCTCTTCAACGTCCAACTTTAACGTCGATGGCAGCGCCAGCACGTTGTTCAATAAAAGCGTTCTGATGATGAGCTCAGCCTGCTTGCAGCTTACGAGTACCCGCAATTCATGGGCTGGAAGGACTGGTCGTTTATTTCTTTTGCCGGCTTTGGCGACACCCAATCCAACCTGACCTTCTACGATGAATCCTCGTACCTGTTTGCGGTGGGGCTAAATTATAAGTTCTGATCTCGCCTGGCCTTCAAGCGCTCAACCAAGGCTCAGTTTTCAACCACTCGGGCTCGAAGCCTGGGTAGCTGAGCCGGGTAGTGTTCCTGAATGAAGGTTACCATGCCCTCCCGGATCGCACATCTGAGGTCCCAGTTCTTGCTGGAATTGGCGGCGCTCATCAAAAAACGCACCTGAATGGCCTGATCACTGGAATCGGTCACCTGCACCGAGGAAAATTCGCCATCCCAGAGCCCCGATTCATTGAGCAAACGAGTGAACTCCTGCCTGAGCGGTTCAACCGGCATGGTGTAGTCCACCCAGATAAAAACTGTTCCCAGCAACTCTGCGGTATTCCTGGACCAGTTCTGGAACGGGTTCTCGATAAACCATTGCAGTGGCACTACAAGGCGACGCAGATCCCAGACCCGCAAAACCACATAGGTGGCTGTCACTTCCTCTACCCAGCACCACTCGCCCTGCACATACAGCACGTCGTCTATACGGAAAGGTTGGGTCAGAGCGATCTGCATACCGGCCAGCAGGTTGCTCAACACAGGACGGGCCGCGAACCCGAGAATAAGGCCGCCGACACCCGCGGAGGCAAGAAGGCTGGCGCCCATGTGCTGAACCGATTCAAAGGTCATCAGGGCAGCGCCCAGGCCGATGATCACGATGAGAATATTAAGTGCGCGGACCAGGAATCGGGTCTGGGTCTCGACCTTGCGCGCCCGCTTCCAATGCCCTTCCAGCACTGGATTGAGCGCGACAATGACCTCGCCAATGGCCGATGTCAGTCGAACGGCCGCCCAGGTGATGGCAAGGATGAGTAGAAGGGTGGTGATTTGCTGAATCGCCGCCATCAACGGGAGATCCGGTGGTGCGGCCGCCAGCGAACCTGCAAGGGTGAGCAGACAGAAAACAACACCGAGCGCCCGGGCAGCCGCATCGAGGAACAGGCGAATGACCGTCCTGGACCCTGAAAAATGCCGAAAGACTGCCAGAGCCAGTCGGTACACGACATAGGTCGCAGCAACTGCGAGAATCGCCGTAAAACCCGGCCACAACCATGCCTTGAAACCGGCTTCAAACGATTCCAGCATCTGCCCTCCCCGAGCTTTCAATCAGAAAAGTGGGCAGGCGAACACATCCCTGTATTCCGCTCAGCCCCGTAAAAGCCTAGACCAGCCCTTGCTCCCGTGCCATCGCCATGGCAGCTTTCGGTCCGGTCCAGAGCGAGGGGAGGATAACCAGTGAAACCGGAATCGCTGTCAGCACGATGAACTGCTGGAGTACGCCAATCTGGCCGGCGCCCATATACAGAAGAATGGCCGCCATCAATGCCATGGCACCGCCCCAGAACACACGGATCCAAGGGCTTGGTTCGTCGTGGCCAGCTCCGACCATAGCAATCGAATAGCTCATGGAGTCGCCGGTGGTGGCAACGAAAATGGTTGTCAGCAACAGAATCGCCGCCGCCATCCAGGTGCCGCCGGGCAAAGCCTGAGCCACGGTCAGTGTGGCGACATCAAAGCGAAAGTTGTTCAGAGCTTCAGTCAGGTCGAAAGTACCGGCTAGCTGGTGATAGATACCGGAGCCACCGAGCAGGGTGAACCAGATGGTGGTCGCGATGGGGGCCAATACGGCCACCGCCAGAACCATTTCACGAACTGTCCGGCCCCGGGAGATTCTGGCAACAAACACTGCCATCAACGGCGTATAACCAATGAACCAGGCAAAGAAAAACACCGTCCACCATTTCATCCACCAGGCCGGTGCCGTTTCTGCGGTCATGGTTGCCATGGCAAAGAACGAGGTGACGTATTCACCCATCGACTGGGTGTAGGTATTCGCCAGGAACAGCGTGGGGCCGAAGACAAAGATAACCCCGGCAATAACCAACGCCAATATCACGTTGAAACGGCTCAGCAACTGAATGCCCTTATGCAGACCGGTCATGGCAGAAGTCATGTACACCCCGGCCAGAACCACCAGAACGCTCAGCTGGGTACCGTAGCCGTCTGGCACTCCGAACAGCTCATGCAACCCAAAGCTCATCTGGGTGGCGAGAAAACCGATGGGCCCGACGGTGCCGGCCACCACGGCAATCACACAGAAGGCATCGATGACACCACCGAGGCGCCCCTGAATGACTTTCTCACCGAATACCGGGTACAACAGCGTTCTTGGTTGCAAAGGTTTGCCCTGTCCGTAGTGGGCCCGCGTCAGGACCAGGGCTGTCAGGGAGCCGAGCACGGCCCATGCCAGGAATCCCCAGTGCGTGAACGACTGGGCCATGGCGGGAGCGACCGCTGCGGCGGAGCCAGCTTCGGTATTAAAAGCCGGAGGCGTAACAACAAAGTGGTAAACCGGTTCACCAGCGGCAAAAAACACCCCGCCTCCGGCCAACAAGGTACACATGATCATCGACAGCCACCGGAAACGGCCGATTTCTGGTCGATCCAGTCCGCCTATCCGAGCGGCGCCGGCCCGGCTCAGGGCTGTTCCAATGGCGATGAAGAATGTGAGTAGCAGCAGTAACTGGAAAAAGGAGCCCAGATAGGTGGCGGTCCACGCAAACCCGCTACCGATGAGTTCCGCCACGTAGCTACTGTCGAATATTGAGGCCCCTACGAACAGAAGTATGAAGCCGATAGTGAGCACCAGAACAACGGGATCGCTGTCTGTCAGCGGCCCACTTCTGGCTCGCGGGAGAGATTCGGATTGCACGGTCATAAGGTCTGCCTCTGGAAGAAAAAGCCGCGCAGGCTGCAGGAAGTGAGCGGTTCATGCACGGGGATTTCTGAAAATACGCATGCTCCGATGAAAACCGCCGCCCGGCTGTTCGGCCTCATTGGGCTGATCATGTTCATAGCGCCCGCTGCAGCACCCTCGCTGGGGTCACTCATGTTGGCGCTTGGCGAGTGGCAGTGGATACTTCTCATGCTGGCGGGCTATGCCGCGTTTCTTGTCCTGACGCTGCAGGTTGCGCTTTTCCCGAAGCTCCAGCCTCGAATCCCGACCACCACACCGATTCGGTCCCTGGTGACCAACTACCTGCTGGTGCTCAGACATAAAACCACCATGCGTTTTATCGGCATTCAGGTTCTGTGTTTCAGCACCATGCTGTTGCTCATCACCCATTCCTCGTTCATCTACCAGGAATGGTCTGGCCTCTCCAACAGCACGTTTGCCATTCTATTCGCCGCCAACATTGCGTTCATGGCTGCCCTGAACCTGATCAACCGTCCGTTACTACGGCGATTCTCCTCGGTGCAGCTGGTGCGCGCCCCGGACAGTCGCCCTGGCGAAAAAAGAAGCTGGCGTGTAACACTTTGACCACAGGGAAGCTCTAAACGGTTTGCAGGGAGAATTGAACCATCCCTGACCATCGAAACGTATGCATGTGGGTAAAAAAACAAAGGACGTGTTCGACAATGACAGTGCCAATACCGGAAACCGCCTTCTCATCCAGAGCGGCGTGCCGCACGACAGGTTTGCTGAGGACGCCGGATACTTCCAGAAGTCGATCCCTCTGAGACACCCCCTCATTTTCTACCTTGGCCACACCGCACCATTCTTCGTTAACAAGCTGGTTCTGGCCAAGCTGCTACCCGAGCGCATCGATCCGCGCATGGAGTCGATTTTTGCAGTGGGTGTCGATGAGATGAGTTGGGACGATCTGGACGAGGACCATTACGACTGGCCTACCGTCGCCGAAGTCATGGATTACCGGGCCAAAGTCCGGGCCACCGTTCTCGAGTTGATCGAAACACTGCCGCTCAGCCTGCCAATCAATTGGGAGAGCCCCTGGTGGCCCATCGTCATGGGCGTCGAGCACGAGCGTATCCATCTGGAGACCTCGTCTGTACTGATCCGCCAGCATGATCTGGCAATGGTCCGCCCGCAGCCGGAAGGGGCCCCGATTCGTGAAACCGGTGAAGCGCCGGAAAACGAGCTGATCACCGTGCCAGCCGGCACAGTTTCAATCGGCAAACCCTACGATGACGCCTACTACGGCTGTGACAATGAATACGGCGAGCATGAAGCCGAGGTCGATGAGTTCAGGGCCAGTCAGTATCTGGTCAGCAATCAGGAATTCCTGGCGTTTGTTGAAGCTGGCGGTTACCAGGAAGACCGGTTCTGGAGTGAAGAAGGTTGCGCCTGGCGCCAATTCGCCAAGGCCAGGCATCCAACGTTCTGGCGCTGGCAGAATGGGTGGCACCTGCGACTGATGACCGAGGAAGTGGAGATGCCGTGGGACTGGCCGGTGGAAGTCAATTACCACGAAGCAAAAGCCTTTTGCGAGTGGAAACGGGAGGAAACCGGTATCAAAGAGGTGGACAACGACCCTGCCAACGCCAACCTGCACCTGGACCATGGAGCATCTTCCTGCCCGGCTTCCGCTACATCGACTCGGAAAGCGAAGCGGTGCAACCCAATGCCTACTACGAAAGCGACCGGTTGCTGACTGAATACGCGGAGCTCCACTTCGGTGACACCTGGTTTGGCGTGGAAAACTTTCCGAAGGCCCTGGCGGATCTGGCCCTGGGTGCCATGAATGGCAAGCCCACCGGCAAAGCAGTGGATCTGGGCTGCGCCTGTGGCCGGTCCAGTTTCGAGCTGGCAAGGCGCTTTGACCAGGTGGAAGGCGTCGATTTCTCAGCCAACTTTATCAGGCTGGGCGTGGAAATGGCCGAGCAAGGCTCCATTCGCTATGCACTTGCAGAGGAAGGCGAACTGGTCAGCTATCACACCCGAACGCTCAAAGAACTTGGCCTCGAGGAATGTTCTGAGAACGTGAGCTTCTACCAGGGGGATGCCTGTAACCTGAAACCGCAGTACTCGGGCTACGACCTTGTTCTGGCGGCCAACCTTATTGATCGCCTCTACCGCCCAAGGCGTTTTCTGGACAGCATTCACGAGCGAATCAACGACGGTGGGCTGTTGGTTATTGCTTCACCCTACACCTGGCTGGAGGAACACACGCCGAAGGAAGAGTGGATTGGCGGTTTCAAAAAGGATGGTGAGAACCACACCACGCTGGATGGCCTGAAAGAGCACCTCTCACAGCATTTCAGGCTAGTCAGTCAGCCGAGAAAGGTGCCTTTCGTTATCCGCGAAACCCAGCACAAGTTCCAGCATACCCTGTCGGAAGTAACTATCTGGGAGCGGTTGCCGCGCTGATCAGCGCGGTAATCTCTCCTCTGAAAGGGCTGAACCAGGTCGTTTAACTCTTGCGTCCCGCAAAGCTCATTCTCTGGTTCGCGAGCTTTTCAGGTGTCCCCGTCCAGGCGTAGGCCAGGAGCGTAGGCTCAAAGTCCCCGGTGGTCATACGGTGGGCTTTTTCCGGCGGGTTGAAGAACAGGGAGCCCGGCGTAAATACGCTGTAGTTGCTGTCAGAGACCGAACCACTCAAACAGATGTACGACTCGCTGATGCCGTCGTGACTGTGTTCCGGGTAGGTACATTTTGGGCCGAATAGCACCAGGCCCAGTATGACGTTTTTGCTGAGCACAGGTCCGTTCGGGCCCATCAGCTCAGCGTACGCGTATTTACGGGCCAGGCTTTTATGCATCCTTTCATAGCCATAGCGCCACGTAAGCTGGCCAGAGACTCGCGTCAGGACTCTAACAACTGGTGCGGTCCGCTCACTCAATCCCTGGTCCAGAGCCCGCCCGAGCCATGCGCATACTGGAAGCTGCACAGGTTGGTCAAACTCAACAACAGGATTGGACTCAAGTTCAGCGTTAAGTCGATTTCGGACATCTTTGAGATGCGAACGAATGACCGGGTTTCCACCCGCAGAACCAAATCTATAGAGGTGCCAGTACTCCCGAAACACATATTGCCAATCCACATGATCTGAGAGTCTGGCCATATCCGCTCTTCTCCTGCGCGTATCCGGAAGTTCGGGATTCAGGATAGGTGATTTTGTGTTTCACAAACAATGCCGCGCCCCGGAGGCCGCGGCAAAAACGGCTTCAACCAGATTACTGAACCTGCTCGAAGTAACCCTTCAGCCGATCCTTATTCGTGGCGGCAGCAGCGGTCAGCTTGTCCACCGCGGCTTTGGCAGCGTCGTAGTTGACCGGGTCGCCGGGCTCAGCCTTCACAAATCCTGGCTCAAAGACCATTGCGCCGTCAGCGCCAGAGTTTTTCATTTCAACGACATGCTCTGCTGCCATAACCACGCCGGACGCAAGGGTCAGTGCAACTGCGGCTAAACCATTCTTGAAAGTTAATTTCATAGTAACTTCACCTCATTGGTCGGACCTTAAAAGCACTAGGAATTACGCACCCCACTCACATCAGGATTGTTTTCGGAGCTACGGGCATATCCCTATGGGAATGACGGTCGTGTTTCGCCGACTGACAGGCCTGAGAACCAAAGACGGTCTGTGTCGTACACACTTTTATGATGTTTACAGACCTCGTAGGCGTCGTCTCCAAAGCAGCAGTCCAGTTTGCTCGACTGATCTGATAATCCCCATAGAGCCGAACAGGGTTTTATGCAACAAAAGACGATCACTGACGAAACCTTGAAAATGGGCGTTGACGTCCTCGCTGAGAAAGATCCCGATCTTTACGAGGTGCGAGCCCGACTGGGATACCCTCCAATCTGGACTCGCGAACCGGGGTTTGCATCATTGATCCACATCATCCTTGAACAACAGGTCTCGCTCAAAGCCGCAGCTACGATGTTCCAGCGGCTAGCGTCCCACCTTGGATCGGTAACCCCGGAACTGGTCCAGAGGGCTGGCGAGCCTGAGCTAAGACGAGTCGGGCTTACCCGACAGAAATCCAGGTATTGTGTCGAGCTGGCCAACCGCATAACCGACGGCAAACTCGACCTCGCGCAAGTCGAAAAGCTTGACGATGTGCAGGGCCGAAGCCACCTTTTAGAAGTACCCGGTTTGGGGCCCTGGACCGTCGACATCTATTACATGATGGCGCTACGACGGCCGGATGTCTGGCCCCAAGGCGACCTGGCACTGGCATCCGCAATACAGGACATCAAAAATCTGGATGCCCGACCGACAAAAGAAGAGCAACTGGCCTTTGCCGAACAGTGGGCGCCCTGGCGAGCACTGCCCGATGTGCGCGGCTGCACACGGCTGGGTTGGCCTTGGGCGAATCGTCTATGCAAGCTCGTCAGAGCAGCTTTCAGCCTGGCTGGACGAACTGCACGTGGCGCCACCACCCGTGGCAACCCTTCCGATCAATGAGGTTGTTCCGGGCGTTCCCACTGAGGGTCCCTTCCCCGCTCTTGCTGACGCCCTGAGAGAGCTTCACGAGCGCTACGCTTTGGCCGATCGGAACAAAACATAATTGCCCAGCAGCGCCAGCGAAGCGCCCAGTACCGCCGTTGTTGTCCATTCAAAGCCCTCGAGCCAGGTCGAAACGCTCAGGGCAACCACGGGGAAAAGTACCGTCGCGTAGCCTGCTTTGTCGGCGCCGAGCGTCTGAATCACCGTGATGTAGCAATAGAACGCGATGATTGAGCCGGGAACGGCCAGAAAGACGGTTGCGCCCCAGAAAGTCGCTGAGGTCGGGACTACCCACTCAACACCAAGCAACAGGCACCAGATGCCAAGAATCACCGCGCCGTAAACCATGGCCCAGGCATTGGCCAGTAACAGCGGCACCTGAGACATCCGCACCTTGATGCTTACCAGGTTACCCATGGAAAACCAGAAGGTGCCGCCAATGGCGAAAAGAATGCTGGTGGCTGTGGCATTCCCCAGTTGCAGATCGTGCCAGAACAGCAGTGCCACACCTGTGATCCCCAGAGAGATCGCCGGATAAAGCCGGGCGGTAGGCCGGAGCCGTAACCAGAGCCAGCCATTCAAAGCGTTAAACAGAGCGGCCAGCGAAAACACCACCGCCAGCAGACCGCTTGTCATCGATTCTGCAGCACGATAAATCAGCAGAAAGTTCAGGCTGTACAGGGTTGCCCCCTGCAGCACCAGCCAACCGTGCTGTTTCAGGGTCAACTTCTCCAGCCTGCGCACCATGGCAAGAACCACCAGTGTCACGACAGAAGCCATAAAGAATCGGTAAAACACGGATATGTCGACCGGCGCCGCTTCAACCTGCAGACGAATCGCTGTCCAGGTGAGACCCCAGATCAGTACCGTCAAACCATAGTGAACAGAGATGGGCATGCCAGTGGGGTCCTGTAGCTATCGGGAACAATGGTTGATCGGGGGTCAGAGTAGAACCAGGACAGCACCAAAACTTGTCAGATCCTGCTGAACCATGGATGATTCTTGAGGCGGCCTCTCGTCCAGACTGATCCTACATCCCTATACCAACGCCGTACAACTCATGCAAAAGTGCCGTTTAACCACTCACTTGGGAGACCTATGCGCATTCGCGTAACGCACCAAAGGTTTACCATTGCTCTGCAATTGATACTGCTTGGTGAAGCGCTCTTTGCAGTATGGGGCCAACGATGGTTCACCGCATTTCTGACGGCCATGATTATCGCCATCACCTTCTTCCCGTTGCTGTTTGAGCGCCGCTTCAGAATCCACATTCCGCCGGAGTTGCAACTGGCCGCCATAGGGTTTGTGTTTGCTTCCCTGTTTCTCGGAGAGATCCGTGATTACTACACGCGGTTCTGGTGGTGGGATATGGCGCTCCATACCATGTCGGGGTTCCTGCTGGGTATTCTCGGCTTTCTCCTGGTGCACATAATGAACGAGACTGAAAAGATTCACGTGCACATGAAACCCGGCTTTGTTGCATTTTTCGCATTCATGTTTGCACTTGGCGTGGGCGCACTATGGGAAATTTTCGAGTTCACCATGGATTCCCTGTTTGGCATGAACATGCAAAAGCCCATGCTTGGTGATCCTTCCGGGCTGACGGATACCATGTGGGACCTGATCGTCGATGCGACCGGGGCACTGGTCATTTCCGTATTAGGCTGGCGCTATCTTAAGAACCCTGACAAACGCTCCTTTCTGGAGCGCTGGATTGATTCTTTTATTGAACGAAATCCGAGGTTTTTCAAACGCTAATGATTCGAAGGAAGCTACATGCAGGTCTGATGGCCCCGTCAGAGAAGGCATGGCTTCATGCCCTGCCAAATGGGATAATGCCTGCAATTTCAAATCCGCCGAACGAAGTCATTCATGTTTCTATCGTATAAGAGCATCCCAGATTCACACGGATTCACCCTGATAGAGCTGGTTCTCGTCATTCTGATACTTGCGGTATTGGCTGCGTTTGCGCTCCCCCGCTTCTCGGACCTCTCCACCGATGCCCGCCTGGCCGCATTGGACTCATTGGCAGGCACGATGCAAAGCACCATCGGAATTGTAAGAAGCAAGGCCTATGCTCAGGGTCTGTCACCTGCAGCAACCAATCCTGGCGGAAATCAGCAGACTGGCTACGTAATAGAAACTGAAGCGGGCCGTTCAGAGGTGGACTGGCGCAACCTTTGCCCTGAAAGCCGAGCCGAGGCTGCGGATTCGCTAACAATGCTGGATTACATCTCGGTGGACGCCAACGATTCCTCGCTCGAAACTTTCGTCAACAACCAGTACACCCGCGCAGGATTCTCCGTGCCTTCAGGATCGGCCCCAGGTCTTCCGGGTTGCTATGTCGAGTACGATTCCTTCGGCGACCCGGAATGCACGGTGACCCAGATAACTTCGGAATGCTGACACCTATCCTGGCGGAAGGTCGTTGTGATATGGCCTACTTTACCAAAACGGACCGGGGCACCAGACACTCCATGGCCGTGAGCGAAACGTCCCGGAATACCGCCTCTGAGGCAACAACGCTCGGGAATCGATCGTAAAGCATCCGCCGACACGTGGAGGTTCGTGCCTCGGCTTTTTTGACGCAATCAGCATGGGCTCTGGTTTCACTGCCCTCGCCAGTGGCGTCTGAGCAGAAGTCCGGAATCTGGGTAAAAATCCAGTCAACTGCAGCACTCAATTCAACCGGATTGGCCCGCAAATTGGTCAGGCGGCTTGCATCGATGGGATCGGGTTGGTCGCGGGTCTGCTCCCAGAGAACAAACAGCAGGGCAGCAGATACCAGTACAACAGTAACCTTGGGAAACTTCATGGGCGCCTTTTCAATCCGGTGAATCAGATCGCCGATCATAAACGCTCAGGCATCTGCTGTCCCGGTTTCCTATACTAATCAGGATTTCACACAAAAGGGCTTTCGACGCAAAGCGCCCTGCCAATCAGGCAACCCTGTCACTTAAGCCAAAAGGAGTTTTGCAAATGACCACACTGATTGTCGGTCTGGTACTGTTTCTCGGCGTGCACTCGCTTTCCATAATTAACGAGCCGCTGCGTAACCGGCTGAACGCGTCCATGGGCGAGGGAGCCTTCAAAGGACTCTATTCCGTGGTGTCCCTTGTAGGCCTGGTTCTGATCGTCTGGGGATACGGCGCCGCCCGGATGGATCCCACCGTGATCTACGTGCCTCCCGGCTGGCTCAAGCATGTGTCCTTCCTGCTTCTGGTACCTGTATTCCCGTTGCTCTTCGCCACTTACTTCCCGGGGAAAATCAAGGAAAAACTGGGGCACCCCATGCTGGCTGCCGTCAAACTCTGGGCTCTTGCGCACCTTCTCGCAAACGGGATGCTCCACGATATTCTGCTGTTCGGCGCCTTCCTGGCCTGGGCCGTGGCCGACCGGATCTCCATGAAGCGCAGAACCCAACGGGCCATTCCAACGCTGCCAGCCACCAAAGCCAATGACATCATCGCCGTCATTGGTGGCCTTGCGGTGTACGTGATCATGGTGGTCTGGGCCCACCAGTGGCTATTTGGCGTAGCGCCGGTCTGAACGACCGGCGCTCAAACGGATTAAAGGCCCTGGGCTCCGCGGCGCAACCAGTCATGCACGAACGCAAGCTTGCGTTGCGCCGTTTCCGAGAGCACAAACGGATAAAGGTCAGACAGCCCCATGGAACGGTTCACGTGGTTAACCCGAATGGCCAGCGACGCTGCGACATTTATCAGCATTGCCGTGTCTGGCTCTGAGTAAGGGTCCCAACCCTGCCTCGGCACCTCGGGCGATGTCAGTCCGGCTGATACAAGACTGTCAGTGATGTCTGTCAGGTGCAGCAGGTGTGCAGCCGTCTCGGCCCAGTCTTCGTGAGGGTGTGCCGAGGCGTAGCTGGTCAGGTAGAAAAGCCTCCAGTCTTCCGGCGGACCGTTATGGTAATGATGCTCAAGCGCTGTCGGATAATCAGCGCGTTCATCACCAAACATCTCCCGGAACGCATCCAGAAAGTCCTCACGCAAACTCAGGCGCCACCAGAGCATATGAGCGATTTCATGGCGCATGTGGCCGACCATGGTTCGATAGGGTTCGTCCAGGGCCTGCCTCCGGGTGGCACGAACCACTGGATCCGCTTCTGCAACACTGATCGTTACCACACCATTGGCGTGCCCCATGGCAACCGGGGTCAGGCCTTCCGCCAACATGTGGAAAACCGGGCGCGTGCCCGGATCCTCAGGGCGAAACCAGTGCCAACGGCCGAGGTTGTCCAGCACCCAGCGCTTGGAGGCTTCTGTCTCGGCCCAATTGGGCATGGCGTTAGGAATATTGGGGTCGGGCGCCAGAGCAGTCATCGCGCAGGAACGACAGAATGCCCCCTGTTCAGGCGCAATCCAGTTGCAGCCGATGATGTCCCGGTTCGCGCAAAAGGGCGGCATCGGAACGAAAGACCTGGCCTGTGGATCGTACGCGACCGGTGTGCCCTGTGCCGTGGTGAGATTGTCAAACCACAGATTTCCGGAACCAACCGGGTTGGAAAAAACCTTCATAGAGCTGGTGCTCCTCTTGAACGGCAGTAAGCTCGAAAATGTGTTGCCGTTCTTCCGAACCTATACCCTATAGACAAGGAACACCAGCCAGACCACCAAATCGACCGGGTATCACTTACACGCTGATCACCATATCGCCGTAATCAAAGCGCACTTTCGGTAAGCCGGAGGTTCGGTCACGGGCACTACGGTAACCCAAAGCAACGATGGCAGTAGTCTCAAGGCCCAGTTTTGCCAGTCCAAGTACGTCATCGTAGGCTTGGTGATCGAAACCGGTCATCGGGCAGCTATCTACTCGCATTGAAGCTGCAGCAGTGAGCAGGGTCCCCAGGGCAATATAGGCCTGCTGGTGCGCCCACACCCGTTTTTCTTCTCGGGATTTGGCTGCAAGCGCCTCTTTCATGTGCGCCACATAGCCGGAGATATCTTGGGCAGGTACGTCGCGGGTTTTCACAAACTGCGTGACATACCTGTCGACCGTGTGGTCACCAATATCCGTTTGCGCCGCAAAAACGATCAAGTGAGAGCAGTCCAACACTTTCTGTTGGCCAAAAGAGTAGGCCAGCAAATCCTGTCGAACCGACTTGCTTTCGACGACCAGAATTTTATAGGGCTGCAGTCCATAAGAAGAGGCGCTCTTGCGAGCCGCATCAACCAGTGTTTCCACCGTATGGGCACCAAGCTTCTCGGGCGAAAATTCACGGACGGCGTAACGCCAGTCCAGGGCTTCGTGAATGTTCATAGAGTTGTCTCCTTCGCGTTGAGGTAGCAACTCTATGGAACTTCTGGACCCTGAAAAACGGCCAGAATAGAACTACATAGTTTCCAGAATGGAAAGAGCCAGGAGAAAAGCCCCGGAACCAGCGCTATTCCCAGTAGGGTTTCTCTCCAAGATACCGGTCCAGATGGTCAAGCAGCAGCCGAACCTTTGTGGGTTGATTGCGCCCCGGTGGAAACAGGGCAAACACACTGTAGGGTTTGGGCGGAAAGTCTGGCAGCAGAGGGACCAGTGCGCCTTTTTCAATGTCTTCATGGACGAGGAATCGGGGCACCAAACCAACGCCGGCTCCCCTCAAAAGACTCTGGCGGATCGCCAGGCTACTGTCCGTTCGATAGTTACCGCTGACCAACACCTCCTGACCACCGAGCTCCCAGACCCTTGGTCGGTCGTGGAGGCTGAACGTCAAACAGTTGTGTTGGGCCAGATCCGACGGGGCTTTAATCTCTGGCACACGCTCCAGATACCCCGGTGACGCGCAAACGATGTTTCTGGACTTTCTGAGTGGTCTGGCCAGAAGACTCGAGTCGGCCAGGGAGCTGCGAACCCGAATAGCGATATCGACGCCCTGCTCCACCAGATCCACCATTCGATCACTGAGCTGTAGGTCGATGTCAATTTCAGGGTAGGCGCGGAGGAAGCTGTCGATGGCCTCTGTTATATGGGTCAAGCCGAACGACATGGGGACGTTCAGCCTTATCGTGCCTCGCGGCTCCGCCTGGAACCCTCTTGCCTCCAGCTCTGCGTCTTCCAACTCATCCAGCAAGGCCTGTGTGCGTTTCAGAAAAGCGAGCCCCGCATCGGTCAGGCTCATGCGGCGAGTGGTCCGATTGATCAGCCTCGTGTCGAGATCCCGCTCGAGGAAGGCAATGTGTTTGCTGACTGTTGCCGCTGTGATCTCAAGATCATCCGCAGCCCGGGTAAAGCTGCCCAACTCTGCGACGCGCCTGAAGATTGTCATTGCGACGAGCTTGTCAGTGGCCAATGAAGCCTCCGGATTGTTTCTGAATTGGAAGCAGTATTGTTCGGCCAAGCCCAATTATCAACTCAATCGATTGCTGCAAACTGACTACCGGTGACCCCCATTTACAAACCGGAGCACTCAGTGATGATAACCACAGCGCAGCGTTCAATTATTCCCCCCCAGTCCGTAGTTTGGGGCCTACTACTGGCCAATGGATTCCTGATCGCACTCATGCTGGCGCTGGCAAAAGCAGCCACATCCCAAGGCATGCCAGCCATCACCTATGCCTTCTGGCAAACACTCATTGCAGGCGCCGTTCTGCTGGTGTGTGCGGGGAAAGGCCGTTCTCTGCTGGAGCCACGTCTGGGCCGCTATTTTCTCATCAGCGGCTTGACTGGTATCGCGATCCCGAATGCCATCGGGTTTTATCTGGTCACGAAACTGGGAGCCGGCTTCACCGGGATCATGTACGCCCTGCCCCCCATATTCACGTTCCTGCTAGCGGCCGGTCTGGGGCTGGAAAAACGCAGCTGGATCAAACTGGCCGGGCTATCGATCGCGGTCGTCGCGTGCGCCTGGATCGTGCTTCAGCGCCACTCGGAGATCAGCAGCCCGAACGCACTCTGGTTTGCCATGGGCCTGCTCATCCCGGCCATGCTGTCTATTGGTAATGTTTACCGGTCTGTGGCCTGGCCGTCCGGTGTAAAGCCCATGATCCTGGCATCAGGCACCTTGCTGGCGTCCGCAGGGACGCTTGGTCTGTTAGCGGGGCTGACGCGCACCTCCATTTTCCCGGAAACAACAGGGCTTCAACTGGTCAGCATCGTCGGTGTTCAGGGGCTTCTAACCGCATTGACCTACCTCTGCGCCTTTGAACTCCAGCGTCGATCCAACCCGGTTTTCTACAGTCAGCTCGGCGCAGTCGCCGCCATGTTCGGGTTACTGATTGGCGTAATCTGGTTCAACGAGCGCTACTCAGTTGGCATCTGGCTTGGCGCCCTCGTGGTTATCCTGGGGCTCCGGATAAGCAACAGAACGAGACCAACGAGCCCTGAAACCTGAGTCATCAAGCGCATTCATAACCAACCCTCAAACAAATTCATTTGCCTGATCCGGATGCCGTTTCTAGGATGGTGGCTTCTGTCGCCCAAAATAAAAATCACACCCCGGGGAACAAGGCACCATGACTTTTCGCTCCGTACTGATTGCCAATCGCGGCGAAATCGCGATCCGCATTGCCCGAGCCTGCAACGAAATGGGATTGCGGTCTGTGGCCGTCTTCTCTGAAGACGACGACGCCAGCCTGCATACCCGTATGGCCGATGAGGCGGTGGCTTTAACGGGCCATGGCGTAAAGGCTTACCTGGATGGAGCGCAACTGATAGAGGTCGCAAAGGCCCATGGCTGCGAGGCGATCCATCCTGGCTACGGATTCCTGGCGGAAAACGCCGGTTTTGCCCGCGCATGCGAACAGGCCGGGCTGATCTTTATTGGCCCTTCGCCCGACGTGTTGGAGGGGTTTGGTGACAAGTCGGCTGCCAGGGCCCTGGCAGAACGCTGCGAGGTTCCCCTGATAAAGGGAATCAACAGATCGGTGAGCCTCACCGAGGCCCGCGCCTTCCTGGACGAGCACGGTCCTCTGATGATCAAAGCGATTGCCGGTGGCGGCGGCCGCGGCATGCGGGCGGTTCACGCCGAAACAGAACTCGAGCAGGCCTTCCAGCGCTGCCAGTCCGAGGCTCAGGCAGCGTTCGGCAACGGCTCACTTTACGTTGAGCAGTTGATCGCTCGGGCAAGGCACATCGAAATCCAGATAGTCGGCGACGGTACCGGAGCCGTCAGTCACCTCTGGGAGCGCGACTGCAGCCTGCAACGGCGAAATCAGAAGCTGATCGAGATTGCACCGAGTCCTTTACTGGACGCCTCGATCCGGGATGACATGATCGACAGCGCCCTGAAACTGGCCGGCGCCGTTAACTACCGTGGTCTCGGCACCTTTGAGTTTCTGGTGGACGAGGACCACCCCGGCCGTTTCTATTTCATGGAAGCCAATCCCCGCATCCAGGTAGAGCACACCATCACCGAGGAGATTACCGGCGTTGATCTCGTTCAAACCCAGCTGCAATTGTTTGGCGGCCAAAGCCTCACTGATCTGGCTCTTGAGTCGCCACCCACCAAGCGGGGCTTCGCGATTCAGGCGCGAATCAACAGCGAAACACTCTACGCCGATGGTCATGCCACCGCCGCTACCGGCACATTGAGCACCTACGAGCCACCGTCTGGCCCGGGTTTACGGGTCGATGGCTACGGTTACGCCGGTTACACCATCAGTCCTTCGTTTGACTCCCTGCTCGCCAAGCTGGTTGCCCATGGCGGCGATTACCCTTCAACACTTCGGCGGCTTTATCGCGCCCTGTGCGAATTCCGGCTAACCGGTGTCAGCAGCAATATTGGTCTGCTGCAAAATCTGGTCCGCCATTCCGGCGTGGAAACCTGGGCTGTTACCACCCGCTTTGTCGAAGACAACCTGAAACACCTGATCCCGGAAGCGACCAAAACCGCTCACCCGCACCTGCACTTTGGCAACGCATCTGCCTCGGCGGTCGACGAAAGCCCGGGCGCCATCGCCGCACCGGCGGGCACCATCGGCATTGAGGCGCCCAGTTCAGGCACGGTTGTCAGTATCGATGTGACACCAGGAGATTCCGTCGCCATCGGCGACCCGGTGGCGGTGCTTGAAGCCATGAAAATGGAGTTTGTGGTCAAGGCAACCAACTCCGGCATCATCCACGCTATTGCCGCAGAACCAGGGACAACGGTGAACGACGGGCAGGCACTGGTCTACCTGGAACCAGCCGACGTCGAGGCCGGCGGCATTCAGAATGAAGAGACGGTTGATTTGGAGTACATCCGGGCCGATCTCGCCGAGGTTCTGGAGCGTCATGACCTGCTGACTGACCAGCGCCGACCGGAGGCGGTCGCAAAGCGGCGTAAAACTGCTCAGCGAACCGCTCGTGAGAACGTTGAAGACCTGCTCGACCCCGACAGCTTCAATGAATACGGAGCTCTTGCACTGGCGGCACAGCGACGCCGACGTTCGGCGGACAAGCTGGCTGAAATGAGCCCGGCGGATGGCCTGATTACCGCCATTGGCACCGTGAACGCGCCGGCATTTGGCCCCGAAGCCGGGCGTTGCGCCACCATGGCCTACGATTACACGGTGTTCGCAGCCACACAGGGGCTGACGAATCACCGCAAGGCAGACCGAATTCTCGCTCTGGCCGAGCAATGGCGAATCCCCCTGGTTCTATTCGCAGAAGGCGGTGGGGGTCGCCCATCCGACACCGACGCCAACGGCGTTTCGTTTCTGGACTGTCATACCTTTGTCGGCATGGCACGGCTCTCCGGCGTCGTGCCCACGCTCGGTATTGTGTCCGGCCGTTGCTATGCGGGCAACGCGGCACTGCTTGGCTGCTGCGACACCATCATTGCCACCAGAGACGCCAATCTGGGGATGGCGGGACCTGCCATGATCGAAGGCGGCGGGCTTGGGCGGTTCAGCCCGGAACAAGTGGGGCCGGTGTCCGTCATGGGGCCCAACGGTGTGATTGATGTCCTGGTCGAGGACGAAACTGAAGCGGTCAGTGTGGCGAAGAAATATTTGTCTTACTTTCAGGGCACGTTGGAAGGCTGGCAGTGCGACGATCAACGACGGCTACGCCACCTGATTCCGGAAAACCGCATGCGGGTCTACGATATCCGTCAGGTTATCGAAACCCTGGCCGATCAGGACAGTGTCCTGGAACTCCGCAGCCAATTTGCGCCAGGCCTGATCACGGCTCTGGTCCGTATTGAAGGTCGTCCCATGGGCCTGATCGCCAACAACCCGGCCCACCTGGGCGGAGCGGTCGATGCCAGCGCAGGTGACAAGGCTGCCCGCTTCATGCAGCTCTGTAATGCCCACAGCCTTCCGATCCTGTCACTGTGTGACACACCGGGCTTCATGGTGGGGCCTGACGCCGAAAAACAGGCCACCATTCGCCACATCTCGCGTATGTTCGTGGCGGCAGCCAAGCTCAGTGTGCCTTTCTTCACCGTGATTCTGCGTAAGGCGTACGGTCTTGGCGCCCAGGCCATGGCAGCGGGCAGCATGCTCACCCCCTTCTTCACGGCCGCCTGGCCCAGCGGTGAGTTCGGGCCCATGGGCTGGGAAGGCGCCGTGCGCCTGGGCTTTGCCAAAGAACTGGCCGCCCAGCCTGATGAGGAATCAAGGCAGAAGATGTTCGATACTCTGGTCGCCAAAGCCTATGAGCAAGGTAAGGCGCTCAACGTGGCCAGTTATCTGGAGATTGATGCGGTGATCGACCCGCAGGAAACGCGGGCGTGGTTGATACGCGGGCTCAGTTCCACTTCCGGCATTCAGTCTGGGGAAGGCGGGAAATTCGTCGATACCTGGTGAGCGGGGGCTCTAGAATTGGCTTCTGCCCCGCAACAGAACCTGAAAATCATCAATACTGTCGTCGCCATCCAGGGGAAAGGCGAAGTCGAGGTGCAGCATACGCTGCACCTCAATGCGGCTGGACGCCAGCCGCATGCCGAAGCCAACATCCTTCAGAACACCTTCGTCCGGCCCACTGTTCCGTTCGTCAGTGAACCAGGCCCGGCCGACGTCGGTGAAGATTACACCACCAACCCGAAACAGCTTGAACGGATGCCAGTCCGGGAAATAGCGCCGCTCCAGGGTCCATAGCAGCCTGCGGTCACCCTGCTGGTATTCGCTGGGATAGCCACGCAGGCCGTTCTCCCCGCCAATCAGCAGTTGCTGATCGGCTGTCAGATTGTGTGCTGCGGTGAACGCGAGATTGGTGTACCAGCTGTTCCAGCGCTCCGAGCCGCCATGGAAGTACTGAACGCTCACTGTGCCCAGCAGGTTTTCCACCCGATCTTCGTCGAGACGGTAGGTGCCGCTCTGGCTGAGGGAATAGCTGGCGTAGTTGGTCTCCGAGGCATGCAGCGCATCCTGGAAATCCATGTTGAGAACCACCCGATCTTCCGTGGCACCCAACCCGCTGCCCGAGTAGCCCAGCTCGGTCCGCCAAACGAAACCGTCCCGCACATCTTCCACCCGCTGGAGCCGGGTCAGGTTGGTCATTTCACGGAAACGGTTCTGGCGGTAATCAAAGCCAATCCAGGGGTAACTCAGGGTCCTGTCTTCCGGGAGAATGTCGAGATCGGGTTCGTTGGGCAAACGGTCGAACATGAGTGCATTGTAGCGGTAGCCGGCGAGCAGCCGCAGTTGCCGATCGTTCCTCTCGGCCAGGCGCTTGCCTCCATCGATACTGAAGAACTCCTGGCTGCGCCGATAATCGGCAATAGCCTCTGCGCCGACATAGCGGGATTCTTCCCTTACGTCATCGATGCCGCTCAACCCAAAACGCCAGTTGGTGGTCTCGCTGAAGAAAGGCCTCTCAAGGTAGGCGCCTCGGCCCCGGCCGTCGCTTCTCTCATCGAACGAGAACCCCGCCTGCCAATGCGAACCCAGTACGTTCGGGTCATCAAAATACAGACTGGTTTCGGTGCGGTCCGGGTCCTTCGCATAGCCGATGCCGAGGCTCTTGCCTGACCCGGCAAAATTGGGATCAGACAACCCGAAGTTGGTGGTATTTTCGCCCCCGGATCGGGATACCCCAACGCTCGGGAACAATGTCCAGGTATCCCTGGTAAGCACGCTTACCTCAACCTCGTTGCCACAAACCCGGGTTACGCCTACCCAGGCAGCGGTCAAATACTCACGCTGGCGCAGCACCCGCTCGGATTCGGAGATAAGCTCGGGCTTGAAGACATCTCCTTCTTCAAACACCAACTGGGCACGCAGGGCGGACTCCCAGGTAGGCGTGTTGAGCGCGTTCAGAGTTCGATAGAGCGCGTTGTCCTGCTCAGGGTCGGTGGTATCAAAGATGGGACGGCGAAGAACTCGGATGCTGGCGATGCGTGCATCCTCGGGAATCACCAGATCGCTCTGGCGGGCCAGCTGATCTCTCGGCTTGTCCAGATCAATGGCTTCCGGCTGGATACTGCTGGCAATACAATCGCCCTGGTCCGATTCGGCGGCCAGGCAGGATCCGGCAAAAACCATTCCCGAGACAACGAGCGTTTTCCTGGAAACCATACTGACCTCACGAGGCGCCCAGACAATAATTTAGCCCAGCGATGCCTCCATGTCAGCGTTCAGGCGGTCTCCAGACAGGGACATCCTCCTGCTTTGGCTCATCCCAATCACTCTGCATGGCACTGCTGAGTGCTTCTTCCAGCTTCATGAATAACTCACCGTAGCGGGGGCTGAACCGGATGCCCTCCTCGATTTCCTTCCAGGCGTCGAACAGCTCATCCTCGTGGGCTTTTTCATTGTCGAGGAAGGCCCAGGTCATCTGACGGGCACGCATCGGGTGCACACCCATGGCGGTCAGGGCATGACCCCCAAGCTCGAGTGCCGGATGATAGGTTTCACTCACCACATCATCGGCCCCGGCCTCGCGCAGTCGGTATCCGTGGCCTCTGTCGAAAGCGCGGGCCAGCACCCAGACACCGGGGAAGAACTGCTTCACATGCTCCACCATCTGCACCGAACGGTCACGGTCGTCGATCGCCACGACCAGCAGCCGGGCCTGTTCGATGCCTGCGGTTTCCAGCAAATCCGGGCGACTCGAATCCCCGAAAAAACTTTTGATATTGATCTGCCGTAGGTTCTCGATCTGTTCGATCTCATGGTCCAATGCAACGATGGGAACATTATTGGCCCGCAATAGCCGGCAGACAATCTGGCCGAAACGACCAACACCAGCGACGATAACCGGCGCCTGTTCATCGATGGTATCCGCCTCGCGCTCGTCGTTTTGTGAACGACGATAACGGGGCAACACAATCCGGTCGTACACGATAAACAGCAACGGCGTCAGGAACATCGACAGCGCCACCACCAGTGAGAGGACCTGTGACGTTTCCATGGGAATCACGTTGTTCTGGACACTGTAGGTCAGAAGCACAAAGCCAAACTCACCGGCCTGTGCCAGGGACAACGTAAACAGCCAGCCATTACTGCCATGAACCCGGAACAGCAACGCCAGGCCGAGCAGAATCGCGGCCTTGACTGCGATCACCGCAACCGCAAGTGACACCACCGTACTCCATTGCTCGGACAACACATCGAAGTTGATGCCCGCGCCAACGGTGATGAAGAACAGGCCCAGCAACAGTCCCTTGAACGGTTCGATGTTCGCTTCCAGCTCATGCCGGAATTCACTGTTAGCCAGAACGACACCAGCCAAGAAGGCCCCAAGCGCCGGGGACAGATTTACCAGACTCATCAGGGCCGCAATCCCGATGACCAGCATCAGCGCCGTGGCGGTGAATACTTCACGCAAGCCCGACTGCACCACATAACGAAACAAGGGCCGGCTCAGATAATGGCCGCCAACAATCACGGCACCAACGGCCGCCACCACAACCAGCCCATGAGCCCATCCCGAGAGACTATCGACCATGCTGAGGTGACCTTGCTGGGCGTCGGAACCTGCCGTGGCGTCCATGAGTTCCGGCAGGGCCAGCAAGGGGATAAGGGCGAGCATCGGAATAACAGCGATGTCCTGAAACAGCAAGACGGAGAAAGCACTGCGACCACCTTCGGTTTTGACCAATCCCTTTTCGTTGAGGGTTTGAAGAACAATCGCCGTGGACGACAGAGCAAAGATCAGACCGACCGCAATGGCTGTCTGCCACTGCAGTCCCAACCATGCGGCCACTGCCATGCCTGCAGCCGCCGTCAGCACCACCTGCAGCCCGCCCAGCCCGACCAGGCGCACACGCATGGCCCAGAGCGCCCTGGGGTCGAGTTCCATACCCACCAGGAAGAGCATCATGACCACACCAAACTCGGCAAAATGCTGAATGGTATTGGCTTCCTGCCCTACCAGCCCCGTGACAGGACCAATAACCACACCGGCCACGAGATACCCGAGGATAGAGCCCAGCCCCAGGCGTTTTGCAAGGGGCACAGCGATGACCGCTGCCACCAGGTAGATAAAGGCCTGGACGAAATAAACTGTCATCGATTATTTCCTTGATTCAAAGTCGGGCGGCTAGGGGATATGCGCAATACTATTACCTGCAGCTCCGTTTAGCGTAGACCGAGGAATGCCTCTTTGACATGCGAGGCAAGCGCATCATTAAGGGGATTTGAACCCCGGCGCACCAACGCCAACTGATAGAAGCCGATTTCCGGCAGGCTATCACCGGCAACCTCTTTCAGAGGCGGGCGAATCAGGCTTTGCGGAAACGGGGCCACGGCGAGATCCGCCAGCATAGCGGCCTCCTGACCGGAACAATGCTCACAGGTGTAGGCAATCCTGTAAGGTATACCCGCCTTGTCCAGTGTCCGAAGGGTCATACGCCGCCAGGCACATCCCTCATGGGCCATGGCAATCGGCAGCGGGGAACGCTGATAGGCCGATGAGCCCTCTCGCCCGGCCCAGACCAGCGGTTCCTCGTGCACCACCTCACCGCGGGGAATACGCCCCTCATCGGCCACAGTTACCAGGGTCATATCCAGTTCCCCGGCGTCCAGGCGAGCGAGATTCTGTTTGCTCGAACCAACCACGACATCCACCAGCACGGCGGGATAGGATCTGGCAAATTCTGCCAGAACTTCCGGCAGAATCCGGGTACCCACATCGTCAGACGTGCCAATACCCACTTTCCCCTCAAGGGTTGGCGAAACGAAATACTGCACGGCCTCTTCATTCAGGCGCAGCAATCGGCGCCCATAATCAAGAAGAACCTCACCTTCTGCCGTCAACGTGACGCGCCTGGGTTCGCGAACAAACAGGGTTTTCCCGAGGTTCCGCTCAAGCTGTTTGATCTGCATGCTCAGGGCGGAAGGTGTTCGGTGAACGGCTTTGGCGGCACTGGTAAACGTGCCATGTTCCGCAATGGCAACGAAACTCCGGAGCACATCGTTATCAAGCAGAGGCATGTTCATGGGCGGACCCTACGGATAGATTTATGGCCGGCAACTGCTTTAAGCATAACTGAACAAGATCTTAAATTCCTTTCGTTTGATTGAAGGCAGAGAGAATACCAGAATAGCGGCTGTAGGCACCCGTAGGCGAGTTACAAGACGTCTCCAAACGAGCTGCTGCAAGTCATTCACCAACAGTCGGGGCCGTAGACATGTTGAAGAGCACAGAGCATCAGGCACACTCCGCAATGCAGCCGATCACCTCCTGGATTGAGGGATATTCCAGACGCCAGCAATTCCGCCGTATGGCAGAGTCATTGCTGAAAGAAAAAGATGATACGCTTTCGGATCTTGGCTACGACCGCCATGATCTGGAAGGCGCCTTGCACCTTCCCATCCGGAACGATGCAATGCAATACATCGAGGCACGTCGTTCCAGACGTGCTGTGGAAGCGCGCAGAGCCAAAGCTCCTCGGCTCGCCGGCTAACCGCGCGCCAATTCCGAGAACCGTATCAGGTTATACTCGCCTGTCAGCACATCGGCCAGATGGCTGATGTGCTCGGGCGTGATTTCACAGCAGCCGCCAACAACACCTGCGCCGTCATCCAACCACTGTTTCACCTGAAGCCCATACACCCCGGGTGACACGTCCTGCCTGGCTTCCAGTTCATCCACCAACGCTCCGCCGGCCATTGGTTCAACTGTTTTGAACGCGTTTGCGTAGCCACCCGTGCAGGGGTAAAGACCGGCCAGTTCAGGCATTGCCTGCGAAATCACTTCCGGGTCGCAGCAATTGAGCATAATCGCCGTTGGCCCTGACGCCCTCACCGCTTCAACAGCCTCGGCAAGGGTCTCCCCTGACCGGAGCTTGCCATCGGCTTCCAGTCTGAATGCCACTCCGAAGGGTTTGCCTGATTCATTGGCGGCAGCACAGGCGGCTTTCGCCTCCAGCGAGTTGGTCATGGTTTCGATGAGGAAGACGTCCGCCCCACTCTGCAGTTTAACAAGGATGTCGAATTCCGATTTCAGATCCTCGAACGTACGGTCAGGCTGGCTCCGATAGCTTCCGACCAAGGGCGGCAGGCAGCCGGCGATATCAACGTCGGCACCCGTTAAGGCGATGGCGCGCTCCAACACCTCGAAAGCCCGTTGATGGATTGCACCAATCTCGTCACCAAGGCCTTCTCTGGCCAGTCGCGTGGGCGTTGCAGCATAGGTGTTCAGTGTCAGGGTACGGGCGCCGGCCCTGATAAAGTCAGCATGGACATCGGTAACCACGTCCGGCTGCTCCCGCATTACCGCCACTGACCAGAGCAGTGACGTAACATTCATGGCCCTGCGGTAGATTTCCTGGCCCAGGCCGCCATCGAGAAGTGCAACAGATTTCATAAAGTACTCATCAGGGTGTAACGATATTGAACCGGCCCTGAGGCTTGTCCAGCATACTGAAAAAGCCTATCAGGTCGAGCCGGCTTCCCTCAAAGCTGATCTCGTCGCTGAACAGAAGTTCCTTCAGCCCCGCACGGCCGATCAAAAGATCCACAAACAAAGACCGCGTCAGATGCAATGTGGCGTCAGCGGGAGTGTCCTCATTAACCAGACGGTTGTGGAGCACGGAATGTTTCAGAGTCAGCAGATAACTTTCCTTGAGATCCGTGAAGGTAATCTTGATGACGGCGCTCTCCCCTTCTGCGTCTTCGGCCTTCAGCCGCACCGCCATGCTGTCGAAGAACAGGGATACCGGCGTGTTCAGCAGCACTTCTCTCATCATCGCCGGTTTGATGCCCTCTTCCGGCGAACCATGGCGCAGCTCGTATGCCCCCGTCAGGTAGAAGTCCCGCCAGGGGGCGGATTCCGCCTGATAGCCAAGCTGGTCATAGACGTTGGCCAGAAGCTGTTTTGCATCGTCATTCCCCGGCTCGGCAAAGACCACCTGATTGAGCAATTCCGCCAGCCACCGGTAGGTGTCGCGCCCTTCGCTAGCCCCCATGGCAGAGGCCGCCTCGAAATCCTCGCGGGCTCTTTCCAGAACCTTTTCAGCGCCCCCCATCATCTGGACATAACGCTGGGCCGAATCACTTTCCGGGAGTGGGTCTAGCTGAGCCGGGTTCGCTGTAAACCACCCCAGGTAGTGCTGATACACCGCTTTGGTGTTGTGAGACACGGTGCCGTAGTACCCCTGGTTATGGAACGCCCGATTCAGCTCCGGCGGTAGCTTGAGCTGATCGGCGATCTCCCGGGGCGTCGCACCCTGGTTCATCAAACGCACCGTCTGATCGTGAATGAACTTGTAGGTATCCCGCTGAACAGCCAGGAAGTCCTGGATATTCTCTTGCCCCCACAGGGGCCAGTGGTGGCTGCCGAAGTAGATATCGGCGTCGGCAAACAGAGTCTTTGCTTCGTCGATAAAGCTGCTCCATAGACGGGCATCCCGAACCTTCGCGCCCCTCAGGGTGTAGATGTTGTGCATATTGCGGCTGACCAGCTCGGCACCGCAAAAGGCCTTTTGTTCGGGGAGATAGAAGGTGAACTCTGCAGGCGCTTCGGAACCGGAGACAATCTGGAAAATCATCGGCACGCCGTCCACCTCCAGCTCCGTACCGGTTTCGCTGATCAGATCCGTCGCCGGGGCAAAGCCAAAGGTGCCAAAAGCCGGGCCTTTGCCCAGACCAGTGCCAACATGGCCGCGTTCGTCCCGATCCAGACGCTTGCCATACATGAACATGGCCCGGCGGGTCATGGCGGGGCCAGCGATAATGTTCTCGCTGGTTGCCTCCTCCTCAAAGCCCTCTGGCGCGATAATCCGCAGGTTGGCTTTTTCCTCGTCCGAAAGGTGCTGGAGAATGCCCTGCACGCCGCCGAAGTGATCAATGTGGCTGTGGGTAAAGAGAATCGCCCGCACCGGCTTTTCGCCCAGATGTTCACGGGCGAACAGGAAGGCTTTGCTGGCAGTCTCCCGGGCGGTCAGAGGATCCACCAGGATCCATCCGGATTCGCCTTCGATGATCGACATGTTCGCCAAGTCGTAACCCCGGATCTGGTAGAGCCCGTCGGTGACCTTGAACAACCCGTGAATGTTGTTGAGGGCAGCCTGGCGCCAGAGGCTTGGATTGACCGAGGCCGGGGCATTTTCTCCATCCTCGTCAATAAATCCGTAGGCCGGCATGTTCCAGACTTCACCGCCTTCCAGATGATCAATGACCAGTTCAGGGTCCTGGGCAATCAGTCCGCGGCGCGCGTTCTCGAAATCGTCACGGTTATCGAAGGGTCGCTGGTCCAACACATCCCGATTGGCCTGCTCGGTCGTGGCGGTCGGCGCAGTGTGTCCGGCGCTGTTGGCTGCGGAAGAATCAGCACCGGAATCGCAACCCGTCATGACCAGGGCAATGCCCAGCAAAGGAGCGAAAAGAAACTTTCGGGATAGTGGCATATGGGGAAACCTTTTCGGTCTATTGTTATTGGTTACCCCAAGTTTACTTCAGGGTGGGCCTGGATCTGTGCAAATTAGCCAAAATACTCCTGAATCCACCCAAACAGTTTGGTCGCCGTCATGTCGCCGAGCGCCATCTGCTGAAAGTCATTCCCTACCTCATCCTCAATGGTCACGAACTGGTAAAGAAGAGTGCCGGGCTGTTCATCATGCAGTATGAGCGTAATCCTTCGGCGGGTCCGCAGACAGTCAATAGTCATCACATCCGCCGGTATACCCGCATCACGCATACCCCGGCGAACCTCCACCACCGGGTTAATGTGCTGGTGGGTGGCCTGAATGCGGGCATGGGCATCGCTGGCAAGGTCGGACAAGGTTTTCAAGGAATCTTCAGACATTGGGCTCGAGTCGCTCCGAGTGTTGTCATGTTTGATCAATCAGATTACCAGAGAATGAGCAATCCTTAAGCGAAATCAACGGCTCTTGTCAGTAGCCTGCGTCTGACTTGATCAACGCTAGGGGTTATACACTATGGTCAACATGCTGGCCGCAATTCCTGTCAGGGCACTATTCGCCCGATTATTTTCGCTGGTTTTCTTCGTGCTCGCTTTCACTCTGGTCAGTGCCACCGTTTTGGAAGTGATCGCCGCCCTCCAGTCTGGCCAGCAACTTATGCAGGCCCTGATCAAGGGCGTTAATGGCAGCATTATCGCTCTCGCAGTTTACGAACTGGCCATGGTGATACGCTCCGAGTACAGCGGGCGCTCGGAATCCCACGACGTTATAACCATGATGAGACGCACACTGCCGCGTTTTATTGGAACAGTGTGCGTTGCCATGTCGCTTGAAGGGCTGATCATGATCATCAAGTACAGTCAGTTGGAACTCGCCGGCAACCTCTATTATCCCGTTGCCATCATCGTCAGTACCGCCCTGCTGCTGGCATCCCTGGGCCTGTTTTTGAAGATGGCTCCCAAAGACCAGGCTGGCCCTTGAGGTATCTTTACATCGGCACGTTAAACACCGGTAGGTATCAATCCGTGCCACACGGGCAGACTCATATCTTCGGGATCATCATTCGGGCCACCAGTCCGGCTTTTGAAGGCTCCTTCTTCAATCGGTATCCGGAATAACGCCGTTGCCTTTCGTTCCTTGTCATTCGGCGCCCTTACCTGCTCCCACCGCCCCGGCTCGATCTGGTTGATGATGGCACGGAACGCGGCATCAAAGGCGGCGTGGTCCGTGACCGGCACAGCCCGTCCATACAACACCAGTGACTCGTAGTTAGCGCTGTGATGGAACGCCGACTTGGTCATCACCCATTCATTCGTCACTGCGAATGAGATACAAAGCAACGCTCCAGACCCGAGACGCCGGGACAAGCGTCCGCCGTTCAATGTGTGTAGATAAAGATCATCACCAAGCCGCCAGGCAGTGATCGGGATGATGCGAGGCTCGCCATCTTCCACAAATCCGACATGCGCCGTTTTGAGACGATCAATCAACCTGTAAGCTGTTTCCCTGTCATAGCTTGCTCGCTTTACTGCCCTCTGCACCCTGCTGCGTGGACAGGCAGTCAGAGGGGACGCTGTGGCCCCTGCCAGATCAGTCGTTGTCATCAAAAGCTCCTTTCCGGTCTTGCACTTCACAAAATGTACTTCTATTGAAAGGCACTTCTGATACCATCGAAAGATCCAGATTGTGACTTTTGATAGGACCAGTTGATGTGATCGATGATATTCGCCTGGACAGCGCGCATCCGCTGCAGCATCAGCTGTATCAACGATTGTCCGAACGGATACTCGACCAGCGCTACCCACCCGGGCGCCAGCTGCCGCCCAGCCGCCAGATGGCAAAGGACCTCGGCATCAGCCGCAACACGGTGAACGCCGTTTATGAGCAGCTCAAGGCGGAGGGCTTTCTTCAAAGCAGAGCGGGCAAGGGTATCTTTGTCCATGAAGACATCAAATCAGCGATAACCCCCTCAGGGCCGGGCCTGGAGAAATCCGGTGGCGTTTCCATGAACTTGCCACCGCTGCCGCCACTTCCAGCGGGAATACCGAAGCCTGTTGAAGACGCCAGTTTGCCATTCCAGCCGGGCTTGCCAGACCTGGATGCATTCCCCATCCGCAGCTGGAACCGGATCCTGCACCACCAGGAAAGCCGGCGAACACTGAGAGGGTATGACAGCATCCAGGGATTCCAGCCCCTGCGACGCGCCATCGCCGCTTACGTCAGAACGTCCCGAGGGGTTCGCTGCGAAGAACACCAAGTCATAATCACCAATGGCGCGCAGCAAGCGCTCTCGCTTATTGCCGACGTTTTCCTGCAACGGGACGACAGTATCCTGTGTGAAAATCCGGGATACCGCGGCGCCCGGAACGCGCTGGGCCGGTTGGGCAATCCCGTGATTCCAATCCCCCTCAGGAACCACGTCCTGGATGTGGAAGCGTTGCCGGGCCTTGAACCTGCCGGGGCCAAGCTCCTGTTCTGCACGCCCACTCACCAATACCCCATGGGCGGCATCCTCGACCTTTCCCAGCGAATGGCTCTGGTGCAATGGGCCCAGCAAAACGGATGCTGGATCATCGAGGACGACTACGACAGCGAGTTCCACTTCTACAAAAAGCCTTTCGCTGCCATTCAAGGCCTGTACGAGAATTCGCCCGTGCTCTACATGGGCAGTTTCAGCAAAACGTTACTACCAGCATTGCGCATCGGCTATCTGGTGGTCCCGGAAGCGGTTGTCGACCCCTTGCTCTGGGCCAAGCAGATCAGTGGTGGAGAGACCCCTCTTCTTGTCCAGGCAACCATCGCCGAATTCATTGAGAGTGGTCAGTTCACACGCCATCTGCGGCGAATGCGTCAGCTGTACCGGGACAAGTGGCAACTCTTCCAGAGCGAGGTTACGAATAAGCTCGGCGGACTTGCTCAACCGGTGGCGGAAAGCGCGGGGATGCACCTGGTACTTGAAGGAGATTTTGACGACCTGGCGCTCAGCCAATGGTTGAAAGCCAAGGGATTTGGCAGTACACCGCTAAGCGCGCACTTTCTGGGAGATTCCTCCAGAACCGGCCTCGTAATGGGATTTGCGAGCGCCAACGAGCGCCAAATCAGCGAATGCGTTGCCGATCTCCAGGACAGGCTAGCAAACCAAGCTCTGTCGAATTAGCTTTCAGATTCCCCAAAATACTCGGAAAGCTCAGCGACCAGAAAATCAAAAACCGTCCGAACCCGAAGGTTCATCCTGAGTTCCCGATGTGATACCAGCCAGACATCGCTGCCAAAAACCCTATCCTCGAAGACTCTCTCTACTTCAGGCTCTGCATCACCCAACTCAACGGGCATCATGCCAATACCGATACCCGTCCGAGCCATTTGCCAATGCACCAGATGGCTGTCCGTCCTGGCAACGAATTGCTCTTCCCGCAGCTTGAGGCCACGCTGCGCCAGGGCTCCCACGTATCTCTCATTGTTTGAAAGAAAGCCTATAAATGGAGCCTTACAAAGATCGTCGGTCAACGGCGATGGCAGATCAGCCAGGATTTCGGGTCTGGCGTAGAGAGTCGCCGAGAATTCCCCCACCTTGCGGGCAATCAGATCGGGTTCTGTGGGTCGAAAGTTCCGGATGGCAATGTCCGCAGCACGGCGGCGAAGATCGCTGGCCTCATTGGAGGCAACAAGGTTGATACGTATTCCGGGATACTGGTACCGAAGCCTCTGAAGAATTGGAGGCAGAATGTAAGCGGCAGTGATTTCAGATGCCGAAATCGCAATCTCGCCCTCAATGGAGTTCGCCTGACCCGTTGCCGCAAGTGAGAGGCTGCTTGCGGCCTCTCCCATCGCTCGGACATAGGCAAGCAGTTCGAGGCCATTCCGAGTCAATTCCAGCCCACGACCTCCCCGCTCAAACAGCGCCGTAGAAAGTTCCTCTTCCAACGCCGCAACCTGCCTTCCGAGGGTCGGCTGCGAAACCCCCAGAGCCTTTGCTGCAGCAGAGAGGGATCCTTCCTCGGCTGTCACCAGGAACGCACGGGCTCGGTTCCAATCGAAGTTAACGGTTCGCCAATTCATTCAAATATGCATATCTGCAATAAATTTCTGTCGATACTACCAACAGAAGTGAAGAGATAAAATCTGTTCCCGGAATTAAATCAACCGCCCTGAGAGACGAACTCATGAATTCATCCATCCGTTTCTGGAACCGCAGCGCTGCTCGATACGCCCGCCGTCCCATCCCGGACCAGAACGCCTATCTGAGAAAGATCGCCCTCACCCAGAAATATCTCAATCCGGAAATGGATGTTCTGGAGTTCGGCTGTGGTACGGGATCAACGGCCCTCATTCACGCGCCCAGAGTACGCAGCTACCTGGCAACCGATGCCTCCTCACGAATGATAGACATCGCCCGAGAGCGAAAGGCAGGAAAAGACGCCGACAACCTTCGCTTTGTGGTTGCCACACTTGAGGATATGCAACATCGGCAGCAAGCGTTCGACGCGATCCTGGGGTTGAACATCCTGCACCTCCTCCGACACCCCGAAGTTGCGATACAACGGGTTTTCAGCATGTTGAAACCTGGCGGAGTGTTCATCAGCAACACCGCCTGCCTTCAAGATACTTGCCCCTATTTGAAACCAGTCGCTTCCCTGGCCCGAAGTCTGCGACTCGCGCCCTATGTAAATTTCTTGTCCCGTTGTCAGCTGGAGACGCATCTGGAGTGCGCCGGATTCCAGATTGATTATCGGTGGGTGCCCGAAACCTCAAAAGACGTTTACTTCCTGATCGCCAGAAAACCAGAATCATCATGAGAAGAGCAATGTCGATCGATTGAAACAGCTGTTGGAAAACCCGCACTGGGATGGCAAGCTTCCCTGAATCCAAGGCTCGCTGAATGGCGGCCTCAATCTGAAGGAGAATTCAATGGGAAGTTCAAAGCTGGTCGGTATCGTTTTGCTCGTGGTTGGCGTCGGCCTGCTGTATTTCGGCTACCAATCAACCCAGTCACTGGGGAACCAGTTGTCCGAAACGGTCACGGGGCGTTTTACAGACCAGACCATGTGGTATCTGATCGGCGGGGCGGCCGCGGCTGCAGCCGGCGCTTTTCTGACATTTTTCAAGAAATAATCCTGCCTGTTTTTCACCGCTCGGGCCTGACCACAAACCAGCTGGCCAGGACGAGCGCTCCGAAAACCGTGTAGGCCAGAATAAACACCCAGTCCGGCGCACTGTAATACAGAATGGACTGCAGCCAGTGCTGGATAAACGATCCCTCATAGCCCGCCTCCCCGGCCTTAGCCCTAAGCGCCATTTCCCAGCTCGTAAGCGGGCATAACACACCCAGCCATGATTGCAGAACCACAATAGCAATAACCGCCAGGTGGCTCAGACGGAACCAGAAATTGCGCACCCACCGCCAATTCAGGAAATAGCCAGCGAATGTGGCCACCAGTCCCAGGATGACGAAGGCCACCAGTATCGTGTGCAGGATCAGGAGCGCATCAGCAAAGATCAGTAACCATTGGCTGTCCATCGCTACTCTCCATAGCTACTCTCCATAGCTATTCTCCATCGCTACTCTCCAAAGACTGCTGAGTTGCCAGTTTTGGTCTATTGTACAGGCACGTCAATCTCTGCCAGTGAGGGAGCGTTCTATGAGCCACACCCCGCCTCCAGCCAGACTCGGGTTCCTCTACCCGGGCCATGCGGCCGAAGATGATTATCCCCTGATGGGTTCCATGATAGAGCCCCCGGCGCAAATAACCCTCATCCACACTGAATTCCTGGAGGACGCCCACACCGTTGAAGCCCTCAGTGAGATGGGCAGCGTCAGCCGGCTTTCCAAGGGTGCAGAAGCGCTGGCTGGCTCAGGGATTGAGTCGGTGATGTGGACCTCCACCAGCGCCAGTTTTGTGCTCGGCCTAGATGGCATTCGCCAGCAGATCGATACGCTCGAGAAACTGCTCGGTGTACCGGCTTCGACGACAGCAATGGCATTCGCCAGAGCGGTAAAAGCCATTGACGCCAAACGGGTGGCCATCGCTGCCACCTACCCGGAGGAGGTCGCGCAGCGATTCCGGGCATTCCTGAATCATTTCGATATCGAGGTCGTGCACCTGGCCAGCCGAGGCATCATCACAGCCGCGGAAGTCGGTCTGCTTGAGAAAGACGCGGTTATCGAATTCGCTCTGGCCAACGTCAGGGAAGAGGCCGACGCCCTGCTGATGCCAGACACAGCTCTCCACTCTTCAGCTTGGCTCACCGATCTGGAGCAGGCAATCGGGCAGCCGATACTGACCGCTAATCAGGTCAGTTTCTGGGAGGCTTTGCGACTGTGCGGCAAGCTCAGTCCCCAGTCGGGGCTGGGCAGTCTGTTCGAACATATGCCCGAAGACTAGTGTCCCGTCTGGCTAATTCCTTAATCTACTGCTTGCCTCTGAGGACTCTGAGCAAGGCGTCAGTCTGCAGGTGTGGTGGTTCCACATCAAGGACTGACAACACCGGCTCAGAGTCCTCAGAGGCAAACCCTTCGGGAGCTTCTGGAAAGCCGAAAAGCGTCGTTCTGCTGTCTCGATTTGGAACCACCTAACCTTCACCAGCACGCCTAGCTCTTCTGTAGTGGTCAACTAATCCCGGACAGTATTTTAAGGTTTTCCTCAGCGGCAACGGGAGAAATACCACCGTTGAACGTGTGAGGTCGTTGCCGGTTGTAGTAGTCCATCAGATAGCCACCAACATCTTTTTTGGCCTCAGGCAGGTTCCGATATCCCAAGGCCGGTATCCACTCAGATTTCAGGCTCCTGAACAGCCTCTCCATCGGTGCGTTGTCCCAGCAGTTGCCACGTCGGCTCATGCTTTGTGTCATTCGATAGCGCCATAGTCTCTGACGGAACTTACGGCTTGCATACTGGCTTCCCTGGTCCGAATGGAACATAACTTTCTCTGGGTGACCGCGCAGTTCCCAGGCGTGGTCCAGAGCTTTGACGACCAGATCTGCATCCGGACTGGATGACAACGCCCAACCAACAACGCGGCGAGCATACAGATCCAGCACGACAGCCAGATAACTCCACCGCTGGCCGCTCCAGAGTAGAGTAAGAGGCAGGGCGTAGTCGAACTATCTCCCTGCCTCTCCTCTCCGAACCGGACGTGCACCTTTCAGCGCATCCGGCTCTCCGCTTAAACGCTGGCGAAGGCCATAGCAACTTCGGGAAAGCGAGAGGTCCACGTGTTTCTGGACTCTGTCCTCAGGTAGGGATTACCCTCTGGAAGACGCCAACGGAATCGCTTTTTCCCGTGACCGACGAGTCGGTACAGGATGGCGCCACTGAATAGCCCCTGATTGGTTTTGCCATACAGCACCCAAGTCTTACTTTGACCTGAAGCCGGGGCTTTGAACCAATGACGCATCAGCGGTTTGAGCCGGGAGCGATATTTGCGGCCCAGCCAATGGGCCAGTTTCCAGAACACGACACCATCGATGTAGCTGAAGACTTTCGCTTTGTAATCGACGAACTGGTAGAACGCCGCCCAGCCTTTCAGCTTTCGGTTGATGGATTCGACCATGTCGATTTTGCTTTCACTATAATTGCCTGACAGCTTGGCGGTTAAAGATGCTGCAAAGTTACGTGCCTTATCCCGGGGGATTGTCGTCACCACCCGCATGTCGCCATAGCGGCTCCGCTTGCGGATGATGCGATGCCCCAGGAACACGAAGCCGTCATTCACATGGGTAATCTTGGTCTTATCCATGTTCAGTGTCAGCTTGAGAGTTCCTTCCAGCATCTCCCGGCATTCTTCTCTAATCGCCTCTGCCTGGGCTTTGGTGCCCTTGACGATAACCACAAAGTCATCGGCATAGCGGCAGTAGGCGACGGCTGGCTTCCATTGTCGGTTCTCTCGGATGGCTGAGCTTCGACCGATTCGGATACTGTGGTTCCAGTACCATCGATCCTTTCGGGCCTTTTTGCCGAGGTAGCGCCTATTCAGGTACTGATCGAACTCATGCAACATGATATTCGATAGCAGTGGCGATATAACACCGCCCTGAGGTACGCCCTCACTTGCTGCCCGGAAAAGACCTGCATCAATATGACCGGCTTTTATGAATCGCCAGAGAAGGTTCAGGAACCGTCGGTCCCTGATTCTGCGACGTACAGCTTTCATCAGAAGCCGGTGATGCACGGTATCAAAGTAGCTGGACAGATCCCCTTCAATGACCCAGCGTCCGCGCGTTTCCTTATTGTCCGTCAGTTGCAGTTTCACTGTACGGATCGCGTGATGAACGCTCCGCTCCGGTCGGAACCCGTAGGAGAGCGTATGGAAGTCGCTCTCCCACATGGGCTCCATCGCCATTAACATGGCCCGTTGAACGATGCGGTCGCGTAGGGTCGGGATACCCAGTGGTCGTTGCTTGCCGTTGGCCTTTGGGATATACACCCTTCGGGCCGGTAACGGCTGGTAAACATCGGAGAGTAAATCACTCCTGATCTGTTGAAGAATAGCCGGCAGCCTGTCCTGCACAGTCAGCTTGATCTCTCCGTCTATCCCGGGCGTGTTTGCCCCTTTGGAAGACAGAGTGACCCGAGCCGCTTCTGCGAGCCAGTCAGGCTGTGCTATCAGGCGCAACAACCTGTCCACCCGGCGGGTGGGGTCGGTTGTTGTCCAGGTCGCTAGCTTGCGTTGCATTTCGCTGATTATCAAAGGTCTTCACCTTGTTTGGTCAGGTAGTTTGCTTGGCAAACACGTTTAAACTGCTCCCCTTCGCCATGTAATGGGCTTTCCCCATCGCGGACTACTACGGGAGCTCCGCCAGTCAACTTGGCATCGGGGTCATGCCCCCTTGGCATCCAATATTGACCTTCCCCGGTTTACCTATCTGGACTCCAGCATGCTGAGGAGGCTGCCCATCGCACTCTTTACCCTTGCTTGCCGCAAGTTGACAGGAAGCAGCAGTCCAATCTGTGATGGATACTGCTGAACCGAAGCCCGAGCTACCAATTTGGACTTCTTCGTTTGGCAGCGCCTATGCGTCATGCTGCCCAACCTTCCCGTACGGCTTATCAGGTCACGTAAGCCGTGGTGACATTTCAACCCACAGAGGCGGATGAATGGGTTCATGTTCTTCAGCCTTTCAGTACTCAGCCTTGAGGATCATCTTGGCTTAGTGACCTCGCCTCAATCCCCGTTGTCAGCGGGTTACATCACCCTGCGGGCATACCGCAGGTCACTGCCGCTCAGGCTCACCACCCTCACAGTGGGTGGGATTGATTGGTTACTTCCTCCTGAATTACCGGTTCAATATTCCAGATAGACTCGTGGTCCATTTGAGCTTCCATGCTCGCCCTGGACTCCGGGCACACCGTAGGTGATGTCACCACACCAAGCCTGATTGGGCCGGTCTACCGTGAACTCGCGGGCCAGGTGGTTCGGGATATCCGGTCGTTCGACCGTGGCCTGCTTGTAAGCGTGAGGGCCTGGCTGCTTACAGATCAGCCCCAACTCGCTCATCAGGCGTCGAACCTTGAAGCGCCCGACGACAATGCCTTCTTCGCTGAGTAAGCCCTTTATTGTCCGGCTGCCGGCAGAGCTGCGGCTCTTCGTGAACAGCCGGTTTACCTGGGCCTTCAGGGCCAGACGCTCAACATCCACACGGTTCCGCCGTTGGCGGTATTCGTAGTAACTAGAACGACTGATATCAAACGCATTGCAGACCATTTCAACAGGTATTCGCTCACTCAACTGGTCTATCAGCGCGTACGATTCATGTCGTCCGACATCAAGAGAGCGGTAGCCTTTTTTAGTATGTCTTTCTCCTGTTCAAGGCGCTTGCAGCGGGCTTCCAGCTCCTGAATACGGCGCTGCTCCGGGGTTAACGCCTTGCCCTTCGGGGTGACACCGTCACGCTCCTCGGTCAATTGGTTAACCCAGCGCCGGATAGCACTTTCACCAATTCCCAGAGACACGCTCGCCTGGGGAATCGTGTAACCTTGATCCAGCACCAAGCTGGCTGCTTCCTGTTTGAACTCAGGAGAAAAAGAACGTCGCTTTCTGGTCATCAGACACCTCGTTTATGGTGGCGATATTACCACCTACGTTGGTGTCCGGAATCATTGAACCACTACATTCGGCTTTTCAGAAGCTCAGTAGGTTAAGGAGTTAGCCAGACGGGACACTAGGCCATTACCTGAATCCGTGACTTCACACGGTCTAATTTAATCCCCAGACCTGCAACCGCAAGGCCTGAGGCGATATAATCGCACCTGACATCCATTCACCCAGTCAGTGCACCGGCCCATGCGTACCTTCACCCTCCAGCAATCAAAGACCGAAGTCTACACTCCCCACGGCGGACTGGCTCTGGTGGGCCACTGCCTGAATCGGCACACGTCGCTGCCCCAAACCGCCCGCACCGTGGTCAAGCGTCACGGTATTCCGAACATCGACCTGATCCGGACCTATCTGGGCTTGATCACGCTCGGCAAGAGCGATTTCGAGGCCGTGGAGTCAGCGCGTACAGATCCCTTTTTTAAATCCGCCATGGGGATCAAACAATCGCCCTCCTCGGCCCGATTACGGCAGCGATTTGATGAAGATGCCCAGGCGCTCACGCCCTTATTGGAGGATGCCAGTTGTGAGTTTTTGACGTCCGTCGAAGCGCCGGTTTCTCCCCTGAAGATGGGGCATGTGGCCTTAGACATGGACGTTTTCCCTATGGATAACAGCCAGACGAGCAAGGAAGGCGTCAGTTACACCTACAAGGGGCACGACGGCTATGCGCCCATTGCTGCTTACCTTGGTCAGGAAGGCTGGTGTCTAGGGTGTGAACTGCGCCCCGGCAGCCAACACGCCAATAACGGTTTTTTGGAAACGTTGAAACGCGTCTTACCCCGGGCCCGGTCACTGACTGGTTCGCCCATCCTGCTGCGTCTGGACAGTGCCCACGATGCCCGCGACAACCGGGATTTTCTGAGTCAGCAAGAACAAGTGGATTTCCTGATCAAGTGGAATCCTCGTAAACAAGACCCTCTGGTCTGGGCCGACAAAGCTCAGGAGCAGCAAGTCTGGACGCTGGGCCGCTACGGCAAAATGGAAGCGGTTCTGTCGGAAGAGCTACCGGACGAACCCGGCATTCGCCGGATCGTCAAAGTGACGGTCCGTACCAGTGATGCGCAGGGCCAGTTATATCTGGAACCGGACGTCAGCCTGGAAGGCTGGGTGACATCGCTGCCAGTGAGTGTTGCCAGCAACCAGCAGGTTATAGACTTGTATTGCGATCATGCCACCAGTGAGCAGTTCCACAGTGAGTTCAAAACCGATCTGGATCTGGAGCGCTTGCCTTCAGGCAAATTCGCCACCAACAACTTGGTGATGACGTTTGCAACGCTGGGCTACAACGTACTGCGCTGGATGGGACTGAGGCTCACCGGCCCCGATGCACCTGTGCGCCACCCGGCCAAGCGCCGCCGCCTGAGAACCGTGATGCAGGAGCTGATGTACATGGCCTGTCGCCTGATCCACAGCAGTAGGCAACGGTTCCTGCGCTTTGGCCGCCATTGCCCGGGTTTTGCCGTTTACCGTGACCTCTATCGCGGTCTTGCGTCTCCCGGGTAGACAACCCGGATCGCTTCGTTGCTTGATCTCACCCCGATCATCTTGTTGGGCAGATCGCCCGTGCCTGAGAGTTACAGCTTGATCAATATTCGGCCAAAGCAAGACCGGTTTGCAGGTGTTTCAATCGGTAAACTGACAGTCGTGCTCTCAACATAACCGGACTGGCTTCAAAAATGAGTTAGGCGTGAGCCAACCAAGGCTCAGGGTGCTATATTCGAGCGGAGTCACTGATTCAGGCATTACATAACGGGCGCGGCCCTGTTTTTTCGCGCAATACAGGGCTTCGTCGGCCCTTCGGATCATGTCGTCGATTGAATCAAACTCGTTGGCCAGGCCCTGACAAATCCCGATGGAGCAGCTGAGCACCTTGCTATCGGGGCTGTGCTCGCTTGGCACCGCACTCTCCTGCCATTGTTTCAGAACCTCCGCAGCCAGCAGCTCAAACCGGTCGGCATGCTCGCCCTCAGGACAGACCTATTTTCATCCCACAGACCTATTTTCACCCCAAATAGATCTGTCCCGGTTTCAACTAGACCTATTTTGGTTTCAAATAGATCTGTCCCGGTTTCAACTAGACCTATTTTGGTTTCAAATAGATCTGTCCCGGTTTCAGTCTGCGGTTTCAACTGTCCGGTTTCAACTGCATGCCTGGCAACTGTTTTCAGGTCTATTTCAGCTTCGTGTGTTCGACTGCTAGAACCCCAACTTGCTCCAAATTGGTACATTTATGATATATCGTACCTGTATTAGCTTAGGGAGAATATTTTAGATTCTGGAGCATTTTTATGGGTTGGCTGACAAAAAAACAAGTTCCTATCCCTCAAGGAGATTTGTCATGAGCGTGAATTATAAAAGCATACTTCGCCGAATTCCCCCCATCTTCTTTGCGGCCATCTATATGGTCCTGATGTCTTTACCTGCAGGTGCAGCCGGGTACGACAATGCTCTGAAGGGCGTTAAAAACTATGACGCTGTCTACGAGGTGAGCCAAGGAGATCCCAAGGTCGTTAACCCCGTTTTCTTGGTAATAAAGAACTCCTACAAAGCACCTGAAGTGAAGGCACTTGCGAAAGATCCCAACATCGCCATCGTTTTTCACGGGCCGGTGGTGAAACTGCTTTCGACTGACAGCGCATCATTTAATGAGGCAGAGCTGGCCGAGGTACAGAAATTCCAGACGACTCTTAAACAAATGAAGAAGGACGGGGTGACACTGGAAGTTTGCCGTTACGCGTTGAAAGGGATGGGTGTAGATGAGGCGACGATCATTCCGGAGGTCGACCCGGTAGATAATGGTTTCGTCTCGGTCATCGGCTATCAGATGCAGGGGTACGCGGTTGTCCGAATCCCCTAAGCAAAAAAAAATCGGTTGTTGCTCTGCGAGCTGAAGTTCACCTTGAGGTCCGCTGGTCAAGATTGATCACATAAAAGGTGGAACACGAATGCGATTGCTCGCAAACTGGAGGTTCCGGGGCCAGTGCACCACGTTCTGGTGAGGTCGGACGGTCGCTAAGCCGTTTCCACTCATCCCATGAGCGGCGGAATCAGTATTATTGATCTGGACTTCGGTCCCACCCGCAAATAAGCAGGTGGCGTGGTCAAGTCCACGCGCCACACCTGCGGCAGTCAGGAAGCAGCTTCTCGATACTTATCATGGCGAAGGCATCTCTTTGCAGCAGTTGTTACTGGATCTCCATTCTGGGCGCATTATGCGCATTGGACCTTGGATATCTGACTTATCAGCACTTGCTATTTTACTGTTAGTCATCTCCGGGTTGATTAATTGGTGCCGTCGCCCGCGCTGAAGCAGCCCTGCATTACCACGAAGAATCTCTCCACAATACCGGTCGTTCCAACAAAAACTGACACATTGGGCCAGCCGGTGGCCCGGATTCTTCGGGGCTGCCTCTGCCGTTTTTGGACAACTCGGTGTCGTATTGGATTCACCTGCACTGAGCAATTAGAGCCACATTGAATCAGGGCCCTGGCCGATATGCGGCAGCGCGAGGGCGTTCATTGCAGGCAAAGGGGAACCAAAATGGCACAACTACCGAAACGTGCAAGAGTCGTAATCATTGGCCAGGGCGGTATCGTTGGCTCCTCGGTAGCACACCACCTGATCGAACAGGGCTGGGATGACATCGTAGGGCTGGAAAAATCCGCCATTCCCTCCGACATCGGCTCCACCTCCCACGCCTCGGATTTCTGCTTCACCACTTCCCACGACAAGCTGAACATTTACACCACCAAGTACAGCCAGGCGTTTTACGAAAAACGCGGCAATTACGTGAAATGCGGCGGCATGGAAGTGGCCCGGTCTGACGACGACGAGCGGATGGACGAGCTTCGTCGCAAGGTGGGTTCCGGAAAAGCGTTCGGCACCAATGTCAGCATGATCTCGCCCAAACAGGCAAAGGAGCTGTTTCCATTGCTGGACGAAAGTCAGATCCAGGGCGCGATGTGGGATCCGGATGCCGGGCTGGTAGTGCCCCGCTCCCAGAGTGTTGCCGGCGACCTGGTGGAAGAAGCCGTGGCCACCGGCAAACTGCAGGCCTTTGCCTACACGCCGGCCATCCGCATTGATGTCCAGGACGGCCAGGTACGTGGCGTGGAAACCCACAAGGGCTACATTGAGACCGAATACGTCGTTCTCTCCATGGGCATATGGGGGCCCCTGATGGCCAACACCGCGAACGCGCCCCTGCCACTGATGCCACTGGAGCATCCGTTGCTGTTTTTCGGGCCCTACGAAGAGCTCAATGGCACCGGCAAGCAGATTGTCTATCCCCTGTTCCGCGACCAGGGTAATTCCGCCTATGTGCGGGACACCGGCGACCCGACCACCACCGAAGGCGGCCGTATCGAGTGGGGCTATTACGAAGCGGAAAACCCGCGGCTGGTCTACCCCGGCGCCATTGCGGAGCCCGGTGATGCGCGGATGTCCCCCTCAATGCGGGATCTTTCACTGGACCAGGTCATGGACGCCTACGAAAAAGCCATTGAGATGACGCCGATCCTCGGCGAACTGGGCTGGGAAGAGAAACACTCTTTCAACGGCCTGCTGTCGGTCACACCGGATGGCGGTTCACTCATGGGCGAATCCCCGGAAGTCCGTAACCTGTGGTTCTGCGAGGCGGTCTGGGTCAAGGACGGCCCGGGAGCGGGCAAGGTCCTGGCCGACTGGATGACCCACGGCTCCCCGCAGATGGATCCCCACAGTATCGATATTGCGCGTCATTACCCGCTGCAGAAAACCCCGGACTACGTGTACAACCGCTGCTACGAGACGGCCAAAAAGATCTACACCCCGGCGGTTCACCCCCGTGAGCCGTACCTTACCGGTCGCAAGATGCGAACCAGCCCTTTCTACCTGAGGGAAGTGGGTCTGGGTGCTTACTTCATGGAGGCCGCAGGCTGGGAGCGTGCTCACGGTTATGCAGCCAACGAGTCCACCCTGCTGGCGAAATACCGCGACCGGATCCCGGTGCGGGAACACGAATGGGACGCCCGGCACTTCTGGGAGGTATCCAACGCCGAACAGCTTGAGATGAGCGAATCCGTGGGCATGATCAATCTCTCGCACTTCGCCATCTTCGACATTTCCGGTGATAACGCCGAAGCGCTGCTGGAATATCTGTCGGTTGCCAAAGTCGGCGGTACCACGCCCAACGGCAAAGGTGTCTACACCCATTTCCTCGACGAGCGCGGGGGCGTGCGTTCCGACCTGACCATCATTCGGCGGGGCGCGCAAGACTATCGGGTCGTCTGCGGCGGCGACACCGGCCATCGGGACTATTGCTGGATCACCCGTATGGCCCGGGAGAAGGGGCTGGACAACATCCAGGTGCATGACCGCACGGACGAACTGGCGACCCTTGGCCTCTGGGGACCAAAGGCCCGGGAGACATTGGCCCAGTTCGTTACCGACCCGGACCAGTTGTCCGCGGACAATTTCCCGTTTGCCACCGTCCGGGAACTGAACATTCGAGGGGTCCCGGTCTGGGCCTTCCGAATATCCTACGTGGGCGAGCAGGGCTGGGAGCTCTATTTCCCCTTCAGCTATGGCCTGAGAATCTGGGACCTGCTCTACGATGCGGGCGTTACGCCGGTGGGCATTGAAACCTACGCCAATACCCGTCGCCTGGAGAAGAGCCTGCGACTGCAGAACGTGGACCTGGAAACGGAATACAATCTCTACGAAGCCGGTTTGCAACGACCCAAGGTCAAAGAAGCCGATTTTCACGGCAAGGCCGCGTATCTGGAGCAACGGGAGTGGCCACGGCAATCGGCCTACCTGTGCACGATGACCATGACCGAGCACCGGGATGCCAACGGCATTCTGCGCTACCCGGTTGGCCAATGGCCGATTCTGGACCCACAAACCGGTGAAGTGCTGGTGGATAGCCACGGCCGCCGCTCTTACAACACCAGTGTGGCGTGGGGGCCTTCGGTGAGGAAGATCATTCTGCTGGGTTACATCCCCGTCGAGTACGCCCAGGAAGGGCGTGAGCTCACCCTGGAATACTTCCAGGAGCACTACCCTATCCGAATCGAAGCGGTGGGTTACCGGGCACTGTTTGATCCGGACAACGAGCGAGTCAAATCCTGACCGGGTTCAGAGAAGAGGCGCGGTGGTCAACACTCAATGATGTTGACCGCCAGCCCTCCCCTGGCGGTTTCCTTGTATTTATCCAGCATATCGCGACCGGTTTCCCGCATGGTGTGTAGAACCTTGTCGAGCGAAACGTAATGCTTGCCGTCACCCCTCAGGGCCATGATGGCGGCATCGATAGCCTTAACCGAGGCCATGGCGTTGCGCTCGATGCAGGGAATCTGCACCAGCCCACCGATGGGGTCGCAGGTCATGCCCAGATGATGCTCCATACCGATTTCCGCGGCATTTTCTACCTGTTCCGGTGAACCGCCCGTTGCCGCAGCAAGCCCGGCCGCGGCCATGGCACAGGCCGAACCCACTTCGCCCTGGCAGCCCACCTCGGCCCCGGAAATGGACGCATTTTCCTTGAACAGCACACCAATGGCACCGGCGGTGAGCATGAAACGCACAATGCCGTCCTCGTCCGCCCGGGGACAGAATTCCCAGTAATAGTGAAGCACGGCGGGGATAATCCCTGCTGCGCCGTTGGTGGGCGCCGTCACAATCCGCCCGCCGGCGGCATTTTCCTCATTGACGGCCAGGGCATAGAGGTTTACCCAGTCCAGTGCACTCAGGGAAGGTGAAATCAGGTCCACCCGCTGCTTGTCCATCAGCGACCGATACAGCGACGCGGCCCTGCGCCGGACCTTGAGGCCACCGGGCAACTCGCCCTCGTGCTGAATGCCGCTCTGTACGCACTCCCGCATCACCTGCCATAGCGCCAGAATGCTGCTACGAACCTCCTCTTGCGTGCGCCACGCCTGTTCGTTGGCAGACATAATGTCGGCAATGGCCAGGTTGTGTTCCCGACACAGCTCCAGCAACACCCTGGCACTGCTGAATGGGTATGGCTGTGGGGTGTCATCCTCGCGCACCTTCAGGGTGCCCTCAACGGTTGCATCCACCACGAACCCACCGCCGACCGAATAATAGCTTTTCTCGAACAGGCACTGCCCGTCGCGGTCGAAAGCCTGACAGGTCATGCCGTTGGGGTGCTCGGGAAGGGATTTGCGGCGGTAATAGACCAGGTCGGTATTCTCACGGAATTCAATGGCCTGCTGCCCTGCAAGCAAGAGGTTTCCACGGTCGCGGATCTGCTCAAGACGAGCCGGCATTACCGCCGGGTCGATCTTGTCTGGTCGTTCACCTTCCAGTCCCATCATTACCGCAGGGCCGGTGCCATGCCCCTTGCCGGTGGCACCGAGAGACCCGTAAAGGGACACCTTGAGCCGACCGACAGAAGAAAGCAGACCCTCACTCACAAGAGACCCGGCAAATCTTCTGGCCGCCTCCATGGGTCCCACTGTGTGGGAACTGGAGGGGCCAATACCAACCTTGAACAGCTCAAACAGACTGACTGCCAATGTGTGGCCTCCTGTTGAGGAACGTAATTCAACACTAGCGCCAATCGAGGCCAATCGCATGCTTTTTGGCGACATGGAAACGATGATTTCCGACAGCAGGACACGTCGCGTTGAGTCCATCCTGGCATGCACCGTGTCGCATGTGGACCATCCGCATTATTGCCCCCGTCATAGAATAAAAGGAGTATGGAATTGATCACTTATTGCACGACCCGGATGCAACAGCTAGTGTTCAGGTTGGGGTGGTCGGTACGGACATTCCGGGTATTGGCCGGCGCAACTGGCCCAGGCAGGGCAAAGGGGGTTGTTTATGACCACTGATACCGGTTCGCAAACAGACAAGCCCGTCCAGCAGCCCTATCGGGTCGGCTTCCTGCTGATCGACAACTTTACCCTGATTGCCCTTGCCACGGCGGTTGAACCTCTGCGAATGGCCAACCAGCTGGCAGGCACCGAACTCTATTCCTGGCAACTGCTTACGGCCGAGGGCGATTACGCCCGCGCCAGTGACGGCATCACCATGGTCCCGGATGCCTCCATTCAGGAAGCGCACAGCTTTGATCTGGTCATCGTGGTCGCCGGGATTGATGTCACCCGCAGTTTCTCACGCAAGGAAGCGCACAGGCTGAAACAGATGGCCCGGCAGCATGTCCTGCTGGGAGCGGTCTGTACCGGCCCCTATGTGCTGGCCAGTGCCGGTCTGCTCGACGGCTACGCCTGCAGTGCCCACTGGGAATGCCTGGAAGCCATGCAGGAAGACTTTCCCCGGGTTCAGACCAACAACCGCCTGTTTACGGTCGAGCGTGAACGCATGACCTGCACCGGAGGCACGGTGCCAATGCACATGATGCTCAGCTTCCTGGCACGGCGGCATGGCCAGGAGCTCAGCAATGCCATATCCCACATGTTTGTCTGCGACCGGGTCCGGGAGGAGAGTGAGCAACAGCCCATGCCCATGCATCCGGGCCTGGCCCGGGCGCAACCCAAGCTGGCGGAAGCTGCCCAGCTGATGGAATCCAATATCGAAGAGCCGATCGAACTGCAGGAACTGGCGACTCTGGCAGGCATTTCACGCCGGCAACTGGAGCGGCTGTTCCTGAAGCACATGGGGTGCACGCCGTCGCGCTATTACCTGAGAGTGCGGCTGAACCGGGCGCGCCGTCTGCTCAAGCAGACTTCCTGTTCGATCGTGGAAATTGCCTCCATGTGCGGTTTCGTTTCCGCCACCCACTTCAGCCGTTGTTATCGCAAGACCATGGGGCGCGCGCCCAAGTATGAACGGATGGAAGTCTTTACTCCGGCCAGGGCGGACGGCCTCCTGACCGACACCATGGCCAGTTTACCGTCTTCATCCCTGCAGGCCCTGAAGCGGGCCAGGACCGAGCCCACTTACGGAACCTTTGAGGATTCCCCGGGGCACACTGTCCCAAGTTAAACCCAGTCTCAGGTTAACCCCACCACCAGGCCATTTTCATCCAGCGCAATGTCCAGGGCAGCGGGGCGCCGTGGCAGCCCCGGCATGGTCATAATGTCACCACAGACCGCCACCACGAACCCGGCTCCGGCCGCCAGGCGCACTTCCCTCACCGGCAACATATGCCCGGACGGCGCGCCCTTCACCGACGAGTCCACCGAGAAGCTGTACTGGGTCTTGGCAATGCACACCGGCAGGTGGCCAAAGCCCAGGCTCTCGTATTCCTCCAGCTGTCGTTTGGCGATCGTTGTGAACTCCACGCTTCCGGCATGGTAGATACGGGTGGCAATCGTGCGAATCTTTTCCGCCAGGGGCAGGCTGTCTTCATAGAGGAATTTCACCTCCGGTTTGCCCTCATCCATCTGGTCCAGCACCGCCTGGGCCAGCTCAGTGGCGCCTTCACCACCGGTTGCCCAGTGATCCGCGGGCACTGCCCGCACGCCCAGCTCCTCGCTGATGGACTGGACCAGCGCCATCTCCTCCTCGGTGTCATCCGGGAAACGGTTGATGCACACCACCGGGGTCAGGCCAAACTGCTGCAGATTGCGGATATGCCGCTCAAGGTTGGCCGCCCCTTTTCGCAGCGCCGCCAGGTCGGGAATCCCCAGTTGGCTGCGGGGAATACCGCCCTGCATTTTGAGAGCCCGAATGGTGCAGACCACTACGGCGGCATCCGGGCGCAATCCCGTGTGCCGGCACTTGATATCAATGAACTTTTCCGCGCCCAGATCGGCACCAAAGCCCGCCTCGGTAACCACCACGTCGTTCAGGGCCAGCGCAGCCCGGGTTGCGGTGACGGAATTGCACCCGTGGGCGATATTGGCAAAGGGCCCACCATGAATAAACACCGGATTGTGCTCCAGGCTCTGCACCAGGTTTGGCTGCAGGGCTTCTTTCAGCAGTACGGTGAGTGAACCCTCGACACCCAGATCACGAACGGTTACCGGCGACATGTCCGAGCGCCGTCCAACGATGATATTTCCCAGGCGCTGCTTCAGATCCGCCCGGCCATCCGCCAGGCAAAGGATGGCCATGATTTCCGATGACACCGTGATATCGAACCCGGTCTCACGGGGCACGCCATGTGCCGCTCCGCCCAGGCCACAGACCATGTTTCGCAGCGACCGGTCGGTTATATCCATGACTCTGCGCCAGCTTATGTAACGCGGATCCAGCCCGGCTTCATTGCCCCAGTGAATGTGATTATCGATCAGTGACGCCAGCAGGTTATGAGCACTGGTAATGGCGTGGAAGTCGCCGTTGAAATGCAGGTTGATGTCTTCCATCGGGATCACCTGAGCCCGGCCTCCGCCGGCAGCACCACCCTTCATGCCAAAGCAGGGCCCCAGAGACGGCTCCCGCAGACACACGGAGGAACGCACACCCAGCCGGTTGAAGCCATCGTTCAGCCCTACACTGGTGGTGGTCTTACCTTCCCCCGCCGGGGTTGGCGTAATGGCCGTCACCAGTACCAGCTTGCCTCTGGGTGCCGAGTCAGACGTATCCACGTAGGCCATGTCCAGCTTTGCCTTGTAATGGCCAAAGGGCACCAGGCTCTCCGCCGGCAACCCGAAACGCTGCTGAGCCAACAGCAGGATAGACTGGGGCTGAACCGAACGGGCAATCTCGATATCCGGAGTGCCCGGCGGTGGAAACTCGGACGGCGCTGGCGTGTCGGGTGTGAGTTTACTGTACTGAAGACTCATGGCACTGCCTCCCTGTTGTTCTCGCAGGACCCACTGTGATCCCGAATCCATTGCGCTGACTGGCGCAGGCCTCCGAACGGAAACAGATGAATGCCCCGCAGCAACGTCTCCGGATTTTCCAGGCAGTACTGCACCAGCGCCCGGACCATATCGTCGGGTTTCCAGGCACCCAGCATCCGGGCACTGCCAGGGCGACGAAGCAGCATACGTGCGGATGCGCCTACCCCACACATAGCTGCATAAGCGATAAGCGTTTTAACCCGGGTTGGGCCCGCCATGCCGATATAGACAGGCACTTCTTCCAGAATATTGCCCAGCCCTTGCAGCCAGTCGATCACCACCTCAGCGTCGAAGGTGAACTGGGTGACCACCCAGAGCCTGGTAGCGGTCGTACGGGCGTATTCACGCTTGACGCTCAATGCCTGAGCCAGGGTTGCCCGATCCGCCATAGGATGGCCGTCCGGATGAGCCGCAACACCGATACCGTGGAACCGGAACTGGGCCAACAATCCCGATTCGAGCACGGCCAAAGTGTCGGGAAACGGGCCGGCCACGGCATCGCTGTCGCCCGCGATCAGCAGCAGACGGTCTACCCCGCTTTCATCTAATTGGGCCAACCAGTCCCGCAACTGCCCCCGGCTCTGGGCCATTCGGGCGGGCACATGCGGCACTGGCTGCATACCCAGATCCAGCAGACGACGGGACGCTTCCAGCGTGTCACTGAACTGCCCCTTTGGCAGGAACGGCACGTAAACGCAGGTACCCGCCGGCAGAAGATCCGGCAAATGTTCTGTCGTCAGGATCTGGCGGGGTGTGGCCTCGATGGATGCCGAGCGCACCAGATCACGAAACCGTGCTGCTGCCTCCTCATCGGGCCGATTGAACGCCTGTCTTTCGCTAACCAGTGTCATAAACCGCGCACCCCATTGCCAACGGTGTTTACCCGACAGCTGCTATCGCCGGTTCTTCCCGTTCGGTTAATCGGCGAAGTCGATCCCCTTGGCCCGGGCTCTTTCCCGGGCGTTGGGATTCACCGAAGGCCGGAAGGGCACTTCCACCACTTCCGCCTCCACAGCGGTTGAGCCATCCGCGGCGGCATATTCCACAGGAAGATGCACAGTAAGCCGCGTGCCGACAGCCCGAAGGTCAAACGGCACATACGCCAGCGCGATGTTGGTCTCAAGCTCCGGGGAGTACCAGGGGGAGGTAACATAGCCCTCCGCTTCGCCGCCGTCCGGGCCGCTGATCAGCCAGAAATCGTTGGAGTAGTCAGTCACCTTGCCGCCGCCAAAACGGATGCCCACCATGATGTGGCTGAAAGGCGGGCGACCGGCGTCCAATTGCTCACGGACCTTCTCAAGCTTTTGCTTGCCGATGTAATCGGCCTCCTTGTTGCGTGGCACCTGGTACGCCAGGTTGCACTGGAACGGCAGGGTTTCCTGATCCACATCCTGGCCCCAGGACAGAATACCCGCGGCAATCCGGCGATGGTGGGCGGGCGCGATGACCCGAAGGTTGTGGGGCTCGCCCGCGGCAAGCACGGTGTACCAGAGGTCCTCGGCGTATTTCGTCGCTTCCTTGAGGTAAATCTCGTACCCCTTCTCTCCGGTGAAGCCGGTCTGGGACACGATCACGTCATGGCCGGCCACCTGGCCTTCCATCAAGCCATAGTAGGGAATGTCCCGAACGGCGTCGCCAAACAGGTCCGCCATGAGCGCTTCGGACTTCGGGCCCTGAATCTGCACCGGTGCCACATCGATTTCCGCGATGGTGACATTGAAGCCCATGCCAATGTTGACGCCCCGCATCCACAGCTCCAGATCGCTGTCGGAGAGCGAGAACCAGAACTCGTCCTCGGCGACCCGCAGCAGAACAGGATCATTGATGATGCCACCCTCTTCATTGCAGAGGATGACGTACTTGCCACGCATGGGCTTGATCTTGGTCGCATCCCGGGTGATCACGTAATTCACGAACCGCTCGGCGTCCGGACCTTTAACCTGGATCTGGCGCTCAACCGCCACATTCCACATGGTCACGTCGTGGATCAGCGACTCGTATTCCAGCATGGCGCCGCCGTCTTCCGGGCGGACATAACCCCGGGGGTGATACATACGGTTGTAGACCGTCGCCCGCCAGCAGCCCGCCTCGTAGGCCAGGTGCCAGTAAGGCGACTTGCGAACCCGTGTGGAAATCAGCATCTCCACCGGCGTAGGGCCAGACTGGCGCAGGTTGATGGGAACGCGTCGATCAGACTGGTCGACGCTGTCAGGCTGGCGTGCCGCACCTGCCCGTTGTTGTGGATAATCCAGAAGTGCTTGCTCGAATTTAACAGCCATTGCTATCCCCCCCTTCCCGGGTTGTCGATAGCCCCAATGTGGCCCTCTTTGAGGTTGCCGGGAGGAACCAATACGACACTCAGTCGACTAAAAGCGTCAGAGGGACGGCAGCAGGCCTAGAGAATCAATGTCAGACCGCCCGTAACGACAGCGAACAGCACGGACAACCAGATCACGGTCATCCAGGGGAAAGGCGGCGGGGGTGGTTCAATCGCCAACTCTTTTTCCAGGTAGTTTCTCAGCAAGCGGGTGTTGCGGGTGTTGGCTTTGTATACCGCGTCAAAGCCATCACCTATCACAGGCAGCAGGCCACCGAGGAAATCAATGCCCATGTTGCGCAGCATGCGAAGCTTGACGTCCTTGCTGGCGCCCGCCCTCTGCGCTTCCACCAATACGTACCCGCCCAGTACCAGGCCCACGGCGTCCCCCACCACGGGCAACAGGCCAATCACTGCCTCCGCACCTATCTTTATATTGGTAAACGGGATAGCAATGTTGCTGTCGGTGAACCGGCTGAATTTATCCAGCCGCTCCAGAATGGCCTTCTGGCGGGCTTCGGAAGGTTTCGGCATTTCCTCTCCAGTTCAGGCGCTCACTCAGGCTTTGCGCCGATTTCCTCGAATGCCTGTACCAGGGTATCCGGTTCCTGGGCGCCGGAAATCAGGTACTTACCGTTCACGATGAACGCCGGCACGGCAGAAACGCCGGCCTGCTGGTAGGTCGCTTCGTCCTCCCGGACCACGTCGGCGAATTCATCTGAATCCAGAATTTGCTTAGCCTTGTCGCGATCCAGCCCAAGGCTCTCGACGCAGCCCAGTAACACGTTCGGGTCTGAAACATCCTCTGCCTTTCCGAAATAGGCCTCGAACAGCGCCTGCTTCATCTCCGTCTGCTTGCCCTGCTCAGCAGCCCACTTGACCAGCCGATGGGCATCGAAGGTGTTGCAGGTGAAACGCTCCTGCATTTTCTCAAAATTGAGGCCCAGATCCTTCGCAATCGTCATCATCTGGTTTTGGGTAGCGCGCATCTCATCCTCGCTCCGGCCGTACTTGCGGGCCAGAGCCGGCAGGATGGGCTCACCCTCACCCGTATGATCCGGGTTCAGTTCAAAGGCATGCCATTGGAGGCCAAATTCGTATTCAGACGCCAGCTGTTTCATGGCCTGCTCCAGGCGGGCGTAGCCAATGGCACACCAGGGGCAGGCGATGTCGGAAACAATGTCGATGTTGATCGTTTTCATGGCATATCCCGTTCATTGCATTTAGACACGATATCGTCAGCCTAACACGGGGACAGATCAGCCATCTCCCGCCAGATGCTCCCGGATCAGCTCCGCCATCTGCCGTGCAGGTTCAGTGGGGCGGCCCGATGGCCGGTGCAGAGCCATCTCGATGGATTGCAGGGCCGGCATTCCGCTTCGTTCGTCCAGAACACGCAACTGGGGCGTGAGCATATCGCGGGTTACCGGCACCACCGCCAATCCGGCCACTACCACTGGCATCAGCCCCGTCATCGACTGACTTGAGTAGGCCAGGCGCCACTGCCGACCCGCAGAAAACAGCGCCTGCTCCGCCACCTCCCTGAACACATCAGCACCTGGCGAGTAGAGCGCAAGAGGGATGGGATCTGTGAGGGACGGCTGTTTCTCGGCGCCGACCGCCCACACCAGTGGCTCCCGGCGAATCACTTCCCCCCCGGGGGAGCGGGTCTGGCGTGTTACAACCGCCAGGTCCAACTCACCGGCCTGCACCTGCTGCAAAAGCCTGACACTCGACCCGCAGATAACCTGAAGCTGAACCGCCGGAAACAGCTGGCTGAAATGGGAGAGCACGGAGGTCAGCAAAAACGCATAGTCTTCCGGGATACCCAGGCTCAGCTGCCCCGATACCTGCCGCTGCCGAAGCGAATCCAATGCCTCGTTGTTCAGGGCCAGCATCTTCCGGGCATAACCGATCAGCTGCTCGCCCTCCGCGGTAAACCGTATCCGCCGCCCTTCCCGCTCGTGAAGGGGCACCTCCAGCAGGGACTCCAGTCGATGCAACTGCATGCTCACGGTTGACTGGGTATAAGCAAGCCGGTCTGCAGCGGCGGTAACCGTTCCGGTGTCGGCAATGGCCAGTAGCGTTTGCAGCACGTTCAGATCAAGAATCCTGGGACGCAATCCATCAACTCCTGTGATGTTTTTTATCAATAACTGTTGTTTTTGTGATGCTTAATCCGAGTATATCCTGCCACTGTCAGATCGCAACACACCGGCTAAAGGAGGACTGCCCATGAGGATTCTTAACGCGACCATCGGTCTGCCAAACATCCTGAGCATCATCGCGGCTCTGGTTGCCGTGGTGCTGTGGGCCGTCGCACCTCTGCTGGTGGATGCAGCGCGCTCCATTCCTCCGTTTCAACTTACGACCATCGCCCTTATCAGTGGCGCACTGGCCGTGCTGCCCATGAGTTTCCGGAGCCGCGAAGCGCGTAAATCTGTGAAAGTGTCCTGGCAATGGAAACTGGTGATTTTCGGCCTTGTGCCTTTGCTGGTTCTGGGGGCGGTCGGCGCCTACCTGGCCGGGCTTGGCATGGCACCCACCGCAGAGGCGTCATTGATCACCTATACCTGGCCGGTCATGTTCATCCTGATCAGCCAGTGGGCCTTCCATCGGCGGATCGCCCTCCCGGTTATTGCGGGGGCACTGATTGCCTTTTCCGGCGCGGCTTTGCTGCTGGGCCCGGAGGCCCTGAATAATGGTTTCTCGGGCAATCTGACGGGTTACGGGCTGGCTCTTCTGGCTGGGGGTTGCTGGGCTCTTTACTCCTGGATCTGCCAGGCAACACCCGTAGCGATCGCTCCTGTCATGCCAGGCCTGTTCCTTCTGGCTGGCGCCGGAGCCGCAGCCGCAGATACCGTTTCCGGCTCCGCCCATGTGCTGCCTTCAGGAACCGCGCTCGCCGCTGGTGTCGCCCTGGGTCTGGGTCCATATGGCCTGGCCATGGTGGCCTGGGATCTGGCATTAAGGAAAGGCCCTACCGCACTGGTGGGCAGCCTGGCCTATGCGGTACCTGTGCTGGCCGCTCTTTTCCTGGTACTGGCCGGGATTGCCGCGCCAGACTGGCGGCTTCCGCTGGCTGCGATGCTCGTAGTTCTTGGTTCGCTGGTGGCAGCCAGCCGTCGGCGAGCCTGAACCTGACACATCGTCGAGCAAGACGACCAGTCCAAGGCTGCCTATCGGCCTTTGCCGGAAGACATGCGTATACTCCTCATGTGTAACTCAAACCGCAGAGGAGTATGCCAATGGCCGACGAAGACACGCTCACCGCCCTGAAAACCGCCTTTACCTTCATGCCCCAACCGGTCGAAATCAATCGGTTCGAATACGGCGACGATGCTGACAGAATTCTCGCGCAGGTGAATTTTGTGCGGGAAGTACTGGTCAGTCACGGCATTGATCCGGAAGAAGTCGCCGGCGAAATCAACCCGGACTCGTCACCGAATTCCTGTTACTGAGTCGATCGTCCTCCAGGAGAAAGCATGCCTTATCAGTTCGAAGACCTGAAAAAGAGCTGCCAAAACGAATGGCAAGCCTACATCGAGCACAGCTTTGTGCAGCAACTCGGTAATGCGACATTAGCGCCGGAAGCGTTCCAGCATTACCTCAAGCAGGACTACCTGTTCCTGATCCAGTTTGCCCGTGCCTTTGCCCTGGCCGCCTATAAAAGCCGGACCCTGTCGGACCTGCGCCAGGCCAAGGAGGGTTTGCAGGCCATCGTGGATGTGGAACTGGATCTGCACGTCAGCTACTGCAAGGAATGGGGCATTTCCGAACAAGAGCTGGCCGACCTGCCGGAAGCCCGGGCCACGCTGGCCTACACCCGCTACGTTCTGGACACCGGCAACCGGGGCGACCTGCTGGACCTGCACGTGGCCCTGTCACCGTGCATGGTGGGTTACGGTGAAATCGCCAACTGGCTAAATAGCCGGGCGGAAACGATTCGGGGTGAGAACAACCCCTACGATGCCTGGATCGCCATGTACGAGAGCGACGAGTTCCAGGAGGCGATGCGAGCTGAGATCAGCTGGCTCAATGAGCGACTGGCCGATGTCTCCCCTGCCCGCTTCAAGGAACTAACCCGGATTTTCAGCGACGCCACCCGGCTTGAAATCGATTTCTGGGAAATGGGCCTGAAGCAGAGCGATTGACCTGCACTACTGGTGCGGCAGGTGGCGGGCAGGTTGAAGTTCAATCCTGCGCTGCCCGCTCCTCCCGCAACCTGGCCCGCACATTCATCAACACTTTTCCGTAACGGTTATCGCCCCGACGATCCCGGCCGCAGCCCCAGAAATAATCGAAATTGCTGTTTTCAACGATTTTCGTGTCGCCGGTATCCAGCAGAGCCTCCGCCAGCTCGGGATGGGTTCGGCAGCGCACGTAGATCCCCCGTGTCATAACGGTTTCGCGCACCTGCTTCCAGTCCCGCCGCAGGCTCTTGTGGCGCTTGCGCCCTAGCTTTCCGGCCTTGCCGGGCGTGTCGGCGTTGCGCACCTTTTCCTGGCGGTTGTCGTCGGTGAACTTCATGCCCTGGAAATAGTGTTCCACGGTTGGCCAGACCTTGCCTTCCAGCTCGAAACTGTAAGGGGCATGGGTGCCCAGCGGATTGTCCGGATCTGTTCGGGACATGAACAGGTCGTTCTCACCGTTGTCGTCGGGGAAGAGAGACATTCTTGCGATCCTTTAGAAATAAGTGGTCCTGCAATACCCCTAGTATCAACGAGTACGCGCCAGGGGTCACGCCAATAAACCGGCTCATCTGCAAGACTAGAGATCTCGCAGATATCCAGCACCAAGCTGTGCAATCTGGCCCCGAATCCAGGCCACTCGTTCCAGCACATAAGAGGATGGGGCGTTTACACTCAAAACCTTCGGATTCGGGAGTACAGCGGCAAGCAGCGCAGCCTGATATTCAGTGAGGTGGCGCGCCGGCTTCCCGAAGTATGTCCAGCTTGCGGCTTCAACCCCGTAAATACCTGGGCCAAACTCGGCAATGTTCAGATAAACTTCCAGTACCCGCTGTTTTGACCACAGGCCGTCTATAATAAGCGCCAATCCCGCCTCGATGGCCTTGCGAATGAAACTACGCCCGCTCCATAGAAAGAGGTTCTTGGCCGTTTGCTGGGTGATGGTACTGGCCCCTCGAAGCCCGTCGCCGGCCCGATACTCCGAGAGCGCCTGACGAACCGCCTCAAAATCCACGCCCACATGATGCGGGAATCGCTGATCCTCGCTGGCAACTACCGCCAGCGGCATCCAGTGAGAGATCTCGCGCATGGGCACCCATTCGTGGGCGATGGATTTGTTCGTGCCCTGAAGCTGATAACCCACCATGAAGGCCGAGGTGGGTGGATTTACGAAACGGAACATCAGAACCACCAACAGGACCAGCACGATAGCGCCAGCGCATAGCAGCAAAAACCATCGCAAAAGCTTGCGACCACCTGATGCTCTGGCCATCAGTTCAAATCCTCATCTTTGTACGATCGAGTTCCCGGCCATAATTGACCAACGGGCCGCACAGCGCGCAAACTGCTGATAGCGATTCTGCAAGAGCGTATGCCACTACCATGCCTGCAAAAGTAAAAACCCGGATTCTCTTTCATTCCAGACGCCTGAATATATACCTGGTCCGATATCCAGAAGGCCACAAGGTAGGCCCGCACGTGGACATGGTCTCCGAGGGCCGGCTCTACAAACTCAATTGGGTTCTGGCCAAACCCAAGGCCGGTGGCGAATTCATTTGCGACAAGAACATTTTCAACCTTTTTGGAAGATTGTATCTGTTTCGCCCGGATCTCTATCAGCATCGGGTATCAAAGATCGAGCGCGGAAATCGATGGCTGTTGAGTTTTGCGTTGACTTCCGGACTCCATAACTCAAGCAGGACAGTATCATGATGTATTTTGCCCATGAAATGAGCCGCGCAGCGCTGATGCCCTTGCGTATCGCGACAGACGCACAGAGTAAACTGCTCAGACATCCCCTGAGCCCCTTATCCCGCTTACCGGGCGCTCGCAGCATTGCCTCCGCCTATGGCGTGTTTGGCGATTTGACCCGGCGCTACCCGAAACCGGCCTTCAATCTGCACTCAACAGTGTGCGATGGCGAAAAGGTGGACGTCAGTGAAGTCATCCTCCAGCGCAAACCCTTTGCCCAGCTCAAGCATTTCCAGCGCAGCGTATCGCGGCCTGATGACCCGAAACTCCTGATCGTTGCGCCGCTTTCCGGACACTTTGCCTCTCTGCTGCGGGGTACCGTCAAGGAAATGCTGCCAGACCACGACGTCTACATCACCGACTGGCGTGATGCCTGTCGTGTCCCCTTGTCGGCTGGCGACTTTGGGCTGGACGACTATATCGACTACGTTATCGATTTTATTGAACAGCTTGGGCCAGACACCCATGTATTGGCGGTTTGCCAGCCCGTCGTGCCGGTGCTCGCAGCCACCGCTCTCATGGCCGAAGATAAAAACCCGGCAACACCGCGCTCGCTGGCTCTCATGAGCGGCCCCATCGACGGACGTATTGATCCCACGGCACCCTGCGAACTGGCCACTAAACACAATCTGGCGTGGTTCCGGCGCAATCTGGTTCACCCTGTGCCCGCGCCTTATCCGGGAGCCATGCGGAAGGTTTATCCCGGCTTTCTGCAACTGACCGGATTCGTGAACATGAACTTCGACCGCCACATTGATGCCTACCGGGGCCTGTTCAAGTCCATGCGTGACAAGGAGGTCGAAAAGATCAGACGTCATCGTGAATTCTATGACGAATACCTCGCGGTCATGGATCTGCCGGCCACCTATTACCTGGACACCATCCAGCGTGTCTTCCAGGAGTTTCACCTTGCCCGGGGCTGCTTCATGCACCGGGGCCGAAAAGTGAATCCGGCGGCTATCGAAAAAACAGCACTGATGACGATTGAAGGCGAGAAAGACGACATTTCCAGCCCCGGGCAGACCCGGGCCGCCCATAAACTATGCGTGAATATCCCGGACGCCAGGCGTCTGCACCATCTGCAAGAGGGGGTTGGCCATTACGGTGTCTTCAATGGCAGCCAATGGCGCGAATCCATTGCGCCGCGGCTCAAGACATTCATCCGCGAAGCGTGACGGGTATCACATTTTCTTGTCGCGACTCGGGTGCTCTGCTAGCTTGAATGAGGTGATTAATAATAAGGAATAACAACCAGAGCGGGCTACCGCTCCAGGGAGGATTTCATGCAAGACCTCAAGGGCAAGGTCGCCCTCGTAACCGGTGCCTCACGCGGCATCGGTCGTCACATCGCACTTCAGCTTGCTCAACGCGGCGCCGATGTCGCCATCAACTACCGCTCACGTCAGCCTGAAGGCGACGAAGTTGCCAGGGAAATTGAGGCAACCGGCGTACGGGCACTCTCCTTCAAAGCAGACCTGTCAAAAATGCCGGAAGCGCGCAGCCTGGTTCGCCAGGTCCAGGAACAGTGGGGCCGTATCGATATCCTGGTGAACAACGCCGGCATCACCAAAGACAAGTCCATGAAGAAGCTTACCGACGACGATTGGAACGACGTTCTCGACACCAACCTGGGCAGCGTCTACGCCACGTGCTCCGAAGTGTTGAAGATCATGATGGATCAGAAATACGGTCGCATCATCAACATCACCTCTTTCGTCGGGCAGGCGGGCAACTTCGGGCAAGCCAACTATGCGGCCAGCAAGGGGGGCATTATTGCGTTTACAAAGACCCTGGCACTGGAAATGGCCAAGTACAACATCACAGTCAACGCCATCGCGCCCGGCTTTACCGAAACCGAAATGCTGGCCCAGGTCCCGGAGAATATCCGTGAACAGATCATTGCCAGGGTTCCCATGGGTCGGTTTGGCAAGCCGGAGGAAATTGCCCGCGCCGTGGTCTTCCTGGCCGCGGAAGGCGATTACATCACCGGCCAGCAGATCAACGTTAACGGCGGCGTTTACATGTAACACTTGAAAGACAGAAGGCGAAAAAATGGCTGATAAACCAATAAAAAAGCAATCAACGCCTGACTTCGAACCCAATGTGGTAAGCCGCTCTCTGGCACGAGTGGGTGTTCATGGTGGTCACCTGCTCAAGCGCTCCATAATGCGACGTTTGCGCGGTGGCCCGCCCAATCCGGCCAGCGTGGGGAGCATGACCAAACCCTTCTTCACCCTGACCGGCAAGCTTGCAACCCAGCCAGACACGCTTCTGTTTGCACAGATGCGGCTGCTCAAGGACACCAGTCTGTTCTGGTCTGGCATTCTGGCCAGCGGTATTGGCAAGAAACCGTTGACCGTAGCAGAACCAGAGCCTGGCGATGGTCGCTTCCGTGACCAGGCCTGGAACGACGTCATCGCCTTCAACGCCCTCAAGCAGGCGTATTTACTGTCAACTCGCTGGCTGATGGACACCATCGACGATGTCCGGGATCTGGATGATCACGATAGACGGAAAGTCCGTTTTTTCACCAGCCAGATGACCGACGCCCTGGCCCCCAGCAACTTCGTTCTGAGCAATCCGGAAGTGTTGCGCACAACCGTTAAGACACGGGGCAAGAACCTCCTGCGAGGCCTGGCAAACCTGCTGCGTGATCTGGACGAGGGAAAGGGCCCGATGCCTTTCCGCATGTCCGACCCGGACGCCTTTGAGGTGGGCGACAATCTGGCCAACACACCCGGCGACGTGGTGTTCCAGAACGATCTGATGCAACTCATCCAGTACCGGCCGACCACCGAGACAGTTCATCGCCGGCCTTTGCTGGTGATACCGCCCTGGATCAACAAGTACTACATCCTCGATCTTGGCGAGAAAAAATCCTTCATTCGTTATTGGGTGGAACAGGGCCACACCGTGTTTGTGGTTTCCTGGGTAAATCCCGGGCCAGAGCTGGCACACAAGACCTTTGAGGACTACATGCTCGAAGGTCCGGTCGCCGCCATGGATGCCATCGAGCAGGCGACGGGTGAGCGGGAAATCAATACCGTCGGCTACTGCATCGGCGGCACTCTGCTTGGTTGCACGCTCGCCTGGCTGGCCGCTCGCGGGGATGATCGCGTAAAAAGTGCGACGTTTCTCAACAGCATGATGGATTTCTCGGAAGTCGGCGATCTCGAAGTCTTCATCGACGAGGACTCTATTGCCAAAATCGAGAAGGCCATGAACAAACAGGGCTATCTTGAAGGTGCTTCCATGGCAACGGCCTTCAACATGCTACGTGCCAACAGCCTGATATGGTCTTTTTTCGTCAATAATTACCTTCTCGGCCGCGACACGGCGCCCTTTGACCTGTTGTACTGGAACTCGGACGCCACCCGCATGCCAGCGGCCATGCACAGCTTTTACCTCCGCAATATGTACCTGAACAACCGGCTGCGTGAGCCCGGGGGTATTACTCTAGCGGGTACACCGATCGATTTGCGAAAGGTGAAGTCCCCCGCCTACTTTGCATCTGCGATTGAAGACCACATCGCACCCTGGATCTCCTGCTACAAAGGCGCACGTAACCTGGGCGGCCCGTTGCGTTTTGTCCTCGGCGGTTCAGGGCACATTGCCGGCATCATCAATCCGCCCGAGAAAAAGAAGTACGGTTATCGCCTCAACGAAGACAACCCGGCCAATCCAGAGGAATGGCTGAAAGGTGCCGAGCAGTTTGAAGGTTCCTGGTGGCCAGATTGGGTGGCTTGGGCCGAGCAGTTCGGTGGCGGTAAGATTAAGGCTCGCATTCCGGGAGAAGGCAATCTGCCGGTGATTGAACCGGCGCCCGGGGCTTACTTGCGCAACGAGCCGGCACCACCAAGCCCGGCGGTCCGGAAGCGGCGACAACCGCAACGCGGGAAATCGGGTTCCGCGAAGCAGAAAACGCCATCACCTGAGAAAGTCACGCAGTGAAGCATCCGTGGACTGAGCGGGAAACTCTGGAATAGCGGGCCGGCGAAAGCTCCCTAACGCAGCTCGGAAACCAGGTCACCGGCGCGACAACTCCTGACTGCGCGTTTGATCTTGCCCACATCCTCGCTGTCCAGATTCGCTCGAGACAGGTAAAGCGAAACCGGGAGGGTTCCCGCTGTTTGCTGGAATACCTTGACCACATCAGGACCAAAGAGATCCTCCACCAGAAGCGCCGGCAATACGACCGCATCCAGGCGGTCATAGTGAAGCATGGCAACCAGTTGGGACCACTCTGTGACTTCTTCGATTCTCGGGTTTTCGTCGGTAATGAACTGTTCACCAACAAAACTCCGAGGCAGCCCATATTTAAGGCCCGAGGTTTCAGATATCGGCGGAAGTTGGCGATTCGAGACAAAAACATAGTCCGCCGAAAACAACTCACCGGCGAACTCGCCGATTCTGTCCCGACGCTCACTCTGGGCAAGGGGCAGAACCATCGAGACTTCTCCCGAGTGCAAATACCCCAGCCCTCTTTTCAGAGGCACCTGAATAAACTGGGGCTGGATGTCAGCGCGATCAAAGATACATTCGTAGAGCGGCGCCAGGGACCCATGGAGCTTGCCATCGGAGTACCCGATCACGCCCTGCAACCCTTCACCAACGGCGACAGGAACCGAGGCGGCCGCAAGGCTGGAAAAGAAGATCTGCAGGCTGATGAAGACTGCACAGTGTGACCGAACCATCGCTCCACTCCATGGGACTGAACGCATGAATTTCCTGCGATCAGGGTCGTCCAGGTTCGCTTACCTTTCCATACGGACCTGTACTTAACGTCCTAGATACCTGAAACGTAGCACATTCTGATACTTATCGATGTATTTCTGATTGATGAGACCAATCACACCCGATTGCCGCAAATCGTCGAAGCATTGATCAAAGGCTGCGGCGAATGCGGGGTTCCGAAAAACCATCTTGTGCGGCGCCGGGTTGAAGATTGGCGCGAAACGAAAAGCATCAGACTGCGAGGGCCAGCTTTCACCGCGGCGCTTCTTGTTGAAGATTCTCCGATTCACTTCCGCGACCACGAATCCGTCGGCCAGAATCGCATCGACCCGGCCCATAAACAGTAGCCGGGAGTGAATGGTCTGATCGGCGATTTCGGTGAGCGAGGCAAATTCAGGTACGTTATCGCTGATCCCCAGCACATCGACCCCTTCACGGAACGTCACCACGTTGAGACCGGCCAGGTCTTTGACCCTTTCAATCGGCCCGACACGGGAGTGATTGTAGAAAGCTCCGTTCTGGTACCAGATGTAGGCGGATGTGGAATAACCGGGAAGACGCCAGTGCAAAGGTACTGTGGCAATAGCATCGAAGTCCTGACGATCCCTGTAGGTCCTTGCATGGCGCTCATAGGGCTGCATGATGAATTCGGCCTCAAATCCGCACTCATCGAAGGTCGCCAAAACCAATTCTATATCTCGCCCCTCGAGACTTGGCTCCGCTGCACACGGTATCTGAGCAGCGAGAACTTTAAGCCGCGGCAGTGGCTCCGAATTCGCAGCCAAAGGGAATCCTGGCAGAAGAAATAAAAAGAAATGGGCGAGCGTTGAAATCTTCAAACCGCTGTCTTCTCACCTCGGGCTAAAAAGTTCAGTTTTTGAACAATATCCTTATCCGGGCGTGCAGGCAATCACTCTGAGCATATGCCTGCAAACCAGGATGCAACTCAGCCCAGAAGACACTCCTTGGCCTCATTGATGCGCGCCGCCAGGTAATTGCTGCCACCATGGTCCGGGTGAAGTTTTTGCATCATCCTCCGATGGGCTTTGATGATCTCTTCCCGACTGGCTCCGGGCTCGAGCCCCAGAATGTCCAGCGCTTCGCTCTCGGTCAGCGGGCCGCCCGTATTCCCACTGCCGCCCGACGGATCGCTTTCAGAGGCCGCCTCATCGTCTGCTCTCCAGGAGTCTCCGAACCGGCGATCCAGGTAAGTTTCGAGGAGCCGGGCAGAATCCTCGTCCTGGCCGCGGCAATAGCGCAATAGCTCGAGGAAATCGCTTTCGCTTAGCTCCGCCAGTTCTCTCCCTTCCATCGGGCCCTTGATGATCTTGCCGCTCATGATTCCCGAGTCGTGGTCCAGAGTCATTTCCAGAATATCGCTGGAAACATGGGACTGGTTGCCCGACTTGGGTCCGGCACCGCCAGCCACGCGACCGAGCCCGCCACGCAATAGAGATGGCAGCAGGCGACGCAACAGAGGATAGAGAAAGGCCAAACCGGCGAAGACAAAATGCAGTCGCCCGGTTACAGCCAGCAAGACGACGATGCCGATACCGGCCAGCAGGGCCAGCTTGAGAATGGCGGCATTGCGCTGACTGGCAGGCTGATTGCGCAACCACACCCAGGCCACAACCGCGACAACGATGGCAACAAGCGTTAAAGGCACTCAAATACCCCGGGCACAACGGCCCATCAATGGATTCTCACAAACACTACCGGATCTGTCTGGTCAGGCGTTTCACTTCCGGGGAACTACTGCTGGAAAAATCCTGCAGAGCCTTGGCTCCCCCGGAAGCATAGACCGCAACTGCCGCCATAAGATCCTTGAGCACCTGAGGACTGTTACGGTCAAAGGGTGCGTATGCGCCCCCTGAAAGCTTGCTCACCTGCTGGAATACCGCCCTTGCATGGGCATCATTGCCCTCGTGAAACATGAACACCGGTGTGCGCAGCATTCCCAGTTCCCCGGCGGTGTGACAGAGTTCGTCCACCGGTTCCTCGCAACAGTCACCGATAAACACCACAGCTTTGACGGGCTTTGCACGGGTCTCTTTCACCGCATGGGCCAATACCCGGCTGATCTGGGTGCGCCCACCGAGGCAGGAAACGCCGTTCATCAGATTCAGCAACTGCCCGGTTTCGGTCACAAAACCCGTGGCCTTGAACTCACCGAAGCCACGGTAGTAGCAGAGCTGAATGGCCAGGCCACCCAGATCCCGGGTTGCTATGAACAGTTCGCTCTGCAGATGGCAGGCCTGGTCCCAGGTAGCTTCCCGGCTTGCAGTCGCGTCCAGCGCGAAAATCAGCCGCCCCTGCCCGCCACCCTGCTTGGGCAATGTGCGAACCTCATTGATAAACTGGTCGATCGCCTGTTTGTCGGATCGGGTGCGTAGCTCTTTATCGGACATAGGCTCCTGAAAATCACGGCGGCTGAAAAAACTGACGCTAAAATAGTAGGGCATAGATCGCGCAATTCACAGGTTTGGCTCTTTCAGTTGGCTCCCCAGAGCACGCTGGGAACGAAGCAACGCACACGGCCATTGGCTGGTAGACCTGCCTGTTCTGATGCAGTGGCAGAGCCCGGGGCAGGTTTGGGCGTTCCGGGTGGAACGAAACGGGGACCGTTGGGCCACGATGGACAAGGACAGGGAAGTAGAAAGCGCGCTCTATTTACGCGAGTGGAGAACCCAACTGACTTATCGGCTGCACCAGGGGGGACAATCCTGGCCAACCATCGTTCTTGGCATAGGAGCCAGTCTGGCTACCCGTGTCCAATACAAGGACCTGAACACGGGCACCGAGGATCTGAGCCTTGGGGATGCCCTGCTGGCAAGCCTCAGGCTCGATTGGTAGATCCAGGTTCCGAGACCGGATCCAAACCGGGTATCAGCCTACCCGGTTGAGTGTTACGTCGATGTTGCCACGGGTCGCGTTGGAATATGGGCAAACCTTGTGCGCTTCATCGATCAGCTGCTTGGCCTCCGCATCGTCCATACCCGGAAGGCTGATGCGCAATTCCACTTCAATGCCAAACCCATTGGGGATCTGGCCGATGCCAACCACGCCTTCAATGGAAGCATCCTCCGGCATCTTGAGCTTGTCGCGACCGGCCACAAATTTCATGGCGCCGATAAAGCATGCGGAATAGCCTGCAGCAAAAAGTTGCTCCGGGTTGGTCCCCTTGCCGCCGGCACCGCCCATTTCTTTCGGGGTTGCCAGCTCTACATCAAGAATGCCGTCTGACGAAATTGCACGGCCGTCACGACCACCGGTTGCTTCTGCATGGGCACGATAGAGCACTTGTTCGATAGACATAACGCTTTCCTTTTTCCTTCGAATTTGAACAGAAATACCTTCCGAGGCATTTCCGCGCGACGATTTTCTGAACGACGCGTCGCCCCGTTTTATGCGATAGAAATGGTTAACTGGATCAACCCGCCAGCGCGGCCCGCACTTTCTTGCTCAAATGCCCCATCTCAACGCGGCCAAGTACCTGGGGCTTCAGTTCATTCATCACCTTACCCATGTCCTGCATGCCCTGGGCATCCGTTGAACTGATGGCCATCCGAATCAACCCGTCAAGATCATCCTCGCTGAGAGCCGCCGGCATGAACTCTTCAATGATCACCATTTCCGCTCGCTCTTTATCGCCCAGTTCCTCGCGGCCGGCTTCGTCGTATTGACTGGCCGCGTCGCGGCGCTGTTTGAGCATCTTGTCCAGCACCTTGAGAACATCCTCGTCATTGAGCTCGCGGCGTTCATCAATCTCGATCTGCTTCACGGCAGACTGGGCCATGCGCAAAGTAACCAGGCGGGTTTTATCCTTGTTCCGCATTGCTTCTTTTACCGCGCTGTACAGTTGTTCCTTAAGGGTTGGTGCCGTCATTGCTGATCTCCTGTTGTTTGGCTTTGTTCTGGTTTATGGGGACGAATCGGGAATAATGCAAAGGGTGGGAATTCCATGATTCCTGCTGCACTGTAGAATGCAGGCATCCGAGGAAAGAAAAAGGCGCCAGGAACAATGATTGATTTCCGCAGCGATACTGTGACCCGCCCCACCCCCGAGATGCGCGAAGCCATGGCCAGCGCCGAGGTGGGAGACGATGTCTATGGCGACGACCCTACGGTTAACAGCCTGCAGGCCTACGCCGCCCAGAGGCTCGGCTTCGAAGCGGCCCTTTTTACTGCCACAGGCACCCAGGCCAACCTGCTTGCCATCATGAGTCATTGTGGCCGTGGCGATGAGTATCTCTGTGGCCAGTCCGCTCACAATTACAAGTATGAGGGCGGAGGCGCCGCGGTGCTGGGCAGTGTCCAGCCCCAACCGATCGAGAACGAGCCGGACGGGAGCATTGATCTGGAAAAAGCCCGGGCCGCGATCAAGGCGGACGATTTTCATTTTGCCGTCACCCGTCTGCTCTCCCTTGAGAACACCATCGGAGGCAAAGTACTGCCCCTTGAGTACCAGGCGCAGGCCCGTGCGTTCTGCGACGAACACGGGCTTCTTCTGCACCTGGACGGCGCCCGTGTCTTCAATGCCGCCGTAAAATCAAACTGCGATGTCACCGAAATAACCCGGCACTACGATTCCGTCAGCGTGTGTCTGTCCAAAGGCCTGGGCGCACCGGTTGGATCGCTGCTGCTGGGGTCGGAATCATTCATCAAGCGGGCCACCCGGCTGCGCAAAATGGTGGGGGGCGGCATGCGCCAGGCCGGCATTCTGGCCGCCGCGGGACGTATCGCGCTCGAAAGGGGGCCGCTTCGACTGCTCGAGGACCATGAAAACGCCGAATACCTGAGCAACGGCCTGGCAAAGATTCCGGAACTTGAGGTCAACCCGGCCAGTACCCAGACCAACATCGTTTACGCAAGGTGCAAGGCGGGCCAGGCGTCACAGCTGAAAGACTACCTGGCCGAACAGGGCATCCTGATTACGGCCGGAGACCCGATCCGCTTTGTGACCCACCAGGATGTCAGCCGTGAGGATGTCGACACGCTGCTGACGGCCATCCGGCAATTCTACCCGTCCTGACCGGATACTCTCGCTCAAAAAAGGGCCCCTCAATGAGGGGCCCTTCCAGCGTCACCTTATATCAGCCTGGGGTTACACCATCTTGCCTTCGGCAATCAGCAAGCGGCGTTCATGATGAAGGCCTTTGAACAGGCTGTAGGTCATCACCAACAGCACCAGCGTAAACGGCAGCCCGACACTCAGGGCGCCAGCTTGCAGAGCGTTGAGGGCTTGTTCACCGCCAACGAACAGAAGCACCCCGGCAATGGTCCCTTCAGTGACCGCCCAGAAGATGCGCTGGGCTTTCGGGGCATCGGTCTTGCCGCCAGACGTGATGCTGTCAATCACCAGGGAACCGGAATCTGAGGATGTGACGAAGAACGTCAACACCAGAGTGATCCCGATAAACGAGGTGATTCCAGACAGTGAGATATTTTCCAGCATCTGGAACATGGCCAACGACACTTCGGTAAGACCCTCGGAACCCAACACGCCAATCTCGTTCTGGACCTGATTTAGCGCCCCGCCTCCGAATGCGCTCATCCAGAACAGAGTAATGATGGTCGGGATGATCAGAACCGCCGTGACGAACTCACGCACCGTGCGGCCATGGGATACCCGCGCGATAAACATACCTACGAACGGTGACCAGGAAATCCACCAGGCCCAGTAGAAGACCGTCCAACCATGGAACCAGGTGGTGTCTTCCTCGCGGCCAAAGGGATTACTGAGCGAGAACATATTGGACGCGTAGGAGACCGACGTATCCCAGAGCCACTGGAACACGGCGAGTGTGGGGCCGGCAAATATTACAAACAGAAGCAGCAGCCCGGCCATGATCATGTTCGCGTTACTGAGAATCCGGACACCACCATGGATCCCCCGAATCACGGAGAGGGTAGCAACAGCCGTAACGCCGGCGATCACGCCGACCTGAATATTCAGGCCTCCCTCAATATCAAACAGGTAGGAAATACCGGATGCCGCTTGCTGGGCGCCAAACCCGAGCGAGGTTGCAAGACCAAAGATGGTCGCCAGTACCGACACGGTGTCGATGACATTACCGGGCCATCCCCACACCTTGTCTCCCAGAATTGGAAAAAAGGCAGAGCGAATGGTTAGCGGCAGGCCTTTATTAAAGGCAAAAAACGACAGCGAGAGCCCGACAATCGCGTAGATTGCCCATGGATGCAGACCCCAGTGGTACATCGTTGCGCCCATCGCAAGCCGGGCACCCTCAGCAGTGTTTGGCTCAACACCCAGGGGCGTTCCATACCAGTCGGTGTAATAGGCCACCGGCTCGGCAACCGACCAGAACATAAGCCCGGTACCCATACCAGCTGCGAACAACATGGCAAACCAGGACAGCAGAGAGAACTCTGGCTTGGCATCAAGCCCGCCAATCCTAATTTTGCCCACCGGCATGAAAATAAGGGCCAGACAGAAAACAACAAACAGGTTTGCGCTGAGAAGAAAGCCCCAGTCGAACACAGCGATCGCACCATTCTTGGCGCTATCGAGCAACTCCTTTGCACCTGCGGGGAAAATAAGTGTTCCGACAACGAAGGCAACAATCAGGATTGCGGTTAACGGAAATACGATGTTGTGGATATCGAAGCCGAACTTCTCGATATTATCCTGACCGGCTACGTAGTCGGTCTGATAATCGTCTGAAATGACCTCACCCAATGTGAGGACTCCTATGACTGCATAACCCGGCAGTCGGTTGGAAAGTTTACCTCTCTAAGTGCCACCCCAATATTTTGAACTCTAAGAATTAAAATTTCCAACTCTGTTAGACTTGTGCGGTACGAATCCTCGCAACGCCTGAAGGTTCCCGCTGATGAAACTCAACCCCTTTAACACCCGCATCGGTCTGGCTCTGGGAGGCGGCGCTGCCAAAGGCATTGCGCACATTGGTGTGCTGAAAGCGTTTGAAGAAGAGCAAATCAAGATTCATTGCATTTCGGGTACGAGCGCCGGCGCGCTTATCGCGAGCTATTACGCTTTCGGCCGCCCGGCGGAATCCATCCTCAGCATTTGCTCAACACTGAACCTCTCCAAAATCATCAACTTTACCTTTGAGCGCGGCGGGCTGTTCAGCACCAACGCCATTCGGGAGATGATTCACCGCGATCTGGGCGATGTCCGGATCGAGGACGCCGAGATTCCGCTGGCCATCTGTGCCACGGATATCGAAACCGGTGAACAGCTGATCTTCCGGGAAGGCAATCTGGCGGATGTCGTGTGCGCCTCAATGGCGGTTCCCGGCCTGTTTGTACCTGTTGAAATCGATGGGCGGATTCTGGTGGACGGAGGGCTGGTGGAAAACGTCCCCATTTCGCCATTGGCCAAAATGGGTGCTGGCATTACGGTGGCCGTTGATCTCAGCCATGTCAGCCGTTACCCGAAGCCGGACAACACCTTCGATGTCATTTCCAACGCCATCAACATTGGCATCGATTTCAACACCCGCAAGCAACTGAAGCATGCCGACATATCGGTACCTCTGGACCTGAGCGACTACAGCCTTACCAATAACGCCGACCGCGTTGACGAGCTTTATCGGGAAGGCTATCACCCGATGAAGAAGAAGATCCGCCAGGTACTCTGGTACAAACGAATGCATGTTGCCATCAGCCTTCTGAAAACAACGCGAACGTTGATGCCCTTCAAAGTGCCCGAGATTCTGAAGGAGCTCAGGCGCCACGGCTTTGCGGTGCGCAATCGTAATTAGCCACTTAATCACCGCCAGCGGTGAACCAAAACGCTCTTTTCAGACTACTCTTCACACCCGACCATTTTTCAATGCGAACGGAGCTTGCGCATGATTACAGTTCACCACCTCAACAATTCCCGCTCACAGCGCGTTCTCTGGATGCTGGAAGAACTGGGTGTTCCCTACGAGATCAAGCATTACCAGCGAGATCCCAAGACCATGCTGGCCCCCGAAAGCCTGAAAAAGGTGCACCCGCTTGGAAAATCCCCGGTGATCACAGACGGCGAACTGGTGGTTGCCGAATCCGGTGCCATCATCGAATACCTGGCGCACACCTACGGCAAAGACACCATGCTCCCGGAGAGCGGGGGGCAAGCCTGGCTCGACTACACCTACTGGTTGCACTACGCCGAAGGCTCATTGATGCCGCCTCTGGTGTTGCGCCTTGTCTTCGAAAAGGTCAAAACCAGCCCGATGCCGTTCTTTGTTAAACCTGTCGCCAAAGGCATTTCGGACAAAACCAACGAGATGTTTATAGGCCCGATGATCAAGACCCACCTGGATTTCGTGGAAAGCCATCTGGCGAAGAACACCTGGTTCCTGGGGGACAAACTGAGCGCGGCGGACATCCAGATGAGCTTCCCGCTTGAGGCTTCCGTAGCCAGGGGCATCGTCGGCAGGAACCGGCCTCACATCAGCGGATGGGTCAAACGCGTTCATGCCCGACCGGCTTATCAGAGGGCGCTCGAGAAAGGCGGTGATTACGACTTCGCCTGAAGACCGGCGATCCGATTGCTGCTAAAAGGAGTATCAAATACTGAATTCACGGATGGAGATACTGGAATGAAAGAAGTTCGCAGAACCACGCTACCCGTTGTGGAAATGGCGAAAAGCAACGAAGAGTTCCGGCAGGTATTATGGACCGGAGATCATACGCAACTCGTTCTGATGGCCATTCCCGAAGGCGGCGAGATTGGCGGCGAAGTTCACGAGGGACATGATCAACTGCTTTATTTCGTCTCGGGCGAGGGAGAAGCGACAATCGGCGAAGCGAAGGTACCTGTAATGGCGGGCGACGTCAGCATCGTGCCCTCGGGTACCTTTCACAACTTCCGTAACACCGGCAACGGCATGCTCAAGCTTTACACAACCTACTGCCCACCAGAGCACGCCCCGGGAACCGAGCATGAAACCAAGCAAGAAGCGGATGCCGCGGAATGAATCCGCGGCCTACAGTCGCTTCAAGAAATTATCCAATGCCTGATTAACCGGATCCGGGTGCGAAAGATTTGCAGCATGCCCGGCACCGGGAATCACGATCAGTTCGGCATCCTACGCTCTTAGCAGTCTGTCCATCTGCCAAGAGGCGCTCGGCCAGGCCATGGTCTAACCTTGATCCTGCATCTCGTTGACTGCTGCCTTTTCTGGCTCAGGAAGCGTACACCCAAAACAAAAACAGGAACCGGGGACCGTATAATTTTTGATTACATCATTGTAGGTGGCGGATCGGCTGGCGCCGTGATGGCGGCGCGATTGAGTGAGGACCCCGATGTCAGCGTCTGTCTCCTGGAGGCAGGCGGCAAGGGCGATCACTTGCTGACCCGCGCGCCAGCTGGTGTGGTCGCGATCATGCCCGGCCATGGCAAGATCAACAACTGGGCGTTCAATACAGAGCATCAGCCCGAGCTGGCTGGGCGTCGAGGATTCCAACCCAGAGGCCGTGGGCTGGGTGGTTCCAGCCTGATCAACGCAATGCTTTATGTGCGTGGACACAGCGCGGATTATGATGGATGGGCCGAGCTGGGTTGCGACGGATGGGGATGGGACGATGTTTTGCCCTACTTCCGCAAAGCGGAATGCCATGAAAGTGGAGCCAGCGAATACCATGGAGCCAAGGGCCCACTGCATGTTTGCAAACAGCGATCACCAAGGCCCATTTCCGAAGCCTTTATCGATGCGGCTAAAGAGCACGGCTATCCCGCAAGCGACGATTTCAATACCGGCGACAACGAGGGCGTTGGCCTCTATGAAGTTACCCAGTTTCATGACACCGAACGCAATGGTGAACGCTGCTCCACCGCTGCGGCGTATTTGTATCCGATCATGGAACAGCGCAACAACCTAAAGGTTGTGACCGGTGCCCGTGCGACCCGAATTCTTTTTAACGGAAAACGTGCTTCCGGCGTTGAGTATCGACTCAAGGGCCGATCGCTCACGGCCTCAGCAAACCGCGAAGTCATCCTATCCGCCGGTGCCTTCGGTTCACCGCAGTTACTACAGCTATCCGGAGTGGGAAACCCTGAAGACATCCTCCCGCACGGTATTCCCATGATTCACGAACTGCCGGGTGTCGGCCGAAATCTGCAGGATCATCTGGATTTCATTCTGGCCTACAAGTCCGGGGATACCGATAACTTTGGCTTCAGTTTAACGGGCATGAAAAACATGCTTCGCCATTCCCTCCAATGGCGAACGGATGGGACGGGTATGATTGCCTCGCCCTTTGCAGAGGGGGCGGCATTCCTGAAGTCTGACCCGGAGCAGGACAAGCCAGACCTGCAGCTGCACTTCGTCGTCTCCATCGTGGAGGATCACGCCCGTAAACTGCATTGGGGACACGGCTTCAGTTGCCACGTCTGCAACCTGCGGCCGAAATCCCGAGGGCGTGTTTTTCTGCTCAGCGCCGACCCAATGGCCGATCCCGGCATCGACCCCAACTATTTGTCCGACCCGGACGACCTGAATCTGACTATCAAAGGCGCAAAAATCACCCGGGAGATTCTCGAAGGGCCTGCACTCTCGCCGTACCGACAATCCGAAATGTTCGGCGTTCACGACGGCATGAGCGATGAGGAATGGGAACGCCACATTCGCGCCCGTGCGGATACGATCTATCACCCGGTGGGCACCTGCAAGATGGGCATAGATGATCTGGCCGTGGTTGACTCCAGCCTCAAGGTTCACGGACTTGAGGGTTTGCGGGTGGTCGACGCTTCGGTCATGCCGACTTTGATTGGTGGTAACACCAACGCCCCGACGATCATGATTGCTGAAAAGATCGCCGATACGATTCGAACCAGCGGATAAAGGCCTCACTAAAGGTGGCAAAATGACAACAAAAGACAAACCAGTTGCTCTAATCATCGGGGCCGGAGACCACCTCGGCTCTGCCATCGCCCGGCGCTTTGCAAAGGAAGGCTTCCACCTTGTGGTCACCCGCCGGCGCGGGGATCTTGATCTTCTCAGCTCGGAAATTCAGGCTCTCGGCTCGAGCGCGACAGCCATCCATTCCGATGCAAGGGACGAAGACCAGGTCATTGAGCTGGTTGAACGCGTTGAGTCAGAGCATGGCCCAATACGGGTAGCCGTCTTCAACGTGGGCGGAAACGTTCGATTCGATATCTGCGAGACCAGCACCCGGGTCTACCGGAAAGTCTGGGAGATGTGCGCACTGGCCGGGTTTCTGGTCGGGCGCGAGGTCGCAAAGAAAATGCTGCAACGCAATGAAGGCACTCTCCTCTTTACTGGCGCCTCCGCGAGCCTCCGCGGCGGACGCGGCTTTGCGGCCTTTGCCGGCGGCAAGCATGCGCTGCGCGCCCTGGCGCAAAGCATGGCAAGGGAATTGGGCCCGCAAGGGATACACGTCGCTCACGTGGTGGTGGATGGCCTCATCCGCAATCAAGCCACGGCAGAATTTTTGCCGGACCTCTATGCGAGCAAGGGCGAGGACGGCATTATCGAGCCCGACGAACTCGCGGAAATCTATTGGCAGCTACACAACCAGCCACGCTCAGCCTGGACTTTCGAGCTCGATGCGCGGCCTTTCTCAGAGAACTGGTAACGCCCCGGAGAAGCTGTGTCGGACTATCAGGAGCCGGGTATCAGCCGGCTCCTGTCGTTCCTAGACGTAGAAGTCCAGCTCCTCCTGGGATTTCAGAAGATCCCGCATCTTGATCGGGTCGTCACCGAAAAAGAACACAAGCCCCCAGTGAGTACCAAAAGCGGATCGGTCCGGAACTGTTTCCTCGGCAGGGGCCACCAACTCGTGCGACTCGAAGTAAGGATGCTCAATGCACTCTTTGGGCATTTCCAGCTTGCTCACCACGCGGCGTCTCGGATAAACACCGAAGCAGCCGGCATAACCTTTGGCATCGACCACTTCGCGGGGGAAGAAGGCATCGACCTCTTCCTTGGTGCTCTTGGGATCAAACACCAGCATGGAAGCCTGGTAGGCATTGAATCCATACGCGCGTTCAATCAATTCGAAGGCCTTGAACCCGGGTGGGCGATACGCAACTTCGCCAAAGTACATGGTGCCGTCGCTGGTTACGAAGTACTCCGGATGAATCAGACCGAACTGGATATCAAATGTTTTGACCAGCAACTCGATCTGCTTGGTGATTGCTTCGCGCCAGCTTTCAAGTTCCTTCGTGGCAGGAACAAATACCGAGTAACCCAGGGTGACGTACTCTGAAATATTCAGGAATTTGATTTTGCCATCGTGGATCCAGGCCTCAACGGCGAATTCCCAGCCACTCAGGTGACTTTCCATGAGCAGGGGGTATTCCTCGTCCGGAATCGTATCGATTTCTTCCAGAGTGCGGATCATGCGGTGACCCAGGCAGCCGGCTTTATCGAAGGCCTTCACGTGAATCGGATCGTCCGGGTCACCATCCAGTTTGAGCAGCGTCTGGTTAACCCGCTTCATGAAGCGAATGATGTCATCCTTTTCGTGGGCTTCTTCGAAAATCCCGACGCGAATACCACCAAGCTGGGCCCGACGTTTCATCAGCGCCTTGTCCCGGAACAAAATGGATTGGCCGTACATACGCGGATTATTCAACAGAACAGAGTTGATCGCGCCTGACCATTCCACCGTTTCCTCGAACAATGGGATTGCGACATCCACGCCTTCGGCTTTCAGCTTTTCAGCGATTTCCATGGACCGATCGTTCAGGCGAACAAAATCCCAGGGAATGAAGGGAATATTGTTGGCCGTGCAAAAATCGGCAGCCCAATCCGGGGCAACCACGATATAGCGGCGATCGAACTTCTGAGCCGCCTTGATCGCATTAATACTCCAGCCAAGAAGGGCAATATAGCCCTTGTTTGGGTCCTTGGGTGTTTCCGTTCCGAGAACCGAGTCCATGGAGGGATCGCGCCAGGCCAGCACTTCCTGCGACATTTTGGATTCCGGTATGATCGCCATAAGTTAACCTTTTATATTCGAAATAACGCAAAGGGCATTGGCAACAACCCGATGCGTCAGACCAGAGTGTCCCAGCCAAACGCGGAAATTAGTTTCCATACACAACAATCTAGACCCTTACAGGCCAGGAAGCGAGCCTGTCCCTCCACTATCAAGACGATTGCGAAAGGATCTCGAGTCAAAAGATGCAAGCATCCAAAGGCCTGCCTGCAGAGATTTTCCGTTTTATCCCCGCAGCCTGTAGAAGGGTTCGAGAACCGGCTTCAATCCTTTTGCATCGTCAATGAACAGCTGCAGATGCGGGAAGGGAATCTCTATACCGGCGGCATCCAGGGCTTCTTTCATCTGCTCGAGAATATCGGCCATGATTCTGGGCCGAACATCCAGGTTATCCGGCGTTATCCACACTTTGACTTCGAGGTTCACTGACGAATCACCGAGGCTTTTGAGCAAAACACGGGGCTCCATGCCAGCGCCCTGCAAAACTTCGGGATGTGCCAGCAAAACCGGCATCAGCACTTCCCTCGCCGCCTTCGCAGATTCCTTGTAAGCAATCCCCACGGGAATATTCAGGCGTGTCACGCCCTCTGCGCTGTAATTGATGATATCCGTGGAGGCAACACTGTCGTTTGGAATCATCGTGAAGATATTATCCCGGGTTCGCAGCCAGGTGGTTCGCAAGGCAATCTTCACCACTTTGCCTTCCTGTCCGTTGATGGTGACCCAATCACCGATTCGAAAAGGCCTTTCAATGAGCAGGGTGATTCCCGCAATGAAATTGGAGAGAGTGGATTGCGCTGCAAAACCAACGGCAATACCGACGATGCCCAGACCGGCGATAATCGACACCACATCGAAACCGAACTGGGCAAGCACCGTCACCACCGCAAGGGTTGCGGCGATAACCGCAAACAGATTCTCGACCAGTTGCCGGATGGAAGGATCCATTCGATAGCGTGAAGTGCCTTCCTTGATCAGACGCCGGAAAACTACCCAGACCACATAGAAACCGAGGACCATGAAACCTGCCCTCGCCATCGCCTTGAGAACCTCAGGAGAAACCCCGAATTGCGCAAGAATAACTATCAGCGCACCCAACCCGGCCAGATAGCGCAGGCCGCTGCGCATCTGGATGTAAAGAGGGGTTTTGGTTCGCCGCTCACCAAGACCCAGCCTGATGGCAGCGATCAGAATCAGATAAACGCCCAGGAAGACGCCAAGGTAGATTACAGAGACCAGCAGCTGGCCAAGTACCTGTACCAGCAACGCCCCCCAGTCGAGATTCTCGCCTGACACTGCCTGAAAGGCATCGCCAAGATTTCGACGGAGCTGCTCAATCAAATCTGCACCGAATGATTCCATCATGATCTGCACGACACCTTTGCTGTCCGTACATCAAGTAAAGGCGCGAATGGCATTTTGCTCAAATGCCGATCCGAGCCTCTTTGAAGCGTATGTGCAAGTTACATTGACTGGTCACTCTGCAAGGTGCTCAATATAAGAACGACGACCTTGTGGAGGAGATAACGATGAAATGAATTGTGCTCGCAGTAATTGTCGCGATCATCGCCGTCTGGCTGTATCGGGGCAAACGCAAAAACTATATTGAAGATCCTGATGTGAAAACATTCGATGAGAAAGACTACTACCTCACATCGAATGACAACGCCTCAGATGACGAGTCCTCCCCCGATCAGAGCAATCCTCGTCACTGAGATGGGCGTTACTTTTTCAGGCTGATCTGCTTTGAACCCGTGGGGGATACTTGTCCGCTTTTGCCCTTGCCGACGTATTCCACAGATCCGCCCGCTTTCAAAAACGCGGCTGTCTGTTCTTCAATGGCAGCAGAAGTCAGGGTTACTTTCTCGGGTTTCTTGCTCATAGTGATATCCAGGTCGGGATGGCTTAATTAATATCGTAAGCCTTCCATTATACCTGAAGTGGCTAAAAATTGTTCGCTCCCTATAGACTGCGCGCTTCACGCGCCTCAGCCAGGCTCCCCTTGTTCTCAACATTTGTATAACCGGCACGCTCCAGAGCCGATTTTGCTTTACCTGCCCTGTTGCCACTGCGGCAATAAAGATTAATCTCGGTGTCTTTATCCGGGAACCTCTCGGTAACCTCCGCAACGATCTGGTCATGCGGAATCAGCGGGTCTCCATCTATGTGGCTTTGCCGGTGTTCCGCCTCTGTGCGGACATCGATCCACACGGGCTTCGCGTGCGCTACTATCGGTGCCAGCGCAAGTGATAGCAGGATTAGCACCGCTTTCACTGAAAAAGACACTCTCATAACCAACTTGCTCCCTATTTTGAGGCTCTACAATTAGTCTATACGGGTAAACTTACCGGAGGAGTTCACCGCATGGAAACCGCTGACATCTTCCTGTCGCTGCTGTTCGGCTGCATCGGTTTCGCCTATTTCATGTATGGCCGGCGCAGGAAAAACATCGTCACCCGCTACTGCGGCATTGCCATGATCCTGTATCCCTACCTGGCCAGCAGCGCCTGGGAGATGCTGGCAGTGGGTGTAGGGCTCATGGTTGTGCCACGGTTTGTCGAGTTATGAATAGTGTGGGCTCAGCTCAAGCTCTAGAGGCGCTCAATAGCCTTGAGCAAAGAGCTGAAGGCTCTGGAAAAGCTGCGCTCAGCCAATCGGTCCATTACCCCACCCAGCAGCGGCACTTGCACATGCCCTTCAGAAACCCAGGTTACCCGGGTCTGTTCACCTTCTGCCTTAAAAACAATCTCTCCCTTCGTGTGCTGAACGGCGAACGGGCTCGATTTTTCAATTTGATAGTGCATTCGGTTTGGCCTCTCGAACCGGGTAATACGCTCAGTGAGTTCAAGCCGGCCCGCTCCGATAATTCTCAGGGCGCCAGTGCCATTTTTCTCGTCTCTACCCTCTTCAATCAGTAAAGACTTGCTGACCCCGGGAAACCGGGCATAGCGGGCGTGGTCGGAGATGGCTTCGAAGACTGACTCGATATCCTTCTCGAGAACTCGTTCGACATGAATGCGAAACATGGCTACTCCTCAATAGTGGGCTCACAGACAGGATACGCTCCCACTCCATCAAACGAGTGGGATTTAGCAGAATACCCCTGTCTCGGCCAACTGCCGAATGATCTGAATCGTCTCAATGTCTGTGGCTACATAGGCCTGTTCAAGATACTGGTCATAGGGCATCGAATCACCACGGTTCTCGATGCTCGCTGTTTCATACCGGAAACGGACAAACAGTGATGCCGGCTCGGGCTCTTCGATATCCATGACAAGTGTTGCGGCCGGGAGGGTGGCCGTTGGCTGAGTCCGGCACTCTATCCTCGCCTCGTGCCAGAAAGTAACTTCATCGACCACCTGCAGTCCCGGCAGCTGGAGGCTACGCTTCAGGTAAGCCGGGCCCTGATCCAGAATCTCGTAATCATAGACACCAACGAGGAACTTGTCCGGGCGCCGGGCCCTGAGCACCAGCCCCTCCCACACCTGGAATCGGGTCAGAACCGGTAGCTCTGGCTTGGTCAGGTCGTTTATCTGAACGATATGCTCGAACGTCATCTGGCCTCCTTTCGGGTGCATCGCAAGGCACGGTTTCAATCGCTCGCTTTTTTGCGATGAATGCCGGGTTATTAAAGTCCGATTCACGGTTTGGGTACGCGTTTAAAAAGTTAACAGTCTACAATTCAAAAGGATGACCACTGATATGGTCCCAGTGCAAACTGATAGTCAAATAATTCGTAAAAGGGAACTTTAAATCCCAGTGAACTATCGCCAACTCTTTCTTGCTCTGATCCTCGGAATCCTCGCCCTTGCGCTCTGGTTGAGCCCAGAGTTCAAACAGATTGCCGCCGGCGTTGCCATTTTTCTGTTCGGCATGCTCTCGCTGGAGAACGGGTTTCGCCAGTTTACCGGTGGTTTTCTCGAGAGCGTGCTGCGTCGTACAACCGATACGATTCCGAAAAGCCTCGGTTTTGGCATCGTCAGTACCGCCATCATGCAGTCCAGTTCCCTGGTATCGGTGATCACGATCTCGTTTTTGAGCGCCGGCTTGCTTCCGCTGATCACGGGTATCGGCATTATCTTCGGCGCCAATCTTGGCACCACGACCGGCGCCTGGTTATTCGCCACCATCGGTATGAAAATGAGCCTTTCGGCCTTTGCCTTGCCGATGCTTGTCTTTGGCGTGGTACTGAATTTTCAGCAACCACGAGCCTGGAAAGCCTTCGGTGCAATTCTCGCCGGGCTCGGGTTTCTGTTTCTCGGTATCGATTTCATGAAGGCGGGCTTCGAAAGCTATCAGTCGGCTGTCGATCTGCGCGAGTATGCAATGGACGGTATCTCAGGACTTCTTGTCTACACAGGCCTCGGAATTCTGGCGACCGTCGTGATGCAATCCAGCCATGCGACGCTGGCGCTGACTCTGGCCGGTCTGGCCACGGGCCAGATTACCTACGAAAACGCTCTGGCCCTGGCCATTGGTGCAAATATTGGTACAACCGTCACCGCTCTGATCGGTGGTCTGGGTGCAAATATCACTGGCAAGCGTCTGGCAGGCGCCCATCTCCTGTTCAACGCGGTAACGGCGGTGATTGCCCTGGTGCTGATCGAGCCCCTGCGCTGGTCAGTGGATGCCCTGTCAGCCCTCATGTCGATCGCCGACGATGACTACACGGTCAAGCTCGCCGTATTCCACACCCTGTTCAACTGCCTTGGTGTTGCCATCATGCTGCCACTGATATCGAGAATGGCACGGGCACTCGAGCGCTGGCTGCCAGAGCGAGAGGAAGAGGTCGCCGCACAGCCGCGGTACCTGAATCAGGCTGCGATGGACTCACCCGATAGTGCAAACGCGGCAGTGCGCAGGGAGGTCTGGCACCTGTTCGATCAAGCCTTCGTTATCCTTGCCCATGGTCTCCACCTGCACCGCGAAAATATTCGCCAGAGCGATGACCTTGAAGCGATGATTAACAATTCCCGGGAACGCATCGATATCGACATCGACCTGATCTACCGACAGCGAGTAAAACGCCTGTACAACGCCATTCTCGACTTTATTTCCGGGCGAATGACCCGGGAGTCGCCGGCCAACTCCACCGAATCGCTTTATCGTCTTCAGCATGCTGCCGCGGAGATGGTCGAAGCCATCAAGCATGTCAAACACCTACGCAAGAATCTCACAATTTATATGGCGTCGGATAACGCCACGATTCGCAAAGAGTACAACGAGCTTCGACTGCGAGTCGCGATGGTACTGCGTGAGACCCATCGTTTTTACGAAGGCCGGTTTGAGGATGCCAGCGCAGCAATACTGGAGCTCGACGAGATCGCTGTGCGTGCACGAGTAGACCGCGAATCGATGGTCGGTCGTGTCACAAAACTCCTGGGTGCAAAACGGATTGATGCCGCCATGGCTACGTCTCTGCTAAACGACTCTGCCTACGCCAGCGAAACCGTCGATGCTATTCTGACAGGAACCCGCGAGCTCCTGACTGCCATGGATGTTGAAGCCGCTCGAACCACAGAGGAGCTGTCGGTGAGCGACGCAGGGCGGGCAGAAGTCATGCCATGACGAATTCCGATTAAGCTTTAAACAGAGAGGACGGAACAGTGGGTTTCAAGGATCTTGTGGCGAAGCTTGACGATATTCTGGGCGACCATGACAAGGGTAAGTCCCTGGAGCTTGAGGAACTGAAGCGGCTTGAAGAGCGGCTGGTGGAGAAACAGGAGAAATACCGCGACCGACTGACTTCCGGCGCCCCGGGGGAAACACCCGCTCAAACAGAAGTTCGCCTGCGAGTCGTTGAGGCGCAACTTGCCAAACTGAGAGAGCTTATGGAAGAAGCATCCCCCTGATCGTGAAGAAAAGCATAGCCGCTAACAGTCCCGATAATGGAACGGTGACAATCCAGGCAGCCACAATCCTGAACACCGCTGATCGCTTTACCAGCTCCTGGCGATAAACCTTTTTCAGACCCTTGCGATCGCTTTTCGAGATCGGTGCCGTGCCACCATTATTCCTCTTGAGGTTCTGTAGAATTTGCCCCTTCTCCTCGAAGGAAGCTTCCTCGAACTCCTCCAGCACCCGCTCTACTTTCTCCCGGTCCTCTCCGGCATAGTGCGCCTCGATCTCATCAATCTTCTGGCGATAGGTCGTTTTGAGATGTTCGCGCAAAAAGCCAACGCCAAACACACCCCCTATCGCAATATGCGTTGAGCTCACCGGAAGGCCTAACTGACTGGCAACGATAACCGTAACCGCCGCAGCCATCGCTACGCAGAAAGCCCGCATCCGGTCGAGCTCCGTTATTTCCGAACCTACCGTGCGTATGAGCTTGGGGCCAAACAGTGCCAGGCCAAGCGCGATACCAAGTGCACCCACCAACAACACCCAGCTGGGAATCGCGGCCTTGGACGCTATTCCGCCCTGAAGCACGGCTTCATTGATCGCGGCCAGCGGGCCGACTGCGTTGGCAACGTCATTCGCGCCGTGGGCAAAGCTCAGAAGCGCGGCCGCAAAAATCAGCGGGATAGTAAAAAGGCCATCAACGCCCGCCTTGCTGTTTTCCACCTCGGCGGAGTGGCGGTGAATCAACCATTTTGTAAGCCACCACACGATGGCTCCGACGATTGCCCCCAACCCAACGGCGGGGAGTAACCCGATCTCGACAATCTTGCTTAATCCCTTCAACGCCAGATAGGTCGAAAAGACCCAGGCCATGATTGCAACGAACAGGGGAACGTTGTGTTTCGCAGCTTGGGCAATATCCCGCTTGTAGGTAATCCGGCGCTTGATAAGGTATAGAGACAAGGCTGCAATGGCACCGCCAAGCACCGGGGAAATAACCCAACTGGCAGCGATCTGGCCGAACTGGCCCCAATCAACAATGCCCGAGCCTCCGGCAGCGATGCCCGCACCCATAACACCACCAACAATTGAGTGTGTCGTGGAGACTGGCGCGCCTACGTATGTGGCAACATTCAACCACAGTGCAGCAGCCAGCAAAGCGGCTATCATGAGCCAGATGAAGGTGTCGGCATCGCCAATCAGGGCAGGATCAATAATCCCCTTTTTTATCGTGCTCACCACATCGCCACCGGCGATAAGCGCGCCGCTGGCCTCAAAGATCGCGGCAATGGCGATTGCACCCGCAAGCGTAAGAGCCTTGGAACCGACGGCAGGGCCTACGTTATTGGCGACATCGTTTGCGCCAATATTCATCGCCATGTAGCCGCCGATCATGGCCGCTGCCACCAGCATGACCATGTTTGGCGCATCCGCCCCTATCGAGCGGACATACAACATGATGCCGACAATGAAGATCACGGCCACACCGAGGCGAAGCACCTCGGCGCGCCCATAACGGGTTGCCCGTTCTATGGCATTGATCTGCTCCAGCTCCATCAGCCTACCGCCAAGGTGTCCATCATTGGTGCGATAACCGGTGACTTACCGTTCGCTTCAATACAATGTAGACCAAAGCCAGAAAATTTTGACCGGTTTTGCGCACGGCGAAGGAGCCGACAATAGCCAGCGGGCCGTCAGATTGAAGTTTTGAATATCGGGATTGCGTCTAGCCTGTGCAGGATGTGTTTAACTATAACCAACCATTACCAGAGGATAGTCTTTCTTGACCTCGAAATCCTGGCTAAGCCATTTGCGCCCCCACAAGATACCGTTTCGGCGCCGATTCGCCCGAGCGTCCGTCGCCCTTATCTTTCGAAGCACAGAAAACGGTGGCAAGGAGCTGCTCTTTATCCAGCGGGCCCGTCGGGAGGGTGACCCCTGGTCTGGCGACATGGCTTTCCCGGGCGGCCGCCTGCAACCTGAAGATGCATCTGCACGGGCCGCTGCCGAGCGGGAAACACTGGAAGAAACCGGCATGGATCTGAGGCGCCACGGCCGTTTTCTCACCCGGCTGTCCGACCTGGTCACCCGCCATCACAGCCGCTGGCGCCCGATGGTGGTCACCCCCTATGTGTTCGAGTGGCGGGGACCGAAGTCGGTCTCAACGAATCACGAAGTCGAGCGAGCGGTCTGGGTGCCGATGGACTACCTCGGCGCAGACGCGAACCAGGGCCGACTTTCCTGGCGCACGCCCCTGGGCACACTCAACATGCCCTGTTGCCGTTACCAGGATGCCTGCATCTGGGGATTAAGCTACAGCATGTTGCAGGAGCTACTGGCATTGGCCCCTGACAAGAATGAGAGTTCGATCCATGACCGTTGACCGTAATCGCCTTGCCGCTCTCGCTGCGGAACCTCATTTCTATCGGGGCAGGTACCGCAACCTGGAGCCAGTCCCCCGACATGGCATTGGCGATTTTATGCGCTGGCAACTGGCCCCGGGCCGCAACTTCCCGAAGGGAAAACGCTTCACGCTGCTGCGGCCAGATACGCATTCCCTGATGAATCCGCCCGAAGAACCACAACTGGTCTGGCTGGGTCACGCCTCGTTCCTGTTCCAGTATCGTGGTCTGAACGTGCTCACCGACCCGGTACTGTCGGAACGCGCCAGCCCCTTTCAACTGGTCGGGCCGAAGCGTTATACACCGCCGGCCCTGACGGTAGCAGACATGCCGCCGATTGATTTGGTGCTGATTTCCCACAACCACTACGACCACCTTGATGAAAAAACCGTGCGCCAGTTACACCGGCGCTTCGGAGCCAACCTGCGCTGCTGCCCATTGGGGCCTACGACCCGCGCTGGTTCATGGCGCCGGTGCACGTGGCCCCGGAAGAGGCGGTGAGCATTCATCAGGATATCGGTTCCCGACAGTCAGTGGCGATGCACTGGGGCACGTTCGTGCTCACCGACGAGCCCATGGACGAGCCGCCCCGACGGCTAAGGGCCGCCCTGGAGCGACAAGGGCTGAACGAAACGAACTTTCGGGTGATGCAGCACGGGGAAGTCTGGTCGCCGGCTTCGAACTTATAACCTGACGACGCCCTCTCCCTGATCGTGCAACCAGCGCCGCCAGTCGAGGGCCAGCATGCTTACACCACCAATGTAATTGTCGTTGACCAGATAATAGGAGATGGTGCGATCTCCCCGATTAAAGTTGTGCATCAGGCGCACCACAAAGTTTCTTCGGGTAGGTTTGGACATCAGGAAATACACGAACTGGCCAGACTGGGCCCGCAGGCTTCCGCGCCCCGACAGATCAGAATGTCGCCACTTGTTGCTTGGCAGCTTCAATAGCTGATCGATGCCCGCCAGACGGCCCTGTTCAAGTGCCTGATCAACCACCCACTGATTTTCACGGTGGCGCTCAAAATACAAGCCGGATTCATCGCGCTCAATGGTCTCCATCTGCTCTGCCAACCCTTCGTTCAGCCAGGCTGGCGCATAGGGAACGATGGTATCGACAACCGCATGACTCACTTCGTGCTTGATGGTTTTGAAGGTGAGATTTCTGTTTTTACGAATATAGACGACGATCTGGTGTTCGGAAGGTATGTAAAGCCCATAAGAGGCAACAGCCATCCCCCTGTTCCGACGGACGAGGTAGTTACGGTATGCCGCGCTGTCTTTGAGAATCAGAATATTGACCGGCACCGTCCGGTGCATATCAAAAGACATCACCCGGTCGAAGAACTCATAGACGTTGTTTACGCCTTCAACGATCTGCTGGTGTTCCGCTTCGCTCAGCTCAACATCAACAGTTCTGATATCGATCTCAAAACGCGACCATTCAGAGGCACCTGGCTTAACATTGACCACTTCCTGCGCGACCCGGTGATCCTGCCGATCGCCAAAATGCACCTGGCCGTTTTCATCCACCCATTTATAGATCTTTGCAGAAACCGGGCACGCAGCCATCATAAACAGCGTTAAAACCACCACTGGATAAACGGCTTTCCTTAACCTTTTAATCACTGCGCCTTACCCGATAAAAATTGAAAGTTAGTCTCGAAACCCAAAATGGTTCGGCGAAAGAACGGTGCCGCCAACACCGGTAGATTTAGTGTAACGCCATTTTCGATCAGGTACGCAGTTCAATAATCTCACCAGTCACACCGTTTTCATTCACTACAAGCCGCCCCACCGTAATCGGCAAAGTAAAGCGTCTGGGGCCTGCGCCACCAGGATTGAAGTACAGCACATCGCCAATCCACTCGTTACGGGGTTTGTGGGAGTGGCCAGCAATCACCACGCGGTAGCGGCCTTGCGGATCGAAGTCGAGGGTTTTGACATCGTGGAGCATGTAAAGGGCCTGGCCGAGAAACTCCAGATCTCGAGTGTCGGGAAGCTCGGCTGCACGGCCGGATTTATCGATATTACCGCGGATGGCAATGACCGGCGCGATCGCCTCGAGCGCGTCCAGAACGTCGTCCCGCCCGACATCGCCGGCATGCAGGATGACCTCCGAGCCCTTCAAGGCTTCCAGGGCTTCTGGACGCATTTTGCTATGGGTATCTGCAATCACGCCGATCTGCATGCCTGCCCCCAGATGCTTAGTGGTGGTGGCCGCCCGGGCCATGCGCGTGGCCGTGGGCTATCTCTTCCGAGGTCGCGGCGCGCACGTCAATCACCTCAATATCAAAGGTCAGGGTTCTGCCGGCCATCGGATGGTTGGTGTCCACATCGGCAAATTTGTGGCCCACCTTCGCAACAACCACGTGGCGAGGCCCCTGCTCGGTCTGAACCTGAGCAACCATGCCCGCCTTCCAGCGTTTGGCCCCCATCAAATGCTTGATCGGCACCCGCTGGATGGCATCGGGCTTGCGGGGCCCATAGGCTTTATCGGGAGTGACAGTCACACTGAAGGTATCGCCGGCATCGCGACCTTCCAGGGCTTCTTCCAGGCCCTTGATGATGCCGCCATGGCCATGCAGGTAGGCGTTCGGCTCGCCGCCGTGGGAGTCTTCAACAGCGTTGTCTTGCTCATCACGAACGCTGTAGTGGAACAGGACGACCTGATTCTTTTCAATTGGCATAGGGTTCTCTTCGATGATTTTAGATACGCCATTATAACGAGCAGCGGAGCTGACTGCAGGCAAGTAAAAGCAGGACAGGAAAACCGGGCCTAAACTTCATTCGCCTTCCGAAACTGCCCCTGATAATCAAAAACCCGTTCCTGCACCTGCCAATAGTGCTTCTGCTTACGCGCAATCACGAAATCCGGTGCCGGCAATAAGGCCTCCAGCTCAAGCACCTCATCCGCTGAGCTGAACTCTTTCGGGGCCTGGCTATTGGCAAAGCGACGCCCGAACATTTTATTAAAAACAGCGCGTTGGCCCGGCTTGCTGAAATCAAACGACTCGCCGAGTTCTTCCCCATCTTCCCCGTGATAGGTGATCTTCAACTTGCTGCCATCGGCAACCAGCGATATCCCGGCGCAGCGGATGACCATGGCATCCTTGAGTTTCAGCGCATCTCTCAGCTGATCATCCGGGTCGATGATGGCTTTCTGGCACTGGTGGCAGTTACGGGCTGCGATATCATTCTCGGCCCCGCAATGCGGGCACTCCTTGAAGCGGAAACGGTAATCGCACTGCTGCGGGCGTTCATCCTGAACCCCGTCAACCGGCTCCAGCAGCCCCTGGCAACGGCGGCCGTAGTGCTCGATCACACGGCCATCATCGTCTGTTTTGCCCCAGAAGATATTGGCAAACCCGCAGCCCGGGCAGAACACCTGCACCGGCTCACTATCAGGGTTCGGTTTCGGCTCCCCCACCTCCGGGTGATGCAGGTTTACATGGTTGCCGGCGTAATCAATTACAAGGCAATCCTGCTTGCCTTCGTCCAGACGAAGACCACGGCCCACAATCTGCTGATAGAGACTCACCGACTGGGTGGGCCGAAGAATGGCGATGAAGTCCACATGGGGCGCATCAAAGCCCGTGGTGAGCACAGACACGTTCACCAGATATTTCAACTGCCGCTGCTTGAAGCGCTGAATCAGCAAGTCCCGATCCTTCAGATCGGTGGCGCCCGTTATCAAGGCAGTTTCGTGTTCTGGCAGGTACCCGGCAACCTCCCGCGCATGCTCCACGGTGGCCGCAAAGATCATCACGCCCTGACGCTCGGCAGCCAACTCCACAACCTGCTCAATGATCGCCCGGGTCACGCGCTTATGTTTGCTCAGCAGCTGGTTAACGTCCCTCTCGGCGTATTCGCCAAAGCGGTCCTGGGGCAGCGCAGAGAAATCGTATTGCGCCACTGCCGCGTTCACCAGCTCCGGCCGGGTGAGATACCCTCGATTGATCATGTAATTCAGCGGTAGCTCGTAAATGCAGTACTGAAAGGGCTTGTCATCCTCGCCCCGAACAAAGCCCCGATAGTGATAGCGATAGATCCAGCCCATGGCCAGACGGTAAGGCGTCGCAGTCAGCCCGAGCACTTTCAGAGAATCGTTCTGTTGCCGCAAGAGCTCTATGATGCGCTGATACTGACTGGTTTCTTCCCCGCTGACCCGATGGCATTCATCGATAATGACCAGCGAGTATTCGTCCCGAAACTGATCCAGGTTCGCTGATACCGACTGCACACTGGCAAAGGTCACCTGGTGGTGACTTTCCTTCCGCTTCAGCCCGGCAGAGAAAACCCCGCCGGTTAATCCATAACTCTGATACTTTGCGTGATTCTGCTCCACCAGCTCCTTTACGTGGGTTACCACCAGGATCCTTCGCTTCGCGAGACGCGCCAACTCGGCAATAACCAGGCTTTTCCCAGCACCGGTTGGCAGCACGATAACGGCGGACTCATCGGTTTTTCGAAAATGAGCCAGCGTGGCATCAACCGCTTCCTGCTGATAAGGCCGGAGTTTGAAAGGAGCGTTCATTTTGGAGGGCTTACTCGTTCTCAGACAGTGTGTTTCGATTCTTAATGTTCATTGATAAATGCTCATGTGCACAACACTACTGACTGCTATCTTTGAATTGAGGAAGTAGAGGCGTTTGAGCTGACAGATACCCTGAGTTCTCCTCAAGGTCCATTACCACAGATCAGCAACCTGACTGGATTAAAGGAATCAGTCAGGCCTCCGTTTTCCAGTATAAGGAGATATTGCATGAGCAATTATATGTCGATATTGGGCGCCGTCGGGATTGCCGGCATAGCCGTCGCCATCACCGGTTGCGCAGGCTCCGTCGAGCCCCCCACCTCTCAAATGCGAACCGCCGAATCTTCCGTTCAACAAGCGGTGTCATCCGACGCAAGAAACTTTGAGCCAGTGCTGCTGAATCAGGCCCAGAACAAGCTTGCCGATGCCGAAGAGCTCATCGACGATGAAATGAGCGAAGAGAATTATCAGAGAGCACTGCACCTTTTGGAACAGGCATCCGTCGATGCTCAGCTGGCCGGCGCGCGTGCCGAAACTGCAAAAGCCAGACAGGCTGTGGAAGAGATCAACAGGAACATCGAGTCTCTTCGCCAACGCATGAATGGAAGCCAGTAAGGGCGCCAGCTTAAACAGGAGATTGATATGAACAATCGATACATGATTTTGAGCATGGTTGTCGGCTTTTCCGTCTTCCTGGCCGGATGTGCCAGTACGCCCAAGGACAATCAGATGGTTGATGAAGCAAAGGCGGCCTATGAGGACATTCGAACCGATCCAGACGTTGCCCGCAGTGGCGACCGCCAGCTAAGAAGCGCCAGGGATCAGCTGGCCCGCGCTGAACGATTACTGGAAGAGGGTGCCAGCACCGCGGAAATCGAGCATGCGGCCTACCTGGCCAATCGCCATGCCGAGATTGCCCGGGAGCAGGCCGAACGCGCCAAGCTGCAGCAACAGATAAATTCCGCCGAAGAAAGACGCAAGGAACTGGAGTTGCAGGCTCGCTCTGCACAGGCTCAGGCTGCCCAGCAGGAAGCCGCTGAATTGCGCCGTCAAATGGAGGCTATGCAGGCCGAACAGACAGACCGTGGCATGGTACTTACCCTCGGTGACGTTCTGTTCGACCTGAATCGTGCTGAACTGAAACCTGCCGGGGAAACGACAGTAGGCCGCCTGGCTGACTTCATGGCTGAATATGAAAACCGTCGCGTGCGCGTGGAAGGATACACGGACAGCACCGGAGCAGAATCTTACAACCAACAACTGTCAGAGCGTCGGGCTGAGGCGGTAAGAGAGGCCCTGATGGATAGAGGTATTGATCGGGCCCGGATTGAAGTGCAGGGATTCGGGGAACAATACCCGGTTGCGACGAACGAAACATCCGCAGGGCGCCAACAGAACAGGCGGGTCGAGATAGTGATTTCCGATGCGGACGGCAATATAAAAGAACGTTAGAACGCGAATGCACACCGGGACAGGTTGTTTGCCCACCAAACAAGTCTGTTCCGGTTTTTCGCAACAGTTGAAAACTTTGCTATGCAGGGCCTCCTAATTAGCGTACTGTCCTTCTCGTTGGAAAGATCTAGCAAAGCATTTCACGAATAAGACCTCTTGTGTTGCCACACCTTTTGTCCTGTTTTTGATCCTGCACGTTTTTTTATTTCCCGCATATCGCTGATCAATGATCACAACGATCCTTTGACGGCACCTTATTGATTAATTTCAGGATAACTATCTATGTCTACAATTACCGGCAACGTTAAGTTCTTCAACGAAGCAAAAGGTTTTGGTTTTATTACTCGTGAAGGCGGCGCAGACGTCTTTGTTCATTACAGCAATATTCAGGGTGGCGGTTTCAAAACTCTGGCCGAAGGCCAGGAAGTTGAGTTCACCGTGACTCAGGGCCAGAAAGGCCCGCAGGCAGAGAACGTTATTGGCCTGTAAATAACAGCCAATACGTGATCAAAAAAGGCAGCCTCAGGGCTGCCTTTTTTATTTGAAAGAAGACGGGCAAGATCGCTGCTGGCACCCTACCCGTTTATTTTCGATATGCCGTTTACCTTGCCGATGAATGTTGCAGTTTACGAGTTCCTGTTAACAGGGCTCTGAGGGGCTGCACAATACAACACGGAAGAGCCCATTCTTGCCGTCTGGCCCCACAAAAGAGCCGTCTGGTTGCAGGCCGGATATACCATCTTCATCAAATCGCAATGACACAATCATTTCGGCCGGCGCAGCCATTTTGAAATCCAGGATTTCGGTCACAACACCATAATTGACGCCATCAACCGCGAACTGCTGCCTTTCCCTCGCGATCACGCGGGTATAACCTGAAGGGCTGGAGGCAAGCAGCAGACTCTTTCGGTTATTGATGTCCGCCTCATCGCTCGCCCGGAATGCCGCCCAGGATTGCCGGCTGAACGCCAATCTGGTTGTGTTCGAGCCCAAGCTAACAGCAAGCTCCACACCGGAAGCATCCGGCAAACCTCGAACGGGATCCCCCTCCTGGAAAAACACCTTCGTGGTGGCACTGGTTCCGTCGTTGGTCCAGACCAGCAAAGCGTCTTCCTGATCCAGGGTGCCCGAGTTGACCAGGAAGGCCACGGAGTCGTCGGCGCCCACCTCGAACGAGTTCGCGCCGCCAATGAAACCGGTGACCTCAAAGAGCGAGCCATCATCCAGCAGGAGCGTCTGCTCGCTACGGCTGATCCGGGTAAAATCACCGTTACCCAGCGAATCGGTGTAGATGCCCCGATTGGCCGGCCCGGAAACCCCTCTAAGGGCGTAGTAGAACACTTCACCGTTATCGGTCAGCAGAGGTCTCGCCGAGTTCAGATTATAAATAAAGTCCCGCGCGGAGCCGCCAGCCTCCCGCACGACTTCCCGATAGCTGCCATCGGCATTACGGACGTATATACCGGTATCCTCCGAGCCGGCCAGCGCAGTCCCGTCCGCGTTTTGAAGCGACAGCCCAAACACCAGTTGCTCTGCCTGGTTGCTGTCGAAATCGAGGGAACCAAAGTTTTTAGGCTCGAGATTGCCAGGAAGTAGCGTTTCACCGGCCTTTAACGATTGGGCCTTCTGCCCCAAGCCTGTGATCGTCCAAAATGCGCTGCCCGCTGGATAAAACGAATCGTCTGCCACTTTGAAGGCATCCGTGTTCGACCCGGGCTTAAAGGTAATCGCACCATTGCCGTCTGAACTCAAGGACGAGAATAACCGATTACCCTGGATATTCTCTGTAAAGTAGATATTTCCCGCATCCAGTGTCGGAAACTCGGTGCCATTCCTCGCAGGGTCGCCTTCCCGGGCGATCACAGACGTTGTGCCGGCATTGCTGCGTAACAGCACCTCATTGTTAAGCCCATCGACCTGATCCGTCACCGAGCCCGATTACTGGTTCAGGATACCGCCGAAGATGATTTGACCGGTGTTATCGATCAGTACGTTGAAAAAACCGTTGTAGGTAGCATCGCTTGAGGGCAGCGTGGCGTCGTCGGCCTGGATCAGGCTCAGGCCCGCGCCCGAACTGTAGCTGAAAATACCGTCTCTCAAGCTACCGCTGCTGTCCGTTTGATCGGTTGCACCGAGAATTGCGACGGCGCCAGACTGATTAACATCGAACCTCAGCTGGGTGCCAACTTCACCGCTGAACACGGCGCCACTGCCAATGCCCGGCGCCGGATCGCCACTTACCACGATGGGCGTGATCCCGCTGTCCAGGCCATCAACCGTCACTTCACTGGAATCGGTACAGCCCTCACTGTTGCAGGCGGCAACGACATAACGGGCGCCGTTGCGTTCGGTGAGGCTGATATTGTTGGTGTATTCGTTGGCAGTCAGGTCCGAACCTATCTGGGTAAAGCCGCTCACGCCGTCCGGGTCTTCAAACACGCGGTAAAAGTCTGCGTCGGCCACTGCCGGCCAGGTAAAAGTCAGCGTCCAGTCATCGTAGGCGGGCGTAACCACTGGCGCGGCTGGTGCGCCAGAGGCTGTGCCACCACCCCCGCCATCACCGCTGCTGTCCCCGGTATCACCGCTGTCAGCGACATCATCGCCACCGACCTCCTCGCTGGAATCTTCCTCAACCAGGTCATCATCATTTGAATCACTGCTCCGTAAGCAGCCCGCCAGGGCAAAGCACACGGCCAAAACGGTTAACACCCTGAGTATAACATTCAATGTTTTCATTCGACTGCCTCCTTGTTCGTAAAGCCGTTGCTTTACGCTGTCCGTCACTAGGCTATCGGACATGAACCAACGGCAGCAGACCGCACCTGAGGGGACCTTGGCCGGCTTTGACTCCCCCATTTGAGGGGGCTATGTTGAAAGAGCGGCAACCCAAGAGCATCAGGACGATCAAATGAAGTTGGGGTTTATTCTGGAAGATCACGCAGGCGCTCAGGATTGGCTGCGCGACGTGCTCAAGGAAGTTTTTCCGGAGATTTCGGTGACCGTTGCCAACCGGCTCACTGAGGCAAGGGATAAACTGTCTCACCTTCAACAGGCGGATCTTGAGCCGGACATTGCTCTGATTGATCTCAGCCTGCCAGACGGTAATGGCATCGACTTTATCCGCGACCTGCGCGAGGCGGTGCCCGAGTGCCTCTGCATCGTGATAACCATCCACGACGACGACCGCCATGTGTTCCCGGCACTACGGGCGGGCGCCAGGGGATACCTGCTGAAACAGCAATCCCAATCCGAGCTGGCTCGCCGGTTGGCGGGTATTATTGACGATGAGCCGCCACTGTCGCCGTCGGTGGCCAGGCGGGTTCTGGCAACCTTTGCACCGCCGGATACCATCGCACAGCCGGACCTGACCCCGCGTGAGCAGGAAGTACTGGAACTGATTGCCAGAGGCTTCACGCTGGCTCAGGTTGGCCAGGCCCTGGGCATTACCCGCCACACAACCGCCGGTTACGTGAAAACCGTGTATCGCAAGCTGGAGGTGTCCTCCCGGGCGGAAGCCACCCGGGAAGCCATGCGCATGGGTATGATCGACAGCTAGGCTGCCGGCAGCGTCAGCTCCACAACAAAGCCGCCTTCCGCCAACACCCAGCAATCAACACGACCGCCCAGGTCCTCGGCACGAACCTGCATGGTTCTGAGGCCGTGCCCGTCACCCTGGCCATCCAGGGTCTCGCCTTTGCCGTTGTCGGAAACCCGCACGAGAAGATGGTCGCTATCACGACTCCACGTTACCTCTACCCGATCAGCATTGGCGTGTTTGATGATATTGGAAATTGCTTCCCTGAGAATGCGCGCGATATTGGCAGCAGCCCGGGCCGAAAGCTCCTGGTCAGACAGCCTCATGGGATCTGCCTGCCAATCCAGTTCGATACCCGAGTCCGTCAGCCGCTGGCGTATTTCACCCTCACAGCCGTTGGCCACCTCCAACAGACTGGCTGGTGTCCCTGCAGTGGTATCTACCAGCCCATGCAGGTCCCTCAGGGCCGATCGGGCCACCTCGCGCACCGTTCCTGTGTCCGTGGCGTACACGAGGCTCAGCAACCGGGCACCCAGATCGTCATGAAGATCCCGCATGATTCTGCTGCGCTCCTTCTTCGCCCCCGCATCACGGGCCTGCAGCGCCTGCAACGCCTTTCCAGTAAGGTCATACAGCAGGTTCGCCACCCGCATATCCTCCTTGGTAAACAGCCGGGCCCCATTGCTGGCAAATTCCAGGCTCGCCCGCCGGGTATCACCCGGTAGCGCAGGCAGCTCCATCAACACACCGTCTGCCGATACTGCCACCGCGGCCTTTTTATCCGGCGCATCGGGCATCTCCAGACTGAGTGGCTGAAACGTCATGCGCAGCAGATCCGGCCAGGCCCTGCGAACTTCCGCTTCCGTAGAGGCAGAAAAAAGCTTATCCACCAGCTCCCTGAGAGCCTCGTTCAGAGAAATGCTGGAACGCTGCCCGAATCGATCCCAAAGCCATTGCCGCAATGGAAAGTAAAGCCAGCCCGCAATGGCAAGCGAAAGAGTCAGCGCATAGGTGCTGGTCAAACCAACGCCCATGATCAGGATCGCATCCAACACCAGCACCATCAGCCCCCCGGCAAACCAGAGCCAGGTCTTGAACCACCATCGCTCAATATCAAACAGGCGATAGCGCACCAGCCCCGCCGCGATGCCAAGGTACAGAATCAGGTAGGCGCCGAACCCCACCAGCAGCGGCACGAGCGGGGGGTGGCCGAAGGCTGGCGGTATGATCACCAGCCCCATCAGCAAAACACTGCCCAGGAAAATTGCCAATACACACCACTTCAGGGCAGCGCGTTCGAGGGGGCGACCTTTCGAGGCCACCCATTGGGCAGCCGCAAAGCACAAGCCAAGTACATAACCGACGACAATGGGCAGGTAGACCGTCACCTGGGCGCTTTCGCCCACCTGGAGTTCGCTCAGAACCCACATGATCAGCGCGATGCAAATCATCAGTGCCGGAACGGGAAAACGGGCAAGCGGGCGCGGATACACCCAAAACAGGGAGACCAGGGAAGCGTTCACCATGAGCGTGGCCAGGTGGTTAACCGCAGAAACCACCGCAAACACATCGCCACTCAGCACAAACTCCCGATCGCCGTAGATGGCAAGAGTCAGGGTGTTCACCATGGTTGCTACGCCGGAAAGCGCGTAAAGCCGGGTCGCTGCGCTTTTCGGGCGGAAGGCCCAGATGCCAACCGCCACCATCAAAGCAATCAGCCCGTAAAAGGTGTGAATCGAAAAGCCGCCCGAGAGCTGATGCCACGGCGTATCGATGGCCACAGCCGGCACCTGGTCACCGGATGCGAGAACAAACCGTGCCCCGCCTGAGCGCAGCGCCTGATCCAACTCGGTCTGGCGCTTCATAAACAGATTAAGATCGGTGTGGCTTAGCAGGTCTGGTTCTTCCATCACCAGATTGCCATGCAGCGGGATTTGCCGACCATCCGCCGCTTGCAGCCCCACAATTATGCTGCCCACCCGAATAACCCCGGCGTTCGGTGAATCCGGGTGCACCCGATCGACCCGGAGCCCTTCCGGCCCATCATGGGGCGAAAGCTCGAGCCCCAGCCAGGGCGACGACAGCGCGACCTGCGCTGAGATGGCAATGGCCGCCAGGGCCACGACGGCAATCAGCAGAAACCTCTGCCTGGGTGCCATCTGAAATCCTCCACAATCCCTATAGATTGCTTTTCAGATTAGCCACCCAAGGGAGGATTTGCGACACCCTGAATGAGGGGGCCAGTTTTCCCACGTTAACGTCGATCCAGTGAAACAAAACTGATAGTTCCGGTTCTAAAACCGGATAGCACGGCGCAGAATTCCAAAATGCCTGAAATCCTTCGAGGAAATCGATATGAACAGACAGCTGACATTCATCACCCTCGTATTCTTCTTGACCGCCAGCGCCTGGGCCTCTGAGCCTGCCGTCTACACCGGCCTGCTGAGCAATACCGGGGCGGGCGGCTACGACACAGTCAGCTACTTCGAAACGGGAAAACCAGCCAAAGGCTCGCGCGAATACACCACAGAGCAATTGGGCGTAACCTGGCGATTCGCGAGTGCGGAGAACCTGACGCGCTTCGAAGCCAATCCTGAACGCTACTTGCCTGCCTACGGCGGCTACTGCGCCTGGGCGGTCGCCCAAGGCTACCTCGCCAAAGGTGACCCTCAACACTGGGCCATCCGCGATGGCCGGCTGTATCTCAACTACAATGAGTCAGTTCAGGATCGATGGCTGAAGGACACAGAGGGCTTCATTCGACAGGCAGACGCAAACTGGCCAAAGGTTCTGGAATGACGAAAAGAGTTTATCGCGGTTTAATCTCAAACACGCCGGTGGTAGCAGCCCGCCAGCGGTCTGCCCCGCTGCGAATACCGTACTACTCATGAGGCATTTTAAATCAGGACCGGAGTGTCTTATGGAATACGAACACGCTATTGTGAAATTTGAAGGCGACGTTGCCGTTCTGCTCTGCAACGGCTGTGGCATCAAGATCACAGAGGGCACCAAGCTCGAGGACCGTGAGCATTACTGCACCATGTGCATGAGCGGGAACTGCAAAGCGAAATTCAAAAAAGGGAACTGAAACCACCGCGTCAAAGCGGTGCCATCGGCAATGAGTGAAACAACCGACGATAAATCAACATCCGCGCCACCACCCGCAAAGAAGGGCTTCAGTGGCTTACACGTCTTTGGCATTGTCCTGCTCACCATCGTTGCCACGGCAGGCATTGGTTACTGGTGGTTAAGCCACTATGTGTTCCCAGACAACTTCGAACCCGTAACCCTGAATGCCAGTGAACAGGATTCACTCAACAGCAAATTGAACACCCTGGGGATTGACACCCAAGGTGGTGGATCTGCCGGCCCGTTAAAGCCAGAGCCCTACAGTGAGGAAGGTGCCAGCCGGGAGGTACGCTTCAGCGAGCGGGAACTCAATAGCATGCTCGCCAACAACACGGATCTGGCTCAACGCCTCGCCGTCGATCTCTCGGACGATCTTCTGAGCGCGGTGCTTCTCGTACCTTTTGAAAAGGGTTTCCCTGTACTCGGCGGCAGAACGGTGCGGGTAAATGCAGGAGTTGAACTCTCCTTTGCCAACGGTCGCCCGCTGGTTAAGTTAAAGGGAGTGAGCCTGATGGGCGTTCCCATCCCCAACGCCTGGCTGGGCAACCTCAAAAACGTGGATCTGGTCAACGAGTTCGGTGCCAGCCCGGGGTTCTGGCAATCCTTTGCAGCCGGCGTGGACTATATCCAGGTCCAGGATGGGCGGTTGCTCGTTCGGCTCAAAGAGTAGCGTCCAGCACAAAAAGCCCGCAGCACTGGAACAAACTCCAGACCAGCCTCTCCGTGACATTTCACGAGATTTTACTCCGGTTAGCCCCTCAGTTCATAGCAAGCTCTCCAACGCTCAGCTACCATGGCGCGCCGCCATAAGCTCCGGCGTGTCGGCAGGGAATAACTCAAAATAATCAATTAAGTAAGAAGGAATCTACTGTGCGAAACGCAAGGATCCTGGCAGTGCTGGCTGCTCTGCTGTACCTCACCGGCTGCGCCTCCGGCGCCAAAATGGGCAACATGGTGTATGAGGGGCCAGTGAAGGCCTACGACACAGCCCTGGAAGACAATGTGGATGTCACCAACGTATCTGGCGGTGAAAAAACAAACCCCGCCTGGACTTCTGAAATCGACAACGACGCGTTCGCTGGCGCCCTGAAGCAAACCCTGCAGAAACAGGGACTGCTCGCAGGCTCCGGCCGCTACCAGCTCGAAGCGCTCCTGCTGGAAGTTGACCAACCCATGTTCGGTCTGGACTTCGAGGTAACCACCCACGTGAGATACATCCTCACTGACCGCGATAACAACGGTGCCGTGGTTCTGAATGAAACGGTTGTCGCCCCCTACACCGCCACCATTGGCGATGCATTCGCCGCTATCAAGCGCCTGAGACTGGCCAACGAAGGCTCCGGCAAAGCCAACATTCAGGGTCTGCTCGACAAACTCGCCGAACTGCAAATCCAGCCCGGTGACGTCTCCCTCACGCAATAACGTTTCTGGAACCACGTTCTACAACAAGGAAGAACCATGAAGTACTCCCTACTCCTCACACTCGCTGCAATCGCGTTTCTGTCGACCGGTTGCGCGTCGGTCGTCTCAGGAACCGACCAGAAGCTCACCTTCAACAGCGAGCCCGAAGAAGCCACCGTTACGGTTTCCGGCCGAGTGCTCGGTAAAACGCCACTGACGGTGCCAGTGGATCGGGGCTCCAACCAGTCCATTACCTTTGAGAAGGAAGGCTACAAGACCTACACCGCTCAGCTCTCTACCACAACCAACCCCTGGTTCTTCGGGAACATCGTGATCGGCGGGCTTCTGGGTTCCACTACCGATGGTGTTTCAGGTGCCATTCACGAGTTCTCGCCGGACCAGTACTTCGTCACCCTGAAGCCTGACACCCCGACCGGGATCTCCACCTCCAAGCCGCGACAGATCAAGGAAATCATCATCGCGTTCAGCGGAGAGTTTCGCCACCAGCTGGCAAGCGGTGGCGGTGAAAAGGTGGACACCATCGTGCAACTGCTGGGTGTCGATGCCTCCCAGAAAGACACCACCATCCGGGCACTGAACCAGCTCGCACTGGCGAACCAGAACGACCTGGAGCTGGCCAAGACGATTATTGAGGTTTACGGCGTTCAATAGAGCGCCACTCTGGAAAATTTCCGGCCATTACATGGATGTTTTATCCCCTTCGGACATTCCATCCTTTTTCATGGCGTCTTTTTCCATACCCTCTTTCTTCATGTCCTCATCCATCATGCTTTCGGTCTTCATCCCGTCATGCATGGTGTCCATGGTGTCGGACTTCATGGAGTCTTTGGCCATGCCGTCTTCTTTCATGTCGTCCTGCATCATGGTGTCGTCCATTCCCTTGTTGCCCTTGTCCATGTCGTCCGCATGGGCCGGGGCCATCAGGGCCAGGGTGGTACCGAGGGCCAAAAGCGTCGCTGTCAGGCTTTTCATTGTGCATTCTCCTTATTGGAAATAGTGTCTATTCGACACTGCCGCCCCCATACCTGAAGACCAGCAGCATCAGAATGCAGACTAAGCAGGAACGCTTACGCGGCCGTCACGGCTGGGTAAAAAGTCGATCAAGGAAAGGTCACAAAACCGTCACGGGGGAGCGGACGGATTTCGTATCTCCCTATATCGCCGTCTCCATAAGCATGCTAAAAGACTCCTCCCGGCAATAGCCCGGGCATTCTCCCCATCAGGATCTCAGCATGTCAGACAAATTTTTCTTCAAAGGCCGGCAGGACGCACGCCAGCACCACACCACTTACGGCGGCTTTCAGACCAACGCCAGCCAGAAGAGTGGCAGCAAGAAATACCCGCTTACGCTGGTGGTGACCAGTGACGCGCGCAAGCAGGAAGTCGAAGCGCAAGTGGCCAAGGCAAAGCTGTACGCGAACATTTCGGTGGATACCCGCGAGGGCGCCGTTGAGTCCATTACCGAGCTCACTGCTATCCTGACCAAAGGCGGGACGGTTACCACGGTAAAATCGCCTTCACGTAACGATATCTGCAACTGCGGTAGCGGGCTCAAATTCAAGAAGTGCTGCGGCTGATAACCGGCGGAGACGGGGGAAATGGCTATGATTGTTTGCGGCGTTGAGCTTACCGGCAGTGATGCAGTGGTGTGTTTTCTGAATATGGACCGGGGGCAGTTCAATTTGCCGGAATGCAAGGTGCGCAAACTGTCACTGCCAAAAAACCATAGCCGTGAAGACCTGAAGCAGTTCCAGGCGGCCTTTGCGGCATTAATGGCCGAGTACGGCGTGACTCACGTCGCGATCAAAGAGCGAATGCCCAAAGGCAAATTTGCCGGTGGTGCTGTCAGCTTCAAAATGGAAGCCGCCATTCAACTGATCACCGATATCGAATTGACGGTGACACTGCTGCCCTCCGCCCTCATCAAGTCCACCCTGGCAGCCAATCCGTTGCCCATTGCGTTTGCAGAGACGGGGTTGAAGGCCTTCCAGGAAGCGGCCTTCGTTTCCGCCTATGTAGGGCAGCTACAGAGCCAATGACTTCCCGGCTATCGGAAGCTCGAACGCGGGTCACTCAGCGTCCCTGGAGCGGTGAGCCGGTGCGACAACTATCTATCGCTCAATCATTTCAACAATCTCATGGGACGACTGCGCCATCGGCTCAAAATGCGCCTGCTCGCCCGCGGTGAGCACGGAGACATGGCGAACCTGATAGATCGCATAGGTGGCGAGCAAGCCCAGAACAACCGCCATGTAAACAGGCATGCCCTGAGGGCCCACCAGATTCATAATCAAACCCACGAGCAGAGGCGCCAGGGCAGCGCCCGCTCCGTGCAGTACCAGCATGTCCGTGGAACCGGCCGATCGGGATCTGCAGCAGCGCACCGACCACAATGGTGAGGCTCATCAACAGCCCCACCTCCGACAACCCGAATCCGAGCTTGCTCGCGTACAAAGGCGCCATTGCCCAGAAAGCGCCCATGGCCAGGCCGGAGAGCGCCGAGGTAGCAACGGCCAGCGGCGCAAAGCCGATGATTTTCTTCAGACTGCTCTTAGCCCGTTCGGGAATGTGGGGTTGGCTGCGACTGCTGATGGTGATGGGCAGCAGCGCCCAGCAACTGAGGATGGCCGACACCGAAAACAGCACCAACAGCTCGCCCGGGCTCAGCCTGAGCAGTTGCTGAGCAAGGGCAATTCCCCCAAGGTTGACCACCATATACATGGCGAAGACCCGCCCGCGCTCGTGCTTCTCAGCGCGGGCGTTTAGCCAGCTCTCCGTCACCGTCATCAGGGTGACCAGGGACAATCCGTAAAGAAAGCGAAGCGCCATCCATGCCCAGGGATCAACCCACAGGGAGTGCAGCAGCGCGATGGACGCGCACACCGCCGCGCAGAAGGCAAAGGTACGGATATGGCCCATGCGGCGGATCAAACGGCCACTGATAAAGATGCCGCAGGCGAACCCCACGAAAAAACCAGACATGATGACGCCGATCCGCGCCGTGGAAAAACCCTGCTCATTGGCCGTGACCGCCAGCAGCGTATTCAACAAGCCACTGCCGAGCTGTAATAGCGCGACACTCGCGAGAATTGCACCAATAGGGCGCATTAAAGTCCAGATACACACCTCCCTGCCCTGAAATGAAAGGGCTTGTTTGCCTCAGACAGCAAGCACTTGGGGTGTGTTGTTCAGTTTTTGTATCGCCCTGATCGCCGTGCCACTGCTTACTGGCCTGCAATCGCTGCGCCATAGGTGACGCTGTTAAATCCGATTCCGGTATGAAAGCTGCAACGCATTCCTTATCTGAGCAAAAGTTTCGATAGGAGCAGACTATGTTACTGGCCACCGATCTCGATGGTACTTTTCTCGCGGGTGATCCCGATAACCGCCTCAAGCTCTACCGACTGGTTGCCGCCCACCCCGAAATAGACCTGGTATTCGTGACCGGTCGCGGCCTGGAATCCGTGCTGCCGCTGCTGTCCGACCCCACCATTCCGCAGCCGGACTACATCATCTGTGACGTCGGCTGCACCGTGGTTCACGGCGAGACCCAGCAGGCCATCCAACCGCTGCAAGGCGAGATCGACGAGCTCTGGCCGGGCGAACAGATGATCGAAGACGCCCTGCTCCCCTTTGACGGCCTGCAGCGACAGGAAGTCCCCCAGGAACGCCGCGTGTCCTATTTCTGCGACGGCGATGTGGTCACTGACGAGATGGTCGCCCGCATCGAGGCGCTGTCCTGCAATGCGCTCTTCTCCAACCACAAGTACCTGGACATCCTGCCCCGGGGCGTGAACAAGGGGCGTACCCTGTCACGACTGGTGAAACACCTGAACGTCGACCCGGAATCCGTGCTGGTGGCCGGCGACACCCTGAATGACCTGTCGATGTACGAGCACGGCTTCAAAGGCGTGTGCGTGGGCGAATCTGAGCCCGACCTGCTGGACGCTACCATGCACAAGGCAAGGGTTCTTCACGCCGGGGCAGCCGGCTGCGGCGGTATCCTTGAGGCGTTCGAACACTTCGGGTATCTCGGCCATCTGGGCATTGAAGCGGAAGCGCCGGACTACATGAACCGGGGCAAATCCGACCTGGTAATCGTGTACCACCGCCTGCCCTACGAAGAAGTGGTGGAAAACGGCGAACTGATCCGCCGTCGCCCAAAATCCCCCAATGGCATCATCCCCACGCTGCTGAGCTTCTTTGCCGACGGCAAAGCCGGCTCCTGGGTGGCCTGGTCCATTGACGACCCGGACCTGGGCCCGTTCCAGACCCACACCGAAGTGGATACCGACCGCTACGAAAAACTGGTGGCCGCGCGGGTGCCCCTAAGCAAAGACGACGTCGAGATTTTCTACAAGCGGTTCTCCAAGGAAGCCTTCTGGCCAACCCTGCACACCTTCTGGGAGCGCGCCACCTTCCACGATGATCACTGGCAGGTGTTCCTCAAGGTCAACAAGCAGTTTGCGGAGCGCGCGGCCGAGGAAGCCGCCGAGAACGCGGTGGTGTGGATTCACGATTACAATCTATGGATGGTGCCGGCCTATCTGCGCGAGATTCGCCCGGACCTCACCATTGCCTTTTTCCATCACACCTATTTCCCCTCAGCAGACGTGTTCAACGTGCTGCCCTGGCGCCGTGAAATCGTTGGCAGCCTGTTGCAGTGCGATCACATCGGCTTCCACATTCCCAGGCAGGCGGAAAACTTTGTCGATGTGGCTCGCGGTGTCACGCCCCTGGAAGTCACTCAGAAAGCCGGCTGTGCGCCCCGGTTCCTGACCTACGGCTGTGCCGTGGGCCTTGATGAGATGAGCACCGAAATCAAGGTCAATGATCGCAAGATCGGCCTGGGCGCCCACCCGGTGGGGCTGGACCTGAACCGGGTGCGACATGCCCTGGCGGACCAGAGCGTGATTGACCGCATGGAAACCCTGCGTAACGAACTGATGGACGTTCGGCTGATTCTGTCGGTCGAGCGCCTCGACTTCACCAAAGGCATCATCGAAAAACTGGATGCCTACGAACGCATGCTCAACGAGCACCCGGAGCTGAAAACCAAAGTTACCCTGATGATGGTCTGCGTGCCGGCGGCCGCCGGGATGACCATCTACGAGGAACTGCTTTCGCAGATCGAGCAGACGGTCGGTCGCATCAACGGCCAGTTCGCACAGGTGGGCTGGACGCCCGTGCAATTCTTCTTCCGCGCCCTGCCGTTCGAGGAACTGGTGTCTTACTACACCATGGCGGACGTGATGTGGATTACACCGCTGCGAGACGGGCTGAACCTGGTGGCCAAGGAATACATTGCCACCCAGGGCCTGACCCAGGGCAGTGGCAGGCTGGTGCTCTCGGAATTCGCCGGCGCCGCCGCCGAACTGCGCGGTGCCATCCTGGCCAATCCCCATCACCCCCAGGACCTTGCCGACACCTGCTACTACGCCCTGGCCATGAGCCGCAGCGAAGCACAGAATCGGCTCAGCGAGGCCTTTGAAGTGGTCAGCCGTTACGACATCGATTACTGGGGGCGGGAATTCATCGACACCGCCGAACAGCGCCGCACCACCAAACTGGAAAAGATTCTGCCCATTGGTCATTGCGCCGCCTGAACGGAGGAAACCACACCATGTTGCTCAAAAATGCGGTGCAGCTGATCTGTTACCCGGACCGGATCGGCAACAATCTGAAAGACCTTTACACCGTGGTGGACACGCATCTGTCCGAGGCCATCGGCGGGCTGCACATCCTGCCGTTTTTTCCCTCCAACGCCGATGGCGGCTTCTCGCCGCTGACCCACAAGGAAGTGGACCCGAAGGTGGGCACCTGGGACGACATCGAAGCCTTTACGGCAAAGTACGATCTGTGCGTGGATCTGACGGTTAATCATATCTCGGACGAATCGCCGGAGTTCACCGACTTCATTGCCAACGGCTTCGACTCGGAATACGCCGATCTGTTTGTGCACGTGGACAAATTCGGCGAGATCTCACCGGACGACATGGCGAAGATTCACATCCGCAAGGAGAAAGAACCCTTCCGGGAAGTGACCTTGTCCGACGGCACCAAAACCCGAGTATGGTGTACCTTCACCGAGCAGCAGATCGACCTGAATTACGAATCCGACCTGGCCTATCAGCTGATGGAAAGCTACATCGGATTTCTGACATCAAAAGGGGTTAATCTGCTGCGGCTGGACGCCTTCGGATACACCACCAAACGGATCGGCACCAGCTGCTTTCTGGTGGAACCGGAGGTGTATCAGATCCTCGACTGGGTCAACCAGGTTGCCTTGAAACACGGGGCGGAATGCCTGCCGGAAGTACACGACCACACCAGCTACCAATACGCCATCAGCCGGCGCAACATGCACCCCTACGGCTTTGCCCTGCCGCCGCTGCTGCTGTATTCACTGCTGGACGCCAACAGTGTGTATCTGAAGAACTGGCTGCGCATGTGCCCGCGCAACATGGTCACCGTGCTGGATACCCATGACGGCATCTGCATTCCCGATGTGGAAGGCGTTTTGCCGGATGAGAAAATCAAAGTACTGATCGACAACATCGACGCCCGCAGCGCGGACCCCATCATGCGGCGCTCAGCGGCCAACATTCACAGCGTGGGTGCCATCTATCAGCTCACCTGCACCTTTTATGACGCGCTGATGCAAAACGACGACGCCTATATCGCCGCCCGTGCCATCCAGTTTTTCACCCCGGGCATCCCACAGGTTTACTACGTGGGGCTGCTGGCCGGCTGTAACGATCACGAACTGATGGAACAAAGTGGCGAGTTGCGAGACATCAATCGGCATTACTACAGCCTGGAAGAGGTGGAGCAGGACATCCAGAAACCGGTGGTGCAAAGACTGCTGAACCTGATGAAATTCCGCAGCAACTACCCGGCCTTTGATGGGCACTTCGAACTGAACTATTCCAACAACTCAAGCGTGGCCATGGCCTGGCGCCATGGCGACTATTACTGCCACCTGTTTGTAGACCTGAACTTCAAAACCGTGAAGGTCACTTATACCGATGTGGAAACGGGGGAAACCCGACACCTGGAGTGCTGACCGAGGCGCTGGATGCGCATCGGGCTCACCTGATCATACCCCTGGCCTGCCTTCGCATCAGCGCAACACAAAAACCAGCAGGATCAGGACCAGGGTTATATTCAGTCCCCAGATAACCAAAGAAAGCCGCCGCCGCTGAGTCAGCCGCTGGATTGGATTAGTCATAGCTGAACCGCTCCGAGAGAATCCGGTGAGCGGGTGTGCCCCGCTGGATAAGATGATCCTCAACAACATCCATCATGACCGCCGGGCCGCACATCACAAACACCCAGTCACGGAACTCCAGCTCTGAAAAGACGCGATCCATCAGCTCGCCATCAATGGAAATGGAGAAAGGGTGTTCCTTCATCGAGAAAGGGCTTTGCCCCACATTCAGCCAGGCGAATTGCCCGGCCCGGTAATCCAGACCACGGTGACCGTTGGGGGTCACGGTCACTTCCCATTGCTTTGGCGTCAACCGGACCACGGACGTCACGCGCCAGGGGCGAGCCTTCTGCAGCCAGGGAACCACCAGGTACACCATCAGCAGCGACCCAATCGCCACACCCGTCATGGCCAACTACACCCAGGTCATCACCGGCTGCGATCCGTAACGCCCGGCATACACGGTATGGTGCAACAGAAGTACCGCGATCAGCAGCGCGCCAATCCCGTGTAACAGGCGCCATGTCTCGTATCGGTAGCCCAGCTGGGTGCGCCCGATGGCCATGACAACAAGGCCGGTAAGCAGCAGCCAGGCAACAATGCCTGTCGCCAGATCGGAGAAATCAGTCGTGAGCGTCAACTGGCGCGTGGGGGCCCATGGGCGCTGCCCTCCTGTCGGCGTTCCCTGGTAAAGAAACGGGTGCAGCAGAGCAAAAGCGAGCGCCGTGCGAGCCATGACCTGGTGAAACCGCATGGTCACATCCATGCCCACGTCATTTGAAATGGCCCGGAAACGCCCGGACAGGATGAACTCCACGAGGATCATCGAGAAGGCAAGAATGCCAAAGCCGGAGGCCAGTTCCTGGTGGAACTGGCGTGGTGGACCTCCCACCCATGCGGACAGGAGCAACGGCAGGGTGACAGCGGCAAGGTAAGCAACGATCAGAAAAAGCGGTTTCATCTGGCTAGTTTGCTTCCCTTCCTTTGGTCATTCAATCTACCCAACTTCAAAGCCTGCCAGAAACCCTCACCCCGATGGGGTCACGTGGCATGGAGTGGAATGTCAATCTCAGTCGACGTAAGGCCCTTCCAGTATAGCCCTTGAACACGGAGATAGAGCCTGGTGCTTCAATCAGAGCGCATCTCTCGCATGCGCATTGGCATGCGGTCGATACGGCGGAAAATAGCGTCGAGATCGAGACTGGGCTCTCGGCTTTTCATACCGCCGTCCTTGCCGATCAACAGAACCCTCTCATCCGAACGGAACTGGTCAAGCAGAGCCTTGATCTCGCTCTCTAGACTGCTCGAAACCCCATCCTGATTTGAAACCAGGTCTGCGCCGGTGTTTACAAACCAGACGATATCACGGTCATCTACTTCGGCCCGGGCACTCCTGAGCGTGTCAATCTCGCCGGCATTCTCATCTGTGGCTTGCACCAGAATCAGTCGGTTTTTCCACTGATAGTCGCTCAGGCTGTTCATGCCGGCCCCTTGAGTAGTCAGTGTGATGAGTAAAAGCATCAACGTCAGAATGGTGCGATTTTTGTTGACGGCTAAGTTGAAGCTCATTTGCTTGCTCCCGTTATCGTTCTCCCTGTAGAGCTACGAGAGTTTGTGCTCAGTTGATCAGGCGAACTGCCTGAGTGGATCGTGAAACCAGTGGCGATTACCAGATAAGCGGCTGCAAAGACTTCGACAAATCAAAGCCCAACTGCTGGGCGACCAGTGCGCCGGGCCAGTGACAACACAGCTCGAACAGGTGCAGCGTGTTTTCCGCGATGCGCTGACCGCCCCGCTTTGCTGACCGCTTATCAAAATACCCAAATCGGGTATTTTTGTACCCAATTTGGGCTTCGAATGCTTCGACTGGATTTTATTGGCTCAATGAGGTGAGCAGCCCTGGATTCGATGCAAGAGTTTGACGATACGTTCTTCAATCGCCCGTTAGCCTGAGAACGGCCTCCTCGATCTCTTCTGCAATTTTGAGAACACTCTGAACCAAGGCAGGGCTCAGGTCGATCTCCCCTTCATATTCCGCCAGATTTCTCTTTTTATGGGCTTGATCAAGCACCCGCCATTTCGCCGCCGACAACCCCAGGGTGTGTTGTAAACATTGAAAGACGAGATAGCGATTGTCCGACCGATAACCGCAATGCCGTAAAGCGGCGAGTGACAGCGCATGTGCAGCGTTATACGAGAGATCAAAACGGCTTTCGATGCTAAGCGATTCAAAACGTGCATCGTTCAAACGAACGGTCCCAGAGCGTATCAATCCTTTGATTTCTTCTGCATCGGGAGGCTCCCGATGGAGCTTATTAATCTTGACCAGATTGTCGAGAGATTCCGAATTCATCCAAATTCCCTTTAAGTAGGATGTAAGGCCCATCCAGGACCCTGGTAAGGAAAGATTGCTTTTTCACAATACGGCTTCTGAAGTCGCTTCGAGTATACACCGTAGGATTAATTGTCCGAGCGAGCGAACGTTCTGCCGGATCAAGGGTCTCGAAAATATCTTCCAGACTCACAGTGTCGGATACTAGCAAGAGATCAACATCGCTTCCCGCGTGATCAACACCCTTCGCCACCGAGCCGTAAAGCAACGCGATATCAATCTCAGGGTACAGAGGTTGCAACGCAGCATCGATCTGAGATTCTGGGCCGAGCAATTTCGTCACCAGAGAGGCGAGCTCAAAGTAAATCGGGGATTCTCGATTTACTCTGTAGCGCTTTTGCCGGCCTCGATGATCTTGAAAAACGAGTCCGCAATCGACCAGCCGCGCTACCTCTCGTTGCACTGCACCAGACCCTGCGCCAACCGCATCAATTACCTCACGTAGAGCAAATTCGGCATCGGGCCTCAAGAAAAAAAGCTTTAAAACCTTTTGCCGGGTCGCGGGGAAAAGCGCTTCCGCCATTCCCATTTGCTTCGAAAGCTGTTGATTTCCCATACAAACCCCGAAATACCCAATTAAGGTACAATTATACCCAAAATGGGTCGGAAAGCACCTCTCTAAAACTGTGGCTGAAGAAACCACAGAAAACCTCTGCGACATTGGCGCCGAGGACTGCATCGTTGGCATCGCCGGGTTCATCTTCGGCTCGAAAGAGCCCGAAAGGAAAAGCCGATTCCATGGCCTCAAAAACCGTATCAATATCCTTTTCAAGCACCCGCTCGACGTGAATGTGGAACATACCTACTCCTCAAAAACGCCCTGTCTTGAACGCTACGCTTACGCCTTGTCAAAAGAATGGGGGATGTTTTTCAGAAGCTCGGCGTTTGTGGGGTACTTCTCAAGCAGCTCCACCAACTTTTTTGTGCCCTCTAGCGGTTTGAGACCGCCAAGCGCCCGGCGCAATGCTCTTATTTTGTCTAAATCTTTTGGATCCAACAGCAGCTCTTCACGGCGTGTACTGCTTTTCGAAATATCCAGCGCGGGAAAAATTCGCTGATTCGCAACGTCTCTCGATAACACCAGCTCCATGTTCCCCGTGCCCTTGAATTCCTCAAAGATAACCTGGTCCATGCGGCTGCCCGTATCCACCAGAACGGTTGCCAGAATGGTCAGCGAGCCGCCATTCTCAATGTTTCGTGCAGCGCCAAACAACCTCCGCGGGATCTCCATCGCTCGAGCATCCATCCCGCCAGACATAGTACGACCGCTGCTCTTTCGCTCCGCATTATGCACACGCGAAAGCCTCGTGAGAGAATCAATCACAATCATAACGTTGTGACCCTCGCCCGCTTGTTGGCGAGCGATATCAAGAAGTTCATCGGCAACGCGAACGTGATGAGCATAGCTTTCATCCGAAGAAGAAGCGTGTACCTCAGCCGGGACGCTACGCCTGAAATCAGTGACCTCCTCGGGTCGCTCATCTATCAATAACGCGTAGAGTTTAATCTCGGGATACGCCTTTCCCACCGCCTGGCAAATATGTTTTAAAACCGTCGATTTTCCAGACCCCGGCGGCGCAACGATCAAACCTCGCTGCCCCATGCCAATCGGCGTGATCAAATCCATCGCGCGCACCGTGAGCTGTTCGGAACCCAACTCCAGGCGAATCCCCGGCGCGGGATTGATAGCCACAGCATTTAAAAAACGTTTTTGTGGATCAGCCTCACTTTCAACCTCAACCTTAGCTTCGGTTTCCGTAGCCACTGGTTTAGGGTCTTTTTTTCGTGTTCCGGTTAAACCTAATGTCTTTCTCGTCATGATTGTTTGATAGCTCTTGTTTGATAAATATTTTTCGAAAAACACCGCCCAAGGCAAAACACCAGCGTGCACAAAATACGTCTGTCCCAATTTTCACTCATCCGAACGGTCACAAAGGAACGTGAAAACAGGCTGGCGAGTATGACCACGCTGCACCATTTCTGCTACCTCCAAAATACTGGATGCTATCCTGCAGTTTCATCAGCTCTATGAGGCACCCATGACGAAGCCAAAACGAATCTACCTCGCCGGCCCGGAAGTTTTCTTCCCCGCAGCTGAACATCAGGCCATCGTGGCCGAGAAAAAACGCCTGCTTCAGGAAAACGGACTGGAGGGCGTAGACCCGCTGGATACTGAACTGGCGCTGTCCGCCAACGAGGCGAAATTCAGGCGCGGGCATCGGATCTACCGGGCCAACCGGGAACTGATGGACAGCTGCCAGGCCATCATCGCCAACCTGACCCCCTTCCGCGGCATCAGCGCGGACCCGGGCACCGTCTTTGAGGTGGGTTACATGATCGGACAGGGTAAACCCGCCTTCGGGTTTACCCTCGAAAGCCGATATTACCGGGAACGAGCAGGCGCCACCGACCTGGACGAACTGGGCCATACCATTGAAGACTTTGAAATGAGCGACAACCTGATGATCGAGGGCGGAATCTACAGTTCCGGTGGCCAGCTCTTCGTGGCAGAGCAGCCCGGCGAACACCGGTACTTTTCGGCCGAGCTGTTCCGTCGTTGCGTGAGGGCGATAAAAAAATAAATCTGTCCCGGTTTCCCCCAAGCTAGCTCGTGGTGACGAAGTGCAGGCGTTGCTACAGTGAAACAAGACCACCGGTTTGCCGTATCCACTACCTAGCAGCGAAAGCCGGCAGCACAGGAAGGGAAGAATCCATGAGCAAAAAGATCGATCTCTACAGTAGCTCGTACAGCAATTACTCGCTGGAAACCTACAGCGAGGTCCGGCTGGAGACCTATGGCGAGGATTATGGGCAAACCAGCTGGGTTTCGACTGAAGAATCCCACGAGATACCCGAGTTACTTCAGCTGACATCGGATTCATCGGTCCTGGACATAGGGTGTGGATCTGGCGGGTACGCTGTCGGCCTGGCAAAGCGTATAGGCTGTAGGGTTCTAGGGTTCGAGATAAATGAATCGGGCGTGAAAACGGCGAATGCGTTGGCCGAAGATGAGAAGGTCAGCGACCTCGTGAAATTCGAGCAACACGATGCGTCTGAAGAATTGCCCTATGAAGATGATTCGTTCGACGCCATCTATTCCACGGATGTCCTGTGCCATGTCCCTCGTCGGCGAGAAGTTCTCTCCAACACACAACGGTTGCTAAAACCTGGTGGGAAATTCGTCTTTAGCGACGCTTTGGTGATTGGGGGACTGATTTCCTATGAAGAGCTTGAGAATCGATGCCCAGACGGTCTGTATTTTTTCAGCCCTCCCGGCATCAACGAGCAATTAATACAGGAATCCGGTCTCAAGCTGCTTGAAGCTCGCGATACCACCGCGAATTGTGCTCTGTTGTCCAAACGTTGGCACGATGCGCGCGAAAAACGGAAAGACGCACTCATCGCCTGTGAGGGTGAAGAGAACTTTCTGGGCGTGCAGCGATTTTTGGCCGGCGTTCACAGGTTAACGAGCGAGAGGCGTTTATTGCGCGTTCTGTACACTTGTTCGAAATAGAGAACGGATGACTGTCACGACCGGACAGCCCACTATCGCAGCGCTCACAGTGGTTTTTCGAGTAAGATGGATCTGTCTCCGTATCTACGGGTTGGCCATCTTTATTCGCGCATCTGCCCGATCTTCCTCATCCTGGCTCTGGGAAGAAATCAGAATCAGTTGCCGAATGAAGCTCGCAATTCTTGGATCATAAATATCGTTGTGATCCCGAATCAATTCGCCATCCACCCTTATATTCAAATAAGGATTTCGCCCGGCCGAGGAATCCGTGCGCTCGAGCACTGCGCCTTCAAACGGGATGCGGCTACCTGGCTTGTCTGCTTCCCAGCCCTTGCTGGCTGCAACGAACGTCTGAACTGCCGTGGATGCGCTGAAACCGCCCTGCTCGTCGTCCGCACGGGTCTCCTCCGCACGAAGGTAATGGGTCAGATAGGGATCGAAGTGGCCCAATGCCGTCACATTCGCAGAGCCCTGATCGATAACTTCGTTCTCCCCGGCAACGGGATTGAGACGCTGGGCGTCCCGCTCGGTCTCAAACAGCGTAGAAAACCAGCGGCCGAGGGGGAATGCCAGGCCAGTGGCGTCGTCATCCTCAGAGGTGAGTACCGCCAATACTGGCAATTGGCTCTCAAAGTACCGCCGCCGCTCATTTGCCATATCACTAAGCGTTGCATAGCGCGCAGCCTCGAAAGCCGGGTTAATCAGGACAACCAGATCCGCGAAGCCGACAGTATCGCTCACCACCGCGTCCGGGCCATGAGTCTGTACAAATCCGTTCTCTAAAATCTCGCTCATCGCAGAAAAGACCAGCGCTCCGCCAAAACTGTGCCCTACCACGACAAAACGGGTTCGGTGGGGTTTACCATCGGCAAGCGCCTGGGCCCGCTTTGTTTTCTGCACAAGCTCAAGGCGACTGAGTAATTCAGTAGCGCCTCCGCGCCCTACTTTATGGGCGGTATTCTTGCGTTCCCAGAATGTCAGCTCCTTTAATCCAGGCAAACTCACGGAACCACCGCGCCAGCCCAGATAGATGCCCACCACCTCCCTTGACGGCACACCGGTCTTCGTGCTCATAGCTGACTCCAGCGCACTCAATCGACGTAGAGACTCTCGAAAGCTGGATATATTACTGTCTCCAGCCTGGGCACTGTGCTTCCAGCCATGCACGAACACCACCATCAAGAGATCCTGATTGGCGGCCAAGGTATTAACCTGGCCGATCACCTCCCTCAATTGCTCGCGATCCCAGAGCTGCCCCTGGTCGTCGAACTCGACAAAGCCCAAATGATACTTTTCATCAATGGCGTTGGGCGACTGAAATACCTGAAGCGAATGCTGAGCGCACTCGTCAAGAGGATTGGCGGAAATACACAAACCAGATTCGGTACGGTAACGCTGATGGGAAATACAGGCCGACAGTGAGAGAACTATTGCAATAATGAAAGCAAGACGGGTGCCGTTGAAGCGATCTTTCATGACAAATTCCTTTTCGATTTTCTTGGGCAGAACCTCCTGTTACAGCCACTACTCTGCACTTATTCGATTAGCTTCTCCTGTAAGCCGCCCCAAGGCCGCCTCCAGATAACGCAAGCATAGCTCAGGAGGCCGCGAAAGCCAGCATCCAGCAAGCCATGGCGCGGGGGATGTTTTTGCTGTCCGACGACAATCAAACAATATGGGTGTATATTTTTTATACAACGTTAGGTCGAGATATTTCCGGAGTTATCGATCTGTGCCGCTATCAACAGGCTAAAAGGATGTGGCGAAATGAATAGACTCAAGGAAAAAATTTCATCCGGGATTAGGTCACTCAAAGACCAGATTGAGAACGGGTCTAACAAAAAAAGCAGTTTGCAAAGGCACGCCCCCCAGAACATAAATACGCCGTTTTATTTTTGCTTCTTTGTGATTTTCGGCTTATCCCTCTCTCCCGGACTGACTTGGGCTCAGCCCGATCTGATGATCGGGCTAGAAGCGCCAGATACCGCAAACGCCGGAGAAGACATCGGCACTTCTCTCACCTTGACTGCCATAAACCGCGGGGATCATGTGGCACAGGGGACCCGGTCATCCAACAACGGCTACATGATCGACATTTTCATAACCCGTAAAATCATGCCCACTGGCTATGCCCGCTACGACGAACACTACTTCGATGGCGTCCTGCTCAAGGGTGGACGCGTCAGCAATACCGATACCTTGCCTCCACGGCAACGCGCGCGTTATCACACCTCGGCAATACTGCCAAAAGACATTCCACCGGGCCGGTACCAACTCTGCGCCCGCATAGACCCGGGAGACAAAGTCCAAGAGGCCATCGAAGACAACAACACTCATTGCCAGACACTAGCGGTTAACTTGTCCCTCATGCTCATTCAAGCCCTGCCGAAATTCGAGGTGCTACTGCCCGAGCATCGAAACCAGGAATTTCGCATCCTGGAGCGTGAAGAGGTCCATCTCGGCCCGCCTTCCGTCACCCCGGAGACCCCAGTCGGGACATCCGACGCTACACGAACCATTCTTGAAGACGGCTCAATCGTCTTGACATGGCAGGACGGGTCAAAGCGGCGCCTGAGACCGGACGGCCTGGTTGAATACGTTAGTCCGGATGGCACCATAATGTCTCCCATAGCTATCCAGGTTCAGGGCGCCGATCTGCCGGAGCTGCCCGAAGCATTGGATGACTGGGGCAGCGGCCTCGCAAACGATCTGCTGGCCATCCTCAGAAACATCCTGACCGACGCTGAGTTCGAGGCCTACCAGCAAACCGAGGCCGACAAAGGCTATTACGAGCGTATCAACTGGCGCCTGCGCAGCATCCAATTCCTGACAGCCCTGGAGGACAACATATAATGCGATTTTGGCATGCATTATTCGTAAGTGCCTTGTTGATGGGGCCGATGGCGATGTCCTGGAGCGAGGAACGTGAAAACAGCTCTGAACTGGCGGATACTTCACGGATCGATGCCATGAAGTCTGCCCTCGAAGCGGAGGACGATCAGAGCGGTCTCCAACCGCTACAGGCCCCGGTGATCATCTCTGGAAATTTGATGGACTCGGAAGGGCAAGCCGCTATGAAGTCCGCCCTCAAGGCCTATTACGACTACCGTACGGAAGGATACGGCCACCGACAACGCGTATTCGAGTGGCAATTGTTGTCGTCGCGGATCATCTTTGTCGTCGTCATTGTCCTGGTAGGAGCTGGCATCTATTTTTCGTGGCTGCAGTTTCGGGCGGACCTGAAAGCGACCGACAAGGAAGGAAATCGGGGCGTCTCCACGCTGGAAGCGTCGACCTCCGGCATCAAGGTCAGTTCACCAGTACTGGGTGTGATCATCCTGGTGATCTCTCTGCTGTTCTTCTACCTGTACCTGCAGTACGTCTATCCGATTGAGGAAATACTCTAAAACAGGGCGAGCGTAGCCCAGCAACCCACGAAAGCCAGCATCCAGCAATGTCGGCCATAGTTCGAATTATAACCTCCGCAAAGCATCCTCGAGGTCCAATTCACGAAACGTCTGGCGCAATGTCTCTCCGGCCAGTCGTGCTTCCCATTGCCTGCGCTGTTCCAGCACTGAATCGTCGGCAGGCAGGGAATCGAGAACCGACAATGCATAACTCCGGAGCAGTTCACTCCGGCACTCGATGACAAGATCGGACGACGCCGCAGTACCGGACCCGGAGTAGGCAAAGCAGTGCTGCACATTGCGCCTGGCGCTTTCCCGTTCAACCGGTGAGATCACTACCTCCCGCGCGTCGTTGTCGGGAACCAGTAAAACGTTCACGCCCCGCCCGGTAATGGCCTCGGCGGTCTGCTGCGCGCCTTGTGGAACGTGGACGTTCTTGTGGTTTGGCCAGATGTCGAACATGCCATAGTCGGCACACGGGGCCTCCCGCTGAAACGTAAAGAAATCCGGGTAGGCATAAAACTCTGGCCCGCGCTCGCGATAGCGGTCATAGAAGGCGGTAACGTAGGCCATGATGAGGGTCATTGCACCAATGCCCTCAAACCGACGAGGGACAACGATGCCAAGGCGATCCGTATCCTGAAACGACGAGAACAAGTCCGCGTGCGGAATGGCCTCGCCATGCTGGGTAATTTTGAAATCGCTGCCTCGCAGGCTGCTGCTATGCATGGTTATGTCGAACGCTCTTAGAAAATAAATCTGTCCCGGTCCCGGTTTCGTTACATCTCGCTCATCAGCCACTCCTTGAAGGCTTTCATCCCGACGGTCAGCGGACGTTGTTTGCGGTAGACCAGATAGAAGGCCCTATTCGTATCGAGCTGGATGTCGAACGGCACCACCAACTTACCCGATTTAATCTCACGGGACGTCAGGGTGCTATCAGCCAGGGCAACTCCCAGGCCCTCCTGGGCCGCCGCCGTGGCCAGTTGCCCACTGGACATCTGTAGGCTGCCCCGGGCGGATATAAAATCAACGCCCGACTGTTGCAGCCAGTTCTCCCACTCCCACTTACGTTTGCTGACATAGATCAGAGTGTGTTTAGCCAGGTCTTCAGGTTTTTCGAGCGGTAACTCACCGTCCAATAGCTGCGGGCTACACACCGGCACCAGCATTACTCTGCGCAGAAAATGCACTTCGATATCGTCCCATTCACCACTCCCGAAATAGACCGCCATGTCGGTACTTGTGCGATCGAAATCCAGCAGCCCCATAGACGCATTAATTTCCAGTTCAATATCGGGGTACAAGGCCTGGAATCGCGCCATGCGCGGCATCAGCCAGCGGGTGAGGAAGTTGGGGGCAACGCTGATCTTGACCACGTTGGATTCCTGGTTCTCAGTCAGGCGCTGGGTGGCCATCTCAATCTCATCGAACGCGTGCCTGACAGATGTCAGGTATTGCTCGCCTTCAGGGGTCAACGTCACCGTTCGCCTGCTTCGGTCAAATAGTGAAAGCCCCAAATATTCTTCAAGTGTCTTCACCTGATGACTAACCGCAGATGACGTCACGAAAAGTTCCTTGCCAGCGGCGGCAAAGCTGCGATGTCTTGCGGCTGACTCAAATACCCGGAGCGCATTCAGGGGTGGCAGGTGGCGCATAACTTCGCTCGACTGGTGAGATTAATTCATGAGTCTGATGAAAAAGGATCGCTTTTTCAACAGCCCCATACTCATTAATATGCTCCCTATCGAAATGACTCACTTATCAAACGAGGACACAGCATCATGAGTTACCAAACTCCGAAACTGAACGAAGACGGCTCTATCGACATCAATTACTACACCCAGCTTGCAAAGCAACAGCGTAGTGAGCACATCGCGCAGATGGCGGCGTCACTGAAAGCCAACATCAAATCCTTTTTCCACGTGAAGCTGCCAAAGCTGTCTACCAGCCATTGACCTGTGTTCCCTTCAGTGCTCAATGACCTTAAGTATGAATTGGCTGGTTTCGCCGGCGCTGGCGAACCAGCCTGCTTTTAGGCTTTTCCGACATACAGGTGGGAAATAGCGTCAAGATTGACGTAATAGCGACGTTCAAGAAGGGAGATCAGAAACGCCGTCGACCTCAGTCACCGTTTTAGCATCCGCGCGCTCAATGATTTTGAGGAGTGTGGACTGAATGGTTTCATCTTCCCTGGCATCACCGCCACTTGCGAACGTCTGCTTCTGGGGCTCCGCGCCCTCCTCCTCGGTATAAGAAATCACAACCTCGCTGGCTGAATCGGGCGTTTTGCCAGAGTTCGACTTACCAAAGTACTCCAGCGAAACCAACGGATAGCCGTGAAAGCCCTTCTTAACCTGCTTCGCAATACGCTTTTTTGCTTTATCCACATTCATAGTGAGGGCCTGTCGCCGCGGTTGTTATCTGAGTGCACATCCACACCCAGTCGATACCATTCGCCAATTCTATGTCCTTAACCCCATCCAAAATAGCTCTGCCGCGGTTTTCCATGGTTAATCAAGCACCTCAACCTTCCCCGCTTTGCATTCAAATCGATTGCCTGATATTGCCTTAACTTGTATTTTGCTCAAATGAACTTTCATTCCTTTCTGTAACGTTTTTCCATTTTTCATCAGTGACTTGATCATAGGTGGCTCAATACGCACTGTACTTGCACATTTTTCTTTCCATTCCGGATGTGATGGTGCGTCAATGATATGTCTACTCCTGCCAGCATTATGTCGATATATGCCTACAACATCACTACCTAACAACCACGAACCTGAAGGAAGATAATCTGGATCGGATTTCGATTGATAGGGTGTATGCGTAAATTGTTTGTTGTGTTCAGCATCACACTGCTCTCCATGCTTAACCGTTTGACCTGCCTCTTGTTGTTTAGCGGCCACAAGACAATAGCGCCAACAGAGTTTGTATCCATGCTCAGAACATTGGCCTGCCTTGTCCCGATAAGAAAGTGAGTCTGCAAACACTGTATTACCGTAAACAAGTAATACCACCAAAACGTAACTCGGAAATAACATGACATTCATAAACAACCCCTTTGCCTGATTGTTATGTTTTTTTTTCGTGGTCTGTAAAACATCTGTCCGCATTTGCATGCCTAACAGTGACTAGGTAGCGCGCTTCGTTATTGCAATCAATGGCTTCCATCACCTTCTGAACTTCAACAGTCGACAACCGCTGCTCGATTTTAGCCTTGATAAAGCCGACATGCCCACCACCGTGGGCCACGCTCTCCGGCATGGGTGTTTTGAATGTGGAATCCCCGACAAAGATCTCGTGCTGGGAAACAATGATGTGGTCAATCTGGGTGGTGCCGGCTTCGGTGGGCAGGGCAACGTTCTTGATCAGGTGGCAACGGGTTTTACCTAGAGAGAGTTTGGCGGAGAAATTAACCACTGCTTCCCCGGCTTTGCCTTTGAAACAGGGGGATTTGATAACCGCCGCAAGAATGAAGAGCGGTATCAGGTACCAGATATAATCGAAGAGGGGCAGTAATGCCGGGGCGTAGTCCATCTGTCATCCTTAACAGCGGCGTTTATCCGTTTCTTATTACTACACACTAGTCCAACCCTTGGGAAACTTCCCACTCGGGAGACGAAAAATTTAGTAAACCACATAAAACAAACCTGTCCCGGTTCTCTGCAAATAGGCCGTTTCCGATTCTGAGCGGTCACGACCGGCCCGCCAAAAGCCATAACAGCAAGCCAGCACTCCCGAGAAGAAGCACTGCAAAATGGACCGCCAGGTTCTTGCGGACAGTTGGGGCAGGCTTAGCGGTGAAACCGAAATAATCGTCACCAAACAGCCCAACACCACAGCGCTCACAGTAGTTTTTCGAGTAAGAGACCCGAAGCTCAGACGGCTCAAACCTTATTCGGCAACTGTAACAACTGGGCTTAATCACTTCGGGCTCCGATTTGTTTGAAAAACCGGGCCAAGAAATCCAGCTGATCTTCGATGGACCGATCCAGAGCTTCGCCCCGATAGACATCAAAATGACCGACCGGATAGTGCTTCACTTCCGCGTTCGGCATCCTCTGGGCCGCTTTGACCGCAGAGCTCGCCGGAGCGACGGTATCGTGGTCGCAAATCAACACCAGTGCCGGGCAGGCGACTTTGCTGGCCAACCGGATGGGCCGGAAAAGAGGAATGGCATAACTCACGCCCGCGGCGACGTAATTCGACGCGTTATCCGCCAGCAAGAGAACATAGCCCTCCTGGCAGTCCTCAGCCGTCATCATGCCCAACTCGCCGGGGCGGCCGGCCGAAGCAATATACCGGGGAGACATCCCCAGCCCACGACGAAACCAGTCGACTGTTCCGTGCCAGGTCAGGCGCATCGCCTGCATGAAGCCGGCATAACCGACAACCCCCAGCAACGACGCCAAACCATCCATCATCGGGCATTGGGAGATGGTGCATTGCACGCTTCCATCCTTTGCCGCGGCCGCAATCACCAGCCCGCCGGAAAACGACGTTCCCCACAGGCAGATGCGGCTGCCATCGACACGATCCAGCTGCCGCGCAAAATTCAGTGCCGCCAGCCAATCCGCCACTTCCTTCCGGGGGCTCAGCGTCTGGCGTGGCTGGCCATCACTGTCGCCGAAATGGCGGTAGTCAAAGGCAAACACTGCATAACCCGCATTGCAGAAAGCTTCTTTGAACGGTGCAAGACCACTGGCATGAGTCAGCCCAAAACCATGGGCCATGACGACACACGGTAAACCTTTACTGCCGGCATCCGGCGTATAGAGAACACCGCGACAGGTTGTACCATCGCTCTGAAATTCCAGGGGCGTTTCGATCATTGTTTGGCTCGCATGCTTGAAGGTCGAGAGTCTCAGGATAGCTCATTGCTTCCGGATCAAACCGGCAGTTCAATAATCTCACCAACCACACTGTCTTCACTCACCTGCAACCGCCCCACCGTGATCGGCAGCGTAAATCGCCGGGGCCAGGCAGATAAGCGTTGCTATAGTGAAACAAGCCCGCCTCACTCCCATAGTGGCGAGATCCAGTGCAAACGCACAACCCATGGCAGGAGTTTCCCATGCCCACTTACACCGTCACGGTCGCGAATCTGTCTCTGTCGCCGCAGCAGAAATCACAGATCGCCGAGGCCATCACAGCGGCCCACAACGCCCAAACCGGCGCGCCCCGGTTCTTTGCCCAGGTTCTGTTTTCTGCGGCCAGTGGGGGCGATCACTTTGTGGGTGGCAGAGTGAACGCCGCGCCTCAGGTGTATGTGCACGGCCTGGTGCGGGAGGGCAGAAGCACCGAAATCAAACAGGCCCTGATGAGCCAGATGCTTGAAGAAATCGCCCAAATCATCAACATCACAGCTGAGAAAGTCTGGATCTATCTGCAGGACATTCCGGCCACCCAGATGATCGAGTTTGGGCGGTTTTTGCCAGCACCGGGGGAGGAAGTTGAGTGGGAAAAGGGGATGTCTTCGGAAGAGCGGGCCAGTTTACCCAAATAACCGCAATGATAGGTCTGTTGCGGTTTTCAACGCTCCCACCCTCAGTCAAGCCGCGCGACCAGATCCGTTATCCTCACCCGAAAATAAATCTGTCCCGGTTTCCCTAATCTGTCCCGGTTTTCCTGGATTAGCTGACCACTACAAATCGCCGATGTGGGTCTGGTGATCGCCGTTTAATCGGATCGGTTAACAGATAGCATGACAAGAAGTCTTACCAACTCCTGTTGTCTTTTCACTCCCGTTTTATCAAAGATACTTCTTAACTGAACTCTAAGCGTTGTTACGCTATTACCGTTTAGCTCAGCGATTTCTCCCAGGTTCAAGCCATTGAGAAGTCCGATCGCCAATTTGGTTTCTGCAGGGGTGAGCTCGTAAAGTTGTTTTAAGACATCGGCGGAGACGCGGATATTGGTCTCAGGATCGCTTATAAAAAGGAGCGCGACGTCTTGCATACTTACAAGCGAAACCTCGCCAGGTGCTGTCAATGGCCATTTATTTTGACCCACCTTTGGCCAATAAAATTGACCCACCTTTCATAGTCTATCTTGTGGCTTTTTGCTTCAGTCGATAGCTTTCTCCTCCCAACATAAAGATGTGCGAATGGTGGATGACCCGGTCAATGATCGGCACCGCCACGTTGTCGTCGTGGAAGAACTCGCCCCAACTGGTGAAGTCCTTGTTGGTGGTCAAGATGATCGACCGGTATTCGTACAGGCTGTTGATCAACTGGAACAGATTGTAGCGGGCCTGCCGGGTCATGGGCAGGTAACCCAGCTCATCAATGATCAGCAGGTCGTATTTGGCCAGGGCGCTGACCCGTTTTTTCAGCTCACCCTTCATCTCGGCCAGTTCCAGCTCTTCCACCAGATCCAGGGCATTGCGGAACAATACCCGGTAACCAGCTTCCACTGCCTTGTGGCCAATACCGATGGCCAGGTGGGTCTTGCCCACACCCGGCGGGCCAATGAACACCAGGTTGTTCCGTTCGTCGAGGAACTGGAAGTCCAGCAAGGCGTTCACCTGGCGTTTATTAATGGTGGTCTGGTGCCGGTAGTCGAAGCCCTCAAGGCGCTTCTCGGCGGGGAACGCGGCCATCTTCCGATTCCGGTGGATGCGCTTGTCCTGCCGTTGAACCAGTTCGTGTTCGGCAAGCCGATCCGCGAAGCTGAGATAGGACATCTCGTTGGCTTCTGCCTCGGCCAGCAGGTTGATTAGTTCATCGGCGGCTGCGCTCAGGCGCAGGCTGCGGTAACGGGCTACAGTCTGTTCAAGCTGGCTCATGGGTCACCCCCTGGCCACTGGAGCGGCCAAGACGCTGGTAGGCGCTCAGATCCAATGCCTGCTTGGGTTCCGGTAACGATTCCGGCTGTCGCTCCCGCAGAACGGCCGCCTGGGCTGCTTCCAGGTAGTTTTGCAGTCGTGTGGCCGTCATGCCGGGGCGTTCTGCCAGCGCTGTGATCAACTCTGGATCCACCGGCGCATGGCGCTTGAGCAGGTCACGGGCAGCCACCAACTGATCCTTGTAGATCTTGGGCTCGGAGCGCTTGAGCTGCTGACACAACCGGTGCCCGGTCTCGTCGCTGATCAGGGCGTTGATACCAGCTTCCAGCTTGTTCACGCGCTGGGCATGATCCCGGTAGTGATGGGTGTTCTTGATCACCTTGCCCTTGTCGGCGCACAGCGCATGACTGGCAATGACTTCGCCCGTGTTCAGGTCGCTGATATGGAGTTGACTGCCGGACTCCAGAACGCCCACCCGGGCCTGCTGCCAGGCCATGGGCACGGAGTACTTGTTGGCCTTCCAGGCGATCAGGCCGGTCTTGTCCACCTGCCGTGTCTCGCGGGCCACAGGCTGTACGCAAGCCGGTGACAGGTAGGCCTCCAGATGTTCTCGCTCATCCCGTTCGAAGCGTTCCCGCGGTGGTTCGCCGGTGGTGCCGTGGATGCGGACATTGGCCACGCTCTCAACCCAGTCCTGCACGTGCTGACGCACGTGTTCCTGATCCCGGAAGACTTCACCGTAGAGGCAATCCTGCTTGACGTACTTAACACCGGCTTCCACCTTGCCCTTGCTCTCCGGGTCATAGCCTTCGCAGGCATGGATCCGGAATCCAGCCGTGGTGGCATACTCATGAAACCGTTGGTTGAGCGTCAGTTCGCGGTACTGTTCGTTGATCACCACCAGCTTGGTCTGATCGTAAACGCACTCATCCGGCAGGCCACCGAAGTACCGCAGGGCTTCGTCATGGAGCTGGATAAACGTCTGGGTATCCAGCGGGCGGAAGGCCAGGCCCACGTACATCAACCGCGAGTACGACAGCACGAACACCACAAAATGCAGCGTGCGTTCTTCGCCACCGATCAGCACGCCGCGCAACTCACCGGGGTCCACCTGACACTGAACACCGGGCACATCCTCCAGAATGGGCTCGTAATAGCGCATCTGGGCCGAGGCCACTTCCTCCTTGAGCACTCGCACATAACGGCGAATGGAACGGTCTGAGGCCGGTAAGTCGCCGACCTTTGCCTGAAGCTTACGGGCAATCTTGACGGCGCTGAGCTTGGGGAATTGCTTGAGCAAATGCACCAGATAATCCCGGTGATCATCGAGGCGCTTGGTGCGTGAGGGATCTTCAATCTGTTCTGAAATCGCGTTCTCATTCATCCGCAGATACTTGCGGACGGTATTGCGGGACAGCCCCAGTTCCTGACTGATGGCGCGGATCGACAACCCTTTGCCGTTATCGTGCAGTGCCTTGATTTTGTGTATCACAACCCACTCCTTCACTGACATGCCCCCGGCTATCGATAAAAGCGGGGGACAGTAGCTGGTTCTGTGGCCTGACGGCCACCCGGGGGTGGGTCAAAATAAATGGCCAGTAGTGGGTCATTTTAATTGGCCACTAACAGGTGCCTCTGATTTTTCGCCGCAGATTAAGGACAAAGGTGCCAAAGCCTCCGAATGATGGAGGCTAATTGCTCGTGCATTGTATTTCGTCTCGTTGGACTCGGACTGTATAGAATGTTCAATCGCCTCGCTCAGCTCAAGTTGGTGCTCGTTCTTCCACGCCTTCAATTGCCCATCTTTTACTCCAAGGGCAGGGTGATAGTCGAGAATGGTTTTGGCTGATTCGTTCAGAAACACTATGGTTAAATCTTTTTTGACCAGAGCCACACCCATTGCCAAGTGAGATAAAGCCGCTTTCATGCTCTGATTGTGGCTCTTGATAGCTTGGAAGGCGCGCTGGATTTTGAGTGCCCTTTGGAAGTGAGGGTGTAGAAGCTGGATGAGATGGAGGTCTTCTTCACTGAATGGGTTTGCCTCAAATGATCGATGTATCCCCAGACCCACGTGCCACTCGGCATTCTTGAAAATATTCAAACCTGCAACATAGCCTACGTCATTCGGCTTTAGCAGTAGCCGATAGTACATAGGATGATCTTCTTTAACTTTTTGATGATCAATAATCGTTGAGCTTGCACCCTCCGCTTTTTCCAGCATTACTCGATAGGCGTGGTCATACCGACCAAGTCCGAGTCGATAAGAGTAGCTGCTCAACGCCGGTAACCCGTGCGCTGCCAACAGAGTGCGACGTTTCTCGACATAGTCTTCGCAAAAAATGCCGGCAGATTTTGCGTTTAGCGCTGCGCATAATTGCTGAATCACGCTTACCCAGTGTTCTGGTCGATAGGCAGCTTCATAGATCTCCCCGACCAGATCTAGCACTGAGCTTTTATCCATCATGCTTGGTCTGTCTCCTTGGCAATGAGTGCGCATACTCCATTTGATGTATGTGGATAGCCTGAGTTTTGGTTAATTTGAAGCCACAGGTGAACCGCGTGAACGTCGCTTTACTCCACGAGTCTGTTGGATGGCGCAGAGTTTCGCCGTCACCAGTGCATGCCAGTTTATTAATACGCCTGGCGCCCTGTGTGGATGTTAAATGCATCACAAAATCTGTCATTTTTAATTGGTTTGTGTCTAAAAACTGTACGTCCAAGCACTTGGTTCGGCGGACGAGATCAGGCGGCACGAATTATTGAGCGAATTCGACAATTAAAGAGAGGAAAACCCATGAAAGGATTGTCAGGGATGGGAGCTCTTGTCCTGGGCCAGTTTTTACTTACTGCCTGTGGTGGCGGAGGCTCGTCATCAGATGGCTCACCTCCTGTATCAGAGCCCTCCACTTCGACCGGCCGGTTTATCGACAGCCCAGTCGCTAACATCGGATACCGCACAGAATCTATTCCCGATGGCGTGACCAATGCTAATGGTCAGTTCAAGTACCTTGAGGGCGAGACCGTTACTTTCTTCATCGGCGACCTTGAATTTCCGCCTGCGCCCGCCACTGAAAAAGTCACTCCTTTGGACCTCGCGGGCTCTACCGACACCTCCGACCCCACTGTCATCAATATCATTCGCCTGCTCCAAAGCTTAGATGACGACGGCATTACAAGTACTGGAATCACCATCAATCAGTTGGCTAAAGACAACGCGACCCCAGTTGATTTCTTTATCAGTGAAAGTGAGTTTCAAAACTTGACGGCAGTTAAGGTCCTAGTCGAAAACTCTGGCTCTCCGACTACCAGTCTCATCAGCACCAGCGAGGCTCTTGAGCATTTCGAGGGCATTTTGGTGGGCGAAGGCGTCGAATTTGTTGCGAACCTTGGCATTAACGGTATATGGGTGAATGAAAATACCGACAATGAACTGTTGGCCTTCGTCTTCTTCAGAGATGGCACATACGTCCACCTTGAAGTGGATGAAGAGCTGCCTTTGGACGAGCAACCTGAGACATCAGGTATGGAATGGGGAACATATTCGCTCGATCCAGAGACGAGAGCTCTGACCGTCGACATCGATTTCGATCGGAACCTCGACACTGGCCTCACGAGCAGTGTGAATGGCGGTCTCGATATTTTCGCCAGAGTATCTGGTGATCAACTCACCTTTGAAATCGACGAAAACGGGAATTCAAGTATCGATGACGGTGAGTCCACAGTCTTTTCCCGCTCAGCCTCAGAGACCATGGACGAGCTTGTCGGGATCTGGAAAGTTGCTAATGTTGCCGACTTCAACGATACCCTCGCGCTCATCTTTTTCGCTGATGGCACCTACGTGCACATGGAAATCGACGAGCAGGCACCGTTCGATGAGCAGCCAGAAACGTCAGGCATGGAATGGGGCACTTACTCTGTTTCACCGGGTTCGGACGCGATCACTTTTACCGGTTTATTCGACAACAACGGCGATACCGGACCTGTCAATGGCGTGGGATCTCCAAGCACGATCAGCGCATCGATATCTGACACGTCAATTGTGTTCAATCCTAATAGCGAAGAACCAACCACCTTCCTGAAAGATCCGGCGACACAACCGAGGGCGCTTGCCTTTACTGAGAGCGAACTTCAAAACTTAACCTGGTACGCCGCTCTACAGGAACCTGAGGACTGCGGGCCTGACTGGTTAGTGGAAGAAACGTCTTTCGATGGCACCAGCTACACACTGGATCTTTGCGGGACCGGAACGGATATCGAAACCGGAAGTTATGAAGTGCTGTCTTCTGGGGTTATCTTCTGGCCAGGTTTTGGAGAATACATCGCTCGCAAATCTTTTGATTCTGACCGGCAGGCATTTTACGCGTGCTCCGCGGACACGGAACTGGCAGCTTTAGAGTGCCCCGCTTCGGAGCAATTTCTAAATTTTCTAAATAAAAGTGATGCTGAGGCCTATGTCGCTGAGCAAAATGCTAATCCAGAGCTTACGGTAAGCTGGGAAGCCGAGCTGACTGCGTACTCTCAGGGTGATCTTTTTGAAACCGAGTCTGCGACCATGCAGTGTGATTCGGGCGGGGGCCCAACCGTGGGTGAAGTAGGAACCGAAACCCAGACGTGGTCTCGAGACGGGACAGAGGTTACCGTAACCAGTGACGCCTCTGAGCCCGGATCATTCTGGCTTCTGGATTTCACTCAGTCGACTCTGACGGTTGGTAAGACCTATCAAGAAACGGAAGCTGATCCAACGGGCGAACCGGGTGACATCTTTGAAAATGTCTTTGATATCAGCGAGTCATACACTTGGGATTCAGAGCAAGGTGCATTTATTGGAGAACTCGCGGAAACCATTACGTTGTCTTGGTCTATCGATGGTAGCGAGTCTGTGTGTGAATATACCTATTCTGTGGTCGCAACTCCACAGGGAACCGAAGCCGAAACCAGCGCATTTTTAGGTTTGTAAATTCGATGGACGATCCGTTCTCTGGGCATGCTGCGTGCAGCCCGGAGGACGTTAACAGTCCTTTGGCATATTGTGCCTCTTTTTAGAAGTGTCCGCAGTAACGGGGTAGAACCCCTCTACGAAATCGAGCGGGAAACCAAAGACCTGCCACCGGATAAGCGCTAGAAAATCCGACAAACCAGAGCCAAACCGCTTGCCGATACACTGCATCACGCGCTACCTGGACGATGGCGCAGTGCCCATCGACAACAACCGGATGGAAAACCAGATCCGGAACAGCCGAAAGGGCTACTGCGTTCCTTTTTTGCATTGTGTTTCCTCTTAATTATCTTGTGACTGTCCTGTCACCTAGTCAAAAATAAATCTGTCCCGGTTTTCCGTTAATTGTCGTACCGAAGGTTGCGAATACGGCAGGCGGGGCCCTTAAAGGCTTCTCCCTATTTAACTCGGCGGTATATCGACTTAGGTGAGAGTCGAATTTGAAACCTGCAGAAACCGGAGCATGTCACGGCTCCCCCATCTGATCAAACCGCCAGTTCAATAATCTCACCAACCACACTGTCTTCACGTACCTGCAACCGTCCAACCGTGATCGGCAGCGTAAATCGCCGGGGCCCGGCAGATAAGCGTTGCTATAGTGAAACAAACCCGCCTCACTCCAATAGTGGCGAGATCCAGTGCAAACGTACAACCCATGGCAGGAGTTTCCCATGCCCACTTACACCCCCTATGTGTCAGCGTAGTTGTCGCCTGAATATTTCAGAGGACAACCATGCCCCATTATTCACCGGAACGTAAAGAAGCCATTCTCCAGAAGATGGCCCCACCTCACAGTCTGACTGTTGCCGAGTTGGCCAGCCAGGAAGGCATCAGTACCGCAACCTTGTACAATTGGCGTAAAGCCGCCAGAGGACGAGGTGCCGTTTTGCCATCGAATTCAGCTCATCCAGACAAGTGGAGTAGCGAAGAGAAGTTCCGCATTGTTCTGGAAACCGCCCCGATGACGGAGGCGGAAGTTAGTGAATATTGCCGTAGGAACGGCCTTTACCCGGAACAAATCGAAACCTGGAAAGCCGCCTGCATGGGAGCCAATGCCCTGTCGGATGAACAGGCCAAGCAGAATCGGCAAGCGGCCAGGGCTGAGAAAAAACGAGTCAAAAAACTCGAAGCCGAGTTGCGACGCAAGGAAAAAGCTCTGGCAGAAACGGCTGCACTGCTGACGCTGTCAAAAAAAGCCGAGGCGATCTGGGGCCCCAAAGACGAGGACGAATGACCAGCCTCCCGGATCGCCAGCAGGCGGTTACCCTGATCCAAGAGGCTCAGGGTAACGGAGCCCGGCTGGTCAAGGCCTGCGCCTTGCTGAACCTGAGTATACGCACTTATCAGCGCTGGACGGCAGATAAGGCCGTCAGCGCCGATCAACGACCGGTGGTGCCCAGACCAGCACCCACCAATAAACTCTCGGAGGCGGAGCGTCAGGCCGTGGTCTCACTGTGCAACCAGAAGGAATATCGAAGCTGTCCGCCGGCCTTCATCGTTGCGGATCAACTGGATCAGGGTCGCTACCTGGCCTCGGAATCCACCTTCTATCGGGTTCTGCGGGAGAAGGATCAAGTACACCCCAGAGGTCGGCAAAAAGCGCCCCAGAGCAAGCGCAGGGCAACTACACACAAGGCCACAGAACCGAACCAGCTGTGGTCGTGGGATATCTCATGGCTGCCGGGGCCAGCAAAAGGCACCTGGTTCTACCTGTATCTGATGCTGGACGTATACAGCCGCAAGATCGTCGGTCACGAGGTCTATCACAGTGAGACCGGCGAGCTTGCCAGCGAGTTCATCGAGAAGGCCTACTGGCGTGAACACCTGGCGACGAAGGACAAGCCTCTAGTGCTGCACTCCGACAATGGCAGCCCCATGAAGGCCTCGACCTTCTTGGAGAAACTGTACGATCTGGGTATTACGCCCTCGAACAGTCGCCCCCGGGTCAGTAACGACAATGCCTACTCGGAGTCGTTGTTCAAAACCCTGAAGTTCCGCCCGGGGTTCCCGGTAAACGGCTTCAGAACGATCGAGGAGGCCCGCAAATGGGTACTGGCGTTCGTGCGCTGGTACAACACCGAGCACCGACACAGCGCCTTGAACTACGTAACACCTCAGCAACGCCATACGGGCGAAGCTGATCAGATCCTGGCCCAGCGAAAACAGATTATCGAAGCGGCGAAAGCCGAGAACCCGCGTCGCTGGTCTGGTGATATCCGAAACTTCAGCTTGCCGGAATCAGTCACTCTGAACCCGGAAAAGGCGGCCAATTGTTAAAGAGCTGATGACTTAAACGCGACATCTACGTTGACAGACTCCGCACCGTCACGGTCGCGAATCTGTCTCTGTCGCCGCAGCAGAAATCACAGATCGCCGAGGCCATCACAACGGCCCACAACGCCCAAACCGGCGCTCCCCGGTTCTTTGCCCAGGTTCTGTTTTATGCGGCCAATGAGGGCGATCACTTTGTGGGTGGCAGAGTGAACACCGCGCCTGAGGTGTATGTGTACGGCCTGGTTCGGGAGGGCAGAACCACCCAGATCAAACAAGCCCTGATGAGCCAGATGCTTGAAGAAATTGCCCAAATCGTGGACATCACAGCTGAAAATGTCTGGATCTATCTGCAAGACGTTCCGGCCACCCAGATGATCGAGTTTGGGCGGTTTTTGCCAGCGCCGGGAGAGGAAGCTGAATGGGAAAAGGGAATGTCTCCGGAAAAGCGCGCCAACTTGCCCAAATAACCGCATTAATAGATCTGTCCCGGTTTTCAGAAAATTGAGGACAAAGCGCAAATAGATAGATATTAAAGCTGTCGGAGTATTGCAAATAAAGCAGGGAGTTACTTTAAATCGACATCAGTAAAATGGACATATCCGGTAAGCACTCCATCGGTGAATCTATCGATCGTTCCTGTAAAGCGGATGACGTCTTCTTGGGAGAGTGAGAGCGCCTGATTGTCGGGGACTTCCTCAAGGAAATAATCGGCCAGCGCTCTTTGATCCCCGTCGCTAAGCTCAATCCTATTGCCCCGGTAGCCCGGCTCAACATCGATAACGGTCCCCGTCCAGGTCACGCGCTTGCCGACGAACTGGGATTTCTTTTCAGCTTCCTGGGCTGACGTGAGACCAGAAGTATAGATCTGATCCATCATCTGGTCATAGGACAGGCTTAGGTGTTCGGCCTGAAAACCGGGGATCTGGAAGCTTTTGCTGAAAACACCGGCCAGAGCACCAACAACCAAGACGATCATGAATATCATCTTGGGTTTGCTGGACTTCAGCTCCGCCCACATATCGTCAGCAGATTCATTTTTCATTGGGCACCTAATTTCCTTGGCAAGAGGAAAACACCAGAAGCAACTTCCACATCAGTGTTTTCCGGTAACTTCCGTTGTCATAAGCTTACGAAAGGCTGCAGGCATGCCCTTCCAAGGAACGGCTTTATCTGTGTAATAACTAGCCCGCGCCAACTGCTTGTCGCTGAATTTCGTCATATCTTCAAACACTGCGATTACCCGCATGGGATCCTTCAATTGCTGGCTCATGCTCCACAGTAGCTCCGCTTCCATTAAGCGCTCGCCAGAGGTTGCAACCACAACGGAAATCGGAATTTTCGACATGAAGTAAGCGTCGACAAAGATCTGCTGGTTCGGGTCAGCAGCGAAGTCATAGCGAGCTTCAATCTGCGTTTCCTTCTCCACTTCCCGAAGAACACTCATGATTTGATCTTTGAAGTCAGATATCTTGCGATCCTGCCGAAACGCAGACAGGACCTGCATCTGCGCGGAACACTCTGCTACACGCATTGCCGCGTCAGCCACCTCAGCAGCTGAACTAGCTACAGCAAATAACTCTTCGTCCACCTCGTCCCAAAATACCTGGTGACTGAACTCCAAAGATTTGATCCAAGCCTGGGGCTTGCCTTTTTCGATGCTGACGCCATCCGTCATCAGCCGAAATGCGGCCTCGCCGTTATCGTCTATTCGGAAGGTTCCGTCGGATATAGGCAAAACGAATAGAACAACGCTGTCACCGTCGTCATAGGTGAAAGGCGTGGAAATGGATACACCTCCGGCTTCTGTCGGACGAATATAGAAGCCTTTGCATAGCTCCGACTGAAGTTGTTTTGTGTCCATTAGAACAGCCCTCCCTGCTCGCTGGGCAACGAAATGCCAAGGCATTTTAGAGCTTGGTCGACCAAATTAATACGATCAATATCCAATTTCGGGTCCAACCGTCGAGTTTTACCGAAAGCCAACTCCTTGACTCCTGGAAGAGCTCTATTGGTTAAATCACGGCCATCCTCACAGTTGAAATGGACGTGAAACCCTTTGTGCGACGGGTGATAGTCCATTCTTGCGATTGGAATAAGATCTTCACCCTGCGATAAGAATAGCCAAGCTGAGAATTTTCGCTTGTCAAAGTAGGCGCCATCTCGCCATAGAAACAAAGCTCGGTAGTTCCCACCAGCATCCATTAAATCTGTGTGTTCGACCCTACGACTCTTCATGTTGAGGAACTTCGGCATATCCCTCGATTTGCTGGCGGGTCTAAAAACGATGGAGCGGACGGCCTTTGGGTGCCTGATATGGTCCCTGACCTGCTGGCGGGTGAACATCCATTTCCTCCTACCTCAGTACTGACCACCAAAATACGCGGCCAATGATCCTGATATTGTTATCAACTACGTGTTGAGCGGAATATTCTTCAGTCCCATGCTCTGATGAATTCTGGATTACAATCTTAATTCCGCCACCTGGTCGACGGTGCGGGTACTTTACCCGAATATTGTTTCCATTGAACAGGGATACAGAACCTCCGAGTGACGCGATTTGTTAGGCTTCAGAATGTTTATCGCTTCCAAGCGCCTGAACTTTTTTTCGGTGTGCTTCTACAGACTGTGCTACTACCTTTTTTTGTTCCTCAGATAGCTCTTCTAGCTTTGGCAATGTCCTCTCAAAAGTTTTAAATCGCGCCGCCATACCATCTAAAGAAATACCATCAATAGTACTCCTGTCAACAAACATGGACCATAGATTCCAAAGTTCATAAGGCAACTCTTGTCCGGAAACTATTTTATTTGCTATCCAGAGATAGACATCAACGATTTGCAAACCTATAGAATCCGAACTCTTTGAAATCGTGAGCTCTTTATCAGAAAGGCCCTCGTTCAATATTTCAGATTTTTCAAATGTAGAAAAAAGTGGATGATTAAGATAAATGTCCTTCTCTTTCTGAGGCGCCTTCCTAATTCCCTCAGAAATTCTTGAAAGGTTGTAATGGGTTCCAATCTGAGCATTATTGAATTGATTCTGTCTATCGACGATTATTGAGTTAGCTCTTTTTCGCCTTTTCTTTCGAACCCGACGAGCAATACATGAAACCACAAACTGAAAGCCCACTGCGTTTGGAGAAATCATCTTTTGATCTGGGTGACCAAAGTCTAAATGCAGTGGATTCGCAATCCCATAATTCATCGCATCAACGATGATTTCTACAGAGCGAGCGTCCAGCCCAGACTGGACAACGCGGTCTCGCACTTCGGAAAGCAGATTGACAATGTCATCGGTATATCTTTCTATTCGCTTTGCTATGCATAAGCGCCACGACTCGCGAAGTAGCTTTTCATCGAACAAGATAGATAATTTGTGAATTACAAGGTATCTCATGGGAGTCCAATAAACATCCCACTTGACTGCCTCATTTAGTCCAGCATCGAATACTGCATCAAAAAACAAAACAAGCGCATAATCAGGCTTTTCGATAAAATAGTAGTCGAAGTCGAATTCCATCCTTTCCTGAAGTTCGATCAAGTGATCAGCTATTTTTACGAGACCACCAAACCCTAGCTCATTTGCATGTATTTGAGGTTGGCCAATTTCCTTTAATATCTTTTTATGTGTAGAAAGGCACAGTGCATCGACGTTTCTCTTGCTAGAGAGCACCCCATAGCTTAGTCGAGGTTGAGCTTCGTCAAAAAGATTGTTGCCTGTATTCCCTGACTCGTCGATGTGGAAAAACATAATTTAAGCCTAACAGTAAATAGATAGCGCGCTTCTTTATTGGAATCATTTGAGCGTCAATAAAAGCTCAGAACCAAAAACTCAGATTTCGCCAGTTAAACCACTTAAATCAATACGCTCCGTTGCGTTAACATTCTGGTCGCTCCGTAATCATTTGAGAGCTTCGTTTCTGCAATAACGAAGCACCAACCATCCCCCGGCACTTGGGAAATGCCTTGCAGCCATAAAAGTCCTTCCCAATATTCTCTCCACGCTTCACCGTGCGCTTTACCATCTCACCCTGGCACTTCGGGCATCGTGGCTCACTGTTTTTCTTCGCCACGACCTCCTTCACATGCTTGACGTGATATCTGTGATTTTTGAACGTAGCCGCCAGCCGCCCGGATTCAATGGCTTCGATTACCTTCTGAACCTCAACATCCGACAGCCGCTGCTCGGTTTGGGCTTTGATATAGCGGACATACCCACCACCGTGGGTCACGTTCTCCGGCATTGGCGTTTTGAACGTCGAATCCCCCACAAAGACCACTACCGAAAACACCTGCTCATCACTCAGCTCCAACAGGCTTTGCAGTGTCTTAACGTGTTTGTAGTTCTGGTGCAGCGGGTTCTGAAATTTCTGCGAGTACTTGAAGATCTTCTGTGTCCAATACCGCTGTTTGGCGTTACCGAAGATCCAGCCCTTCATGTTCTTGGTTTCCACCACAAACACCCCGTACCGGGAAACGATGATGTGGTCGATCTGGGTGGTGCCGTCTTCCGTGGGCAGGGTGACATTCTTGATTAGGTGGTAACGGGTTTTATCGAGAAAGAGTTTGGCGGAAAGGTTAACCACCGCTTCCCCGGCTCTGCCTTTGAACCAAGGCGATTTGATGACCGCCGCAACGAGGAAGAACGGAATCAGATACCAGATGGCCGTTGGAATGGCGTTTTGGAGGGTGTGCAGTAGCTGGGTGTGGTCCATCCGTTATCCTTAACAGCGGCGTCAGTCCGTTTCTTCTGAATACACACTAGCCTAATCGTAAGGTAACTTCCTACCCTTCGGACGTAAAATTTAGTAATTCAAAAACGGAAAAGCCGCCCGAATCAGGAGCGGCTTTTCAAACCAATAAGGAGCAAATCAGTCTAGGTCTCTCCTCAATCCTGCCCGCCTCGTTTATGCCGCATCAGCGCGTAGATGCCAGCAGCAACCGCAGCACCAGCCGCCAGGAAGTATTCAATATGCACTCCATCACCAAGTGCTTCATGGCCGGCGTGACCAAAGGCAGCACCTGAGATCAGTAGCAGGCCGGCAGTCATAGTCAATCGGTTAGTCAGTTGCATAGTTTTCTCTCCGTAGTTCGTTTAAATCTCAAAATCCGGTTTCTCTAAGCAGTCTCGGCAAGCTTCTCAGGCCGGCGCTCCGGCAGCATGCCCCGCTCCAGAATGAAGCTGATGATCGTCTCCAGCCCTACTCCGTCGTAAAGGTTGGTGAACACGAAGGGGCGTTCGCCGCGCATTTTCTTGCTGTCCCGCTCCATCACATCCAGGGAGGCGTGCACCTGTTCCGCGATGTCGATCTTGTTGATGATCAGCAGGTCGGATTTGGTGATGCCGGGGCCGCCTTTGCGGGGGATCTTGTCGCCAGCGGAGACGTCGATCACGTAGAGGGTGAGGTCGCTCAGTTCCGGGCTGAAGGTGGCGGAAAGGTTGTCGCCGCCGGATTCCACCAGCACCAGTTCCAGGTTCGGGTGGCGGTTTTGCAGGTCGTCGATGGCCGCCAGGTTCATGGAGGCGTCTTCGCGAATGGCGGTGTGGGGGCAGCCCCCGGTTTCCACGCCGAGGATGCGGTCTGCGGCCAGGGCTTCGTGGCGCAGGAGGAAGTCGGCGTCTTCCCGGGTGTAAATGTCGTTGGTCACCACGGCGATGTCGTAGTGATCCCGCAGGGCTTTGCACAACTGGCGCAAGAGGGCGGTTTTGCCGGAACCAACCGGGCCACCCACTCCAACTCTCAGACAATGTGTCATGGCAGATCTCCTCAATTGTTATTCAGCTTCTGAAAAGCCGTGAATACTGTGTTTCATGCAGTGCACTTCCGAGCGCCAGTCCCGGCAGGATGGGCCCGAGTTCGTGATCGTTTCGTTCCAGGGCCGTGTCTACCGCCACCGCCAGTTGCGGCCGCAGCCGTTCGATAATGCGCTGTGCGGCGGTATGGCCGAGGGGCAATGCCTTGCAGGCCACCGCGAGCTGGTTTTCCAGCCAGGCCCAGGCGAAGCCGAGCAGCGTCTGGCGCACCGGTAAAAAGCGTTTATGGGCGGCCCAGGCGAACATGGTGATGTAGCCGGGCTCTTCCGGAATCAGGTGTGGCTCTGGCAGCAGCTCCAGGTTGCGCAAGAGAGTAACGAGGGCGCCGCCGAGGCGGGTGTCTTCGTCGCTCAGTTCGGCGGTTTCCCGGGTGGCGTGCAGCCAGTCGTTCCACTTTGCCAGCGCAATGGCATCACCTTCGGCCCAGGCGGTCTGCAAACGCACCAGCAGGGGCAGTTCGCAGCGGCTGAGGCCGTCTTCCAGCACGCCTTCAATCCACTGGGCCAGTTCGGCTTCGTTGTTCACCCAGCCCAGTTCGAAGGCGCTTTCCAGGCCCTGGGACCAGGCGAAGGCGCCGATGGGCAGTGCGGGGCTGACCAGTTGCATCAGGCCCAGCAATGCCAGGTCGTCCACCTGCGGGGTGGCGGCCTCAGTGGGTGTGTTTGTGACTGTGACTGTGGCCATGGCTGTGCCCGTGGTCGTGATCGTGTGAATGGCTGTGGCCGTGGGAATGGCCGTGGGAATGGCCGTGGCTGTGCCCGTTTCCATGGGAATACCCGGCCTGGGTGTAGGCTCCGGGTTCCGGATCGAATGGCGCGGTGTGGTGCACAAGTGTGGCACCCAGGCGTTCCGCCAGTTCTTCCAGCACGTGGTCCGGGGTAATGCGCACGTAGGCGCCTTTGTCGTCCATGCCGATGGCCAGGGTCACGTGGCGGTTGCCCAGGTGGTAACACAGGCGCGCCAGGGGCTGGCCGTTTTCGATTCGGGCGGTGACCACCTGTTCCTCGGCCGCGCGGATGCGAATGATCTCTCCGGTTTTTGCCAGTAGCAGGTCGCCGTCCCGCAGCACGGGGCCGCGATCAAGAAACAGGCCCACGTCCACCCTGGTCTGGGTGGTGGCGCGCAGGCGGCCACGGATGCGCAGCTCGTACGGCAAAATCAGGTTATCGAGGATTTCGGAGCTGTCGATTTCGGCAGCTTCCTGTTCGCTCAGGCGTTTTGTCAGTTCCAACATAATCAGTTCTCCAGTACCCGGCTCAGAACAGCCTTGAGCTGTATTGATTAAAAGAGATGGTAGCGCTGGGCCAGGGGCAGTTCGGTGGCGGGCTCACAGGTGAGCAGTTCGCCATCGGCATGCACTTCGTAGGTTTGCGGGTCCACGGTGATGTGCGGGCACGCGTCGTTCAGTTTCATGTCGCCCTTGCGCACCTCACGTACGCCCTTGCAGGCGGATAATGGGCTGTCCAGGCCAAGCTCTTTGCCAATACCGGCATCAATTGCCGCCTGGCTCACAAAGCTCAGGCGGGTGGCACTGGCCGCCTTGCCGAAGGCGCCGAACATGGGGCGGTAATGCACCGGCTGGGGCGTGGGAATCGAGGCGTTCGGGTCGCCCATGGGTGCAGCGGCAATCATGCCGCCTTTGAGGATGGTGGCCGGCTTCACGCCGAAGAACGCCGGGCTCCAGAGCACCAGGTCCGCCAGCTTGCCCACTTCCACGGAACCCACTTCATGGGCGATGCCATGGGTGATGGCCGGGTTGATGGTGTACTTGGCGATGTAGCGTTTGGCGCGCAGGTTGTCGGCGCCACGGTCTTCGTCTTCCGGCAGCAGGCCGCGCTGCTGTCTCATCTTGTGGGCGGTCTGCCAGGTGCGGCACACCACTTCGCCCACCCGGCCCATGGCCTGGGAGTCTGAGGCGATCATGGAGATCACGCCCATGTCCTGCAGGATGTCCTCGGCGGCGATGGTCTCGCGGCGGATGCGGGAGTCGGCAAAGGCGACGTCTTCCGGGATGTTCGGGTCCAGGTGGTGGCACACCATCAGCATGTCGAGGTGTTCGTCGATGGTGTTCACGGTGTAGGGTCGTGTCGGGTTGGTGGACGACGGCAGCACGTAATCCTTGGAGCAGGCGGTGATGATGTCCGGTGCGTGGCCACCGCCGGCGCCTTCGGTGTGGTAGGTGTGGATGCAACGTTCTTTGAACGCGGCCAGAGTGTCTTCCACAAAGCCGGATTCGTTCAGGGTGTCGGTGTGAATCGCCACCTGCACATCGTATTTGTCGGCCACGGTGAGGCAGTTATCGATGCTGGCCGGGGTGGTGCCCCAGTCTTCATGCAGCTTCAGGCCAATGGCGCCAGCCTGGATCTGCAGTTCCAGGGATTCCGGCAGGGAGGCGTTGCCCTTGCCCAGAAAACCAATGTTCATGGGCAGGGAATCCACCGCCTGGAGCATCTTGCCAATGTGCCACGGGCCCGGCGTGCAGGTGGTGGCGTTGGTGCCCGTGGCCGGGCCGGTGCCGCCGCCGAGCATGGTGGTGATACCGCTCATTAGCGCTTCTTCCACCTGCTGGGGGCAGATGAAGTGGATGTGGGCATCGATGCCGCCGGCGGTGAGGATCTTGCCCTCACCGGCGATGATTTCGGTGCCGGGGCCGATCACGATGGTCACGTCCGGCTGGGTGTCCGGGTTGCCGGCCTTGCCGATGGCGGCGATGCGGCCTTTCTGGATGCCCACGTCGGCTTTGACGATGCCCCACCAGTCGAGAATCAAGGCGTTGGTGATCACGGTGTCCATCACGGCGGCATCGGCACGCTGGCTCTGGCCCATGCCGTCGCGGATAACCTTGCCGCCGCCGAATTTTACTTCGTCGCCGTAGTGGGCGGCGTCGCTTTCCACTTCAATCCACAGGTCGGTGTCGCCGAGCCTTACCCGGTCGCCGGTGGTTGGGCCGTACATGTCGGCGTAGGCTTGTCGGGTAATTTTCATTTCTGGCCCTCCAGTTTGCCCATGACTTCCTGCCGGAAACCGTAGATTTCACGGCCGCCCGCAAACGGGATCAGCGTCACTTCGCGGCTCTGGCCGGGTTCGAAGCGGATGGCGGTGCCGGCCGCCACGTCCAGGCGGTAGCCACGGGCCTTGGCACGGTCGAAATCCAGGGCCGGGTTGGCTTCGGCAAAGTGGTAGTGAGAGCCGATCTGGATCGGGCGGTCGCCGGTATTGGCCACGTCTATCTGGATGCGCTCACGGCCTTCGCAGAGTTCGATGTCGCCGTCTTTGAGCTGGTATTCACCGGGAATCATGGCGCGCTCCTTACACGATGGGGTTGTGGACGGTGACGAGCTTGGTGCCATCGGGGAAGGTAGCCTCCACCTGCACTTCGTCGACCATTTCGGCGATGCCGTCCATCACGTCATCACGGGTGAGGACTTCGGTGCCGGCGGCCATCAGCTCGGCCACGGTGCGGCCCTCGCGGGCGCCTTCCATGATTTCGGCGCTGATCAGGGCCACGGCTTCCGGATAGTTGAGCTTCAGGCCTTTGGCTTTCCGGCGCTCGGCCAGCAGGGCTGCTGTGAACAGCAGCAGTTTGTCTTTGTCTCTTGGCGTTAATTCCATCGTTGTTTGCTCCGTTGATCGCGTCGCATTCTGCTTGTTATTCAGGTCAGCCAGATTCGGGGAACGCTGGCAGGCTGGCCGGTGAGTCTTGGTCTGATCAGTTCCCAGGCTTGCTGGCACAGGGCCCAGGCTTCGTTTCGTTCCTGCCCCAGGTAGCGCAGCAGCACCACACCCCGGCGGCGGGTCACCGCCCAGCGGTGGCTTTCCGGAAGGGTTTCCCTGAGTTCTTCAATGGCGGCGGCTTCGTCGTCCAGGCCGACCACCCAGAGGGTGGCCTGCACGGTGGCGCCGCCCTGGCCCCAGTGGCCTTTGAACCTGGCGTGGTTCGGGTCCATCAACTGGCGTTCCAGCCACAGGGGGCGGCCGTCCATCAGCAGGCGGAATTTCTGCTCCAGGTGGCCCGAAACAAACGGCAGTTTGCTGGCCGGGCGCCCGAGGGCAAGGATTTCCCAGCCGATGCATCGGGCGCCGGCTTCCAGTTCAATGGTGGTGGTCTGTTCGCCCCGGGAACCATCAAACGCCAGGGTTTCCTGGGGCAGGTATTCGAGAATGCCGCCCTGCTCCACCTTCAGCCGGGTGTGCTGGGCCCAGGCCACCCCATGGCTGTCGGCCTTGTAGAGCTTGGCCGCCGCTGGCGTGGTCAGCAGGGTGTGCGAGTCTTTACCTACACGTGCCTCGATACTCAGTGCATCGCCACTCACCAATCCGCCCGGCGGATGCAGTAGGTACACGTGGCAGCAGCCATGACGGCCTTCCGGGTAAAACGGACGTTGCACCCGCAACGGGCCTTTGTGGCGTACATGGGTCATCCGGGTGGCGGTGTTGCTGCCATCCGGCCGGGCGTCGAAGCCCAGGGCAATGGACGCGGCCCAGTGCCGCCCGGCGTCGAAACGATGGCCGGAGTCGTGGGCGGGTTCGATGCGTTCAAAAACCGTCATACCGTCAGGTGCTTCTTGATGAGTTCATCGGTCAGCTCGGCAATCTCACCGTCCGCCACGCGGCGGCCCCGGTCGAGGATGGCAAAGCGGTCAGCGTATTTGCGGGCAAACGGAAGCTTTTGCTCCACCAGCAACACGGTGAGACCGTCTTCCTCGATGAGCTTTCGGATTACCTCGCCAATCTGGGCCACGATGTTGGGCTGGATGCCTTCGCCCGGCTCATCGAGGATCAACAGACGCGGTTCGATCACCAGGGCCCGGCCAATGGCCAGTTGCTGTTGCTGGCCGCCGGACAGGTCACCGCCTCGGCGGTGGCGCATTTCTTTCAGCACCGGGAACAGCTCGTACACCCGTTCGGGAATTTTCTTGCTGCCGTCCTTGCGCACCGCCAGCCCGGTGCGCAGGTTTTCTTCCACGGTCAGCAGCGGGAAGATCTGCCGGCCCTGGGGCACGTAGCCAACGCCCAGCCGGGAGCGGTCTTCCACTTTCTTTTTGGTGAGTTCCACGTCGCCGGCAAATTCAATGCGGCCGCTCTTGGTGGTTTCCTCGCCCATGATGCATTTCATCAGGGTGGTCTTACCCACGCCGTTACGGCCCATCACGCAGGTGCACTGGCCCTGTGGCACGTCCAGGTCCAGATCCCAGAGGGTATGGCTTTCGCCGTAGAACTGGTTGAGTTTTTCAATTTTCAGCATTACGCCTCCTCCCCGAGATACACCTTGATCACTTCCGGATCGTTGGAGACCTGGTCCATGCTGCCCTCGGCCAGCACGCTGCCCTGGTGCAACACGGTCACCTTGCGGGCAATGGAGCGCACAAAGCCCATGTCGTGCTCCACCACCACAACCGACTGTTTGCCAGCCAGGCTGGTGAGCAGTTCGGCGGTGCGTTCCATTTCCTGCTCGGTCATGCCGGCAACGGGCTCATCCACCAGCAACAGCCGGGGCTTCTGCATCAGCAGCATGCCGATTTCCAGCCACTGTTTCTGACCGTGGGAGAGGATGCCGGCGAGGCGGTCCCGAAGGGATTCGAGGCCGATCATTTCCAGCACTTCGTCGATGCGGTCCCGGTATTCGGCTTTCATCACGGCGGTCAGCGTGGGAAACACGCGCTTGTCCGCCGCCATGGCCAGTTCCAGGTTTTCGAACACGGTGAGGGCCTCGAACACCGTGGGTTTCTGGAACTTGCGGCCGATGCCCAGGGAGGCAATGTCCGGCTCGTTCATGGTCAGCAGATTGTGGCGGCTACCGAACCAGACCGAGCCGGTGTCCGGGCGGGTTTTCCCGGTGATGATGTCCATCATGGTGGTTTTACCCGCGCCGTTGGGGCCGATGATGCAGCGCAGCTCGCCGTCGTCGATGGTGAGGTTGAGGTTGTTGATGGCCTTGAAGCCGTCAAAGCTTACGTTCACGTCTTCCAGATACAGGATCGGCCCGTGGCGCACGTCCACCGGGGACTGCACCTGGGTCAAAAACTCGAACACATGCTCGCGGTCGGTCAGCTCCTGAAAAAAGCTCATACAGTCGCCTCCTGCTCGGTGGGGGTATCGTCATCTTCCCTGGCTTTCCGACGCTTCTGCAGCAGCCCGGCAATGCCCTTGGGCAGGAACACGGTCACCAGCACGAACAGGCCACCGAGGGCGAACAGCCAGGCGTCCGGCATGATGCCGGTGAACACGGTTTTGGCGTAGTTCACCAGGATGGCCCCGATCACCGCGCCGTAGAGGGTCGCCCGGCCACCCAGGGCCACCCACACCACGATCTCGATGGAGAACAGCGGCGAGAATTCACTGGGGTTGATGATGCCTACTTGAGGCACATACAGCGCCCCTGCCACACCCGCCAGCATGGCGGAGACCACGAACACGAACAGCTGAACCCGCTCCACCCGGTAACCCAGGAAGCGGGTACGGGCCTCGGCATCCCGGCAGGCCACACTCACCCGGCCCAGCTTGCTGGTCACAATGCCCCGGCAAATCACGTAGCCAATGGCCAGGGCGATACCGGTGGCGATGAACAGCCCGAGGCGGGTGGCGTCGGTACGCAGGTTAAAGCCGAGGATGTCTTTGAAGTCGGTGAGGCCGTTGTTGCCGCCAAAGCCCATCTCGTTGCGGAAGAAGGCCAGCATCAGCGCGAAGGTAAGCGCCTGGGTAATGATGGAGAGGTACACCCCGGTTACCCGTGAGCGGAAGGCCAGGAAGCCGAACACCAGCGCCAGCAGGCCCGGGGCCAGCAGCACCATGATGAAGGCGAACCAGGCCATGTCGAACCCGTGCCAGAACCAGGGCAGCTCCTGCCAGTTCAGGAAAACCATGAAGTCCGGCAGGATCGGGTCGCCATACACGCCGCGATCACCAATCTGGCGCATCAGGTACATGCCCATGGCATAGCCGCCGAGAGCAAAGAAGGCGCCATGGCCCAGGCTGAGGATACCGAGGTAACCCCACACCAGGTCCACGGCCACTGCCAGCAGGGCGTAGCAGAGGTATTTGCCAAGAAGCGTGACGGTAAAGGCGCTCACGTGCAGGGCGCTGTCCTGGGGCATGAACAGGTGAAGGAAGGTCACCAGCACCACGGCCGCGAACAGCACGCCAAGAAATATCTGGGTTGAACGTTCCTGTAAGGGTCTTGTTAACCACATACCTTAACCCTCCGCTGCCCGGCCTTTCTGGGGGAAGAGCCCCTTCGGCCGTTTCTGGATGAACAGGATGATGAACACCAGCACGATGATCTTGGCGAGTACGGCACCGGCCCAGGGTTCAAGCAGCTGGTTGATGGTGCCCAGGGAAAGCCCGGCAATGAGCGTGCCCCAGAGGTTACCGACGCCGCCGAACACCACCACCATGAACGAATCGATGATGTAGTTCTGGCCCAGGTTCGGGCCCACGTTGGTGAGCTGGGAGAGCGCCACCCCGGCCAGGCCGGCGACGCCGGAGCCCAGGGCAAAGGTCATGATGTCTACCCGGGTGGCGCGGATGCCCATGGAGCGCGCCATGGCACGGTTCTGGGTAACAGCGCGCACTTCCAGGCCCAGGCGGGTCTTGCGCATGATCAACATCAGCCCGGCGAACACGATCAGCGCAAAGGCCAACACGTAGAGGCGGTTCAGGGTCAGCGAGAGCGCGTCGTTGATCACCAGGGAGCCGCTCATCCAGTCCGGCGTTACCACGGTGCGGTTTTGCGGAGAGATCACCGTGCGCACCAGCTGCTGCAGGATCAGGCTGATACCGAAGGTGGCCAGCAGGGTTTCCAGCGGCCGGCCTTTGAGGTACTGGATTACGCTGCGTTCAATGATGATGCCGGCGGTGGCCGCGACCATGAACCCGGCGGGAATCGACAGAATCAGCGCCAGGCCAGGTTGGCCGGGGAAGAGTTGCTGCATGCCCCAGGTGGTGTAGGCACCGAGCATGATCAGTTCGCCGTGGGCCATGTTGATCACGCCCATCACGCCAAAGGTGATGGCCAGGCCGATGGCGGCAAGGACCAGAACCGAACCGAGGGAAAGGCCGAAATACAGGGTCTCGGCGGCGCGGTTCAGTTGGAGTTTCTGTTCAATGCTTTCGAGGGCCTTGGCGGCACGTTGAGCCAGCGCCTCGTTGTCACCGCGAACGGCTTCGTTCAAAGCGGCGCGGGCCCGGGGATGCAGGCTGCCGGCGAGCACGTCCACGGCCTCCAGGTTGCCCTCGCCCACCCGGTAGATGGCCAGGGCTTCTTCAATGCGGTTGCGTACAGCCGCGTCTTCTTCTTTCGCCAGCTGAGCCTCAAGCGGCTCGACCAGGGAAGCATCCACTTTGCCCATCATGTCCTGCGCGGAGGCTTCGCGCACATCCGGGTCTTTGGCATTCAGGTCCAGCATGGCCAGTATGCCTTCAAGCTGGCCCCGTATGCGGTTATTGATGGCGACTCTGTCCAGCTCACGGCGGGACATTTCACCCATATTCTCTCCGGTCAGCGGATCGGCAATTTCCCAGTCCCTGCCCCGGTTGTTCAGTACCAGTACAACCTGCCCGGTGTCTTTTACCCGGCTCAGGCGGTTATTTCCGTAGGCTTCGAGCCAGCCCCTGGCTCTTTCATCACCACTGCTGACGATGGCGTTCACCGCCTCTTCCACTTTACTGGCCGGCGCCTCTGCGAGATTGATCAGCAGAGCCTTGCCAGAATCGTCTTCCTGCGCCGTTGCAGGCAGCGATAGCAGGGAAAACAGGGCGATAAGCAGCAATGTGGGCGATCGGCAGATGCTCATGAGAGTGTCCTGTCTGTTTCAAGCGTGTTGCGGGGCAACAACCGGAGGCTTAACTACCCCCGGCTGTCGATGGTGCTTTACCGTCTGAGCCTTACTCGGCTTCAGCGGCCATTTCGCCCGCAGACGCGCCACAGGTGCCGGTTGCGGTGTTGAACGTGCCGCAGAACAACGGCTTGCGCCAATCTGCAATCATGTCCCGCGAACCAGGCAGGTAGTCAGACCAGGCATCGCCCGCGACCAGACCAGAGGTTTCCCAAACCACAGAAAACTGGCCGTTGTCCTGGATCTCGCCGATCAGCACCGGCTTGGTGATGTGGTGGTTGGGCATCATGGCGGCGTAGCCACCGGTGAGGTTGGGCACGGTCACACCGATGATGGCGTCTTTTACCGCATCAACATCTGTGGTGCCGGCCTTCTTGACCGCTTCCACATACATGTTGAAGCCGATGTAGTGCGCTTCCATCGGGTCGTTGGTGACCGCTTCATCATTGCCGGTGTGCTCAATCCACTGGTCGATGAAGTCGTAGTTAGCGTCGTTGTCCACGCTCATGAAGTAGTTCCAGGCGGCCAGGTGGCCAACCAGCGGGCCGGTGTCGATACCGGAGAGTTCCTGCTCGCCCACGGAGAAGGCAACGACCGGGATGTCGGAGGCCGCGATGCCCTGGTTACCCAGTTCACGGTAGAAGGGCACGTTGGCGTCGCCATTGATGGTGGAGACCACGGCGGTCTTCTTGCCGGCGGAACCGAAGCGCTTGATGTCGGAGACGATGTTCTGCCAATCCGAGTGACCGAACGGCGTGTAGTTGATCATGATGTCTTCCTTGGCCACACCCATGTCCATCAGGTAGGTCTCAAGGATCTTGTTGGTGGTGCGCGGGTAGACGTAGTCGGTACCTGCCAGAACCCAGCGCTCCACGCCGATTTCGTTCATCAGATAGTTAACCGCAGGAATCGCCTGCTGGTTGGGCGCAGCGCCGGTGTAGAAGACGTTTTCGGAGGATTCCTCACCCTCGTACTGAACCGGGTAAAACAGAAGGCCGTTCAGCTCTTCCACCACCGGCAGTACGGATTTACGGGAAACCGAGGTCCAGTTACCGAAAATCACGTCGACTTCTTCCTGGGCCAGAAGCTCGCGGGCTTTTTCAGCAAACAGCGGCCAGTTGGAGGCCGGGTCTACAACAACCGCTTCCATCTGACGACCGAGCACACCGCCCTTGGCGTTCTGTTGTTCGATCAGCATTTCAACGGTGTCTTTCAGAACGGTTTCACTGATGGCCATGGTGCCGGACAGTGAGTGCAGGATGCCCACCTTGATGGGATCTTCCGCTGCAACGGAGTTAAAAGAGATGGAGAGAGCGAGCGCAGAGAGGCCAAGTTTCACGTGTTTTTTGAGGTTCATTTCAGGCGTCCTTTTCTTAGTTGGGTATGCAGTTCGTCTTCAAACGCAGCAGGGCCTTTGCATCTGCTGTTCCATAACCCTTATATCTCCATTAAAAACAGAGGCTTATCTAGTATACAAGGCAAATAAGAGGCATCCGCGCTCCTGAATACGCCTCCGGAGTGCAGCATTCTTGAGCGTTTTTGGTGCGGCCGCACCTGATGTGGGCAGACCTGAACCGTCTTGTGCCTCAAAAATACTCATAACCTTATGTTTTCTGGTCACTATCAAGAAAAATTGGCAAATGGCACAAGCATTGCCATTCCACATGTATACAAGTTGATTACGCACATGAGGATGACCAATGCCTTCAATGCTCGGATGGACCATCAGAGATTGGCAGACTGCTTATAAAGAGGGCGCTACGCCCGAATCATTGCTGGGTGAGTTACTGACCCGCCTGGACAAAACAGACGTTGCCTGGATTTCGCTTCTGGATCAAAAAGGCCTGGATGAGGCACTTGCCGGGTTGAAACAGAAACTCCAGGACGCCGGCGGAGAGATCGACAACCTGCCGCTCTACGGCATTCCCTTTGCCGCCAAAGACAATATTGATGCGGCAGGATTTGAGACAACAGCGGCCTGCCCGGCCTTTGCCTATACTCCGGAAGAAGACGCCACCACCGTGGCCAGGCTCAAGGCCGCCGGCGCCATCGTCATCGGCAAAACCAACCTGGACCAGTTCGCAACCGGCCTGGTGGGCACCCGCTCTCCCTATGGCGCCGTGCCCAACAGCTTCAAACCGGACGTGGTGAGCGGCGGCTCCAGCTCCGGTTCGGCTTCTGTGGTTGCAAGAGGCCTGGTGCCTTTTGCCCTGGGTACCGACACCGCCGGTTCCGGCCGGGTGCCTGCCGGGCTGAATAATCTGGTGGGGCTGAAGCCAACCAAAGGGCTGTTCAGCATTCGCGGCGTGGTGCCGGCCTGCCGTTCACTGGATTGCGTGTCCATTTTTGCGCTGACCGTGAATGACGCCGGCCTGGTGTCGGATACCATGGCGGGCTTCGATGCCGATGATGCGTTTTCTCGCAAGGCTCCCTATGCGCTGCCCTTGGATGGCCCGGCCCTTCGGCGGCCCGGCCCCATTCAACGACTGGCGATTCCCGACCACCCGCAATGGTTTGGTGATCAGCAGGCAGAAGCGGCCTGGAATACCGCCATCAGCCAGTGGCGACAACAGAATGTGGAACTGGTGCCGCTTGATTTCAGCCCCATGCTGGAACTGGCTGCACTGCTTTACGAAGGCCCCTGGGTGGCTGAACGCCACGCGGCGGTGGAATCGTTCATGGCCAGCCACGGCGATGACATGAACCCGGTGGTCAAAGGCATTATCAGCAAGGCCGGGAATTTCAGCGCCACGGATACCTTCAAGGCCCAGTACCGCAAGGAAGAGCTGCAGCGCCAGATCGATGAACTGTTAGCCGATGTGGATGCCCTGCTGGTGCCCACGGCTCCGACGGCTCCCACCATCGAAGCGGTAAACGCGGACCCGGTTACACTGAACAGCCAACTCGGCACCTACACCAATTTCGTTAACCTGGCCGACATGAGCGCACTTGCTGTTCCTGCCGGTTTCCGGGACGACGGCCTGCCTTTTGGCTTAACCCTGATCAGTGGCGCCTGGAAAGACACCGAGCTGCAACGCCTGGCGTGCCAGTGGCTGAATGCCCACCCGACCCCTTTGGGCACTACAGGCAACGACCGCCCCGAAGAAGCCCCCGGGGCCGCCATCTCGACCCCCACCATCAAGGTGGCCGTTGTTGGTGCCCACCTCAGTGGCATGCCCCTGAACACCCAGCTCAGTGAGCGCTACGCGGTTCTGCTTGAGCAAACCACAACGTCCGCAAACTACCGGCTGTTCGCCCTGCCAAACACCACACCGCCGAAGCCCGGGCTGAAACGGGCGGCCCCTGGCGAAGGCAGGGAAATCATTGTGGAAGTCTGGGAAATGCCCGCCTCGGCCTTTGGCTCCTTTGTGGACCTGATTCCTGCGCCTCTGGGCATTGGCAACGTCGAGCTGGCTGATGGCCGATGGGTAAACGGTTTTATTTGCGAGGGCTACGGCTTCGAGGGTGCAGAGGACGTAACAGAGTTCGGTGGCTGGCGCGCCTATATCGCTTCCAGAGCCTGACCATACCGGGGCAATCTGGCGCTCCACGAGGGGAAACGGTGCCAATGGCAAACCCTAGACGAAAAGAGTCCGTAGCCGACAGGGTCTATGAGGCCCTGAAAGAGGACATCTTCGAGTTCCGCCTGATCCCCGGCGACCGATTCAGCGAGGGGGATGTCGGAACCCGCCTGAACGCCAGCCGGACACCGGTGCGGGAAGCACTGTACCGCTTGCAGCGGGAGGGCCATGTGGAGGTGCTGTTCCGCAGTGGCTGGCAGGTAAAGCCATTCGATTTTCAGCAGGTGGAGGAACTCTATGACCTGCGTATCACCCTCGAACGGGTGGCCGTGCACAAGATCTGCAACCTGCCTGAAGAGCCTGCAGCACTGCGAACCCTGGTAGCCCTCTGGAACCCGGACCACCCATCCGAGCGCGCGGTGGGCAGCACCGTCAGAATGCTGGACGAGAGCTTTCACTGCGATCTGGTGGCCGCTGCCGGAAACCGGGAGATGACACGAATTCATCGTGAGATCACCGACAGGCTGAGAATTGTGCGGCGCCTGGACTTCAGCCGGGACGAGCGTATTGATGCCACTTACGTGGAGCATGCCGCGATTCTGGAGGCACTGCGCAACGGGCAGGCAAGCGAGGCGGCGGATCGTCTCACCCGTCATATCCGTGCCAGCCAGAAGGCCGTGCGGGAAATCACCATGGAGCGAATCCGCGAGGCGGCTGCCGCCCACCGCAGTGAGCAATAAATTGCCTCTCAGGCCCCGAAAATACTGAACCCAGGTTCATAATTGAACCCGCCGAAACGCTTACAGATTCGTAAGATATATCGCACAAACCATGGAGCGATTCTCCGATAGGTAGGAATTCGATACACAGTAGAATGATCAGTGTCAGGGATGACAAGCCAGCAAGGAACGTTGGCTCAAGGATGAGGACTTCAGGGAAGAGCACTCCACGGACGAGGAGTTGCCCGAAGGATCGGGGCTTACAGGGATGATCACAGGGAAGACGCGCTCAGGATGAGTCGCACGCCTGAGGGAACAGGCAGGGGTCAGCCACGGAATCGGGGATCACAAGGAATGTGGTCCCGTCCGTGCACTCCCCGTACCCACAGACATTTCTGCTCTCTTCTTTACATTTCGCTTCTGCTGCTTTGCGCCCTGGCACAAAACCAAAAAACGCAACACAGCTTCAGGAGCTCGTATCTATGAAACGCACACCGCTTTTCGCAACACTCGTTCTGCTGTTCAGCCTGGTTACCGGTTTTGCCTACGCCCAGGACGCCGCTATCAATATCAACACGGCCGATGTGGCTACCCTCGCCAGCCTGAACGGCATTGGCCAGAGCAAGGCCGAAGCCATCGTTGCCTATCGCGAAGCGAATGGTCCTTTTGCAGTTACCGCAGACCTGGCAAATGTGAAGGGCATTGGCGAACGTACCATCGAGAAAAATGCCGCTCGCCTCACCGTGAAGTAATACCCCGGGCAGTGGCGCGCTGCCGCTGCCCTTCCTCTTTCTGAATCCCTTTCCTCCCTCTTTCCGGCTACCCATAAAGTCGTCTGGCAACACCGCGCTCGCCACCCTATTATTGCTGGATAACAATTCAAAAACCGTTGAGCATCCGCACATGGTTGATCCGATCAAGGTTTATCCTGCAAAACCCGCGAAAGTCTATTTCTACGGCACCTGTCTGGTGGACATGTTTTACCCCGATGCGGGCATTGCCGGCGTGGAACTTCTGGAGCGTGAAGGCATTGAGGTGCTGTTTCCCCAGAACCAGACCTGCTGTGGCCAGCCAGCCTACACCTCTGGTTATCACGACGAGGCCCGATCAGTAGCCAGGGCGCAGCTCGACCTGTTCCCCGGCGACTGGCCCATTGTGGTGCCATCCGGCTCCTGTGGCGGGATGATGCGCAAGCACTACCCCGACCTGTTCAAGGACACCACGGATGAGGTGAAAGCCGCTGAGGTTGCGGGCCGGGTCTGGGAGCTGACGGATTTCCTGCTCAACGTGTGCCACATCAAACTGGAAGACCTGGGTGAACCCACCACCGTGGCCATGCATACCTCCTGCTCCGCCCGCCGGGAAATGGGCGTGGCCGAGGTTGGACCAAAACTGCTGGGCCAGCTCAAAAACGTGAACCTGGTAGAGCAGATCCGGCCGGAGGAATGCTGCGGGTTTGGCGGTACCTTTGCGGTTCGCCACCCGGAGATTTCCAGCGCCATGGTGAGCGAGAAGGTGGACGCACTGGTGGATACCGGCACCAGGCAGTTTGTCACCACCGATTGCGGCTGCCTGATGAACATCGCCGGCTACGCCGAGAAGAACCAGAAGCCTGTTGAAGGCCAGCACATTCTCAGTTTCCTGTGGTCGCGCACCCAGGGCAAAGGGGGGCAGCAGTCATGAGTGAGACAGCCGAGCACACTGGCCATCACATCGACGTAAAAGAATTCCACCCGCGGGCTCAGGCGGCCATTCACGATCCCAAGATCCGCAAGAATTTCCGCAGCGCCATGGACGGGCTGATGTCCAAGCGCAAGACGGCGTTCGAGGGCTGGGATCTGGAAACCCTCCGGGATCTCGGTGCCAACGTTCGCCTCCGCGCCCTGGCCAATCTGCCAGATTTGCTGGAGCAGCTTGAAAAAAAGCTGACCGAAAACGGCATCAAGGTGCACTGGGCGGTGGACGGCGACGAGGCCTGCCGGATTGTGCGGGATATCTGCAAGGCGCGGGATGCCAAGACGGTAATCAAGGGCAAGTCCATGGTCTCCGAGGAAATGGAACTGAACCATTACCTGGAGGAACAGGGCATCGAAGCCCTGGAATCGGACCTGGGCGAGTACATTGTGCAGTTGGCGGATGAAACGCCATCGCACATCATCATGCCCGCGATTCACAAGAACACCGGCGAGATCTCCCAGTTATTGCATGACAAAACCGGCACCGATCTCTCCAACGATGTGGAATACCTCACCGCCAGTGCCCGCCTGCAATTGCGGGAAAAGTTCATGAATGCCGATGTGGGCGTTTCCGGGGTTAACTTTGCGGTGGCGGAGACCGGCACCCTGTGCCTGGTGGAAAACGAAGGCAATGGCCGGATGACCACCACAGTTCCGAAATGCCACATTGCCGTTACCGGTATCGAGAAGGTAGTGCCGAGCATGGAGGACGTCTCTGCCCTGCTCGCCCTGCTGACCCGGTCTGCTACCGGCCAGCACATCACCACCTACTTCAACATGATTTCCGGCCCGCGCAAGGCCGAGGAGCTGGACGGGCCGGAGGAAGTGCATCTGGTGCTGGTGGATAACGGCCGCTCGTCGATCTACCAGGACGACGAGCTGCTGGACACCCTGCGCTGCATCCGTTGCGGCGCCTGCATGAACCACTGCCCGGTGTACACACGGGTAGGCGGCCATGCCTATGGCACCACCTATCCGGGCCCGATCGGCAAGATCCTGATGCCGCACCTGATTGGCCTGGACGAAGGCCGGCACCTGCCCAGCGCCTCCAGCCTGTGTGGCGCCTGCGGTGAGGTCTGCCCGGTGAAAATCCCCATTCCCGATCTGTTGGTGCGACTGCGCCAGGAATCGGTGGATGGCGACAAGCTCCACCCGGCCAAGGTCCGTGGCCACGGGGCCAAGCGAAGCTCCATGGAAGCGATGATCTGGAAAGGCTGGGCCTGGATGCATGCCAGCCCCGGCATTTATCGCTTCGGCACCGGTGCCGCCAGCAAATTCAGGGCATTGCAGCCCTCGAAAGCCGGCGCCTGGACCGATTACCGCACGGCGCCCAAACTGGCGGCCAAAACCCTGCACCAGCGGATGAAGGAGCGTGGCCAATGAGTTCCCGGGAAACGATTCTGCAGCGGCTGCGCAACCGAACCGGCGGTGAACTGACGGTGCCGGAATGCGACTTCTCTGTTCTGGTACGGGATGACTGGTCGACAAAGGAGCGTATCGAGCGGTTCGAGAAGATGATCGAGTCGGTTCACGGCGAGGTGCACCACTGCACCGAAGACATGTGGATGGACCGCCTGGCCGAGGTGCTGAACACCCGCGGCGCCAGGAATCTGCTGATTCCAAAGCAACACGAAATCGGACAGTCCCTTCGCACTGCCGGTCGCAACGATCTGCCGGAACTGCTGATCTACGACGAGCCTATCGAAAGCTGGCAGTCGCATTTGTTCAACGAGGTGGACGCCAGCATTACGTCCACCCGCGGCGGTATTGCCGAAACCGGCTCGCTGATCCTGTGGCCAAACGAGGACGAGCCACGGCTAATGAGCCTGGTGCCGCCGGTGCACATTGCCGTGCTCCGGGCCGCGGAGCTCTATACCACCTTCCACGAAGCCATGAAGGCCCAGAACTGGGCTGCTGGCATGCCGACCAATGCCCTGCTAATCTCTGGCCCTTCCAAAACCGCCGACATCGAGCAAACCCTTGCCTACGGTGTTCACGGTCCCAAAGAGCTTATTGTGTTGATTATTGAATGATCCAAGGCGCCCTGTTGATCGCCCTGGCTGCCCTGCTATGGGCGACCACGGGCATTGTTGCGAAATTTCTGTTTACCGGTACCGAACTGCAGGCCATTACGTTGGGCTTCCTGCGACTGGCGGTGGCCTTGCCGTTTTTCTGGCTACTGATGCGGCGGGAGCAGATACGCCTTGAGCGCGCCAACCCGGGCGCCAGAGTGCCCGGCAGTTCGCTACGGAGCCTCACCCGCAAGACCCTGATTCCGCTGGCAGCCCTTGGCCTGTTCCAGGCGTTCTACCAGGGCAGCTACCTTCTGGCCGTGGACCTCACCGGTGCCGGCATCGCCACCCTGATCGCGCTCTGCCTTCCGCCAGTGCTGGTGGCAATTCTTGCTGCGCCTCTTCTGGGAGAGAAGCCCAGCCTTTTGACGGTTCTGTCGCTGTTTGCCGCCATCGCGGGCACGGGCATGCTGGTTCTCAGCGATATGGACACCACCGGTACACTTCGGCTTGCGGGCATTCTGGTGGCGTTACTGGCCGCCTGCGTGTACACCGGTTTCACGCTGACCAGCCGTTACAGCTCTGCCGGGACACCGGTGTTCACCACGGCGTTTATCTGCTTCTTCACTGCGGCGCTGATTCTGTTGCCGGTGGTTGCCCTGTCTGGCGGTTTCGAGGGGCTGGAAACTCTCAGTATCGGGCACTGGCTGATGGTGGTGTATGTGGGGGTGGTGCCAACCTGTATTGGCTATGTGTGCTTTTTCTCTGGCATGAAAACGACACCGGCCACGCTCTCCAGCATCATTGTGACTCTGGAACCGCTGTTTGTGGCGCTGCTGGCCTGGGTGTTTCTGGAGGAGATTCTGGGGCCGATTGGTATTGCGGGGGCACTGATACTGACCGCAGCGGTGGTGGTGGCCTCCCGCTACGGCCGTAAACCCGCAGCCGGCCAGGAGGCCGGTGCGGAGTAAGGAAGATCAGTCTTCCTTGCGCTGTTTCTCAAGCATGTCCGGCTGCAGGATTTCAATCCAGTAGCCGTCCGGGTCTTTGATAAAGGCCAGGCCTTTCATCTTGCCGTCGTCCGGCTTTTTCACAAACTCCACACCGAGCTTTTCAAAGCGGTCGCAGGCGGCGTAAACGTCTGGCACCGCTACGCCGATGTGGCCGAAGCCCTGAGGTTCGTCGTTGCCATTGTGGTAGCCGAAGTCGTTGTCGTCTTCGGTGCCCCAGTTGTGGGTGAGCTCAAGCATGGCTTCGCGGCCGAAGGTGTAGGTGGTGCGGTGGGCATCGTCCTGCGGCACGAGGCCGGCCTGGCGATCATCCAGGTAGCCAAGGAAATACAGGGTGAACTTCATTTCGGGGAAGTCCAGTTTGCGAACGAGGCGCATGCCCATCACTCGGGTGTAGAAGTCCATGGAGCGCTCGGGTTCCTTGATGCGCATCATGGTCTGGTTGAAGACGTAACCTTCGGTTTCGGGAACGGTTTCTTCGTATAGGCCAGGGGCCTGTTCGAAATGCTTGGGCATGTTGGTTTTCCCTTTTTTTCGCAGGATTCAAAGGTTATACCTGTGTGCGTTTCAGGGAGATTTCAAGGGCGTGAAAAAAGACCCCGGGGCCAGAGACGAACCGCCGGGGTCTTGAGGGCCGGTTTTTTAGGCCGGCGTTTCTTCAGAGACGCTCTGAAGATCGGTGGCTGGCAGGGCCATGAGGGGGTTCTTTCTTCCGGGAATCCGAACTCGCTTCGCTCAGACAGTCGTTTCCCTGCAGAAAGAACCCCCTCACACCCCTGCCGACCGAACCTTTGGAGTGGCCCGCTTTCAGGCCAACTGGTGTTCTTCTCCTTCGTAATAAGCCTCTACCCTTGGGTTCATTACCCGCCGCCAGAGTGGGGGGAACATTGCCAGGACGATCATTGCGGAGTAGCCGGCCGGTAGTTGGGGAGCCACGTCGTGGTGGCGGAGGATCTGGTATCTGCGTTTGGCCCAGGCGTGGTGGTCGCTGTGGCGTTGGAGGTGGAACAGGAAGACGTTGGTGAGGAAGTAGTTGCTGTTCCAGCTGTGTTCGGGGCCGGTGCGTTCGTAGCGGCCGTTTTCGAGTTTTCTCCGGTGCAGGCCGTAGTGTTCAAGGTAGTTGACGATTTCCAGCAGGGTGAAGGCGATGAAGCTCTGGCCCAGGAAGAAGACGGCGCCGAGCCAGCCGAAGGCGATGGTGAAACCAGCCAGTGCCAGGGCGCTGATGCTGTACCACCAGATCAGTTCGTTGCGCCAGCTGAGGGCTTTGTGGCCTTTGCGTTGCAGGCGTTCGGCTTCCAGTTTCCAGGCATTCAGGAAGTTGCGCATGTAGGCCTGGGGCAAGAAGTTATACAGGGACTGGTTGTAGCGTGACGAGGAGGCATCTTCCGGGGTGGAGACGTGTACGTGGTGGCCGCGCAGGTGTTCGACTTTGAAACCGGCGTAGCAGACCAGTGACAGCAGGAAGCCGCCGGCCCGAGTTTCGAGTTTTTCGTCTTTGTGGATGAGTTCGTGGGCGACGTTGATGCCGAGGCCTCCGACGATGCCGATGGAGACGATCCAGCCAATACTGCCCACCAGGCTGAAGGTGCCGGACGCCAGTTCCAGCATGCTCCAGACCAGTAAGGCTGCAAAGCCTGCCACCCAGCCCAGGGTAATGGCTTTATAGAACCGTTCGCCGACCATCCGCGGCACGTCGGTTTCTTCATCCGGGTTCAGGGAATCCTTGCCGAGCAGCATGTCCAGTACCGGGATGATCCCGAACACGACCACGGGGACGCCCCAGGAAAACAGGTTCACCAGATCAGTGGCCTGGCCGGCGGCCAGCAGCAGAGGCGGCAGCAACAGGGGCACCATGGCGATCAGGTAGCTGTACTTCTTGAGGGTCAGCAATATCCTTCGGCGGGTGGCCTCGCGATTGACCGATAACTGCGTTGTGCTCATTGGGTTCTCTCCATCAAATGCTTGTTGGTGAAACTCTGATCACCTGTTGTTTTCTGCATTATTGTCCTACAATACATCAGTCGTCAACATTTCTGGCGAGGTTTTTTGACAATTGTCAGGAAGCCCCGCCGAATCAAGGCGTTGTCGCTATCGCACTCCGAGGCTGTGATAAACTCATGCGCATATACTCTTCCGCCGGTCGGCTTACTGCAGCAGCCGACCGGTTTTTACGACCTGTCCAGAGAGCCTTTATGGATTTTCAGGTGCCGAACACACTGGCCGAGCAGATTGCCAATTACCTTGCAGAACGGATCATGACCGGGCAGATTCGTCCGGGTGAGCGGATTCAGGAGGCCACGCTCGCCGGTAAACTGAAGGTGAGCCGGGCATCGGTGAAGGAAGCCCTGTACACCCTGGAGCGCTGGCATCTGGTGGAGATCACGCCCCGTAAGGGCGCTTCGGCAACCCGGCTGGATGCGGCCCATGCTTCGGAGCTCTACGATGTTTATATGCACTTGCTGATGATGATGGCGGTGCGTTTGTGCGAGCGCTGGCAGGAACGCGACAAGCCTCTGGTGCTTGGGGCGGTGAGCAAGGTTGTTGACAAGATAAACGACGGATCTGCCGACATCTCCGGGGTGGTTGAGGCGAGTTTTGATGTGATGGATGCCTGTTGTGAGGTGGTGGGGAATCCGTATCTCACGGAGGCACTGTCGAATTTCAAGCCGGCGGTCAGTCGGGCCTATTATCTGAGTGCCGATCGGTATCGTCGAGGTTTGACGCAGACCAGTGAGTTTTTTGCCAATCTGCCGCAGGCGGTGCTGGCGCGGGATTCGGATAAGGCGCAGGTGTTGATTCGGGAGTTTGCGGAGCACCAGAAGTCTCTCATTCACCAGGCTCTGACTTCTTAACCTCGACCCTGGAATCCATGGGGTTCGCCGCCAGCGACACTGGACACCCACCACACCCTACGCTGTAAACTGCCCGTCTCACTCTGACGGGCAGCCCATGACTGACTCCACTGAAATCAGCTATTCAAAGCGCGCTTCTGGAAAAAGACTGGCGATGTTCAGTCTGTTGTTTCTGGTACTCACCGCTGCCGGGCTGTATACCGTTTACCATCTGTTCGCCGAACGCACCCTTACCTTCGATACCAGGCTGATCGCTCCGGGAACCCTGTTATCGGTGGCTGGCCTTCTGCTGGTTTATTTCATCTCGGATGGCCTTCGGCTCTATTTTACGCTGAGAGCCCTGGGGCACAGGATTCCCCTGCCGGCCATGGTGCGGCTGGTGTTTATCAATCTGTTCTTTTCCAACATCACGCCGATGGCCACCGGTGGCGGTTTCGCCCAGATCTGGTTTCTGAGCCACCATGGCGTTCCGATTGGGCGTGCGACGGCTGCGACCACGATCCGGACGATCCTGGCGGTGCTGTTCATATTTTCGCTGACGCCGGTATTCCTGCTCACGCTCAAACCCCTGGACGGCAATTCCATTACTGGCGATATCGGCACCGCTCTGGCAGTTCTGATTGTGTTGTACCTCGGCTTTTTCCTGGTTCTGCTGTTCCGGACCCGCTGGCTGATCGGCCCCCTGACCCGGCTGCTGAGGGCCGCGCGTCGGCTCCATCTGATAAGTGAACCCCGCCATCGGCGCTGGCAGTTCAAGGCACGCCGGGAAATGCTGCGGCTGTCACGGAGCTTTGGTGATTACCTGCGTGGTGCTCCGGTGTTCGTCTGGCTGTCCATCCTGTTCACCGCCGTGTTTCTGCTTAGCCTGTTCAGCTTCCCGGCGCTGCTGATGCACAGCCTGGACTACAGTGTTGATTATGTGATGTCCGTGGGCCTGCTGGTTGTGACCACCTTCGTGATGTACTTCTCGCCCACGCCGGGCGCCTCAGGCATCTCGGAGGGTGTTTTCGGGAGCTTCTTCCGGGATATCCTCTCGGGAAACCACCTGATTCTGGTCATCGTCTGCTGGCGTCTGCTGACCATCTATCTGGGCATGATTATCGGGCTGGTGGTGCTACAGAAGGAACTTGTTGCCAATCGCAGGAGAGCCGGATGATCTTCCGAAACCCACTCAAGCTGCTGTTTTACCTCTGTCTTCTGGTGGTGTTTCTGCTGGTTGGCTACAAAACCTACCTGAATCTGTTCACGGAGGATTTCGAGGGGGTTCATACCGAGCAGGTAGAACGGATTTATCAGGCACTTGAACCCGGCGAGCCCTTCAGTTTCGCGGTGGTGGGCAATATCAATAATTCGGTGGGCATCTTCGAGGACCGCATCATCCCGGAGCTGAATCGATCCGGGCTGGATTTTCTGGTTTCGGCGGGGAACGCTGTCAGTGGTGGCGGCGAAGACAAGTACCGGGCACTCTACGGCACTCTGAGCCACCTGGAGATCCCCTATCTGCTGACCTTCGGTGCCCACGAGTACGAGGACTTTGGCAGTTTCCGTTTCTACGATCACTTCGGCCCGCACTTCTTCAGTATCGAAGCGGGCAATAGCCGGCTGATTTTTCTGGACAGCACCGGTAAAACTCCCTGGCGCTGGCAGATCCGCTGGCTGAAGGATTTGCTGGCCCAGGACACGTCGAAGGCGAGGATCTTGTTCATCGGGCACCCTCCCCTTCATCCGGACGAGAATGCCCCGTTCGACCAGAAGGATGATTACCTGGCGCCGCCCGAGTTCCGGGACGCCCTTCTACAGGCCATCGAGGAGCATGACGTTGACCGGGTATTTTCAGCCAACCTCTCGCTCTATTCGGAAAAGACGGTAGAAGACACCACCTTCGTTACCACGGGTGGCGCCGGTGGCCTGGTTATGAACAACGACACCAGTTTCTATCACTACGTGCAGGTGAATGTAGACTCAGATGGCGAGGTAACACACCGTCTGCAGCGACTGGAAGTGGGCCAGCACCCGGTTCTGAAGCGGCTGGAAAGTCTCTGGTTCTTTATCTACTCCCTGTTCTACACCGGTTACCTCAACTTTATTCTGATCGTCGCCGTGTTTGCGGCCATTGCGATCAAGCTGTACGGCGCCATTTTCATCGGCAAGGATTATTACCCGGACTACGACCTGGACCCCTCGCCCTGGCTGGACAAACCGATGCGGGTGGCCATGTTTACCAACAACTACCTGCCCTTCATCGGCGGGGTACCCATTTCCATTGAACGCCTGCGCCGGGGCCTGGAAGCGCTTGGCGATAAACTGCTGGTCGTGGCGCCCCGCTACAAGGGGCAGCCGGAAACCGAATCCCACGTTTTGCGAGTGCCCTCGCTACTGGCCATGGGCGAGAAGCGGGAATTCCGGCTGGCCAATATTTTCCTCGGGCGGATTCGCAAACGGGTTCGGGCGTTCAAGCCGGATATCATCCATCTGCACCATCCGTTCTGGCTGGGGTCGCTGGGCCTGTTCGTGGCTCGCACCCTGAATATCCCGGCCATATACACCTACCATACCCGCCTGGAGCATTACGCCCACTTCGTGCCGCTACCCGGCATGCTGTTCCGGAACCTGATTTCGCACGCGCTGATCAAACGCTTTGCCAACAAGTGCGACGGTGTGATCGTGCCTACCTACTCCACGGAGGAATATCTGCGGATGATCGGGGTTAAAACACCGACCTTCGTGCAGCCTACCGGCATTGAATATCACAAGTTCCAGGAGGTTCAGGAAAAGGACGTCGAGCAACTCCGGGAGAAGCTGAAGCTCAGGAATGAGAAAGTGTTTGTCAGTGTTTCCCGGCTCTCGAACGAGAAAAACATCGACTTCATGATTGAGGCCATTGATGCCCTGCGGCGGGAAACCCATGTGCCCTTCCGGTTCCTGATGATCGGCGATGGCCACCAAAAGGACCGCTTGCAGAAGAAGATCGAAGACCTGGGACTTCAACAACACTTCACCCTTGTTGGTGCCGTGCCGCCGGACGAAATGGCCACCTGGTACCGACTGGGGGATGCCTTCCTGTTCGCCTCCATCTCCGAAACCCAGGGCATGGTAATTCTGGAGGCGATGGCTGCCGGTTTGCCGGTCGTAGCGGTTCGCTCCAGTGGCATTGAAGACGTTGTCCGACACGGGTTCAACGGCTTCAAGACGCCGGAAAAACAGGACCAGTGGCGGGCGCAAGTCAAAAAGCTACTGGAAGACGACGATCTGCGTGAAAAACTCTCCGAACAGGCCCTGGAATTTGCCAGGGACTACTCAGTGGAGCAGTTCGCCCAAGACGTCCGCACCATCTACGCCACCACACTCGCCATGGCCGCGAAGAAACGAAAAGGCTCGATAATCCATCCTGAATAGGTGGGGTTACAGTTTTCCGCAGCGGCCTGATCGGGCTAGACTGAATTCACGTATTACAAAGACAGTTTTAGCTATCAGACCTGGTTATTATCGGAGACTAACGTGAGCGGCATCCCCGTCGGAATCAGCACCTGCCTGCTGGGCAAGGAAGTTCGCCATGATGGCGGCCATAAACATTCCCGTTACTGCACCCAGGTGCTGTCTAAGCATTTCGAGTTCCGTTCTATCTGCCCGGAGCTGGAAGCGGGCCTTGGCGTGCCCCGCCCGGCCATTCACCTGCGCGAGCACGGAGACGGCCTGCACCTGGTTGAAAGCAAAGGCACCAAAGACCACACACAACCCATGCAGGACTTCATCCAGCAGGTTTTGCCCTCCCTGGAGAATCTGCGCGGCTATATCCTGATGGCGAAATCCCCCAGCTGCGGCATGGAACGCATCAAGATCCATAACGCCGAGGGCGCCTTCATGCATCGCGATGGCCGGGGCATGTTCGCGGATGCCCTGATGAAAGCCTACCCGCTGATGCCGGTGGAAGAAGAGGGCCGCCTGCACGACGACATGCTGCGGGAAAACTTTATCGAGCGTGTGTTCGCCTACGACGACTGGATGCAGAACGTGGCCGGCGACCAGCTCACCAAGCAGTCACTGCTGGAGTTCCACCAGCGCCACAAGTTCACCCTGCTGGCACATTCTGAAAAGATCTACCGCCAGTTGGGGCCGATGCTGGCCGATTTGAAATCCGAGCCGCTGGCGCAGATTGCCGAGCGCTATATTCACGGCTTTATGGAAGCCATGACCCAGAAAGTGAGCCGGGGCTCCCACGTGAATGCCATGCAGCATTTGCTGGGCTACCTGAAAGACGGTATGTCCGCCGAAGAGAAAACGGTGCTGCTGGAGCAGATTGAAGCCTACCGGCGCGGGGAGATCCCGCTGGTAGTGCCGATGACGCTGCTGCGCCTGGCCCAGCGCAAGGAGCCGGTAGACTACCTGCACACCCAGAAATACCTGACCCCCTACCCGGACGAGCTGGGGCTGCGAAACAACGTATAACCGGTTTCCGCAAACAAAAACGGGGCAGATGGTTGAACCACCTGTCCCGTTTTTTTTAACCGACGCTGCTCAGAAACCGTAGAGCAAAGACAGCGACGTTTCGGTGTCGGTCTTGTCTGAACCTTCCGGCGCATCCGATACATACTTCACCCGGAACGCCACTTTCATGGACAGGCTGTTCACGATGGTGCTCTGCAAGGAGGTCTCAGACTCAGTGATGGTGTTGTTGTAATCCAGGCCGATTTCCGTGCTCAGTTTCTGCCGGAACAGGGAGGTTTCAGACAAACCGTAATCGAACTGGCCTGCCAGCCGCGCGATGGCTTCTTTTTCCACGTCACGACCGGTGTCCACGTCCACCTGCATGAGCTTGTTGTAGCGATAACCGGCGCCGGCAGACAGGTCCAGGAAGGAACGGTCGCCAGACTGCCACACCCGGTTGCCATAACCGGTGGTCAGGGTGGATTCAAAGTCGTAGCCGGAGAAACGGTCATCCTCCCAGGACCCGCGAACAAACCAGTACTGATGGTCGTCGAACTTGCGGTTGGCTTCCAGTGCAGCCTTGTATTCCTCGGCAGTGGTTTGGTCTTCCGCCTCGGTGTACCTGGAACTGAAATCGCCGCTGTTACGCCAGGTGCCGGTTTCGTGAATCAGCCCCAGCCGGCCGTTCACCTTGGTTTCCTCGCTGTTACCGGTGGCCATCAACACACCCAGTTCGGCTTCGCCTTTCCAGTTTCCGCTTTCCTGGGCATGAACCATCGGGGCCAGTGCCATACAGGCGACTACCAGCGGTTTCCTGATCAACATAGTTTCTCCTTGGTTGAGTTTTCTTTAATTCGACGTAGACTTACGTGCGTTTTCCCCCTCCAGACTTCTGCGGGCCTGTTGCTCGCGCTCGGCCTTCTTTCGGGCCTTGCGCTCGGCAATAATGCGGGCCGCTTCGCCACCCACGTGGGCTTCGCCACGTTCCTCGGCCAGACGCATCTGGCGCTCGCGCTCCTTGAACCGGGCTTTCTGTTCCTCGGTCAGGGAGTCGATGCACTGGTGGCAGCTCACACCCTGTTCGTATTCCGGGCGCTGTTTATCGTCTTCGGTAATGGGCCGGCGGCAGGCGTGGCACTGGTCGTAATCACCACGCTCCAGGTTATGGTTGACGGTAACCCGGTCGTCGAATACAAAACACTCGCCCTGCCACAGGCTCTGCTCCTGAGGCACCTCTTCCAGGTACTTCAGAATGCCGCCCTTGAGGTGATACACCTCGTCAAACCCCTGTTCTTTCAGGTAGGCGGTGGACTTTTCACATCGGATGCCGCCGGTGCAGAACATGGCAACCTTTTTGTGTTTGGCCGGGTCCAGGTTCTGTTTCACGTAGTCCGGAAACTCCCGGAAGGTGTCTGTGGCGGGGTTCAGCGCGTTTTGGAAGGTGCCGATCTCGACTTCGTATTGGTTGCGGGTATCCACCAGCACCACATCCGGATCGGAAATCAGTTTGTTCCATTCTTTCGGATCCACATACGTGCCGACAATCCGCTTCGGATCAATACCGTCCACACCCATGGTGACGATCTCTTTCTTGAACTTCACTTTGGTGCGTTTGAACGGCTGGATGTCCACAAAGGACTCTTTGTAATCAATGCCGTCGAACCGCTCGTCGCTGGCGATCCAGTCTTTCACGGCATCAATGCCTTCGCGGCTGCCGGCAATGGTGCCGTTGATGCCCTCGCGCGCCAGCAGCAAAGTGCCGTGCACGTCTTTCTCGAGCATCAGGTCCAGCAGCGGCTGGCGGAGGGATTTATAATCATTCAGGACTGCGAACTTGTACAGTGCGCAGACAACAACGTTGTTGCTCATCATTTTCTCCTGCGGGCCGGACCGTAAATCCGGAGCATGGTTTCGGAACTGGTTGAAAGTATCAAAGGCTGGAGCCTGAGAGGGCGCAAATTTTAACCAACTCAGGCTCACGATCAAGTGCGGGGTTACCCGGGGATCAAATCGTCAGTCCGCCTCATCAGCCAGTTCACGCTCAACTACGGCGGAAAGTTGACCCCAGCCCGGTCGGGTCAGGCGAATGTTATCCACCAGAACCGTCGGTGTGCTGGTGACTCGTAACTGCATGGCCACCTGGCGGCTCTGCTCGACAGCCTCGCGGTGCAGTTCGGTGGTCATGCACCGGCGAAAGCGGCGCTCATCCAGCCCGAGATCCCCGGCATAACGGGTAAAGGTTGCGACCGGATCGTTCGAAGCACTCCACTCGGTCTGAAAACCGTAGAGGCGATCGTGCATTTCCCAGTAGGCATCCTGGTCACCGGCGCAGCGGGCTGCCTGGGCGGCGGGCATGGCGTTCTGATGCTGCTGCAGTGGCAGATCAAAGTAGACGAATCGAACCTTGCCGGCGTCCACGTATTCCTCTTTCAACTGCTTGCTGGCAGAGGAAAAGCTGCCGCAGGCGGGGCACTGGTAGTCGGCAAATTCACGCACCACCACCGGGGCATCTTCGGGGCCGACGGAGACGCCGTACTGGTCCAGTTGGGCTGGAAACTCCTCGGCATTGGGCGCAGCCACAGGCAGTTCGTCCGAAGTCGGTTCGGGTGCGGCGGTCAGGAAAAAGACACCGAAAAGCACCGCTGCCAGAACCAGCAAACCAATGCCGGCATACAGCGGCTTGTTGGATTTTGCTTTTGGGGGAGGCGGTGCACCGGTTTCTTTGCGACGTTTTGCTTCACCCATGGAGGGGCTCCTTTTTGTATTTCTGGTTTTCCGGAATTAATTAGCTCGCGACCGTTTTCAGAACCGGCCGGGCACGCTAAGATCCTTTATATCCTACAAAAGTTCCAACAAAAATTAAGGAATCCTCATGCCGTTGCCCGCTTCCATGAAAGACTCTCTCTCACTGCCTCTGGTGGCCGCACCCATGTTCCTGATCTCTGGCCCGGAACTGGCGCTTGCCTGCTGCAAGCAAGGTATCGTTGGCAGCTTCCCGGCCCTGAACCAGCGTACCAGCGAAGGCTTTGAAGACTGGCTGATCCAGATGAATGAAGAGTTGGTAGCCTTTCGAAGCACGAATCCGGGTGTCACAACGGCGCCCTACGCCGTTAACCTGATCGTGCACCGGACCAATCACCGCTGGCAGGCGGATCTGGAACTGTGTGTAAAACACCAGGTGCCTATCATCATTACCTCTCTCGGCGCCGCCAGCCAGGTGGTGGAAGCGGTTCACAGCTATGGCGGCGTGGTGTTCCATGACGTGACCAACCAGAAGCATGCCCGCAAGGCAGCGGAGGCGGGGGTTGACGGTATCATCGCAGTGGCGGCGGGTGCCGGTGGCCATGCGGGCACCATCAACCCGTTCGTTCTGGTGCACGAAATCCGGGAAGTCTTTGATGGCACGATTCTGCTCGCCGGTGGGCTGTCCCACGGTGAGGACCTGCTGGCGGCCCAGGCCATGGGCGCGGACCTGGCCTACCTGGGCACCCGGTTTATCAACACGTTCGAGTCCCAGGCCGACGAAGCCTACCGGAACATGATCATCGAGGCGGTGTCTGGCGACATTATTCACACACCGGCGGTATCCGGTGTGCCCGCCAGCTTCATGCGCCAGAGTCTGGAGGCAGCCGGCTTCCCCATGGACAAATTGAACCAGGCCGGCGAGATCAACTACGGGGAAAAGCTGAAGCCCATTGATGATGAAGCCAAAGCCTGGAAAACCGTGTGGTCCGCAGGCCAGGGGGTCAGCCAGATCGACGACGTGCTGAGCGTCCCGGACCTGGTGAGCCGCCTGGCCGACGAATACAGAAGCGCCCGGGAACGCCTGCTATCTGAAGGCTCCTAAACCTGGAACTGTGAGGCTTTGTCCTTCAACGAGGTCAGCGTCCTGGCAATCTGGCCGCTGGCCTCATCGGAGCGCTCAATGGCTTCAACCGTCTGGCGGGAGGAACCGGCAATATCGCTCACGCTCACGCTGACCTCACTGGCATGCCGGCCCTGCTCTTCTGCCACGGATGAAATCGCCAGGGCCCGATCCTGAAGGCTGCTGAGCAGCTGATTGATCCGATCGAAATGTTCATCGGCCCGGCGGAACTCCGAGGAGGATTCCGCAACCTGGCCTGATACTTCACCGATAGCGCTGACCGCCTGTCGACTGCCCTGCTGCAGGCGTTCGATGATGGACTGGATTTCGGTGGTGGATTCCTGGGTCCGGCTTGCCAGGGTGCGGACCTCATCGGCCACCACCGCAAAGCCCCGGCCGGATTCTCCTGCACGGGCAGCCTCGATGGCGGCGTTCAGTGCCAGCAGGTTGGTTTGCTCTGCGATGGCACCGATCACCGACAGCACCGAACCGATTTCCTTGCTCTGGTGGTCCAGCTGATTAACCGCATCTACTGCCTGCTCAACGTTACGGACCACCTGATCCAGCCGGTTTCGCACATCCCGGGAAATACCGGCGGTGGCCTCGCTCTCGGAACTGACATTACTCACCGATCCGGCGATGTCCTGTATGTTCTCAGCCACCTCAGAGATGCTGCGGGACATGGCTTCCATGGTGCCGGACACCTCGGCGACGTCCTGCTCCTGACGATTCACCGCGGCCACGGCACTACGGCTTATGTCGCCCTGAGCCTGGGCCTGGCCGGCTGCCGATTCAGCGGACTCTTTGACTTCCGAGACCAGCTCCTGGATTCGTCCAATAAAGCGGTTCACGCCTTGCGCCATTTCCGTGAGCTCATCCTTGCCTTTCATGGAAACCCGGCGGGTGAGATCGGCCTCGCCATCGGCGATACCCCAGATCGCCGAGCTCAAACGGAAAACTCTGGGCAGCAAGCCTCCGCCGAGCACCAGGGCCACCAGCAGGATCAGAACCACCACGGAACCGATTGCCAGCATGCTCAAATTGGCGGAGAGGCTCGAAGCTTCGGTATTCAACGCCTCCACAGTGTTCTGGATTCTGGAGCGAGTGTCAGCGTCCATACTCGCCAACTGCTGCTGAAGGCGCCGGTTAACCTGTTCGGTTTCTGCTTCCAGGGTGTCATGCAGCGCGTCGATGCTGCCGGTGATGGTAGCGCTGAACTCCTGCTCCAGAGCCGCCAGGTCCTGATTGATGCCTTCGAGCGACAGCCCCAGCTTCAGCTGACCAATGGCGGAACCCTGGGGGGCGATATCGGCCGTAATGATGACCACGTTGGGGTCGCGACTTGCCGCATCCAGGACCCGATTTGCCGCACCGCGACCTTCCCCCTGCTCCATTAAGGTGCGCACCCGGTCGTCGGTGCGGTCCACATAACGGGTCAGCCGATCACCGTACTGGTCGTAATACACGGCAAACAGAACCGATTCACGGGCGTCGGCCAGTTCGACAAGATCGGTGAGGCGTGGGACATCCCGATCCCAGATCAGCGGGGCCGCAACAGCGGCGAGGACATCAGCCAGACCCTGGGCTTCCGCCATGACAGCAGTGCGAACGTTGCCGGCAACGCGTTCCTGCTGCGCCGTCTGCTGGCGGGTGAGTTCGGCGGAGAGTTCCTCGGTGGTCTTCTGCCGCATGGTCTCCAGGCGGGATCGGACATCCTCACGGGTATCCCCGAAGGAGGCACTGACCTGCTGGCTGCTGGCCTCAAGGGCGGACCCTGCGGTGTCTACCAGGCGCTCTACCTGGCTGGAAATCAGCCACTGGCTGACCAGGACCTGAACCAGACCGGCAACGACCAGAACAACAAAAACCGGTCGGAGAAGGCGGCTAGAGATCAGCCGCCGGATAAAACTGAGTGACATACGGACTCCGCTAGCATGTGTGCTTCATGCATCCTGCACAGTCGGCAACAGCGTCCCTGCCTGGCGTGTCCGTATGTATAGCAAAACCCGGGCCGGAGTGGGCCGCATTTATGTACGGGTTTTGTAGTTAATCGTCATCGCTTTCTTCCAGATCGATTTCGTCGGCGATGAAGTTGTTCCCGTTCCTCGAATATTCAACTTCGAGAATCAAAAGCTCGCCATCATCAAAACGATCAATAATTTCACTTTGAGTATTACTGTCGTAAACCGCTGGTCCGGCATCGATCGATACACCGAGAACCGTGATGGTGCTCGGAGTGATGCTCGTAAGCTTTCCTTCAAGCTCGTAAAGATCTCGATCATCGAAATCTGCAATTTCGTCATCAACCTCCACCTTCAAAGCTTCGATAAATACATCTGCACCCTGCTCTTTCTCAATGCCCTCGACCTCCACTGTGGTCGAACCAATGGGGAGGGTCTGGAATGAGATACCAGAGCCGTCTTCGACAGTGAAGGCAGTCGTCGACGAAATCCGAACTTCAACACCGCCGACTAGGAAAGAGTTGTCAGCAGAGGAAGAAACTACTCCCTTCACTTTCGCATTGCCGTCCCGGAGTTCAATTTCCTCCGCTTCAACAACCGTATCCGAGACGAACTGCCCTTCCACCTGTATCAGGAGCCCTTCGGTAAGCTCGTCGAGAGTAATGCTGTCATCCAGTTCGGTTGCATCTGTCACCCGAACGGTCAGACCTCCCATCGTAAACTCTCCCGGGCGTGAGCTGATACCGGAAGCGGTATAGGGCGCATCAATTATCGCGGTGAACTCGATATCGTCAGCACTGCTGCGACTGAAGCGTCGGGCGTCGTCCCGGTCAATGGTAGCGGCAGTCAACACGCTTCCTGACAGGGTTCCCTCTACCTCCAGGACAGCGCCGTTGATCAGGTTCGCCTCGGTCAGGTCTGATCCGAAACTGACGCTGTTCTCATCATATTCAACGGTGATCGTGCCAATCGTGAATTGATTCTGGGATATATCCACCGCTGACAATGTGCCTTCCAACTCGATACTAGTCAGATCCGGATTGATGACCGCGATGTAGCCGGCCCGATAGGAGCCATCGGCCTGACGCCAGGCGCTGACACGGACATGATCTGTGATAGAGGGTTCGCCAAGCAGTGTGGCGTAAGTTGTGCCGCGAACCACCGTCTGGCGATCAACCCGCACGGATTGCCCCATCACTGAAAGGGTCACGAATTCACCGGCACCACTTGGATCGGCGGTCACTAGGTCTACCGGACCCCGCAATGTATCGTCGTAACTGAGCTTCTCGGCCGTGCCTTCGCCATCATCAAACCACTCGCCTTCAACCCTGAGAATCATTCCTTCACTCAGAAGGCCTTCAGCAGTGATGCCGTCATTGCTTTCCACTTCCCGATTCGGAATGTCATCGGTGCTGAATTCAACGCCATTAACAAAAACACTTCCGAATCCGGAAACCGGACCAACGCTGGACCCGGTGCCCCGGATACCACCATCGGCAACATCAAGGCCTCCGCCAGCGCCACCGCAGGCGGAGATCGCCCCGAAGACCACTGTGCCGGCTGCCAGCCCAATAACACGATTGCAGAAGTGCCGTTTCATAACCTTTATCTCCGTAACCGGCGTTCCTGGCCGGCATCTGTCATATCGCTTGTTTAAAGCGCCTGCGGAAACTTTTTTATTCCCCACCCCGGCCGCCTTTTCCGGCGGGCTCTTCAAAGAAGAAGATGCTCACGCCGGTTCGGACGGGCTCACCGGATACACTTTCAGGCTCTTGACCGGATATATCCCGATCATGGGGACCAAGCCACTTGTCCAGTTCTTCCAGAAGAGACTGGGAACGTTCGGCTGCATGCCTGCGCCAGCGCTCCATCACTTCCGGAGGGATATTGTTGTAGGTCAGGGTTCTCTGGAACAGAGGTGGCTGCCCGGACTCGTCACTGACCAGATTGTGATCAATGGTTGCGATGAGATCCGATACGTCCTCACCGAAAATCTGCAGCATTTCCTCGCTGTCTCCGGCCGGGACAAAGGCCCTTTGCTGCAGGACCAGGCGGCCAGATTCCCCCTCCACGGAAACCACCCCCACCCGAAGCAGTTCATCCAGCACGGAACGGGGCGGCATGTCGCCGCTGTAGCGTTTGACCAGCTCGCTGAAGCTTGCAGGCCCGTCGAAAGCCAGCATGGCAGGCTCTCCGTCCTTGGCCTGAAACACCGCATCGTGGACCCAGCCCGATACCACCCGGGACGCCCGGTTGGTATGGAGCACGTCGCGGCTCCCAGCATCCTCCCCTGCCAGGATCTCCCGCTGGCGTTTGACTTCCTTGCGGGTCAGCCCGGTCATGACTGCAGCCCGTGAGTCCGTGGGCTTTCTCCGGTCGTCGGTGAAGTCCTCCAGGGCGGCTTCCACGTAGGCACGTTTAACCAGCTCGGAGAACTCACCAAAAGGAATACCATTGCGCAACAGCAACCTCGCCAGAGGGCGCAGAATGCGAAACAGCGCTTGATGCAGGGGGTTGGGCTTTTTCATGTTTGGGATTGTATTCCCATAGCGACTTCGAAAGCCAGGATGCGGGCCGACAACTGTCCGACCCGCACCTTCGGCTCACTGATCAATCATCATTGCTGCCATTGCCGTCGTCACTATCGTCATCGACTTCGACGTTGTCGGTGAGCTCATACTCGCCACCGCTGGTCTGGCGATACTCGATTTCCACTTCATCACCAACCTGGGCGCCGGACAGGCTGTAGCCATTTCGGAGCACCTCAAGATTCATGATGGTGATGGAATCGGCTCCGATGGCACTCACCCGTGCCTCAAGCTCAAAATCGTCATCGTCATCGTCATCCTCACGCTCGATGCTGATGGCCTCGAGGAATCCGCCTTCACTGCTCTGCTGGCGACCTTCAATTTCGAGATAGTCACCCACCTGCAGGCTCTGGATATCCTGGACGCGACTGCGAAGGCCATCTTCGTCATCGTCGTCGTCATCAATCAGGGTGTTGCCGGTCAGCTGAACCCGGACGCCACTGACGACCATGGTTTCATTGGTCAGATCAAGAGACTCGATGCGACCATCCAGCTCGGCATCGGAATCCCGGCCTTCGATCTCTTCAGCCACCAGGACGCCATTGCGGAAATCCCCTTCCACTTTCACGAACAGGCCATCCGCAAGGCTGCTTTCGCGGAGATCGTCGAACTCGGTGCCCCCATCAATCTGGACGCGCACCCCATTTACCGAGAACTGTCCGCTGGCGGCGTCATAGTCATAAATGCTTCCGGAGATTTCGACATCGTCATCATCGTCGAAGAGGTCATCCTCATCATCGATTTCCTCGGCCAAGATGGTGTTGCCGTTCAGCGTCCCTTCCACTTCGACAGCGATTCCGTTTGCCAGGTCATCGAGGGAGAAATCATCGTCTCCTACCGCACTGGTGTAATCGATAATAAAACCGTTGATGGTGAAGGTCTGGGCGCTTGTGTCCAGATCGGCAACAACGCCTTCGATTTCTACTTCGTTGTTGTCATCGAATTCCAGGCCAATGGCCCGGGCACCAACAAAGCTTGCCCGGAAGCTGCCATCCTCAAGACGCCAGGCGCTGACCCTTATACGATAGCCCTGGGGGTTGTCGGCAAGAGCCGTTGGTGTTGCGCCGCGGAAGACGGTTTTGCCATCCAGGGCAATGCTCTGGCCAAGCATGGTCAGAGTTCCGGTGCGGGTAACCTCATCCCAGCTCATGCCGGAAATCGGCCCGCGCAGGGTATCGTCATAACTGACTTTGTCCGCCCGCCCCTGACCACTGTCATCCCAATCGCCCTCAATTTTGAGGATCATGCCCTTTTCGAGCTGATCCTCGCGTTCCAGGCCATCGTCGCTGCTAACGCTGCCGTTGGTCTCAAATCGGGTACCGTTCACGTAAACACTGCCGAAACCGGATACCGCCCCGACACTGGTCCCCGATGAAGCATCACTTGTTGAGGCGTCTCCAGAGCCACCGCCTCCGCAAGCGGCGAGCGCGCCAGCAAGAGCGCCGGTCATGGCCAGTTTCACTGCAATTGCTAAAGGTTTGCGATTCATCGTTCTTCTCCAGGCTTGTTGTTGCGTCCCCGGGCGACCACGTCTTAGCACCCGACAATAAAATGGGATTTTTTTCCCATATCTTTGTTTGGGAATTTAATCCCATTATTTATGGCTGTCCAGTTTTTGATCATGAAAATTTTGTGAACTTTATGGAGCAAAAAACGTAAATCTTTGAACGTTCAGCCAAAACAGGTTCATTACGATGTTGGGATTTTTGAAAGGCGATCCGAAGAAAAAACTGCAGAAACAATACGAGGCGAAGCTCGCCAAGGCACTGGATGCCCAGCGCAATGGCGATCTGAGAACTCATGGAACCCTCATGGAGGAGGCAGAAAAGATCTACGCCGAGATCCAGGCGCTGGACGAAAAGAAATAAGCGGGGGGAGCGTTTACTCCCCCATCAATTGCCGGATGCGGTGATTGAGACGGGCCACTTCCCGACGCATTTCCTCCACCTCATCGAGCAGTTCCAGAGACATGGCCAGGCCGGGCAGATTCATTTTCAGGTCCCTCTGTAATCTCTGCGCTTTGCGCAATCGGCTCAGGGCAGCGACATCGAACTCCCATTGCCGTGCCTCCGGGTAATCTTCCAGCGGGGCAATGATCCCGTAGTCCACCAGTTTTATGACAAACTCGGCATGGCACTCGCCACGCTCGCATATTTCACGCAGGGTGAAGGTGCTGCCACTCTGGTCAAGTACCTCTACCGTCAGCACATGATCTTTATTGCTCATACCTTACTCCCGCTCACACGTGAAGCTTGCTGCGTGGATTGAATTGCTTCTCGGCCTCGGCCAGCTGCTCGTAGAGCTTTTCGGCCTCAGGGCTGTGTTTCTCGGGCATGGCAATCTGCAGGATGACAATCTGATCGCCCGGGTGCTTGCCCGGGAAACCCTTACCCTTGAGGCGCAGCTTCCGTCCACTGGTGGAGCCCTTCGGCACCTTCACATTCACCTTTGAGCCAATCGTTGGCACGGTCACCGTTGCCCCCAGAGCGGCCTCCCAGGGGGCGATCGGAACCGTGACCAATACGTCCCGGCCCTCCACCGTGAAATGCGGATGGGGTGCCAGCTCCACTTCAATGAACAGATCGCCTGGTTCTCCGCCACCAACGCCCGGCGCCCCCTGGCCTTTGAGGCGAATATGCTGGCCCTCGCGCATGCCTGCGGGAATCTTCACTTTCAGGGTCTTTTGCCGCGGCATCACCCGGCCATGCTCATCGGCCTCATGTACCGCAAAAGAAACCTGCTTTTCACAGCCGTGAAACGCTTCTTCGAGGAACAGGGCGAGCCTCGCATGCACATCCTCACCGCGCATTCTCATGTTCTGGCGGAAACCGCCACCACCGTAGCCCCCGGAGAAACCGCCCTGGCGACCACCTCCGAATATCTCCTCGAAGAAGTCGCTGAACTGGCGCGCGTCGGCATCGGTATAACCTCCGCCACCGAAACCGGCACCACTTTGCCAGCCCGGAGGCGGCTCGAAAGAACCATCCGCCCTGGCGCCGTATTTACGCAGCTGGTCGTACTCCGCGCGCTTCTCGGGATCTTTCAGTACTTCGTAGGCTTCACCCACTTCCTTGAATTTGGTGTCGGCGTCCTCTTCCTTACTGACATCCGGATGGTATTTCCGTGCCAGCTTTCGGTAGGCTTTTTTTATCTCCTCGGCGGAGGCAGACTCACTCACACCGAGCACGGCGTAATAGTCTTTGAAGTCCATCAGGATCCTCACCACTGGTTATTCTGCTGGGCGTACGCCCGCTTACTAACCACTATATTTGATGAGATTGGGGAAATTACAAGGGGAAGGTCGTTCGTACTTGAGGTGGGTCAGGCATTTGGGGCGGAGATCCGCCCCAAATGAATAACATAACTTACTTAACTTTCGGATCCAGCTCACCGGAGGCGTAACGCTCGAACATGCGCTCAAGGTTCACCGGCTTGATCTTGCTGGCGTTGCCGGCACAACCAAAGGCTTCGTAACGCGCCACGCATACGTCGGTCATGGCCTTCATGGTTTCCTTGAGGAATTTGCGCGGGTCGAACTCGGCCGGGTTTTCAGCCAGGAAGCGACGGACCGCGCCGGTGCTGGCCAGACGCAGGTCGGTATCAATGTTGACCTTGCGCACGCCGTGCTTGATGCCCTCTACAATTTCTTCGACCGGCACACCATAGGTTTCCGGAATCTCACCACCGTATTCGTTGATGATCTTCAGCCACTCCTGGGGTACGGAGCTGGAGCCGTGCATAACCAGGTGGGTGTCCGGGATGCGGGCATGGATGGCTTTGATCTGGTCGATGGCCAGGATGTCGCCTGTGGGCGGACGGGTAAACTTGTAAGCACCGTGGCTGGTGCCGATGGCGATGGCCAGGGCGTCAACATGGGTTTTCTTGACGAAGTCCGCCGCTTCTTCCGGGTCGGTCAGCATCTGGCTGTGATCCAGGGTACCTTCGGCACCGATGCCGTCTTCTTCACCGGCCTGGCCGGTTTCGAGAGAACCCAGGCAACCCAGCTCGCCTTCTACGGAGACACCGCAGGCGTGGGCCATTTCAACGGTGCGACGGGTAACATCAACGTTGTATTCGTAGTCGGTGGGGGTTTTACCGTCTTCACCGAGGGAGCCGTCCATCATCACGGAGCTGAAGCCCAGCTGGATGGAGCGCTGGCACACGGAGGGGCTGGTGCCGTGGTCCTGGTGCATGACCACCGGGATGTGCGGGAATTCCTCGATGGCCGCCAGGATCAGATGGCGCAGAAATGGCGCACCGGCGTACTTACGGGCACCGGCGGAGGCCTGGACAATCACCGGCGAATCGGTTTTGTCGGCGGCTTCCATGATGGCGCGCATCTGTTCCAGGTTGTTGACGTTAAAGGCTGGCACACCGTAACCATGCTCGGCGGCGTGATCCAGCATTTGCCGCATCGAAATCAGGGCCATGGGTCGTCTCCTTCATTTGGACTTTGGGGATAGTTGGATTCTTTCAGTAACTCGTTACGCGCCGCGTTCTTCCAGCACCGCTACTGCCGGGAGCGTCTTTCCTTCTACGAATTCCAGGAACGCGCCACCACCGGTGGAGATATACGAGATTTTGTCAGCAACGCCGTACTTGTCAACGGCGGCGACGGTATCACCACCGCCGGCGAGGGAGAAGGCGTCACTTTCGGCGATGGCATTAGCAAGCGCTTTGGTGCCGTTGCCGAACTGGTCGAATTCGAAAACGCCAACCGGGCCGTTCCAGAGGATGGTTTTGGCGTTTTTCAGCAGTTCAGCGAATTCGCCCGCGGTCTCTGGGCCCACATCGAGAATCATGTCGTCGTCGGTGACGTCGGAGATGTTCTTGACGGTTGCGGTGGCGGTTTCGGCGAACTCGCTGGCAACAACCACGTCGACCGGCAGCGGGATTTCAACGCGACTGGCGATGTCTTTGGCGGTGTCGATCAGGTCGTGTTCGCATAGCGATTTGCCGACCGGGTGACCGGCCGCGGCCAGGAAGGTGTTGGCGATGCCGCCGCCCACGATGATGGAGTCACACACTTTCTCAAGGGCGTTGAGCACGTCCAGTTTGGTAGAAACCTTGGAGCCGCCAACGATGGCAACCACCGGTTTGGCCGGGTTGTCCAGGGCTTTGCCAAGGGCTTCAAGCTCGGCCGCCAGCAGCGGGCCGGCGCAGGCCTCTGGGGCGAATCTCGCCACGCCGTGGGTGGAGGCCTGGGCGCGGTGCGCCGTGCCGAAGGCGTCCATGACGTAGACATCGCACAGGGCCGCGTACTTCTTCGCGAGGTCTTCGTTGTCTTTCTTTTCGCCCTTGTTGAAGCGAACGTTCTCGAACAGGACAACTTCGCCATCGGCGACTTCAACGCCGTCCAGATAGTCCTTGATCAGGCGAACTTCCTGGCCCAGCACCTTGGTCAGGTGGTCGGCGACCGGCTTCATGGAGGAGGCTTCGTCGTAAACGCCTTCCTCCGGGCGGCCCAGATGGGACATCAGCATGACTTTGGCGCCCGCGTCTTTAGCCGCCTTGATGGTGGGCAGTGACGCGCGAATGCGGGCGTCACTGGAGACTTTGCCGTCCTTGACCGGCACGTTCAAATCTTCGCGGATCAGCACTCGCTTACCGGCGAGGTTAAGGTCGGTCATTCTCTTGATGGCCATAACGTTCGTCCCTTCAACAAAATTTCAGATTAAGAATGTTTGGTTAACCAGCTTTTGCTGACATCGAGCATCCGGTTCGCGAACCCCCACTCATTATCGAACCAACACAGCACTTTCACCATGGTGCCCCCGGTGACCCGGGTCTGGCCGCCATCCACCACGCCGGAGTGGGCATCGTGGTTGAAGTCGGAGCTGGCCAGCAGTTCGTCGGTATAGCCGAGTATGCTCTTTAACGGGCCGTTGGCGGCCTCTTCTAACAGGTTGTTCACCGCTGCCACGTTGGTGGCTTTGCCCACGTTCACCACCATGTCGATGGCGGAGACATTCATGGTCGGCACCCGCATGGCGACCGAACTGAACTTGCCTTCCATGCTCGGCAGCAACCGCTCAATACCTTTCGCAAGACCGGTTTCCACCGGAACGATGTTGTGCAGGGCGCTGCGGGTTCGTCGCAAATCCTGGTGGTGGTAGGCATCGATAACCGGCTGGTCATTCATGGCCGCGTGAATCGTGGTGGTACTGCCCTGCTGCACGCCAAAGGCGTCGTCCAGCACCTTGATCACAGGCACCAGGCAGTTGGTGGTGCAGGAGGCGGCTGCAACGATCACGTCTTCCGGTGTGAGATCAGCGTGGTTGACCCCGTAGACAACGGTGCGGTCCACATCGGACTCGGCCGGCTGCGAGAAGAGCAGGCGTCTGGCCCCGGAATCGATGTGCTTCTCGGCCGTAGCACGATCCGAGAAGGCGCCGGAACATTCCAGTACCAGATCGACATCAAGCAGGCGCCAGGGCAGCTCTGCCGGGTCAGCGTGACTCAACACGCGGATGGCATCGCCATTGACCATCAGGTCCTGACCCGATACCGAAATGTCACCCTGGAAACGCCCGTGGGTGGAATCGTATCGGGTCAGGTGGGCAATGGTGTCGATATCCGACAACTCGTTGATCGCGACCACCTGAAGGTGATCGCGGAAGCCGTTTTCATAAAGCGCACGCAACACGCACTGGCCGATTCGGCCGTACCCGTTGATGGCGACACGAAAAGGCGCAGAGTCCGTCATCAGGCGTCCAGAAGCTCAGCAGCCACTTCCAGGACATTGTCGACGGTAAAGCCGAATTCCTTGAACAGCTCACCGGCCGGGGCGGACTCACCGAAGGTGGTCATGCCGATGATGCGACCGTCCAGGCCAACGTACTTGTACCAGTAATCGGCAATGCCGGCTTCAATGGCGATGCGGTTGGTGACATCCAGCGGCAGGACCTGCTGCTTGTACTCGGCGCTCTGGGCATCGAACACGTCCGTGGACGGCATGGAAACCACGCGCACGTTCTTGCCCTGATCACGAAGCTGGGCAGCCGCATCCTGCGCCAGGCCGACTTCGGAGCCGGTGGCAATCAGGATCAGGTCCGGCGTGCCTTCGCTGTCTGACAGGATATAGGCGCCCTTGGCTACGTCCGCCAGCTGTTGGGCATCGCGCGGCTGTGCCGGCAGCCCCTGACGGGAGAAGACCATGGCGGTCGGGCCATCGGTGCGCTCAAGAGCTGCTTTCCAGGCCACTGCGGATTCAACAGTATCCGCCGGACGCCACATGCTCATGTTGGGCGTGGTGCGCAGACTGGCCATCTGCTCGATAGGCTGGTGAGTCGGGCCATCTTCACCCAGGCCGATGGAGTCGTGGGTGAACACGAAGATGGAACGCTGCTTCATCAGCGCAGCCATGCGCACGGCGTTGCGGCAATATTCCATGAAGATCAGGAAGGTCGCGCCGTAGGGCACGAAACCGCCGTGCAGGGCGATGCCGTTCATGATCGCAGCCATGCCGAATTCACGGACACCGTAATAGATGTAGTTACCGCTGGCATCTTCCTTGGTCAGACCCTTGGTGTCGGACCAGATAGTCAGGTTGGAACCGGCCAGGTCGGCAGAGCCGCCCATCAGTTCCGGCAGCAGCGGGCCGTAAGCGTTCAGAGTGTTCTGGGACGCCTTGCGGGAAGCCACAGTCTCGGCCTTGTCCTGGCATTCCTGGATGTAAGCCTGGGCCTTCTCGGCAAAGTCGGCGGGCAGGTCGCCAGCCATGCGGCGCTTGAACTCAGCCGCCAGTTCCGGCTCCGCTTTTTCGTAGGCGGCAAACTTCTGTTCCCACTCGGACTGGGCAGCGGCACCTTTTTCACGGGCGTTCCAGGCACTGGCGATGTCGGCCGGAATTTCGAACGGACCGTACTGCCAGCCCAACTGCTCGCGGGTCAGGGTGATTTCGTCGTCACCCAGGGGGGCACCGTGACAGCTTTCCTTGCCCTGTTTGTTCGGGGAACCAAAGCCGATGATGGTCTTGCAGCAGATCAGCGTGGGCTGTTCGGTGTTGGCACGGGCGGCTTCGATCGCGGCGCGAATGGCGTCAGCATCATGGCCGTCGACTGCGGGAATCACCTGCCAGCCGTAAGACTCGAAACGCTGCGGGGTGTTATCAGTAAACCAGCCATCCACTTCGCCATCGATGGAGATGCCGTTGTCGTCATAGAAGAACACAAGCTTGCCGAGGCCGAGGGTGCCTGCCAGGGAGGCAACTTCGTGAGAGATGCCTTCCATCAGGCAGCCGTCGCCGAGGAACGCGTAGGTGTAGTGGTCAACAATCTCGTGGCCCGGACGGTTGAACTGCGCTGCCAGGGACTTCTCGGCAATGGCAAAACCAACGGCGTTGGCAATGCCCTGGCCCAGAGGACCAGTGGTGGTTTCAATGCCCGGGGTGTAGCCGTACTCGGGGTGGCCCGGCGTCTTGGAGTGCAACTGGCGGAAGTTCTTGATGTCGTCGATGGAAACGTCGTACCCGCTCAGGTGCAGCAGGGAATACTGCAGCATGGAGCCGTGACCGTTGGACAGCACGAAGCGGTCCCGGTTGGCCCACTGAGGGTTGGCCGGGTTGTGGCTCAGGTAATCGTTCCACAGAACCTCGGCGATATCCGCCATACCCATGGGCGCACCCGGGTGGCCGGACTTGGCTTTCTGAACCGCATCCATGCTCAGCGCGCGAATGGCGTTGGCGAGATCTTTACGAGACGGCATTGACGTTTCTCCAGTGTTTTGCAGGAAAAGAATTCGCAGTGATTAAAGGGCGATCAAAATGAGGCGCGTATTTTCGCCGATTAGTGTGTGCCGGGGCAAATCGGCATGTGCCTGTTTCACGATTGTTTGCCTGTGGATTTCCGAAAGGTCTGATTTCAAAGAACGATAAGTCTATATCAAAATTTTTTGATATGCCTATTGATTGACCACCCGAAGCCCCCTACACTTCGTTTCCATGACATCCATGAACACACACGCCGACAACCTGTCCTCCGTGGACGCACTGGCCCCGATCTTCAAAGCAGGCGGGGATCCGTTGCGCCTGGAGATTCTGCGTGTGTTGAGACGGGATACGTTCGGAGTTCTGGAGCTCAGCCAGTTGTTTGATATGCGCCAGTCCGGTATGAGCCACCACCTGAAGGTAATGAACAAGGCTGGTCTGCTTGAGCCCCAGCGTGAAGGCAATGCGATTTTCTACCGTCGCCCGCTGCACCTGGACAGCGACAAGCCAACCGACCAGACCATCCGACAGATATTTGAAGCGGTAGACCGGGTGCCACTGCCACCACATCTGCAGGAGCGCATTGAGGCCATCCGCACACAGCGCGCAGACCAGTCCCAGGCTTTCTTCGCCCGGCATGCGGAGCAGTTCCGCGAGCAGCAGGAACTGATCGCCGCTTTTGATCTTTACGCAGAGCCGGTCGCGGAAATGATCCGCAAACGGTCCCGCAAACATCAATGGCAGGCCGCACTGGAAATCGGCCCCGGCGAAGGTGCCTTCCTACCGGTTCTGGCAGAGCTTTGTGGGCATGTGGTTGCACTGGATAACAGCCGGGACATGCTGGCCAAGGCAACCCGCACCTGCATTGACGAACGGCTGAACAACATCGACCTGATAGAAGGTGTTACCGATACCCTGCTGGCCAGGGGCGACGCCTTCGACCTGGTCGTTGCGAATATGGTTCTGCATCACGTGCCCAGCCCCGCTGACATCTTCCTTGATGCCGCGGCGTTGATGAACAACGGCGGCTGCTTCGTAATCAGCGACCTGTGCAGTCACGACCAGGACTGGGCAAAAGCAAACTGCGGTGATCTCTGGCTCGGGTTTGAGCCGGAAGAGCTTACCACCTGGGCCGCGGACGCCGGCCTGGTTGCCGGAGAACAGCTGTTTATCGGCTTGCGGAACGGGTTCCAGATCCAGGTTCGGGAATTCTGGAAACACAGCGGTCAGATTTGACGACCTGGATCGCAATATCAACAAATTTTGATATACGGATACGTAGTTTTACGTATCCTCACACAGACCAACAAACCGGATACCGGAAAGCGCTTTAAGAAAACCGCTTACCGGCCTGAATTTGAATCGCTCACAGAGGAGCATGCGCTATGGCTGACTACAACATCTTCACTTCCGAATCGGTCTCTGAAGGCCATCCGGACAAACTGGCAGACCAGATCTCTGATGCCGTGCTGGATGCCATCCTGACCGACGATCCCCATGCCCGCGTTGCCTGCGAGACCATGGTAAAAACCGGTGTGGCCATCGTTGGCGGTGAGATCACCACCAGCGCCTGGGTGGATCTGGAAGACCTGGTGCGCGGTGTGATCAAAGACATCGGCTACACCTCCTCGAAAGTGGGCTACGACGGCGACACCTGCGGCATCATCAATATTATCGGCAAGCAGTCCGTCGATATTGCCCAGGGCGTTGACCGCCAGAAGCCGGAAGACCAGGGTGCCGGCGACCAGGGCCTGATGTTCGGCTACGCCAGCAACGAAACCGACGTACTGATGCCGGCGCCGATCACCTTCTCCCACCGTCTGGTACAGCGCCAGGCCGAAGCCCGCAAGAGCGGCCTGCTGCCGTGGCTGCGCCCGGATGCGAAAAGCCAGGTGACCTGCCGCTATGAAAATGGCCGGGTTGCCGGCATCGACGCGGTGGTCCTTTCCACCCAGCATGATGAAGATGTTACCCAGGAAGACCTGAAAGAAGCGGTGATGGAGCTGATCGTCAAGCATGCCCTGCCGGCAGAGCTGTTGCACAAAGACACCCAGTTCCACATTAACCCGACCGGCAAGTTCGTGATCGGTGGTCCCGTTGGTGACTGTGGTCTGACCGGCCGCAAGATCATCGTAGACACCTATGGCGGCATGGCCCGCCACGGTGGTGGCGCGTTCTCCGGCAAGGATCCGTCCAAGGTCGACCGCTCCGCCGCCTACGCCGGCCGTTATGTGGCCAAGAACATCGTGGCCGCCGGGCTGGCCGACAAGTGCGAGATCCAGGTTTCCTACGCCATCGGCGTGGCGCAGCCGACCTCTATCTCTCTGAACACCTTCGGTACCGGCAAGATCAGCGATGACAAGATCATTGAACTGGTCCGCCAGAACTTCGATCTGCGCCCGTACGCGATCACCAACATGCTCGATCTGCTGCACCCGATGTATCAACAGACGGCAGCTTACGGCCACTTCGGTCGCGAGCCCTATGAGATGACCGTCGGTGGCAAGACCTTCACGGCGTTCCCGTGGGAGAAAATCGATCGCGCGGCCGCCCTCAAGGATGCTGCTGGTATCTAAACCGATTTGGGGCGTATGTCATCTGGCATACGCCCAAGCCAAACTGACTGACAGGAGAACACCATGAGCACTCCCGCAGAAAAACTGAACAGCTTTGACGACTACAAGGTCCGCGATATCTCCCTGGCCGGCTGGGGCCGGAAGGAAATCAACATCGCCGAAGGCGAGATGCCTGCCCTGATGAAGCTCCGCAATAAGTACAAAGCCGAGCAGCCCCTGAAAGGCGCCAATGTAATGGGCTGTATTCACATGACCATTCAGACCGCCGTACTGATCGAGACGCTGGTAGAACTGGGTGCGAACGTGCGCTGGTCTTCGTGCAACATCTTCTCCACCCAGGATCAGGCCGCCGCCGCCATCGCGGCTCAGGGCATCCCCGTGTTTGCCTGGAAAGGCGAGACCGATGAAGAGTACGACTGGTGCCTCGAGCGCACCGTCGGAGCCGACGTGGATGGCTGGGAACCGAACATGATTCTGGACGACGGCGGTGACCTGACCGCTCTGCTCCATGAAAAGTATCCGGAAGTGCTGGCGAACTGCCACGGCGTGACCGAAGAAACCACTACCGGTGTGCACCGCCTGCAGGAAATGCTGCGCGAGGGCACGCTGAAGGTTCCGGCCATCAATGTGAACGATGCGGTCACCAAGGCCAAGAACGACAACAAATACGGTTGTCGCCACAGCCTGAACGATGCCATCAAACGCGCTACCGACCATCTGATGGCCGGCAAAAAGGCACTGGTGATTGGTTACGGCGATGTGGGCAAGGGCTCCGCCGCGTCGCTGCGCCAGGAGGGCATGATCGTGAAGATCACCGAAGCAGACCCGATCTGTGCCATGCAGGCCTGCATGGACGGCTTCGAGGTTGTGTCTCCGTACATTGACGGTGTGAACACCGGTACCGAGGCTGCGGTGAACCGCGACCTGCTGCAGAACACCGATCTGCTGGTCACCACCACCGGCAACATGAACGTGTGCGACGCGCACATGCTTAAGGCGCTCAAGAGCGGTGCCGTGGTATGCAACATCGGCCATTTCGATAATGAGATCGATACCGCCTATATGCGCAAGAACTGGGAATGGGACGAGGTAAAGCCGCAGGTTCACGTTGTGTACCGCGACAAGGCCACCAACGACCATCTGATCCTGCTCTCCGAAGGCCGCCTGGTGAATCTGGGCAACGCCACCGGTCACCCGTCACGGATCATGGATGGCTCCTTTGCCAACCAGGTTCTGGCCCAGATGTACCTGTTCGAGCGCAAGTTCGCCGACCTGCCGGAAGATGCCCGGGAGAAAGGCGTTTATGTGCAGGTTCTGCCGAAGCACCTGGACGAGGAAGTGGCCCGGGCCATGGTGGAAGGCTTTGGTGGCGTGATCACCAGGATGACCCCAGAGCAGGCCAAATACATCGGTGTACCGGTCGAAGGCCCGTACAAGCCGGAAAGCTACAAGTACTGATCGGGTAAACAGATGCAATCCCAGAAACAGTTCAAGCGCCGTTTCAGCTTTGAGTTTTTCCCGCCCAAGACCGACCTGGGCAAGGAAAAGCTGCAGAACGTGCGCAACCAGCTGGCCGAGGTGAATCCGGACTTTTTCTCCGTCACCTTCGGCGCCGGTGGTTCCACCCGGGACCGCACCATTGAGACCGTGCTCAACCTGCACAGCCAGGGGGTTTCCACGGCACCTCACCTTTCCTGCGTCGGGGGCACCCGCCAGGAAATCGGGGAGCTGCTGGATCTGTACCGGGAGCACGGAATCAACCGGATTGTCGCCCTGCGGGGCGATATGCCCTCCGGTATGGGGGCCGCCGGTGAGCTGCGCTATGCCAACGAGCTGGTGGAGTTTATCCGCGAGCACAGCGGCGATACCTTTAACCTGGAAGTAGCAGCGTACCCTGAGTTTCATCCCCAGGCCCGCAATGCCGAAGAAGATCTGAAGAACTTTGCCCGCAAGGTTCAGGCCGGTGCCAACAGCGCCATCACCCAGTACTTCTTCAACGCGGACAGCTACTTCTACTTCATCGACCGGCTGGAGAAAATGGGCGTTACCATTCCGGTGGTGCCGGGCATCATGCCCATCGTCAATTTCTCCAGCCTGGTCCGCTTCTCCGACATGTGCGGCGCGGAAATCCCCCGCTGGATTCGCAAGCAGCTCGAAGCCTACGGCGACGACAGCGATTCCATCCGCAAGTTCGGTGAGGAAGTGGTTACTGAAATGTGCGAGAAGCTCTTGGCAGCAGGCGCGCCGGGCTTGCATTTCTACACCCTGAATCAGGTAGAGCCCAGCATCAGCATCTGGAAGAATCTGGGCATCAGTGGGCGGGAGAAGATTGCGTTTTAAGGCTTCGCGCTATCCGCTCTCCACGAAATAAAAGGGGCAGATGAACACTTTCATCTGCCCCTTTTTTATTCCCCGTCCGGCGGGACCTCCCCGCCAAGCATTTGATTTCCTGTATACATCTGCGTAATAGTCTAGAGTGTATGTGATGCAGTTCCATCAACGCTCCCCGGAGATCGCAGTCAACAGCAGTGATTGGTCCGGCTTGCCTTACCGGGCAAATGGAGCCTCATAAGAAAGAAAAGGAGAATGTATGAGCACGAAGTGGCTGAAGACCGTAAGCGCCAGCCTGGCACTGACCGTTGCCGCAGGAACCGTCAGCGCAGAAACCCTGCGCGTCGTCACTGACCCGAGTTTCGTTCCGTTTGAAATGATGGACCAGGAAACCGGTGAGATGATCGGTTTCGATATGGAGATCATCCGCGAGGTAGCCGACCGTGCAGGTTTCGAAATTGACCTCAACACCATGGATTTCAACGGCATCATCCCGGCCCTGCAAACCGGCAACGTCGACATTGCCATTGCCGGCATCACGATTACTGAAGAGCGTGAAGAAATCGTCGATTTCTCCGACCCGTACTACGACTCGGGTCTGCGAATCCTCGTTCGCGAGGGTAATGACGACGTTAGCGAATTCGACGACCTCGAAGGCAAGAAAATCGGCACCAAGATTGGTAGCACCAGTTATGACTACCTGGTCAAGAACCTTGACGCCGATGACGGTGTAACCCCCTACCCGGGCAGCTCTGATATGTACATGGCGCTGATGTCCCGTGCCATTGATGCAGTGTTCTACGATGCGCCAAACGTAGGCTACTTTGCCCGCACCAAAGGTGAAGGCAAGGTGACAACCGTCGGCCCGCTTTACGAAGGCCAGCAGTATGGTATCGCCCTCAAGAGTGGCAGTGAGTGGGTTGATGATGTAAACGAAGCCCTTGCCGCAATGAAGGAAGATGGTACTTACAAAACCATCTACGAAAAATGGTTTGGCCCGATGCCCGAGGGCATGTAAGGGCTCCCGGGCCCCAGAGGTCTGATTCCCTTTGCCGGGGCTTCACTGCCCCGGCACTTCGTGACTCCAAAACTCTGCGGAGACTCTCACTGTGGAATTCCAGTTTCAGTTCGACTGGCAGGCAGCCATCGACTCCATCCCTTTTCTGATAAAAGGGATCCCCTACACCCTGCTGATTTCCTTCGGCGGTCTTCTGATCGGTTTTGCTCTGGGCATTTTCTTTGGCCTGCTGAGCATCAACAAGAAGTGGTTCCTGCGGTGGCCGGCCACCGCCTACATCGAAATCTTTCGTGGCACTCCGATCCTGGTTCAGGTCCTCTTTATTTTCTACGGCCTGCCGGACCTGATTGGCGGTCCAATTGATCCCTTGACGGCCGGCATCGCGGCCATCGCTTTGAACTCCGGCGCCTACATATCCGAGGTGGTCCGGGGTGGCGTTCAGTCCATCGACAAGGGCCAGACCGAAGCCGGGCTTTCTCTGGGGCTGTCCCGAACCCAGACCTTCTGGTCTGTCGTGTGGCCTCAGGCGTTCCGTCGCATGATTCCGCCGCTGGGTAACCAGGCCATTGTCAGCATCAAGGACACATCCCTGTTCTCGGTGATCGGCGTCGGCGAGCTGGTCCGCCAGGGCCAGATCTATATTGCCAACACCTTTACCGCCTTCGAGGTGTATTTTGTGGTCGCGATCCTCTACCTGGCCATCACCCTGTCCCTGTCCATCATTCTCCGCTTCGTTGAGCGCCGCGGACTGGCTTCTGTCTGAAGGAACGTTACCCATGACTCAGATTGTAAAAATGAAGGGCATGAACAAGTACTTCGGGAAACTGCATGTCCTCAAAGATATTGACCTTACCGTTGAACAGGGCGAAGTGGTGGTTATTATCGGCGCCAGCGGCTCCGGCAAATCCACCCTGATTCGCTGTGTGAACGGCCTTGAAGAATATGAATCCGGAACACTGGAAGTGGACGGCCAACAGCTCGCGCCCAAGAGCGGCAATCCGAAAGCTCTGGCTGAAATCCGCAAGGAAGTCGGCATGGTATTCCAACAGTTCAACCTCTTCCCTCACCTCACGGTGAAAAAGAACATCATGCTGGCGCCCAAGAAGGTCAAGGATGCTCCGGAAACTGTTGCCAATGCCACCGCCGAGCGGTTGCTCAACCGTGTGGGCATCGGCAACCAGGCCGACAAGTACCCCAGCCAGCTGTCCGGCGGCCAGCAACAGCGGGTCGCAATCGCCCGAGCGCTGGCGATGGAACCGCGCCTCATGCTGTTCGACGAGCCAACCTCAGCCCTGGACCCGGAAATGATCGGTGAAGTGCTGGACGTCATGCGCGAGCTGGCCAAAGAAGGGATGACCATGATGGTCGTCACCCACGAAATGGGCTTTGCCCGCGAAGTGGCCGACCGGGTGATCTACATCCACGAGGGCCAGATTGTCGAGCAAGGCAAACCCGAAGACGTCTTCGACAACCCCCAGAACGAACGCACCCAGTCATTCCTGTCACGGGTACTCGCGCACTGAGCTAAGCCGCCCAGGCAAAGCCCCTGCTTCCGGGGGCTTTTCTTCAGGTTTTTCTTTTTTCAGGGTCGACTAATTGGTTTTCTGTAACTTTTTCGCAATGTTAGCCAAATTTACTTACCCCGGTGTTCCAAAATACACAAGCAAACCGACAAGGTAAGAGAAAACCATGGCTAAGAAATATTTGAGCTTGATGCTGGCGGTTTCCGCTGTTTCCGCACAGGCCGGTACTGTTACGACTGACGGTGAGGACCTGGTGATCAATACCGAGAGTGGTATTGAGGTCAAAACGTCTGATGATTTGGCATCCTTTCAGCTTGGTGGCCGTATCCAGTGGGATTACGACGCAACGCAGTCGGATGACAACGGCGTTGATACCAAGGATTTTGATGTGCGGCGTGCACGCTTATACGTCAAGGGCCATTATGGCGACTGGGCCTACAAGACTCAGTTTAACGTCGCGGAAAGTGAGGGTGCCGACGGCGGTGACGTCGAAGACCTTTACATTCGGTACCTGGGGTTTGGCTCAGTTGCAAGCGTCACCATCGGTAAGCAGAAAGAGCCTTTCGGCCTGGAAGAACTGACAAGCTCGAAAGACATTTCCGCGCTAGAGCGCTCCGCCATGACCGAGCGTTATGCTCCCGGACGCAGTGGCGGTATTCAGCTGAGCGGAAAGGGAAGTAACTGGACCTACGGTATCGGTTATTTTGAAGCGGATGGTGACGGCAGCAACGACTTCAATAATACGGCGATAACGGCACGGGGTACGTTTGCGCCGATTCAAACGAATGATGCCGTTGTTCATCTTGGCGCGGGTTATACCACGCGTGAGGCCGATGTTCAGGCTGATGAAATCGATACCTACAATCTGGAACTGGCTGGCCGTATGGGGCCTTTCCACGCTCAGGCCGAATACTTCGATTCCGAGGAAGGGCAGTTGGATGTTGATGGCTACTACGTGCAGCTCGGCTGGGTCATTACCGGAGAGAGTCGCCCCTACAAAGCGGGCGTGTTTAAGCGGGTAAAGCCGTCATCGCCCAGAGGTGCCTGGGAAGTAATCGCCCGTTTTGAAGAGGGTGATGGAAAATACAGTGACGTGGGGCTGGCCACAACCGACGGCGAGCAAACGACGCTGGGTGTCAACTACTACGCCAATAAGAATGTCCGACTCGGCATGAGCTACATGGATGGCGAGCAAGCCAGCGGCGAAAGCGGAGATGAGGTCCGTGCGCGGTTCCAGTATGCGTTTTGATCATGCATGATCCCCGGTTCCGCTTATGTAAGGCTCAAGCCAAATGGTAAAATTGCTGTATAAACAGCAAGATGGTTATTGGGTTTGGGTTCTGTCCGCGTTGGCGCTGATACTGGCGAGATAAAGAGTTAATCAGGTTTCAGGGGCAGATTTTTCTGCCCCTTTTTTATGGTGCGCCCGACATGGCGCGCAGCGCGTTGACCGGCGTTGTTCCGGCACAGCGCCGGGACTGGCCGGATGACTTTGGGCGCAAAAAGGTCAAGGGCGACCAGGCTGGCACTAAAATCGAGCGCCACCCTGATCGAACGATGGATATCGCTCCATTTTGGGGCGCCGCGGATTTATGAATCGGACTTCGCCACTGCTTTTTAGAATTAAAGTTATAATAAACAATAAGTTATAATGATTGGCACCTTGTTTGCGTTTGAGGAATGCGAAAAGCGCAACTTAAAAAGGTGTACATAATGGATAAGCAAGTTCTCAGAAAATCCGGATTGCTCGGTGTTGGTCTGTTTGCAGTTCTTCAGGCAACTCCTTCAATGGTCAGCGCTGACGTAAGCGCCAATGTAGGCGTCTCCAGCAATTACCTCTTCCGTGGCGTGACACAAACAGACAATTCAGCTGCTGTCCAGGGTGGGCTCGACTACGAGCATGCGTCCGGCTTGTATGCCGGTGTATGGGGTTCCAATGTGGATTTTGGCGACGGGACCAGTTATGAGTTTGACCTCTATGCGGGTTACTCGGGCGCTATCAACGATATCGGATATGACGTCGGGTATATATATTATGCTTACCCGGACGCTCCCGCCTCTATTGATTTCGGGGAGATATACGGGCAGCTGAGTTACGGGTATTTATCCGCGGGGCTAGCCTATACAGTAAACAGTGACAACAGCACACCAGGGCTGTTCGTGGAAGGTGATATCTTCTATTACCTGAGCGCCCACATGCCATTGGAAAATGATTTCAGTGCAGGTGTTACATTAGGCTACTACGACTTTACCGACGACAAAAAACCGTCCGTGGGCGAGGCGAGCTATGGACACGCCGCCGTCAACGTGACCAAGGATGCGGGAACGCTCGGCTCCGTCAGTATCAATCTGGAATATTCGGATATCGACCCGGACAGCGCCCTTGGCTCCGTCAACTCGGATGATCCGAAATTCTGGCTTGGCTGGAGTAAAAGCTTCTGATTACGGACGCTTTTCCAGTGATTTTGGTCAAGTGAAAGCAGGCCCGGTCAATGGGCCTGCGTCCTGAAATCCTGCTACAGTATATTATTGGGATTTTTTAATCCCCGTCCCATCAGCGTCCCCTTAGTCTTTCTTAAGGAATTCCGAGGCTCTGGAAGTTTGTCGGCATTGGCCAGTCGCCGCTGTTAACGGTAATATCCGCACAGGTTAACCGCCGACAATCCAGAACACGACCGTCTGATGGAGAATTCTCATGCGCAATGCTGACCTCGTCGCCCGTGGCCTCAAATCCGTGTGGCATCCCTGCACCCAGATGAAAGACCATGAAGGAACCCTGCCACTGGTCCCGATCAAGCGGGGCGAAGGTGTCTGGCTGGAAGACTTTGAGGGCAACCGGTTCATCGACGCCGTGAGCTCCTGGTGGGTCAACCTGTTCGGCCATGCCAATCCGAGAATCAACGCCGCGATCCAGGAACAAATTGGCCAGCTTGAGCATGTCATCCTGGCCGGCTTTACCCATGAGCCCGTGGTCAACCTGTCCGAGCGCCTGATTGAGGCAACTCCGGAAGGACTCAACAAATGCTTTTACGCCGACAACGGCTCGTCCGCGATCGAAGCCGCCCTGAAGATGAGCTACCACTACTGGAAAAACCAGGGCCATCCGGGCAAGAAGAACTTCGTTAACCTCAGCAACAGCTACCACGGCGAAACCCTGGGCGCGCTGGCACTGGGCGATGTTGCCCTGTACAAAGACACCTACCAGCCGCTGCTGATGGAAGTGCTCACCGCACCCTCGCCGGATGCCTACAACAAGGAGCCGGGAGAAACCGATGAAGACTACGCCCTGCGCCAGTTCGAAGCCATGGACAAGCTGCTGGCCGAACGGCACCACGAAATCTGTGCCGTGGTAGTGGAGCCCCTGATCCAGTGCGCCGGCGGCATGCGCATGCACCACCCGATTTACCACACCAGGCTGAGAGAAGCCTGCGACCGCTATGGCGTGCACCTGATTGCCGATGAGATTGCAGTGGGCTTTGGCCGAACCGGCACCCTGTTCGCCTGCGAGCAGTCGGGCATCACCCCGGATTTCATGTGTCTGTCCAAGGGGCTGACCGCTGGCTACCTGCCGCTGTCCGTAGTGCTGACCACCGATGATGTCTACAACGCATTTTACGACGACTATGAAACCCTCAAGGCCTTCCTGCACAGCCACAGCTACACTGGCAACCCAATTGGCTGCGCTGTGGCACTGGCCACCCTGGACATCTTCCGGGACGACAACGTTATCGAGAGCAATCGCAGGCTCTCCACCTGCATGGCCGAATCTGTTGCCCACCTGGCGGACCACCCCAACGTGGGAGATATCCGCCAGCACGGCATGACCCTCGCCGTAGAGATGGTGAAAGACAAGGCATCGAAAACCCCGTTCCCCTGGCAGGAACGGCGGGGAATCCGGGTGTATCAGCATTCATTGACCCGCCAGGCCTTGCTTCGCCCCCTGGGTAATGTGGTTTACTTCATGCCGCCTTACGTAATCACCGAAGAACAGATCCGGCACCTCGCCCAGGTCGCAACGGAAGGCATAGAAATCGCGGTTCGGGACTGAGAACCGTCCCGTAACCTGAGAGAACCATCCATGCGCATACCCCGCATCTACACCGATTCCGCCCTCAGCGAGGGCGCAACCGCTGATCTTGATGACAATGCCGCCCAGCACGTGGGCCGGGTATTGCGCATGCAGCCGGGGCAGGAACTGCTGCTGTTCAACGGTAACGGCAACGACTACCCCGCCACGATTATCAGTGCCAGCAAAAGAAACGTTGAAGTACAGGTGGGCACGCCGGAAGCCAACGCCACCGAGTCCCCCCTGGAAATCGTCCTTGGCCAGACCCTTTCCAAAGGCGACCGCATGGACTACGCCGTGCAAAAAGCCGTGGAAATGGGCGCCACCCGCATCGTGCCGTTAACCACCGAACGTTGTGACGTCAAACTCAGGGGCGACCGGGAAGACAAGCGCCTGCGCCACTGGCAATCCGTCGCCATCAGCGCCGCCGAGCAATGTGGCCGCGCCCGGGTGCCCGAGATCCTGCCGGTGATGACCGTTTCCGAGTGGCTGGAACACAGCCGGGACTGCGAGGTGCGTCTTGTCCTTCACCACCGCACCAAGCACGCACTCAAAGCCATTATCCCCCCCGAACGCGTCGCCCTGATGATTGGCCCCGAGGGCGGACTTTCCCCCGAGGAAATCGCCCAGGCGGAAAAAGAAGGTTTCCTGCCGGTGGCCCTCGGCCCCCGGGTACTGAGAACCGAAACCGCACCGGTTGCGGCCATGGCGCTTTGCCAATGGCTGTGGGGCGATATCGGCAGCTGACCAACCCCGACCGTGCCGCCGTCTCGATCTGGCGCCCACGTCATCGACATAGAGGGGTCGGCGACAGAATCCCTGTCAGCCTGCAGCAAAGCCGGGCATCACTCAACAGCCAGGGCGTTGCCGATCACGGTCACGAATGCTGCCAGGTTCACCCACGCCTTGACCCATGCTGCCGGTGCGCCCGAACATACCGTTCGGGGTCCGCGTCGAACTGTTCGCGGCAAGCCGTCGCACAGAAGTAATAGTGTTTACCTTGGTATTCGGACTCCGCAGGGGCTGTCTTGTAGCTGACCTGCATGCCACAGACCGGATCCTCGAAAGATTTTTGCTCTTCTCGTCCGCGTTTCATTGTTGCCCTCTCTCTTTTACAGTTCACAATAATGCAGATTTTGCTGCGCCTTTCCATTAACAGACCACCGCATCGGTGAGCTTATCGAGCTGCGCGTGCGGGTTGATTCGTGATTACGCCAGGCGTTCCAACGCCAGCGCTACCCCCTGGCCGCCACCGATGCACAGGGTAACCACGCCACGGCGCACGCCATCCCGGGCCATGGCGTGTAACAGCCGGGTGGTCAGCACAGCGCCGGTGGCTCCGATTGGATGGCCGTGCGCAATCGCGCCGCCTTCCACGTTAACGATATCCTCGGCCAGACCGAGCTCCCGGGTCAGGGCAAGGACGATGGCGGCAAAGGCTTCGTTGATCTCGATGCGCTCGATATCACCCATGCTCCAGCCGGCACGTGCCAGTGCCTGTTGCACCGCCGGTACCGGGCCCAGGCCGAAATAGCCGGGCTCCACCGCGCCGATGCCGTAACTCACCAGCCGCGCCATGGGCTCAAGGCCACGGCGTTCCGCCCAGGCGCGATCAGCGACGATCATTGCTGCCGCACCCGTGTTCAGCCCAGGGGCGTTACCGGCGGTAATGGTGCCGTCCTTGCGGAAGGCCGGCCTGAGTTTGCCGAGGCCCTCGGCGGTGGCGTCGGGGCGATTGTGCTCATCGCGCCCGAAGGCCGCCGTGCCCTTGTGGGATGTGACTTCGACCGGCACGATCTCGGCGTCGAAGCGTCCTGCCGCCTGAGCCTCGCTGAAGCGTTGCTGGCTGCGCGCCGCCCAACGGTCCTGGTCCTCGCGGCTGATGTCAAAGCGGCTGACCAGGTCTTCGGTGTGCCACCCGGAGTGCTGATCAGAGAAGGCATCATTGAGCCCGTCGCGCAGCATGCTGTCGTAAATCTCGGCATTGCCCATGCGGTGGCCCCAGCGCCCGTGCAGATCCAGATAGGGCGCAAGATCCATGTTCTCCATTCCGCCGGCGATAGCACAGTCACGATGCCCGAGCATCACCTCCTGCGCGGCGTTAATCACCGCCTGGGCGCCGGAGCCGCAGACCCGGTTGACCGTCATGGCCGGCACCGACACCGGCAATCCGGCGTGGATCGCAGCCTGGCGCGCCGGATTCATCCTGGCGCCGGCCTGAACCACCTGACCCAGCACCACACTCTGCACATCGTCGGGGGTCAGGCCCGAGCGGCGCAGGCTCTCGGCGATGGCAGTAGCACCGAGGTCGGGTGCCGGTATGGCCTTGAGTGTGCCACCGTAGGTACCGATGGCTGTGCGTACCGGGGCGCAGAGAACGACGTTGGATTCTTTCATGATTGATCACCTCGCGTATCTGTTTTGTCCTTGCCGGGCCATAACCCGCCATAGAGCCTTTTAAACGCCATCTCGAAGACACTGTCGCGGGCCGTGCCCGCAAGCGTCAGTGCCGAGGCGATGGAGTCGCTCATTGACGTCTCCCATTGCCGATAGGGGTTACTGCTATTGACCGGCGTTGGCCTGGTCTCCATCCTCTCGGCCAGCCACTTGACCCCGCCCATCCAGGGCGCGAAGCGCTCCGAGAACATCAGGCGGCTGGTTCTTGCCGGATGCAGTTGGCGCAGCATCTCGGCCGACCAGGGGGTGGTGACCCGCCGTACCCAGGGCCCGGCAAAGGTCTCGTAGAGGGCCACATTGCGCCTGGAGAGGGCTTTTACGCGCTCGAACTCCGGTGCCTGGTCCGGGTACTCCAGATCTTCCACCTGACGTTCCTCGAAACGCACCTGGAACTGGGGCTTGTGACAGTCCGGGTCGCCGGTGGGGTTGTCTATCTTCATCTCGTAGAGCCCGGGGGCAAGGTCATTGAGATCGCCGATGCTCTCGAGGATCGCCCGGTGCTCCAGCCGTGCGACCTTGGCGGAAACGAAGATTCCCAGATGGCCAACGTGTGGGTTGATCAGGTAGACGATGCGCTGGCCAGCGGCCTTGAGTGCCTTGGTGTCCGGGTACACCGCTGGGATCCAGTTGAGCGCCTGGTGCGGTGGGGTGATGTTGTCGCCACTGGAGGCAAAGATCACCAGCGGGTTGCGGATGCGCTTGAGGTCAACGGTGCAACCGGGATGGACTTCAAACTCGCCACGTTCCAGCTTGTTACCGATGAAGAGATTCTCGACGATGGCGACAATCTCTTCCTTGCTCAGGCTATAGAAGCCGGTCCACCAGCGCTCAAAGTCCAGGAATCGCTCGCGCTGGCCGTCGATGTCGGCTAACAACTGGTAGTCCTTCTGCCACAAGGTATTTGCCGGCTTAAGGGATTCGAAGTTGGCCGCCAGATGGGCGCCATCAAAGCGCCCACCCCCCAGGTCCGCCAGCAGGTGCGTCATCCAGGCGCCGCCCAACAGCCCACCGGCGAGGCGCATGGGATTAACGCCGGATTCGCCGGACCAGTAGGACAGCGGTGAGCCGTTAAGCACCGCCGGCCCGACCAGGCCCTCACAATCAGCCGAGAGCAGTGCGATGGCCCATCCCGCCTGGCAGTTGCCGTAGAGCACCGGCGGCATGCCGGGATGGCGCTCGGCCAGCGTCTCGACGAAGCGCCGCAGTACGTTTAACACGTCCTCCAGCGTCTGCCCGGGCATGGGCTCGGGGAAGAAGATCGCGAAATAGACCGGGTGCCCCTCGTGGAGTGCCATGCCTACTTCGGAATCTTGCTTGAAACCGCCGATGCCGGGGCCATGACCGGCGCGCGGATCGACGATCATCACCGGCGGTTTGGTCTCGTCAAGGCAGTCTTCCAGACAGTCCTCGCCGACCCGGGTGATACGTAGCAGGGCATAATTGGCGGGGCGCTCCAGTCGGCGGCCGTCCAGGATCATTTCATAGTCGAAGTCGAGTAGCGGTGGCTTGCCGGCCTGCTCATGCTCGAGCATGTTATTGGCTCGCTCGCGCAGGGTGTCCAGGTAGCGCACCCAGCGCCGCCACAGGTCGGTCTGGTAGGCGAACAGTTCCGCCGCCGGGTTGCTCTGGATGGTGGCCTGTTTGTCAGACCTGACCATCGGGTCGGGCCCCTTGTCTCTCGTTAGCTTGGTATTCATAGTCGTTTTAGCTCTCAGTGTCAGGATATGGTTTGGTTAAGCTGGTTCTGCGAGGCGCAGCCGGATTGCCAGCCAAGCGAAGATGAACACCCCCAACTGTTTTGCCCAGTATGAAACCGAGGGCCACCCCGAGGAAGACATTGCCAAAATCCGCACTTCAATCTCTCACCGCGATACGGGAATCTGCTCGACCCATGGGCCAGAACAGGACGAGGTGAAAGCGTGTAGCTTTCGGCTCTTGCTAACCGTTAGTGTCCAGTCTATGTGATCAAGCTGAATCCAGACTGAACACATACTTCCTGCCCGGAAATGGTTATGAGGCAATATCAGCGGTTGATCAACCCCCGACCGTGCCGCCGTCGCAAGCTGGCGCCCAGGTCATTGACAGCGGGTGGGCACTTCTGAAACCGTGCGGAGCCATAGATGGCGGAGCCGAGCATACAGGGACGTATTCACAGCGTGTTTCAGAAGCGCCTGCCCGCGCCCGCTCAGAGTCAGAGCAAAAATACTAAAGAGACTGCGAGTACCAGGATGACAAGCCTGCTAAACACCCAAGAATTCTGGCAATATCTCAGTATCCCGGTGATTGCCGCCCTGATCGGCTGGAGCACCAACTGGCTCGCCATCAAGATGACCTTCTACCCCCTGGAATTCATCGGCAAACCACCGCTACTGGGCTGGCAAGGCATTATTCCCTCCAAGGCGCGAAAAATGGCGGCCATCAGTGTCGATGCCACCATTTCAAAGATCGGCACCGTTCGAGAGATCTTCCAGCAGATCGATCCGAAAGTCCTCGCCACCCATATCGTTCACTCCGTCGAACCCCGCATCGAAGAATATGTGGATGAGATGATGCTCAAGGAGTACCCCACCTTCTGGGAAAACCTGCCGGCCTCGGCCCGGAAGATGGTCTACGATCGCGTCCGCAAATCCACGCCTCAGCTGGTGGACAATCTGGTGGAAGACGTGTCCGACAACATCGAGGACCTGCTGGATATCAAGGGCATGGTCATCGAGCGCCTGGCCGCCGACAAGGAGCTGCTGAACCGGATCTTTATTGAATGCGGCGAGGTGGAATTCCGGTTCATCATCAACTCGGGGCTCTACTTCGGCTTCCTGTTCGGCCTGATCCAGATGGCGGTCTGGTATCTCTACCCGAGCTGGTGGGTGCTTCCCTTCTTCGGCCTTCTGGTGGGTTGGGCCACCAACTGGATTGCCCTGAACGTGATTTTCCGGCCGCTGCACGCGAAAAAAGTCGGCCCCTTCCGGATTCAGGGCCTGTTCCTGAAACGCCAGCCGGCCGTGGCGGAGTCCTTCTGTCACATTGTTACCCACGAGATTCTCACCGTTGGCAACATTATCAACGCCATTCTCGACGGCCCCAAAGGCGACCGCGCCCGCAACATGGTCAAGAAACACATCAAACCGCTGGTGGATGAAACCGCTGGCATGGGCAAGGCGCTGACCCAGATGGCCTTCGGGCCCACCGGCTTTGCCACCCTCAAGAACAAGGTCGGCGAAAAAGCCATCGAAATATCGCAGACATCGTTCAACAACCCGGTGTTCGAGAAGGACCGGGCCCGGGCCGTGGAATCCATCATGGTCGAGCGGATGATTGCCCTGTCTTCCGAAGAGTTTCAGGAGTTGCTCCGGCCCTGTTTCCAGGAAGATGAGATCAAACTGATCCTGGTGGGCGCATTCCTCGGCTTTGGCGCCGGTGTCTGCCAACTGGTGTTCGTGTTCGGGGAGTCGTTCCTGTAAATTCCTGCAATAATTCACGGGCTTAAAACCTGTGCAAGGATGCGTCGTACATCTATACTCTCGGAAACGGAGGTTCATTACTTCGAACAGGTTCGACCCGGAGGCAACGGATGCCAGGTTTTCTCTCCTGGATTTCAGGATTATTCGCAACAAAGCAGCCTGCACCGCCGGCTCCGGAAGCGCGGCTGTTCAATCCGTCTCCGGAGAACCCGGCCAACGACACTCCGGACACAGGCCCGGAACTCGCCCAACATCTGGAAGACCACTTGTTCTCCTGGCTGCTGGATGCAGAACCCGCAACCCTGCGGGCCGATCTTTCAGTATGGGATGAGGTGCTGGAAGAGCTATACAAGCGCCTTACCAACAACCGGATGGAAGAGCTTCCCCGCCAACCCATGAGCCTGCCGATGCTCATGCGGGCCCTGTCCGATGAATCAACCGACCGCCATCGGCTCACAGAAATCATTCTTGGTGATCCGTCGCTGACCGATCAGCTACTCCAGATTGCCAACAGCCCCTACTTCCGAACCAGTGATCATGCCATTGAATCGGTAGACCAGGCGGTGTTTGTGCTTGGGGTGGATGGCATCCGGAACGTCATTTCCGCCGCCGTCATGCGCCCCATGATGGCGGCGAGGAACAGCCGTGAAGCACTATTTGGCCAGCGCGCCTGGCGCTGGGGTCTGACCTGTGCCCGGGCAGCGGAACTGATCGCAAGAACACAGGGCGAGGACACCAGTGCGCACTTCATGGTGGGTTTGCTGCCCTCATTGGCTTACATCACTATCCGTCGGGAATTGCAGCGTATCTGCCGGTCACGCACAGCAACTGGTGAACCGGAGCCGGCGCTTATACGCCATGCCCTGGCGAGGTACCAGTGGGCCACCTGCCAGCTACTTGCGAATGAATGGAACCTTCCTCCCAAGTACCACGCCTATCTCCTGGCGGCAGAACGACCAGCCCCCAGACAGAAGCACACGCCTCTGACCGATGGCATGGTCATTGGTACCCGGGAAGTACTCAGGCACGCCCACCAGCGGAATCTTGCGGAAGAGGATCTGCCCAAAGTGGTGCGCCTGACCCCGGAGCAAATCAGCAGCGTGCGACAGGCGCTGCAGAAGATGCTCCGGGAGGGCGGCCGCTCAACTGTCAGAAGCTGACACAGGTTCCGCCTGAGCGCGACGCCTGGGCTTCTCCAGGTCATCACCGGCCCGCAACAACTCAGCGAAGGTTCGCGTTTCCTCCACCTTGCGCGGGCCTATCAATTCGGCAGGGATGACCTTTGGTAACCGGTCAACGATCCGGTCCTCATCGTTGCGCACCACTTTCAAAACCTCGCCCACGGTGATCAGATCCAGCGCACGCCCCGGCACAAGTCGATCGCCCTGGCTGCCGGCCAGGCTAAGCAGCCCCGCCCGGATCAACTTGTCACTGAGCGCGCGGGTTACTTCGCCTGGCACCCTCAACTGGTGTTCCAACACCTCCTGCTGAGGTGCCGGCTTACCCTCGCTGAAGGGTTTGGCCACCAGCCACATGGTCGCTAACGCTACATTCTCCTGCAGTTCCGGCGCCAATTGCACTTGCCGGCGCTTGGCCACTGATCCCGGATTCTGCAGATAGAACGCCAGGCTGGCACCCAGAAGCAGGATCATCCAGTTCAGATAGATCCAGATCAGCAGGATGATGCCGATGGCGAAACTGGAATAGATTGCTGCGTACTTGGCAGAGCCCGCCACAAAGGAGGCAAACAGCATTCCGCCTGCCTGCCAGGAAACACCAGCCACCAGACCGCCGATGGCCGCATAACGCAACTTGACCCGGGTATTGGGCATGAACACGTAAACGAACGTGAATGCGCCAACCACCAGGAAAAATGGGGTGAAACGGCTGGCAACAAGAATTACCGAACCAAACGGCTCAATTTCTATGAGCTTCTGGACAATGGTTGAGGAAAAAATGGTGGCGCTGACGCCAATGGCCGAAACCATCAGCAGTGGTCCCACCATGATCACGCTCAGGTAGTTACTGAAGCGCTGCGCCATGGAGCGCATATCCGGGACGCGCCAGATCATGTTGAAGGAGCGTTCTATTTTCTGCAGCAGGGAAACCACCGTGTAGACCAACAACGCCAGCCCCACAGAACCGAGCACTCCGACTTTCATGTTATCGACGAATCCGAGAATCTGCTCGGCGAGCTCTATCCCCTGGGGTCCCAGCGGTTCAAAGAACTGGAACAGGAACGGCTCCATTCGCTGATGCACTCCCAGCGCCTTCAACACCGAGAAGCTAAGGGCAAGCAGAGGCACGATACTCAGCAGGGTTGTGTACACAAGACTCATGGCATGGAGAGTCAATTGTCCACTGAGAACATCCCGGGCCATCGCATAGGCAGTGCGGCCGACCTTGTACAACCAGGTCCAGGGCCAACTCTGGGGCGGATTGGGATTCGCCAGAATCCAGCGCTCAGCTGCCTGAAGCCGGTCTTTTAATTGGAATGAAGCCACTTTAGGTCCTGTCGTTCCATGTTTTGTTCAGATTATCAGTCAGATATCCGGTGTAACCAGAGTATGGCCGATTAACGGCAGTTTGCGAGGGACACACATCCAATATAACCATATCATCATTTATTACCTCCTCTTATAACAGATCTTCTGTAAAAAGGCCGCTATTCAAGAAATGGTATTTTCTGACCAGGTATTTTCTTATGCGAATCAAACTTGCTCTGGGCGTTGCTGCACTTACCGCCTTCTCACCGATGACTGCCCTGGCCACCAACGGCTATTTCAGTCACGGCTACGGCACCATCAGCAAAGGCATGGCCGGCGCAGGCACTGCGCTGTCCCAGGACAGCATTGCAGCGGCAACCAACCCGGCCGGTATGGCTTTTGTCGGGAACCGGATTGACGGTGGGTTCGAAGTTTTTTCGCCCCGGCGGGAATACACCGTAGAGGGTCCAGTCTCTCCTCCCCCTGCGTTCTCATTGCAGCCGGGCACATACAAAAGCAGCCGCAACGGTTTCGTTATCCCCCACCTGGGCTTTAATCGGGAACTTTCCGACACCACACGTTTCGGGGTTTCAGTGTATGCCAATCGTGGCATGAACACCGACTACTCTGGTGAAAGTGGCGGGCCTTTCTATGCAGGCCGTACCGGCGTAAACCTCGAACAGCTTTTTATTGCCCCGACCTGGTCCTGGGAGTTCTCCGACAACCAGGCCTTCGGCATTTCACCAGTCATTGCCTACCAGCGCTTCGAAGCTGAAGGCCTGCAGAGCTTCGCGCCATTCTCATCAGACCCGGGCGCGCTTTCCAACAACGGCACCGACGATGCCTGGGGCTACGGTTACCAGATCGGCTGGCAAGGTGAAATCACCGACACCCTCCGCGGCGGCCTGAGCTGGCGCAACATTCTGAAGATGAACGAATTCGACAAATACCGCGGCCTTTTTGCGGAACAGGGCGACTTCGACATTCGCCAGATGTTCAACGCGGGCATCGCCTGGTCCGGACTTGAAAACCACTGGTTCCTGCTGGATATCCAACACATCCGTTACAGCGAGATCAACAGCGTGGGCAACCCGCTGCTGCCCAATCTGCAGACCGCACAGCTTGGCGATGATAACGGCGCAGGCTTTGGCTGGGACGACATGACCATCGTCAAGCTGGGTTGGCAGTGGCAGCAAACACCGGCGCATGCCTGGCGGGCCGGCGTCAGCTATGGAGAGAATCCTATCTCCGACGAAGATGTGCTGTTCAACATCCTGGCGCCGGGCGTTCAGGAGTGGCACTTGACTGGCGGATTCACCCACAGCTTCACCGAAAACCTCGATGTCTCTGGCATGGCCTTTTACTCCCCGGCCAAGACAGTGACCGGACCCAACCCACTGGCACCGAACCAGACCATTGATCTGGAAATGTACCAGCTGGGTGCCTCGGTGAGCGTGGGCTGGAAATACTGATCTCCCAAGGCCAGTCTGCAAAGCCCCGGATCTTCCGGGGCTTTCCTGTTACAGCACAGATTTCAGATTGACAGCGGTGATGCCGACGATCCTCTGCCGCGCTTCCCGACTGGCCCAGGCCGAGTGCGGGGTCATAATCAGATTGGGAATATCGTCCGCCAGCAAAGGGTTGCCGTTGCGGGGCGGTTCCTCGGTCAACACATCGAAACCGGCACCGCCGATCTCACCGGCGCGCAGCGCGTCCGCAAGCGCCTGTTCGTTTACCAGGCCTCCGCGGCTGGTGTTGATGAGCAACGAGTCGGGCTTCATCATTTTCAGTTCGCGGGCACCGATCAGATCCCGGGTCTCGTCGGTCAGCAGGCAGTGCAGCGAGAGCACGTCTGCCTGGGGTAGCAATTCGTCCAGTGGAATTCGCGAATAGCCATCGACCACACCCGGTTCCTGCCCGGGCCGAGCTCCAAGAAGAACCTTCATACCAAAGGCCGCAGCCCGCTCCGCCACGCCCTGCCCCAGATCACCGTAACCGACAATACCAAGAGTGCGCCCCTCCAGTTCCATGATCGGATGATCCATCAGGCAGAACATGTCACTTTTGCCCCATCGCCCTGCCTGGACATCGCGGGTGTAATCCAGAAGCCGAGTGGCCAGTGCCAGCATCAACGCCATGGTGTGCTGCGCCACCGTTGAGCGGCCGTAGTTGGTCACGTTCATGACCTTGATGCCGTGATCCTTCGCCGCCGCCTGATCGATGTTATTCAATCCGGTCGCCACCACGGCGATGGTCTTGAGTTCGGGGCAGGCCTCGAAATGCTCACGGGTGAGCACTACTTTATTGACCAGCACGGTATCGAACCCCCGGATGCGTTCCAGGATCTGATCCGGCGTGGTCCGATCATACTTTTCCAACCCGCCGGTCACCGACTCGATGGGCGAGAGATCCACATCGTCGCCAAGAGTTTTGGCATCAAGAAACACAGCTTTCATACTTTTCTCCTGAATCCAGATGGCCACAGATTAGGGTAGACTTGGTTAAACGTCCAAAACTCAACATGTCCAAGCACGAACAGGGTATGAACCATGGAACATGAATTCTGGCACGAACGCTGGGCCAAAAAAGAAATCGGTTTCCACGAGGGCACGGTTAACCAGTATCTCCACGACCATTGGCCGGAACTGGCTGGCAAAGGCACCGACGCCGTTTTCGTGCCCCTCTGCGGCAAAGCCCACGACATGTGGTGGCTCCACGACCGCGGCCATCCGATCATCGGTGTAGAGCTGAGCGAACTGGCCTGCAAGGACTTCTTCGAAGAAGCCGGCGAGAAAGCCAAAGTTCACCCCGGCGAACCCTTCATAACCTTCAAACACGACAACCTGCAGCTCTGGTGCGGCGACTTCTTCCAACTGGTTCCGGAAGACCTCAAACACGTTCGACTGGTCTACGACCGGGCCGCCCTGATCGCCCTGCCGCCCCACATGCGCAGAGACTACGTAAACCACCTTACCGCCATAATCCCCGACGGCACCAGAATCCTGCTCATCACCCTGGACTACGACACCGAAATCAAGGGCCCGCCGTTCAACGTCAGTGACGAGGAAGTGCGGGAACTTTACCAGGACGACTATAAAATCGAGCACATCCTGACCAATACCCTGGCCAAGGATCATCCGTTTACAAAGAGAAAAGGCCTGGAAAACGCATCTGAAAGCGTCTTCCGTTTAACCAAACTCTAGCTTCCCGGGGCATCCCCCCGGAGGCCTGATCGGAGTGTATCGGGTGGCTTTCTGACAACGAATTTGATGTCTGAGCGAAGCGAGTTGCCAATTCGTTGTCAGAAAGCCACCCGGTGCACTCCAGCCCCCTCCGCCAGAAGGCTACAAAACCAACACACCCGCCTAACATAATTTAATGAACCTTAACCACTCACACACTGTCCAACTCCCGAACCGTGAACTAAGCTCAAAGTAAGCAAGCCGACCTCGACAAGATCGTGCACAGGCTTGTAAGTATCCATTCCTTCCACCCATAACTAACTAAACCGCCCGGACGGGCGGAACTGACTGCAACGGGGAAATTGCGTGAACTGAAAGCTGAAGATACAGCGAGCGAGGGCGATCTATGAGCATACTGCAGCACTTCAAAGACCGGTATGAGAGTACTCAGGAAGAAGAATACAGTCTTGAGGAATACCTGGAGATCTGCAAAAAGGACCCAACGGCCTACGCCACGGCCGCTGAGAGAATGTTAATTGCCATCGGCGAGCCAGAGTTCGTCGACACCTCGAAAGATCCGAGGCTTTCAAGGATATTTTCCAACAAGGTCATCAAGCGGTACCCCGAGTTTTCCGAGTTCTATGGCATGGAAGACGCCGTAGAAAACATCGTCTCCTTCTTCCGCCATGCTGCCCAGGGCCTGGAAGAAAAGAAACAGATTCTTTACCTGCTTGGTCCCGTGGGCGGTGGTAAATCCTCCCTCGCGGAAAAGCTCAAGTCACTGATGCAAAAAGTGCCCTTCTACGCCATCAAGGGCTCGCCAGTGAACGAATCTCCACTTGGCCTGTTCGATCCGGCCGAAGACGCCCAGATTCTGGAAGAAGAATACGGCATCCCCGCTCGCTACCTGAAAAACATCATGTCGCCCTGGGCCGTTAAACGGCTGCACGAATTCGGCGGCGACATCAGCCAGTTCCGCGTTGTGAAAATGTATCCGTCGGTACTCGACCAGGTCGCTGTCTCCAAAACCGAACCCGGGGACGACAACAACCAGGACATTTCCGCCCTCGTGGGCAAGGTCAACATCCGCATGCTGGAGGATTTCTCCCAGGATGATCCGGATGCGTACAGCTTCAGCGGTGGCCTGTGTAAGGCCAACCAGGGCCTGATGGAGTTCGTGGAGATGTTCAAGGCTCCCATCAAGGTCCTGCATCCGTTGCTGACCGCGACCCAGGAAGGCAACTACAACACCACCGAAGGCATGGGCTCGGTGCCCTTTGATGGCGTGATCCTGGCCCACTCCAACGAATCAGAGTGGCAGACCTTCCGCAACAACAAACACAACGAGGCGTTCCTTGACCGGGTCTATATCGTCAAGGTGCCCTACTGTGTTCGGGTTACGGAAGAAATCGAGATCTACAAGAAACTGCTGAGCAACAGCTCCCTGGAAGGTGCTCCCTGCGCGCCCGACACTTTGGATATGCTGGCCCAGTTCTCCGTGCTGTCGCGCATCAAGGAGCCGGAAAACTCCAGCATCTTCTCCAAGATGCGGGTTTATGACGGCCAGAACATCAAGGACACGGACCCGAAAGCCAAATCGATCCAGGAGTACCGTGACGCCGCCGGCGTGATGGAAGGTATGGATGGGCTCTCCACACGTTTCGCCTTCAAGATCCTGTCCAAGGTGTTCAATTTCGACACCACTGAAGTGGCCGCCAACCCGGTGCATCTGCTCTACGTTCTTGAAAAACAGATCGAACAGGAGCAGTTCCCTGCTGAAACTCACGAGAAGTATCTCCGGTTCATCAAGGAATTCCTGGCACCGCACTATGTGCAGTTTATCGGCAAGGAAATCCAGACCGCATACCTCGAGAGCTACAGCGAATACGGCCAGAACCTGTTCGACCGTTATGTCACCTATGCCGATTTCTGGATTCAGGATCAGGAATACCGGGATCCGGATACCGGCGAGATCCTCGACCGCTCCTCAATCAACGAAGAGCTGGAAAAAATCGAGAAACCGGCGGGCATTTCCAACCCGAAGGATTTCCGCAACGAAGTGGTCAACTTCGTCCTGCGGGCCCGGGCGAACAACGGTGGCAAGAATCCGTCCTGGCTCAGCTACGAGAAACTGCGCGCCGTGATCGAGAAGAAAATGTTCTCGAACACCGAGGATCTGTTGCCTGTGATTTCTTTCAACCCGAAAGCGAGTCAGGAAGATCAGAACAAGCACAAGCAGTTCGTCGAGCGTATGGTCGACCGAGGCTACACGGAGAAGCAGGTGCGGCTGTTGGCTGAATGGTACCTGCGGGTTCGCAAGTCTCACTAAGTCAGTGACCATTCACTGAGCTGGAGTAACGCCATGGGAATGACCCACATAGTCGACCGGCGACTGAACGGTAAGAACAAGAGCGCAGTGAACCGTGAACGGTTCCTGCGCCGTTACCGACACCACATCAAACGTGCGGTGTCGGATGCTGTTCAGAAACGCTCGATCACCGATATAGAGCGGGGCGAGAAAGTCAGTATTCCGTCTCGCGACATTGAAGAACCCATCTTTCACCATGGCCAGGGCGGCAAGCGGGAGATGGTGCATCCGGGCAACCAGGAGTTTGTGGCCGGTGACACCATTCCCAAGCCCGATGGTGGTGGGGGCCAGGGCTCCGGGCAGGGGCAGGCCAGCCCGGACGGCGAAGGCATGGATGAGTTCGCTTTCCAGATTACCCAGGAAGAATTCCTGGATTTTCTGTTCGACGATCTCGAACTGCCGAACCTGGCCCGCAAGAAACTCAAGGATACCGAAGCGTTCAAATATGTCCGCTCTGGCTTCAGCACCGATGGGGTGCCGGCCAAGCTGGATGTAGTACGCTCATTGCGCGGGGCCCACGCGCGCAGGCTGGGCCTTGGAGGGGCGCGCAAGAAGAAGATCCGGGATCTGGAAAAGCAGCTTGAAGCGCTGAAATCGGCGCCAGAGGATCTGGACCCGGCGTTCAGCCATGAGGATCAGATCCAGGTACTCGAGGAGGAAATCGCGCGACTGAAAGCAAACGTTCGCCGCATTCCCTTCATTGATGAAATCGACCTGCGCTATCGCCAGCACCTGAAAAAACCGCAGCCGGCCACCAGCGCCGTGATGTTTTGCCTGATGGATGTATCCGGATCCATGACCCAGATGCACAAGGACATCGCCAAGCGGTTTTTCATCCTGCTGTACCTGTTCCTCAAGAAGAACTACAAGAAGATCGAAGTGGTCTTCATCCGGCACCACACCAGCGCCAAGGAAGTGGACGAGGAAGAGTTCTTCTATTCGCGGGAAACCGGGGGCACGATTGTCTCCAGCGCCCTCAAGCTGATGCACAAGATTATTGAGTCCCGTTATTCCCCGGCTGAATGGAACATCTACGCAGCGCAGGCGTCCGACGGTGATAACTGGAACGATGACTCGCCGGTGTGCGGCAAGATCCTGGCCGACAATATCCTGCCACTGGTGCAGTACTTTGCCTATGTGGAAATCACGCCGCAGGACCATCAGATGCTCTGGTATGAATACGAGAAGATCCAGGAGCAATTCCCCCAGAGCTTTGCCCTGCAGCAGATCGCCGACCCCGGTGAAATTTACCCGGTATTCCGCCAGCTGTTCGAGAGGAAAGCCGCATGACTAACCTCATGGACCGACCCAATCCGCCCGAAAGCGATCAGCCCAGGGCCCGGGAGCCGATCTCCACGGGCTCTGAGTGGACCTTCGAGCTGATCCAGGAATACGATGACGAGATTGCCAAGTGCGCCGCCGAGTTCGGCCTGGACACCTACCCGAACCAAATCGAGGTGATCAGCGCCGAGCAGATGATGGACGCCTACAGCTCCGTGGGCATGCCGGTTGGCTACCATCACTGGTCCTTCGGCAAACAGTTTCTCAGCACATCCAAGGGCTATCAGCGCGGCCAGATGGGCCTGGCCTACGAGATCGTGATCAACTCCAATCCCTGCATCGCCTACCTGATGGAGGAAAACACCCTGCCGATGCAGGCGCTGGTTATTGCCCATGCCTCTTATGGCCACAACTCCTTCTTCAAGGGTAACTACCTGTTCCGCACCTGGACCGACGCCAGCGCGATCATCGATTACCTGGTGTTTGCCCGTCATTACGTGGCGGAGTGCGAGGAGCGCTATGGCGTGGACGCCGTGGAGGAGATCCTGGATTCCTGCCACGCCCTCATGAACTATGGGGTAGACCGCTACAAGCGGCCAGCCCCGATATCGGCGTCGGAAGAAGTGCGGCGCCAGAAAGAGCGGGAAGAATACCAGCAGAGGCGCATCAACGATCTCTGGCGGACAATACCGAAGCTTGACGAGGACGATGACCCGGTAAGGCGTCGCAAACGCTATCCAGAAGAGCCCCAGGAAAACATTCTCTACTTCATCGAGAAGAACTCGCCCCTGCTGGAAACCTGGCAACGGGAAATCATCCGCATCGTGCGGAAGCTTGGGCAGTACTTCTATCCCCAGCGCCAGACCCAGGTCATGAATGAAGGCTGGGCCACCTTCTGGCACTACACCCTGCTGCATCGCATGTACGACAAGGGGCTGGTGACCGACGGCTTCATGCTCGAGTTTCTCCAGAGCCACTCGGCGGTGGTGTACCAGCCGCCATTCAACAGCCCGTGGTATTCGGGCATTAACCCATACACCCTGGGATTCTCCATCTTTACGGATCTGCGCAGGATCTGCGAGAACCCGACAGACGAAGACCGTGAGTGGTTCCCGGACATCGCCGGCAGCGACTGGCTGGAAACCCTTCATTTTGCGATGAAGAACTTCAAGGACGAGAGCTTCATCCAGCAGTTCCTCTCCCCCAAGGTAATGCGGGATCTGAAACTTTTCGCAATCCAGAATGATGACCAGGAAGACGTGTACCGGGTAACCGCCATCCACGATGACCCCGGCTACCGGGACCTGCGAGAGAAACTGGCGCGCCAGTACAACCTCAGCTATCGCGAACCCAACATCCAGGTATGGAATGTGGATGTGCGCGGCGATCGCTCACTGACCCTGCGCCATATTCCCGTGGACCGCGTCCCCCTGGGCAAGGAAACTGATGAAGTCCTGCGGCACGTGCACCGGTTGTGGGGCTTTGATGTGCACCTCGAGAGCGTGGACGATGGCACGGTTGTGGAAGACCACCACTGCCCGCCAAGAGAACTTGAGGAGGACTGAATCTGGAGCCAGATGGCAAATTCGGGCCGGTACTGGCCGGCCCAATTTTACGTCATTCCGCGCCGGACTCTATTGTTCTGTGGCTGGTAACCAGCGAACAGTCAGAGTTCGCAATTCAGGTATTCAAAGGCACAGAGCTCCTGCTGGATCGTCCGTTAGCCGATTCAGAGTTTTCACGACTCAGAATTGGTACCCGAGCCTGGCTGAACCTGCTGACCATTACGCCTGAGGCTACTCTCCCAAAGGACACCCGGCTGGAATACGACCTGGGGCTCACCGCCGAAGGCTCAGAGGCTTGCCAGTGGATCCGGACGTGGGCTCCACATCTCTGCCCCGAGGGCCGGGAGAGGCCAGGCTTTACCCTGAAATCCAGGCTGGACCGAATACTCCACGGCTCTTGCCGAAGACCCCACCACCCCTCTCCTGATGGGCTGGTTCGAGTGGATGAAGAACTGCAGAAGGCACAGAAGCTTGAGGACGTTCCGTCTCTGCTACTTATGACCGGCGACCAGGTTTACGCCGATGATGTGGCCGGCCCGATGTTACATGCCATCCAGTGTGTCATTCACCAACTGGGCCTTTACCAGGAGGTACTGGAAGGCGCCTCGCTTTCGCACAGCAAGGAACTGACTTCGGTGGCGAATGCCTATTACCACCGGGATGAACTGCTGCCGGAATCCGAATTCAATGAAGACCTGACCGAGCGCTTCTTCGGTGGCGTCCGCAAACCGGTGTTCACCACGGCCAATGCGGGCAATCACCTGATTTCCTTTGCCGAGGTGATGGCCATGTATCTGCTGGTCTGGTCCCCGGAACCCTGGGCGTGTGTGACCAGTGCTGAACCGGTCGATGACCCGGACGAGCTGGCGCGCTATCGGAAAGAACAGGCCGCCATCAACGAGTTCCGCAAGAGCCTTCCGCAGGCAGCGCGGGCCATGGCCAACGTGCCCGTCTATATGATCTTTGACGATCATGACGTGACGGACGACTGGAATCTCTCCGCGCTCTGGGAAACCACCGCTTACGAACACCCCTTTTCCCGGCGCATTATTGGCAATGCCCTGCTGGGCTATCTTTTGTGCCAGGGCTGGGGCAACCAGCCTGGCAATTTCGGCCAACTGATCGAACAGTGTCAGAGGCTGTTCGAGTCCAGCAACGGGCAACACGAGCTGGATACGGCCATTCAGGATGATCTGATCGACCAGCTGTTCCACTTTCAACACTGGCACTTCAGCCTGCCAACATCACCCAGACTGGTGGTGCTGGACACCCGCACCCATCGCTGGCGGAGCGAAATCCGGCGCAGTCACCCCTCCGGACTGATGGACTGGGAATCACTGACCGATTTTCAACACGAAATCATGGGCGAGGATGCCGTCGTGGTGGTTTCGCCGGCGCCAATGTTCGGGGTAAAGCTCATCGAGATGATCCAGCGGGTGTTTACCTTCTTTGGCAAGCCGCTGTTGGTGGATGCTGAAAACTGGATGGCGCATCGGGGCGCGGCCAGTGTGCTACTGAATATCTTCGGCCACCCCCGAACGCCCAGACACTTCGTGATTCTCTCAGGCGATGTTCACTATTCGTTTGCCTACGATGTGAGGGTGCGCCACAAACAGAACGGTCCCCGCGTCTGGCAGATCACCAGTAGCGGCATCAAGAACGAATTCCCCAACGCCCTGCTGGAATGGCTGGACCGGCTCAATCGCTGGCTGTTCGCACCCTGGTCGCCCCTTAACTGGTTCACCAAGAGACGGCGCATGTGGATTTCCCCCAGGCTACCCGAGGGCCGCGAGGCCGGCGAGCGACTGTGGAACGGCGCGGGCATCGGAGACGTGCGACTGGATGACGAGGGCGCACCCACCGCCATCCGACAACTGGATGCCGGCGGCGGGGGTACGATTTTCAAACAGCGGGCGAAAGACGACTGATCAGGCGTTGACCGAGGGCAGCCCGGACAGGGCCATGGCCAGTTCCTGTTCGTCGTACTCGTGGTCGCTCAGTTCACCGGCGAAGTAGGAGGTGTAGGCTGCCATATCAAAATGGCCATGACCGCAGAGGTTGAACAGGATCACCTCATCCTTGCCTTCCCGCTTGCAGCGCAGGGCTTCGTCAATGGCACCCTTGACCGCATGGTTGGCCTCCGGAGCCGGCACGATACCTTCGTTCCTCGCAAACAGAACGCCGGCCTCGAAGCACTCCCGCTGAGTGTAGGACACCGCATCAAACAGCCCCAGCTCCTTGGCATGTGAAACCAGGGGTGCCATACCGTGGTACCGCAGACCGCCGGCGTGGAAGCCCGGCGGTGTAAAGCCGGAGCCCAGGGTATGCATCTTGGTCAGCGGGGTCATGTGGGCAGTATCACCGTAATCGTAGGCGTACTTGCCCCGGGTCAGCGTGGGACAGGCCGAGGGCTCTACCGCCACAATCCGGGATTTCTCGCCGCCTCTCAGGGCGTGCCCCATAAACGGGAAAGCAATTCCGGCAAAGTTGGAACCACCGCCAGTACAACCCACAATCACATCGGGCCAGCAGTTCGCCATTTCCATCTGCTGCATGGCTTCCAGGCCGATGATGCTCTGGTGAAGCAACACATGGTTGAGAACCGAGCCCAGGGCATACTTGGTGTTCGGGTCCTTGACCGCCAGTTCCACCGCTTCGGAGATGGCGATGCCCAGACTACCATTGTGGTCCGGAGTCTCTGCCAGCACCTTGCGGCCAAACTCGGTCAGCTCCGAGGGCGAAGCCACACATTTGGCGCCGTAGGTTTCCATGACCGCTCGGCGATAGGGCTTCTGGTTGTAGGAAACCCTAACCTGGAACACCGTAACGTCGATATCGAACAGAGAGCCGGCAAAGGACAGCGATGTGCCCCACTGCCCTGCACCGGTTTCGGTGGTGAGGGTGCGGATGCCCGCTTCGCGGTTGTAGAAGGCCTGCGGAATCGCGGTGTTCGGCTTGTGGCTGCCGGCCGGGCTCACGCCTTCGTATTTGTAGAAAATCTTTGCCGGCGTGCCGAGGGCCTTCTCGAGGCGATGGGCCCGATAAAGCGGCGCCGGACGCCATAGGTTGTAGACATCACGCACCGGCTCAGGAATCTCTATTTCCCGTTCGGTGGTCACTTCCTGTTCGATCAGCGCCATCGGAAACAACGGTTCCAGATCCGATGGGCCCACCGGCTGCTGGGTACCCGGATGCAAGACGGCCGGCAGCGGCTCGGGGAGGTCCGCCTGCAGGTTGTACCAGTATTTCGGCATCTGGCTTTCTTCGAGAAGGAACTTGGTTTGCATGAATTAAAAATCCCTACTGTTTGTGTTGTTATCGCCCCTCAGAATACCCATTCCAGGCCCGCATAAAAAGTTCTTCCCGGGGCGGGTTCGAAATAGCCCCGGTCTTCCACAGGGCGGTTCGCATTGGCATTTATCCGCACGTTACTGAAGTAGTCCTGATCCAGCAGATTGCGGATCCCGGCATACAGGTTCAGGGCCTGATCCGCCATCCGTACTGAATCGCCGGCACGCATACCGACCAGCCAATAGTCACTCACCAGGGTCTGGTTGCTGTTTTCGGCGTAGAACTCGCCCACATACTGCCACTCCAGAGCCGCGAAACGACCGGCTGCACCGCGCCACTCCAGCTCGCTCACCCAGAGTTGCTCCGGCAGACCTGGAATAGCGTTGCCGCTGGCGTCGTTGCCCTGCTCATCCACAAAGTCCCTTAGCTCGTAATCCGCCAGGGTCAGCGCGCTGGTTACCCGCCAGGCGTACGAAAGGTCCCAGGCCAGACCCAGTTCAAAACCATTGCGACGGGTTTCGCCGGCGTTTTCGTAGAAGGTCTGATCGCCCACGTTAAAGGGCAGGATCTCGTCCTCCACCCGGATGGAGAACAGGGCCATGTCATAGCTGAGGCCACGGCCAAGCATGCCGCGCATACCCATCTCGCGATTCAATGCCTGCTGCGGCTCCAGCTCGGGATTGAAGCCGCCGCCATTCGGATTGGCAAACTCGGTAAAGGTGGGTGACTCGAACGTCGTACCGAGGGTGGCGTATACCTGGTGCGCCGGTGCCAGCTTGTAGCTGATACCGGCAACGCCGCTGTATTCCCGGAAAGTCCGGTTGCCCGAATCATCGTTACCGTCTTGCAGCCAGTCGTCGTCAATGGCCAGACGCAACCGGTCGAACCGCACGCCAAGGGAGACGTTGAGTGCGTCGCTCAGCGCCAGGTCGCCCTGGCCAAACACCGCCACATTGGTAGCACTCTGGTTTTCCGCCTGGGTCTGGCCGGTGATATCGCCATCGATAGACACCGAATAGCGGCGCCGGTCGTCGGACTGATGGTGAACATCCAGGCCGGTTACCCACACCAGAGGCAATCCGGCCAGCGTCGATTCCTGCTGATACTGGGAACTGATGCCGTAAAAGTGCCGGTCGTAGGCTATGCGGCTGCTTCCGGGAAACGGCAACTGCTGTGCGAAATCCCGGTGAGTGTAGAAGGTATCGAGGGTGAGTTGGCCGGGAAGGACGCCCGAGTCTTCAAATCTTACACCCAGGGTCTGCTGGTTCACGGTCTGGCTGCTGTCCAGCCTCTTGGCCAATGCGGTGGCCTGCTCCGGATCTTCTTCGGCCTGGGCCAGGGTGAGCCCACCCGGATCTTCGGATTTGGGGTTATGCAGCGCGTTGAATGTGGCGGTTATCCGCCGTCCAGAATCCAGATCCCGTGCCACACGGGCGTTGAACAGTGCTTTCTCTGCCTTGCTCTGCTCCCGGTGGCCATCAAAGGTCAGCCAGGAAAGCGTTGCTATGCCGCTGGTATCACCATCAACGCCATTTCCCTGTATCGCGGCCTTGCGATAGTCGTCACTGCCGCCATCGAGCCGCAGCCGACCGCCCTGGGGCAGCTCATCACCCAACGCAGTGGAAATATCAATCACACCGCCCGCGGCATTCCCATACTGAACGGAGGCAGGCCCCCGAATGACCTCGATTCGCTGGGCGGAATCCAGATCAATGGCATCGATCTGGGACTGGCCATCGGGCAGCGTGTAGGGGATACCATCCACCTGAATCCGGATACCCCGAATACCGAAGGGTGCTCTGGCACCAAATCCGCGAGTAGACAATCTGAGATTCTGGGCGAAGTTGTAGCGGTTCTGAAAAAACAGGCCCGGAACGGTATTGAGGGATTCATCCAGTTGCAGACGCTGCTGACCCTCACGGATATCGGGTGCGTTGATGACCGAGACTGCCGCGGGCGTTTCGTACAGATCCCGAACCAGTCTTGGTGACGTTACTTGAAGCACCAGCTCCTCATCGTTGTCCAATGACGACTGTGCAATCGCCGGAAGCGAGCTCGACATCCACACCGGTGACAGAACAAGCACTGCCAGGTAGTTATTCCTGCTCAAGGGGCCTCCTCAGGGTTCGCTTATCAAGGTTTCTCTTGATAACGGGTACGCCAGCGATGGGGAAATGGAGTTATCCCATTGAATCCATCGGAAGAGCCGGCTCAGGCGGGGATCCAGGCTTCAAGCAGATCGACCAGCCAGGGCACGAGCAAGGCGGTAGCGAAGGCGGAAAGCGCCATCGCAAGCCCGGAAAAAGCGCCCATCTGCGAACTTACCTGAAATGCCCGGGCGGTCCCGATACCGTGGGCCGCAACGCCCATGGCAATGCCCTTGGCGGTGTCATCGCGAACCCGGATCCATTCAAACAACTTGGTGCCCAGAACGGCGCCCGTAATACCCGTGATGACCACCAATACAGCAGTCAGCGACGGAAGCCCGCCGATTTTTTCGGAAATCCCCATGGCCACCGGTGCCGTTGCCGATTTCGGCGCCAGGGACATCTGGATCTCCGGGGACCCACCCAGAAGCCGAGCCAGGCCAATGGAGCTGCCGGCGGCGATGACAACGCCGCAGAAGAGCGAAATCGTTACCGGCAACCAGAGTTGTCGAAGCCTGGAAAACTGCTGATACAGGGGAACGGCCAACGCCACCGTCGCCGGTCCCAGCAGAAAGTGAACGAACTGACCGCCTTCAAAATAGTCACTGTAGGAGGTGCCGGTGGCCAGCAACAGGATGATGAGCATGGCCACCGATGTGACCACCGGATTGGCCAGCGGATTGGAGTTGGTTTTCAGGTACAGCCGGTAGGCCAGACCATAGGCCACCAGGGTAATGGTCAGTCCGAGGAGCGGGGACGTCGAAAGGTAGACCCAGATGTCTTTCAGACCCGGCTCATTCATCGCCGCCCTCCTTTTCGGCCAGCGGCTTTGCAAACCAGCGGGTGGTCACCTGCATGATCAGCGCGGTGGCGACCATGGTTATCACGGTACTTAACAGCAGCGCCAGGGTTATGGGGACCCACTCGTCGGCGATGCGGCCAAAATGCGCCATCATGCCCACGCCCGCCGGAACGAAAAGAAGCGAGAGATGACTGAGCAAGGCCGTGGACGCCTGATCGACAGACTCCGGCGCCTTGCCCCGTATCATCAAAGTTACGAACAGCATCACCATGCCAAGTACGGGCCCGGGGATGGGAACACCGAGCAAGCGAACTGTAATCTCCCCTATCAACTGGTAGACAAGCAGAAGGGTAATGCCGTTCAGGAACTGCATAACGCAGGACTCCAGTCAGTTTTTGCTCTGTACCGTCGAAATGGGAATGATGCTTCGACCATACATGGCGAGAACAAAGCCGATGGGGAACATCAGCACCCCGTAGACCGCAGCCGGGATCGACATGGCGCTGGATTCCAGCAGAGTCAGAGTGACCATGAGGGCAATGGTGCCGTTCTTTACACCCAGCTCCACCGCCACTGCCAGGGATTCCCGCTGGGTCAGACCCGCCATCCGGCCGGCCGCCAGGCCGAGACCAATACCGGCCAGATTCAACAGGATGGTTGCCGGCCCCGCCTGCTTCAGGAGCTCCCAGATCTGGTCGCGAACACCGTACACCAGCGCCACGATCAGCACCGCCAGCACGATACCGCCGAAGATACTCACAATGCTTTCTGCCTTGCGGGCAACCTCCGGCTTGCGGGTACGAACCACCATCCCGATGGCGACCGGGAAGAGCACGATGCCAATCAGCATGCCCACGGTTTTCCAGACCGGCAGCACAATGTCTTCCTCGGTTCCCATGTAGTACTGAAGGGCAATATTGGTAAACAGCGGCAGGGTAAGAATGGTGATCAGGCTGGCGCTGACGGTCAGTACTATGGAGAGGGCAATGTTCCCCCGCGAGAGCAGCACAAACAGATTCGAGGTGGTGCCTCCAGGGCAGGCAGCGATGATCACCAGTCCGACCGCTATGGCCGGCGGAACCGCCAGCAACGTGGCCAGCATGAAGGCGATGAGGGGCATGACGAGAATCTGGGCAATGGTGCCGACGATCATCCCTTTCGGATACACCGCCACCTGGCGGAAGTCTCGTATCGTCAGGGTCATGCCGATACCGATCATTATGATGAACAGAGCAATCGGCAGACCTGCCGAGATAAGCGGGCTGGATTCCACAACGCCTCCGGATGTTTTTGTTTTTACTGCAACCAACCGATGAAAAGTAGCACACACTCGCCTCTTTCGGGAGACTAAAACGGCAAACGTTTGAGGCGATAAAGCACTGCAAAACCGGGGAACTTTATGACCTGAAACATCGTGTCACGAAGCAGTTGCAAGTATACTTGCAGCAGATAACTAAAATACGTGGATACTGGTGGAGACGCACAAGGAATGAAACGCCTGGGAACGCTGGATGCCTCTTGGCTGGCCGTAGAATCTGAAGACACCCCCATGCATGTGGGCAACCTGCAGATCTTTTCGCTACCGGAGGGCGCCCCTGAAACCTTCCTCCGGGACATGGTGACCCGCATGAAGGAAACCGGCGATGTCGCGCCCCCCTGGGGTTTAAAGCTTGCCTGGTCCGGGCTGTTGGGTCGGGTACTGGCGCCGGGCTGGAAAGTCGACAAGAAAATCGATCTGGATTACCACGTGCGTCACTCGGCACTCCCGCGCCCCGGCGGTGAACGGGAACTGGGCATACTGGTATCGCGCCTGCACTCCAACCCCCTGGATTTTGCCCGCCCACTCTGGGAATGCCACGTTATCGAGGGCCTCGAGAACAACCGTTTTGCGCTCTACACCAAGATGCATCATTCCATGATTGATGGCATCAGTGGTGTACGCCTGATGCAACGGGTACTGACAACCGATCCCGACAAACGGGACATGCCGCCACCCTGGTCGGTTCGGCCGGAGCGCCGTCGCGGCAGCAAATCCGATTCCGAGGCCAGCGTGCCCGGTGCGGTTTCACAGGCCATGGATGCCCTGAAACTGCAGGCAGATATGGCACCGCGTCTGCTGCAGGCGGGCAACCGGCTGGTGCATTCGGTCCGCCACCCCGAGGACGGTCTGACGGCGCCGTTCACCGGGCCCGTCTCCAAGATCAATCATCGGGTCACCGGCCAGCGCCGGTTTGCCACCCAGCATTATCAGCTCGACAGGATCAAGGAACTTGCCCACGTTTCCGGCGCTTCCCTCAACGATATCGTTCTGTACCTGTGCGGAACTGCCCTCAGGCGTTTTCTGCTGGAACAGAATGAACTGCCGGACGCTCCCCTCACCGCCGGCATACCGGTCAACATCCGGCCGTCCGATGACGAAGGGACAGGCACCCAGATCAGTTTCATGATCTCTTCGCTTGCGACCGACGAAGCCGATCCGCTGACCCGCCTGCAAAACATCAAGGCGTCAACGCGAAGGGCCAAAGAGCATTTGCAGAAGCTGCCCAAAAGCGCGCTCACCCAGTACACCATGCTCCTGATGTCGCCTTATATACTGCAGCTGATGTCCGGCCTTGGCGGTCGCATGCGGCCGGTATTTAACGTTACGATCTCCAATGTGCCGGGGCCCCAGAGAACGCTTTACTACGAGGGCGCGAAACTGGAAGCCATGTACCCTGTCTCGCTGATTACTCACGGTGGCGCTTTGAACATCACCTGCCTGAGCTATGACGGTTCACTGAACTTCGGCTATACGGGCTGCAGGGATACCCTGCCAAGCATGCAGAGACTTGCGGTTTACACGGGTGAAGCACTGGACGAACTGGAAAGCCTGATTCTTCCGCCAAAGGCCAAACCGAAAGCTGTGGCCAAGCCCAGTGCGCCACGCAAACAGCCAACGAAAAAGAGTAAAGCGGACTGATACAACGGACAATCAGCCCGCGCTTTGCCAGTGAGCGGCGCCCACGAAAATCAGTTGCAGGAAGCGGGTGGTCCGCTTCCTGATCTGCTCGATCTGGTAGTCGTCGTCGGCGGATACGCCGAGCAGATCAGTCAGGCTGAAGGCGACACTGCGCACCACCAGGTCACAGGTCATGTCCAGATCCTGATCGGTCAGATGGTCCACCAGCCTCAACCTGCGCAGATCATTCGCAAGCTCACTGGCAAAGAAACGCATCTCGCTCCGGATACCTTCCTGCACTGCCCTGCTCTCACCGGCCAGCCCCTGGGCCATGAACAGAAAGAAACTCCGGTTGGCCTGCGCGTGGCTGATAAAGATGGCCACCGACTCTTCAATCAGTTTGTCCGCCTGCAACACATTCGCCCGGGCTTCTCGCATCATCCTGCGTAGCACCAGGCCCAGCTCATCCACAAGCTGCAACCCCAGATCGTCCATATTGCGGAAATGCCGGTAAAACGAGGTGGGCACCACGCCTGCCTGACGTGTCACCTCCCGGATACCAAGACTGGCGAAATGCCGGCCCTTGCCTACCAGGGTTAACGCCGCGGTCATCAGTTTCTCGCGGGTTTCACCGGGCTTTCTTCGCTGTTTTTCCGCCATCCTGTGCCCATACCGCCTGCCGTTAGCCAATGGTTCACAAGTGTACACATCCCAAAAAATAAAAGTACAGAATGCTTGTCATTTTGAGCCATTACGAGCTCAGCCGTTGTCAGTTTACGTAGTCGTGTGTACATTCGTACACATAAGTGAACACTTGTACACACGGACAGCGAAAAGCCTCAGGGAGGCAACGATCATGTTAGCGAAACAGACCCAGCAAAAAGCCCTTCACTGGCTCGGAAGGCAGCTATTCAACCGGGATGACCCGGAAGCGTTTTTTGACCCACTGCTGGAACGCATCAACCCCATGTGGGTACAAGAGTACACACCGGCCAGAGTGGAGCAGATCCTTTCTGAAACCGGGGACACCAAGACACTGGTTCTGAAACCGGCCAGGCGCTGGTCGGGCTTCCGCGCGGGCCAGCATGTGAACATCTGTGTTGAAGTGGATGGAGTACGCCGAAACCGTACGTTCAGCCTCTCGAGCTCACCCCTGCTCTGGCAGGAACAGGGACTGGTCACGCTGACCATCAAACGCCTTCCCGGCGGCCTGGTGACCAACTGGCTTCACGATCACCTGCAAACTGGGGCGGTAATCGGTCTGGGCGAAGCCTTTGGTGATTTTCTGATACCAGAACCGGCCCAACCGGTGCTGTTTATTGCCGGTGGCAGCGGCATCACGCCAGTGTTGAGCCAGCTTGAGACCATGGCGGCCCAGGATTACCGGGCACCGGTGACTCTGCTGTATTTCGTCAGAACCCGTGATGACGTTATTGCCCGGGAGAAACTGTTGGCCCTGAAGGCACGCTATAGCGCCCTCACGCTTAATATCATCGCCACCAACGAGTCCAGGGAACCCCGCTACCTGCGTGGCCAGGATCTGGACACAGTGCCAGGCATCAAGGCTCGGCAGGTCTATCTCTGCGGCCCCAAAGGCCTGATGGATCTGGCCCAGGGCCTCCTCTCCGAGAGAGGCTTTGCTGACGCGGATATCCACAGCACGTTCTTTTCAGTGCCAAGTGCCAACCTTGGAAACGAAACACTCGGTGGTGAGGTTCAGTTTGAGAGCAGCCAGATGATGGTCGATTCCGAGGGCGATGCCACCCTGCTGGAAATCGCCGAGGCCGCCGGACTGACACCGCGCCACGGATGCCGCATGGGCATCTGCCACCAGTGCAGTTGCCGGAAAACCACGGGTACCGTCATCAACCGTCTGACCGGCCAAACTTCCGGCCCCGGCGAGGAGACTGTCCAACTTTGTATCTCCGTTCCCCGCGGCCCGGTCTCACTCGACCTTTAAGAACCCACATCCGATTTTATTGCGGGGCCTGAGCGCACCGCAGGGAGTATGACCATGAAAAAGATGACCGAAGCGCAACTCGCAGAACTTGAAACCGATCTGAACGCGATCCGGGAGGAGGTTCTGGCGGACCTCGGAGAACGGGACGCACGTTACATCCGGAGAATGATCCGGCTGCACCGGAGTCTTGAGGCCGGTGGCCGGATCATGATGCCATTCGGCTTCCTTCCGCCGGTGTTCGTTGCTGCCACGGCAACCCTCGGCATTGCCAAGATCCTGGAAAATATGGAGATCGGTCACAATGTCATGCACGGCCAGTATGACTGGATGAACGACCCGAGCCTGAATTCCCAGACCTACGAGTGGGATACGGTCTGCACAGGTGACTCCTGGCGCCGTACCCATAACTATGAACATCACACCTACACCAACATCATCGGCAAGGACCGTGACTACGGCTACGCCGTCTTACGACTGACCGATGACGAGCCCTGGAAACCCTGGCACACGCTGCAGTTCATCAATTACATTCTGCTGAGCGTGTTCTTCCAATGGGGCGTGGGCCTGCACGAACTTGAAACCGAGAAGCTGCGAAGCCGGGAAATAAGCTGGCGGGAAAAACTGCCGTTCCTGAAGCAATTCGCCCGCAAGGGTGGCCGCCAGGCCTTCAAGGACTACGTTTTCTTCCCGCTGCTTACCTTTCCGGTGGCTCCGATTGTTCTGGCGGGGAATGTGGGCGCCAACCTGATCCGTAATCTCTGGTCATCCACGGTGATTTTTTGTGGCCACTTTACCCAGGATGCGGAAACCTTCACAGAGGAGGAATGCGAGGGCGAGAGCAAGGGCCACTGGTATTTGCGCCAGCTCACGGGGTCCTCAAACTTCACCGGGGGCCGCTGGCTTCATATTCTGAGCGGCCATCTTAGCTACCAGGTGGAACACCACGTGTTCCCGGACCTGCCCGCCCACCGGTATCCGGAGATTTCCGGGAAGGTACAGGCGGTGTGTCGAAAGCACGGCATTCACTACAACACCGGCAGTTTTGCCAAGCAGTACGGCACGGTAGTCAAACGCATACTCCGACATTCACTGCCGGAGAAGTTGATGGGAATGGCCAGAGCGGCCTGACAGGGCTGGAGCGGCCAGGCGCCAAGGGCGCGCCTGGCCGCGTCAGGCTATCTGAAGTAATCTCAAGAGCTGGGGCCTGTGCTGATCCTGGATAACATCGGCCAGGGTGTACTTGTCCAGCACTTCCAGGAAGGCCTTCAACGCCTCACCGAACATCGATTTCAGGCCACACACGGGGGTTATCTTGCAGGCGTTCTTGGAGGAAAAGCACTCCACGATGCTCAGGTCCTGTTCGGTTTCCCGTACCAGGATACCAACGTTAATATCCGAGGGCGCCCGATGCAGACGCATTCCACCCTTTTTGCCCCGGATGGTTTCAATGTAGCCCTTCTTGTTCAGCTGGTGCACCACCTTCATGAGGTGGTTTTTGGAAATGTCATAGCTGTCAGCGATTTCCTGAATGGTCGCCAGACGATCACCCTGAACTGCCAGATATATCAGTACTCGAAGTGAATAATCCGTGTAGCGGGTGATGTGCATTCAATACTCCAGTCGTGTGTGCAATCGTTCAATAAGAAGGTCGGGTTACCAGATAACAGGCGGTGCCGCACAAAAATACGCCAGAAATGCCCAACACCATCGCTGACGCTCCCAACGCAAACAGCATCCCCCAACTCAGGGCCATCATGCTGCACGCCAGCACCTTCGCCCGTGCCGGCACTGCCCTGCGTGTACGCCACTGATCAATGGCAGGACCAAACCTGGGATGGTCTTCAAGCCACTGAGCAAAAGCCGGAGACCCCTTGCTGGCAAAAAATGCGGCCAGCAGAACGAAGGGTGTTGTGGGCAACAACGGCAGAACCACTCCTGCAGCAGCCAGCGTAATCGAGATATACGCAAGAATACGAAATCCGGTTTTCCCAAAACGATCGCCCATCACGGGGTTCTCACCAAGGTTCATAACTGCATCTATTCTACCGGGATTCAATGGACAGGTCTGCCCAAACGGCTGAGAAAAACCAGACGCGCCACATAGGCCACCTTGATACCGACCGCAAAAACCAGGGTTCCGATGTGGGCAGCAATTTGCACAGACAGTGCAAGCGCGCCCGCCAACGGGTATGCAAGCAGAATTGTAACCATCAAACCCAACACTGACAGTCCCAGGGTGCTGTTTGCTGTGAAAAGCCACTTTTCGTATTCACTCATGAATCCACCTATAACATTTACTATAAATACATCTTAATGCTAAGCCGGCACCAGAAAAAAATCAAACCGTAGAAAGTCACCCACCTAAAAACCTTCCCTTACCCATCTACGACTTCCGATATACCCACAAAATAAATTTGACACCTTAAATGCATCAAATCAAAATTCCTGCATAAAGATTTATCTTAAATAAATGTTTAATGAGGAGACAGTGTTATGAAACAGAAAGACGCCTACCCGACCCGACTGGGAGGAGCGCACCATGGCTAAGTACCGCCGCCTCTGGTTTTTGCTGATCGGAATCCTGGCAGTAACCTTCACGCTCCTGGGGTATTTCGGTGCCGAGGTGTACCGCGAAGCACCGCCCATCCCGGATCGCGTTGTGTCCGCCGACGGCGACACCCTGATGACCGAGGAAAGCATTCTTGATGGACAAACTGCCTGGCAGTCCGTCGGAGGCATGCAGCTTGGCTCGATCTGGGGCCACGGTGCCTACCAGGCACCGGACTGGACCGCCGACTGGCTGCACCGTGAACTGGAAACCTGGCTGGAAATCGCAGCCCTGGAAGAGTACGGGCAGGAATGGCACAGCCTCAGCGGGCAGCAGCAGAACGCCCTGCAGTACGACCTGAAGACCGAGTACCGCACCAATACCTACGACGCCGCTACCAGCACTCTGCAGCTTTCCGAGCGCAGGAGCGAAGCTATTGCCAGAACAGCCGACTACTACAGCCGACTGTTCAGCGACGCTCCGGAACTGCAGTCAACCCGCGAAAACTACGCCATGAAGGAAAACACCCTGCCCAGCGCCGAGCGTCGCGAGCGGATGACCGAGTTTTTCTTCTGGACTGCCTGGGCCGCTGCTACCGAACGCCCGGACAGCGAGGTTACCTACACCAACAACTGGCCCCACGAACCGCTTATCGATAACAGGCCTAGCGGCGAGAACGTGGTCTGGTCGTTAATCAGTGTGGTTCTCCTGATTGCCGGTGTCGGTGGTCTGATCTGGGCCTGGGCCTTCCTTCGCAAGGAGGATGAGGAACCGCAGGCGCCACTGAAGGATCCACTGAGTGCAGTCGGGCTTACGCCTTCCCAGAAAGCATTGGGCAAGTATCTTCTGCTGGTGGTTGGCCTGTTCACTTTCCAGGTCATGCTTGGCGGCTTCACTGCCCACTATACGGTTGAAGGTCAGGGTTTCTACGGCATCGAGACCTCCGAGTGGTTCCCCTACTCCCTGATGCGTACCTGGCACATTCAGTCCGCCATGTTCTGGATTGCCACCGGCTTCCTCGCCGCTGGTCTGTTCCTCGCCCCCATCATCAATGGCGGCAAGGATCCGAAATTCCAGAAACTGGGTGTTGATGTGCTGTTCTGGGCCCTGGTTGCTGTGGTTGCCGGTTCGTTTATTGGCAACTTCCTCGCCATCAACCAGATCATGCCGGCCAATCTCAGCTTCATGCTGGGCCACCAGGGTTACGAGTATGTAGACCTTGGCCGCCTCTGGCAGATCGGCAAGTTCCTCGGCATCGTGTTCTGGTTGGTGCTGATGCTGCGCAGTATTGTTCCCGCCCTGCGCCAGCCTGGTGACAAGAACCTGCTGGCCCTGCTGACCGCTTCGGTGGTTGCCATTGGCCTGTTCTATGGTGCCGGCTTCTTCTACGGCGAGCGTACTCATATCTCGATCATGGAGTACTGGCGCTGGTGGATTGTCCACCTGTGGGTCGAAGGCTTCTTTGAAGTGTTCGCAACCACTGCCCTAGCCTTTATCTTCTGCAGCATGGGCCTGGTGTCCCGCACCGTGGCAACATCTGCCAGCCTGGCATCCGCCAGCCTGTTCATGCTCGGGGGCGTGCCCGGCACCTTCCACCACCTGTACTTCTCCGGCACGACCACGCCGGTAATGGCAGTGGGCGCCACCTTCAGTGCACTGGAAGTGGTACCACTTGTGGTCCTGGGATACGAGGCCTGGGAAAACTGGCGCCTGAAGTCCCGCGCACCGTGGATGGAAAATATTCGCTGGCCGCTGACCTTCTTTGTGGCGGTTGCCTTCTGGAACATGCTGGGTGCCGGCGTGCTCGGGTTCATGATCAACCCGCCAATCGCGCTGTATTACATCCAGGGCCTGAACACCACGCCCACCCACGCCCACGCGGCCCTGTTCGGTGTCTATGGGTTCCTGGCCCTGGGCTTCGCACTGATGATCCTGCGTTACATCCGTCCGCGCATCATCTTTGACGAGCGGCTGATGAAGGTAGGTTTCTGGTGGCTGAATATTGGCCTGGTCCTGATGCTGTTCACCAGCCTGTTGCCGGTCGGCTTTATCCAGTTCATTGCCAGCGCCAGCGAGGGCCTGTGGTACGCACGCAGTGAAGCCTTCATGCAGAGCGATATCCTGCAAACCCTGCGCTGGGTCAGAACCGTTGGCGACGTGGTCTTCATCGTTGGCGCACTCGCCGTAACCTGGCAAGTCGTGAAGGGCGTTTTCTTCCCGGATCTGGAGCCGGTTGCCCTCGAAACCGATGAAAGCGGCGCAACCAGCGAGCTCAGCGCCTGAAAAAAAGAGCCCGGGCCAGGGACGGCCCACTCTGAATTACCTGACAGCAGGCTTACCTCCCGAGGGGTATCGGAATTGGTGATCCGATCTGCAATACTTGGTCTATACTCAGGTTAAAAAACAATCAGCAACAGGACCAACCCGATGCCCCAGAACAAGCTGACAGACCGTTTTGGTCGCACCGTCAACTACGTGCGTCTGTCCGTCACTGACCGGTGCGATTTCCGCTGCGTGTACTGTATGGCCGAGGACATGACTTTCCTGCCCCGCCAGCAGGTTCTCACCCTGGAAGAAATCGCCCGCGTTGCCCGCAACTTCGTTGACCTGGGTACCGAAAAAATTCGTCTGACCGGCGGCGAGCCGCTGGTACGCAAGGATATCCTGGAGCTGGTAAAGGAGATTGGCACTTACGGTCTGCGCGACTTTGCCATGACCACCAATGGAAGCCAGCTCACCACCATGGCCGAGCCTCTGCGCAAGGCGGGGATGCATCGCCTGAACATCAGCCTGGATTCCCTGGACGCCGACAAATTCCGCAACATCACCCGCACCGGCAAACTGTCACATGTGCTGGACGGTATTGATGCTGCCCGGGAAGCTGGCTTCCGGGGCATCAAGATCAATACAGTGGTGATGAAGGGCCGCAACGACGAGGAGATCCCGGAGCTGATCGAGTTCGCCCGCAAGAAAAAGGTGGATATCAGCTTTATCGAAGAGATGCCGTTGGGTGAGATTTCCGAACACGATCGGGGCCTGGCGCTTTGCACCAGCGAAGAAGTTCGGGACATCATCCGCAAGCATCACGAGCTGGTGCCCGCTACCGAGGATTCCGGCGGTCCCGCCCGTTATTACCGCATGGAAGACAGCGAGACCCGGGTCGGTTTCATTTCTCCCCATTCCCACAACTTCTGTTCTACCTGTAATCGGGTGCGGGTGACCGTCGAAGGTCGGCTGCTGCTGTGCCTGGGTAACGAGCACTCGGTGGATCTGCGCAGGGTGCTACGGGGCAATCCGGTGACTGATGACAAGTTGCGGGAAACCATTATCAATGCCATGGATCTGAAGCCGGAGCGGCATCACTTCTCCAGCAACGGGGATGTGCAGATCCTCCGGTTCATGAACATGACCGGCGGCTAAGCGGCCGGCACAGCAACCAGCACAACAAAAGGGTCAGATGAAAGCTTTCATCTGACCCTTTTTCATTTCTAGTGGTCCATTCCGTCCATTCCGTCCATACCATCCATACCATGCTTCGCCAGGCCGGTATTCAGATGCTCCATGGTGATCGAACTGTATTTCAGAACCTCACCGCCATGTTCCATCATGAACCCGTGGGCGGCTTCCTCGGTCGCAAAGGAGGCAAGCGTCGGCCCCATGGCGCCCGAGCGGTCAGAGCCAACCACGAAGAAAGCGTCCCGGGCGTCGATCAGGGCGGTGTCGTCCGGATGCTCCCACTCGGTCTGGGTCATGTCGTGGACGTAGAGGGTGTGATCACGGTTTTCATTCTCCGGCTGGAGCATCCAGGCGAACATGTCCTTGGTGGAGCAGAACTTACGGACGTGCTGCTCTTTCTCGGTTATGGCCTCACCCTTGGGGCCCGGGAAATTGGAGATCACCATGCCGCAGACGTGGCATTCATCGCCGCTTTCGAAATGCACCGGTTCGGGTTTGGCCATGGTCTGCTCCTCATTGCCCGAACAGGCGGTGAGGGTTATGGCTGCCAGAGCGGCGAGGAGCCAGTTGAGTTTACTTCTGTTCATCGGGATAACTCCGTTCAGATACGACGGTTTCGGAAAAGTAACAGGGCGCCTGCCAGCGGGATGGCAAACCACAGCACCAGGCCGATCCACAGGCCGGTGGCGCCGATGGGCAGATCGGCACCGAGACTGAGGACGCCGCTGAGCTGGGCGGTATCGCCGAAGGCAACGATATTGAGCAGGCGGTAGACATCCGTGGGATTGAGCATCAACAGCCAGGGCAACAGTTCAGCACTGAACTGGCCTTCGCTGGCCACGAGGGTGCCCAGCAGCATCAGGTCGAAGATCAGCACGAAGAAGAACCAGATCGCCAGGGCCAGGCCGGCGGCGATGGGCTTTTCGCTGACCCGCACACTGATCACGTAGGCAAGGGCAATAAATCCCCATCCCAACAGAACGGTGGAGCCAATAAACCGCAGCATGGCTGCCGCGAGACTGGCGATAGCAACGTTTTCCACCAGCACCGCAATGGCCACGCCGGCAACGCCGAAACCAATCACGGTGGCAAGCGCGAGAGTCAGGCCATGGCCCAGGAACTTTCCGAGTAGCAGCTGGCTTCGGCTAAGAGGGTAAGTCAGCAGTAACAGCAGGGTTCCACCCTCTTCTTCCCCGACGATGGCATCGTAGGCCAGCAGCAGTGCAATCAACGGGATCAGGAAGATTCCAAGGCTCGCGAGACTGGCAATGGTGGCCGGCGTGGAGGCATACCCCACCTGCCCCGAGGCTGCAGCGCCAAACCAGGCAATGCCCAGGGCCAGAGTCGCAAACACGAGGGAAATGGCCATCAGCCAGCGGTTGCGCAGGCTGTCACTGAGTTCCTTGCGGGCAATGGTCCAGATACTGTTCATTGACTGCCTCCCCGGTGGGCCAGGCCACCGGAACCGATAAAGTGCACGTAGATGTCTTCCAGGCTGGGCTGATGAATGCTGAGATCTGCCACTTCCCCCGATGCCATCACTGCATTCAGCAGGGCCATTTTCTCCCTCGGCTGCACATCCACCCGCAGGCGCCCACTATCGGTCTTGATGATCAGGCCACTGCTGCTCGAGGCCCTGTCGATCACATGTTCCAGCGCCGAGATACTGTTGGCTGGTTCCAGAGACAGGGTTACCGGCATATTCGCCTGCCGCCTCAGTGCGGCCAGATCGCCAGCGGCCTTCAGTGCGCCATCGGTGAGAATGGCCGCACGATCGATGTAAGGCTCGACACCGGGCAGGACATGGGAACACAGCACAATGCCCGTGCCCCCATCACGCAGCTCCCGGAGCAACCGGTACAGGTCTGCCGTGGCGACCGGATCCAGCCCCACCGTAGGCTCGTCCAGCATCAGCAGCCTGGGCTTACCCAACAGCGCCTGGGCCAGACCAAGACGCTGGCGCATGCCTTTCGAGTAGGTCTTGGTGCGGGCACCCATCGCATCGCCAAGGCCAACCTGTTCGAGCAGTTGCGGCACCTGTTGCAGGGACGCGCCCTTCAACCGGGCGAAATGGTTCAGAATCTCCCGACCGGTCAGCTGCGGATAGAACATCACGTTCTCCGGCAGGTAACCGATGTGCTGGGTTACCTGCGGATCGCCGGCATGGCCGCCAAGCACGGAAACCGATCCCTGGTTGGGGTTCATGAGCCCCAGGATCAGCTTGATACAGGTTGTCTTACCGGCCCCGTTATGGCCGAACAACCCCAGAATCTCCCCCGGCTCCAGAGTCAGGTCGATCCCCGTAAGGACCGGGCTCTTGTCGTACCGGTAACTCACATTCTCAAGACGAAAACAGCTCATCGGTTCTCCGGTTGAAGCTCTGCGGGCATCCGCATCAGGGGATGGGAATCGGTCACACCGGCGGACTTGACCACCGGAAACGCAGCCTGCACCCAGCGCAGGGTATCCACCGCCGGGCTGAACATCAGAACCTTGGCTTCCGGGTATTTCCACAGCAGCCGGTCCACGTTGTCATTGGGCTCATAGGGCACATCGCCAACGCCATCCTGATCCCGGTCCCAGCCCAGGTAATCACTCCAGTAATTGCCCTTACCGTCACTGGACCACTCCTGCGTGCGGGTGGCGACATACTTCACCTGACGCTGATTGTTCACGAACGCGTTGCCAAAAACCTCGTTGTCTTCCGAACCCGCCGTCAGATGAATTCCGATATTACTGTCGGCAAAGACATTGCCTTCAAAGGTGTTGTACAGCGAGTTGTAGATAAACACCGCCTTACCTTCAGCCCCCTCAATGGCAACACCGGCGGTCTGCCCCTGGGACACGCCCGTCACCACGTTCCCCCGCAGCTCTGACTGAGTAATGAAATTCATCAGAATCCCGTAGTTCTCATCATTAACCGACCGGTTGTTAATCACCTTCAGACGCTTGCTCTGCATCAGCGCATAACCGGTTCGCGTGTTACGGGTGACATTGTTCTCCAGCAGATTATTCATCGAGTACATGTAATGGATGCCATAACGCAGATCCGCCATCTCATTGACCCGGATCGTATTGTTATTCGCCGTCTCCATATAAATCGCATCCCGCGTCCGACGGATGTCATTGCCTTCAATCAGCGCGCCGGTGGTATTGAACAGATGAATCCCATTGCCCCGGTCATTCGGACGCAGACTGTCATCACCGCGAATCCGATTATCGCGGACCGTCACATCCGGCGTTGCATCCAGCCACACCCCGAACGCCGGCCCCTGCAAACGATTGTTCTCAACCACCGCGCCCCTGGCCTCCCGAGCCACAAAAATCCCCGCATCCAGCTCGTTCAGATTGCTGCCCCAGTTGCGAACGGCACATCCGGAAAACGTCACCCTCTCGGCGACGATATCCACCGCATTGCCCTGCCCGCCGGGGTCAATCACCGTCTCGGCATGGCAAGACACAGACACCCCGGGCACCCGGATTGCCAGAGACGAAATCTGTTCAGGGGGAAGCTCAAAGCTCGCGCCCGGTTCCAGGGCATCAAGCTGTTCTTGCAGGTCCGCTTGCGCGGTCAGCGATAACAGAGCGACTGTCAGGGCCACTCCATAACGCAAAATTCGATACATCAACGTTTCTCAAGAGTAAGGAAATTGGCGAACTGCACTTTACTTCGAGCAAATCGATGGCAAAGGGCTTTCCGAAACCGTAGAGGGCCATGGATGGCCCGATCCGAGCCCTACAGGGACGTACTCGCGGGCGTGTTTCGGAAAGCCCTTTGCCATCGGTTTGCCACACCCAAGCAGCAGGCTTGCCAGGGCCCGATCATCAGGCCCCGGCAAGACCGACCTAAATCAGGCCTTCTCTACAATCATGCGACCGCGCATCTCCATATGCAGCGCATGACAGAACCAGTTGCAGTAGTACCAGTGCACCCCGGGACGATCCGCCTTGAAGGTCACCGAAGCCGTCTGCTGCGGACTGACCTCCATGCTCACACCATGGTTCACCATACAGAAACCGTGGGTCACATCCTCAATGGTGTCCAGGTTGGTCACATACACGGTCACCTCATCACCCTGCTTCACCTTGAACTCCGTCATCCCGTACTGCGGCGCAATTGAGGTCATGTAAACACGAACCTTGTTGCCATCGCGGATAACCTTGTTGTCGGCTTCCAGAGTAACGCCATCCTTCTTGGCCTGCTCAACGGCAGAGGCAAAGAACGGATCGTCACGATCGTAGATCTTCCTGGTCTTGATCTGATCACGACGGACCAGAATGCAGTCGTGGGGCTCGGCGAAGGCCGGGCCATCGTGAACCAGCTTCATCTCCTCGCCGGAGATATCGATCAGCTGGTCGTTCTCCGCATGCAAAGGTCCAACCGGCAGGAACCGGTCCTTGGAGAACTTCGACAGCACCACCAGCCACTTGCCATCGGCATCCCGGGATTCGGTCAGAGACGCGTGGTTGTGGCCCGGCTGATAATGCACATCCAGCTTCTGGCGGATGTAGTTCACGTCCTCGCCGTTGTAGTGCCTGATGGCATCGGCAATGTTCCACTTGCACACCTGGCTGTCGATAAACAGAGTGGTGTAGGCGTTACCCCGACCGTCGTATGTGGTGTGCAGGGGCCCAAGACCCAGCTCTGGCTCACCCACCACGGTATCACGGGGCTCAATCGCTCCGTCGAACAGGTCATCCAGCTTCTCGATCGAAATAATGGTGACCGTTGGCGACAACTTGCCATTGGCAATAAAGTACTTGCCGTCCGGGGAGGTATTCAGGCCATGCGGGTTCTTGGGAACCGGGATGTAGCGGGTCAGGTCCGAGCCTGCACGACCGTCCACCACAGGCACCTTGGAGTCGCCCAGGGTCTTGTAGTTACCGTCCCGGACTGCCTTCTCGATGCGCTCGATGTTGAACACGACGGCCCAATCCCGATCGTTGCGCATGGTGCCGGCCAGATCCAGTGCCTTCTCCGAGTTGTAGCAGGTGGCACAGGCGTATTTGCCGGTGTAGTCTGCATCGGTGTTGTCCAGGTTGCCATCCACAATCACCTGGAAGGCCACTTCCATGGTTTCCGCGTCCACCGCATTGAACATGGTATAGCTGTTTTCAAGGCTGGTATCGCTGCCGTCGTTCGGGTGCGGGATCACGTATTCCCCGTTACAGAAGACGTACTTGGTCTTCGGCACCTTCTGCAGCCGCAGACCATGGATGGCCTGAACGTTGGGAATGGCGGTGATCTTGTCACACTTCATGATGTCCAGACGGATACGGGCAACCCGGGTATTGGCCTTGTCATTGATGAACAGATACTTGCCATCGTAACGGCCATCCGTCATGGAAATATGCGGGTGGTGGGAGTCACCGTTCAGGTGGGTATTGTCATGGCCCAATACGTCTTTGCTCTCGTTGCTAATCCCCCAGCCTGTCGCAGAATCCACGTTGAACACGGGGATACGCATGAGTTCCCGCATGGATGGGATGCCCAGGACCCGTACTTCACCGGAGTGACCACCACTCCAGAAACCGTAGTACTCGTCCAGTTCGCCGGGGTGCACAACGTATTTATTGCGGGCTTCTTCGGCGGCAGCCGCGAACGATTCCCGTGACATCACTGCAGCACCAAGGCCGGTTGCCCCGGCAACACCGGCGAGTGCCGCGGCACCCATGAACCGGCGGCGACTCTGCCCGCTCTCGGGAAGCGCCTGGGTATCCTTGGTCAGATCATCTCTTTTTTTCATAACATCCAACTCCGTTATTGGTAATGGCGGTTTTGCTTCTCGTGCTTTCTTTTTATGGGACTACTCAAGACACCTGAACCACGGGTATTTCCTCCGGGTGGCCTGGTGCGTTATGGCCACGGCGCTTGCCGCGTCGCTTGACGATCAGCGGTGGGCACTTGTGGTCATCGAAATAGGTCATCTGGCAGTCCAGGCAGTAATGGCATTCCATGTAGTTGATGTGGCCGTCCGGGTGGATCGCCTGAACTTCACACTCGTGATCGCACAGCCGGCAAGGATTGCCACATTCCTTGCGGCGTTTGAGCCAGTCGAACACTCGCAGTTTGCTTGGCAGTGCCAAAGCCGCGCCCAGCGGACACATGTAGCGGCAAAACACTTTGCGGGTGAACAGGTTGACCACCAGTAGCAACACGGCGTAAGTCACGAAAGGCCAGCTGCGATCAAACTTCAGGGTGATGGCGGTCTTGAACGGCTCCACCTCTGCAAGCCGTTCGGCGGTCGCCATGGAATCCAGCGACACTCCGAACAACACCAGCAGAATGATGTACTTGATGGCCCATAGCCGCTCGTGCACGGCAAAAGGCACGGTGTATTGGGGTACTTTCAGCTTGCGGGCAATTTCGTTCAGCAGTTCCTGCAGCGCGCCGAACGGGCACAACCACCCACAGTAAACCGCCCGGCCCCAGAGCAGGATGATGCCTGCCACCACGGCCCAGAGAATGAAAATCACCGGGTCGATCAGGAAGGTTTCCCAGCTGAAGCCACTGATCAGGCTGTTCACAAACGTGAGCACGTTGACGATGGACAGCTGCCCCATGGCAAACCAGCCGATGAAGAACAGGGTGTAGGTCAGAAATGCGTGGCGGATCCAACGCATGATTCTGGGTTTTTTCACCAGCCAGTCCTGGAAGAACAGGATAAACATCAGCACGCCGATACCAATACCGAGCACCACAATCTGGAACTCCCGCTGGTACCACACCTGCACCCACATGGGCTGGCTCTCCAGCCATTCTTCCTCGGAGACAACTGTCTCCGGACGGGTGTAATACTGCTCCGGCAGCTGGTACTCCAGCGGGAATACCTGGAATTCGCTGTCCAGCGGCCCGGTCTGGCGCTTCACCGTGAGCTCGAGTGTCCACGGTGTACCGGGATCGAAGTTGTATTGCTGGCGAATGATGAAGATCGCCATCTCCGTGAATTCCGGCATGCCCTCGGCATAGACGTCGCTTAGCCGGTAGAAATCCAGGTCACGGAAATTGAAGGTGTCGCCGAACTGACGGATCTGGATGCGATCGAAGATGCCGCCGCGAACATAACCTGACCCCTTGAAGGAGTATTCACCGTTGGCCATCACGGCAATGGCATGCTCGCCCTCCTCCAGCTCGGATGTCAGCCACTGGTACTGGCTCTCGCCCAGCAGATTCCGGCCGATGGTGGGCGCATCCAGGTAAGCGGCATACAGATCAATCAGCGGCTCTTTGCGTTCCTCCGGGCCCGCGGTATCAACGCCTTCGGCTTCCGTCCCCTTGAAGGAATCATCCACCTGGCCCTTGGTAAGCATTAACCGGCGCACCGAGCCGTCACCGGTCAGTTCCTGCCAGGTTTTCTGTTCAAAGGCCTGTTTGTCGACGGTCGCCAGAGGCGGACGGGTTCCATCCTCGCCTTCAACCATGCCCAGTTCCACTCCCACCCGGTGGGCAGTGCGCATGATCACTTCATTGATCACCATCACGGTCACAGTGGCCCCGGACAATCCGTCAACGGCCACCTTTCGTTCCGAAGAGGTTCCGCCCACGGTTACCCGCTGGTCGGCTTTGAGGCCCGTGTACTGATTGGTAAAGGCGTGCATCTTACTTTCAGGTATACCCACCAGAAGAATGGGTTCGTCATGGTGGATGACCTTGGCAGCCTTGATGGTGCCTTCGATATCCAGCACCACCATGGCATTGACCGGCTTTCCTGAGTAGGCGGGCGTCTGGACAAAATCCAGGGACTGATAGGCATAGCCCACCAGTTCCTTGCGGGCATAGAGCTCCTGGATCGCTCGATTGCCTTTGCGGGGAATGACCCGGGTGACATCCGGAAACGCCTGCTTGATAACCTGACGACCGGCAACGGGCTCATACTTGGCCAAAGGCGCTGCATTCAGGGCCATGGCCATGATCAATGCGAAAAAGAGAAAAACGAAGCGGGAAAAAACGGACACTGAAGACTCCCTGAAAAAAAGCGCCTTATTGCTTAAGCCTAGGCAAATTAGAGGAAAATCAAATACCTCTTATTGAATACACCTGGCTGACGAATCGATCAGATACCCGCTGTCAGCCCAGGCTGACAGCGTTTCCGTTTGAATCGAGCGGGAGGTAATTACTGATATGGCCGAGGCGGATAGACTCCACCATCATGGTCAGTGGCTGCTGCGCTTCATCACTGGATGGAGGCGTGCCTCCCCGGCCGGACATGGCGGCAACGAACACCACATCCCAGGCTTGGCCGGTGGCACGGGATTCTTCATGCAGGACATCGAAATCCGGTGCTTCATCAGGGGTTTTATCGACGCAGACCACCGGCGTCAGGGCGCCGCCTTCGCCGCGTTCAAAAGCGGCTTTTTCCTCCGGGGAGGCCTCATCCGGCAACTCCGCCCGACAGAACACGAATAGCAGACGCTGGGGTTCCTGCTGGCTATAGGAGGCCTGAATCAGGTCACTGTAACTGCTGATCATTTTGGTGAATCCTTACTGGTACCGGGCCGCTGCGATTTACGCCTGGCGGGCAATGAGCTGGTCGGACGAGGTTAGCCTGCGGACTTCGTCGCACACTTCTTCCACGGCATCTTCGCCGTAGCTCTGTCCATAATGTTTCTTGAAGCCGAATTCGTAGAGCCGGACATGCTCATCGGGCTCAACACCGATGTTCTCGAGGCAGGCCCGGGCACAGTGCAATGGGCAGCCATCAATAACGGTGATCGGGCGACCGGACCTGGCTGTTTTCACCAGGGACGGCACCTTGCCGCCGACGCCGGAGATGCAGGACATTTCGAACTCACCGGCATGATCGAGCCTTACCGCCACATTGTTGGCCAGCTGCGCCACATCAGAGCAGCCGGAACATGAGTAAATCAGTGGACGTTGCTTTCTCGATGTCACTTGTCCCCCTTTCCAAAAAGCCTGGAGGTTTGAATGTGATCCGTTACTGGCTGATCTCAATCAGACGCTGCGGATCCGAGATGAACAGTCGGCTGCGGTTGACCCGCACCAGGCCGTTGGCTTTCAGGTCCGCCAGAATCCGGGAGAAAGTCTCCGGCTGCATGGCCAGCCTGGAGGCCACCAGGCACTTGGGTAGCGGCAACTCGACTTCTCCACCCTCATCTGCGCCATTGGGCAGCAGGTCGATCAGGTAGCGGATCAGGCGGTCACGGGCGTTCTGTACGGTCATGATTTCCAGGTCGTGGAACCGGGAAACCGCGCGTTTGGCGTAATGCCGCAGGGCTGCCTGGGCGTATTTCGGGTTGCTTTCCAGCATGTCCTGGTAGGCTTTCACGGGGATCATCAGAACCTCGCTGGATTTCAGGGCCTCGGCGTAGCAGGCATACCGGGGCGGATCGGCATAGATCATGACTTCGGCGAAGCAGTCGCCAGGGGCGATGCTGTCGAGGGTTCGGTCGATGCCGGAGGAGTCCAGGCGGTAAAGACGCAAGCGGCCGGAGATCACGAAGAAGAAATGGTGCGCCGGCATGTCCTGGCGATAGAGCAGCTGGTGATGGCCAAGGCGGATTCTTCGGGATTGCTGGATCAGGTGCTGCAGGTCTTTGCCATTGAGTTCCGAGAACAGTGGATGGCTGCGCAGGGCCTGGAGGCCGTCTTCGTCGTCAAAGGGTTTGTTGACGGCGACGAGCACGGGTTTGGTGTAGCGGGTTTCGGCCGTTTGGGTCAGTGCCATTGGTGTATCCTCTCTGCATATTCATGCATGCGAAATCATGATTTAAATAGTAGAAGGATACTGGGGGAAAATCGCTCCCCCCATGGGGGTAGTCGGGGGGTTATTCGGGAGTAATTGATCTAACTCAAAGTGTTTTTTTGCTAACTAATTTGAGTCGAAAAGGCTACCGCTAGGTCTGGCGCCTGGCGCACTGAACATCGAGTACAGACTGGCAGGAACCCCCTTTCCAAAACACGCTCCTTGCGGCACATCCATGTGGCGCTTGACTGCAGCCATCCATGGCTGCAGACAGTTTTGGAAAGGGGGTTCCTGCCAGTCTCCAGGCTTTGGTCGCGCGCCTTTTACTGCATTAGTGGCGAGTCGGGCAGCTCGAGATCTACTCCTTCTACGCCAGTTTCCGCTGCCAGAACCTGCAGGTACTGACGAAACGCCCGGCGGGTTACACTCTCGCTCAGGTACTGTCGGATCTGGGGTTTGACGTGCTCATACGGGAGCTGCTGGCCGTCGATGCGTTGGTCGACGCGGACGATGTGCCAGCCGTAGCGGGTTTCGATCAGTTCCGGGTTCAGGCCCTCTTCCAGGGACAGGACGGGGCGCTCGAATTCGTCCACTGTCTGGCCCTTGCTGATCTGGCCGAGGCTGCCGCCCTGGTGGCGGGATTCGCAGGCAGAGTATTGTTTGGCCAGTTCGGCGAACTGGGAGCGGCCGTCGATGAGGGACGACAGCAGCTGTTGGCCGGCTTCTTCCTGGCGGATGCGTTCCTGGACGTCGTCCGGGGCAGCAGCGAGGAGGATGTGGCTGACGGCCATCAGCGTTGGGCTGCGGAAGCGGGCCGGGTTGGCGTTATAGAAGCGTTCGCAGTCCTGTTCGGTGGGGTCCGGGACGTTGAGTTCGAGTTCCAGTACCCGGGCAATGCGGTCTTCCTCGTCGGCGATGTCGTCGAGCTTGAGGCGGCTGGCCTGTTGCAGGAGGAGCTCGCGGATGACGAGGCTTCTGGCAGCGTCGTGCCAGGCTTCGGCCACTTCTTCGGCCGGGTGGTGCTGCATTTCCCGGGCGATGTCGTCTTCGCCGATGAGGGTTTCACCCACGGTGACCGGCGGGAACTGGTTTCTGGGCTTTTCGGCGTCGCCGACGGGGATGAGTTGCATAGCAATAACCTCAGTAAACATGGGGTCAGACGAACGCTTTCATCTGACCCCGTTTTCATTTGCATCAAGCGCGCTTGCGAACCACCTGGTACTTCCGTCCGAAATACTCCACCGGCACACTGAGCATGTGCACCAGTCGGGTAAACGGGAAGAGTACGAAGATGGTCAGGCCCAGGAAGATGTGGGTCTTGTAGATCCAGTGCACGTCGGCAATGTAGCCGGCCACGCCGCCCTGGAGGGTGACAATGCCCTGGGCCCAGGCAGAGAACTTGAGCATGGTGCTGCCATCCAGGTGACCCATGGTGGGCAGAATGGTCAGCAGGCCGAGTGCCAGCTGAATGACAAGGATGACGATGATCATGTTGTCCGCAAAGGTGCTGCTGGCCTTGATACGTGGATCAGTCAGACGACGCCAGGCGAGCATGCCGCCGCCAATGATAGCCATGATGCCGGCAATACCACCCACCACGATCGCCATGATCTGCTTGGTGCCGGGTGTCATGAACGGCTCGTAGAACGCGTGCGGTGTCAGCAGGCCCACCAGATGGCCGAAGAAGATCACCAGTACGCCGACGTGGAACAGCACGCTGGCCATCACCATGTTTTTCTTGCGCAACATCTGGCTGGAATGGGCTTTCCAGGTGAACTGGCCCTGGTCGTAACGGGCCCAGGTGCCGATCACGAGGATCGCGATAGCAATGTAGGGATAAACCCCGAACAGTAGTGTATTGAGATAGGACATCATTTCCGTTTCCTCCTGCGCCCTCAGGCGCGCCCTGCCTGACGGGGTGTTGCGTCCGTCATCAGCTGATCACTCAGGTGAATGGTCTGGGTCTGTTCCAGTTCCCGGCGGCGTTGGCCTACAACACTGCCGGTACTGCAGGAGCTGCCCTGATCATCAACAAACTTCACCATTTCCTCTTCCCAGACCTTGTCCAGAGCCTCCGGGGTGTCGTCGCGCTCTTCCGAGGCGACGATCCGGGCCAGCTCCTGGCGGTTTGCCGCACGCCCGGAGAGGGTCAGCAGCGAGTCCATCACCACGTGATAGAAGCTTTCCCGCTGGTACAGACGCTCACCCAGCAAGCCCAGGATGTGGTGGATGTCCTCCAACCAGTTCCGGATCTCGTCCCAGGGTCGGGTTGAGAGGTATTCCAGGAACAGTGGCAGGTAGTCCGGCAGTTCCCTGGCGTCGATTTCCAGACCGTTGCTGCGATATTCTTCCATCAGGTCCACCATGGCCTGGCCACGGTCGCGGGATTCCCCGTGCACGTGCTCGAACAGCAGCAGGGACGTGGCCCGGCCCTTGTCGAACATACCCACGTAGTTCTCCTGCATGTCCAGAAGGTCGCCATCGCAGACCATTTCCACGCAGCGCAGCAGTTGCTCCTTGTTCTGCCTCGGCAGCCGGCTGTCCTCAAGGACAGCGGCAATCAGGGCATCTTTGGAGGCCTGGAGTTCTTCGGTCGGGTACTCGAGCACCCGGGCCAGTACTTTTAAGAGTTGCATCTTGGCCTCCTTATTCCTGCAGCTGTTTCGGGTCAACCTGCTTCACGGTCGACAGCTTCTGGACCATGCTGGTGGTCTGTTTGCGGCCACCGAACATGTTGAACTTGCTGTCGCCGTTGCAGCCTTCACCGAAGCTGAAGCCGCAACCGTTGCGCTCGCCATGGGCGGTGGCATCGGGGAAGGCTTCTTTCGCCAGCTCGCGGTGGCTGGTGGGAATCACGAAGCGGTCCTCGTAGTTGGCGATGGCCAGGTAGCGGTACATCTCGTCCGCCTGGGCCTTGGTCAGACCGGCTTCTTCAAGGGCGCGCAGGTCTTCCTTGCCTTCAACGGTCTCGGCACGCTTGTACAGACGCATGGCCATGATCCGCTTGAGAGCCCGGACAATCGGCTTCTCGTCACCAGCTGTAAGCAGGTTGGCCAGATACTTCACCGGGATCCGCAAGCTTTCGATCTTCGGCAGTATGCCGTCGAATTCGACCTTGCCGGCTTCCGCCGCGGACTGGATCGGGCTCAGGGGCGGCACGTACCAGACCATGGGCAGGGTGCGGTATTCCGGGTGCAGCGGCAGGGCCAGTTTCCAGTCCACCGCCATCTTGTACACCGGGCTCTGCTGGGCGGCTTCGATCACGTTCATCGGGATGCCGTCTTTCTTCGCCTGCTCGATCACTTTCGGGTCGAACGGATCCAGGAAGATTTCCAGCTGCTTTTCATAGAGTTCATGCTCGCCCGGGGCGCTGGCCACTTCCTCGATGCGGTCTGCGTCGTAAAGCAGCACACCGAGATAGCGAATCCGGCCAACACAGGTCTCGGAGCACACGGTGGGCATGCCGGCTTCGATCCGCGGATAGCAGAAAATGCACTTCTCGGACTTGCCGGTTTTCCAGTTGAAGTAGATCTTCTTGTACGGGCAGCCGGAGACACACATCCGCCAGCCACGGCACTTGTCCTGGTCGATCAGGACGATGCCGTCTTCCTCACGCTTGTAGATGGCACCACTCGGGCAGCTGGCAACACACGCCGGGTTCAGGCAGTGCTCGCACAGGCGCGGCAGGTACATCATGAAGGTGTTTTCGAACTGGCCGTAGATATCCGCCTGTACCTGGTCAAAGTTCTTGTCCTTGCGGCGCTTGGCGAACTCGGTACCCAGGATTTCTTCCCAGTTGGGACCCCATTCGATTTTCTGCATGCGCTGGCCGGAGATCAGCGAGCGCGGCCGGGCAACCGGCTGGTGCTTGCTGTCGCCAGCGGTGTGCAGGTGCTGGTAGTCGAAATCGAACGGCTCGTAGTAGTCGTCGATCTGGGGCAGGTCCGGGTTGGCGAAGATGTTCGCCAGTACCCGGAAACGGCCACCGATCTTCGGGCGGATCTTGCCGGAGCTGTCACGCATCCAGCCGCCCTTCCACTTGTCCTGGTTCTCCCACTCTTTCGGGTAGCCGATACCGGGCTTGGTCTCGACGTTGTTGAACCAGGCGTATTCCATGCCTTCACGGCTGGTCCATACGTTTTTGCAGGTGACTGAACAGGTGTGGCAACCGATGCACTTGTCCAGGTTCAGCACCATGCCGACTTGGGAACGGATCTTCATTTTACAGCCTCCTGAACAGTGTCATTGCCTTCACCGTCGAGCCAGTCGACGTTGTGCATCTTGCGAACCACCACGAATTCGTCGCGGTTGGAACCTACGGTTCCGTAGTAGTTGAAGCCGTAGGAATACTGGGCGTAGCCGCCGATCATGTGGGTCGGCTTCGGGCACACCCGGGTGACCGAGTTGTGGATACCGCCACGGGTACCGGTAATTTCCGAGCCCGGAATGTTCACGATCCGCTCCTGGGCGTGGTACATCATCACCATGCCGGGCATCACCCGCTGACTCACAACCGCCCGGGCTGCAATGGCGCCATTGGCGTTGAACAGCTCGATCCAGTCGTTGTCCTCAATGGCCAGTTCTTTTGCGTCGTCCTCACTCAGCCACACAATCGGGCCACCGCGGGACAGGGTCAGCATCAACAGGTTGTCGCTGTAGGTGCTGTGGATACCCCACTTCTGGTGCGGCGTGATCCAGTTCAGCGCTTTCTCGGCGTTGCCGTTGCTGCGCTGGTTGATCATGCTGCTGACCGTCTTGGTGTTGATCGGCGGGCGATACACCAGCAGGCTCTCGCCGAAGGCGCGCATCCACTCGTGGTCCTGGTAGAACTGCTGACGACCAGTCAGGGTGCGCCAGGGGATCAGCTCATGGACGTTGGTGTAACCGGCGTTGTAGGAGACATGCTCGTCTTCCAGACCAGACCAGGTCGGGCTGGAGATGATCTTGCGCGGCTGCGCCACGATATCCCGGAAGCGGATCTTTTCCTCTTCCTTGTTCTTCGCCAGATGGGTGTGGTCCAGGCCGGTCATTTCTGACAACGCAGCCCAGGCTTTCACCGCAACCTGGCCGTTGGTTTCCGGGGCCAGTGTCAGGATGACCTCGGCTGCATCAATGGCACTCTCGATCTTCGGACGGCCTGCGTTCGCCCCCTCGATGTGGGTGTAGTTCAGATCCTTGAGGAAGTTCACTTCCTTCTCGGTGTTCCAGTTGATGCCCTTGCCACCGTTACCCAGCTTGTCCATCAAAGGACCAAGCGAAGTGAAGCGCGCGTAGGTGTTCGGGTAGTCCCGCTCAACGGTGATGAAGTTGGGCGCGGTCTTGCCCGGGATCAGGTCGCACTCGCCGCGCTTCCAATCCTTCACATCAAACGGCTGGCCCAGCTCGGCCGGAGCGTCGTGCAGCAGCGGCAGGGTAACCACGTCTTTCTCGACACCCAGGTGGCCTTCGGTGGCCTTGGAGAACGCCTTGGCAATGCCCTTGTAGATCTCCCAGTCACTGCGCGCTTCCCAGGCCGGATCGGTAGCGGCGGTCAGCGGGTGGATGAACGGGTGCATGTCGGAGGTATTCAGATCGTTCTTCTCGTACCAGGTGGCCGTTGGCAGAACGATGTCTGAATACAGACAGGTGGTGGACATACGGAAATCCAGGGTCACCAGCAAGTCGAGCTTGCCTTCCGGCGCCTCGTCATGCCATTTGACCTCTTTCGGCTTGGCGCCACCTTCGTGGCCCAGATCCTTGCCCTGCAGGCCACTCTTGGTACCCAGCAGGTACTTGAGCATGTACTCGTGGCCCTTACCGGAGGACCCCAGCAGGTTGGATCGCCAGATAAACATATTGCGCGGATGGTTCTGGGGCGCTTCCGGATCCTCACTGGCAAACGCCAGGGAACCGTCCTTCATGGACTGCGCCACATAGTCCGACACTTCCATTCCGGCTTTTTCCGCCTCGGCAGCAATACCCAGCGGGTTGCGGTTGAGCTGCGGGGCAGACGGCAGCCAGCCCATGCGCTCGGCGCGCACGTTGTAGTCAATCAGGCTGCCGCCGAATTTGGACTTGTCCGCCAACGGCGACAGGATCTCATCGACACCCAGCTTCTCGTAACGCCACTGACCGGAGTGGGCGTAGAAGAAGGAGGTGGAGTTCATATGCCGGGGCGGACGCTGCCAGTCCAGACCAAAGGCCAGGGGCTGCCAGCCGGTCTGCGGACGCAGCTTTTCCTGGCCTACATAGTGAGCCCAACCGCCACCGCTCTGGCCGATACAGCCACACATGATCAGCATGTTGATCAGGCCGCGGTAGTTCATGTCCATGTGGTACCAGTGGTTCATACCGGCACCGACGATGACCATGGACCGGCCCTTGGTCTTGTCGGCGTTGTCGGCAAACTCACGGGCAATACGGATCACTTTCTCGGCGGGGACGCCGGTGATCTTTTCCTGCCACGCAGGGGTGTAGGGCTTCACTTCGTCATAGGAAGTGGCACCGTCGTCCTCGCCCAGGCCACGGCTGATGCCGTAGTTGGCCACCATCAGGTCGTAAACGGTGACCACGCGCCCTTCGGAGCCGTCCGCCAGCTGCACCTTGCGGGTACCCAGCTTGTGCTTGAGGATGTCCTTGATTTCCACGTGCTTGAAGTGGTCGTGCTCGATACCACCGAAGTACGGGAAGGCAACGTCCACAACGTCATCGTGCTTCTCGACCATGGACAGCTGCAGGTTGACGTCGGAGCCCTTGGCGGTTTGCTTCAGGTTCCACTTGCCCTTTTCGCCCCAGCGGTAGCCAATGGAACCATTGGGCGCCGTCAGCTCACCGGAGGCCTCATCGATCGCGATGGTTTTCCACTCGGGGTTGTTTTCTTCACCCAGCCCGTCCACCAGGTCACTGGCGCGCAGGAAGCGGCCCGGCACGAAGCTGCCGTCATCCTTCTCTTCCAGCATGACCAGGTAAGGCATGTCGGTGTAGCGACGCACGTAGTCGGTGAAGTACTCACTGGGGTTGTCGACGTGGAACTCTTTCAGGATCACGTGGCCCATGGCCATGCCCAGAGCGGCATCGGTGCCCTGCTTGGGGTTCATCCACTCGTCGGACAGCTTGGAGACTTCGGCGTAATCCGGAGTAATGGCGACGGTCTTGGTGCCCTTGTAGCGAACTTCGGTAAAGAAGTGGGCGTCCGGGGTACGGGTCTGGGGTACGTTGGAGCCCCAGGCAATGATATAGCCGGAGTTGTACCAGTCTGCGGATTCAGGCACGTCGGTCTGCTCACCCCAGGTTTGCGGGGAGGCCGGCGGCAGGTCGCAGTACCAGTCGTAGAAGCTCATGCAGACGCCACCGATCATGGACAGGTAACGGCTGCCGGCTGCGTAGGAGACCATGGACATGGCAGGAATCGGCGAGAAGCCGATGATGCGGTCTGGGCCATGCTTTTTGGCGGTGTAAACGTTGGAGGCGCCAATCAGCTCGTTGACTTCATCCCAGCTTGAGCGCACGAACCCGCCCATGCCACGGCGGGGCTTGTACTCAGCGGTTTTCTTGGGGTCTTCCACGATAGAAGCCCAGGCCTCCACCGGATCATTGAACTGCATGCGCGCGGCACGCCAAAGCTTCATCAGATGCTTGCGCATCAGCGGGTATTTCAGCCGGTTGGCGCTGTACATGTACCAGGAGTAGCTGGCACCACGGGGGCAGCCACGGGGCTCGTGGTTAGGCAGATCCGGACGGGTACGGGGATAGTCGGTTTGCTGGGTTTCCCAGGTAACCAGGCCGTTCTTGACGTAAATTTTCCAGCTGCAGGAGCCGGTGCAGTTTACGCCGTGGGTGGAGCGCACAACTTTGTCGTGCTGCCAGCGCTGGCGGTAGCTGTCTTCCCACTCGCGGCTGACTTCGTGGGTTTCGCCGTGTCCGTTCGCGAACGGCTCGCGCTTCTTCCTGAAGTAACTCAGTTTATCGATCAAATGACTCATGGTCTCTCTCCGTCTGCCGGATCGTTTCTCCGATTTGAGACCATTGTGTGTGAGAAAAACCGCGAAATCTGCGTGGTTACTACCTCATAACCCGTTTCTACCACCCTGGGGGTAGGTGGCTTATATCCCCGGGTGGAGTAGGTGTTCACGCTCGTGTCGGCGACTTTCCCGGGCAAACAGGAAAAGACAGCCCACAAGCAGCAGGAAGAGAATCATGAAGACCGCACTGCGGATACCCAGCCAGTGGTTAACGCTGCTGAAAATCACCGGCAGAACAAAGGCTACGGAACAGGCACTCACCAGCAGCAAGCCGGCAACAAAGGCCGCCACCGAACGATTTTCAACAATAACCAGCCGCTGGAGGCTACCCATGGTGCAGCCCATGGCCAGCCCGAGCGTGACGACAAACACACCCTCCAGTTGCATGGGCAGGGCAAATTCAACCCGGATAGTGGCGTCAACGCCCTGGATAAACAGGGTCATGGGTGGGTAGGACAAAACAAACAGCGCCATCAGACAGACCATCAGTGCTCGGCTGACAACCCTTGCACTGCCGAACCGATCGGCAAATCCGCCTCCCACAATCTGGGCCAGGGCCCCGGGAATCACAAACCATTGAGCCAGGCGCGCGCCGGAATCCACTGACAGATCGAACTGTGACGACAAATAATCCGGCAGCCACAAAGCCAACGCAAAGAAGCTGCCGGCGACAACGCCAAAATAGCCACAAAGCTGACCGGCCCGCCTCGTCTGCATGCGGTGGAGCAGCACCCGGACTGAGGTTTCGGCGGTCGGGTCCGCCTCGGCGTCTTCCGGATCGGTAAGCATGACCAGCAGCGCAAGCACCAGCAACAGCACGATCAGATAGGCCAGCGGCACCCCGTGCCAGGAAAAGGCCTCATGGAACAGTGGCACCAGGTAGTAGTTGAATCCCGCGCCGGTCACACCGGCGCCAAACACCCCGAGCACAAGGCCCAGGCGTCTAGATTCACAGTGTCCTGTCACGAACTGCAACCCGGCACTGTAGAATCCACCCGCCAGCCCGAGGCCGCCGGCGGCAATCAGGTACCCGGGGAAGGTATCGGTGGTCAGAAGTATCACCATGCAGGCTGCGAGTCCGGCCAGGCAAATCAGCATGATCCGGCGGGCGCCGAATTTCTGCGCCGCCAGGCCCGCTGGAACGGCCAGCGCCGCGCCCACCGCCATCGGCATCGCCAGCAGGAATCCAAACTGCAAGTCGCTGAGAGCCAGCTCCGAACGCAGATGGACTCCGGCCACCGCAAACAGAGTCCAGCACCCGGCAGCAACAACAAAGCCCGCCACCGCCAACGGCAGCACCACTGCCAATGACGCCAGCCGGTCATCTGCATGATCCGTTTCGGACTTCATTACTGTCGCTCTTCTGGAAACCTGTTTTTCAGTTTCTTCTTTTGATCATAAAAGGGTCAAAGATTATGATGGGTTACCAACTATTGGGGTAATTGACTATCCTCAAGGAGGTATCACCGAATCTTGGTGCGGGGCATAATTCACCCACCCCCGCCACACGCATTGATGCGCAAGAGACTGAATGAAATCCAGAAGCCCGCTTGTAAACCGAATCGCCCTCGTTGTTGGCGCCGTGGTGGTGACAGCCCTTGTCAGCATGGCGACCACGCTTGCGGTTTCCAAAAGCATCGAAGGCAATGCCACCGCGATCAATCTGGCGGGCGCCCTGCGCATGGGGGCCTTTCAGTTGCTTGCCCGGAGCGCGGGGCCTGTCGTTTCAGAATCCGGGGAGCGCTCAATCGGGCAGATGCTGGAGCGCTACGAGACCAAGTTGGCTGACGCCAGCATTACCGACGCCATCCCCGAGAACCGTGACCATCCTCTGGCCGCCCAGTACGAGGCCATTCTTCAATCCTGGGAAACCGTGCTTCGGCCTGCCCTGCAGGAACACGACCAGAGCACCCCCATTTCCGCGGCCATGCTCGCTTCAACGCAGCAATACGTTGATAACGTAGACCAGCTGGTCAATATGCTGGAACAGCGAACCGAAGCCCGTATTGACCTGCTGCACCTGATTCAGATCATCAGCCTGGCTTTTTCCATTCTTATCATCGTGGCGCTGTTCATCGATCTGAAAAACCGTATTTTGCGGCCACTGCGCAAGCTGGTCAGCATCGCCATCGCCGTGGGCGACCAGGACTTTTCCCGTAAGGCCAACCTGAGCGGCTCCGACGAGCTGGCACAACTTGGCCAGGCCTTTGACCAGATGACCAGCGAGCTGGCACTGACCTATTACGAGCTGGAAGAAAGGGCCCGCCTGAAAACGGAAGAGCTTGAAAGGAGCCACGCGGCCCTTCAACTCCTGCATTCCGCAAGCCGGGACCTGTTTGCCAAACACGACCTGTGCAATGGGGCGATCCCCATGCTTCAGGAGCTTGAGCAGCTACTGGGCATTGGCCCGATCCGCCTCTATCTCCATGACAAGGAATCCTCAGAGCCAATTCAAGCAATCACGACCGCCAGCCGGGAACGGCCCTTCTACTGCCGTGATCACCACTGCAATGCCTGCCTGGTGACGCCAGAGGCCTATGACGAGCTTCCCGTGGAATCCAACGACGGTCGGCGGCTCCTGCTACCGATCCGTACCCCCGGACAGCTGCTGGGTACACTGGAGGTCTGGTACCCGGCTGAGGAAGGTCTTTCGAAAACCTCCCGGCGGCTGTTGGAAACCCTCAGCGACCAGCTGGCCACGGCCATTTTCCTGGAACGGCAGATTACCGAGGAGCAGCAGCAGACGCTTGCTGAAGAACGCACAGTGATCGCCCGGGAACTTCATGATTCCCTGGCACAGTCACTTTCATACCTGAAAATGCAGGTTGCCCGGTTGCGCCGCCTTAACATCGACGGCGAGCAACAAAAAACTCACGAGGCGATTCTCGACGAACTCAGTACCGGCCTGAACAGTGCCTATCGCCAGTTGCGGGAGCTGCTGGCGACGTTCAGGCTGAAGCTGGACACGCCGGATCTTGCTACTGCCCTGCAGAAGACCATTGAAGAATTTTCCGAGCGGCTGGGTAAGCCGGTTGGGCTGCAGTACAATCTGCCGCCCCAGACCCTGTCGCCAAATGAAGAGATCCATACCCTGCAGATTGTGAGGGAAGGCCTGGCCAACGCGGTCAAACACGCAGATGCCACGGACATAACCGTGGATGTTCTGTTCGAATCGCCACAAGTACGGGTGCGGATCCGGGATAATGGCAAGGGCCTGCCCGGTAGCGACCAGCCCGTCAATCATTATGGCCTGATCATCATGCAGGACCGCGCCCGGACCCTGGGCGGCAAGGTCGAAGTAAGCAACCGGGATGAAGGGGGTGTGGAAGTCACCCTGGGATTTGTTCCCAAAAGCCGAAACCTGATTCCCACAGAAGCATCAAATGCCTGACCAAAAGAGAGAACCCGATGTCTGAGTCACCCGCAAGTATTCTGTTGATCGACGATCACCCGCTTCTTCGCCAGGGCATCAAACAGTTGATCGATATGGAAGACGATATGAGCGTGGCCGGGGAGGCCAGTAACGCTGCCGACGGCATCCGGCTGGCCACCGAACTGGAGCCCGACCTGATCCTGATGGACCTGAACATGCCCGAAATGGACGGCATCGAAGCGCTCAGAAGACTTCGGGAACAGAACATCAGCTCCCGCATTGTGATGTTCACCGTGTCGGACCAGGAGGATGACGTGGTGGCGGCACTCCGGGCCGGTGCGGACGGCTACCTGCTGAAGGACATGGAACCGGAAGACATGATCAACCAGCTTCATCAGGCGGCGGTCGGCAAAATGGTGATCAGTGACCGATTGACTACCCTGCTGGCCGAGGCCCTGCGCTCCAACAAGCCCCAACAGGCATCACGCCCGGATTTCGACAGCCTGACACCGCGGGAGAAGGATATCTTGCGGCTGATTGCAGAGGGCCTTTCAAACAAGATGATTGGTCGCAAGCTCGACATCAGCGACGGCACCGTGAAAGTCCATGTGAAACACCTGCTGAAGAAACTGAACCTGCGCTCAAGGGTGGAAGTGGCCGTTTGGGCAGTGGAAGAAGGCCTCCACAAGGGCTGAGTTATATCAAATCGTTCCAGAGCACTTTGCTTTACTCTGTGCCGGTTACTGACCGCCCGGAGTAAAGCATGGCTTTTTCACTACCTTCCATTGCCTCCCTGAACTCTCCCCTGATTGGGCAAACGGTTTCCGTCCTTCGGGAGTACCTGCCCTCCCCCGCGCCCATGCTAGGCGCTATTGATCGCAGAATCCCGGTGCCCCTCAAGCAGCTGGCTGCAGAAGCGCCGCTGAATGGCATTTTTGCCCAGGCCATTGATGACGGAGAATTCGATGACTTCGAAGGCCGCCGGATTCGCCTAGAGGTGAACGGCGGACAACCCGGCATCACCATTGGCTTCTGGGCCGGCCGACTCCGGGTGATCGACGGCCCCGGGGAGGCAACCATCCGGGGCTCGCTGACCGCCTTCAGAACCCTGGCGGAACGTCGACAGGACCCCGACCAGCTGTTTTTCCAGAGGAGGCTGGTTATTGAAGGCGACACGGAGCTGGGCCTGGGCGTAAAAAACCTGCTGGATAGCCTGGAGTGGTGTCTCAGTCTGCGAAATCTATTGCGGCAATAGCTCTCTTGCGTTAGCGATGTTTTAGCCATTCGGGAAAGGGCCGCCAACTGGCAACCCATGCTGGCAGCTTTTCGGGCTCCATTGGCGGCGAGATGGCATAGCCCTGTGCGACCTCACAACCAAGCTCCAGCAAGATTTCACCCTGACGAACCGTCTCCACACCTTCCGCAATAAATTGTTTGCGAAATACCCGGGACAACTCGATAACACTCCGGAGTATCGAGTGGTTTTCCAGATCATTTTCGGCGCCAGAAACGAATTCCCTGTCGAGTTTCAGAGTTTCTACTGGCAGCTGTTTAAGATACGACAATGAAGAGTAGCCGGTTCCAAAATCATCGAGTGAGAAAACCACACCCAGAGCCTGGCACGCTGAGATGGTAGCCACGGCCTGCCCCAGATCACCCAGCGTTGCGGATTCAAGAATCTCAAGATCCAGTCGAGAGGGATTGATGTCCGGAAATTCCTTGAGAATATTTGTCAGGGTCTCAGGAAACGCCTCGGACTGCAGATGCAAGGCAGCAATGTTAACGCTCACCTTCAGTTCGAGGTTCTGCTGATCCCAACGTTGCATTTGCCGCAGCGATTCCCGCAGAACCCACTCCCCAACTGAGATGCTCAGATTGTGGTGTTCAATTGCCGGCAGAAACTTGCCCGGAGACATCAACCCTTTGTCCGGGTGTTGCCAGCGTATCAGCGCCTCAGCCCCGACGATCTCGCCCGTTCGCAGGTTAACTTTGGGCTGATACAGGAGCCGGAAATTGTTTCTGGTAAGGGCCTCACGGATTCCTGACAGAATTATCTCTCTGGCACGGTAACGGCCCTGTTCTTCAGCATCCAGATATAGCCAGTCGCCTTTCGCTTCGTGCTTGGCAAGGAACAGTGTCTGGTTCGCTTTGCGAAGCAAACTATCAGCATCCGAAACCGTCTGCTCCACGACAAACACGATACCGGCCGTGAATTCGACGATCACTTGCTGATCATTCAAATGAAAGGCCTGCAGGCCCGATAGGCGCAGAGCTTCGAGCGTGGATTCTATTTCGCTCGTATCTGGTAGTAGCAGTATAAACTCATCGCCCCCTGTTCGGGCGAGGCGGGCTCCCGACGGGATTGAATCAAGCCAACGTCGCGTGAGAAGCTTGAGGAAATAATCGGCGGTGTCTTCGCCGAGCGTGGCATTGATCATCACAAAATCATCAAGATCAATAGCAACCACAGCACCCGACCAGCCCGACCCACTCTGACCTATTCCTTGTAACTGCTTCCTGAGTGCTTGAACGATTCCATTTCTGTTTAACAAGCCTGTCAACGGATCCTCAAATGCGAGCGCTTCCAGTTGTATTTGATATTCGCTGGCCTGATTATCCAAGGCCTCCTTTATTTGCTCTTGCTGAAGACGGTGCAGTTCATCTTCGGTTCGCAGTCGCGCCATTTTTTCCCGCATCAACTGAATGGTGCTTGCAGACAATTTGCCATAGATTTCGAGCAGCGCGCTGACCAGCACAGAAATGGAACCGCTCAACTCGGAATCCACCTTCTCGCTCGCCTCTCCGACCGTTAGCCCCTGATCCATCGCCCGAATGGTAAGCGCCATACGTCGGTCTGATTCAAGAATATGAAAAGCCAGCCACTTGGTAAGATAGTCAAATAGCTCGGTCAGTTTTTCTTCGTGGGATCCAGGCCCTTGCTTGAGCATCTGAATTCGCGCAAAAAACATTTGGTGGTTGTCGTGGTGATTCTTGGCCATTTCCGAATCGCCCAGGGCGCGATCCCAGATCTGCTCTTCAAACTGGAAGTGATAGGATGCATAAGACAGCAGTTCGTCCATTACCCGATCTGCCGTCATTTCCGAAGCATCTGAGGCAAAATGCCACGCTAGTCGATTCAGAATCTCCACCAGGGCTTTATGCTGATCATCAATATCCCCAAACCCGGTCTCAAAATTCCTGTTCCAGGGAAAAATCTCGAAAGTCGTTGATCCGTCAAACTGTGATTTCGCCAACTGATATCACCTCTATCGAAAAGCCGGTAGTCACAGAATAGCGCAAGACGCAGACAACAACCTGCCGAATCGTTCAGCGCGACTAGTCAGTTAAGTCTGCACTTACCCATGATTAGGTGGACCTGTTATGGGTATCGCAACGACGCTGATAGTGGGCGAAAATTAAACAGCAAACTCTGGAACTCAATCTCGTTGAACCGATGAACAGCCTATCCCAAAACTCCCACAGGACGTTACAACCACCCACTTTGGTGGCTGACCGATTACAAACCCCACTCTGGGTTTTTGATATACAACATCTCAACATTGTCTGGGCCAATGCTGCTGGCGTGAGCCTCTGGGGCGCTCTGCTTTTGGCAGATGCTTTGCGAAAAAGGATTAAGGAAATGTCGTTTCCCCTGGTCGGCCATCAGACGATTAGTCTGGGGGTTGCTGAAGTTTCCCCCAATGAGCTGCCGTGCCAAGCTTTAATGCGAGCGGATATGGCGTTGTTCAAGGCCAAAGCCAATGGGCGGGACCGAGTAGAAGCCGCAGCCTAATCTCGCTGAACACTGGTAATTTCTCTGAAAAATTGCAAATAAGCCGCCAACACGAATAGTTGGTCGATTAGCATGTGCAAACTGACGCTATTGACGCCTGGATACGGCAGAGGCTGCATTATCTGAATGCATTTACCGATTCTATAATCCTGCAATGTCAGGTAAGGTTTTCGTTTAATATCAGAATCTCTTCACCGGTGAAACCGACCACGGAGGCTTGGCGGAACCCGCAAACGAGGCAATCAAATGAATAAACACGACAGCGAACTCCCCAAAACTTTCGTTGCCTTCAGCGAACGGTTTCCAGAGCTGCAACAAGCGCATAAACAGCTTGGTAAAGCCCTCGCCGATGCTGGCCCTCTGGATGAAAAAATGCGCGCTTTGGTAAAGCTCGGCGTTTGCGTTGGTGCGGGTCGCGAATCCGCGTTGAAGTCCCACATTCGTCGTAGTCTGGAACTGGGCCTCACACGTGAGGAAATCGAGCACGCGCTGGTGCTGGGCATGAATTCGATAGGCTTTCCGGCGACGGTTGCCGCTTGGCAGTGGGCTCAGGAAGCGCTCAGCCAGGAATAAGGTTCGCCGACAGACCAAGAAGGTGCGAGCGTTTTCAGCAATCTGGACGGCCCAACGGGCCGCCATTCTCCAATGATTCAGAGTTGGTCATTCAAAATATAATCCCGGAGCGCCACAGCATTGTTGTGCTCGGTATCCTTCGCAGCAAACACGAGCGTTATGCGGTCATGTTGCTCAAGCAGCTTCTTAAGTGCCTCAAGATCCTCGCTGGCATCACCTGATGTCAGCTCTTCAAGGTACCGCTCCCGAAACTCCGGCCATTTTTCGGGATCGTGACCGAACCACTTGCGCAGTTCAGTTGACGGCGCCAGACCCTTCAGCCAGTGAGCTATATCCGCATCTTCTTTGGCCACTCCCCGAGGCCAGATACGGTCAACAAGCAGCCGTGGGCCATCTGAGGTTGAGGGTTCTGCATAAGCGCGTTTCAGTCGGATATCCATAAGCGCATTCCTCCCGGATTTTCCAGAGAATAAAACTCGGGATATAGAGCAATCTCAGCAAACGACGCTAACAAAAACCAGCAAAAGTCGCAGGGGCGGTTTATCTATATCAAGTCGGGATCAGGTCCATCCCCGGCTTGCCATACCAGTACCCGTTGCACGGCGGTGCCTCCACCAGTTGCAGCGGGTCGGAGGCTGGTACTTCTCCCCGGCGGACCTGATCAAAGCGTCTGACCACCTCCTCCATGCCCTGATGTTCCGGGCTCAGGCGCACGGTGCTTACCCCCATACGCTCCATATCCGGCAACTCCCGCATCAGGTCGTAACGGGAGCCAGACAAGGTGGAAATGCCGTTGATGCGGAACAGCTCCTGGCTTTCCCGGGAGCGCAACTCCATGCCGTCCGGGTGCTGCAGGCAGCGGAACTCGCAGTTGTCTTTGGGCAGGTTGTAATGGCGGGCGGTAAAGCAACGGGAGGACCAGGCCAGGGGCAGGAAGCCCCAGGAAAACACCTCAGCGGGCAAATCCAGTTCCTCGCCTTTCAGCTCCTTGATGAGTTGCTCGAGGGTTTCCTTGCCCAGCTCCACTGGCAGATTCCAGCCCTGCAAGCCCTGCTTTGCCAGGATTTTCAGGGTAGCGGTATTGTAGATGTTCATGGACGGGCCGGTGACAAACGGAATCCTGTTCCGGATGGCCACCTGCAGGGCGCTCTGATCGTTGGCCTCTACCAGGAATTCATTCTGCTCACAGAACCGGCGCAGGCGACGCAAATCGGCCTCCGACTCAATCAGCGTGAGCGTGGAGAGCACCACATTCTTGCCACAGGCTTTCAGATCACGGGCCAGATCCAGCCAGTCATCCGGTTTCAGTTCCCGCCGGCGGGAACACACCACTTCGCCCAGATAGATGGTATCCACCGGCCACTCGGCGGCATTGACATAGAAATCGAAAACGGTCTGCCTGGACCAGAACCACAGGATCGGCCCCAAGGATAACTTCAGCATGGATGGTGAAACCTTATTTCCATTTGCGATGGTAGGCGCCCAGTGTGGTCAGGCCGCCCTCGGAAAGCCCCGCCAGCGTCTGCTGCCACTGAGGCTCAACAGTAAAGCCGTCGGTGCCGGCCTCAAGATTGTCCAGGGCATGGCGCCAGGTTCTGGCTACGTCTGCGATGTAGGCCGGGCTACGCTGACGACCTTCAATCTTCACGGCACTGATACCCAGTGCCTGAAGTTCTGGCAACAGGTCCAGGGTGTTCAGGCTCACCGGCTCCTCAATGGCGTGATAAACATGACCCTCAACCTCAAAGCGGCCTTTGCACAGAGTCGGGTAGCCGGCGGATTCGCCCTGGCCATAACGGTCAATCAGGACATTGTTGAGGCGGGATTCAAGCCCGTTCGGAGTCTCCTGCCAGCGGACCGCCTTGGCGGGAGAGCAGGCGCCACGGGTATTGGGGGACTCATCGGTCAGATAGGAAGACAGGTAGCAGCGGCCCTCGGCCATGATGCACAGACTACCGAAGGCAAACACTTCCAGTTCCACCGGGCTGTGTTTTGCCACACCACGAACCTGGTCCAGCGACAGAACCCGGGGCAGCACGGCCCGGCGGATATCGAAGTTATCCTTGTAGAAGGAGAGCGCTTCGTGGCTGGTGGCAGATCCTTGAACCGATAGATGCCGGGGGATTTGCGGATATCGGTTGGCGGCATAATCCAGCAGGCCCATGTCGGCCAGGATAATGGCGTCCACGCCGAGACTTGCGGCGCGGTCCACCGCCCCCTTCCATTGCTCCCAGCCATCCGGCTGCGGGTAGGTATTGATGGCACAGAAAACTCTCGCGCCCCGGAGATGGGCGTATTCAATGCCTTCGGCAGCACGCTTGTCGTTGAAGTTCAGGCCGGCAAACTGACGAGCGTTGGTACTATCTTTAAAGCCGAAATACACGGCGTTGGCGCCGTTATCAACGGCGGTTTTCAGGGCCGGGAGGCTGCCGGCCGGGCACACGAGTTCCATTGGCTTCTCCGCTTCTTTAGTGCAGACAAAACCCTAATGTCAGAGTCAGTCAATTGCCTTGACTTATGACATCACCAAGATCCATCCAACCATTTTTTTTATTTATTTTGCTGGTTTTCTGCCGTCAAACTATTTTATTACCTAATTTACTGTTATCGATGGCTTTTATATACCAATAAAATTCTTTTAAAACTTATTATTTTTACATCTTTTTAAACTTAGTTACCAATTGCACATAGATTTAGTCCTGATAAAGGTCTATCTATGCGCGGATGCGCGGATGCGCGGATGCGCGGATGCGCGGAAAACAGGCTACTCCCAACCACACCACTCCGCCCATCTCGAGGATTTTCCTTGTATGCGCAAAAATCTCCCAATTACCCAAAACGAAAAACACTTTCCAAAAAACCAAAAGCTTATTTCCTCCACCGATCTAAAAGGGAAGATCAAACACTGCAATAGCGCATTTGTAGAGGTTAGCGGGTTCAGTCGAGAGGAGCTGATTGGTCAGCCACACAATATCGTGCGGCACCCAGATATGCCGCCTGAAGCATACGAAAACATGTGGTCTCACCTCAAAGCCGGGCGCCCCTGGATGGGGCTTGTAAAGAATCGTTGCAAGAACGGGGATTTTTACTGGGTAAGCGCTTACGTAACCCCTATTACAGAGGGTGGCGAGGTGATTGGTTATGAGTCCGTTCGCTCATGTCCCGAGAGAAAAGATGTTGACCGTGCCGCTGAACTGTACGCTCGAATCCGCCGAGGCCAAAAGCTGGTCACGATTGTGGATCGTCTGCCCATCACCTATGTCGCTGCTGCGATTACTGCTGCAATTGCTATTGGTGCAGCTGCAATCGGTTATTCGACCGGCGCCCTGGGATTTTTGATTGTGGCCGTGTTCGGGAGTGCTCTCTGGAAGCAGATGTCAGAGAACCGTTTACAGACAGAGCTTCGGGAACTGCTTGGCGCCAGTTTCACCGATACGTTGGCCGCCAAGAGCTACACGGATGATCGTCCGGATAAGGGCCGGATTAAAGTAGCGGTTCTGGCCCAAAAGGCTCACCTTGATACCGTGCTAACACGAATTGAAGACTCGGCTGCACAGGTCAGTTCACGCTCAATGGCCGGCATGGAGATCGCGCAGGAGACACAGGAATCGCTGAACCGACAACAAGCGGAGACTGAGCAGGTTGCTGCCGCGGTTCATGAAATGTCGACAACCATTGCGGAGGTTTCCTCGAATGTGCAAACGACAGCGAACCGTGCTGAAGAATCCCGCAACCAGGCGGTGAAAGGACGCGCTGTTGTTGAAGCCACACGCACCGCCATTGAGCAACTCAAGGAGACGGTTGATGGCATACGAATGTCGGTATCCGAGCTGGCTGACCAGAGTCATAAGATTGCTTCTGCAGCCGGCCTCATTGAACAGATTGCCGATCAAACCAACTTGCTTGCTCTGAACGCGGCTATTGAAGCGGCCCGTGCCGGCGAACATGGCCGTGGCTTCGCCGTAGTGGCCGACGAGGTCAGAAACCTTGCCCGAAGGACGCAGGAGTCGACTCAGGAAATCCACAGCATCGTCGACAGCCTTCTCACTCGTTCGGAAAGGTCTGTATCCGTTGCAACTGCAGGCGCAGAGGCTGCCGACGTTGGCCTTAAAAAGATGCTCGATACAGAAAAGACTCTTGCCAATATTGGCGACGCGGTCAGCGAAATTGCTGACATGGCATTGCAGATGGCTGCTGCAGTGGAGGAACAAGCGCAGGTATCAGACCAGATCAACGCCCAGGTAGAGAACATCTCCGGCCTCGCCCAGCAAAACCTTTTGAAAGGTCAGGAATCAACCGATAGCGTCAAGGCGCTTGGGCAGATCGCAGCAGATCTGCACGAACTTGTTGTGCGCTTCAAGTGAGCACGCAGACGGGCTGGATCACTTCGTTCGACCTTTCAAGAACTCGCCACACTCCTCTGCGCTGAGCGGTTTGGCGAACAAATAGCCCTGACCGGAGTCGCAGGAAAGGGCTTTCAGAAATTGCTCTTGCTTAAATGTTTCTATTCCTTCAGCGATCACCTCGAGACCAAGCGTATGGCCCATCTGGATGATAGCTTTCGCAATGGCTCCACCTTGCCGGTCCTCTGGTAATACCCGCGTGAAAGATTGATCTATTTTTAAACGGAACAAGGGAAACTGTTTGAGATAACTCAGGCTGGAATAGCCCGTGCCAAAATCATCAATGGCCAACTTGATGCCGATCTGATCCAGCTCTTCCAGCTTCCTAAGAGCATCCTCGATACCGTGCATTACCACACTCTCGGTTAACTCGAGTTCCAGATATTCGGGAGGCAGCCCACAACGGGTGAGCGTTTCTTCAATCGTATCTATGAAATCAGGCTGACGGAACTGGTGAGCCGACACGTTCACCGCAATCGTGCCGGATATCAGCCCAGCATCTACCCAGCTCACATGCTGTCGACAGGCAGCCTGAAGAACCCAGGCGCCGATATCGACGATTAGTCCGCTCTCCTCTGCAATGGGAATAAACTGGGCCGGCGAGATGAGCCCTCGGGCTGGATGGCGCCAGCGAACAAGTGCTTCGAGGCCTACTATCTTGCCACTTTCCAGACTGATCTGAGGTTGGTACACGAGAAAAAGCTCGTCTTTCTCCAGAGCGAACCGAAGGTCTCCCTCCAGCCCGATCAATTCCAGAGCACGCTCATTCATTGCGGGTGAATAAAACTGATACCGATTCCGCCCCAATCCCTGAGCCACATGCATTGCAGCATCCGCATTCCTGAGCAGAGTCTCGGAGTCCTCACCATTGTCCGGAAAACAGACAACCCCGACACTGACGCCCAGAATAATCTCCTGACCATCAATGGTAAAAGGGCGTGAAACAGCCCGAATGATTTTCTCAGCAATACGTGCCGCGTCCTGCTCTTCCTCTATTTCAGGAAGAACAACAATAAACTCATCCCCACTTTGCCTGCTCACGGTGTCATCAGCTCGTACGCAATGAGAGAGCCTCTGCCCGACTTCGTGCAGCAAGCGGTCACCGAGAGTATGGCCGAAAACATCATTCACGTTCTTGAAGCGGTCGAGATCGACAAGAAGCAGCGCCACCTTCAAGCTCGAGCGCTCTGCATGATGGAGGGCGACATCAAGGCGATCCGTCATTAACAACCGATTCGGAAGATCCGTAACGGCATCATGAACGGCCATGTAGTTGAGCTGCTCATGAGACTGATGACGTTCGATAACCGCAGCAAGTGTATTGGCGATACCCTGCAGAAACCTGACATCCTGCTCCGAAAAACTCCTCGGCGAGTCGCTGTATGCGCCCAGAACCCCCAACGGCTTATCTGTTTGACCAATCAGAATGTCCACGCCACTGGCAATGTGGTGGCTTTTTATCAGGTCCGACTCAGCGAAACGGACGTCGTTCATTACATCGTCAGCTGTCAGAGGTTCAGAAGTTCGAACCACAGCCAGCGCACGGGCAACCTCAGCCTGGTCGACCAGTTCTCGGCCTACCCACCCGGCGCCCCAACCCAGGCCGGCGGTCATGACAAAGGCAGACCTTTGAGGATCAAACAACGCAATCCTGCTGAACGTAGTACCCAAACCTTCGGCAGTAGCTTCGGACGCGCTTTCGATAACCTTATCGACACCGTCAACGGATAGCGCCAGCTGACCGAGCCTGGCAACCAGCAACTGCTGCCTGGCATTGTCCTTGAGTAATCGTTTCGCGCGCTTCTGCTCCGTTACGTCATGAGCCAACACCAACTCGGCCCGACGGCCCTGGAAGAGCAGAAAGTGGGACATAATCTCAACATCCAGCAACCTCCCTCCCTTGGTCCTGTGGCGCCAGACACTACCGGTATCATTAAGGCCCTCTGTTACTTTTGTCACGTTATCGAGAAGCCTAACAACGTCTTCGGACGGACGAATATCCTTGATAGTCATCCCCATAAATTCTTCACGGCTGTACCCATACTGGTAAATCGCCGCTTCATTAACCTCCAGAAAGTTCAAGGTTTCGAGATCATAAACCCACATGGGATGAGGATTGGCCTCGAATAACTCCCGATGTCGCTGTTCACTGTCCCGGATTTGCCGGAAGTCCTGCTTCAGTCGCTCCTGGACCTGTGAAATTTCCTGGATGGGGGATAGAACGCTGTCTGGATTGGAAATGGCGAGCGACTGCAATTGACGAATGATCGGCCTTCCCGCAGCCGAGCCCAGCACAGCTCCCAGCACAATCGCTAACCCGATGATCAACAGCAGAGCCAGGACCTCTCTCCAAAACAGTGCGCTGTATGCAGACTCCGGGATATCAATCCTGATCGTCCAGGGAGCAAGCCCGATCGGCTCACTGGTGCTCACCCATGCACCATCCTCCGACCCGGACTGAACACTGTTTGGTGAGTTTTTCGCAATAACTTCGCCTGTGCCATCAATCAGGCTTAAAGACCAACCGCCGGGTAATTCCAATTCTGCGATGCGAATCTGGAACTCGGAGACATCCATCGGGCTTATCAGAAGATGCTGAACCGCATCGTTCCTTAGAACGGGAACCGCAATAGCAACCAATCTGGTTCCAGTGATGGGACCGGTAAAGGTATCGCCGACTGCCGGCGCCCGAGTTTCCAGCGCTCTGGGGGCTGCCGCATGACCAGCCGGTTTTGGCACCGGAGGCAATGACGTTCCAAAGGGGGATCGGGTGTTAAACAGCATCTTCATTGGTTCACCCACATCCGCAAACAGAACCGGGCTTCCAAAATTATTGTGAAAATCTCGGGCAAGCCTGTAAAGCTGATTCCACTGAGAGGGGGTATCGACAAATTCAGAGTCTGCCAGTATTCCCAAAGCCCTTATCCTGGCATCCAGATAGTTGTCGACATCTGCGACGGCATCATTTACCAGGAAAACTGCCCGCTCTCTCATGTCCTCTTGGTGCCCCATTACCGTATGCGCAGCTATCCCGGCGGCAACCAGAATCAGGGGGGTGACGCCCAGCCAGATGAGACGTGAAAGGTATCTGGCCAATGGCCGCTGTTTCATAGCAAAGAGCTTCCCGAATTGAATCAATTGAATAAAAGACTAGCACCTGCCCGCATACTTGTAGCAGCCTCGAAAATAACGGACGAAAAAAAGAGAGGTTTTGACTCAAATCACTGTGCGGCGGGTAACAGGCTGAATACCCAAGAGGTGATACTCCATGTTCCCTCAAGACTCCGCAGAAAACCAACGCAAAAACAGCTGACTAACAAGTTCTTACAGGATCTTACACACGAACATCTACCTCCTCGTTACCCCTTATCGTGAATAGAGACCGCTCTGTCGTTCGCTGATAATACGTGCAGTTTCTACTCAACAGAGGCAAGACAATGCACATCATCAACAACCTCTCCATGCGGGGCAAGCTGACTACTCTGGTAGTGCCGGCCCTGTTGGTGATCGTCTTTTTCGCCGTCGACAGCATTACATCGAACTACGGCAAGCTCAGCGATATGCAAAAACTCGGTGCCATGGTTGACCTGGCAAAGACAGGTGACCCGCTGACAGAGTCACTCCAGAAGGAGCGGGGCCGATCAGCCGTGCTGCTTGCCAGCGACACCAACCAAGAGGCGGGCAAGCGCGTCGAAAATGCACTGGCCGAACAACGGCGGGAAACGGATGCGAGGATTGCAACCTATCGTCGAGAGATCCAGGCGCTCACCGCTGAAACCGTTTTTGACAATACCGTCGAGGCAAACATTGCGAACGTTGAACGCAGCCTCGCCAACCTCGCATCCATCCGTCGCTCGGTAGACAGTCGCTCGATTGCGCCGGTGGAATCCGCCCGGTATTACACCGATACCATCGTCGCGCTGATCGACCGGATTGGCATGATCGTGCGTCGCTCAACCGACCCGCAACTGACTCGGGACGTAAAAGCCTACCATGCCCTGGCCGAACTCGCGGAGAGAGCCGGACGGGAACGTGCGATAGGCGCATCACTCATTCGTAGTGGCGAGTTTGATCTGCCGACACTCCGTCAGGTTGCCAGCCTGGCCGGACAACAGGATGCACATCTGGATAGCGCGATCACTCTATTGACGAGTGATGACCCAAGGCGCGCCTTACTGGAATCACAGTCAGTTTCTGGCGAGCGTCAGGCACTGGAGGCGCAACGCGCCACCCTTTTCAGCAGCCCTTCCGGCATGTATGCCCTGGATGCCGCCGAATGGTTTGCCACAACCACCAAACGGATTGGCTCTCTGAATGCCATGCGCACCGATCTATTGACTGGCGTCATGGCACTGGCTGATCGCGAAGTGTCAGCGGCCCGTGGTGACCTGATCTTAGCGTCAGCGCTGTCAGCGGGCGCCGTCCTGGCCGTGCTGCTGCTGGTGTTCATCATTATCCGTGCCATCAACCTGCAAGTCGGCCGACTGCTTGAGGGCGTTCGCTTTGCTATGGACAACAAAGATCTGACTCGAAGCATCGACATTTCCAGTCATGATGAGGTGGGCACCATTGGCAAGGCCATTAACGAGCTGTTCGGACGCTTTGGCAATGCCCTGCTGCACATCGACAAATCCAGCGTCCAGCTGGCCACTGCCACGGAAGAGACCAGTTCTACGGCCGGCCAGAACGCCAGCCAGGTGAAAAACCAGCAGCAACAGATCGAGCAGGTGGCTGCGGCGACCGAAGAAATGTCGGCCACCTCCGAGGAAATCTCCCGGAACACCCAGCAGGTGGCCGATGCTGCCCGCAGTGCCATGGAGAAAAGCCGCAGTGGCGAGCAGGTGCTGCACGGTAGCGTGAAGAGTATTCGTTCCCTGGCGAAGTCGGTTCAGAAGGTGAATGAGGTAATCGAAGAACTGGAGAACCGCAGCTCAACTATCGCCGACGTGGTGGACGTAATCCGGAAGGTTGCCGATCAAACCAACCTGCTGGCGTTGAACGCAGCGATTGAAGCCGCCCGCGCAGGCGAGCACGGCCGAGGGTTTGCCGTGGTTGCCGACGAAGTCCGGACCCTGGCACGACAGACCCATGAGTCTACGACCCAAATTGAGGAGATTATCAACGGTTTCCAGAGCATTACCGACAGTGCCAGCCGTTCGATTGTGGAAAGCCACAAACTGGCGAATGCCACCAGCGAGCAGGCGTCAGAACTGGAACAGACCTTCGCCGATATCCTGACCGATGTGAACAGCATCTCCGATATGGCCAGCCAGATTGCCACCGCCTCCGAAGAGCAGGTCGCGGTTACCCGGGAACTGGCGGGCAATATGGAATCGGTCAGTGAAGCGGCGATCCTGACCCTCACCGGCTCCCAGGAAATCACCCAGGTGACCGGCGAGCAGGCACGGCTGGCCAGGGTCCTGCAGGACCTGGCCAACGAGTTCAAGGTGCCGGCCTACAGCTAATGCCAGCAACCGTGAAAGGGGCTGTCCGGTAACGGGCAGCCCCTTTTTTGGCTCTGCAAATGAACATGGGGTCAGAAGAAAGCACTCTTCTGACCCCGACCCTGCCGCTACTATCAGATAATCCGTGAGAACCGCTGGCTGGCGCCCTCTTTGCGGTACAAATCAAAAATCTGGCAGATGGCCCGGATTAGCAGCCGGCCGGCGGGCTGAACCTGAAGGGCATTGCCATCATCAGCAATCAACTCATCCTGAATCATCGGCTTCAAACGGCTGAGCTCATCGGCAAAATAACGGTTCAGATCTTCCTGCCAGACATCTGCAAACAGCTGACGGTCCAGCCGGAACTGGCAAATCAGCTGGCCGATCACCCAGCGGCGGATTCGGTCGTCCCGAGTGAGGTTGACGCCTTTGGTGATGGCCAGCTGGCCCGCATCAATGGCCGCCTCCCAGGAAGGCAGGTCGTGATTGTTCTGGAAATAGGCATCATCTGTCTGACCGATCGCGGAAACGCCAAGGGAGACCAGATCGCATTCGGAGTGGGTGGTGTAGCCCTGGAAATTCCGGTGCAGGCGCCCCTCCCGTTGCGCAACGGCCAGGCTGTCATCCGGCTTGGCGAAGTGGTCCATACCGATGTATTCGTAGCCGGCCTCCAGAAGGCGGTTGATGGTGTTGTGCAGGATGGCCAGCTTCTGCTGGGGGCTGGGCAGGGTGTCGCCCTGAATCCGGGTCTGCGGATAGAAACGCTCCGGCAGGTGGGCATAGCTGAACACTGACAGCCGGTCCGGCGACATCTCGATCACCGCCTCCAGCGTCTCCGCAAAGCTCTCCGGCGTCTGGTACGGCAGGCCGTAGATCAGGTCCAGGTTAATAGAACGGAAGCCGATGCGCCGCGCCTCATTGAGCACGGCTTCGGTCATGGCCCGGGGCTGGATGCGGTTGACCGCTTTCTGAACCTCCGGGTTTACATCCTGTACCCCCAGACTGATCCGGTTAAAGCCGAGGTTCCAAAGGGTTGGCAGGGTATCCTGATCCACTTCCCGCGGGTCAATCTCCACACTGTAATCCCGCTCTTCACCGGTTTGCAGGTTGAACAGCTCCCCGTAACCCGCCATCAGGTGTTCCATCACATCTTTTGGCAGGAACGTGGGAGTACCGCCGCCCCAGTGCAGCTGGGTCACTGGCCGGTCGGCCCCGAACAGTTTTGACTGAATGGCCGCCTCTTTCAGCACCCGCTCTACGTAAGGCATGGCCTTGTCACGCTTTTTGGTGATGACCTTGTTGCAGGCGCAGTAGTAGCAGAGGTGCGCGCAGAACGGCAGGTGGGTATACAGCGACAGCGGCCGGCCACTGGCCTTGCTGCGAGCCGCAGCTTTGACCATGTCTTCAATGGGGTAGTTCTGGTTGAACTCCACGGCCGTGGGGTAGGAGGTGTACCTCGGGCCGCTGAGGTCGTAGCGGCGAATCAGGGCGTCATCCCAGATGAATTCTGGCAGTGTTGAGTCTTGGGCTTTGAGTGCGGGTGTGGAGGTCATAATAGGCGCTCTGGGGTAAAACGGGGGCATCCAGGATTTGCCGGCATTTTAGGGCAATCCTTTGACTGGTTTTTTGATTCGGGTCAGGTGACTGATGGTTTCAGTTTACCAGTCCGGTTACTGAACCACCCTTGGGCTCTTGGCGTACTTGGTTTACCCCTTTGTGGGCATAGCCCGCAGCATACTGACTGGAGAATTCCTCACCATGGCCAACCTGATTCTGATCCTCGGCGACCAATTAACGAGAGACATCAACGCACTCGAAAACGCCGACCGGGACCGGGATCTGGTGGTAATGGCGGAGGTACACGACGAGGCCAGCTACACCAACCACCACAAGAAGAAAATCGTGCTGCTGTTCAGTGCCATGCGTCACTTTGCCCGGCAACTGGAGAGCGATGGCTGGCAGGTTCATTACCAGGCCTATCATCCGGACAACCAACACCAGAGCCTTGAGGCCGTGGTTGGCGAACAGGTGAAGCGGCTCAATGCGGAAAAAGTAATCACCACCGAGTGTGGCGAATGGCGACTGCATGAGCAGATCAGTGGCTGGCACGAACGCCTCGGGGTGCCGGTGGAGATCCGGCCGGATACACGGTTTATTGCATCCAAACAGGAGTTTGCCGACTGGGCAGAGGGCCGCAAGCAGCTGCGGATGGAATTCTTCTACCGGGAGATGCGGCGCAAGACCGGGTTGTTGATGACATCTGAGGGTGAGCCCGAGGGCGGGCAGTGGAACTTCGATGCGGACAACCGGAAGAAATGGACCGGCAAACCGCCGGCGCCGGCGCCATTCCGGATAGAGCCGGATGCCATTACCCGGGATGTGATCGGTCTGGTGGACGAGCATTTCGGCGATCATTTCGGCACCACCGGCGATTTCCATTTTGCTGTAACGGCCGAGGACGCAGAAGCTGCGCTTGAGCACTTCATCGATTTCGCTCTGCCCTGTTTCGGGGATTATCAGGACGCGATTTCCGATACCGAGGACTGGCTGTTTCACTCCATCCTGTCGCCCTATATCAATTCCGGGCTTCTGGACCCTTTGGCCATTTGCGAAGCGGCAGCTCAGGCGTGGTATTCGGGGCGGGCGCCGATCAACGCGGTGGAGGGCTTTATACGGCAGATCCTTGGATGGCGCGAATTCGTGCGGGGCATTTACTGGATGAACATGCCGGGATATGCCAAAGAAAACCGCCTGGGCAACACCCGCGCCCTGCCCTGGTTCTATTGGACCGGGGACACCAGGATGCGGTGCATGCACAAGGCCATTGATGCCACCCGTCGTAACGCCTACGCCCACCACATTCAGCGCCTGATGGTTACCGGCAACTTCGCGCTGCTGGCCGGCATCAAGCCGGAGGAGATCTGCGACTGGTACCTTGCGGTATACGCCGATGCCTACGACTGGGTGGAACTGCCCAACGTGCTTGGCATGGTGATGCACGCCGATGGCGGCTACCTGGGCTCAAAGCCCTATGCCGCCAGCGGCAAGTACATCCAGCGCATGTCGGACCACTGCGCCAACTGTCATTATAAGGTGAACAAGGCCACCGAAGATGACGCCTGCCCGTTCAACGCCCTGTACTGGCATTTCATCGATCGCCATCGGGACGACTTTGCCAAAAACCCGCGTATGGGCATGATGTACCGGAACTGGGACAAGCAGAAGCCCGAGAAACGGGAAGCGCTGCTCAAGCGCGCGGAGAATCTGATCGCCAATATTGAAAAGCTCTAGGTCAGAACTTTGGCGTCCTGATCTTTTGCTCAGGGCGGTCCGACTTCACAGGCCAACACCAGAGCCCAGAACTCCGAGAAGTCGTTGACCACCACATCCGGCTTATCCGGGTGTTTGTGGGTACCCGGAAAAATCTTGTTCAGCCAGGGCAGATCCCACTGGGCCCCGTTGAAGAATGCCGAGGTCAGGCCCGCGCGCTTGGCGGCAATAACGTCAGTCGTGCTATCGCCCACGTACCACACACTCGGGTCGGGCGGGTAATCCAGTTTCTGGACCGCCAGCAGCAGTTGATCCGGGTGGGGCTTGCGCAGGGGTGTATCGTCGCCGCAGACGTCGACATCAAACAGATGCGTCCAGCCGGTATCCTCCACCGCCGCCAGTTCGTGCTCGAAAAACTCGCGGTCCCGGTTGGTAATGACACCCACCTGGATGCCCAGCCGCCGTAACCCTTCCAGAACTTCGCGCACCTTCGGCTCAAACGCCTTCACGGTACCGTAGTGTTTCCGGTAGTGGTGGTTGAACGCCTGGTGGGCAATCTGCTTGGCTTCCTGGTCATCCCCGAACAACACCTCAAAGATATCGGTTCGGGAAATCTTGCGGTCTGCCTTCACCTTCGGATGCAGCTTCGCAAACTCCCGCACGTAGGCCACCAGCTTCACATCTTCCGGGGTTTTGCTGTCTTCCGGCGCCACCATACGGTCCATAAGCTGCAGCTTGTGGAAATCCGGCAGCATGTCGTCCACCGCGTGGTACATGGCGTCGAGGGTATCTACCAGGGTGGCGTGCCAGTCGAACAGGATGACTGCCGGACGGATGAGCTTGACCACCGCCGGGTGCCAGTCCGGCTCAATTCTTGGCTCGGGTCGCTGTGGCGGCGGAAACGGCCGGGGGCGAACCTCGGCAGGCGTTTGTTCGAAGGCCTCCGGCTGGCTCCGCTCAAGCAGGGCTAAAAGGTCCATGAGGTCCTCAAAGCTGTCCAGAATGGCCGCGGGCGCGTCCCGGTGCGAAAACCAGCTGTCGATCCGGCCGGATTCCCAGCAGGCGCCGTTGTAGAACACGCCCGAGACGCCGGCCTTGTTGGCGGTGAGCATGTCGACGTAGCTGTCGCCGACATACCAGGCCGTTTCATCCGCTGGCAGACCGAGCTTTTCAAGCGCTTTGAGAATCACCTCCGGATCGGGTTTATACTCGGTTACGTCGTCGGCACACACCGTGGCATCAAACAGGTTCCGCCATCGGCCTTCGTCCACCGTCTGTAATTCCCGATCCAGAAACTCCCGGTTCCGGTTGGTGGATACCGCCAGCCGGATACCCATGGCTTTCAGGGCGGAGAGATACTCATAGGCGCCGGGCTGGAACGGTTTTACCTGCCCGAAATAGCGGCGATAGGCCTCGTTGTAGGCCTTGTGAGCGATCAGCTTGGCTTCTTTGTCATCCCCGAAGATGGCGTTGAAAATATCGGTCCTCGACACCCGGCGCTCCGCCAGAATGCGCGGATGCAGGCGCCGGAAGATACGGATGTAACGCACCAGGCGGGCATCATCCGATGTTCGGCATTTATCCTCCGGCAGCAGCCGCTCCACCAGCCCCAGATCCTCCAACTGCGGCAACATGTCTTCCATAGCACTGAACATGGCATCGTGGGTGTCTACCAGGGTGCCATGCCAGTCGAAAATCAGCACTGACGGCGCTGAAATGGAATCACAGAATCGGGCCATGCTCCGCCTCCATCAGAAGTTTCCTGAAGCCGGCCTTGAAATCCGCCGCCGGGCCGGCAAAACTCGGCGGTACTGACAAGAAAGATAAACCCGGTTTCCAATGCGTGCACGCATCGAGTCTGATCCATGCCAGTATCGAGCTACCTGCTGCCCTATGATTTTTCACCGCTGACCCTGCTCAGTTATATGCTGGTGCTCGGGTTTTATGGTGTCGGGCTACTGAGGATGCCGGAGCAGGACCGGCCGGGATCGGGCCGCATCATCACTTTCACGCTCGGGGTCATGCTCTGTTACGCGGTGATGCAGACCCGATTTGATTACTACTCCCAGTACATGTTTTTCGTCCATCGGGGCCAGCACCTGATTCTTCACCACTAGGGGCCGAGCCTGATTGCGCTGTCCAATCCACTGCCCGTGATGCGATTCTGGTACCAGAAGATCTCACTTTCTGTTCGCTACTGGCTGCAGCCGCTGGGCTGGATTTAGGCCGTCCATCCATTTTGACGCCATGCTCAGCCGGCAGCTGTACTGGATCATGAACTGGAGCATGCTGCTGGACGGCCTGCTGTTCTGGTGGCTGATCTTCGATCCCCGCTCCCCGGCCATCACCAGTGCCCTGGGCTACGGCAAACGTATACTCCTGCTGGCGCTGGTGGCGATCCCCCAGATGATTCTCGGGGCCTGGATCGTGTTTTCCCGCGGCATGGTTTATGACGTCTACGAAGTCTGCGGCCGGGCCTGGCCCATGCCCCCGGAAACCGACCAGTTACTGGGCGGTCTGCTGACCTGGATTCCCCCGGCCATGATGAGCATCATTGGCATCCTGATTGTGCTCCGCCGGGCCATGCATGAAGATGGCAAATTCCCCAAAAGCCGCTCGATGGCAGGAGGAAACGCATGAACAGAACGCTGCCACTATGGCCTGTTTTCGTTGCCCTGATGCTCGCCGGCTGTGCCGGGAATGAGGAAAGCTGGCATGGCAAGGACATCTCGGGCCTGATGCCCAGGCTCCAGTTCCAGCTCCAGGGCACCGACGGAAACACTGTCACTCCCGCAGACTCGCAGGGCAACATCCGCCTGGTGTATTTCGGCTTCACCTCCTGCCCGGATGTCTGCCCGACCACGCTGACTGATCTGCGCCGCTCGGTTCAGCAACTTCCCGAAAAGTATCGGGACGACGTCACCACCCTGTTCGTAAGCGTTGACCCGCGCAGGGATACCCCGGAACGCCTGGCCAGTTACGTGAATTTCTTCGGCGATCGGGTCGTTGGCCTGACTGCAGAAGAACCCGCGCTTCGAAAACTCGCCAAACGCTACCGGACCACCTTCGGTTACGACGAACCCGACGCCAGCGGCAACTACAACGTTTCACACAGCAGCGCCGTTTACGTTTTCGATCGCGACGGCAACGCCCGGCTGCTCCTGCGACCCGGACTGTCGCCAGAGCAGATCAGTGAAGATCTGGCCCAGCTGGCACAGGGATCACGCTCCTGATACCCATACCTGTCGCCGCCTCGGGCGCTGATCCCGCCCTGCGGAGCAGACGTAGAAAGCCCTACATCCCGAATGGAAGACACTGGTGCCCCATAAGAAACTCAATCTCCCGGAGAAAACCTGCCCGGTCTGCCAGCGCCCGTTTGCCTGGCGCAAAAAATGGGCGAAAGACTGGGAAAATGTTCGCTACTGCAGCGAACGTTGCCGGCGCGAGCGGAACGCACTCTCATGACCACCGTGGTGTGGTTCAAGCGCGACCTGCGTACCCGGGATCATGCCCCCCTGGTGGCAGCGGCCAGCCTGGGCGAACCGGTCATACCGCTGTATGTGATCGAGGACGAATACTGGCAACTGCCGGACACCAGCGGCCGTCAATGGGCGTTTATCAGAGACTCCCTGGACGATCTTGACCGGCAGTTGCGAAAGGCCGGCAGCCGGCTCCTGGTGATGAGAGGGTCGGTGATTGATACGCTGAAACAGCTTCAGGCCAGGCAAGACGTCAAACGCGTGTTCTGCCACCAGGAAACCGGCGGGCACTGGACCTTCGAGCGAGACAAGGCAGTCATTGGCTGGTGCTCGGAAAACCAGGTGGAATTCCGCGAGTGGAACCAGTTCGGTGTGGTTCGCCGCTTGGGCGACCGGAATGTCTGGGACAGAGCCTGGACCGAGCTGATGCGTCAGCGGTTGCTAGAGGCCCCAGCAAGAATACCGGAAATGAAAGGCATCGAGGGCGATGCCAGTGGCTACGACAGCCGGGACTTCACACTGCCTGATAGCTGCCCGGACCGTCAGGCCGGAGGAAGCACCCGAGGCGAAAAACTACTCACCTCTTTCCTCGACCGCCGCTGCGTCGGCTACCAGTACAACATCTCCAGCCCGAATACTGCGGTCAGGGCCTGCTCGCGCCTCAGCCCGCACATTGCCTACGGCACCGTCAGCCTGCGGGAGATTTACCAGGAGGCCAAGGCCACCGGCAATCACCGCAACACCCTGCCCCGGAAAAAGAAAAGCCTGACCAGTTTCCGGTCGCGATTGCACTGGCACTGCCATTTCATCCAGAAACTGGAGGACGAACCGGAGCTGGAATTCCGGGCCATGCACCGGGAAATGGAGGCGCTAAAAACCGGGCCCAATGATACCGAACGCCTGCAGCGTTGGCAGGAAGGCCAGACGGGCTGGCCCCTGGTGGATGCCAGCATGCGTGCACTTAATCATTCGGGCTGGATCAACTTCCGGATGCGGGCCATGCTGATGGCAATCGCCAGTTATCAGCTGTGGCTGCACTGGCGCGATCCCGCCCTTCACCTGGCCCGGCTGTTTACCGATTTTGAGCCTGGCATTCACTACTCCCAGACCCAGATGCAGTCCGGCCTGACCGGCATCAATGCCCTACGAATCTACAACCCGGTGTTGCAAAGCCGGAAACTGGACCCCGATGGCGAGTTCATCCGGCGCTGGATACCCGAGCTGGCTGGCGTGCCCAGTGAAATGATCCACACCCCCTGGTTAATGACACCGGCCCAGAAAGAGCGTTACGGCGGCAACACCTACATCTCGCCGGTGTGCGATCATGAACAGGCGGCCCGGGTTGCCCGTAAGGCGGTTGGCGACTTTCGCAAGCAGCGTGTTAGCAAGACAGAAACAGATCGGGTGCTGCTACGACACGGCAGTCGCAAGGGACCTGTTCAGAAACGCCCCCGCGTGCCATCGAAGCAGCAATCCGATCAGCTGTCACTGTTCGACTAGACCGCTTACCCGCATCAGTTGCGGTTCAGTTGCCGCTGATGCTCCAGCATTTGCTCCATCATCATCTGCATCTGGTTCATCCGGTTTTCCATCATTTCCAGGCGCTGCTCGTTGTCCATCCCCGGACCACCAGAACGGTTGCCCTGGGCATGGCCAGACTGCTTTTTACCCTGGCCTTGATTGTTCATCATGCCCTGGTTGTTCATCATGCCCTGGCCATTACCCATCATTCCCTGACCATTGCCCATCATGCCCTGGCCCATCATCCCGGGGCCCATCATGCCGCCACGCATCATCTGCATGTGCTCCTGCATGTATTCCATGTGTTGCTCGCGCAGTCTCTGGCGTTCAGCGTTGGAGTCGGCGTTTCGCATTTCCTGCATCATGGCCTGCATGCGTGCCATGTTTTCATTCATCTGCTGCACTTGTTCCTGATTCATCATGCCAGCACCTGGCATTTGCCCGGAGTTGCCCTGAGCAAAAGCAAAGGCAGGCAAGGCGACGAACACGGAACAGGCAACGAAACGACTTAATCTGTTCATGAGATCCTCCTTATTGGCTGCAACAATGTGCATCACCATGAGTAAAGACCATGAAACTGAATTGAAACTGAAAAGTATCCATCAAGAGTGGTTAACAGCATACAGATTGATCTGGGTCATCCAGTTGAACCGCAAACGTTTAAGAGCAATCACATTTCATTGTTTTAATTCCTTAAAAACTGGCTGGGAATGGTATTCTCTCGTTACCAACCATTGCATCGCCCCATTGCGGATTAACGCACTTACGGAGCTTGAGTTCAGAAGCTGGTTCTTATGATTACGGCCGTTAACCGTAAAAAAAGAATACCGATTATTGTCATGCTGATTGCGCTCATCGGCATGACCTTCTCAGTCATGGGAGAAACGTTATCCCATGGAGTACCGGAGCTGACTGAAGCCAACATCCTGCACGAAGGCCATCACGGCCACAGTCATGATCATCACAGCCACAGCGTGCAAGACCATCAAGACCGCCACTCTCATCATGACTCTGGCAACCACTCCCACGAGTCCGCAGACCGGTTGAAAATGCCGGTATTCTCCAACCTGACACCTTCACTCCGGCGCCCTGTTCCCTTTGCTGGAGAGAATCCCCGCAGTTTTCGTTACCGGCTCGACCGCCCGCCAAAGCTCTGCACGTTTATCTGAGCAATGCTGCCTTAGCAGCTGAACGAAAACCCATTCTACGGAGTTACTATGCTGTCAACTTTGCTTGGCAAACCTCGCCCTTGGGCGCGGGTTGCTGCCGGCGGAAATCGTTTTTTCTGGATATTCCTGACACTGGGCCTGCTCGGTCTCAGCGCGGATGCGTTGGCCCATGCCGTCGCCCAGGGCGACAAGGGATACATTCAGGAGATTACCGGCATAAACCTGATTGCTTTTACCTACCTCGGTGCCAAACACATGGTCACCGGTTACGACCACCTGCTCTTTCTGCTGGGGGTCATTTTCTTCCTGTACCGCATGCAGCACATCGCTATCTACGTGAGCCTGTTTGCCCTGGGGCATTCCACCACGATGCTGCTGGGCGTGTACTTCAACGTCGGCATCAATAGCTACATCATCGATGCGATTATCGGCCTGTCGATCGTGTACAAGGCACTGGACAATATCGGCGCCTATCAGCGCTGGTTTGGCTTTCAGCCCAACACCAAAGCCGCCACGCTCATCTTCGGTTTTTTCCACGGCTTCGGGTTGTCCACCAAGATCCTTGAGTACGACATCTCGCCGGACGGGCTGATTCCGAATCTTCTCGCCTTCAATGTAGGCGTGGAAATCGGACAGCTCATTGCCCTGGCCATGATCCTGATTGCCATCAATTTCTGGCGCAAAACCGACGGCTTTTTCCGTCACGCCTACACCGCGAATGTGGCCATGATGAGTGCAGGCTTCCTGCTATTCGGCTATCAGCTTACCGGTTATTTCGTCGCCTGATTCTGGAGAACCTTTATGTACAACACTGACATACCTAATCGAGAAGAACTGCCAAGTACCGCCAAACTGATTCGATCAACCATTGTTGCGGCCATCGTGGCGCTGGTACTGCTGGTTACCGTTGTGATGCCCGCGGAGTACGCGCTCGATCCGACCGGAGCCGGACGACTGCTGGGCTTGACCGAAATGGGTGAAATCAAGGAACAGCTGGCCGAGGAAGCCGCCGCCGACGCGGAGGCCGAGATGGTTGCCGTTCAATCGTCGTCTGCACAAGGGCCTCAGGAAGTCGCGGAGCCTGTCATGGCCGAGCCTTCAGATGAATCGGTCTCTGCGCCCGAAGCAGAGATCACGGCTGCGAAACCAGAGCCCGCGGCTGAACCAGTAGCTGTCGAACCGCAATGGCAGGATGAAGTACGCGTGGTGCTGACGCCGGGCGAGGGAACCGAATTCAAACTCACTATGGAGGAAGGGGCTGTGGCCCGATACTCCTGGGCGTCTGAAGGCGGCCCTATCAACTACGACACCCACGGCAACGGTAGCGGCCAATCCATCTCTTACGAGAAGGGCCGAGGTGTTCCTGAAGATGAAGGAGAGCTTGAGGCCGCCTTTACCGGCGACCACGGGTGGTTTTTCCGGAACCGTAACGACAATAACATCACTCTGGTACTGCGCACTGGCGGAGACTATGGCCAGTTGAAGAAAGTGCTCTGAGGCGCGAATGTGCCGGGGTGGGTTCTGCCCCGGCACGCTATCCGAAAGATCAGAAGGCGATTCGCGCGCCAATCACGGCAAACCAGTCTTCTGTGCTTCCGCCCCCGGCTTCTGCCAGATCAGCAGTGTCGCCGTACTTGCGCTCGTGTACCACGCCCACATAGGGCGAGAAGGCCCGGTCAATCAGGTCATAACTCAGCCTCAGCCCCCACTCGGTGGAATTGAGCCCCTTGCCGACACCAATCTCCCGATCCTCTGAAAACGCCACAAGAGTCTCGAACGAAGCCGACAGGATCCAGAAGTTGGTGACCAACAACTCGTATTCCGCCTCAAAGTCCGCCGAGGCGTCGCCTTCATCGCTGACATAAAGGTTGGTGTCTACCTCGAACCAGTAGGGTGCCAGCCCGGTGACCCCAAGCACGCCATAGACCCGGTCCGGACCTTCCGGGGTATCTATGCGGATTCCGGCCTTGGCATCCCAGAAATCATCCACCGGAGTCTGGGCAACAAACTGGTTTTCCAGGGTTTCCCAGGCATTGTGACCCTCTTCCCACTCGCCCTCGAACAACCAGCGGAATTTCAGTTCATCGGTGCCATAAAAGGCATCGCCTTCAATAACCGCCAGCTCCTCGTCCGAATCGCTATACCGGTACTCAAACTTCTCCGCAGACACACCCCAGAAGCTCTTGGCGGTCTGGGTCTTTTTGGCCGGATCGTCCTGGGCAATCGCTGGTGTGGACATTGCAGTCACGGCCAGAGTCAGGCCGCACATGGAGGCTGTTAACCGACTCATGATTCACCTCCCTGTGTGCCGCTTGGCTTGCCCTCGGCAACGGTGCTGTCCGGGCCACCTTCAACCACGATCTTGCGGAACATGCCGGAGGCGGCGTGGTAGGAAAGATGGCAATGGAACGCCCACTCACCCGGTGCATCCACCTCCGTTTCCATATAGACAGTGGTGGCTGGCGCCACGCTGATCACGTGCTTCAGGGGGTTCCATTTGCCCTCGCCCACATCAAGGATCGACCACATACCGTGCAGGTGCATGGGGTGGGTCATCATGGTTTCGTTGACGAATTTGAAGCGGACCCGCTCGCCATACTGCAGGACGATGGGGTCGGCATCCTCATACTTGATGCCGTTGATGCTCCACTCATAGCGCTCCATGTTGCCAGTAAGGCGCAATTCAATCTCGCGGGTTGGCTCGCGGTGGTCGTACAACGGGTTCTGTGCCCTGAGATCGGCATAGGACAGGAACTTTCCACCATTGCTGGCGGTGGGCATCAACCCGCTGCCACTGGCATAAAAGGGATCTTCCGGCATGGAAGCTCCATCGCTCCCGCCCATACTGCCATGGCCCATGGCACTGTGATCCATCCCGGCCATTTCACCACTGTCCATGCCGTCGTCGTTCATGCCGCCCATGGCGTCTTTGCTCATGTCTCCATGATTCATATCGCCATGATCCATATGCCCGGCCATATCGGCCATGGTCAGCAATGGCGCCTCCCGAAGTTCCGGCACTTCTGCCGTCATCCCCTCTTCCGGCGCAAGAGTCCCCCTGGCAAAGCCCGAGCGGCCCATGGATTCGGCAAAGATGGTGCAGGCTTTCCTATCCGTGATGCGAACGATCACATCGTAGGTTTCTGCCACGCCAATGCGGAACTCGTCCACGTTCACCGGCTGCACATTGTTGCCATCCGCCTGGACCACGGTCATTTCCAGACCGGGAATGCGAACGTCGAAATAGGTCATGGCGGAAGAGTTGATGAAGCGCAGACGGATCCGTTCACCCGGCTCAAAGACGAAGTCGCTTTTCTGGAACACCAGATTCGCGATTCCAGTGGTAGGCTGGACACCCTACAGACCGGTGATTATTTCCAGGAAGTTTTTCACCACGCATTCGCTATCCATTCCGACACCCGGACCATCATCTCCCCCGAGAATTGGGCACCGCTGTTGATGCCACTGGTGGAGTCCGGCGAGGAAGGTACACTGCGGGTCAGTGGCGCCGAAATTGCGGAGGCGCCCTCGGATATCCTTGCTTACCGGAAGTCCTTTCGCGTGGACGACCAGCCCATCGTGGTGATCGTTTCCGAAGACCTTGGTGCCTTGAGCCGGAGCCAGGCCGAGCTTCACGCCTGGACGGCCGTTGTTTCCCTGCTGCTGATCCTGCTGCTGGTTGGCACACTCTGGCTGGGTATCAACCTGTCCATGCGCCCCGTAGTAAGCCTCAAGGCCGCATTAAAGCGGCTGCAGGATGGCGAGATATCGCGGATTGATGTCAGGGCCCCCGAGGAGTTCCAACCTCTTGTACTGCAGCTCAACCAGTTGCTCGACTCATTGGACCAGCGGCTGGAGCGCTCCCGGGATGCGCTGGCGAATCTCTCCCACAGCGTTAAAACGCCCATCGCTGCCGTTCGCCAGATTCTGGAAGATACCGACCGCCCCCTCCCCAACACCCTAAGACAACAAATGGCCGGCAGGCTCGATGATATCGACAGACAACTTGAGGCAGAAATGCGGCGCAGCCGGTTCGCGGGTCCACAGGTCGGCAAAAGCGCCTACCCTCTGAAGCAGGCCCGAGACCTTCTCTGGATGCTCGGCCGGCTGTATCCGGCAAAATCCTTTGAAATGTCGACCGTACTGACCGAAGAACGACGCTGGCCCATCGAAGAGCACGACTTGAATGAGGTTCTGGGCAACCTTCTGGACAATGCCGGCAAGTGGTCCGCCAGGTTCGTGGAACTTGGTCTGCACGAGGATGGGAAAGGATTTGCCATCACCGTTGAGGACGATGGCCCCGGAATTCCTCCCGACGCGCTGGACACCCTCGGCACCCGCGGGCTGCGTCTGGATGAACAAACGCCGGGGCATGGCCTGGGGCTGGCCATCGTGCGGGAGATTACAGACCGCTATGGTGGTACCCTGAATTTCAGCTCCGGCTCGACCGGAGGATTCAAGGCAACGGTCCATTTTCCGGGTACTACCGGGGGTATCAGGCAGTGAAGATCGGTGAACTCGCAAAGACAACGGCCATTCCTGTTGAAACCATCCGCTACTACGAAAAAATCGGTTTGCTACCGGAACCGGACAGGGACGCCAGCGGCTACCGCTCGTATCGCAACGCCCATCTGGAACGCCTTCTCTTTATCAAACGCTGTCGCAACCTGGACATGGCCCAGGACGAGATCCGCGAGCTGATCCGGCTGGCCGAGCAACCGGAAGCGGATTGCAGCGAAGTAGACGCCCTGCTGGCTCGCCATCTGACTCATGTACGGGAACGGTTGAAGGAGCTGGCGAGCCTTGAAGAAACTCTCGAGCAACTTCAGGAAGCCTGCTCCGATGGCCGCACAGTGCGCGAATGCGGCATCCTCGGCGGGCTTAGCACGGAGCTCGAGACTCCAGAGCCCGAGGACCGCCACAACCACGTTCCCGGTACCCATGGGCCGGGCCAGAACTGACGAATCTCAAAATTTTCTGCAGCAACTGTTGACCCTGTAGCTACTACAGGGTTTTCAATAAGACTATCTGAACCAAGGAGGTCTTTATGGCGTGCAGTTGCTCTGCCCCCGAACCAAAATCCCCTGCCCCGGGCTTCCGCCGGGCGTTATGGATCGCCTTGTGGGTGAACCTGGCCATGTTTGTTGTGGAAGGCATCGCCAGTCTGTCATCGGGCTCTGTCTCGCTGATGGCCGATGCCATCGATTTCTTCGGCGACAGCGCCAACTACATTCTGTCCCTCACCGTCCTCTCCATGGGTATGCTCTGGCGAGGGCGCGCAGCCATGGTTAAGGGCATCACCATGACGGTGTTTGGCCTGGTGGTCTGGGCCCGGGCCGTCTGGGTGGTGCAGGCAGGCATTACACCGGAGCCGCTGACCATGGGGGCGGTTGGTCTGCTGGCACTTACCGCCAACGTGAGCGTGGCCGCAATACTGTTCAAATTCCGTGAAGGGGATTCCGACATGCGTTCGGTCTGGCTGTGCAGCCGGAACGATGCCATCAGCAACATCGCCGTTATGGTGGCCGCACTCGGTGTGTTCGGTACCGGAACTGCCTGGCCCGACCTGATCGTTGCCGCAATCATGGGTACGCTGGCGATAACGGCCGGTATCAGCGTGGTGCGCCATGCCCGCAGCGATATCGCAGAAGCCAGGGCCAGCGAAGCGCAACCGGCGGCAACACCGTCAAGCAGCCGCTAGAAAGCAAGTGAGATCATCATCGGGATAAACGCCAGGGCAAACAGCGTGGTAAGCAATACGGTACCCGCTGCCTGCCTTGGCGAGGTATCCAGCAGGGTCGCAATGACCACAGTATTCGCGGCAATCGGCGTGATCGAAATCAGGAACATGGCCTTGTGTACGGCCGGCTCATAGATGCCCAGCACGGTTGAATCCAGCCACCAGAACACAATGGCCACCAGTGGCCAGACCACGAACTTCCCGAAAAACGCCAGGGCCGTGAAACGGACATTGCCCGCCAGGCCGCGAAAGCTGGTGATGCTCATGCCAATGATCATCATGCCCAGAATGCTGTAGGCGCCGCGCAGGTTATCGAACAGCGGCACAAAGATATCCGGAATTCCGATGCCCGCCAGGTTAAGGACGACGGCCGCCAGGAAGGCGTATACCGACGGGAGCTTCAGCACCCGCCAGAGCGAATCCTTGATGCTGTAACGCCCTCTCGCCGCCAGATAGAAGCCCACGGAGTTCTCGAACAGCGTGGTGCCCAGCATGCACACGATGTAGAGCCCCAGCCCCTCCTCACCGAACAGCAACAACGCAACCGGCACACCGAAGTACCCCGTGTTACCGGAACCCACACACAGGGGAATGATGTTGGCACTGCCGTCGGAGAGCACCCGCTTTGCCAGCTTTAATTGCGCAATTCCCAGCACAGAAGAAATCCCGAATACCAGAAACGGCAACAAGATAACTTCGGGAGAAAGCGGCGCTACCATCACCCCGGAAAACACCACTGAGGGCGTCACGATATAGAGCATGATGCCGGCGATATGACGACCACTGGCCTCAAGATAACGACCGGCGACCCAGCCCAGGGCGACCGTTACGTAGAGCGGAATAAGCTTGAAGAAAAGGGCAAAGGCTGCGGCCATCGGGACTCCGTGAGGAAAGGGGAAACTTCCAGCAACAGGAGGCGGAGTCTATCACTGAACGTTCGTCAGATCGCGATATCGACTCAGTGAAAAAGGCTTAATGATTTAAGTCATTTCAAAAGATGTTTCTCTGATACCATAATTCACCTGACACTCATAACAGGGTCAACGCCATGAACAGCATCTTCAGGCCAGACGTTTCCTCCGCCCCGTGCATGTTGGGAGAAAACAACCCGGATATTATCCAGCAGGATGCCGCACCTGAGTCAGCTGCCCTGCTGAATGGCCTCAGCCGGGTTTTCGGAATTCGCCTGGCAGGGCACGAGAATGATCCCGACGCACGGTTTCTGGCAGACCTCGCCCGCCTGTTTCACCTTTGCAGGGTTGACCCCGAAACCGCTCTGGAGAAGCACGACACACCCTGGGCAAACGTTTATCTGGTTCAGTACGGCATCCTTCGGCTGTTCCGGGAAGCACCCAGCGGCAAGGTGTCCGTCCACCACTTCTTTTCCGAAGGCGATATGGTCTGGCCGGTTTTTGGCCGTAGCCGAACCGTACGAAACACCCTTTGCCTGACCTCAGTAACGCCGGTAACGGCCTGGGTGGCTGACTTCGCGGCGTTCCGGTCCGCTATCCAGTCTCACGGTGAAGGGCTCTGGCCCCGGTTCGCCCTTGCCCTGACGGAAGAAATTGCCGAGCTGACCAGTATGAGAGAATTCCGCAAGCACACCATGCCGGCAAGAGAACGCTACAAGTTGTTGCTGGAAGAATACCCAGAACTGGTTAAACGGGTGCCAGATAATCAACTGGCATCATGGCTCGGTGTTGTGCCGGCGACTTTCTCCCGCCTGAAAACCGCAACTGCGAAGAGCCGGCCCTGAAGCCAACCGGATACCGCATAAAAAAGGGCAGCAAGCTCTCGCCTGCTGCCCTGAAAAACGCTCAACGCTTTGCTAAAACTTCAGAATCAGCCGTGCAGTTTTACTGCCAGCTCGGCAACGTGCTTACCCTGGAAGCGGGCAATCGCCAGCTCTTTCTCGCTGGGCTGCCGTGAGCCGTCCCCGCCTGCGATAGTTGACGCTCCGTAGGGAGTCCCGCCATTCACTTCCGAGATATCGAAGAATTCCGGGATGCCGTAACCCAGGGGCACAATGACCATGCCGTGGTGGGCCAGTGTGGTCCAGAATGAGCTGATGGTATGCTCCTGCCCGCCACCGGTGCCTGTGGAGGTAAACACACTGGCCACCTTGCCGTGAAGCTTGCCTTCGGCCCACAAACCGCCTGTCTGATCCAGGAAGGTCCGCATCTGCCCGGCCATGTTGCCGAACCGGGTGGGCGTACCGAAAATGATCGCGTCGTATTCTGCCAGCTCTTTCGGATCGGCTACCGGGGCTTCCTGGTCCGCCTTTCCGCCAGCGCCCAGAAATGCCTGGTCGGCCATGGTTTCCGGCACACGCTTGACTGTAACGTCTGCACCATCGACACCTTTTGCACCTTCGGCAATGGTGTTTGCCATTGTCTCAATATGGCCATACATGGAGTAATAGAGCACAAGCACTTTTGCCATCGGGAGAACCTCCTCTGTCTTTGATCGGATATACGCATGCTAACCAGCGGCAGACTCGAGAGAAATCGGAAGTTTTCCGACAGGTCGTTCAGTTTTTCTGAACAGGGTCACAGGATGTTCACGATCAGGCATTGCGTACAGGTGTACGCTGAAGTATTTTAGGGCCATGGCTAATTCGGAAGACCGCTCTGTGACAGCAACTCCATCCCCCGCAAATAATAACCATCACCGCATTGAAGAGTGGCTGAACAGCGCCACCCATGGTCTGGGCGCAATATTGAGCGTTATTGGCACGGCCGCGTTGATCGTGGGCGCCAGTCAATTCGGGGATGCCTGGAAGATTGTCAGTTTCAGTATTTTCGGCGCGTCCCTGATTCTTCTTTATCTGGCCTCAGCCCTGTATCACGGTGCCCGGCGGCCAGAACTGAAAAGGGCGTTCAAAACCCTTGATCATTGCGCCATTTTTCTGCTGATCGCCGGCACCTACACGCCCTTTCTGCTTGTAAACATGCGCGGCACGGTGGGCTGGACACTGTTTGCGGTGATCTGGTCACTGGCGATCACCGGCGTGGTGCTGAAGGTTATTTTCAAAAACCGCTTCAAGCTCGCGAGGGTTGGCATCTATGTGGCCATGGGCTGGCTGATCACGTTCGCCTCATCCGATCTGGTGGCCAACCTGAGTGAAACAGCCCTGAACCTGACGATTGCCGGCGGCATTTTGTACACCGCCGGTGTCGCCTTCTATCTGGCCGACCGCATACCTTATATGCATGCGATCTGGCACCTGTTCGTAATCGGCGGCAGCGCCTGCCACTTCAGTGCCATCTATTTTGGCGTCCTCCCCCACACGGCCTGATCAGAACGCCCAAACCATTGCCATCAGCACGCCCCATGCCAGCAAAGACGCCGACATAACGGTGTAGGTGGCCGACATGACCACCACATCATTATCGCTTCGCTCGCAGAATGAGCGAACGCCCTGGTAGACCAGCGCACAGGACAGGAACAAGGCGGCAAACACCGCCACAACGCTGACTGCCAGCACCGGCACCAGCAGCGCCAGTGATGACAGCCAGAGCGGTAGCGGCGCAATTGCGGCCAGCAAATAGGCATCCTGATAACTGATTTTCAATTGATGACTATCCATAACGGCGTGGATCAGCCAGCCCATCACGAAGAACGTGAGTAACTCTGCCAGGAAAAGGATAGTGGTGATAAACCGCCACTCCTTGTCTCCGAATCCCTGCATGAAGGCGTCGCCGTACTGCGTTCCGGCATAGTAGAGCAGCACCGGCGGCAGAAACGACATCGGCACTACCACCACCCAGGCCAGGAACGGAATGGACAGGTCAAGGCGCCGCAGCTCTGACCAGGCGCCATTGCCGGAAAATGGTAGACGGGCAAGTTGTGTAATATTCATGATGCACCTTTAAAATGTTTCCCGCGTTATTTTTACTGATAGTTTCGGTGCGCCGAACGGTCAAGGACACGAGATGACTTCGGACAACTCAGGCATGCCAAGAAAGAACATTCATGCGTTCTGGCTATTCTTCCCTGCCGCATCACTATTCGCCGCATTAACGGTTCCCCTGTCGATATACAGCGTGCTGTCCGGGACAGGCTGGCCGCCCGGTTTGCTCGGTGCGGGACACGGCCATGAGTTGATATTCGGCTTCGCCCTGGCCCTCATCGCCGGCTACACCCTCGGCCCCCAACCTGGCCGGGTACTCACTCTGCTCTTTGTGCTTTGGATACTCGCGAGGGTCAGCTGGGTTCTGGCGCCGGAAAGTATTGCCGCCCAACTGTTAAGCCCGGCCTTCGCCCTCATGCTGGCGCGCTACGCGGTCCCGAGATTTCAGGCGGCCAAAAAATGGCGCAACCGGATTGCCGGCCCGCTGATTCTGCTTCTTTGCCTGTTGTCGGTCGTTTTCTGGCTTGCCAGCAACACACTGGCCGCAAGCGCACCGGCAATACTGGATAGCCGCCAGGTACTGACAACCGCCATTGTCGGTTTGCTGCTTCTGATGACGTTTATCGGCGGGCGAGTCATTGCGCCGGCTGTGGCCGGCACGCTTGAGAAACGGGGCATCCCCCTTGAGGCCCGGGTTCAGCCACATGTTGAGGGAACCCTTCTGGCCATCTTGCTGCTGGCACTGCTGCTCAGCTTTCTGCCAGTCGCGGCCCCGGCCGTGGGTCTGTTATTGCTGGTTGCGGGTTTTCTGATTGTGGTTCGCGCTGCTCGCTGGAAGCTCTGGCACTGCCGAAACCGGCCAGACCTTCTGGTACTGGCACTTGGCTACTTATGGCTGGCTGCAGGCGCTGGCGCAAGCGGGTTAAGCCTTCTGAAAGAAAACGATCCCGTCGCCTCCATGCACCTGATAACAATCGGAGCCCTCGGCACGCTTTCCACCAGTGTCATGCTGCGGCTTGCCTGGCAGCGAGCCAGACGAATGACACCACCCATCTGGCAGGTTGTTGGCATCGCCTCGGGCATGGCCATTGCGGCAGTCGCCCGACTCTACGCGGGCAACGCGCCTTTTCTTGAACCGGTTGCACTCTGGTTGGCATCGGCGAGCTGGTCCTGCATCTACGGTTTTGTGGCGCTGCAGACGATTTTACTGTTCCGGGATAGCCAGAACCGCCGGAAATGATTGGCTACCTCCACTGCGCCAGCATCCATAACGCCTACCCACTTCGGGATATCACTATCGCACCCATTTGATTTTAATAGATTTTATCGATCTGAAGCGCGCCTGGATTTTCATCAAAAAACTCACCTTCTGACACGTCATTTTGTCCTTGAGAAATATCAAGCATGACTCCCCGCCTCGCTTTGCACAATGGTGTCGAGAAGCCCGAGCGCCACCAGAAACGGGGCCAAGGGCACGTTAACCGAGGGAGTCAAAATCATGGCCAAAACCAACGCAGACATCGAACACTGGGATGTCGAGAGCGAAGAATTCTGGGAGCGGGAGGGCAAGCGCATTGCTTCCCGCAACCTGTGGATTTCCATCCCCAGCCTGCTGATGGGCTTTGCCGTCTGGCTGATGTGGGGGATGATCACCACCCAGATGAAGAACCTGGGTTTTCCTTTCAGCATTGAGCAACTGTTTACACTGTCTGCGATTGCAGGCCTGTCTGGCGCCACCCTGCGGATCCCCGCCTCGTTCATGATCAAGATCGCCGGCGGACGAAACACGGTGTTCCTGACCACTGCCCTCCTGATGATTCCTGCTGCCGGTACCGGCATCGCCCTGATGAACCCGGATACACCGTTTATCGTGTTCCAGGCCCTGGCACTGCTATCCGGTATCGGCGGCGGTAACTTCGCCTGCTCCATGAGCAACATCAGTACCTTCTACCCGAAAAGCAAGCAGGGCTATGGCCTCGGCATGAACGCCGGTCTCGGTAACTTCGGCGTCACCACCATGCAGGTGGTCATCCCACTGGTCATGACCGTGGGTATCTTCGGCGCCCTGGCCGGTGACCCTATGCAGCTGCAGAGCCCCAGCGGCACGCTGATTGGCCGCATTGAGGCGGGTACCGATACCTGGATCCAGAACGCCGGGTTTATCTGGCTGGTGTTTCTGATTCCGCTGGCGTTTGCCGGCTGGTTTGGCATGAACAACCTGAAAGTGATTACCCCGAATCCGGGCAACCCGCTTTCGGCCTTCGGCAAGATTCTGGGGCTCTATGGCGTAGGTATTCTCGCCTCCATCGCAGGCGTCTGGGCCCTCAGCGTGCTGAACATGTGGCTGGCCCTGCCCCTGACCATCGTGCTCACACTGATTCTTCTGCGGCTGATCCCCGGCGATATCAAGCCCAACATCCAGGCCCAGTTTGCAATCTTCAGCAACAAGCACACCTGGTCCATGACCGTGCTCTACATCCTTACCTTTGGATCATTCATCGGCTTCTCCGCTGCCCTGCCGCTGTCCATTACCGTTATCTTCGGCAACATGATGGAAGTGGCAGCCGATGGCACGGTAACCCGTGTGGTCAACCCTGATGCGCCGAGCGCACTGACCTGGGCCTGGATGGGGCCGTTTGTTGGCGCGCTCATTCGCCCGGTGGGCGGCTGGATTTCCGACAAGGTGGGTGGATCCATCGTTACCCAGATCATCTCGGTTGTGATGGTCGCAGCCTCCGTGGCCACCGGCTACGTGATGATGCTGGCCTACAACTCCACTGATCCGAACGCCTACTTTGCACCGTTCCTGATCCTGTTCATCATCATGTTTGCGGCCAGTGGTATCGGTAACGGCTCCACCTTCCGCAGCATCGGTTTCATCTTCAACCAGCAGCAGAAAGGCCCGGTTCTGGGCTGGACCTCTGCGGTTGCCGCCTACGGCGCGTTTATCGCCCCCAGGGTGATGGGCCAGGAAATCCAGGCCGGCACCCCAGAGGTGGCCATGTACGGCTTTGCGGTGTTCTACGCACTCTGTCTGTTGGTTAACTGGTGGTTCTACCTGCGCAAGGATGCGTACATCAAGAACCCCTGATACAGGGTTCAAGTAACAGCCGGCGTCCGTGAAGGGCGCCGGTTTTTTTATGCCTGCTTTCCATCAAAGGCTACCTCCTTACCTGCACAAAATGACGCGCACGCTGGCAAATGCTAGATTCAGGATATTGGATTTAATCCCAAGAGAACCAGGGAGCCTGCCATGTCCTTCGAAGAGCTATTCGACGCGAGCTACGAGCGTGTCCTACAGACCCCACCCGAGGTGCCTGACTTCTTTGAAGGCTTCTATCGCCGGTTCCTGATGTCTTCTCCCGAGGTCCGGGCACTGTTTCGCAATACCGATATGGCCGTTCAGCGGAGTATGCTGAAGAAATCCTTTTTCAGCCTCGTAGCCTTTTACGCCAGCGGCAACGTTGACGATGTCCTTCATCGAATTGCCTGCCTGCACAGCGCCCGCCATCTGAGCATCAAGCCCTACCTCTACGACCTCTGGCTCGACTGCCTGACGGACACCGTAAGAGCCTATGACCAGGAGTGCAGCGACGATATCGAACTGGCCTGGCGGTTGGTTCTGAGCCCTGGAATCACCTACATGAAATTCGGCTACGACCACTTCTGATCCGTGGTCATAGTAAGACAGGCCTGGCCCCCAAAATGATGTCCCTTCAAACGCAAAAAAGCCGCCGGGCAATGCCTCGGCGGCCTTTTCTTCAACCGTTCCGGGTTAGCTGGTAGCGGCAGCCTGCCGGCGACGCTCTTCCTCTTCGATCTGGAGATCCACAGAGGACACCTGGTATTCGTCGGCAAAGCCTGACTCCGGCTCCTTCAGCCACATGATGCACAGCAACCAACTGACAAACGCGCCACCGGCAATGATGTAGAAGAACTGGGTCGGGGTTACGAAGGTGAAGATGGTCAGGTACACCACCGCACCCACGTTACCATAAGCGCCCGCCATGCCGGAGATCTGGCCGGTCAGGCGCCTCTTGATAGAGGGTATGATGCCAAAGGTGGCGCCCTCGGCACCCTGCACGAAGAACGAGGTGAATACGGTAATACCCACGGCAATAATCAGCGGCCAGTTAGAGTTCATCAGGCCCATAAGCGCGAAGCCCACCGAGATGCCGAACATGTAACTGAGCATCACAAACCGGCGGTTGCCCATACGGTCTGAAACCAGGCCACCCATCGGGCGTGCCACCAGGTTCACGAAAGCGAAGGAGGCAGCGATAAGGCCGGCTGCGGTCGCACTCAGGCTCCAGGTTTCCTCGAAGAACATCGGCAGCATGGACACCACCGCCAGCTCGGCACCAAAATTGGCGAAGTAGGTGCTGTTCAGAGCTGCAACGCTGTTGAACGGGTACTTGTCGTCCTCGGGCACACCCTGTTTCAGCAAGGGAATATTAACCCGGAGAATCTGGATAATCTGATAGCAGACAATGGCCACGATCACCGCGTAACAGATAGCGGCTCCGGTCGCACTCAGGTACCCCATGTTCTCGATTCGCCATACCAGGATGCCCAGAACGCCCACCAGGGGAATGGTCCAGAGGATCAACTTGATCATGTCCCCCCAGCTGCTGACTTCCAGAGCCACGGCCTTGCGCGGCTTGCGATGAACGGTGCCCGCCGGGCCGTCGGTAATCGCAAACCAGTAGTACACACCATACGCCGCCATCACGATTGCGCTCTGGGCGATGGCCCAGCGCCAGCCGTCTTCACCACCGTACATGTGCAGTGCAATGGTTGGCAGAGTTATAGCCGCAGCGGCCGAGCCGAAATTGCCCCAACCGGCATAGAAGCCTTCGGCGAAGCCGATGTCTTTCGGTTTGAACCACATGGCGGTCATGTGGATACCCACCACAAAGCTGGCACCGATGGAGCTGAGCACCAGGCGGCTGACCAGGAGCTGGGTCATGGTGTTGCCGAACGCAAATACCAGGGCAGGGATGGCCATCAATACCATTAGTACCGAAAACACCCGGCGGGGGCCGAAGCGGTCCAGGGCCATGCCCACGATAATCCGGGCAGGTATGGTCAGCGCTACGTTGGCGATGGCAAACAGGCGAAGATCATCCGCGGTGAGCCAGTTGACGCTTTTGAGCATACTGGATGCCAGCGGCGCCATGTTGAACCACACGTAGAAAGTTATAAAGAATGCGATCCAGGTCAGGTGCAGAGCCCTGACTTCCGGATTTTTGACGTGGAAAACGTCTGCGACTTTCATGTCAGCCTCCCTGGGCTTTCAGATACAGAAACGGTTATAGCCAGACTCAACGGCTGGGCAGAATAAGAAGCGGGCACTGGATGCGACGGGCAAGGAAGGAACTCACGCTGCCGAAGGTCATGTAATCCAGTTCGTCCACGAAGTAAGTCAGTGAGCGGGCAATAAAACCGCCGTCAGGCTCATGGCTGTGGCGGGCGATAACCAGCATGTCCGGATGAACCTTTTTCTCCGCTGCGAACAGCAACATCTTTCGGGCGTCGCCCTCCAGAAGCATGTTTTCGACGGAGATCTGTTCCTGCTCACACACCTCCATGGCCTCGGCGATGTGCTTTTTCAGATCGTTCAACTCTTCCTGGAACATGTCCTCGTTTCCCGAGGTGATGTCGCGGGGGTTTTCGGCAACGGCCACGAGGGTAATGACCGGTTTGAGGTCGCGGAACATGGTGATGGTCTGGGCCAGCGCCAACCTGGCATTTCGCGAGCCGTCGTAGGCAATCATGATTTTCATTTTTGAGTTCTCCAAAGGGCGCTTTCGGTACCCTTTCAAAGGCTATTTCAAGGGGCATCCATTGATATCTGTCAGCATTAGCCCACACTCCGGGGCCGCCCATAATTGACGTAAATCAACGCTGAGAGCGCGTACCCCACCAGAGCAATCAGGGGTCTATCCCCCTGCCCCCAAAACCCTCTGATTGCCTACCACCACTGCACCCAGCAGGAGGTACCTCCAATGCCCCGCATGGAAAAACCCTGGTTTTGGTAAGGTTTAAGAAGTGTTTTCAGACCTCAATTGATGAGCAAGCGGAGGGAGCGGAGCATGGCCAATACCCCGTCAAAGCCAGCGCAATACCGTGCGCTCGGTTTATCCACTTTCGCCTTCACCCTGTGCTTTGCGGTGTGGACCATTTTCTCCATCATCGGGATTCGCATCAGCGAGGATCTCGGGCTGTCGGATACCCAGTTGGGTCTGCTGATGGCCACCCCCATTCTTACCGGCTCAATTAGCCGACTTTTCCTGGGGATATGGACAGACAGGTACGGCGGCCGCTGGGTATTCGGCATTCTGATGCTAACCACCGCCGCCTGCGTGTACCTGCTCACCTTCGCGACCACGTACCTCATGCTGTTGGTAGGCGCTCTGGGCGTTGGCCTGGCAGGTGGTGCCTTTATCGTGGGGGTGGCTTACACGGCGGCCTGGTTTGAACCGGAGCGGCAGGGCACAGCCCTGGGCATTTTCGGTGCGGGCAACGTGGGCGCGGCAGTAACCAATTTCGGGGCCCCGTTCCTGCTGGTGGCATTCGGCTGGGAAAGCACCGCGCAGATCTACGCCACGGTGCTGGCGATCATGGGTGTTGTTTTCATTCTGCTGGCCAAGGAAGATCCCCTGGCGGCAGAGCGGGCTGGCAGCAAGTCCAAAACCTTCCTGGAGCAGATGGAACCACTGCGGGAGCTGAGGGTCTGGCGCTTTGCCCTGTACTACTTCTTTGTGTTCGGCGCCTTTGTGGCTTTGGCGCTCTGGCTGCCGCACTTCCTGATTGGCGTTTACGGCCTGGACATCAAAACCGCCGGTATCATTGCCGCGCTCTACACCATTCCGGCCTCCTTGTTCAGGATTCTCGGCGGCTGGATGTCAGACCGTTTCGGCGCCCGCCGGGTGATGTACTGGACCTTCGGTGCGTCGGTTCTGTGCACGTTTCTTTTGAGCTACCCGCCCACCGACTACGTCGTTCAGGGCATTGATGGCGATATCCGCTTTACCCTGGCCATGAACCTGCCCATGTTCGTGGCCCTGATTTTTATCCTCGGATTCTTTATGTCACTGGGCAAGGCAGCGGTGTACAAACACATTCCGGTTTACTACCCCAAACATGTCGGCGCCGTAGGCGGTGTGGTGGGCATGATTGGCGGGCTTGGGGGATTTATACTGCCACTGACCTTCGGCGTACTGAACGACCTTACGGGCATCTGGCAGAGCTGCTTTATGCTGATGTTCGTGATCGTTGCAGCTGCCCTGGCGTGGATGCACTACGCAATCCGCTCTGCCGAGCGGGTGGAGTGGGCCGCCAACGAGGAAAGAACCGACCTGCCGGAACTGGCCTCGCCACAACTGTTTTACCCACTGAACCGCAAAAAGCCCAAAGACCCGCTGGCGCCACCGCCAACAGCCGGCGGATCATAAGCCCGCTTGATTGATTGCCTCTCGTTGCCCCGCACTGCGGGGCTTTTCCGTATAATTGCGGGACTTCAATGAGGCTGATCCGGCAAATGGGAGAAACATCATGGCCAAGTGGCTGGTTAAATCAGAACCTGCAGAATGCGGCATAGAAGATTTTGCGAAAGCCCCGGACGGTGTGATCCCGTGGGACGGCGTGCGTAACTACCAGGCCCGGAACTTTCTGGCACAGATGGCAGAGGGCGACGAGGTTTTCCTCTACCACTCCAGCTGCAAGCACATCGGTATAGCCGGCATAGTGACGGTTGTTCGCAGCGCCTATCCGGACCCAACCCAGTTTGACCCGGAATCGCCCTACTACGATGGCAAGAGCACCAGGGAAAAGCCTCGCTGGCAGGCTGTCGACATGAAGTATGTTCGCACCCTGCCAGGGTTGATCCCGCTCGAAGAACTGAAATCCATGGCCGGGCTCGAAGACCTGCCTCTGGTCCGGAAGGGTAACCGGCTCTCTGTGATGCCCGTGGGCGAGGAGGAATGGCAGATCATCCTGAACCAGGCTGGCTGAGACCAGGGATCTGCCATCGGCGCGTCACTCGTCGTGAGGAATCGGATCCGGGCTACGGTCCCAGCCCACCAGTGCCAGAGTCGCAACAACGCCAATCAACAGCCCCATCCAGGGTTCAAAGAATGCCAGCGCGGCGCCAATCAGAACCACCGTACCCCGGGAAGCATTATCCCTCGGAATCGACATGGCGATGTAGGCGCAGGCAAGACCCGTGGCAATTGGCTGCTCAAGCAGAAAGCGTTCGGCGTCATCCACGAAGACCCGCTTGAGCGCCGCAATCGAGGCAATCAGGGAGGCGTGAATCATTGAGAGTGCAACGGCTTCTTCAAAACTCAGGCCAAAGAAGGCGGTCATCACGGGGATCAATGCCAGGCCTGTGGCGGCAGAAACAAACAGCCCCTGCAGGAACTCGGACCAGCACAGGCGCGTGTGGTAAAACGGCACGCGGAAGGTGAACAGCCCCAGCGCCAGCCGGCTAACTCCGGTCTGTCTTCCATGGAATGTCACTCGCTTTTGGTATTGTTGTTTGTGACCTGATTGTGGGAAGGGTTTGCCCATCGCACGAGTGAATATTTCTGATCAAGCCGAATAAATCATGCTTATTACTTACGGCCGCTTCGCTGTCAGGGGCGTCCGACCATCATTCAGGCTATCCAATTCCGTCGCAGCCCTTTAGAATTCCGCCCTCCCCCCGAATTATCTGGAGCCGAAGTCTGCCATGTCGTCCCAAATAAGCCCCGCCTCCGGTTTCGAGAAACTCCGCCGCATTGAGTCCAGCAAGGTTTTTCAGGGCGCAGTCATTACCATCATCATCCTGTCGGCACTGACCATTGGCGCCAAAACCTATGATCTGCCGCCATTGGTGGAAAAATCGCTGATCGTCATGGACAACGCCATCACCCTGTTTTTCCTGGTGGAAATCCTGTTCCGGTTTGGTGTATGCGCCAACAAAAAGCGATTTCTGTTCGACGGCTGGAACCTGTTCGACACCCTGGTGGTGATCGGCAGCCTGATTCCTCTGGACAACTCCGAGGCGGTTTTGCTGGGGCGTCTGCTGCGGGTATTCCGGGTGCTGCGCCTGGTATCCGTGGTCCCGGAACTCCGGTTTCTGATCAACTCGCTGCTAAAGGCGATCCCTCGCATGGGCTACATCGCCCTGCTGATGTTCATCATTTTCTATATCTACGCGGCCATGGGCTCAATGTTCTTCGCCAGCGTGGATGAGGAGCTCTGGGGGGATGTGGCCATTGCCATGCTGACCCTGTTCCGGGTGGCCACCTTCGAGGACTGGACCGATGTAATGTACGCCACCATGGAGCAGTACCCGCTGAGCTGGGTTTTCTACATCACCTTCATTTTCCTGACTGCGTTTGTTTTCCTGAACATGATGATCGGGGCGATCCTGGAGGTCATGAGCGAGGAGCAGAACGCCAAGCAGGCCCAACAGGCCCATGATGAGCGGGACGAGATTGCCCGCCAGCTCCAGGCCGTTCAGGTACAACTGGCGGAGCTGACGAAGCAGATCAGCGAAAAGCGCTGACTCAGAACGGCTTGGCCAGGGCCAAATGAAGAATGGCCGTAACCTGCACCAGGGCCAGTACCGCCGCGGAAATTCGAACGGGCTTTCCGAGGGTGGTTTTCAGAGCGAACACGCCAGCAATAATGTAGCCGACCAGTAAGACAATTTTGGCAATCAGCCAACCCGGCATGGCCGAAGCGTACCCGGCCACAAAAACCAGAGAGATCGCCGCCACCAGCAAAATGGTGTCGTTGATGTGGGGAATAAACCGCAGCGGTGTCTGTCGCCACCCAGGTCTTCCGACGGCGTCCAGGAGCAGACGCAGGGCAAAGAGTGTGATGGTGAGGTACGCGGTGGTCACGTGCAGGTGTTTCAGAATCATGTACGCGGTCATGAAAGTTCCTTAGTTAACAGGCGTTTTGCCGCATTGTACGCAATCTACCTACAAGCAGGTATGGTTAACGCGGTTGTCAGGGTTTAACATATACACAGAATACATGTATATGGGAGACATCTATGCGGGCCATTCCTACTTCCCCTGAACGGGCGCCGGTCAGCGTCAGCCAATTATTTTCCTACCCCTTTCGGATTTTCTTTCTGTCCATGACCGTTCTGGCCCTTGCCGTCATTCCCCTCTGGGTGATGCAGGTCAATGGTGTTATCAGTCTTCCACTGGCCATGCCCGGGTTATTCTGGCACCAGCACGAGATGTTGTTTGGCTTTCTGTCGGGAGCGATCGCGGGGTTCCTGTTAACCGCAGTGTGTGTTTGGACCCAGACAGAACGAACTCATGGATTCAGATTGGTGCTGCTCTGGGGCGTCTGGCTGGCCGGCCGTGTACTGCTGGCAACCGGTGCTGACCTGCCCTTTTGGCTGGTTCAGGGAGTAAACCTGGCATTCCTGCCCCTGGTGATGGTGGATGCCGGCTGGCGTATCTGGCACGCCCGGCAAAAACGACAACTGATGATCATGGTGGTACTCGGCCTGCTTTGGCTGATGCAGATCGGCTTTGTCACCCGCCTCGACATGGCCTTCAGCTATGGTGCCCTGATCATGGCCATGGCACTGATCAGTATTGTCGGTGGCCGCATCACTCCGGCGTTTTCCACCGGCTGGTTGCGCCAGAGGGGACTCGACAGCAACGCTGTAAAGACCATTCCCGCGCTGGACATGGCAACTGTATTCAGCCTGATTCTGCTGATGGCATCCCTGGTGACTGGCTGGCAAACCGTTACTGGTTTGCTGGCGCTGCTGTCCGGTGGGCTTATGCTGGTGCGTCTGGCGGGATGGAAGGGCTGGCTCGTACGCCAGGAGCCCCTGCTCTGGATTCTGCACCTGTCCATCCTGTGGGTGCCGGTGTCCCTGTTCCTGCTCGCGGGCACACTGTTCGCGGGCTGGCCGTCCAACGCGTGGAGTCACGCCGCCGGAACCGGCGCGGTCGCGTGCCTGATTCTCGGGGTCATTGCCCGGGTCGCCCTCGGCCACAGCGGCAGACCATTGGTGCTGCCCAAAGGCATGGTGCTTGCGTTCGTTGCAATTCATCTGGCCGCACTGATACGGGTGCTTACCGCCTTCGAAATCATTCCCTGGCACCCCGGCATTGGCAGCAGCACCCTGCTCTGGTTGTTTGCCTTCGGTATGTTCCTGTACCGCTACACCGGCATCCTCGCCAGCCCCAGACCCGATGGTCGTGAAGGCTGAACCGCTGGTCAGGCAGCCAACTCCTGCCTGACCAGCAACTCGAACCTTGCCCTTGCCTGGCGGAACCGGCTGGCAGGGAAGTGAATACTGATTCCTTCCAATGCCGCCAGAAGCATCTCAAGATGAGCATCCCAGCCCGCACAGGCAATCGGCACCACCTCATCATCAGGCAGTAATAATGTCAGCGACAGGCGGGTTCCCTCGTCGATGGGATCAAGGTCCCATATCAACGGACGCTCAGGGGAATCACCCGAACTCCAGGAATAGGCCAAGCGACGATTCGGCTGGCAATCCGTGACCCGACAATCGATCGGCATACCACTGTTACCGAAATCCAGCTGAACCCGACCGCCGAGCCTGGCATCCAGCTTTCCAGGCGCCAGCCACTCCGCCAGACACACCGAGTCTGTCAGCATTTTCCAGACTCGTTCAGGCAAGTGCCCGGTTTCTCTTTCAAGACGTACCAAAACCCGGTCACCCTCGCGCCGAACCTTGCCTGCGATAATTTCCTCATTCCCGGACATACGCCCTCCTTGCCAGTCTCGAATCTCCGGATGTCACAGAACGGACTTCTGATAGATGATTGTATTCGCGGGGTCGCACAAGCACCTTGATGACCATCAAACGGGATTAACAGACGAGTTCGGGGAACTTCAAACCGGCAATCATCCACTAAAGGTCAATAGCAGCTCCCGAAATTCGAGCTAAAGTATGAGGAAATCATTTTGTAACAGAGACACTGGCACTATGAACCCGGATCATTTTGATAAAGAAGACCTGATCAAATGCGGCCATGGCGAGCTCTTCCCCGGCTCCATGCGCCTGCCCATCAACGAGATGCTGATGTTTGACCGCGTCACGCACATTGCGGACGACGACGGCCTCTACGGCAAGGGCAGCCTGGTAGCGGAGCTCGACATCAATCCGGACCTGTGGTTCTTCAAGGTGCACTTCGTTGATGATCCCGTGATGCCGGGCTGCCTCGGCCTCGATGCCATGTGGCAGCTGGTAGGCTTCTTCCTCGCCTGGGGTGGCGGTGAAGGGAAAGGCCGCGCATTGGGCGCCGGTGAAGTGAAGTTCACTGGCCAGGTCTTGCCGACGGCCAAGAAAGTCACCTACCGTCTGGATCTCAAACGCGTGATCAGGCGCAAACTGACCATGGCAATTGCCGATGGCCGGATGGAAGTAGATGGCCGGGAAATCTACACAGCCAAAGACCTGCGGGTCGGCATGTTCACCTCGACCGATGATTTTTAGGAGTTAACAGGATGCGTCGTGTTGTAATCACCGGTATGGGCATTGTTTCCAGCCTTGGTACCAACCAGAAGGAAGTCGCACAGTCACTCAGGGAATCCCGTTCTGGCATCGGCTTTAGCGAAGAAGCCCGGGACAATGGTCTGCGCAGCCACATCTGCGGCCAGATCAACCTGAACCTGCCCGAATTGATTGACCGGAAACTGTGGCGTTTCATGTGCCCCGCTTCCGGTTACACCTATCTGGCGATGCTTGAGGCTATCGAGCAGGCCGGGCTGACCGATGAGCACATCAAGGCCGACACCACTGGTATCATCTTTGGCCAGGGCGGCGCCTCGACGGTTGAGCTGCTGGATTCCATCGATACCCATCGCGACCGCGGTATCCGCCGTGTCGGGCCCTATCGCGTGCCGCGCACCATGGGCAGTGCGATCAATGCGTCACTGGCAACCGGATTTGGCATTCGCGGCATCAACTACGGCATCACCTCTGCCTGCGCTACCAGCGCGCATTCGATCGGCCATGCCGCCGATCTGATCGCTCTCGGGCGCCAGGATGTCATGTTTGCCGGCGGTGGCGAAGATATCCACTGGACCCTGAGCCTGCTGTTCGATGCCATGGGCGCCCTGTCGACGAAATACAACGACACGCCTGAACTGGCGTCACGCACCTATGACGCGAATCGGGACGGCTTCGTGATTTCTGGTGGTGGCGGTGTGCTGGCCCTTGAAGCGCTGGAGCACGCGGAAGCGCGGGGCGCAAACATCCTGGCAGAGCTCGTCGGCTTCGGTGCAACTTCCGATGGCGCAGATATGGTTGCCCCGAGTGGCGAGGGCGCAGTGCGCTGCATGAAGCAGGCAATGAAGAACCTGGATGGCGAAATCAGCTACGTGAATACTCACGGCACCAGCACCCCGGCCGGAGACATCACGGAGCTGAAAGCATTGAAAGAGACGTTTGGCGACAAGATCCCGCCGCTGAGCTCCACCAAACCCCTATGCGGCCACGCTCTTGGCGCGGCGGGCGTACATGAGGCTATTTACAGCCTGATCATGCTGCGTGAAGGCTTTATTGCTCCATCGGCAAATATCCAGGACCTTGATGAAGGGGCCGAAGGCTACCCGATCGTTCGGGAACGCATGGATAACCAGAAACTGGACCTGGTGATGAGCAACAGCTTTGGCTTTGGTGGTACCAATGCCTCACTGGTGTTCAAAAAAGTCTAATCCGGATCAGGATAGCCTGACAGAGCGGTATTCAGCCGGGGATGTCCCCATCCAGCGCTTGAAAGCCCGGCTGAATGCGCTCAACTCCGAAAAACCGAGCTGCTCGGCAATCTCCACCAGCGGTTTGGTCCTGTCCTGCATGTAGGTCAGCGCCTGCCTGCGGCGAACATCCTCCAGCAAACGGGCGAAGGTCAGCCCTTCACGCTTCAGTTTCTTGTGCAACGTGTAGCGGCTCATATGCAGCTGCGACGCCACGACTTCCACACCAACTTTGCCACGAGCAAGCTGAACACTGATCAGGGAACTGACCCTGACACTCAGCGAAGCCCGCGCCACCTCTGGCGTCAGAGGCTTTGATGCCATCCTGAATTCCTCCTTTGCAACGCTTCGGCCCGAAAAGCCCGAACCGTGAGCGTACACATGTTAGCCGAAAACAATCAATAAGACCTTTGAGCAGGATCAAGGGAACGGCCGACGGCATACGGCAGAATGCCCCGTTTTCAGAATCGCCCGGAGCCACTATGAAAACCCCGGAACTGCTCGCCCCCGCGGGCACCCCCGAACACCTTGAAACCGCCTTTGCCTATGGCGCCGATGCGGTCTACGCAGGCCAGCCGCGCTATTCGCTGAGAGTAAGAAACAACAGTTTCAAAGACGTTGCAGCGCTTGGCGCGGGCATTGAACGGGCCCACGAACTGGGCAAACAGTTCTACCTTGTCTCCAACATAGCACCTCACAACGACAAGGTGCGGTCCTATCTGAGGGATCTGGCGCCAGTACTGGAACAAAAACCCGACGCGCTGATCATGTCGGATCCCGGCCTGATCATGCTGGTGCGGGAAAAATGGCCAGACCAACCCATCCATCTTTCAGTACAGGCCAACGCGGTGAACTGGGCCACGGTAGAGTTCTGGCGGCGTCAGGGAATCAGCCGAGTCATCCTCTCCCGTGAACTGGCCCTGAATGAAATTCGCGAGATCCGCGAACGGGTCCCGGAGATGGAGCTCGAAGTCTTCGTTCACGGCGCCCTGTGCATGGCTTATTCTGGCCGCTGCCTGCTCTCGGGTTACATGAACCACCGGGACGCCAACCAGGGCGCCTGCACCAACGCCTGCCGCTGGAACTACAAACAGGTCCAGCACGGCCACGACCAGACCGGCGACCTGATCGCCACCTGCGGCGGCGGCGATGTACAGGAGGTGGCACCGAAAGAAATCCTGCTGGAAGAGCCCAACCGCCCGGGCGGATTCATACCCGCCTATGAAGACGAGCACGGCACCTACATCATGAACTCAAAGGATTTGAGAGCCGTTCAACACGTCGCTGAACTGGCAAAGATGGGCGTTCATTCCCTGAAAATTGAGGGCCGCACGAAGAGCACCTACTACGTGGCCCGCACCACCCAAGTCTACCGTCGCGCCATCGACGAGGCGGTGCAGGGCAAGCCGTTCGACATGAACCTGATGGACGAATTGGAAGCCCTCTCCAACCGGGGCTATACCGAAGGCTTCCTGCGCCGCCATATGCCCCGGGAATACCAGACCTACGAACAGGGCTCCTCATTCCTTGGCACCCAGCAGGTGGTTGGCACCATTACCGGCAAGGATGACCAGTGGCTGACCATAGACGTGAAGAACAAATTCGCCCCCGGCGACCAACTGGAACTGATCAGCCCGGCCGGCAACATCCGGTTCTCGGCTAATGTCATGGAGAACCGAAACGGCCAGGCCATGGACTATGCGCCGGGCAGCGGGCATATCGTGCGGATTCCAAAACCGGCTAATCTTCCACAAACTCTGGAGCACAGCTACCTCACCAGACTCCTGGCTACCGGCGACTAGCAATTAGTCTGAGGCGCCAAGCGGGATTGCCTCCCAAAACCGTGCATTGCCATGGATGGCAATGCCGAGCCCCCAGGGATGGGTTCACGGCGTGTTTTGGGAGGCAGTCCCGCCTGGCGCCCACCTCGAACCTCGCAGTCCTGCAATAACCAGACTATCAGCCTCATTACCCCCCCCCTTAGTGCCCCAAAGGCCGATTAAGGTATAATCACCCCACGCACAAATTAATACCTGACTATTTTACTCTGGTATTGTATAATCGCTCGCCAGAAGCGATGGATTCAGGCGGATTTTCTGCTTACTTATCAGCGACAGTCTTTGAAATCCGTCATCCAAAAAGCGATTGCAGGGCGTACTCATGGGATGAGCGACCACTGCAACACCCAAACTGAAGACATCCGATCGACAGCCCATCTTTGACGCTGTCGGCGACACTAAGGGCGCAAGCCCGCGATGAGAGAATACGGAGCGACGATCATGGCGACCACCGACACCGAGGTGAACGAGCTGATCAAACGGGAATACGAGTACGGATTTGTAACAGACATTGAATCCGACACGTTCGAACCCGGCCTTAATGAAGACGTTATCGCCCGCCTTTCCGGCCTCAAGAAAGAACCGGAATGGATGCTGGAGTGGCGTCTGAAAGCCTACCGTCGCTGGCTCGAGATGGACGAGCCGGACTGGGCCCACGTGGGCTACCCGAAAATCGACTACAACTCGATTTCGTACTATTCCGCGCCCAAGCGGCCGGAAGACATGCCCCAGAGCCTGGACGAAGTGGATCCGGAGCTTCTGAAAACCTACGAAAAGCTGGGCATTCCCCTGCACGAACGTGAGAAGCTCGCGGGCGTGGCGGTTGATGCAGTATTCGATTCGGTTTCCGTAGCAACCACGTTCAAGGAACCACTGGCCAAAGCCGGCGTGATCTTCTGCTCTATCTCCGAAGCAATTCAGGATTACCCGGAGCTGGTCAAAAAATACCTGGGCTCGGTAGTGCCGGCCGGTGACAACTTTTTCGCCGGGCTGAACTCCGCGGTCTTCTCCGACGGTACGTTTGTCTATGTACCCAAGGGCGTTCGCTGCCCCATGGAGTTGTCCACCTATTTCCGCATCAACGCAGCCAACACCGGACAGTTCGAGCGTACTCTCATTATTGCCGAAGACAGCAGCTACGTGAGTTACCTTGAAGGTTGCACCGCGCCCATGCGGGACGAGAACCAGCTGCACGCTGCGGTTGTTGAACTGGTGGCCCTGGACGACGCCCAGATCAAATACTCCACCGTGCAGAACTGGTACCCGGGTGATGAAGAAGGTAAAGGCGGCATCTTCAACTTCGTCACCAAGCGTGGCGCCGCCATCGGCAAGAACTCCAAGATTTCCTGGACCCAGGTCGAAACCGGCTCCGCGGTCACCTGGAAGTATCCGAGCTGTGTCCTGCGTGGCGAAAACAGCGTTGGTGAGTTCTATTCCGTGGCACTGACCAACAACTACCAGCAGGCCGACACCGGCACCAAGATGATTCACCTGGGCAAGAACACCTCCAGCACAATCATCTCCAAGGGTATTTCCGCCGGCAAGAGCTCCAACGCTTACCGCGGCCTGGTGAAATTCGGCCCCGGGGCGGAAGGTGCACGTAACTTTACCCAGTGCGATTCGCTCCTGATCGGCGACCGCTGCGGCGCCCACACGTTCCCTTACATTGAAAGCAAGAACAAGTCGGCCATCGTAGAGCACGAGGCAACCACCTCGAAGGTCAGCGACGAGCAGATGTTCCTTTGCCGCCAACGCGGTATCGACCCGGAACAGGCGGTCTCCATGATCGTGAACGGCTTCTGTAAGGAAGTGTTCAAAGAGCTGCCCATGGAGTTCGCTGTCGAGGCCGGCAAGCTACTTGAAGTTAGCCTCGAAGGGTCCGTTGGTTAACAGGACGGCAAGCACAAAAGTATCGCAGAAGCCGTCGGGCAGGCCCTTCCGGGATCGTCGAAATCAGGGATGATTTCGTCGAGCGTACAGGGATGTATTTACAGCGTATCCCGGAAGGGCCTGCCCGATGGCTGACTCCGCCCAGTTAGGGGCAGGCAACAGAATTCAGACGGTTAAATGAGAGAGACGCTACAAATGCTGAGCATCAAGAACCTGCACGCATCCGTTGAGGGCAAAGAAATCCTCAAGGGCATCAACCTGGAAATCAAGGCCGGGGAAGTTCACGCCATCATGGGCCCCAACGGCTCTGGTAAGAGCACCCTGTCGCAGGTGCTGGCAGGCAACGAAGCATTTGAAGTTACCGAGGGTGAAATCACCCTGAACGGCGACAACCTGCTGGAACTTGAAACTGAAGAGCGTGCCCGCGAAGGCATTTTCCTGGCGTTCCAGTACCCGGTGGAGATCCCCGGGGTGAGCAACCTGCAGTTCCTGCGCACCGCCGTGAATGCCATGCGCCAGCACAAGGGCCAAGACGAGATGAACGCGGCGGAGTTCATGAAGCTCGCCAAAGAAATTTCCAAGCAGGTGGATCTGGATCCGGCGTTCCTGAAGCGGGGCGTCAACGAAGGCTTCTCCGGTGGTGAGAAGAAGCGTAATGAGATCATGCAGGCCCTGCTGCTGCAGCCGAAGCTGGCAATTCTCGACGAGACCGACTCCGGGCTCGATATCGACGCCCTGAAGGTTGTTTCTGACGGCGTGAATGCTCTGCGCGCGGAAGACCGCGCCATCCTGATGGTGACCCACTACCAGCGTCTGCTGAACCACATTGTGCCGGACTACGTGCACGTTCTGGCGGGCGGCAAGATCATCAAATCCGGTGGCCGCGAGCTGGCGCTGGAGCTGGAAGAACGCGGCTACGGCTGGCTGGGCATCAAGGATGAAGAAACTGCCGACAGTTCAGCCAACTAAGGAGGTCGCGGAATGAAACCAGCACCCACTCTTTCCACCGCGTTCCTGCACCCGGCCGGGCAGTCCCTGCCGGAGCCCCTGCTCGCCCTGCGCAAGCAGCGTGGAACCGCTCTGGTCGACATGCCCTTGCCGACCCGGAAAACCGAAAACTGGAAATACTCCAGCAAGTACCTGAAGCTGACCGACGACATGGCCATCTCCCTGCCGGCGGATGGCAAGACCGGCAGCGGCCTGGCAGTGCCCGGCTACAAGGTTGCGTTCCTTAACGGTGTAATGATGCCAGAGGCCTGCGAATATCCGGATCTGGACGGCATCAGCATCAAGAGCTTCGGCGATCTGAGCGATGAGGAAGCCAGCGATCTGGCGGATCGCCTGGACAGCACCCTGGACAACAAGGCGGTTCAGATGGCCCGGCTGAATTCAGCCCGTTTTGAAGACGGCCTGCTGATTCGCCTGAAGCCGGACGCAGTGCTCGACCAGCCGCTGTTCATTGTTCACGAGGTAACGGCCGAGGCCAGCGGTTCGGCTTTCCCGCGCATTTTCGTGGATGCCGGCCGTCATAGCCAGATTACGCTGGTGGAGGAGTACATCTCCAGCGGCTCGGCCCAGGTCATGGTCAATACCGTCACTGAATTCAATGTGGCCGACGGCGCCAACATCACCAGCATTCGCCTGAACATGGAAGGCGAGAACGTCCAGCACATTGGCTCCACCGGCGTCCTGCAACAGCGCAGCTCGCGGTTTGAAAGCCATACCGTTGGGTTTGGTGGCCCCCTGCGCCGGCACGATCTGCAGGTTCGGCTTGAAGGTGAAGGCGCTGAGTGCAAGCTCAACGGGGTAGTTGTTACCCAGGGCAAACAGCACTACGACAACCACACCACCATCGAGCACGTGGCTGCCCACTGCAACAGCGAAGAAACCTATCGGAATATCGCAGCGGACCAGTCCCACGCCGTGTTCAATGGCCGGATTCATATCCATCAGGACGCCCAGAAGTCCAATGCGGATATGAACAACAAGAACCTGCTGCTGTCCAACGGGGCAGAGATTGACACCAAGCCGGAACTGGAAATCTATGCCGATGACGTGAAATGTGCCCATGGCGCGACCATCGGCCAGCTTGACGAAATCTCGCTGTTTTACCTGGTTTCACGGGGTATCGGCCGGCGTCAGGCGAACGTTCTGCTCACCATGGCCTTTATCAACGAGCTGGTCGAGCAGATTCCGGTTGAAGCAGTGCGGGAGACGGTCCAGGGCCGTCTGAACCACTTCTTCGAACAGACATTTCAGGAGGCGTAACCGGTTATGACCGATCTGTCCGTGGCAAGCACCGCCAAGCGCACCACCTTCGACGTGGACGCGATTCGCCGGGATTTCCCGATCCTGTCCCAGCAGGTAAACGGAAAGCCCCTGGTGTATCTGGACAACGGTGCGTCGGCCCAGAAGCCGGAGGCTGTGCTGGATGCCATGGATCGGTATTACCGTGAGATGCACTCCAACGTCCATCGGGGCGCCCATACGCTGGGAGACCGTGCGACCTCCGCCTTCGAGGGTGCCCGCGAGACGGTTCGAAACTTCCTGAACGCCGAAAGCACCCGGGAAATTATCTGGACCCGCGGCACGACCGAGGCCATCAACCTAGTTGCCAATGGGCTCGCCCCGCGCCTGAAGGCTGGTGACGAGATCCTGGTGAGCCACATGGAACACCACGCCAACATCGTGCCCTGGCAGATGATTGCCGAGCGCACGGGTGCGAAAGTGGTGCCTGTTCAGGTGACACCGGAAGGCGAGCTGGACCTCGAGTCCTTCACCAGCCTGCTCAATGAGAAGACCCGGGTGCTGGCAATCACCCACGTTTCCAACGTGCTTGGCACGGTGAACCCGGTGGCGGCCCTGATTGAACAGGCCAAGGCCCACGGCATCATCACCCTGGTGGACGGGGCCCAGGCGGTACCTCATTACCAGCCGGACGTTCAGGCGCTGGGCTGCGACTTTTACGTGTTCTCATCGCACAAGCTGTTTGGCCCCACTGGTATTGGCGTGCTTTACGGTAAGGCCCAGTTGCTGGAGGAAATGCCTCCCTACCAGGGCGGCGGCGAGATGATCGAACGAGTGTCCTTTGAACGGACCACCTGGAATACCCTGCCCTACAAATTCGAGGCAGGCACCCCGGCCATTGCCGAGGCAGTCGGACTGGGAGCCGCCATCGACTACCTGAACGGCCTGGATCGTTCCGCCATGGAAGCGGCCGAGACCGGCCTCCTTGAGCGGGCCAACCAGCTGGTGGAAACCGTACCCGGCATGGAGATTATCGGTACGGCAAAAAACAAAGTGCCGGTTATATCCTTTAAAATTGCCGGCCTGCACCCCAGTGATATAGGCACGCTGCTGGATCAGCAGGGAATCGCAATCCGCACGGGTCACCATTGCGCCATGCCGCTGATGGATTTCTATGGAGTTCCCGGTACAGCCAGGGCTTCATTCGCGTTCTACAACACTCTGGACGAGGTGGATACATTGTTTACCGCCCTGCAGAAAGTCCAGCGTCTGTTTGCCTGATGGAGGTGGAATTATGACAGCCGAAGTCTTCACCCCGACCGTCGCCGTCACCATGACGCCCAGCGCGGTCAAGCACGTGCGCAAACAGCTGGAGAAAAAGCCGGACGCCAAGGGCATTCGGCTGGCCATCAAGAAAAGTGGCTGCTCCGGCTTCAAATACGAAACCCAATGGGTGGAAGACACCGCCGCCGACGACAAGGTGTTTCACATTGATGGCGTCGATGTTTTCGTGAAAGAAGAGCATCTGCCGCTGGTGAACGGCATCGAGATCGATTTTGTGACGGAGGGCGTGAACTCCATGTTCCAGTTCCGCAATCCGAACGCCACCGCAGAGTGCGGTTGCGGCGAGAGTTTTACCGTCGCGTAATCCGATATAAAGATTGAAAAGAGCGAGGCCCGAACAGGCATGCAAGAACGGGAAGTGGTCCTGACCAAACGCGAGGTGGAAGCCCGCCTTGTTCCTTCCGGAACCGAAATCATGATTCCGTCGGACACCTTTGTGACCATCACGCAGTCGCTGGGTGGCACCTTTACGGTCGCTGTTAACGGTAACCTTGCCCGGATTGAAGGCCACAATGCCGACGCGCTCGGCAAGAAACCCCTGGAAAGCAGCTTTGAAACCCCGGAAGACGGCACCGTCAACGAAAACCAGGTCTGGGAAGCCATGCAGAACTGCTACGATCCGGAAATTCCGGTGAACGTAGTGGATCTGGGCCTGATTTACGAGTGCAGGATTGAAAATGGCACCGAAGACGGCAACCATGTGTACGTGCTGATGACGCTGACTGCCGCCGGCTGCGGCATGGGCCCGGTGATAACCGAAGATGTGAAAACCAAGCTCGAGCATGTGCCCAATGTGGACAAGGTGACCGTTGAACTGACCTTCGATCCGCCCTGGAGCAACGAAATGCTCACCGACGAAGCCAAACTCGAACTGGGAATGCTGTAAATGACTGCCAGTGAACAGGACTTTCTGAACAACCCCTTGGGTAAAGACACCACCCTGGATGACGTTCTCGATGGCTTCGAGCTGCTGGACGACTGGGAAGAGCGCTACGCTTTTATCATTGATCTGGGCAAGCAGCTTCCTGCGTTTCCCGAGGAATCCCGGGTTGAAGAAAACTATGTTCATGGCTGCCAGAGCCAGGTCTGGCTGATTCATCATTACGATGAAGACAGTGGCCGGCTGTACCTGTTGATTGACTCCGACGCCATGATTGTTCGTGGACTGGCTGCCATCATCCTGGTCGCCCTTAACGGCAAAACCCCGAGGGACCTGCTGGCCACGGACATTGATGAGTTATTCGAGCAGCTGGACCTGTTCCGGCACATTTCCCCGACCCGCGGCAACGGGCTCAGGGCGATGGTTGGCAAGATCCGCGACATTGCGGCCGCCGAGGTGGCCAACGCCAGCAATTGATGCCCGTCAGCCCTACCAGATAATCGCTATATCATCTCTCTGGATATTCACGATGCCGCCCAGTTGCGGCATGGTACCCCGGCTAAAATGCGGCTGAACTTTTTCGAGCGTCACTGACAAGTCGCTGTCCTGCAATTCTGGTGAGTCATCTGGTGATTCCAGGTAGCGCTTGCTGCGATAGATCTTCAACTCATCACCCGGCCTGAGGCCTGCTGTAGCCCCGGATTCCAGCGTTACAGAAAAGTCGTCTACCCGCGCAATTCTGGTCATGAAGGGCTGACACGCCAATGCATCCGTTACTGCCATCGCCATGTCTGCGATAACATCCTCGACAGCCTGACCGTAGGCGGTTTTCTGGAAGCCGGCAGAGCCGAACCCTGCTGAACTGCCAGGCCCGGCATCCCAATCGGCCGCGGCTTCAAATCTCTGACGATAGACCGGCGCGCCACTGAAGCCGTCGAAGATAACGAGATCAGCCGCAAACCGGCGCCGTTGATCTACCGCCCCGATGCCCCGCTGCATTTTATCCAGCACGGAGGTGCCCCACGCTGACGGATCCGCAACGCCAAGATCCCGGATAACGCCTGTCACTACGAACTGAACGCCCATTTCACGGGCCAGTTCCAGTACATTGGTCAATCGATTGTCGCCCTGTTGTACCGTAGGCGCGTTCAGCAGATCCGTGAACATCCGTGAGGTTGTCGCACCAAAGACCTGCAATCCGCCCTGAGCCACCAAACGCTGCTGGAGTTGTTGCGGCAAGATTTCGCCGGCGTCATCAATCCGCCCGACTCTGGCCTGGTCCGGATACAGGACAGGAAACCCGGTCACTGCGACGCGCTTTTTCAGGCGTCCGGAATCTCCAGATCCACACTGGCTGCGACTCTCGCTGATATCGCCCCGGACAATCACCCGCAACAGATTGCCACTCTGGTACTCATCAATTACCCGCACATTCCGGGCTCTGGCGCTTGACGCCAGATCCATCCGTGACTCAGTGATCACGCCGTTTTTCATGGTGTCGTGCGTGCTAACCCTGGCTTCATACTGCAGGGAAAGGTCCCGGATTGCGGCCTTGCGGGCCTCAGCCCGGGCGGCTTCCAGGTTGCCATTGTGGATATTGGCATGGCCCACGCCTTCCAGAACCACCGCATGGGCGGCAGAAACCACGAAGAGCGCCAGAGCTCCGAGCACAGCCAGTGACAGCAAGCGTTTCATAATTCTCGATACTCCCTACACTCTCTATACTCTCGATCAATCAAGGTAATACAGGGAATCCACGCCTTTGCTCTGCACATCGCCCACGCTGTCATTTTCCTGCGGCATGGGAATCGGGCAGAGATCCTGCACCTGATCATTAGCAACCTTGGCCACACAGGCCCGGAAACGTGGCTCGAGCTTCAGTTCCATCACCGTTTCGAAGACACCGTCGCTGTGCTCGTTGACCGCGACCAACTTCGCGCCGCGAATGTAGCTGTCCACATAGGTTCTGAAGGTGTCGTTGCGCAGCACAAAATCATTAACGGTGGAACTGCCGTACACGACAGTACCGTAGACCCGTTCAACGAGATTCCGGTAGGCGTCCAGCTGGGAGGCCCGCCGGGCCATCAGACGTTTGCGGATATTTGAACGGTCGGCCGCAACATCCTCATAGGTCCCCAGACCGCTCACCCGCACAGTAATTGGCTCCAGCATCGTATCCTGGCGGGACTGGTTGCCGTTATCCCCCTGATAACTGCCAACCGGCGCACAAGCAGCCACCGTTGTTGCCAGCAGAGGCATAAGTATCCAGCGAAGGTTCATTGCGTGTCTCCAGAAAACGTCATTTCCGGTTTCCCATGAAAAAACTACGCCAGTTTTTCTAACTGCCTGATATTCCGATCAACAACTCCCAACCGTATTGTTTTGCAATCCCTATGCGGCAAAAAACTGCCTCTGTTTACACATCAAAAACAAACCGTTACCCCATGCGTCATGAGCTGGATAAGGTTCTGCCTTACCCTTTCAGGTACGTAACATCTATTTTGCCTTTTTACCTGACAGGATTCTTCATGACCGGATATCGCCTGACCAAACTTTCTCTGGCTATTGGTCTTTCCATTGCCACCAGTTCTGCACTGGCCAGCCCGCAGTCGTTTATGTCTGCCCGCTCTTTTGCCATGGGTGGCACTGGCGTCGCTGTAGCAACACCATCATCAGCGCCGATGGATAACCCAGCGATGATGGCCTCCGATCACCACAGCTGGAACGATGATTTTGGGTTGATGCTGCCCTCGGTGAATGCTCGCGCAGCGGATGAGGAAGAAACAGTTGACCAGGTGGATGATATCCAGGATGTAATCACTGATCTTGAATCGCTGGTTTCCGGTTTTGATCCCAATACCGACGACCCACAAAGTATTCAGGACGGCGCCGCCGATCTCAGCGACCGTTTGACCGAATTCGACAGGGACACCATGCGAGTGAACGCCGGTCTAGGGCTGGGCCTGGCTGTGCCGGGACAATCTCTGGCTGTCGGCGTGTTTACCAATGCAAACCTGACAGCAACCGTTCGTGGTGACGTGTCCGATCAGGATATTACCGCACTGAATGCGATTGCCACTGCAGCAACGGCCCAGGACGTTCAGAATGCCGTCGACCAGATCAGTACGAATGGCACCCTGAACCTGACATCACAAGGAAAAATACTGGCATCCGCCGTCGGGGAAGTGGGCATCAGCTTCGCACGGGCTTTTGAGCTACAGGATGGCAACAGCTTCCAGCTTGGCCTGTCGCCGAAATACGTGGAGCTGCGCACCTTCCAGTACACGGAAGCGGTTTCCGGTTTCGAAGATGACGAATTCGACGATGACCAGTATCAGACTGAAAAGAGCGGCTTCAACCTCGACGTGGGCGCAGCCTACAGCTTTGGTGATTCCAACCAGTGGAACACCGGAATTGTCGTTAAAAACCTGATCCCCATGGAGCTCGACTCCGCTGCGAGCCGGCCTTTGCTCGGAGAGGAAGTTCGCACATTAAAGCTGGACCCGATGGTTACAGCGGGCATCGCGCACAAGAGCGAATACCACGTTATCACCGCGGAAGTGGACCTGACCAAAAAGGAAGCCTTTGGCTTTGAGGACGACACCCAGTGGGCAGCCCTTGGCGCCGAATTCGACGCCTTCCGTTACGCCCAGTTGCGGGTGGGTGTTCGCCACAACCTGGCCAGCAACGATGACAACGACGGCATTGAAGAGAAAACCCAGTTCACGGCAGGTCTCGGACTGAACATTGTCGGCGTCCGCCTCGATATCGGCGCCCTGTACAGCGATGCAGATGCCGGTGCCGCCCTGGAGCTTGGCACCGCGTTCTGATGGAAAGCTGAAAGTGGGGTCAGATGAAGATTTCATCTGACCCCAAGCTCCAATCAAAGCCCGCCCGGGCAATCCGGGCGGGCTTTTTTATGGCCCTCATGCGTCACAGGTTTGCCTGCCCTGCCCGGGAACCGGATAATCCACCGACACACTCCCGAAAGGAATCAGCGATTTCATGCAGGCCTATCTGGTTGGCGGTGCCGTTCGTGACGAATTACTCGGCCTTGAGGTCAAGGACCGGGATTGGGTGGTGGTCGGCGCAACTCCAAAGGAAATGCTAGCCAACGGCTTCAAGCAGGTGGGCGCGGACTTCCCGGTATTTCTGCATCCCCGAACCCGGGAAGAATATGCCCTGGCTCGCACCGAGCGGAAACAGGGGCGCGGCTACCACGGCTTCACTGTTTACAGCGCGCCCGACGTCACCCTTGAGCAGGATTTGAAGCGCCGGGACCTGACCATCAATGCGATGGCAAAAGCTGAAAACGGCGATCTGGTCGACCCCTTTGAAGGCCGCAGAGATATTGAAGATCGCAAGCTTCGGCATGTCTCGGAGGCCTTCGCCGAGGACCCCCTGAGAATTCTTCGCACAGCCCGGTTCGCAGCCCGCTTTCACCCGCTGGGATTTTCCGTGTGCGACCAGACCATGGCCCTGATGAAGCGCATGGTGGATAGCGGAGAAGTAGACCACCTGGTGCCCGAACGGGTCTGGCAAGAATTCCAGCGGGCGCTGCATGAACAGGCGCCCGAGGCCTTTTTCGAAGTTCTTCGTGACTGCGGCGCCCTTGAGGTTCTTATTCCGGAATTAGCTTCGGAAAAAGTCTTTCAACTCGCGATGGCGGCACTTGGCTGCGTCCACCGCCGCTTGCACGCCGAGACGGAGGAGCGTTTTGCGGCCCTGCTCTCCCCCCTGGATGCCCCTGTTGCAAAGGACAGGGGCAAAGCCCTGAAGGCACCCAATGACTGTCAGAATCTGGCGCGACTGGTTACTGCCTTCACACCCCAGATCCGGGACATTGATGCGCAAAGCCCGGAAGCCGAAACGCTTCTGGACCTGCTCGACCAGGCGGACGTCTGGCGCCGCCCGGAACGTTTTTCGCAACTCACGAAGGTGCTCGAGTGCGCCTTGCCGGGCGATTCCCTCACACTGGACCTGCTGCGAACCGCCTCGGAAGCGGCGACCGGCGTTGAGCCGAGAACCCTCCTGGCGCAAGGGTATAAAGGCAAGGAACTGGGCAGCGCAATCCGGACTGAACGCCTGAAACGCATCGGCGACGCCGTCGCCCCGACCAACCACTGAGGAGGCATCATGCCGTCCACAACGCCTGTTGCCCTGATCACCGGCGCAGCCCACCGTCTTGGCGCACAGACTGCCCGGACACTTCACGAAAGAGGGTGGAACCTGGTGATTCACTACCGGACCCGGGAAGAGCAGGCGAACTCACTGATTGCGCAGATGAACCGCCAACGGCCCGACTCCGCCTGCGCCCTGCAGGCGGATTTGAGCCAGTTAACTGGAGTGGACCGGCTGGCCAGTGACGCCATCGCACAGTGGGGCCGACTGGACGCACTGGTGAACAATGCATCGGTCTTCTACCCCACCCCGACCGCAGACGCCACCGAAGACGACTGGAACACAATCCTGAACACCAACCTACGGGCCCCATTTTTCCTGCTTCAGGGATGCCTGGCCGAACTTCGGCGAAACCGCGGCAGCGTCGTAAATCTGATCGATATTTACAGTGAAAGGCCTATCGATGATCACCCGCTGTACTGCGCCACCAAGGCCGGCCTGGCTGCCCTGACGCGCTCCTGGGCAAAAGACCTGGCGCCGGACGTGCGCGTGAACGGCGTATCGCCAGGCGCAATCCTCTGGCCAGAGGGCGAAGCCGAGATGGATCAATCCGCCCAACAGGCAATCCTTCAGAAGACGCCACTGGCCCGCACCGGCAACCCTGACGATATTTCCGAAACCATTGCGTTCCTGATCTGCGATGCGCCCTTTATCACCGGGCAAATCGTCTCTGTTGATGGCGGCCGAAGCCTGAACATGTAGTACAACCCGCGCATGACGGACCTGATCTTTGGCCGGTGACCGCTTTCCGGATACAATGCCAGCAGTTTTCAATCCTGTTCGCGCCGGCCCCAATCCCGCGCGCGCCACTGATCCGGAGAATTCCCATGCGTGATGTCGTTATTGTTGCCGCCCGCCGTACTGCTATCGGAACCTTTGGCGGAGGTCTTTCCAGCCTGAGCGCAGACCAGCTGGGAACCGCCGTCATCAAGGCACTAATGGAAGAAACCGGCGTTGCCGGTGACCAGATCAACGAGGTGGTACTGGGTCAGGTTCTTACCGCCGGTGTTGGCCAGAACCCGGCTCGCCAGTCTGCCATTAACGCCGGCATTCCAGCGTCGGTGCCCGCCATGACCATCAACAAGGTCTGCGGCTCAGGGCTGAAAGCGGTTCACATGGCGGTACAGGCCATCCGCTGTGGCGACGCCGAGATGATGATCGCCGGTGGCCAGGAGAGCATGAGCCAGGCGCCCCATGTGCTGCCCAACAGCCGGAATGGCCAGCGGATGGGCAACTGGTCCATGGTGGATACCATGATCAAGGACGGCCTGTGGGACGCCTTCAACGATTACCACATGGGCATCACGGCCGAGAACATCGTCGAGAAATACGGCATCAGCCGGGACGAGCAGGACGAGTTTGCAGCGGCGTCCCAGCAGAAGGCCGCCGCCGCTCGCGAAGCCGGCTATTTCGATGGGCAGATTGTTCCGGTCTCCATTCCCCAGCGTAAGGGCGACCCGATTGTCGTTGACCGCGATGAAGGCCCCCGCGACGGCGTCACTGCCGAGGGGCTTGGCAAACTCCGTGCGGCCTTCAAGAAAGACGGCACCGTTACCGCCGGCAACGCCTCATCCCTCAACGATGGCGCCGCAGCCGTGATGGTCTGCAGTGCCGAGAAAGCGAAAGAACTGGGGCTGACTCCGATCGCCACCATCAAGGCCTACGCCAACGCAGGCGTGGACCCGACGATTATGGGCACCGGCCCGATCCCGGCCAGCCAGCGGTGTCTGAAGCTTGCCGGCTGGAGCACGGAAGATCTGGACCTGGTGGAAGCCAACGAAGCCTTCGCAGCCCAGGCTATTTCTGTAAATCGCGACATGGGCTGGGACACCGGCAAGGTTAACGTGAACGGCGGCGCCATTGCCCTGGGCCACCCCATCGGCGCATCCGGCTGCCGCATTCTGGTCTCCCTGCTGCATGAAATGGTTCGCCGCGATGTTCACAAGGGCCTGGCCACACTGTGCATCGGTGGCGGCATGGGCGTTGCCCTGGCCGTCGAGCGCTAAGCTTCATGCTCCACGTTGTGCTGTACGAGCCGGAGATACCGCCGAACACCGGCAACATCATCCGGCTCTGCGCCAACACCGGTTGCCAGCTGCATCTGATTGAACCGCTGGGTTTTAACCTGGAAGACAAACAGATGCGGCGGGCCGGGCTGGATTACAGCGAGTACGCAACGGTCAGGATCCACAAGAGTTACCAGGACTTCCTGGCCAGCGAGCAACCCGGACGCCTGTTCGGGTTCACCACCAAAGGCAGCGCCCATTACCACGAAGTGAGCTACCAGGATGGCGACTACCTGATGTTCGGCCCGGAAACCCGCGGCCTTCCCGCTGATGTCCGCGAGGGGTTGCTGCCTGAGCATCGCCTGCGGGTTCCCATGCAACCGCATAGCCGCAGCCTGAATCTCTCCAATACCGCAGCCCTGGCGGTTTACGAGGCCTGGCGGCAGCTGGGGTTTAACGGAGCGACATAAAAAAACCGGCCTGAGCCGGTTTTTTTATATCTGATCACAGTGGTTCGGATCAGTGAGTCTGCTGCTCTTCGCTTGCCTCGCCAGCAGCTTCTTCCTGCTTGCGCTTGAGCGCCTGGGCATAGATGGCGTCGAAGTTCACCGGCGCCAGCATCAGGGCCGGGAAGCTGCCCTTGCTCACAATACCGTCGATCGCTTCGCGCGCATACGGGAACAGGATGGTCGGGCAGTAGGCGCCCAGCATCTGGCCCAGCTGCTGGCCTTCGATGCCCTGCACCAGGAACACGCCGCCCTGCTGGATCTCGACGATGTAAGCTACCTTCTCACCCACTTTCGCGGTGACGGTCAGGGAAAGCACAACCTCATACTGGTTGTCGCTGACCTTGTTGTGGGAGGTGTTCAGATCCAGGTTAACCTGCGGCTTCCACTGCTCCTGAAATACAGTTGGAGAGTTGGGCGACTCGAAAGACAGGTCCTTCACATAGATGCGCTGAAGGGCAAACTGGGGTTGGTTCTGGTTGTCACTGCCTGCTGCGGCTTGCTGATTCTCAGCCATTTTCAGTCCTTTCGTTCTCGATCATGGGCTCGGGGCCCGCTGTTATGGGATGTTATGAAGTGTGCTGCCGGGACATTTTACGTTGGCGCCGGGCCGGCTTATGTGAAACAGTGCGGCAGAATGATCTTCAGATCAAGGGCCGCTCTATTTCTTCACCAGCGGAAGATTGCTGGCTTTCCAGTCGGCAACGCCGCCGTTCAGGCGAACCACATTGCTGAAGCCTTCCGCGTTCAGCTGTTTAACCGCCATGGCAGAATGCTGGCCCATCTTGTCGGCAACGATGATCTGTTTGTCCTTGAACTTGCTCAGCTCACCAACCCGGCTCTTCAGGCTGTTCAGGGGAATGTTGATCGAGCCGGTAATGCGGCCCTCACCAAACTCCTTGCGGTCCCGGATGTCGACTACAACGGCTTCATCCTTGTTGATCAGATTGACCGCACCCTGGGCCGAGATCTTGGCACCGCCACGACGGGACTCCAGAATGAGAATGGCAACCAGGAATGCCACGAACAGCGACACAAGAATGTAGTGGTTAACGACAAATTCAAACAACCGGTCCATGAATTTACCCTGATAATGAGTTTGGCGGGATTATACACAGCCTGCTCCCCGGACAGAAGGTGACGAAAGTGGCCAGTAAATGCGAAAATAGATAAACTTCGTTTTCGTTTTAGTAAATTTACTAACATTTTACTTCCGGACTTAATGATGACTGCAATGCGCAAGCCGACTGCACTGATTATCCTGGACGGCTGGGGCCATCGCGACCCGGCTGAAGACAATGCCATCAGCAATGCCAGCACCCCGTTCTGGGACAAACTCTGGCAAAACCAGCCCAAAACCCTGATCAATACATCGGGTATGTTTGTTGGGCTGCCGCAAGGGCAAATGGGTAACTCGGAAGTTGGCCACATGAACCTGGGCGCAGGGCGCGTGGTCTATCAAAGCCTTACTCGTATCGACAAAGATCTGGAAGAAGGCACTTTCCAGCAGAACGAAGTGCTCTGCTCAGCGATCGACAAGGCTGTCCAAAGCGGCCGAGCCGTTCATCTCATGGGTCTGATGTCGCCCGGTGGTGTACACAGCCACGAAGACCACATTATTGCCGCTGCCGAACTTGCCGCCGCACGTGGCGCGAAGGAAGTTTACATCCACGCCTTCCTCGATGGCCGTGACATGCCGCCCCGCAGCGCAAAACCATCCCTGGAGAAAGCCGCGGCCAGACTCAAGAGCCTCGGTGTCGGCCGCGTTGCCTCGATCGTGGGCCGCTACTATGCCATGGATCGCGACAACCGCTGGGACCGTGTGGAAGCCGCCTACAACCTGATGACCCAGGGCACCGCAGAATTCACCGCATCCGATCCGGTATCCGGGCTGGAACAGGCTTACGAGCGCGGAGAGAACGACGAGTTTGTAGCACCAACCCGCATCCACGCCGCCGGGGAGCCGGAAGGCACCATCAACGATGGCGACACGGTACTGTTCATGAATTTCCGTGCCGACCGTGCCCGGGAAATGACCCGCACCTTTGTGGAGAAGGACTTCGACGGATTCGAGCGCAAGAAGCACCCCGAACTGGCCGACTTCGTGATGCTGACCGAGTATGCGGCGGACATCAAAACTTCCTGCGCCTACCCGCCCGAACAGCTTACCAATGGCCTTGGCGAATACATGGCGAAGCAGGGCAAGACCCAGTTGCGCATCGCCGAAACAGAGAAATACGCCCACGTAACCTTCTTTTTCAATGGCGGCCTGGAAACACCGTTCGACGGTGAAGAGCGCATTCTTGTGCCCTCCCCCAAGGTGGCGACCTACGATCTGCAGCCCGAAATGAGCGCACCAGAGGTAACCGACAAGCTGGTGGAAGCGATCAAGAGCGGCAAGTACGATCTGGTTGTTTGCAATTATGCCAACGGCGACATGGTTGGTCACACCGGCAAGCTGGACGCTGCAATCAAGGCGGCCGAATGCCTGGACGAATGCGTGAAACGCGTTGTCGAGGCCCTGGATGAGGTAGGCGGCGAAGCTCTGATCACGGCTGACCACGGCAACTGCGAACAGATGACCGATCCGAATTCAGGCCAGGTTCACACTGCCCACACCATCGGCCCGGTGCCACTGGTATACACCGGCCACCGCAAAGTTGTGTTGAAGAACGACGGCAGCCTGAGCGACGTTGCGCCCTCTCTCCTAGCCCTGATGGGAATGGAGCAACCGAAGGAAATGACCGGGCACAGCCTGGTTGAGATCGGCTGATCCGGGAACGGAACCAACCCTTGCAACTCCACGCGATTCTGGCGCTCGCCCTCCTTCTGGGCGCAGCGCCGGCTACAGCCCAACAGGATGTAACCCCGGCTCAGATCGAGGAACTCAAGGAACGCATTGAGGACATCGACGATTGGCTGGAGGACGCCGAAGAGGACCGCTCCTCCCTGGAGCGGCAACTTGCCGCGACCGAAAAGAATATCAGCCGCCTGACCCGTGAACGCCGCTCTCTGCGCCAGCAGGCCGAACAGCAGCAGCAGAGGCTCCGTGAACTGGAAAGCGAGGCGCAGGAGCTCACCCGAACCCTTGACCGCCAGCGGGACAGTCTCAAGAAGCAGATCCGCGCCGCCTGGATGGAAGGCGATGCGCCAGCCGTAAAGGTACTGCTTAACGAAATTGATCCGGACAAGATCGCCCGGACCATGACCTACTACGAATACCTTAGCAAGGACACAGTCGACCGCCTGGAGGCGTTCAGACAAAGCCTGCAAGAACTCAGAAGCACACAGGCTGCCGTGCAATCAACCCGGGTTGAACTGGCCAGAACTGAGGAAAACGTCGCTAAACGCCAGCAGGAACTGACGGCATCGAGAAAGGAGCGCCAACAGACACTGGCCGCCCTCAATGCCGACATCCAGAACCGGCGCAGCGAGCGGGAAGAACTGGAATCCGACCGCAAACGGCTTGAAAACCTGCTGGCGGAAGTGCAGCAGGCGATCAACAACATCCCCTCACCCAATGAATCCCAGCCCTTCGCCTCATTACGTAACAAACTGCCCTGGCCCGTAAAGGGACAGGTCCTGAGCCGCTACGGAGAGCGCTATGCCGACGGCAAACTCCGTCGCAACGGCCTGCTGATCGGAACCGGGGACGAAGCGGAGATCCGTGCCATACACTATGGCCGGGTGGTGTTTGCCAACTGGCTTCGGGGCTTTGGCCTGATCACCATCATCGACCACGGCGACGGCTACATGACCCTGTACGGCCACAGCAGCAGCTTGTTTACCAGCCCAGGCGACTGGGTGGCTGCCGGCGAACCCATTGCCCAGGCGGGCCGTACCGGCGGCACAGATTCCCCGGCGCTCTACTTTGAAGTCCGGCACAATGGTAAACCCGACAACCCTGGCCGATGGCTGGCAAACTGAGAGCCCCCGGGAGGGCTGACAAACGCCGCAGGTAACGCCATACTGTTCGGAGTCAGGGAAACCAGTCCAACTATCGGAATAAAAACGGGATATGTGAATGAAACGGGTCAGAAGTACACTCCACGCCTTGCCATTACGCAGCATTGCTCTCGCTACCTGTTTCGCAACCGCTTCCGGACTGGCCTGGGCCCAGGATAAAGACGCCGCCACCGAGCAGCTGCTGGAAGGCATCCAGAACGGCGAACGCGTGGAAATAAGCCTGCCGGATCCGGAGAAGCAGCTGCCACTGGAAGACCTCCGCAAGTTCACCGAGGTATTCAGCCGCATCAAAGATGCGTACGTCGAGGAAGTAAGCGATCGCAAACTCCTCGAAAGCGCCATTAAAGGCATGCTGTCAGACCTCGATCCTCACTCCACCTACCTGGCACCCAAGGACTACGAAGAGCTCGAAGAGAGCACCTCCGGCGAGTTCGGCGGGCTGGGCATTGAAGTGGGCATGGAAAACGGCTTTGTGAAAGTGATTGCCCCCATCGACGACACGCCAGCGCAGAAGGCAGGGGTTCAGGCGGGGGACCTGATCATCAAGCTGGATGAAAAACCGGTTAAAGGCATGAGCCTGGAAGAGGCTGTCCAGCTAATGCGGGGCAAACCCGGCTCGATCCTGACGCTCACCATTATGCGTGAGGGGGAAAGCGCTCCCATCGAAATCGAAGTGGAACGGGACGTTATCAAGGTCACCAGCGTGAAATCCCGAATGCTGGAAAATGGTTACGGTTATGTTCGCATTACCCAGTTCCAGGCGGATACCGGCTCGCAGTTCAAGGATGCCCTCAACGGACTGGAAGACGAACTCGGACGCGATCTTGACGGCCTTGTTATCGACCTGCGCAACAACCCGGGCGGGGTGCTGCAGGCGGCCGTAGAGACCGCAGATGCCCTGCTTGATGACGGACTGATCGTCTACACCGAGGGCCGCATCCAGAGTTCCCGCCTGCGCTTCAGCGCGCGATCGGGCGACATCATGGAAGGCACGCCTATTGTCGTGCTGATCAACGGCGGCTCCGCCTCTGCTTCAGAAATCCTCGCCGGCGCGCTTCAGGACCATGAGCGCGCTGTGGTGATGGGCACAAAGTCCTTTGGCAAGGGCAGCGTCCAGACGGTCATTCCGCTGGATGAGACCCACGCCATCAAGATGACTACCGCGCGCTATTACACACCGGATGGCCGCTCCATCCAGGCCACCGGCATCAAACCCGATATTGAAGTACGGCCGGCGGAACTCAAGGAGCTCGACAGCAAGCCGTTCTTCACCGAAGCGGATCTGAGCGGGCACCTTGAAGGGCAGAACGAGGGGCAGGACCAGGATGGAAACGATGATGCCCAGAACGCAACCGGTTCTCTTGCCGACCGGGATTATCAGCTACGCTCGGCACTGAACCTGCTCAAGGGAATCAGGATTCTGAACCCGAACAAGAGCGCCAAGGCAGAAGGAAGCGATCAGTGAGAGTAGTGAGTACTCTGCTGGCCCTGGCATTCTGCATTGCCGCCGGCGCGGTTTCGGCAGAGCCGGCAAGAACGGCTCTGCCCCCAACCATTGCCATTATTATTGATGACATGGGTCACAGCCTTGTTGAAGGTGAGCGACTGGCAAACCTGGATCAGCCGCTCACCCTGGCATTCCTGCCCTATCGCAGGCATACGGACAGCCTTGCCAGGCTCGCCCACAAGCAGCACAAGGAAATCATGCTGCATGCGCCCATGGCCAACACCCGCAATTATGGCCTCGGCCCCGGTGGCCTAACACCGGATATGGACGAACAGAACATGGTGACCACCCTGCGCAGGGCACTCCAGTCCATCCCACACGTGCAGGGGGTCAACAACCACATGGGTAGCCTGCTGACACAGCAGCTGCAGCCCATGGACTGGGTGATGAAGGAGCTGTTCCGCTACCCGGTGTACTTTATCGACAGCCGCACCATCGCCTCGTCCGTTGCCGGTGATGTCGCCGCTGCCTACCGGATTCCAACCATGACCCGGGACGTGTTTCTCGACCATGAGCAAACCGAGGAGTTTGTGGACCGCCAGTTCAAATTGCTGATCAAGCGTGCGCGGGAAAATGGCAGTGCCATAGGCATAGGGCACCCTCACAAGGTCACCGTGGATTACCTGGAGAAGCACCTGCCAAAGCTGGATGAGCAGGGTATCGCCATTGCCACCGTCAGCGGCCTGTGGGCCATGCGCAACGGCAATCGGGAGATGTTTGCGGAAGGAGAAAAGCAGGCCATTCGACCTGCTTTTGCGAAGAAGGATTAATCGCGGACTTCGATTCCCTGGGCCTTCATAAAGGCTTTCGCCTCAGGAATGGTGTGCTGCCCGAAATGAAAGATAGACGCCGCCAGAACTGCATCGGCACCGCCCTGGGTGACGCCATCGGCCAGGTGCTGCAGCTCTCCGACACCGCCAGAGGCAATCACCGGCACAATCACCGCATCGCTGATAGCTTTGGTCAGGCCCAGATCGAATCCGATCTTGGTGCCGTCCCGGTCCATACTGGTCAGCAGTAGCTCACCAGCACCCATTTCCACCATCTTGCGCGCCCATTCAACAGCGTCCAGCCCCGTGGGCTTGCGACCACCGTGGGTAAAGATCTCCCAGCGGGGCTCCTCGCCCTCTTCACTCACCCGCTTGGCATCAATGGCCACCACAATGCACTGGCTGCCAAAGCGCTCCGCCGCTTCCCGCACGAATTCCGGATTGAACACGGCCGCGGTGTTGATCGATACCTTGTCGGCACCGGCATTCAGCAGTTTGCGAATGTCATCCACGGTACGCACACCGCCGCCGACGGTCAGCGGAATAAAGACTTCCGCCGCCATCCGCTCCACGGTCTCATAGGTGGTGTCACGGCTTTCGTGACTGGCAGTGATATCGAGGAAAGTGATCTCGTCGGCACCCTGCTCATTGTAACGACGGGCCACTTCCACCGGGTCGCCGGCATCACGGATATCAACGAAGTTGACACCCTTTACCACGCGGCCTTTGTCGACATCCAGGCAGGGAATGATGCGTTTCGCCAGAGCCATAAGTCGTCCTTATCCCTTCAAACTGTCGCAGAAGGCCTGGGCTTCCGCCACATCCAGGGTACCCTCGTAGATAGCCCGGCCGGTGATGGCACCGAGGATGCCCTTGTCTGCCACAGTAGCCAGACGCTTGAGGTCGTCCATGTTGGTGACACCGCCGGAGGCGATAACGGGGATCCCCCCTTCTTCGGCCAGTGCCGCAGTGGCCTCGACGTTTACACCCTGCATCATGCCGTCGCGGCTGATGTCGGTGTAAACAATGGCGTCCACGCCGTCGTTGGCAAAGCGCTTGGCAAGATCGGTGGCCATCACTTCCGAGACCTCTGCCCAGCCATCTGTAGCCACACGGCCGTCTTTGGCATCCAGGCCAACAATGATGTGGCCGGGGAATTTCTTGCACATCTCGGTCACAAATTCCGGCTCTTTCACGGCCTTGGTGCCGATAATGACCCACTGCACGCCGGCCTTGAGATAGGCCTCGATGGTTTCCGCTGAGCGGATGCCACCTCCGATCTGGATCGGCAGATCCGGGTATTTCCGGGCGATTGCCTGAACAATTTCTCCGTTGACCGGTTCGCCAGCAAAGGCTCCGTTCAGGTCAACCAGGTGCAGGCGCCGCGCGCCGGCTTCCACCCAGCGGGTAGCCATATCGACAGGGTCGTCACCAAACACCGTGGAGTCGTCCATGCGGCCCTGACGAAGCCGTACGCACTTGCCGTCTTTCAGATCGATCGCGGGAATTATCAGCATTTTCCAGTCCAGTTCGTAAAATTCTCAAGCAACTGCAAGCCCGCCCGGGCACTTTTCTCCGGGTGGAATTGCACCGCAAAAATATTGTTTCGTGCCACCGCTGCCGCAAGGTCTACACCATAGTGGGTGCGGCCCGCCATATCAGCGTTGCCCTCGGCCTCTGCGTAGTAACTGTGCACGAAGTAGAAACGGTCCCCCTCGGGAATGTTATGCCACAGGGGATGATCAATGGTCTGCTGCACCTGATTCCAGCCCATGTGGGGCACTTTCAGGCGCTCGCCGTTTTCCGTGAGGTGATCACCGAAATAGCGCACTTGCGAAGGGAACAGGCCGATACAGTCAACCCCACGGTTTTCCTCACTGCGGGACATCAGGGCCTGCATGCCCACGCAGATGCCGAGAAACGGCCGGTCTCTGGAGACTTCCCGAACCAGTTCAACGACACCCAGCCGCTGCATTTCCGCCATGCAGTCGCGGATGGCGCCCACGCCGGGAAGAATGACACGGTCTGCTTCACGAATTTTTTCGGCGTTGTCGGTGACCAGTACGGTGGTGTCCGGGGCAACGTGCTCTACCGCTTTTTTGGCAGAGTGAAGATTGCCCATGCCGTAGTCGATTATGGCAACGGTTTTCATGGTTGTTGCTTTGTCCTTGATTGACCGGCCACAAGTGACCGGTTAAAGCGAGCCTTCTGGCGACGAGCCTTTTACAGAGAACCTTTGGTGGACGGCGTAATGCCGGCCATGCGCTCGTCCATCTCGATCGCCATGCGCAGGGCACGGCCAAAGGCTTTAAACACGGTTTCAATCTGGTGGTGGGTATTCTTGCCCTTCAGATTGTCGATGTGCAGGGTCACCATCGAGTGATTCACGAAGCCGTGGAAGAACTCCTCGAACAGGTCAACATCGAAACCGCCCACGGCGCCGCGGGTGTAAGGTACATCCATCATCAGGCCAGGGCGGCCGGACAGATCGATAACCACACGCGAGAGAGCTTCATCCAGCGGCACGTAGGCGTGGCCGTACCGACGAATGCCCTTTTTGTCGCCAACGGCCTGCTTGAAGGCCTGGCCAAGGGTGATACCGATGTCTTCCACCGTGTGGTGGTCGTCGATGTGCAGATCGCCCCTGGAAACGATGTTCAGATCCACCAGACCATGACGGGCAATCTGATCCATCATGTGCTCCAGAAAGGGCACGCCGGTGTCGAAACTGGATTTACCGGTGCCGTCGAGATCAATCTCAACGGTGATCTGGGTTTCAAGGGTATTTCGTTCTACCCGAGCCTTACGTTCGGCCATGGGGACTCCGTGACAATTGAGCGGCATAACGCCGGAAAAATTCTATCCGGCGATTATACCTTTTATGTCCGCTGGAGTCCCACAACCGGTTTAATCGCTACGATAGCGAAGCGCGGGTGAACGGCAAGCAAGGCTTGGTCAGAAGGCCTTCTTGAGGTTGTTCATGTAAGTATCCACGAGGCTGTTGAACTCGTGCTTGATGACCGGGCTGATTGCCAGCTTGAGCAGGCTGGGCAGGGGCACAGTCAACTCTGCACTGGTCTGGAACTTCACGGCAGTGGCATTGTCACCCTTGGACTTGATGGTCCAGGAACCGCTCACAACCCCGTTGCCCTCGCCTTTTACCGGCTCCCAGGTAATCCGCCCGGCCTCTTTGTCCGAATGGTACTTGCAGGCATAGACCGACTGGATCGCGTGCTTGTCGACGCCGACTTTTTCCATTTCCCAGCGGTAGGTATTGTCGCCGAGATCGGTCAGTTTGTGGACCTTGGGAAAGTGACTGGCTGAACGTGGCACATCCGCCAGCAGATCAAACACTTCATCATAGCTTCCCGGAATCTCAAGTTCCCGGTTCAGCTCAATCGAAACGGTAATAGCCACGGCCAACTCCTTCTTGTGTTTATAGGTATCAATGTAGTCGGAAATTTAAGGGGGTGTATTTTGGCCCAACACTACCGCATTGTCATACTCCGCGCTGTTAATTTGTTAACCCTGCGTTATCCTTTGGGTCATTGGCGTCAGTATTCGCCGCGAATACTGCAAGCTCCCAACATTAGGAAGGAAGCCTGAAATATGAAAGCCGTCCGTTATGTGCTGATTGCCGTCGTTGCACTGGTCGTTCTTGCAGTGGCCGCCGTTGCCATTGCCATGGCCGTGATCAACCCCAACGACTACAAGCCCCAGATTGAACAGGCCGTTGAGGATGCAACAAACCTGGATCTGATGCTGGAAGGCGACATTGGCTGGTCTTTTATCCCGCTGGGTCTGGAGCTGAATTCCGTAGAGGCCACACTTGAAGGTGATCGTTTTGTGGCCCTGGAGCAGCTGGTTGCCCAGATCGATTTCTGGTCTTTGATTGCCATGTCACCGCGGGTAAATACCTTCGTGCTGGACGGGCTGGATGCCCGTCTTGAAGTAAACGAACAGGGCGAGGGCAACTGGACCCGCATCATGCCCGAAAAGCCAGCCGGGGCGGCAACGGAGGAGACAGCCGGGACCCAGGATGAGCAGGCACAGGATAGCGAGGGCGCCGGCGGCGAACCTCTGAACTTCAACGTTGAAAACGTTCAGATCAGCAATGCCCAGGTGCACTACACCGACAAAAGCACCGGCCAGTCAGTGACCCTTGAGAACTTCACGGTCAACGCCAGCAACATTACCCTGGGCTCCGAGTTCCCGCTGGAAATCGGATTTCGGGTTGCGACGACCCAGCCCACCTTTGAAGTGGATGGCAGCATCAGCGCCCGTCTTGCCGCCAACGAGGCGCTCAACGAATTCGCCGTATCCGGCCTGAATGCCGTGTTCGACATGACCGGCGAGCCGTTTGGTGGCAAGGAGGTCACGGCTGAACTTGAGGGCTCGGCCAGGGCGAACCTGGAAAACGAAACCGCCAATCTGAGCGGCTTTACCGCCAGCCTTGCCAATCTGAACCTGTCTACCGATCTGAATGTCACTGGTTTCGGCGACAAGCCAACCCTGAGTGGCGAATTGTCCATCGCCGAGTTCTCGCTCAAGGACCTGTTGAACAACCTCGGCCAGCCCGCGGTTGAAACCAGCGATCCGGACGTGCTGGAAGCTATCGCGTTCTCCACCGGCATTGGCGGCCCGGCCGGAAAGGTGGAGCTTACCGAGCTGACCATCAAACTGGATGACACCACCTTCAATGGCTCCGGTAGCTACAACCTGGCCGACTCAGGCATCGTCTTTAATCTGCAGGGCGACCAGTTGAATGCCGACCGTTACCTGCCACCCCAGGCAGAAGGAGAAACAGAGGGAGAAGCCGAGGAAGCACCCGCATCCCAGGAAACCGCTGCAGCCGGCCCCGAGGGCGATCTGCTACCCCTGGAGACCATTCGCAGCCTGCTGCTGGATATAGACCTGGGCCTCGGCCAGCTGATCGTCAGCAACCTGACCATCAACGAAATCAAAGCCAGCACCACGGCGAAAAACGGCCTGCTCAAAATTGACGAGTTCAGCGGCAAACTCTACGAAGGCAGCTTTGGCGCCAACGTGACCATCGACGCCCGCAGCGATAATCCGAAATGGACCGTGGGTTCAGACGTCACCAACGTACAGACCCTGCCCCTGCTCACCGATCTGGCGGAGGTGGAGATGCTCGCCGGCGGCGCAAACCTCAAGGTGAACGCCACCACCACCGGCAACCGCATCTCGGCCCTGCGCAGCAATGCTGACGGCCAGATCAGCTTCAACCTGGCAGAGGGCGAGTTCCGCCAGATGAACCTGACCCGCATGGCCTGCCAGGGCATCGCCCTGGTCAACCAGGAAGATCTGACAACCACAGACTGGGGTACCAGCACACCGTTCAACGGCATGCGTGGCACTCTCGACATCAACGGTAACACCCTGAACAACACCGATCTGGTGGCAGCACTGGCCGGCATGCGCCTTGAGGGCAATGGCACCGTCGATATGTCCCAGAGCCAGCTGGACTATGAGGTGGGCCTGAGAGTCGTCGGCGAGATCCACAGGGACAACGCCTGCCGTGTCACCGAATACGTACAAAATGCGGTAATTCCTGTGGAGTGCCGGGGCAACTTCGCCGAGGACCCGGCCGGCCTATGTTCTTTCGATGGATCCCGCTTCCGGGACACCCTGAAAACCATCGCGGAAAACGCCGCCAAGGCCAAAGCTCGAGAAGAAGTCGAGAAGGCAAAGACCAAGGCAGAGGAAAAGGTGAAAGAAAAGGTCCAGGAGCAGATCGGCGACAAGCTCAAGGGTCTGTTCAACTGATGCCCGACCGTTTCGCCGACAAACTGCTGCAATGGTACGACAACCACGGCCGGCATGACCTGCCGTGGCACCACAACCGGAACGCCTATCGGGTATGGGTTTCGGAAATCATGTTGCAGCAGACCCAGGTAACCACCGTTATCCCCTACTTTGAGGCGTTCATGGAACGTTTTCCCGACGTCCATGCCTTGGCCGAAGCCCCCGTGGATGATGTACTCAGCCACTGGTCTGGCCTTGGTTACTACGCCCGGGCTCGCAACCTGCAGAAAGCCGCGCAAACGGTGGTTCGCGATTTTGGTGGTGAATTTCCACAGACTCAGGAAGAGCTTGAAACCCTGACCGGAATCGGCCGCTCCACAGCCGCCGCCATTCTGGCCCAGGCCTTCGGCATTCGCGCCGCCATACTGGATGGAAACGTGAAACGGGTGCTGGCCCGCTACCATGCCATACCCGGCTGGCCCGGCCAGACAGCCGTGCTTAACCAGCTGTGGCAACGGGCCGAAGAGCACACGCCGAAACAGCGGGTGCGCGACTACACCCAGGGCATTATGGATCTCGGCGCCATGGTGTGTACCCGCAGCCGCCCGGCCTGCGAGAGCTGCCCGCTGCAAGAGGGCTGCAGAGCCTACGCCCAGGGTGAAACCTCACTCTACCCCGGCTCCAAACCGAAAAAGGCCAAGCCGGAGAAAACCACCTGGATGGTGATTCTTGAGGACGGCGAGGGACGCATTCTCTTGGAACGGCGCCCGCCCAGTGGCATCTGGGGCGGCCTCTGGAGCCTGCCGGAACTGGACCCGGCGTACGGGGCCGATGAGCTTCAGGAAGCCTGCGAACAGAGCCTGGGGCTGGATTGCGGAGAGCCGGAGCTGATCAGCGGCTTCCGACATACCTTCTCCCATTACCACCTGCACATACAGCCGGCCCGCCTTAACGTCACCGGCAACGCCAACACCGTTGCAGACAGGGATCATCTGAAATGGCTGCACCGCCATGAAGCCCTGAACCTCGGTCTGCCGGCGCCGATCCGGTCGCTGCTTACCGAACCTGAGCAAGCCGCCCTGCTCTGATTTGATCCGATTCGGTCCGCTAGCGCCCTCAGCCGCAACGATCTGTTATCATCACCGCCAGCAACATTTGCCAACAGGAGCCACCATGAGCCGTACCGTTTTCTGCCGCAAATACCAGAAAGAACTGGAAGGCCTGGACTTCCCGCCCATGCCCGGCGCCAAGGGCCAGGACATTTTCGAGAATATTTCGAAGCAGGCCTGGGAAGAATGGCAGGCCCAGCAGACCATGCTGATCAACGAGAAACACCTGAGCCTGATGGACCCGAACACCCGCAAGTACCTGCAGGCGCAGATGGAACATTTCTTCAACAACGAACCGTTCGACAAGGCCGAAGGCTACGTTCCACCGGAACAATAACCCCGGATTGATCAAAGCCTGAGCATGCCTGAAAAGATTCAGAAATTTTTCCGGCTCAGCCTTGACTCAAAACATCGAAACCGGTTTAATAGCGCCCCGTTGCACAGCAGTAGCGCAACATGCCCGGATAGCTCAGTTGGTAGAGCAGGGGATTGAAAATCCCCGTGTCGGTGGTTCGATTCCGCCTCCGGGCACCATTAAGAATTCAGACAAAACCCGCCTTGTGCGGGTTTTGTTGTTTCTGACGCCCGAGAAAGCCGACTCATGCTGGGATTCTTTGGGCATTGCTAGTCCTGGGATCAATGCGCTCTTCCATCAGCCGTCGCTCACACATGGCCCTTTTCAGTTCCGAGTAATTGGTGGGGCTCGGGTCTTCTTTGTAGCGCTCCTCGGCCAATCTCGCCAGGTCGCACTTATCAAGCCACTTCTCAATCAACTCTGCAGTCTTCATAGCCACCTCGTTTCGTTGAATTTACCCGGTCAGCATAAAGTCTCTGCCACAGAGCTATCTCGGTTGTTTTTCGCATGAATTGTGGCGAAACATGGAGTGCATTGAGGATCAGAAATGAAAAAGCCCGCTTCATGCGGGCTTTGGAGAGTCTACCAAGTTTTGCCGGTTACTCACTAACCACCGTCACCGGACGATGGGCATGCCTGACGACCTTCTCGCTCACACTGCCAAGAGTGAGGCTTCTCAACGTAGAGTCGCCGCGGCGCCCCAGAAACATATGGGAGCCGGGATGTTCATCGAGGTACTCGACGATTTCCTTGGCCGGATCACCCTTTAGCAGGACTTCTTCCGCCGGCTCAACAATCCCGCTTACCGCCTGCTTCGCGGCATCAAATGCCTTGCGTCCGTATTCGCTGGCTTGTTCGTCAATGTCACTCTGCGGTATGCCACTTACGATCAGTCTCTCGAGCTTGGTACCGGGGAAGACGGCAAGCAGTTTGAGTGGCTGGCTCGTCGCTTTGGCAAACTCTGCTGCCATTTTGGCGGCGTGTGATGAATGCTCCGAACCGTCACACGCGACTACGATGCTTTGATTTCCATTTGCCATGTCATCAACTCCTTTCCTGATCAATGTTTAACCAAACTAACATTGCTGCGGCCATACGAGGGTTGATTGAAATCAATTACAGCGGGATCGGTTTTATGGTCGAAGCGCATTTGTACCTATTGCCGGAACCTGTGGCACCATTAATCCTTGCGCTGCCGAGACGGCAATTGATGACAAGGAGTGATTGAAATGCTGATGGCCATTGGGGCGATCATTGCAGGCCTGATTCTGCTGGTGTGGAGTGCGGACAAATTTGTGGAAGGCTCGGCTACCACAGCCAGCCACTTCGGTACGCCACCACTGCTCATCGGTATGGTTGTGGTGGGTTTCGGCACGTCTGCGCCAGAGATGGCCGTGTCTGCACTGGCGGCCTCGCAGGGTAATCCCGGTCTGGCTCTGGGCAACGCCTATGGCTCAAATATCACCAACATTGCGTTGATTCTGGGCATCACAGCCCTGCTGGCGCCGATCGCCGTTCACTCCCAGGTCATGCGAAAGGAGCTACCCATTCTCATTCTGGTCACCGCCTTTGCCGGCTGGCAACTGTGGGACGGAGATCTGAGCCGGATGGATGCCATCGGTCTGATGCTGGCTTTCGTTGTACTGATTGGCTGGAGCATCTACCAGGGCCTTCGGCAACCAGACGATGCTCTCGCTAAGGAGATGACCGAAGAAGTGAACGCAATGCCAGTGCGCAAAGCCATTTTATGGCTGGTGGTCGGACTGCTGCTGTTGATTATCAGCTCCCGCATACTGGTGTGGGGTGCGGTTGATCTGGCGACCACCTTTGGCATCAGCGATCTGGTTATCGGCCTGACCATCGTGGCCGTTGGTACATCACTTCCGGAACTTGCCTCATCCATCATTGCCGCCCGCAAAGGAGAGCATGATCTGGCCCTGGGCAACATTCTGGGTTCCAACCTGTTTAACACCCTTGCCGTCGTGGGGATTGCAGGACTGATTGCCCCCATGCCGGTGGCGCCAGAAGTGCTCACCCGTGACTTCCCGGTAATGGCTGCCCTCACCCTGGTTCTGTTTGCCATGTGCTATGGCTTCCGCGGGCCCGGACGTGTCAACCGGTTTGAAGGGAGCGCCCTGCTACTTGCCTTCGTGGCTTATACCGTGTATCTGTTGGCTTTTTCGGGAGCGTAAATCATGTCACTTGCAGCCTGGCTGACCTTCCTTGTTGCAGCCGTTCTGATCAGTGTGTCCCCGGGTGCAGGGGCGATCAATACCATGAGTAATGGTATGCGTTACGGCGTTCGCCGATCGCTGCCGGCAATCATGGGGCTGCAGCTTGGTTTTGGCATCCAGATTCTGCTGGTGGGTGCCGGCCTCGGCGCCATCATCGCGTCCTCCAACATCGCCCTGTCGGTTATCAAATGGCTGGGTGTTGCCTACCTGATCTGGCTGGGCATTTCTAAATGGCGAGAGCCTGTGATGGAATCCATGGACGATGACCGTCAGCCCGTTAGCGGGTACAAGCGGTTCTGGAATGCCGTGTTCGTGAACCTCACCAACCCCAAGGCCACGGTCTTTCTGGTGGCCCTGTTTCCACAGTTTCTGGTAGCAGGCGCACCCCATGGCCCGCAGTTGCTCACCATGGGCATCACACTGATTCTGGTGGATTGCCTGGTAATGCTCGGCTACGCCCTGCTGGCAAGCCAGCTGTTCCGGTTTATGACCACAGCCCGGCGCCAGCGGCAGATGAACCGCGTATTTGGCGGCCTGTTTGTGACCGCCGCTGTCGCCCTGGCCAGCTTCAAGCGCGCCTGATATCAGCCTGAATCAGCGCAGGATGCACTCGCGGCTCAGCTTTTGGCTGAGCGTCCTGCGCTGCTGCCGGAGACTGTTCCCCCGGTCGTTGCTATAGCCCGCCCGCAGTTTAGACTGGATCCGCTCCAGTTTGCTTCTATAGGTTGCGCAGGTCTTCTCCAGCTCGGCATCGGCCTTTTCTTTTGCCGTTGCTCCGGAGCCCGTCGGGCGACCGGAGGCAAGCAGGCCTTCAACCTCTTTGCGGATTCCTGACACGCGTTTGCCTTGCCCGAGATTCTCGGACATCGGCACCGTGACAGGCGCCTGCACGTCAAGCTGCTTATGGGGAATTTCTCCCGGCGGGTAATCGGAAAAATGCGCTACGCCCCGGCTGTCTATCCAGGTGTATACCTCGGCACTGACTGCTGAAGTGAGAAATAAAGACAAAACAAGACCAGCCATCATCCTTGGCATACGGTTCCACTCCCTGTGGTTCGGTAATTTGGTGGGGCAGTATAGCGAAAAAAGCCCCGGGCTTGGGGGCAGATAGGCTAGGGGCCAGATGAACACCTCATCCGACCCCGATTTCGGTTTTACTGGTCGAGAAGCTCGATCCAGTGCTGCACCGGCACCGGCGACTTGGTTTCCAGGTGCATCTGGCAACCGATATTGGCGGTCACGATGCGGTCCGGATTGTCGACGGTCAAAGCCTTCAGTTTGTTACCAAGCAGCTTCTGGCTCATCTCCGGCTGGGTCACCGAATAGGTGCCCGCAGACCCACAGCAAAGGTGCTTGTCCTTGGTCGCAGCCAGGTTAACACCCGCCCGTGTCAGCACCTGCTCCACCACACCGTTCTGCTTCATTGCGTGCTGCAGGGTGCAGGGACAATGGAATGCCACCTTGCCCGGGTCCTGCCGGACCTTGAGCTTTTCCAGATCCTGTTTCAGCAAAAAGGCGCCGAGATCGGTGCACAGTTCGCTCACCTTCTGGGCCTTGGCGGCATAGACCGGATCGTCCTTCAACAGATGACCGTAATCCTGAACCATCGCCCCGCAACCGGAAGCCGTCATGATGATTGCCTCAGCACCCGCCTCGATAGCGGGCCACCAGGCATCAATGTTCTGGCGCATTCTTTCCAGGCCTTTCTCGTGCTCGGAAAGGTGATAATTCACGGCACCACAGCAGCCAGCCTCCGGGGCTTCCACCATGGTAATGCCGAGCCGATCCAGAACCCGGGCGGCGGCTGCATTGGTATTCGGAGTGGCCGAAGGCTGCACGCAACCGGCCAGTGCCAGCACAATACGGCTGTGACTGGCTGCAGGCCAGGGGCTGGCCTGCTTTCTGGGCGGCACCTTGGTGCGCAGTTTTTCCGGTAATACCGGGCGGAAAACCTGCCCCAGACGAAGCAGAACACCGAACAACTGGCGGTTGGGAATCACCCGCGCCAGGGCCCAGCGCAGCCACTTGTCTTTCGGCTCCCTGGGCATCTCCTTTTCCATCAGACCGCGGCTGATGTCCACCAGACGCCCATACTGGACACCGGACGGACAGGTGGTCTCACAGCTGCGGCAAGTCAGGCAGCGGTCCAGGTGCTCGCGGGTTTTCTCGGTAACTTCCGCCCCTTCCAGGAACATCTTCATCAGGTAGATCCGGCCACGAGGACCATCACGCTCGTCGTTCAGTTCCTGATAGGTCGGGCAGGTCGCGGTGCAAAAGCCACAATGCACACAGGCCCTCAGGATCGACTCGGCTTCCTGGCCTTCCTTGGTGTTAGCAAATTGTTGAACCAGATTCGTCTGCATAATTACAACCAGCTGTATAAACGTCCGGGATTGAAGATATTGTCCGGATCAAAGGCATTCTTGATGCGGCGCTGAATGCCCTTCAGGGCCTCCGGCTGGTGATGCATCACCTCACCGGTGCGATCGCCACCACGGAACAGGCTGACCTGGCCACCGGCAGCTCGGGCCGCAGGCTCCAGATCTTTCAGCTCACCGGCGCCACGGAACCAGCGCTGGGAACCGGCCCAGTCGATAAACCAGTTACCTTCCAGTTTCGGTGTGGCAGCGGTCGAACCAACGGAGAAGCGCCATAAAGGCACGTCGTTACCGGCAAAAAATTCGTGACGCATATCCTGCACCTGTCGCCAGAAGTGGTCGCCCTCTTCCATCACTTCGCCGGACCACTTTTCAGCGGTGGCTTCCACACCGGATTTCGCACCGGCCAGGCGCAGGTAAACCTTGCCGTCCACCCAGCAGGCGGCGGTGATGGGCTTGGGCTCGGCCGCCCGGCTGTTCATATAGTGAACCACCTCGTCCATGCCCATTTCCTGAACCAGGGTCAGGGAAGCGGCCGGTTTCGGCATCACTTTCATGCTGATTTCAGTGATTACGCCCAGAGTTCCCAGGGCACCGGCCTGAAGACGTGATACGTCATAGCCGGCCACGTTTTTCATGACCTGACCACCAAAGCGAAGATGTTCGCCCTTGCCATTGAGCAGCCGGATACCCAGCACCTGGTCACGCACCGAGCCGGCCCAGGGGCGTCCCGGACCGGAAAGGTTACAGGCCAGGGTGCCGCCGATGGTGGAGGCGGCACCAAAATGGGGTGGCTCAAAATGCAGGCACTGACCTTCTTCAGCCAGAGTCGCCTCGATTTCGCTCAGCGGCGTACCGGCACGGACGGTCAAAACAAGCTCCACCGGGTGATAGTCAACGATACCGGTATGCTCGCCCACGTTGAGGGTTCCGGCATCGGTGTCGGCTTCCCGGCCCATAAAGGCCTTGGTGCCACCGCCGACAATATTGAGTTTGTGCCCGCTCTCCCGGGCCTGGAGCACCTGCTCCTTCAACTGTTGGGAAATATCAGCCATGGGCGGCTTCCGTATGTTCGTGCGTGTGTTGTTTGTGCTCAAGGGAGCGGTATTCCTGGCAGAACCGAAGGGCCGGTACGCCCTTGCCCGGGTTCAGGATACCGGCGGGATCAAACGCGGCCTTTACGTCGTGGAACTGCTGGAGCTCCTCATCGTTGAACTGCACTGCCATCTGGCGAATCTTTTCAACGCCAACGCCGTGTTCACCGGTAATGCAGCCACCTACCTCCACACACATTTCCAGGATGCGTGAACCGAAGGCCTCCGTGCGCTCGAATTCGCCGGGCACATTCGCATCAAACAGGATCAGCGGGTGCAGGTTGCCATCGCCGGCATGGAACACGTTGGCGACGCGCAGACCAAACTCCTCGGACATCTTCTCCATTTCCGTCAGAACATAGGCGATCTCACGACGGGGAATGGTACCGTCCATGCAGTAGTAGTCCGGTGAAATCCGGCCCACGGCCGGGAACGCAGACTTACGGCCTTTCCACAGCAGGGCTCGCTCTTCCTCGCTCTGAGAGGTCCGAACCGAAGTGGCACCCAGCTTTCGGAAGACTTCTTCGGCCTGGGCAATGTGTTCGTGAACTTCCTCCTCGGTGCCGTCCACTTCACAGAGCAACAACGCCTTGGCGTCCCGCGGGTAGCCGGCCTGGGCGAAGTCATCCGCTGCGATGATGGCGTGGCCATCCATCATTTCAAGGCCACCAGGGATAATGCCGTGGGAGATAATCCCGCCCACGGCGTCACCACCTTTCTGCACGTCATCAAACCCGGCCATGACAACCTGGGCTACTTCGGGTTTCGGCAACAGCTTCACTTTGACTTCCGTCACCACACCCAGCAGCCCCTCGGAGCCGGTCATCAGCGCAAGCAGGTCCATCCCACAGCCGTCCAGACCATCACTGCCCACGGTCACGACATCACCCTCGGCGGTGACCATTTCCACGCTCAGGATGTTGTGAACGGTCAGACCGTACTTGAGGCAATGCACGCCGCCCGAGTTCTCGGCCACGTTACCGCCAATGGTGCAGGCGATCTGCGAGGAAGGATCTGGCCCGTAATACAGACCGTACTGGGCCGCTTCTTCGCTGATGGCGAGGTTTCGCACCCCGGGCTGCAGTCTTGCCGTTCGGGCCAGCGGATCAATCTCCACGATGCGATTGAACTTGGCCAGCGACAGTACCACGCCCTCCTTGTTGGGCATGGCACCGGCACTGAGTCCCGTTCCGGCTCCACGGGCCACCACAGGTACCGCGTTCTCGTTACAGATGCGCATCACCCGCTGCACCTGTTCAACGGTTTCCGGCAGCACCACCAGCAACGGCATTTCGCAATACATCGACATGCCGTCGCATTCGTAGGGCTTCATGGTTTCGTCATCGGTGATGACGTAGTCCGGGTCGATAAACGCCCGGAACTGCTCCGCCAGCTCGGCTTTGCTGACTTTCGGCTTGGTAGTCATAGCACTCTCTGGGTTCGAATTACGTCAGTGTGACAGTCATCAACCGCGTTTTGTTTCAAAGTGGTCAAGACCGGCCTGGGCACAGTCCATATCCTGCTGGGGGGTACCGGAACTGATTCCGATACCACCCACCACTTCGCCGTCGACGATCACCGGCAGACCACCGCCAACAGAGCTGATGCGCCCGCCAACTTCGGTGTGGATACCGAAAGCGAGACTGCCGGGCACGTTCACCTTGTTGTAGTCATGGGTGGCTTTCTTGGCCGCAGCCGCCGTGAAGGCCTTGTCCTGGGCAATGGTCACACTGGTGATCTTGCCGCCGTCCATGCGCTCGAAGGCCACCAGATTGCCGGATTCGTCCACCACAGCGATGCACATGGGCACACCGATTTCACGGGCCTTTTCAGCCGCGCCCTCAATGAGGATGCGCGCCTCGGCAAGGTCCAGTCGTTTGATCGTCAACATAAAGCTTTACTCCTTGATTTGATTAACCGTAAACCAGCCCTGGCAGCCAGGTTACGATGCCGGGGATCAGGACACACATGAACAGTCCGAACGCCTGAATCGCCAGGAACACCAGGGAAGACTTGAAGATGGTACCCATGGAGATTTCCGGAGGACAAACGCCGCGGATGTAAAACAGTGCGTAACCAAACGGCGGACTCAGGAAAGACATCTGCATGTTCACCAGGTACAACACACCGAACCAGAGCACCACGTCGTCACCGGCTACCGGCGGGAAGCCGAACAAGCCAGGGAATTCCAGCGCCTTCACAATCGGAATGAAGATGGGCACTGCCAGCAGCAGGATACCAACCCAGTCAAGGAACATACCCAGAACCACCAGCAAGACCATCAGCAGGAGCAGGATCCCGTACGCCGACATGCCGGTTCCAAGTATGGCGTCGGTGACAAACTGCTGACCACCCTGGAGGATGTAGAAACCGACGAATACCGATGCACCGAACATGATCCACAGAACCATGGCAGACGCCTTGGCCGTGGTCACGGAGGCTTCGCGAAGGCCGGCAATCGAGAACTTCTTGTGCATCATCGCAACGATAATGGCACCGAACGAACCGATACCAGCCGCTTCAACCGGCGTGGCAATACCACCGAAAAGCAGGCCCAGAACCAGACCAACCAGTGCAAGGGGTGCAATCAGGTTGCCCAGAAGCTTGAGCTTTTCTTTCAGACTGATCCGGTCTTCCACCGGAATGGGCGGGCCCAGCTTCGGATTCAGCCAGCTGCGCACCAGAACATAAGTCAGGTACAGACCGGAGAGCATCAGACCGGGCAACAGAGAGCCCAGATAAAGCTCGCCCACAGACTGCTGTGCAACAACGGCATACAGAATGGCCAGAATCGAAGGCGGAATGAGGATACCCAGGGTTCCACCCGCCATGATGGAGCCGATGGCAATCTTGTGGTCGTAATGACGTTTCAACATGGCCGGCAGTGCGATAATGCCCATGGTGACAACGGCGGCACCGATAACACCGACCATCGCAGCCAGAATCGTAGAGGCGACAATGGTTGCAGCAGCAAGGCCGCCACTGATGCCGCCCATCCACTTGTAAACCACGCTGAACATTTCTTCGATCAGGCCCGCGCGTTCAAGCATCGACGCCATGAAGATGAACAGAGGGATCGCAGCAATGTCGGGGTTTGCCATCAACGGGAAGATCCGGCCGGGGACAATGTTCAACATCATGGCGTCACCCACCAGGTAGATGAACATGACACCAAGACCACCGGTCACGAAAGCAAGCGGCAGCCCCATCATCAGGGCGACAGCCAGAGATCCAAACATCAGGTAGGTCAACGGCCCGATTTCGACGCCGGACAAGCTACCCGAGAGCTTGAAGAGGAATTTGTCATCACTCCATGGGTCATAAAAGAGAATGTTGATCAGTTCAACACAGATGACAAACGCCAGACCCACGGTGGCGATGATCATTAACCATGTACCCAGTTTTCCGGCCATGCCGCTGCTGGGCGCTGCAGTTGTTGTACTCATGATGTGCGCTCCTGACCGAGACGGATGAACAGTACGATGTCTTTAAGCAGCTTCGAAAAGCCGGCGAGCAGCAACAGGATTGCGCCCACAAACATCACGCCTTTCACGGGGTAATACTGGATACCCCAGGTCTCGACAGTGGTCTCTTGCATCATCAGGGAGTCCTGGAAGAAGGTCCAGGATGTGGTGGCCAGAACGGCTGCAAATATGAAGAAGAACATGGAGGTGAAAATATCCATGCCCACGCGCCCGCGAACCGGCAGGAAGTTGTAGACGACGTCTACCCGAACGTGCGCTCCGTGCAACAGCGCAAAGGCACCGGCAAGGATGTACTGCATACCGAAGATCAGGAAGCTGGCCTCATGCACCCAGATCGTTGGCATGTTAAAGATGTATCGCATCACCACTTCAAAGAAATAGAAAAGCACGGCGTTGATGGTCCAGAACGCAACGAAAAGACCTGACTTCTCGCACATCCAGTCAACGATTTTCGTAAACCAGTTACCCTCGTACTCAAAGTGAGCAAGAGGATCATCTTCTTCAGACTGCAGCTCGGAAACCGTTTTCTCGGGCTCGGCGTCATCTCCGCCGTGCTTACTGCTCCACTTATCCCAAGCCATCATGAGCAATGGCATTACCGCAAGCCAGCCCCAGTAGAACCAGTGCGGCAAAACAAAGCCAAAGGAACTCAGATCAGACATGTTGTTACCACCCAGATCAAAGAGCGAGGAAGGGAGGGCTAATCCTTAGTCGGCTAACCCTGCCTTCCTCGTGTGTCGTTTTTTATTTGAGCTTTGGAACTCAGAAGCCCTTGATGTCTTCTTCGGTTATGTAGCCAACCGTGTCGTTCATCATGTACTTCAGCTGGATATCCAGGATGGCGCGCGCGTCATCATTCTTGTTGGCCCAGTTGAACCAGATGGGGATCGCAGCTTTACGCCAGGTTTCCAGATCTTCCTGGCTCAGGCGGGTAACCGTGTCGCCATCCGCCTTGAACTTCTCCATCGCCTCGATGTTGCGCGCCTGGATGGCCAGGTAGTGCTTCTGGGAGTAGATCCGAACCTCGTCCTCAACCAGCTGCTGAAGCTCAGGCGAGATAGAGTTCCAGGCACGCAGACTGACGGTCAGATCCATCAGGTCCACCGGCTGGTAGATAGACATCACGCCGGGAGGTCCAAAGATGATGTAGTCAGTAACCTGGGAGAAGCCCAGCTCGTAGTTGACCGCAGGACCTACAAAGTCCGCCGCGTCAATGGTGCCTTTTTCGAGAGCCGGGAAAATATCCGAGCCCGGCAGACTGACCGTGGACACGCCAAACTGCTGGAAAACCTCGGCAACCATGCCTCCGGGTACGCGGATCTTCATACCTTTCAGGTCGTCAAGACTGTTTACCGGCTGCTTGGAATGGATGATGTTGGCATCGTGCTGGATCGGGCCAACGTAGAACAGGCCGAACTTCTTGTAGATTTCCCGGGTCTTCTCGAGCATACCCATGGAGTAGAACATGGTGTCCCACTGATGGGGCTGATCCGGACCCGCTGGGTAGGAAGACAGGAACACAGAGGCAGGGATCTTGCCCGCCCAGTACAGGGTGAACGGGTTCATACCCTGCAGCACGCCGTTACGAACAGCGTCAAACAGCGCGTTGTTGTCGGCAGCAACCGCCTTGGCCGGGAAGCACTGGAACTTGAGCTCTCCGCCGGACTTGGCCTCAATACTCTTACACCACTCCTCGAAGAGCGTGTAGCCCACCGTACCCGCGTCCCAGGTCGACTGGATTTTCCACGTGGTAGCAGCTTGGACCTGACCTGCGCCCATGAGCATTGCGCCTGCCAGAGTGGCGCCCATGGCGATTGTCTTGAGGAAACTTCTGCGAGGTGGGGTCTCGCCAGTGTCACAGCTATTTCGGATGTTATTCTTCGAATTCATCGAAACGTCTCCGTTGGCTTTGTTTTTATCAGCGTCTATGGCAACGCCGGCGCAGGCCGACATTAGAATGATATTCGTAGCCAATCCGGGTTTAGTCCAGTTCGGTGAGCACTGGTCTGACCAGTTTTTGAAGTATTAAAAATGGACGAAATACTCTGAATCGGCCATATTTAACGGGCTCGGACGCACATCAGCTGAGAACGGAAACACCTACAATCAGAAGCATTCACTGGTCAGACCAGAGAGCATAAACAGGCCCCCAAATGGCAATCTCCCAGGAAATCTCATATCGGCTGGAACGCCTTATTCTCGACGGCGGGCTGGCTCCGGAGCAGAAGATACCGTCCGAGCGCCAACTGGCGACCCGGCTGGGTGTTTCCCGCGCAGTGATCCGGGAAGCCCTGCATGAGCTTCAGGGCCGCGGCGTTATTGAGACCCGCCACGGCAAGGGGTCGTTTGTGGCCAGCATGGTGCCCGGCGCGAGCGAGCTGGGAGAACAGAGTCCGCTGATGCATCTTTTCGAGGGACATCCCCGCACACTTTTCGACCTTCTGGAAGTACGCGAACAACTGGAAGGCCAGGCCGCCTATCTCGCTGCCCTGCGGGCAACCCGCCTCGACCGGCATCGCATCACGAAGGCGTTCCGGGCGCTTGAGGATACCGACCCGCTTCGTAACGCCCGTCTCGACCATGGTTTCCATCTTGCGATTGTCGAGGCATCCCATAATCCGGTACTGGTGCATGTGCTCAACAGCCTGAAAAACATGATGTTGTTGACCGTTCAGGCCTCGGTTGCCAACCTGAACCCGAGAGAAGAAATGCGGAAGAAAATCGTCCGCCAGCACCGGCAGCTGTATGAGGCCGTCATCGCTGGCAAGCCGGCCAACGCCCAGAAGGTGGCGATGGCCCACGTACGGTTTGTCAGTGAGGCCATGAGAGACATGGAGAAAGACGGAGGCAAACTGATCAGGCTGCCCATTGAACAGGACAAAGCGAATGATCATTTGCGGGCAGAAGCCTAGCATGGCAAAAAGCTTGCATTGAACAATCATTCGACCACAATGTCATGCAGCGAACGGCGGTGAAATTCGGCAAAACGCTCTCTTTAAGGGATTGATTTCCGTATCCACAGTCCGTAAAACATGCGCCTTTGAATTACAGCCTCAGGAGTCACCCATGGCGGACCAAGCGCCTTTGATCTGCAGGGACATTCACAAGACCTTTGATAAGCTTGAAGTACTCAAGGGTATTTCACTGGAGACCCGCAAAGGCGACGTGGTTTCCCTGATCGGCAGCTCCGGCTCCGGCAAGAGCACCCTCCTGCGTTGTATAAACCTGCTGGAAACCCCCACTTCCGGCGACATTATCGTGCACGGCGACCCAATAAAGTTCACGACCAACCGCAGGGGCGAACGCATTCCCGCGGATAACAAGCAGGTTGAGCTGATCCGCGCCAAACTTTCCATGGTGTTCCAAAGCTTCAATCTCTGGTCTCACATGACGGTGCTGGAGAACATCGTTGAAGCGCCGATCCACGTGCTCAAGGTTCCCAAGAAGGAAGCCATCGAGCGCGCGGAAGCCTATCTGAACAAGGTGGGCATCTACGAGCGCAAGGACTACTACCCGGCCCAGATGTCCGGTGGCCAGCAGCAGCGGGCGGCTATTGCCCGGGCCCTGGCCATGGAACCGGAAGTCATGCTGTTTGACGAACCCACGTCGGCGCTGGACCCTGAGCTGGTGGGGGAAGTACTGAAGGTTATGCAAAGCCTGGCCGAGGAAGGCCGCACCATGATCGTGGTTACCCACGAAATGGCGTTCGCAAGGGATGTGTCGAGTCAGGTCCTGTTTTTGCATCAGGGCGTGATCGAGGAACAGGGTACCCCCGAAAAAGTGTTTGATCACCCGGATTCGGAACGCATGAAGCAGTTCCTGACTCCCAACTTCTGACACTCGGTGCTATCTTGAACCGGTGAAAAATAAAATGCTGGAACCAAAAACTTCCATCAAAAATAAAGCCCAAAAGGCAAACCACTGGAGAAGTGACACATGAAAAAAATGATTTTTGCAGCAAGCTGCGCCCTCGCCCTGATTGCTGGTGGCGCACAGGCCCAGGAACGGGATCTGCGTATCGCCTTCGACGTGCCCTACGAGCCGTTTGAGTACAAAGACGAAAATGGCGAACTGACCGGTTTCGAAGTGGAACTGGCCGAAGCCATGTGCGAAGAAATGAACGCCAACTGCGAATTCGTGATCCAGGCATGGGACGGCATGATCCCGGGCCTGCTGGCACGTAAATTCGATCTGATCATGTCGTCCATGTCCATCACGCCGGAGCGCGCAGAGCGGGTTCTGTTCTCCGAGCCGTATTACAACACCCCGGGTGGCTGGTTCGGCCCTGAGAGCTTCAACAGCGACGTCACCGACATGGATGCGATGGAAGGCAAGACCGTCGGCGTTCAGCGCGGCACCACCATGGACACCTACGTCACCGAAAACATGGGTGGCATTGTCAACATCAAGCGTTACACCACCGCCGATGACATGGTTCTGGACCTCGAAGGCCAGCGTCTGGACGTTGTGTTCGTAGACTATCCGGTTGGCGAGCAGACCGTCCTCACCAAGGAAGGCTTCAAGGAAGTCGGTGAGCCGGTCAAGCTGGGTCAGGGCGTGGGTGTTGCCATGCGCCAGCGCGATACCGAGCTTGCCGAAGAAGTGAACGCTGCCCTTCGCACCCTGAAGGAAGATGGTACCTACGACACCATCATGCAGAAGTACTTCGCTTACGACATCAAGATGTAAATCTGCCGAGGGGTGGCCCGTTGGGGCCGCCCCTGCTTACCGGACTTTCCCATGCTTGATCTGAAAGGCTATGGCCCGGCCCTGATGGATGGGGCAATAGTCACCATTGAACTGGCCTTCCTGTCTCTTGCTCTCTCGGTTGCCCTGGGACTGATTGGCGCGTCTGCCAAACTGTCGCAAAGCCGGGTTGCCAAAGGTATCGCGACCACCTACACCACTCTGATTCGTGGCGTGCCCGATCTGGTCATGATGCTGTTGTTCTACTATGGCGGCCAGGTTGCAGTGAATATGCTCTCGGATTACATCTGGGAAACTTACGAGATCGACTTTTTCTTTCAGTTCGACCCGTTTATCTCCGGCGTTGTAACGATCGGGCTGATTTTCGGCGCCTATATGACCGAAACTTTCCGGGGCGCGTTCCTGGCTGTTGAAACCGGCCAGATTGAGGCTGCCCGGGCCTATGGTTTTACCCGTTTTCATACCTTCCGCAGAATCATGCTGCCGCAGATGCTGCGCCATGCCCTGCCCGGTCTGGGCAACAACTGGCAGGTTCTGCTGAAGACCACCGCCCTGGTTTCGATCATTGGCCTGACCGACATGGTTCGTGTGGCGGAGGAAGCCGCCAAGGCGGAGCGCATGCCGTTCCACTTTTTCATTCCGGTGGCATTTGTCTATCTGGCCCTTACGGCGGGGTCTGAGCTGTTCATCAAGTGGCTCGATAAACGGGCCAATGTCGGCGTGGTTCAGGGGGGTTAACGGATGCCTGATTTCATTGCCGAGTGGCTGAACCAGAACGAAATCTTTACCGCCATGACCATCATGGAATACTGGGATGGCATGGTGACCACCGTGCATCTGGTGTTTCTGTCCCTGGTTATCGGTTTGCTGGTGGCGGTTCCGCTGGCCATCCTCCGGACGGTTCGCAACCCCTTCGTCTCCGGCCCGGTGTGGCTTTACACCTATCTGTTCCGCGGCACACCATTGCTGATCCAGCTTTACATCATCTATTACGGGCTGGCCCAGATTGAGGGCATCCAGGAGACCTTCTGGTGGGAGATTTTCCGGGAGCCTTTCTACCCGGCACTGCTGGCTTTCACACTGAACACGGCGGCCTATACCACGGAGATTATCCGCGGTGCGATCATATCTACACCCAACGGTGAAATTGAAGCAGCCAAAGCCTATGGCATGAACTGGTTTATGCGGATGCGGCGGATTGTGCTGCCAAGTGCAGCGCGGCGGGCGGTGCAGGCCTACTCCAACGAGGTGATCTTCATGCTGCACGCCAGTGCGATTGCGAGTGTAGTAACCATTGTGGATCTGACGGGAGCAGCCCGTAATATTTACTCCCGGTTTTATGCGCCGTTTGATGCGTTTATCTTTGTGGCACTTTGCTATATGGCGCTCACGTTTATACTGGTTTTTGCTTTCCGCAAACTCGAAACTCATCTTCTGAAGCATCAGCGGCCGGTGAACGGCTGAGCCCGCGGAACATCATACTTCAGTGCCCGGGCAGGCAGGGTATTGCCTCCCGGGAAACGCTACGAGCACATCCATGTGCGCTTGACTGAAGCCATCCATGGCTTCAGACATTCCCGGGAGGCAATACCCTGCCCGCCCCCAAACCTGGTTCGGGGCTTCTATGTCGGCAAAACAAGATCTGTTCGGAACGAATTGTGACTGGCTTTCCCACGCCCTGGACAACCCAGCCGCATCACTCCCAGAAATCAAGACCTTTCTCCCCGACGGTACCCGAATCAGCCGCAAGGCCGTGGGTGTTCTGGACATTGTTCCCCCGGCTGGCCGAAGCAACCCGAATGCCGAGGCCATCATCGTTTCCGCAGGTGTTCACGGGAACGAAACAGCGCCCATTGAGGTTCTTAACGGACTGGTTTCCGAACTGATTGAGGGCGAATGGGAGCTGGCTTGCCCGGTCTTGCTGATTCTGGGTAATCCCCCCGCGATGGTCGCAGGGAAGCGCTTTCTGGAAGTGAACCTCAATCGGCTGTTCGATGGCGCGCATAGTCGGAACGAGTATGAGGGGCTGGCCGAGGCTGCGCGGGCGCAGGAGCTTGAGGAGGCTTGCCGGCAGTTTGCCATGGCCAATCCCCAGGCGCTCTATCACTACGACCTGCACACGGCCATTCGGCCGTCACACCGGGAGCGGTTTGCACTGTATCCGTTTGTTGAGGGCCGGACGGTTCCGGTCGACCAGCGTGATTTTCTGCTGGAGGCGGAGGTGGAGACGCTTCTGCTGCAGCACAAGGCGGGCACCACGTTTTCGTCGTTTTCCTCGTCGCTGTTGAAGGCCGAGAGTTTTACCATGGAGTTGGGTAAGGTTCGGCCGTTTGGTCAGAATGATCTGGGGCGCTTTTCCGGCATCCAGGATGCCTTGCGACGGCGGTTCCGGGGGCTACCCTCACCTGCGCCGCAGCCGCCGTTTGATCACCTGACGGTGTTCGAGGTGGTGCATGAGATTCTGAACACCGGGAAGAACTTCCGGTTCCACATTCCGGACGATGTCGCCAATTTCACCGAGTATCAGCCCGGCACAGTCATCTGGGAGGACGACGAGACCAGTTACCGGGTGGGGCATTCACCAGAGGCGATTGTGTTCCCCAATCCGGAGGTTCCGGTGGGCCATCGAGTCGGGCTGATGATCCGGCCAGAAACGGGGTCAGATGAAAGTTTCATCTGACCCTCGTTCCGGCTGATCAGGCCGGGGCGTTTTCGGGTTCCGGCACGCTGGCTTTGATCAACTGGGTGCAGACAGCCGGGATGACCAGCAGCGTGAGCACCGTTGAGGCCAGCAGGCCGGAGATGATGGCCCAGGCCATGGGTGGCCAGAGCGTGGAGCTTGAGAATGCCAATGGCAGCAGGCCGGCCACGGTGGTTGCTGTGGTCAGCAGGATCGGGCGGGTGCGCTGCTCTACCGCGTTGCGCATGGCGTCGCGGATGTCTCTTCCTTTCTCCAGTTCCCGATCCATCACGTCCAGCAGAACGATGGCGTTGTTCACCACGATTCCCACGAGGGCGATCACGCCAAGCAGAGACTGGAAACCGAAGGGTGAGCCGGACAGCACCAATCCGGGGAAAATACCGACGGTAGCCAGCGGCACCGTCAGAAGGATAATGCCGACCCGGCGGAAGGAGTTGAACTGCAGCAGCAGGAAGAACAGCAGCAAAAGCATCCCAATGGGGGCTGCGGTGAGCAATGCGGTATTGGCTTCACCGGAGCCCTCAGCATCGCCGCCCATGGCCATGCGGGTACCCGGCGGTAACGGGTTTCTCTCAAGCCCTGCGTAAAGGCCGTCCAGAGCCTGGCTGAAGCTGTAACCGGTTTCGAGATTAGCCGTGACGGTGTTCATTCTTACGCCATCACGCAGGTATCGAGCCGCCGGTTCCCAGGTGGTATCCACTGTCGCTACTGCTGAGAGCGGTACGGCGTCCCCCCGGTCGTTGTAGATATTCACTGACAGCAACCGTGAAAGCGACAGGGCCGTGCCCTCGCGGGAACGCAGCACCAAGGGGATGGGATCCTCTTCCTGGCGATAGCGCTCAGCCACCACACCAAAGCTCTGGCCATAGAGGCTCTGGGCCACATCGGCCCGGGTCAGGCCGTAGCGGGCCGCCGTGGCATCGTCGACGTTGATGGCAATACTCGGAACGCCAATATCCAGGTCATGGCGGACATCAACCGTGCCCTCAACGCCTCTCAGAATGCTGAAGATCCGCTCCACCGCTTCGATCCGGGCACCATCATTGGCATGGTAGACACGGATTTCCACCGGCGCAGCCCTGGGCGGCCCCTGCCCGAGGATACCCACGGTCACATCCAGTTCCGGCATCTGGTCTTTCACGTGCGCGCGAATCCAGCGGATCATGCCGGTAGTGTCTTCCAGTGTGGGTGTGGTAACCACCAGCCGTGCCCGGTTCGGTGCCTGGGGGGCGCGCTGCAGGTTGTAATAAAATGAAGGTCCGGTGAAGCCTAAGAACCGGTGGACCTTCAGGGCGTCCGGCTGTGAACGGATAATTCGCTCCAGACTTTCCGTGGCCTCAGCCGTGCGGGCCTGGTCGGTGCCTTCGGGCATGTAGACTTCGACAATCACCCTCGGGCGATCGGCATTCGGAAAGAACTGCTGGGCCATGAAGGGGGTCATCGCAAGGCTGATGCCCACAAGTATGGCGCCGGCGGTAATCAGCCGTCCGGGGTAACGGGATACCAGGCCACCCAGAAAACGGGCTACTCCGATCAATCGGTCCTGGCCCGCCTTGCGGCGGGGCTTCAGGAATCTGGCCGCCAGCAAGGGAACGGCGGAGATAGCCAACAGATAGCTGACGGACAGTGTCAGCATGATCATAACCGGCACGCCACGGGTGAAATCCGCAGCACCGCCCTTGGCCAGAAGCAGGGGTGCGAAGGCCGCCAGTGTCGTTCCCGTTGAGGCACCCAGCGGGCCGGCCAGCTCGCTGACGGCCTGGCGCAGGGCATCCAGCCGCCGCATGCCCTCATCCAGGTGCCCCTGGATGTTTTCGACGATCACGATGGCGTTGTCGATCAGGATGCCCAATGAGATCACCATGCCAATGACGGCGATCTGATGCAGCACGCCCCCACCGAGGTCATAGAGCCCGACACTGATCAGGGCAACCATGGGCAGAATGGACGCGACCAGCAGCCCCATACGAATGCCCATGCCGGTAAAGACCACCGCCACGATGATCAGCACTGAAAGCACCAGGCTCCAGGCCAGGTTATCGAGCCGTTCCTGCACCTTGTCCGGCTGGAAGAACATCTCCCGGATCTCGTAGGGTTCAAAGTCTCCGCGAATCTGCTCCATGCGTTCGCGCACCCGCTGACCAAAGCGGATCGCATCGGTGGTGCCCTCTTCCATAATGATGGAGACCAGCACCACCCGTTCGCCGTCGTACCAGGTTTCCGGCTGTCTGGGTTCTACTGGTCCACGCCAGACATCCGCTGCCGCGGCCAGGGGCACCTGGGAGCCATCCGGAAGTTCAATGGGCGTGGCGCGGATGGCGTCAATATCGGCAAACTCGCTGTTGGGAAGGACCGACAGGCGGCGGCCATTGACCACCACGAAGCCGCCGGGAATGGTCTGGTTTCGCCGCGCCAGCGTGTCCAGCACCCGCGCCGGTGAGATACCAAGCCGGAAGAGCGCGGCATCGTCCAGTGCCAGGGTAATCTGCTCGTCTGCATCGCCTTCCAGCTCAATCCGGGAAACCCCCGGCAAATCCGAGAGGTTCTGCTTCAACCGTTCAGCAACGTCGGATAGTTCCGTTACCGAGGGCGAGCCACCTACGGCCATGACGATGGCAGGAATATCGATTAGACGGTCATCAAGTACCATCCGGCCCACATCGTCCGGGAAGTCCTGCTTCGCGCGCTCCATGGCCTGGCGCACTCGGTCCCAGGCGGGGTCGGTGTCGTAGATGTCGTCATTCAGGCGCAGGCGCACGATGGCAACGCCGGTACGGGCGGTGGACTGGGTATAATCCACCTCCTCCACCTGCCGAAGTTCATCCACCAGGGGCCTGAGTACGAGCCGTTCAACGGCCTCGGCGCTGGCACCCGGATAGTTGATGCTGATCAGGCCGGCCCGGTAGGGAAACGACGGGTCTTCCTGGCGTGGCATGGTGCTGTAAGCCGCGATACCCAACAGGCAGAGCATGGTCACCACCATGCCCAGCAGACGCTGGCAGTTCAGAAGCCGGCGGGTCATCAGCGCACCTCCACGGCATCACCGTCCGCCAGCCGTGTCATGCCGGCATAAACCACCAGGTCACCCGGGGACAAATCGCCAGAGGTAACCACCACCCGCTCGCCCACGACCCGGTCGACTTCCACCGCAACACGGGAGGCCACATTATCCCGGACCCGGAACACACTGACGCCCTCGGCGTTGCGGATCACCGACAGCAGGGGCACTGTGATGGCAGATTCCCGAACAGGCGTGATGCCCACTTCTACCGGCTGGCCGGGCTCCAGGGTGTTTACCGGCAGGCTCACCAGAACCGGATGCAGCTCGCCGCGAATGGCGCTGGCCTGGGCAATCTCGACCACCGAACCGGATTGTGGCGGGCGGCTGCGGTCCTGGACGGACCAGACAGGCAAGGTTTGCTCCAGCTCGACATGATCCAGCAGATACGCCGGTACCCGCACCTCTACCTCACGGCCCTCGGGCGAGGAAAGCCGCATCACCGGCTGTCCGGCCGCCACGAATTCGTCCCGCTCCACCAGCAGGGCTTCAACCCGTCCGGAAAAGGGCGCCCGAAGTGTACTTTCCTCGAGCAGCTGGGTTGCCTCCGCCAGGGACGCCCGCGCCGTTGCGACGCTCGCCTCCAGGGAGTCCCGCCGAGCTGCGAGCTGCTCCAGCGTCTGTTCGGACACCACACCGCGCTCGTGCAATCGGCTGGAGCGCTCCCACTCCCGCTGAGCCTGCTGATACTGGGTTCTCAACTCTTCCAGGCGGGCCCTGGCAGAATCCCGGGCCGGCTCCAGGCCAGGATTGTAGACCCGGGCGAGCAGATCACCGGCCTGCACCTTCTGACCGAGCTCCACCGCCTGCTCCTTGAGGGTGCCACTGACCTGGAAGGTCAGTGTCGCTCGCTGGGTAGCACGAACAATTCCGGAAAACCGCAGCGGCATATCCTGGCTCTCGCCGTCGGAAACTTCAGACACACGCACTGAAACCTTCTGCTGCCCGGACTCCGGGGCTACGTCACTGGCTTTACAGCCCGACAGAAACAGTGAAAAAACCGCAAGAGAAACGATGGCAACGGGGATTCGAAGTGGTGTCATGACTCTTCCTTTCATCCTTGCTTGTGTAGTTGGCGGGGTCCTGTCCCTGGAGAAACCCGATGATTGATTTAGACATCATGTCATTCTTTGACATTTTGTCAATAATCGGGTTTGATTCGATTTCAGGTATCCTATGCGTGCTGTTGCCAACTTACCGGATGATTGAATGAGCGAACCGCTGAAAACCCGTCGCGAGCGTGAGAAACAGGCCCGTTACGACACCATCCTGGACGCCGCCGAACTGGTGTTCTCGGAAAAGGGCTACGAACGCACGTCCATGGACGACATCGCCCGTACCGCCAGCCTTAGCCGGGCCTTGCTGTACGTGTACTTCAAGGACAAGGCTGCGATACAGAGGGGCATTATGCTCAGGGCGGGCCATAGCCTGTTCCGTCGATTTGAAGAGGCAAGACAGACCGCGGATAACGGGCTGAGCCAGATCCGGGCGATGGGAGAATCCTATTATCGCTTCTATCTGGAGGAACCGGATTACTTCTCGGCTTTGACCAAGGCGTCCACCGCCATGGCAGAGGCAGACGAAAGTCAGGCAGAGGAAATGTTGTGCTCCAAATCAGACCTGATGGAGCTGATGGTGGGGGCCATCGAACTGGGGCTACGGGACGGCACCATGAACCGCGACCGGATCAACGACCCCGTTCAGACCGCACTGTACCTGCGCGGGGCCCTGCACGGGGTGATCCTGCTCTGCCAGTCGGAAATGGGCGAGGGTAACCCGGCGTTTCCGGCCGAGCAGCTGATCCGGCACACCATGGATATGCTGACGTCGTCGATTTCTGCCTGACAACTCGCAGCCCGGCAGGCTGCTAGAGCTGGAAATCGTAGATGGAGCCCAGGCCCATGATCCCGGTGAGTTCGTCCAGGGCTTTGCGAACCTCCTCCAGCAACATCGGATCGCCAAGCTCGTTCTGGCTGAGTTCATCCCGGTAATGGGCTTCCACCCAGGTGGTCAGGCGCTCATAGAGTTCATCGGTGAGCAACACACCCCGGTTGATGGCTTTCAGCTCATCGTCGTTGAGCACCACCCTCAACCGCAGACAGGCCGGGCCACCGCCATTGCGCATAGACTGCTTGACGTCGAACACTTCCACCGCGGTGATCGGCCCGCCGGACTTCACCAGGCCATCCAGATAACGGCTGACCGAAGCCACTTCTCGGCACTCGCCGGGCACCGCCAGCAGCATGCCGTCGGGTGTGTTCAGCAACTGACTGTTGAACAGGTAGGAGGCCACGGCATCTTCCAGCGGCACATCGGCACTGCTGACCCGGACCGCTTCCAGCTCGGCACCGGTGAGCCGCTCCCTGATGTCCGCCAGCACCTGCGCTTCGTTAAGAAACGCCATTTCATGGTAGAAAAGCGTATTACCGTTGCCCACCGCTATCACGTCGTTGTGGAAAACGCCGCCATCAATGGCGTCCGGATTCTGTTGGGCAAACACCGCATTCTGGTCCCTGAGACCATGCAGCCGTGCCACCGCCTGGGATGCCTCAAGCGTTTGCCGTGCCGGGTATTTCTTCGGAGCCGGAGCCTGCTCGTTGAACGCCATCTGGCCATACACAAACAGTTCCACGCCGGGCTCACCGTAACCGGCACACAACCGGGTGTGGTTGGCCGCGCCCTCATCGCCAAAGTGGCTCACTGATGGCAGCGCCGGATGGTGCGCAAAATAGCTCTCGTCGGCAAAAATGGATTTCAGAGCCCGTCCGGTCACCGCATGCTCAATGGAACGGTGGAACTTGGCGCTCAGGTTGGCCGGAGTGAAATGCACGCGATGGTCAGAGGTATCGGCACTCGGCGATACCGTGGCCGCATTGGCCGTCCACATCGGCGACGCAGAAGAGACTGCCGCCAGGATCGATGGACTGGATTTGGCCGCCTGCTCGAGAACGCGAGCGTCCGGACCTTCGAACCCCAGGGCCCGAAGTGTCGGAATATGCGGCCGCTCATGGGGAGGCAGAACGCCCTGCACATAGCCCCGGTCCGCAAGGCGCTTCATTTTGGCCAGGCCCTGCAGTGCCGCCTCTTTCGGATTCGAGACGGAACTGACATTGGATTTGGAGGCTACATTGCCCCAGGACAGTCCCGCGTAATTGTGGGTGGGACCGACCAGACCATCGAAGTTTGCTTCAACCGCGTGTTTCACCATGGCACTGGGTTCCGTTAATCGAAATTGAGGCCGGGTGCCAGAGACTCTGGCATCTCACTCTTGCCGGCCTCCAGAGAAGCCATGGGCCAGGCACAGTAGTCGGCAGCGTAGTAGGCGCTCGGGCGATGATTGCCACTGGCGCCAACACCACCAAAGGGCGCCGCGCTGCTGGCGCCGGTCAGCGGCCGGTTCCAGTTCACGATACCGGCGCGCACTTCTTCCACCAGCCGTTCATAGAGTTTCCGGTCGTCCGTCAGGATGCCCGCTGACAGCCCGTAGTGAGTATCGTTCGCCAGTGCCAGTGCATCATCAAAGCTCTTGTAGCGATACACCTTCAGCAAGGGGCCAAAGAACTCTTCATCGGTCACGTCCAGACCTGTGGCATCCACGATACCAGGCGACAGCAGGCCGGTTCCGGACTTCAGGGACTTCATCTCCAGCAGGGATTTGCCGCCCTTCTCAAGCAGGCTGGCCTGGGCCGCCAGGAGTTTTTCGGCGGCCTCCGCGGAAATCACGGAGCCCATAAACGGCTGCGGATCGGCATCGAACTCGCCGACCTTGATTCGGGCGGAGACTTCCACCAGCCGGTCGATGAACGCGTCACCTTTCTTGCCCTTGGGTACCAGCAGGCGACGTGCACAGGTACAGCGCTGACCGGCCGACAGGAAGGCCGACTGCAGGGCATGGTGCACTGCACCATCCACATCAGCCACATCCTGAACGATCAGCGGGTTGTTGCCGCCCATCTCCAGGGCCAGGATTTTCTCAGGCTGGCCACCGAACTGTTTGTGCAACAGATGACCCACGGTAGAACTGCCGGTAAAGAACAGGCCGTCAATCAACGGGTGGCCGGCCAGGGATTTGCCCGTGGCAGAAGCGCCCTGGACGAGGTTGATCACTCCATCGGGAATGCCGGCCTTCTCCCAGAGTTTTACCGTCAGCTCGGCGACCCCCGGGGTCAGCTCACTCGGTTTGAACACCACCGTGTTACCGGCGAGCAAAGCCGGCACTATGTGGCCATTCGGCAAATGCCCTGGAAAGTTGTAGGGGCCGAAAACCGCAACGACCCCGTGGGGCCGGTGCCTGAGCACGGCGTGACCACCGGCAACATCGGATTCAGATGTCCCGGTACGGTCGTTGTAGGCTTTCACGGAAATGCCGATCTTGCCGATCATCGCCGCCACTTCCGTGCGGGATTCCCACAGCGGCTTGCCGGTCTCCAGGCCAATCTGGTGTGCCAGCTCTTCCTTGTGAGCCTCAAGCAGTTCACCAAAGGCTTCAACAACGGCCTGGCGTTCGGCAAAGCTCTTGCGCTGCCACTTCACAAAGGCATTGCGGGCTTCACGAACGGCCGCATCCACATCCTCCAGATTGGCGCTTTCGCCATCCCAGAGTGTTTCACCGGTCACCGGCTGGACAGATTCGAATACCGGCCCGTGGCCCGGTAGCCAGAGCCCGTCGATAAACAGTTCACCCGTCAGCTTTGCCATTTCGATGCACCTCCCGGTACTGAGCTTCTATAACTATGTTTGGTCAGCAGCCCCGAGTCTTTCAAGGGGGCCAGGCGAACCGGATCGCCAGATTCAATCTGCAAGGCTTCGGCAACTTCAGGTGGCAGGCTGACGGTATCCGGTCCGATACAATCTATCGGCACGGTAGTCACCCGGAAATCCCGGAATGAGCGGTTCGAAACCATGACCCGCTCCTCAGATGGAACGTCCAGGTTGACCGGTTTGCGAGTGACCATGGCGTGCCGGTTCATGCCTTCGCGAACCGTCCGGACATTGTGAACGAAGGCTTCAACCACGGGCCCGCCATCAAATATGTCTACCAGTCCGTTGAAGTTGAACCCCTCGGACTGAAGCATCCGGAGTGCCGGAGCGGTGTTGTCATGGACCCGGCCGATCACGGCACGTGCGGAATCCGGCAACATGGACAGGTATATCGGATACTTGGGCATCAACTCGGCAATAAACGACTTGTTGCCCAGCCCCGAGAGCATGTCCGCTTCGCTGAACTCCATGTCGAAGAATTTGGTTCCCAGCGCGTCCCACAGAGGGCTCCGGCCGTTGGCATCCGACACGCCCCGCATTTCCGCGAAGATTTTTTCCGAGAAGTGTTTGCGGAATTCATCCAGGTACATGAACCGGCAGCGGGAAAGCAGCAGGCCGCTGCCTCCGCCTTTGTACTCATCGGAGAGCAGCAGGGAGCAGATTTCGCTGGTATCGGTCATGTCGTTTGACAGATGCAGCGTTGGAGTCCGCACGTGCACACCCAGCTCTTTCGAGGCATTGACGGTGACGCTCAGACGGTAATTGTAGAAAACTTCATCCAGACCAACGCGAGCCTGGATACCGCTGATACCGACCGTTTTCTTGCGTTCGGTATCCTCCAGAGCGAAGAGATAGAGCCCTGCTTCCGGTGCAATGCGCTGGTTGAAGGTTTCACGGGCGTGATTGATCTTCTTCTGCAGCAGCTCGCGATCCGCCGGCAGGGTGGTCAGCCCCTTCCCGGCGCTTTGGGCCATGGCATACAGGTCGTCCAGATCGTTTTCCTGCAACGGGCGAATTACCAGCATGGTGTCGCCTCCGTGATCCCGGCGGATTGATACGTAACTGCGTCCTCGGTGCCCGAATAGGTCATAGCGGCGCGATCCTTACCCGGTCACCCGCGGTCCGGTTCAGCGTATGCCAGGTCGAGACCGGCACCTTGAGTTTGTCGTCCAGTGTTTCGGCGACCGGTGTCAGGGTGCAGCGAAACTGTTCACCCTCGCCGGCGGCAATGAGACAGGTTTCGCCGGTGTCCTCGTTGGTCCCATGAAGTTCCTTCGGGTGACTGGTCACGAGGGTTTTCAGGCTGTCGGTACGAGCTTCAAGAACCGGACCGGCATCAAAAATGTCCAGATAGTTTCCCGGCTGGAACCCTTCCCGCTGGAGCAACTCAAAGTTGGGTACAGTAATCTGGTGCGGCTGACCCATCGCCTTCTGGGCCGATTCACTCAGCAGCGTCACGTAAATGGGATTGGGCGGCATGAGCTCTGCGATGAAGGTTTTACTGAGCTGCCCGGAGTACTGGTCCGCCGTTTCAAAATCCATATTAAAGAAATGCCGGCCAAGGCTGTCCCAGAAGGGCACGCTCCCGTCGTCCAGCTGAACGCCCTGGATTTCCACGGCCATACGCTGGGCAAACCATTCACGGTGATCAGCAATAAACAGAATCCGGGCCCGCGACAGCAACTCGAACGCATCCGTACCCTGCAGCCCCGGGCGGATCGAGAAAGAGCACAGCAGCGATACATCGGTCAGCGAGTGGGAGGGGTACAACACCTCCACACGGCGGGACACTCCCAGTTCATGGGAGGCATGGATCAGGGCATCCCGCCGGTAACTGTAAAAAGGCTGGCCATTGCCGGCATGGGCATCGATACCGGCCGTGCCGGCGATGTCTCCGGTCTCAGTGTCCTCAAGCACGAACAGGAACCTGGGAGGGTCATCCTCTGCGCTGATCCGGCCGGCAAACGACGCCAGGGACTGCTCGATCTTGTAGGCCAGGGCGTCGCCCTGTTTGGGCAGGGTGGAAGAAAGACGGGCACACTGGGTGCCCGCAATGGCGAGAATCTGGTCCAGATCATCCGGCTCAGCCGGACGTACCAGCCACATAAGATCTCCTTAGGCCGTCAGTTTTTTCACTGCCGCTTCGAAACGCTCGAGGGCTAATTCAATGTCCGGTTCCGGGATAATCAGGGATGGCGCCAAACGAATCACGTTTGCGCCGGCCACCAGAACCATCACGCCCTCTTCCAGCCCGGCGTTCAGGAAGTCCTTGGCCTTGCCCTGCCATTTCTCGGTGAGCACGCAACCGAGCAGCAGGCCGGCACCGCGCACTTCGGTGAACACGCCGTAGCGTTCGCCAATATCCATCATGCCCTTGCGGAGCTTGTCGGAACGGGCTTTCACACCCTTGAGAATCTCCGGCTGGCTGACGGTATCCACTACCCGCTGCGCCACGGCGCAGGCCAGTGCGTTACCGCCGTAGGTACTACCGTGAGTACCGACGCCCAGGCTGGCTGCAACCTTGGCCGTGGTCAGCATGGCTGCGACCGGAAAACCGCCGCCAAGCCCCTTGGCACTGGAGAGAATATCCGGCACCACGCCATACATCTGATAGGCGTAGAAGTGGCCACTTCGGCCAACGCCGGACTGAACCTCATCAAACACCAGCAATGCGTCATTTTCGTCGCACAAATCTCGCAGCCCCTGAAGGAATGCCTGGTCGCCGGGCATAACACCACCCTCACCCTGAATGGGCTCAACCACGATGGCACAGGTTTTCTCCTTCGAGATCAGTTTCTTCACGGATTCCAGATCGTTGAACTCGGCATGGTGAATGCCGCCGGGTGCCGGCTCGAAACCTTCCAGGTACTTGGGTTGGCCGCCTACGCTCACGGTAAACAGGGTGCGCCCGTGAAACGAATTCTTGAACGAAATGATCTCGTTCTTCTCTTTACCGTGATGCTCCCAGGCGTACCGACGGGCCAGCTTGAACGCCGCTTCGTTGGCCTCGGCTCCGGAGTTGGCGAAGAACACGCGCTCGGCAAAGGTGAGGTCACACAGAGTTTTCGCCAGACGCAGGGCGGGTTCGTTAGTCATCACGTTGGACAGGTGCCAGATTTTCTCAGCCTGATCGTGCAACGCGCCCACCAGCCCCGGATGGGAATGGCCCAGGCAGGTCACTGCGATGCCGCCCTGGAGATCGATGAACTCGCGGCCTTCCTGATCCCAGATCCGGGAGCCCTCTCCTCGCACCGGAATGATGGAACCGGGAGCGTAGTTGGGCACCATGACTTCATCGAACAGTTCGCGGCTGACGGGTTCTTTATTCATAAATCTCTCTCGGGAAAGCGGCTAAGCAATTAAAAATAGTTGAGTGGCCGCACCAAACAAGTAAGTAGGTGTGCGGACTCTTGCACCATAATACGCCACTCACGGCATAAGAACATCCGGTTCCCCGATGGCAGGCAATTCGATCACCTGCTGCCGTTCGTGCCCGCCCTTTTTTCTGTCCATGAGGGCGCCGATCAGAAGTTTGTAGGAATCCAGGTCAAAGGTGACTGCCTGGCCACTGAGTGAGAGATCCGCCAGTTCCTCCTCTTCATGGAGGGTGGCTACATGCATCCAGTTATAAACCACCAGGATGTCCGTGCGCCCGGACCGCTCATCCCGCTCAACGATCCCGACCGGCCCTTTCCAGGGCCAGGTTTTCAGTCGCAGGCCGTGGAAGGCAATCTGCACCCTGAGGTTATAGCGCTCGACATTCTCGAGTTCCTCACAGGCGCCCTTGCAGCGCCCCAGTGCGCGCTGGAAACAAGGACCCTCGTGCTCCGGCTCCAGGCCGAGTAGCCGGTTGCACAATTCATTCTTGGCCGCGATGCCGCTCAATGCCCGCTCGGCATCCCGCTTGCTGCGAAACAACCCGAAATAGTCCCCCAACCGGTGGGGCTCGATTTCACGAACCAGGCGCGCCTGGAGATACCCCGCCTCGTTTTTCGACAGCTCAATGCTCACCAGATTCTTGGCCGCCCGGGAGCGACGGTTGAACAGAGGCTTCAGGGTCTTGATCTGCTTGAGTTCCAGCAGGAGCGCGCCAAGCTCGCCGGCAGTTTCCGTCCACTCAACACGGCGCAGACTCTCGGACATTCTTACACCACGGGCAGAGTTATGATCGCCGGAAAAGTGCGAGGCCACCCGCTGGGCAATATTGGTGCTTTTGCCCACATATAGAAGTACATCGTTTTCGCCGTAAAACCGATATACCCCAGGGCCCCGGGGCAGGTCCTGAAGCGTATCCGACGGAAGGTGGGAAGGAATACTCGGCCGTTGCAGCAGCTCTCGGAGAGCCTTATCTAACTTCCCGTCGCCTTTTTCCGAACGTGCATGCTCAAAGAACGCAAGCATGGCGGACACATCGCCCATGGCCCGGTGGCGCTGAACCCGGGCAAGGCCATGGCGGGCAATCAGCGCGTCCATGTTATGCCGCCGGAATTCCGGATACAGCCGCCGGGAAAGCTTTACCGTACACAACACCTTCGCTGAGAACAGGCGCCCCAGTCTGCGGAATTCGGATTTGATAAAACCGTAATCAAAGCGGGCATTGTGAGCGACAAACACCTTGCCCTTGAGTTGCTCCTCCAGCTCATCCGCCACCTCTTCAAACAACGGGGCATCGGCGACCATTTCATTGGAAATGCCGGTAAAGTTCTCGATAAACGGGGATATCCGCGTTTCCGGATTCAGCAGCGTCTGCCACTCACCCACCACCTCGCCGGCCTGCCAGAACCGGATACCAATCTCGGTAATCCGGTCCCGGGCTGAATTACCGCCGGTGGTTTCAATATCAAGAAACGCGAACGTGGCTGACTCAATAACTGTACTTTCGGACGTCATGGAACAACTTTACGCCTCATTGGCAACTGCAGATGTCTGTATATGAACGAAAAGCTGTTATAGACATTCGTCTAATTTCTGCATGAATTTATTTAAATTGTCACGAATTCGTAACTACCTTGTTTTTGGGTCCAACAACAAAAATGTGTAGAGACAACAACGATGCAAAGCAACAAACTGAGATTGACAAATCGACGAAGAAATTTCTAACGGCGGTCGCGCCGGTAACTTTGCCAAAATCACAAAAGGCGACGCTGACACAGCCGACGGCCATTTTGGCATGGACGCAAATACCAGCCGTGTCGGTCTTTCTGTGGTTAATCCGGAAGGGGTCAAAGTTGTTGTCGAATTCGACTTCAGCAATAGCGCCAGCCTTGATCCGCGCCTGCGCCACGCTTATGGCGAATACAACAATGTCAGAATTGGTCGGTACTGGTCCAACTGTAACTCCTGGGTCGGCAACACTGCTAACGTGGACTTCGATGGCGTTCCGGGTACTGCTGGTGCACAAGACCGTACCGAGCAAATCACCTACATGAGCGGCCCGTTCTCCGTTTCACTGGAGAATGCTATCGACTACGGCGGAGTAGTAGGCGTAGCTCCGGTTCTTACACTTCAACCCGACGGAACGCAACAGCTAGAGCCAACACCGGGCCAAGATAGAGGCACCGTCGCCAGCTCTCCTGCACTGACTGCAAAGTTTGAAGATTCACAGGGTGGATTTTCTTACGCAGCAGCCGTCATGGCCAAGCAAACAGCTTACGACACAGGTTCGGCCGATGATTCAGCCATCGGTTTTGCCGGTTTCCTGGCTGGTAAAATTGCCATTACCGATATGATCTCAATCCAGGGTGCGATCAACTATGCAGATGGCGCCAATGCGTATGTATATCGCGCGGGTAGCAACTTTGCCGGAGCAGACGCAGCAACCACGACTGAGCAGAACACGTCCATGTATATCAACTATATGTGGAGCCCGGTTGATAAGGTTAGCATGGGCGTACAGTTCGAGAATCTGGAAACTGAAAGCCAAGGCGGAGCCGACGGCGACGCAAATCGTCTCATGTACGTAGCACAATACAGCTTCTAATCCTTCCGTTAGAAGTTAGTTAACTCAGCAGAAACCCCGGCTCCGGCCGGGGTTTTTGTTTGTGCGAAAAAGCGATCAGGAAAGAGCCAGAACGACAAAGGCCGGTGCGGCTTTTCAGAACTGTAGAGGGCCAGGGATGGCCCGAAACAAGCGCACAGGGATGTGCTTGTAGCGTGTTCTGAAAAGCCGCACCGGCCTTTGTCGCGCCACCCAACCCTCAGGCTGGGTGACAACTAGCTTCCTATCACAGCAGAAGGGAACGAATATCCCCAAGAAGCTGACTGAGCACCGTGGTAAACCGGGCGGCATCCGCCCCGTTTACTGCACGGTGATCGTAAGACAGCGACAACGGCAGCATTAACCGGGGCTGGAACTCCTTGCCATCCCAAACCGGCTTCATCGCCGCCTTGGAAACCCCAAGTATCGCCACCTCCGGCGTATTCACGATCGGCGTAAATGCCGTGCCGCCAATACCACCCAGACTGGTGATGGTAAAACAGGCACCCTGCATCTCTGCCGGCTTCAACTGCTTGTCCCGGGCTTTCTGGGCAAGCTCGGCGCTCTCGGCAGCAAGCTCCCACAAGCCCTTCTTGTCCACATCCTTGATAACCGGCACCATCAGCCCGTTGGGCGTATCCACCGCAATCCCGATGTGAATGTACTTCTTGCGAACCACCTCCTTGCGCTCCATGTCCAGGGACACGTTGAACTGGGGCAGTTCTGCCAGCGCCGTGGCACAGGCCTTCAGCAGGAACGGCAACGGCGTCATTTTCACGCCCTTCTTCTCGCCGGCTGCCTTCTGGGCCTTGCGGAAATCCTCCATGTCGGTGATGTCCGCATCCTCGAACTGGGTGACGTGAGGCACGTTCAGCCAGCTGCGCTGCATGTTGTTGGCCGTAGCGAACATCATCCGCGACATGGCCTCACGCTTCACTTCACCAAACTGGCTGAAGTCTGGCAGCTTGACCCCGGGGATACCGGAGCCGGTGGCAACACCGCTACCCTGCTGAGCCTGCTTCAGCTGGCTCTTCACATAGGCGTGGACATCGTCCTTGATAATCCGGCTCTTCGGGCCAGAGCCCTTGATGCGGGCCAGATCGGCACCCAGCTCACGGGCCAGCTTGCGAACAGCAGGGCCAGCATGGACCTTCGCGCCAGGCGTGGGCGGCTCATAGGTTGCACCCTGAGGTTCAGGGGCAGACTCTACTTGCTGCTTTGGCTTCTCTTCGGACTCGGGCTCCGACTTCGCTTCCTTCGCCGGTTCTTCAGACGCCGGCTCGGAGTCGTCTTCCGATTCGCCGCCCTCTTCCTGAACGGTCATCTCCAGCAGCTCATGGCCCTCGGAGAGCTTGTCACCCTCGGACACCAGGATCTTGCCCACTTTGCCCGAGTACGGCGAGGGAATCTCCATGGTGGCCTTGTCCGATTCCACGGTAACCAGCGGATCGTCAGCCTCGATGGTATCGCCTTCGGCGACATTGATTTCGATTACCGGAACATTGTCGAAGCCATCCAGCGCAGGAACCTTCACGGTCTCCTTGCGTGAGCCACCGGAAGCCTTCTTCGGCGCCGGCTTGCTCTCTTCGGATTTCTCCTGCTCCTTGGCTTCGCTCTTTTCCTCAGCTTTTCCTTCCGGCTCTTTCTTGGAATCGTCAGAGCCACCACCATCGGCACTGGCTTCCATCATCCCTACGACGTCGCCTTCCTTGACCTTGTCGCCCACCTTAACGGTGATCTTGGTAATCTTGCCGGCTCCGGGCGACGGCAGCTCCACGGAGGCCTTGTCTGACTCTACGGTCAGAATCGGATCTTCTGCTTCAACCGAATCCCCTGCGCTGACGGTGATTTCGATAACCTCGACCTCATCCGCACCGCCGAGATCCGGAACCTTGATTTCCTGTTCACTCATGGCGGTCTCCTTAGCTCAGCACCGGGTTCGTTTTGTTGCGATCGATTCCGTACTTGCGCATGGCTTCGAGAACCACATCGTTCTTCACCTCACCGTCCTTGGCCAGAGCTGACAGCGCCGTGACTGTTACGTAGTAACGGTCGACTTCAAAGAAGCTGCGCAGCTTTTCCCGGGTGTCGCTGCGGCCAAAGCCGTCGGTGCCCAGGGTCAGGAAGGTTTTCGGGATGAACGCCCGGAGCTGCTCGGAGTGCAGCTTGATGTAATCGGTGGAAGAAACCACTGGCCCGGTCTGCTTCTCCAGACACTGGGTAACATACGCCTTCTTCGGCTTGTCATCTGGGTGCAGGCGGTTCCAGCGCTCTACGTGCAGGCCCTCACGGGCGAGCTCGTTGAAGCTGGTAACACTCCACACATCGGAGGCAACACCCCAGTCGTCTTTCAGCATCTGGGCGGCAGCGCGCACCTCGTTGAGGATAGCGCCCGCACCAAGCAACTGAACCCGAGGCGTCTTCTTGTTGCCCTTGGTTTCAACAGACTCGAACTTGTACATGCCCTTGATAATGCCGTCTTCGCAATCCTTGGGCATGGCAGGCTGTTCGTAGTTCTCGTTTTCGATGGTCAGGTAGTAGAAGACGTTCTGGTTGTCCTCGAACATCTCCTTCATACCCTTGCGGAGCACGACCGCCATTTCATAACCATAAGCCGGATCGTAGGCTTTACAGTTCGGAATGGTGTTGGCCAGCACGTGACTGTGGCCGTCCTGGTGCTGCAGGCCTTCGCCGTTCAGGGTGGTCCGGCCGGCGGTACCGCCGATCAGGAAACCACGGGCCTGGATGTCACCGGATGCCCACGCCAGATCGCCAACCCGCTGGAAACCGAACATGGAATAGAAGATGTAGAACGGAATCAACGGGAAGTTGTTGGTGCTGTAGGAGGTCGCTGCCGCCATCCACGCTGCCATGGAGCCGTCTTCGTTGATGCCTTCCTCAAGAATCTGGCCTTTCTTGTCTTCCCGGTAGTACATGATCTGGTCACGGTCTTCCGGCACATACTTCTGGCCCTCGGCGGTGTAGATGCCGAGCTGACGGAACATGCCTTCCATACCGAAGGTACGGGCTTCGTCGGGCACGATGGGTACCACACGCTTGCCGATGCGCTTGTCCTTGGTCAGAGCTGTCAGGATACGGACGAAGGCCATGGTGGTGGAGATCTTCCGGTCGCCGGAGCCCTCCAGTACCGCTTTGAAGATGTCCAGATCAGGAATCTGCAGCGGCTGGCAATCCTTGCGGCGCTTGGGATAGAAACCACCCAATTCCTGCCGGCGCTTCTTCATGTAGACGATTTCCGGGCTATCCGGCGCTGGCCGGTAGTAGGGAACGTCCTTGAGCTCCTCATCCTTCAGCGGCACTGCAAAGCGGTCGCGGAACGATTTAAGCTGCTCGATATCGAGCTTCTTCAGAGAGTGAGCGGTATTCTGCGCCTCGCCGGCCTCACCAAAGCCATAGCCTTTGATGGTATGAGCCAGTATGACGGTCGGACGCCCACCGTTCTTATTGATGGCATGATGGAAGGCTGCATAGATCTTGTAAGGATCATGGCCACCCCGGTTGAGCTTGTTGATCTCCTCATCCGACAGGTCCTCAACGAGCTTGGCTGTTTCGGGGTACTTGCCGAAGAAATTCTTACGGGTATAGGCCGGGCCATTACTCTTGAAGTTCTGAAGGTCGCCGTCACAGACCTCGTCCATGACGCGCTGCATCTTCCCTTCTTTGTCCCTCTCGAACAGGGGATCCCAGTGGCGACCCCAAACGACCTTCAACACGTTCCAGCCGGCACCGCGGAAGACACCCTCAAGTTCCTGGATAATCTTGCCATTACCACGGACTGGGCCGTCCAGACGCTGAAGGTTGCAGTTAACCACAAAGATCAGGTTGCTGAGGTTTTCCCGGCCGGCCATGGAGATAGACCCCAGGGTTTCCGGCTCGTCACACTCGCCGTCACCGACAAAGCACCAGACCTTGCGATCGCCCATCTCGATGAGCTCCCGGCTGTCCAGGTACTTCATTACGTGGGCCTGATAAATGGCCTGAATCGGGCCCAGACCCATGGAAACCGTGGGGAACTGCCAGTAATCCGGCATCAACCAGGGGTGCGGGTAAGACGAAAGGCCGGTGCCATCTACCTCTTCGCGGTACTTGTCGAGATCTTTTTCATCGAACCGGCCTTCAAGATAGGAACGTGCATAGATGCCCGGAGATGAGTGCCCCTGGAAATAAACCAGATCGGATTCGCGCTTTTCGTCGCCACCATGGAAGAAGTAGTTAAAGCCAACATCGTAGAGGGTCGCAGCCGACGAGAACGAGGAGACATGGCCGCCAAGATCTCCGGGACGCTGGTTGGCGCGCATAACCATGGCCATGGCATTCCAGCGGATCAGGGAGCGAATACGGCGCTCCATGAAGAGGTCGCCGGGCATCGGCGCCTGCTGGGACACAGGAATACTGTTCCGGAATGGCGTGGTAATGGAATATGGCAGTTCGGTTCCGTCACGGCTCGCCCGTTCAGAGAGCCTCTCAAGAATGTATTTGGCCCGGTCTACGCCTTCGTTCTCGATCAGAGATTCCAGCGCGTCCAGCCATTCACTGGTTTCAATGGGATCATCGTCCTGGTACATCAAACCCTCCCCTTGGCATCAAAAAGTGCAGCGCCGCCACGATCAGCAGCCGGGCGCGTTGCGGTGTCGATAAGCTGCGATGAAATGCAGTGTTTTGTTGTGGGTATGTCAGCCTGACAGGTGTACCGGCTCCCAGTACACAGAACCTGTACAAAGCATAGAACAGCTTTCACACTTTTCCTGCCCGATCGCACCCGATTTACGGGCTTTTGGCCCCACGAATGATCGGTATGCCGATGAAGCGCGCGGATCAGCCAACCCATTTTGTCGTCTTTTTACTACATTTTTAACGCTAAATTCAATTTACACCCTATCCAAATCCATTTCAGGGGCGCTCTTTGCGGTTACTTACGGAAGAATGACCGTTTTTGGACCATCAGACAACCAGACTGCGACCAATGTCGTAGCATTCTTATCAACCGGAAAATTGATTACCACGCTAAACGATATCCTCGCCGCAATTCGCTACACATTCGCCGCCGTTAGCGATTTTTGTTGAATATTCTGAGCCTTCAACTCTTCTACCCATCTAATTTACCGGAACTTTTTAATTAGACCTGAAAATAATCCCCCGTTTATGTATACTCGCCTGCCTGATTTTTAACCACCGAAAAGTGGTCGGACCACTTTTTCCGTCATTGGCACCAACAGAGGGCGATCTATGAACTCCATCGTCACCTTTCCGAACCGGATTCCCACTACCGAGTTCGAGGAACGGCGTTTCAAGGTCTACACAGACCGCCAGCTCGACAAGATTGAAGTTATTCAGAATCTCCCTGAGGAGACGCTGTTTGAAATGAAGGTGGTAGCCAGCGTGCTACCGTTCCGGGTCAACGAATATGTGATCAATGAACTGATCAACTGGGACAAGGTTCCCAACGACCCGATCTATCAGCTTGTCTTCCCCCAGAAAGGCATGTTGAAAGAAGAGCATTACGAGCGCATGGCAACAATGCACCGGGAAGGTGCCGACAAAAAAGAGATCCAGGCGGTTGCCAAGGAAATCCGGGATGAACTGAACCCGCACCCGGCAGGCCAGATGGAAATGAACATGCCGGAGCTCGACGGTGAGGTGCTGGACGGCGTTCAGCACAAGTACCGCGAAACAGTGCTGTTTTTCCCGGCCCAGGGTCAGACCTGCCACTCTTACTGCACCTTCTGTTTCCGCTGGGCACAGTTTGTCGGTGACAAGGACCTGAAAATGGCCAGCACCGAAGCCGAGAAGCTCCACGGCTACCTGCAGGAGCACACCGAGGTAACCGACCTGTTGGTGACCGGTGGTGATCCAATGGTCATGAAAACCAAGAACCTGGTGCAGTATCTCGAGCCACTGCTGCAGCCCGAGTTCGACCACATCCAGACCATCCGCATCGGCACCAAGGCCCTCACCTTCTGGCCCTACCGCTTTGTGACCGACAAGGATGCGGATGAGCTGATCGATCTGTTCGCTCGTCTCGTGGACGCCGGCAAGCACGTGGCCATCATGGCCCACTACAACCACTGGCAGGAAATCACCACCGAGATCGCCGAAGAGGCCATCCGACGTATCCGCGCCACCGGCGCCGAGATCCGAGCCCAGGGCCCGCTGATCAAGCACGTCAACGACGATGCCGACGCCTGGGCAAAACTGTGGAAGAAGGAAGTGCAGCTGGGCATCATCCCCTACTACATGTTTGTAGAGCGGGACACCGGTGCCAAAAACTACTTTGAAGTACCTCTCGCCGAAGCCTTCCACATCTATCGGGAAGCCATGAAAAAGGTCAGCGGCCTGGCCCGGACCGCCCGCGGCCCCTCCATGAGCGCCGGCCCCGGCAAGGTGGAGATTCAGGGTATAACTGAAATCAACGGCGAGAAGGTGTTCGTCCTGCGCTTCCTGCAGGGTCGTAATCCGGACTGGGTTCAGCGCCCGTTCTTCGCCAAGTACAGCGAGACGGCCACCTGGCTACACGAGCTGGAACCGGCCTTTGGCGAAGAGAAGTTCTTCTTTGAAGATGAGTATGAAGCCATGAAGAGGGGCAACGGCTAAAGGCCGGCCCTGGCGTGATAAAAAGCGGCCCCAGTGACGGGGCCGCTTTGCTTTTCAGCGATTGGAACGACGCGCTTTCCAGTTGGGAATAACCCAAAAGACCAGGGCTCCGAACACAGCCCCGATAATGCCAATCAACGCTACCTGCAGACCACCATTACCCAGAACCCCATCCTGGACGTTCTCCATCGCCAGCAAGCCGGCAATGAGGATCCATGGAGTGAGAAGAATAAGGGCGCTCAAAGCCAGAAATCGCTGAATTCGACGATCATCTTTTCGACTACGCATAATGACCTCTCCCAATAAATGAGCCTATGAATACTGCATCTATTAGTCATTGGATCAGGTTCGTTATTTTTGCCTCACAAACTTGGGCACAAACCCCTCTGGCTTGTCCCTGAGCCACTCAACAAACGTCCGCAACTCCTCCAGCTGCAGCAGCTTTTCCCGGGTGTTGAAGTACAGACCCAGTTCGTATTCCGAGCGAGCTTTATGAATGGCGTTATGACACGGCCTGCACACCCACAGGGTTCGGGTGATCAGATCTTCTTTGGTGAACAGTTTCTGGAAGCGCTTCTTCCGATGCAGGTGCTTGGGGATAAGGTGGTGCCGGGTGAGCCTGGCAACCGGGCGTTCGCAGAGTTCGCAATTGTCTGGCTGGGGTGGGAGCTTAAGCATTGTGTTTGCTTGAACGAGGGCCGGATGAAGACATTCACCCGGCCCCGGATTCAACCTCGGGTTCTGATCTCCCCGAGCAACCTAATCAGTGCATCAGGGTATAGAGCTTTCGCCGATAGGTCCGCACATCCGGGTTATTGTTACCCAGCTTGTCGAACAGCTCGATCAGCGTTGTCTTGGCCACTTCGTCCTTGTATTTACTGTCCACCTGCATCAAACGGATCAGAAGATCCATGGCCTCGGCGTTGTTCTCCTGTAATACGTGGTGGAGCGCCAACTGATGCAGAGCGTTCGGGTCTTTGGGATCCTGCTCCAGCGCCATTTCGAGATCCTTGATCGGTGGCAGCTCGGCAGACTGCCGGAGAAACTTCAGGCGGGCCGCCAACTGCTTTGCCTGGTGCTGCATCTTCTCCTCCGGCGGAAGGCTTTCCAGTACCTGTTCAGCCGTCTCAAGATCACCCATCTCCGCTTTCAGCTGGGCAAGATCAATCAGTACCTTCAGGTTCTCGGGATCCTCCTGGTTCATCTGCGACAGGATGGCCAGCGCTCCCTCAACATCGCCCTCTTCCCAGATCCGATGGGCCTTGTCATACGGATCCTCCTTTGGCGCTTCAACATGCTTGTCCAGAACCTTGCGGATTTCGTTTTCCGGCAGCGCACCGTTAAATCCATCCACCGCCTGGCCATTCTTGACCAGAATGACCGTTGGCAGACTGCGCACACCAAGGCTGGAGGTAAGCTGCTCTTGCTCGTCCGCGTTCACCTTGGCGAGCATGAACGCGCCCTGGTAATCCTCAGCGAGCTTTTCCAGCAAGGGCATCAACTGCTTGCACGGAGCGCACCACTCAGCCCAGACATCGACCAGAACGGGTGTGCTGGCAGAGGCTTCCATCACCTTCTGCTGAAAGTTTTCCATGGTAGCGTCAAAAATATACGGAGAGTTGCTCATGCAAGGCACCTGAAAAGTCGTATGAATCATCGGAAACTGCCAGAGACATGGGGCCAACTCCCGGAAATTCAAGCGCCAACAGCGCCAACCCAACTCCTTGAAATCACCGTATCTGCCGTTACATAGCTAATAAGCAACGCCCCGGGGCAACGACGCAGCAGCCCGTCCCGGGCAGATTCACAACCTTTCCGGATGGATACTCGCGGCATGAATGATGAGACGCAAAACGATTCACTAGAGGAATTCGAAGAGGACGTGACCGAATATATCGGCAAGGACGAGCACAGCAAGAGCCTTGCCCTGCCCCAGCAGATGATGCCCCGGCGCATGTACGTGCTGCCGGTTTCGAACCGTCCGTTTTTCCCGGCCCAGGTGCAGCCTGTGGTGGTCAACCAGAATCCGTGGCAGGAAACCCTGAAGCGGGTCGGCGAAACCGACCACAAGGTCATGGGTATCTGTTTTGTGGAAGAAGAGGATGCGGAGGCAGGCGTTCCTGCCAGCGAACAGCTGGAGACCGTCGGCTGCGCCGTGCGCGTACATCATGCCCAGAATGAAAGCGGCAAGGTTCAATTCATCGCCCAGGGGCTTCAACGCTTTCGGATTGTCCAGTGGTTGCGCCGCAAACCGCCTTACCTGGTTGAAGTGGAATATCCGGCAGAACCGGAAGAAGAGGCAGACGAACTCAAGGCCTACACCCTGGCCATTATCAGCGCGATCAAGGAGCTGCTGCGCACCAATCCGCTGTACGGCGAGGAGGTAAAACAGTACCTGTCCCGGTTCGGGCCGGATGACAGTTCTCCGCTTGCCGACTTTGGCGCCTCGATGACCAGCGCTCCGGGTAACGAATTGCAGGATGTGCTGGACACCGTTCCCCTGCTCCGCCGCATGGAAAAGGTCCTGCTCCTGATGCGCAAGGAACAGGAAGTCGCTCGGCTGCAGTCGGAAATCAGCGAGGAGGTTAACGCCAAGGTGCAGAAGCACCAGCGCGAGTTCTTCCTGAAGGAACAACTCAAGGTCATCCAGCGTGAGCTGGGCATGGCCAAGGACGACAAGACCGCAGACGTGGAGCGTTTCGAGCAGCGCATGGCAGAGCTGCAACCGCCCGAGGCTGTGCAGGAGCGTTTCCGGGATGAACTCGAAAAACTGCAGGTGCTGGAACAGGGCTCCCCGGAATATGGCGTTACCCGTAACTATCTGGACTGGCTGACCCAGGTTCCCTGGGGCGTTCACTCGGAAGATCACTTCGATCTGGCCGAAGCAAGGCGGATACTCGACCGCGATCACGACGGCCTCGACGATGTGAAAGACCGAATCATCGAATTTCTGGCGGAAGGAACGATCAAGGGCGAGGTCAGCGGTTCGATCCTCTTGCTGGTAGGCCCACCGGGCGTTGGCAAGACATCGATCGGCCATTCCGTGGCGGATGCACTGGGGCGGAAGTTCTATCGCTTCAGCGTTGGCGGCATGCGGGACGAAGCTGAAATCAAAGGCCATCGCCGCACTTATATCGGCGCCATGCCAGGCAAGTTTGTCCAGGCACTGAAAGATTCAAAAGTGGCGAACCCGGTCATCATGTTGGATGAAATCGACAAGATCGGTGCGTCCTTCCAGGGCGACCCGGCCTCTGCCCTGCTGGAGACACTGGACCCTGAACAGAACCGCGACTTCCTGGACCACTATCTGGATGTCCGCATGGACCTCTCAAAGGTTCTGTTCATCTGCACCGCGAACCAGCTGGACACGATTCCGCGGCCGCTGCTGGACCGCATGGATGTCATTCGTCTGTCCGGCTATATCGCGGAAGAGAAACTGGCCATCGCCAAGCACTTCCTGCTTCCCAGACTGCTGAAGCGGGCTGGGCTGCTGAAAAAGCAGCTCAACATCACGGACGCAGCGATCAAGCAGGTTATTGAGGGCTATGCGCGAGAGGCCGGCGTGCGGAGCCTGGAAAAACTCCTGCACAAGATACTCCGCAAGGGGATCGTGAAGCTGCTGGAAAACCCGGACCAGCCGGTCAAGGTGGGCGTGTCGGATCTGCAGAGTTATCTGGGGCAGCCTTCGTTCAAGAAAGAGAAATCCCTGAAAGGCACCGGCGTTGTCACTGGCCTGGCCTGGACCGCCATGGGCGGAGCCACCCTGAGCATCGAGGCCTCCAGGATTCACAGCGCACAACGCGGCTTTAAACTGACGGGCCAGCTGGGTGATGTCATGAAAGAGTCCGCAGAAATCGCCTACAGCTATGTGTCCTCAAACCTCAAGCGCTTCAAAGGCGACCCGACGTTCTTCGACAAGTCCTTCGTGCACTTGCACGTGCCCGAAGGCGCCACGCCGAAGGATGGCCCCAGCGCCGGTGTCACGATGGCCACCGCCCTGCTGTCGATCGCACGCGGAGAGGCGCCACAACAAAACATCGCCATGACCGGAGAGCTCACCCTGACCGGACAGGTGCTGCCGGTAGGCGGCATTCGAGAGAAGGTCATTGCGGCGCGTCGGCAGAAAATCAGTAACCTGATCCTGCCGGAAGCCAATCGGGGGGATTATGAGGAGCTGCCGCAGTACCTGAAGGAAGGCCTGGCGGTGAACTTTGCCAAGCATTACAGCGATGTTTTCCAGGTGTGCTTCGCCAATAAGCCGAGGAAAGGGTCTTCGGTGCACTAATGGCAGGAGAAAGCCTGGCTCATTGAGGTCAGGCTTTCTCCTTCCACCCGTCATCCTTCAGAACCGACCCAACGGTTAGCACCGGTGATGCATCAATATCATCCGCATCCATCATGTTGGCCACCCGCTGAAGCGAAGCCAGGATCATCGTTTGCTCCCATTCTGCCAGGCTCTGGAATTTCTGAATGAAATCCTCCTGCAACGGATTGGGCGCCCGGGCCAGAAGATCTGCACCTTCCTCGGTCAGGTGCGCGTGAACCTTACGTTTGTCCTGGGTGCTGCGTACCCGATAAACCAGTTTCCGATGCTCGAGGCGATCCAGGATGGTGGTTACCGTCGCCTGGCTGAGACTGACCTTTTCCGCAATGGTGCCGATAGTCACCTCGCCCAGATCCCGAATCGTTCTCATGATCAGCAGCTGGGGCCCCGTGAGCCCGGCATGCTTGCTGAGACGCTTCGAATGAAGGTCCGTCGCCCGGATAACCCGCCTGAGAGCTACCAGTACATCTTCATAACTGTTCACAGCAATACTCCGATTCGGTCATGGGAATTTCTTTATACCCCTAACTATTAGAGGTCTTTGCACCCATGATTGCAAGTCAGGGAGATTCCCGGCATTTCTTCGGCCTTCCACTATGCTAAGGTTTCCCACTTGTTCCACTTACGACAGACGGACGGAATGCGCCCGATGATCAAGTATTTCCTGCCTTTTCTTTTGATGACGACGTTCGCCGGTACCCTCTTCGCCCAGGATAAACTGGGGCCAGAGGGAGAACTCACCTCAGAAGACCTGAGAGAGAGCATCAAGACTCTGGAAAAGCCGATGTATACCCCTTTTATCGAGCTTTACCTGTTAGAAGAGAGCAAAGCGTTGCGCAAAGAAATGCAGAACACCCGCGCAGAACTGATCGAAAAGGTGGTAGACAAGGAACTGTCCGTTGCCGACAAAACCATGTCCTATGCCACCGATACCGTTACCTACTTCTTTTACTTGATCGCCGGCGCCACCTCCATTCTCGTGGTGATCGGCTGGAACTCCATCCGGGACATGCGCAATCAGCTGACCAGTCTGGCCGAAAAACGGGTCAACGAGCTGGTGATCGAGTATGAGCAACGGCTCGAGTTCATCGAGGACCAGCTCAAGCAGAAATCCGACATCATTCACCAGAACCAGGCCGAGATCGAGCGCACCAACGAAGTGCATTCCCTGTGGCTGAAAGCCAGCCAGGAAACCTCACAGCAGAACAAGATTTCCGCCTACGACCAGATTCTGGATCTTCGCCCGGATGATGTGGAAGCTCTGAGTTACAAGGCCGACGCTGTCCTGGAAATGCAGGAACCGTTGTGGGCCATCAGTCTCTGCCAACGCGCGCTGAAGCTTGCACCGGATAATGGCCACGCGCACTATCAGCTGGCATGCGCCTATGCGGAAATCGGCCGCTGGGAGGACGCAGTAAGCACCTTGAAGAAAGCTATTGAAATTTCCGAGGCATACCGCGACGATGCTTCCGTAGACGTGAGTTTTGATCAGCTCCGCGAACATGAGAGCTTCCGGGTGCTGGTCTCAGAGGATGAAGAAGACGGCAGGGACGCGTGACAACGTTCAGAGCGGCACGGGTTTTGCCTTTGCAGACTGGCCCGTGTTCCGGAGCAAACTCCAGAGCCATCTGCTTGACAAGCAGTGAGGTGTGGTGTTTTTTTAACTCTCTGAGAACACAAGAATAACCCTGAAATAAAACAGGACAGACTCAATGAGAACTTCAGTAAAAAAACTCGTAACCGCTGTTAGTACTTCCGTCGCCCTGATGGGTGCCGGCCACGCCGCCGCAGAAATCCAGATCGGTATCGCCGGCCCCATGACTGGCCCCGTTGCCCAGTATGGTGACATGCAATTCTCTGGCGCCCGCATGGCGATCGAGCAGATCAACGCCAATGGCGGTGTCATGGGCGAAGAGCTCGTTGCCGTTGAATACGACGACGTGTGTGACCCGAAGCAGGCCGTAACGGTTGCCAACAGCCTGGTCAACGATGGCGTTCGTTTTGTAATCGGCCACCTGTGCTCCAGCTCTACCCAGCCCGCATCTGACATCTACGAAGATGAAGGCATCCTGATGGTGACGCCGGCTTCCACCAGCCCGGAAATTACCGAGCGTGGCTATGAACTGGTGTTCCGTACGATCGGCCTCGACAGCATGCAGGGCCCGGTTGCCGCCAACTACATCGCCTCACAGAGTCCTGAGCGCGTGGCCATCGTTCACGACAAGCAGCAGTACGGTGAAGGTATTGCCACCGCGGTTCGTGACACCCTGAAGGACGCTGGCGTTGAAATCGCCATGTTCGAAGGCATCACCGCCGGTGACAAGGACTTCTCATCACTGGTCACCAAGCTCAAGCAAGCTGATGTGGACTACGTTTACTACGGCGGTTACCACCCGGAGCTGGGTCTGATCCTGCGCCAGGCTGACTCCGCTGGTCTGGATGCCCGTTTCATGGGCCCAGAGGGCGTGGGTAACAAGGACATCAATACTATCGCCGGCGAAGCAGCCGAAGGCCTCCTGGTAACCCTGCCACCGGCATTCGATCAGAAAGCTGAAAACCAGGCGCTCGTGAAGGCGTTCCAGGACAAAGGCGAGGATCCTTCCGGTCCGTTCGTTCTGACCTCCTACACCGCGGTTCAACTGGTGGCAGAAGGTATTGAAGCGGCCGACTCCACCGATCCGTTCGATGTTGCCGCTGCGCTGCGCGAAGGCACCTTCCAGACTCCGATCGGCACCGTTGAATACGACAAGGCCGGCGACATGAAGTCATTCGAGTTTGTTGTGTACGAATGGCATTCAGATGGAAGCAAAACTCCGGTAAACTAAGCCAAAATCGTTAACAAACGGTAATCATGAGAACACCTTCTCACCGCGATCCGGGAGAAGGTGTTTTTCTAGGCTCCTGTTGATCCTCCCCCACTTCCTGCCCGGATATCCCGGACACGGGGTGTGGTAGCGGAGGGAGCAGGCTTTCGGAGTCCCATAACAATGCAAGACCTCCTTTATTTCTCACAGCAGCTCATCAACGGGCTGACGATCGGGAGCACTTACGCCCTGATCGCCATCGGCTACACGATGGTTTACGGCATCATCGGCATGATCAACTTTGCCCATGGTGAAATCTATATGATCGGTGCCTACACGGCGCTGATTGCCATTACCGGCCTCGCCGCTCTTGGCATTGCCTGGTTGCCACTGATACTGATCGTCGCACTGCTGTGTGCCATGATCGTCTCCAGCTCCATGGGCTGGGCAGTGGAACGGGTGGCCTACCGGCCCGTGCGGGGGCGTCACCGCCTGATCCCGCTGATCTCCGCCATCGGCATGTCCATCTTCCTGCAGAACTACGTTCACCTGGCACAGGGATCCCGCAACATTGGTTTCCCGGCCCTGATTGACGGTGGTTTCAACTTCGGTTCCGGTGACGGTTTCCAGATGTCCCTGTCCTATATGCAGATCACCATCTTCATCACCACACTGATCTGTATGACAGCCCTGTCCCTGTTTATTTCCCGTTCACGGACTGGCCGCGCCTGCCGGGCCGTGTCACAGGACCTGGGTATGGCCAACCTGCTGGGCATCGACACCAACCGGATCATCTCGGCAACCTTTGTGATCGGTGCGGCACTGGCAGCCGTTGCCGGCCTGCTTCTGGGCATGTACTACGGTTCGGTTGATCCTCTGTTCGGCTTCATTGCCGGCTTGAAAGCCTTTACCGCAGCGGTACTTGGCGGCATTGGCAGCATACCCGGCGCGATGCTGGGAGGACTGATATTGGGCGTGGCAGAGAGCATGACCTCCGGCTACCTCAGCGGTGAGTACAAGGATGTGATCTCATTCAGCCTGCTGATTCTGATTCTGCTGTTCAAACCCACCGGCCTGCTCGGCAAACCGGAGGTTGAGAAGATCTGATGGCTGCTAACAATTTCAGACACGCACTTTTCTGCGCGTTCATTACACTGATCATTTCCTACCCGATCATTGGGTTCAATCTTGAGGCCCAGGGCATCAACGTGACCCTGACCGGCGCCGATGCCACCACCATCGTGATGGTATTGCTCGCGGCAGTGATCGTATTCCTGTTCCAGATGTTCCGGGAACAGATCATGGGAGGCCTGAAGAGCATTCCCCATCCTCTGCCCCAATCCAACAAAGAGCCGATGGCGGAAAACCGTCGGGCAAAGATTGAGTCCTGGGTACTGACCGGCATCGTGGTTCTTGCACTATTCTGGCCCTTCTTCGTGTCCCGCGGTGCGGTGGATCTGGCGACCCTGGTGCTGATCTACATCATGCTGGCCCTTGGCCTGAACGTGGTGGTTGGCCTGGCCGGGCTGCTGGACCTTGGCTATGTGGCGTTCTACGCCGTGGGCGCCTACACCTTTGCCCTGCTCTCCCAGTACACCGGCATTTCGTTCTGGCTGGCGCTGCCTATCGGTGCTCTGCTTGCCGCCCTGTTCGGTCTGGTGTTGGGCTTTCCGGTACTCCGGTTGCGGGGGGATTATCTGGCCATCGTAACCCTCGGGTTTGGCGAGATCATCCGGATACTTCTGAACAACTGGACGACGCTGACTGGTGGCCCCAACGGCATTGGTGGCATCCCCGATCCAACCCTGTTCGGCATGGAATTCGGGCGCCGGGTGAAGGAAGAAGGCAACACCTCGTTCCACGAAACCTTCGGCATCGCCTACAGCGGTGAACACAAGGTTATCTTCCTGTACCTCATTGCCCTGGTTCTGGCGGTATTCACCGCGCTCGTAATCCGTCGATTCATGCGGATGCCCGTGGGCCGGGCCTGGGAAGCACTGCGGGAAGACGAGATCGCTGCCCGCTCCCTGGGTCTCAGCCGCACCGCAGTGAAGCTGTCCGCCTTTACCATTGGCGCCTTCTTTGCCGGTTTCGCCGGCACTGTGTTCGCCTCCAAGCAGGGCTTCATCAGCCCGGAATCGTTTGTCTTCCTGGAGTCTGCCATCATCCTGGCGATCGTGGTTCTCGGCGGCATGGGTTCCCAGATCGGCGTGGTACTGGCAGCAATCGCTGTCACCATCCTGCCGGAACTGGCCCGTGAGTTCTCCGAATACCGCATGCTGATCTTCGGTGCCGCCATGGTGCTGATGATGGTCTGGCGTCCGCAGGGCCTGATGCCCATGCGCCGCATTCATATTGAACTGAAAAGGCAGGAGTGACAGACGATGCTTGAAGTACAGAATCTGTCCATGCGCTTTGGCGGCCTGCTGGCGGTAGACGAAGTGTCTCTGGACGTTCAGGAACACGAGATTGTGTCCATCATCGGCCCCAACGGGGCCGGGAAAACCACCGTATTCAACTGCATGAGCGGCTTTTACAAGCCCACCGGCGGCAAGATCCTGTTTGAAGGTAGCGAAGTACAGGGCAAACCTGACTACAAGATCTCCCGGCTCGGCATGGTGCGCACCTTCCAGCATGTCCGCCTGTTCAGCCAGATGACCGTGGTGGAAAACCTGCTGGTGGCTCAACACCGCCACCTGAACACCAACCTGATTTCGGGCCTGATCAAAACCCCCAGTTACCGGACCAAAGAGCAGAAATCCCTGGATCGGGCCGCCTACTGGCTGGATCGGGTTGGCCTGCTGGATCTGGCCAACCGGGAAGCCGGCAACCTCGCCTACGGTCAGCAACGGCGTCTGGAGATTGCCCGCTGCATGGTCACCGAGCCCAAGCTGTTAATGCTCGACGAGCCGGCAGCCGGCCTCAACCCGGCGGAAACCAAGGAACTCAACCAGCTGATCATCAGCCTGAAAGAGGACTACAACGTTTCCGTAGTGCTGATTGAGCACGACATGAGCCTGGTAATGGATATTTCCGACCGCATCAACGTCATCAACCAGGGCCGCCCCCTGGCCAGTGGCACACCGGAAGAAATCCGCCAGAACGACGACGTGATCAAAGCCTATCTGGGCGAGGCCTGAGGTAAACACATGTTAGTACTAGAAGATGTCCATACCCACTACGGCAAGATCGAGGCCTTGCACGGGGTGTCTGTCGAAGTCAAAAAGGGTGAGATCGTCTCGCTGATCGGCGCCAACGGCGCCGGCAAGACCACGCTGCTGATGACCGTCTGCGGTAACCCCCGGGCCAGTTCAGGACGCATTTTCCTGGAGGGCCGGGAAATCACCAACGAATCCACGGCGCAGATCATGCGCTCCGGCATCGCCATTGTTCCGGAGGGGCGTCGGGTGTTCTCGGGCCTGACCGTGGAGGAAAACCTCCACATGGGTGGTTTCTTCAACACCAAGGCCGAAATCCGCAAGAGCCAGGAGCACGTCTACGAGCTCTTCCCGCGCCTCAAGGAACGTGAACATCAGCGTGCCGGCACCATGTCCGGCGGCGAGCAGCAAATGCTGGCTATCGGGCGGGCCCTGATGAGCAGGCCAGAGATGATCATCCTTGATGAACCATCACTGGGCCTGGCACCGCTGATTATCAAGCAGATCTTCGAGATCATCGGCCAGCTTCGCGAGGAAGGCATTACGGTTTTCCTCGTCGAGCAGAACGCCCACCAGGCCCTCAACCTGGCAGACCGGGGTTACGTGCTGGAAACCGGAAAGATTCGCCTGCACGACACGGGCAAGAATCTGCTCAACAACCCGGATGTCCAGAACGCCTATCTGGGCGGCTGATCCTGGATCCTTGCCTCGAAGCATAAAACCGGAGCATGCACGCTGCTCCGGTTTTTTTTTGGGCTAAATCAAATACTCACCAATCTTTAAACTTGCGTTGGCTGGATTTCAACTATACTCAGATCAACGGTCAACCTGTCTCCACAAGACCAGTCAGGGCCGTTTTCGCAATGCTGCTCCACGTCAGGAGCAGCATTGTGTATTGCGACGACAGCTTTAAACCACAGGAAGGAGTGGATAATGAAAAAACTGATCGCAGGTGCAATTCTTCTTGGTGCCTCTTCCATGGCCTTTGCCCAACCGGGCTGTGGCGTCGGTGCCATGATCTGGAAAGGACAATCCGGCATTGCCCCCCACGTACTCGCTGCAACCACCAACGGTACCTTTGGTAACCAGACGTTTGGTATGACCACAGGTACCCTTGGCTGCCAGACCAACCAGTCTGTTCAGTCCATGGCCATGTACATGGACAGCAACATCGACAAGGTGGCCCGGGACATGTCCCGCGGTTCCGGCGAGAACCTGGACACCCTGGCAGTACTTCTGGGTGTTGACGAAGCGGATCGCGATGCGTTCCGCAAGGTGCTGCAGGACAACTTTGCCACCATTTTCCCGGACTCTGACACCACCTCCGGCGAAGCCGTGGACGCCATCGTCGCGCTCCTGGAGCAAAACGAGTCACTCAGCAAATACGTAGCAGCCTGATCCAGGCTCCTTGAAGGGACTCTCATGCGCCAGGGACGGCGCATCGTTCCATTCTCTACCCTGTTCAACCCCGGATGCAGCACCAACCCATGGGCAACATGCTTCGCATTGGGCCAGCCCTGATCTGGCTTGCAGTCAGCCTGCCGACCCAGGCCAATTCGCCTGAACACGCAACCGAGCTCCATCTCGACCCTGCCTGGCTCACACTCATTCATTATCAACCCGACAGGTTTGGTAGCGGATATACCAGCCAGGCCGATGATCCGGCCTTTTTCCTGAGCGAAAATGGCAAGCACTCCCCCCGGGCAGAGCTCAAAGCCACCCTGGATGCTATCCAGATAGACGGGGAAGGCGACGACCACGCCCTCTGCCGCTTCCCGGCACGGGCGACCTGGCTCAGTCAGCAACTCGATCTGTCGCTACCGGAAATCGAGTGTCCCGGCTTCCAGGAATGGTCGGAAACATTGAACACCGAGACGGTGACCCTGGTGTTTGCCGCCTCTTACCTCAACAGCCCGTCTTCCATGTTCGGCCACACGTTTCTGCGCCTGGACCCACCCCAGGATGACGACGAAACCAACCTGCTGCTGGCCAACACAATCTCCTATGCCGCTGATGCCGCCGCCCACGACAGTGAACTGCTGTTCGCGTACAAGGGCATTTTCGGCGGCTATCCCGGCATCACTACGGTCCAGCCGTACTACGAGAAAATTCGGCTTTACTCCGACATCGAACATCGTGACCTGTGGGAGTACAAACTGAACCTTACCCAGGATGAAGTGGACCTGATGATTGCCCACGCCTGGGAAATACGGGATCGGAATTTTGATTATTACTTCTTCGATGAAAACTGCGCCTATCGCCTGTTGGCGCTGATAGACATTGCCCGCCCGGGCACGGACCTTTTGGGGGAAGTAAGCACTCACGCCATTCCGTCGGACACGGTTCGCTGGGTGGTCGACAAGGATCTGGTCAGCGAAGTCTACTACCGCCCCTCGGCTGCCACGTCGGTGGCCTACAGTCTCTCTAGCCTGCCCGACGATCAACAGACCCTTGCGGCAGCCGTCGCCAACGGATATGTAGCCGCTGATGGTAGCGAAGTGAAGTCACTGCCAGCCGAGCAACGAGCACATGTTCTGGATGCCACCTACGATTATGTTCGATACAAGAGCGAGGCCGACGGTTGGCCCCGTGAAATCACCGCACCACTCTCCCATGACCTGTTGAGAGAGCGCAGCCAGATCAGCGACGTCGCACCGCCCGAGGAACCACCAGAACCGGTAGTTCGGGATGATCAGGGCCACGACACCTTCCGCCTGAGCCTCGGAGCAGGCCAGCAGGCACACAGGGAATTTACCCAGTTGACCCTGCGCCCGGCCTACCACGATGTGCTGGACCCGCCGGCCGGCTACCGTACCGGTGCCCAGCTGCAGTTCCTCCGACTCGACGCGCGCCTGTATACCGACAACGACGAACTTCAACTGGAACAGCTTACCGGCGTGGAAATCCGCTCCCTGAGCCCGCGGAACGCCTTTTTCTCGCCACTGTCCTGGCAGGTAGGTTTTGGTGGCCGCCGCACGGATACTGGCAACGATCGGGTCCTGACGCCCTACCTCGAGGGCGGAGCTGGCGGCAGCTGGCGACTTGGCAACCAGACCCAGGCCTTTGCCATCGCCACCGCCGACCTGGAGATCGACGACGACCTGCGCCGAGGCTACGATGCTGCCCCGGGCGCCGACATCGGCCTGCTCCATCAGAACAACCAGTTCAGCCTGCTCGCCGGTGCCAAAACCAAGGCCTGGATCGTTAGCAGCCAACACCGCCAGGATCAGCTTTACGCCAAAGCCAACTGGCACATCGGCCGCGAGTTCAGTCTGTTTGCCGAGTTCACCCGGGAAGACCACTACGACAGGTATCAAAGCCTATGGCACGCCGGAATCCACGCGTATTTCTGACTGCCACCACGGCCCGGTTAAGCGGGCTTCTGGTTGCGCTTCTGCTGCTATCCGGTTGCAGCAGCGTTTTCTTTTACCCGGATCGGGTGACTTACATCACCCCGGACCGACTGAACCTCGAATACGAAGACATCTACCTCGACACGGCCGACGGCGAAACCCTCCATGGCTGGTGGCTGCCCGCAGAAGCCCCTGAGAACAACGCCAGGGGCACAGTCTATTTCCTGCATGGCAACGCCCAGAACGTCAGCAGCCACATCCTCAACGTAGCGTGGCTGCCCGAGAGAGGCTACAACGTCTTTACCATCGACTACCGGGGCTACGGCAAATCCACCGGTGACCCGGACATCGAAGGCGCGCTGCACGACGTGGAAACCGGCCTGCGCTGGCTGGCCAAAAAACCTGACGTGACCGACCGCCCCCTATACATCCTCGGCCAGAGCCTCGGCGGCGGTCTCGGAATCGCCCTGGCCAGTGAATGGACTCAGAGGGAGGAACAGCCCCGGCTGGACGGTGTAATCCTGGATGGTACCTTCTCCGGCTTTCGCAAGATCGCCCGGGAGAAATTAGGTGGGTTCTGGCTTACCTGGCCGTTGCAGATCCCGCTAAGCTGGACCATACCCGACGACTACGAAGGTGTGGATCATATTCCTAGGATCAGTCCGGTGCAGGTGATGGTAATCCACAGCGTTCGAGACGGGATTATTCCCTTTCATCATGGAGAGGCGCTGTTTGAGGCAGCACAGGAGCCCAAAGAGTTCTTGCAGACGGATACGCCTCACGGGGCGACGTTTGTTATTCCCGGGTACCGGAGAGAGGTGCTTCGCTTCATGAATGCTGGGCGATAGAGTGTGGGCGGCTGTTGGGTTTCCCTTTTCAAAAGTGTTGAGGGCCAAGGACGGCCCGAAACAAGCGCACATGGATGTGCTCGTAGCGTCTTTTGAAAAGGGAAACCCAACAGCCGCTTGCAACCAAGCCAAGCGCAAGAAAAAACCCGCCAATCCAGAGGAAAGGCGGGTTTTTATCAAGCCCGAAAACGATCAGGCAGAGAAATCGGTCGGCTGATCGCCTTCCTTGATTTCCTTCATGGACAGCTTCACGCGACCACGGTTGTCCACATCCAGCACCTTCACCAGAACTTCCTGACCTTCGCTCAGCTCGTCAGTCACGTTCTCGATGCGGCGATCAGAGATCTGGGAAATGTGCACCAGACCATCCTTGCCAGGCAGGATGTTAACGAAGGCACCGAAGTCTACAATGCGCTCTACGCGGCCCTTGTAGATAGCACCCACTTCGATCTCGGCCGTGATTTCCTTGACCCGGTTAACCGCCGCCTGGGCAGCTTCCTGGTTGTCGGCGTAGATCTTCACGTTGCCATCATCATCCAGATCGATGGAGGCGCCGGTCTCGTCACAGATCGCGCGGATAACAGAACCGCCCTTACCGATAACGTCGCGGATTTTCTCCGGATTGATCTTGATGGTGGTGATGCTCGGCGCACGGGCAGACAGCTCGGCACGCGGCTCGGAGATCACCTTGTTCATCTCGCCCAGGATATGCAGACGCGCAGCGTGAGCCTGCTCGAGAGCGATTTCCATGATCTCGTCGGTGATGCCGTTGATCTTGATATCCATCTGCAGGGCGGTCACGCCCTCCTGGGTACCGGCCACCTTGAAGTCCATGTCGCCCAGGTGATCTTCGTCACCCAGGATATCAGTCAGAACCGCGAACTTGTCGCCTTCCTTGACCAGACCCATGGCGATACCGGCAACCGGTGCCTTGATGGGTACACCCGCGTCCATCAGCGCCAGGCTGGAACCACAGACAGAGGCCATGGAGCTGGAACCGTTGGACTCGGTGATCTCGGAAACCGCACGGATCGCGTACGGGAATTCTTCCAGTGTCGGCATAACAGCCAGAACACCACGCTTGGCCAGACGACCGTGACCAACTTCGCGGCGGCCCGGGGTGCCTACACGGCCAGCTTCACCCACGGAGTACGGAGGGAAGTTGTAGTGGAACAGGAACGGGTCCTTGCGCTCGCCTTCCAGAGCATCAATGATCTGCACATCACGGGACGTACCCAGAGTGGTGGTCACGATGGCCTGGGTCTCGCCACGGGTAAACAGGGCGGAACCGTGTACGCTGGGCAGAACACCCACTTCAATTTCGATCGGACGGACAGTCTTGTTGTCACGACCATCGATTCGCGGCTTGCCATCAATGACCTGCTGGCGAACCACACTCTTCTCGATCTTGCCGAAGTACTTTTTGACTTCGTCTTCGGAAGGTTGGCCTTCCTCTTCACCGGCCAGTTTCTCAACGGCAGCGGCTTTTACTTCGCCAAGCCGCTCGTAGCGGGCCATCTTGTCACGGATGCCGTAGGCTTCCTCGATAGCACCGGCAAAGTCGGCCTTGATGGCATTCAGCAGCTCGGTGTTCTCGGCGGCCGGCTGCCAGTCCCAACGGGGCTTGCCGATTTCAGCAGCAAATTCCTTGATGGCGGTAACCGCTGTCTGCATTTCCTGATGACCATAAAGCACGCCGCCCAGCATCTGGTCTTCGGTCAGGCCTTTGGCTTCGGATTCAACCATCAGAACCGCGTCTTCAGTACCGGCAACGACCATATCCAGCAGGGAGGTCTGCAGTTCTTCAAACGTCGGGTTCAGGAAGTAACCGCGCTCGTTGGTGTAACCCACGCGGGACGCACCGATGGGGCCATCGAACGGAATACCGGAGATGGACAGAGCGGCAGACGCCGCCAGCATCGCGGCAATATCCGGGTCCTGGTTCTTGCTGGAGGACATGACCGTGGTGATGACCTGAACTTCGTTCATGAAGCCGTTCGGGAACAGCGGACGAATCGGACGGTCGATCAGGCGTGAGGTCAGCGTTTCCTTTTCGGAAGGACGACCTTCGCGCTTGAAGAAGCCACCGGGGATTTTGCCCACGGCGTAGGTCTTCTCGAAGTAGTTCACGGTCAGCGGGAAGAACGGCTGGCCGGGCTTGGCTTCTTTGGCGCCAACAACGGTGCCGAGAACGGAAATATCATCCACGGTTACCAGTACGGAACCGGTTGCCTGACGGGCAATACGGCCGGTCTCCAGAGTGACGGTTTTGCCGCCAAGCTCAAATGATTTCTTGAAAGGTTTCAGATCCACAAAAAACTCCTGGTCTATCTGTTCCAGATTGATTCGTTCCGGGCGCCCCTGCGCTCGAAACCATAGTTCTGCAGATGATGTGCTGTGGTCTGAAGAGCAACCCGTCTGAAAGCTAACAGGCTGTTGCAAAACCCCGGTCTGGGAGGCGGCGGTTCCGGAGGCCGCCAGGCCCGGGCTTTTCAACAACCTGCTATCAATTTCGGCTTTCCATTACGACAGGGAATCCTTCGAACACACAGACAATCCAACTGCAGTGGGAGAAAAACACAACCAGCAGTCCCCGCGAGGAGGACTGCTGGTTGACGACTGCCGCCGGACGTACCGGCACAGCCCTCAGGTCGTAAAGACCCGGATTAGCGACGCAGACCCAGACGCTGGATGAGCTCCAGGTAACGATCGGCGTTCTTGCGCTTGAGGTAATCCAGCAGCTTACGACGCTGGTTTACCATCCGGATCAGGCCGCGGCGGGAATGGTGATCCTGCTTGTTGGCCTTGAAGTGATCCTGCAGCTTGTTGATGTTCGCGCTCAGCAGTGCCACCTGAACTTCAGGGGAACCGGTATCGCCATCACCTTGCTGAAAATCCTTAACGATCTGTGCTTTCTCGTTGGCAGAAAGTGCCATAACTCACCTCATTGTTTGCGATGCTTTCGAATACGGCCGAACCGCGCATCTCTACAGCCCGGCTAGACAGCGACGCGCCTAACGCTTTCCGCTGCTTTTCACCAGTCGGCGTGGGACCAGATTGGTCTGCTCGCCTTCCGGGAATGCTTCTGCAAGCCCGACGAAGCTTTCGTTAGCGCTCTCATTCGCATAGAGACGCACGAACCCGTCGTAAGCCTGACCCGGTATTCTAACCGGTTGTCCGTTCAAGATCGATACCAGCGCCTGCCCCGCCAGACGGTGCTCGGGGAACATGGACAGCGCGGCATCCGGTGCCACGAGGAGACCATCAAGGCTTTCACCCCGCTCACGCATCGCCTCCAGATCACTCACGGCATGGGCATCGGCCAGAGTGAACCCGGAAGCCATGGTACGGCGCAGCGCCGTCACATGGGCTCCGCAGCCCAGGGCTTCACCGATATCCTCAACCAGTGAGCGAATGTACGTACCCTTGGTGCAGCTGACCGCGATATCCAGTTCATTCTCGCGAATATCCAGGAGCGTCAGTTCGTAAATGGTCACCGGTCTTGCCGGACGTTCCACCTCGATACCTTCGCGAGCATATTCGTAGAGCGGACGCCCTTTGTGCTTGAGCGCCGAGTACATGGAGGGAACCTGTTGGATATCACCCCGGAAACCGTCAAGTAACGGCTCCAACACCTCCGCGGTGAGACCGGCCGGTACCGGTTTCTCGGCAACGACGGCGCCCTCACTGTCACCGGTTTCGGTTCGGACTCCGAGCCGGGCGGTGGCAATGTAGGCCTTGTCGCTGTCGAGCATCATCTGGGAGAACTTGGTGGCCTCACCGAAGCACAGCGGCAGCACGCCCGTGGCCAGGGGATCAAGAGCACCGGTGTGGCCCGCCTTGGCGGCCCCGAACAGGCGCTTCACCTGCTGCAGGATGCCGTTGGAGGTAACACCTGCCGGCTTGTCGATAACGAGGATACCGTTAACGTCACGGCCTTTGCGTCTGCGGCTCAAGCGTTACGCTCCGGGTCATCCTGATCATCGTCGGTGCGGTCAACGGCCGGCTTGTCGCCGACCGCTTCCCGAATGAGGCTATCCATCTTGCGGCTGTATCCCTGCAGCGTATCGAAGTGGAAACGCAGCTGTGGCACAACCCGCAGCTTCATTGCGCGACCTACCTGGCCCCGCAGAAAGCCCGAGGCTTTGTTGAGCACCGCAATCGATTCCCGGACCTCCGGAGACTCTTCCGTCAGTTCTTCGGTGGAAAGCAGGGAAACATAGATATCGGCGTAGCCAAGATCACGACTGACCTTGACTGCGTTGACCGTGACCATACCCACCCGCGGGTCTTTGACTTCCCGCTGGATGAGCTGGGCCAGTTCCCGTTGCATCTGATCGCCGATGCGATCAATACGACTGAACTCTCTTGGCATCAGGCTTCCTTCAAAATCGGGCGCATCACGCGCCGGTGGACTCAAGCTTGCGCTCGACCCGGACGCGATCGAAGACCTCGATCTGGTCGCCGACTTTCACGTCGTAACCCTTAACGCCAATACCGCATTCCATGCCGTTACGGACTTCAGGTACGTCGTCCTTGAAGCGACGCAGGGATTCCAGCTCGCCTTCAAAGATAACCACGTTGTCCCGCAGAACCCGGATCGGCTTGTTACGGTAAACCGTGCCTTCAGTAACCATGCAACCGGCCACCTGACCAAACTTCGGCGAACGGAACACATCACGCACGTCGGCGATGCCAACAATATCTTCGCGGAATTCCGGTGCCAGCATGCCAGTCAGGGCTGCTTTCACATCATCAATCAGGTTATAGATGATGCTGTAGTAGCGCAGGTCCAGACCTTCCTGCTCAACCAGGCGCTTGGACGCTGTGTCGGCACGGACGTTGAAACCGAAGATTACCGCATTGGTTGCCATGGCCAGACTGACGTCGGTCTCGGCAATACCGCCAACACCGGACGACACGATCTTGACCTGAACCTCATCGTTACCCAAGTCCTGCAAGGCCTTGGTGATGGCTTCCAGCGAACCCCGAACGTCGGTCTTGAGCACAACATTGAGGGTTTTGACCTCGTCCTTGCCCATGTTCTCGAACAGGTTCTCAAGCTTGGCGGCCTGCTGACGCTGGAGACGCTGCTCCCGCTCACGGCTCTGACGGAACTCGGCCAGCTCTTTGGCCTTCTTCTCGTCGGCAACGGCGAAGAACTCGTCACCGGCATCCGGTGTACCGTTCAGACCGAGGATCTCGACCGGAATAGACGGGCCTGCTTCCTTGACCTGCTTGCCGGCTTCATCGGTCATCGCCCGGACCTTACCGAAGTAGGAACCGGCTACAACCATGTCGCCCTGACGCAGGGTACCGTTCTGTACCAGGACAGTCGCAACGGAACCGCGGCCACGCTCAAGGCTGGATTCGACGACCACGCCTTTGGCAGGCGCATCGGTTGCCGCCTCAAGCTCGAGCACTTCTGCCTGAAGCAGCAGCGCTTCCAGCAGATCTTCAATGCCCTCACCGGTGTGTGCTGAAACAGGCACGAACTGAACGTCACCGCCCCAGTCTTCCGGAATGACTTCCATGCCCGCCAACTCGGTCTTGACGCGATCGGGATCGGCCTCTTCCTTGTCCATCTTGTTGATGGCAACAACGATCGGCACCCCGGCGGAGCGCGCGTGCTGGACGGCTTCCTTGGTCTGTGGCATCACGCCGTCATCGGCGGCAACAACCAGGACAACGATATCCGTGCACTGGGCACCGCGGGCACGCATGGCGGTAAAGGCCGCGTGGCCCGGGGTATCCAGGAAGGACACCATGCCGTGATCCGTTTCTACGTGATAAGCACCAATGTGCTGGGTAATACCACCAGACTCACCGGAGGCCACCTTGGTACGGCGGATGTAGTCCAGCAGGGAGGTCTTACCGTGGTCAACATGACCCATCACGCTCACAACCGGAGCCCGCTTGGTCTTTTCGCCGCCCTCGAAGGAGAATTCGCTCAGAACCTCTTCCTCGAACGCATCGTCGCTGACGGTCTTGGCTTTATGACCCAATTCCTCGGTCACCAGAACGGCAGTTTCCTGGTCCAGTGCCTGGTTGATGGTGGCCATGACGCCCATGCCCATCAGGGTCTTGATAACATCAGCCGATTTGACTGCCATACGCTGGGCAAGGTCACCGACAGATATCGTTTCCGGAATCTCTACTTCTCTGACCATTGGTTTGGTCGGCCTCTCGAAAGCATGACGCTTCTCTTTGGGTTTCTTTTTCGCACGCAGCGGCTTGCGCAGCGTGGTCTCTTCCTCATCCTCGGAGATAACCAGCGGCTCTTCCACCGGACGACTGCGAGGACCACGATGGCCTGCCTGCTTCTTCTTCGGCTTGCCCTCTTCGATCTCGTCGCCGCGCTCGCGAACTTTTTCTTTCTTTTTCTTCGGCTTGCGGTCCTTGCCATCGCCCTCGGGCGGAGGCATCGGCATATCTTCCGGAGCGGGAACCGGCTCGGGCTCAGGCTCCGGCTCTTTCTTCGGCTCGGCCTTCTCTGCCTGCTCCGGCTGCTCTGCAGTCGCTGCCTCTGCGGGCTTCTCTGCTTCCGGCTGCTGGGCCTGCTCGGCCGCTACCTTTGGCGCCTCTTCCACCGGTGCCTGCTCCGGCTGCTGCTCAGCTACCGGCTCTTCCGGTTTCGGCGCTTCAGCCTCAGGCTGCAATTCCGCCCGTTTGATGTAAGTACGGCGCTTGCGAACCTCAACATTGACGGTCTTTGCCTTGCCGGCCTTGAGCGTCGTAGTGGTCTTGCGCTTCAGGGTAATCTTGCGCGGTTCGGCGTCGGCCTCACCGTGGGTCTTTCTCAAATAGGCCAGCAACTGCTGCTTCTCATCGCTGGAGACAGAATCATTCTCGGAGCGGGCTTTCAGGCCAGCCTCCACAATCTGCTTCAGCAAACGATCCACGGGAGCGCCTACATCTTCGGCCAGTTGTTTTACCGTTACTTCAGCCATACTGGTCCTCCTCCCGAATTAAGCCTGGTCTTCAAACCAGGGGGCACGTGCAGTCATGATAAGCTGACCGGCACGCTCTTCATCCATACCTTCAATCTCGAGCAGGTCGCCAACCGACTGCTCTGCCAGATCTTCCATGGTGCGCACACCCATGCCGGCCAGCTTGAAGGCCAGGCTACGGTCCATGCCATCCATTCCCAGAAGATCCTCTGCCGGCTCAGCGCCTTCGAGCGCTTCCTCGCTTGCCAGGGCCTGGTTCAGCAGGACATCCTTGGCGCGACGGCGCAGCTCGGTGACGGTTTCCTCGTCAAAACCTTCGATCGCCAGCATCTCTTCCATTGGCACATAGGCCACCTCTTCAATGGAGGTAAACCCTTCCTCGATCAGTACACCGGCAAATTCTTCATCAACGTCCAGATTGCCAGTGAAATGCTCGACAAGCCGGCTGTATTCCTGCTCCTGACGCTCACCGGCTTCTTCCTCGGTCATCACGTTCAGGGTCCAGCCTGTCAGATCGGTGGCCAGGCGAACGTTCTGACCGTTACGGCCGATTGCCTGGGCCAGGTTGTCTTCCGCCACAGCCACTTCCATGGTGTGCCGGTCTTCATCCATAACGATGGACGCCACTTCTGCAGGCGCCATGGCATTGATCACCAGCTGGGCCGGGTTGTCGTCCCACAACACGATATCAACGCGCTCACCGCCCAGCTCATTGGACACGGCCTGAACCCGGGAGCCACGCATACCAACACAGGCGCCAACGGGATCAATACGGCGATCGTTGGTCTTCACCGCAATCTTGGCCCGGGAACCGGGATCACGAGCAGCACCGCGGATCTCGATCAGATCTTCAGCAATCTCCGGCACTTCGATGCGGAACAGCTCGATCAGCATCTGCGGAGAGGTGCGACTGAGAATCAACTGGGGACCGCGGTGATCCGTACGGATCTCCAGCAGCAGCGAACGCACCCTGTCACCCATCCGGAACGTCTCGCGGGGGATCAGGAATTCGCGGGGCAGCAGCGCCTCGGCATTGGCGCCCAGATCGACAATCACGTTGTCGCGAGTAACCTTCTTGACGGTACCCGACACCAGCTCACCAACGCGGTCGCGGTAGCTGTCCACAATCTTGGTGCGTTCAGCTTCACGAACCTTCTGGAAGATAATCTGCTTGGCAGCCTGGGCGCCAATGCGGCCAAAGGCTTCGGATTCGATTTTCTCCTCGTGGATATCGCCAGGCTTCAGGGCCGGGTCGATTTCCTCGGCTTCCTGCAGGGTGAGCTCAGTGCCCAGCGCAGGAACGGCATCGTTATCCACCACCAGCCAGCGGCGGAAGGTTTCGTATTCGCCGGTTTTCCGGTCGATTGATACGCGGATATCCGCCTCTTCGTCTTCAAAGCGTTTTTTGGCAGCGGTGGCCAGTGCCAGCTCGATCGCTTCAAAAATCACATCCTTCTCGACACCTTTCTCGTTCGAGACGGATTCAACCACCAGCAAGATCTCTTTACTCATTGGATTGCCCTGCCCTTAAAATCAACTGTGCGTCCACGGACTTTATTCAAATCGTTCACTCAAATACCGGCACGATGTGGGCTTTTTCAATGCTGTCGAATGGCAGCAGATACTCGTGATCATCAACGACCACAACCACATCATCACCTTCCACGCCTTTGATCAGCCCCTGAAACTTCCGGCGACCTTCAAATGCCATCCGGAGACGAATCTGAACCTGATGACCAACAAAGGCCTCGTATTGCTCTAGACGAAACAGCGGGCGATCCATCCCCGGGGATGAGACCTCCAGTGTGTATTCGGTCTGGATGGGATCTTCCACATCCATCACACCGCTGATCTGGCGACTGACTTTCTCACAGTCGTCGACTCCGATGCCGTTTTCGGCATCGTCAATAAACACCCGTAACAGGGAATGATGGCCCTGCGAGCGGAATTCAATGCCCCAGAACTCATACCCCAGACCTTCCACCACGGGCTGAAGAATGTCTTCCAGTTGCTTAAGCTTGGCTGACAAGTTGTGCCTTCTCCGTTATCAATTTACCGGCCCCAAAAACAAAAAAAGGGCTGTTTTATCAGCCCTTTTTATGCACCAGGGCCCTTTGCGCCAGGCCCCTTAATCAAAAAGCCCCTGACAATGGGGCCTTTTGTTGCAAGAACTCGCAGGAAGCAAACCGGTGTACCGCTTCCTGCTGACAGACACCTGGCCTGCCAGAAACCCGCCAGCACCAAGCGGCAGGTCCCAATATCCGCCGGAGTATAGAGACGCCGGACAGACTGGTCAAGGACTGACCAAAAAAAACGGCCTGGAAACTCCAAGCCGTTTTTCTTCTAATATGGTGCCCGGGGCCGGACTCGAACCGGCACGGCTTTCGCCACTACCCCCTCAAGATAGCGTGTCTACCAGTTTCACCACCCGGGCAACATTCTTACTCGAGTTCAGGGAGATCAGACTCCCCACCCTCGGCTTGGCTGGCTGCGGCTTCGCCATTGTCAGCAGCGGTATCAGCAGGGGCTGCGCTGCTGGATTCCTGAACAACAGGAATACCGGCTTCGCCTGCCACTTCGGCACGCTGCTTGGCAAAAATCGCCAGCGAGAAACTTGTTACAAAAAACACCACTGCGAGCAGAGTCGTGAAGCGGGTGAGAAAGCTACCGCTACCCTGACTACCAAACACAGTCTGCGATGCACCACCACCAAAGGCAGCGCCGGCATCTGCGCCTTTGCCCTGCTGGATCAGCACCAGACCCACCAGCGCCACCGCGATCACCACGTGCACAACGACTACCAGCGTTTCTACCCAATCCATAACGACTCTCGCGAACCTTTAAATTCAGGTACCCGCCGGAACACTCCGGCAAATACTTACAAAATCTTCTGCTTTGAGCGACGCTCCGCCGATCAAACCGCCGTCAATATCCGGCTCGGCAAAAAGAGCGGCTGCATTATCCGCTTTTACACTGCCCCCGTAAAGGAGGGAAATCTCATTGGCCGGCGCGCCCATCTCTGAAAGCACCTGCCGAATCGACGCATGCATTGCCTGCGCGTCCTGTGCCGTAGCGGTTTTACCTGTTCCGATCGCCCAGACAGGCTCATAGGCAACCACTACACGCTGCCACTGCTCGCTTGCGACCGTCGCAAGGCCGGCCTTTACCTGGGCGGCAACAACGGTCTCGGCCTTACCAGCCTCACGCTCTTCCAGGGTTTCACCAACACAAACCATGGCCTGGAGCCCGGAAGCGAGAATGCGACCGACTTTTTCGGCCACTGCAGCGTCTGTCTCAGCGAAGAGCTGGCGACGTTCGGAATGACCGACCAAGGCGTATTGACAGCCCTGATCCAACGCCATGTCCGCGGAAATCTCACCGGTGTAGGCTCCTGACGCCCATTGCGCCACGTTCTGAACACCGACCGACAGTATATCGCCTGCGCTGGCAACTACGTCCGGGACGTAAATAGCGGGAGGAATAATAACAACCTCAACGCCATTATCAAGAGAGGCCGCCTGGGATCGCACATCGCTTACCAGCGTTTGTGCCAGGTCTTTTGACCCGTTCATTTTCCAGTTTCCGGCTACAATCTTCCGACGCATAACAGTTCCCGAACGTTAGGGAGGGCGAACTATACAGCACTCCCTCCCGGCAGACAACCGCCTGAAAACACAAAATTAAGCGGTGGATTTCTCCACAACTTTTGCCAGTTCCTCGACTACCCGAAGAATCTCGCTGGCGTCCTGCCCCTCCGCCATCACACGGATCAGCGGCTCTGTGCCAGAAGCCCTCAACAGAATCCTGCCGGAACTGCCCAGCTCGGTTTCGGCCTTGCGCACCGCAGCTACGATATCATCACGACTGAACGGATCGAAACGCTGCGCCACCCGAACGTTGATCATTTTCTGGGGGAGCTTGCTCATCCCCTTCCGCAGATCCGCAAGGGTTTTCCCGGACTTCCACACTGAAAGAAGGACCTGCAGCGCCGAAACAATACCATCACCGGTACTGGTGCAGTCGCGGATAACCATGTGGCCAGAGCCTTCGCCACCGAGCACCCAGTTGTTGGCGAGCAGCCGCTCCATCACGTAACGGTCGCCGACTTTTGCACGCTCGAACTCGATTCCGATTTCATTCAAAGCAAGCTCGACACCCAGATTGGTCATCAGCGTACCGACCACACCGCCTTTCAGGCGATCCTCGGCAAAGCGTTGGGACGCGATGACGTAGAGCAGCTCATCGCCGTCGACCTCGGATCCGTCCCGATCCACCATCAGAACCCGATCGCCATCCCCATCGAATGCGATCCCCAGATCAGCGTTTTTTTCGATCACTGCTGCCTTGAGCGCCTGCAGATGAGTGGAGCCAACGTTAAGGTTGATATTGAGCCCATCGGGATCGCCACCGATAACCGAAACCTTGGCCCCAAGCTCCCGAAATACCTTGGGGGCCACGTGATAGGTGGCGCCATGGGCACAGTCCAATACGATATTCATGCCGTCGAGCGTAAACTCATTGGGCACAGTGCTCTTGCAGAATTCCACATACCGGCCCGGCGCGTCGTCAACGCGGGAGGCCTTGCCCAGCTCAGTCGGGCCACAAACCTCAATGGGCTTGTCCAGCCAGCGCTCGATCTCGGCTTCAAGAGCATCGTCCAGCTTGGTGCCGGCCGCTGAGAAGAACTTGATGCCGTTGTCGTGGTGGGGATTGTGGGAGGCGCTGATCACAATGCCGGCCGAAGCGCGGAAAGTGCGAGTCAGGTAAGCGATTGCCGGCGTTGGCATCGGACCAAGCAGCTTTACATCCACACCCGCCGCCGCAAGGCCAGCCTCAAGGGCCGACTCAAACATGTAACCGGACAGGCGAGTATCCTTGCCGATCAGTACGCTGTTGCGCTGACCATCGCGCTTGAAGGCCTGGCCCGCAGCCCAGCCAAGTTTCAGCATGAATTCCGGCGTTATCGGAAACTCACCCACGTGCCCGCGAATACCGTCCGTACCAAAGTACTTTCTCTCGGACATTAACCTGCCTCCTTCACTGCCGCCACCACACGGATAGCGTCCACTGTTTCCCTGACATCGTGCACACGAATAATACTGGCACCCTTCATGGCCGCTATTGTCGCGGCCGCAAGGCTCGCAGGCAACCTTTCATTCACCTCACGGCCAGTGATATGGCCCAACATGGACTTCCTGGAAACGCCAACCAGCAGGGGATGCCCGAGGATGTGCATCTGCTCAAGGGAGGCCAGCAACTGCAGGTTGTGCTCAAGGCTTTTCCCAAAACCGAAGCCGGGATCCAGCAGGATGTTTTCAGGGCGAATTCCGGCCTGCTCCGCAACGCGGATGCGCTCGGTCAGAAAAGCACTGACTTCCCGACGCACATTCCGGTACTCGGGACGATCCTGCATGGTATCCGGCTCCCCCTGGATGTGCATGATGCAAACCGGTATGCCCGCTTTTGCAGCCACTTCCGGAGCACCGTCACGCTGCAGGGCCCGCACATCATTGATCAGGCCGGCCCCGAGTTTTGCCGTTTCAGCCATCACTTCCGGCGCACTGGTGTCTACCGAGATAACCGCGTCGAGCTCCCGGGCTGCTGCCTCAACCACCGGGCAGACCCGGTCCAGCTCTTCCTGCAACGACACGGGCGTGGCACCCGGGCGCGTGGATTCGCCACCGATGTCGATAAACGTGGCGCCATCGGCAACCATCTGCCTGGCCCGGACGAGAGCCGCATCCGGCCGGTTATATTGGCCACCATCGGAAAACGAATCCGGTGTTACATTCAGAACGCCCATCACGTGGCAGCGGGACATATCCAGTTCCCGCCCGGCAAAATTCATTTTCATGGCAAACCTTTTTTCACAATGACAAAAACAAACGCCGCCCGGAATCCGGGCGGCGCAGGGAACTACACTCTTTTTATAACCAAAAGCTGCTAGCCGTCAGTGTTCTCCGGCCGGCCGGCCAACGCCGGGATGACGACCGTCATCGGAAGCCTTTGGCTCCGGCGCCGTCTCAGGCTCGTCGGCCTTGACGCCACCAGCGGGACCACTGTCTCCCCAACCTTTCGGCGGGCGAGGTGTGCGGCCTTCCATGATGTCATCAATCTGGTGACGATCGATGGTTTCGTACTTCATCAACGCGTCGGCCATCATGTCGAGCTTGTCCCGGTTATCGACCAGAATCTGCTTGGCTTTTTCGTAGCAGCTGTCGATGATGTTGCGAACTTCCTCATCAATGCGCTGGGCCGTTTCCGGTGAGTACACCGTCTGGGACTGACCCGCAGACCGGCCGAGGAACGGCTCTTCGCTGTCGGTATCATACTGCAACGGACCCAGCTTCTCGGACAGACCCCAACGGGTCACCATGTTGCGGGCCAGACTGGTCGCCCGCTCGATGTCATTCGACGCACCGGTCGTCACACCATCAAAGCCCAGCGTCAGTTCTTCCGCGATGCGGCCACCGAACAGACTGCAGATCGAGCTGATCAGGAAGCGCTTGCTATGGCTGTACTTGTCTTCCTCGGGGAGGAACATGGTGACACCCAGAGCGCGGCCGCGCGGAATGATGCTCACCTTGTACACCGGATCGTGCTCCGGCATCAGACGACCCACAATAGCGTGGCCAGACTCGTGGTAAGCCGTATTCCGCTTTTCTTTCTCGCTCATCACCATGGACTTGCGCTCGGCGCCCATCATGATCTTGTCTTTGGCAAGCTCGAACTCTTCCATGGACACGAGACGCTGGTTGCGACGGGCCGCGAAGAGCGCCGCCTCGTTGACCAGGTTTGCGAGGTCCGCACCGGAGAATCCGGGCGTGCCACGAGCGATCAGAACCGGCTCTACGCCATCCGCCAGGGGCACTTTTTTCATGTGCACCTTGAGGATCTGCTCACGACCAATGATGTCTGGCAGGCCAACAACAACCTGACGGTCGAAACGGCCCGGGCGCAACAGTGCCGGGTCGAGAACGTCGGGACGGTTAGTAGCGGCAATTACGATAACGCCTTCATTACCCTCAAAACCGTCCATCTCAACGAGCAGCTGGTTGAGCGTCTGTTCACGCTCGTCATGACCGCCACCCATGCCGGCGCCACGGTGGCGACCAACAGCATCGATCTCGTCGATGAAGATAATGCAGGGGCTTTGCTTCTTGGCCTGTTCGAACATGTCACGAACCCGGGAAGCACCCACGCCCACGAACATTTCGACAAAGTCAGAACCGGAGATGGAGAAGAAGGGCACCTTGGCTTCGCCGGCAATAGCCTTGGCGAGCAGGGTTTTACCCGTACCCGGCTGACCAACCATCAGGACACCTTTGGGGATGCTGCCGCCAAGACGCTGGAATTTGCTGGGATCTCGCAGGAAATCCACCAGTTCCTTAACATCTTCCTTGGCTTCATCAACACCGGCCACGTCCGCGAAGGTGGTCTTGATCTGGTCTTCGCTCATCAGACGCGCTTTACTCTTGCCGAACGACATGGGGCCTTTGCCGCCACCGCCGCCCTGCATCTGGCGCATGAAGAACACAAACAGTGCGATGATGATCAGTATCGGAAACGCGGCTACCAGAAGCTGTGTCCACAGGCTCTGGCGCTCAGGCTCCTTACCGATAACCTCAACGTTGTTCGCGAGCAGATCGTCCATCAGCTTGTTGTCAGACACTTGAGGACGGATTGTCTGGAACTGGGAGCCGTCACCACGGGTACCCTGAACCTGCAACCCATCGATTGTGACCTGACGGACCTGGCCTTCCTGGACCATCTCCACAAACTGGGAATAGTTGACTTGTTGGCCGGTGGTGGTGGGAGAAAAGTTCTGAAACACCATCAGCAGCACGGCGGCTATAATTAGCCAGAGAACCAGATTTTTTGCCATATCGTTCAAGGATCATCACCTGTGAATTGTAGGGTTAACCTTTCTCAAAGCACCCTTTTCTGACACCTTACACCAATTGTACGCCCGTCCACCAGAAACGGCCCATCCGTATCGGCCACACGCAGCACACAGTTTTTTAATGAAAAGTCGCCTTAACCTTCATATTGGGCGCCATATCTGAAATTACAACAGCAACCTTCAATACGCCCCCAATTCCGCGAACCTTTTGACCCTTGCCACCCGGGTTGGTTCCTTCTGCTTGCTGCCCCCCACGTCGATACGTGTTAACGGCCATTCTTACAGCGGAACGATCTGTTACAATTCGTCGATTATACGTTCAAGTCAGCCTTTCCGCCGCTGACCTTTTGTTAATTGCACCAATAAAGAGATTACATCATGAGTCTTTCACCGGAACAGCGCCGGGAATACCGGGCGATTGCCCACAACCTCAAGCCCGTCATCATTGTTGGCGACAAAGGCCTTTCCGAGGGACTGCAGGAAGAACTCGAGCGCGCACTGAATGATCATGAGCTGATCAAGATCAAGGTGGCGAGCCAAGACCGGGAAACCCGGCACGAGGCGATCACCGCGCTGTGCGAATCCTCTGGCGCCGAGCTCGTCCAGACCATCGGCAAGATCGCCGTCATACTGCGCCGGGCCAAAAAGCCGAACCCCAAGCTCTCCAACCTGTTGCGCCACAAACACTGATCCGCCCGGAACCCAGAAACAGAAAAGCCGGCTCGGGAAAACCCCAGCCGGCTTTTTTCGTTCAGCACAGACGAGATCAGATGTACTCGACCTGCTCAATCTCGTATTCCACGGTACCGGAAGGCACGCGAATGGCGACCACATCGCCCTCGCTCTTGCCTACCAGCGCCCGCGCAATCGGTGAGGAAATCGACAGCTTGCCTGCCTTGATATCCGCCTCATCCTCACCAACGATCTTGTAGATCACCTGTTCGTCCGTATCCATGTTAAGCAGGTGTACCGTGGTGCCGAAGATCACCTTGCCGGTATTCTCGATGGTGGTCACATCGATTACCTGAGCGGCTGAAAGCTTGCCCTCGATTTCCTGGATACGGCCTTCAATAAAGCTCTGCTGCTCGCGGGCAGCATGATATTCAGCGTTCTCTTTCAGGTCGCCGTGCTCCCGGGCATCGGCAATCGCCGCAATAACCCGGGGACGATCCTCGGACTTCAGCTTCTGAAGCTCCTCGCGGAGGCGGGTCTCGCCCGCCTTTGTCATCGGTACTCTGTCAGCCATAGTCTCACTTTCCTGCGTGAAGATCCTGGAGGCGGCGTACAGTGCGCTCCGGGCCGAACTTGATGGCCCGGCAGAAGGCTTCGCCGCCCGCCAGTGTTGTTGTGTAGGTTACCTTGGTCTGCAACGCCGACTGGCGGATCTGGGCCGAGTCGGAAATCGCCTTGCGACCTTCAGTGGTATTGATGATCAGCTGAACCTGACCGTTCTTGATGGCATCCACGATATGCGGACGACCTTCACGGACCTTGTTCACGCGATCAACCTCGATTCCGGCCTCTCTCAGGGCCTTGGCGGTGCCGGTGGTAGCCACAAGCTTGAAGCCGGCTTCGACCAGATCCCGGGCCACTTTTGCGGCGCCGGGCTTGTCAACATCCCGCACAGACATGAACGCAGTGCCCTTGGCCGGCAGACGCTCACCAACAGCCAACGCGGCTTTGGCGAAGGCTTCGTCGAAGCTGTCACCCAGCCCCATAACCTCACCGGTCGATTTCATTTCCGGCCCAAGGATCGGATCCACCGCCGGGAATTTGTTGAACGGGAACACCGACTCTTTCACCGCATAATAGCTGGGGATGATTTCCTGGGTGAACTCCAGCTCTTTGAGGGTCTTGCCAGCCATCACCCGGGCCGCCACCTTGGCCAGGGACGCACCGATGGCCTTGGACACGAACGGCACGGTACGCGAGGCCCGCGGGTTTACCTCGATCACGTAGATCTCGCCGTCCTGCCAGGCCAGCTGCACGTTCATCAGGCCGACCACATCCAGCTCGATGGCCATCTTCTTGACGGCATCGCGCATTTCGTCCTGAACCTGCTGGGGCAGGGTGTACGGCGGCAGTGAACAGGCGGAGTCACCGGAGTGAACGCCGGCCTGCTCAATGTGCTGCATGATGCCACCAATCACTACGTCTTTACCGTCGGAGATGGCGTCGATGTCCACCTCGATGGCGGCGTTCAGGAAGTGGTCTAGCAGCACCGGGCTGTCGTTCGAGACCAGCACTGCGTTGCGCATGTAGCGAACCAGTTCTTCCTCGTCGTAGACGATTTCCATGGCACGACCGCCCAGCACGTAAGACGGACGCACAACCAGCGGGTAGCCGATCTCTCTGGCTGCCAGGATGCCTTCCTCGTGACTGCGCACGGTGGCGTTTTCCGGCTGCTTCAGGCCCAGGCGGGTGATCATCTGCTGGAACCGTTCCCGGTCCTCGGCGCGGTCGATGGCGTCCGGGCTGGTGCCAATGATGGGCACGCCGGCCGCTTCCAGGCCGCGGGCCAGTTTCAGCGGGGTCTGGCCGCCGTACTGGACTATCACGCCCTTGGGCTTCTCGACGTGAATGATTTCCAGCACGTCTTCCAGGGTGATCGGCTCGAAGTACAACCGGTCGGAGGTGTCGTAGTCGGTGGACACGGTCTCCGGGTTGCAGTTGATCATGATGGTTTCGTAGCCGTCTTCACGCATGGCCAGGGCCGCATGCACACAGCAGTAATCGAACTCGATGCCCTGGCCGATCCGGTTGGGGCCACCACCGATCACCACGATCTTCTCGCGGTCGCTGGCGTCCGACTCGCACTCTTCCTCATAGGTGGAGTACATGTACGCGGTGTCGGAGGCAAACTCGGCGGCGCAGGTATCCACGCGCTTGTACACCGGGCGGATATCCAGATCGTGGCGCAGCTTGCGCAGGCTTACCTCGGAGATGCCCAGCAGTTTCGCCAGGCGGGCATCGGAGAAGCCCTTGCGCTTGAGACGGAACAGGGTGGCCTGGTCAATGTCGGCCTTGCCGGCACTCTTCAGCGCCTGCTCTTCCCTGATCAGGTCCTCGATCTGCACCAGGTACCAGGGATCCACGTGGGTATGCTCGTGCAGGTCCTCCACCGTCATGCCAGCCCGGAAAGCGTCGCCGATGTACCAGATGCGGTCGGCACCGGGCACATTCAGTTCGCGGGTCAGGGTCTCCCGGGAATTCTCGGAATCCAGATCTTCGAGTTTCTCATCAAAGCCTTCGGAGCCCACTTCCAGGCCGCGCAGGGCTTTCTGCAGGGATTCCTGGAAGGTCCGGCCGATGGCCATGACCTCACCCACGGATTTCATCTGGGTAGTCAGGCGGGCGTCGGCCTGGGGGAATTTCTCGAAGGTGAACCGGGGGATCTTGGTGACCACATAGTCGATGGACGGCTCGAACGAGGCCGGGGTGACGCCACCGGTAATTTCGTTGCGCAGTTCGTCCAGGGTGTAGCCCACCGCCAGTTTCGCGGCGACCTTGGCGATCGGGAAGCCGGTGGCCTTGGAGGCCAGCGCCGAGGAGCGGGACACCCGGGGGTTCATCTCGATGACGACCATGCGGCCGGTGTCCGGATTCATGCCGAACTGCACGTTGGAGCCGCCGGTTTCCACACCGATTTCACGCAGGACTGCCAACGAGGCGTTCCGCATGATCTGGTATTCTTTGTCAGTGAGGGTCTGGGCCGGGGCCACGGTGATGGAGTCACCGGTGTGCACACCCATGGCGTCGAAGTTCTCGATGGCGCAGACAATGATGCAGTTGTCGTTTTTGTCCCGGACGACTTCCATCTCGTACTCTTTCCAGCCGATCAGGGATTCGTCGATCAGCAGTTCGTTGGTCGGGGACAGATCCAGACCACGGGTGCAGATTTCCTCGAACTCGTCGCGGTTGTAAGCAATACCGCCGCCGGAGCCGCCCATGGTGAAGGACGGACGGATGATGCACGGGAAGCCGATGTCGTCAGCCACTTTCCAGGCTTCTTCCATGGAGTGGGCGATGGTGGCCCGCGGACACTCGAGGCCGATCTTCTTCATGGCCTTGTCGAAGCGGTCCCGGTCTTCGGCTTTATCAATGGTGTCGGCGTTGGCGCCGATCATTTCCACGCCGTGCTTTTCCAGAATGCCGTGGCGCTCGAGGTCCAGGGCGCAGTTCAGCGCGGTCTGGCCGCCCATGGTGGGCAACAGCGCATCCGGCTGCTCTTTCTCGATGATCTTCTCGACGGTCTTCCAGGTGATCGGCTCGATGTAGGTGGCATCGGCCATGACCGGGTCGGTCATGATGGTTGCCGGGTTGGAGTTAACCAGAATAACCCGGTAACCCTCTTCGCGCAGCGCCTTGCAGGCCTGGGCTCCGGAGTAATCAAACTCGCACGCCTGCCCGATCACGATGGGGCCGGCGCCCAGGATCAGGATGCTTTGGATGTCGGTACGTTTTGGCATGTCTTGGTAAACCTGTCAGCAACTTTTGAATTCTGGCAGCGCAACACGCGGCGCCCGTGAGCTTTCCGTAGCGATCGGTCTCAGGCCGATCGCGCCTCCATCAGGCGGATAAACTCGTCAAACAGCGGGGCCACATCATGGGGGCCGGGGCTGGCTTCCGGGTGGCCCTGGAAGCTGTAGGCCGGCTTGTCGGTCCGGCGAATGCCCTGCAGGGTGCCGTCAAACAGGGACTTGTGAGTCGCCTCGACATTGGCCGGCAGAGTTGCCTCATCCACGGCAAACCCGTGGTTCTGGCTGGTGATCATCACGGTGCCGGTGGCGATATCCTGAACCGGATGGTTGGCTCCGTGGTGGCCATGCCCCATCTTCATGGTCTTGGCACCGCTGGCCAGGGCCAGCAACTGGTGCCCCAGACAGATACCAAACACCGGAATCTCGGTTTCCAGCACTTCCTTGATGGCGGTGATGGCGTAATCACAGGGCTCGGGGTCCCCGGGACCATTGGACAGGAACACACCGTCCGGGTTCATCGCCAGAACCTCGGAGGCCGGAGTCTGCGCCGGCACCACGGTGATGTCGCAGCCCCGGGAGGCGAGCATGCGCAGGATGTTCAGCTTGACGCCGTAATCCCAGGCAACCACCTTGAACCGTGATTCCTCACGCTCACCGTAACCCTCGCCCAGGGTCCACTCCGTCTCTTTCCAGGACCAGATCTTGTCGGAGGTAACCTCTTTTGCCAGATCCATACCCTTGAGGCCCGGGAAGGCTTTTGCCAGTTCCAGAGCCCGCTCGGCAGTGGCGTTTTCACCGGCAACGATGGCACCGTTCTGGGAGCCTTTGTCCCGGAGGATGCGGGTCAGACGGCGAGTATCGATGTCGGCGATCCCAACAATGTTGTTGCTTCGCAGGTAATCGTCCAGAGTTCCCTTGCTACGCCAGCTGCTGGCCAGCAGAGGCAGATCGCGGATAATCAGGCCGGCGGCCTGGATGCGGTCTGACTCAATGTCTTCTTCGTTCACACCGGTGTTACCGATATGCGGGTAGGTCAGGGTCACGATCTGGCGGGAGTAGGACGGGTCGGTCAGGATTTCCTGGTAGCCGGTCATGGCGGTGTTGAACACCACTTCGCCGCTGGTTTCTCCGTCAGCGCCGATGGCTGTGCCGTAGAACAGGCTTCCGTCTGCGAGTGCAAGGATTGCTGGTGTGCTCAAGGCTTGTATCCTCATCGAGTGGCGTATCGGTTCGTCACGAACAGGAACGCAAGCGCAAATTCAGGTTGCAAAAAAGCGAGACGGAGTCTTAACTCGGTCCCGCTTTTTCAGAATCTTTGTGCAAAGGTACGCTTGGTGCAGTCAAACCGCCTTATTGTAAAAAATATGGCGCTTTGTGTCCACGAGAAATGGCCTCACTTGAGGTCCAGCACGTCCTGCATATCATAAAGCCCGGCCGGCTTATCCTTCAGCCATAAAGCGGCCCGCATGGCACCCTTGGCAAAGGTCATCCGGCTGCTGGCCTTGTGGGTCACCTCGATACGCTCACCCTCGGTGGCGAACAAGACGGTGTGATCACCCACCACATCCCCCGCCCGAATCGTTTCGAAACCGATTTCCTTGCGGGTTCGCTCGCCGGTGAAGCCCTCACGACCATAGACGGCACACTCTTTCAGGTCACGACCGAGGGCATCGGCGACGACTTCACCCATGCGCAGGGCCGTTCCCGAGGGCGCGTCTTTCTTGTGGCGGTGATGGGCTTCGATAATCTCCACGTCGTAGTCGTCACCCAGGGTTGCGGCGGCGGTGCGCAGCAGGTTGAGGACGACGTTAACGCCCACGCTCATGTTGGGCGCAAACACTACGGGCGTGGACTCGGCGGCCAGAGCCAGTTGCTGCTTTTCGGCGTCGGACATGCCGGTAGTGCCGATCACGAGCATCTTGCCGTTGGCCTTGCAGAACTCGGCGTTTTCCAGAGTCAGGTCCGGGAAGGTGAAGTCGATAAGCACATCGAAATCATCCTTCACATCGGCCAGGCTGCCGGCCATTTTGACGCCGGTTTTGCCGATCCCGGTCATTTCGCCGGCATCGGCGCCGATCAGGCTACTGCCGGGCTCGACCACGGCGGCACCCAGCTCGAGACCCTCGGTGCCGTCAACGGCTTCAATCAGGACTTTTCCCATGCGCCCGGCGGCGCCGATGATTGCTACCCTCATGCTCGCGTTCCTTCTTGTCGCGCCGATCAGAATTTCATTTCGTCGAAGAAGCTTTTCACGCCTTCAAACCAGGAGGTCTTCTTCGGGCCGTGCTCTGTGCCGTTACTGGCGTCCAGAGTTTTCTGGAACTCTTCCAGCAGCTCTTTCTGGCGCTTGGTCAGATTCACCGGCGTTTCCACGATCACACGGCACAGCAAGTCACCAGCAGGACCACCACGAACCGGGCTGACACCCTTGTTACGAAGGCGGAACAGCTTGCCGGTCTGGGTCTCCGGTGGAATCTTCAGTTTCACCCGGCCATCCAGTGTCGGCACCTCGAGCTCTCCACCCAGTGAGGCATCAACGATGCTGATGGGAACTTCGCAATAGAGGTTGCGGCCATCGCGGGTAAAGATGGAATGTTCCCGCACGGCTATCTGCACATACAGATCTCCGGGAGGACCACCATCGACGCCCATCTCGCCTTCACCGGAAAGGCGAATGCGGTCACCGGTGTCAACGCCGGGCGGCACCTTGACCGACAGTGTTTTCTCTTCCTGAACCCTGCCCTGACCGTGACAGGCCTTACAGGGGTTCTTGATGATCTGGCCGGAGCCCCGACAGGTCGGACAGGCCTGCTGTACGGTAAAGAAGCCCTGCTGCATGCGCACCTGCCCCATACCCTTACAGGTACTGCAGGTTTCCGGGCGGGAGCCTTTCTCGGCGCCGCTGCCGTCGCATACTTCACATTCGCGATGCCCCGGGATCTTGATCTGGACCGTCTTGCCTTTCACGGCCTCTTCCAGATCCAGCTCCAGGGTGTAGCGCAGGTCCGCACCCCGGGTGTTGCGGCCACGACCGCCGCCACCAAAGATGTCGCCGAATACATCGCCGAAGATATCCGAGAAGCTGGCACCGCCGCCTCCGAATCCGCCGCCACCGGCCTGGCCGTCAACGCCGGCGTGGCCGAACTGGTCGTAGGCAGCCCGCTTGGACGGCTCTGCCAGTACTTCGTAGGCTTCGCTGGCCTCCTTGAACTTGTTCTCGGCTTCGGTGTCGTCCGGGTTACGGTCGGGGTGGTACTTCATGGCGAGCTTTCGGTAGGCTCGCTTGATTTCCTTCTCGTCCGCGTCCCGGGAAATCCCGAGAATCTCGTAATAATCGCGCTTGGCCATGCTTTTAAAACCCTGTTTTTAAACGCGGAAAACGCGGGGATCTCCCCGCGTTTTCCAACTACCTGATGTACGTCAGATTTATCGCTTGTCGTCGTCTTTGACTTCTTCGAACTCAGCGTCGACAGCATCGTCAGACTTCTGGCCCTGGGCTTCTTCCTGCCCACCGGCTTGCTGGGTCTGATCCGCCTGATCTGCATACATCTTCTGGGCCAGCTCGGAAGAGACCTCGGTCAGCTTCTGAGTCTTGGCTTCGATGTCTTCCTTGTCGGAACCTTCCAGAGCGGTTTCGAGCTCCTTGATGGACGCTTCGATGGACTCTTTCTCGCTGTCGCTGACCTTGTCACCGGCTTCGTTCAATGTCTTGCGAACGGCGTGAACCATCGCGTCGCCCTGGTTGCGAACCTGGACAAGCTCTTCGAACTTGCGATCTTCCTCGGCGTTGGCCTCGGCGTCCTGCACCATCTTCTCGATTTCGTCATCGTTCAGACCGGAAGAGGCCTTGATCACGATTGACTGCTCTTTACCGGTCGCCTTGTCTTTGGCGGACACGTTCAGGATACCGTTGGCGTCGATATCGAAGGTAACTTCAATCTGCGGCACACCACGCGCTGCCGGCGGAATATCAGCCAGATCGAAACGGCCCAGCGATTTGTTCTGGGCAGCCTGCTTACGCTCACCCTGAACCACGTGAATGGTTACCGCGGTCTGGTTGTCGTCCGCTGTGGAGAACGTCTGCGACTTCTTGGTCGGAATCGTGGTGTTCTTGTCGATCAGCGGAGTTGCCACACCGCCCATGGTTTCAATACCCAGGGTCAGCGGGGTTACGTCCAGCAGCAGAACGTCCTTCACATCACCGGAGAGAACGGCCGCCTGGATGGCAGCACCCATCGCCACAGCTTCGTCCGGGTTAACGTCCTTGCGAGCTTCTTTGCCGAAGAACTCTTTCACTTTTTCCTGCACCAGCGGCATGCGGGTCTGACCGCCGACCAGGATAACCTCGTCGACTTCGCCTGCCTTCATGCCTGCGTCCTGCAGCGCCACTTTACACGGCTCGAGGCTGCGCTGAACCAGGTCTTCTACCAGAGATTCCAGCTTGGCACGGGTCAGCTTCACGTTCATGTGCTTGGGACCAGACGCGTCTGCGGTGATGTACGGCAGGTTAACGTCGGTCTGCTGGCTGCTGGAAAGCTCGATCTTGGCTTTCTCGCCCGCTTCCTTCAGACGCTGCATCGCCAGGGAATCGCCGCGCAGGTCGATACCGCTGTCTTTCTTGAACTGGTCTGCGAGGTACTCGATGATCTTCAGGTCGAAGTCTTCACCACCGAGGAAGGTGTCACCGTTGGTGGCCAGAACCTCGAACTGGTGCTCACCGTCAACATCGGCAATTTCGATGATGGACAGGTCAAAGGTACCACCGCCCAGGTCATATACCGCCACGGTACGATCGCCGCTCTTCTTGTCCAGGCCATAAGCCAGGGCTGCTGCGGTCGGCTCGTTGATAATCCGCTTCACTTCCAGACCGGCGATCTTGCCTGCATCTTTGGTAGCCTGACGCTGGCTGTCGTTGAAGTAGGCCGGAACAGTGATGACGGCTTCGGTCACTTTTTCGCCCAGGTAGTCTTCTGCAGTCTTCTTCATCTTCTTGAGAACTTCTGCAGACACCTGCGGCGGCGCCATTTTCTCGCCCTTCACTTCAACCCAGGCATCACCGTTGTCTGCCTTGGCAATCTTGTAGGGCACCATCTTGATGTCTTTCTGGACCACATCGTCTTCAAAACGACGACCGATCAGACGCTTGATGGCGTACAGAGTGTTGTTCGGGTTGGTAACCGCCTGGCGCTTGGCTGACTGGCCAACCAGGGTCTCACCATCGTCGGTGTAGGCGATGATGGACGGGGTGGTGCGATCACCCTCGGCGTTCTCGATTACCTTCACCTTGTCGCCATCCATGATGGCTACACAAGAGTTGGTCGTTCCCAGGTCGATACCGATAATCTTGCTCATTGAGTCACTCCAATTCTTCTGAATGCTTTCCAGGAGGCCATTTGCCTCCGCTTTCGCTATTTACTGGCTATATTGGCGCTTTAATCGGCTTTTCAAGCCTGCTCATCAATTTTTGGTGCATCTTCCGCTTTCGCGACCACCACCATGGCCGGCCGCACAACACGACCATTCAGCAGATACCCTTTCTGCACCACGGCTACCACGCTGTTCGGCTCGGCATCCGGCGCAGGCACCATGGACATGGCCTCGTGATGCTGGGGATCGAAGGGTGCGCCCACCGGGTTGATCTGCTCAACGTTGAATTTCTTCAGGCTGGACATGAAAAGACTCAGGGTCATTTCCACGCCTTCGCGAATTGAGGCAACCAGTTCGCCGGACTCATCGTGACCCTCGGTGCTCTCGACCGCCTTCTCAAGGCTGTCAGCTACCGGCAACAGCTCCTTGACGAACTTTTCCAGGGCAAACTTGTGCGCCTTCTCAACGTCGATCTCGGCCCGACGGCGCACGTTCTGCATTTCCGCCTGGGAGCGCAGCATCTGCTCCTGGAATTCCTGAACCTGAGCCTGGAGCGCTTCCACTTCGGAGGTTTCGTTGTCGCCGGCTTCGCCTTCAGCGGCCTGGGCCTCCTCTTTCGCAGCCTCGAGGGCTTCGTTCAGTTCCTCATGCTCGTTGCGGTTCTCGTCAGTGCTCATGGCTACTCCTGCTTCATCTAAAGCGGCCCGCTGTCAGTGGCCGGTTGAACATGGGCTCCGGCCGCCTCGAGCCGGAAAATGTCGTTGCGAACGGATATGGGGCCCGCTCTCCAGGTTTCAACCACCAAAGCCTGCAATCCTGAAGAAAATACCTGCCTCAGGTTTGCAAACCACAAAAACCCTGTATATATTCACAGTCACTGTATACATCCACAGTGTTTTGCCGGTTTCAGGAACAACGCGGAGGTTATCTGCATGCTGACTCAACTTACGGTTTCCAATTACGCCATCGCTGAACGGGTGGAACTCCAGTTCAGCAAGGGCATGACCGCATTGACCGGCGAGACCGGCGCCGGAAAATCCATCGTTCTGGACGCCCTCGGCCTGGCCATGGGTGGCAGAGCCGATGCCGGCGCCGTCCGGCATGGCGCCAAACGCGCCGACATCACAGCGACCTTCGACGTATCCGGCATTCCCGAGGCAACCGAATGGTTGGCAGAACACGAGCTGGATGACGACAACGATTGCATCCTGCGCCGGGTCATCAGCAAGGATGGCCGCTCCCGCGCCTACATCAATGGCCAACCCTGCCCCCTGAACCACCTCAAGGAACTGGGCGGTGTGCTAATGGATATTCACAGCCAGCATCAGCACCAGTCTCTTTTGCGCAAGGAAACCCACCGCAAGCTGGTGGACGAGTTCGCCGGCGTTGAGACCCTGGCCGCTGAAACACGGGAAGCCTGGAAATCCTGGAACCAGATCCGCCAGCGGCTGACCGAACGCCAGCAGAATGCCGATGAAGCAGAGGCCAAACTCCAGCTTTTGCGGTATCAGGTGGAAGAACTGGATCGTCTGGCCCTGGAAGCGGGCGAGCAGGAAAACCTGGAACAGGAACAGGCGCAGCTCAGCCAGGCTGATACGGTTCTGCACAACAGCCATCAGGCCGCCCTGCTTTGCACCGAAGATGAAACCAGCGCAGTGGATCTGGTGCGCCAGGCGTTACAGCAGCTGGAGCAGCTTCCGGTGGATGTTCCCGCACTGGCAGACACGATCCAGATGCTGAACGAAGCCCAGATCCAGATCAGTGAGGCCGGCGACAACCTTCGCCATTTCGTCGAGGACTACGAGGCCGATCCGGCTCGACTGGCGGAAGTGGAAGAACGGCTGAGCGCCATCTACCAGATGGCCCGCAAACACCGGATCACACCGGAAGAATTACCGGAACTGCATCAGCGCCTGAGTGCGGAGCTGGCCGAGCTGGACGGTGGCGAAGGCAGCCTGGAGCAGCTGGCCGCAGAGCTGGACAGCCAGCGCGGACACTTCGATGAACTGGCCGCGGAGCTGTCAGAGGCCCGTGCCAGGGCCGCCGCCGAACTGGATCAGCGGGTCGCAGCGGAGCTCGCCCAGTTAAGCATGCCCAACATGCAGTTCATTACACACCTGAACCGCAGCAACGGTGGGGAGCCGGCACCCCACGGACTGGAAGAGATTGAATTCCTGGTCAGCGCCAACCCGGGGCAACCTGCGCGGCCACTGGCCAAAGTAGCCTCCGGCGGCGAACTGTCGCGGATCAGCCTTGCCATCCAGGTGGTGGTTGCCCAGACATCAACCACACCCACACTGGTCTTCGATGAAGTGGATGTCGGCATTGGCGGCGGCACGGCCGAGGTGGTTGGCCGACTGTTACGGACTCTTGGCGGCAACGGACAGGTGCTCTGCGTCACCCACCTGCCGCAAGTGGCGGCCCAGTGTCATCAGCACCTGTTTGTCAGCAAGTTCACCGAGCAGGATGCCACCTTCTCGAAAATCGAGACGCTGGACGATCAGGGCAGAATCAGTGAAGTGGCGAGAATGCTGGGAGGCGTGGACATGACCGAACATACGATCGCTCATGCCAGGGAAATGTTTTCAAAGGGGCAGGCAACCCATCACTGAGCCGCGAGCAACGATCCACTACCCCTCTCGATCCTGAGAGCTGTTGGGGCGGGCCATAAACCCGCCCCTTTTTTCGTTCCTTCAGCCAACGACCCGAGCCAGGCTCAGGACTTGATCGGCTTTACGTACAGAATCAGGCTGTGGTCGACGATTTCGTAACCGTGCTCTTCGGCAATCTTCTTTTGTCGCTCTTCAATGACCTCGTCGACAAACTCGACTACCTCACCCGTCTGGGTGCACACCATATGGTCGTGGTGGTCGTCGCCGGCCATCTCGAACACGGCATGGCCGCCCTCAAAATTATGGCGCAGTACCAGCCCTGCTGCTTCAAACTGCGTCAGCACCCGGTAGACTGTTGCCAGCCCCACGTCATCGCCTTGCTCCAGAAGCTTCTTGTATACATCTTCGGCACTGAGGTGATGCTCCTCCGCGGTCTCCAGAATGTTGAAGATTTTGACCCGCGGCAGAGTCACTTTCAGACCGACTTTTCGTAATTCGGCGTTTTCGGATGACATGTTACTATTCACTCTTTGGTGTGCCTCACGGCTTCCGGTATGATGAAGCCGCCATTGAACGGTTAACCCGTGTCACACCTGCCTCTGGCAGGCGATTTCAAGATAGAGGATTTCCCCCGGCGATGCAAAAGCTCACAGCTCTCATTCTCACTTTCGTTCTATCCGGTTGCGTTTTCCCGGGCGTCTACAAAATCAACGTCCAGCAGGGAAACATCGTTACCGATGAGGAGCTGACGCAGCTGACCGAGGGCATGCCACGCAGCCAGGTGCACGCCGTGATGGGAACACCGCTCATGCTCAACCCGGTTGACCCCTCCCGCGAATACTACGTGTATACCTTCCAGAGAGAAGGCGGGGACATCCAGGAACAGCGCATTATCGTGTACTACGAGAACGACCAGTACGCCTATTACGAGGCACAACTGCTGGAAGAAACGCCGGCCTACTGAGCCTGACCTTTCTTTTTCGCCCGATTCAGTCGCGCCTGCTTCGGATCGATCTTCAGCGGGCGATACAGTTCCACCCGGTCACCTTCACGCAGTTCATGGGCGGCCGGGTCCTTGATCACCTTCCCGAACACGCCCATATCAATCGTATCCGGATCGATCTCCGGAAAAATATCGCTGATCCCCGACAGCTTGGCCGCCTCCAGGGCGGTCGTGCCCTCGGGCACATTCACCGGCACAATCTCCTGCCGGTCAGGCCGGGCATAGGCCACTTCCACCTGAATCATGCACCCTCCTTCCGGTAGAGCTCATCAGCGCGCCGGCAAAAGGCATCCACCATCGTATTGGCCGCCTGACTGAATACCGGCCCGAAGGTCATCCTTGAAAGCGATCCGGAGAACTCGAACTCCAGGGTCAGGATCACCTTGCAGGCGTTCTCATCCAGGGATTTGAAATGCCAGCGACCAGTCAGGTTGCGAAAAGGGCCATCCACCAGGTTCATCTCGATCGCCTCAGGCATCAGCAACTGATTCCGGGTTGTGAGCGTGTGCCGCACCCCACCCTTGGCGATTTCTAGCGACGCTGTCACCTGCTCGGGCTGGCGCTCATGAATCTCCGCGCCAGCGCACCAGGGGAGAAACTCCGGGTAACGGGCGATGTCATTCACCAGGTGAAACATGCGCTCGGCGGAGTGCATAACCAAAGCTGTTTTATCAATCTGATGGGGCATTGGAACCGGTTGTCCTGCTTGCAAACACGCTGTGAAAAGGTTGCAGACTTCTGGAGAGGAAGACAGCCTCAATCACACGCTATCATAAAGGATATCGTCCTGTTTTGGGGCTTTTTCGCCTGACTTACCACGACTTTCCTCCACCCCCGGCGGCTTCTGGTCTGACGCGGGCGCTGTCTTCTCGGCCTCGGCGGCTTTCTCCTCCGGCTCGGCCGGCGTAGCGGCAAAAGGCCGATCTCTCGCTGGCACTTCCCCGTCTTCCGAGACCATGGCAGCAGGCTGATCGCACCAGGCTGCAACATTGCCGTTGCTGCACAGGTTAGCCAGTGAAAAGGCCGTGTACTGGATCCCTATCCAGGCAACCACGAGGGGCAGCACCAGGCGCATCACCCAGAACCAGATGCCGGCGAACAGTTTTGGCGTTGCGCCGAGCATGGTACCCGAAAGGTGTCGGGTCAGGCACCAGCCGGTAAACAGCGCAATCAAGATGGCAACGAGCGGAATCAGCAGGCCACCGGTGATCAGCTCCAGCCAGCGGAACATGGTGGCGCCGCCCATCCGCTCCTCGGCCCAGACATTAAACGACAGCAGAGACGCGAGCCCGGCCAGCCACACCGACAGACCAATCAGCAGCACCGACAGTGCCCTGGGCGCCCCGGTCCACTCACGAAACCAGCCCACGATGGGCTCCAGCAGATTCAGGGATGTGGTCCAGACAATCAGCACCACTAGCAGAAAAACAGCGGCGATCACGAACTGGCTCGCGGGCAACTGGGCCAGCGTGACCGGCATGGAAACAAAGAGCAGGCTGAAGCCCCGTTCACCGTCAAAGCTGTTGCCGTCTGTTGCGATCGCGAAGATCATCAGGCCAGCCAGAATTGCCACCAGGGTATCCATCAGCACCACGGCCAGAATCGAACGCTTCAGACGGGTTTGAGGCGTGGTGTACGAGCCCAGTATCGCCCAGACACCCATACCGAGCCCGAGCGTAAAAAAGGCATGAAACAATGCGGCTTTCAGGCTTTCCCAGGAAAGGTCCTCGGGATGCATGGCCAGAATATGGTTGATGGCCCCGTCGATCCGACCATGCCAGGCAGCCAGGGCGAACAGCACGAGCATCAGCACCAGGGCGCCCGGCACAACCACTCTCAGGGCCCTTTCCAGCCCCCTCACTACGCCTTGCGCCGAGACCCAGAGCACCAGTAGCAGAAAGAAGATATGCCAGCCCATGAATACCCGGTACTGCCTGGGGTCGGACACCAGCCCCGCCAGAATCCCGGTTGCCTCTGCCTCACCGGCGCCGGAGAAACGGCCAAGTGCGCCGAAGAACACGTAAGCCAGAGCAATGGATCCGAAGACTGCCGTAAACGAGAGAACCAGAAAGGCGGCCAGTATGCTGAGCCGGCCAACCGCCATCCAGGCCCGGGACTGCCTGGCACTGCGAATCAACCCGTCCATGGCCAATACAATGCCGTGCCGGGAATACCGGCCAACAGCCGCTTCCGTCACCATCAGTGGCAGGGTCACCAGCAGCAGACAGGCGAGGTAAAGCAGGATGAACAGGCCACCACCATGCAGACTGGCCAGATAAGGGAACTGCCACAGGTTGGCAAGACCCACGGTAGCGCCCACCGCGGCCCAGAAGAAGGTTGATTTTCGGGTAAAGGACCCGATATGTGTCTGATACGGCGTAGGCATTCGCGTCCCTGAGGCCACTCAACAGGTCGGGGAGAAAGTCTGGGCCAGTATTGTAGCTGAAGGATCCCGTCGCGCACGAACCAGACACCGCCACAACGCCGAATTCGTGACCGGTCCGCCACTGTTGGGCTACAATGCGCCTTTTTCCGGCTGCAGCAACGCCGGCCCGTTCATTCGTCCGACCCCGGATTCATTGATTCATGAGCAAGAAAAAACCCGGAACGCCGAGCAATACCATTGCGCTGAACAAAAAGGCGAAGCACGAGTATCACATTGAGGAACGCTTTGAAGCGGGTCTCTCCCTGCTGGGCTGGGAAGTGAAGTCCCTGCGTGCGGGCAAGGCCCAGCTGGTGGACGCCTATGTGCTGCTCAAGGACGGCGAAGCCTGGTTGCTCGGCTCTCACATTACCCCGTTGATTGCGGCGTCCACCCACGTGATCGCAGACCCCACGCGCACCCGCAAGCTGCTGCTGCACGCCAAGGAAATTGCCAAGATCGTGGGCAAGGTCAACCAGGCCGGCTACACCTGCATTCCGCTGGCGTTGTACTGGAAAAACAACAAGGTCAAATGCGAAATCGCCCTGGTAAAAGGCAAGAAGCTGTTCGACAAGCGCGCCACCGAGAAAGAACGCGACTGGAACCGCCAGAAGCAACGCATCCTGCGCGAAACCAACGTTTGATCCTGCCCGCCACCAATTAACAAATACCTGACGCCGGTCATGGCCGGCGTGAACGGGTATGTCGCATACTCACTCTCTTTGTTCAGAATTCCATCGGGCCTATACTCGGGAACTCTGGTGCATGGCAAAGGGAGCCGCTTATGTCACCCAAACAGATACCAATGTCCGCCGTAGACCGCGCATGGCTACGCATGGACTCGCCCCAGAACCCCATGATGATCTGCGGGGTATGGACACTGGAACGCCCCGTATCGATGAACCGCCTCAGGCACACGCTCGAGGAGCGGTTTCTCTGCTTCAACCGGTTCCGGCAACGGGTGATCGACACTGGCGACCGGGCGTACTGGCAGGACGATCCCCTGTTCGACCTGGACAACCATCTGCACCGCATCGCCCTGCCGGGCAAGGCCGATAAGGCAGAGCTCCAGAAGCTGGTCAGTGACATGAACAGCACGTCGCTGGATTTCCGGCAACCGCTCTGGCAAATGCACTACATCGACAATTACGGGGACGGCGGCGCGCTACTCATCCGCATTCACCACTGCATCGCCGATGGCATCTCGCTGGTTCGTGTGATGCTGTCACTGACCGACAAAACGCCGGAACCCCGGCTGGGCAAAGTGGCCCGCAAGCGTCGCTCCAAACCCGGCAGGAAATCGGCCATCCAGAACTTTCTGCACCGTGCCGTGGATAGCGCGCAGACAGCCACCAACCAGGCCAGACTGTTTATCCAGTCCGTCCGTGAGGAGCCCAACTACCCGTTAAAACTGGCCACCACCGCCAGCGGTGTCGCCCTTGACCTCCTGAAACTGGGCCTGGCGCCCGGCGAACCCAAAACCGGACTGAAAGAGCCGTTATCCGGGCGCAAGCAAGTGGCCTGGGCCGATCCCCTCGACCTTGCCGAGGTAAAGGCCTGTGCCAAGGCTCTGGGGGGCACCATCAACGATGCCCTCCTTTGCACCGTTACAGGCGCCTTGCAGAGACATTTTGCCGCCCACAAAGAAACCATCCCCGAGTGCGGCATTCGGGTTGCCGTACCGTTCAATCTGCGGCCTCTTGATCAGCCCATCGAAACCCTCGGCAACAAGTTCGGGCTCGTACTGGTTACCCTGCCGGTGGAAGTGAGGGACCCGCTCGTGTGCTTCCGCCAGGTGCAGGAGAACATGAACCGGCTCAAACAGTCCTATCAGGCCCAGGTTACCTACAGCCTGCTTGATATCTTCGGGCGCGGCCCCGATGTTATCGAACGAAGGGCCCTGGATCTGCTCAGCAACAAGGCCTCGGCGGTACTGACCAACGTGCCCGGCCCGAAAGAGCCCCTGTATCTGGCGGGCAGCAAGCTGACCCAGCCCATGTTCTGGGTTCCCCAGAGCGGCAGCATCGGTATCGGCATGAGTATTCTCAGTTATGCCGGCACCGTGCAATTCGGCATCACCGTGGACAAGGCGATTCACGCGGATCCGGACGCCGTGATGGGCTACTTCCGGGAAAGCTTCGAGGCCCTGAGCCACGAGGCCCTGGCAGGCCGACATGACGCCATTGAGCGCAAGGCCAGCTAGGGTTCTAGGTACATCTACAGCCCCGAAAGCACAAAACTGCAACAAAGAAACCTTGAAGTCCGGCAAACCGGACACATATACTGAAGGTAAGGGGACGACATGGCTTCGACGCCGGTGGCGAACCCTTGAGTGCATGTCGAGATGGCAGCCAATCTCGTTAATCCAAAGCTGCAACGCAATAGTCGCAAACGACGAAAACTACGCACTAGCAGCGTAAGCTGCTAGTCGTCCTGACCGGGTCGCCCGTAGCCCGGAAGCAACATCTCAGGACGTCATCGCTTACGGGATGCTCCGTTACCCAGAGTTCACTGGTTAACGGCTAAGATTTAAAGAACTCGGTTCCTGCACCCTGGCTCTCGGGTCGCTTGAACTTAAATCAATAGAGAGACGCTAAACATGTAGACCTCAAGGCTGAGTACTGGCGGACGCGGGTTCAATTCCCGCCGTCTCCACCAAACAACCGAGAGAAAGCCCCTGATTTCAGGGGCTTTTTTTTGCCTGAAAAACGGCCCCATCCCTGCTACGTCCACAAACTGTCCATCCTGTAACTCTCAGATACCTTTGAAAATACTCTAAAGCAATAGGCGTGCCATAAATTTTATTTTCACCTTTTAGATTTGTAACAGCTTATTTCAATTGTCGGACAAATACACATGCTGGTAGAGTGTTTTTTGACCACACCACTATATAGTGCGGTGGTCATCTACTGTTAACACAAGATATGAGAGGTGACTAATGAGAGTATTCTCAGTGAACTATGACCTGAACAGCCCGGGTCAACGCTATAACGGTCTTGAGGAGCGCATTTCGCGGAGCTATCCCGACAGGATCAAAGGGCTTAAATCCACCTGGCTGATTCACACGTCAGATTCCGCCAACGACGTTTATCGAAAGCTTTCACCAGCTCTCGATGCGAACGACCGAATCTTGGTAAACAGGGTGACTTATGAGCACTCCGGTTTCCTGGATAATAACGTCGTCACCTGGCTAAAAAGCCGAATGAAACAAGCAGCCTAACGGAGGATACTGACGATGGCAGCCACAAAAAAAGGTAAGAAAAAGGTTCATGTTCCCGAACATGAGAGGAAAGGTAAGAACGGTAAAAGGATCAAGATCCCAGAGCATTACCGTTCTACCCCGAACTAAAGCAACTATGTAAGGAGTTACTTAGCCACCGGGTGGCCGCCCGGTGGCTGGTAATTAAAGAGCAAGAAGTTGGTTTTTTCAAGTTAACTCGCCAAATTACTCATAGGACTTTTTGAAATAGCATCCTTAAGGTGGTCCGCTGAAAGGTGCGAGTAACGCATAGTCATCGCAATAGTAGATTGCCCCAGGATTTTCTGAAGCGACAAGATATCCCCGCCATTCATAATGAAGTGACTTGCAAAAGTGTGCCTCAGGACGTGCGCAGCTTGACCAGAAGGAAAATTAATATCAGTCCTATCGAGCGCTCGACGGAACGCCGACAAAGAAAAGCTGAAGTATCCATGATTTTTCAAGTGCTTCCGGATTTCCTCGAACAGCTCTTTACTGACAGGCACTGACCTCGACTTTCCGCTCTTTGTGTTCACGAACGTAAGCTTTCCTTCCTGGATGTGACGCAGCTGCAAATTCTCAGCCTCTCCCCACCTAGCACCTGTTGCCAGACAGATCCTGGTTAAAAGATGAACGTGCGGATTCTGGCTATACTCCTCGATGGTTTTGAGGAGGTGACGGATCTCCTCGATCGTAAGCCAGGATAGCTCCCTTTCATCCAGGCGGATCATCTCGACGTTCCTGATCGGGTTGTCGAATTCAATTTCGTTCAGCCGGTTCAGCTGGTTATAGACCGCATTGAGGTAGCCCAGGTGATTATTCAGCGTTTTCTTGCTGCAGCCCTCAGTGCAGTGCAGGCCTGCCCTACAGCCCACGCGTTGAAGTCGCGAGTGTCATCCTGGAGGAAGAATTCGGCCCAGCTGATGGTGAGATTGAGGCCGGATCAGTAGAGGTCGGAATCGACGCCCATGTAGGAAGACACCATCTGGTGGATCTGGCTGATCGCAGGGCGGCAAGCTCGTAATCGCCCGCTTCATGGACTTCACAGGCCTGCTGAAAGCGCAGGCGCATGATTGTTTTCTTCTGGTTGCGAACGTCCGGAGTCATTGCCAGTCCTCCTGGTCCAGGGCCTGCTGAGAGAGCGCGGCGATGTTGATCATGCGCACCCGGCCAAACTTGAGTGAAGGCAAATGTCCTTTTTCAATCTGGCCCCTGACCTGCCCTTCCGTTGAGCCCGTAAGCTGGGCGTAGCGGTTCTGAGTCATGACGGGGGTTGCGATCAGAATGATTTGCTTTTGCTCGCCCACTGTTTTGCACTCTGCCACACTCCTTCCCATTCGTGTGTGAAAAAGAGCTGGCCGTCGTAGTATGTGGTGGCGGTTTCGGGCAGTTGTAGAACAACCCTAGAAGAATATGAAAAGAGAGCTAGGGGTCTGCGCGGCAGAAGTATTTTGAGCAAGTGACCCCGCCGCGTCGAATCACAGTTCGGCCCGAGAACGTATCCACAATATCCAGCCGAATAGAGTCTCGATTCTCTCTATTCAGTCAGTCAAGACGGTTATCAGCGAATGCGTTATCGTAGTCCGATCACTCAGTACGCCCAAGGATCCCTCGGACCCTCTATTTCAGCCTCATCAGTGAACTCATCCGCCTGAGATTAAGCGACAGACAGACCAGATCCCATTCACCCTGCACGGCGTGAAGGCCCCGCAGACTGAACTGTCGGAAGCCCAGAACATGCTTGATCCAGCCGTTGACCGCCTCAACCAGATGCTTGCGCTGAGCGTAAACCGATCGCCCGGTTGCCGTGGCCAGCTTCCCGGCCATCCGGGCGCTGGCCGGATAACGGCTCGCGTCTATCTCTGAACTCTTCTTGCCCTCCCGGCGCAGCGAGACATAGCCGTCGATGCTTTTGTCTTCCAGGGTCTGTAGATCTTCTTCTTTACGGTAACCCGCGTCAGCCAGACACTGATCCGGATAGGTTTCCAGAGTGTCTTTTGCCTGATCCAGCAGTGGTATCAGACAGCCATTGTCACTGGGATTATTGCCCAGGTGGTTGGCGACAATCAGCTGGAATTCACCATCCACGGCCAACTGGCCGTTGTAGCATTGCTGGAACCCGTCCGCCGTTTTCATAATCCGGCTTTGCGGATCGGTAAAATTGCTCTGATCCTTGTCATCCGGAACCCCATAATCCCGCTTGAAGTTCGGGCCCCCGCGAGGTGAGCGCCGATCATCGTCCGGGGACCGACCCCGGGCCTTGTCCCGCTCTTTCTGGTCTGCTTCCAATTTCTCTTTGGCGGCACGAATCTTGTCCAGCCGCGCCTGCCGGTACTGAAGCTCTTCAGGCAGTTCATCACCCCGGTTATCCGGGCCGAACTGTCGGTCTTCCGACTGGTCTGTCTGACGCGCCTGACGACAAAGTGCATCGATCTCTTTCGATAAACGATCGTCTTCCTCGCCCATGCGGCCATAGCTCATGGCCTTGTGCTTGCTGGCATTAGCCCGAACCTTGGTGCCATCAATCGCCAGTGTTCCCAGCGTGATCAGCTCCGCTTCCCGGGCAATCCGGACCACCTGAATAAACACGGCCTTGAAGGCAACCAAATGGTGTTTGCGGAAATCACAGATCGTGCGATGCCTGGGGAAGTTGCCTGCCGCCAGAACCCGGAAGGCCACGTCTTCTTCCAGCTTCCGGGCGATCTTGCGTGAAGAGAAAACGCCGGTGGCGTAGGCGTAGATCAGAACCTTCAGCATCATTCGTGGATCGAAGGGCGAGTTGCGTCGGCCGTTGCCTTCGTAGCGGGCATAAAACGCGCTTAAATCCAGCTCCTCGACGACATCACTGACAAAATAGGCCAGATGCCCCTCAGGCAGCCACTCGTTCAGGCTCGGGGGAAGAAGCAGTTCCTGGCCAGGCGAATACGGGCGGAAAGTGGTTCCCATCAGTCATCCTGTTGCTGAAGAATTTTGATCTATTGTGCCAGAATGTAGCTTCTGCCGCGCAGACTCCTAGTTTCGATAGCAACCTCTAACAAACAAAAAACCCGGCACTAGCCGGGTTTTTTCTAAAGTGCAGCTTGTTTTAAGCTGCTTTTCGATCTTTGCGAGAGGCGCGAGAGTTAGAGAGGCTCCAATCAATATGCTTGCCTTTCTCTCCCATCTGAACAAACGCTTTAGCAACAGAGTCTGCGATATCTTTTCTAAGCTCTTCCTTATACTTAAAAAACGCAGGATTTTGGTTTTGCATAGCTTCCTCTCCTTAAGGGAACTCTACCTTAATCAAATCAACCTACAGTAAATACGAGCCAATTTCCGTGAGTATCAACACTTAGCTCGGAAAGTTTATAGAGCTCTGTGTCCATAGTTGAGACCACAAGCTCAAAAAATTCAAGTGTAATTTCGTTACTCGCGTAAATCTTAACCTTTTTGACGCCAACAGAAGTAGCAAGTTCCAGACCGCCAATAACGAGGGATGAAGCGATCTGACCCAAGATTTTACCGCGCGTAAAACGATTAGACTCCTCCGTTTCAGGCTGACGAAGATCAAACCACGGAGAAAGACCAATGTTCATCACTTTAAGCCACCCATCCGGGTTATTGGGGAATACTGGCTTAAAAGTCGCTATCGCAAGAGCCTCTTCCTTCTCGCGATCATAAATACAATGAACATCTGTGCCAGAGGGACTTTCGGCTGACTTTTCAGCCCAAGCGACAGCCATTTCATAAGGGGCGTCGGGAACATCTGGCAATTTAGAAAGGGGCTCAAGCCACTGATGCTGAAGCTCCGCAACAACATCTTTCGAAACCTTTCTAAGCTCAATCGGCATTCGCTCATCCCTTTCAGCAGCGCAAATTGGACCGCCGATAGTATAGAAGCAGAGTTAGGAAAACAATACGTATGATCATTTTATGGGCAGGTTCTAACAACACAAAAAGCCAGGAAAAGGCTTTTTAGGCACGGCTAAACAACGGCCAATAAAGACGTTAAGTCAGTTGAGACTGGCGCGTTACCTAGAACAGGCTGCGTCACGGTACTTCCGGCTTTGTTCAGATCCATCTTTCTTGAACTCCTCAGTCCAGAATTCACACATTTGCCTGTTGGTACGAATAACGCTCGGGTCTGTGCGCTCCTCAGCTTGCTGTCGCCGGTTTTGTTGAAGACGTAGCTGTTCCTCTCTCGCCTGCTCGGCCAAGTCAACGTTCGAGCCGATCGAAGGTTGTTGAGAAGAACTTGAAGGAACACTGAACGTAGGGCGACCACCAAAGATTTCCTCCATGGTCGCTTCCATAATTACGAACGAAAGGAAAAACCCAATTATGCCGATTATTGCCCAAGAGACGATATTGCCGACAACGACAGCAGAAAAGATTTTGAACCAGGACATCGTTCACTCCATTGAAACACCGATAGGAAGCTTACCGAAGGTGTCAACAAAGTGTCCACGGCTTAGTGGTCTGATGTGGCTTACAGTGAATGGCTATTATCCCAAATGTCTGATTTGACAGGAACAGTGGTTTACTGTGTTGCCTCAAGAGCGCGCGGCATCGGGTTCAATTCCCGCCGTCTCCACCAAACAACCAAAAAGCCTCGTCACACAACGAGGCCTTTTTTTGTGCCCGGCCAGAGTGGTCTAAACTGGTTCCCTCAACGAAGATTACCGCCACACCCAAACATTCATTCTGTTTACAAGACGGAAGAGGGATTACGTATGCCTACCATGCTGACTCGCATTACCGGCCTGACAGCCGGTGTTCTGTTTGCGGCCGCCGCCCAGGCGGAGGCCCCGATGGTAAAAGAGCAGGCTCCGGGCTATTACCGCACCATGCTCGGCAACTTCGAAATCACCGCCCTGTCCGATGGCACCGTCAAGCTGCCGGTGGACAAACTGTTGCTGAACACCACCGAAGAACACGTGCATAACACCCTGGCGGATAACTTCCTCTCTGCCCCGCTCGACACGTCAGTTAACGGCTATCTGATCAACACCGGCAACCATCTGGTACTGGTCGACACCGGTGCCGGCAGTCTGTTCGGGCCGACACTCGGAAAACTCGTTGAGCACCTGAAAGCGTCCGGTTACGAGCCGGCAGATGTCGATGAAATCTACATCACGCACATGCATCCGGACCATGTTGGCGGTTTGGTATCTGACGGTGAGATTGTGTTCCCGCATGCCATTGTTCGCGCCAGCGTGGAGGACCAGAATTTCTGGCTGAACGAAGACAACCTGAAGGCCGCTGACGAAGGTTCGAAGGGCTTTTTCAAGGGCGCGATGGCCTCTTTGAACCCGTATGTCGAGTCCGGCCAGTTCAAGCCATTCGACAAAGACCGGGAGCTGGTGCCGGGTATCTCTGCAGTGTCCGCCAGCGGGCACACCCCGGGCCACAGCCTTTACAAGGTGGAAAGCGGGGACAACACGCTGATGCTTTGGGGCGACCTGATTCACGTGGCAGCGGTTCAGTTCCCGCAGCCGGACATTGCCATCCAGTTCGATGTGAACAGTGAACAGGCAGTGGAGTCTCGTGCACAGGCCTTTGCCGACGCCCAGGAAACCGGGTACTGGGTAGGCTCTGCCCACCTGTCTTTTCCCGGCCTGGGGCACCTGAAAAGCGCAGACCAGGGCTATGAATTCATTCCTGCCAACTACCAGGGTGGTGTCGGCGCCACTGAAACTGGCGAGTGATGACCCAATCCTGAAGACGAAAAAGCCGGAGCAACACTCCGGCTTTTTTCATTCGCTTTTGCCAGATCTGCTACCCCCGAAAGACCTGCCAAAGAACAAGCCTCTGGGTCATCTTCAGTTTCTGACAGCCCAGCGCCTGCATCCACGCAAACGTACCGATTTACGATAGCCGTGAAGGTGCCATCATCCAGCATCGACTGCAGCGCGCGATCAAAATCTGCCACAAATCCGGCTGTAACCGTGGCTTTGGAAAAAACAAAGTACGCGGGCTTATTGGACACGACCAGGGAGCTGGGAATAACCGTTCCGGTCAGCCCCAGTTCCTGAATCTCTTAGAGCCCGGTTAACTCACTCGCCACCACACCATCGACCCGATCCCGGGCCAGCATGAGCCATAGCGGCTCCCTGCGGGAGAGGTACTCGATGTTTTTGTCGTAGTCGGGATTCTGGATGAGGGCGCTGTATTCCTCGCTGTAGGACACATGAATCTGGGCACCAAGCCTGAAACCCGATTCCAGCAGCTGCCGCAAGCCATTCAGCTCGAACCTTGACTCGTCAGATCGCCGTATAAACAGGATATTGGGTGATACCAGACCGACCACGTCGGAGTAATGGGCATACTCCTCTCGCTCCGGAGTCCGGTAGGCGCCGGAGAGCATATCCACATGCCCATCACGCAACTCCCGAAGCGCCCTGGCCCATGGCATCTTCTGAAAGGAAAGCCCGCAATTCAGGCGCCCAATGGCCTCACGGACCAGGTCGGCATCAATGCCGACCAACTTACCCTCCTGAACCATGAAATAGGGCGGATCATCGTCCCAGCGCAGTGAGATGTCGCAGTCCCCATAGCTTGGGGCGGAAAAACAGAGAATGAACGCGAGCACCAAAGCAGATCTGCGCCGTGCGGGCGTCAAAAAATGCGGGTGCAACAACTTTGAGAACGGCAACCCGTTGCTCTGGCCTGGATACATCTTTGATGCCGCCGAGGAGGGGAGGTCTAATTAATATAGACTAATTAGTCAGGCACTCAATATTCTGAGCGGCAACGCCCGGGCTAACTCCCTGTCATCTTGTGTTCATGCACTCGTTGCCCAATCAAGGTAGTGTCTGCAAAACCTGTTCAATAGGAGACCACGAGCACCACCATGAACCAGCCAGACGATCCGGCCAGTCTGACAGAACTTCTGGAACGCCTTCGCGCAAACACCGGGGGACAGGTTCAGGTGTCTGTGGGCGATGTACTGGCAGCTGTTGGTGAACGTTCCTTCGGGCCGATGGTTCTGATCGCCGGCGTAATCACCCTGGCCCCGCTGATAGGTGATATTCCGGGAGTACCGACGCTGCTTGGTCTGATGGTGCTACTCACCCTGGGGCAACTGATTTTCCAGCGCCACTCGATATGGATTCCCTCAAAGCTGGCGCGCCGGAACATCGAAAGAGAAAAGCTTGCCAGGGGGCTGGACTGGATGAACAAGCCCGCCCGATTTGTGGATCGATGGACAAAACAAAGGCTGCTCTGGCTGGTTCGCGGGCCGGGGCAATACGTTATCGCCATCATTTGCATGGCCGTAGCGGCTGCCATGCCACTGATGGAAGTGATTCCATTCAGCGCCAACGGTGCCGGAATCGCCCTGATGGCGTTCGGCCTCGCCATCGTGGCGCGGGACGGTCTGCTTGCCCTGGTGGCAATCCTGGCGACCGGCGGCACCGCCTGGTTCATCCTGAATAACCTCCCCTGGTAGGCAGCACCTCCGGCAGGGATCGCCAGAGACCTGTGCTACTGTTGAGCCTCAGCCACAAGGAATACAAACATGACCATTCTTATCACGGGCGCCAATCGCGGCATCGGCAAGGGCCTGGCCGATGAATGGAGAGAGGCGGGCGAGCATGTCATCGGCACGGCCCGCAGCGAACCGGGCATGGAGGTGCTGGATGTCGCCGACCCCGCCAGCGTGACCGCGCTGGGCGAGCGCCTCGAAAATCAACCGATCTCAACCCTGGTCTGTAACGCCGGCATTCTGCTTGATCGCCATGAACAGCTGGAAGGCGGCTATCCGCCAGAACTCTGGGCGGAGCACTTCCAGGTCAATGTGACCGGCGTATTCCTCACCATACAGGCGCTGCTACCCAATCTCAGACTGGCATTGGCCGGGGTCGGCACCCCGAAAATCGCCATCATATCCAGCAAGCTTGGATCCCAGGCTTCTGCCGGTGGCGGCCGGTACATATATCGTGCCTCAAAAGCGGCGGCGCTCAATCTCGGGCGAAATCTGGCCGTGGACCTGCGTGAGCAGGGCATAGCCGTGGGCATCTACCACCCGGGCTGGGTGGCCACGGACATGGGCGGCAGCGACGCCGAGGTATCGGTTGAACAATCGGTTGATGGCCTCAGGCGGCAGATTGATAGCCTCACCCTCGCCGAAACCGGCTGCTTCAAGGCCTGGGACGGCAAGGACATGGCGTTCTGAGGGCACACTGGTATGGCAACACAAGGCCTCGCGCGGAGTGTTTCTGTCACCATTTGAAACAATCCTTCTGAATCCCGATTCACGGTAAAGCTGCTACTATTGCTACATACCTCAGGCTTATTGGCTTGGCAGCGTCCGCCCGCCAGACAGCCTGCTGAATCCAATTCTTGAAAAGCTCCTGCGGCAGGGGCTTTTGCGTTTGAAAGGACCCGGTTGTATGTCCAGCAAAGCGAAGCAGACCCAGAAACTTCTGCTGTTCCGGCTTTCCGGCGAGCGTCTGTTCGGGATCGGAACCCTGAAGATCCGGGAAATCCTGCCTTTCATGCGGCTGACGAAACTGCCCCACAGCCATCACGCCGTCATCGGCACGGCCACCTTCCGGGGTTCCGCCGTTCCGGTGATCGATATGGCTGCCGCGGTCGGCTATCCGCCGCTGACGCAGGAAGAACGGGAAAAAGCCTCGATTATTGTCACGGATATCCAGCGCCAGGAGATCGGTTTTCTGGTGCGCAGCGTGCAACAGATCATCGAGACTGACTGGAAATTGGTGATGCCGCCACCCAAAGCCCTGGGCAGCAAGGCGTTTATCACAGGGCTGCTGGACGTGGAGGGCGATATCATCCAGCTGCTGGATGTGGAATTGCTGTTGGCGAAGGTGTACCCGGAATCCCTGGACACCCAGGAGGTGGTTCTCACGGATGTGCAGAGTGAGACGCTCAAGTCCCTGAACATTCTGATGGTCGACGATTCCCAGGTGGCCCGTAAGCAACTCTCGGACGTGCTGGACAGCAAGGACATCCCCTACCAGGTGACGTCGAATGGTGATGACGCGCTGCAGATTCTGCTGCGCGACCATGAACTGGGCCGGCCCACGGACATTCTGGTCAGCGATATCGAGATGCCGGGGCTCGATGGGTACGAACTGGCGTTCAATGTGCGGGACAATTCAGCGCTGAAGCAGCCTTACATCATCCTGCATACGTCACTGAACAGTGAGATGAGCCTAAGCTATGCCAATCAGGTGGGCGCCAACGAAGCGCTGACGAAATTCGATGCCGAGGAGCTGCTTCAGGCCATGCTGCGAGGCGCCGAGCAAGCCCGCTAAAGTCTGAGCTGCTCGATAAATTCGTCCGCGTCAGCGCGCATCTCAGCCAGCCTCTGCTGCCACTCCTCCCGGTAACGATTCAGCGTTTCCTCACTCAGGCGCGTGAAGCGTTCGCCGGTTTCGGCCACGGTGCGGCTGGCACTGGCGATCGATTCCATGGTGGGCTCGTTCAGCTCATCGGCCTGGCGATCCAGATCCCGGGCAGCCTGCTCCAGAATCACCCGGTCCTCTTCCGGTGTCGGCTCACTGTCTTTCAGGGCGTCTTCCACCGAGCGCTCAAGCTCCCGCATGGCTTCCTGCAACTTCTTGCCGAACGCCTCCATGGCGCCCTCTGCCTCGCGGCCGATTTCCTCGGAGTAGGCTTCCAGATCCCGCGCCAGCTGCTCCATCTGCTGCTCAAAGTCATCCGAAGACGATGAGAAACGGGCGCTGAGCTCGTCACCGAGCCGGCTGAGCTCGCCCATGATGCTGCTGAACGGGGAAGGATTAAGGATGGCCTCGCCAGTACGGTCGTAATCCACCAGCCACTGATCCTGGAACCGTACGAGATAGGTGACCAGCTCCAGCCGCTCACCTTCGGTTCCGGCTTCGGCCGGCAGGCGGGTCACGATAGTGGCTTCGCGATCTTCAATGACGACCCGGCCGAAGGATGGCACAGCGTCGGTCCAGCTACGCTTGTAACCGTCGAACGCGGTGGCTTCTGCCAGGGTGGAGTATTCCATCACATCACCGGCGTCGTTCTCGGCCATGGCCTGCCAGAAGGCCGCCGCCACTTCCTGGGGTGTCTCGGGGTTGCTGCAACCGGCGAGCAACGTCAGTGTCGCGATGGCCACCAGGCCGCGAAAAAAGGAACGGATCATTGCAGTGCTACCTCGGGTTCATCATCCATGGACGCATAATACACCCCTCAGAGTTTGCAGGTCAGTTCCGCCAGCTCCTCATCAAACACCCGTCGGTTTTCACTGTAATCCACGGGCACGTCCACCACATGAACACCGCCTTCAGCCAGGGCACCTTCCAGGGTTGGCCGAAGGTCCTCTGTGCGGGTCACGCGGTGACCCTTGGCGCCATAGGATTGGGCATAGGTGACAAAATCCGGGTTGCGATAATCCAGGCCGAAATCGCTGTAGCCTTCCTGGCCCTGCTTCCACTTGATCATGCCGTAGGCACTGTCATTGATAATCAGGACCACCAGATTCAGGTTCAGTCGAACCGCCGTTTCCAGCTCCTGGCTGTTCATCATGAAGCCACCATCGCCACAGATCGCCATCACTTTCAGATCCGGATACAGCATGGAGGCCATCATGCCGCTGGGCAAGCCGGCGCCCATGGAGGCCAGGGCGTTGTCGAGCAGTACCGTATTGTTGTCGTAGGCGCGGTAATTGCGGGCAAACCAGAGTTTGTACATGCCGTTGTCGAGCGTGATGATGCCGTCATCGGGCATTACCTGGCGCACATCATGAACAATGCGTTGGGGGATCACCGGGAAACGATCGTCTTCAGCTCGTTCCTGCAGGTGCGCATCCACCGCCTCCTTCACCTCCATCAGGCGGGTGAAATCATGGTTGGCGCACTGGCCACAGTTCTCGGCCATGTATTCCACGCTGTTGGCGATATCCCCGACAACCTCGTGCTGGGGGAAGTACACCGGGTCCACGTCGGCCGCACTGAAGTTCACATGAATGACCTTCTTGCCGCCGGGGGTCATGAAGAAAGGTGGCTTTTCCACCACATCATGGCCCACGTTGATCACCAGGTCGGCGCGGTCGATTGCACAGTGAACGAAGTCCCCGGCCGACAGGGCAGCGTTGCCCAGGTAGCGCGGATGTCGCTCATCCACCACGCCCTTGCCCATCTGGGTGGTGAAGAACGGGATGCCGGTGACATTCACGAGATGCAGCAACGCCTGGGAAACCCGTTTCCGGTTGGCGCCGGCGCCGATCATGATCAGCGGATGCCGGGCCTCGCGCAGCATTTCGCACGCCATTTCCAGGCTTTTCGGGCTGGCCGAGGGCCGCCGGGCGTCACTGGGTTTGAAGATATGGGTATCGGATTCGGGCGCCTCATCGGCGATGTCCTCCGGCAGCTCCAGATGCACGGCACCCGGGCGCTCTTCAGAGGCCAGGCGGAAAGCTTCCCGAACCTTGGCGGGGATGGTGTTGGCATTGCTGATTTGCCGGGTGTACTTGGTGAGCGGACGCATCAGGTCCACCACATCCAGAATCTGGAATAGCCCCTGCTTGGAGGACTTGATGGGTTTCTGGCCCGAGATCATCATCATGGGCATACCGCCCAGCTGGGCGTAGGCGGCGGCAGTCACGAAGTTGGTGGCGCCGGGCCCGAGCGTGGAAAGGCAGACTCCCACGCGCCCCGTCAGGCGGCCGTAGGTGGCGGCCATGAACCCGGCAGCCTGTTCATGGCGGTTGAGGACCAGCTGAATACTGGAGGTCCTCAAAGCCTCAAGGAAGGCTAGATTCTCCTCACCGGGCACCGCGAAAATGTATTCAACGCCTTCGTTTTCCAGCGCCCGGATAAACAACTCGGCCCCATTACGGGCCGGGGTCTGTTCGTTGGCCATGGCCTTCCTCTTGATCTGTGGATTCCGGGTGATCGGCAGGTTCCGGGATCAATCGGTTATGGGCGGCTCCGCCTGCAAAGCATCCGCCGGCACGCGATCCAGACCCCAACTGCGATACACACCCTCTGTTACGCGCCGAAGGGCATCCTCGTTCACTTCCGCAGGCTCCCCCCGCTCCAGGGGATCGTAATGGAAGATGTACAGTCGCGATGTGAACTGTTCGAAAGGCAGCGACGACTCGCCAAAACGCTCTCCGTTGCCCGAGGTACTGACTTTGACTCCATCGCCCCAGTTCTGGCCGCTGTCGTTATTGGGATTGAAGAAATAAATCCGCATCTCACCTTCCGGGTCGAGCGCGGCCCGGAGAATGGTAATGGCGTGCCAGCCGATAAACCGGGCGGCACTGTCGGTCACTGCAATACCCGCAGGCTGCGGGTGGATCAGCGGCTGATTGCCGTTGTAGTAGGGGTGATAGCTGGCATAGAAATGCCGGATAAAGCCTTCCAGATCATGCAGCTTGCCAGTGGCCACATCCACGTTAATAGCAAATCCGCGCCCGGCAGACCAGCCGTGGAACTCCGGGTTCACCCATTTGTGGGGATCGCCCTGGCGGCCGACGCACAACCGGCCCATCTCCACATAAATGCGGTCCAGATGCGGCACTACAACCAGGGAGACAGGATCCAGATCGAGGGTTACCTCGGACGCGACACCGCCGACACTGCGGGCCGACGACACCGGCTGGCCTTCAAAGTGAATGACGATCTCATTGTCTCGGGCAGCCCAGGCAACCATCTGCAAGAGATAATCCGGATCGTTATAGGCCCACATCGAGAGAGCACGGGCCGACTGGCAGGTAGGATTGTTGCCCTGCCCCACGCCCAAAGGCTGGCCCAACATGTTCAACACGCCCTGAATCAGCCAGGCATTGGGTTGCGGTTGGTAGCCATAGGCCAGTTCAAGTCGCTCCCGCGCATGGGGGCACAGAGAGAGCCGTGCCTGGCGCCACAGACCCGGCGCAACAGGAGGCTGGTAAAGAATACCCCGCTCCAGCAGCAGCGCCAGGCCGTAGATGCCCTGTGCCGTTTCCGGATAGATACCTTCTTTAATCAGGGTGTGGACCAGCTCCCGATAGCACATCAGGCAATCCCGGCCGGTACTGGACAGCCCCAGCGCCTCGCTCAGCAAGGTGTCCTGGTCCAACAGGATGAAACGTATGAACGAGGCATGGTAAGGCGAGACCAGGCCGGTATCGTGCATGGAACGCGCAAACCCGGTGGCCTCGTTCTGCAGGGCCTGGGCGTCCATGGTTTCCAGCCGCTGCTCATAGACCACGGTTCCGGGGTCTTCACTGCAGGCCCGGGTGGGCCCATAGAGGCTGGAGATCAACCGGTCGGCACCGCGCCCGGCACTGCCCAGATCGGCCTGCGGATCGGCCCGGCAAAGGGCAATCTGGGTAATCATCTTGCGTACGTCCGATACCTGGATCGGTCGCTGTTCAAGGATGCGCCAGATCTCCTCGATCAGACTATCAATGACATGTTCGTAGCCGATGTGGTGGGCCACGTACTGCACAAGGTTCTGGCTGATCAGAGCTAGCTTGCCCTGCTCCCGCTCAGCCTCGCCGGTCATGCCAAACAGCAGGCCGAGGTTGATGGCAAGAACCTGAGTCAGATAGTGGTGGGCCTGTTCAGCCGACACCGAAGGGTGCAGATAGCTGCCCCGGGCGACGGCAAGAAGCCGCAATTCGCTGAAGGCCTCAATGACGACGGTATCGGCATTCTGGCTCTGCAGCGAATAGGTTGTCAGCGTGGGAAGGAGAATACCGGGTTCGGCCCAGTCGGTGCCGGCAAAGACGCCCGCCAGTTCAAGGCGCTCAGCGCGCTCCTCGATGATCCGGCAGCCATCCGGCTGCAGCAGGACCCGGCGGGCAATATCCAGCACACGCGGCAGTTTGCCGGCCTTGGTAAAAGACCGGCTTTCTTCCAAAGCCTGAATGGCGTCATCCAGGCGTTGAGCCAGCTTGTCAATGTTTACAGCTGGCGCTGCGCTGCCCGATTGGTGATCGTTCAAACGATAATCCTCAGGGCCTGGCACCAAACCCGGTTGTTGTTAATGCTTCTCCTGATTATACATAGAAATCGAGGTCTTCCTGATGTTTCAGGAGGTCCCGCATAACATAGGGGTCTTCACCGAAGAAATACACCAGTCCCCAGTGGGTACCGAAAGCGGTACGCTTGGTGACCGTTTCTTCAAGCGGCGCAGTCAGCTCGTGAGACTCGAAATACTCGTGATTTTCGGTCTCGTCCGGGATTTCCAGCTTGCTGACAACCCGGCGGCGCGGATACACACCGAAACAACCGGCGTAACCCTTCGCATCCACCACTTCCTTCGGGAAGAAGGCCTTGATTTCCTCTTCCGTGGTCTTCGGGTCAAAGGCCAGGATCATGCCCTGATACGCGTTGAAACCATAGGCACGCTCAAGCAGCTCGAATACCTTGAAGCCCGGTGGGCGATAGGCCACCTCGCCAAAGTACATGGTCCGGTCGCTGGTCACGAAGTACTCCGGGTGGATAAACCCGAATTCGATATCGAAGGTCTTGATCAGCTTCTCGATTTCGCCGCGAATCTGGTCGCGATACTTCTCCAGGTCCGGTGTTGCGGGCACAAATACCGAATAGCCCAGCGTCACGTACTCGGAAATGTTCAGGAAGGCGATCTTGCCGTTGTGAATCCAGGCCTCGACCGCAAACTCCCAGCCATCCAGGTGCGACTCCATCAAAACCGGGAATTCTTCTTCCGGGATGGTATCGACTTCATCAGGCGTACGGATCACCCGGTGGCCAAGGCAGCCGGCCTTATCAAAGGCCTTGAGGTGAATCGGATCGTTGGGGTCACCATCCAGCTTCAGCAGAGTCTGGTTAACCCGCTTGAGGAACCGGATAACATCACCCTTGTCGTGCGCTTCCTCGAAGATACCCACCCGGATACCACCGAGCTGGGCACGGCGTTTCATCAGGGCCTTGTCACGCAGCAGCATGGCCTGACCGAACAAACGAGGCTTGTCCATCAACACTGAGTTAATGGCACCTGCCCACTCCACAGTCTCCTCAAACAACGGGATGGCAACGTCTACGCCCATCTCCTTGAGGGTCTGCGCAATTTCTACCGAACGGTCATTCAGGCGCTCAAAATTCCAGGGCACGTAGGGAATGTCATGCTCTTCGCAATAGGCTTCGGCCCAGTCCGGTGCCACAACAACATACCGACGATCGAATTTGTCGGCCGCTTCAACCGCATTCAGGCTCCAGCCCAGTAATGCAATATACCCTTTCTCAGGATTGTACTTTTGCTCACTCACAGGCTCTCTCCTTTCATAAGGGTTGACTTATAACCCTACGCATTAGCTGTGAAATCGCAAATTTCGCCCCCATTTGAAACGCAAAAAGCACTACGACAGCCGGGAGTGAATCCAGCAATCGCAGTGCCTTAGGCTTTCTTAGATCGATTAGGAATATCAGCCCAGTTTCAGGGTCGACAAGGTCCTCTCGCGAACTTTGGTAAGCAGTGCTTCGTCTTCTACCAGGGACTGGCCATAGGACGGAACAAGCTCTTTCATCCGCTCCTGCCACTCCGGCGTCTTGATCTTCTCCGGGAAACAGCGCTCGATCACGTTGATCATGGCATTGGCTGCGGTGGACGCTCCGGGCGAAGCACCCAGCAGCGCCGCCAGCGTTCCATCTTTTGCCGCCACAATTTCGGTGCCGAACTCAAGCTTGCCACCACCACCATCGACCTGCTTGATGATCTGGACGCGCTGGCCGGCCATGCGCAACTGCCAATCCTCTTCCATGGCGTCCGGGAAGAAGTTGCGCAGCGATGCCACCCGGTCACCGTGGGACTGGAACACTTCACCGATGAGATAGCGTGTCAGGTCCATGTTGCTCTTGCTCACCGAGAGCATGGGCTTCAGGTTGGTGGGCTTCACCGAACCAATCAGATCAAAGATCGAGCCCTGTTTCAGGAAGCGGGTAGTGAAACCGGCGAAGGGGCCAAACAGAAGGGCCGGCTCGCCATTAATGATGCGGGTATCGAGGTGCGGTACCGACATGGGCGGTGCCCCGATCGGCGCCTTGCCGTATACCTTGGAGTCATGCTGCTTGACGATGTCGGGCTTGCCACACACCAGCCACTGACCGCTCACCGGGAAGCCACCGTAGCCCCGGGCTTCGTCGATACCGGATTTCTGCAGCAGCGGCAACGCGCCACCGCCGGCGCCGAGGAACACGAAGCCGGTTTCGAGCTTGGTCAGCTCGCCGGTCTTCTGGTTCTTGACGCGGATCTTCCATCGGCCGTTATCCCGCTGGTCGATGTAGTGCACCGGTGAGCTGAGCATCAGCTCGAAATTCGGCTGAGTTTCCAGCCAGCTCACCATGCTGCGGGTAAGAGAGCCGAAATCCACATCGGAACCGTGCTTGATCCGGGTCGCTGCAACCCGCTGCATGGGGTCCCGGTTATTGACGATCAGCGGCATCCATTCCTCGAGATCCTTCGGGGACTCTGTATATTCCATGTCGCGGAACAGGTGATGGGCACTCAGGCGTTCATAACGACGCTTGAGGAAGGCCACATCCTTCTCGCCCCAGACAAAGCTCTGATGCGGTGTGCGGTTAATAAAGCTGGAGGGTTCGGGCAGGATGCCCTGCTCCACAAGGTAGGACCACAGCTGCAGTGACACCTCGAACTGGGCGTTGATCTGCAGGGCCCGATCGATGGTGACATCGCCATCACCGGTCTCGGGAGTGTAGTTAAGCTCACAGTACCCGGCATGCCCGGTACCTGCGTTGTTCCATCCGTCTGTGCTCTCATGGGCAACGTGGTCGAGACGCTCCACCATGACGATGTCCAGGGACGGATCAAGCTGCCTGAGCATCATGCCGAGAGTGGCGCTCATGACGCCACCGCCGACCAGCACTACGTCTGCCTGTCTAACGGCCATTGGTTTTCACCCTAGCTAGTGTTGAGCCTTTTGCCCTCTCACGATCAGCAAGAGAGCCTGTCGGAAGCCGGCCGGGCGCGAGGTAAACGGCGCCGCCGTCTGCTTCCGGTCTGAATGTGCGCGCAATTATCCCGATTTTTGCCGGGATAATAAATTGCGATTGTCAATCGTTGCGTCTTTCTTCGGCATCTAATTGCTTCAGGGGCAGATACGTGCACTTACGAACAGTGGTTTGCTACGGGTCAAAGGTCTAAAATCCAATCCGCCCACGTGATCTGTCTGGCCGGCTCAGGCCTCCACTTTGACAAACCAGGACGGGATTTCCCCAATGTCTGCCCTTGATGCGTTTCTGATTATGCTCGCGGTTCTGGCACTGCTTGGCGTCATATTTGAAGAGGTCATCCACATCAACAAGGCCAAGGTAACGCTGTTCTTTGGCACCATGAGCTGGATGCTGCTGTTCCTGTTCAGTGATAACGCTGGTGAAACGTCTGCCATTTCCGATGGTCTGTCCGAGAGCATCGCCGAAATCGCCGGGCTGTGGCTGTTTCTGGTCGCAGCCATGACGTTTGTCGCCTACCTGAACAAGAAGGGTATGATCGAAAACGTGATTTACCTGATCATGCCGAAGCAGGTAAGCGAGCGACGGCTACTATTCCTGACCGGTCTTTTTTGTTTCATTTTCTCCTCTTTAGCAGACAATATCACCGCCACTTTAGTCTCATGTTCGCTGATTCTGTCTCTCGATCTGGAGCTGAAAAAACGTATCCAGTTCGTCACGCTGGTTGTGTTTGCGGTCAACTCGGGAGGTGTTTCTCTGATCACCGGCGACGTCACTACGTTGATGATTTTCCTGGCGGAAAAGGTTGAAATACTGACCCTTCTAACCCTGGCCATTCCGGCCTCGATCACCGTTTTCATCCTTGCGGTTTTCCTGTCGCGAGGGCTCACAGGAACCGTGACACTGCGCTCCAACACCACCCCGGTGCGACGGGTGGACGCGATCATCAGCGGGCTGTTTTTGTTAACAATCCTGAGCACCATTGCCGGTAATGCCCTGTTCGGGATTCCACCGGTACTGACCTTTCTGTTCGGCCTGTCCATCATGTTCCTGGTGTCTCGATTCATGAGTGACGACTCCGATCTGGACCCGATTCTCGAGTACATCCGCATCATCGAGTTTGAAACGCTCCTGTTCTTTCTCGGCATCCTCCTGCTGGTGGGCATGCTCAAGGAGATCCATGCGCTGGATTCGCTGGTGGCGATTTACGACATCCTGCCGCCGCTGTACGCCAATTACCTGATGGGCATCTTCTCGGCCGTTATCGATAACGTGCCTCTGACGGCGGCCCTGCTGAAGGCCGGCATCGACATGAGCCCCGGCGAGTGGATGGGCCTGACCTATGCCGTGGGTGTGGGTGGATCGCTCCTGGTGATTGGCTCAGCCGCCGGTATAGTGGCAATGAGCAAGATTCCGGGGCTGACCTTTGCCGCCTATATGCGGTATCTTGCACACCTTCTGGCGGCCTATACCCTGGGCTACGCCGGTGTCTACATGCTCGGGCGTTTCATCAACTGAGGTCTATCTATGCTAATGGCATTTGGCGCAATCATCGCCGGCCTGGTCCTCCTGGTCTGGAGTGCCGATAAATTTGTGGAGGGCGCCGCGGCGACCGCCAAACATCTCGGCATGCCCACCCTGCTGATCGGCATGGTGATTATCGGTTTCGGTACCTCGGCACCGGAACTGGCCGTGTCTGCCATGGCAGCCTCCGATGGCAATCCCGGGCTGGCACTGGGTAACGGCTATGGCTCCAACATTACCAACATTGCGCTCATTGTCGGCCTGACAGCCATCATCGCGCCCATTGCAGTGCACTCCCAGGTGATCCGCAAGGAGTTGCCACTGCTGATCGTACTCACCCTCATTGCCGGCGCCCAGCTGCTCGACGGGCAACTTTCACGTATGGATGGCTGGGTGTTGCTGGCGGTATTTGCAGTGGTTATGGGCTGGTCAATCTTCCAGGGCCTGAAAGGCAAGGCAGACCCCCTGGCCGGTGATGCCGACGCCGAGATCATTGCGCACCCCATGCCCCTGAAAACCGCCGTGATCTGGCTGGTAATTGGCCTGGTACTGCTGATCGTCAGCTCCCGGATGCTGGTCTGGGGTGCCGTCACGATTGCCCAGAGCCTTGGAGTCAGCGATCTGGTGATCGGTCTCACCATCGTTGCCATCGGCACTTCCCTGCCCGAACTCGCCTCGGCTCTGGCCGCGGTCAAAAAGAACGAACACGACCTGATCCTGGGCAATATTCTGGGGTCGGGCATTTTCAACACCCTCGCCGTGGTGGGTCTCGCGGCTGTTATCGAACCCCTCGCGGTGGACCCGGAAGTGCTCTACCGTGACTGGACGCTGATGCTGGCGCTCACGGTGGGTCTGTTCCTGATGGGTTACGGGCTTACCGGATGGCGAAAACTGGTGAGCCGTGTGGATGGTGGCATCCTGGTGCTGGTGTACGTGGCCTATACCGGCTATCTGCTCTCCACGCTGGTGGCTGCCGGTACGGCCTGATCTGCGTGCCGATGTGAGGCCGGTGCTAACCGGCTTCACCGTCTCCCAACAGCTCCGTCAGCCTTGCGCGCACCTCGGTCATGACTTCGTCCAGGTCGGCTTTGGTCTTTCCTGCCGTATCCAGCGGTTCTCCTACCCTCACATCCACCGGCTGCCCGAGGTTGATCTGCCAGGTGCGGGCCGGTAAAACACGGTGGATACCCCGCACGGCCACCGGCACGATCACCGCCTCAGTATCCAGCGCCAGGTGAAAACAGCCTTTCTTGAAAGGCAGAAGTTTTCCGTCCGGCGAGCGGGTTCCCTCGGGCGCGGCCCAGAGCACGATTCCACTTTCCATCATCGCCCGGGCCTTCTCCAGATCCCTGACTGCACGTTGCCGATTGGAGCGGTCTACTGAGGGGAATTCCGCTGCACGCATCGCCTGCCCCAGCAGCGGGATACTGAACAGCTCCTTTTTTGCCAGCATACGGATCGATCCCGGCAACGATACGAAGGTGACCGGAATATCATAGTGGCTGGCATGAGTGCACATGATGATGTACCGGCGCCCGTCGCCGAAATCAGGCACTTGCCCGCGTACGGTGAGGCTGGCACGAACCAGTCGTAACAGCGAGGCCGACCACTCGCGGCAGTATTTGTCGACGATGGGCCGGTTCAACCTCCCGAACAGCGCCCTCAGCAAAACCAATAGGGAAAAGAGTGCTGTCAATCCGACACTGCCCAGAACCACACCCGCCCGCCGAAGAAGCGTTGCTGACTCCGTTAGCGGATTCATCTTCAATCGAATCATCTCAGCACCCTTCTCTGTTTCCCGGGTTCGTTCGCGGCCTCGTTGCTGCGCGTTCAATAGGGGGCGAATTATAGCGACTGAAAAACCCGTTGAATAACACACAAAAGTATTGATTAATTTTTAACCATTACCTATAAGATATAAGGATATAACCGCGAAGAATTGAAAAAGCAGTCCCACCGTCCGACGACAACCCTAAGAAGGAGACGGATAATGAAGCAGGAATCAGCGCTGATGCGCGGCCCGAATGACCCGGGCCTTCAGAACCCCTCCCGCCGCACCCTGCTACTTGGCAGTGCCGGCGCCATGGCCGCGGTAAGCGTGCTGGGATTTACGCCCCTTGCCAAAGCCGATGAACCAAAATCACTCCCGGATTACGCCGCCTGGAAAGAACGCAACGCCCTGATTGTTCACAGCGCAAACACGATGGAAACCCAACGGGGGGCCATCGGCAATGGCGTTATTACCTCAAGTGACCGCTTGTTCGTTCGTAATAACCTGCCCGCGCCACCAGCCTCGGTAACCGATAACCCCGATGTCTGGGAGGTGCGGATCGAGGGCGTGAAAAATCCCCGAACCCTGACGGTCGGCGACCTGAAACAGATGGGGGTTACCACCGTTGCCTCCGTATTACAATGTTCCGGTAACGGTCGCGCCTTCTTCCCCCATGGCGCGAGTGGTACCCAATGGTCTGTTGGCGCTGCGGGCTGCATCATGTGGACCGGTGTACCGCTGAAAGATGTTGTGGAGGCTCTTGGCGGCCCTGTTGACGGTACACGGTACATCACCAGCACCGGCGGCGAGACACTTCCCGACGGCCTGGACCCGAAAACGATTATCGTGGAACGTTCCGTTCCCACCCGTGCCATGGAAACCGCATTGCTGGCCTGGGAAATGAATGACGAGCCTCTGACCCACACGCACGGTGGCCCGCTAAGAATGGTTGTGCCGGGTTACTACGGCGTGAACAACGTGAAGTACGTCAAGAACCTTGCCTTCACCGAAAACCAGACGGACGCCAAGATCCAGGCTTCAGGCTACCGGGTTCGTGATGTCGGCGTGAAAGGCGCCCCGGATCAGCCTTCCATGTGGGAAATGAACGTCAAATCCTGGGTAACATCGCCTCTGGAAAGCGGTCAGAACGGTCGCAATATGATTTATGGCGTCGCTTTCGGTGGCACTGTTCCGCTCGAAAAAGTCGACGTTTCAGTGGATGGTGGTAAAACCTGGAAACAGGCTCGTTTCCTGGGACCGGACCTTGGCCCCTATGCCTGGAGGCCGTTTGTCCTGGCAGCGGATCTCGCGGCCGGAGAGCACCGTATTGTCAGCCGGGCGACCGACGTGCAGGGCAACACCCAGCCTGAGGGTCGGACCGAGAATGAACGTGGCTACGGTCACAATGGCTGGAGCGACCACGGAGTCACGGTTGCCATCAGTTGATCATTGGCGGAGCCGACCCGGGAGTAAGGCGGCTCCGACCTATCCGGAAAGCAATGATATGAGAAAAACTGCAGTACTGGGCGCCATAGCTCTGATCGGACTGTCGCCCCTGACGATGGCCAGCGACTTTGACAAGGGGAAACAGGTATTCACTCAGGAGGCTCAACCTTCCTGCACCATATGCCACACCCTGGCGGACGCCGGTTCGGCTGGTGCAATCGGCCCGGATCTCGATGAACTCAAACCCACGATGGAACAGGTGGTCAATGCCGTAACCAGCGGGGTGGGTGTCATGCCGGCGTTCAACGAGTCGCTGTCTGAGGAACAGATAAATGCGGTAGCACACTACGTGGCGACTGTGACAGGCGGCAATAAATAGAATCGGGGGCCCTGCGGCCCCCTTTTTTCGTCTCAGGCGTTTTCCTGAAACACCATGGCAACCGAATTCAGGCAGTAGCGCTGCCCGGTTGGCGGCGGGCCGTCAGGAAAGACATGGCCGAGATGGCTGTCGCAACGGGGACAGCGGATTTCGGTGCGGGTCATGCCAAGACTCGTGTCCTCAATGTAGCGGATATGCTCCGGATCAAAGGGCTGGAAGAAACTCGGCCAGCCGGTTCCCGAGTCAAACTTCGAGTCCGAGCTGAACAAAGGCAGATCGCAAAGCCGGCAGTGGTAAACACCGGCTTTTTTGTTATCCAGCAAGGTTCCGCAGAACGGATGCTCGGTGCCATGGTCGAGCAGTACGCGCCGCTCTTCCGATGTCAGATCCGCAGCTTTCTCCTCAACCTGTGCTTCGTCTAGTGGTGTCAGGTCATAACCTGCAGCGGAAACTCCCATAGTCTGCCTCCTCAGGCGGTGCTGCCTGCGTCGTTGTCTGTAAATTCCGGCTTCAGGCGATCAGGATAACTGTCTACAAGCTTTTCCATTTTCGGGGCGGCCACGGCCATGATGTATGGCTGGTAGGGATTCCGGGCAGCAAAATTCTGGTGGTACTCTTCTGCCGGGTAAAATGCCTCCAGCGGCTCCAGCGTGGTCACTATCGGGTCCGGGTACACTTCGGCCTGATTGAGCTGGTGGATGTAGGCCTCGGCTACCCGCCGCTGTTCGGCAGTCTCGTAGAACACAGCCGAGCGGTACTGGGTGCCCCGGTCGTTGCCCTGGCGGTTCAACTGGGTGGGATCGTGAGCAACCGAGAAGAACACCTTCAGCAGTTCGCCAAAACTGACCCTGGCAGGGTCATAGTGAACATCGACCACTTCTGCGTGGCCGGTAGTACCTGAGCATACGGCCTCATAATTGGCAGAGCTGGCGTGACCGCCAGCGTAACCGGACTCAACACTGGTTACGCCATCGATGGCCAGGAAAACGGCTTCCACACACCAGAAACAGCCGCCAGCCAGCACGACACGCTGTTCGCCCTCGGCCGCCGGCAGGTCCTGTTCAGGATCAGGAAAACGGCTACGTGGTACGTTGAGACCCGGGATACTGCAGGATGTCGTCATGGTAACCTCTGCGTTCGAATTATCTGCCTTTAACCGCTCGATTGTGGCTGGAAACCTGCTGATTTGCCAACCCGTGTGCCGGCTCAGGAAGAACGGACTATATGTACGTTGATCAGGACAGCAGGATCACTCCAGCCAGCGCACTCAGCGGCGCCAGTACCCAGACCGGAACCCGCCAGACAGCTAGACAGACCCAAATGGCGAGCACGAGTGCCAGATCATGCGCACCATGGACGGCGGAGACCCAGACCGGATCGTAGAGAGCCGCCAGCAACAACCCCACCACGCCTGCATTCACCCCGGCCAGTGCTGACCGGGCGCGACGATGCTCCCGAAGCCAGCTCCATAGGGGAAGACCGGCGAATACAAGCAGGGTTCCAGGGAGGAACACAGCCAGTACCGCAATCACACCACCGAGAACACCGGCCTGTGAACCACCCAGAAATCCTGAAAAGGAAAACAGCGGTCCCGGCATAGCCTGGGCAACGCCATACCCCGCCAGGAAAGTGTCCGCCGGCATGGCACCGGAGGCCACGAAGCCCTCCTGCAGCCAGGGCAGCACAACGTGACCACCGCCAAACACCAGGGCACCGGCCCGGTACATTTCAGCGCCTATCCAGCCAAGACTGCCGGCGGCCTGAGGCAGGAAGGAAACCAACAACAGAATCAAAAAGGCCCCTGCAAAAAGCGCAGGTTTCCGGGATTGCAGTGGCACATGCAGCGGCTCAGATGCCTCTCCGCTCCCCAACCCCAGAAAGGAACCCACAGCCCCGGCAATGACCAACGCCAGTATCTGCATCCAGGTTTCGCCCATCATCAGAAGGCTCACCGCTACCAGCAACGCCATGGCGATTCGGGGACGGTCCGGGCACAGGGTTGTTCCCATCTGCCAGACCGCCTTGGCCACCACCGCCACCACAAACAACTTGAGACCCTGTACCCAGCCGCCACTGCTGGCCTCTGGCCAGGCGTTCAACCCCAACGCAAGACCAATCATGATCACCGCCGATGGCAGGGTGAACCCCAGCCACGCTGCGAGTCCGCCGCGGTAATGGCCGCGCAGGAACCCGATGGTTAGACCGACCTGGCTGGAAGCCGGTCCCGGCAGCAACTGGCAGAGGGCCACAACTTCTGCGTAGGCACTGTCTGAGAGCCACCGCCGACGTTTGACAAATTCATCGTGAAAGAATCCGAGATGCGCTGCCGGACCACCAAACGACGTCAGCCCCAGCCGAAGGAACAGCAGGAAAATCTGGCTGAACGACAGCCTGTCATCACTCGATGGTTCCGTCATAAATCTCCTGAGTCTGTTGCTCCGCCGGTTTCACCGCCAGTGTGTCATCAAACATGAACATTGTGTCGTTTTGGTTGCATACCTTCGAGGGCCATCCATAATGACAGACAGGGTTTGCCACTTAGCACATCGGCCATGCCCGGCTCGGCATATAAGGGAAGAAAAATGACGGCAAGGGCTCGTACACCGGAGAACCAGGATGAACTCCTGGAATACCGCCTGAGCCTGAGGCTCGGCCCTGTTCACGCCCGCCAGAGGCTCGGCATTGAACGGGAAGCTGAAGCGAAGGTATTCGGGCAGGATCACAGCTCATTCCATCTGGAAAACTGGGCCACCGCGCCCGGCTTTATCCGTACCTGTTTGCGCATGGTTGGCCTTTGGGGCCGGGGCCAGAGCAACAGCCGGCGTCTGAACACCGTGCACAATCATTTCCAGCTTCCCGGCCTGCCGGAAGCCTTCGAGGGCTTTCGCATTCTGCATCTGACCGACCTGCACGTAGACATGGACGAAGCCAACCTGCAGGCAGTCCTGCGCCAGATCGAACCGTTAGACTACGATCTGTGCGTGTTGACCGGCGACTACCGGAAACTCACGTGGGGCCCGATTGAGGGCGCCCTGGACGGCATGGCGCGGCTGAGGGACGGTATAAAAAGCAAGCCCTATGCGGTTCTGGGTAACCACGACAGCGTTCGCATGGTACCGGCATTGGAAGACATGGGTTACCAACTGCTGATGAACGAAATGGCGCCCATTGAACGGGGAGGCCAGACCCTGTACCTCGCGGGTGTGGACGACGCCCACTTCTTCAAGGTCCACAACCTGCACCAGGCGGGGGACAATATCCCTGCGGGAGGCACCAGCATCCTCCTCAGCCATACGCCGGAGATCTGGCGCGAGGCTGCCCACGCCGGCTACGACGTCTTTCTCTGCGGCCACACACACGGCGGCCAGATCTGCCTGCCCGGAGGTATACCGGTGACTCTCGACTCTGACTGCCCGCGCACACTCGGTCGAGGTTACTGGCGGATGAATGGCATGCAGGGCTACACCTCACCGGGTTCCGGAACGTCCGTGGTAAACGTTCGCCTGAACTGCCCGCCGGAAGTAACCCTTCACACCCTGACTCGCGGCCCGGTTTAGTGGGGCTGCCGGCGTATACCGAGACGGTAGAGCAGCGGTGAGCCATAGATGTTGGACAGGGTAAAAACCACCACGACAACCAACACTACCCACAGGCTCACCGGCAGCCACCACATCGCCAGCAGCATGGGCAGGAGGGCTTCCGGGATCTGATCCAGCCCGACAGCCCGGGCACTTGATGCCAAACCCATTCGGCGCTTGATGAAGCTGCTCAGAAGATCTCCTCCCAGCCCCAGCAGGCCGAACAGAAGCCCGAACACGAATCCCAGCCCGGTAAACTGGGCGAAAAGCCCGCAGGCCAGTGCACCGGATACAACACCCCGCCAGGTTTTGCTTTCACCAAATACGGGGCGGCCATCGGACAGCAGTCGACCGCCGTCCACCGGGGCCGACCAGCGGTTTTTCAGCAGCCCGGCGGCAACCACCGGCGTGCCGTTGGCCAGCACCAGCATCACAAACAGCTCCAGGATGATCAGCAAGCGTTTGCGCCCCTCTGAAACGACCGATCAGGCGATACCGCCCCGGGTCAGCTTGAGCGGATCCATCAACTCCTCAAGCCGCTCCCGGCTCAGGCCGCTGCGTTCCTCCGCCACATCGATGACTGGCCGGCCCGTTTTATATGCTTCCTTGGCGATGTCTGCCGCCAGGCTGTAGCCGATCTCGGGATTAAGCGCTGTCACCAGTACGGGATTCTTGCCCACACCTGCGTTCAGGTTGTCGGCATTGACCGTGAAATCCTTGATCGCCTTGTCCGCCAGCATGATGGCCGCATTGGCGAGCAAATCGGTCATGTCCAGCAGGTTACCGCCCACCAGAGGGAGCATGACGTTGAGCTGGAAATTACCGGACTGACCGGCAATGGCCACGGCGCTGTCCAGCCCCATCACCTGGGCGCCGACCATGGCCACGGACTCCGGGATGACCGGATTGACCTTGCCCGGCATGATACTGCTGCCCGGTTGCAATGCCGGAAGACTGATTTCAGCCAGGCCGTGAATAGGGCCGCTGTTCATCCAGCGCAGATCGTTGGCGATCTTGGTCAGCACGATGGCTGCTCCGCGCAATTGTGCGGAGAGGGCCACCGGGGCATCCACCGCGCTCTGGCCGGTGAATTTGTGATCGAGCGACGTAAAAGGATAGCCGGTGTTGGCCCGCAGGAACTTGACGAACTGGCCCGGAAATTCCGGTAGCGCATTGATTCCGGTACCCACCGCCGTGCCGCCCTGGGGAACGGCCAACAGCTCATCAGCCGCGGCTTCTACCCGCTTTTCCACGGCCAGAAGCTGTTCGCGCCAGGTTTTCAACTCCTGGCCGAGGGTCACGGGCATGGCATCCATCAGGTGGGTGCGGCCGGTTTTTACCTGGCTGGAAAACGCCGCTTCCTGCTCGTAGATCACACCGCAAAGATGCGACAGCGCCGGCAGCAGCTTCTCCTTGGCTGCAATCACGGCACTCACGTGGATCGCCGTTGGAATCACGTCGTTGGAGCTCTGGCTCATGTTCACATGATCGTTCGGATGCACCTCGAAGCCTGCGTTGCGGGCGATACTGGCGATCACCTCGTTGACATTCATATTGGTGCTGGTGCCGGAGCCGGTCTGGTAGCGGTCTACCGGAAACTGATCCGCGTACTCGCCCTTAACCAGATCTTCGCAAGCCTGGGAGATCGCATCCCGCAGATCGTTGTCGAGCAGCCCCAGGCTGGTATTGGCCTCGGCGGCCGCGCGCTTGATCTGGGCAACAGCGGCAATAAACGGCTGAGGCATCAGCTGGCCACTGACCGGGAAGTTTTCCACCGCGCGCTGGGTTTGAGCGCCCCAGAGCGCATCCGCAGGTACCTGTACGTCCCCGAGGCTGTCGGTTTCCGTTCTGAATTCGCTCATATTCCCTCCTGTCCGTGCATTTGCACTGTGGGCTTCTTGGCGTGTACGCCAGGGGCCCGGCCATGGCTCAGCCGCCGCCCTGGGATCTGAGCCGGACATGGTCGCAGATGCCCGTAACCTGTTCAAAATTGAGGATCAGGGTATGAACGGTGTTGGTGTAGGTGTCGTGCAGGTGAAACTTGTAACGGTGCTGCTTTTCACCCTGCAGAAACGCATCGTACTCGCGGACCAGCTCACGCACATCCCCACCGGAATCCTTGCTCCAGGTCGCATTGAACGGACCCAGCACGGCACCGCCAGCCAGGCAGATGGTGACTTCGTGATTCGTCAGACCATTCTCAGGAACTGTCATGGTTATCTCCCTTTCGATGAGCCTCTGGTAAGTGTAGTCGCTCCTGACGCCAGGACAGTCCATAGTGCCAAGGCTGTCACAGAACCAGGTTTTCATTGCCGGCAAAGGCACTGCTGTAGGAAGTTCCTACACCGCTAAGCCACTGTTGTTGCTAATCTCTTCCCTACCCCATTAACAGGATACAGAGTAATCATGGCGACCAGCGGAGCGGCGGAGATCCTTCTCCGGTATGACGACGACCAGGACCGACAGCACTTCGAAACCTTGTTTGCCAGCGATTTCGTTATTCACGCGTTCGCCACTGACCAGGGGGCACTCGACTACCTGCCCTCGGCTGCCACCATACCCACCGCCATCGTTCTGCTTCCGAACCGCGCTGATGACTATCTTGAGTCGTCGCTACTGGCACGGGCCAGGGACCACCACCCCCGGATTCTGAAGATCCTCATAGGAGATGCCATTGCGCTGAACCTCCTCGTGAAACTGCTCGACCATCAGCTGGTCGATCGCTGCTTCGAACAGCCGGTCAATCCCGATGTTATCCGGTCGCACGTGCTCACAGCCGCGCTTACCCGCGAAGGACAAACCTTCTCTCCGGATACCAGCGAGGCCCACGAGGGCCCCAAACCGGCGATTCTGATCGTGGATGACGAACCGACTGCCACCCGTTATCTGTCGAGGCAGTTGGAGCGCATGCAGGACGAATTCCGCGTGCTGAGCGCCATCAGTGCAGAAGAGGCTCAGCTCGTGTTGCAGAAAGACAGCGATGTCGCGGTGGTGATGACAGACCAGAGAATGCCCGGGATGCATGGCAAAGAGCTGCTGGACGAACTACGCCAGTCGCACCCGACAATTGTCCGAATTCTCACGTCAGCCTGGGGCGAGGTTGATGTGGCCATGGATGCAGTTAACGAGGGCCGGATCTTCCGCTATCAGAAGAAGCCATGGAACGCAGCCGAATTGCTGTCGCTCTTCCGCAAGGCTCTTGTCCAACATCGCACCCTGGTCTCTGCAAGAGACCGTTCACGCTCAATTGCAGAACAACAGTTCGCGGAGCTTCGCCAGCAACGACGAGCCAGACTGCTTGAACATCTAAACGAGCGAGTGGACGGTTTTACCGGCGAACCGATCACCGCCGACTTTCTGGATGCCCTGGCAACCGTTCGCACACTTCCTGCCCAGCCACCCCATCTGCGCGCAAGCCGGGAAACCGCGCTTGAGCATGATCTTGTAAGAGACTTTGCCGGAATGGTGGGCAGGCAGCTCAGCACCCTTCAGCCAGGCCACGTGCACGGCATCCAGAACCGGCAAGCCTTTGACCAGGCTCTCGCGAACGCCTTGGAGAACCCGGCAGGCACGAGCGAAACACAAACACCGTTGATGGCCCTTTGCCAGGCACTGGCAACCCTGATGAAGGCCTCCGGGCTGGAGCGCTCTGCTCTGGAATTGACCCGGACCGAAAGCGGCCTCATGGTCGCCAGCGCCAGCCCACTTCACATGTACAGCCATCTGCTGGCGCCAATCACCCGCCTCTCCCGCCCCCTGCTGGAGCAGCAGAGCGCTCTTCTGATGCTCTTCGTAAGCACCCGACTGCTTGCTGGCGATATCGACGTGACCGGAGGCGACCAGTGTCTTCGATTGAGTCTCCATCTGCCGGCCAGGGCAGACTGATGGCGTCAGGTCAGCGCAGGCTCAGGTTGTACGTCACCATGGGGCAGCGACTGCTCCGTGACAGCCTGCTATTCCAGATCCTCTTGCACGATGAGGTCGAGCTGGTTGGCGAATCGGAGACCGGAGTGGCAACGCTCAATCGGCTAAAGAGGGCCACCCCTTCGGTACTGCTGATTGAGGAAAACCTGCAGGACAACGACGGGCTCACCATCGCCGAGCATGCATTGGCGGTGAATCCGTCATTGTCCGTGCTGCTGATATCGGACACGCCGGTCAGCAGCGGGCGGATGGCGATCTATCTGGAAGCAGGCATCAAGGCCGTGGTGTCCAAGGACCAGCCAGTGCAGGAGTTGATCAAGACGCTCTTCTACATTCGAAACGGGCAGGTTTATGTCGGTAACTGGCAGCAGGAACCAGCACCGGCCGCCATGCTCGCCTATCAGGCCTTGTCCGGACGGGAGCGGGAAGTGGCACAGCTGATGGCCAGCCGGCTGCCGGTACGCGATATTGCAGGCAGGCTTGGCGTTTCCTGCAAGACGGTGCATTCCTACAAGGACCGGATTTTCGTGAAATTGGGCTTCGAGCGCCTGCCCGAGCTCATTCTCTTTATGCAACGACACCAACACGGAGCCGCCGAGTGAAACTGCTTTCCGGGATGGATCAGATCCGCCAGCTGCCCGCCTACCGACAGCGACGCTTCGAACGCTTCTACCACACCCAGTATCGGTACCGGGTGCTGCCCCTGTTCGCCGACGTTTACCTGGTGATTGCCTTTATCGGTACCCTGCTGTTTCTCGGGGGCCTGGCCCTGAACCCGGATGCACCGGACGTATTCGGTATCTACCTCATCTACACCGCGATTCTGACCGGTCTGATCGCCGCTCACCGGTTCACGCGCCTGCGCCGGTCAGCGCCGATGATTGTCTACCTGGTGTTTTTCAACATGGCGGCGTTCAGCTACCTGGGATACATGACAACGGGCGCGTCGCTCGCTCCCATCGTGGGCTTGTTCTTTTTCATCAGCTCCGTGGGCATCATTACCCTGTCCCTGTTCCACACCAGCGTGATTATCCTGATCAACCTGACACTGCTGGTACTCGCCACGTTCGTGGCGGTCGACAGCACTCAGGTAAGCGACACCCTGATCGGCATTCTGACCAACTGGCTGATTCTGATGTGCCTGGTGGTCGCACCGCTATCGGCCTGGTTCCTGTCGCAGTTCCTGCGCAACCTGCTGGCGCTCCAATTCCTGCTCCGAGACCGGAATCGACAACTTTCCCGCACTTTGGAAACCCTGAAATCAACGGAAGAAAGACTGGCCCAGGAACAGAAACATCAGGCCCTTAGCCATATGGCTAAGGGGCTGCTCCACGAGATCATGAACCCGTTGAACTGCGCCAGCCAGGCCGTGGATTTTGCCAACTCGGTAAACCGGGATGTCGAGGTCGCAGACGCCCTGACCGACGCTAGCACCCACCAGAAACGCATTGCCGATATTGTGTCTGACCTGATCGAGTTTTCCCGCCCCGTCCCTGAACACAGCCTGGAAACGGCAGACCTCGGCAAACTGGTGACCACCGCCACCCGCTTCTGCCAGCATCAGCTACGAGGTGTCGAGCTTCAGACTGACATCCCGGAGGGAACGACCGTTCCCTGCTATCCATCTGCCCTGACCCAGGTGTTCGTTAACCTGCTGCTCAATGGCGTCTCTGCCGTGAGCAAAAACCGGCAGCCCGGCAAAATCGAGATAACGGCCGAAAGCGCTGACAGTGCCCATCGAATCGTAATTCGGGACAACGGCCAGGGCATCGCGCCAGACGATATGAAGCGGCTCACTGATCCGTTCTATTCCACCAGTGATACACCGGACAACCTGGGGCTGGGCCTCAGTATCTGTCAGACCATCATGCGCCATCACAAGGGCAACATGTCGATTACCAGCGAACCCGGCCAGTGGACGCAGGTGACCCTCACGCTGCCTAGAACCGCAGCACAGCACGCAGGGTAACAGCGTCTCCGTCCGGCACGGCCATCAGGGTATTGCCGCGAATATCCGGCATCAGGTAATTCAGGCGCAGCTGGAACAGCTCGCCCAGATACCAGGCAAGACCCAGCAGCGTCACACTCGCCTCGGCGCCCAGGTTCCGGTCTCTCAGGTCCACAGCACTGTGCCGTGCCACCAGTTCCAGGGCGCCCGCCCGGTGCCGGGGCTCTATCCAGTCAAACTCACCCCGGCTGTAATAGCGCCGATCATCGGTCAGGAACACACCGGCCTGGAGGTAGGCGCCACCGAACTGCCAGCGTGACCCGTCGGTTCGACGCACGCTCTGAGCCATGGCCTCCGCCACGAGGGTCAGACGATGATAAAGCCAGGCGGCCTCGAGACCTGCCAGCCAAGCATCACCAGCCTCGAATCGTGGGCTGCGGATGACATTATCGGCACTGAACACCTCTCCCTCATCCTTGATCTGAAAGCGGCTGTCGCCAAGATCACGATAAGAGGCCGCGGCGCCCAGATGTAGGGTCTGGTTTTCTGAACGAATGGGGGCACGGGTCAGTCTCGCGGTTATAGCGTGAGTGGAGCCACCATCGGGCTCATCGGTGAACAGACCCAGGGACCAGGTGCCGCGTTTGCGGTACTGCCCCGCCATAACACCGATGGAACGCCCCGGTGCGAACGCCGAGGTCACCAGCGAACGTTCGCTGGTGTTCAGGCTGGTGTAGCTGGCGAGGCGTTCCAGGCCAAAAGGCTCCTTGAAGCGCCCAATTTGAGCCTCGAAACGGCTCTCCCCGTCATACAGGAGATAGGCATCGCCCAGATCCAGCTCTTTCTTGTCGCCTTCAATCTTGTAGCTGCCATCCAGCTCTGCCTCCCAGCGCTTGCCCAAGGCCAGTTCCAGTTCAATTTTCGCATTTCTCAGGACGCCCCGGGCTGTGCTGCGCTCACCGTCTTCATCATAAAATGACCCGTAATGGTCAACACCGGCGGCGACGTAACCGCCCACTTCTGCCTCGACAGGGGAAGCCACAGCGAGCAGAGGCTGTAACATGAACGCCAGTGTCAGACCGATCACCAGCCACGCCCATTTCAGCTCAGCGAGCATGATCGGCCTCCTGACGAAAGTGCATACGTAGCATGGCGGTGTCCCTCAGATAGCTGACAGACACCACATCCACCCGGAACACATCCAGACCGGTGCGCTCTCGCAGGTCCGCAATGAGCAACTCCCGGCGGTCCCGGTGAACGTTCTCTATCTTTTCGTACTCCACCTCTCTCTCACTGTGTCGCGGCAAAAGCACATGGGTTTCGAGCACCAGCGCCAGAACGATGACCAGCAGGTTCAGAAACACCAGCTCCAGGTGGTGCATGTTGCCAACTGCTGCCAGCAGGGCCATGGCGATCACCAGAAACAGGTAGGTCATCTCTTTTATGCCCAGGGCCTCGGTTCGGTACCGGAGCATTGAGAAAACGGCGAACAGACCGAAGGCAAAGCCCATGGTGACGGTGACCGAATGTAGCAATGCGGTCACCAGGAAAACGCCGACACCAAAAAGAATGAACGAGGCGGCATTCTCCCGGTGACGGGAAAACGCGTAGTAGCAGCGAATCAGCACAAACACGGAGGCGGTATTGATCAAAAGCCGGATCGCAAAATGGACATCAACTGCAGATTCCATGAAGTCTCCTTAACAGCGGTTTGAAGCGATTGGTTTTGCATTCGTGGCCGAACAACAGGCTTGTGCCGATGCAGTATTTGCTGAACTGCACGGGGCGGCAGCCGAGCTGACCAAGACGTTCCAGGAAAGGGGAATATGGGACCTTGCGATCGTACTTGACCTCGAAAACGGCAACATCAGGCAGGCACAGACCGCTGCGACGGTCGGCCGAGTGAAAACCCAGCCCTGTATCCACCGTAATACGCTCGGTCCCCCGTGCGCTCATGAAGGTCATCCGGCGGTAGCCGACAAAAAGAGCCGGCAGCATCCCTGCCACCGGTCGGCCCAATTGCTCTTCAAGGAAAGGGACCACCCGGCTGCTCTCAACGGTTTGCGATGTCAGCGGCAAACGGTTCTTGATGGTTCTCTCCCTGTTGTTCTTTTTCTTGACCTCCAGGAAGCTGTCCCCGGTTTCACGGTAGTGCCGGATGCGGAGCTTGAACCGGTTCAACTTGCCGTTGTGGTGATCCAGGTAAAGCTGGCGTTCCGGTGTATCGAAATACAGGGTGTCGTAGGTGAACCGCCGGCGCCCGTCGATCTCCAGGATGGAGTAATGGTGCTCCAATCCACGCAGACAGGCATCCAGCAGGTATGCAGGCACCAGAAACTTGGTGTCGACCCGATTCATCAAACGGGCCTGCATCTGTTCGGCCAGACAATGCCCGCGGAATCCTTCCAGCGGGCTGGCGACAGCCATGTTCATCGAATCGCCGAATCGTATTCCAGGGTGGCGTTCAGGCTCAGTTCCACGTCGCCCTCACTGGCCCCGGATCCCACCCCGATGACAGTAATACTGCCCTCTGCGCCAAGGGCCAGGGTGCGCACATCCCCGGGCTGGCTTTCATCCACCTCAAACAACAGAGCGTTGGTGGCAAAGCCATGGAACTCGTGTGTGCCCGGCACGTAATCGGATGCCTCGATAAACAGTTGCAGCACATAGGGCGTGAAGTTGTCGTTGATATCCGCGCCAATCAGCAGGAGGCTGATCACCGCCGGCTTTGATTCGCGATCAACCGAGTAAACCAGGCTGTCCACCTCGAAGGCGGCAAAAGTCAGGCTCGCGTTCACCGCCCGACCTCCGGGCAGCGTGAAGCGGAAGGCACCTGTGTCGGCACCGTCCTCGGACTTGATGGTGCCGGTCAGGCTGGTTGTCGCCGGCACGCTGCAATCCGGTTGCGTGTCCGCAAGCCGGTACACTTCCCCGGAGGGCGTCTCCTCGGCGATGGCCTGTTCAATAACAGCTCGACGCGCAGGCCGGAAATCGTCATCACCGGCCACGCCGCGGCCACCAATGAAGGCATTCAGGCTGGCCGTCGCCTCCGCGCTGGTGCCGGTGAGTTCACGTATCCGCTCCACTTCCGCCAGCAAATCGGCCTCATCCCACTGGGTGGCCAGCAGGTCTTCAAGCTCGGCCTCATAGCGCGCCCGGTACTCGGGAATGCTGAAAAGCCGGTCCGCCAGCGAGAAGTTGCGGTATAGCACCCCCGTGAGCGGCCTCAGGGGATGCGCCCCACGAAAGGCCGTATCAGCGCCCCAGGGAATAAAATGGAACAGGCCGTCTCCGGGGTCCCGATAGATGTGGAAATTGTTGGCGTTGCCAGTGGCGGAATCCCAGGCGCCCAACAGGGTTTCCACCGCCCAGAACCGGATGAATTCATCCACATCCACCAGCTGCGGCAATACATTCACCATCTGCTCATCGGGCAAGGCCAGAGCATCGGTAACGGCCTGCAGGTCAGTTCGGTCGTTTTCTTTTTCGTTGGTCTTTTTCTCAAAACGTTCGCTCAGCCAGGTACCGAAGTCCGCCGTTTGGGCTTCGTACTGGTTACCGTCGTCGTCCCCGAATGCCCGTGCCAGAAAGGGCTTCTTGATAGGCTCGACATTGGTAAACACACCCAGATCCTCGCCATTGACAGACACTCTGGCGTAATTGCATTTCGGCGCCGCGAGCCCGGCCTGCCGGAACTGGTCATAGGCCATGCACTGGCGGGCATTGGAGGGGTCCTGGCGGTTATTGTTCAGGGTCATCCGGGTCATGTTCTGATAGGTGCGACCAGGCCAGAGATCGTTAAAGTCCAGCTTGAGAGAGGGGATACTGGGGCTCAGGGAGCCCATGTAGCCCTTCTTGCGCACGATCACCCGGTCCATGCGGTCACCGTCGATGGTGACGCTGGCCGTGAATTCCGTGTATTCGAACTCGGGCACACATTCCCGGTCGGTGCTGGCCAGGGTTCGGGCTTCCGATTTCAGTTTGCTGAAATCGGCGGAGCTCATGGTGAGCGACACATCAATCAGCCGCTCGGGATCATAAAGCTCGACATCGCCCCCTATGTTCACGGGCTCCGCCGGGGGTTCGAAATCCGAGGGGCTGGACACCTCCGTCTCGCCGCCCCCACCGCCGCAACCGGCCAATAGCACAGCGCCGATCATTGCCAGCCACCAATGCCCAAATCCACTGCCGGCTTTCCGGCCAATCGTTGTTGTTTTCATCTGTTACTCCCTCAGATGTTTGAAACCTGCCGGTATCGGAGACCGGTTGAGGGAGTATTTCGCGAAGCGCTTCAGAGTGTATGTAAGAAGGTCTTACAGGACTGGCGAGAAGGGGTCAGGCCGAGGCAGAGGTCAGCAGGCTGGTCATCAGGGCCCTGAGCCGGTTCGGTTTCACCGGCTTGTTCAGTATTGGCAGGTACTGGGCGCGCAGTATCTTGCGGGTGTCATCGCTGCGATCTGCGGTAATGATGGCGGCGGGAATATCACGACCAAGGTGGCGGCGAACCCCGTGAACTGCATCGTAACCGGTTCGCTCATTGTTCAGGTGATAGTCCGCAAGGATAAGGGCCGGTATCTGGCCGGTTTGCTCGAGAGCCTCCACGGCCTCTGCCTTGCTGGCGGCTGTGAGCACATCACAGCCCCAACGCTCCAGCAGCAACTGCATGCTCTCCAGAACCGCCGGCTCGTTGTCGATCACCAGCACCGGCACACCGTCAAAGCCATCGGCGAAATTCTGGAGCGAATCTGTACGGGCCATATCCGGTCTGGCCTGAGCGGGTTCAAGCGGCAGGGTCAGCACGAAGCGGGAGCCACGACCGGGCCGTGATGACACATCAATGTCGTACCCCAGCACCCGAACCATCCGTTCCACGATGGCCAGCCCCAGGCCCACACCCTGCCGGCCGCCGGTGCCCTGGGGCAACAGCTGGTGAAACTCGGTGAAAATGTCCCGGAGCTTGTCTTCCTCGATGCCAACACCGGTATCCCAGACTTCAATCCGCAGACGGTCGCCGCGGGATCTCAACGCCATGACAACACCGCCCTTGCGGGTGTACCGGAAGGCGTTGCTGAGCAGATTTCGGAGGATACGGGTCAGCATGCGCTGATCTGTTCGCACCATCGCCGGAATGGTGCGTACCCGGAACCCGAGGCCGGCATTGCTGGCAACGGCCTCGAACTCCTCCCCGAGGGATCTGGCCAGGGCGGCCACATCGGTATAAACCAGATCAGGCTTCATTGCCTGCTGGTCGAGCTTGGAGATATCCAGCAGGTCCGCCAGCAGGTCTTCGGCGCCCTCCAGAGCCCGATGTACCTGGTGCACCATGCGGGTTTCCTGTTCCGGCAGCGTGCTGTCCTGGAGCGCGGATATCATCAGCCGGGCTGCATTCAGCGGCTGAAGCAGGTCATGGCTGGCCGCCGCGAGATATTTATCCTTGCTGCGGTTGGCCTCTTTGGCGGCCTCCATGGCAACAAAGAGCTCGCGCTCAACCTTCTCGCGCTCCTCAATCTGGTAGCGCAGGCCCACATTGGCATTCTGCAGTGCTTCGGTCCGCTCTTCCACGCGCCGCTCAAGGGTGGCGTTCAACTGCTCCAGTTTCTGCCGGGCCAACACTCGCTCGGTTATGTCGGCAACGAAGGCTTCCACCACTTCCGGTCCGAGGTCCGGGCGTCGCAGCAGGGTGACAGCAACGTGGACCGGCGTGCGATCAGCACGCTGGAAACGGGTTTCCCGGGCACTCAGACTGCCCTCGTCGAGAAGCTCCTGACGTATGGCATCGAATTCACTGGAACTGCAGAACAACTGTTCACGGAGCCGGATGACCTTTTCCGTGAGCGCCTCGGGGCTGTCATAACCGCAGATTCTCGCCATCGCCGGGTTGCAGGCCAGAAAGCCGCCCCGCAGGTTGGCCTGGAAGATACCGTGCAGCGCGTTCTCGAAAAGCCATTTGTAGCGGTTGCGTTCCTGCTCCAGCTCGTCAATGCGTTCCTGCAGAGCCGGGTAATAGTTCTTGCGGACGGACTGGCTGCCCAGCCCGAGAAGATCGCCAATTCCGTAGCTACTGTCCTGTTCGCCATCCTTGCTGTCAGAGGGCTTCTTCATAGACAACCTGGACATCCCGCAGCGACGACTTCCGGGGGTTGGTGAGAATGCACGGGTCCTGCAACGCAAAGCCGGACAGGTGGGGAATGTCGGACACCGAAACACCCAGCTGGGCGAGACGCGCCTCCAGCCCAACCCGACGCTTGAGCTCTACAATGCGGTTCATTAACCGTTTTTTGATTTCCGGCTTGGCCATTCCACGGGTATCGATATCCATGGCTTCGGCAACGCGGCGGAAACGATCTTCGGCAGACTGGAAGTTGTAAGCCACCACGTGCTCCAGCAGCAGCGCATTACACAGACCATGAGGCAAATCCAGGAAACCACCCAGGCTGTGGGACATGGCGTGTACTGCCCCGAGAATGGCATTGGAGAACGCCAGCCCTGCCTGCATGGAGGCCAGCATGATCTGCTCCCGGAGATAGGGATCTGCCGTGTTGTCCACCAGCGGCTCGAGATTCCGGTTGATCAGCCGGATCGCTTCAAGCGCATGGGTGTCCGTCAGCGGGCCGCTGCCCGTGGATACGTAAGCCTCGATGGCGTGCACCAGGGCATCAACGCCGGTGCAGGCGGTGAGGTAGGCGTCCATGGTCTCGGTAACTTCCGGATCGATCAGGGACACATCTGGCACAACGGCCTTGCTGATGATAGAAAATTTGAAACGGCGGTTCGGGTCGGAAATGATCGCGAACTGGGAAACATCCGCCGAGGTGCCCGCCGTGGTCGGAATCAGGATCAGGGGCGGTGACGGATTGGTGATGGTGTCGACGCCCTCGAACTCCAGGATGCTGCGACCATGAGTGGCGACGATACCGATGCCTTTGGCGCAGTCCATGGGGCTGCCGCCACCGATGGCGACAATGACATCACATTCACTGGATTTGTAGAGCTCGGCCCCGGTCATCACCTCATCCACCTTGGGGTTTGGTGAAACACCGGTATAAACGGTGGAGCGGATACCTGCATCGGTCAGCAGCGTCACGATCTCATCGACCCAACCGGCGGCAGCCACACCCGGATCGGACACCAGAAAGACATGCCGGGCACCGAAATTACTGGCGAAGTTGGCCACGGACTTCCGGGAGCCGGCACCAAATACGATTTCCGGTGAGACAAACTTTCGCAAGCTGGATATATCGTGACTCATCAGACTGCACTCGACCGTTTGTTGTTATAGGAATAGCCGAGAGTTTAACTCAAGTTCTCCGCCTGATCATTGGCCTTTTGGCTATGCTTTCGGTAGAAGCTGAACATCCATTCGAGCATACCGGCCTGATTGGCCTGTCGCCGGAAACCATGCCCCTCGTCTTCAAACCAGTGCAGCTCCGGCGCCCTGCCCGCGGCTTTCATGGCCTCGGTCATTGCCCGGGTCTGCTCAGGCACCACAACCCGGTCCTGTCCGCCCTGGAAAAAGATCATGGGCGCGGTAATGCGTTCGGCGTGCAACAGGGGCGTTCTCTCCTGCCACCGCTCCGGGTATTTTTCTGGCGACCCCAGTAGCCAATCCAGATAACCGGATTCAAACCGATGGGTCATGGCCCGTAAACGCATGGGATCCGTTACGCCGAACATGCTCGCGCCAGCGGTGAAACGCCTGCTCCGGATCATCGCCATCAGGGCCGTGTAACCCCCGGAGCTGCGACCCTGGATAAACACCCGTCTCCCATCAGCCAGGCCGAAGGAGGCAAGGTGGTCTGCCGCCCGTTCCATATCCGCGACATCCACGTCACCCCACCGACCTTCCAGGGCCAGGCGGAACTCACGACCAAAGCCGGTGCTGCCTCGATAGTTGATTTCAGCGACGGCAAAGCCCCGCTGACACCAGTACTGAACCTGGGGATTGAACACCGGATAGGCCGCCGAAGTGGGTCCTCCGTGAGCAATCAGAATCAGTGGAGGGACGTCTGGCGTGGCCAGCTTCGGAGTGTAGAAAAATCCGTGGATAGAAGCTTCACCCGGGTTCAGAGCCGGAATCTCGATATCCAGCGGCAGTGCCGCCCGCGGCTCTGGCATGGCCTCCTCGCCCCCGGCAATGGTGCGGGCCTGGCCGGTCTCGAGATCAATCTGGAGGACCGCGTCCAGGCGGGTGGCGGCTCGCCCGATGCAGTAAAGATGCTCGCCAGCCGACTGCAGACATCGGAAGTCGCCAAAGCCCCGGGCAACCCGGATTGCTTCACCCGTTTCGCCGGAGCTTAGCCAGAGCTCGCCGGTCCCATTGCAGTAACGAACCCGGGCCCAACTGCCACTGCCTGTCGGGCAGTGGTGGGATTCACCCAACTGCCAGGGCGCGTTGCCATGATCCCGGGCTGGCGATTCGGTGGCGTGCCAAGCGCCCTCGCCCGAAGTATCAATATGCCAGGGTTGCCACCAACCCCCGTGGTCTGACAAAACCCAGAGTTGGTTGCCATCGAACACCGGCTGCTGTACCGACGCCTCAGAAGGTGTGGGCCATTCCCGGCCTTGATCCAGCAATCCATCTTCAGAGCAATTTGCGGTCCACAGCCGTGAACGCAGCCAGGGCATATCCGGCAACTGCCAGCTGGTCCAGGCAACCTGACTGCCATCGGCCGAGACCGCCGGCGCGCTGTAAAAATCCAGGCCGGAATGAAGCACCGAACGCTCGCCCAGCATGGAGACGGCAACCAGCTGCTGCTTGCCCTCTGCTTCCCGTACCGCGAGCACCCGTCGACGGGACTGGTCAGCGACCAACCCACCATAGGCCGCTCCGGGGTCATCGGTCAGGTTGTGGCACTGGCCGTCGGGCAGACTGACAAACCGTATCTGTTGATCCTCGCCAACCACGAACACACCGCTGTCGGCAGCCGCCAGGGCGCCACCACCATAGCCATTTACCCGGCTGCGGATGCCAAGATCATCAGGTCCAAGGCGAACAGGCCCCTGATCGGAAAGGTGCCAGAGCGTATTGCAGCCGCGTGCCGGATCCGTCTCCAGCCAGAACACACCCGCCGGGGCCACCGCAAGTTCCCCACGCTGGACATGCGCCGAGCAGGCCTCGTAGGCACTCAGTACCGTTTTGTCGTGGTGATGGCCGACCAGTGCAGGCTTGATGGCGGAGTTGTTAACCCCGGAAGAAAAGCCGTGAATTATCCGCATTTCGATATACCAGTTCAGTCAGGCCGGCCGTGGCATGATCGGCAGCTTTCCTCGCTGCCAGTATTCGATCATGATACGACGATTTGCTGCATACTGGATCTGCGTTATCCGCTTTGCCCGTCAAAAGATAGGCCTGACAGCGACAGCCACCGAAGTCCTTCTCCTTCTCATCGCAGGAACGGCAAGGCTCGGGCATCCAGGTGTCGCCGCGGTAGTGGTTGAACCCCGGGCTGTCGTACCAGATGTTTTGCAGATCCATGTCTCGGACATTGGGAAAGTCGATGGGCAGCAAACGGGCGCTGTGGCACGGCAGTGCGGTGCCATCCGGGGCCACGGTCAGGAACAGATTACCCCAGCCGTTCATACAGGCTTTCGGGCGCTCTTCGTAATAGTCCGGTGTCACAAAGATCAGCTTCATGGCCGAACCGGATTGCTGCAGCCGTTCCCGGTACCGGTTCACTTCCTGCTCTGCCTTCACCAGCTGCGCTTTGGAAGGCATCAACCCTTCCCGGTTTTCGAAGGCCCAGCCGTAATACTGGCAGGTGGCCAGCTCGACGTAGTCCGCCCCCAGGCGCTCGCACAAATCCATGATGTCGTTCATCTGGTGGATGTTGTGGCGGTGGATCACGAAGTTGAGCACCATGGGATAGCCGGCTTCCTTCACCGCCCGGGCCATGGCCAGCTTCTGGTCAAAGGCCTTTCGGGAGCCGGCCACGGCGTTGTTCAGTTCCGGATCGGACGCCTGAAAGCTCACCTGGATATGATCCAGCCCCGCCTCGGCAAAGGCATCCACCTTGGCCTCCGTCAGGCCCAGCCCTGAAGTAATCAGGTTGGTGTAATACCCCAGGTGCCGCGCCTCGGCGATCAGCTCCGCGAGGTCCTGGCGGACCAGGGGCTCGCCGCCGGAAAAACCCAGTTGCGCCGCCCCCATCGTGCGGCCCTGTCGAAGCACACTCACCCACTCCTCGGTGGTCAGCTCCTGTTGGGTTTGCGCAAAGTCCAGCGGATTGGAGCAATAGGGGCATTGCAGCGGGCAGCGATAGGTCAGCTCTGCCAGCAGCCACAGGGGCGGCCCGGCGTTGTGGGGGTTGGTCGTGCTCATGACAGTTCAATCCAGTGTTGGTGCCGGGCGTCCTGCAAAAATTCGCTGACGTCCTTGCCAAGCGGGCCGGCGTCGGGGAACTGCTGCTCCAGACTGGCGACGATGTCGGCCACGGTACGCTGGCCGTCCACTTGATTGAGAATGGCACCGGCACTGCCATTGAGCTTCACCATTCCTTCCGGATAAAGCAGCACATAACTCTCCTGGGCCGGCTCCCACTGGAACCGGAACCCTCGACGAAAACGCGGCACCTCATTCATACCCACCTCCATTACAGCCCCCGGTGCCAGACCTGTTCGTCGGTCACGGTATGGTACGGCGGGGTGCGATGGCCGTAGGCCATGGTCATGGCATCCAACATGGTCCAGAGGATGTCCAGCTTGAACTGAAGAATCTCCAGGGCCCGGGCCTGCTGTGCCTCTGTGGTGAAGTGGTCGAGGGTAATGGTCAGGCCATGTTCCACGTCTCTTCTGGCTTCGGACAGACGCTTGCGGAAGTAGCTGTAGCCGCTCTCTTCAATCCACGGATAGTGGGCGGGCCAGCTGTCCAGTCGGGACTGGTGGATTTCCGGGGCAAACAGCTCGGTCAGTGACGAACAGGCCGCCTCCTGCCAGGTCGCCCGGCGGGCGAAGTTCAGGTAGGCGTCCACGGCAAAGCGGACACCCGGCAAAACGTGGCGCTGGTCAATCACCTCTTCCCGGCTAAGGCCCACCGCCTCGGCCAGGGACAACCAGGCTTCGATGCCGCCGACATCGCCGTCGTGGCCATCGTGATCCAGAATCCGCTGCAGCCAGAGCCGGCGCACACCAGCGTCCGGGCAGTTGGCCATGATGGCGGAGTCTTTCTGGGGAATCTTGATCTGGTAGTAGTACCGGTTGGCCACCCAGCCGCGGATCTGTTCGGGCGTGCACTGCCCGCCGTACATGGCTTTATGGTACGGGTGGTGGATGTGGTAGTACTGGCCCTTGGCGCGCAGGGCCTGCTCGAAATCCGTCCGATTCATGGCGGTGTTGGCTTTGGCGTTCATGGCTGCCCCGAAAGGTCGATGTGCATTCCATCCCAGGACACCTCGATGCCGTGGCGGGTCAGCTCCGCCCGCTCCGGGGAGTCCTCGTTCAGGATCGGGTTGGTGTTGTTGATGTGTATCAGGATCTTGCGCTGGGCCGGCATGGTGTCGAGCACCTCGATCATGCCACCCGGGCCGCTCTGGGCCAGATGACCCATGGCCTGGCCGGTCTTGGTGCCTACTTCCTGGCGGATCATCTCGTCGTCGTGCCAGACGGTCCCGTCCACCATCAGCACGTCGGCCTGGCGCATCCAGCCGAGAATACGGTCGTCCGGCTCGCCGAGGCCCGGGGCATAAAGGACTGTCTGACCGGTGCGGGTGTCTTTCAGGAACAGGCCAATGTTATCGCCCGGATGCGGGTTGTCCCGGCGCGGTGAATACGGGGGTGCGTTGCTCAGCAGCGGAATGGCGGTCAGCTCGATGGACGGTGCGCAGGGAATGGCAAAAGGCGTCTGCTCGGATGCCTCGATGCGCTGCCAGTTCAGGCCACCGTTCCAGTGCTTGAGCATGGTGAACAGCGGAAAACCACCGCTGAGGTCTTCATGCACCTGTTCGGTACACCAGACATCCATCGGAAGACCCTCGCGCAGGGACAGCAGGCCGGTGGTGTGGTCCACCTGGCTGTCCATCAGCACAATGGCATCAATGCCGGTATCCCTTAAAGCACGTGCCGGCTGCATCGCTTCGAAGGAAGCCAACTGGGCGCGAATGTCGGGGGACGCGTTAAACAGGATCCAGTGCTCGCCGTCTTCACTGATGGCAATGGAAGACTGGGTACGGGCCCGGGCGTTCAGGGTACCCTTCCGGAAGCCGTCGCAGTTGGCGCAGTTACAGTTCCACTGGGGAAAGCCACCGCCTGCAGCGGAGCCCAGAACGTGAATCAACATGGTGGGTCACTCCACAAGCAAAACGGCCAGCTCGAGGCTGGCCGCTTCAGCACTCAGCGATTGGCGAAGTACATGGTGACTTCGAAACCGATGCGGAGATCTTCGTAGGCTGGTTTGGTCCACATAATGCTCACCTCTATTGTCATGATTGTTAGCGCATTGAGGGTGAATCAACGACATTGCCGATAACCCAGTTCCCATCCTATCGGCCGGGGCAAGGGGCCAATATGGTACTTTGGAACTGTTTTTGGCCACCACAAAGTAGCATCGCTCCCACTTGGGAGAGCGAATCCCATTCCGCCCTGGCTGCACCCCATAGCAACTTCACTTGATTTTATTAGACGACCAGTCTAGTTTATTCTGATAATTAAATAGACGATCGGTCTAAATTGAGTCAAGACGATGAACCAGACAGCAGACATCAAGCGAAAACGGGGCCGCCCCCCGAAGACTGAAAATGCCGATTTCAGGGATACCCGGGAAACGCTCATCACCGTGGGCCTGTCAGTGCTGACGGAGAAGGGTTACTCCTCCACCGGCATCGACGAAATACTTCGCAAAGCCGGCGTACCGAAAGGCTCCTTCTACCACTACTTCGACAATAAAGAAGCCTTCGGCCGGATCCTGATCGAAGCCTACGGCCGCTATTTTGCGCGCAAACTTGATCGCTGGTTTGAAGATCGCGCCCTCACTCCCCTGCAGCGGCTCGAAGCGTTTGTTGAGGATGCCAAAACGGGCATGGCCAGGTTCGAGTATCGCCGCGGCTGCCTGATCGGCAATCTGGGACAGGAAATGACCGCCCTGCCCGAGGGTTTCCGTGTTCTGTTACAGGACGTTTTCACGGACTGGGAGTGCCGCACCGCTGGGGTATTGAGAGAGGCCCAGCAGGCCGGTGAGATTTCCAAGGATCTAAAGTGCGATCAGATGGCGCACTTCTTCTGGATTGGTTGGGAGGGCGCGGTGTTGCGCGCAAAGCTGGATCAATCCCCAGAACCACTGGATCGGTTCGCCCAGGGATTTTTGTCGCTACTTCGCGGCTCATGACCCGGGACGAAAAACCATCCTCATAACCCAAACACGGAGGCAACATGTTTAAAGGCATACTCATTGAAGGATCACGCGGCGACCAAAAAGTGTCACTGACATCCATACAAGAATCGGAACTGCCGGAAGGCGACGTTACCGTGGATGTAGCCTTCTCAACCTTGAACTACAAGGATGCTCTGGCCATCACCGGAAAGTCACCGATCGTGAAACAGTACCCGATGATTCCAGGCATCGACTTTGCCGGCACCGTATCAAGCTCCACGCATGCAGACTTCAAGGCAGGCGACCCGGTTGTCTTGAACGGGTGGGGCGTTGGCGAGAAACACTGGGGCGGCCTGGCCGAAAAAGCCCGTGTTTCCGGTGACTGGCTGATTCCTCTGCCCAAGGCGTTTTCTCCTCGACAGGCCATGGCCATCGGCACCGCCGGCTATACCGCCATGCTTTGTGTCATGGCACTGGAAAAGAATGGCGTAACACCTGATTCCGGCGACATCCTGGTGACCGGGGCGACCGGTGGCGTTGGAAGCATCGCGGTGGCGCTGCTGGCCAAGCGGGGTTATTCCGTGACCGCGGTGACCGGCCGATCCGAAGAAGCAGACTATCTGAAGTCGTTGGGGGCCGGAAACATCCTCGATCGCGCTGAGCTGAGTGAACCAGGCAAACCCCTGGTGCGCGAGACCTGGGCCGGCGCCATTGATGTGGCCGGTGGACAGGTGCTGGCCAATGTCTGTGCCGGCATGAAATACCGTGGCGTCGTCGCAGCCTGTGGTCTCGCGGCCGGCATGGACTTCCCGTCCACCGTTGCCCCGTTCATTCTTCGGGGTGTGACCTTGTGTGGCGTGGACAGCGTGATGGCGCCCAAAGCTGAGCGACTCGAAGCCTGGAAGCGCCTGTCGGAGGATCTCGACATCGATCTGCTCGAGCGCATGATCACGGAAATACCCTTTGAAGACGCCATCGAAGGTGCCAGCCAACTGCTGGAAGGCAAGGTTCGTGGACGTATCGTCGTACCGGTCGCAGGCTGAACCGAAACTTCTTGAACCATAAAACCGCCATTAAAGGAATTGTTATGAGCTCGTCCAACGAACAACCAATAAGCCGATTCCCGGTTCCGTCGCTTGAATCACTCCCGGCGGACATACGGGAGAAGATTCTTGCCGTTCAGGAAAAGTCGGGGTTTATCCCCAATGTCTTTCTGGTACTGGCACATCGCCCAGCCGAGTTTCGTGCCTTCTTTGATTACCACGATGCCCTGATGGAAAAAGACAGCAACCTCACCAAAGGCGAACGCGAGATGATCGTGGTCGCTACCAGCAACCTGAACCAGTGCCAGTACTGCGTGGTGGCCCATGGCGCTATTCTGCGCATCCGTGAAAAGAACCCGGAGATCGCAGATCAGGTCGCCGTGAACTACCGAAAGGCCGACATCACTGAACGCCAGAAAGCCATGCTTGATTTCGCCATAAAGGTTTCGCAACAAGCCCAAGAGGTGTGTGACGCGGACTTTGAGGAACTCAAACGCCATGGTTTCAACGACGAGGATATCTGGGACATCTCCGGCATCGCCGCGTTCTTCGGGCTTTCCAATCGGATGGCAAACGTGACAAACATGCGGCCTAACGCAGAGTTCTACTCACTGGGGCGATAAAGCGCTTTGACACCACAATCCGCCCCAATAAAAAAGGCCCTGGGAAGGGCCAAAAGAGAGTGACAGAAAAACCCGAACTCTCGTCAGAGAGCCGCCCCAGCCAGACGCCGGGGAATGAAGGTGCACATCCGCTGTGCTGACTCACAGGCGGGCCCGTGTGGGAGGCCCGCTTACCGCTCATTGATTCAGAAGAAACCCAGCGGGTTGGTGTCGTAGCTGGTCAGCATGCACTTGGTCTGCTGATAGTGCTCGAGCGCCATCTTGTGGGTTTCACGGCCAACGCCAGACTTCTTGTAACCACCGAAGGCTGCGTGAGCCGGGTAGGCGTGGTAACAGTTCATCCACACCCGACCGGCCTGGATGTTGCGGCCCATCCGGTAGGCGAGATTGGTGTCGCGGGTCCATACACCGGCACCCAGACCAAACTCGGTGTCGTTGGCGATGGCCAGGGCTTCTTCCTCGGTCTTGAAGGTGGTAACGCCCACGACCGGTCCGAAGATTTCTTCCTGGAACACGCGCATCTTGTTGTCACCCTTGAACAGGGTGGGCTGGATGTAGAAGCCATTGTTGAACTCTTCATCCAGATGCTCGCGGTCGCCGCCAGTCAGCACCACAGCGCCCTCTTCCTTACCAATGGCCAGGTAGGACATGATCTTGTCGAACTGTTCTTTCGACGCCTGGGCACCTACCTGAACATCGGTGTCCAGCGGGTTGCCACGCTTGATCGACTTGGTGCGCTGAACCACCTTCTGCATGAACTCTTCGAACATGTCTTCCTGGACCAGCGCCCGTGACGGACAGGTGCAGACTTCGCCCTGGTTGAAGAACGCCAGAACCAGACCTTCCACGCACTTGTCGATGAATTCCGGCTCGGCCTTCATCACGTCGGAGAAGTAGATGTTCGGGGATTTGCCACCCAGCTCCACTGTGGACGGGATGATGTTTTCAGCCGCGCACTTGAGGATGTGGGAGCCAACCGGGGTGGAGCCGGTGAAGGCAATCTTGGCAATACGCTTGCTGGTGGCCAGGGCCTGGCCGGCCTCGATGCCGTAGCCGTTAACAATGTTCAGCACGCCCGGCGGCAGCAGGTCACCAATGATTTCCATCAGTACCAGGATGCTGGCAGGCGTCTGCTCGGCAGGCTTCAGCACGGTGCAGTTACCCGCAGCCAGACAGGGGCCCAGTTTCCAGGCCGCCATCAGAATCGGGAAGTTCCATGGAATGATCTGGCCAACGACACCCAGCGGCTCATGGAAATGGTACGCCACGGTATTGTGGTCGATCTCGCCCATGTGGCCTTCCTGGGCACGAAGACAACCCGCGAAGTAGCGGAAGTGATCAGCCGCGAGGGGAATGTCGGCGTTCAGGGTTTCGCGCACGGCCTTGCCGTTGTCCCAGGTTTCAGCGACTGCGAGCTTCTCGAGGTTGGCCTCGATGCGGTCCGCAATTTTCAGCAGGATGTTGGAACGCTCGGTGGGAGAGGTCCTGCCCCACGCAGGTGCCGCCTTGTGCGCTGCGTCCAGGGCCAGATCAATATCTTCGGCACTGGAGCGCGGAATTTCACAGATCACATTGCCAGTGACCGGTGTGATGTTCTCGAAATACTGGCCTTTTACCGGGGCAACCCACTCCCCACCGATGTAGTTCTCGTAACGGGATTTGAAAGAAACGACGGAGCCATCCTTTCCTGGTTGTGCGTAGATCATGATCTCGACCTCTTGTTGTGTTTGTCGCAGGGCAACGCGGCCTTTCGCGTTTACCCATTCAATGTAGACGCCAAACCCGGAAAGTTGAATGGTGCGATGGAGGCGAAAAACTCCTCCCTTGGTAGTAGATGGCTCGAAGGCCATGCCACCATTGGCGCGGCTCCGAAATCACTCTCCGAAAATAAATGCACAGGAAAGGCACTGCTCGATGCACAAAAACAGTGCGCTCGCCCAGGCAAGAAGCAGACCTGTCAGACACCTCAAATCCCACCACAATAAAAAACAGTAATTTAGCGATTGGCATGGACTCTGCAGAGTATCCATTACGCAGCGAGAAGTCGGTTACTGAAACCACAATCAACGCGCCACAATCTGACCAATGGTCAACTAGGGTTCCGGTCTGCCATCAATCCGTGCAGACGGCTGGTCCGAGAGTTGACGACCTTTTCCAAGGTTACACGGCGGGACAAAAGCCCGGGAGGATCGCTCAGTTACTGACGCCTCTCGCTTTTTAAATGCCCTAACCAGGAGGAAAAGGCCATGTTGCAAACCGCAACCCCCCTCTACGACGATCTGATTCCCGGCGGATCCCACTGGTCCTTTATCATGCGCCGCGGCCACGTGCTGCGCCTGATTGACGAAACCGGCGGTGCCAACGTCGGCATGTTGATGTACAACCCCGAGAACCCGCTCGAGCGGTACAACATGCCGGACACCCTGAAAAACCAGCACACCTTCCTGCTCACCAAGGGCCACGTGTTGCTCTCGGACATGGGCCGGGTATTTGCCTCCATCATCCGCGATGACCTGGGCTGGCACGACACCGTCGCCGGCACCTGCAATGCCGATCTGGTGGAAAAGCGCTGGGGCAAAAAGACCTATCAGGAAGCCCATAATCACTACCACCGGAACGGTTTCAAAAGCTTTCTGAACGAACTGGCCAAGTACGGCCTTGGCAAGAAAGACCTGACCGCCAACCTGAACTGGTTCAGCAAAGTAAAAACAGATGACGACGGCAACATGGCCTTCTCCGAGGGCCACTCCCACGCCGGCGCCACAGTGGACCTTCGATTCGAGATGGACACCATCGTGGTGCTGCACACCTGCCCGCATCCGATGAATCCGGCCAGCGAATACCCCAGCCATCCGCTGCGGTACCAGTTGTTCAAGGCGGCCCCGGTGACCGATGCCGATCCGTGCAAAACCTCGTCGCCCGAGGCGACACGGGCATTTGCCAACACCGCTCTTTATCACCTGATGCAGTAATGGGAGGCCGGAGATGATCAAGCAAAGCACATTGAAGCCCGAAAATGCCGCCTTCCGTGAAACCGTACCGGCAGGCGAGTATTTCCTGAAAGTGGTGAACGCCGGCGAAACCATCCGGATTCTGGATCTGGAGGGCAACCAGGCCGCCGACACCCTGTTCTACAACGCCCATAATCCGACCGAACGCTACAGCGCCGTCGACACCATCCGCGAGCAGGGCAACGTCTACCTGACGGCTGGCTCGAAGCTGATGTCTTCTGAAAACAACGTGATGCTGGAAATCACCGCCGACACCTGCGGCCGTCACGACACCCTGGGCGGTGCATGTGCGGCCGAGAGCAACACAACCCGTTATGCCCTTGAGAAAAAGTGCATGCACGCCTGCCGGGACAGCTGGCTGGTGGCCGTCACCGAACACGAAGAACTGGGCATGAGCAAACGGGACATCACCCACAACATCAACTTCTTCATGAATGTCCCGGTCACGGCCGACGGCGGACTCACCTTCGCGGACGGGATTTCCGATGCCGGCAAATACGTGGAGCTGGAAGCGAAGATGGACGTTCTGGTGATGATCTCCAACTGCCCGCAGCTCAACAATCCGTGCAACGGCTGGAACCCGACACCGATTGAGGTGCTGGTATGGAGCTGAGCGGCAGATTCTCAAAGGTCCTGATCGCCAACCGCGGCGCCATCGCCTGCCGGGTTATTCGCACGCTGCGTGACATGGGGCTGACCTCGGTTGCCGTCTACGCCGAAGCGGATTCCGATTCGCTTCACGTACGGCAGGCGGACGAGGCGTATTCCCTGGGAGACGGCCCGGCAGCGACCACTTACCTGGATCAGGACAAACTGTTCGAGGTAATCCGCAAGAGCGGTGCCGGCGCCATCCACCCCGGCTACGGCTTCCTGAGCGAAAACGCCGATTTTGCCCGACGCTGTGACGCCGAAGGCGTGGTCTTCCTGGGCCCGACACCCGAGCAGATGGAGCAATTCGGTCTCAAGCATACGGCACGGTCACTGGCTGAAAGCGCCGGCGTACCACTGCTACCAGGCACCGGCTTGCTGACCAATCTGGAGGAAGCGCTAAAAGCCGCCGACACCATCGGCTACCCGGTGATGCTGAAAAGCACCGCCGGCGGTGGCGGCATTGGCATGTCCCGCTGCTACGGCCCGGACGATCTGGGCAAAAGCTTCGAGTCGGTCCAGCGCCTGAGCCAGAACAATTTCAGCAATAGCGGCGTGTTCCTGGAAAAATTCGTGGAACATGCCCGCCATGTGGAAGTACAGCTTTTCGGCGATGGCGGAGGGCAGGTGTTGGCCCTGGGCGAGCGTGACTGCTCGGCCCAGCGTCGCAACCAAAAAGTGATCGAGGAAGCTCCGGCGCCAGGGCTATCCGACGACGTCCGCTCCCGCATGCACGCGACAGCCCGTCAGCTGGGTGAAAGCATTGGCTACCGCAGCGCCGGCACCGTGGAGTTTATCTACGACCCGGACACCACCGAGTTCTACTTCCTGGAAGTGAATACCCGCTTACAGGTGGAGCACGGTGTGACCGAGCAGGTTTATGGCGTAGACCTGGTCCGATGGATGGTGGAACTGGGCGCAGGCACCCTGCCCGACCTGGCGAAACTGGGCAGCAACCTTGTGCCTTCCGGCCACGCCATCCAGGCCCGGATCTATGCGGAAGACCCCAACAAGGATTTCCAGCCCGGCGCCGGTCTGCTCACCAACGTGGCCTGGCCCGACGAGGATGGCCTGCGAATCGATACCTGGATTCAGCCGGGCACAGAGGTGTCGCCGCTCTATGATCCCATGCTCGCCAAGGTGATTGTGCATGAGGCCGATCGCGAGTCTGCCCGTCAGCGGTTGATGCAGGCACTCGACGACAGTCAGCTCTATGGCATCGAGACCAACCTGAAATACGTGCACCAGGTGCTGGACGACCCACGCTTTGCCGAGGGCAGACTGTTTACTCGAACCCTGAACGAATTCGATTACCAGCCGGCCACCGTGGATGTGCTCAGTGGCGGCACCCTGACCACCATCCAGGACTACCCCGGGCGCATCGGCTACTGGGAAATTGGCGTACCACCGTCGGGTCCTTTCGACAATTATTCGTTCCGGCTTGGCAATCGACTGCTGGGTAATCCGGAAGGGGCTCCAGGCCTGGAAATCACCCTTAAGGGGCCGGTGCTCACTTTCAACCGCGCCACCCAGATTGCGCTGACGGGCGCCCAGCTGGACGCCACACTGGATGATCAGCCCATGGCTTCCTGGCAGGTGATCGACGTGCCCGCTGGCGCCACCCTGAAGCTGGGCGCCACCACGGCGGACGGCGCCCGGGCCTACGTGCTGTTCCGCGGAGGGCTGGACTGCCCCGAATACCTGACCTCCTGCAGCACCTTTACGCTCGGCCAGTTCGGCGGCCATTGCGGCCGCGCCTTGCGGGCCGGCGATGTGCTGGCCCTGGCGGAGTCTGAGCCAACCGGCCTGACCACTCTCCCTGCCGACCTCAAACCGACCATCGGCAAGACCTGGAAACTGCACGTTACCTATGGGCCTCATGGCGCGCCGGACTACTTCACTGGAGAAGATATAGACACCTTCTTCGCCAGCGACTGGGAGATTCACTACAACTCGAGCCGCACCGGCGTTCGCCTGATTGGCCCGAAACCGGAATGGGCGCGCAGCGATGGCGGCGAGGCCGGTATGCATCCGTCCAACATTCACGACAACGCTTACGCCGTGGGCACCGTGGATTTCACCGGCGACATGCCGGTGATTCTCGGTCCTGATGGCCCCAGCCTGGGCGGCTTTGTCTGCCCGGTGACGGTCATCAGCGCTGACCTGTGGAAACTGGGCCAACTGAAAGCCGGTGACAAGGTCCAATTTGTTCCGGTCAGTCAGGACCAGGCCGTGGCCCTGCGGGAAGCCCTCGACGAGTCCATCGCCACCCTGACCGCAGCGACCGCCCATATCAAACCGATCACACCAACCTCCCCGGTTCTGGCGGCACTCAGTGACGATGAACACGAAACCGGCGTGGTTTATCGGGCCGCCGGCGACAACTACGTGTTGGTGGAATACGGCCCAATGGAGCTGGATATCCGCCTGCGCTTCCGCGCCCACGCGCTGATGCTGTGGCTGCGTGAGCAGAATCACGATGCCATTCTGGAGCTGACCCCCGGCATCCGATCCCTGCAGGTGCATTACGACAGCCAGAAACTGAACCAGCGCACGCTGCTGGATCTGCTGATCGGCGCCGAAAAGGAACTGGAAAAACAGCCCGAATGGGATGTGCCCGCGCGCATCGTTCATTTGCCCCTGTCCTGGGATGACGAAGCCTGCCAGACCGCCATCGCGAAATACATGCAGTCGGTGCGGAAGGATGCCCCCTGGTGCCCGAGCAACCTGGAGTTCATCCGCCGCATCAACGGACTGGACAGCATCGATGAGGTAAAAAAGACGCTTTTCGAGGCAACCTATCTGGTGATGGGCCTGGGCGACGTCTATCTGGGCGCCCCGGTCGCTACCCCGCTGGATCCCCGGCACCGGCTGGTGACCACCAAATACAACCCGGCCCGTACCTGGACCGCGGAGAACTCCGTTGGCATCGGCGGCGCCTACCTGTGCATCTACGGCATGGAAGGGCCAGGCGGCTACCAGTTTGTCGGTCGTACCCTGCAGATGTGGAATCGCTACCGCACCACCGATTTCTTCGAGCCCGGCAAGCCCTGGCTGCTCCGGTTCTTTGACCAGGTGCGCTTCTACGAGGTCAGTGCCGAAGAACTGCAGCAAATCCGACGGGACTTTCCCAATGGCGACTACCCGATAAAGGTCGAGGAAACCCGCTTCAATCTGAAGGACTACGAGCAGTTTCTGGCGAACAACGACGACGAAATTCAGACCTTCACAGCCAAGCGCAAACAGGCCTTCGATGAGGAGCTGCAGCGCTGGATCGAGTCGGGCCAGATTAACTTCAGTTCCGAAGCACCGATCGAGGACACCGGCGAAGACGACATTGCCAACCTGCCAGCAGGCCAGCACGCGGTGGAAAGCCACGTAGCCGGTAACCTCTGGGAGTGCCTGGTCAAGCCAGGCGACACCATCGATGCCCAGCGGCCGGTGGCGGTTATTGAATCCATGAAAATGGAAATCGAATTACTGAGCCCCGTAACCGGACGCGTGGTAGACGTGCGCCGGGAAGCGGGACAGGCGGTCTCGCCCGGAACGCCGGTCGTGATCGTTGAAGAGATTACCGAGTAATGCCAGCAACCCCAAAAAACTGAAGAAAGACCAAACCTGCAAACACGGGCAAGGCCCGAGGAGAGACACCATGAAAACACGCGACATCACCAAAGGTCTGGCGGCCGGTCTGTTCACGGCCTCCCTGTCCATGGGTGCAATGGCCGAGGAAAAGGACTCCTTCAGCATCGCATGGACCATCTATGCCGGCTGGGTGCCCTGGCAGTATGCCGAGGACTACGGAATCATGAAAAAGTGGGCGGACAAGTACGATATCGAAGTGGATATCGTGCAGGTGAACGACTACATCGAGTCCATTAACCAGTATACCGCCGGCCAGTTCGATGGTGTGACAGCTACCAGCATGGACGGCCTATCGATTCCCGCAGCCTCTGGTGTGGATACCACCGCGCTGATCGTCGGTGATTACTCCAACGGCAACGACGGCCTGGTTTCAAAAGATGCGTCCAGCATCGAAGAGCTGGAAGGCGAAACCGTTCATTTGGTTGAGTTGTCCGTCTCCCACTACCTCCTGGCCCGCGCCCTGGCCAGCGTTGGCCTGGAAGAACGTGACTTGAGCGTGGTCAACATTTCTGACGCTGATCTGGTCTCTGCATTCCAGACCGACGATGTTCGCCATGTGGCAACCTGGAATCCGTTGCTGAGCGAAGTGGAAGCCTATCCCGGTGCTACAAAGCTGTTTGATTCCAGCCAGATTCCGGGCCACATCAAGGATCTGACTCTGGTAAACACCGAGACCCTGGCCGACAATCCCAAGCTGGGCAAGGCATTGGTCGGAGCCTGGTACGAGACCATGAGTATTCTTGAGTCCGATACCCCAGAGGGTGCGGAGGCGCGGGCATACCTGGGCGAGCTTTCCGGCACGGACCAGGGCGGCTACGAAGCACAGCTGGCAGGCATGAAGATGTTCTGGGAGCCGCAGATGTCGGTGGACTTCATCAACAGCGACGAGGCGTCTGAAGCGATGGACAGCGTACGTGAGTTCTCCTTCGAGAAGGGCCTGCTGGGCCAGGGGGCCATGAGCCCGGACTTCGTAGGCATTGAGTTCCCCGATGGGTCGATCATGGGTGACTCTGGCAACGTGAAGCTGCGGTTTAATGATAGCTACATGGAGATGGCGGCTGACGGAGAGATCTGAACAAGCCGCACTACTGACATTGAAGCTACGGGCACGAACATTCGTGCCCGTTTTTGTTTAGACTTCGCGGGAGGGGTGGTGTGGGGGTGCCTTTCCAAAACTGTGCGGAGCCATGGATGGCGGAGCCCAAGCGTCACATGGATGTGCCGCAAGGAGCGTGTTTTGGAAAGGCACCCTCATACCACCCCGAAACTCCCAAGCCAAGTTAAGTAGACGAATCAGATGCGCCGTACCAAGGAAGATGCCGAGAAAACCCGCCAGACTGTGCTTGAGGCCGCGCTCAAGTTGTTTAGCCGGGACGGTTACTCACTAACGACTTTGAGCCGTATTGCCAAAGAAGCCGGTTGTAGCCGTGGGCCGATCTACTGGCATTTCGAGAACAAGGATGATCTGTACGAAGCTGTACTTGCCTACTCCCAGGAACCGCTGGAAGCCCTGGTCGCGGAGTGTTCTGGCATGCGGGAAACGCCCATTGAGGCCATGGATCATTTTATTGAACGCTGGCTGAGCTTGTTGGCCAATGACCGGAAGTATCGTCAGTCGTTCGAGATTCTGTTGAACAAGACCGAACTAACCGATGCCATGAGCCGAACGCTGAAGCGGGAACGGGCGTTGACCCGGTCGATTATTGCGATGTTCCGGCACCTGGTTGCCCAGGCAGCTGAGCAGGGTCTGATTTCTACACAGGAAGACCCGGAGGATCTGGGACTGCTGAGTTACACCTATCTGATGGGCATTACCCAGACCTGGCTGTTTGCGCCGAAGCTGTTTTCGTTGAAACAGGAAACGGCGTTTTTCCAGCGACAGTTCTGGGTGCTACTGGGTCGAGGCTGAGCGCTCTTTCTCCAGCAATTGCTGTTTTCGGTCGAGGCCCCAGCGGTAACCACCGAGGGAACCGTCACTGCGCAACACCCGATGGCAGGGAATCAGCACGGCGATGCGGTTCCGCCCGCAGGCGGAGGCCACCGCCCGAACGGCTCTGGGCTCACCCAGTCGCTTTGCCAACTCTGTGTAACTCACCACCTCACCTTCGCGGACGCTCAGCAGGAGTTTCCAGACGCGTGTCTGGAATGCGGTGCCACGGATATCCAGAGGGACATCCGGTCTGGGCATGTTCTGGCTCAAATGCTCATCCAGAGCCAACATCCACGCATCCAGCTCCGGCGATCCCTTTGCCCCAGACGGAGCCAGTCGAGCCTTCGGAAACTCCTTCTGTAACTGATCTCCCAGTGCCGTCTCATCATCCCCGAATTCGGCAAAACACACACCCTGATCGGTGGCGGCCATCATCAGCAGGCCGAGAGCCGTTTCCCGGCAGGCATAGGCAATGGTTTCACCTTCCCCACCCTTGCCGTAGCGGGAAGGCGGCATGCCGACCTGTCGGTCTGCCTTGCCATAGACGCGACTGACCGAACCAAAGCCGGCATCGTAGATTGCATCGGTCACGGTCCGGCCTGTTCTCAACGCCCGCTTGTAGTGGTTCAGGCGCAGTGCATCCTGATAAGCCTTTGGTGAGACACCGAAGGTTTCCTTGAACACCCGCTGTACGCGGGATGGCGACAACCCAACCACAGCGCCGAGGTCGGCAAGGCTCAACGGTTCATCTGGCCGGCTCTCGATGTACCTGGCCAGTGCGACCATTCGATCGGCAACGGGCATGGATGCTTTCGCGTCACTATCCTTCTCGTCCTGCATCGGGGTTCGGAAACTTTCCATGCTTCGGCTCCTTCATGTGCGCACAACCCATCATCCATATGATGCGCGTTTGCTTCGCCCCCTTCCATCCGATTCTTGCGGGCGCTACATTGACCGTCAATCAACAATAAAACCAACCGATTCCGAGGGGTCAGCACTATGTCCGAGCAATTGGCAATTCCATCCAAAAAGGGTGAAGTCAGTGAGGAGGAGTGGCAGCTTCGCATTGACCTTGCCGCCGCCTACCGACTGATTGCTCTCTACGGCTGGGACGACCTTATCTTCACCCATCTCTCGGTGCGAATTCCCGGTGACGAGCATCATTTCCTGATCAACCCCTACGGAATGATGTTCGAGGAAATTACGGCTTCCAGCCTGGTGCGCATTGATCAGGAAGGCAACAAGATCAATCCAGACGATTTCGACATCAACCCTGCCGGTTTCACCATTCACAGCGCCATCCATGCGGTTCGTGAGGATGCTGCCTGTGTCATGCACACCCACACGACCGCCGGTGTCGCTGTGTCAGCGCAGAAGGAAGGCTTGCTGCCCTTGTCCCAGCAAAGTCTTTTTCCGCTATCCGGACTCGCGTACCACGATTACGAAGGCGTGGCGCTGCGCGAAGACGAGAAAGCGCGCCTGCAGGCAGATCTGGGCCACGCCCGTTTCATGATCCTGCGCAACCACGGCCTGCTGACCACGGGACCCAGCGTCGCCGAGGCCTTCCTGAACATGTACATCCTGCAGCGCGCCTGCGAGGTCCAGATTCAGGCCATGTCCGGAGGCCAGCCGCTGGTACGTATTCCCGATACCATTCTCAGCTCCATTCGGGAGCAGGCCAAAAAGGTCACCAAGGGCATGGGTGGCAACCTTGCCTGGCCAGGACTTCTCCGGAAGTTGGACCGCATCGATCCAGGCTTCCGAAGCTGACATCAGGCCCTGTAGCTATCAGAACATTTTCAGATAACGGTCCACTTCCCAGGCCGACACGTGGTTCTGATAGCTCTCCCACTCCCCTTTCTTGTATTCGATGAAGCTGTTGAACATGGCTTCACCGAAGACTTCTTTCGCCAGCGGATCGGCCTCAAAAGCCTCCACGGCCTCGCCCAGGTTCCGGGGCAGATACTCGATGCCCTGCTCGGTGATCTCGGCATCGCTGTAGTTGTACATGTTCTCGTGGTGGGGTACGCCCGCGTCCAGACCTTCACGGATGCCTTCCAACCCTGCAGCGAGAATCAGCGCGCTGCCAAGATAGGGATTGCAGGCAATGTCTGCGGCACGGCATTCGATACGCCCGCCCATGCCGGGGATCCGGATCATATTCGTGCGGTTGTTGGAGCCATAACACATGAATACCGGTGCCCAGGTGGAACCGGACATGCTGCCCTGGCGAACGAGCCGTTTGTAGCTGTTCACTGTCGGTGCAATCACGGCACTGATGGCCGCGCTGTGTTTCAGCACACCGGCAGTGAAGTGATAGGCGATCTTGCTGATGCCGCAGTTGTGCAGATCGTCGCCCTTGGGCTCGAACAGGTTTTCGCCGGTTTTCAGATCCGCCAGCGACATATTGTAGTGGGCGCCACTGCCAGTGCGGTCGGCAAAGGGCTTGGGCATGAAGCTGGCGAAAGCGCCATGTTTGCGGGCAATCTCGTTGGCCATCATCCGGAAGAACACCAGGCGATCAGACATCGTCAGGGCGTCAGCGTATTTGAAGTCGGTTTCGAACTGGCCGTTGGCGTCTTCGTGATCAAACGAGTACACATCCCAGCCCAGCTCGTTCATGGCGTCTACCAGCTCATCCATGATGGGCAGGTTATCCATGAGCGTGCGGGGGTCATAACAGGGCTTGCCCAGGTTGTCGCGATCACTCAGCGGGGCAAAGCCGCCATCCTCGGTATCCCGGAACAGGAAGAACTCGGTTTCAATACCGAGATTGAAGCGATACCCCATATCGGCCGCCGCACTCAGCTGACGACGTAGAATATTCCGGGAACAGGCTTCGAAAGGCGCGCCGTTCAGGAACAGATTGCCCGGGAACCAGGCCAGCTGGCGATTCCAGGGGCAGATGGCCAGCCCATCGGCATCCGGCATGGAGGCGACCTCGTCGTCGGAGATATCCTGGGGCACGCCATCCAGGGCGGCGCCTGTGTAAAGCTCCGAGCCTTCCATCATTTGCCCCAAGTGAGCCACGGGCACGAACTTGCCTTTGGTCACACCGTGGATGTCCACGTAGCTGGCAATGGCGTATTTCACACCTTCCTCTGTGAGCTTCTCTTTCAGGGCCTGGGTGTTGGTCAATTCCGTCATCCTGTTTTTCTCCGGCCCGTCATGCGGGCAATCAGTTTGGGTTCTGGCACGTTTCTTTCTTTGTTTTTGCCATTCAACTTACATGCCAGCGTGTATATATAAGAGCGAAGGCGAGAGACTTCAGGCAAACAGTCAGCCTGAAAGAGAGGGGAAAATGGCGTCGAAGCAATGGCTTGTAGAAGATTACGAAGCAGGTGACCTGCCTCTGACTTCCGGCGAAACGTTGCACTCCGCGAGATTGCGGTACCACCGCATCGGCGAGCTGAATGCACCAAAAGACAACCTGATTATGCTGCCCACGTACTACGGTGGTGCAGCCGCGGGTAATCACCCGTGGGTTAGAGGCAACAGCCCCCTCGATCCGGATCGTTACTGCATCGTTATTCCCGCTTTGTTGGGCGCAGGCGAATCATCCTCACCCTCGAACACCGCCGGAGCACAGGGCGGCCCGGGCTTTCCTGCCGTGTCCCTGTATGACAACGTGATGCTACAAAAGCGGTTGGTGGAGGACGTCTTCGGAGACGCCCGGATCGCGCTGGTGATGGGCTGGTCCATGGGCGGGATGCAGGCGCTGCAGTGGGGCTGTTTGTTTCCGACGCAGGTGCGCGCAGTGCTGGCCACCTGCTGCACCGCGCGGTGCTATCCCCACAACCGGGTATTTCTTGAGGGCGTAAAGGCGGCACTGACCTGTGACCACGCCTTCGAGAATGGCCGCTACCGGACTCCACCCGAACGCGGACTCCGGGCCTTCGGCCGGGTTTATGCGGGCTGGGCTTATTCCCAGGCGTTTTTCCGTCACGAGCTCTGGCGCGAACAGGGTTTTGGCTCCATTGAAGAGCTGCTTCGATTCTGGGAGCAGGATCATCTGGGCCAGGACGCCAATGATCTGCTCACCGTGCTGAACACCTGGCAGAACGGCGATATCAGCGACAACCCCGTATTTGGCATGGATTTCGACGCGGCGCTCTCTGCCATTGCCATGCCTACCCGGATGATGCCCTGCACCACCGATCTCTACTTTACCAGGGAGGACGCCAGTGAGGATGGCCTCCGGATGCCTGGCGCAACCGTGGAATCGCTGGAATCGGACTGGGGCCACGTTGCCGGTGGTGCGGGCCGGGAGGCTGCAAGCCACAATCGCATCCTTGCGGCCGCCCGGGCTTTGCTCTCGGGAAAGGCGTCATGATCGAGCACCCGAACCTATGTTGCACCAACCCGGTGCATATTTTTGCCGACTCCTTTGCCGGGATGACCCGTTTTCGCCCGCTCTTCGGATCTGGCATGCCATCTGCACTGTTTCCGACTGACGGTTTTCAAAAACCCGATCCGTTCAAAGCACTGTTCACAACACCGCAGACAGAGCGACGGACAAAATGGGTGACTAGGGTTCCGGTCCGGGCAGTCAAGATTCCCGGATGGCTGGTCCGAGAGTTACCGACCTCTGGGGAGGTTACACGGCGGGACAAAAGCCCGGGAGACTGAATCGCAAGGGACGCTGTTACCCGCGATGACCTTGCCGTGTTGTGTAACCAGAGGAGACGATTCATGCGAATGATCAACCATCACCCCGGGCGTGTTTCCGCTACCCTCTTGGGCCTGCTGCCCTTTCTGTTGATCATGCTCATCTACAGCCTGGCCTCCCAGGAGCGCCTGGCAGACAACCCCAACGATAAACTCCTTCCCGGCCTGGAGCAGATGACCGCGGCCGTGGATCGCATGGCTTTTCAGGAGGACCGTCGCAGCGGCGACTACCTGATGTGGCAGGACACGACCGCCAGTCTGGCGCGCCTTGGAATGGGCGTCGGTATCGCCGCGTCGCTGGCGCTGGTGGTCGGTATTCTCAATGGAGTGCTGCCACTGGTCAGGGCCAACCTTGCTCCTCTGGTTTCTGCCCTTTCCATGGTGCCGCCGCTGGCCATACTACCGATTCTCTTCATTGTGTTCGGGCTGGGCGAGCTTTCCAAAGTCATGCTGATCGTAATCGGAACCGCGCCCATCATGATGCGGGATGTGGCCCAGCGGGTCCGCGAACTTCCCGGCGAGCAACTGATCAAGATCCAGACTCTGGGCGCGAATTCCTGGCAAGTAATCACCCGCATGGCCCTGCCCCAGGTGCTGCCCCGCCTGATCGACGCCGTGCGCCTGAGCCTTGGCCCCGCCTGGCTGTTCCTGATTGCTGCCGAGGCGATTGCCTCCACCGAAGGCCTCGGCTACCGGATCTTCCTGGTGCGGCGCTACCTGGCCATGGACGTGATCCTGCCCTATGTCATCTGGATCACCATTCTCGCCATTGTTATCGACCAGTGCCTGCGCCTGGCAAACCGCAGGCTGTTCCCCTGGTACAACGCAGGAGGCCACTGATGAGCTTCATTACCGTCAACAATCTCTGGAAAGAATACGGTGACCAGGTGATCCTGGAGAACCTGAACCTGAGCGTGAAACAGGGCGAATTCTGCACTCTGGTGGGCGCCTCCGGTTGTGGCAAATCCACCTTCCTGAAAATGCTGTTGGGCCAGGAAACCCAGACCCGCGGCGAACTCTTACTGGAGGGCGAGGCCTTCCCCGGCGAGCCGGACCGAAACCGGGGTATCGTATTCCAGCGCTACTCGGTGTTCCCTCACCTGACAGTGCGCCAGAACGTGCTGATGGGTCTGGAACTGGAACAGAAGCCCTGGCTGGGCAAACTGTTCGGCAGCGCCCGCCGCGAAGCCCTGGAGAAAGTGGGTGCCATGCTGGAGTCTGTGGGCCTGAGCCCATCAGCCAACAAATGGCCCCACGAACTCTCCGGCGGCATGCAACAACGCCTCGCCATCGCCCAGTCGCTGATCATGCGCCCACGAGTACTCCTGCTGGACGAGCCATTCGGCGCATTGGACCCCGGCATTCGGGGCGACATGCACGATCTGCTATTGAAACTCTGGCAGGAAACCGGCACCACCATCTTCATGGTGACCCACGATCTGAAGGAAGGTTTTTACCTGGGCACCCGACTGCTGGTGTTCGACAAGGTGCGCAACGATCCCCATGACCCACAGGCATTTGGTGCCACCATCACCTACGACTTGCCGATCGGGCAGACAGATCGAAAACTGTTCGAAGACATTCACCAGTCGGTCAGCGAGACAGCCCGTAATCAGGCCGCCTGATCTAACGGACAGCTCAATAAAAAAGGTCGCCCCAGGGCGACCTTTTTTTTCACTTTCGCTTGGATCAGTTGCTGGCAACCCGATCCTTCGGCAGCTTGAAGGTCCAGACCATACCGCCCTGGTTGAAGTCCTTCACTACCTTGGCCACTTCGCCACCCCAGAGCGGAACCGCGCCACCCCAGCCGGACGCCACAGAGACGTACTGCTCGCCATCCATGGTCCAGGTGATGGGCGTGCCCACGACACCGGAACCGGTGTTGAAGCGGTAGAGCTCTTCGCCGGTCTTGGCATCAAACGCCTTCAGATGGCCCTCGGGCGTACCGGTGAACACCAGACCACCGGCCGTTGTCATCACGCCACCCCACAGCGGTGCGGTGTTCTCGTAACGCCAGACTTCCTCACCGGTTTTCGGATCCATGGCCCGAAGTACGCCGATGTAGTCATCGTTGGCCGGCTTGATGGTGAACCCTGCACCCAGGAACGCAGCGCCCTTCTTGTAGGAAACAGGCTCGTTCCAGATATCCATGGACCACTCGTTCGAGGGCACGTAGAACAGACCGGTCTGCTGGCTGAAGGCCATGGGCATCCAGTTCTTGCCGCCGAGGAAGGCTGGCTGAGCCAGAACCATTTCACCCTTGCCACCTTCCATATCGGCAGGATTGCCCGGGCGTCCGCCCTCGGTGTAAATCGGACGGCCGGTCTTCGGATCCAGGCCCTCTGCCCAGGTGATCTTGTCCACGAACGGGAAGCCACGAATAAAGTCACCGTTCTCGCGGTTCAGTACGTAGAAGAACCCGTTACGGTCGGCGGTGGCCGCTGCTTTCACGGTTTTACCGTTCTCTTCGTAGTTGAAGGAGATCAGTTCGTTAACACCATCATAGTCCCAGCCATCGTTCGGGGTGGTCTGGAAGTGCCACTTGATGCTGCCGTCGTCCGGATCAATCGCCAGTCGGCTTGAGGAGAACAGGTTGTCGCCGGGGCGCAGGTGCGAGTTCCAGGGCGCCGGGTTACCGGTACCAAAGAACAGGGAATCGGTGTCCGGATCGTAGGTGCCGCCCAGCCAGGTAGCCGCGCCGCCGTTCTTCCACATTTCGCCGGGCCAGGTCACGCCTGCCTTGCCACCGGAAATGCCGTTTTCGATCTTTTTGCCATCCTTGTAGACATAGCCCATATGGCCTTCTACCGTCGGACGGGTCCATACCAGATCACCGGTATTGGCATCGTAGGCTTCCACCTTGCCGACAATACCGAATTCACCACCGGAAACGCCGGTAATGACCTTGCCCTTGATGACCATGGGCGCGGCGGTGATTGCATAACCGGCCTGGTAATCGGCCACCTTCTTGATCCACATCGGCTTGCCGGTGTCCTTGTTCAGGGCAACCAGTTTGGCGTCCAGGGTACCGAAGATCACCTTGTCGCCGTAGATGGCGGCACCGCGGTTCACCACGTCACAGCAGGGCATGATGCCATCGGGCAGACGGGCATCGTACTGCCAGATTTCTTCGCCGGTCCTGGCATCGATGGCATAGATGCGGGAGTAGGAGGCGGTCACGTACATGACGCCGTCCTTGATCAGCGGCTGGGATTCCTGGCCGCGCATTTTTTCGCTGCCGAAGGAGAAAGCCCAGGCCGGCTGCAGATACTGAACGTTGCTGGTGTTCAGATCTTCCAGAATGCTATAGCGCTGTCCCTGGGTACCCATGCCATAGCTGACAATGTCTTCAGGGGTCTTGTGATCGTTGATGATGTCTTCGTCGGTTACCGCATGGGCCCCGTAGGAAACAGCCATGGCCAGGGCGCTGGCCGCAATGCGAATCCCGAACTTGTTGGTTCTCATGGTTGCGCTCTCCAAGTCTCTTGTTTTCAGTTCTCTTGAGTTCGTTTCAGGCCGAACCGGGAACTTTTCCCGCCTCTGATACGATTCTTCGCCTCGGGGGCAAAACCAACAATTGCTCGCCGGAACAGGTTTTCTCATCACTTGGTAGTACGACTACACCGGATCTTCCGGCCCCGGCGTTCGGGGCAAACCCTCAGAGATCCCCTTCAGCCCTGGCGATAGCCTGCTCATCCAGAAATTCCCGGTAATAACCCGGCACGCTGTATCGGAGTTTCTGGCTGGCCATCAGCTCGTTCATCTCGCCGGTCTTCACCAGCCTGTCGATGATGGCTTCAAGGGCATAGCCCAGCTGGCGATGGGTGTGTTTGATCGCCATACCCACATCCCATACCTGTTTGCCGATACCCGGAAACCCGTTTCCAGCGGCTTCGAACATGGCGTTCTCGGATTTGGCCAGTTCGTGATCGATCTCCGAGCGCATACCCATGACGGCACTTACTTCACCCTTGCGCATGGCCTCGAACGCGTCCGCCACGTTGGTGTAATGGCGAACCTGTTCCCGCATGCGGCCGCCGAACGCGGAGGTCAGATAAAAATCAGGCAAGGTATCTATCTCGACGCCAATACGGTTGTATTGAAAAACCGCCACGGTTTCGACGGCATCGAGCTTTTCGGGGTTGTAGGCAATCTGCCAGGTTTCCTGCTGATAGGGGCCGAACAGAACGACCTGTTCGTTGATGTACTCACCGGTGGAATCCTGCATGTAGGCATAGGTCTTGTCGTAGGGCACCCGGAGCATCACATCCGCAAGCCGCTGTTTGGCCAGGTAGTGCCCTTTCCAGACGTTGTTACGCAAGTCGTCTCCGAGATTCTCGTCGGGGATGATCCAGTGCACCTTGAACTCAACGCTCATTTCCTCGGCAATCCGCCGCCCGAGTTCGATGTCGATACCCATTGGCTCACCATCAACCTCGTAGGAATAAGGCGGGAAATTCTCATAGACACCGACCTTCAGGTAGCCGGAATCCAGGATGATGTCGTAGGTGCGCTCCGCAGGCCGGTTGAGCAATTCGTTCCCGTCGTTAACCTCCTGGGCCAGGACCACCTGGGCGAACAGCAACAGGGCAAGTATTCCAAGTAGACTTTTCATTGTTTTCTCCCTCCTTTTCTCCCAACGACGAAGGGCCGGCACAGGGCCGGCCCGAATTCAGGCGCTCGTTTTGACAGTAGCCGCGCTCATCACTCTGGCTTGGGCAGGGATTCCACATAGGTGCGGATTGCCCACATGGCGTTCTGGTCCATGCTCTTTTTCCAGGACGGCATTCCGCGATCGGTACCGTTCATAACGCGTCCGATGTAGTACTCGTCATCCCACTCGGTCAGTTCGCGAAGATCCGGCGTGAGACCGCCGGACATCGCCCGAATGCCATGGCACGCGGCGCAGTTGCCAGCGTAGGCACTCTCGCCGATTTTCGCGGCCTGGGCGTTGAACTCGCCGAATTCATTGCCCTCGCGGAAGGGGTTCTCGATGCGCACCTCATCGCCCAGCTCCGGCAGGTTGCCCGTATCCACTTCCTGTGGTGTGACATTGCCGTGGGCAATAGCGAAGCCGGCCAGGCCAAACATGGCCGAAGCCACGATGGTTTTGAGTGAAAAGGACATTGCCATTGGTCTTACCTCTGTTATTGGATTCCCCGTGGTTGGCTATTGGATTTGTCAGTTGCCAACTTGCTGACCACCAGTCTAGGAATCCCCATGTCCAATCCGAATGCCACTTTGGGGGTTTTGGCTTAGTTCCTTGGTAGTAGATTTTTGGTCCCCGAGAGGAAATCTCATCCTTTGGTACTGCCTGATTCCTACTTTCTGAATATTTCCGGGCGTTTCCCCCTTCCATAAGCTGGAAGCACAACAACAAACCGGAGAATCCCATGTCTTTTCTGTCCCGGACGGCGGCCACTTCACTGGTAACGCTGGCGCTGACAAGCCCGATAAAGGCGGAATCCCTGGATGTGCAGATCGGCTACCTGCAGTGGGTGCCAGACCAGGGGCCGGTGCTTTCCAATGTGATTCCGGAACCTGAAGACGCCGGTTTGCGAGGGGCTGAACTGGCCATCAACGACAACAGCACAACCGGCAAGTTTCTGGGCCAGGCCTACTCACTCCGGAGTGAGGTTGCCGATTCGGAAGAAGCGGCCATCGCGGCCTTTGATGCCATGCGTGAGAGCGGCATTGAGCTCTTCGTGGTGAACGCTCCGGCCCAGACCTTGAAGACCATCACGGGCAAGAGCGGCGACAACACCCTGGTCTTCAACGCTGGCGCCAAGGACGATGCCCTGCGCACCGGCCAGTGTCACGTGAACCTGCTGCACACCATCCCCAGCTATTCGATGCTCACCGACGCCCTGGGCCAGTGGCTGAATAAGCGACGCTGGGATGAGGTTTTCCTGATTACCGGGCCGACTGAAGCAGACAAGGGCTGGGCCGATGCCTTCCGCCGTTCCGCCAAGCGCTTCGGGCTGGAGATCGTCGAAGACAAGCCCTGGACCTTTGACGCCGACCTGCGCCGTACCGCCTCCAAAGAACTACCGCTGTTCACCCAGGCCAGTGATTATGATGCGGTTGTAGTCGCTGATGTACGGGGCGATTTTGGCGAGTACGTGCCTTTCAACACCTGGCTGCCGCGCCCGGTGGTGGGCACCCAGGGCATGTCACCGGTCACCTGGCATCGGGTGGTGGAAAGCTGGGGTGCCGCGCAACTTCAAAACCGTTTCCGCGAATTGGCTGGGCGGGATATGAACGGTGAAGACTACGCGGCTTGGGCTGCCATTCGGTCAATGGGTACGGCAGTGACCGACCTGAATTCTGCGCACCCCACCGACATCCGAAATTTCCTGTTCAGTGACAAATTCCAGCTGGCCGCGTTCAAGGGCCGCAAACTCACCTTCCGCGACTGGAACGGCCAGCTGAGACAGCCGATTCCACTCGTGCATCCCCGGGGGCTGGTAGCACGAGCTCCTTTTGAAGGCTTCCTGCACCCGAATACCGAAATGGACACCCTCGGCTTCGACAGACCTGAAAGCGAGTGCCGGATTAACGGCTGAGCCCATGCCGGCCAACGTTCAAAACAAAAAGGAGTCACACCATGAAAACCCTGTTCAAACAGACCGCACTGGCCGCCATGATCGGCCTGTCGACACCGGCACTGGCCAGCGTGGCCTATGTGTCCAACGAGAAAGATAACACCCTGTCGGTGATTGATACCGAAACCCAGGAAGTGATTGAGACCATCAGTGTCGGCCAGCGGCCCCGGGGTATCCTGCTGTCCAAAGACTTTACCAAGCTGTACATCTGTGCCAGCGACGACGACACGGTTCAGGTGCTGGATCTGGCCACCCGCAAGATTGTGGACACCCTGCCTTCCGGTGAAGATCCGGAGCAGTTCGCGCTGCACCCGAATAACAAGCACCTCTACATCGCCAACGAGGACGACGCCATCGTGACGGTGGTGGATGTGGATACCAAGGATGTTCTGGCCCAGATCGATGTGGGCATTGAGCCGGAGGGGATGGCGGTGAGCCCGGACGGCAAGTGGGCGGTAAACACCTCCGAAACCACCAGCATGCTGCACTGGATCAACACCGAGACCTTCGAGATCGAGAAAAACATTGTGGTGGGTCAGCGCCCGCGCCACGTGGAGTTCAGCAAGGACAGCAAGATTGCCTGGGCCTCCGCCGAAATCGGCGGCACCGTGCACATCATCGATGTCGACAACCTGGAGCAGATTCACGAGATGTCCTTCAAGGTGCCTGGCGTTAATCAGGATCGGGTCCAGCCGGTGGGTATTGAACTGACGTCCAATGGCAAATACGCCTTCGTAGCGCTCGGCCCCTCCAATCATGTAGCGGTTGTTGATGCCCAGACCTATGAAGTCCTGGATTACCTGCTGGTGGGCGCCCGGGTGTGGCAGCTGGATCTGGACAAGGACGAGAAGCACCTCTACACCACCAATGGTGTGTCCGGCGATGTATCCGTGATCGATGTGGAAGACCTGAAGGTCATCAAATCCATCAAGGTAGGCCGCTACCCCTGGGGTGTGGTCATCGATCCGACGTCATGACCATCGAAGCGAGCAACCTCAGCTTTCGTTACGGCGACAAGCCGGTGCTCCGGGAGGTCAGCTTTACGCTGACCTCTGGCCGTTTTCACGCGCTGCTCGGGCCCAACGGCGCCGGCAAATCAACCCTGTTTGGTTTGCTCACCCGACTGCTGGCCCTGCAGCAGGGCGAACTCCTGCTGGCCGGGCAGTCCCTGAAAAAACAGCCGGCCGAGGCCATGCGTCAGATCGGCGTCGTATTCCAGCAGAACGCCCTGGACCTTGATCTGACCGTGCGCCAAAACCTGCAATACCACGCCGCGTTGCACGGTCTGTCCCGCAAGGAAGCCAGGGTTCGGGTTGATCGGGAACTGGAACGCTTTAGCCTTGAGGACCGGGCCAACGACGCTGTCCGCCAGCTCAACGGCGGCCATCGTCGGCGAGTGGAAATAGCACGGGCCCTGCTTCACAACCCTTCCCTGTTGTTGCTGGACGAGCCGACGGTGGGCCTGGATGTCGCCAGCCGCAAAGCGCTCAACGAGCACGTGCGAACCCTGTGCGACGAAGACGGACTGACCGTGCTCTGGGCCACGCACCTGATTGAAGAAGTCCGCGCCGACGACCGCGTGCTGATCCTGCATCAGGGCCAGTTGCTCGCCGACGGCAACGGCCAGGCCATCTGCGACGCCGAAGGCACCCGCGACCTGGCTGAAACCTTCCATGCCCTGATCGGAGCCGGCTGATATGAACGCAGCGCACTACTGGCACTGTTTTGTTGGCATCCAGACCCGTGAATGGCTGCGGTTCTGGCAGCAGCGCACTCGCTTTGCCAGCGCCCTGGTCCGGCCACTGCTTTGGCTGGTGGTGTTTGCCGCCGGGTTCCGGGCGGTTCTTGGCATTTCCATCATTCCGCCCTATGAAACCTACATCACCTACGAGACCTACATTGCCCCCGGGCTATGCGGCATGATCATCCTGTTCAACAGCATGCAGGGAGCCCTGTCCATGGTGTACGACCGGGAGCTAGGCAGCATGCGGGTGCTGCTCATGAGCCCCCTGCCCCGGCCGTTCCTGCTGGTCACCAAACTGCTGGCCATGGGCGTGGTGTCCATTGGCCAGGTGTATGTGTTCCTGCTGCTGGCACTGCTGGTGGATGTGGAGCCACCGCTATGGGGTTACCTCGCGGTGTTGCCAGCGCTGATTCTGACCAGTCTGATGCTTGGCGCTCTGGGCCTGCTGATCGCCACCTGGATCAAACAGCTGGAGAACTTCGCCGGGGTGATGAACTTTGTCATTTTCCCGATGTTCTTCATGTCCTCGGCGCTCTATCCGCTCTGGCGCATGAACGAGGCCAGCCCCTGGCTGTACTGGATCTGCCAGTTCAATCCGTTCACCCACGCGGTCGAGGCGATCCGCTTCTCGCTGTACCTGGAGTGGAATCCGATGGCTTACGGGATTACCGCCGGTGTGACGGCGGTGCTAGCGCTACTGGCCACGGCAGGCTTCCGGCCCCAACGCACCAGGATAATTGGGGCTTCCAAGCCGGCTTGATTTGGTGCCAGTGGTCAGCGCGGAGAAGGTTTCCAAAACACGCTCCTTACGGCACATCCCTGTGACGCTTGGGCTCCGCCATCCCTGGCTCCGCACAGTTTTGGAAACCTTCTCCCCGCTGACCACCCATACTCCGTGCAAACCGCCAACACAGGTAGGTCGGATTAGCAAAGCGTAATCCGACAGACTGCGGACACCCTCGATCAACCTAAGAGCCCGTCAAATCCAGATCACGAAGGCGCCCAAGAAGCCCATCGACCAGCCCAGGCTCTGCCAATACATCGTCCCACTGCAGTCGCGCAGGCTTGCCGTCGAGATACCACAGGCGGTTCGCCAATATCTCTGCATCACCGCCATCATGGGTAACGCAGATCATCGCCATATCAGGTTGCGAGTTCAGGATTCCGGCGATCAAGGCTTTCAGTTCGCCGGCCATGATGGGGTCCAGCGAGGCAAACGGCTCGTCCAGCAAGAGCAAGTCCGGTTTCACCGCCAGGCAACGGGCCAGGGCGGCTCTTCGGGCCATACCGAGTGACAGTTGGTCCGGGAGATAATGGCCGTATCCGGCCAGGCCAACCTGGCCCAGCAACGTCCCGGCCTCGTCATCGCTGGCACCAACCAGCCTGAGATTGGCGTGTAAAGTCCGCCATGGCAGCAGGCGATGCTCCTGAAACAGGTAGCCCACCCGGAGCTGCTCCCGGCCGATAACGGCGCTCTCTGGCACCGATTTATCGAGACCGGCAATGGCGTTCAGTAACGTGGTCTTGCCGATTCCCGAGGGTCCCAGCAGGCAGATGCGGTCGCCTCGCGCAATGGTTGCGAAGACCTCTCCGAGCACCGGCTGGCCGAAATCGCGGCCGGCGATTCTGAGTTCAAGCATGGGCGGCCTCCGGTTGTCGCCAGCGACTGGATCGGCGCTCAAGAGGCTGAAGTATGGCCAGTTCAATCAGCTGGACGATGGCAATAAACGCCAGGCTGTAGGCAAGAATGGCGGCCACGTCGAAAACCTGAAACGCCATATGCAACTGGAAGCCAACGCCGCTGGAACGGCCGAGCAGCTCCACCACCAGGACAATTTTCCAGATCAGGGCCAGGCCGCCCCGGGTAGCCGCCATGAGATAGGGAAACAGCTGGGGTACCCAGACTTCCCGCAACCGTTGCCACCGGGTGAACTCGTAAACAGTGGCCATCTCCTCGAGCCTATAGTCCAGGCTGCGGGCGCCCTCCCGGACGGTAACCGCCACGTTGGGCACTTTGTTGATCACGACCGCCATCACGGCCGCCACTTCCACCAGGCCGAACCAGACATACATGAGGATGATGGTGACCAGGGCCGGCAGGTTCAATAAAAGCACCAGCAAGGGATCGAACAGGGCATTGGTGGTTTGCGAACGGCCCATGGCGATGCCGATAGCGGTGCCAATGATCATGGCCAGAATAAAGGCAACCACCACACGCCCGAGCGTCGCGCCCAGATGATGCCAGAGTTCGCCAGTCGCCGATTCACGAATCAGGGTGTCCAGCACGTTCAGGGGCGTCGGCAGCAACGGCGACTGAATTAGCCAGGCGATCAGTCCCCAGAACAGGACAAATAACGGCAGAACTACCCAGTAGCTCCACAGCGGCGGCCGGCCGGCACGGCCTTTCACGGCTGCCTCTGGTAAAACAGATGGGCCGGCATAAGGTTGTCCGGGTCGGCGCCGGTGAGGGTCATCAAACGCTGCAAGTCAGCGATTCTCTGGTCCGTTTGCGGCGCAGGCGTCCCGGCGACAAAGCCCTCTCGTAATGCTGCGAAAACACTGTCGTCCGGATCTCCCATGAGAGGACGCAAGCGCTGCCAGTAGGATGTACTCTCCGCCAGCTCGGCTTTGGCCTGTTGCAGGGAAGCAGCAAAACGATCAGTCAGCGGGCCGTTGTCCTGGGCCCAGCTCTCGGGAAAAACATAGCCAAGCACCGGCAGGTTGCGATCCAGGTCCAGCTCCGTGAGCAGGTCAGCCATACCAAACGCCGACCGCCAGCCGCCCTCACCTCTCAGGCGGGCCGCAAAATGCCAGTAGGTAACGATGACATCCACCTGCCCGCGTTTTAGCGCCTGGCTCAACAGAGGCGGAGCTGCGAACTGAAGTTGGGCGGATTCCTCCAGATTGATTCCCTGGCGCTGAGCCACCTTCTTGAGCAGTATCCAGCCCTTGCTATCCGGCCCGCCCGCAATACCAATGCGCTTGCCGGCCAGATCCGCCACCGAGCGAATCGTTGAGCTGTCAGCGACGACGATATCGCCAATCTGTGAGGAGAAAGGAACGTACAGGTAGGGCGTGCCGGCCTGGAATCGCGATTGGGCCCACAGCAGGTCGGCCACAGCACCGTGCACCGAGCCGCTGGTGACCGCCAGTCTGGAGGCCGGCAGGTTGGCCACCGGTTTCAATTCCAGCCGAAAGCCATGCTCCCGGTCCAGCTCCCGATGCAGGAGATGGTCGAGCTCCCAGTGGGCGGTGCCAAACTGCAACACGCTGACAGACAGCACGGGCAGGTCAGACGCTTCTTCCCGGGCATGGACACTGCCTGCGAGACTCAGGAAAAGACCCAGCACGGCGGCCATTCCCTTTTTGATCCAGGGATCGGCAAGCGAGGATCGGGAGACGGTCGTTATTGTTGGTTGTAGGCTCATTGCTCCACGATACGAAGCCCACAGCCTTGCAAGAATAGTACTTTGGTGCCTGTTTTTTGGTGCGATGGTCGCATTCAACCCGAGACCAAGATGGCGTGTAATGAAACCATCACAATAATAAACAGAGGATCGGAACCGATTCCGGCGATTCTCTGCACAGGAGGCCGCCATGCTGAACGAGCTCGAAGCCGCACTCTCTACCGAGAACTACCCTTCCGAAAACTGCCATCATGATTCTGAAAAAACGCTATCATGATTCGGAAGCCATTCCCGACACTGAAAACAAACAGGTAGACCCATCCATGGAGCCGGCTTACAAGATTCTGATTGCCGACGACCACCCACTGTTCCGCGAAGCCATCAGCAGCGTTATCGCCTCTGGCTTTGAGGGCAGCGAGATCATCGAAACCGACGATCTGGACAGCGCTCTCGACATTACCCGTGAGAATGACGACCTGGACCTGATCCTGCTGGACCTGAACATGCCCGGCATGCATGGTCTTAACGGCCTGATCACCCTGCGCAACGAAGCCCCGACGATTCCGGTGGTTATTGTCTCTGCCGAGGAAGACAAGCAGGTGGTGCTGCAGGCCATTACCTACGGCGCCTGCGGCTTCATTACCAAGTCCTCGCCCAGGGCCCAGATGACCGAGGCCATCCAGCAGATCCTGAACGGCAATGTCTATCTGCCTTCGGACATCATCCGAACCGGCAAGGAGAGCAATACTCGTCGTAGTCGCAATGAAGACAACCCGATTTCACCGGAGCTGCTCAACTCACTGACACGTCGGCAGCTGCTGGTGCTCGAGCGCATGTCCAAGGGCGAATCCAACAAGCAGATCGCCTATAACCTGAACATCGCCGAGACCACGGTGAAGGCCCATGTATCAGCGATACTTCGCAAGCTCGGGGTTCACAACCGCGTGCAGGCGATTCTCTCTGCCAGCGATGTGGATTTCAGTCAGTATCTGAAGCGGTAATAAGGTCAGGGTTTGACAGGCTAAAAGCAAAAAGGGTCAGGTGACATGTTCATCTGACCCTTTTCGTATGAGACCGCAGTCAGCTTCTCAGTAGATGACTCAGCGCACTGCGCAGCTTCAGAGGCTTCACCGGCTTGTTCATCAGCAGGTGCCCAAGTTCGCGGATATGCTGCTTGAGTTCATTGGTGTAGTTAGCCGTAATCATCACCACTGGCGCCGGACATCTCCGGCGGCCATTGATCTCCGCCACCACATCCACGCCGTTTTCATCGTTGTCCAGATGATAGTCCGCCAGGATCAGGTCCACTGCACTGGTAGCCGGATCCAGCTGACGCTCGAGATCCTCAAGGGACACCGCCGTCACCACCTGGCAGTCCCAACCTTCGAGCAGGGTTTGCATGCCCTGGCAAATAGACTGGTCATTGTCGATCACCCAGATCCGGGCACCGCCAAGACCACTATCGAAAGACGCGGCTCGATTCTGGTCGGCACCCGGTTGCCGGGGCTTCAGTTTGCCGACCGGGACCCGGACGCTGAAGACTGACCCCCTGCCCTCGATGGAATTCACCGTCACCTCGTGCCCAAGCATGCGGGATATCTTGTCCACGATGGCCAGACCAAGCCCAAGGCCTTTATCGGGTTGTGAGCCAGCCGGACGGATGCGTTTGAATTCCTGGAAGATCTCGGTGAGTTTGTCCTCGGGAATACCAGGGCCGGTATCCCACACCTGCAACAGGACATGGTCCTTTTGTCGACGGCAGCCAAGCAGAATCCGGCCGTTGCCGGTATAACGGATGGCGTTGGTCAGGAAATTCCGGAGGATCCGCGCCAGCAACTGGGAATCCGACTCCACAATCGCGGAGCTGGCAACGAAATCCAGTTGCAGCCCCTCGGCCGTGGCCATCTGCCGGAATTCCCGGGCGATGTTATTGAGCAGGTCCCGAAGATCAAAGGCGGTGACATCCGGTTTGATAACGCCGGCATCGAGCTTGGAAATATCCACCAGGGTGCCCAGAAGGTTTTCGACGTCGTCCAGAGAGGTACTGACCGACCGAACCAGGCCTTCCGCCTTGGGCCCGAACGACTGTTCCAGCAGAGCACTGGTAAACAACCGTGCGGCATTCAGAGGTTGCAGCAAGTCATGGCTGACCGCAGCGAGGAACTTGGTTTTCGAGAGATTGGCCCTCTCGGCCTCCAGCTTGGCATCCCGAAGCCGGGCTTCTACGGCAGCCCGTTCGGTGATTTCCTGGCGCAGCTGGTTGTTCAGGCCGGTCAGGGCCGCGGTGCGCTCCTTCACCCGTCGCTCCAGGTTGTCATAGGCCTGTTCCAGTGCCAGGGCGGTCTTGCGGCGGTCGGTGATGTCCCGTATCAACACAAAGAAACCGATGATGTCTCCCTGCTCATCGAAATTGGGAACGTAGGAGCGCAGCATGTGGCGCACCTCACCCTGCTCACCGGTCTCCTCGAATTCAAATGTGACATTGTGGCCGTCCATGACATCGAGGATCTGGGGCAGCAGCCGCTGGTAGAACTCGGGCGAATGTACCTCGTTGAGGCGCTTGCCGAGTGGCGACTCACCTTTGCGCCCGTACCAGGACTCGTAGACCTTGTTGCAGAACTGGATGGTCATATCGGCCCCGATGTAGGCAATCAGCGCCGGAACATGGTCGGTCACCACCCGAATCCAGCGCTCGCTTTCTTCGAGCGCCTTGATCCGCCGGGCCATTTCGCTGTTCTTCACATCGGTGATGTCGGAGTAGAGCACGACCAACCCGCCTTCCCGGGTCGGTCTCTCGGTAACCTGAACCCAGCGGCCGTTGGCCAGCAAGAACACCACGCCTTCCGAATCCGGATGGCTGTGTTCCTCCAGAACCAGACCGCAGGCCACCGCCTGCCGCTTCACTTCTGAAATACGGGTACCCTGGCCTGGCGCCTCAACACCGGCATGCCGCCAGTAGCTCCGGAACCGACTGTTGCTCTGGATCAGGCAATGCTGGTTATCAAACAGCACAAAGCCGTCGGCAATGCTCTCGATGGCATCGCTCAACCTCTGGCGGGTTGTCTCGGCTTCTTCCCGGGCCCGATTCAGGGCCTTGTTGCTGCCCTTGAGCTGTTCCATGGCCTGGTTCAACGCCTCGGTTCGCTCCCGAACCTGCTCGGCAAGCACCACCGAGTGCTCGAAGGCCGCGTAGGGCTCCGGCTTATGGGCAGAGCCGGACTCCACCCGGACAATCAGGGCATCGCGAATCCGCCGCAGGCGCTCGTTCTCCGCCTCAAGTTCGGCAATCCGGAGATCCCGCCTGTCTTCAACGGGTGCTTCAATCTTGTCCGGAACGGACATCAGGCTGGCCAATGACCACCCCCGTAAACGTCTGGTTGATGTGCATACCGTCGAACTGCTCGCCGTACGTGTTAAAGCCAATCACATTGTGGTGGCGGAGGAACTGGGAGACCGCTTCCACCTCCCCGGTGAGTTCAGCCTCCAGCCTGCGCAGAAAACAATCGCAGCCGATGGTCACCAGAGGTGGCCCCACAACCCGTTCTGCGGCTTCTATCTGGGTACGAACGCTGTCCAGCAGGGATTCCGGCTCCATGGCCGTCATCACGATTCCGGTTTCCACGGCGCAATAGAAAGTCAGACTCTTGTCCGGGTTCACCCGCTGCACCGAGCGGACAAAATAGTGGCCGCCGATTTTCACCCCCATGGGCCGTAGCGCGAACACCTTGCGATCCAGTGCTTCGACATCCACGCCAACGGCTCGGGCATAGGCATCGGCCGCCGGCTCTGCATTAAGCTCGAATACCGTGCGGCTTTCCGCGCAGGCGTCCGTCACCACCAGCTTTTCACTGCGTTCGACCATGTGGTGCGTGGAAAATACCCGGAAATCCAGCGGTGTATTTACCAGCAACACCGTGGCAGCTCCGGTATGGAACTGGCCGTCGTAGAACACGTGGGTGTTGGCCAGACGCTCATCGTCGCCGGCAGAACCGCCAAACTGGGGAATGGTGCCAAGGGCCGAGTTGAGCGTTGCCAGCACCAGCTCTTCACGGCTGGACAGGCCGTCCAGCAGCGTGATGGCAAAGGTGTTGCCTTTGACCGGCGCGAGTCTGGCATCCCGACAGGTCGAAAGCAGGCCGTCGATTACCCCCTGGGCATCCTGCAGGGTGAATCGGTCCAGCTCCCGGATCAGTGCGCAATCGATGGCGAAATAGCGGCTGTCAAACCCGATGGCGGTGATGCATCCACGTCCGTAGCCGTCCGGAGTGATCTCCCCGGCCGAAGTGCAGCCGCAGACACGCGCACCTTGAAAACTGTGCTCAAGGGCACTACCAAGTCGACCCAGGTCGTATTCCGCAGAACAGAAGAAGAGTACACAGCCAAGATGCTCGTGGCTGAGCTGGCTGGCGAGATTGGTGGCGGCCAACATGGGATCGCGAACGCTGGAGCTCGCTACCCGGACCGCAGGCAGGGTCGTCGCTGGCTTCATAAACGCGGTTCCCGAAAACGGATGACTTTTCACCGATTCTACGGCATCCGCAAACGCAGCCAATGCGACTTCAGTGCTTTTAATCGGCGCGCCAAAATGATCGTAAGCCATTGATTAAACTGCCTCCTGAATCAATGCCTGGTGGCGCTGCCGGTTTGCCTCAAGGCAAACCGGCACTTTAGTCTTAGACAAACCAGCGCAGCGAGAGGCCTCCTGCCACCCGCAACGCCAGGTAGGGCTTAGAACATCACGATGGCGCCAAGGGCGATGGTGTCCGCCTCAGTGGTGGTTGCACCGGTGGTGCGGTTGTTGTCTTCGTACATGTTGTACTCGGCAACCAGCTTGAAGTTGCTGTTTACATCGTGGAAGAACCCGAGCGTTGTGCTCTCGGTTTCCAGATTCAGGATTTCAGCGTCCGTCTCGCCGTAGGAAAGCACAACGCGATTGGCACCGAAGGCATAGGAGCCCTGAACCAGGAAGCCGTCGGCATCGTCTTCGGTCACCGCACCGTTGCCGATCAGAACCGGGTTGTCACCCTTGGAAGTAAAACCGGAAGCAGCCAGGGTCAGTCCCGCGACCGACGCCTTGATACCGTAGCCGAGGCCTGTGCTGTCGACGGTCGTGCTGCCATTTTCAGCAGACTGATAGCGCCCGTTCACCCAGCCGGTCAGGGCCACATCGTTCAGGTTGGCGTTGTAGGTTACCTCGGACTCGAAGCGGGGTGCGGCATTTTCGTCATTGGCACCGGTCACCGTATCGGCGGGATCCAGAACACCGGCCGCGACCTTGAGGCCGCCCATATCCGGCGAGCGATAGGTAATCTGGGCGGAAGGTGTCGGGTACGGATAGCCTGCGCGGATATTGCCGAAGGAAACGCCACCGGCGACGCCCGGGGAACCGAATCCCATCAGGATTTCGTCGAGGAAAATGTTGGAGCGGGCATACAGGCCGAAGTCCTTACCAATCAGCACCTGACCAAAATCGCCGTCTACCGTGGCATAGAACTGACGCACGTCGATGGCGGTGTCTGTGGGTGAATCAAGACTGTCATTGATGGTGGTCCAGAACGAAGAACGTCCGCCCAGGGTCAGATCACCCATATCCTTGCTGAAATTGAAGCCGATGGTGTTCGGCAGGAAGCCCATCTTGATGCGGGAATCCCGAACGTCGTTCTGCTTGTCGTCACGGTTTACGTAGAATGCATTGAAGTAGCCATCCACGGAAAAGCTGGTGCCGTCCTGGTTATACAGCTCAACAGCGGCATTGGCTCCTGCGCTGGCGCCCATGGCCGCTGCCATGGCAATCGCTAACCCTGACTTTCTGACGTTATTGTTTTTCATAGTTCCCCCGGTTGTTTTTGGAAATCTGGGATCGGAGGCCCGGATCATCCGGACGCCCCAGGCGCGGTCTGTCGCCTGAATTCCATGGTCGGTGATGCAAGGGAGGGGGAAAATGCTTCGACGGAGCAGGTTTTCTGCTCATTTGGGAGGCACTTGAATTGAAACTTTGGGAGTACGACCCGGCGGATCAGTCGCCGGGGAACTGAGCCAGTTCCTGCAGGCAGTCGTTGAGGAAGTCTTCGGGGTCGGCCATCACCGCCTCATCGGCAACGACGCCAAACTGCACCTGGTCGGCGTAGCTGACAATGCTGATACCCAAACCGATATCCCCGGCCTGGGGCACCCAGAACATCTGTTCGGTTATCCGGCAGCCGGCAATATACCGGGCCTCCGGAGTGCCGGGCACGTTGGACACCACGGCACTGGCCTTGCGGTAGAACACCTCGGCCAACGGCTCCCGCCAAGGCTCTGGAACAATCGTGGCGCTGGCCGCGAGACCCCAGGCAATGCCGGGCTGCCAGCTTTTCTTAAGACGGCGGGTTTCGTGCTTGATGCGGAAAAGTCGCTCGAGGGGACTTTCACCATCCACCGGCAAAGGTACAAACACGGTGCCAAAATAATTGCCCAGCGCGCCGGGTGCCGGCTTGAGCTCCTCGGGCAGGCGACTGCGAATATCCACCGGTACGGCGGCATGCAGCACGGCTTCATCGAGGTCCTCGCCTTCAATGCCCAGGCGGGTGCGCACAGCCGCCGCCACACAGCTCAGCAACACATCGTTGATGGTTACATTGGTAGCTCGGGCAATGTTTCTGAAGCGGTCGAGGGGCACTGGCTCGGACCAGCGACAATGTCGCCTCCCCAGCAACGGCTGCCTGAGATCCGTCGCCGTGTCTTCCGGCTCCACCAGGAACTCCGAAAATTCATTGACCAGCTTCAGGCTCTTCTGGGCGACCCGCTCCAGCAAGCGACCCGCGTCCTGCCATTGATTACCGGCGGACCGGTCTGCATTGCCAGCACCGTGGGATTCTTCAGAAGGCTCTTCGGATGCCATCAGTTGCCCGAACCAGGCCTTTGCCGCAGCCGTCCAGCGTGACAGCTCCGCGATTTCGGGGGCGCCGTAAATGGCGGGATGCTGCTGGGGAGAGGGCGGGCACAGTCGGTCAAAGATGCCCAGCAGAGACAGGCCATCGGCGTAACAGTGGTGAATGCGCAGCAGTAGCACCGCCCCACCCTCGGCATTGGGCGCAAGCCAGAATTTCCAGCGCGGGCGATACATGGGCAGAGGCTGGTTCAGACGCGCGGACACCCATTCCTGAAGGCTGTCGGGCGTGAAACGATCCACAACCACATCAAGGTGGTGGCTAACATCAAACGTCGGATCCTGCTCCCACCACCAGGCAGGTGAGCGCTTGACGGGCATGTACCGGAAACGCTCCCAGGCCATCCAGTACACCCGCAGAAACTCCCTGAAACGGGGCGCAGTAAGCCCATCAACCCGCAACATCACGGTGATGGTCATGGGGTTTTCCGGGCGTTCCAGGGCCAGCCAGGCCGAATCCGCAGGTAGCAGGAGATGCGATTGTTCGTGACTCAAACCCGAACGTCCCTGGAAAAGTGGTGAAGGTAAGTAAAAACCGAACTCCGCATTGTGCCAGACAAGCCCTTCCGGCTCCATATGCGGCACCAGCGTACGCTGTTACAAAAAATTACACGTGAGTAACTGTTCAGTCCTATACTGGTTATAAGCCGTAGTGCAATGGTTATTACGCGCTGTCGATCCGCGATCGATTGGCCCTGAGGGATCAAAAATTCTTTATTCAGGGCCAGTAACACAGCGAGATGATCAGGGTACAAAAGGCTTACCAGCACACCCTAATTCCAATAACAGGTCATTGCCTTGCTGGACGGGAGAGCAGTTATGAAAGCGAGCCACGTTCGCAAACTGATAAAACCGATTGAGAGCGCCTACTCGGAAATGTTCTCCGGGCGGGTGTATCGCGTTGGCAAAGGCGCTGTGTCCGTTCGCAACCACAGCGGCAAGGCCGAGCAGACCGTTGTCGGCGTGCACGGCTTTCTGGAGAACCACTGCTACTTCACCCAGGCCTATGAAGCGCCCACCACCGAATTGATCCTGCTCACCTGCAGCAATTACCACATCCCGGTGAACGGCGTGACCCCGGAGACCCCGGACTGGGAAGTGCCGATCAAGCACCTGGAAGGCACCATCGAATACGACGCCTGCATTCTCAATCAGGCGCTTTCCAGCCTGCCAACCACTGACAACATTCGGGTTCATGGTCATTCCCGTGGCGGGGCGGTGATCCTGGAGGCCATCAAGCAATGGCCAGAGCTGTATGACGACGTGGAAGTGGTACTGGAAGCACCCGTGCTCCCCAACGGCAGGCTGTCGGCGCTGGTGACCACCATTCTGGAACCTGTAAGCCACGGTATGTGGCCCTGGCTGATACGCCTGATCAACAGCGCTCCGTCGTCCGCCTACGGACAGACCTTCTTTGGCAAGATGAACCCGCGCAAGAAGCAACTGCTGAGCAAACTGTTTTCCGCCACCAAGGATCATCTGACCATTGTTCGTAACATCGAGAACATCATGGACTGGATGGCACGGACAGACACCAGCGTTTACAGCCATGTACGCCACGGCACCTTCCTGATTCCGGCGGTCGACCGCATTCTCGATCGTTCCTCCATGCTGGCCAGTGCGCGCCAGAGCCCGACCACCATGCGAATCGTCGAAACCGAGGCGCCGAGCCACTTCATCACCCTCGACAGCAAGGAATGGGTCCCGGGGTTCGAAACGCTGCCCGCCGCCGCACAGGGCTAATGCCCGGGCATTGCCCTACTGCAAGACCGCCGTAGCTCCGCTAAACTACGCTCTTTTCCTCAGGTTTAGTGGAGCCATCGCCCATGTACCGTGAGCGCCTCGTCGCTACCGAAGCCCGCTCCGAAAGCGCTCGCCGGCTGCAGCAACTGCTTCTGGACTACCATGATTTCCGGCGCCTGAAAGCCGAGCATCCGCTGATGGAACACGCCGTCTCCGTCGCCGACTGGCAGGCGGAGCGGCTGAAGTCGACCCATGAGGATCTTTATCGCCATCCCGGATATCACCACGGCCTCGAATTTCTGCTGACCGACCTCTACGCCCCGGCCGGCATGACCCGCCGGGACGACAATATTGATCGGGTGTTTCCCAAAATGGTGAAGTGGTTGCCAGATAATCTGCTGGACACCTTCGCCGGCCTCGTGGAACTGAACCTGATCACCCAACAGCTGGACCTGGAGCTCGCCGAACTGTTCCATCAGCAAGGTGTGTCTGCGCGGGCAATCACCACGGACGCCTATTGTGCAGCCTACCGGGAGAGCCGACGGCTGGCGCAGAGAGAGAAACAGATTACCCTGGTGGCAGACGTTGGCCAGCAACTTGATCGCTATGTCCGCAACCGCACCCTTGGATGGCTGCTATCGATGACCCGGGGCCCGGCAGAGATGGCCGATCTGACGGATCTGCACAGCTTCCTGCACCGGGGCTATTCCGCCTTCCGGAAGATGGACGATGTGGAGCTACTGATCGACCGGCTGGTTTCCCGGGAGCAGCGGGTAATGCGCAACATTCTCGACCATCACCCGGACCCGTTCAGCCTGCCGGAAAACCTCTGAGCCGGGGATAGTTGGCTGGCTCAGGCCTTGATGATCTGGTCCAGCTGGGAGTGGATTTCCTGCTCGATCCGCGATTTGAAGGGCCGCAGCATCATGCCCAGCTCCAGGTGAATGTGCAGGTCTGTCGGCGTGATGTTCAGGTGCCCCTTGACGCCACTGCGCTTGAACTTCAGGTGGTCGCCTTCCCACTCATAATGCACGTCAAACTGACTGGACAGGTCTTTGGCAAGGGATTCTGCGGCCTGCCTTGCGTGTTCTTGATCCAGGGTGTGCGGGCGATGTACATCAATTACAGACATGAAGCGGTTTTCTCTCGGATTTGGATAGATTTACAGTTTAGGGCGCTATTTAACTCACCGCCACCCTTGTAGCAACCCCGTCAGCGGTTAGAATACGGGGTTCAGATTCTGACAGGACATGCCCCATGAGCGAGCAGCAAACGCCAGCCAACCAGGCCGCAAACAGCAACGGCCAGGACGACGTAACCCATTTCGGGTTTCGCAATGTGCCCAAGAGCCAGAAAGCGAGCCAGGTGGCCGAGGTGTTCCACAGTGTGGCGGGCAAGTACGACCTCATGAATGACCTGATGTCCATGGGAATTCACCGGCTCTGGAAACGTTTCACCATTGAGCTTTCGGGCGTGCGTCCCGGCCACCAGGTGCTGGACATTGCCGGCGGCACTGGCGATCTCACCATGAAGTTTTCAGACCTTGTGGGTCCGTCCGGCAAGGTGGTGCTGGCCGACATCAATGCCTCCATGCTGCAGGTGGGCCGCAGCCGGCTGACCGATCGCGGCTATGCGGGCAACATTGAATACGTACAGGCGGATGCCGAGCATCTGCCGTTTCCGGACAACAACTTCAATGCGGTATCCATCGCCTTCGGTCTGCGCAATGTCACCGATAAAGACCAGGCCCTGCGCGACATGACCCGGGTTCTCAAGCCCGGCGGCAAGCTGATGATCCTGGAATTCTCCAAGCCGACCAATCCATTGCTGAGCAAGGCCTACGACACCTATTCCTTTTCCGCCCTGCCCCTGATGGGCCAGCTCATCGCCGGCGACAGTGAAAGCTACAAGTACCTGGCCGAATCCATCCGCATGCATCCCGACCAGGACACCCTCAAGGGCATGATGGAGAACGCCGGCCTGGTGAACTGCAAGTACTACAACATGACCGGCGGTATCGTCGCCCTGCACGTGGGAATCAAGCCCTGATGTTTCCCGGCCCCACCCTGCTTTCCGCTGTCTCCGCTATCCTGGAAAGTGCCCTGAACCGGGCACTGGAACTGGATCAGGCGGGGCATAGTGCCCTGATGGAAGCGTTGGCGGGGCCGGTTCAGTTCAATATCACCGACCCGATTGCCCTGACCTACACCCTGGACCGGGCCGGAAACCGCGTCCGCGTCGGCAGTCAGCCGGTCGAACAGCCAGCGCTCGAGATCACCGGCAAACCCATCGCCTTTGCAGCGCTGGCCACCGGCGATGACCGGGTCTTTGCCGACGGCCGTCTTGACGTGACCGGCGACACAGCGCTGGCCCATCAGCTGCAACGAGCCCTGAACCAGCTTGAACCGGATTGGGAAGCCGCCATGGCCCGGCACATCGGCGATGTGCCCGCACACTTCCTCGGCCAACGGGTTCGCGGCGCTATCCGATGGAGTCGACAGGCCTTTCAGTCCCTGAATGCCAACATCGAGGAGTATGTGCACGAGGAAAGTCGCGCCCTGCCCGGTCGGCGGGAGCTGGAAGCTACGTTCGAGGATATCGACGAACTGAACCTGCGCACGGAAAGACTGGAAGCGCGGCTTAATCTGATTGAAAACCGCGGCAAGACTGACGAATCGGAGAACCTGTGACCCGCCTGCAACGCCTGTTCCGAATTGCCTGGGTATTCTGCCGTTACCGGCTGGACACGTTCCTGCCTATCGCAGAGCTGCCCGCGCCCCTGAAGGTGTTTTTCCTGCTGGCGCCCTGGCACCTGTTCCCGCAACCGAAGCTCGATCGTGGCGACCGCCTTCGGCTGGCGCTGGAGGAACTGGGCCCCGTGTTCGTAAAGTTCGGCCAGATCCTCTCTACCCGAAGGGATCTTCTGCCGGACGACATGGCGGAATCCCTGAAGAATCTCCAGGACCGGGTACCGCCGTTCCCGAGCAATGAAGCCCGGAGCATTATCGAAACCTCCCTCGGTGCCCCGGTTTCGGACCTGTTTGCCGAATTCAGTCCGGACCCGCTTGCCTCGGCATCGGTTGCCCAGGTGCATGCAGCCACCCTGCGCAACGGCCAGAAGGTAGTCGTGAAAGTTCTGCGACCGGGCATAGAGAAGGTAATCCGTCAGGATCTGGCCCTGATGTACCTGATGGCTGGCCTGCTGGAAAAATACTGGTCCGAAGGCAAGCGCCTGCGCCCGGTGGAAGTGGTAGCCGACTACGATTCCACCATTCACGATGAGCTGGATCTCCAGCGCGAGGCCGCCAACGCCAGCCAGCTGCGCCGGAATTTCGAAAACTCCTCGCTGATCTACATTCCCTTTATCGACTGGGACTACACCCGCAAATCCGTGCTGGTGATGGAGCGGATTCACGGCATCCCCATTGCCGATACTGCGGCTCTGAAGGCCGCCGGCGTCGACATGAAGGTACTGGCCGAGAAAGGCGTGGAGATTTTCTTTACGCAGGTATTCCGGGACAGCTTCTTCCACGCCGACATGCATCCGGGCAACATCTTCGTGGACACCTCGAACCCGGCGGATCCCCGGTATATCGCGATCGATTTCGGCATCGTTGGCACCCTGGCACCGGATGACCAGAGCTATCTTGCCCGAAACCTTCTGGCCTTTTTCCGCCGGGATTATCGGCAGGTTGCGCAGCTGCATATTCAGTCCGGCTGGGTACCGCCCGACACGCCAGTGAACCAGTTTGAGGCGGCCATACGTACTGTTTGCGAGCCCATCTTCGAGAAGCCGTTGAAGGATATCTCGTTCGGCCACTTCCTGTTGCGCCTGTTCCAGACGGCACGGCGGTTCAATATGGAAGTGCAGCCCCAGCTCGTTCTGCTGCAGAAAACCCTCCTGAACGTTGAAGGTCTGGGCCGACAGCTGTATCCGGATCTGGATTTGTGGAGCACCGCGCAACCCTACCTCGAGACCTGGATGCGCAAACGCATTGGCCCTTCGGGGCTGATCAAGTCGCTGCAGTCGCACCTTCCCTCCTGGCTGGAACAGTCGCCGGAAATGCCCCAGCTGGTGCACGATGCGCTCTTGCAACTGCGGCAGGCGGGGCCCACCGAGCCCCAGAACCGGGCAACACTGGCGTTGCTCCGGGAGCAGCAGATCCGTACCGAGCGGCGTTGGCGGCGGGCGACATTGGCGGTACTGCTCATTGCCGGCGGCTTTCTGGGCACTCAGCCCGAGAGCCGGCAGTGGATTGAAAGCGTGCCTGCCTGGAGCTGGGCCCTGTTTGCCGTCGCCGGCGGGCTCATGCTCCGGGGCAGCCGATAACCGATAAAGATTTCAGGATTCACAAAAATGCAAAATAGCTCGGATAACGTCGAGACCCCTGACTGGCTGGATGCCATTCGCTGGACAGAGGACGGCCTGGTTCCGGCCATCGCCCAGGACGCCGACACCGGCGACATCCTGATGATGGCCTGGATGAACCGCGAGTCGCTCAGGCTGACCGCCGAAGAAGGCCACGCCGTATACTGGTCGCGCTCCCGGGGCAAGCTCTGGCGCAAAGGGGAAACCTCGGGGCACCAACAGGTCATCCGGGACATTCGACTGGACTGCGACGAGGACGTCATCCTGCTGAAAGTAGAACAAAAAGGCGGCATCGCCTGCCATACTGGCAGACGCAGCTGCTTCTACCGGACTTTGAAAAACGGTCAGTGGGTCAGCGTTGACCCGGTGATCAAGGACCCCGGCACTATTTACGGCAGCAACTGAGGAGCACGGACTGTGAGCGATGTATTGGAAAACCTGGCGAGGGTTCTGGAGGCCAGGAAAGAGGCAGACCCGGAAACCTCCTATGTAGCCAGCCTCCACGCCAAGGGCCTGAACAAGATCCTGGAAAAAGTGGGGGAAGAGTGCACGGAAACCCTGCTGGCAGCCAAGGACGCAGAGCATTCCGGGGAAACCCGGGACGTGGTTTATGAAACCGCCGACCTCTGGTTCCACAGCATGGTCATGCTGTCGAGACTGGGCCTTGGCCCGAAGGACATCCTGGACGAACTGGCCAGCCGGTTCGATCTGTCAGGCCTGGAAGAAAAAGCGTCGAGGAACAAGTGAGCGGTAATACCTCTAAAGGGGTTTCCGCGTAACGGTTCTGGTAACGTACAATGTCATTGAACAGAAACATTAAAATGAGGACCCCGTAATGGGTATCAGCATCTGGCAATTACTTATCGTACTCGGCATTGTCATTCTGTTGTTCGGAACCAAGAAGCTTCGCAACATCGGCAGCGACCTCGGTGGTGCCATTCGCGGCTTCAAGAAGTCCATGAGCGATGAGGACTCCAAGGCCGAGAACCAGGAATCCCTGGAAGGCAAGGAAGGGGAGCAGCCACAGCAACAAGCGGCGGCCGAAGACAAGCCCCGGGACAAGTCCCACAGCTGAGACCAGGCTGAATGTTCGATATCGGCTTTCTTGAGCTGCTGATCTGCGGCGTCATAGCGCTATTGGTACTCGGCCCCGAGCGCCTGCCTGCGGCCGCCCGTGCGGCTGGCCGCTGGGTGGGTGGTGCACGGCGCATGGTTGGCCAGTTCACCTCGGAACTGGACCGGGAGCTAAAAGCCGGCGAACTCCGCGACGAGCTTCGCAAGGCAGGAGATGTTGGCCTCGACGACGTTCAGAAAACCGTGCGTGGCGCCCTGGACGAAGCCAGGAAATACGAGCACATGATCCTGCCCGAGAACGAGACCCAGAAGCCAAGGCCTGCACCTGCGACACGGCGGGTATCCGGCCAGCCAAAGGCCTCTGAGGCTCCAGCGCAGGATCAGCCCGATGCTGGTAGCTCCTCGCAGACGCCAGATTCCGGCTCTGACGGAAACGAACAACCCAAACGCGAAACCCCGCAAAGTCCGCCGGATAATCGTTCATGAATGCAAAACCCGACGGCAACCAGCTGCCTCCGGAGCAGCAGGAAATGCCACTGATCGAGCACCTGCTCGAACTGCGTAATCGCCTTCTGAAAATGGTTCTTGCGGTGCTGGTCTGCTTCGCTGCCATTTATCCGTTTGCCAACGAACTTTACCTGTGGCTGTCGGAGCCCATCCGTTCCCTGTTGCCCGTTGGCCAGACCATGATCGCAACGGATGTTACGTCGCCCTTCTTCGCACCGCTGAAGCTGGCCCTGGTTCTGGCTGTGTTCGCTGCCATTCCGATCATTCTCTACCAGCTCTGGAGCTTTATTGCCCCGGGCCTCTACGCCCACGAAAAACGTCTGGCCTTTCCGCTGCTGTTTACCTCGGTCATCCTGTTTTACGCGGGCGCTGCGTTTGCCTATTACGTGGTTTTCCCGCTGGTGTTCGGCTTTTTTACTGCGATAGGCCCCGAAGGCATCGTCGAACTTCCGGACATCACCAGCTACCTCAATTTTGTACTCAAGATGTTCTTCGCCTTCGGTGTGGCCTTCGAAATTCCGATCGCCACGGTGCTGTTGATCCTCACCGGCGCCACCACGCCCGCCGATCTTGCAGCCAAGCGCCCCTACGTGGTGGTGGGCTGTTTCATCATCGGCATGCTGCTGACGCCGCCGGATATTATTTCCCAGACCCTTCTCGCGGTTCCCATGTGGATCCTGTTCGAGGTCGGTATACTGTTCGGGCGGCTGGCAAAACGGGAAGTCGCAGACCCGGAAAGCGATGAGCCCGCCGGCGAATGAATCTGGCGTTACTGTTTGACGAGGATTTCGTGGCAACTGACCGTGCCGTTCTACGCGGTCGGCGCTTGGCCCACCTGCAGTCCGTTATCAAGGTCGTTGCTGGCGACACCATTCCCGTAGGCCGTTCGGATGGCCGGCTTGGAACCGGCGAAGTCGTCCGACTTACCGATAGCGAGGCAGAACTGCGAGTGACGCTGGATCAGGCTCCGCCGGCTCCTCTGCCGCTCACCCTGATTCTGGCCATGCCCCGGCCCAAGATGTTCCGTCGCATCCTGCAAACCTGCGCTGCCCTGGGCGTCAAGGACCTCTGGCTGATCAACAGCTACAAGGTGGAGAAAAGCTTCTGGCAGACACCGTGGCTCTCAGACGAACAGCTTCGGGAGAACCTCACGCTGGGGCTGGAACAGGCAAAAGATACCCTGATGCCCCGTGTGCAGATCCGCAAGCTGTTCAAACCCTTCGTGGAAGATGAGTTGCCGGCGCTGTTGGCGGATAAACGAGCCCTGGTAGCGCATCCCGGCACAACCACCCCCTGCCCTGTGCACCTTAACCAGCCGACCGTGCTTTGCATTGGCCCGGAAGGTGGCTTCACGGCTTACGAAGTGGGAAAACTGGAAGAAGCCGGCTGCCAGAGCGTGCATCTCGGCCCCCGTATTCTGCGGGTCGAAACCGCGGTACCGGTACTGGTGAGCCGGCTGTTCGACGCCTGCCTCTAGAGCCCCGGTCTTCTCAGCCGTTCCTCGCCTGCCACCATCGCGTCAGTGGCGTGATAATGGCCACCAGTAGCGCACCTGCCAGCACACCGAACAGGCCATTGGCCACCGTTGGCACGAGCACACCAGCCACACCACTGAAACCCTCGGCAAAGTGATGAATAGCGTCGTATACCGGCGTCAGTCCGTGGGTAAGAATGCCACCACCCACCAGAAACATCGCCAGAGTGCCCAGGATGGAGAGTGTCTTCATCAGATAGGGGGCCAGCCAGAGAATGCCTGAACCCAATTGCTGGAGCACCGGGTTCTCTTGCTGACTGAGGTAGAGGCCGCCGTCGTCCAGCTTTACGATCCCAGCCACCAGGCCGTAAACAAAGACTGTGATCATAATCGCCACCACCGCCAGCACCATGAACTGCATGCCGATGGTCTGGGTCGTTACCGTTCCGAGGGTAATGGCAATGATTTCGGCAGACAGAATGAAGTCGGTGCGGATGGCGCCCTTGATCTTGTCTTTCTCGATCGCCCGCAAGTCGACGTCCGGGCTCTTGAGGGCTTCACGCAGCTCGCCCTTGCGCTTCTGGTCCTGCTCCTGGTGCAAAAACTTGTGCACCAGTTTCTCAAAGCCCTCAAAACACAGAAAGGCACCGCCGAGCATCAGCAGAGGCGTTACCAGCCAGGGCATGAAAAAACTGATCGCAAGGGCCGCCGGCACCAGGATGGCCTTGTTGATCATGGAGCCGCGGGCAACCGCGAGGACCACTGGCAGTTCCCGGGCAGGCTTTACACCGGTCACCTGCTGGGCGTTAAGCGCCAGATCATCCCCCAGAACACCTGCGGTTTTCTTGGTGGCGGCTTTTGTCATCAGGGCAACATCGTCCAGCACAGTGGCGATGTCATCGATCAGAACCAGAAGGCTGCTTCCTGCCATTGGACAATTCCTTTTTGTATTCAGCCGTTAAGACCCATGGCCTCGGCAGCTATACGATTTTTCACCGGCCCCATCTGGTTGAGCCAGCGCAGTCCGGTATTTCGCAGCCAGCGGACCGGCAGCTCATCACGGCCGAACAGCTGCTTGAAGCCCTCCATGGCGGCCATCATGGCGAGATTCTCGCCTTTCCGGCGGCGCTGATAGCGCGCCAGAACCAGCTCATTGGCTGGACTCAGGCCCGCCTTTTTAGCTCGCGAAAGCTCATCGAGCAGAGCCCGTACATCGCCGTAGCCAAGGTTGGCACCCTGTCCCGCCAGCGGATGGATGGTATGGGCCGCATCGCCGACGAGGGCAAAGCCGGGGGCAATGTAGTCCTTCGCGTGCCGCTGTCGAAGCGGAAAGGCGAAGCGGCCGGAAATGGACTCCACCGATCCCAGCTCGCGCTCAATCGCACGCTCAAGTTCAGCGGCAAAGTCGGTGTCGTCCAAAGCCATCAGACGCCGCGCTTCCCCGGTATCCTGGGACCAGACAATGGAACAGTAATGCTCATCTCCGGACTCTGGCAGCAAGGGCAAAAACGCCAGCGGCCCGGTCGTCGAAAATCGCTGCCACGCGGTGAAACGGTGGCTCTGGCTGGTCTTCACCGTGCATACGATTGCCTGCTGGTCGTAGTCCCACTCACGCGTTGGCAGGCCAACCCAGTGGCGCAGACGGGAATTGGCACCGTCACAACCGACCAATAGCCCCGCCGACAAAGATCGACCATCCTCCAGCTCAACCGTATAAGTTCCAGACAACTGTTTACAGCCAGTAATCCTCGCGCCATCAATCAGTTCGACCGGACTTTGTTCCAAAGCCCTGAACAGTGATCGGACGATGCTGCGGTTCTCGACAATCGTTCCGAGGGCTCTCGCCTGCAGCTCGGCTGCCTCAAACTGTATTCGCCCCGTGCCGTCGCCATCCCAGACCGTCATGGTCTGGTAAGGACAGTGCCGACCGGCGGTCACCTCGGACCAGACTCCGAGTTGCTCCAGCAATTGCTGGCTCGCCACCGAAATGGCACTGACCCGTGGTTCAAAATCGGCAACGGTGGTGGCGGAGTCCGGCGCCTCAACCAGAGACTCATGGCCGGAACCTTCCACCAGCCCCACATGCCAACCCTGTCGTGACAGCCCGAGAGCCAGGGCGGAACCGATCATGCCACCGCCAGCCACAAGAATATCGAACGTTTGCGCCTCACTCATCAGCCGGCGCCTCCCGCTTCAGCTTACCCGGCCGCTCAATCACGGCCCGGCGGCCGCCCAGGCCCATGGCCTTGCGGGCAAACCAGCGTTTTGCCCCAGGCAACAGATCAAGACCCACCAGGCCGGCATCGCGGGCCGCCGCAACCGGCAGCATGGAATGCCCGAACAAACGCACAAGCGAATCGGAGAAGCGCACCGTCTGTTGCCAGTCTTCCCGATGCAGTGCCTGGTAGCCCTTCAGGACCTCGAGATCGCCAATCGACCTGCCCTGCTCTTCAGCCAGGCGAAACTGTTCGACCAGCGTCATGAGCCCTCTCAGCGCGAGATTGAAGCCCTGCCCGGCGACCGGATGCAGGGCATGGGCCGCATTGCCCACAAGTGCAACCCCGGGGCGCACCGGCTCGTCTACCGTCGTCAGGGTCAGCGGGTAATGGTGACAGGTGCCGATGCGGGTAAACCGGCCCAGACGCCAGCCAAACCGGTCCTGAAGCCAACGACATTTCTCGTCGTCGGGCAGCGCCAGAACCTGCTGCAGAACCTCATCGGATAGCGTCCAGACCAGTGCCGACTGATGTCCGGCTCTGGTCGCTGATCCATGGGGCAAGAGAGCCATGGGACCGGCATCGGTAAATCGTTCAAAGGCAGTGAATCCGTGGCTGTCACTGGTAGAGACATTAGCGATCAGTGCGTTCTGGCCGTAGCTGTGACGATCCGGCCGGAACCCGAGCCTTTCCCGCAGACCGGAACGACCGCCATCTGCAACGACGAGGCAACGGGCCTTCAGTTCCGCGGTCTCTTCACCTTCTTCTGAGAGCTGAACACGGACGCCGCCGGGAATGGGCGTCATGTCCGTTACTTCTGCCGGCGCCCGCCACTGGACGTTGGTATCCAGAAGCTCACGCATCAGACACAGCCCCATCCAGCGATTGTCAGTCACGTACCCGAGCGCCGCCTGGCCATGCTCGGCAGCATGCAACCGTGTGGCGCCGAAATGGCCCCGATCTGAAACATGGATATGTTCGATGGGTGTGGCATGTTCGGCCAGCCTTTGCCACAGCCCCAGCTCCTCAAAGATTAACCGGGAGCCCCACGCCAGTGCGGTTGAACGGGCATCGTAACTCGGCTGGTAACTCTCCGGCAGGGCGTCGGGCGAGAGCGGGAAGGCCTCGACCACGGTCACGCGCAGTGACGGCACCATCCGTGCCAGCGCCAGAGCCAGGGTCGCTCCGGCGAGGCCACCGCCGGCAATGATCAGATCGGTATCAGGCTTGGTCACAGGCTGTCAGTCCGCCATCAGGGCTTCGATTTCGGCAATGGTTTTCGGCACTGCTTCGGTCAGGACCCGGCAGCCGTCTTTGGTCACCACCACATCGTCTTCGATGCGTATGCCAATGCCGCGCCATTTCTCATCCACGTCGGTGTTATCCGGCGCAATGTACAGGCCTGGCTCGACGGTCAGGGCCATGCCGGGTTCCAGCTGGCGCCAGGCGTCACCGACCTTGTAATCGCCGACGTCGTGTACATCCAGCCCCAGCCAGTGGCCGGTTCGGTGCATGAAAAAGGGCTTGTAGGTTTCGTTGGCAATGGCATCTTCCAGGGTGCCGGACAACAGCCCCAGATCAATCAGGCCCTGGGTCAGTACTTCCAGCGCAGCCTCATGGGGCCGGTTCCAGTGATTTTGAGGCGAGACCGCCTCGATGGCCCGATACTGCGCCGCCAGCACCACCTCGTAGAGGGCCCGCTGTTCATTACTGAACTTTCCACTGACCGGGAAGGTGCGCGTGATGTCGGAGGCGTAGCACTGGTATTCACAGCCGGCATCGATCAGCACCAGATCGCCGTCCTTCAGCGGCGCACTGTTCTCGATGTAATGCAGGATGCAGCCATTGGCGCCCCCGCCCACGATGGAGGGATAGGCCGTAGACCGTGCGCCATGCTCCATGAAGGTGTGGATAAGCTCGGCCTCGAGGTTGTATTCGAAGCCGCCCTTGCGGGCCCGTTTCATGGCCCGGCAATGGGCCTCGGCACTGATCTGGCCGGCCTTGGCCATGATCTTGATCTCATTGGCGCTCTTATATAGCCGCAGGTCATGAAGCAGGTGCTCGAGGGCTACGAACTCGCCCGGCGGGTGGGCGCCATTGCGAACCTTGCTGCGAATCATCTTCACCCAGTCCATGACACGGGCGTCAAAATGATCATCCTTGCCGAGGGGATAATACACCCGGCTGCGACCCTCGATCATGCCCGGCAGGATATCGTCGATGTCTGCAATCGGAAACGCATCGTCCAGGCCGTAGCGTTCGATGGCGCCTTCCGGGCCAACCAGGAAACCGTCCCAGAGCTCCTTCTGCGGATTGCGCTCTTTGCAGAACAGTACCGATTCCCCGTGTTCACGGCCCGGAATCAGCGCCAGGACGGCCTCCGGCTCACCAAAACCGGACAGGTAATGAAAATCGCTGTCCTGGCGGAACGGATGCAGCACGTCCCGATTACGAACGCGCTCCGGGGCGGCCGGAATAATCGCAATGCTGTCTGGCGCCATACGCTCCATCAGCTTGCGACGGCGCTCGGCAAACTCCTTTACGGGAATCATGGAGTTCATAGTCTCTCCTGCAATCAGGACCCGGCTCAGTGCAGGGTCGGCGAATCAGACTTCGGTGGTTCAGGGGCGTTGAATTCAGTGAACACGGCGAGCGCCCCCAGCCGGATGTATTCGGTAATCTCCAGCAACTGCTGCTCGCTTTCGTCGTCCGCTTCTTCCTCTTCGGATAGCTGGCTGATGGCCACCATATCCTCGATCAGCTCCCGGATCTCGTCCGGCGCCTGGCCGAGTGACTCGCCGGCCGAAAGTGCCATACCCTCGAGAAATCCCCGCACCCAGGAAACCAGGGCTTCCAGCCGCTGCTCAATGGCATAGTCGTCATCCGGCAGTAAAGGATGGAAACTCATGTCTGCTGATTTCAAGAGCTCGAGGGTCTGTTCATAGGCTTTGTTCATGAACGGAGCGAGATCATCGGACTCTTCGGCCGCGTTCTCGGCCAGCCCCATGTGTTCGCACACCATGGCCAGCCACTCCGGCTCTTCGATACGCGATCCGGCCGCCAGGCGACCACAGAGCGCGCCGTGCAATTCGGATGGGTGGGTGAATGCCTTGTGAGCTGTAAAAACGTTGGCCCAGCGCTCGAATTCTGCGGCGCGGGCAGCACCGGAAGTGTCGGTTTCTGACATGAAACAGGCGGATCCTGTGTTAATGGATTAGAGGTCTATCCTAGCATTCAGGCGGTGCCAAGGCACTGCCTGTTGATTTTTATCCGGCAAGCGAACAATATGTTATAACGTATCATTTCTACCGAGAGATATAGCCATGTCCTTACGAGCCAAAACCTGCTTCTTCCTGGCTGGCGCCGCGATCGCAAGCGCTGGCCCTGTGCTTGCCAGCGACAATCCAGGTGCGCACCAGCACGGTCATGCCGAACTACAACTCGCCATCGAGGGAGAGCAGATTGATCTCCTGTTCACATCGCCGGCCTACAACCTGGTGGGGTTCGAGCATCGTGCCCGTTCGGACGACCAGAAAGCACTGGTTAACGAAGTAACCAACTGGCTTGGACAGACTCCCCTTGCGGACACCAGTGAGGGGGGCTGCACCGTCATGAATGCGGTAGTGCATCATCAGGCAGGTGGCGATGATCACGGACACAGCCATGGGCATGACCATGATCATCCGGACGAATCATCCCACTCGGATTTCGAAGTCACCCAGACCCTGAGCTGTCCGGGCCTGGGCTCATCCCAGGCGCTTGCAACACCCATTACAACCCGGTTTTCCGGAATAGAGCATCTCGGCGTTCAGTGGGTAAGGCCACAAGGTCAGGGATCAGCCCGTCTGGGCCACGGAGAAAGCAGGTTTGAACTCCGCAGCCGATGACAGCGTCTATTCTTCGTACGGCTCAACCCCGGTTGCGACCATAGAATAGGAAGACGTTCCGATGTCGTTTTCGGTGCGGTCAATGACCAGCTTGCCTTCGATCCACACCGGATCGTACAGGGCTTCGAGCGTGAAACCTTCCTTGTACTTGACGTGAATGATCTGATTGGGGGGCGGTGGCGGCACATGAATACAGGCGCCGTAGTAGGGCACCAGGAAGAACTCCAGGATGCGCATGTCCTCGGTTGTCTTGAGGGGCACCACGAAGCCGGGAATGCGGCCTTCAACATTGCCCATTTCCGGCACAACCCGACCGGTCATGATCTCATCCGGCAGCAGCGGCGGGCCATCGCCCTCGTGCTCAATCTCTGGCATATTCTCCAGCAGCGCCAGATCCTCGGCGGGCATCAGTTCAAGCCAGTCGATCTCCCGGGTTTCAGTCCGGCCTGTTGATGGAAGTACACACACCAGGGTAAGCGCGATGAAAAAAGGCAGCGCAAAGCGCGAACGTGCCGGGGCAGACATCATTGGACCAAAGACTCCTGAGATTACTATCCGGAAACCGCCATCATACACCGGGCCGACGGCAACCAACATGACCAGCAAGACAGACTCAGCCAGCCACAGTTCCCGAAGCACAGAAACTGCGATGGAAGTCAGCGGGCTCGCCTTTTCCTGGGATCCTGTCCAGCCCCGCCTCAGCTTTCCGGACATCATACTGAAACGCGGCGAACACCTTTTCCTGCACGGCCCGAGCGGCAGTGGCAAAAGCACGCTGCTCAGCCTGTTGGCAGGCATGCTTCGGCCGGCCTCTGGCACTGTCCGCGTACTCGGAACCGATATCCACCGGCTCGGTGCCGGCGCCCGCGACCAGTTCCGGGCCGACCACATGGGCGTGATCTTCCAGCAGTTCAATCTGGTGCCCTACCTGAGCACACGAGCCAACGTCAGCCTGCCCTGCGGACTTTCTGAACTGCGCAGAGAGCGCACCGAACCGACCGTCGAAGACGAGGCTGAGAGATTGCTTGCCGCCCTGTCCATCCCCGCGGACCACTGGCAGAGGAAAGTCACCAGGCTGAGTATTGGCCAGCAGCAACGTATCGCAGCCGCCCGGGCGCTGATTGGCGCGCCCGGCCTGATTCTCGCGGACGAGCCGACTTCCGCACTGGATGCCGACAACCGGGACCGGTTCCTGGAGCTGCTTCTAACTCTTGCGCACCGGCACAACACCTCGGTTCTGTTCGTCAGTCACGACCAGTCCCTGGCCCGCCATTTCGATAATCAGCTGGAACTGCAGGGTGACCGGACATGAAAGCACGCCTGGCCCTGACACTCGCCCTGGCCAGCCTCTGGCACCGGAAAAAAGTACTGGCCCTGGTGTGCCTGACCCTGACCCTGAGCGTTTCCCTGTTGCTGGGCATCCAGTACCTCCGCACGGAGGTCAAGCAGTCCTTCACCAGCACCATCAGCGGTACAGACCTGATCATCGGCGCCCGAAGTGGCCAGTTGAACCTGCTGTTGTACACCGTGTTTCATATTGGCGATGCCACCAACAACATTCGCTGGTCGACCTATCAGGGCCTGAAACAGGATAACCGCCTGGCCTGGCTGATTCCGATTTCCCTGGGAGACAGCTACCGGGGTAATCGTGTGGTCGCCACAGATGAGAACTTTTTCAAGCACTTCCGCTACGGCCGCGACCTGCCCCTCGAACTGGATGAAGGCCAGTGGTTTGAAGGCGTCTTTGATGTAGTGTTGGGTGCCGGCGTTGCCCGCTCGCTGGCGCATCAGGTGGGCGAGCAGATCGTGCTATCCCATGGCGGTGGACGCACCAGTTTCTCCAACCACGAAGACACGCCGTTTACCGTCACCGGCATACTGGCGCCCACTGGCACGCCGGTGGACCAGGCCGTGTATATCAGCCTGGATGGCATGGAGGCCATGCACGTAGGCTGGGAATCCGGGGTCGCCATCCCCGGACGGACAATCACACCGGAGCAGGCAAAGGGCCGAGATTTCACACCCGATGCCATTACCGCCGTGTTCGTTGGTATCGACCGGCAAATCCTGACCTTCCGCATACAGCGGGAAATCAACCAGTTTGCCGGCGAGCCGCTCTCGGCCATACTTCCGGGAGTCGCCCTCAGTGAACTCTGGCGGCTGATGGGCCAGTTTGAGCGAGCACTACTGGGCATAACCGGTTTTGTCGTGGTAACCAGCCTGATCGGACTGATTGCCGTACTTCTGACCCTCCAGAGCCAGCGGGCCCATGAAATTGCGGTGCTGCGGGCAACCGGTGCCTCTCCGGCGCTGATTGCCTCACTTTACATCCTCGAGTGCGTGGCTCTTGCCCTTGCCGCCTGCGTGATGGCTTTGGCCCTTGGCATGGCGGGCCTTGCACTGGCGAGCCCATGGTTACTGGCCAACTATGGCCTGCAGATTGAGCTTCGCCCATTAACGCCCGAGGAATGGACGTTAATGGCCCTGGTTCCGGTTGCCGCCTTCACCGTGGCGCTGATACCCGCCTTCAACACATGGCGCCAGAGCCGCCGGCTGGGCTTTGGCGAGGCAGCAGATCAGTGATGGGCATCACGCAGGGAACGCAATGACAAGCCTGTAAATTGACCGACTTAGCGTCCACACTTATAGTTGAGCTTAATATCATAAAACCACTGCTGGGCACGTCATGGAACAGTCCGAAGTACAGGCATTAGCGGACAAGCTGGACAGGCTGATTGAACGCTGTCAGAAACTTGAGCGGGACAACGCCACATTGCGGGAACTGCAGGACGACTGGAACCGGGAACGGGCCCAGCTGGTGCAGAAGAACGATCACGCGAAGCACAAGATCGAAGCCATGATCAGCCGCCTTAGGGCCCTGGAGCATCACTGATGGCACAGCAATCCACCACGGTTGAGGTGAAAATCCTCGACAAGGAATACCTGGTCGCCTGCCCCGAGGAAGAACAGGAGGCACTGCTGCGTGCCGCCCGGCATCTGGACAACAAAATGCGGGAAATCCGCGCCGGCGGCAAGGTTTTTGGTACCGAGCGCATTGCTGTAATGGCCGCTCTCAACATAACCCACGAACTGCTCGAGCGCGACACCATGTCCGATGCCACCAGCACCTTGCTGCGAGCCATGGACAACAAACTGGACGGAGCGCTGGGTGATGGCTCCGGTCGTTAAATCCCCGGAGAATCTCAGACAGGTGTTGCAATCGGCCCCGACACTGCCCGTATAATGAGAACAACTTCCTGGGCTGTTCGGGATAGTCGGATACGTCCTCGAGCCGATGCGCACTACCCAGGTGGCTACTTCAGGGCATTGTGAGCACGTCCCCGACAGGGGAAAGCCTAATATGTCACAGCGGCCACCGACCTTGAACTTTGGGTTCAAGGGCCACATCCGATAACGGCAGCCCGGGAAGCTTTATTTTGAGCCAGTTTATCGAGCCTCAACCGTTCCAGTCCCACCCTGATACCCTGTCGCGCAGTGAACTTCGCAAACGCCTGCGGCAGAATCGTCGCGACCTGAGCGCTGAAAAACAGCAACAGGCCGCCGAGCACCTGGCCCTCAATCTGCTGAAGAATCCAGACCTGCACCGGGCCCGGCACATTGCCATTTATCTGCCCAACGACGGCGAAATTGACCCCCACGTATACCTGGACATCGCCCGGCGCAAGGGCATCCGCTTCTACCTGCCGGTACTCCATCCGATTCATGAAGGCAGGCTGGTGTTCAGCCCCTACTACGATGGCGTGGAACTCACCGCCAACCGGTTTGGCATTCCCGAGCCAGGGTTCAGCAAAGGCCTGCGGCGCCCGGCCTGGGCCCTGGATGCGGTACTGTTTCCGTTAGTAGGCTTTGACGAGCAGGGCGGAAGACTGGGAATGGGAGGCGGATTCTACGACAGGACCTTTGCCTTCAGCCGGATACGGCCAAGGCTGGCCCCGAAACTGATTGGCCTGGCCCATGATTTCCAGAAGGTGAAGAAGCTGCCAATTGAGCCCTGGGACGTGCCCCTCCACAGCGTGGTGACCGACAAGCGCTGTTACCGGTTCAGCGGCTGATTCATGACTTGAACGGAGCCAACCAGATTGGCCGCTCGTGCGTCTTTATCTTCGGAGGCGTGGATGGATGTGAAACCAGTAATCACAAGGCCGATGGCAAAAATCAGCACAATGGCTTTGATGATGTCAGGCTTGCCGCCCATGGCTTCAGTTCCTCAAAATGCGGTTTTAAAAGTGTCGGGAAATCAGATAGCTATTCTTGACTTCAAGAATCAGAAGAAAGACTAACACCTATCTGTACTTTTACAATTTTTCACAGATTAAAATTCAGTAAGCTTTGCATTCGGGGACCGGCCAGGGTCTGGCAGGGCTTTCCAAAACACGCTGCGGATACATCCCTGTACGCTTGGCTCCGCCATCCATGGCTCCGCACAGTTTTGGAAAGCCCTGCCAGACCCTGCCCTACCCAGAGTTAACTTGAACGCGCGTTGCCCTGCCCAAGAAACAGCTGATAGGCCTCGTTGTCCGTCATGTTGTCATAGCGGAAGCCAACCTTATCCAGCATTTTCTCGAAATCCTGCACTTCATCGTCGTCCACCTGGGCGCCCAGCAGAACACGGCTGTAGGCTGCACCGTGGTTGCGGTAGTGGAACATGGAGATATTCCAGCGGGTACCAAGAGACATCAGGAACTTCAGCAACGCCCCCGGACGCTCCGGGAACTCGAACTGGAACACCTTTTCGTTGGTGATGGTCGGCGCGTGGCCGCCCACCATGTGACGGATGTGCTGCTTGGCCAGATCGCTGTCGGTTAAATCGACCACCGAGTATCCGCTCTCCCGAAGATCCTGAACCAGATCCTCGCGGCCGTGACCACCCGCGGCAATCTGGATGCCAACGAAAATCGTGGCATTGGTAGCATCGGCGTAGCGGTAATTGAACTCGGTGATGCTGCGCTTGTGCAGGGCGTTGATGAAGGTCTTGAACGCGCCCGGTTTCTCCGGAATGGTCACCGCCAGGATGGCCTCGCGTTTCTCGCCCACTTCCGTGCGTTCGGAGATGTAGCGCAGACGGTCGAAGTTCATGTTGGCACCGCTCAGGGTGGCAATCAGGTTCTCGCCCTCGACTTTCTCGCGCTCGATGTATTTCTTGATGCCGGCCACACCCAGGGCACCGGCCGGCTCGGCAATGGAGCGGGTATCCTCGAACACATCCTTGATGGCCGCGCAGATTTCGTCGGTGGATACGGTGATCACCTCGTCCACGTGGTCCTTGCAGATCTCCCAGGGGTACTTACCAATCTGCTTGACTGCCACACCATCAGCAAAGATGCCCACTTCATCGAGCACCACGCGTTTGCCCGCTTTCATGGCGGCCTGGAGGCAGTTGGAGTCCTCCGGTTCGACACCAATCACCTTGATCTCGGGGCGCAGATACTTGATGTAAGCGGCCATGCCGGCAATCAGCCCGCCGCCACCAACACAGATGAAGATGGCGTGGATCGGCTTGCTGAACTGCCACATGATTTCCATGGCCACCGTGCCCTGGCCGGCGATCACATCGGGATCATCGTACGGCGGAATGTAGGTGTAGCCGTGCTTTGCGATCAACTCCTGAGCGTGGGCCGCCGCCTCGTCGAAGGCATCGCCCTTGAGAACCACCTTGGCACCGTGATCCCGTACCGAACGCACCTTGATCTCCGGCGTGGTCTGCGGCATCACAATTACCGCCTTGATCCCGAGATTCTTGGCAGCCAGCGCCACACCCTGGGCATGATTTCCGGCCGACGCACAAATGACACCCTTGGCCTTCTGCTCCTCGGAAAGCTGCGCAATCCGGTTATAGGCACCACGAATCTTGAAGGAAAACACCGGCTGAAGGTCTTCACGCTTGAGCAGAATATTGTTGCCAAAGCGCTTGGACAGACTGCGGGCTTCAGTCAGGGGTGTTTCGATGGCCACGTCATAGACGCGCGCATCGAGAATCTTCTTGATGTAGCGTTGCGGCATAGCAGTTCCGGCTTTTGGTCGATGTGTGAGTGATGACTGGCTGAGAAAAACCCACAGTGTAGAAAGTTTGCACGGCAGCCGTCTATAAGCAGAGGGCTCTTAAGCGCTATAATGCCGGCAAAGCCAACCTGATTTACAGCCGGAGCCAATGATGAACCAGGACGAACTGAAAAAAGCCGTCGCCAAAGCCGCCATTGATTACATTGCTCCTCGTCTTGATAGCGAGAGCGTGATCGGTGTGGGCACTGGTAGCACGGCCAATTTCTTCATCGACATGCTCGCGGAACTCAAGACCGAGTTTGACGGCGCCGTTGCCAGCTCGGAGGCCACCGCCGAGCGTCTGAAAAGCCACGGCATCCCGGTTTACGACCTTAACAGTGCCGGAGAACTGGAGTTCTATGTGGACGGCGCTGACGAAACCAACGACCGCCTGGAACTGATCAAAGGCGGCGGTGCCGCGCTGACCCGGGAAAAAATCGTGGCCGCGGTTGCCAAGACCTTCATCTGCATTGCCGATGACTCCAAGATGGTCGGCGTATTGGGCAAATTCCCGCTTCCGGTCGAAGTCATTCCCATGGCCCGGAGCCATGTTGGCCGGGAAATCGTGAAACTGGGCGGTGATCCGGTCTATCGGGAAGGGGTAGTGACCGACAACGGCAACATTATCATCGACGTCCACAACATGGACATTTCCCAACCGATCCGAGTCGAAGAAAAGCTTAACAACATCGTCGGCGTGGTCACCAATGGCCTGTTCGCCCGCCGCCGCGCTGATCTCCTGCTGCTGGGAACAAAGGACGGCGTGAAAAGCATCTCCAGCGAAGGCGCCTGACCGACTTCTGTCGCTCCTCGATGTCGAAGCTGGCCTTTCGGGCCAGCTTTTTTATTGCCTGAATGAACGAACAACCAAGCGCTTGCTTGGTAATAATATTTAGGCGACACTGCTTCCCATTGATTCCGATCAGGGAGAGCCAGACCGTGTCCGAATACTTCAACGAAACCCATCAGCAGGTCCGCGCGACCGCCCGCAAGTTCATCGAAACCCACGTGTTGCCGCACATCGACGACTGGGAAGAAGCGGGTGAATTTCCCCGGGATCTCTACAAAAAAGCCGGGGATGCAGGTTTGTTGGGCATTGGCTTTCCGGAAGCATTGGGGGGCATCGGAGAGGGCGACATTTTCCTGAAAGTAGCCGTTTCTGAAGAGCTTATGCGCTCCACATCAGGCGGTCTCGTCGCTGGCCTGGGGTCTCTGGATATCGGGCTGCCGCCAGTCGCCAGATGGGCAAAAAAGGACATCCGTGAACAGATCGTGCCGCCGGTGCTGCGGGGCGAAAAAATTGCCGCCCTGGCAGTGACCGAACCCGGCGGAGGTTCCGATGTCGCCAACCTCAAAACCCGGGCCGTCCGCGATGGCGACCATTACATTGTAAACGGCAGCAAAACCTTCATCACCAGCGGCATCCGCGCCGACCACTATACGGTTGCTGTACGCACCGGTGGAGAAGGCCACGGCGGTATCAGCCTGTTGTTGATCGACCGGGACATGCCCGGATTCTCCACCGGCAAGAAACTGCGAAAAATGGGCTGGTGGGCCAGCGATACCGCCGAGCTGTTTTTCGAGGACTGCCGCGTGCCGGCCGACCGCCTGATCGGCGCCGAAAACGCCGGCTTCATCGCCATCATGAGCAATTTCCTGTTCGAGCGTCTCAGCTTGGCCATCATGGCCTACATGACCGCCCAACTGGCCTACGAAGCGGCGCTGGAATACACCCAACAACGCACGGCGTTCGGCCGCAATATCACGGGCTTCCAGGTGACCCGCCACAAGCTTGTGGATATGGCGACCCAGATCGACGTAGCCCGGGAATACACCTACCGCTGCGCCGCCCTGATGCAGGCGGGCAAAAACCCCATCAAGGAAGTGGCGATGGCCAAGAACTTCTCGGTGGATGTCTGCGAAAAGGTCACCCGGGAAGCGGTGCAGCTGTTCGGTGGCATGGGGTATATGCGGGAAACCGTCGTCGAGCGCCTCTATCGGGATGCCAAGATTCTCTCCATCGGCGGCGGCACCACCGAGATCATGAAGGAACTCATTGCCAAGCAGATCAAGCTCTGAGCTGTGGGTTCCGCGTTCGCCCTCTTGTCCTGACCCAGCTTGCTGGGTTTTGGTGGCGGGGCATGTCAGTGGCTGTTCCAAAACACGCTACGAGCACATCCATGTGCGCTTGTTTCGGGCCATCCATGGCCCTCTACAGTTTTGGAACAGCCACTGACACGCCCCGTTCGAACACTTTGCAATCCTCGTGTTGAATATTGCGTTCTTTGTTTCGGGTTTACTTCAACGGTTTTCCTCAAAGGTTCGGGCGGGTATCTGGCGGGGCTTTCCGAAAACGTGGAGCGCCAGGGATGGCGCGACCGAGCCCTACAGGGACGTATTCACGGGCGTTTTTCGGAAAGCCCCGCCAGATAGCCGCGTGCACCCAACTCAACGACCAAGGTTTAGTTTCGAACTGCAGGATACTCCCGTATAATTGCGCCCACTTTTTAACCGCAGTTAAACGTACCTTTAACGTACCAGGAAGGATCGCACATGCAATTCGACAACATCCCCGCAGGCAAGAACCCGCCTGAAGACATCTACGTTGCTATCGAAATCCCGGCCAACAGCTCCCCGGTGAAGTACGAACTGGACAAAGACATGGGCGCCCTGCTGGTAGACCGCTTCATGGCGACCCCCATGTTCTACCCGGCCAACTACGGTTTCATCCCGCACACCCTGGCCGACGACGGTGACCCCCTGGACGTACTGGTTGTAACCCCCTACCCGATCCAGGCCGGTTCCGTGATTCGCTGCCGCCCCGTGGGTGTGCTGAACATGGAAGACGAAGCCGGTGGCGACGCCAAGCTGGTTGCAGTTCCCCATGACAAGCTGACCACCACTTACCATGACGTGAAGGAAATTGACGATCTGCCCGAGCTGCTGCGCGACCAGATCAAGCATTTCTTCGAGAACTACAAGACGCTCGAGCCCGGCAAGTGGGTAAAAGTGCAAGGCTGGGACAACGCCGACGCCGCCAGGAAAGCCATCGTGGATTCCGTTAACGCCTACAAAGGCTAAGCCGGACTCTTCTTGGTTTGATGGCATAAAAAAACCGGGCTTAGCGCCCGGTTTTTTTGTTTCTGGATCGAACTCTCCTGTCATCAGCCCCGGGACAGCAGGTCCCGCATGTCACTGATCGCCGAGTTGGCGCGGGAAAGGTAGGCGGCCATGGTCAGCGAGTGGTTGGCCAGTACGCCAAAGCCGCTGCCATTGAGAATCACCGGGCTCCACATTTCGCCCTGAGCGCCCTCAAGCTCGATGATCACCTGCCGTACGCTGGCCATGGCGTTCTTGTCCTGCAGCACTTTCCGGAAATCCACTTCAATTGCCCGGAAGATGTGCAGAAGCGCCCAGGAGCTGCCGCGGGCCTCATAGAAAACGTCATCAATTTTGGTCCAGGGTGTCTTCACGTCTTCTCCGGTCGCTTCCTCAGCAAGAGGATCACCGGAGTTCATGGTGATCACCGAGTCTGATACCGATGCCTTGCCGACACTCTCACCAAGTGTACGGGACAGACTTCCCAGGCGAGTCTCCAGGTCCGCCAACCAGTTGCTCAGGTTATCCGCTCGGGCGAAAAACTGGGCGTCGGCCTGTTCCGGGCTCGACAGCCGGTCAAGGTAACGCTTCAGAGCGGTAATACCCCGACGGTACTCGGCCTCGGTAGACGGGATTGCCCAGCTCTCGCTGTCGAAATGGAACTGGGGCTCGGCGATCGTCAGATCCCGATCTTCCGCGGACTGACTTTGCGAGCGGCTGATGTCTTTGCGCATGGCGCGCGAAAGATCCCGAAGCTGAACCAGAACGCCGTACTCCCAGTTCGGCATGTTATCCAGCCAGAGTCCAGGCGGGAAAATGTCGTTGGAAATATAGCCACCAGGCTTGTCTAACAGGGTTTCTGCGATACGAATCATGGTGACCGTGGTGGCAAAGCCGGTAATGGGCTCCCTTTCCATCGTGTTGGCCACCGACCTCGTGTGCTCGCGCACCGAGAAGGTGTCCGGCTCGCTGCTCCAGATCATGCCGAGCACCAGCGCCACCAGTAGGTAGACCACAACCAACGCCAGAATCAGTTTGCCAATTACGCCGCTGCCGCCGGCATAATCCTGAACATCGTCTTTCTTGTCCTTGAAGTACTGTCTGATTTTGCCTGGCATATGACTTTTAATCCCCTGTCTGTTGATTGTCAGCGGCAAACGGCCTGCCCAGATGGTAACCCATGGCCCCGTCGATACCCAGTTTACAGAGTACCGAGTATTCCGCGGCAGTTTCCACTCCTGTGGCGAAGACTTTCACGCCACGACTGTGAGCGATGGCCACCACAGACTCAAGGTAGAAGCGGTTATCTTCATGGGTGTCGATATTGTGGATGAAGCTGTTGTCGATACGCAGGGCCTGAAACCTCAGATTTCTCAGGTAACTGAACGGTACGCCTCCCACCCCGAAGCGGTCGACCAGTACCGGAACACCGAGTCGCCCCAACGCCCGGACCAGTAGGCCCACCGCGGTCCGGTGGTGATGGATTGCCTGTTCTGAAATACCGATCCAGAGATTCCTTGCCGGCGAACCTGCCTGCCGCAGCTGGTCCAGCAAATCCGTGCGAAATGCCTCGCTGGCCACGGAGGCATTACCAAGCGAGACCGCCAGCGGCTGATCCGGGCTCTGTTTCAGGCGATCGAGCACCCGCTGGACCAGCAGACGATCAAGTTCCGAGATCAGCCCGAAACGCTCAGCCATTGGTACAAAGGTGCCTGCCTTCAAGGCCCCTTCGGCGGAATCGATCCGGGAAAACACCTGATGATAGACCGGCATGAGCCGGCCCTCGTTCACCATGGGCTGGAGCCATAGCGACAGGGCCTGCCGGCGGATCGCCTGACTGATAATCACCCGCCAGGTTTCGAGGTTGTGATGGCCGTCTTTCTCAGGGTCAGCCAGATGGCAGCCACTCTCGGCCCTGCTCTGGGCAGCGCGCAATGCTTCGTCCGCGGCCGCCATCAGATCCCGGGCACCACGGCCGTCCAGCGTTCTCGCCAGCCCGGCATGAACAGCGGTATCCATCGGCGAAGCAAGATCTGCATAGACCCCATCGAGGTCCGTGACCAGCTGACGACACCAGACACCGGCATCAGCCGGCATCGCACCGGGCAGAAAAATGGCAAATTCGGCGCCCGTTCGGCGCCCGGCAAACGACCCGGCATGCTGCATGACGAATTCGCCAATCCAGGTTGCCACCCGCAGCAGCAGGCGGTCGGCCTCGCTCCGGCCATAGGCCTGGTTATATCCCGAAAAGTCGGCCAGTTGAATCAGCATGAGAATTCCGGGTGCCGCCTTTTCCTCGGACTCCACCTCCACCTTCAGGCGCTGGTCGAAGGCGCTTCGGCTGGCCAGCCCGGTGACCGAGTCCTCGTTGTTTACCCGGCGCAGGTGCTGAATGAGTTTCGCCTGGCCTTCGAAGAGCTGGCCGAGGTCATCCGCCATCCGGTTCATGGCGTCGGTCACCTGATTGATCTCGCGGGTCGACTTGATAGAGACCCGCCTCCTGAAATCCCGCTGCCCGAGGGCCTTTGCCTGATCCTCGAGAGCATGAAGCGGGCGCAGGGTACGACGAAGCAGAAGGAAAACCGCAAACAGTCCAATCCCCCCGATGACGGCAGTACTGGCAGTCAACCCGATGGTGATTCGCCAGAGGTCCTCATAGGCGCGACCGGGATGGCTGATTACCTGCACGGTTCCCAGACGGCTCCAGCCACGGACGACTTCTGCCTCGGCAACCGGCAGCGGAAGATCTGCGAGGTCGCGGAACCAGGCGGGGACAGCCACTTTATTGAGCGTCATGGCCCGACCGGCAACCTGCTCGCCCTGATGATTCAGATAGCTGACGGACAGATAGCGGCCACTATCAAACACCGCATCAATGAGGGAGGCGGAGGCGACCGGATCGCGGCCGTCGATGGCATTGGACAGGGACAACCCGATGGCCGTGGCCCCGTCACGGGCATGACCTGCCAGCTGATCCGAGACATAGTCCCGGAAATAACCGTAGCTGGTGATAAACACCGCAACCAACAGGGTAACCAGCAGACTTCCGGTCAACACCAGAAGCAGGGTTCGCAATGTGACCGCACCCTGTTGCGTCTGCTCCAGGGGGATGTGCTTCCGTGCCATGGGGAGTTTCTCCGCATTGGCTGTGAGCCAGCCGGCCAGGTGTTTGTGACCTGCACCGCAGAGTTGACAAACATTTACATAGCGCAACCTACGCCGACAACATTAAACACTATAGACTCTGCAAAAGGACTAAGGTTGAAAAATCGTCCACACCGGGAAAGGACGACCAATAACGAAAAAGAGACAGGCCCGAGCAACATGAACGACGAAAGCCAGAAAGAAAAACTCAGGCAGCATTTCGCACGCCGTGTGACAACCCAGGCCCGGGTTGTTCTGGATACCTGGCAGAAAATTCACGAGGACCGGGACAAGGCTTCGGCGCACCGCAACGAGTTCGCGGCGGCTACGGACAAACTGGTGCGCTACGCCCAGCGGTTTGAAATGGACAGCCACGCCCGGGCCGGTCAAACCACGCTGGCGCTGATCAACCAGTGGGAACCCGGATCTGCCCTGAACGAGAGCCTCGAGCGACAACTGCAGGATGCCATCGAGACCTTGTCCCAGAGCACTCTGCGCAGGACCGACCTCAACAGTTCTGAAGCGCCCCACCAATTTCGTCGAACACCGGTTTACATTGCCCTGGCCAACCAGGAAATGGCAGCCCGCCTGATCCGGCAGCTGGAATTCTTCGGCTTCCGGGCATCCGCTTTTGCCAATGCTGATGAACTGACCGAAGCCTGCGCACTGCACAAGCCGGAAACCATCCTGGTAGACGTCAATTTTGGCGGCTCGCCCAATGCCGGCATTACCACCATCGAACGCCTGCAGGAACGACACGATACGCCGATTCCGATTATTTTCATGAGTGACGAGGACGGTTCTATCGAGACCCGTCTGCAGGCTTCCCGCTGCGGCGGGGAAGAGTTCTTCTACCCTGCTGTCGACCCGGGGCAGCTGATCGAAAAGATTGAGACCTACACCCACGGCAACACCGTGGATCCCTACAAGGTCCTGGGTCTGGATGATTCCCGGGCCCAGGCAAAATATATGGAAACGGTGTTGAAGAAAGCGGGTATGACCGCCCACATCATCACCGACCCGATGCAGATCATCCACGCCCTGGAGGAGTTCTCGCCGGAGATCATCATCCTGGACATGTATATGCCGGGCTGTACGGGCATGGAAATCGCCCGGGTGATCCGCCAGCAGGACCGTTTTCACAGCGTGCCCATCATTTATCTCTCGGCCGAGGAAGATGTAACGAAACAGCTCCATGCCATGAGCCTGGGCGGCGACGACTTCCTGACCAAACCGATCGACCCGAAACACCTGATTGCCACGATCCACAATCGCGGGCGACGTGCCCGCTCGTTGCTGGCCCTGATGATTCGCGACAGCCTGACGGGCCTGTTCAACCACACCCACACCCTCCACCTGCTGGACCAGGAGATCGTGCGGGCGCGCCAGAAACAACAGCCGCTATGCTTTGCGATGATCGACATCGACTATTTCAAGAAGGTGAACGACACCTTTGGCCACCCGATCGGCGACCGGGTGCTGCGCAGCCTGTCGATGTTCCTCAAACAACGCCTGCGCAAGACCGACCACATCGGCCGCTACGGTGGTGAGGAATTTGCCATCATCCTGCCCAACACCCGCCCGAGCGATGCCCGAAACGTTCTCAATGAAATCCGGGAGCGGTTCTCCGAGTTGCAGCAACCGGCCGGCGACCGGGAATTCAATGTCACCTTCAGTTGTGGCATCGCAGCCTGGGACGACAACACCTCCCAGGCACTGTGCGAGCGGGCCGACCGTGCGCTCTACAGCTCCAAGGAGCTTGGCCGCAACTGCGTAACCCTGGCCGATTCCTGAATCCGGGCCGTGCCGCGGCCCGAATCCCTCCCCCCAGACTTTTCAGACAATTTTCGGTCGGGCATGGCTCAGTCACTGCCCGGCTGCTACCTTTTATGAAACCAACGTCGTATGGAAGTTCGTTCCGCCGTTCACGACAATGATTGTCATCAGCGGAAAGATCCCGTTTCGATTCATTTGCCGTCTTTTTACGACCAATGGACAACAGGAACGATTGTCAAAAAGTGTTGATCTGAACAAAACAAGCACGCACCATTGGGGGAACATGCCGTTAAAATCGGCGATCCTGTAAAAAGACATCAAGGCAGACAGAACCATGTCGACAATTCTCGTGCTCCACGGACCCAACCTCAACATGCTCGGTACCCGCGAGCCGGAGGTCTATGGTTACGAGACACTGGCAGACATCGACGACCGGTTGCGCTCACTGGCAGCAGAGCATGGGCATCATCTGCTGCACCTGCAATCAAATGCCGAATACGAACTGATTGAGCGGGTTCACGAGGCCCGGGCGGAAGGCGTGGACTTCATCATCATCAACCCCGCCGCCTTCACCCATACCAGCGTTGCCCTGCGCGACGCCATGCTGGCCTCGGGAATTCCATTTATAGAAGTGCATCTTTCGAACGTGCATGCCCGGGAACCGTTCCGGCATCACTCCTATTTCTCGGATATCGCCGAAGGCGTTATCTGTGGGCTGGGTAGCCAGGGGTACGACCTCGCACTCCAGGCAGCCCTGAAACGCATTCACCGATAGACCTGACAAAACGGGACTGGACTGACTATGGATATTCGTAAAATCAAGAAACTGATTGAGCTGCTCGAGGAATCTGACGTCGAGGAGCTGGAGATTCACGAGGCCGACGATTCGGTACGCATCTCCCGCCGGCGTGAACCGGCTGCCGGCACCCAGTACGTGAGCCACTACCCTGCGCCAGCGCCTGCCCAGCAGCCAGCTCCGGCGCCGGCAGCGTCCGCTCCGGCTTCGGAAGAGTCCTCTGCGCCAGCGGCCCCGGCCGGACACAGCGTGAAGTCTCCCATGGTAGGCACTTTCTATCGCTCACCCTCGCCCACCGCCAAGGCGTTTGTGGAAGTTGGCCAGACCGTCAATGTGGGTGATGTCATCTGCATCGTGGAAGCCATGAAGATGATGAACCAGATTGAGGCCGACAAGAGCGGCACCATCCAGGACATCCTGGTCGAGAATGGCCAGCCGGTTGAGTTTGACCAGCCCCTGGTCGTCATTTCCTGAACGCGGTGATAGCTACTCATGGCCATGTTAGAAAAAGTTCTGATCGCAAACCGGGGTGAAATTGCCCTCCGGATTCTGCGCGCCTGCAAGGAGCTGGGCATCAAGACAGTGGCAGTGCATTCCCAGGTCGATCGCGACCTGATGCACGTACGGCTTGCCGACGAGTCTGTCTGTATTGGCCCGAACAGCGCGACCGACAGCTACCTGAACATCCCTACCATCATCAGCGCCGCCGAGGTAACCGATTCCGTGGGTATTCACCCCGGCTACGGCTTCCTTGCCGAGAACGCCGATTTTGCCGAACAGGTGGAAAAGAGCGGGTTCCGCTTCATCGGCCCCAAGGCCGAGACTATCCGGCTGATGGGCAACAAGGTGTCCGCCATCAACGCCATGATCAAGGCCGGCGTTCCGACCGTGCCGGGCTCCGATGGCCCGCTGGACGACGATGAAGAGCGGACCCTGAGGATTGCCAAGGAAATTGGCTACCCCGTCATGATCAAGGCGGCTTCCGGTGGCGGCGGCCGCGGGATGCAGGTGGTCCATTCTGAAGCGGCCCTGCTCAAGGGTGTCCAGATCACCCAGAGCGAGGCCAAAAATGCCTTCGGCGACCCGACGGTTTACCTCGAGAAGTTCCTGGAAGCCCCGCGTCACGTGGAAGTGCAGGTACTTGCCGACATGCATGGCAACTGCATTCACCTGGGCGATCGCGACTGCTCCATGCAGCGCCGGAACCAGAAGGTAATAGAGGAAGCACCGGCTCCGAACATCAATCCGGAATCCCGGGAACGCACCCTGAAAGCCTGTACCGATGCCTGTAAGGAAATCGGTTATGTGGGCGCCGGTACGTTCGAGTTCCTGTATCAGGACGGCGAGTTCTATTTCATCGAAATGAACACCCGTGTCCAGGTAGAACATCCGGTCTCCGAGATGGTCACCGGTGTTGATATCGTCCGCGAACAGCTCCGCATTGCCAGCGGCCTTCCGCTGCAATACACCCAGGACGACATCCGGATTTCCGGCCACGCCATGGAGTGCCGGATCAACGCCGAGGATCCGAAAACCTTTATCCCCAGCCCCGGCAAGGTTAAACACTTCCATGCCCCGGGCGGTAATGGTGTGCGGGTGGATTCTCACCTGTACAGCGGTTACACGGTTCCCCCCTACTACGATTCCCTGGCGGCCAAACTGATCACCTGGGGCGACGACAGGGACATTGCCCGGCGCCGGATGAAGAACGCGCTGGACGAACTGGTGGTCGAGGGCATCAAGACCAATCAACCGCTGCATCGGAAACTGGTACGCGATGGTGGCTTTAAACAGGTAGACTTCACCATCCACTACCTTGAGAAACTGATGCGGGATTAATCATGCCCTGGATACAACTCCAGATCCCGGCTGATCCGGACAACGCGGATCAGCTGGAGGATCTGCTCATGGAGATGGGCTCTGACGCCGTCTCCATGGAAGATGCCGCCGACCAGCCCCTCTATGAGCCGGACCCCGGCACCACCCCTTTATGGAGCCAGACAACGGTGACCGGGCTGTTCGATTCCGGCCGGGATATCGAGCAGCTCTGCGCCGATATCCGGGATGCCTGGCACCAGCAAACCCAGCAGGCCCTTCCGGAAATCGACGTCACTCTGGTTGAGGACAAGGATTGGGAACGGGCCTGGATGGACGATTTCCAGCCCCTGAAATTCGGCGAGCGGCTCTGGATCGTCCCGAGCTGGCATGACGCACCTGACCCGGATGCGGCGAATCTGATGCTGGACCCCGGTCTGGCCTTCGGTACCGGCACCCATCCAACCACGGCCCTCTGCCTCGAATGGCTTGATGGCCAGGATCCCCATGGCAAGCAGGTGATCGATTACGGCTGTGGCTCCGGCATTCTCGGCCTTGCGGCCCTGCTCCTTGGCGCAGACCATGTGATTGGTGTCGATACCGACCCGCAGGCCCTCGAAGCCAGCCGGGAAAACGCCCGCCGCAACGGTGTCGAAGACAGCAAGCTGGACCTGTTCCTGCCAGACAACGAGCCCGAGACCAAAGCCGACATCATGCTTGCCAACATCCTGGCCCAGCCCCTGATCGGCCTTGCTCCCCATCTTGCCTCGCGGACCAGGCCCGGCGGCGATCTGGTGCTGTCCGGCATCCTGTCTAACCAGGCCCGGGAAGTAATGGCCGCCTATGAGCCATGGTTCGTCATGGACGAGCCCGAGCAGCGGGAAGAGTGGATACGCCTCACAGGACGGCGCCACGACAGATGACGAAACCGGTCTTAACGACTAAACTCCGAAACTCGTAGCCTAGTCGCTTTCAGGAAGAAGCATGACCCAGAGCAGCCTGCAGACACAGTGCCCGAATTGCCAGACCCGCTTCCGGGTAACCGAAGAACAGCTTGGCATTGCCAAGGGCAAAGTGCGCTGCGGGAACTGCATGAAGGTGTTCAATGCCATTGAGCACCAGGTTATCCCAGGCGGTGGCGAGAAACCACGAACCCCCGCCACCCCGGCACAACCCGCAGGTGCATCATCGCCTGCCGGCTCTATCTCCGGCTCCGGCGTCAGCGAGGAGGATTTTGTCTTCGCCGATAACCCGGAAGAAGATGCGGCGGAAGGGCCTTACGCCGGCACCAAGCTGACCTTCTCCGATGACGAGTTAAGCGATAGTTTCCGCAGCTTTGATGAGCGCGACGAAACAGATTACAAAGACGCTGACACCGACGGCCCCGATGAGCAAGTCGATGAGAGCTGGGCCGAAGCCATTCTTCAGGATGACGAGCCAGCATCCCGAAAACCTTCTGCCCCCCAGCGCCCCGAGCCTGCCCCCGAACCGGAACCTGAAGACACCTCTCCCGAACCGGAGCCGAGGCCAGCACCTCGCCCTGAGCTGAGCCTGGAGGAAGAACCGGTGTTTGAGCAGACCGGAACACCCTCCTCCGCGGCGACCGGGCCGGCCAAAGATTCTGATCCGTTCGATGACTTTGTGGACGAATCCGGTTTCGATTTTGATGAGCCGGAGCGACCGGCCGACGCGTTCCATGCCGACCCGCCCTTCCGGGATCTACGCCGGGAGCCGGTTGCTGTCGATTCCGGTGGAAGTGGCGTCCGTACGATCGTGTGGAGCGTGATTGTACTGGGTCTGATCGGTGTTCTGATCGCCCAGGTAACCTGGTTCCAGTTCGATCGACTGTCGGCCATCCCCGAGCTGCGCCCCTTCTATGAGAAAGGCTGTGAACTGGCCGGCTGCGAACTCAAACCGCTGATCAATGTGGAAGCCATCCAGAGCCGGAAACTGGTGGTGCGGACCGATCCGGATAATCGCTCGCAACTGGTGGTCGATGCCGTGATCATTAACCGGGCCGACTTCGAGCAACCCTTTCCCGCCATTGCCCTCACCTTTTCCAACCTGAATGGCGATGTGGTGGCACAGAGTCTGTTCACGCCTGAGGAGTACCTGGCCGGCGAAGGTCGGGAGCTGGACGCCATGCCCACGGATACTCCCGTTCGCATTGCCATCAACATTCGGGATCCGGGCCGTGACGCGGTGAATTACAACATCCTCTTCCGCCCCCACGCACCCTGATGCCGTAAGCAAGTATTCACTCGACAGCCATTCCCGACGGTCATCGTACAGAACAAAAGTCAACCAGAAAGGGCGAAAAATAATCAGTTTTTTCACCGCCCAGCCCCTTCAATCATGGTCCACCCGGCGGTATCATTACCGCCCTTCGGATGCTGGATCGGTTACTTATTGAACAACCGCTCAGCCCGACCTTTGCTTAACCCGCTGTGACACGGACTCAGATCATGCTGCCAACGGCAAAAATCGGGCCGTACACTTTGCCCAACCCCTTGATTGTTGCGCCCATGGCTGGCGTGACAGACCGCCCTTTCCGTCTTTTGTGCCGGAGGTTGGGCGCGGGTCTGGCGGTGTCGGAGATGGTCATAGCGGACAGCAAACTCTGGCATACGCGCAAATCACAGACCCGCCTGAACCATGAAGGCGAGCCTGAGCCCCGCTCGGTGCAGATTGCCGGCGGCGATCCGCAAATGCTGGCCGATGCCGCCCGTCAGAATGCGGAATTCGGCGCCCAGATCATCGACATTAATATGGGCTGCCCGGCCAAGAAGGTCTGTAACAAGGCCGCCGGTTCCGCCCTGATGAAAGATGAAGCCCTGGTTCGCGACATTCTGGAGTCGGTGGTTCAGGCGGTTGATGTCCCAGTCACCCTCAAGATGCGAACCGGATGGGACCGGGAAAACCGCAATGCACTGGTTATTGCCCGAATGGCGGAGGATGCCGGCATTCAGGCAGTGGCCATTCACGGTCGGACCCGTGCGGACAAATACGAGGGCAATGCCGAGTACGACACCATCGCCGATGTGAAATCCCGCATCAGCATTCCGGTGTTTGCCAACGGGGATGTTACATCGCCTGAGAAAGCCCGGGACGTCCTTCGCCATACCGGCGCCGACGGCCTGCTGATTGGCCGCGCTGCCCAGGGCAGCCCCTGGATTTTCCGGGAAATCCGGCATTTCCTGGAAACCGGTAGCCACATGGCCGCACCGGAGCTTGATGAGGTCGAGGAAATTCTGACCGAGCATCTCCAGGCGTTGCATGCTTTCTATGGTGAGACCATGGGCGTGCGTATTGCCAGAAAACACGTGAGCTGGTACCTGCAGTCCCACGATCCGGGTAAACAGTTCCGCAAACGCTTCAACGCGATCGACGATGCGCTGGAGCAGAGAGACACGATTCAACGGTATTTTGCAGGCTTACGAAATGGAGAGGTATTCGCAGCATGAGCGCTGAGACTTTGGCAAACGACAACCTGAGCACCCCGGCCAACGATGATATCCATCAGTTGCAGACGGTGAACAGCAGCGGCAACACCGTCACCCTGCGCGACAGCGTTGAGGTCGCCCTGAAAAACTACTTCGCCCAACTGGACGGCGCTCCGGTGACCGAGGTCTACCAGCTGGTGCTTTCCGAAGTGGAAGCCCCGCTGCTTGAACAGGTGATGAAATACACCCGCAACAACCAGACCAAGGCCTCCACCATGCTGGGCCTGAACCGCGGGACCCTGCGCAAAAAGCTGAAGCAGTACGGTCTGCTATAATCCAGACACCCTGATTTGAAGAGGGCCTCCCGGACACCATTCGCGAGGCCCTTATTCGTTCATCTCCAGCGAAGAAAGTGACCCATGGCAAACCAGGCTAACACCTCCGTCCGTCGCGCTTTGATCAGCGTGAGTGATAAAACCGGCATCGTCGATTTCGGCCGTGCCCTGACCGAACGCGGCGTTGAGCTGCTCTCCACCGGTGGCACTTACCGGCTCCTGAAAGAAAACAGCATCCCGGTAACCGAAGTCTCCGACTACACCGGCTTTCCCGAGATGATGGATGGCCGTGTAAAAACCCTGCACCCGAAGATTCATGGCGGGATTCTCGGGCGCCGGGGCACTGACGATGCGGTGATGTCCGAGCATGGCATTAGCCCTATCGATATGGTTGTGGTCAATCTCTACCCCTTCGAGGAGACCGTTGCAAAGCCGGACTGTGATCTGGCGACCGCTATCGAGAACATTGATATCGGCGGTCCGACCATGGTTCGCGCTGCTGCCAAGAACCACAACGACGTCGCCATCGTGGTCAACGCCAGTGATTACAGCCGGGTCCTCAAGGAACTGGAGGCCAACGATGGCCAACTGACCTACAGCACCCGGTTCGATCTGGCCGTAAAAGCGTTTGAGCACACCGCTGGCTACGATGGCGCCATCGCCAACTATCTGGGCGGCCGCACGCCGGATAACGACAACGCTGATTTCCCCCGCACCTTCAACGCCCAGTACGTGAAGGTCCAGGACATGCGTTATGGCGAAAACCCGCATCAGCGCGCCGCATTCTACGCCGAGCGCAACCCCAAGGAAGCCTGCGTGGCCACGGCCAAACAGCTTCAGGGCAAGGAGCTCAGCTACAACAACGTGGCCGATACCGATGCCGCCCTGGAATGCGTGAAGCCTTTCGCGGATCCGGCCTGCGTGATCGTCAAACATGCCAATCCCTGTGGTGTGGCGATCGGCGCCGATATCCGTCAGGCCTACGACCTGGCGTTCGCCACGGACCCCACATCGGCTTTTGGTGGCATCATCGCCTTCAACCGTGAGCTGGATGCGGAAACTGCCAAAGCCATCATTGATCGCCAGTTTGTGGAAGTGATCATCGCGCCGACCGTTGCTCCGGAAGCAGTGGAACTGGTAGCCGCAAAGAAGAACGTGCGTCTGCTTGCGTGCGGCGAGTTTGACGGCGACCGTGCCCGTTCCATGGATTACAAGCGTGTAACCGGTGGTCTGCTCGTTCAGGACCGGGACCTGGGCATGGTGGCCATGGAGGACGTCAAGGTGGTCACTGAGCGCCAGCCCTCCGAGCAGGAACTCAACGACCTGTTGTTTGCCTGGGAAGTGGCTAAATACGTCAAATCCAACGCCATTGTCTATGCCAAGGCGGGTCGCACCATCGGCGTCGGCGCTGGCCAGATGAGCCGTGTTTACAGCGCGAAGATTGCCGGTATCAAGGCCGCCGACGAGGGCCTGGAAGTGAAAGGGTCGGTCATGGCGTCCGATGCCTTCTTCCCGTTCCGCGACGGCATTGACGCTGCTGCGGCGGCTGGTATCACCGCTGTCATCCAGCCTGGTGGCTCCATGCGCGATCAGGAAGTGATCAATGCGGCAAACGAGCACGGCATCGCCATGGTCTTCACCGGTATGCGCCATTTCAGGCATTAATACGTGAATGTGGGGTCAGAACCACAGTTCTGACCCCGGGTTAACCGGCTTCAAGGTAGGAAACTCATGAATATTCTTGTGATCGGCAACGGCGGGCGTGAACACGCCCTGGCCTGGAAAGCCGCCCAGTCCCCAAAAGCGGATCGCGTGTTCGTGGCGCCCGGTAACGCCGGCACCGCCCGGGAGGCCGGCCTGGAAAACGTCGACATCGACGTGATGGATCTGGACGGCCTGGCCAACTTCGCGGCGACCAACAATGTAGGGCTCACCATTGTCGGCCCTGAAGCTCCCCTGGTAGCGGGTATCGTGGATAAATTCGAACAGCGGGGCCTCAGGGTCTTCGGCCCGAGCGCAGGCGCCGCCCAGCTTGAGGGCTCCAAGGCTTTCACCAAGGATTTTCTGGCGCGCCACAAAATCCCGACAGCCGGCTACGGCAACTTCACTGATGTGGACGAAGCCCTGGCCTATGTTCGCCAGCAGGGCGCTCCAATCGTCGTCAAAGCCGATGGCCTGGCTGCCGGCAAAGGCGTGATCGTTGCGATGACCCTGGAAGAAGCCGAAGATGCCATCCGCGACATGCTGGCCGGGAACGCGTTTGGTGATGCCGGTAGCCGTGTCGTCATCGAAGAGTTTCTGGAAGGCGAAGAAGCCAGCTTTATCGTGATGGTGGATGGCGAGCACGTTCTGGCCATGGCCACCTCCCAGGATCACAAACGCGTGGGCGACGGCGACACCGGTCTCAATACCGGTGGCATGGGCGCCTACTCGCCGGCCCCGGTGGTGACCGCGGATGTTCATCAGCGCATCATGGATGAAGTGATCTATCCGACCGTGCGCGGCATGGCGGCCGAGGGCCATCCCTATAAGGGGTTCCTCTACGCCGGCCTGATGATTGACAACAGCGGCACCCCCAAGGTGATCGAGTTCAACTGCCGTTTTGGCGACCCGGAAACCCAGCCGATCATGCTGCGGATGAAGTCGGACCTTGTGGAACTCTGCGACGCGGCCATCGACGGCAAGCTCGACCAGTGCGATTCCGAATGGGATGACCGCGCCTCCGTCGGTATCGTGCTGGCAGCCGGGGGTTACCCGGGCAGCTATAACAAGGGCGACGCCATTTCCGGCCTGCCGGACACCGAGACCGAAGGCGAGAAAGTGTTTCACGCCGGCACCCGTCTCAACGGAGACCAGGTGGTTACCAACGGCGGTCGGGTGCTCTGCGCCACGGCTCTGGGCAATACCGTCACCGAAGCACAGAAGCGTGCGTATGAGCTGGCCTCCCGGATCCGGTGGGATGGCGTGTTTTATCGCAAGGACATCGGCCACCGCGCCATCGGCCGCGAGACCCACTGAGCCTGGCCGACCGATCCGATCCTATTCTCAATCCCCGGCCGACCGGGGATTTCTTCGCCTGACCTGACACCTGCCTGCGTCATAAGCACTGACTATTGACTTTATAGTTACGGAACCGTAAAGTTTCGCCCGAACGTAATAGTAATGATTGTCACTTACATTTCGAAAAACAAATGGTAATGGAGATTAACCACATGTTTAAACCTTCCCGCTTATCACTGGCCGTGGCTGTCAGCCTTGCCCCGGGCGCCAGTTGGGCAGTCGGCGATGATCAGCCCCAGATGCTTGAACCCATGGAAATCATTGGCGATGCGTCCGCAGCCCAGACCTTGCCAGGGTCAGGCTACGTCGTTGGTGAGGCGCAGTTGAAAACCGAGGTTGAGACCGACATCAACCAGGTGCTGAAAACCGTCCCGGGCGTCTATGTGCGGGAAGAAGAAGGCCTGGGCCTGCGCCCCAATATCGGCATCCGCGGCGCCACGGCCGAGCGCAGCAGTAATATTACCCTGATGGAAGATGGCATTCTGATCGCACCGGCGCCCTACTCCAATCCGGCCGCCTATTATTTTCCGACACTGAAGCGCATGTCCTCGCTGGAAGTACTCAAGGGTGCCCCGCTGCTGCGCTATGGCCCGCAAACCACCGGTGGTGTCATCAACCTGATTTCCACACCCATTCCCGATCAGCGGCAGGGCTATGTTGAGACAGTCACCAACGACCGCGGCTCCACCGACGTTCATGTAACCTATGGTGACACGGCCGGCGACTGGGGCTACCTGCTTGAGACCGTCCAGCGCTCCGCGAAAGGCTTCAAGGAGATTGACCGCAGTAACCGCGATACCGGCTTTGATATCGAAGACTATGTCGGCAAGCTGCGCTGGCAGGGAGAGCGCCAGAGCGTGACCGCCAAGCTGCAATACTCCGAGGAAACCTCCAACTCCAGTTACCTCGGCCTGACCGATGCGGACTTCAGCCAGGATCCGAACCGGCGTTACGGGTTGTCCAGCATCGACCAGATGAACAATACCCACTCCGGTATCAGCCTGACCCATCAGTTCGACTGGAGTAATACCGTAAGCAGCACGGCCACCCTCTATCGCAACGACTTCAAGCGGAACTGGTTCAAGCTCAGCGGCGGCGGAAGCATCATCGACTCGGCAAACGGCGGCGACGCCAATGCCCAGGGTATTCTGGACGGCACAGTTGACGCCAGCGGCCTGGATTACAAAAACAACGCCAGGGACTACCTGTCCGAGGGCGTGCAGGTAAACTTTGATGTCGACATGGGCAGCCACCAGTTTGATTTCGGCGCCCGCTACCACGAAGATGAAATGGATCGTTTCCAGCCGGTCGATGTTTATGACCAGGTCAACGGCTCTCTGGTGTTCCAGAACACTGTCGCCCCCACGGGCAGCAATAATCGCTTTGAGACCGGCGAAGCCCTGAGCTTCTGGGCGCTCGACACCTGGCAGGCGACGGACAAGCTCAGCGTTAACCTCGCCCTGCGCTACGAGGATGTACAGACCAGCCGCACCCAATACGCGGATCCCGGCCGCACAACCGTCGACAGCACCCGCGCCAATGACAGTGCTGAACTCCTGCCCGGCGCTTCCTTTACCTATGACCTGTCCCAAAGCTGGCAGGTTCTGGGTGGCGTGCACCGGGGTTTCTCCCCTCTCGGAGGTGGTGCCAAGGCAAACGAAGATCCGGAAACCAGCAAGAACTGGGAGGCCGGCCTCCGGTACTTTGGCAATGCGTTCTTCGCGGAAATGATCGGCTTCTACAGCGACTTCTCCAACAAGGCCGAAAACTGTTCCGTGGGCTCGCCGTGCAGCAATGGCGCCACCTCTGGCAGTTTTGTAACCGGCGAGGCTGAAATTTCCGGTGTTGAGTTCCAGCTCCAGACCGGCACCCGGGCAGGCGAGTTCTACCTTCCGGTCAGCCTTACCTACACCTTTACCCAGGCGGAAATCAGCAAGGACAATGCCGCTTCGGGCCTGAAAAAAGGCGAGCAGCTCAAGGACGTACCTGAAAACCAGATGAGCTTCCGGACAGGCATGGAACACCCGAGTGGCTGGGACAACTACCTTGTGGCCACCTACGTCGATGAGATGTGTGTCAGCGCGGGATGCAACAACACCGCCACGAAACTGGACGAGACCGAGTCCCTGTTCCTGGTCGATTTCATCAGCCGCTACGCACTGACCGCCAGTGCCGATGTCTTCCTGAAAGTGGACAACCTGTTCGATGAACAGCAAATTGTCTCACGTTTGCCCGATGGCGCCATGGCGAACCTGCCGCGCACCGCTTCACTGGGGTTAAGCGTTAATTTCTGACGAATGACCGGGTTGGCCTGGTTTCCGGGCGAACCCGCTGTGAATGGCCCACTGATGAGACCCGGCCCGTTGGCCGGGTCTTTTTTTATGCCGGGCAGGGGAAGCAATTCCCATTCTCCGGCCCGAGAGTAAGGTAGACTGCGGACACAAAGTTCCGACCACATCGCCCAAAGGAGTCCCTTCGATGCGCCGCCCGTCACCGGTATACCTGCTGATCATACTGGCCGCTTCCCTGCTGTTCAGTGCCTGCTCTCGTCAGGACATCTACCAGACCGCGATTGATTTTGAACGATCATCGGCGGGTCTGGAGGCGGCGAGCGTGGCAGTGGGCAACCTTGACATCGCCTATCTCAGGAACCAGGAAATGAGCGCAGGCGACACCATCGTCATGATCCATGGCTTCGGGGCCAACAAGGACAACTGGACCCGTCTGGCCGGCCACCTGACCGACGACTTCAATGTCTATGCGATCGATCTGCCGGGGCATGGTGACAGCAGCAAGCCCCTCGACATCGGCTACCGCCTGGAAGATCAGGCAGGCTACGTCGCAAAGATTCTGGAGGCACTGTCGGTCGAGGATGCCCACATCATGGGAAATTCCATGGGAGGTGCGATTACCGCACTCTATGCAGCCAACTATCCCGGCAAAGTGAAATCAGCGGTGCTGTTCGACCCCGCGGGCATTCTCGAGTATGAAAGCGAACTGGTGGATCTTGTGATGGAGGGGGACAACCCCCTGATCCCCAAAAAGCCCGGTGACTTCGAGCGGCTCATGGAGTTCGCTCTCGAGAAAGAGCCCTTTGTGCCCTGGCCGATCATGGGCGTGATGGAAGAGCGGGCCATCGCCAATCGAGACATCAACGAGGTCATTTTTGCGGCGATTCGTGATGCCGGTTTCGAGTCGGACTTCCGCAATGCCATCACCAGGATTCAGGCCCCGGTCCTGATCATCTGGGGCAAGGAAGACCGGGTGATCAACTACCGAAACGGCGAGGTGTTCGCAGCAGCAATCCCGAATGCCAGGCTGGAACTGATGGACGGTATCGGCCACGCACCGATGGTGGAGGCCCCGGCGGAATCCGCAGAACTGTTCCGGACCTTTATCGGGCAGCCGGTCGAGTGAGGCTCATTTGAGCAATAGTTTCCGCATTCCACCTTCAGCGACTACAAGGGCACCGCAAAACAGGGTAGCCTAACAACCATTGTGCTTTTGACGTCCGAACTGATATCCCATGCCTGAAGCGATCTGGATTACCTTTGCCTTCGGCCTTGGCCTGCTGGTCAAGCTTGTTGGCCTCCCCCCTCTTGTTGGCTACCTGGCTGCCGGCTTTGTGCTCAGTGGCATCGCCGAAGCCACCGGTGTGGTGATCGAGGAGACCGACGTTCTCCAGCACATTGCGCATCTTGGCGTACTCCTGTTGCTGTTTACCGTGGGGCTGAAGCTGAAGCTCCGATCCATCGTCAGTCCGGAAGTGATTGGCGGCAGCCTTCTGCACTTTGGCATCACCTGCGCGGTATTTACCCCCGGTGTCTACCTGTTGATGGACCTCGATTGGTCGACCGCGCTGATGCTGGCCATCGCCTTGTCATTCTCGAGCACGGTGCTGGCCGCCAAGGTTCTTGAATCCAAACGGGAACTGCGGGCGTTCCATGGCCGGGTCGCCATCGGCATCCTGATCATGCAGGATCTGATCGCCCTGGTTGTCATGAGCCTGGCCGCTGGTAAAACGCCCTCCGAATGGGCCCTGATTGTATTCGGACTTCCCCTGCTTCGCCCTCTGCTGTTCCGGTTGCTCGATGCCAGCGGCCACGACGAACTGCTGGTGCTCCTGGGACTGCTTCTGGCACTCGTTGTCGGCGGGCTTGGCTTTGAGGCCGTCGGCCTCAGCTCGGAGCTCGGCGCGCTGGTTTTCGGTGCCATGCTGGCCAATCACCCCCGGTCGCAGGAACTCTCCAAGTCGCTCTGGAGCGTCAAGGAAGTGTTCCTGGTGGGTTTCTTCCTACAGATTGGCATTGGCGGTCTGCCCGACGGGGATGCGCTCATTTTCGCAATCATTGCGGGGCTGGTGCTGCCACTGAAAGGCATCCTGTTCTTCTTCCTGCTGCTGGCCTTCCGTTTACGGGCCCGCAGCGGCTTCCTGAGCGCCCTGGCACTGACCAACTACAGCGAATTCGGCCTGATTGTGGCAAGCGTTGCCTTGCCGGAGTGGTTGGTCCCTCTGGCAATTTCGGTGTCGCTGTCGTTCCTGGTTTCTGCCCCGATCAACCGGTTTGCGCACGGCCTTTATGAACGTTACTCCCAGGATCTCAGCCGCTTTGAAGGCAGCAAACATCATCCCGATGAACAACCGATTTCCCTCGGGGATACCCGCGTCCTGATCATGGGCATGGGGCGGACAGGGACCGCAGCCTACGACTGGCTCTGCGAGGATCAGCCCAAACTGATGGGGCTGGATTCCGACCCTGCAAAAGCCAGTCAACACCAGAAAGAAGGCCGCAACGTGGTTTTTGCTGATGCCGAGGATGCGTCCTTCTGGAACGGGTTGCACATGCCTGCAGTGCAGTCGGTGATCCTGGCAATGGGTGACATAGAAGGCAAACTGATCGCCGCCCGAATGCTGCGCAAACTGGGTTTCAAGGGTTTTATCGTGGCCCACACCATGTATGAAGATGAGGCAAAACAGATCCGGGAAGCCGGGGCCGATGAAGCCTACCTGACCATGAGTGAAACCGGCGTGGCCCTTGCCAGTCATCTGATCGATAAAAAGCCCGCCAAACCATCCCTGGTTGTCGGCAAACCTGATTAACTGTATCGGCGATTACAGTCGACGTTCAGGGCTTTTCGAGCGCGCAGGTTCGAAAACCAGTGTATACGTCGTTCCGAAGCGGAAGATAGGCCTGCCGATAGGTACCCCGGATAAGGCAGGATGACGTTGCACAACTGCCCCCCTTGGTGACTTTGTGATCACCGAACTGCAGGGTGGACATGAAAGGGTACATATCCACTTTGAAACCGTCGTAGGGCAGGAACTGATCGCCGGTCCACTCCCAGACCGTGCCAGTCATCTGCCGGCAGCCGAACGGACTGTCACCCGCAGGAAAGTCGAACACCGGGCTCTGCGCCATGGCGCGCCCGTTGAGATCCGCCAGCTGTTCGGTCGGCGCCGAGTTGCCCCAGGGAAAGCGCCGGAAGGGCTCGCCCGGGCGATTGCCCAGAGCCGCGACTTCCCACTCGTATTCCGTCGGCAGCCGACGCCCCGCCCAACGGCACCAGGCCTCCGCCTCCCAGAATGTCACGTGAGTGACCGGTGCATCCGGATTGAGCGGCTGCCAGCGATCGAACACCCGCTCCTGCCACTGCTCATCATGCCAGCGCCAGTAAAGCGGGTGGCGGGGCGTCCGTATAAAAGGCTCGTCACTGCCGTGAACCAGGGCAACATCGGTTTCGGTCTGAAGCCATTTCCGCCCGCCAAAAGACCAGAGCTCTGGCCGCCGGTAGCCACCGTCTTCCACAAACTGCATAAACTCCCGGTTGCTGACCAGGCATTTTGAAATCGCGAACGATTCCAGCTTCACGGTAAACCATGGCTTTTCATTGTCGAAGGCAAAATCGTCACTGGCGTACTGCCCGGACTCACCCGGCATCCCGATCAGCCACTCTCCTGCCGGAACACAGGCGTCTCCCTGATGCGAGTCACCTGGCGCCGGTCGGTAAAAATCAGTACCCGGCGGAGCCGGGTAGCCGACGGTCTGACGGCACCAGATCATAGACTCGATGTGCATGTTCTGGTGGTAGATTGCGTAGCGGTAGAGGTAACGGGCCTGGTCGGTTAACGGTTGCTTCTCGATCCGCTCGGCCACTCGATCATAGATGAGATTGAAGTAGTCGAGGGTTTTCTGCCGCCCCGGAAACAACTCGCGGTTCCATCGATCCCGGTGTTCGATGTGGAACGAATCCCACAGGTCGTCCATGGCAGGATCATGGCTCGGTGTGCCATCCAGCAGGTTGAAGACGAAGACTTCGTAAAAGAAGGCCGCATGCCCCATTTCCCAGAGCGGTGGATTGACGCCCGGATGGTAGGGAACGTCCAGCGCGGTCTCGGGAAGAGAACACACGAGGGTCTCGGTTCGCTTCCTTGTCCATTCAAGCTGCTCCAGCAATTCCGACTTTGCCAGATCGATTTGCTCAATCACTGCCATCGTGCCAGTCACCCATCAAAACAGATGAGTAACAGCATAACAGAGAGTACAGACACCGGTTAAACGGCGTCACGCCCAGACCGCCAGAATGACTGGCACAGCTACCACGGTTACGAGGAGAGACAGCGGCAGCCCCAGCCGCCAGTAGTCCCCAAAGCGATAACCTCCGGGCTCCATAACCAGAGCATTGGATTGATGCCCTACCGGGGTCAGAAAGGCGCAGGAGGCGCCAACCGCCACCGCCATCAACATGGCATCGGCGGCAATGCCAAGCTGCCCGGAAAGACTCAAGGCAATCGGCGCAACCAGGATGGCCGCTGCCGCGTTGTTCACAACGTTCGACAGCAGCATTGTGCCCGTAAGGATAATCGTAACAACCACCCAGGCATCGCCTCCGGAGCCCAGCATCAGCATCCAGGACGCGATCAATTCTGCCCCACCGGTAGTCTCGAGGGCCTGCCCCACAGGAATCATGGCGGCCAGCAGAACGATAACGGGCCAGTCAATCGCCCGGTAGGCTTCCTGGTTGCTGAGAACCTTGCTGAGAACCATGACCACGGCGCAGGCGACCAGCGCGACCGGGGGAGATAACCAGCCAACCACAATCAACGCAATGGCGGCGATAAAAAGGCCGCCAGCCAGAAGGGAGTTGCGCTCCCTGCCAAACCGGAGACCCCGCTCGGCCAGGGGCAGGCAGCCGAGCCCCTGAAGCGTGACACTCAAGGTTTCCTCCTCGCCCTGGACCAGAAGGATGTCGCCAGCCTGAAAACGAATATCACCCAGACGTCGCTGCAACCGCTGACCCTGACGCGCAATCGCAACGATGTTGAGACCGTTCTGCTCGCGAAGATTGAGCCTGTTGGCGGTTTTTCCGATCAGCCCCGATTCCGGCGTGATGACCGCTTCGATCAAACGCACGTCGCCCTCAGACAGGGACTTTTCGCCCGGCTTTCCCGACTCTGGTTCTTCCTGATCGGACGCTTCTGAAGAGGCTTCCTCCACTCTCGCCAACTCGAGCCCGGTGCTGTCCAGAAAGTCCTGCAAGGCATCGGTATCCGCTTCCACCAGGAGCAGATCATCGCCGCGCAGCACGGAAAACGTCGATGGTGCCAGTGACCGCTTGTCATCCCGGATCAGCGCGAGCACCACCACATCCTTCTCGGCGTCAGCCTGTGTCAGCAGGCTATGCAGTGTTGCGCCAATATGCGAGGAATCGTCCGGAACCCGAAGCTCAGTAACATAATCCCCCACGCTGAACAGCTTGCCGCCGTCATCGGGTTTCCCCCGTCTGGGCGTCAGACGCCACCCCGCCAGAGTGATAAAGGCGATGCCAGCCAGGGTTATCGCCAGGCCCACCGGCGCGAAATCAAACATGCCAAAGGAACCCGTTTCCCGGTAACTGGCAATGATGATATTCGGAGGCGTGCCGATCAGGGTCATGGTCCCACCCAGCAGGGAGCCAAACGCCAGGGGCATCAGCAGCAGCGAGGGCGACCGACCGGCTTCCCTGGACATCCAGATTGCCACCGGCATCAGAAGTGCAAGCGCACCGACGTTATTGATAAAGCCCGAGCAGAGAGCCACCACCGAGGTCAGCATCAACACCTGCAGAGTCGGCCGGTGTCCGACCTTGCCCAGCAGGCGGGCCAGGCGGTCAACCACACCGCCATTGACCAGTCCCTGACTGATCACCAGAACCGCCGCCACAGTCACAACCGCCGGGTGGCCAAAGCCATCGAATAGCTGATCCGCCGGCACGATCCCGGCGACGGCAACGGCGAGAAGCGCCAGCAGGGCGACCAGATCGAACCGGATTCGGTTCCAGACGAACAGCACCAGGGCGATACCCAGTATCGAAAAAACAATGGCCTGATCCGTGTTCAACACCTTCCCTCCGGTTGGCACCGAGCTTGTTTCTCTTCAGGTTACAGTATCGAACACATCACGAGCGATACACCAAATATCCTCGCCTCAACGAAAAAACCCCGCCGAGGCGGGGTTTTTGTGGCTTCCGGATTACTCCGGAAGAGACAACTGAACTGTTCTATTAACCGAACTGGTTCATGGTGTTGTCTTTACCACCGGCCTTCAGGGCCGCTTCACCAGCGAAGAATTCCTTGTGGTCGTCACCGATGTTGGAACCAGCCATGTCCTGGTGCTTAACGGTAGCGATACCCTGACGGATTTCCTTGCGCTGTACACCAGCCACGTAGGCCAGCATGCCTTCGTCACCGAAGTAACCCTTGGCCAGGTTGTCGGTAGACAGGGCCGCGGTGTGGTAAGTCGGCAGCGTGATCAGGTGGTGGAAGATACCCGCTTCGCGTGAACCGTCACGCTGGAAGTTACGGCACCACTCGTCGGCCAGCTGACCCAGCTCGGTGTTGTCGTACTCTTCGCTCATCAGCTTGTCGCGGTCGTAGGCAGAAACGTCCTTGCCTTCTTCCTTCCATGCGTCGAATACCTGCTGACGGAAGTTCAGGGTCCAGTTGAAGGACGGGCTGTTGTTGTAGACCAGCTTGGCGTCGGGCACCACTTCCTTGATGCGGTTAACCATGGCAGCGATCTGACCAACGTGCGGCTTCTCGGTTTCGATCCACAGCAGGTCGGCACCATTCTGCAGGCTGGTGATGCAGTCCAGCACAACACGGTCTTCGCCAGTGCCCGGCTTGAACTGGAACAGGCCAGAAGCCAGACGCTTCGGACGAACCAGCTGGCCCTTCTGCTTGATGACAACGTCGCCGTTGTTGATGTCTTCAGCCTTCTCGATCACTTCACCGTCGATGAAGCTGTTGTACTGGTCACCCAGATCGCCCGGCTCTTCGGTTACGGCGATCTTCTGGGTCAGGCCAGCGCCCAGGGAGTCGGTACGGGCAACGATAACACCGTCGTCCACACCCAGCTCCAGGAACGCCAGACGAACGGCGTTAATCTTGGACAGGAAGTCGGCGTGGGGAACAGTTACCTTGCCGTCCTGGTGACCACACTGCTTCTCGTCAGACACCTGGTTCTCGATCTGGATGCAGCAGGCACCGGCTTCGATCATCTGCTTGGCCAGCAGGTAGGTCGCTTCGGCGTTACCGAAACCGGCGTCGATGTCGGCAATGATCGGCACAACATGAGTTTCGTGGTTATCGATCTGCCTGATCAGCTCGTCAGCCTTGGCGTTGTCGCCGGCGTTCTCGGCTTCTTCCAGGGCACGGAACAGGTGGTTCAGTTCCCAGGCATCTGCCTGACGCAGGAAGGTGTACAGCTCTTCGATCAGGCCGGATACGGCAGTCTTCTCGTGCATGGACTGGTCAGGCAGCGGACCGAACTCGGAACGCAGGGCAGCAACCATCCAGCCAGACAGGTACAGGTAGCGACGCTTGGTGGTGCCGAAGTGCTTCTTGATGGACAGCATCTTCTGCTGACCGATAAAGCCGTGCCAGCAGCCCAGGGACTGGGTGTACTGGGCGGTGTCCTGATCGTAGTTCGCCATGTCTTCGCGCATGATCCTGGCGGTGTACTTCGCGATATCCAGACCAGTCTTGAACTTGTTCTGGGCGCGCATGCGAGCGGCGTGCTTCGGGTTGATAGCATTCCAGGTCGGGTGCTGCTTCAACAGGGAAGCAATCTGGTCAACGTCTTGTGCGTAGGGCATTGTCTCAATCCTTTCTACGTTGGTTTTCTAAGTCGATGCGGAGAAGCGTACAGCAACTTCCGAAGCCAACAACCTGCTCACTTTTTGAGCGAAGCGCTGACATTGATGGTTACTTTAGTGGTTTCAAATTTATAATTGAAATTTATATAATCTATTTTCGGCATTTTTTTGGTGAATGAAGAACAGGATCGGCTTTTGAGATGGATCAACGCTGAAACAGTAGCTATTGTTATTGTGAACAATGATCATTTCCCATCAGAACCCATCAGGCGTGAACAGTGTTCTATATGCGAGCTTTCAGTCATTCCCTTCTGCACGCCCTGAAGAACCTGTTTCCAATCATCGCTGTCGTGGCCTTCTTTCAGCTCGTCATTCTCCAGCAAGTGCCGGAGAACACATTGGCGATGGCCATTGGCTTACTGATCGTGGCCGTGGGGGTTGCCCTGTTCCTCCAGGGCCTTGAATTAAGCATTTTTCCGGTCGGCAAGAGTCTCTCCAATCAGTTTGCCCGACGGGGTTCAGTGCCCATTCTGCTTTCGTTCGGCTTTGCCATGGGTTTCTCGGCGGTGGTGGCAGAACCCGCGCTGATTGCCGTAGCCCAGCAGGCCGAGGAAATCAGCGAAGGCAGGATCAAAGCCCTGACGCTCAGGATACTGGTAGCCGTCTCTGTCGGGCTGGTGGTTGCCCTGGGCGTGTTCCGGACCATCTTCGGTTACCCGCTGCACTGGTTCATGATCATCGGCTATATCGTGGTTGTCATCATCACTGGGTTTGCGCCGCCGGAGATTGTCGGACTCGCCTACGATTCCGGCGGTGTGACCACCAATATCGTCACCGTTCCCCTGATTGCAGCCCTGGGCATTGGTCTTGCTGCCTCCATCCGCGGGCGTAATCCGCTAATGGACGGGTTCGGACTGGTCGCGCTTGCAGTCATGGTGCCCATGATCACCGTTCAGCTGTACGGGATTGTTGTCTATTCCGGGGAAACCGCGGATCCGTCCGTTTTGCCGGCTCTGGTTGCCAATGCAAATGTGGAGGACGCCCCGCTTGTGCTCGCGATGTTGCTGGACCTGGCTGAAATGGTCCGTGATGTGCTCCCGATCATTATCACCATCCTGTTCTTCCAGTACCTGGTCCTGCGCCGGGGGCTGACCAATCCCCGCAGGATTCTGTCCGGATTTGCACTGGTTGTCCTGGGGCTCTATGCCTTCGTTGTCGGCCTGAAACTGGGCCTGTTTCCCATTGGCACCAGCATGGCCGAGCAGTTGATGAGCATGGAGGGTTTCGCCTTCGTCTACCTCTTTGCGTTCATGATCGGTTTTGCCACCACCATGGCCGAACCTGCGCTGATCGCTATCGGGCACCAGGCAGAACAGGCGGCGGCCGGAACCATCAATGGCAACGCCATCAGGATCATCGTGGCGGTCGGGGTGGCCGTGGGCATAACCCTCGGAGTACACCGGATTATCAGTGGCGATTCGATACACCAGTACATCATCGGCGGCTATATTCTGGTCATCTTTCTGACCGCGCTGGCACCCAGGTACATCATTCCCCTGGCCTACGATCTCGGTGGCGTCACCACCTCCGAGGTCACCGTGCCCCTGGTGACCGCACTGGGCATTGGCCTGGCTAGCAACATAGAGGGCCGTAACGTACTGATCGACGGTTTTGGCCTGATTGCCTTCGCGTCGATCTTTCCGATTGTCACGGTGATGGGCTATGCCATCATTGTTGAAATGCTTGCTAAGCAGAGGAAAACAGAGCCATGAAATTTTCCGTACTGGTTGCCATTGTTCCCGAGGATCGGGAGCAGGACTGTGTGGATGCGGCAAGAGACCTGGGCGCCGGGGGCATAACGGTGCTGTCGGGCCGGGGCATCAGTAACGCCGCCCGGAAGACCTTCTTCGGGCTGACCTACGACGGCAGCCAGAGCGTTTTGCTGATGGTACTGGAGAAGGGCCTTTCACTTGATATTCTGAAAGCCATCCAGAAAATTCTCATGCCCGACCACACCGATTCACAGGGACTTGTGTTCACCCTGCCCCTGGAACACCTGGGAGGGATCGATATGTCACAGGTCGAGAAATTCGAACAACACCTGAAATGTTCACTGTATCCGGAGAACAACGATGAAACTGGTTAAAGATGTGATGGTCCGGGACATTATCACCATTACTCCGTTTGCCACCATCCGTGAGGCGCTCTCTCTGATGAAGAGGCACTCGGTGAAATCACTGGTGGTGGAGAAACAGAGCGAGCACGATGCCTGGGGTCTGATCACCTATACCAACGTGCTGAAAACGGTTATTGCCGAAGACGGCGACATCGACCTTCTGAACGTTTACGACGCCTGCGCCAAGCCTGTCATCAGCGTTGGCGAGAATCTGAACGTCCGACACGCTGCCAGCCTGATGAGCAAATACCGGGTAAAGCGCCTTCTGGTGCTGGCCGACAATGATCTCAAAGGCTTTGTGGTCATGGACGACATCATGGCGGCCCTGCTCGACAGCATCGACTGACCGGCATTCAGGTCATGCAAAGCACCACCAACCGGTCACCCGGCTGTAACTCAAGGTAGTCCTTGCGGGGCGGGTTCAGCTGCAGGTGGCGCCCGCTTTCATTGGCACGGTGCCGAAATATCCCGAGTGCCAGTTCACCTTCGGCCGCCACCGTTTTTTCCAGCACCTGAAACGTCGCACTGGCGGGCAAAGGGTAATCCGCCGGATCCCGGAACTGGATCTCGGCACCGCCAACGGTGAACAGTTCATCCAGCACGATGCGAAGCTCGCGCCGCAACGCCACCTGCGCCAGAACATGACTGAGAATCATGGGGCTGATCATCATCTCGCTCTGATGCCCATCCAGCAGGTGCCGGTTGTCGGGGTCGCTCAACTCCATGATCAGTTGAGGCCTCCGGGCAAAATCGGCCAGGATGTCCTCAAGCTGCAGGTACCCCACCATCGCCCGGGCATCGGCCTCTTCACCAGAAGCCAGCCGGTCACTGCTCAGCAGGATCACGGTATCGTAGCCCGCCGGCCCTATCCGGCGGAGCTCCCCCTCCACCATGTAGTCCGCCTCGATATGCCGACAGGTCAGGCGGCCCGAATTGTCGACATAGCGTGCAATGGCCTGTTCCCGTTCGGCTTTGGGAACCACGGAGACCAGATCCACCTCAAAATGACGGTGGCCATAGCTGAGGAACTCCGCGATCAGGCTGGGCACGCGTCGGTTCCAGCCTAAGACCAGAACCCGGTGATTCATCTGGTCCACGGGCCGCTCAACCCGCACCGCCTGCCCTCTCACCAAGGCAGGCAAGGGCGCCTTTTTGGGATTCGGCTCGGTCTCGGAGTAATCCCGGGCCATGATGACCACCCGATCAGCCGATGCAATGGGTGAGTCTGAGGACGCCAGCAACTGGACGTCCCATCCTGAACCGCTGGGTTTCAACAGCCCCAGCACGATGACTTCGGGCCGGGCGGCCGCCAGCTCGCCCAGCGTCATGCCTGCCAGCGACTCGCCTCCGCGGATATAGATCTCGTTACCCTCACCGGCTGTCAGCAGCTCGTTGAACACTTCAGACAGGCCAGGATGAAGGATGTTCTGCACCATCAGGCGACTGATGGTGGCATCGCCTGCCACGACCTCCACGGCCCCGGGGTAGGCCCGCTCTATCACCGGGAGTTTGCGGACGTCCTGGATCTCGGCCACCACAAACGGCAACGAGGACTGAAAATGCCTTGCCTGCGCGGCTATGGACAGCAGCGCCTTGACCGTCTCCACGTCCGATGTGACCAGGCTGCCAGCTTCGTGGGCCGCGCTGGGCACGATAACCGCCGCTGCATCCAGGCAAGCCACCCGGTGCAGGGCATCCGGCTGGATTGCGGATCCCGATCGCAGGATGATCTGGCGGGCCCGGCGCCCGATACCAGGCTCGGTGCGCAACTCATGAACCTGGGCTGCAGACGCCTCCTCAGACAACACCACGAGGTTGAGCTTCTGGGCATCGTGCTTTTCCAGAAAACGGCGCACCCGGCCACTGGAGCCCAACAGCTCGGAGAGCAACGGGAGGGTCTGGCTGGTCCAGCCCAGCACCACCACATGATTCTTCAGCGTAACCGGCGTAAGGCCTCTCTCAAGATCCGCCATTTTAGCGATCAACCACCGTGTCAGGATCGCCACCAGAGTGCCCATGAAAACCACATAGCCGCTGATAGTCAGCAGGGTCGAGACAAAGCGCTGCCAGGTGCCAACGTCGTCACCCAGGTAACCTGGATCGGTCAACCGAAGAAACGCCCACCAGATTGCCGAGCCCGGATCCTCGAAGTCGCCGCCCTGGGGAACCACAAGCAGGCCACCGATTAACGAGATCAGGCCAATGAAAACACCGACCACGAGAAGCTGAAATCCCGCGCCTTTGACGAGCTGGCGTTCCAGTATGAATTTGACTCGGTCGATCAGCCGGAAAGGCAGCATGGCAGTCCTCTTGAAGAGAGTATTTTCGTCGCGTCAGGGTAGACCATCCGGAACCGGATGAAATCAGGTTTTTATCCGGAAACCCGATCAGTTTCAGACGCAGGGCAACTGATCAGACGCAAAGCTTCATCCAGGGAGGAAGTATAGCGGCTAACGCCAGCGATCGGCGCAACGCCGGCACGAGCGAGGGTGCGCAAAGGCTGAAACTGAAGGTCGGCAATCACAATCTGGGAACCGTCCCGTTCACAGGTGGCAATAAGCTTGTTCAGGGCGGACAGCCCGCCGGCATCGAGAATCGTCACGCCGTCCATGTACAGAATGAATCCGCGGGCGTTCCGGGCGAGCACTGCCAGTTCCCCGAAAATCCGGTCCGCAGCGGCAAAAAACAGGGGGCCGTTTATCTTGAACACCTGCCAGCCATCGGGCAGCCGGGATTCTGCAATCCGTTTGCTCTGGGTGATATCTGTAACCCGGGTCATCTGGGCCATTTCCCGCATGAACAGGACCGCCGCCAACAGGACGCCGGTGGTGATGGCAATGACCATGTCGAGCAATACCGTCAGTGAAAAGCAGGTGAGAAAAACCAGGATGTCGCTGCGCGGCGCGGTTTTCAGAAGATGCAGGGACTTGGGGGCCTCACTCATATTCCAGGCCACCATCACCAGCAGGGCGGCCATGGCCGGCATGGGAAGATACGCCAGCAGGCCCGCCAGCGAAACCAGCGCCAGCAGAACGACCAGCGAATGCACCATTGCGGAGACCGGCGACTCGGCGCCGGCCCGGTAGTTGGCCGCCGAGCGGGCGATGGCGGCCGTGGCGGTAATGCCGCCGAAAAACGGCGTGATGATGTTGCCAAGGCCCTGCCCCATGAGCTCGCTGTTGGCGCTGTGGCGTTTGCCAGTCATGCCATCAAGCACCACGGCGCACAGGAGAGACTCGATGGCCCCAAGCATGGCAATGGCAAAAGCTGCCGGCAGCAGATCCCGGACCAGCGACCATGACAGCCCGACGGGCTCGCCCGATGCCCCTGCCTGCTGCCACGGCCAGGCGAATTCCGGCAAGAACGGCGGAATACCCGCTCCCTCGGTGCCGTCCGGCAGGAGATAACTGAACCTTGAACCAATGGTATCGATAGCAGCACCCTGGGCATTCAACCAGAGCGCAAGCAGGCTTCCGATCACCACCGCTGGCAGATGCGGGGGCACCGGGGTTTTCAGGCGTGGCCAGAGCAACATGCAGGCAAGGGTGACACCGGCCACCAGGGTACTCATACCATCAAATTCCGGCAGCGCACCGGTCAGCAGGGCCAGCTTGTCCCAATAATGCTCGGGCATATCGCCAACCTGAAGGCCCAGAAAATCCCGGATCTGCAGGGTGGCAATCACCACGGCGATCCCCCCGGTAAACCCGAGGGTTACCGATTCTGGAATGTATTCGATAAAACGACCCAGTCGCATCAGAGCCATCAGAATCAGCAAAACGCCCGACATCAAGGTGGCCAAAAGCAGACCGCCCAGCCCATAGCTCTGGGCGATGGGGTACAGAATGACAACGAAAGCAGCGGTGGGGCCGGAGATGCTGAACCGGCTGCCACCGGTCAATGCGATCACAAACCCGGCAATAATGGCGGTGTAGAGGCCGTACTGGGGTGCAACACCACTGGCGATCGCCAATGCCATGGCCAGGGGTATGGCAATAATGCCCACCGTCAAACCCGCCATCACATCGCGCAGGAAACGGCGGCCCCGGTAGGGCTCATCAATACACGCTTCCCGGAATGCGTGGGCCATCCGGAGAGAAAAAAGGTGGGCTCGATGCGGCATGGGTGACTCGTTAATTGCAACTTTTAACGACTAATTATATGCTCATTATATCTACATTCAATGTTAATACGGTTAACATCATCGAAAGCCACCCGAGGTAAAGAAAAACCCAATGGAAAACCGCACTGCCCGCCTGACGTTGCTGATCGATCCCGAGAAAAAGGCCGCCTTTGAAGAACTGTGCAAGCAGGAAGATGTGACGCCATCCCAGAAAGTGCGCCAGTTCATTCGGGAATACGTGGAAGAAAGACTGGGATCGGACTGGCGCGAAGATCGTAAAAAGAAATCCTGACGGGGTTCATTACGTAAAGACTATGATGAAACCTATCGCGCCAATCCTGCTGTTTGCCACTTTGTCTGTTATGAACGGATGCACTGCCATGCCTTCATTGAAAGCCCCCGACACGCTGAATTCGGCACCGCAAACCCAGTACGATGCCCTGCTCGTAAACCCGGCAAACAAGACCGCGCTGACTCCGGAAGAACTGGCGCAGCAACTAGCCGACGTCGATGTTGTGGTTGTCGGGGAATACCACGGGCACCATGGCTCACACCTTCTGCAATCCCGGCTTCAGAGCGCCCTGTTTCGGCTGCGGCCGGAGCAGATTCTCAGCATGGAGCAGTTCAACCTGGATCGTCAGGACGAACTGAACCGTTATCTGCGGGGAGAGACGGGCGAAACCGAAATGATCGAAGACGCCGAAGCCTGGGACAATTACCGTGCCTCCTATCGTCCATTGGTGGAGTTTGCACGCCGGCACGACCTTCCGGTGATCGCGTCCAATGCGCCGGCCGACGTGGTCCGCTGCGTTGGCCGCAAGGGCCCGGGCTATCTCGACCGTATTTCAGACACCTTGAGACAGAAATTACCCGCCAAACCCTTCATGGACACCCCGGAATACCGGGAAAAGTTCATGGCGGCCATCGGTGCAAGCCACCAGGCAGACGACACCATGAGCGAGCGGATGGACAACACCTACAAGGCCCAGTTGCTCAGGGACAACGCCATGGCAACACGTATTCTTCAGGCGCGGACAGAGCACCCGGAGCACCAGGTACTGCACGTGACTGGCACCTTTCACAGTGAAAATGGCCTGGGCACCGTGGCGCTTCTGAAACAGCGCGCGCCTGAAATCTCGGTCGCCATCGTAAGCCCGGCTTTCTGGCCTTGGGACGTCAACGAAGCGCCCCTGGAGAATAATCGCGCCAAGGGTGATTTCATCTACTTTATCCAGCCTCTGCCCGACGAATTCCGGGACGCCCAGCGGGAACGTGAGGCGATGACAGCCCGCTTTCGCCGCTCGACCGACAAAAGCTGTGACTGAAACGGCCGGCTACCGGCCTGACAGGCCCGATTCCAACTCAAGTGCCTGTTCAAACACCTTCCGGTCCTCGTCGCTGAACAGCACAAACCGGACAAGGCGAACAGAGTTGAGCTCCGCCAGCGTGTCAGACACCGCCTTCATGGCCACTGCCGCCGCATCCTGCAGTGGATAGCCGAAAACCCCGGTGGAGATGGCAGGAAAAGCGATGGACGTCAGCTTATGCCGATCTGCCAGCAACAGGGCATTTCTGAAACACTCAGCCAGCAAACGGTCGGATGGCTCGTCGACCCCGTAAACCGGCCCCAGACAGTGGATTACGTGTTGGTTTGGCAGCTCGTGAGCCGAGCTGATGACTGCCTGCCCCGGCCTGATCGGCGCCAGAGCCCGGCACTCCTCTGCCAGCCCCGGTCCGGCGGCGCTGTGTATGGCGCCTGCCACGCCACTCCCTGGCAAAAGTTCGGCGTTGGCGGCATTGACGATCACATCCATATCCTGCTGTTCAGCAATGTTTCCTCTGATGCACTCAACTTTCACAACCGTCATGTTTCCTTCCTTTTCGCTTGGGGCGTGAAACGCTAATCTTGACCATGACCTCAGGATAGCAGCCAGACACCGGACGCTTTCCGGAACATTCCGGTGACGTAATACAGGGACACCCCATGAAACTTTTTGCCTCAGTGATTCTCGGCGTCAGTGCCATCATTTCTGCCGCCCTGATTGGCAATGGCCTGACCGATCTGCGCACAGGCGACCGCTACGTGACCGTTAAAGGTGTGGCTGAACGGGAAGTGAATGCCGATCTGGCCCTGTGGCCGATCCGCTTTCTCGCCACCGGTGCGTCCCTGAGTGAAGCCCAGGAAAGGGCCAGAAGCAGCCGGGACGCGATCATGGCGTTCCTCAAACTGCAGGCCATTGACCAGAATGCGGTCGAACTCCAGCGCCTGGATGTCACCGATACCCGGGCCAACCCTTACCAGGCCAACAACGGAGAGCAGAAGTTCATCATCAGCCAGACGCTGATGGTACGCAGTACTGACATCGACCGAATCCGGCAGGCAGCCCAGGGTGTCAGTGAACTGGTGGACTCCGGAGTGGTGCTGTCTTCGGACTACGGCCCGTCCGGCCCGACGTACGTATTTAACGGGCTCAACGACATCAAGCCGGAGATGATTGCCGAGGCCACGGCATCGGCCCGGGAAGCTGCCGACCAGTTCGCCCAGGATGCAAAAGCGGAACTCGGGGGGCTGCGACGTGCCAATCAGGGCGTTTTCCAGATTCTGGCCCGGGATCAGGCGCCGGGCATCATGGAACAGCAACAGCCGGTAAAAACCGTCCGGGTAGTCTCAACCGTCGAATATTACCTTCGCTAGCCCAACCGCCTACTGCGTGGCCACCATCTCATCGGTCACCTGATATTCACCCGCCAGCCAGCGCAGAATCTCGTTGGCTGCAGGGTGGTCAAAGGCATCGTAGGTATGCTGAAGGCTCTGGCGCTTTTCATCACTGATCCGGCCCAGGCCAGCGTCTTGCAGCACCAGTAAATCCGCATGCAGCTGCGCTGCCAACTCCCTGCCCAGCACCTCGCGGGCGACATGGCGGAATGCCTGGCCGTATTGATAGGAGGGTCCCAGGCGGTAGGACTCCGCCAGCGTGATAGCCGGGATGGCCGTCAGCGTTGGCTGCAGGGCCGGATTGATACCATGGCCGGCAAGGTGCGCCGCGTTGGCCGCCGGTCGCCCGGTGAAGGCTCGCAGGTGCAGATGTTGCGACATCCGGTCGCCGTCGTTGACCGGGTAGTTGTCCCAGAGCACCGGCTTGCGGCCAAGCAGGTCTCCGACACGTTTCAGATGGCCGGGTGACACTTCCCGGGAACACACTTCCTCTCCGGTCCAGAACACGTTCACCGAGTGGTCCAGCTTGCGCCCGAGCGTCTCCAGATAATCCGCCGGACGCTCCCCGAACACGCGGTCGAGAACCGGATCATCGGAATAATAGCTGGGACAGACACTCAGCTGTTTGATTGAAGTACGGTCACGGACCCAGTGCACAATGTCCGTCTGGGTACCGGCAAGGTCCGGAGTGTCTGACCGCATGTCATCGAACAGAATCGCCAGCTCATCTATCCCGATGCGCTCCAGCAGGGCGAGTTTTTCTGCCAGCGACGCCCTGGCTTCGTCGTCAAACCGGTTGAACACCTCGAACGGACTCAGGCCGACACCAAAACGAACGCCTTCGTTACGGCAAAAGCGCGAGAAATCGGCCAGCTCCGCGGCCATCGCCGGCGGGTGCGGCTGCTGCCACTTCCGACGCAGAAAAACATCCGCCTTCGGGGCATAGAGATAAAATCCGTAACCATGGGGCGCCAGGGTGCGAACCAGTTGCCGCCGCTCCTGCCAGGTCCACATGGGGCCGTAAAATCCTTCAATGATGCCGAGTGTCGTTGCCATGGCCGATTTCCGCTCCGCTGGTTCCCGGGCCCGGTTCAGGTACCCTGTAATCTCCAAGTTTGACTAGACTTACCGGTAAAGCCAACTACAACCGAACTGCCCGACAAGGAGCAACTCAATGGAAATAAAAACGTTCGAGGATCTCATCGAATGGACGAGGCAACTGCACGCGCATCTTGCAAGGTGCCTGAAAGAGTCCGCCAAGCTCAACAACGACGAGCGAGCCAGCGCCCTCCTCGACTACCTGTCCAGCCACGAAACCATTCTCGAGAAAGCCGTACGGGAATTCGAGAAACAGGCTGATCCGAAGGCTCTCAATACCCGCATGTACGACTACCTGAACCACAAACCAATTAGGGCCAGTGCTGACTCCTACACGCACTACGCGTCAATGAGCTTTCAGGATATTGCCAGGGAAATCTTCCAGTTCCACGACCAGGTGATGGATCTCTACGATTCCCTGATTGGCAAGGCAGAGATTCCCGAGGCCAAGGCCTTGCTTGAGGATCTGCTTTCCCTCGAAGAGCACGAGGCCATGCGACTGTCGAGCCAGATCAGCCGCATGGACGACATCTGATCCGCCGTACGACCAAGGTCGTACACCAAGCGGTTTTTGATTTCGTTTGTTAACGATAATTGCTAACGTGAACTAGCATTAAGAGTGATTTTCCCCAAAAGGGGAGACGCTCGACCCACAAAAAAGATAAGAGGATAGAAGAGCAATGAAGATCCGTTCTGTTCTTTCCGCGGCTGTGCTGGCTGTGGCAACAACCTTTGCCTCCTCGCAGGCGCTCGCCCAAGATACCTTCACACTCCGCCTTGCAGAAACCTGGGGGCCAAACTTCCCGATTTTCGGTGACACCACCAAGCGTTTTGCCGAAACCGTCGAGAAAATGTCTGACGGACGCCTGAAAGTCCGCATCGATTCCGCCAACAAGCACAAAGCCCCGCTGGGCGTGTTTGATATGGTCAAGGCTGGTCAGTACGACATGGGCCATTCCGCATCCTACTACTGGAAAGGCAAGGTTCCAGAGACCCTGTTCTTCACCAGTATGCCGTTTGGCATGAACGCCATGGAACAGTACGCCTGGTTCTACCACGGCGGTGGCATGGAGCTGATGCAGGAAGTCTACGAGCCGCACAACATGCTGTCGTTCCCGGGCGGTAACACCGGCGTTCAGATGGGCGGCTGGTTTCGCAAGGAAATTAACTCGCTGGAAGACCTTCAGGGTCTGAAAATGCGCATCCCTGGCTTCGCTGGTGAAGTGTTCGCAGAAGTTGGCGTTAACCCGACCAACATCGCCCCGGGCGAGCTTTACACTGCTCTGGAACGCAACACCATCGATGCTGTTGAGTGGGTAGGTCCTGCCCTGGACTTGCGTCTCGGCTTCCAGCAGATCGCCGACTACTACTATACCGGCTGGCACGAGCCTGCGACCGAACTCCAGTTCCTTGTGAACAAGCGGGTTTGGGACAAGCTGCCAGCGGACCTGCAGGAGATCATGCGTGTTGCCATGCGCACTGCGTCCTACGACATGCTGGTTCACTCCCAGCACGCCAACGCAGAAGCTTGGGCTAATATTCGCGAAGAGTACCCGAATGTCCAGATCAAGCGTTTCCCAGACGAAATCTTTGACGCCATGTACGAAGCCAACAACAAGCTGCTGAAAGAAGCAGCTGCTGAAAGCGATATGGCTGCCAAGATTATCGACTCCCAGCAGAACTATCTTGAGCAGAGCCGCGCTTACACCAACATTTCTGAGCGCGCCTACCTCAACACTATGGCTGAAGTCGAGTAAGATATAGGCTTTAACGGAGCCGGGATCGCTCTCTGAGTGATCCCGGTTTTGTCGTTTATAGCAACGGATAAAAGCGCCAGTCCGTCTGGCGGGGGATCATCAATGCGGTGGATTATCAAACTGGACGACGGGCTTGCCCGGCTGTCCATCTTCTGTGGCTGGGTTGCCTGTGTCGCGATGATACTGATGGCAGCCAACGTCTTTTACGACGTAGTGGCCCGATACGCTTTTAACAACGTTTCAATCGGCATGCAGGAAATGGAGTGGCACCTCTATTCTGTGGTGTTCCTGCTGGGTATTCCCTACGCATTGCGCACGGATGGTCATGTTCGGGTCGACGTTTTCTATACCAAATGGAGCAACAAGGCCAAGGCCTGGGTCAACCTTGTTGGCGCCTTCATTTTCGTCATTCCCTTCGCTTACCTGATCGGCATTTACGGCTACGATTTCGCCCTCGACTCTTACAGCATGGGTGAAGGTAGCGGTGATCCGGGCGGGCTGCCGCACCGCTGGATTATCAAATCCGTCATCCCTGTCAGTGCCGTCTTCATCGGTATTGCCGGCCTCAATATGGCGACTTACGCCGTACGAGTGATGGCGGGGGACAAGGAGTATGAAGGTGAACACAGCGGAGGAGGCCTCGCATGATCGGTATGATTATGTTCGGTGTGGCCCTGCTGATGCTGATGCTGGGCTTCCCGGTTGCATTCACCTTCGGTGGCGTTGCGCTGTTTTTCGGAATTTTCGCCGAGGGCATGGATCTCTTTGCCTTCATGCCCTATCGCATCATGAGCGTGATGCAGAACACCGTTCTGATGGCAGTACCGCTGTTTATCTTCATGGGCGTGGTGCTCCAACGCACCAGGCTGGCGGAACAACTTCTGACCTCCATGGGCCGTCTGTTCGGTGGCCTGCCCGGTGGCCTGGCTATCTCGACGATTCTGGTCGGTGCACTGCTGGCCGCCTCTACCGGTGTTGTAGGCGCCAGCGTGGTTGCCATGGGTCTGATCTCGCTGCCGGTCATGCTGGCGCATAAATACGACAAGAGACTGGCCACCGGTACCATCTGTGCGTCCGGCACCCTCGGTCAGATCGTGCCGCCATCCATCATCCTTATTATTCTGGGCGATGTCCTTGGCCTTCCGGTTGGGGATCTGTTCAAGGCCGCGGTCTGGCCCGGCGTTGTGTTGGTGGGGCTTTACATCATCTACATCCTGGTGCTGACCAGACTGAAACCTGAAACCGCGCCGGCCATGCCGGATGAGCCAGGCGTGTCCCGTAAAAAGGAAGTCTTCAATGCGCTGTTGGCGATCATCCCGCCGCTGGCACTGATTGTGGTGGTTCTGGGCTCGATCTTCACCGGCATTGCCACGCCAACCGAGTCATCCGCTCTTGGCGGGGTTGGCGCCGTGGTTCTGGCCATCATCTACCGCCAGTTTTCCTTCAAGATGGTATGGGATGCATCCAAGGATACTGTGAAGGTGACCGCCATGGTCTTCGCGATCCTGATCGGTGCAACAGCCTTCTCCATGGTGTTCAGCTACACCGGCGGCGACTATCTGCTGGAAGAGTGGCTGCTCCAGCTGCCCGGCGAAAAGTGGGGCTTCATCATTCTGGCCATGGTGGTCATTCTGGTACTGGGTTTCTTCATCGACTTCGTTGAAATCTCTTTCATCATCGTGCCGATCCTTGCCCCGGTGGCGGAAGCTATGGGCATCAACATGCTCTGGTTCGCCATCCTGATTGCCATGAACCTGCAAACGAGCTTCCTGACGCCACCGTTCGGGTTCTCGTTGTTCTACCTCAAAGGCGTCGCACCGCCGGGAGTGCGAACGACCGATATTTATAAAGGCGTACTGCCCTTCATCCTGATACAGATGTTCGTGTTGGCGCTGATTGTGATTTTCCCTGAGTGGTTTGGTATGAGCTCCTCATACTGACCCGAATAATGCCGGGCCCCTGGGCCCGGCATTTTTTTATCCGCCTATTTTCGCTCTTCGCTATCCTTCCAATAGTTTTCCTCTATTTTCAGCCAACCTGACAAAATCTCACTGTTTTCTATACTGAACGGACAACCGGCGATTCTCAGACTGGTATTCGGGAACCCTGGCGCGCGCGCATCGACAAAAACATTGATGTTGAGGTTATCAAGGGAGAGCGGAGTCCATGAACCAGAGCACTGCCCAGAAAACCCGTGACAACGGGCAAGAATCCAAAAGCCATGTTCTGACCCTGCCACTGGAAAATACCCACGTGGACCGGTCACCGCACACTTACGAGCGCTGGCTGATCGCCAAGCTCATGCGGATGGCGGGATCACCGCCGCTGCGCTTCCGGCTCTGGAACGGCGATGTGATCGAACCGGAGGGTCAACACGCGCAGTTCACCCTGCATCTGACCGACCCCAAAGCCCTTTACGCGCTGGTAACCAATCCCAACCTGGCGTTCGGAGACCTCTACAGCGCCGGTCGCCTGGAGGTGGAAGGTGACCTGCCGGACCTGATGGAAACCCTCTACCGGTCCGTTCACCAGGCGCGTCAGAAGTGGCCGAAATGGCTGGAGGCCCTGTGGCGCAACCACAACCCCCGATCCACCGGCATCCCGGAAGCCAAGGAAAACATTCACCATCACTATGATCTGGGCAACGAGTTCTATCAGCTCTGGCTGGACAGCGCCGAAATGCAGTACACCTGCGCCTACTACGAGACGCCGGATCTGAGCCTTGAACAGGCCCAGCTAGCCAAACTCGAGCACGTTTGCCGCAAACTCCGGTTAAAGCCCGGCATGACGGTGGTCGAGGCCGGCTGCGGCTGGGGTGGCCTGGCCCGCTACATGGCCCGCAATTACGGCGTGAAGGTCCACTCCTACAACATCTCCAGGGAACAACTCGCATTTGCCCGAGAAGAAGCTCGCAAGCAGGAACTCGATCATCTGGTGGAGTATATCGAGGACGATTACCGGAACATCAGGGGGCAATACGACGCCTTCGTATCCATCGGCATGCTCGAACATGTGGGCAAGGAGAATTACGAGGCCCTGTCCGAGTTGATCAAACGCAGCCTCAAGCCTGACGGCATTGCCCTGCTGCATAGCATTGGCCGCAACCGCCCGATGCTGATGAACGCATGGATCGAGAAACGCATCTTCCCGGGTGCCTATCCGCCGAGCATCGGCGAATTCATGCAAATCTGTGAGCACGGCGATTTTTCAGTCCTGGACGTCGAGAACCTGCGCCTGCATTACGCCCAGACCCTGAGTCACTGGATGGAGCGCTTCAACCAGAACGAGGACAAGGTCACTGCCATGTACGACGGCCACTTCACCCGGGCCTGGCGCATGTATCTGGCCGGTTCCATCGCCGCCTTCCGGGCAGGTTCTCTGCAGCTGTTCCAGGTGGTCTTCAGCCATGGCGACAATAACCAACTTCCCCGGAACAGACGGGATCTTTACGACTTTCCTGCGGCACCCGAGGAGGCCTGATGGACTACTACGACCTGATCATCGTTGGGGCCGGCCCTGCCGGATCCACCCTGGCCAGCGCCCTCGAAAACAGCGGCAAAAAAGTGCTGATCATTGATAAACAGAATTTCCCCAGGGACAAAACCTGCGCAGGCTGGGTTACGCCTGCCGTGATGGAGACCCTGAGCATTGACCCGGAGGAATACTCCCGCGGGCGAACCCTGCAACCCATCCGGCGGTTTCGCATCGGGATGATGGGCCAGCCGGCCGTGGAGAACGATCACGGCGACGTAGTCAGCTATGGTATTCGCCGGTGTGAATTTGACGACTACCTGCTCAGCCGCGTCAACGCTCCGAAACAGCTGGCCACGCCGGTCAAATCCATCGTTCGTAAAGACGGCAACTGGGTCGTCAATGACACCTGGGAAGCGCCTCTTATTGTCGGTGCCGGCGGTCACTTCTGCCCGGTTGCGCGATTGTTGGGGGATGGCCCCGGTGGCCATGAAACCGTTGTGGCGGCCAAAGAGGTTGAATTTGAAATGACACCGGACCAGGCTTCAGCCTGCCTGGCCCGGGGCGATACGCCCGAACTCTGGTTCTGTCGGGACCTGAAGGGCTATGCCTGGGTGTTCCGTAAGGGCAATTTCCTGAATATTGGCCTGGGCCGGGAAGACAACCACAAGCTGACAGGGCATCTGGAAGCGTTTGTCGAGGAAATGAAATCCACCGGCCGGATTCCACAAGACCTGCCCGGACGCTTCAAGGGCCACGCCTATCTGCTCTACGCCCATGCCGACAGACCCCTGGTGGACGACGGTGTGATGCTGATTGGCGACGCCGCTGGCCTTGCCTACACCCAGAGTGGCGAGGGTATACGGCCGGCGATCGAATCCGCCCTTCTGGCAGCCGATGTGATCGGCGAGGCCACCGACTACTCAGCCTCCTCCCTGCAGATTTACGGTGATGCCATTGCCGAACGCTTCGGCACTCGCGCCTCCGAGCCAGACCAGGGCTGGCAGGTTCCTGACTGGGTCAAGATGCCTCTGGCCAGCAGCCTGATGCGCTCCCACTGGTTTACCCGCAAGGTGGTTACAGAGAAGTGGTTCCTGCACCAGGAGGTGCCACCGTTGAAAGTTGCTGTCTGAGGCGAAAAGCAAAACCCGGGAGCACCTATCATGATGCTTCCGGGTTTATTTCAGGGTCAGAACTCAGTTTGCAGTCAGTTCAATTACGTCGATGCTGTACAGCGTCGTGGTGCCGCTCACTTCGTTGCCAACCGCCAGCATTGGCTTACCGCTGGGGCTGTCATTCGCAGAAATGAACGCCAGGCCTTCCGGTCCAAGATCACCGGCCATACCCGCCTCCAGATCCGCCTGGGATACCGAAAAATCTCGATTATTCAGATATTGGACAAACTCCGGATTCTGGGGATTAGTAACGTTGTAGACCATGATGCCGCCAACTCGCTCCAATCCAATAAACGCGAAAGTCTGGCCATTGATTATGCCTACGGCCACCGCCTCCGGCTCAGGGCCCTTGTCGTCCGATCGATTGTCGAAGGAATTTTCGTCATTGTTGCCGTTGAAGTTGTCGGGGATCAGGCTAGCGGTGACTCGTTCGAATTCGCTGCCGCTGTCGAAAACACGCTGGCCTTCAGCGCTCCAGATACTGAATGAGCGTGCCCCATAGCTGTACAGGGTGTCGTATTCGCAGCTGTTTTCCACGTAGAACTTGACGTCGTCCACGTCCACATTGGTGTCACCGTTCAGGTCGCCGAGTTCAGCGGGCAGCTGTGATGGGTCGCAGCCGTTGCTGATGCCCATGGTGGAAGTGGTGTTGAGACGACCCAGGTTTTCGTCTTCCAACAGATTGGTTATGGCCGCCAGCTCACCGGCTGGGTTCAAGGTCAGGTCGCCCATGCGGAATTCTTCGGTCCAGCCATCGTAATCCCGCGAATCGCCCTCGTTGGCGGTGATGTAGTAGGTTTTACCGTTGTAGCCGTAGCTTGCGATGGCGTCGGGCATGTACATGCCTTTCACTGGCCAGTTGCGAATGTTGATACCGCTGTCACGGTTGCTGGCGTCCAGTTCGTTGCCGATGATGCCGTGGTCCTTGAAGCCAAGCGGCACGATGGCCGTGATTTCACCGGCAGCGATGTCCAGTTCGGCCACGGCGTTATTTTCCTGCAGGGCTACCCAGGCTTTGGTGTTGTCGATAGATACGGCTATGTATTCCGGCTCCATGTCCTGGGCCAGTGTGGCGCCTGGGCCGAAGACCCGCAGGCCCGCGGTTACCAGGTCCGCCTGGTCAGCATTGAAACCGGTGAAATCGGCGGTGGTCACGGTGGCAGACGCTACGCCGTTGGACAGATCAATAATGCTGACTGAGCCTTCAGGATCGACGCTATAGTCGTCACTCGGCTCGCCTTCGTTGGCAACCAGCACTTTCATGCCATCCCGCGTGAAGGTCACCATGTCGGGCAGCGCGCCAACCACAACTTCACCAACTTTGTTGAGGTCCGTGCTGTTGTAGAACACAACCTTGCCATTTGCCTGCTTGTTCTCGGCTTCAATGGCTACGGCGACAAGATCACCATAAACCGCGACGCTATTTGCAGCAGCACCCTCAGCTGTGGCGTCAATCGTGCTCAGTTTCACAGGCATCGCTGGATCATTGATATCGAGCACATCGATCGTACTGGCGAGGGCATTCACTACGAATAGTCGCTGATTCGAGGGGTCGTGGGCGACAATCTCGGCAGCACTCTCGTCAAAAACCTCTCCTTCCGCCTGATAGGAGCCCACCACATTCAGCTCAATGAGCGTCTGACTGGTGCCAGGTGCACCGTCTGTGCCGTCGTCGCCGTCACAGCCGGCAAGGCCGAGAACTGTTGCCAGTATGGCGGTACCAAGGAGGGATTTACGCAGTTCCATATTCGCCTCGTCTTTTAAAGTGTGTTGGTTCACGACACACGTTATTGAGGCAAGGTGACATAACTGCGTCAGACAGAAGACAATCTGATGACAAACGCATTGCAGCGACAAAAAAATGGCGACCCCGCAGGGTCGCCATTCATTCAGCGCACTCGGCTCAGTGACCGAGGTAGCTGCGATACATCCACACCGTCTTCTCTTGCTGGGAGATATAGTCGCTCATCAGGGCAACGGTACCCTCGTCGTCCGCTTCACCGGCCAGACTGAGCAGTGTCCGCTGTTTGCCGATCAGCTTGGCAAAACTTTCGACAATGTTGTCCATCGCTTCCTTGCCGTCGGAAACATCTTTTCGCTCCGGCACTTCCGAACGCTCTATGTAGGTACTGTAGGCATGAGCCGGGCGATGGCCGAGCGTCAGAACCCGCTCTGCGATCTCGTCGATCTTGAGTAGCAGATCGTCGTAGAGCTCCTCGAACTTTACATGCAGCTCAAAGAAGTTGTCGCCTTTGATGTTCCAGTGGTAGCCGCGAACATTCATATAAAAGATCTGATAGTTGGACAGCAGATCATTCAGGGAATCAGCAAGCTTTGCCGTTTTCTCGGTATCAAGACCAATGAAATTCTTACCCATAACGCTTCTCCTTCGCGGTTATATAACAGGTTTATATCTGAATATACGCCTGATCGGCGGTCGTCAGGAAGTTTAGTTTGCTAATCTCGATAATAGGAGCGATGCATGACCCTATAGAAGAAGAAATTCAGATAGCTCTAACCTATCAATCATCTCAATACATTTCATTTAACAATCATTCTCACCCGGCGTCTAATGATCACATTAAAGAACGACACCGGAGACAACCATGAGCGCGTTAAAACTATTCGTACACAACCATGGCACGAATGGCGACCAGTCGCTGATAAAGACGGTAACGTTCGCCCTCACCCATTTTACCGTCGCTTTTACCGTGGCTTACCTGCTCACTGGTGACCTGCTCATCGGAAGCCTCATAGCCATGGTGGAACCGGCCATCAACACGGTTGCCTATTTCTTCCACGAAAAGATCTGGGCGCGGCGCCAGCGAAATACAAGGGTTCCAGAGGGAACGCTGAGCGAGGCGAGGCCTCATATCTGTTGATTCCTTTTAAGGGCCGGTTCAGACACCCGGCCCGCAATCGGTGCAACCCTCCTCTGGCGCCGGTCCGATGCTGAGGTTGCGGTTCAGGTCCTTGAGTGCGGTCCTCAGACCTTCTTCGATAACCGGATGATAAAAGGGCATTTCCAGCATCTCGGTGACGGTCAGCCTTCGCTGGGCAGACCATGCGAGCAGGTGGGCAATATGCTCCGCGGCCGGGCCAAACATCTCTGCGCCCATGAACAGGCCGCTTCCATGCTCTCCATAAACTCTGAGTAGGCCCCGGTTCTTGCCGATAACCCGACTGCGGCCCTGATCCTCGAAGGACACCTCTCCAACGGCAAAACAGCCGCGGCAGCGCTCATCAACCTGGTGAATCGTCAGCCCCACCGTCGCAATCTGCGGATCGGTGAAGACCACGGCCAACGGCGTGCGGCGAAGCCCGGTTCGCACATCCGGGTATGACCCGGCGTTATCGCCCGCGATCCGGCCCTCGTCGGCTGCCTCATGCAACAGCGGCAGACTGTTATTGGCATCGCCTGCGATAAATATGTGGCTCTGGCCACAGCGCAGGGTATGGGGATCAAACAGGGGCCCTCCCTTTTTATCCAGCTCAATACCGGCGTTCTGGATATCCAGCCCGTCGACGTTAGGACGACGCCCGGTAGCCGCCAGCAGGTAATCGAAGGTTTCCGTCGTTGCACCGGCGTTGCCACTCTCAAAGGTAATGGCAACGCCCTCTTCAACACGTTCAACCTTCTTTACATCCGAATCCGGATCCAGAGGAAATTCTTCATTAAACGTTTTCAGCGCGTAATTCCGGATGGTTTCATCCTGGATAGGACCAACCGAACCGCCAACCCCGAACATACGGACACGCACACCCAGCCTGCTCAGGGCCTGGCCCAACTCCAGACCAATCACCCCCGGGCCAAAGACTGCCACCGAATCGGGAAGATCCTGCCATTCGAAGATATCGTCGTTTACAACCAGCCGATCCTTGGCATCTTTCAGGAACCCGGGAACATTGGGTCGGGAGCCAGTGGCGATGATGATACGCCCCGCCTCAACCTCGACATTGCCGTCGACGACCAGACGATTCGGGCTGGCAAACCGGGCGTGGCCTTCCATTCGATGCGCATCCGGAAACTTCTCGACCGAATCAATCACCGAAGCAACAAAGCGGTCCCGTTCGCTTCGCACCCTTTCCATCACCCGCTTTCCGTCGATCCTGATATCCCCGGCAGACACGCCGAAAAGCTCACCAAGCTGCATCTGATGAGCGTTATCAGCGGCCGCGATCAACAACTTGCTCGGCATACACCCGACTCTGGCGCAGGTGGTTCCATAATGGCCGCCTTCGATCAGCACAACCTTGTCGGTTAGTTTGCGCACGCGCTGGTAAGCCACCATACCGGCGGTTCCAGCTCCGATAATGGCAACGTCTACGGTTCGCTTTTCCATACAAGGGTCTCCTGACAGGCATTCCCGGAATCGGGAACAGGGAAGATTGGGACGGCTGTGCCCCCAGTATAGAAGCCGTGACAAGTTTCACCCACACGATGAAAAACGCACCGATTCCGCCTATGCTGTCAGACTTTTCAGGCAACGGACGTCTCAACGGAGGAATTGGGAAGATGCAGAGTTACTGGCCGGAATTTCTGACGGTAGCCTTTGTCCACCTGCTGGCAGTGGCCAGTCCCGGGCCGGACTTTGCCGTGATGCTCAGACAGGCTCTGTGCCAGACCCGACGAAACGCGCTGCTAAGCGCCATTGGTATCGGCGGGGGCATTCTGGTGCATGTCTGTTATTCACTGCTGGGCATTGGCCTGCTGATCCAGCAATCGATCATGCTCTTCAATGTTCTCAAGGTGCTGGGGGCACTTTACCTTGCCTGGATTGCCGTCCAGTGCCTGCAGGCAAGGGCCGGCGGCATTCATGTGGAACAGGATCCGACGGGTGGACAGTCCGGTATTGCAGCCCTGCGATTGGGCTTTCTGACCAACGCGTTGAACCCCAAGGCAACGCTGTTCTTTGTGTCCCTTTTCTCTGTTGTGATCAGCCCAGGCACACCCATTGTGCTCCAGGCCGGCTATGGCATTTACATGGCCCTGGCCACGGCACTCTGGTTCGCCATGGTTGCCATTTTCTTTACCCTGCCCCGTGTCCGCCGCGGGTTTAACCGGTTCGGGCACTGGCTCGACCGGCTGATGGGCGGCGTTCTCCTGTTGCTCGCCGGACAGCTACTGCTGTCTACAGTGAGCGGATCAGAGCCTCCGTCTGCGCCCATCCCAGACACGGATCGGTGATCGAACAGCCGTAGCGCAGATCTTCGCCGTCGTCCTGACGCCCCGGCTCCAGAAAGCTTTCCAGCATCAGACCCCGGATATGGTGGTTGCCGGCGCGGCGCTGCGCCATCACGTCCTGGGCAATATCCAGCTGTCGCTCTGACTCCTTGCAGGCGTTGTCGTGACTGCAGTCCACCATGACGGCTGTGGACAATCCTGCCTCTGCCAGGGCGCCCACAGCCTGCTCAATGCTGGACGCATCGTAATTGGTGATACCGCGGCCACCGCGCAACACCAGATGGGTGTCGGGATTGCCCCGAGTAGTAATCATGACCGGCGCGCCTGTTGCCGAAACCCCAAGATGATGATGGGGATGGGAAGCCGATTTCATGGCATTGGTGGCGACGGCGACACCACCATCGGTGCCATTCTTGAAGCCGGTCGGCATGGGTAGCCCACTGACCATCTCCCGATGCACCTGCGACTCGGTAGTTCGGGCACCAATAGCCGTCCAGCTCACCAGATCGCCCAAGTAATCCATTGCGAACGGGCTCAGGGCTTCGGTGGCCAGCGGCAGCCCCATGGCCGCCAGGTTCAGCAACAAGCGACGGGAACGAAGCAGCCCCTCATTCAGATCGCCTGATCCGGTGCGCTCCGGATCGTACAACAGCCCTTTCCAACCCACCGTGGTCCGCGGCTTTTCCAGGTAGGCCCGCATAACGACAAGGAAGCGGTCACTGACTTCATCCGCCAGCGCTTTCAGCTTTTCCCCGTATTCCAGTGCCGCCACCTCATCGTGGATGGAGCAGGGCCCCATGACGATCAACGTTCTCGTGTCGCTGCCCTGCAGAATCCGCCGGATTGCCTGCCGGTGTTTGTCGACCTGCCGGACAATGTCGTCGCTGGCCGGCATCTGAAGTTTGAGCTCCGCCGGCGTTGGCAGAACCACTTCTTCCCGGTGGGTGGCCGGTGATCCGACTACCTGGTGTGTCAGTTCAGTGTTCAAGGACATATTCATGTCAGTGCTTCCGTTTCCCTGCGTCAGAATCAAAAAAGCCCCGGCTGGTGGGCTACCAGTCGGGGCTTTTCGAGTCCGGTGGCAGCCTGGGTTTTCTGCCGGGCTGCCTTCCTCGTTATTCGTTCGATGAAGATCCTATGGGCGGCCCCGGCTCTGGCTAAAATAAAAGCCATAACCAAACCACCAGAAAAACACAGCAGCGACTGCAGCCGCCGGCTTGGCGCCGAAAGCTTGCAAAACATTCAATTGACAGGTCGCGTGTGTCGTCTTCATGCTTTTCAATATATACCCGCGGTTTTCACCTTGGCAACCCGCATGCCGGAGTTTTTTCGCCACCGACATCAGGGTTGGGAGCAATCAATGGTCTATTTTGTCCGACGATATCCTCTGCAGCTGGCCCTGGCGTTCTTGCTCGGGCTGATCTCCAGCCAGGTTCTGGCCCAGGCCGAGTCCCGCACCTACCAGCTCAACAACAGGCCGGGCGACGATGTGGCGGTGCAGATCCGCGAGCTCTATCAGGGCTCGCCGGTAACCGTGACTGCAAGGGGGCAACAACTGGTGGTGCGCGGCGAACCGCCCTTGCTGGAGGAAATCGGACGGCTTGTCGAAACGCTGGATGTAGCGCCAGTCCAGGTTCGGATCACCGTTCGCTCCAGAACCGACAGCGGCGGCAAGCGCTCAGGTGCCGGCATCTCCGCGTCCAACGGGCAGGCAGGAATATCCGCAGAGCGTCGCGTTACCAGTACCGGCAGCGCTCAGGAACGATCAGTGATCATGCAGGATGGCCAGTCGGCGCACATCACCTCGGGCCAGGTACGGACAATCCCCGTCGCTGTTCGTGGTGGCCGAAATCCTGCTGCCTTTCTACAACAGGTCGAAACGCGAAGTGGCTTTCTGGTCAGCCCCCAGGTTATTTCTGATCAGGCGGTCGAACTGAGCATTGTTTCCTTCGAGGAAGAACCGGCAAACCTGAACGGCTACGAAACGGAGGCTGTAGTCACCATCCGGCGTGTGGAGCCGGGACAGTGGGTAACACTGGGAAGCACCGCAACCCGATCAACCCAGGAGCGCAGTGGCATTACCTATCAGGTGAACAGCAGTCGGTCCGAGAACCGGAGTTTTGAAGTGCGGGTCGACGTTTTGCCCTGATATCAGGCGTGGCGCTTGCCCAGCAGGACCTGCTTGGCTTCGTTCAGTTTGGCCGCCAGGTAGTCGTTCCCGCCGCGATCCGGGTGCAGTTTCTGCATGAGCCGGCGGTGGGCCATCACGATGTCCTCCTCGGCACAACCGGCTTTCACGCCGAGGATATCGCAGGCTTCGCGCTCTGACATCTGGCCGACCAGATCAGCGCCCGGACCAGCGTGATCGTTCCCCTGCGCATGCCCGTCTTCCCGCTGTTTCGACCCCATGAACCGGTTGATTTCAGGGGCAAACTTCAACAAGGCGGGGAGTTTGCGCAACAGCGGAATAACGGCCGCCACCGCCGCTGTAAGCACATGGATCCGGCCCGTTAGCACCATAAACACCAGCAGTGCGCCGCCCACGACCAGGATAACTTTCCAGGTGGCCGCCTTCTTCTTTTCGGCGGACAACGCACCCCATTGTTTCAGAATCACAAACACGGCGGCTGCCAACGCGATTCCCAGAATCCACTGCATTGTTGATCCTCACCCTGAATACCGTCGTAATTCTGTCACTGTCGCCTGTTACATTACCAGTGCCCTGCGCGGAAAACCCCCCGCCAAGAAAACGACCATGATATCTGTCAAATCTGACCAATCCGAAGTCTAGATAGAAATACTTACAACCCGGTGACATTAGCGACCCTGTTTTGTAGGATGCTATGCTTCCCAAAATCTGACACAGATCCTCAGGACCCGAATCATGCGCAATGCTTCCCGCTTTCTGATCGTCATTATATTTCTCGGCGTAGTGCTCGGAGGCATCTTCGGCTACAAATTCTACCAGTTTGGCCAGATGCAAGAGCAGATGTCCCAGCCCCAACCGCCGGCGCAGATTTCCGCCGTTGAGGCTCAGAACGAAGCCTGGACACCGGCCATCAAGGCCGTGGGCAGTGTTGAAGCCATTAACGGCATCCGGGTGGCCAATGAGGTACCCGGTGTGATTGAGGCCATCAATTTCGAATCCGGCGACGTGGTCAAACAGGGCGATGTATTGATCCGCATTGACGCCGCCATTGATGAGGCTGCCCTTCGCACTCGCCGTGCCGAGGCGCAACTGGCCGAGCAGGAATTCAAACGGGTATCCGACCTGTTACCCAAGCGCGCAGTGTCGCAGTCCCAATACGATGAAGCCAAGGCCAATTTCGACGCCGCCCGCGCGCGGGTCAATGAAGCCGAGGCCCAGTTGAGCAAGAAAATTATCCGCGCGCCCTTCGATGGCACGCTCGGTATCCGGATGGTCGACCAGGGCGAATACATTGCCACCGGCACCCCAATTGTCGAGATCAACATGCTGGATCCGATTTATGTCGACTATACCCTGTCCGAGAAAAACCTGCCGAACGTAGCAACAGGCTATCCGGTGGTCGCCACCGTCGCAGCTGTTCCGGAGCAGGATTTCGAGGGTTCCGTCAGCGCAATCAACACCTCGGTTAACCCGGAGACCCGGACTGTCCGGGTTCGCGCCACGCTGTCTAACCCGGACAACCTCTTACGCCCTGGCATGTTTGCCACCGTATTGACGCAGCAACCGGAAGACAACGAGGTAGTCACGGTGCCGCGCACCGCCATCTCCTACAACACTTACGGCGACTTTGTGTTTGTCGTTGAAGAGAATGACGACGGGAATCTGGTGGTTAATCGTCGCACGGTAACCACCGGCGAAACCCGCAACACCCGCGTAGCCGTTCTGTCCGGGCTGGAAGCCGGTGAAACCGTTGTAGAGAAGGGGTTGCTGCGCCTGCGCGCAGGTCAGAAAGTTGCCATTCAGGACGAAGAGCAGAAGCAGGGGGCGTCTGAGTAATGCGCTTCACCGACATTTTTATCCACCGTCCCGTGCTGGCGACGGTGGTCAGCCTGCTGATACTGCTCCTGGGCGCCCGCGCGGCCATGGAAATGGAAATCCGGCAGTACCCTGAGCTTGAAAGCACCACGGTGACCGTGACAACGGCCTACCCCGGTGCCAGCTCCGACCTGATCAAAGGCTTTATTACCACGCCGCTGCAGCAGGCCATTGCCGAGGCGAGTGGCATTGACTATCTCACATCCACAAGCTCGCAGGGCACTTCCACCATTGAAGCCAAAATGGTGCTGAACTATGACGCCAACGCAGCCCTTGCTGAAATCCAGGCGAAGGTGGCGAGCCAGCGCAACGTGCTGCCGGCGGAGGCCCAGGACCCGGTCATCACCTCCACCACCGGTGACTCAACCGCCCTGATGTATATCGCCTTCTACAGTAACGAGCTGGCGGTGCCCGAGATCACCGACTACCTGACCCGCGTTGTCCAGCCCCGACTGCAGGCGCTTTCCGGTGTTGGCAAGGCCGAACTGCTGGGGCGTAAATTTGCCCTTCGGGTTTGGCTGGATCCGGAGCGCCTGGCGGCCGTCGACATGACACCGCAGGAGGTAGTCGCAAAGCTCCGCGCCAACAACTATCAGGCTGCCGTAGGTAACACCAAGGGCACCTACACCGAAATCAGCATGACCAGCGACACCGACGTCGCTGATCCGGATGCGTTCCGCAACCTGGTCGTCAAACAGTCCGAAGGCACCCAGATCCGACTGCAGGACATCGCCCGAGTCGAACTGGGCTCGGAGACCTACGATCAACTGGCTCTTTACAAGGGACAGCCTGCCACTTACGTGGCGATTGAACTGGCCCCCGGAGCCAACCCGCTGACCGTCGCCGGCCTGGTGAAGGGCGAGCTGCCGGACATCGAAAGCCAACTACCTTCGGGCCTGGATGTTCGCCTGGCTTACGACGCCTCAGACTTTATCGAAGATTCCATCAACGAGGTTATCCAGACACTGCTGGAAGCCATGATCATCGTTCTGGTGGTGGTGTTCCTCTGCCTCGGCTCGGTTCGGGCTTCGATTGTTCCGTCGGTTGCGGTGCCGCTGTCACTGATTGGCGGCGCCTTCATCATGTTGATGTTCGGTTTCTCGCTGAACCTGCTTACCCTGCTGTCGATGGTTCTCGCCATCGGTCTCGTTGTGGATGACGCCATTATCATGGTAGAGAACGTTCACCGGCACATTGAGCAGGGAGAATCCCGTTTTGACGCCGCAATCAATGGTGCGCGGGAAATGGCGGTTCCCATCATTGCCATGACCACTACCCTGGTGGCGGTGTACGCCCCGATCGGCTTCATGGGCGGGCTTGTTGGCTCCCTGTTTACGGAGTTCGCCTTCACGCTGGCCGGTACCGTGGTTATTTCCGGCATTGTTGCCCTGACGCTTTCTCCGATGCTGTCGGGCAAGGTTCTCAAACCCCACGGCAACCCGGGTAAATTCGAAAACCTGGTAGAGAAAACGTTCAACGGCCTCGCCGCCACCTACAAGTCGGCCCTGAGCTCACTGATGCAAACCAAGTCGGTCGTGGTTTTCTTCGCCGTCGTGGTGCTGGGCTCAATCTATTTCATGGTCTCCATGAGCCAGAACGAGCTGGCTCCCACCGAGGACCAGGGCATTCTGTTCTATCAGGGGCTTGGCCCACAGACGTCGACACTGGATTACCTGCTGGAGCACGGCGATGAAATCCAGGAGCGTATGTCGACGGTTCCGGGCTACAACGAAGACTTCATGATCATCGGGATCACCGGCCCGAATGCCGTATTCGGTGGTTTCAAGATGGCGCCCTGGAGCGAGCGGGAAATCAGCCAGTTTGAGGCCCAGCCCAAACTTGATGCCGAGCTCAAAAACGTCACCGGGCTGCAAACCGCAGTCTTCCCGCGCCCCTCACTGCCGGGCTCCGGCGGCGGTTTGCCGTTCCAGTTCGTAATCACCACCGGCAACAACTATGAACAGCTGGACCAGGTGGCTGACGAACTGCTCGGCAAAGCCATGGGCAGCGGTAACTTCATGTTCCTGCAGAAGTCCATCAACTTTGATCGTCCGATCACGCGTATCAACGTTGATCGGGACCGGGTGGCGGACCTTGGCCTGTCCATGCAGGACGTCGGCCAGAGCCTGTCGAGCATGCTCGGAGGCGGCTACATCAACCGGTTCAGCATGGAGGGCCGTTCCTACCAGGTCATTCCGCAGGTAGATCAGCAGTTCCGGCTGGACGCCCAGGCCCTCAATGAGTACTACATTCGGGCAGACAACGGCGAACTGGTGCCGCTGGGCAGCGTCGTCAGCTTCACCCAGGACGTTGAGCCATCCAACCGGACCCAGTTCAACCAGCAGAACTCGCTGACCCTTCAGGGTGTGGTTATGCCCGGGGTGGCCGCTGGCACTGCCATGGATTTCATGGAGCAGACCGCCGCCGAAGTGTTCCCGCAGGGTTACACCTACGACTACACCGGCCAGACAAGACAGTTGGCCACCCAGGGCAGCGCATTGATGGTGACCTTCTTCCTGTCGCTGCTGGTCATCTACCTGGTTCTGGCAGCCCAGTTCGAAAGCTGGCGGGACCCGTTCATCATCCTGGTTTCGGTACCCATGTCGGTAGCCGGGGCAATGGCGTTCATCGTGCTCGGATTTGCCACCATGAACATCTATACCCAGGTGGGTCTGATCACGCTGATCGGGGTGGTGTCCAAGAACGGTATCCTGATTGTCGAGTTCGCCAACCAGTTGCAGAAGGAGCGTGGGCTTAACAAAGTGGACGCGGTCATCGAGGCTGCCGCCATTCGTCTGCGGCCAATCATCATGACATCACTGGCGCTGATCTTTGCCATGGTGCCTCTGCTGATTGCCATCGGCCCGGGTGCAGAAAGCCGCTTTGCCATCGGCCTGACCATCAGCGCAGGTCTTGGTATCGGCACCCTGTTCACTATCTTTGTCTTACCGGCGTTCTATATCCTGCTGGGCCGTGATCATCACGGCTCAGCCTCCGAGGAATACGGTAACGGCTCCGGACCTGAGGAAAAGTCAGCTCCGGCCCACTGATAAGAAGCAAGGTATCAGGCCCGGCCACGGCAACGTGCGCCGGGCCTTTTTTTGCGTGAGACAATCACGTCTCTACAAGTTCCTCCGCGGACGCAACGCTGCGTCGCAGCAGGTTACGGCGCCATTGGACGGTTTCGCTGGGCAGCTCCCCAAAATGCTCACGGTACATGGCGGCAAATCGGCCAAGGTGGGAAAACCCCTCATCCGCGGCGTACCAGGAGATGTGTGGCACCTCACACTGACAGTCAACCAACCGTTCCCGAACCCGGGTCAATCGAGCCCTCTGATAGAACCGATAAGGCGTAATACCCGTTTCCCGCTTCATCAGGTAGTAGAGATTCCGCTCGCTGACCCCGGCGTAACTTGCCAGTTCCTTGAGGTCGAACTCCCAGGCAGGATCCTGCATGATTTTTTCGACCACTCGCTGCAAACGGCGGTCAAGGTTGCGTTCCGAACACACAGCTGCCTTCCGGGGTGTCCAGGGCGTCGCCAACGTATCGAAAAAGCGGTTCGTCAACTGCCTGGCCTGTTCATCCCCCCGAACAAATGGCAAACGTTCCAGGTAACAGTCAATTATTGCTTCAAGAACGGTAAGACATTGATCAGATGATTGCGCGATCCAGTCACCCAGAGCACCAACATCTGGCCTCAGGATCATAACCTTTGTTCCAGGTGCCAGACGAAGTTCGAACCTGTCTTGTGGAACAAGTACAAGCAGTCGGTCCAGAGGCCGCCAGAGGCCTCCCCGAATGGCGATTTCCGGCACCCCTTCCCGGGGTAACAACAGGACAGATTCGGTTGAACGAAAACCCGACACGTCTATCCCTTTGCTGGCTTTGAGCGAAATAACCCGACCGCGCGCACTATCAAGAGCAGAGAGAGAACCAATACTGCCGCCGCCCGAATGCGGGCGGCATTTTATATCGTCGCAGCCAGACAGCACGCGGAGAGCGGTGATCCACTCCTCAAATGAGGCGTTATTCAGCCTCAAATACGCGTCCAGATCCGGTTTTGGAGATGTCTTTCTCATTTGAGCCCTGAAACAAAATATTGGGCTACTTCTATAGGAGGCAACACTTTCCCACTAGCCATATCTTGCAAAACCCTGTGAATTTTAGGGTTATTTGCTCTTCTCTTGACTGTGGTCAATCAGATTGGCGCTCCATACTCTCCAGGGAGCCGGCCGCGCCATCAAATATCCCTGTCCTCTCTGGCATTTCAATTCTCTCAGTTTTGCGTGCTGCTCCGCGTTCTCGATTCCCTCAGCGACCACCTCCAGTTCAAGGGCATCTGCAATTGCCAAAATCGCGGAGACGATGCGTGAATCTCGCGATTCCCCACCCAGTCTTTGAGTAAACTGACGATCAATTTTCAGCACCTGAACTGGCAACGTGTGAAGGTAGGCAAGCGAAGAGTAACCTGTGCCAAAATCATCAATGGCGACGACAACCCCCTGCTCACAGAATTCCGCCAGCCTGTCGAGACATTGACGTGAAAGATTCATTAAATGGGTTTCGGTAATCTCGATTTCAGGGCGCCACCCCACTGCTCGAATTCTCTCGAACAGTGGATTCAAGAGGGCTTCAAGACGGGAGTCCGTGATCTGCCGGGCCGAAATATTGAGAGCAAGCCGCAGACCACGGAGAAATGAGGCGGGGAATTCGGAGAGATCCGACTCAATGCAACGGACCAAATGCTCTGTGAGCTCGTGGATATGGCCTCGTTGTTCGGCGATCGGCACAAAATCAGCGGGTGACACGGCACCGAATTCGGGGTGGGTCCAGCGTAGAAGTGCCTCCAGCCCGGCCATCTTGCCGGTATCGAGGTGGTACTGTGGCTGGTAAACAACCGTGAACTCCTCCGGTGCCGTTTTCAGTGAAACAATTAACGCCTCGGATAGCAGCTCGGCCTGCCGACCCTGTTCGGTGTCGACCGCATCGTAAATCCGGAAACAGGCCCGCCCCGCAAGCTTTGCTGCGTACATGGCCCGATCCGCGTTCTGCAGAAGCTCGGATGCCTGACTGCCATGGTCCGGATAGACGGCGGCGCCAACAGATGACGACAAAAAATACTCGCGATGATCGACAATCACTGGCGCCCTGAAGCTCTGAACCATCCGCTGACACACGCTCTCAAGGTCATCATCATTCCGCAGCTCGATGATAGCGGCGAATTCGTCACCCGACAGGCGGGCCACGACATCCCCGCGGCGAAGCACACTCTGGATACATAGAGCTGCCTGCTGCAAAACCCGGTCACCACAATCATGTCCATGCAAATCGTTTACGGACTTGAAGAAATCCAGGTCGATATAGAGCACCGCAAACGCCTGACCGTCCTTTACCCTCTGTGAGACACGCGCCTTGAGGAACTCCTGAAACAGCGCGCGATTGGGCAGCTCGGTCAACGGGTCGTAATAGGCCAGCGAGGCGAGGCGCTCATCGTCAGCCGTCATATCACCGACATCCATGAAAACGCCGGCGTAAAACCGATGGTTTTCATGCTCAACCGGATAGATCATCAACCACTGTGGATAGGTCTCGCCGTTCTTGCGCCGATTCCAGACCAGTCCCTCCCAGCGCCCCTTATGACCAATGGCCCTCCACATGGATTGATAGAACTCGCGGGAGTGAAATCCCGAGCTGAGCACAGAAGGGGGTTGGCCAAGCACCTCGTCCGACCGGTAGCCGGTGACTGAACGGAATTTCTCGTTCACGTAAAGAATTCTTGGCTCCCTGGTTGCCAGCATGATGGCTTTTGGGTGGTTGTCGACGAGAGCCCTGAAATCTTGTTGTTGTAATGCCTGCATGCACTGCTCACTCCTTTTTAGCAGCCCCTGAATCATGTCCGATCAGTTCCACCCACCAGCATAAGCAGTATCTGTCGCCAACCTAGCCACATATTGCAAAAGACGAGAAACCACCAGGGGAAACAGCAAATAGATGAACATATTTTCATTTATTGCAATAACCGGATATTCAGGACAAAAGAACGGGTTGATAGTAGGCCAACAACGAGAAAAACACTGACCCGTGCAAGGAAACGCCATGCGAGTCAACGAACCGGTCACTCAGAAAGAAAAGGTTTACCCGGACCACTACCACCTGATCACCACCACCGACCTTCGCGGCAAGATCACCGCCGCAAACGAAGAGTTTGCCGAAGTCGCTGGCTATACAATTGACGAACTGGTCGGCCAGCCCCACAACCTGATACGGCATCCGGACATGCCGCCGGGGGCATTCGAAAATCTCTGGCAAACCATTAAATCCGGCGAATCCTGGCGGGGTATGGTGAAGAACCGCTGCAAGAACGGCGATCATTACTGGGTGGACGCTTTTGTTACGCCAATTCGCAAAGACGGCGAGATTGTTGAGTTCCAGTCTGTTCGCACACGCCCCCGACCAGATCAGGTTGCCAGGGCGGAGAAACTCTATTCGGTCTGGAAACAAGGCAAAGTCCCCCGCAGATACCTTGCAGTCAGTCCGCCCCTGGCATTGAAACTGGGCTGCCTGTATGGACTGCTGGCGGTTGCCCTGCTCTGGTTCGGCCTTTCAGAGCTCGCCCTGTCCCATCTAGTGACATTGCAAGGGCTGCTGCTGGCAGTATTCGCGGTACTGGTCTGGCTTACCCTTCCTGTGATGCGCAGCGCCAGATCGGCCTGTACCGAGACCCACCCGGCCATGCCCTGGATCTATACCGGGCGCAGGGATGAAGGTGCCTGGATCGAATTTGATCGCCAGAAACGGGATGCCGTTCTTCGGGCCGTTTCCGCCCGCATGCACGCCAATGTGGGCAAGCTCCACGGCCGGAAACAGCGGACCGTCGAGTGGGTCGCAAACTCTGTGGCCAGCATCCGCAGCCAGCAGGGCGATATCCAGGACATAACCCGTGCTTTTGAGGAGCTGGCGGAAAGCGTGCGGCGGGTCAGCGAACTGACCGCACGGACCCACGACGCAACGGACGACGCGCGCCAGTCAGCCAACCAGTGTCGCGGGCAGATGACATCCATGAATCAGTCGCTGTCCGAGCTTGGCGGGCAGCTCTCTGTGGCCAATGACCGCATGCAGGCGCTGTCCGAAAAAAGCGATGCCATTGGCATGGTTCTGGATGTGATCTCCGACATCGCCGAGCAGACCAATTTGCTGGCTCTCAATGCCGCCATCGAAGCGGCGCGAGCCGGCGAATCAGGTCGCGGCTTCGCCGTGGTTGCCGATGAGGTTCGGGGACTGGCCCAGCGAACCCACGAATCCACCCGCAAGATCGATGAGATGATTGCTGCCCTGCAAAGCGAAACCCGTGAGGTGGTCGAGGTGATCAACAACGGCACCCACTGCTGTCAGCAAACGGCAGGCATCGCCAATGAGGCCAGCGAGACGCTGGAAGCGACCCTCAGAGATGTGGATCTCATTACTTCCTGCACCCATGAGGTAGCCGGCGCTACCGAACAACAGGCGGCCTTGAGCGTTCAGGTGGAACGTCAGGCAGCACGACTCCTGGAACTCGGTAACCGCTCTGTCGAGAGCAGCGAAAACGCCCGGGAAGAGTCGGAACACCTCGGCAATAACGTGGATCAGGCCCAGTTGCTGACCAGCCATTTCCTGCAGATGCTGTGTGACCGACTGTTGCCGGCGCCGGAATCCGGGAAGCGTCAGCGATTCCCCGAGCCGACGCAATAGGGTAGGCTGGCGATCATCCCTTTGAGCAACCGTGGAAGATCGCTGAGACCGTGACTCTTGGAACCCTGTTCTGGCTATTCGTGGCCGGATTCGCTGTCTGGTACTGGTGGCGCGCCAAAGCCATCAAGGATTTCGTGCTCCAGGCAGCGCGTCGCTATTGCAAAAGCATGGACGTGATGCTGCTGGATGATGCGGTATTCCTCCGTGGTCTATGGTTCAAACGCGACGATCAGGGGCGGATCCGAGTCTGGCGCCGCTTCCTGTTCGATTTCACATCCACCGGTGAGGAGCGCTACACCGGCCGTATCATCATGCTGGGCCAGCGCATCCAGCATATGGAGCTGGAACCCCACCGGTTTTCCTGAATACGCAGCCTTCCTGTCCTCACCCATTTGGGCGATTCCTGATCGCTCCTGACATACCAATAATCGACAACGCATCGACGACCGTCGGCTGCCTGATGCAGCCGTCAACAAAAACAACAGGAGTCACACATGCGTATTCGATTTACCACAGCAGTTGTGCTGGGGCTGGCCTTGCTGTCCGCCTCATTTTCAAGCCACGCCGGCTACACCCAGACCCGCCACCCGATTGTCCTGGTTCACGGCGTCACCGGGTTCAACACCATCGGCGGCCTGGTGAACTACTTCCATACCATTCCCTGGAATCTTGAGCGCAGTGGCGCACAGGTCTATTCCGCCAGCGTGTCCTTCGTCAACAGCAGTGAGCAGCGGGGCCAGCAACTGGCGAACTACGTCAACAGCCTCGGCCATTCCAAAGTCAACCTGATGGCCCACAGCCAGGGCGCGCCTACCTCCCGGGTGACTGCAGCCCTGATTCCTCACCGTATTGCCTCAATCACCTCCATCGACGGCGTTAACAAGGGCTCCAAAGTGGCCGATGTGGTCCGGGGAATCCTTCCGCCGGGTAGCTATGTCGAAGGCGGCGCCAACGCCATCGCCAACGCCCTGGGCGATCTGATCAATGCCTTGTCCGGAGCAGACAACCCTCAGAACGGGCTGGCGGCGCTGGAGACCCTCACCACACCTGGTACAACCAGCCTGAACGATGCCCTTGGCTGGAAAGGCGTGAACCGGAATAGCTGCGCCGGAACCAGCGAGGATGTCTGGATAGACGGCAATCGCATCAAGTTCTTTTCCTGGACCGGCCGGGGCGTGTGGACCAATGCGTTCGACATTACCGACCCGTTCCTGGGTATCACTTCACTGGCCTTTGGCAGCGAGCCCAATGACGGGCTGGTAGGCGTCTGCTCAACCATGATGGGCCGGGTGATCGGCACCCACTACGACATGAACCACGTGGACGCCATCAACCACCTTCTCGGAGCCCGTTCTCTGTGGACCAACCCTGTCACCCTTTACCGCACCCAGGCCAACCGGCTTAAAAACCGCGGTCTGTGAGGTGACCATGAAGCGGACATCCATCGAAGCGCGTCGGTGGCTGTTCCCGGGTGCACTGGCGGCCGTCCTGGTCGCCGGTGCTCTCTGGTATGGCCTTGCCGGAACAGCCCAGACAAACGCCGAAATTTCGGCTTCAATGCCACCATCATCCGCGGCCCCGGCGAAGTCGCCAACGCCAGCATCCGAGCACAGCGCCAAAGCGGTCCCGGAAGAGCCTTCTTCTGGACAGGAGCAATCCCGAACTCCTGATTCCCTCGGGCCGACCCCGTTTGCGGCGTCGCTATCAGGGACACAAATTGACGGCGCCCTGACAGCCGATGACAACGGCGAGCTGGTTATCAATCTCCGGGTGCGTGACTTTTTCGATTACTTCCTCAGCACGGTCGGCGAGGTGACTCCGGAAACAGCCATTCAACAGATCGAAACCATGGCCAGGAACCACTTGCCTGAGCCCGCTTCCACCCAGGCGCTGGCGCTCCTCGATGAGTATCTCGCCTATAAGCAGGCGTCACTGCAAGTCCTGCAAACCCGACTCGACCCAGCCCGAACGGAGGATCCGGGCTATCAGCTGACGGCGCTGGGCGATGCCCTGGCACAGCTGAAAGAACTGCGCGCCAGCACCTTCAGCCCTGATGCCCACCGGGCTTTCTTCGGGCTTGAGGAGGCTTACAGCGAATACACACTGGCGACACTGGCCATTCAGCAGCGCACAGACCTGAGCGAACAGGGCAAACAGGCACTCGTACAGTGGCACCGCAATCAGTTGCCCGAGGAATTGAGGACAACCGAAAAACACCTTCACGCGAGCAGCCGACAACAACAGGCCCGGACAGCAGCCATTGAATCTGCCTCGTCTCCGGAAGCCGCCGGCAGGCAACTGGAAGAGCTTGGCGTGGGTCCGGACGGTGTCGAGAGCGTCGTAAAGTATCTCAAGCAGCGTAAGCGCTTCGACCAGCGCTCCGATGCGTTCCGGGACGCGATGGAACGGGAGGAATCCTCGGGTCTGACCGAGGCCGACATCCAGGAACAGCAAGAAGCTCTGCTGGAACAGCATTTCCCGGATGAGCAGGACAGAACCTGGGCACGGCTGAAGATGCTCGGTAACGGCTGACCGGAATGTGCTCGGGTTCGCGAAGCCAGTCGGCCGGGGCGGATACAATCCAGAAACCTGCCCGACACTGGAAATGGCCATGACAACCGAGCAGATCAGACAACAACAGGCCGCCGGATTTCGGAACCTGCGCTTTGCGCCCGATCTGGAGGAAGCTTACCGGCGAACCCGGTCCGGACTGATCCGACAGCGAGCCCGGCCCGTTTCAGTGGCCGGCCTGTTCCTTTTTTTGATCTACGCGGTTATGGATGCACTGACCCTGCCGCCAGAACTGGCTCAGGTCACGGTCTCCATCCGGCTCGCCGTCACCTGCCCGGTGATTGCATCAGTTGTCTGGCTCGCCTACCGCGCGTCTCCCTCGGACAGGCTCTTCGAGCGCATCTATACCCTGGCCTACCTCGTAGGTGGCCTGAGCGTGGTCGCAATCATTGCCGCCGCGCGACAGGTTGCCTTTCCGCTGCCCTACGAGGGCATGATCCTGATGCTCATGTTCGGATACTTTGCCATGGGGCTGCCGTTCTTAAGCGCGTCCATGGTCTCGCTTGTTCTGATCGTCGGCTACCTTCTGACCGAACTCTGGAGCGGTATGTCCGGCTCCGACATAGCGACCAACCTGTTTTTCCTGACCACGGCCAACCTTATCGGCATGGTTGGCGCGTGGACCAGTGAATACCGCCACCGAGCGCACTTTCTGGACCGCAAGCTGCTGGATCACATGCATCAGGCGGCCCGCGACGAGAGCCGGCGAAAAACGGAACTGATCACCGCAGCCAGCCACGACCTGCGCCAGCCTCTGAACGTGATCGACATAACGCTGGAAAGCCTGTCGCCAAGCAAAGACGGCCCCGCAGCGCACCCGGCCACCCAACAGTTGCGGGACATGATTCGTCATCTCCGGCGCCTGCTGGGCACCGTATTCGACAGCGCACGGCTCAACGAGGGCATGGTGCAAGCCGTTGTCCGACCAACCACACTGGCACCGGTATTCCGGGATCTCAACGATTTGCTGGCGGACTCGCTTGGCAATAACAAGATAGAGGTTCGGATTGACCACCCGGGTAGTGATCTTCAGGTTATGGCGGATCCATCACTGTTGTCGCGGATCCTCCAGAACCTGATATTCAATGCGGTGCAACACAGCAGCGGCACGGCCGTTACCCTGTCAGCAAAAGCCATGGGCTCACATGTGTTGCTGGAGGTCGCGGATGACGGCATCGGCCTGCCACCCGGGCTGGTGGATAACCTGTTCTCACCCTACGTGAGGGGCGCAGGCCCCAGTGAGTATCCGGGTCTGGGACTTGGCCTGACCATTGTTCAGGAATTTGTTGCGCTGATGCGGGGAGAGTGCGGCGCCGAGTCGAGGTCTGGCGGGGGGTCTGTGTTCTGGGTCCGGCTTCCCGCGGCCGTCACAACCACCCACGAGCCCGCGCCAGATTCACGCATTCTGTCCGGTTGTGAACACCAAGCTGGGTAAAAATCGCCTTGAGATGGGTTTTCACCGTGTGCTCCGTCAAATTCAGGCTCTGGCAAATCCGTTTATTGGGAAAGCCCTGGGCCAACAACAGGAGCACGTCCATTTGCCTCGGGGTCAACGACAGCCCCGGTGCCACAGGATCGTTACCGCCAGGGAAATACCTCTCACCGCGGCTTACAGAGCGGACCATGCTCACCAGCGCCGACCGCCCGGCAGATTTCGCCAGAAAGCCACTGGCACCGGCTGCCTGCGCAGCTCTTACCGTAGCTTCGTCTTCACTGCTGGAAATGATCACCACCGGAGGTGGCTCCCTGTGGCTTGCCAGCCTGGGTAACAACGCCAATCCTGTTTCGCCCTGCAAAGCGATATCGAGCAGGATCAGCTGAAAATCGTCCTGACGGACCAACAAATCCGAGGCGCCCTCAACGGTGCTGGCGATCACAACGGATTCGGCCAAGCCTTCCTGACGGATCAGGCCCGCCAACCCCTGGGAAAAAAGGGCATGGTCATCGACCAGCAACACCTTCTTCATGGGAACTGGTCGTGCGCCCGCAGCAGGGGCCTGCCCGGCTTTCGATGTTATGGCATCCATGGATGTGCCTCTGCCCGCTGTGTTTATTTTTGTTACGGCGGATGCGTCACTATAGGCCAGCCGAACGCTGCGCTCCGCGCACTGCTTAACATTTTTTTACAGGGACCTGCGGCCTTGCGTCCCAATGTGTAGGCAGTGAAACACAAATGTCATATTTCTGAAGCATCCTTCCAGCTTCTCAACCAACTGTCTGGTAAGGGTTTTTCGAAAGATGCCGCGATTCACACGGATGACTGCAACACTCCCGGGACTGCTACTGCCCGCTCTTATGGCCTTTCAGGCCCAGGCCTATGACCTGGAAATTCACGGTTCCAATACCGTCGGCGCTACCCTGGCGCCAATGCTGGTTACCGGCTATCTGGAAGAGCATGGCGGCGGACAGGTTGCAGCCAGGGGTACCGGCGTGGAAAACGAAAAAATCCTGCGAGCGCCTGTGAACAATCGGGCGGCCGAGGTGCTGGTTGCAGCGCACGGATCAAGCACCGGCTTCAAGGCGATGGCCGCAGGCAAGGCCGACATCTGGGCCTCTTCCCGCCCGGTAAAACCGCAGGAAGCAGAGCAATTTCGCGCCCGGGCGGACCTCACTGCGCCCGAGAGCGAGCACGTTATTGCCATTGATGGCCTGGCCATTCTGGTGCACCCGTCCAACCCCGTAAGCAAAATGAGCATCGAAACCCTGGGCCGCGTATTCTCCGGGCAGATCCGGAACTGGTCTGAGCTGGGCGGCCCGGACCGCCCGATTCATCTCTACGCCCGGGATGACCGTTCCGGAACCTGGGACACCTTCAAATCCCTGGTTCTTGGAAAACAGTTCGAACTGGACAGCAACGCCAGGCGCTACGAATCCAACGACCAGCTGTCGGATGACGTAAGCAAGGATCCCTCGGGTATTGGTTTCTCGGGCCTCGCCTCAGTGCGTAACAGCAAACTCCTGGCGATCTCGGAAGGCAATGCCCCGGCGCTTCACCCCAACCAGCTCACCGTTGCCAGCGAGGATTATCCGCTATCACGACGCCTGTTCATGTACACGCCCGGGAGTGACGTCCCGCCACTTTCCGCAGGTCTGATTGGCTTTGCCCTCGGCCAGCAAGGCCAGGCACTGGTTGCAGAATCCGGATTCATCTCCCAGAACCCCATCGCGGTCAAGCCGGAATTCGACGAATCGACGCCCGAGAGTTTTCGCCGCCTGACCGGCAACTACCATCGCCTGACGGTCAATTTCCGTTTCTCCGAAGGCCGGACCAAGCTCGACAACAAGGCCCGCCGGGACCTGCAGCGAGTTCAGCAGTATCTGAACCAGAACGGCCGATCCGCTGACGACCTGTTACTCATCGGGTTCGCCGACACCCAGAGCCATGAATTACGTGCCCAGATGATTTCCGAGCTCCGGGCCCTGTCGGTCCGCAAGGCCCTGCAGGAAGTGAACGTGCCGGATGTTGCCTACACGGGTTATGGCCAGTACATGCCGGTGGGCGGCAGCGGCAGCCCGCGCAATGGTCGGGTGGAAGTCTGGATCAAATCCCGATAGCCGAGACCAAAGTCTGAGGAAAAACTGCGGCAATCACCTATCCGCCACGACATCACAGATATGTTGGGGTTTCCTATACTGACGGGGTCATTTCCAACCAACAGACAGGGACAATGGACATCCAAAACGACCACCGTTACGCGATCAACCTGAACGTCCGGGGTATTCAGCCCTCGGCCACCCTTCGAATCAATGAGCTGAGCAATCACCTCAAATCCGAGGGCAAGGACATTATCAAACTCGGGCTGGGGCAGTCCCCTTTCCCGGTTCCCGATCGCGTGGTGGAGGCGCTCAAGGAGCACGCCCACGAAAAGGACTATTTGCCGGTAAAAGGGCTCAAAGGCTTACGCGAGGCAATCGCCGGCTACATTCGCCGTAGTGAGCGCATGCACTGCACCTGGGAAGACGTGCTGATTGGCCCGGGCTCCAAGGAACTGCTGTTCATGCTGCAGCTGGCCTACTATGGTGATCTGCTGATCCCGCGTCCGAGCTGGGTTTCCTATGCCCCGCAAGCCCGGATCATCGGCCGCTCGGTTCACTGGCTGCCAACCCATGCCGAGAACAACTGGCAGCTTACCGCCGAAGAGCTGGATATCATCTGTCGGGATGATCCCTCGCGGCCCCGGATTTTGATCCTGAACTACCCGTCCAACCCCACCGGCTGCACCTACACCGACGACCAGCTACTGGCCATTGCCAATGTGGCCCGAAAATACCGGCTGATCCTGCTCTCCGATGAGATCTACGGTGAGGTGCATTTCGAGGGCAGGCACAAATCCATTGCCCGGTATTACCCGGAAGGCACCATCATCAGTACCGGCCTCAGTAAATGGGCCGGTGCCGGCGGCTGGCGCCTTGGCACATTCATTTTCCCCCGGGAACTGAGGCCCCTGCAGGACGCCATGGCCATCATCGCCAGTGAAACCTACACAGCGACGAGCGCACCGATCCAGCACGCGGCCATTGCAGCGTTTAACGGTGGTGACGACATCGACGAATACCTCAAACAGTCCCGTCGGGTACTGAAGGTTGTTGGCGAGTACATGCACCGTCGACTGAGCGACATGGGCGCGGTGGTCCAGAAACCGGAAGGCGCGTTCTACCTGTTCCCGGACTTCTCCGGCTTCCGCGAACAACTGGCCAGTAAAGACATCAAGACCAGCCAGGCCTTCTGCCAGGCCCTGCTGGAAAACACCGGCGTGGCCATCCTGCCGGCCAGCGATTTTGGCTTCGTGCCGGATCATCTGGCGGCGCGCCTGGCCTTCGTCGACTTCGACGGCGCCGAATCCCTGGAGCTCGCCGGCGGCGACTATGCCGAACAGGAACTGGGCGACGACTTCGTGAAACAGGCTTGCCCGCGGCTGGTCACCGCCATGGACAAGATGGAGCAGTGGCTGAACAGCCTCTGATCCTGCCGTGTTAGACTGGCGCCCTCATTCTCTAACGGGATATCAACGGGGGCGCCATGTCTGATTCAGTTTCTCTGCTCGAGATTACCGACTTTGCCGAAAACCTGGCCCGCGAGGCCGGCGAACTGATTCGCCGCGAGCGGGACAACAACGCCCTGCGCACCGATTACAAGCATCAAACCGAGCTGGTAACCCACGCCGACGTGATGGCGGACGAATTCATCACAGGCGCCATCCGCAAACGCTTCCCCGGTCACCGGATTCTCTCGGAAGAGACCATGCCGGACCTTAGCCAGGCCGAGGAGCTGGATACCCCCCTCTGGATCGTCGACCCCATCGATGGCACCGTGAACTATGCCTATGGCCATCCCCAGGTAGCCGTCTCCATTGCCTATGCCGAAAAAGGTCGGGTTCAGGCCGGTGTGGTGCATGCGCCCTTCCCCGGCGAAACCTTCCGGGCGACCCGCTCAGAGGGCGCCACGCTGAACAACCATCCGATCCGCCACAGCGGCGCCACCGTGCCCCGGGATGCCCTGTTTGCAACCGGCTTCCCCTACACCAAGGACGCCCTGGAACCGCTGGTCAAACGCCTGGATGCAATGATTCACCAATGCCGCGACCTGCGGCGCATCGGTTCCGCGGCACTGGATATCTGCTGGGTGGCCTGTGGCCGACTGGATATCTACTATGAAAACGTCAGCCCATGGGACTTCGCCGCCGCCCGCCTGATCGCCCTGGAAGCAGGCGCCACCGCTGGCCATTTCAGTGAAGTGCCCGACGGTTATCCTGCCGACCTCTGGGGCCGCGATATCCTGATTTCGGCCCCGGCTCTTTGGGAGCCTGTTCGGTCTATCCTGCGGTCTGCCTCTGGGTACGACTGATTGTGCTTGTGATTGCCTTCGGGGGTTGTCACTAGCCTGTTAACTTCGGGGCGGGCACAGGATGGGAACCTGCTCCCCGAAACCGCTACGAGCACATTCATGTGCTCGTAGCGGTTTCGGGAAAGCCCTTCCTGCCTTCGCCTCACCACCGGATCTATCAGGCTACCAGGAGGAGGCCAACTCCAAGCTCAGCCCCAAACACCTTCTGCAACCAACCCCCAACTCTCGTCGAAGTCAGTAGAAGGCAACCGCGAGAACGAGGAGCGGATAAACCGCTGGATCCGCCCTTCAACAAAAACCAGTACAAAGTCCGCGCCGCGAGCAGAGGTCGTCCGGGGCCGCAGGCCCTGGCGGATTTCGCCTTCTTTGAGGGTTTGCCGTACCTGGGTTTCCAGGCGCTCGAAGAACTGGGAGGCACGCTTGCGCAGGGTGTCGTTCTCGCCCATCAAAGCATCACCGGTCAGCACACAACACAGCCCCGGATTGCGTTCAGCAAAGACCAGCACCAGGTGCACCAATTGCTGGAGACGAACCCGCACGTCCTCCTGCTCCTGCAGGATCACCTGACAGCGAGAGAACACGGCCTCTTCAGCAAACTCGATAAGCGCCTCGAACATTTTCCGCTTGCTGGGAAAGTGCCGATACAAAGCCGCCTCGGTAACGCCCACGGATTTGGCGAGACCGGCGGTGGTGATACGGGCGCCCGGATCAGTCTCCAGGAGTTCCACAAGAGCATGGAGAATCGCCTCGCGGCGACTGGGTTTCTGGTCAGTCATGGCAGGACAGCAGCGCTCTGATTTATCGTTGTCGGGGCCGGTCGTTCAGCGCCGGCCCTCGGTTATCGTTAGTCAGGATTGTGCCCGAGATCAGAAGAAGGTGCCATCAATGGGCGAGGATGCGCTGGCATAGAGCTTCTTGGGCATCCGGCCCGCCAGATAGGCTTCACGACCAGACTCAATGGCCAGGCGCATGGCATTGGCCATTCGGATCGGGTCTTTGGCCTGGGCAATGGCGGTATTCATCAGTACGCCGTCGCAGCCCAGCTCCATGGCGATGGTGGCATCCGACGCGGTGCCAACACCGGCATCCACCAGCACCGGAACATTCGCATTCTCTACGATCAGACGGATGTTATACCGGTTCTGGATACCCAGGCCGGAACCGATCGGGGCACCAAGGGGCATGATGGCCACACAGCCCATCTCTTCCAGACGCTTGGCCAGCAGCGGGTCGTCCGAACAGTAGACCATGACCTTGAAGCCGTCCTTGATGAGCTCTTCGGCGGCAACCAGGGTCTCGGTCATGTTCGGGTAAAGGGTTTTCTCCTCACCAAGAACTTCCAGCTTCACCAGGTCGTGGCCATCCAGAAGCTCGCGGGCCAGCTTGCAGGTGCGGACGGCGTCTTTCGCGGTATAGCAGCCCGCCGTGTTGGGCAAAATGGTATAGCTGCTTGGGGAAATCACATCCAGCAAGTTCGGCTCATCCGGGTTCTGGCCAAGGTTGGTCCGGCGCACCGCAACGGTAACAATTTCGGCACCGCTGGATTCGATGGCATGGCCGGTTTCCATCATGTCACGGTATTTGCCGGTCCCGACGAGCAAACGGGACTGGTAGACCCGTCCGGCAATTTCGAGCGGTCTGTCTTCTGGAAGCTGGAGTTCGGATGTCTCTGTCATAGTGTTCCTGAATCGTTTGTTACGGGAGGATGGGAACCGCCGTCATGGGTGGGCTGGGCAGACTGTTCAGCCGCCGCCAATGGCGTGAACGACTTCTACACGGTCGCCATCGCTCAAGGTAAATTCCGGGTGCCGGCTTCGTGGCACTATGTCCTCGTTGACCTCTACCGCAAGCCGCTTGCCGGCCAGCGCCATCTTTTCAATCAGCGTGGCAATGGTAGCGCCACTCGGCAGCTCCATTTGATCGCCATTTACCTGAACCTGCATCGTGACTCTTGAACCTCTGTATTCTTCACTTGTTCCGGCGGAGACCGGAGGTTATTAACAGCGCCCAGCCCACCATGAAACACAACCCACCAAGGGGCGTGATCGGACCGATCCAGCGGATGTCTGTCAGCACCAGAAGGTAAAGACTGCCACTGAATAACAGAATGCCGGCCAGGAAAAACCCGGCCGACCAGGCCAGTAGCTTTCTGGACAGGCCCTGTGCAGCCAGCAATGCCAGCAGAACCAGCGCAATGGAATGATACATTTGATATGTGACGGCGGTCTGGAAAACTTCAAGGCCCCGCTCACTGACCAGATTGCGCAGCCCGTGTGCACCGAAAGCGCCGGCCATCACTGCCACCAGGGCCAGAAAAGCACCTGCCAACAGCGGTAACCGAAGAATCCCTCTCCTGGCCGGTCGTACGGATTCAGCAGTCACAGTGGATCTTTTCTCCCGAATCCAGGTTCATCATGGTCAGTGCGCCACCCCAGACACACCCGGTGTCCAGGCCGACAAAACGGTCACTGCCGGTTTTTCCTTCCAGGGCTGCCCAGTGCCCAAACACCACCCGCACATCGTCATTGCGGGGAAAATGAAACCACGGCTGGTAACCTTCCGGCGCGCTGTCGACGCTTTCCTTGGCCGCCAGTTCCAGAGAGCCATCCTCGGCAATAAAGCGCATGCGGGTGAAATAGTTGGTAATGACCCGCCAGCGGTCCATTCCCTGCAGGGACTCGTCCCAGCGCTCGGGCTGATTGCCGTACATATGGGCAAAGTATTCCTCGGCGGTTTCGCCCCGGATCACGGCTTCAACTTCCCTGGCACACTCCATTGCCTGGCTGACCGTCCAGATATGGGGCAAACCGGCGTGGGTCATCACCAGATTCCGGGCCGGGTCGTGAACACAGAGATTCTGCTGCCGGAGCCAGTTAACCAGCGGCTCGTAATCCGGAGCGTCAAGGATATCCGACAGGGTGTCTTTGCGACGCGTCTGATGACCGCCCAGGGACACCGCCAGCAGATGCAGGTCGTGATTGCCAAGCACGACGACCGCCGAATCCCCAAGGCTCTCGATGTATCTCAGGGTTTCCAGCGAGGACGGGCCGCGGTTGATCAGATCGCCGGCCACCCATAGACGGTCACGGGAGGGAGAGAAATCCACTTTCTCCAGGACATCCCTGAGACGCTCGTAACAGCCCTGAATATCGCCGATCGCGTAGTCAGTCATCACTTACCTCGTTTGCCGGATTGGCTGCACCCTTCTCGGTAAAAAGCAGGTCGGCAATCGCCACGAAATCGGCCAGTGCGAGGTTCTCCGGTCGCAGACCGTCATTGATGCCAAGGCTCCGGAGCTGTTCGGCCGACACCATGCCGCCCAGTGCCTTGCGGAGAGTTTTCCGCCGGGCGTTAAAGGCTGTGCGGACCACGGCCTGAAGTGTCGTCAAATCCTTCGCCGGGTGTGGCAGGGTCTTGTGAGGCACCAATCGGACAATCGCCGAATCCACCTTGGGCGCCGGTCGAAAAGCGCCGGGCCCAACTTCAAACAGCGGCTGAACCCGGCAGAAATACTGGGTCATAATCCCAAGACGCCCGTAATTGTTGTCACCCGGCACCGCTGCCATTCGTTGAACCACCTCTTTCTGCAGCATGAAGTGCATATCCTGCACAACACCGGCCTGGGACAGCAGGTGGAAAATCAGCGGTGTGGAAATGTTGTACGGCAAATTACCGATGATCCGCAGGGGGCGATCCACCATGAGCTGGCTGAAATCAAACTTGAGTGCGTCCGCCTCGTGAATCCGGAATTCGGGATAGTTGAAGAACTTGGTGCGCAGCACCGGAATCAGATCCCGATCCAGTTCCACAACCTGGAGCTTCGGGTTCACCGCCAGTATTTCCTCGGTCAGTGCGCCCAGTCCAGGGCCAATTTCCACGATGGCGTCATCGGGTTTCGGGTTAATGGCGCGGATGATCTGCTCTATGACTCCCGGATCATGGAGGAAATTCTGGCCAAACCGTTTTCTGGCCTGGTGGCCGGCTTTGTTGCTCACGAACGGGTCTCTTCAATTGCAGATTTTCGACAACGAGCCATTTGCTCGCCTATCTTCAGGGCCGTATGCAGACTGCCGGCATCGGCTCGACCGGTTCCCGCCAGATCCAGAGCCGTGCCATGATCCACGGACGTGCGCACAATCGGCAGCCCCAGGGTAATGTTCACCGCACGCCCAAAGCCCTGAAACTTCAGCACCGGCAGCCCCTGATCATGATACATGGCCAGAACCGCATCGGCCTGGTCGAGCCAGTGCGGGGTAAACAGGGTATCCGCAGGTAAAGGTCCGGTCAGAGAAATGCCTTCGGCACGCAGAGCCTCCAGGGTTGGCTCGATGGTGTCGATTTCCTCCCGACCAAGGTGACCACCTTCGCCGGCATGAGGATTCAGGCCGGCCACCAGTATCCTGGGCCGGGCAACACCGAAGAACTTTTTCAGATCAGCATCGAGAATTCGCGTTACCTGAGTCAGGCGCTCCGGGGTAATGGCGGCGGATACGTCCTTGAGCGGTAAGTGGGTAGTAACAAGCGCAACCCGCAACTCTTCGGTCGCCAGCATCATGACCACACGATCCACACCGCAGAGCTCCTGCAGGAACTCGGTATGGCCGCTGAACGCGATGCCGGCATCGTTGATAACGCCCTTATGGACAGGCGCCGTCACCATGCCGTCAAAATCGCCGCTGAGGCAGCCGTTAGCGGCGACTTCCAGCGTTCTGAGCACATAAGCACCGCTGCCGGTATCCAGTGTGCCCGGTTCATGATTGGCACAACCGTCCACATGCAGAACCGACAGCAGGCCTGCCTCCATTTCCGGCGACTCTCCGGGCTGCCAGGCACGCAGTTCAACCGCCAGGTTCATTTGCTTCGCCCGGGCCTCCAGCAATGGCCCGCTGGCAACCACCACCACACCTGCACTCCGGGCCTCAAGAGCCAGTTGCAGGCACAACTCCGGACCAATGCCGGCAGGTTCGCCGGCCGTCAGTGCCAGCACCACGGGATTACTCATCAGGAGACTGGCTCTTCTTCCGCCGGTTCGTCCTTGGCGTACTCGCCCTTGAACTCGACAAAGGCCTCATCGCGGATCTCCTGAAGCCAGTTCTGCAGTTCGGTCTCAAACTTGCGGCGATAGATGGCCTGGCGGGCCTCGGCGTCGCGCACATCACCGCTGATGTCTTTCTGGCGGCGCTCCTGAACCTGCAGAATGTGCCAGCCAAACTGGGAACGGAACGGCCCGCGCAACTCGCCAATATCAGCATCGAGCATGGCCTGCTCAAACGCCGGCACCATCTGGCCCGGGCTTACCCAGCCCAGATTACCGCCATCGGAGCCAGACACCGGATCATCGGAGTACTCTCTGGCCAGCGCACTGAAGCTGGCTCCATTCTGAAGCTGCTGGTACAGATCCCGAATCACGGTTTCAGCCTGGCTGTCCGTCGTGGCTTCGGAAGGCCGAACCAGAATGTGACGAACACGGTGCTGCTGGATCATCTGCTGCTGCTCGCCGCCGCGCTTGTCCATCACCATTACCAGGTGGAAGCCGCTGTTGTTTTCCAGGACGTCTGAGGGCTCACCCACCGGCAGCTCCGGCACGACCGGAGCAACCAGAGACGGCAGCTGACCCTCGGCACGCCAGCCCATATCGCCACCTTCCAGGGCATTACTGGCATCAGACTCGGCAACAGCCACTTCGCGGAAATCACGGCCATTGGCGATCTCACTGCGCAGCCGCTCGGCTTTCTCCCTTGCGGCATCCACCTCCGCCTCATCAGAGGGGTCGTCTACGCTCACAAAGATGTACGCCAGCCGGTACTGAGCGTTATTCCCTCCACGGGCCTCCAGACTTTCCAGATAGTTTTCAACTTCCCGATCAGTCACCCGAACCCGGTTGCCGACCTGGCGCTGCTGAACCCGGCTGGTCAGCATTTCCTTGCGGATCTGTTCGCGGGCCTGGTTGTAAGTCACGCCTTCGGCTTCGAGCTGGATTTCAAACTGCGGCAGGCTCATGCCATTGCGTTCGGCAATGTTGGCCATGGTTTCGTTCAACTCGTTATCGCTGATGCGCATACCGGCCCGATCTGCCATCTGCATCTGGATCGATTCGGTGATCAGCTGGTCAAGCACACGCTCTTCGAGGACCTGCCTTGGCGGCAGCGCCGTGCCCTGTGCACTAAGGCGACTGGTGATGGTGTTGATTCGGGCCTCCAACTCGGTCTGAAGGATGACATCCTCATCGACGATGGCCACTACCTGGTCCAGCAACTTACGCTCGGCCTGAACAGACAACGGGGCCAGGACGGCTAGAAGAACCAGTAACGCTTGTACACCATGGCGAAGGGTCGCCTTCATAATCACCTCTACAAATAGAATTTGAGCTTTTCTGGCGTTTTGGGGGCCTTAGTCCGGGATCCAGTCAGGGAGTTCCAAAACGACGACTCTCCCTTTCATCAAAACCGTAAATGGCCTCGGAAATACTCGATGAGGCACCACCACTGCCACCCAGTCCTTTCAGCTGAATCTGAAACAGTATGCGCCCCTGAAGCTCCCGGTCGTAAGTCAGGTAATTCTGGTGAACCACCTGAATGCTCCAGCAGCAGTTGTTGTATTCAAGGCCGGCCAGGGACCCCACCGTACGGTCAAGGCTTGAGTCGTAGACCCAGCGGCCGATCAGACTAACACGGTCCGTCACCGGGAAAACCGTCGCAATGTCTGACTGTTCCAGTTCATCCCGGCTATAGGTGTGCCCCAGACTGGCCAGGTAGCGGTAATCACTGGAATGGAAAGTCAGCTGACTTCGACCTTCCTCGGTATCACCGGTGTCGGGATCCCACAGGCCAGACGACCGGATCTCCAGAGTATCAAGCGGGTTGAGCACCACCTCACCCGCCAGCGGAGAGCGGCTCCGGGTTCCGCCACCCTCACCAAACAGAGTTACCTCACGGTCGTCAAAGTACTGCACCTGGCCGATACTGAACCTGGCCCGCTCGGCACCGGTGAGCAGGTCATTGAAACGGCTGGTCAGGGCCACGGTCAACTGGTTGGCGTCACCTACCCGATCACCGCCGGTAAAGCGATCCGGCTGAAACAGCTGGTCAAACCGGAACGTCTGGAGGTCGGTGTCAAAGTCAGGAATGTCATTCTGATCCGCGTCCGCATTGGCCCATACATAGTACAGCCGGGGCTCAAGGGTCTGGTTGTAGGGCACATCAAACAGACTGCCCTGACGGTCGAAATAAAGCCCGTTATCCCACTCGGCAACCGGCACCGTGCGATCAAACGCGCCATCACCGAGATCGTAATCATCGAGATCGTAGCGGGTGTAATCCACACTCACCGAGGGGCGACTGAAGCCCCACAACGCCCGCAGTGGCAGAGCCAGTTCCGGCCGGGCCCGGAACCGCTGACCGTTGGCCTGGTCCAGACCAGTCAGTCCTTCGTTATCACGGTAAAAAACGGTGTACTGACTCTCCAGATTCGCTTCCAGAATACCCGCGCCTGCCTGTCCCGCGTAGATTATTTCAGGCAGCTGGGCATAGGGCTTATCCTCATTGGCAATACTTTCACTGATGGTCTGGTAATCGTTAAGGTAGGCATCAAAATACTGCTGGTCGCTCCGGTAAGTGACCCCACCCTTTCTTTGCAGGTGGGTTGCCTGGTTAATCTCCAGGTTACGGTTCAGGTCGCTGAAATAGTCCTCGTCACTCACTACGGAAAAATCACCGTAGCCGGACCAGCCACCGCCGAACACCGCCCTCGTGGTGGCATCCAGAGCCCAGCGCTCGCCCGATTCGCCGGGATTCTCGGCCGCGAACTCCGAATCGCTGCCGATGTAGCCCAACTGCAGCGTCGTCTCGCCCAGCGAACTGAGATAGCGGCCCTCGGCCTCGTTGAACAGGCCCCGGCCATTCATGTACTGAGGCGTGAGCGTGGCGTCATAATGGGGGGCAAGATTCAGATAATAAGGTAGCGCGAGAAAGCCTCCGCTACCGGCAGTGGAAGAACCGAACTGGGGATACAGGAAACCGGACTTGCGTCGGTCATCAATGGGAAAGCTGGCCCAGGGCCAGTAGAACACCGGCACATCCAGAATCTCCAGCCGAACATGCTTTGCGGTACCAAAACCCTCGGCCCGGTCCAGCTGGATATCCGAGGCAACAATGGCCCAGTCGTTCTGCTTCGGGCCACAGGTGGTCAGAAAGCCATCTTCAATGACCACCTGCTCTTCACTGATCCGCGCCAGACGGCCTGCACGACCGCGCATTTCGGGCCCGTGCAGCAGAAACGTCGCCGTGTTGATGTCCAGCCGCCCGGTATCCACATCGTAGTTCGCGTTCTCACCGGTCAGAAGGAAGCCATCACCTCGACTGACCAGTGGCCCCTGAACCGATACCGCGCCCTGTTGCTGGCTGTAGCGGGCTTCTGAACCGGTTACCTGGAAGCCCCCCTGGCGGATCCGGACATCGCCCTGGAGAAACAGCTCGCGGTCAATTTCATACCGGGCATTCAGGCCGCTGGCCTCCAATGGCTGTTCGGCATCGCTACCACCGGCAAAGGCACTGCCAACGCCGTCGTGACTGCCGGAAGGCAAATAGCCACCATCACAGAACAGGGGCAAAGATGACCGCACCTCGGAAGGCAGTTCTGCCCTGGGGCGCCAGTCAATTTCCGCCGCTGACGGCGGTGTCTGGGCATAACCGGTGGCACCCCCCAATCCTAGAAACGCGGCCAGCAACAAACGGCCATACCGGCTCTGCCACCGGGTTTCCGGCGATTGCAGTGGGCGTTCGGGACATGGCACGGTGGCTGGATCCTGTTCCGGGTGAATTGGAGGACGGGCAATAATAAACGCCGCCTAGTTTACACGTGCCCTGACGGGTTGTTAACGGAAACTCCGCTGCAAAACCGATTTACCCTCTTTATACTCGTCTGCTAACTTTCGCTGTCAGCGACAACTTTTTTCAGGATCGCAACCCGAACTATGGATACCCGCCTGCAGTTGCTGACCAACTGGGTCAGACAATTTCCCGGCTTCGAACAGTGCGAAGCCGAACCGGTTTCCGGCGATGCCAGTTTTCGCCGTTATTTCCGGGTCTGGCAGCACGCAAATCCGACGACCGCTACCGGGGACGGTGCACCGTTTATCGTGATGGATGCGCCCCCGGAACATGAAGACTGCGAGCCCTTCGTGGCCATCGCCCGGCACTGGCACCGCCAAGGTATTGCGGTGCCGGACATTGTGCAGGCTGATCTGAAGCAGGGCTTCCTGCTACTGGAGGATTTTGGCGACCAGCTGATGCTTGGCCGACTGAACACCGAGTCCGCAGACCAGCTCTACAGGAACGCCCTGCAAGAGCTGACCCTGATCGCGAGCCAGACTTCCCCCAGTGATTACCCGCTACCGCCTTACGATGCCACCCTGCTTGAGCGGGAAATGGCGCTGTTCCCGGACTGGCTTCTGGAGAGGCATCTGGGCATGAACCTGGAAAACAGCGAGCGGGCCCTGCTGGACACGACCTTTTCCATGCTGCGGGAAAGCGCCCTGGCGCAACCGGAAGTGACGGTCCACCGGGACTACCATTCCCGAAACCTGCTGGTTCGCCAAGACCAACCTCGCCCGGGTGTCATCGATTTCCAGGATGCGGTTACTGGGCCCGTCACTTACGATGTGGTCTCGCTGCTGAAAGACTGCTACATCCAATGGCCAGAGAAGCGCATCTGCAAATGGCTGGAAGACTACCGCCAGAGCAGCCTCGAGGCTGGCCTGCACCGTGCGGACCCGGAGACCTTCCGCCAGTGGTTTGAACTGATGGGCATGCAGCGGCACCTGAAAGCTGCCGGCATTTTTGCCCGGCTATCGATCCGCGATGGCAAGCACGGCTATCTCAAGGACATTCCCCGAACCGTTCAGTACCTGATCGTTGCCAGCGGTCGACAGCCAGCCCTGCGACACTTCCACGAATGGCTGAGCGATACGGTTATGCCCCGGATCGAGACGAGGATCGGCCCGGCCCCGGGTCAGGAGCGCTTGCCCCAGTGAAGGCTATGATTCTCGCAGCCGGCAAAGGTGAACGCATGCGGCCACTGACGCTGGCCACACCAAAGCCCCTGTTAAGGGCCGCTGGCAAACCTCTGATCACCTATCATCTGGAGCACCTGCGGCGGGCGGGAATCCGTGAGGTGGTGATCAATCATGCCTGGCTGGGCGACCAAATTGAGGAAACCCTGGGAAACGGCGAAGGGTTCGGGCTATCCATTCAATATTCCCGTGAAGGCGAGCCGCTGGAAACCGCCGGTGGCATCGTGCGCGCTCTGCCTCTGCTTGCCGGTGACAAATCTGACTGGTTTCTGGCGATCAACGGCGATATCTGGAGCGATTTCGACCTTTCTGGACTGACACCGCCGCCTGACGCAGACGCCCTGCTGGTGGTCACCAGCAATCCGCCACACCATCCCGAAGGTGACTTTCACCTCACTGACCAGGGAGTACTCCATAGTGATGGCCCGGACAAGCTGACCTTCACCGGCATTAGCCTGTTACACCGGCGCCTGTTCGAGGGGCTGACCGACCGGTCCGGAAAGCTCGGGCCTGTGCTGCGCAACGCCATGGGCGAAGGCCGCGTGAAAGGCCTTTATCACCGGGGACAATGGGTGGACGTCGGCACCCCGGAACGCCTCCAGGCGCTGGACAGGCAACTGGGCAACAGGGAATCTGAAAGCCATGGCAGGGAGTAAACGACAACCGGTGCTGCCGGCACGGATGGACGCCGAGTTTTCCAGCCTGATGCGGGAACTCTCAGCCTGCGGCCATCAGGCACCCGCGCTTATCGAGCGCGCCCATCTGCCCCGCTGGTGCAGGCGCCCCCTGTTCTTCTTCCTCGGTTATATCGCCAAAGCAGAGGGGCGAGTGACCGAAGCCGACATTGGCTATGCAGAATCCCTGATCAAGGCCATGAGGCTGTCGAAGCGTCAGCGACGGCGCGCCATTGGCTGGTTCCAGGACGGCAAGTCAGCCGGGCAACTGCCTTTCATCCGCGGGTTGGCCATGCGCCTGTCCCGCCGGCTATGGCCTTCCCCGGCCCTGAAAACCGCCATCTGTCTGTGCCACGCCAGTCAACTGAACGGCCGGCCCGCCAAACCCAGGCGCTATCGCTGCGAGGATGCCATTGACCAGATTGGCCTACCGGTTAGCATCAGCGAGGACATCTTCGACAGCTATGCCAGCAAGGTATGGACCCGGCATAGCGAGAATCTCTCAAGACCCACCAGTTATCAGCAGGCCTGCGAGCTGTTGGGGGTCACCCGGCGGGATTCACTGGAGGTGATCAAGCGGGCCTACCGCAAGAAGGTATCCGAGTGCCATCCGGACAAGCTGGCCCAACAGCAGGTCAGCCCCCGCGAGCATGCACTGGCCAAGGATCGTCTGCTTCACTATCAGCAGGCCTGGGAACTGATCAAGCGCCACAACACCGTCCGCTAGTCCTGGCGGGACTCCAGCCATGCAGCAACGCGGCTGGCAATCCCATCGCCCAGGGTTCCGGGCGCTGGCGTGAGCCAGGGAATCGGTTGTCGCTCAAAGCCACTCATCCCGGCCCGGCGCAACCTCATTCCCATACTCCATTTCGTTTGATCATCAGCGGCTCCGGACGGATAAAGCTCCAGCAATTTCGTGCTCAGCGACTCCAGACGTTCGGGCAGATCTGGACGGTCAACGGGGTAAAACTGGGAAGCCACCCAGATAAGCGCAGCGGCATCAGCCCCCTCCAGTACCTGGTTGGTCACGTGTATGCTGGCTCGCCCGACTCCCAGAACAGCCGGTGTTTCATAGCCCCGCTCAGCCAACTGGGCCAGCCCTGCCTGGAGCGTCTGGCTGATCCGGCTTCGGTAGCGCGCCTCAAGATCATCGGCACTCTCTGAAGCCATGATATCGATCATGACCGATTCCGGTGCTTCCTGCTCACCCGCCTCCGTTTCCGCCGATGGTTCTTCTACCACCGGCCGCATCAGGATTTCACTCAGAACCGGTGAGGGCGACTCCAGGCCAAGGGTGAGCACGGCCCAGCCCCTGGAAGCCAGCCCCGCTGCCAGTGAGCCGGTTACCCCGGAAGCGGCAGTTTCACCTTCTTCCGACAGAACCAGCACCGCACCGCGAGCCGGCAACCTGGCTTCCGGGTAGAACAGGCCCAGCGCCCTATCACCCTCCTCAAGCTCCAGCCATACCGCTGATTCGGGAAAACGCTGGATCAGGGAGCGTTCGCCGGTGCCTGTCCAGATCAGGGCCCGACTCGCAGACTCTGACGCCTCGACGCCTTCGGCCTCACCGGCCGTCCCGCTCTCTTCCTGCCCGAGGGTGATGGACGGTGCGACACACATCAGCGCCAGGACAAAAAACCAGAACACGCCGGGCCGGTAAATCTCGAATCTCTGCACAGATACTGATCCTTTGACTGCGAAAAAACGCCACTGAGCTGTTAGACTAGCAGCCATCCTGAATGTGCGGCAGGGACCGCTGACCAAGCCATTATCCATTGTTGTGAGAGAGCCGTCATGAACCCTTACCTGATTGCCCCATCCATCCTGTCCGCCGATTTTGCCCGTCTTGGCGAGGAAGTCGATAACGTGCTGGCCGCCGGCGCCGACGTGGTGCACTTCGATGTGATGGACAATCACTACGTACCCAACCTCACCATTGGCCCCATGGTCTGCGAGGCGCTGCGCAAGCACGGCGTGACCGCCCCCATCGATGTGCACCTGATGGTGTCGCCGGTGGACGACCTCATCCGTATGTTTATCGACGCCGGGGCCAGTTACATTACCTTCCACCCGGAAGCGACCAACCACATTGATCGCTCACTGCAGCTGATCCGCGACGGTGGCTGCCAGGCGGGCCTGGTGTTCAACCCGGCCACGCCGCTGCATTATATGGATCATGTGATGGACAAACTGGACATGGTGCTGATGATGTCGGTAAACCCCGGCTTCGGTGGCCAGAAGTTCATTCCCGGCACGCTCGACAAACTCCGGGAGGCCCGCAAGCGCATCGATGCCAGTAACTACAATATCCGCCTGGAAATCGACGGTGGCGTGAAGACCGAGAACATCCGGGAAATCGCCGAGGCCGGTGCCGACACCTTCGTGGCGGGATCTGCCATCTTTAACACCGACGACTATAAAACCACCATTGATGCCATGCGCGAAGAACTGGAGCAGGCCCGCAGGGTGATCAGCCAATGAGCCTGGCAGGGCTGTTCAATCCACGCTGGCCGGGGGTTGCCCTGTTTGATCTCGACGGCACCCTGGTGGACAGTGCACCGGATCTGGCGGCCGCCGTGGACCAGATGCTGGCGCATCTTGGGCGCTCACCAGCAGGCATTGACCGGGTACGGAACTGGGTAGGCAATGGCGCCAGCGTTCTGGTGCGCCGGGCCCTGGCCGGCCAGGTGGACTGGGAACCGGCGCGACCAAAAGACGAGGCCCTGTTCAAGGATGCCCTGGCGATTTTCTATCACGCCTACGGCACGCTCAACGGACAGCATTCGGTAGTCTACGCCGGAGTCGAGGCCTGTCTCACGCACCTGAAGAACCAGGGCTGCCGGCTGGGCATCGTCACCAACAAGCCGGAACAGTTTGTGGCACCGCTGCTTGAGCAAATGGGACTGGATCACTGGTTCGACCTGACCGTGGGTGGTGACACCCTGCCGGTCAAGAAACCGGACCCCGCTCCCCTGCTTCATGCCATGGAAACCCTGGGGGGCACCCGCGGAACCACAGTCATGGTAGGCGACTCCGCAGCGGATATTAACGCGGCGCTGGCCGCGGGCATTCCCTGTGTGGCGGTGCGGTACGGGTATAACTACGGGCCTGCGGTGGATACTCTGGGCGCCGACGCGGTTGTTGATTCGCTGGCCGAGCTTTTGTAATCTCACAAGGAACTTACATTGAGCACTTCTTTACGGGAGATTCCTGCCGTGCAGGGACTGAATCTGACTGCAGCGCGAGGCATCCTGACAACCCGCGCAACACGATGGTGGCGATGGCGCACCGGCTGAGCAAGCCCGGAGGCTGACTGGCGTCTGCTGGTCGAGCCCGCAGCACCTGATGGAAGCACAGGCTTTCATCCACAATGCAGATCAGATTTCAGGAAACCGTACCATGACACCCGAGCAATTCACCGAGCTCGCCGACGCCGGCTTTAACCGTATCCCTGTGTATCGTGAGGTACTGGCCGACCTCGACACGCCCCTGAGCACCTACCTCAAACTCGCCAGCGGACCCTATTCCTACCTGTTCGAATCCGTTCAGGGCGGAGAGAAATGGGGCCGGTATTCGATCATCGGCCTGCCCAGTCACGAAGTACTGAAGGTCTTCGACCACCGGGTGGAGATCAGCCGCGGCGGCGAGGTTGTTGAGACCGAGGAAGTGGACGATCCGCTCACCTTTGTCGAAGCCTATCAGAAACGCTTCCATGCACCGGATCTGGATGAGCTGCCCCGCTTTAATGGCGGCCTGGTGGGCTACTTCGGCTACGACACCGTGCGCTACATCGAAAAACGGCTGCGCAAGAGCTGTCCGCCGGACAAAATCGGCACGCCGGACATCCTGCTGATGGTGTCCAACGAGATCGTGGTATTCGACAACCTGCGGGGCAAGCTGCATCTGATTGTCCATGCCGATCCGGCCATTGAGGGCGCCTTCGAAAAGGCGCAGAGCCGCATTGATCAGCTGGAAAACCATCTGCACAGGCAGACCGCTGACGCGCCCCGCACCCCAGAACACCTGCGCGGAAAAGCCGTGGACGAGAGCGACTTTATTTCCGGCTTTACCCAGGACAAATTCGAAGCCGCGGTAGACAAGATCAAGGGCTACGTGCTCGACGGCGATGTCATGCAGACGGTGATATCACAGCGCATGTCGATTCCCTTCGAGGCGCCACCGCTGAACCTGTATCGCTCGCTCAGGGTACTGAATCCTTCCCCTTACATGTATTTCCTGGATTTGGGTGACTTCCACATCGTGGGCTCCTCCCCGGAAATCCTGGCCCGGGTGGAAGACGAGGAAGTGACGGTTCGGCCGATCGCCGGCACCCGCAAGCGCGGCGCCACCGATGCCGAGGACAAGGCGCTGGAAGCAGAACTGCTGGCTGATCCGAAAGAAATTGCCGAGCATCTGATGCTGATCGACCTGGGCCGTAACGATGCCGGCCGGGTGTCGGAAACCGGCACGGTCCGGCTGACCGACAAGATGATCGTGGAGCGCTACTCCCACGTGATGCATATCGTCTCCAACGTGACCGGCCGGCTGAAAGACAACACCAGCTGCCTGGACGTGCTGCGCGCCACCCTGCCCGCCGGCACCCTTAGCGGTGCGCCCAAGATCCGGGCCATGGAGATTATCGACGAACTGGAGCCGGTCAAGCGTGGGGTCTACGGAGGCGCCGTTGGCTATCTGTCGTTCAACGGCAACATGGACACAGCCATTGCCATCCGTACCGCCGTGATCAAGGACAACACCCTGCATATCCAGGCAGGCGCCGGCGTGGTGGCCGATTCGGTGCCCCGCCTCGAGTGGAAGGAAACCATGAACAAGGGCCGCGCCATTTTCCGCGCGGTGGCCATGACCTACAACGATTTCGACCACTGAGGCGGAGGAACAGATTATGTTGCTGATGATCGATAACTACGATTCCTTCACCTACAACGTGGTGCAGTATCTGGCCGAACTGGGTGCCGACGTGCAGGTGCACCGCAACGATGAAATTACCATCGAACAGATTGAAGCCCTGAACCCGGAGCGGCTGGTGATTTCCCCCGGCCCCTGCACCCCGAACGAGGCTGGCATCTCCATGGCGGCCATCCGGCATTTCGCCGGCAAGGTTCCGATCCTGGGCATTTGCCTGGGCCATCAAGCAATTGGCCAGGTCTACGGTGGTGACGTCATCCGCGCCGGCCGGGTCATGCATGGCAAGGTGTCCCCGGTATTCCACAAGGACACTGGCGTGTTCCGGGGCCTGAGCAACCCGCTGCAGGCGACCCGCTACCACAGCCTGGTGATCGACAAGGCCACCCTGCCCGACTGCCTGGAAGTGACCGCCTGGACCCGCAACGACGACGGTTCCATCGAGGAAATCATGGGGGTTCGCCACAAGACCCTGCCCATCGAAGGCGTGCAGTTCCATCCGGAGTCTATTATGACGGAACAGGGCCACGAGCTGCTGCGCAACTTTCTGAGAACACAATAAGAGGCCGACACATGGACATGAAAGAAGCTCTCAACCGCATTGCCTCCAACCTGGACCTTTCCCGGGAGGAAATGAAGGACGTGATGCGTATCGTCATGAACGGCGAGGCCACAGACGCCCAGATCGGCGCTTTTCTCATGGGGTTGCGTCTGAAGAGCGAAACCATTGACGAAATCACCGGCGCCACCGAGGTTATGCGCGAACTGGCCACCAAGGTTACGGTCAAGGCCGAACCCCTGGTGGACATCGTCGGCACCGGCGGCGATGGCGCCAACCTGTTCAACGTGTCTTCCGCCGCCTCCTTCGTGGTGGCAGCAGCCGGCGGCTTTGTGGCCAAGCACGGCAACCGGGCAGTTTCCTCAAAGAGCGGCAGTGCCGACCTGTTGGAAAAGCTGGGCATCAATCTGAGCATGAAACCGGAAGAGGTGGCCCGCTGCGTCGAGGAAATTGGTGTCGGCTTCATGTTCGCTCCGGCCCACCACGGTGCCATGAAACATGCCATCGGCCCCCGCAAGGAGCTGGGCTGCCGGACCATTTTCAACATCCTGGGCCCGATGACCAACCCGGCGGGCGTTAAACGCCAATTGGTGGGCGTGTTCAACCGGGAGCTGTGTCGCCCGATGGCGGAGGTGCTGCATCGCCTTGGGGCCGAGCACATCATGGTCGTTTGCTCCAAAGACGGCCTGGACGAAATCAGTCTTGCCAGCGCGACCCATGTAGCCGAACTGAAGAACGGCGAAGTCACCGAGTACGACATCACCCCCGAGGATCTCGGCATCAAGAGCCAGGCTCTGGTGGGCCTGACCGTGGACACCGCCGACGATTCCTTAAAGCTGATCAAGGCAGCCTTCGGTCGTGGCCACGATGAAATGGCCGAGAAAGCCCGGGACCTGATTGCCCTCAATGCTGGCGCAGCGATCTATGTCGCTGGTTTGGCCAAGACGCCGAAAGAAGGTGTGGATATGGCCCTCGACGCCATGGGCTCTGGCCTCGCTGCCGGCAAGATGTCGGAGCTGGCTGATTTTTCTCAGTGCTTTTGATCGACCAAGCCTGCCGGATTTCGGCAGGACGACCCGGTGGGGCAGGGCTTACCAAAACACGCCCGTGAATACGTCCCTGTAGGGCTTGGCGTCAGCCATCCATGGCTGACGACAGTTTTGGCAAGCCCTGCCCCACCGGCTCTCGCTAACTACTTGCAGGCCGCTAATGACTGAACGACATTTGGAAAAGACTCCCACCATTCTTCGCAAGATCGTGGACCGCAAGTGGGAAGAAATTGACGAGCGGAAACCAAGGGTTTCGGTTGCCGACCTGAAAGCCATGGCTGGGGACCAACCAGCAGCCAGAGGCTTCGCCAACGCTCTGCGCAGCCGAATTGAAAAGCAGACTCCCGCTGTTATCGCCGAGATCAAAAAAGCCTCGCCGAGCAAGGGCATTCTGCGAGACCCCTTCGAGCCAGCGGTCATTGCCGAAAGCTACGAGAACGGAGGCGCCGCTTGTCTTTCGGTACTGACCGACCGCGACTTCTTCCAGGGCGACGAGGACTATCTGGTCGCCGCCCGCAATGCCTGCAGTCTGCCCGTGATCCGCAAGGACTTCATGGTCGCGCCCTATCAGGTCTACGAGAGCCGGGCCATTGGCGCCGACTGCATCCTTCTGATCGCCGCCTGCCTGACCAAAGACCAGATGCAAGAGCTGGAAGGTATTGCCCATGAGATCGGGCTGGATGTGTTGGTCGAAGTGCACGATGGCGAGGAACTGGATGATGCGTTGACGCTGACGACGCCTCTGGTCGGCATCAACAACCGCAATCTGCATACCTTCGATGTTTCGCTGGACACCACGTTTGACCTGCATGAGCGGATCTCCCAGGACCGGCTGACCATTACGGAAAGTGGCATCATGACCCGCAGCGACGTAGAAGCGATGACTGCTCGCGGGATTTACGGTTTCCTTGTGGGGGAATCGTTTATGCGGGCGGAAGAGCCTGGCCAGAAACTTCAAGAACTGTTCTTTCCAAAAGGCTAACTCACAAGTTTAAACAGTTCGGCGGGTACGACCTGCCAAAATCGTGCGGAGCCATGGATGGCGGAGCCGAGCGTACAGGGAGGTATTCACAGCGTATTTTGGCAGGTCGTACCCGCTGGACTGTGCACAAAAGTTCGCAACAGGCATTTGATGCTAGGCGTCGGCCAAAGCCTCCTGCAAAAGTTCCAGAAGGTGCGCCGGCATCCCCTCTGCCAGCTTGAGTGCCGCCTCGTGCCCACGGGGCGACATCTTGCCCCAGGTCCGGCGCACTATGCGTAGCCACTTCTCCCGATCGTAGTCCGCTTTTTCCTCATAGAAATCTGCGAAATATCGTTCCAGGAAGACCATGCAGGCCACGTCCTCCAGCAGTTGAGTGTCGGCATCCTGCCTCAGTTCGCGCTTGGTCAGGATGGTCTCCACCCGATCGCACTCCTCCTTCGGGTAGCCACAATCCGCCATGATTTCTGCAGCACGCCGGCCATGCATACGGCCACAGGCCTGACGCCACTGGTAATAGGCTTTACGACCTTCCGGATAGTCCTTCCGCGGCATCGTCCACCGCTCAATGTGCTGGGCGCGGCAGGCGATCTGCATGCGTTCGAAAGGGTCGGATTCAAGCTCGAACAGCCAGCGGGTCATATGAAGGCTGTAGGCGTATTCCTTCGGGAGGCGTTCGTTGTCGAAAGACTCCTGATTGGGATCGGCCTTATTGGCTGCGTCAATAGACGCCAGCGCGCACTGGAGTCTTGAATCCGTTGTGGTCATTAAGATCTCTCTTCTGGTTTCTGACTGGCCTGTGGCTCAGACCTGGGCAGAGGGGCGTTCCTTGATGCGGTCGTACCAGGCCTGCAGATTGGCCTGCTCAGGTTTGATCCGGATGCCCACCACCCGCGCGAATGCCACTGTTGTGAAGGCGTTGATATCAGCGGCCGTAAAGCGGTCGCAGCAGATGTATTCCTTGCCTTCGAGCTGCTTGTCGAGGAAGTGCATGAACTTCTCAACGCTCTTGCCGCATTCCTCACCCCACTCCTTGATCGGGTTCATCCGGTCCTTGAAGTAGCCGGTGGTGTGTTGGAAACACATGCCAGTGGGCATGAAGAAGAACAGCTCGATCCACCGGAGCCACTGCTCAAGCTGGGCTTTTTCAAGCGGGGTGTCGCCCATCAGGGTCGGCGTGTCCGGGTAGCTCTCTTCGAAATAGCGGCAGATTGCCATGGTCTCGGCAATACAGGTGCCGTCATCCAGTTCCATCACAGGCACTTTCTTCATCGGATTTCGGGCGACAAATTCAGGTGTCAGGTTTTCACCCTTCTGAAGATCAATCTCGATGAATTCGGCCTTGTCCAACAGGCCTTTCTCGGCCATGAACATGCGCACGCGGCGGGGGTTAGGGGCGGTTTTGGTTTCGAAGATTTTCATTATTATCGGCTCCGTTCCTGATCAATGGCGGCTTTGACGGTTCAAAACGAGAAGACTGACCGGAAAGAAGAGTTGCGTCAAGCAACCGGCGTTACCGGGGCAGCCAGTTGCGGATCTGCTGGACAATCCACTCCGGATCGTCCAGTGGAAGGTCATGGCCAGCATCCGGGTGCAGTTTCATGGTCCATTGCCAGCGCTGCTCCAGCGTGGAACTGCAGCGCCAGTGAACGATGCGATCGCCGCGACTGGCGAGAATCAGCGCATCTGGCACAGGACGCTTTTCACCGGGTTTGTAGCGGGCGGCAGCCGCCAACTGGTTGATCGCATTGCGGGTACTGACGGGGCGTTGTCGTTGTATGCTGTACCACTGTTTTGCCAGTGACAGAGGCACCTCACGGTTAGACGTGAGCCGGAGAATATCCCGCTCCCGGTCAAACAACTCCTGACGGGCCAGCAGCCGCAGAATTCGCGGCCAGACCCCAGGCCGCATGCGTTGCCAGGGCGGGCTGAAGCCGGAACTGGTATTGATCAGGACCAGGTTCTGGATCTGACCATCCGCAGCCTGCTGGGCCCAATCCAGGGCCACCATACCGCCCATGGAAAGTGCCAGGATGCTGAAAGGACCGGGGATATGGCTGACGTGCCTGGAGACGGCTTTCCGAATCGCCGCTACCGTTGCCGGACTGTCTTCTCGATAACGCACGCCCGTCCCGGGCAGGTCGACCAGATGGAACTGGTGCTCGGGAAATGCCTCCCCAAGGAGAGCCGGGAAGCTGCCCCAGTGGGCGTGCTCCCGAGTCAGACCCCGCAACAGAATCCAGTGCATACGATAGTTCCGATTGATGGATGCCCGGGCCGGCTGGATCGCTAATGAGTATCGCGATACCAGTGCATGATCGCGGCTTCTTTCAGCATGGACTCCTCATCCCGAGCCGGCAACCAGTTTTCGTGGCTGGCGGCGGCGTTAATCAGGAAGTCCATCCAGGTCAGGTGACTGCGCAGGACCCGCTTGTGCCGGTGCGGAACCAGCGGATTGAAAAAGCCGTCGAGTCTCAGCAACTGACGGGGCCGCTTGCGAATCCAGCGCCAGGAGCCCATTTCCAGTGTCAGGGGCAGGAACACACCGGCATTTTCGCGATTGACCTGTTTGTAGAAGTAATCCCACAAGTCGCCATGGGTGAGATAGTGGCGGGACTGGGGCTCGAAACGGTAGTCGTGATTCGGGTATGACTGCTCCCAGATAAGCTTCAGCGCCATAACCGATGCGACTCGACGCATGGGTCGACGCCGGTAGGCGTAGGGAAACCAGATCTGGTCCTGCATCCCGAATCCGGAATGGCAGTCCAGTGCCACACTGAACGGCCGCCCCGGCAGCAGCTGTTTTATGACCGCCTCAAGAGCCAGGTTTTCGGGCTCCATGCCCTGTTCGGGGTCACCGGTGTACCACGGCAATCGGGGTGAAATTCTCTGGCCGCCGAGCAGGAATGCGCTACGTTCCTGAGCCTGGATCGGCGCATTGCGCATCAGGTCTACGCCGTTGGGATTACTGCGCTGATTCAGGTACATACCGCCCGGGTTAAGGATCGGCAAAAGGGTAATTCGAACCTTCTGCAACAACCCCAGCAAATGTTCGTCCCAGGTCACTCTGGCGAGTAGCGACTTCAGCCAGGCCATCACTACCTGGCTTCCAATGCGTTCAAGCCCGTGCACGCCGCCAACAAGCAATACCGCTGGCACATCGGGCCGGGAAGATCCGATATCTACACGGTAGATGGGCAAGGAGAGGTCCTTGAGGGCGACCCGCTCCACCACTTCGGTTGTGATGAAATCCGGCGCTTCCGCCAGGATGCGCTCCAGGCCAACGAGCTCCGGCAGGAAGGTTCTCAGTAGCCTTCGCTGACGCCCATCCCGGGAGGCCTGCTCGTGGCTGATTGATGTGTGAGGTGTCAGGTCGCGCAGCTCTGTCATGCTGTTCTCCGGGTTCAGGTACCCGGAGTGTATCCATCGATTACTACACCTTCTTGACAGTTCTCCCGGGGCATAATGTGTCTCTTTTAAAGACGCATTTGGAATACGTCCTTGTAACTGAGCTGAGGTTCGTTATCCTTACAGTTAAGTATTAACCGAGACCTCGTGATTTGTTCGACCTTAACAGCGACCATGAAAGAGCTGTTTTCCCGATCCCTATGGATCGCGGTCCCCTCGTATCGGCACTAACACCGACAACACCCTCCAAAAATCACAAACCCTGAAAAGGAGAAGTGACTATGCGAAAGCTTAAGTCTGCTGCACTGCTTTGCGCGCTATCCGTACCTGTCGCGGCCCAGGCCAATTGCGGCGAGGTATCCATTACCGAAATGAACTGGGCGTCCAACACGGTCGTCACCAACGTGGCCACCTTCATCATGGAGCAGGGTTACGGCTGTGACGTCACCATCGTTCCTTCCGATACCGTTCCGGCGGTAACTTCCGTTGCCGAAAACGGTGAGCCTGACATCGTCACCGAGCTGTGGCTGAACTCCGCGGGCGAGGCCTACCTGCGTCTGGAAGAACAGGGCAAAGTGGAGCGCCTTGGCAAGGTTCTCGATCCGGGCGGTGTTGAAGGCTGGTGGATTCCCACCTACCTCGCGGAAGAGCATCCGGAGCTGAAGACCATCGAGGGCATCATGGCCAATCCTGAGCTCGTTGGCGGCACCTTCAACAATTGCCCGGACGGCTGGGGCTGCCGAGTTGTGAGTGACAACCTGGTTCGCGCCCTGGATCTGGAAGAGTCCGGCATTGACGTATTCAACCATGGTTCCGGTGAGACCCTGGCGTCCTCCATGGCGTCCGCTGTCCAGAACAAAGAGCCCTGGTTCGGCTACTACTGGGGTCCGACTGTTCCGCTCGGCAAGTACGACATGACCCGGGTTGATCTCGGCGACATCAAGCCGGACGTGCACCAGAAAAACCAGACGCCGGATGTCGACAATCCGGGCGTATCCGACTTCCCGGCGGCAACGGTCCTGACGTCGATCACTACCAGCTTCAAAGAACGCGAGCCGGAAGTGGCCGAGATGCTCAGCAAGCTGACGTTCAAGACCGAGACCATGAGCAGCATCCTGGCCTGGATGGACTCCAACAATGCCTCGGGCGAAGAAGCTGCGGTTTACTACCTCAGCAACAACAGCGACGAGTGGTCAACCTGGCTGAACGACTCCGCACGAGAGCGGTTGGCCAACGTTCTTAACTGATTGACCTGCCCCTCCCGGGGCATCCTTCGGGATGCCCCGGGTCGTTTCCCGAAAACCGTTCTGATTCCAGACGTGCGCAGGAGAGACTGACCGCCCATGGCAACCTACGATTCCCTTTTTTCATCGCTCGGCCTTGAGCAATGGTGCTCGGAAGGCAAAAGCAGCGGCCCCATGTCGATGGCCGACCTGCTGAATAAAACCAAGGGAGAGAGCGCCGAACCGGCCTCTATATGGGAACTCCCGTTTCCGTCCATGGACGCCCTGAACGAATCCTGCTCCGCCTTCCCCCAGTCCCGGGAACTTACCAAGGGCCTGGAACAGGGATTTCTGGCAATAAAGGACAGCCTGAGTCTGGTTCTCGATCCATTGACCCAGCCTCTTAGCTGGTTCCTGGATGGCGCACTTTACGCCATGCTGAACACGCCCTGGTGGATCGTGATTCCACTGTTACTGGCGGTTGTTTACGTGGTCACCAAATCCTGGAAACTGATGCTCTTTGTAGGCGGCAGTATCGTGCTACTGGCCTTCATCGACCATTACGATTACGCCATGCAAACACTGGCGATCATTTTTGTATGTGCCTTCCTCTGTGTCTTGCTGGGGGTACCCATAGGCATCGCCATGGCACGCAGCAATTCCCTGCAACGGATGATCATACCGGTGCTGGACATGCTGCAGACGCTGCCACCTTTTGTGTATCTGATCCCGCTTATCTTCCTGTTCAGTGTTACCGAATCAAAGCTGTACGGCATCGCCATCATCCTCTACGCGATTGTTCCTGTGATCCGGCTGACGAACCTGGGCATCCGGCTGGTAGACAAGGACGTGATTGAGGCCGCAGACGCCTTTGGCATGACGCCCCGACAGAAACTCTACAAGGTGCAGATCCCGTTGGCGCTGCCCAACATCATGGCAGGGGTTAACCAGACCATCATGATGAGTCTTGCAATGGTTGTTATCGCATCCCTGGTTTCCGCGCCCGGGCTTGGCGTTCTGGTCCTGCGGGGCATCCGTAATCTGGAACTGGGTGTTGGCCTGGTATCCGGCCTTGGCATCGTGATCCTGGCGGTTATTCTCGACAGGGTAACCAAGGCGTCCCTGGCACGAATTAACGTCTCCCAGAAGCAGTGAGGAAAGCCCCCATGGCAAAAGACATCAAGATTTCGATCCGGAACCTTTACAAGATCTTCGGCCCGACCCCGGATGTTGCCCTGGAGTATGTTCGCAAGGGCATGGGCAAAGCCGATCTGCTGGAGCAGCAGCGACACGTACTCGGTCTGCGTGATATCAACGTGGACATCCACGATGGCGAGATCACGGTCATCATGGGCCTTTCCGGCTCCGGAAAGTCCACACTCATCCGGCACCTGAACCGACTGATCGACCCCACGGCCGGCGAAATCCGTGTCGATGGCGAAGACATCATGAGCTACAGCGAAGAGCAGCTGCGAAAGCTTCGCCGCGAGCGGATGTCGATGGTGTTCCAGAAGTTTGCCCTGCTGCCCCACAAAACCGTGCTCGAGAACGCCGGCATGGCCAAGGACATTCGCGGCTATACGACATCGGACTTTGAGGCCGACGCCCGAAAATGGCTCGCGCGGGTTGGTCTGGAGGGTAACGAATACCAGTATCCACACCAGCTGTCCGGTGGCATGCAACAGCGGGTGGGCATCGCCCGAGCCCTGGTGTCCGACGCCCCGATCATGTTGATGGACGAAGCTTTCTCGGCACTGGATCCGCTGATTCGGTCCGATATGCAGGACCTGTTGCTGGAGCTCCAGGAAGAACTGCAGAAAACCATCGTGTTCATCACCCATGATCTTGATGAGGCCTTGAAACTGGCCGACCACCTGGTCATCCTGAAAGATGGCGAAGTAGTGCAGCAGGGAGATCCCCAGGAAATCCTGCTCAATCCCGGCGATCCCTACATCGTCGACTTCATCAGCGATATCAATCGGGCACGGGTGCTGAGGGTACGATCGGTCATGAGTCCCCCGGATGACGGTGACTCCACGTTCGCCGGTGACATCTCGGAAAAGGACAACCTTGAAACGGTACTGCTGAAATCCGACGGGGATATGTCTCTGAATTTCCGGGTAGTCCGGGACGATCAGCACGTGGGCACCCTGCACATGAAAGACCTCGCCCGGGCGCTGGTGCCGACCGCCGCGTCGGCTGACAGGAACAAAACCGCAGCCTAGGGGCTTTTAGCCATTACAAAACCGCGACCAGGGTCTATGCTTCAGGGAGAGCCGACGTCATCGGCATCCCGGTTTTATCACCATGGCAAAAACCCTGGTTCTTTCCATCGCGCTCTTTCTTGCCGCCTGCTCGCAGCCAGAGGACCCGCCACCGCTGGTTCCTGAAACAGCGGCAAAGGCAACGAAGACCGCTCCCGCTGCGCCGGCTCCCACAGAGCCGCGCCAAAGCGTTGTCATTGCCGCTGATCCCTGGTGTCCTCACAATTGTATAGCCGGCTCCGAGCACGAAGGCTATATGATAGATATTGCCAGGGAGGCGTTTGGCCTCTACGGTATCAATGTCGAGTACGTGAACATGAGCTGGGCGCGGGCCCTGCAACAGGCCCGGGACGGGTATATTGATGCGGTTGTCGGAGCCCTTCCGGGGGATGCGCCGGACTTCGTGTTTCCGGACGCCGCTACTGGTTACTCGACGATCGCGCTCTACACGCACCCTGACAACAACTGGCAGTACGCTGGCATCGACTCACTCAGCCAATCCAAGTTGCTGGCGATCAACGGCTACGCTTACTCACCGGAACTGGACAGCTATATCGAGAAGTACCAGGACGATCCGGAGCGGGTCTGGGTGCTGTCCGGGCCGGCACCACTGAGCCGGGCAATCGAACTCCTGCACCAGCAGCGCTCTGACGTATTCCCGGAAGACCGCTATGTGATGCAGTGGCAACTGGAGCAGGAGAACAACACGGAAAGCCTGCGAATGGCCGCGGTGATCCACGAGTCGCCGATCTACGTTGCATTTTCACCGGTCGGCCGTGATTCCGCCCAGCTCGCAGCGCTCCTGTCAGAGGGAGCGAGAGCCCTGCAAAGCAGTGGGCGGGTGGCAGAGATCCTGACGCGCTATGGACTGTCGTGGTCAGACTGAAACGCCCGGATCGACTCACCGCCCGGTGTCGACAACAGCAGTTGGCCCTGCTGCCCGATCCGCACTGAACTCACCTGGTCCAGCAGGTTCAGAAACCGCTCTTCCTGATTCATCAGCGCGGGCGCACAGGCCATCCGTGTTGATGCCAGTGGACCTATAGCCATGCCCTCACCCCTGAGTTCATAGGTGCCAGTGTATCGGTTGCAAGACGCCCTGCCCGCGACCCGATTGCCCTCAAGAAACTCGATCGTGATCCGGGACCGATCGATGATGCCTGCGCCCGCAAGATCCTCAACAACCCAGATTGCGCCCCGTAACAGACGCTGGCGATCACCACCACATCCCCTGAACTCATCATCACCGACCTGCAGGCGCACCTGCGCGGGATATTGAGCCCCGGACATGCTGTCGTCACAGAGCTGACGGGCGACTGTCAGGGTAATGGGGAGATCTGCCAGCGTCGCCACAAATGTCCGCCCATGCCGGTTGGCTGTTTTGACTTCAACCGGTACCCGACGGGTTCCCTGTTCCTCGAAAGGCCGTGTTATCAAGAGCTCACCGCCCTCAAGCGTCGCGTGCCAGAAAGGCTCATTCCCCCGCGCCTCAAACGGCATTTCCAGATCGCCAGGCTGCAAACACTCCGGATAGGTTTGCCCCTTCACTGTCAGGGTAGCTTTTTCACCCTTGCTCCAGAACCGCGTCTGGTCGTCGCCGGGGGCTACGTACAATGCGCCCGAGGCACTTATCTCCGGCTTGAGCAGAATACGTCGATCCAGATAGTCGATGCTGATCAAATCGCTGTCGTCCGTGCCGGAGACGGCAATATCGAGTTGCCCGCAAGCATAGCTCGCGGAAACCGGCTGACTGGTTTTGGATAGAGAGGAGCAGGCGGAGATGGCAAGGCTCGCCGCAGTGACGACGGACAACATCAAAACTCGTCGTGAGTGCATGGTCAGTTCCCTTGTTTGAGCGTCTTTTCGGCCTACAGTTTAGAACCCAACGACCGATGAGGCCACCATGGGCATCTGATGGGACTTCTTATACCGCCCCACCGGCAGTATGCTAGAACGCTGAACCAAGGAGACACCCCATGGCACTGAAACTTTACCAATTTGCCATTTCCCACTACTGCGAAAAAATACGCTGGGCCCTGGGCTACAAGGGGCTCAACTACGAAACGGTGAACCTGCTGCCGGGACAACATGTGAAAACCATCCGGAAACTGACCGGTGAAGCCTCCTCTGTGCCGGTACTGGACCATGACGGCCACGTGGTTCAGGGCTCAGCCGCCATTCTGGATTACCTGGACCAGACGTTTCCCGAGCACCCGCTGACACCGGCAGACCCGGACGTTCGTGAGCAGGCGCTGGCCTGGGAGCGCCGGCTTGACGAGGAAGCGGGGCCGGCTATCCGCTGCTATTCCTACCACCACTTCCTGCAGCGCCCCAAAATTGTGGTGCCCATGCTGGCCGCGGGAACGCCTTTCTATAACCGGATACTGCTCAGCCTTGCTTTCAGCCGGGTTGATGAAGTCATGCGTCAGTGGATGAAGATCAACGAAAAAACCTCTGAAAAGTCCCGCCAGGTCATGGAAGAGTTGCTCACCGAGCTGGCTGCCATCTACGCCGAAAGGCCTTTCCTGGCCGGCGACCAGTTTTCGCGCGCAGACCTGACCGCAGCCGCCCTGTTTGCACCCATGTTCCAGCCCGCACAGTATCCGGTGCCATGGCCGAAAACTGCGCGAATTCCCAAAGACATCAAACATTGGCTGGATCAGTGGCAGCCACAGATCCGGGCTCTGGAAAAAGTGTACGAAGACAACCGTCGACCAGGCTGAGTACCGGATTGTCGGAATCCGTTAGCCAATCTGGCGTGAACCGACATTCCGGTTTCCGGGTTACGTGCCAGAATAAACGGACTTGATGAGGAAACCGGCAGAAACCCGATGGCTTTGACCGACATGATACTGGCCGTACTGGAAGACAGCGGCCTGCTTTCTCTCTGGGCGATGGCTGCGCCGTGGCTGGCGCTGGATGAACGCCAACTGATCTTTGTGATTGCAACACCGGTTTTTGTGGGCGTTACCCTGTGGGAATACCTGAAGATTCGCCACGATCCGCAGCTGATGGATACCCGGGAGGCGGTCAGAAACTTTGCCCTAGGCGCCGGCTATCAGGTGACCGAACTGCTCTTCGCCGGCCTCATTGCCTTCCCTGTCTATGCCCTGTGCTACCACTACCGGCTGTTTGATCTGGAATTGAACGGATTCACCGTGCTGCTGGCTTTTCTGGGGGTGGACTTCTGTTTCTACTGGATGCATAGGGCCAGTCACAGGGTGCGCTGGTTCTGGGCGGCCCATGTGGTTCACCATTCCTCCGAGCGGATGAACTTCTCCACTGCCATGCGCCAGAATGCCACCAACATTTTCAACGGCATGTGGGTGTTCTACCTGCCCCTGGCGCTGCTGGGACTCAATCCTGTCTGGATCGGCGTAGCCTATGCCCTGTCGCTGGTCTACCAGTTCTTTATTCACACCACTTTGGTCGGGAAGCTGCCCGGCTGGATCGAACTGGTGTTCAACACGCCCAGCCATCACCGCGTCCATCATGGCCGAAATCCCGGCTACATCGACCGTAATTACGGCGGCACGCTGATAGTGTGGGATCGCCTGTTCGGCACGTTTGTCGATGAAAATGCCCAGGATCCGCCCGAATACGGCATCACCCGGCCTGTTCGCTCCAGTAACCTGATTGTGCTCTGGACCCACGAATACGTGGACCTGTTCCGCGACATGGCACAGCCCGGCGGATTATTGTCTCGCCTTACCCATCTATGGAAACCGCCGGAGTGGCAACGCCCGGCTGCGGAGAAAAACAACAAGGAACCGGGTCGTGACAACGAACGAACACCCTCTGACGCTGAGCAGTGGTGATGACCACAGCATAGCCGGAACAGTCTTTACCCCGACGGCTCCCACCGGCCTTCTGATCATCAGCCACGGCATGGCCGAGCATGGCGACCGCTACCAGTCCCTCGCTCGCTGGCTCTGCGAACGCGGCATGGCCGTTATCACCTTTCACCACCGGGGCCATGGCCCGAATTCAGGAGTCGAGAACCTGGGGCACTATGCGGACCAGAACGGCTGGGCAAGCGTATTGGCCGACCTGCACCAGGTGGTCCAGCACGCCCGTTCACAGTTTCCCGGGCTGCCGGTCAACCTGCTGGGCCACAGCATGGGCTCGTTCATTGCCCAGGGTTACGCCCAGAGATACGGTGATTCCCTGGATACCCTGATCCTGAGCGCCACCAACCGGATTGATCGAGGCCAGCTATTGGCATCCCGGGCCCTGATCGGCCTGATCCGACTGCTCCGGGGCAAGCGGCACCGCAGCCCGTTGATTACCCGCATGACCTTTGAGCAGTTCAATCGCCGGTTCCGCCCCAACCGGACCCATGCCGATTGGCTCAGCCGCGATCCGCACCAGGTTGACGCCTACGTTGCCGATCCGCTTTGCGGGTTTCAATGCTCAACCGGGCTCTGGCTGGATTTTATCGGCGGCATGCTGGCCATCAAGCCGCCGACCTGGCGCAAAGACCTGCCTGTGCACCTGTTCTCTGGAACAGCGGACGCGGTTGGTGAAATGGGCCGCGGCGTGCGCCAGCACTTTCAGGCCATTCGAGAGGCGGGTGTTGGCCATGTGACCCTGAGGTTGTTTGAGGGCGGGCGCCATGAGATGCTCAACGAAACCAACCGGGACGAGGTGTGGCAATACTTGCATTCCCTGTGCCTGCATAGGGACAATGCGTCTGCCCAATCAACCGCCGAACAGAAAGCCCTGCTCCATGCCAGAGCCCCATGAACGCCGCACCAGAATCTGCCACCCAATAACCCGGGCTTTCGCCTGCCTGTGCGTGTTGTTCAGTTTTGCTTCCGGAGCCATCGCCGGCGAAGTCAGTATTGGTGTGGCCGCAAACTTCACCGACACCACCCGGGAACTGACCAGGCACTTTGAAGCGGAAACCGGTCACCGGGTGTCCGCCAGCTTTGGCTCTACCGGCAAACTTTACGCCCAGATCAGGAACGGCGCGCCCTTCGACGTATTCATGGCGGCCGACGTGCTCAGGCCAGAGCTGATAGAAGAGGCGCAGGCCGGGGTCAACGGAACCCGCTTTACCTATGCCCGGGGCAAGCTGGTGCTCTGGAGCCCGACGCCCGATGCGTTTGAGGATGCCCCGCGCTATCTGGAGCAGCAGCCCTTCGCCAGGCTGGCCATCGCCAACCCGAAAACCGCACCCTATGGCCTGGCTGCTCAGCAGGTTCTTGAGCACATCGGCCAATGGCAACCGTTACAACCGAAACTGGTCCGCGGTGATTCCATAGCCCAGACGTTCCAGTTTGTTGTCAGTCGCAATGCCCAGGCCGGTTTCGTGGCCGCTTCCCAGGTCAAAGTCTGGGACGAGGATGCCGGCACCCTATGGCAGGTGCCTCAGGCCTATTACCAGCCCATTGACCAGCAGGCCATCCTGCTGAACCGGGGCGCCAGCAATGAAGCAGCCCGCGCCTGGATGGATTTCCTGAAATCCGATACGGCCATCGGCATCATCCGGAGCTATGGTTACGACCAAGGACATGACGCGATCAACTGATGTTTGAAACCTACTGGGATCCAGTCTGGCTGACCCTGAAACTGGCCACGACAACCACTCTGCTGCTGTTGCTGATAGGCACGCCCATCGCCTGGTGGCTCGCCAGAACCCGGCACTGGCTGCGCCAGCCGGTGGCGGCCGTGGTCGCGCTGCCTCTGGTTTTGCCGCCAACGGTCCTTGGCTTTTACCTGCTGCTGGTGATGGGGCCAGAAGGCTGGGTTGGCCAGGTCACCCAGTCGCTCGGCATCGGGCTGTTGCCGTTTACCTTCGAGGGTCTGGTGGTGGCTTCCGTGATCTATTCCCTGCCGTTTACGGTGCAACCGCTGCAGAATGCCTTCGAGTCGGTTGGCGACCGTTTCCTCGAGGTCGCTGCCACGCTTCGCGCCGCGCCCTGGGATCGCTTCCTGTTTGTTGCCGTGCCCCTTGCCCGCAACGGTTTCCTCACTGCCGCCGTACTGACCTTCGCCCATACCATTGGCGAGTTCGGCGTGATTCTGATGATCGGGGGTAACATTCCCGGGGAAACCAAAGTTCTCTCCGTTGCTATCTATGACCACGTGGAATCCCTCGAATACACCGAGGCACACTGGCTTTCTGCCGGCATGGTGGTGTTCTCCTTCGTGGTTCTGGTCACCCTCTACGCTCTCAACGGTAAGGCCCGGTCGGGAGCACTGAGATGAGCGAAAAGAAAAGCATCTCTGCCCGCTTCCGTTGCGCGTTTCCCGGGTTTGGTCTGGACGTTGACCTGACCCTGCCCGGCACGGGCATCACCGCCCTGTTCGGGCATTCCGGCTGCGGCAAGACCACTGTTTTGCGCTGTATGGCGGGCCTTCACCGCGCAGAGGGAGCCATGACCGTTCTCGACGAACACTGGCAAAGCGCTGATACTTTCCTGCCGGTTCATAAACGTCCCCTCGCCTATGTATTCCAGGAAACCCACCTGTTTCCCCATCTGACCGTGCGCAAGAATCTTGAATTCGGATACCGGCGTATTCCGGCCACGGACCGGCAGATCGGGTTTGACGAGGCAGTGAACTGGCTGGGACTCGGCGGCCACCTGGACCGTATGCCCGCAGGCCTGTCCGGGGGCGAGCGCCAGCGGGTAGCGATAGCCCGCGCGCTGCTGACCAGTCCCCGGCTGTTACTTATGGACGAACCGATGTCAGCCCTGGACAAAGCCAGCAAACACGACATCCTGCCCTATCTGGAGCGTCTTAGGGACGCCCTGGCCATCCCGATCGTATATGTCTCCCACTCTACCGCAGAGGTGGCCCGGCTCGCCGACCATCTGGTGGTCATGGAGGACGGCAAGGTGTTAGCCAGCGGGCCGACCCGGGAGACACTTGCACGCATGGATAACCCGTTCCGTCTCGAGGACGACGCGGGCGTGCTTGTGGAGGGGACAATAAGAGAACTGGATCAGCGCTGGCACCTGGCGCGCTTTGAGTTCGACGGTGGCTCCCTGTGGCTGCGCCGGGACAACGGCATGAAAATCGGGGATCGGGTCCGGATCCAGTTGCTGTCCCGGGACATCAGCCTGGCTCTGGAAGAGAACCCTGACCAGAGCATCCAGAACCTGGTTCCGGCAACCATTGACCGGATTGAGCCGGACGTTACCCCCGGCGTCAGTATCGTCCGCCTGCTCGCCGGACCCACACCGGTCATGTCCCGACTGACCACCCGGGCTGTTGACCAGCTGGCTCTGGAACCCGGCCGGCAGGTGTGGATGCAGATCAAGTCCGTGGCCCTGGCCGACTGACACCGGCGCCCCTGCCCCAACCAGAAAGGCCGCTGATATCAGCGGCCTTTCTTGCTACATCGATGCTCTGCTATACGGAGACTCAGCGGGTGCCGTACACCACCATCGTTTTGCCCTTGACCCGAACCAGGCCCTGATCTTCCAGGGTCTTCAGAACCCGTCCAACCATCTCCCGGGAACAACCCACGATACGGCCGATTTCCTGGCGGGTAATCTTGATCTGCATGCCGTCCGGGTGGGTCATGGCATCCGGTTCCTTGCAGAGATCCAGCAGGGTGCGGGCGACCCGACCGGTCACATCCAGGAACGCGAGATCACCCACCTTGCGCGTGGTCTGGCGGAGGCGGGAAGCCATCTGCTCACCAATGAAATACAGAACCCTGGGATCCTGCTGGGCAATCTCACGGAATTTGGTGTAGCTGATCTCCGCCACTTCGCACTCGGTCTTGGCCTTTACCCAGGCGCTGCGGGAATCCATGTTGTCGAACAGTCCCATTTCACCGAAAAAGTCACCGGCGTTCAGGTAGGCCATGATCATCTCGCGACCATCGTCGTCTTCAATGATAACCGTCACCGAGCCTTTGACGATGTAGAACAGGGAATCGCTCTTGTCCCCGGCATAGATAATCGTGCTCTTGGCTGGGTAACGGCGGCGATGGCACTGCGAAAGGAAATAGTCGAGATGCTTTGTTTTCTGCTCAACCGGCTTGACGATAGTGGCCATAATGCGAGTCGTGCCTCCTCAGATACTGGCGGGTCCCAATGTTTGTTATGCACCCGGCTTTCCTTGCGGGTTCGTTCTTTTTTACTGCAAAACTGCGCAACTTATAACAAGAAGGTCTGTTGCGGGCAACCGGAAAGAGTATACAACATGTATCCGAGATCGGCCTGCCTGGCGAAGCCGGTTGTGCTAGCATCCGGCCACAGGTCATCTTTATCGGGGCCAACACACCAGTTGGTCCCGCGTCATCACAACGGAGAGTCGTCCCATGAAAGCAACCGTAGACTGGACCGGCAACGCCAGTTTCAAAGCCACCAGCGGCAGTGGCCACAGCGTGCAGCTTGATGGCCCGCCAGACCACGGCGGTGAGAACCTGGGCCCGCGCCCCATGGAAATGCTGCTGATGGGGCTCGGAGGCTGTTCGGCGTTCGACGTCATGAGCATCCTGAAGAAAAGCCGCCAGGACGTGACCGCTTGCCACGCCGAGCTCGAAGCAGAGCGGGCCGACGCGGTTCCGGCGGTGTTTACACGCATTCACCTGCACTTCGTAGTAACCGGAAACAGCCTGAAAGACAATCTGGTCAAGCGGGCCGTAGGCCTGTCGGCAGAAAAGTACTGCTCCGCATCTATCATGCTTGAGAAGGCCGGCGTCGAGATCAGTCACAGCTACGAGGTTCACCAGGCGTCATAACACGTGTGAGAAATCTCGCCAGGGCCGCTCATGGACCGATTCCCCGGGCCGGATGCAGGGGAAATCACGAATGCTAAAATGTCATTGCGAATACTATTCAACGTCACTTGCGGTGTGCATAATACGCACCCTCTCCGCCGGTCTGCGCAAAAGGTGAACAACCCGGTCAGTAGTCGGTGGCGGCCTCGGCAGAGCTCAGCAATGCAGCTCTGCAGTCATTCATCTCCACGATCCGGAGGGGCTGAGCATGGAATCAAAACTCCAGCTGCATGGTTTCAACAACCTGACCAAATCCCTGAGCTTTAACATCTACGACATCTGTTATGCGCAGACCGAAGAACAACGCAAGGCCTATATCGACTACATCGACGAGATGTACAACGCCGAGCGCCTGACCCAGATTCTGACCGACGTCGTCAAGATTATCGGCGCCAACGTTCTTAACATCGCGCGTCAGGACTACGAGCCCCATGGCGCATCTGTCACCATGCTGATCGCCGAGCACGAGCTCACCAATGGCGAAGAGCCCGACAACGAAGAGTCTCCCGGACCGCTGCCGGATACCATCGTGGCCCACCTGGACAAGAGTCACGTCACGGTGCACACCTACCCGGAAAGCCATCCCCACGATGGCGTGAGCACCTTCCGCGCTGACATCGACGTATCCACCTGTGGCCTGATCTCACCGCTGAAAGTGCTGAACTACCTGATCCACAGCTTTGATTCTGATGTCGTTACCGTGGACTACCGGGTTCGCGGCTTTACCCGTGATGTGGACGGCACCAAGCACTACATTGATCACGATATCAATTCGATCCAGAACTACCTGACCGAAGATACCCAGAACGCGTATCAGATGATCGATGTGAACGTGTACCAGGAGAACCTGTTCCACACCAAGATGATGCTGAAGAACTTCAACCTCGATAACTATGTGTTCGGGGTGAACGCCGGTGATCTTGATCCCGCCGAAGCGCAGTCCATCGAGGACCGTCTGCGTCGGGAAATGCTGGAAATCTTCTATTCCCGCAACGTCGAATGATCGCCTCCTGTGGCGCCCCGCCCGGGGCGTCACGGGTCCTTCAGTTTTTTTGATGTCACCCCCCAGATTTCTGCGTTTTATTCTCTCCTCCCATCCCGTTTAAATAGAGCCAAGAGCTAACGAGAGGAGGACATCATGACCCTGCGCTCCCTGAAACAGATCATACCCGCCCTGGAAACGTCCGACGGTGCCGGCGTGCGCATCAAGCGTTCCATTGGCCAGCAACAGAACATTCGCCTTGACCCGTTCCTGATGCTGGACGAGTTTGGTTCCGCCGAGGCCGCCGACTATATCGCAGGCTTCCCCTCGCACCCCCATCGGGGGTTCGAAACCGTGACCTATATGATCGAGGGGCACATGCTGCATGAAGATCATCTCGGAAACCGGGGCGACCTGCGCAATGGTGGTGTGCAATGGATGACCGCCGGTCGCGGCATCATCCATTCGGAGATGCCCCAGCAGGAAGAAGGCGTGATGCGCGGTTTTCAGCTCTGGCTGAACCTGCCAGCGGCGGAAAAAATGACGAAGGCCGGCTACCGGGACATCCAGCCGGAAGAGATTCCGGAGCTTGCCTTCGACGGTGGCAAACTGAAGCTCATTGCCGGCTCATTACAGATCGATGGCCAGGCCCATGCAGGGGCGATGCCCGATCGCACCACCCAGCCGATCTACGCGGATATTCACCTGGCATCCGATGGGAGCCTGAGACTGCTCCTTCCGGAAGGCCACAACGCCATGCTCTATCTTTACGAGGGTAGCGCGAGCCTGGGGGAAAGCTCGCTGCAGCGAAGCGCCGCCAACGTTCTTTCCGACGACGGCGACCAGATCGAACTCCATGCGGGGCAAGCCGGAGCGCGACTCCTGCTGATTGCCGGCAAACCGATCGGCGAGCCGGTGGTCCAGTATGGTCCGTTTGTGATGAATACCCGAGAAGAGATCGAACAGACGCTCCGGGATTACCGGGATGGACGCCTGACGGCCTGACGGCCTCAGGCAAACGGCTTTCTTGCCATCAGCCGCTGCACCATCGGCCGTACGATCAGGTCCATGGCCAGCGGCATTTTTGTGCCCGGAACCACCAGGGTGTCGTGTCTCGACAGGCTGCTGCCTGCAATCACCTGCAGCAGATAGGGAAAGTCCACCTCTGACTGATCCCGGAACCGGATCACCAGCATGCTTTCGTCCTCAGTGGGAACTTCCCGGACGACAAAGGGGTTGGAAGTATCGACCAGGGGAATGCGCTGGAAATTGATGTGGGTGTGCGAGAATTGGGGCACGATGTCGTGCACATAGTCATCCATGCGGTTGATGATAGTTTCCACCACCGCCTCCTGGCTGTAGCCCCGCTTGTGCGTGTCCCGGTGGATCTTCTGGATCCATTCAAGATTCACAATCGGAACCACACCGATCAGCAGGTCCACATACTGGGCGATATTGCAGGTTTCGCTGACCACACCCCCATGAAGCCCCTCGTAAAACAGCAGATCGGTATCGGCGGGCAAAGGCCCCCAGGGCGTGAAGGTGCCGGGCTTGTGCCCGGCTTCAACCAGCCTGCGATCCTCATCGTGAACGTATTGACGATACCGACCGTTGCCGGTGTGGCCGTAGTCGTAGAACAGTGCTTCCAGCTTGTCGATGTGATTGGCGGCCAGCGCAAAGTGGTTGCGCTCACCGAACTGGCCCTTGGCCGCAAGCCTGGCCATCTGTTCACGGTTGTAGCGATGGAAACTGTCACCGCTGACCATTGCGGCGTTCAGCCCCTCACTGGCAAACATCCGGCTGAAAATCTGGCCGGTGGTCGTGGTGCCCGCTCCGGACGAACCGGTAACCGCGATGATGGGATGACGTTTTGACATAGAGGCAGGTTGCCGGAATCAGGTTAGGCTGTCGAGCAGACGGGGTTTTTCAACCACGAAGCCCTGAGCGTAGTCCACACCCAGCTGTCGGAGCATGTCCAGAACGTCCCGGGATTCAACCTGGGAGGCAATCACTTCCCGGTTCATGTAGTGGGCCATATCCACCATTGAGCGCACCATTGCCCGGTCAGTCTCGCTGGTCGACAGCTGGCCGGTAAAGGCGCTGTCGATCTTAATCAGGTCTACCGGTAACGAACGCATGAACTCGAACGAACTGGGGCCACTGCCAAAGTTGCCGAGACAGAACCGGCAGCCAAGTTCTTTCATCTCAATGATGAAGTCTGCCACTGACTGGACGTCGTTAATCGCCGAGGCCTCGGTAATCTCGAACCACAGCCGCTCGATAGGCGCATCTTTCTCACTCAGCTTTTCGTAGATGAACTCCAGCAGCGACTGGTCATTCATGGAATAGCCGGACAGGTTGATGCAGACGCCGCCGAAATGCCTCGGGTCCGGCGCCTGTTCCCTGAGCCAGTCCAGCATGTGACCAACAACCCAGCGATCCACGGCCTGCATACGGTCATAACGCTCGGCCATGCGCACGAAGTCCCGACCGGTAATGAGGTTGCCCTCGTCATCGTACATGCTGATCAGCACCTCATACTGCGCAGCCATGGAGGACTTCGCATGCAGAGGGATGATCTTCTGGCAACGCAGCAGCATGCGCTCCTCATTCAGGTCGCTGAGGCTGGCAACCTTGGCGGCAATCTGCTCCTGACGGGCCTGGTCATCGGCGTCCAGGGCATACTCCGAAACCTTCCCGTGGCCCTGCTGGCGAGACGCGGCAAGCGCCTGCTCCGACGCCCGTAACCAGCGTTCAGCACTGACCAGGGCCGGCAACGTGGGGACCACACCGGCGCTGGCTGAGAGCCGGTAGTCGCGACCACCAAAACTGAACTCGGCGGCCTCCACTGCCCGGATGAGATCTCTTGCCGCGTCGCTGGCACTCTCGGACGGCACCAGCATGGCAAACTCATTGCCCGCAAGTCTGGCCACGGGCATACCGTCACCGACGTGGCTGCGCAGGATATCGGCAACCCGCTTCAGGGTCTCATCACCGGCCTGGTAGCCGGCGGTGTCGTTCAGCAGGCGGAACCTGCGGAGATCCAGGCGCACGAGGGAGCGCTCATCCTCCCGACGGGCCAACTGCTGATCGAGCATGCGCTCGAATTCGCGACGCCCGAGAAGGCCGGTCAATTCATCATGGGTGGAGGCCCAGGACAACTGGTCATAGACCTTGCGGACCATGCGATCGATACTCTCGTCCACCAGCGGGCGTTCATACTGGCTATCAGGCACGATGATGCCTTTTCGCATCTGCCGGGCCAGGGACTCCAGCTCCAATTCCACCACTCGCATGCCCTGGTGATTCACAAAGACAAAGCGGCTGAAACCGCGGGCCACCCAGACCAGACGAATGTACTGGGGTTCGTCCGGTTTTTCCTGGTCGCGAAGCCAGTCGCCGGTTCGCAATTTCTGCGCCCGGTTGATCCAGCGCTGAAGACTTCGTTGCTCCCGGTCGGACAGTTTTCTGGCATCCGGTTGCTCCGGTTTTGCCACTGGCACTTCAACCAGTTCGGGGCTTTTTTGCGGACTGCGAACCAGGAACTGCTTGAGCTCGTCCCGGATTTGCGAAGAAGGCATGTGGTTGCTGGAAATAGAGGCCAGACCATCCTGGATTACCCGCAGCAGCTCGGGCAGATTAATGGAGCTGTTCGGATCATCAGCGAAGGATAGGAGCGAATCGATAACGGCCAGGTAATCATGCCACAGCTGGCTGTCAGGCCCCTGCCGGATCCAGGTCAGCGAAAGCAGATCCCGCCAGCCACCATCCAACAGGCTGATTACCGCCTTTGGCACCTTGCGCCCACCCAGTTTGTTGTCCAGAACATCGGCCACAGCCTTTTTTGACTCGGCTACCTTCTGGGCCCCCTCTGCGGCCGCTGTCACTCGCTCGACATTCCGGCGATAGACAAGATTCTGGCGATCAATCAGGGTGTCCAGTTCCTGGACCGTTTGCTCGAATACCCCGGTGTCCTGCTCGAAGTCCGTTGTAATGCGCTCTACCAGCTCATCCACGCGACGCTGAACCACCGGATTGATGCGCCCGCCCTTTACCCCTAGCTGGGCCAGACGGTTCATCACCCCGCGTACCGGGCTATCCTGATCGTCAAAGAACGCAGGGTCCCTCATGACAACTTTGAGAACGGGCACTTCCAGCTGCCGCATGCGCTGCTGGGCATACTCGCTGAGCTTCGGGCTTTCCACCACCGATTTGAAAAACCGGTCGACCACATCGACCGTTTCCTGCTGTTCTTCATCCAGCCGGTTATCACCGCTTGCCTTTACTTTCTCTACCACCCGCTCCTTCAGGGGAGCCAGCTCCTCGCCAGTATCCACGGGCTGAGATTGCAGCTGCTGGAGTTCTCGCTGGAATTCTCCGGACGACAGAGGCCTGGCATTGGGCTGGAACGGCAAAGGCTCCGGATCGCCCCGGGCCACACGGCTCGCGCTCAGGGTATTCAGCAGGTTACGCACCGTGGCGAACGCAGTCTGGGCCGCCTGGGCATAACCCCGAAACTCGCCCCCCAGCATGCCGGCTCTGCGACGAGACTGGGGCTGTCCGGCGTCTTCGGCACCCGCCTTCGGCTTTGACTCTGCAGCAGCACTCTCCGCGGCAACCGGCTCGGGCTCCGCGGGCTCTTGTTGTGTCTCCGGCTTTGCCCCGGCCTGCTCGCTCAGATACTTGCTGAGATCCAGGTCCGGCAGAACACCGTGACGAATCAGAATATCGTTGAGTTCTTTGTAAAGAGGTCCCAGCTGTTGCAACACGGTCTGCTCAAAGACCCGCAGACAGACTTTCTCCACCTCCCGGGTCGCCTTGAGCTGGCTGAGGCCATTATGGAAGGCTTCGCAGACCAGGGAGGGCCCGAGGGGATTGTGGTGTCCCGTGGCGTTCGCGATGCCAAGTTTGTCCAGGCGAAGCTTGAGCTGCAGCAGATCGCCCCGATACTGGGTATCCGCCTTGGTCACCATCACCCGGATCGTCAACCAGTCCTCGAATTCGCCCTTGTCGACCACGGACAGCTCGGACCCCGGAAACCCCTTGGGGGCGGGCTTAAGTGGTGATTCCAGGCTGCGAGCCATCTGATGCCAGATGACCCGTTGCCGGGCCTGAATCTGGCCCGAAGCATCCATGTATTCATTGGCCTGCTGATCATTTACCGCTCTCTGGGCCGCCAGTTTGAGACCCTCCACCATTTGCACGAAACAGGCGTCCATCAACGGCTCGATAAACTGGGTCACCGCCTTGGCGGACTGGTGCAGGACAAACTGTACGCGGTCACTGGGCGCGCGGAGCGAGGAGCGATCCTGACTTCGGGAGCCCCCGCATTGCTGCAGCATGGCATCCACGGCTACCGGGTTGGGCCTGCTGAAATTGACCCCCATGGCGCCATCGATGCGACGGACAATACTGACATGAAGCTCGTGGCGGCGCGCACCATCCAGACCCCGAAAACGTATCACCAGTTCTGGGGGTATGCCGGAAGCAAACGCCCGATCCAGCTTCTTCGAGGTTTCACCCGAATAGCGGACGAACAGACCCTCCGCACAGAAATCGGCGATCTGACACGGCCAGGCTTCACCGGTTCCCAGATCAATCTGGGCGGCAAGCTTGATTGGTTGGCGGGGGCTGCTACGACGTTCTCTCGGATCCATGAACTACCTGATATCTCGCAAAGCCGGAACGATCACCGAACACAGCGCCCGGTACCGGCTCACGTCCCTGAAACGATGGCGGATGCCACCGGCTGCTACTATAGAGATCATGATTGTACTATAGCGGCCTGGCCCCCACAGGCAAACCAATCCACTATAACATCCTGACCCATGAAACAGCTTAGTCAGATCTATCTACTTTTGCTACTGGTAACAATGCTTAACGGCTGTTCGACCATTGGCTACTATTCGCAGGCTGTCAGTGGCCATCTCTCCCTGATGATGTCGGCGGAACCGGTCGACGACATTCTCTCCGACACCTCAACGCCGGTGGACCTTCGGGGAAAACTCACGGTAGCGCAACAGGCCCGGGAATTCGCCGGTCAACGACTGGCCCTGCCGGTGGGAGAAGCCTTCAGCGACTACGTGGATCTCGACAGACCCTGGGTAGTGGTGAACCTGGTGGCTGTGCCGGAGTTCTCCCTGGAACCGCACCGCTGGTGCTATCCGGTGCTCGGCTGTCAGGCCTACCGGGGATACTACAGCCTGGCGGATGCGCGTGCCGAGGAGTCGCAGTTTCGCAACAAGGGCTTCGACACGTTTATCGGCGGCGTGACGGCCTATTCCACCCTCGGCTGGTTCGATGACCCCCTGCACACCGGCTTTACCCGACTGGCGGAGGATCGCATGGTCGCCCTGATGTTCCATGAGCTGGCACACCGGGTGGTCTACATCGCCGATGACACGGCATTTAACGAAAGCTTTGCCACCGCGGTGGAGCTGGAAGGGCTCAGGCTCTGGCTATCGGACCAGGGCAAACCCGGCCAGTTCGAGGAGGCACTGGACCGCCTGGCTCGCCGAAACCAGACGCTCTCCCTGGTCGAAGACTTCAGTGCCCGGCTGGACGTTCTTTATGCTCAGCAGGACGTCTTGCCAGACCAGCAACTGCGGAATCGCAAGGCGGCCATTTACCAAGAGCTGGCTCTTGCCTATCAGGAACTTTCCGCAGAGTGGTCCGAACCGGGCCCGTTCGGACCGGTACCAGTCAGCCTGAACAATGCCAACCTGGCGCTGTTTCGTCAGTACAACCAGCACGTACCGGCGTTCCGTCAGATGCTTCGGAATGCAGGCTACGACTTTGCGGACTTTTACAAGGCCGTCAAGACGCTGTCAGAGCAACCGGAACCCCAGAGGACTGAACATCTGGCCGCCCTGTCAGAGCGGTTTGAAGAACACCTTTGAGTTCCGCTGGGTGTTATAGGCAGCCAGCTTCGGCCCGGGCAGGGCCTGCACTGTCGAAGGCTGGAAGCCCCGCTCCCGGAACCAGTGCTCCGTCTGGGTGGTGAGCACGAACAGCTTCTGGATACCCTGCCCCCTGGCCAGCTTCTCCACCATTGCCAGAATCTCATCGCCCCGCCCGGCCCGGCGATAGGTCGGGTCTACCGCGAAGCAGGACAACTCGCCGGCACCCTCTTCAGGGTAGCTGTACAGAGCGGCACAGCCCACGATAGTGCCGTCGCGCTCCGCCACAACAAAGCGGTCAATCTCGGTTTCCAGCATCTCCCGGGAGCGGCGAACCAGAATGCCCTGCTCTTCCAGCGGCTGGATCAGTTCCAGAATCCCGCCGATGTCCTCGACCCGGGCCTGGCGGAACTGCTCGTAGTGATCACCACTGACCAACGTGCCGGCGCCATCCCGCGTGAAGAGCTCCTTCAGCAGGGCGCCGTCATCCACATAGCTGATGATGTGGGCGCGACGCACACCCTTCACACAGGCATCACAGGCAGCTCGCAGCAAGTCGGCATCGTGACCGGTCACCGCACCGGCCGCCAGACGATCGGACGCCTGGCGCGCCGACAGCTCCCGGATCAAAGTACCGTCCTCTTCCTGTAACCCGGGATCATCAATAAACACCATCAGCTTCTCGGCCTGCAGTGCCGCTGCCACCTGGCTGCCAACATCCTCGTAGGAGAGGTTGAAGGCATCCCCGGTGGGCGAATAGCCCATGGGCGGCAACAGGACAATGTGACCAAGCTCCAGCAGTTTCTCGATCCCGGCCACATCCACCCGGCGCACCTTGCCGGTATGGCCAAAATCAATACCGTCGAGCACACCCACGGGCTTGGCAGCCACATAGTTGCCGCCACTCACCCGGATACGGGCATTATGCATCGGCGAATTCACCAAACCCATGGAAAGGTGGCTCTCCAGGTAGGCACGCAGGCCACCGACGGCCTCCATCACCATGCTGAGGTGCTCTTGCGGCGTAATCCGCAAACCTTTTGAAAACGACGATTCGATTCCTGCAGCATCCAGCCGCGTCTGGATTTGCGGGCGGGCTCCAAAGGCAACGACCAGCCGCACACCAAGACTGCTCAGCAGCGCGATGTCATGGATGATGTTGATGAAATTCCCGTGTTCAATCGCATCCCCCGGAATGGTCAATACCACCGTCCGCCCGCGATGGGCGTTGATGTAAGGGGATGAATGGCGGAATCCATGCAGCCAGTCGTTTGATTTCAAACCTTTCTCCTGGTCTCTCGTTATCTTCTAAAGGCAGGTACTTTATCTTGAGGAGTTTGCCGAGTCCTGTCGAGGAGGGTGTGCCAAAACACGCCCGTAAATACGTCCCTGTAGGGCTCGGTCGCGCCATCCCTGGCGCTCCACGGTTTTGGCACACCCTCCCCGCCAGGACTCTCCGCAGGCGTCGGAAGTGCCTGCGCCACACTCAGAGACAGAACTGTCGGATCAGCCCTCGCAGTACTTGAACGGTTGGATCAAGCTGGGACAGCTCGATAAATTCATCGGGCTGGTGCGCCTGATCGATAGATCCGGGCCCCATGACCAGGGTTTCCAGGCCGAGCTTCTGGAGCCAGGGCGCTTCCGTGGCGAAGGCAACGGCATGAGCGGTATGGCCAGTCAGTTTCTCGCAGGCTTTGACCAGAGCGGCATCGGCCGGAGTTTCGAAGGGCGGAACCCCGTCAAAGAGCGGCTCGAATTCCAGGGACAGTTCCCGGCGGTCCGCGATCGGCTGAACCTTGCTCAGGATGGCCTGGCGCAGGGTTTCCATGTTCATGCCCGGCAAGGGGCGCAGATCAAAGTGCAGCTCACACTGGGCACAGATACGGTTTGGATTGTCACCACCGTGGATGCAGCCAAGGTTCAGGGTTGGAAACTGTACCTCGAAGTTCGGGTTCCGGTACTTTTCCTGCCAGCCTGACCGGAGTGCCAGCAACTCGGTGAGCGCTTCGTGCATCCCTTCCATGGCGTTGCGGCCGAGGGCCGGGTTGGAGGAATGACCGGACTGGCCCTCGAATTTCAGGCGCTCCATCATGATGCCCTTGTGCATGCGCACCGGTTTCAGGCTGGTTGGCTCGCCGATGACCGCGTAGCGGGCCTTGGGCTTGCCAGCTTCGGCCAGGGCCCGGGCGCCGTCCATGGAGCTCTCTTCGTCGGCGGTGGCCAGTATGATCAGGGGCTGTTTGAGATTTTCGTCCACAAAGGCCCTTGCTGCTTCAATGGCCAGCGGGAAAAAGCCTTTCATGTCGCAGGTACCCAGCCCGTACCAGCGATTGTCCCGCTCGGTCAGGGTAAAGGGATCGCTCTGCCAACGTTTGTCATCAAAGGGCACCGTATCGGTATGGCCGGACAAGACAAGGCCACCTGGGCCACTGCCCAGGGTTCCGATCAGGTTGAATTTTCCGGGCATGCCGGGCACTTCCAGAATTTCCACGGCAAACCCGAGGGCTTCGAGCCACTCCGCCAGGGTTCGCACCACGGGCTCGTTACTATGATCCCATTTTGCCGACGCGCTGCTGATGGAAGGCAGAGATATCAGGCGGGCAAGCATGTCACGAATGCCCGGCACCACTGCGGATTTGCTATCGGACTGCGACATAGTTTCCTCTCAGATTCCCACTGGAATCATTGTGCACGGCCACGCCGCCAAACCTCAAAGTTGGTAATCGCCCGGATCAACATCGGGTAGGCGACTTCACCGCCAGCGATAACCCGGGCCACTTCCAGCTCGCGTTCGCTGACGCTCACCAGACGACCCTCAACAACATTGTCATTTGAGAGGGTTACACGAACCTGCCGGTCAATCCATTGTTCAGCGGTTTCAAGACTCGCCGGATACCAGGTTTCGATCTCAGGATCCTCACGAGGCACCACCGGCTCGACGGCCACGTCCGGTGTTTCCTGAACAACCGGCTCGGCCTCGGCCAGATAGACGTCCGGCACGCCTGCACCGTTGTAACGAACCGGCCAGCTCATGCCCGCACCCTCGTTTTCAGCCGTTCTCACGGGCACCCCGAGCAGTGGCTGAGCCGGCTGCACATTTACCGTGAGCTCACCGCCCTCCAGCAACCACTGCCGGTACAACGCTTTCAGCTGGTCACTGGCGGCCAGGCCCCGGGCCTCAAGCCCGGCAGACAGCGCCTGCACTGCGCGCCCGGCCCATTCTCCGGTTTCGATACCGGCTTCGCGGGCGCAATAGGCGGCGATGCGACGCATCAGGCCACCATCACGCAAGGTCAGCGTCATCGGCTCGGCGCCACCGGAAACGGTCAGCTCGGCATCCTGGATCCGGATTCGGGCATCACGCCAGTCCAGCTCCAGACTGCCGGTGCTGACGGTATTCAGCTCAGCATGAAGATTGCCCGGAGTCTGTCGCACGAAGCCATCTCCGGCGAGAGCTGTGATGCCCATGCGGATCAGGTCACCGCTACCCAGCTGTTGGCGCGGATCTGGCGCGCAGGAAAGAGCAAACAAGGCCGGATCGCCCTCGCTGTTGGCGCCTTCTGCGGTGACCCAGTTACGAAGCATGGTCGGGTCGAGGGTCAGGCCAAGGCCGTCGAGTCGCAAGGTCCATTGTTCCGGCATGCCAGCCGGGTCGAACAGGACAGAGAGCAAGCTGACGGGTGAGCCGGTATCAAGCTCCACCCTCGCCATGTCCATAGGCTGGGTGAGCTCGAAATCCTGCCAGCTGGCGTCGTTGAGAACCAACCGGCCCTCGACGCCGGAACTGATGCTGCCCCTGTGCAGAACACCGTGGGGCTCCAGCGCCTGTCTCGCCTCGGCCATGCGCTGATCCGCCAGCCACCAGACCCCCGCCTTGAATGCGGCAAAGCCGACCAGAACCAGTATTACCAGCGTCGCAAGCAGGCGCTTCATCCGGAGACTCCTTGTCGGGTGCCGTCAGTTACGGGAAATCAGGGTGCCGACACCCTCATCAGTGAAGATCTCCAACAGACACGCATGAGCGACCCTGCCGTCGATAATATGGGACGTGCGCACGCCGTTTTCGACGGCACTCAGTGCACAACGGATCTTGGGGAGCATGCCACCATGAATGGTGCCGTCCTCAATGAGATCATTGACCTGCTTGGCCGTTAGCCCGGTAAGCACCTTGTCTTCCTTGCTCTTGAGACCGGAGACGTTGGTCAGCAGCATCAGCTTCTCGGCCTTCATGGCCTCGGCCACCTTACCCGCCACCAGATCCGCATTGATGTTGTAGGAGGCGCCATCCGGTCCCACGCCAATCGGTGCAATCACGGGAATCAGGTTGCTGCGGGTAAGCATCTCAATCACATCCACGTTGACACTGGCGACCTCGCCGACATGGCCGATGTCGATAATCTCCGGGCGTTCCAGTTCGGGAGAGCGGTCGACCACCTCCAGCTTGCGGGCTCGTATCAGATTGGCGTCTTTCCCCGTGAGCCCAACGGCCATGCCACCGTGAGAATTAATCAGGGACACGATTTCCTTGTTCACCTGACCACCAAGCACCATCTCCACCACATCCATGGTTTCGGAATCGGTTACCCGCATGCCGTTGACGAATCGGGACTGGATGTTCAAACGCTCCAGCAGCTCGCCGATCTGCGGGCCACCGCCATGGACAACGATCGGGTTGATGCCTACAAGTTTCATCAGCACCACATCGCGGGCAAAACTGCTCTTCAGGTCTTCGTTTTCCATGGCGTTACCGCCGTACTTGATGACCACGGTCTTGCCGGTAAATCTCTGAATATAAGGCAGGCCCCGGCTAAGTACCGAAGCTACCTGCATTGCTGTTTCACGATCCAGCGCCATGTTTTTGCCTTGTTGATCCTGTATTGAAACTTGCCTGTGAAACTCGGTGACTGCGAATCAGAAATCCGCCACCAGATCCGGCGCTGCCTTCTGCAGCTGGTCACGGAACACAGACTTGATACGCTCCAGCGCCTCGTCGGTCTCCGCTTCAAAGCGTAAGACCAGCACCGGCGTGGTGTTTGATGCCCGGCACAGCCCCCAGCCGTCGGCGTAGTCCACCCGGATGCCGTCGATGGTGCTGATATTGCCGTCACCGAAATCCCCGGACTCGCCGAGGCGTTTGATAATGTCGAACTTGGAACTTTCCGTCACTTCGACATTCAGCTCTGGCGTACTGATGTCATCCGGGAAATCCTCGAAAACTTCATCGCTGTGACGATCCTCAATGCCCAGAATTTCCAGCAGGCGGGCCGCAGAATACAGACCGTCATCAAACCCGTACCAGCGCTCGCCAAAGAAAATATGACCACTCATTTCCCCGGCCAGCAAAGCGCCAGTCTCTTTCATTTTTGCCTTCATCAGGGAATGACCGGTTTTCCACATGATCGGTCGGCCCCCGGCTTCTGAAATCACCCCGGCCAGCCTGCGGCTGCACTTCACATCGTAAAGGACATCAGCCCCCGGATTACGTGAAACCACATCCCGGGCGAACAGCATCATCAGCCGGTCCGGCCAGATAATCTTGCCGGAATTGGTTACTACACCGAGACGGTCACCATCGCCGTCGAAGGCCAAACCGATATCGGCCCCTTCCGATTCAACCCGGGCAATCAGATCCGCCAGATTCGCTGGCTTACCTGGGTCGGGATGGTGATTCGGGAAGTCACCGTCCACCTCGCAGTAGAGCGGAATCACTTCGCAGCCCAGCTCCTCGATCAGCATGGGTGCCAGCTCCCCGGCAATGCCATTGCCGGCATCGACGACCACCTTGAGCGGTGCCGCTACCGCAATATCGCCAACAATCCTGTCCAGGTAAGCACGGCGCACATCCTCGGTGCTCTGGCTGCCCCGACCGCTGGCAAAATCTCCGGTCTGGATGCGCTGATACAGTTTCTGGATGGCCTCACCTGAAAGGGTTTCGCCACCCAACATGATTTTCAGGCCGTTATAGTTGGCCGGGTTGTGACTGCCGGTCACCATAACGCCAGAGCCAGTCTGGAGTTCGTGGGTGGCAAAATAGAGGACCGGTGTGGGCACGGCACCCACGTGAATAACGTTGCACCCGGCTGCCATGACACCGCGTGCCAGGGCATCGGCCAAATCCGGGCTGGAATGGCGGCCGTCATAACCAATGCAAAGGCTGTCGACACCGCGCTCCCGGGCCTCCGAACCGATGGCCCGACCGATGACTTCAACGCCCTCGGCGGTCAGGGTTTCGCCGACAATACCCCGAATGTCATAGGCCCGGAAAATATCCTGGGAAAGCTCCACTTGAGGCAGGGCCACCTCTTCCACGTCCGGAGTGTCGCCGGAACCAAAGACGGTATCATCGCCGCTGCCGAAGCCCAGAACGTCCTCATCGCCATCAAGCATGTCGATATCGGGCATGTCCTTGTCCTGGAACAAAGGCTCATCGCCGCCCTTGGCGGCACCACCGCCAGACTTTCCGGAACCGGCCGGCCTGGGTTTGGCGGTTTCTACAGCCTTGGCGACCCGTTTATCAACCACCTGTGACAAACGGTAGAGCACCTCACCGGTTGAGGCGACCATATCCCAACGGAAGGTCGGCAGCTTTACCCGCTCTCCGCCGAACACCTTGTGCGCCCACTGGATCAGGGCCGTCACATCCTGACGCAAGCCCTTCTGGGCCCCGCCCAGCAGTACCCAGACGATGATGGCAGCGATCAACGCGGGCACGCCGACCAGAAGCGCGATCATTACCGTATCAACCGGCGCTGCGGACGATTTTGCAGGGGTGTAGGCTACGGTCCAGTCCGGATTGGAAAGCCGGCGGGATTCCGCGTTTCCGGAGCCGCTGCCGTTACTGACCACGGTGCGGGATGAACCGGACACGGTCTGCACCAGCGCGAGCTGACCACCGAGGCTGGAGTTGACCACTTGCAGCAACGGCTGGATCTGGCCGGAGTCGAAGATAATCAGCAGGCTGCCGATGACCGCATTGCTGGTCGGATTGCGAACCGGGGCTGCCATCTGGACAAACCACCGGTTATCCCGTGGAAACGCGTCGGGAAACAGTCGCTGGCCGGTTTCAGCGCGCCGGGCCAGCTCAAGCCCGGAGAAGCCCAGCAGGCCCTCACTGCTGGAGGTGCGTGGAATGTCACGGTAGGGAAACAGATGCACCGCCTCGATGCCGGGCAGTGAATCCGCCAGCTGCACCTCGGTCGCCGGAATCTCGTTCCGGCTGCTCAGGGCCTGAACGACATGGGGCTGCGTCGCCAGACCATTGACGCTTTTCTGGACCTGGTCAAAATACTGGTTCAGTCGAAGGGCGGCGGCATCCGCTTCCAGAACTTTCAATGACTCGAAGCGTTCCTTTGCAGACGGCTGAACCACCAGAAAATGAAGCAAGGCAACGGCAATCACCCCCGCAAGGACCACGACCAGCGACTGGCTCACCGCCACGGAATTGAGTCTCTTCAGTTTGGGTCCCGAAGAACTGGTTTTTTCCTTCTTCACCGCCTTCTTCGCCGGCTTTTCATCAACGGACGCGTCGGCATCTTTCTTTTTACCCAGCTTCATAGTCCATCCTGCAGTTGTAATTTTATCGTCCTGGACAAGCAGTTATCCGCAAAGTATAGACGCCGGCACAATGTTCTGCGTGGCCGGCTTCCCGGTCACCTTGTGCCGGTGGAGCCAAAGCCGCCTTCACCGCGGGCGCTGGCGTCGAATTCCGAAACCACCTCAAAATCAGCCTGCACAACGGGTACCAGCACCAACTGTGCCAGACGCTCCCCCACATCCACGGTAAAGCTGGTGCGCCCCCGGTTCCAGCAGGACACCATTAACTCGCCCTGGTAATCCGAATCAATCAAGCCCACCAGGTTGCCAAGCACTATACCGTGCTTGTGGCCGAGCCCGCTTCGGGGCAGGATCATGGCCGCCAGCGATGGATCGGCAATGTGGATCGACAACCCTGTCCTGATCAGTTGGGTATCGCCCGGCTCGAGGGTCAGCGGCTCGTCCAGACAGGCCCGAAGATCAAGGCCTGCGGAGCCTTCGGTGGCATACTCGGGAAAGGGAATCTGGCTGCCAATGCGATCATCCAGAATACGTACCTGAAGATTTTTCCTGCTCATGAGGGGTCCTGTCGATTGTAGTTCCGGGTGCGCTTCGCTGAGTCAGCGGGCGGCCTGACCAAGATGTTCACTTATCATTGCCACCAGCTCACGGGCAATGTTCGCTTTACTGTCCGGCCCGATTGACGTCTGGCCACCCGACCAGAACACGGTTACCGCATTGTTGTCGCTGTTGAAACCCAGACCCGGCGCAGAAACGTCGTTGGCCACGATCATGTTCAGCTTCTTGCGTTGCATTTTGTCGGTGGCGTAGCTCGCCACATCGGTGGTTTCGGCCGCGAAACCTACGCTAAAAGGCGCATCGTCGCGGCCGGCTATGGTAGCCAGGGTGTCGGGATTGCGCACCAGCGAGAGCGCCATGGCGTCACTGGACTTCTTGATCTTGTCTCCGGCACAGGTTTCCGGACGGTAATCGGCGACCGCAGCTGTCGCAATAAACAGGTCACAGCCCTCATCCACGGCGTTTGAGGCTTCCTGCAACATGTCCTCGGCCGTTAACACCGGACGAACCTCGACACCGTTAGGCGCGGAAAGCGCTACCGGACCACTGACCAGAATCACCCGGGCACCTGCCTTCTGCGCCTCGCTGGCCAGGGCATAACCCATTTTCCCGGAGCTGTGATTGCTTATATAGCGCACCGGGTCGATAGGCTCTCGGGTCGGGCCTGCAGTAATCACGACCGTCTTGCCAGCGAGCACGCCTGTGCGACCGTGATCGACAAGCGCAACAATGTCCTCCGGCTCCAACATTCTCCCTGGCCCGGTATCACCACAGGCCTGCGCTCCCTGAGCCGGCCCCCATAATTCGATCTGGGGATCCTCTTCAAGCAGCCGGATATTTCTCTGGGTACGGCCATTGCTCCACATTGCCTGATTCATCGCAGGCACCACGGCAATGGGCGCCTCGGTTGCACAACAAACGGTGGTTAACAGATCGTCGGCCATCCCCTGGGCAAGGCGGGCGATAAAATCGGCCGACGCCGGCGCAACGACCAACTGATCAGCCCACTTGGCCAGTTCAATATGCCCCATACCAGCTTCCGCCTCAGGGTCCAGCAAGGACGTCCTCACGGGCTCGCCACTGAGGGCCTGAAAGGTCAGTGGTGCCACGAACGCTTCCGCCCCGCGGGTCATAACAACCCTCACCTCATGGCCCGCTTTCTTTAACTGGCGAACCAGCTCGGCACTTTTATAGGCAGCGATACCACCGGTTACTCCCAGGAGGATTCTTCTGGCGGCCATAGGGGCTCCGTTTCCACACAAAATGAAAGGCTTATAAGATAGCATGCTCTGGCCGGGGCGACAGCCCGGCGGGGCATGCATACGTTTACCGATTGTTACTTTTTAAAGTAACCTTTGTAACCCTGAGAGGCCCGTCGCGGCGCAGGAAGCGCCCGAGCAGGACACAACCAACGCAAGGAAGCCAAAATGACCGACTCCACCTGGCCCACGGACGAGCGTCCGAGGGAACGTCTGCTCGCCCACGGGGCGCAGACCCTTTCCGACGCCGAACTGCTCGCCATATTTCTACGCACCGGTACCACTGGCATGCCGGTTATGGCCCTGGCACGTTACCTGATTGAGGAATTTTCAGGACTTCGGGGGCTGCTGACCGCCTCCCAACGCCAGTTCTGTAACGTCAAAGGCCTGGGAACGGCAAAATATGCCCAGGTTCAGGCGGCCATGGAAATGGCCCGGCGGGTCATGGATGAACCATTGCGCCAGGGTGATCCCCTGCGCTCTCCCGAAGATACCCGCCGCTTTCTTACCAGTCGGCTCGGCACCTACCCGCACGAGGTTTTCGCAGGCCTGTTTCTGGACAATCGCCATCGCGTCATCCAATACCGTGAGTTGTTCCGGGGCACCATCGATGGCGCGGCCGTCTATCCGCGGGAAGTGGTGCGACAGGCTCTGGAGGATAATGCAGCTGCGGTGATTTTCGCTCACAACCACCCCTCCGGCGTCGCCGAACCGAGCCAGGCCGACATTTCCCTGACCCGCCGCTTGAAAGAGGCCCTCGGACTGGTGGATATCAGGGTTCTTGACCATATGGTTGTTGGCCATGGTGAGGTAGTATCTCTCGCTGAACGGGGTCTGCTGTAAAGCCCGATGGTTAACCTTGCACGGCAATGCCGGAAAACTGGCCAAATTCCCAACAATTTTTTGCGTTGGGGGGCGAGTTCTGGTATAAAAGCGTCCCTTTCTGGCGGCGTCTGGCGAGCAGCGTTCAGTTTAGAGGCGCGAATGGGGGCGTAATGGCTCCTTAGCAACCAGAGACGCATTAAAAAACGAATTCGTATTATTGAGACCATTGCTCAGGTCGGAGGCAAGTATGTCCAGAGTTTGTCAGGTTACCGGTAAGCGTCCGGTATCCGGTAACAACGTTTCCCACGCGATGAACCACACTCGTCGTCGTTTTCTGCCGAATCTGCAGAACCATCGTTTCTGGGTTGAGTCCGAGAAGCGTTTCGTGAAGCTGCGCGTATCCACCAAGGGCATGCGCATCATCGACAAAAAAGGCATTGACGCTGTGCTGGCCGATCTTCGTGCCCGCGGCGAGAAATTTTAAGGAGCCGCATCATGCGCGAAAAAATCAAGCTGGTTTCATCAGCAGGTACTGGTCACTTCTACACGACCAAGAAGAACAAGCGTAACACTCCGGAAAAAATCGAGATCAAAAAGTACGACCCGGTTGTCCGCAAGCACGTTGCGTACAAGGAAGCCAAGATCAAGTAATTCCTGATCCGGCATCCAAAAAGGCCCGGCCAATGCGCCGGGCTTTTTTTTGACTTGATGCTATTCAGAACTTCTCCAGGTAGCCCTCCGGCAACGCCACATCCATGGCGATGGGCAGGTGATCCGACATCGGATAACTCACCACCTCGGACCGGCGAATCTCGAGTGAAGGACTTACCAGGATATGATCCAAAGCCTTCTCCGGCCGCCAGCTGGGGAAGCTATGGGCGGTATCCGGTAGCGGTACCAGATCGGTTTCCCTGAGGGGCGTCTGGGTCAGTAGCTGTTCGGCATGGGCGTTCATATCCCCCATCAGAACCACATGCCGGTAGTCGGCAATCAGCTCCCGGATGTAGCCCAACTGACGTTGCTGGGCCGTCTTGCTGAGGGAAAGGTGCATCAGCACCAGCACCAGTGGATCATGCTCGGTTCCGTATCGGGCGATGATGGCGCCCCGGCCCGGAATCAGGCCCGGCAACTTGTGTTCGGTAACGTCAAGGGGCCGATACCGGCTCAGCAGGCCATTGCTGTGCTGGGCGATCTGACCGAGATTCCGGTTCAATTGCTGGTACCAGTAGGGAATGCCGGCCGCTTCGGCCAGATATTGCACCTGGTTGATATAGCCGCTGCGCAGACTGCCCCCATCGCACTCCTGCAAAGCCACCACGTCGTACCCGCGCAGCAGGGAGGCAATCCGATCCAGATTTTCGATACGGTTACGGTGAGGCAGTATGTGCTGCCAGCTTCGTGTGAGGTAATGACGGTAGGACGAGGTGTTGATTCCCACCTGAATATTGAAGGTGAGCAGGCGGATGTGCCGTTTCGGTTCGAACTCCGGCACATGCTCGGTCCCGGAACAGGCACCCCTGGGCCCGCCGGCCGGCCTCAGGATGCCATTCAACTGCTTTCGGATATGCTTGTACATAGTGGCGGCCTCAACCGGCCGGCTGGTCTTTGCAATGGGGCCGGAATCCGTAACGGGGGTTATTCCACCTCGCCACGCTCTTTGGCGACAAGGTAGTCCACCACGTCGAGAACGGCCTCATGGCTGCCGGCCATGGATGCACTGACAGTGTACTTGCCATTAACCAGCATAGTCGGCGTTCCGGTAATCCGCGCGCCACGGATTTTCGATTGAGCTTTCTGCATACGGGCATTCACGCCAAAGCTTTTGTAAGTGCTGACAAACTCATCCGGATCTACACCGTAATCCGCAACAAAGTCGGCCAGGGCTTCAGGGGTATTCAGCGGTCGACGCTCACCGGCAAGCGCCTCGAACAGGGCATCGTGCACCTTGTCCAGCTCCCCCATGGCCTCAAGCGCATAAAAAGCGTAGGCGTGGGGTTCCCAGTTTCTGCCCAGTGCCGCAGGGATCTTCACGTAATTGACGTAATCAGGAGCACTGGCCGCCCACTCCTCAATCAGAGGTTTGAAGTTGTAACAATGGGGGCAGCCATACCAGAAGACTTCCGCTACCTCGACACCGGAATCGCTTTCGGTTCTTACCGGGTTATCCAACCGATTGTAATGGGTCCCTTCTTTCCACTCTGCAGCACTGGCCAGGCCAGAAACAGACAGCGCCAACAGGAGCAGGAAAGCCGTTCTGAAGGATCGAAACATGAAAAATCTCCGGTTATCTGAATATCGTTTTGGGAGGATTATGACCCAGCGTACCTGAAAAGTTCCACAGGTCGGCAGTTACAGAAAAGAAAGGCAGCAAAAAACCCCGCACCAGGCGGGGTTTCTAGCTGCAGACCGGCGGCTTAGTTCAGGCCGGAAATGTAGCTGGAGACCGCTTCGATCTCGGCATCGGTCAGCTTAGAGGCCACGTCCATCATGATCGATGCGTTCACGCCGCTGTCCCGCTCACCATCGCGATAGGCTTGCAACTGCTTGACCAGGTACTCTGCGTTCTGGCCACCGAGCGCCGGGTAGCCGGCCGGCTCGTTGCCAACACCTTGAGGGCTATGGCAGCCGGCGCAAGCTGGGACACCCGTTGCCATGTTGCCGCCACGGTACAGGGCAGCACCCTGATCAACCAGATCCGGATCGGCCTGGCCAACAACCATGTCTTTGGAGTTGAAATAAGCCGCCAGATCCTGCAAATCCTGATCGTCCATGTTATCCAGAATACCGGTCATTTCCGCGATATTCCGCTCTTTATCCTTGATCAACACCAACTGGCGATACAGGTACTTCTCACCAAGGCCAGACAACTTCGGGTATACGCCCATCACCGGCTTGGCACCGCCTTGACCGTGACAACCAGCACATACCGCTGCGTTCTGTTCGCCTGCTTGAGGATCTCCCGCCCCGTGCGCCATCGCTGTGAGGCCAACACCGAGAACTACTCCTGCGATCAGTTTTTTCATGCTCGCTCCGCTTCTCTCATCTTTTAAGGGTATTCTTCGCTACGCAGCCGGCAGGCACTGACCAGTCAGGCTCAAAACCGGGGCTGACAGCGGTCGCGCACAGCGCGCCGCCCGGAATTGGTGTAGCATTATACATTAATCCCTGATAACTGAAATCCAAAGGAAAGCCAACCGCTGTGGACCCTGATCTGACTCAAAAAAGCCTCTCATTTAACAGCGCCCGATTCCTCATCAGCGCCTCCCGTCTGGACGAGTGTCCGCCCGATTTCGGAGCGGAAGTTGCCTTCGCCGGCCGATCCAATGCCGGAAAGTCCAGCGCACTGAACGCGATCACCGCCAACGGCAAGCTGGCGCGAACCAGTAAAACTCCGGGGCGCACCCGACTGATCAACTTCTTCTCTCTGAACCGCGAGAACTGCCGAATGGTCGACCTGCCCGGATACGGCTATGCCAAAGTATCCCGGGACATGAAAGACGATTGGCAAAAGCACCTGGGCCACTATCTGAATGACCGGCGCTGTTTACGCGGCCTGGTTCTGGTGATGGACATTCGCCACCCACTGACCGATTTCGACCAAATGATGGTGGAATGGTGCGAACATAACAACCTGCCGCTGATGATTCTGGCCACCAAAGCCGACAAATTGAAATACGGCCAGGCCAAGACCGCCATGCTGGGCATTGCCAAGAACCTGAAATCGTATTCCTGCGTCGAACATCTGATCATGTTCTCTGCAACGTCAAAACGGGGCGTGGACGAATGCCGGGAGGCCTTGATCGAGTGGCTGGAAGCGGAGTAACAAGGAATTAAAGGGTGCCACCGCATTCTATCCGGTAACCGAGGTCAATCACCTGTTCGCCCATGTCCGCGCCGGACAGGCGAGCGATCAGGGCCTCAGCCGCCCTTTGGCCCACCTGCTCACGTGGCGTAATGACGCTGGCCAGCGTCGGCACCATGACCTGACCAACATCGTGGCCGTGGAAGCCTGCTATCGCCATCTGGCCCGGCACCTCGATACCCTGCCGCTGGCACTCGAAAAACGCGCCTATAGCCACGTCGTCGTTGGTGCAGAAGATCGCGTCAGTGTCCGGTTCTTCGATGAGTATGCGTTGCAGCAATGTGGCGCCGACACTGAATGATGAGCGCTGTTCACTGCGCAGGGTAACGGGAATCACCCCCTGCTCCTCCATGGCGCGGGTGTAACCTTCCTGTCGCTGCAACGTGCGGGCATCCAGCCGAACCGCCAGGTACACCACATGGCGGCGACCACGGCGAATCATCTCCCGCACCATATCATAGGCCGCAAGCACATTGTCAAAGCCCACCGCCTGCTCGAAGGGCGTCGTGTGGGTGTCCATGATTTCCACCGTGGGCACGCCTGCTGTTCCCAGCATTCGCAGGGTGCGGTCGGTGTGCTGGCTTTCCGACAGAATCACGCCATCAACGTTGTAGGACAGTAGCGAGGCCAGACTGCGCTCTTCCACCTCGCGGCTGTAACCGTAGTGGGCCAGCATCAGGTGATAGCCCGCCGGTTCAGTGACTGATTCGATCCCCTTGATGACATCGGCGAAGACCTGGTTGGTCAGCGATGGCAGCAGCACACCGATTGCGTGGCTGGTGGATTTGGAAAGCAGATCCGGCGCCCTGTTCGGGATGTAACCCAGCGCCTCGGCATCGGCGAAAATCCGCTCACGCATGTGTTCAGACACATTATTGCCGCCCCGCAGGCAACGGCTCACGGTCATTTTCGTAGCACCGACCCTATCGGCAATATCCTGCAGTGTTGGGCGCTTCTTTTTAACCATTCAGTTTTTCCGCCTCCGGTCGGGTGTACTCAGCACTGCCAGGCAGCGCTCAACAATCCGGTCGGGCGGCTCGCAGACGTCCACGACAATGGCCCCTTCCCCTGGTTCCGGCTCCTCCAGCGTGCGAAACTGACTTTCGAGCATGGAACGACCATTGAAGTAGTGATCTTCCCGACTGGAATGCCGAGACCAGATGGTTTCCATGTCGCCCTTCAGATAGACAAACTGCAGTGACGGATTTCCCGCCCTCAGCCGGTCGCGGTAAGCCCGCTTGAGGGCGGAACATGCCAGCACCAGTCCGCCGTGCTCACACTTGACCAGCCCTGCCAGATCATCCAGCCAACCGCTGCGATCGGCATCGGTCAGCGGCACACCGCTGGCCATTTTGGCCACGTTGGCCGGGCTGTGAAAGTCGTCGGCGTCGAAAAACGGTACCTGAAGACGTTTCGCCAGCCGGGCACCAATCAGGCTTTTGCCACACCCGGACACGCCCATGACGATAATTTTACGAACGCTCATATCACTGCCACCACAAGGCCAGTTGTGGGAATGCTATCAACAGGGCAAGCGCAACAATCTGCAGGGCAATAAACGGCAACAAGGACCGGAAAATCTCGCCGAGGGTGATATCCTTGGGAGTTACTGTTTTCAGATAGAACGCGGCCGGGCCAAAGGGCGGTGACAGGAAGGATACCTGCATATTCATGCAGAACACCACACCGAACCAGATCGGGCTGTAGCCCAGCTCCGTGACAATGGGCACGAAAATCGGCATGGTCAGCAGAGCCACCCCGACCCAGTCCAGGAACATGCCCAGAATCAGTAGAATAAACATCATGAACAGGATGGTGGTTAGCCCATCGCCGCCACTGACTGCAAAAACCATCTCGCGGACAAACTCGATACCGCCCATCAGGTTATAGACGCCCACAAGAGCGGTGGCGCCGATGCCGATCCAGATGATCATGCCACACACCCTCAGCGTACTGATTGTGGCTTTGCGCACCATGGCCAGAGACAGTTCGCCCCGGATCCAGGTACTGATGGCAATGCCCAGCACACCCAGGGCCGAAGCTTCGGTGACCGACGCCACACCGCCATAGATGCTGCCCAACACGACCACCACCGACAGAATCGGGAACAGCAGGGCCTTGAAGAAGTTCGGCGCCGGGGTTTCCGGCTGATCCTGGTCGGAGGGGATGGGGGCCATCTCCGGCTTCAGCCAGACCCTGACCAGCACGTAGCCCATGTAGAGCAGCGCCAGGATCAGCGCGGGCAGGAACGCGCCCTTGAACAGATCACCAATGGAGACGTTTGCGGTCAGGCCATAAATGATCAGGACAATGCTCGGCGGCAACATGGTGCCCAGCGCACCACCGGCACAGGTGGTGCCAATGGCCAGCTTGCGATCGTAACCCAGACGCAGCATCTGCGGCAGTGCCAGAATACCGAGCAAAACGGTTTCGCCACCGATCACCCCCGACATGGAAGCAAGGATCACCGCCACCACCAGGGTCTGGAGGGCAACACCACCGCGCAGCTTGCGGCCAAAACGGGCCATAGCATCAAACAGGTCCCGGGCAATGCCGGAATGATCCAGTAGCGATGCCATCAACACGAACATCGGCACCGCCAGGAAAACGTAGTTGCCTATAAAGCTGTAAAGACGACTGCTGACAATCGGCAGCGCGTCAGGGCCAAACCAGCCCAGGGCAAAGACCAGGGCCACCAGGCCGGTGGCAAAGGCCAGCTGCATGCCGGTCAGCAACAGTACGATCAGCATCACCAGCATCAGCAGGCTGCCGTAGCCAATTCCGAGGGAAGCCAGCTCAAACATTGTCTTTCTCCCCTGCCGGCGCCGGACCACGCAGATCACGAATCAGGTGCAGGACAAACTGGAGGGTCATGACAGCAATCGCCACCAGAATGATCACCTTGAGAAAGGCGGGAAACGGCGGATTCCAGGCCGACCCGGAGGTCTCCAGGCGCCAGCCGCCCCAGGGGGCCCAGACGGCGCCCCTGGCCATGAACCAGCTGGCATAGAGCAGCATCGAACAGAACGCCAGCCCGAACAGATGGTGAACCACCCGCAGCCAACGCTGGACGGCCGGGGACACGGCGTCGTAGATCAGCACAATACGCACGTGGCGATCGGTGGCCAGGGCATAGAGCCCACCCAGCACGAACAGGGTGGCACCGGCGAAGGTCACCGTTTCATGCACCCAGAGCGTCGGCGAACCGAACACATATCGGCGGACAATCTCGTAGAAAGACACCAGGACGATCAACGCGAATACCAGGCTCAGCTTTTTCCCCAGCCAGACAATGGCGCGGTCAAGGCGGGTAAAGCCGATATCCTCGTCGGATTCGGGCAGCAGATCACCCTGGCCCGGAGTGCGCTCCGGGCCGGAGGAAAGGTTTGCAGCAGACATAATGAACTCCGCGCACCGGGCAGGCCCTGCCTGCCCGGTTACTGGTTACGGGGCATTGCCTTCAGAGCAGGCCCTGGGATTCCAGATAGCCGGTTACCGACTGATAGACTTTCTCGGCATTGGGGGATTGCTCAGCGTATTTCTTCCACTGGTCCCGGGCAATGGTGCGGAACTTCCGGCGCTCTTCCGCCGACCAGTCATGAACGGTGATATCCGGATTGGCGCGGGCTTCCCTGACGGCCTTCTTGTCCGCCATGGCCAGCTGGGTGCTGATATCCTGGGCGAAGTCCCGGGCCGAGACGGTCATGATCGTCTGAATGTCCTTGGGAAGCTCTTCCCAATCTTCCAGGTTCATGGCAATTTCGATCAGCGGCAGGGAGTGGAAGCCAGGGTACACCGGATGCGGGGCAATCTCGTGCAGGCCGGCTTCGTGGTTGGTGGAAAACACCGTATAGTCGGCAGCATCGATAACACCCTTGCTCAGTGCGGTGTAGACCTCGGAACCTGGCAGGTTCACTGGCGCCGCCCCGGCGGCGGCAAATACCGACTGCACCAGACCTTCCGGTGCACGCATCTTGAGGCCTTTCAAGTCTTCAACACCATCCAGCGGTTTCTTCGAAACAAACGACTCCAGGCCAGTGCCACCACCGCCAACAAACTTCACGCCATAGGGCGCGTAGAGCTCATTCATCAGCTCATAGCCACCGCCACAATTGATGTAATCGATGAGCTGGTCCGGGCTGGACCAGGCGCCCACGGTATTGCCAATGAGCCCGAACGCGGGATCTTTGCCGGAAAAATAACCGGTCACCGATACATGGCCATCCAGGACGCCCATATTCATGGCACCGAGAGTTTCGGTATGGCTTACCACGCTGCCCACGGGCAGAAGATCAATGGCAACGCGGCCACCGGTCATTTCTTCGACACGGTCAGCCCATTGCTGCTGAATCTCGAAGTTCTTGACGCCAGAGGGGTCGGAGGACTGGAACTTGAAGGTATAGTCCGCCGCGAAGGCGTTAAAGGCAAATGCAGCTGACAGTAGGCCAGTCGCGAGTCGGGTCGGGAACATAATCGCGTCTCCTGATTGTTTTTGTGCCGGCAGATGTTACCGGTAACATCAGAAGCGTATCGAATTCGGAAATCACTTACAAGGGTGTTTTTTTGAGCAGGAAACAGTAGGAATAAAAAAAACCGGCCTGCCAGAAAGCAGACCGGTGAAACGTCAGGGTTTGCGACGTGCTAAAACCTGAGATCGCACTCAGGAGACGCAAGGAATATCCGAATTCCCAACGTCACCGTTATGAGTCCGATTTTCGCCAAAAGTTCCAGGGCAGATCATTTTTTGATCAATTATTCGGGTTTCACTTACACAGGGCCGCGCCCAGATCGTCCCTGTCGTGCAGTGCCGGCCGATACTTCTCTCTCAGAGCCATCACACGCTCACGATACGCTGGCGTCAGGTAGGGAATTTCCAGGGTGAGCACCTGGTAGATGCCCTGCTTCAGCTCGGTGAGCGTGAGACAGGCAGATTCCTCGGCCGCATGGGCGGTTTTCAGGAACGCCATCCAGTTGGTAATCACCAGCCACACATTCAACGACATGGCCGATCGCAGATCTTCCTCCTGGGGTTCGATAATCCCGGCTTCCGCCAGTTTTTCGAAAATGCGACTGATTGAAGTCAGGCAGCGGTTGGTGAAATCGCGATAGTCCTGTCGCAGTCTCTTGTCGCTGTCCAGAAGGTATTCCAGATCCCGGTGGAAGAACCGGTAACTCCAGAGACCGTCAAAGACCGACTCCAGATAGAAGGTCATGTCATCCAGGGTCATGGCCCGGTCTTCCGGAATGTCCAGGTAGAAATCCACCAGTTTTTCGTATTCCAGGAAGATCTCGTAAATGATGTCCGACTTGTTGCGGAAATGGTAATAGAGGTTGCCCGGCGAAATGGCCAGGTGCGCCGCGATATGGTTGGTGGTGACGTTGCGCTCGCCCCGCTCGTTGAACAGCTCCAGGCTGGAGAGCAGTATCTTGTCTCTTGTCTTCATAGACCCGTCGGCGTTTGTTGTTGTATCGCTCACAGATGGCCCGATTCGCCACCCGCCTCCGCTTGACTCACTAGAGTATATACTCTAATAATACCTTCAGACGCAAATTGAACACTTTTTCGCCAGTCGTTCAATACCTGAAATAACGGGCCGCCGACGAAGCATGATCGGGGCCGAAGAGGAGAAACATCATGGGAGCCACTGTCGTTCAGCTCACCGAGAGCAAGAAACAGATCCAGCACACCCACCGCGTGTTTGAGGATCAGAAAAAGGCGTTCCGCAACAATCCGATGCCCTCCCTTGCCGAGCGGCAGGAGAACCTGAAACGCCTCAAGCGGGTTCTGCTCAACAACCAGGACAGGCTTCTGGATGCCATCGACCGGGATTTCAGCTGCCGCTCGAAGGACGAATCCCTGATTGCCGAGGTCATGCCGTCGATCCAGGGCATCAACTACACCCTGAAGAGCCTCAGCGGCTGGATGAAGCCGTCCAGGCGCCACGTCTCCGTGCTATTCCAGCCCGCCAGCAACAAGGTCCACTACCAGCCCAAGGGTGTGGTTGGCGTGATCGTGCCCTGGAACTACCCTCTGTACCTGGCGGTGGGCCCACTGGTCGCATCTCTGGCAGCGGGCAACCGCACCATGATCAAGATGTCGGAGTACACGCCACACACCTCGGCCCTGTTCAAGGAGCTGATTGAAGCCAGCTTCCCGGAGGACCTGGTCTCGGTTATTAATGGCGAGGCCGACGTGGCTGCAGACTTCTCGTCACGTCCGTTTGATCATCTGCTGTTCACAGGTTCTACGTCGGTGGGCAAGCTGGTCATGAAGGCCGCAGCGGAAAATCTGACACCGGTCACCCTGGAGCTGGGAGGCAAATCCCCGGCCGTGGTCTCCCCGGATGTGCCCATGGAAGACGCGGCCCAGAGAATCGCCTTTGGCAAGGCTTTCAATGCCGGCCAGACCTGCGTGGCGCCCGATTACGTCCTTTGCCCCGCTGACCGGGTGCAGTCGTTTGTCGACGAGTTCCGTGCCCGTTTTTCCGAGATGTATCCCAGCCTGCGGGACAATGACGACTTCACTGCCATCATCAATGAGCGGCAGTACGATCGACTGCAAGGCTACCTTGAGGACGCCCGGGAGAAAGGCGCCGAATTGGTGGAGATCAACCCTGCCCGGGAGAATCTGAAGGACGGCACCCGAAAACTGCCCCTGACGCTGGTGCTGAACACCACTCCGGATATGAAGGTGATGCAGGATGAGATCTTCGGTCCGATTCTGCCGATCGTCAGTTACGGCAGCCTGGATGAAGCCATTCACTACATCAATGATCGTCCGCGGCCTCTGGCGCTGTATTTCTTCGGGTACGACAAGACCCAGCAGCAGCATGTGGTGGATAACACCCACTCTGGAGGCATGTGCATCAACGATTCCCTGATGCACGTAGCCCAGGATGATCTGCCTTTCGGTGGCATCGGTGATTCCGGCATGGGGCACTATCACGGCCGTGAGGGGTTCCTGACCTTCTCCCATCACCGGGCCATTTTCACCAAGCAGAAATTCAACAGCGGCAAGTTTGTCTATGCGCCCCATGGGACAACTGCGCACAAATTGGTTTACAAGTTCTTTATCCGCTGAGAACTCGGAGTCTGTCGCGGGCTGGTAGCCCCTTCCAAAACACGCCGTGAATACGTCCGTGTAGGCTTGAGCAAAACATCCCTGTTTTGCACAGTTTTGGAAGGGGCTACCAGCCCGCGACGATTCAGCATTTTCCCCGCTATCCAAAAACAATAACGAGAACACACCCATGCAGAAACAGATCCCTGATCCGTCAGGACACCCTCAATTTGCCGATCTCAACCGCCGAAGCTTTCTAAAAACCGGACTTGGCGGTGCCGTGTTTCTGGGCACCGTCAGCGTCACCGCCGGGCTTAGCGGATGCGCCACTCAGCCGGCGGGCCGGCTGAGTGCCGTTGGCACCCGGATGGACGCCAGCTACCAGTTCCGGTTTTTAAACGAGGATGACATTGCGCTGTTCGAGGCCTTGTTGCCCGCCATGATTGGGCCGGGTTTGCCAGAGCAGCCACAGGCCAGAAACCTGGCAATTGCCGGGACGATCGAGCGGATTGATGCCGGCATCCACAAGTTCGGACCAGCTAACCAGAAGGAACTGCGGCAACTGTTTGACCTGCTGAACTTCGGGCTCACCCGGGTGACCGTTGCCCGGGTCTGGTCCAGCTGGCCGAATGTGACAACGGCGGAAGCCGACGCGTTTCTGGAGCGCTGGCGCACCAGCCGTATCGGGCTGTTCAACAACGGCTACATTGCGCTGACCAAGATCAGCAACGTGGCGTTTTATGGCTATCGGGATTTCTGGCACCTGTCCGGCTATCCCGGACCACCGCAATACGCGGTCGACGCATTGCCACAATTCCAAAACGCCTGATTGCCAGCTGATCTGACGGAGCACAAACATGTCATTGACCGATCGTATTGCCCAGGGCCTGGAATCAGGCTGGAACGTCACCGATAGCGCCCTCCTGACGCAAAACCTGACCGCAGAAGCGGACGTTGTTGTTATCGGAACCGGCGCCGGTGGCGGCACCACCGCCGAGATTCTGGCCCGCAGCGGGTTGTCCGTGATACTCGTGGAGGAGGGCCGGCTTTACTATCAGAAAGACTTCAAGATGGACGAGCAGACCTCCTATGCCAACCTTTACCAGGAAGGCATGAGCCGGGTAACCCGGGACGGGGCAATCGCCATTTTGCAAGGCCGCTGCGTGGGCGGTTCCACCACGGTAAACTGGACTTCCAGTTTCCGGACACCGGCGCCCACGCTCAATTACTGGGCCGAGCAGTTTGGCCTGGACGAACTTCGGCCGGACGCCATGGCGCCCTGGTTCGATGGCCGGGAAGAACGCCACTCCATGGCCCCGTGGCAGGTCGACCCGAACGTCAACAACGACATCTTGCGCCAGGGCTGCGAAAAACTGGGTTACAGCTGGCAGATCATTCCCCGCAATGTGAAAGGCTGCTGGAACCTGGGCTATTGCGGCGTCGGCTGCCCGACCAACGCCAAACAGGGCGCCCTGATGACCACCATTCCGGGGGCGCTCGATAACAACGCCCGGCTGTTCCACAGCCTGCGCGCCGACCGCCTGGTAATGAACGAGGACAAGATCGACCATCTGGAAGCCTCTGCCTTTGCGGATGATGGCGTCACCCCGACCGGGATCAAGGTCACGCTCAAAGCCCGACACTTCGTGGTCGCCGCCAGCGCCATCGGCAGCCCCGGCCTGCTGCTCCGCTCCGACATCCCGGACCCGCACCAGCGGATCGGCAAGCGTTCGTTCATCCATCCGGTCAACGCCACCGTCGCCCAGATGCCTCAGCGCGTCGATCCGTTCTATGGCGCGCCCCAGTCCATCTACTCGGACGAATTCAACTTCCGAAACGGCGTCGACGGCCCGGTTGGTTACAAACTCGAGGTGCCACCGCTGCACCCGGGCATGTCCAGCGGCGTCATACCCGGCCACGGCGAAACCCAGATCAACAACATGGCCGGCCTGCCCCACATGCAGTCCGTCATCGCCCTGCTCCGGGACGGCTTCCACCCCGAAAGCCCCGGCGGCACAGTCTCCCTCCGCGACGACGGCAGTCCGGTACTGGACTACCCCGTCAGCGACTACCTCTGGAAGGGCATCCGCGAAGCCTTCCACACCATGGCCGAAATCCAGTTCGCCGCCGGTGCCGAAAAAGTCCGCCTGATGCACCTGGATTCCGACTGGTACACCAACTGGACCGACGCCAAAGCCGCCATCGACCAGCTCCCCATGGCACCCCACCGCGTCCGCCTGTTCACCGCCCACCAGATGGGCGGCTGCGCCATGGGAAGCAATCCGCAAAACTCGGTCGTCAACGGCTTTGGTGAACACCACCAGGTCAGCAACCTCAGCATCCACGATGCCTCGATCTTCCCCACCAGCATCGGGGCAAATCCGCAGCTGTCGGTTTACGCCCTGGCGGCACGGAACAGTACAAGGTTGGCTCAAAGACTCTCGCGAGCAGCCAGCTAGCATTGCGCGCAGATAACAGCCCCAGTTTCCTTCGGGGAGGCTCGCACGGGGATGAAAGGGCTGGCTGGAAGGGCTTGTCCGGGAATGTGAGAAGCCATGGATGGCTTCGCTCAAGCGCACATGGGTGAGACAAGCGATTATGAAGCGAAGCTTCATGCGCAGGCGAACGACAGCAATCTGTGATTGCTGGCCGGACCCCGAAGGGGTGCTTGTAGCGTTTCCCGGACAAGCCCTTCCAGTCGGCCCCACCACATAGCCGACATGCACGACCTGAAGCCCCGGACGCCTACAGAGTCTCCGAAAATGCTGCTATCCTTGGGCCTCGCAAAGAAAGGAGCTGCGCATGTCCAAAGTCATCTACCCGGGCACCTTCGATCCCATCACCAACGGCCACACCGACCTGATCGAACGGGCCGGCCGAATGTTTGATGAAATCGTCGTCGCCATCGCCTACAACCCCAAGAAACAGCCACTTCTCGATCTAGAAGAACGCTGCGAACTGGTCCGCCAGGCGACCGCGCATCTCCCCAATGTCAGCGTCACCGGATTCAGCAACCTGCTCGCCGATTTCGTCCGTGAACAGGGTGCCACCGTGATCCTCCGTGGACTCCGGGCGGTATCGGATTTCGAATACGAATTCCAGCTGGCCGACATGAACCGCCGTCTGGCTCCGGAAGTGGAAAGCGTTTTCCTGACACCGGCCAATCACCTGTCCTACATCTCCTCCACCCTGATCCGGGAAATCGCATCCCTGGGTGGCGATGTCTCGGAGTTTGTTGATCCGGCGGTAGAGGCTGCCCTGAAAAAGAAGTTCAGCTGAAGCTGAACTAACAAAAAAGCCCCGACCAGCGGGGCTTTTTTATGGCAATGAAGCAGCGGCGTCAAAGCAACGGCGGCAAAGGAATTTCCACACCGTTCACGTCCAGCACAAGATCTTTCATACTGGCATCAAGCACCAGACTGTCACCCTGCTCTACCAGCAGCCCCTGCTTTATCAGCGGTGCCAGCTGTAACCGGAATTCCGGGTATTCCTCCGCGAGCGCGACGGGCAGACTGAGATCCATTTTGCCGGTCAACTGCTGCATCGCCATCAGCATTTCTGCTTTCTGATCCGCCGTCAGCTCCGGATGGGCGATCCGGGCGCTGCCTTCTATCACACCCTCCGGGGTGGTCACCGTCAGCTCTGGAAAACCAACCGAGAACCCGGCTGCTGCCAAATCCCGAACGGCGGCATTCACCTGCTGCATGGCGGCCATCTGCTGCTCAAACTGCTGGGGACCGCCAGAGGCCTGAGTGATAGCCAGCGCCTGCATGGATGAAAGGCTCTCGGTCAGGTTGCTCCAGGCCGCCACATCCAGCCCGGACAATGCGAACACCAGTCTCTGGGGACCATAACGCTCATCGGCCGTTGAAACGCCAGCGACCTCGAACGTCATTCGTGAATCCAGGCGCTCACCATCGTTGACCGGCTCGCTGCTGCTAAGAACCGAAATCCCCTGAAGCATGAAGGGGGCTTCCGCCGCCGGGGTCACAGCAACCGATTCCACCGCAATCTCGCCGGAGCCGGTCCAGACCTCACCGGTCAGATGACTCATGGTTTGCTCGAGGCGGAAGTCGCTGACCTGGATATCCAGGTCCGGACCGGACAGGGTTACTCCCGGCCAGACCATCAAGGCATCGGCCTGAGAACCGGCCTCACTGACCTCAATTCTTGCCAAGCCGCCACTTGAGGCCAGGGTCTCCCCGGTATCCGGGTCCGTCAGGGTCATCTGGGGCGCTTCGAGTTCGAGAACAGCGGTACCCCAGAGACGGGTTTCCAGGGTCAGCTTCGGCTCCTCACCGGAGAACCAGTCGCTATCGCCGGCGGCCCAGCCATCCTCGGGCTGGAAATCCATCAGGCTGCCGGTCACGCCATGGGTCACATTGGCCCGGTAGGCAAGCTTCTGGGATTCACCGGTTTCCGGATTGATCAGGTTCACCGAACCTCTGAAACGGGCCCCGAGAATACCTCTCTCATAGTTATCCGTTTCCATGCGAAGGAAGGGTTGTGCATCGTTCACCTCCGCTGTTGCCTGGTGCCACTGCTGCTCAGTTACGTATCCCACGACCCAGGGCAGGCCGCCCGCTACAGCCAGCACACCAGCGCCGGCAATCATCCATTTGGTGTTCAAACAACTTTCTCCAGTTCGGGAATCAGGTTTTTCCGGTCAGCCGTTCAAGCAACACCAATTGTGAGGCAAGGCGCTCTTCACCTTCTGCGGGCTGGTTCTGAATATAACTGCCGTCCGGTTGCAGTACCCAGGACTGGCAATTGTCGGCCAGGTAGGTATCCAGATCTTCTCTGACCCGGGCGGCAAGATCAGGATCGTCCAGGGGGAAAGCGGTTTCCACCCGGCTGAGCAGGTTCCGTTCCATACCATCGGCACTCGAACAGTACACATCCGGGCGGCCATTGTTGCCAAAGTAGTAGACACGGGTGTGCTCCAGGAAGCGGCCAATGATCGACCTCACCCGAATATTCTCCGAGAGGCCCGGCACCTCCGGGCGCAGGCAACAGATACCGCGGATAATCAGATCGATTTTCACACCCGCCTGGGAGGCCCGGTAAAGCGCCTTGATCAGCTGGATCTCGGTGAGCGCATTGAACTTGAAGATAATCCGGCCTTTCTCGCCATAGCCGGCCTCGCGTTCAATCAGGCTGAGCAGGCGCGAGTGCAGGGTGAATGGCGAGTGGAAAAGCTTCTTGATCTTCAGAGCCTTGCCCATGCCCGTCAGCTGCTGGAACAGCTTGTTGACGTCGTCGCCGATGGATTCGTCGCAGGTCATGAAGCTGTAATCGGTGTACAGGCGGGCATTGCCCGCGTGGTAGTTACCGGTGCCCAGGTGGACATAACGGCGCAGCCGCCCTTCTTCACGACGGACAATCAGGATCATCTTGGCGTGGGTCTTGTAGCCGACCACGCCGTACACCACGATCACCCCGGCCTCCTGCAGCCGGCTGGCCAGCTCCAGGTTCTCGGCCTCGCTGAAACGGGCCCGCAGCTCGATGACGGCGGTCACCTCTTTACCACGGCGCGCGGCATCCGCCAGGGCTTCGACGATTTCCGAATCGGCGCCGGTACGGTAGAGGGTCTGTCGAATCGCCAGAACCTGGGGGTCCTTGGCGGCCTGGCGCAGCAGATCCACCACCGGGCTGAAATTCTCATAGGGATGCAGCAGCAGGATCGGACGCTTGCGGATGGCGTCGAACATCGATTCCTTGCTGCGGATCTGCTTGGGGATCGACGGCGAAAAGCCGGAATAGGTGAGGTCCGGCCGGTCCACCAGCCCACCGACCGCCATCAGCCGGGTCAGGTTGACCGGGCCATGCACCTGGTAAAGATCCCGCTCGGTCAGACCGAACTCCTTGAGCAGGAACTGCACCAGTTCTTCCGGGCAGTTGTCAGCAACCTCCAGGCGCACCCCGTCACCAAACCGGCGGCTAAGCAACTCACCACGCAGGGCCGAGGCAAGGTCCTCCAGGTCGTCCTCAAGCTCAAGGTCGGCGTTACGGGTCAGCCGGAACTGGTAGCAGCCTTTCACTTCCATGCCGGGGAAGAGTTCATCGGCATGGGCGTGGATCATGGACGACAGGAACACCAGGTTCTCGCCACCACTGCAGACATCATCGGGCAGCCGCACCAGACGCGGAAGCGAACGAGGAGCCGGCACAATCGCCATGCCGGTTTCCCGGCCGAAGGCGTCCTTGCCATCCAGTTCCACGATAAAGTTCAGGCTCTTGTTCACCAGGCGTGGAAACGGGTGGGAGGGATCCAACCCGATGGGGCTGACCACCGGCAGGATCTCGTCTTCGAAGTAGTTGCGGACCCACTCCGCCTGCTCCGGCGTCCACTCCCGGCGCCGAACGAAGTGAATGTTCTCCTGCTCCATCTCGGGAATCAGAACATTGTTCAGTATGTCGTACTGCTCGCGGATGTACTCGTGAGCAACACGGCTGATTTCCGCCAGTGCCTGGTCCGGCATCATGCCATCGGCACCGATGGTTTCACGACCGTATTTCATCTGCTGCCGCAGACCGGCAACACGGATTTCGAAGAACTCATCCATGTTGCTGCTGAAGATGCAGCAGAAAATCAGACGGTTGATCAACGGGTGGGTCGTATCCAGCGCCTGCTTGAGTACCCGGTAATTGAACTGCAGCTGGCTCAGTTCGCGGTTAAAGTAGTTTTCATTGGCATCCAGGTTGATTTCCTCACCAACCGGGGGCACCTCTACCGGCGCAGGCACACTCCGCTCATCCCCTGCCGTCTGATTCTTCGCCGTTTCCGTTGTCATGATTCCTCGATTCCAGTGTGTTCGCCGCTACCGGCGAATGACTTGCTTGGCTTATCCGTGCCCACGCTCCCGCATCAATCGGGCCGCGCGCACGGCAAAATAAGTGAGGATGCCATCGGCACCGGCCCTGCGCATGGCCATCAGGCTTTCCATCATCACCGCATCGCCGTCCAGCCAGCCGTTCTGGGCCGCAGCCATGTGCATGGCGTACTCACCGCTGACCTGATAGACAAATGTCGGCACCCGCAATTCTGTCTTCACCCGGTGCACGATATCGAGATACGGCATACCCGGCTTGATCATCACCATATCCGCGCCTTCGGCCAGATCCATGGCGACCTCATGCAATGCCTCGTCGCCGTTGGCCGGATCCATCTGGTAGGTGGCCTTGTTGCCCTTGCCGAGATTGGCCGCCGAACCCACCGCATCCCGGAAAGGTCCGTAGTAACTTGATGCGTACTTGGCAGAATAGGCCAGGATCCGGGTATTCACATGGCCGCCGTTCTCCAGGGCTTCGCGAATGGCGCCAATCCGCCCATCCATCATGTCTGACGGTGCCACCACATCGGCGCCGGCGTCGGCATGGGAAAGCGCCTGATTGACCAGCGCCTCGATGGTGACGTCATTGAGAACATACCCGTCGTTGTCGATGATGCCGTCCTGGCCATGGGTGGTGAACGGGTCCAGCGCCACGTCCGTAATCACACCCAGTTCCGGATGGGCAGCTTTCAGGGCGCGAACCGCTCTCTGGGCCAGACCGTCCGAATCCCAGGCCCCGGAGCCGGAGAGGTTCTTCTTCTCAACCGGAACGACCGGGAACAGGGCAATGGCCGGGATACCCAGATCCACCAGCTCCGCCGCCTGCTCCACCAGCAGATCAATGCTGAGACGCTCCACCCCCGGCATGGACGGCACCTGTTCCCGCTGGCCCTCACCCTCCAGCACGAACACCGGATAGATCAGGTTGTCCGGCGTAAGCTGGTTTTCCCGAACCAGGCGACGGGAAAAGTCACTGGCCCGGTTACGACGCAGACGGGTGGCGGGAAAAGTACGGGGAGTCGGAATCGGCACTGACAACCTCCTGAATGGCTGAACAAAAAGTCTGATGGACCGTCACGGCATCCGCCGGGCGCCCTTAGCGCCATCATACACGGCCAACGCCGCTGGTTGCAGACTCCCTCAGCAGGATAAGGCGATTAAATGACAGGCTGATTACCGGATCGAATCCAGCGCCTCGGCACGGATCCGTTCGGTTTCATTGAAGTGGCTGGCCCTGAGGCGCGCCAGCGCTTCCTGGCGTTCCCGCTCGGCCAGGCCCGAGGACAACAACCGGTCCCGGTCATTAGCGTAGGCCTGCCACCGGCGATCCCAGGCCTTTTGCTCCTGATCAAGCCGGGCCAGCCTTTCCGCCGCGGCCTCACCAAAAGCCTCCTGCCGCCAGGCCGCAAGCGCCCGAGGATCATCCGCCAACTCCTGGCGCACCTGTTCATAGTCCGCAAACCGGCGGGTTTCTTCCCTGGCCTTGCGGAGAGGTTCCGGCAGGGAAGACTCGGCCCGGCGCAGAGCCTCGGCCTTCTGCTCGTCGGTCAGACTGTCGTCGCTTGTGATCCTGAGTTTTTCAATCTGGAAACGGTCCACCGCCTCATCGTCGGCAAAGAAAGCGTCGGCAGTATCAGCATCCAGCCAGGTCCGGCGCAGGGCCTGGATCTCTGCCATCCTCCGTTGCATTTCTCCGGCGCCAAGTCCCGACACCTCTCCGTAGCTCTGCTCCAGATCAGAAACAGCCAGTTTGTATTCCAGATAGTTTCCAAGGGTTGCCAGAGCCTGGGATCTCGCCGGCTCATCCAGCACCGACAGGGCCGTCTCAATGCGCGCCACCAACTGTTGCAGCGATTCCTCTCCCAGGGCGGAAAGAAAATACTCGAACAGTTGCCGCAGGTGCGGGGTCGGTATCAGATTACCCAGACGGTCCGTCCGGGCCCAGCCCTCCGGAACCGAGGTGCCCGAAAGCGAGGCCGGCAGCTGCTCGGGAATGCTGACTGAAGATGCTCTGCCAACCCGATCCGAGGATGCAGTGCCAGAAGCGTCCTGAACGGCCGGCGGCACCTGAGGCGAGGTTACTGACACCGGATCAGCCGGGCCCTCAACGCCATCCGGGTCTGCGCCAATCAGCCAGAAGCTGCCAACAGCTGCTATTATCACGACTAAACTGAGGAAAAGACGGATACGGGACTTCATGGCCACAAGGGGTCCGGAATCATCGGGTGACTGGCGCTTTACCCCGGTTAACGGAACAGAGCGGTACTGGACGAGGATAAACGACACTGACAAGTCATACCGAGACCGGGATCAAAAACAGAACCGGGGCAGAGCGCCCCGGCCTGCCGTGCCAGCGTTCAGAGGGAGCGGTTGTTGAAACCCACTTCCACCTTGCGCGGGGTGTCCGAACGGAAGGAGGTATCGACCTCCTGAATCGTTCCGCCCTGGCTCAGGAACGCCTCAATGTCTGCCTGCAACTGTGCGCGAACACGCGCACGGCCGGCTATGGAATGGTTGTCGTCACTGTCGCTGGTCCAGCTTCCGGACTGCTCCAGGTTGCTTTCGTCGAATTCACTCATGATCTTTTCTCCATCAACGAAAACAGATGGTCGAGTGCTGCGACCCCGCAGGGAACCTCACTCCGTATCGACGAACGACCGCCTGCGGCCTCGTCTTGGCGTCTTTATAATCTGCTTTTTGCGACCACGCTATTTACTGGCAACGTCTTTTTTGTAAATTTTTGTAACGCAAAACAAGCGATTGAATTAAATGCGGAAATTTTATATTCGTCAGTGACTCAAAAAATTGACACAAAGAATGAATAGTGATTCACTACTTGTAGGGAGCCGGAATGGCCTATCGAGAAACGGAGAAAATGCGCCAGCGTAAGGCCGAGGCGCGAAAACGGATCGTGGACTGCACCTATCAGTGCGTGGCCGAGGGCGGTTTCAGAAGCTCCCGGGTGACCCGTATCGCCGGATTGGCCGGCGTTGCCACAGGAACTATTTACCGGCATTTCGAGTCCAGAGAAGACCTGTTCGCCGAAATTTTCCGACTGGCGACCCAACGGGAAGTCGACAAGGTCGCCGAAGCCCTCGCATCCGGCGGAAACGGCGCCGAGCGGCTGGAGCGGGCACTCAGACAGTTTGCCGAGCGGGCGCTGAAAGGCCCGACAATGGCCTGGTCACTGATCGCTGAACCGGTGGACCCGAAAGTGGAAGAGGAACGGCTGGCGTACCGCAAGGCCTACGCCAACCTGTTCGAGAAAGCGATCCGCGAGGGCATTGAAGAAGGATGTATCCCGGATCAGGACGCTCGCCAGAGCAGTACATGCCTGGTCGGTGCCATCGCGGAAAGCCTGGTTGGCCCACTGTCGCCAACACAGATTAGCCAGGCGGACAGCGCAACAGAAGACAACAATGACCCGCTGGTCAATTCCATCATCTGCTTTTGTATGCAGGGGTTGACCGGCACCAGGAGGTAGCTATGAACGCGCGGCAGCCCCGGCCAGAGACGCCATCAAACGACCAGGAAGATCGCTACCTGGCCAGCACCCACGAGGTCTTCAACCAGCCTCCGGCCCTGGAGAACTACAACCTGTTCGAGCAGGACATCGCCCTGCAGGAAGCCGCCCTCCGGGAGGACGCCGGTAAAGCTGCCGAGGACCTCAAGGTATTCGGAGCCCTGGCCGGGGCCGCGCAGACCATTGACCTGGGGTTTCGGGCCAACGCCAACAAACCGGTCTTCAACACCCATGACCGTTTTGGCCACCGCATCGACGAAGTGGACTTCCATCCGGCCTACCATGAGCTGATGCGGATTGCCTTCGACAATGGTCTCCACAGCAGCCCCTGGAGCCATCCAGGCCAGGGCGCACATGTTGCCCGCGCTGCCAAGTACTACATGCACTCCCAGGTGGAAGCCGCCCACTGCTGCCCTGTCACCATGACCTTTGCCGCCATCCCGTCGATTCGCAAACAGCCGGAACTGGCGGCCGACTGGGAAGCCAGGATCCTGGCCGACAGCTACGATCCCCGCAACCTGCCCGACAGTCAGAAAAGTTCCGTGACCATCGGCATGGCCATGACCGAGAAACAGGGTGGCAGCGACGTTCGCGCCAACAGCACCAGGGCCTACCCGATCGGCGCGGGAGGCCCGGGCCAGGCCTATGAACTGGTGGGTCACAAATGGTTTGTCTCTGCGCCCATGTGCGACGCTTTCCTGGTACTGGCGCAGACACAGTCAGGACTGTCGTGCTTCCTGATGCCCCGCTGGCGCCCGGACGGCACCAAGAACCCCTGGCAGGTCCAGCGCCTCAAGAACAAAATGGGCAACGTTGCCAACGCCTCCAGCGAAGCCGAACTGCGAGGCGCCCTTGCCTGGATGGTTGGTGAGGAAGGCCGCGGCGTGCCCACCATCATTGAAATGGTGGCCATGACCCGCTTCGACTGCATGATCGGCAGCTCCGCCGGCATGCGTCAGGCCATCGCCCAGGCCAGCCACCACTGTCGTCACCGCAGCGCCTTCGGTGCCCGCCTGATCGATCAGCCTCTGATGCAGAATGTCCTGGCCGACCTGGCCCTGGAAAGCGAAGCGGCACTGGCCTATACCATGCGCATTGCCCGCGCCCTGGATAACCAGGACAAAGAACACGAACGACTGTTGGCACGCCTCGCGACACCGGTCGGCAAATATTGGATCTGCAAACGCACGCCAAACCATGCCTACGAGGCCATGGAATGCATCGGCGGCAGCGGCGTGATGGAAGACTGCATCATGCCTAGGCTGTTCCGGGAATCACCCGTCAACGCCATCTGGGAAGGCAGCGGCAATGTCCAGTGCCTGGACACCCTGCGTGCCCTGCAAAAAGAGCCCGAAACCCTCGACGCCTTCTTCAAGGAGGCCGCCGAAGCCAAAGGCGCCGACCGCCGCTTCGACCAGTTCCTCGCCCAGCTGCAACACGACTTCGCTGACATCAGCGATTTCCAGTACCGCGCCCGCAATCTGGTCGACCGCATGGCCCTGGCCCTGCAGGGCTCCCTGCTGCTCCGCCACTCGGATGCCGCCGTCGCCGACGCCTTCTGCGCCTCTCGCCTGCAGTCCAATGGCGGGATGAACTACGGCAACCTGCCCTCGGGCACCGATCCGGCAGCCATTATCAAACGGGCGACGCCTGTAGTAGGGTAAGTGGTTTCTGTTAGCCAGACCTGTCGGATTATGCCTTCGGCTAATCCGACCTACTGAGAGCTCGCGAACTGGCGGAGGTGGGCTTTCCAAAACTGTGCGGAGCCATGGATGGCGGAGCCCAAGCGCCACAGGGATGTGCCGCAAGGAGCGTTTTTTGGGAGGGGATTTCTCATCGACTCCAGCACGGAATCAAAGATGTCAGAAGCCCTGAGAAAACTCCTGCGTGAAGGCCAAAAGCCCCAGCAGCCAGTCATCACCCCCCACGTGGGCGTGCTGACCCTGCACTTCCAGCTTTACGGCTGCGACGACCTCAAAGCCAAACGCAAAGTCTTCACCGCCCTGAAGGCCGTCTGGGGCAAAGAGCCCGACCTCGCCGTCGCCGAAACCGCCGACCAGGAGGCTCTCGACTGCGCCACCTGGACCATCGCGGCTTTGGGCACCTCCTCACAGCAGATTACCCAGCGTCTGGACCAGATCGAAAAAGCCATCGAAGAACGCGTGGATGCTGCCATACTGGATATACACCGGGAAATACTCTGACCGTATAACCCCGAGGGCCGCGTGTGGCGTAACCTGTCGCCAGGCCGTATACTACGCCCCCTCAGGGATGCCAGTGCGCCTGCCAGCGGCAGGCGACCAGACATTAATGCCGGACAGCAATGCCGGCCGTATCCGCAGGGCATCCGGAACCGGCCCTTCGGATGACCACTGATTGTGAGTGGCGCCTATGACCGGAAAGAAAAAATCCGCACAGGCCTCGGTAGAGGCCATGTATCGCGTATTCACGGTGCCCGAGGCACCGGAATCCACGCTGAGCCGGATTGATCAGAACATCTCCCGCAATCTTGCAGGCTTCCTGCAGGAGCACATTGTTGCGGTTGAACGGGACCTCTCGGATGTGGAGAAAGACTTCTCCGACTACAGCATTCCGGAGAAACCCGTCTTCGTATCTGAACAGGCCCAGTTCCTGCTCGACAAACTGGTGGCAAATTCCGTTCACACCGCCTCTCCGGCCTTTATCGGGCACATGACCTCTGCGTTGCCGTACTTCATGCTGCCGCTTTCGAAGATCATGATTGCCCTGAACCAGAACCTGGTCAAAACCGAAACCTCCAAGGCGTTCACGCCCATGGAACGCCAGGTACTGGGCATGATTCACCGGCTGGTGTACCAGGAAGACGGCGCCTTCTACCGCAAGTGGATGCACAATCCCCGTTACGCCCTGGGTGCCATGTGCTCCGGCGGCACCGTCGCAAACCTGACCGCCCTATGGGTCGCCCGTAACCGGGCGTTCCCGGCTGAAGGCAGCTTCCGGGGCCTGCACCAGGAAGGTCTGTTCCGGGCGCTGAAATACTACGGCCACGAAGGCGCCGCCATCGTCGTTTCCCGCCGCGGCCACTACTCCCTGCGCAAGGCCGCCGACGTACTCGGCCTGGGCCGGGAATCCCTGATACCGGTGGATACCGACGACGAAAACCGCATCAATACCGATGCTCTGCGGGACAAGTGCCTGGAATTGCAGCGCCAGAAAATCAAGGTTATGGCCATCTGCGGCGTGGCCGGCACCACCGAAACCGGCAACGTCGACCCCCTGGACGCCATGGCCGACATCGCCCGGGAATTCGGCGCCCACTTCCACGTGGACGCCGCCTGGGGCGGGCCCACGCTGTTCTCCCGCACCTACAAACACCTGCTGCGGGGCATCGAGAAGGCCGACTCCGTCACCTTCGACGCCCACAAGCAGCTCTACGTACCCATGGGCGTGGGCCTCGTGGTATTCCGCGACCCGAGCCTGGCCAGTGCCGTTGAACACCACGCCCAGTACATCATCCGTAAGGGCTCCCGGGATCTTGGCAGCACCACCCTGGAAGGCTCACGGCCCGGCATGTCCATGCTGATCCACTCCGGCCTGAAAATCCTGGCCCGGGAAGGCTACGAGATCCTGATAGACCAGGGCATCGACAAGGCCAAAACCTTCGCGGAAATGATCGAAGCAGAACCGGATTTCGAGCTGGTTACCAGGCCCGAACTGAACATCCTGACCTACCGCTACTGCCCGGAAAACGTCCAGGAAGCCCTGGCCATTGCCGATCCCCTGCAGGCGGAAAAGCTCAACACCTGCCTGAACCGGATCACCAAGTTCATCCAGAAAACCCAGCGGGAAAGGGGCAAGGCGTTTGTGTCACGGACCCGGCTGGAGCCGGCCCGCTACTTCAATTTCCCGTGCATCGTGTTCCGGGTGGTACTGGCCAACCCGCTGACCACCAAAGAAATCCTGGCGGACATTCTTGCCGAGCAGAGAGAGTTGTCCCGGGATGAAGGTATCGAGGATGAGATTAGTATTCTGCACCAGATGGCAGATGCTGTCCTGAAGCAGGCGACGCCGAACGCGAGACAGGCCTGAAGAGTCCAAAAGACTTAGCCATGGCGATTTTAGGCCACAACCATGGCTCAGGTGAGCCGGGCGGGGGATGGTTCAAAAACTGTGCGGAGCCAGGGATGGCGGAGCCAAGCGTACAGGGACGTATTCACAGCGTGTTTTTGAACCATCCCCCGCCCGGCTCGCTTCTCCCAAGCCTGCAGACAAGGCCTTAGTACAGGGCCTCTTCATCATCCAGAACATCATGGATGATATCCAGGAACATCTTATCCGCCTCACTCCAGTTCTCCGGAATCCGGATATTGGTGCTGGCACTGATCTCCTGTGCAATCAGCTCCTCGGCATTCGGCTGACCACGATGCTTGCGGGCGATCTCCATGGATTTAACGGCAATGGTCGGATCGCTCAGAACCTTCTTGATAAAGGTCCTCAGCTCATCAATCATCTTCGCCTGACGGCTTTCAACGGATGAACTCATACTTCACTCCATGGACAAATAGGCTTGAGGGGTGAGCCACCCCTTTTTAACGATAGTATGACCAAACTCGGTTTATTCAACCAGCCCGGTCAGATCAACAAACCCCGGAGTGTAAAGAACAGGATCGCCGCCATCATGGCAGACGCCGGCACCGTGATGATCCAGGCCGCCGCAATGCGCACCAGGTGCGAACGTTTGACCATTTCTTCGCGGTAGATCTTCTTCAGGCGCTTGCGCTCGGACTTGGACAGAGGCACCTGCTTTTTCTTCTTGGCCTGCTTGAGCAGGTTCTCCATCTCCTCCACCGAGGCATTACGGAAATCATCCAGGAAGGGCTTGAGACGCTCCTGCTCGGCGGGATCATGGTGCTCCATGATCTTGTGCAGCTGGGTTGCGTAGTTGGACTTCAGGTACTCCCGGAGGAAGCCAACGCCGAACACGCCGCCAATAGCGATGTGGGTGGAGCTGACCGGCAGGCCCAATTGAGACGCAAGGATCACCGTGAGTGCGGCCGACAGGGCAATACAGAACGCCCGGGTCTTGTCCAGTTCGGTGATTTCACTGCCAACGGTCTTGATCAGACGCGGCCCGAACAGCATCAGGCCAACGGCCAGACCCAGGGCGCCCACCATCATCACCCACAGAGGAATGCTCGCCGACATGACAACCGAATCAGCAGAAAGGGCATCATTGATCGCCGCCAGCGGACCAATGGCGTTGGCGACGTCGTTGGCGCCATGGGCAAAACTCAGCAGTGCCGCGGCAAAGATCAACGGCCAGGTAAACAGGGTATTCACGCCTGCCGAGCTGTTCTCCATGGTCGATGCCATGCGGCCCACCAGGGTGCGCATAACGAAGAACACCACGGCGGCCGCGGCAAGCCCGATCAGCGTCGCCTCGAGAAAATCGACTTTGACGATCTTCTTGACGCCCTTGATCATCAGGTAGGTGCCAAAGGCCCAGGCCATGATCGCCACCAGCCAGGGAACAAAGGTCCTCGCGGCCGGAATGACCTCTCTTCGATAGAGCACAGTCTTCTTGATCGCAAACAGGAACAGGGCTGCCAGAGCACCGCCCAGCACCGGCGAAATCACCCAGCTGGCGGCAATCTTGCCCATCACCGCCCAATCAGCAATACCCCAGCCACCGGCGGCGATACCGGCACCCAGAACGCCGCCAACAATGGAATGGGTTGTAGACACAGGCGCGCCCATCCAGGTGGCCAGATTCAGCCAGAGGGCGCCAGCCAGGAGGGCGGCGGTCATCAGCCACACGAACGCCCTGCTCTCTTCCAGATTGGAGGGATCAATGATGCCACCCTTGATGGTGGAGACCACATCTCCGCCGGCGATGATCGCGCCACCGGCCTCGAAAACGGCTGCGATGAGCACAGCGGCACCCAGGGACAGGGCACCAGAACCCACCGCTGGCCCCACGTTGTTGGCAACGTCATTGGCGCCAATGTTGATCGCCATGTACCCGCCAATCACCGCGGCGGCCATCAGCAACATACTGTTGGGCATTCCCTGGCTGAATGATCCGACAGTCAGCCACACGCCAAGTAAGAAAAGCAGGCTGATGCCGACCCTGTATCGTTCCGTGGTAGGGCTGGTGAGAAGGGTATCCAGGAATCCGCTCGAACGGGCCATAACAGATCAGGTCTCGTTTAGTCTGTGAGGATTGGGGGCGAACGCTGTCGCGCGGCAACTATAATTTTTTTGACATGAAAATGAAATAAAACGGTCACAATTCACACAGACTAAACACATCACAGACTCGAGTGCAAAAACGCACTAAATTGACTCATAATCCCGGACATAAGCGCCAAAATCACAAAAACAGCAAAAAAAAGGTTCCCATGCCTCATTCAACTTCCTCCGGACAGCTCGCTGCCGGCGAACGGGAAGACGGCCAGGTCTCGCGTCTGCTCACCTGGCTCTCGGCAACCGCTATCGCTTTTCTGGTTGGCATCGGTACCAAGGCCTGGTTCGCCGGACACGAGACCCATGCCTGGGTGCTCTGGTCCTTCATCGGTCTGATTGCCGTGAACATGCTGCACTTTGCCAGCACCGGCAACCGGGCACGCCAGAAAGCCGGGATGATCGTTATTGTCGGCCTGCTTTTCACCTACCTGATTGCGTCCGGCGGCGAGAGCAACACCGGGCCACTCTGGTTTTACGTCTTCCCGCCTCTGCTTTTTTACCTGACTGACCTGAAAACCGGCACGGCGGTGTTGCTGTTCTGCTACCTGGTCGCGGTAGTGGTGTTCCAGTTTCCCGGGCTACCGCTGGTCTCGGCGGAATACAGCATGGATTTCAAGATCCGCTTTTTTGCGGCCCTGACCTTCGAATCGATTTTCTGTTTCGTCCTCGAAGCCAGCCGACTGAAAGCACGTAATGAACTTCTGGCGCTGGCCGAAACCCATGAGCACGCCGCCCGCACCGACGAGCTCACCGGGCTGGCCAACCGCCGTGAAATGCAGAACCGCCTGACCATGGAGTTTTCCCGCTACCAGCGCTCCGGCCACCACTTCTCCATTGCCCTGATCGATCTCGACCTTTTCAAACAGATCAACGACCAGTTCGGACACGACGCGGGCGACGATGTCCTGCGGGAGTTCGCTGCATTGATGCGAACCGTGATTCGGCAGGCGGATGTCGCGGCCCGATGGGGCGGTGAAGAATTTCTGGTGTTATTGCCTGACACTTCACTGCTCCAGGCCCTGAGCCTGGCTGAAAGACTGCGGTCGCAAGTTGCCAGGCACCCGTTCCGGTTCAGAGATCAGGCATTACCGGTAACCATCAGCGCCGGTGTCTGCTCCATCGCCAAGGCCCGGTCACTTGACGATCTTCTCAAACAGGCCGACCTGAACCTCTACAATGCCAAGGAATCCGGGCGCAACCGGATAGCACCGCGGGTTCGAAGCCAGGAAAGCGAACCTTCCCCCACCCACTCGCCTTGAGGCGAGAAAGCACTCCCGCTATGATCGTGCGCCACCGAACGACCGTATGAACAGTGCCAAGGCAGCGAGCAGATAACCTATGACATCAATCAGAATCCTGGTGGGCAGCGTCTATGGCGGCGCGCTCCTGACGGCCAGAACGCTCAAGAAAGAGCTTGAGGGGGAAGGTCACCACGTGACCGTGTTGGAAAATCCGGCACTGGATGACATCACGTCGAACAACGATGCGCTACTGGTATGCACATCGACAACCGGACAGGGCGAGCTTCCGGCCAATCTGCTGCCCTTCTACCTGGACCTGAGGGACCAGTTGCCACAACAACCCGGCCGGCCGTTTGGCATCATCGTCCTGGGTGACAGCTCCTACGGAGATACTTTCTGTGGCGCTGGCGACCTCATGGAGGAAGCGCTTTACGAAACCGCTGCCCGTAAGGTTGGTGACACGCTTCGGATTGATGCCCTGGAAACCATGGAACCGGAGGCCGAAGCGCTGCCCTGGGTCCGGGGGTGGCTGGAGCAGATCTGAGACACGGCTACAAAAATTTGCCAATCAGGCTCTGCCAGCGACTTGAGCCGCCAAAGACGACACGCCATACTCCCAGAGACAATGACAATTAAGCGGTACGACGTGGCATCCACCCTCTGGCTTCGTTTACTGATAACACTTTTGCTGTTATCCGGCCTGTCCGCCCCATCCTTCGGGGCCGAGGATTCCTATGTTCCGCAAATCGAGTACCTGCGCGTTGCCCCCGACAACAAGCTGACGGTCAGTGAAGCCCTGGCCTCCGACAGCTGGCAAACTCTCGAGGAAAAAAGTCCGAATTTTGGCTATATCCGCGATACCGTCTGGCTTCGGTTTCCGGTATCGCAGCCGGCGACCATCAACCTTCTTGAAGTTCGCTACTCGCAATTGGATAAAGTGACCTTCCACCTGATTGAGAACGGCCGAATCGCACGGCGGGTGGAGACCGGAGACCACGTTCCGTTTGAACAGCGCCCGATACTGCACCGCCATTTCCTGTTCCCCTTCGAGCAAAGCATAGCCAGCGAGTACCAGATTCTGCTGGAGGTGCGCACCGAGGGGGCCATGCAGATTCCGGTTCGTCTCTGGAACGCCCAGGCGTTCTTCGAGCATTCTTCCACCGAAGACCAGATGCACGCGCTTTACTACGGCATCCTGATCACGGTGATTTTCTTCAACCTGTTTATTTTTGCCGCGCTACGAGAGCCGGTATACCTGCTCTACGTGCTCTCGACACTCGGCTATCTATTACTTATCGGAAGCCTGAATGGCTCAACTTATCAGTTTCTCTGGCCTGACAGCCCTGCCCTACAGAATCAGATCATGTTGCTGGCTGTGCCTTTCTCTCTTTTCTTCACCCTGGTGTTCTCCCGCTCATTCCTGAAACTTGAACACACCGGGCCTGTTCTGAACCGGCTCGTACTGTTCATGATCTCACTGAATGCAGTGGTTGGTCTGATGACATTCTTTCTGGACTACAGCACGGGCAGCCGACTGACCGTGGCCCTGGCAATACCCAGCTGCCTTTTGCTCACTGTTCTGGGGCCCGTGCAATGGTGGAAGGGGAACCCGCAAGCCGGTTATTACACGGTGGCCTGGGCGGCACTGACACTGGGCAGCGCAATAACCGCGGCCAACAAGTACGGCCTGCTGCCAAACAATTTTGTGACCACCTACGGTATGCAGATTGGGTCGGCACTGGAGGCCATTCTGCTCACGCTGGCCCTCGCGGCGCGAATTTATCAGGAACGCCAGGACAAGGTTGACGCCCGGGAAGCCGAACTGAATGCTCTGGCAGCACGACGGTCAGCAGAGCTGAAACTGATGGATCATGCGCTGCATAATCCCCTTACCGGCCTCCCCAATCGGAGCAGCCTGGAAATGATGCTGAACGACCTGATGCTGCGCAGCCCCGAGCGACGCTATGGCGTCGCCGTCATCCACCTGAATAACCTGCAGTCGGTCACGAAGACGCTGGGGCATCGCAACAGCGACCGCATTCTGGCGCTGGCATCCAAGCACTACAATGCCGTGGCGAGGGAGCTCCCGGGCGCCTTGCCGATTGAGCAGAGTGATCAGCGCAATTTCTACCTGGCGTCACTGGACCCACAGACATTCGCCTTTGTTGTCGACGCCGATGCAACCGGCCACGTTCCCAGAGCCATTCTGAAGGCGCTGGAGGGCATACGCTACCCGATCGACTATCTGGGCATGCAGATACCTCTGGACCCCGCCCTGGGAGTGGCAATTTTTCCCGAGCACGGCACCGATGCCAATACCCTGATACGTCGGGCAGTGATCGCTGAAGGATCCGACTCTGCGCGGGAACGTGGCATAGCCTATTACAAATCCAAAAAGGACTCCTACAGCGCCGACCGATTGACCCTGGTGTCGGAGCTACGGCATGCGCTCAATACCAACGAGCTCGCTCTGTTCATGCAACCCAAGCAGAGCCTGAAAACCGGTCGAATCGTCGGAATTGAGGTTCTGATCCGTTGGCCCGGCCGGGTAACCCCCCTCCGCGCCGACGAGATCGTCAGCCTGGCCGAACAGACGGGGCTGATCAAACCAATGACCCGATGGGTTCTCGAACAATCGCTTGAGCTACGGTCGCGATTGTTGGAGCGCGGCTGGCCCCTGAACATATCCATCAACATTTCACCCAACAACCTGCGCGAACCGGATTTTCCCATTTTTGTGCAGCGCCTGATGAGCAGCTACCACAGCCATCGGGGCGCAATCATTTTTGAAGTAACGGAAACGTCCATGATGCAGGACCCGGCCAACTCCCTGCGGGCGCTGAACTCGCTGAGTGCCACGGGAATCCCCGTGTCGATCGATGACTTCGGGTCCGGTTATTCCTCACTGTCCTACATCAAACAGCTCCCAGCGAGCGAGGTCAAAATCGATCGGTCGCTGGTCACCGAGCTGAACACCGAGGCGGAGGACCGCGTGATCGTCCAGACCACGATAGACATGTGCCATAGCCTCGGCTACCAGGTGGTGGCCGAAGGCGTCGAGGATGAGGTCACCGCCAATCTGCTCAGGGACATGGGTTGCGACATGATCCAGGGCTACCTGCTGACACCGCCACTGCCCTTCGACGAAATGATGGATTGGCTTGATAAGAATCACCAGCAGCCGGACCATCGCAAACTGGGCTAGCCGGCTAGGACCTCTGACGAATCAGTGCTTCCTGGGTAGTGGATGCCACCAGCACACCGTCCTGATTGAAGAAATTACCCCGATTGAATCCCCGTCCGGCCGAAGCGCTGGGGCTATCCTTGTCATACAACAGCCATTCGTCCATGCGGAAATCCCGGTGGAACCAGATCGAGTGATCAAGGCTGGCCACCTGCAGCCCTTTGCTCATGAATGTCAGGCCGTGCGGGTTCAGGGAAGTCCCGAGGAACTGGAAATCCGATGCGTAAGTGAGCAGGCAACGGTGAAGCACGGGATCGTCTGGCAGATGCCCCTGGGCCCGGAACCAGCTCTGCTTGTGGGGCGGCCGCTTCTCCGGTTTCAGGGGATTGACCGGATTCACCGGGCGGATCTCGATCGGGCGGTCCCGGGTCAGAATCGGGCGCATCTTCTCGGGTACCTGGGGTGCCAGCAGTTCGCCCCATTCCTGTTCCGAGCGAAGTGTTTCCGGGTCCGGCGCATCCGGCATGGTCAGCTGATGCTCGAATCCTTCCTCGGCTACCTGGAACGACATGGAACCGGTCAGGATTTCCTTGCCGTCCTGGCGGGCAATCACCCGACGTACCGAGAAACTGCCACCATCACGGACCCGCTGGACCTCGTAGTCGATGGGCATGTCCTGATTGCCGGGGCGCAAAAAGTAGGCATGAAGGGAGTGGCAAAGGCGACCTTCAACAGTTCGGCTGGCCGCCATCAACGCCTGACCAAGAACCTGCCCGCCAAACACGTTTGGAAAGCCCAGATCCTCGCTGTCCCCCTGGAAATGGTCGTCACCGATGGGCGAGAGATCCAGCAACTCCACCAGTTTCTTGGTTACCTCAAGCATGCCTGCTCCTGTGATTTCGTTAGCACACGAAGGAGTTTTCTACCGCAAGCGGCGAAATTTCGCAATGAAAAGCCGTCGCCGGCCAAGAGAAAGCAGCCCCGTGGTATCGGGGCTGCGGATTGGAGTCCGGCTAATCAGCCGTGTATCGGAGGCACTTCCTTGGACAGGGCCTGTTTCTCCACGGCATAGCTGCCGGTTACCGCAAACCCCAGTACATCGCCCCCGGCGCTCTTGAACAGCGCCTTGACGCTGGTGCCATCCTGCTCAACTTCCCAGTTGCCCTCGGCTTCCGACGGTGGTGGACAGACGGCGGTCGGGCAGCAGGGGGTCTTGATCATCACCGGCATGGTGCCATAGCTCACTTCGGTGCGCTCACCGAGCAAGGTTTTTGCAAGCGCCCGGGAACAGGCCATCAGCGGCAGGACATAAAGCAGCACGTGGCCGTCGACTTCGGCGCAATCACCGAGTGCGTAGACATCCGGCGCGGAAGTCTCGAGCGCGCGATTCACTACGATGCCCCTGGCCGTCTCCAGCCCGGCAGCCCGGGCCAGATCGGTCCTCGGGCGCAGGCCCACAGCGGACAGTACCAGATCAGCGTCCAGAGTCTCGCCATTGGCCAGGGTCAGACTGACCCCGTCACCCCTGCGGTCGATCCGATCAACCACGGTTCCGAGATGAAACCCGACCCCCAGGTTCTCGAGCTCCTGCTGGACAGCATGAGCGGCCGCCTCCGGCAGCAGCCCCGGCATCACCTCCTCGGAAGGAGCAATCACGTCAACCTCGTAACCGCCATTGCGCAGGTCGTTGGCAAACTCACAACCAATCAGACCGGCTCCCATGATCGCCACCCGCTTGCCGTCGCCCAGGGCGTCCCGGAAGGCACGGTAATCCATCAGGTCATTGATCGAAAACACATGCTCCTGGCCATCACCGTCCAGGCCAAGCCGGATCACATCGGCGCCCCAGGCCAGAACCAGCTTGCTGTAGGCAAGTCGTTCATCACCGAGAATCAGTTCGTGGGCCTCGGTATCAATGCCGGTGACCGTGGCAAATGTGCGAATCCGGACATTCAGCTGATCCGCCATGGCGTCGGTACCGCCCTGGGCCAGGCCATCGGCGTCCTTGCCCTTGGTAAAGCCGGTGGACAACATGGGCTTGGAGTAGCTCACGCCATCGTCGGCGGTAACCATCAGAACCGGGGTCTCCTTGTCCTGCTTCCGGATTTCCCGCGCCAGGGAATAACCGGACAAACCGGTACCGACAATAATGATGGGGGCCTGTTCAGTCATAACCGTGTTCCTGTATTTAACTCACCTGGGCGGGTTTTACCGGCCGTGCCGGGTGCTATCAACCGATCTCGATCATTTCAAAATCTTCCTTGCCGACACCGCAATCCGGGCATACCCAGTCTTCCGGTACGTCTTCCCACTTGGTGCCCGGCTCAATGCCGTCCTCGGGCCAGCCTTCGGCTTCATCGTAAATCAAACCACACACCACACACTGCCACTTCTTCATAACGTTCTCCCAACATCAGACGGGCGCAATAATAATTGTCGGACAATATTACACGCAAGTGTTTTATTCAGTTAACAGATACGAACAACTGTCGAAACAGGCCATCATACCCATCGCCCCGGTATTGACCAATGCCAATGCCGACGGTCCGGTCAGGGGATTTCTGCCAATAGCCACAAATACAGATCTGACAACCGGGGTGGCCCCTCCCTTCTGCAGGCCCTGTCCGGTATAATCGCCCGTTTTACGACAGGACCGACCGATATGACCGATACCGTCGCCGAAATGAACCAGGTTATGGCCGAAGCCGACTGCCTCGTGGATGAACAGCAGGTACAGACTGCAATCGGCAACCTGGCCGACGATATTACCGCCCGCCTGAAAGACAGCAACCCCCTGTTGTTCTGCGTGATGAACGGCGGGCTGATCCTGACCGGACAACTGCTACCCCGGCTCCGGTTTCCGGTCCAGGCCGAATACCTGCATGCCACCCGCTACCGTCAGGAAACTACCGGCGGCATTCTCGAGTGGAAACTGCAGCCCGAAGCCGATATGAACGGCCGTACCATCCTGATTATCGATGACATTCTGGATGAGGGGACGACCCTGTGCGCCATCGCCGACTACTGCCGCGCTCACGGTGCCAGTGAGGTACTGACGGCCGTTCTGGTCGACAAGCAACATGACCGGAAGGCCCGTCCGGATCTGAAGGCCGATTTCACCGGCCTGGAAGTGGAAGACCGCTTCCTGTTCGGTTACGGCATGGACTACAAAGGCTACTGGCGCAATGCCCCCGGCATCTATGCAGTCAAGGGTCTCTGACATCGACAGTCACCTGACCATACCCCCGACGGACTGGTACCAATCGCTGACGGCCGCCGGCCTTCTTAACCCGGAGGTTCACGGGCCTGCCCGCTATTGGCTGCAGGTAGAGGGCTCGTTTACAAGAGCCCTGCAGAAACAGTGCAGCCATTCCTTTCACGTGGAGGTCCGCCGGGAGGGCTTTGCAACGCCGACACAGGAAGAGGCCCGGCGCCTGCGCATTCCCCACCGTCAACACGCCTGGATACGGGAAGTCAGCCTGTGCGGCGACAACCAGCCCTGGGTATTGGCCAGGACGGTCATTCCCCTGAAGTGTCTGGAGGGCGAGGGGCGCCGGCTGCTTCACCTGGGCAATCGACCTTTGGGCGCCTACCTGTTCACCAGCCCCCACTGGCAACGGGGCCCTCTGGAAACCGGCCTCTGCAGACCGGTAATCCCGGGACAGCCGGAACTGGCAAGGCGCTCCCTGTTCAGTGGCCACAACAGCTCCCTGCTGGTTGGTGAATACCTGCTACCGGCGCTGTTTCAGCGGAACACGCTTTAACCGGCCTCCCGCGACTGGCTATAATCCCAGCACTCATTCAATTCGAAGAACACCAGACGGACGCGCGCCATGCTGCCTGACGCTGTGCCAGAACCTATCCAGCGCCGGTTGGCCGACTACGCCAGCCTGCTCAGAATCGACCGCCCGATCGGAACCCTGCTCCTGCTGTGGCCGACCTACTGGGCCCTGTGGCTGGCAGGCGATGGCAGCCCCGGGCTTGGCAATGTCATTATTTTTACCCTGGGCGTCTTCTTTATGCGCGCTGCTGGCTGCGCCATCAATGACTTCGCCGACCGCGACTGGGACAAGCACGTCAAACGCACCAAGGATCGCCCGCTCACCGCCGGCCGGGTCAAACCCTGGGAAGCAGTAGCGCTCTTCGCCGGCCTGTGCCTGGTTTCCTTCCTGATGGTGGTCCTGTTCACCAACCCGCTGACCCTGTATCTGTCGTTCGGCGGCGCCCTGCTGGCGTTTATTTACCCGTTCATGAAGCGTTACACCCATTTGCCGCAGCTTTTTCTGGGCGCGGCCTTTTCCTGGGCCATTCCCATGGCCTGGGCGGCGGAAGCCGGTGAACTGAGCCAGCTCACCTGGCTGCTGTTCACCGCCAACGTGCTATGGACCGTTGCCTACGACACCCTGTATGCCATGGTGGATCGGGATGACGATCTGAAAGTGGGCATCAAGTCCACGGCCATCCTGTTCGGAGAAGCCGACAAGGCGATCATTGGCATGCTGCAGGCCATGGTTGTACTGATCCTGATCATGGTGGGCCATCGTGCCGAGCTGGGCACCTTCTACTATCTGGGCGTCGTGGCCATGGCCTGCCTGTTCATTTACCACCAGTACCTGGCGCGGGAACGTGAACGGGACGGCTGCTTCAAGGCGTTTCTGAACAACAACTGGGCCGGCTTTGCCGTTTTTGCCGGCCTTGTAATTGATCTCATGGTCAGCTGAACCTGTCATATACTTGTAACACTTGGGCGTTGTAATGAGCGGTGTCCCGCCTGGCTGCTTTCTTAAGCTACTGAGCTTCTGAAAAGCCGAAGAGCTAGGCGTGCTGATGAAGGTTTGGTGGTTCCAAATCGAAACAGCAGAACAACGCTATTCGGCTTTTCAGAAGCTCCCGAAGGGCTCACCTCTGAGGGCTCTGAGCCCGCGTTACCAGTCTTTGATGTGGAACCACCACACCTGCAGACTGGCGCCTAGTTCAGAACCCTCAGAGGTAAGCAGTAGCTTAAGAAAGCAGCCAGGCGGGACACTGGCAACAAATCAAGGTCTGACACAGGTTAAAAGCTCATGACTGGAAAAACTGTCCTGATCGTCGATGATGAGGCCCCGATCCGCGAGATGATCGCGGTGGCCCTCGAAATGGCGGATTATGACTATCTGGAGGCAGCGGACGCCCGGGAAGCCCATGCCCTGATTGTCGACAAACACCCGGATCTCGTACTCCTCGACTGGATGCTGCCCGGCACCAGCGGCGTGGAACTGGCACGCCGCCTCAAGAAAGAAGAAGCGACCGCCGACATTCCCATCATCATGCTCACCGCCAAGGTCGAGGAAGACAACAAGATCCAGGGCCTGGAAGTTGGTGCCGATGATTACATCACCAAACCGTTCAGCCCCCGGGAACTGGTCGCCCGCCTGAAAGCCGTGCTTCGGCGTGCGACGCCGCCGGGCGTAGACAGCCCGATTGAAGTGGAAGGCCTGACGCTGGATCCGGTCGGGCATCGGGTCACCACCCAGAATGGCGCCCTTACCATGGGCCCGACAGAATACCGACTGCTTCAGTTCTTCATGACGCACCAGGAACGGGTATATACTCGTTCCCAACTCTTGGACCAGGTCTGGGGTGGCAATGTCTATGTTGAGGAGCGGACCGTGGATGTGCATATCCGCAGGCTCCGCAAGGCGCTTGGCGACCAGTACGACCACCTGATCCAGACCGTACGCGGAACCGGTTACCGCTTCTCGACCAGAGCCGCGTAAGTAACTCCGGCCAGCTGAGCATCAGCCCCGGAACGGACACAAGGCAGTTTTTGATGCAGCACAACTGGTCACGATACCTGCGCTACATTATCGGTGGCCTGATTGGCTCCACCCTGGTTGGCCTCTATTTCGGTGAGCCCGTTTACGGCCTTACCCTCGGGCTGATCGTCTATCTCTGGTGGACGCTGCTTCAGGCCAGGCGTCTCTACCAGTGGCTGTCCAACCCCAGCGCTACCGACGAAGCCCCGCAGAGCATCGGCCTGTGGGGCGATATTTTCGACAACCTTCACAAACTGCATCAGACCCACCTGAGAACCCAGGACCGGTTGAGGGCCCAGATCAATCGGGTGCAGGAATCCACCAACGCCATGCGCGATGGCGTGATCATGACCGATTCCCGCGGCGCCATGGAATGGTGGAACGGCTCCGCCGAGTATCTGCTGGGTTTCCGGCGCAACACCGATCAGGGCCAGTACATCCATAACCTGATCCGCACGCCGGCCTTCAAGACCTATTTCGATTCACGGGATTACCGCGAGCCCCTGGAGATACATTCGCCGGCCAGACCTCACATTCACCTTCAGATCCAGATCAGCCTGTTTGGTGACGACGACCGCCTGATTGTCGCCAAGGACGTAACACGGCTGTACCAGCTCGAACAGATGCGCCGGGACTTTGTCGGCAATGTGTCCCACGAGATGCGCACGCCCCTCACGGTCATCAGCGGCTACCTCGAAACCCTGGTGGACAATGCTGCCGACCTGCCGCCTAAGTGGCGCCGGGCCATTAACACCATGGCTGCCCAGTCATCCCGGATGGAAGCCCTGATCACCGATCTGATCCTGCTCTCACGTATTGAAACCGGGGAGCAAACGGTCAACGACACCCTCACGGACGTCGACCAGTTGCTGACCCAGATCTGTCATGACGCCCGGGCGCTCAGTGGCGAAAAACAGCACGAGATTACCGTGCATATCGGCGACCACCGCCTGCTGAAAGGCGATGAAAGCCAGCTGCGCAGCGCTTTCTCGAACCTGATATTCAATGCGGTGAAGTACACCCCTGCAAATGGCCAGATTATCGTGTCCTGGTCCACCAACCGGGAAGGCGCACACCTGTCAGTCAGGGATACCGGCATCGGTATCGACCCGGTCCATATCCCCCGTCTGACAGAACGCTTCTATCGGGCCGATCCCAGCCGCCACAAGGACACCGGCGGCACCGGCCTTGGCCTGGCAATCGTCAAACACGTGCTGCTCAACCACGATGGCAATCTGGAGATTCGCAGCCGGATTGGCGAGGGCAGTGAATTTATCTGTCATTTCCCGCGGGAGCGACTGGTCGAGCGGATCCCCGAGAGGGCAGAGAGCTAGCGCATACCCGCGCGGAAGCGGGCGACAAACCTCGACAGGTCCTCCAGCTTTTTCGGGTCTTCATCGACAAAACGAATGGTAACGCTGACAAAGTCCGTGTCCTGGCGTTTGTCCACCGCCTGCAACTGGTGCACATAGCCGTTCAGCCTCGCCATCTGGCCCTCGGCGATCTCGATGTCCACCACCGCCTGGTCGAGAATCCCCGGGAATACCTGGTCCCGCTTCGCGATCACCCGCACCTCCGTCAGATTGATATCCTTGACCACCGATTTCAGGGTGCTCTCGGCGAAGCGTACCGAGGCCAGGCTCATGGGCGCCCGGGCCGAGGTCGGCCTTGTCGTTGCCGAAGGCTCGGGCCGGGGGGAGGAGGGCGGTGACTCGGCGGAAACCTCCGCCGCGGCTTCGGGCTTGCGGGTCAGCAGGTTGGCCGACTCTTTGAAGGCATCGGCAGGGCTGGCCATGGATTTGCCGCTCCGGTCCATGGCATCTTTCAGTTTGCGGCCCATCACCTTGATAATTTTCTTGCTCAACCCCTCGGGGCTGAACGGTTTGCCAAGGTATTCGGAAACGCCGCCTTTGACCGCTTCGATCACGTGATCCTTGTCGCCCCGGCTGGTGATCATGATAAAAGGCACGTTTTCGTACTGGGGCTGCTGGCGCATCCATTGCAACAATTCCAGCCCGGACATTTCTGGCATCTCCCAGTCGCACAGAATCAGGTCAAACGCGGTCCTCGACATCAATGACTGCGCTCGCCGGCCGTTCTGGGCGTCGGTAGTCTCGATGACCGGAAAACGCTGGCGCACGGTTCGCTTGACCAGATCACGTACAAAGCTGGCGTCATCCACCACCAGCGCTTTCAGCATTGCCATAGCTCAGACCTTCCCCTATCCACAACCCGGTTCTATGGTGCAACTATAGAACAAACACCCACGCCAGAAACCTGTCGGCAACAAAAAGACCACAATCGCCGTTTTTCGGGAACCGTCAGGTTAAAGAATTGTCACTCCACGGGAGCCAGGACAGTGTTTCTCCGGCTGGAAAACGCGCTAACATGGGCTCAGGATACTCCACGTTCATCAGCCTGATAGAGGTTTTGTGTGCTGACCAAACCTGCAAGGATTCTTCGCCAGGGCGGCGTTACTCGCGGCTTATTGTTTTCCGGTTTTCTGTCATGTCTGTCACTGCCCGCCATTGCCCAGGACAGCGCTGAAGTTGAGCCAGCGGGATTTGCCGAATGCAAGGCCCGGCTTCAGGAGCAGGCCATTGCCGCCGGGGTCAGCAGCAAGACCGCCAGCGAGGTGATGTCCGAGGTCCAGCATCTGGCACGGGTGATCGAACTGGACCGGCGGCAACCGGAGTTCACCACTACCTTTGCCGACTACCTGAACCGGCGGGTTAACGATGCCCGGGTCAACACCGGCCGCGAACTGTTGCAGGAACATCAGGAGCTGCTGGCCAGAGTCACCCGGGAAACCGGCGTGCCCGCGCCTTATTTGGTGGCCTTCTGGGGCCTGGAAACCAATTTTGGCAGCTATTTCGGCAAGATGCCGGTACCCAGCTCCCTGACAACACTGGCCTGCGATCCTCGCCGCAGCACTTTCTTTACCGAGCAGTTGATCGCGGCCCTGCGCATTATTGACGAGGGCGCCATACCGGCAGACCAGATGGAAGGTTCCTGGGCCGGCGCCATGGGCCACGTTCAGTTCATGCCGACGGTTTTCCTGAAACACGCGGTGGATGCCGATGGTGATGGCCGCAGGGATCTGTGGAACAGCCTTCCGGATGCCATGATGTCTGCGGGCCGGTTTCTCGAATCCATGAACTGGGACGGCGACTACCGTTGGGGCCGCGAGGTACTGTTACCCGAGAATTTCGACTATTCCCTTGCGGACGGGCGCCGTCTGCCACTCGAGCAGTGGCGCGAAATGGGCATTACGGATGCCTTCGGCAAGCCACTGGCCCGCGAACCGATTAATGCCGCCCTCGTGGTGCCGGCAGGACACCGCGGGCCGGCGTTTCTTGCCTATCACAACTTCCGCGTGATCATGGGCTGGAACCGCTCCGAGTTCTACGCCATCGCGGTTGGTCATCTGGCTGAGCGGATTGCCGGCGCGGGTAAACTGCAAAATCCGCCGCCCGAAGACGCGCCTGCGCTGTCCCGCGCCAACATCATCAACCTACAGAAAGCCCTGCAGCAACGGGGGTATGAGCCAGGCAACCCCGATGGCATCATGGGCCCGGCAACGCGGTCTGCCATCCGTCAGTTCCAGGCTGCCAACAACCTGGTGGCTGATGGCTACCCCGGTGAATCGGTGCTGGCGGCGCTGGAAATACCTGCAGGACAGTGATCCACCGGGGAGTCGGTGGCCTACTACTGCAGGACACCGTTTTGATGCGAGACTGATCTGACATGGATTCACTCACCCAGGCCGCCCTGGGCGCCTCCCTGGCCGGCGCCGTAGCCGGCAAGACTCTTGGCCGCTCGGTTTTGCTGACAGGCGCAGTTCTGGGCACCCTCCCGGATCTGGATGTTGTCATCGATTACGGCACCGCAGTGGCCAATTTCACCCAACACCGTGGATTCAGCCATTCGTTGTTCGTTCTGGCCCCTCTGGCAGTGGCCCTTGCCTGGCTGCTCTGGCGCTGGAAACCACAACTGAGTTTTCAGCGGTGGCTCGCCCTGACGGGGCTGATCCTGATTACCCATCCTTTGCTGGATGCCTTCACCACCTATGGCACCCAGCTGTTCTGGCCCATCGGGCCACCCATAGCCGTCAGCAGCATTTTTATCATCGACCCGCTATACACCCTGCCCCTGCTGGCAGGCTGCCTGTTTTTTCTCGCCCGGCCGCCCGCCAAAACAGCGATAGTTGCAGGCCTGGCAGTGTCCACCCTGTACCTGGGCTGGAGTGTTCTGGCCCAGCAAGTGATGACACAGCGAGTTCAACCCGCGCTTGCGGCCGCCGGCCTGGAAAACCCGGACCTGCTGGTTCAGCCCATGCCATTCAGCACACTGTTGTGGCGGGCGACGGCTCTGCAGGGTGATCAGCGGATAGAAATAGTCACCGGCTTTCTGGATGGCGACACGCCGCTGAATCTTGAATACTTTCCACGCCGCCCGGAGCTGGCGAGCGAAGTCTCGGACCTGCCCGAGGCCCGGCGACTTGAATGGTTCACCCGGGGCTTCCTGGATTACGACCAGGCCGGCGACCGCATCACGGCCACCGACATCCGGCTGGGCATTCCAGGCGCGCACCCGTTTACCTTTGTTCTGGCGACCCGCAATGGCAGCGGCATCGACCCCACGGCGAGCTTTCGGACTCCACGCCCACCAGTAAGCTCCGAAGCCCTCGGGCTGCTCTGGTCTCGGATGATTGCCGAAACGCCGGTGCTCTGCCTGGCCAGTCTGAGCTCCCCGGCACCCGGACAACGCTGCTGAACACCATGCGACTGGACCAGTTTATTGCCAACAGCACCGAGCTTTCCCGAAAAGAGGCCAAGCGGGCCATCGGCCGCGGAGAAGTAACGATCAATGAGCAAATCTGCAAGGGCGCCAACACCCGCCTGGCCGGGGATGAACGGGTGGCCTTGTCAGGCACCCTTCTGAGCCTCCCGGGCGAGCGCTATCTGATGATGAACAAGCCAGCAGGCGTGGTGAGCGCGACGACCGACAGCGACCATCCAACAGCGCTGGACCTGTTGCCAGCAGACATCACCCGACATCTCCATATTGCCGGGCGCCTCGATGCAGATACAACCGGCCTGCTGTTACTGACCACCGATGGGCAGTGGTCTCACCGGGTCACCTCACCGCGAACCGACTGCCCCAAGACTTACCGGGTAACCCTGAACGAACCTCTGAGCGACGCCGCGGCACAGCAACTGGAACGTGGTGTGGACCTGCATAATGATCCCAGGCCGACGCGACCGGCCCGGGTGCATTTTCTGGAAGACAAGATCATTGAGCTGACGATTTCGGAGGGGCGCTATCATCAGGTCAAGCGCATGATGGCAGCCGTTGGCAACCACGTGGAAGCCCTTCATCGTGTCCGCATTGGACAGGTCGAACTGGACGATGCGCTGATGCCCGGCGAATACCGGGAACTGACCGCCGAGGAAAGAGAGAGCCTGGCGTGATACTCAGGTGCGCTCGAAACGTTGCGCCTTGAGATTCTTGCGCACTGCACCGGCCTCGAACACTTCACCATTCATCGCGATATACACACCCGGCGGCAGCAGCTGCACCGCAGCCCAGGCAAACCCGACATTGAATACCGCATCGGTTCGGCGCATCCGGGCCGGCTGCATCGCGCCGGTCAATACGATGGTCTTGTCCTTCAGGCCGGACAGCACCGCCGCAGTATCGGCCATGGTGTCCGTGCCGTGGGTGATAATGATTCGGCCACAATCGCATTCACTGGCCGCCGCCAGTACCTGCTGGCGATCATCATCGGTCATCTCCAGGCTGTCCTTGCGCAGCAGTTCCCGCAGGCGATAGCCCTCGTGGATGTTGGATTCAGACAGCAGCTCCGGCAGCAGGCTGTGCCCTACCTCGAACTCGCTGTTGGCATCGAAGTAGACCTTGTCGATGGTGCCACCGGTCGTGAATATCTGGATCATAACGGGATTCCTTTCAGTGTCAGTTCACACTGACCGTACTGTTACCAGCGGTCGCGTATGACGCGTTCTTTTCCTGTTCGTAACGCCGGGCGGCAGCGGCCACCGAGCCCCTGGCTCCGGTATCAAGCCAGCGCTTTATCCGTCCGGCATCGCCCATCGGCGAGCGAGTACCGAGGGAATCAAGCAGCACGGTCACCACCTCTTTGCCGTTCATCTTCGAAATCATCACCAGGCAGCGCCCGGCCTCGGAGAGATAGCCGGTCTTGCTGAGGGCCACCCCCCAGCTATCCCGATGCACCAGGGCATTGGTATTCCCGAACGACAGGCTGTAACGGGGCTGCCGGAATTGCCCACGGAAATAACCGGTGGTGGAGTACTCCCGGATTTCCGGGTAATCAGCCGCAGCGTTTACCAGCTTTACAAGATCCGCGGCGGTTGAAAGGTTCTCCAACGACAGCCCGGTCGGATCAACAAACCGGGTACCGGTCATTCCCAGGGCCGCGGCCTTGGCGTTCATCGCCTCGATAAAGGCATCGAACCCGCCCGGGTGGTTACGGGCAAGGGTGTAGGCGGCAAAATTTTCGGAGGACATCAGTGCAATGCGCAGCACATCTTTACGCCGCATCTCCGAGTCGATGCGAATCCGACTGTAGGCGTTGGCGGCGGCGGGCGTATGCCGCTCATGAAAAGTCAGCCACTCATCCAGCGGCTCGCCGGATTCCAACACGACCAGCGCGGTCATGACCTTGGTGACAGAGGCAATGGGTACGGACCGGTCGGCATTCTTGCCGAAAATCAGCTTGTTATCACCAGCCACGGCAACCGCGGCATTCACCGAAGCGAGCCTGGGTCCACTGTCTGTGTCTGCCTCCCGCTTTTGGGATTCCCCCCCCGTTTGATGGGCCATAAGCGATCCAGGCAGCCAGAGCAACATCAAGATCACGAAAGGGGAAAAGCCGGCGAGTCTCATTTGTACAGATCCTGTGGTTTATTCATGCATCGCGCAACCGGTCCGGAAACAGGCTTCTAGAGATAGGATGGTCAGGGTTAACTATACCAGCGAATGTCTTGTTTGATCAGGTGAAAAGTTTCTTGCGCCAATTTCACGTAGCAAATGCAAGTGAGCTGAAAAACCATTAAAATTCGACCTGATCCATCGAGTCAGAAAACACCACTTAGCGGAACCGTCGCTTCATATGGATGACAGCACACATCAGACTGAAAAAGCCGTGCTGTCACAACTCCGAGCCCAGTCCGGGCTGACACCTTTTCGGCGGTGGATGCCCTTCCTGTTCCTGATGGCTGCCATGGCATACGGTCTGCTCGCAAGCCTCCTTCACGCGCCTGAAAATCCGGTTTCCGCGCTGTCGCACGTCGACTCTCCCGGGTCAGCGTCCCAGTCCTCCCGCATTGTGCAGATCGACTATCTGGTTGCGCCTCTGGAGCAGGTTATAGAAGACGAAAACTGGCGGCAGAAAAACTGGCAGGCGGCCCCGTCAGAGAACTCCGGCATTGGCTATTACAACGGACCTGTCACCTTCAAGGTGACGGTGGAGAACCTTGGAGCCACAAACGCCGAACAGTGGGTCCTTGTATCCGCCCCCTACATCGACCGGCTCAGACCCGCCATTCTCGATGAAAATGGCGCTTTCCAGCGGCTTCGTGACATGGGAGACCTTTACCCATTCGGTAACCGGCTGATTTCGCTACCACCGTGGATCTGGCCAGTTTCATTACCGGCGGGTACGACCACACTGTTGTTCGAGGTTCAGAATGCCGGCCCCACGCTACTACCCATTAGCATTCTGGAACCTGACAATGTTGTAAGCGACATCGCAGGAACCATGACCTGGAAGGCGTTCATCACTGGCCTCCTCGTCTTTGCGCTGTTGCTGAACCTCAGCTTCATGATGAAATTCAGACTCCCGGGGCTGGCCTGGTTGGGCGTTCTCACGCTATCCGTTATTCACGTGCAACTTGTCATGGAGGGCTTCGGGCTCTGGCTGATTTGGCCAGAATTCCCGGAAATAAACGCATTACTGAACATCAGCCTCTGTCTTTGCCTCATCTCACTTTGCCAAATCACGCCAAACTTTATCCAGGTCTCCAGACTCCCGAGACTGCTACTGAATGCAGCGAGTGTTCTTGGCCTTTTACATCTGCTGGCCATGCCACTGCGGCTACCGTTGCTCGGTCAGGACTCCTTCCTGATACTGGCCCTGACCGGTGGTTCAATGATTCTGGCCCTGACGCTAAAACAGGCCCGACACGAGGTGTATGCCCGCTATTTTGCGTTATCACTGCTCTTCATTCTCCTGGGTACAGTTATCTCGGCAGCACGGACTGTCGGCTGGGTCCCGGTGAACAGCTTTACCGATTCCGCCTTCTTTATCGGTGCAGCGGCCGCATCTCTGATCCTGACCAGCGGCATTGGCCGTCAGATATTGGAAGAGCGCAAAAAAAGGCTGGCTTCTGATATTCGGGCCCGCCAGGAACAAACGCTGCGATCTCACGTTGAGCAAAATTACAAGCAACTCCTCAAAACACACAGTGTTTCCGGCAAACCCAATCGGGCCATGCTGGAGGAGTCGTTGGATCAACTTGATAGCCACCAACAGCCCTACACCGTCGCCATGATTCAGTTGACCCGGTTTAACGAAATCGAGCAGGCTCTCGGCTATCGGACGGCAGAGGATCTGCTCAGAAGTTATCTGTGGGAGCTCGACGGATTCCTGAAACGGATCATGGGTGATCAGTTGATCATAATTGACGGCTATGCCCTCGCCAGCATTGATACGAGCAATCATGCCTTTGCCTTTTTCCATACTGACGCCCCGGACACTTACCCGGAAAAACTGAAAACGCTCATGAATTGGTTGGGAGAGAACTTCCGCGAGGGCCGGTTCTCGCTATCGTGGAGTTCATCGGTGGGTATCGCCCATGCTCCGGAGCATGGGGTCGACGCGTCAGATATCCTTTCATCAGCTGGCTTTGCTGCCCTGGATACGCATCAGCCCCTGACGGTCTACGACCCGGCTATCGCGGACTGGCAGTACCAGCAGCAAATGCTGATGCTGGATATCGAAGAGGCACTGGGTAATGGCTGCATATGGCTGGAATACCAACCAACCGTGCGAATACAGGACGCACGTATCGCTTCGTTGGAAGCCCTGATCCGCTGGCAACACCCGGACTTCGGCACGGTTGCTCCGGATCGGTGGATCCCATTAGCCGAACAGGTCGGGATGATTCACCACGTTACGCTCTGGGTGGTGGACCGCGTCTGTGAAGATATGAGCGCGCTGAAGGCCCGTCACGGGGACCACATTGCCGTTGCGGTCAACATTTCTGCAAACGATCTCACCCACCCGGACTTTCTGGAAAAGGTGAAGGCAATTGTGCAGCACCATGGGGCACAACCTTCCGATCTTATTCTGGAGATTACCGAAACAGCGATGATGGCTGACACAGCCTTGGCAAAAGTCGTTATTCGGACCCTGAGCCAAAGCGGGTTCAGAATTGCCGTCGATGATTTTGGAACCGGGCACTCGTCGCTGGGAACCCTTGCCACATTCGAGCTGGACGAGTTAAAAATCGACCGGAGTTTTCTCAGCGACATACTCACCCAACCCGCCCGACAGCGGATATTCCGAGCGGCGCTTGACCTGGGTGAGGCTCTCGACCTGGATGTTGTGGTCGAAGGTGTGGAGGAGGAAGCTATCGCCGCCTGGCTACAGCAGTTCCCCGGCCTGTATGGCCAGGGATACTACTGGGGCAAGCCAGAACAGCTGAAGACCTGAGCTCCAAGCAGATCAGGGCAAATCGGTCACAGCCCCTTTCGAGGCAGAACTTACGGTTCGCGAATACTTCGCCAACGTGCCTCGGGTGAAACGGGGTGGTGGAGCCTGCCAGGCCTGCCGACGACGTTCCAGTTCCTGATCCGAGACATCCAGCTCAATCCGGTTACTGACGGCATCAATGGTAATGGTGTCGCCATCCTCGACCAGCGCAATCGGGCCGCCCTCGGCCGCTTCCGGTGTGATATGGCCAACCACGAAACCGTGGCTGCCTCCTGAGAACCGGCCATCGGTAATCAACGCGACATCGCTGCCCAGGCCCTTGCCCATGATCGCGGAGGTGGGGCTCAGCATCTCCCGCATGCCCGGTCCGCCTTTGGGGCCTTCGTAGCGGATGACCAGCACATCGCCGGCCACCACTGTGCCGTCGAGAATCCGCTCCTGGGCTTCTTCTTCCGAATGGAATACCCGGGCACGGCCGGTAAAATGCGTGCCTTCCTTGCCGGTGATCTTCGCCACCGCTCCGGTTGGCGCCAGGTTCCCGAAAAGGATCCGCAGATGGCTATCCGCCTTGATCGGGTTGTCGAAGGCGTGAATGATGTCCTGCCCTTCCGGATAGGGGGCAACATCGGCCAGGTTCTCGGCCAGAGTCTGGCCGGTTACGGTCAGACAGTCGCCATGCAGCAGCCCGCGGTCCAGCAACATTTTCATCAGCGGCTGGATACCGCCGATGGCCACCAGCTCCGACATCATGTAGTGGCCGCTCGGGCGCAGATCCGCCAGCACCGGCACCCGCTTGCCAATCTCGACAAAGTCTTCCAGCTCCAGATCGACACCGACGGTGCTGGCCATGGCCAGCAGGTGCAGTACCGCATTGGTGGAACCGCCCAGGGCGATGACGACCGTAATGGCGTTTTCGAAGGCTTTCCGGGTCATGATGTCGCTGGGCTTGATGTCTTTCTCCAGCAGGTTCAGCACCGCAGCACCGGCACCTCGACAATCCTCCGCCTTGGTCTCCGACACAGCGTTCTGGGCGGAGCTGCCCGGCAGGCTCATGCCCATGGCCTCGATGGCCGACGCCATGGTATTGGCGGTATACATGCCACCACAGGACCCTGGCCCCGGAATCGCGGTTTCCTCTATCTGCTTCACCTCAATCAGATCCAGATCACCACGGGCGTGGGCACCCACGGCTTCAAACACGGAAATAATATCGGTGTGGTTCTCGCCAGGCATGATGGTGCCGCCATACACGAACACAGATGGCCGATTCAGACGCGCCAGGCCCATCATGCAACCGGGCATGTTCTTGTCGCAGCCACCGATCGCCACCAGGCCATCGAACCCTTCGCAACCGGCCACGGTCTCGATGGAATCGGCGATCACCTCCCGGGACACCAGGGAATACTTCATGCCCTCGGTACCATTGGCAATGCCGTCCGATATGGTAATGGTATTAAAAATCAGTGACTTGCCGCCTGCCTCATCGGCTCCGGCAGCCGACTCCTCGGCCAGTTGGTTGATGTGCATGTTGCACGGCGTGAGGTTACTCCATGTGGACGCAATGCCGATCTGGGGCTTTTTGAAATCCTCATCGGTAAACCCGACGGCCCGAAGCATGGCACGGCTGGCGGATTTGCCAATGCCATCAACAACGGGGGCCGAATATTTCCGGCGCTTGTCCTGATTCTTGTCTTGCGTCATGGGAGTCTCCTTATCAGGTGGCTTATTCGAACAGACTCTCAGAAACCATGGCTTTCGGCAACGGGCAGGCGAGCAAGCCTGTACGCGGGCGGGTGGAACGCTTGGCTTGGGGCAGTCTGCAGAAAGATGCAGTTTCGACTGACCTGCATCAATGGCAGTTCACAGCGGTGGTTTTAAAATTCGCGGACACACTGACGCCATGGAGGCATCTCATGCCATTTCCCATTCAAACAGCAGCGGTGAATCACGCTGCTTCGGACTGCCCGGATTTCCGGCGCTGGTGCGATGGTTATGGCGTCATCCAGCACAGTGAAGCCACGCAACATCAGGTCAGCGTACTGGCAGAGCACCTGGTTGCTGCAGGCCACCAGCCCGATGCTGCCGCGGTCTATCGTAAACTCGCCGACCTGGACAGGCTGACCAGTGCCGGTCTCTGGCTGGTAGTCCACATGACCTACGCCCGCCGGGTTGATGTCTCCGGCCAGCCGCTGGCGCCTCAGGACTTCAAGACCAATCCGGAAGGCCACACCGGCGGGGCACTGAACATGGTGCCGGCCTATGCCGGCTATCTGGCTCTGAACAATCTGACCGAACGCACACGGAGCTGGCTGATGGGCCAGGGGCACTGCGTGGCAGCCGTGGACGCCCTGAATGTCCTCACCGGAAACCTGCATCCGGAACAGGCGGAGCGTTACCGCGGGCCTGACGGGCTGTCCACTCTGGTGGCCGATTTCTACAGTTACCGGCAGAAGCCGGACGGCACCATGGCTGCTCCCCTTGGCAGCCATGTCAATCCGCACACCGCCGGCGGCATTCTGGAAGGTGGTTACCTGGGTTTTGCCGAACTTCAATATGCCCACATGCCTCTGCCCGGCGAATCTCTGGTCGCCTTTCTTTCAGACGGCGCCGCCGAAGAGCAGCGCGGCAGCGACTGGATTCCTCGCTGGTGGCGCGCCGAGGATTGCGGAGCCATCATGCCGGTCATGATTGCCAACGGTCGGCGGATCGAACAGCGCACGGAGCTGGGCACTCGCGAGGGTCTTGAGCGCTTCGAGGCGCACCTTGAGCACCGGGGCTTCGTGCCCTTCCGTTTTGACGGCCGGGATCCCGCAGCCTTTGTCTGCGCGCTATACGAGATGGAGCAGGCCCTTACCACCAATGGCGAGGCCGCGCTACGCGGTGAAAGCAGCTACCCGGTTCGGGTGCCCTATGGCATAGCAGAAACCACCAAGGGTTACGGTTTCTATGGCGCCAGCAGCAATGCGGCCCACAACCTGCCGCTGCCTGGAAACCCGCGTATGGACGCTCGGGCCAGGGAGTTGTTTAACGAACATGCAGCCAGGTTGTGGGTGGCTCCGGACCAACTTCAGAGCTGTATCGCTCAACTGAACCAGCACGCTGGACAATCACGCCCCCTGGAGCGGGATCATGCCCTCGCGACCCGCAATCCCCCGGACCCGATAATCCCCCGGCTTCCGGCCCGTCGGGAATGCACCTCGCCGATGAAGGCTGTGGATGATTTTTTCCGTGCGCTGGTGGCCCAGAACCCGGACCTCAGGGCCAGAGTGGGCAATCCGGACGAGCTGGCAAGCAATCGTCTTGGCGGAGTGCTGGATGATCTGAAGCACCGGGTGAACGATCCCGAGAACGATCAGGAGTCGGTGCACGGCAAGATCATCACGGCACTGAACGAAGAATCTGTGGTATCGGCTTGTCTGGCCAATAAGGCCGGGCTAAATCTGGTCGCCAGCTATGAGGCCTTCTGCGTGAAAATGCTTGGCGCCATCCGCCAGGAGCTGATTTTTGCCCGGCACCAGAAAGAAATCGGGCGGCCTGCCCGCTGGCTCGGCTTGCCGGTTATTGCCACCTCCCACACCTGGGAAAATGGCAAGAACGAGCAGTCCCATCAGGACACCACCTTCTGCGAAAGCATGCTCGCGGAGATGAACGACGTCTCCCGGGTGCTGTTTCCGGCCGACTACAACAGCACTCTGGCAACATTGCCATCTGTATTCCGTGAAAGGGGCACGATCAGTTGCATGGTGATCCCGAAACGGGAACGCCCCTGCGTCTTCGACACCCGGGAAGCGGAACTGCTGGCGAGGCACGGGGCCCTGGTGGTGGATGAAGATACCTCGTCCGGTGAACCATTGCTGCTTATGGCCAATGGTGCCTACCAGTTATCCGAGGCCATACGAGCATGCGAACGCTTGCGGGAGACAGGCACACCCTTCCGGCTGGTCTATATTCAGGAACCCGGTAGATTCCGTCAGCCAAGGGACACAATGGAAGCCCAGGTGTGCCTGTCGGAGTTCGAAAGGGAGCGCCTGTTCCCCCACCGCATTCACCGGCGGGTTGCCCTCTCCCACATGCGCCCTGAAGTGTTCCGGGGCCATCTCTTCCCACTGTTCCCGGAACCGTCACAGGCCCGGGTTTTGGGTTACATCAACCGCGGCGGCACCCTGAATGAGGCCGGCATGCTGTTCGCCAACGGTTGTTCCTGGGGCCATGCCCTGGCCGCCTGCGCCAGCGTTATGGACAAGCCACCGGGCGAGTGGCTTTCCAGTGCAGAACTGGCTGCTGTGGAAGGTCGCGGCGACCCGGCCGTGATTACACGGGGCCTGCCCTGAGCAGGCGCTTTCTCAACGCTGTCTCGATTTCCAGAATCACCAGCACCAGCCCGCCAGCGACTGCTGCAAATCCCAATGCCTCCAGACTGAGCGCTTGCGTGCCAAACGTCTGGTTAAACCAGGGCAAATAGGTAAACAACAACTGCAACGCGATCACCGTGGCAACTGCCAACAGCACGATCGGCGTGCCCAACACCCCACGCAGAGTGATCGACGCTGAGTCGAGATAGCGCACGGCAAACAGGTAAAAGACCTCCATAGCCACAAGCGTATTGACCGCAAGAGTGCGGGCAATACTTTCATCTCCGTATTGGTGCATGGCCCAGTACCATGCGGCGAAGATACCTGAGAGGAAAAGCAGCGACACAAAAACGACCCGCCAGACCACGAACCCCCGCAAAAGAGACTCGCCTCTGGGTCTGGGGGGGTGCTTCATAACCCCGGGCTCGGCCGGTTCGAAAGCAAGCGTCATGGCGAGGACTACAGAGCTGACCATGTTGACCCAAATAATCTGCAAGGCAGAGATGGGAAGAGTGAGCCCCAACAGCAGAGCGGTGACCAGACTGATGGACTCGCCGCCATTGACCGGGAGCAGGAAGGCAATGCCTTTTTTAAGGTTTGTGTAGACCGTTCTGCCCTCACGTACGGCTGCGGCAATACTGGCAAAATTGTCATCCAGCAACACGACTGAAGACGCTTCCCGAGCTGCCTCCGAGCCTTTCACCCCCATGGCGATCCCGACATCTGCCCGCTTCAGTGCCGGGGCATCATTCACCCCGTCACCGGTCATGGCCACAACCCCGTGTAGGGCCTGAAGAGCGGTCACCAGCCTCAACTTATGTTCCGGGCTGGTCCGGGCAAAGACATCCACTTCGCCAACGAGATCGCGAAGCTGGTCATCATCCAGCTGGTCCAGTTCCTTGCCAGTCAGCACCCGCTCGGTATTTTCAAGGCCCAGCTTGCGCGCAATAGCGCCTGCCGTTATCCCGTGATCACCGGTAATCATCTTGACCCGAATTCCGGCATCGTGGCACTCCGCAATCGCGCGAATGGCCTCCTGCCGGGGCGGATCCAGCAGCCCGACCAATCCGAGCAGCTCGGCACCCTGCTCAAGATCCTCAATGGCCAGTTCACCGATGCCTCGCTCTGCCGGTTTCCGGGCCAGGGCCAGCACTCTGAGACCATCCGATGCCATTTCTGTGATGACCTGCTCCCAGAATTCCCGGCGGAGTTCCCCGCCTTCCCCGGACTCGACAACCTCGCTGGAGCACATATCCAGGATCCGCTCCGGCGCGCCTTTCAGGTAGATCACGCTATGTCCGTGGTGATCATGGTTGAGCGTGGCCATGAAGCGATTTTCAGTATCAAACGGAATTTCGTCTTTCCGGGGCCAGTCAGCGGCACTGTTTTCAACGTCAAACCGGGCTTTTCGGGCGAACACCGAAAGCGCGGCCTCCATGGGATCGCCAGTAATCCTGACTGTGCCGGAATCATGGTGGACGTGGGCGTCGTTACAAAGGGCCGCCGCCCGGGCAAGTTCGTCAAGCAGGGCAGAGTCCGGCGGATGCCCCTGTTCGGAGTTCACCGAACCATCAAAATCGTAACCTTCGCCGGTCACTTCCAGCCGGACACCAGATAATACCGCCCGGGTTACCATCATTTCGTTTCGGGTGAGGGTTCCGGTTTTATCCGAACAGATCACCGACACCGCGCCCAGGGTTTCTATAACCGGCATTCGACGAACCACTGCCTGACGACGAGCCATCTGGCGCACACCAATTGCCAGGGTAATGGTGAGAATCGCCGGCAGCCCTTCGGGGATAGCCGCCACAATCAGACCCACTACGGCCATGAATAGCTCGCGAAATGGCAAGCCGCTGAATACATACCCGCCGCCAAGAATCGCAATGCCGGCGATAATAACGACAATGGAAAGGATTCGAGCGAACCTGTCCATCTGTTCCAGCAAGGGGGTTTTCAGGGTTGTGGTCTGGGCAAGCAGACCGGAAATGCGGCCAATCTCGGTATTGGCGCCTGAGCGGACCACCACGCCTCGACCAGTGCCGGTTGCAACCATGGTGCCGGAGAATGCCATTCCGGACTGGTCACCCAAGGGGGCGTCTGCAGTGACCGCCTCTGTCGATTTTTCAACAGCCTCGGACTCACCCGTTAGAATGGCCTCATCGATTTTCAAATTATGGGATTTCTCCAGACGAAGATCAGCGGGCACCCGGTCGCCTGGTTCCAACAGCACCGTATCACCCGGAACCAAATTCGCAGCGTCTATCTGATGCTGGCCATCGGAACGCACCACCCGTGCTTTGGGTGCAAGCATGTGGCGAATGGCAGACAGGGCCTGCTCGGCCTTTCCTTCCTGGATAAAGCCCACCAGGGTCTGGATAACAACGACGGCAAGAATAACGCCTGCATCCACCCAATGGCCCAAGCTGGCCGTAATGACTGCGGCGGCTGCCAACACGTAAATCAGAAAATTTTTGAGTTGCCGGCCCAGCCGCGCCCAAGCCCCCCCTACACGAGCCTCGGGAAGCGCATTGGGGCCGTGGTTGGCCATGCGATGGCGAACCTCATCATCAGACAGAGGTGCCTCTGCCTTCAGCTTCTGCCGGGCATCAGCAGGCTGAAGTACATGCCACTCAAGCTCCCCCTGCTCGCGCTCGCCGCTGTCCAGTTCCACAGATTCAGACATATCCTCAGAGCTCCCTGTCGTTACAACATCACCATTAAACCCCGGAATGTACCCGGGGTGGCTTGCGCTGCATCAAGGACAGGATAGCTAACGGGGAAGTCTGGCGCCCTATCCGGCGGTGACGTTTTCTACGGTACGGTTGCCCTGACCCGGCAATACCCGACGGGAAGCACTTCGCGCCGCATCAACCTGATACTCCCGTGACTTGATAGTGTCCACGAAATGCCAGTCGGCACGGGCTTCTTCCGGAGTGAAAGTTACTACCATGTAGCCTCGCTGATTCACATTCAGGTAATCCAGATCATCTACCAGAAGACCAATGGCCTGTTCCGCCCCCTGAATCATCTCATCCGGAATGCCCAGATACTCCTCCAGGCCGGGTGACGTGACCGCGGAAGTGGCGAATTCCACGCCAGCCTGGTCACCGTTGATGTCTTTGAGATTATTGGCCCAGGCGTTATGGGTATCCCCCGCCAGCACCACCAGATTCTTGTTCAGCGCCTTGGCGGTACCCAGAACCACTTCCCGTTCGTATTGGTAACCATCCCAGGCATCCAGATTGTAAGGCGCGACGGTATTGATCCGTGCCAGCTCCTCTTGAGTCAGAGAAGGGTCACCCGCAAGAGCGCGGCCTTTGAGCTGAGCCAGTTCCGCGAGTTTTTCCGGAAGGCCTTCAAACTGTTCCGTGGCGATACCCACCAGAAGCTCTGCCGGCAAATTCATCCGGCCCATCAATACCTGCTGTCCCAACACCTGCCATGTTGCGGTGGAGAAGTTCAGGGAAGACTGCAGCCAGAGCAGCTGCTCCGCGCCCAGTAGGGTGCGGTTCTGACTGCCAACATCCGCAGTAAAGCGGGCGGCATCCAGTCCCTCTCCCGTGAAGTAGTCCATGTAGTCCAGTTGCTGGTCGCGCCCAATAATGCGGGTATCCAGCATGTGCAGGTCCACCAGATTTCCGAACCGGAAAGTCCGGAAAATCGCTTCGTCGCTGCCCTCGATCACGGGACGGATCGGCATCCACTCGAAATAGGCCTTGAGGGCATTGAGCTTGCGCTCGGTGAAATCGCCTTCTCCGTCATTATGGTTTTCGGCGCCCTCTTCCCAGGTGTCGTTGGCCACCTCATGGTCGTCCCAGACAACAATGAACGGCACTCTGGCATGCAGGGACTGGAGATCCGGGTCTGCCCGGTACGCAGCGTACCGCCTGCGGTAATCCACCAGTTCGATCAGCTCAAGGTTGTTGTCCTCAGAAAAGGTCCTCCCCAGCGCCTGGGCATCCTGTGCCGCATAACTGCTGCTGTCGGAACTGTATTCGTAGATGTAGTCGCCCAGATGGACCACGGCATCCAGGTCATTCTGTTTACTGATTTCCCCGTAGACGTTGAAATAGCCGGCCGGATAATTCGCGCAGGAGACCACGGCCAGGCGCACTGAGTCGATACTGCCTTCCGGTAAGGTCCGGGTTACGCCCACCGCTGACTGCCGATCGGTCGTCTGAAAGCGATAATAGTAGCTCTGCCCCGGTGCCAGGCCGCGGACATCCACCTTGACGGTGAAGTCATGGGCCTCAGTGGCCTCTGCCGTGCCGGAGTGCACAAGGTTCTCGAAACCCTCATCCGTCGACACCTCCCAGGCGACACCGACGGGTGCCGAACCGGTCGCCGGTGCAGCCCTGGTCCAGAGCATGACACCATCGGCAAGCGGGTCGCCGCTGGCCACTCCATGGGTAAAGCTGATTGTTCGCTTGTCGGAGCTGTCCAGTACACAGCCTGCGAGGCCGGTCGAAATCACCACGGCGCCCATACCCATGGCTGATGCCTTCAGAAAATCCCGTCGTGTCAGTCGTTTCATTGTTATATCTTCCCCTGCATTCGTCCCTTGTAGTCTCGACGTTCTGCACCTTTCGCCGTTTCTACTCCAAATGAAGAAGCTAATCGGGCTTGGTTAAGAACGCATTGCCAATTTGCGACAGGGGGATGGCAAATCACGACAAGTCTTTTGCAAGAACCAGAAACCATAAAAAAAGGGAGCCAGTGGCTCCCCTTTTGCGGTCCGTTTAAACCCGGTCTATCCGCTGATAAATACCGGACCAACTCCGAAGTTCCAGAGAATGACGGAACCCACGCGAGTGGATACCAGGATCACCAGGGCGACGGTCAGCAACGCTCCGGCGTACATTACCGCCCGCTCCTTTTCGATGCCCATGACAATCGGCAGCCCGTCATACATGAGATAGGCGCCATAGCAGGCGGCGGCCAGGAAGACGATGGCGTTGAACCAGGGCACTGGATACAGCAGGGCAAATCCTGCGAGGAACAGAGGAGTGCAGGAGTAGGCTGCCAGGGCAATACCGTTCGAGGGTACGTGTTCTTCCTTGGCGCCGTAGGTTCTTGCCATCCAGTTGATGGCATAACCCAGCGCAAAAACGCCGACCAGCATTGCCAGATAGGTCAACACGCTGAGCTGCATTGCACTGATCTCGGTTAACTTGATCAGCCGCTCATTGCCAACCGTCCAGCCGAAATAGGCAGTCGATATATAGGCACAAATGGGAGCTATCGCCGCCAGAATCAGAACATAGGCAACATAGACCCGGCGCGGAGTTTCATGTTCTTTTCGTATGGAAGCCCACTCTTCATCAGGATGGGTAAAGAGACCGAACGCATGTGACAGGAGCATGGATGACCCCCTCTCTCTTCTATTGTTGGTATTTATACGTACGGAACGCGGTAACCGGCAGATCAGACGCTGTTCCTTAATCTTAACTATAGTCAAGAACAGCGATTGCGAAAGCAAAATGACGCAGGATGATCGGGCAAGTTTTTTTCAGCCTTGGCTGGAGGCGGCGGCCGGCGATTGCCGGCCGCGCGGAGTCAGGAATTGCGCGGATCAGTCTCGGCAACCCAGGGGTAATCCCTGTGGCTGTCGCGGAAGGATAACAGGCTCTCTACACCGGAAAAGTCCACCAGGTCCCTGAAATCCAGCCAGTCCACCAGGCAATAAAGACAGATGGCCGGATAATTCCATTCCTCGAACTGGCCCTCTTCCGCCATTGCCGACAGCGTGCGCAAAGTTGTCATGATGCGTTCACGTTGAAGGTTGTAGAACATCAGGTCGGCGCCGGTATCGATTCCGGACTTCTCCGAGAGCAGCAAGGTGACCGCGGAGTCATTGGCGCCATCGATCATGGTCAGCTGGTTTTCCTGATCCCAGGTCAGCGGATCGCGGCCCTGTTTGGCACTGATGTAACGGGCGATAATCCGGGAATCATAGATTTCCTTGCCACCGTCTTCGAGTACCGGAATTTTCAGGGTCGGATTGTTTCGCCGCAGCTCGTCCCGGCCTTCACCATAGATATTGAGATTGAGGAATTCATAGGGCTCTTCGTCCAGCAGGATACGAATGCGCCGAACGTAAGGTGAAGTAGTGGATCCGATCAGTTTCATGGTTTCTCCGGGGATTTCACACTCAGGATCCCAACAGGGATTCAGGGTTGGTGTATGGGTGCCCGGTCGCTTCTGCCACTTCCCTGTAGGTCACCTTGCCCGCGGCCACGTTCAGCCCGGCCCTGAGGTGTTGATCTTCCTTCATCGCCCGATCCGGACCCTTATTGGCCAGGGCCGCCACAAAAGGCAAGGTGACGTTATTCAACGCCAGAGTCGACGTGCGCGCAACGGCACCCGGCATATTCGCCACGCAGTAATGTACCACACCATCAACAATATACGTGGGATCGTCGTGCGTCGTGGCCCGGGAGGTTTCGGCACAGCCACCCTGATCAATGGCAACGTCCACGATAACGCTTCCCTCCGGCATCCGGCGGATCATATCGCGGGTGATCAGCTTTGGCGCAGAGGCCCCTGGAATGAGCACACTGCCGATGACAAGATCGGATTCCGTCACCGCCTGATCCAGAGTCTGGGCCGTTGAAAACAGGGTTGTGATGCGGTTGCCGTAGAGATGGTCCAGGTTTCTGAGTACGTCCATGTTGCGGTCCAGAACCGTGACCTGGGCACCCAACCCGACCGCCATCGCAATCGCATTCTGGCCGACAACTCCGCCACCAACGACCGCTACCCGCGCCGGACTGACACCGGGTACGCCGCCCAAAAGCACGCCGCGACCGCCCATGGCTTTCTCCAGGCAATGGGCACCGGCCTGGATCGACATGCGCCCGGCGACTTCCGACATAGGCGCCAGCAGGGGCAAATGCCCTCCATGGTCGGTCACTGTCTCATAGGCAATGCAGGTAGCGCCGGACTTCACCAGGTCGTCCGTCTGCGCTTTGTCCGGGGCCAGATGCAGATAGGTGAAAAGCGTGTGTTCCGGCTTCAGCATGGCCCGCTCTTCGGCCTGGGGCTCCTTGACCTTGACGATCAACTCTGCGGTATCGAAAACCTCCCCGGCCGTCTCAAGAATTCGCGCTCCGGCCTGCCGATAATCCTCGTCGGAAAAGCCAATGGCGAGGCCAGCTCCGGTTTCCACAAACACCTCATGATTGTGGCCGCACAGCTCATGAACGGCAGCGGGTGTCATGCCTACACGGTATTCGCGGTTCTTGATTTCCCGGGGCACGCCGATTTTCATACACAACCTCCTGACAGTCCGGATTTGTGAGTATCCATGCATAGTCTAGTCAATGAAGCTTTTCGGTGCGGCCATCGAGGCTACCGAAAATAACGATCTACCCCATCCCAAAGCTCTACAGACTCACGAATCTCCGACAGCTTGTTCCACAAGATCTCGCTAAATTCTGGATATTGATGGTAGAAGCTTTTCGATAAAACCAAATAGCTTGATTCCGTGGAGACCGATGCCGCTACCTTTCGGATTTTTCCAGCAAACTCTGGCCGACTTCTTATGAGATGATCGGCGTGCAACGCATCTGCGAGGGCTGTTTTCGCATGCCCACGCAGCAACATGTTCAACTGCCGCTCTACACTGCCGATGACGTGGGTTTCGAGGCCTTGGAGTTCTGTCAGATTGTCCGTTCCCGATCCCGGAGGTATCGTTAAGGGTGGCTGCAACATGGAAGCATCTACAACGCCTTGATTGATCAGTTGAAAAGCTGCCAGATCCCAGGTCATTAAAGCCCTGTCTTCATCAGCGTTACCGTCCCGCATCGGGAAGACTCCACGCGCCTCAGTGTCGTCACTGTGCGAGATCGCTATAAAACCGTCGACCGACTCCCCAAGCGAATAGGCGCCTCGTCGAGTCGGCAAAACCCGGTACTCGAATTCCACGCCCAATTGCCGACTAACCATACTGAGAGCATCTATGGCGATTCCGGTTATCCCGGATTCATCAGCTTGAATAAATGGAAATCGGACCTCCTCAGGAACGGCCACTGTCAGAGACTGCGGCTTTGCAATGTCTTGATCGACGCCGTCGGTGTCCCCCGCCAGGCCGGTCGATTCCGCTAAAAGCCGGCTCCGATTCTTCTGGAGTTCCTCAATAATGTCCTGGGACAACAGCGGCTGATTGTTTTCATCAATACTGATGGACACACCCCCTTGAGCAAGACCCAATCTTTTGACATGTGAACGCCATAGTTGCCAGCGTTCACTGATTAACGCCACATAAACGGCCCTATCCAGGTGTTTTACAACAGAGGTAAGAACATGACCGGGATACAGATGGTTCTGATTCCGGTCGACACCAATCGCAAGTTTGTCAGCTTCGGCGGCTGCTGCTAACGCTCCTTTGCCACTGCCACCCGCAGCAGCAAACACGATGTCATTCCCACTGCTGAAAAGCTGCCTCCCGAGCTCTCTGGCCTTATTTTCGTCGTCCCATGGGCGCTCAGTATATTCAGACAGATAAAGGCTAGTGACCTGCCCGTCCGGCAGTACACGGTTAAATCCGGCGCGGAACCCAGCCTCCAGCTCTTTGACCGAACGGACCGGGAGCCCACCTAAGAACGCCACTTTCCGGTTCGGGCTATGGTAGGCAGCCAGAACCCCGGCGAGATAAGCACCGCCCCACTCTCTGAAAATAATTGACCGCACGTTGGGCGCATCTACCTGATAACCAATCGAAATAAAGGTCGTTTGAGGGAAGGATGGCGCTACAGTCTCGACAATTGACTGGGTTCCACCACCGGGCACGATGATTGGCGAATGCCCCGCTACCGCGAGAGATTCAAGAGACTGGCGGTAATGATCTGGGTCAGCAGTCGCAACCTGAGCAAACGGAACACCTTTTTCTTGTTCAAACTGTTCCATTCCGGCCAGAAGGCTTTCATTGTAGGAGCCGTCGAGAACAATCGCCGAATTGAACAGAATGGCAGGTGCAAACGAATCAGAAGGTAATACATCCGCAAAAAGACCGGGGGTCGCGAGCCACAAAAAAAGGATCCATTGTCTCATCAGTCTTACCTCCAATACTGCTCTGCAAGGCCTAAACTATGCAGCTACGCCACGACGACAATTCACATGCGTAACTCGGACTGGATTTCCTTCCAGAGCTTTCTGTAGCTTTGGGCCGGATTGGATCGGGGACTTAAGATTTCGAGGGGTAACCCTTCCTCGCCCATGCGCTCGACGGCGCTTGAATAGGGAATCATCGCTTCCATGTGCCGATCAAATAGATCTGGAGCTTGCTCGCAGAGCTCCCGGTGGAGTTTCTTACGACGGTCAACCAGAGTAAAAAAAGGTCTCAATTTTTTTTGACCAAGTTTTTTATCACGAACAAAATCCCGAAACTGAAGCCAGCTATTCATAGAAAGCCAAGTCGGTACCAGCGGTACATAGACGACATCAGCCACCCTCAAAACCTGCTCGGTAAGACGAGACTGGCCGGGTGGGCAATCCAGCACAACGAGGCTCGTTTCCTCGGCAAGAGGCGCGAGCATGGATTTTAATGGCAATGAACGCTCGTCTTCTTCGATACGAATATCCAGGTTCCGAAAACTCTTGTGGGCTGGGATAAAATCCAGACCGGGGTATACGTTCGCTTCGATGAACTCCGCAATGGGTACTTTGCCCTCCAGAAGCTTTGAAATCTTTTTTCCTTTCCCGGGCTCACCTCCAGAGAGGTAGAAACTTGCAGCACCTTGGGAATCCAGGTCCCAAAGCAACGTGGAGCAGCCACTTCTGCTGGCCAGATATGCAATATTGACGGCGGAGGCGGTTTTGCCGACACCGCCTTTCGGACTATAGAAGGCGATAATTCTCATGGGTCAGAGGCCCCGTTGAATCAGAGTTGTGTTTCATAGTTTACGAAGGCACTCAGAGGTCGCTCAAACCCAACGCTTGCAAAGCGCATGCTACCTTTGGCTAATCCGATAGACTTATCCAGGTCAACTAGACGCTTCCGCCCTGATGTCGCAGCTTTCTTGCCGAAGCGACGCAAGCAAATACGGGTCATCAGCGAAAAACCATTGGGCTCTTTGAGGATCCAGACGTTGGCTGAGGGAGAGCATTTAACGTTACAGATAAATGCTGGCGTTAGAGAAGCCAGTTTGAAGTGTTTTCTCGAATCTCGAGACTGCGGGCAAAGCAATGGGAAAGTAGCGGTAACTAGACCGCTACTTTCTGCCTTTTCAGGGCACTTACAGGGTGCTAATCCGTGAGTCAGTCGCTGAATCATCAGCAATCGTATCCGAATTACTGAACGGTGCCGAATCATCTGGATGGAATTGCTTCAGATATTCTGCGAGTGCATCTTGCTCAGAACCAGTCTCAGCAAAACTTGCCTGGCCTGGATCATTGGCGCTCATATCAACGCTTGTTGACAGAGAGGCATCAAGCACCAGATCTTCGCGATTCGTTGCTGGAATTGGGTATCCGTCGCCTCCACCGGCAAGAAAGTTCAGGGTGACCATTCTGAACGGGCCAGCAGCCTGCACCACACCGGAACTCACTACAGCAGTGCCACCAACACTCAGGTCTGTAACCCGACTTCCCACGGCTGCGCCAGGATCATAGCTGAAGCTCAGACCACCGACTTGCGGGAAGCGACCGCCACCGATGTCTGATACGCCATGCTCAACAATCGCTTTGAGCTCGGCTGCTGATACATCAACCAGGGTTAGCCCATTGTTGAATGCCAATGCGCTTTGGATATCGAACTGTGAGATATCGCCAGTCTCTTTGCCGGCAGCAGGAAAAGACTCTGGTGGGAAGTACTCAATATCCTCGACATCGGTTGAGCCGGGAGGGAAGGCGAAACTGCCGATATCAGCGCGAATTCCGCCACCATTTTTCAGCGAAATATCTACACTGGCATCATATTCCTGAGCGTACCAGAGGTTGGCATCTGCTGTCAGATTACCCAGGTTTGTCTCTTCGGAACGAACAGATGAACGCTGACCGTTCAGGTAAACCGAGGTGTTACCCAGAATGTTGCTCTCTTGAGCAACAAGAACATCGTTTACAGCCGTAACAATATTATCCACGGTACTGTTTGCGCTGCCATTCACGGCGCTAACCGTCTCATCTTCCGCAGAGTAGACGCCGCTGACGAGCGGATTGATGCTACTCAAAATAATGCGGCCAGCGGCGTCAAATTCCACCATCAGGCGACCAAGGTACTTGTAATCGCCATCTACGTTTACCAGGACAACTGGCTCGTTACTGGCACTGTTGTAGATCAACGGGTAAGAGTCAGCCGCGGTATCGCCAGGAAGCAAACGATCATTGTAATCGGCAAGCAGCGTATTAGATCCACCTCCGACAATGATATCAACCTCGGACAAAAGTGAGGCGAGCTGCTTTTCAACAGCAAGCTGTTGCATATGCGCGAGCAAGATAATCTTATCTACGCCTGAATCTGTCAGCTCATTGACCGATACCTGAATCTCTGCAGCAAGGTCAGTGATACTGTCATTTGCAGGCAAAACATTAATATCACCGGTCGAGGTAATGTTTTCCAGCGTCGGCGTTGATGCACCGACCAGGCCAATTTGCTCACCATCTACAGTCACCACTGCATATGCTGCGAGACTGTTAGGCATCGCACTAGCCTCCTGTCCATCCGAGACTTCAAGGCCGCTAACACTGGTATCGGCTGAAAAATCAAGGTTAGCGCTCAAGTAAGGAAATTGCGCGCCGGACCAGTTGCCATCCGCGGCGATCAGACCGGCGAATGCTGAGGTTCCGCTATCCAGATCATGGTTACCCACTGCAGATGCTTCGAGCCCCATTGCATTAAGAAAAGCGATATCAGCCCGACCATCTCCCGGCGTTGCCACTCCAGTAACCGTGGAAAACGAATCATCACTTGAAGCCGTGTAACGGGAACCCGGGATGTAGTTGTCGCCGGAGCTCACAAAAAGGGTTTTTTCTGGATGCTGGTTGCGCAGGCCATTGACGATCGCAGCGATGTTACCAACATTGGCCAGCGCGTCGACGTTGGAGCCATCCATATCCGCCAGGTGCAACAACTGCAGCTCGAAGGTCTCTTCGTTATTGACCTGATCAGTCAGGTTATTCAAATCATCGCGCAGTGCATTTACATCACTTTCGTCAGCCGTGTCTGTGCAGGCCGTTAAACCAAGCGCCAGGAATATCAGGCCAGCTTTCGTTGAATTGAGGTATCGCATCTTTTTCTCCAGTGGCTTTCAGTTTTTGCATGGCGTTTGAAGTCGAACAGCGCCAACTTGGAGCTTATGAATGCGACATGTACTTGCTATGACGAAAAGATGTTCGTTTCGTGACCTTCTTAACGTGACTGGTTTGACAGTTGTGCAGTTCTTCTATGTGCAGGCTATTTCCAGGGTTTCGAAAGCATGGCTTACAACGGGCATTCTGAACAAAATCAAAGTCAGTCACGCCATTGTCATGATGACTTGCTAGGGTTTGCGGTGGAGCAACCTGACTGTAACCCCGTTTGCACTCGGGACTGGTTCAGCGCTCGAAATCCTGTTCGTTACCTGCCCATGATCCTCCAGGTCCTCATTTGATGTCCTTGAAGTCCCATACATCCTTGAGCAACGTCCAGCTCACCATGTTGGTGCTGGCTTTTATCGTCGTTCTGTTCTTATGGGCGCTGTTCATCTGGCAAAACTCAACTAAGAGAACGGAAGCTCTCGATTCCCAAATATCGGAAAACCGCAATCTGGCATTGATAGTTTCAGAAAGCCTCAAACAAATGACGGTTCGAGGCAAGGTGATGGGGCGCCTGCTCCATGGAAATCTCGTATCCAAAAGTGAAGATGAATCCGGTTTTCTCACGCTGCTTGCAGAGGATCCGGTGTTCAACCGATTCAGCATTTATGACGCGTCCGGTGATCTGCTCTACGCGAGCCACACGGAGTCAGCCAGATCGAATCTGCAATCCTGGTTAACAGAGGCCGAAACGCATTTTGCCCATTCAGGCCTTGCACCGCTCCTACCCAACCGCTTGGACGACCCGGCCTATACGCCCGGGGATCCCGCCTGGAGACTGCCGTTTCTGGTACCGCTGAGCGATTCGGGCTCTTCGCAGCCTAACCTGCTGGTATTGATTGAATTGGACATTGGCTACCTCGCCAGCTTGATGCAAAACGTCGAATTGGGTTCTGGCTTCATTCAGATATTGGACTCCGCTGGCAACGAATGGATGCGCGCGAGCGAAAGTGGAATTGTTATCGGCGGTCCAGCGTTACCAAAGATGTCCCGGCCACAAGAAGGTCGAGTGATCACCAGCGATGCTGTGATCAATTTGCCAGAAGGGCGCTACCAATACGTTTCTGTTTCGAGGCCAATAAATGGCTTTACTATAGCCGTGGCACAACCCCTTGAAGAGGTTCTTGCCCCCTTGGCACTCGGCCAGGCAAAGCAACTGGCTGCCAATACCTTGATGACAGCCCTGGTTGTGGGAATCGTGATCTGGTTGATCCACGGCCTGAAGAAACAGCAACAAGTGCTCGAAGCTTTGCGGACGTCGGAGCAAAGCAACCGAAAGCTGATTGAACGACTCGAAACCGAGAACGCCCGCAGCAATCGCGCGGCTACCATTGATCACCTCAGCGGACTTCTGAATCGACGGCAATTTCTGGACGAAGCAAAGACCTCGGTGCTGGAACAACGCCGTGCACGCCGATTGAGCTCGATGCTTTTTATCGATCTGGATCGTTTCAAGTCCATCAACGATTCTCTGGGTCATCATGTTGGGGATATGTTGCTGCAAGCCGTCGCTGGCAGGATCCAGAGAATGCTGGCTCCTGGCGATATCGCGGCCCGTTTTGGTGGTGACGAGTTTGTTGTCTTGCTGCTAGGTGATCGTACTGAGGCCGGTATCGAACAATGGGCCTCCGCGTTAACCGATCACTTATCAGCGCCGTATATGCTTGAAGGTACTGAACTCAATACCAGTTCAAGTATCGGTATCGCGATCAGCCCGAGGGATGGCCAGAGTGTCGATCAACTGACGCGTTGTGCCGATGCGGCCATGTACTCTGCCAAAAAAGCTGGCCGTGGCCAGTACCGTTTTTTCGACCAATCTCTGAACGTTACAGACGTAGAGGAGTTTCATCTCGAGCAGGCCTTTACCGAATCTCTCCGAAATCGAGACTTCCTGCTTCACTACCAACCGCAAGTTTGCCTCGACAGCATGGAAGTGATTGGTTATGAAGCCCTGGTGCGTTGGCAGCACCCCAGTTTCGGTTTGCTTTACCCGGACAAATTCATTCCGTTATCAGAAAAAACCGGTTTCGTTGTGAAGCTTGGGATGGAGGTGCTTCGACTCGCTTGCGTTCAAATCTCCGAATGGCAACAGATGCTTGGTGTCTCAAAACCTATCGCTGTGAACGTCTCCCCTATTCAGCTTTCTCAACCGGATTTCTGCGCGAATGTGCTCACTATGTTATCCGATATGGGCTTGAATCCGGACTTACTGGAACTGGAGATCACTGAAACAGCCATGCTGGAGAGCCGAGCAGTTGAGACACTCCACCGCCTCAAACAGGCAGGCATTCGTCTCAGTCTCGACGACTTCGGAACTGGTTACGCCGGCTTTGCCCACCTGGAGGCTGTACCTGTTGATAAGTTGAAAATTGACCGCAGCTTGATCAACCGCATATCCAACAGCCACGACGACAGTCCGATTGTCTCCTCAACCATCATCCTTGCCAGACGGATGGCGATTCAGGTAGTGGCTGAAGGCGTGGAGACCCATGATCAATTGGTACACCTGAAAGTGGCGGGCTGCCATATTGCTCAGGGTTATTTCTTGGGCAGGCCTATGCCGGCGGAAAAGATACTGGATTTCGAGAGAGCTTTTACGGAAAAGGAGAACGTAGTGTGAATCCAGTTTCGCTTCTGGCTTTTCTCGCATTGACGCTCCTATCAACTTGGGCCACCGCATCAGAGACCCTGAAAAGTGAGAACTGCGGAATAGATCGCCTGAAATTCACGATGGTTCCCAAGACGGACTTCGATGAGCAGGTACTCGAATACCAACCATTACTTGAGCTTCTGGAAGAGGGTCTCGGGATACCTGTTGACCTGGTGCGGGCGAGTTCATACGAAAGCGTGATTGATGGCATAGTTGCGGGCAGTGTCGATCTGGCAGTGATGGGGCCGGCATCTTACATCCTTGCCCATCGAGATGACCCGGACATCCAAGCATTTGCCTCTTTGATCACGGAAAAGGGCGAATTAACACCGGAGGGAAGCTTCTACTATTCAGTGCTGCTCGTTCCCACTTCCAGCGATGTTGACCGGATTGAAGACCTTCGCTCAGCGCGTGTGCTGCTAACAGACCCTTCGAGTACATCGGGCGCCCTGATGCCAAAGCACGCATTTGCCGCTGAACTCAAAGAATCATTCTCTGATTTCTTCGGCGCAGAGATCTATGCAGGAAGTCACGATAAGGCCCTTCTATTTCTGGCAGACAACAAAGCCGAAGCTGCATTCGTATCCAGCGCTAGAGCAGATGAACTTTTCAGGCGTGGACTCATCAGGAAGAACGCTTTTAAAGTGCTGTGGCGATCTCCAGCGCTTCACTATGACCCTTTTGTCTTCAGGAGCGGAATCTGCCCTACTCTTCGAGAAACGGTGATGGAATTGCTGAAAACGCCTTCAGCAAAACTCACGGCTTATCTGGACACACAGCAAGCGGTGGGCGTCAACAGCGTTTCCCACAGTGACTACGAAGCGATCGATGCAATCCTTCCAGACTGATCGATTCGGGAGAAGAACTTTTCGTCTAATCCATAGCCCAACGCTGAATTGCCTGATTCCAGTGTCTGGATTCTCAAAAACACTTAGCGATGTAAAAAAATGTTCATAAGACTGCAACACGTCTTCTCGACATTAATAAAGTGAGCATTGTCTGTTCAGCCTCGATTACAGAATCCAAGACGGCACCGACAAGCAGGCCCGCCGCCAGAGGTGACGCATGAGTGAACTTTCGAATTCTGGATTGACTTCGATGCAGATCGAGGAAATTGGAGACCTTCTCGAAGCTCTCGTGAGCCTTCGTAAAACCATCGTTAAAGATGCAGCTGGTCATGGTAATCTACTGGAAACCATGCACCCCGCCTATGAAAATAGCGCTAGCAATCTTCTCCACTACCTTGCACTCAGACAGCACGACATTCGGCCTTTGCAACAAAGACTTGCGCTGGTAGGGCTGTCATCTCTCGGTCGCTCTGAATCGTGTGTGCTCGCGACCCTCTCCGCAGTCATTAGAGTATTAGAGGCCATTCTCGGACAACGGCATCACGTTTCGGAAAAAAAGGATGGTGCAACTCCTGCAATCGAGGACGGCTTCAAGCTTCTCAATGATCACGCCGATCAGCTGCTGGGCAGCGCAAATAGCGAAAGGACAGTTCGCATCATGGTCACCATGCCGACTGAGGCCGCCCACGACCCAGCCATCATTCATCAGTTGATGGCAAGGGGGATGGATTGCATGAGGATCAACTGTGCGCACGACAGCCCGGAGATCTGGCAAGCCATGATCGGCCATCTTCGAACCGCAGAGCAGAGTCTGGGCCAAAAGTGCCGGATTTTCATGGATCTTGGCGGGCCCAAGATCAGAACCGGAGACATTGAGCCGGGCCCCAAAGTCATCCACATTCGTCCCACAAGGGATGACTATGGAATTACAGTGATCCCTGCCCGGATCTGGCTAACCTCTTCCGAAAACCCTTCTTCTGTCCCAGACGACTGTGCAGCTCAATTCCGGGTCTCTGAGAGCTTTTTAAAATGCCTCAACCGTTGTGACGAAATCACACTGACAGACGCGCGAAAAAAATCCCGCAAATGGACGGTGGTGGACATTACTGAGTCTGGCTGCTGCGTGGAAAGCATTAAGGCTTGCTACGTTAGACCCGGCACAGCCATACAGCTCAAGAACGGAAAGCAGACCCCAAGGGTGCAAACGGAAATCCAGGACTTTCTTCCCCAAGAGGGCATCTTATGCCTAAGGAAGGACGACATGGTTCTGGTTACCTCTGATTCCGTGCAGGGAACCAATGAAGAAAGGGACTCTGCAGGTAACATCATCAAACCAGCGACTATCAGTTGCACAATGCCTGCCGTAGTTACACAGGTTAAGGCTGGCGAAAGCATCTGGTTTGATGATGGTAAAATCGGCGGCGTTATTGAAAAGGTTGAACCAGAACACTTTTGGGTGCGGATTCACCATGCGCGCCCGGAAGGGAGCAAACTTCGCAGCGCCAAAGGTATAAACCTTCCCGACAGCCAACTGAACATCGCCGCATTGACAGGGGAAGACCTCAGGAACCTGTCGTTTATTGCAGAACATGCCGACGTCGTAGAGATGTCGTTTGCCAATTCAGTTACAGACGTTCAATTGTTGCAAGAACAACTCAAGCGCCTGAACGCAGAAACTCTGCCAATCGTGCTCAAAGTCGAGACTCGAAAAGGGTTCGAAAACCTGCCAAGGATGCTGCTGACCGCCATGCGCTGGCCATGCTGTGGCGTGATGATTGCCCGGGGGGATTTGGCCGTGGAGTGCGGCTACGAACGTCTGGCCGAGGTGCAGGAAGAGATTCTGTCGGTCTGTGAAGCGGCCCACGTGCCTGTCATCTGGGCAACGCAGGTGCTTGAGAATCTCGCCCGAAAGGGCGTGCCATCACGAGCCGAGATATCAGACGCTGTTATGGCGCACAGAGCGGAGTGCGTAATGCTCAACAAAGGTCCTCACATCACTGAGGCGGTGGAGGCTCTGGACAATATTTTAAAGCGCATGCAAAGCCATCAAAGAAAGCGACGGCCAATGCTCAGGGAGTTGAGGTTGGCCCATCTGACCACTTGAATACAACCACACCTCTCACAAGCTGGTCACTTTTTGGTCACTCAATCGTCACAACAGTCCAACATCCTTGGAGTTGAATCAAGGAGAATGAGGCCAGTGGCATATGGAAGGTCTGGACCCGGGATTAGAAGCCCTTTACCAGCAAAAGAAAAGACAGCCTTACGAAGCGGCAGCGACACTCGCCAATTGTAAAAATCTTATTCTGGGCATGAGCGCTGCCCAACCACCGGCCCTGATGGCGGCAACCGCAGACGCGCTGAGGGATCGACTGATAGGCCCCTTTGCCTTTTACTACCTTCATGGTACCGAAGCTCTGCGCAAAACTCTGTTGGCGCCAGACCTGAGAGAATTGGTAACTCCCCGTCCGTTGTTTCTGAGCCATTCGGACAGAGACGCGATTGCGCAATCCGGATCCCGGAACTGGATCGAATTTGTGCCGGCCATGCTGCACCAGGCTGGTCGTCTGCTAACTGAACATATCGATCCCGAGTGCTTTCTCGTGACGGTTTCTCCGATGGATCGCCATGGTTATTTCAGCCTGGGCACCAACGCCGATTACGGCGCCTCGGTGATCCGAAAAGCCAGGAACGTCATTGTCGAGGTCAATCGTTACATGCCTCGAACCTTCGGTGAGTGTTCTGTCCACATTTCGGAAATTGACTTGATCGTGGAGCACGATCAGCCGCTGGTTGAAGCCACTCCCAACCCTCCAACTGATGTCGACTTGAGAATTGCTGACCAGATCATCGACCAGATCCACAACGGTGACACTCTCCAAATAGGCGTGGGAGGCGTTCCCAATGCGGTTTTGGCCGGCCTCACGAACCACCACGATCTGGGCTTACACAGTGAGTTATTCTCCCCGGCGATGATGCCGCTGATTCAGTCTGGAGCTATGAACGGCAGGCGTAAAACCTGGATGCAGCACAAGCACGTGTTCACCTTTGCCCTCGGCGACCGGAAACTCTACGACTTCCTCGACGATAACCCCTCCATCGTTGGCTATCCGGCCTCTTGGGTTAACAACCCCGACATTATCCGTTTAAACGAAAACATGGTTTCCGTGAATTCTGCGCTGGAAATTGATCTGACCGGCCAGATCAACTCAGAGCAACTCGGGGACAAGCCGTTCTCTGGGAGCGGCGGGCAACTGGACTTCGTTCGCGGGGCCTACGCGGCCAGAAACGGTCGTTCATTCGTGGCCCTTCGCTCAACTGCGCAGGAGGGAAACGTCAGCCGTGTCGTGCCAAAGCTTCGGGGCGGCACCGTTACGGACCCCAGGAACGACGTCCACATGGTTGTGACAGAACATGGCTGCGTGAATCTCAAAGGTCTCTCGATTCCCCAGAGGGCAAAAGCACTTATCAGTATTGCAGATCCCAAGTTTCGAGAATTCTTGGAAAGTGAGGCGAATTCAATCGGACTCATCTAGAACCATCTCTGACCACACATATACCTACAAGGAGGACAACAAATGACAACTGGGAAAACCTCAAGAGTAGCGCTGGTTACCGGCGGAACCAGAGGAATCGGAGAAGCGATTTGCAAGGCACTCGTTGGTCAGGGCTATCAGGTCGTGACGACGTTCAGAAATGCAGACCGCAAACCACAGGCTTTGGAATGGCAAAACCGCCTCGCCGCAGAAGGTCTGGAAATCGACCTGGTGCAAATGGATGTTGCGGATACCCAGAGCTGTGAAACGGCTGCCAACGAACTGCTGGGCCGTTACGGTCGACTGGATGTGTTGGTTAATAACGCTGGCATTACGCGGGATTCGGTCATGAAGAAAATGCCAGTTGAGGCGTGGCGAGAAGTGATTCACACCAATCTCGACAGCGTCTTCAATGTAACCCATTGCTTCCTGGATACGCTCATCGCCCAGAATTATGGTCGCGTCATCAACATTTCGTCCATCAACGCGCAAAAAGGCCAATTTGGCCAGGTGAATTATTCCGCCGCCAAAGCCGGCATTCATGGCTTCACCAAGGCTCTGGCCCAGGAAACCGCTCGCAAAGGCATTACAGTGAACACCGTGTCGCCCGGTTACGTTGAGACCGACATGGTTCTGGCTATTGATGAAAAAATTCGCGAGCAAATAAAAGCGCAGATTCCAGTTGGGCGATTCGGTCAGCCCGATGAGATTGCCAGAGTAGTGTCCTTTCTGGCTGATGAACAGTCCTCGTTCATTACCGGTGCAGATTTTTCGATTAACGGTGGCATGTTCATGCATTGATGGCGGACCGCATCGTCAGATCGGCAAGCGCCCGGGCAAGCATCTCGACTACAGGTTTAATCAGACCTTAATGGTTGCACGCTAGAGTCTGGATTCCACTTCAACGAAGAGTAGTTCCCCATGTCTGGCGATTCTTCCCTGTTGGTCGAAAAGTTATGGCGATTAAAACGTCGTATCGATAAAGGTGCCTGCCCCGGCGTCGAATTCGTTCACCTTAATACGCTCCTCAGAGAGCCCGCGTATCGGGCGGATGTGCTCAGGAGGGTTGAGTTATCTGGTACGCCGGAACTCAAGGCGCTCGCCAGGGAGATCCAACTCAACGACGACGGGCAACCGCTGATGGCGAAAGAAACCACTGCCCGCTTTGAAGCAACAGAGGAACCTCGTATTGCTCAAAAGAGCTGGCTGCGACGCAACTCTCTCATTGTTTTCCCGATGCTTGCCATTGGTTCAACTGCGGTCGGGTTCACTGCATTTGAAGATCGTTCTGTACGCGTTGATTCTGACATTCTGGTTGATACCACATGGGAATCTGGCAAGCGTTACATCCTTGAGAAAACTATTTACGTTGAGAACTCCAATCTCAACATTGAACCGGGTGTCACCATTGAGGGTGAACACGGGTCAGCACTTGTCGTGACTGCAGATTCAAAGCTTTTCTCCAGAGGCTCATCGGACAAGCCGATTGTATTTACGAGTGCCCAGACTGAGGGCAACCGGGCGCGTGGCGACTGGGGCGGTGTTGTTTTGCTTGGCAAGGCGCCGGTGAACCAGCCCGGAGCCTCCATCGAAGGTCTTCCTGAAGGTGAGACACGGGGCGCATTTGGCGGTACCAACGCCGAAGATTCCTGTGGGGTTGTAGAATTTACCCGCATCGAATTCGCTGGCTTCGAAGTCTACAAAGACAACGAACTGAACGGTCTGACGCTCGGCGGCTGTGGAAGCAACACGATTGTCAGAAATGTGCAGGTTCACCGTTCTCTCGACGATGGCATTGAGATGTTTGGCGGCAATGTCGATCTCAAAAACATCGTCATCACCGGTGCAGGAGACGACAGCATTGACTGGGACTGGGGCTGGACCGGAAACGTCCAGTTCGCTGTTATCCAGCAGCATCCTGATGCCGGCGACAACGCGTTTGAGGGTGATAACAACGGTAATGATCACGAGGCAATGCCCCGCTCGGAACCCACCTTTTACAATGTCACGCTTGTGGGCGGCGGCAACAGCCAGAAGAAACATCGCGGCATGGTGCTGCGCGAGGGTTCAGGTGGCCATTTTCACAATATGCTGATCGACAGCTACGCAATTGAGGCTATCGATACCCGCGACAACGTGCTTTCGCTGGTCAACCGCGACAGGCTGACATTTGGCAACAACCTGTTGACCAACCTCGGACATCTGGGCCAAGTCACCCGAGAATCCGGCAAGGATGACGATGACTTTGGCTTCAGCGAGCAAGACTGGATGGAAGAGCCACGGAATCACAATGTATTCCGTGTAGAAACGGCCCTGTTCCCAAACGCCAAAGATCTCACCAACCCGGTTTTCATGCCCAGGGTCCAGCTTCGGCAAATGAACGCGACACGCCCGCCACAAAGTGAATTCTTTGATGAGTCGGCCAACTTTGTCGGTGCTGTGAGTCCGGTATCCGCCCAGAGCTGGCTAGACGGTTGGACTGACTTCCCTGCAAATTAATCATCAGGACGAGTTCTCGGGCCATGGACGGCCCATTCAGAGCTGGTGGCTATATGACCGTAACATTGGAGTTTCTCGGAACAGGAGGCGCGCACAGTGAGGACCTGGGAAGCTCAAGCGCGAAGATCTGCTTGCCCAATCACCAATCGATGCTCATCGATTTCGGCCCAGACACGTTCTTTGCGGTAAAAGAACGAAAACTCCAGTTCGATGCAATATTCCTGACCCACGCCCATCTTGACCATGTTGGTGGCCTCGAACGCTTGTTCTTTAACATCGCTTTCAAAGAGCAACGCTCAATAAAACTCTTTATACCTGTCGGCCTTGTAACCCGATTGCATCAGATATTCGGTTCGGCCGGCTCCCAGGTTGCGGAGGGCGGTATGAATTTTTGGGACAGCTTTCAGCTGATCCCAGTCAGCGATGCGTTTTATTTTGGAGGTTACCGTTTCAATGTCTTCCCAGTGCGGCATCACTTTCCTGGCGAGGCATTCGGTTTGGCTTTGCCCGGTTGTTTCGTTTACACCGGCGATACTCGGCCCATTCCCGAACAGCTCGTCGCTCATGCAGGACGGGGGGAGTTAATCTTTCATGATGCTACAACTGCAACAAACCCGGCCCACTCAGCATTGAACGATCTTAAGAGGGAATATGCTCTGCATAATGTTCTTGAGCGATTGATTCTTTATCATTTTGACAGTGCTGCTGAGCGTCAGTTCGCAGAAGGTCAAGGATGGAGAACTGCAAGGCTTGGTGTGATTTATCAGTTCGGATACAACCAAGGCTTCGCGGGTTCCGCAGAGTCAACTGACGAACAGAAGGCTGCGGAGGAATTGTCAGCAAACGTGCATTGATATCTTCCCGCACTCTTTGATCAGCTCCAGTCCTGGGTCAATTTGAGCATCTGGTTCTTGTAGGGGGCGATCGTCTCAAGCAAAACGTTGGAGCGGGCAAACCAACTGCGAGCCCAAGCGATTTCGTTCTCCGCTTCATCATAAATGGTCGACTCAATGGTCCATTGGTGCAACCCGGAGTGTATGACTCGGGCAACAGTTGCAACGCGGCTTTCCCAGAGGGCCTGGAACGGCTGCAATTCAAACTTGTCACATTTAGCCAGCAGCGAGGTTTCCTGGGTATTGGCGGCTAGCTGGGAGGCATCGTGCAACAGTTGAAAGACAACAGATTCCTTGACTACTCCCCATGGGGTGTTGGAAAAGGGCGTGAGACGTACGGAAATCGAGCAATAGCCGTATTCCAGCTCAACGCTGGGACAGAATCCAGGCATCGGAGGTTGATGACAAGTACAGGGAGGTTAATGCTTTAAAATGGCGGTTTCGCTTGCTCACTGAGATCTCTCCCTTAATCTGTAACGCCCGATAAACATGGCATTTCAGGGATTGAATCAGGACCCTTCGTCTACATCGGGAAAAGTTGAGGCATTTGGTCTCCCGAGCACAAGTGTGACTGCAATTGCGACCGAGAGTAGATTCATAACACTCCTGTAAGCTCTAGGATCCTCTAATAGTATTTCAGTGTTGAGACAATCGATCCGCAACACTGTTCATTGAAGCGAGGTAAAGTCATGCGGTACAGACTCAGTCCTAACGGAAATTTTGCGAAGCAGATGAGACGGCTGATTCGTTCGATCAATGACGACATCGCTCTCTCACTTCTCCGAGCGTGCCGGGAGCCTGAAACTGGCGTTCACGAGGCCCGGAAAGGATGCAAGGAAATTCGCGCAATACTGCGGCTCGTCAAGCCCCATGTGGATAAGGCGGACTTCAGCGATAATCAGTCATTCTACAAAGCAGTCTCGGGCAAACTAGCGGGTAACCGGGATGCGCTCGTCAGGACAAAAACCTGGAACGCTCTCGTAGCTGAAACATCGCATTTGGGAGCTACGCCTGCGGATACAGTTACTCGCTTTTTATCAGCACAAGCCCAACTCGATCCCCTGTCGGAAAAAGGCAGCGACTTTTTCGTAGATCTTGCTTTGGAAGTCGATTCAAACAGCAAATCGCCGAAAGATTGGAGTCTTCCAGAGTCCCTTTCCGATCTTGTCCCAAATCTTAAAAGAATCTATGAGAAAGCCCGTAAAGCAGAAAAGAAAGCCCGCGAATCGGATGATATCGAGGACTTTCATGAGTTTAGAAAACGGTCCAAGGACCTTTTTTATTGCTTGAGAGTTCTTCGACCGATGTTCGGAAAGGGTCTCAAATCAAAAGTGTCACAACTTGAGATTCTCACTGAGACTCAGGGTAACGCGAACGATTTTGCGGTATTGATGGATTATCTCATAGAGCATCGAGAGGCCCTGGACCTTGCTGAAAAGGATTTTGAGCCCATAAAACATGAAATTCAGAAGGAACTGGACAAATTACAGAACCGTGCACATAGAGAGGCGAAAAAACTTCTTTCTGAATCTTCGAGCTCCTTCATCAAACTGTTATAAGTTCAGAGTATGCCTGACTAGACAACACTGAGGATCTAGTCATGCCCGCACAACCACAGACCAAGGCACTTATTGGATACTCGTTTTTGATCGGCTTTGCCAATGATCATGTTTTTGATGCCAAAGAACTGATTACTCTGGAAGCGCTAGCGCGTGCACAAGGGCAGGTAGATGGATCACAGGTACTTGCACTTCGCGCGCTGCTGGATCGCCTGGAGGCGTTGAACTTGCCGATGAGTATTCGCTTGGAGATTGATCAATTTCGGGAAATCAACAACATTTAGCCGGTTGCCACGACTTTAATGATCTTAATCAATGAGGATCCGGTGCGCATTGGTCACAATGACTATGAAATGGCTAATTTTCATACAAAATGAGAATGGGTTTAGGCCTTTCCCCGCGGTAAAACCGGTCTATTATTGAGCGGTAATTTGCAAAGTGACAGCTTAGTGCCTGAAATGGAGTCCCCACTCATGAACCCAGATCTTCTTGCCCTTGCACTGATGAACGACCCCAATTGTACTCTTCAGACAGTTTACGACGAGCGGACTGACACGTCTGATCCCGACGAAACGCGCGCCTCTTTCGAAATGGTGGCAGATGATGGTGAGTTGATTGGTTACATCAAAACCTGGCATGACGACGATTACGCCGGTTTCGTCCACTTTGATGCGGAGTGCAACGTTGTAGACTGGAAGACGTTTGCAAAAGGTAGCGCACCCAAGCGGTACAAAGTCACGAGATTGTCATAGAAGGCAGTTATTCTTCTGCGCTGTGGATTAGCGTCATCGTGTTTTTCCACCAGTGGATCTTCATTGCCGGGAGCGTCGTTTCCCGGTTTTTTCTGTCATGGTATCCGTAGTGCGAAATTCCACTAAGGTGTACAGAAGGGCCCAGGCGTGGATTCTTTGAACAGCCTCAAGTCTGAATTTCTCTCCTCCACTGCGGGTTTACGGTTCCGTCCGAGTGTCGAGATTACGTCTGGTCATTGTTCTCTATCGATACATCTTTCGCCTTTCTCTCTCTCACCATCCCGGAGTCTGTCAACGTAGATGTCGCGTTTAAGTCATCAGCTCTTTAACAATTGGCCGCCTTTTCCGGGTTCAGAGTGACTGATTCCGGCAAGCTGAAGTTTCGGATATCACCAGACCAGCGACGCGGGTTCTCGGCTTTCGCCGCTTCGATAATCTGTTTTCGCTGGGCCAGGATCTGATCAGCTTCGCCCGTATGGCGTTGCTGAGGTGTTACGTAGTTCAAGGCGCTGTGTCGGTGCTCGGTGTTGTACCAGCGCACGAACGCCAGTACCCATTTGCGGGCCTCCTCGATCGTTCTGAAGCCGTTTACCGGGAACCCCGGGCGGAACTTCAGGGTTTTGAACAACGACTCCGAGTAGGCATTGTCGTTACTGACCCGGGGGCGACTGTTCGAGGGCGTAATACCCAGATCGTACAGTTTCTCCAAGAAGGTCGAGGCCTTCATGGGGCTGCCATTGTCGGAGTGCAGCACTAGAGGCTTGTCCTTCGTCGCCAGGTGTTCACGCCAGTAGGCCTTCTCGATGAACTCGCTGGCAAGCTCGCCGGTCTCACTGTGATAGACCTCGTGACCGACGATCTTGCGGCTGTATACGTCCAGCATCAGATACAGGTAGAACCAGGTGCCTTTTGCTGGCCCCGGCAGCCATGAGATATCCCACGACCACAGCTGGTTCGGTTCTGTGGCCTTGTGTGTAGTTGCCCTGCGCTTGCTCTGGGGCGCTTTTTGCCGACCTCTGGGGTGTACTTGATCCTTCTCCCGCAGAACCCGATAGAAGGTGGATTCCGAGGCCAGGTAGCGACCCTGATCCAGTTGATCCGCAACGATGAAGGCCGGCGGACAGCTTCGATATTCCTTCTGGTTGCACAGTGAGACCACGGCCTGACGCTCCGCCTCCGAGAGTTTATTGGTGGGTGCTGGTCTGGGCACCACCGGTCGTTGATCGGCGCTGACGGCCTTATCTGCCGTCCAGCGCTGATAAGTGCGTATACTCAGGTTCAGCAAGGCGCAGGCCTTGACCAGCCGGGCTCCGTTACCCTGAGCCTCTTGGATCAGGGTAACCGCCTGCTGGCGATCCGGGAGGCTGGTCATTCGTCCTCGTCTTTGGGGCCCCAGATCGCCTCGGCTTTTTTTGACAGCGTCAGCAGTGCAGCCGTTTCTGCCAGAGCTTTTTCCTTGCGTCGCAACTCGGCTTCGAGTTTTTTGACTCGTTTTTTCTCAGCCCTGGCCGCTTGCCGATTCTGCTTGGCCTGTTCATCCGACAGGGCATTGGCTCCCATGCAGGCGGCTTTCCAGGTTTCGATTTGTTCCGGGTAAAGGCCGTTCCTACGGCAATATTCACTAACTTCCGCCTCCGTCATCGGGGCGGTTTCCAGAACAATGCGGAACTTCTCTTCGCTACTCCACTTGTCTGGATGAGCTGAATTCGATGGCAAAACGGCACCTCGTCCTCTGGCGGCTTTACGCCAATTGTACAAGGTTGCGGTACTGATGCCTTCCTGGCTGGCCAACTCGGCAACAGTCAGACTGTGAGGTGGGGCCATCTTCTGGAGAATGGCTTCTTTACGTTCCGGTGAATAATGGGGCATGGTTGTCCTCTGAAATATTCAGGCGACAACTACGCTGACACATAGGGATCCGGCCTCATTCTCGATTCAACGATCTTTCAGCTTCTGTTCAACGCAGCCTCTCTCAGCGCGAACACCGTCGTTCCGGAAGGCGAGGTGAGCTGTATCGAGTTTGAGTTGCCGCCCGCGCCTCCGTCGTGTTGTTCCACGGCTGTTGCTGTTGCCGATGTTGTACAGGCTGATCCTCATCAGATCTTTGTGACTGCAAGCCTTTATGGAGACCTCGATTTTGAGATTGCCTACGCTGTCGGCAAATTCCAAACTCTTGAGAGACCTTACACGCAGGGTATGCTGAGTTCAGACCAGGCCTGCGTATTCCAGACCAAGGTTGCCACTGATTCCAGACGAAGCCTGCCACCCATTCCACGCGAAAGCTGCCACTGATTCCACGGCAAAGCTGCCACCCTGGCAGGCTGCCTGACTCGCCCCATCGAAGCCGCGTGACGCGGGATAACTTAACGGTACTCTGATCCTTTTCATCCGGAGAAGGTCAGATGCCCGCGAAGAGGTTATCCATGCGCAAGATCAAAGATGTCCTCCGTCTCAAATGGGACAGAGAACTGAGTAACCGCCAGATTGCGGCGGTCTGCGGCGTCAGCCGCCCCACTGTGAGCGAATACCTGCGCCGCACGGTTGAGGCCGGTCTGAGCTGGCCATTGCCAGCGGATCTGGACGAGGCCCATCTGGAGCAGTTGCTGTTCCCGCAGCCACCGGATCTGCCGGCACAGGCCAGGGGCATCCCCGACTGGCAGCACATCCGTGACGAACTCGCGGGCAAGAATGTCACCCTGTTCCTGCTCTGGCAGGAGTACCGACAAGCCAACCCGGACGGCTATCAGTACAGCTGGTTCTGCGAGCACTACCGGGCTTGGCGGGGCAAGCTGGACCTGGTGATGCGCCAGGACCACCGGGCCGGTGAGAAGCTGTTCGTGGACTATGCCGGCCAGGCCGTGCCCGTCATTGACCGCACCACCGGAGAGATCCACGAGGCGCAGGTCTTTGTCGCGGTGATGGGCGCATCCAATTACACCTACGCCGAAGCCACCTGGAGCCAGACATTGCCGGACTGGATCGGCTCTCACACCCGGGCCTTCCAGTATCTGAATGGAGTTCCGGAATTAGTGGTCCCCGACAATTTAAAATCGGGTGTTACCAAGGCTCACCGGTACGAGCCGGACCTCAATCCAACCTATCAGGACATGGCCGCCCATTATGGGGTCGCCATTGTTCCTACCCGCGCCCGTAAGCCCCGCGACAAGGCCAAGGTGGAGGGTGGTGTATTGATCGTTGAGCGCTGGATCCTGGCGGCCTTGCGCCATCACCAGCACTTCTCCCTGGGGCAACTCAACGCCACCATCCGTGAGCTGTTGGAGAAGCTCAACAGCCGCCCCTTCCGCAAGTTACCCGGCTGCCGGCGCGACCACTTCGAACAGTTGGATAAACCGGTTTTACAGCCATTGCCGGTAGAGCCGTATGTCTACGCCGAGTGGAAGAAGGCCCGGGTCCACATCGACTACCACGTCGCCATCGACAGGCATTACTACTCGGTGCCCTACACCCTGATCAAGAAAGAGGTGGAGGTTCGCATCACTCACAACACCATCGAATGCTTTTACCGGGGCAACCGGATCGCCAGCCACCGGCGCTCCGACCAGAAGGGACGGCACACCACCATCGCCGCGCACATGCCCGAATCCCATCGCCAGGCGGGCGAGTGGTCGCCGGAAAGGCTGATCGGCTGGGCCGCCAAGACCGGACCGGCGACGGAGAAGCTTATCCGCACCGCACTGGGTGCCCGCAAACACCCACAGCAGGCGTACCGCTCCTGTCTGGGCATTCTCCGGTTGGGGCAGAGCTACGGCGAGTCGCGGCTGGAAGCCGCCTGCCAACGCGCCCTGATGCTGGGCAGTTGCCGGTACAAGAGCATTGAATCCATCCTCAAACACCGTCTGGATCAGCAGCCTCTGGAAGAGCAACAGGAACTGGCTTTACCGGACACTCACGACAACATCCGTGGCCCCGCCTACTACCACTGAAGGAACCTGACATGTTGAAACATCCCACACTGGATAAACTCCACGCCCTCAAACTGGCCGGCATGGCCGCCGCCCTGGCGGATCAGTCGACCATCCCCGACATCACCGATCTGAGCTTCGAGGAACGCCTCGGGCTACTCGTGGATCGGGAAATGACCGAGCGAGATAACCGACGCATGACCAGCCGGCTGCGCCGGGCCAAGCTGCGACACACGGCCATTCTCGAAGACCTGGACTACCGGAACTCACGGGGCCTGGATAAAGGGCTGGTCCAGTCACTGGCCGGTTGCCAATGGGTGAAGGAACATCTGAACGTGCTCATCACCGGCCCCACCGGGGTCGGCAAAACCTGGCTGGCCTGTGCTCTGGCGCACAAAGCCTGCCGGGAGGGTTACACCGCCCAGTACGTCCGCCTGACCCGACTGCTGCGGGAGCTGACCATTGCCAAGGGAGATGGCCAGTACGCCAAGCTCCTGACCAACCTCGCCAAAGTGGATGTGCTGATCCTGGATGACTGGGGGCTCATGAAGCTGAGCGCAGAGAACCGAAGAGACTTGCTGGAGGTGCTGGAAGACCGCCATGGCAGACGCTCCACCATCGCCACTAGGAGTCTGCGCGGCAGAAGCTACATTCTGGCACAATAGATCAAAATTCTTCAGCAACAGGATGACTGATGGGAACCACTTTCCGCCCGTATTCGCCTGGCCAGGAACTGCTTCTTCCCCCGAGCCTGAACGAGTGGCTGCCTGAGGGGCATCTGGCCTATTTTGTCAGTGATGTCGTCGAGGAGCTGGATTTAAGCGCGTTTTATGCCCGCTACGAAGGCAACGGCCGACGCAACTCGCCCTTCGATCCACGAATGATGCTGAAGGTTCTGATCTACGCCTACGCCACCGGCGTTTTCTCTTCACGCAAGATCGCCCGGAAGCTGGAAGAAGACGTGGCCTTCCGGGTTCTGGCGGCAGGCAACTTCCCCAGGCATCGCACGATCTGTGATTTCCGCAAACACCATTTGGTTGCCTTCAAGGCCGTGTTTATTCAGGTGGTCCGGATTGCCCGGGAAGCGGAGCTGATCACGCTGGGAACACTGGCGATTGATGGCACCAAGGTTCGGGCTAATGCCAGCAAGCACAAGGCCATGAGCTATGGCCGCATGGGCGAGGAAGACGATCGTTTATCGAAAGAGATCGATGCACTTTGTCGTCAGGCGCGTCAGACAGACCAGTCGGAAGACCGACAGTTCGGCCCGGATAACCGGGGTGATGAACTGCCTGAAGAGCTTCAGTACCGGCAGGCGCGGCTGGACAAGATTCGTGCCGCCAAAGAGAAATTGGAAGCAGACCAGAAAGAGCGGGACAAGGCCCGGGGTCGGTCCCCGGACGATGATCGGCGCTCACCTCGCGGGGGCCCGAACTTCAAGCGGGATTATGGGGTTCCGGATGACAAGGATCAGAGCAATTTTACCGATCCGCAAAGCCGGATTATGAAAACGGCGGACGGGTTCCAGCAATGCTACAACGGCCAGTTGGCCGTGGATGGTGAATTCCAGCTGATTGTCGCCAACCACCTGGGCAATAATCCCAGTGACAATGGCTGTCTGATACCACTGCTGGATCAGGCAAAAGACACTCTGGAAACCTATCCGGATCAGTGTCTGGCTGACGCGGGTTACCGTAAAGAAGAAGATCTACAGACCCTGGAAGACAAAAGCATCGACGGCTATGTCTCGCTGCGCCGGGAGGGCAAGAAGAGTTCAGAGATAGACGCGAGCCGTTATCCGGCCAGCGCCCGGATGGCCGGGAAGCTGGCCACGGCAACCGGGCGATCGGTTTACGCTCAGCGCAAGCATCTGGTTGAGGCGGTCAACGGCTGGATCAAGCATGTTCTGGGCTTCCGACAGTTCAGTCTGCGGGGCCTTCACGCCGTGCAGGGTGAATGGGATCTGGTCTGTCTGTCGCTTAATCTCAGGCGGATGAGTTCACTGATGAGGCTGAAATAGAGGGTCCGAGGGATCCTTGGGCGTACTGAGTGATCGGACTACGATAACGCATTCGCTGATAACCGTCTTGACTGACTGAATAGAGAGAATCGAGACTCTATTCGGCTGGATATTGTGGATACGTTCTCGGGCCGAACTGTGATTCGACGCGGCGGGGTCACTTGCTCAAAATACTTCTGCCGCGCAGACCCCTAGCCAACTGCCCATGGATCAATGGCATGACGTGATCGGTGACGCCACTCTGGCAGACGCCATTCTGGATCGGCTCGTACACAACGCCTACAAGATCAATCTGCGGGGCGAATCCATGCGAAAACAGCAGGCAAAGTTGACGAGCACTGAGACTTCGGAGTAAGAAGAGAAACCCCGCGTCGCTACGCTCCGATGGGTGGCAGCCTTGCTCCGGTCCGGGTGGCAGGCTTCACGTGGAATGGGTGGCAACCTTCAGCGGTTTACGCACAGGCCAGCCCAGAAGGCTTCACCTCCGCATTTGACATCGTTCGGCCTTGAGATTCTGGAAACGCTACTGCACTGGCACTATTTCCGTAACCAAATCGTCATTCTCTGCCTTCACACTACCTGCTCTCTCGAAGATCAGATGCTGATCTTATTGTCCGGCTTCCTGGACTGGAGCCGGTTTTTTCTTTCCCCACAGTGCTTTTCACGATCCCGAAACAAAGGATTGCTTGAATAGTCGCGTTGAAAGGAAAATCCGTTAAACACCGTATTTAGGGTGATGCGCTCAGGATGAGCCCTCTGAAGCAGATTTATCTGCGCGTCGTTTCAACGAGGGCATATATGTCAATCATGGAAAACGCGATCGAAGGTGTGGAAGCCCGTGTCCTTTGGTCCTGTAAGCAGAGATGTGTAGAGCTATTGGAACTAGGCTTCAAGGAGGTGAGTGGCTTCTTCAAGCCATTCCGGTACGAAGTTCACATTAAAGGAGAAAGTTCACTTTTCCGTAGCACGAGTGAACACGCTGCCAGGCACTACCTGACAATGCTATTGGGGGATCCGATAGACGAGCTTGAGCATTGCTCCGGCTAAACTACTCGAACGATACGGTCTTCCGCCTTTCTGTTCTTCAGGAAAAATTCCAGCCCTTTAGTTAGCGACACATCGTGACGCCTGCTACTTGCTCAAAAAATGCCCAATTGTCGCAAGACTGACATATTTCTCTGGGATGCTGAAAGTGAGGACGGACTAAGCCACTGTTCTTGAATCCAAGCGTTGCTCATCTGATTGCCGGGCGTGACACTCCCGGCTTTTTTGTGCCTTTGACGCCATCAGCTAAGCTTTTGAAAAAATCGTTTACAGTTGCTCATGATGGACAAGCTCTCGGAAATCCTCCATCTCACCATCTGCTACCTTTTTCAGGATGACTCGTAGTATCAGGTTGGCAACTGGATGTTCGGAAACAAAACAATTGGATTCAAAAGGAGCAGGACTGATCATGAAGACCATGAAAACAATAGCGGCAGTGGCAACCTTCTCACTCACTCTGGCAAGCACGCAGGTACTGGCAGAAATGCAAACTGAGACCGTCGAGTACAAGATCGGCGAAACCACCTTCACCGGTTATATGGCCTGGGACGACGAATTTGAAGAAAAGCGCCCGGGTGTTCTGGTGGTCCACGAATGGTGGGGCCACAATGAATTCGCTCGGGAGCAGGCAGAGCGGCTTGCGACCTCTGGCTACACGGCGTTTGCCCTCGATATGTATGGCTCCGGCAAGCTGGCGGACCACCCTGATACCGCCCAGAAGTTCATGCAGGAAGCGACCAAGGACATGGATCAGGTGAAGGCGCGCTTCATGAAGGCGATGGAGATCCTGCAAAACCATGAAAGCGTTGATGCGTCCCGCATTGCTGCACAAGGCTACTGTTTCGGCGGCGCGGTGGTCCTGAATATGGCACGTATGGGCGTGGATCTGGACGGCGTCGTCAGCTACCACGGTGCGCTTGGCAGCCCCATAACCGCCGAAGCCGGAACAGTGAAGGCCAGGGTTCAGGTGTACACCGGTGGTGCCGACAAGATGGTTCCCTCGGACCAGGTCGCCGGCCTGGTGAAGGAGATGCAGGATGCAGAAGTCGATCTCACCCTGGTGAGCTTTCCCGGCGTGCTGCACTCATTCACCAATCCTGGCGCTGACAAGGTCGCCGAGGAGTTCGGCATGCCGATAGGTTATGACGAAGAGGCCGCCACCCGTTCCTGGGAGGGAACCATGCGTTTCTACGAGGCTATTTTCGCCCGGTAACACCGTGCGCTGAACACCGGAACCCGGCCTGGCGGCCGGGTTCTTCTGCTTCAGAGGGACGACGCAATACTGTTGCGAACGTCTGTCATCAGATCATCCAGCGGCAAAGCCCCGGACGCCATCGGGGGATGAATGACGATTTCAATGTCACCGCTGCTGAAGGCAGCACTTCCCTTGGGCAATCGCTGGTGGGACCCACAGATGGTGACGGGAAGAATCGGAAGCTCGCCATCCTGTGCAATGACGAAACCACCCTTCTTGAAGGGTAGTAATTTGCCATCCCACGAACGGGTTCCTTCCGGGAAAATCAGAATGCCGGTGCCGTCCGGGAGCTGGCCGACACCCCGCTTGATGCTCTCCAGTGCATCACTGCCTTTCGAACGATCGATAAACAAATTCCGCGAGGCTTCCAGTGCCAATCCGAACAGGGGCACCTTGCGCAACTCTTTCTTGATCACCCACCGATATTGCAGACCAAGGGCGAGCACCAGCGCCGGGGGATCAAGATAGGAGGCATGGTTGCTCAGAATGACATATCGCTGACCGGGCTCGATGTTTTCCCTGCCACGAACCTTGAGGCGGATACCGCAGACTTTCAGGATAATCCATGCATAGATCTGGGTGCCGTGGAACGCCGCATCCCCTCGCTTCCCCAAAAGGGCCGCAATAACAATCGGGAAGAACAGAATCAGGGTGAGCAGTATGGCCCAGAACAGGATCCAGGCGGCCTTGAGCAGTCGGAGCATGTAATGATTCCTGGAGATCTCGACTTCCGGTTAAACGAGCAGCAGGTCGGTAAAGATTACACAATGATGGGAAAATGACAAAAGCGTGCCACCTTGCCAGGCGTTTTTCAGCCATTAAAAAAGGCAGCCGAAGCTGCCTTTTTGGCGGTTATTGCCGAATCCATCAGGGATTACAGGGCAACAACGTTCTCCGCCTGAGGACCTTTCTGGCCCTGGGTAACGGTGAACTCAACCTGCTGGCCTTCTGCCAGAGTTTTGAAACCGCTGCCCTGAATAGCGCTGTAGTGAACAAAAACGTCCGGGCCGCCTTCACGAGTGATAAAGCCAAAGCCTTTTGCTTCGTTGAAGAACTTAACAGTACCGGTAGTAGTAGACATACTTAAACTTCCTGAAATCAATCATATTATCTGCCGCCTCGCACCTTCATGGTGTCAGGTCAGCGTTTTGCGGAAATACAGAACTCGCGGAATCAAAAACAGGACGGTCACTACTAACTGCGGAGGTACGTCTTATTCATGAAATGCTTTACTGAATCTTTCCTACGCCCTTCACTCTACTCCTGAATCCGAAGCTTGCCAAGGGTATTTTCGAGAATTTGTGTAGGTAGTGGTACCCATCATCCCTTCACCAGGCCAAAGGTGTAAATTCCCAGTGCAGTCATGAGGATGGAGCCGACAACGTGGGCCAGAATACCGGTGATGGCCATGGCCCATTTTCCGTCCTGGATTGCAGCAAACATCTCGAGTGAAAACGTCGAAAAGGTGGTCAGCGCACCGCACAATCCGGTTATGGCAAAGAGCCGCCACTCCGGTGCCAGCGTGGTGCCATGGCTGAAGTAACCGATCAGCAGCCCGATCAGCCAACCACCACTTAGGTTGGCAACCAGCGTTCCGTAAGGAACGGCATGGTATGTCGTGTTCAACCACAACCCCAGAGCCCAACGAAGGTTGGCGCCGATAACGGCGCCAACACTCACAGCAACGAACGACAACCACATGTCAGGGCTGTCTCCTGTCAGGCAGGGTTGTGATCAATCACTGTCTCCTTGTTGCGCGCAAACTCATCAAACGGGAAGTCATCGACCGTCAGCATCTCAAGTACAACGGTCTCATACTGGCGCATGAAATCGGCCTCTTCCTTGGTATAGATACCAGCCTTCAGGGCCGCCTCAAACCGCTCTTCCGGATGCAAGGCGGTCATCGGCAATTCACCCTTGGCGTAGGCCTTGGTCGCTTTCCGGTATAGCTGTTCTGCCTTGTCGTAGTCCTTGAGCAGACCGTTGTAGCGAGCCACCGGATTCTCCACGGTACCCTCGCCATTGGTATGCCAGATGCTGGCAATCAGCTTGTTGCGGATAGGCGTGTCTGTGGAGATTGCACGAGCCAACTTGCGCGCAAGGTCGTCCTGCGGACTACCCCAGCGACGGCCGAGCGGCATCGTGACGCCCCGCAGAACCAGCGCCACGGCACGATTCGGCAGGTTCTGGAGGAACTCATCCAGGGCGTTTTCAGTGCGATGCAGCAGCATGCCCAGGCTGTACTCCATTACTTCCTTCTCACCCTCTACCGGCTGAGTCTCGTGCCAGTTCTTGAGGACCATGGAAGCCAGGTACAGGTTGGACAGCATATCCCCCAGCCGTGCAGAGATAAGCTCCCGCATTTTCAGTTCGCTGCCAAGCGTGGTCATCGCGGCATCCGAGCACAGACCAAAGGCCGCACTGAAGCGGGCCACGGCCTGCGCGTACTTGCGACTGGCACTGTCAAACGGCACATCTGCCCGTCCAAGACCCAGAGCCTGGGTGAAGGCGCGGGCGGCATTGCCGAAAATCAGCCCGGCGTGGCCGAAGAACGCATCGTCAAACGCATTGATATCATCGTTGTCCTTGGCCGCCAGCTCCTTGAGCACATACGGATGGCAGCGAATGGCGCCCTGACCGAAGATCATCAGGCTGCGGGTCATGATGTTGGCACCCTCAACAGTGATCGAGACAGCGGCACCGCTGTAGCCTATGCCCAGGTAGTTACGCGGGCCAAGCGTGACGGTCTTGCCACCGTGAACGTCCATGGCATCGGTCAATACACCGCGCTGGAACTCGGTAAGGTGGTATTTAAGGATGGCAGACGGCACTGCCGGCTTCTCACCTTTATCAATCATATTGGCAGTGTGGTTTACAGCTGCCTGAGAGATATAGGTCTTGGCGGCGATTCGGGCCAGAGGCTCCTGCACACCCTCCATATCAGCAACCGGCGTATTGAACTGACGGCGGATACGGGTGAAACCACCAGCGGTGCCAACGGCCGACGCAGCCGCACCGGCCGCACCGGAGGGCAGGGTGATGCAGCGACCCACCGACAGGCACTCAACCAGCATACGCCAGCCCTGACCGGCCATATCCACGCCACCGATGATGTAGTCCAGCGGAATGAAGACGTCTTTACCCTTGATCGGGCCATTCAGGAACGGGCTGCCAATCGGGCAATGACGACGGCCGATCTCCATGCCTTTGGTGTCCCTGGGGATCAGTGCGCAGGTAATACCATAGTCTTCGGTTTCGCCCAGGAGCCCGTCCGGATCGAACATGCGGAAGGCAAGGCCAACAACCGTTGCGATGGGCGCCAGGGTGATCCAGCGCTTCTCGAAATTCAGCCGGATACCGACAACTTCCTTGCCATCGACTTTCTGTTTGCAAACGATACCGGTGTCCGGAAGCGACGTCGCATCTGAACCAGCCCTTGGGCCCGTCAGACCAAAGCAAGGAATTTCACGACCGTCTGCAAGCCTTGGCAGGTAATGGTTTTTCTGCTCCTCGGTGCCGTACTTGACGAGCAGCTCGCCAGGACCAAGGGAATTGGGTACGCCCACAGACACCATGAGCGTCTCGTTGGATGCCAGTTTTTGCAGAACTGCAGACTGCGCCTTGGCAGAGAATTCGAGGCCACCGTATTCCTTGGGAATGATCATCCCGAAGAAACCTTCCTTCTTGAGGAAGTCCCACAGCTCTTCGGGCAGATCAGCCCGCTCGACCGCCACGTCCCAGGTGTTACACATGGAAATTGCCTGGACACACTGATTGTCGACGAAGGCCTGTTCTTCCTCGCTCAGGCCGGTATTGCGGTTGATCAGCAGGTTGTGCCAGTCAGGCCGACCAGTGAACAGTTCACCGTCCCAGCCGACCGTACCGGCTTCGAGAGCCACTTTCTCAGTCTCGGAAACCTTCGGTGCGACCTTCTTGAACATCGCGAAAATGCGGGGTGTCAGCCAGCTTTGGCGAAACCCGGGGAGGCCGGCAGCAGCTGTTAGGGCGGCACCAATAAACAAAACCAGGGCCAGCAAACCAGAGGCAAAAATCAGCGACAGCAGGCCGGTAACGGCCATTACGCCAATCGCGGACGTTGCACCAGACTCGCGCCGCATCACAATCAGCAGGCCAGCCAGTGCCACTACAAACAGTATGAAAGTCATCATAGGTTCTCTCTGTCATCCATGGTTCGGGAATGTCGAAGACTATAAACCGTTACGTTTACGGTACCGCATCAGATGAGGGCTGACCAGCAAATGCCGCACAGTCAGCCAGTTACGGAGATCACACCTGGCATTATGCGGTCACGATCACACGAATGCCTTCCAATGCCAGACTGGCGTGCCCTATCGCCTCTTTTGCCGCTTCGAACTGATCGCGGAAAAAGTCGATTTCCTCCTCACGAATCGCCGGATTCACCTTTTGCAATGCTTCCAGCCGACGGATTTCCGGTCCGAAACTGGCCTCCAACTGCTCAAGCGCCTGAGACTTCAGGGGCTCCAGATGAGGCTCCGACAACCGCTCCACGTGGTCCACCATGGTTTCCACCTGGGGCCGGATCTGCGGAACGATGGCCTGGGCCGTGCGCCGCCGGATATTCGAGCACATCTCGTTGAGCCGGTCGTGAGGCAACGCGCCCGAAAGCTCCTTGCCATTGACATCCACCAGCAGCCGAAGTGGCGAGACCGGCAGGTAGCGGGTCAGTTGGAGCGCTTCCGGTGCCGGGCAGTGCACAGTAAACAGGGCCTCCATCAACAGCGTTCCGGGCGGCAGCGCCTTTACGGAAAGACTGGCGAGGGCGGCCTTGCCAAGGCCGGAGCTGGTCACCGAGTCCATCACCCCCGTGACCATCGGGTGCTCCCAGCTCATGAAAGCCAGGTCTTCCCGCTCCAAGGCATTCTGTCGGTCCCAGGTCACGGTAATCCCGTCTTCCGGTAATTCGGCGACATGGCCGGCCTGATATTGCTCGCCGGGTCGCAGAATGTCGGAGTGATCGGCATGGTCTTCGACATCCACGCCGAGGATGTCAAAAGCCTCCATCATGTAATCCCGAACCCGGGCCTCGGATTCTTCGTCTTCGATGGCGGCGATCAGATCCTCTGCCACCTCAGGGCGACAGGAATTCAGCTCGATCAAGGCATCACGGCCAGCCTGCAAGAGCGTTTTCAGGCGCGTTGCTTCGTCCGCAGAGGCCTCGACGAGTCCATCAGCCACATCAAGGTCGCCATCAATAGCCTGCTGCCACTGGGCCTGCACCGCTTCCTGAACGGCAACGCCCACCGCGCAGCTCTCGGCAAAGGCGTTCAGGCCCTCGTGGAACCAGCGGAACTGCACCTCCTGACTGGTGCCACTGAGATAGGGCACGTGAATATCAATCGCTTCTGTCTGACCGATCCGGTCCAGCCGCCCGATGCGCTGCTCGAGCAAGTCCGGGTTTGCAGGCAGATCGAAGAGCACGAGATGATGGGCAAACTGGAAATTGCGGCCTTCGCTGCCGATTTCAGAGCAGATCAGCGCCTGGGCACCCTGCTCCGTGTCGGCGAAATAGGCGGCGGCGCGATCACGCTCGATCAGGCTCAGGTGTTCATGGAAGGCAGCACTGCGGATACCCGCCCGCAGCTGGAGATAATGTTCCAGGGCCATGGCGGTCTGGGCACTGGCACAGATCACCACCACTTTGGCCGGGCGCAGGCCGACCAGCTTTTTCTCAAGCCACTCAACCCGGGGATCGTCCGCCAGCCACTGCTCCTCGGGCACCAGTTGCTCCGGGGCCAACCCCTGAATACCTGAGGCCTGCCCTTCGTACATGGCCGGACAAGGCAACGGTGCAGGATCGGGTCGGCGCTCGGGAAATCCCTGGATGGCCGCCCGGGTGTTACGGAACAGCACGCGACCGGTACCATGCCGGTCCAGCAGGGCATCGATCACCGATTGCCTCGGATTGTCACCGGCAAACAGCTGGTCCAGCTCTTCACCCAACCATTCCCGCAGCAGCTTCTGATCACCCTCGCTGATATCGGAGCTTTCGTCCTGAAGACGCCGGACAACACTGTTGATGGCTTCATACTGCTGCTCTTCTCTGCGGAAGGTTTCCAGATCATGGAAACGGGCCGGGTCGAGAAGCCGCAGGCGGGCAAAGTGACTGGCGATACCCACCTGCTCGGGCGTTGCTGTCAGCAAGAGCAGGCCGCGGCTGACCGCCGACAGTTCCTCAACGATCCGGTATTCCGGGCTAACCTCTTCAGGGCTCCACGCAAGATGATGGGCCTCATCAACAATCATCAGGTCCCAGTGAGCCTTGAGGGCATCGTCCTGCGCCTTCTGGCTTTTCTTCAGGAAGTCGAGACTGCAGAGCACCAGCTGTTCGCTCTCGAACGGATTCACCGCATCTTCATCGCCAAAAATATGGTTTACCAGCGCATCCACGTCGCTTTCCTGCTCTTTCAGAGCGTCGTAGCGACCCTGATCCACTATGGAAAATCGCAGATTAAAGCGGCGGAGCATTTCCACCAGCCATTGATGGGTGAGGGAATCCGGCACCACGATCAAGGCACGCTTTGCCCGGCCAGTGTGCAGCTGATAGTGGAGGATCAGCCCCGCCTCGATGGTTTTGCCAAGACCGACCTCATCTGCCAGAAGAACCCGTGGCGCATGGCGCCGGGCAACTTCATGGGCAATGTATATCTGGTGTGGCAGATGCTGCGTGCGGGCGCCGATCAACCCCTGGGCTGACGATGCCCGCAGGCGGTTCATGTGCTGAAGCGTGGCAAACCTCAGGCGAAAGGCACCGTTGCGATCGAACTGGCCCGCGAACAGCCGCTGGTGCGGTGCAGAAAAATTCACGGATCCGGCGAGTTTCACCTCGGATATTTCGTGCAGATCGGTGCCGTCGTCCCCGTGATACAGGAGCACCCCGCCCCGGTCCTCAACTGCACGGACGGTGTACCGTTCGCCATCGAAGGTCTCAATCTCTTCCCCCAGCTGATAGATGATGCGGGACAGCGGGGCGTTATCAATCGCGTAGGTGCGCTCCTCATCGGCGGCGGGAAACCCGAGGGTCACCCGGCGCCCGGAGATATCCGTGACGATCCCGAGCCCCAGGCCGGTGTCACTGTGGCTGACCCAACGCTGACCAATAACAAATTCCGATGTATCCAAGAAACCTCCAGACCAATTAAGTTCTTGTGGCGCCGTTCTCACGCACCCAGTAAGCCGTCGCCCCACATACCGCCGCCGGAACGACAAACAAATTCAGCACCGGCACCATGGCAGCCAGCGCCACCGGCAGGCCAAAGCCAAAGGCAGACAGGCGGGTGTCGCCGAGCAACCGTCGCAGTGCGGGGAAACTGACCTTGTGGTTGTCTGCCGGGTAGTCCACGTATTGCAGCGCCATCATCCAGCTGTTGAACAGGAACCAGAGAACAGCAGCCACCAGATTAACAACCGGTATAAGACCGATGATCAGTAAACCGATAGCCCGCGGCAGGTAATACAGGATCTTCTGAACCTCGCGCCAGAGTGCGCGGGGAATATCCTTGATGATCGATGCCCAGCTGTCATCGGTATTCACCTCCTGGCCGGTCAGGTGCTTTTCTGTCAGCTCGGCAAGATAGCCATAGAAAGGGGAACCAATCAGATTGGCAACGATCACAAAGCCGTAGGCGAGCATCAGTACGATGACCGCCCCATACAGAATCCAGAACAACCAATCCAGTGCCTGAAGCCACGCCCAGTCCGGCAACCACGACATCGCGGTGGCAATCAGGCCTGCAAACAGCTCTCCCATGAAGAAGAACAGCAATCCGAAGAGCAGAATATTGATAACCAGTGGAATGATGACGAACAGCCGAAGACCGGGCTGACGAATCAGGCGGAAACCCTCACCCAGGTAGCCCAGTCCACGAAAAAAATTACCCTTGAGCATAGCTGGCAGGACCTCCGCTTCAATGACAATGACGGGGCGCAAAGCATATCATGTTGGCAACATTCCCACAGCCCGAGAACGCTCAGTGACTTCCCCGATGGATACATTGAAACAACAACTGACCAGCCTGCTGCAATTCCGCCCCCTCTGGCAGGCAGCCTTTGTGGTTTCCGTTCTGGCCATCGGGTTTCTGGCGACAACCGACAGCCCTCATGCCATACCTTCATCGTCGAACGACAAGGTGAACCATCTGATCGCCTTCCTCGAGCTCACCATCCTCACCCGGCTGGCCTGGCCGGAGCTCCGGCCCATCTGGTTTGCGCCGGCCCTGCTGGGCTTTGGCCTTGGCATTGAGCTTATCCAGGCAACCCTGCCCTATCGGGAATTTTCCCTGGCCGATCTGGCTGCGGACGGCGCCGGCATTGCCATCGGACTTCTTCCCTGGCCCGGCATCCGAAACGCCGGAAAACCGGATTTGCGAAATTCGCCAGAGTCGCTGTGAGATATCTCTTACAAAGGCGTGAGATCTTGCAGCGACGTTGTGTGCGCGGCAGTGGCAGAAACTCTTTAGAAAAAAGCTAACTCACTGATAACTTTGTTTTATTGGAGACACCCACGCTGACATCTCCTGCGATGCGTGCACAGTTCACACGTTTGTCAGAATCCAGTTGGTATATTGTTGTTGTCAAGGATGACAGGGAAATGGACGACGCACTGGATGCACCCCGGCAAGGATCGCGGGGAGAGGTAGGGACACAAGGACGCCTCGCTTAAGGGATAACTATTCGGATAGCCGGCTCGGATGCCGGCACCACGGAGTGGCTCAAGGATCTCGCAACAAGGCTGTTGCCAAATGCGCAAGGATGCGCCGACCTGTTCCGAGAAAGGGTAACCGTTTGGTTGCCCTTTATTTTTTTATACCTTCTTTTTTCTCACCTCTGATCCATCACTGGTTGTTCTCGGCCAGGTAGATACGAACCTGATTGAACTCCTCGAATTCGTTAAGATCCGGCCAGGTCCGGGCCTCAAGCGTTGTCTGCTTGCGGTAGGCATCGTCACCCAACACTTTCATCCGCGAATCCGCCAGCAGCAACCGAGGAGCCGCCTCGCGTAAAACGCCGAGCAACGGCCGGTTTTCCGGATCGTAGAGCACATCCGCAGCGGCCACGACATCTATTTCGTCCGGCCGGGCTGCCCAGTCAGGGCAAAGGCCAACGGAAACACCATTGAGAGCCGCATTCGCATTGGCCGCGTCCAGCGCAGCCGGATCAATGTCACAGGCGATGGCTTCCCTGGCTCCGGCCATTGCCGCCGCGACAGCCACGATTCCGGATCCCGAGCCGAAATCCAGGACGCGCTTGCCCTCAACCCAATGGGGATTGTCCAGAATCCAGTTGGCGAGCACCTGGCCGCTGGCCCAGCAGAACGACCAGTAGGCGGGTTCGGCAACGACCGCCTGGGCCTCTTCGTGCGATAACGGCCCCTCAAGCACCCTCGGGTCAAAGAGGTACAGGGCAATGCGCTCACAGCCGGCAGGACGGGAAACGGCCACCCGGCCTCGGGAGAGGGTTTTGCGCAGGTGCTGATTCAGACTGTCCACTGACATGGGGTACCCAACCTCAATTTTCCGGAAGGCGTCATTGTACCCGTGACCAGTCCGGGAAACAGGCGGCGACAAGCAGAAAAACCCCATTTCCGCTATACTGCCGCCTCCATCTGACAACTGGTTTACCGCTGAAATGGCAAGCAGACCCGACACCGACGACTACCTTTCCCTGTTCCTGAATGATGTGCCGCTGATGGACGTCCGGGCACCGGTAGAGTTCAGCCGTGGCAGCTTTCCGAATACCGAAAACGCGCCCCTGATGAACGATGAGGAGCGCCATCGGGTTGGCATCTGTTACAAAGAGAAAGGTCAGGACAAGGCGATTGAATTGGGGCACCAGCTTGTGTCCGGTGACATCAAGGCCCAGCGCATTGAAGCCTGGAAACGTTTTGTCGCCCGCCACCCGAACGGCTACCTGTTCTGTTTTCGGGGCGGCCTGCGCTCCCGGCTCACTCAGCAGTGGATCCGGGAGGCCGGCATTGACTACCCGCTGGTCAAAGGCGGCTACAAGGCATTGCGGCGATTCCTGATCGACAGTCTGGAAGCGCAGATCGAATCCGGCGAGTTCCGCATTCTCAGCGGGCGCACTGGAACCGGCAAAACGCGGGTTCTGCAACAGTTACCCAATCCGGTGGATCTTGAAGGCCTGGCTAATCACCGGGGCTCCAGTTTCGGGCGTCAGGTAACACCGCAGCCTTCACAAATCGATTTCGAGAATCGGCTGGCGGTAGCCATGCTCAAGGCCCGCCATCTGAACAGTGGTCCGGTCTATCTGGAAGATGAAAGCCGCCTGGTGGGCCGTTGCGCCCTGCCCGAATCCCTCAAGGAGCGCATGGCCAGGTCGCCGTTGCTGATCCTCGAGCAACCGATGGAAGAGCGTATTGGCATCATCCGTGAAGATTATGTTGAGGGAATGTACTCGGATTACGTGGACCGCGACGGGGCCGAAGCAGGGTGGCTGAATTTCCGGGATTATCTGCTGAGCGCCATTGACCGCATCCGCAAACGCCTGGGCGGGGAGCGACACCAGCAGCTGCGCGGCCTGATGGAACAGGCACTCCTGCAGCAGGAAGCCACTGGAGAGACAGCGGCCCACAACGCCTGGATCCAGTCGCTGCTCCAGGATTATTACGACCCCATGTACGACTACCAACTGGGCAAGAAAGAAGGCCGGATTCTTGTCCGCGGAGGCCCCGAGACCATTCTCGACTGGGCCAACAAGAGCTCGGTTGCGTAAGGCCCTGACTGAATATTACGCCTGCAGTACACAGCCCTGACATTTGTCTGCTATATAAAGGAATAGACGAATCAGGTTGTTGCAGTAATTTGTCCGTTAATCCGACACTTATGAAAAATACCAACGAACAAGGAGTCCTTTATGGAAGACCTATTTGGCGCTGAAGGCGGTGCCTCGGAACTCATGAATCAGGCCATGTCTCTGGTCATGACATACGCACCCAAGGTCGTGCTGGCCATTGTCACTCTGATTGTGGGCATGTGGCTGATCAACCGGTTTGTCGGCGTTCTAGATAACAAGCTGGGCAAAAAAGACCCCACCCTGAACAAGTTTCTCTGCGGCCTCATCGGAGCAATCCTCAAGATTCTGCTGCTGATCTCTGTCGCCTCCATGGTCGGCATTGCCACCACCTCCTTCATTGCCATTATCGGTGCTGCCGGCCTGGCCGTCGGTCTTGCGCTTCAGGGCAGCCTCGCCAACTTCGCCGGCGGCGTGCTGATCCTGATCTTCAAACCGTTCAAAGTTGGTGACGCGATTGATGCTCAGGGCTACCTCGGCTCCGTCCGCGAAATCTCCATCCTGTACACCATCGTCGACACCTTCGATAACCGCCGGATTGTGATCCCCAATGGTCAACTGGCCAACGCCAGCCTGACCAACCTGAGCGCCTATGAAACCCGTCGCTGCGACATGAGCTTCGGCATCGGCTACGGTGATGACATCGACAAGGCCAAGGCCATCTGCAAGCGCCTCATTGAAGAAGACGAGCGCGCACTGAAGGACCCCGAACCACTGGTCGTTGTTGGTGCCCTGGGCGAAAGCTCCGTCGATCTGACCGTTCGGGCCTGGACCAAATCAGGTGATCTCTGGCCCTTCTACTGGGACATGCATGAGAAAGTGAAGAAAGCATTCGACGCCGAGGGCATCAGCATTCCGTTCCCCCAGCGCGATATTCATATGATTAAAACCGACTGAGATTCGCGATCGGTTTCTCATTGATACATCCGGTTACTCGCAAACTGCGTAACCTCGACTAAGCTGACCATTAATGGCGGGGTTGACCAACCCCACCAGGCCATCGGGGCCAGGCAATCAGATCAACACAGGCTCCGGAACGCTGTCATTGCTGGTAGGAGGTTGTCACTATGCCGGTACAGCAGTTGAAGGAATTCCTCGATGAGGCAGGTGTGGAATACATGTGCCTCTCCCACCCTCCTGCATTTACCGCCCAGGAACTCGCCCACCACGTCAAGATTGCCGGCGACCGTGTCGTCAAAACGGTGATCATCGAACTGGATGGCAAAATGGCAATGCTGGTGATGCCGGCCACCTGGCGAATCCGCTGGGACAGGTTATCCCGCATCCTCGACACCGACTTTCTTGACCTCGCTGACGAACAGGAATTCCAGGACCGCTTCCCGGATTGCGAGGTAGGCGCCATGCCCCCCTTTGGCAACCTGTTCGGAATGACCGTGTACTGCGCGGAAGCCTTGACCGAACAGTCGGAACTTGCCTTTGCGGCGGGCAGTCACAGTGAATCTGTCCACATGAAGACCGCCGATTTCATTAACCTCGTGCAACCGATGGTACTGAACCAGGGCTTCAACAAACCCGGAGCCCAGAAGCCCGCCTGGCTGGTCAAAGGCCGTCGCCGGCCGGACGACGTTGCCAAGCAACGGGTATCAGGAATGGCCGGCTACTGAGGCTTTTCCTGCCGGCTTGATCCCGGTCTCTTGTCTGGCTGCCGCCATCGCGTAAACTGAGGGCATCAGACAGGAAACCGATATGACTCAAGCCTTTGATATTGTGGTAGTTGGTGCCGGCATGGTCGGTGCTGCCCTCGCCACTGGCCTTGGCCAGAATGGCTTCCGCGTTGCCCTGGTAGACCGGGCTCCGCCGCCCGCCTTCGATCCAGAAAACGCCCCCGATATACGGGTATCTGCCCTCAGCGCCGGCAGCGAGCGCTATCTTCAGAGCCTGGGCGCCTGGGACCATATCCTTCACATGCGGGCAACGCCCTACAAACGACTGGCCGTATGGGATGAAACCCGCTATCCACTGCAGAACCTGGTGCCCCGGAAGCTGGCCGAAGTCCAGTTCGACGCCACCGAGCTTGGCGCACAGCACCTGGGGCATATTGTCGAGAACTCGGTTACCCAACAGGCACTCTGGCAAACCGCCGAGGCCTGCCCCCAGGTATCCCTGTTCCACGGTCAGGGTGTCGCCTCACTGGCGCAGTCCGGTGATACCGCGACGGTCACCCTTGATGATGGCCGCGAGCTGCTCGCAGCCCTGGTGGTCGGAGCCGATGGCGCCCAGTCCCGAATTCGCGAGCTGGCCGGCATTGGCACCACCCGGAACCAGTATGAACAGCAGGCGATGGTCGTCTCGGTACGTTATCAGGGGCCGGTTGAAGACATTACCTGGCAAGGCTTCCACCCTTCCGGACCACGCGCCTTCCTGCCCCTGCACAGCGCCGGCCCGGACCATCCCGGCGAGAGCTGGGGCTCCCTGGTCTGGTACGATTCGCCGGAGGAACTGGCCCGCTTGAAAGGCCTGGACGACAGGGCCCTGATGGAACAAATCCAGTCATCGTTCCCTGCAAGCCTGCCACTGCTGACCCACATCGACAGCAAGGCCTCGTTTCCCATCGCCCGTCAGCACGCCAAACACTACCACGCCGGGCGAGTGGTCCTGGCCGGAGATTCAGCCCACACCATCAACCCGCTGGCTGGCCAGGGCGTGAACCTGGGCTTCCAGGATGCCCAGGCCCTACAGGCAGTCCTCAAGGAAGCCAGGCGCGCCGATGATGATCTGGCCGCCCAGAAGTGGCTGAACCTTTACGAGCAACAGCGCCGACCAGCGAACCGCAGAATGATGCTGACCATGGATGTGTTTTACCATCTGTTCAGTAACCGGATTCCGCCCGTCCATCTGCTGCGCAATCTGGGCCTGGGCGCCGCCCGCGCCCTGCCCTTCGCCCGCAACCGGGTGGCCCGCTACGCCATGGGCATCGACGAGGAACTGCCGGCCGTGGTGCGGCAGATAGCCTCCCGGATTCCGGGCCTGAATCAGCTTTAGAGCCAAACAACAATCCCAAGGACAAGTGAAAAGGAGCCACCATGTCAAAGACGATTTTCACCAAGATCATCAACCGGGAAATTCCCGCGGACATCCTCTACGAAGACGACATCGCCCTCGCTTTCAGCGACATAAACCCTCAGGCGCCGGTTCATTTCCTGGTCATCCCGAAAAAGGCCATTGCCACCATTAACGACATCACCGAAGATGATCGGGAGCTGGTGGGGCATCTGTATCTGGTGGCAGCGAAGATTGCCAAGGAGAAGGGGTTTGCCGACGACGGCTATCGGGTTGTCATGAACTGCGGGGAGAATTCCGGGCAGACAGTGTTTCACATCCACCTGCACGTTCTCGGTGGCAAGCCGCTGGGCTGGCCTCCGTATACCGACAAAATGAAGCAGGCCTGATTTTTTAGGCTTGGGTGGAGGGACGGCATGTGGTGGAGCTTTCCGGGACCCGCTCGAGCCGTCCCTGGTCGCTTGACTTTCGCCATCCATGGCGAAAGACAGTCCCGGAAAGCCCCACCACACGCCGTCCGGCCAAACTATTGCATTACGCCTGCAACCAACTACCAAAGATGACTGAAGCGAACTGGAGAGCAGCACCCAGCTTCGGGCAAGTGGGCTGGTAGTGCTGTTTGGGACTATCTTTCGCCATGGATGGCGAAAGCTAAGCGCGCATGGATGCCTTGAGCGTGTCCCAAACAGCACTACCAGCCCGCTTGCTTCCTCCAAAGCAAAAAATCAGCGGCCGACCACCTTCTCAGCCTCTTCCACCGGCGTATGACGAACGTCCTCGCCTTTGACCATGAAAATCACGTTCTCGGCGATGTTGCACGCGTGGTCACCTACCCGCTCCAGGGCACGAAGCACCCACATCACGGACATGCACCGTGAGATGTTGCGGGTATCTTCCATCATGAACGTCAGCAGAGTACGGGCCGCTGCCTGATATTCCTCATCGACGCGCTTGTCTTCCTTCATGATCCGCAGTGCCTGCTCGGAATCCAGCCGGGCAAAGGCATCCAGGGCATCGTGAAGCATGCTGAGCACGTGGGTGCCAATGTGGCGTACTTCCACATAGCCCCGCGGGGCCTGGCCTTCTTCCTGCAGCTTGATCGCAAGCTTGGCGATTTTCTTGGCCTCGTCGCCAACCCGTTCAAGGTCGGCCACCATCTTGATGACCGAGATCACCAGACGCAGATCCCTTGCCGTCGGCTGGCGACGGGCGATGATCAGGGTGGCTTCCTCGTCGATTTCCACTTCCATCCGGTCAACTTTCTTGTCGTTGGCACGGATTTCGTCGGCCAGATGACCATCGCCATCCACCAGGGCCTGAATGGCGTTCTCGACCTGGGATTCCACCATGCCACCCATTTTCAGGAACTCGGTCTTGAGTTCCATCAGTTCGTTATTGAACTTGTGGGAGATGTGATCCCCGTAAACTTCGTCCTTCTTCGTAGGCATACTGTTCTTCTCCAAAATTCCTCAGGTCCGGAATCAGCCGAAACGGCCGGTGATGTAGGACTCGGTCAGTTCATGTTCCGGCGAGGTGAATACCTTGTTGGTCTCGTTCACTTCCACCAGGTGCCCCAGGTGAAAGTAGGCCGTGCGGTGGGATACCCTGGCCGCCTGCTGCATCGAGTGGGTCACGATAACGATCGTGTAGCTTTCGGACAGTTCGGCAATAAGCTCTTCCACTTTCGCGGTCGCGATAGGGTCCAGGGCCGAGCAGGGCTCGTCCATCAGCACCACTTCCGGGCTCACGGCAATTGCACGGGCAATACACAGACGCTGTTGCTGGCCGCCGGACATACCGGTTGCGTTGGCGTCCAGGCGATCCTTTACTTCTTCCCAGAGGCCGGCCTTGCGCAGGCTGTTTTCCACAATCTCGTCCAGATCCGACTTGCGGTTGGCCAGGCCGTGAATCCGGGGACCGTAAGCCACGTTGTCATAGATGGACTTGGGAAAGGGGTTCGGCTTCTGGAATACCATACCGACCCTGGCCCGCAGTTCGACCACATCCCGCTTGGGGTCGTAAATGTCGTGGTCGTCCAGTTGCAGGGAACCCTTCACACGACAGATATCGATGCTGTCGTTCATGCGATTCAGGCAGCGCAGGAAGGTGGATTTGCCGCAACCGGATGGGCCGATGAAGGCAATGACTTCGTTACGGCCAATATCAAGGCTGATCTTCTTGATCGCGGGGGCATCCCCGTAGAATACCTCGACATCCCGAAGCTTGAACTTGGGGTCGTCCGAGTAAGGCTTACCGACGGTCTTGCCTTCCTCGATGATGGTTTCAGCGGGCTTCGATTCCTGAACTGGCACGGCAACCTCGTCCGGTTGGGTAACTTCACTGGTAATGGTTGTATTCACACTATTCATCTTGATTCTCCTTACCACCGGCGCTCGAGACGTTTGCGCATCCAGATGGCCAATGCGTTCATACTGATCAGGAAGGCCAGCAGCACCATGATGGCTGCCGACGCTCGCTCAATAAAGGCCAGCTCCGGGCTGCCCGCCCACAGGAACACCTGCACAGGCAGCACCGTCGCCGAATCGAAGAACCCGTCGGGTACGTCCACAATGAACGCCACCATACCGATCAGCAGCAGCGGTGCGGTTTCACCCAGTGCCTGGGCCATACCGATGATGGAACCGGTGAGCATACCCGGCATGGCCAGCGGCAGCACATGGTGCAGAACTACCTGCATCTTGGATGCACCGATACCTTCAGCGGCCTCCCGGATCGAGGGTGGTACGCTTTTGATCGCGGCCCGGCTGGAAATGATGATGGTCGGCAGAGTCATCAACGTCAGCACCAGACCACCAACCACCGGAACCGAACGTGGCATCCCGAACAGGTTGATAAACACCGCGAGGCCAAGCAGACCAAAGATGATGGAAGGAACCGCCGCCAGGTTGTTGATATTCACCTCGATAAAATCGGTGAATTTGTTCTGGGGCGCGAATTCTTCCAGGTAGATCGCCGCGGCCACACCAATCGGGAACGAGAGGATCAGGGTAACGAACATGGTCAGCAGCGAACCGACAATGGCGCCAAGAATACCTGCCTTGGACGGATCACGGGAATCGCCGCCACTGAAGAACACATCATTGAACGATGTCTCGATAACGTCCCGCTCCAGAAGCTCATCGACCCAGGTTTTTTGCTGGTCGTTCAGCTTGATCGAGTAGGCATCATCCCCTGCATGCTTGACGTAGACATCCACATCCGTGTGCGTGAGAAAGGTCATGGTCTGGGTGGTGCCCAACCAATCGGGGTTTGCCTTCAGGGCATCCCGTAGCGTCACCGAGGCGTACGGGTTGATCAGCTCGCGAACCTGATTCCGGTCATCCTCCGTTGCTCCAGGGATCTCCTTGATCAGTGCCTGAACCAGAGGCTCGACAAAATCGGCCATCTTGATCTGACGCTCGTCCGTGGGATCATCCAGATACATCATCTCACCATCCAACTGCACATCCATGGTGATGGTGGTCTTCACGAAGCCGGTATAACCCTTGCCGATGATATCGGTGAACAGGATTAACAGGGCCCCCAGGGCAATGGCGATTGCCATGATGCCGTAGGCGCGGAAACGGCGTTCCTTACGGTAGCGACGCTTGAGCGACTGGCGGACAATCTCCGCCTGTGAACGTTGGTCAGTCATACTGTTCCCGATATTTGCGTACGATTTTCAGTGCAATGACGTTGAGCAACAGGGTTGCCAGGAAGAGCATGGCGCCCAATGCGAAGGCAGCCAGCGTCTTGGCGCTGTCGAATTCCTGGTCACCGGTGAGCAGGGTCACGATCTGCACGGTTACGGTGGTAACCGTTTCCAGCGGGTTGGCCGTCAGGTTAGCAGCCAGACCAGCGGCCATGACCACGATCATGGTTTCACCGATGGCCCGGGAGACCGCCAGCAGAATACCGCCCATGATGCCGGGCAGTGCAGCCGGGAAAATCACCTTTTTCATGGTCTCGGACTGGGTGGCTCCGAGCGCAAGAGAGCCATCACGCATGGCCTGGGGCACGGCATTGATCACGTCATCCGACAGGGAAGACACAAACGGAATGATCATGATGCCCATAACGGCACCAGCGGCCAGGGCACTCTGGCTTGATGCCTCGATACCCATGGATGCGGCCAGATCGCTGATAAACGGAGCGACCGTAAGAGCGGCGAAGAAGCCGTAAACCACGGTGGGAATACCCGCCAGCATTTCCAGCAACGGCTTGACCACACCGCGCACCTTTCTACCCGCGTATTCCGACAGGTAAATGGCCGACAGCAAGCCCACCGGCACAGCCACAACCATGGCAATGGCAGAAATCAGAAGGGTACCTGTAAACAGGGGAATCATCCCGAAGGCGCCCTGAGAAGCCACCTGATCGGCCCTCAGAGCGGTCTGGGGGCTCCAGTGACTACCAAAGATAAATTCGGTGAACGGGACCTTGCCAAAGAAACGAAAAGTCTCGAACGCCACCGAGAAAATGATTCCGACGGTGGTCAATATAGCCAGGGCCGCACAGGCGAAAAATACCCACTTGAGAATGGACTCGACCTGGGAACGGGCATTCAGGCGGGGGCGAATTCTCAACCACCCGAGAAAACCCGCAAGCACGGCAACCGAGATTACAAGACCAGACATCAGGAACCGACTCTGCGTGCGCAGTGCCTGTAAACGCTCGGCGGCCTCAGCTATCGGTGCTTCAACGAAGCCAGGAGGCAAGGCTCCGCTGGCCACATTGCTGATCTTGCTCAACAGCAGGCTCGCCTCACCGTCGGTCGCCGGGATTATACCTTCAGGCAAACCACCAATAACGATCATCTGGATGACTTTGCCCTGGAATGCCGCCCAAAGACCAAGCACGATAAGAGCGGGGATACCGCTCCACAATGCCGCTCGGGCTCCGTAATAAAAAGGCAGGGACTTGAGGTGACGGATCCCACCCAGCGGCATCGCCAACGACCGGGAGCGAGCGTAACCGAGCCAATAGGCCACGATCGCCAGCACCAGAGTCAGTAATAAAAGATTAGCCGGTTGCATGAAAATTCCTGTATTCGACTTCGAATTGGCGCACAGTTTACAGATTCAGCTCTGAACTCGCACCGGATCGTCCAAACGTGCAAAAGGTGCGGGCCTCCAACGAGACCCGCACCTCCATTCTTGACCGGACGACGGTCTTACTTGAGCTCGTCCAGGGTCAGGTTCGGCATGCTTTCTGCCTTGTCCATCAGGTCCATCAAAGCAGCCCGCGGCGGCACGATCAGGCCCACATCTTTCAGGTAGCCGTTCTGGCCCATGGCAGCGTTGCTGGTGAACTCACTGACATACTCCGCAATGCCCGGAACCACACCAACATGAGCTTTCTTCACGTAGAAGAACAGCGAACGGGCCACCGGATACTCATCCGCAGCAATGGCTTCGGCAGTCGGGATCATACCGTTCAGAGTGGCAGCCTGCAGACGGTCTGCGTTTTCTTCCAGGAAGCTGTAACCGAATACACCGTACATGCCGGTGTCGCCAATCAGCTTCTGCACGATCAGGTTGTCGTTTTCACCCGCTTCGATAAAGGCGCCGTCTTCACGAACGCTTTCGCAGATGGAGGCGTGCTCGTCCTTGCTCAGGCTGGCGGCTTCAGGCAGCTCGTCGCAACCAGCGGCGAGAGCCAACTCGTTGAAGGAATCACGGGTGCCGGAAGTCGGGGGCGGACCCATTACACGAATCGGCTTGTTCGGCAGGCTGGAGTCAACATCGCTCCAGTTTTTGTTCGGGTTGGCTACCCACTCGCCGTTAACAGGCACTTTGGAACCGAGGGCCAGGAACAGCTGCTCGAGGGTGATATCGAGGTTCTCAGCTTCTTTAGAGCTGGCGATCACGATGCCGTCAGAACCAATGCGGAATTCGGTGATGTCTGTAACGCCGTTGCTCTGGCAGAGTTCGAACTCGGACGTCTTCATGCGACGTGACGCGTTGGTGATGTCCGGGTGCTGGGTGCCGATGCCCTGGCAGAAAAGCTTGAGACCGCCGCCTGAACCGGTGGATTCCAGCTTGGGTGTGCTGAAGTCGGTCTTGGTGCCGAAACGCTCGGCAACAACTGTGGCGAACGGATAAACAGTTGAGGAACCCACGATGCTGATGGTGTCACGGGCCATGGCTGGTGCAGACATGGCGGCTACGGAGCCGGCCAGTGCTACAGTCGCGAGTGCTTTGTTCAGTTTCATCACGTCATGTCTCCATTTTTTGGTTTGGACGTTTTGTCGGATGTGCTTTACCGATGGGTGCAGACTAATGGCACTCTGTGACAACTTTGTTACAGCTTCTGAAATATAGTCAGGAATGTTCAAATTTGCTTGCAGCGCTGCTTCAGCCCGCTACCATGCGTGTTAAAACAATTCCAGGCTCGCAAGAAGGCAGTACTATGACAGCGTTAGATGATGACAAACCCACGCCCCGTGGCGAACTCACCCTGCAGATTATCCCGCTCCCCTCAGACACCAATGCCAATGGCGATGTCTTTGCCGGCTGGCTGGTAAAACAGATGGATCTCGCCGCGGCGACCATGGCCGGACGGATTTCCCAGGGCCGTAACGCCACCGTGGCCATGGACCGGATGGAGTTCCTGTCACCGTTGCGAGTAGGGTCCCAGGTAGGTTGTTACTGCGAACTCGTCGATATCGGCCGCAGTTCCATGAAAATCAGCGTGGAAGTGTGGACCCTTGACCGCACTGCCAAGAATCCACGTAAGGTCACCGAGGGTCTGTTCGTCTACGTTGCCATTGATGAGCACGGTCGGATCCGCGAGGTGCCGGAGCAGGTTCTCTGACCCTGAGCCGCTCTATTTCCAGCCGTGCAGAAGGCGGGCGTAGTTAAGACGCTCCCAGGTTCGGGCATTGGGGGCGTTCGCCATTGACAGGACGCCCCGGGCTTCCGCCAGCGAGCGGTATCCCATTCCGGAGAGCCGAGCCGTCATTTCCCGGGTAATCCTCGACAGGGCGCCAGTACCCTCCGACAACACGGCCGAGACCACCTGCACAGCGGAAGCGCCCGAAAGAATGGCTTTTGCCGCATCGTCACCACTGTGAACGCCACCCGAAACCGCCATCTCCAGTGTTGTCTGGCCAAACAACATGGCGGCTGCGTGTAACCGCAACGGCAGCTCGGCACTGGTCGACAGCACCACCTCCCGGCTTAACTCCAGCTCATCCAGATCCATATCCGGCTGATAGAACCGGTTGAACAACACCACGCCCCGGGCCCCCGACTCTTCGATACCGGCGACGAACGCAGGCAAGGCCGAGTAGAAAGGCGATAGCTTGACGCTGACCGGAATGCTCACCTGCTCAGCCACTGACCTCACAACCGAGAGTTGTCTCTGTTCCAGTGCCTCCGCTGTTTCCTCCGGATCCGAGGCCAGGTCATAGAGATTCAGTTCGATAGCATGGGCGCCCGCCGCTTCCAGCTCACGTGCATGCCGGGTCCAGCCACCCGCTGAAATACCGTTGAGCGAGGCAATCACCGGCACACCCAGCGAATGTCGCAACAGCTCCAACCGCTGCAGGTAGCTGTCCGATCCCATCTCGAACAACTCGGATTCGGGAAAGAACGATCGGGCTTCGGCGTCCATGTTGATCCGCGAATCAATAAACCGGTGAGCCGCCATTTGCTCCTCCACCAACTGCTCCTCGAAGAGGGAATGCATCACCACGGCACCGGCGCCAGCGTCAACACAGGCCTTCAGCGCGTCCAGGTCATCGGTCAGGGGGCTGGCGCCGACCACAAGGGGGGAGCGAAGCTCCAACCCCAGCCAACGGGTTGCCAATTCAGTCATGACGTTCACCCTTTTCATTGTCAGCGTCAGAAGTTTCATGGGGCTCAAAGTGAATCCCCGCCAGCTGCTTGTAGAGCTCACGCTGTTCAGTGGCCGCCTCCGAAGCCGCAGCCACCAGCTGTTCATAGCGTTGGAGATCCCGCAGCTCCAGCATCCGGAAGCGGGCTTCTTCCTGCATGTAGGCTTTCATGGTGACTTTCTGACGCAGGGAGTCCAATTGCAGGGGCGGCAGCCCCTCGTGAATACGCCGGGGATCAAACCGGTACAGCGGCCAGGCCCAGCTGTCTACCGCCCGCTTCTGCTGTGCGGGCGAGTGCACCAGGTCGTAACCGTGGGCAATGCAGGGGCTGTGGGCGATGATCAGTGCCGGGCCGTCGAAGCTCTCGGCTTCCTGCAGGGCCTTGGTGGTGTGGTTGCTGTGGGATTGCATGGCAATCTGGGCCACGTAGACGTGACGATAACTCATGGCCAGCAGGCCCAGATCCTTCTTCCGGGTGGCCTTGCCGGCAGCGGCGAACTTGGCAATCGCACCCATGGGGGTGGCCTTGGACTGCTGCCCGCCGGTGTTGGAATAGACTTCGGTATCGAGTACCAACAGTTTCACATTCTGACCCGAGGCCAGGGCGTGGTCGAGACCGCCATAACCAATATCGTAGGCCCAGCCGTCGCCCCCTATTACCCAGACACTCTTCGGACAGAGCTCATCGGCCAGACTGTCCAGTTCCCGGGCCTCTGGCGTCTGCTTGTCTGCCAGCCAGTTCCGCAGCTGCTCAATGGCTGTGCGTCTGGCTGCCATTGCCCATTCATCAACGGTGGTGCAGGCGCTGGTCAGCTCCGGGTAGAGTCCGTCAGGTAGTTCTTCCCGGAACCCTTCCAGTAACTGCCAGGCCCGACCGACAAGCTTGTCCAGCCCCAGACGCATGCCCAGGCCCAGTTCCGCCGCGTCCTCAAACAACGAGTTGTTCCAGGTAGGACCACGGCCGTCGGCGTTCACTGTGTAAGGCGTGGTGGGCAGATTGCCACCATAGATCGAGGAACATCCGGTGGCATTGGCAATCAGCAACCGATCGCCCACCAGCTGGGTCAGCAGACGGATGTAGGGTGTTTCACCGCAGCCGGAGCAGGCGCCGGAATATTCGAACAGGGGAATCAGCAGCGGCAGGGATTTGAAGTCCCGGGGGATACGGTCTCTGGGCACAGCCGGCAATTGCCGGAAAAACGCCAGGTTCTCTGCCTCCACCTCACGGTGCGCTTCGATCGGCTGCATATTGATCGCTTTGCGTTTGGGCTGGGTCCGGTCCTTTGCCGGGCAGACCTCGACACACAAGCCACAGCCGGTGCAGTCATCAGGCGCCACCTGAATACGGTAATCCAGTCCCTCCAGCTCCGAGGTGTGGGTTTCCGGCACCACCTCGAACGCCTCTGGCGCCCCTTTGACCGTCTCGGGCTCAAACACCTTGCTGGTGATCGCGGTGTGCGGGCAGATCATTGCGCAGAAGTTGCACTGCACGCAAAGGTCAGATTCCCAGATCGGGATTTCCAGAGCGATACTTCGCTTTTCATACTGGCTGGTTCCCGTTGGCCAGGTACCATCCGGCGGAAAAGCACTGACCGGCAGCTTGTCCCCCTGCCCTTCCAGCAACAGGCGGGTGACTTTCTGCACAAAGTCCGGCGCATCCTCCGGCACTCTTGGTGGCCGGGTGCGGGTGGCCGTTACCTTGTCCGGTACCGGTACCTCGTGCAGGTTGTCCAGCGCCGAGTCCACCGCTTCCACGTTGCGACGCACCACTTCCGGCCCGCGGCGGCCCCAGGTTTTGCGGATGGATTCCTTGATGTGGGCAATGGCCTCATCCCGGGGCAGGATATCCGCCAGGGCGAAGAAGCAGACCTGCATGACCGTGTTGATCCGTCTTTCCAGACCCGCTTTTTCCGCCACTTCGGCGGCATCGATCACAAACAGTCGGGCCTTGCGCTCAACCAGCGCCCGCTGGACCTCTTCCGACAGCCGGTCCCAGACCTCCTCTTTCGGCCAGGGCACATTGAGCAGCACCGTGGCGCCCTCGGCAGCGTGTTCGAGCACATCAAACCGCTCCAGAAACTGGGGCGCGTGAATGGCGACGAACTGGGCCCTGTTGATCTGGTAACTGGAGCGGATCGGCAGCGGCCCAAATCTCAGATGGGAGACAGTGGTAGCGCCGGATTTCTTGGAGTCATAGACAAAATGGCCCTGGGCAAACAGCTCCGTGCCCTCACCCAGGATCTTGATGCTGGCCTTGTTGCTGCTGACAGTGCCATCGGCACCGAGACCGAAGAACAGCGCCCGGCGGGTTTTCGGGGATTCAATATCCAGTTCGCTATCCACCTCCAGCGAAAGGTGGCTGACATCGTCCCGCACGCCGACGGTGAAGCGGGTTTTCGGCGCTGCCGCTTTAAGTTCGTCGAAAATGGCGCAGACCATGGCCGGCGTAAACTCACGGGAAGACAGCCCATATCGGCCGCCAATCACCCGGGGCAGTACCTTCCGATCCCCCCGGCTGTAGGCCTCCATCAGGGCACCGCTGACTTCCAGCAACAAGGGCTCACCCTGGGCTCCCGGTTCCTTGGTGCGATCCAGCACCGCGAGATGTTCGACGGTATCGGGCAAAGCGTCCAGAAAACGCGACGTGGCAAAGGGCCGGAACAGGCGGACCTTGAGAACCCCGACCTTCTCACCCTGCGCCAGCAGCCACTCCACCGTTTCATGGGCGCATTCGGCCCCGGAACCCATCAGGATGACCACTCTGTCGGCCTCAGGGTGCCCAACATAATCAAACAGACGGTATTGCCGACCGGTGATACCGGCGAAACGGTCCATCACGGCTTCAAGCTTCCCCGGGAATGCCTGATAGAAGGGATTGATGGCCTCCCGGGCCTGGAAGAAGGCGTCCGGGTTCTGGGAGGTGCCGCGAACCACTGGCCGGTCCGGTGTCATCCGGCGGCTGCGATGTGCTTCAACTCCGTCGTGCGATACCAGCGCCTGCAAATCCTGGTCACTGAGCGCCGCAATCTTGGAGATTTCATGGGAGGTGCGAAAGCCGTCGAAGAAATGCATCACCGGCACCCGGCTTTCCAGGGTGACGGCGTGGCCGATGGCCGCAAGGTCCTGGGCCTCCTGTACCGACCCCGAAGCCAGCAGGGCAAAGCCGGTACCGCGGGCACTCATTACATCGGAATGGTCGCAGAAGATCGACAAGGCATGGGTGGCAACGCTGCGCGCAGCAATATGCATGCAGAAGGGCGACAGCTCACCGGCAATCTTGTACAGATTGGGCAGCATCAGCAGCAGCCCCTGGGACGCAGTAAAGGTGGTCACCAGTGAACCGGCCTGCAGTGCCCCGTGCATGGCACCCGCGGCACCAGCCTCGGACTGCATTTCGACCACACTTGGCACCTGCCCCCAGAGATTGGGCTTGCCCAGGGCCGCCCAGTCATCGGCATGCTCGCCCATGACCGAAGCAGGGGTAATCGGATAGATGGCAATGGTCTCGCTCAGGCGATAAGCCACCGAAGACACCGCTTCATTGCCATCGAGGGTATGAAACTCCATGGCCACAACTCCTTGTGGTGAGGCCGAAAGACAGTTCTGAGTCTAGTATCGGCCGGGCCAACCGCAAAGGAACGGGATTGATCTGAGACAGATTTGAGGAAGAAACAGGTTCAGGAACTGGCTGATCCTGCCTGAATCAAATCTTGGAACAGGGAATGATAATCGCCGGCCAGGCTGGATGCCCGCCAATCCTCCGGCGGGCAGGCCAGAAGCTGTCCTTCCAGCAGCTGTTCAAGCGTGTCGGCAACCACTTCAGCCTCCATCGCCGCATTTTCCTGATGACTCTCATAGCGACACAGATCCGGCACGTATTCGCGATAGGCCAGGCGATCCGGCGCCAGTGGCACGCAACCTGAAGCCATGGCTTCCAGCATCGACAGCCCCTGGAAATCGTGCAGTGCCGTGGAGATCACAATATCGGCCTGACGCAGCAACTGATCATAGTCTTCACGATTCTCGAAAAACCCCCAGTGTTCGATGCAAGGACCAAACTGTTCCCGGATCCGGTCAAATGCCTTCGGATAGCTGCGAAATCGCTCACCCACCACACTCAACCTGAACGGCATCGAACGCTGGTCCAGCACCTGCAGGAACTTCAGCAGACGGTCAGGCCCCTTGTCATATTCCCAGCGATGGTTCCAGAGCAGATGGGGGCAGGCCCGGTTCATAAGTGGCCGGCGATCAGCAAACAACCGGTCCTCGATCGGCACCGGTATCACCCTCGACTTGTCCCGCAGGGTTTCGATCAGGCCCTCGGGCACTGCGTCGGGCAGCTTCTTGAGGAAAGAGTCGGCGCCAGCCAGAAAACTGTCCCGGTTCCAGCCACTGTTGAACACGACACAATCGGCCGAAAGCGCGCTGTACAGGTTCACCATCTGCGGATCGGCACTGGCGTTCTGGCCACTGGATACCGGGAAGGCGAACTGGTTTTCATGCATGTACAGCAGGCAGGGGGTATTGGCCAGGCGCGGATGTAGCCCCCGCAAGGTTGCCAGGTCCACCATGGAGGTGGCGATGATCAGATCCCAGGATTCCTGCAGGAGCGGCTCATTCAGCCATCTCAGTGGATTGCCACGGATACGCCAGCGGAAGAATCTTGGCGGCAAAGCAAGAAACTGCCATTCATAACGCGGAAACATGGCGCTCAACTGCTCCCGCCAGCGCCTGTGACTGGCGGCATCGTAGCCAGACAGAAGGAGTATTCTCGGCGTGGTTCCAGAGGTCGTCATACGATGTCTCACTAACCAGCCTGAATCTCAGGCCGAGCCCGGGAGAGTGCCCAAAGCCCGAGCACCGGACCGGGGAACAGCAGGAGAACCACCCAGACATTCAACTGGCCCCAGAGCCCACTGGTCAGCCAGATGGCCGGCAGCGTCAGACCAAACCCGACCGCATTCATCACCGCCAGAGAGGAGCCTACCGACTCCCTCGGCGCCGTTGCCGAGGCCAGCGCCGAGAATTGAGGTGAGTCGGCAACCACAGCAATGCCCCAGACAATGAGCAAAACGATCAGCAAGGCCGGCGATAGTCCGTTCAGCCAGGGGTAAACCAGGCAGAAGGCCCCGGACACCATCAGGGCTCGCCGGGCCACCCATTCACTACCCCGTGTTCGGCTGAGCCGGCCACCACCGACGCAACCTGCCGCACCAATGCCAATGACAGCAAACGACAACCAGGGAATAAGTGCGTCACTCTGCCCCATCCGCTGCAGCTCCCGGCCGATGAGCAGGGGTGTTAATGTCCAGAACGCGTAGAGCTCCCACATATGGCCGAAGTAACCACCGGCCACTGCCCGGAATCTCGGGATGCGCAGAGCCGCCAGCCCCTGGCTGAGGGGCAATCGCCCGCTGCTTCTAGGCAGGTGCGGGCCGTCACCCAGCAGAAACACCAGCAGCCCTCCGGCCACGGCAAGACAGGACGCCGCCATCAGCGGCCACTCCCAGGGCATGCCCAGGGTTGCTCCGCGCATCAGGTGGGGCAGCGCCGTTCCCAGTGTCAGCATGCCCACCAGCCAGGCCAGGGCAGCCCCGGCATACTTTGGCGTCCAGGCAATGACCATTTTCATGCCCAGGGGATAGATCCCGGCCAGACACAGCCCGGTGGCAAAGCGCAGGAGGAAATCGAGCGGCGGCGCACCGGCAGCGAAAATAAATCCACCGTTAACCAGAGCCCCCAACAGGCTCGACAGCGCAAAGATCCGACTCGCGCCAAAGCGGTCGGCCAGGCCGGTCACCGCAATGGTCAGGGTGCCTGCGATAAACCCGGCCTGCACCGCCAATGTCAGCCGCCCGAGATCACTCTCGGTCAGGCCCAGCTCGCCGGCCAGCGACAACCAGACACCGTTGATACTGAACCAGAGCGAGGTGCCGAAAAGCTGGGCCAGAACGATCACAGGGAGGGGGTAACGTCGTAGCAGGTCGATCATTGTTTCACCAGTCGGTCCAGTCGCAGGCGCTCCCGGTCGTCGAACAGTCTTCGCCCGCCCCAGGAAACTGCCATCAGGGCACCAAATCCGGTGCCGACGGTGATGATCAGCATCACCAGGATCTGGTATTTCACCGCCACTGCCGGCGGGCTGCCTGCGAGAATCTGGCCGGTCATCATACCGGGCAGGCTGACGATACCGGCAGCGGCCATGGCGTTGATGGATGGCATCATACCACTGCGCATGGCGTCTCTCCGGATATCTTCCAGCGCCTGCTTCCAGGTCTGGCCCAGCATCAGGCGGTTCTCGATGACGGCCCGCTGCCGCCAGACCGATTCGTTCAAACGATCCAGCGCCAGGCTGACGCCTGTCATGGTGTTTCCGAGCATCATGCCCAGAAGGGGAATGGCATACTGTGGGGTGTACCAGGGGTCTGGGCCGATCACTACCGAGAGCGCCAGTACCGTCACCGAGAAGGACGATACGAACATCGATCCGGTGCCGATACCGAACGCCCACCAGCCCTGGAGTCTTCGGCCCTGACGTGCCACAACCTCCCGGCCGGCAACCAGAAGCATGACCAGGGCCATCAGGGCGATCCATTGGAAACCGGACGACGCAAACAGTGCCTCCAGAACCAGCCCGATCAGCGCCAGCTGAATCACCGTTCGAAGTGCAGCGATCAACAGGTTTCGGGTAATGCCCAGTCGGGCCAGATACCCCGTCCCAGCCAGGGCGAGCACCAGCAGCGCAGCCAGACCCAACTTCCACCAGGCCAGATCAATCACTTCCATCGGCGCGCTCCAGGCTGGTGCCAAGAATCCGGTAATGGGCATCGGCTACCCGATGAATCTGGCCAACATCATGGGCGACCCAGAGCACTGCGATCTGCCGCCTACGGATTTCCTCAAGCAGCCAGGTTTCAATCGCTTCTGTGCTGTCGTTGTCGAGGTTGGCGGTGGGCTCGTCCAGCAAGAGAACCTCAGGCTCAAGCAGCAGAGCCCGCCAGAGCGCCAGCCGCTGCCGCTCACCGGAAGACAACCGGCTTACCGACCACTCCAGCACCTCGGGCGGGAAGCCCAGCGCTGACGGCAATTCTGCCTTCACATGATCCGGGAAGTGACCTCCAACCTCATCAAACCACCACTGGCTGTCTGCCGGCACCATCACCACCCGGCTTCGCCATTGGTGGGCGGGCAAATCCTCCTGGCAGGTATCAGCCACAGACACGGTGCCCCCATGGGGCTCCAGGTCCGCCACGGCTCTCAGCAGCCGACTCTTGCCACTGCCTGACGGACCGGACAGACAGACAACCTGTCCACCAGGTACCGTCAAAGACACGTTACTGAGAGTGCCAACACAGAGATTTTTCAGGACCAAATCTGTCAAGATAGCCTCATCAGGGCTCGCCAATGTTCATAACGGATATACCATTGCACAGTGTCCTGCCAACAACCAGCCACACAGGCCAGGGATGTATGAAGCTTCGATCTCTTGTTACGTTCACACTGGCAGTTGCACTGATTGCCCCGCCGTTGGCAGCAGAGGTCAGTCTGGCACCGTTTGCCGGTTTTCGCATGAGCAGTTCGGTGGATATCGAGACCGCCGGCGCCAGCACCTCAGACCAGATCGACTTCCGGGATTCCGCCAGCCAGGGACTGGTGTTCAATTTTGATCTGGCAGAGCCCGGCAAACAGGGAGAGATTTATTTCGGCCGGCAGAACACCTCCGCCCGACTGGACAATGGTCTGTTTGCACCGAGCCTGGATTCCATCGACCTGACCATCTACCAGCTCCAGTTCGGCGGGCTGTATTTCCCGGCTGGCCAGAATCATGGCGGGTTTGTCTCTGGTGTGTTCGGCGTTACCCGCCTCGAGCCGGACGATTCACGGTATGAAACCCATCACCGGGCCGCCCTGTCCATTGGCGGCGGGTACCAGTTTTTCCTGACGGAACAACTGCGCCTGAGGCTCGATCTGCGTGGTGTTTACACAGCCCTGAACTCGGGCGGCTCCGCGTTCTGCTCCGGCGGCTGCGAACTCAGATTCGACAGCAGCGGCTACCTGCAGGTGGAAGCTGCCGCAGGGCTGGCCATTCGGTTCTGAAGCCCGGTCAGGCCGTCACTGGCCGCCGCTGGGGCAACAAAACCGACAGCAACGCGGCCATGGCCACCAGACCCGACGATATCCACAAGCAGGCCTCCAGCCCCCAGGCCTGGTAGACCCAGCCGGACAGAATCGTTCCCAGCAACCGGCCGGCGGCATTGGACATGTAATAGAAGCCCACATCCAGGGACACCCCATCACCGCGGGCATAGCTAACGATGAGATAGCTGTGCAGCGACGAGTTGACGGCAAACAGCACGCCAAACAACAGCAGGCCACCAACAATCACGAACTGGGGTGACCAACCCGCTGCCAGGCCGATGGCAATCGCTGCCGGAATCAGCGCCAGTGCTGCCGCCCAGAGCACAGCAGGCTGCTTGCCTTCCATGTTGCCGGTGATGCGCGGGGCAATGGTCTGAATAAAGCCGTAGCCGATAATCCAGCTGGCCATAAAGCCGCCCACTTTCCAGAAGTCCCAGCCAAAGACCGTGTGCAGGTAAACGGGCAAAGCAACCACAAACCAGACATCCCGCGCGCCGAACAGAAACATCCGGGCCGCCGACAAGACATTGATGGCCCGGCTTTTGGAGAGGATCTCGCTGAACTTCGGTTTGGCCTTGCTCTTGCCCAGATCCTGTCCCAGCAAGAACAGGCTGGCCAGCCAGACCAGTCCCAAAGCCACCGCCATGATAATCACGGCACCCTTGAAGCCGGCCGCCATCAGCAGGACCCCACCGAGGAAAAAGCCCACACCTTTGAGGGTATTTTTGGAGCCCGTCAGAATGGCCACCCACTTGTACAGGGTGCCCTGCTGCTCATCCGGCACCAGCAACTTGATGCCGCTCTTGGCGGACATCTTGTTCAGATCCTTGGCAATGCCGGACAATGCTTGCGCCGCCATCACCCAGGGCACCGTGAGCATCGCCGCCGGCACCGCCAGCATGCCCAGCGCCACAATCTGCAGGAACAGCCCGATGTTCATGGTGCGGTTCAGGCCCATGCGGGCACCCAGGTAACCGCCCACCAGATTGGTCACCACCCCGAAGAACTCGTAGAAGATGAACAGCAGGGCGATTTCCAGCGGCGAATAGCCCAACTGGTAGAAATGCAGCACCACCAGCATCCGCAGGGCACCATCGGTGAGGGTGAAAGCCCAGTAGTTACCGGTGATAATCAGGTACTGTCGGATGGCGGCCGTCATATCACGCCGAGCCCACCCGGCGCGCCAGTTCGGCGGTGCGGTTGGCGTAGCCCCACTCGTTGTCGTACCAGGCATAGATTTTCACCTGGGTACCGTTGACCACCATGGTGGACAGGGCATCAACGATGGAGGAACGCGGGTCGGTCTTGTAGTCGATGGACACCAGTGGGCGCTCTTCGTAGCCCAGAATACCGTTCAGTTCACCCTCGGCAGCCTCTTTCAACAGCTGGTTTACGGTGTCCCTGTCGGTAGCCGATTCCACTTCAAACACGCAATCGGTCAGCGACGCGTTGGTGAGCGGCACGCGCACGGCGTGGCCATCCAGGCGCCCTTTCAGTTCCGGGAATATTTCGATAATCGCCGTTGCTGAACCGGTGCTGGTGGGGATCAGTGAACTGCCGCAGGCTCTCGCCCGGCGCAGATCCTTGTGGGGCGCATCGATAATGGTCTGGGTGTTGGTCAGGCTGTGAATGGTGGTGATGGAGCCGTGCTTGATGCCCAGCTTCTCATGAATCACCTTCACCACCGGTGCCAGACAGTTGGTGGTGCAGGAGGCGGCGGTCACAATGCGGTCGTTGGCCGGGTCGAAAATATCATCGTTCACACCAACCACAATGTTCTTGGCGCCCGCCTCCTTCACCGGTGCCGTGACCACGACCCGTTTCACGCCCTGGTCCAGGTACGCCTGCAAAGCACTGACCTTCTTGTTCACGCCACTGGCCTCGATCACCAGATCGCAGCCGGACCAGTCGGTTTCACCGATGCTCCGGTTGTGAGTCACGCGAATGCGCTGGCCCTCGATGACGATATCCGTTCCGTCGGCAGTGGCTTCCCGACTCCAGCGACCATGGATGCTGTCAAAGTTGAGCAGGTGAGCCAAAGTACCGGTATCGGCGCCCGGATCGTTGATGGCCACAAACTCCATATCTGGCCAGCCCCAGGCGGCCCGCAAGGCCAGACGACCGATTCGGCCAAATCCATTAATGCCTACTTTGATCTTGCTCATGTTGTGCTCCTGATAAACCTGTTCCGTACATTAGACCCTGCGGACATTACAGACATTGGACAGATGGGCGGTCTGCCATGGCCTGCAATCGCGCAAGCGGGTTCTCTATCAATCGGCCGTTATGGCTGGCGGTTTCATCCAGCACCCGGGCCAGCCACTGCGGAATGCCCGGGTTCAGGGAATAGTAGATCCACTGGCCCCGACGCTCCGTGGCCAGCAGGCCGGCATCCCGCAACGTGGCCAGATGCCGGCTGACTTTCGGCTGGGGCGCTTCAAAGGCTTCGGTAAGCTCGCAGACACAGAGTTGCCCCTGGCTGCGGATCATTAACAGCGCCGCAAGGCGGAAATCGTCGGCCAGCGCCTTGAACACCGTGACCGGGTCATAGCTGGCGGGTTTCGCTCCAGTTTCTTTCTGATGAATGAGTGCGAACAGGGCGACTCGCTCTTTGATCTCCTTAAGCCTGAGGGCGAAAGTGGAATGGCGGTTTGCTGGTACCGGATCGGCAAAATCCCAGGCAATCTGCTGGGCCGGCTGGCAGACCGCACCGCACTCGCTGGAAGCTTTCTCGCAGAGGGTAATCACGTAATCCCAATACTGTTCCTGCAAATCTGCCAACCGCTTGCTAGAAAGCCCTTCCGTCGATACGCCGGCTTCCTCAAGAACCTGCAATGCCATCGGGTGGGGCTCGGTTGGCTCGGTACCGGCGCTGGCCACTTCAAACCGGTCCCCGGCTATGTCCCGCAGCAAGGCTTCTGCCATAAGAGAACGGGCACTGTTGGCGGTACAGACAAACAAAACGCGGCGCTTCATATCTGCTTCCCCATATATTCGGCTTTATGGATATCCAATTTTGTGCATAATAGATTCAGTCTCCCTACGAGTAAAGGAATCATCAAATACGATGAGCACCAACACAGAAATAACCCGGGCTGAAGACGCCGACGGCGGCATGGATTTGTTCGGCAAGTTCCTGTCGGTATGGGTAGCCCTGGCCATCATCGCCGGCGTGGCGCTCGGTCAGCTCGCACCAGTGGTACCCGAGACCCTGTCCCGTTTCGAATACGCGCAGGTCTCCATCCCCATCGCCATTCTGATCTGGGCGATGATTTTCCCGATGATGGCGCAGATTGATTTCAGTGCGGTGGTCGGTGTACGGAAAGAACCGAAAGGCCTGGCGATCACTACCATCGTCAACTGGCTGATCAAGCCCTTCACCATGTTTGCCATTGCCTGGTTCTTTCTGATGGTGGTGTTCGAGCCATGGATCGCGCCGGGACTGGCCAGCGAGTACCTGGCCGGGGCGATCCTGTTGGGTGCGGCGCCCTGCACCGCCATGGTGTTCGTGTGGAGCTTCCTGACCAAAGGCGATGCCGCCTACACTCTGGTGCAGGTATCGCTTAACGACATCATCATGCTGTTTGCCTTCGCGCCTATTGTTGTTTTCCTGCTGGGCATTTCCGACATCCAGGTGCCCTGGGATACCGTGCTGCTGTCCGTCGTCCTGTACATCGTGATTCCGCTAACAGCCGGCTACCTGACCCGTCGCGCCCTGATTTCGCGCCACGGTCAGCAGTGGTACGACGATGTCTTTATGAAGCGGCTCAGCCCGGTCACCCCGGCAGCGCTGATTGTCACTCTGGTACTGCTGTTCGCCTTCCAGGGCGAGGTAATCCTGAACAACCCCCTGCACATCGTGCTGATTGCCGTGCCGCTGATTGTTCAGACCTTCCTGATTTTCTTCCTGGCCTACGGCTGGGCGAGGCTGTGGAAAGTACGCCACTGTATCGCAGCGCCTGGCGCCATGATCGGTGCCAGCAACTTCTTCGAACTGGCCGTGGCCGCAGCCATCGCACTGTTCGGCCTGCAATCCGGCGCAGCGCTGGCCACCGTGGTTGGTGTGCTGGTGGAAGTACCGCTCATGCTGATGCTGGTCAAAATAGCTAATCGCACCCGGGACCGGTTTCCGGCATAAGCCGCAGAGGCCAGCGCCAGACTTCGGATCATGGCGCTGGCTTCACTCGCACTATCTGTTCAGCCCACCCCCACCCTGCTAATATCCCGCCCACATTTCTGACGCACCGAATCTGACGGAATCCACGCAATGGATGTTTTCCAGGCCCTTTTCCTTGGCCTTCTCCAGGGACTGACCGAATTCCTGCCCATCTCCAGCTCCGCTCACCTGATCCTCACCCCGGCGCTGTTCGGCTGGACCGATCAGGGCGTAGGCTTCGACCTGTCGGTGCACGTCGGGACCTTACTGGCGGTTGTGCTCTATTTCCGGAGGGATGTTTTTGGTATTGCCCGGGACGGACTGATTTCCGTCAGCCGCCGCAAAATCGTTGGCCAGGGCGCCCTTGCCTGGTACCTCGTCATCGGCACCATCCCTGCGGGCCTGGCCGGCCTGGCGTTGCTGGATATGATCGACAACGAACTGCGGGCGGTGGAAGTCATCTTCTTCACCACCCTGTTCTTCGGCCTGCTCCTCGGCCTTGCAGACTGGTTGCCCAAACGTCAGCGCACCCTCGACAAACTGAACTGGAAAGACGCCGTCCTGGTTGGCATCGCCCAGGCCATGGCCCTCGTCCCCGGCACCTCCCGTTCCGGCGTAACCATCACCGCCGGCCTGTTCCTGGGCATGACCCGCGAAACCGCCTCCAGGTTCTCATTCCTGTTGGCAATCCCCATCATCGTGCTGGCATCAGCCGTGAAACTGCTGGAAGTGGCAACTTCGGATGTGATCGTCGACTGGAGTGGTTTTCTGATTGGCGGGGTGACTTCATTCCTGATGGCCATTACCGCAATCCACTTCTTCCTTAAGTGGCTCAACAAGGTAGGCATGTGGCCGTACGTTATCTATCGGATTGTTCTGGCGGGTGTGATTTACGCAGTTCTGATGTAGGCCTGCTTACAATTAGCAGGCCTCGAGAGGCGCATAAGCCAGAACAAGCCACTTGGCGCCCTCATCAAAGTTCACCTGCACCCGAGTATGGTGCCCGGTGCCCTCCGAATTCATCACGATGCCCTCGCCAAACTTGGGATGGCGCACCCGCTGACCCAGGCTGAAACCGGATTGCTGGGCCGAATCCTGGCTGAACATGCTCTCATTCGGACGCGCCACCATAGCGGGGCGGGTCACTGTGTTGCGCAGCCGCACTTCCAGCAGACAGTCACCCGGAATCTCCCGGACAAACCGCGACAACGCATTGAACTTTTCCTGACCGTACAAACGCCGGGATTCGGCGTAAGTAAGCACCAGCTTTTTCATGGCCCGGGTGATGCCCACGTAGGCCAGGCGGCGCTCCTCTTCCATGCGACCAGGTTCTTCCAGGGACATGCCGTGGGGGAACAGCCCCTCTTCCACGCCCGCCAGGAAAACCAGGGGGAACTCCAGACCCTTGGCGGAATGCAGGGTCATTAACTGAACGCTGTCCTCATGGTCCTCGGCCTGGGATTCACCGGCATCCAGAGCCGCCTGAGCAATGAATTCCGACAGCGCGTCCACGCCGTCCTCCACCTCATAGTCAGACAACGCATTGACCAGTTCCTCGAGGTTCTCCACCCGGGCCTGGCCTTTCTCACCTTTTTCGCTGGCGTGATAGTCCTTCAGCCCGCTGTTTTCGATGGTCTGCTTCATCAGGCCATGCAACGAAGCATCGCCCACCATGTCGGAGAGGCCTTCGATGATCGCAATGAAAGACTGCAGCCCGGTTTTGGCCCGGCCTTTAACCTGCCCGGCTTCCAGCAGACGCTCGGCGGATTCCCACAATGAGATACTCTGCTCGGTCGCGTATTCCCGAAGCTCCGCCAGGCTCTTGGCGCCAATGCCACGGGGCGGCACGTTCACCACCCGCTCAAACGCCGCATCGTCGCGGCGATACTGGACCAACCGCAGATATGCCAGGGCGTTGCGGATTTCCTGACGATCATAGAATCGCAGGCCACCGTATACCCGGTAAGGAATGCCCTGGCGCATCAGCGATTCTTCCAGCACCCGGGACTGGGCGTTGGAGCGATAGAGAATCGCGGATTCACTGCGCAGGTTGCCGTCCTGCACCCAGGCAGAAATGCTGTCGGCAATGTAGTTGGCTTCGTCCTGCTCGTTGAACGCCGCGTACAGGCTGATCGGTTCGCCTTCCGGACCGTCGGTCCAGAGCTCCTTGCCCAGCCGGCCCTGGTTGTTGGCGATCACCGCGTTGGCCGCCTTCAGGATCATCTGGGTGGAGCGGTAATTCTGCTCCAGACGCACCAACCGGGCATTGGGGAAATCCCGCTGGTACTGCTGGATGTTTTCGACCTTGGCGCCCCGCCAGCCGTAGATAGACTGATCGTCGTCCCCCACCACCGTCATTGGCACGCGATTGCTGGCCAGCACCTGCAGCCAGGCATATTGAATGGTGTTGGTGTCCTGAAACTCGTCCACCAGGATATGCTGGAACCGGCTCTGGTAATGGGCCAGCAGCTCCGGACGATGCAGCCACAGTTCATGGGATCGCAGCAACAACTCGCCAAAATCCACCAGACCACCCTGCTGGCAGAGTTTTTCGTACTGGCGATAGATCTTCAGCATGATCGACAGGAAATGGTCGCCCGGATTCTCCTGGATGTGATCCGCCCGCAGCCCCTCGTCCTTCTGGCTACTGATAAACCACTGGGCCTGCTTCGGTGGCCACTTGCTCTCATCAATCTGGTTTTCCCGTATCACCCGCTTGATCAGTCGCAGCTGGTCGTCGCTGTCCAGAACCTGGAAGTTCTCCGGCAGCCCAGCATCTTTCCAGTGCGAACGCAGCAGTCGGTGCGCGATACCATGAAAGGTGCCGAACCAAAGGCCGCGGGCCGGAATGTCCATCATCTGCTCGATGCGGTAACGCATTTCCTTGGCGGCCTTGTTGGTGAAGGTCACCGCCAGGATTCCAGTGGGCGGCACCCGATCCACGGTCATCAACCAGGCGATCCTGTGCACCAGAACACGGGTTTTGCCACTTCCTGCGCCGGCCAGAACCAAAAGGTGATCGTTCTGAGCGGTAACAGCTTCACGCTGGGCATCGTTCAACGGATCGATGATGTGGGAGACGTCCATAAAGAATCGGTTCGCTACTGGTTAAATAAACAGGTTGTTGAGTATAACAGGAGAAAAGAGGGATTTCTTTGGGGTCTGGGTTAGCCCTTATCCAGGGAGGAACGCACGAGGGCGGGGCTCTGTTCAGGACACGCTACGAGCACATCCATGTGCGCTTGGCTGTGGCCATCCTTGGCCACAGACAGTCCTGAACAGAGCCCCGCCCCCGCGCTTATCTCGCTTTGGAGATGGCTTCTCTGTTAAAAACCTCTTGGTACAGTCTGCGCTTCTACAAACTCGAACAGACCTTCCAGGCCGCCTTCACGACCGATGCCGGAGGCCTTCATGCCACCGAACGGGGCTTCCGGCGTCGGGCCGGTGCCGGTGTTCCAGCCACAGTGGCCAAAGCGCAGGCCGGCAGCCACACGCTGGGCGCGTTCGGCATCGTTGGTGAACACGTAGGAGGCCAGGCCGAACTCGGTGTCGTTACCGGCTTCGATGACTTCCTCTTCCGTGCGGAACAGGGCCATGGGTACCAGCGGGCCGAAGGTTTCTTCCTGGTAGCAGGACATCTCCCGGTTCACACCGTGGACCACGGTGGGCGGGAAGAACAGGTCGTTACCCAGATCTTCCGGTTTCTTGCCGGCAACCAGGGTGGCGCCTTTTTCGAGGGCATCCTGGACGTGACGCTTGACCTTGTCGTAGCCAGCCTGGTTAATCAGGGGGCCGAGATCCACATCGCCGTTGATGCCGTCACCGACGGTCATTTTGTTGACCCGCTCGGCCAGTTTTTCACCGAAGGCATCGGCCACTTTCTCATGCACAAAAATCCGGTTGGCACAGACACAGGTCTGGCCGCCACCCCGGAATTTGTTGGCTATGAGGTTATCTGCCGCGGCATCCAGATCGGCGTCATCAAACACGATGAACGGCGCATTGCCGCCCAGCTCCAGGGCCAGTTTCTTGACCTGATCCGCGGTGTCTACGATCAGCTTGCGGCCCACTTCGGTGGAACCAGTAAAGCTGAGCATGGGCACGTCCGGGCTCTCGCAGAGAACCTTGCCGATCACGCTGGCTTTACCCATCACCAGGTTCACCATGCCGTCGGGTATGTCGGTGTGCTTATCCATCAGGCTGAACAGAGCAATCATGGTCAGCGGGGTTTCACTGGCCGGTTTGATCACCGAGGGACAGCCTGCCGCCAGCGCAGCGGAGAGCTTCTTCGCGATCATGCCAATGGGGAAGTTCCAGGGCGTAATCAGGCCGGTGACACCAATGGGGCGGTAGTGGACCGTCCAGGTACAGTCTTTCGGCTTTTCCGGAATGGTGTGGGCGTCGAGTGCCTGAATATGCTTGGAGCAGTAGTCGAAAAACCCGGCGGCATAATCTACTTCACCCTGGGCCTCCTGCAGCGGTTTGCCGTGCTCCATGCAGAGGATGCGGCCCACTTCTTCCTTGTTGGCCTTGAGCGCATCCCGGATGTCTTCCAGCCACTTGCGGCGGGTCTCGATGCTGTAGGGACTGATCAACCGCAGTGCCGACTTGCCGGAGGCAATAGCGGCGCTCACTTCATCTTCCGACATGGATGCGACCTGGGCGATCACCTTGCCCGTTGCCGGGTTGTAAACATCGAAGGTGTTGCCATGCTCATTATCAATCCAGCGACCACCGATATAGCCGGTCAGCTTTTCCAGCAGGGGTGACTCGATCATCTCGACTCCTCTTCTGTGATTGGCTCCGCCCCGTGTGGGGCGCAGTCCAGGTAATCTGGTTGCGTCAGTGTTTTATGTCTTTCATAGTGGATGTTGTATCCCGACCTGTAAAGTCAAGGGCAGGCTTTTGATCATCGCCTGAGTGTGCCTATACTCGGGGAATCAGACACCCAGGAGACCGAACAATGAAGGCATTTTTCCATCCCGCACAGGATGAGCATGTTCCACAGACCTACTTTACCCGGGGACAAATGCGCCAGCCCCAGGAGATTCCTGCTCGAACCGGCGAAATGCTGGGCGGACTGAAGGAAATGGGCATCTCTGTGCTGCAGCCTGCGGACCAGGGTGCGGGGCCGATCTCGAAAGTTCACGATCTTGGTTACCTGCGTTTTCTGGAATCCGCCCATCGGCGCTGGAAACAGATGGATGACTGGGGCGATGAGGTCATCTCGAATATCTTTGTACGTTCCCCCAATCACCTGACTGGCATACTGGCGGAGGCAGCCCGATACCAGGCCGATGGCAGTTGTCCGATTGGCGAGCACACCTGGCATGCCGCCTACTGGTCGGCCCAGAGTGCGCTGGGTGCCGCCGACGCGCTTATTGCCGGCGACCGCACGTCCTACGCGGTATGCCGCCCGCCGGGACACCATGCGCGCCGGGATGCCGCAGGCGGGTTCTGCTACCTGAACAATGCCGCCATTGCCGCCGAGCACATGAAAACACGGTTCCCCAGGATCGTAATTCTCGATACCGACATGCATCATGGCCAGGGCATCCAGGAAATCTTCTACGATCGAAGCGATGTGCTGTACATCTCTATCCATGGCGACACCACCAACTTCTACCCGGTCGTCAGCGGCTTTGAGAACGAACGTGGCGAAGGGGAAGGTTTTGGCTACAACATCAACATGCCGATGCCCCACGGTTCAACGGAAGAAGATTTCTTCGCAAAACTGGATGAAGCCCTGGCGGCCATCAAACTTTTCCAGCCGGATGCCCTGATCCTTGCCCTCGGCTTCGATATCTACAAGAACGATCCACAGGCCAAGGTGTCAGTCTCTTCCGAAGGGTTCTGCAAGCTCAGCACCCATGTGCGTCAGCTGGGGCTGCCGACGCTGGTAGTGCAGGAAGGCGGTTACGATCTGGAGGCTCTGAGCGAGAACGTCCAGCAGTTCTTCAAAGGTCTGGCAGGCTGACGCTTCAGGCTGCGGGCACGTATACCTTCACGTTTTCGTGCCCTTCGGCCTTCAGATGCCCGGCGTGCATGCGGCTCATGGTGCCGCGATCGCAGTACAACAGGTATTGCCGGTTCGCCGGCAGTTCTGGTATCTGCTGGTTCAGCTCATAGAATGGAATCTGCAGAATCTCGTTGTTGGTCAACATCAACGGTGACTGCTCGCCTTCCGAGGGGTGACGCACGTCGATGATCACATCATCCACCGAGGGTGTCTGCACGAGCTCCACTTCCTCTGGCGTTACCGTGGTTTCCAGCAACCGGTTTACCGGCGTTTCCTCACGTGCCTCAATGGCGTTTGCCAGAACCGCGGCGTCCATTTGGGCCTCGTCTTCTTCCACCCGGTGCAGCTTGGCCCGGGTGGCAGGCTTCTGGGAGATCACTCCGCAGTATTCAGGCATGGTTCGTGCGAAAGATTCCGTGCCGATTTCCCGCGCGATGCGGATAATGGATTCCTTGTCCATGGACACCAAAGGGCGCAGAACCACCTCGTCACTGGCCCTGTCTACCACGTTGAGGTTGCTCAGAGTCTGACTCGAAACCTGGGCCACTGCATCGCCGGTTACCACGCCCACTGAGTTGTTCTTGCGAGCAATCTCGGCAGCCGCCATCAGCATCTGGCGTTTCAGAACCACCCCCCAGTGACGGTGATTCACCGATCGCATGATTTCGGCAACCACGCCCTCGAAGGGTACCGAGATAAACTTGGCGCTGTGAGAGGCGCCATAACGGTCCCACAGGTAGTGCACCACCTGGCGAACACCCACCTCATGGGCCGTGCCTCCCAGGTTGAAAAACAGAAAATGACTGCGCAGGCCGCGACGCATCATCAGGTAGGCGGCCACCGAAGAGTCGTAGCCGCCGGAAATCAGAGTCAGCACATTCTCGACACTGCCCAACGGATAACCGCCAAGCCCCCGATGTCTGCGATGGGCAATATGGAACTGGTCGCCGTGCACCTCAATGCGTACCTCGACCTCGGGTGATTTCAGATCAACACCCCGGGCCCCGGATGCCTGCATGAGGGCGGCTCCGACGGTACGCTCAAGATCAATGGAGCGGAAGCTGTGTTCGCCATGCCGACGGGCCCTGACGGCAAACGTCTTGCCATTCAGACGCTCCGAAAAAGCCGCTACCGCCTTTTCCGCAACATCCTCAAGACTGACAAAGGGGAATGCCCCGATCTCCTGAATGGTGGAGATGCCCGGAATACGCAGGAGTGCCTCGATGACAGGCCCGGACAGGCTACGCCCGTCGGGCACAGCCACGTCTACCCGATCCCAACTGCCCTCAACGCGGATTTCAGGATCCAGCCGTGCCAGCAGTTTGCGAATGTTCTGCCGCAGATGACGCATTTGCTGACGGCGTACGGGTTTGCTCTTGATAGCAACTTCCGGAGCGGGACGAATAAGCAGTTTCATAAATCGGAATTTTGTCGGGTGGCGTATTGTACTGAAAGGCCTTAGTCTACCCTTTTGAATGCGTGCCTCAAAATCGGGCATTTCCGCAACATCCAGGAGTTTCACCGTTAATGCAGGAAACCACCATCAATGCCCTCGTCTCACCAGAGGGCAGCCTTGAAATTCTCTCCAATCATGAGGTCAACCGCCTCAAGGACCGCAGCGAAGGCGGCCTTTACCGGCTGTTTCGCCAATGCGCGCTGGCGGTTCTCAATACCGGCATCGAGACTGACGACTGCAAGGCATTGATGGAATCCCATGCCGACTTTGATGTCCGCCTGGTACCGCAGCCCCGGGGCCTCAAACTGGAACTGATCAATGCGCCCGGCCATGCCTTTGTTGATGGCGAAATGCTGAGGGCGATCCGCGAGCACCTGTTCTCGGTTTTACGAGACATTATCTACTCGCATTCGATCCCTCAGACAGCCGCCGGTTTTCGCCGGGATGATCCGGAGGACCTGACCAATTACGTGTTCCACATTCTCCGCAACGCCCGGGTGCTGCAGGCGGGAAGACAACCAGACCTCGTGGTCTGCTGGGGTGGCCACTCCATCGGACATGAAGAATACCAGTACAGCAAGGATGTTGGTCATCAGCTGGGGCTCAGGGCCCTGAGCATCTGCACCGGATGTGGCCCGGGTGCCATGAAAGGCCCCATGAAAGGCGCCACCATTGGCCACGCCAAGCAGCGGGTCAAGAACGGCCGCTACATCGGGATTACAGAACCCGGCATCATTGGCGCAGAAGCCCCAAACCCGATCGTCAATGAACTGGTCATCATGCCGGACATTGAAAAGCGCCTGGAAGCCTTCGTCCGCTGCGGTCACGGCGTGATTGTATTCCCGGGCGGTGTAGGCACCGCCGAGGAAATTCTCTACCTGCTCGGAATCCTGCTGCATCCGGACAATGCGGATCTGCCCTTCCCGGTGGTATTTACTGGCCGGCAAGAAAACGCAGAATACTTCGAGATGATCGACAAGTTCATCCGGAATGCCCTCGGGGATGAGGCTGCGAGCAAGTACGAGATCATCATCGACGATCCGGTGCGAGTGGCCCAGACCATGAAAAAAGGAATGAAGGAGGTCGAGACGTTCCGGCGTGCCATGCAGGATGCCTATTATTTCAACTGGATGCTGAAGATCGACCCGGTGTTTCAGCTACCGTTCGAACCCAATCACGACAACATGCGTGCGCTGGAACTTCATCGGGACCAGCCTGTGCACCTGATCGCTGCAAATTTGCGCAAGGCGTTCAGTGGCATCGTTGCCGGTAACGTCAAGGAAGGCGGTATTCGGCAGGTTCAGGAGAAAGGGCCGTTCGAGATCGCCGGAGATCCGAGCCTGATCAAACCACTGGAGGCAATGCTGGAGCAGTTTGTGGCCCAGAACCGGATGAAGCTTCCGGGATCATCTGCCTACAAACCGAGCTATCGCATCGTCAGCGGAGCGGCCTGAGCCGCTTCGCTGACACAGCGGGATCTTACTTGCCGCCGTCCGCGGGCAGACTGGCATAGTAGGCCGCCAGATTGGCGATATCGGTGTCACTCAGGCCAGTGGCCTGGCCCTGCATGATGGCCGCCTGGCCGCCGGACCGCTGCTTGTTCTTGTAGGCTTTCAGGGCAGAGACCAGATACTGCTCGTTCTGGCCCGCCAGATTCGGATAGGTCGGAATCTGGGCGATACCATTCTGGCCATGGCAAGCAGCACAAACAGCCGCCTTGGCTTTGCCAGCTTCAGGGTCGCCAGCAGAAACTACAGCAGGCACAGCAGCGCCAAGCGCAAAAATTCCCGCAACAGCGTAGTGTTTCAGATTCATTGTTATTACCCTCTCATCGTCATTTTCCAGATTTTAAGGCCGGTTCGGAGGCCGGGCACTAAACTGACTTGCACTTATAGCACAGAGCGGGGCAACCTCAAATGCGATAGGTCAAGGACATCTTTTCGACGTTTGTCCTCTTTCCTGTTCTGGCTATTAGGGTGAAAGTACGTTCGATTCCGTATCCAAGATTGATTTAATTCTCCGGAGAAAACGCCAATGTCTGTAGAGGCCGAGGAACTTGCATGCCGCGAAGGGCACATGGGTGTTCTGACACTGAACTCCCCGGGCACTCTCAACGCGCTTTCCGAACACATGATCGAGCAGATCCAGGACATCCTGGACCGCTGGGCCAATGATGACCGAATCTGCATCGTGGTCATTCAGGGCGCCGGTGAGAGAGCCTTTTGCGCCGGCGGTGATATCCGCGAACTCTATGATGCAATTCTCGATGGGCAAGAGCCGGAGAAACCGGTACGGTTTTTCAGCCGGGAATACCGGATGGATTACAACATCCATCGCTTCCCAAAGCCGGTGCTGGGTATAGCCCACGGCGTGGTGATGGGCGGCGGTCTTGGTGTGTTCTCAGGCTGCCGGTATCGGCTGGTTACACCCGATGTCACGCTGGCAATGCCCGAGATCACGATCGGGCTGTTTCCGGATGTGGGTGCCAGCTGGTTTCTGAAACGGCTGCCAGGAAGGCTGGGGCTGTTCATGGGGCTGACCGGCGCCCGTTTGAACGTCAGCGATACGCTGCGGGTTGGTCTCGCCGACATGGCCATCCTGCCGGAGGACCGGGATCGCCTGCTTGACCGACTGGCCTCGGAACGCTGGACCGGCCAAACCGCCGCCGATGACAATCGACTGTTCAGGTTACTCAACCAGATCCAGACACCGGATTACCGGACACTGCCACCCAGTCACCTCGCCCGGCACGAACAGCGGATTGCCAGGCTGAGCGCCGGCGATGAACTTCCGGACATCGTTGATCAACTGCTTGCAGCGGAGGTTGACTGCGACTGGTGGCATGCGTGTATGAACACGCTCAGAAACGGATGCCCGGTCTCTGCATGGCTGGTCTGGACCCAGTTACAGAAAGCGCAGCAAATGTCCCTGAAGGACGCCTTCCGCATGGAACTGGCGATGGTTTCCGAATGCATCCGCCGGCCTGATCTGGCAGAGGGAATCCGGGCTCTGGCTATCGACAAGGACCGTCAGCCAAAATGGAGTTACCCGAGCGTGGCCGATGTGCCGGAAGACGTGGTTGCGGCTCATTTCACCCCGGAGTGGGATGACGAGACGGATCCGATGGGCCTGGAGTAAGCCGGTCGGCGCTAGAACTCGGCGCCCGCCTGCACCAGCAACATTTCCAGATCCCGATTGTTGGTGGCGCGGGCAACGTCAAGTGCCGTTTGGCCATCGCTCGCCTCGTAATTGACGTCGGCTCCGGCCGCCACCAGCCTCTCCGCCGTCAGCAAATCCCCGTTGGCCACGATTTTCATCAGCAGGGATTCGCCCCCCTGACTCACGTTGACGTTGGCACCGGCTGCCACCAATACCTTCACCACCGACAGATGGCCGTTTTCCGCCGCCCGCATCACGGGGGTATACCCGTACTGGTCACTGGTGTTCACATCGGCGCCGGCCGACAACAACAGCTGCACGCGCCGCTTTTCACCATTCCCGGCGGCTGAAACCAGCAGTGCATCCGCCTCGGCCAGGGCCTCGGGGCTCAGAGCAACCGGTTGGTTCGGGGAGGCGCAGGCGGACAGGAAAACAACAAGCGGAAGTAATATCAGCAAAAAACGGAAGGCGCCGGTTCCCTTGGCCATAACAAACAGTCTCTGTGGATCTCGTTGAAAGGATACGAGAGCCCATTCTGGGCAGACACCGGCGGAAATTAAATCGAGCGAGTCACAAACCCGGGCCATCCTTCAAAAGATCACGCACCACCTGTCGCAGACGATCTTCGCCTTCTCTCTGGCCCAGGCAAAGCCTGTCCGCCTGCAGCGCGGACCAGAGCCGCCCCTGAAGAACACCCTGGCACCAGACCGCAAGCGCCTCATGGCTTTTCAGCCACGCCATGATCCCCGGCACCTGACTCAGCTTCCGCAATACCGGGACAGTAACCTGAAAGCCACGATGCCCATTGGCGAAATTGCGGAGATCCCGCAAATCATCCTTGTCCAGCGTCGGCCCGGTGGGCAGATCGGCGGTTATCCCGGCCAGCAATGTTGGCTCCAGCCCCTGCCAGTTGCCGGGCAAGAGAGTAAGCCAATGATCGGCCAGGCGGTTGCGGATGCGTTCTTCCAGGTCGCGACCAGCCTGCGAAAAGCCGGCCACCATCTGCAGTGGGTATTCGCCACTGGATGCTTCCTGCTGCAAGCCAACCCTGACAACATGCAGACCGCAGGTCTGCCAAAACGCGAGCAGGTCAGCGCTGCCACCGAAGCTGGTTCCGAGGTAATCAACATCCTGCTCGGCGGCATACGCCCTGGCAGCCTGCACCATGCATTGGCCAATGCCCGCGCGTCTGACCTCGTCTGATACTGCAATGCGGACAACCCTCAGACCCCGCAGGACCGCGGCCTCGGGATAGCCGCTGTGGCTGGCCAACGATTGCGGCAGCAGATGGCCCCGTATTCGCCGGGTACCCAGACTGACCTGCTCTGCCAGCTCAGCCGGAAGGCCACCTTCGAGCGCGCACCAGAGCACACCAACCGTCTGATCGCCAATTCGCGCGCGCCAGCTACGGGCGGCCGGGTCATCCAGCCACTGCCTCAGATCAGCGGGGCTGGTCCGGTAATGGGCATCCACCAGCAACCCAAAGGCGCGGGACAGGGCTCCGTCACTTGCCGCTGCCGGCTCCCAGGGTTCGATGACCAGCTCCCCGGCGCTGTATTCAGTTTTCCCGGGCAAGCGACCACCGTCGGCAGCCAGCAGAAAGAGTCGGGTGATCAGGGCTTCCAGCGGATCGTTCAGGGCCCAGCGTACCGGCTCGCTCAACGTTACCGACTGCCACTGGGGCGTTGATTGATCAAGGACCTGCCGAAAACGAATGGCAAAGCCCCGGCCGGCCCCTTCGTAACCATGGACCGTGGTGGCGAACGCCACTCTCGGCCAGCCGAGCAGAGCCGATTTCAGCAGCGGCGCCGGAATCGCTGCTGCCTCATCCACCAGGACCACTTCGGCTTCCGGCCGCAAAGCCAGCAAGTCACGCACCGGCATAAACCTCAGGCGGCCACCGGTTCGGGAGGCGAGTATCCCCGGGCTGGCTTCGGCCAATTCGTCCCCGAGAGACTCACGGGCGTGGCGAAAGAGGGTCTCCACATTCTGCTCCGAGGGCGCGGTAACCACGATGTCCTGCCTGCCTTGGCGCAACAATTCGGCTGCAGCCATACCCATCGCCGCAGATTTGCCACGGCCCCGGTCCGCCGTCACTACCAGCGGCCGGCGCCGGCGGCCCAGGCCAAAACGGACGAGGCGCTGAACCAATTGTTCCTGATCCCGGGTGGCGGCGATTCGAAAGCGTTTCTCAGGCAGGGGCGGAACCGGCGGCCGTGATTCCGGACGGTCGGGTGACACCCGGATGACCGCATCATCGTCGGCAAGCAGGTCGGCCATGCGGGCAGCAAACGGATGGTTCGGACCATGCTCCAGACCGGTTCTCGAGTAATCGGGATCCGCAAAGCGGGACCACTCTGCCAGCGGCGGCATCAGCCAGAACAGCAGGCCGCCGGCGGTGAGTACGCCTGAGAGCGCGGCAAAGGCATCCGGCGGATTACCCTGCCAGCCATCCCAGACAATAAGCGAGACTTCACGCCCGAGCCACTTCCGGGCCCCGGAAGGCGTGACCCGGGTCAGCCGGGTATCGGGGCTGTGATCCGCCGGTCCCGTCCAGAGGCCGCTCTGTATTTCCAGCCCGGGTAACAGACCGGAAAGCCACCTGAGGTTCTGTTCCCGATCACCCTCAAGCAGAACCAGTCGGCGTTCACCGTTGGCGGTGAGGCTGTCCTGCAGGGCACGCCATGCGGACGGATCCGCTTTGGCATCGGGTCCGGAATGGCTCATCAGCTAAGGTCGGCACCATGAGACTTGAGGTCGTCCAGGGCGCATTTTTCAAGGGCAGCCCGATGGGTGGCCCGCAGTCGAACCCTGGGGGCACAGCCGGCTTCAAAGGCTTCCTGCCAGCGGCCGGCACACAGGCACCAGCTATCGCCCGCTTTCAGGCCTTCGAAACCGAATTCAGGCCTGGGGGTGCTGAGGTCGTTGCCCTGGGCTTTGGAGAATTCGAGGAATTCGTCGGTTACCACGGCGCAGACGGCGTGCAGGCCAAAATCATCCGGGCCGACGTTGCAGCAGCCATCGCGGTAAAAGCCGGTGATCGGGTCTTTGCCGCAGGTTTCGAGTTTTTCGCCAAGTACGTTTACCGATTCGGACATTTCCATGTTTAAGACCCTTTCGCTCTCATGTTTTGATCGTAATTATGCGGGAGCGGTATCCGCTCTACCAGCAGGCCGTTAAAATACCGGCCATGCCGACCGAACCCCAAATTCCTGAGACCACCAACCTTCCGGACTTCCTCACCGATGAGCAGCGGGCGATTATCACCGCGGGCTATGAGCATTCGGTGATTACCGCCGTAGCCGGCAGTGGCAAGACGTCGACGCTGGCCTGGCGAATCCGGTATCTGCTGGAACAGGGCCACGATCCGGACCGGATGCTGGTGTTGATGTTCAACCGCAGCGCCCGGGTGGATTTCGAGCGCAAGCTGCAGGAGGTGTGCGCCCGGAGCGGGCTGGCGCTGCCAGAGATACGGACGTATCACGCCATGGGCTTGAGGTTGTACAAGAGGTTTGTTCGGGAGGGCTATCTGCCGGGGTTTTCGGACAAAATCCTGACCGAGCAGGAGATCAGCTTCCAGGCCTGGCAGTTGACCCGACGGCTGGCGCCGGAGGATCTGGCGGATGAGATACGGCGCAACAAGAAGGATTTTGTCGAGACGGCGACGGGGTTTATTGATCTGGTAAAGACAACGCTGTCACCGGCGGAGATCGTGTTTGAGGAGTTGGGGTATTCGGACAAGCACAAGTACCTCATTGATCTGTTCCACAGCTTCGAGCAGTGGCGTAAAAGCCAGGGCCGGATCAGTTATGCCGACATGCTGTACGAGCCGGTGATGGCGATTCACCAGAATCCGCCGTTGCAGCGGCTGGTGGGCAACAAGATGGATCTGATTCTGGTGGATGAGTACCAGGACACCAATGAAATCCAGCACCTGCTGCTGCGCTACGTGGCTGGAGACCGGGCCCGGGTGACGGTTGTTGGCGACCCGGACCAGACGATCTACGAGTTCCGGGGCGCAAAGCCCGAGTTTATTCTCAAGCGGTTCAGCGATGAGTTCGAAAGCCCGCTGGAGCAGACGCTCAGCTATACCTTCCGGTACGGCCATCGCGTCGCTTTGCTCGCCAACCATCTGATCTGCCACAACACCGGTCGCAAGGATGTGCTTTGCCATTCCCACGCTTCCACACCCGGCACGGAGATCACCCTGCATCGGTCGGAAAGCGATGCCGATGCCGTGCTTCAAATTCTTCAGGGCCAACCGGAACCGGCTCTGGCAGGCACGGCCATACTGTTCCGGGTCTGGAGTCAGAGTGTCCCTATCGAGCTGAAGTTGCTGGCTCGTCAGATTCCCTACCGGATTGATGCCGGCAAGGGCGCGCTGTTCAGCCGGGAAGTTCAGGCGATCACTGCCCTTCTGATGGTGGTGACCGGGAAACTGGAAAACCTGCCGGACGAGGATCGCCTGGAGCTGGCACGGCAGTTGTTGCGCTTTCCTCATGTGGGTCTGAAAGAGCCGGAGCTGGAGCAGTTGGCGCGTTTCCTGGCAGGATTTTCCAGTGGCTGGCACGAGCGTCTGCTGGCGATGGACTTCGACGCGCTGGCGCCCATGGCCGCCCGCAAGCTCCGGAAACTCGGCGAAGTGCTTGCCCAACTGCGCAGCTACGGAGGTCCGGTTGCAGGACTGATCAGCGTCTATGCCGAGCACACTGATCTTTACGAGGGCATCCGCAGCCTGGCGCTGACGCATGAGAGTGCCGAGGAACGGATCGATACGATACAAGGATTCCGGCAGTACCTTAAAAGCCTTGATGTCACAGCTGAAGGCGCCTTGGAACACCTGAAAACCCTCAAACAACAGGCGGGAGAAAAACAGCAGGGTGGGGTGCTGCTCTCAACGATTCACCGCACCAAGGGTCTGGAATGGCCAACAGTTATCATTCCCGGACTACAGGAGAAATACCTGCCGTACAGCCCCCGCCCCCAGGACAATGCCAGAGCATTTCTGGAAAGCGAGCGACGGCTGCTGTATGTGGCCATGACACGCACACGCCAGCAGCTGCACCTGATCACCCGACCGGCCAGCAAGCAACCGCACCTGGACGGCGATCTGGGCCCAAGCCGTTTCGTGGAAGAGTGCTGCTTTGAGCTTGCCGAGGAATTCGGTCGCTGGCTGGATGATCGATCTCCGGCAGAAACATCAACCATTCGGTTAACTGCCCCCCTGACACCGGTCAGCCAGCGTTACGCCGACCGGGAGAGCGTCACCCTTGAGGGCCAGGCGGCAACATTCGAAAACTCAACGGAACCACTCTGGCATCAAAAACGTCTTGGCCACGCGATCTTTGGTCCTGGCTCGGTGGTCGCCGAAGATGAGAATTCTTTCGAGGTACATTTCGACAACGGCGAGGTGCTTAACTTCAGTAAAAAGAGCGCGCATCTGTATTTTTCCGCTCTGGCCTGAAACGACCTCGGGGTCGTAAAGGTCAACTGGGTACAATTGCGGACGTAACAATCCGTATCATTTTTTTGTCTTTTTTGGCTTACTAGCCTAAATTCCGGGTATACAAGCACTTTTCATGAAGAAGTGCGGTACCACAACGACAATGAACAGGAGGTTCTGCATGAACGTCATGCGTCCGATTTCCGCGGCTGTACTGGCCGCTACCCTGGCAACCCCGGCCATGGCCGATCGTCAGGAAACCGTTTACATCAACCCGTTTGCAGGTTTTCAGCTGTTTGACGACAAGCGCGATCTGAGCGAAACCGGCACCTTCGGCGTTGGTGTGGAATACCGCTTCCGTCCCCACTGGTCGGTGGAGGCGCTTTACTCACGTGCCGATGCAGACCGCAAATACGTGCCGGGCGAATCGGAATTTGATGAAGTTCGGGTTGACGGTACGTATTACTTTGCAGGGCCGGACGAAGCCTGGAACCCATACGTTTCTCTGGGCGCAGGCCATGCAGACTTTGGTTCGGACAACAGTGGCGTTCGCACCGCGGGCAGCAACCATGACGAAACCCGGGTGAACGTGGGTACCGGCTTCCGCTACAACATCAGCGACGCCGTATCACTGCGCGGCGACCTCCGTGAATTCCACGGCATTGATGAAAGCACCTTCGACACTCAGGTCTCTCTGGGCATCAGTTTTGCTTTTACCCGCACCGTGGCACAAGCCTCCCCGGCGCCTGCGCGTCCGTCAGATGCTGATGGCGACGGCGTTCCCGATTCCCGGGACCAGTGCCCCGGCACCCCGGCAGGCGCAACCGTTGACAGCAATGGCTGCGAACCGGATTCGGATCGAGACGGCGTGGCCGACAGTCGTGACCAGTGCCCAGACACACCGCGCGGTGCGGAAGTAAACAGCCGTGGCTGTGAGCTGGACAGCGATAATGACGGCGTTGTGAATAGTCAGGATCTTTGCCCAGACACAACTGCGGGTGCTGAGGTCGACGAAACCGGCTGTGAAGGTGTCGTTGAGACCATCCAGACGTTCACTATCGAAGTGAATTTCCCGACCAACAGCTCGGTGATTGGGAACGCCTATGACAGTGAAATCAGTCGAGTCGCTGACTTCATGAAAGAAAATCCGGAAACCATCGTGGAAATTGCCGGTCACTCTGACAGCCGCGGTGACGCGGACTACAACCAGTTCCTGTCCCAGCGTCGCGCTGAAGCAGTTGCCGGTCGTCTGACCGGGCCTCTGGGTGTTGATCCGGCACGAGTGGAAGCCGTAGGTTACGGTGAGGAGCAGCCGATCGCGTCCAACAACACAGCGGACGGCCGAGCTGCCAACCGCCGGGTTGAAGCGCGCATTCAGGTTCGCCGTTAATTGAAGGTTTTTACCTGAGTGGTTTGAAAAGGCGCCTTCGGGCGCCTTTTTTGTTTCTGCAAAAATGCGAGGAACCGATGCTGAGAGCCATGGCACTGATGCTCGCCCTCTCTGTTCTGGCCGTGCCGGCTCAGGCTCAGGTTTTTCGCTGCGAAAAAGACGGCAATACGGTGTTCTCGGACCAGCCCTGCGGCGAGGATGCTGAATCGCTTGAGCTACGGGATAACCGCATTGGCGGCAGTTTCAATCAGAACCTCCCGGTGCAGGAGTCCCCTGATCCAGAAGAACAGACCGAAGAGTCAGAACAAGAAAAAGAGGCCGGCACATGCCGTTTTATCAACTCCACCGATTTGCGTCGTTATCTGGTTCGTGAGCAGGTGGTGCGAGGCATGACCCGGGACAACGTGCGCCGTGCTTTTGGTAACCCTCCTGAAACCTACACCAGCCCCCAGGAAGTCTGGATCTACCAGACCCGCTATTATGGCGCGCTCTATGAGCTGACCTATGTGTATTTCAGGGATGGCTGTGTTGAACGGGTTGAGTACCGGAAACCCTGACCGCATCAAGCAGCAGGTTGCGGGGTGTCAGTGAACGGTCGCAGAAATGCCCCAGCCTGACCCTGTACCCCTGCTCTTCCAGAAAGAGCGCGTAATCCAACACCATCCAGAGCTCCAGAGGACGCCGGAACAGATGCCTGACCAGCTCATGGCGGCGAACCTCGGCCAGCCGTTGCACGCCAAACGCCTGCCAGTGATCAAAGTCCACCGTATCGGGTAATCGGAGCTGTTTTTTTGCCGCCGCCCAACGGCAAAAGGCGGGAAAGCCTTCGTTCAAAAGGCGGGGCGGATTCGAAGGAACCGGCAGATACTCATCACACCCACGAAGTTGCCGCTGCAGACCATCAAATCCCAGGCGCCACTGGCTGACAAGACGGGTCTGTTCCCTCACCCGGGCCGGTGCCGTCACGGTTTCCTGAACCGCAAGCCGAAGATCGTTACGGCTCGGCTGCAGCGCTTTTTGGTGATCCGCCGCCCGCTTTGAAAGCGGCCGGTAGTGTTCCATCTCGGTGAGGTGGTAGCAGCAGGGCGAGACGCTCAATCTTGGCAACCCGGATTCACTGCCTCGCTTCAGCAACTGTCGGTGCAGATCGCCACAAGCATGCAGTGCAACACCGTGGTGACGGCTGGGAAGCGACAACTCCTCCGCCATGACATCCTGCCAGCGGATCGACACTGGATCTCCGAACTGTTGTGCCAGTCGGTTGCCATCGCGCACCAGCTCCGGATTCCACTCAAAACCCTGTATCTCACCGGGGCAAAACGGCGCCAGTGTCCGGGACAGATGGCCCTTACCACAGCACCAGTCCAGGGCGGGGTGTTCCAGCGGCGTCAGTGCCGCCGTAAAGGCGCCCGACTGCAGGCGTTTCCGACCGGGCATATCCGTGGCCCGGATTTCCGGGAGAGTCGCCTCTGATGCCTTTTCGGGTGCCGATAACAGCTCCGGCAGTTGAACCATGTCGGCGTAACGGACGAGGGACGGCAACCATGAGGCTACCCGAGCCGCCAACTCAACCGGGCTGCCATCCAGTTGCTGGCATTCCCCATCGGTAAGTTCCGCCAGCATGGTGGCCAGTTCCGGATAACGACGCGCCCAGGCGGGCTCCGGCGTCATGAACGGCGCCGGTTGCCAGAACTCGGAATGCTGTACCAGCCAGTCGTTCAGCTGCTGCCAATGCTGGTAAAAAGATTCCGCGCCGTGGTGTAAACTCGCCGCCGGAGGTAACGTCATGCAACTGGCCTTTGTACTTGTTGAACCCAAGGTTCCGGAAAATGTCGGCGCAGCCGCCCGCGCCCTGTGCACCATGGGCTTCGGCGAGCTCTGGCTGGTCAATTCCGACCTGCACACCCGCCCCGAAGCCCAATGGCTGGCCCACGGCAGCGACCACATCCTGGACAATGCGCGCATTTTCCCCGATCTGGAAGCGGTAAGAAACTCCGTAGACCTGCTGATGGGCACCTCCGCCAAGACCCGGCATCAGCGCCAGGATTGGCACGGCCCCTCAGATCTGCGGAAGGTTCTGGCCACGAAGGGTGCGTCCGTGGCAACCGCAGCACTGGTGTTTGGCCGGGAAGATCGCGGGCTGTCCAATGAAGAGCTGGCTCTCTGCGATCTGTTAACCGGCATCCCCATGAAGGTCACCTACCCCTCCCTGAACCTTGCCCAGTCGGTGATGCTCTATGCCTGGGAAATGTCCGGACTATCGGTCGCTACGGAGAGCCAGATTGAGCCCGCAGGTGAACATCGTCTTGGCGCGCTTCGTGGACGACTCGAAACCTTGCTACCGGAACTGGACACACCGCCTGAGGGAAAACTGTCCCAGTGGGTTTTCGAGCGTTTGCCCTTGTTGTCTGATCGGGATATCGGGTTTGTTCATACGCTGTGTTCGAACATTGAGCGCGCTGTGGATTGCAGATCTCAGTCGCGCTCGAATTCCGAGGCGGAGCAGGACGGATAGCCCCTCCCGGGATACGCTGTGAATACGTCCATGTACGCTCGACGAAAACATCCATGTTTTCGACGATCCCGGGAGGGGCTATCCGCCCTGCTCTCGGGCCTTTTGCGCGCACCGGGGTATTGAGCCTACTCCTGGAATCTTCCTGGGCGGAAGGCATCCAGGCAAACGGACGGCTCCTCGCCTTCGATTACCTGGGCGATGACATCGGCACTGCCCGCGGACAGGGTCCAGCCGAAGGTGCCGTGGCCAGTGTTGAGGTAGAGGTTGTCTCGGGGACCGCGGCCGATAATCGCAGGGCCATCCGGGGTCATGGGGCGGAAGCCGGTCCAGGTTTCCGCGGCGTCGAGATCGGCGCAGCCGGGGAACCGGGACTCCACCGATTTTCGGATCGTGGCCAGCCTCGCCTCCGGAATGTCTCTGTTGAAATCCGCTAGCTCGACAAACCCTGTGGCGCGTAATCGATTGCCCAGACGAGTAGAAACCACTTTGTAGTTGTCATCGTGAATGGTGGAAGCGGGGCCTCGTTCCGGGTCCTTCATGGGGACCGTCAGGCTGTAACCTTTTACCGGATAGATGGGCAGTTCGAGGCCCAGGGGCTGAACCAGGTGGTTGGACCAGCAGCCGGCGCTGATCACCACGGCATCCACTTCCAGGGCTTCCATGACTCCATCGCTGTTTCTGACTGAAATTGCGCTGACCCTCTGGTCATCGGCAATCAGCTTTTCCGCTTCCACGTTGTAACGAACCACTATCCCCTTTGCCTCGCAGACTTTAGCGAGTTCCCGGGAAAATTTGTGGCAATCGCCGGTTCCGTCGGTGTCATAGCTCAGGGCGCCATAAAGCGGACCATTACCAACCATGCCGGGCTCGGCGTCGCGCACCTGTTCGGGTGTGAGCAAACGGGAAGGGATGCCCAGTTCGTTCAGCAGTTCATGGGTCGTCCGGTAGCCTTCCAGCGCTTCCGGTGTGCTTGCCAGGTGCAGCAGACCCTGGTGGTCGCCATCGAAAGACAGATCAAGCTCCTTCTCAAGCGCCAGGAATCGCTCCCGGCTGTGGATACCGAGGCGCAACATGGCGCGGCGATTCAACCCGAACAGCCCTGGCGACCAGGCGTAACGGAGCGTGGCGAACATGAACTTGAGTGTTTCCACAGACGGCGGGAAGCGTAGCTTCAGGGGGCCATCCTGCTTGAGGATCCAGGGGATGGCCTTGAACACAATCGCGGGATCGGCCCAGGGATACACCACGCCATAGGATCGCTGGGCCGCGTTGGCCTTGCTGGTCTCGTTGCCGGCCATTGAATGACGTTCCAGCACCGTCACCTGGTGGCCCCGGCGATTCAGTTCATAGGCGGTGGTCATTCCCACCACGCCGCCACCAACAACAGCAATGTGCATGCATTCCTCCCCTGTGTTTATTTCACGCCGCTTTTCGCCAGCAGACGCCGGTACTCTTTCAAAACGCTTTCATCTTCTTTCGGATATTCCGGCGCCAGATTCTGCAATTGCTCAGCCAGTATGGCTGCGACAATCGGGCGCGCCTGGGGCTTCCGATCTCCCGGCACGATAAACCAGGGTGCCTGCTCTGTATGGGTCGCGGCAATGGCTTCCTCGGCAAACGCTTCGTACTCCCTGCGTTTTTCCCAGCCATCGATATCGGACCGATCAAACTTCCAGCGCTTGCGCGGCTTGTCCAGACGCTTGAGAAGCCTCTGGCGATGCTCATCCTCAGACAGGTTGAGCCAGATCTTGATCACCGTGGTGCCCTCTTCCACCAGATGATTCTCGAAGTTCCGGATGGAGCGGTAACGGTTTTGCCAGTTGTAGCTTTCAGGCGCGTGGACCGGCCAAACCCGCTCGGCGATCACCGCTTCATGATGGCTGCGGTTGAAAGCGACCATCTGGCCAAATCCGGGCAGAAACGGCGTTACCCGCCAGAGAAAGTCATGGCGGGTTTCGGCGCCCCTGGGCCGGCTGAACGACCAGGCATGGAAACCAGCGGGGTCGGCGTAGGTTGCCAGAGTACGGATCAGGCTGTCTTTTCCGCTGGTGTCCGGGCCGTGGGTAACCAATAGAACCGCCCTGGACTGGTTTGCCCAGAGCCGGCGCTGATATTCACCAATCTGATCCAGACTGGCTTCCAACCCTGGCAGGGTGGTGTCATCGCCATCCAGAAAAGTCGGGTAATCCCGGAATCTCGGTTTCCCGGGTTCATAAAGAAACGAACTGGTAAACGCCGACAACCTCATCAAATTACTCCGTGCAAGTCCCTATGGAGGTAATACAGGTCAACAATCGTACAAGCTGGTAAACTTGTGAGCCCGAATTCACAGAATAGCAGCCTGTTTGCAGGTTGCGATGGAGTGTAGTACCCGGCAATGAGTAAAAAACGTCGCGAGATTCCCGTATTTGATCACCCGATCATTGAAACCCACTGTCACCTGGATTACCTCAAGGACCGTCCGCTCGAGGAAACCCTGGAGCAGGCACGAGGGGTCAATATCGAGAAAGTGATCACCATTGCGGTGTCCCCGGACAACCTTGCCAGAGTACGCGAACTCAGCCAGGTTGCGCCCTGGGTGTATGGCACCCAGGGCATCCACCCCCACGACGCTGAAAGCTATTCTGATGACGTGGAAGCCGAAATCCGTGCCCACGCCCGGGACGAGAAGATCGTTGCGGTGGGCGAGATCGGGCTGGACTATTTTTACGACAACGCCGACCGGGACGTGCAGCGCGAGGTGTTCCGGCGCCAGCTCCAGATCGCCTGTGACACAGACAGACCCGTGGTGATTCATAGCCGGGAAGCCGACGAGGATACCATCGAGATCCTGGGCGAGTTTGAGACCACCCTCAAGCGCCGTGGCGTCATTCACAGCTTCACGTCCGGCCCCGGGCTTGCCCGTTATGCCCTGGATCAGGGCTGGTGCCTGGGCTTCAACGGCATCACCACGTTCAACAAGGCGGAGAACGTGCGTGACATCGTGCGTATGGCGCCGATCGAGCAGATCCTGCTGGAAACCGATTCACCCTTCCTGACCCCGGTGCCCTACCGCGGGAAGGAAAATGCACCGTTTTACCTGCCTTTTGTCGCCGAAAAAATCGCCGAGGTGAAAGAACTTCCCTTGGACGAGGTGATTGGTAAGACTTACGCAAACAGCCTGAGGACGTTTTTCCCCGGCGAATGATCAAGCGCGTCCCCATTTCCGCACTCAAGGTCGGCATGTACATAACCGACCTGAACAACGACTGGATTCCCCACAACACCCAGCGCAAGCGAGGTGTTATCAAAAAAGAGGAAACCATCGAGAAAATCCGCCGGATGGGGGTGGAGTTCGTTTATATCGACGCTTCAAAAGGCCTCGATTCCCAGGACTCGGAAACGGCCGCCGAAGTGGATCGTCGGAACGAGTCGGCCCTGCAAAAGGCGGGTGAACTGACGCCGGGCTTGCGGCCGCATGTTCCGCTTGCGGAAGAAATCGTGATTGCGCAGCAGATCCATAGTCAGGCCCAGGGGCTGGTGGGCGAGTTCATGAACCACGCCAAGGTGGGCAGCGCTATTGATGTGGCGCCCATCCACCAGTTGGCGGACGAACTGCAACACTCCGTGCTCAGGAATGCCAACGCACTAAGCTGCCTGGGGCGCATCCGGGAAAAGGACAATTATCTTCTGGAACACTCGGTCAACCTGAGTGTGCTGATGTCCCTTTTCGGGAATTACCGGGGCCTGTCGTCTGACGTTCTGCACCAGACTATCGTTGGCGCCCTGCTCCACGACCTGGGCAAGATCCTTACACCCGACGAGATACTGCACAAACCCGGCCGCCTGACTGCCGAAGAGTTCGAGGTGATGAAACTCCATGCCCGTCATTCACGGGACATTCTGGCTACCACAGAGGGCATTGGTGAGCTCACCGTCATCACGGCCGCTCAGCACCATGAGCGCCTCGATGGCACAGGCTATCCAGAGGGCCTGAAGGGTGATGAGATCTCGGAATACGGTCGCATGGTGGCGATCAGCGATGTATACGATGCCATCACCGCAGACCGGGTCTATCACAAGGGTATGACACCAACACAGGGTCTGAAGAAGCTTCTGGAGTGGAGCGGCACTCACCTCGATCCCAGTCTGGTCAAACAGTTTATCCGGTGCCTGGGCCTTTACCCGGTGGGTTCGCTGGTGCTTCTGGAAAGTGGTCGCCTTGGCGTCGTGGTTGAAGCCAATGAAAGTGACCAGAGGCTGCCGACTGTGCGCGTTATGTACCACACCAAATTCCGCATGCCGATCACAGTAGATACCCTCGATCTCGCGAAACCGGGCACACAGGACCGGATTCTGCGAGCCGTTGATCCGGAAACCTACAAGATTGATGTCAGGAAATTCCTCGCCTGAGAACGCTGACAGCCGCGGACAGCTCGGAATAGAGTGGTTCAACGGCTGCTATCAGGAAGATGGATCAGAGAATCGGACATAGCGATTGCGGCCCCGGTGCTTGGCCTGATACATGGCCTGGTCGGCCTGGCGCAGGAGCTGGTCGCCGTCCAGATCCTCTGCCTGCGGGAACAGCGTGTAGCCGATACTGGCTGAAACTTCGACGCTGTGATCGGCAACCCAGACAGGTTCTGCCACCCGCGCCAAAAGACGTACCAACAGGGTCTCAAGAGATGCGTCGTCCTGAACATTCATCACGATGGCCGCAAACTCATCACCACCGAGCCTCGCCAGAGTATCCTCTTGCCGGAGTTCCGAACGCATACGGGCGGCCACCTCGACAAGCAACTGGTCACCCGCCTCATGACCGAAGGCATCGTTTACCGGCTTGAACTCGTCCAGATCAATATAAACCACCGCCAGTTTGCCGCTCTGACGCCGGGTAAGAGCCATGCCTTGCTGCAATCGGTCGGCAAACAGAACCCGGTTAGGCATTCCGGTCAAGGCATCGTAATGGGCCATGATCCGGAGCTTTCTTTCCTGCTCTTTTAGCCGACTGATGTCACTGAAAATACCGACAAAATGCGAGACTGCGCCATGATCGCCACGAACGCTGCTGAGTGTTACCGACAAGGTAATCGGCTCGCCATCATTGCGCCTGCTGGCAAACTCTCCGGACCAGAAGCCCTGAGACCGGGCACTGGCGAAAATACCGCTGCCTTCCTCCACCGGTAAGGGGGGCAGTCGTCCAATAGCACGTTTGCGGGGTCGGCCGGTTATCGCCAGATACGCATCGTTGGCATCAATCACGATGCCGTGATTATCAGTAATGAAAATAGCCTCGCGGGCGTATTCGAAGACGCTCGCCGCCAGCCGCTGCCGCTGTTCCGCGTGTTTCCGGAGAGTGATTTCATACAGGGAGCAAAGAATCAGAGCTTCCGGTTCGTCCTCGGTGTGGACGGGCGCCATGGTAAGCTCCACCCAGATCTCCGTGCCGTCAGAGCGATTCAGAACCCATTCGCACTGTTCCACCTGACCCGCCGAAACCCGGGCCAGCATGGGCGCCATTTTCTGTCGGGAGATCTGCCCGTCTGGCTGGAATTCCGGCGAAAAGACCGCCAGATCCTTGCCGACCAGTGATTCACTGGAGGTGTACCTGAGCAGGTCAACAGAAGCCCGGTTGGTGTCGATGAAAAGTCCACCGCGGATCAGCAATGCAGCTTGTGGCCAACCCCGGATAAGCTGGCGCAGACGCCTCTGTTCCGCGGCCAGCTGCCGCTTGCTCTTGCCCAGCCAGAGCGACAATGCCACCAGCAACATGAGCAACACCAGAATGGTAAAGACCCAGAGCCGATACTGGTGCAATGCATCCACCCAGGTAAGTTGGGGCACCTGGTCGTAGGGCGTTACCCGCAGAGTGCGAGCCAGGTACTCAACCGACTGGTAGTCTGCGGGCGGCGAAAAACCCGAAATGCCCACTGACAGCGCCACCTCGTCTTCCGGCTCAATGGCAAAAAGCGCCGACGCGATACGACGGACAGCCCGCTCGTTTACATGGGGCAGCGCCACCAGGGGCCATTCCGGGTATAGACGGGTTGAAACAACGTAAGGGAAACCCGCCAGCCGCTGACGGTTCAGAACCTTTACCTTGGTAAACAGATCAGGGTCTTCCTGCGCCATCTGCTCCAGAATGCTGGTTCGGATAAAGCCTACATCGGCATCTCCGGAGAGAACCGAACGAACCACTCGGTCGTGGGTGCCCATAAACCGGATCAGATTCACTCTGCGGATATCAATACCGGCATCCATCAGCTCGAGAACCTGGGTCTGGTAGCCCCCGAGGAAATGGACACCGGGCGAGGCAATGGTTTTATCACGGATATCGGCAAGCTGTTCAATGTCGTCGCGCTCGGCCCTGGTAAAGATCACGCCACCAAGACTGCCGGTCGAAGACTGGCCGGAGCGCCTGACCAGAGTCGCCAGAACGCCGGTCAGACTGCGTTCGCTTCGGATCAGTAGAAAATGGCTGGGATTGGTAAGAAAAAAATCGAGCCGGTTGGCGGCGATCGCCCGGCTCATATTCTCCTGATTGAGAACCTCCAGCCTTACGGATATGCCGGTTTCCCTGGACAAGTAGTCCGTCAGAGGCTGGTAACGTTCCTGAAGCACACTGTCCGGCCGATAGGCGAATACACCCATAGTCAGTGTTTCATCGGCACTGGCTGATGCCATCGCCACAAATTCCGTGGCAAACAGAAAACAAAGACAGGCAACAAACCGGCGAATATTCAAGAGACCCTCGCTGGCAGAAACGAAGGATCTGACATGCGCTGGATGCCAGGATTCTGGTCAATCATCCCCTCTGCCAGCATAAGGCGAGACAGGGATCCGGCCATGGTTTCGATGGGTCCGGCTGCTCTGAGATAACGCTGGTTCGCGGCCAGATCCGGCAGCATAACGCTGGCCAGTGCCATGCGAACCTCGTCCGGACTGATCCCCTGACGGGTGGCAATCCGGTACATTGAGTCGTGCATGCTCCGCACCAGGTGCTGCAGGCCGGTAAAATGTCCGGTCAACAGGTCGCGAACCGCTCTGGAATTGCTCTCTGCCGCTTTCCGGGTCACCACCAGCACATCGAAGATGGTTTCCGGAATGTCGCTACTATCGAAGAGTCTGACGCCTCCGGCGTTCTCTATGAGTGACGCTGTTGGCTCGTAGCATACCGAAGCATCCACTTCACCGCGGGACCAGGCTTGTGCATGCTGGCTTACCGGCAAATCCACTTTTATCACGTCGCTGCGACCGAGCCCCGCTACCTCAAGGATTTTAAACAGCATAACGCCCGAGACGCCGTTCAGCTCCACCGCAATACGCTGCCCCTTGAGGGCTGTCAATTCCGTGATCGATGGCTTGACCATCAGTACATCGGCGCCGGCGGACACATCAGCGACGGCAACCACAACCAGTTCCAGCCCACTCGACCGGACCCGTATGGTTTCATCCAGAGTCAGCGCCGCCCCATCAAGCGCCCCTGAAATAAGGCCCTCCATGGAGTCTTTGGCAGACGTGCCCGGCACCAGCGCAACCGTATCCGGCAACCAGTTGAAATCACGGGCAAGGTACAGCGGCTCGTAGCCGATCCAGGGGTGGATACCGAACCTCAGCGGGCCGGAATCACTGCAACCCGGCAATCCCGCCGCGGACAGTCCGGCTGCTATCGATAGACCAAGGAATTCACGGCGTTGCATCAGGCTCCGGACCGGGCAAAGACATTAACATTTGTCAATAAACGACAGTTTACTGCTTCACATACTACCCGTAAAACCGCAACTTGCCTTGCACCGCGTCAATTTATCCCAAAGACAGGAACACCCCCATCAGCACCGGCGAGAGAAAAGACAGCAAGAAACCGGAGGCGATCGCCACCGGAACACAGGTCAGCCCGCCACTGCTGCGGATAACCGGCAGGGTGAAGTCCATGGCGGTAGCGCCACCATAACCAATAGCCATGGCCGGCCTGTTGGCAATCAACAAGGGGATGATTGCCAACGCAACAATCTCCCTGAGCACATCATTGAGGAAGGCCACGCCGCCCCAGGCAGGGCCAAGGGCTTCGCCGATGACAATGCCGGACAGCGAGTACCAGCCAAACCCGGAGGCAACCGCCAGGGCGTCGTGCCAGGGCAACCCAAGCCAGGGTATCAACAGGGCACCGGCCACCAGGGAACTGAGCGTCAGAGCCAGCGCGATACCGAGCCCCTGACGATTCATCAGAAGTTTGCGCAGCGAAAGCCCGGCATTGCGCAACTGCAGGCCGATCAGAAACAGCAGCAACATCAGGGACCAGGTCGCCAGCTGTTCCGCCATGGGCATGTCCGGCAACAGGTAGTAGCCGGCAAGCAGCCCGGCAATAACCGCCACCAGCGGTTTCAGGCCAGCCAGAAAAAGCCGGCGGTATCCGGGGCTGACACTGCCCTCGACCCGCTCGATGGACATTGGCTGCCAGCGGTGGAACATCCAGAGCCCAAACATGTTGGCGACGAAAAGCACCAGCACCAGTGCCAGTACCTGAGTCGCCATGCCACCTAGTTGCGCCGCCAGGCCCTCCATCTGGCCAAGCCCCAGGCCCAGCAGCAACAGGATGAAGTAAACCAGTGCCTCCACCATGTAATGGATCACCGTCATGGCCCGGCGGTTTTCCAGGGCGATGGCAAAACCCAGGAACAGGGGAGCAAGAATGAGCAAGGCTCCAGTCAGCATGGCGTCCTCGAAACGAAAAGGGGGTTATCAGGTCAGGGGTTTGAACTGGTCGGGGTCGGCATCCGGGCTGGCCTGTTCACCCTGCGGAACGCCGATGGTGCGGGCAAGACGTTGGGCGGTAACGGACCAGACCGCATAATCTCCGGGCTTCGGCTCGTAGCCTTTTCCCATCATGGTGCCGGCGACGCTTCTGAGAACCGATTCAGCCCGGGCCTGGGTTGGCCAGGGCCCACGGCAGAACTGCCCATCCGGGCGCCCCCGGTCAGGGCCAGCCAGAGCTACCAGGCCCCAATGACCGCCGCCTGCTGGCCGGATGTGTAGCTCGATGCGTTGGCCGTCTTTCACCATGACGAGATCCCGAAGCGGGCTACGGCCGTGGAAATAGTGGAGCTTCATGATGCCATTCTGTCAGTGCAGAACATGCCCTGACCTGTCCTGCACGAGAACCCAGGGTGCGATGACGACCGCCCAGAGTTCCGCATTGCGATCATACCAATCCTGCGCGGTGTCCGGCGCAACCTCACCAACGCGTCCATCGTTCATCCACTGTTCGAAACGGGCTTTGTTATCCGCCGCCAACTCAGTCGCCACTTCAAGCAGATCCAGGTCCGGCGACACCCTGACGACCTGCCCCCTCGCAAAGTAGGTCTGCAGATCGTGCCAGCGGATGCGAGAAGTCTCAAGATTCAGCTTGGCTTTCAATTCGTCCCGGGATGGGGAGGATGACATGACTACCTCATCAGTCTAAACAGGGCTCAGGCTGGCCAGACTACCGGAAATCTCGCCCCACCGCATCTGCCAGAATCTGAGCAATCTGTTCTGAAAGGTTCATGGGGTCAAAGGGCTTCGGTATGACACCGAGCGCTCCCAACGCCTGATATTCCTCGATTTCGGATTTCTGTAGCCTGGCGGTCATAAAGATGACTGGCACTGTCTCCATCCCATCAAGCTCACGCAGTGCCTGCAACGTCGTAGGACCATCCATTCCCGGCATCATAACGTCCAGCAAAATCAGTTCCGGCTCGAATTCTGGGGCTCTCTCCACAGCCTCAGCGCCGGACTCGCAAATCGCCGTTAAAAAGCCGCCGACATCCTCCAGAGCAATTTCCGCGACTGCCCGAATATCCGGATCATCCTCAACATACAGAATCTTCTGAGGCAAGTTTTGTTGTTTACTCTCCATTACTTTTCTCCCGCTCTGTTTCTTCGGTTTCCATACCAATGCGTCTAATCAGCCTGCGGCATTCCTCGGAGTCCTGCTCGCCTGAAGCCAAAAGAGAGGCAGCACGCATAATCAGCCGTTCCTCACGGGTGCAATCGTTGGGCAGAAAATGGACGGCACCGATCAGCTCCCGGACCCCCAGCGGCAAGCGCCATTGAACCTTGAGCCGGTTTCCATAAGCCTGTGCCCACTCCTCCAGAACCTTTTCCGCCTCTGCCGTTCCGATTTCACCTCCGGCTGCAGCATACTGGTTGAGTACCTTGAGAACAGCGAGCTCGCCCAGGCGGCTTAGCAACCCGGCTTTTTGAAGCGGGAGGGGTTGTTTCTTCAGGCTGATCGCCAATCGCTGGGCCTCTTTTGCCACCTGCAAGGCGCATTCGTGGTAGGTTTTTGAAAGCTCGCGTAGCGGCTCATGCTGCAGCTTGTTGGATACATCCAGCGACAACGCCAAAGCCTGGTTCAGTGCAAGAGGTACGCCCAGAGACCCGATAGCATCTCTCAGAGTTTCAACGGGCTTGCCGGAACGCCTGAATGAGCTGCTGTTGGCCACATCCAGCAAACGGGCGGTGAGGCTGGCCTCTTCTCGCCAGCGCTCAGCCAGCTGCGCCGCGGAAAGATCTCCCTGGCGACCGATTAATTCAAGAATGTCCGAAGGGTCCACATCGGAGGGCAACTGAATCACTTCCTCCAGTGAATCACGGAGCAATGTCTTGAGGTCCGGCGCTTCAGAGGTCTGATCGACTTTCAGTAGCTTTCCAAGCCGTTCGTGGAGGTTCGCCACATCGAAGGGTTTGGTCATGTAACCGTCGATCCCGTAATGAGCCGCCTGCAACACAGACTCCCGATCAGAGCGGCCGGAAACCATCACAATGGGAACATCACGATCCAGTTGACGCACCTGCCTGACAAGTTCCAGCCCCGATCCATCCGGCAGATTTCTGTCCGCAATGTAAAGGTCAAACCGGTTATTTTTTACCTGCCTGAGCGCTTCACCGAGAGTATCGGCGAGCACAACAGACACACCCGAGTATAGGCCCGCGACGACAGTTTCCAGCAACTCTGCAATGAGATCATCGTCTTCAAGAATCAGCGCTTTCAAATGACCACCCTAAGCGTACAACGGACATTATTTGGAAGAGTAAACGGTCACCCCGTCACGGCCACCGCGTTTGCGCTCATAAAGCGCCTGATCGGCGGCATTCAGGGCATCCTCACCGTTGGTAAAATCATTAATCGCGGCAATGCCTGCGCTGAAAGTAACCTGAAAGCTGGACTCTCCCGCCACGAAAGAAAGTTCGGAAAAGCTTTCACCAATTCCACGAATCAGGTCTTTGGCCGCAGAAACATCACACTCAGGTAAAACCACCAGAAACTCCTCGCCTCCGTAACGACCGATCATATCAGTCTCGCGCAACCGATTTCTCAGAAGGTTGGCAAGGGTGCGAATCACGATATCACCCTGCGAGTGGCCCCAAGTATCGTTTACCGTCTTGAAATGATCGAGATCAAGCATAACAACACAGGACCGGTGACCACTCCTACGACATCTTGCCAGTTCTTTTTCAACCTCTTCCTTGATCAATGAATGTTTCAGAAGACCGGTCAAGCTATCCCGGTTCATAAGCTCGGAAAGCTGACGGGCCCGGTAACAACGAATGCGCACCGACCGGACCAGATAACTATCCGAGACCGGCTTCATCAGGAATTCATCCGCGCCCTTGGACAAAGCCTCCAGCTGGTTTTCGCGATCATCCTCAGAAGAGAGATAAATGATTGGCAGGCTCAACCACCGTGGCTCGAACCGAATCAGCCGGGCGAGCGTGACACCGGAATAGTCGCCGATCTGAACATCCATCAGGACGATGTCCGGCACAAAATCTGCAAGGCTGGACGTCAGGTGAAAAGGCTCTGACACTGCTTGCGCCTCAATACCGGCCGCCTGCAACACCAGACAATAGTGTTCGGCCAGCTCGGCATCGTCTTCGACGATCAGCACCCGCCCCTGTACATTGGCGCTGCGTTCAATGGCAAGCGACTCAATCCTTTCGGCAAGTTCAGGTATGTCCACCGGATCCGGGAAGAATGCATACGCTCCGGTCTCGGCCACTCTGTAGCGGTTCTGGAAAGAATTATCGCTGCCAAGGCAGATTACCGGCAGGCGACGACGAGAGCTTTCCTCAAAAGACGTGTTCCGTATGGACATAACATCTGAAAGAGCCGATTCCCGACACAAAATGGCCGCTGCTCCGCGGACCTCAGCCAATGCGTTGCCAAGTGCGCCGGCATCATTACAATCTACACGGGTGAAGGAAAAGCCATACGGAGCCATCTCCTTCTCCAGCATCGCGAGGCGTTCTTCCCCCTTTTCCACGAGCAGAACGCTCACCTGCATGCCCTGGCTACCCTTGTAGGTCGTGGGCTCCTCGGTAAAGCTACTATCCTGGTCAACCGCCTGACTCTTGACTTCAACAAGCTCTGCGAGCGCGTCTATTCCATCTGCAAATCCGTCGGGAATGTCGATAGGATGGCTGAGGACGTCGTCGAGAGCGCCAAGACTCTCAGCTTGACCTTTTAACTCCTTTTCCAGTGCCTTGGCAGCTTCACCTAGCTCTGGAAGGCCGAATGTCCCCGCCGAACCGGACAACTTGTGCAGGCTTTGATAGCAAAACAACAATCCGTCGGCAGAGAACTCACCACGCCGGGTTTTCTCTGCCAATGTTCGCAATTGCTGAATATCTTCTTTGGCCCGCTCAAGGAATCTTTGCCTGAGCACTTCCAGCCGTGAAGAAATCTTGCCTGTCGACTCCAAGGCCACATCAATACTCCTGGTGGACTATTTGCCACGCCGGCAAATTCAATTACTCTCTCGGTAATGAAAACACGTTTCAACTGCTACCGCTACGACCTGAAGGGCTGAATTTGAGGAATCTTTCTATTGGCAGCCGCGTTGCCCTTATTGCTGTCTTGAGTAGCTTTTTGACTGTCGTCGTTCTTTCAGCGACAGCCTACAACGAGCTGATCCGGGATTTCGAAAACGTTCTCACCCAGCGCCAGCTTCTGGACGCCGAGTCAATCGCCAATCGAGTCGATCAGGATCTCCAGGTGCGCATACAGGCTCTGGGCGCTTTCGCCGCTACTCTGACGGATGGTAAAAACCGACTCTCAAAAGATCGCATCGAAGCTCTGCTCGGTCGGCAATCGGCTTTATCCGAGTACTTCGAGGCAGGCCTGTTGGTCTTCGACGAAGACAGCGTGGCAATCGCCGAAAACGTTTACGTACCCAATCGTATAGGCACCTCTTACGCTGACCGGCAGCACTTTCGCGAGGCCTACAAAACCCGGGAACCCGTCATCAGCCGGCCAATTATTGGCAGGACAACCGGGCTTCTGCTCCTATCTTTTCTTTACCCTATCAGTAGTGACGATGGGGATTTACTTGGTTTCGCCGGAGGAATCATCAACCTGGCCGAGGCCGGGATCATACCGAAGCAGGAAGATGCCTCTTTTGGCGCCCTGTTCAAGGTCATCGACACCGGCCATTTCATGCAGGTGGATACGCTCTCCGTCGCCAATCCGATGCCCGATCTGCCGCCACCAGGCGAGGATCTGATTATTGATGCGGCATTGTCCGGCCAGACCTCAGGCGTTGTTTCCGACCATTCTGGAAAAAAGTGGATCTACGCTACGCAACATCTTGACCGCGTGGGCTGGATGTTTCTAAGAGCAGTGCCCTACCAACAGGCAACACAACCGGCACGGGCCTCTTTCGACAAGTTCCTTGCTGCCAGTGCCGTGGCTCTTCTGGCACTGGCAGCCATAGCTTGGCTACTCGCCCGGGCAACAACGCTTCCATTGGAGAGAATGTCGCTCAGGATACGGGAAATGGCGACGGAGGGTTTTGCGGCAAACCGATTGTCTCTTAAAGGCCCGCCAGAGGTCAGAAACGTAGCCCGCGCCTTTAACAAGCTGATGAAGGAACGCGAGGCGCTGGACATCATGAAAGACGACTTTGTCTCGAACGTAAGCCATGAGCTGCGCACGCCTTTGACCTCGATAAACGGCGCACTGAAACTGCTGCGCTCAGGCGCAGCGGGGAAACTGCCAGATAAAGCTGACTCGATGGTCGACGTTGCTTTTCGGAATAGCGAACAGTTGCAACGGCTGATATCCGACCTGCTGGACTTCAACAAAGCCATGGCAGGGCAGATGCCCATCGATCTGGAGACAGTTGATCCTGCAACAGCTATAAGGGATGCCTGCGATGGAAATCGGGCCATGGCGAGCCACTACCGCATTCCTCTGACGCTTGGACATTGCACAGAGAAATTCGTCACCGCTGATCCAACCAGACTTAGACAAATATTGGATAATTTCATCAGCAATGCCATCAAGTTTTCTCCCGTAGGAGGCTCTGTAAGGATCTCGTCAGAATCAACCTCAACTGGCATGGTTCGAATTACCGTATCAGACGAAGGCCCAGGCGTTCCGGAGAGCTTCCTGCCCAGGTTGTTCCAGCGATTCGCCCAGGCCGATTCTGGCTCCGCCAGGTCCAAAGCCGGGACGGGGCTTGGCCTCGCGATCTGCCGGGAGTTGGCAAAGCTCATGAACTGTGAAGTCGGCTATTTTTACGACAACGGAGCCAATTTCTGGGTTGAGCTACCCCAAAACATGGTCAGTAGGAATAAGGTTAATGAAAGCGCCGGAAATCCCCCCCGAGGAGACTGAGCGCCAGGCGGCGCTTGAACGTACGGGCCTGCTCGATACGGAGCCTGAAGAGCGGTTTGATCGTTACACCCGTATGGCCCGCAAGGCATTCCGGGTTCCCATTGCGCTGGTTAGCCTGGTGGACAAAAACCGGCAATGGTTCAAGTCCTGCCAGGGGCTCGCAGCTTCGGAAACGTCCCGCGACGTATCCTTCTGCGGTCACACCATTCTTGACTCGGGCACCCTGATCATCGAAGACACCATGGAGGATCCTCGCTTCTCCGACAATCCGCTGGTTACCGAGGCCCCGAATATACGCTTCTACGCGGGCGCCCCCCTCCACAACAGCGAAGGCTTCAGATTGGGGACGCTCTGCCTGATTGACGCGACTCCGCGCTCCTTCGATAAGGAGGACCAATCCCTTCTTCGTGAAATGGCCGACTGTGTCGAGCGCGAAATCAACATGCAGGCGGCAACCGAGTTCTACCGGGAACTCAAACACAGCGAGCGAAGGTCACGGGCTATTATTGAAGGTACGAGAATTGGCACCTGGGAGTGGAACGTACAAACCGGGGAAACCGTTTTCAACGAGCGCTGGGCCAACATTTGCGGCTACACGCTTGATGAGCTGGAGCCTGTCAGTATCAAGACATGGTTAGCCTTCGCACATCCGGATGATCTGCCTGAATCAGAGCGATTGCTAAAAGCTCATTTTGCCGGTGAATTGTCCGAGTACGACTACCGGTGTCGGATGAAGCATAAGAACGGCCATTGGGTTTGGGTGCACGATCGCGGCCAGGTGTTTGAATGGACCGAGAACGATGAACCACTGATGATGTATGGCACCCACGCCGATATCACAGAGGAAATGAGCAACCTGAGCAAGATCCAGCATCAGAACGAAGCGCTGGCCATTCTCAATGATCTGGCCCTGGACACCGAAACCAATGATGACATTCGCATCGAAAAAGCCCTTCGGCTCGGGTCTGACTACCTGAAGCTGCCTCTCGGAATAGTCAGCGAGATCCATAGTAACGTTTATTCCATCCGGTGGTTCGTCGCCCCCGAGGATGCCGGACTGGAGCAGAATGCCAGCTTTCCACTGAAAGACACCTATTGTTCAATGCTCCTCGGTTCGCGGGAAAGCCTGGCCATTGCACACATGGCCAGATCGAGCTATCGCGATCACCGGTGCTACGACAAGTTCGGGCTTGAGAGCTACCTGGCTGCGCCCATTTTCATCAAAGACCGTTTGTACGGAACCCTCAACTTTTCTTCGCCAGAACCGAGGGAACAGGACTTCTCGGATACTGAAATCAAGTTCGTGACTCTCCTGGCACGCTGGGTTGGAGCCCTCATTGAGAGGCAGCTCAGTGTGCAGATGCTCACCAAACTGGTAGAACAGACGCCGGGCATGCTCTATCAGTATCAACAGTGGCCGGATGGCCGTGTTTCGTTTCCCTACACCAGCCCCGGCATCACGGACATCTACGGTGTTACAGCAGAGGAGGCACATGAAGATGCCTCGATCTGCTTCACCAAGATCCATCCCGATGATTTTCCCAAGGTAGCAGCCAGTATTGAGAGATCTGAGGAGTCCTTGACTCTCTGGCACAGTCACTATCGTGTAACAGACGGCAAATCCGGCTGGCGCTGGGTAGAGGGCAAGTCATCACCGGAACGGATGCCAGACGGCAGTACCATGTGGCACGGTTACATTGCTGACATTGACGAGGCAAAACAAACCGAACTGGCCCTTCAGGAAAGCGAAGTTCAGCTCCGGAGACTCTACGAACTGTCGCCCATTGGCATAGCGCTGAATGACTATGTATCAGGAGCGTTTCTTGACGTGAACGAGGCTCTGCTAGGGCCTACCCGATACAGCCGTGACCAATTGATGGCAATGGACTATTTTGAGCTTCTGCCCCCGGACTTCGAAAACCATCGACAGCAAATCATCGCCGAACTTCAGAGCGAAAGACGTTTCGGGCCTTATGAAGTCGAGATCGTGCGCGCGGATGGTTCAACCTATCCTGCCATCGTCCGCGGTATGAGAATCAGCAACCCCTCTGGCCAACCGCTGATCTGGACCCTCATAGAAGATATTTCCGAGCGCAAAAAAGTCGACCGGATGAAAAGCGAGTTCATCTCAACGGTAAGCCATGAACTCCGTACGCCGCTGACCTCCATATCGGGTTCTCTTGGCCTGGTCGAAAGCGGAACTTTGGGCGCGCTTCCCTCACAGGCTGAGCGTATGGTGTCTATCGCCCATCGTAATGCCGAGCAGCTGAAACAACTGGTGGACGACCTGTTAGACATGGAAAAACTTGTTTCCGGCAAGATGACCATGAACCTGCGTATACAGGAACTTGGCCCCGTCATTGAGGAGTCGGCAGAACGTCTCAAAACCTACGCCCTGGACAGCGGCGTTTCTGTGCAGATCGAAGACAGTAGCCCCAACTGCATGGCGAAAATCGATCGCTCGCGCTTGGGCCAGGCATTTACCAATTTGCTGTCTAACGCCATCAAGTTCTCGCCCCCTGAAGGTGAGGTTTTGGTATGCACCGAGGTCGAACATGATCTTGTCCGTATCCTCGTTACTGATCAGGGACCTGGCATTCCTGATAATTTCCGCGGCAGAATTTTCCAGAAATTCGCTCAGGCAGACAGTTCCGACACACGTGGCAAACGGGGAACAGGTCTCGGTCTGGCCATCACGAAAGAAATCATGACACAGATGGGAGGAGATGTCGGATTCGAGTCACGGGAAGGAAGGGGCTCAACTTTCTGGCTGGGACTGCCGTTGGAGCAAGTGAAGGCATAGATGTGGGGTTTGACTCAGAGGAAGGGCATGGCGCCTGTTTCTGGTTGAGTTTGCCAGTCGCCTAAACCGGCAATAAAAGCGCTGCCTGAAAGGCAGCACTTTTACTCTCCACGGTCAGGCGGCTTAGCTATCCAGACCTTCAAGCAAGCCCGCCATATCGTCGGCGTGCTCCTCTTCCTGAGCCAGGATTTCCTCGATAATCCGCCGTGAGGTCGGGTCCTGATCGCCCAGATAACGGGCAATTTCGCGGTAGCTGTCGATGGCAATCCGCTCCGCCACCAAATCTTCCACTACCATTTCCCGTAATGTATCGCCCTCAACGAACTCAGCGTGGGACCTCGTTAAAAGACCTTCGGGCGAGAAGTTCGGTTTCCCACCCAACTGCACGATACGTTCGGCCAGCCAATCGGCGTGCTGCTGTTCCTGATCGGCATGCTCCAGGAATTCCTGGGCAGCAACATTGGCATTGATGCCATCTGCACGGAAATAGTGGCTCTTGTAACGCAAGGTGCAGACGATCTCGGTCGCCAGCGCCTCGTTCAGGATTTTTACGACATTGTCGCGGTTGGCGCCATAGCCCTCGGTCAGGGCCCCTTCTTCAATATGTCTGCGGGCCCTTTCGCGAAGGGTTTTGACGTCCGTCAGAAACGGTTGATCGGTCATAATGTCTCTCTCGTTTCTCTCATTGATCTCTTGAATTCGGCATAGCGGCCGCCCGCTATGCCATTTCACCCTGTCCACTCAGGCAGTGCGCAACATTTCCCGCACCACGTAATGGAGGATGCCGCCATGCTTGAAGTAGACGGCCTCGTTGGCGGTGTCGATGCGAGATTTCAGCTCGCAGGTCTCCGTGGATCCGTCCTTGTACTTCACCGTCATCTTGAGGGTCTGTCCCGGCTTGATCTCACCAGACAGGCCTTCGATGCTGATGGTTTCCTCACCGGTGAGCTTGAGGCTCTTGCGGTCCGTGCCTTCCGGGAACTGAAGTGGCATTACGCCCATACCGATCAGGTTGGAGCGGTGAATGCGCTCGTAGGATTCGGCCACCACAGCTTTCACACCCAGAAGACGGGTACCCTTGGCCGCCCAGTCGCGGCTTGAGCCGGTACCGTACTCCTTGCCGGCAATGACCACCAACGGCGTGCCTTTCTCCTGATACTTCATGGCGGCATCGTAAATCGCCATCTGTTCGCCCGTGGGCACGAATTTGGTGTAACCGCCTTCCACGCCGTCGAGCATTTCGTTCCTGATACGCACATTGGCAAAGGTGCCACGCATCATGACTTCGTGGTTACCCCGGCGAGAGCCATAGGAGTTGAAGTCTTTCGGCTCGACACCGTGCTCCTGCAGGTATTGTCCGGCAGGGGTGTCCGGCTTGAAGGAACCGGCCGGTGAGATGTGGTCGGTAGTCACCGAATCGCCCAGCAGTGCCAGTATGTTGGCATCCTTGATATCGTCGATCGCATCCGGCTCTTCCTTCAGGCCTTCGAAGAATGGCGGATGCTGGATGTAGGTGGACTTGTCGGACCACTCGTACACCTTGCTTTCCGGCACCTTGATGGACTTCCAGGTGGCGTCGCCATCGAAGACTTCCGCGTATTCCTTACGGAACATATCGGTCTTCACTTTCTCCACCGCTTCAGCGATCTCCTGCTGGCTCGGCCAGAGGTCCTTCAGGTACACCGGGTTGCCATCCTTGTCGTTGCCCAACGGATCTTTTGAGAGATCCAGGCGCACGTTGCCGGCCAGCGCATAGGCAACCACCAGAGGCGGCGATGCCAGCCAGTTGGTTTTCACCAGCGGATGCACCCGGCCTTCGAAGTTCCGGTTGCCGGAGAGCACAGAGGCCACGGTCAGGTCACCATCACTGATGGCTTTCTCTACCGCGTCCGGCAGAGGCCCGGAGTTGCCGATGCAGGTTGTGCAGCCATAGCCGACGAGGTTGAAGCCGAGTTTGTCCAGATCGTCCTGGAAGCCACCCACTTTCAGATAGTCAGTGACGACTTTGGAACCCGGCGCCAGCGATGTCTTGACCCAGGGCTTGGTACTCAGTCCCTTCTGGACCGCTTTCTGGGCGATCAGGCCTGCGGCCATCATAACGCTCGGATTTGAGGTGTTGGTGCAGGACGTGATCGCCGCAATGACCACGGCGCCCGGATCGAGCCGGCTTTTCTCGCCATTCATCTCAAGGGGCTGGCTGGCATGGTGCTCGTAGCTGTCATCGACGCCTACGGCAGTCTGGCCGCCCTCAGACTCAAGATTCGCCTCACGGTTCTCAGCCGGCCCTTCAGCGGTTTCCATCAAAAGCTCAAAGGACGACTTCATGTTTTTCAGGGCAACACGATCCTGCGGGCGTTTGGGGCCGGCAAGGCTGGCCTCAACTTCGCCCATGTCGAGTTCCAGGTTGTCGGTGTACACCGGCTCATGGCCGGGCTCACGCCACAAGCCCTGGGCCTTGGCGTAGGCTTCCACCAGCTCCAGCTGTTCTTCCTCACGGCCGGTCAGGCGCATGTATTTGATGGTCTGCTCATCTACCGGGAAGAACCCGCAGGTGGCGCCGTATTCCGGGGCCATGTTGGCGATGGTGGCCCGGTCTGCCACCGGCATGTCCTTCAGGCCGTCGCCATAGAACTCCACGAACTTGCCCACCACGCCTTTCTTGCGCAGCATTTCGGTGACGGTGAGCACCAGATCTGTTGCGGTGATGCCCTCACGAAGCTTGCCGGTGACCTTGAAGCCCACCACTTCCGGAATCAGCATGGAGACGGGCTGGCCCAGCATGGCGGCTTCCGCTTCGATGCCGCCAACGCCCCAGCCAAGAATGCCCAGGCCGTTGATCATAGTGGTATGGGAGTCTGTGCCCACGAGGGTGTCCGGGTACGCGATGGTCTTGCCGTCCTGGTCCTTCTGCCAGACGGTCTTGCCGAGGTATTCCAGGTTTACCTGGTGACATATACCCGTGCCCGGTGGCACCACACGGAAATTGTCGAACGCCTGCTGGCCCCAGCGCAGGAACTCGTAGCGTTCCTGGTTGCGTTCCATCTCGATGGTAACGTTGTCCTTGAACGCAGAGGCGTCGCCAAAATTGTCCACCATCACAGAGTGGTCGATCACCAGGTCCACCGGCGACAGCGGGTTGATCATCGCCGGATCCTTACCGGCTGCCTTGACCGCCTCACGCATGGCAGCCAGGTCGACGACGCCGGGCACGCCGGTGAAATCCTGCATTAACACGCGGGCAGGCCGGAACTGGATTTCAGTGTCGGAACAGCGATCCTTCATCCACTGCACCATGGCATCAATGTGGCTTCTGTCCACGGTGGTGCCATCCTCATTGCGCAGAAGGTTTTCCATCAGCACTTTGAGCGAAAACGGCAGGCGATTCAGGTCGCCGAGGGTGTCCGCAGCCTTGGGCAGGCTGTAGTAATGAAAGGTTTTACCGCCAGCATCCAGGCTGGAAAGGGTATTCAGACTGTCTTTACTGAGACTTTCGTTCGACATGTGGTGCCTCCTTTTTCGTCGTTATCCGCGTAGTCCGGAAGGCTCTTTCGAAGCCCTTTCAGCAACGCATCGACCGGGAAAGCAATCCCATACCGGGCAATAGCCTGATGAAAGGACTCCACAGCATGAAGTCACCTTTAACTATTGCAGCAATTAACGAGAGTTCAACCGCGGGCCGGTGAATGTTCGGCATCAGCGCGGTGAATATCAGACCAACGTCGGAAAGCCGGACGACTCTCCGACATCAGTTCCTGGAAGGTTTAGATGCGATACAGCTTCACCAGTTCATTCAGTTTTTCGGTGACCGCCTCAAGGTCTGAAGCCATGGTTCTGACCCGCTCCGCCTCGGATACCACATCGTTGTTCCGGTTGGCGATGGAATGGATGTTCTCATTGATCTGAAGCGACGTGGCTGCCTGCTCTTCCGAGGCCGATGCGATCTGGTAATTCATTCGCGAAACCTCGCCGATGGCTGCTTCAACCTCACGGATTGCCTCGCCGGTTTCCCGCATTGCCCGGGTGGATTCGGAAGAGCGTGTACGCCCCATTTCCATGGATGCCTTGGTGGCTTCGGAGATTTCACTCAATTCGCCCACTGTCGTCCGAATCTGATCGGTAAACTCCTGGGTGCGAAGGGAAAGCGCCCTTACTTCATCCGCTACCACTGAAAATCCACGGCCATGGTCTCCGGCCCTCGCGGCTTCGATGGCGGCGTTCAGGGCCAGCAGATTGGTCTGCTCGGAAATGGCGTTGATGGAACCGACAACAGAAGCGATGGATTCAATCTTTTCGCTCAGTTCATCGACCCGACTGGCGCTGCTCTCAAGCGCCTCGTCAGTGGCCTCGGTCAGCTTTGAGGCATTGGTCATGGCCTCGCCACCCCGGCTTGCCGCAGCCGATGCGTTACCAGCCGCATCAGAAGCCAACTGGGCGTTGCTGGCCACCTCCTGGATGCTGGCTGACATCTCGTTGGTAGCTGTTGCCGCCTGATCGGTCTGGACCTGCTGCTCACTGGTGATCTGCGTCGTGGTATCGCTAACGCTGGTCATTTCATTAGCGTTTGAGCGCAGCTGCTCTGACAGTTCCCTGAGTCTGGCAATCAACTCAACGAACCGCTCAAGCATATTATTGAAGGAACTGGCCGTGACGCTCTTGTCTGCCTCATCAAGACGGGCTGTCAGATCGTTGTTGCTGTCGAAGCCCCGAATAATCTCGATAATCCTGATCGACTGCTTTTGCTCCTCGCCCATTCGAATCGCAAAAAATACAAGGATTGCCGATTCAAACACCACAAAGGCAGCGTGCAGAAACGCCATTGACCAGCTGCAGTCGTAGTTATAGATCATCAACGGCATATCACCCAGCGATGCTCCGCTAAGTTGAAGACCTGTTAACACCAGGTGATGAGCGGCAATGGTGCCCGCAGCCACCACTACTGGCAGCCAGTCACGATAGATAATGACCAAAGCAAGCGCGGCAAAAATGTGAAAGTGCATTTCGATCCGCCCCATCTGGGCCTGGATCATGATGGCCGAGAACAGCATCAGGCAGACCGCGAACAGTGACGACGAGGCCCTCGTTCCCCGCATCGTATAGAAGCCGGCAGTTGCAAGCCCTCCCACTAACAAAGATGCAATCAGAGCAAACGTGGTGGTGCCATAACCCATCGGCACCAGCAAGCCGACCACCGGAATATGGGCCAGAAGGATAACCAACATTTGCTGATCGTTGCGCTCCCGGATTTCAACTTCATAAGACTGACTGTTTACCGCTGTCGTCATGTGGAACTCTCGCTATTTTTGTCTTTTAGTAAGCGGCGAAGATCCTGTTCAACCAGCTCAAGATTCAGGCTTGGCGTTGTGTAAACCAGCTTTCTGCGGAACTCTCCCGTCACCACATGCAGATGTGCGCTGTGAGCAATGAGATCATCCTCGGTACTACCCTGTTTAACGGCAAAATCGTTGTAAGCTGAAGCCAGTTTTCGAGCGGCCCGGTGATTTTCCGGCCGATAGTATCTGAACGCCTTCCCAAGACTTTCCATGGTCTGGTTAAGGACTTCCGGCGTGTCGTTTTCCGGGTCAAGGGTGACAAACAGGAACTCGACCTCAGCCCCATCCAAAAGCTGGCTCAGCTCCATCAGATTGACCAATTGGACCGGGCAAACGGTTCCGCACTGGCGATAACCAAAGAAAATAACGGCAAGCCCTTCCTGCGGAGGCTGGTAGCCGATCAGGTTTTCTCCCGGCTCATTGATCGCCATCCCGTAAAACCCGCTGTTGTTCAGCAGCGACGGCATCACCGGGAGCGCGAGTGCCAGCAGGAAAGCTGCGGCGAAAAGCAGAATACTTGTCGTTTTCCTGTTCACTTTTCCTGTCCGTGAAAGATCGGCGCAAGTTTGCAGAGAAGTTTGAAACCGGGCTATAGGTGCATTACGCAACGTTTAGCCCCTAGAACTTGCATTTCCAATCTTTTACAGACGCAAAAAGCGACAGATCTTTTTTTGTTGTAATGAGAAGTAAACTTTAGGGACAGGATTACATCTGGCGCTCGCCATAAAGTTGGGCGTACAGCCCTTCTTTGGCAATGAGCTCGTCGTGGTGACCCTCTTCGATAATCCGGCCATCCTCGAAAACACAGGCACGATCTGCCTGTTTAACGGCGCTGAGGCGATGGGCAATGATCAGCGTGGTGCGCTGTTTGAGGAAAGCTTCGAGGTCCCGATGGAGCTGAAACTCTGTTTCCGCATCCAGAGCCGAGGTGGCTTCATCCAGGATCACCACTGAAGGCTCTGACAGGATCATCCGGGCAATGGCCAGGCGTTGACGCTGTCCGCCAGACAGTCGCACGCCCTGACGGCCGATCACCGTATCGAGCTGGTCATGCATGGCCGCAACCGTGGTATCCAGCTGGGCAATTCGCAGGGCGTCCCAGAGTGCCGCGTCGGGTTTGTCCCGCCCAAGAGTCAGATTCTGGCGAACGGTATCGTTGAACAGCGCCGGGTGCTGGAGCACCGTCGCCACATGCTCCCGAAGGCACGGTAACCCGATACGCTGAACCGGAACGCCATCAATCAGCACCTCACCCTGCTGGGGCGTATACATGCCCAGGATGACCTGAATCAGGGTGGATTTACCGCCGCCGCTGGCGCCCACCAGCGCCACTTTTTCGCCCGGCGCCAACTCCAGGTTGATGCCTCGAAGGACCTCCTCCTCGCCGTAGGCAAAGTGGATATTCCGTAGGGTGAGCCCCACGGTATGCAGGTCGCGGAACGGATTCTCGAGCGCCGGATAGCGGGGCTCTTCTTTCAGATCCATTAACCGGTTGATACGCCCGAGCGCCGCATTGGCAGCGAACCAGGCGTATTGCATGTTGAGCATTTCCTGAACCGGCGTCAGCATGAACCAGAGGTAGCCGAAAATGGCGAACATCATGCCGATGCTCAGGTCGCTGAACAGCACGGTCACCATCGCGGCCGCCCGGAACGCGTCGACGCCGAACTGGAACAGGGCAAAGCTGGCCCGGCTGGCTGCGTCGCTGCGCCATTCAAACTGGATCGCGTGGTCCCGCACGTTGCGGGCGCGGTCAATCAGCTGGCGCAGGTAATGCTTTTCCCGATTGGCTGCCCGCAGCTGGTGAATCGCATCCAGGGTTTCCGTCAGATCCCCCTGGAACTCCTCATAAGCGCTGTTCTCCCGCCTCTTGAGTTCCTTGACCCGCTTGCCGATCAGAATCGTGGCGAAGATGACCAGCGGGTTGAACAGCAGAATCAGCAGGCCCAGTTGCCAGTGCACCCAGAGCAGGACCATGGCGGTACCCAGCACAGTCAGGCTCGCCACCAGGAAACGGCTGATGGTGGTGCCCAGGAACTGGTCTACGGTGTCCAGGTCAGTGATGAAGTGACTGCTGATTCCGCCCGAGCCGCGGGTCTCATACTCGGACATAGCAACCCGTTGCAAACGCCCGAGCAGCCGGGAACGGATACGGAACACCACATCCTTGGAGACTTTGGAAAACTCCCGGGACTGCAAGACGTTGAACGACAGTGCCGCCACACGAAGCAGAAAAGCCGCCACAACCATCAGGCCGATGTAGACCACCGGCGTTTCCCAGCTCCCCGGCAGGAAGGAATCCATTACCGGTAACACCGGGCCCGGCTCGTCCAGCAACACTTCGTCCACCAGAACCGGCAGCAGCAGCGGAACTGGCACACTCATGATGGTAGCCATGATAGCCAGCAGATTGGCACGCACCAGTCTCGGCTTGTGCTTGAGCGCAAGGCCAAAGATATCCCGCCAGGTGTATTGCTGCCGGGTTTCACGGGTGTCGATACCGGTTACGCTATTCTGGGGGTGTTCCAAGCAACCTCCGGATAATGAAATGTGCCCGGTTGGATACGCCCGGGAATTCACAATAGTCTACCTGTTAACTGGTTTGCTGCGATCAAAACCGACATCTGTCATCATGACCCAACGATTTTCTGATGGACCAGGACACAAGCACCTGTGAAACACGATTGCCACTATCACCCCGGCGACCCTGCCAAATGGCACTGTGGGGAGTGCCAGATTCACTACTGCAGCCGCTGCATGCCCGACGCCGATACCCGACAGCGTCGGGCCCTGTGTCCGCACTGCAGCAAGGCTATGCGATACCTGGGCGCCGCCACCGAAGTGGTCCCGTTCTGGCAGCGACTCGGCGCTTTCTTCCGCTACCCGTTCCATACCGATCCGCTCATCGTGATCGCCATTTGTACCCTGGTGCCGGTAGTCGCCCCCGCCAACCTGATTGGCATTCTGATCTGGCTGGTGCTTGCCCTGGCTCTGTTCAAGTACACCTATGCGGTGATCAACCACACCGCTGAAGGCCACCTGAAACCGCCCGCCGTGTCCGTCGCCTTCACCGGCAGTGGCTTTGATATTGTCATCCTGCAGTTGCTGGTCTTCGTGCTGATGGGCGGGTTGGTTGGCGCTGCCGCCATGCTCGGCGGCCCGATCCTGATGCTGCTGGCGCTGGCATTTGTCATCCTGGCACTGCCGGCAAGCATCATGGTGCTGGCCATGGAGCGCTCGGTGGGCGCGGCGGTGAATCCGATGAATCTGGCGGTGCTGATCTCGCGAATCGGCACCCCCTATTTCCTGCTCTACGGTTACCTGATCCTGCTCACCCTTGCCTCTGGCGCGGCCCAGGACTTCGCCGTTAATCACTTCCCGTTCTGGGTCGCCCAGCCCCTGGCCGGCTTCCTGAACAGTACCTTCACACTGATCCTGTTCCACATGCTGGGCTACCTGCTGTTCCAGTATCAGGAAGAGCTGGGATTCGCCTCGGATATCCAGGATGAAACCGCCGGGCAGGACACCCACCAGCGCGACCGCACCGCTCGCTTTGATGCCGATATCGACATGAACCTGAAAGACGGCAACTACGATCGGGTGCAAAGCATGTTGAAGGAAGCTTTGAAGCGGGACCGTGATAACGCCCTGAGAATCGGCCAGCTGTACCAGCTACTGACGGCCCGCCAGGACACCGACGAACTCTACCGTTACCACCCGCGCATTCTGGGCTGGCTGGCCGATCGCAACGACGGAGAGGGCATTGCCGGTGTGCTGAATACGATCCAGAAAGCAGAACCCGGCTTCAAACTGGAGGATCCGGACCTGTCGGTGCGCTGCGCCCGGGCCCTGTACCACCGGGGCCAGTTCAAACCGGCCTTGCGAGTGCTTCAGGATTTCCACAAACGCTTCCCGGACAGCGAACAGCTGGCCCCAGCCTATCTGCTGGTCGCCCAGACCCTGGCCAACGGCTTGTCCCAGTGGGAAAAGGCAACGGCCTTCCTGACGTTTATCCAGAAAAAATGTGTGAATCATCCGCTGCATGAGCAGATTACGGTTTATCTGGAGCAGGCGCAGAATAAAGAGCCGCTGAAGGGACCGAAAGCAACGTTTTCTGCCCAGGACTGACACAGGGTATGGGAGGGGCTTCCCAAAACCGTGCGGAGCCATGGATGGCGGAGCCGAGCGTACAGGGACGTATTCACAGCGTGTTTTGGGAAGCCCCTCCCATACCCTGCTGCCCCGAGGCTAGCCGGCCTGAAGAAGTTGACGATAATGACGAGCTTTGGGCGCCATCTGGCGCTTTTCAAACTCTTCCACAAGCAACCGACAGGCCTCGGTAGTCAGCATGTCATCGCCTGTGCTTCTGAGCCGCTCGAAAGCTTTCTCTGCAGCCTTGAGGTCATGTTGCTTGAGACTGGTGAACAGGACCCGGTTATGGTCGTCTGCCGCTAGTGGCTGATAGCTCTCCCCCTTGCCGAGGTATTCCTGCCAAATCGCAATCATCTGCTCTGGCTGGCGCCGGCTGAGGGCATCGTTCATCAGCTCTTTGGCGCGATCACGATATTCGGGCAAGTCCGGGCGGAGTTTGGCCAACTGGTAAAGGTGTTCCAGCAGAATATGGCGTTCCGGATAGTGCTCACGAAGAGCCTCGAATTGCCGCCGGGCCAGATCGAACTCCATTCGGCCGAGGCTGGCCATGGCCTGGGCGTAACCGGTGGTAAACCGGGCATCCTGCTCTTCCTCTTCCGGTTCAAAAAATTCCTCTCGCACCTGCAGCCAGCTTTTGCCAAGCAGCCAGACCAGGCCGGCACCTGCGATCAGACCGCCAGCGTGGGCCATGTAGGCGATACCGGTGGCTCCGGCATACCAGTAATCGTAGATTTCCTTGCCGACCCATACCGGTAACAGAGCAATAGCCGGGGCACGGAAATAGTTGAAGTAAACGCCGAGAAAGTAGAAGAAACGGATCTTCTGCAGGCCATAGATGGCTACGTACATGCCCATCAGGCCGGAGATCGAGCCCGAGGCACCCACCAGTGGTACATAACTACCCGCCGAAACCGCGGTAAACATCAGGCCGGACAAGGCACCGCAAACCAGATAGGCAATCAGGTACCGACCCGGCCCCAGGGCTTTCTCAACGGTGAATCCCAGCAGGAACAGGAAGATCAGGTTACCGATGATATGGCCCCAGCCGCCGTGCAGAAACTGGTAGGTGATCAGGGTATACAGTGACAGATCGGCAGGAACCAGTCCCAACTGGTTGGCACTCAGCTTCTGGATGTACTGCTGCTCTATCGCAGTGCGCTGCTCCTGCCAACGGGCCCTTTCTGTCGGCGCCCAGATCACATCACGGTTCTGCAGCAGATACTGGTAGAACTCCCGATCCATCATCAGATTGATGGCCAGCCAGAAAGTTTCGTTCTCTTCCCGGAGTTGCTGAAACTGCTGTAGTTCGTACACCCGGCCTTCTTCACCCTGGAACTGGATTTGCCGTTGCAGGTAATCCTCGTAGGCCGGCCCCTCCAGCTCATGTAGGTCGGCGGCCAGGTACTGTTCAACGGCCTGCTCGAGTTTCCGGCTGTCGTCCCCCTGATAAAACAGGAAAACCAGCAGGCAGGCCATGATCAGGCCCAGGGTGACCCAGGGCGGGCGTTTCCAGTTGATGGCGTTCTCGGCGGGGATAATCAGCATGGGCGGTCACAATTCATCATAATCTGTCCCTGAAAGTCTGCTTTTTACCACAGCCACGCCTTCTTTTCGCGCTCAAATGGAATCCAGCGCAAAGGTCGCTATGGGTCAATCCCGCAAATGTGGCACACCCCACAGAGTCGGAAAAGCCCGGACTACCGGTGAGACTGTCATTGGCGCGTCACACAAATGACATTAAATCATTTCCAGCGACGTACTGTGCCGGGACATGTATCGACTTTTCGCCAATTGCCGTTATTCCTGCTCCGGCCAATAGTGAACAGGAATAACAAGAAAAACCGGATACCGAACCAAGGATTTTCAGATGACCGTACTTGTATTGGATAACCCGGGCCTGATCGCCAATGCTGCGATGGCCGCAGGCTTCACCGCTGCCACTTACGATGCCGGGACCAGACGCCCTCACCGCATGAAGTTCCATTACGGCTTCAACAAGCACTCACTGGACAAGGATGACATTGCCTTCCTGCAACAGCACGCCGCCTACCTGAAGGAGCATCCTTCCGTGAGCGTGGGGATTCATGGCCATTCCGACAACTTCGGTTCGGAGGATTACAACCAGTTTCTGTCACGATTGAGGGCCAATGCAGTGGCGCGAAGTCTCATTCAGGAAGGCGTGGAGGAATCCCGGATTCTAATGCGGCACTGGGGCTCAGCGCGCCCTCTGGCAACGCCGGAAGATAGGGCTGCCAACCGCCGAGTAGAACTGGAATACATAAACATGGATGTCGCCCAGGCACTCTGAGCGGCAACACCAACCCCATAGGCCGCCCCCGGACTTACCGCATAGCGGGGGCTGGATGCACCCTGCACAGGCGTGATGGAACACCCTGCAACCGCTGTCGGCGGCTTTTATGAAATCTTAATTATTCCGATTTCTGAAGCGGTAAACGGATCAATTTCATTAAAACTGAAAATTATTATTCAATAAAAACAAGACGTTATTTACAAACTAGAAAGCAAACTTACATTTATTTAACGAACCTTTTGCCCGAATTCCTCGTCTTAGTCATGTATCCAGGGTTTAACTGTTACCTGACTAGAGAGGTCACTATGAACGCAAAAACCTTCACCACTGCCGCACTCATTGGTTCGATGTTCCTTGCCAGCGCCACATTCGCTGCAGGCGGTCCGCGCAACAGCGACGGCGGGGGTCGATCGGCAGAAACTGCCGATTTGGAAGATCTGACCACCATTGAGGTGAGCGATCTGCAGTTCATGCGCGAAGAGGAAAAGCTGGCCCGAGACGTTTATCTCACAATGGACCAGTACTGGGGCGACAGAACGCAGGTATTCGCAAGAATCGCGCTGTCCGAAGAATCCCATACCAGCACCGTAGACTACCTGTTGAAAAAGTTTGATGTTGAAGACCCGGTAGTGAATGACACGATCGGCGTATTCACCAATCAGGAACTTCAGGCCCTGTATGACGAATTGGTTGCCAAGGGAAAAAACTCGTTTGTTGATGGCCTGTTCGTAGGGGGCCTGATCGAAGAGAAGGATATGAGAGATATTCTGGCTGCGATTAATCAAACCGATGAGCGCGCCATCATTCTTGCCTATTCCAACCTGCTGGATGGATCAAAAAGCCACCTGAAAGCCTTTGTAAGCGTGATCGAGGCACAGGGACTGACCTATGAGCCTCAGGTACTGGATGCGGAAGAAGTAGAGCTTATCCTGGAGGATGAGAGCCAGGTTGAAGACTGACCGGGTATAAAACCGGGTTGCTGAAAGCAGAACGGGCGGCCATTGGCCGCCCGTTCTTTTCTGGTCTAGCCATAAACCTGCCAGACGTTCCACAACAGCAATAAGGCTGTCACCAGAATCGCCAGCCAGGTCAGCAGAATGCCGATCATACGGGCCCAATGGGTGCCACCGCGACCGTTGATCATGCCGAAGGCATGAAGAATGCGGCCAACCACCAGCGCCATACCGGTCCAGTAAATCAGAGTACTGGAAACGCCGTTGAGCTCAGCGATAGCCAGCATGAGCAGACCGAGTGGCGCATACTCCACCAGGTTGGCGTGGGCCCGGACCGCGGCCTCGAAATCCCGATCATCGGTGACGCCCAGGCCCTTTTTGTACTTCAGACGAAATTTGACGACCTGCGCCGACAACACCAGCAAAAGAATGCCGATAACTGCGGCAAACACTCCGGTTACGGGTACGATCATGCTCAGGCCTTCTTGATTGCACTAACAATAGCGAGAAGCAACACAGCGCCTACCGTTGCGGTGACCAGCTCACCAACAGCACCCTGGGCCGCCAGACCCAGAAGGCGGAACACAAAACCGCCGAGAAACGAGCCGACAATACCAATACCGATGTTGGCCAGAATGCCGAAACCACGGCCCTTCATGATCAAACCAGCCAGCCAACCGGCCACACCGCCTATAATCAAAAACAGAATCAGATTCATCTCTTGCCTCTCCCTGAGGGTCGTTGAACGAAACGATCAGTCCCGCAAGACTGCCCTGTTTACCGAAGTGCTTCAAGCACTTCCAGACGAGGCGATTACAATGTGGCAATCGTCTCCGACATTTTTTTGTGGCAACGCTCGATCAGCTCCGGAATATCATCAACCGTGAGACCCTCGGTTTCGATGGGCGGTAAAACCCGAATGGCCACTGACTCACGCCGGCCTGTCCAGCCGACGGCCTCATCGGCGTACTCCTGAACACAGACCATGGTGATGGGCGCGCCTGATGCTACCGCTGCGTGAAACGCGCCTTTCTTGAATTTCTGCAGTCCCCGGCCCCTGCTGCGAGTGCCTTCGGGGAACACCCAGAGGCTCTTTCGATCCCGTGCGATGGCGCTGCTGGTGGCCTTCATGACCGCAATGGCCTTGTGGGAGCGTCCGCGATTAAGGATAACGTTACCGCCCAGCCAGAAGACCTGGCCAAAGAAAGGCACCCAGACCAGTGACGATTTACCAACCGTGACGGTGCGCGGCGGCAACAAGTCGCCCACAACAAACAGATCGTCATTGTGCTGGTGATTGGCAATGACGACGGTAGGCCGGTCCTGCGGCATGTTTTCCCAGCCTTCAAGAGGGCGCTCCATACCCAGAACCGCCCGCCCGAAACGAGCGACGACGCGCGCCAGGATACGGTTGTTGTCCGGATTGAACGGCCTCGCCGCGTAGAACACGAGCGCGAACAGGCAAATGATCGGTACGCTCAGCCACGCCAGCAGTTTTCTGATAATACCCATGCAACCAAACTCTGCAGCGAAATTTTGGCGCACAAGTGTACGCCAACTTTATATTCCGGCAACAGTGTCAATTTGCTCCCTTTGTTTGCCCTTTGCCGAGGCCCTTACCACGTAACGAAGCGGCCCTCCGGCATCGACACTGTCGAACGGGTAACAGGTCACCAGCAGAAGCGTCCCCTCCGGCAAACGCTGGGTGTCAATCAGCTCTGAACGGCTATCCACCACCCGGGCACCGTCTACATGGTAACTCTGCCACCGGCCATCCCGGCCTTGCAGGCGAACCTCATTGCCGGTCTCCAGCGCTTTCAGGCTCCGGAAATGGGTATCCCGGTGCCCGGCAATGATCACGGCTCCGCCATGATCCCTGCTTCCGGTTAACCGGCCTGGACCAAACGCCAGACTCTCGCCGTGGGTATCGGCCAGAACAATCATCGTGTCGTTCAGCTCCGGAATGGCCAGGCGAGCTACCGGCCAGGTGTCCGCCCAGGGCCAGGGCCGTGAGTCCGTCTGCCGGGCCTGACTTTCCGCCCAGGCCATCTCCAGTAATTCCTGGGCAATAACCGCCTTGAGCGGAATCCATAACCCGAATACCAACAAGGTAGCAGAGCTGGTCAATAACAGTAACAGGAGCCTTGTCATGGGAACGCCCTCCTCTGCAGCAGCACAATCGCCAGGGAAAACATCAGCCCGACCAGGCCGAGCGCAATCAGCAGCGGCGCCGACGTTGCCGTCTGCGGATAGCGCAGCATGCCGTCCTGGCTGCCCGCCGGCAGAAGAGTGGGCAAATTATCCGATTCCATTGGCGTTTCTGGGCTCCGGGCCGGCGTGGAATCCACGGCCACAAAACTGGTGTAGGCCGACATCAAGCCATGGCTGACCGCCAGCTCGGTAATGCCGGCCTTGTCCGGCTCCCGGCCCGTCACCCTGGCCTCATCCTCCAGGCTGTCGATCTTCTCTCTCGCCCAATGCCGATGAAGCCCGGTTGCCGGGGCGGCCTGCTGCAGGTCCAGCGTTCTGGTCCAGTCCTTGCCACCCGGCAGGCGCCCCGACACCTCCAGCTGCCCCATGGCCGGGACGCCACGAACCACATGAATCAGCGGCTCGCCCTGGAACAAATCGCCCGGGCGTCTCGGAAACGACTCCTGACCGGCTTTCTGGCCGGGCCAGTTGACCCCGATATCGGTCAGAACCGGTGACTCCATGGCTGAGAACAGGGCCTGCAGAGGTCCATCCACATCGGAAGGCGAGTGAATCGCCGTGTAGGTACCCCGCCCCCAGCGGGCGGCTTCGCGCATGAAGTGCCGATTCGGCGCAGAGCCAATAGCCACCGTAAACAGCCTCTGGTTTCCAAGCTGCTGGCGGATCTGCCGGAACAGCGCAGCTTCATTTCCCACCGCGCCATCGGTAATGAAAATGACCTGGCGCACCCGTGCGCCGTCTTCAGTCTCGCCTCCGCCTTCCAGGGCTCTGGAAAGGGCTGGAGCCATCTCGGTGCCACCGTCGGCACGAAGGCGATCCACATACTGACGCGCCCGGGCAAGGTTGTTACCGGTGGCCACTTCAGGCTGCATGAACAGGGAATGCGTCTGGCTGTTGAACTGGATGACATTGAACCGGTCCCTCGGTGTCAGTGTGTCCAGACCGGCCTGAAGAGCATCTCGGGCCTGGCGGATCGATTCGCCCGCCATGGAACCGGAGGTGTCGATCACGAACACCAGATCCCGGGGCAACGCCATGGCGCCGTTTTCGCCCGGCACCAGCATCGCCATGAGATAGTCCTCACCCTGCCAGGACTGGTGAAAAACCGCTGCGGAGGGTTCCAGCCCGGCAACCGGACGCCACCGCACCACGAAATCACGATTCATCAGGATCTCGCCGCCATCGGGACGAATCCTGAAAGTCTGGCCATCCTGACTGGTCGCGAGACGGTGGGACGGGCTGGAGACGCTCTCCAGCGGCAGCCCGGAATCAATCACCAGATTAATCACCGCCCGGTGGCTGTCGGCCGCCACATCATCCGGGGTTACCGTAAACGGACTGATGGCACCGGCATCCGGCACCTCGGTCGTCGGCAGCGCCCACCCGCCTTGCCACTGATCCGGTGCGGTGCTGACCGGCGCTCCCGGCATGTAACGCGGCGTCAGCGTGGTCGGCACAGTGAGCTCGAACACCCCGGCCTGATACTGCACCGGTTGCTGGTACTTCAGCTTAACCGAAACCGTCTCCCCCGGCGGGATATTGGCAACCCGGGCAGTAAAAAGATTCGGACGCTGCTGCTCCACATTCGCCGCATGCTGCCCGGCCTGCTTTGCTTTCTCATAGGTCTGCCGCGCCGTCTCCCTGGGCTGCACCTTGCCCTCAATGGTCCGCTCCCCCACCGTCATCGTCAGACCGTACACACTGGCCTTCTCGGGCAACGGGAACACGAAAACGCCTTCGCGCCACTGGTCGCTGGTATTCTGGAAACTGCGCAGCAACCGAGTGTCGGCAATCAGTCCGCTGACCTGAATGTCGAATTCACTGTCCAGCACCAGCGCCGGTTCCTGCCATTGCCCCTGGCCGTCGACAAAATGCAACTGGCCGACCTTGTCTGCCTCATTCGCCTCGGCATACAGTGGGTGAACAAACAGCATCAGCAAAACTGCCAGCCAGAGGCTAATTCCCTCACAGATCTGCTTGAAACGACGGTGCAGAAAGCGGCTCATGAAAGAGGCCAGCGCCGGGTACCTTCCGAAACCGTGCGGAGCCATGGATGGCGGAGCCGAGCGTACAGGGACGTATTCACAGCGTGTTTCGGAAGGTACCCGGCGCTGGCCGGGCGGCAGACTCTTATCAGAAGAAGTCGAGTAGAGCTGCAAGAGAGAATTGGAGAGCATCATGAGAGAATCCTTGTGACTGCATGACTGTGCGAAACACCGCCATTTCAGCAATCCGGAGAGGAACTCCCATGGCAGAAAGCGACAAACCACCCTCAAAAAATGATGAATTATGGCAACAACGACCTGCGCGCTTGTTATCAGCACCTGCCGTGGTTAAATAGGCACACACCGGCAACGGGAAGCAGCCGCCACCATGAAGAAACACGTTGTACTGATCGAAGACGAACCCGCCATCCGCGACAACTACCGCGCCGCATTCGAGCGCCGTGGCTATCGCGTGACCGCCCATGGCGACCGGTCGTCGGCCTGGCAGGTGTTGCGGCAGTCCTTGCCGGACCTGGCCATCATCGACGTTGGCCTGGGCGATGAGCCGGAGGGTGGCTTCGCCCTGTGCCAGGATCTGAGGTCACTGTCCCAGACCCTGCCGATTATCTTCCTGACCGCCCGAGACAGCGACATCGATTCCGTCCACGGTTTGCGCCTTGGGGCCGATGATTACGTCACCAAGGACATGAGCCTGGACCACCTGCTGGCCCGGGTTACCGCCCTGCTCAGGCGGGCCGACGCCTGGGCCGAAGCCCTGCAGAAACCGGACGAGGTGCTCGAGCGGGGCAAACTCTCCCTCAATGTGGATCGCATGACAGTGGCCTGGGATGAAACGCCCATCGACCTGACCGTCACTGAATTCTGGATGCTGCACTCGCTGGTTCAGCACCCCGGCCATGTCCGCAGCCGGGAACAATTGATGGAAGCCGCAAGCACGGTGCTGGATGACAATACGGTCACCTCCCACATCAAGCGTATCCGCCGCAAGTTCCAGCAGATTGACGCAACTTTTGACGGCATACAGACCGCCTACGGCATGGGCTACCGGTGGAACGCCCGTGAGGTCTGAGTCTTGAATCTCAAGCGCCAGCTGTTCGTTGCCAGCCTTCTGATGCTGCTGATCCCCTGGGCGGGCCTTCAGTTTGTTCTGGAGCTGGACGATGCCCTTCGCCAACAGGCCCGGCAGCAACTCCAGGCCCAGGCCGAAAGACTGGCCGCGACTGCCGGCGATCAGATCATCGGTACGCCGGTGGTCCGGCCCGGTGAGCCCGCCATCTACGTGGAACCTTTTGCCGGCAACCTGAACCTGGATGGTTACGCTGACGATTGGCCAGGATATGACGAGGCAAACCAGACCAGAAACTGGCAAAGGGTCACCAGCGGCAAAGCCGGGGAAACGGCTCTGCAATGGCAGGCCGCTACCGATAGACGGAACCTGTACCTGCTAATTCGCGTTAGCCATAGGCAACCCGTGTTCTTTAATCCCGGCAGCCCGGAACAGGCCCATGACCGGCTGAGGCTCTGGCTAGAGCCCTCAGGCGGCAACCTGGCCCAGGAATCCGGCCGGCAGTCCTGGTTACTGCGCACACCGGCTCCCGGCCAGCTCTATGGCCTTGAAGAGAAAGGCGGCCAGCCTGACTATCGCCTCTCCGGCTTTTTGCAGGGCGCCGGTGATGGCTGGCAGCTGGAACTGAAACTGCCCATGCCTGTCGACCGCAGCCGCCTGGGTTTTGCCGCCTTATGGGGCAGTGATCAGGTAACCGGCGTCTCCACGTCGGTTGACCCATTGCCGGTGCTGGTCAGTCGAAATCTCGCCCTGGAGCGACAGCTGGAACCACAACTTAACCCCGGCCAGCAGGCCCGACTGGTTGAACCGGCCGGATGGGTCATCGCGAGACAACAGGCTGACTCAGCCGTCACAGCGCCAGAGTTCGACAGTCTCAGCCCGGTGCAGGTGATCGAAAAGATCAGTCTCAATGCACTCAGGGGCCTGGTGCGCCTTTACCAGCCAGAACCCACCTCAATCGAAACCGACACCAACCGTGTGGACGTTGAGGCGCTACCGGAAACGAGCCTGGTCCGTCATGAAGATGACAGCGTCTGGCTGCTGACCACCCGGGAGGTTTTCGGTGGCCGCACGCTGATTCTGGAGCAGTCGCTGGATCAGCTTCTTACCCTCTCCGGCTCTGCCCTCGGCTCGGTCATTGCCCGCAGCACCCTCATCATTGTCGCTCTCACCCTGGTTCTGCTTGGCTATGCCAGCTGGTTGTCCTGGCGGATTACCCGGCTGCAGCGTGCTGTCAGCGCCAGTATTGATGAAGACGGCCGGATCACGGGCAGAGTGCCGGATGCCCGAAGCAAGGACGAACTGGGCCAGTTGCAGCGACACTTCAGCCTGATGGTGGATCGTCTCCACGGGTACAACCGCTACCTGGAAAGCTTCTCCCGGCGACTCTCTCACGAACTTAAAACACCTGTCGCTGTGGTTCGTTCCTCGCTGGAAAACCTCAACCACAGCGATTCGGAGGAAGAGCGCAGGCAATACATCGAAAGGGCCGCTTCCGCCACCGAACGCCTCCGGCAGATACTCCATGGCATGAGCGAAGCGGCGCGTCTGGAGCAGAGCCTGGACCATGCGGATAAAGAACAGTTCGATCTGGCGGAGGTGGCCGCAGAAGCAACCGCTGCGTATCAGGCCCTCGACAGCAGCCATCAGATCCGCTACTCGGGGCCGCAGGCAGGCTGCAAGATCACGGGTTCGCCAGAACTGATGGTGCAACTGCTCGACAAGCTGGTGGATAACGCCCGGGATTTCACACCACAGGATGGACTGATTGAGGTAGGCCTGGAAACAACTTCGGAAGGGCTGTGTCTGTCGGTCTTCAATGAGGGTTCAACGCTGCCCGAAGACACAACAACTGACATCTTCAGCCCCTTCGTTTCAATGCGGGACGGCCAGGAACAGGGCCACCTTGGACAGGGGCTACTCATTGTCAACCTGATTGCCGACTACCATGGTGCCCATGTGGAAGCCCGGAACCGCGCCCAAGGTGGCATTGACGGTGTGTGCTTCCGGGTTATGATCCCAGCTATCCACTCTTGACCACAGGACCACCCTGCCGTGAGCGCACGCCTGGAATCCCTCGACATTCACCCGCTTCGGAACGATCTCTACAACGAGCTGCACTCAAGGCCGTTCCAGGTGCTACCGACACCGGCGCGGGTTACCCAGATGGCGGTTCTGACAACACCTGAGCAACGGCAGGAACAATTCCGGCACCTGCAGGAACTCCATCGGCTGATGGGGCATCCGGTACCGGAGAACGAGGTGGGCTGCTTTGAACATACCTTCGGTGCCCTGCGGGTGCGTCGCGAGATGCACATGGAATTCGCGTCCTACACCTTTATCAACCTGGCTGCGGGTGAGGAAACACCCTTTAGCGAGACCGGCATTACACCGTTGCCGGAGGGGTGGCTGGAACAGCTGACCGGTACAGTGATTGCGGCATTCCACCTGGAAGTACGGCCGGCCGCTGACGGAACCGAAGGCGACCTGGACTATGTACGCAAGCACTTCGAAGGCATGCGACTGGTCGGGAGCAGTCCCCAGGAGGGTGCCGCCAGGGTGTGGGGCACCTTCCGGCTACACAGTGACGGCTTTGGCCGGTTCATGGTGATGAACCACCACATGTCGGACAGCCAGCTGGGCCGTCTGACCCAGCGCCTGATGGAAATCGAAACCTACCGCCTGATGTCACTGCTGGCACTCCCCGTTGCCCGGGAAATCACACCGTCACTGAACGATATGGATGAAAAACTGGCCGTGATCACCCGGTCACTGGCGGAAAATGAGGATGTGGACGAAGAAAAACTGCTGGCCCAACTGACCAACATTGCGGCCCGTATCGAGGCCTTCCGGGCCCACTCCACGTTCCGTTTCTCTGCCACCCGCGCCTATCACCGGCTGGTACTGACCCGCCTGGAAGAATTGCGGGAAGACGAACTCTCCGGCCACCTGACCCTGACCGAATTCATGACCCGCCGACTGACTCCGGCAGTGAAAACCTGCGAAGCGGTGAGCGAACGGCTGGAAGACCTTTCCCGACGGGTCGACCGGGCCTCGGACATGATGCGCACCCGGGTGGAACTGGCCATCCAGAGCCAGAACCAGCAATTGCTCAGTTCCATGGACCGGCGCTCCAAGATCCAGTTGATGATGCAGCATACGGTGGAAGGCTTCTCGGTGGTGGCCATCACCTATTACCTGATCGGCCTGCTCAAATTCGGGCTGGATTCGGTTTACGAAGCCGGTGTTGTCTTCAACAAGACCCTGGTTCTGGGCATCGCCATTCCGGTGGTAATGACCCTGGTGTTTCTCGGGGTTCGGGTGGTCCACCATCACTTCATCAAGATGGCAAAACGGCAGTAGCTACTTCAGCCTGCCGAGATCCTGCTCGCCGGCAAACTGCCGGTAAAACTGCTGGGCCGTGCGACCATTGCGTACGCCCTTGGCAGTGGCGAAGCGGATCGCCTCCCGATGCAGGCCTTCCCGGTCATCAAAGTCGGGGAACAGCGCGTCCACCGCCTGCAGGTACACAGCCTGCGAAAACGCATAGAACGAAAGCTGAAGACCGAACCGGTCCGCCAGGGACACCTGCTCTTCGATGGCTTCGGCCGGGTGCAGCTCACCGTCGCGCATTTCGCTCTTGAGGTTATCGGACATGAACTCCGGCATCAGATGACGGCGGTTGGAGGTGGCATACACCCTTACATTCTCCGGGGGCAGTTCCAGGGAACCTTCCAGTACACTTTTCAGGGCCTTGTAGCTGGACTCACCAACGTCAAACGACAGGTCGTCGCAGAAGATCACAAACCGGAACGGCAGCTCGCAGATCTCATCGACAATTTCCGGCAGGTTGACCAGATCATCCTTGTCCACCTCGATCATCCGCAGCCCACGCTCCTGGTAGCGGTTCAACAGCGCCTTGATCAGCGACGACTTGCCGGTGCCGCGTGAGCCCCAGAGCAACGCGTTGTTGGAGGGTTCACCGGCCAGAAACCGTTCGGTATTGCGGGCCAGAGCCTGCTGCTGTCGGTCGATGCCCTTCAGATCCTGCCATTGCACCGGATCGAGCCGTCGGATGGCGCGCAGCCCCGACCGATGCCGACGCCAGACAGCCGCCGGTGTGGATTGCCAGTCAAACGATGTTGTCGCGGACATAAACCTCTTTCCTATTCCGAACCGGGCCAGCCTGTGAAACACTGGCACCGTAAAAACCTTGATAACAGGAGACTTTACCCCAAATGGCCGTAAAATCCGTCGCTTTGGTGGCACACGACAACAAGAAAAAGGAACTGGTGGACTGGGTTGCCGAAAACCGCACCCGATTTGCCCCGCTGAAACTCTACGCCACCGGCACCACGGGCCGGCTGCTTCGGGATAACCTGGAGCGGGACGATATCCATTGCCTGCTAAGCGGTCCGCTGGGCGGCGACCAGCAAATCGGCGCCAAGATCGCCGAGGGCGAAATCGACCTGCTGGTGTTCTTCTGGGACCCTCTGGAACCTCAACCCCATGACCCGGACATCAAGGCACTGCTGCGCATTGCCGCGCTCTGGAACATTCCCGTGGCCTGCAACCGCGCAACTGCCGAATTCATTCTTACCTCGGCGTACATGACAGACGACCAGCATCATCCGAAAAAGCCGGACTTCTCCGATTACACCGGCCGCCCAGTGAGCACCTGAGTAATGTTCAATCGAGTCGGTTAAGGCTACACTTAAGTCGAAGCAGTAAAGGATCGCCGGCTCGCCGATGAAGACTCCCGCTACTCACAAAGAAACTCGATACCGGAGCGTGGCCGCGACAGTCCTCTGGGCCCTTTGCCTTTTGCTCGCATCCCCACTGGCGATGTCCGAACAGGCCGACGACACCGTGACTGTCGGCATCGTGGGCGACAACAAACCCTTCTCGTTCGACGATGGTCCCGGCGCCTCCGGTTTTTCTGTTGATGTGCTTCGCGAGGTCGCCCGAAATGCCGATCTGAACTTCCGATTTCGCGCTGGCAGCTGGCCGGAAATCTACGATGCATTTTTGCGGGGCGAGCTTGATGTTATCGACGGCATCTCGTTCAGTGCGGAGCGGGCAGAAAACATCCTGTTCACAGAGCCCTACCACCTTCGCCAGACCTATCTGATGCACAACAACCAGAGGCCACTGGGGGACATCCGCACCCTCTCGGATCTGAAGGGACTTCGGGTAGGTATAGTGCGCGACGTCTACTATCGCGAAGCACTCGATGCACAGGGTGTATCCCTGACGAGCTATGATTCGGTCCACAGCCTCATTCGCGCTCTGGCATTTGGTTGGGTGGATGTCATTATCGGGCCGCGGCTGACGCTGCATTATTATGCCAACCAGGCCGGGTTCGGTTTTCTTGAGATTGCCGGCACCGCCCCCCTCGGTGATCTGGCGACCGAAGATTTTCGAATTGGTGTTCTGAAAGCCAAGAGCGAGCTGTACCAGAGGATTTCCTCTGGCCTGGAGCAGGTTCCGGCGAAACGCATCAACGAACTGCTTCAGCGTTGGCAGGAACTGGGAGGCAATAGCTTAGCCCGGGGCACCAGCTTTTCGTTGGGACCAGATCAAAAGGAATTCATCTCCGAAACCGGCCCCGTGCGCGTTGGTCTGATGCGGGATTACGCACCTTACAGTTTCGAGAGCGCAACTCGAATTCACGGTTTGAGCGTAGACGTGCTGAGCCGGATATCCGATCTGACCGGGCTGCAGGTAATACCGGTCGAGGGCCAGTGGATAGAGCTACTCCCACTATTCCGCGATGGCGAGATTGACGTGTTGGCTAACATGTCTTTCCGGCCTGATCGTCAGGCCTTCACCCGATTTACCCAGCCCTACCACACCATACCCAACGTCGCCTTTACCCGGGATCCCGCGTTAAGAATTCAAAGCCTGGAAGACCTGAAGGACCAACGCGTTGCTCTCGGCTCCGGCATTTACTACGAAGAGCCTGTTACCCAGGCCCTCGGCAACAACGCCCGGATTTTTACGACCCAGGATGCCATGTTCCAGGCTCTGGCCAGAGACGAAGTGGATGTTGTACTCGCTGCTCTTCCCAACGGCAACTTCTGGATCCGGGAGCTGGGCATACCAGGCGTCAGAATCGCGGGAGAGCTGGTTATCGAGGGACAGTCCGGGGAAGACCTCCGGTTTGGCGTCAGGCCCGGTCTCGCGCCCCTGGCAGACATACTCGATCAGGCGCTGGCTGCAATTTCCCCCGAAGAGATGCACACCATCGAAAGCCGCTGGCTGGGCGCGAGCGTAGACCTGGAGCTACAGGAAACGGGTGAGGTTTCCCTGAATGCGGTTGAACTGGCGTGGCTCAAGGTCCACGACAACCAGTTGAACATGTGTATTGATCCGAACTGGCTCCCGCTCGAAGGCATAGACGAAGAGGGCAACCACGCAGGCTTATCCGCAGAAGTGGCCCGGTTATTCTCCTCACGGGCACCGGTTCGGTTCGAGCTGGTGCGCACCGACAGCTGGACCGAATCGATCGGAGCAGCCCGGCAGGGCAAATGCGACATTTTCACCATGGCCATGAAAACTCCGGAGCGGTCAGAATTCCTGAACTTTACCGAACCCTATCTCGAGGTACCGACAGTTGTGCTTGGCCGGATTGAAGCCCCCTTCATTGAGCGGGTCGGGGACTTGCGCGGACAAAGAGTCGGCGTTGTCAAAGACTATGCCTTCGCAGAATTGCTTCAGAGTCGCTACCCCTCCCTCAATCTGATCGAGGTTGCCAACGAGCAGATGGGCCTACGTAAACTACAGAACCATGACCTGGACGGCTATATTACAACTCTGGCAACAGCCAGCTATTACATGCAGGAGCTGGGCCTTGCGGATGTGAAAGTCATCGGCCGCATTCCGGCAGACTGGTCGCTTTCAGTCGCCACACGGAAAGACGAGCCTGTCGTCCTGGGAATCATGCAAAAACTGGTATCCAGCCTGACCGCGCAGGAACGCAAAGATCTCGAGAGGCAGTGGCGCAACATCCGTCTCAAGCAGTCCGTTGATTACACGCTGATCTGGCAGCTTTCAATCGCAGCCATATTGATTGCTCTGCTTCTGGTTTACTGGAACCGCAAGCTGAACCGGCTCAACAAAAACCTGACCGACGCCAACGAGACACTCGCGCGGCTCAGCGTGACAGACGACCTCACCAGACTGGGCAACCGAAGCTACTTTGATCAGGAATTCCGAAAGAGCTTTCAGTGGTGCCAGCGCCACCATTCTGGCTTCGCAGTGGCCATGGTGGATGCCGACCACTTCAAAAGGATCAACGACAATTACGGCCATGAAGCGGGCGACATCTGCCTGCAAACACTGGCAGAGCTTATGCGCAAACATTTCCGGCGGGAAACCGACCGGCTCTCGCGCTTCGGTGGCGAAGAGTTTGTTATTTTCGCCAGCTATGATGACAGTACCGAAATTCGTAACCGGCTGGAATCCTTCCGCAAACACGTCGAAAAAAGCTGCTCGGTATGCGGAGAACACAACGTTCACCTCACCATCAGCATTGGCCTTGCCACTGGCGTACCGGGCCCCGACGACTCGCCAGCAGAGTTTCTCAGACAGGCAGACCAGGCGCTCTACCAGGCCAAGCAGAACGGTCGCAACCGGCTGGAAGCGCGCTCAGTGGGTTCCTGAGTGGTGCTAGACTGAATAAAAACAAAGTAACAAGGAGAACGCCATGGCTCGCATCTACGAGGACAATTCCCTGTCCATCGGCAATACCCCACTGGTCAGACTGAACCGCGTGAACGACGGCGCCACGATCTGGGCCAAGATTGAGGGCCGAAACCCGGCCTATTCCGTTAAGTGCCGGATCGGCTCTGCCATGATCTGGGACGCCGAGAAGCGCGGTACCCTGAAGGCGGGCATGACTATTGTGGAACCCACCAGCGGCAATACCGGGATCGCCCTGGCCTACGTGGCAGCCGCCCGGGGCTACAAACTGATCCTTACCATGCCCGCTTCCATGAGTCTTGAGCGTCGCAAGGTCTTGAAGGCACTGGGAGCAGAACTGGTGCTGACCGAACCTGCCAAAGGCATGCCGGGTGCCATCGCCAAGGCCGAAGAGATCTTCTCGTCAGACCCGGATAACTATTTCCTGCCCCAGCAGTTCCAGAACCCGGCCAACCCCCGAATCCACGAGGACACCACCGGCCCGGAAATCTGGGAAGACACTGATGGTGAAATCGATATCTTCGTGGCGGGCGTGGGCACCGGTGGCACGCTGACCGGCGTTTCCCGCTACATCAAAGGCACCAAGGGCAAACAGATCGCCACCATTGCCGTCGAGCCTACCGACTCACCGGTGATCACCCAGATGATGAACGGCGAAGACATCAAGCCGGCGCCCCACAAGATCCAGGGCATCGGTGCGGGCTTCGTGCCCAAGAATCTGGATCTGGAAATGGTTGACCAGGTGGAGACGGTTACCAACGAAGACGCCATGGACATGGCCCATCGGCTGATGCAGGAAGAGGGCATTCTCTGCGGCATTTCCTGCGGCGCAGCGGTGGCGGCTGCGGTACGCATCAGCAAGCAGCCGGAGTACCAGGGCAAGAACATCGTGGTGGTGCTGCCGGATACCGCCGAGCGTTATCTTTCCACAGCGTTATTCGCCGGCCAGTTTGGCGAGCAGGAAAACGTTCAGTAAAAGAGAAAGGCGCAGCCCCGCGCTGCGCCCTGCACTCATCAGAACTGATGTTTCAGGCCGACCCGACCGGTATCAAACTCCGGACCGCTGTTGGTTACCTGGCCGTTGAAGTCCTCTTTATCAATGTCGACGTTGTAGCGATTGTATTCCGCGAATGCCGTCAGCGCGGGCGTTACCCGGAAATCCACACCGGCGCCGACAAAGGGCGATACTTCATCGTAGGTTTCACTTGCGTTGAATGCATCAACATCAAACGCAGACGCAAACGCGCCGGCCTTACCATAGACGCCGAAGCTATCGGTCAGAGGCAGACGGCCAACAGCGCTCAGGCCAAAGCCTTTCAGCTTGCCTTCAACCTCGTCCTCGCCAAAGTTGCCGAAATCAATGTATTCGGCCTCCAGGGCAAAAAACGGATTGAACTGGTAGCCGACAGCGGCGCCAAGCAGATCGTTTTCATCCTCGAACTCGCCGCCGTGTGATTTGTAGCCACCGTAACTGCCGCTGACATAGGGGCCTGACTGGTCCCTCTCCGCGTTGCTCTGAGCTAAAGCGACGGGCGCAGTAACAAGCGAGGCTGTGAACAGTGCGGCGCTGGTAATACGGATTGCGGAATTCATAGGGCGTTCCTCCTAATGAGTTCAAATATCCTTTCATTCCATGGAAATCGAAAGTTGCCTTTCAATTACCTGAACTCACCCTACTAGGAATTCCTGCCCTACCGGGTTAAACCCGGACTAAGATCCCGTAATCCGCAATTAACCTCGAAAAAACAACAACTTTGACTTATTGAGGGGTATTAGAATCTGGCTTGGTTTCACTCTCGTTCTCGGGAGTCTTATATGCAACGACCCGGTCGGGGTCAGACGACTCGGCCCGTTTCATCAGCACCATGCCACCTTCCATCAGCAATGATTTGAGCCTGGGATCCTTCTGCTCTGCGATACCCACTGCGAACGCCATCAACGCGGCCTCCAGGGGATTGGCTTTGATCAGATTGCGAATGGCATCGATACCTAAACCTGATTGCGCCTCTACCCCTTTTTGCCGTTTTCTGGAGGAAACCGGCCGTGTCAGGCGGTAGAAGACAAGCGCAAGGAAGAGAATGCAATCAGAACTGGCTGAGCCATAACACCACATTGGTGACTTCTTTGCGGAATTTAGCCGCCACGAATATCAGGCGCTAGGAACTGCTCAGATTCGCGGAGTAGCCGCCGTACTTCAGCGCCTGCCAGACCACATAACGATCGGATGTCATCCAGCTTCTTTTCGATAATGACCAGGTTGCCGTCTTTGTCGAGAACAAGTGAATCTCGGCGTCCACGGGTATCTTCAAAACCGTCGAACTCTTTCTGGATAATCGGAAGCTCTTCGCCGAAGGCTTCGGGAGCGTTTTCGAGCCATTCCTGACAGTGATTTCGCTCTAAAATCTTGCATTCTGAGAAGTTACCGCCATTGGTGTTATGCGGTTGGCTTCTGAGTCAATTTTGTACATTTGTTACTTCTGAGCCAAAAAGTCCGCCAATAAACGCTGACACAACTTCTTCGGTGAAATCGCCGCACGTGTTGCCCGAATCCCTAGTCAGGTTGGCAATCAGATCCTTACTGAGCAGGCGTCGCAGGACTTTCATCGTTGATTTGTTGGCAATCTGTGCCGTTTCCTTGCCGAGCAACTGAGCGCCCGCAAGTCTCGTATCCCAGCCGTAGGCTTCGAGGATGCTTTCATGCTGTTCGAAAAGCCGGTCCATCTGGCCAGGAATATTTTCATAGTTGGATGCCAGATAAGCGATATCGGCCGCGTCTTTGCGTCTTGTTTGCGCATCTCTTTCGGACCAGGCCACCAGTTTCAGAAGGGCCAATCCCTGAGGACTGGCAACAGGCAACTCCAGCTCTGACTCTGACTCTGCTGCTATCATCAACCAGTCGGCGTTATTCAGGGCATCCTGAAAACCGACCACGCTCATTTGCACTTCGCCAGAAGGCGGCCATTGAATAACTGAATCGTCACTTTCAACAGCTCCAAAAGGAAGAATGTCGATGGGTGCGCCGTTCGGGCCGTGCAAACGATGAGGGAGATCGGTTTTGGTATAACCTTTGCCAATCAAACTATCCCGGATGCGTTCAAAATCAGCCCAATCCGGGACCTGAACGGCAAGATCGATATCCATTGTTGCCCGTTGAATGGGTGCTCCATAGGCGTGATGCATTACCAGATCACGGGCGGAGGCGCCGACAATGATGAATGGCACATCCTGATCCACGGCGACACACTTGATGGCTCCGTAGGTCTTCAATTGAGTCGGATCAATATTCTTGGAATCGATCTTTAATCTGGGCATAAAGCCGCTCCGCTGCTTCCAGGTTACGCGAGTCGCCGGTCATCAGGAGGTCAGCATAGACAAGAATATCTGGGGCAATCCCAGGAGTTTGGTTTACGTTGAGTGAATCAGCGAGCCAGAATTTCTCGTTGATCTGCAATGTCTCGGACGTATTGGGTGAATTGCCCGGGCTTTTACGAAGCCTATATTCCATCACCAAGCTTTTCAGCTTTTCTCGGGGCAGATAAATAGTCCCCTGGGCAGGCGACAGATAGTTGCCCAGCCGAGAGACGGCAACTTCCCCGCCCCAACACCCACCCAGAAGCTCCGGCCGGATTTTCTTCCACGGCATCGCAGAGGTTGCCTGAAATAGCCCCATGTCCAACTCGGGTAGCAGTTTTTCCGGGTAGGACTCGGCCCAGCGATCAAGCAGCCCCATAGGGTTCTCAAGTGACCTTGCGCCCTTCTTTCCATGTTCTCGAACATAGCCCTTGTCTTTCAGGTCATTCAGAACCCAGCCGATGGCTCCGAGGGAAACACCGCTGACTTCTGCCATTTTTCGATAAGTTTCACCGACCAGATGAGGGTCCATTAGAAAACTGAAAATCAGCTTTAAACCAGATGAATTAAAGGCTCGGGAGGTTTTCCTTGCTGATGCATGAACCGGCCTTTTGCGATTACCTTTTACGAAGATGAAGAATGTCTTTTCGTTCAGATAAGCATTGCCGGCGGCGTCAATGAACTGTGCGCCGGCTTCTCGAAGGCGGTCTGCCATATTCGGGTTTACGTAATCAGCGACCAGCAATGCGGGCGGCGGCATTCGCCGTAGCTGAGCGACAATAGTGCCTATATTCGCCTGCTGCGCCCAGCGCTTCAGCTCAACGCTGTACTGGATGCCCGTATCGCCCAGTTCAAGAATGAGGCCATCAGAGCAGGGCATCACTTCACTCTCGACAGTAGGGTGTAAGTCTAAACCTGTCTCTTGATGGAACGCGCGGATTGCCTGGCTTAGAAATGCGCGCTCGTTGATTGATGGTTTCATAGCCTCTCCAACATTATGTTCACAAAATAGCACTGTTCATTAATAATGAACAAGACTTTTAAGTGAACAAGAGCTCAGGAGCGCTATTGTCTGTCCTCCGGAGAAACAGGCCATAGATTCACATTCTCTCCGGGGGGCCAACTTGGCGCTGCGCCGTCCCTACCTCAATGCTTAGACAACCCCATACAATTGGCATAGAAGGTCGTTGTCGCCGGCCAATCCGAGAAAACCCCAATCACACCTACCTCACGGGCCAGAACATCGATCACGGTGAGCACGTCGCCGTCGTTGTTAATGGCATCGGTCACCGTCTGGTAATACCAGCCGCCGCCCTTTTCCAGCGGACCGCTGCGCTCAACGGTCCAGGCAATCAGGTCCAGGCCGGCTTCGCGCGCATTCTCCGCGTACCGGGACGGAACGATTTGCCTCTGGCTGTCCAGAGTCAGCAGCTTCCAGAGCGCCGGCGCCAGAATGTTCACACCCCTACTTTTAAGGTAAGCCATATAGGTTGCGGACGCGTTCACAAGGGTAGACTCAGATTGGTCGAGGAAGACTGCTTGCCGACCAAATTCCGGCATCTCGTCTACCCAGAAAAGAACGTCCTTCAAATTGAAGGACTGGGGCCAGACGTCTTCCGGCTGCACACCGGCATCGATGTAATCCTGGATCATTTGGCGGGCATAGTCTTGCTGGCTGTAATCCCCCTCAAAGGGCATAGCAACCACCGGTGATTTCAATTCCGGAGTGAACTTCGCGCCCAGAGCCCTGAACAACTCGATGCTCTCCTGATGAGTCATCAAGGTGCCCCGGCTGGAGTAGAGATCAGTGCGCCAGTCTGCGGTGCCAGCCAGGTATTCCTCCGGCGTGGTTGCCATTGGGTTGTGGGCATCCATCTTGCCCTCCAGTGACTTGAACTCGGCCAGAGTGATATCGCTGGTGCGACACTCGGCCTGTGCCGGCGTGCCCGTGGCAGGATCGGCGGGCACAAAAGGCTGGGTACACTTGGCGTTCAATGCAGGGACGGCAACGATATTGGTGGTGGTATGAAGGTCGTCCTGGGCATGTCGGCAAACCAGTTCCCGATCCCTGGTGAAGGCGACATCACATTCCAGAATACCCGCACCCATGCGCGCTGCCGCAATGTAGGATTCACGGGTATGTTCGGGAAACTGCAGGGGCGCGCCACGATGGCCGATGGAGAAATCCGTTTTCTCGACAGTGTCGGTATTGCAGGCTTGCAGGCGCTCTTTGAGCGGACTGTCGTCCATTGCACCAACCAGCCAGAAAGGCCGTGGTCCCAGATGGACCGAGGGCTCCGACTGTTCAGGCGCCAGCGCAATTGATTGCGGGGAGAGCTCTTCAACGGTCGCCGCTTGTACCAGGGAAAGTACCGAGCACAGCACCAGCCCCGAAAGGATCCGTAACATCATAACCTCCTCCTTGTGAGACCGATGATACCCTATCAACAGTCTCCCCAAGGAGGATTACGGCCAATTGACAGCCGATGCTGGATTATCTGGCAGGTTGCCCTCAGCTAGCCGCCGAAGCCTCATACTCGCGAATCATGGCAAACAACTGGTCCTTCAGATTCAGCCGCTTCTTTTTGAGGTTTTCCAGATACTCATCGGAGGTGTTTTCAGCGCCCGTTTCAACGCGATGAACGGCATGGTCCACTTCATGATATTCGTCAAACAGCTTGGCGAAGTGAGTGCTGTTGGTTTTCAAAAGATGAATGGCTTCTTTGGATTCCGGCAGTTCGTGAATCAGATCGTGTTTTTCGAGGGACATTCGCGCAGTCTCCATGACTGTGGGGGATGAGATGTATTTGACTCATTCCAGTGTATGGCTAGCTGCGCTTGCCAGTCTTGACCCCCGTCAAGCGCCAGTGAGCCTGTGCGCTCAATTACCGCGCAGGTTCATCATTCCGGATACGGAGAAAGCTGGCAAAGCGAGGCAGCCCCGTGGCTGTGAGGCCATAGTGCTTGAATGTAATCGTGGTTCCGGGTCTCGGAGGAGACGCTCGCTCGGAATCGCTGAACCCCGTACCAATCCGGAATCGCCTGCCATCGTCCAACTCCACCAGCAGTGACCCCATCAGCCCCTCGTATTTGCCCTTTCCCGGCAGATGATGAACAACCACCGCTTCGGCATCCTGATACTGTTTTACTTTCAGTAGATCATCGGAGCGCCCACTTCGGTAATGACTGGACCCCAGCTTCAACATCAAACCCTCTGCGCCGCCGTCGACGATCTTATCCAAACGCTGCATCAGTTTCTCATGGGTGCTCGCCCGTTGCTGATCGACAAGCGCCATGTAGGGTGATTCAACCTCTTGGATTAATACACGCAGCCGGGCCAAACGTTGGTCGAAGGTTGCCTCCTTATCCGGAAGATCAAACACCATGAACCGAATCCGCCGCCAATCGTTGTCATCGGGCACCACCTGACGCACCGCCCCTGACAATTCCGCAAAACGGCCCCGCCCCATCCAGAGCTCACCGTCCAGGGGACGTGCCGGAAACCCTCTGGTGAACCAACCGGGTGCCCGATACTCATGACCGCCACGGGAAAGAAATCGCTCGCCAGTCCAGTATGCTCGCACCCCGTCGAGCTTTTCACTGAACCAGTAGCCGTCCAGCGGCATGCCCTTTTGATACACGTTGGCGAGTGTCAGCTCGGGCTGTTTCGCTACCGCCACGGGGGAAAACAGAAGGGAAATCAGCACCGGCAGCGCGGCGCTGAACAATCGAAACGGCATGGCAATTCCTTTGCTCTCAGTTGCTTTTTCCTACAGAGGTCAGACTTTCCTTTCCGCCCCTGGTCAGCATCCGCGTATTAGTCGTTTCCGCAGGTGCTCCTCACCTTTTCCCGGAAATCCTCACGAATACGGGTATTCTCGGCCTCATTGACATAAATCCGCTCGCCCTGATCGTTGATGTTGTAGAAGGTCGAAACGCTGGCAAGAAACTTGAGGCGCGCCCGAAGCTTTCTGCACAGCTCGGCTTGCTTCTCCGCCTTCTCCTCGGCTTTGGCATTGGCAGCCTGCCGCGTCTCACGCTCTTCCTGCTGCTGCTCCAGAAACTCGGTCATCTTCTGATGCCGCTCCCGGGCTCCCGCATCCACGCTGGCCGGGGCGGCCTTTACCGTAACTTCACTTGATGCTGCCTGAGCTGGTGGACGGTCCCCGAAATGGGTCTGACCGTTGGCATCGACCCATTTGTAGACGCCGGCGTTTGTGGAGAGGGGAATAAGGCAGAGGAGCATTAGAGCGATTTTTACAGACACCGCGAATTCCTTTTCAATGGCTAGTAGTAATTGGCTTTACCGAAAATGGCTTCAATTTCCTTCGGCCATTTGTATTTAAAGGGGGTAAAATTCCACCAAATAATACTCGGAACAAATAAAATGACCCCCAAACACTCAACAATTTTGATCCCAATTGATTTCTTTTTCAGATCCTCTTTATAGAAATCGTAATTAACCCAGGCAAGATTATCGAAGTCCTCTCTAGTGGTTCCTTCATCATAATACCTGACAATAAAATTCCATTTCTGGTAAATACGTTCTTCTTTAAAACCGGAAGATATTTTTTTCCGCTGCAGGGGCATCTTTGGGGGCTTTCCACAAAAGTAATGCTTTTCCCGCATAAAAAGGTGGGCGTAGTACTGTCGTTCCCATACAACCCCGGAGCCTAAATATTGCCAGTTGTAAGAAAAGGTCACTTCCAATTCGTCCCAAGGAATCCGGTAGAACGTCCCTCTATGCCCTACGTAAACAAATCCTTCCTTTCGGTCGATCCGGACGGGCAACGTGAGGGGAAGAAAAATTTCGAACACATAGACGGCCACCCAGACTGGCCCAAAAGCAATCAACATCGCAAACAGTGCTTTTGAATAAAAAAAGCTAATAACCCAACCCAATACCATAACAATAATCATGAAAATATTGATGATTGCTGGCAAGCCTGAGCGAAGAGACATTAAGGCAGTGCGAATGTCCACGAAACGTTCACCGATGCAGGCAAAACTGTGCTCCATCTTTTCCGACGAATCGGACACCCCCCTCACTTTTCGTGCCGGCGGACTAGCAAGCCGCGCTCCGTGGGTTCGGTACAGCTTCTTTTCCAGTTGTTGTTCCAGGTTCGTGTCCGGAAAATCACACTTCAAAGGCAAGTCTTTCATCGATACCCAGTTCCTCTACATCGTTGTTATCCAGAATGACTCTAAGCCCGTTTTCACCCGTTACGCTCCTGCCGTCTTTCTCATACTCGATCAGCATTTCGAGCTGTTCCCAATTATCGTGATTGTAGTGCGTGAACCGATACATTAAGCCCTGCGAAGTGGAGTCTATCCTCGCTGTTCTATTAAACAGATCTGTGATTTCCCTCGACTCGTTCTCCACTAACCAGTTTCTATTAGCCACGAAAAGCTTGATGGAGACAGCGCAGTTACCTTCAATGTAACCTGGAAAATGCACGATGAGACTGGTGAATTCTGATAGAACTCGCTGCTCACCCTGTTGGGTTACCGCCCAATGCTTGGGCATGTACTCAGTTATCTTTACCAGGGGGGAGAACAGCAAATAGTAGAATCCATCCAGTTCCGCTTCGAAATATCGCCTGACATCGACACCCTCACCCTGAGAAACAATGGTTCGGCTATCTTCCAGAAGCTCTGCGCTTGATGGCCTGGATTGCTCATCCCAGTACCGCAATGTAGGCGCGTTACCCCAGAATGACAGTGAAATGAAATCCTCGATCCTAGATCGGGCTATATATAGCTGTACCATACTGATGACGAAAGAGATCGCGACCAGTACTGAACCCACCACAAGCACAACGGGTAAACCCGCCCCGGTAACGGCGCCCGCTACTGCCAAAGACGCCAGGTAAGTGATGCCGATACTCAGCCCAATCTGGACCCCGGATAGCGACGCCATTGCGTAATGGCCTGTGTTCAGAGCCTTGTGGCTCGTCCAGCCTTCCAGACCTATTGACAGTATGACACCGACGTAAGGAAGGGGCTTTAGGCTGATTCTCGCAAGACTCACCGTAATATCTGCGACCTTGCTAACAAACCTTAGCCCATTAAAAGCCACCGAAACCCTGGCACCAGCCGCAGAGAGACTTGCCCCCAAGGCTCTGGCATATTCCTCCTTGACTAATACTCCACTGAGATTAACAACGCCCTCGCCGACGCTCCATAGGCCGGACAAAACAGCCCCCCACCGGTCAATAGCTGTCCTATCGCCAATCATCACGTCCTTCCGAGTCTTATCCAACCCAGAAAACAGGTTTGCCAGATTAATCGCGTGGAAGAAAGTCACGGCGCCGATGAACTTGCCCCTATTCTGCTTGATGCTTTCAACTACCGGGTCCAGACGGGTATGAAGCCAGCCAAAGGGGTTGTCCTTGAAGTCCGGGGTCAGGTGGAATACGTCGATCAGTGCCCTGTTCAGGTAGGCCCTGATACGTGCATCCGCCATTCCGGCGGCCAGGGGTGTCATTGCAAGTTCTGAGAGATTATGGCCGGCCCCTTCCAATGATTTACGGTGGACCTCGTGGAGCAAGTCGGCCGCGGTATTCAATGTTATTCCGTGTCGGTGGACATCAATGCCATAACGTCGCTGGACGGCCCTGGTCCACTTTCTCCACTGCGGCCAAGTTTGAGGGTCTTTCGCCCAGGTGCCCATCTTGGCAGCGGGAGCGGCAAATTCCAGCATCAGAGTATCGGTGGCGGTGCTCACCTGCACATAGGCAGGCATATCGAAGATACTATCCACGATCTTTAGGCTGCCATAGTCAAAGCCGGGCAGGCCTTTCAGTTTTTCGGTCATGCCGTTGGTAGCAGATGCGAGGAACAGGACGGTTTTTAACATGTTCCCAACCGTACCCGCGTCGCCCTCATCAGCAGCTAACCAATTTTCAGAGTCTTCCTTACCTTTCTCCGAACTGACGTAGCCATCCAATATATCTGCCAGTTCCTGCTCAACCGCCTTGAACCCTTCGGCGCAGTAACAGTCGTTGAGCTCCAGCTTCCTGGCCAGTTGGTCAGAATCAATCCATCGCTTCCAATCATCGAATACCAATGTTCGAGCGTGGTCATACTTTTCAAGCTGCTTGTGGTAGCTTTCGACGAATGCGTCTTTTTCCTCTGAACGAACTCGTTCTTTAAGTTCCTCAGCAGTTTCCTGCTGGTCCTCAGGCGATTCCTTTTTGCCAGCCTCACGGGCAATGAGCGCATCTACCATCTGGGCGGTTGTATAGGCGTATGCGTTCTCCTCGGCATAGTTCGTAATCAGATTCACATAAAGAGCATGCAATTGACTCAAATCAGATGTGATACCGATTTCGTCTTCAAGAGCAACGCAGTAAGAAAATTCAGTTTCTTTTTTGCATTGGCCCTGCAAATCCGATTCACCGATTCCATGCATTAAGGTGGTCAGACTCCATTCAAAATCCAACGGTTCTGATCGAAAATCTTCAACCACCTCGCTTATCGCTTCAGTTTCACTGATATTAACGGCCTCACCTCTTCCAGGTAGGCTTCGCAAGTCGAACGGCTGCATGTGCTCTTCGCGAATTTCCGCATCCGTGCGTACAAGTTCCTGCAAACGGGAAGTCCATCGATGCTGCACAAACTTAAGAAAAACTTTTCCTTCCGCAGGGTGATGTAAGGCGGGCAAAGCGCTTTCTGCGTCCACAGCGGAAAAAAGAACCGAGTTGAACCCCGGCTGCACTTCTGTCAACTCGCCTTGTTCGTCAACACGATACTCATGCAGCGTTCCGAATACTTCGGAGAACATATACACCCAACCGGGCGTTAGTTTTCGTACACAGTAATGCGTGGTTTCAAGCGCAACGGTGGGCGGTCGGAAGTGAGGGGGCAGCGCTACTTCTTCCTGACTGATCGCCCAACGTACCGGATACAACGCAACGGTTTTGAACTGGAGCGGGCACATCTGTGCCGCTGAGTCTATGTCATCAGCACCCTGTATAAACGCTGAGCTGTTAGCGCTACCCATGAACCAGTCCCTCCGTTGACTTTTTCTCGGCGAATTCTGCAATTCGCGCTATGGCTTTGCCTGGCGCTGCGGAATTCTCTTTCCACAGAAGCTGTACTTCACTGTCGTCGAATGCCTGGTGTCCAAGCCAGCCAATCGTATTGATAAACAGCGCAATATCTCGGGTACTACAGAGTCCCCGCGCTTTCGCCGCATCGACTAAAGCAGAGACCATCCCCCAATCCTTCCCATCTGTATCCGTTTTGTGAAGCAAATGGGGAAAGTAGTTTGCAACGTGAAGTTCGAGTTTCCTGAGGGCCGTCCGTTCCGCCGCTCTTTCCATGGCAACCTGGTGTTCCTCACGAATGCTTAACCTCTCAGCCTGCCGCTCACTACTGGGCTGATCATTATGAAAATACTCCCACTCACCAGTGCGGCGATCCTGAATGGCAAACAGACTACAAGGCCCCATCAATCGCCTCACATTTTCACCTGACGAATCCAGCTTCAACAGGTGCCGCGCGATTTCAGGATCATAAAACCGGAAAACAACCTCATCTCCCGTGACCAACCTCGCCATAAGCAATCCACGCAAGTGTTGCATGACCTCTTCGAAGTGGCAGTCAGCCCGCAATACGATGGCAACACCCTGATGTTTCCAATCATTGAAGCATTTAAGTGTCAGCGAGCTATCTATTCCCGTTTCAACCAGCCACGGTGAAACTTCCAATAGGTCGGCAAGCTCCGTTTGCCTGTAGAGCGCATCACAATGAGGTGTTTCGATCTCACGATAAATAACTTGGGGCAGATTATTTACTTTGGCGCCATCAATAAGAATGAACGTCTTCCCCTCACCGGGAAGTCCAGCCAGATGCCCCATCAGATCGCACCTTGTGATTCTGGTGAGCAGACCTGGCAAATTCCCTTACCCTGATTCGCGGCATTCTTGATGGCGCGCATCTGGTCGGACTTGGCCATCGGTCTTTGCTGTGTCTCCGGCAGGGCCACCGGCGCAACAGCCCCCCCATTCTTCTCCACCAACCCCGGCATCTCCGGCACCTGAACCTTCTGCCCACTCCCCTTACCCGGCGAACCTCCGGCATTCAGCTTGATGGCAGCGCCACCCATAGCCACACCGCTGGGGTCGATCTTCACGAAACTGCCACCGGCCTTGAGGGTGATTTCCGCACCGGCTTCAATAACGGTTTTCTGGCCGGCCTTGATGTGCAGTTCGGTGCCACAGTCGGTTAGCCAAGCCGTGCCGGCTTTCAGGTGCAACGTACCAGTGACGTTGAAACTACGGTCTTTGCCGGTTTTCTCCCGTTTTTCACCGTTCACCGTGGCGTGGTCACTGCCTTTGATGTGGGCCTTGCGGTCGTTGCCCACGGTCAGGTGGCGATCGTTCCTGATGACTTCAGTGCGGTTGTTCTCCGTGATCAGGGCCAGTTCTTTCTGGGCGTGAACGTAGATCTGTTCTTCGCCGGCTTCGTCTTCAAACCGAAGCTCGTTACTGCCCTCGCCCTTGTGGGTTTTGGTTTTCAGGGTGGTGCGGGTTTTGTGTTCCGGCAGCGAATACGGCGGTGTGTTGGTGGCGTGCCAAGTCCGGCCGGTGATGATCGGCTGGTCCGGATCGCCGTCCAGGAAGGAAACGATCACTTCATGGCCGATCCTCGGCAGTGCGGTGAAACCATACTGGCCGCCGGCCCAACCCTGGCTGACCCGGAGCCAGGCACTGCTGTGTTGATCATTTAACGCATAGCGATCCCAGGGAAAGCGCACTTTCACCCGGCCGTATTGGTCGCAATGAATTTCTTCGCCTTCCGGGCCGGTCACCATGGCCATCTGGGGTCCGTCCATCAATGGTTTGTGCTCACACACGGGCCGCCAGCTGCGGTCTGCGGGGATGGCGGTAAAGTGGTTGCCGTAGCGTGTCGGTTCGCTGCCACCCTCTTCTTCCAGGGCCTGGGGTTGTGAGCCAGTATGGGTGATCGCTGTGAGAAGCCAGTCGCGGTTCACAGCCTCGTTGTCGTGGTCGGTCAGCGGCACCCTGGCACCAGGTGCAAAGTCCGGACGATTGCTTTCACCAAAGGTGGTGCTGGCATCGCTGCGTAGGGCAGCAAGCCTGGCTTCAGTGAACGGCCGACCACTGGCATCCTGTTTGAATCGGCCGGGGTAGTCGTAGTGCTGGTAATCCTCCCGGTGGACGAGCTGATCGCCAGACTGCTCATGCATCAGGGCGTAGGCCGGGTTTTTGAAGGTGTAATCCTTCATGGCGACCGAAGCAGGGCGCACCCGCTCTCGGTACGCGAACCGGAACACACAGGGCGTTCGGGTGCTGCCCCCTGCTTTGCCGTTGTAGGGGACGGCTTCGAGCCGTGGCGAATCGCGATGATGATCGGCAAAAACCAGGGCCGGTGGCTCCTGACCATCGAGGCTGCCGTGCTGGTAGCGGTAGTGCCAGCCTTCTTCGGCAGCCAGACGTTCAACAAAGGCCAGATCACTTTCACGATGCTGTACGCAGTATTCCCGCTCCTCTGGGCGGCGTTCAAGGTCGAAGACGGTATCGACAACCCCCCGCTCCTCCAGCAGGGTACGCACAATCTCATCCGTGCCCCGGTTCTGGAAAATGCGGCTGTTGTGCATCAGCGCCAGGCGCCAGAGCGGCGGACGGAAAACCAGTTCGTAGCGGGTACGCCGATGGCCGGAATCGCCTCGAGCGAATTCGCTGACCACGCCGGTAAAGCGACGCAGCGGTGCCCGGTCCTGCCAGATCACGAGATCCACTGGTTGCTCCAGCACCTTCGAGGCGACAACAGACGGATCGGTACTGGCCAGGTCAAGGCGTCCCTGGAACAGCTCGGACAGCCGTTCTGTCAGCGCAAAGCCAACAACGGAAAAGTGGTCAGAGGAGTATTCGCCAATGGTGGCGGTGAATTGCAGTCCGCTTGCCTGGGGCATGTCTTCGGTCCCTGAAGAAAAAAGAAAATCCGGGCTTTCGCACCATCCTGTGCGAAGGCTCAACCCTGATGAAAGCGTCCTGCTCTCATCAGGGCGGCCCTGGTATGCTGAAAGAGTTTAATACAAGCTGCGGGGTATGCGGTACCCCGCAAGTAGTTGCTCTGTGAACGGGTTGGTATTGCTGGCCGCGTGGAGGCGATAACGCATCTCCCCGTCGTCAACCCGGAACCGGACATCGACCGCGCTGCTGCTCACGCCGGTAATGTCGGCTTTATCGAGCAGTCGGAACAGAGCCCATGGGCCGCTTTCCGAGAGGCTGCGGGGTGAACGGTTCACCTGAACCGGCACCAGGGTAATACGGCTCTCAACAGAGTCCCGCAGGGTATTAGGCCAGACCAGCGGAATGCTCTGGCGCGGGCCATGGCTGAACTCCACCAGTTGGCCGTCGACATTGACCACGCTGCGGCGCTTGTTGGCTGAGAGATTGAGCGGTTCCAGCGCGAACTCCACATCCAGCGAACCACCCCGGGTAAAGTAGGCCCTGCGGATTCGATCGGCATTTTCCAATGACGTCAGTACCGCACCGCGCACCAGGCCGGCACGTCGGGCATCGCCCACCTGTTCCGGGTGATCCTCGAGGAACAGTTTCAGGTTGTCCTGATAGAAGGCGTCCAATACGCCGCCCGGGGCAAAGAACCGTTCAAAGTCCTGCAGTGCAACATCCCGCCCGGAGTCCGGATTAAAGGGATAGTGGCGGGCCAGATTCTGCTGGAAGGGCTGATACACCTCGCGGTACCACTCATGCTCGAGCTGCGCCACCGCCTGGTCCAGAACCACCCGCCAGCTTTCCGTGGCCAACCGGGTCAGCAGCCGGTTCAGGGGCTCCGGCTGGTTGTCGGCCATGCGCTGCAGGGTGAAGATCGGGTCGGCTCCCTGCAGGCCCATGCGGGCCCGGGCAGCGGCCAGCGCAGCCTTGCCCTTGTCTGGCGCTTCCTGGATGTTGCGCATGTACTCGTGAAGTTCCGCGACCACCAGCATGATCTGTTCAAGCCCGGTTGGCTGATCGCCATTTTTTCGGGTCAACTGGTTGAGCTCCGCAAACTGCCGTTCAATATCCTGCAGCATGCGGAAATGGGGCGACTGCTCCAGAAGCTCCCGGGCCGCAGCACTCTCCCCTTCTGCCGAAGGTACAAGACGCGTGTTATGGCGAACCTGCCCGAGCAGGCTTGCCAGGGGCTCGTGGCCGCTGGTCAGGCTCTCCAGAATACGTACGCCGTGGTTCAGGTCCTCAAATCGCTGAATATCAATGCGGCTCAAGGCAGTACGCCAGGCCTCGGCGTAGTGCTCGGCATAGAGGGTCTGCAAACTGGCCAGCAGCCTGGCTTCATCCGCCTTGCTAAAATCGACGTTGTCCCGGCGGCCCAGCACCCAGGCGTCCACCAGAGCCAGCTCCGTTACCGAGCCGGACTTGCGCAGGAACCATTTTTCCAGTCCCTCCCGGGTCAGCAACGCGGGGATGGTCAATGGGTCTTCTTCCACCGCTGCTCCCGAGTCCGACGGCTCGCCATAGCCATCCAGCCGGGTGAACACCGTGCTGAATGCCGGCCCGGATGCCCGGGCCAGTTCCAACGGTGCCCGGAATTCCTGTTCTGCTTCAATTTCCAGATCCCGATAGACCCGGTCTGGCGTGGCAATCCGACCAAGCTCATGTTGTGCCCACTCGACACTGCTACGAAACGGCGCCAGGGTCATATCGGCAACCGCATCGCCCTGGCGAGTTAGCTGTGCCAGATCGGTATGCGCCATGGCATAGTCCAGATGACCCAGTAGCCGCTGCTGCAGTTCACTCTGGCCGGGGAACGCCTCCTGCCAGTGGTTCTGCATGTAGCGGGTAACAATATCGTCCCGACGACCACTGGCGTCATACAGCATGCGCAACACCCGCAGATGCTCCAGGCGCTCAGTGCTATTGTCCGGCGCCTGACCCATCTCGGCCATCACACCGAACATCAGGGCTGGCAAATATTGGTATGCCAGCATATCCAGGTAGGATTCCTCAACTTCCGGGCCCACCTCATGGCCACGGTATAGGCCCATATCACTGAGCAACGGCCAGTTCCGGCGGTGGTCGCCAAAGGCCAGGGTCGCCTCACGAAGTTCATCCAGCGGGCCGAGCAGGTTTCGGCCGGTATTGTCCGGCTCAAAACCCACCGGCTGCCAGTTATCGATGAATCCCCGCACACGGGTTTCCACGGCGGTCGCGGCCTCTGCATTCTTGATAAAGAAATGCTGCCAGCCGGCTGTCATACCCGCTCCGGCACAAACAGCCACCACGGCGGCCACGGCCAGCCGGCGTTGCCGGGACTGAATCACCCGTCGGTTGTCACCGGCCAGGCCAGCCTCCGGATAGATGATCTCGGGGAACAGTGCCCGGGTAAACAGGTTGGCGGACTGCCCTGCCCGTTGAGCAGGCTGAATGGGCCCTGCAATCTGGTAGTTGGCAGCAGCCGCTGAGACAAAGGCATCCTCCGGGACACCCTCCTGCAACACCGAGGTGAAGTAGGTGCCGCGGACCATCGCCGGTGTCGAGAACACATCCGCAGACAGCAGGTCGGTCAGGAATTGCTCCAGAACGGGCTTAAGGCCGGCAAGCTGGCGGGTAAAGGAGTAGGCCGCTGCCCGCTCCTCGGCATTCCGGGTATTGGCCAGAACATCCGGCAAGCGATCGGTAAGCCGCTCAACCATGGCGGTGTATCGGTCAGCGAACTGGTTCAGCCAATCGTCGTTATCCATCTGGCCTTCGAGGCTGAAGGTAAAGCCCAGGGCCTGCTCCTTGTCCTGCTTGCTCAGGGTCCGCACCAGCGGGCCAAATCCGTAAAGCAGGTCCATCTTGGTGAAGGTGACATAAACGGGCAGGCGGGAGCCGATCTGCTCCATCAGTTCCCGCAGGCGCGTGCGCAACAGGATGGCCCGGTCCCGCCTCTGGCCGGAGTCTGCCACGCTGAGACTGGCCAGATCTATGGCCAGCACCACCCCGTTCAGAGGGCGTTGAGGACGATTTCGCTCCAGCCAGGCGATGAAATGATGCCAAAGACGCTGCTGGATCTCCGCGCCGGCGCCCTCCCCCTGACTCTGGCTCAGCAGTTCACCATCCGGATCGATCAGCACGCCTTTATCGCCGATCCACCAGTCAAAACCGAAGGCATTGCGATCCATTCGATTGTTGCGGGTTACGTTGGTGAGCGTGTAGGTCTGCCCGGAGCGTTGAATCAGGCTGGTCTTGCCAGCATCCTCAAGGCCCATCGCCAGATACCAGGGCAGCCGGTAAATGCCTTTGCGGCCGGGGAGGTTGCTTTTCAGGGCCGCCAGCTGGCGATCCAGCAGGCGCTGTTGCTTGCGCTCCATGGGCAGAATCGGATCTTCCTGTTCCTTCTGCGCTTCCGCCTGCCTGACGTTCACCTTGCGCAGGCGGCGCGCCAGCATCATGCCCCACACCATGGCCACGACCAGCACAACGCCCAGGGTTACCACGGCCCGCATCTGCCAGGCCGCCAATGGAAACTCACCATTGAGCTCCCAGCGTGGCCCCAGCCACCAGGTGGCCACCACCAAGGCAATAATGCCCAGTACCAGGGTGACCGGGGCTGCGTTTTTGAGGTATGGCAGAAGCCAGCGACCGATGAGTAAAGCTTTTCTCCACATGGTGTCCATTCCTGCTGTGATTCCTTGGTGTGTTCCGGGTATCAGCCCAGCTTTTCAAGCTGCCTGATCAGGGCTGGCTCCCAGTTCTCGAGAGCCAGCCCGCGCACCTGCATTTGCAGATCCTGAATCTGCTGCGTGGCCAGTGATTTCAGGCCGGAGTCCTTCATTAATCGGGCGCTGGCAAGGCGCCAGTAAAAGCGGTCTCTTGGTTCTCTCGCTTCCGCCAGCCCGTCCTCCAGAAGTTGCATCCCGGCAGCCAGCCCCTTTTGCCCGGCCAGCTCCCGGGCTTTGTCATAAGCCTGCTCCCAGGCGTTGGCGCTGCCGGCGGAACCACCGGTCGCCGGCGCGGACCAGAGCCACTCTTCCGCCTCCCGGGAGAGGAACGGGGTGCCATCGTTGAAGGTGAGCTCCGGCAACTGGGCAAGGCGCTCAACAAACTCCTTTGCGGACACACGGATGGCCTCAGCGCAGGCGTGGTGGCCCAGGGCCGCCGCTACCCGGGCACTTAACCAATGGCCGTCCAGCCAGAACGGACTGACCGACAGGCTCTGCTCGATTTTCTGCCACAACGCCAGGTCGGCGGATTTTTCCAGGGCTTCGCGATAGTCAGCCACCCGATCGGCACTGACGGCGGCAAGATCGGTGCGCTTTCCGTCCCGTGTCGGCGGTACCGTGGTGATGTTCTGCCAGATAGCGTAACGGCGAACCTGGTACCCCAGAGGCTGGTCCGGCCCGGTTTCGGTGAGCATGTCCGCGACTTTCAGAAGACTCTGCCGGGTTGCTCGTTCGTCGCCCGGGTCCAGGGTGAGTGCCCCCAGGGAAGGCTTCGACGGTGCAGGTTTCTGCTCTGGCGTTTCAGTTCGCGAATCCTGGCTGACCTGCCCTGCCTGCGGACGGGTTTCGGGGGCTGCCGCGGCGTCGTTAACCCTGGGCAGCTTTTCAACCGCCCGTTTAAGATCCTGCAGCGACTCCTCGGGCAATTCCCGGCCAGCGGCCTGGTCCATCAATCTCGCCAGAAGTTCAAGGCAGAACGCCCGACCGTCGCCAACACTGCCATCAAACGCCAGGGCGTCGACGCCCTTGCCGGCGCGCTGGAGCATCTGGGTGAACATCATCTTGCGTGCCCGCTTGCCCGTCTCTCCAGGGTAGGGCCAGGCCTGCTCCCACCATTCGTCCAGCACCCGGTGCAGCAGGTACAGGGATAGGGCGAACCGTTCACCATCACCACCGCGTTGCAGGGCGACCAGAAGAAAACCGAGCACTTTCAGATCCTTGCTGCGGTCCGAGAGAATCGTCAGGGCATCGCTTTCAACCTTGCTCCAGTCGATGTCGGTATGGGCCAGAGAGCCCACCTTCATAATCTCGTTTTCCAGAGACTCGAGCGTTGCATCGTCTCCGAGTGCCTCGCCGACACCGGAATCGCCGGGCAATGGTGAGACAACCTGTTCAACGTAGGGATGTTGCTCAATGATCTGCATGTTGCTGTCCTGAATCGCTGTGTTCAGCCGGCATTTACCAGCCACAGGTCTCGCGTAGCGGTTCGATGGCCCGGCGGTATCCCGAGAGATCAAACAGCAGGCCATCAATGCGACCGTTGGGCGAGTCAATGCGCGCCTCTGTGCCGTCGATCATGGCTTTCACGGTACGAATGGCTGGCAGTCCCCGGCCGCCGCTGAGCACGAAACCGTTGTCCCGCACCCGCCAGACGGTCTGTCCCCGGCCAAACCCCAGCCGAATCCGCTGCTCGTCCATTGCCTCGGGCAGCATCAGCGTGAGTTCCGTGATGTTGTTGTAGCACTGAAGGGCCAGCAGAGGTCTGGGAGGTTGAACGCCCAGAGCCGGAACCGTCACCAGGTGGCCAGCTGCTCGCCCGGTATTCCGGTAAAGCACACCGGCACCGGCATTTTCTGCATCAAGGCTGGCGTAGGCCTGTCGCCATCGCTCGGATCGCCGGGTATCCGGGGCCGCAAGTTCCTCGCCGGATGCCGCCAGGGGAGTACCAAAAACCTCGTCAAAGCAGGCCAGCCGTTCAAGTCGCTGGGGCTCACTGGTACAGAGTCGGGCATCTTCAAGCTGGTCAGCGCTGGCATTGGAGACCAGCGAAAGCAGCGCCAATGCCGCTGCAATACCACCGGTTAATCGCACTCTTCGGGGAATCATGACTCTGTCACCCGGTACTTGAGACACTTGTGGGCCAGGGTCCGCTTTGGCAGGCCGAGGCTTTCTGCCGCCTGGGCCCGGTTGCCACCATACTGGCGCAGACGCTCGCGAATAATTGCCGCTTCAAAGGCCTGTGCCGCGACTTTAAGATCCCGGACCTCTTCCACAGCAGGTAGATCAACGGGATTTCTGTCTCTGGCATCCGAGGGTGCGCGGGTCCAGCCATCGGGCTCTTCAAACAGGTCATTAATCCTCAGAACTTCCGGCTGGATATCATCCCCGCCCGGGGTCTGCAGGCAGGCCAGTTCAATGATGTTGCGCAGCTCACGGACATTGCCCGGGAAGTCGTATCCAGCCAGCAGGTGCAGAGCGTGGCTGGAAATGCCCATGGGCCCGCTACCCTCACGCTCGGTATACAGGCGGATAAAGTGACGGCTCAGGGCTTCGAGGTCCTCGGGGCGCTCCCGCAAGGGCGTCACCCGCAGCGGAAACTGGCTCAGGCGATAAAACAGGTCCCGCCGGAAGCTGCCGTCTTCGATACCTGCCTGCAGCGGCTGGTGGGTGGCCGCTACCAGGCGAAAATCGGAGTGCTGTTCCTCACGGGCGCCCAGTGGGCGGAACTGACGGCTCTCCAACACCCGGAGCAGCTTCGACTGCAGGGCCAAGGGCATGTCGCCGATTTCATCCAGGAACAGGGTGCCGCCGTTGGCCTGTGCCAGAAGCCCCTGCTTGTCCCGGTCGGCGCCTGAGAACGCTCCCCTGGTATGCCCGAAAAGTTCGCTTTCCAGGAGGGTATCGGGAATCGCGGCGCAGTTGACCACCACCATCGGGCCGTCGGCCCGGTCGGACAGTTCATGGATACCGCGGGCGACCACATCCTTGCCACAGCCGGTTTCACCCTGCACCAAAACGGACAGTTGGCTGCCGGCGGCCCGGACGATCTGGGCCCGGAGGCTGGTCATGACCTGGGAGTTGCCGACCAGGGTTCGGGCCAGTTGTTCGCACCGGGTGCGAACGGTTTCGGCGTCGTGCAGATGATCCAGTGAGCGCTTGAGCAGGCGACGCTGCCAGACCTGATCACGGCTCTGAAGCTGGGTAATCCATTGATGAACCAGCAGTTGCCGTAGGCCACAATACAGAGGCTGGCCGGTAATGCCGTCCCAGTCGGGTTCGTCCCGACACAGTACGAGCACCCCCAGGGTTCGGCCGTCATTACCGGTGAGGGGCTCAAGCCACAGGGAACGCGGCCGGTCGCTGGCCTCAAACAGGGCCTGGAAGCCGACGTGGTCCAGGCGGTAGCTGGCGGCACGGGTAAGTTCCCGGGCTTTGCCGGTTTGCAGCACGTGGGCAAAGGGGTGGCTGAAGTCACCGCAGTCGAATTCGCCGTGTTCGGCGAGGTCGCTGCAGTGCAGGGTCCGGCCACTGAGGTCGAGTTCGAGTGCCCAGCAGCGGGTCAGGCCGAAGGCGTTTTCCAGCTGTCTTGTGGCGGTTTTCAGCAGATCCGGCAGGTTGTCTTGCTGGATCAGGGCCACCGCCAGGTCGATTCCGGTGTGCAGTTCCATCTGCATCCGTCCCATGGTTCTCTTCCCTAAGATTTTTATGCTTTTGTGTTCGCCAACCGCACACCGTGCGGATTTGCTTTCCAAAACACGCCGTGAATACGTCCCTGTAGGCTCCGCTCCGCCATCCATGGCTCCGCAGGGTTTTGGAAAGCAAATCCCCACGCCGCGCTACTTTGGAGTGTCCCTAAACCACCATTCCCGTAAATCTGGCATCTTCAACACCCAACATGACCTTCGTAACCGACTCCCTCGCCGCCAGTTTCTCCAGCAACGCCAATGAAACCGGCGGCAAAAGCTCACCCTCTATGATCGACTCAAGCATCCTTGCGCCGTTTTCGCTTCTTGTCGCACGGCTACGGATGGCATCGATCAGGCCGTCCTGAAGTTCCACTTCGGTGTGATAACGGGCCTTGATCTGGTCCGCCAGGCGCTGGAGTTTGTCGCCAACGATGCGGTTGAGGGTTTCCTCGCCCAGAGGCAGGTAGGGCACCACTTCCATTCTTGCCAGCAAGGCCGGTTTGAAGAAGCTGGCCAGTTCCGGGTAGAGGGCTTCGTCCAGGCTGGCCGGGGACTCGGCGTGGTTGACGATGGTCTGGTAGCCGAGGTTGGAGGTGAGGAAGAAGACGACATTTTTGCAGTCGATGAGTCGGCCTTCGCCGTCAGCCAGTTCGCCTTTGTCGAACGCCTGGTAGAACAGGTTGAGGACTTCCGGATGGGCTTTTTCGACTTCGTCGAGCAAAACCACGGAGTAAGGTTTCTGACGGATGGCTTCGGTGAGGATGCCGCCTTCGCCGAAGCCAACGTACCCCGGAGGTGAACCGATCAGGCGCGAGACGGTGTGTTTTTCCTGGTATTCGGACATGTTGATGGTGGTGAGGAACTGGCGGCCGCCGTAGAGCAGTTCGGCGAGCTGTACCACGGTTTCGGTTTTGCCGACGCCGCTGGGCCCCACCAGCAGGAAGGCGCCCATGGGGCGGCCAGGCCGGCGCAGGTCGGCGCGGGCGGTGAGCAGGTGTTGGTGCAGGCAGTCGATGGCGGTGTCCTGGCCTTTGATGTGCTCCTGCAGATACGCCGGCAAGTGGGTGATTTTTTCCAGTTCGTCGGTGGTCATGCGATTGACCGGAATGCCGGTCCAGTCGGCGATGACTTCGGCCACCTGCCTGGCATCAACGCGGGCGTGTACCAGCGGCTCGTCGGCATGGAGTTCAGTCAGTTCCTGCTCGATGGCGGCGGCTTCGCTTTTCAGGTCCGGGCGTTCTTCTGTATCCCCATCGGTCAATTCAGAGGTATCCGCTTCGGCCTGGGATTCGCCGGTGAGCAACTGTTCACGAATCTCCACCAGTCGTGCCACCAGCTCGCGCTGGTCGTTCCAGCGTTGTTCCAGGGCTGCGGATTCAGCAGTGATCCCGGCAATGCGCTGTTCAAGTTCCCTTTCCCGGTCGGCATCCACGGTCTGGCCCAGGGTGTGTTCCCGGCTCAGCAGGTTCTGTTCCATGGCCAGCTGATGCAGCTCGCTGCGGACGTGGCTCAGGCGTCTGGGCGGCATGCTCAGATTCAGGCTGACCCGTGCGCAGGCGGTGTCCAGTACGTCGATGGCTTTGTCCGGTAGCTGACGGCCGGCAAGGTAACGGGCAGACATCTCGGCAGCGGCTTTCAGGGCGCTGTCGGCGATCAGGACCTGATGGGCTTTTTCATAGACGGTGCGCAGGCCACGGAGGATGTGGACGGCTTCTCCGGGTGTGGGTTCATCCAATGCCACGGGCTGGAAACGGCGGCTCAGGGCCGGGTCTTTTTCGAAGTATTTCTTGTACTCGCGCCAGGTGGTCGCGGCGATGGTGCGCAGCTCGCCCCGGGCCAGGGCCGGTTTGAGCAGGTTGGCCGCATCGGAGCCGCCTTCGCTGTTGCCGGCGCCAATCAGGGTATGGGCTTCGTCAATGAACAGGATGATGGGGGTAGCGGAGCCTTTGACCGCTTCAATCACGCCTTTGAGGCGTTTCTCGAACTCGCCCTTCACCGAGGCGCCGGCCTGCAGGGCGCCCATGTCCAGGGTCCAGAGCTCAACGTTTCTCAAGCGGTCAGGCACATCGCCGTTGACGATGCGCAGAGCCAGGCCCTCCACCACGGCGCTTTTGCCCACACCGGCATCGCCCACCACAATAGGGTTGTTCTTGCGGCGGCGGCAGAGGATGTCGATCATCTGGTCGATCTCGGCGTCACGGCACACCACCGGATCCAGTTTTTCTTCCCGGGCCAGTCCGGTGAAGTCGGTAGCGTAGCGTTTGAGCGGGTCCAGATCCGCGCTTGCCACCGGTTGCCCGGGTTCCTGCTCGCTCGGTTCCAGCCGCTCCGCGGAGCCCTCGGTGAACCGGTCAAATTGCTTGCGCAGCTGCTCACGGTTGATGTCCGCCAGTGCCTGTGCCACCCGGGGCATAAGGTATCGGTCGGCATTCATCAGCAGGGCCAGGAAAACCGCGCCCGAGCGCAGTTCGGTGTGCCCCAGTTCGGTGGAAGCCAGCAGCCAGGCATCCTGCATCAGTTCCACCAACAGCGGCGAGAACGATGGATAGGGCTCAGCGCTTTGCACCTCTCCGTTCAGGCTGTCGCCCACCAGCGGTTGCAGTTGCTGATGATCAATGCCGGTGTGCTCCAGAATCTGGCGCACGTCGGAAAACGGTGTTTCCAGCAGCTTGAACAGCAAATGGGCCGGAGTGATTTCCGCGCCCTGGCGGCTGATGCACAGGGCGGCGGAGGCTTCCAGCGCCTGGCGTGACATGTCGTTGAGGCGCCCGATCAGCGCCGGCAGTTCTACCCGAATCACGTTGATGTCCTTATTTCGGTAGTTGGTCGAGTACGCGCAATACGTCCGTGATGCGCTCGTTCAGTGCCATGTTATACAGGGAGTAGATGCCGGCCATGGCCGCCACAAACAGACCTGCAATGCCCCAGACGGGCATGCCGCTGCGCAACCGGTTCCGGGTTGGCGTTACGTTCGCCCGGGCATCCGCAAGAGGCGCCGGGTCCTGTTCCTCCTGCAACGCTTTCAGTTGCTCGTGCAGGCCACGAACAATCCGGTCGTATTCATCCCGGCCGTTTTCCATCACCTTGTACCGCCCTTCGAAACCCAGGGAGAGGCACAGGTAGATAAACGACAGCATGTCGCGATAACGGGCCGGTTCCTGCTCCATCCGGGCAAGAATGGCAAAAACCTTTTCCCCACCCCAGGTCTCGTTGTGGAAGCGGGACAGCAGGGAGTGCTGAGACCAGACGCTATGGGCGCCCCAGTCGGTCCCCAGCACGGCCTCATCGATGAAGGCGCAGAGGACGTACCGATAGGCGACAACAACCGGCCGGTCGTAACCCTGCTCCACCAGTTCCCGGTCGATGGCAGCAATCTCATCCACCACCTGCTGGTAGAGGGGTTCCACCACGCGATAATCCGCCAGCCTGCGTATCCTGATCACCAGGCCAAGCAATGGTGTGGCGGCGTCAATCAGGCGGTTATGTTCCAACCCTCTGAGCTGGAACTGCTCGTCGACCTGGCCTTCCCTGTTGCCCTCAGCGGCTCCCCGGCTGTCGGCAAAGATCAGATCACTGAACGCACTGCTGCCGGAATTCCTGCTGCCGTTGGGTAAGTCCATTACCTGTGCATCTGCCATGATTTAGCTCCTGATTGCCCAGAACTGCATTTCCATGCCCGGGAAACTGCCGGCCACGTGGAATGCGAAGCCGCTGGCGTTGTCGAGCATTTGCCAGGCCTGGCTCTGGTCGTCCAGGCGGAAGTACACGAAGCCGGCGTGGTACGGCAACTGCCGGGGTGCAACCGGTAACGCAGCGAGCGGAATTCCCGGCAGCTGCAGGCTGATGAGATCCCGTATTTTCTCCACCGAGGCCACCTTGCACTGCTGGGTGAACTGCTTGCGCAGATCGTCCAGCGGCATGTCGGCTTTGACCGCAAGAATGAATTCCGCATCCCGGACCAACTGGGCATCCTGAACCGGGGCCACGGTCAGGCCGTACTGGCGCTGCTGAAGCTGGATAGCCAGGGCTCTTGGTTCCAGCACCGTGCTCAGGGACTGCCGCAGAACCTGCATGAGCGGGGTAAAACAATCCTCCGGCAGATCGTGGTCATAGGCCGGGTACTCCCTCGGCAGGCGCCCTTCATCGGTGAAGGTCACCAGCTCGCCACACAGTTCCAGCAGGGCTTCGAACAGCCGTTCAGGATGCAACTGGCGCAGGCGGGCCAGGTGCATGAACCTGGGATGGGCCCGGTTCAGCATCTGCAGCAACATGAAATCCGCCACATCCGCAACGCCCCCCTGCCCGGGCGCACCGACACGCTCGGCGATAGTGCGTGCCCGCTCCCGCATCAGGCCCGCCATTTCCCCGACAAATCGCTGCAGCCTCGGTGCCGCTCGCACACTCAGCATGGTCGGGATGAAGTTCGGGTCCATCACCAGGCTGCCGTCCGGGCGCTTCTCAAGAATCCGGCCGATGGCCAGGGCCGCATAGGCACTGCGATCGTCTCGCTCCAGCATCAGGCGGGGTGCAACCCGGCCCACATTGATGGTGTGGGCATCACCTTCGACCGAATGCAGATCCCGGATTTCCAGGGAGTCGGCACGGAACCGGCCCGCCACCGGGGCGTCCGGCCATTCCACTTCGGCGAGGCTGTCACTGCCCAGTGGCAGGGCCAGGTACACGATCTGATTGGCCACGGAGGCATCGGTGATTTCCATCGGCTCCGGCATCACATCGTCCTGGGGCAGACTGAAGCGGGTGCCATCCGGGAACAGGCCGGATGCCCGAACCAGGCCAACCCGGCCGAAACTCAGGTACTCTGCGTTCAGTTCCAGGTCGCTGAAGCCATACAGATAATCGGAGATCGCGAGCGCCCGTTCATTGATCTGGTGTTCCAGATATCGCTGCTGTTGCTGGAAGTGTTGGGGCTTGATGAACAGGCCATCACTCCAGACGACTCGATTGGTTACCGCCATCAGGTGTCATCCGAATGCTTGAGTTGAACTTCCCGCTCCCGCAGGTTCACCAGCAGGTTGTAGCGGCCACCGATTGGATCCACCTTCACCACTTTCTTCCACTGGGACAGGTTGGGATAGGCGTAAAAGGCGATCACGCCGATAAATCGGGTGTCCTCGCCAATCTCAAAGGGTTCGATGAACTTGAACTGGCCCGGCACCAGGGAGTAATCGCTGTGGTCCACATAGTTCTGGCCCAGTGACGACTCGAGGTCACTCAGTAGCTGGTCGAAATCCCCGGCCATCAGTAGTGAGCTGTCGCGCATCTCGATGATCTGAAACGCAACGGGCGTGGGTGCCAGGGATTCATTCGGGTTTACATCCGGTTCGGCCACCATGGTCAGACCGACCCGGCTGGGCAGATCCTCCGGGTATCCCACCGGGATATCCGGGTCCCAAAGCACTTTTGCGGTTTTGGTGACCGCGTTATAGGGTGTGCTGCATCCGGCAAGCACGAATACGATGGCCAGCAAACTCCATTTGCAGGTCTTCACAACGGTTCTCCCTCTGTAGTTGGCGCAGGTTCTGGTCGTAAGCCTGTTCGAACACTTCCTGGAACAGACGCTCGAATCCCTGCTGACGACTGGATTTCAACTCTCGGTAATAATGCTGGTACATATCCCATGCCCAGCGTCCCTCGTCCTCGTTCTGGCGCAGTCCCCGGCGGTAACCATGGAAACGACGCAGCAAGGCCTCGGGCGAAAAGGCATGCAGGATGGCCTCCAATGCCTCGCTGATGGCCTCACGGGTTGCCTGCTGGTGATGATTCAGGCTCTGCAGACTCTCCCGCACCGCCGCCGGCGCCGACAGGTGAACCGGGCTACGATGGCTGGCGAACAGGGTCTGCACCGTATCCTCATAACCCTCACCCAACCGCAGTGGATTATCCTCGATGGGTTGCAGGCGGGTTCGCAGCGCCTGATGCCTGCTGTCTTCTCCCTGATGCAGGGCCAACAGGCCTTCCACGGTCGACTTCAGTGTTTGCCCTACTTCCTCCAGGAACAGACGCATCTCGTCGCTGTCGGCAAAGTCCAGCCCGACTTCCATACCCCGCAACAGGGGGGCACCACTGATGTGCTTGCTGCTCTGATCGGAAGCCTCCCTGCGATCAGTGCTCTCTGAAATCTCAGACATCCTGTCTTTCTCTCCTTTGCGAACTGGCAGGCCCATCGCTACGTCGCGGTTTTCACGGTACTCATCCGAAACCTGCCTTTCGGCGGCGCGCCAGGAGGTCTCGCTGACCATCAGCGCGTCAGCATCCGACTTCTGTTGGTCCGGCTGTAGGTTCCAGGGTGCCAATGGGTCATCACTGACTGCCTCCCCGGCTATCGCGCCAAAATTCTGCAGCGGCTCCGGGTTCTCAGTCTGGCTGGTTAAGTACTCGGCCCGCATCAGCGGCCCTTCATCGACATCAATCAGTTGCCGGGCCTGATCTGCCTCACCTCTCTCAAGCAGCGGTTCACTTACAACCTCGGCCAACTCCGCACGAAGTTGATAGCGACCAATACTGATGGTATCGCCATGATTCAGTCGTGCCCGACGGCCCCGACCCACCGGCTGACTTGCGCTATTGATGTAGGTCCGGCCACTGCGATCAATCAGGCAGAAGCCGCCGTCCAGAAAACGGATCTCTGCGTGGCCAGGAACCGCACCCGTTCGCTGGGAGGATAACCGCCAGGTATCACTGGCTGCTGTACCGATAGAGCCGCCGCGAACGCTGAAACAGTGCTCGATGGTTGCCCCACCGCCGGCAACGGTCGGATTGGTGACTGTCAGCTTGAGGCCCGCAGCCTGTTGTTCATCCATGAATGCCTTCCCTGCCGGGTTTACCGGCGAATCTGAATCCGGACCGCCGGTCGGCGCCGAGCCTTTTCCGGGTTCACGAAGGAATTCCAGCCCAGCCGCACATCTTCCCCCAGCTCCATGGGGCGGATGTCTTTCGGACGCATTTGAAGCTCCAGGTCGTAGGCCAGTTGCTCCCGTGTGGCGAACTCCACGAGTTTGACCAGGCGCTGGTGGTCCTGGCCATTGGGCAGGAAATCCGCAAAGCGCTGTCGGCTGAGATTCCGCAACCGGAGCACGAATTTGCCACTGCGATCCCGAATGGCGGATCCCACCAATGTGTCGCTGCCCAGACAGGCGTTGGCCTGGCCCAGTCGGGTCTGTTGATCATCGGCGATGGCCACCTTGCGCAGGACCCACTGTTCAATACTGACATTGTCCAGATCGAAGCAATGGGCAACGATGCCGCTCACCACCTCCGGCGACCGGCTGCGACCGGCCATCAGGCCGGAATAGGCCAGCATCTTGGACCAGTTAACCGGTGTTGCCTCCCGCAACCGGCTGTCGCCGAGCCCTATCAGGGCAAAGATCAGTTCTGAAAAGCCGTCCGAGGCACCGGGTTTAAACCGAACGTAGTAGCGATACTTGCGCCACGCCCGGTGGAACAGCGTGACCAGGCGATGATTGAAAAAATCAAGAAAATGCCGCCGGATGCCCAGATTCTGCCCCGCTTCCCAGGCCAGATCCTCCAGGTAATAGCCCGGCAATGGCGACTGGGAGCCGTGCAACCCCAGAAAGCTGACTTCCATCTGATACGGGGCATGCTCGTGCTCCGGCGACAGCGCCGAAACCACATCGCTGCCGGGAAACCCCAACCCTGCGGAAGCAGAAAACCGGATCCGTTCCTGGCGGGGTTGGTCGTCGCTGTTTCGCTCCAGATCATCCCCGTGATGCCGGTGAATCAGGTCCACCAGCTGGAAAAAACTGTATCGCCGCGCATTGCCCAGAACGGGTTGCAGCTCGGCTACATCAGCGGCTGCTGACCTTGCTGTAACGTCCATGTGTACCGTTCCTGATTATCGGTGTTCACCACTTCCAGTTGGTGAAATGCGTTGATACTGGCGTAAAGAGCAAAGAACTGGCTGAGAACCGTGCCGAACAGGTAAAGATCACCCTCCGATGCAAAGGCCTGCTGGTCCAGTTTCAGTACCGAGCGGATCCCCCGCACCGGCTGGCCCTTGACCATCCGGTCAACCGGGGATGTCTCGATACCGGTAATACCGGCCAGACGCTTCTGGGAGACCCGCTCCGCCTGACGGTCCACCAGGGCCCGGAAATCATAGACCCGCAGCACCGTGCGCAGGGCATCCACGTCCAGCATGGACAGGTAGTTGAGTGACAGATTCGAGATCAGCGTCCACAACAGGCTGCCATCGAGGGTTGGCCGCAGGGTCGCCGTGGGCCGGGTAATGTTGCTGAAGGTGGCAAACGCCGGCGTGCTCTCGGTCGCCATGCAGATTTCGCCTACCGCCAGCTGGCTGGGCAACTGGCGGTTGGTGCAGGTGAGGGTCAGGGAAACCGCTTCCTGCCGGCTCAGGCACTCGGACTCGTCGCCCCGGACAAACGACATGTAATGATCAAAGCCGTCCCCGCGCACGCTGTCCCGGGCCCGAACCCGGTAGTACAGGGCGGTACGCCCCCGGTCCCGTTCCACCTCATGCTGGAAACTCTCGAAGGCCGTGTAGATGCGGGGCTCACCGCGCCCGGACCGTCCCTCCAGCCAGCCTTCCACCTGCTCGATGCTGAACACCTCGTAGTGGTCCGGGGAGCGGCTGGACGGTGAAATCCGGTATTCGGTCTGGCGGCCGTTCAGATCCACCGGCTCGCCTTCGTGGGTAAACAGATTCACCGCCGGGGTGCAGTAGAGTTGGAAATTGTCCTCCCGCACTTTCGCATCCGGCGGCAATATCCGGCTGAAATGAAACCGCAGGCTGATTTCATCCGCCTGCAGCGCCGGTAGCCGGCGGGCCAGGCCGTGGATGTCCACGAAACGGAAGGCCTCAGGGAAGCTGAGGTATTCCTGCAAAATGCGATAGCCGGGGTAGGCGTTCTTTGGGTACGGCAGCAGAGCCTCATCGTTGCCAAATCCCACCGGCTGCAACAGCGAGGCCGGCAGGCGGTAAACAGCCTCGCCCACCACAAGATCGATGCGTTCCAAATAGTGGTTCAGCCAGAGAAACAGGGTTTCGGCGATATGACTCTCGCCGCCCAGATAAAAGCGCAGGCTGTCCATACCCAGTGACGACAGGGGCTGATCGGTGTGTAGCGCCAGGTCCACGGTCACTGAGGACACTTCCCGTGAGTGCTCGGCATGGGCCGCCGCCACGCTCACCGGGAACACATCCACCGCCCGGCAAGTGCGGAACCGACACTGGGTCTGGCGATTGGCATCGCCCAGGGGCCGGCTCTTGATCTCGGTGTGGCGGTCTACCCTCTGGCGCTCACTGATTGCATGCAACTGCGGATCAAACCGCATGATGGTGCAACTGGGCACCGGCCGCAGATAATTCGGCCACAGCATGTTCAGCAGCGAGTGGGTAATCTCCGGGAACTCGTCCTCGACCTTTTCCCGGAGCTTTCCGGTCAAAAAGGCGAAGCCTTCCAGTAGGCGTTCCACATCCGGGTCTGTGCTCTGCTCCGACAGAAAGCGGGTCAACTGCGGATGGGCATCCGCGAATTCCCGGCCCTGGAGCCTGAGAAAGCTTAATTCGTCCCGGTAAAAGCGATTCAACTTCATACAACTACCGCATCCTTGGGAGTATGAGACGGTCGGTACACTTTTCTTCCGGGAAAAAACAACTCGCTGCGCTCAGACATTTTTTTCCCTGCAGAAAAGCATCCCCACCGTCTCTCGCCATCCTTGGTGTTTGCTTATCCGTTTCGTTACACCACCTGGTAGTAACGTTTGTCATCCAACACTAAATCTATGGTCGTTTTGTCGTCATTTGCGCCGACATTCAGGTACACGGTCACCTGAAACCGCAACTGCAGCGGATCGGGTCCCTGGGGCAGATTAACCACATCCACCCGCTTCACCCTGGGTTCGAACTTCTCGATGCACTGCCGGATCGCGCCACGGATCTGGACGCTCAGATCGTGGGTGCCGAGCGTGGCGTCGTTGAAGTCCAGCAGGCCCAGATCCGGCACGCTGGCGCTGTTGCCCGGGTGGGCGTTCAGCAGCCGAACCAGATGGCGCTTGATGGATTCAACAACGTGGGTGACTTCTCCCATACTCTGGCCGGCCGGTTCGGCAGCCTGCTCCAGTCTCTCGAACAGGCTGCCGCTGCCGGCCTGCGATCCGTCGCTGGCCGGGTGCTGGAACACGGATTAATCCTTGTCCAGCCGGCCAACCAGTGACAGTTCGAAGTTGGCACCCATGTACTTGAAGTGGGGCCGAACCGCCAGGGACACCTGGTACCAGCCCGGATCGCCTTCCACGTCAGAGACGGTGACCTGTGCCGCGCGCAGGGGTCGACGGCTGCGGACTTCCGCGGGCGGGTTTTCCTGATCGGCCACGTACTGGCGAATCCAGGTGTTCAACTCACGCTCCAGGTCCTGGCGCTCCTTCCATGAGCCGATCTGTTCCCGCTGCAGGACCTTGATGTAGTGGGCCAGGCGGTTGACGATCATCATGTAAGGCAGCTGGGTACCCAGCTTGTAGTTGGTTTCCGCTTCCTTGCCTTCCTTGGTGTTGGGGAACTGCTTGGGTTTCTGCACCGAGTTGGCGGAGAAGAAGGCCGCGTTGTCGCTGCCCTTGCGCATGGTCAGGGCAATGAAGCCCTCGTCTGCCATTTCGTATTCGCGACGATCGGTGATCAGCACTTCGGTCGGGATCTTGGCTTCCAGCTGACCGAAGGATTCGAACAGGTGCACCGGCAGGTCCTCGACTGCGCCGCCACTTTGGGGACCGATGATGTTCGGACACCAGCGGTACTTGGCGAAGCTTTCGGTCAGGCGGGTGGCCAGCAGGTAGGCCGTGTTGCCCCACAGGTAATGCTCGTGGTCCGCCGATACGTCTTCCTTGTAGTTGAAGCTGCGCACCGGGTTTTCGGTGGGATCGTAAGGTACCCGCAGCAGGAAGCGTGGTGAGGTCAGGCCCAGATAGCGGGCGTCTTCAGACTCTCGGAGGGAGCGCCATTTGGCGTATTTCGGGCCCTCGAAAACGGCCTTCAGTTCCTTGATGGCGGGCAGTTCCTGGTAGCTGTCGACGCCAAAGAACGACGGTGCCACCGAGGACAAAAACGGAGCATGGGCCATCGCTCCGACAGACGATACGTACTGCAGCAACTTCATGTCGGGTGTGGACGGGGTAAAGGCGTAGTTGCCAACAACCGCGCCGACCGGCTCGCCACCGAACTGGCCATATTCCGTAGAATAGATGTGCTTGTAGAAGCCAGTCTGGGTAACGTCCGGCGCGAACTCGAAGTCTTCCAACAGCTCGGTCTTGGTGGCGTGGAGAATATCCACCTTGATGTTTTCGCGGAAGTCGGTGCGATCGACCATCAGCTTCAGGCCGCGCCAGGACGACTCCAACTCCTGCAGCTTGGGCGCGTGCAGGATTTCATCCATCTGGGCGCTGATCTTTCGATCCAGCTCCACCACCATCTGGTCCACCAGGGCCTTGTTGACCGGCTGGCCTTTTTCGTCGCTTTTCAGCAGGTTGGCAATAAACGTTGCCACGCCCTTGCGAGCAACATCGTAACCCTCATCCGCCGGCGCCATGCGGCTGTTGGCCATGACCTGGTCGAGGAGAGAGCCTTCAGTGACGGATTCGGAGGCAGCAGATTGCTGCACAGCAGTATCAGACATACCACATCCTTTTAGTACGCTTTGAATTCAGTCGGAAATTATGAGCGGGTGTTCCCTTACTCGTTGCTGTCTGTGGCCAGTTCCAGTTCGGCCAGCAGCTTGTCCCGGGCGTCGTCGTTGTCCAGCAGTTCCTGAAGCTTGGAACGGAACGACGGTACGTTACCCAATGGGCCTTTCAGGGCCACCAGGGCTTCCCGCAGTTCAATCAGCTTGTTCAGCTCCGGAACCTGACGGGCAACGCTGTCGGGAGAGAAGTCATCAAGGGTCTGGAATTCCAGGTTTACCGGCAGTTCGTCGGCTTCCTCATCCAGCTTGTTGGTCACGGTGGTGGAAAGGGTCAGGCCGGCTTCCTTCATGACCGAACGGAAGTTGTTCTTGTCGACGGAAATGGCCTTGCGATCTTCGATGGGGGTTTCTTCGGCGTGTCCCTTGAAATCACCAACCACGAACATCTTCAGCGGCAACTCGGTTTCTGCCTGCTGATCTCCGGTGGCGGGGACGTACTTGATATTGATGCGCTCTTTAGGCGCGACGGAACCGTCTTTTGAAGACATGCGCTTGCTCCCTGTGCAAATCATTTGCAATTGTTCAATCCCTTGTACGCACCCTCCTGGCGCGCAACGATCAAAACTCTACACAGATCACTTGCCAGGCTCAAGCAAAAACTGGCCAACTTTGTTCGCGAATGTGCGGCCGGGCAAGCTTTTGCCAGAATACGCGGGATCTCCAATCTGTCATCACTCATACGAAAATTCAGTCAATGACGGCATTGTTGGCTGTGGCTATACTCGCCCAACGAGCAGGATCAACACGAAACCATAAGGAGATCAACATGAGTGACCTGAAAACCCGCTTCGACGAAGCCGTGAATTACATCCAGACTGCCGAGGGCGACTTCAAACCGTCCAACGAGATGAAACTGGAGTTCTATGCGCTCTATAAGCAGGCCACCGAGGGAGATGTGTCCGGCAAGCGCCCGGGCATGATGGATTTTGTCGGCCGCGCCAAGTTTGATGCCTGGGAAAAGGCTAAGGGCATGTCCAGCGATGAGGCCATGCAGAAGTACATAGACAAGCTTGAAGCCCTGAAATAACTGGTGTTCCAGCCCAGACTCTGGTCGAAAAATGACCAGAGTCAATCTTCCTGAATAAAGCTTTGCGCTCGTAAATGAGCTGTCATAAGATGCGCGCAAAATAACAATACCAATTCATCAGGAAGAGTAATTTATGGACATCACCGAGGCGCTGGAACAATCCCAGCCAGGCCTTGTGGGCCGGGTCAAGGACGCAATCCACAAGCACAAGCTCAATCAACGCTCTGAGCAAACCTACCTGCACTGGATCACACGGTTCGTGCTGTTTAGCGACATGAAAGATCCGGATGCGCTGGCCAATGAAGACCGCCGGCTGTTTCTGGAATACCTGAACGATCGCATGCGGGTATCCCGGGCGCGTTTCAATCAGGCCAGTCAGGCCCTGGCATTTTTCTATGAAGATGTACTTGGTAAAACGCCCGCCGGAGACAACGGCTGCGCCGCAGCCTGATAGCCTGTCTCAACGCTCATTCATATTGATGTTAAGCGCATCGTAAGTGCGGTTCTCGGGTGGGCGGATCACGTAGTTGTTGCTGTGGGTCTGCCCGGGAATGGATTTCGGATTGCTGAACCGGAACTCCACCGGAATCTGTGATCGGCCGAGGTCCGTGCGGTTATCTCCGGGTCGAAGCCCGAGGGGATCCAGGTAGAAGTCGTCTTCAACCCGGGGTTTGAGCGGTACACCCGCAGCCGGTGCCGCAAGGCCACCCTCGATAACGGTATTGGCCAGCGTCTCTTCCTCCATGGAATTCAGCTGGATGGTGTGGATGGTTGAGCGTTCTTCGTACTGGAAAGCACTGTCCTGCGCATCGCTCTGCGCAAAGGCCGCACCGGCAGAAAATGCCGCAGCCAAGACAAGCACCGTGATTACCCTGCTCTGAACGTTCCCCGCTTCTCCACGCATACCCATGGCATTTACCCCGGCAGACGATCCTGTCTGCGACCAGTTGTGACAAATTTTGATCAGTTTATCGACAAATCACACAACCTGCCCGGGCACTCGCCAATTTTGTGACATCATTCACTTGTCGTCGGATGGCGCCTCGTAGCGAATTCCTACGACAAAGACCGACTTCCAACCTTCCGGCGTGCGAACGCTCACTTCGTCGTCAAGGCGTTTGCCGATCAGGGCCCGGGCGAGCGGTGAGTTGATGCTGAGATAGCCTTTGTTCAAATCAAACTCGTCGGCGCCGACCAGGCGATAGGTCTGTTCGTCACCCTCTTCGTCTTCCACTGTTACCCAGGCACCAAAAAACACTTTGTCCCGGTCATCCGGCAATCGGTCCACAACGGTCAGCTCTTCCAGGCGCTTGCCCAGAAAGCGCACCCGACGGTCGATTTCCCGCAGCTGCTTCTTGCCGTAGATGTACTCGGCGTTCTCGGATCGATCACCAAGAGCGGCAGCTTCCCGCACGGCCTGAGTCACTTCCGGGCGCTTTACCTTCCAGAGATACTGCAGTTCATCACGCAAGGCCCGCTCGCCTTCCGGAGTGATGTATCTGGGGCGTGGGCCGCCATTACCGGGAACCTGGGTCATTGGTCTCGCAACGTCCTCTGCCAGTTGGGAATCAGAAATTGGAAGGGCATAAAAAAACCCCGTAAAAACGGGGTAAGGCTAGCGCTGTGCTGGAGGGAGAAGCAAGCAACAAATCTGCAGGCTTCCAAAGCTACAGTTTCAATTATGCACAGCATGGATTACACCGGCGTGGCCGAGGAATTACGTTTTCGTCAGGGAAACTACGAACGCCGGCCCCGGGAATTAGGTTGCAGACTCTAGGTTCGGAGCATAGCGTAGCGCTTATATTCTTTTCGAACGTTTCCATTCTCGGAGAAAACAAAATGAATACACAGAAGCTGCTGAACATGGCACTTAATGGCGTGGATGCTATTGGTTACCGGCTCGACCAGTACGGAATTACTGGCAAGGTCAATCGGCACAACATTGCGGCTTTTCTCGCGGCCGAGCAGAAGCATCTGGAAGGTGAGTGGGACAGCATTCAGGTGCGTGTAAACCGTCGCCGCTCTCAGGTGGAAAAGATTACCCACGAGATCGAGTCCCGCAGGGATGCGCTGATTGGCCCCGTGATGTCACGCATTAACCGTTTCCGCGCCAGTCAGTAAGTATTTACGCCGGTGGATCAAGAGGCGGTTCGGGTTTCCCCGGCCGCTGGATCCGTCGGCTGCTCGGCCTGGGCCGCGCGAATGCGTTTGCGGGCTTCGGTGTAGGCGGGAATCTTCACCGCCACGGTAAGCCCCGGCGGTTCTTCCCCGGGATGGGTATCACTGAGGACAATCTGGCCCTGGTGAATCTCTGCAACAGCGCTCACAAGGCTCAGGCCCAGACCATTACCCGGTAAAGAACGGCTCTTGCCTACCCGGTAAAACCGCTGGAAGACCTGGTCTTTCTCGGCATCGGGAATACCGATTCCACTGTCCCGGACTTCAAACACCGCATCGGCACCCTCGCGCCGAACAGATACGCCTATAACGCCATGCTCCGGCGTATATTTGATAGCGTTATCAATCAGGTTGCTGACCATCTGGAACAGAAGGTCGCGGTCGCCCTCGATCATCACTCCGCTTTCCAGGCCCTGCTCGAACGACTGGTCCTTATCCTCAGCCAAGGCCTCATAGAGCTCACAGGCATCGGTGACCAACTCATCCAGCGGCACAGGTTTCATGTCGGCGGTATTACCACGGGTTTCCAGGCGGGCGATGCGCAACAATGCGTTGAAGGTGGCCAGCAGCTGATCGGCCTCCGCCACGGCGCGGCCGGCCTGCTCCCTCGCCTCGTCGTTATCCACCGACATCAGCGTGTTTTCAAGCTGGTTGCGGAGTCGGGTCAGGGGCGTGCGCAAATCGTGGGCAATACTGTCGGAAACGTGCCGGATGCCCTCCATCAGATACACAATCCGGTCCAGCATCTGATTGAGGTTTTCCGCCAGCTGGTCGAAATCATCGTCGGTGCCACGGGTTGGTATCCGCAGGGAAAGGTGGCCGTTCATGATCCGACGTGATGTGTTGTTGATAACCTCGATACGCCGGGTCGTACTGCGGCTCATCAGGAAGCCACCAAGCAGCGCAAGGGCAAGGGTGATCCCCATACCCCAGTTGATGGCGGTTTCAATTACCCGCTTGAGGTTAGTGAGTTCGTCGACATCCCGCCCGACCAGCAGGCGCAAGCCACCCTGAACCTCAAAGATCCGGGCACGGGCGAGGCGTTCGGGCCCGGTCCAGCCGACGGATTCGTTCAGGGTGAAGTTGATCCAGCCGCTCTCTGAACGGCTGCCTTCCGGCCAGGTCTCTATGTTGCCGGCCAGCTTCAGAAAGTCGTCGGTGGTCAGCAGATAGATGGATTTGGCGTTGGGGTCGCGGGCAACACGTTCACGGATGATGGTGATGAGGCCATTTACGCCACGGCCACGATACTGCTCCGCCAGACCGGCGATTTCCGCTTCAATGGTTTCGTCGGTCTGGGCGGTCATGAAGCCCGCCGTACGCCAGTAGATAAAGGCCAGTAACAGAAATACCGAGGTGGCGAACACCACCATGTACAGCAGGGCTAGCTGGAAGGACGAGGTCCTGAGCTGGCTAAGCAGTTTCACGTAACATGTACCCTGCACCCCGGATGGTCTGCAGTAAGGGTGTATCGAATTCCTTATCGATCTTGGCTCGCAGCCGGCTGATGTGTACGTCGATAACGTTGGTCTGGGGATCGAAATGGTAATCCCAGACTTTCTCCAGCAACATGGTCCGGGTGACCACCTGGCCGGCATTACGCATCAGGTACTCCAGCAGACGGAACTCCCGCGGCTGGACATCAATATTCTGGCCGGCCCGCTTTACCGTGCGTGCAAGCAGATCCATTTCGAGATCGGCGACCCGCAGTACGGTCTCGGTTTCCGCCGACTGCCGATTTCTGCGCACCAGGGATTCGATACGGGCCAACAATTCGGTGAATGAAAACGGCTTGGTGAGGTAGTCATCGCCGCCGCCACGCAAACCTTCCACGCGGTCGTCCACATCACCCAGGGCGCTGAGAATCAGAACCGGCACCTGGTTTCCGGTCGCACGCACGGTTTTGATAATGGACAGACCGTCCATTCCCGGCAGCATGCGATCTACAATCATGATGTCGTAATCCTCGCTGGCCGCCATCATCATGCCTTCCTTGCCATCGGCTGCATGGTCGACCACGAAGTCGGATTCCTTCAGCCCTTTGACAAGATAATTTGCAACGTCCTGATCGTCTTCGATTACCAGCGCTTTCACCGGCTCTCCTCCCGATAGCGGATTACAGTAACGACAAGGGTACGAAGAAGTTGGCAACCCGGCCAGTTACGATCTTGTAAGAGGGTGTCGCCAATGGCGACGGTCAGGCTTTCCCCGGAAACCAGCCTAGACTGTCACCGGTTGCCCCGGTAGGCCGGTATTCCGCGCTTACCCAGCCGTCATATCCCATGGCATCGATGGCCGCAAAAACATTCGAAAAGTTAATCTCCCCCGTGCCGGGTTCATGTCGCCCCGGGTTGTCCGCAAACTGAATGTGGCCGATCCAGGGCAAAAGACACTCCATGGAGCGCACCAGATCCCCTTCCATGATTTGCATATGGTAAAGGTCGTACTGCAGGCGCACGTTGTCCGCGTCGATTTCCTCGATCAGTGCGAGCACCTTGCCGGAGGTATCCAGTACGAAGCCTGGCATATCCACGCGCGAGTTAATGGCTTCCAGGCACAGGGTGATACCCTCGTCAGCCAGCCTGCCCGCTGCCCAGGCGACATTACTCACCAACGTCTGCCAGGCAATGTCATCGGAAACGTTCGCCGGCTTCAGTCCCGCAAGGCAGTTCAGCTGCCGGCAGCCAAGGGCTTTGGCATAGTCGATCGCCTGATCCACGCCGGCCTGGAACTCCTCAACCCGGTCCGGCAGGCAGGCGATGCCCCGTTCACCGGCGTCCCAGTTACCGGGCGGCAGATTGAACAGCACCTGAGTCAGCTGATTATCGCTCAGCATCTGGCCGAGTCGCTCTTTGGGGTAGGCATAGGGGAACAGGTATTCCACGCCCTCAAAACCCGCGGCCCGGGCCATGGCAAAGCGCTCGGGAAAGTCCACTTCCGTGAACAGCATGGACAGATTGGCAGCAAAACGGGGCATGGCGTGTTTACTCCTTCGGTCCGCGGCCAAGGGAGCCAAGCAGGGCACCGTTCAGATGCTCCAGCTCCAGCAACAGGCCACTGTGGTCGACATCACTGTGGCCATTGGCCACCAGCGACAGGTATTCATTGTGCGTCTGTTGAGCCAGGGGCAGGGTCAACCCTTCCGCACGGGCCTCATCCAGAATCATCCGCATGTCCTTTAGCTGGATCCGAGCCGGCGCGCCGGGTGCAAATTCCCGGTCGATCATCCGCTGGCCATGGAGCTCCAGAATCCGGCTACCGGCAAACCCGCCCAGCAACGCTTCCCGCACAGCGGCAGGATCGGCACCGCCTTTCGCCGCCAGCAAAAGCGCCTCGGACACAGCACCAATGGTGATACCAACAATAGCCTGATTGGCCAGCTTCGCCAGTTGCCCCGCGCCAACAGGACCAATCCGCGTGCACTTGCCGAGCGCCTCGAACACCGGCCGGGCGCGATCCACATCCGCTTCCGAGCCACCCGCCATGATACTCAGGCGGGCTTCAGCCGCGCCCACAGTCCCCCCGGACACCGGCGCATCCACATACCCAGCGCCCTGCTCTGCAACCAACTCGCCATGCCGCCGGGCCACGGAAGGTTGAATTGAACTCATATCAATCACCAGCGCGCCCGGCTTCAGGGCATCAATCGCGCCCTGGGCGACCAGCACCTGCTCCACCACATCGCTGTTCTCCAGCATGGTGATCACCACATCGGCATTGGCAACCGCTTCCGCCGGGGATTCGGCGATCACCGCCTCAGAGGCAAACGGCTCGCACTTGCTGGACGTGCGGTTCCACAGAGTCATTGGAAAACCCGCGTTCAGGAGGTTACGGGTCATGGGCGCGCCCATCAGGCCGATGCCAAGGAATGCGATATGAAGGTGTTTATGAGTCATTTTTCAGGCCTTGTACGAAGGTTGGAGAAGGGATTGGGTGGGCCTTTCCAGAACCGTGCGGAGCCATGGGTGAAGCGCGAAAGCGCTTCACGGGCTGGCCATGGATGGCCTGCCCCGGACCCTCAGTGCGACGCAGGAGCAATAAGCACTGAGGGCCGGAGCCGAGCGTACATGGATGTATTCACAGCGTGTTTTGGAAAGGCCCACCCAATCGCTTCTGCCCCCAAGGTAAAGTTTCCGATTATACAAACAAAAACGCCACCAACCGGAACCGGTGGTGGCGTTTTTTACGACTCAGGTACTCAGTGGCTAGCCAATAACTCAGGCCACCTCTGACATCTGCATGCGAATCTTCTTCATCGCATTCTTCTCTAGCTGCCGTATACGCTCGGCCGAGACGCCGTACCTGTCGGCCAGCTCGTGCAGGGTCGACTTGCTTTCAGACAACCAGCGCTCCCGGAGAATATCCTGGCTGCGCTCATCCAATTGCCCCAGAGCCTGCATCAGCCGGCCATTGGAATCGTCCGACCAATCCGCGTTCTCAAGCTGGGTCGCCGGGTTGCTGCGAGCGTCTTCCAGATAGTACGCAGGCGCCTGATAGGCGTTGTCGTCATCGTCGTCCTGAGGACCGTCAAAGGCGGTATCCTGAGACGCCAGCCGGCCTTCCATTTCGCGGACAACCCTGGGCTCGACACCCAGATCCTCGGCAACAGCGTTCAGCTCATCATGGCTGAGCCACGCAAGCTTCTTCTTCTGGCTGCGAAGGTTAAAGAACAGCTTACGCTGGGCCTTGGTGGTGGCCACTTTAACAATCCGCCAGTTACGCAGGATAAACTCGTGAATCTCTGCCTTGATCCAGTGCACCGCAAAAGACACCAGCCGCACACCGTACTCAGGATTGAAGCGCTTGACCGCCTTCATCAGGCCAACGTTGCCTTCCTGGATCAAATCCGCCTGAGCGAGGCCATAGCCGGAATAGCTCCGGGCAATGTGAATCACGAAGCGCAGGTGGGACATAACCAGCTGACGGGCGGCTTCCACATCGCCCTCGTAATGGAGCCGTTCAGCCAGCTCCCGCTCTTCGTCAACTGTGAGCACCGGGATGCGGCTCGCAGCCTGAATATAAGACTCGAGATTCTGACCCGGAACCAGTCTGTCAACCAGTTGTAAACTCGTACCCATGCTCTAACCTCCGAACCCAACGGCCCTAAATATATCAATTACCCTTTAGACCGCCAAGAACCCTGAAAGTTCCCGAAATTCCCAGTAAAACGTTATAAAACAACTATCTGGGAAATTCACCGTGGCTTTACTATCTAACAACTTACGCCAATAGAAGCTGTCTCTTCAATACGGTTTTCCCGTTATTCGGATCATGCTCCTCCGGCAATATCACCCGGCTCCATGTCATCCAGATGACGCTTCACGGCCACCCAAGCGCCTAGCCAGCCTAGCAGCATCGAAACAATTATCAACGCCAGGGCGCCATCAATGTGCAGCCCATCCAGGGAAAAGTCGCTCCTGTACAGGCCTGCCAGCCGCTCTATGGGCCCGCTGAGCCACCAAAGTGACAATTGCAGTAATATCAGGGCAACAATCCCACCACCGAGCCCGAACCAGGCGCCGGTGTACAGAAAGGGCCTGCGAACGAAGCTGTCTGTTCCGCCCACCAGCTTCGCAACCAGAATCTCGTCCCGACGGCTCTCGATTGAAAGCCGTACGGTATTGCCGATCACCAGCACAACCGCCGCCGCAAGCAGGATCGCCAACGCCCAGACAGCACGGGCAAGAAGATCCGTCATGGCGTTCAGCCGCTGCAACCAGCCCAGGTCTACCTGAACCCGCTCTATGCCTTCCATGCCCTCGATAAACCGCACCAACCCCTCAACACCCTCAGTGGACCGGGCGCCCTCTTCCGGGGTAATCAGCAGGGTATGTGGCAGCGGATTATCCTCGAGATAGTCCAGAGCATCTTCCAGGCCCGATGAAGCGCGGAACTCCGCAAGCGCCTGGTCGCGATCCACCAGCTCAACACCTGCCACCCGGCCGTCTCCGGAAATCTCGTTACCCAGCACTCGGGCTCGTTCGAGAGGCACATCCAACTCGATATAGGCGGTCACCCGGGCGCTGCTCTCCCAGCCTGCGCTGACTCCCTGAAGACTGGTCAGCAGCAACAGCAATGCCACTGGCAGCGCCAGGGCAACCCCCATGACCGTCCACGTCATCAGACTCGCCACCGGTGTATGCAAAAGGCGGTTGGCACTGTCCCTGGCGACCTTGCGGTGATGGATGAAATAACTTTCTGCCTGCTCACGCCAGGGCGCGCGAGCCTGGTTGGCGCCGCGGGTAGGCTGTGCTTTCTTGCGGGGATCAGCGGCCATGGACACCTCCCCCGAGAACTGGCGTGCCGCCGGCCACCAGACGGCCATGATCCAGCTTCAGCGTTCGACGCCCCATCTCGTTGATCAGGGCGATGTCGTGGGTTGCGATCAACACGGTCACACCCACTTGGCTGAACTGCCCGAACAGATTCATGATGTCCGCAGACAGAGCCGGGTCCAGGTTACCCGTGGGCTCATCCGCCAGCAGCACCGGGGGTTTGTTCACCACCGCCCGGGCAATACCCACGCGCTGCTGCTCCCCGCCAGAGAGCTGCATCGGGTTCATTTTTTCCTTCTGCAGCAAACCCACCTTGTCCAGGGCCGCGCGCACGCGGCGACCCGTATCTCTGGGGGAGGCGCCCATGACTTCCAGTGGCATGGCGACGTTGTCGAACACCGTGCGATCAAACAACAGTTGGTGGTTCTGGAAGACCACGCCAATGTGACGACGAATGTAGGGAATCTGGCGTCGGGGCAAACGGTTCAGAACCTGCCCCCCAACCACCACTTCACCGGCACTGGGGCGCTCCATCACCATGATCAGCTTCAGAAGGGTACTCTTGCCGGCGCCGGAATGGCCGGTCAGGAACGCCAGCTCGCCGCGTTCCAGGCCAAAATTGACCTGTCGCAGAGCGGTGTGATCACTGTCGTAACGCTTGGTGACCTGGCGAAACTCAATCATGGGCGGCTTCCGCGCGGCTGGATTCCGGGCTATTCGTCAAACAGGGCGTCCACAAAGGTTTCGGCATCAAAACTGCGCAGGTCGTCCACCTGCTCGCCGACACCAATAAACCGGATGGGCAACTGCAACTGACGGGCGATGGCAAACACGATACCGCCTTTGGCCGTGCCGTCCAGTTTCGTTAACGTAATGCCACTGACGCCGACGGCCTGCTGGAACACCTGCGCCTGGCTCAGGGCGTTCTGGCCGGTGCCTGCATCCAGCACCAGCATGACCTCGTGGGGTGCGGATTCGTCCAGCTTTTTCATAACCCGGACCACCTTTTCCAGCTCCTGCATCAGGTTGTCCTTGTTCTGCAGGCGGCCGGCAGTATCGGCAATCACCACATCAACACCACGGGACTTGGCCGACTGGATGGCATCGAAAATCACCGAGGCACTGTCAGCGCCGGTGTGTTGCGCCACCACCGGAACCTTGTTGCGCTCGCCCCAGACCTGCAGCTGCTCAACCGCAGCGGCACGGAAGGTATCGCCGGCTGCCAGCATGACCGATTTTCCTTCGTTCTGGAATTTCTTGGTGAGCTTGCCGATGGTGGTGGTCTTGCCCACCCCATTTACGCCCACCATGAGAATCACGTAAGGCGTCTTGCCGGAGTCGATCTGCAGTGGCTTGGTGACATCCTTCAGCAGACCATGCAGTTCATCCCTCAGAGCCTTTCGCAGGGCCTCGCCGTCCTTGAGCTGATTGCGCTCAAGTTTGTCGGTGAGTGAGTCGATGATTTCAGAAGTGGCGGTTACGCCGACGTCTGCCATCAGTAGCGTAGTCTCGATTTCCTCCAGCAGTTCCTCATCGATTTTCTTGCCAAGCGAGAACATGTCGGACAAGCCACCGGTCAGGCTTGCCCGGGTTTTGCCCAACCCCTTTTTGAAGCGCTCGAAAACGCTGACCTGAGGCTCCGGTTCCGGTGCTTTCTGCGGTTCTTCCGCGGGCTCTGGGGTCGGTTCCGGCTCAGCCACCGGCTCTGGTTGTGGCTCTGCGGCGGCAGGCGCTTCAATCTCGCCCTCTTCCGGCTCTGGTGCCGGCCCTTTGGAAACCTCGGGCTTGCGCTGCGGCACCGGCTTGGGGCGTGGTGCCCGGCTACGGTTGCCGGCGATATCCAGGACAAATACGAGCACAAGAAGGGCCAGGAGGCCGATTGAAATCCACTCTGCCGTCATAAAAATCAATCCATCAGTCTGAATGGGCGGGACAAAGAAAGCCGGTATTCTAGCAGACTGTCCCGGTGAAGTGAGGGTCGCTCCGATTATCGCGACCGTAAACGTTTCCGGTAAGATGCAGGCACATATCCTGAACCGAATATTTCCGTGGAGCGGCGGCTATGACGCGCAGACAATCCGCAAGCAGGTCTCACCAGACGAGATCCCCAGCTGGTCGCGAGGCGGCTCCGGCTGGCAAAGGCAGCGGCACCGGTGAGCTGCGAATCATTGGCGGCGACTGGCGCAGCCGCAAACTGCGCTTCCCGGACGCCGGTGGCGTTCGACCCACCCCCGCGCGCACCCGCGAAACCCTGTTCAACTGGCTTGCCTTCCACCTTGCCGGCAGTGACTGCCTCGATTTGTTCGCCGGCTCCGGCGCGCTTGGGCTAGAGGCTCTTTCCCGGGGTGCCGGGCAGGCCACCCTCGTGGACCACACGCCAGCCCTGGCCAGAGCACTGCGAGACAACCTCCGGTTGTTGAAATCCGACAACGGCGAAGTGGTGTGTTCGGACGTCGAAAGCTATCTGGCCCAGAGAAACCGACCGCCATTCGATATCGTGTTCATGGATCCGCCGTTTCGCCAGGGCTGGCTCGAAAAGCTGTTTCCGTTGCTGGAAAAACAGGCGTGGATCAAACCCGGCGGCTGGGTTTACGTGGAACACGAGAGCGAGCTGCCAACGCCTTCTGTGCCCGTTTCCTGGCAGTTGCACCGGCAAAAAAGTGCGGGACAGGTCACCTACTCCCTGTTCCGGGTTGTTTCCGGGCCAGAATAAAAAAGGGCCAGATGAACGCTTTCATCTGGCCCCGGATTCCCCGCCGAAGCAGGTTTACGTCGATTCTCTACCCGGCATCAGGTTGAGGGGCGCAGCGAGTAGGCCCGGAGGTGCTCGGCGAACTCTTCCAGATAGCGGATACCGCTGGCTTCCGCCTCACGGCACCACTCCATCAGCGCGTTCAGCTTGTCCTGGGGTTTGAGCCCACGCTGGCGCCAGAGGGCCTGCAGCTCGTGGCTCTTCTCATAGATCTGGCGCAGCACCGCATTGCGCTCCAGCACAGACTCGAGGGTTTCCTTCTCCTTCGGCTGAATCAGTGTGATCTCACGGGAGAGCAGTTGCTTGAGCTTCCGGTAACGGGGACGGATCTCATCGTCCATCAGCGACTTCTGCTGGCGCAGGACCGGCTCCATGACACGTTTACGGTACTGGCGCATGATATCGAACCGGTTGTTGGCGATGGCCTGAACCGTTTCCACATCCACCTCCAGTTTACCTGGCACATGGTGGGCAATCGGTCGATAACCCTTGGGCTTGGCCAGTCCGAACAACTGGAACAGGCGGATGTAGCCCCAGCCGATATCCACCTCGAACCAGCGGCGAGACAGCTTGGATGAGTTGGGATAGGTATGGTGGTTGTTGTGCAACTCTTCACCGCCAATCAGAAGACCCAGTGGGCTGATATTGCGGGCGTTATCGGCACATTCGTAGTTCCGGTAACCCATCCAGTGGCCGATACCGTTGACCACACCGGCAGCCCAGACCGGAATCCACATCATCTGCACCGCCCAGATCCAGATACCGTGAACGCCAAACAGGGCCAGGTTGATTACCGCCATCAACGCGATGCCGAGCATCTTGTAGCGGCTGTAAACATTGCGCTCCACCCAGTCTTCCGGTGTCCGCTGGCCGTAGCGCTCGAGCGTTTCGGGCGTCGCCGATTCCGCATAGAGTTCGGCGCCCTGGAACAGCACCTTGCGAATACCCAAGACGACCGGGCTGTGGGGATCTTCCTCGGTTTCGCACTTGGCGTGGTGTTTACGATGGATGGCGGTCCATTCCTTGGTGTTCTGCGCAGTGGTTAACCAGAGCCAGAACCGGAAGAAGTGTTTCAGGGCCGGATGCAGGTCCAGCGAGTTATGCGCCGAATGGCGATGCAGGTAGAGCGTTACACTGACAATCGTGACGTGTGTCATTCCGAGGGTGACCAGAATGAGCTGCATCACCGACAGGTCAAGAAGACCATTAAACCACATAGCAAATCCTCAAAATCAATATCTTTGGCGCGAGGCCAACCTCCACACTTTAGCGTACAGCTGTAAGCCACAACAACAGCATTTGGATGCAAAATTGTTACTGATTACACTTAGACGTTTTCCACCGGAGATTCCCGCCCGTGCCTGAACTGCCCGAAGTAGAAACGACCCGACGGGGTATAGCACCCCACTGCGAAGGCGAGACTATTACACGAGTGACAGTCCGCAACGGCAGTCTGCGCTGGCCCGTTCCGGCCGATCTGGGCGAGAAACTGGAAGGTCAGGTGATTAAAAGTGTAGACCGCCGGGCCAAGTATTTGTTCCTGAACATGGACCGGGGCACGGTGATTGTTCACCTTGGCATGTCCGGCAGCCTGCGCATCATCACTGACAATACCCCTCCCCTGACCCATGATCATATCGACGTGGCATTGCAGTCCGGCGTCATCCTTCGATTCAACGACCCACGCCGGTTCGGCTGCTGGCTGTGGGCTGATTCCGCCGAAGAGCACCCGCTGATCACCCACCTGGGTCCGGAACCCCTGGCCCCGGAATTCAATGGCGCGCACCTGTTCCGGCTCTCCCGCGGCAAAAACACACCGGTGAAATCGTTCATCATGGACAATCAGGTGGTCGTGGGTGCCGGTAACATCTATGCCAATGAAGCGCTGTTCAAATCGGGCATTCATCCCCGGCGCAAGGCCGGGAGAATCAGCCTCGACCGCTATCACAGGCTGGCCGAAGCCATCCGGGAAACGCTCAGCGCCGCCATTCTGATGGGCGGAACCACCCTTCGGGACTTCGTGAACAGCGATGGCAAGCCCGGCTATTTTGCCCAGTCCCTGCTGGTGTACGGCCGTGGCGGCCAGCCCTGCAAGGAATGCGGGGCACCACTGAAGGAAATCCGGATGAACAATCGCTCAACGGTTTACTGTCCCCGTTGCCAGCGCTGAACGCTTACCAGATCGCACATTCTGCAACGAAAAATCGTTTGAAAATGCGCAAATATGATTCATAGTTAACAGAGGATTAACGCCCACGGTTTACAATAGGATGGTATCCGGTTGATACGATCCGGGTTTGCTTTTCTTTAAAGCAGTACCCTTTCAGGGCCACTAAAGCTCAGGAGACAGTAAGATGACCCGCAAGATTTCCCGCACCCTGGTAGCCACTGTGGCGGCCTGCCTGTTGGCATTCTCATCCCTTGGGCACGCCCAGGCCGTGGACGAAACCCCTTCGGCACTGGCAATGACCGGTGATGCAATTTTTGTTCGCCCGGCCTTGCTGGCTACCACCATCGTGGGCAGCGCTGTCTACCTGGTCTCCCTGCCCTTCTCCCTGCTGGGCGGCAACGCTGATGAAGCAGGGGAAGTTCTGGTAATGGGCCCGGCCAAGGCGACTTTCGTGCGCTGCCTGGGCTGCACCCGTACCGGCAAGAAACCCGAGACGGTCCAGACCAGCAACTGATCCGGCTCCATCGGGCACGCCTCCGTACTATCACGGCTTGCCCCGACGAGCGAACTCCGGCAGCCTGAAGCAAATTCTTCAGGCTGTTTTTCTCTATGGTTGACTGGTCCTCGCTTAACACGGTGTTCCTGGATATGGACGGGACACTGCTGGATCTGCATTTCGATAACCACTTCTGGCTCGAACATCTGCCGGCAAGGTACGCCGAGCAATACGACCTCCACCCCCAGGAAGCGAAAGACCGCCTGATTCCGATGATCATGGCCGAGCGCGGCTCACTGAACTGGTATTGCACCGATTACTGGAGCGAGCGGCTGTCTCTCGACATCACGGGGCTGAAAGCAGAGGTAGGCGACCGGATCGGTTACCGCCCCCACGTCACGGATTTTCTCGATGCCCTCCGACAAGCCGGGCTTCACTCGGTGATTGTCACCAACTGTCACCCCGACCCCCTGGCCCTGAAGCTGAAACGAACCGGCCTTGATACACGGGTGGATGCCATTGTTTCCAGCCACCAGTTGGGCAAGCCCAAGGAAGATCCCTCATTCTGGCAGGACCTCCAGCGAGTAACGCCTTACCAGGCCGAAAGCACCCTGATGGTCGACGACAGTTTTCCGGTGCTGGAAAGTGCGCTGGCGGCCGGCATTGCCCAATGTCTGGCCGTATTGGCGCCGGACAGCCAACAGGAAGCCCGGGAGCAGCACCCGGAAATACCCTGTATTCATCACTTCGATGAAATTCTCCCCGCGCTTCGCCAGCGGTCGCCCCTGCCATCCGGCCGATGACAGGGTTATAATTGGGCTACAAGCCCATCAGGTGAGGAGACATGACGGCATCAACCGCTGACGACCAACGTGTAAGACTCGATAAATGGCTCTGGGCCGCCCGATTCTACAAGACCCGCTCCCTGGCCAAGGAAGCGATCGAGGGTGGCAAGGTCCACTACAACAGCCAGAGATGCAAACCCGGCAGGCTGGTGGAAGCCGGCGCAAAGCTGACGTTGCGCCTGGGCTGGCAGGAAAAAATCATTATTGTTGATGACATCAGCGACCGGCGCCGTGGTGCACCCGAAGCTCAGAAGCTCTACCACGAAACCGAAGACAGCGTTAAGAAACGCGAGGAAATGGCCTGGCAGCGTAAAACTATGCAGGCAGCGCAGCTTCCTCCGGCCAGACGCCCCTCAAAGAAAGACCGAAGGGACATTCAGCGCTTTCGCGAACAGAACGGCCTCTGAACCCTTTATTACATCCCCGCCCTCAGTCAAACGTGCAACGACCGGCATTCAGCATTCAGGAGACACAACATGGCAGCCCGCGACCAGTTCCAGCGCTTTATCTTTGAACACAGCCAGGTGCGGGGAGCCTGGGTTCAGCTAGCGGACAGCTATCAGGAAATCGGCAGCCAGGCGCCCTACCCGGACACGGTCCGGGAACTCCTCGGAGAAGCACTGGTGGCGAGCATCCTGATGAGCAGCACCCTGAAGTTTGAGGGTACATTGTCGGTACAGGCCCAGGGGGAAGGGCCTCTGCGCACATTAATGGCCGAGTGCAGCCACGACAGACACATCCGCGGCCTGGCCCGCTTTGATGAGCATGCGGTCAGCGAAGACAGCTTCCACGATCTGCTCGGCGAGGGTCGGATGGCTATTACCATCACGCCCAACCGCGGCAACCGTTATCAGGGCGTTGTACCCCGGGATCAGGAGACACTCGCCGGCTGCCTTGAGGAATACTTTGATCGCTCGGAGCAGATTCCCACCAGCCTGTTCCTGTTTGCCGACGAAAACGGCGCCGCCGGCTTGATGCTACAGCGCCTGCCGGGCGCCACAGAGGAGGATGAAGACCTCTGGGACCGGGTAAACCATCTGGCCCGAACCGTGGAAGCCTCCGAATTACTGGAGCTGGACAGCGAAACCCTGCTTCACCGCCTGTTCCATGAGGAGACCGTACGCCTGTTTGACTCCGAACCGGTCGCCTTCCAGTGCAGCTGCTCACGGGAGCGTACCCTCGGTGCCCTGGAAGCCATCGGCCGCGAGGAGTGTTACAGCATCCTCGAGGAAGAGGGCTCTATCGAAATGGACTGCCAGTTCTGTCATGCTCACTATCGCTTCGATAGAAATGATATTGATCATCTTTTCACCGGTCATACGCTACACTAGAAACACGTTCGATTAGCCGGGAACCCGCTGATAGCAAGGCTTCCCGGGCAGTCGTTTTTTACCGGCGTCTCTGGCATAATAGCGCGCCTGAATTGACCCGACTGCTCAGATTTCCGTCAATTTTAGGAAGCGGCCTGAGCAATCACTAAGCATCCCGAGGGCGAGGTCGAAGTGAGCAACACTTATAGTGATCTGAGTACAGCACGACTGGTTGAGGTGGCACTGGCGCGTGAAGAAGGCCAGCTGGCATCCAACGGTTCCCTGGTCGTAAAAACCGGTGAGCGCACGGGCCGGTCTCCCAAGGACCGTTATATTGTCGAGGAGCCCAGCACCTCGGACGATATCCACTGGGGTCCGATCAACCGTCCTTTCGACGCTGAAAAATTCGACGCCCTCTGGGATCGTGTTGAAGCCTACATCGCCGAGAAAGACCAGTTCGTGTCTCACGTTCATGTTGGTTCCGACCCGGAACACTACCTGCCGGTCAAAATGACGACCGAGACCGCCTGGCAGAATCTGTTCGGCCGCAACCTGTTTATCCGTCCGGACAGCTATAACCCGGCCGACAAGCAGGAATGGCAGATCCTGAACGCCGCCAACTTCGAGTGCGATCCTGAGCGCGATGGCACCAACAGCAACGGCTGCGTGATGATCAACTTTGCCAAGCGCAAGGTTCTGCTGGCTGGCATGCACTACGCCGGCGAGATGAAAAAGGCCATGTTCTCCGTGCAGAACTTCCTGCTGCCGGAAAAAGACGTGCTGCCCATGCACTGCTCGGCCAACGTCGGTGAAGACGGCGAAACCTGCCTGTTCTTCGGTCTGTCCGGCACTGGCAAGACTACCCTCTCCGCCGATCCGCACCGCTTCCTCATCGGTGACGACGAGCACGGTTGGGGCCCGGGCACCGTATTCAACATCGAAGGCGGTTGCTACGCGAAGTGCATCGACCTGACCCGGAAAAATGAACCGATCATCTGGGACGCCATCCGTTTCGGTGCCATTGTCGAGAACGTGACCATCGACCCTGAGACCCGTGAGCCGGATTACACCGACGTATCCCTCACCGAAAATTCCCGCTGCGCCTACCCGCTTGAGCACGTTGAAAAGCGCGTGATCGAGAACCGCGCCGGTGAGCCATCTCACATCGTGTTCCTGACCTGCGACATGACCGGCGTCCTGCCGCCCGTGTCCATCCTGAGCCGCGAAGGCGCCGCTTACCACTTCCTGAGTGGCTATACCGCTCTGGTTGGCTCCACCGAGATGGGTTCCTCCTCGAAGCTGAAGTCCACCTTCTCAACCTGCTTCGGTGCGCCCTTCTTCCCCCGTCCGGCGGGCGTTTACGCCGAGCTTCTGATGAAGCGGATGGACGAGTTTGGCAGCAAGGTCTTCCTGGTCAACACCGGCTGGACCGGCGGTCCTTACGGTGAAGGCCAGCGATTCAGCATTCCGACCACCCGTGCCATCATCGCCTCAATCCAGAATGGCGACCTGGACGACGTGGAAACCGAACACCTGCCGACCCTGAACCTGGACGTGCCCAAGCATGTTCCGGGCGTGGACACCGAGCTGCTGAACCCGCGCAACACATGGGTAAGCCCGGACTACTACGATGGCAAGGCCCAGGAACTGATCGCCCAGTTCGTCGAGAACTTCAAGAAGTTCGACGTGGCAGATTCGATCGTCGAAGCCGGTCCGAAGCTTAGCTGAGTCGATTACGGCAAGTAAGGAAAGCGCCCTGCGAAAGCACGGCGCTTTTTTTGTATGATAGCCCAACACACTCCAGGAAACGGCTTCATGAAACAGCGTCTACGCCAGCTCTTTTCGTTTATTCTCAAACCACTGGAATCCGGAAAGGTTGGGCCCAGCTACAAAGATTCGCACCGCACTGTGCTGAATGTGGTGGGCGTCCTGTTCCTCGTTCTGGCGACGGTGTCGGCGGCGATGCTCGTTTACACCGGTAAGGCAGGCGCCTTGATTCCCGTGCTTGTTTTCTTCGGTATTGGTGGCGTGTCCCTGGTGGTCGGGACGTTGGGCTCGGATGCCGCGGTGTCGAAGATGTGGGGCAACCGCTAGCGGACGCCCCATATCCTGTAATCAGGCGTAGAAAATAAGCGGCACAAAGGCCACCAGAACCAGCGAAATCCCCATGGCAATCAGCGGCATAATGATACGCTCATGGCGCTGATAAAAAGTCCCCGTTTCCTGTTGCGCCGCCAGCACTTCCGCCTCTCCAACCACCTGCCGGGTCAGCAGATGGTTCAGGGCTACCGGCGGGCTCAGGTAGCCGAGTTCAAATGCCACCAGGGTCACCATCCAGAAATGGATCGGATGAATTCCGCTGGAATAGGCAATCGTGGCAACCGTGGCGGTCACCAGGATCACGGCACCGAATGCGTCCATGATCATGCCCAGGATCACCAGGATTACCACCATCAGCAGCATGGCCGACCAGGCACTGTCGAACGACTGCGGGAAAGCCTCCATCAGGTGGGCCCGCTCGATCACACCACCGATGCTGACCGACAGCCCCAGCAACAGCAGCAGCGCGCCAATTTCCGCCGTCGTATCGTTTGTGGCGCCGCGGAGACTTCGCTCCAGGCCCTGATGATTGATCTCTCCCGAGGCTTTTCCTGACCGGTTTTTCAGGCTGACATGCTCGTACACAAGGATTGCCAGCATGATCACCGGCAGCAGCCTTGGCGCCGAGAATTCATCCATGCTCACGTCCAGCGCCAGCCGGTAAAACAGCACCACGGCAGCGATGACCAGAACGTAGGGAATCAGGGGTTTGAGCGCCTGCGTCATGGCCGGGAAGGCTTCAGCAGAGGGCGCCAGGTTGAATTCACTCTGTCGGTTCACACTGAGGGCCACGATCGCGAACATGGTGGCGGTCAGCACGAACACCCAGATGCCCCAGCCAAACAGCTCATCAGTGGTGACTTCCCGGTTCAGGTAAGCAATGACAACCACCAGCAGGCAGGGGCGCAAAACCACGCCCAGGGAACCGGACATAGCGGTCGCCGCCAGGGCCAGATGCCGCCGGGCACCGGCGGCACGCAGCTCACTGTATATCACTGCGCCGGCCGCGATCACGAAAATGCCGGAAGCGCCGGTGTAGGCCGTTGGCACGGCCGCCACCAGAACCGCTACAACCGCCAGCATTTCCGGTGGCATGCGCCAGGGCCGGAAGACATTGAACACCAGGGTGGCCAGGCGGGTCTGCTTGAGCATCATGCCCACCCACACATACAGACCGACATTCAGGAACATGTCGGACAGCTCCATCATCTTTCCGAGATAGATACCAATCCCCGACGCGTGTCCGATCAGCGCAAAATAGGTGCCGGAGATCAGACACATCACGGTATAGAGCGGAACGGCCAGGAAGGCCTTGTTCAGGCTGCCGCCCTCCTCAAGATCATCAGGCACCCGGAACAGCCGGTAGAGGCTGGCCAACGTGAGGCAGGCGAAACCGATAATCCAGAAATTGTGCAGCAACAACTCTTCGGACGAGACCGCCGTGTCTGAACCAAGGCTGGACTGGCGAAAGATTGCGCTCGACCCCAGCAGCATGGCATTGGCGATGGTTTGAAGAGTATGGGAGACCGTGTAATCCAGCCGGGTTTCCATGGCACGCATGGCGATATGATGACGAGTGAGGGTCGCCGTGACCGCGCACAGCATGACAAGGATCACGAGGATGAAACGCTGTGACTCCAGGCCAAAGGCGATCAGGTCAGCAATAAAAAGTTCGATGGCCCGATAGGCTTTCACCCCTGGTGTCAGCTGTTCACTGAGATTTTCGAAATTCTGGTGGGCCTCGCGGCAGTCAGCAACCGCTCGTTCGATGGCAAGCCGGACGTCAGCCGGGTCTTTTTCCTCGGCCCCCAGCAACGCGGCCATCGGGTCATCCGTCTCGGCATCCGCCGCCATTTCTTCAGCAACCGCCGCGTCGATATCCCGAGTCGGGTCGCAGGTGGGCTGAACCGGATCCATCCGCAACTTGTAATAGCCACTCCAGAGCTGTTCACCGCCCCGAAGCATCTGGTTGTGGATGTCGCTGCTCGTGGAGAAAATGACCACTGCAAGCAATAACAGACAGGCGGGCAGCGATGAAAACCACTCCAGCCCGCTACGATGAAAACCGCCCTTCGACATAACTGATTACTCTGGATAGGGAGTGGTTACAGCAGATCGTCCAGATCCATGGTTTCAACGGCTTCCGCCTGGTCATCCCAGAAGCTGCCCAGCTGTCCCATGGGTGTACGGTGCCCGGTGTTCTCAACCCAGAGACGGTCAGAAACCGCGACGATCATATCGGTGGCCATGGCGTCCACGAACCGCCACTGCTCATTGGCCGGCGTAGTCTCGATCGATTCGGCATGATCCCGGATCACCGAACGGACCATGGCTTCGTCTCCCTTGTTCAGGGCCGCGATGGCGTGGAACACGTGGGGCAAACGCACACCCGCAACCTCGCCCTGATCGTCGGCGATGGCCAGCCGTTCAAACGCGTTCTCACCCTCGGGCTGGGCACCCGGAATCATCGCCCACACCGTTGCCCGCAATGCCATGGGCGCACCCCACCATTTTTCATTATCGAGGCAGCTTGTGGCCCGGGCGGCAATGGAGCCAACGTTCGCCGGTACGCCAATGGACGAGGTGGACTGAATCTGGGCATTAAGCGCCTGGAGGCCGGAAAGAAGACCCGCCATGTAGATGAACTCGTCCATGTCGTCATCAAAATCCGGGCATTCGCCATCGGCAGGATTGCCGTAATGGGCATTGTGGTGCTGCCAGGCCTTGTAATAGCGCCGGGCAGCAACGCTATGTGCGCGCTTCTGCTGGATCATGGCATCCTCGGCCTCATTGCCGTTCATGGCATTCAGGGCGGCAAGTGCGGCCAGCTCGTGCTCCCTGGCCTCTTCTTCGGCGCAGCCGCCGGCACTGAGGTAGAGCATCACCGCCAACTGGTCCGGCTCATTGGTAACGCGGCCGAAGGACATCAGCAGTGGCGCAGTCGCCTCGCTCATGGCGCACCCCATGGCCAGATCGTTGCTTTCCATCAGAAAAGGCACCGTGTGATCCCTGGAGAAGCCCTGCATCACATCCCCGGTGGTCTTGTACATCACGTGATTCACCGCGCTGCAGCCGCCAAGGACCAAACTGGCCGTGAAAGCCGCCACAAGGTTACGCACTCGACGCGCGGAAAACGGCGACTTGCGGGAGGGATTCCGGAAATGGGTCATACCTTCTTCACCTTTTGCGTTTTTTGTTCTGATGCAGCCCTGCTGCAATCGCACGGCCCGGACTCTGGCGGAGAAACCGGTTTGTTACAGTCTGTAACCAGGCACGCATTATGGCGCAGGAGGCCCCGTTTTTATGCGACCGATGCCGCAAATGACGCCAATTTACACACACCTATGCCACCCCTTGGTTTGCACAATGGGCCGCGAGCCGCTATAGATTGGAGCAACCGAGAGTCGTTGTGATTCCGGCCAGTACAGACCGAACCCGCAGAAATACAATAAAAGGAGTATCCGATGCGCAAACCTGAACTCGCCGCGGCCATTGCCGACCGCACCGGGCTGACCCGGGAAAAGGCCAGCGAAGTGATTACCGCATTTACCGACCAGGTATCGGCCGCCGCCTCCCGTGGCGAGGATGTCACCCTGATCGGCTTTGGCACTTTCAACATCCGCAGCCGCGAAGCGCGTGATGGACGAAACCCGCAAACCGGCGAGACCATTCGCATCCCTGCCAGCAAAACCGTAGGCTTCAAGGCCGGCAAGGCGCTCAAAGACGAAATCCGCTAGTCAGGCACAGGCACGCAGCTGCGGGCCTGCTTTACCCCTGGTTCAGGTTCCGGCGACGGAAGCACACTCAGAGCGAGTGGCATCTACCCGGCACCGAATCGCTTTCATCAACTTGATAGCCCGCTCATCGTATACACCGTCCTCCAGCAACGAGAGACGCACCTTGCGCAGCATCTTGTCGTATTCAGCGGTGTCTTCCTGGGGCAGCTGCATCCAGACGCCTTCCGGAATTTCAGCCTCTGCCTGGGCAATAATCTCGTAGGCCTCGTCTATGCGTTTGATGGCCTGGTCACGCACCATCTGGCCGGCGGAATCCGGGAACCGGTCACGGTGGATGATTACCTGGAAATTCATATACCCGAGGGCATATTTGACCACCGCACCGTTGGGCTGAACGCCCTTGTAAAGTTCCAGTGGTGTGTAGGCGACGGCCGGAGCATAGGCCAGGTCCACGCTACCGTTGTTGAACTTGCCGGCAAAGTTGGCGGAATTGGACCCCACCACAGATGCCCCCACATGGCGAACCATCCGCACGGATGCCTGATCGTAATCGAGGGTTGCAATCCGTTTGCCCTGCAGTTTCTCAACAGAATCAATGTTGCGGTCCCGGGTGTGGAGGTAAATGGCGCCCCCGGGGAATACACCGGCAACCTCGTAGGGACCATCAATCAGGAACGGCCGGGCTTTGGGCTGGCTGAGGGTGTTGTACAGCAGCCGCATTTCCTCTTCGCCGGGCACTGCGCCCATGGCTTCAAGGCTGCCCGTGAACTTGTTGAATTCCCGGGCCCGGGTGCCAGTAAGCAGCACTGCGTCGCACTGGCCCGCCTTGAAGTCCTCGGCGGCCACCTTCTCATCGGTGTAGGCGCGAAGGTCCAGCTTGATGCCGTTTTTCAGGGCAACCGGCTGGAAGGTTTTGGTGATGGCAAACAGGGGACCATTGGCACCAACCGGGTCAAAAACGCAAAAGCTGCGTTCCAGAGGCTCGTTCTGCGCCTGTGCCTGCCCCATCGAGGGGAATACCAGACTGGCACAGAGGGCAGTTGCCAAAGCTACCCGCTGGGGGAGGTTTGCTGATTTCACGGGATGACTCCTGATTATTATTGTCGGGCGCCGGTCTGTGAAAATGAACCGGTCAGGCCACGCTTTCCTTGGTCGACCATAGGGCGACGGCTACAAGAATACGTTGGCACAGGTGCCTGCCATCAAGGGTTTTTCAGCATAAAGGGGGGATTCTGTGATGGTGTCGACAGAGGTTCCGCAACCCCTGCCGCACTTTGTCGCCTGAGCCGGATTCAGATTGCCGGCTTTGGCCAGGCCTTTCGACCCTCACTGAGAGTGAGCCGGACGACACCCGGCAGTTCGCGATCGGTCACCGGCGCATGGCGACCGGCTGAAACCAGTGTTTTCGAGTTCGGTGTCCAGAAGGCATCAGGATCAAACACACAGACATCAGCGATTTCGCCCTCGGCAAGGCGGGCTGTTCTGCCCAGCGCGGAAGCCGGACCGTTGGTCAGCGCGCGAATCAGATCGGGCAGTGCCAGTTCATTCATCTCCACCAGTTCCAGCCCCAACGACAGCACACTCTCAATGCTCGACAGTCCCGGTTCGGTGGCTGCCATGGGCGCCTGCTTGGCGGCGGTATCGTGAGGTTGATGCTGACTGACAATGGCATCAATCACGCCGTCCCGAACACCGGCTATCAACGCCTTCCGATCACCCTCGCCGCGCAGAGGAGGCCGAACATGGAAGCGGCTGTCGAAACCGGCCAGGGCCTCCTCGGTGAACACAAGCTGGTGCATGGCCACATCGGCGGTTACCGCAATGCCGCGGCGGCGGGCTTCAGCCAGCATTTCAACACTGCGACCACAGGAGAGCTGGCTCAGATGCAACCGTACCCCGGTCTCCTCCGCCAGCAACAGCATTTCCATCACCGCGGCGGTTTCCGCCACTTCCGGAATACCGAGCAGGCCCAGGCGAGATGTTACCAGGCCATCGTGGGCGTAGCCGTCGGCGGCCAGGGCCTGGTTCTCGGGACTGAACATCACCGTCAAACCAAAGGTCTGGGCGTAGGCCATGCAGCGGCGCAAGATGCGGGCGTTGCGCACGCCCCGGGAGCCATTACCCACAGCGACACAACCCGCCGAGGCCAGGCCCGCCATGTCGCTGAGCAAATCACCCTCCAGACCCCGGGTGATGGCACCAATGGGCAACACCCGGATCGGCGACCGGCTGGCGGCGCCGTCCCGGATCAGGTGGGTGACGGCACTGGAATCGTTCACCGGCGAAGTTTCCGGCGAAGCGCAGACCGTCGTGAAACCGCCATGAGCCGCTGCGAGAGTTTCCGAGGCAATATTGCCTTTCTGGCCATTGCCCGGCTCACGGAGGTTACAGCAAAGATCGACAAAGCCCGGCGTTATGACAGCGTTCTCTGCGCTGATTGTCTCGTCGGCCTGTGCCCGGGCGGCAGCTTCGCCCATCGCGGCAATACGGCCATCCCGGATCAGCAGCGCGGTATTCTGCTGCTCCGTGCCCTGACCATCGAACAGTCGGCCTCCGGTAATCTTCAGGCTGTTTCCGGATGTGTTGACACTGCTCATGCCTGGCCCCTCTCACTCAATTTCTGCTGCCGTTCTGAAACCTGGCCACCCATGGCCATGGACATGACCGCCATCCGGATGGCGATGCCGTTGGTCACCTGGTTCAGAATGACCGACTGTGGTCCGTCGGCAACCGCCGATTCGATTTCAACGCCCCGGTTGATCGGCCCCGGGTGCATAACGATGCATTCCGGATGGGCCAACGCCAGTTTTTGCTGGTTTAGGCCGTAGAGCCGGTAGAACTCGCGCTCGCTGGGCAGCAATGCGCCTTCCATCCGCTCTTTCTGCAGTCGCAGCATGATGACCACATCCAGATCCTTCATCCCGCGGGTCATGTCGTATTCCACCGTGCAGCCGAGGCTTTCCACGTCTTTGGGAAGCAGGGTTCCCGGGGCAATGACGCGAACTTCCTCGGCACCCAGCTCGTTGAGAGCCCGAATCTGGGAGCGGGCCACCCGGGAGTGCAGCACGTCGCCAACGATAGCGACTTTGAGGCCCTCGAAACGCCCCTTGTGCTGGCGAATCGTCAGCATATCCAGCATGGCCTGGGTCGGGTGCGCATGACGACCGTCACCGGCGTTGATGATGGCCACCCCCGGAGTAACGCTCTCGGCAATAAAATGCGGTGCACCACTCTGAGAGTGCCTGACCACGAACATGTCGCTGGCCATGGCTTCTAGGTTCAGCAGGGTGTCAGACAGGGATTCACCCTTGGAGGTAGCCGAGGTGCTGATATCCAGGTTGAGCACATCCGCAGACAGTCGCTTGGCCGCCAGCTCAAAGGTACTGCGGGTTCGGGTGCTGGACTCGAAAAACAGGTTTACCACGGTTCGTCCGCGAAGCAGTGGCACTTTCTTGATAGTTCGCTCACCGACCTCGATAAAGGAGTCCGCAGTGTCCAGGATGTCGGTCAGCAAGGCGCGGTCAAGGCCGTCGAGGGTGAGGAAGTGCCGCAACTGACCATCCCGGGTCAGCTGCAAGTGGTGCGGGGAAGAGTCGTTCGCGGTCATGGGTCGCCTGTTATCCGATTCGGAGGTTTATTGTCCGGCTTCCTGAAGCTCGATACGGAGCGGGTCGGGGCCACGCAGTTTGACGCGTTGATGGGATTCCAACGCCATTGTCTTGCCAGCCACATCCGGCTGGATGGGCAATTCCCGGGCACCGAGGTCAATCAGGCTGGCCAGTATGATACTGGCTGGACGGCCATAATCGAAGATCTCATTCATGGCGGCCCGGATCGTCCGGCCGCTCATGATGACATCGTCAATCAGGATGATGTCACGGCCTTCGGTATCGAAGGGCAGACTCGAGGGTTTCACCCGGGGATTCAGACCGATGCGGCTGAAATCATCGCGGTAGAAGGAGATATCCAGTTCGCCGAACGGCTCTTCGATGCCAAGGCGTTTGCTCAGCACGTCGGCCAGCCAGACGCCTCCGGTCCGTATACCGATCAGAACCGGGGATTGCACGCCCCGTTGCTCGAGCGCCTGACGCAGCCCGGTTTCCATCTGGTCCAGCAACTGATCAATATCAAGCAATGCCGTCATTCGGTCCTCACTGTTGAAAAAAGGTTTCCAGGATCAGCACCGCGGCCCGGTCATCCACTCCGTGGCGACCAAAATCACGACTGCCTCCGGCGGCCATCACTTCACCCTTGGCCTCGAAGCTGGTGAGCCGCTCGTCCACCATCTCGACCGGCACGTGGTAGCGCCCATGCAGGCGCTTGCCGAATTTGCGCGCCCGGGCACACATATCGTTTTCGGTGTCGTCCATGTTGAGGGGCAAACCGACCACGACCAGGTCCGGGTGCCACTCCTCGAGCAGGGATTCAATCTGTTGCCAATCGGGGATACCGTCTCGGGCAGGAATCAGAGCCACCGGTTGGCCGGACCCAAGCAACTCCTGACCGACCGCTACGCCAATACGGCGGGTGCCAAAATCGAACGCCATGACGCGACGACTGGCCGGTTCAGGCATGACCGACCGATTCGCTGAGCTGATTGAGATCAATGCCGATCAGCTGCAGCACCGCCTTGTAGCGCTCTTCCCAGGGAGTACGGAACAGGATGTCGGTGTTGGCCGGACAGGTGAGCCAGGCGTTGCTGCCCAGCTCCTCTTCCAGCTGCCCTTCGCTCCAGCCGGAATAGCCCAATGCCACCAGGTACTCGTCGGGACCTTCGCCACGACCAATGCCTGCCAATACATCGCGGGATGTGGTCAGCAGAACATCGTCGGTGACCTTCGCCGTGTTCTGCCAGCTGGTGCCTGGGGGATGCAGCACAAAGCCGCGTTCCGGCTGCACCGGACCTCCGCTGAATACCGGCAGATCCAGCTCGCCTCCTGGCAGGTCCAGTTGTTCCAGAATTTCACCAAGGTGGATATCCAGCGGCTGATTGATCATTAACCCCAGGGCACCGTCGTCGGAATGCTCGCAAATGTATATCACGCCGCCATGGAAACGGGGATCAGCGAGATACGGCGATGCCACCAGGAACTGGTGGCGCAAGCTATGGGGAGAGTGTTTTGATGCTGTCATCCGGATGTCAGCCCCCGACGCTGGAAGGACCAGGTACGTATGATTTCAAGTTCATCCACCTCTTTCCGCATTTCGTCCGGAAATGGTGCAAAAGGCGAGGCCATCCTGACTATACGGATGGCAGCATCATCCAGGACGGTGCTGCCGGAAGACTGCAGGATCGCCACCTCTTTAATGGTGCCGTCTTTCTTGAGTGACACCAGCATTCGCAGTGTGCCATAGATTCCGGCATTGCGCGCCTCGGTCGGGTAGTTGATATTCCCCACCCGCGTTACCTTGCTCACCCAGTTCTGAACGTACCAGGCGTTGGTGGACTTGAGCGTAGAGGCGGCCGTTACCCGCATCACCCTGGGTTTGCGGGCATAGGCCTGCTGCTGGGCATCGAATCGGGCCTCAAGGCTGGCAATTTCCAGGCTGCGCTCCATCAGGCTCTTTTTCTCGCGAACCGGCAGAGGTTCCTCTTCCGGCCTGGTGCGCTCTTCCGGCTGGCGAACCTTCTGACTGGAAGAACTTTCGGTCTGAACGACCTGCTTTTCCTGACGCGGCTGCGGCTCGGTTTGCGCAGGGGGTTCGGGTTGAACCTGTGCCACCTGCGGCTGGCTCACCTCCGCCGGTTGCGGGGTGGTCATTTCCCGAACCTCTTCCTCGGTACCACTGCCCTTCTGACTGGTCTGGGCCAGGAAATCCGCCTTCTCCGGAGCTTCCTCATCGTCAAACTGGGACAGGGTGATTTCCATGGTCTGGGCAGAGGAGCGAGGCGGTTCAGGCGCAAAGGTGATTCCCAGCACCACGATGGCGTGCACCGCCAGCGCCATAAACAGGGTGAAGGAAAACCGGTCGAAGTCGCTTACCTGAACTGCCATTCCTGATATGGATCCTGTCGTTATACCTGCCCGGCCGCCATCACCGGATTATGCCTGGCCCAGACGCTTTGCAATCGCCTCCATCAATAAGCCACCAATATCGATTCCGAAGGCCGCATCGAGTTCCCGGATACAGGTCGGGCTGGTGACATTGATTTCGGTAAGGTAGTCACCGATGACATCCAGACCCACAAAAATGAGGCCCTTCTCTTTGATCACCGGAGCAACGCGTTCGCAGATCTCTCGATCCCGCGCGGTCAGTTCACGACCCTCACCCCGGCCGCCGGCGGCCAGATTGCCCCGATTCTCGCCATGGGAGGGTATTCTCGCAAGTGAATAGGGTACCGGTTCGCCGTCGATCAGCAGGATGCGCTTGTCGCCATCGCTGATTTCGGGGATGTATTTCTGGGCCATGGCCTGGTGCGTGCCATAGTTGGTAAGGGTTTCGATGATGACACCGAGATTGAAATCGTTTTCCCTGATACGGAAGATCGAATGACCGCCCATGCCGTCCACCGGCTTCATGATGACATCGCCGTGTTCGGCGTAGAACTCGCGGAAACGACTCGCCGAACGGCTGACAAGTAGTGGCGGCGTCAGGTCAGTAAACTGCGTGGCGAACAGCTTCTCATTGCAGTCGCGCAGCGTGGACGCCGGATTGACCACCAGAGCGCCCTGCTGCTCGGCCGCCTCCAGTATATAGGTGGCCATCAGGAACTCCCGGTCTACCGGCGGGTCCTTGCGCATGAGTATGACATCAAGATCTCCCAGCGCCCGGTCCTGAGACGGCCCGAAGCTGTACCAGTTTTCCGGATCCATGTGCACAGTCAGGTCACGGGTGCGCGCCATGGCACGGCCACCGTCCAGGTACAAATCGGGGAGCTCCATGTACTCGATTTCCCAACCGCGTTTCTGGGCAGCCAGCAACATGGCCAGTGAGCTGTCTTTCTTGAAGTGGATATCCTCAATCGGATCCATCACGATCCCGAGTCTGACGGTCATGGGCGTTCCTGCACTCCTGAGGGTTAAAAACACGAACCGGTCAGCAGAGCTGACCAGACATTAAGTGCTATGCTTTGAAATCAGATGGTATTGTACCCGAACTGCAAATGCATCCGGAGAAATCCTCAGTCAGTTACGTGACGTTGCGGGCAGTAGTACATTTGGTCACAAACTAATACTTTTTATCCGGCCATTGATAATCTATAAATGAGCGGGGTTTATAGAAGAACCTTAAGGTTTGTGTTAAAACCCCCGTTTTAAAATAACGACAGTCGCTGAGCGCAAGGCAGTTGGACAATGGATGACAACTTCGAGAACTTGAAGATCATGGTGATCGACGACAGTAAAACCATACGTCGCACCGCAGAAACCCTTCTGAAAAAGGTCGGCTGTGAGGTCATCACCGCGACTGACGGCTTTGACGCTCTTGCCAAGATTGCCGATTCACAGCCGGACATCATTTTTGTCGATATCATGATGCCCCGCCTGGACGGCTACCAGACCTGCGCACTTATCAAGAACAATTCCTCCTTCAAAAAGACGCCAGTTATCATGCTCTCCAGCAAGGACGGTCTGTTCGACAAGGCCAAGGGCCGCATCGTCGGCTCGGACCAGTATCTGACCAAACCGTTCAGTAAGGATGAGCTGCTTAATACCATCCGCCAGTATGTTCCACAGGCGGAACAGTAAACCTGCTGCCCCCAAGAACTATCGAGGAAACCATGGCCCGCATTCTTATTGTTGACGATTCCCCTACCGAGGTTAAGAAAATCTCCACGATCCTGGAAAAGCATAAGCACGAGGTGCTTACAGCTGACAACGGCGCAGACGGCGTTGCCAAAGCTCGTGCAGAGACCCCGGACCTGGTTCTGATGGATGTGGTTATGCCGGGCCTGAACGGCTTTCAGGCAACCCGCCAACTGACCCGCGCCCCGGAAACCGCATCCATCCCGGTCGTCATCGTAACCACCAAGGACCAGGAAACTGACCGAGTTTGGGGCACCCGACAGGGCGCCAAGGGTTACCTGGTCAAGCCGGTTAACGAAGACGACCTGATCAAAACAATCAACAGTCTGATTGCCTGATCCCCAACCGTGGAGTAAGCATGTCCGCCCAGGCCGCCCCTTTTGCCGTTCTGACGGATATCGCCGCGCGCAGCCGGTCGCTGGCTGCCGGCCTGCCGGAACAACAGCAAGCCGTTGAACTGTGGAACGGCATCGGCTTCGTTCTCGCAGGCGAACGGTACGTTGCCCCCATGGGCGAAGTCACTGAAATCCTCCACGTCCCCCGGTTTACCCATATACCGGGGGTTCGCCCGTTTTTGCTTGGCGCGGCCAATGTTCGCGGCCGCCTCCTGCCCCTGGTTGATCTTGCCGGCTTTTTCGATATTCCCCGCTCTTCCCGTAGCCAGCGGGAACGGCGCGTGCTGGTGGTAGAGCAGGGTGACATTTTCAGCGGGCTGGTAGTCGATAGTGTGCTGGGCATGCAGTATTTCGCAACTGACAGTTTCAAGGATTCGCCCGAGGGCGTGCCTGAAAACGTTCGACCGTTTGTCTCAGGCGGTTATGAACGCAACGAGGAAGTCTGGAAAGTGTTTTCGGCCGTCGACCTGCTCGAGGACGAACGATTTCTTGACGTCGCACAGTGGTAAGGGTGGTGACAATGGCAGGAACATCACCCTGACCGCCTGAAACCCGAAAAAACAAACTTGCCAATTTCTTGAAGAGGCCGGGAGCCAGAAAATGAAGAACAGAGCCGGAAGACTCAGTATGGGACAGGGAGGCAACAAGCTGGTTGCCGGCCTGATCGCCGCGCTGATCGCACTCACTATCCTGCTCGTTGTGGTGCTGTTCGTTATCAATGCAGACAGCCAGAACGATCAGGAATACATCGCCAACACCGCCGAACTGAGAGTGCTCTCTCAGGAGATTGCGAAGAACGCGACCGAGGCTGCCGGCGGTACCGCCGAGGCCTTCAACCAGCTGCGCCGCTCCCGTGACGAATTCCAGCAGCTCTGGACCAACGTAACCGAGGGTAACCCGGAAACCGGTCTGCCGCCGAGTGAACTGGCCCAGCAGAGTGGCGTTCAGGAAAACTGGAATACCGTGCGGGAAAACGCCGACAGCATCCTCTCCACCCAGGATGCGGTGCTCGGTCTCCACGAGGTTGCCCGGACTCTGAACGAAACCATTCCGCAGCTGCAGGTTGAGTACGACGATATCGTACAAATCCTGCTCGACAACGACGCACCCGCCGAACAGATCGCACTGGCCCAGCGTCAGTCACTCCTGGCGGAGCGGATTGTTCGCTCGGTCAACAACGTACTCTCCGGTGACGAAGACGCGGTTATCGCCGCGGACCGTTTCGGTCGTGACGCGAGCCTGTTCGGGCGAGTGCTTGAAGGCCAGCTGAACGGCAACCCGGCCATGGGGATCTCCCAGGTAAATGACGAAGACGCCATCTACGGCCTTGAAGCTGTCGATGAACTGTTCCAGTTCGTTTCCCAGAACGTAGACGCAATCCTTGAAGCTTCTCCCGACCTCTTCAAGGTTCGTACTGCTGCCAGCGACATCTTCCAGAATTCCGAGATCCTGCTTTCCGAACTGTCTGTACTGGCCGAGAACTTCCGGACCCAGTCCGGCTCACGTCTGGTCAGCCCTACCCTGGCCTTCGCGATCCTGGCCGCCATGGTTGCCATTGTTGTGTTTATCGGTCTGGCCCTGTACCGCGAAGCCCAGGCCCGACTGGCTACTACGCAAGAGCAGAACGAGCAGAACCAGAACGCGATCCTGCGACTGCTGGACGAACTGGCCGACCTGGCTGATGGTGACTTGACCACCGAGGCCACGGTAACCGAGGACTTCACCGGTGCCATCGCCGACTCCATCAACTACGCGATCGACCAGATGCGCGGACTGGTACAGGCGATTCGTGGTACTGCCGTACGAGTAGCGTCAGCGGCTCAGGAAACCCAGGCCACTGCGATGCATCTTGCCGATGCTTCCGAGCACCAGGCCCAGGAAATCGCCGGCGCCTCCGCCGCGGTGAACGAGATGGCCGTGTCCATCGACCAGGTATCCTCGAACGCTGCCGAGTCCTCCGCGGTTGCGGAGCGGTCGGTTGCGATCGCGAAGAAAGGCGCGGAAGTGGTACAGAACACCATCCGCGGCATGGACAACATCCGTGAGCAGATCCAGGAAACCTCCAAACGGATCAAGCGTCTGGGTGAATCTTCCCAGGAAATCGGTGACATCGTATCCCTGATCAACGACATCGCCGACCAGACCAACATCCTGTCCCTGAACGCGGCGATCCAGGCCTCCATGGCCGGTGACGCTGGCCGGGGCTTCGCGGTTGTTGCGGACGAAGTACAGCGACTGGCGGAACGCTCCTCTGCAGCGACCAAGCAGATTGAAGCGCTGGTTAAGACGATCCAGTCGGATACCAACGAAGCCGTTATCTCCATGGAACACACCACCGCCGAGGTGGTCCGTGGTGCACGTCTGGCTCAGGACGCGGGTATCGCCCTCGAGGAAATCGAGAACGTATCCATGTCTCTGGCGGAACTGATCCAGAACATCTCCAACGCCGCACGTCAGCAGTCTTCTTCGGCGGCGCACATTTCCAACACCATGAACGTTATCCAGGAAATCACGTCCCAGACGTCTTCCGGTACCAACGCGACTGCGAAGTCTATCGGTAACCTGGCAGAAATGGCGTCCGAGCTTCGGTCCTCCGTTGCCGGCTTTACTCTGCCGGAAGAAGAAGCGGCGGATTACGAGGAAGAGGAAGACAGCGACGTTCCGGTGGTGGGCTGATTTCCGTTCCAGGGCTGTTGACGGTTTATGGCGCAAATGCATAACAACCTGTCACCTGCCGAGGGCATCTGGTCACTGCGTCGACTCCCGGATATGGACGAGGCGCAGTTCAGCCAGTGGCAAACCCTGCTGGAACACCGAACCGGGATCACCCTGTCTTCCGAGCGCCGTTCGTTTCTGGAAACGAACCTTGGCATCCGGATGCGGGAAATCGGCTGCAGCAGCTATCAGGCCTATTACGAAAAGATCGTATCCGGGCCGGATGCAATCAGGGAATGGTCAACGCTGGTGGACCGGCTCACTGTCCAGGAAACCCGGTTCTTCCGGGATCCCGACGCTTTCCGGCTGGTATCCGACTATGTCCTGACACGGCCGCGGGAACAGCTGAAAAAGCGCCCCCTGGAGGCCTGGAGTGTCGGATGCTCCACCGGGGAAGAGCCCTACACCCTGGCCATGGTGCTGAATGAATGCATGGAGCAGCTGGCATTGCAGCCTCTGTTCGGTGTCACCGGCTCTGATATCAGCAAGCCGGTGATCGAGAAGGCCCGGAACGGTCAGTTCAATCCCCGCAAACTGCTGGGAATGGACGAGGAAATGAAAGCACGGTATTTCCGCCCGGCCGAGCGGAACACCGTAGAAATCGTGAACAGCATCCGCGACAGGGTGTGCTTTACCAGACTCAATGTTCTGGACCTGGATAAAGCACCCATGCACGGGATGAACATTATCTTCTGCCAGAATCTGCTGATTTATTTCCGCCGCTGGCGCCGGCGGGAAATTGTCAAGCGACTTGCAGAGCGGCTGGCGCCCGGGGGGTTGCTGGTACTGGGCCAGGGAGAGCTGACCGACTGGCAGCCTCCAGGGTTACAGAGAGTCCCCTCGGAACATGTGCTGGCGTGGATCAAACGCCAGACTGACGAAGAATAACCGGAGTGGTTATGGGCAATCACCATGACAGCATCGCCCTCGACTGGGTTCGGGGAGAGATACAGGACACGCTGACCCAGGGTCAGCATGCACTGGAAGCGTATGTCGAGAATCGTGACGACACCGCGCGCCTGCGCTTCTGCCTGAATTATCTCCATCAGGTACATGGCACCCTGCAAATGGTCGAGCTCTACGGTGCAGCCCTGCTCACCGAGGAGATGGAAAAGCTCACCCAGGCCGTGCTCAACGAAACCGTTGCCAATACCGACGAAGCCGTTGAAGTCCTGATGCAGGCCATCCTGCAGTTGCCCCAGTACCTCGAGCATCTGGCCAGCAGCCAGGACGATTTCCCGATGGTGCTGCTGCCACTGCTTAACGACCTCCGGGCCGCCCGTGGCGAATCCCTGCTGTCTGATACCTCGTTGTTCAAACCGGACCTGGCCCCCTCGCGAATCAGCGTGACCGGCAAGGTCTCCCAGCGCCTGCAGGACCCCACAGTCCTGGGCCACATCCGCAAGCTGCGTCAGATGTACCAGTTTGCGCTGGCCGGTGTTATCCGGGAAGCGGATCTCGATGCCCATTTCGAGTACATGCAGAAGGTTATTCAACGGTTGGTCCGTCTGTGCCAGAAAACGCCCCGGGGCGAGCTCTGGAAAGCGGCCAGTGCGTTTGTGGAAACACTTCAGGCACACGTAAACCCGGTAAATGCGGCGGTGAAATCCCTGCTCAGGGAGCTGGACAGTGAAATACGCCGACTGACCGATGAGCACGCCGATATCCTTCAGCAACCGGCACCGGAAGCGCTGCTCAAACACCTGCTCTACTACGTTGCCCGTGCGCGGGATCTGGATTCACCCCAGGTCAGTGCCCTGCGGGATGCCTACCAGTTGAACCAGGCACTGCCGTCAGAAGACGATGTTGATGCCGCCCGAACCCGTGTCTCCGGCCCCGGCAGGGACGCCATCCATTCCGTTGTCGGCGCGCTCAATGAAGAGCTGGCGAAACTGAAGGATCAGCTGGATCTGTTTGTCCGCTCAGAGCTCCGCCAGAACAGTGAGCTTGACGACCTGTTGCCGGGTCTGCGCCAGGTGGCCAATACCCTGGCTGTACTGGGTCTGGGCATACCGCGGAAAGTGATCACCGAGCAGGTCGAACTGGTTGAGAAACTCAGCGCCCAGGCCGAGCTGGTTGACGATGGCACGCTGATGGATATCGCCGGTGCACTGCTTTACGTCGAAGCCAGTCTCGCCGGCCTGGACAGCGAAGGTCAGCAGGAGTCGTCCGCTGACGAAACCTCCGATACACCGATTAACCTTGGCTCCCGGGAACTGGGCGAGGCCAGCGGCGCGTTGCTGCGGGAATCACGGAACACTCTGGAGCAGGTGAAATCCGCCATCGTCAATTTCATTGCCTCGCAATGGGATACCCGGGAAATCGAGCATGTCCCCGGCCTGCTGCACAGCATTCGCGGCGGCCTCAGCCTGATTCCGCTGGACCGGGTTGCAAGCATGCTGGCCTCGGCAGAGCGCTACATCAGCGATGTGCTGCTGGACGGCAAGCAGGTTCCTGACTGGAAGCAGCTCGACATCCTGGCCGATGCGGTTACCAGCATCGAGTATTACCTGGAGCGCCTCGCTGAGGGGATTGGTGAAAACGATTCGATTCTGCGGGTGGCCGAGGACAGTCTCGCTTCCCTCGGCTTCCCGGTCGGGGCTGAGCCCACCTGGACTGAAACCACGGCCCATGAAGAGACCGTCGCTGAACCGTCTTACGAGCAGGACGAAGCCAGCGTTTCGACCGCCCCGGAAGAGGCCAAAAGCTCGGATTCGGAGCTCCTGGACGACGAAATTCTTGGCATTTTCGTTGAGGAAGCCGAAGAGGTTCTCGAGACCATTCATGAATTCTATCCCCGTCTGCGCCAGAATCACGACGACCGTGAGGCTCTGACCGAAGTTCGTCGTGCTTTCCATACGCTCAAGGGCAGCGGACGACTTGTGGGCGCGACCAGTATCGGCGAGCTGGCATGGTCTGTGGAAAACCTGCTGAATCGGGTGATCGATCAGACCATTCGCCCCACCGAAGACATGTTCACCCTGGTGGACGAGGTCAATGCCCGCATTCCGTCACTGATCCGTGAATTCAAGGACGGCCAGACCGCAGGCGACGTGGAGGAGCTCATCAACCGGGCCGAGGCCATGGCAACCACCCGTCGCACCGACGACGATGCCGTGACGGCGCAGGACATTCCCGAGGTCGAAGACACCGTCGCCGACTCGGGAGAAGAAGAGCAGGAAACCCCGGAATCCATCGTTGAAGAAGCCACCGTTGAGGCCGTGTCGGATGAGTCCGCCGATGACGATGACCTGATTGACGATGAAATACTTGAAATATTCGTCGAAGAAGCCGGTGAGGTGCTGGACACCATTCGCGAATACCTGCCAATGCTTTTGCGCCAGCACGATGACCGCAGCGCTCTGTCAGAAGTTCGCCGTGCCTTCCACACGCTGAAAGGCAGTGGCCGTATGGTCGGCGCGCTGGTTGTTGGCGAATTGGCCTGGTCCGTGGAAAACATGCTGAACCGCGTTATCGACGGCAGCATCTTCATGAACGATGACATCGCCAGTCTTCTGGAGGATGTCACTGCCAGCCTGCCGGCCCTGGTCGACGATTTCGAGAAGCGCCGTGCGGCTTCCTTCGATACCGCCAACCTCGAAGCCCGCGCCAACGCCCTGGCCAGCGGTGAGATTCCCGATGCCAGCATGATGCCGGCGGCCGAATCGGACGGCTCCGAAACCGTAGCGGAAGATGAGATCACCGCTGCAGGCGCAGAGATCGAGACGACTGAAGAGGATGCGGTCGACCCGGTATTGCTGGATATTTTTGAAAGTGAAACCGAGACCCATCTGCAGACGCTGAAGGATTTCCTGTCAGCAGCCGGAGACAAGACCACGGTTACCTACACCGATGATCTTTCCCGGGCCCTGCATACACTCAAAGGCAGCGCCCATACCGCCGGCATCGCACCCATTGCTGCTGTAATCACACCACTGGAACGCTTCGTCAAGGAATCCCGGGCACAGAACAAGCGGGCCAACCGCGACGTGCTCTCGCTGATCGAATCCGCCTGCGATTTCCTGACCCAGGGCCTGGCCCAGATCCGTGAAAATCCACAGGCCTCGCTGCCTGGCACCGAAGCCTTCCTCGAGAAGCTGGACCAACTGACCGAAGAGACACTCCGCGGCCACAGCGAGGAAGCTCCGCGCCAGCATCCGCAGCAGGCTCCGTCACGGCTGGTTCAGCTGTTCCTGAACGAAGGCCTCGACATTGTTCTGGATGCTGACCGGATTCTCGACCACTGGGCGGACAACCCCGGCGAGATGGAGTCGTTGAACCCGTTGCGTTCCGAGCTGGAGCAGTTGACCTCCGGCGCCTCCGAAGCAGGGCTCGGCGACGTCGCCGCGCTCTCAAGCGCGTTGAAAGACACCTACGACGAGGCCGCCAGACACGATGAAGCGCCGGACGAAACCTTTTTCGAGACCGTTCGGGCAGCTCACGAACAGCTGATCAACATGATGGATCAGGTGGCTGCCGGGCTTGCCACGGAATCCAGCGACGACATGGTTACCGCGCTCGAAAACCTGAAACGGGCCCCGAGCACAGAAAACCAGGAACCCGACGCCTTCGAGCAGGAATTCACCGGTGAACTCGAGGAAATCGATCTCAGCTTTGAGATGGATGAAACCGAAGTACCGGCAAATGAAGAACCAGCGGCGGCCGAACAACCGCCGCTCCCGGAAATGTCCGAATCCGATGATGACATGGACGAAGAGCTTGCGGAGATCTTCCTGGAAGAGGCCCGCGACCTCATCGACAGCACCGCCGAAGCGCTGCAGAGCTGGAGCGAAAATACCGGAAACCTGGATATCCTTCGGTTGCTGCAGCGGGATCTGCATACCCTTAAGGGTGGTGCACGCCTGGCCGACATTCCTGCCGTAGGCGATCTTTCCCACGAGTTGGAAAACCTGTTTGAGGGACTGACCGAGCAGCGGCTATCGATCAATGATGAGCTCTCAGATCTGCTGTTCCGCTGCCACGATCGGCTTGCGGGCATGGTCGAGAACCTTGAAGCCAAGGAGCCACCGCGCCCTGCGCCGGATCTGATTGGCGAAATCCAGGCGTACATCGACAGCGCCACCGGAACACGCCCGGTCACCAATGTTGCGAGCCCTGAAGAAGAAGCAGAACCGGATTTCAACGACGAAGAGCAGGCCCCGCTCCCGGAAGTCGAGGAACCCGTCGATTCCGATTCAGAAACCGCGGAAACCGGCGAGGCGGAAGACGGCGTTGCCGATCTCTCGCACCTGGATCCGGAGCTGGTCGGCATTTTCCTGGAAGAAGCCTACGACCTGATCAACTCTACCGGCAGCGCCCTGCACACCTGGACCGAAGACCCGTCGGACCGGAGCATTGCCGCGGAACTGCAACGGGATGTCCACACGCTCAAGGGTGGCGCCCGGATGGCTGGCGTTGAGGCCATTGGCGACCTGACCCACGTTCTCGAAGACCTGTTCGAAAAGGTTGCAGAGGGCCAGCTGGAAGCCAGCGACGCCATGAACGACCTCTTGTTCGCCTGCCATGACCGGCTGGCGCAAATGGTTGAGCAGGTGGCGACGCAGAAGCCTTGCCCACCGGCGGAGGAGCTGGTCGCTCGCGTCCAGTCCATCCTTCGGGGCGAGTCGGCGCCGTCCGAGGAGTCAGCAGAGGCCCCCGACCTCAGCGAGACTCTGACACAGGCCAGCGATGATGACCTGATCGGCATCTTCCTGGACGAAGGCCTGGAAATCTACGACGCCATCAGTGAGTGTCTTGACCAGTGGCGCGAGGAACCGGAGGAACTGACCGGACTGACCCAGCTGCAGCAGGAACTGCAAACCCTCAAGGGTGGTGCACGACTTTCTGACGTCGATCCGATTGCCAACCTGGCAGAAGCCTGGTCCGACGCTCTGGATCCCCTCATCTCCGGGTCCAATAACCAGAAGACGTTGCTGAAGCTCAGCGACCGGGCATTGGGCAGCCTGAAGACCATGCTCAACAGCCTGGAACAGGGCAGCAAGCCCGAGCCGGATGCGGACCTGATCGAGGACTTCCGGGTGGCCCACGAAGTGGCCGCCGAAGAGACCGCTGCTCCCCGAGAAGAGTCCCAACAGGAAGCAATCGATCCGGAAGTACTGGAAATCTTCCTGGAGGAAGCCGGTGAAATCATGGATCAGCTGGAGCAGCTGCTCGATGACTGGCGCAAGGAGCCGGCAAACCACACCTTCAACCAGGAAGCCCAGCGTGCATTGCATACGTTGAAAGGCGGCGCTCGCCTCTCCCAACTGACTCAGCTTGGGGACAGCGCCCACGCCTTTGAGACACGTCTGATCGACCTTGGCGGCAATGCCCCAGATGAGTCCCAGTGGCAGGCCATCACCGAAGATCACGACGCCATCATCGCCCTGGTTGCCGACATCCGTAAGGGCTATGAGTCCGGCATGGGTGTGCCTTCGGCAAAGGCCGAACAGCCTGCGCCAGCCCCGGCCGCGCCGGAACCGAAAAAGCCTGAAGAGCCAACGCCTCCCGCCCAGGCAGAAAAACCGGTAGCACCGGCACCGAAGCCCGGGAAATCGCCGGCCAAGGTTCGCAAACAGGCGGCCGAGGCACAGCGGGCGGCCCAGGAGACCATTCGGGTGTCCGCACCGCTGCTGGATGAGCTGGTCAACCTGGCGGGTGAAACCAGTATTACCCGTGGCCGGCTTGAGCAGCAGACCAGTGATTTTGGCCATACCCTGGAGGAAATGGCCGCCACCATCGAGCGTCTGCGTGAGCAGCTGCGCCGGATGGAAATCGAGACGGAAGCCCAGATCCTGTTCAGTGCCGAGAAAGAACACGGACCGGATTACGGCGACGACTTCGACCCGCTGGAGATGGACCGTTACTCCTCCATTCAGCAGCTGTCCCGCGCTCTGACCGAGTCCTCTTCGGACCTTGCAGACCTGCGGGAAACCCTGTCTGACCGGGTACGGGACACCGAAACCCTGCTTGTGCAGCAGTCCCGGATCAACACGGAACTCCAGGAGGGTCTGATGAAGACCCGGATGATTCCGTTCGCCTCCATGGTGCCGCGTCTGCGGCGCATCGTTCGCCAGATCAGCGGCGAACTGGGCAAGAAAGTCGACTTTGATGTCCGCAACGCCGAAGGCGAAATGGACAGGAGCATCCTGGAGCGCATGATCGCACCCCTGGAACACATGCTCCGGAACGCCCTGGACCACGGCATCGAAAGCCCGGCGGACCGTAAGCAAGCCGGTAAGCCGGAGACCGGCGAAGTCACACTGTCACTGACCCGCGAAGGTGGCGACGTTGTCCTGAGGATGATCGACGATGGCGCCGGCATTCCCTCTTCGATCATTCGCGACAAGGCGATCCGTCAGGGCATGCTGCGGGAAGACGAGGATCTGTCCGAGCGGGAAATCCTGCAGTTTATCCTGCAGCCCGGCTTCTCCACCGCCCAACAAGTAACCCAGATTTCCGGCCGCGGCGTGGGCATGGACGTCGTTGCCAGCGAGATCAAACAGCTTGGCGGCAGCCTCGACATCGATTCCGCCGTTGGCCGCGGAACCACCTTTACGGTTCGCCTGCCGTTCACGGTTTCCGTCAACCGGGCGCTGATGGTGTCCACCGGCGAGGATTTCTACGCGATCCCGCTGAACACCATCGAGGGTATTGTCCGGGTCAGCACCTACGAGCTTGAGGAATACTACAAGCCGGACGCGCCGATGTACGAATACGCCGGCCAGGAATACCGGCTCCAGTATCTGGGCAGCCTGCTGAACAGCGATCACCATCCGAAGTTGCAGGGACAGGCCCTGCCGCTGCCGGTGATCCTGGTGCGCGGCGCCGAGCAGCCCATGGCCCTGCAGGTGGACAACCTGATGGGCAGCCGGGAGATCGTTGTTAAATCCCTCGGCCCGCAATTCAGTTCGGTGCGCGGTGTGTCCGGTGCCACCATCCTGGGTGACGGCAACGTGGTCGTAATCCTCGACCTGCCGGCCATGATCCGTTCCGACATCCTGTCCGAGCGCCAGCGTCTGGCCAACCTCGAGAAGGCTCGCGAGTCCGCCCGTTATGAGGAACAGGCCACCGTGGTCATGGTGGTGGACGACTCGGTTACCGTACGGAAGGTTACCTCACGACTGCTGGAGCGCAACGGCATGGAAGTCATCACTGCCAAAGACGGCCTGGACGCGGTCGCACAGCTGCAGGATCACAAACCGGACATCATCCTGCTGGATATCGAAATGCCGCGGATGGATGGTTTCGAGGTTGCCAGCTTTGTGCGCCACGACGATAGCCTGCGGGAAATTCCGATCTGCATGATCACCTCACGGACCGGCGAGAAACACCGCGAACGTGCGCTGGCCATTGGTGTGAATGAGTACCTCGGAAAGCCGTTCCAGGAAACCGAGTTGCTTGAGACCATTGAGCGGCTGACCGGACGTCAGTGATGGCCGGCCAGTCTGGCCGGCCGCGGGTCGGGATCGTCTCGGATGTGGTTCTGCAGCGACACCGACTGCAGGCCGCAACATCCAAGTTCGGTCTGGAGGTGCGTTTTTCCGGGGATCCAGAGCGTTTGCTGGGCTACCCGGATTTCCCGGATGCCAGTCTCTGGCTGGTCACCCTCGAAGACGAGGCCGATCATCCGTTACTGTTCGATCACCTGCTTGAAAATACCGACGCACCGGTACTGTTCGGATTGGATGAAGCACCCAAGCCGGGAAGTACCGAGTATTTTCGCTGGGAACGACGTTTACTGGGCAAACTTGAGCAGCAACTGGGGCACCTGGAAGAGCTGGACTCAGAAGCCACTCTGGCAGAACTGGAGCAGGAAACGCCGGCACCAGCACCATCGCCGGACCTGCCTCACTGGATAACGCCTGCCGTACCCGGTTCGGTCGCCGAGGAAGTCTGGATTCTGGGCGCTTCACTGGGAGGGCCGGCGGCGGTTAAGACGTTTCTGGACCACCTGCCGCCGAATCTGCCCGTGGGCTTCATCTACGCCCAGCACATAGATGGGAACTTTACAGAGGTTCTTACGCGGGTACTGGGTCGCCATGCCCATTACCAGCTCAAGCGAGCCGAGGAAGGCTATCGGGTCAGGAATGGTGATGTGGTGCTGATGCCGGTAGAGCACGAATGGAAACTGAACGAGCAGGGAGCCCTGACGGAAACCAGCAATGCCTGGCCGGGGCCCTATGGCCCTTCCATTGATCAGGTCCTGCTCAACGTCGCGGATCATTACGGCCAGCGCTGCCATGCTATTCTTTTTTCCGGCATGGGTAATGATGGCGCTATTGCAGCGCCTTTACTGAAAGCCTACGGTAGCCGGATCTGGGTCCAGGAGAGCACAAGCTGCGGCAATAGCTCTATGCCCGAATCCGTCGCCGCCACCGGTTGCAGCGGTTTCTGTGGCACCCCGGAGCAGCTGGCACGGGAACTGGTAAAAACCATCGAAGAATCCTGCCTGCTCAAGAGCCGGCAGAAACGGGACTCCGCCTGAGGTAACACGCAATGAATGACAACAGCCAATCCCTCTCCTGCGTCATGATTCCCATGAGCGGACGGCAACTGTTGCTGCCCAACGTCTCGATTGCGGAAGTGGTCGACTATGCCAGCGCTGATGCCGGCGCGAACACGCCGGAATGGCTGGTTGGCTACCTTGACTGGCGGGGCCTGCAACTTCCGGTGATTTCATACGACGCGGCTAACGGCGGAGCCCTCACCGTTCCGGGCGATAATCGGGGCCGCATCGTGGTCCTTAATACCATCGGCGATCACCACAAGGAAGTCCCGTTTATGGCACTGGTTACCCAGGGCATTCCCAGCCAGGCCCGTTTGGCGGAAGACCAGGTCAGGAAGCTGGAGGGTGAACCGGGGCCGGCGGATCTGATGCAGGTCGAGGTTGAAGGTGAGCATGCCTGGATCCCGAATCTGGAATTTCTGGAATCCCTGGTTGTAAAGTCCCGACACTGACCCGTGCCACTGCCGGACATGGCAGACAGCCCTGCAAATGTTATAATGTTTCAAATTTTGCAGGATTGCGACCATGTCTGCCCGTGCTATTCCCTACCGGCCTCACAACCACGATGCCTGTGTCAGTCAGGCCCTGACTGACGCCCGGACCATTTGCCAGCGGCAGAATGCCCGACTGACGCCCATCCGGGAACGGGTTCTGGAGCTGATCTGGCAATCCCACAAGCCGCTGGGCGCCTACGACGTGCTGGCGGAGCTGTCGTCCGATGGTCATAACGCTGCGCCGCCCACCGTTTACCGCGCACTGGATTTCCTTCAGCAGCATGGGCTGGTGCACCGCATCGCGTCGCTCAACGCCTTTATCGGCTGTACCCACGCGGGTGAAAGCCACACCGGTATGTTTCTGATCTGTCGCGCCTGCGGCAATGTGCTCGAACTGACCGCTCCAGAGGTGTCAACAGAGGTTCGTAAAGCCGCATCCGGCGAAGGCTTCCGGCCCGAGACCACGACGCTTGAAATTGCCGGCCTTTGCCCCCGATGCCAGTCGGAGCCCGGCCATGACTGATCCTCTGGTCAACCTGGAGAACCTCACTGTCCGGTTTGACGAACGCCCCGTGGTTGATCAGGTCAACCTGAAGATTCACCGTGGCGATATCATCACCATCATTGGTCCAAACGGGGCAGGCAAGACGACACTGATCAAGGCCGTACTCGGCATCCAGAAAGTGTCTGAGGGTCAGGTGTCCCTGAAAAAGAACCTGGTGATCGGGTACGTCCCGCAGCATCTGACGCTGGAGGCCACACTGCCTCTGAGCGTCAAGCGGTTCATGCTGCTCAGCGGCCAGTCCCTCGCGGAATGTGAGTCTGCCCTTGCCCGCACCGGCGTCGGACACCTGCTGCATGCCTCCGTGCACCACCTCTCCGGGGGAGAGAAGCAGAGGCTGTTGCTGGCCCGGGCCCTGGCCCGCAAACCGGACCTTCTGGTCCTTGATGAGCCCGCCCAGGGCGTCGACATCAATGGCCAGGCGTCATTGTATGATCTGATACGCCAGCTAAGGGATGACCTGAACTGCGGTGTTATCATGATCTCCCACGACCTGCACCTCGTCATGGCAGCAACCGACAAGGTTATCTGCCTGAACCAGCATGTCTGCTGCAGCGGTTATCCCGAGGACATCTCCCACGACCCGGCTTTCATCGAAACATTCGGTCGCCCCGTGGCAGAGTCCCTCGCGGTCTATCATCATCACCACAACCACAGCCACGATCTGCACGGGGATGTTGTCGAGGGCAGACACACGGAATGTGACCATGCCCATCATTGACGCAATTCTGGACGATTTCTTCTGGCGCGCCCTGATCGGCGGACTCGGCGTGGCCCTGGTAGCCGGGCCATTGGGCTGTTTCGTGGTCTGGCGACGAATGGCCTATTTTGGCGATACCCTGGCACACTCGGCCTTGCTCGGCATCGCCCTGAGCTTCCTGATCAGCGTACCGCTGAACCTTGGTGTGATCATCACCTGTGTGGTGCTGGCCATGGCACTGGTACTCCTGTCACGGACCCGGACTCTGGCAACCGATACCCTGCTGGGCATACTGGCCCACAGCGCCCTGGCCATAGGGCTGGTAACCCTGAGCTTCATGCCGGATGTCCGCGTCGATCTGACTGGCCTTCTGTTCGGGGATCTGCTGGCCATGAGCCGTGAAGACCTGCTGTGGATCTACGGCGGCGCGGCACTGATCATTATCCTCCTTGCCGTGCTCTGGCAGGGGTTGCTGATGAGCACGATTCACGAAGAACTCGCCCGGGTGGAGGGTGTTGCCGTAGAGCGGCTTCGCCTGGTTCTGATGCTGATGTTCTCACTGGTCATCGCGGTAGCCATGAAAATCGTCGGCGTGCTGCTGATTACCGCACTGCTGATCATTCCTGCGGCAACCGCCAGGCGCCTGGCCCACAATCCGGAGATCATGGCGGCCATGGCCGTCGGGTTCGGGTTTGTCGCGGTGAGCGGCGGTCTGAGTCTGTCCTGGCACCTGGACACACCGGCCGGCCCTTCCGTTGTTGTTACGGCTTTTGCCGTATTCCTGCTGGTCTACGGCGCAGCTGGCAAAGTCCGGACCTGAGCATTTCCCTCTCTTCACGAGCTGGACTAGAGTATAGGAGTAACGTCGGTCTGTTCTGAGGGTACAGACCCAGCCGCAAAGGACGCCCGGCATGGAAAGCTCGACTCCAGCCCGTTTCCGCAGACCGGTCTTATGGCCAGGAATCTGGATTCCCCTGCTTCTGGTCGCCGCCGGCCTGCTGGTAACCGGAATTACTGCAAACATTGAAGCGCGTCGGGCCATGGCGCTTGCCGAAGCGCGATATCACGCCCAGCATCAGGCCCTGGTGAATCATCTGCTGGCCAACGTTCCGGACCAGTCTATGGTGGGCGACCACAACCAACCCGTGTCTGCCTGGCTCCAGGCCTTGTTCAGTGACACCCTGCCGGATTCTCTCGGACTGCGCATCGACACCCTCGAACGACATACCAAGATGCCGCTGTTGGAACTGGGCACCAACGGTTCGGTGGACCCGACACGGGCGCTGCGTACCGAAGTTTCGCCAATGGATCAGAACTGGATACTCACGACCGTACCGTCGCCAGAGGGACTTGAAGCGGTCGCCCAAGCCTCCCGACGAACCGTCTGGATCGCCGGTGCAGCCCTGTCGGTGTTCGCGGCCGCCCTCACCCTGGTGCTGAACCGACGGCTACACCGGCAAACACTTCACATTCGTGGTCTGGAACAGAGAGAAATTGGTGCTGACCATCAGATCGCCAACTTTCAGGTCGAAAAATCGATACTTCGGCGGGCACTGAACGATAGTGAGCAACGGAGCCGGGATCTGGTGGCCCTGTCCGGTGCGGTCATATGGGAACTGGACGAAAGAGGCAGGATCGGTTTTGTTTCACCGCAAATCGCCGAACTTCTGGACCAGGCACCCGCTGACCTGGTCAACCAGCCCCTGGAGGAACTTGTTGCACCGGCGTCCCGGGACAATTTCCGGCGAGCTCTCGCAGCCGCCCGCAGTGACAGTTCCATTGAACGCGTTGATCTTTCCCTGGTCCATCGTGACCAGGAGACGGAGATTCCAGTAGTACTCAGGGTTCGGGCGCTGAAAGACCCGGTTCACGGCCTCTCGGGCTTCAGGGTGAGTACCCTGCAGCGAATGGCGCTCTACTCGAGCGCTTTGTGACTGCCATCGCAGAGAGGGGCGTTACCGGTTTGCTTGCACCCGCAGAACCACACCCACTCTTTCTTCTCCGCCTCGTATTTGATCGGGGTTATCCCGGTCCCCTTGTGGGAACCGTCACAGAATGGCTGGCTACTACTGCGGCCACAGGCACACCAGAAGTAGTTCTTGCCCGCCTCAACCATCACAGAGAACGGTGTCTTGCTGGCGACCACCGGTTTTTCATCCGACATAACATATCCCCCGATTCGTGACTTTACTGCACCAGTATAGTCACTCTTTCGGAAGCCCTGTGTTCAGAGCGGCCTGATGACATCGGGCAGGCGCCGGGTTTCGGTGAGTTCCATAAACTCATCGCCAAGGCGATCACTCTCGGCAATCGCCGAACGCCAGGCCCGTTCCCGGCCGGCATCGTCACCGGCATAGCGCTCGAAATCCTTCCGGTCCGGGAGCTTGCGGTCAGGCAGGGACTCCAGATAGCTTCTTGATGGCGCAACCAGCAGCACGTCCTGCAACCGGGAGGCGTCGCCCCGCCGCCAGGGCAGGGACTTGTCGAACCAGCCGGGAACCACCTTATCGGTGAAATGCGGGTAGAGCACCACGCCAGGCTGCTGGTAAGGCAGATCCAGGTGGTAGTCCAGCAAACCACCGTCTCGATAGACACCCTCGGGCGCGCCGGGGATATTGCGGACACCGGCCATCACCAGGGGAATGGACGCAGAAGCCAGAAGGGCAGGCAGCAGGTTCTCGCGGGATAACGCCACTTCGTGACTCGGGAAATCCACCAGCTTCGCCAAAGGCGCTTTCAGGCGGGCGTCGTGGATGATGCCCCGCTCCATGAACCTGCCCAGATGACGACGACTGACCATGTTGGCGCTGATCGCGCCCATAAGGCCGAGCCCCAGCCGGCCCCGGGCGTCTTCCGCCAGCATGCCAAGGCTGCGAACGACCACAACGTTCAGTCGGTACCATGGGTGGTTCAGAATGGCGTCTTCCCGCCCACCGAGCAGCTCTTCCAGAAACAGCACGCTCTTGCGGCTCACTTCCTCAGCGCTGACACCCTTGGCAAAGCGTTGTGCGGTATAAAGTTCCGCCAGCCGGGCAAGCTGGGCTTTCGGGTCATCGGAGGAAGCCACGGCGGCAAAACGCCAGCTGCCGATCGACGAGCCGATCAATGATCGCTCCTGGGGAACCCTTGGCAACCAGTCACCGAAAATGGCTTTATCCAGGCCACTTATTCCCAGAGCCTTGGGGCCACCGGCAGCACCCGGAATGACATGCACATCCTCGGGCGACAGCGGCGTTTCCCTGAGGCGCTGCATCGCGCGCCGGCCTGCCCGGATCGTCAGAGCCGGTTCTCGGATGTGAATAGCAGTCATAGGATGGTCCCTGGGCGTGTCCCTGAATCAGTCCCGCGGAGTTTAACGAAGTGGACAAGGCGCGGCCAACTGAACAAAACTAATGGTGGTCATAAACGGCGCTGTCTGCTTCATTAAATGAACGGCCATGCTAGACTTCAAGACTGTCCCGGCACCGGACGCGGGCGGATACGACTCAAACAGCGGGAGTATGCTGTGAATTTTTCGGTACCACCCTCCACCCTTGCCACCAACCCCACACTCGCGGTGCTGGGGTTCAAGCGCCAGTTGGTTTATCACCTGCATTTCTGGGCATTTATCGCCGTAGCGCCCCTGGTTCTGGTGCAATGGCAGCAATCCCATTATCTGCTTTCCGCGGTACTGGTCCTGTTCTGCACGAACGCCCTTCTGGTTATCGCATTCCTGAGGTTCCGGGGCACCTACTTCCTCAAAGGCCGTCTGTTTCCACTGCTCGCCGTGGTCAGTGCCGCCTACTCGACACACATCAATGGCCATGCCGGCCTTTACTGGGCCTACCCGGCTGCCACGGCCCTGTTCTTTTTACTACCGCTCAGGGAGGCGATTGGAAGCAACATTGTTTTCGTTGTTGTTATGGCCGTCGTGTCCTTTTTACGATTTCCCGAGGCCGACTTCTGGCGGATAACCTTTTCGCTGGGTCTCACGTGCCTGTTTGCCATGATTTTCGCCTCGCTGGTGGGCAAGCTTCAGCAGGAACTCACGCGACTGGCAACCACCGATCCCCTGACCGGCTGTCTGAACCGTTCGCAACTGGCTGACATCCTCAACGGTCAGATTCAGATGCGGGAGCGGTATGAGCGGGTCTCCAGCCTGATTCTGCTGGACCTTGACTACTTCAAGACGATCAACGATCAGTGGGGTCATCTGGCCGGCGACAAGGTGCTCACGGAAATGGCACTGCGCCTGAGATCCCGCCTGCGCGAGAGCGATCAACTGTTCCGGATTGGTGGTGAGGAGTTCATGATCGTTCTGCCGGAAACCCGCCAGAAAGATGCCGATGTGCTGGCAAATCAGCTTCTGACCAGCATCAGCGCACGGCCATTTCTGGAAGATATCAAGGTAACCGCCAGTGCCAGTGTCGCAGAGGTCAGCAAGGGTGAGACCTGGTCAGTCTGGCTGAACCGGGCGGACCAGGCGCTTTACGAAGCAAAATCCCGGGGTCGCAACCAGGTCGTCAACGCGGCCCGGCCGCTACCGGTTGTAGGCCGGGGTGCCGAGGATATGCCCGATTCCGCATCGGGCTGAGGAAAGCCCGCCCCGGGGGTTATCCCTCGCAGCGCTTGCGAAACTCCCGATAGGCACTGAAAACCTCCCAGGGGCACTCCAGATGGGGGTAGTGCCCGATATTCCTGAGGGTGACCACATCACCATCGGGCATCAGTTCCCTGTAGCGTCTGACCATGCCGGCACCCGAGACCGGATCGGCGGTACCCGAAATCAATCGCATCGGCTGCGTTGCCTTCTGCAGCGCGCCAACCCACCGGTTGCGGTGACAGCGCCGTTCTTCCATGAACTGGATCAGATGATGCAGGATGCCCCGGCCGTTGTTATAGGTCAGCAGGTGCCAGAAATCCTCCATATCCTGCCGATCAGGCGGATTCTGGCTTCCGAATAACCGGCGGAAGTTTCGCTCGAAACTGCGTCGGGTCAGGCCTCGGCTGATCAGCCCGCCAAAGGGGCTCCCCAGCAGCTTCTGAATAAGCAGGGGATTGTGGACCTCGGGGAAAAGGGCGCCGTTGAGGAAACAGACACTCGCAATCCGGAATGGCAGCAGGTCCTCTTGCTCCCTCGCCAGAAGCTCCTGGGCAACACTGCACCCGTAGTCATGAACCAGAAGGTGCACGGACGGCAGACCCAGACCCTCAATCCAGCCCTGAAACAGATCCGCCTGGTCTTCAATGCTGTAATCGTAATCGGCGGGTTTATCGGAAAAGCCAAAGCCCAGCATGTCCAGGGCCAGCACGTTGTGCTGCTGAATCAGCATCGGCCAGAGTCGATTCCAGTCCCAGCTGGCAGTGGGAAATCCATGGATCAGCACCAGCGGTTCTCCCGAGCCTGCCATCCGGCTGAAGATGGCATGTCCCTCGAAACTGAACCACTTACCTCCATGTTGCCACCCTTCTAGGGTGCCTTCCTCGCGCCCCGCGGCGGAAACCCCACCAACGGTCGGCATCACCTCATCCATGCATTGTCCCCGACGAACATTGATAGCCTGAAACTGTAGAACAAACCGGCCGCCACTGCCATAGCCCCACCGCCCATACCATTGGGCGTGGCGGCCAAAGTGGTCTTTTCCGACGATGCCTGCGTAAAGCGTAGAGATGGCGGGCAAATTGCCTTAAGCTTTGGCCCTCGTAAGACACTGCTAACCGGAAAAGACTATGAGTAAACTCCTTGACGACCTCTCAGGGCACTTCCGTGCCATCATCGATGGCCTGGGCGAAGACCCGGATCGCGAGGGTCTGCAAGACACTCCAATGCGCGCGGCCAAGGCCATGCAGTTCCTCACGTGCGGGTACCAGCAGGACCTTGGCGACCTGGTGAACAATGCGGTATTCGAATCGGCCATGGATGAAATGGTCGTGGTTCAGGATATCGAACTCTACAGCATGTGTGAGCACCATATGCTGCCGTTCATCGGCAAGTGCCACATTGCCTACCTGCCCGCTGGCAAGGTACTGGGCCTGTCCAAGTTTGCCCGCATCGTCGACATGTACGCCCGCCGTCTGCAGATCCAGGAAAACCTGACCCGACAGATTGCCGAAGCTGTTGAGAGCGTCACGGGCGCCAAGGGCGTGGCCGTTGTCATCGAAGCCCAGCACATGTGCATGATGATGCGGGGCGTGGAGAAACAGAATTCCCGCATGAAAACCTCGATGATGCTGGGGCAGTTCCGCAAATCCCAGGCGACCCGCACAGAGTTTCTGACGCTGATCAGTAACAATCGCTGAACTATCTGACCCGAGGGAGGGCGCATGACAGACGTCAACGGGAATCACCTGGCAAAAGTCCGCATCAAGGATCTTCTTCTCAGGGCCTACATCGGCATCAAGGAAGAAGAAATCAATAATCAGCAGGACGTGTTGATTAACGTCGCGCTGACTTACGATGCCTCTGAGGCGGTAAACCGGAATGAAATCTCTGCCGCCCTCAACTATCGCACCATCACCAAGCAGATCATTCACCACGTGGATGGCAATCGCTTCGCCCTGCTGGAACGCCTGACCCACGAGGTCCTGACCATTGTCATGGAACACGAGGCGGTCCAGTGGGCCGAGGTGGAAATCGACAAGCCCCACGCGCTACGCTACGCGGAGTCCGTGTCTGTCTGTCTGCAGGCACACCGTTAATCCAGCGAGGTTTCGCCAGCATCATGCCCAGTACCAGCCCGGAACAGTTGCGTGACATCCTGACCACTGTCAGGACCATCGCCCTTGTCGGCGCGAGTGAAAAGACCAGCCGGCCTTCCCATGAGGTCATGGAGTACCTGCAGTCCCAGGGCTACCGAATCCTACCGGTCAATCCCCGCCTGGCAGGTCAGACCGTGCTCGGTGAAACGGTATACGCCGACCTCCGAAGCCTTCCCGAACCGGTGGACATGGTTGACCTGTTCCTGGCGCCGGAGCGCACCGATGCGATTATCGACCAGGCCATCGATCTGAAAATCCCCGTGGTCTGGCTCCAGATTGGCGTCATCAACCATGAAGGGGCGGCGCGAGCGGAAGCCTCGGGGCTGACCGTGGTGATGGACCGTTGCCCCAAGCAGGAAATTCCCCGGCTGGGGATTGCCAGAGTTTCCGGAAACGCCTGATACCCGATCTGCATCAGGAACTGCGTCACACTTCCAGCACTCTTCTGTAACCGGTCTGTCAGGTCTGACATAATCACCGGACATAAAACAGAAGACTGGTAGAGCCATGTGGTTCCGACGTAAATCCAGCAAACAGCACCGACATTCCGTCTCGGCGCCGTCGGCGCTCGCAACTCATTCGGACTCCCCTGTTTCGACTCTCCAGCGGGTGCGCTTACCGGTGGACCTTCTCCAGCCCGGCATGCGCGTCGTGAGCCTGGACCGGCCCTGGACCCAGGTGCCGGTTCTGTTTCAGGGCTTCACCCTGACTGATGACAACCAGGCGCAGATTCTGCGGCAGTACTGTGAGTGGGTTCTGGTGGAGGATGAAGAATCACGCCTGAACCCGGTGCTCGATCAGATCTCGCTACTCAAGCGTCGCACCAGCGAACCGCTGCCGGAAACCTGCTCTCTCCAGCAGGAACTCCCAAGGGCACACGCAACCTGGAGCCGGACCCAGGCCTTTGTGGAAGAAGTCACCCGACAGATTGAAGCCGGCAATGACCTCAACCTCCAGAGCGCCCGCCCCATCATCCGGGAGTGCGTCGACAGCGTGAAAGCCAACGCAAGCGCCATGTTCTGGATGAGCAGGATAAAGTCCCGGGATGCCTACACCGCAGAGCATTGCCTCAGGGTGGCTATATTCTGTGTCGCCTTTGCCCGCTTCCTGGGCATGCCGGACGAAGACCTGGAGACCGTGGGCATGTGCGGTCTGCTGCACGACCTTGGCAAACTCAGGGTTCCCGACGAGATCCTCAATAAACCCGGCCCGTTGACGCCAGAAGAGCACAGCATCATGCGACAGCACACAACGCTGGGTTACGAATTGCTTTGTGCTGATGTCAATCTGGATCCGATTATCAGCGATGTCTCCCGTCACCACCATGAACGCATGGATGGTCGCGGCTATCCTGAACAGCTGGCGGAGTGGCAGATCAGCCGTTTCGCCCGTCTGGTTTCCATCGTCGACGCCTTCGATGCCATTACCAGCGACCGGTGTTACCGGGATGGGCTACCGGCCTCCGAAGCCATTCGCATCCTGTTCCGTAACCGCGGCCAACAGTTCGACGCTTCCATGGTGGAAGCCTTCATACGGATGATTGGCGTGTATCCGCCCGGCAGCCTGGTCGAGCTGTCGACGGGCGAAGTGGCCATCGTCCTGGCGACCCACCCCCGGCGCAAGCTGAAACCAAAGGTGGAGGTGCTGCTCAATGGCGACAAGCAGCCAGTCACCCCGCGTATCATCGACCTGGGAGGCACGGGTTCCGAACCTGACGAGGGTTCTCCGGAAATTGCACGGCCACTGTCCGACGGCGCCTTTGGAGTCTCGCTTCGGGACCGAATCAAGCAACTGATGGCGGTGGCCGGTAGAAATGCTTCATAATTGCGCTGGCGCTGCCGACTGCCCGGTACCACCGTTTAAAGTCACGGAGTAACCTGTGGAACAACCTGTATCACCTCCCAAACCTGTTGTCTCGGGCCTGCTGAGCCCGCTGTTTCCGGTGGTGATCTTTCTGGTTTTCCTGGGTCTGGCAGCCGGCCTGCGCTACGGGCTGGTACAGCAGGACAAACGTCAGATAGAAGCAAACCTGACCAACGAAGCCCGGGCCATGGCCAACCACCTGGAGCGGGAATTTCTGATCCACGCCGAAGCCATCCGGCGCATGGCCAAACGCCTGGAGGCAGACCCTGCCAAAACCAAACAGGAGTGGCGGCGGGATGCCCGCAACTACCTCGACGACTTCGGCGTTTACCAGGCCATTGAGTGGATTGACTACGATTTCATTATCCGCTGGCTGGAGCCGATTACCGACAACGAAGAGGTCATCGGCTACAACGTCGCCTTCAACGAGGAACGGCGCCAGGCACTGGAACGGGCGAAACAGTCCGGCAGCTGGGATCTTTCCGGTATCATTAATTTGCGCCAGGGCGGCAAGGGCATGGTGATCTATGCACCGGTGGGTGCCGGCCCCGAGAATAATGGCTTTATAGCGGGCGTGTTCAGAATGGAAGTGCTGGCGCGCCAGCTTCTCACCGAGCGGGTTCTGGAATCCTTCCGGGTCGAGATTCGCGAGGCCGGCGAGGTGAGCTATGAACTGAACGTGTCCCAGCCGGTTAGTCGCGACTTTGCCCAGACCCAGGACGTTAATTTGCCGACCCTGGACTGGACATTGACCCTGCGCCCTTCCACTGAATGGGTGGAAAGCCAGTACAGCTATTGGCCGGGGATGACCTTTGCAACCCTTTTGCTGATGGGTCTGCTGACCAGTCTGACCACGCTGCTGGTACAGCTCATTCTCAAGCGCAACCGCGCGCTGCTGAAGACCCGCCGGGAACTGGATCAGGAAATCGCGCAGCGCACCGCCATTCAGAAAGATCTGGCGCGACTGGAATCCACCGACACCCTCACCGGCCTGGCGAACCGTCGGTTCTTCATGGAAGACCTGTCCCACACCCTGAACATTGCCGATCGCCAGATGCGCCAGGTTGCCCTGGTGATGCTGGACCTGGACCGTTTCCAGACCCTCAACGACTCCCTCGGCCACCAGTTCGGGGATGAACTGCTGATCAAGGTGTCCGAGCGGCTGAACCGCCTCAGCAATGAACGCCTGCTGGTGGCCTACTCCGGGGGCGATGAGTTCATGTTCTGCCAGCAACAGGTGGACGACATTGACGACATCATTCACCTGCTGGGCCAGATCAAACAGTGCTTCGACCAGCCCTTCGATGTTCAGGGACAGTCCCACAGCATTACCGCCACAATGGGTGTAGCGGTGTACCCGCAGAGCGGTCTGGATGCGGATACGCTGTTGCGCAATGCCGACATTGCCCTCTACCGGGCCAAGGAACAGGGCCGGAATACCTATCAGTTCTATACCGAGGGCATGCAGCAACGGGAAGTCATGCGTCTTGAACTGGACAAGGATCTGAGCCAGGCCCTGGCCAACAACGAATTCGTGCTCTTCTATCAACCCCAGCTGAACCTGAACACCGGTGAAATCCAGAGCGTCGAGGCGCTGATCCGCTGGCGCCATCCCCGCCGCGGTCTTCTGCCGCCGGTGGAGTTTATCCCGCTGGCGGAAGAGAGCGGTCGGATCACTGATATCGGGCGCTGGGTGGTCATGGCGGCCTGTCGGCAGTTGGCCGCATGGAAAGGCACTCCCCATGAGGGCCTGCGCATTGCGGTCAATCTCTCGGGCCGGGAGCTGGACGACGAGGATCTGGTGGACCACATTCGGGAAGCCCTGGCGGCGGAGAATGTGCCGGCGAATCGCCTGGAGGTCGAGCTCACCGAGGAAATCTTCATCCAGAACATCGAGCACAACCTGAATCAGCTTTCGCGTCTGCACCAGTTGGGTGTTCACCTTGCCATTGATGACTTCGGGGTGGGTTATTCGTCGCTCGGTTACCTTCGGGATTTCCCCGTTGACCTGCTGAAAATCGACCGCTCGTTTATCACGGAAGTCACGGAACGCCATGACGACGCGGTGATTACCCGGGCGGTGATCAACCTGGCTCACAACCTGGGTATTGAGGTGGTGGCCGAGGGTGTGGAAACCGAGGAGCAGCTGAGTTTCCTGAAGAATCATCGATGTAACTTTGCCCAGGGTTATCTGATCAGCCGACCGATTCCGGTTTCCGACCTTGAGAAGGCCTTGGCTTCCGGTGTTCTGGTGGCGGGCATTAAGGCCGATTCCGGATTGTAATTGCCGCGGCCCGTCCCCAAGATACGGGTAAATCCTTCAGGTGAGATTCTATGGCCGCGCAATACCTGACTCCGGAGCAGGACGATAAAATTCGCCAGTGGGAACGCTGGAACCGGAACTATTTCATTTTCGCGTTTGTGGCGCTGACCGTCATTCTGGTGTTCAGCAGTCAGCTTGGGTTGTCCAGCGGTGAAAGCTGGGGCCCCCTGGGTGTTCTGATCGCTGCGCTGATCACGCCTATTATTGTTCTGCAGCTGAAGCTGGCGTGTCCGGCTTGTGGCCACAAGATTGGCTGGCAGGCGAAGCTGATGGCGCCGGATCAGTGCAAGACCTGCGGTACGTTTCTTCGCTCGCGGGATTGATAGCCGTCCTTCGATTTTCCCTCCTCAAGAAAACCTTTGACCTGTGAGTTGCTCACAGGTTTTACTCTATTATTAATTGGTTTGGAGTTTGCCGTGCTGACTTCAGTCTCTGGTTCCTGAAGCCATTATCTTTGGCACATTGAGAACAAGGCGATGAAAGTAAAAGAGCTTGCAGAAGCCGCTGACGTAAACCCGGATACGGTCCGGTTTTACACCCGCGAGAACCTGCTCAAACCGACCCGTAACCCGGACAACAACTACCAGCAGTTCGATGCCGAGGATCTTCGACGGCTTCGGTTTGCCCGTAAGGCGCGGCAGCTGGGATTTTCGTTGCCTGAGATAAGACAGATCCTGGATCAGGCGGACAATCATCATTCGCCGTGTCCGATGGTTCGGGATGTGTTTCAGCATCGGTTGGCGGAGGTTGAGCGGGAGATTCGGGAGCTGCAGCAGTTGCGCAAGCGGATGACCGCCGCGCTGGCCGCCTGGCAGGACATGCCGGATGGTACGCCCGATGGCCATACCATTTGCCGGTTGATCGAACACTGGGATGATCCGGCGCCCTGTTGCGGGGCAACTGAACAGAACGAGGAGTGATTCTGGATGACTGACACACCTGTTTTACAAACCACTCTCAGCATTTCCGGTGCTTCCTGCCAGGGCTGTGTGAAGAAGATTCGCAGCGCCCTGGAGCCGTTGACTGGTGACGTTGAGCTGGTTGAAGTCGATCTGGAAAAGCAGACCGTGGCTCTGCCGGAGGGCGTGGATGCCGGTGAGGCGGCTCGGATCGTTACCGAGACCGGCTACCCGGCCGAGCCTTTCCAGGAAGACGCCGAGCCGGCCAGTTGCTGTTCTTCAGGGAATAAGGATGAGGCCGATACCGCCGACAACTCGGAAGATCAGGCAACCGAGGCAGATTCTGCTCCGACTGGTTCTGGGGCAGCAGCCGGTGCGGACGGGCAGATTCATCTGTCAGTGACCGGTGCTACCTGTTCTTCCTGTGTAAACACCATTGAGAAGGCCCTGATGTCGGTCTCCGGTATCCGCCATTCCCATATGAACCTGGCGGACAATACCGCCACGGCCACGGGTGATGCCGATCCCGAGGCGCTGGTGAAGGCAATAGAAAATGCCGGTTATGGCGCCAGCGTGATCGAGGACGAGGACGAAGCGGACGCACGCAAGCAGGAGGAAGACCGGAAGCAGTACAAGACACTGCTGATAAAGATGGCCGTGAGTCTGAGCCTGGGTCTTGGGCTGATGGTCTACGGCATGGGTTTCGACACCATGATGGTGACGGATGCCAATCAGCTCACCTGGCTGAACCTGGGCATTCTCACTCTTGGGGTAATGATCGCTACCGGACGACACTTCTACACTGGTGCTTGGAAGGCATTCCGGCACCATAACGCCAACATGGACACCCTGATTGCCCTGGGTACCGGCACCGCCTGGCTTTATTCCATTGTCGTCACCAGTATTCCCGGCGCGTTGCCGGAGATGGCTCGCCATGTCTACTTTGAGGCCTCGGCGATGATCATCGGCCTGATCAACCTGGGTCAGGCCCTGGAGCTTCGGGCCAAAGGCAAGACATCGGAGGCGGTGCGCCGGTTGCTGGACCTGCGGGCGAAAACCGCGCGGGTGATTCGGGATGGTGAAGAGCAGGACATTCCGGTAGAGGAGGTTCTCAAGGGCGACCACATCCGGGTAAGACCCGGTGAGAAACTGCCGGTCGATGGCGTGATTGCCGAAGGCTCTACTCGCATTGATGAGAGCATGCTCACCGGTGAGCCCATGCCGGTGAGCAAATCGGAAGGCGATGAGGTGTCTGCCGGCACCCTCAACACCCATGGTTCGATTGTCTACGAGGCCACCCGGGTTGGCAGTGACACCGCGCTGGCTCAAATCATCAAGCTGGTGAAAAAAGCCCAGGGCTCGAAGCCTGCCATTGGACGGCTTGCGGACAAGATTTCGTCGGTGTTCGTGCCCACCGTGATGCTGATTGCCGTCGTGGCGGCGCTGGTCTGGTACAACGTCGGGCCGGAACCGGCAGTGGTTCATATGATGGTGGCCGCCACCACGGTGCTGATCATCGCCTGCCCCTGCGCCCTGGGCCTGGCCACGCCCATGTCGGTAATGGTTGGCGTTGGCAAGGCGGCGGAATACGGCGCCCTGATCCGCCAGGGCGATGCGCTGCAGACCGCCGGTAAGCTGGACCTGGTGATACTCGATAAAACCGGCACCATCACCGAAGGTCATCCGGCAGTTACCCGGGTTCATGCCAGCGACGGTGAAGAGCAACGCCTGCTGGCGCTCGCGGCGGGGCTGGAACAACACTCCGAACACCCTTTGGCCGAGGCGATTCTGGCGAAGGCCAAAGAAAAAAGCGTTCAGCTGGAGAAGCTGACCGGTTTCGAGGCCCTGAATGGTAAAGGCGTGCAAGGTGAACTCGACGGCAAGCCCGTGCGTCTGGGCAACCGCCGCTGGCTGGAAGACCAGGGCGTTACGCTGGGCGATCTGGACGATGCCGCCCACTCGATTACCCAAGAAGCCGGCACGCCCCTGTTTCTGGCATTGGGCACCGAAGCTCTGGGGGTCATTGGCGTTGCCGATGCCATCAAACCGGACTCCAAGGCTGCCATCCAGCGCCTTCACAAGGCTGGCATCAAGGTGATGATGGTCACAGGCGATGTCGACGCCACCGCAAAGGCCATCGCGAAAAAAGCCGGCATCGATGACTATCGCGCGGAAGTGCTGCCTGAAGACAAGGCCGAGGTGGTCAGTGAAATGCGCGGCAAGGGCCACACAGTCGCCATGGTCGGCGACGGCATCAACGATGCTCCGGCCCTGGCGGCGGCGGACGTCGGTTTTGCCATCGGCACCGGCACGGATGTGGCCATTGAGAGCGCCGGCATCACGCTGATGCGAGGCTCGCTCCACGGCGTGCCCGATGCCATCGAGATCTCCCGGGCCACGGTGAAAAATATTCACCAGAACCTGTTTGGCGCGTTCGTATACAACACAATGGGTATTCCGGTGGCCGCCGGCCTGCTCTACCCTGTCTGGGGAATACTGATGAGTCCGATACTGGCCGGCGCTGCCATGTCCCTGTCTTCGGTGACGGTGGTTTCGAACGCCAACCGTCTGAGGTTGTTCCGAACCAGTCACCGTCCGGAACAGAACGACAGCAACAGTGATCCGAAACAGCAACAGGAGCGGAACTGATGGAAACAATGCTGGTCAACGTCGGAGGTCTTGCCCTGATGGCAGCCATCGTCTGGTGGTTCTGGCTTTCCGGTTCTGACGACACAGGCTCAAGTAAACATCAACATCACCACTGAGGTACTTGCCATGAAAAAACACACCCTGGCTTTTGGCCTGATGGCAGCCCTGGGATTCAGCACCACGGCGCTGGCAGCCGGCGCAGCCCAGAGCATCCACGTTTACAAATCCCCGACCTGCGGCTGCTGTGATGACTGGATAGATCACCTGAAAGAAAATGGCTTCGAGGTGGAGGCGACCAACACCAACGATATGGGCAGGATCAAGGCCGACGCAGGCCTGATTGCCGGTCTTGGCAGTTGCCATACCGCATTCGTGGGTGACTACGTCATCGAGGGCCATGTGCCAGCCGAGGACATCAAGCGCCTGATCAGCGAAGCACCCCAGGCCACCGGCCTCAGCGTGCCCGGGATGCCCATGGGGTCACCCGGCATGGAAATGGGCGACCGGAAAGATCATTACAAGGTCATCCTGTTTAACGAGGCGGGACAGACCCGGATCTTTTCCGAGCACAATTAACGCCAATAACCAGGCAAGGGCCGGTATTTATCGGCCCTTGCGGCCTCCTTTTCCTCCCGCTTCCTGCCAGTCCCTGTCTGTTTTTTCTACACTCTGGTTAACCAGTGTTCTATCATTGGCGCCCAGAAACCCAGAAAAATCCGAGAGGGATACTCGTTGAGCCTTAAAACCCGCATCCTTGGCCTGGCCGCCAGTCTCATCATCGTGGCTTCCGTGGCTTCGTGGCTGGCCTACCGGGAGCTGTCCGAGAGCATCATCGAACGCTGGGGCCAACAGGTCGCGGAAATACAGGTTCGCTACGACAGCGCCCGCCTGCTGCAGTCCCTGGAGCGGGAAATCGGGTTGGCCAAACAGATGGCCAGTTCCTCCGCCCTGATCAACTGGGCCGCTAATCCGGATGACACCGCACTCCAAGCTGAAGCCATCCGCCAGATGGAGAGTTTTCGTTCCAATTTCCGGGACAACAACTACTTCGTTGCCCTCGTCAACAATGCCCACTATTACTACAACAACGAGGAGAACGAATACGCCGGTAACCAGTTCCGATATGTGCTGGATAAAGACAAGCCGGATGACGCCTGGTTTTTCCAGCTCATAGAAGAAGGTCGCGACTTCCACCTCAACGTAAATCCGGATACCGAGCTGGGTGTTACCAAACTCTGGATTGATGTGCTGATGCGCGATGAGGCCGGCGAAATTGTCGGTATGGTCGGAACCGGTCTGAGTCTGGATGCTTTTCTGCAGGATATTGTCGACATCGGTCAGGAGGGCATCACCACCCTGTTCGTGGATTACAATGGCGCCATCCAGCTCTATCGCGACCGGAACTACATCGACTTCGCCAGCATCATCAAACCCGAAGGCCAGAAGAACACCATCGACCTGCTGTTCGATGATCCCCAGGACAAGCAGCAGATTCTCGGTATGTTGCAGCTTCTCAAGAAGCCGGGCGACCAGGCCGGCCAGGTGGAAAGCGGCTTCGTGACGGTGGATGGCCGCAAGCATCTGGCCGGGGTTGCCTTCCTGCCGGCGATTGGCTGGTTTGAGATCACCCTGCTTGACCTCAATACACTCTTGCCAACCAGCTATCTGTGGCCGCTGGTGGCGGTATTCCTGGGCACACTGCTGGTCACACTGGTGCTGTTCCACCTGATTATCCAGTCCCGGATTCTCAAGCCCATCATGAGCCTGGAACACGCCGTGGAAAAAGTCCGGGAGGGCAGCTTCGATCTGCCGCGGCTGGATAAACCGGATAATGAGATCGGCTGGCTGGCGGATCATTTCGAGAAAATGACCCAGAGCCTCGGCCACTCTACCCGGGAACTCGAAGAAAAAGTCGCTCAAAGAACGGATGAGTTGAACCGACTGGCCCGCGTCGATCCCCTGACCGGCCTGAAAAACCGTCGCGGCCTGGACGAAGTGCTGGATGAGGAAATCCAGCGGGCCCGCCGCCAGGAGACCGGCTTTGGCGTGATCTGGCTGGACATTGACCATTTCAAGAGCATCAATGACAACCTGGGCCATCAGGCCGGCGATCAGATCCTGTGCCGGGTTGCCCTGTGGCTGAAAGCCGGCGTGCGCCCCTACGACCATCCGGGACGCTGGGGTGGGGACGAGTTCGTGGTCCTGTTGTCGCCCTGCGATCCAGAGACACTACACCGTATCGCCCTCCGCATCCGGGAATCCGTGGAACAGGAGAGCCGCAAAACCGGCACCCAGGTCACCGTCAGTGTTGGTGGCTACTTTGCTCTGCCGGGTGACAGCACCGATACCATTCTTCGTCAAGCGGATCGGGCGCTTTATCAGGCCAAGGATGAGGGGCGCAACCGGGTCTGTATTACCACCTCGGAAGACCCGGAGATTAACCCCGCGTAACGGGTCTGACTCATACCGCCATAACCGTTATACTCCGCCCCATCATTCATTTTTTTACCAGCCAGGTTACTTCATGCTCAATGCCGACGCCCTCAGCCAGTTGCGCCAGCTGAAATCGGATATCAAGGACAACAAGGTGGTTTTTCCCGGAACAGTCAAAGCCACCAATGGCCGCTTCGGATTTGTTGCGCTCGACGAAGGCCGGGATGTCTTCCTGCCACCCGAGGAAATGCAGAAGGTGCTGCCCGGGGACCGGGTGAATGTCACCGAGCAGGAGGTTGAGAAAGGCAAAACCCAGGGTGTTGTGGACGAACTGCTGGAAACCCGCCTGAACACCTTTGTTGGCCGTTACCTGGTGAAAGGCAAAGGCCATTTCGTGGTGCCCGAAACCCCGGGCATCAACCGCTGGATCTTCATTCCCCCCAAAGAGCGAATGAACGCCCAGCAGGACGATTACCTCTACTGTCAGATTCACAAGCATCCGATCAAGGATGGCAAGGGCCAGGCCAAGGTACTGCGGGTAATCGGCAAGGCGGGAGAACCCGGTATTGAACGCTCTTTCACCCTGGCTACCTTTGATCTGGCCGACACCTGGCCGGACGCGGTGCGTACACAGGCCGACAGCCTCAGTGAGAGTGATATCGAATCCCGGGAAGCCGGGCGGGAAGACCGCACGGATCGCCCGTATGTGACCATCGACAGCCCGGGCACCCAGGACATGGACGATGCCCTGCTGGCCGAACCCAACGCCACCGGCTGGACGCTGTCGATCGCCATTGCCGACCCGACCGCTGTGATCGAAACCGACAGCCCCGCGGAGCAGGAGGCGTTCAATCGCGCCACCGCCATTTACTTCCCGGGCGAACCCCTGCCCATGCTGCCTGACAGCATCAGCACCCGCCTGTGCTCTCTGATGCCAGACGTGAAGCGGCTGGCTCTGGTATGTGATCTTCAGGTTAACAACGATGGCAGCCTGGGCGACTACAGCTTTCACCAGGCGGTTATCCAGTCCAAGGGCAAGCTCAGCTACGAGCTCGTCTCAAACCTGATCGAAGGTCGGGAGGACGATGAGATCAAGGCACTTCCGGACGACGTTGCCAACAGCCTGGACCAGTTGCACCAGGCAGCGACAGCACTCAGGAAATGGCGCAGTGAACATGCGCTGCTGAGCGGCGACCGGCCGGAATTCCGCCTCCGGCTCGATGAAAACAAACGCATCCGGCTGATTGAACCGTCCGTCCAGAATGAAGCCCATCGGCTGGTGGAAGAGTGCATGGTCGCCGCCAACCGCTGCGCCGCAGACTTCCTCGCCAACCAGACTGCAGGGTTGTTTATCCAGCACCCCGGGCTACGGGATGATCGCGCCGACAACATCCGGGCACTGATCGACAGCCACGCACCACATCTCTCGGGGGTTGATGCCCATCAGGCCGAAGGCTTCCGGAAACTGATGAAAGAAACCGATGCCCTGGAAGCCGAGGTGCCGGTCAAAGCCATACTGTCCCGCCAGCTGGCCCGGGCCGAACTGAGCTTCAAGCCCGCGCCTCACCAGGGTATGGGCCTGGACGCCTACACCACGTTTACTTCGCCACTGCGCAAGTTCTCGGACTTCTATGTCCACCGGCTGATCAAATCGGCACTGTGGGATACCCCCATGAAGGCCTTGAGCGAGGATCAGCTGGAGGCTCTGCAAGCAGCCCAGATCCGTGCCCGCCAGGCGGCAAACAGTCTGGAAGCCTGGCTCAAGAGTGACTTTGCCAAAACACTCGGCGAAGAACCCATGAGCGGTGTGATCAGCCGCACGGTGCCCGCCGGTTTCTTTGTACGGCTGGATGCCAACGGATTGGAAGGGTTCGTCAGCTGCAAGGATCTGGATGGCAAATACAGCTTTGACCCCGTTACTCTTCGCCTGATCCACAACAAGAACGGCCGAATCTTCCAGCTGGAGCAGCCGGTAACGGTAAGCTTTGCAGGCGTGGACGAAGAGCGCAGGCAGATCAATTTCAAGCTGGTGGAAGCACAGGAGATCCCGACCGGGACCGGCTCCGACGACGGTTGAAAAACCACACGGGCAGGCGCATCGTACTTACAAGGACATATTCCTTTGATGGAGGTGCGCCATGCCCATCAGCCCTGACGAATTTCTGAAAAAGTACGGTTTTGACAAGGAAGAGGAAGAGCGGGACCACAGCCTGCGCCATAACGCCATGGAGCACGCCAAGCACCTGCGCCGGCCCCATGCGGGGACGCCCCACGACTGGGAAGAGTGGGAGCGCTACAAGCAGGAACACCCGGATGAAGTGGAAGACGACTCCGACAGCTGATGCCCGGTAATTACCGGGCCAGCATCCGCTCCAGCCGTTCATCCTTCGCCTGCCACTGATCCCCCAGCCAGTTTTTCACGTTCCGGCGGTGCTCTGCATCCGTTGAGTAGTCCCGGCCTTTCAGATGCTCCGGGATATCAACGGTGTGGATTTCCATTTTGACTTCCTTGACCCGGCCACAGATAAACTCCCAGAAGGTGGGTGCTCCGTCCGGATAGGCGATGGTCACGTCCACCAGGGTCTGGATCGAATCGCCCATGGCGTCGAGCACGAAGGCGGCACCGCCAGCCTTGGGCGTCAGCAGGTGCTTGTAGGCCGACTTCTGTTTGTCGTGTTTGGCCTGGGTAAACCGGGTGCCTTCGACAAAGTTCATCACACTCACCGGGGTGTACCGGAACTTCTCACAGGCCCTGCGGGTTGACCGAAGATCCTCGCCCCGCTTCTCCGGATGTTTGATCAGGTATTCCCGGGTGTAGCGCTTCATAAACGGGAAATCCAGGCCCCACCACGCGAGGCCGATCACCGGCACCCAGATCAGCTGCTGCTTGAGGAAGAACTTGAGGAACGGCGCCCGATGGTTGAACACCCGCTGCATGGCGAAGATATCCACCCAGCTCTGGTGATTGGCCAGCACCAGGTACCAGCTTTCCCGCTGGAGGTTTTCGGCACCTTTCACATCCCATTTCGTGCCATGGGTCAGCTTCATCCAGCCGGTGTTGCAGGCAACCCAGGCTTCCGCGATCCAGATGATGACCCGAGTACACAGGACCCGGAAGCCCTGGATGGGGATGATGAGTTTGAGAATGGCCGGGATGTAGAGCAGGATGCACCAGAACAGGGTGTTGATTCCCAACAGGATAGAATTGAGTACACCGATGACGGGGGCAGGGAGAAAGCTGAGCATGGCGGTCCTGTTTCTGGTTATTGTTTCCAAATAGGGGCTAATGATAGCAACCACAGACCGCATTGGGCAGTGGCCTGAAGTGACCGGTTTGCCCACCGGTTTGGACACTTCTGCCATGGTGATTTGCGCCTCACCATGGATAATCTCGATGTCTGGCCTGCGAGACGGGACAGTAGAAGTTCGGTAATCCGTATAGTGAGCGTCAAATTCTCCATGGACATTCCCATGCCCAATCTCTTCAAATCCGCCGCTGACCGGGCGGCAGGCGTTACCCGGCAAACGGCCCTTTATGCCGGCAACGCTTTCGACCGGGTGTTCCGGGCCGCCAGTCTGGTGCAGGCCGGGCAGACGCCGTTTGAAACCCTGTATACCGATGGTCTGGTCAGCCTGCGTTACTACCCACCACTGGCCGAGGATTTCATCGAGCTGGAAGGCGAGACCATTGCGGTTGAGCGCACGGCCCATAAGACACCGATTGTGATCGTGCCGCCCCTGGCGGTGAATATGCTGATCTACGATCTGTTTCCCCAGCGCAGTCTGGTTCGGTTTCTGCGTGCCAAGGGATTTGAGGTGTATCTGATCGACTGGGGCATGCCCACGCGGGAACACAGTCACTACAACCTGCATACCTATGTGGCCGAGTTGCTGCCGGCCTACCTGAACCGGGTTCGGGAGCATAGCGGTGAACAGGAGTTGTCGCTGCATGGCTGGAGTATGGGTGGCATGTTCACGCTGTTCTATTCCGCGCTCAGCAACGATCAACATGTGCGCAATGCCATTGTGCTGGGCTCGCCGATCGACAGCCATGCATCCGGGATCCTGGGGCTTGTGAATCAGCGCATGGCGGATGTGGCCGGGTTTGTGCGGAAACGCACCGGGTTCCGGCTTCACGATGTGAAACCTCACTGGTTTCATACCCCCGGCTGGGCCAATACCATCGGGTTCAAGCTGACCAATCCGATTGCCAGCGTGATGAGTTACTGGGAACTGATCATCCGTCTGGGTGACCGGGAGTTTGTCACCAACCACGCCACCACGTCGGCGTTTCTGGACCGTATGGTGGCCTACCCCGGCGGGATCATTCAGGACACGGTGGTGAGGGTCTGGATCGACAATCAGCTGTCAAAAGGTGAGATCCAGATCGGTGAAGATGTTGCCAGGCTGGATAATGTGAGTGCCAACTTACTGGCCATCGCCGGGGGCGACGATACGCTGGTGACGCCGGGTGCGGCCAAGCGGGTGATGGATCATGTGAGCTCTACGGACAAGACGTTCCGGGTTGTGCCGGGTGGTCATATGGGCATTCTTGCGGGGAGTAAGGCGCCTCGTCAGAGTTGGCTGGAGTTGGCGGATTGGCTCGCTTTTCGGTCGGACTGAGTTTTTGAGTTTGGAGTTTGCCGGCAGGTGTCGGGGAGGGCTTTCCAAAACACGCTCCTTGCGGCACGTCCATGTGACGCTTGACTGTCGCCATCCATGGCGACAGACAGTTTTGGAAAGCCCTCCCCGACACCTGCCTCCTCTTACTTCAGAGGTTTTTCAGTGTTTCCTGCAGTTCTGAAAGGCTGTTGATCACTGCTGAGGGTTGAATCCCCCAGTCTTCAAATACCTTGTTCGGATCCCTCTGTACCCAGATTGCGAGTAATCCTGCAGCTCGTGCACCAATCACATCCCAGGCGTTACTGGACACAAGACACAGGGGTTTTTCCCAGGAACCGGTTGCGCGCCGGGCATAGGTGTAAACGGCAGGATCAGGTTTGAAACTCTTGATATCGTCTACCGATACCAGGCCTTCAAATTGGTCGAGCAAGTCGTTGTGCCCGAGCACTTTCTCCAGTGCTGGATAACCACCATTGGAGAATGCGAACAGCGGGTACTCGCCTCTGAGACTCTTTAACGCCGGCAACGCGTCCTCGAACGCGGGCAAAGACAGGTAGGCTGCCATCAGGGCGTTTTCGCGCTCTTCGGACAGGGTCAGTTTATGGGTGGCCATGGCGTAGCGCAGGGCTTGTCGGGTGCAGATACCGAAGTCTTCGTAGACTTTCATCAGGCCCTTGCGAAACGAGAACTCCAATTGCTTCTCCCGCCACAGCGCGGCCACGGCTTCTGCCCTGTCGCCCGCGTCTTCCGCCAGCAGGCGGGACATGCCCATGGGGTCAACCAGGGTTCCGTAGACGTCGAAAGCGAGGGTCATGGTCATCGGTGGGGCTCCTCATCCGGAAGGGGGTTCGGGGTCATATACTGGAGTCACAGTATCGGGATTTGAACGATCACTCAACACAGTCAGCAATGACGACGGTAAATACCAAAGGGGCGAAACCCACACGCCGGCTATGACTATCCTCAGGACTTTACTTGTTTTACTGGTGCTGGCCGCCACTGCCGCCTGCGCCACCAGCACTCAACTCTACAGCCCCGGGCCCTCAACCCTGGGCGCCGAGCCGGTTACCGACTTCGACCGCTACGTGGAATCTGTCAAAGCCTATGTCGATACCAATCTGGTGCCGGTTTACGGGTTTGAGCGGGAGCAGCAGGTGCAGTGGAACCTGCCGTACCGGCTGGCACCGGCGGCAGGTTGCAGCTCCGGGGATCGTGCCGGGATCCTATTGGTTCACGGCCTGAGCGATTCACCCTTTGTGTTCCGGGATCTGGCCCGTTACCTGGCGGATCAGTGCGTTGAAGTCCGGACGCTGTTGCTGCAGGGACATGGCACCCGGCCCGGCGATATGGTGACGGCCAGCGCCGAGGTCTGGCGCGAACAGGTACGCAATCACTTTATTGCCCTGTCGCAGGAGGTGGATCGGGCGTTTATTGGCGGTTTTTCTCTGGGCGGGGCACTGGCCACAGATTACGCGCTTTCAGAGACCGGTCCTCGACCGGCGGGTCTGATTGCGGTTGCACCGGCCTGGCAGCTTAACGGTTTGCGGGACTACCTCTGGCTGGCGCCCATCGCCGACGTGTTTGCTGATTTTGTAGAGAAGGAGCCCGAACTTAATCCGGTGAAGTACGAGTCGTTTTCCTTCAACGCCGGCAGTCAGATCGGCGACGTTATATCGGCGGCCCAGGGCCGGATAGTGCAGCAAGAAAGCATCGATATGCCTTTGTTCCTGGCTGCCACGGAGGCCGACTCGGTGATAAACCTCGACTATCTCATCACGCAGTTCCGGGAACGGTTTACCAATCCAGGGAACGCCATGGTGATCTTTCGGGATACCCGCACACCCTGGCCCAACGCGCAGGCTGATGAGCGCATCAGGTTTCTCAACAGCTATTTGCCTGACGCCAATATCCTGGAGTTCTCGCACCAGTCGCTGCTGATTGCTCCGAACAACGAACTCTATGGCCTGGGCGCGCCACTGCAGCGATGCCTGGAACCGAATAACATCTCTCTGGAGGGTTGCCGGCAGTTGCCGGAGGAAGATCTCTGGTTCAGTGCCTGGCACGACACGGAGCGTCCGGTGTATACCAGCCGGCTGACTTACAACCCCTGGTTCGACGATCTGGCAGAGGCTGTTGGAACATTCATTCAGGCAAACGAATCAGGCGAGGCGCCGTAGCGCCACCGCAGGCATCGGGTTACACTGCCATTCATGAACCCGATTGATACATTCAACCTGGATTTCCGGGCCCTCAGCACCTTTCTGGCGGTGCTTGATGAAGGCAGCGTGTCCCGCGCGGCAGTCAGGCTGGGCGTTACCCAGTCTGCGGTGAGTCACACGCTGGAACGTCTGCGCCAGGCCCTGGGCGACCCCCTGTTCGTGAAGTCCGGGCGCGGCATTGTGCCAACCCGCTACGCACTTCAGGCCGGGCCCCATATCCGCCAGATTTTGGATGACCTGCAGTCGCTGTCCTCGGGCCCGCCGTTCAGTCCCGCCACGGCAGAGTTCACCTTCACGATTGCTGCCAATGACTACCAGCGGGACCTGCTTTTGCCGGGCCTGGTGCGAACGTTGCGGCAGGAAGCTCCGGGCATCAGCCTTCAGGTGATTCCATCTGGCATTCCTCGGGCAGACCTTTTGCGGAAGGATGTCTGTGATCTGGTGATTTCTCCCCACGCGCCGGAGGCGACGGACATTATGCAGCGGGGCCTGATGGCCGATCGCATGGTGGTGTTCTATGATCCTGAACACCGGAAACCGCCAGCGGATCTGCCGGAATACCTTAAGGCAGACCACATTGCCCTGTTGTTCGCCACCGGCGAAAAACCGACTGTGGAAACCGCCATGGACACCCGTGGTCTGGTTCGTCGCAATGTGGTGACGGTCTCCAACTTCTCCGGCCTACCGGAGTTCCTCCGCGGAACAGATATGCTTGCTACGGCCCCGGAGGGCATGAGCAAACACTTACTCCGGGACTTCGCCTGGGTTCCGCTACCTTTTGATTTCAAACCCTTTACCCTGCTAATGCTGTGGCACCGCCGCAATCAGAACGATCCCGCCCACAAGTGGCTGCGCAACCAGGTGAATGCCGTTGCCGCTACCCTCAACGGTCTTAAAAGTTAATCAATTAGTTTTGCTCATAGGTTGTATGAGCTTTGCTGGCGTTATCTTCTGAACTCCTCTGACCTAGACTGCCTTCACTCCCTTATAGGCCGGGTTGGGTAAGGCTTTCCAAAACACGCTCCTTACGGCACGTCCCTGTGACGCTTGGGCTCCGCCATCCATGGCTCCGCACAGTTTTGGAAAGCCTTACCCAACCCGCCCTGTCGGAATTTTGAGATAACGCATCGGGAAACACATGCTGACTTTGACGAGTGTCTGGACAACCGTTCTGCTTGCTGCCGCTGTGGCCCTTGGGCCGCTGGCAACAGATATGTATTTGCCGGCACTTCCCCAGATAGGTTCAGACTTTGGCACCGGCACCGATCAGGTTCAGCTGACACTGAGCCTGTATCTGGTGGGCTTTGCCATTGCTCAGCTGGTTTGCGGTCCGTTGGCGGACCGTTTTGGTCGCAAACCGATCATGATCGGTGGTTTTGTGCTTTTCGCCATTGCCAGCATCGGCTGTGCCCTGGCGACGAACATCGAAACACTGATTCTGTTCCGTTTCCTGCAGGCCCTTGGCGGTTCTGCCGGGCCGGTTCTGGGTCGGGCGGCCATTCGGGATATCTATACGCCCCGCGAAGCCGCCAAAATCCTGGCTATCCTGGCCAGTATCATGGCCCTGGCTCCGGCGGTCGCGCCGACCATCGGTGGCCTGTTGACGGCCAGCCTGGGTTGGGCTTCGGTATTCCTGGCTCTGGGTGGCTACGCCCTGGTGATGGCCGTGGTGGTTGCCTTTGGTATTCCCGAGCCCATGCGTCCGGAGCATCGCCAATCCCTTAAAATCTGCAGCCTGCTGCGGAACTATCGGACCATCGCGAAGGACATCAGCTTCGTGGGCTACACCCTGACCAACGCGCTGATCTTTTCCGGACTGTTTGCGTTCCTGTCCGGTTCTTCGTTCGTCCTGATCGATTTCCTGGGCGTACCGACCGAGCAGTTCGGCCTGTACTTCGCCTGTATGGTGGCCGGTTATATTGTCGGCAACCTGACCGCCGTCCGTCTCGGCCGTCGCCTGGTGCCGGACCAGATCCTTGTGCGCGGCCTGATCATTGCCGTAGCTGGCGGCAGCCTGATGGCCGTGCTGGCATTGAGTGAAGTGTTCAACGTCTGGGCGGTGATCCTGCCTCAGGCCCTGTTCATGATCGGCACCGGGATGGTCCTGCCCCAGACCATGGCCGGCGCCCTGGCGAACTTCCCCACCATGGCCGGCTCCGCCTCGGCCCTGTTCGGCTTCACCCAGATGGCCGTCGCCGCTGTTGCCGGCATGCTGGTCGGCCACCTGCACGATGGCACCTCTCTGGTAATGGCCTTGATCATTGCCGCCTGCGCAGCACTCGCGATGGCCTGTTATCTGGTGCTGGTTCAACGTTATCCTGCGAAAGGTTTCGAACCACAATCAATAACCAGTAATTGAAGTCTAATGGCCTCAGGGGAAAAGACTCTGATGCTAGGAGGCTGATGCGGGAGGGCTTTCCAAAACTGTCTGTCGCCATGGATGGCGACAGCCAAGCGTCACAGGGACGTGCCGCAAGGAGCGTGTTTTGAAAAGCCCTCCCGCATCAGCCCAACCGCCAAAGCGAACAGGCAAAATCATCCAAAGTGGTCTACACAGAGTACGTAAGACTCTAAACCAGACACCGAGGAGCAAATACCATGAGCAGCGTTAATCTGGACGGCAATCCCATTGAACTGAGCGGCAAATTTCCCGAGACAGGCGACAACGCGCCTCCCTTTACCCTCACCAACAGCGGGCTGGAAGAAGTCAAACTCGACAACTGGGCCGGCAAACGCAAAATCCTGAACATCATCCCCAGCATCGACACCGGCGTCTGCGCCGCCTCCACCCGGAAATTCAACGAAAAGGCTGGCAGCCTGGACAACACCGTGGTCCTGGTCGTCTCCGCCGACCTGCCTTTCGCCGCCGCCCGGTTCTGCGGCGCCGAAGGCCTGAAAAACGTCGAAACCCTCTCCACCTTCCGGAACTACAGCTTCCAGCAGGACTACGGCGTTGCCATTCAGGATGGCCCCCTCGCCGGTCTCTGCGCCAGGGCGGTGGTCGTACTGGATGAGAACGACAAGGTCATCCACAGCCAGCTGGTTGATGAGATCAAGGATGAGCCGGATTACGATGCGGCGCTGAAGGTGCTGTAACGCTTCTTATCGCCCTGAGCGCCGGACATATCACCGGTTTTCGGGGCAGTTGGATGGGGGCGGGCTTCTGAAACCGTGCGGAGCCATGGATGGCGGAGCCGAGCGTACAGGGATGTATTCACAGCGTGTTTCAGAAGCCCGCCCCCAGCCGACTGCATGCTCCAAAACCAGAACCTGTTAGAATCCCCGCCCAAAGCCCGAATCCTAACCGAAGGCCCACAACACCCCGTGCAGACCACCACCCAAAACCCATCCCTGGCCCGCCAGCTCTACAGCATGACCTGGCCCATGCTGTTCGGCGTGTTGTCCCTGATGACCTTCCAGCTGGCCGACAGTGCCTTCGTGGGTCAGCTGGGCCGGGATCCGCTGGCGGCACTGGGCTTCACACTGCCGATGCAGCAGTTGATCATCGGCCTTCAGGTGGGTCTGGGCATTGCGACCACAGCTATCGTTTCCCGCACCCTGGGTGCCGGCGATGAACTGCGCGCCTTCCGGCTGGGCGGCCTGATCATTACCGTTGGCGGCAGCCTCGTTTTTGTCATCTGCGTGGCGCTTTGGTTTCTGCAGGGGCCCATCATGACCGCCCTTAGCGCGGAAGACTCACTTCTGCCGCTGATCCGGCAGTACTGGGTTCCCTGGCTGATGGCCGCCTGGACCGGGGCGTTCCTGTACTTCGGCTACAGCGTGTGTCGCTCCCACGGTGACACCAAATTGCCGGGATATATGATGGTGGCCACGAGTCTGACCAACATCGCCCTGGACCCACTCTACATCTTTGTTTTCGGCTGGGGACTGCCCGGCGCCGCCTGGGCCACCGTTACCTCTTTCGGTATCGGCTGCCTGGTGATCTACCCGAAACTGCTGAAACGCCACTGGGTCCGTTTCGATCTGCGCGAGCTTGCCCTCTGGAAGGCCCTGAAACAGCTCAACGGCATCATGGCCCCTGCCATGGTCAGCCAACTGATGCCGGCTGTCTCGGCCATGCTGGCGACAGCCTTGGTGGCCGGCTTTGGCTCCGCCGCCGTTGCCGCCTGGGGCCTGGGCACCCGTCTGGAGTTTTTCTCAATTGTGGTGGTGCTGGCCCTGACCATGTCGATGCCGCCGATGATTGGCCGGTTATTGGGTGCCGGGGATATCGAGCAGATCCGTAAACTGGTGCGCCTTGCGGTCCGGTTTGTGGTGGTCTGGCAGCTGGCCATCGGCCTGACCTGGGTGGTGGCTTCCGGGTTGGTGTCGGAACTGTTCTCCAGCGACAGTGATGTTCAGAAGGTTCTCGCCGGTTATCTGGTGCGGGTGCCGCTCAGCTACAGCGGTCTGGGCGTGTGCATGCTGATGGTGTCGGTGTGCAATGCCCTCGGACTGGCGATGCGGGCCCTGCTGGTGTCCACCCTGCGCCTGTTCCTGTGCTTCCTGCCCCTGCTCTGGATCGGTAGCCAGATCAACGGGGTCTATGGCCTTATGAGTGGTGCGCTGGTGGGCAATCTGTTCGCCGGCGCCATGGCTTACAGCTTCTACCGGGCCGGCATGACGCGTTTGAAGGCGGAGCTCGCCTCAGGCAAAGCGTGAACGAAAGCTCTCGGGTACCGGCACCACTTCCTTGCGGTGGTAGTTGAAGAAGACGAATCCGTATTTGGCCAGTGCCACCGGCTGGCCGCTCTCGGCCTTGGTGACCCGGAACACGAAATCCCCGCCATACTTGTTGAAGTCCATCAGACCCACTTCAAAACGCAGCATTTCCGGGAAGAAGGATTCCGACTGGTACATGGTGGCCAGGTCGGTAACGATAATGCCGGTGCCGTCTTTGCTCGCTTCCTGGATACCGTAACTGACCAGGAACTGGGCCCGGGCTTCGGAGAGCATCGAGATCAGGGCGTCGTTGCCGAGGTGGTTGGCGCCGTTGATGTCGGTGATTCTGACGGGCATTCTGGTTTCGAAGCAGAAGACGTCGTCCGGGAAGGAGAGTTTGATTCGGGCCACGGGGGTTCCTGTTTTCACTGGGTATCTTGGGGCAAATCATACGCTGTTCGACTTTAGTGTTCATCTCAAGACGCCCAGTCCCAAATCGGTTATCTTGCTATGAGACCTCCGCGCCGATGGTTTTGGTGGAGCGACGGCAGGGAAGGGCTTTCCAAAACACGCTCCTTGCGGCACGTCCATGTGACGCTTGACTGTCGCCATCCCTGGCGACAGACAGTTTTGGAAAGCCCTTCCCTGCCATCGTTCGTATCACTCCCGCGCACTGACAATAAATATTTGAAGATGGAGTTTTATGGATATTCGCCCTGCTGCCACCTTGGTTCTGGTTCGAGATACAGCCGAAGGCCTTGAAGTCCTGCTGCTGCAACGCACCTGGGACGCCGTGTTTATGCCCGGCTATTTTGTATTCCCTGGCGGGCGAGTCGAGGAAAACGAGACTCACGGGCAGGACCATATTATCGGGCCCGGAGACGCCGAGATCAGTCAGACCATGAGTGTCGATGAAGGCGGCGCGGACTATATGTTGGCGGCGGTTCGGGAGTGTTTTGAGGAGTCCGGGGTTCTGGTTGCGGTGGATAAACAGGGCAACCCGATATCCGGGGATCATCCGGCCCATGCGGATCGGAGGTCGGTGTTCGACGGCGATCTGTCTCTGGCCAGTCTGTGCAAAAAGCACGGCTTGGCGCTTCCGCTGGACAGGCTTGCCTATCTCGGCCACTGGATTACGCCGCCGGGGCCGCCGAGGCGTTTCGATACACGGTTTTTCGTGACGCCCGCTCCGGAAGGTCAATTGGCCGGGCACGACGGTATCGAAACCATCGATCATGTCTGGATCCGCCCGGAACAGGCCCTTGAGGATCATCGGAACGGCCAGCGGTTGCTGGGGTTGCCAACGATTCGGACGTTGCGGGTGCTGAACGGGTTCGAGACCACCGATGCGCTGATGCGCTATGCCCACGCCAACCCGCCCGAGCCCTACCCCAACCAGCCCTGGCCGGCGGTCAAAAAGGGTAAGCCGGTGACGCTGGAGCCGGGAGCGCCGGCCTATGATGAGGCCGCGAAGCTGGATCCGGAAGGTGAAGGCTCGACCCGGGCGGAGATTAATCCCGGAGAGGCGGTTGAGGTCGCGGCCCGTGTCACCCGGCTGACGGCGCCCAACCCGGGGATGATGACCGGGCCAGGGACCAACACTTACATTCTGGGCCATGAACGCTTCACGGTGATCGACCCCGGCCCCGCCAACGAGTCCCATATCGAGCGAATTCTGGAGGTGACCGGTGGGGTGATTGATCAGGTTGTGGTTACCCACACGCACCAGGATCATTCGCCGGCGGTTGCGGCCCTGAAAGAGCGCACCGGTTGCCGGGTGTTCGGTTGGCCGGCGCCCCCGGGTGCCGGCCAGGACCAGACCTTCCGGGCCGATGATGAACCGGAGCACGGTGATCTGATTGTGACCGAAGCCGGGCTCCTGAAGGTGCTTCATACCCCGGGTCATGCCTCGAACCATCTGTGTTTTCTGCTGGTCGACCAGAAGCTGCTGTTTTCCGGTGACCACATCATGCAGGGCTCAACGGTGGTCATTAATCCGCCGGACGGCGACATGAAGGCCTACATCGAGTCGCTCTACGAGTTGCTGGCCGAATCCATTCGCTACATTGCGCCAGCACACGGCTTTCTGATGGGGCATCCCGAAGCGGTGATCGATTTCCTGATCACCCACCGTCTGTCCCGTGAGCACAAGGTGGCCCGCGCGCTGGAAGCCCTGGCTCCTGTAGACCTGAAAGCTCTTACCGCAAAAGCCTATGACGATGTTCCGGCCGCCATCCACGGCCTTGCGGCACGGTCAGCCCTGGCGCATTTACTGAAGCTGGAGGCGGAGCACAGGGCGTTCCGGGAGGACGATCTGTGGCATGTCGTACACGACAGCTAACGCGGGAGTAACGAAAGCACACGGGATTTCGCAAAACACCCATATTTTTAATCACTTTTCCGGCGTATAACTGTTTTCGTTATAACTTGCCCGGATTTCATGAAAGTGGCATTAAACCTTTGTCACAGCAGTATTCATGACCGCCAGAGGCACTCTATCCTTGAGCGCACACTGACGAACCGTGAGGAAATATGCTGTTTGAGCGGCTTCAAAAACCGTCCCCCCGGATCCTGCTGATTGGCCTGGTCATACCCTGGCTGTCGGCACCTGTTCTGGCCGAAACCGATTCGGCAAAGGCCAGCAAAAAATCCGAAGTGCTGATCGCGGAACTGGCCGAGGACGAGAGCGTCGAGGACGTTGAGCATTCGGCCCCTCTGCAGACCAAAGGGAAGAACAATACAGCCCGTCAGCCGGCAGTCCCACAGGGCGGAGCCGGTATCGATACGCCCTCGGCCGGTTCCCGCAAGGTAGCCCCGAACATCGATCTCAAGCAGGTTGCGCCGCCACCGGAGGCACAGGTTTCAGCGCCCGGAGATACCGATGCAGATGCCGCAGAATCCGAGGTCATGGCAACCGAAGCGGTGGCCGAACCCGAGCCGGAGCCGGAGCCGGAGCCGGAGCCCGAGATTCGCGAAGGCGAGGTCTTCACGCTGCTGGACAATGATGTCCTGCCCGGCACGTCTACCCGCCTGGCCTGGACCCCCGGCATTCAGATTGCCGGGCTGTCCCAGACAACCCCGGTTCTGGTGGTCAACGGCATCAACGCCGGCCCGACGCTGTGCCTCACCGGGGCAGTTCACGGGGATGAGTTGAATGGCATCGAGATCATCCGCCAGACCATGTATGACCTGAACCCGGAGAAGCTGTCGGGCACGGTCGTGGGTGTGCCGATTGTGAACCTGCCGGGATTCCAGCAGGGCAGTCGTTACCTGCCCGATCGCCGGGACCTCAACCGGCATTTCCCGGGCAGCCCCGATGGCAGCCTGGCCGACCGGATTGCCCATTCACTGTTCGAGAACGTGATTCGCAAGTGCGACATGCTGGTGGACATCCACACCGGCTCACTGAAGCGCACCAACCTGCCGCAGCTTCGCGCCGACATGAACAACCCGGACGTGGCGGAATTCACCCGGGGCTTTGACCGCATGGCGGTGGTTCACAGCTCCGGTTCTGCGGGCATGTTGCGCACCGCTGCTGTGGAAGCCGGTATTCGCACCGTCACCCTGGAAGCCGGCGAATCCCACCGTATACAGCAGCACCAGATCAGCGCCGGCGTGAACAGCCTCACCAGCCTGATGGAGCGTCAGGGCATGATCTCCCGGATGTTCGTATGGGGCGATCCGGAGCCTGTCTATTACGATTCCGACTGGATCCGCGCGGACCACGGCGGGATTCTGTTCAGCGAAATTGAGTTGGGGGCAAACGTATCGGAAGGAGAGATTCTCGGTTACGTGTCCGATCCGATCACCAATGCCCAGCACCCCATCCGGTCTACCACCGATGGCCGGGTTATCGGTATGGCCGTGGACCAGGTAGTGATGGCCGGTTTTGCCGCCTACCACATTGGTACGGAGGCAGAAGTTCCCGGAGAGTAGTATGCTAGGCTTTTTTCGGGTATCACCAACCCCACAGGAGCCTTTGTGTCTTCCGAGAAAGCCGGAGTCTTGTCGCGAATTCCCGGCCTGGCCTACATCGGTCTGGTTCTTACACCTCTGTTCTGGGCAGGTAACGCCGTTGTGGCCCGGGGCACGGTAGAGAACATTCCGCCGCTCTCCATGTCGTTCTGGCGCTGGGTAATCGCCCTGGTCATCCTGCTGCCTTTCGGGCTCCCGGGTATCTGGCGCCACCGCGACATTATCCGCCAGCGGTTCGGTTCCATGCTGGCGCTGGCGACCTTCAGCGTGGGGGCATTCAATACCCTGCTGTATCTGGCGGCGACCACAACCACCGCTACCAATATTGCCCTGATCAACGCCACTATCCCCATTTTCGTGGCACTGCTGGCCTGGATTCTCCTCGGCGACCGCACCCGGCCGATTCAGGCGCTGGGTATCGCGCTGGCCATTACCGGCATCGTTACCGTTATTGCCCGCGGCGATCTCTCGGTGCTCACCAGCCTTCAGGCCCAGCCGGGGGATCTGATCATGGTGGCGGCGGTATTCAGCTGGGGCCTGTTCTCGGTGCTACTGCGACGGCAGGCTGTACCTTTGCCAGCACTGACTTTTCTGACCACGCAAATCCTGCTCGGCACGCTGGTTGTCCTGCCGTTCTACCTGACCGATCTGATTTTCTTCTCCGGTGGTTTCGAAGTGTCAAAAAGCACCGCCATGCCGTTGCTGTACTTCGCCATCTTCCCGGGGATCCTGGCCTATGGATTCTGGAACCACGGTGTGCATAAAATTGGCCCGGCCAGGGCTGCCATCTTCATGTACCTGACGCCTGTCTTCGCCTCGATTCTGGCCGGCATTTTCCTGGCCGAATCCCTCGGGCTGTTTCATGTTATAGGCGGCGCGCTGATCCTGGCCGGGCTGGTATTGGCCACGCAGACCCGTAAACGCACCGACTACCCGACCCCGGAGCAGTCAGCAAAAGGAGACATCCATGATTAAACCTGTCCCAGAAATCTCTCACCGCTTCTTTTGCCTGGTTCTGGTGCTGTTGACCGCTGGCCTGTCGGCGCCGGCTGCAGCGGAACCCTGTGATCCCGAGGAGTCCAAGTGGGTACCTACCCGCTATTATCCAGCCGGTGCTGCGGTCTTTCACAAAGGCAGTTGGTATGAGTCCCGCGAATTGCACGAGGGCCTGGAACCGGGCATTACGTTCGACTGGAAAGAGCTGGATTCTGTGCCGGACTGCGAGGGCCGTAAGCAACCGGTTGATCAAACCCGGGCCGGAGACGGCCAGAAAGGCACCGAGGCTGGTGCCGGCCAAACCGTCGGCAAGAGCAAACGGGGCGAGACGTCTTCCGGCATGTGTGTAAGACCGGACCCGTGGCTATTTTCCAGAAGCTACACGGTTGGCAGCCTGGTCACCCACGGCGGTCAGATCTGGGAGGCTATCCGGGCAACCAACGGAGACATGCCCGGCATGAACAAGCCTCCTCGTTGGCAACTGGTGGAGGATCATTGTTCCCTGGAAGGCCGACAGTAACGAGGAGCGGGCAACTAACTAGAGAGCCGCTTCGATGCGGCCAATGACCTCTTCCAGAACCGATCTGGCGCAGCCGATGTTCAGGCGCATAAAGCCACTGCCCGGGTCGCCAAAGGAGAGTCCGGGATTCATGCCCACACCGGCTTCCCGGACAAAAAAGCGTTTCAGGCCCGCATCGTCCAGGCCCAGTTCGCGGCAATCCAGCCACATGAGATAGGTGCCCTCCGGAGCGGACACGCGAATGGCGGGCAGGCGCTGGCCAACAGCCTCCACCACATAGTCCCGGCTGGCCTGCAGATAGGCCATCAGATCGTCCAGCCAGGGGGCACCATGGCGGTAGCCGGCCTCAAACCCGGCAATACTGAACGGATTGCACTGGGGCAGATGCATGGATTCAAACACGTCCTTCATTGCCTTGCGCCGGTCCGCATCGGGAATAACCAGAGCGGACAGGCCGAGGCCGGGCATGTTGAAACTCTTGCTCGGTGCGACCGCCGTTACCAGTGCATCTTCAGGACCGGCCAGCTTCGCCAGCATGGTGTGGCGGGGTTTATCCGTGAAGGTCAGGTCACAATGAATCTCGTCGGAGACCACCACCAGCCGGTGCCGGCGAGCAATATCCAGCACCGCCGTCAGTTCTTCCTCCGACCAAACCCGGCCAACCGGGTTATGGGGCGAGCACAGCAGCAGGATCCGGGCATCGGGGCGGGCTGCGCACTGCTCCAAGTGATCAAGATCCATGCGGTAGTGGCCCGGGTCTCCGGTGTCCGGATCCTCCGGCACCAAGGGGTTTTCGATCACCACCCGGCCACTGTGCCGCACCGAACTGAAAAACGGCGGATAAACCGGCGGCTGGATGATGACGCCCTCACCGGGTCCCGCGTAGGCCATGCACGCGGCGTTGATCGATGGCACCACGCCGGGCGCCATCAGTATCCACTCGCGCCGGATCTCCCAGTCATGGCGACTGGCAAACCAGTCGATCATCGACTGGTAAAGACTGTCCGGAAACAGGGTGTAGCCATAAACCGGATGTTCCGCCCGCTCCCTCAACGCACGGGTGACAGCCTCCGGTGCCGCGAAATCCATATCGGCCACCCAGACCGGGATAACATCCTCGGTGCCAAAAACCGCCTTGCGGGCATCAAACTTGACGGAACAGGTGTGTTCCCGGGAAACCGGCTGATCAAACGGGCTGGACACAGGGACTCTCCAGGGCAGATAACAACATTGGAAAACGGTATTGTGGTGGGCCCGAACGGCCATCGCAACCGTCGGCTGCCGATGTCGCCACCGTGTTCATATCCGGCTTTGGTCGAACATCGTCGATAAACACTTGCCCAAGCAGGGCGATACTTGCGAACCTAACGGTTTATCCAATAAAAACTTCCAAACATTCCCCGGAGCCTGTTCAATGATTGGCCAGATTCTGTCCACCATGTTGCCGGTATTTCTGATCGCCGGTTGCGGCGCACTCTATGGCCGCTACCGGACGCCCGACATCCAGGGACTGAACGTTCTCAACATGGAGCTGTTTGTGCCCATGCTGGTCTTCGCTGTTCTTGCTGACCAGCAGGCTCCGCTGCAGAACTACGCCCAGCTTGCACTGGCCGCCACGGTGGTTGTGCTCGGATCAGGAATTGTTCTGTATCCGGTGGCCAGGGTTCTGAAGCTGAACCTGAAGACCTTTCTGCCACCGATGATGTTTAACAATTCCGGCAATATGGGTCTTCCGCTGCTGGTACTGGCCTTTGGCGATGAGGCCCTGCCGGCGGCCATTGTGCTATTCATCGTGGAAATGCTGCTGCACTTTTCGGTGGGGCTGTACATGCTCGCCCCCCATACCTCCATCGTAAAACGCCTGAAGCTGCCCATCGTATTTGCCAGTATTGCCGGGCTCTCGGTCAATCTCGGGGGCGTGACCCTGCCGGAATGGCTGCTGGAAACCCTGAACATGCTCGGTGGTGTGAGCATACCGCTGATGCTCTTTGCCCTTGGCGTGCGCATGCTTGATATCGATTTCAGTGACTGGAAACTGGGTATGCTGGGCGCCATCGCCTGTCCCGCCAGCGGTCTGATCCTTGCATGGCCGATGATTGCGGTTCTGGATCTTCCCGGGATGCAGGTGGCGGCGCTGTGGGTATTTGCAGCCTTGCCTCCGGCCGTACTCAATTACATGGTGGCGGAACAGTATCGGCAGGAGCCACACAAGGTCGCCTCGCTGGTATTATTGAGCAATCTGGGCAGTCTTGTGGTTATGCCGGTTGTGCTCGGTCTGGTGTTTGCCGCCGGCTACGTCTGAGCATCTGCCCCACTAACCGCTCTGTTAGCCGAGGAAGGACCCGATGTCTGAAACCGTTGCGGTGGTGCGCGCCTCCCGACCCAATTTCCTGGTACTCGCACCGCTGTGTGCCGGCCTTGGCGTGGCGGTAGCCTGGCACCAGGGCGAGCCTCCGGCCCTGCTCAATACCCTGCTCGTCCTGATTGGCGCCCTGCTGGCCCATGCCGCCGTCAATCTGCTCAATGAGTACGAAGACTTTGTTTCCGGGCTGGATCTGATTACCCGTCGCACGCCTTTCTCCGGCGGCAGTGGTGCCTTGCCGGAAGTGCCCTCAGCCGCCCGGCAGGTTTTACTTGCCGCCTTTGGCACCCTGGGGCTGGTTGTCGCCATTGGTCTCTACTTTCTATGGCTCCGGGGCCTGCCCATGCTGGTACTTGGCGCCGCCGGCGTAGTTCTGGTGCTCACCTATACCCGCTGGATTACCCGCTCACCGGTGATTTGCCTGCTGGCTCCGGGGCTGGGATTCGGACCGGTGATGATTCTTGGCAGTCTGATTGCCCTGGGGGCCCGGCTGGACGCAACGGCTCTTACCGTTTCCACCATCGGCCTGCTGCTGGTCAGTGAGTTGCTGCTGATCAATCAGATACCGGATGCCGACGCGGACCGGAAAGTCGGGCGCCGGCATCTGGTGATTACGCTCGGAAAGACGGCCGCCGCCCGCCTGGTGGGGCTGCTGTTACTGGGCAGCTACGGCATTCTTGAGGCGGCAATCTGGATCGGCTGGTTGCCGCTGTGGACCGCTCTCGCGTTTGCGCCTCTGCCGGCAGCCATCTGGATAAGCGTCAAGCTGCCAGGCGCGCTCAACCGCCCCGAACAATTCAACACACTCCTCGGCATCAACGTCGGGGTGCTGCTGGCAACCCTGGCGCTGCTGATCTGCGGACTCAGCCTTTAAACCGGAACACACTGACCCTGGAACGCAGCTGGCCGGCAAGTACGGCCAGATCACGGCTTGCCCCGGCCACCTGCTCGGAACCGGCTGAGGTCTCCACCGTGGCATCATGGATGCGGCTGATATTGCGGTTAACTTCTTCTGCAACGGAACTCTGCTCTTCCGAGGCACTGGCGATCTGGGCATTCATGTCGTTGATGGCACCCACCTCATGACGAATCCGGGCCAGAGCAGCTTCCGCCTCGCTGGTCTTGTCCACCGTGGTGCGGGCAAGCTCCCGACTGCTTTCCATAACCTCGGTCGCCTGGCCGGCGCCCGCCTGCAGGTTTCCAATCATCTCCTGAATTTCCCGGGTGGAATCCTGGGTCCGCGATGCCAGCGACCGTACTTCGTCGGCCACGACAGCGAATCCTCGTCCATGGGTGCCGGCGCGTGCCGCCTCGATCGCAGCATTCAGCGCCAGCAGGTTGGTCTGTTCGGCGATGGCGTTGATCACCTCGATGATCTTTTCGATATTGGCGCTGTCCTGGGACACGCGCTGCACAGTCTGTGTTGCCTGCTCCAGGGTTTCCGCCAGCTCTCCGATGGAGGCCGCGGTTTCCTGCACCACGCGATTACCGCTCTCCACTTCGATGTCGGCTTTCTGGGTGGCGGTTGCCGCGCTGGCGGCAAAACCCGCCACTTCGTTCACCGTGGCGGCCATCTGGTTCACCGCCGTGGCCATCTGTTCCGCCTCGGTCGCCTGGAGACGTATCTGTCGGCTGTTGTTATCCGAAGTGCTTTCAAGTTCAGAGGAGGAAGTGGAGAGCTCTTCAGCGGCAGACCCTACTTCCCGGATAATGCCGCCCAATCGCTCCACAGTGTCCTGCAGCGCGCCCATCACGCTATCCGGGTACCGTGTCCGGAGCTCCTGGTCCAACTCACCATCGGCCAGCTGACGAATGGCCCGGGCAACGTCTTCGGGCTCACCGCCAAGAATCTTCTTCAATCGGCGAATGATCACCAGTGCCACCAGGGCACCCAGAACCACCGCGAGACCGGTGACGGCCAGGTTCAACGCATTGAATGTACTCGCTGCCTCGCGAACCTCATCCACGCCACCTGTAACCACCTCTTCCTGGTAATCAATAAAGGCATTTACCCGTTTCAACCACTCCGAGTAAGCGCCAGAGACATCGCTGAGCAGAAATGCCCGGGCCTGGTCGATCTCTCCCGCCAGGCGAAGCTCGAGGAGGTCGTCGGTCAGCGTCAGGGCCCTGCGCTCGATCTCTTTGATCGCTGCCAGGAGCTCCCTTTCCCGGCTGTTAGCGCCTTCTTCCCGGAACATCCTATCCATCGGGCCGGCGGAATCCCGATAGAACCCCTTAAGACGCTCAATGTCCGCGAGGTGCCGTTGTAGCTCCCGGTCGTTCTCAACCAGTACTGCATCGCGAATGGCTATTGCCCGGTCATGGACACTGCCCCGAAAGTTAATGGCGTAGCGCTGCTTCACGGCGGCGCCATCACCCACGTCGGTCAGGGTCCTGTCGATAAAACCGACCCGATGATTACCAACCAGACTTATGGCAATCATCAGCGACAGAATCAGACCAAAGCCAAGGGCAAGGCGTTTCGCAACGGTGAGCTGGCTAAACATCATTAGGCTCCGGGTACTTTTTATTGAATGAGGCTATGTGTTCTCCGAAAGTTGCAGTCTGGATCAATCAATGGAGAGAAACTTGCGGGTTTTTGACAATGCTTTTCATTACTGCAATCAATCTTTACATCCCGCCCCCACGCCTCTTGCAACTGGTCAGGCTTTGACCGATGGTAAAGGTCAGTTTCTCGCTGATTGCATTCACGATACGGAGGTCTTCACATGAGTGTTCTACTTCTGCTGATCAGTGCCCTGGTGCTGATCTACCTGGGTATAGGCGGCACCACAGCCGCTGCCGTCATGTCCATTGCGACCGTTGTGGGTCTGTTCCAGGATGAATGGCACCTGATCAGCATTCTTTGTGGCGGTGTACTGCTGGCGCTGGCGTTAATCCTTGTTATTCCCGGCGACTTGCGCCTCGACAAGCTCAGCCGCCCCCTGCTTGGCTGGGTGCGCAGCCGGCTGCCGAAACTCTCGGATACCGAGGCGGAAGCCCTGAAATCCGGCTCGGTGGACTGGGACGGCGAACTTTTCTCCGGCAAGCCCAAATGGAACAAGTTGCTGGACGCCAAGCCGGCGCACCTCACCAGCGAGGAACAGGCCTTCCTGGACGGCCCGGTGGAAAAGCTCTGCGCCATGCTCGACGACTGGAAGATCACCCACGAGCAGTACGACCTGCCGGACAAGGTCTGGAAGTTTATCCGTGAGAACGGTTTTTTCGGCCTGGTGATTCCCAAAGAAGACGGCGGCCTGGGGTTCTCCAACACCGCCCACTCTGAAATCGTGATGAAGATTTCCACCCGGAGCGTATCGGCTGCCGTTACCGTGATGGTGCCCAACTCCCTCGGCCCGGGCGAGTTGCTGATGCACTACGGCACGAATGAGCAGAAACAGCATTATCTTCCCAGACTGGCCGGCGGCGACGAGATTCCCTGTTTCGCCCTCACCTCCCCGGTGGCCGGCTCCGACGCCGGCGCCATTCCGGACAAAGGCATCGTCTGCAAGGGCAAATGGAACGGCAAGGAAGTGCTGGGCCTGAAAGTCACCTGGAACAAGCGCTACATCACGCTCGCACCGGTGGCGACACTGATTGGCCTTGCCATCAAGGTCTACGATCCGGACAAGCTGCTGGGCGATTCGGATGAGATCGGCGTGACCTGCGTGCTGGTGCCGAAGGACACCGGTGGCGTCAACGCCGGTGCCCGCCACCTGCCCATGAACACCGTCTTCATGAATGGTCCCACCTGGGGCAACGACGTGTTCATCCCCATGGAACAGGTCATTGGCGGCCAGGATATGCTCGGCAAGGGCTGGACCATGCTGCTGGAATGCCTGTCCATCGGCCGTTCCATCTCGCTGCCGGCCCTGGGCACCGGCGCCGGCAAGGTGGCCAGCCTGGCCACCGGCTCCTACGCCTACACCCGGGAACAGTTCGGCCGTACCATCAGCCAGTTTGAAGGCGTACAGGAAGCCCTGGAGCCCATCGCAGGCTACACCTACATGATGGACGCTGCCCGGCTGCTGACCTCCGGCATGCTGGACCGTGGCGTGCGGCCCTCGGTGCCGTCCGCCGTGCTGAAATACCGCAATACCGACCTGATGCGGGAAGTCATCAACCATGCCATGGACGTGGTGGCAGGCCGCGGTGTCATCACCGGCCCCCGCAACTTCCTGGCCCGGGCCTACCAGGCGGTCCCCATCGGGATCACCGTGGAAGGCGCCAATATCCTTACCCGGAGCCTGATGATCTTCGGCCAGGGTTCCATCCGCTGCCATCCGTTCATTGTTGAGGAAATCGAAGCAGCAGGCATGGAAGACGAGGACAAGGCAGCGAAGAAATTCGACGGTATCTTCTACCGGCATCTGGCCCATACCACCCGCAACGCCCTTCGGGCCCTGCTGCTGGGACTGACCAGGGGATGGGCCGAATCGGTGCCACGGCAAGGCAACATCAAGTCCAGCTACCGACAGCTGGCGCGGTTCTCAGCAGCCTTCGCCCTGATGACTGACGTCACTCTGCTGACCGTTGGTGGAGGCCTCAAGGCCCGGCAACGCCTCTCAGGGCGCATGGCCGACTGCCTGGTGCAACTCTATTACGCCACCGCCGTCATCAAACAATGGCATGAGGAGGGTTACCCGGATGACCAGCGGCCGCTGGTAGAGTGGTGCCTACAGACCTGCCTCAGGGATCTACAGGGCTCCATGCGCGAAGCCATCATCAACTTCCCGGTTCCGGCCCTGCGCTGGCCCCTGCGACTGCTGGTGTTCCCGCTGGGTGCCACTGGCCTGAACGGCCCGGACGACAAGCTGGGCGCACAGGTCGCGGAATCCATCGTCAAGGACACCCCGGTACGCCAGCGCATCAGTCGCGGTACCTACACCACCATGGACCCGGAAGATCCGCTCGGGCGGGTGCTCAATGCCTACAAGCTGGCCAACGAGACCGCGGACATGCGCAGCCGGCTGCATGACGCCATGCGCAACCGCGATGAAGACGAACTGGGCGGCATTGACCTGTTGATGGGGCATCAGCGCAAGGAACTGGTTGACTGGGCCTGTGCCCAGGGCGTGGTCAAGGCAGACGAGTGCGACAAACTGCTGGAAGCACTGGAAGCGCTCTATGATGTGATCCGCGTCGATGCTTTCGATGCCGACGGCCTGAAAGCGCTTTCGCGCTGTGCCAAGGGCAAACGCAAGGTGGTCGAGCGCCCACCCAGAGAAGAGAAATGACGAGCAATAAAGCGTGGGCCAGCCGATGAACGATCCTGGTGATTTGCGTCCGAATGAGGAGGCCGTGGCACTTGAACCGGCCTCCGATGCAACGCTGCGATTCATCGGCACCATTCATACCCCCTGGCGCGATCGCAAGGACTGCCCGCGCCAGGGCCGCCTTGACGGCCCGGAGTGCCAGCTGGTTCTGGACCCCGTCTGGCACAACGCGCTGGCGGGGCTCGAAGACTACGACACCATTGAGGTGCTTTACTGGCTCGACCAGAGCCGCCGGGACCTGATCCGGCAAAGCCCCAGAAGCGACGGCCAGACCTTCGGCACCTTCGCCCTGCGCTCCCCGGTGCGACCCAACCCGATTGGCACGTCCATGGTCAAACTGGTTCGTATAGAAAAAGGGACCCTGATCGTGCGCGGCCTGGACTGTCTGGATGGCACTCCGCTACTGGACATCAAGCCAGACCGCTGCGCTTTCACCCCAAAAGCACCCGATAAAGCGAATGTTTACTGAGAGACCTCCTCCGGACGTAATCCTGAATTGATCGCTTCTGAAACCAGCCAACGCCGCAGAAGCTGAATCCCTCGTTCACGACGACGGCTGGTTTTCCATGCAAAGTAAAAAATGTCGCCCGTCATAACGGAGTGGCAGGGCAAGCGCACAAAGTCACCGGAATCCTTGCGGGTGCTGAGCATATAGTCGTTGGTCAGCGCAATTCCCTGGTGGAAGCGCGCAGCCTCCAGCGACAGCAGCATATGACTCGAGTGCAGTAAACGGCAGGATTTGGGCAGGTCCAGGCCCGCTTCACGATACCAGGCTTCCCAATCCCCACCCTGCCGGTTATAGATGCTGTAGGTCGACAGCAACGGAAACTCCGCCATCATCGCCGGCGTTAACGACACCGATGCCGGGTCGCCGGCAACCTCTTCCAACGCCAGCTCCCGGCGTATCTTCTGCCAGTAATCCTGGCTGCACACGGGGAACAGACGCTCCTCGTAAAGCAGCTCATAGCTGAATGCCGGCGAAGAAGGCTTAACGGTAATAAAGCAATCTGCAACCCGGTCCGACAACACCGGATTGCCACTACTCATCTCCAGCGCCAGATCCAGCTGAGGATGCAACCGCTTCAGATCCGGCAACCGTGGCACCAGCCAGCGCACGGCAAACGAACTGAACACCGAGAGCCTCAGCAAGGACTCCTCATGCCCCAGAATCTGCTCACTGGCCCGCTCAATCTGCAACAGCGCTGAACTGACCGCATCCAGGTACTGCCGGCCCTCATCGGTCAGCGACAGCGTCCGTCCACTGCGCCAGAACAACTGCTCGCCCAGGTAGGTTTCCAGCTGCTTGATCTGATGGCTGACGGCACTCTGGCTCACCGCCAACTCATCGGCAGCGAGTGAAAAGCTGTTGAGACGGGCAACGGCTTCGAAAACAGGCAGGGCTTTCAGGGGTGGCAGCTTCATTATCTAATTTTCTAATAGCACGTGAATATTGATCATTTTATCGGATATTAGCACCCACTTAGACTGCCCTCCATGTTGTCAATCCAACTCGAGATTGAGATTCGATCTCATGATACGTGGGATTGCTCAAGCCAGAGCTACCAAGGCTTCAGCCACTGTTTTAGCCGTCTCTGAAAAAACGCCATACAACTTTAACGTGAGACTCCAAGCTCTCAACGTCCTTTTGGCGCTTGTCTGTGGTCTCTGGCACTGAGCGGTACTAAACGAAATTCACCTAGTTGCGAAGCGGGCTTGAAGCCGTCGCCGCCGAAACTTTAAGGGAGGTACCATGTCAGGAAAAACCGTCAATAGCGCCATACTTTTGCTGGTGATCGGCAACGCTATGGCGATCATTTCCGATGTCTTTATCAAGCTACTGGAACCCGGTGCTCCGATTTTCCAGTTTGCCTTCCTGCGCTGCGTCCTGACGCTGTTCATGCTCCTACCGCTAGCTGGCAAACTGAACCGGGAGTACCTGTTCGCGGGTCTGAAAATCCATGCCCTTCGCGCGCACATTCATCTTGCTGGCATGCTTTGCATGGTCATAGCCCTGGGCAATCTGCCCCTCGCGACTGCCAACGCCGTGTTCTACGCCGCTCCGATCCTGGTGATGGTCCTCGCTGCGCTGGTATTTGGTGAGCGCCTGACGCCCATGAGCGTGACCGCCGTATTCAGCGGGTTTCTGGGCATCGTGTTGATCCTGAGACCAGTCGAATTTGATTGGGCAGCCATCGCCGCACTGGGCTCGGCCTTCACTCTGGCCATCAATGCCGTGATGGTGCGCAAGCTGCCCAAGCAGCAGTCCACGATCCACAAGCTGTTCCTTAACTACCTGCTGATTGTTCCAGCCGCCGGGGCTTTGGCACTCTGGGAAGGCGCCCATTGGGACGGCTCAATGCTAATTAGTGCCTCAGGCTCGGCGCTGTTCATCCTGGGCTACAACATGACCGTCCTGCTCGCGTACCAGCAGGTGGATGCAAATCAGGTCACCAGCGCTGAATACACCGGACTGATCTGGGCGGTGTTGATCGGATGGGTAGGTTTCAATGAAATGCCCGACCTCTGGTTCGCCGTGGGCAGCGCCATGATCGTGGTGCCTTTACTTCTGATTGGGTTGCGTTCGCGGCAGCGAAATGATCGGATTCCACGGGCTCTTACGGTGAATGGTTGAAGCCCGCAACTAATAAACAAAAGCGAACATTCAGTTTAGGGGTTTCCTCCAGAGCCTCCAAGCAAATCACAGCCATTTCATTCAGTATGATTGGCAGAGCAAATTGCAGACGCTGAATGATCACATGGCAGAGATATCTATGCTCGGCTAAGCTATTGTTTTATCGCTTCATGTGCAGCGCGATTGATGGTTCAAAGTCAGTAATAATGACGCAGTCAAATTTCTGCAATAATAAAGCTTGCTGCATAATTGCTGTTATGCATCAAGGAGTAAGGTGTGAAAGTTTCTGAAACCTCCGCATGTTATGAGAAGTTGGCTCAGAAAATTTATGGAGAAATCCTTACTCTTCAGGGTGTTGAGAATATTGACGTAAGACATAATGTTAAGATCAAAGGAAAGTCAGGCGTTGAGCACCAAATAGATGTTTTTTGGGAATATAAGTACGCCGGGATAGTTCACCGGGTACTTATAGAATGCAAGCACTATGGCCACGCGGTTAGTTTGTTGCATGTTAGAAACCTACACGGGCTTACAACGGACATCCCCAATAGCACAGGAATAATAGTTACAACCGTAGGCTTTCAATCCGGCGCGAAGGAGTATGCGGATTTTTACGAAATGGGGCTAAAACTGATAAGAAAGCCTCGTGGGGAAGACTGGGATGGCTGTATCCAAATAGTCAATATTCAAATGAAACTTCTCAGGAACCATTATCTTGATTTCAAGCTAGAGTTTGACGGAAAAGATCAGGAAACCAGAGAAATAGCCGAGAAAGACCCATCGGTAATGTCTGTCAATTCGACCGAAATAGTTGTCAGAGACGAGGGGCATGAGCCCTGTGCTTTTAATTTATGGCTTGATCGTCATGTTTCAGTAGGATCAGATGGATTTGGTGTAGAGAGTCAGAAAACGCTGATTCCTGAGAATTCATATCTTGTAACTCCAGACAATCGAGAACTAAAGCTGGGGAGAGTCGTGGTCACGTACATGTCTACGCAGTTCGACAAAGACCTTGAAATTGATGCTATGAATCTAGTAGAGGCGGTACTTCAGGATTTTAGCAGTGGCGAGGTCGAGCACATGCATCATAAAAATGCATAACAATCGGCTGCACAGCGACCGTTTTTCCGCCGCTTCGCGGCTCCAAACCGGCGCATGAGCCGGGCGTTATGCACTAATGGAATAGCTGAGAGTATGGCATCTGGTGTATCGAATAAATTAACGGGACAGGTTGGGGAGCATCTAGTGTCGGCGGTACTGGGGACACTTGGCTACTACGCTTCTCCTTATTCTGGAAACGTTCCCGGATTCGATGTCACAGCGGTTCACTCTGAATCTCTCAAGTCATTTCCTGTTCAGGTTAAAGCGAGTACGACGGGTGCGTTGGTTCAGTCCTCTATCGATAAGTGGTGCGACCACAGTATCGACGAGGATAATCGTCAAACAATTGGTCCATTGAAACCGCTTAAACATCCGAATTTGGTCTGGGTCTTGGTGCGGCTGGGTGATTCAGGAATCAGCGGAGCAAGATTTTTCATCTGCACTGAACGCGACATACAACAGAAGATCGTCGCCCGGTACTCGGCTTTTATGGAGAGGCATGACTATCGCCGTCCTGGAGGCGGCGCTTCTCCGCAGGCGATTCTCAATATCAAGGATGTCGTCGAATTTGAGGATAATTGGAGAATCCTCCCGGACTATCAGGCTGACGTTGATCTCGCATAACCAGTGCAGGCACAGCGACGCCCACTACATTGCGCCTTCGGCTTCATTTCGTGGGCGCGCATGCTGCAAGCGTTGGGAGTCAAGTAGGAAGGCATATGAGACTCTTGATTGTTTTAATTTGTGTCGCCTTGAGCGCTTGTGCCGGAACTATGAACGGCATGGTCCGCAGTTCTGGGCAGCCGCTTTCAATTGCTTACACACAGGGTATGCAGCACGACAATCTCGAAGTAACTATGCCGGATGGAGAAACATTTACAGGCAAAGCGGTCATGGTTGGCCGTTCTACTAGCATAGGGACTGGTTTCGGTACTGCTACCTCCTCTAGCGGAGGATATGCTACCGCGAGTGGCACGAGCTTCAGCGTAGTAGAGAGCTACACAGGAAGCATGCAGGCTGTTTTGTTCGGCAACAAAGGTCATACCATGCGTTGCAAGTTTCAGTATGCCGATTCCTCCGGTTTCACCACGGCCGGCGGGGTCGGGCTGTGTGAAACGTCGAATGGCCGAGTCATAGATGTCCAGTGGTAACTTTGCCTAACAAGGAGCAGCCATGGCTGAGTCGAATACCGAGGCGGGACAAAGGATCCAAGAGAAGTTCCAGTTCTATATACTCGGTCTCACCTTCACCCTTCTCGGGCTTGCAATTCAAACTGCATCGTTCGGTACATCTCCGGCGGCAGATATTATGGAACTCCTAGGTTGGGCTCTACTGCTTACGTCTGCATTGACACTGGCCTCTCGACTTGAATGGACTCCACAGATTTATCACCTGTTTGATGTGCAGCAGGATATCGAGCAAGATCAGAGAGACCTCCACGATGCCCAGTCAAAAGGAGCTCGGCAGGTGACTGTTCGTGGCACTGGAGAGAGCATTGATCTGGATGACGTACTAAAACGATTAGATAGTAAGCTCAGCATTACTCGAGCACAGATCGAAAAACTGGATAAGGGCGGTGAGCTGAAATATAAAATCCATAGATACGGGTTTATCTTCGGACTTGCGGCCATATTGGCGGCGCGTGCTTGGCCTCCTGTCTCAAACCTGCTAGGCCTGTGAAAAAGGCCCGACAAGGCGCGTCAGGCGGATGTCCTATACGCCGCTTCGCTCTGTAAAGGTCACCGGTGCGCTCAGCGTTACAAGGCCAACTGAAAGGGAGTTCAAGTGGTTACCTGCTACCTAAAGTACGTCATAGATCCATACAAAGCCGCCGAGTTCGAGCGCTATTCCAAGATGTGGATACCTCTGGTTCAGAGGTTCGGCGGTCAGCATCATGGGTATTATTTGCCTTCCGAGGGTGCCAACAATATCGCCATCGCACTATTCACCTTCGAGTCTCTGGCAGCCTATGAAAAATACCGTGAGGCCTCGTTCCAAGACTCAGATTGCCAGGCCGCCTTCAGATACGCCGAAGAAACTCGTTGTGTACTAAGCTGTGAGCGCAGTTTTATGAGGCCGGTTTTTGATTGAGCTTGTAACAAGTGCATTAAGTCTGTTCCGGCCCGATGGGCCTCCACCGGATGCCCTAGTCGGGCGCCACTTATCAAAGGCATCATATGAAGCGAAAGGATGTGCCTCATGGGTGACAAAAGAATCGTTTTCGAGATCCATAAAGCCATTTTTAAGAACAAGATCGAGGTCTTCCGTAAATACGCCGAAGAACTTGAATGCAAATTCGAATCTGATCTCAAAGCTATTGAGTCGAAGTTTGATTTTGACTTTGAGGATGATGAGGGTGATGAGGATTACGTCGCATACGTCGAGTCTCTCATCGACGAAAAGCGAATGGTCGAGCAAGACTTTCTTAATCAGGGGTTCTACCCCGTTTCCACGGACGGTTTTAAAACGGCGAACAGTTTTCTGTCCTGAGCAGCAACTCTACGTCGCATCCTAGGATTATGGAACCGCTCAATGTAATCGAAGACATCAGCTCGTGCTTCATTTTGGGTTCGGTAGCGCCGGTGGTGAATTCGCTCACGCTTGAGCATGCCGAAGAACCCCTCGCAGGCCGCATTATCACCACAATGACCGACCGCGCTCATGCTGCTCACCAGTCGGTTGCTGCCGAGATAGCGCTGGTAATCACCGCTGGTGAATTGACTGCCTCGATCTGAATGCAATATCACCGGAACTTTCCCCTGGCGCTGCCAAACGGCCATCTCAACCGCTCTGATTACCATATGCCGATCCTGTCGGTGATGCATCGACCAGCCAACGATCAGCTTGCTGAACAGGTCGAGAACCACGCAGAGAAAGAGCTTTCCTTCCTGCGTCGGGATCTCTGTTATATCCGTCACCCATTTGGTGTCTGGCTCCAGAGCGGAGAAATCCCGTTCCAGATGATTCCGGATTCCCGGTGGTCGATAAGATTGACGTCCCAAGCGTCCGCGCTTCTTGCGTGGCCACCCCTGAATGCCGTGTTTGGCCATCAATCGCGCGACGCGGTTCAGGCTGGTTGAGGCTCCCTCAGCAACCAGATCCTCATGCATACGGGGTGAGCCAATCATGCCCCCGCTATCGTCATGAATCTCTCTGATGCGTGACAGCAAGTGCTGATTCGCCTTTGACCTGGCGGACTCAGGGCGAGAGACCCAAGCGTAATAACCGCTGGCCGACACCTTCAGGCATCGGCACATAAGACGTATTGGGAAAGTATTGCGACAACGTTGAATCGCCTGATACCTCAGGACGACTCCTTTGCGAAGAACACTGCCGCTTCGCGCAAAAAATCACGCTCCTTCTTCACGCGGGCCAATTCTCGCTTGAGGCGGGCAACCTCTTCGTCTCTGGGGGAACCAGAGCCTTTAAAGGCCTTATCCGTTTCCTCATCCGCTTCTCTGCGCCACCGGGATAACAGGTTGGGATTGATGCCGATCTCTAAGGCTACCTGGCGACAACTCACACCGGGTTGCCGGGTTAAGGCGATGGCTTCGCGTTTGAACTCTGGGCTATATTTTCTGCGTCTGGACATTGTAACCATCCCCTAAAATCGGCGCATGCGTAATTAGAGTTCTCCGGCCTACAATGAGGCAAACGGAGAACGACATGAAGAAATCACGGTACAGCGAGTCACAGATCGTCAAGATCCTGAAGGAGGTCGAGGGCGGCCGCCTGGTCAAGGAAGTCTGCCGGGAGTACGGCATCTCCGATGCGACCTACTACAACTGGAAATCGAAGTATGGCGGCATGGAGGCCTCTGATGTGAAGCGCCTCAAAGAGTTGGAAGAGGAAAACCGCCGGCTGAAGCAGATGTACGCCGAGCTGAGCCTGGATCACAAGCTGCTGAAGGATGTGATCGAAAAAAAGCTGTAAAGCCAGCCGTTCGACGAGAACTGGTGGATTACCTCAAGCAGGCTCACGGTGTCAGCATCCGCAGGGCCTGCCGAATCGCTGGCATCAGTGACTCTGTGTACCGGTATCGACCAGATACCTCCCGGGATGAACCGGTGATTGCAGCACTTCAAAGCGCGACTGAACGCTATCCCGCCTACGGCTTCAGCAAGCTGTTCAAGGTGCTGAGACGCTGGGGTCACGGATGGAATCACAAGCGGGTACACCGGCTGTATTGTGCTCTCAACCTGAACAAACGACGACGGGGCAAGAAACGACTCCCGACACGAAACCCGGAGCCATTGAGCGTACCGTAAGCGCCAATAAATCCGCACCTGTGGCTGGCAACTGAATTTCGCCACACTGATTCCTGCTTTCAAATGAAGGAGGAATCCGATGACCACCCCTGATTTACATCAGTTCTGGCAACAGACGCTATCGGACTGGCAGGCCTCGGGCCTGTCCGGTGCCGCCTACTGCAAACAAGAGTCCCTTGTTTACCACCGGTTTGTCTACTGGCGGCAGAAGCTGACTGGCCGCGAGGAGCCCAGCAAGCCGGTTCAAACTCGATCCGGATTCGCCCGCGTGGCACCGGTTGCGAATGCCGGAGCCGGTCTGACCGTGTCACTGCCCGGCGGCGTATCAATCACCGGCCTGCACGCTGGCAACATTGAGTTGCTGGGCGCGGTGCTGAGGCAGATGTGATGCGTCACCGCTATCTGCGTCCCTCCTGGGATCTGCCGGAGATCTATCTGTACCGAAAGCCGATCGACTTCCGCAAGCAGGCCAACGGCCTAGCCCTGCTGGTGGAACAGGAACTGGGGCACAGCCCGTTCTCTGGAGCGCTTTATGCCTTCACCAACCGGCAGCGGAACAAGATCAAATGCCTGATGTGGGAAGACAACGGCTTTGTGCTCTATTACAAAGCTCTGGCTGAAGAAAAGTTCAAATGGCCAGGACCCGCGGATGACTTGATGTCGCTGACCGGTGAGCAGATCAACTGGCTGCTGGACGGCTACGACATCACGCTGTTGAGAGGCCATAAAACCCTGCATTATGAGAGCGTTGGATAGTGCTTTTAGTAGCACTTTTTTGGTGTGCCAGGACGTTGTTTTTGCTATAATTTCGCCATGAAATCAACGCCTGATAACGCCTCTTCAACTCCCGATTTCAGCGGTCTCTCCACCGCTGAAATGATGTCTGTTATCAGCAATCTGCAAGCACAGCTGGCCGCTAAAGAAGACGCCCTCCAGAACCAACAAGTTCAACTGAAACAGCACGACGAGACCCTCCAGCGTCGCGACAACTATATCGCCATCCTCGAAGAACTGCTGCGTCACAAGAAGATCCAGCAGTTCGCGGCCAGCAGTGAAAAGCAGCCCAACCAGATCCTGCTGTTCGATGAAGCGGAGCTGGAAATCGAGATTGATGAACTGCGCGAGGAGCTGCCCGAGGATGTCGAAGAGGCCGACGCTCCTCGTCGTTCCCGCAAGCGTCGTCAGCGTGGCTTCTCTGATACGCTACTGCGCGAGCGCATTGAACTGACCCTCAGCGACGAAGAGAAAGCCGGTGCCACCAAGACCTTCTTCACCAAGGTGAAAGAAGAGCTTGAATATATCCCGGCCCAACTGAAAGTGCTGGAGTACTGGCAGGAAAAGGCGGTGTTCGAGCAGGACGGCGAAGAACGGATTGTTGCGGCTGCTCGGCCAGCACACCCGCTGGGTAAGTGCATCGCCACCCCATCACTGCTGGCCTGCCTCATTACCTCCAAGTATGCCGACGGCCTGCCGTTGTACCGGCAGGAACAGATGTTCCAGCGCCTGGGGCATGAAGTGAGTCGCACCAGCATGGCTCACTGGATCATCCGGTTGAATGACGTCTTCCAACCGCTGATCAACCTGATGCGGGAAACCCAGAACGGCAGTGATTACCTGCAAGCCGATGAAACCCGGATCCAGGTGCTCAAGGAAGACGGCAAATCGGTCCACTCCGACAAATGGATGTGGGTCACCCGGGGTGGCCCACCGGGACAACCCTCGGTTCTGTTCGAGTACGACCCATCGCGAGGTGGCAAAGTGCCGGTGCGCCTGCTGGATGACTTCCAGGGCATTCTGCAAGCCGATGGCTATTCCGGCTACGGTCAGGTCTGTGCCGCGAACAAGCTGACCCGAATCGGATGTTGGGACCACGCGAGACGTAAGTTCGTGGAAGCGTCCCGGGCTGCGCCGGCCAAAGGCAAAAAGGGCCAGCCCTCAAAAGCGGATGTGGCCCTGAGCCACATCCGCAAACTGTACGCCATTGAAAAGGCCGCCCGAGATCTGAGCGATGAAGAGCGCTATCAGTTACGTCAGGAAAAGAGTCTGCCATTGCTCAACACCTTCAAAGCCTGGCTGGAGAAAAATGCCGCCAAGGTGATGAAAGGCCTGCTCACCCGTAAGGCCATGGATTACACCCTGAACCAGTGGGACTATCTGGTTGGTTACTGCGAACGCGGTGACCTGAACATCAGCAATGCCGGTGCCGAGAACGCTATTCGCCCGTTTGCCCTCGGCAGAAAGGCCTGGCTCTTCGCCGATACCTCACAAGGGGCGAAAGCCAGCGCCACCTGCTATTCGCTCATCGAAACCGCCAAGGCCAATGGCCTGGAGCCTTCCGCTTATATCCACCATGTGCTGGAACGAATTGCTAAGGCCGACACGCTGGAGAAGCTTGAAGCCTTGCTGCCCTGGAATGCCGAGTTGTTGGCTTTGAAAAAAGTGGCTCAATACGATTAGGGCAAGTGGGTCGATTTAACGGCGCTTACAGCGTACCAGTCACCGTTAATCGATGCTGGTCCATGGATTTCATGAGCGACAGTCTGTTCTGTGGTCGCCGGTTCCGCACCTTCAACGTGGTGGACGATTTTAACCGGGAGGTGCTGGCTATTGAGATTGACCTGAACCTGCCAGCACCGAGGGTCATACGAGTTCTGGAGCGCATCATTGCTTGGCGAGGCTACCCGGCCAAACTACGCATGGATAACGGTCCTGAATTCATCTCGATGGCCTTGGCAGATTGGGCTGAGCAACACGGTATCGAGCTGGAGTTTATCAAGCCGGGCACACCAACTCAGAATTCGTATGTTGAGCGCTTCAATCGGACTTACAGGGACGAGATCTTGAATATGTATGTCTTCCGGAATCTCACCGAAGTCCGAGAACTGACCGAATCCTGGATGACGGAATACAACGATGAGCGCCCTCACGATTCACTGGAAGACCTGACGCCATGGGAATACCTGGCGAAACACCAACGAGCGGAAAACTCTAATCAGCGGTGCAACTGAAACAGGGATGTTTACACTCCGGTGGTGGTCGAGAAAACTGTAACCATCCCCAAGAATGAGCCTGAGGTAGCGACGTTTTGAGTGAAGCTATACCCGCTACGTTTCTCCAGCTGACTTCGATGAAAGGCGAGAAGATAGACGACCGTCCCAAATTTCAAAAAGGATTTCTCGGCTTTCTTTTTTAAGCATGGCTACACGACGGGCAGTCCAGGTTTCAAAGATATATTCCGCCATTTCCGTTGCCACTGGATACGCTGAGCTGTAATTTGCAAAAAGAGCCTCTTCAACTTCTTTCAGAGTTATTGTCAAATCTGGTGTATGACCATCAGGCAGCGCTCCTGTCAGATTGATCCTCCACCGGTATTCCATCCTGAAACTGCACGTTGTCCACGACCAGCTTCAGTTGGTTGAACCCCTTGATCCGCTTCCAGCGTTTCTGGGCGGATTGGAGCAACTTGAACACCATCGATAACGTGGTGTCGCGATTGCCACAAGACCGGCTCCGCTTGGTTCTCAGCCGTACTGTGGCGAAGGTGGATTCAATCGGATTGGTGGTCCGTAAGTGAATCCAGTGAATCGCCGGGAAATCGTAGAAGGCCAGCAGCTCATCCCGGTCCTTCTCCAGGTTTTCCATGGCCTTCGGGTACTTGTCCCGGAACCGCCGCAAAGCGCTGTCAAACGCCTTGTGGGCGCTGTCACGAGTCTCTGCCAGGTAGATCTCATGCAAGGCTGACTTCACCTTCGGTTGCACCGACTTGGGCAGCTTGTCCAGCACATTGGCCGTCTTGTGCACCCAGCACCGCTGGTGCCGGGTGTCCGGAAACACTTTGCTCAGAGCCTTCCAGAAGCCCAGTGCGCCGTCACCCACAGCCAGCCTGGGCGACGGCTCCAGACCACGTTCCCGCAAGTCCGTGAGCAGCTCTCGCCAACTGGCCTCGGACTCCCGGTGGCCATCCTCGACAGCCACCAATTCCTTGTGGCCATGCTCAGTCACGCCGATGATTACCAGCAGACAGAGTCGATCGTCCAGCCGGACGTTGCTGTACACGCCGTCGGCCCACCAGTACACATAGCGTTTCTGGCTCAAGTCCCGGCGCTGCCAGTCCTTGTGCTCATCCAGCCACTTCGCCTTGAGCCGGGAGACCGTGTTCGCCGACAACCCGTTGGCCTGCTCGCCGACCAGCGCGCTCAGGGCCTCCTGGAAGTCACCGGAGGAGACGCCCCGCAGGTAGAGCCAGGGAATCAGTTCCTCCAGACTCCGGGCACGCTTCAGGTAGGGTGGCAGCAGGTGGCTGTTGAAGCGAATGCCAGAGCCACTGCGGTCCCGGACTTTGGGAACCTGGACTTCTACGTCGCCGACGCCGGTCTGAACAGTGCGTTTGGGAAGGTGCCCATTGCGCACCACAGCACGGCGGCCATCCGGTGTCTTGACGTCTGCGCACTGCTTCAACAGGCTCTCCAGCTCCGTCTCGACAGCCTGTGCAATCAGATCACGGGCACCCTGACGGATTAACTCGTGCAAGGGATCGTTGCCGGCTACCTCTGGTTGTGAAAGAGCATGCAGGTTAGACTTGGACATGGCGTATCATTCCTCTGTTGGTTGTGATCGTCGCGGTGATCAACCAACAGGATACGCCACCCCTTCAACCTGCTTCCATACACCAGAAATCACCATAACTCCTTCTTTCAATGACAATCCCTCTCCATCCCACCGTTTCTTCCTGTTCGGTGCATCTTCAAACCAATCAGATGTTAAGCTCATGTTATGCTCCTCCACTGAAGTGAAGTGGTAATCGGGTTCTACCCCGTTGCTGCGGACATTCCCAAACCCGCCAGAGTGGTGGGATAGATATTGCAGCGCTGATGTTCAAGCCACCTCTTCCAATTCAACAGCCCTTAACATCGTAGATAGATCCGGCATTGCTGGTTTGGTAAAAAGTAGATCTCGGAAAATTGCGGGCTCAAACGCAATATTGTTCTCGGTACACGCAGACCTCAGTCTGCGCATAAATGCCATATCCACTTCTTTCATATGGTCAAGCTCAGACTTTAGCTTCAGCAACCGACTATTGTGTTGAGTGTCGTCAATCAGCTCAAACATCTGAGCCTTATAAAGCAGGACAATGGCCTTTCGGATATCTGCTGCGGTAACGTCCTTTCGCACCGGTGCGATGCGTACTATTAGCTCCTCGATCAACTCCTGCTTTTCGAGGGGAGGTAAATCTCTAAGCCTATCACCAACAAGCCCAAGCAACTCTCTAGGTACCGTGACCCATTTTTTCTTGCGTAGCAGAGCTTGATAACTCTCTCGGCTTCCAGGCTTCAAATCAGCACTAGGCTGGCGGGGGCTATCTGTTGTAATCAGCTCTGCCAACCAAATAGTATTGCTGCCAGGCGACATTTTAAGGGCCACTGTATCTATGGCCCTCAAAAACGTGGAAAAAGAGCCGAAGCCCATGTCCTTCTCACTGAATGCGCTATTGACGTTGAGGACACCTTGTTTCAGCACGTTTAGCGGTAGGGGTTCTGTACTTGCAGCCAGGATGGATTCTACGATCTCGGCTGCATCATCGAACTCAAGCTCTCTCGTGTTGGTTGAGACAGGATCTGTATGGATGTAGCGAGAGCAGGACGATTTCACACTCTCACTCAATGGTGAACGAGGGCCAACCCCGATTACTTCCTTTCCCATTTCCCTTAGACGACGAAATAGCGGTGAGAAGTCAGAGTCCCCCGTTGCCAGCACAAACCAATCGACATCAGCTAGCCGCAACGCATGCTCCATGACATCAACAGTCAGCTGGATATCAGCAGAGTTCTTACCACTCACGGGATGAAAACTGTGGATGAGTTCGAATCCTAGTCGATTCAAAGGAGCCTGGAAATTGGAGATACCTGGTTTACTCCAAACTCCATATGCGCGTCGAACAATCACCTGACCAATAGCACTGATATCTGCCATCAACCGCTCAGTACCATCGTCCTTAACCCACTGCGTCAGATTTTCAACGTCGATGAAAACTGCAATTTTAGACTTTTCCAAACACTCTCTCCTTGTCCCGACCAGTAGAAATAACCAGCCCCAATACAGTGGACACGCATTGATAACAGCGACTGGCTGTGGGCTATTACCCAATAATCTCAACTTTGAGTGGTCGATTGAGCTTTATTGACAGATCCTCCAGCAATTTCTTTTTGCTTTTGGTGTTGCTGTGAGTACAAACAAAAAATTTACCGACTTGAACTTGCCCATATTTTGGATGCTTCGATGTCGATACCAGGTCGACTCCGCTCACGGTATGTCTCAGGGCACGAACGTTCTCTAGACCAAAATACTCGATAGTTGCAGCCATCGTCTGAGCGGCATTTTCTCTCTGAATTATAGCCCCATTGGCCAGCGTCACTTTGATGCCTGTCCGAGCAGATTTAGAGTGCGGCCTTATCGAATATCCGGGCTCGATTTTTACTCTTTCACGGGTTTTTATGTCGATTCCAGAGCTCCATTCACTCTGTAATTTTTCCAGTTTAGAGCGAAACTCTTTAAGTTTTTTTCCTGCGCTACTGATAGCTTCAGCGTCGTCATATTGGCTTTTGCTAAATGCAGCGGAACCCTCCTGATTCAATTGGGATTCAACAACCTCAATTTCCTCTAGTATTAAAGAGAATGCAGCCGATACACCATCAGATTTCATGACTTGCTCCAATCTTTCGCACCGTAAAACGCTGAGTAAATGGATGGCCCTTTGCTCCATCCTGATCACGCGCTTGGCTAGGCATGTTTAGTTCCGCAGCTCTGCAATAACTTTCCAGTGCTTCTCCCCTGGAAGCAAACACTCCCAAAACCTCCAGCCATTAACAGGATTGCCCGTTATTGAAACGGCAGCAGACGACGGTGAAGTAAACCGCTTGCCCTGAACTACAAGCGCCCCCTCTGCTACAACCCCGGTATAAAGTTGGCCCTTATAGGTTGCGCGAAATTCGGTCCCATGGGGAAAGGCAACACCCTTACATACCCATGGCTTTCCGCCGGTAGTCTCGTTACCTGCTGTCGGTTTAGATGCTTGATCGTTAAGCCCGAGGAGCAGCCGAATTACGTCATTCTCGGTCATCGACTCAGACTCTCGACGAACTGTTAGCTCTTTGAAAACTTCAAAATCAACTTCGATAGTTGCCATGACTCGGCCTCTCTAATCAGCGACTATAGAGAGAATAGTAGCTTTTATAGTATTTATAGCAAATAAGTTTTGAGTCTATCGAGGGATCTTTTTATGCAAGGCGCCACCAGCATGCGTGAATACAGAATAGAGGCGAACCTGAAGTATAACGACCGATTCTCTTCTGATTCGGAGTTATCAATGCGTGTCTGTTTAAGTTGCGGGATGCCAGGGAGAGGATAGGAAGGATACATTCCGATTGACGGCTTCGATTGGGATAAATCGTCTAGTCTTTCCGGCGTGCCGGAGCGCAACATAGGTGTGCGTCCGGCAATTACCAATTGTTATGGTTTAATCTGGGCGTGAAAACATCTGCTCTTTATCAGGCATTTCACCAAACTCTTTCTCTAGTTTAGTTGCATGATTCTCAAATTCATCGCTAGCAATGTCTGCTGTCCAGATAGGCCTTGCGCTACCGGTGAACGAATCATCATCAAGGAATGGTGCGAAATGAGATTGAACCACCTTATAGATATTTAGCTCGACCCTCATTTTTGCAAAGTCCATCTGACTCCACGGGATCCAGCCATGTTCGGTTAAATACCAGTAGTTCTCATCTTTGGAGAGCTCTTCTGGATAGCATCGAGCATCACTATTCCAGACAGTTGAGTAACTTCTATGAGCTGCCTCTAAAGATCGAAGGAGCGATGTAGCGTCAACACTCGAAACAGCGTGATTGCTACTCAAGCGATCGTCAAAGTTCCGAAACACCGCATCGTTCAGCTCAATATCGACAGGCAGAGATGCTAGTAAACCATTTGCAGACTTGTAGCCTAAAGACTGAGAAAGCAGTTCTTGAGTTCTCGTTGTCTTAATTGCAACTCCTTCGTCTGCTAGAAGACTACGGAGCGAACCGACCACAGAGTGAAACTCTCTTTTGGAACTAATTTTCATATGAATTCTCCTCTGCGAACCCCATTTATTAGCAGCTGAATTCAAATGAAAATTCATGAAGCAGGATTTCGACGAATAGAGTTGGGGCTCAGGCCTCGTTTAGCCCATGCAGCGATGGCTGCATTGCCCTTGATCTTAGCCGCTGAAAAAGCTGTGTCAAATTGTCAGGGTCCATAACGCCAGTATTCCCTCGCCGACATAAAGGCGCTCTGCGTCGCAAAGTCGGTCCGTTGGAGGCCCGCTCAGGCCGGAACAAAATTGAATGACTTGCTAGGCTATTTGACGCCCCCGCTGCTGAAGCATTCACAGCGTAGCAATGCTATTTTATTTCGACCCATCACCTTTAGTCCGGTTTTCTTCCCAGACCTCCCCAATAAAGCCATTAGCCCTTTACCTTCCCTATTTTTGATGCTAAATATCTCGTCTTATCAATTAGTTGATGATCGTCAACGGAATAAATCTCATGCTATCCGTGGATAACGATGAGAAATCTCGCCTTATCACGGTCACCCAAAATCACAGTTTTGGTGACCCCGCCGCAAGTATCTGATTTCAAAGACCACTAGATCTCACCTTAGCGTTGGACTGACAATGTTACGGGAGCAGATCGTGTGGCTCCCTCCGAAAATGCTCGGAGCCATGGATGGCGGAGAGCAAGCGTACAGGGACGTATTCACAGCGGTTTTCGGAGGGAGCCACTCGATTTGCTCTTGCACCCGAACTTGAAGAGCAAAGGAGAAAAACATGTCTGGAAAAACCGTAAACAGCGCCATCCTGCTGCTGGTGATCGGCAACGCCATGGCATTGATCTCTGACGTGTTCATCAAACTCCTCGAACCCGGCGCCCCGGTGTTCCAGTTTGCCTTCCTGCGCTGCCTGATCACCCTGGCACTCCTGCTGCCAATGGCCGGGCAACTGGACCGGAAAAACCTGTTCGCCGGCCTGAAAATCCACACCTTCCGGGCCCACATCCACCTGGCCGGCCTGCTGTGCATGGTAGTCGCCCTGGCCAACCTGCCGCTGGCGACCGCCAACGCCGTGTTCTACGCCGCGCCCATCCTGGTGATGGTGCTCTCGGTATTCCTGTTCCGGGAAAAACTCACGCCGCTGAGTGTCAGCGCGGTGTTCAGCGGCTTTGCCGGTATTGTGCTCATCCTGCGGCCGGTGGAATTCAACTGGGCGGCCGTGGCGGCGCTTGGCTCTGCCTTTGCCCTGGCCATCAACGCAGTGCTGGTCCGAAAACTGCCGAAACAGCAGAGCACCGTTCACAAACTGTTCCTGAATTACCTGCTGATTCTGCCCGCAGCGGGTGCACTGGCCTGGTGGGAAGGCGCCCAATGGGATTCTGGCATCCTGATCGGTGCCATGGGCTCGGCGCTGTTTATTCTCGTTTACAACATCACCGTACTGCTGGCCTATCGGCAGGTGGATGCCAACCAGGTCACCAGCGCCGAATACACCGGGCTTATCTGGGCCGTGGGGATTGGCTGGATCTGGTTCGGTGAAGTGCCCGACCTGTGGTTCCTGGCTGGCAGCCTGATGATTGTGGTGCCCCTGCTGCTCATTGGTCTGCAGCACCGGCGCAAGGAACCTGCAAGGGGGTTCAACCCGGTCCCGGAGCAACAGGGGCGCCGGAACCAGGAGGAATCATTCAGTGCCGGGAAGATTCAATTAGCACGTGAGTGTCGTGAATAATCCGACCGATACGGGCCTCCGGCGGCAATCCGTCACCATAGCCGAGTTTGATGCGGTAATGGCCCGAATGGTGACGGTGCCAGTCGCGTCGACGATCGTATCTGTCGCGATAGACATCCCGCTTGTGTTTCTTGCCCCATCCGCGCTTGTCACCGTGGTACCTGTGGCGATCGTGGTACTTCCGGTCCCATTGATGCTTCTTGTAGTGCCGTGGTTTGTGGTGGTGCCGATGGTGACGGTCGTCCCGATAGTGGGCCTGCAGGAACTTTTTCTGGTGGCCCGGGGGTAGCGCACTCCCCCGCTCATGGTGCGGTTGCCAGCCATGACCGCGGCGGTCATCGTCACCGGCCATCACCGGAGCCGATGCCATCAGGAATGCCGTTACCAGGCTTCCGATCAACAGTCGCTTCATGATGATTCTCCCGTTCTGCTCAGAGACAGATCTCGCATCCGGACCCAGTGCCGGATGCCTCTGAACCCAGATTATCGAAGCGGGAGCGAATGTCAGTGCCTTGGGGCCTGCTTTGCAGGATCTTTACGCAAGGCCCCGTCAGCTTGACGTTTGAATGGCCGGTAGTGTCGTATTTTCTGTCAGAAGGTGAAGAAAACGTTCAGCGCCTCAGGTGGTTCTGCAGTCCTCGAAAATATTGAGCGACGGCTCGATCGCCCCGGTCTTTACGTTCATCAGTCCCAGCATGGAGGAGAACAGGTTGTCGTGGCTCAACGGTTGCGATGCGATCCGGTTGACGCACTCGGCATCAATCCGGTTATCCATCCGGAAACCGTCTGACAACCACACAACCATGGGCACATGGGTCTGGGCCTCCGGCGCCAGCATGTAAGGAATACCGTGCAGGTAGATGCCACCCTCGCCCAGTGACTCGCCATGGTCAGAGACATACACGAGGGCAGTGTTGTAATCCGCCTGCATGGATTTCAGCATGCGCACGGTTTCCCCAAGCAAGCGATCGGTTACCAGAATACTGTCATCGTAGGCGTTGATGATGGCCTGTTGGTCACAGCTCTGCAGTTCATTGCTCTGACACTCGGGCAGGTACTTTTTCTGGTCCGGTTTGCTGCGCTTGTAGTACTCGGGACCGTGACTGCCAAGCTGATGCAACACCATGAAATGGTCGTTGTTTTCTGCAACATCGAGCTGCTGATGGGCACCCTTCAGCAGCACCAGATCATCACAGTACTCGCCCTGGCAAAGGTCGGTATCCTCCGGACGAACGGTCGGAATCCGGTCACACATGCCCTTGCAGCCAGAGTTATTATCCAGCCAGGTACTGACAATGCCGGCGCGGGTCATGACATCCAGGAAGTTATCACTGTTCTTGGCCACGGCTTCATCGTAATCCGATCTGCCCAGCCACGAGAACATACAGGGCACCGACAAGGCCGTTGCGGTCCCGCAGGAGGATACGCGGGGAAAATTGACCAGTGTTCCGCCCGATTGCCGGGCCAGTTTACTGAGCTCCGGGGTGGTATCGCGCTGATAGCCATTCAGACCAAAATGGTCTGCGCGCGCAGTTTCACCAAGAACGAAAACCACCAGATTGGGTTTGGCGCGATCGGAAACCGGGAGAGAAACCGTCGCATCCAGCCCCACCTGCTGGTATTCCTGGGGAAACTGCGCCGCAGCCACCTTGCTACCCAGCGATGCCAGGGCAGCAACACTGTTCACCGGCACCACAAGATCCTTGATGTCGCGGTGATTACGGAACGTTGAAGCCATCTCCTGATAGCTGGTCAACGCCAGTACCAGAATCAGAGCGATATCAACAATGATCGGGGCCAACCAGTGAGTGACCCTTTTCAGGCCCGCCGGCCAGCTCACGCGTGCCAGGAAGAGCAGCACAACCGGAATCACAAAGAAGAGCGCCATGTGCACAAGCAGTCCGAGGCTCAGCAGGCCGCGAGCCTCCTGCACATCGGTTTCGAACACGTTCTGCAGCATGTGCTTGTCGATCAGCACGCCATACGCGTTCATGAAATACCCACTGAGCGCTGCACTTAAAAACAGAAACACCAGTACCGGCTTCAGGATAAATCGTGCCGAAAACAGGCTGATCAGGAGATGGTTGACCAGCAGCAACAAAAACGCGAGTTTGAACATCAGCATCGGCTGATCAAAGCCGACGTATCGATCAAGGGCGGTGTAGAAAGGAACGTTATACAGAGCGGTAAGTGCAAAGGCGCTGATCAACACCAGCCAATGCGGTTTGATTGCAGGCCATTGAAACCGACCGGTTCCGCTATGCACAAACGGCTGCGCGTGAAGAGTGGGTTTTGAGGACAAGCCCATGGGATTTTCCGGGATAAGTGTGATTCAAGGTCTGGTGAGTGTGCTCCCCGAACCTTAAAGCAAACTTAAACGGACTTAGCTCAACTCATCACGCAGGTGGGATTCGATGGCAAAGGTGTGCGGGCAATCCGCACCCATTGCCCTCAGGGACTCTGCAAGGCGCAAGAGATAATCGGCATTCGGGCCACTGGGGCCTGAGGCAGAGGCGATCTGGCGGGCAATATCCGCGTCCGGCGCGTGGCCCAGGAAGGCTTCGTTGTCTTCGGTGGCAATGTAAACCAGGCCGTCGGCATGGCTGCCATCGTCGAAGGTGAGCGTGATGCTCAGGCGCAGATAGCCGTTCTTTTCACGGACATCCAGGTGCTCGAACACTTTGGGTGACACCCTGAACGCCATGCCCTTGCAGACAGCATTTGGCTTTTCTACCAGGGTAACCACGCGGCCGGGGGCCTCCGGCGTGCCCCGATGATCGTGGGAACCCTGCCAGAACCGCCTTTCCCACCCTCGAATCGACGCCGGGCGCTGCTCCAGAAAGGGGAAATCCACCTTGTAGATCAGCGAGCCGTAACCAAACAGCCACACCGACTCCACGCCGGAGAAATCGTATCGTTTGCGATTGTGCTCAATGGTATTGGCAGACATCAGACACCCTGCAGCGAAAACCTGTCCCGCGATACTCTAGGGGTCTGCGCGGCAGAAGTATTTTGAGCAAGTGACCCCGCCGCGTCGAATCACAGTTCGGCCCGAGAACGTATCCACAATATCCAGCCGAATAGAGTCTCGATTCTCTCTATTCAGTCAGTCAAGACGGTTATCAGCGAATGCGTTATCGTAGTCCGATCACTCAGTACGCCCAAGGATCCCTCGGACCCTCTATTTCAGCCTCATCAGTGAACTCATCCGCCTGAGATTAAGCGACAGACAGACCAGATCCCATTCACCCTGCACGGCGTGAAGGCCCCGCAGACTGAACTGTCGGAAGCCCAGAACATGCTTGATCCAGCCGTTGACCGCCTCAACCAGATGCTTGCGCTGAGCGTAAACCGATCGCCCGGTTGCCGTGGCCAGCTTCCCGGCCATCCGGGCGCTGGCCGGATAACGGCTCGCGTCTATCTCTGAACTCTTCTTGCCCTCCCGGCGCAGCGAGACATAGCCGTCGATGCTTTTGTCTTCCAGGGTCTGTAGATCTTCTTCTTTACGGTAACCCGCGTCAGCCAGACACTGATCCGGATAGGTTTCCAGAGTGTCTTTTGCCTGATCCAGCAGTGGTATCAGACAGCCATTGTCACTGGGATTATTGCCCAGGTGGTTGGCGACAATCAGCTGGAATTCACCATCCACGGCCAACTGGCCGTTGTAGCATTGCTGGAACCCGTCCGCCGTTTTCATAATCCGGCTTTGCGGATCGGTAAAATTGCTCTGATCCTTGTCATCCGGAACCCCATAATCCCGCTTGAAGTTCGGGCCCCCGCGAGGTGAGCGCCGATCATCGTCCGGGGACCGACCCCGGGCCTTGTCCCGCTCTTTCTGGTCTGCTTCCAATTTCTCTTTGGCGGCACGAATCTTGTCCAGCCGCGCCTGCCGGTACTGAAGCTCTTCAGGCAGTTCATCACCCCGGTTATCCGGGCCGAACTGTCGGTCTTCCGACTGGTCTGTCTGACGCGCCTGACGACAAAGTGCATCGATCTCTTTCGATAAACGATCGTCTTCCTCGCCCATGCGGCCATAGCTCATGGCCTTGTGCTTGCTGGCATTAGCCCGAACCTTGGTGCCATCAATCGCCAGTGTTCCCAGCGTGATCAGCTCCGCTTCCCGGGCAATCCGGACCACCTGAATAAACACGGCCTTGAAGGCAACCAAATGGTGTTTGCGGAAATCACAGATCGTGCGATGCCTGGGGAAGTTGCCTGCCGCCAGAACCCGGAAGGCCACGTCTTCTTCCAGCTTCCGGGCGATCTTGCGTGAAGAGAAAACGCCGGTGGCGTAGGCGTAGATCAGAACCTTCAGCATCATTCGTGGATCGAAGGGCGAGTTGCGTCGGCCGTTGCCTTCGTAGCGGGCATAAAACGCGCTTAAATCCAGCTCCTCGACGACATCACTGACAAAATAGGCCAGATGCCCCTCAGGCAGCCACTCGTTCAGGCTCGGGGGAAGAAGCAGTTCCTGGCCAGGCGAATACGGGCGGAAAGTGGTTCCCATCAGTCATCCTGTTGCTGAAGAATTTTGATCTATTGTGCCAGAATGTAGCTTCTGCCGCGCAGACTCCTAGCGGGGGCATTTGAACAGAAACTTACGGTTTCACCCTCGCGGATCCTCCTCAAACCGTAAATTCCTGCGCAATCTTCCCCCTGCCCATTTACGGCCGTGGGTTGAGATCGAGCGGATACTTCATTAAATCCAGATAATCCCAGTTATTGCGGCATACCCAATTCATCACAGTCCCCGGTGGATCCGGGTTCTTGGTAAAGGTCTTCACTGCGCTTTCATACTGTTCTAAAGAACAACTGTCCTCACCAAATTGTTCCTGGTTGGTGCGTAGTCCCGCTAGGTCATGGGCCTCAAATTGGGAGCGAAAGGCTGTAACGGTTTGATCCGGATTGATGGCGAAGAAAAAGTAATCCTGGGTATCCAGCATGGTTTCAATCACCGCCTGGATGATTGGATTACCGGCTGGCACCAAGCCGTGATATGTGGCATGGCCATAGAATTCAAACCCAAAGTGAAGCACCTTGTACTGGCTTGTTCCAAGCACTGAATGGCCGAAGTTCATACCTTGCATTGTTACCTGGTTCGGAATTGGTTTCTCTGGCCTTACCGCAATAAAACCGCACTTTTCTTTCCGGTCCTCCACATAACCCAATGCGAAACAAGGCGCTTGCGCGGCCATAAGATCACGGATCAACAATTGATTGACCGTAAGGCGTGGAAGGTAGTTGTGGACTTCGCCCATCTATTTCGTTTCCTCATGTTTGATAAAGTAGGTACCGTTAGGCAATACATGCTTGTACGGCAGTAGGGAAATATGAGCCAGCAGGTTGTCATCCACTGTCTCACCCTGATTTCTGAGTTCATCGACGATGTTGCTGATCCTGGAGGTGTTCCAGTACAGAATGGCGTTGGATACCAGGCTTAAAGCACTTGCCTTATTCATGATCTCCAGGTAATCACCGGTAGTGAATTCACCTTGGTTGGCAAAGAAGATCCAGCGCGGCAGATTGTGCCGGTATTCCCCTTTGTTGAGCTGGAGCTGAACCGTGCGGCGCAAATCCTTGTCCGTAATGTAGCGCAGGATGTATTCAGTTTTGATGATCCTGCCCAGGTTGGTGAAGGCTTTCGCCAGACGGTCAGAGGGAAAGCTGTTGGTCAGCCGCTCCACGATCACATGTGCCGGTGCCGTGCGTTCCTTTAGCGACGTGGCAACATGAATCATTTCATCCCATTGCTCCTCAACAATATCCAGATCCGCCGTCTTGTTCAGTAAAGGCGTGAATATGCCGTAATTGACGTTACGCTCCACCCGGTAGAGCTGTTGATCCTTGAGGTCGCGGATCCGGGGCATGAAGTAGTACCCCAGCAAATAGCACAAGGCGAAGATAATTTCGGTGTAGCCGTGGGTATCGGTGGTGTGCTCCCTGATCTTCAGAATGGTATTGTTTTCCAGTATTCCATCGAGGACATACAGGGCTTCCCTGGGATTACAGGAAATGGCCTTGGTGCTGTATACCGAGTATTGATCGGACACATGGGTGTAGATGCCGATCGCTTTCTCATAGTAGCCGTAGTATCGGGGATAGTACGCCGCCAACAGGCTATCAGCCCGGATCCGGAAGCGCTGCGCATCCGATGATGACACCTGGCCGGATCCGTGCACCTCACTAAACGGCAATTGGTGATGCTGGTTCACAATTTCGGCGCTGGCCGCCGTAATGGTTTCCTCGCGCACGTAGAACTGCAAGACGTGGCGCAGCATATCCACTGAGACATCATCAACGCTTGCACTCATGGCCACGACACCGAGATTGGTGGCCTGGGAAATCAGGGCCGAAATCAGCGTTTTATAGAAATTCTTGGGCCTGGAGTGATGTTGCTGCACCGGGATAAAGTGCCGGGTGAAATTGGTTTCCCTGTCCACCTCCATCAGCAATTCTTCAATGCGAATCGTGGGCATACTGGCATCGATGACCTTCTGGAGTTTCTTCACCGCCTCAGGGATTTCTGCCTTGTCATCGCGCTTCAGTTTAAGGTTGCCATCCTTGATGTCGGCAAAGGTGTCCAGGCCGAAACGCTTGTCCGCTTCCCCCACACTTTGGTGGAATTGCAGAATCAATTGCGCTTTCACCTGGTCTTTGAACGGTTGCTGTAGGTCTTCATAAGCGGCTTCGCGGGTGTCCTCCCAGCGGTGCTGATTCAGCATCAGATCCCAGAAAGACACGTGCTGTTTGCTTTTGGGTACAAACAGATCCCCGGAGCGCAAGGCCTCCTTCATGGCCATAGCCACGCCCAGTTCCCAGGCGTTGCGCTGGATCTTGCCGTTTTTGCCTTTCAAGCAGCGCCGCAGCTCCTTGGGAATGAAATACGTGGGCACGTCATCAGGCAGGTTTTTCAATTCACCGGAATCAAGTTGGCGAATCAGTTGTATGGAGTTCAGAAGGGGTTCGGTACCGGGTTTGGCTTGGAACGGCAGAAGTAGGAATTCCGGGAAATACTTGCGTAAACTGGGATAGCGAGCCAGCAGCAAATCACCATAGCCGCGCTCTTCCAGGCGCTTGAAGATATGTAAATCATCCACGGACTCCAGCAGTTTCTTTTCATCAATGCGTTGCCACAGATCCACCTTGTTCAACGGCCTGTCATCCGGCCAATCCAGAATCAGGTGGGTTGCATCCAGCACCGTATCAATGGCTTTCTTCTGGCGCTTGCGAAATTCGCGGTGCTTTTTCTCGTGAACCTGCTTGCCTTTGCGCAGCATGTCCAGGATGTACTGGTCGTGCATCTTCACCAAATGATCCAGCAGTACCTTGCGCGTTTCCAGCAAGAAACACAGCATCAGTGAATAGCGCTTGTTATCCTTGAACCGTTTGATGTCCTTGGCGTTATAGCGACGTGCCAGTTTGTAGAGGTAATCCATAAAGGCCGGATCCACGATTCGGGATTCAATGGCATCGATGCCAGTACCATCGAGAGACCAGTAACGCTCCAGGTAGCTTTGAATCGACGATATGGTGGCCGAGGGCGGATATTCTTTCAGAAGGTAGAACAGCGATCGCTGATCACCTGGCACAGCGATCAATAGCTCATCGATGGCCTGTCGGATTTCCACTGATAGTTGCCGGTAAAGCGACTCAAACAATCGCTCATGCACCTCGGAGCAAACGCTGATAATCAAGCGTTCCATAACACTTGGCCCCGGCAGGATCACCTTGGCGGCCAGCAGATATTGCTCTGCGCGTAGAAACAGCTCATCCGGTAAGAAGCCTTGCTCCGCCTGTTTGGAGAGCCACTTTTCAAGGCTAGCTTGGGCGGTGTCGTCGTATTTGGAAAAGCCCAGATAAGTCAGGATGTTTTTGCGTTGCTCGGAAAAGGTGGCATCCCGCTCCGGGGTGTTGATGGTCAACGATGGCGGCAATTCGAGTTGGCTGTTCAGGTAACTCACAATGCGTGGCGATAGGTCGTTGACCTCCACCAAGAAACGGCCATACAAGCGCACGGCACAAAGCTGAATGGCGATGAATAAGCGAGAGTTGGTGCGGTAGCGATTAACTTCTTTCTTGTCGGCTTCCGACAGCGTCCAGTCCCTGGCCATTTCCTCATCGGAGAAGTCCTGCGGCAATGTCACTGGCTGGTAACGCTGCCGTTGGGTCAGGAACTTCTCTTTGGCAGTCATGAAGAAAATCCTAGACTAATTCTTGAAGGCGATATTCCAAACCCCTTCAAAACGCTTTCTCAACAAGGGTTCCGGGACGTGAGGTGTAAAAGGTGCGTACTTTTTCACGGCCTCGTAAATCTGCTCTTTCTCCTTACCCTTGATCTCCTTTAACAGGCGTACCGCATCCTGAATATCCTTGTCATGACGTGAGGCATGAACCTTGTGGGCCAGGAGCTCTTCCCAGCTCGCAGCTTTTAAGATCAGGAAGGGATGCTGAAAAATAATAACATTGGAGGTAGTTTCCAGGCCGAAAAAACTCACGCTGTCATTGAACCACAGGGATTTTTCATCTGCGGCCAAGCCCATTTCATCACCAACTTGCTTGATCAATTTAATCAACAACTGCTTGTTGGCCGGGTTCGCCGGGAAAATTGCATCGACATCCTGAGTCATGGCCCGTGAGTGAAAATACATCAGACTGATGATGCCCCCACAACAAGTCAGTTCCAACCGCTTATTTTCTTTCTGGAGCAAGTCACCTAAACGTTTAAGCGCTTTGGTTAAAGTCTGAATGCTGATTTGTTTGCCGGTACTGGAATACTGGTACATGTAAAATCCTTATACAAAGAACATGAAGTCGCGCGGTGCAAAAATATTGCGCTTGCTGAAAATGGGCGATACCAAGTCACCCTCGTAAAAATCCCGATATTCTTCCGGAATAACAGAAAATTCTTTTTGTACTGCCGGAATCCGCTGACACCAATCAGGCGCTTGCGCAGGATGAGATTTCGGTGGCTCCGACCAAACCTCGGCCATGCGTTCCAAAAAGCAGGCCTTCAACGCATATTTCAGGGCATCCTTTTCGTGGGGATCCGGCACCTGGGCTAAATCCCACTCCTTCCGCCAGAAGAGCTGCACATCATCCATAAACGCCACAGTGTCATGTTGAATGGCAGATTCACACATGCGATCCAGAATGCCACCAGGTGTTAGAACATCCCGTTTCGGAAGTGCATCTACCTCCAGGGAAACATTCAGGCCCAGCTTGAGCGCCATGTTGACCAGCGCGTCCACGCGAAATTCTCTGGCCTTACCATTAAACAAGGCACTCACCCGTGGCTGGGAAATGCCAAGCCGCTCAGCGGCTTCAATTTGGGTCAAATGGTTTTGAACCAGGGTGTCGCGCACGGCGCGAGCCAGGGTTGCCCGGATTTTCAGATTTTCTACCTGGATGGCTTCATCATTTACGGCCTGCATTGCAGTACCTCCTGCATGTGCTCAATGCCAATTTCACGCATGATACCACAAGAAATATAAACTATACATTTACTTTAATACTTTAAAGGTAAATAAAACCCTCGTTTTATTAACTGATTAGCGCAGGCCTTGAAAGATGTCATTTTCAGAAGACGACTGCACCAATTGACGGGGCGTAACGCCAGATGTGCAGGCGACTCCTGACAACGCAATATCAGAAGTCATCTGCACCAATCTCGACTATGCTCAATACTCGTGTGCACCAAAGCGAGGTGTGAGCATGGCGTCAGACACATCATTGATTGCCGAGCAAGGCGTGGCCACCCTGCCCGATGCGGCTTGGGCGCAGGCCCGGCAACGGGCGGAAATCATCGGGCCGCTGGCAGCGCTTGATGTGGTCGGGCATGAAGCCGCCGATGCCGCTGCTCACGCGCTTGGCCTGTCCAGGCGGCAGGTGTATGTCCTAATCCGCCGTGCCCGGCAAGGTGCTGGGCTTGTGACGGACCTGGCTCGCAGCCGATCCGGCGGCGGAAAAGGCAAGGGACGCTTGCCGGAATCAGTTGAGCGCATCATCCGCGAGTTGCTGCAAAAGCGCTTCCTGACCAAGCAGAAGCGTAGCCTGGCAGCGTTCCACCGCGAGGTCGCGCAGGCTTGCAAAGCGCAAAAGCTGCGGGCGCCGGCGCGCAACACCGTGGCTCTGCGGATCGCCGGCCTCGATCCGCTCAAGGCCACTCGCCGCCGGGAAGGTCAGGATGCGTCCCGCAGCCTGCAAGGTGTCGGTGGTGAGCCTCCCGCCGTGACCGCGCCACTGGAACAAGTGCAGATTGATCACACGGTCATCGACCTGATCGTGGTGGACGAGCGCGACCGGCAACCGATTGGCCGTCCGTATCTGACCATCGCCATCGACGTGTTTACCCGCTGCGTGCTCGGCATGGTCGTCACGCTGGAAGCGCCGTCATCTGTTTCGGTCGGCCTGTGCCTTGTGCATGTCGCCTGCGACAAGCGTCCCTGGCTGGAGGGTCTGAACATAGAAATGGAGTGGCCGATGAGCGGCAAGCCCAGGCTGCTCTACCTGGACAACGCGGCCGAGTTCAAGAGCGAAGCGCTACGCCGAGGCTGCGAGCAGCATGGCATCCGGCTTGACTATCGCCCGCTCGGGCAGCCGCACTACGGCGGCATCGTGGAACGGATCATCGGCACGGCGATGCAGATGATCCACGACGAATTGCCAGGGACGACCTTCTCCAACCCTGACCAGCGCGGCGACTACGATTCCGAAAACAAGGCCGCCCTGACGCTGCGTGAGCTGGAGCGCTGGCTCACATTGGCGGTCGGCACCTACCACGGCTCCGTGCACAACGGCCTGCTCCAGCCGCCGGCAGCGCGCTGGGCCGAAGCTATCGCGCGGACCGGCGTGCCAACCGTCATCACTCGCACCACGGCTTTTCTGGTCGATTTTCTGCCCATCATCCGCCGCACGCTGACCCGCACCGGCTTCGTCATCGACCACATCCATTACTACGCCGATGCGCTCAAGCCGTGGATAGCTCGGCGCGACCGCTTGCCTGCGTTCCTGATCCGGCGCGACCCGCGCGACATCAGCCGCATTTGGGTGCTGGAGCCGGAGGGGCAGCACTATCTGGAAATTCCATACCGCACCTTGTCGCACCCGGCTGTCACCCTCTGGGAACAACGACAGGCGCTGGCGAAATTGCGGCAGCAAGGGCGCGAACAGGTGGATGAGTCGGCGCTGTTTCGCATGATCGGCCAGATGCGCGAAATCGTGTCCACCGCGCAGAAAGCTACGCGCAAGGCGCGGCGCGACGCGGATCGACGCCAGCATCTCAAGGCAACGGCAGTTCTTTTCAAAACCACGCCACCACCGGACGCGGACATGGCTGACCCGCAGGCAGACAACCAGCCACCTGCCAAACCGTTCGACCAGATTGAGGAGTGGTAGCCGTGGAAGAATATCCCATCATCGACTTGTCCCACCTGATGCCGGTGGCCCAGGGCTTGGCCCGTCTTCCGGCGGACGAACGCATCCATCGCCTTCGCGCTGACCGCTGGATCGGCTATCCGCGAGCAGTCGAGGCGCTGAATCGGCTGGAAGCCCTGTATGCGTGGCCGAACAAACAACGCATGCCCAACCTGCTGTTGGTCGGTCCAACCAACAACGGCAAGTCGATGATCGTCGAGAAATTCCGCCGCACCCACCCGGCCAGCTCCGACGCCGACCAGGAGCACATTCCGGTACTGGTCGTGCAGATGCCATCCGAACCGTCGGTAATCCGCTTCTACGTCGCGCTACTTGCCGCGATGGGCGCGCCATTGCGCCCGCGCCCACGGCTGCCGGAAATGGAGCAATTGGCGCTGGCACTGCTACGCAAGGTCGGCGTGCGCATGCTGGTGATCGACGAATTGCACAACGTCCTGGCCGGCAACAGCGTCAACCGCCGGGAATTCCTCAACCTGCTGCGTTTCCTCGGCAACGAGCTGCGCATCCCGCTGGTCGGGGTCGGCACACGCGATGCCTACTTGGCGATCCGCTCGGACGACCAGTTGGAAAACCGCTTCGAGCCGATGATGCTGCCGGTGTGGGAGGCCAACGACGATTGCTGCTCACTGCTGGCCAGCTTCGCGGCTTCGCTCCCGCTGCGGCGACCCTCGTCGATTGCCACGCTGGATATGGCCCGCTACCTGCTCACGCGCAGCGAGGGCACCATCGGCGAGCTGGCGCACCTGTTGATGGCGGCGGCCGTCGCTGCCGTGGAGAGCGGTGAGGAAGCGATCAACCATCGTACGCTCAGCATGGCCGATTACACCGGTCCCAGCGAGCGGCGGCGGCAATTCGAGCGGGAACTGATGTGAAGCCAGCGCCACACTGGCCACTGCATCCGGCTCCCAGGGAAGGCGAAGCCTTGTCTTCGTGGCTCAACCGCGTGGCCCTTTGCTATCACATGGAGGTGTCCGAGCTGCTGGAGCACGATCTTGGTCACGGCCAGGTTGATGACCTGGACACCGCGCCACCACTGGCGCTGCTGGCGATGCTCTCCCAGCGGAGCGGCATCGAGCCGGACCGGCTGCGTTGCATGAGTTTCGCCGGCTGGGTGCCTTGGCTACTGGACAGCCTTGATGATCAGATTCCAGATGCATTGGAAACCTATGCGTTCCAGCTCTCGGTGCTGCTGCCGAAACTCCGCCGTAGGACGCGATCCATCACGAGCTGGCGTGCCTGGCTGCCCAGCCAGCCGATACATCGCGCCTGCCCGCTCTGTCTGAACGATCCGGAGAACCAAGCCGTACTGCTCGCGTGGAAGCTGCCCCTGATGCTGAGCTGCCCACTGCATGGCTGCTGGCTGGAATCCTATTGGGGCGTGCCAGGGCGGTTTCTCGGCTGGGAGAACGCCGACGCCGAACCGCGCACTGCCAGCGACGCGATTGCGGCGATGGACCAGCGTACCTGGCAGGCACTGACGACCGGCCACGTGGAGTTGCCGCGCCGACGCATCCGCGCCGGATTGTGGTTTAGGCTGCTACGCACGCTGCTCGATGAGCTGAACACCCCGCTTTCGACGTGCGGCACCTACGCGGGGTATCTCCGCCAAATCTGGGAATGCTGCGGGCATCCGCTGCGTGCTGGGCAAAGTCTGTGGCGACCGTATGAAACCCTGAACCCGGCAGTACGGTTGCAGATGCTGGAGGCGGCGGCAACGGCAATCAGCTTGATTGAGGTGAGGGATATAAGCCCGCCAGGCGAGCACGCAAAGCTATTCTGGTCCGAGCCCCAAACCGGGTTCACCAGTGGCCTGCCGGCGAAAGCGCCGAAGCCCGAACCCGTCGATCACTGGCAGCGTGCAATCCAGGCCATTGATGAGGCCATCATTGAAGCACGACACAACCCCGAGACGGCACGCTCGCTGTTCGCGTTGGCTTCCTATGGTCGGCGCGACCCCGCTTCCTTGGAACAGTTGCGCGCCACCTTCGCGAAGGAAGGCATCCCCCCGGAATTTCTGTCACATTATGAGCCTAGCCTACCCTTTGCATGCCTTAGACAGAATGACGGGTTAAGTGACAAATTTTGACGTGCAGAGCTTCCCGATGCAAACTGTCACATAATCGAACGTATATGTGACAGGTACAAGATGCTGATTGGCTACATGCGAGTATCGAAGGCGGATGGCTCCCAGGCGACGGACTTGCAGCGCGATGCGCTGGTCGCGGCCGGTGTTGATCCGGCGCATCTCTATGAAGACCAAGCGTCCGGAAAACGCGAGGATCGTCCCGGTCTGGCGAGCTGTCTGAAGGCACTACGGCCAGGCGACACGTTGGTCGTTTGGAAACTGGATCGGCTCGGGCGCGACCTGCGCCATCTGATCAATACCGTCCTTGACCTGACCGGACGCGGCATCGGCCTCAAGGTGCTGACCGGGCACGGCGCGGCCATTGACACCACGACCGCCGCCGGCAAGCTGGTCTTCGGTATCTTCGCCGCGCTGGCCGAGTTCGAGCGCGAGTTGATCGCCGAGCGCACCGTGGCGGGCCTGGCCTCAGCACGGGCACGCGGCCGGAAAGGCGGCCGGCCGTTCAAGATGACCGCCGCCAAGCTGCGGCTGGCGATGGCGGCAATGGGGCAGTCAGAGACCAAGGTCGGCGACCTGTGCCAGGAACTTGGCATCACGCGGCAGACCCTGTATCGGCATATTTCACCCAAGGGCGAGCTACGTCCAGATGGCGAGAAGCTACTCAGCCGAATTTGATGCCGACATGAGGCGACGTAGCGAAAGCGTGGTTTGTCTCAATTTGACGGCGGCGAACCGCAAGCGTTCGGTTCGCCGCTCGTTTCGGTCGCAGTGCTGGCCCGCGCCTGGAAACGTTGATAACACTCCAGCCCGCAGAAGTGCTCGACGTACTCCGCGCCTTCCGGTGTGAAGGCGGCATCGAGCGGAATTTCCTTGCAGCACACGCAGCAACTGGTGGCGGTCGGATCATTTGCATTCATGGTGGCACCCCTCCATTGACTGACGAAGACGGCGAATGCCGCCGCCGGCATCGGCTTTGCGAACAGAAAGCCTTGCCCGCGCTCGAACGCTTGGGCCCTCCGCCGTAGTCCATCCATCCGGCCGGGAAGCGCTCATGATCTTTCCCTGAATGCCCGCAACGCCCGCGCCAGTGACAGAAGAAACAGGCCGGTCAAACCGAGCGCCGTGATGACCCAATACTCGACAAGGAATGCACCGGCGGTTGTGCCGGCCAGCACGGCAGCGAGGATGGACAGGTGGCAGGGGCAAGTCAGCACGGCCAGCGTGCCCCACAGGTAGCCGGTGAACGGTTTGTGCGTCTCGGCCGGCATGCGCTCGGGGCTGTTCATGGCAAACTCTCCGCATGCTGTGCCGGCGCGGTCGGCATGGCGGCCAACTGCACTTCCAGATTGGCCAACGCTTCGCGCCGGCGTTCGACGAACTGACGCAGCACAGCAAGCTGCGCGGCAGTTTCATCGCAGTTCGCCGCATCCAGCGCCCGGCACAGCCGCGCCAATGCGCCGAGGCCGATGCCCGCCTCGAAGGCGGCCCGCACGAAGCACAGTCGCTGCAAGGCGGCGTCATCGAACAGGCCGTAGCCACCCGTGGTGCAGGCGACTGGCCGCAGCAATCCGCGCAGCAGGTAGTCGCGCACGATATGCACGCTCACCCCGGCATCAAGGGCCAGCCGGGACACCGTGTAGGCGTTCATCGAACACCTCCTTTTGGTCGGTTCACGGCAATGCATATACCGTTTCGCCGAGTTCAATCCGCGCGCTGCGAATCCGATGCCGGTGCCGTAGAACATTGGGTCGATATCCGATCACGGTGTCCTAGATGACATGGTCTGCAACAGATGTCGATTAAACTCCTGGCCCAAGCCGAAAGCCTCGTGGACACTGACGATCGCCAATCCTTCCAATCCTTGATGCTTGGAGGCCCAGTCTTCCGCCGTCGGGACAGATGCAAAGAAATGGACGTGGCAACAGAATGACCGACGAATGTCCGCTGTTTCCTGCGGCAGTACCAACGACACTGCGGCGTCGGTCGGTGCGATATCCCGGATTTCGTTCGGCGAAACCGTGAGGGAAACTGGCGCCCCGGTTGCAGCGCAATGCGACGTCACGCGCGCCGTCTGGCCGATGAGGGCCGGAAACATCAGAGTGTCCAGTGCGCACCAAGCGTATAGACGGCGGCCGTCAATCTCAAAGATATGCGAAGTCTCGCGCAAGGTGAGGCCGTAGCCGATGATGTTCCCATCTTTGTCATATTCGGTACTGGTGGCCTGTTCGAGTACGGCGGCCACTCGCTCAGCGGGCCAGTCGAGAATCCCGGCAAGTGTCGTTCGTGAAACCGGACGCCCCTTGGCGAGTTCCCGCAGTAGCGGGACCAAGAGATCCGCAGTACCATTGGTACGATTGACCGAAGTGAGACGTTCTAAAATATATGGGGCGAGCTTCATGATTCCATCTCCTTTTTGAATTGGATAGCGTAACCTTACTTCCGTACTCATGTACGGAGTCAAGCGATATGGAAAATAATTTGGAGAACCTGACCATTGGCGTTTTTGCCAAGGCAGCCGGCGTCAACGTGGAGACCATCCGGTTCTATCAGCGCAAGGGCTTGTTGCCCGAGCCGGACAAGCCCTATGGCAGCATTCGCCGCTATGGCGCGGCGGACGTGACACGGGTGCGATTCGTGAAATCGGCCCAGCGGTTGGGCTTCAGCCTGGATGAAATCGCCGAGTTGCTGCGGCTCGACGATGGCACCCACTGCGAGGAGGCCAGCAGCCTGGCCGAGCACAAGCTCCAAGACGTGCGCGAGAAGATGGCCGATTTGGCGCGCATGGAGGCTGTGCTGTCTGACCTGGTGTGCGCCTGCCATTCGCGGCAGGGGAATGTTTCGTGTCCGCTGATTGCGTCGTTGCAAGGTGGAACGAGCTTGGCAGGGGCTTCCACAGCTTAGCGTGCTTTATTTTCCGTTTTCTGAGGTGCCCCCTACCAGCAACGCACCGCCGAAGACCGGCAGCAGGAGCGCGAGCAATTCCAGATGGTTAACCGGGGCCTGAAAGACCAGATTCAAGACCTGCAAAACCGGCTCATCCAAGCCGAGTCAAGAGCGTCCGAGCTGATAGACACTAATGCGCAATTACAACGACAAACGCATGAGCTCGAACAGGCCAATGCGATGCACAAAAGCACCTTGGATAGGCAAGTGGCCGATATCCAGAACTTGGAGCATCAACTTAACGACGCCTCGGCAAAAAACCGGGAGCGGAAGCATGAAAGCAAACAATTGGCGGATAATATTGCCGCACTCGCAAGCCAGAAAGCAGATGCCGATAAGCAGGTGGCCGTACTATCCCAAGCATTAGAGGTCACCAAAACGGATCTGAAAGCCTCTCAGAATAGAGCGGAAGTTCTGTCCGATGAGAACAAGTTGATTCTTCAGGAAAAAGCGGTGATTCAGGGGCAGTTTAAGCAGCTTCAGGAGTCACTGTCGCGATAAAGGCTTTAGTCAAACATTCATCGAAAAAGCTATATTAATCAATATATTATATACGAAGTGGCTAATTCCAACGCTTTTACCGGCCGGACCTCAAGTAGCTGCACCGGCCGCCATTTCATTCAAAGAGGCCTCGACGACAGTCAAAACTGTTCGACGCACGTCGATCTTCCATCGCACGCGCTCGACGCATCGGTCCAGGCTTTCGCTATCGTCTGCGTCCAATGCTTTGCAAAGTCGCGCCAGTTCGTCGAGCCCAATTCCGGACTCGAAGGCTGCGCGGAGAAACCGCAGCCTTCCGAGTGTTTTGTCATCGAAAATGTTATAGCCACTTTCGGTTCGCCGAGCAGGGTGCAACAAGCCGCGTATCATGTAGTCGCGCACGACATGCACGCTGACGCAAGCATCATCAGCCAGCTTCGATATCGAGTACGCATTCATACTGGGCTTTCCTCGCAGTCCTCTAGCAGCTTAAGCGCGACATCATGACCAAGGTCGAACGCACTCTCGACAGGCACGACCTCAATCCCTTGGTGGGTCGAAGCCCACGAATTTGCAATAGACGGAGACGCAAAGAAATGCACATGACAGCAAAACGAACAACGAATGTCGGGCGAAGTATCCGGAGTTCGCAGTGAAACCATTGCTTCTGCCGGTTCGACATGAAGCACTGCTTCTGGTGCAACGGTGAGAGTGATCGGCCTACCGGTGGCGGCGCAGCGGGAAGTGACACGGGCAATCTTGCCGGTCAAGGCGGGAAACATCAAGGTGTCCAGCGCACACCATGTGTACAAATGACGGCCATCCACCTCAAAAACGTGAGAGGTTTCACGTAGTGTCAGCCCCAGTCCAATGATATTGGCCTCGTCGTCATATTCCGTACCAGGTGCCTGCTCAAGTACCGTTGCAACTCTCGCTCCAGACCATCCGAGTGCGCCGGCGAGCTTTTCGCGTGATACAGGTCCCCCCATCGCTAGCTGTCGGAGCAGCGCGACAAAGAGCGTTGCGAACTCTTTAGGATGATTGCCAGATGAAAGGCTTTCGGCAATCTTTTTGGAATAAATAGTCTTGTCCATTTTCCACCTGTTATATCGGGCAGCGATCAACCGGGATAAACCTTACTCGGCGGTTACGTCCTGCGCTTAACAAAGACGAATTACTTTGTGCCTTGCCGGCGTTGCCATTCCTCGGCCAGCAGCTGGGCTTGCTGTAACTGTTCGGGCTTCATTTGAGCTGCATAGTCTGCAACGACTTTTGCTGCTGTCGGTTCTCCCGACGCTGCGGCCAGACTCATCCACTGGTATGCCTGCACCTGGTCGGGCGCGATGTCGGTAAGACCCTTTGCAAACAGCTGGGCCAGCCTGACTTGAGCCTGCGTGTGTCCCTGCTCGGCAGCGAGGCGGTACCACTTGAAAGCCTCTGCATCGTTGGCAGGAGCCGCACGCCCATTCTTATACATACCGTCGACTTCACTTCCGTAGAGGCGCCCGAGGTTGAACTGTGCATCGGCTTCACCCTGCTCGGCCGCCCTGCGGAACCACTGGATCGATGCCGCGTGGTTTTGCTTTACGCCCATACCGCATTTGTACGCAAGACCCATGATGTTCTGAGCCATGGCATCGCCAGCCCTGGCCTTCTTTTCCCAATCACTGACGGTCTCTGGCGACAATGTTTCAATCGCGGCGCCGAGCTTAGAAAAATCATAAGCCGCCAACGCTTGGTTTGGCATGCCTAACGTTGCGGTACTTGCCAGTACGATCGTCAAGCACGCGCGTACACGGCGTAATTTAAGTCTGATGTCACAAAACATAAAAACTCCTCTGTCCCTGTTTTGGTGCCCAAGGTTTAGCCGGCACAGCACGATAGCTGTGTCACATCCTTCGAAAAAGTCTGTGCCACCAGTTTGAGACCTTCAACCATGGTGAGGTAAGGGAAAAGCTGGTTAGCCAGATCCTGGACGGTCATGCGGGCCCGGATGGCAATCGCGGCAGTCTGGATGATTTCGCCTGCTTCCGGTGTCACAGCCTGGACTCCGAGAATGCGTCCGGACCCTGCCTCAGCAACAAGCTTGATAAAGCCGCGGGTATCGAAGTTGGCGAGTGCACGCGGCACATTGTCGAGCGTGAGCGTACGGCTTTCGGTTTGCAGACCAATGCGCTGGGCCTCTGCTTCACTGTAGCCTACCGTGGCAACTTGCGGATCGGTGAACACGACTGCCGGCATGGCGTCGAGATCGAGCTTTACGTCGCCGCCGGTCATATTAATGCCAGCCCGGGTACCAGCCGCGGCTGCAACGTAGACGTACTGAGGCTGGTCAGTGCAGTCGCCAGCTGCGTAAATGTTCGAAGCACTCGTGCGCATGCCTTGATCGATCAGGATGCGATGTTGCGAGTCAAACGTCACACCTGCGCGCTCGAGATTCAGGCTTGCGGTATTTGGCGTGCGGCCGGTGGCAACAAGCAATTGATCCACCTTTAACTCGCCCTGCGCGGTCGTCAGGATGAATTGGCGGTCGCAATAGGTCACGGCACTCGCCTGCGTCTGTGTCAGCACCGTGATGCCTTCCGCACGGAAAGCTGCAGTCACGGCCTCGCCAATGGCAGGGTCGTCACTGGCAAACAAGGTGCGCCGGGCCAGGACCGTCACCTCGCTGCCCAAGCGCGCAAACGCTTGTGCCAGTTCCAGTGCTACGACCGAGGCGCCAATTACTGCCAGCCGTTTAGGAATGGCTTCGCTAACCAGGGCTTCGGTGGACGTCCAATATGGCGTTCCTGCAAGACCAGGCAACGGCGGGATGGCAGCGCTTGCACCAGTGGCAATGAGACAGCGATCGAAGGCCACTTCGCGAGTGTCACCTTCTGCCGCTTCCACGATAAGCGTTTGGCCATCCTTGAATCGGGCGCTGCCTCGCACCAGATTGATCGACGGATTGCTTTCGAGGATGCTTTCATATTTAGCATGACGCAGCTCGTCCACACGGGCCTGCTGTTGCGCCAGCAGACGGTCACGCAGGACAACTGGGGGCGTTGCCGACAGTCCCACGTCAAAAGGACTTTCGCGTCGCAGATGAGCGATATGCGCTGCCCGAATCATGATCTTAGAAGGGACGCAGCCCACGTTGACGCAGGTGCCGCCGATAGTTCCCCGCTCGATCAGGGTGACACGGGCACCGTTTTCAGCTGCCTTCAGCGCTGCTGCCACAGCGGCGCCGCCAGTACCGATGATCGCCACATGCAGCTGACCTGCCGGTTTCTCCACCGCGCGCTCGCCGCTCAGCCACTGGGCGGCTTTGCCAAGGAGTCCTGGCTGTTCAACACTGCGCTCTTTGCTTTCAAATTCGTCTGTAGGCGTAGCACCGTAACCAAGGGCGCCCACTGCTGCTACGAGCGCGGACACGTCAAGCCTATTGCCTGTGACTTGCGCCTTGTTCGATGGATAATCGACAGCCGCTCGCGTTACGCCGGGGACCGCCAGCAGCGCGTCCTCAACGTGCCTTGTACAACTTGGGCAAGTCATTCCCGCCACGCTCAAACCAACTTCGTTTAACTCTTGCATTCCGCTCTCTCTTTTATCCGTTGTGCCCAAGCCAACTAGTACGACGCCTCGGTCACTGAATCGGTTGTGCGCTTCAGGGAACAGGCTCCGTGGGTCGCTTACAGGCTGCTCACGCGATGACGACCGGCAGAATCGCCTGAGCGGCATCTCTGCCGTGGTTCTAGCGATGCTGCCGTTATTTGTTGCCTTACTTCTTCAGCTCAGATGGGTAGCCTACATCCGTCGTCGCCTTGCTAAGCGCCTGGACGTTGGTCTTCGCATCGTCAAACGTTACGACGGCAAGCTTGGTTGAGAAGTCGACCTCGGTCTTGCTAACACCGTCGACCTTGCTCAAGGCCTTTTTAATGGTGATAGGACAAGTCGCGCAGGTCATGCCAGGAACGGCCAAGGTGACCGTCTGCGTGGCGGCCCACACCGGGGCAACAGCGGCGGCGAGGGCAAGGGAGGCAAACAGTTTCTTCATGATGAACTCCTGGTTAATAGAAAAATGGAACGACATAGGGAAATCCAAGCGCGACCAGGACCAGCACGGCCACGATCCAGAAAATCAGCTTGTAGGTGGCGCGCACCTGCGGAATCGCGCAGACCTCACCTGGCTTGCATGCCTGCACGGGCCGGTAAATCCGCTTCCAGGCGAAGAACAGCGCCACTAGCGCCGCGCCGATGAACAACGGTCGATAGGGTTCCAGCACCGTCAGGTTGCCGATCCAAGCACCGGAGAAGCCCAGGGCGACCAGTACTAGCGGCCCCAGGCAGCAGGTCGATGCAAGAATGGCGGCCAGCCCGCCGGCGAAGAGCGCACCGCGCCCGTTTTGTGGTTCAGACATACGTTGGCCCTTTTGAATTTGGATTGGATAGCGTAACCTTACTTCCGTACTCATGTACGGAGTCAAGCGATATGGAAAATAATTTGGAAAACCTGACCATTGGCGTTTTTGCCAAGGCGGCCGGGGTCAACGTGGAGACAATCCGCTTCTATCAGCGCAAGGGCCTGTTGCCGGAACCGGACAAGCCTTACGGCAGCATCCGCCGCTATGGGGAGGCGGACGTGGTTCGGGTGAAATTCGTGAAATCGGCACAGCGGCTGGGGTTCAGTCTGGACGAGATTGCCGAGCTGTTGCGGCTCGACGATGGCACCCACTGCGAGGAGGCCAGCAGCCTGGCCGAGCACAAGCTCCAAGACGTGCGCGAGAAGATGGCCGATTTGGCGCGCATGGAGGCTGTGCTGTCTGACCTGGTGTGCGCCTGCCATTCGCGGCAGGGGAATGTTTCGTGTCCGCTGATTGCGTCGTTGCAAGGTGGAACGAGCTTGGCAGGGGCTTCCACAGCTTAGCGTGCTTTATTTTCCGTTTTCTGAGACGACCACAGATCAGAAAAGACTGTGCAGCCGACTCTTGATATTCCGTGCAGTCACCTTCTGAAAATGACAAAAGACAACGGATTTGCAGTATATCCCAAGTTAATATACTCGGTTAATATTTCAATGTTAATATACAGCCTAGAATTACGAGTAAATTAACTTTTTTCGAGCGATGACCGGGTAGCTGCGATAACCGCCAACTTTTTTGGCCCGGCGGAAGAACCCCCAAATCTGTAAAGTTTGCCTGGAGAGTGAAAAGCACATGCTGGTTGGTTATGCACGAGTATCGACTGACGATCAAAACCTCAACCTGCAACGAGACGCCCTCGATCAGGCTGGGTGTGAGCAAATCTTCGAGGATCAACTCAGCGGTGCCAAAGCGGAACGCCCAGGGCTACACCAAGCTTTGCAGTACGCTAGAGCGGGTGACACCATAGTGGTCTGGCGACTGGACCGCCTGAGCCGGTCACTCAAAGACCTGATTGAGATGGTGACATTGCTTGAATCCAAGGGAATCGGCTTGAAGAGCCTCCAAGAAGCCATCGACACCTCATCCAGCTCCGGAAAGCTAATTTTCCATATATTCGGAGCGCTGGCCGAATTTGAACGGAACCTGATCCGTGAGCGCACACAGGCGGGACTCCAGGCAGCGCGAGCGCGAGGACGAAAAGGCGGTAGACCTAAGTCGCTCAACAAAGATAAGCAGGCCTTGGCCGTGAAGCTTTACGATGAAAAGAAACACACCGTGGATCAGATCTGCGAAATGATGGGGATTTCAAAGCCCACACTCTACAAATACATCGAAGCTGCTAAAAGTTGATGGTGGAAGAACCCTCGAAAGTGACGAGTAATCAATATGTGGATTAATTGCAAAGAAGAAATGCCGGAGGATATGGAGGTTGTCATTGCCTTGTATCTGGGGCACTGGCCAGGACGTGGTAACAGCGGCATTGCGGATGTTTACGCTGCGGATGGCGAATGGTTCAACATTCCTGAGGGTGTTGCCATCATTGGGTGGATGCCGGTACCGGACACTGGGCATTTACCTATTGCTGAGCACTATGCTGGCTCAACAGTCGCGTCCAGGCCAGGCAATCTCCTTGGAAGTATCGAAACCGAAGTTCCTTCGATTTTCGAATGCATATTTGAAGGGGATTATTCAGAGGTAAAACGACCAGAGTGATTTTGCACAGGAATTTACGGTTTGAGGTGGATCCGCGAGGGCGAAACCGTAAGTTTCTGTTCAAATGCCCCCGCTAGGGGTCTGCGCGGCAGAAGTATTTTGAGCAAGTGACCCCGCCGCGTCGAATCACAGTTCGGCCCGAGAACGTATCCACAATATCCAGCCGAATAGAGTCTCGATTCTCTCTATTCAGTCAGTCAAGACGGTTATCAGCGAATGCGTTATCGTAGTCCGATCACTCAGTACGCCCAAGGATCCCTCGGACCCTCTATTTCAGCCTCATCAGTGAACTCATCCGCCTGAGATTAAGCGACAGACAGACCAGATCCCATTCACCCTGCACGGCGTGAAGGCCCCGCAGACTGAACTGTCGGAAGCCCAGAACATGCTTGATCCAGCCGTTGACCGCCTCAACCAGATGCTTGCGCTGAGCGTAAACCGATCGCCCGGTTGCCGTGGCCAGCTTCCCGGCCATCCGGGCGCTGGCCGGATAACGGCTCGCGTCTATCTCTGAACTCTTCTTGCCCTCCCGGCGCAGCGAGACATAGCCGTCGATGCTTTTGTCTTCCAGGGTCTGTAGATCTTCTTCTTTACGGTAACCCGCGTCAGCCAGACACTGATCCGGATAGGTTTCCAGAGTGTCTTTTGCCTGATCCAGCAGTGGTATCAGACAGCCATTGTCACTGGGATTATTGCCCAGGTGGTTGGCGACAATCAGCTGGAATTCACCATCCACGGCCAACTGGCCGTTGTAGCATTGCTGGAACCCGTCCGCCGTTTTCATAATCCGGCTTTGCGGATCGGTAAAATTGCTCTGATCCTTGTCATCCGGAACCCCATAATCCCGCTTGAAGTTCGGGCCCCCGCGAGGTGAGCGCCGATCATCGTCCGGGGACCGACCCCGGGCCTTGTCCCGCTCTTTCTGGTCTGCTTCCAATTTCTCTTTGGCGGCACGAATCTTGTCCAGCCGCGCCTGCCGGTACTGAAGCTCTTCAGGCAGTTCATCACCCCGGTTATCCGGGCCGAACTGTCGGTCTTCCGACTGGTCTGTCTGACGCGCCTGACGACAAAGTGCATCGATCTCTTTCGATAAACGATCGTCTTCCTCGCCCATGCGGCCATAGCTCATGGCCTTGTGCTTGCTGGCATTAGCCCGAACCTTGGTGCCATCAATCGCCAGTGTTCCCAGCGTGATCAGCTCCGCTTCCCGGGCAATCCGGACCACCTGAATAAACACGGCCTTGAAGGCAACCAAATGGTGTTTGCGGAAATCACAGATCGTGCGATGCCTGGGGAAGTTGCCTGCCGCCAGAACCCGGAAGGCCACGTCTTCTTCCAGCTTCCGGGCGATCTTGCGTGAAGAGAAAACGCCGGTGGCGTAGGCGTAGATCAGAACCTTCAGCATCATTCGTGGATCGAAGGGCGAGTTGCGTCGGCCGTTGCCTTCGTAGCGGGCATAAAACGCGCTTAAATCCAGCTCCTCGACGACATCACTGACAAAATAGGCCAGATGCCCCTCAGGCAGCCACTCGTTCAGGCTCGGGGGAAGAAGCAGTTCCTGGCCAGGCGAATACGGGCGGAAAGTGGTTCCCATCAGTCATCCTGTTGCTGAAGAATTTTGATCTATTGTGCCAGAATGTAGCTTCTGCCGCGCAGACTCCTAGGTGGAGGCAATGAAACCCGCAATGCCCGTCAACACGATTTCAGCCGCCATAGCAGAGAGGATCAGACCGCTGATCTTGGACATGATGTTCAGGCCGGTCTTGCCCAGCACCTTCTCCAGGTAGCCGGACAGGTGCAGCAGCACCGCGAGGATCAGCAGGCTGGATACCAATCCCAGGAGTCCGCCTGCCACTTCGGATACCCGGTTAAGCTCGGCGCCATACACCATGATTGCACCAATGGTGGCCGGGCCAATCATCACCGGAATAGCCAGTGGCACAACGGCAATGTCATCACGGTCCTCATCAGGCAGCCCGGTGGCGTGATTCCGGGTACCACTGGTCACCAGGCTGATGGCGGTCAGAAACAGCAGGCAACCGGCACCGATCCGGAACGAATTCAGGGTAATGCCGATGGCGCTGAACAACAGCGGGCCGGCAAAGAACAGAATCACGCCCATCAGAAAGGCCGAAACGCAGGCACGGCGGATGATCGATGTTTTCTCGGTTGCTGGAAGGCCCCTGGTCAGCGCCAGGAACATGGTCACTACGAAAAAAGGCGCCAGCAGGAACAGGAAGCGAATGGTGCTGCTGATGTAAGTCGAGAAAAACGTTTCAATCATTCCGTGTCGTCCGGGTGCCATCGAAAGCCCGCAAGCATAGCTTGCTACGCGGCACTCCGCCGTAAGGAAGTGAACGTATGGATAAGCTCAACCACAACCGGACGGGTGGATTCGGTTAAGTCGATAGTTCTTCCAGATAGGTTTCGCCGTCGCCGTACAGGGAGGCGAACTCCTCCTCGGGCACCACGGTCACGGCAATCTCCGGTTCATGTCCACCACCCCCCAGCAGGACGCCCCGCATCGGGGTGATATCGGAAAAGTCCCTGCCCCAGCCGAGGGTAATGTGTTCCAGGTCCGGCCTCAGGGCATTGGTAGGATCCAGCTCCAGCCAGCCGAAATCCGGCACGAACACAGCCACCCACGCATGGGTAGCATCGGCTCCAACAAGGCGCTCCTTGCCCTCGGGCGGATGGGTCAGGATATACCCGCTCATGTAACGTGCGGCCAGGCCCAACGAGCGAAGACAGGCAATCATGATGTGGGAGAAATCCTGGCAAACCCCTCGACGGGCCTTGAACGCCTGTTCGACCGGAGTGAAGGTTTCCGTCGCCGTTGCATCGAAACTGAAATCGCGATGAATCATCCGCATCAGGGCATCGGCCGCCTCTACCAGCGCGCGCCCCGGAAGGAACGCCTCCCGGGCATAGGCGGCGTACTGGGAATCAATGGGCACATTGGTGGAGACAAACCGGAACGCCGTGGCCTGAAGATGGTCCGCCGGGAACTTCCTGTCGGCACGGTACCGCAGGCTATCGCGGACGGTTTCCCAGGGAACTTTTGCCGCGGCTGCCGAGGGTTTCGGACGCTCACGAAGCTCCACCCAGAATTCGCTGATGATCCGTAAGTACTCATGTTCCGCGGTAAAATCAATCTTGGTAATCCGATTGCCGAAACTGTCCAGGAACGAGCTTCGCACCGGGGGTTCCGGTGCAATCGCCAGATGATGTTCCAGATTCCGCTGCCAGGGCAGGGCCCGCGGTGTCAGTCTCAGCAAATGGTGGGACTCCCCCACCACCTGATCGTACTGGTAGAGGGTCTCATGACGCACATGGTAACGGACAAATGTCATGACAGGTGCCTCAATCCGGGTTCACAGACCGGTCGGAATACCGGGTGTGAATAAAACACTGCCGCTGGATTTCATCAGACACACGATAGGCCTCCGACCGGATGTCACACAATAGCTCCGCCAGGGCTTCACAGGCTTTATCCGGGCGTTTGCGCTCAAACGGATGCAAATCAAGCGCTCGCAGCCGCTGCAGCGATTCGTTCAGATCCGGCGGAAACAGCTGACCGGTTTTACGACCCATCTCCGGCAGGTCCTTCTGGAGCTGGCGCAGCTGGAACATCACCGAATGAGGATTGCTTGCGTCTATCACCAGGGTATGGAGTACCCCCAGAAGCTCTGGTGTCCGACGGTATCGGGTGCGGTAGGTGACTTCCGAGTTGGCCACTTCCAGCAGCCACTCTAGCATGGCATGGCGGCTGAACCGGTCGCTGAACAGGGGCACGCAAATCAGCGTACAGAGATTGGCCAGTCGCTCCAGGCGCCGGCCGATCACGAGGAAAACCCAACTGGCATCCCGCGTAATGTCATCCATCGCAAAGCCCGCCAGGGAGATGCAGTCCAGCAACACCAGGTTCAGTGCCCGAATCGACCGGTCCGGCGTAGTTGGCGCCGGGCTCAGGGGCTTACCCACCCGATTGAGCGTGTGCCAGTTGTCGGAAGACAGACGGTCCCGGACCTGGCTGGCATTGAACAGCAACGCCTGGAGAATCGACGCAATTGAACCCGGAAATTGCAGGTCACTCACCGCTCTCAACAAGGCGTCGGGAAGCGGCTCGGGGACCGCATCTTCTTCAGGCTCCGGAAGGGTCCCGAATTGCTCGGCGGCCTGTTGCAGCCCGAGCAGGGCTTCTTCACTGGCCTGGTCGTGGCCCGACAGGCGGTTGAACGCCGCCCGCAATAAACGGGCAGTTCCCTCCGCCCGCTCCGAGTGCCGGCCCATCCAGAACAGGTTTTCTCCCACCCGGGAGGGCGTGTCCCGCTCGCCGTCGAGCAGGTCAGACACCTGCAGCCGTTTCTTGATCAGTGACTTGGAGGGGGCCGTGTAGCGAGCCTGTACCCAGGTGTCCTTCGACAGCCCTCCCCGTTGCATGGAGATGACTTCCACACCCGCATCCATGGCGACCCGGGTCAGCCCACCGGGCATGACCCGCCAGCCGGAGGGCGTGGCCGCCGCAAACAGCCGCAGGCCGATGGACCGGGTGGCCAGCGGCTGCTCCGGATCCCCCTTCCAGACCGGCGCCTGGGAAAGATGGACGAGCTCCTGGCCGACAAAGGCATGGGGATGGGCATGCATCTTCTTGATCAGGGCGTCCCGCTCTGCACCTTTCACCTGGTAACCGAACACCGGCTCCATTCGCATGCTCGCGAAGGCCGGTTTAATGACCAGCTCGTCCAGGTGCTCAATGACATAATCCAGAGCCGGTTTCTCACCACACCACCAGGACGCCACCGACGGCATAGCCAGAGGCGAGCCCAGTAATTTCTTCGAAATCTCCGGCAAAAACCCGAATAACGCCGCACTCTCAAGCACCCCGGAACCCAGGGCATTTGCCATCAGCACCTTGCCTGCCCGCACCGCTCCCAGAAGCCCGGGAATCCCCAGCACGGAATCGGCGCGAAGCTCCAGCGGATCACAGAAGCCATCGTCCAGCCGGCGATAAATGGCGTGTACCCGCCGCAGGCCCTGAAGCGTTTTCAGGTACACCGTGTCATCTCGCACGGTCAGATCCTGGCCCTCGACCAGCGGCAAACCCAGGTAACGGGCCAGGAACACATGTTCGAAATAAGTTTCGTTGAAACGGCCCGGGGTCAGCAGAACGCAAAGCGGTGACTCGGTTCCGGCTGGCGACATGCCCGCCAGGCTGTTCTGGAAACCCTGGAAGAATTCCGAAAGGTTGGTTACCGGCAGGTTGTGGAATGGCGCCGGGAACGCCCGGGAAATCACCAGCCGGTTCTGAAGGGCGTAACCGGCGCCGGAGGGCGCCTGGGTACGGTCTGCCATTACCCACCAACCGCCGTCTGGTGCGCGCGCCAGATCCACGGCATACAGGTGCAGGAACCGGCCCCCGGCAGGCTGAATCCCCTGGCAGGGCCACTGGAAACCCGCCTGCCCGTAGACCAGGGCCGGAGGCATAAGACCTTCTTTTAACAGCGACTGCTCGCCGTATAGATCGGCCAGAACGCTGTCCAGGAGCTCTGCACGCTGGGCGACGGCTTTCGAGAGCCATTGCCATTCATCGGCGCCCAACACCAGCGGCAGCAGATCCACCTCCCAGGGTCGGGTATCGCCGCGGGGGTCTTCATAGACGTTGTAGGTTACGCCATCTTCGGCGATGGCATTGGAAACCGCCTGAGCCCTGAGGTTGAGACCAGCGACAGACTCAAGGTTCAGCTGCTGCAACAACGGACGCCAGTGCGACTTGGGCCCGGAACCCCCGGTGCCAAGCTCATCAAACCGGTCCGGCACCGGATGGTACTGGCGGAGGATGTCAGTAACTGCTTGCTGCTTCGCCACCTTGAATTCAGGCTCCGTTAGTCAGTGAGCTGGAAGCATAGCCGCTTTCTACTCTCCGGAGCCAGCATCAAACCACATGTCCAGGCATCTTATTTGTGATATCGCAGATCCAGGGTAAACGGAAACTCCCGATGCTCCGGAACCGGCCGCAGGGGCTGTTGCCCCGAGCTGTGTCCCATCCGGAAGAAGCGCGCCATGCGGCGGCCTTCCGCTTCGAACGAGTTCACCGGCAAAGTCTCGAAATTCCGGCCACCGGGATGGGTCACGTGATATTCACAGCCGCCCAGGCTGCGTTCATTCCAGGTGTCCACGATATCAAACACCAAAGGCCCATCCACACCAATGGTCGGGTGCATGCACTGGGATGGCTGCCAGGCCCGGTACCGGACGCCGGCGACCGATTCACCCACCATCCCTGTTGGCTGAAGCGGCAGCGGCACCTGATTGCAGGTGATCTGGTAACGATCCGGGGCAGCGCCGCGTACCTTCACCTGCAAGCGCTCCAGGGAAGAATCCACGTAGCGGGCGGTGCCGCCGATCGCGCCGTGTTCCCCGGTCACATGCCAGGGCTCCAGAGCCGAACGCAGCTCAAGGGTTATGCCCTTGACCTTGTAATCGCCGATCCGGGGGAACCGGAACTCGAAATGGGGCGCGAACCACTCGCTCTCGAGCGGGTAACCCTGGGCCTTCATATCGTCGATGACGTCCTCGAAGTCCTGCCAGACATAGTGAGGTAGCAGGAACCGGTCGTGCAGCTCGGTTCCCCAGCGAACCAGCCCGCTGGGTTTGTAGGGCTGTTCCCAGAATCGGGCCACCAACGCCCGCAGCAGCAATTGCTGGGTCAGGCTCATGCGGGCATGGGGTGGCATCTCGAAGGCCCGCAATTCGAGCAGACCATGACGCCCGCCCGGGCCGTCCGGGGAATAGAGCTTGTCGATACAGAACTCGGCCCTGTGGGTATTGCCGGTGACGTCCGTAAGCAGGTCCCGGAGCAAGCGGTCCACCACCCAGGGCGCGACTTTTTTGCCCACAGGGCATAACCGCTCCATCTCCCGGAACGCCAGTTCCATTTCGAACACATGGTCGTTGCGCGCCTCATCAATCCGCGGCGCCTGGGAACTGGGACCAATAAACAGGCCGGAAAACAGATAGGACAGGCTGGGATGGTTATGCCAGTAGCTGATCAGGCTGCGCAGCAGATCCGGGCGCCGCAGGAACGGGGAATCCTCTGCCTTTTGCGAACCCAGCACAAAATGGTTGCCACCACCGGTGCCGGTGTGACGTCCGTCCATCATGAACTTCTCGGAGGTCAGCCGGCACTCGTAGGCGTCCGCGTACAGAGTCTCGGTCTGTTCAACCAGCTCATCCCAGGTTCGCACCGGCTGCACATTCACTTCGATCACCCCGGGGTCCGGCGTGATCCGGAAATGACTCAACCGCGGGTCCGAAGGCGGCTCGTACCCCTCCAACAGGACCGGCTGCTGTAGCTCCGCGGCCGTTTTCTCGATCGCTGACACCAGGGCAAGGTAGGGCTCCAGCTCCTCCAACGGCGGCATGAAGATGCGAAGAATGCCTTCCCGGGGCTCCACACACAGGGCCGTTCGGACAATCTCGGGTGCTGACTTTCCTTTTGCGGGAGGCTCCCGCTCCGGAGACGACTGGCCGGCCTGGCCACTGTTCCATTGCCGGATCTCTTCGCTGCCGGGCAAAGGGCCGCGGGGCGCAAAGGGATCCTGCTCGTGTATCCAGGGGTAATCCGCTTCTTCCACCCAGGGCTGGCTGTCCAGAGGCAGGCGATGGCCCATGGGTGAGCCGCCCGGAATCAGATAACAGCGCTGGCTGCGCAGGAACCAGGGGCCGGTTTCCCATTCGTGTCCCTTTTCGGAGACACGCAGGGGGAGCACGTAGCCCACAGGCTCATCCAGACCCCGGCTGAAAATCTGCTGGAGCTGCTTCCGCTCCAGGGCATTCTCGAGTTTGGCGTCGAAAGGATCGACGTTGACCGGCAGCCGGCGTTCCCGCCACAAGTAATAAAAGGCATCCTCGAACCCTGGGAACAGCTGTTTTCCATCAACACCAAGCTCCTTCGCCAACGCCGACAAAAACCTGTGAGCATCTTCCGGGCTTGCGTTGCCTTCGATGCGTTCATCCGCCAGCCAGCGCTCATCGCGCCATATCGGCTCGCCATCCTTGCGCCAGAAACAGTTCAGGGACCAACGGGGCAGCGGCTCTCCCGGATACCACTTGCCCTGGCCGAAGTGCACCAGCCCGCCAGCACCATACCGGTCCCGCATCCGGTGATAGAGCTCAATGGCCTTCTTGCGCTTGGTGGGGCCCATCGCTTCGGTGTTCCACTCCGGCTCGTCCCGGTCGTGATTCGCCACGAAGGTGGGTTCACCGCCCTGGGTCAGACGCACATCCAGTTCTGTCAGACGCTGGTCCACGTCATGGCCCAGCCCAACGATGCGTTGCCACTGGGCCTCGGTATAGGGTTTGGTCACCCGAGGTGCTTCCCAGATGCGCTGAACGCTCATCTGGTGCTCGAACTCGACCCCGCACTCCTCAACCATGCCGGTAATTGGCGCCGCCGAGGACGGATCCGGGCTGCAGGCCAGCGGGATATGCCCTTCTCCGGCAAACAGGCCGGACGTCGGATCCAGCCCCACCCAACCGGCGCCCGGCAGGAAGACTTCGCACCAGGCGTGCAAATCGGTGAAGTCTTCCTCAGCGCCCGAAGGGCCATCCAGTGCTTTCTGGTCTGCCTTGAGCTGAATCAGGTAGCCGGACACAAAGCGCGCCGCCAGCCCCAGATGCCGGAGCGTCTGCACCAGCAACCAGGTCGAATCCCGACAGGAGCCGGAGCCCTTTTTCAGGGTTTCCTCCGGGGTCTGGACACCCGGCTCCATCCGGATCAGGTAATCAATACGGTCAGCAAGGCTCTGGTTCACACCCACCAGGAAATCCACGCTGGGAGTTTCCTTGCGGTCTATGGTGGCCATCCACTTACGGAATTCCGGTGTTTCCGGTAGTTTCTGTAAATAAGGCGCCAGCTCTGCCGTCTGCCACTCCTCGTATTCAAACGGAATGGTCTCTGCCCGGGGTTCCAGAAAGAAATCGAACGGGTTGATCACGGCCATCTCGGCAACCAGATCCACAGTGATCTTCAGTTCTTCGGTTTTCTCCGGAAACACCAGGCGGGCCAGATAATTGGCCTGGGGGTCCTGTTGCCAGTTCAGGAAATAACCCTCTGGTTCCACCTTCAGCGAGTAGCTGAGGATGCGCGTCCGCCCGTGCGGACACGGACGCAATCGAACTATTTGCGGGCCCAGGCTGATCGGGCGCTCATAGCGATAGTGGGTGGTATGGCTCAGGGCAACGTGAATCGACATGGAACCTATCTCACAGGCGAATAAAATTGGGAGTTTCAGGCTGTCTCGTAGACAGGAAACCACGTCTCTGCAATATCGTCGTGAAGCTCACCGATTTCTAACTGCAGTTTTTCCAGGAACAGGATCACGTCCTCCTTGCGGATCAGTGCATCCACGTCCCCATCCCGGGTGTGACGTACCGCCTGCAACGCGGTGCGGAGCGGAATCTCGTTCCTTGGCAGACGGTCGAGAGCGCCCGCGACTTCGCTGAGGCTGTGCAGCACCGATCGCGGGAACGGCTCATTCTGCAACAGGAAACGAATGACCAGTGGCCCGCTGACCTTCCGCCGCACATTGTGACGGTACATCTGGAAGGCACTCTGATAACGCAGGACACTGGTCCACAGCAGCCCGCCATAGGTTTCGGTGCCATCCCAGCCGTCGAGGAACTGCAGGGCGCCCACTTCAATCTGCCGGGTGGCCATGTCCGCCCGCTCCAGGTTGCGGCCTACTCGGATGAAGTCATACCCCTCATCGTGACTCATGCAACCGGCCAGCAAACCATTGAGCATCTGGCAGCGACCCACGATTTCGTTGAGGAATTCGTACCTCGCCCGCTTACCAACCCCCTGATCTATGTTCTCCAGGATGTACCGGTACAGCTCGTTGATCACCTCCCAGGCGTCGGTTGGAATCTGGTCCCGGGTGGTGCGCACGTTCTCCCGGGCGGCCTTGATGCAGGAGGCAATGGAGCTCGGGTTGTAGCCATCCGCCATCAGAAACTTCACACAGTTGCGCTCATCGGCCTTCTGATGATGCTGGTCAAACAGCGCCCCCATGCCCGTCACGGCCACCAGTCCCTTCCAGGAAAGCTGGGTTTCCCGGGGCATGTCCAACGCCAGGGAATTAAAGGCCATGATCATCCGGGCGTTGTTCTCGGCCCGCTCAAGGTATCTGGCCATCCAGTACAGTCGTTCCGCTACACGTGACAGCACATCAATTCTCCTCGTCCACGATCCAGGTATCCTTGCTTCCACCGCCCTGGGACGAATTCACCACCAGGGAGCCTTTTCGCATCGCCACCCGCGTAAGCCCGCCAGCCGTAACGTAGGTTCTCACGCCCTGCAGCACAAAAGGCCGAAGATCCAGGTGTCGGGGCGCCAGGCCCTCGTCGCACAAAGTTGGGGCCACAGAGAGACTCAATGTGGGTTGGGCGATGTAGTTGCGCGGGTTCTTCTTGATCAGGCGCGCGAACTCGGTGCGCTGCTTCTTGGTGGAATGGGGCCCCACCAGCATGCCATAGCCCCCGGACTCGTTCGCGGGCTTGACCACCAACTCGTCGAGATGCTCAAGGACATACTCCTGATCCTGCTTGTTCACACACATGTAGGTGGGCACGTTCGGGATGATCGGCTCCTCATCCAGGTAGTAACGGATCATGTCCGGCACGAAGGCGTAGATCACCTTGTCGTCGGCCACGCCGGCACCCGGTGCATTGGCGAGGCCAACCTTGCCATTGCGCCAGGCTCGCATCAGACCGGGCACGCCCAGAGTGGAATCGGAACGGAATACCTCCGGGTCCAGGAAATCGTCGTCAATGCGGCGATAAATCACATCCACGCGCTCCAGGCCCTCGACAGTACGCATGTAGACACAATCATCTTCGCCAACCACCAGGTCGGCCCCTTCTACCAGCTCGGCGCCCATGCGCTGAGCCAGGAAGGAATGTTCAAAATAGGCGGAGTTGAAAATACCTGGCGTAAGCACCGCAATTTTCGGGTGGTCCTGAGGCCGGGGCGAAATCGACGCCAGCATGTCGAACAGCTGGTTGGTGTAGTCATCGACCGGCAGAATGCTGGTTTTGTCGAACAGCTCCGGGAACACCCGTTTGGTCAGCTGACGGTTCTCCAACATGTAGGAAACACCCGAGGGCACCCGCAGGTTGTCCTCGAGAACATACACCTTGCCGTCCTTGTCACGCACCAGATCCGATCCGCAGATGTGCGCCCATACTCCCAGTGGCGGCGTGAATCCGCGGCACTGCTCGCGGAAGTTCTTGGAGTTGGCGAACACGTACTTGGGAATCACCTTGTCCTTGACGATGTTCTGGTCGTTATAGATGTCGTTGATGAACATGTTGAGCGCCGTCAGGCGCTGCGCCAGGCCCTGCTCGATGGTTTCCCACTCCCGGAGCGAGATCACCCTCGGAATGATGTCGAAGGGCCAGGCCCGGTCGATGTTCTCACCCTCACTGTAAATGGTAAAGCTGATCCCCATCTCCAGTATCGCCAGTTCGGCAGCCTGCTGGCGCGCCTGGATTTCCTCGGAACCAAGGTTGCCCAGGTAGTCGGTAATCGCCGTGGCCGCCGGCCGGGGCTTGCCCTTGGCGGCAATCAGCTCATCGAAGAAGTCGTTGGGATCGTAGTTTTTCCAGTCTATCGATTTGTTCTTTTTCATTTGGGGTCCTTTCGTTAACCACCGTGAGCTATTCGGTGTACCAGGCGGAGCTTCTCCACCACCGGAGCCGCAAGCACGAAGGGGTAGGCATCCTCATGCCCCATGCTTCGGTTAAGGCTGTTGAGCGCAAGCGTCAGGGGTAACCAGTGCTTGATCAGTGCATCGAAATCGTCGGCCTGGTAGGGATCAAACGCAGGGTCTGGTTCGCTGTTCATTACCGGGCGCTGGCGGGCATTCACCCGCATCCCGAACTGCCAGGCAGTCTCTAATGTATCCACCATATGCAGGTAATGTGCCCAGGTCTCGGCCCAGTCTTCCCAGGCATGGCTGCTGGCATAGGCGCTGATGTACCAGCTCTGCCAGTCACCGGGCGGGCCGTACTGATAATGCTGGTCCATGGCCTGCCTGTAGTCCCTGGTGTCGTCACCAAACATCTCCCGAACCGACCCAAGCCATGGCCCGGACCGCACCAGGAGGTCCCAGAAATAATGACCGGATTCGTGACGGAAATGCCCCAAAACAGTGCGATAGGGCTCGGCCATCTGGCTGCGCATCCGCTCCCGTTCCACCGGGTCGGCCTCGGCAATGTTCATGGTGATCACGCCATTGGCGTGGCCGGTTTTTACCTTCGACCGCTCGTCAAACATTGCCGGCTGGTCGGCAAGAAAATCGAAGTTCAGGCCATATTGGTCTTCCTGCCGGGGCTCGCAAGGCAGCTTCAGGCGCAGCAGTGAATAGACCAGGCGACGTTTCTCTTTCTCCAGCCGCACCCACAGATCGTGGTTCCGGAAGGTGCTCAGGTCGGGAATGGTGCGATTAAGACGGCAGGCAACGCAGAAAGCGTGTGAATCAGAGGCAGGCACCAGCCAGTTGCAAGCGCCCTGGTTCTGGTAGTTACCACATAGACGGTATTGATCGCTGGCGGTGACCTCTTCCCAGGTATCGTTACCCTTCGGATCAATCGCCACCAGATCCATCACATCCGGCGCGAAGCCAAGGCTTGCTCCGCAACTGGTACAGCAGCTGTTTTCGAAATAAAGCAGGTTGGCGCATCGGCCGCAGTGAAACAGCTTCATTTGGGGACATCCTTGGCCGATACCGGCAAGACCGTTGCTTCAAGTATTGGCCATCCGGGCCAAAACGCAACTTATCCACCGTTAAAACCCGGCTGAAATGCCCCCGCTGCTCCGATGCTAGATGGCCATGGCAGAATCAACTCCGGCAACGCTGTCACTGGCGCCTTTACACAGGTACCACTCTGCGTCGAAGCGCCGCGTCTGGTTCCGGAACTGCCAGGTAAAACCCGGCCATAGGGTCGTGTTCCTGCCGTTTTCGTTGACGTACCAGCTCTTGCAACCGGTCTGCCATACCGAGTCACCCAGCTTCGCGTGAATGGACGCGTTGTAGCGGCTCTGGGCGTCCGGCTTCACTTCCATGCTGGTCCACTGCTGCCGGCGCATCTGTTGCAGGGCATCCAGCACGTACTGGATCTGACTTTCGATCATATACACCATGGAGCTGTGACCGAGACCGGTGTTCGGTCCCATCAGCATGAAAAAGTTCGGAAAGCCACTGACGGTGGTGCCTTTGTAGGCCTCTGCGCCGTCCTTCCAGGCGTCCAGCAGGTCCTGGCCGTTTCGCCCAAAGATCATGCCCGCGGGAATCGGGTCCTGGGCCCGGAAGCCGGTGCCGTAGATGATGCAATCCACCTGCCGCTCATTACCCTGGCCGTCGATCACGGTGTTGCCCTGCACCTCACGGATACCCTCGGTCACCACGTCCACATGATCCTGCGCCAGCGCCGGATAGTAGTTGTTGGAGATCAGTACCCGCTTGCAGCCAAAATGGAAATCCGGGGTAACTTTTTTGCGAAGCGCCTTGTCCGGAATCTGGTTGCGAATATGCCGGCGGGCCTGCAGTTCACCAAGCTTCAGAATACGGGGGTTACCCACAAAGCCCAGCACCCGCGCCTCCAGGGACCAGTAAATACTCTGACGGAAGGCATTGAGTGTTTGCGGGAACATCCGGAAAAGCCGCTTCTCCACTGGCCGGATGGCACGGTCCGGCTTGGGCATGATCCACGGTGGTGTGCGCTGGTACAGGTCTACCTTTGCCGCCTGCTTCGCCACCTCCGGAACAAACTGGATGGCCGAGGCACCGGTCCCGATCACCGCCACCCGCTTGCCGCGCAAATCGTAGTCGTGATCCCAGTCCTGGGAGTGGAAACGCTTGCCCGTGAAGGATTCGATCCCCTTGATCTCCGGATACGCCGGCGTGCTCAATCCCCCCATTCCGGAAACGAGGATATCGGCCCTCAAGGTAGTGAATTCCGGCAGCCCCTTATCGGTTCGATCCAACCGGTCTCCCGGCTTCACGCCTCTTTCCTGCATGTACGCCCAAAGCGTCGGACTATCACAGGTTTCAACAACCCACCGTTGGTGGGTCTCATCAAATCGCGCTCCCGCCACGTGGGTGTTCAGCCGGATGTGCTTCATCAGCCCGTATTTCTCGGCGCAATGTTTCAGATACGCCTTGATCTCGTGCTGCTGGGCATACATCCGGCTCCAGTTCGGGTTCTGCTCGAAGGAGAAGGAGTAGAGTGCAGACTGCACGTCACAGGCACACCCCGGGTAGTGGTTCTGGTGCCAGGTGCCACCGATGTCGTCACTCTGCTCCAGGATCACGAAGTCGTTGTAGCCGGCTTCCTTGAGTTTGATGGCCATGCCCAGGCCGGAGAAGCCCGTGCCGATGATGGCGATCTGTGTGTTCTGTGTCATTGCTGCACTCCTGCGTTGGCCCCAGTGCCCCAGCTAAACGGGACACTAGACCTTGTCTGTTGTTATCCGGCGGGTCATCATGGCCGGTAGACACATGTATACACAGCTTGGTATACAACCGTATACTCCTGGTTCGGTGATTGGCCTCAGGTGACTGATCATTGGCCTCTGCGGCGGGCTCTGGCTGGGGGGGGCTGGTCATTTGTGGGAAGGGCTTCCAAAACGCGCTCCTTGCGGCACATCCCTGTGACGCTTGGCTCTCGCCATCCATGGCGAGAGACAGTTTTGGAAGCCCTTCCCACAAACGACCGTCAGACTCACAGTGGCCCGCCCTCATACAGTCGCCTCAAGTCTGGCAGCCCACTTCCATTGTTCGGGGGCCGTGTTGGCAGGTATTCCGAAAATGCTCGGAGCCAGGGATGGCGGAGAGCAAGCGTACATGGACGTACTTGCAGCGGTTTTCGGAATACCTGCCAACGCGGCCAACCTCCAAAGCAGAGGAAAAGATGAACGGATTAACCGGCGGAAAGCTGAAACTCATCCAGGCTGCGCTTCGGCTGATTACCGAAACCCGGAGCCTGACGTCGCTGGGACTGCGGGAGCTTGCCCGGGAGGCGGGGCTGAATCCGAATACCTTTTACCGACACTTCAAGAGCCTGGATGAATTCGGCCTGCAGGTACTGGGTTACATTGCCGAGGAGATGAAAGCCGGGGTCCGGGATCTGCGGCAGATGGCGGATTCTTCCGAACAGGCGTCGCGGGATACGGTGGCGTTTGTGTACCACTACTTCCTGGCCAATCCGGCGGCAACTACGGTGGCCGTGCGGGAACTCCACGGCCCCTCCCCGATACTGCGACGGGCCCTTGAATCACAGCTTGAAGCCAGCGCCCGGGAAATGGCCGAAGACATTATCGAGCGGCAACTGGTGAGCGCCGTGCCGTCCGAGACCATTCATGAAGTCTCCCGCATGACCATCCGCTACATCCTGTTCCGGGCCATGGATTACATCGAGAAACCCGCCCAGCGCGAAACCATCCAGACCGAAACCGAACATTTCATCAACCGGCAGTTCCGGGGTGCGATGCTTGATCACCTGTCGCAAACGGAAGTCGAACGCCTCGCCCTGAGGCAGGGCTGATATACCTCCGATAAATCCGCTTTCCGGGCAGATCTGGCAACCTGCACTAGTATGTAGATAACCAGAACAAGTGATCAATCGGGAAATCCGGAGGCAAACCAATAATGAAAATCGGTATCCCCAAGGAAATCTTTGAGGACGAGCGGCGAGTGGCCGCCACGCCACCTTCTGTTCACAAGTTAATCGGACTTGGTTATGACGTGATCGTGGAAGGCGGCGCCGGCGAGGCGGCGAACTACTCCGATGCCGCCTATGAAAAAGTGGGCGCAGCCATCGCAGCCGATACCAGCTCACTGTGGAAAGAAGCCGACTTTATCCTCAAGGTCCGCGCGCCCATGGAAAATCCGGCACTGGGCAAACACGAAGCGGATCTGATGAAGGAGGGCGCGTTTCTGGTCAGCTACATCTGGCCAGCCCAGAACCCGGAATTGCTGGAAAAGCTGGCCGCCAGAAAGATCACGTCTTTCGCCATCGACAGCCTGCCCCGCATCAGCCGCGCCCAGAAGATGGACGCACTCAGCGCCATGGCCAACATCGCCGGCTATCGGGCGGTGATCGAGGCGGCGAACCACTTCGGGCGTTTCTTTACCGGGCAGGTTACCGCTGCTGGCAAGGTGCCACCCGCGAAAATCATGGTCATCGGTGCCGGGGTGGCTGGCCTGGCAGCCATTGGCGCGGCCAACAGCATGGGCGCTATCGTGCGGGCCTTTGATACCCGGCTGGAAGTAAAGGAACAGGTCGAGAGCATGGGCGCCGAGTTCCTGGAACTGGATTTCGGTGACGAGGAAGGCAGCGGCAGCGGTGGTTACGCCAAGCAGATGAGTGACGAGTTCATCAAGGCGGAGATGGCGCTGTTTGCAGAGCAGGCGGAAGAGGTGGATATCATCATCACCACCGCCCTGATTCCCGGCAAACCGGCACCGAAACTGATCACCGCCGACATGGTAAAATCCATGAAGCCCGGCAGCGTGATCGTGGATCTGGCCTCAGAGCGAGGGGGTAACTGCGAACTGACCGAACCGGGCAAAGTCGCCCATCAACACGGCGTTACCCTGATCGGCTACACCGACCTGCCCAGCCGGATGGCCAAGGTGGCCAGTGATCTGTACGCCACCAACCTGGTGCATCTGCTCACCGAGCTGACACCCGAGAAAGACGGCACGCCGCTGGTGAACATGGAAGACGAAGTCATCCGTGGCCTGACGGTGGTTCACGAGGACGAAATAACCTGGCCGCCGCCACAACCGGAATCGCCGGTCAGCCCCAAGCCCGCACCGGGCACCGAGGAGCCTTCAGCCGAAGCAAAAGCGGCCGCCAAGAAGGACGCGGACCGTCGCAGCCTGATCGGCAAAGGCGTTCTTCTGGTGGTGACGGCCCTGGCGCTCTACGGAGTGGGCGCCCACGCGCCGGAAAGCTTCCTGCAACACTTCACTGTGTTCGTACTGGCCTGCTTTATTGGCTGGCAGGTGATCTGGAACGTAACCCCTTCCCTGCATACCCCCCTGATGAGCGTTACCAACGCCATCAGCGGCATCATCGTTATCGGCGCCATTCTGCATCTGGCCCAGGCGGAGAATATTGCCGTTGGCATCATGGCGTTTGTGGCGGTGCTGATTGCCAGCATCAACGTGGGCGGTGGCTTCCGGGTCACCCATCGCATGCTCAAAATGTTCCGCAAGTAGGAGGCGCCCGATATGAGCACAGGACTGGTGAGCGTGGCCTACGTGGTCGCAAGTATCTTGTTTATTCTCAGCCTGGGTGGCCTCAGCCACCAGGAATCGGCACGGCGCGGTAATCTCTACGGCGTCGCCGGCATTATCATCGCGGTGGGGGCCACTCTGGCCAGCGTAGACGGAGGCATTACCGCCATCATCATTGCCGTGTTGCTCGGTGCCGGCATTGGCATTCCCATCGCCAACAAGGTGGAAATGACCCAGATGCCTCAGCTGGTCGCCCTGCTCCACAGTTTCGTGGGTCTGGCGGCGGTATTGGTAGGTTTTTCCGGTTATATCGAGCCGTTGATTGCCACCTCCGGTACCGAGCACACCATCAAACTGGTGGAGGTGTTTGTCGGCATTTTTATAGGTGCCATTACCTTCACTGGTTCACTGGTGGCCTGCGGCAAACTGGACGGCCGAATCGACAGCAAGGCGCTGACCCTGCCCGGACGGCATCTGATGAACCTGACAGCGATCATTGTCTGCGTCTTGCTCGGGGCCTGGTTCCTGGGCACCGAGAGCATGGCCCTGGGAATCGTTGCCCTGATCCTGATGACCGCCATTGCCTCGGTCCTCGGCATTCACCTGATCATGGCTATTGGCGGCGCCGACATGCCGGTGGTGGTATCCATGCTAAACAGTTACTCCGGGTGGGCCGCCGCTTCCATCGGTTTCATGTTGGGCAATGATCTGCTGATTGTCGTTGGTGCCCTGGTGGGCAGCAGCGGTGCCATCCTCAGCTACATCATGTGCAAGGCCATGAACCGCTCGTTCATCAGCGTGATTCTCGGTGGCTTCGGCCAGACCAGCAGCAGTTCGGCGGCCGCGGACGCCGATCAAACGGTGCACGAATCCAGTGCCGATGATGTCTGCGAGGAGTTGCGCAACGCCCAGTCGGTGATCATTGTGCCCGGTTATGGCATGGCGGTCGCCCAGGCCCAGAACGGCGTCAGCGAGATGACCAAGATCCTTCGGGAACGGGGCGTAAACGTGCGTTTCGGCATTCATCCGGTGGCCGGCCGTCTGCCAGGGCATATGAACGTGCTATTGGCGGAAGCCCACGTCCCTTATGACATCGTGCTGGAAATGGACGAAATCAACGATGACTTCCCGGATACCGACGTGGTGCTGGTCATCGGCGCCAACGACACCGTGAACCCGGCCGCCGCCGAAGACCCGGGCAGTCCGATTGCCGGCATGCCGGTGCTGGAGGTCTGGAAGGCCCACCAGGTGGTTATCCTCAAGCGGGGCATGGCCACCGGTTATTCCGGGGTGGAGAATCCACTGTTCTTCAAGGACAACGCCCGTATGCTGTTCGGCGATGCCAAGGAAAGCATCGATAAGCTGGTAGGAGGCTTGCGGGGCTGAAGGCAGCCCCGCGCCTGTTTTCTTCGGGAGTTATTCGGTGGTGTTGTACACGTAGGACGACACGGTGCCGTCCTGGTTGAACCGCACCACCAGGTCGGTGGTTTCCGCTTCACCGAAGGCAGACCACTTGTACTTGCCATAGGTCCAGGTGCGTTTGCCGTCTTCGATCCCGGTGCGCCACGGCTCGCCGAACATCTCCTGGATATCGGCCCGCGTGGTTTCACCAATCTGGATCTGGTCCACATTGTGGGTGGCGAAGTCTTTGCCGACAGTCGCACAGCCCACCATGGCCGCCATCACCAGAGCCACGCACAACGTTTTAACCGAACCAATCATCGACATACGTATCCCTCATATTCGGGTGAATTTCACCCATCATAACGTGTCTCTGAGCAGACGCGATTACGAAGACGACAGGTTTCCGGAAACAAAAAAGCCGCAGGCCGGGAGGCGCTGCGGCAGGTCGATCGTCCGATCGAAGGGGATAATCAATACAGTTTGGCGAGGGACTTCTTGGCGAAGGATTCGACTTCGTTCAACCGGCCTTCTTTCACCTTGATCAGCCATTCGGGATCCTGCAGAAGTGCCCGACCAACGGCAATCAGCTCGAACTCGTGGTTATTCATCCGCTCCACCAGCTCATCGATCCCGGCTTTCTCAACCGCTTCCTGCTTGCTGGCAAAGGTGCCGCTGATGAAATCTTCGGTCAGCCCGACACTGCCCACGGACATGGTCGGCTTGCCGGAAAGCTTCTGGGTCCAGCCTGCGAGGTTCAGATCCGAGCCTTCAAACTCCGGCTCCCAGAACCGGCGGGTAGAGGCGTGGAAAATGTCCACACCGGCTTCCACCAGTGGCTTCAGGAACCGTTCGAGTTCCTCAGGGCTGTTCACCAGTTTGGCTTCGTAATCCTGCTGCTTCCACTGGGAGAACCGCAGCATGATCGGGAAATCAGGCCCGACGCGATGGCGCACCGCCTCAACGATTTCGACCACAAAGCGCAGGCGGTTTTCCATAGAGCCGCCGTATTCATCGTCCCGCTGGTTGGTGCCTTCCCACAGGAACTGGTCCAGCAGGTAGCCATGGGCACCGTGGATCTCGACACCATCAAAACCGAGGGCTTTGGCATCCTGGGCGGCATCGGCAAAGGCGGTGACCACGTCCTCAATATCCTCTTTGGTCATGGCTTTGCCGTTGGGCTTGCCAGGGCCAAACAGACCGGATGGGCTGTAACCGGGCACCGAAGGATCCGGAGGTGTGCCTTCCTTGCGTACGGCGCCAACGTGCCAGAGTTGCGGGAAAATGGCTCCACCGGCTTCGTGCACGGCATCAACAACGTTTTTCCAGCCTTGAAGGGCGTCGGAACCATGAAATGCCGGCACATTGGGATAACCACTGGCGGCGGGGTGATTTACTGTAGTGCCTTCGGTAATGATCAGACCAACGCCGGCTTCGGCGCGGCGCTGATAATAGGCCACAACATCCTCACCCGGCACACCATCAGGCGAGAAGTTGCGGGTCATCGGTGCCATCGCCACCCGGTTACGCAGCTTGAGGTTGTGAAGTTCAAACGGTTCGAAAAGCGGGCCAAGATTCATGCTCATGGTAATGTGCAACCTTACTAGTTTGGTTTCGTTAAGCAACCATATTGAATCTGGTTTTAAAATGCAACCCTATTCAGTACACTCCCACCATGGCCAGAAAACGTTTTGATGACTCCAGTTGCTCCGTCGCCCGTGCCCTCAATGAAGTGGGTGACTGGTGGTCCCTGCTGATCGTACTACACGCCATGTATGGCACCCGCCGGTTCGTGGACTTCCAGCAGGAACTGGGCATTGCCAAGAATATCCTCTGCGATCGTCTGGCCCGGCTGGTGGATAACGAGGTGTTGCGCAAGGTGGATGTGGGCGAACACGGCTCCCGCTTTGAATACCGCTTGACTGAGAAAGGCCGGGATCTGTTCCCGGTGGTGATTGCCCTGCGCCAGTGGGGCGACAAGTGGAATCCCGCCCCGGACCAGACACCCCTGGACCTGCGCGACCGTGCCACCGGCCGCCCTATTCACACGGTGGAAGTCCAGAATGCCGATGGCAACCCCCTGAGCATCCGGGATGTGTTCGTACCGGACGAGAGTCTGCCCGAAGGCAAAAGACCTCCGCCTGACTCTCCGCAGTAATCGCGGCACCGCCCGATTTCTTGAGCTACGTCAATCTTGCGATCAAACCAGCCCCCCTGCCCGGCCAATCTTGCGCTAAATCAAGTTTCCTTTCTCCGCTGCCACTAATCTGAAGCCATCAACGATTCAGGTTAAGGAGATGGATATGTCCCGCACATTTAAACTTGGTGTTCTGGCTGCAGCGGTTATGGCTGCGGCGCCGGCTGTTCAAGCGTACGAAGCTGGTGATTTTATTGGCCGCGTTGGTGTGGTGACAGTTGCACCAGACGCTTCGAGTGACCCTATTACCAACCTCAGCTCCGACGCAAGAGTTGACGTAGACAACGACACCCAACTAGGCCTGACCCTGAGCTATATGCTTACAGATCAACTGGGTTTGGGCGTGCTCGCAGCAACTCCCTTCAGCCACGATATTAAAGGTGACGGTGACCTCGCTGGTCTTGGTAAGCTGGCCGAAACAAAACAGCTGCCACCAACCATCACACTTCAGTATTTCCCGATGCCGAGCGGCAGCAAGCTGCAACCCTATGTTGGAGCGGGTGTGAACTATACCGTCTTTTTTGATGAACAAACCGCCGGCGCTCTTGCAGGCACCGATATCAAGCTCGATGACAGCTTCGGCCTGGCTGCGGAAGTTGGCCTGGATTACATGATCACCGAAAACATCGGTGTTAACGCGGCAGTCTGGTGGATAGACATCGACACCGAGGCGAAAATTGAAGCTGTAAACCAGACCGTGGATGTGGAAATTGATCCCCTAGTCTACATGGTAGGCCTGTCCTACAAGTTTTGATCCCCGTGCCTCCGTCAGTCGCCACGGTCTGTTGGCTGACGAAAGGTGCGCTCTCCTGTGCGGGGCCCTCCGGCCCCGCCTTTTTTTGTCCGCCAGAAACAGGAAGGCGGAGCATCTGCCCCGCCTTCCTGACCTGCCTCAGGCACTCTGGCGCTGGGCTGAGCGGCTTCGCTGACCACCGCCATTCTGGCTCCGGCCACCACTGCGGCCACCTGGCTTGTCCCCAAAGCTTTTCGGCTTGCCTCCGGGCCGGCCATTACCACCACCGTTACTACTGCGGGTACGGGCGCGGCTGGGATCGGCCTTGGCTCTCGGCTTCAGCGGCAGGTTGTTGGTCGGCTCAAAGCCTTCCACTTCCGTGCGCGGCAGCTGCTTTTTGATCAGCCTTTCGATGCCCGCCAGCATTTTGCCTTCATCGGCACTGACCAGTGACAGCGCATGACCACTCTCACCGGCACGGCCGGTGCGACCAATACGATGCACATAGTCTTCCGGCACGTTGGGCAGTTCGAAGTTCACCACCTGGGGCAGCTGCTTGATGTCCAGACCACGAGCAGCGATATCCGTTGCCACCAGCACACGCACTTCGCCAGCCTTGAAGTCCGCCAGCGCGCGGGTGCGGGCACCCTGCGACTTGTTGCCGTGAATGGCAGCAGCGGTAATACCGTCCTTCTCCAGTTTCTGGGTCAGGCGGTTGGCACCGTGCTTGGTGCGGGTAAACACCAGCACCTGGTCCCAGCTGTTGTCACGCACCAGCTTGCTCAGCAGGGCGGTTTTCTGGCTCTGATCCACCGGGTAGACAGACTGCTTGATGTTTTCGGCAGAGGTGTTTCGAGCCGCCACTTCAACCTGAACCGGGTTATCCAGCAGACCTTCGGCCAGAGTCCGGATCTCGTTCGAGAAGGTGGCGGAGAACAACAGGTTCTGGCGCTTGGCTGGCAGCAGCGCAAGAATCTTGCGGATGTCGCGAATAAAGCCCATATCCAGCATGCGGTCGGCTTCGTCCAGCACCAGGATTTCCACTTCGTTGAAGCGCACAGCGTTCTGCTGATACAGGTCCATCAGGCGGCCCGGTGTTGCCACCAGCACGTCCAGGCCTTTGCGCAGCTTCATCATCTGCGGATTGATTTTCACACCACCGAAAACCACCGCGGCCTTGGTAGGAACGTATTTGCTGTAAAGATTCACGCTGTCGTGAACCTGTGCCGCCAGTTCACGGGTGGGCGTCAGGATCAGCGCGCGGGGGCCTTTGCCGGTGCGCGGGTTTTCACCCAGACGCTGCAGCAAGGGCAAGGTAAAACCGGCGGTTTTGCCGGTACCGGTCTGGGCAGCAGCCATAACGTCCCGGCCAGAAAGCACGGCGGGAATGGCCTGGGCCTGAATGGGAGACGGGGTTTCATAACCCTGGTCAGACGTGGCACGGACCAGCTGCTCGGACAAACCGAGTGAAGAAAAACTCATATTGGATCAACTCTTGATTATTCTGCCTCCACGACCACCGTTCTCGGTGAATGCGGGCAGATGCCATGAACATTCATGGAATAAAAGACGACTACGGTCACGCGCCGTTATCGGGGTGACGTCCTCTGACAGGTCGTATGGAAAGGTCGCACGGGCTTAAAGCCTTAAACTGCGGAATCCCTAGAGGCAGGATGCGGGCACATTAACAGAGGCCCGGGCAATTAGCCATAGGTGATTATAATAAGCATCCGAAGGAACCTGGCGGACATCCTCAAGTCAGAGTGTTTTGATCACCGGAAGCCAACATGGAGTTGAAAGAATGAGCGTCAGTATCGGCCCATTGAGCCTGTCCATCGACCACCTGCTCCTGGTCATCGCCTTCGGCCTGGCTCTGCTGGTTGGAGGGGTGCTGGGCCGCAAATATAGGGTGCCCGTAGCCGGATCGGTGGCCGATATCTTCGTGGTAGCGATGCTCTGTGCCCGGGTCGGTTTCGTTATCAGTTACTTCGAGCATTACCAGAATGATCTTCTGGGCATCATTGATATCCGGGACGGCGGTTTCGATGTGCTCTGGGGTGTCGTCGGCGCCCTCATCTTCACCGGCTTTCTGCTCTGGCGCAGGGAAGCGCAGCGCAAACCCCTGGCTACTGCTGCGCTGACGGGCGCCCTGTTCTGGGCTGCCACCGCAGGAACCATCACACTGATCGAACAGCAGGCCCGAGGCATGCCGGACGTTGCGCTGCATTCGCTCAATGGCGAAGCAGTCCACATGGACCAATTAGCGCCAGGCCAACCCCTGGTGGTGAACCTCTGGGCAACCTGGTGTCCACCCTGCATCCGGGAAATGCCGGTGCTGGAGGAAGCCCAACACATCTATCCGGATGTCGCGTTTGTGTTTGCCAACCAGCGCGAACAGCCCGAGACCATCCGTTCCTTTCTTGAGGAAAACCGCCTGAACCTGAACAACCTTTACCGGGACGATCAGGCCCAGCTGGCACGCGCCGTGGGCAGCAATGGCTTGCCAACAACGCTTTTCTACAATGCCCAGGGCGAACTCATCGATTCCCACATGGGCGAGCTGTCACGGGCAACACTGGCCAGGGGCCTGGAAAAGATCCGCGGACCCGACCAGTGAACCAGGCCCGCTGTGCCCGTTAACCGCATGGCGTTTTTATCTACCGGGTTGCCGCTTTGGCAAAATTTCCCAGTGCGCCGCTTACTTTTCCGAGCACCTCATCGCACCCCTCAATGCCATGGCGGCTCTTGAGGTATTGCGGGTCGTTGTAACCCAGCCACACCTCTCCGTTGGCATCCTCCCAGATCAGGGCTTTTTGGGGCAGGTCGATGGCGACACTCTGGGCGCACTGCATCAGCGGTGTGCCGACTTTGGGGTTGCCGAAAATAACCACTTCGGTCGGACGCAATTCCAGACCGGCTTTTTCCGCGCCCTGCTGATGATTAACGCGAGCCATGACCGTCATGCCCTTCTCTTTGAGCACAGACTCGAGTTTGTCGGCCGTGGCTTTTACATCGTGACTGCTTTTGATCGCGACCAGTCCATCTGCGGCATGGGTGAGCGTGGCGAACAGCAGAGCCGATGCCACCAGAACCAGTCTGAGAGTGCAGCGCATAGTATCCTCCAGAGGGTTTGTTGAAGTTTTCAGGATAGAACAGAGGCAGGCGTTACGCATGAACGCGCCTCAGTATATCGTTGCCGCACCTTCTGGCCTGCTCTTGAATCGCTTGTGCAGCCAGAGGTACTGATCGGGTTGCTCACGAACAGTGGCTTCAATAAAACCGTTCCAGACTTTGGCGTCCTGTTCCGGATGTTCGCCAAAGGACTCCTGAATCGGAGAAAACACCACCCGGTAACTGCCATCGGGCATTCGCAAGTGACTGACGCAGATAACCGCAGCGCCGGACTCCCTGGCAACGAAGCTTGGCGACGTAATACAGCCGGCACTGACCCCAAAAAAGGGCACGAACACCTCGGACTTCTTGCCGAAATCCTGGTCACAGGCGAACCAGACCTGCCCCCCTTCTTTCAGGAATGACAACATGGGTCTGATCTGACGTTTGGTGAAGGGGCGAATACCAAAATGCCGCCGCCGGCCACGTTCGATCATACGGTCAATCACCGGATTGTTGTTAGGGCGGTACATGTAACCCGGCTTCTGAAGCTTGCAGGCAATCAGAGGCAGGGCAAAGTCGAAAATACTGTAGTGCCCGCCGATCAACAGCACTCCCTTGCCGCGTCGTTTCGCTTCTTCAAGGTGCTCGGTACCCTGGACCGACGCGCTCTCACAATAGGGGGTCATATCCCGCCACCAGGCATGAACGCTTTCCAGAACGCCCCGGGCCGAGGCCACAAACGCATCCTCCACCAACTGGCTGCGGGTCGCTTGGTCGAGTTCGGGCATGCAGGCCGCCAGGTTGGCGTCCGCAACCCTGGCACGGGATCGCATCTTGCTGGAAAGGCGCTTGCCCAACCAGCCTCCAAAACGCTGCTTCAGTCCCATCGGAAGAAAGGACAAAAGCCAGAGCAAGCAGACCAGAGCCCAGGCCGGCCAGTACGACGGATGCCAGAGAGAGTGTTTCCTGTTTCTTTTGCCGGACGCCATTCAACAGTGGCCTGTGATAATGAGAAAACGGTCGACCAGCCTGACACAATCTCTCTCAGCTAGATACGTGATTTACTCATGGATGCGGTTGGTCAAAGGGAATCCAATTCCCGAATTCAGGAGTATGGTTTTAAGAAGATACGTGTTAATACGTAGAAGTCATTTCAAAAGACAGGAAATTCCTCGCTATGTTCCGATGGAAGTTCGCCGCGGGTCTTGTGATCCTGCCACTCCTGCTTGCCGGCTGCAGTGACAACACCAGCACCAGCCAACCAACGACAACGGATATCAAGCCACCGTCGGAAACGGGCGTACTCAAAGTGGCTACCCGCAATGGCTCCACAACCTATTACGTGGATCGGCATGAGAACCCCGTCGGTCCGGAGCACGCACTGATCAGCGCCTACGCCGAGAGTCGGGGCTGGCAGGTAGAATGGACCATGCTTGATTCCACCAGCGACGTTCTGGCGGCGTTGGAATCTGGCAACACCCATCTGGCCGCAGCGGGACTGACGCACCTCGCCTCCCGCGATGAGCGCTTTGTAAGAGGCCCGGCTCACACCGAGATTACCGAACAACTCGTCTGCCATCGCGACGCTCGGCCCATGCCCCGCAAACCTGAGGACATTCCCGGCACTGATATTGTCGTAACCGCCGGCTCCAGCTACGTTGAAACCCTGAACAAGCTGAATGAACAGCATCCGGGAATCGCTTTTGAGGAGGATGCAGATCGCACGACAGAGGTCATTCTCTCGGATGTTGCCGAACGGGATGTCGGCTGCACCGTCGCTGATTCCAACATTGTTCAGGTCATGCGCCGGCATTTCCCCCACCTGGAAGTGGCGATGACGCTCACACAGGGGCGGAATCTTGGCTGGTACATGCCCAAGGCTTCCGAAGATCTGGCCTCCGATGCCCACGAGTGGATGAATAGCGTCGAAGGCGATGAGGCCATAGGGCTGATGGAGAACCGCTACTATGCCTACATTGGCGACTTTGATTTCGTGGATCTGCGGGCCCTGAATCGACGCATTGAAGACCGCCTGCCCGATTTCATCGATCAATTCCGGGAAGCGGAGGCCAAAACCGGCATGCCCGCAGACCTGCTGGCCGCACTGGCCTATCAGGAATCCCACTGGGATCCAGCGGCGAAATCCCCCACCGGTGTCCGCGGCATCATGATGCTTACCCGACGAACCGCCGAATCTCTGGGTGTAACCAACCGGCTCGATCCCGATGCAGCTATTGATGGTGGCGCCCGCTATCTGGCCGACCGTCACCGCCGCCTGCCAGAGACTATTCCTGAGCCGGACCGCACCTTCCTGGCGCTGGCAAGCTACAACATCGGCCGTGGGCACCTGCTGGATGCCCGGGAACTGGCGCGGAACCTGAACAAGAATCCGGACTCCTGGCAGGATATGACCGAGGTGCTACCCCTGAAAGCCGACAAGCGATACTACCCCAGCACCCGCTACGGATACGCCCGAGGCTATGAGCCGGTGCATTACGTGCAGCGCATTCGCAACTACCGGGATGTCATACGTTCGGCTTTTGAGTGATCAGGTTCCGAACAGGGCCGAGCGCAGGGGCCGCAGGAAACCACCGGATTCCTTGTGGCTCGCGTGGGTCCGCTTTCCATCGAATTCCAGATAGCCATCCTCAATCGGCTCGAATCGCAGGATTTTGACGTCCTCGAGATAATTCTGGGACGACTTCCAGGGCCCGTGAGTGCCCTGGCGGGGCAGGCGATCGGCGGCCCGGCGAATGTAGCCGGCATCCAGAGAGCCAAGCACCGTGTCGTCGCCGCGACTGTTCTCAGTGTCCCGGGCCACCACGGTACGATAGCCACGCTTGTCCATCAGGTTCATCAGCCGGCACAGGTACTCGGCGGCAATGTCCACCTTCAGGGTCCAGGAAATGTTGGTGTAACCGAAGATCATGCCGGCGTTGGGCACGCCCTCCACCATCACGTTCTTGTAGATAATCTTGTCTTTCATCACGACTTCCTGGCCGTCCACGGTCGGCCGGATTCCACCCAGCATCTGGATATCCAGACCTGTTGCCGGGATGATGATATCTGCTTCCAGTTCCTCACCCGATTTCAGGCGGATGCCGGTTTCCGTGAAGCGGTCAATATGATCGGTGGCAATGGACGCCTTGCCCGCTTTCATGGCCTGGAAAAGGTCCCCGTCTTTTACCACGCACAGGCGCTGGTCCCAGGGATTGTAATCCGGCGTGAAGTGCCGCATGTCGGCGGTGTCCCCAACCTTGCGTTTGATAATGCCCAGGAACAGCCGGCGCATGAACTTCGGGCTCCTTCTGGAGCGCAAGTAAAGGAAACGGGAAATGGAAATATTCCGGGCCCGGGTCAGCCGATAGGCGGTTCTCTCGGGCAGAATTTTCTGCAGGGCAAGAGACACCTTGTCGGTTGAAGGCAGAGGCATCAGATAGGTGGGTGAGCGCTGAAGCATGGTGACATGAGCGGCCTGCTCTGCCATGGTCGGCACCAGGGTAATGGCGGTTGCGCCGCTGCCAATAATCACCACCTTCTTGCCCGCGTAGTCGAGATCTTCCGGCCAATGCTGCGGGTGTATGATCTGGCCGCGGAAATCATTTTCACCCGGGAAGTCCGGCTTGTAGCCCTGATCATAATTGTAGTAGCCGGTACAGCCTACCATGAAGCTGGCGGTGTAGTGTTCTGTTTCGCCGGTGGCTTCGTTCAGGGCCGAGAGCTTCCAGCATTTGTCGACACCTGACCAGTCCGCTGTCTTCACCGCCAGCCCGAAGCGGATGTGGCGTTCGACATCATGCTCCCTGGCGGTCTCCGCCACATAATTCTTGATCGATGCGCCGTCGGCCAGCACTTTGCCGCCTGTCCAGGGGCGGAAATTGTAGCCGAAGGTAAACATGTCCGAATCCGAACGGATTCCCGGGTAACGGAACAGATCCCAGGTGCCACCCAGGGACTGCCGACGTTCGAGGATGGCAAACGACTTGCCGGGGCATTCACGCTTAAGATGGCATGCCATGCCAATGCCGGAAACGCCGGCGCCGATGATCAGTACATCGAAATGCTGGTTACTCATTGCCTGTCCTCTCGGATTCCAGTCCGCTTTTTATAATCAATGGCCTGCAATCAAGATAGCTCAGGCTGGGCTGGTCGGGAATTGGCCAAAGTGGTCCCTGCCCCTGGTTGTTTCAGTCAGTCTCGAGATGCGAAACCGCCGACCCGCAACGCCGTTCAACTCCCGGGCGTGAAATCGGGGTATTTCTTCTGCAGCCGATAGAGCCGGATGATGGTGATGATGTTGGTGACCAGCACCATGCCTTCTGCCAGGGTTCCACCCACGGAACCGATAACGATGTTGTTGAGCATCCAGGCCAGGGCAGCAAACCCGAGCACGATTCGCAGGGGAATTCCCCTGAGCATGAACATGCCCACGGTGCCGAAAACGGCGGCGGCGAGCGGGAATACATCGGTGATGGATTTCCAGGTCGCCCAGGCTACCACCAGGTTCACCACGAGCATGCCCAGCATAATAGGCCAGTTGCCCTGGTACTTGCGCGCCAAAGTAATGCGCACAATCACCAGAACGGTCAGTGCCGAGGCGGTCCAGCTCTCGAAGAACGCGAACATCAGGGCAAACGCAACGTTGGCGGAGATCAGCAGCACCATCAACCGGTCGTCATTCTTGTTCGCGAAGCCGGCAATGCAGAAACCCAGGGCTACAAGACCGCACACCTGGCCCAGAACCTCGGCGAGGGTCATGTCCGCGATCAGATCAATCATCCTTTACCGGCCTGTCGCTCGTCGCCATATCGGTAATCCCCTCTGCCCGCAAAAGGTTTCAGCCTGCCACAATCAGGGCCTTTGAGCCATCAAGCTCCCTGTGCCAAAGTGCTCACGTCATTCAGCAAGGACCACTCAAGACCATGAAAACCGTATTCTCTCCATTGCACAGCCGCCGACACGTCAAAACCGAACTGGATGGCGGACTGCTGATCGAGCCTCACGAGAAGCCGTCCCGTGCCGAAACCATCCTGGCACGAGTGAAAGAACAGGCGCTGGGAGAGATTCTGGAACCGGAAGAATATGGCCTGGAGCCCGTCAAACGGGTACACACCGCCGATTACGTGGCGTTCCTGGAAACCTGCTGGCAGGACTGGCTGGCTGCCGGCAAACCGGGTGAAGCCATCCCGGCGGTCTGGGCGGGTCGCGGCATGCGCCATCGGCTGCCCAGGGACATCGACGGCCGGCTGGGCTATTACAGCTTCGCGGCGGAGACGTCGATCCCGGATGGTACGTGGGAAGCCGCCCGGGCATCCGCCAATGTGGCCCTTACCGCCCAGAAACTGGTGGCCGGAGGCGAGCGCGCGGCCTTTGCCCTGTGCCGCCCACCCGGACATCACGCCCATGCCGATCTGTTCGGCGGGTACTGTTTCTTCAACAACGCCGCCATCGTGGCTCAGGCCTTTCGTGACCGGGGCTATGGCAAGGTCGCGGTGCTGGATGTGGACTTCCACCACGGCAACGGCACCCAGGCGATCTTCTACGAACGCAGCGATGTGCTCACCATCAGCCTGCATGGCGATCCGGACCTGGTGTTTCCCCATTTTCTGGGCTTTGAAGACGAGATTGGCGAGGGCGCCGGCGAGGGCTACAACCTGAATATCGTCTACCCGCCAAACACGCCCTACAGCGTCTGGAGTCAGGGGCTGGAAACCGCCTGCGAGCGGATCCAGTCATTCCAGCCGGACGCCCTGGTGGTCGCCCTGGGTGTTGATACCTTCGAGGAAGACCCGATTTCGTTCTTCAAGCTGACCTCCGGCGATTATCTGACCCTGGGCCAACGTCTCGCCCGGCTTGGACTACCAACGGTATTTACCATGGAAGGCGGTTACGACGTCGACGCCATCGGCGTGAATGCGGTGAACGTCATGCAGGGATTCGACAGGGCTGCAGGCTGAATCAGCCCTTGAAGCCCTTGCCGAGAATGTAGACTTCCCGGGAGCGGGAGCGGGAGGAATCCGGCTTTCGCACCACAACCTTGTCGAAGACAGCGCGGACCGATTTCAGGTACTCATCGTACCCTTCGCCCTGAAACACCTTGGCCAGGAAACTGCCTTTGGGCTTGAGTACCTGGCTTGCCATGTCCAGGGCCAGTTCCACCAGGTACATGGAGGCGGCCTGGTCGGCCACGGTCACGCCGCTGATGTTCGGAGCCATGTCGGAAATCACCACGTCCACCGGGTCATCGCCCAGGGTGGCCATGATCGATTCGAACACGTCGTTCTCGGTGAAATCACCCTGGATAAAATCGACGCCGGCAATGGCATCCATGGGCAGGATATCGGAGGCGATGACACGGCCCTTGTGGCCCACCAGTTTGGCCGCCACCTGGGACCAGCCACCGGGGGCGGAGCCCAGATCCACAACCACCATGTTGGGGTGGATCAGCCGATCCTTCTTGTTGATCTCAAGTAGCTTGTAACTGGCACGGGAGCGGTAGCCATCCACCTGCGCCTGCTTCACGAAGGGGTCGTTGACGTGCTCTTCGAGCCAGCGGTTACTGCTTTTGGATCGGGCCATGGGGTCTCTTCAGAACGGGAAAGCCAAGCGCTTATTGTACGTGCCGCGCCGGGCCGCGGCAAAACCCTGACAACCGCGCTGGCCACACGTACAATCCGGCCAGCATTCTGTGATTTTTCAGAACCGACCAAGCCCACCTCACCGGAGACTCCCCTCGTGAATCTGGCCGACATCAAAAAGCTGCACCAGAAAAAATACCGGCAGTCGTTTGGCCACTATCTGGTTGAGGGCGAACACCTGGTTCTCGAGCTGCAGAAAGCCGCCGACCGCCAACCCGCTCTGACGGCCTCGGAACTTTACGTCACCGGAGCCTATGAGCACTGGCAGAGCCCGTTCAGAACCCATGTCATCAGCGATCGCCAGATGGCACAGCTCGCCGACACCCGAACACCCCAGGGGATTCTGGCGGTGGTGCCCATGCCGGAGCGCCCGGCGGAACCGGTGCCCGGCGAAAAAACGATTTACCTGCATGAGGTTCAGGACCCCGGCAACCTCGGTACGATACTGCGCACCCTCGCCTGGTTCGGCGGTTTCCGGTGTCTGCTGAGCCCGGGCAGTGTCGACCCCTTCAACCCGAAGGTAGTGCGAGCCAGCATGGGGGCGCTCTTTCACGTCCCTCTTGAAACCGACGTTGCTCTGACAAGCCTTCCCGACCGATACCAGAGCCTGGCCTGCCTCGACCTCAATGGCGGTTCGATGGCATCCCGGGGCTTCAGGGAACACGACTGTTATCTGTTCGGCAACGAGGCCCGGGGCGTGCCGCGGGAGGCCCTCAATCAATTGAAGGCGGTGTCGTACAGCATTCAAGGCCAGGGGCAGATCGAGTCCCTGAACCTGGCCTCAGCGGTGAATATGTGCACCTACGAATTAATGCGGGACCTTTAGACTGCAAACCCCATGCTCTGAGCACTTTCCCCAATCGTTCTGGCGGAAACCGCCATTGCCTGTGCATTGCCAATTGAGCACGATCAGAGTCTGATCCCGAGACCGGACTGATGACTATGGAACGCTATCTCCAGCCCACCGCTTTTTTTGACTATGACCATCCCCGGCTGCAGGCCTGGATCGAGTCAGAGCTGGAGGGAGTTCCTGATGAGCCGGTGGAGCAGATCAAGGCGCTCTATCTCGCTGTTCGTGACAGCATCAGCTACAACCCCTACGTATTCCGGACCGATGCCAACACGTTCAGTGCCAGCTACGCTCTGGAAAGCGGCGAAACCTACTGCATCCCAAAGGCGGTTCTCCTGGGCGCGGCAGCTCGCTCGATTGGCGTTCCCAGCCGCCTCGGCCTGGCCGATGTACGCAACCATCTCTCAAGCCCGAAACTGATCGAATGGCTGCGGTCGGACATTTTCCGTATGCACGGGTATATCGAGCTGTTCCTGAATGGCCAATGGGTGAAGGCGACGCCGGCGTTCAATCGGCAACTGTGCGAGCTGATGAAGGTGGAGCCGCTGGAATTCGATGGGGTGCACGATTCCATGTTCCAGGAGTACACCGAGGATGGCCACGCGCACATGGAATATGTGAACGACCACGGCCTGTTCGACGACGTGCCCCATGAGTTTATCGTCTCTGGTGTCCGGGCGGCCTACAGTCATCTCTTTGCCGAAGAAGAGGAGCCTGAAGCTCCGAAAGGCAGTCTGGTGCAGGATATATCGAGCCCCTAGAGCCTGCTCGAATCCAGGAAGACCTTATTCTCTCCTCGCTACGGTGTCTGCTCTCTGCCCTGCCAGCGCCCCACTGATCGCATCCAGCACGGCATCAGAATCGGGCACTGTTTTCCCGGTCTCAGTCTCACCAATGCGGCTGAAGCGCCTAAAATCAATGGCGCTCCAATTCTTCGAGTCCATAATGCGCTGCACCCGCTCAACATTTTCACGGGTTGCAGGTTCCAGCTTGTAGCGGAAAACATAGTCCGGTGACATATCTCCGAAATCCTGGCCATGGTGATAATCATGCAGCAGGAGCAAGGCAAGTCCACCGCCCATGAAATGTCGGCCGAGGCTGACCAGTAACTCCCCCTGCCGGATACTTTCCAGGGCCTCAGGTTCCCAGTCTACGCCGCCCACCAACAGATCTTTGCCCGGCGTCCGGCCGGCATTTCGAGCGGCTTCAATGGCACCCATTGCCATACCATCACTCGCGCTCCAGATTGAGACAGTATTCGGATAGCGCTTCAGCAGGACCTCCGTTTTTTCACGGGCCAGCGTGCCGCTCCAGTTGGCGTACACCAGTTGCATAAGCTCGCTGCGCTGCTGGACCGCAGCCGCCAGCAGCCCTCCATTCCTGTCCTTGGTGGCAGACGAATCAAGGGTTCCCGAGAGGGCGACCATGGGAATACTGGGGCCGGAGGCCAGCCCCAATTGTTCGGCCTGTTTGCCCAGCAGCGTTACCAGAGAACGGCCGGCGGCAATATTGTCCGGCGAAAGATGGCCGAGCCAGCCCGACAAGACACTTCGGGGCATACCGATGCTGGCTCGAGCGGCGTCAGGCACATCGGTATTGAAGGTAAACGTCTTTACACCGGCCCCATCCGCGAGCCTGAGCATGGATTCGGTAACATGCTCCTTGCACATGAACAGCAGGTAGTCGGGCTTTTCTTCTCGGGCCAATACGTCCTTCGCCATGCGAAGATAGCTGAATCGATGACTCTCCCGATCGTACTGAACCTCCAGGTCTACCTCGAGATCCTCCGCTACTGCCTCCATGAAACCGGCCACCAGTTGCCAGAACCGGGAGTCGTCCGGGGAAAGAAAAACAACGCTTGGCCGGGTGCCGGCGTCTGCCAAAGGAACTGTAAACAGGAGCAGGAAACCAATGAGGAAGCGGGCTGGAAAGGACTTCATGTAATGAACAACCCTCTGGACGATCTGGCAGAGTTGGCTTTTAAGGGGCCTAAGCTACCGACCTGTCGTGTAACACACAAGCGGAGATCCGTAACCAATGTCTCAGTTCAGAAGGGAATGTTCAGCGGCCGGAGCGGGGTCTTCAAACTCAACGTAGAGCTGGCCGGCCAATTGTTCGTAGAGCCCGGCTTCTTTGAGGCTCTTCATCCGAGCCGAGAGCCTGGTCAGGAACTGCCGGTTGGCTTCGGTGTTGTGGCAGGTAAGCCGATCGTAACTTTCAAGAAGGGGCGTCTTCGGATCGTAGCTGAGCTCGTCCATGAAAGGCCGGACATCCGGAACCGCAGCAATCATGGCGCCGAATCTCTGGTGCTCGAGCATGGCCAGGTTCTGGGCATCGCTCTTCGACCAGATCACATTAACGTCGTGGCCCTCCAGCACTCCGTCCAGATAGGTCTCATGACCAATAACCGCACCCACGGTTTTCCCCTCCAGTTGCGACAGGGAACTGATGGGATCTGCGTCCTGCGGGGTGAACAGGTAATAGGTGAATTTGCCGAGTGGAAAACTGGCAATAACCGCATCGTCGCCCAATCGACGCTCCAGGACCTCGGTGAAGGAATAGATGCAGTCTGCGCCATGCTGCTCGAATACCATCATGGCCCGTTTGTAGGGAAAGAACTGCTCGGTCACAGGCACATCAAGGCCTTCCAGGGCCCTGTGCAGGATTCTCTGGTAAACACCATCCCGGTTTTCGGTCAGCAGGCTGGTGATATCCGGAACCGCGATCCGGATCACCGGATCGGCCACGGCAGGCGTACTCAGTATGACTGCGGCAAACAGGAGTACCCGAAATCCAGAGAGGTAGCGTTTCATGACTCGCGCATCAGTCCATGACGACAAATAAATGACTATTTTTCATACAGGTTCCGCAGTATGGCAATGTCGTATTCTATACGCCAGAAAAACCTTGTTAAATATGGGGATTTGAAAAAAAAGGCACCGGATCGCTCCGGTGCCTTTCTCTCTCATCAGGCGGCGTTGAGTGGATTACGCCGCTTCGTCTTCGCTCTCGTCCACAGAATTGCGGATCAGGAAGTCAAAGGCGCTGAGGGCGGCTTTGGAACCTTCGCCCATGGAGATCACGATCTGCTTGTAAGGCACGGTCGTCGCGTCGCCCGCTGCAAAAACGCCCGGAATGGAGGTTTCGTTGCGGTCGTTAACGATGATCTCGCCGTGCTGGCTGAGTTCGATGTCACCCTTCAGCCATTCGGTGTTGGGCACCAGGCCGATCTGTACAAACACACCTTCCAGGGAGATGTGATGCTGCTCACCGGAGTTGCGGTCGGTGTAATTCAGACCGTTGACCTTGCCATTCTCCCCGGTAATCTCGGTGGTCTGTCCTGACGTGATGATCTCCACGTTCTTCAGACTCCGCAGTTTCTTCTGCAACACCTCATCAGCACGCATCTCGGCACCGAATTCGATCAGGGTTACATGGCCCACGATACCGGCCAGATCGATGGCTGCCTCGACACCGGAGTTACCTCCACCGATTACCGCCACGCGCTTGCCCTTGAACAGGGGGCCGTCGCAGTGCGGGCAGTAGGCCACACCCTTGTTGCGGTACTCTTCCTCTCCCGGAACGCCCATCTGGCGCCAGCGGGCACCGGTGGACAGCACCAGGCTGCGCGCTTTGAGTGTGGCACCGTTTTCCAACCTTACCTGGTGGAGCATGCCCGGGCGTGACGCCGGGATCAGCTTCTCCGCGCGCTGCATGTTCATGATCTCCACGTCGTATTCCTTGACGTTTTGCTCCATGGCCGCCACCAGTTTCGGACCCTCGGTGTAGGGTACGGAAATCAGGTTCTCAATGCCCATGGTGTCAGCTACCTGGCCACCGAAACGCTCGGCCGCGATGCCGGTGGAAATGCCCTTCCGCGCAGCGTAGATAGCAGCAGAAGCGCCAGCCGGGCCGCCACCAATGATCAGGACCTCAAAGGCGTCTTTCTGATTGATTTTCTCGGCGTCTTTCTCGCTGGAGCTGGTGTCCAGCTTGGCAACAATTTCTTCCAGGGTCATACGGCCCTGGCCCCAGGGCTCACCGTTCATGTAAACGCTGGGAACCGCCATGACTTCGCGCTGCTCCACTTCATCCTGGAACAGGGCCCCATCGATAGAGGTGTTCGTGATGTTCGGGTTCAACACGCTCATCAGGTTCAGGGCCTGAACCACGTCCGGGCAGTTCTGGCAGGACAGCGAGAAGTAGGTTTCAAACTCGAACCGGCCTTCCAGAGACTGGATCTGCTCGATCACATCCTGGGACGCCTTGGAGGGATGACCACCCACCTGCAGCAGGGCCAGGACCAGGGAAGTAAACTCGTGGCCCATGGGGATGCCCGCAAAGCGAACGCCAATATCGGTGCCTACTCGGTTGATGGCGAAGGACGGACGACGCACGTCATTGGATTCTTCAGTGCGGAGACTGATCTTGGAAGACATCGGCTCCAGCTCTTCCAGCAGCTCCCGGAGTTCCTGGGACTTCTTGCTGTCGTCATAGGCCGCAACCAGCTCAATCGGCTGCTGCAGCTTGTCCATGTAGGCCTTGAGCTGTTCCTTGATATTGGCATCCAACATAGTCTGACTTCTCCTTTAAATTTCGGAACTAAGTATTTGAATCAAATACGGTGGTTAAGTTGAGTTGGTGCAACAATACGGCCCCGCCACTCAATGCTCAAATTAATTGACCCAAACTGTTTGATAGGGCTTTGCTATACCTCCAGATTCACCGCTGCTCGGGGCTTGACCAATAGCGCATATCCACCGAAAGCCTGCCGCAGTATGATGTTGTCATATCGTCGCAACATCATTCTCTGGTATCCAGAATAGGCAACGCATGTTTCTAGACCGTTTCCACTCCGTCCAGGACGGACACGTCGTAATTTCCGCCCTGCAGGCAAGCCAGTTCGCCAAGGAAATCGCGGGGGATTTCAATCCCATCCACGACCCGGATGCCCGCCGTTTCTGCGTTCCAGGAGACCTGCTTTTCGCCATTGTGCTCGCCCGGTTCGGGCTGTCGGAGAACATGACCTTCCGGTTCCGCAGCCTGCTTGGAGAGAATGTGCCGCTCAAGTTCGTTGAAACCGAAAACACCATTGACGTCTGTGACGACGCCGGCAAAGTCTATATCGAGGTGGCCCGCAGCGGCGCGACAACCCGGGATGAGGAGTTGATCGAGACCATCACCCGTGCCTATGTGGCGGCCTCCGGCAAGAACTTCCCCCATACCCTGAAACCTTTGATGGAGTCTAACGGGGTGATGTTCAATCCTGATCGCCCCATGGTGATGTACGAGAGCATGAGCCTGGCCCTGGAGAATCTGGATCTGCCCTCGCCCGGGCTGGAATTGCACAACGCCACCCTGGAGGCAGCCGGTAAACGGGGTAACGTTCTTCTGGAATACCGTCTGACCGCCGATCACAAACCAGTGGGCGAAGTGACCAAACGGCTCGTATTAAGTGGTCTGCGGCCCTACTGTGCCGAGGCGATGGCCGGCGTAATTGAAGAGTTCTATCGCCTCAAGGCCCGGGGTGCCGACTATTTCAACAAGGACAACAGCGGAGACCATAGCAATGCCAATTCAGCCGGGTGATACCCTGCCAGACATCGAACTTCAGGTAATGGGCGAAAAAGGCCCTGAGAAAGTCCGTACCAGTGAACTCTTTGCCGGCAAGAAAGCCGTTCTGTTTGCTGTACCCGGCGCGTTTACCCCCACCTGTTCAGCCGCCCATTTACCCGGTTTTGTGGTAAATGCCGACAAACTGCGGGCCAAGGGCATCGACAGCATCGTTTGCACGTCAGTAAACGACGCGTTTGTAATGGACGCCTGGGGCAAGGCCCACAACGCCGAAGAAATCGTCATGCTGGCCGATGGCGTGGCAGAGTTCGCCAAGGCTCTGGATCTGACCCAGGATCGGACTGCGAACGGCATGGGCATTCGTAGCCAGCGCTACGCCATGATCGTGAACGACGGCAAGGTCGAGCTGCTGAATATCGACGCCCAGGGATTGGACCAGACCAGCGCCGAAACCATCCTAGAGGCTCTTTGAACCTCACTTTTTCATCAGACATAAAAAACCCCGGATTTTCCGGGGTTTTTTGTAACCAAGCTTTCCGTCAGGAGAGCTTAGATCTTGCCAACCAGGTCCAGTGACGGAGTCAGCGTTTCTTCGCCTTCCTTCCACTTGGCCGGGCATACTTCGCCAGGGTTCTTGCGAACGTACTGAGCGGCTTTCACTTTGCGCATCAGGTCGTCTGCGTCACGGCCGATACCTTCAGCAGTGATTTCCATGGCCTGGATAACGCCGTCCGGATCGATCAGGAAGGTAGCGCGGTCTGCCAGGCCCTGACCTTCGCGCATCACACCAAAGTTGTTGGTGATGGTGCCGTTCTGGTCGCCAACCATGTAGTAGTTAATCTTACCGATGGTCTCGGAGCTGCTGTGCCATGCCTTGTGGGTGAAGTGCGTGTCGGTAGACACGGAGAATACTTCAACGCCCAGTTTCTGCAGCTCTTCGTACTTGTCAGCCACGTCGCCCAGCTCAGTCGGGCACACGAAAGTGAAGTCGGCCGGGTAGAAGAAAAATACCGCCCACTTGCCTTTCACGTCTGCTTCGCTGATCTCAACGAACTCGCCGTTTTTGAAGGCGGTAGCGTTGAACGGTTTGATCTCGCTGTTAATGATGCCCATTAAAGAACTCCTTGTTGATGGATTCATAGGTTAATGAATTTGTGGCGCCCACAGTACGGATATCGGCGATGCGGATAAAATTGATAATTCCCAAGCCAGGGATAGAAAAAACCTATCTCTGGCTTTTGAAGGGAATTTTTCCGCCACCCCGTTTATGGGGTCTTAACCAGCCAGTTCAATCTTTCCAAAGTCCAGAATATTCTCTTTCGGTGACACTTTAATGGCAGCCACTTCTGCCCGCTTGTTCGCCAGGATATAGACGAAACAGCCAAAATACAGCGCAATCACCAGGGCACCAACCCACTGAATCCGCAAGAAATCCAGCTGGAACAGCATGGTCAGACCAACCATCGCCAGGAAATTGAACACCACATAGTTCACCCGCCCGAGGCGCTGGGCAGTGAGATTGAGGTTGTCGGTATAGAGCCGGATCAATGAATCCAGCGAGTTCACCACCATCAAAACACCCACCGAAATCATGGCGATATTGGTGAACGCCGCAATCTGCAGGCCTTCCGCGTGGTAGTGGTAAAGCACGGTAAACCAGACACCAATGGCGATGGACGGTACCACCAGCATGGCAATCAACAGCTGCCAGGTGCGGATACCGCTCACGAAACGGGCGGTGAACTGGCCGATCATGATGCTTCAGGCAAACCACCAAAATAGGTAGAACTCGTGGTAGTCATTGATCGGCAGGGCAAACTGGTGGATGTTGGCGAAGTACTCGCCGATCAATCCGGCGGTGCCGAAGAAATCTGCCGGTGAGCCCGCACCCATAACGAACGCCCGGAACCACATGCCCACGATCAGGGCAATAAACAACAGGCTCGAGCCCAGACTGAGGATGCGCACATATTTGATCTTGGAGCTGGAATAGACCGCCAGCGCAATCGAGGCAAATACAATGAAGTAGAACGCTGGTACCACCGATTCGCCATCACCGAGCATGGGCAGGTACCAGGGCAGATTCACCAGCAGCAGATAGGCGGTAAACGCACAGGTGCCGATGATCACCACGTTGTTTACGACCTTCTCCAACGGAATCTCAAAGAACTGCACCCGCGGCTCAATGATCGCGAAGTAAAAACAGGTCAGGAAATAGAAGCCCCAGATCAGGAACGCCCAGAACCCGAATTCGATAGCCAGCGGATTGGCAAAGCCGTACTCCGGGCTTGCCGACAGATCGCCATAGCCACCGAACTCGGTCAGCGGGAACATGATCAGCCCCACATCCAGACCGGAGGTGAACAGAATGGCGATAAAGGTGAAGGTTCGTACCGGCGTTACGCCGATGCACTGGATGTCCCACCATTTGTACAGGATCAGCACAATGGCGGCGAAGGTGAAGATCAGACCTGCGGATAACCAGAGTGTCATAACGTCCTCCGGTTACTTTCTTTCTTTTTGATAAACAGCATGGGTGTTCCTCCTCTACTTGGTTCGAATCGGACACAAACCCAGGACTTGCCTATCGGGCGCCCGAAAACGGCAGAACACCGTCGCGCTGATAGGGAAATCCTGAGGGCTTGCAAAACCCCGGGCGCGTTGCACGCCCGGGTGGGATGACGACGCGCTATGCGAGCGCGCGCTTTGCCTGTCCCGGTCGCTGACGTGTCTGCCACTGGTCGTCCATCACCACAGGCGCGTCAGAAGGTTGCAGGGGCTCCCTGCCCCGGATCAGATCGGCTGCCCGCTCGGCCAACATGATGGTGGGCGAATTCAGGTTGCCATTGGGTATGGTCGGGAAGATGGACGAATCCACCACCCTGAGATTCCGGATACCGTGAACCCGCGTCTCCGGGTCCACCACCGCCAGCTCGTCGGTGCCCATCTTGCAGGAGAAGGACGGGTGGTAGGCGCTCTCCACCGCCTGGCGGACAAACGCATCAATTTCCTCGTCGGTCTGGACCTCGGCACCGGGCTGGATCTCCGCTCCCCGGTACTCGTCCATGGCCGGCTGGTTGATGATTTCCCGGGTCAGGCGCACACAGTCCCGGAAGCCCTCCCGGTCTGCCTCGTGCTGCAGATAATTGAAGCGGATGGTCGGTGCCTGTTTCGGGTCGGCCGATTGCACATGCACAAAGCCCCGACTTTTCGGCTTGTTGTGACCAATGTGCAGCTGGAATCCGTCTCCGTTGAAGGCTTCTTTACCGTCATAGCGCATGGCTGCCGGTAAGAAGTGATATTGCAGGTCGGGCCACTCGACGCCGGCCTTGGACCGGATGAAGCCACAGGACTCGAAGTGATTGGTGGCGCCCAGACCATCCTTGCGGAGAATCCAGCGAACACCGATCTTCAGCTTGTTCCACCAGTCTAGCTTGCCGTTGAGCGACACCGGCTGTTTGCAGCGATACTGAAAGTAGAACTCCAGGTGGTCCTGCAGGTTCTCACCAACGCCGGGTAGCTCGTGCTTTACCTCGATACCAGCCTTCTCCAGTACCTCACGCTTGCCAATTCCGGACAGCTGAAGCAGGTGGGGCGAACCGATAGAGCCCGCTGACAGGATGACTTCCTCGGCGGCTTTCGCCTCGTGCACCTTGCCGCCCTGCTCGTAACGGACACCGGTGGCGGTTTTGCCATCGAGCAACACCTTGTGCACCAACGCATGGGTGACCACAGTCAGGTTATCGCGCTCCATGGCCGGGCGCAGATAGGCGTTCGCAGTGGACCAGCGACGACCGTTCTTCACGGTCATGTGCATGGCGCCGAAGCCTTCCTGCTGCGTACCGTTGTAATCATCGGTCTCGAAGTAACCGGCATCGGAACCCGCCCTGATAAAGGCCTTGTAGAGCGGATTCTGCATGTTATTGCCGTTATTCACACCGAGCGGGCCCTTATCGCCCCGGTAGTCGTTGCCGCCAAAGGCCCAGGTTTCGGCCTTCCTGAAATACGGCAGGACGTTGCGGTAATGCCAGCCAGTAGCGCCCTCGGAATCCCATTCGTCAAAATCCCGGGCGTGGCCACGGACATAGACCATGCCATTGATGGAGGAAGCCCCCCCAGCACCTTGCCCCGTGGGCAGTGCATGCGACGGTTGTCCAGGAAGGGCTCCGGCTCGGTCTCGAACTGCCAGGCGTATTTCTTGGTGTTCATGGGAATGGAAAGGGCGGTGGGCATCTGGATGAAGATGCTCTTGTCGCTGCCGCCGGTTTCCAGCAGCAGCACCCGGTGGCGCGCGTCCTCGGTCAGGCGGTTGGCCAGTACACAACCGGCGGAACCCGCACCCACAATGATGTAGTCGTATCGATTTTCTGTCATACGCGTTCTCCTGTGTGGCCTGCGACTAAAAGGGTGCGTCCAAATCTTCCATGCCCACATACACCGATTTGATCTGGGTGTAGTGCGCAATGGTTTCGCGCCCGTTCTCGCGGCCGATGCCGGAGAGTTTGTAGCCGCCAACCGGCATTTCCGCCGGGGAAGCGCCGTAGCTGTTGATCCAGCAGATGCCGGCCTGGATCTGGTGAATCACCCGGTGGGCCCGACGGATATCGTTGGTGAACACGCCAGCGGCCAGCCCCGTATCCGTGTTATTCGCGCGGGCAATCACCTCGTCCTCATCGCGGAAAGTAAGGACCGACATCACCGGCCCGAAAATCTCTTCCTTTACGATGGTCATATCATCGGTGCAGTCGGTGAAAATGGTGGGTTCCACAAAATAGCCGCCCTTGGAATCCTCAGGCTCGAAGGCCCGACCGCCGTGGCTGAGAGTCGCGCCTTCGGACAGGCCTTTGGCGATGTAATCGAGCACCAGATCCCGGTGTTTTGCGGAGATGAGCGCGCCGAAATTGGTGTCCGGATTCATCGGGTCGCCGGGCTTGATATTGTTGCGGGTGCGTTCCAGCAGACGTTCGATAAAGCGCGGGTACAGATCTTCATGAACAAACACCCGGGTGCCGTTGGTGCAGATCTCACCCTGGGTGTAGAAGTTGCCGACCATGGCGGCGGAAATGGCGTTCTCAAGATCCGCATCGTCAAAGATGATCAGCGGGGATTTTCCGCCGAGTTCCATGGTGACGTCTTTCAGGGTGGAAGATGCCGCGGCCATAACTTTCTTCCCGGTGGCCACTTCGCCGGTGAAGGAGACCTTGGCAATCTCGGGGTGGTGGGTCAGCCACTGGCCCACTTCGGCGGCGCCCTGCACCACGTTGAATACGCCCGCCGGCACACCCGCTTCGGTAAAGATTTCCGCCAGCTTCACCGCACCCATGGGGGTTTCCTCGGATGGCTTGAAGATCATGGCGTTACCGCAGGCCAGGGCCGGCGCGGATTTCCAGCAGGCGATCTGGATCGGGTAGTTCCAGGCGCCAATGCCGGCGCAGATGCCCAGGGGCTCCCGGCGGGTGTAGTAAAAATCACCGCCCAGGTCCTGTTGGTTACCTTCGATGGAGGGTGCCAGGCCGGCAAAGAACTCAACCGCATCGGCACCGGTGACCACATCCACGGCTTCTGCTTCCTGCCAGGGCTTGCCAGTATCGCGCACCTCTGCGGCAGCCAAATCATCATTACGCTCTCTCAGAAGCGCAACCGCCCGAAGCAGAATCCGGCTGCGCTCAATGGCAGTCATGGCAGACCACTCGGCAAAACCGGCGCGGGCACTTTCAACGGCGGCCTGCTGCACGGATTCATCCGCCACTTCCACTTCGTAGATAACCTGACCCGTGGCCGGATTCACCACAGGGAAGGTTTCGCCGGTGCTGTTGGCCAGGAAACGGCCATGGACGAAATTCTGAACAACAGGAAGAGATGCAGACATAGTCGGTAATTAACCTCGGTTCGGTGTCTTCAGGCCTTGTGGGCCGTTCGAATCAATCCCGGCTCAGGCGGTTGCCTGGGCCAGTGTCTCGTGGACAAATTTCTTGCAGAGCCGCTCACCGGCTTCAAAACTCTCTGCCGGGTCCAGGCTCAGGGCACTGCGCAACCAGAACCCATCGATCATTGCCGCGGTTTGCCGGGCGGCCTCAGTTGCTGCGCCGGGTTCAAGCACCTGTGCGAAGGAATATCGCAGGTTGCTGTACAGCCGGGCGTTGTTGATCTGCTGCAGGCGCTTGAGCCCCGGCTCATGCATCGACCGGGCCCAGAAGCTCAGCCAGGTCTTGGCCGCCAGCGCCGAGCGCTGAAACTCGGAAAAGTTCGACTCGATAATGCAATTGAGCCGCTGTTCCGGGGAGCGGTCGGTCTTGGCCATACGCTCCCGGAGTTCCTTGCCCAGTTGATCGAGCAGATAACGCAGGGCCGCCTCAATCAGACCCTGCTTGCCGCCGAAATAATGGCTGATAATCCCGGAGGACATGCCCGCCCGTTTGCTGATGCTCACAATGGTGGTGTTCTGCATGCCCAGCTCGGCAATCGAATGCATGGTGGCTTCAATCAGCTGCTGCTTGCGTGTGTCTTTGACCCCAACTTTTGGCATGGCGGCTTCGGTTACTCGTCTTGTTTCCGGTGTTGAAAAGCAGCACCAATCAGCCCTGCTTTTTATTAATTGAACGTTCAATTAATAAAAATCTTACAGAAGCGAGGCGGGGAATTCAAACCTGATCAGAAAGCAGGGAAGCCTCGCGCCACTCTGATATGGCGCGGTTGTGACGGCAGGAAGGGCAAGCAAATATCAGCTATGGCGACGGTAATCCGGGTCTGTCCAGCACACAGGAAGCGCTTCACCGGAGGGAAATGCGAGTTCGGCTTTTTTAAACAATTCAGGATCCTGCGCCTCCTCTCCGTAATGGAGGCTGCCTCGCACCTGCTGGCTATGGGGATCAAACAGCGCCTGTGTATCCAGAACTTCGATCAGGTGCCCGGTTGCTTTTTCAGCGACGAACATAGAGGCCTCCTTGGGAATGAATGTCTCCTTTCAACGTAGCAGATGGGCCGCTATCGAGACAGGTGCTTGAGGGCTACGGGGAGCACAAAAGGACGGGTGGGCAAGGCGGAGAATCTGCAGATATGAGACATTTCGCTACATTAAATATTGGTTCTCGGCTTTTCCGGTGAAGAAAGGCTGTTAAGCTGATGATCAGGAAAATAAAAAAGCCTGATGGCGATATAACGGGGTCTACTGTTGGTGATCCTCAGCACTGCTCTGCGTATCTTTTTACTGAGTCTGGCGACTTTCACGTCGCAGTTTGCGCATGCGAATAGCGCCCCGGTCACACTTGCCTCAGAAAAACCGATTGAAAGCCATTTCCAGTACTGGGAAGACGCCAGCGCCGAAGCGGAACTGGCCGATGTTCGCGCCCTTCCCGATCGCGCCTGGCAGACCAATCCATCGGGTAAGGCCACCTTCGGGATTACCGATTCCGCCTACTGGCTGCGGGTTGAGGTGCAAAACCAGACCGGCCGCGACCAGCTTCTGATTGCAGAGCTGGGCTATTCCCAGCTTGATGACGTGGTGTTTCACGAGCTCTCCGGCGGCACCCTGCTCCGAGAATTCGCCACCGGGGACACCCGCTCTTTCTACCCCAGGGATGTCGACCATCCCAACATGCTATATCGATTCCATGTAGCCCCGGACGCCTCGAAAACGCTTTATATCCGGGTCGCCACCCAGGGCACGATGGTGGTGCCGCTGCAGATCTGGCAGCAGAATGATTTTTACGAAGCCGCTGCCAACGAGCAGAAACTGCACTTTTTCTACTACGGCAGTCTGGCAGTGATCATCCTGATCAACCTGGCCGTGTTCCTGACCCTGCGAGAAAAGCTGTACCTGTTCTACGCCCTGGCCATTTCCGGCTACTTCCTGTTCTTCGCCGCTGTGCGCGGCTATACACTTCAGCACATCTACCCGGGCGCACCGTTTCTTCACACGCATGTGCTTCTGCTGTCGATGCCATTCCTGGCGATGTTCTCGATACTGTTCTGCATGGAGTTCCTCCAGGTGCGCTCTAACAGCCCCAGGCTGTACCGGGCCCTGCAGGCGATGCTCTTGTTTGAGATGCTGTTTTTCCTGTCTGCGCCGCTGCTGGATTACGACACCGGTATCCGGGTGGCGGCCGTTTCCGCGTTCGCATTCTTCTCGCTGCTCCTGGTGGCCGGCCCTGTGGCCTGGGCTGCCGGTGTCAGGGCCGGGGTGTTCTTCACGATCGCCTGGACACCTCTTACGATAGGGGTCTCGGCAACGGCGGGGCGGGCCCTGGGCCTGTTGCCAGAGAATTTCTTTACCGAGTACGCCATGCAGATCGGCTCCGGGCTCGAGGCTTTCATTCTCACGCTTGCCCTCGCCGACCGCCTGTACCGGGAACGGGAACAGAAAATCCAGGCTCAGGCCGATATCCTCAAACAACAGAAGGCCCGCAACGAAGCCCAGACCCAGTTGAATGAAGCACTGACCCACGATCCGGTGACCGGGCTACCAAACCGGAACCGGTTCGAATGGATGGTGGATGAGCAATTGCGGGAAAACCCCAACGGGCGCTTCATGGTGGGCGTTACCCGGATAACGCAGCTCAAGGAAATCAGCCGGACCCTGGGCCTCGACCGTAGCGAACGTTTGCTCAAGGCCATGGCAGAGCATATGACCCGTTTGGCCTCAGGCCTGCCCATGGTTCATCACACCGTCGATGCGCGTGGGAACGATGAGCGGGTATATCAGCTGTCTGGCGACAGTTTTGGTTTGTTGGTGAACGTCAGTAAAACGGCAGACGACTTCCAGTCGCTGGATAACGCACTCAAACAACTGGCGGAACCCGTGTTGCTGGATAACATTGCCATAGAGCCCAATCCCCGGTTTGGTGCCGCCAGCTATCCGGAACATGGCAAGAAAGCCGCTCTGCTGATCCGCAATGCCCATGTCGGCATGGAAATGGCGCCTCATGGCCCGTATCAAACCGGCCTGTATTCCCGCAAGGATGACATCTATGACGAAAGCCGGCTGACGTTGATGTCCGACCTCCGGGAGGCACTGCACCACAATCAGACCGAGCTCTACTATCAGCCTAAAATCAGCCTGGCGACAGGTAAAGTGGTGGGTGTGGAAGCCCTGATCCGCTGGCATCACCCGGACCGGGGCTGGGTGCCGCCGATTGAGTTTGTTCCGATGGCGGAGAAAACCGGAGTGATCAAACATCTGACCCGATGGGTGGTGGACCAGGCTCTGAACGATCTGAAGGAACTCCATGCCCTCGATCCGTCTCTGACCGTTTCTGTGAATATCTCTGCCCGGGATCTGAGCTCTCCGGAACTGGTGGGGCTGTTCGAAACCCGGACAAAGCGCAATCAGCTGAATCCGGAACAGGTCATCATTGAGCTGACCGAAACCGCTGCCATGGACGATCCCCACAGGGGCCTGAACGCCCTGAACGAATTAACGGCTATCGGGCTGAAGCTGTCGATTGACGACTTTGGCGCCGGCTACTCCTCGCTTTCCTATCTCAAGAAACTACCGGCCAGCGAAATCAAACTGGACCGCGCTCTGTTACAGGACATCGAATCCAGCGAGGGCGCGCGGATGATTGTCGAAACCGCCATCAGGATGGGCCAGGGCCTGGGCTATCAGGTGGTGGCCGAGGGTGTCGAAACCGAAAAGTCGGCCCGCCTTCTCAACCAGTTGGGAGCGGAAATGCTCCAGGGCTACTGGATCTGCTCGCCGAAGCCGCTCCACGAGCTACAGGCCTGGCTGGAGGTTGAAAGGAAGGCTTCTAGCCTGGAACGGCTCCTTTAGTTGGTTTGCTCACGCGCACTGCCGCTGAATTGCTGCTCATATCCAGCGGCGAACCTTGGCACAGTAGGTCGTATAGGTGGCACCGAATTTGTCCCGCATGAACCGCTCCTCCGGAACAATCTGGAAATGGTTCATGTAGAGGACAAATGCCGGTAGAAAAAGCAGGGCCGGCAGATTGCCAAGCCACAGCCCCCAGGCGCAGAGAACCAGCAGGAATCCGAGGTACATCGGGTTTCTGCTGTACCGATAGACACCAGAAACCACGAGACTTTCCGACTGCCCGGGAACCCTGGGATCTACCGTTGTGCCCACCTTTCTGAACGCCAAGACACCAAGAACCGCGATCGCCATACCCGTCAGTGCAACGCCAGACGCCAACCAGCCTGCTGCTGGAATGGCGATTGCCAAGTCAGGTGCAATGCGGGACAGAGCCCACATCCCAACCGCCACAATAGCGACAAGAACCACCGGTGGTATTTTCAGCTCAAGTGCTGTCACAAGCCATTACTCCTCTGCTGACCGGAGCGCCCGGCCAAGAGCGGTATAATAATCGTAAAAAGCGTTGTTGACGCGTTCGCGTTCCGCGCCCACCGGGTACAGACCCAGTTTTGCCTCTTCAGATTCCCGGGTTCCGCTCACCAGAAAGGCGTTCTTCACGTTTGCATCCTGCACAAACGCTTCAAACGCCCGGGCGCAAAGCTCTTCAGGCAAGCTGAAATATTGAATCCCTGCCGCTTTGTCCGCCCTCACCGAGCACCGGAAGAGCTCGCTGGGCTCTGCGCCTTTTTCGTCCAGCAGAATCGCCTTGAAGCAGGCCTGCAGTCGATCGTTCAGCGGATGCCGCACAGCGTCGTCACGGCCAAGCCAGAGCTTCGAAGCAAACTGGCCTCTGTGGGCCTCGCCGAAAAGTTTCTCGCCGATGTAATGATCAAAGGCGTGAAACCACTCGTGGGCGATGCTGCCGGGCCCGGCATTTTTGGCCAGTGAGAAGCTGCGCGTGGCCGGCGTGTAGTGGGCCGACACACCCGGTCGGCCGCCAATGCCATATTGAAGAGCCAGGGTGCCACGCAGGGAAACCAGAGACTCGGTGCCGCCAAGAATGGTCATCAGGTCGCACAGGGCATCGTAGAACAGCGACGCACTGCGCTGTTTTTCCGGCTCGGTGACCCAGCGGCCAAGCTCGATGGAACGGAACTGGAAACGACGGCGGACGTCGAGAAAGGTAACCGGCGCTCCGGCTCGATGGTCCGGGCCCCGACGGTAAAAGGTTTTAGCCATGGGCTATTGTACGATGAAATTCCGGCCTGTCTTTCAGGCACCGAGAGAAACAGTATTTGGCGGGATTGACCGGTTTTATGTGAATTATGACCGTCTGATTTTCCGCCGGCTTGTGCCACACTGCCAGTACCAATAACGACAATATCCGGACCGAGTGTTTGCCATGACCGACACCCAGACCCATTACCGCACCTGTAACATCTGTGAAGCCATGTGTGGCCTCGAAATCCAGCATCGGGGTAGCGAGATCCTGTCCATCAAGGGCGACAGCAACGACCCGTTCAGCCACGGCCATATCTGCCCGAAAGCCGTTGCACTGCAGGATTTCTACAATGACAAGGACCGCCTGAAAGCACCTATGAAGCGCACCGCGGACGGCTGGCAGGAGATCAGCTGGGAAGCTGCCTTCGAGGAAATCGCCTCGCGGTTTCGCGGCATCCAGCAGGAACACGGGCAGGATGCGGTCGGGGTTTATCTGGGTAATCCAAACGCCCATAACTTCGGCAACGCCATCATGCTGCCGCGGTTCTTCAAGGCGCTGGGCACCAATAACCGCTACAGCTCCGCATCGGCGGACCAGTTACCACACCACGTGGCCTCCAATTACATGCTGGGTGCCGGCATGCTGATTCCGGTGCCGGACATCGACCATACGGATTTCATGCTGATCATTGGTGCCAACCCGATTGTTTCCAACGGCAGCCTGATGACCGCCCCCGGCGTCGGCAAACGCCTGAAGGCCATCCAGCAACGTGGCGGCAAGGTGGTGGTGGTTGATCCACGGCGCACCGAGACTGCGAGAAAGGCCGACCAGCACCTGTTTATCCGCCCGGAAACCGATGCCCTGTTCATGCTGGCCATGGTTCACACCCTGTTTGAGGAACAATTGGTTACCCTTGGTCATCTGGAAGACCGGATCGACGGGCTGGAGCAACTGGCCGAGGCCGTAAAACCCTATAGCCCGGAAAACGTGGCGGCAGCCTGTGGTATGACCGCGGAGGCCATCCGCGAGCTGGCCCGGGAGATGGCAGCTGCGAAGAGCGCCGTTTGCTACAGCCGCATGGGCGCCTCGACGCAGTCGTTCGGCGGCCTCTGCCAGTGGCTCAACAATGTATTGAACATTCTCACCGGCAACTTCGATAGCCGCGGTGGCGCCATGTTCCCCCAGCCGGCCTTTGATCTTGTCAGGGACAAAAAGGGCAAGCCGAGTTCCTATGGCCGTTACGAGTCCCGGGTACGAAAGCTGCCCTACTTCAACAACGAATTCCCCGTGGCCACCCTGGCCGATGAGATTCTGACCCCGGGCGAGGGCCAGATTCGCGCGATGATCACCATCGCCGGTAATCCGGTGCTTTCGGCGCCCGGCGGAGCCCGACTGGAAGACGCTTTCGATACCCTGGATTTCATGGTGTCGGTGGATATCTACCTGAACGAAACCACCCGGCACGCCGACATCATCCTGCCGGCCACGACCGGGCTGGAAGTGCCGCACTTCGATGTGTTCTTCAACTCTTTCGCCGTTCGCAATACCGCGAAATTCTCGGAACCGATGTTCGAAAAAGCGCCAAACCAGAAACACGACTGGGAGATTCTGCGGGATCTGGCCCTGCAGTTAACCGGCCTGGAAGACGATGGCGTAACGCCGGAGGCCATGCTGGATCTGGGCCTGAAACACGGCGCCTACGGAAAGGAAGGCATGAGCCTCGAGACCCTGAAAGCCTACCCCCATGGCGTGGATCTGGGACCGCTGCAGCCCTGCCTGGCGCAGCGCATCCAGACCGAAGACGGCAAGATCCGGGTGGCTCCGCAGCTGTATCTGGACGATCTGAAACGCCTGGATGCCTCAGGCCTGTTGCAGGCAGATGAGACCAGCGACTATCCGTTCACGCTGGTCAGCCGCCGCCTGCCCCGCAGCCACAATACCTGGACCCAGAACTCCCACCGGCTGGTAAAAGGCAAGAACCCGTGCACTTTGCAGATGAACGCGTCAGATGCCCTCAAAATCGGGCTTGAAGACGGACAACTGGCCACGGTTACGTCGGCTTCCGGAAGCATCAACCTGCCAGTAGAAATCGACGACGATATGTTCGAGGGTGTGATCAGCATGCCCCAGGGCTGGGGCCATAACCGGCCGGACACCGCCATGTCGATCGCCGAGGGACAACCCGGCGTGAGCATGAACGACGTCACCGATTCCGGGCGCATTGACGCGTTGACGGGCAATGCGGCGTTCAACGGTACGAGGGTAGCCGTACGCGCAGCCTGATGTGAGATATGGCATGGAGAAGGTTGCGCGTCTTGCTGAACGGGGGAAGGCTGTCAGTCAGTCCTGGTTGGGACTACGGGACAGATTGGCACGCAAGTAATCGTCACTGACTTCCAATTCATAGACAGTTTTCGATTGAACCAGGCAGTCGAGCATTTGTTTACGTGCCCTATGATATTTTTCATCGATTACGTGACGATCTTTCTGCCACGTTTCCCGATCAGGCCACTGAGCATAACCAACCAGGATATTCGGCTTGTCTGAAGTGTGGAGTCTTGAACCAAAACTGCCACAGTGCTGATAGATACCTGAATCCGTGACTTCACACGGTCTAATTTAATCCCCAGACCTGCAACCGCAAGGCCTGAGGCGATATAATCGCACCTGACATCCATTCACCCAGTCAGTGCACCGGCCCATGCGTACCTTCACCCTCCAGCAATCAAAGACCGAAGTCTACACTCCCCACGGCGGACTGGCTCTGGTGGGCCACTGCCTGAATCGGCACACGTCGCTGCCCCAAACCGCCCGCACCGTGGTCAAGCGTCACGGTATTCCGAACATCGACCTGATCCGGACCTATCTGGGCTTGATCACGCTCGGCAAGAGCGATTTCGAGGCCGTGGAGTCAGCGCGTACAGATCCCTTTTTTAAATCCGCCATGGGGATCAAACAATCGCCCTCCTCGGCCCGATTACGGCAGCGATTTGATGAAGATGCCCAGGCGCTCACGCCCTTATTGGAGGATGCCAGTTGTGAGTTTTTGACGTCCGTCGAAGCGCCGGTTTCTCCCCTGAAGATGGGGCATGTGGCCTTAGACATGGACGTTTTCCCTATGGATAACAGCCAGACGAGCAAGGAAGGCGTCAGTTACACCTACAAGGGGCACGACGGCTATGCGCCCATTGCTGCTTACCTTGGTCAGGAAGGCTGGTGTCTAGGGTGTGAACTGCGCCCCGGCAGCCAACACGCCAATAACGGTTTTTTGGAAACGTTGAAACGCGTCTTACCCCGGGCCCGGTCACTGACTGGTTCGCCCATCCTGCTGCGTCTGGACAGTGCCCACGATGCCCGCGACAACCGGGATTTTCTGAGTCAGCAAGAACAAGTGGATTTCCTGATCAAGTGGAATCCTCGTAAACAAGACCCTCTGGTCTGGGCCGACAAAGCTCAGGAGCAGCAAGTCTGGACGCTGGGCCGCTACGGCAAAATGGAAGCGGTTCTGTCGGAAGAGCTACCGGACGAACCCGGCATTCGCCGGATCGTCAAAGTGACGGTCCGTACCAGTGATGCGCAGGGCCAGTTATATCTGGAACCGGACGTCAGCCTGGAAGGCTGGGTGACATCGCTGCCAGTGAGTGTTGCCAGCAACCAGCAGGTTATAGACTTGTATTGCGATCATGCCACCAGTGAGCAGTTCCACAGTGAGTTCAAAACCGATCTGGATCTGGAGCGCTTGCCTTCAGGCAAATTCGCCACCAACAACTTGGTGATGACGTTTGCAACGCTGGGCTACAACGTACTGCGCTGGATGGGACTGAGGCTCACCGGCCCCGATGCACCTGTGCGCCACCCGGCCAAGCGCCGCCGCCTGAGAACCGTGATGCAGGAGCTGATGTACATGGCCTGTCGCCTGATCCACAGCAGTAGGCAACGGTTCCTGCGCTTTGGCCGCCATTGCCCGGGTTTTGCCGTTTACCGTGACCTCTATCGCGGTCTTGCGTCTCCCGGGTAGACAACCCGGATCGCTTCGTTGCTTGATCTCACCCCGATCATCTTGTTGGGCAGATCGCCCGTGCCTGAGAGTTACAGCTTGATCAATATTCGGCCAAAGCAAGACCGGTTTGCAGGTGTTTCAATCGGTAAACTGACAGTCGTGCTCTCAACATAACCGGACTGGCTTCAAAAATGAGTTAGGCGTGAGCCAACCAAGGCTCAGGGTGCTATATTCGAGCGGAGTCACTGATTCAGGAGATAGCTTTCGTCACCTCAAGCCAGGCTTCGCGAAATGAAGTCTCTGCGCCTTCCTTGATTTCAAACTCATAAACGGCAACAAACATTCATTTCCTCTCTAAGTTCTAACGCCTTGGCTTTGCGGCGTGACAGAGCGCCAGAGTAGGCACGTCCGACAACAGCCATTGGTTAACCGCTTGCATGCGCATAGCGATGCGCATACGATCAAGCTTTGTATTCTAAATCTTCTGGGAGGCCCTCATGGCCGAACTCTATGACTCAGCCGCCCCCAAAAAGGCAGCGAACCTCTCAATCAATAGCGATCTTCTGCGTAAGACCCGGGAACTGAACATTAACTTGTCTGCCACCCTGGAACGAGCTCTGAAAGAAGAGCTTTCGAAACGCGAAGCCGCTCAATGGGTTGAAGAGAATCGCGCTGCGATAAAAAGCTACAACGATTTCGTCGAACAACATGGATGCTTCGGCGACGAGTTCAGGGAGTTTTGATGGCACAGTTCGATGTGTACCCCAACCCGAGCAAAATCAGCAAGGCTCACTATCCTTACCTTGTGGATATTCAAAGCAGCCTTCTTAGCGATTTGGCAACTCGCATTGTCATCCCTTTGGGCAAACGTTCTGCCTTCGGTGGCGAAGCTATGCAAGGGCTCACTCCCGAAATCAGCTTTGCCGATCAAGAGCTGTTGCTGTTAACTCCGCAAATTTCCTCCGTGCCTGAAAAACATCTCAAGAGCCCTATTGGCTCTCTCTCACATTTCAGAGACCAGATTGTTGGAGCTTTGGACCTGACTATCACCGGCATTTAACGCCCGCAGCATGAGCACCCTTGTAATGGAGCCAAAGACGCAATGAAAAGGGTGTCGCCCTGCCTGCGCTGGTTAGGGCGCGGTTGAACAAAGAGCCACCACTTCTTGAAGTTTAATGTTGCGAAACACCGTATCGGTTTGGGTAACTGAACTCTGTATTGTGGCGCCTGGAAGACTGCTCCCTCCGCTGGAAAATGTCCCAATATTCTGAACACCAACAGGTATTGGTACACTCATTTTAACTTGACGCTCATATTCGGTAACCGATTTCACCTTAATAACTGGCGCATTAGAGGTCGGCCCGAGTGCCTCATTACAAACCTCAGAGATTTGGGAGAGTATTTTCTCTGTACTACTGTCTGCTTCATCCACATAGGTGACTTGGATTCCAGCTGGTAGCGACTCGGTACTATAGCCAAGCACACCGTCGTACGACCTTGGCCCCGATGCGCAGCCGGAAAGAAAGAGCGCGACTGCCATAAAGCGATGAATTTTCATTCCAAGTCCATTAATTAAAACGTGTTCTAACGACAAGCGAAGCGGCGCGGAGCGAGGTACGAGCGGAGCGTCCCTTGGAGACCATTGTTAGGCGCCAACTTTGTCATTTGAAAGAAACACATAGCATTCATTGATTTTACTTTCCTCCGAAAGACTGTCGAAATACTGCTGTATTTCAGACGGCTTCTTTCTCAATGAAGAATAATATCCGTATTGATCAACATAGCCTTGCAACACCCGGTCTCGTTGAACAATTTTTCTAGCTACATCAATCGCTATTGCTTCTTCTTTATCTATTGAATTAAAGATGTTGATATCAATCTTAGGGGACATACCTCTGAGCTGGTCAAGCCGATCAATACCTAACTCAGTATCTTCTGCGAAATCCATCCAGCCAGCTATTTCTTCTGACTTAATGTGCCCAACATATTTCTTGGTAAGAAATCGTTGCGGCTCGTTACCAATCACCTTCTCGCCTACAAATGTTTTTGCTGCCTCCCTCCATGTCATTTGAGACTCTAGCAGATCATTTGTAGCTTGATCGTACATACCTAATTCTGCGGAACACAACGCATGACCCATCGCGGTTATGGTGAAATATTCCTCGACAGGCATCAGCTCTTTTACACTTTTGTCCTCAAGAAGCAGTGCTTTATATTTCTCATGTATCTCACCAAGAGTCTGACGGCTGTTTATAAGCATTTGCGTTTTAGTTGATATGTCTTCGATTTGACCCAACTCTCTTATTACTTTTAATGCGGAAATCAGCCTTGCTCTTTCCTGCAGCTCGAGAAATTTCTTTATGAATTTTAAATCTGCGGCCATTTCCTCAAGTTTTTTATCAATTTTATTGATTTTTTTATTTAAAAACAAAAAGCCAGCAGAACTGACTGCCAGGGTTAATCCTGAAATGACCATGCTGGCTTGAGCCAAGCCAATTAATTGCTGGAAATCTGCACCGATACGGTACAGCTGATAAGTGTTCAACCCGGAGAAGGCTGTATTCACTGGTGATAAAAAGGTGGAAAGCAGATTAGCTGGATTGCCTGCATTTACTAAATGGGCAACAATCTGACCAGCATCATTTCTGACAACGCCACCAAATACTTTGTATGAGCCACTGAGTACGCCGGCTAGTACGCTGTCCGGAATCGAGCGCGTTAATGTGTACCCTGCTAACTCAGAGATCATATTGAATTTCCCCTAAACCTATTCATGTGTTTCTTCGCCTAACTGCGGAGCGAAGCGGCGCGTCCCACGCGTCCGTCTTCCGTGGCTTGTCAGCGGTGCGGCATTCATGAGAGTCAACATGAAAATCATGCACTAATGCAATATTTCATAAATCGTACCACCTATTGCATCACCCAAAGATCTTTGCACATCATCTATTTTGGCCTTGAGTTGGTCGACGCTTGGAACAGAAGCGCCACATACTTTCCGCTCCATTTCCTCAAGGGGAGCTTCATCAAGAATGCTCAAAATCTCATTTGTATCTCTGACGTTTTGGCATCCAGCAGCCACGTCTGCAATGGTTACGGATACAATCATTCCAATACCGAGGTAAGGTATTGCTTCTACAGCAACCGAGGAGACGTTCAGCGCTACATTCCTCGCCGTTCTCTTAGTGATATTCCTTGATAAAGTTTTGGCACGAGCAATTTTCATTCTGCGCGAGGCTGCTTGCTGTTCTAATTTCGCATTTTTCTTTTTCAGGCGATCATTTTCCTCAGCTAGCAACTGATATTGTTTTGATTTGCTATTCGAGAAAAGTGATTCATAAGGGAAGTTCGACAGTGCCCCGTAGAGAAGGTCGTGGAATTTGGCGCTGGTAACCAACAAGACATTGGTAGAGAGTAAGCCTAAGACAATCAAGGTAAAAACAGCATTTTTTGCAGTTTTAAGGCCATTCACTCAATAGTAAGCGCCAATAAATCCGCACCTGTGGCTGGCAACTGAATTTCGCCACACTGATTCCTGCTTTCAAATGAAGGAGGAATCCGATGACCACCCCTGATTTACATCAGTTCTGGCAACAGACGCTATCGGACTGGCAGGCCTCGGGCCTGTCCGGTGCCGCCTACTGCAAACAAGAGTCCCTTGTTTACCACCGGTTTGTCTACTGGCGGCAGAAGCTGACTGGCCGCGAGGAGCCCAGCAAGCCGGTTCAAACTCGATCCGGATTCGCCCGCGTGGCACCGGTTGCGAATGCCGGAGCCGGTCTGACCGTGTCACTGCCCGGCGGCGTATCAATCACCGGCCTGCACGCTGGCAACATTGAGTTGCTGGGCGCGGTGCTGAGGCAGATGTGATGCGTCACCGCTATCTGCGTCCCTCCTGGGATCTGCCGGAGATCTATCTGTACCGAAAGCCGATCGACTTCCGCAAGCAGGCCAACGGCCTAGCCCTGTTGGTGGAACAGGAACTGGGGCACAGCCCGTTCTCTGGAGCGCTTTATGCCTTCACCAACCGGCAGCGGAACAAGATCAAATGCCTGATGTGGGAAGACAACGGCTTTGTGCTCTATTACAAACCTGAATCCGTGACTTCACACGGTCTAATTTAATCCCCAGACCTGCAACCGCAAGGCCTGAGGCGATATAATCGCACCTGACATCCATTCACCCAGTCAGTGCACCGGCCCATGCGTACCTTCACCCTCCAGCAATCAAAGACCGAAGTCTACACTCCCCACGGCGGACTGGCTCTGGTGGGCCACTGCCTGAATCGGCACACGTCGCTGCCCCAAACCGCCCGCACCGTGGTCAAGCGTCACGGTATTCCGAACATCGACCTGATCCGGACCTATCTGGGCTTGATCACGCTCGGCAAGAGCGATTTCGAGGCCGTGGAGTCAGCGCGTACAGATCCCTTTTTTAAATCCGCCATGGGGATCAAACAATCGCCCTCCTCGGCCCGATTACGGCAGCGATTTGATGAAGATGCCCAGGCGCTCACGCCCTTATTGGAGGATGCCAGTTGTGAGTTTTTGACGTCCGTCGAAGCGCCGGTTTCTCCCCTGAAGATGGGGCATGTGGCCTTAGACATGGACGTTTTCCCTATGGATAACAGCCAGACGAGCAAGGAAGGCGTCAGTTACACCTACAAGGGGCACGACGGCTATGCGCCCATTGCTGCTTACCTTGGTCAGGAAGGCTGGTGTCTAGGGTGTGAACTGCGCCCCGGCAGCCAACACGCCAATAACGGTTTTTTGGAAACGTTGAAACGCGTCTTACCCCGGGCCCGGTCACTGACTGGTTCGCCCATCCTGCTGCGTCTGGACAGTGCCCACGATGCCCGCGACAACCGGGATTTTCTGAGTCAGCAAGAACAAGTGGATTTCCTGATCAAGTGGAATCCTCGTAAACAAGACCCTCTGGTCTGGGCCGACAAAGCTCAGGAGCAGCAAGTCTGGACGCTGGGCCGCTACGGCAAAATGGAAGCGGTTCTGTCGGAAGAGCTACCGGACGAACCCGGCATTCGCCGGATCGTCAAAGTGACGGTCCGTACCAGTGATGCGCAGGGCCAGTTATATCTGGAACCGGACGTCAGCCTGGAAGGCTGGGTGACATCGCTGCCAGTGAGTGTTGCCAGCAACCAGCAGGTTATAGACTTGTATTGCGATCATGCCACCAGTGAGCAGTTCCACAGTGAGTTCAAAACCGATCTGGATCTGGAGCGCTTGCCTTCAGGCAAATTCGCCACCAACAACTTGGTGATGACGTTTGCAACGCTGGGCTACAACGTACTGCGCTGGATGGGACTGAGGCTCACCGGCCCCGATGCACCTGTGCGCCACCCGGCCAAGCGCCGCCGCCTGAGAACCGTGATGCAGGAGCTGATGTACATGGCCTGTCGCCTGATCCACAGCAGTAGGCAACGGTTCCTGCGCTTTGGCCGCCATTGCCCGGGTTTTGCCGTTTACCGTGACCTCTATCGCGGTCTTGCGTCTCCCGGGTAGACAACCCGGATCGCTTCGTTGCTTGATCTCACCCCGATCATCTTGTTGGGCAGATCGCCCGTGCCTGAGAGTTACAGCTTGATCAATATTCGGCCAAAGCAAGACCGGTTTGCAGGTGTTTCAATCGGTAAACTGACAGTCGTGCTCTCAACATAACCGGACTGGCTTCAAAAATGAGTTAGGCGTGAGCCAACCAAGGCTCAGGGTGCTATATTCGAGCGGAGTCACTGATTCAGGACAAAGCTCTGGCTGAAGAAAAGTTCAAATGGCCAGGACCCGCGGATGACTTGATGTCGCTGACCGGTGAGCAGATCAACTGGCTGCTGGACGGCTACGACATCACGCTGTTGAGAGGCCATAAAACCCTGCATTATGAGAGCGTTGGATAGTGCTTTTAGTAGCACTTTTTTGGTGTGCCAGGACGTTGTTTTTGCTATAATTTCGCCATGAAATCAACGCCTGATAACGCCTCTTCAACTCCCGATTTCAGCGGTCTCTCCACCGCTGAAATGATGTCTGTTATCAGCAATCTGCAAGCACAGCTGGCCGCTAAAGAAGACGCCCTCCAGAACCAACAAGTTCAACTGAAACAGCACGACGAGACCCTCCAGCGTCGCGACAACTATATCGCCATCCTCGAAGAACTGCTGCGTCACAAGAAGATCCAGCAGTTCGCGGCCAGCAGTGAAAAGCAGCCCAACCAGATCCTGCTGTTCGATGAAGCGGAGCTGGAAATCGAGATTGATGAACTGCGCGAGGAGCTGCCCGAGGATGTCGAAGAGGCCGACGCTCCTCGTCGTTCCCGCAAGCGTCGTCAGCGTGGCTTCTCTGATACGCTACTGCGCGAGCGCATTGAACTGACCCTCAGCGACGAAGAGAAAGCCGGTGCCACCAAGACCTTCTTCACCAAGGTGAAAGAAGAGCTTGAATATATCCCGGCCCAACTGAAAGTGCTGGAGTACTGGCAGGAAAAGGCGGTGTTCGAGCAGGACGGCGAAGAACGGATTGTTGCGGCTGCTCGGCCAGCACACCCGCTGGGTAAGTGCATCGCCACCCCATCACTGCTGGCCTGCCTCATTACCTCCAAGTATGCCGACGGCCTGCCGTTGTACCGGCAGGAACAGATGTTCCAGCGCCTGGGGCATGAAGTGAGTCGCACCAGCATGGCTCACTGGATCATCCGGTTGAATGACGTCTTCCAACCGCTGATCAACCTGATGCGGGAAACCCAGAACGGCAGTGATTACCTGCAAGCCGATGAAACCCGGATCCAGGTGCTCAAGGAAGACGGCAAATCGGTTCACTCCGACAAATGGATGTGGGTCACCCGGGGTGGCCCACCGGGACAACCCTCTGTTCTGTTCGAGTACGACCCATCGCGAGGTGGCAAAGTGCCGGTGCGCCTGCTGGATGACTTCCAGGGCATTCTGCAAGCCGATGGCTATTCCGGCTACGGTCAGGTCTGTGCCGCGAACAAGCTGACCCGAATCGGATGTTGGGACCACGCGAGACGTAAATACGTGGAAGCGGCCCGGGCTGCGCCGGCCAAAGGCAAAAAAGGCCCACCCTCAAAAGCGGATGTGGCCCTGAGCCACATCCGCAAACTGTACGCCATTGAAAAGGCCGCCCGAGATCTGAGCGATGAAGAGCGCTATCAGTTACGTCAGGAAAAGAGTCTGCCATTGCTCAACACCTTCAAAGCCTGGCTGGAGAAAAATGCCCCCCAGGTGATGAAAGGCCTGCTCACCCGTAAGGCCATGGACTACACCCTGAACCAGTGGGACACTCTGGTTGGTTACTGCGAACGCGGTGACCTGAACATCAGCAATGCCGGTGCCGAGAACGCTATTCGCCCGTTTGCCCTCGGCAGAAAGGCCTGGCTCTTCGCCGATACCTCACAAGGGGCGAAAGCCAGCGCCACCTGCTATTCGCTCATAGAAACCGCCAAGGCCAATGGCCTGGAGCCCTCCGCTTATATCCACCATGTGCTGGAGCGCATTGCTGGGGCCGATACACTGGAGAAGCTTGAAGCCTTGCTGCCCTGGAATGCCGAGTTGCCGGCTTTGAAAAAAGTGGCTCAATACGATTAGGGCAAGTGGGTCGATTTAACGGCGCTTACACTCAATAACTCCCTTTATAGATTTCTTATCCCAATTAAGGTCCCAATGAAGTGCTAACGCCAGCCAGCATGCGCGGGTACGGAATGGAGGAGAAGCCGCAATGTAGTAGACGTCGCCGTGCCTGGCCTTGTTATATTTTCTGGCATAACTGATCACCGTAGACACGCTCTCCAATCAGGTCGAACACCTTATCGAGGCTGTCATCCCAATCGTTGAGCAACTGGAAAATATTTGCTTGAAGAGAAAGATGGCCGCTTACATGATTGGCGGAACAACCTTCAACTCGGCCAACACGCATAGCGTGTCTGTCGAGGATAAAGCTGTGCTGCTCGTCTCCTCTGCCACGATTAGGCGAATGGGCAGAAAAGCTATTTCTGAAATTTACAATGTCTGCGGTTTTAATTGTCTCCAGGCCGTCAGTAACGCCAAGCTCTCTACATAACACCAGGGTAGCCTGTTGTTGCATATAACACGCATTCAGAAGGCCATAGTAAAGCAGATGCAACTTCCCAAAATCTAAGTCTCGAAGCTCAGAATCTCTGAATGAGGCCTTTGCCAATTGGGTGTCCTCCAAAAGGTAAAAAGCATCCAGAATAAAATTGTACGAACGCGAAGTTTCAACACCGACGAAGCGATACAGATCGCAGTCGTCTTTATCGTGATCTGTGGCGATATCAGAGAGATCTGAGCGAATTGCCTGAACAACATTGTCGAGTTTGCTCATTACTCCCTCAAATATAACAGCAATTAGACAGAGCGCTTCATGATTGCAGAAATTTGACCGCTTCGTTATTACGGCTTCTGGATCACAGTACGCAATGCCCATAAATGTATAAAACAACAGGTTAGCCCACGACACACCGCCTTTCCATGTAATCATTTGACATCTGTGATCCACTCCATCAAGAATACTGTACAAATAAACAGCGCTGGCAGGGAGCCGGGACGAATGAAGGGAAAACAATCTCGCTTACGGGACCAGGTTCGTGCGGTTATTCGGGTGAATCATTACAGCATCCGTACCGAAAAACGTACTGATACTAGATCCGTTATTTCATTCGTTTTCAGCAAACGAAGCACCCTCGCGATATGGGTCCCAGAGACGTCGATGAATTTCTGACCTAACTCGCTGTGCATCGTAATGTCGCGGCAGCCACCCGGATCTGCGCACCACCCAGATTTATACCCACGTCCTCGGACAGGGTTTCGCAGGGGTGCGCAGTCCGCTCGGCTAGCGGTCAGTAAGCCCTCACCACTCCAACTGTGCCCCGGTCTGGTACTCAATCACCCGCGTTTCGAAGAAGTTCTTCTCCTTGCGCAGGGTGGCCTGCTCATCTAGCCAGGGCGACACGTTCTTCGCGCCGGGGAACGGCTCTTCCAGGCCAACGGTGCGGGCACGGCGGTTGGCCACGAAGCGGAACTGTTCGCTGTGATACTCAGCCGAATAACCGAGAATCGGGTCTCGCAGGATGTAGTCCGCATAGGCCCTCTCGGCGGCTTCCGATTCGTCCCACATCTCGCGCACGGCCTTCGGGTCGAAGGTGATGTTTTCCTCTTCCACGATCTGGTTAACCACTTTCAGGCCGAATGAGAAGTGCATGGCCTCATCCCGCAGGATGTACTGCAACTGCTCGCCGGTGCCGCGCATCAGTCCTCGACGCTGCAGGGCGAAGATGGGGCTGAAGCCGTTGTAGAACCAGGTGCCTTCGAACACCGCCGCGAAGAACAGGTAGGACATGATGAATTCCTGCAGGTCGTCCTTGTTACGCAGGTTCATGTCCGGCCGCATGGCCGCATCCAGCCTGCGGTTGGCAATCTGGATCTTGCCGTTGATCGCCGGTACCACGCGGTAGCGGTTGTAGATCTCGCTCTGGTCCAGGTTGAGGGTTTCGATGCAGTGCTGGTAGGCCCAGGTGTGCATGGCCTCCTCGTATACCTGCCGGGCCTGGTAGATCTGTAGCTCCGGGGCGCTCATCTTCTCCATCACCGCCAGGCCGATGTTGCGCATGGCCAGGATGTCGGAGGTGGTGAGGTACGCCAGTACATTTTCGTACACGTGCTTTTCTGGCGCGGTTAGCCGGTGATGGTAGTCGTGAACGTCCTGGGCCATGTTCACGTCCAGGGGGGTCCAGTGGTTTTTGTTGGCGTTCATGAAGTACTCCCAGGCCCAGGGGTACTTGAACGGTGCCAGCTGGTTGATGTCGGTTTCGCCGTTGATGACTCGTTTGTCGTCCACGTTCACCGGTGCCGGGGCGCCGGGATGCGCCGCTTTGGATTCAGTTTTTAGTTCGTCGTCCCAATCAAGCATGGTTTTGCCTCGAAATCGTTAAGTGAGCAGTTACTGACAGGCTTCGCAGTCCGGATCGTCGATGCTGCACACCTGGGGCTGGGGCGCGGCAACCGGAGCGGTTTTTTCAGCACCGGTGGCACCCAGGGAGCGCAGGTAATAGGTGGTCTTCAGCCCACGTTCCCAGGCCAGCTGGTACAGGGCATCCAGCTTTTTGCCGCTGGGTTCGGCCATGTACAGGTTCAGGCTCTGGGCCTGATCGAGCCATTTCTGGCGCCGGGCGGCGGCTTCCACCAGCCATCTCGCGTCGATTTCGAAGGCGGTGGCGTATCGCGCTTTCAGATCATTCGGGATGCGGTCGATCTGCTGAACGCTGCCGTCGAAGTATTTGAGGTCGTTCACCATCACGTTGTCCCAAAGGCCTTCGGCCTTGAGATCCCGGACCAGGGAGGGATTCACCACCGTGAACTCGCCGGAGAGGTTCGATTTCACGAAGAGGTTCTGGTACGCCGGCTCGATGGACTGGGACACACCCACGATGTTGGAAATCGTCGCCGTCGGGGCAATGGCCATCACGTTGCTGTTGCGCATGCCGTTTCTCGTGATCAGTTCGCGTATCGGCGACCAGTCCAGCCGGGCGTTGGTGTTTACAGAGAGGTCCCCTTCCCGGCGGTTCTCTTTGAGCAGGTTGATGGAGTCGATGGGCAGGATACCCTGCTGCCAGAGTGAACCCTCATAGCTCTCATAGGCACCTCGCTCACCCGCCAGCGAAGCTGAGGCGCGGATGGCGAAGTAGCTGAGTTGCTCCATGGCAACGTCAGCGAACTCAACCGCTTCCGGGCTGGAATACGGCAGGCCCAGTTGATAGAGCGCGTCCTGGAATCCCATGAGGCCGAGGCCAACCGGGCGATGCCTAAGGTTGGAATTGCGGGCCTGGGGCACGGCGTAGTAGTTGATGTCGATAACGTTATCGAGCATGCGCACGGCGGTGTTCACCGTTTGTTCCAGACGCCGCACGTCCAGCTCGCCGTTGGCGATATGAGCCGTCAGGTTCACGGAACCCAGGTTGCACACGGCAATCTCGTCGGCACTGGTGTTCAGGGTGATTTCGGTGCACAGGTTGGAGCTGTGCACCACGCCCTGGTGCTGCTGGGGGGAACGCAGGTTGCACGGGTCCTTGAAGGTGATCCAGGGGTGGCCGGTTTCGAACAGAACGGTGAGCATCTTGCGCCAGAGTTGCTTGGCCGGGATTTTCTTGAACAGCTTGATTTTGCCCTGCTCTGCCAGGGCTTCGTAATGCTCGTAGCGTTCACGGAAGGCGTTGCCGTACAGGTCGTGCAGATCCGGCGCATCGCTGGGGGAGAACAGGGTCCAGTCACGGTCTTCGCGCATGCGCTCGATCAGCAGATCGGGCACCCAGTTGGCCGTATTCATGTCGTGGGTTCGGCGGCGTTCGTCGCCGGTATTCTTGCGCAGTTCCAGGAACTCCTCGATGTCCAGGTGCCAGCTTTCCAGGTAGGCGCACACCGCACCTTTACGTTTGCCGCCCTGGTTGACCGCCACGGCGGTGTCGTTGACTACTTTCAGGAAGGGCACCACGCCCTGGCTCTGGCCGTTGGTTCCTTTGATGTGGGAGCCCAGCGCACGGACTGGCGTCCAGTCGTTACCCAGACCGCCAGCCCATTTCGACAGCATGGCGTTATCACGGATGGCGCCGTAGATGTCTTCAAGATCGTCGCCCACCGTCGTCAGGTAACAGGAGGACAGCTGAGAATGGCGGGTACCGCTGTTGAACAGCGTGGGTGTGGACGCCATGTAGTCAAACGACGACAGCAGATTGTAGAACTCGATGGCCCGGGCATTCGGGTCATCTTCGCGCAGGGCCAGGCCCATGGCAACGCGCATGAAAAATACCTGGGGCAATTCCAGGCGGGCCTTGTTCCAGTGCAGGAAGTAACGGTCGTACAGGGTTTGCAGACCCAGGAAGCCGAACTGCAGATCCCGTTCCGGCTGAAGGGCGGCACCCAGGCGCTCCAGATCAAAGGCGGCCAGAGCGTCATCCAGCAATTCGTACCGGATTCCCGCTTCGACAAAGGCGCTCAGTGCCTGTGGATAAATCTCAGCCAATGGCAGACTGATGGGCAGGCCCAACGCGGCGGCATTCTCCAGACGCAGCTGTTCCAGCAGTAGACGAGCGGTGACCGCGCTGTAGTCCGGCTCCCGCTCAATCCGGCTGCGGGCCGTCATGATCAGGGCCGACAGCACGTCTTCCTCGGCGATGCCGTCGTAGAGGTTGGTCAGGGCATCGTCCACCAGGGAATCACCGTCGATGCCCTCCAGCCCTGTGGCGGCCTTTTCCACCTGCAGTTTCATCAGGCCCAGATCCAGCGGAGCAATCTCGCCACTGGTCTTTTTCACCGTCAGATGGGGGTGCGCCTCAACCGGCGCATGGCGGGCGCGCTCGCGGGCATGCTCTTCCCGATACAGGACGTAGGCGCGGGCCACCTTCTGTTCTTCGGCCCGCATCAGGGCCAGTTCCACCTGATCCTGGATGTCTTCGATATGCACCTTGCCACCGGCCTTCAGGCGACGGCTAATCGCCTGGATGACCTGGTCGGTCACCCGGTGTACCGCGTCATTGATACGCGCGGAACCGGCGGCGGTGTCGCCCTCAACAGCGAGGAACGCTTTGGTTACGGCGATGCTGATCTTCGAGGGGTCGAAGCCCACAAGCGTGCCGTTGCGCTTGATGACCTGAAGGGATTCGGTGTCCGTGTGCGAGGTTGGCCGGGGTTCGGCCAGGGCTGAGGCAGACATGCAGTGTTCTCCTGAATACGCGTTGAGTTCCTTTCACCATCGCGTACGCAGGGGCACACCTCGCCATGGGAATGGCTGGGCATAACCGGTCTGCTCACCCTGGGTCGCGAAGGTGCAGTCAGGAGCTTTGAAGCTCCGTATCCCTGGCAGGTCTTCGGACTCAGGGGCGTGAATCGTTCGATTCGGCCTCGTGTGGCGACTTCCCGGCTTTCGCCAGTGTCTTGATGCCACGCTTGTTCCCCAATACCGCTGCGCGTCAGTTCCGGAGTCTCACCGGATTCCCGATACCAGAATGGCTGAGATGATCACACGTTGACCGAGTTGGTTACGCGCTGATCACTACATCTGGTATTTGACCAAGGATAGAAACACTATATACAGGTCCACTTTTCAGGACAAGGCACTTTCCGGTAAAAGATCTGTCTGCAACGGAAACACCCTGACAAGAGGAGAGGCACTATGGAGAAGGTCGGATACAAAAGAATCTGGGGCCCGCTCCTCATTTCCATGCTGCTGTCTGCACCGGTCAGTTCGCAAGAGAGTACATTGACACCCTTCTCCCAGATGCAGTCCCTGAACGATGGCTGGGAACCCCTGGAATTCCCCAAGATAGATCAGCTCAGCCGCTATGAACTGACAACCGAATACGGTCAGCAGGTCGTGCGGGCGACCACGGACGGCGGTGCGTCGGGACTGATCGCACGGGTCAGGCTGGAGCCAACCGATTCGCTGATTCTGCAATGGTGCTGGAAGGTCTCGAATGTCTTCGAAAACGGGGATGCCCGGGAAAAGTCCGGGGACGATTACCCGGCCAGAATCTATGTGGCGTTCGAGTTCCAGCCCGAGAAGGCGGGGTTTTTCGAGCGCGCCAAACGCAAGACCGTCGAGGTGTTATTCGGTGAGTCCCTGCCGGGCAATGCCCTCAACTACATCTGGGCCAATACTCTCCCGAAGGGCGAGATTGTGCCCAACCCGTACACCGAGAAAACCATGATGATTGCCGTGAATTCCGGATCAGAACAGGTCGGCGAATGGGTCACGGTGGAGCGGGATATCATGGCCGATTATCGGGAAGCGTTTGGCGAGGAACCGCCACCGGTCGTGGGCATTGCCATCATGTCGGATTCGGACAACACCGGTGAAAAGGCCACGGCCTGGTATGGGGACATCCTTCTGAACCCGGATTCCTGAGCCCTGAACACTACTAACGGTATTGCTCGGGAAATCCGGGGATCACAAAGCTTTCTCCAAGGTTTCGTATCGGCGGCACTTCACCCTTTTCAGCCAGACGGATGTAGGCATCATTGAACTCTTCCCGCAGGATCGCTGCCCGGGGATTGGCCAGCGAGAACAGCCAGGTCAGATTCCTCAAACGGATCGCCGATTCACGGATTTTCTCGTCTTTGGGCATGGTCAGGGTTTCCACGACCGGATCCCGATGCCCAAACAGGTAATGGCCTCGGCCAAGCTTGAGCATTTCCAGAGCAGCCCGATAGTTTGGAGCCTGGGTGACGTCAATCGAACCTTCCGCCTCCAGCCAGTACAAGAGCCCTCCATAGGTGTACCCGCCTATCGTGATGACGGTCTTGCCCTGCAGTTGATCAAAATGTGTAAGTGGTTCGGTTCCCTCCAGATACCAGGCACTGAGCTGGGTCGCGAGGGGAGTGACCCAGGTCTCAAGAACTTCACCGTTAAGGGCAGGAACGTTGGCCGAACCTGGCCAAACGTCAATTCTACCGTTGCGCAGATACAGGTATACCCGGCTGATGGGCAAGAAGAGAAATTCCGGCTCGTAACCCGCTTCCACAGCGATCTTCCGGGTAAGCTCTATAAAGCTGCCAGCAGGGCGGCCATCGCTGGCCTGATAGGTAATGGGGGGAAACTCCACATAGGCAATGCGCAGAGTCTTGTTTACGGATTCCGACGCGCCAAGGGAGGCGGACGTAAATAATAAACCTACCAGCAATATCCAAAGCCGGACAACGGTCAAATGCATGGCTTCAGAGAGTCGGGAAGAATGGACCGGGCAGTTTCTGGGCATGGAATCCGTATTGTTCGGGTCTGTTTAGCCAAAGATTAACAGACCCGGAAAGATCTGCACTGACACCGCCCGCAAAAATCCGAACATAATGTCAAATATGGTTGATAACCATGTACAGACCAACACCGCCCATTACCAGCATGTAGGGAAACGCCATCACCACCATCTTGCCGTAGGACAGCCGAACCAGCGGCGCTATGGCAGACGTCAGCAGGAACAGGAAAGCCGCCTGGCCATTGGGAGTCGCAACGCTGGGAAGGTTGGTACCTGTGTTGATGGCAACTGCCAACTTCTGGAAATGCTCGTAGCTGATGGCCCCTGCATCCAGAGCCTGTTTGACTTCGCTGATATAAACAGTCGCTACGAAGACGTTATCGCTGATCATTGAGAGCACGCCGTTGGCAATGAAGAACATGCCAGGCTGCCGGGCTTCCGGAAGCGACAGCACGTAATCAATAATCGGCTTGAACAGGTGCTGTTCGTGGATCACCGCAACCACCGCGAAAAACACCACCAGCAGCGAGGTAAACGGCAGGGATTCCTGGAAGGCCTTGCCAATTTGATGCTCGTCGGTAACGCCGGTAAAGGAGGTAATCAGGATGATGACCAGCAGGCCAATCAGGCCGACCTCGGCGAGATGGAAAGCGAGGCCCACCACCAGGATCGCGGCGGCAAAGGCTTGTACCCAGAGAGCCGCCTGATCAGCCTTGGTCCGCTTGGTCCGCTCGTTCTCCGCAAATTCTTCCAGCACCTGACGCACAGGCTTGGGCAAACGCCCGCCGTAGCCAAACCAACGCAGCTTCTCCAGGGCCCAGCAGGTAAATAAACCAGCCGCCAATACCGGCAAACTCACTGGCGCCATGTGCAGGAAGAAACCGGCAAAGTCCCAACCCACGACTTTGGCAATCAACAGATTCTGGGGCTCACCTACCATGGTGGCAACGCCGCCCAACGCGGTACCGATAGCACCATGCATCAAAAGGCTGCGCAAGAACGCCCGGAAATTTTCCAGATCTTCACGGTGCAGCTCGATTACTTCGTCATCGCTGCCCGCGTTGTGGTCCTTGTGCTGGTAGCCCTTGCCGGAGGCCACCTTGTGGTAAACCGCGTAAAACCCGACCGCCACGCTAATAATAACCGCGGTAACCGTCAGTGCATCGAGGAAGGCCGAAAGCAGTGCTGCTGCGCTACAGAACAGCAACGATAACGCCGACTTGGAACGCACACCCACCAGAATCTGGGTGAACGTCACCAGCAGCAGTTCCTTCATGAAGTAGATGCCCGCCACCATGAACATCAGCAGCAGGATCACCGGGAAGTTGGTTAGCACTTCCAGATACACTGCATCCGGCGTGGTCAGGCCAATCAGCAATGCCTCTACCGCCAGCAGGCCACCCGGCAGAAGCGGGTAACATTTCAGGGCCATGGCAAGAGTAAAAATAAACTCTGCGATCAGAAGCCAGCCGGCCGTTCCGGGCCCCAGGGTCCACATGACAATCGGGTTGGCGACAAGAAACAGCAGGATCACCTGCTTGTACCAGACGGGCGCCTTGCCAAGGAAGTTGTGGGTAAAGCCGGAGATAACGGTATTGGGCATTACGGAAATCTTCTGAGAAAACGGGTTATTGGTATTGTGTGCCAGCAGGCCCGCATCTTCCTTGATATTTGCGTACCGGGGTATGGGCCAAAGGTACAAAATGAAGACCGATTTTGGTCTTACTAACAAGCAAATGGGGAATGGGCGCTGATCAACACAGATATCTTCGTAGTATTACTTGATCAACAAAGATGTAGCGCGCGTATTTTAACCGATTTGCGTGGCTGTGAGGTCGCTTTGTGAAAAAAATACACAAATGTTCTGGGGGAAGGACACTGATAGGGTCTGTTGAGAAAATGGGTCGGAGCCGGCGCGTCCCTGCGCCGGGAGGATAATGCAATCAGAACCGGTAAGTAACGGAACCGGTCACTTCACGACGGGTGCCATACGTACCGGAGCTGTCGAAAGCCGTTGCTACATACTGTTCGTCCAGCAGGTTCTGGGCATGCAGCCCCAGCGACACCTGGCCAATGTCGTAGGTAATCGCAGCATCCACCAGGGTGACATCCGGTACTTCCAGGGCAGAATTATCCGCATTGAACGCCGCGCCAAAACTCTCGCCGATGTAACGCACGCCGGCACCCAGCCCCAGGCCATGCAGCATGCCGCCCCGGAAGCTGTATTTTCCCCACAAGGCCGCTTCATGTTCCGGTGTGTATTCCAGCGGCTCGCCCTCTTCCACCGGATTGCTGGCTTTGGTGATCTCGGCGTCGGTATAGCTATAGCTGGCGATCACATCCAGCGCATGGAACAGACGGGTGCGCGCTTCCATCTCAAGGCCCTGTGAGTTGGCCTCGCCCTTCTGCTCATTGGCGAAGGTCGATGGGTTGGTGGTCAGGTAGTCTTCCCGGGTCAGGTCGAACCAGGCCAGTGTCACCAGCGTGTCCGTATTGGGCTGGTACTTTACGCCCACCTCATATTGGTGTGCGGTTTCGGGCTCGAACGGGTTGCCGGCCGCATCGGTACCTGTGGTGGGGAGAAACGACTCCATGTAGCTCACATAAGGGGCAAAGCCATTCGCGAACTGGTAACTGGCACCGGCACGACCAGTGAAGGCCTCGTCTTCCCGGCTAGCTGTGGCGCCGGTGAGATTATTGAGTGTCTCGGAACGGGCCACGTCATACCGGCCGCCAAGGGAAACCGTCCAACGGTCTACCCGGATCTGATCCTGAAGGTAAATGCCGGTCTGTTTGAGTTGTCCGTCCTCGTCTTTAAACAACGGGGCATCAGGGACAGGCGCCCCATAGACAGGATCATAGATGTCCAGGTTACTGGCGGCCCCAAAGAACTGCCGGGATGACACATCGATATCCTGATGGTCCAGGCCGACCAATACCGTGTGCTCTGCCGCGCCCGCCTGAGCGGTCAACTGCAGCTGGTTATCCATGACCAGTCCGTCAATGCGACCGAAACTGTCAAAGCGCGACCGGGTAATGGTTCTCTGATCCGCCAGCAAACCGGTGGTGTAGATGGTCTGGTCGTCAACATCGTTACGGTAGTCCCGGACATTCTGACGCAGAACTATCTGGTCATTGATGCGGTGCTCAAACTCGTAACCAATGGCACTCTCGCGACGCTCATAGGCATCGTACCCTGGCTCGCCGGTAAACCGGTTGTCAGGAATCGGGCCATTCGGATTTGGCTCCAACGTGCCCTGCAACGGGTAACGTTGAGATGGCTGGGTATCGTCGTACTGCCAGTGCGCCAATACCGTCAGTCGGGTGGCGTCCGTGGGCTGCCAGGTCAGGCTGGGGGCCAGGTACTTTCGGTCGTCGTTGACAAAATCCACCTGGGTTTCGCTGTCGCGAACCAGGCCCACCAGGCGAACCGCGAGGGTATCACTGTCGTTCACCGCCCCACTGATATCAAAATGGCCCTGGACCAGATCGTTGGTACCAGCCTCAACGCGCACTTCTCGACGGGTGTCGAAAGTAGGACGTTTGGACACATAGTTCACCAACCCACCCGGGCCCGCTTGTCCGTACAGAACGGAAGAAGGCCCCTTGAGCACATCAATGCGCTCGGCGCCATAGGGCTCCAGGCTGTAACCGGCGGCAAAGCCGGGGTTCGCCAGTTTCAGGTTGTCACGAAACAAGCCACTGGTGGCCACATCGAAGCCGCGTATTCTCAGAAACGTGGTGCGCGGCTCGAAACCAAAGGTCTCGCCTCGGGCGCCGGCTGTATAACGCAGAACTTCGCCCAGGTTGGCCGCGTTCTGGTCCTCGATCTGATCCGCTGTGACTGTGGAAATGGACTGGGGCGTTTCAACCACGTTGGTGGTTGTTTTCGTGCCGGTAACGGTCGCCTCTGCGGTGTAGCCATCACTCGGTGCGGTGCCGCTCGGTTCGGCGGCATCTGCCGATACTTCAATGGCATCCAGCTCGGTAATATTCGCTTCCTGCGCGTACAGTATCGGGCTTGCCAGAACCCCGGCTATGGCCAAGGCCAGGCCGGACGGGAGTAAGTACTGGCGATTATCACGTAACGAATTCATTGATCAGCTCCAAACAACGCGCTTTACAAGTTTAAGTGTAATGCGAATTATTGTCGTTTAGATCCGAGCTTTGGTATTCCAGAAGCCAAAAAACCTATGCGCAATGCTATTTCTTGTGATTGGCCGCCCGTTGTCGGGGAGAAAAGCCGAACTCTCGGCGAAACGCCGTCGAAAAATTGGTCGCGTGGGTGTAACCCACCCTGTTCGCGCTCTGTTCAACACTGAAGCCTTGCTCCAGATAATGCTTTGCCAACCGAAGTCGGCATTTTCTGAGATAGTCGAACACCGGCACGCCGTACATCGCCCGGAATTTCACTCGCAAGCCGCTTGGGCTCATGGCAGCCATCTGTGCGAGGTCCTTTAGGGTGTGGTCATGGTCCGGGGTGAACTCCAGATGCTGCCTTACGAGCTCAAGTCGCTGACGTTGCTGGACCGGAACCACCGGAGCATCCGGGGATTCATGCTCGTCGCCTGCCAGACCCAATCCGGCAAGCTGCAGCGCGAGGCCCTCCAAAACCAGGCTTTTCTGGGCGACGGTCATCGTGAGGCGTGCATGGGTCCGCAGCAACTCCTCGAACGGGTGGGGCACACTCCATTGACGCAGGGGAACCCTGGGAAGAATGGTCAGGTCTTGTAAGCTGGAGGAGACGTGGTCCAATGTTGCGCCGCGTGGGTCGAAAGCGAGTGCCACAATTTGCAGATGCTCTTGCTCAGGCTGGTGCGCCCGTAACGGATAGTCCGGGTGCAGCTGCATGCTGACAGCATTACCCGATGACAGAACGTGTTCGACCGACCCGAGGGTAAGCTCAACGGTGCCATCCAGAACGACCAGCACAAGCAACGGCGCATGACCAGAAGAGACTGATTCATACGCCTGGAGCACCTGAAGCGAAGAAAACGTAAACCGAAAACCCGAAGCCAGGCTGTACTCGGCAATCTCACCCCGGGCAACGATACGGTCATCACTTCCGGTGTCGCCCTGGATGGCCGGAAACCGAAATTCTATGTCGTAAAGCTGCCCGAAACGTTCGAAATCTGCCTGACTGAATGTGTGCAACCTGCCCACTCCACGCCTATCCAACCTGGTCTGCTAACTGTGCCTGTGTTTGTCCGGTTACGAGGTCAATGGAGCGTCCGTACCATAGTTGCCCGTTTCGGTGGAACGAAAGGTAAGGAGGGCCAGTTCAGGTAGTCAGCAAAAAAGTCTGCGTGCCGTGAAGGATCTATAAGCACAGAAACGCAGTCGTGGATATCACAGCAACCGTCGATGGGGGCGGCATGGTCCGGGTGCTGAAGGCTCTCCAGTGCCCGGAGAATCACCGCGTCCATACCGGCCCGCTCACCGCGATCGGAAAGGGCCCGGGAGACCAGTATGGCTGAGAGAGTCAGTTCGATGTGCATGCAGGATTCATCCCGCGGCCCGTGCAGGCAAGCAAGATCGAAGGCGCTGCCAGCCAGCGAGATAACATCCCGCCACTGCCCCTGCTCACTGCAGTCGTGGGCATTCTCCATCCAGAACAGCCAGAGGTCTTTGCGTTCTTCCAGCGGCAGGTCCGCGAACTGTTGGCGGTGATTGGGACACAGGAATTCCATCACGTTCTCCTTGTTTATTCACGATAATGATAATAATTATCATTATCGTGAAATACAAGAAAACGTTTATTCTGTGATCGAGGCCTTGCTGGCCTGCGGGGCTATTCTACAGTGACGCTCTTGGCCAGGTTCCGCGGCTGGTCCACATCGGTACCCTTCAACACGGCCACATGGTAGGACAGCAGCTGCAGTGGCACGGTGTACACGATCGGCGCGGTAATCGGATGCACGGACGGAATCTGCATCACGTGCAGGCCCTCTTCCGCTTTGACGTCGGCCTTTTTATCAGCAAAGACAAACAGTTCACCGCCGCGGGCCCGGACCTCTTCCAGGTTGGATTTCAGCTTCTCAACCAGGTCATTGTTGGGAGCGACAGTGACCACTGGCATTTCGCTGTCGACCAGGGCCAGGGGGCCGTGCTTGAGCTCGCCGGCAGGATAGGCCTCGGCGTGGATGTAGGAGATTTCCTTGAGCTTGAGGGCACCTTCAAGAGCCACCGGGAACTGGGAACCGCGCCCCAGGAACAGGCTGTGGTTCTTATCCATGAATGCCTTGGACATCTCGGCGATCTCGCCATCCAGGGCCAGCACATCGCTGACTTGGCCAGGCACGAGGTGAAGAGCCTCGACGATTTCAGCTTCCTGCTCCTCGGGCAGCCCATTATGACGGGCCAGGGCCAGGGTAAAGATCAGCAAAGCCGTGAGCTGGGTGGTGAACGCCTTGGTAGAGGCCACGCCGATTTCCGGTCCCGCCTGGGTCATGATCACCAGGTCGGATTCGCGAACCAGGGAGCTGCCCGGCACGTTACAGATGGCCAATGCTGCCCGGAAACCTGCTTTTTTCGCCTGACGCAGGGCCGCCAGGGTATCGGCGGTTTCGCCGGACTGGGAAATACAGAGGAACAGGGTGTCCTGCTGGATCACGTGTTTGCGATAGCGGAATTCGGAAGCCACCTCGACGGAGCAGGCAACGCCCGCCAGCTCCTCAATCCAGTAACGGGCCACCATACCGGCATGGTAACTGGTGCCACAGGCAATGATCTGGACATGACGAACGTTCTCCAGAAGGTTGGCGGCCTCGGTCCCGAGGGCCTGTTCCAGTACCCGGGTCCTGGTGACCCGGCCTTCCATGGTCGCCTTGATCACCTTCGGCTGCTCGTAGATTTCCTTGAGCATGAAGTGGCGATACTCGCCCTTGTCGGCGGAATCGGCGCCGTGCTCGAAGCGTGTTACTTCCCGCTCAACGGCATTGCCATCGCGGTCGAGAATGGCAATGGCGTCCTTTCGGATATCGGCGATATCGCCTTCTTCCAGGAACATGAACCGGTCGGTCACTGGCAGCAGCGCCAGCTGGTCAGACGCGATGAAGTTTTCGCCAATACCCACACCAATGACCAGGGGGCTGCCCTCACGGCATACCACGAGGTGCTCCGGTTCGTCGGCGTGTACCACCGCCAGGGCATAGGCTCCACGCAAACGGGCGATCGCCGAACGCACAGAATCATGGAGATTACCCAGGGTGCGGTAGTGTTTCTCGATCAGGTGCGCGACAACTTCGGTATCGGTCTGGGACGTAAACTCGAAACCGTCAGCACGCAATTCCTCACGCAGCTCCTGATAGTTTTCGATGATCCCGTTGTGGACAATAGCCAGCCGGTCGCCGGACATGTGCGGATGGGCGTTGATCTGAGAGGGCTCGCCGTGGGTTGCCCAGCGGGTATGGGCAATGCCCAGGTGGCCTGCCAGGGGATTAGCTTCCATAGCTTCCGCCAGGGCGGCTACCTTGCCCACTTCACGAGCGCGCTGGACACTGTGGTCTCCACCAATTACGGCCATACCGGCGGAATCATATCCCCGGTATTCCAGACGGCGCAGACCCTCAAGAAGGATACCCTGAACGTCCCTTTCCGAAACCGCGCCTACAATTCCACACATGCTGTTCTACCTGTCTGTTGATCGTTTGTATCAGTGTTTCTTCGGCTTTTCCCAACCGGCGATATTGCGCTGCCGGCCCCGGGCGACAGCCAACTCGTGGTCGGCAACGTCGCGAGTTATGGTCGATCCTGCGCCTATGGTGGCCTCGGCCGCAACGGTAACCGGGGCGACCAGCGAACAATTAGAACCTACGAAAACACCATCGCCGAGCACCGTCCGGTACTTGTTCACACCATCATAATTACAGGTGATGGTTCCTGCACCCACATTCACATTACGGCCCAGTGAGGCATCACCCACATAGCTGAGATGGTTGATCTTGCTGCCCTCACCCACAATGGCCTTTTTGGTTTCCACGAAGTTGCCCACTTTGGTGTTGGCCGCCAGTTCCGTGCCCGGCCGGATACGTGCAAACGGCCCGATTTGGGCGCTGGCGCCAATTACGGCCCCTTCAATCACGCTGTTGGCCTTGATCTCCGCGCCATCTGCAATGGTGGCGTCCTTGATGACGCAACCGGAGCCAATGGATACATTACTGCCAAGGCTGACCTTGCCCTCGAATACCACGTTCACATCAATCCAGAGGTCATTGCCGATACTCAGCTCGCCACGGACATCTATCCGGGAGGGGTCCGCGAGTGTCGCTCCTTCTGTCATCAGCCGGTCAGCCTGCTGGCGCTGGAACCAGCGTTCCAGTTCAGCCAGTTGCAGGCGATTGTTGACTCCCTGGACTTCATAGGGATTCTCCGGCTGGGACACCGCAATACGGAGACCCTGTTCCACCGCCATGGCAATGATGTCGGTCAGATAATATTCGCCCTGGGCGTTGCTGTTGGAGAGCGTCGGCAACCAGGTTTTCAGGTGTTTCGCCGACACCGCAAGTATCCCGGTGTTCACTTCGCGGATCTGCTGCTGCTCGGGAGAGGCGTCTTTCTGCTCGACGATCGACTGCACGTCGCCATCAGCACTCCGGACAATCCGTCCGTATCCCTGGGGATTGTCCATGGTGACGGTCAACAAACCCAGGGTGTGGTCATCAAGTGTCCCAACCAATCCGTCGAGCGTCTCATGACGAGTCAGAGGCACATCGCCGTAAAGCACAAGAACACGGGCGTCATCGGGAAGATCCGGCAGGGCCTGAGCCACAGCATGGCCGGTACCCAACTGCTCACTCTGGGTGACCCAGTTTACCGAGGCCTCATCGGTGGTTTCCCGAACCTTGTCAGCACCATGACCTATGACCGTATGGATCCTCTCGGCGCCAAGCTGTTTGGCGGTGTCGATCACGTGATGAAGCATAGGGTGGCCGGCAATCGGATGCAGCACCTTTGGCAGTGCGGATTTCATTCTGGAACCCTGGCCAGCGGCCAGAATGACGACGTGTAGCGGGCTCATGGAAAAGTCAGGCTCCCGGAGTGTTTACTCTCTGAATGCTGAAAATAAAAAAACCGCACCCTTCAGGGCCGGACGGCCAACGCAACACGTTGGTCTTCCAGCCGCTCAGGATGCGGCTTCGGTGTTCGGCAAACCCGAAACGGAAATGCTTAGCGCATTTTGTTACGCAGCTGCTGGATGGTACGAAGCTGGGCAACAGCCTCGGCCAGCTCTGCAGCGGCACGGGAGTACTCGAATTCACCAGTCTTGTTGGCAAGTGCTTTCTCGGCTTCTTTCTGAGCTTCGAGCGCGGCTGCTTCGTCCACATCCTTTGCACGAACAGCGGTATCCGCCAACAAAGTCACCAGATTGGGCTGGACTTCCAGATACCCGCCGGACACGTAAAGAATTTCTTCCTCACCGCCCTGCTTGATAATCCGAATAGGGCCCGGCTTCAGCTGGGTCAGCAGTGGGGTGTGACCCGGGGCAATACCCAGGTCACCTTCAGAGCCCGCTGCGATCAGCATTTCCACCAATCCGGAATAGATCTTTGTTTCGGCACTTACCACATCACAATGCACGGTCATACCCATGTCAGTTGCCTCTTTGATCGATCCGGAAACAAATGCGTCGGCTCAGATTAGCTCTTTGCCTTGCTCTTCATTTCCTTCGCTTTCTCGACCGCTTCCTCAATGGTACCAACCATGTAGAACGCCTGCTCGGGCAGTTCATCATAGTCGCCATTCAGGATGCCCTTAAAGCTGCTGATGGTTTCCTTGAGGGAAACGTACTTACCGGGGGAACCGGTGAATACTTCAGCAACGTGGAACGGCTGGGACAGAAAACGCTCGATCTTACGGGCACGGGCTACAGTCAGCTTGTCTTCTTCTGACAGTTCATCCATACCCAGGATGGCGATGATGTCTTTCAGCTCCTTGTAGCGCTGCAGGTTGGTCTGCACGCCACGGGCCACTTCGTAATGCTCCTGACCGATGATCAGCGGATCCAGCTGACGAGAGGTGGAATCCAGCGGATCGATCGCCGGGTAGATACCCTTGGAAGCGATGTCACGGCTCAGTACAACGGTAGCATCCAGGTGCGAGAAGGTGGTTGCAGGCGACGGGTCAGTCAAGTCATCCGCCGGTACGTATACCGCCTGGATGGACGTGATGGAACCGTTCTTGGTGGAGGTAATACGCTCCTGCAGCTGACCCATCTCTTCAGCCAGAGTCGGCTGGTAACCTACCGCAGACGGCATACGGCCGAGCAGTGCGGATACTTCGGTACCTGCCAGGGTGTAACGGTAGATGTTGTCGACGAACAACAGTACGTCACGACCTTCGTCCCGGAACTTCTCGGCCATGGTGAGACCGGTCAGGGCCACACGCAGACGGTTTCCAGGGGGCTCATTCATCTGGCCGTAAACCATGGCAACCTTATCGAGAACGTTGGACTCCTTCATTTCGTAGTAGAAGTCGTTACCTTCCCGGGTCCGCTCACCAACACCTGCGAATACGGAGAGACCGGAGTGCTCTTTCGCGATGTTGTTGATCAGCTCCATCATGTTTACGGTTTTACCAACACCGGCACCACCGAACAGGCCAACCTTACCACCCTTGGCGAACGGGCAGATCAGGTCGATAACCTTGATGCCGGTTTCCAGCAGGTCCGCAGACGCTGCCTGATCGGCATAGCCCGGTGCCTTACGGTGAATCGCCCAACGCTCTTCTTCGCCGATCTCGCCGGCTTCGTCGATAGGACGACCCAGAACATCCATGATACGGCCCAGAGTCTGGGTACCAACCGGTACCGAAATCGGGTTGCCGGTGTTTTCTGCTTTCAGGCCACGCTTCAGGCCTTCGGTGCTGCCCATGGCGATGGTACGAACAATGCCGTCACCCAGCTGCTGCTGGACTTCCAGAGTTGTTTCGCCACCTTCAAGCAGCAGTGCGTCATATACTTTGGGTACGGAGTCACGTGGGAATTCCACGTCGATAACCGCGCCAATGATCTGAACGATTTGTCCGCTACTCATGCTCGGTTCCTCGTTATCTTGATAGTCAATAAAACCAGTTGGATTGTGGGTCGGATCAGACCGAAGCGGCGCCGCTCACAATCTCCGATATCTCTTGGGTAATGGCTGCCTGACGCGCCTTGTTATAAGCCAGCTGAAGCTCGTCGATAATGCTACCGGCGTTATCAGTTGCGCTCTTCATGGCGATCATCCGGGCTGCCTGTTCACATGCCAGATTTTCTACCACACCCTGGTACACCTGGGATTCAATAAAACGTGGCAGAAGGCCATCGAGGATCTGCCTGGCATCGGGCTCGTAGAGATAATCCCACTGGTTCTTGATCTCTTCTTCGTCTTCGCTCTCAGGCAGGGGCAGAAGCTGCTCGACCTTCGGGCTTTGGGTCATGGTGTTGACGAACTCGTTGCTGACCACATAAAGACGGTCGATCTTGCCTTCCGAGAACGCATCCAGCATAACCTTGACGTTGCCGATGAGTTTTTCAGAGCTCGGGCTGTCCCCCAGATGGGTCAGCGCCGCGACGACATTGCCGCCGTAGCTCCGGAAAAAGGAAGCCCCTTTCTGCCCGATGGCGCACAGATCGGTTTCCACTCCTTTTTCTTTCCACGCTTTCATTTCACGGACAAGCGCTTTGAACAGGTTGATGTTCAGACCACCACAGAGGCCACGATCAGTTGACACCACGATATAGCCCACGCGCTTTACCTCGCGCTCGACCATGAACGGGTGCTTGTACTGAGCATTCGCCTTGGCAATGTGCCCGATCACCTGACGCATCTTGTCGGCATACGGGCGAGTTGCCTGCATGCGTTCCTGAGCCTTACGCATTTTACTCGCAGCCACCATTTCCATGGCGCTGGTGATTTTCTGCGTGCTCTTGATGCTTGAAATCTGGTTACGTATTTCTTTGCCGACGGCCATAACTCACTGCCTTCTCAAGTTAGACACTCGTTGCTACGAAAAGCGGCCCGCGACAATTGCCGCAGGCCCGTTTTCTTACCAGCTCTGAGTGGTCTTGAATTTCTCAAGTGCAGCTTTGAGGCCGGCAGCGATTTCGTCGTTGTAATCGCCTTTCTCGTTGATCTTGTCGAGGAGGTCTTTCTGCTCGGAGCGCATCCAGTCGAGCATCTGCGCTTCAAACTTCACTACCTTGTCGACATCAACGTCGTCCAGGAAGCCTTCGTTGGCTGCGAACAGAACCGTACCCATTTCAGCCACAGACATCGGGCTGTACTGGTTCTGCTTCATGAGTTCCGTTACACGCTGACCGTGCTCAAGCTGCTGACGGGTTGCTTCGTCGAGGTCGGAAGCAAACTGTGCGAAAGCGGCCAGTTCACGATACTGGGCCAGAGCCAGACGGATGTTACCGCCGAGCTTCTTCATGATCTTGGTCTGGGCCGAACCACCTACCCGGGATACGGAGATACCGGCGTTCATCGCCGGACGGATACCGGAGTTAAACAGGTTGGTTTCCAGGAAGATCTGACCGTCGGTAATGGAGATTACGTTGGTCGGTACGAACGCGGATACGTCACCAGCCTGGGTTTCAATGATCGGCAGAGCGGTCAGGGAACCGGTCTGGCCTTTCACTTCACCGTTGGTCAGCTGCTCAACGTAATCAGCGTTAACACGGGACGCACGCTCCAGCAGACGGGAGTGCAGGTAGAATACGTCACCCGGGTATGCTTCACGGCCTGGCGGACGACGCAGCAGCAGGGAGATCTGGCGGTAAGCCACAGCCTGCTTGGACAGATCATCATAGATGATCAGGGCGTCTTCACCACGGTCACGGAAGTATTCACCCATGGAGGTACCGGAGTACGGAGCCAGGAACTGCATCGCTGCAGGATCGGCGGCACCGGCGGCAACCACGATGGTGTGATCCATGGCACCGTGCTCTTCCAGCTTGCGCACAACGGCGGCAATGGAAGACTGCTTCTGACCGACGGCAACGTAGATACACTTGATGCCGGTGTCTTTCTGGTTAATGATCGCGTCGATGGCGACAGCGGTCTTACCGATCTGACGGTCACCGATGATCAGCTCACGCTGGCCGCGACCGATCGGCACCATGGTGTCGATTGCCTTCAGACCAGTCTGAACCGGCTCATCAACGGACTGACGAGCGATAACACCCGGTGCAACCTTTTCGACCGGAGAGGTCAGGTCGGTACCGAGGTCGCCCTTGCCGTCGATGGGGTTACCCAGAGCGTCGACCACACGGCCCATCAGTTCCGGACCAACCGGTACTTCCAGGATGCGGCCGGTGCAACGAACTTTCTGGCCTTCAGCCAGATCTTCGTAGTCACCCAGCACAACCGCACCAACGGAATCACGCTCCAGGTTCAGAGCCATGCCGAACGTGCCGTTGGCAAATTCAATCATCTCGCCGTACATAACGTCGGCCAGACCGTGGATCAGCACGATACCGTCGGATACCGACAGGATCGTACCTTCGTTCTTTGCTTCGGAAGAGATGTCGAGTTTCTCGATTCTCTTCTTGATGATGTCACTGATCTCGGATGGATTCAGTTGCTGCATGCCAATATCCTCAAACCTTGTGCTGAAATCAGGAGCCCAGAGCGTCGGCCAGCTTGGTCAGCTTTCCGCGTACAGATGCGTCAATGACCAGATCGCCGGTGCGAATAATCACGCCGCCAATCAGAGACTTGTCCAATGACGCTGCGAGTGACACTTGCCGCTCGAGTTTCTTCGAAAGTGCCTGGGCGAGCTTCTGTTGCTGTTCGTCCGTCAGCTCGAAAGCCGCGGTAACTTCGATATCAACAGTGCGCTCCAGATCAGCCCGGTACGTGTTGAAGAGCGCTGCAATCTCAGGAAGAAGAGTCAGCCGGCGGTTTTCAGCCAGTACAGCGAAAAAGTTGCGGACCTGATCGGTGACGCCATCTTCAGCGACCTCCAGAATCAGTTCAGCCTTCTTCTGCTCTTCCAGACCCGGATTCGCGAGAAGCTGTCGAATGTCTTTGTTCGCGGTGACCTGCCCGGCGATCGTCAGCACCTTGGACCACTCAGCCAGCTGTTCATGCTCCTGAGCGGCACTAAATGCTGCCTTTGCGTAGGGACGGGCCAGCGTTCTCAGTTCTGCCATGATGAACCTCGTCGTTTAAAGTTCTGCCGCCAGTTTTTCCAACATCTCGTTGTGCTTGGAGGCATCGACAGAGGTTTCCAGGATCTTCTCGGCACCGGCAACGGCAATGCTGGCAATTTCTGCACGCAAAGCGTCACGAGCCTGATTCCGCTCCTGTTCAATTTCGGCCTTGGCCTGCTCAATCAGCTTCTGGCCTTCCTTGCGGGCGTCATCCTTGGATGCTTCCACAATCTGGGCCGCGCGCTTGTTGGCCTGTTCAATCAGACCAGCAGCTTGCTGCTTGGCTTCACGCAGTTCCTGAGCTGACTTTTCCTGAGCCAGTTCCAGATCGCGCGCAGCGCGGTCTGAGGCAGCCAGTCCGTCAGCGATCTTCTTTTGACGCTCCTGCAGTGCGGCCATGATTGGCGGCCACACGTACTTCATGCAGAAGACGACAAAGATAAAGAACGCGATGGCTTGACCAATCATCGTCAAATTAATGTTCACGTCTTCACCTCTCGCCTGTTTTGTTAAGAATCATCTGACCGGGGCAAAACCCCGGCTCTGGCGACTCGATTAACCGGCGATCTGGCCGACAAACGGGTTGGCGAAAGTGAAGAACAGTGCGATACCAACACCGATCATGGTTACGGCGTCCAGCAGACCTGCAACGATGAACATTTTAACCTGCAGCATCGGGGTCATTTCCGGCTGACGCGCAGCGCCTTCCAGGAACTTGCCACCGAGGATACCAAAGCCAATCGCAGTACCCAGGGCACCCAGGCCAATCAGCAGTGCAACGGCAATAGCGGTCATTCCAACTACAGTTTCCATGATAACTCCCAGTTTTCAGTTAGGTTTTTCAGTTTAAGGGTTTAGGGTTTAGAACTACGGCTTAATGGTGTCCGATCAGTGACTGTCTTCGTGAGCCATGCTCAGGTACACGATCGTCAACATCATAAAGATGAATGCCTGCAGGGTGATAACCAGAATGTGGAAAATCGCCCAGGGTACAGACAGTGCCCACTGTGCCCAGAACGGCAGCAGTGCAATCAGGATAAAGATCAGCTCGCCTGCGTACAGGTTACCGAACAGACGCAGCGCCAGTGAGATCGGCTTGGCGATCAGGCTCACGCCTTCCAGCAGGAAGTTGATCGGGACAAGCAAAATCTTCAGGAACAGGTTGTCTGAAGAGAAGGGGTGCAGGGTCAGCTCACCAACGAAGCCACCCACGCCCTTCACTTTCAGGCTGTAATAGATGATCAGAGCGAATACGGACAGGGACATGCCCAGAGTTACGTTTACATCCGTAGTCGGAACGACCTTCATGTATTCCAGACCCATCAGGTGGAACAGCTGGGGCAGGAAGTCCACGGGCACCAGGTCCATCAGGTTCATCAGGAATACCCAGCAGAAGATGGTCAGCGACAGCGGCGCAATCACCTTGTTCTTGCCGTGGAAGGTTTCCTTGACGCTCTGATCGACAAACTCAACCATCACTTCAACAAAGTTCTGGAGCCCGCCGGGCTGGTCTGAGGTGGCGCGCTTGGCGGCCAAGCGGAAAATAAACAGGAACAGGGCACCGAGGGCGACTGCCCAGCCCAGTGAATCGATGTGCAGAGCCCAGAAGCCCATGTCGGATGCTTCCCTGCCGGTGTGAGCCAGCGTCCAGGTTGCATCTTGAAGTACGGTACCGTCGGCACGCTCATAGCCTGCCGGAAGTTTACCGTAGGTGAGGTTCTGGAGGTGATGCTGGATATATTCGGATGCACTTCCTGCCATAACGGTTTCCCAGGTCCAGTTAGCTTTGCTGCGTATTGCTGCCCGCCAGAAGCGGTGTCAACCAGTTGGTGACCAGCATGATCGCAAATGTTAAAAAAAGTGCCGCAATATCAAGCGGCTGAATCCATTTGAACACCATCGTGAAGAGGATGGCGCACAGGATGAGCTTGCCGGCCTCACCCTGATAAAAAGACGTCATGATCTTCTTGGCAGACCGCGCGCCGGCGTAGCGGAATGCCTTGAGCGCAAAATAACCATGGGGGATCAGAAAGATAAGTCCACCCAGCAGCGCTGAATAACCGGAAACCTCGCCTCGCAAGAGAAACGCCAGGCTGACGAAGACAAGTACCACACTCTCTATAACAAACCATCGTGCGATGGGTGGACGGCCAATGCCGCCTGAAGCTGCCTTCGTCATGTTCGTTCCGGAAGTACGGTGCTTTTCGGTCGATGTCGTTTAAAAAGTAAGCAAATACACCGACACGAGCGCCGCAGATTATATGTGTTCAATGTGCACGAATCAACAAAACCGGGAACCGGCTGATCCGTCAAAAGCGGCGTAATAACTGGGTTTTGGCAATTTTCGTCACAAATAGACGGCCGTTCAGTTTTTCACCACTACATGTTGTGTACGTAACCAGATACGAACTTTCGTAGGGGGGTCGGACGACGCACAAAACCCCGACGATTTTATTTGATGTGGCCCAGTATGCCGTCGAGTTCGTCAAGGGAACTGTACTCGATCACCAGCTTGCCTTTGCCACGCTGGCCATGATCGATCGACACTCGTGCACCCAATCGCTCCGCCAGATCATCCTGAAGCGCGCGAATGTTGGGGTCCACCACTCCCTTTTTCCGGGATTTGCTGTCCGGTGTTTCCTGTTGCACCCGCCGAACCAGGGCTTCAGTCTGGCGAACCGACAGGGATTTGGCCACCACCTGTTTGGCCACCTGCATCTGCAGTTCTGGCGCCAGGGTCAGCATTGCCCGGCCGTGGCCCATTTCCAGATCGCCATGCTCGAGCATAATACGAACGTCTTCGGACAAACCGATCAGTCGAAGCAGGTTGGTAATAGTCGTACGGGATTTGCCCACGGCTTCGGCCACCTGGGCCTGGGTCAGGCCAAACTCGTCCTGCAGGCGCTGAAGAGCGAAAGCTTCCTCAATAGGATTGAGGTTCTCACGCTGGATGTTCTCGATCAGCGCCATGGCGATGGCGGCTTCATCGGGGACATCCCGGATGATGGCAGGGATGCTGTCCAGGCCGGCCATCTGGGTGGCCCGCCAGCGGCGCTCACCGGCGATCAGCTCGTAACGTCCTTCAGCGATGGGACGAACCACCACCGGCTGCATCACGCCTTGTTGGCGGATGGAATCCGCCAGTTCCTGCAGGGCGGCGGGGTCCATGTCGCGCCGGGGTTGGTACCGGCCGCGCTGGATCAGATCAATGGGAACTTCGCGGAGCTCACCGTCGTGGTCTTTCAGCTCCTGGTCAAGATTGACCTTGGAGCCCGCCAGCAGGGCGCCCAGTCCGCGTTCACCCAAACCTCGTTTCTTCGCCGCCATGGTGTCAGTCATTCTTCCCGTTGAATATCGTTGTGCTTAAGTGAGTGACAGGGCGGTATGTTACACCGCAACCGGCGCGGATGTCTTTTTTGAACCGTGGCGGCGTACCATTTCACCGGCCAGGGCCAGGTAGGCGATCGCACCCTTTGAGGCGCGGTCGTATTTCAGGGCCGGAACCCCATAGCTGGGGGCCTCGGCCAGACGGACATTGCGGGGAATCACTGCACGATACACCTTGTCGCCAAAGTACTCGCTCAGCTGGCCGGAAACGTCCAGGGTAAGGCTGTTGCGAGGGTCGTACATGGTGCGCAGAATGCCTTCCACCTGCAGATTCGGATTGACCGTTTCCTGAATCTGCTCAACGGTGTTCATCAGCGCCGCTAACCCCTCAAGGGCGTAGTACTCGCACTGCATTGGAATCAGCACAGAGTCTGCCGCCGACAGGGCATTCACCGTCAACAGGCTGAGCGACGGCGGGCAATCGATGAGGATATAATCGTAATTATCACGAACGGTGTTCAACGCCAGTCTCAGGCGGTGTTCGCGACCGATCTCGTTCATCAGTTCCACTTCGGCCGCCGTCAGGTCACCGTTGGCCGGAAGGATATCGAAGCCGGAAGCCTCGGCGGGAATGATCACCTCGGCGGCGCTGGCGCGCTTGGTCAGCATGTCGTAGCCAGACAGTTCCAGGGCGTTTTTATCCACACCGCTGCCCATGGTGGCGTTGCCCTGGGGATCCATATCCACCAGCAGCACCCGACGCTTGGTGGCGGCCAGGGAGGCAGCAAGGTTGACGCAGGTGGTGGTTTTGCCCACACCGCCTTTCTGATTGGTCACTGCAATCACGCGCGCCATGTCCTGCCTCCTTGTTTATGGGTTACCGGTTCAGAAATCGGACTGCCAAACTACCGGGAATTCACGGTCCGGGCGATCACCAGCAGATGGCGGTCGCCATCGGCGCCCGGTACGTCCAGGGAATGGCTGGATGTTACCTGCCAGCCAGCCGGAAGGGCAGACACTTCATCATCCGGAAACTGACCTTTCATGGCAAGGAACTCACCCTCATTTGCCAACAGATCACCGCACCAGCTCACCAGATTCTCGAGCGCGGTAAAGGCTCGGCTGCTGATCTGGCTGAAGGGTTCCGGAGGATTGCAATCTTCCGCGCGCCCGTGGACAACCTCGACATTTTTCAGGCCGAGCTCCAGCACACACTGGTTGAGAAAGCGGGTCTTCTTGCCGTTGCTGTCGAGCAGGGTAAAGCGCTTCTCGGGCAGGGCGATCGCCAGGGGAATACCGGGCAGACCGCCGCCGGCGCCCACATCCAGAAGATGGTCCGTCGTTACCCACGGCAGAATGCTCAGGCTGTCGAGCAGTTGCCGGGACACCATCACACGCTCATCACGTACAGCAGTGAGGTTGTAAGCCCGGTTCCACTTGTTAAGCAGGCCCAGAAAAGCCAGCAGCTTTTCCTGCCGATCCTCATCCAGGGACAGGCCCATCGTGGCCAGTCCATCCCGGAGTTGGCCGTGCCAGAGTGACTTGGTCATGGGCGCGGATCAGGCCGACTGTTTGCGCAGCAGGTCGCGCTTTTTCAGGTGCACCAGGATCTGGCTCACCGCCGCCGGGGTCACACCCTGGATACGTGAGGCCTGAGCCACGGTTTCCGGCCGCACGGTCTTGAGCTTCTGCTTGATCTCGTTGGACAGGCCGCCGATGACGTCATAATCCAGATCCACCGGCAGGGCGGTGTTCTCGTTTTTACGGAGCCGCTCAATCTCGTCCGTCTGACGGGAAATATAACCCTCGTACTTGATCTCGATTTCCACCTGATCCGCGACCACCGGATCTTCCGCTTTCTCGGCACCGATCTCGGCAATGTGGCTGTAGACAATCTCGGGCCGGCGCAGCAGCTCTGCCAGGGACTGATCACGGGTCATCGGCTGCTTGAGAAAGCCGTTGGCGCGCTCACCGGCCTCGGTATTCGGATGAATCCGGGTGACCTCGAGGCGGCTACGCTCGGTAGCGATCGCCTCGCGCTTGTCATTGAACTTCTGCCAGCGCTCATCATTAACCAGGCCGAGCTTACGACCGGTTTCGGTCAGACGCAGATCGGCATTGTCCTCGCGCAGGATGAGGCGATACTCGGCGCGGCTGGTAAACATGCGATAGGGCTCGGACGTGCCCATGGTGATCAGGTCATCCACCAGCACACCCAGGTAAGCCTCGTCCCGGCGCGGGTACCACTCGTCTTTTTCCTGCGACCGCAGGGCAGCGTTGATCCCGGCCAGCAGGCCCTGGGCGCCCGCTTCTTCATAGCCGGTGGTGCCGTTGATCTGGCCGGCAAAATACAGGCCCTGGATAAACTTGGTTTCCAGGGTATGGCGCAGGTCCTGCGGATTCAGGTAGTCGTATTCGATGGCGTAACCCGGCCGGGTGATATGGGCATTTTCAAAACCGGGAATCGAACGCACCGCCGCCAACTGGATATCAAACGGCAGGCTGGTGGAAATCCCGTTCGGGTAGAGCTCGTTGGTGGTCAGGCCTTCCGGTTCTACAAAGATCTGGTGTGAATCCTTGTCGGCAAAGCGGTTTACCTTATCCTCAATCGACGGGCAGTAGCGGGGGCCCACACCTTCGATGCTGCCGGCAAACATCGGCGAACGGTCGAAACCGCTGCGGATAATATCGTGGGTCTGTTCGGTAGTCCGGGTCACGTAGCAGCAAACCTGTTCCGGATGCTGGCTACGGCTGCCGATGAAGGACATCACCGGGGTGGGGTCATCCCCCCACTGCTCCTGCATCACCGAGAAATCCACAGACCGGGCGTCGATGCGAGGCGGCGTGCCGGTTTTCAGGCGACCAACGTTGAAAGGAAGTTCCCGCAAGCGCTGTGCCAGGGCATTGGCCGGCGCATCACCGGCACGGCCGCCGGCATGGTGCTGCATACCAATGTGAATAACACCGCCCAGGAAAGTACCGGTGGTAAGCACCACGGTCCTGGCGTTGAAGCGAATACCGGTCTGGGTCACGACACCGGTCACCTGGTCGTTTTCCACAATCAGATCGTCCGCCGCCTGCTGGAACAGTGTCAGGTTTGGCTGGCTTTCCAGGGTATGGCGGATGGCGGCTTTGTAAAGCACACGGTCAGCCTGGGCACGGGTGGCGCGCACGGCCGGTCCCTTGCGACTGTTAAGGACCCGGAACTGGATGCCAGCCTTGTCCGTGGCCTCGGCCATGGCACCGCCAAGCGCATCGATTTCTTTCACTAGATGGCTTTTACCAATACCGCCGATGGCCGGGTTGCAGGACATCTGGCCCAGGGTCTCAATGTTGTGGGTCAGCAGCAGGGTCTGGGAACCCATGCGCGCAGCCGCCAGCGCGGCCTCGGTACCGGCATGGCCACCACCAATGACAATGACATCGAAACGGGTCGGAAAATCCACAGCTCACCTCGGAAATCGGGGGATAAAATCGGGCGGCGAGTATAACGCTTCACCCGGGAAATTGCAGTCAGGATGTGCAAATTTTAACCAGAGGCAGCCCGGGTTGAAAGCTGATTGCTCACATGCACCGGGGGAATAGGCTTCGGTGGTCGTATTCAGCGTATAGTGGAAAACCGAAATTCATGGCTTTTCAGAAGCTTGGATCAGTCTTCTCAGAAAAGTTTTCAAGAAAGTTATCCACATGCAAGGCTACTTGTTAAACACCCTAAAAAATGATTTAACTATTTGGTTTTAATAGTTATTCTGGAATTCATCCGGAGTGTTTCCGCAGGTTTTCCAACTAATTATCCACAGAATGTGAGGTGGTCTTGCGACGAAGCCGCCAGACCACCAGCAACACCAACCCGTTCAGGAGCGAGAGCAGGAGGAAAAACCCCGGAATGCTTACCTCCAATACACCAAGCACCACAATTCCGGCCAGGGCACTCACCACCATGAACAACGCATTAATGACATTCAGCGCAGCAATAATACGGGCACGTTTGGTCCGTGGCGTTTCGTGCTGGATAAAGGCGTACAGAGGCACGATGAAAAGACCGCCGCAAATCCCGATACCGACCAGATCCATCAAAACCCTCAGATAGACAGGATCAGTCAACAGGGTCCACCAGGTCGACGCCATGGGATCATCCGGCACCGCAAAATACAGGTCTATTCCGAACAGGCTCAGCCCCAGGGCGCCCCAGGGCACGGGTGACAGGGTAATGCGGTGTTTGGTGAGTCGCTCGCACATCATGGAGCCGATGGAAATGCCGATCGTGAACATGGCCAATAACAGGGTCACCACGGTCTCGTCACCCAGGAGGTTGGTGCGGGCAAAATTGGGAAACTGGGTCAGATAGGCGGCTCCGAGGAACCAGAACCAGGAGATCGTCAGCACCGCCAGCAACACCTGCCGGCGCTCGGCCGCCAGAGCCATCAGTTTCCAGGTTTCGAGCACCGGGCGAAACCGGACATTGACACCGGAACCATCGGAATCCGTCGCCGGAACCTGTCGCGCCGCCAGATAGCCAAGGACCGCCATGGCGACGACCGCAATCGACGTTAACCGGGCCGCAGTCTCAAACCCCATCAATAAACCCGCAGCTATGGTGCCGAGAAGAATGGCCACAAACGTGCCCATACCAACCAGGCCATTGCCGCCCACCAGCTCATCGTCCGCCAACACCTGGGGCAGGATCGCGTATTTCACCGGACCGAAGAACGTGGACTGGGTACCCATCAGGAACAGCAGAACCAGCAACAACTCGTACCAGCCGAACCACAGTCCGAGTGCGGCAACGGCCATGATGACAATTTCCGCCAGCTTCACATTCCGGATAATCCGGGATTTTTCGTAACGATCCGCCATCTCGCCGGCAATACCCGAAAACAGGAAAAACGGCAGTATGAAGAGGAAAGCGGCCAGGTTAACCACCACATTCACCGACAACCCCATCAGACCGCCGGCACTGTAGGTGATCAGCAGCAGCAGCGCGTTCTTGAACAGATTGTCGTTGAAGGCGCCAGAGAACTGGGTCAGATAAAACGGCAGGAACCGGCGTTGGCCAAGCAAACGGAACTGACTTTTCGATGGCATCAAGAAACCCTGTTTTGGTGCGTTGCCGGCATTGCGACCGAAAATCTGCCCGGATCCGGTGCGGTAGCGTAGAAAGCGGCAATCATGTTCATTTATTTGACGGGGTTAAGCTTAGTTAAACGCTTGATTTTTGGCCGTCTGGTACGCAATTCGCTTGATCTCCTTGTTCAGACACTATTTTATCAGGCCAGGATGGCTGGATTATTGGCACTATAAAGGTTCCTGACCATGAGCAGCGTAGTCCGACTTCCACGGCGCATCTATCGCGGAGCCGAAATATCCAGGACTCCAAAGATCATCGACGACTATGATTTCAGTTCTGTTTACCAGCCTATCCTGAGCCCAACCCATCGAAAACTGGTTGGCTACGAGGCATTGGTCCGGGTCAGAAAGAACAATGAGAGCATCTCTCCGTTTACGCTTTTCGAACAGGCCGAAAAAAACAACCAGACACCGGAGCTGGATCGGCACCTGTTGCAGCTCCATCTGGACAACTTTGCGGCCAGCTCCCAGGCCGTCTGGCTGTTCCTGAATATCAATCCCGGTACCTGCATCCATCCGGAAGCCTCCCTGGAAAAGCTTGCTCTGCAATGCCAGCGTAGCGGAATCGATCCCGAGAAAGTGGTTCTGGAACTGGTCGAAACCGCGTCCGACAACCCGACCGCACTTCTGGAATTCATCCTCAAGGCCAAAGCACACGGCTTTCAGATCGCTATCGACGATTTCGGTATGGGCGATTCCAATTTTGAGCGCCTGTGGCGTATCAATCCGCTCATTGTGAAACTCGACCGGAGCCTATTGGTAAACGCCGAGAACAACAGTCGCGCCCGAATGCTGCTGGAGAGTCTGGTAAAGATGATCCGCGAAAGCGGCAGCCTCGTGCTTTTGGAAGGGATCGAGAACCACACCCAGGCTCACATTGCCCTGCAAACGGAGGCCGATCTTCTGCAGGGCTTCCTGTTCGCAAGGCCGTCCAACCTGAAACAACACGAGCCGGAGCTGACCGAACAGGCGCTAAAACGCATCATTGCCGATTCCAGCGAGTCATCAGCCCAGGACATACGGGATCAGGAGAGTTATTTCCGCCTTCTGCGTTTCGAAATTCTCGAAGCCTGCCATTCCCTGAGCCGGGAGTTGCCGTTCAGCACCGCCTGCAACAAGCTGTTGGAAGTGGATGGCGTGAAACGCTGCTTCCTGCTGAATCCCCAGGGCATTCAGCAAGGCAACCTTGCCCGCGCCAATCCGGACATTCATCGCGGAAAGTTCAATCCGCTGTATCATTCCGCCGGCGCTCAATGGACCCACCGGGAGTACTTCCGGAATGCCCTGGAACGGCCCCAGCACATCAGCAGCTGTCGGCCCTATGTCGGTCTGCCGGATGCAAAACGTACCGTCACCCTCTCAACAATGCTGCCGGGGCAACAGGTCTTCTGCGTCGACATACATCCGGATGAGATATTTGGCGGCCAGCTGGAGTTCCCGGCCACCCTGTAATCATCCGGTCAGTCAGAAATCGTCGGCGCGTTTCTGTGGCGCGGCGGCCAATCCAGTGCCACCCGCCTGTCCGGACGCCTGACGTTCCAGTTCTTTTTCCACCGCATTGGAAGACTTGGCAAACCGGGCCAACAGGTTGTAGAGCACCGGAATGATGAACAGGGTCAGCGTGGTGGCGAAGATCAGCCCGCCCAGAATGACCATACCAATCGACTCCCGGCTCTCGGCTCCGGCGCCGGTGGCAATCACCAGGGGCACGGCACCGAAAATCGTTGATATGGTGGTCATCAGTACCGGACGGAAACGCAGACAGGCGCCTTCGAGAATCGCCTCTCGCACCTCGTAGCCTTTGTCCCGGAGCTGATTGGCGAACTCCACGATCAGTATCCCGTTCTTCGCCATCAACCCCAGCAACATGATGATGCCGATCTGGCTGTAGATGTTCAGACTGATACCCGTCCACCAGAGCGCCAGGAGAGCCCCGGTTACCGCCAGCGGCACCGACAACATGATGATCAGCGGATGGATCCAGCTTTCAAACTGGGCTGCCAACACCAGGAACACGATGACGAAAGCCAGCGCAAAGGTAACGTAGATTGCCGCCGAGGATTCCTGGAATTCCCGGCTCAGGCCTTTGTAACTAATGCGGGCTTCCGGCGGCAGGTTATCCACAGCCAGATTGTTCAGGTAGGTCAATGCCGAACCCAGGTCGTAACCATCCGCCATAGACGCACTGATCACCACAGCGGGCAGGCGGTCGATGCGGCGGAGGTCCGGGTTGGCGCCGATCTCCTGCACGGAAACCAGTGCCTGCAATGGGATCAGGTTACCGCCCTCCCGGGGCCGCAGGAAAATCTGGCCGAGGTCTTCGGGCGTTGCCCGGTTGGCATCTTCCGCCTGAATGATTACATCGTATTCGCGGCCTCGATCGATGTAAGTCGTTACCTGCCGGGAAGCCAGCATGGTCTGCAAGGTGAGGCCCACGTCTTCTACCGTGATATCCAGATCCGCGGCCCGTTCCCGGTCGATGTTCACCCGAAGTTCCGGCCGGGTCAGCTCGAAATCAGTATCCAGGTTCTGGAGATTCGGGTTTTCCTTGGCGCGCTCCACGATCTCCTGGCTCCAGGCCTGAACCGACTCATAGTCCGGACCAGCCACCACGAACTCGATCGCCTGGCTGAAACCCCTTTGGCCCAGACCCGCCGGATTGACGGCCACGGTCCGGATGCCGGACACATCAGCCAACTTCCTGCGGATTTCGCTGGTCACCTCCTGCTGCTTGATATCCCGCTCTTCCCAGGGTACCAGGCCCATGATCATGAACGCGTTGTCCTCTTCATTGCGGAATCCGACGATAGCAAGCAAACGGTTGGCTATCCCCTCGTCCAGATACGGGAGCAGTGTTTCTTCCACCTGCCGAACGTAGTGGTCGGTGTATTCCACCGTTGAGCCACGGGGCGCGCTGGTGGGCATGATAATCACGGCACGGTCTTCGGTAGGCGCCAGCTCCTGAGGCAATTTCGGATACACCACGGCGGCAATGACCAGCCCGACAAGTCCAAGGCCCAGTAACAAGCCCGGCTGCCTCAGGGAAAACTCCAACAGCCTGCGGTAACCATTGGTCAGGCCATTCAGGACCTTTTCACTGGCGGCCCAGAAACGATGACCTTCTGCCGATTCGGGGCTGTGCCTGAGCCACTTGGAACACAGCATCGGCGCCAGGGTCAGGGCCACGAGGCTCGAAAACACCACTGCCGCCGCCAGGGTAAAGCCGAATTCGGCAAACAATCGGCCAATGTTGCCGCCCATGAAGGAGATGGGAACGAACACCGCCACCAGGGTCAGAGTGGTCGCAATCACGGCGAAGGCAACCTGCTTCGCGCCCCGGTAGGCGGCAAGCAACGGGGGCTCGCCCTCGTCAATCCGGCGCTGGATGTTTTCCAGCATCACGATGGCATCGTCCACCACCAGGCCGATGGCAAGAATCACCGCCAGCAGGGTCAGTACGTTGATGGAAAAACCCAGGAAGCCCAGACCGATAAAGGCACCAATCACCGCAACCGGAATGGTCACCGCGGGAATGAGAGTCGCCCGCCAGGAGCGCAGGAACAGGAAGATAACCAGGATAACCAGGGACACCGCAATGGCGAGCGTGGTGACCACTTCCTTGATGGAAGCCCGGATGAAAATGGATTCGTCGTAGCTTTCCGCGATGGTGACTTCCGGTGGCAGTGTCTCCCGGATCTTCTCCAGCTCGGCGCGGACGGCATCGGAAACCGCAACGGTGTTGGCCTTGGACTGGCGGATAATCCCCATGCCGATGGCGGTCTGGCCATTGGCGCGCAGGCGGCTCACATCCGACTCCACACCCATCTGGACATTGGCCACCTCACCCAGGCGCAACAGATCATTACCATCCCGGCGAACCACAAGCTCCCGGAACTGTTCCACGTTCGACAGCCGGCCCTCGGCCCGCACGGTGAAATTCCGGGTGGACGAATCCACCGATCCTGCCGGCAGCTCCACGTTGTTGGCACGCAGGGCCCGTTCGACTTCCGCCACGGTGATATCCCGGGCCGCAAGACGTTCGCGGTCCAGCCAGACCCGGATGGCATAGCGCCGTTCGCCGCCAATACGCACGTCGGCAACACCATCAAGTACCGACAACCTGTCCGCCAGGACCCGGTCGGCAAAGTCACTCAATTCGGCACTGTCCCAGACATCACTGCGCAGGGTCACCCACATCATCGGGCGTGCATCGGAATCCGCCTTGCGCACCACCGGTGGATCGGCTTCGTCTGGCAGCTGGTTCGCCACCCGGGACACCGCATCGCGGACATCATTGGCGGCAATATCCACATCGCGCGCCGTGGTAAATTCAATACTGGTTCGGGACTCGCCCTGCTCGGTGGATGATTCGATCGACCGAATACCCTCAATGCCACTGATGGCACCCTCGATCACCTGGGTAATCTGGGTGTCTACCACCTCGGCCGCCGCGCCGGTGTAGTCGGTGGAGATGGAAACAACGGGTGGGTCAATATCCGGGTACTCGCGCACCGGCAGGCCCATCAGGGCTGCCAGACCGAACACAACGATCAGAAGACTGAGGACCGTAGCGAACACCGGCCGCTTGATGGAGACGTCAGAGAGGACCACCGGTTACGACTCCCTGGCCGTAATAAAACGGTTCTCGGGAATGGCTTTGTCGTCTTCCAATACCCGAACCCGGTCCCCACTGCTGAGTCGGTCCTGACCGGTCACGATCACCGGGTCTTCCTGGCTCAGACCGTTCGAAACTTCCACAAAACCGGGCATGCGCGAGCCCAGGCTCACCGAAACCCGCCGGGCCACACCGTCTTCAGCCACAAACACATATTGTTCATCACCCCGGATCATCACCGCCTGCTCGGGGATTACCAGCGCCTGCCGTTGCCGGAGTGTTAGCGTCGCAGACATGAACTGTCCCGGCCGGAGCAGACCATCCGGGTTATCGATCAGTGCCCGGACAGGCAGCGAACGGCTCAACTCACTGACCCTGGAACCCAACTCCACCAGCTGGCCGGAAAAGGTCTGGTCCGGATAGGCCGGCGATGCGCCCCTTACCTCTTGCCCGAGACTCACCTGCCCCAGGAAACGCTCCGGGATCGAAAAGCCCAGTTCCATACGGTCGGTGTTATCCAGGGTAGTCACCGAGGTTCCGGTAGTGATATAGGCGCCGACGCTGATGTCACTCAGCCCGACCACACCGGCAAACGGCGCCTCGATCCGGTGGTTTTCCAGACGAACTTGAGCTGACTGGCGCTGAGCCTCGGCGACATCGACTGACGTTCTCAGTTGATCCACCTGGGACTGGGAAATACTGTTGTTCGAACGCAACCGCTGTGCCCTTTCAAGCTGTCGGCGGGCATCCGCCAGTTGCGCCTCGATCACCTGCAGGTCTGCCCGGGCCTGGCGATCATCAAGCCGCAACAGGACGTCGCCCTGCCCCACCCGGCGGCCGGTTTCCAGATTCAATTCCACCACCCGGCCACTGACTTCCGTGGTCAGTTCCACCGCGTTCAGGGCTTTGAGACTGCCAACGGCGTTGACCACATCCCGTACTGCCTCCATCTGCGGAAGCATGGTGTTAACGGCGCTGGCGGGACGTTCGCGGCCGCTCTGGGCGGCGGTCCCATCATCGAAGTTCTGATACACAAAGGCGCCGCCGATAGCGACAGCCACCAGTACCAACGCAATCAACCACTGTTTCCACATAGGATTTCCAGGTATTTCGGGGTCAGGTTAGTCGTCTGTTACTTTTTCTGGATGACCAGAACCACCTCGCCCACGTCGATTCCCCACTTGCTCATGGTGGTCTGATTGATCAACGTGTCAGGCGTAATCAGGTACATCCAGTCATCCATGCGTACGTCCAGGGTACCGTCGCCATAGGCCACCTGGAGCACATAATTCATGTGAATTGCATTGCCACTCCAACGCATGGTTCCGGGTTCAACCACGTCACCGGCGTCAGCATGGTAGCCGTCTTCCGCGGGAGTCAGGGTCCAGACGCGGGTCTGCACTTCGCCGTCATCGAAACGGAACACCTCATCCAGAGTGCCTACGCCCTCGTCATCCCACGACGCGCTAATATCCGCATCAAAGGTGCGAATCACCTCACCGGAAAAATTCTTGACCACCCCCCGGGCGGAAAGTTCGCCGGTAAAGAACTCTTCAGGGACCAGTTCTGGCGTGCGGTCGGCGTAGTCCTCGAGCGAGGGACTGGCACAGCCACTGAGCAGCAGTGTCGAAAACAATACCCAGAGTATAGGTGTCGAGAGGCGTTTCGATATCTCGGTAAACAGGCTTTGCATGACTTTTACACTCTCTGAACAGGAATATGTGGGGGTCCTCGGCGCAAGGAAATACGCCGAAAGCCTCTTTAACGATCATTACCCGGAATCCACGATCTCTGCTACGTCATCTCGGCCAATTGTCCATTCTGACAGTCTGCCCGGTGCTTTTCGTCAATGGCAGTGCCCGGGTATTGGCGTAAAACACAAGGCAACGAACGGTGGTTGCCCACCCAAGATTGTTGAGAAAGACACAGAGGATTCCGCTATGCCGGTTTACAAAGCACCCTTGCGCGACATGAAATTCCTGCTGAACGAGGTGTTCGATTACCCGGGTCATTACGCCACCCTGACCAGCGGTGAAAACGCCACGCCCGATATCGTGGACGCGATACTCGGCGAATGCGGAAAGTTTTGTGAAGAGGTGCTGAGCCCACTTTACCTCTCTGGCGACGAAGAAGGTTGCAAACTGGACAACGGTGAAGTCACCACACCCGCCGGTTACCGGGACGCCTACCAGCATTACGCCATGGGGGGCTGGCAGGGACTCTCAGCGCCCGAGGAATACGGCGGCCAGGGCCTTCCCGCGTCCATGGGACTGCTGAAACAGGAAATGATGGGTACTGCCAACTGGCCTTTCTCCATGTATCCGGGGCTGTCCCTGGGGGCCATGAACACAATTTTCCTTCATGGTACGGAAGACCAGAAACAGACCTACCTTGCGCCACTGACCGACGGCCGCTGGGCCGGCACCATGTGCCTGACCGAGCCCCAGTGTGGCACCGATCTGGGCCAGGTAAAGACCAAAGCCGAACCACAGGCCGACGGCAGCTACCGGCTTACCGGAACCAAGATCTTCATCTCCTCTGGCGACCACGACCTGACCGAGAACATTATCCATATTGTGCTGGCCCGTCTGCCCGACGCCCCCAAGGGCACCCGGGGCATCAGCCTTTTTATCGTACCCAAGTTCCTGCCCGACGGTAACGGCGATGTCGGTGAGCGCAACGGTGTCGTCTGCGGCAGCCTGGAAAAGAAAATGGGCATCAAGGCCTCGGCCACCTGTGTACTGAATTTCGATGGCGCCACCGGTTTTCTCATTGGCCCCGAGAATGAAGGGCTCAATTGCATGTTCACTTTCATGAACACCGCCCGCATCGGCACCGCCATTCAGGGCGTCGGTCCGGCGGAGCTGTCCTATCAGTGGGCATTGGCCTATGCAAAAGATCGGCGCTCCATGCGGGCACTCTCAGGCAAGAAAGAGCCGGACCAGGTCGCCGACAGCCTGATCCATCATGCTGATGTGCGCCGGATGTTACTGACCCAGAAGGCCATCGCCGAAGGCGGTCGGGCCATGCTGTATTACGCGGCCCGGCTGGCCGATCACATGGTCGAGGGATTCACCGAAGGTGACGATAAAAAGGCGGAAAAGTACGATGACAAACTCGGCTTCCTGACGCCAATTTTGAAGGGCTTTCTCACTGAACTCGGCTGCGAAGCGGCTAACCTGGGGGTCCAGGTTTTCGGCGGCCACGGTTACATCCGCGAACACGGCATGGAGCAGATTGTCAGGGATACCCGCATCGCCACCCTGTACGAGGGCACTACCGGTATCCAGGCGCTGGACCTGCTAGGACGAAAAGTATTGCTGATGACCCAGGGCGGCGCGGTGCGCGAGTTCACCCTGAACATTGCCAATTTTGCCCGTAAGCATCTCACCGATAAACGGCTACGGCCCTGGGCTCTGGAACTGCTCAAGCTGACCGGGCAATGGAACCTGCTGACCGTCCGTATCATGCTCGCGGCGCGCAAGGATCGCGATGTGGTGAGTTCCGCATCCTACGATTTTCTGATGTATAGCGGCTACGTCACCATGGCCTATATCTGGCTGCGTCAGGCTGCGGTGGCTGTGGACAAGCTTGATAGCGGCGGCGAAGAGTCGGCCGACTTCTACCGGGCCAAGCTGGCCACCGCCGAGTTCTATTTCGAGCGATTGCTGCCCCGTACCCAGAGCCACGCGGCCAGCATGCTCAGTCCCAGCAGGAATCTGATGCAACTGGAAACCGACCACATGGCCTTCACCGGATAAATCCCGTTAGCGGTCAGCAATTTCAGTCAGGGCTCGATCGACCACATCGACAATCCGGTCGATCTGCTCTGCAGTGACAATCAGTGCCGGGCTGAAATTGAGGATGTTGTTGTGGCCGGTCAGGCTGCGGTTGGTGCGACCGATTAGCACCCCCAGTTCCTTGCATTTGCCGGCCACGGCAATCGCCACTGATTCATGCACCGGCTCTTTGCTCTCGCGGTTCTGTACCAACTCCAGTCCGGCAAACAGGCCTTTGCCACGTACGTCACCAAGGATCGGATGTTTCTCTTGCAGCGCCCGGAAACCCTCCAGAAGCCTCTCCCCGAGTATCGCGCTGTTATCCACCAGGCCTTCCCGCTCGAGAATCTCCATGTTGGCGAGCGCGGCTGCCGGCCCGGCCAGGTTACCCGCATAGGTGGAGATGTCCCGGAAAAAACCCAGCGAATCGCCTTCATCTTCCTGAAGCAGCTGATAGACCCGTTCTGTGGTGACGGTGCATGAAATCGCCGCGTAGCCGGAAGCAACCCCCTTTGCCATGGTAACGATATCAGGCTGAATGCCGAAGTGCTGGTAGCCGAACCATTTGCCGGTTCTGCCCAGTCCACAGACCACTTCGTCAATGATCAGCAGGATATCGTAGCGGTTGCAGATTTCCCGGACTTTTTGCAGATAACCTTCCGGCGGAAGAATGACACCGCCACCGGCAGTGATTGGTTCCAGAATGATGCCGCCCACGGTGTCCGGACCCTCTCGCAGGATCACCTCTTCAATGGCTTCGGCGGCACGCAGGCCATAGTTATCCACATCACCATACTGGTTGCGGTACTCGCAGCAGTGAGGGACTTCCACAAATCCCGGTGTAAAGGGACCGAATTGGGCCCGACGTTCCGCCTGGCCGGTGGAACTCAACGCAGAAATGGTGGTGCCATGATAGTCCCGCTCCCGATACAGGATCTTGTGCTTCTTGCCGCCAAAATGCTTGTGGGCAATCTGGCGAACCATTTTATAGGCCTTCTCGTTGGCCTCAGAGCCAGAGCTTGAGTAAAAGACCCGACTCATGCCCGGCATCTTTTCCAGCAGTTTTCCGGCAAACACGGCCGCGGGTTCGTTGCCCATTGAGCTGGCAAAGAAATTGAGCCGAACCAGCTGGTCGCGGATTGCATCTGCAATTTCGGTGCGGCCATAACCGGCATTGACAACCCAAACACCGCCCGCGGAGGCATCAAGATATTCCTTGCCGGCAGAGTCCCAGATCGAGAGTCCTTCGCCTTGCACAAACATGGGAACGCCCTTGGCAGCGGCGGCGCCCGGGGTCAGATGGTGCCAGACATGATCGCGGTCCAGCATGGCAACAGTATGATTGTAATTCACGTGGCTGTTCATTGGATTAAGTCCTTTTTTCAATTAGTTACGATGGATAGAAAAAGGTGACCAGGCCTGCGAGACCGGCATAAGTTCCAGCTGGTTTACATTCAGGTGCGGTGGCAGGCTGGCGAGCCAGAACACCGTTTCAGCGATGTCTTCTGGCTGAATCGGATCGCTGCCCTGGTAGAGTTGGTCATAAGCCGCTTTATCCCCGCCCGTGCGAACCAGTGTGAACTCGCTCTCCGAAAGACCGGGGGCCAGGTTGCTGACACGCACGCCGGTTCCGGATAGATCACAGCGCAGCGCATAAGAAAACTGCTCAACAAACGCCTTGGTACCGCAATACACGTTGCCGCCCGGATAGGGCCAGTGGCCGGCAATGGAGCCGAGGTTGATAATGCTGGCGCCGGCACCCTTGTGGATAAGTTTTGGCAACAGGGCATGGGTTACGTTGGTCAGGCCCAGGATGTTGGTGTCGATCATCTGCTTCCAGTCCTGCGGATCACAGTCCTGGGCAGGCTCTGTGCCCAGGGCCAGGCCGGCGTTGTTGAGTAGCAGATCGATCTCGGCAAACGGCGGTGCAAGATTGTCGATACACGCCTGGACAGCTTCTGCATCACGCACATCCAGTTTCCATGTCACTACCTGGCACTGACTGCCCAACTCTTGCTGCAAATGATCAAGTCGTTCCTGACGACGTCCTGTAAGGATCAAGTTCCAGCCTGCCTGGGCAAGGCGAAGTGCGCAGGCGCGCCCGAAACCGGAGGTAGCGCCGGTGATAAATGCAGTTTTCTGCATGGTTCAGACTCCTGTAGCCGTGGTGAGGAAAAACGTTTTCAGACCCGCCCAGAGGCCCCCAACTGACAGAACTGCCAGAATCGGCAAAGCTACCGGGTGAAAGGAGGTGGGCCTGAAACGGTAAAAGGCGAGCTTGCCGAAGTGGACCCCTAACAGGGTTGGCAAAAGTAGAAGTAGGGTCGGTAGCAGAAGGTGCAGCCCCAGCAATCCACTGACGGCAAGCAGAATCAGAACCACCAGATCACTGGCCGACAGAAAGATAACCATTGACGCTCGTTGGCTTCTGGCATTCAGCGGCGTGCTCATCAAATAGCAAACGATAGGGAGACCGCCGATAGAGGCTGCAGCCGTGAAGGCACCGGATATACCCCCAACGATACGGGTAAGCCAGGAATATTCGCGTTCCGCCCTTCTCGGCCGGAAAAAAAGTATCAGGGTCAGAATCAGGACACCGGCATTAATGGCAAGCTTTAGAAAGCTTTCCGGCAGTTCTATCAATAAGGTCAGCCCCAGTGGGATGCCGAGAAGGGCTCCAGAGGCCAGGCGCCCGATCAGGGCACGATCAGCCTCCGGCCAGGACGGACGGAGCAGACCAACAGACCCGATCAGATCCAGCAGGATTATGACAGGAACACTGATCTGGGGCGGCCAAACGAGGTTTAGGCCCGTAATGGCAATAGCTGCAAACCCAAAGCCGGTGTAACCCCGAACCAGTGCCGCGCCAAGGATCAGCAATACCGCCCAGCCAAGATCTGCGTTGATATATTGTGCCAGGTTATCCGCCAAGTCCTTTTCCCCTTCCGGAGGTGTCAAAAACAACACCACTGGGGTGACACGTTAGGAGGGCTTGCGGATAACCCTATAGATCCAGTTGAAGGACTTTATAGAGCCAGAGGGGTTTTAGGAGTCATTAAACCGCTCGAGAACGGTCTTCAGTTGCGCAATCCCAGGTTCGATCTTGTGGCCAGGTATGGTGGAAAACCCTAGGCGGAGGTAATTGCAAGGTGGCGACGGGTGGAGAAAATGAACGGCACCAGGCTCTATCAGGACTCCCTCGCGAGACGCAACCCAGGCCAAGTGTTCGGTATCAATTCCATCCGCTACTCTCAACCAGAATGAAGAGGCACCGCTATGAACATCGTGGGTCATCAGATCTGGTAGATGTTGGTTCAAGGCACGTTCCATCCTCACCAGCTTGTTGACGTACAGAGTCCTTAGCTTTCGCAGGTAGGCATCATAATACCCCAGTGACAAAAACAGAGCCGTCTGTCGTTGATTGTTGCTGGCCGGGTGTCGATACATCAAACGTCTCAAAACCCGGGCTTCAGCAATTAGCTGTTCGTCAGCAACCATAAAGCCAATACGGAGACCCGGCGACATGGACTTGGATAAACTGCCCAGATAGATAATGCGATTGTCCCGGTCATCTGCTTTCATGGCCGGTATTGGGTTTTCCTGCATACTGATCTCGGCATCATAGTCATCCTCAATAAGAATCGTATTGCTGCTCCGTGCCAGTTCCACCAATTCGGCACGACGACGACGACTCATTTCCACCCCGGTGGGCACCTGGTGGCCAGGTGTGATGTAGATGTAATCACAGGTTCTCAGTTTTTCATCGACCATGATCCCTTCCTGATCCAACGGTTGCAGCACCAGGTCTGCGTTGAAGCTCCGGAAAATGCTGTGGGCTTCGCGGTAACCAGGATTTTCCAGCGCCACACGGGTATGGCGATCGAAAAGCAAATTGGCCAGCAGGTACAAGGAATTCTGGGTCCCCATGGTGACCAATATTTCTCCCGGACCTGCATAGATGCCCCGTTTTGGCAATATTCGTGTGCGCAGCTGCTCCACCAGCATGGGATCATCAATATCGACGCGATCATGCAGCCAGTCGGTAAGCCCGGTAGTGCTCAAGGTGCGACGGGCGCATTCGCGCCAGTGCTCTATCGGAAAATACTCCTGCTGGATCTGGCCATAGATAAACGGGTACTCATACTGCTGCCATTGGTTCGGCTTGACGATGGTCTGATACTTGCTCGGTTGGAGCTTGAACCGGTCGCTCCATTTCTGGGAATCACCGTCACGTGAAGATATCTCCTGCACATTGATCTGGTCCGGGTCGTGAAAGGCCGGCGAAATGAAGTAGCCACGGCGTTTGCTGGACTGCAGATAACCAGCATCCACCATGCGCTCATACACCAAAACAATGGTATTGCGTGAAACTTTCAACTGCTCCGCCAGCTTTCTCGAAGAAGGCAAAGGCTCAGCAACCGGCAGATGCCCACCCAAAATTGCATCCACCAGCCGCTCCTGAATCTGCTGCTGAAGGGGACGACCCTCTTCGAAAGGAATATTCAAGTAGTGCTCATTCATGGGGCGTTTGCACCTAAAAAAGACGTCAATGCTTCAGAATGATGCAATTGATATGCCACAGATTGTACTGGCCCCATATTACCGCGGAACTGGATCTACATGCTGGACCGATGCCAAATCTAATGTAGACACAGAACACAAGATCAACCTCGGCACATGACCCTTTCGGGAGAAAACTATGAACAACGTGACAGTTAAAAAAGGCTTCAAATACCTGCTGGCAGGCTTGGGTACAAGCTTCATTCTGAGCACCACTGCTACGGCGGACACCGTCACCATCGGGTATCAGGGCATGATGAATCCCTGGAAATCCGTTATCGATAGTGATGCTCTGGAGAAGGCAACCGGCCTTGAAGTTGAATGGCGACGTTTCGATTCTGGTGCCAAGGTGATTACCGCCATGGCCTCTGGCGATATCGATATCGCCTCAGCTGGCTCCAGCCCGATCGCAGCTGCCATAAGTCGGGGCGTTGATATCGAGCTGGTGTGGATTCTGGAAAACATCAACAACGCCGAAGCCCTGGTCGTGCGCGACGGGACCGGCATCCTGGCACCACAGGATCTGAAAGGAAAAACCCTTGGTGTCCCTTTCGTTTCCACCACCCACTTCCACACCCTTTTTGCGCTTGAACAGTTTGGACTGGATGAGTCCGATCTGAAGGTCCTGAACATGCAGCCGAATGCCATCTCCGCTGCCTGGACGCGGGGCGATATCGATGCTGCATTTATCTGGGACCCGGTCCTCAGCGAGCTTAAACAGGATGGCAAAGTACTGCTCAGTTCCGGTGATCTCAGTCGCTGGGGTAAAGCAACGTTCGACGGTGTAGTTGCTAGCAAGGAATTCGCGGAAGAAAACCCGGAAGTGGTGACCCAGGTTATCAAGCTGATGAGCGATGCCGACGAAGCCTACCGCAGTAACAAAGACAGCCTGAGCGCGGATTCCCCCATGGTTGCAAGCATCGCCAAGATGACTGGAGGCAACGCCGAAAACGTCCTCGATGTGCTGGCCCTGTATGAATTTGTGCCCCTGGAAGAGCAACTGACTTGCGCGTGGCTGGAATGCGGAGAAGAAGGTGGGGCGGCGCGTGCATTGCGTTTCACGTCCGAGTTCCTGGAAGACCAGGGCAAAATTCCGGCACTGAAGGATGATTACAGTGTTTTCGTGAACCCCTCCTATGCCCGAAAGGCGCTGGAACTCTGAACACACTTTGTCCAGGTGCCCCGCTGGGGCACCGATCGAATACAGGAGCTATCTCCATGAGCAAACTGCAGATTCATGATGTCTCAGTGGTCTACCCGGGCCTGAACGGCGGTGAGCAGGTTCGCGCGCTATCGGATATCAATTTCACCATCGACCCGGGCGAATTTGTCGTCGCACTCGGTGCTTCCGGATGCGGCAAAACCACCCTGCTCAGCCTGATGGCCGGTTTTATCTCGCCGACCGAGGGCTATCTGACCCTGGGTGAGAGTCAGATCAGCGGACTGCCGCGAGTGGCCTGCGGTATTGACCTGCATGACAAAATCGACGGCCCCGGCAAGGAGCGCGGTGTCGTGTTCCAGAAACACGCCCTTCTGCCCTGGCTTAACGTTATCGAAAATACCGAGTTCGGTCTGAAGCTGCAGGGAGTGGGCAAGACAGAACGACGAGAGCGGGCGACACATTTTCTGAAGCTCGTCGGTCTTGAAGAATTTCACAATCACCCCGTCTACCAGTTGTCCGGTGGTATGCAGCAGCGTGTGGGGATCGCTCGCGCCCTGACCAACGATCCGAAAATGCTCCTGCTGGATGAACCCCTGGGAGCCCTGGATGCCCTCACCCGGGAAGTGCTGCAGGAACTGCTGCTGGATGTCTGGAAAGAAACCCAGAAAATGATGTTCTTCATCACCCACAGTGTCGAGGAAGCGCTGTTCATGGCGTCCCGGCTGATCATCATGTCTCCGCGACCAGGCCGCATCACCCATGAATTTAAACTCGACTTCAATGAACGCTTTCTCGAGTGCCGTGACGCGCGCAAGGTAAAGTCCATGCCAGATTTCATCGCCATGCGAGAGGAAGTCCTGAGCATTATCCACGGCGACGAAGTGGTCGGAGGATTGCACTGATGATGGCCACGAAAACACTGAACCCGAAAACGGCTGTTAACCAGCAGGAACGGAACCAACCGGTTACCAGAAAAGCCCTCGTCGCTGACGGACAACCTTCCCTGAACCCGATGCCGCGAATTCGAAACCTCTTTTCGGCAGGCCCTGTCATGCCGGGAGAATCCTACGGAGCACCCGGTCGCGGTAAAAGCCTGGCGATCAGCGTGGTCACGGCAACAAGCCTGCTACTGCTCTGGTATTTGGTCACCGCTGCCGGCTGGATCGGTCCACTGTTCCTGCCTTCGCCACTGGCGGTGGTCGCCCGCTTCTGGGAAATACTGACCGAAGGCTTTGCAGGTGCGTCGCTCATGGAGCACACCGGGTGGAGCATGCTGCGGGTTTTCGGAGCCTTTACCCTGGCAATGGCCACTGCCATTCCCATCGGCATCCTGATGGGAGTCAACCGCGTCGCCCGCGGGCTGTTTGACCCGATCATTGAATTCTATCGGCCACTGCCACCGCTGGCTTATCTGCCACTCGTGATCATCTGGCTGGGCATCGGTGAAACCTCGAAAATCGTACTGATCTACTTGGCGATCTTTGCACCCATGGCACTGAGCGCCCGGGCCGGGGTCCGCTCTGTAGCTATTGAACAGATTCACGCCGCCTACTCCATGGGTGCCTCCAGATGGCAGGTCATCCGTTACATCATTCTCAAGAACGCTCTTCCGGAAATTCTGACCGGCATGCGTATCGGAATCGGCTTCGGATGGACCACCCTGGTCGCCGCAGAGATGGTCGCTGCCCAGGCAGGTCTGGGGTTCATGGTGCTGAACGCTGCTGAGTTTCTGGTAACCGACGTGGTTATCATGGGTATTGTCATGATCGGCATCATCGCCTATCTCTTTGACATGCTGATGCGTTATGCAGAAAAAACCCTGGTGCCCTGGAAAGGCAAATAGTGCAAATCACTGCTAATACAGCAAAACCGGAAAGGGCGCTTCAAAGCGCCCTTTTTCGTTGATCATCACCATGAGTCAAACCCAGGCCGATTGTCCAAGCTCGCACTGCTGTTCTAGTCCAGGGGCAGTGAAAGGCTCTCCTTCACTTCTTCCATGACAATGTAGCTTTTGGAATTCTTGACCCCCGGCAGTGTCAGCAGCATGTCGCCGAGCAACTCGCGGTATTCGGATATACCGCTGATCCGTGCCTTGATCAGGTAATCAGAGTCCCCTGATACCAGATGACATTCCAGGATATAGGGCAACTCTTCGACCGCATCACTGAATTTCTGGAACGAATCCGGCGACTGGTAAGACAAGGAAATCTCGACAAACACCAGCATGGTATAACCAAGCAGCTCGGGATTCAGTCGGGCGTGATAACCCTCGATATAGCCCTCTTTTTCCAGACGTCTCACCCGTTCGATGCAGGGCGTCGAACTCAGGCCAACCTTATCGGCAAGGTCGACGTAGCTGATTCTTCCTTCCTTTTGCAGCGCCTTGAGGATACGGATATCCAGTTTGTCGAGAGATCGCTTTTTTCCTTCATTCATAATTCGAGTTTTCCACCATATTTATCACTTTAATTGAAGTTTATTCCTGTATTATGTCAAAAATCAAAGTTTATTAATGGTCTTTTGATAATAAACTGGTGATATCAAATTATTTGGATCTGGCTGGAGACAGACTATGAAAGTGCTGGTTTTAGGTAGCGGGGTTATCGGCGTGACGACCGCCTGGTATCTGGCAAAAGCGGGCAATGAGGTCACCGTGGTCGACCGCCTGGACACTCCGGCCACCGAAACAAGCTATGCCAACGCAGGCATGCTGTCTTTCGATTATTCAACGCCCTGGGGTGCCCCGGGGGTTCCGCTGAAAGCCATCAAATGGATGATGCAGGATATTTCCCCTCTCTACTTCGACGTCAGACGTTTCGATGCCAACACCATTAGCTGGATGATGAAGATGCTGGCGCAATGTTCGTCGCAGGCATTTGATGTAAACAAGGAACGTATGCTCCGCGTGGCCCGCTACAGTGCCGAATGTTTCCGGGAGCTGAACTCTGAGCTGGAACTGGACTACGACGTGCGAATGAAAGGGACTCTGGAAGTCTTCCGGAGCCAGAAAGAACTAGATGGTGCAGCCAGTGACGTGGCGATTCTGGAACGCTGCAATGTTCCCCACCAAATGGTCGATGTACAAAGCTGCATCCACCAGGAACCTGCCCTGGCCAATGTGAAAGACAAGATCGTCGGAGGCCTCTATCTGCCTGGCGACGGAACCGGTGACTGCCATAAATTCACAAACGGTCTGGCGCAGGAATGCCGGAAACTGGGTGTGCAGTTCTTGATGGGAACCGAAATTCACTCGATCGAAACCTCGAAGGGCAAGGTCAGCTCGCTGAAAACCAGTGCCGGAGAACTCAAAGCCGACAAGTACGTGATAGCGCTTGGCAGCTATGCGCCGTACCTGACCCGCAAAATCGGGATCCATCTGCCGATCTATCCGCTGAAAGGTTACTCCCTGACCATGCCGATTGTTGACGAAAGCAAGGCGCCGGTCTCGACCGTGATGGATCAGAAATACAAGGTCGCGGTGACACGTTTTGATGACCGTATCCGGGTCGGCGGTATCGCCGAGATCGCCAACTTCAACAAGGAACTGAATCCGAAACGCCGGGGCGCCATCGAATTTACGGTCAAGGACCTGTTCCCGGGCGCCGGTGATGTTGATGGTGCCGAATTCTGGACCGGGCTGCGTCCCATGACCCCGGACAGTGTGCCCATTCTGGGCAACACCCAGTATGACAATCTGGTCCTCAACAGCGGTCACGGTACTCTGGGCTGGACCATGTCGCTGGGCGCATCCCGATACGTCGCCGATGTGGTCAACGGAAAAAGCCCGGACCTTGATCCTGAGGGGCTCTCCATGGCCCGTTATCACTGATTTTCACCCATAGAGTAACGAAAAAGGGATCGACCATGGCCCGAGCAACAACCTTGACGATAGATCTGGATGCCATTGCCCACAACTACCAGATCGCGAAAGCCAGGGCGCCAGCGCAACAGGCCCTGGCGGTAGTAAAAGCCAACGCCTATGGCCATGGCGCGATTGATGTGGCGAGAAAGCTCGAACCTGACGTGCCCGGGTTTGCAGTGGCCTGCATTGAAGAAGCCGTTGAGCTGCGCGATGCCGGTGTTCGCAAACCGATTCTCCTGCTCGAGGGGTTCTTCACCGCTGACGAACTGGATTACATCTGCCGCCACAATATCTGGACCGCAGTACACAATGATTTCCAACTCGACGCCATTACGTCAGCCAATCTGGCCGAACCGGTGAATGTCTGGCTGAAGCTGAATACCGGTATGAACCGACTGGGCTTCAGCCCGGACGCATACCGGCTGGCCTATCAGAAGTTGAAGGATCATCCGCAGGTCAGTGGCATTACCCTGATGAGCCACCTTACATCAGCGGATAATCTGACCAGTATCGAGACCCGGCGACAGGTCGAACGGTTCAACAGCGTCTATCGTGACTGCCCCACTCCCCGGAGCATTGCCAATTCCGCCGGCACCATGAAGCACCCCACGGCGCTCCAGGACTGGCAACGCCCGGGTATCATTCTCTATGGCTCCTCACCGTTCACCGGCAAGGATGAGATCCAGGCCCGGTTGAAGCCGGCGATGACTCTGACTTCAGAGGTTATTGCCGTGCATGAGCTGCAACCCGGGGAGGCCATCGGCTATAACGGTACCTGGGTCTGCGAACGGCCAACCCGAATCGGTACGGTCGCGATGGGCTATGCCGACGGCTATCCGCGTCAGGCTAAAAACGGCACGCCAGTGCTGGTGAATGGCCAGCGCACCCAACTGATCGGCCGGGTGTCCATGGACATGCTGACGGTAGACCTGACCGGCCTGGACGCAGGCCTCGGTTCTGCCGTGGAACTCTGGGGAAAAAATCTGTTGGCCAATGAAGTCGCACCCTGGTGCGACACCATCTCCTACACCCTGTTTACCGGGATAACCCGCCGGGTGCATCGCAAGCTGAAGTGCTGTGAAGGGCACTAGCATCTGACCTGGGACAGGACGGTTCTATTACCCTTGAAAATTCCGGGCCTGTCCCCAATTCTACCGGCGAATATCCAGTCTTTGGAATTTAACTATTTGAGATAATTAGTAATTTCCTAAGTATAAAAGAAGGACGTTCGAATATGGAGACTCGTGCTGACGACTTTTATCCCACCCGCCTGGAGCGTCCCACCAGAAGTTTTGAACGCCATGACCCCGTGGTACACAGCGAAGGTTCGGATCGAACCGACGGACCACTGAGTGAAACCGAGCTGGCACAGTATGAGCGCGACGGCTTTCTCGTCTTCAACAACTATCTCGACCAGGCCACCGTTCGCCAGTTCAGGGAGGATCTGCGGGCCTACGAAGACGATGAGAGTATCCTTCGGTCCGAAGGGACGATTACCGAGCCCGGCAAGCAGGAAATCCGCTCGATTTTCGGCATTCACGAGCTGTCTGATCGCTTCGACCGGCTGACCCGGGATCCGAGGATTCTGGCGATGGTACGACAGCTTCTGGGTAGTGAGGCGTATATCCACCAGTCCCGGATCAACTTCAAACCCGGTTTCCACGGCAAGGGTTTTGACTGGCACTCGGATTTTGAAACTTGGCACGCCGAGGACGGCATGCCACGGATGCGGGCAGTCAGCTTCTCCATCGCCCTCACCGACAACACGCCTTTCAACGGCCCCCTGATGCTCATTCCCGGTTCCCACAAGACCTTTGTGCCCTGCGTTGGCCGCACACCGGAGGATAACTACCAGTCGTCGCTGAAAAAACAGGAACTTGGTGTTCCCAACAATCGGGACCTGGCAGTCATGGCGGATGACTACGGTATCAAAGCGCCAACCGGCCCTGCCGGCTCGCTGATCATATTCGAGTGCAACACGCTCCACGCCTCCAATGCCAATATGTCGCCCTGGCCGCGCAGCAATTTGTTCTTCGTTTACAACAGTGTTGAAAACCAGCTCCAGGCGCCTTTCTGCGGCAACAAACCACGGCCAGATTTCCTGGGCAATCGCACTAACATGGACGCATTGAAACCCGTTGGGCAGGGAGACTGGCGGAGAACCGGTTAACGTTGTCCTGCATGTGAAACCGACAAGGGAAGCCACCTCGCTTCCCTTGATTTCGACATTGCTCGCCTATTCTTTCCTGTCGAGCGTTGCCTTTTGACCAAACAGCAGTTTCTTTCCTTCTTCAGTGACCGCCGGGCGGCTGGCCCAGGGCTTTCCTCTTTTGTAGGCAGCTAGCACAGCAGGTCGTTGCCTCATCGCAAGGAACCACCGCTCAAGGTTTGGAAAGTCAGACAGAGATTGCTGCTGTCGCTCGTGAGGCACAATCCAGGGATAAATGGCTATATCAGCAATGGAGTAATCATCCGCTACCCAATCTCGATCTTTCAGGCGACGATCGAGTACACCATACAAACGGTTGGTTTCATTAACGTAACGATTGATTGCGTACGGGATCTTTTCAGGTGCGTACTGAACGAAATGATGGTTCTGGCCGGCCATCGGTCCCAGTCCTCCCATCTGCCACATCAGCCATTCCAACACTGTCTTCCGCTTGCGCAGATCGGAAGGGATCAGTTGCTCCGTCTTTTCTGCGAGATACAGGAGTATGGCGCCAGACTCGAACACGGTAACGGGTCCAAGGTCGTCGCCCGGATCCTGGTCAATGATGGCGGGCATTCGATTGTTCGGTGAGAAAGCGAGAAAGGCTGGTTTAAACTGATCGCCAGCACTGATATCCACCGGGTGAATACGGTAGTCCAACCCGGCCTCTTCCAGAAATATCGTGATCTTGTGGCCATTGGGTGTCGGCCAGTAATAGAGATCAATCATTACTGGGCACCGGGTTGCGAGTCGATAGTCTCCGCCAACAGCTCAATCCTGTCTTGCCCCCAGAACTGCTCGCCGTTCAAAAGGTAGGCCGGAACACCCAGTACGCCCCGTTCAACGGCCTCGTCACTGTTGAGATCATACTGGCCAGCCACGCCGGATGAATCCGCCGACCGGAACACGACTTCGGCATCAAATTGCAGGCTGGTCAGGATGTCACGGATCACCGCTTCTTCGGCAATGTTTCTTTCCTCGGCCCAACACGCTGCCAAGGCGCGCTGCACAAATTCCCCGGGATCTTCACCGGCTTCCTGAAGAGCGATAACACAACGGTCGGCTAGCCCGGGATCTGTCGGAAAATGCGCAGGCTTCAGATTCACGGGCAAATCCCGTTTCCTCGCCCACCGTTCAATTTCGAGCAGACGGTATTCCTGACGGCAGACCGGACGATCCGGAACGGGCTTCGCGCCGGAATTGGCAAACACTTTTGCCAGCTTGACGGGTTTGAAATTGACCTTGGCACCCGTATTACGGGCCGTCTCCAGAAAGGCCCGATGACCAAGATAAGTAAACGGGGAAATGCAGGTGAAGTAGTAATCAATCTCGGGATTCATTGTTTATAGGTCCTGGACGTTTGCGTTGGTTTTTTATCCTATCCAGTACTCTAGCTTTTATTGAGTGATCGCTCAATAAAGCATTCAGAAAATCCTTGAGGACAATCAGATTCATTACAAACGTTCTGATTACTTTCCGATGCAGAAGCTGCTGAAGATCTTGCCCAGCAACTCATCAGGCGTCAGGTGTCCGGTGATTTCTCCAAGGGCATCCTGGGCGGCGCGCAAATCCTCGGCCAGAAGTTCACCTGCACCGAACCCTTCCAACTGGCCCTGCCCCTCGATCAACAGTGCTTGGGCCCGCTCCAGAGCATCCAGATGGCGGCGCCGGGCGAGGAAACCGCCTTCGGTAGTGCTTGCAAAGCCCATGCACTGCTTGAGGTGGTCCCGGAGAATCTCCAAACCTTGGGCAGACTTGGCGGCCAGACGGATAACCGGAGCACTCTGGTGGTCTTCGACACTGATACCGACCGGTTCACCAGAGAGGTCCACCTTATTCCGTATCACCGTCACCGGGGCGTTGGCCGGTAGCTGGTCGATGAAATCCGGCCAGATTTCATGGGGACTGGTTTTCTCGGTGGTAGTCGCATCCACCATCAGAAGAATGCGATCGGCCTGACGGATTTCCTCCCAGGCCCGGGCAATACCGATCTGTTCCACTTCGTCCGGGCTGTCCCGCAGGCCGGCGGTATCGATAATGTGCAGGGGCATCCCATCGATGTGGATATGCTCCCGCAGGACATCACGGGTTGTGCCCTCAATCGCCGTAACAATGGCCGCTTCGCGACCAGCCAGGGCATTGAGCAGACTGGATTTCCCGGCATTTGGCCTGCCGCCAATGACCACTTTCATGCCGTCCCGCAGAATGGTCCCCTGCTGGGCTTCGGCCAGGATTTTCCCGAGCCGCTCCAGGAGGTTTTGAAGGTCACTGGCTACCTTGCCGTCGGCGAGGAAGTCGATCTCCTCCTCTGGAAAATCGATCGCCGCCTCCACGTAGATCCGTAGATGAGTGACCGCCTCCACCAGATCCTCGATCTGCCTGGAGAACACACCCTGCATCGAACGAACCGCGCAGCGGGCCGCCTGTTCCGAACTGCTTTCAATCAGGTCAGCAATCGCTTCCGCCTGGGCCAGGTCCAGTTTGTCGTTCAGAAACGCCCGCTCGGAAAACTCGCCGGGCCGGGCGAGCCTTGCACCTTGGCTGCACACCTCACGGAGCAGAAGATCGAGAATCACCGTACCACCGTGCCCCTGAAGCTCGAACACATCTTCGCCGGTGAACGAGTGGGGGTTGGGGAAAAACAGGCCGATGCCCTCGTCTATTAACTCGCCATGGCTGTCATGGAAGGGGCCGTAATGGGCATATCGCGGTTTCGGCTCAAACCCCAGCATCTTTTTTGCAATGGCGAGGGACTTGGGCCCAGAGATACGAACAATGCCAACTCCGGCCTGTCCCGGTGCGGTGGCGATGGCTGCGATGGTGTCAGAACTCTGGCTCATGCTTTTTCCACAGGCTGAAAACAACAAAGGCTCCATACAGGAGCCTTTGCCGGGTCGGTTCGGGCACCGGTCAGTGCTTCTTGCCGGCCATTTCTGCTTCGATCTTGCGGGTAATGTACCACTGCTGGGCAATGGACAGAATATTGTTCACCAGCCAGTACAGAACCAGACCTGCCGGGAACCACAGGAAGAAGACCGTAAAGATCAACGGCATCATCTTCATGATCTTGGCCTGCATCGGATCCGGCGGAGTCGGGTTCAGACTCATCTGCAGGAACATGCTGGCGCCCATCAGAATCGGCAGGATGAAGTACGGGTCCATGACCGACAGATCCTGAATCCACAGCATGAATGGCGCGTGACGAAGCTGAACACTCTCGAACAGAACCCAGTACAGGGAGATGAACACCGGCATCTGCACCAGTATGGGCAGACAGCCACCCAGCGGATTGATCTTCTCCCGCTTGTACAACGCCATCATTTCCTGGGACATGCGCTGCCGATCGTCTCCGTACAGTTCTTTCAGCCGGGTCAGCTGAGGCGCAACGGCCCGCATCTTGGCCATGGACTTGTAGCTGGTAGCCGACAGATGGAAAAACACCGCCTTGACCAGAACCGTCAGCAGGATGATGGACACGCCCCAGTTGCCAACCAGGCTATGGAACCAGTCCAGAATGATGAACAGCGGCAGCGAAATGAAGAACAGCCAGCCGAAATCAACGGTACGGTCCATGTTCGGTGCCATTTCTTCCAGGCGTTCAATGATCTTTGGCCCAACGTAGGCCCGGGCACCGATCTCTGCGGTTTCGCCCGGCGCCACACTGGTAGCCGGATAAACAAAGCCCATTACATAGTTCGGGCCACGGCGCGTGGTCTGGTACTGGGCGGGAATATCGCGCTCCGGTACCCATGCCGACAGGAAGTAGTGCTGCAGAAAGGCCAGCCAGCCGTTAGTAACAGACTGATTGATCTGGTTTTCCTGGAGATCTCCGAAATCAAACTTCTCGTAGGGATCTTCCGGAGAGCTGATGACCAGACCCAGGAAGGCCTGGATACCCATGCTGGTCTGGGAGGTCGGGTCCGGGGACTGATCCCGGACGATCTTGCCGGTGAAATTGGCCTGCCATTCTTCACTCGACTGGTTTTCAACCAGATATTTGACGCCAATTTCGTAGCTGTTGCGTTCAAATTCATAACGCTTGGTGATCTGGACGCCATTATCAGAGGTGTAAGTCAGATCTACCTGAAGCTGATTGTCGCCTTCCGCCAGTTCATAGCTTGCAGCGTCAGCACTGTAGACCGGAGCCGAACCGTTTTTGCGACTATCCGGGCCATCACGACCAATCAGCCCACTTTCCAGAACGTACAGGCGATTCTGCGTGTTGTTCAGGAGCGTCAACGGCTTTTCGCTGTTCAGGGTATCGTCGTAATCAAGCAGCCGTGCTTTTACCAGGTTACCGCTGACCCGATCGATTTGCAGATCGTAGACATCGGTGCGAACTGTGATGAACTGATCGCTGACCGCGGTGGTGGTTTCGGTTGAGCTGATGACAGCCTGACCAGTCTCCGGAGTGGTGAACTCGCCATCACCATCAACCTGAGCGGAGCTGTCCTCCGGAAGCACCATATTGTCGGAATTGCCCATGTTGCCAGCGGTTTGCGAAGGCTGGGATTCAGCGACCTGAGCCGTCTCGGGCGGCTGATGGTAGTCCTCATTCCAGGCAAGCACCATCAGATAACTGACAATAGCCAGGCCGGCAAATAATACGATGCGTTGAATATCCATAGAGTTACTGTCTGGTCTGGGTTGTTGTATGGGAGTGATCAGCGTGTACGCAGGCTGTTGCGGTTTCCGGAGCCCGGGGTTCTGCCGTTCCCGGTACAGGATCATAACCGCCTTCCGCCCAGGGATGACACCTTAACAGACGCCGGATTGCGAGAAATAATCCTTTAAGCGCGCCATGGTGGTTAATGGCTTCAACGGCGTATTGTGAGCAGGTGGGGTAGTGGCGGCAGTGACTGGCCATCAGCGGGCTGATTGCATACTGGTAGAAGCGGATGGGCAGAAGCAGAAGCTTGCGCATTAACCCGTTCCTCGATTGGCAGATTCCGATGATGCTGCCCGGGATGGCTGAGATTGAGCGTACTTTTTCCTGAGACGTCGCCAGAGGTCATCCATGGATGCCCGAACCGAGTGGTTGTCCAGGGAAACCAGCCCCTGGCGTCCCAGAACCACAAGATCCAGGCCGGGCAGGTCCGTCTGGTGACGGAAACTTTCCCTGACCTGGCGCTTTACCCGGTTTCTCTGGACTGCAAGCTTCAGGTTTTTCTTCGAGAAGATCAAACCGATCCTGGCGTGACCGAGATTATTCGGTGTCGCCAGGATCAGAAAATTCCGGTGTGGAACTTTCAGCTGCACGTCGTTGAAGACTTTGCCGTAATCAGCAGGTCGCAAGAGACGATGTGATTTCGGGAAACTCAAAGCCTTCATGAGGCAATCAGAGCTTACGCGGACAGACGTGCGCGGCCCTTGGCACGACGACGGGAAATAACCTTGCGACCGTTGGCAGTGGCCATACGGGCACGGAAACCGTGAACGCGCTTACGCTTCAGGACGCTTGGTTGAAACGTTCTTTTCATGGTGATGATCTCACAATTCGTAAGTTGGAAATTCAGTAACTGGCTGGAAAATGAACAGCCAAAACAGGAGCGGCATTCTATGCAAATACCGGGGGGAATTCAATGCTTATTGCTAGGGGGTTATGCGCATGCCCGAAATTCGGAATCAGCCAGGTCAGCTAATAAATTCAGTAAGTCTTTTTAGAATTCTTTTAAGGATTAATTATTACTGTTATTAGTACCGTAGGTTTCTGTGGATAAGCGAAGAAAAGATCAGAAAAACAGTTCGTTGGGCGGTTTATAAGGGTATTGATAAGGCACCCTGAGATCTGTGGACGATGGCAGGGTGAAATGTGGGTAAGTCGTTTTCGAAGGGAGGTTCAAAGTTATCCCCGGTTGCATCCCGTGGTTCCTAACAGGGTTAAACCCGGGCTGTACACACAGGGCTGTGGGTAACTTTCATTGCAGGAATTTTCTGTACACAAGGTTGTAGGTAAGTTCGTAAAAAATTGAAATATAAAGAAATAAATTTCCACAGGCTGTTCATGAACTGGCTTTAGCCCTTTCACTGGAGGGCCGGTCGGGTTAGAATTCGGGGTCATCTCACAGGACAGGAAGTCCCTTGTCCGTTCAGAGACATTTCAGGGTTATCGGGAGCAGGCTGTCGTGCCAAACAGTATGTGGCATCAATGTCTTGAAGTACTCCGGGACGAGTTTCCCGCACAACAGTTCAATACCTGGCTCAGGCCCCTGCAGTCCGATCACCGGGAGGGGCAGCTGATGCTGTTCGCCCCAAACCGTTTTGTCATGGATTGGGTAAACGAAAAGTACCTGCGACGTATCGAAGAGGTGCTCAAGGATCTGAACGGTGGGCAGGCGCCCCGGGTCAATATGAAAGTGGGTTCCGCACCCCGTGAAGGCGAACCGGTCAAACGGTCGGAAGCACCTGCCCGCGTCAACGGTCAGGTTCAGGAAGAGGCCGGCAGCCGGGTAACCGAAGAAGAAAAAGGCGTGGCCGCCACCGTTGCATCCACACCATCCGTGCGCCCGAAGAGTGACACCCAGCGGCGTCCGGTTCAGGTTGAAGGTGACATCAAACACCAGAGCTTCCTCAACGAGGGGTTCACCTTCGAAACCTTTGTGGAAGGCAAATCCAACCAGCTCGCCCGTGCCGCATCCATGCAGGTGGCCGAGAATCCGGGTGGAGCCTACAACCCTCTGTTTTTGTACGGCGGGGTTGGTCTTGGTAAAACACACCTGATGCATGCGATCGGCAACGAAATTGTCCGTCGTAACCCCAAGGCGAAGGTGGCCTATCTCCGTTCGGAGCGTTTTGTTGCCGATATGGTGAAGGCATTGCAGCTTAACGCCATCAACGAGTTCAAGCGCTATTACCGTTCAGTGGACGCGCTGTTGATTGATGATATCCAGTTCTTCGCCCGCAAGGAGCGTTCTCAGGAAGAGTTCTTCCATACCTTTAATGCGTTGTTGGAAGGCGGGCAGCAGGTAATCGTTACCTGCGATCGGTTTCCGAAAGAAATTGTGGATATGGAAGAGCGACTCAAATCGCGGTTTGGCTGGGGCCTGACGGTGATGGTAGAGCCGCCCGAACTGGAAACGCGGGTTGCAATTTTGATGAAAAAGGCCGATCAGGCCAACGTTAAGCTCAGCAGCGAAGCGGCCTTTTTTATTGCCCAGAAGATTCGTTCAAACGTTCGGGAGCTTGAAGGCGCGCTTCGTCTGGTGATAGCCAATGCTCACTTCACCGGCTCTGAAATCACTCCGCCGTTTATCCGGGAGAGCCTGAAAGACCTGTTGGCGCTGCACGAGAAACAGGTGAGCATCGACAACATTCAGCGCACGGTGGCGGAATATTACAAGATCAAGGTGGCCGATCTGCTATCCAAGCGCCGGACTCGAACGGTGACCCGGCCAAGGCAGGTCGCCATGGCGTTGTCGAAGGAGCTGACCAATCACAGCTTGCCGGAGATTGGTGATGCCTTTGGCGGGCGTGACCACACCACCGTATTGCATGCGTGCAAGAAAATCGTGGAGTTGCAGGAGACTGATCCGGGCATCCGCGAGGATTATCAGAATTTTATGAGACTGCTGACCACCTGATGCCGGGCGTTGGCGAACAACATTCACCCTTCCAACATAAAGAAAGCTGAGTGCCATGAAACTGACGATCAGCCGTGAATCCCTGCTTACCCCGCTGCAAAGCATTGCTGGCGTGGTGGAAAAGAAACAGACCATGCCCGTGCTCTCCAACGTGTTGCTGGTGGCCGAGGACAATACCCTGACCCTGACCGGTACCAATATGGAAGTGGAACTGGTGGCGCGGGTAACACCGGTGCATGTAGATCAGCCCGGCCGGATTACCGTCCCGGCCCGCAAGCTGTCGGATATCTCCCGGGCCCTGGGTGACGAGGCGCCGATGGAGTTGTCGCTTGAAGGCGATCGGTTGCACCTGCGGTGTGGCGCCAGCCACTTTACCCTGTCGACCCTGCCGGCGGAGCACTTTCCGAACGTGGAAGACGAAGACGAGAGCTTCCGTCTGGAATTGCCCCAGAAAGAACTCGGCCGGATGCTCGATGCCACGGCGTTCGCCATGGCTCAGCAGGACGTGCGCTATTACCTGAACGGACTGTTGCTGGAAGTGGACAAGGACCATGTGCGGACGGTAGCTACCGACGGCCATCGATTGGCCATGGCACATCTGGAACTGGCCACCAATTGCCCGGAGCTGCGTCAGGTTATTGTTCCGCGCAAAGGGGTACTGGAACTGGCCCGGTTGCTCGATGATGTGGAAACACCGGTGACCCTGGTTATTGGCGATAACCACCTGCGAGCGACGGTGGGGTCTTATACCTTCACCTCGAAACTGATTGAAGGCAAATTCCCCGACTACAATCGCGTGATTCCGCGCGGGGGCGACAAGATCGTCCTGGCGGACCGCGCCACCTTGAAGAACACCCTGCAACGGGCGGGCATCCTGTCCCACGAGAACATCCGCGGCGTGCGCCTGAACCTGGCATCCAATGAACTCCAGGTATTTGCCAACAACCCGGATCAGGAACAGGCCGAAGACGCGCTGCCGGTGGACTATCAGGGCGAATCCCTGCAAATCGGTTTTAATGTAGGCTATCTGGTGGATGTCATGAACGCGCTGGATGAGGACCAGGTAAAAATAACCCTGTCGAATCCGAACAGCAGTGCGTTGATAGAGGCGCAAAACGATAACCGTTGCCTCTATGTTGTCATGCCCATGAGGCTGTAGGAGGAGATGAGATTGATGAGTACCGTAACGAATGGAATCAAAGGCGCCTTCAGGATTGGCCAGACTGTGTCGGTACTCGGGCGCACCGGGATCAACTGGCTTCGGGGGGATCGCCCTCCAACGCCGCGCTTGCTGAGGCAGACGTTTGAATCCCTCGGTGCAACCTACATCAAACTGGGACAGTTCATTGCCAGCTCCCCGACGTTTTTCCCTAAGGAGTATGTCGAGGAGTTCCAGCACTGCCTGGACAGAACACCCAACCTGCCCTTTGGTGTGATCAAGAGAATTATCCGGGAAGAGCTTGGTCGGCCCCTGGAGGAAGTCTATTCGGAAATCGATCCGGTGGCCCTGGCGTCGGCATCGATTGCCCAGGTTCACGCCGCGCGTCTGGTCTCCGGTGAAGAAGTGGTGATCAAGGTTCAGAAGCCGGGTGTGGAAAACATTCTCTTAACCGATCTTAACTTCCTGTACCTGTCTGCCCGTATTCTGGAAATTCTGGCGCCAAAACTGTCCTGGACCTCCATGTCCGGTATCGTCGAGGAAATCCAGCGGACCATGATGGAAGAGTGCGATTTCATCAAGGAAGCGAGCAACCTGAAGGTGTTCCGGGAGTTTCTGCACGATACCCATAATGAAGATGCGGCAGTACCGAGGGTGTTCGAACACTGCAGCACCCGGCGGATCCTGACCATGGAGCGGTTCCACGGTGTGTCCCTGACCGATCTGGAAAGTATCCGCGGTTACGCCCGTGATCCGGAGCGTACCCTGATCACCGCCATGAACACCTGGTTTTCCAGTTTGACCCAATGTGAGTTTTTCCACGCGGATGTGCACGCCGGCAACCTGATGGTTCTCAAGGACGGTCGGGTTGGTTTTATTGACTTCGGAATTGTTGGTCGTATCAAGCCGGATACCTGGCAGGCGGTGAGCGATTTTATTTCAGCCGTTATGGTTGGGAATTTCGAGGGAATGGCCGACGCGATGATCCGCATCGGTATTACCCGCCAGACGGTTCGGGTAGATGATCTGGCCAGCGATTTGAGACGGCTCTACCAGCAGATGGACCGAATGGTGCCCGACGAGGTTCCCTATGAGGCGGAGCAGGCAGAAGACGATGTTAATCATATCCTGATGGATATGGTTAAGATCGGCGAAAGCCATGGCCTGCATTTTCCAAGGGAATTCGCTTTGCTACTGAAACAGTTCCTGTATTTCGATCGCTATGTTCACATCCTTGCACCAGAAATGGATGTGTTCATGGACGAACGGTTGAACATGCTCCACTGAGGCTGTCGCCTTGAGCGATTGGCTTTTGTACACTAGGGCAGCGTTACCGACGGGAAGGTAACGCTGCCTTTTTCGTTAAAGGGTTTTGTGTTGTTTCCTGCCCTCGTCCCCTTCGAGTCTGCTTTTCTATGGCGCTTGTAAAATTCCAGACTGAGAACTTCCGTAACCTGTCGTCGGCGCCGGTCAGCTTTTCATCGTCGTTTAATCTGCTTTACGGAGAAAATGGAAGCGGCAAAACAAGCGTGCTGGAAGCCATCGGTTATCTGGGATTGGGCCGTTCGTTTCGGGTGAACAGACACCAGGCAGTGGTTAGTCATGGCGAACAACGGCTGACAGTGTTTGGTGGTCTCGATCATGGGTTGGACTCACGCAGGCATGGCAGCGAGACCGATCTGGTGCATCGCCTGGGAATATCCCGGGATGTGGGTCAGAAGGAAACGATGTTACGGGTGGATGGTGAGGCGGTCAGGAGTCTTTCTGCCCTTGCCAAGCATCTGCCGGTATCTGTGATCGATCCTGGTGTTTTTGATGTGGTGGCAGGTGGACCCGGCAAGCGGCGTCAGTTTCTGGACTGGTTAGTGTTCCACGTGGAACCTTCCTTTGGATCTCTCTGGCAACAATGCCAGAGAGTGACATCACAGCGGAATCAAACGCTAAGAAATGGTAGACTAGACGAAGCTTTGTTGCGTGTCTGGGATCATCAGTACGCTACCCTGAGTGAGCGCATTACTGAGGCCCGTGCCGGCACCTTTGGCCGGTTCAAGTTGGCTTTTGAAAAGCTGGTTCGGGAAGTAGAGGTACCCTGGACCGAAGGTCTGAAGCTCGAGTATTACCCGGGCTGGGATGTCAGTCGGCCGCTGGCAGAATTACTGGTAGACCATCGGGATCAGGAGCGAAAAGTCGGGCACACATTGTATGGTCCGAATCGCGCAGACATCCGGTTGAAGTTTCAGGGCAGGCCTGTTGCCGAAACGTTCTCCCGGGGCCAGCAGAAAACCCTGGTGATTTTGATGAAGATTGCCCAAGGCATGGTGTTGAGTGCCATGGGCAAGCAGGTGACCTTTTTGCTCGACGATATTAACGCCGAGTTGGATGAGGGCCATCGCGCCATGCTGGCTATCAGGTTACAGGCATTACGTTGTCAGGTGTTTATCACGTCGATTGAGCGTCCTATGGTGGATCAGCTCTGGCCCGAGGGTAATGCACCGGATTACAGATTGTTCCACGTGGAACATGGCAAATTGACGGAAGAATAAGACCGGTGCGAAGAGCAAAGAATGCTCCGGCCTATCACGCTTCAGGAGTTTCCGAATGAGTGAATCGAACTATAATTCCTCCAGTATCAAAGTCTTGAAAGGGCTGGATGCGGTGCGAAAGCGGCCAGGCATGTACATCGGGGATACCGATGATGGCACTGGCCTGCACCACATGGTTTTTGAATTGGTGGATAACTCCATCGACGAAGCGCTTGCGGGCTACTGCTCAGAGATTGGTGTGATTATCCACCCGGACGAATCGGTAACCGTGAAAGACAACGGACGTGGCATCCCGGTGGACCTCCACGAAGAGGAAGGCGTTTCGGCTGCGGAAGTTATCATGACCGTGCTGCACGCCGGCGGTAAGTTCGACGATAACTCCTACAAGGTGTCCGGCGGTCTTCACGGCGTGGGCGTCTCGGTCGTGAACGCATTGTCCTCTACCCTCACCCTGACCATTCGTAGAGACAACAAGGTTTACGAGCAGACCTACACCCACGGTGTTCCCAATGCACCTCTGGCAGCCGTCGGCGAGACCGACGCATCGGGTACCAAGGTGCATTTCATTCCCTCGCCGGAAACCTTTACCCACATTGAATTCCACTACGACATTCTCGCCAAGCGTCTGCGTGAGCTCGCGTTCCTGAACAGTGGCGTGCGCATTCGTCTGACCGACGAGCGCTCTGGCAAGGAAGAAGTCTTCGAGTACGAAGGTGGCTTGCGCGCCTTTGTCGAGCATCTGAATTCCAACAAGACCCCGATCAACCGCGTTTTCCATTTTAATCGCGAGCGCGAAGACGGTATCGCGGTGGAAGTGTCCATGCAGTGGAACGATGCTTTTCAGGAGAACATCTACTGCTTCACCAACAACATCCCCCAGCGCGATGGCGGCACACACCTGGCGGGCTTCCGGGCGGCCCTGACCCGTTCCCTCAATAACTATATCGAGCAGGAAGGTCTGGGCAAGAAGGCGAAAGTTGCGACCTCCGGTGACGATGCCCGGGAAGGCCTGACTGCCATCATCAGCGTTAAGGTTCCGGACCCGAAGTTCTCCTCACAGACCAAGGACAAGCTGGTCTCCTCCGAGGTGAAGACTGCGGTTGAGCAGGAGCTGTACCAGAGTTTTGCGGAGTACCTGCAGGAGCAGCCGAACGAAGCCAAGCTCATCGTCAACAAAATGCTGGAAGCCGCCAGGGCTCGTGAAGCCGCTCGAAAGGCGCGTGACATGACTCGCCGCAAAGGCGCCCTGGATATCGCTGGTCTGCCCGGCAAACTGGCGGACTGCCAGGAGAAGGACCCCGCCCTTTCCGAACTTTACATTGTGGAGGGTGACTCGGCCGGTGGTAGCGCCAAACAGGGCCGTGACCGCAAGACCCAGGCAATCCTTCCGCTGAAAGGTAAGATCCTGAACGTGGAAAAAGCCCGCTTTGACAAGATGCTGTCCTCTGCAGAAGTGGGCACCCTGATCACGGCTCTGGGCTGTGGTATCGGCCGGGAAGAATTCAATCCCGATAAACTGCGTTACCACTCCATTATCATCATGACCGATGCGGACGTGGACGGTTCCCACATCCGGACGCTGCTGCTGACCTTCCTGTTCCGTCAGATGCGCGAAATCATCGAGCGTGGCCATGTCTTTATCGCCATGCCGCCGCTTTACAAGGTCAAGCGTGGCAAGCAGGAGCAGTACCTGAAGGACGAGAAGGCCAAGGAAGCTTACCTCACCCAGACCGCTCTGGAAGGTGCCCAGCTCTATGTGAACCCGGAAGCCCCGGCGATCAAGGATTCCGCTCTGGAAACCATGGTCAAGGACTACCAGGCGGTCATGAACATGATTGGGCGACTGTCCCGGGCCTACCCGGCCAAGGTGCTGGAGCAGATGCTCCAGAACGTCACGCTCAAGCCTGAGCATCTGAAGGAAGAAGCTTCCGTGGCTCGCTGGGTTGCGCGTCTCGGCGATGGCCTGGACCTGGATACCCGCACCGGTACCAAATACACCTTCTCGGTCACCAAGGATACCGAGCGGGCGCTGTACCTGCCGAAGGTAACCATCTACGTGCATGGCATTCCCTACGAGCATGTATTCAGCCATGAGTTCTTTGAATCATCCTCGTACGCGGCGATCGCCCGCATGGGTGAAACCCTGGATGGCCTTATTGAAGACGGCGCCTATATCCAACGTGGCGAGCGCAAGCAGCCGGTGCTGTCGTTCGAAGGTGCCCTGGACTGGTTGATGAAAGAGGCCCAGCGTGGTCTGAATATCCAGCGCTATAAGGGTCTTGGCGAGATGAATCCAGAGCAGTTGTGGGAAACCACCATGGATCCGGAGACCCGCCGAATGATGAAAGTGACGATCGAAGACGCCATTGCGGCAGACCAGATCTTCACAACCCTGATGGGCGACGATGTCGAACCGCGTCGTAACTTCATTCAGACCAATGCCCTGGAAGTGACCAACCTGGACGTCTGATCACAACCGTCCAAAAGGCACAAAAAAAAGCGGCGAAGGCTTCAAACCTTCGCCGCTTTTTTTGTTTTCGATCCCGTGCGACAACGATCCACCGGAGGTTTTATTTACCGGTGCTCGATTCCGACGATTCGTTTCGCTCCCTCTCTTTCTCCGCCAGATGCGGTGCCATCACCTCTTCCAGCGTGTACCCGGTCAGCCGGCGGATGGTGCGCCAGAGATAATAAAAGATCAACATCATCATAATCATGGAAGGAATGGCGATCATGGGATAGCTCACCAGGGTCATCCGACCAAGCTCCTCATTGAACGCCTCGGTACCGGACGGGCTGACCACGATCCATTTAGCAATCACGTAGTTCATGATGGATGAAAACAGGAAGGTGCCCGCAAAGAAGTAACTCGCCTTTAGCAGGCGGGCCTCGAATTCCTCAACCCGATTGTGTTCTTCAAGGGTTTTGTGGATCTTATCGACATCCAGAACACTCGGGTTATACAGAAGGGTGCGTACCAGAGGGTACTTGGTTCGTGTGGAAGCCAGTACCGCCAGACCTATGATCGCGGGAATCGCGGCTTCCTTGATGGCTAACCAACCCGCATCCAGCTCAAGCAGGCCAATGCCGCCTGTCAGCCCGACACTGACCAGACCGAGTACCGCAATGAAGTTTTTCTTGCGGTACTTGATCAGTTCGAACAACCCCCAGCCCAGTGGAAACGCCAGGCCGATGACCAGTGCGTTCACGCTGCCCAGATGTTCTTCGCCACTGAACTTCATCAGGATAACGGATGGAATGATAATGCTGACCAGCAAGTCGACCCAGGGCCTTGGTTTGTGGTCCGGAACGTTGGCGGAGCTCGGAGACGTCATGTTCTAGCCTGATTGGTGAAACTGGAGCAGGCCGGAAGGCACTGCCGGAGTAGTCTGGGCAGTATACGATGAATCCAAGTGTGGACGTAACCGCCGTCACCGCACACAGAAGCGGCGGGTTGACTGAATAGACGCTTTCCAAACGGGCATAAAAAAACCGGGCTTATGCCCGGCTTTTCTGTTTCTTCTTGAACGTCAGCGCCGATCAGGCACCCACTTCCTTGAGGCTTTCTTCCACAATCGCCAGCCCTTCTTCCAGCACCTCGTCTTCGATGGTGACCGGCATCAGGAACCGCAAGGTGTTGCCGTACATACCACAGCTCAGGAGAATCAGACCCTTCTCCTTCGCCTTCTTGGTTACCACCGCTGCCAGTTCCGGCTTGGGCGTACGGCTTTCCTTGCTTTCCACCAGCTCAAACGCAGCCATGGGACCGAGGTTGCGCACATTGTCGACGTGGGCAAACTGTTCCTGCCACTGGCTGAAGCGCTGCTTCAGTTTTTCGCCCAGCGCCTGGGACTTGCCGAGAATGTCCTCTTCCTTGAACACGTCGAATACGGCCAGGGCTGCTGCACAGGCGGTCGGGCTGCCCGTGTAGGTGCCGCCCAGAGAGTTCGGACCGGACGCGTCCATATACTTGTCGGTACCGACGATGGCGGAAATCGGCATGCCATCAGCCATACTCTTGGCCATGGTCATCAGATCCGGCTCAACGCCACTGTGCTCGATGGCAAACATCTTGCCGGTCCGGCCAAAGCCGCTCTGCACTTCGTCTGCGATCATCAGGATATCGTTCTCGTCGCAGATCTTGCGGATTTCCTTGAGGAAGCTGGTCGGAGCCGCGTAGAAGCCGCCCTCACCCAGCACCGGCTCGATAACGATCGCTGCGGTGTTGTGGGCCGGGGAATCGGCTTTCATGGCCATTTTCAGGCCACGCAGTGCTTCATCTTCACTGACGCCGTGGTACGGAACCGGATAAGGCGCGCGATAAACGGTGCCGGGCATGGGGCCGAAATCCGTCTGGTACGGCGCTGCCTTACCGTTCATGGCCATGGTGTAGAAGGTCCGGCCGTGATAACCACCGTCGAAGCAGATGACGTTGGTCTTGCCAGTCGCTGCACGGGCGATCTTCATGGCGTTTTCCAGGGCCTCGGCACCGGAGTTGGCCAGCATTACCTTGGCGTGGCCACGCACAGGAACCACACCGCTGAGCTTCTCCGCCAGTTTCACGTAGCCCTCATAGGGCATAACCGTCTGGCAGGTATGCATCAGCTTGTCCAGCTGTGCCTTGACCGCTTCTACCACCTTCGGGTGGCGATGGCCGATGTTCAGTACGCCGATGCCGCCGGCGAAATCGATCATGCGCTTGCCGTCTGCATCCCACAGCTCTGCATTCGTTGCATGGTCGGCAAACTGTTCATTGGGACTTGCCGCGCCCGCCGCAACGTAGCGTTCTTTGAGTGCCTGCAATTCTTTATTGCTCACTTTGCCATTCTCCCTGGGTTCAGGTTCGAAAGTTTCACCTAACAGTGTAAGTAGTACGGTCACAGGAAACAAACCGACTATTGTCGCCCTCAGGCCGCATTGTCCCGGAATTGCAGTTTTGCCAGGCGTTGATAGAGGGCGTTATGGCGCATCAGTTCATCATGGGTGCCCACCGCCAGCAGGCGTCCCTGGTCCATAACGGCAATCCGGTCCGCGTCCCGGACCGTGGCCAGGCGATGGGCAATCACCAGGGTGGTACGCCCGGCAGTGAGAGCTGGCATCGCTTGCTGGATCAGATTCTCGCTCTCTGCATCCAGTGCGCTGGTGGCCTCATCCAGCAACAGCACTGGCGCATCGGCCAGCAGCGCCCGGGCGATGGCAAGACGCTGCTTCTGGCCACCGGACAGCCCCAGGCCGGCATCTCCGAGCAGCGTGCCGTAGCCCTTTGGGAGGCTCTGGATGAAATCATGGGCATGGGCGACCTTCGCAGCCTGCTCGACATCCTGCTGGCTGGCATCAGGCCGGGCGTAACGGATGTTGTCGGCCACCGTGCCATGGAACAGGGCTGGATTCTGGGGCACCAGGGAAAAACACCGGCGCAGCGCATCGAGAGACAGATCGGCAGTGTCGACGCCATCGAGTAGAATTCGGCCCTCTGTCGGCTGATAGAAGTGCAGCAGCAAATCGAACAGCGTGGATTTTCCGGCTCCGGACGGCCCCACCAGGGCCAGGGTCTCGCCGGCCCTGACCTCCAGCGAAAGATCTGTCAGCGCGGGCTGTTCCAGCCGCCCCGGGTAACTGAAGCTCAGCCGCTCAATCCGGATTGCCCCCTGAACGTGTTCAGGGAGTGTCAGTGTCGACTCCTTGCGTTCAAACGCCGGCTCAGTCTGTAACAGTTCAAACAGCCGCGCCGCCGAGCCTGCAGCCCTCTGCAACTCGCCGATGACCTCGCTGATGGCGCCGGCAGCAACACCCACCAGCAGACTGTAGAAGACAAAGGCCGCCAGCTCACCCGGGCTGATCCGGCCGTGAATAACGTCCAGGCCCCCTATCCAGATAACGATGCCCACAGCGCCCATCACCAGGGAAATAGCCAGCGTGGTCAGCCAGGCCCGCTGCCGGATACGCTGCCGGGCTATGTCGAAGGCCCGTTCCGACACCTCGGAAAAATACCGACGGTCGTGGGGCTGATGGTTAAAGGCCTGCACGGTCTTGATCTGGGTAAGGTTCTCGCCCACATAACTGCCAACATCGGCCACCCGGTCCTGGCTGAGCCGGGACAGCGCGCGAACTCTCCGGCCAAAGAACAGGATGGGGGCAATCACCAGTGGAAAGCCCAGTAGAATGATACTCGCCAGCTTGGCGTTGGTAATGAACAGCAGCAGCAACCCGCCGACCAGCATCAGGGCATTGCGCAGCGCAATGGAAACCGTGGAGCCAATCACCGACTGCAGAACCGTGGTATCAGCGGTAAACCGGGACTGGATTTCCAGGGCCCGGTTCTGCTCGAAAAAGCCCGGATGAAGATCAATCAGGTGGTTGAAGACTTTTTTGCGGATATCCGCCACCACCCGTTCGCCGATCCAGGACACCAGATAGAACCGGGCAAACGAGCCAAATGCGAGCCCCAATACCAGTATGAAAAACAGACCGATGGCCCTGGCCAGGTTCTCCGGCGACTCGGTGGCTAATCCCTGATCGACAAGAATACGTAGACCCTGTCCTAACCCGAGTGTAATTCCGGCCGTAAAAATCAGCGCCACCAGGGCACCGGCGACAGCCCGGCGATAGGGGCTGATAAAGTCGATGACCAGTCTCAGGGCCTTGCGGTGACGAGTGTTAATGATGTGCCTCCTGGATACGGGGTGCTGTAGACTCCGCTAACAATACGGTTTGTACTCCATACAAGACCTATCATACAGCTACGCAAGAGCGTGCGGGTGGAGCAGCTTGCCAGGACCGTCGAAAGCCAGGGATGGCTTTCGCCGAGCGTACAGGGACGTATTTACAGCGTGTCCTGGCAAGCTGCTCCACCCGCGCGCTCGACTACTCCGAAGCGGAAGGAACATGAATTGAGAGCCTACGCCGACAACGATTACCCGGCAGATCATAAACCGGACTGGAAAATCATTTCAGGCCTCTGGCCCTATCTGGCCGAATTCCGCGGCCGGGTAGTCCTGTCCCTGGTTTTGCTGGTGTTGGCCAAGCTGGCGACCGTTGCCACGCCCATTGCCCTGAAATACATCGTCGACTACCTCGACCAGAACCGCGGCGCGGACATGCTGCTTTGGATCCCGGTGATCCTTGTGGTGGCTTACGGCGCGTTGCGCTTTGGCGCCACCCTGTTCAATGAGCTTCGGGATGCGGTATTTGCCCGGGTAGCTGAACGGGCCATGCGCCGGGTGTCCCTGCGAGTGTTCGAGAACCTGCACCAGAGGGAACTGGCCTTCCACCTGGATCGAAAGACCGGTGGCCTGGCCCGGGATATCGAGCGGGGTACCAACGGCATCAGCTTCCTGCTGCGTTTTACCCTGTTCAACATTGTGCCCACCCTGCTGGAGATCCTGATGGTCGCCGGCATTCTTTTCGTGGTGTTTAACGTGAGTTATGTGCTGGCGATCCTGGTAGCCGTGGTGGTGTATGTGGTCTTTTCCATCAAGATCACGGAATGGCGGACGAAATTCGTGCGCGAAGCCAATGCCCGGGATAACCAGTCCAACTCGCGGGCCATAGACAGCCTGTTGAACTATGAAACCGTCAAATATTTCAATAACGAGCGGTACGAGGCCGAGGTTTATGATCGGGATCTGGACGACTGGGAACAGGCCCGTCTGAAAAACCGCCTGTCCCTGGCCGCGCTTAACTCCGGTCAGGCATTGATTATCGGTTTGGCGATGATCGTGATCATGGCCATGGCGGTCCGGGAAGTGGCCAGTGGTGAGATCACCCTCGGTGACTTCACCATGATCAACGCCTACCTGCTCCAGTTGTTCATTCCCCTGAACGCCCTGGGGTTTGTCTATCGCGAAATCCGGCAGGCACTGGTGAATGTCGAGCGCCTGTTCAAACTGCTGGCGGACAAACCGGCGATTGAAGATGCTCCGGATGCTACCGAGCTGGCCGTGAATAGGGGCGAAGTGCAGTTTGACCACATCCACTTTGCTTACCGACCGGACCGCCCGATTCTGAAGGATGTGAATTTTTCCATCCCGTCCGGCCACAAGATTGCCGTGGTGGGAGCCAGTGGCGCCGGCAAGTCCACCCTCGCCCGCCTGCTGTTCCGCTTTTACGACGTCGATCAGGGCGCCATAAGGATCGACGGCCAGGACATTCGGCAGGTGACCCAGGACAGCCTGCGCTCGGCGATTGGTGTGGTGCCTCAGGATACGGTGCTGTTCAACGATACCCTTTACCAGAACCTGGCCTATGGCCGGCCGGAAGCCACGGAAGAAGAGGTGTACCGGGCAGCTCGAATGGCTCACCTGGAAGACTTTATCCACAGCTTGCCGGAGGGTTATGAAACCAAAGTCGGCGAACGGGGCCTCAAGCTCTCCGGTGGTGAAAAACAACGGGTGGCCATTGCCCGGGTGATCCTGAAGAACCCGCCGTTGCTGATCCTGGATGAGGCCACGTCCTCCCTCGATTCACTTTCGGAGCAGGCCATCCTTACGGCGCTCAAGGAAGTCAGCCAGAGGCGCACAACACTGGTGATTGCCCACAGGCTGTCGACTGTTATGGATGCGGACAGCATCCTTGTGATGGAGGGCGGAAAAATCGTGGAGAGCGGACACCATCAGGATTTGTTGGCCCGGAACGGGCACTACGCCCGGCTGTGGTTCCAGCAACACCAGTCTGATGGCGGGGATACCGAAATTCAGCCGGAATCCTGATCGTTGTAGTCAAACACGACCACTTGATTGCGGCCTTGAGCCTTGCCCCGGTACATCGCCTGGTCCGCACGTACCAGAATCTGGCTGGGTTTTTCGTCAGTCCGGTCGGAAATGGCAACGCCGCAGGTTATGGTGCCCCGCAGTTCATCAAAGCCAATGAACCGCAATTGTTCAACGGATCGGCGAAGGCGTTCTGCAAATTGCCTGGCACTGTTCTCGTCGCACTGAGGCAAGAGCACGGCAAACTCCTCGCCACCGATTCGCCCCAGCGTGTCGCCCGTACGCAGTTCATTTTTGATGCGGTGGGCAGTCTCCCTCAGGACAAGGTCACCAACGTGGTGCCCGTAATGATCATTCACTCTCTTGAACCAGTCAAAATCGAAGAGTACGACCGCATAGCCGGCGCCGTTCCGTTTCAGCCTCTCAAACTCCCAGGACAGCACCTCGGTGAAGCGACGCCGATTGGCTGCACCTGTGAGATCGTCAGTGGTTGATGTCTGTCGGAGCTCTTCTTCAAGCGTTTTCTGGGAGGTGATATCCAGGATCGCGCCGTGCCAGATGACCGTACCGTCCGGCTTGAATTCCGGTTTGGAACGGCCCAGAACCCAGCTGACCACGCCCTCGTTTATAACCCGATATTCACAGATCCAGTTTTCGCCGCTTTTCTTCGAGTGGTTAATGGTCTGTTCAACAAAGCCGCGGTCTTCTGGATGAATGGCCTGGAATACAATAGTCCCATCGGCGAGCGCCTGCTCAGGCGTCACGCCATAGACCCGTTCAATGCCGGCACTGGCATAGGGAAACGTCATGGTTCCGTCCGGTTTGATCTCGAACTGGAACACCACACCCGGCAAGAGCGACGCCATTTTTTCAAAACGCTGGATCGTTTGCTGTTGCTCAGCCTTGATTTGCTCCAGCCTCTGTTCGTACTGCTTGCTGCTGGAGATCTCTATGTGCGTTCCGGAAATCCACTCGGGCTCACCTTCAAGTGTCCGACTGACGAGGCGACCATAATCTCGGACCCAAACCCAATAGCCGTCGCGATGACGCATGCGGGCTTCACACTCGTAATACTCGGAGTCGCCGCGGAAATGAGCCGTTAACTTCTGCTCTGAGAGAGCCAGATCGTCCGGATGGGCGTGCTTCATCCAGGTGTCAATGGACACCGGTTGAAGTTCTTCCAGCGAATACCCGATGATTTCCGCCCAGCGCTCATTAAAAATCGTCTCCCCCGTCTGGACGTTCCATTCCCAGGTTCCGGCGCCGGTCCCTTCCAGAATGGTTTTTAGACGTGAGGCTTCGTCTTGCTGAAGATAAAAAGAATGAGAGGGCATTCCACGTACTGCATGTCAGAGAGTTCCCGGCGATCATATAAGAACATGTAGCTGGAGGCGATACCCATTAGTCAGTAGATTCCACAAGTGCGAGCGCCAAACCTGAGGCCCTGGAGACCTGCTGCGAGACGGCCTCCCTGAGCACCGGAATGTCCCCAACAATCAGGCTGAACCAGTTTCTGGCGCGGGTGATGCCGGTATAGACCAGCTCTTTTGTCAGGACCGGGCTCAAACGGTCCGGCAAGACCAGGCAGGTGTGGTTGAACTCCGAACCCTGGGATTTGTGCACCGTCATGGCGTACACGGTTTCCAGCTGCTGTAGACGACTGGGCGAGATCCAGCGAATACCGCCAGCGGTGTCGCTATCCGGAAACGCCACCCGCAGGGTATAGCGGGGCTCACCGGTGTCGGTCCGATCCCAGGGCACGTTGACGGCAATGCCAATGTCGCCGTTCATCAGGCCCAGGTTGTAGTCGTTGCCGGTAATCAGCACAGGCCGGCCCTCATACCAGCCCTCGGCCCGCGGGATCAGTTTTTCAGCCAGTAACTGCTTTGCGATCCGGTCGTTGAGGCCTTCTACGCCCCAGGGGCCCTTGCGCAGGGCACAGAGCACCTGAAAGTCACTGAAGGCTTCAAGGAGCTGCACCGCCATCGCATCCCAGTCTTCGCGGGGGCTGTTTTCGTTCAGGCCATGATTCTGCAAGCGTTCGAGGTAATGGCGGTAACCAACGGGTGGTGGCAGGCTCTGACCATTCACTTGCCGGCCCTGCCCGGCATTTCGGAATGCCTCTGGTGAGCCGGTGATGGCATGTCGACACACCAGGTCCAGGGTGTCTTCCGTATCCCCACTTTTCGACCGGCTGTTAAGCAAAATGACATCGTCGAATTCTGCTTGCCGGATCTGGCGCAACATGGCGTTATCAAGCGCATTGGTATTCACAGCTTCGGCAAAGGCGCGGATACCGCTGTCCTCCCGGAACCGGTAGCTCTTGCGCAGCATGGCCACGGCCTGATCCATGGGTTGGCCGGTTTCGTCCACCAGTGACTCCGGTATCTCGCCTCCGGCCAAGGCGGCCAGCCACCGGGCAGTTTCCGGAGTGTAATGCGCCAGCAACGCCCGCTGGCACAGCTCCCCCAGTACCGCACCGGCGTCCACCGAGGCCAGCTGGTCCTTGTCGCCCAACAGGATCAGCTGGGCGTTGGCGGGCAGGGCATCAAACACCGACGCCATAAGATCCACGTCCACCATCGAGGCCTCGTCGATCACCAGGATATCCACCAGCAAAGGGTTGTCCCGGTTATGGCGGAATTTGCGGGTATCCGGCCGGCTGCCCAGTAACCGGTGCAGGGTAGTGACCCTGGTGGGGATATCATTCAGGTCCACGTTGCCCGGCAGTTCGGCAAGGGGTAAACGGCTCACCGCACCACCGATGGATTCGTTCAGTCGGGCTGCCGCCTTGCCGGTCGGGGCTGCCAGGCGGATCCGGTATTTCCGACCGGCCCGTTCGGGGGATTCCCCGGCGACGGCCTGCAGGGCCGCCAGCAGGTTGACCACGGTGGTGGTCTTGCCGGAGCCCGGCCCGCCGGTGATCACGGCGAAATGGTTGCGGGCCGCCAGGGCACAGGCCAGTTTCTGGTAATCCACCGGTTCTGACGACCGGAACAGCGTATCCAGAGCGAGAGACAGGGTGCGGGCCGGACCGGATTCCGGATCTGCCAGGGGTGATGGCAAAGCCAGGCGGTGCCGGATACCCGCCGCAATGCGTTGTTCGTAGCGCCAGAATCTGCGCAGATAGAGCCGGGTTCCGTTCAGCACCAGGGGTGTTGTATGTGAGCCATCACTTACGGCGCAGGCGCCTTCCAGTATGATCAAGCATTCCGGCAGCGTTACAAGTGCAAGCACGTCGGCGGGCTTGGGCCGGTCCGGCTCGCTGGTGCCGGAATCGGTGAGCGGCTCCTGGACCGACTCCTCTGGCGGCAGTGACAGGGTATGCCCGGCATCGGCCAGGAGATTGCCCAGATCGACGCAGACATGGCCACGCCCCACCTGATGGGAGACCAGTGCCGCCAGCAGCAGGAGCAGTGGGTCCGGGCGTTCGCCCTGCTCTTCCGAGAGCTCCCGGATCAGCCGGGCAAACCCCACATCCAGCGCGCGGATCCACTCCGCCTGCTGCCAGTGCAGCAGCAGGGTCTCGGTTCTATCCGGGCTCGAGAGCAGATCGTTGATATCGAAGGTGGTATCACCGGCAGCGGGTACGGTCGGCGTTTCCGCAGCGATGTCCTCCGCGAACAGATCAATCTGGTGGTCGGACTTTCCGGTTTGGGAGCGGGAACGGCTCATGCGGCCACCTCCGCAACCGACTCGCCATCAAACAGGGCATCCAGTTGTTCAATCAGGGCTCTGGGCGGTTTGTCGGTGAAGGCGCCACCTGTGCTGGAATCAATGCCTCGCAGGAACAGATACACCGCGCCGCCAATGTGTCGGTCGTAGTCGTAATCCGGCAAACGGGCTTTAAGCAGCCGGTGCAGGGCCAGCAGGTAGAGCACGTATTGCAGATCGTAGCGTTTATCCAGGATGGCGTTGCCCATTGCCTGATCGGTATAGGCGCTGTTGTCTTCGCCCAGGGTATTGGATTTGTAGTCCAGCACGTAATAGCGCCCGTTGTGTTCGAACACCAGATCGATAAACCCCTTGAGCATCCCGTTGAATCGGGTCTCTTCGACTCGGGGACGGTCCGCGCGATTCAGAGTGTGCGCGGTTACCAGCTGGTCCAGTTTCCGGATACTGACATTGCGGCTTTCAAACCAGAACTCCAGTTCCGGGCGCAGGGTGGTCAGGTCCGACAGGCAGACGGTTTCTGCACCGGCCCGGTCGAGGCTCAATGGTTTGCTGATCAATGCCAGCAACCAGCGCACCAGCGGCTCCACCCATTCGTTCCAACCACGAGTGCCGCAGCGCCGGGTCAGCTGCTCATGAAGCAGCGGCGGGTTATCCACAACCCGCTGGAACCCCTGCTGCGTGCACCATTCCAGCAATTCGTGCAGGAAGGTGCCGGGTCCGGCGCCTTTCGGGAAGTTATGCTGGTTGCGCTGGTTGGCCATTTGAGCCGGGTTTTCCTCTTCGTCCAGGGTACTTTCTTCCAGCAGGTTCTGGGTCTGGGCATCTTCCACCTCACCGGTAAACGCGATCCCGGTGCCGGTCATGCCGGTGTATTCGATGGAGGAGTAGCTGGCAATCCACCAGTCCTCTCTGGCCTCGCGGGAAGAGACCATGGCCGGGCCAAGCGCTTCCGGCGCCGGTTCGTGGTAGTGCGTGTCGTCCGGATCCGGTAACGGGGTTATCCGGATCTCTGCTCTGCCCTCTGCCAGTTTCCCCAGGCAGTCGCTGATACGGCTTTGCCCTTCGCTTCCAATCAGGTAGCCCAGTCCGCTTTGCTGCCAGTTGTCCAGGGCCGCCGTGCCGACCCAGGTGGCGAAGCGGGCCCGGGTCAGGGCTACGTAGAACTTGCGGATATCCTCACCTAGGCGCTCCCGGTCAGCCCTGGCCACGTCGTCCGGCGACGGGTCGAATACCGTGACCAGCCTGCCCTGCTCATTGTGATAGCGCACGAAGGCCTGCTTTTCACTCTGGGCGCGAAAAGCTGTGCCAAAGGGCAGAAACACCAGCGGGTACTCCAGGCCCTTGGACTTGTGCACGGTGATGACCTTCACCAGGCCGGCATCACTCTCCAGCCGCAGGGTACGGTGTTCATCTTCCTCGTCGGCTACACGCAGAATCTGGGTGTAGTGGTGCACCAGGGCATGTTCGCCGTCCAGTTGCAGGCTGTCCTGCTGCAGCAATTCGGCAATGTGCAGAATGTCGGTCAACCGCCGTTCGCCGTCAGGGCGTTGCAGTAACCGGCCTGGCACCTCGAAATCCATCAGGAAGGTTCGCAGCATGGGCAGTACACCCTGTTTCTGCCATTGCTGCTGGTAACCAATAAAGCGCTCGATTTCCCGTTCCAGCACGAGCTCGTCGGTCAGCAGCTGATTCATGGCATGCCAGGACTGACCGAGGGTGGGTGTAGCCAGGGCCGCGCGGATATAGGCCAGCTGCCGGGGCTCGGCAAATGCCCGAAGCCAGCAGAGCATTTCCTGTGATTCCCGGGAGGTCAGCACCGAATCGCGGTCTGACAGGTACACACTCTTGATACGCCGCTGGCCCAGGGCGTCCCGCACTGCGCTGGCCTCGTTGCGGTTGTTGACCAGTATCGCGATGTCTTTGGGGGCAACCGGCTCCAGATTCTCTGAATTATCGTGCAAAGCAAAACCCGCCTGCCCGGCCTGGCCCAGGGTCAGCAATTGGGCGATCTCACTGGCGCAGGTTTCCACCACATCGGCCGTGGCAGTGCCCTTGGCCATACCTTTCGGATTGCCATCCCTGTCCTCTTCCCCGGATTCATGGGTCCAGAACACCAGGCTGGGCTGCGCTTCCCCGTTAATCGCCCAGACTCGTTTGGTGCCATTGGCGTCCACACCCTGGAACGGCAGCGGTGACGTATCGCCCTTGCCGAACAGGAAGGCGCCGTCCCGGCTGTTCTGGTCACTGTGTTCAAAGACCCGGTTAACCGCCGCCACCATGGTTTTGGCGGAGCGGAAGTTTTTACCCAGTGTGTAGGTGCGCTCTTTCACACCCTGCCGGGCCTGCAGGTAGGTGTAGATATCGGCCCCCCGAAAGCCGTAGATGGCCTGCTTGGGATCCCCGATCATCAGCAGGCAGGTACCGGAATCGCTGCCAGCCACATCATAGATGCGGTCGAAGATCCGGTACTGCACCGGGTCGGTGTCCTGGAATTCGTCAATCAGAGCAACGGGAAACTGGCGACGGATCGTCGCGGCCAGCTGGTCGCCCCGGGGGCCGTGCAGCGCATCGTCCAGCCGGGTGAGCAGATCGTCAAAGCCCATTTCCGAGCGTTTCTGCTTTTCTGACTCCAGCCGCTCGGCAATCCAGTGGCTGGCGTGGCGCAGAATGTCGGATTTGGCGTTGGGCTGGTTCTGGCTGAAATCCAGCAGCGCTCCGATGGCATCAAAGGCCGGGTGATGAGGGGCAGGATCATCGCCCTTGAGAATCTTGTCGAGCCCTTCGGGCGTCTGATTCTTGAAGCCCGCGGCGCTATCGATCTTTTCGGGCAAAAGGTCGTCCGATTCCGCCCAGGCAACCAGCAAATCCCAGACCTTGATCATGGCATTCTTGCTGGCGCCATGGAGTCGCTTGCTCTTGTTCAGATCGCTCAGCAGCTCGATGACGTCATCGCGCCACTGGCTCCAGGGGTGGGCTTTCAGAGACTGTGACTGTTCCAGACGCCGGCGGACCACCTGATCGATGGCTTTATGAACGCTCTCCGGGGGTGTGCCCAGGCTCAGGGGATCGTCAATCAGATTGCGAACACCCTGGCGCAGGTCCCCGGGGGTTTTCCAGTGGCTCAGGGCCTCGTCCATCAGCGCCGGCGGCAGAGGATAGACAAAGGTGCGCCAGTAATCCCGGGCGACCTCGTCCAGCAATTCGCTCTGGTCGGTTTCGAGGGTGAGTTTGAACAGGCTGCCGCTGTCGAAGGCGTGCTCGCTGAGCATGCGGTTGCAGAAACTGTGGATGGTCGATACCGCCGCCTCGTCCATCCATTCGGCGGCCAATAGCAGCTTCTTTCGGCATTCCGGCCAGCTGGCCGGATCCGGGTAGCTTTCATCCCGTAGCTGGTAGATCAGTGCCGTCTCCGCGGGTGGATTGGGCTCGTCGGGCGCGTCAGAAAACACCTCGGCGGCCTGGGTGAGCCGGGTGCGGATACGGTCACGCAGTTCCTTGGTGGCGGCCTCGGTAAAAGTGACCACCAGCAGGTTGGGAGGCAGCAGGTTCTGCAGAGGGCTGTCGGGCGACTGGCCGTGGCCAAGCACCAGGCGTACGTACAGAATAGCAATGGTAAAGGTTTTGCCGGTGCCGGCACTGGCCTCGATCAGAGCACTGCCGTTGAGGGCCAGTGCCAGGGGATCCAGGTTCGGATTCCGGTTGGTCATCTGCTCGGTCATTCCAGGCCTCCGATCTGATCTGCAGCCGATTTGTCCTGCTCGGCTTCCCAAACCGGCACGTAGAGCTGATGCAGCAGGGCTTCGAATTCACCGCTGGCCATCAGCAGCTCCGGTGTTTCAAAGGCTCCTCTCAGGTAACCCGTATCCCGCTCCAGAGCAATGGAATAGGCCTGCTGCGCCTCTGATATGGCTCGTTCATGGTCACCGACGTACTTTTTGCTGCCGTAGAAACTGGTGATCCAGGCAAAGCCGGCCTCGCAGTGAATGGGCAGCGCCCGGGTGGTGGCGTCCATCCATCCGCTGAGCACCGTTTCGAACAACGGTCTGGCCCGCTCTGGATGCAATGGAGCAAAGCGGAATTTCCGTCCCTCCTCCTTGCCCAGAACCAGGGTCTCAAAAGGTTGACCGCCGAGCTGGCCTGCCAGATGGATCAGCCAGTCCCGCATCAGATTGGCATAGCGTACTTTCTTGCTGGATCCTGAACCGGTCAGCAGGCTGGAACTCGCCACCACCAGCCGGCACAGCTCTCCCTGGGCATTGCAGCGCAGGTTGTCGATCAGATCCGCGATTTCCACCGAACCCAGGGCGCTTTCAAACCGGTAATCAAAGGGCAGCGGTTCAGCAACCGCTTCCGGCCAGTCAGCCAGTGCGTTCTGGTAACGCTCGAACAGATCGGGCAAGCGCCCCGCCAGCTCGGAACGCAGGCGGTGTTCGGTCACGCCCATACCCAGGTCGCCGCGTCGCGCCATGCGGTCCAGAGTTGCCTGCAACCGATCGTGCAGTTCCTCTTCGCTGCTGGCTTTCAATAGCCCGTCCTGGATCAGCTCGTTGTCCAGGCGCCAGCGGTCCAAGCCGTCCAGCTCGAAATTCTCGTTGTCGGTGTCGTCGTCTTCGACATCCTCGAAGCGCACCTGCAGCCGGCGCTGGTAAAAGGTATCGATGGGCTTTTTCAGGAAAGCCGCCAGATCGTTCAGACTGATGGGCTCTTCGGGCGCCTGGTAAGGTAGTGCCGACTGTGTCTGCGCGGCAGCCTCACCACCATGGGCACTGCGCCATTCCCGCTCGTAGGTGAATAACCGGCGTGCCTCCAACACCTCGGCCAGGGGATGGGGCGAACTGTTTTCCCCCTTTCCACCCTCCTCCAGCCCGTTGGCTTTCGGGAAATAGCTCCGGCTGAACGGCTGCAACGGGTGTTGGGTCGTCAGTGCCTCGATGACCCTGGTTTCGGGTTGCCCTGACACAGACCAGAGACTGTCCAGATGATCCTGAAGCTGCCCCACCAGAACCGACGGCGGCCGTTCCGAATCGTCCTTGATGCTGCGGCCGACCCAGCTGATGTAAAGCTGCTCCCGGGCAGACAACAGGGCTTCCAGGAACAGGTAGCGATCGTCTTCCCGGCGGGAGCGGTCCCCCGGGCGGTAATCCTGGGCCATGAGATCGAAATCCACCGGCGGCCCGGAGCGGGGATAGTCGCCGTCGTTCATGCCCAGCAGGCACACTTTCCGGAAGGGTATGGCACGCATGGGCATCAGGGTGGCGAAATTGACCTTGCCGGCCAGGAAACGCTGGTTCAGGCCGCCTTCATCCAGCCCCTCCAGCAGCACATCCTTGACGATGTTCAGGGGCAGGGTCTGGTCCTCAAGGCCTGCTGCCAGGGCGTCTTCCAGCCACTGCTCCAACTGGCGGCGGAAACGGTTCAGCAGCAACAGGTCGCTGCCTTCGACCTTGTGGAAGAACTGCCCGAGCATCTCTGAAAACAGGCGTTCCCATTCGCCCGGTGTGCGATGGGTCTGAAGCGCCTGCCAGAGGGTTTCCAGCTGATGCACAAAGTCGTTCAGGCGGCCGGCAAGACTGGCCTGCAGACCGCCGATCTCGCCGAAGGGTTCCACACCGGCCCAGGGCTCATCGTCGCCCATACCATAGCCCAGCAGCATTGAGCGCAGCCCGGATTGCCAGGTGTTGCGCTCCAGCTCGGAGGGCAGGTCCAGGCTTTCCCGGTGCTGGCCGTGCAGACCCCAGCGGATATTGGCGCCCTCGACCCAGCGACGAGCCAGGGGGATCTCGTCTTCATTGATTCCGAAACGGTCCCGTATGCCAGGTACTTCCAGCAGGCTGATGATCTCACTCACCGAAAAACGGCTGCGGGGCAGTGACATCAGGGTTTCCAGGGCAATCAGAACCGGCTCGTGGTGGCGCTGGCCCTGGTCGGAAATGGTGAAGGGAATGTGGCGCTTCCGGCCCGGCTGGTAGCGGCCGAATACGGCCTGGATGTGGGGCGCGTACACGTTGATATCGGGCACCATCACGATGACGTCCCGGGGCCGCAGCGTGGGATCGACGTTGAAGGCGGCGAGAAGCTGATCGTGCAGAATTTCCACTTCCCGCTGCGGGCTGTGGGCCTCGTGGAACGCCAGGGAATGATCCCGCTGAATATCCAGTTGTCGTTGTTGCTGGCGGATTTCCTGGAGGGGCGTCAGGTTGTGGATATCGTTCTGCAGCTGATGCAGCAGGCGCGGTGCGTCCTCGTTGCCATGGTCCGAAAAAATATCGATTTTCTGGTCCGGAGTCTGGAAGCTGCCACGGTACTGGTCCGGGTTGTCGAACTCGTCCAGCAGCCGGATGTAGTCCCGGCCCTGCTTGCCCCAGGCGGCCAGCAGCGGATTGGCGTGCTGGTGCAGCTGGTCCGGATCCTCAATGGCGGAAAGTGCCGGATGGGTCCTGCCACGTTTGCGTTCGGCGGTGAGCAGCTCCCGGTCGCTGATGATGTCGGCCCAGTAGAACTGGCAGGGGTTGTGAACACACAGCACCACCTGACTGAACCGGCTCAGGACGTACAGGGCTTCCAGCGCTTGCCGGGGCAATGAGGAGACGCCAAAGACGACAATGCGGGTCGGCAGCCGGAACGGGTTGGCCGGCGCCTGAAGTCGCTGGCCCTGTTCCATGAACCGGGTATGGATCTGCGAGCGGCTGGTATGAGCGTCTGCGCCCACATCCTCAACCAGCCGGCGCCAGAGCAGGGGCTGCCAGCGGGTTTCCGCATCCAGAGGCTTTTCCTCGGCCCGGGCCGTGATAATCACGTCCTTGCCCTGCTCCCACGCAGCCAGCCAGTCGGCCCGGAACACCTGGTACTGATCAAACAGATCGGCCACCTTTTCCGCCAGCTGGAAATTGCGCAGGTCCGGATCGTTACCTTCCAGAAACCGGGCCAGCGGTGTAAAGGCCTCGTCCTGCCCCACCAGACGTGGCAATAACCGGTACAGCCGCCACACCAGCCGCCGTTTGTCGAAGGGCGACTGTTCCGGTACCTCACCGTCCGGAAGCACGGCCCGGTAGGCTTGCCAGATAAACCGGGCCGGGAACAGGAAATCCATACCGGCAGCGATCCCGAGGCCGCCCTCAAGGCCATCTTCGGTGCGCTTCTCCGCCAGCGCCAGCTTCAGCCACTGGGCAATACCGTTGCTCTGCACCAGGAAGGTCTCGCTCTCCAGTGGCGGCATGGGGTTGTGCCGACAGATGTAGACAACGGCCCGGCGCAAGTCTTCCAGATGGTTGGCGTGGATTGCGTGAAACCCGGGTTCGATCCTGGCGCGTAGCTCGGTGGGCTCGGTGGAGAGTGCGGCCATGAATTTCCTTGTCTGGTGTGCAGTTCAATCCTGTTGCTACAGGTTACCGTATGTGACCACAGATGCGGACTGTCTGAAACGTCTGATCTCCAAAAATCATAACGGCCCGTCGCGACAAACGGTGTCGTGAATTATCGGCAAAAGGGAGAAGCACTATGTGGACACTGATCACTGGCGCGGGGTCGGGCATTGGGCGGGCCCTGGCCCTGGAACTTGCTGCTCAAGGCCACGACCTGATCCTTGCAGGTCGCACCGTGTCGAAGCTGGAGGAGGTCGCGACAAAGCTCCGCGTGGAGGCGCCCGACCGTGAAGTGATGACGCTGGAAGTGGACCTTGCGGATCCCGAAAGCACCCGCAATCTGGCTCAACAGCTAAGTGATGCCGTCGATCATCTCTCAGCGTTCGTGTATTGCGCTGGCGTGGGTGAGCCGGCTGCGGATTTTGCCAGCCTTGGGCTCATCGATTTCCAGGAAGCCCTGGCCGTGAACGTGTCCGCGCCCATGCTGCTCACCCAATCGTTGTTACCGATACTCAAAGGGGGTGAACCCTCGTCGCGAATCGTGATGATTGGTGCGGGTATGGACAAGCATGCGCAACCCGGAACGGGCAGCTACGGGATCAGCAAGATGGCGCTGCGTCGGCTGGTGCGTCAGATGTCCGTTGAGTTCGACACCATGTCGGACGGGCCGGTTGTCAGCCTCTTTCAGCCGGGGCTGGTGGATACGCCGGGTATTCGAAGCCATATCGACAAGGCGGGCAAGTTAGATCTGCCCCACGCGGAGTGGCTGGCCAATCGTCTGACGTCGGGGGATTGCCTGAGTGCCGAACAGGCCGCCAGTGCCATCGTGTTTACGCTCAATCAGATACCGGAGAGCGATTTTCACGGGGCCGTTTTCAACGGCGCCGATCTGGTGGATTCGCTCTCATTCGCTGGAAGCTAGGGGAACGTCAAGCGGGCCCTAGAGAGGGACCCGCATGGTTTCGGAGCCGCTGTCAGGCATACCAATCATTTCATCGGTTCCAGTCGGCGGAATCACCTCGGTGCGCTCGACCTCGTATTCGTGGAAATGTTCTCGCACCGCGCAGGCGCCGGTGAACATGACTGGCTTGTCGTAGGGGTCCGTCAGAACGTAGCCCTGACCATCCAGATAGAACCGCGCCATATAATAGCGCCCTTCCATCGAGACAATCTCCAACAGAGAAATCGTGTCGTGCTTGTGTTTTTTCAGTTCGCCAGTGTCCATGTGCATGGGAAGTCTCCCGCAGGTTTGTTGTCGTAAGGAACAGTACGAAACGCTTTCCGTTACAGGTCATAAAACGAGCAATTATGAGCAGGATTGATTTGGTCAAAGCCGCCGTGGACGAGCAGTTGAATGACAGCTACGACCTGCTGGCCATGCGGATGCTGTTTCCCCCGGACCACGTGGAAGTAAAAATTGATCAGGAAATCAAAGACCTGTACGTGTATCCGGAAAGGCTCGATACCGGGTATCGCGACGAATGGCGTGCCATTGCCACCCGGGCCCTGTTCCGGAACGCCTTTGGCGATCACTGGCGGCCTGATGAAGATCATCTGGCCGGAGAAGGGGCGTCGGTGAGAGCAAGCTGGCTGGCGGAACGCGAATCCGGAGCCCTGATCCGACCGTATTGTTTAAAAGATGAACAATAGAGAGGTGCCATCATGGGTCACCAACACATCGTTTCCGGAAAGTGGCTGATTCCCGTGCTTCTGGCTTTCATTGGCTTCGCGGTTCTCGGGTCCCCACAGTCTGTGGCCAGAGACAAAGACGCAGAAATCCGCGACACCATCCTGCGCCAGATCGAAGCGTTTGCGAACAACGACGAGGAGCAGGCCTGGGCCCACGCCTCCGAGGGTATCAAGCGTCGATTCGGGTCGTCACAGGTGTTTGTCGATATGGTTCGTGAAGCCTACCCGGCGGTGCACAACGCCACGGCCATCGAGTTTACCCAGCGCGTGCCCCACGGCGCCTTTGAAATCCAGGTGGTGCGTTTGCAGGGGCCGGAGGGCAAGCGATGGGACGCCTATTACCGGATGGTGCTCACTGAAGGGGTCTGGAAGGTGGCCGGCGTGAGACTCCAGTCGGCCGAGCTGGGCATTTAACGGTATCAAACCAGATGGCGCCCACCATCCAGGGGCAGGGTGCGGCCCGTGATATAGGGGTTGTCCAGCAGAAACTGAAGCGTGGCGACAGCGACCTCAGCCCCCGGTTCTATTCCCATAAGCGACTTCTTCAGGGTTTTCTCCCGATACGCCTGGCTATCGCCCTGGTTGAACATGATCAGGGACGGCGCCACGGCGTTCACCTTGACCCTGGGCGCCAGTAGACGGGCGAACGACAGGGTCAGGTTAGTCAGGGCTGCCTTGCTGGCGGCATAGGCGATATGCTTCGCGCTGCCCTTCTCCACCACGTAGTCGGTCATGTGGATAATGTCGGTTGTCGAACCCTCCTGCTCCAGCATCGACCGGCACGCGAGGTTTATCCGGTAAGGTGTCATCACGTGAATCTGCATCATGGCGTTCATCACGTCTGCCGGGTCGGAGTCTTCGCTCTCTGGTATCCAGTCCGAGGCATTGTGGATAATGGCACGTAGCGTGTCCGTCCGGGATTTCAGGGCCTGGATGAAGTCATCAATGCCCGCATTCGTGGCAAAATCCGCATGGAGACACACTGCTCCCGCCTTCTGCAGCGCGTCGATGGCCGGTCGATAGGAGCGGTAGGTGACGATGATGGGCTGGCCGCGGTCAAGGCAGGCTCTGGCAAAGGCCAGGCCGATGCGTTGGCCGGCGCCGGTAATCAGGATGGGTGCGGTCATGGTGTTCTCCTGTAATCAGTGTCTTACCTACGTTAATGTCATGCCGACGGCTCAACGTGGTAGCGTCACTTTCCCGAACCATCTTGAAGGAAGATCAACCTGGCCATGTCACCGGCGAAGCGACAGAGCACACAACTGGCCACTGCGGATCTCGATAATCCGCTCTATTACCTCGAGAACATGGAAACCGTCCTTGGCTGGGTTCAGAGCCATCACGGTGACTTGCTGACAGCAGAAGAGCTGGATCGACTGGCCAGTTTTCATACCCTTTCAATGCCGGCCCGGGCCTTGCTGACCCGAATGGTGATGCGCACGGGCGATCTCTTCCGGTCGGACAAGCTCAAGTATCCGGAGCTCGGCGTACCAGAGGCCCGTGCCCTCGACGAAATCATGGAGGCAGGCTGGTTGGACACCGATCCTCTGCTCAGCCTGGATGAGCTGTTTCGGTTGTTCACGCTTGGAGAACTGCGTCCGGCCATGGAGCCGCTTTTAAAGGCGGCCGGAGAGCCCGCCAACCTGCCCAAAGGCCGGATGCGGGACGCTCTGCTTCTGCGATTTCCCGACCCTCTGATCGTTGCCGACTGGCTCGGCCAGCACGCCAGACCGGTTATCAGGCTCAAAACCATGGCGTTGTTTGACCGGGTGCGCCTGATGTTTTTCGGCAACCTCCGCCAGAGTTGGTCCGATTTTGTGCTGGTGGAACTGGGCCATCAGCAGTATGAGCCGGTGACCTTCACGCCTGATTCCCGGGCGTTCCAGTATCGTTCAGAGGTCGACCTGTATCTTGCCATGCACCAGTGCCGGGAATGGCTGGACCAGGGCGTACTCGCCCACGAGGTTTGGCAGGCGGTTCCGGCACCCTCGGATAACGCCTGGCTGACCAGCCGCCGGGACCGGCTGTTGCTGGAATTGGGCCGGCAGGCAGAGCGCCAGGGGGAACGGAAGCTGGCGTTGGAGGCTTTCGCCAGCAGCGGCCATCGGGAAGCGCGGCTGAAACAGCTCCGGTTGCTGGAGCGGATGAAGCGTCACCAGGAAGCCTGGGCCATTGCCTCCGAGTGGCAGAACCAGGAACTGAGCGATGCTGAAGCCCAGGGCCTGGCGCGGATTCTCAAGCGGCTTGCGAGCCGGCTTGGCGAGATACCGCCACCGCCCCCAGAGCAGCCGCTCATCCGGGAGATCACCTTCACCCTGCCGAAGCCCGAGGTCGGGTCGGTCGAATACGCCGTTCGGGACCACCTGTATCGGGACGAGGCGCCCGTGCTTTATGTGGAGAACACCCTGATCAACGGCCTGTTCGGCCTTCTGTGCTGGCAAACCATTTTTGCGCCGGTGCCGGGGGCCTTTTTCCATCCCTTCCATGTGGGCCCGGCGGACCTGACCCGGGAAGATTTCGTCAGCCGTCGGAAGGGATCGTTCGAGCAATGCTTTGCGCGGCTGGCGGATGGCAGTTATCGGGAGCGGATACTGGCGAATTACCGGGCCAAACAGGGCACCACCAATCCGTTCGTCATCTGGCCGGTCATCACCGAGGAACTGCTGAGCCTGGCGCTGGACTGTCTGCCACCGGCGGATCTGGAACGCCTGTTCCGTCGCCTGCTGTTGAATATCCGGGAGCATCGTAGCGGCTTTCCTGATCTGATCCGGTTTCTCCCCAATTCGGCTGAGCCTGACAAGCGTTATGAAATGATCGAAGTGAAGGGGCCGGGTGACCGTTTGCAGGACCACCAGATTCGTTGGCTCGAGTTCTTTGCGGTTGAAGGCATCCCCGCCAGTGTTTGTTACGTGCGATGGCAGGCGAGCGAGGCGATGGAATGACGGTGACAGTTGCCGTCCGGACTCTGTGCGAGTTTGCCGCGCGTAAGGGCGACCTGGACTTCCGCTATACCCCGGCACCCAGTGCCGAGGAGGGCATTGCTGGCCATCAGGCAATCCAGTCCCGGCGCGGCTACGGCTATAAAAGCGAGCATTTACTGACCGGTGAATGTATGGGGTTATTGCTTTCCGGCCGCGCCGATATCTATAACCCCCACCGAGGCCGGCTGGAAGAGATCAAAACCCATCGGGGCGACCTGTCCCGAATCCGTGAGCATCAGCGGGCACTCCATCGCGCTCAGCTGAGAGCCTACGGCGCGCTGTTGTGCCGGCAGGAAAACCGGAAAACCCTGGAGCTGGCACTGATCTATTACGACACTGGAAGAGACAAGGAAACGCCAGTGGTGGAGACCGCCAGTGCCAAAGAGCTCTGGCAGGAACTGGAAACCCTGTGTAGTCATTACAAGGCCTGGGCTGAGCAGGAAGAACATCACCGCGAGCAGCGCAATGTCCTGCTTTCAGGCCTTAGATTCCCCTTCCCCGCATTTCGCCCCCGGCAGCGCCAGCTGGCGGAGACGGTGTACAAAAACTCGGTAAAGTCCGGCACCCTTTTGCTGGAAGCCCCCACAGGCCTGGGCAAGACCCTCGGCACCCTGTTCCCGGCGTTGATGGCGATGCCAGCAGCCGGCCAGGACCGCCTGTTCTACCTCACCTGTCGCAATACCGCCCGTCAGCTGGCCATGGATGCGGTAGCCCGCCTGCGTTCGGCTCAAGCTGCCCAGCATTGGCCACTGCGAACATTGGAACTGGTCTCGAAAGACGATGCCTGCGAGCACCCGGACAAGGCCTGTCATGGCGATTCCTGCCCCCTGGCTAAAGGGTTTTTCGACCGGCTTCCTGACGCCCGGGCGGAAGCCGCCCAGAGCGAAGGCACGCTGGATCAGCACACTCTGGCGAAGATCGCCGCCGGTCACGATATTTGCCCCTACTTTCTGGCCCAGGAAATGGCCCGGTGGAGCGATGTGGTGATCGGGGATGTGAACCGGCTGTTCGATCAATCCGCCCTGCTCCACGGTTTGATTCGCCAGAACAGCTGGAAGGCCAGCGTGCTGGTGGATGAGGCCCATAACCTGGTGGACCGTGGCCGGGGTATGTATTCGGTTCGGCTGGATCAGCAGCGCTTACTGAGGATCAAAAAAACCGCACCGAAGCCGCTGAAATCCGCCATCGATCGCACCGCCCGCGCCTGGCAGAGCCTGATCCGGGATTACCAGGCTGATACAGAAAGCCCGGAGTTTCTGGAGACACTGCCGACGCAATTGCTGGGTGCCCTGCAGGCCATGGTCTCGAATCTGACCGATTACCTGGCCGATAATCCCCCGGATCTGGCCCTGCAGGAGCTGTTGTTTGAAAGCGTCGCCTTCATGAAGCTGGCGGACTCCTTTGGTGATCATTCCCTGTGTGAGTTCCAGCGCGCCGGTCGGGGGCGGGCCAGCCTGACCATCCAGAACCTCATTCCGGCGGATTTCCTGAGGGAAAGGTTCGAGGCGGCGCATTCGGTTCTGCTGTTTTCCGCCACCCTGAGCCCCGGTGTTTACTTCCGGGATTTGCTGGGGTTGCCCGAGGATTCCCGTTTTACCTCCTTGCCCAGCCCGTTCAGCGCCGACCAGCTGCAGGTGCAGTTCACGCCTGGTATCAGCACCCGCCAGGCTCACAGGGAGGCATCACTCAAACCGATTGCCGACCTGATCGCCCGCCAGTTCCGTGAGCGGCCCGGGCATTACCTGGCGTTTTTCAGCAGCTTCAAATACGCGAAGCAGGCCAGCGACGCGTTGGCGGAGCATGCGCCGGATATACCCCAGCGAGCTCAGCAACCGGGCATGTCGCCTCAGCATCGAGCAGACTTTCTGGCCGGTTTCCGGAACCCGGAGGGCAGTGTGGCGTTTGCGGTGTTGGGCGGGGTGTTCAGTGAAGGCATTGATCTGCCCGGCGATCAGTTGATCGGTTCCTTTGTGGCCACCCTGGGCTTGCCGCCGTTCGATGCCTGGCATGAAATCCTGAAGGGTCGCCTCGAAAAACGCTTCGGCGCCGGCTATGACTACACCTATCTGATTCCGGGGCTGCAGAAAGTGGCCCAGGCGGCGGGGCGGGTGATTCGCACCCCGGAAGACCGGGGGGTGATCTGGCTCATTGATGACCGGTTTCTGCAGCCGGCCATCAGCAGGTTTTTTCCGCGCTGGTGGTTTGCACAGGGCGACTCTGCCGATCCGCGGCCCGAGTCTTCAGAGACCGGTTAATCACTATGGTGTCTACAGGGCCTTCCTGTGCAATAGCCGACAGTGCCTGCTCAAGTGTCGCATTGGCGATGGCCTCATGATCCTGGGGCAGAGAGTTGACCGCCAGTGGAAGAAAGTCCAGCAGCCGGTCATCGCCGAAGGTCGCTATTTTCAGAGCCTTCGGAAGCGGGTCCGGCTGATCGAGCAGAACATCCAGAACCCCTTGAAGCAGTGTGAAAGAGGCTGTAACCAAGGCATCCGGCAAGCCATGGTCAGTCAGGATCCGACGCATCATTGCGGCACCGGAGGCGCGATCGTAGTGGAGGCCACTTTCTACCAGCGGGGCAATGCCGGCCTCATTTGCGGCCGCCATAAAACCTTCCCGGCGCTCCCGGGTCATGGCGATCTCCGGCACGGCATCCAGCCAGGCGATACTGCCGGTTTCTCCTCCCAGCACAGAACGGGTCAGGATCTCGGCTGCTGAGCGGTTGTCGCTGACCACACATCGAATCTGATCCGGAGACTGGGCGCGATCGACAGCAATCACCGGTAGACCTTCTTTCTGCAGTTGGGGATAAAAAGGGTCGTCCAGGGACAGGGCGCTGGCGACTATCAGGGCGTCGCAGCGCCTTGCTTTCAGTGCTCGGGCCAGGGACTTTTCGGTCTCGGGGTCGTCATCAGAGCCCGCAATCAGGAGCTGATAGCCTCTCGCCCTCGCGCCCTGCTCAAGCAATTTGGCCAGGCGGGCATAACTGGTGTTCTCGAGATCCGGCAGAATAAATCCGAGGGTCCGGCTGGCCCCACCCCGTAGCGCTGCCGCCTGTGTATCTACCTGAAAGTTGTGCTTATGAGCCACCGTAAGCACTTTTTCGATGGTGTCCTGTTTGATGCGCCGTGCAGCCCCCTGACCATTAATGACATAGCTGGCCGTGGTTCTTGAAACGCCGGCAAGCCGGGCAAGTTCTGCAAGGGTCATGGACGACAGCTCCGATTAAAAGATTGCTTGATTTCTGATCATATCTGTTTCACCATCGATTTTAAGCATGCTGACACGATTCAGCAAACAAAAACTGATACGCAGTATCAAAACAAAAAGCGAGGCAACCTCATGCTGACGCTAACTGCCAATGACGTTCGATTGGGTGCCACTGCCTCTGACTGGCAGGACGCACTGCAACAGGCTGCTCGAGACCTTGAGCGCGCTGGCCGGACTTGCCCGGAATACCTGGCTGGAATGAACGCCCGTGAACAACAGTCTTCCACGGTATTGGGCAACGGCATCGCCATTCCCCACGGTACACCGGAAAGCCGGGATGCCGTCCTTGAAACCGGTGTTCGCATTCTTCAATTCCCCGAGGGGGTCACCTGGCACGATGGTGCGCGGGTAAATGTACTGGTGGCCATCGCTGCACAGTCCGACGAGCACCTGGATATTCTCCGACATTTGACCCGGGTACTGGATAAGCCAGGACTGGCTGAGAAGCTTGGCCATGCTACGGATGCCGCGGAACTGGTTGCCTTGCTTTCCAAAGCTCCGGCCGTTGCCAAATGCGACAGCGAGACGCTCTGTCTGGGAATAGATGCCTCCACACCGAACGAACTGGCCTTGATTGCAGCTGCACGTCTGCAGAGTTTGCGGTGCGTCGACACGGATTTTCTGGCCAGCATTGTCGGCCAACCGCCGGTGGACCTTGGTCAGGGCTTCTGGCTGACCCACCACACTGTTGGCGCCAGGCGCCCGACCCTTTCATTGGCAACACCAAAGCGTGCAACTGCGGAGCTGCGTGGGGTGTTCTGTCTGGCCGGACCCGGTGATGAGTGCCATGACCTGCTGGAGCGCATCGATACTTTCCTGGCTGGTGATGAACCTATTCTGGGCCTGAGTGCTGAGGCTTTGTTGGCAAGGCTTTCCGGCGAGGCGGCCGACGCAGTGACGGCTAAAGTCACCCTGTTGAATACCCATGGCCTACACGCGCGACCCGCCAAGCAACTCGTCCAGGAGGCGCGTCGCCACAATGCCAGTATTCGGTTGCGCCTGTTGGAAGGCGAAGGTGCCGCAGTATCCGCTACCAGCCTGACTCGGGTGATCGGCCTGGGCGCCCGCAGGGGTCAGACGTTGCTGCTTTCGGCGACTGGGGATGACGCAAGCCAGGCCATTCAGTCTCTGACCAGCGCCATTGAAGGCGGCCTGGGTGAAAAAGTTTCTCCATTGCGGTCTGCGGATCCGCAAACCAAGGTGCCTGAAGCCGAACAGGCTCCCGCACTGACGGATGATCAGCCGGTTAAAGCGGTTGCCGCATCTCCCGGACTGTCGCTGGCACCGGCTTTCGTCATGCGACAGCCGACCCTTGAATATCCGCAATTCGCAGAAGATAGCGAACAACAGATCCAGCGCCTCAAACAGGCCGTCGATAGTGCTGACGGTCAGCTTCGAACCCTGATCCGTCAGGCGGAAGGCGGCGAAGCCGCGCCTATTCTCTCGGTTCACGTGGAAATGCTTCAGGACGAAGATCTCTACCAGGCTACGTTGGAAGCGATCAACGAAGGGGCGTCCGCCGAGGCAGGTTGGTGGAAAGCCATAGATACCGCGGCCAGGGCCCAGGAAGCGCTGGCGGACCGTTTGCTGGCCGAACGTGCCGCGGATCTGCGGGATGTCGGGCGCCGGGTCCTGTCCAACCTCTGTGGCGTGGCCATGCCGACGCCGCCGGACACTCCTTATATCCTGGTGGCTGACGATCTCGGGCCATCGGATGTGGCTCGGCTGGATACCACCAGGGTGCGTGGCCTCGTCACAGCCCGCGGGGGAGCGACGTCCCACAGTGCGATTTTGGCCCGAGCCCTGGGGCTGCCTGCGGTCGTGGGTGCCGGTGAGCGAATACTGACAATCCTGAATGGCTCCGATCTGGTGGTGGATGGCGAACGGGGTTGCCTGGTGCCGAACCCCGGGGCCGAACGCTGCGAGAAGATCCGTCGCCGTCTGCAACAACTGGAAGCGTTGCAGGCCGAAGCTCATGAGAACCGCAATCAACCTGCTACCACCGTAGATGGCCATACCATCGAAGTCTGCGCCAATCTCGGCAACACCGCCCACACCCCGGATGCTGTTGAACGGGGCGCCGACGGTGTAGGCCTGCTTCGAACCGAGTTCATTTTCATGGCCCATCCGGAAGCGCCGGATCTGGCCACTCAAGTCACTGAATACCAGAACGCATTCGATGCCCTGGACGGTTTGCCCCTGGTAGCCCGTACCCTGGATGTGGGTGGCGACAAGCCGCTGGATTACTGGCCGTTACCCCAGGAAGACAACCCGTTTCTGGGCATGCGTGGCATCCGCTTGTCACTGACCCGCCCGGACATTCTGGAAACCCAGGTCAGGGCCCTGCTGACCGCGGCAGGTGATCGCCCCCTTCGCATCATGTTCCCCATGGTGAAGGATCTCGAGGAGTTCCGAGCAGCCAGGGCGATTGTTACAAAAGTCCAGAGCGAGGTTTCGGCCAGTAATGTTCAGGTCGGCGTGATGATTGAAGTGCCCTCCTGTGCCTTGCTGGCTTCGACCCTGGCGCCGGAAGTGGATTTCTTCTCGATAGGTACCAATGACCTGACCCAGTACACACTGGCCATCGACCGCGGCCACGGGCAGCTCTCTGCGGAATCGGATGGACTGCACCCCTCGGTATTGCGGCTGATCCGGATGACCGTGGAAGCTGCCCATGCCCACAACCGTTGGGTCGGGGTGTGTGGGGAGCTGGCCTCAGATCCCCAGGCGATTCCGGTTCTGGTCGGGCTGGATGTCGACGAACTGTCTGTGACCAGTCGTCGGGTGCCCCTGGTTAAGGCCTGTATTCGCGGTCTGAACCTTGAAAACGCCCGACAACAGGCTGAAAAGGCGCTGTCTCTGGCAACGGCGTCCGAGGTACGTGATGCCCTGGAGGCCTGGTGATGGCCCGTATCCTGACAATCACCCTGAATCCTGCTCTAGATCTGAGTGTTGAGACGGCGCCCCTCACTCTCGGAGAGGTAAATCGAACAGGTCATACCCTGATGGAGCCGGCCGGAAAAGGCATCAATGTGGCTCGGGTGCTTGCGCGTCTGGGCCATTCGGTCACCGTTGCAGGCCTGTTGGGCGACGCCAATGCCGCGCCCTTTGAACGTCTGTTTGAGGCAGAGGGCTTGCAGGACAGTTTTGTACGCGTTCCCGGCCAGAACCGAATCAACATCAAGATTGCTGAGGCTGGCGGCCGGGTAACCGATCTGAATGGCCCCGGTTTCCGGGTCCCGGAAGACGCAGTTCAGCGCCTTCAACTCCGCCTTAAATCCCTGCTGCCGGAATGCGACGCGGTGGTCATCGGAGGCAGTTTGCCAGATGGCTTTCCGCCTTCTGGATTGGCAAACCTTGTCGAGCAAGCTTCCCAAGCAGACAAACCGGTATGGCTGGATACCAGTGGCGAGGGTCTCAAGGCCGGCATCAAAGCTGGCCCCTTTGCCATCAAACCCAACACGGATGAGCTGTCTGACTGGGCCGGCACACCCCTGAAGGATTTGGCCTCAGTGGCAGCTACGGTTGACGGCATCCGTGCCGGCGGCGTGTCCCACGTGGTGGTATCCATGGGCGCGGATGGCGTGTTCTGGTCGTCAACGGCCGGCACCTTGAGATCGCAGGTACCTCCGGTCTCGGTGGTCAGCACCGTGTGCGCCGGCGATACGCTGCTGGCGGGCATGCTTCACGGTGTGCTTCTGGGCCAGCCCGACGAGGCAATATTGAAGTTTGCCACCGCTTTGTCTGCCGAATGCGTGCAACACATTGGCGTCGGAGACCCCGAGGCCCCGGACTTTCCCTCCCTTCTCCAACAAACCCGGGTGCAGCCGTGGCCCGCGGAAAACAACACCGGAGAGATACGGTTATGAATCTGATCATTGTGACTGCCTGCCCCCAGGGCGTGGCGACTCGTTTTCTGGCTGCCCGGGCCCTTGAGCGTGCGGCGAACCGGCGCGGCTGGTCTGTTACCACTGATACTCGAGGCCCGGATGGTAAAGCCGACAACAAGCCCAGCGAAGAGGCTATCCGACAGGCCGATCTTGTTATTGCCGCGGTCGGTGTCCCGGTAGATCTGGACGCCTATGCAGGCAAGCGGCTGCTGCAGATTCCGGTCACCGCGGCCCTGCCAGACCCGGACGCCATCCTCACCCGGGCGCAGGCGGAGGCCACACCCTGGGACCCGGCAATGGCCAGTCAGGAATCTATCGCAACCAGTCCCGGTGTCGGCAGTGGCTCTGCCGGTAAGCGGATCGTTGCCGTTACTGCCTGTCCCACTGGCGTCGCCCATACCTTTATGGCGGCGGAGGCACTGACCGCTGCCGCGGAATCCGCGGGCCACAAGATCCGGGTGGAAACCCAGGGCTCAGTTGGCGCGCAGGATCCTCTAACTGCCGAAGAAATTGCTGCTGCCGACGTGGTGATCCTGGCCTGTGACATCGAGGTGGACCCAGGACGCTTTGCCGGCAAGCGGGTATGGCGGACCTCGACCGGTGCGGCCCTGAAAAAATCAGCCGATACCGTCCGTGATGCACTGGCCGAGGCCGTGGTTTTTGAAGGCGGCCAGCAGAAAGCTACCAGTGGTGCCGGAGGCGGCGAAAAGCGAGGGCCCTACAAGCACCTGCTCACCGGCGTGTCCTTCATGTTGCCCATGGTGGTTGCTGGCGGTTTGCTGATCGCACTGTCCTTCGTGTTCGGGATTGAAGCGTTTCAGGAGGAAGGCACGCTGGCCGCTGCCCTGATGCAGATTGGTGGCGGCACGGCGTTCAAGCTGATGATTCCATTACTGGCTGGTTACATCGCCTGGTCGATTGCCGACCGTCCCGGTCTGGCCCCGGGCATGATCGGTGGGTTTCTGGCGGGTGAGTTAGGAGCTGGGTTCCTCGGCGGTATTGTGGCGGGTTTCCTGGCCGGCTATGTCGCGCGCTTTATCAGCCAGAAACTGCCGATGCCGGAGAGCATCGAATCGCTGAAGCCAATCCTCATAATTCCCTTGCTGGCCAGTCTGGTGACGGGCCTGGGGATGATCTATGTGATCGGAGAGCCCATGGCCGCCATCATGGGCGCCCTGACCGGTTTCCTCGAGAGTATGGGAACGACCAATGCGATCCTGCTTGGTGGCATTCTGGGCGCCATGATGTGCTTTGACCTGGGAGGGCCTGTCAACAAGGCGGCCTATACCTTCGGCGTGGGTCTGCTGTCTGAGGGCAGCGGCGGCTCGGCACCCATGGCGGCCATCATGGCGGCAGGAATGGTACCGGCCATCGGCATGGGTGTGGCGTCGTTCATCGCCCGGCGTAAGTTTGCAGAGGCGGAACGCCAGGCCGGACGGGCATCATTTGTCTTGGGATTGTGCTTCATCTCGGAAGGTGCAATACCGTTTATGGCAAAGGATCCGTTGCGGGTTATCCCGGTGTGTATGATCGGTGGCGCAATTACCGGTGCCCTGTCGATGCTGTTCACCGTCAAGCTGATGGCACCCCACGGCGGGCTGTTTGTGCTTGCCATTCCGAATGCGGTTAGTACCGTATTGCCCTATCTGATTGCGATTACCGTGGGATCACTGGTGATCGGTTTCGGTTACGCGTTGCTGAAAACCGGCAAGGCGGAAGTGGCGACAGCGGTAAGCTGAAAATGTAAAAATTGCGGCCCTCGTCTGAGGGCCGCAATTAATCAACCGAATACAAAGAACGCCAGCTTGTTACCGTCCGGGTCTTTCACATAGGCGCCGTAGAACTGGTCCGGAATTCGCTGCCCGGGCTCGCCGTCGCAGGTGGCACCAAGTTCGATCGCTTTCTTGTACATGGCATCCACACCCTCTTTGGAACCCGCAGGAAGGGCGACCATATTGCCGTTGCCGGGATGGTTGGGCTCTTCGTTGAAGGGAACGCAAACGGCGATCATGGGCTCGCTCATGCGCTTGCCGATAAAGGCGATACGGCCCATGTCCAGAAGCAGCTTGGCCCCCTGGTCGCTCAACAATTCGGCATAGAATGCCTTTGCTCTTTCCATATCACTGACGCCAAGGGTGACGTATCCGATCATGCTTTTTCTCCATTCGGGTTGTTGTCGAACGCCAGAATACGCTGTTTTTTGGCTGTCAGCTCTTTTCAGCGCCGATTTCGCTGACGACGACCTGATTTCTGCCTGCCCGTTTTGCCTGGTAAAGCAACTGGTCGCATGCGGACAGCAGATCCCGCACACCGTTTATGCTTTGGTCCCAGCATACGACCCCGGCACTCAAGGTAACGTTGAAGGGAGTGTCATCTTCACTGAGAAAACTCTCTGTCTCCATACCGATACGCAGGGACTCGGCAACTTGGCGAGCATCACCTAAGGTGGTGTGAGGCATCAGAACGATAAACTCTTCGCCTCCCGTGCGCGCAACAATGTCGGTTTTGCGAGTCCGCGTTTCGATCAGATTGGCCACCGTGCGCAATACCTTATCGCCGGTGAGATGGCCCCAGGAATCGTTGACGCTTTTGAAGAAATCGATGTCCAGGGAAAGCAATGAGAACGGATGGTTATAGCGGGCGGATTGGTCAGCCAGTTCCTCGAGTTTTCTGAGCAGGTATCTCCGGTTATAGAGCCCTGTCAGTTCATCGGTAATCGTGAGGGCCTCCAGCTGGAATTCCAGGCGCTTCTGGTCGTCGATATCCGTAATAACGCCATGCCAGGTAGTACTACCGTCGGGATTTCGCTCTGGCTGGGAAACCCCTCGCAACCATTGGGTCTGGCCATCTTTGATGATGCGGTATTCACAAACCCATTCGCTTAGCGTCTTGCGGGAGAGTTCGATAGTCTCGTGAACTTTTGCGACATCCTCTGGGTGAATGGTTTCGAACATCCGTTCCGGGTTGGTCTGGGTTTCCGCGGCCGTTACGCCATAGAAATCCTTGGCCTTGCGGCTCATATAGGGGAAGTGAAAACTGCCATCTTTATTGAGAGTAAAGGTATATATGACCCCGGGGAGAGATTCGGCAAGCTGCTGCAGCTGGTGCTGGGAAACTTTCTCTTCCGTGACATCAAGATGCGTACCCATCAGCCAACGGCTTTCTGCCGTCTGGTCATTGTTGAACAGGGTTCCGCGGGTGTGGATGTAACGCCAGTCACCGTCCTTGTGAAGCATGCGAACCACGCACTCGAACTTGGTGGCCTCCCGGTTAAGGTAAGCATTGAGAGCCTCGTGCGCTGATTCGACATCGCTGGGATGACTGAGGCGCTCCCACGTCTCGAAGGATAGAGGTTCAAGCTCTTCCAGGGTATAGCCGAGCATACTGGCCCAGCGTTCGTTGAAGATAATTTCGCCGGTGTCCAGATTGTATTCCCAGGTACCCGCGCCAGTACCATCGAGAATGGCATTGAGCCTTGTTTCTGCAGACAGATGCATGTGATCCCTCACACGAAGGCCGCGATTTCGCGGCTAGTTCTGGCCCGAACGATAACGGGCCCAAGTGAAAGTGTTGGCCCATTCGAGCGCTTCTGCAAGTGGAAGCGGTGGGCTGTAACGATAACCCTGGCCAACATCGCAGCCAAGAGACAGTAGACGCTCCTCCTGTTCGGCCGTTTCTACCCCTTCTGCCACAGTACGCCTCTGAAAACTCTGGGACAGGCGCAAAATCGCTTCTACGATCATCGAGTTATCCTGGTTCCCGATCAGATCTCCCACGAAGGTTCGATCTATTTTCACTTCCTGGGCCGGCAAGGTCCGGAAATAGTTCAATGATGAGTAACCGGTGCCGAAATCGTCCAGGGAAATGCCCAGTCCGGCATTGCGGCAAACACTGAGGTTTTTCATGACCGTGGTGGTGTCGTCCAGGGCAGTGGTTTCAAGGATTTCTATGATCAGCCGGTCCCGCACCTCGTGAGGGCATTCGTTCATGGTGCCGGTGATGTCATCCGGGAAGTGTTCGCTCAGGAAGTGGGAGGGGCTCAGGTTGATGCTGACGGTATACGGCAACCCCAGGTTCATGAATTCGCAGATCACGCCGACTGCGCTTTCCATCACGAACAGGCCAACCTGTCTGGCGTATTCGGTGAATTCAAGGTGCTCCAGGAATCGGGCCGGCGACAGAAGCCCCTCCTCCGGGTGGTTCCAACGGATCAGTGCCTCAAAACCCTCTACCGATCCGATGCGGTAGTTGATCTTGGGTTGGTAGTAGAGCTCGAACTGCTTTTTCGCCAGTGCCTCGTCAACCTGCTCGAGAACGCGGACACGCTCTTTCCGGGTATAGTGGGAGGCGAGGTCAAACAGGCTGTAGCTGTCTTTGCCCGCATCTTTTGCCGCATACATCGCTTGGTCGGCATGCCGGAGCAGTGTATCCGGATCCTCGGCGTCGTCAGGATAAACGGTCACACCCATGCTGGCCGACAGTTTCATGACAGAATTCTGGTAACTGATCGGGCGGCGTACAACTTCCAGAATGCGGTTGTAGACCGTCGAATCCTCCACATCCCGGAGTATGGCGACAAATTCGTCTCCCCCGAGACGACCGATGGCGTCATGTTGCCTCACAGTTGCTTTCAGGCGTTCGGAGATGATTTTCAGGACTGCATCACCAACTGCGTGGCCATGTTGGTCGTTGATGCCTTTGAAGCCATCCAGATCGATAAAACAGAGGGCAACTGTGCCTTCTCGCAGGTTCGCCTCGTGCAGCTCCTGGGTGAAAATCTCAGTGAGTTTCCGGCGGTTGGGCAAATCGGTGAGGGCATCGTAGTTCGCCGCTTTTTCAAGGCGTTTCTGGTGTTGCTGCTTCTCATGGTGCAACCTTTTGCGCTCGATCAGGTTGCCGAGGGTTTGCAGCAAAGGCTCGAGCTCTTCGGCCAGTTTTACTTTGTATCCGCCGAGACGGTTCGCCAGCCCCACCAGTCCAACTTGTTGATCTCCGGAAAACACCGGAATACCGATATAGGCATCAATATCTGGGTGCCCCTGAGGGAGCCCGCCGCGGCGAGGGTCGGTCGCGACATCGCTGGAAATGACCACCTCCCCCGAGGTCATGGGAAGTGCAATCAGGGTGTCCAGGCGATCGAACACAAGCCCCCGTCGTTCGACCTGTTGATACAACGCCTGGGTTTTGGGGTTCCAGGCAATATTGGTGATCGCTCCGATTTTCAGATAAGGGGCGCCATTCTCTTTTGATAGGGTTTCGCCAATAAACCCGAACTGGCTGCCGGTGAGCGACAGGAGATCGTTGAGCATCTGCTCGAAGGCCGCATTCTGGTTGTCACTGGTCAGAAAGACATTCAAAGCTCGCTGGATCGATCGGTTCAGGTGAGACACTTCCACGAATTCATGGTTCTCGATCGACAGGTACGTTCGCTCGAGCTCGTCCTCGATCATCGTGGCAAGGTTTCGGAGGATGTCCAGATCCAGTTCCCCGAAATCACGGGGCTGATCGTCGATGATGCAAATGGTGCCAATTTTGAAACCGGTCGGCTCACGTACTGGCATGCCGGCATAGAAGCGGATGTTGGGATGTCCGGTAACCAGTGGGTTCTGTGAAAAGCGAGGGTCCTTTGTAGCGTCGCAGACGATAAACGCCTTGTCCTGCTGAATGGCATAATCACAGAAAGCAACAGGGCGGGGGGTCTCGCTGACATCAAGGCCCTGACGCGACTTGAACCATTGACGGTTGGCATCAAGCACCGAAAAAAGCGCCGTTTTTACACCATAGTACTGGCGGGCAATCCGGGTAAGCCTTTCAAAACGGTCTTCCGGGGGCGTATCGAGAATGCCCAAACGCTCAAGGGCGGTGAGCCGTCGTTTTTCCAGGGTACTGCTATCCATGGTCGTGACTCACTTTGCTAGGCCAGGTGGTTATTTTTTGAACAAAGTTCGGCGGCGTCCATCCTCCTGTCACTTGAAACGTACGACCAGCTCGTGCAAATCGTTCGCAATCTGCTCAATGTTTTTAACGCACTCGGTGGACTCTTCACCTTTGGACAGGTTGTTGGATGCCAGATCCGAGATTTTCTCCACTTGCTCGTTGATCTGATCCGACACCTGGGCCTGCTCCTCCACGGCAGCTGCCATCTGCATTGCCATTTCGGCAATGTTGGAGACGGATTCAGCAATGTCATTAAGGGTGCTCTCGGCCGAAAGCATTTTTTCCATGCCCTCGTCTGCCGAAAGCTTGCCCTCGTCGGCTTTCTGGTTGGCCTCCTCGGAGCGGGCAATCAGTTCGCTGACAATGCCATGGATTTCACTCGTTGAATTGCGGGTCCGGGATGCCAGGCCCCTTACCTCTTCGGCCACAACGGCGAATCCGCGTCCATGCTCGCCGGCCCTCGCCGCTTCAATGGCGGCATTCAGGGCCAGCAGGTTGGTCTGCTCTGCAATCTCTTCGATAATTTTTGCGGCTGAGGCTATCTGCTGAGTCTGCTGAGCCAACTCGCCAACGGAAGCGCTAATGCCATGAACGGAACCTTTGAGAGATTCAATGGCTTCCCGGGTCCCGCGCACAACGGAACGCCCCTCATTGGCAAACTCTTTTGCGCCATCCGCCCGCTCTGCCGTGGACTGGACGTTCGAGGAGACCTCCGCAATGGTATGGGACATCTCGTGTACGGCTGCCGCAACCTGTTCGGTTTCGGCCTGCTGCTGTTTGAGGGCCTCCTGAGCTTCGAAGCTGACTTCGCGACCTTTCACAGAATACAGTCGCATCTCATCGGCGGAGTCTTCAAGCCGGGTGAGTACCGCATCAAGGTGAGCTTGTTGGGCCTTTACTGCAACCTTGATACGCCCAAGTGGCAAATCGTCATCAGTGTAGCTTCTTGCGGCCAGATCATCTGTGAAGCTGTGTGCCAGTAGCCTGGTGACCGAGCCCATCAGCTGTTTTCGGGCCAGATGCATCCAGCCGGCATAGGCAATCACGCCCCCAGCCAGCACAAGCTCGGACAACATTTTCTGATCGGCAAGAAACAGTGCCCCTGTGACAATGAAAACAAGCGCCAAAAAGATGGTGGGGGGTTGGACGCGGCGCCAGAAAGGGGTTCCTGTTCTGCCCGCCCTCAGGGCTGCGTATAGCTTTTCTGCGCGCTCGACGTCCTTCCTGTCGGGACAGGATCTCACGGACTCGTAGCCGACTACCTTGCCGTTTTCGGTGACCGGGGTAACGTAGGCACTGACCCAGTAGAAATCGCCGTTCTTGCAACGGTTCTTTACCAGGCCCATCCAGGGCTGTCCGGCCTTAAGGTGTGCCCACATGTTCTCATAGGCGGCGGGTGGCATATCGGGATGCCGGACAATGTTGTGAGGCTGGCCAATCAGCTCGTCCCGGCTGAAACCACTTATCTCCACAAAGGCCGAATTACAGTGCCTAATCTTACCTTTGAGATCTGTGGAGGAAATAAGTTTCTGATTGGGTGAGAAGGTTTTTTCGTTGTCCGTAACCGGTAGGTTTCTGCGCATTATCAACCCTGACATTAGCGTAAAAGACTTATTACTAAGTCAGGGTAGGACAAATATTGCAATAACTCTATCGGTGGGAACGGTGAAGGGCCTCAGGAATTTCCCTAATGACAACGCCCGAGGCGCTACCCGCCAACGCGACACATGGCGCTGGCGGGCCGTTTGTTCGTGGGGCAGCCTCCATTGGTAAGCCTCTCCCAGGGGTTAACGCTTTGCGGGCCGGGCCAGCCACTCATGCCCCTTCAACATCCCGTGCCAATACAGCGTTGGCAGCTGCCTGGCCTTCAACCACCAGGCGGCTCGGGTCGCTTTGGTGCCATCGTTGATCCATTTCGGGAAGCTGGGCTGCAGTACTCCGCCATATCCGAACTCCGCCAGTACAATTTTGCCGTTTTCCACCGTCAGCGGGCAGGAGCCGTAGCCCAGATACGCGGCCTCAAGCGGCTGGTTTCGGAGCGTGGCCACCAGGTTCTCAGCCACCACTGGCGCCTGTTTACGCACTGCAGCGGCGGTTTTGGCGTTGCCGGTTCCGCTAACGTCCCCAAGCCCAAAGACATTGGTGTAGGTTTTATGGCGTAGGGTATCGTCCTCAAGATCCAGCCAGCCGCCTTCGTTGGCCAGGGCAGATTCACGAATCAGCTTTGGTGCCCGCTGGGGTGGGACGGCGTGCAGCATGTCAAAGCTGATCTCGCGCTCCTGGCTGTTGCCCTCGCTGTCGGTTGAGCGGAATACCGCTGTCTGTGCGGGCCCGTTTACGGCAACCAGTGTGCTCTGGAAATTCAGGTTGATGCCGTATTTTTCGATATAGGCTTCCAGGGCCGGGACGTAATCGGCCACACCGAACAGAACGGCGCCGGCGTTATGGAACTGGATATCCAGATTGTTCAGCACGCCGTGTTTGAGCCAGTAATCGGCAAACAGGTACATGGCTTTCTGGGGCGCGCCTGCACATTTGATCGGCATGGGAGGCTGACTGAAAAGCGCTCGGCCGTTCTTGAGATTCTGGACGAGGTCCCAGGTGTAGCTGGCCATGCCCTCGCGGTAATTGGACGTGACCCCATTGGAGCCCAACGCCTCCTCCAGGCCTTCGATGCCGCCCCAGTTCAGCTCCAGCCCTGGAGCGAGCACCAGGGCTTTGTATTCCATGGAAGAACCGTCACCCAGAGTAACCCGGTTGTTGTCCTGGTCGATGGCGCTTACCGGTTGCTGGTACCAGGAAACAAAAGCGGGCATGACTTCTGCCATAGGCTTGGAGGTGACTTCCGGCCGGAAAACCCCACCACCCACCATGGTCCAGCCGGGCTGGTAGTGGTGCCGGGTAGCCGGCTCGATAAGGGCGATGTCGATATTGCCATCCCGTTTGTGGATGCTTGATGCCACCGATATACCGGCCGCTCCGCCGCCCACGATTACGACGGTATGGGTTTTGACGCTGCCGGTGGTGGTTGTGTTGCTGGTCATGCCTCGAACCTCTTGTCTTTGTTTGCTGTGCGCGAGTGAGCTTGAGATATATTAAAGCCTACCAAACTTAATGTTCTATCGTTAGCATAAATGGAAATATACAAGGTTGGCCAGCTTCGGCACAGGCATAGCGTCGAAAGTGACTTTGTCACTGAAGGCTCGATTTTGCCCAGGTACATTGGTTTCAAAGTTTTTCGATCAACCCAAAAAGGAGCTTTTCCCATGATCAAGTCAATCAAAGCCATCGCCGCGGCTGCGGTTATTGCAGCCGTACCTTTCAGCGCTTATGCCGACAGTCATAAAGGGGGTGTTGAAGAAGTGCTGGTGATCCTGTCCAGCGATTCGCTGCAGACACAGGGCATGGCGATGGTGCTTTCGAACACCATGGCCCAGCAGGGCGCCAAGGTAAACGTGCTGCTGTGCGACAAAGCCGGTGACCTGGCACTTAAGTCCTACGAAGCGCCCGCGCTCAAACCCAAAGATGTGACTCCGGGGCAGATGCTGCGCGGTCTGTTGAAAAACGGTGGTGAGGCGAAGGTCTGTGCGCTGTATCTTCCGAACAGCGACTACGGCGAGGACGATCTGATTGACGGCGTGGGCGTTGCCATGCCGCCGGAAATGGCCGGCCAGATGCTCAACCCGAAGATGCGTACGTTCACTTTCTGAGTTTGCAAGCCCGGTGTCCAGTGACCCCGGGCGTTTATATCTGACTCAAGGACGATAGATCTTATCGGCGTTCAGCGTCATGGACCATGGCAGGCCGTCATTCTGCCAGCCATTTACAATTCTCATGCCTTTCTTCTTGCCTTCTTTGGCGCCACTTCCCTGGAAGCCGTGGTCAATGTACTTCACATTGGTGAAACCGCGCTCCAGCAGGTATTCGGCGCTCGGCTTGCCGCGACTGGACCCGGAACGGCACATGGTGATGACCAGGTCATCCCTGGTAAGGCCTTTTTCCTTCAGGGCCTTTTCTACCTGTGAAGCGAACTCCGGATTGGTGTTCATGGCAAACCGACCCTTGTCATCAAGGAAAGTCGAGCGATCGGCGAGTTTGAACGGGATATTCTTGTCGACCACATCGGTGAAGCCGATAAACATGATTTCAACCGGATCCCGGACATCCACAAACAGGAGTTGGTCTCCCTGCTCCTGAACCATGTCATAGGTTTGCTGTGGGGTGAGGGAAAGTGCCTCTTCCGCCTGGGCGCTGAAGGCAATGGCGATAGTGGCGAGCAGGGCTGTCAGTATATGCTTCATGATGGTTTCCTCCTGCATTGAGGAGGCCCGCCGAACGACGGGCCCCTTATCTATCCGCGAGTCGGATTAAAGCTTGGTGGTGCGGAGATACGGACGGATTTCATTCCAGCCCTGCGGGAACAGACCCTTGGCTTCCTCGTTGGAAATGGAGGGCGGAATGATCACGTCGTCTCCTTTGCGCCAGTCGGCCGGCAGGGCAACCTTGTTGGCATCACCGGTTTGCAGGGCATCGATGACCCGGAGGATCTCGTCGAAGTTACGGCCGACCGCCATTGGGTAGGTCATGGTCAGGCGGATCTTCTTGTCTGGGTCGATGATGAACACGCTGCGTACGGCTGCGGTTTCGCTCTCACCGGCGTGGATCATTTCGTACAGCTCGGCCACTTTGTGGTCAGCGTCGGCAACGATCGGGAACTGGAGGTCGCAGTTCTGGGTGTCGTTGACGTCTTCAATCCACTTTACGTGCTCTTCCACGGTATCGGTGGAAAGACCCAGGGGCTTCACGTTGCGGGCCTCGAATTCTTTCGCCAGCTGCGCGGTGCGGCCCATTTCAGTGGTGCACACCGGCGTGAAGTCGGCCGGGTGGCTGAAGAAGAATACCCAGGAATCACCTGCCCAGTCGTGGAAGTTGATCTGGCCGGCGGTGCTGTCGATGGTGAAGTTCGGGGCGGTAGAGCCAAGCAATAAACTCATGATGAATCTCCTGTCGGGTTTTGCTGGTGGAGGCGGGTCGCCTCTTGATGTCGGAATAACAATAACCCGTCAGGAGGCTCTTAGCCAATAAAGTTATATCTATAGAACAAATAGGCTTAACGAATTGAGGACGGGCCTTTCTCAGTAGATCGCTCTACCGTGACGTTTCTTCTCTGTCCTGATAAAGCGATTACTCTGTGGCATGCTTCAGATTGTGCCCATAGTCGCAGGCCCCTTTGAAAATGATCGAAAGCCGAACTTTCGCCCCTCTCGCACTCCTACTGCTCACAGGTCTGCTGGCAGGTTGTGCGTTGCCATCCCTGAAAGACCGCTCACAGTCTGTTGCATTCGTTCAGGCGCAGACGGCAGATACGCGCCTTGGCAGCGCAGTTGGCAGAGAGATTGAAACCCACCCCGATCTCAGTGGTATTACAACGCTGGAGCATCCACTGGACGCTTTCGTTGCCCGCGCTTTGCTCGCAGAGGCCAGCGAGAGATCCCTGGATGTCCAGTACTACATCTGGCGGGACGATATTACCGGCAAGCTGCTTCTGTACTCGCTATATCGCGCGGCCGAACGTGGCGTTCGGGTTCGGTTGCTCCTGGATGACAACGGCATCGCCGGCCTGGACGATCTCCTGGCGGCGTTAAATCATCACGACAACGTCGAGGTTCGGCTGTTCAATCCGTTTGTGATCCGTAGTTCCCGGACTTTGGGTTTTCTGACGGACTTTGGTCGCCTGAACCGCCGGATGCACAACAAGTCATTCACGGCTGACAACCAGGCCACCATCATTGGCGGCCGCAACATTGCCGATGAGTATTTCGGTGTAGGTGACGGTGCCCTTTTCGCGGATCTGGACGTTCTGGCGATCGGGCCTGTCGTGGATCGTGTTTCCAGGGATTTTGATCGCTACTGGGCGAGTCAGTCCGCGTATCCGGCGGATCGGTTGCTATCAGGGGCCGATGAGGAGGATCTGGATGCTATGGCAGCAAGTCTTGCTTCCGTCGAACAGGATGCTGAAGCCCGGCGCTTCGTGGCTGCTTTGCAGAATTCGGATTTTCTCAGGGAATTGCTGGACCGGGAGGTCTCTTTTGTCTGGGCGCCGGTAGAGATGGTGAGCGATGATCCTGCCAAGGCCCAGGGGCTCGAAGGAGAGCAGAGTCGATTGAGCCAACAGTTGGCCCTGGCGTTGGGTGAACCTGAAAAGACAGTGACCCTGGTTTCGCCCTACTTCGTTCCCGGTAATCGTGGCGTCGAGCTGTTTCGCGAGCTTGAAAGCGCCGGTGTGCAGGTGCGGATTCTCACCAACTCCCTGGAAGCCAACGACGTCGCCCTGGTGCATTCAGGCTATGCGAAATACCGGGAGGCCCTATTAGAGGCGGGCGTTGAGTTGTTCGAGCTGCGCAAATTCAGGTCTGAGGATGAAGACAGCAAGTCGAGCCCTCGCGGCATTGCCGGCAGCTCGGCCGCCAGCCTTCACGCCAAAACCTTCGCCGTAGATGGTCAGTCGCTTTTCGTTGGTTCCTTCAATTTCGACCCCCGTTCAGCGAATCTGAACACCGAGCTGGGTTTTCTGATCAAGAGCCCGGAGCTGGCGACCGCACTTGAATCCGCCTTTCCCGAGAAAGTCAGACTTGCGGCTTATGAGGTTATGCTGGATGAAGACGGCAATCTCCGATGGCTGGAGTTCACGGGTGCAGAAACGATCGAGCACCACCATGACCCGAATACCGGCCCTTTCAAACGGGCATTGGTGTATCTGTTCTCTTTGTTGCCTGTGGAGCCGTTGCTTTAGTTACGTAATCAGCGCTGTGATTGACGGCCTCGACGATAAGTCGATTTTTTGATGCGTACCGCTAGGGGGGAAAAACGGGAAGGGAATAAACGGGAAAATGGTCGGCGTGGCAGGATTCGAACCTGCGACCCCTTCGTCCCGAACGAAGTGCGCTACCAAGCTGCGCCACACGCCGATCAACGGCCGGTATTATACGGATTCGCTTTGGTTTTACCAGCCCTCGGCGGATAAAAGGGCATCCGTAAATTTGCTCAGATTATCGTAGATACTGACATCGGCGCCGGGTATAGGCCGGGCCTCCAGATGGCGTTCGGTGTCCAGGCCGTTGCCAGTTCGCACGAGTACCGGACGGCACCCTTCGGCGTGGCCGGCTTCCAGGTCCTTGCGGCTGTCTCCCACCATGATGACCCCTTCAAGACTGGCGAGATGAAAATGCTCGCGGATCTGCTCCAGCAGGCCGGTGAGTGGCTTGCGGCAGCAGCACTGGTCGTCGGGGTGGTGGGGGCAGTAGGCAATGAAGTCGATGCAGCCACCCTGGGCTTCCACCAGCTGCTCGAGCTTCTCGTGCATGGCATCCAGCTCATCGGTGTCGTAGTAGCCGCGGCCGATGCCTGACTGGTTAGTGGCGATGGCAATGCGATGGCCGGCAATACAGAGCCGGGCCACCGCCTCAACGCTGCCGGGAATGGGGTGCCATTCATCCGCCGAGCAGATGTAGTTGCCATCGTACTCGTTGATGACCCCGTCCCGGTCGAGAATGATCAACATCGCTGTGCGCGTGCCCCTTGGTCCGGTCTCAGCCTGCTGTGGGCAGCAGGGAGATATCCGCAACGCGCAGGAACAGGTTGCGCAGGCGGTTCAGCAACGCCAGCCGGTTGTTCCTTACCGCCTCGTCGTCGGCCATGACCATCACTTCATCAAAGAAGTTGTCCACCGGTGCACGCAGGCTGGCCAGTGAGCTCAGGGCACTGGCGTAGTCGCCGTTCTCGAACAGCGGCAGAACTTTCGCGGCCTGTTGGTCGACCTGCTCGGCGAGGGCCTTTTCGGCGCTGTCCTGCAGCAGGCTGGCGTCGACCGTTTCGCCGATGCTGTCGCCACCCTGTTTGGTCAGGATGTTAGAAACCCGCTTATTGGCGCCGGCCAGGGCCTGCGCTTCGGGCAGCTGCCGGAAGGCTTCCACCGCTTTTACCCGGCGGTCGAAATCCAGCGGGCGGGTCGGACGGCGGGCGTGAACGGCCAGGTAGACCTCGGCGCCAATGCCCTGCTCGTCGTAGTGGGCACGGAAGCGCTCCAGCATATAGTCCACCACGGTGCTGGCGGTGTTCTGCTCGGTCAGCAAGGTGAAGTTCTCTTCGGCCCACTCGCAGCAGGTTTGCAGGTCCAGCGGCAGTTCGCGCTCGATGATAATGCGCAGCACCCCGAGGGAGGCCCGGCGCAGGGCGAACGGGTCCCGTGTGCCGGATGGCGGCTGGTTGATGCCGAACAGGCCCACCAGGGAGTCCAGACGGTCCGCGATGGCGATGGCACAGCCGGTCAGGGTTGTTGGCAAATCGTCGCCAGCGAAACGGGGCATGTACTGTTCGTTCAGTGCCTTGGCCACGTCTTCCGGTTCGCCGTCATTGGCGGCGTAGTATTGGCCCATGATGCCCTGCAGGTCGGTGAACTCCAGGACCATTTCGGTGACCAGGTCGGTCTTCGCCAGCATGGCGGCGCGCTCGGCGAGGGCCGGATCACTGCCGATGGCGTCGGCGATTTTCTTGGCCAGTGCGGCAACGCGCACAGACTTGTCGTAGATACTGCCCAGTTTTTCCTGGAACACGATGGGCTTGAGGGCGTCGATGCGATCCTCGAGTTTGGTCTTCCGGTCGGTCTCGTAGAAGAACGCGGCATCGGAGAGCCGGGGCCGGATCACTTTCTCGTTACCGGAAACAACCTGTGACGGGTCCTTGCTTTCGATGTTTGCCACGGTGATGAACAGCGGCAGCATTTCCCCGTCGGCGGCCACCACGTGGAAGTACTTCTGGTGTTCCTTCATAGAGGAAATCAGGGCCTCCGCTGGAACCTCGAGGAACCGTTCCTCGAATCGGCCCATCAACGGCACTGGCCACTCGTTGAGCGCGGTGACTTCGTCCAGCAGGTCCTCATCGATGACGGCCTTGCCACCGGCTTCCTTCTCGGCCAGCTCGGTGACGCCGGCGCGAATCTGTTCCCGGCGCTCGGCGAAATCGGCAATCACATAGCCTTCCTGCTTGAGGACGACTTCGTAATCACCCGGCGTAGGTACGATCAGGGATTTCGGGCAATGGAAGCGGTGACCGCGGGTCTTGTTGCCCGGAGTCAGGCCCATGATGGGCGCCTCGATCACCTTGTTGCCGAACAACATTACTACCCAGTGGACCGGACGCACGAACTCGGTACGGTGGCCACCCCAGCGCATGCGCTTGGGAATCGGCAGGCCGGCCAGGGATTGCTCCACCAGTTCCGGCATCAGCTCTACGGTGGGCTTGCCCTGCTCGACCGTGCGGTAGACCACCCAGGCACCCTTGTCGGTTTCCAGGGTGTCGAGCTGGTCCGGGGTTACGCCCAGAGAGGTGGCAAAGCCGGTCAGCGCGCGGGTCGGATTGCCAGCGTCGTCGAATGCCGCCTTGACGGCAGGGCCACGTTTTTCAACCGACTTGTCCGGCTGGGAGTCAGCCAGATCCCGGATCCGCACGGCCAGGCGGCGCGGAGCGGCAAAGGCTTCAACCTTGCCAAATTCGATGCCCGCTTCTTCCAGGCCCCGGGCAATGCCCTGGGTGAAGGCGTCAGACAGCGGCTTGAGGGCCTTGGGGGGCAGTTCTTCGGTGCCCAGTTCGACCAGAAAATCCTGTGTTGCCATGGTTATGCGTTCCCCTGTTCCTGCTGTGCCTTCTTCGCTTTCTTGCCTTTCTTGCTTTTCGCCTTGTCGTCGGCGGCCTCAGCGGCGGCAAGGACTTCCTTGCGCAACGCCTCGGGGGCGAGCGGGAAGCCAAGCGAGCGACGGCTGTCGAAGTACGCCTGGGCGACGGCACGAGCCAGGGTGCGAACCCTCAGGATGAAGCGCTGACGCTCGGTAACCGAGATGGCGTGGCGGGCGTCCAGCAGGTTAAAAGTATGGGAGGCCTTGAGAACCTGTTCATAGGCTGGCAGGGCCAGGCCGGCTTCGATCAGCCGTGCGCTCTCCCGCTCGTGAACATCAAAGCTATGAAACAGGAACTCGGTGTCAGCGTGCTCGAAGTTGTAGGTGGACATCTCCACTTCCTGCTGGTGGAACACGTCACCGTAGGTGACCACACCGTCCGGGCCCTCGGTCCAGACCAGGTCGTACACGCTGTCGACGCCCTGCAGGTACATGGCGATCCGCTCAAGCCCGTAGGTCAGTTCGCCGGTCACCGGGAAGCATTCCAGGCCGCCAACCTGCTGGAAGTAGGTGAACTGAGTCACTTCCATGCCGTTCAGCCAGATTTCCCAGCCCAGACCCCAGGCGCCCAGCGTCGGGGACTCCCAGTTGTCTTCTACAAACCGGATGTCGTGAACGAGCGGGTCCAGACCCAGCGCCCGCAGGGAATCCAGGTACAGTTCCTGGATGTTGTCCGGTGATGGCTTCAGAACCACCTGGAACTGGTAGTAATGCTGCAGGCGGTTCGGGTTCTCACCGTAACGGCCGTCGGTAGGACGGCGGCTGGGCTGAACGTAGGCGGCGTTCCAGGTTTCCGGCCCGATGGCACGCAGGAAGGTGGCCGGGTGGAACGTGCCGGCACCCACTTCCATGTCCAGTGGCTGGAGGACCACGCAGCCATGCTGCGCCCAGAAATTCTGCAGAGCCAGGATAAGGCCCTGGAAGGTCCCGATATCCGGAGTTGTCTGTTTCGTTGCCTTGTCTGTCACGACGGTTGCCTGCTGATCAGTCTGTGTGTGGCGCCCCGGTTGTCCTTCGGGGCGCTCCGAAAAAAGAAAGGCGCATTATACGCGTGCTGGCTGTGTATTTCTAAGTCAGAAGAAGGTAAGACCCACCTGGAACAGTTTTTCCACATCCCGGATGCGGGTTTTGTCCACCAGGAACAGGATTACGTGGTCGTCCGGTTGGATCCGGAGATGATCGTGGGCGATCAGAACTTCATTGCGGCGCACGATGGCGCCGATGGTGGTGCCTTCTGGCAGGTTGATTTCATCAAGCCGTTTACCGACCACTTTTGAAGACCGGTGATCCCCATGGGCAATGGCTTCGATTGCCTCTGCCGCGCCCCTGCGCAGTGAGTGAACGTTCACAACATCGCCCCGGCGAACGTGGGTCAGAAGGCTGCCAATGGTGGTCTGTTGGGGCGAGATGGCCACATCGATGTCGCCGCCCTGAATCAGGTCCACGTAGTCCGGATTGTTGATCAGGGTCAGGACCTTGCGAGCGCCCAGGCGCTTGGCCAGAAGCGAAGCCATGATGTTGGCTTCATCGTCGTTGGTCACTGCGCAGAACACATCGGTACTCTCGATGTTCTCTTCCAGCAGGATATCCTTGTTGGCGGCGTTGCCCTCCAGCACCACGGTCTTGCGCAGGTTCTCCGAGAGCATGACACAGCGCTCGTGGTCCCGCTCCAGCAGTTTGACCTGGTACCGGTTCTCGAGGGTATGGGCAAGCCGCTGACCGATATTGCCGCCCCCGCAGATGAAGATGCGCTTGTAGGGTTTGACCAGGGGTTGGAGTTCGCTCATCACCGACTTGATGTGGTCACCGGCGGCAATGAAGAACACCTCGTCCCCGTCTTCAATCACCGTGTTGCCCTCGGGCATGATCGCCCGGTCTTTGCGGAAGATGGCCGCCACCCGGGTATCGATCTTGGGCATGTGGGTGCGCAGGTAAGACAGCTCATGGCCCACCAGCGGGCCACCCTTGGTGGCACGGATGGCCACAAGGCGGGTCAGGCCCTTGGAAAACTCCAGTACCTGGAGGGCGCCGGGGTTCTCGATCAACCGGGTGATGTGTTTGGTCACCAGGTGTTCGGGGCTGATCAGAACATCAATGGGAAAACCCCGCAGGCTGTCGAGGTCCTTGGTCTGGTCGCGCTGGTAGAAAAGTTCGGATTTCGCCAGATAGGCGTTGGCTCGTACCCGGCATATGGTGGTCGGGGTCTTGTACAGCAGTTTGGCCACCTGGCAGGCGACCATATTTGTCTCGTCACTGTTGGTGACGGCAATCAGCATGTCGGCGTCTTCGGCCCCGGCCTGTCGCAGTGCCGTGGGATAGGACGCCGCGCCCTGAACGGTGCGGATGTCGAGCCGGTCCTGCAATTCGCGCAATCGGGCACCATCGCTGTCGATAATGGTGATGTCGTTGGCTTCGTTGGCTAGGTTTTCGGCAAGGGTACCGCCGACCTGGCCGGCACCGAGAATCAGGATTTTCATGGTTCGGGTTTCTCCAGCACGGCGTAGAAGAAGCCGTCATGGCTGTCCGGATCCGGGAGCAGTTGCCGCCCCGCACCCATATCGCGTCCCCATTGAGCTTCCGGCTCAACGAGAATGGCATCGGTCTGCTGCTTGCAAAACCGCTGAATTATACGGTGGTTTTCCTGCGGGAACACCGAGCAGGTGGCATACACCAGCCGGCCTCCGGGTTTCAGGATAGCCCACATTGCGTCCAGCAACCCGAGCTGTATGGCCGCCAGGGGGGTAATGTCCGATTCACGGCGCAATAACTTGATATCAGGGTGGCGGCGAATCACGCCGCTGGCGCTGCAGGGCACGTCCAGAAGAATGCGATCGAATGCCTCGCCGTCCCACCATTGTTCGGTCGCAGCCGCATCCGCCTGTTTCAGGGTGGCGTTGAGGTCAAGTCGATCCAGATTCTCCTGAACCCTGGGCAGGCGATCAGCGGATTCGTCGATGGCGACCACTTCCGCCAGCTCGCCACAGCTCTCCAGAATCGCACAGGTTTTGCCGCCGGGAGCGGCACAGGCATCCAGAACCCTCTGGCCAGGCGCCAGGTCCATCAGGGTGGTACACAATTGTGCGGCCTCATCCTGCACGCTGACAGCGCCATCGGCGAACCAGGGCAGCCGATCGACAGGAACCGGAGTGGCCAGTTGAATGCCGTGGGGTGCGAAGCGCGTTGCCTTTGCTTCGATGCCGGCCTCAGCCAGCAGGCCAAGATACTCATCCCGGGCAAAACGGAGGGCATTTACCCGCAGGGTCATGGGGGCCTGGGCATTGTTGGCGTCGAGAATGTGCTGCCAGTCTTCCGGCCAGTTGTGGCGGAGCTTTTCCACCATCCACACCGGGTGGCTGAACCTGCCGGCATCGTCTGCCGGTTCTTGTGCGCCTTCCCGCTCCGCGGCCCTGAGGACACCATTCACCAGCCCGGTCAGATGGGGTTTGTCCAGGGCGCGACAGGCTTCAACGGTTTCATTGAGAACGGCGTAATTGGCCTGTTGGCTGAAGCGCAACTGGAACAGGGCAACCAGCATCAGGTGATGGATGATGCGGTCGGGCTTGCGCAGAGGTTTTTTCAGCCGGCTGTTGAGCTCGCCGTCCAGGCGGTAAAACCAGCGGCAGGTGCCGTAACAGAGCGCCTGGAGAACCGGACGTTCATTGGCGGGCAGGCGGTTCAGTGCGGGCGGCAGGCACTGGGACAGGGACTGGCCATTCTCCACGGAAAGCATCACACCCGCGGCGATGGCGCGCATGGGGTGTTGTCGGTCGCCCATCTCAGCGCAGCTCCTGGCCGGGCATGAGCAGCTCCTTGCCGCCATTGATCAGGTCGTTCACGCTTTGGGCGCGGGAGCCCGGCAGCTGGAGACGGGTGATGCGCAGGGTGCCGTTGCCGCAGGCAATGTCGATCCCGTCCCGGTCCCGTTGTACTACGGTGCCGGGGAAAGCGTCGCTGGCGGTAACCAGGGCCTGGGCTTCGTGAATCCGGATGCGTTGGTCACCCAGATCGGTGTAGGTTCCGGGCCAGGGGTTAAAGGCGCGAACCAGCCGTTCAATCGCTATGGCATCTGCGGCCCAGTCAATATGGCCTTCAGTCTTGCTCAGTTTGCTGGCGTAGCAGGCCAGCTGGTCGTTCTGGAATTCCCCGGTGAGTTCGCCCTTCTGAAGAAGCTCCAGGGCCTTGATGATGGCCTGGCCTCCGAGTTCAGCCAGGCGGTCATGGAGACTGCCGCCGGTGTCGTTGTCCTCGATGGTGGTCAGGGATTTCAACAGCATGGCGCCGGTATCCAGGCCCTCGTCCATCTGCATGATGGTGATGCCGGTTTCCGCATCGCCTGCCGCTATGGCCCGCTGAATAGGTGCGGCGCCGCGCCAGCGCGGCAGCAGCGAGGCGTGGATGTTCAGGCAGCCGTGGGTTGGAATGTCCAGGACCGCCTTCGGCAGGATCAGACCGTAGGCCGCGACAATCATCACGTCCGGATTCAGATCGGCCAATTGTTTCTGGGCGTCGGGCGTTTTCAGTGTTTCGGGCTGGAAGACCGGGATCCCGTGGTCCAGCGCCACCTGCTTGACCGGGCTGGGCTGCAGCTTCCGGCCACGGCCGGCGGGACGATCCGGCTGGGAGTAAACGCCAACAATGGTGTGGCCGGCTGCAATCAGGGCGCGGAGCGCGGTTGCCGCAAAATCCGGTGTACCAGCAAAAACAAGTCGCACGGTGTAGTGATCTCTGTTCCGTTGTATACGAAAAGACCGGGTCATGACCCGGTCCGGAATAGTGTCTGGTTTTGGGCTAGGCCAAAGCCTGATCAGGCACTTTTCTTGTGCTGCTTCTCCAGCTTTTTGCGAATGCGGTTGCGCTTGAGAGAGCTCAGGTAGTCAACGAACAATCTGCCGTTCAGGTGATCCATCTCATGCTGGATACAGACAGCCAACAGGCCTTTCGCTTCCAGTTCAAACGGTTTGCCGTCCCGGTCCATTGCACGGATCATGCAGTGTTCGATCCGCTCAACGTCTTCGTAGAAACCGGGCACAGACAGGCAACCTTCCTGCATGGCTTCTCGTTCGCCGTCCAGCACTTCCACCTCGGGATTGATGAACACCCGCGGCTCGCTCTTGTCCTCGGACAGATCCATAACGATGATCTGTTTGTGCACATTCACCTGGGTGGCCGCAAGGCCAATGCCGGGCGCATCGTACATGGTCTCGAACATGTCGTCGATCAGCTTGCGGTCGGCGTCTGTCACCTCTTCTACCGGTTTGGCAATGGTGCGTAGACGGGGATCCGGGTATTCGAGAATCTCTAGTATCATAGGTCGGTCTTTTAGCCTGTATGTCGGGATGCCCGCGGTATTGTGCCGGCATGCCTTTTGACTTTGCTGCTCTTTGTAACAGTGTGAAACTGATCTCCGAAATGCGACAGCGTACTGCGCAAATTTTCACCTTGCCTCTACTATTATCGGGGCAAGGCCCCAGCTTTCAACGGCTGGAGGGGTTCTCAAGCTTTATAAGACTATTATCCAACAATTCGTCGATTGAGTACAAACTGATCAGTTAATAGTTAAAATCTTTCAACGACGGGATAGAATTTACTGGAAGAACAAAAGATAACATCACAATTTGCGAGACTTCTTCTATAGTAACTGGAATAACAACGTAATAAGCTGCAGGTAACTGACTGCATCCCAACAGAATGCAAAGAATCAAGGCACGCGATCAAGGACTTACACAATGAGGAAACTGCTGTACGCTCTGGCAGCAACTACGCTGCTTATAACCTCCTGGGCTCATGCTGCACCGGAGCTGCGGTCCGATCATCCCGAGCGTTACACCGTAGTTAAGGGTGACACCCTCTGGGACATTTCGGCCCGTTTTCTGAACAACCCCTGGTACTGGCCGGAAATATGGCATGTAAACCCGCAGGTCGCCAACCCTCACCTGATTTATCCCGGTGATCGCCTTGCCCTGGTTTATATTGATGGCAAGCCCCGTATTACGAAGGTTGCCAGCAACGATGTCGTAAAGCTGTCGCCCAAGGTACGTTCCGAGCCCATCGATACGCCCATCCCGGCGATCCCGCTTGATGCCATTGGCAGTTTCCTGACGGACACCCGTATTGTCAGCCCGGAAGAGATCAACGGTGCTCCGTATGTTCTCGAAGGTGAAGACGGCCGGATTATCACCGGTGCCGGCGACAAGCTCTATGCTCGCGGAGAAAAGCCTGCAGACAAGGTGGGTGTATTCCGTCGCAGCAAGGAATTCCGGGATCCGGATACTGGCGAGTTCCTCGGTCTTGAGGCGCGCAGTATTGCCCGTGGTGATGTCGCCCGGGAAAACGGCGATGTGTTGACCGTAAACCTGACCAGCTCCAGCGAAGAAGTTCGCATTGGTGACCGACTGATGGTGAGTGAAGACCGCCGTCTGACCACCAGCTTTGTGCCCAGTGCTCCCGACCAGGATATTGAAGGGCAGATGATCTCGGTTGATGGCGGTGTAAGCCAGATCGGTCAGTTTGATGTGGTTGCCATAAACCGCGGCACTCGGGAAGGTCTGGAAGCTGGCAACGTGATGGCCGTGCTGAAAAGCGGCAACCTGGTTCGCGATCCGGTGACCGGAGAAACCATCGAGCTGCCCTCCGAGCGTGCCGGGTTGCTGATGGTGTTCCAGGCTTATGAAAAAATGAGCTACGGTCTGGTGCTGCAGGCCAACCGCGTGTTGACGGTGGGCGACAAGGTGACCAACCCCTGATTGACTGACTACCGATAGACGCAACGGCCGGACCAGGAAGGTCCGGCCTCGCTGTTTTCAAGGATGATGCCGTGTTTTCCTCTGCCACAGCCCAATGGCTGTTCCTGACTTGCCTGCCCGGCCTCGGCCGTACCCGTCGGCGTGAACTGCTGACTGAATTTCCTGATTTGCCCCAAATGCTTTCCATGAATGCTGCAACCCTGCGGGCCGTGGGCATGACTGCAGACGCCATGGCCGCAATCCAGGCCTGGCAAAAGCAGGATGATGCGCATCCGGCGGTTCGTGAGGTGCGGACCATAATGCACGATTGCCAGAAGCATGCCGTCGGTATTCTGACCTGGGGAGATACCCACTACCCCGAGCAGCTCCGGCACATTCACGACGCGCCCCTGGTGCTCTTCACCCGAGGTGATACGGAGCTCCTGGCACGGGACCAGATCGGTATCATCGGTAGTCGCAAGGCTACGCCCGCCGGCCTGGATCATGCCCGGCGTTTTGCCGCCGAACTGAGCGCCCGCGATCTGATGGTGACCAGCGGTCTGGCGCTCGGGGTCGATGGCGCTGCCCATGCGGGGGCACTGGATGCGGGGTATCCCACCGTCGCGGTGATTGGCTGTGGCCTCGACCGCGTCTACCCTCACCAGCATCGCCGCCTGGGTGAGCGAGTCGTTGCCGACGGACTGATGATTTCCGAGTATCCTCCTGGCACGCCGGCAAGAGCCGCGCACTTTCCCCAACGTAACCGGATTATCAGTGGCCTGAGCCGTGGGGTGCTGGTGGTCGAGGCGGGACTGCGCAGCGGCTCCCTGATTACCGCGAGGATGGCGCTGGAGCAGGGGCGGGAAGTATTCGCCATTCCCGGCTCGGTGCACAGCCCTGTTGCCCGGGGGTGTCATCACCTGATCAAACAGGGGGCCCGCCTGGTGGAAACGGTGGAGGATATCCTGGAGGAGCTTGGTGCCTGGTGGTCCCCGCCGCTGGTAACCGAGGCGGCTGGCACCCCGGAACCGAAGCCCGGAGGCAAGGGCCCCCTGGCTGGCCTCGACGGCCGTGAAATCGCGGTGTTTGAGGCTTTAGGGTATGATCCACAGTCAACCGACGCACTGAGTTCAGCAACCGGCCTTCCTGCCGATCAGCTTATGCAGTCCCTGTTGCTTCTGGAGTTGCAGGGGCTTGTCAGCTCGGCACCGGGAGGCTTTCAGAAAATCGCCTGAACCCCGTGTGATCATCTAACCGGATCAACGTCTGACACAAGCAGTATGGCCCATTCCCACCCTCTATCTGACTGGCAATTGCACTGCGCTCGCCGCATGGTTCTCGGAGGCGGCGTTATTGCCTATCCCACCGAGGCTGTCTGGGGGCTGGGTTGTGATCCCTGGGACCAGGAAGCGGTGGAGAAGGTTCTGGAGCTGAAGCGGCGCCCGGTCGAGAAAGGCGTGATTCTGGTGGCTTCTTCCCTTGACCAGGTCCGCTTCCTGCTGGATCCCCTTCCCCCTCTGCTCCGGGCCGAGGCCGAGCGGCACTGGCCCGGCCCCGTGACCTGTCTGCTGCCAGACCCGGAGCGACAGGTGCCGGAATGGGTGCGCGGAAAGCACAGTTCCATCGCGGTTCGGGTCAGCGAGCACCCGGTGGTGCGGGCGCTCTGTGAAGCGACGGGCATGCCCCTGGTCTCCACGTCCTGTAATCCGGCCGGGCGACCGCCTGCCCGCCATATCTGGCAGGTGCGCGGGTATTTTGGCGATCAGTTGGACTGGATCGTTCCGGGAGCACTGGGCGGTAATCGCAAACCCAGCCGTATTATTGATATTGTCAGCGGTCAGCAACTTCGTTAGGAGCGTTTATGGCACAGCAACCCGATAGCCAGGCGGTCAAGCAGTATCTGCTGGGCCTGCAGGAGTCCATCTGCAACCGTCTGGAGGCCCTCGATGATGGCGCATCGTTCATCAAGGATGCCTGGGACCGGCCCGAAGGTGGTGGTGGCGTCAGCCGGGTGATCACCGAAGGCCGGGTGTTCGAGAAAGGTGGTGTTAATTTCTCTCACGTTATGGGCGATACCATGCCAGCTTCGGCCACCGCCCATCGTCCCCATCTGGCTGGTGCACCCTGGCAGGCCATGGGTGTGTCCCTGGTGATCCATCCCAACAACCCCTATGTGCCGACCTCCCACGCCAACGTGCGGTTTTTTATTGCCACGCCGAAGAACAGCGAGCCGGTTTACTGGTTTGGCGGCGGCTACGATCTGACGCCTTACTACGGTTTTGAGGAAGACTGTGTGCACTGGCACCGGACAGCCCGCGACGCCTGTGAGCCATTTGGAGAGGGCACCTACAAGCGCTTCAAGGACTGGTGCGATGATTACTTTTATCTGAAACACCGGGATGAACCCCGGGGTGTTGGTGGTCTGTTTTTTGATGACCACAACACCGGCGACTTCGAGCAGGATTTCGGCCTGATGAAAGCGGTGGGCGATAGCTACATAGACGCCTACGAGCCGATCGTCCGGCGCCGAATGGATCATCCGTTTGGTGACCGTGAGCGGGATTTCCAGCTCTACCGCCGGGGGCGCTACGTGGAATTCAACCTGGTCTATGACCGCGGCACCCTGTTTGGCCTGCAATCCGGCGGTCGCACCGAATCCATACTGATGTCGCTGCCGCCGCTGGTGCGCTGGGACTACAACCGGACCGCGGAGCCCGATTCGGAAGAAGCCCGGCTGACAGACTATTTCCTGACCGGGCGGAACTGGCTGGAGACCCAACATGACTAACGATCTCTACGCGGTAGTTGGCAACCCCATCAGCCACAGCAAATCGCCGAGGATCCACAGCCTGTTTGCCAGCGAGACCGGTGAGCCGGTTGAGTACACGGCCATCCAGGCGCCACTGGATGATTTTGCCGGCACGGTGAGGCAATTCTTTGAACGGGGTGGCAAGGGCCTGAACGTAACCGTGCCCTTCAAGGAGGACGCCTGGAAGCTGGCGGACCGTCGTACCGAGCGGGCCGAGAATGCCGGGGCCGCCAATACCCTGTATCTCGATGACGAGGGCCGGCTCACCGCTGACAACACTGACGGGTGCGGTATTGTGCGAGACCTGGTTGTGAACCACGGTGTTGTCCTTGGGCAGGCACGCATCCTGGTGCTGGGGGCCGGTGGCGCGGTTCGTGGTGTTCTGGGGCCGATCCTGGCGGAGCATCCTGCCGCCATTACCATTGCCAACCGGACGGTTGCCAAGGCTGACGCGCTGGTTAACCTGTTTAAACCCGTGGCGGGCGAGACCGCGCTTTCTGCCTGCGGATTCGAACAGCCCCGGGAGCCTTTTGACGTGATCATCAACGGTACCAGTGCCAGCCTCCAGGGCGATCTGCCACCGCTGTCACCGGAGGTACTCGGAGAGCAAACGGTGGTCTACGACATGATGTATTCTCTGCAGACCACCACCTTCAATCAGTGGGCACTTGAACAGGGCGCACAGATCGTCCATGACGGGCTTGGTATGCTGGTGGAGCAGGCGGCTGAATCGTTCCGGATCTGGCGCGGCATCAGCCCCGCCACACGTCCTGTCATTGAGGAATTGCGTAACGACTGAGTCGCGGCCCCCGGATTGGGCTATGCTCAGGGTCAACATTCCGTAGGGATTTTCGATGGATATTCTTACCCTTGTGGGGCTTGTGGCTGGTGTCCTGATCGTCTTGCTGGCGATGCTGGCCAACGCCTCCTTCCTGACGTTCCTGAACCTTCCGGGCCTCGCCATTGTGCTGGGCGGAACCTTTGGTGTAACCCTGATCAAATTCCGCATGGCGTCGGTGATGAGCGCGTTCCGCCTGGCCATGTCTGCCGCGTTTACCGACCGTATGGCGCGGCCGGCGGAGCTGATCCGGGAAGTGGGCGCGCTGGCCATGGTGGTGCGCAAAGAGGGCATTCTCGGCCTGGAAAACCACCAGACGGATAATGAGTTCCTGCAGAAGGCGATCAATCTGTGTGTCGACGGCCACCCGCCGGAACTGGTGGAAGAGGCGCTGGCCCAGGAAACCCAGCAGACCGCCGAGCGATACGAAGTGGCCGAGCGGGTGTTCCGGGGTATTGGCGAATCGGCCCCGGCCATTGGCATGCTGGGCACCCTGGTGGGTCTGGTACAGATGCTCAATACCCTGGATGACCCGTCCTCCATTGGCCCGGCCATGGCGATCGCCCTGCTCACCACCTTGTACGGTGCGTTTATTGCCCAGCTGATTGCCCTGCCCCTGGCCGACAAGCTGCAGCTGAAAGCCGAGGACGAGGCCCGGAACCAGATGCTGATCATCACGTCCATCAAGAACATCATGCGCGGCGAGAATCCCCGCGTAATGACGGAACTGCTGTCCTCCTTTGTTACCCCTGAGCAGCGCACCGGCCTGGCGCCGGAGCGGGAGGCCTGAGGGTTTGGAACTGGTCCAGAAGAAAAACAGGAAGCGTCTGCAGAACCAGACGCCGGCCTGGATCGTCACTTTTGCCGATCTGGCCACCCTGCTGCTGACCTTTTTCATACTGCTGCTGTCGTTTGCCGAAATGGACGTTGAGAAGTACCGGGCCATGGCCAACTCCATGGCCGTGGCCTTTGGCTCCAGCAACGTCCTGGCGGAGGATATTGGTGGCTCCCCGTTGACCATGATTGAATCGGACACGGTCTCCCTTCCCGAGCCCACAGAATCCCAGGCACGGGAGCCCGAGTTCATTGATGAGCGCGCGGAGGGTGCCGCGCCCACCCAGATTCCGGGTGGTGTGATCGATCTGGCCAGCCGGATGATCCGGGAACTGGAATCGGAGGTGGCTTCGGAAGCCCTGAGTGTCAATTACGACCAGAACCAGGTGGTGATCCGCTTCTCCGAGGAGGCTACCTTTCGATCCGGCGAGGCCGCCATCAAGCCCGAGATGATCCCGATTATCGAACGGGTGGTGAACGTGCTGTCGGCGTGTACCGGTGATGTGTTGGTGTCCGGCTACACCGATAACCGGCCCATTTCCAGTGACCGCTACCGCTCTAACTGGGATCTTTCCGCGGCCCGTGCCGTGTCCGTGGTGCACGAGTTGGTGATGAATCGGCAGGTGCCGGCCGAACGGGTGGTGGCGGCCGGGCGTGCCGAGACCAACCCGCTTGCGCCGAACGACACACCGGAGAACCGGGCCCTGAATCGCCGGGTGGAAATCGCCATTCGCAATCCCGAATGCAACGACGAGGTGCCCACCGGCGATCTGCCCGTCGAAATCAGGCCCTGAGCCTTATATCTGAGGCGTAGCTTCTCATTCGCAATCCATATAACTGTCCAGCTTTCAGGGCTTTATACTGTGCGCCCGATAATTCACTGGCACAGCGAAGCGAGAGAGCAACCATGAGTGGACCGGATAAGCCGAAAGTGATTGGCGAGGAATGGAGCGATGAGCGGGTCAGGAGTTTTCTGGATATCCGCCCCTGGGATGCTGCGGAGAATGCCGACTATAACGCTCTGTTGAAAGCCTACCAGGCCATGCGAGCGGAAGATTTCGAACGCTTTATCGGATTTCTCGTTGCCGAAGGACGGGATCTGAATGCCACCGGCCCGGACGGGGAAACCATTCTGGACCTGATTTCCCGGCATCGCCGCAGTGTGGATTATGCCCGCGCGCTGGAAAAGGCCGGTGCCAAAAAAACGGCCGCAGCCGGGAACTGATCCCGCTGCGGCCGTGCGTTATTGCCTGAGGTTGTCGGCGTTTACTGCACGTCGACTTCAATGGCCTTGGGCTCCTTCGGCTCGGCTTTCTGGAGCGTCAGGGTCAGCATGCCGTCCTTGAAGTTGGCCTTCACGCTGTTCTCATCGACATTGTCCGGCAGCGTGAAGCGGCGCAGGAAGCTGCCATAAAAACGCTCTATCCGGTGGTGCTTCTTGTCGTCGGTCTCGTTTTCACTCTTGCGTTCACCCTGAATACTCAGAACGCCCTCGTGTACCGTTACCTTTACATCTTCCTTGGACATACCCGGCAACTCTGCCTCGATGGTGAAGGCCTCAGGAGTTTCTTTGATGTCTACGGCCGGCGCCCAGTCGCTGCGGCTGAATACGTCTTTACCTTCGCGCTCGCCGCCTGAGCGGGCCAGGCCAAACATGCGGTTGTAGCGGTTCATCAGGTCTTCGAACTCATTGACCGGATTCCAGCGGGTAAGATTGCTCATAAAGCATCCCTCCTTTTCAAACGAAACGAATCTGAATAGTTGAGCATCAGCTTCGATCGCGGAACTGCTCCATGCCGGTAGCGCCTGCCGGATGGCTATCCGTGAACCTCTGCTAATTCCGAATGTAGGTGCAGCAAAAATGTTTTCAAGGGTGGGGTTGGTCGAATTTAGATCAGGGTCAAATTGGCTTCAGAGTTCCCCGAAATGCCGGTGTAAAAACGGACGGAATCGGCTCATGGTGGCGCCTGCCGTCTCCGGATCGGGCCGGATACCGGGTTGGAATCCCGGGAGCTCGCCGGACAGCAAAGGTTCCACCAGCGATGGGTTGGCACTGATGACATGAACGAGAACATCCCGGCTGGCATCCTCGCCGGTGATCAATGGCGCCGGCTGATGGTCACCCAGAATGATCATCAGGGCGTCCTGGCGCAGGTAGTGGGCGGCGAAGCCTCCGGCAACTTCCAGAGCATAGGCAATCGCCTGACCGTAATGTTCCCGGACCCGGTCCGGATCGCGCCACAGCGAAACCGGCGCCTCGCCAGCACCCTCCCAGCGCCGGAACACTTCACCGTTGCCGATGCTTTGCCAGTCATCGAGCACCGGCAGGATCGGCACCCAGGGGGCGTGGCTGCTGATCAGCGCCAGCTCGGCAAAGAGCGGCCCCTCATTCGCATCGCGAATGTCCTGAAACCGGTGCCAGGTGTACTGGTCGGGCATGGTGACCCAGTTGAATGGCGGCCCCTGGTAACCCAGATCATCGTGATCGTAAATCCGGTCGTAGCGGAACAGCCGGCCCTCGGGCCAAGCCTGGGTGATTGCCGGCATCACGGCGACAGTGCTGTGCCCTGTACTGCGGAAGTCATCGATTAGAGTGGCGTAGCCGGAGCTGAGGAGGGTTTCGTAGGCAAGCTGGTTGTGGATCCACTGGCCACTCAACACGGATAGATGACCAAGCCAGGACTGGCCACCCTGGATGGGTGATTGCAGCCGGCCAGTCACCACCGACAGCCCGGCCGCATCAAGGGACCGGCCCAGCGCCTCAAGGCCCGAATTGACGAGTGACCGGTAGCGCTCGTCCGTGACCGTCGACACCCCGTAGGATTCGATAAAACCCAGAATGACATCGGTATGTGCCAGCCTTGGCAGGGGCGTTGCCCGGCCTTCCCGCCCTGGCAGCGCACTCAATTCGTTGGCAAAGTTGCGGGTTGTCTGGTGAGTGTGGGTGATCAGGGAGGCCTGATTGGCAACGAAGGCCAGCGCCGGGCTGCCAATCCAGGGCGTGATGGCCCCGGCCAGAAACAGGCCGGCCACAAACCAGAGCGGTTTGCCCAAGTGTGCCGGCGAGTGGTGCGCCAGCCGTTCCAGGCCATGGCGAAACAGCCAGCCCACGCCTGCGAGCAAACCCAGCAGAGCGGTGAGGGCTGCAATCGCCAGAGCCGCCCCCAGGTTTGTGTTGAGCAGATTCCAGGCCGCATCCAACAGGCCAACTTCAAGATACAGGTTCAGGCCGCGGCCGAGACTCTCCCGAACCAGGGCATCTGCCAGAACAAGCAGGAACAGAAACGCGTAGGCGACGGCCAGCGAACGAGCGACGCGGTATCTCCGCTCGGGATCCCTGAGCCCGCAAATGATGGCCCATAGGATCAGGGCCTCCAGAGAAAGCCAGGGGGTGTTACCCGGCAATGCCAGAGATGGAAACAGGAACAGCCCGTTCAGCAGAAAAAGCCAGACCAGTATCACGAAGCGACCTCAACCCAGGCGATCTGTTCCTGCCGACGGGGCAGGGGCACCGGTATCGGCGAGTCTCCCTCAACCGATTGTGCCATACGAGTCAGTGTTTCCCGCCAGGGTGATTCATGGGAGGCATGCCAGACGCGCCAATGCAGGGCGGCTAACGCCTCTGGGTGGTTGCAGATCAGGCTGAGCTCCCGGTGAGTCAGGCCCTGCTTTCCTTCCGTGGCGCAGCGATCCACCAGAGACGCCAGGGCCCGCGCTTTCTTGCCCCTTAATGGCGAGGCACTTCGCCTGTGGTCCCGGGCGGAAACGGGAGACAGAACCATCTGTTCGAACCAGTCCAGGCCGCCCGGTGTCCGATGACCCATAGGTGCGGGACCGGCAAGATCAATCACCCTCGTTGTCCGGTAATCTTCGGGCACCGCCAACCATTGCCCTTCGCCCGGTTTTCGGCTCAGCCACCAGGCCAGAGCCGGTGAAAACAATACCGGTGCCAATACGGGCAGGGCCCAGGGTGTCAGCGACGGCGCGTGCCATTGGATCAGGCTGAGCGCCGCAACGGCGGAAGCCAGCAGGAGGGCAAAGTGCCGAAGGCTGAGCCCCGGCTTGGCAGCGCCGGACCGGTTCTGTCCCTGCCAGCCAACTCTGAGATTCGACAGCGCGCCCCCAACATGGAAGGTGTGAATCAACATCCGGATGGGGGCCAGCGCCAGTGCTGCGAGCGTCTCCATCAGCGTATTCCCCGAGAGCCTGAGCAGCCCGCCAAACCGGGTAGTGCGCTTTGCCAACGAGTGGTCCGCTATTGCAAGCAGCCGGGGGCCGAACAGCAGCACCGAAGTCACCAGGACCAGCAGAAAGCCCGGACCAGAGCCTGTGTCCGTGGTAGCCATCACGCCCGGCAAAGCCGGCGTCGAATCGGCCAGCGCCACATAGCCTGACAAGCCCAGGAAAACCAGCCAGAGCGGAGAGGCCAGGTACGAGAAAATTCCGGTTACCAGGGCCATCCGATGGGCGAGCCGGATCTTCCCCAGGGTTGCCAGTAACCAAAGATGCTGGAGGTTGCCACGGCACCAGCGCCGGTCCCGGATCAGGTCATCCTCGAGGGTCGGCGGTGATTCCTCAAAACTGCCGGCGATGGCAGGTTCCAGCCAGACCTCGTAGCCGGCCCGTCCCATCAGTGCCGCTTCGATAAAATCATGGCTGAGTACCGGCCCCCGGAATAGACCGGGTCCCCGAAGCTTGCGCAGACCACAGTGGGCCATGAACGGCGCCACCCGGATAATCGCGTTGTGGCCCCAGTAGGTGGCCTCACCCAGCTGGATGGCCGCCAGTCCGGCACTGTAGAGCCTGCCATAACAGCGGTTGGCGAACTGCTGCAGCCGGCCAAAGCGGGTTTCTGCCCGGGCCAGGCGGGGTGTGGTCTGGATAATCCCCGCCTCGGGCCGGGCTTCCATGAGCTGTATCAGCCGGGTAATGCAGTTGGCACTGAGCAGGCTGTCGGCATCCAGAACCACCATATAGCGGTAGCGGCGACCCCATCGACGCAGGAAATCCGCGATATTGCCGCTCTTGTAGTTCAGGTTGATGTTGCGCCGCCGGTAGAACAATTGCTGGCCAGGGCCGAGCTCCCGGCGTATTTGTTCGCAGGTCGCCTGTTCCTCGAGCCAGATTTCCGGGTCCCGGCTGTCCGAGAGCACATAGAAATCAACGGATTCCTGCTGTCCCGTTCGTTCGAGATCGCGGATGATTGCTTTCAGACCGCCGAGGGTGCGCTGCACCGGTTCATTGCAAACGGGCATCACGACGGCGGTAGGTGCGACCGTTGCGTCTTCGGGGTTAGGCCGCCCAACGCGCCTGGACAGGCTCCAGGGGTCGCCGCCAAAGCGGAGCGCAACAAAGCCAAAAATGGCGGTCCAGAAGCCCACGCCGATCCAGGCAAATAGGAGCCCGAAGACGGCCAGCAACGTGGCAGTCGTTCCTCCATTCGCCTGCTCCGGCACTGTCTGGGCAAACAAATAGACGCCGACCAGGGTTTGAGCGGCCACCAGGAAAACAAGCAGAAGGCGTCGCCGGAACGCGACCGGGCGCCAGCACGCGGCGCTATTCACGAGGGTAACCGATACTGGCCCGCGTAATGGGTGGCAGAGGGCGCCCCTGGCATGGCCCGGGCAGGGTAAACCACTCAGGCATCCGCGCCAGCAACTGCCCGTTGCTCAAGGCCGGGTTTTCAGCGGCGTGTACCTGCAGCAGGCTGTGCAACCGCGCCCGGGTTTCGGGACCGGTATCGTGGCCTGCCGCGCGCAGGTAGAGCAGTGCTCGATCAAACGGTTGGTCTGGTGTGTCCACAGTGGTCTCCGGGATCAAAGGTTACCCCGACAGATACGGCCACGGCGGTGACTTCAGACCACTGGCTTACTGATCGTTAAGATACTCATCCTTCAGGCGGACATAGTTGGCGGCGGTGTATGTGAAAAAACCGCGCTCCTTCTCCGTCAGCGCCCGGGCTTTCTTGCAGGGCGACCCCACGTAGAGATGCCCGGATTCGAGCGTCTTGCCGGGCGGAACCAGGCAGCCCGCGGCAACAATCACCTCGTCCTCCACCACGGCGCCATCCATGATGATGCAGCCCATGCCCACCAGAACGCGGCTGCCAATGGTGCAGCCGTGCAGCAGCGCCTTGTGACCCACAGTCACGTCGTCCCCCAGTGTGAGCGGATAACCACCGGGGTTATAGTCACTGGCGTGAGTGATATGCAGAACCGACCCATCCTGGATGCTGCACCGATGCCCGATACGGATTTTGTGCATATCACCACGCACGACGGTCATCGGCCAGATGGAAACGTCATCGCCGGTTTCAACATCGCCAATCACCACTGCACTTGGATCTACCCACGCCCGTTCCCCAAAATCTGGCGTGATACCCTTGTGTGAACGTATATTCGTCATTACATAGTACTCATTGATGAATTACCCGAAGGCCCGGGGTGCCTGTGGGAGAGGCCCTTCCAAAACTGTCTGTCGCCATGGATGGCGACAGTCAAGCGTCACATGGGTGAGGCTGAGCGTTTATGAAGCAAAGCTTCATGCTTCAGCCGAACGACTGCAATCTATGATTGCAGGCCGGACCCCGGAGGGGTGCCGCAAGGAGCGTGTTTTGGAAGGGCCTCTCCCACAGGTGCCAGCCTCATAACTTGAAGAAACCAAACTACCCAAGATTCGACTAGCTGAGAAGGGGACCTATGAATAACCCGTTACTGACTGACGACCTGTTGCCGAAGTTTGACCATGTTCGCACCGAGCACATGGAAACGGCAATTGACCAGATTCTCAGTGAAAACCGGATGAAGATCAGCCAGCTCGCGGAGCAGGAGGATCCCACCTGGGAGACCCTGGCGCAGCCGATGCAGGCGCTGGACGACAAGCTGAGCAATGCCTGGTCGGTGATTTCGCACCTGAACGGCGTGATGAACAACGACGAGCTGCGCAAGGTTTACAAGAACTGCCTGGAGAAGCTCACCGAGTACAGCACCGAAGTGAGCCAGAACGCGGCCCTCTGCGACGCCTACAAGAAGCTGGCCGAGCGAGACGATTTCAAGAACCTGAGCGAAGCCCAGCGCAAGTCTGTGGAAAACACCCTCCGGGATTTTCATCTGGGTGGTGTCGACCTGCCGGAAGACAAGAAAAAGCAGTATGCCGAGTTGTCCCGGGAGCTGTCCGAGCTGTCCAACAAGTTCAGCGATAACGTGCTGGACGCAACCCAGCATTGGTTCAAGCACATCACAGACGTGGATGAGCTCGCCGGCGTCCCGGAGACGGCTATTGAGAGCGCCAAGCAGGCCGCCCGCCAGAAAGAGCTGGAAGGCTATGTGATCACCCTGGATTTCCCCAGCTTCTTCCCGGTTATGACCTACTGCGACAACCGGGATCTGCGCCGGGAAGTCTATGAAGCCTTTGTGACCCGCGCCTCCGACCAGGGCCCGGATGCCGGCCAGTGGGACAACACCCCGGTGATGGCGGAGATCCTCAAGCGCCGCCACGCCCAGGCCAAGCTGCTGGGCTTTGACAATTACGCCGAGCGCTCTCTGGCCACCAAGATGGCCCGCAGCAGCGACGAAGTGCTGGACTTCCTGAACCAGCTGGCGGCCAAGTCCAAGCCCCAGGCCGAAAAAGAATTTGCCGAACTCAGGGCGTTCGCGAAAGACGAGTACGGCGCCGAGGAACTGCAGGCCTGGGATATCGGCTATTACAGCGAAAAGCTTCGCCAGAAGCGCTACGACATCTCTCCGGAAACCCTGCGTCCCTGGTTCCCGGTGAACAAGGTGGTGCCCGGACTGTTCCGTGTCGCTGAAAAGCTGTTCGATGTCCAGATTGAAGCGAAGCCGGAAGTGGAAACCTGGCACGAGGATGCGACTGCCTACTGTATCAGTCGCAACGGTGAGCCCCTGGCCTGGTTCTATCTCGACCTCTATGCCCGCCAAGGCAAACGTGGCGGTGCCTGGATGGCCGATTGCCGGGTGCGCTGGCGCAACCTGCGTGGCCAGCTCCAGTTGCCGGTAGCCTTCCTGACCTGCAACTTCACACCGCCGGTCAGCGGCAAGCCGTCACTGCTGACCCACGATGAGGTCACCACCCTGTTCCACGAATTCGGCCACGGCCTGCATCACATGCTGACCCAGGTGGACGTGCTGGATGTGTCCGGCATCAACGGTGTCGCCTGGGACGCCGTCGAGCTGCCCAGCCAGTTCCTGGAAAACTGGTGCTGGAATCCGGAATCCCTGGGCCTGATCGCCTCGCACCACGAAACCGGTGAGCCGCTGCCGGAAGATCTGCTGCAGAAACTGCTGGCGGCCAAGAACTTCCAGTCCGGCATGGGCATGGTGCGCCAGCTCGAATTTTCACTGTTCGACTTCCGCCTGCACGCGGAATTCACCGACGAAGCGCCCACCAACCCGCTGGATATGCATCGCAAGGTGCGAAGCGAGATTGCCGTGGTGGAAGCCCCGGAATTCAACCGCTTCCCCAACTCCTTCTCGCACATCTTTGCCGGTGGCTATGCGGCTGGCTACTACAGCTACAAGTGGGCGGAAGTGCTGGCGGCCGATGCCTTCTCCCTGTTCGAGGAAAAAGGTATCTTCGACCCGGAAACCGGCAAGGCCTTCCTCCATAATATTCTGGAGAAAGGCGGCTCACAGGAGCCGATGGAATTGTTCAAGGCCTTCCGGGGTCGCGAACCGCAGGTGGATGCGCTACTGAAACAAACCGGCATCACGGACGAAGCGGCCTGACCCAATTTGAGCCGGCAGTCGTAAAGGCTGCCGGTTGTTCCAAACGGGAGTATTTATATGGCGAGTCCAAAACGTTTTATCGCCGGCGCCGTCTGTCCTCGCTGCGCGGAGATGGACAAGATCATGATGTTCACCACCGACGACGATGACCAGGTTCGCGAGTGCGTGGCCTGTGGCTTCACCGATGCAGTGTCTGACGCCGAACAGCCGTCCAACCCCGAGCTTGAGACGCGGGTGAACAAGCGCAAGAACGAGGACGATCACACGGTCAAGCAGGTCGTGTTCTTCAAGTCTTCTGCCGACGACGAGTAAGCTGTTCTTCCTAGCCTGCAGGTTTGCGGGCGGAGAGGCCATGGGAATGCTTTTCTTCTGGGGAAAAGCAACTCGCTTCGCTCAGACATCTTTTCCCCGCCAGAAAAGCACACCCACACCCTCTCTACCTGACTCAAAAGATATTTCTTCAGAACAAGATCTTTTTAGCGATATCCGTGAGTTCTTATGTGAGGGGGCCGTACTACTTTTCCCGCCGGAAATTGATGTCTGAGCGCAGCGAGTTGCCATTTCCAAGGGAAAAGTAGTACGGCCCCCTCGCAATTCCCCTCAACACGAAGGCTACAAGGGACGGCAAACTCCAAGCTCAGAGAACCATAGCCGCCAACCACCCAAAGCCAAGCAGCGGCAAATTGTAGTGCAGGAACGTCGGCACCACGGTATCCCAGATGTGGTTGTGCTGGCCGTCGGCGTTCAGGCCGGCGGTGGGGCCGAGGGTGGAGTCGGAGGCCGGGGAACCGGCATCCCCCAGGGCGCCGGCGGTGCCGACCAGGGCCACGATGGCCAGGGGGCTGAAACCCAACTGCAGGGCCAGGGGCACGTACAGGGCCGCGATAATGGGGATGGTCGAGAAGGACGAACCGATACCCATGGTGATCAGCAGACCCACCACCAGCATCAGCAGCGCCGCCATGGCCTTGTTCTCGCCGATGGTCGCCACGGAGCTGTCCACCAGGGCGGCAATTTCACCGGTTTCCCGCATCACTTCGGCAAAACCAGACGCGGCGATCATGATGAAACCGATCATCGCCAGCATCTTCATGCCCTCGGTGAACAGGTCGTCGGCCTCCTTCCAGCGCACCACACCAGACAGGTTGAAGAGCACGAACCCGGCCAGGGCGCCCAGGATCATCGAGCCAAGCCAGAGCTGCACTACAAAGGCGGTGACGATGGCCAACAGAGCCATAACCAGGGTGCGGGGGCTATAGCTGGTGTCTACCCGTTCGGCTTTGGTGATGGTTTCCAGGTTGTAGGTGCGGCCACTGCGGTAGCTGAAAAAGACCGCGATCAGCAAGCCGCACAGCATGCCCAGTGCCGGCAGGGCCATGGCTTTCATGACGCTCAGGCCGGAGGCATCGACGCCGTTGGCGTTGATCTTGGCGATCAGGATCTCGTTCAGGTAAATGCCGCCAAAGCCGACGGGCAAAAACATGTAGGGTGTAATCAGGCCGAAGGTCAGCACACAGGCAACCAGGCGCCGGTCCATGTTCAGTTTTGCCATTACGTACAGCAGCGGCGGTACTACCAAAGGTATGAAGGCAATGTGGATCGGCAGGATGTTCTGGGATGAGATGGCAATGGCCAGCAGCAGGCCGATGATCAGGAAGCGGATGCCGTTGACGGCGGCGCCTTCCTCCTGGCGACCGACCAGGGCCAGGGCCTTGTCGGCCAGTGCGTGGGCCAGGCCGGATTTGCCGATGGCAACGGCGAACGCACCGAGGGTGGCATAGGACAGTGCCACGGTGGCACCGCCGCCCAGGCCGTTATTGAAGGCTTCGATGGTGGCTTCCAGGGACATTCCTGCAATCAGGCCGCCGGATACGGCACCGATAATCAGGGCAACAACAACGTGGATGCGGCACAAACTCAGCACGAGCATAATCGCGACCGCGGCAACGACGGCATTCATGGCAAAACTCCGGGTAGGAATTAATAGTTGTTCCGGCCCCTTTTGGGGGCCGGCATCATGAAAAGCGCGGTAATGTGCAGGAAATGATCGCGGTAGTCAAAGCGGTTGTGTAACGGTCAGACTTCGTCAAGGCGGGCAAAGCGGGGGACCTGTTCGCCGGCCATTTCCACGGTTTCCCGGAACATGGTCAGCGGGCGTACCCAGAGGCTGTAATCACCGTACAGGCAGCGATAAACCACCATCTGTTCTTCAGTTTCACTGTGCCGGGCGATCCCGAGTACTTCGTAATCCTTGCCCTTATAGTGCCGGTAACGGCCAGGGCGTATGTCGTTCTTGCGTTCGGTCATTCTCGGCCTCGATGGTTTCAGGCTATGCTGGCCTTGCAGTTATAGAGGACGCAGCACGCGCAACCGTCTAAAATGGAAGCAACTGCAAGGATGCAAAAAGACTCAGTCAGGGCCTGAAAGTGTAGAACACCAGGAAGGGCCCGGAAACCGGAAACCGCTATGATGCGGCAGTTATCCTGCATCCTTCTGATTTTTCTGTCGCTGGCATGCCTGGCCAGCGCGCCTGTTCAGGCCGCTCCCGTCGCCTTTGACTGGCTGGAAGCGCCCGCCGATGAGCTGGCACTCGAAGACGTTCGCGCCCTGCCCCCGGGCGCCTGGCAGAGGTTTGGCTCAAATGAGGTTTTTAATCGCGGGTTCAGCGATGGCAGTTTCTGGCTGAGAGTCGAGATTCCGCCAGAGCCGGTGAACCGGGTTCTGGAAATCGGCTATCCGTTGCTGGACGAGGTGTCCGTGCACTGGGTGGTTGATGGCGAGCTGATCCAGACCCACCATACGGGCGATACCCTCCCGTTCAGCAGTCGCCCGATTTATCACCGCAATTTCGTCTTCCTGGTACCGTCGAATACCGATACGGCGACCGCCTTTGTGCGCGTGCAAACGCTCGGGTCGGTACAGATTCCCGTGGCAGTCACGCCTTCGGCCGAATTCCTGGCCAATGAGCAGCTGTCTTACGGCTGGCAGACGATGTTTCTGGGTATCATCGCTGCGATGGCGCTCTACAATCTGTTTCTGTTTGTCATCGTGCGCCATTCCACCTACTTCTGGTACGTGCTGACTGTTGTGTTTACCGGGCTGGTTCAGCTCAACTTCAATGGTGTGCTCTTCCAGTGGCTGTGGCCGAATGCCCCGGGTATCAACCGGTATTTCACCATTCCGGTTATCTGTTTCGCTCTGTTCTCCGCCATTATCTTCGCCATCCGTTTTCTCAATATCCGGTCCTACAGCCTCAGAAGTTACCGCTTCCTGCAGTGGATTCTGGCCGCCATTTCTGCCAGCTTCGTCTTTACTCTTTTTGGCAGTTACCAGACGGGGATTGTCCTGGTCAGCGCGATTGCGGCAGTGGTCACTCCCGCGGTCTGGTTCATCGGTTTCCTGGTCTGGCGGAAAGGTCAGGTATTGGGCGGTTTCTACGTTCTGGCCTGGACGCCATTGCTGATCGGCCATCTGATTCTCGCGGTCAGCAAGCTTGGCATCATGCCCCGCAGTTTCCTGACCGAGTTCATGCCTCAGATCGGCGTGGCCCTGGAGGTGGTTCTGCTTTCCTTTGCGCTTGCCTACCGGATCAACCTGGAACGTCGCAAGCGCCATGAGGCCCAGGAGCAGGCGCTGGCGATCCAGCAGCAGGCCAACCTGACCCTGGAGATGCGGGTTCAGGCGCGCACCGACGAACTGGAACGGGCCAATGAGCAGCTCAAGGCGATCAGCCTCACCGACGGTCTGACCCATGTGGCCAACCGGCGTCGGTTCGATGAAAAACTCAACGATGAGTGGCGACGGGCCCAGAGACACGGTCACCCGTTGAGCCTGTTGATGCTGGATATTGATCACTTCAAGCGGGTAAACGACGAGCTGGGACACCTGGTTGGCGACGATTGCCTGACCGCGGTGGCCGCCTTGTGCGTCGCAGAAGTGCAGCGTTCCGGGGATCTGTTGGCCCGCTATGGCGGCGAGGAATTCAGCATCCTGCTACCAGCCACGCCTGAGGAGGGAGCGGTTCGGGTGGCCGAGCGAGTGCGTCAGGCGGTGGCCCGTTCCCCGGTGCATTCCGGGGAACGGGTGGCTCCGGTCAGTCTTACCATCAGTGTGGGCGTGGCGTGCCTGGTGCCAGGGCCAGATATGGAGCCCCAGGAGCTCATCCGTCAGGCCGATGAGGCGCTATACGCGGCCAAGGAGTCTGGCCGTAACCGGGTTATGGTGGCGCGGGATTTCAGGGCGGCGAGCGCACCTGGTGCCTGAGGTCTCCCGGATCTTCAGTTCTTCAGTTTGTACCGCCCTGGTCCGAGGAATATCACTGCAACTGCTGTAAAGAGGAAGAAGCCCTGCAGCTCCAGCGCCCAGCCGCCGCTGCGCCCAAGGCTCAGGAGTTCGTTGCCGTGAACCAGGATGATGGCAAACAGCATGTTGAAAATAATCAGCAGCGCACCGATCCGGGTCTGATACCCAAGGATGACCATCAGCGGCGCGATGATCTCACCCACGTACACCCCGTAGGCGAGGAAGGTTGGCAGGCCGTGGCTGGCCAGCTCCCCTTCAATGAAGCCGATGCCGTTGAGCAGCTTGGCAATGCCATGGAACAGCATCAGGCCGCCCAGGGTCAGGCGGATAATCAGTTTTCCCAGATCAGCGTTTTCGAGCAAGGTACAGGTCTCCGTTCTACAGATTGCGAATGTCAGGGTAAAGCGGCAGCAGTTGTTTGATCAGTCGGTTCTGGGCGCCGGTTGGGATATCGTTCTGTTCCATGGCCAGAATCAGGTTCTCGGCCAGGGCATTGAACTGGGTGTCCGTGATGTCCATGTCAGAGTGCAGTTCACGCATCTCTCGCCCGGTATAGCTGCAGGGCCCACCGCTGAGCTCGCACAACTGATCCGTGAGGTTCTGGTGAAACCGGGCGACATCCATGCCTTTGAACTGTTGGTTGATGCGTTCGTCCTCGACGATCAGGTAGAGCAGGTCCTCCACCACGTTTTCAATGCCTTCACGTTCACCGAGCTGTTGATATAGGGAATCATCGGGTTTGTTGTTCAGACTCTGGCAGCCACCTAGAACCAGTGCGATCGCTGACAACAGGGCGACGAACAGGGGTTTCAGGTTCAGGTTGGTCATGATCAGAAACTCCCCTGCAGCGACAGATACAGACCTTGCTGGTCTTCCAGGGTGGCAACGTCACCCAGGTTGACCAGGGCCCCTGTGACAGCCAGGCGACGGTCCGGCACCCAGGCCACGAACAGGTCCCACCAGTCATTCTCGCTGGCAAAGCCCAGGTTGTCCGGCTTTTGACGGTATTCCGCGCCCACCAGCCACTGGCGGTTGAGGAAAAGCCCGACGCTGCCCTCCATCATCAGTTCGTGGCTGTTGTTACGGTCGCCGCCAAAGCCCAGGAGTCCACCCTGGTTGGCCCGGGTAGCCCTGGCGGTCAGGTTTACCAGCAGGTTTCGCTCCTTCACCGCGGCGAAGAACAGCTTGCTGCCACTGACATAGACATCGGTGCCACTGTCATCCCGGGCGCCGATCGCCGAGGGTACGGTGAAATCCCTCTGGCGCTTGTACTGAACGCCCGCAGACCACTGGCCCCAGGGACTGTACAACACATCGCCGGCGAGCCGGACCTTGGCGCCGAAAATATCCTGATTCAGTTCATCCTGCTCCAGGCCAAAGCCGTCCTTGAGGGTAAACACCAGGCTGTCCAGATCCAGGGTCTGGCGGGCCACGGTGATCTCCAGGCGGTTATTCCAGTTCAGCCCGGCACCGGTCACCGAGAGAGAGTAATCGTCCACTTCGGCCCGGCTGAGTGCCACGGTGCCGCCCCACTCCTCGTCGCTGGCGTAGCTGCCCAGTAGAGCCCAGGGAACCAGGCCGCCGCCGGCACTGCCCTCAATGGTGGTGACGCCTCCGGTCGCCCAGATCCGGCTGCCGATGTCGGCCATGGCGGCCGGTGCCATCAGAAGCGCCACGGTCAGTGTCATCAGACGTCTCTTTATCATTCTGAATACTCCGGGTTGGGTCGGCTCAGCTCTCCTTTGCGGGCAGCCAGGGACAGCGCAGTCTCCGGCAGATCCTCGGGGGCAATCGGGCGGCTCAGGTAAAAACCCTGGCCGAGGTTGCAGCCCCAGTGTTGCAGCAGCTGCCAGGCTTCCAGGTTCTCGATCCCTTCTGCCACGACCTTCAGCCCGAGGCCGTGGGCCATATCAATGGTGGACCGGACAATCAGCTGGTCCTGGGGCTCGGAATCCAGCTTCAGCACGAATGACTTGTCGATTTTCAGCTCCTGTACCGGCAGCTTGCGCAGCTGGGACAACGAGGAGTAGCCGGTGCCAAAGTCGTCCACCGACAGGGTCACTCCCAGCGCCCTGAGCTGGTTCAGGGTGGCCATGGCCTCTTCCGGATCTTCCATCAGGGCACTTTCCGTGACTTCCAGGGTCACCCGTTCCAGATCGTGGTGCCAATCGTGAAAGGTTTCCGCGATGTGCCGGGTCAGGGCGGGCCAGGTGAGGTCCATGGCGGACAGATTGATGGCAACGCCCGCGTCAACACCCTGCTCGTGCCACCGCCGGGCATCGCTGGCCACCCGTTGAAGTATATGGGCCGTCAGGTCGTGGATCTGCCCTGACTGTTCGGCGAGAAAGATGAACTCCTCGGGGGAAATAAAGCCCAGTTCCGGGTGAATCCATCGCACCAGGGCCTCTACCTGCACCAGTTCGCCGCTCTGGCTATTAAGTTTCGGCTGGTAGTTCATGTGCAGCCCGTCGCCCATGATGGCGGCGTGCAGGTCGGTGATCAGTTTCAGTTCTCTGAGGTGACTCTCATCCTGCCCCGGCTGGTAACGGGTGAAGGGTTCGGGGTGGGCCTCGGCCTGTTCGAAGGTGAGATTCAGCCTGCGACGCAGGGCATCGGTATCGGCGGCGTCCTCTGGCAGTTCCATGGTGACGATGGTAACTCGCAAGGAGAAGGGCGTTTGGTCTACCTGCAACGGGGATTCGATGACATCGTGCAGTGCCCGGACCCTCTGGTCGCAGGCTTCTGGCGGCAATGAAGGAATCAGGGCCAGGAACTCCCCTCCGCCGGTGCGGGCAAGGATTCGGGCATCCTGCAGTTCCTGCTGCAGCCGCTTGGCAATGCCAATCAGGACCTTGTCGCCGAATTCCAGACCCAGAGTATCGTTGATGTCGGAGAGGTCGTTCAGTCGGATTCCCACCAGTGTGGCCCGGCCTCGGTTATCAAACAGCTCGGCGGCCTTCTGCATCAGAGCGTTCCGGTTTTTCAAGCCGGTGACGTCATCGTGGGTCGCTGCATAGCGGATCTGGGCTTCCCGTTCCCGCAGGCCCGACAGCATGTCCCGGAGGGCGTTGCGGAGCTGGGTCAGTTCGCCGCCGGCCCGGATGGCCGGTGCCTCCGGTGTGGTGCCCTCACCGATAGCCCGCGCGTAGCTTGCCAGCTGCAACACCGGGCGCCCGAGGTTCCGGGCAATGACCAGCGCCAGCAGAATGGCGAAAATCAGGATAGCGGTTACCAGCAGCGCGATTTCAACCGCTCGCTGGTAGTAATTCTGGAGCGTGGCATCACGGCTAATAAGCAGCACGGCCTGGACCGCGGCGGGGTCTGATTCGCCCAGGTTGATTATCCGGGTGAAATAACCGGCACTTTCAATAAAATTGGCGTTGGCGGATGCGCCTGCAAGCTCCTGCTCCAGCTTGGCATCGATGCTGGTGGTGGCGGCAAAACTGTTCAGGCTGTCGTTCTGGTTCGATCGCGCCCTGAAAATCACCGAGGTGCCACTGAGCCGGGCAATGACCTCCGCCAGGGACTGGTCCAAGGCAAAGCCGCTGACAAGCCAGGCCCGAAGCCCCGGGGCCTCTATCGGGATGATGAGAATCTCGTAGCCCCTGCCATCAATGGCCCGCAGTGACCGGGTAAACCCATTACGACGGGTGCTTGTCAGCTGTTCCTGGCTGACGGCAGGAAAAGGGTTTTGCAGGGTCGAGGCCAGGGGCTCTCCCTGACTGTCCAGCAAGAGCGCGAAGTCGGCACCCACCCTGCCGCTGTGGTTTTCCAGGGCACTGTCGATGGTTGCCGGGTCGCGGCTGGCAATGGCCGAGCGAAAGCCGAAATCCTGCACCACAACACTGAGCCGGGACAGTTCCAGATCGGTCCGGCGATCAATGACCTCGTTGGTCAGCCGCTCTCCGATGGCCAGCTGTTCCAGTGCACGGCTTTTCTCATCCTCGAACAGGTACACCATCAGCAGGGCGACGATCACCAGGCTGACCAGCGCCACCAGAGAGATCATGGCGGCAATAAGCCGGCCCCGGAATCCGAGACGAGATACCAGACCCATCAAAGCTCCCGAAAGCGCTGCTGGAGACGGTCCAGCGAGCCTTCTGCGGCAGGCTCGGGCTCAAGATTGAGGGTGACGATTGCGGACTCGCTATCACGTTCGATTTCACGGGTGACCGGGCGGGTATTATCCGGCAGCCGTGGGTGCCAGATCTCAAGTGTCACCGTGCCCTGGCTGCCCTCGCTGGGCAGTGTATCGAGCGACAGGGTGACCTTGCCGGAGGTATCTGTCCGGCCGGTGTCAGCGGTGTCGGTGACCACCACAAAGCCCTGCATGTGGTCGTGAATGTTGCAGCCCAGTTCAACGATGCCTGGCTTGTCGAAAACAATGGGAGCCGCCGGGCGGTCGGCGTAAAGCTCGATGTTGAAGGTTTTTGCCGGCGAGAAGGAATACACGTGATGCTGGGTATTGTCGCGATTCGGGAAATCCACGCTGGAGCCGACTGGCACCACCAGTACATGGGGATGGAAGGCGCGATCCTTCTGATAGATTTCGGCAGAAACCGGTGTTGCCGGACGGGCACTGTCTACGGAAACCACGGCATTGGCCACGGGTTCGGTGTTGCCTTCCAGGGTGACGGTTACGGACAGCTCGTACGCGTTGGCTGTCGATACCATGGCAGAAATCAACAGTCCCGCCAGCACTGCAATCGCTGATACTTTCATTAAACCTCTGAACCTGTCAGGCCAGGCCGGACCCGAGAGAAAATCGAATGTGGTTCCTTACCAGCAGATTTTCCCAGTAATGCCGCATCCAGTCCCAGGCGGCGTTGTTCACCTGCTCGACAAACGGGTCGAGGTTGAGTTCGTAGTAGTCCGGCGTGCCTGCTATCTGCAACACGGTTACGGTGATGGAGTCGTCCAGCTCGTTGGCAAAGGGCTCGCCGATAAGCTGATGAGCCAGAAGATTAGCACGAGTTGCTTCCATATCCACGATTTCGCTGGCCCGGGTACACCGGTTGTTTTCGTACATTTCTTCCATCAACCGATGACAAAGGTAGGCGCGGATCAGTAGGCCATCGAGACCGTCGTAGCGAACCAGGAGCGCTGATGGCTGAGTAAAATACCGGATGGCGGCATTCACAAAGGGCTCAAACAGATCGGCTTTTCCGGCTTCCCGGGCACAGGCTTCAACGCATTCGATGAGCCTTGGTGCCATTTCGATGTACTCAACCACGAACTGGAACAGGCAGGTGGCGGGCTGATACCCCTCAATAGTGACCGCAGACGGGAGCGCGGCAACCTTTTCGTGAAGCTGTCGGAGGAAGGTCCCGGAGCGGGCTTCCTTGCGCCGCGCCTGGTCAATAATCTCAAGGACTACCTGTGGTGTCATTTCAGGAGAAGCCGATGTCTGAACGAATTGAGGTCGCAAGGCGCCTCCCGTTGTTAGCAACTGATAGCAACGAGTTCCCGGGCAGGAGAGGAGGGCTGGCTACCACATCGTGCCTGCCTTTTCAGACAAGTGTAGCCGAGATTTTTGCGACTGCTTTTCCGCTGTGATGAAAATACCCGGCTGTAATGTTACGGATTGAATCTGCGTCACTGGCTCTGGAACCAACGGTCGTTCCTGGTATGGGACCAGCACAGCCATCCCATGCTCAGGGCCCGCGCTACCATCAGAGAGATCAGCGCGAACCAGAGCCCGTGATTGCCCCAGCCCGTGGTCAGCCACCAGACCGGTGCAAACACGGCCAGGGCCGAAAACAGCATGGTGTTCTGCATGTCCCGGGTTCGGGTTGCGCCGATAAAAATCCCATCAAGAAGAAAGCCCCAGACTGCGGCAAAAGGTAGCAGCCAGAGCCAGGGCAGGTAGCGCCAGGCGGTGGCTCTCACTTCCTCGATACCGGTTAGCAGTGCAATGAGCCAATGCCCGCCGGCCACAAAAACAATGGTGAGCAAGAGGGCGCCCCAGAGTGACCATCGCAGGGCACTTCGAAAGACCACCCGGAAGCGCCGCCGGCTGCCTTTGCCGATAGCCTCGCCAATCAGCGCCTCGGCAGCATTGGCAAAACCGTCCAGGGCGTTGGAGATCAACAGAAGAAAGGTGATCAGAACGGCATTGGCAGCGAGGATGGTGTCTCCCTGACGGGCGCCCTGGGCGGTAAAAAATGCCAGCACCAATAACAGCGCGATGGTTCGGACCATGATGTAGCGGTTAACCTGGAGAATCCTCAGGTAATCCTCGAGTTTGCCGAACAGAGCCTTCGTCAGCCCCTGCCCCTCAGGCATTCGCCGTAATACGATCAGGAAACCGATGGCGGCGGCACCGTATTCGGCGATCACAGTGGCAATGGCCACGCCACGGCTGTTCCAGCCAAGCACGGTAACAAAAAGAATATCCAACACGATGTTCAGGCCGTTTGCTGCAATCAGCATGATCATCGGGCCCCGTGGAAACTGGGTGCCGATGAGCCAGCCAACCAGCGTGTACTGGCAGAGAACGGCCGGCGCGCTCCAGATCCGGATTCCGGCGTACTCGGCCGCCAGTTCGGTCACGTTGTCACTGGGATTCATCAGGCTCAGGCCGGTCTGTATCAGAGGCTGGTGAAACAGAATGAGAAGAAGGCCGATCCCGGTTGCCAACAGGATCGAGCGCAGCAGCAATGCCACCTGACTGAAGTTGTCCCGCTTGCCCCATGCCTGAGCGGCCAGGCCGGTCGTGCCCATGCGCATGAAGCCAAAGGTCCAGTACAGGATGCTGAACAGATTGGCACCAACGGCGACGGCGCCAAGATACTCCGGGCTTTCCAGGTGGCCGAGCACGGCCGTATCCACCAGTCCCAGGAGAGGGACGGTGAGGTTGGTGAGCATCAATGGCCAGGCCAGGGCCCAGAGACGTCGGTCGGTTGCCGGCAAGTTAAAAGGCATATGCGTTTTAATTCTTAAAAAATTCTGTTTAGCTTTTTTGGGTTTAGCCGATTTTTTAGTCTTTTTTTGATCTGTGTCTATACTCCAAGCTGAGTATCCGAAAGCAGGCTTCCACTCTGGTTTTGCGGTGTATGCGACGCCGAAAATGCCAGCGGGATAACGCAAAATCCGACAAGAATAACACTCTGTGGAGACACAGTATGCGCGTGCACGCTCAGCGGGCAGGTGCCCTTTTAGGCGGTCTGATGTTCCCCGCCTGGTCCATGGCGGACTGGACACTGAACATGACCCCCGGGGTGACCGGCACCAGTAATGACATTTTCAGCCTTCACATGACCATACTCTGGATCTGCGTCGTCATTGGCGTCGTGGTTTTCGGTGTCATGTTCTGGTCTATTTTTGCCCACCGTAAATCCCAGGGCGCCAAACCGGCGAACTTCCACGAAAACACTCTGGTCGAGATTCTCTGGACCATCATACCTTTTGCGATACTGGTTGTTATGGCGATTCCTGCCACTGCAACTCTGGTGGACATGTATGACACTTCGGAATCGGAAGTGGACATCAAGGTCACCGGCTATCAGTGGAAGTGGCAATACGAATACATTAATGAAGATTTCGGTTACTTCTCGAATTTGTCCACGCCCCGGGATCAGATCGAGAATCGCCAGGCCAAGGGAGAGAACTACCTCCTCGAAGTGGATAACCCGCTGGTAATTCCTGTCGGGAAAAAGGTTCGCTTTTTGTTAACGGCCAACGATGTCATCCATTCCTGGTGGGTTCCGGATTTTGGCGTCAAGAAAGACGCCATCCCGGGCTTTATCAACGAGACCTGGACCCGGGTCGACAAGCCCGGCATCTATCGCGGCCAGTGTACCGAGCTTTGCGGGAAGGATCACGGCTTCATGCCGGTGGTTGTCGAGGCGGTGCCCGAGGAGGAATACAACGCCTGGGTCGCTGAAAAGAAAGAGGCCGCCGAGCGAGAACGCCAGCTGACCCAGAAAGACTGGACCATGGCAGAGTTGATGGAGCGCGGCGAGAAAGCCTATCAGACCGCCTGCGCCGCCTGTCACCAGCCGAACGGTCAGGGCGCGCCACCAGCCTTCCCGTCTCTGGTCGGAACCCAGGTCGTTACTGAAGACATGGCAGCCCATATCGACATCGTTGTGAATGGTGTCTCGGGAAGCGCCATGCAGGCCTTCGGCAATCAGCTGAGTGAAGTGGACCTTGCAGCCGTGATTACCTACGAGCGTAATGCCTGGGGTAACAACACCGGCGAAATGGTCACTCCGAAAGAAATATTTGATTACAAGAACCAACAGTAATCATCGCCAGATAACAGATATCACCAGCCACAAAAAATGGCGGTAACGGGGGTTTTCATGAGTGCGGTTGCAGATACCCACGCCCAGGATCATCATCACGGCCCGGCCAAAGGCATAAGCCGTTGGCTGTTGACCACAAACCACAAGGATATCGGGTCCATGTACCTGATATTCAGTTTCACCATGTTCCTGCTCGGCGGGGCCATGGCAATGGTCATCCGGGCGGAGCTTTTCCAGCCGGGGCTGCAGATTGTGCAGCCGGAATTCTTTAACCAGATGACCACCATGCACGGCCTGATTATGGTGTTTGGTGCGGTCATGCCGGCGTTTGTCGGGCTCGCCAACTGGATGCTGCCGCTGATGATCGGGGCGCCGGATATGGCATTGCCACGGATGAATAACTGGAGTTTCTGGCTGCTTCCGTGCGCCTTCCTGATCCTGGTTTCCACCCTGTTCATGGAAGGGGGTGCGCCCAACTTCGGCTGGACCTTCTACGCCCCCCTGTCGACGACCTACGGGCCGCCGAGCACCACCTTCTTTATCTTTGCGGTTCACATAATGGGTGTCTCGTCGATCATGGGTGCGATTAACGTGATCGCCACGATCCTGAATATGCGGGCACCGGGCATGACCCTGATGAAAATGCCCCTGTTTGTCTGGACCTGGTTGATTACCGCGTTCCTGCTGATTGCAGTCATGCCGGTACTGGCCGGCGTCGTCACCATGATGTTGATGGACATCAACTTTGGCACCAGCTTCTTCGATGCTTCCGGCGGCGGTGATCCGGTACTGTTCCAGCACGTGTTCTGGTTCTTCGGGCACCCCGAGGTATACATCATGATCCTCCCGGCCTTCGGGGCGGTCTCCCATATCATTCCGGCATTTTCCCGCAAACCCCTGTTTGGCTATGCCTCCATGGTCTACGCAGTCGGTGCCATTGCTCTGCTCTCGTTTGTGGTCTGGGCGCACCACATGTTTACGGTGGGTATTCCCATCGTCGGCCAGCTGTTCTTCATGTACGCCACCATGCTCATCGCAGTGCCCACCGGGGTGAAGGTTTTCAACTGGGTGGCCACGATGTTCAGGGGCTCATTGACCTTTGAGGCGCCGATGCTGTTCTCAGTTGCCTTCGTCATCCTGTTTACCATCGGCGGTTTCTCCGGCCTTATGCTGGCTATTGCGCCGGCAGATTTTCAGTACCACGACACCTACTTCGTAGTCGCCCACTTCCACTACGTGCTGGTACCGGGTGCGATCTTCGGTATCTTTGCCTCCGCCTACTTCTGGCTGCCCAAGTGGACCGGGCACATGTATGACGAAACCCTGGCCAAGACCCATTTCTGGCTGTCTTTTGTTGGCATGAACCTGGCGTTCTTCCCGATGCACTTCCTGGGACTGGCAGGCATGCCACGACGGATTCCGGATTACGCGCTGCAGTTCGCCGATTTCAACATGGTTTCCAGTGTCGGTGCATTCATGTTCGGTGCCACACAGCTGTTGTTCCTGTTTATCGTGGTCAAGTGCATCAGGGGTGGCAAAGAGGCTCCGGCCAAGCCCTGGGATGGTGCTGAAGGTCTCGAATGGACTGTGCCCTCACCGGCGCCATACCACACCTTCGCAACGCCGCCGGTAGTGAAGTAGGGGGCACTGGCTATGGCAGAACAACAGGCAAATAGCGCCGGAGCCCCCAAGGGCAATGCTCGAGTGGTGGGCTGGTGCATGGTCAGCGTGGTCGGCATGTTTGCCTTTGGATTTGCCATGGTGCCTCTGTACGACGTGTTCTGCGAAATTACCGGGATTAACGGAAAGACCGGGGGGCGGTACGAATCCACCGAGGTGGCAGAAGCAGACGTGACCCGAACGGTCAAGGTTCAGTTTCTCGCCTCCAACGGACCGGGGATGACCTGGAAATTCCGCCCGGTTGTGCGGTCGGTGGATGTTCACCCCGGTGAGCCGACTACTGTGAATTTCTATGCCGAAAACCCGACAAGTGAGCCAATGGTAGGCCAGGCGGTCCCTAGCCTCGCGCCTTCAGAGGGGACGCTGTATTTTCATAAGACCGAGTGCTTCTGCTTTAACCAACAGCCTCTTGAAGCGGGTGAAAGTACCGAAATGCCTCTGATCTTTATCGTCGACAAGGACTTGCCGGCGCATATCACCAAACTAACTCTGTCTTACACGCTCTACGATCAGGGTAAACAGGTGTCGGCAGCACAAAACTCCCGGAAAGAAACAACAACAAACGACAACGGATAAGCCATCGGAGACTGTCATGGCGGATAACCAGACCTATTACGTTCCGGAACAGAGCAAGTGGCCGATCGTCGCCACGATTGGCCTTGGGGTAACTCTTTACGGGGTGGCCTCAATCATGGTGAATGGCAAACAGGGGGACAGCACAACCGGTGCCTGGATAATGTTCTGGATCGGCGCCCTGATTATGGCCTACATGCTGTTCGGGTGGTTTGGAGCCGTCATCAAAGAGAGTCGGGCGGGACTCTACAGTGATCAGATGGACCGCTCGTTCCGCTGGGGGATGAGTTGGTTCATTTTCTCAGAGGTGATGTTTTTCGCCGCGTTTTTCGGTGCGTTGTTCTACATCAGGGTGTTTGCGGTGCCCTGGCTTGGTGGCGAGGGTGACCGAGGTTCCTCGAACATGTTGTGGGAGGGCTTTCAGTCGACCTGGCCTCTTATCAACAATCCCAGCCCGGAAGCTTATCCCGGCCCCAAGGAGGTTATCAGCGCCTGGGGCCTGCCTTTGATGAACACGATCTTGCTGGTGACGTCTTCATTTACGGTAACCGTGGCGCACCATGCATTGAAGGCAGGTAATCGGGCGAAGACCAAACTTTGGCTGGCTGCAACCATCGCTCTGGCCGTGGTCTTCATGTTTGTTCAGGGCTATGAATACCTCCATGCCTACCGTGACCTCGACCTGACCCTGCAATCCGGCATCTACGGCAGTACGTTCTTTATGCTGACTGGCTTCCACGGTGCCCATGTGATGCTTGGCACATTGATGCTGGCCATTATGCTGGTGCGAATCAACAAGGGCCACTTCACTGCGGAAAACCATTTTGGTTTCGAGGCAACCGCATGGTATTGGCATTTTGTCGACGTGGTCTGGCTGGGATTGTTCGTGTTCGTTTACATCATTTGATCTGCGTAGTCAGGGAGTCGGATTAAGAGTCAGGCTCCCGTTCCACAGAGCAATCAGTACCACAGCCAGGAGCAGTATGCTAAGCGTCACCCGGACGGCCAGAGAGTTAACAACCCGATTGGTCTTGCCGCCGTCTTTAATGAGAAAAAACAGGCCACTGAAAAGGCTTACAACCACAGAAAGCATCAGGAAAACAATAACTGCTTTGAGCATGGGACTTCCTGTTTTTATTGGTTTGATGGATGTACGGTTCGCAAACGGTTCCGGACTCGCTGAGGTCACTATAGCAGAGCATGTCTGATTCGCAGGGCAAACACCGCCGATGGCAGTTTGACTGGCGGCTGCTGGTGTTCAGTGGGGTCTTACTGCCGATACTTATTGGCCTCGGTGTCTGGCAGCTGAATCGGGCGGAAGAAAAGCAGCTTCTGCTGAACCAGTGGCAGCAGGAAGCGGAAAACCGGGCCTGGCAGGACATAGTGTCCGGTGATCTGACCCGTGGTCGGCCTCTGACACTGACCGGGATGTACGGAAGCCGAAACTGGCTGCTGGATAACCGGACCCGTGATGGCATCCCGGGTTATGAAGTCCTGACAGAGTTTCGTCCTCTGGAAGGGCCGCCGGTTGTGGTTAATCGCGGTTGGGTCCAGGCGCCGCGAACCCGGGATCAGCTCCCGCAGCTGGAAACGCCGGAAGGGATTTTTACCCTGGAAGGTCGACTCAGTGACTATCCGGTGCCGCCGGTGCTGGTGGATCAGCCAGAGGCAGGCGGTCCGTGGCCCTGGCGGGTACAGAGTCTGTCCGGAGAGGCCGCACGAAAGGAGATTCCGGATCTTCCCGACAAAATAGTAAGGCTTTCCGGCAATCGCCAGCCGGGCGCTTACCGGGCGGATTGGGAACCGGACCTGATGGGGCCACAAACCCATTACGGATATGCCACGCAATGGTTTGCGCTGGCCGTGGCGCTGACTATATTGACTATAGTGGCGAGTTACCGAAAGACAGGAGCCAATAATGACAATGACAATGGCTAACCGGATATCCGACCAGGAACACAACGAAGGGCCAACCCCGGAACAGGTGCGTCGCGGCCGTCGCACGGCATTCCTCCTGTTTGCGCTGGGTTTTGGCCCGATGATTGTTGCAACCATCATGTTTTATACCGGCTGGCTGAACCCGGCCGGCCACACCAATAACGGCGTTTTGCTCCAGCCAGTGGCCCCGGTTTCAACGCTCAATCTCGAAACGGCTTCCGGTACTCCGCTGGCAGAACGCTTTGGCCCGGAAAAAATCGATCCGGACTGGCTCATGATTGTGGCTGCCGGCCAATGTGGCAGTCAGTGCGAAGAGCTGCTCTATCTGGCCAGGCAGGTGAATATCGCCCTTGGCAAGAACGCCAACCGGGTCTCCCGGGCTGCCGCACTGGGTAGTGTGCCCTCCGATCTGCAGGCGCGTTGGTCCTCCGAATACAGCTCCATGGAGCGCCTTGTGCCTGCGGCGGGTGCCCGGCCGGACTGGCCAGCCGGTATCAATCCGGAAGCGGAGCCGCGCATCCTGCTGGTTGATCCGTTCGGTAATGTGATGATGCATTACGGTTCCGAGCATACTGGTAAGGATATGCTGGAGGACCTGAAACACCTGCTCAAACTGTCGCAGATCGGTTAATGGCCAGAGCGGAGAGTCAGCCTTGAATCAGTCATCTGTTTCCCCAACTACGGCAGCCCACAAGATGGCAAAGTGGGCAACCTTTGCCGTTTTGCTGGCGATTGTCGTGATCATGCTGGGTGCCTGGACCCGCCTGGTGCACGCAGGGCTGGGGTGTCCTGACTGGCCCGGGTGCTACGGTTTTCTCACGGTGCCCCAGAGCGAATCGAACATTGCCATAGCGAATGCCCGTTTTCCCGATACGCCGGTGGATGTGCAAAAAGGTTGGCCCGAGATGATCCACCGCTACGCCGCAGGCACCCTGGGGCTGGTGGTGTTCGGCCTGGCGGCCTACGCGGTTCGTAACCGGCGCCAGGGTGTTCCGGTAAAGCTGCCTTTGTTTATCGCCGGTTTCATCATTCTTCAGGGCGCTTTCGGCATGTGGACGGTGACCCTGAAACTGTGGCCCCAGGTGGTGGCGCTGCACCTGCTTGGCGGCTTTACCACACTGAGTCTCCTGACGCTGCTGGCCCTCCGGTTGCGACGTCAGGCGAGGCGGACAGGTGATCGGGAGCCCCCGCCATCCAATGCCCTGTCCGGTTTCCGGCCCTGGCTCTATGGCGGGCTGCTGTTAGTGGTGATGCAGATTGCCCTGGGGGCCTGGACAGCGGCCAACTACGCGGCCGTTGCCTGTACCGATCTGCCCACCTGTCAGGGCCAGTGGTGGCCTGAGGGCATGGATTTCCGGCACGGCTTTGACGTTACCCAGCACGTGGGCCCCAACTATCTGGGAGGTCAGCTTACCGCTGACGGGCGGGTGGCGATCCATGTTACACACAGACTTGGTGCTGTGGTGGTACTATTCTATTTCACGGCATTGCTGGCGTTGATGTGGCGGCGACGGGGCGAATCCGGACTCGACAACCCCATTAAACTGGTGGCGGTCCTGCTGGGTGTCCAGATCCTGTTGGGTCTGGCCAACGTGATTTTCCATATTCCCCTGTCCATCGCCGTGGCCCATAACGCCATGGGCGCAGGACTCCTTCTTTCAGTTATTCACCTGATCTGGCGGCATCAGCTATTACTCGAACCACATAGCGTCCCGGCAACACACACAACAACAATGAACCAGGAGGTTACGGCATGAGCGAGCAAGTGGAAGCACTGCCGGCCCAGGCAATTGCGAGCGACTCCAGAACAACCATTTCCTGGCGTGACTTTCTGGAGCTGACCAAGCCCAGGGTTGTCGCGCTGATGATCCTTACCTCGGTGATCGGCATGCTGCTGGCGGCGCCAGGCGTGCCCGGTTGGGGCGTGTTGGTCTGGGGCAATCTGGGTATTGCCCTGCTTGCCGGCTCGGCTGCGGTGGTCAACCATGTGGTAGACCAGAAAATTGACACCGTCATGGCTCGCACCCGCAAGCGCCCGGTGGCCACAGGCAAGATCTCGCCTCTGGATGCGATCCTGTTCGCAACGATACTCGCGTGTGTTGGTATGGCCGTGCTTATGTGGCAGGTGAATCACCTCACTGCCTGGCTGACCCTCGCCTCCCTGGTGGGTTACGCCGGTGTCTATACCCTGTTCCTCAAGCGTGCTACGCCCCAGAATATCACCATCGGAGGTCTTGCCGGAGCCATGCCACCGCTGTTGGGGTGGACCGCTGTGACCGGCCAGGTTGAGGGCCACGCTCTGCTGCTGGTGCTGATCATTTTTGCCTGGACCCCGCCGCATTTCTGGGCTCTGGCTATCCATCGCAAGGAAGAGTACGCCAAGGCGGGCATTCCCATGCTGCCGGTCACTCATGGCAACAAGTTCACCGAGCTGCACATCCTGCTCTACACCCTGATGTTGCTGGCGGTCAGTCTGCTACCTTTTGTCACAGGCATGTCCGGCGGTATCTACCTGGTGGGCGCCCTGGCCCTTGGCCTGCGCTTTCTGCAGTATGCGGTAAGGCTGTTGAAGGGTGACGATCGGCGGGTGGCCCTGAATACCTTCAAGTATTCCATCACTTACCTCATGGCCCTGTTTGTGGTATTGCTTGTGGATCATTTTGTATTCTTCTGAGTCAGACATTGTGCTGACGCAGGCGGGGATGGCTTTCCGAAACACGCTGTAAATACGTCCGTGTACGCCCGGCTACGCCATCCATGGCTCCGCACGGTTTCGGAAAGCCATCCCCGTCTGCTTATCTGATCAACGAAGTGGACCACCCATGAAAAGCTCCAGCTCTATTCGCCTTACCCTGTTCTGCCTTCTGCTAATCGTTGTTCTGATCTTTGGACTGGTTGTTGGACGGCAGGTATTTCTGGTGGGTAACCAGGAACCGATTCCGGCGCCGGAGCTGACGGAGTTCAATACGTATGTCTATGATCAGCCTCGTCAATTGGCAGAGTTCACGCTGACGGATGAGAACGGTGAAACGGTCACGCGGGAGAGTCTGAGGGGTCGCTGGACCATTGCATTCGTGGGCTACACCAATTGCCCGGATATCTGCCCGGCAGCCATGGCCAATTTGCGCCAGACCGACAAGCTGCTGTCCAAGGAATTGCCCCAGCCTGACTATCTGCTGGTCAGCGCTGACCCGGAGCACGATACGCCGGAGAAACTCAAAGCCTACACGGACTTCTTCGGTGAACATTTCCATGGTCTGACCGGAGATCTGGACACCTTGCGGGAACTGGCCAAAAGCCTGAACGCGGTGTTTGTCCATCGTGAGGTGGATGGCGAGCTGCTGGTGGATCACAGCGGCCATTTTGCGCTGCTGAACCCCGACGGCGAACTTGCTGCTGTGATCCAGCCGCCCCATAATCCGCACAACCTGGCCGAGGCCTTTGAGCGGATTTACCAGTGGGCAAAGGCCAATCGTGAACGGGTGAGCTCCTGACGCTTCAGAAACCCGGAATCCGATGCTCCCTATTGATGCCATTCTTCCAGACCTGAAAGCGGCCCTGGAACGCACGACTACCGTACTTCTGCAGGCTCCGCCCGGTGCCGGTAAAACCACCCGTGTGCCTGCCGCCCTTCTGGATGCGCCCTGGCGCGGTGACGGCAAGATCCTGATGCTGGAGCCCCGTCGGCTTGCAGCTCGCTCTGCCGCCCGGTTCATGGCCCGGCAACTCAATGAACAGCCCGGACAGACGGTAGGCTATCGCACAAGGCTGGATACCCGTGTGTCTGCGGCCACCCGGATCGAAGTCGTGACCGAAGGCATCCTGACCCGGCTGATCCAGGCGGATCCGATGCTGGAGGAGTACGCGGCGGTCATCTTTGATGAGTTCCATGAGCGCTCTTTGCAGGCGGATCTGGGCCTGGCCCTGGTGCGGGAATCGCAGCAGGCGTTGCGGGAGGATCTGCGGTTGCTGGTGATGTCCGCAACCCTGGATACCGGGCCGATTGCGCAAGTGCTTGGAGACGTTCCCGTAATAACCAGTGAAGGACGGGCGTTTCCGGTCGATGTTCATTACCGGCCGTTGCCGCGCAGTGGCCGCATGGTGGATCAGGTTACCGCTGTGGTTCGGGAGGCATTGGCTGATCAAAGCGGCTCACTGCTGGTGTTTCTGCCCGGTGTGGGTGAGATACGTCGGGTTGAGCAACAGCTCCGTGCAAACCTGCCGGACCGGGTGATACTTGCTCCACTATACGGCAATCTGAAATCGGAGCAGCAGGACCAGGCAATCTCGCCGGCTCCCGAAGGCCAGCGCAAGGTGGTGTTGGCTACGGCTATTGCCGAAACCAGTCTGACCATTGAAGGGGTTCGGGTTGTTATCGATTGCGGTCAGCAGCGTCGGGCCGTTTTTGATCCCAACAGTGGCATGACCCGCCTGGTCACTGGCCGGGTATCCAGGGCTTCTGCGGAACAGCGTAAAGGCCGGGCCGGCCGGATGGAGCCCGGGGTCTGTTATCGATTGTGGAGCGAATCGGAACAGTTCGGATTGGCCGATTACACGCCGCCCGAAATTCTGGAGGCCGATCTGGCACCCTTGGTGCTGGAATTAGCCCAGTGGGGCGCGCGGGAAGCCGATGCCGTCGCCTGGATTGATAAGCCCCCTGCCGCCCATTGGAGGCAGGCTGTGGCCCTCCTGCGGTGGCTCGATCTGCTCGATTCAGACGGAGCTATTACGGACCACGGCAAAGCGGCCCGGGAGCTGGGTATACACCCGCGACTGGCGCATATGGTGCTGAAAGGCCGTTCTATAGGGCTCGGAGGCGCGGCTGCGGCCGTGGCCGCCTTGCTGGAAGAGCGTGATCTCCTGGGCCCCGGAACTGGTGCGGACATGCACGAGCGGGTTCGGGTGTTCTTCGGGGAACGGCGGGATCGCACGCTGGATGTCGCTCGCCTGAAGGCTGTACGCCAGTCGGCCCGGCGTCTTTCCGGGCCCGGGACGACTGAGGCAACACCGCCCTCGGAGACCGAAATCGGCCGATTGCTTGCCCTGGCCTATCCGGACCGTATTGCCAGGCGGCGATCGGATAAGGCGGCGAGGTATCAGCTCAGTAATGGCAAAGGTGCGGTACTGAGAGAGGATGATCCCCTGGCACGGCACGAGTGGCTGGTGGCGGCCGAGCTGGATGGCCAGGCCCGCGAAGCCACGATTTACCTGGCCGCGCCGGTGGACATTCCGGACCTGGAGCTCGACCTGGCTGACCACATACAGGAGATCGAAGAGGCACTGTGGGACGACAGCCAGGGTAAAATTCTGGCGCGGCGTGCGCGAAAACTGGGTGAACTCGTGCTTCAGGAAAAGCCGCTCGGCCGGGTGGATCCGGAACTGGTCCGGCAGGGGCTGCTCAGCGCGATTCGGAAGAAGGGCCTGGAAAGCCTGCCCTGGAGTGATGGCAGTCGCCAGTGGCGTGCCCGAATGAGGTTGCTCGCCAGAACCTTCCCGGATTCCGGCTGGCCGGACACCGATGACGCGGCGTTACTGGATAGTCTCGAGGTTTGGCTGGGCCCGTTTCTGGTCGGCATGACCCGATGGTCCGATCTGGCCCGGATCGACTTGCTGGCGGCCCTTAACAGCCTGATTGATTACCCGTCCCAGCAGCAGCTTCAGAGTCTGGCGCCAACACATCTGACCATACCGACCGGCCAGCGGGTGAGTCTGGATTACACCGCCGACAATGGCCCGGTGTTGGCGGCCAAGCTCCAGGCGCTGTTTGGCTGGAAAGAAACCCCTGCCGTTGCCGGTGGGCGGGTACCGGTGGTGCTTCATCTGTTGTCCCCCGCGCAACGGCCTCTGGCGGTCACCGCCGATCTGGCCAGTTTCTGGCGTAACGCCTACCCCGAGGTGCGCAAGGATATGCGTGGGCGGTATCCCAAGCATCCCTGGCCGGAAGATCCGTTTACCGCCGAGGCTCAGCAGGGCACGAAAAAACGCCCAACTCGCTGATGCGTTTGCTGACCAGCGCGTGAGGCACCCGCTCAAAGTAGATATTCCGTGGCGTTATCCAGTCTCCCGGCGGTGCGTTGAGTTCTTCCGCGGGCATTTCCTCGAGTTCAACCGACCCGGGGTCGGCGTCGCTGTTCCGGAAGCTGTCGGCAAGAACCCAGAGGGGCTTCCCGGCCGCATGGGCCGCCAGAGCCAACAAGTGTGTACCGCTTTTGTTGATAAAATGCCCATTGGAAAGCCAGGTATCGCACCCGGTGATCACCAGGTCAGCCTGGGGCACAAACAGCCCCATCTGCGCATCGGTGATCAAGGTGACGGGTATGGCTAGCTCGTTCAGCGCCCGTGCCAGGGAGTGGCCCTCGAAGCCCGGGCTGCTCTGGGTGCAGATGACAGAGAAGGCCTGGCGCTGTTCCGCCATGTTACGAAACAGCGCCAGTACCGCGGAGCTGGCGCTATGGGTCAGTATCACCGGCGACTCTGGCAGAAGATCGAGGGCTTGCCGGGCAATGGTTCCGGTGGCATTTTCCAGCTGGTCTCTGATGTCCATGACGGCCTGAAGGGCGACCTGAACATCACTGGAAAGACGCTGCTCGATCATGGCCAGTGCATTGCCAATCACGATCATGCTCGGGCGTGCCGCCCGGAGTTCTGCCAGTAGCCTCAGAAATGTCTCGCCCTCTGGCTCGACCTCGTCCAGGTAAGATAGCAGTTGATCGAGGGTGTTCATTGCCAGCTGTGTAGCGCCTGACCGGGAGTCCGCTTTCAGTGCGGCCAGAAGGGACTTTGCCCTCGCATCAAGTTCCTGCATTCCGCTCTTCCGTGCTTATGTGCTGCTTCAAGGGTAGCACCTGTACGGTCTTTTCCTGATGTCTGGAGGTGAAAATAGCACTTGCCTGAATGTCAGCCCTGTATAAAATACGCGCAACTCAACCCCGAGTGCGCAGTATCCATGCACCTTGTTTCCTTCGATATTTTCCGAACCCTGGGTTTTCCCGACACCACCGTCCTCAAGCCGGACCAGTTTTTGCGTCATAAAGAACTGTTGCGGGAAGCAGATTGGGTCCTGTTTCCAGAGTACTGGCAGTTAAATGCCCTGGTTCACGGTCTCAAGTGCCGGGTGTTTCCCAGCGAAGCCAGCTACCGCATCGGCCACGACAAAGTGGAGATGACCCGTGCATTCCAGACGGTGGCCCCGGAGCACACGCCCTGGACCATGATTGAGGCCAACGGCCCGGTGGAACGTGACATGATCTGGGATGCCATGGTGCATCCGTTCGTGGCAAAGCTTCCCAAGGCCAGCATGGGCGAAGGCGTCTGGCTGATTGAATCCCGCGAGGACTGGCGCCGCTACTGCGAACGCACCGACGTGCTCTACGGCCAGGAATACCTCCCTCTGGACCGGGATGCGCGAGTTGTGGTGGTTGGCGATCAGGTGCTGACGGCTTACTGGCGAACCCAGGCCGATCAGGGCTTCTACAACAATGTGGCCCGGGGTGGCCGCATTGACAACAGTCCGGTTCCCCCGGTGATGACGGACCTGGCGTTGCGGCTGGCCAGGGATCTGGGTGTTGATCACGCAGGCTTTGATATTGCGCTGGTGGATGGCCACCCTTACGTACTGGAATTCAACCGGCTGTTCGGAAACAAGGGATTGGGCCAGGGCACGGAGCTCCAGGAGGCGATTCTCGGCTATCTCCGGGAACAGACCGAACCGGAAGACCCGGACGGCCCCACCGAACCACCGCCGATATGGCCGGTGGCGGTCTAGGAATTCCCGCCAGAATTCATGCCAGTGGCGTTGCCAGTATTGCCCATTACTTATGGGTAGATATGCTCATATCCGGGCCCTCAAAAAAGCCCGATGATCGCGCTATCTAACGGGTGCTGCAGCGTTGCTGTAGTGCCTTTTTTTATGCCTGTTTGCCCTGTGGAGGGACACACCACCCATGACCGAAGCCGCTAACGCCAATATCGCCGATTACTACGAAGCCGACACGTTCAAGCGCATCAAGGACTTTGCCGACGGCAAGGAAACTCCGTTTGTGGTGATCGACACCGCAACGATTGACCGTCAGTACGACGAGCTGGTCGAGGGTTTCCCCTACGCCAAGGTTTACTATGCGGTGAAAGCCAACCCGGCCCCGCAGATCCTGACCATGCTGCGCGACAAGGGTGCCTCTTTCGATATCGCGTCGGTTTACGAGCTGGACAAGGTGATGGCCCTGGGTGTGACCGGTGAGCGGATCAGCTACGGCAATACCATCAAGAAGGCGAAGGACATTCGCACCTTCTACGAGAAAGGCGTTCGTATGTTTGCCACCGACTCGGAGGCAGACCTTCGCAACATCGCCAAGGCGGCCCCGGGCTCGAAAGTGTATGTGCGTATCCTGACCGAAGGTACCCTGACGGCAGACTGGCCGCTGTCCCGCAAGTTCGGCTGCCAGACCGACATGGCCATGGACCTGCTGATCCTTGCCCGTGACCTGGGTCTGGTGCCCTACGGCGTGTCGTTTCACGTCGGTTCCCAGCAGCGCGAGATTGGCGCCTGGGATGCGGCCCTGAACAAGGTGAAGGTGATTTTCGAGCGTCTGAAGGAAGAAGACGGTATCGAGCTTAAGATGATCAACATGGGCGGTGGTTTCCCGGCCAACTACATCACTCGCACCAATGAGCTGAAGGTGTACGCCGAGGAGATTGCCCGCTTCCTGCACGAGGACTTTGGTGCGGAGCTGCCGGAGATCATCATCGAGCCGGGCCGATCGCTGATTTCCAACGCCGGTGTTCTGGTGAGCGAGGTGGTTCTGATTTCCCGGAAATCCCGTACTGCCCTGCATCGCTGGGTGTTTACCGATGTGGGCAAGTTTTCAGGCCTGATCGAGACCCTGGATGAGGCGATCAAGTTTCCGATCTGGACTGAGAAGGCGGGCGAAGGCGAGGACTGTGTGATTGCCGGGCCGACCTGTGACAGTGCCGATATCATGTATGAGCATCACAAGTATCCGTTGCCGTTGAATCTGGCGATTGGGGATCGGATGTATTGGCTGTCTACCGGAGCCTATACGACGACCTACAGTGCCATTGAGTTTAATGGGTTTCCTCCGTTGAAGGACTATTACATCTGACCCTGTATTAGTTCGGAGTCTGGCCGCGGGGCGGGGGTGTCCTTTCCTCTGGGAAAAACAACTCGCTTTGCTCAGACATTTTTTCCCGGCGGAAAGGACACCCCCGCCCCACGGCCGTTCCGGCTGGATACGGGGAGTCCGCGAAGGGAAAATTGGTATTCAGAGAAGGATCAGCTTCCGGGCTGGTCCTTTTTTCGTTCCAGGTTCAGGGTAAAGGCCAGGGGCAAGACCAGCAGGCCGTAGGTGATCATCAGCATCAGGGCGTGGCGGGCATCGCCGGTCCAGTCGGCGACGACACCGCCAAGCATGGGCACGCAAAAAGCGACGGTGTAACCGACCAGAAAGGTGCCGGCGGAGAGGCGGCCAGTTTCGGCGGCGGAGACCACCAGCGGGGGTATCGCTACGAGCAGGATCAGGAGCATGCCGGCGACCAGGCTCATGAGAGTGGCGCTGACGATGGACCACCAGCCGGTAAGCATGACCGCGCCAATGGCGCCGAGCAGGCTGATGCTGGCCAGGGTGGCGATGACGCCACGACGCCCGACCCAGTAGCGCGCCATTTTCAGCATGATCAGGGAGGCGAAGACCTGGGCAAGGTTGTACCAGAACAGGGCATCCGGCAGTTTGTCGAACTGGCCCTGATGCTGCAGCAGGTTGCCCATGTACGCGTTGAGGCCAAAAAACAGCGAGCCGGAGAGGCCGAGCAGTAGACCGATTCTCAGGGTCAAGGGGTTATGCCAGTCCGGTAGCCAGGCTACTTTTCGCACCGGTTTAGCCCGGTCCCGTTTGGGCAGGAACAGGGCTGCGGCAACCAGCAGCGCCGGGAGTGACCAGGCCACCAGGGTGGCGCGCCAGCTGTTGTCTAGCAGGGGCATGAGCACAGGCAGCGTGATGCCGGCACCGATGAACTCACCCATCAGCATGCCGTTCATGTAGATCGCCGAGCCTAACGCGAGGTGGTGGGGTTCCAGCCACCGGGGCAGTAGTGCCGGCAGTGATGGTTGCATCATGGAGACGCCGATGCCCATGACGGCACTGGCAATCATCAGGGTCAGGGTGTCGGGCATCAGGCCGCGCCCGGCGGAGCCGATCACCATAATCACCATGGCCAGAGCCAGGGTATTGCGGGGGCCAATCCGGGCAATGGCCAGTGAGCCGGGCATGGAGCCGATGGCCAGCATCAGGATGGGCAGGGTGGTCAGGGCGCCGGTGAGTGCCTGGGTGAGTGCCAGTTCGTTGCTGATGAAAGGCGCCAGGGGCGGCGCGACCAGTACCGGTATCCGCAGGTAAACGCCGGCCAGCCAAAGCAACACCGCCACCGGCAGCAGCTTCGCTGGCGGTGGCGGTGTGGTCGCGGCCTGGTGTTCAGCCACGGGCAAGACGATTCAGTCTTCGCTGGTGTCCGGCAGGTAGGCTCCGTCTTCGTCGTGGACTTCACGGCCGGTAACCGGTGGATTGAAGGCACAGATCAGTCGCATGTCCTCGGTGCCACCGTACAGGGTGTGCTGGTCATGCTTGTCGAGTGCGTACAGGGTTCCGTCAGTGATCTCGTGGGTTTCACCGGTGGCCTTGTCCAGGATCTTGCCGTTGCCGGCAACGCAATAGACGGCTTCCAGGTGATGCTTGTACCAGAGGTTCAACTCGGCCCCGGCAGGGATGATGGTCTCGTGGAAGGAAAAGCCCATGCCGTCTTTCTTGAGCAGCATGCGGCGGCTTGTCCACCCTGGTCCGGTGACTTCCCGCTCGGTACCGATAATGTCTTGCACTCGTACGATTTTCATGAGCATTCCTCATTGTGTGATGGAATAGCCTTTTAGTATAAACATCCCTTTCAGGTGCGGTTCAACCGCCAATCGTCGTAAACGGCCATGGCCTGTTCGAGCGAGGTGGCGAATCTTTCCCGCTGCCGTTCATCCAGGGGGCGCCGTTTCCGGCACTTGTCGAAGGCTTTCTGAATTTCCTGTCGGCTCGATTTTTCAAGTCGCTCGAGCCAGTGATGGTCTGCTGGCTCAAGGTCCAGCAGGTCGCGACCAGCGTGATTCCGATGGGAGATATGCCACCAGTGATCCACGGCCCTTCCCAATACAACATAGCCGAACTGGCTGTCCTGTACAGGACCGAAGGTGGCTGTTTTCAATCCGTCCCTGAGCACGCCGATACTCAGCGCCGGCAAGGCCAGCCGATCGCCGTAGAAATAGCTGCCGGCAGCACCGATCAAACCGCCCACCAGAGCACCGGTTCCAAGGGAGGAGCCGAAGGTCAGCGCGTCGATTCCGGCGCCACTGACGGCGCCCGCGCCGAAGCCGGCGGTGGCCAGGTAGCGCTTGCTGACCGCCCAGGCTTTGCGGCTGTCTTCCGAGAACAGGTCGTGTTCGCTGTGCCACTCCAGTTCGGCTTCCTGGCGACGGATGCGCTGGTGCTGATAAAGATGTTCGATATCCACGCGCAGGGTCTGTTCCCGCTTGCGCTGGTGACGATACCAACGTTCCCGCAGCTGTTCGGCCAGGGAGCCGTCACTGGTTTCTGCAGCCTGGCCGGCGGTAAGCGTCCGTTTTTCCTGGTAGGACATCATGCTCTCAAGTGTCCTGGCGATCAGTACTGCGGCCTGATGGCGGCGCTGCTGCCGCTGGGCGGACAGGTAGTGAGTGGCCTGTTCCAGTGGTGTTTCCCAGTCCGGCTCCAGTTGTCCGAAAGCCCGTAAAAGGCCCAGATGTTGCTCGAATGGGGCGCGAACAGCGTCGAAACGGCGGACAACCTGAAAGAACTGGCCCAGCGCGGCCTGCCAGGTATCACTGTAGTCGTCGGCACCGATGCTGTTGATCAGGGCCAGGCTCGGGCGGCCGGTCCAGCGCAGGATGGTCATTTCTGCCTCGTGCTCTGCGCTGTAGGGCACCGAGCCGTCCACCACGTAGATGATCCCGGCGCCTTCAATCAGCGGTCTGAGAAGCTCACATTCATCGGTGAATCGGCCGTCCCCCTCATGCTGTGCCACAAAGGCTTTGACGGTGTCTGCGTGATCAGAGACGGAGACACTGTGAGCTTCCAGCCACTCCATTACCCGTCTCGGCCGCTGGAATCCGGGCGTGTCGACCAGAGTGTAGAGGGTCTGGCCGTCCACCTTCAGCGGGTAAGCCTGATGCCTGCGTGTGGTGCCGGGTTCCAGGGCAATGGCAATGGCATCGTTCTGGGACAGGGTCGCCACCACGCTGGATTTACCCTTGTTCGGGTGTCCGACGACCGCAAACGTGGGTATCCGAGTCATGACCCGTCCCCTATGGCTGTGTAGGGGTCCCGCATCTGGAGCGGGGGCAGAGACACCCGGACGAACTCGCTGCCCACTCTTTCGGCAAATCGCAGCCAGGGCTGGATCTGGTGAGCATCGGGTTGCTGATTGCTGTCCGTGGCCAGTGGCACCAGCGCGACCCTGGCGTTGTCGGGCCAGAGGTCCCGGGCGGCCGCGAGGAAGTCCTGAAGCTCGCCGGTCGGGGGTTGCCAGCAGCGAACCAGCAGGATGACTGCCTTGGCGTTGTGTTTCAGATGCTCGGCGATCCGGTGCAGAGCCTGATCATCGTCCGAAAGGCGGGCGCTGCCGCCGGCCCTGAGCACGAGTTGCTTGCCTGACCGAAGCGACTCTGGCAATTCCGGTTCACCGGCGCCGGCCCAACACAACAGAATGTCGCTGTCTGGCAGTGATAGCAGGTTGCCTCGAGTATCGGTGTCCGGCAGATCGTCGGCGTCATGATGGCTGTTGCCAGTGTCCAGGGCGGGTGTTTCCATGCGATACAGCAGGGCGTGCATGGCTGGATGGCTGGTGAGCAGGCGCCGAGCTTTTTGCCGGGCCTGCACGGACGCACACGCCCAGAGAATTATCCTTGGCAGAAGAACCCAGGTTGCCCACATCATGGCCACAAACGGCCACCACAGACCCCAGAGGGCCGGGTCAGTACTTGCCGTTGGGTTACCGGCCCGGAAAAAACGCGTCGCCTCGACCAGCGCAAGATCCGGGGCCGCGGCAGGCCAGAGCCAGGCCCAGGGCGTCGCAATGGCCTTAACCAATCCGTGATAGCTGGTGGCGGCAGTGTCCAGCGTGGTGCTCCAGCCGAAGGCGAGGTCCTGCAAGACGACCATGGCCAGCAGGGTAAACAGCCCTGCGATGGCGAACGCAATGCCGCCCAGGTGAGCCGCTCTGGCCATCAGGGCAGGCTGAAGCCTGGTGAAGGCGCCATCTCCCGGGTTGACCCCCAATCGATGCGCCAACCAGCGCCAGGGCTGCCATCCGGCCATGGCTTGCACGGTGGTGAACAGGGCGAATATCAGGTGCAGCAACACGAACGCCAGGAAAACCGTGATGTTGATGCGCTGGCCGCCGTCATAGAACAGCAGCCCGGCCATCGCCAGCGTGCCCGCGACCGCGCCTGACACTGCAAAACCACCGTTGATCCGGCGCCACGATGCCAGTGTCCGGTCCGCGGATGTCGGGGTTGCCCGGGGACCGCTGAGGCGGTTCAGGTGGGCGAGCCAGCGGGCCGCGTCCGGGGCCTCGCCCTGCTCTTCACAGACGAGAGCGAACTTGCGGTCGCGTCGATGCAGGAAGGTAGGCGGCTGTGATCTGTCCCGTTGCGCCTGGCTGTCAAACTCCAGCAGCAATCGGAGGGGGTTGTCGGTCATTCAGGGTTCCGGTGTCGAATTCGGGCTGTCGGGCCCCGTCGGGCTTTAGTGCTAGGATATAGGGATACCCGCACCTGATACCAGACAACGAGAGTCCATGCCCCACCATCTGATGAACCTGCGCCATGTACCCGATGACGAGGCCGAGGAAATCCGGGCCCTGTTTGATGCCCATGAGGTGGCCTATTACGAAACGCCGCCCAGCCGCTGGGGCATCAGTATGGGTGGTTTCTGGGTTCACGATGACGATGAGGCAGCCCGGGCCCGGGCGCTGTTGGATGGGTATCAGCGGCAACGTTATGAAACCCAGCGGCGGGCCTACGAAGAGCACCTGGCCCGCGGTGAATCCGGCGGTTTCTGGTTCATGCTCAGGCAGAGGCCAATACGGACACTGGCGGCCTGCATTGCCATTCTGGTGATCATGGGCCTGAGCCTGCTGCCGTTCATCCGGATCGGATAGCGACCCGGCAATCAGTTGCTTTTCTTTCGGTCGAGGAATGCGATTGCCTCGTCAACCGCATCGCCGGCTGTGAGAAAGCTGGTGACATGTCCTCGCAGATGCATTTCATAGAGTTCGCTGTATACCTGATGACTTGCGAGTGCGTCCCGGAAACGTTCGGCCTGGCTGAAGGGCACAAGCATGTCCACGGCGCCGTGAAACAGGAAGAAGGGCGGTGCGTTGGCCGTCACGTGACTGATCGGTGAGGCACTGCGATAGGTGTCCGGCATCGCCTGCTGCTCGCCACCGAGGAACTGCCGGATCAACTTGCCCGAACCGAACGCCATGAGGTCAGACGGCAAGCCGCCGGCGACAACAGCGTGCAGCTGGGACTCCGGCCCGCCGTAGGGCTGGTTCAGCTCGCTGTCGGAGCTTGCCACCAGGGCCAGCAGGGCAATCAGATGGGCGCCGGATGAAAACCCGAAACCACTGACTTGCTTGCGGTCGAGGCGGTATTTGTCGGCATGCTCGTTCAACCACTGGCGGGCGAGCTGGAGATCATGCAGCTGCGCCGGGAAGGTGTATTCCGGTGCAAACCGGTAGTCGATGTTCAGCACCGCGAAACCGCGGCTGGCCACTTCTTCCGCGATCCAGGCCATGTCTTCACGGGACCGTCGTTGCCAGCCACCCCCGTGAACCATCAGGACCACCGGATGGCGATGCCCTGAGGCCCCGTTTTCGGGCAGGTAAAGGTCGGCGAACAGTCGTTGTGGCCAGTTATCGGGGGAGAACTGTACATTGCGCTCTACCTGAAAGGATTGTTCTCCCGGCAAGGCCGCGTTCTCTGGTCCATTGTGGTGGGTCGCGCATCCGGCCAGCAACAGCAGGCTGCCAATCACGCCGACCAACCCACCCCGTCTGCCCCCTATTCGATAACCGGGCACTGGGCTCTCCTTTTTCAGGCGAATTGAGGTTTCACACCAAATTTACGACAGACTGATATTGATGGATGCCGGTACGGGGCGGGTTGCCTTATCCAGACTCCATTGTCCGACATTCAGTACAGTGTCCGGTTTCAAGGACAATCTCTGCAAGGCTCGCAATAGGCGTGTTTTTCGATGATTGCCGGCCCCGGGGCTGTCCGGAAATCCGGAATTATTCTCTAAGGCTCAAGTAAGAGGTAAATTTAATTTTTATAAATCATAGACATAGCCAATTGGCACAGGATGCGCATGGCGTTCCCGGGGCCCGGCTTGCGGCCTGGTCTGTTCGTTTACAACAACAAACAAGGAACGATCATGAAACGAATAATGCTCTGCGCCCTGATCGGCGCCACGGGGTTGACCCTCTCAGCCTGCAAGGATAATCCACCGTTCAACGAAATCCCCGATTTCATTCAGGGCGATATCAGTCAGACCAGCTACGACGGTATTACCGATGACCTGCTTACTGCGGGCCTGGGTGCCAGCGGTCTGGCCAGTGCGCCCGGGCCTGCATTCGCAGACCCTTTGAACCCTACCGCTGCAGAACTTCGACGGTTGGCGATCTATAACAACTATCGCGCACTGGTGGATACCGCCCCCGGAGGCGGTTATGGGACCTTCTTTGGTCCGCAGGTTAACGCCAGCGGTGAAGGCCTGATTGCGGGTGAAGAATTCATTGCCTACATGTCTGTGCCCGGAACCGACGTGCCGGTTACGGTGATGGCCCAGGTGCCCGATAGCTTTGACCGGGATCGACCCTGCATGGTCACGGCGCCGTCCTCCGGCTCCCGGGGCATCTACGGTGCTATCGGTACGGCTGGCGAGTGGGGCCTGAAAAAAGGGTGTGCTGTCGTATACACCGACAAGGGCACAGGGACCGGTTCCCATAACCTGGCTACAAACACCGCCCAGCGGATTGATGGCACGCTCACCTCCGATGTCGAACCAGTGCAGTTCCGGGCCGACCTGACCGATGGGCAGCGAGCGGATTTCGACAGCGCCTGGCCGGATCGGTTTGCCTGGAAGCACGCTCACTCCAGAGCCAATCCGGAAGCCGACTGGGGCCAGCATGTGCTGCAGTCCATCGAATTCGGGTTTTACGTGCTGAACGAGAAGTTTGGCCGTGAGCTGGGCAACGGCCAAACGCTTCTGACCATCAAACCCAAAAACACCGTGGTCATTGCCTCCAGTGTCTCCAACGGTGGTGGTTCTTCCGTCCGTGCAGCCGAGCAGGATACGAAGGGCCTTATCGATGGCGTGGCGGTGTCCGAGCCCAACGTGAACCCGCAGGTGGACCGAAGCTTCACCATACGCCAGGGCGAGGGCCCGGAGATTACCGAGCACAGCCGCAGCCTGCTGGATTACACCACGGCACTTGCGGTCTATCAGGGTTGTGCCAACCAGGCGCCGGCGATCCGGGACGATGCGCCATTGAACGCCACCTTCAATCCCCCTGCAATCGGCGAGAATATCTGTAACTCCCTTGCCAACAAGGGGCTGGTAAGTGGTGCCACGCTGGATGACCGAGCCACAGACGCGCTGCGCATCCTGAACGAGGACTTTGGTATTCAGCCGGAGCAGAATCTGCTGGCGCCGGTGCACTTCGGGCTCGCCGTAGCCCAGAGTATTTCCATGACTTATGCCAATGCTTATGGTCGCGCCGGTGTCGAGGATCGTGTCTGTGATCTCAGCCTGGCGGCAGTGGATGGCGCCGGGGCAGTGGCTCCGATAGCGCCGGGGGTAGAGGCCGCTCTGTTCTCTATCAGCAATGGCATTCCGCCGTCGGCCGGGGTAAACATCGTCTACGATGGTGCCGATGGTCAGCCCACCAATCTGCCGGCCAGTGCTTCACCAAGTACCAACCAATTGGACTATGGCCTGGATGCACTGTTGTGCCTTCGTAGCCTTGCCCAGGGCAACGACGCCGTCAGCGGAGCTGATCTGCAGGGCTCTGACGCCGAGCTGGCAACGGCTATTGCCGAGGGTATCGCCGAAGTCCGTGCCTCGGGTGATCTGCAGGGCAAGCCGACGATTTTCGTGACCGGCCGTGCCGATGCGATTCTACCCATCAACCACACCTCCCGGCCTTATTTTGGCCTGAACCAGCGAGTGGAAGGAAAGAAAAGCAACCTGCGGTACTACGAAATCCTGAACGCGCATCACCTGGACGTACTTAATGGGTTCCCGGGCGTTGCTGACCGGTATGTGCCGTTGCACCACTATTATTTCCAGGCGCTGGACCTGGTCTGGGCGAATCTGACTGAAAAGCAGGCGTTGCCGCCAAGCCAGGTAGTCCGGACGGTGCCACGGGGCGCTATCACAACACCGCTGGCGGAGGTCAACCTGCCGGCGATCAATCCCGCGCCGGATGCCGGCGACCGGATTGTCTTTACTGACAACCAGGTCCGGATCCCGGAATAAGTGTGACACGCGCCGGCCCGTTGCGGGGCCGGCTTCGTTTGCCCCCGGTCCGGGGGCCCCATATACTTCCGTCACTGCACCCGGCCTGTCGGGTGCGAGGGTTATCCAGATGAATGACATTCGACCCGTTGGTGCGCGGTACATGACACAGCTGTTTTCTGACAACAATAAAAGTGGCCTGACCAGAGACCTGATCGAAGCCCTGTTTCCCATGTTCGAGGAAGCCAGCGCCGGTGCCATCGCCGTGGACTGCGATGCACGGATTACCTGGATTAACAGCAGCTACTCCCATCTTCTTGGCCTGGGCGATCCGTCTACCATCATCGGCAAACCGGTGCGCCAGCTGATCCCTCACACCCGAATGCCCGAAGTGGTCGAAACCGGTAAACCCCTGCTGCTGGACATCATGGAGCACAACCAGCAACAGTTGGTGGTAACGCGCCTGCCGTACTACGACGACAACGGAAAAATCGTCGGTGCCGTGGCCTTTGTACTTTACGACGACCTTCAGCCCCTGACGCCACTGGTGTCGAAATACCGTCGGCTCCACCAGGATCTGGCGGCCGCACGCAAGGCGTTGGCGAAAAAGGCACGAGGTACTCGCTACAGCCTCGGTGATTTCGTTGGTGCCAGCCCGGCAGCGCTGGAGGTCAAGCGTCGCGCGCGCTTGGCGGCCGGTCGCGATATGCCGGTTCTACTGCTGGGAGAAACGGGCACCGGCAAGGAAGTACTCGCCCAGGCGATTCATACGGTCTCGGGACGTGCGGAGAAACCGTTCGTGGGAGTGAACGTGGCCGCCATTCCGGACAACCTCCTTGAGGCCGAGTTCTTTGGCGTCGCACCCGGCGCCTACACCGGTGCCGATCGCCGCACCCGGGAAGGCAAGTTTCAACTGGCCAACGGTGGCACCCTGTTTCTCGACGAGGTGGGTGACATGCCGTTGCCGCTGCAGGCCAAGCTGTTGCGGGCCCTGCAAGAGGGAGAGATTGAACCGCTGGGCTCCAACAAGGTGGTTTCGGTGGATGTTCGGGTTATTGCTGCCACCAGCAGAAATCTTGAGGTCATGATCTCCGAAGGAACTTTCCGCTCCGATCTTTATTACCGCCTTAATGTCCTGGAAATCCCCATTCCACCCTTGAGGGATCGGCTGGCGGATCTCGGTGTGCTCTGCGAAGCGCTTCTTGAAGAGATCTGCGAGGGTCTGGAGTTGCGTGGTGAGATTACGGATGCTGGCGTCTCGGCGCTGGGCAGTTATGACTGGCCGGGCAATATCCGCGAGTTGCGCAACGTTCTTGAGCGGGCAATGACCATGGGCGAGGAAGGCGGCTTGCTCGATGCCGACGCGATTTTCAAGGTGTTGCCCCGAGCCGGGACACGTCCGGTGTCTTCTCTGGCGCCGCAACCGGTGAGGCCGTTGTCCCAGACACTCGCCGAGGCAGAGGCCCAGGCCATCGAAGAAGCTCTGGTGGCAAGCCGTGGCAACCGTACCCGGGCTGCCAAGCTGTTGGGTATATCCCGATCTGTTCTGTACGAGAAACTGGCCAAGTTGTCCTGAAATCCGGACGACTGTCTGCCCATCCGTACAATCCCTTACGACTGACGTCTAATGATGTCCTAAATTCCGGACACTTTTCTCCGTGCCGGCCCCGGCCTTAATTTATAACTAACTGAATTATATCAATAAAATTAAGATGGCATAGTGTCTGCTATATCCGAGGCGCAGGACGTCAGAACAATGCAGCGAACAAGACTGACGCTAACTGTTGGACCCCACGACTTACCTTGTCCGTCTGTTCCTGCATTCTCTGACTATACTCAGATCAGGCCCCGGCTATCCGCGCCAGGCCAGGTACAATAACAATGTTAGGAGACTTGCCAATGAAACTTCTCAAGGCTCTCACCGGTGTGGCCGGTGCGATCGCTCTTACCACGGGCTCTGCGTTTGCAGAAGATCTGCGCTGGAAAATGCCCGTTGCCTTCGCCACCAACCTTCCGGGCCTCGGTTCTCCCGCCGCCTGGGTTGCAGATAACCTCACCACCGCCTCCGATGGCAGCATCCAGGTCCGTGTCTATGAGCCCGGCAAGCTGGTTCCGCCGTTCGACATCCTGCAGTCCGTCTCAGACGGCAAGGTATCCGCTGGTTACACCTGGATCGGCTATGACCAGGGCAAAGTGCCTGCAATTCCCCTGTTCGCCGCTGTTCCCTTCGGCATGAAGCCGCCTGCCTATATCGGCTGGTACTACTACGGTGGCGGTCATGAAATGCTGCAGGAAACCTATGCCAACAAGGGCTTCAACGTTCACGCTCAGCTGTGCGGTATCATTGGGCCCGAGACAGCCGGCTGGTATTCCGAGCCCATCGAAACACTGGAAGACTACAAAGGCCTGAAGATCCGCTTCGCCGGTCTCGGTGGTAAGGTTCTCGAGAAACTGGGCGCCTCTGTCACCATGATGCCGGGCGGCGAGCTCTACCAGGCACTGGAGAAGGGCACCATTGATGCCACCGAATTCTCCATGCCCGCCATCGATCAGATCCTTGGCTTCAACCAGGTGGTCAAGTACAACCTGTTCCCGGGCTGGCACCAGCAGTTTACAGCCCAGTACATGCTGATCAACAAGGACGAGTGGGCACGAGCCACCGAAGCCCAGAAGGCGCTGGTTGAGGCTTCCTGCACCGCGGCAACCACTCGTGGTCTGGCCGAGGGCGAGTACAAGAACGGCAAGGTTCTGGCCGAGTTCCAGGACAAGGGCGTTCAGGCCGACCAGATCCCCCGCGAAGTTCTGCTCAAGCTGAGGGAAGTAACCCAGGAAGTGCTGGAAGAAGAAGCGTCCAAGGATGCCGACTTCAAGCGTGTCTATGAAAGCCAGCAGGAGTTCATGGAATCCTACAAGATCTGGGATACCCGCGCCTATGTTCCGGCGGACCTCTAAGGTTCGGGGCTGACCCTGGGCACCGGACGCAATTCCGGTGCCCACTGATATAGTCTGGATGGCCCTGCGGGGCCATCCTTGTTTAACGACAGGCTTTCTGAACGAGGAACTGTTGTATGGCAGTGTCTGATAAAGGCTCACCGCCCGATGTGCACGCATCGGCGTCGGACGCCGGTCAATTTATTCATCATCACACAGTGTTTCCGACCACCTGGCTAAGCCAGGTTTTGGACGCTGTGATTTCTGCGATAGGCAAGAGTGCGTCCTGGCTTTGGATTGTGGTCACCGGCGTGATCATCTATGCGGTAGTGGGTCGCTATGCCTTTGGCATGGGGTCGGTCACTCTGGAAGAAGTCCAGTGGCATCTGGCCGGTGCGGGCTGGTTGCTGGGGTTGGGCTATACCCTGGTTACCGACGATCATGTCAGGGTCGACGTGATCCATGAGCGCCTGTCACTGAAAGGTCAGGCCTGGATTGAACTGTTTGGCCTGGTATTCCTGTTGTTGCCGTTTCTCGTGCTGGCGGTTTACGAAATGATCCCGTACGCAGTCAGTTCCTGGGAGCAGGGTGAGACCAGTCAGGCACCTGCCGGGCTTCCCTACCGCTGGATCCTCAAGGGCGTTCTGGCACTGTCCTTTGTGCTGCTGATTATTGCTGCCCTGTCCCGTCTGCTGAAAGTCACTGCCCTGCTTTTCGGCTTTCCGAAGCCAATCCGGGTCGAGTCCGGTGAGACCAAGAAAGAGGATGCGTCCTGATGGAGCTTGAAACCCTATTTGTAATCGGCATGTTCCTCACCTTCGGGGCGCTGCTGATGACCGGCTATCCGGTTGCTTGGGTACTGGGCGGCACCGCGGTTATCTGGACCGTTGTTGGTGTCGTCGCCGTTGAGAATTTTGGAGCCAATCTGTGGTTCGATTATCAATCTTCCATGGGGCTTGTGCCCGAGCGAATCTGGAAGGTGGTCAGTAGCGAAACCCTTGTGGCACTGCCCATGTTTATATTCATGGGCATCATGCTTGACCAGTCCGGCGTAGCCGAGCGACTGATGAACAGCATGGTCAAACTGTTTGGCGCCGTTCGCGGCGGCTATGCGGTGACCGTCATCGTTATCGGCGTTCTGTTGGCCGCGACCACCGGTATCATCGGGGCGTCCGTAGTGCTCCTCGGCATGTTGTCCCTGCCGGTAATGATGGAGAACAAGTACGACAAGGGCTTTGCGGTGGGTACGGCGTGTGCCACCGGAACCCTGGGTATTCTGATTCCGCCCTCCATTATGCTGGTTCTGATGGCCGACCGCCTGGCGGTTCCCGAGGCGTCAGTCGGTGACCTGTTCATGGGCGCCTTCTTCCCCGGCCTTATGCTGGGTGCCATGTACGTGGCCTACGCGATTATCCGTCCGATGCTGCAGCCGAACATTGCGCCGGTGCCGGAAGGTACCGAAAAAGTGAGCTGGGCCATCGTCTGGGAAGTGGCAAAGGCAGTAGTGCCAACCGCCGCGTTGATCCTGGGCGTACTGGGTTCCATCTTTGCCGGCATAGCGACTCCAACGGAGGCTTCCGGTGTGGGCGCCCTGGGTGCTCTCCTGCTGGCACTGATGTCTGGCCGACTGAACCTGAACGTGCTGAACTCTTCCATGCAGCAGACGACGCGCACGGCGGCGTTCATCTTTGCCATCTTCCTGGGTGCCACCGCGTTCTCCGTGGTCCTGCGGGGTCTGGGCGGCGACCAGGTGATCGAGGACGCCCTGTTGGGTCTGCCGTTCGGCCCTTATGGTGTGGTTCTGACCATTCTGTTCGGCGTATTCCTGCTCGGCTTCTTCCTGGACTGGGTGGAAATCACACTGATCATCCTGCCGCTGGTTGCCCCGGTTGTGCAAAGCCTCGGCTTTGATCTGGTCTGGTTCACCATCCTGTTTGCCATGTGCCTGCAGACTTCTTTCCTGACGCCGCCGGTCGGATTTGCGCTGTTCTACATCAAGGGTGTGGCGCCGCCAGAGATCGCCGTTACCGACATCTACCGTGGCGTTATACCGTTCATCATTATTCAGCTGGCAGCGCTGGCTATTGTGTTCGTGGTACCGGAAATCGCGACCTGGCTGCCCAGCGTGGCTTACGACTAAGGAGAAAATAACCATGCGTCTGGAAAACCGGATTGCTTTGATTACCGGTGCCGGTCGCGGCATCGGCCGGGCCATTGCCGAGGCCTACGGCCGCGAAGGCGCCAAGGTCGCTGTGGCTGACCTGACACTCGAGGCGGCCCAGGACACCGTAGATGCCATCGAGCAGGCCGGCGGCACTGCCATCGCCCTTGAAATGGATGTCACTGACGAAGATGCAGTTAACGTAAACGTCAATTCTGTGGTTAAACAGTGGGGTGGTCTGGATATCGCCATCGCGAACGCCGGCATCCAGCACATCGACCCGGTGCACAAGCTGGCCTACTCCGATTGGCGCAAAGTCATGAATGTGCATCTCGATGGCGCATTCCTGGTGACCCGCGCGGCACTCAAGCACATGTACGAGAGTGGCGGGGGCACCATGCTCTACATGGGGTCGGTGCATTCCCAGGAAGCCTCGCCCCTGAAAGCCCCATACGTGGCGGCCAAGCATGGCATGCTGGGGCTGTGCCGGGCGGTGGCGAAAGAGGGTGCGGAACACGGGGTGCGGAGCAACATCATCTGCCCCGGGTTCGTGCGCACGCCTCTGGTGGACAAGCAGATTCCGGAACAGGCCAAGGAGCTGGGCATTTCCGAAGAGGAAGTGATCAGTAAAGTTATGCTCAAGAACACTGTGGACGGCGAATTCACGACCCTGGAAGACGTGGCAGAGTTGGCGGTTCATCTGGCTGCATTCCCCTCTGCGGCTTTGACTGGCCAGTCCATCGTAGTCAGTCACGGCTGGCATATGCAGTAACATTCAGGAGATATGGATGAGCAATGAAGAACAATCACCGGTAGTCTGGTCTCCGTCGGAAGACACCCTGGCCAATTCCCGTATGGGCCAGTTCAAGGCCTGGCTGGAGCAGCAGGGCTTCGGCCCGTTTGCTGACTACCACGCACTGCACCAGTGGTCCATTGATGAGCTGGAAACCTTCTGGCAAAAAGTCTGGGATTACTGTGGTCTTGTCTGCGATACACCGGCTGAAAGAGTACTGGGCAAGCATGAAATGCCGGGCGCCGAATGGTTCCCCGGGATGAAGCTGAACTTTGCCGCCAACCTGCTGAGGCTCGCAGATGGTGAGCACCGCGATCGCGAAGCCGTGGTGGCGTACTGTGAAACCCGTCCGGTGCTGCGTCGCACCTATGCCGAACTGAAAGCCGACGCCGGTGCCCTGGAAGCCTTCCTGCGAAGTAAAGGCATCAAACAGGGTGACCGGGTAGCCGGTGTTGTTACCAACGGCTATGAAGCCCTGGTGGGGATGCTGGCCGCTACAAGTCTTGGGGCCATCTGGAGTTCCGCTTCACCGGATTTCGGCATCGGCGCGATTCTTGACCGCTTTGGCCAGATCGAACCTTCAGCTCTGATCGTCGTGAACGGCTACGGCTACGGCGGCAAAGTGTTTGCGCGCCAGCAGGATTTTGCCGAGCTCATTGCCGGCCTGCCAACGCTCAAGGCGGTTGTCAGTGTCCAGCAACTGCCAGACGAGGCTCCGATTTCGGGCGATCTGGTGACTACCTGGGAAAACGCCCTCGCTGCTGGCGAAGGAACGGCTCCTTCCTTTACGCCTCTGCCTCCGGATCATCCGGTGTATATCCTGTATTCCTCTGGCACCACGGGCAAACCCAAGTGCATCGTGCACGGCAATGCTGGCCTGCTGGTCAATCATGCCAAGGAGCTGATGCTGCACGGCGACGTTGGTCCCGAAGACCGGTTCCTGTACTTCACCACCTGTGGCTGGATGATGTGGAACTGGCAGGCCTCCGCCCTGATGACCGGCGCCGCCGTGATCACCGTTGATGGCTCTCCGGGTTACCCGAGCCTGAACTTCCTGTGGGACACCGTTGCGGAAGAGAAGGTCACCCACTTCGGAACCAGCGCCCGGTTCATTGCCGGCTGCCGCAAAGGCGAACTCAAGCCCGCAAAAACCCTGGATCAGAGCAATTTGCGAGTGGTGTTTTCCACCGGCTCACCGCTGTTGCCGGAAGACTATGACTGGGTCTACAGCGATGGCGCCCCCGAGGCCCTGCTTGGCTCCATTGCCGGTGGCACGGACATCTGCGGCTGCTTCGTGGGTTCAACGCCACTTCTGCCTGTTCGCCGCGGTGAAATCCAGTGCCGTTTCCTGGGCGTCGACGCGGTTGCCTACGGCGACGATGGCCAGCCGGTCAGTGAAGGTCGCGGCGAGCTGGTCTGCCGTCAGCCGCTGCCATCCATGCCCGTTAGCTTCTGGCAGGATCCGGATGGCGAGCGCTACCGCGACGCCTACTTCAACACCTTCCCGGACGTATGGGCCCACGGTGATTTCATCGAGTTCACCGAGCACGGCGGGGCTATCATCTATGGCCGCTCTGACGCCACCCTGAACCCGGGCGGCGTTCGAATCGGTACCGCGGAAATCTACCGCCAGGTCGAAACCGTGGCCGAGGTCAAAGACAGCCTCGTTGTCGGCCGTCAGATCGACGGCGACGTGGAAGTGGTTTTGCTGGTGGTTCCGGCCGACGGCCAGGAAATCACCGACGATCTGCTGAAACAGCTCAAGAGTCGAATCCGCGAAGGCGCCAGCCCACGGCACGTGCCCAAGCACATTGTGGAGGTGAACGACATTCCGTACACCCGCAGTGGCAAAAAGGTGGAATTGGCAGTGGCCCGTCTGATCAATGGTTCGAAGAAGGCGGACAATCGGGATGCTTTGGGGAACCCCGAAGCGTTGGATCACATTCGGGAGCGGTTGGCCGAGGTTGGGCTGTTGCCCAGTTGAAGGTCTGAAATCTGATGGAGGCTGTCGGTTTATGCTGTGCTAATCCGACTTACTCTCTTGATTTTGTCGACAAAAATGCTTCCGAGAATGGCCTTGATTGACCGCGCGGAGGCACACCGAGAGGCCCGGTGAGCGGCAGAAGAACCCCTTTCCAAAACTGTGCGGAGCCAGGGATGGCGGAGCCCAAGCGTCACAGGGATGTGCCGTTAGGAGCGTGTTTTGGAAAGGGGTTCTTCTGCCGCTCTACCCGAATGTCCGATGTTAGAAAGTTTCGTAAATTCCCGCCATTTCATCGTCTTGTAACCGAAGATCAGGCATTTTTAGTCCGTTCTTATACTAAGATCGTAACCAAAATTAACGAAAAAATGGTATCTTAGTAGCCCTATCAAAAGTTCCTAATCAGTCATTGCTCAGGTCGGACGTTCAAAAGACGCCTGACCCCGCCATGACCGTCCTGAACCCACCCATTAGCCTGAGGACGAAAATGACATCATCCAAAGCCAAGATTGTCTACACACTGACCGACGAGGCGCCAGCCCTCGCAACACGGTCGCTTCTTCCCATCCTGGAAACCTACGCCAAGCCGGCTGGTATTGAATTCGAAACCAGCGACATCTCTCTCGCGGCGCGTATTCTGGCGAACTTCCCGGATTATCTGGAGGAAGATCAGCGGGTTCCGGATGCCCTGGCCGAACTGGGTGAATACACCAAGGACCCGGACGCCAACATCATCAAACTGCCGAATATCTCAGCGTCCATTCCCCAGCTGCGGGCCGCAATCAAGGAGCTGAACGAGCAGGGTTACAACGTTCCGGAATACAAAGAAAATCCGGAAAATGACGAAGAGAAAGAAATCCAGTCCCGTTATGCCAAGGTTCTCGGTAGTGCCGTTAACCCGGTTCTGCGTGAAGGCAACTCCGACCGTCGTGCGCCGACTGCCGTAAAGGCTTTTGCCCGCAAATACCCGCATTCCATGGGTGAGTGGAGCCCGGCCTCACGCACCCACGTGGCCCACATGCGCGGTGGCGACTTCTACTCCAGCGAGCAGTCTGTCACTCTCGACAAGGCGACCAAAGCCAACATCGTGTTCGAGAACAAGCAGGGTAAGCAGACGGTTCTGAAGGCCGACCTGCCGCTGCAGGAAGGCGAAGTTCTGGACGGCATGTTCATGAGCAAGAAGGCGCTGGTGAAGTTCTTCGAGGACGCCATTGCCGATTGCGAGAACACCGGTGTCATGTTCTCCCTGCACGTGAAAGCCACCATGATGAAAATCTCCCACCCGATCGTGTTCGGTCACGCGGTGAAGGTTTTCTACAAGGATCTGTTCGACAAGTACGGTGAGCTGTTCGACGAGATCGGCGTGAACCCGAACAACGGTCTGTCGAGCGTGGTCGAGAAGATCAAGCAACTGCCGGAATCCAAGCAGGAGCAGATCCAGGAAGACCTGCACGCCTGTTACGAGCACCGTCCGGAAATCGCCATGGTCGATTCCGTCAAGGGCATCACCAACCTGCACGTTCCAAGCGACGTCATTGTTGATGCTTCCATGCCGGCGATGATCCGTAACTCCGGCAAGATGTGGGCGCGTGACAACAAGCTCAAGGACACCAAGGCGGTTATGCCCGAGTCCACTTACGCCACCATCTACCAGGAAGTGATCAACTTCTGTAAGACCCACGGTGCCTTCGATCCCACCACCATGGGGACCGTACCGAACGTCGGTCTGATGGCGCAGAAAGCCGAAGAGTACGGCTCTCACGACAAGACCTTTGAAATCAAGGAAGACGGTGTTGTTCGCGTTGTTGCCGAAGACGGCACCGTGCTGACCGAGCACAACGTCGAGAAAGGCGACATCTGGCGCGCATGCCAGACCAAAGACCTGCCGATCCGTGACTGGGTCAAGCTGGCGGTCAACCGTGCCCGTGCCACCGGTATGCCTGCCGTGTTCTGGCTGGACGACGAGCGTGCTCACGACGCCCAGCTGATCCAGAAAGTGAACACCTATCTGAAGGATCACGACACTGAAGGTCTGGATATCCGCATCATGTCCCCGGTTCGCGCCATCCGCTGGACCATGGAGCGCCTGATTCGCGGTCTCGACACCATCTCCGTGACCGGTAACGTACTGCGTGACTACCTCACCGACCTGTTCCCGATCCTCGAGCTGGGTACCAGTGCCAAGATGCTGTCCATCGTTCCGCTGCTCAACGGCGGTGGCCTGTACGAGACCGGTGCCGGCGGTTCCGCACCCAAGCACGTTCAGCAGCTGATCCAGGAAAACCACCTGCGCTGGGACTCCCTGGGTGAGTTCCTGGCTACTGCGGTCTCCCTGGACGAGCTGGGCGAGAAGCAGAACAACGAGCGCGCGCGTCTGCTGGGTCAGACCCTGGACAAGGCCACCGAGCGTCTGCTGGAAAACAACCAGTCTCCGTCCCGGGTAACCGGCGAGCTCGACAACCGTGGTTCCCACTTCCACCTCGCCCGCTACTGGGCAGAGGAACTGGCCAACCAGGACAGCGACAAAGAGCTGAAGGAGTTCTTCACCAAGCTGTCTGCCCGGCTGGAAGAGAACAAGGACAAGATCCTGGAAGAGATGACGGTGGTTCAGGGCAACCCGGCGGATATCGGTGGCTACTACCACCCGCCGATGGAGAAGGTCTGCGAAGTGATGCAGCCGAGCGCCACGCTGAACCGGATTCTCGAAGAAGCTCGCGCATCCGTGAAGTAAGTCAGCCTGTGAGCATCCGGTTCAACAGCCGGATGCCCTCAAAAAAACCGGACAACCCTGGCGGGTTCTCCGGTTTTTTTATGGCTGTATACCGGGCGTTCATTCCTTGTCCGGTTCGTCCTGATAGCCTTTGCCGGTTTCGCCGGCTCGCCTGAGCTGAATCAGGGTGAGTGGGGGTCCCACCAGTTCAAAGATCACCGTTGCACCAATGACCAGAGGCAGAATATACGTCAGTTCCGGCAGCCGTTCTGTGGCCAGCAGTGCCAGGCCTAGGGCAACGCCGGCCTGGGGCATGAGGCAGGCGCCGATCCGTTTCCGGGTATGAGATGCAGAACCGGCCAGATAGCCGCCGAACCGTCCGCCGGCCAACCTGCCGGCAATCCGGGCGGCAACATAGGCGAGGCCCAGTGCGCCGAGGGTTGGCAGCATGGCCCACTCGAGCTGGTAGCCGGCCATAAAGAAGAACAGGGCCAGGAACGGCTCGGAAACCCCTTCAATTGAGCGGAACGGGCGCACATGATGCCTTGCCCGGTTGGCGACCACGATGCCGAGGGTCATGCAGGTCAGCAGATAGGAGAGACCAAGAAATAACGCGATACCGGCGGCTACAAAAACAAACCCGGCGGACTCGAGCAACATCGGCTCGCCGGGCCGCAGCCGGCCCGTAAGCCAGGCCATAGGCAGACCCAGGACCGTGCCCAGCAGAACCGCCCCTCCGACATCCAAAAGACCGACTCCGAGGGTCGAAAGCCCGGTACCGCCTTCGCCCAGCAGCAGTTGTGCACCGACCAGGCAGATACTGAACAGGATGGCGCCCCAGGCATCATCAATGGCGACGACCTGGAACACCAGCCGGGTCAGCGGACCGTTCGCACCAGCTTCCTTCAACGTATCAAGTGTTGCTGCCGGTGCTGTTGCTGTTGCGATGGAACCCAGGAGCAGCGCAGCGGGTAGATTACGAGTAACAAGCCAGACTGCAACGGCAACAAATGCCGCCGTCACCAGAGTGACCGCGAGGCTCACAATCACGGCTTCCCGGCCTTCTGACAGGTTTTTCACTGCCATGCGCTCGCCCAGCAGGAAGCCGACCATGGCAAGCGTTAATTGGGTAATGAATCCGAAGTGATCGTCTGCACCTGCTGGCAGAAGATCCAGAAGTTCCGGCCCGGCAAGCGCCCCAAGCAATAGCAACAGGGTAACCCTGGGCACGTGTATGCGCTGGCCGATGCCGTGTGCGGCAAGAGCCAGCAGCAGGGTGCCGCCGATTAGTAGCAGATCCGTTGCGTGATTCACGGGCTACTCCTGGTGGGGGGTGGAATGTAGCGGAGCGAACGCGCCTTTGGTCAGGAGGGCCAGATCGCGGGGCGCAAGTTCAATCTCTAGCCCTCTGCGCCCCCCGCTGACAAATATGGTGTCGAAGTCCAATGCCGAGTCGTCAATAAAGGTTGTCAGCTGTTTTCTCTGGCCCAGGGGGCTGACACCACCCAGGACATAGCCGGTGGTGCGCTCGACCAACTGTTTGTCTGCCATCCCGGCTTTTTTCCCACCTGAGGCCCGGGCGATCAGTTTCATATTGAGCATGGTGGTCACCGGGACAATGGCAACCACCAGCTCCTTGCCGTCGATGGCCACAACCAGTGTTTTGAAGACCCGGGCGGGATCCACGCCGGTTTTCTCGGCGGCCTCGGTACCATAGCTCTCGCTGGCCGGGTCGTGGTCGTACTCATGGATGGTATGGGGTACAGAGGCTTTGCGCGCAGCGTTGATGCCAGGCGTCATGCTGGGCTCCTGAAAGACGGCAGAAACCGGGAATTAAAGCAGCTAAGCGGCATCACAACAACTGTCTGGCGTGGAGGCAAAACCCGATTCCCGGGTGGATTTTACCGGGCATGACATTTGACGCTCGACTTAAAGCGCCGTTATGACTATTTTTCGTACATTATAAATATTCAAACATCGATGGCGGTGTTCATGGAGCCTTCGTCGTCGAAATCTCAGGGAATGAAAAGCTTGAACGAAAACCGCACACCCCTGCGGCGCGCTGGCTGGGCTGCCGTGGTCTATCTGATCGCCGGCTTTGCCTGGATTGCGTTTTCCGACACTCTCGCGGAAACATGGTTTCCCGATCCGAAAACCCTCTCCGTCATCCAGACCTGGAAAGGCTCTTTCTTTGTGCTGATAACCGGGGTGATTCTCTTTTCTGTGTTGCTCCGCCAACTCACCAAGGATCGGGCCCTGCTCAACCTCCAGCACCGACAACGGCAAGCACTCCGTGAGCGCGAGCGTCAGCTCCAGATCCTGATGGACAATCTCCCGGGCATGGCTTATCGCTGCCTGTATGATCCCGACTGGACAATGAAATTTGTCTCCCAGGGATGCACCAAGCTGACTGGTTATGAGCCCGATGAGTTGGTCAACAACCGGGTCACCAGCTATGCGGCGCTGGTTAGCGACGCTTCTAATCAGCAACTGTTCGAGCAAGTCAGAGTGGCCCTGGAAAAAGAAGAATCGTTTTCCCTGGAATACGAGGTCACCCGAAAAGACGGCAGTCGTATCTGGGTCTGGGAGCGGGGACGAGGCGTTCAGGAGGACGATGGCTCGCTCCACCTGGAAGGCATCATTCTGGACATTTCTGACCGCAAAGTGCTGGAGACAGAGCTTGAGCAAATGGCCACTCGGGATCCCCTGACCGGTCTTCTGAACAGGCGGGAAATGTCCCGGGTGCTGGATGAGGAGCTTCAGAGAGCCCGACGTTACCAGCGACCCATGGCGGTACTCTGGGTGGATTTCGACCATTTCAAGGATGTGAATGACACCTACGGCCATGCTGCAGGTGACTCGGTTCTCAGGTCTATCAGCCGCCTGTTGCTGGGCAGCGTCCGCAGCGTCGATTCCATCGGTCGGTTTGGCGGAGAGGAGTTCGTGATTGTTTTGCCTGAAATGGATCTGGAGGAGGCCCAGGAAACGGCCGAGCGTTTGCGGCGCAAAGTGGCGGAAGAGCCGCAGCCGTTGGGGAATGGCGAGGCGGTGCCCCTGACCATCAGCGTGGGCGTTGCGGTCTACCCGGATCACGGGCAGACTGCTTCGACACTCTGCGCCGCCGCCGACAAAGCCATGTATCTGGCAAAGGATAGGGGCCGCAACTGTGTCGCCATGGCGCACCTGCACGACCAGGTCCATAATCAGTAGTGAGACTCGTGTCCTGGCAGGTGGAGGAGGTGACGTCCGCTTTGCTGCGGCCCGGCCAATGTGGCCCGGGCCGGTTCTGTTGAACATAGAAAAACAACAATCGTACTGAAAAAGGTTTGAGCCGATGAACCGACTTGCCCGCCGTGCCCTCCATAGCAGTCAGATTCCCGAGGATCTCGAATCCGTCACCTTTCGGGATGATGCCGGTGAAAATCCGGCAGCTGCCGGTGTCAGTCAGGAAACGGTTGATGCCCTGTGGCGCAGCGTCCAGAGCCTTTACCGGACCGGCGTGCACCCGGGTATCCAGATTTCCATCCGCCACAAGGGTGAGCAGGTTCTGCACCGGGCGATTGGCCATGCCAGTGGCAATGGCCCCCATGACCCGCGCGACGCCGCCAAGGTTCCGATGACGACTGATACCCCAATCTGCTACTTCTCCGCCTCCAAGGCGGTGACGGCATTGCTTATGCACATGCTGGCGGAACAGGGCCTGGTCAACCTGATGGATCCCGTCTCCTACTACTGCCCGGAGTTCGGGGTTAACGGGAAAAGGACCATCACCGTTCACCAGATTCTTTCTCACCGCGGGGGCATTCCTGCCATTCCACGGGAAACGCCGATTGATGTGCTGTGGGATAACGATGAAATCTGGCGTCTGCTCTGTGCTGCACGACCGGTGGAAGTGGACGGCGCCAAGGTGGCCTATCACGCCATCACCGGCGGTTTTGTCCTGCAGCGGGTATTGGAACGCGTCACGGGCGACACCATTGAAAAATACCTCGACAAGCATTTGCGTCGGCCCATGGGCATGAAATGGTTTACCTATGGCATTGCCCCGGAGCATCTCGATGAGCTGGCCTGCAATTACGCCACCGGACCAACGCCCCGTTTCCCCGTTTCCTGGGTTGTTAACCGCGCGCTGGGTGGCGATATCCGGACCGTCGAGCGGGTTACCAATGACCCGAGGTTCCAGGAAGCGGTGATTCCTGCGGGCAATCTGTGCGGCACCGCCGAGGAAATGGGCCGCTTCTTCCAGATGATGCTGAATGGCGGGCTCTGGAACGGCCGTCGTATCTGCAGCGAAATCACAATCCGCCGGGCCATTCAACAGTTCGGTTCGCTACAGATAGACCGCACCATGATGATACCCATGCGCTTCAGTGCCGGCATGATGCTGGGTGGCAATCCGGTGGGCCTCTGGGGTCAGAACAGCCGGTTTGCTTTCGGTCACGTCGGTCTGATCAACAAGCTGTGTTGGGCGGATGCGGCCCGTGATATTTCGGTCAGTCTGCTGAACACCGGCATCCCGATCGTCGGTCATCACCTGCCGGCACTGGCAAAGTTCGTCTATACCGTGGGCAATCGTTTTCCGCTCATACCCGAGCACCGGCGACCGCTGATCGCCGCCTGAGGCAAAGGGTTCAGAGCGTCCTGAGCTGGGCTTCGAGTATGCCCAGCACGGAGGACAGAATGTCCCTGAAATCCGTCAGGGTCTGGGTGCGCTGGATGACGTCTTCCCGGTTTTCATCAAGTCGCTCAAGCTTGGGCACAACCCGGCGTATGCCTTCTGTAATTACCTCATAGGGGTAGTGGTGGTCCTGGATACTGAGCTTGTTTATCTCGGCCACTTCCTGGCTGAAGATGCTGATGATGTCGTACAGCATGTCCTTGTGGTGAATGCTGCTGGCTTCCCAGTAGGCATCGTCCAGCAGTTCCAGTAGCGACAGATATTCACGGAGGGTATCCGCCACGGATGTCTGGGTCATGGGAGCTCCTGTCGGTGGGCAATGTCGTCTCTACAGGGAACTATAGCAGGGGTTCTGTCGTCTGGATGACAGGTGGTCCGGCAGAGCTGAAAATAAAAATGAAACTCTATTCATTTTAATTGCACTATGTCGGACAGTTGTGCAGACTTGCGTGATGGGAAAAGGATCTATCACGACTCATTGGACGAGAAGCCGAATGGACAAGCCCACACCCCCCAGTAACCAGCCCGCCTCCCGCGAGGTCAAGCTGGACCATCACGACAGCGTTCGCAATCATGTGCACCAGCAGGTGCGCTCTGAAGTTGAACGGCTGGAGCGCCGAATAGAAACCCTGCGTCTTGTCAAAGCACCCCACGCGGCCATCATGATCTCCACCTATGAACGCATGATCGACCGCAAGAAAGGCTTCCTGCAGAACTGGGACCTCAGGGATGGCGGCGCCGGCTAGCGGCCGGCGACAGGCACTGTTGTCCAGCTGGTAATCGCGTCGGCATCTTCCTGGTAGGTGCAATTGGCCGGATTCGGAATGGTGTCCTGCCCGTCGGTTGAGTCAGGGTCGTCAATGCGCGCTGGCTCGCCGTTCGAGGCAAAAATCCTCACCAGATCCATGTTGTAATCCAGCTCGACTCTCAGGCAGTCCGGGCTGTTGTCTCCCAGGCCATAACCTGGATAGCGATCGAGTGTGATCACCTCGGATTCGTCATTCTTTATAAACAGCGTGTCGGTGTTTTCGTCAATGAAATCCTGGCGCAGTTCAATGCTGCCATGGTTCCGACTCAGGTAGTCCGCGGTTGCAAACTCGGTGGGGCTGTAGCCCAGTGTCATGAAACTGTTGGCATCAAACCGGCTGCCTGCCAGCACGCTGACCAGTTCCGGCTGGGCCGCCTGCTCCTCTTCTTCAACACTGCGGCTGACATACTGGATCGTGCGATATACCTTGTTGTCGAGGTCCGAGCCTTCCGGGCCATCCGGCAGGTAACGCCAGTCGAGCGTCGGGTAGATCCAGAGCTGGTCGTTCAGCGGCAGATTGGCAATCACCGCCGACTGGTCTGTGAACCGGATCTGCGCGCCGTTGCCCCGGCTGTTGTAGGTGCCTGCGACACCATCTGCGATCCTCTGGCTGATGTATCGTTTGCCTTCCTGGAAATTGGTGACTTCGCCGGAGGCCAGCACCTGGTTCATCAGGTCCAGCGGGTTGCGCACGCTGTCATAGCTGGTGCCGGCGTCCGTTGGCGTGGCGCGGATGAAAACCTCGATGTGGCTGCGTATTTCCCCGGTGGTTTGCAGGTCGTCGGAATCGTCTGCTGCCGGCTGGATGCCCCGGTAAAAGTCCCAGAAACGGGTATTGCCGAGGTTGTCCGGTGCCACCTCCGTGTTTTCCAGGTTGAAGCTCGAGAACGTCAGATCCACATTGGTCGCCGGATTGAACGCGGAAGGTCCGGTATCCTCAAGTCCGCAGCCACTCAGGACAAGTGTGGTCATGGAAACAGCGGCGAAAATGCAGGAATGTCTCATTTCAGATGGCCCCGGGATGCGAAAAACGGTGTAAACGGCTAAAGTGAGTCACCGGGACGGTATAGCCCCGGCGTGGCTACTGACAGTAAAACAAAAAACCGGTATCTACCCTCGCGGAGATCACATTTTGCGGCAACGGCTTGAATTGGCGCTTCCAGCGGTGACGTCTTTGGTAGCGGTCCTGCTGTTCCTGGTCACGGCCATGATGCCGGCGTCGGCCAGTGCGGCCGGGCCCTGCCATGATGGCGAGATTGTACTGGACGGCGGTATCGAGAGTATCCGTGATCTGGGTGGCTGCATCTGGTATCTCGAGGACCCGGGGCAGGAACTGACCCTCGATGAGGTTCGCGCTCTCGAATCGGGTGCCTTTACCCGCCACGAAGGCGGCGTGTTGAACTTCGGCTACACGGAATCCGCATACTGGGTGCGCCTGGATCTCCGCTCCGCGGGCAATCCGGACCAGAACGGATGGATCCTTGAGCTTGCCCTGCCTCTGGTGGATGAAGTCACCCTGTTCATGGTCCGCGACGGGGATCTGGTCGATCAGCGACAGGCGGGTTATGAGGACAACTGGGTGGAACGGGACCTGGCTGTCCCCAACCCGACATTCCGCCTTTCACTGGCACCGGATTCCCTGAGCCACGTCTACTTGCGGGTGGTCAACACCAATACTTTCCGTCTGCCGATCAGCCTCTGGCATCCGGACAGCTACATCGAAAAAGTCTCGGTGGATGAGCTGGTGCGGGGCATCCTGCTTGGTTCGGTGCTGGCCATTCTTGCCTACAACCTGTTCGTCGCGGTCTCGGTTCGCGAGCGGAGCAACATCTATTACGTGCTCTACCTGGTCTTTGCGGCCATCTTTATCTTCACCGAACAGGTTCACGGTATCCAGCTTCTCGACAGCCGGCCCGCTCTGTTCGACAAGCAGTTCCTGCACTTCCAGATCATTCTGACCTGGTTCTGGGGCCTGCTGATGGCAAGGTCGCTGCTTGAAACCCGGGAACGGTCGGCCGATCTTGATCAGGTCATCCGCCTGTGCCTGTATTCGGTGGTTGCCACTTTCGTGCTGTCGCTGTTCCTGCCCTACCACGTGGCCATGGAATGGATTGTGGTTGGCTCCATTCTGCTGAGCCTGATTTTGATCGTGGTCAGTTACCTGTCCTGGCGCTATTACAATCCGGCGGCCCGTTCCTATTTTTTCGCCTGGACACTGGCGCTGGTGGGCTTCGGTATCTATGCCCTGACGGTGATGGGCATACTGCCATTGAACACCTTCACCGCTTACTCACCCCAGTTTGGTCTGACCGCGCAGATTATCCTGTTTTCTTTTGCCCTCGCAGACAGGATCAAGCAGGTCCAGGGCGAGGCCCTGGGCTGGAGCCAGCGGGCGTTGTCGAACCTTCAGCGTTACCAGTCGCTGTTCGATAACGCCATCGAGGGCGTGTTCCAGATGTCGCCGGACCGGCGATTTGTCACGGCCAATCCCGCCATGGCGCGCCTGCTGGGCTATAACAGCAGCCGCGAGTTGCTCAAGCGGAACCCGGACGTACTGGAAACCTGCATCGCCGACGAGCGGTTGCGGCGGCTGGTGATCGAGCAGCTGGAGGCCCGGGGCACGGTCAAGGGCATTGAGGCCCGATACCTTACCCGGGACGGTGACGAGCGCTGGGCGACCATCTCACTGCATACGGTGTATGACACCGAGGGTGAGCCGACCCATCTGGAAGGCACCTGCATCGACGCCACCGAAAGTCACAATCGCTTGAGGATCGAGAGGGAGCGCGAGCAGGAGCGTCTCGAGAAGGAGCTTGCCCGCAATTCCGCGGAGGCGAAAAGCCAGTTCCTGGCCAATATGAGCCATGAGATCCGCACACCGCTGGCAGCCATCATCGGTTACGGAGAAACGCTGCTTGATCCGGATCTCAGTGAACCGGAGAAAAGAAGCAGTGCCGAGACGGTGGTGCGCAGCGGCCGACATCTGCTGGACCTGGTCAACGACATCCTCGACCACTCGAAAATCGACGCCAACAAACTGGATGTGGACATCGTATCGGTCAATCTGCCGGAACTTCTTGACGAGATTCGCGCCTTCTTCGCGCCAAGAGCCCGGGAAAAAGGACTGGATTTCAGCATCATCTGCGAATACCCGTTGCCGGAGCAGGTGCGCACTGACCCCACCCGACTGCGCCAGATCATTATCAACCTGTGTGGTAATGCCCTTAAATTTACCGATAAGGGGTCCATTTCCCTGGTGGTCCGTTGTGATCGCGATCAGGAATTGCTCGTGGCCCGGGTCGTGGATACCGGCATTGGCATGAAGCCGGAGCAATTGGGGCGGCTGTTCGATCCCTTTGCCCAGGGCAGCGCCGCCATTTCCAGGCAATATGGTGGCACCGGCCTCGGGCTCAGCATTTCCCGGCGTCTGGCGGAAATGCTTGGCGGCAGTATCCGGGTGAACAGTACCTATGGCGAGGGCAGCGAGTTTGAGCTTTCGATCCGGACCGGGCCACTGGAACAGGTCCATTTCCTGCGCGATGCGTCGGAGCTCAGCCAGCGCCGCAGGGCCATACCCATGGTTGTCGCGCCGCGATTGTCAGGGCGTATCCTGTGTGCCGAGGACAATGAGGTGAACCGGCGGCTTGTTTCCCTGCTGGTGTCTCGAACCGGAGCCGAGCTTGTCCATGTGGGCAACGGAGCGGAAGCCCTGGAAATGGCGATTCGCGAACCCTTTGATCTGATCCTGATGGACATACAGATGCCGGTGATGAACGGCCGTGACGCGACGGCGGCACTTCGCGAAGCCGGGGTGAATACGCCAGTCATCGCGCTCACCGCCAATGTGATGTCCGAGGACATTGCCGACTATCGCCTGGCCGGCTGCAATGAACACCTGGCGAAGCCCATCGACAAGCAGCGCTTCTATGAAACACTGGGACGATACCTGTCGGTGACGCCGGCCTCCGCTAATGAACGAACCTCACGCTATCAGGGCAAGGTGCTGGTTGCCGAAGACAACACCGAAAACCGGCAGCTGGTAGAGCGTATGCTGCGCCGGGAAGGTCTGGACGTCGTGGCAGTGACCGGCGGCGAGGACGCGGTTCGGACTGCATTGTCCGATACGGTTCATCTGGTGCTGATGGACCGTCACATGCCGGGAATGGATGGTGTTGACGCCACCCGGTTGCTGCGCCAGGCCGGGTTCCGCCGGCCGGTGATTGCCTTTACAGCTGGCGATCAGCCGGAAACCGATGCATTGCTTGAGGCCGGTTGTGACGGCGTTTTGAACAAGCCCATTGATCAGTCCCACCTGACGGCCCTGCTGGACCGGCTGCTGGGCACGGGCCCCGTTTTCGCCGCGGATACTGGCGAAGACGCTGAAATTGCCCACCTGGTGGCACAGTTTCTTGATGGGCTTGCCGCGCGGCGGACCCGAATGGATGCCGCGCTGGCGGACGCAGATCGTGAAGCAATGAAAACCGAAGCCCACCAGATCAAGGGCACGGCGGGTGCCATGGGCTATCCGCTGATGACCCGACAGGCGGGTATACTGGAAGAGCTGCTGAAAGTCACTGAGCCGGACTGGGAACGTGTTCGCAGCGAACTGAAGGAACTCGGTGAAATGATAGACCGTGCCCTCGCCGCTGCGAAAACGCCAGGCTGACGTGTGTGAGTATGACCAACAGGAAGAACCCGATGAGTGAGCTGCCGGAACGCCGAGAACACCATTCCTTGAGCATGATGTATGGTACCTATGCCGACATCCTGTTTGTGTTGTTTCCCTTTCTGATTATCGGTATGCAACGGTTGTGGGAAGGCCGGCTTTACGAAACCCTGCTGCGACCGGACCTGAGCATCGCCGCCGCTATCCTTGCCGGTCTGGCTATCGGCAAGTTCGTGCTCGGTCTCGTGACCAACCGGGAGCTCGGGCGCTACAAGGAGCGGATTGTTTTCTTCATTGCCCTGACGCTTTTCGTGGTGCTGGGGCCGGCAATCATTCTGATCCTGAGTATACTGGGAAGCGCGGATGTACCCGGTTTTGTAACCTTTGTTCAGCCGATCCTTCTGATTATTGCGATATCCCTCTACACAACCGCTGTGAGCATCAGCAATATACTGACACGGTTTGGCATGGAGGACGGGACGACGGCCAATCCGGAGACCTCGCCACGCCCTGACTACAGTGACATGAGCGAGCCCCGACCAGCGCCGCTGGACCTGCCGCGGCGCACAGGCAACGACCCGACAGTTTGAGAGGAGCAACCCACATGACGGATCTGAAAGTGCTGGTAGTGGAAGATGAGCCTGTGATGCGAGAGCGGCTCGTGGATATGCTCTACAACGCTGGCGCAACCAAGGTGATCGAGTGTATTGACGCAGCTTCCGCCAGGACGGCTTTCAAAGCCGGGGAATTTCACATCATCCTGCTGGATCTGGGGTTGCCGGACGGCGATGGGCACGAACTGATGCTGGAATTCAAGGACGCCCGTGAGGAGCAGCACATTGTGCTGGTGACGGCGGACGATTCGATCGAGAGTATTCAGCGGGCGATCAGTGCCGGTGCTAACGGCTACGTGGTCAAGCCTTACTCCCAGGAAAAAATACACGATGTGGTCAACAATTACGCCATGGTTCACGGCGGCGATATGGCGATGATGCAGGGTCTGAACCGGCGCCACTGACCGGTTCAGACACGCGGCTTCTGAATCAGGCGACCTGCCGGGCAATCCATGAATTGTAACGGGTCGCCAATGCTCTGACGTACCTTGCCTCGGCGTCGTTCATATTGCCCAGGACGCCCTTGAAGATCCAGCCCCGCTCATACACTCCCAGCACCCGCTGTTCGTCATCCAGATTGACGCGCTGATTAAGTTTTTTGCAGATGGCATCCAGCAGCGGCAGCTTCTCCGGACGCTTGATCGGGCCCTGGCGATTGTTCATGGGCTGGTTTGCTGCGCGAGTTGTCGGATGTCTTTTCATGATGTTCTCCTTGTCGTTTTGCGGCTGCAAAAACAAAACCCCGGTGCCTGAAGCGACCGGGGTTTCGCGGAGAAGCTGACCCGGTCGCTACATAGGCTCCCGGGACTGACCGAAAGCCGTTAGATGTCTTTCACCATCGCGCGAACAGACTGCCCTGCATGGCAACCTGCTGCTGTGTAAGCGCTGAACTGTGGAATCATTCTGGTCATACCGGCTCTTATGTTTCGGTTCGACTACCAGTGTATAGGCTAATGGGCCGTTTGCAATAGCCCGGCTTCTTCGGCAAACCCCTACAGACGGCCTCCAGGGGCGCTTGGCATAATTCTTTCCGTCACGTGTTTTACGTTGTGCAATCCCGACTGCCTGCCGCGCCAGGCAGTTGATGGATCTCTCCTTTCTACGCAGCCTCTATGGCTGCGTTTTTTTTGGGTAGTGGAATCTTCGTAGCCATTACTTCTTACAGATTTTGCGGCCTGTCCCGGCGATAATTCGCACACTAATATTCGATTAATCGCCATCAACAGACAGAGGTTGAAACCTAGCAAAATGTCCGACGAAGCCGGATCTGCCAGTAAAAAGTTCCGTTCCCACGCATTGATTGAACTCGCCCTGATTATTGCACTTGGTCTTTACCTGCTGGTCGCGCAGGAGCAGGTCGTGGGTGAGAATCTGGTGTTTACCGTGACCGGAGCCGCGCTCATGGCCCTGGTGACCTACTGGACGCTGAATACCCTTCGGGATGGTCTCGAGGTCATCGCACTGCGTGTCCGTCACGCCAGGCACTGATCAACCGGGAATGCGTCAGGCCTGCCGGGTTTGACCCGTTAACGGCGCCAGTTCGTCCTGATTCGGCGCAATCCGTTCCCAGGTTTTGTGGAGAATCAGGGCATCGTTTGCGGCCCGATGCACAGGCAGGCCAAGCTCTGTAATCACCTGTTGGCGAAGTGCTGACCATTCGCGCACCTGCCTCGTGTCCAACAGCGCTGAAATGGATTCAAGCTGAAACGTTGGCGTTATGCGGGCGGCCTTGAACAAACGATGCAGCCAGAAACTGTCGAAGGTCCAGGCATCGCAAAACACCTGTTCCGGCAGCAGTTCGTTGAGGGCACTGGCGACTTCGCTCACCGCAATACCATCCGCTTCCAGGGTCTCGCGGGAAATGCCGTGAATCTGCTCAGCGCTTTGTGACCAGTCCTGCCACAGCACGTGGGGGCTGATCAGCCAGCTGTGGAGAGTGCCATCCGGCATGCAGATTCCCACCTCAATGGGGTAGCTCGCGATCAGATCAAGGCTTGATGCCTCGAAATCGATGAATGCCGGCTGGATAGTGGTCATGGAGTCAGTGTAGCTGATGAGTTGTTTTTCGCTGAGTTTACCCGCCCCGCAAGCGAGACGCGAACCCAACCTGTTCCTGCACTGTTACAATATGTCCATTCATTGTAAAAGCCCGATGACAGCAACAGGCCTCGGGCGCGACAGTAAACCAGCCAAATCCGAACCGCACCATACGGGGAGCCCGAATGACAGACACCGTAGTCGTTATCTATTCCGGAGGCATGGACTCCTACACCCTGCTGCATCTGGCCCGGGAGCGCGGCTACCAGGTTCATGCCCTGTCCTTCAACTACGGGCAGCGCCATGTCCGGGAGCTTGAGTGCGCGCGTTCGGTCTGTGAAGCGCTGGGTGTACCCCACAAGGTGATCGATATCCGCGCCATGAGTGAGGTGATGGCCGGCTCATCGCTGACCTCGGATATCGATGTGCCGGAAGGCCACTATGAAGAAGACAGCATGAAAGCGACCGTGGTGCCTAACCGAAACATGATTCTCCTGTCCCTGGCGACCGGTTACGCCGTGACCGCAGGTGCTGGCGCCGTCTGGTACGGAGCTCATGGTGGCGACCACGCTATCTACCCGGACTGTCGCCCGGAGTTTGTGGATAAAATGGACGCGGTCTGCCGCGTGGCCAACTACGAGCCGGTCGGCATTGAGGCGCCTTTCATGACCATGGACAAGGGTCAGATCCTGGCTGAAGGCCTGCGCCTGGGACTGGACTATGCACAGACCTGGACCTGCTACAACGGCCGGGAGCGGGCTTGTGGACGCTGCGGCTCCTGTGTTGAACGACTGGAAGCCTTCGCTGCCAATGGTGTCAAAGATCCCCTGGACTACGAGGCGGCAAGCTGATGTATCGGGTCAAGGAAGCCTTCTACACGTTGCAGGGTGAAGGTGCCCAGGCCGGGCGTGCTGCCGTGTTCTGTCGTTTCAGCAAGTGCAACCTTTGGACCGGTCGCGAGAAGGACCGCGCCACTGCCGTGTGCAATTTCTGTGATACCGATTTTGTCGGTACTGATGGCCAGAATGGTGGTCGCTTTGAAACCCCGGAGGAACTGGCCCGTCACATACGCAATCTTTGGCCGGAGGCACCCGGCAAGCCCTACGTGGTCTGCACCGGTGGCGAGCCCCTGCTGCAGCTGGATGCTCCCCTGATCGAGGCTCTGCACCGGGAAGGGTTCGAGGTAGGGGTAGAGACCAACGGTACCCTGCCCGCGCCCGAAGGCATCGACTGGCTCTGCGTCAGTCCGAAAGCCGATGCCCCGGTGGTGCTTGAGGCCTGTGACGAGCTGAAGCTGGTCTATCCCCAGCCCCTGGCGATGCCGGAGCGATTCCTGGGCATTCGCGCAAGCCATTATTTCCTGTCGCCGATGGCCTCTCCCTCGATACCGGAAACGGCTGTGGATGAGATCAAACAAAGCAATACCCGACGCGCCACCGATTATTGTCTCGCGCATCCGCAGTGGCGCCTGACCCTGCAAATGCACAAGATCATCGGCATCGACTGATTACCCCGTGGCCAGTGCCCGCCTGGCGGTAATCAGCCCGGGGCCGGGTTGCGAAATTCGGTAATGGCTGGGGCTGCTGCCGGTCCAGCGCTTGAAAGCCCGGGTGAAATTCGCCGCGTCGGCGTAACCGAGGGCATCGGCAATCTGGCTCAGATTCATGGTGGTACTGCGGAGCAGATCCTGTGCCCGTTCCAGGCGGACCTGATCTACCAGCTGCTGGAAACTGGCGTCTTCTTCCTGCAGCCGCCGCTTGAGCGTTCTCTCGGACACAAACAGGGTGGCCGCTACCCTGGCCAGTTTTGGCGGGAAGGGGTGGCTGGTCTCGATTACCCGTCGGACGCGACAGGCAAATCCGGCGTCTTCGGTCAGCTGCCGCAGCGCCTCCTCGCACTGGGCTTTGGACGAGGCCGCCAGTTGATCATCGGTGAAGCGCACGGGCAGGCTCAGACGGCCAACCGGAATCACCAGGGCATTCTCCGTAGCGCCGAATTCCACCGGCACCGGGATCTGTGAGCGGAAACGCTGGAAATAGGCCGGCTCCGTTCCCCGGCGAACAATCCGCAAACCGTCAATGACCGAGCCTGTCAACTGTGCCCCCATGGAAACGCAACCAAACAGCATGGCATCCATGATAAAGCCGTGCAGAGGCCCCAGGTCGATATCACAATGCACAACGTACCAGGCCAGGTTGCCGGTCTCCCGTTTGCAGACCCGAAGGTGAGGCACCCTTAGCGTCAGGTATCGGGTCATCAGCTCCATGGCATCGCCCAGGGTACGGCTACTCATGACGGCCGTACCCAGGGCGCCGTGCAGGGGCAGCTTCAGCTCCCTGGCGAGCATGATACCGAGTCCAGGTTCGCCGCTTTCGATAATGGCCCGGGTGACGAATTCGCTGGCCTGGGTCTGGCTCACCCGCCGATCGGTGGATTGCAGGCGGACGGGGTCAAGACCGACCCGGAGGAGGAGGTCTTGTTCGTCAACACCGATGGTGTTCAGCAGTTCGGCCAGAAGATGCAGGTAGATGGCCGGCATGCCCAGGTCCTGTGCCGTTGAAACGGAGGCGCGCATGGGATTTCCTCGTCTGATTCTGTTCTTGTTATGTCGCAGAACGCTTGGTTTCGACGATTATGGCGCCTCGCGGCTCGTTGCCCCATGACTTCGGTGACGGAATAAATGGCCTGAAAGGCCAATCATCGGCTGGTTGGCAGGAAGCATCCGGATCGATCACTGGCCATGACGGCGGACAAAGTGTTCCAGGGCTGCGGCAGATCGCCCGGGCGTTTCCAGCATCGGAAGATGCCCGACACCCCGGAACATGTGGATTTCTGCCTGAGGCGTGGCCGAGCTGAACCAGTCGACGCAGCGGGTCGGGGTAATCACGTCACGGTCGCCCCACTGAACCTGCAGTGGCGGTGTCTCGGGGCCCAGGTAGCGGGCCGGTGCCAGCGCGTCTGCCACCATGTCACTGAAGATATGACGGAGGGCCTTGGTGCGGCCCAGGAGGTCCGGTCCGAGGAGGCCGGCCATGGCAAGTCCGGAGACCGTGGGCTTGCCGGTGCCAACACTGTTGAACATACGGTAGACGCCTTTCCAGTCCCGTGGAATCAGGATGCCATCCCGGTCAGGCTTCAGGGGGGCGTGAATGTCTACCTCTTCATGTTCGGGGATGCCGGCGCTGTTGAGCAACGTCACCGAGCGGGGCGCCGGATCCAGTGTGTGGGCCAGTATTGCGGCAATCGCGCCACCCATGGAGCTGCCGGCCAGATGGATGTTGTCGGTGTTAACGCCGGCAAGCCACTGAGCCAGTCGACGGGCCTGGGTTTCGTAGCGGTAGCAGGCCTCCGGCCGGTAATCACTCTCCCCGAATCCCGGCAGATCCGGCGCCAGAAGATGCCAGTGTCTTGGCAGTCTTTGCAGCCACAGCCCCCAGTTTTCCTTCATGGCGGCAAAGCCATGAATCAGGACGATCGTCGGGCGGCCGACATCTGGCGATCCCCGTTCCAGGAAAACCATCTTGTGGCCATCGACCATGGTTTCACGGCGGCGGGCCTGGAGAAGAAATCGTTGTCCCGTGCGGGCAGCGGGCCAGAAGTTGGGGGCAGGAATTCTCATGGTTGTCAGCGATCACCGGTTTTGGGTCTGACCACCAGTCTACCGGGACCAGAATCCGGAGCCTTGGCCACAGTGCCCGTGGACGTCGGCGAATGGGCAACAGATTGCCCGTGACGGGGCATCGAAAGTCAGAGCTTCAGGTCGACAATCACCGGATTATGGTCGCTGGATCGCCAGGGTCCCCGGCCGGATGCCGGGTGATCGCTCCGGTAGTCGAGTACCCGGGGCTCATCGGCGTTCACCAGCCAGCTCCAGGCGCCCATGACCCTTGGTTTTAAGGTCTCGGAGGCGAGTGCGAAATCCAGCGAGCCCTTCTGACCACGGTAACGGTAGGTGTAGTGACCACAGTTCTTTTCGGTGCAGGGATGGAAATGGTGCACCATGCTGGTAAATCCTGCCTGCTCCAGCACCGCTATGGGATGTTCGCGGGCATAGCTGTTGAGGTCACCGATTATCAGGGTGCCGACTGAATGGTGCCTGCGGGTATCGCTGCCGGACCAGGCCGCCAGTGTTTTCGCTTCGTTGGTCCGCCGGCTTGCGTAGCAGCCCTGGCCATCGGCCTGGTCTTTATCATCGCCACGGGCGCCCCGACAGGATTTCGATTTCAGGTGAGGAACAATTACCCGAACGGTAGCATCACCGTCCGTTCGGCCGAAATCCTGAGCCAGGGGAGGCCGGCCTCCCGATTCAAATGGCCCTTTGGTAAGCCGTTCTGGCGGGCCAACGGCGCTAATCCGGTCGCTGCGGTAGAGCAGGCCGGTCCGGATCTCGTCATCGCCGTCCTGGCCGGGCGTGCTGACGAACCGCCAGGTGCCGCCCAGGGCCTCTGCAAGTTTCGCTATGGAACTTGCCGGTCCATAGCCGTCGTTCTCAAGTTCGGTCAGCGCAAGAATGTCCGGATCGGGGGCCAGAAGTGTGTTCACCAGTTGTTGTTGCTGGCGCCGGAATTCCGCCGGTGTCCCGGCCCCACGACTCGTTGGAAACTCGCCGCCCCGGCCATCTCCGTTAAAGAAATTACCAAGGTTCAGAGCCATGATCCGCACCGAAGCCTCATGCCGCGGCCCGGGTGCGGTTTCTCTGGGATTGGTGGCGAGGAAAGCCGGCTCCTGAGAAGGCTGGAGCCGCCAGGCATCGAAGCGGAAATCCAGCACACCGATGAGCCCTCTAATCTGATCACCGGCCCTTACGGTTGCCGAGGACAGGCCGCCCGGGGGCCAGGGTACCGGGCGGGGGTCTCTCCTGGACCGGTTGTCATCAAGCAGAACGCGGTTTGCCCCGTTCCGGGTGAATGCCCGGTGTGCTTCTTTGCCGGGGGGCAGGTATTCCGTAGGCTGGACCTGGTCTGAGGCCGCCAGCCCAAGCTCGCCGTAGCGAGCCAGGTTGTAGTTGTCCACCACCGTCAGGGGCTGGCGAAAGGTAACTCTCATGTTCTCCAGATGTTCCGGATCGACGGTCCAGGGCAGGGTGATGGCAATGGGCGCTGGAAGCGGCCCACGCCCGCACGCCCGGATGCTCCGAACCGACACCAGTTCGGTCAGCCCGTGGTATTCCTTCACCTTTCCGGTTACCCGCACTCGCATGCCGACATCGGCGATTTCACGATCGGTGTAAATAAACAGCGCTTCGGAAGTGGCGGGATTCCCGTCGGTCTGATGGTCGGCCTGCTGCAGGTAAAAACCACCAAAGCCGCCCTTTGCCCGGGAATCCTGGGTCAGGATGCCCTCGACGGTGACGGTAGCTCCTGCCATGGGTGAGGTCGGGCCAGTTCCCTGGACCCGGGAAATCGGCGTTGCGGGATCACCGCAGACCGATTCTGCCCTCCCTGCTGCGGGCAGAAACGACAGAATCAGAACGCCGAGAAAGACATACCGCCAGGTCCCAGAGCTCACACTGGCGGTTTAGCTGAGGCCGGCAACGGCTTTGAGGGCCTGTTCGCGTTTGCTGCCAAATCCCAACTGGTCGGGATTGGCCAACTCAAGCTGTTGCACCAGAGGATCCGGGTGCTGATTGTCGAAGGTAATACCGAGCCGTGACAGCACGTAGGGGGCAAGCGCGGCACGGGTAGCAACTTCCAGACGACCATGTTCCATGCCGTAGTCACGGGCAATGATCTCTTGCTGGGCTTGGGTCAGGCGCTGATCCGGGGTGACCACCAGGGTAACCTGCCGGTTCCAGTGCTCGTCCTGGTCCCGGGTGTGTCTGGCACGCTGCCGGAGGGCCTCCGGCGAGGTCCGGAATCGGCTCAGGGCGAAATCCCGGAATTCCCGGTTTGAGTCGCACCATGCCCGCAAATGCCAGCTGTCGCCGGCACAAACCAGAGTATGCGGCTCAAGTATGCTTTCCACCGCTTCCGGTCGGCTCAGGGAGGCATAGCTGGCCCGCAGCTGTCTTCCCTGTCGTGTTGCCGTCACCACCGCACGCATGGTTTCGGGCGCGATGACCCGATTCGGACCCTGGACCACGGTGCTGTCCGGCAGGCCAATGTTCAGGGATTCAAACGTGGTGCTCAGGTTTTGCTGGCGGGCAAGCAGGTCCAGATATTCATTGACCACGCCTCGGGTGACCACCGGGCGAAATCTATCGGCCGGGACATAACCTTTCAGGTGACGGTCGTAAACCAGATTGCCCGGCGCCAGTTCGCGAAGATAGGTGTTGATATCCTTGGACGCCTGCTGACGACCGATCCCGAAACTGTGGCAGATGTGGTTGGTAGTCAGACGACCTTCCCACAGGGCAATCGTTTCGATAAGTCGATAGCGAAGCAGCAGATCCCAGCGGATGGGCCAGTCCGTTTTTTTCATAACCAGGCGCTCACGGTCCAATGAATAGCTCGTTTTCATGTTACCTGCTCCGGCACTCATGGTCTGTTACGGCGCATTAATGTAAAACCCTGTTAAACCGCTACACGGCGGCCTTTGCGGGTTTTTGTGATGCAGTTAACGGGTTTCGGGAAGTGCCTAGTGGCTTCACTTCCCGCTACTGATCTAATACGTCGCCGGCAAAGTCCGGGACTTGCTGCTATTTTGTCTGTCATTCAATCCAGAATACCCTGTAACGCCCGGAGCCGCTGTAATGACCCGAATGGTCACCTCCCTGTCTGCCCTGATTCTAAGCATTATTTTGCTGGTCAGCGGCAATGCATTCCTGATGACACTGCTGGGCATCCGTCTGAGTATCGAGGCGATATCGCCGGATATTATCGGCTGGATTCTGGTCTGCTATTCCATCGGTTTTGTGTTGGGTACGCTCTACGTTCACCGAATTATCGGCCGGGTTGGTCATATCCGGGCGTTCGCGGTGTTTGCCGCCGCTGCCGCTGTCACGTCGTTACTCTATCCGATGGCCGTTTCCGAGATTTTCTGGGCTGTTCTGCGGGTACTCTCCGGGTTCAGTATTGCCGGTGTGCTGGTGGTCATCGAGAGCTGGTTCTCCAGCCGTGCCACCAATGCCAACCGCGGTGCGTTGTTTGCGGTGTACCAGATTGTGTTTTACCTCTCCGCCGCTGGTGGCCAGCTCATTGTGAACATTGGCGACCCGGCCAACTTCATGCCGTTTTCGATTGCTGCGATTCTGTTGGCGCTGGCCCTGATGCCGCTTGCACTGACAAAAATGGAGGCGCCGGTCATTGAACAGGTCCAGCGCATCTCGTTTTTTACCCTGGCCAGGGAGTCCTTCACCGGTGTTGCCGGTGCCGTGATCTGCGGCGTCATGATTGGCGGTTTCTATGCGCTCGGGCCGGTGTACGCAACCCTGGTCGGGCTGGACGTTGCCAGGACATCCACGTTCATGGCCAGTGCCATTGTCGCGGCCATGATCCTTGCCTGGCCGCTGGGCCGGCTCTGTGACCGTTTCGACCGCCGCCGGGTGATGTTCTGGATTGCCGTGTTGGCCGCGTCCGCAGCGGGTGGTGTTGGCGTCCTGGGGGCTGCCAACCCTTGGTTGCTGACCCTGCTGGTCGGTCTGTTCACCGGCCTTTCGGCCGCCCTTTATCCGGTCGCGGTGGCAATCACCAATGACCGTATGGAAAGTACCCGCATCGTTGCAGCCAGCGCCACGCTGCTGCTCAGTTACGGTGTTGGCAGCGTCATCGGGCCGGTTGTCATGGCTGAACTGATCAACCTTCTGGGACCGAAAGGCCTGTTTTTCGGCAATGCCGGTTTCCTGTTGGTGCTGGCGGTGATTACCAGTTACCGGATCAGCCATACCGAAGACGTTGCCGTGGCGGATCAGGAGCACTTCGTGCCAGCCATGCCGGAGGCCTCGCCGGTGCTTGCCGAGATGGATCCACGAAATACCGAGTTCCACGAGTCTCCTGAAGTCGAGGAGATGCAGGAAGAGCAGCGTCAGGCCAGTTGACTCTGCTCTCGGTATTCCCCGATTTTGTTTTTACTTTCATATCTGTTTTTATTTCAATGGTTAGCATACTATTGGTGACATTTCCGATAATGTGAATTATTGGCCGAGTGCGCGGCTGCGCCAGGCCCGGGCCAAGCCCCTTTGTTTATGGAGTGACGACAAATGAGAGACCAGTTTCCTTTTGCGGTAGCGCGGGTCACCCGGCGCTGGAGAAAAATGCTCGATGAGCGCCTGAAGGACCTGGGCGTCACCCAGGCGCGCTGGAGCACGATGGTGTACCTGGAAAAAGGCGGTGAGGGCCTCACACAGCGTGAGCTGGCAAGCCTGATGGCGATCGAGAATCCGACCCTGGTTCGACTGCTGGACAGTCTCGAGCAACAGAATTTGATTGAGCGCCGGCCCTGCCCGAACGATCGCCGTGCGCGGCGGCTGCATCTGACCAACGCCGGCCGGGCGTTTATGGATGACCTTTCCGAGCGAGCCGAGGTGCTGCGCGAGGAAATGCTGGAAGGCATCAGCGACAAAGAGATCGAGTGCACCGTAAAGGTGTTCCACAAGATCCTGGAAAACGCCGAAAAGCAGAAATAACCCTTGGCTGATAACTCAGTTGAGGGCCTGAAAGCCCGCTACGGGGATCGCTGGCGTTGGCTGGCGGTGGCCACGGTGATGATAGGCACCATGGCTACCGTACTCAGCGCCACCGTAGTCAACGTGGCGTTGCACGATATCATGGTGGAGTTCGGCATTCGCCAGGGCCAGGTTCACTGGCTGGCAACGGGCTTTATCGCCGCCATGACCACCACCATGCTGGCCTCCTCCTGGCTGCTGGATCACTTCGGGGTTCGCAAGACCCTTGCCGTAGCCATGTTTCTCTTTACCCTGATTTCCCTTGCCGGCGGTTTTGCCGAGACGCCGGGGCAGCTTATCGCCGCCCGGATCGGCCAGGGTGCCATGGCCGGCCTGATGCAGCCCATGGGCATGTATCTGGTGTTCCGGATTTTCCCCCGCGATCGCCGCGGCCAGGCCATGGGTATCTACGGTATGGGGGTGATTCTGGCCCCGGCCCTCGGTCCGGTGCTGGGAGGCTTTCTGGTTGATCAGCTGGACTGGCGCTACGTGATGTTTGCACCGGCTCCGGTCACGTTGCTGGGTGTTTTCATGGCCTGGCGCTTCCTGCCCTTGCCGGTGTCCCGGCCAGCCCCCTATCGCTTTGACCTCCCCGGCCTTGTATTGCTCGGGTTTACCATCGCCCTGTCGCTCGATGCTCTGAACCGGTTGCAACAGGCGGCAGGCCAGAAGAGCTGGATCCTGATCGAAGGGCTACTGGCCCTCGGCGGGCTGCTGCTCTTCATACTGCGTGAGCGACAAACTGCCCATCCTCTGGTGAACATTGCCCTGCTGCGCAAGCCGGTTTTTGTTTTCGCCTGCCTGGGTGCCATGGCACTGGGGCTGGCGCTGTTCGGATCCACCTACCTCATTCCTTTGTTCGTACAGACAGCTCTGGGCTTCAGCGCAACGGAGGCAGGTTTGCTGATGCTGCCTGCGGGTATTGTCCTGGGTATGACGTTTCCGTTGGCCGGCCGCATGGCCGACAGGCACAGTGCCAGGGGTTTGGTGGTGTTCGGTATTGGGGCATTTGCCCTTTCCGCCGTGCTGTTCGCGCTGTCCGATCTCGAGCTCGCCTTTGGCTGGCTGGTGCTCTGGACAGTGCTGGGCCGCATCGGTATCGGTTTCATGCTCCCGGCCCTCTCGACCGGCGCCCTGAATCCGCTGGAGCCACAGGAGCTGGGGGCCGGCTCGAGCACGCTTAACTTCATGCGCCAGCTCGGTGGCGCCTTTGGCGTTAACCTGGTGGCACTGACCATTGAATTTGGTGAGCACACCTCCGGGATGCCCACGATCAACGCGTTTCACTCGGCCTGGTGGCTGGTAGCGGCATTCGTAGCGGTTGCGGCGATCCCGGTGTGGCGAATGCGGGTCTAGGAAGACCTGTGGTTGCGGCCCCGCGCCGGATTCATTATGATGCCGGCATCTCTTCAGGGGAGTAGCCTCCGCATCGGAATGTCCGAGCGGATGATAGTCAACATACTTGGGGCCAAATCCCCATGGCTATCATGTCTCACCGCAACACCGGTGATATTGGCAAGACCTGAGGCGGTTTCACCTCCATTGGGCGGAAGGTGGGCTGCCTCATGTCTGGTTATCCGCCCTGGAGTTTTTCATGGACGCTTTTCTCGCCTCGACGGTTGCTGTTGCCATAGCGGAAATTGGTGACAAGACCCAGTTGCTCTCGCTTTTCCTGGTTGCCCGATACGCCACCCGCCTGCCTATTATTCTCGGCATTTTTGTCGCAACGGTTCTCAATCACGCCTTATCTGCCTGGCTCGGTGCCTGGGTCGCTTCCTTTATTCCAGAAGCCTGGCTGCCCTGGATTCTGGCCGGCAGCTTTGTCGCCATCGCTCTGTGGCTACTGGTGCCCGACAAGGATGACAGCGCAGACTCGAAGTTTCTGGGCATGGGGGCGTTCATGGCCACCACCATCATGTTTTTCCTGGCGGAAATCGGCGACAAGACCCAGGTGGCAACGGTCGTTCTCGCCGCCCGCTTTACCGAAACCTTCTGGGTTATTCTGGGCACCACGGTGGGGATGCTGCTGGCCAACATACCGGTTATCATGGCAGGACGCTGGCTGATGGAACGGTTGCCCCTTGCCACAGCCCGGATTGGCGCAAGCGTTCTGTTCGTGGTGCTTGCCGTTGTAACAGTGTGGGCAACCTTTATGAACTCCTGAGGGTACTTGCTGTCACTGTACCCGGTTGCCTGATGCTTTCGGAATGTTTTCTATGTGGTTCAGATTCTTAATGGTTTTTGCTTTGGCACAGCTCCTGGCATTTCCGACCATCGGTTCGGAACAGCCTGTGGAGGCTGTCAGTAATTCGGATACCCCGGAGAAACCCGACAGAAGCCCTCGTGTGCCCACCTTCCCGATCCAGGGGGACCTGGCCGGAGAGCTTGGCGTATTCGAGACCCGTTACGAGGACACTTTTGCCGGCATTGGCAACCGTCTGGCCATGGGCTATCTGGAGTTGGTGAAGGCCAATCCCGGTGTCGACCCCTGGCTACCCGGAGAAGGCACTACGATTACCCTGCCGCGCCATTATGTGCTGCCCGACTCCCGGCGCGAGGGCATTGTCATCAATCTTGCGGAGTACCGCCTGTATTACTTCACCAATGGGGGAGTTCAGGTGTACCCGGTTGGAGTGGGAACGGCTGAAAATCCCTCTCCGCTGACCGATGCCGAAGTCACCATGCCGCTGGAATCTCCGGCCTGGTATCCGCCGGCCAGTATTCGCGCGGAGTACGAGGCATCAGGTGAGTACCTGCCCCGTATGATTCCTCCGGGCCCCGGGAATCCGCTTGGTACCCACGCCCTGTTGCTGAGCGAGAAAGGCTATCTGATCCACGGCACCAACAAGAAGTTTGGTGTGGGCATGCCGGTCAGCCATGGCTGTTTCCGGATGTACAACGAGGATATCTCCCGGTTTGTTTACCAGGTTGAGAAAGGTACACCGGTTCAGGTTGTCCACGATGCCGTCAAGATCGGTTTCTCGGATGGTGAGGTCTGGCTTGAGGTGCACCGCCCCCATGAAGACTACCCCCGAGAAGATCGCGACCGTTTATGGCAGCAGGTCTTCGCTGAAGTTGAAGCTTTCCGCAGCCAGCACCCAGGCGTTGAGGTCAAGCGTGGCGCCATTGAGCTGGCAGTGGACCAGGCCGATGGTCTGCCAACCATGATTGGTGAACGGGTTACCCAAATGGCCGCAGACAAGACCGTGGAAGAGAAGTCACCGGAATCGGCCAACGAGCCGGAGCAGCGGCTATACTTCTGACATAGAGTTCCGGGCAAGAGTGCCGCGCTGCGTGAGTGCCTGAGACAGAACCGCGGCCACTGTGCCATCGTATGTCCAGCAATCAGAATTTTTCCGGATCCGGGGAGGCGTCATACAGGTAAACCATCCCATGCGATCACAGAACCCTGCCCGGCTTCGGCGCTGGGCCCTGGTGATGATGACCGGCGCCCTGCTGGCACTGGCTTCCCTCGCCCATCAGGTTTTTGCCCAGCAGAAGGCTTCCGAGACCGCTCTGGTGCTTACAGTTGAGGGCGCCATTGGCCCCGCGACCATGGACTATGTCACCCGGGGTATTCGCAGGGCCGAATCTGAGGGTGCCGGCCTGGTGATCATTGAAATGGACACCCCGGGCGGCCTGATGGATTCCATGCGGGATATCATCAAGGTGATTCTTGCCTCCGAAGTTCCCGTGGCTACCTATGTTTCCCCGCAGGGCGCCCGGGCAGCCAGCGCTGGCACGTTTATTCTCTATGGCAGTCACATTGCCGCCATGGCCCCTGCGACCAACCTGGGCTCTGCGACGCCGGTCCAGATGGGCGGCCTGCCGGGTAGCCCGGAACCGGAAAGCGATCCGGCCTCCGGCGAGCCGCAAACGGAGGAAGGCTCTGATTCCGAATCCGGGTCTTCGTCTGACGGCGAACAGCAAGCCAGCGACGACGACGGCAAACGGCGCGGCGGTACCGCCATGGAACGCAAAGTTCTGGAAGATGCGGTCAGTTATATTCGCGGGCTGGCCGAACGTCACGGCCGGAATGCCGAGTGGGCCGAGGAAGCCGTCCGTGAGGCGGTGAATCTCGGTGCCGACGAGGCCCTGGAAAAGAACGTCATCGACGTGGTCTCACCCAACATTCGGGACTTGCTGCAGCAAGTGGATGGCCGGACCGTTCGCATGGCGTCGGGCGACATGACCCTGAATACGGCCAGTCTGGAAATCGTCCGGTCCCAGCCGGACTGGCGCACCCGCCTGCTGTCGGTGATCACCGATCCGAACGTTGCCTACTTCCTGATGATTATCGGCTTCTACGGCATCATCTTCGAACTGGCCAACCCCGGTGCCGTGGTGCCGGGGGTGATTGGCGCTATATCACTGATTCTCGCACTCTTTGCCTTCCAGGTTCTGTCGGTGAACTATGCCGGCCTGGCATTGATCATCCTGGGCTTGGCGTTCATCGTGGGGGAGGCGTTTGTACCCAGTTTCGGGATATTGGGGGTCGGCGGGATTGTTGCCTTTGTGACCGGTTCGATCATCCTGATGGATGGCAGTCACCGGGATATATCGCTACCGACAATTGGCGGCACCGCCGTGGTGGCCGGTGGCTTTATCCTCTGGACGGTGACCCGGTTCATCGGCCTGCGTCGACGGCATCCGGTCAGTGGGGCCGAGCAGATCACCCATGAGGAAGGCGTGGCACTGGATGAATTTTCCGGGGAACACGGGCATTACCGGGGCCATATCCGGCTTAGCGGTGAGCGTTGGAATGCCATCAGCGAAGCGCCTGTCAAGGAGGGTGACCGGGTTGAAGTGACAGCAATTGAAGGTTTGACGGTAACCGTCAGGGTCATCCCGGAAAGCGGTTGACCCGGTAAACAAAGTAACGGCAATACAAGGAGGCCGTATGATTGGCGATCTGATTCCCTATCTGGCACCAACGGTGGTGTTACTGCTCATTCTTGCTTCGGCCATCAAGATCCTGCCGGAGTACGAGCGTGGCGTTGTGTTCTTTCTCGGGCGGTTCCAGGGCGTTAAAGGCCCGGGGCTGATCATTGTGATTCCCGGCATTCAGCAGATGGTGCGGGTTGACCTGCGGGTCATCACTCTGGATGTGCCCAGCCAGGATGTCATTTCCCGGGATAACGTGACGGTGCGAGTGAATGCCGTGCTTTATTTCCGTGTCGTGGATCCGGAGCGGGCGATTATCCGGGTGGAGGATTTCAATTCCGCAACCAGCCAACTGGCCCAGACCACGCTGCGGTCGGTGCTGGGCAAGCACGATCTCGACGAAATGCTGTCAGAGCGGGACAAGCTCAATTCGGATATCCAGGAAATCATCGATGCCCAGACCGAGGAATGGGGCATCAAGGTGGCCAACGTGGAAATCAAGCACGTGGATCTCAACGAGTCCATGATTCGTGCCATTGCCCGCCAGGCGGAGGCCGAGCGTGAGCGGCGTGCCAAGGTCATCCACGCCGAAGGCGAATTACAGGCGTCCAAGAAGCTGGTGGAAGCGGCGGATGTCATGTCTACCAACTCCGGTTCCATGCAGCTGCGTTACCTGCAGACCCTGGCGGATATGAGCAATACCAATTCATCCACCATTGTGTTTCCGCTGCCAATGGAGTTGATGACCACATTCCTGAAGGAAAACAAACCCTTTACGCCTGATAAGCCCGATCCGGACAAACCCGAACCCGAGGCATAAAAAAAGGCCGGCATTGCCGGCCTTTTCTGTTACGTATCAGCCTTACTTCTGGCTGGCACGCTCGAGCATACGCTTGGCACGCTCGTTTGCTTCGTCAGCGGCTTTCTGGGCTGCCTTGGCAGCGGCCAGAGCTTCTTCTGCAGTCTGCTGGGCAGTACGTGCAGAGCTTGCAGCGCTGTTAGCGGTGTTCATTGCATTTTCAGCAGTGCGCTCAGCGGAGCTGGCGGTTGCATTCGCTTCGTCGAGGGCGCCTTGGTCAGTCGTGGCACAACCTGCAGTCAGAGCAGTGGCCAGTGCAATCCCGGCGATCGTCAGTTTACGCATTGTAAATCCCCTTATTGGTCGAGTTATTTCCTGTGATCCGAAAGTCAGTATAGACGACTTCCTGTCAACCTGTGCCCGATAGGCATAATAGGCATTGACTACCGGAGTCGTTAAACAGTGTAAAACACTGTAAGCCAAAATGTTAACTCAGGATAGGTAAATATTCTTAGCGTATGACAACAACTTAATTCTGCTGTCAGGCTTTTCTCAGGGGTGAATGCTGATCGGGGTCCCGTTCGACACCAGTTGCCAGATTTCGTCCATCTCTTCGTTGGTCACGGCAATACAGCCATCGGTCCAGTCCAGACCGGTGTAGGCGAAGGCCATGTCGCCCACGTTATTGGGCAGGCCATGGATCATGATGCTGCCACCGGGATCCAGGCCCCAGGCGGATGCCAGTTCCCGATCCCGCTCACTGGGATAGGAGATGTGGATGGATTTGTAGAAATCGCTCTCGGCATTGCGCCAGTCCAGGGTGTAATCGCCCTCCGGTGTGCGCTCGTCACCCTCGTACAGCTTGTGGCCTTCCGGATTGTCGCCCAGGGAAATGCGGTAGCTGCGAACCACGTCCTCGCCATCCATAAGGTACAGACGGCGCTCTCCCTTGCGAACCACCACCCTACTGACGTTCTGAATGTCCGCGGGCTCATACATGGTGGCAACCGGCATCCGGGTGTCGGCCTTGGCCAGCAGCTCGGTTGCAACGGCGGTTGGAGCGGCAGCCATGCAGAGCAGGGCGAGGCTGGATAATAGGGCGCGGAAAATGCTCATGTCCTTAACTTACCAATGATTAATCTTTGTACAGGCGTTTTATACCATAGCCCGCAAGGGATCTGTTAAGGGGTTTTGTTAACTTTTTTGGCTATCTGGTTCGCTGATCAACCATTTTGTGAATTGTCCATCTTCAGTCCCACCTTGGTTACCTGGTCAGCGCTGGTGGCCCGGGCCACCAGCGTTACCGGGCCAAGGGTAACCACGTCACCGACAACCGGGTGCCCCTTGGTGCGTCTGGCAAAGCATTCAGCCAGGGACAGTTCCGGGGGCAGATCGTCGAATTCAATGCCATAAACCTGCTCGACGTCACCCAGCAGGGCATCACCGTTAAGCACAAAATCTCCAAAAAATGCCCGTTCAGCCAGGTACTTGGGCGCGTGGCGGCCGCTCAGGGCCTTGCCGAGCTCGGGCAGCACACTGGGGGTTGCGAACATCGCCACCATGTCGCCACTGGAAACTTCCAGATCGGCTTTCGGCTGCAGGCAAACCCGGTTCCGGAAGACGCCGGCGACGGCCGTGTTCTCAGGAAGCCGCAGCTGGCTCAGCCGCCGCGGCGTCTCCCAGATTTCGCCCCGCAGCGGGAACAGCATCAATTCATGGTCGCCGGCGGCCGGCGCATCCAGGGGCAGCCTTCGATAGGGATCCTCTCCGGCCGGAACTTCCAGGCGAAGTTTCCGGGCCAGGGGTGTCATGGTGGTGCCCTGAACCAGGAGCGAGACCAGCACGATAAAGAAAGCCGCGTGGAAGACCAGTTGAGCTTCCGGCAAGTCGGCGATGATCGGGAACAGGGCCAGTACAATCGGCACCGCACCCCGGAGGCCGACCCAGCTGATGAAACCCAGCTCGCGGCGATTGAAGGCAAACGGCCAGAGGGTGAGCATGACCGTCAGCGGGCGGATAATGAAGATCAGCGAGAGGGCCAGGATCAACCCGCCGCCGGCCAGAGGAATCAGATCGGAGGGCGTTACCAGCAGTCCGAGCATCAGGAACAGGCACAGTTGGGCCAGCCAAGCCAGACCATCGTGCACCTGCAGGATCATCGGCATCATCCGGACATGGCGGTTACCGATCACCACGCCGGTCAGATAAATGGCCAGAAACCCGCTGCCGCCGAGGGCGTTTGTGGCAGAAAACACCGAGATGCCAGCAGCGGCGACCAGAAGGGGATACAGCGAAGGCGTCAGGCGGATCCGGTTGGCCAGCTCAACCACGGCGAAGCCGCCAATGATCCCGGCAACGGCGCCGACACCGAATTGCTGCACCAGCATGGTCAAGACCGCCCAGCCCGCGTGGTCGCCATCGTTACCGATGAGCGTGACCAGCATCAGGGTCAGGAAAATCGCCATGGGGTCGTTACTGCCGGATTCGATCTCCAGGGTGGCACTGACCCGTTCGTTCAGGTGGAGGCCCCGCCCCTGAAGCAGTGAAAACACGGCTGCGGCATCGGTGGATGAGATGATGGCGCCAATCAGCAGGGCCGTCAGCCAGTGCAGGTCGAACACCCACCAGGCCACAACTGCGGCACCAGCGGCGGTCATCGCGACCCCGAGTGTAGCGAGCACCAGGGCGGGTTTCAGCCCCACGCGGAAGGTTTCCGCACGGGTGCGCATGCCGCCGTCCAGCAGGATCACGCCCAGCGCCAGATTGGCAATCAGGAACGCGAGCTCGAAATCGTCGAACTGGATGCCACCCGGGCCGTCCTCGCCCATCATCATGCCGACCACCAGAAAGATCAGCAGCACCGGCATGCCCACCCGGCTGGAAAGCGGGCTGAGCACAATACTGATGACCAGCATCAGGGCGCCAATCAGAGTCAGGGTGGGATCCATTGTTGCTCCAGACAGAATGCTTGCCCATTGCCGGGCGGACCGCTTATATTGCTTTCGCGGCCCTTTTTTTGCGGGTGTAGTTCAATGGTAGAACGGCAGCTTCCCAAGCTGCATACGAGGGTTCGATTCCCTTCACCCGCTCCACTTCATTGCCGCTCGACTGTATCTCTAGTGTAGTTTGAGTCGGGGTTGCATGGCACGGCTGATTTTATCCATCAGCCAGATAATCCCGGTGCGGAACATGCCGTGCAGGGCTACCTGATGCATCCGATAGAGGGACAGGTAGAACATGCGGGCCACCTTGCCCTCGATGTACATGCTGCGGCCGGACAGGTTGCCCATCAGATTGCCGACGGTGGTGTAGCGGCTGAAATTGATCAGCGAGCCGTGGTCGTTGTAGACGAAGGGCACCGCCTCGCCATTGTCCAGGCGGTTGCAGAGGGTCTTGAACAGGGTGTCTGCCTGCTGGTGCGCAGCCTGGGCCCGGGGGGGAACCGGCAGGTCGGAATCCGGTTGCGGACAGGCAGCGCAGTCGCCGAAGGCGAAGATATTGGCATCCTGGGTGGTTTGCAGGGTCTGTTCCACCACCAGTTGATTGCTCCGGTTCACCTCCAGACCTTCCAGCTCGGCCAGGAAGGCCGGGGCCTTGATGCCCGCTGCCCAGATGGTCATTTCCGAGGGTAATTCGGTGCCGTCTTTCATCACGACCGTACTGGGCCGTACCTCACTCACCGGCTGGCCGGTCAGTACTTTCACCCGCTGGTGTTCCAGCTCCCTGGTGGCCGCCGCAGACAGCCGGCCAGGCAGGGCGGGAAGAATGCGGTCAGCGGCCTCGATCACGGAAATGGAAACGTCCGAGGGCTGAAGGTGGTTCATGCCGTACACCGGCAGCTCGCGGGACGCCAGTCGCAATTCTGCTGCCAGTTCCACACCGGTGGCACCCGCGCCGATGATGCTGATATTCAGGGTATGCTCAGCCCCCTGCAACGCCTCGTGATTCTTGCGCAGAAAGGCGTTGAGCATCAGGTTGTGGAAGCGCCGGGCCTGTTTGAGGCTGTCCAGGAACAGGCAGTTGTCCTGGGCGCCGGGCGTGCCAAAGTCGTTGGCGGTGCTGCCCACGGCAATCACCAGTGTGTCGTAGGGGATATGGCGTTCGGGAACGACCTCTGTACCGTCGACATCGTGGAACGGGGCTATGACCACTTTCTTGCTATCGCGGTCCAGTCCGCTCATGCGGCCGAGCTGGAATTCGTAATGGTGTTTGCGGGCATGGGCGCGGTAGTTGATCTCGTTCGCGCTGGCATCCAGGGAACCGGAGGCAACTTCGTGCAGCAGGGGTTTCCAGACGTGGGTCAGACCGGAATCCACCAGCGTGATTCTGGCTTTTCCCTTTCTACCCAGTTTGTTCCCGAGGCTGGTAACAAGTTCGAGACCGCCGGCGCCACCGCCGACCACAACAATGTGATGAAGGTTGTCCATACCAATCAGACCTGTAAGTGAAGAGAGCCAAGGACTCTTCAGGCGAGAATGCTTGGCTGTCCTCACTCGGAACCAGACGAGAAGCCGGAATTCGATCGGGAAACAGGGCGGGGCCTGAGCCGGGCAATAATGTTAACGCGCCCGGACCTGTGGGTACAATTCTACGGAAGTGCTGTTTCCTTCCGGCCTGGCGCTCGCGAACCTGTGGGTGGCGCGCTCGCCGGAGCCGCAGAAGGAAAAGCGGGTTTAATGCTGGGTGCGATACCCGTCCAGGATGGCGGCCATATCGTCACCAAGGTCTTTCATGGCTTGCGGATCCAGATTGCGTTCACCCATGGATCTCAGGCCCATGATCTGCGCCTGCAGGAGCCGGGCAAGTCGACGGCTGTCTACGGATTGCGCCAGCTCCCCTTTCACCCGAGCCTGCTCTACCAGGTCTGCAAGAGATCCCTCGATCGCGGCTAGAATGCTGTTAGCCTGGTCCGCCAGGGCCGAATGCGTATTGCTGGATTCCAGCAGCGTTTTCACGATCATGCAGGCTCGTGAGGGTGCCGCGCTTCCGTCTCCGCAACTGCAGGCGATGCCGCGTAGATAGTCCTGAAGGCCGTCAACAATGGAATCAAAACCCTTGAGGTGAACGGCCAACTCCCGGCCGCCCTGTTCCGCATAGGCGGCCAGTGCTTCTGAAAACAGACCGTCCTTGCTGCCAAACGTGGCGTAGATGCTGCCCGGCCGCATATCGAGGGCCTGCTCGATCTGCTTCATGGAGCTGCCGTGATAGCCCTTCTCCCAGAACAGGCCAACGGCCTTTTCCAGAGCGGTTTTTCGGTCATAGCGTGCGTGTCTGGCCATAACAACAATTCACCATCGTAGTGATTTGAATGACCGCTCAATTATATATTGAATGATCGCTCAATAACAGTCAGCCTGAAGTATTAATTGAGCAAACATTCAATAAAGGAGTTGGCAATGACAGATTTCCCCCTTCACGACAAAGACACTGCACCGGAGAAATCCAGACCATTGCTGGACAACTCGCTCAAGGCGTTCGGCATGATTCCTGGCCTGCACGCGGTCATGGCGGAGGCGCCGGGCATCCTCGAGGGTTACCAGCAACTGCATCAACTGGTGCTGGACAGCAGCTTTGATAATGATGAAAAGACCGTCGTCTGGCAGACCATCAACGTGGAAAACGCCTGTCATTACTGCGTCCCGGCCCATACCGGGATTGCCAAAATGATGGACGTGTCTGACGACATTACCAATGCACTGCGGGACGAAACGCCGCTGCCGAGCGACAAGCTCGAGGCGCTGAGAACCTTCACTCTCGCAGTCATGCGCAAACACGGCAATGTCAGCAAAGAGGATCTGGACGCGTTTTATAAAGCGGGCTACCAGCACCGCCAGGTACTGGAAGTGATTCTGGTGTTGTCCCAGAAAGTCATGAGTAACTACGTCAACCACATTGCGGAGACGCCCGTTGATGAGCCGTTCAAGAAGTTTGAATGGCAGAATAAGCAATAATCCGGGCTTCGCGGCAACGGGACGGGTCAGCCCGCGTCCGTTGCCAGTATGTTCGCCTGTCTTGATCGTTTTTTGGTCTCGAGCCGCTTGTCGACGCACCGGGTGTCGTCCTCGAGAATAACGACGCATTCCAGGCACTGAATGCATTCGTCGTAATCGATCCGGCCATCCTTGCGAATGGCATTGATACCGCACTCATTCTTGCAGTGCTGGCAGGGGTTGCCACAGAGCTCAACCCGGTCCAGCCAGCTGAACAAGCGTAACCGGCCGAGCGCCGCGAGGCCGGCGCCCAGCGGGCACAGGTAGCGGCAGTAGAATTTGTGGATGAACATGCCGATCACAAGCAGGCCGACGGCGTAGAGAACGAAGGGCCAGGAGCGAACGAAAAACAGGGTTATGCTGGTTTTGAATGGTTCCACCTCCGCCATTTTTTCGGCGACGGTCAGGGAGTAGAAAGCGGTGCCCACCAGAGCCAGCAGGATCGGATATTTGAGCAGAATCAGTCGCCGGTGCCAGTGCTCGGGCACCTTGATCTGGCGGAATTTCAGTTTTTCGCCAAGCCAGGCGGCCATTTCCTGCAGGGCGCCAAACGGGCAGAGCCAGCCACAAAACAGGCCCCGGCCCCAGATGAACAGGGTCACGAAGGTGTAGATCCAGAGTATGAAGATGATCGGATCCAGCAGGAAAACATTGAGAGAGAAACCGTCCCAGATCGCCAGGAACAGGGTGTAGATGTTAACCACCGAAAGCTGGCCCTGGGCGTAGAAGCCAATGAAAAACAAAGTGAAAAACAGGAATCCCCAGCGGAACCGGTGTACCAGCTTCGGGTTGCGGCTCAGGGTTTTCTGGCGGGCGAAGAACACGGTCAGAACGGTCAGGCCGATTACCAGCAGTGAAATCTGCCACCAACGTTCTTTCCAAAGGCCGATCCAGACCGGTTGACGGGTGTCCTCCGGGTTGGGAGCAACCTCGACGGTTTCGAACAGTTCTTCGTTGAACCGAACCGGGATATTCAGGGATGTGCGGTCCACCATCAGGTGATTGCGGGCCAGTTCGACATTGAGCTTCAGATTGGCTTCCGCTCCTGGGTTAAAACCGGCGTTACCGCCCACGCGGAACAGGTTTCCGGCATCGAATGACGGGATGCCGGCCGCCCGGAAATCTAGATTCTGGTCCAGCAGGTTCAGGTCGCGCATCTCCACGGCAAGGTTGTTCTGGGTAAGGCCGACACGGTCGGGAGAACTGCCGGGGACGAACTCGCGGGAAACATGGGGAAAGGCGCCGCGGGACATGACGGCCAGAACCTGTGCGCCATCATCCAGCCGTTCCATAAGTCGCTGGTAGCCATCGTCTCCAAGCAGGTTCCGTCCCACCATGGGCGAATTGATGTAGGCGAAGAAAAGCTCGGTAAAAGGTTCGCCGTCTGCGGGTTCGATGTCCATGGGGTAGTCTGAAAGAGGCCGGCCCAGCTCGGCCTCGATGGATTCGGCAGCAATCTGCCAGTGTCCGATGTAACCGCGATCCACCAGTTGCTGCCAGGACATGGGCTGGTAGAAATCCGGTTTCGCCCGTGTGGGTGCGCTCTGGGCAAAGCCCTCGAGTTTCTTGCGGGCCACCTTGAGGGCTGAAGAGAGCACGGTGTCGTTGATGATCAGGACCGAAACCGTGGCCTTGCTGACACCGTCAAAGTGCACCACGTTGCCGTCGCTGGTTCGTCCGGAACGGCTGGAGTTGGAGGTGCTGACAATAATCTGCTCTTGTAACGAATGCCCTTCGTATTGGTCTACAAAGTCGAACAGGGGGCCTTCGCCCAGGCCATGGAGAAAAACCGGCTCGTGGTGATTCAGCACCTTGATGCCGGTGAAACGCCCTTTGCTGTCGAGGCCGATCAGCATGCTGATCGGTTTGCCGGCAAAGCCCTGTAGGCGGCTATGGTCTGCGGTTTCGTAGGCATAGCCAAGCAGTTCCTGGAGTTGATACACCGGGTACACGGGAAAATCGGGCAGCTTGTCTTCAATGACCGTTGCCGAGGGAAACAGCTCCTGAATCAGCGCCCGCTTGCTGTCTGACAGCTCGGCGTGAACCGGGGGCACTAAAAACAGACAGGCAAGAAGGAGCACGATGCGCCCTGCCATGGGGTACTCCTGTGGTTCTTTTTGTTTGAACTTCCATGCTAGAGTTTTCGGCCCCGGGCTCAATGCGACCTCGGAGCCAGCTGAATGCTACTTTGTGAGGAGAAATGCCATGACCGACGCTACCTACACGCCACCCAAAGTCTGGAAATGGGACTCTGAGAGCGGAGGTCGGTTTGCCAGTATCAATCGCCCGATCGCCGGTCCGACCCACGACAAGGCGCTACCGGTTGGCAAGCATCCGTTGCAGCTTTATTCGCTGGCGACGCCCAACGGCGTGAAAGTAACGGTGATGCTGGAGGAGCTGCTGGAGCTGGGTATCAAGGACGCCGAGTACGATGCGTGGCTCGTCAGGATTACCGAGGGCGATCAGTTTGGCAGCGGGTTTGTGGAAGTGAACCCCAACTCCAAGATCCCGGCCATGATGGACCACAGTGTCACCCCGTCCATCCGCCTGTTCGAATCCGGGTCCATCCTGCTTTACCTGGCGGAAAAATTCGGGGCGTTCCTGCCCAGTGACATCGCCGGACGCGCGGAGACCATGAACTGGCTGTTCTGGCAGATGGGCAGTGCGCCCATGCTCGGTGGCGGCTTTGGTCATTTCTACGCCTACGCGCCGGAATACTATGAGTATCCGATCAACCGTTACACCATGGAGGTCAAGCGCCAGCTGGATGTGCTCGACCGTCAGCTGGCAAACAATCGATACATCGCCGGCGACGAATACACCATCGCCGATATGGCGATCTGGCCCTGGTATGGTGCCCTGGTGAAAAACAAGGTGTACGACGCGGCCGAGTTCCTGGAAGCCCACACCTACACCAACGTCATTCGCTGGGCCGATGAGATTGCCCAGCGTCCGGCGGTCAGGCGTGGCCGCATGGTCAACCGGGCCTGGGGTGAGCCGAGCAGCCAGCTGCACGAGCGTCACGACGCCAGTGATTTCGAGACCCAAACCCAGGACAAGATTGGTGACGGTGAATGAAGGTCGCGGTTTATTGCGGCTCCCGGTCCGGAAATGATCCGCTTTACGCGGACAAGGCCCGGGAGTTAGGTGATTACTTCGGTCGAAATGGCATTGAGCTGGTGTTCGGTGGCGGGCACGTCGGCCTGATGGGTGTTGTGGCGGATGCTGTCCTGGCCGCGGGCGGCCGGGTCCACGGGGTCATCCCGGAGCATCTGCGGGATCGTGAGCTGGCCCACTCCGGCCTGACCGAGCTGCATGTGGTCAAAAACATGCACGAGCGCAAGGCCCTGATGGCGGATCTGGCCGACGGCTTTGTCGCATTGCCGGGTGGTATTGGCACGCTGGAAGAGCTGTTCGAAGCCTGGACCTGGGGCCAGTTGGGGCTGCACCAGAAGCCTTGTGCCATCTACAACGTCAACGGGTTTTTTGACCCGTTGCTGGCGATGGCGCAAACCATGGAGCGGGCGGGTTTTCTCAAGCAGCAATATATCGACATGCTGATCCAGACCGATCAGCCCGCGACCCTTCACCGAGCCTTTGAGGGTTATCAGAGCCCCGAAGAAAAATGGTTGTGAGCGACCTCACTCCATCCGGCTGACCTTCGCCATCAGCCGGCGCCAGTCAATCGGCAGCCGGCTTTCAAGTTCCGCCAACACCGGATCTTTGGGATGCACCGACTGGAAGTGCTGTTTGCTGGCATAAACCACGGTGTTGTTACTTTTGCTTCGAAAGCCAAGAAGCACCGCAAAGTGCCTCTTGAGCCGCCGGAAGTAAGCCCCCTGGACATCCGGAGTCCGGTGGTAATTCAGCACCAGCCAGCCGTCCTCCGTGAGCACCCGGGCGCACTCATCCACAAACTGTTTCTGGGCCTGTGCAGGGCTCATCCGGTCTGCGTTGTACAGATCGGCCAGAATCATATCCGTGCTCGCCTCCGGCAGCTTTTCCAGGGCATCCCGGGCATCGGCAATGGTTACCTCAAGGCGCTCACTGCCGGGCAGATCAAAAAATTCCCGGGCAGTGTCCAGTACCGCCTGGCGCAGTTCGACGGCGTGTATCCGACACTCGGGATAAAGATGGTGAAAGGCGCCGGCCATCACGCCGCCGCCCAGGCCCAGAATGGTGACGTGGCGAGGGTTGGCAAAGACCGCCGGCAGCATCATGGCCCGGTTGTACTCATGAACTGGCAGATAGGGAAATCGGCGATCAATCTTGCTTTGCTCGAACACCGAATTGAAGGTAAGCACCCGGTGTTTGCGGTAATCGACCACCAGAATGCTGCCCAGGGCATCCCGGGTGTGGTGGATAATCTCGCCTTTGTTGAACATGCCGGCTTACCGGCCGGATTCTTCGAACAGGCGCTTTACGCTGTCGGTTTTTGCCAGCGACAGAGCGGTATTGCCGTTGCTGTCCTTCGCTTCGCGATCGGCGCCTTTTTCCAGCAGCAGGCGTACCGTTTCCGGGTGGCCGTGCTTGCTGGCCAGGATCAGCAGGGTCTCGCCCTCGCTGGTGCGCATGTTCACCGGGACGCCGGCATCAAGCATCACGCTCAGAGGTCCGGCACCGCCGTTGCAGGCCAGTTCGAAAATACCCTGGGCGAAGGCAACCGCATCCTCGTCTTTCTGGTTCGCGGGTTGTTGCGGCTTGCCGGGCTTCTGTTGGCTCATCGGGGCTCCGTGGTCAGTTCAATCGATTTTGTGTTAAAAACGTATTATCACAGAATGAGACTGTCCCAGACACAGTCAATGAGCCCAAGGCTAAAAACGACAGGAGGCAACGCCGTGAAACTGCAGGTTGAAGGCATCGAAGAAGGCCAGCCGATTCCCGAGAAATTCGCATTCGGGGTATACAGCGAAGATGACCACATGAGCTTCGGTCCCAACCGGAACCCCGAAGTTGTCTGGGACGGTGCGCCCGAGGGCACGAAAAGCTTCGTGGTGATGATGTTTGATCCGGACGTGCCCAGCGTTGCGGATGATGTAAACCAGGAAGGCAAGACGGTTTCCAGGGACATCCCGAGGGTCGATTTTTTCCACTGGCTGCTGGTGGATGTGCCTGCCGGCACCACCCGGATTCCGGAAGGCGAAGACAGCGATGGCGTGATTCCCAAGGGCAAGGAGCCGGGGCCCGGTCCCATCGGTATCCGCGGCGTGAACAATTACACCCAGTTCCTGGCGGGCAATCCCGACATGAACGGCACCTACGCCGGGTACGATGGTCCCTGTCCGCCCTGGAACGATGAGATCATCCATCACTACCACTTCGAGGTGCATGCACTGGATGTGGATACCCTTGCCCTGGATGGCGAGTTCGATGGTAACGATGTGCGCGAAGCCATGGCAGGCCACGTACTGGCCAGCGCCCGGGTGACGGGTACCTACACCCTGAATCCGGACCTGCGCTAACGGATTCAGACACCGAGCAGTGATATTCCGGTAACCCAATCGGTTACCGGATAGCCATCGTTCCCTCCCCCTGATTCCTTTCTGAACGTCACAGAAGTGTCTTGTTGTTGTCATGTCCCCGTCACCCGGTCTTGCCAAGGTGTCAGCATCCGGAATGGTTGAAAGACGGGAGGCAAGATGCGGAGCTACCGGAGCGTTTTCATTTCCGATGTGCACCTGGGCACGGCTGACTGCCAGGCCGAGTATCTGCTGGATTTCCTGAACCAGGTCCGCTGCGAAACTCTGTATCTGGTGGGCGATATCATCGACCTGATTGCGATGCAGCGACGGGTTCACTTCCCGGATTCCCATCGGGCCGTCATTCACAAACTCATTGAGCTGGCTGCCAGTGGAACGCGGGTGGTCTATGTGCCCGGTAACCACGACGATTTCCTGCGCCGGTTCTGCGGCCAGACCATTGCCGGTATTGAGCTGCGCTACAAGGCCATACACACCACCGCAGATGGTCGACGCTTCATGATCTGCCACGGCGACCAGTTTGATCAGGTCGTGCGTTGCAGCCCACTGATGCTTCTGGTCGGTGACCGTGCCCACGGTATCCTGCTCCGCCTGAACCGCTGGTTCAACGCCTGGCGCCGGCTCAAGGGCAAGCCCTACTGGTCGCTGGCAGCCTGGGTAAAGAGCAGAATCGGCAAGGCACGCACGTTCATCCGGCGGTTTGAACTGGCGGCGCTGACGGTCGCGGAAAAGGGCAACTACGACGGTTTTATCTGCGGCCACATCCACTCCGCCGGCTTCCTGCGCAGCGAAGATGGTCTTTACTGCAATGACGGCGATTGGGTAGAACACTGCACGGCGCTGGTGGAGCAGGAGAACGGCACACTGGAGCTGCTGCATTGGTCGGAAAACCCCAATGTTCTGGCCAGAGAGCCTGACGCCCCGCATCCGGATGTGTGTGGAGACGCCCGGCCGGTGATTGATGCCCTGCCCACAGCGTTCGTGGAGCAGGTCAACCGGCTCGTCAGCTGACCAGAGGTGTGCGGCGACCTCGGTCGCCCGCCCTGGCACTCGCTCATGCCCATCGAGGCTTCAATACCCCTCCTTCAGGGTGGCTATTTTTCATAACGCCATCGTATCCCTTATACTCCGTGTCCCTACCAGCCCTTCATAGGCTTTATGGCTGAACATACGACATCACAGACAAGCGGTTTTGCTGGCGCTGGCCCCGGGACCCGCGCCGCCAGTCATCGCGCGCGTCGTTTCAATGCCTGGACGGTCAGCACCCTCGTGATCGCCCTGCTGGTTGCGATGCCAGTGCTGGTCATCCTTGCCCATGTGTTTTTCCCGTCCGGTGAAGTCTGGCAACACCTTGTCAGCACGGTTCTTGGAAGATACCTCAGTAACACCGTGGTACTCAGTGTCTCTGTGGCTGTAGGAACCACCCTGATTGGCACTGCCTGTGCCTGGCTGGTGGTTATGTGCCGGTTTCCCGGCAGGCGGCTGTTCGAGTGGGCTCTCCTGCTGCCGCTGGCGGTGCCAACCTACGTTATTGCCTATGCTTACACGGATTTCCTGCAGTTTGCGGGGCCACTACAAAGCGCCTTGCGCGACTGGTTCGGCTGGGAGTTTGGCGACTATTACTTTCCGGATATCCGGTCCCTGGGCGGTGCTGCCCTGCTGATTACCATGGTGCTCTACCCCTACGTGTACCTGCTTGCCCGGGCATCGTTCATGGAGCAGTCGGTAAGTGCACTTGATGTTGGCCGCACTCTCGGCCTGGGACCGTGGCGTATGTTCAAACGCATTGCTCTGCCGCTGTCCCGTCCTGCGATCATCGGCGGCGTTTCGCTGGTCCTGATGGAAACACTGAACGAGTTCGGGGCAGTCCAGTTCTTTGGCGTCGATACCTTCACCACCGGAATCTACCGGACCTGGTTTGGCCTGGGTGAGCCGGTTGCAGCGGCTCAGCTCGCAGCCTGCCTGCTGGTGTTCGTGGTTCTTGTTGTTGTTCTGGAACGCGTTTCCCGCGGTGGCAAGCAATACCATACCTCGGCACGGTATCAGGCATTGCCCGAGTATTCGCTGAATTCAGGTCAGGCTGCGCTCGCCTTTGCAGTGTGTTTCCTGCCTGTTCTCATTGGTTTTATTGTCCCTGCCCTGATTCTGCTGGAAATGGCGATTACGACCGGCGACAGCCTTTTCGGGACGCGTTTTCTGGAGTTCGCGTTCAACAGTCTGATACTCGCCTCAAGCGCGGCGCTGGTTGCCGTCACGCTTGCGGTAATGCTGAGTTACGGCGCGCGGCTGAATCCCAGCTCCTGGGTCCGGAGTGTGAACCGGATTGCGGCCATGGGCTATGCCATCCCAGGGTCTGTCATTGCCGTGGGCATCATGATTCCGCTGGCCTGGCTGGATCAGAAGCTCAATCTCTTTCTTCGTGACAACTTTGGTTTCATGGTGGGTCTGGTACTCAGTGGCAGCGCTTTTGTCCTGATCTACGCCTACACGGTGAGATTCCTGGCCGTCTCCTTCAATACGGTTGAGGCCAGTCTGGGGAAGGTTACGCCCTCAATGGACGCAGCTGCGCGAACCCTCGGTCAAACCGCCGGTGGTACCTTGCGCAAGGTTCATACGCCGATCATGCGCAGTAGCCTGCTGGCGGCCGGTATACTGGTGTTTGTGGACGTGATGAAGGAGTTGCCGGCGACCATCATACTCCGGCCGTTCAACTTCGATACCCTGGCGGTCCGTGCCTACAGCCTGGCCTCTGACGAGCGATTGGCCGAGTCGGCCATGTCCTCCCTCGCCATTGTTGTGGTCGGGATCATTCCCGTGGTCATTCTGAGCCTGGCGATGCGTCGGTCCCGCCCGGGAAGTAAAACGGGGTAGCCACGGTTTACTCGGCGAACAGAAAAACCTGCGACATATCCAGCTCAAGCGAGACAGCCTGTCCCTCTTCCGGCAGAAACACCCCGGGCACTTTTGCATGCAGGTGCATTTCCTGCCCGTCCGGCCCGTGAGCACAAATATGCAACAGACTGGTCGGGCCGAGCAGTCGGGACATCAGAACATGGCTGGTGCGGTCATCACCGGCCTGTCCTTCAAGTTGCCTGACTTTGACCGCCTCCGGACGGATCAGAATTCTAGCGCTGCTGCCGTCCTCAAAACCTTTAGCTTCCAGGTGGCCCAATGGCGTTGTCACCACGCCGTTGTGGACAACGCCGCGATGTTCGTTCACCTGCCCGAAAAAGTTGACCACGAACGGCTCGGCAGGATTGCAGTAAAGGTCTGTAGGAGTTCCCGTTTGCACGATCTCTCCGTCTCGCATCAGTGCGATCCGATCTGCCATGAACATGGCTTCCTCCGGGTCATGAGTAACCAGAAGAGTGGCCGTGTTCAGCTCTTTCAGCACATGCAGTGTATCGTCCCGAATCTGGTCGCGCAGCCGGGCGTCGAGGCTGGAGAATGGTTCGTCCAGCAGCATGACCCGTGGCGACGGAGCAAGGGCCCTGGCCAGGGCTACCCGCTGCTGCTGACCACCTGAGAGGGTATGTGGGTAAACATTGGCGGCATCGGCCATGCCCAGGCGCCCCAACAGTTCGAGTGCGCGCGTACGTTGCTGCTTTTTCGGCATGGAGCTGATGCCGAAGCAGACGTTCTCCAGCACCGTCAGATGGGGGAAGAGTGCAGATTCCTGGAATGCCAGGCCCACATTCCGCTTTTCCGGGGGTACCTGCACGCCACCGGGTGCCGAAACCAGGGAGCTGCCGAGAAAGACTTTGCCGCGGGACGGCGTCTGGAGGCCTGCAGCGATACGCAGCAGCGTTGTTTTGCCGCAGCCAGAAGGGCCGAGGAGGCAGACAACCTCGCCTGCTTCCAGATGCAGGTTGATGTCTTTGACAACGCTATCGCCATGGAATTGGCAATGCACGCGGTCAAGCATCAATGACGGGCCCGACAGGCCGTTCTCGAGTTGGTCGCTGTAGGTTGGGCTTTCCTGATAAATGCTCATGGTGCCGATCCAGCCTCCCGGTTCAAACTCCAGTGGAGGTGCAATTGTAATCTTGTTGCGTCTGATTGTGTATTGAATACGTAAAAGCGACTGATTCCTATTTATTGACTTCTATGCCCGGGTTCGTTTAAATCGCATCTAAATACTAATCGTTTTCACCTGCAATAGTAATTAGCAACCAAGGAGAGATCCCGTGGTATCTCATAAAGCGAAGTTGGCAGCCGCTGCCCTGGCAACAACACTGGCAGCAACGAGTGTCTCCGCGAGTGAAGTCAACCTGTACTCTGCGCGGCACTACGATTCGGACCAGGCAATTTATAACGCCTTCACCGAGGAGACCGGCATCAAGGTCAACCTGATTGAGGGGAAGTCCGATGCGTTGATCCAGCGAATCCAGCGAGAAGGTGTCGCCAGCCCGGCCGATATCCTGATTACCGTTGACGCGGGTAACCTCTGGCGAGCCGACCAGGAAGGCATCTTCCAGCCGGTGGATTCGGAAGTTCTGAACAGCCGTCTGCCGGATTCCCTGCGTCATCCGGAAGGGCATTGGTTCGGCTTCAGTCAGCGTCTGCGCGTGATCTACTACGATCGTTCAGACTTTGATCCTTCCCGGATCAGTCAGTACGAGGACCTGGCCAAGCCGGAATTCAAGGGCGAGATCTGCATCCGGTCCTCCAGCAACATCTACAACCAGTCATTGCTGGCCAGCCTCGTTGAGTACCACGGCGAAGAAGGCGCTGAGGAGTGGGCGCAGGGCGTAGTCAATAACATGGCCCGTGATCCCCAGGGTGGCGACACCGATCAGATCCGTGCTGTGGCTGCCGGTGAATGCAACCTGGCGGTTGGCAACCATTACTACTACGCGCGCCTGCTGAACTCTGATGATGTTGCAGACCGTGAAGTGGCCCGGGAGGTTGGCATTATCTTCCCGAACCAGGATGGCCGTGGTGTTCACGCCAACATCGGTGGTGCGGGTGTGGTGGCTACCGCGCCTAACCGCGACAACGCTGTCCGGTTCCTGGAGTTCCTGTCCTCCGATACCGCCCAGCAGATCTTCGCTGAGAGCAATCACGAGTTCCCGGCGGTAGACGGTGTACTGAAGAATCCGGTGCTGGATTCCTGGGGCAACCTGAACATTGATGACATCAATGTGAGCGTACTGGGCACCAACAATCCGGAAGCGGTGAAGATCTTCGACCGTGTGGGCTGGCGTTAATCGAAGTATCACGAAATTGATCGCAGATTACGCTTGAGAGAGCGTGCCCAAGGGCCGGATGTTGGTAAGACATCCGGCCCTTTTTATTTTATCGAGGCACCGGCTGTGCTTCCTGTTACCTGATGAGCGGGTAGAATAGCCGGATGACCCGATCGCCGCTGGTTTTCCGTCTCTCCTTTCTTGCCATTGTCGCGTTTTTGATGGCCATGATCTGGCTTCTGCTGCGGCAACTGGGCATGCCTGCCAGCTTTGCACCAACGGTGCTGTCCGACTGGTTTGCCAGTCAGGGGACTCTTGGGCCGGTATTACTGATGCTCCTGATGGTTCTTGCTGTCGTGGTCGGGCCAATACCCACGTTGCCGATCAGTGCGGCGTCCGGCCTGGTTTACGGAATGTTCAACGGAACGGCAATCGCGGTAGCCGGTGCACTGGCGGGTTCGCTGATTGCCTTTTATCTGGCGCGAGTGCTTGGTCGCGATGCTGTTCAGCAGAAGCTCGAAAACAACCCGGTATTCTCGGCCAGAGGGTCACAGCGGTTCCTGTTTATTGCAGTCCTCCTCACCCGGTTAATCCCGGTGTTCTCCTTCGCCCTGATCAGCTATGCCGCCGGAGTGACGGCGATACACCTTTGGCGTTACGCCTTGGCAACGGTTATTGGAATGTTACCCATGACCTTTGTGTTTGCCGGGTTGGGGCATACCCTCGAGCTTAACCCCACCCTGACCGTTATAGCGGCAGCTACGGTATTGCTGGTCATGAGCACGTTGCCCCTTTACCTGCGGCATCGCCCACATTCCCGTCTGGCTCGCTGGCTGCAGCTGGATGGAAGGGTCTGATGCCCGCTGCAGATTCTCAATTTCCCACAAGCGACTCGATATCCTGATAGACGGTCGCAGCATCCGTTACCCTGGCGAGCCAGCTCAGAGGAATGCCGTTCTCACCGCCAACACCGTGCATGGCGGCCATGGCCGGGCCAATCAGCCAGGCTCGACCGCAGGAGTCACCACCACAATGAATGTTGGCGCGGATGGCTTCGGTGTAGCTCCGGGCCGTGTTCAGAATGTGAAAGCTGACCGGCATGGCTTCCTGCAGGTAACAGGTGCGGCCAAACGTGTCACCGGCAGCAACGCCGTTCAGTTCCGAGCTCTCAAGTGCCCGTTTGAGGGACGCCTGATCGGGTGCTTCGTCGATGGCCGAATTCATTGCCTTGGCAAGAGGCTCGCCCCTGAATAGCCCGTCCAGAAGCACCGCTGCACACTTTGCCCAGGCAACGGCCTCGTCGTTGTGATTGGTAACCCGCACGGCTGCTTCAACAACGTCCAGGAGGTTTGTGCTTCCGCTATGGGCGGCAACGAGTGGCGGCAGCTTGGACACCGCAGGCAACTGCATGTCGTCGGCGCCACTCGCCGGTACCAGATTGCGGTCGATGGTTTCCGCCAGATGAACGCCGGCGTCCTGAATGGCCTTTTCCTTGTACGTCAGGCTGATGGCCTCCCGCACCGGCTGCGCAAGCGCGCTGCCGCTCAGACGGCGGGTGTAGGGCATGACCTTCTGCACCAGAATCCGCTTCTGTTTGTCGGAAAGATCATCCGGCATGCCGGACTGCGCCTCCTCGACCGCCTTGCGCTCGATCGCATTGAAATTCTCCAGCGTGATCCGTGTCGGGTTATCGATGAATCCCCGCCACTGGCCACCGGGCCCAAAGAACGAACGAAACCGGCGCTGGTAATCGCGGATGTCCAGATTGCCGTTGGTGGCCAGTAAGCTGTCGGTCAGCACGCCGGTGGCTGCGCCGTAGTGACTCACATCGCCAACCTGTTTCCCCTCGTGAGCGAAGTAACCGAATCCCTTTGTGTAGTACTCGGCTCGTGGAGGCAGGAATTCGGGCGACTGTCCACCCACCTCCAGAATGCGCTCGCTGTTGTAGAGCCAGTGCAAACCCAGGCTGGCTGCGTCTGCGACCCAGCCGCCTGCCAGAGCAGCGGTGATGGCGCCTTTTCTTTCGGGAGGGAGATTGCTGACCATGGGAGATCCTTGATGTCCGGTTTGTGAGTCCGACCTGAAGGATTATTCGATAACGTCGCTGATCTGGACCGTTGGCTGAACGTTGGTGAAGTTCGGGATGTCGCCAAGAATTTCCTTGGCATGGGGGCCGAAGGCGGTCTGGAAATCGGCAACAGAGTCAAAATACATGTGGCCCATGGCAATGTAAGTGGGGCCCTCTCCCGGGGCGCCGCCGGCCAACCCGGATTCGATGGCTGTGCGCTTGCAGGCATCGCCCAGCCTGTCGCGGACCAACGCCATGTGCGTGTCTCGGTAGTAGGCAAGGTCAAAGGTGCTTTCTGCGGTTTTCGGATACATCACACTGACTTTGATCATTTCGGGCCTCGGTTTGTGGAATCGCGGGGACCCTCTTTTAGCGCCTCGGCCACCCGTTCGTCAATCTTGCGGATAAGCTCCTCGTCTGCCTCGCCAGAGGAATGTGCTTTTAACATGTCGGTGCTTGCCCGCAGATTGCCGATAAAGGTCCGGCAGTCCTTGCACATCATCAGGTGCATTTTGACTGACATGTTCTGGAGAACAGGCAGCTCGCCATCAATATAGTCGCTGGCAATTACCGCGAGATCCCTGCACATCAGCATTCGCCGGTCTCCTGGAAATTCTCCACCATCAGAAAGATCTTTTGCCTCGCTCGATGCAAAAGAACACGAAGATTAGAGGCACTGACGTCAAGAATGTTACAGACGTCATCGGATTTATGCTGGTGGGCTTCGTAGAGCATCAGCGCCGAGCGCTGGGTTTCCGGAAGGGAGGAGAGGTGTTTGTCGAGGCAATCGCTGAGGGCGCCGTTCTCCATCAGGGTGTCGGCGGATTCATGGAATTGAAGTTTGGGTGGCAACTCCCAGCGTCCTTTGGCGTTAAAACGATGGGCCAGTTCTGGCTCCAGGATGTCCGAAAAGTCTGTTGGGACTTCCCTGTTGGCCGATCGAAGCTGATTCTTGCAACGGTTGGCAACAACCCGGTGCAACCAGGTTTTTAAACCTGAACGACCTTCAAAGCCATGGATCGCATCAATAACTTTAACCCAGCAATCCTGAACGGCTTCTTCTGCACTGGAATGATCCAGATAGAACCGGGCGACTGCTAACATGCCGGGGGTGTAGGCACGTACTGCTTCCTGAAAAGAGTCATTATCACCCGTTTTCAAGCCCTGAATCAGTTCTATCTCCTTTTCCCGACTTGAGTCAGTCATGACCGTTCCCTTTTATGAGCAATTGTTCAAGAATAGCAGTAAGTTTGGAAATCGGTCGATAAGTTCCCGGCGTATTCGGTAGGCGGTGTAATCAAATTGTTAGATATTCATGAGCAATCGTTGACACAATGCGTTGCCGAACGACGTACAACAACGGTAAGCCGGTAACGAACACTGAGCCCAAGGTTTGATGTAACACTTCCGGGATTGGGGTGTCTCTTCGTTATCACGTTCAAGGTAGAAAGGATTATTTCATGACACTCAAGAAATGGATTCTGGTCGCGTTGATTGCGGCTGTGGTTGTCGGGTTTATTGCCAGTGGTGGTAGCGAGCTTCTGACTCTCGAGAACCTGAAGCAAAACCAACAGTCCCTCGGTAACTGGATCGATCATAATCTGTTGGTTGCGGTGCTGGGCTTCGTTGTTGTTTATGTCGTGGTAACAGCGCTTTCTCTGCCAGGCGCTACCATCATGACTCTGGCTGGTGGTGCGTTTTTCGGCAATCTCTACGGTCTGGCAGCCGTCTCCGTTGCTTCAACTATCGGTGCGTCGCTTGCTTTCCTGGTGGCGCGGTTCCTGATGCGAGACACGCTTCGAAAACGGTATGGCGAAACCGTGGCGAAGATGGATCGCGGCATTGAAAAAGACGGCGCCTTCTACCTTGCAACCCTGCGGCTTGTGCCGGTATTTCCCTTCTTCCTGATCAACCTGGCCATGGGCCTGACGGCCATGAAGCTGCGCACCTATGCGCTGGTAAGCTGGATCGCCATGTTGCCCGGCACCTTTGTTTATGTGAATGCGGGTACCCAGTTGGGCCAGATCCAGTCCACCGGCGACATCGTCTCGGCCGATCTACTGCTCTCCTTCGCGCTACTGGGTCTGTTCCCGCTGATTGCCAAATTTGTGGTGGGCTTTATCCGCCGCCGCAAAGTGTACGCCGGCTGGCAGAAGCCCGAACATTTCGATTACAACCTGCTGGTCATAGGCGGTGGCTCTGCCGGTCTGGTCTCCGCCTACATTGCCGCAGCCGTGAAAGCCAGGGTGGCTCTCATAGAGAAGCACAAGATGGGTGGCGATTGCCTGAATACCGGCTGCGTACCCTCCAAGGCCCTGATCCGCAGCGCCAAGGCCGCGGATACCCTGCGCCATGCCAATCGGTACGGGTTGGAGTCCGTGCCGGTTAAAGGCTCGTTCAAGACCATTATGAACCGAGTCAAAGATGTTATCGCCAAAGTGGAGCCCCACGACTCCCCGGAGCGATACCGAAAGCTGGGTGTTGATTGCATCGCCGGTGAAGCCAGCTTCGTGTCGCCCTGGGAGCTTGAGGTCCGGCACAACGATGGCCGCACGGAGCGCCTGACTGCCCGCAGTATCGTTGTTGCCACCGGCGGCAAGCCGGCCGTACCTCCGATCCCCGGTCTCAAGGACATGCAGCCGCTGACCTCCGACAACCTGTGGGAGCTGGAAGAGCAGCCGGAACGTCTGTTGGTGCTGGGCGGTGGTCCGATTGGCTCCGAACTCGCCCATGCGTTTGCCCGCCTGGGCAGCAAGGTGACTCAGGTGGAAATGGGCGAGCGCATTCTGGCCAGGGAAGATGAGGATGTCTCCGAACTGGTTCTGAAGCAGTTCCAGGCGGACGGCGTGGATGTCCGGCTGAAACATTCCGCCGCCGAGTTTCGTATAGAGGAAGGAGAGAAGGTTGCCTACTGCGAGCACGAGGGTGAGCGGATACGCATTCCTTTCGATCAGGTGCTGGTTGCTGTTGGCCGTGCGGCCAACACCGCCGGCCTGAATCTGGAGCGGATTGGGGTGGATACCCTGCCGAACGGCACCGTGCCGGTGGAGGAGGACATGAGCCTGCGTTACCCGAACGTATTCGCCTGCGGCGACGTGGCGGGACCCTACCAGTTTACCCACGCCGCGGCGCATCAGGCCTGGTATGCAGCTGTGAATGGTCTGTTCGGACAGTTCAAGCGCTTCAAGGTGGACTACCGCGTGATGCCGTGGGTTACTTTTACTTCGCCGGAAGTGGCGCGGGTGGGACTTAGCGAAGCCGAAGCAAAAGCGCAGGGTGTCGCCTACGAAGTGACCCGTTATGGTATCGACGATCTGGACCGGGCCATTGCGGAGAGCGAGGACCACGGCTTCATCAAGGTTCTGACCCCGCCGGGCAAGGACAAGATCCTGGGTGCTGTGGTGGTAGGCACACACGCAGGCGAAATCCTGGCCGAATTTACCCTGGCGATGAAACACGGCCTGGGCCTGAACAAGATTCTGGGCACCATTCATCCGTACCCGACCTGGAACGAGTCGGCGAAATACGCCGCCGGCGAATGGAAGCGCGCTCATGCCCCCGAAGGCATCTTGAAGCTGCTGGAAAAGCTCCATGGCTGGCGCCGGGGCAGGGGTGGAAACGAGCCGACAAAGCAAAAAGAAGTGACGACAAGCTGAGGCCATACGGCGATGACTGAACCAAACAGGCATCGCCCCTGTCTCTGCCCCTGGAATTCTGTACAAGCGAGGAGCATTCATGCCCCTGACTGAAGTTCGACCGGCCCGGAAAAATCGCATTCCGGCCGTTGAAGTCCTGGAACCCCGGGCCCGTGATAGCTGGACCCACACTCGCAACGGCGACCCCCGGGGTTACATCGATGCAGACAAGCTCAAAGAGCTCTGGATCCACACCGGCACCGCCTGCAATCTGGCGTGTCCGTTTTGCCTGGAAGGTTCGCACCCCGGCGATGGCCGCATTCCGGGCATGAAGCTCAGTGACGTGAAGCCGTTTATCCACGAAGCCATCGACATGGGGGTGGAGCAGTTTTCCTTCACCGGTGGTGAGCCCTTCGTGATCCGGGACTTCGTCAATATTCTGAATTACGCCAGCCAGCACCGGCCCTGCTTCGTGCTGACCAACGCCACCGAGCCGCTGCACAAGCGACAGCATCAGGTGCTGCCTTTGCTGGATAACCCCTACCCGATTCATTTCCGGGTCAGCCTGGACTTCCCGGACAGGGCCCGTCACGACAAGGACCGCGGTGACGGCAGCTTTGATGAGGCCTTGCAGGGCATCCGCTGGCTGGTCGATCAGGGCTTCAAGGTGTCCATTGCCCGCCAGACCGATCCGGAGGAAATTCCGGCAGATGTCGAAGCCGCGTTCCGTGACATCTTCCGGGAGTGGGGCATTCCGGAGAACCTGGCATTCACCGCATTTCCGGATCTGGGTACGCCAGGCTCGGAAGACGGCAGCCCGGAGATTACCGAGACCTGCATGGAGAAGTATCCGACCAAGGAGGCTCGCTCTCATTTCATGTGCACCTATACCCGGATGCTGGTGAAGAAGGGCGATGAGGTTCGGGTGTATGCCTGCACTTTGGTGGACGATGACCCGCAGTATGACCTGGGGGGGACGCTGACCGAGAGTATGGATGAGCGCATTATGTTGCGGCATCACCGGTGTTTTTCCTGTTACCGCTTTGGGGCTAGTTGTTCGGCGCCGGCTTGATTCTGGTGTAGGGCCGCTCAGGACTGATTGCTGGTCATTGGCGGCCTGGGAGGTGACGTTATTTTCCCTTGGGAAAAACAACTCGCTTCGCTCAGACATCTTTTTCCTGGCGGGAAAATAACCTCACCACCCAGACCGCGGGTACGGCTTTGCTATTCGGTTGTTGGCTATCTCCTTCGCCGGGGAAACCAGAACGGAAGTTGAACAAGGGGCAGGCCGGTAGGGATTTCAAAAAATGTGGAGCGCCATGGACGGCGCGACCAAGCCCCCCATGGATGGGTTCACGGGCGTTTTTTTGAAATCCCTACCGGCCTGTCCCGAAAGGCACCCAAACCAGAAACCCGGGAAAAACCCCGGATTAAACGACAAAGAACAAGGTAAGAAAACATGAACTTCACAGAGGCCTCCCTGTTCTGGGGATTCCTGCTGGTCTACGGCGTGGTGATGTATTGGCTGTCGCCCAGGAGCAAGAACGCGAATTCTTTTTATAAAGGCGCCGATGACCAGGGTAACCCGGTGGGGCAGTGGTCGCTTACGGCCAGTATTTTTATCAGCTGGATCTTTGCCAAGTCGGTGACCAATGCGGCGAACCTGGGTGCGGCTTATGGCGTGGTGGGCGGTCTGGCCTATGCCAGTTACTGGCTGTCGATTCCTGTGGCGGGGTATGTGATTTACCTGATCCGAACCCAGACCGGGGCGCGGAGTCTGCAGGATTTTCTGACCTCCCGCTTTGGCCGGCTGGCCAGTCTGGCGTTTGCGGCGGCGATTCTGATCCGGCTTTATAACGAAGTCTGGAGTAATACGGCGGTGGTGGGCGGTTATTTCGGGTTGCCCGGTGAGTGGGAGTATTACGCGGCGGCGATGCTGTTTACGGTGTTTACTCTGGCCTACAGCCTGAAGGGTGGGCTGCGGTCTTCGATTTTCACCGATGTGATTCAGGCTTTCGTGTTTGTGTTCTTTGTGGGAGCGGTGCTGTTCCTGATCATTCCGGCCAACGATACCAGCGCCTTGCTGACCAATGGTGAGTTCCGGCTCAACGCCGGTTTTGACCTGCTGTTGGTGGCTTTGCTGCAGCTGTTCAGTTATCCGTTCCACGATCCGGTGCTGACCGACCGGGGCTTTGTGAACAAGGAAAAGACCATGCTGAAGAGCTTTGTGGTGGCCGGGCTACTGGGCTTCGTGGCGGTGTTTATCTTCAGTCTGGTGGGTGTTCACGCCCGTCTTAACGGCATTGAGGCCATGGGCAACGCGCCTGCTGCCGTGGGCCAGTCTCTGGGCCTGGCAGCGTTGTTCTTCATGAGCGTGGTCATGATGACGTCGGCGGGGTCCACCCTGGATTCCACTTTCACGTCGCTGGCCAAGTCGCTGGCGGTAGATCTGCCCAGGCTGGCGCAACGTGCCTCTGACAAGCTGCCGAGCATGCGGGTGGGTGCGGTCGTGATGGTGATCTTTGCCTTCCTGGGCAACCTGCCGATGTTCGCCGGCACCGATATCCTCAAGGCCACGACCATCTCCGGGACGATGGTCATGGGGCTGGCGCCGGTGTTCCTGTTCTACGGTTTCACCAAGTGGTCGCCGTGGAGTTTCCATCTGAGTTTCTGGACCGGCCTGGGGCTCGGGGTCTTGCTTGCGGTTGGGCTGATTCCAGCAAGCTGGGCCATTGGCGATGGCAAATACGCCATGTTGCTGGGCGTGAACGCCTATGGCTTCCTGATCTGCACGGCTGGCTTCTTTACGCCTTTAGTGCTTCGTCGTCTTGCCGGACGGTCACTGGCGGCGGGGGAGGCCTGAGCCGATGAGCGAAGGCCGCAGCTGTCCGTTGGCGTACCGGTACTCTGCCGAATCGCTTTGCGAGGATCCCCGCACGGTTTCCGAGGACGTGCTGTATATCATTGGAGGGCTTTACGGGAATCCCTGGGCCCTCGATGAAATCGAGCAGATGGCGCTGGCGGAGGAGCGTCAGGGGCACCGGGTGAAGCTGGTGTTCAATGGTGACTTCAACTGGTTCAACGCCAGCGATCGCCTGTTCCGAACCATCAATAACCGGGTGTTGGATCACACGGTCAGTCTCGGGAATGTGGATTTCGAGCTGGCGAATCCCAGTGCCGGTGCCGGATGCGGTTGCGCCTACCCGGATTTTGTCGATCAGGGCGTAGTGGAGCGGTCGAACCTTATCATGGAGCGGCTTCAGGGGATTGCCGGGGAACATCCGGATATCCAGCGTCGCTTGTCCTTGCTGCCGCGGTATCGATGCCTGATCTTTGGAGGCCTAAAGGTTTTGGTGGTGCACGGGGATCTGGAGTCCCTGGCCGGATGGGGGTTGGCTCACGAAGCTTTTGTCGAGGGTAACGATGGCAAGCTCTCGCAATGGTTCCTGGCGTCGGGGGCCGATGTCATTGCCTCAACCCACACGTGCCTGCCGGTGCTCTGGTCGGGGTTGGTGGGTGAGCAGAATCGGGTGGTAGTGAACAATGGCTCCGCAGGCATGGGGAATCTGCAATCAGACCCGCGTGGGCTGATCACCCGGATTGGTCTGTCCAGCCCCGTCATTGAGCCGGTTGCCGGAATTGAGCGGCATGGGCTGCATGTGTCTCTGCTGCCTGTATCCTATGCACTTGAGGCCTGGTTGCCGGAGTTTGACCGGTTGTGGCCGGTCGGCTCGCCTGCCGCTGTGTCCTATCGGAACCGAATTCTGAAAGGCACCTCACTGAGTGCCGATGATGTGATTTTTCCTTCACTAATTTAACCATTTTGTCACTGGCGAATGCTTCAATCCGGTCTATTCTGAAAGAGTGAGCTGGAGCCTTGCCGTAGGCGGGTTTGAGCTGTACTTGAAATATATTTTGTGGTCTATATAATTCAACACTAACTTTTTGCCACGAATTGATCTCGTTATGACATCAGAAGGATCGAATACCACCGCCATCACGCTTCGCACACCGGTGAAAGATGATGGCTTCAGGCTCCACCAGCTGGTGGCAGAGTGCCCGCCGCTGGACCCCAACTCGATTTACTGCAACCTGTTGCAGTGCAGCCACTTTGCCGAAACCGGCGTGGCCGCGGAGAAGGACGGCGATCTGGTCGGCTTTATCTCCGGATACATCCCTCCCCAACAGCCCGAAACCATGTTTGTCTGGCAGGTGGCCGTGCATGAGAAAGGTCGTGGACAGGGCCTGGCCAAGCGGATGCTGAAAGAAATCGTTGGCCGTGATGCGTGCAAGAACGTCACCCATATGGAGACAACCATCACCGAGGACAACGAGGCCTCATGGGCGCTGTTCCGTTCATTCGCCCGTGATATGGGAGCCGAGCTCACCTACCACGAGCATTTCGAGAAAGAGACCCACTTTGGCGGCAAGCACGATTCCGAATTCTTGCTGCGCATAGGGCCTTTCACGAAGCCAGCCTGAGGGCCGCGGTCCTGGATCAGCCCTGCAACAAGATTGCGGCGCTGTGAACGACTGTAAAGCTGTGATTTGAATTAGCCGGCGGACCACTGAGGTAGGTCTGTCACAGGGCTTTAATCAACGCACGGTAGGCCTATCGCTACCCCATCAGCAGTTTTTGATAAGCCACCGCGCATCTACCTCGAACCTGACATGCTAAGAGGCAAGACGATGGAAATTTTCAAGTCGACTGAATCCGAAGTACGTGTATACAGCCGTGCGTTTCCGGTTATCTTCAACCGTGCCAAGAACGCGCACCTGTACACTGAAGATGGCAAGGAATACCTGGATTTTCTCGCCGGCGCCGGGTCCCTGAACTACGGCCACAACAACGACACCCTGAAGAAGGCTTTGCTTGAGTACATCGAGGCAGACGGCGTGAGCCAGGGCCTTGATATGTTTACCACGGCCAAGCACGACTTCATGGAATCCTACAAGAAGCACATCCTGGATCCCCGTGGTCTGGACTACAAAATGCAGTTCACCGGTCCCACCGGCACCAACTGTGTGGAAGCGGCCCTGAAGCTGGCCCGTAAGGTGAAAGGCCGCAGCGGCATTATTTCCTTTACCAACGGTTTCCACGGCGTGACCATGGGCGCGGTTGCCACTACGGGTAACAAGCATCACCGCGGCGGTGTTGGCACGCCCCTGGGCAATGTCGACTTCATGTTCTATGACGGCTACCTGGGCGACGATGTCGATACCCTGGCGATCATGGATAAACTGCTGAGCGATGGTTCCTCCGGTTTTGAACTGCCAGCGGCGGTAATCGTCGAAGCGGTTCAGGGCGAAGGCGGTCTGAACGCCTGTCGCGCGGAATGGCTGAAAGGTCTGTCGGAGCTGTGCAAGAAGCACGATATTCTGCTGATCCTGGATGATATCCAGGCGGGCAATGGCCGCACCGGCGAGTTCTTCAGCTTTGAATTTGCCGGTATCAAGCCGGACATCGTAACGGTTTCCAAGTCCCTCAGCGGCTATGGCCTGCCGATGGCCCTGGTACTGTTCAAGCCGGAGCTGGACGTGTGGGATCCGGGCGAGCACAACGGTACCTTCCGCGGCAACAACATGGCGTTTATCACTGCCCGCGCTGCTGTCGAGAACTACTGGAAAGACGATGCCTTTGCCAATGAGGTGAAGGCCAAGACCAAGGTGCTGGGCGATGCCCTTCAGTCGATTTGCGACAAGTACCCCGGTCAGTTCAAAATGAAGGGGCGCGGTTTGATGCGTGGTATTGAAGCAAAACACGCAGACATCACAGGCCCGATCACCAAACGTGCCTTCGAGCACGGCCTGATCATCGAGACCAGTGGTCCGAATGATGAAGTCATCAAGTGCCTGATGCCGCTTACAACCAGCGAGGAAGACCTCAAGAAAGGGGCTGCTCTGCTGGCAAAAAGTGTGGACGAAATCATGCAGGAAGGGCTCAGCGAGGCGTCGTAAGACGCCTGCACCTCCGGACATTCATGCTGCAGGATAGCAAAGGCAAGATTATGACCAGCCAACTACATACCGTTGAGAAAATCGGCGGCACCTCGATGAGTAACTACGAGGCCGTTCGTGACAACATCATTATCGGTAATCGCAAGAAGGACAATCTGTACCAGCGCATTTTCGTGGTCTCTGCCTATGGCGGCGTGACCAATGAACTGCTGGAACACAAGAAGACCGGTGAGCCAGGCGTCTATGCCCTGTTTGCGGATGCAGAGTCTGACTGGGCCTGGGGTGACGATCTCACCAAGCTGGTCAAGTTCCTGACCGACATCAACGGCGAGCTGTTCGAAGACCCGATGCTGAAGCAGCAGGCGGATCAGTTTATCACCGACCGGATTGAAGGTGTTCGGGGCTGCCTCATCGACCTGCAGCGCCTGTGCTCCTATGGCCAGTTCCAGCTGGAAGAACATCTGCTGACGGTGCGTGAAATGCTGGCCGGTATTGGTGAGGCCCACAGTGCCTTCAATACCGCCCTGAAGCTCCAGCAGGAAGGCATCAATGCCCGCTTTGTGGATTTGACCGGCTGGCGCGATAACGAGTTGCTGCCGCTGGACGAAAAGCTCAAGCAGGCCTTCGATGCGGTGGACCTCACCCGTGAGCTGCCGATCGTGACCGGTTATGCCCAGTGCAAGGAAGGTCTGATGCGTACCTTCGACCGGGGTTACAGCGAGATGACCTTCAGCCGGGTAGCAGTAATCACCGAGGCCCGGGAGGCGATTATCCACAAGGAATACCACCTGAGCTCTGCCGACCCCAACATTGTTGGCGCAGACAAGGTGGTGCCACTGGGCCGGACCAACTATGACGTGGCCGACCAGCTGGCCAATCTGGGCATGGAAGCGATCCATCCCCGTGCCGGTAAAGGCATGCGCCAGAACGAGATTCCGCTGCGTGTGATGAACACCTTTGAGCCGGAGCACACCGGTACGCTGATCACCGGCGATTACGTCAGTGAGAAGCCTCAGGTGGAGATCATCGCGGGCGCCAAAGGCGTTTTTGCCGTGGAAGTGTTCGATCAGGACATGCAGGGCGAGCCGGGCTCCGATCGCCGTATTCTGGATGTATTGAGCCGTTTCAAGGTTCGGTTCATGTCCAAGGACACCAACGCCAACACCATTACCCACTATGTGGGCAGCACGCTGAAACACGTCAAGCGGGTGGTCAAAGCGCTGAAGGAAGAGTTCCCCAATGCCGAAATCAACACCCGGAAGGTGGCGGTTGTTTCGGCCATCGGCAGCGATATGAAGGTTCCGGGTATTCTGGCCCGTTCCGTGAAGGCGCTGGCCGATGAGGAAATCAGTATTCTTGCGCTGCACCAGTGCATGCGTCAGGTGGACATCCAGTTTGTGGTGGATGAGGACGACTATGAGAAAGCCATCGTTGCTCTGCATGGCGTTCTGATCGAGCCTCACAACCATGAGTATGCGATCGTCGCAGCCTGAGTTTCTGTAACTTCCCCGCACGATACCCACAGCCGACCGTCCGTGTCGCCTGTGGGTTTTTACTGACCCTGCCCCGGTAAATCCATCAGCTACAGCACGTCGTATTCTTTGGTGTAAATTCTGACCGGTACCTAAGCCATGCGAACGACCGAAAGGCTGGGACCGTCTCCGACAACGCCCAACGATGGTGAAAGGGATTCCCTGGTCGGGCTGTACTTCAGGGATGCGTCCCGGTATGAACTGCTGACAGATGAGGCCGAACGCCGCCTCTCCCGCAAACTGACACTGTGCTACCGAATTATCAGTACCGAACTGGCCCTGCCGGAGGAGACTCCGCAGACGTTCCGGGAAGTGATTGGTAGCCTCGGAGACGCCTGTGCGTTTTCATCTCGATGTCGCCGGGCCTTTCATCTGGCGACGGCTTGTCGTCGCAAGCTGATACAGAGCAATCTGCGTCTGGCGGTGCATATTGCCCGCCGTTACGGGCAGCACGGCATCCCTATGTCTGACCTCATCCAGGACGCCAACGTCGGTCTGATCAAGGCGGTAGAGCGTTTTGATCCCACCAAGGGCTTCCGATTCTCGACTTATGCCTACTGGTGGATAAGCGAGGAAGTCAAACGCTGCCTGCAGCGGGGGACGCGGCTGGTGCACACACCGGAAAATGTGGTGGATGAAATTCGACAGCTGCACAAGGTGTCGCTGCGAATGCATCAGAGCCTTGGGCGGACGCCTTCCCAATCGGAGCTTGCCCGCGAAATGGAGGCAAGCCCGTCGAGGATCGGCGAGTTAAGGGCGCTGGCGACCCGGGAGATATCAACCGATGTTCCCCTTGTTGAGGACGGGTCCGTCACCCTCGGAGACAGCCTGGACGCCGGCGACCAGATGGCGCCGGATCACCCGATGTCGGACAGGGACCGGCAGCGCACCCTGAAGTCGATGCTCAGCGAGCTGAATGATCGTGAGAAAGACATTCTGTCGCGTCGTTATGGTCTGGGACTGCCGGAACCGGAAACGCTGCAGGTGATTTCCGACGATCTTGGCATCAGCAGAGAGCGGGTGCGCCAGATCGAGAAAACTGCCCTGAAGAAGCTGCAGAGTCGTTACGAATCCCCCGAAGATGCGTTTGGAGCCTGATTTACGTCAGGCTCCCGCATTCCCCTTCAGAATTCAGTGAGCAGTGTGCAGCAGGAGAAACCAGGCTGCCGCTGTAAGCTGACAGACCAGGACGACTGAGGTGAGGACGAGTCTCAGGCGAAGATACCAGGCTGGCCAATAGACCTTCATCCAGCGGGCGTCCACCAGATAGAGGGCGAGATAGGCACTGGTATACAACACAATCTGGCCACTGACAGGCAGAAGTAGCCCTATCCCTGCGGCCACAAAGAAGACCTGGCTGAGTAGCATAGTCATCAGTGGAGACAACGGGTAGCAGCAGTTGTCCAGCTGCATGGCAATGGGCCAATAGACGCCAGCCATAAACGCCAGAATGCCTGCGCTGTACAGATAGAAGTAGCCGAGAAGCGCCACACTGTATTGCGGCATGAAAAACAGCCCCGCCAAGAGGCCGATAAACGGGATCAACCCCGCGATGCCAACAAGGATGGCTAGTCTCGCTACAGCAATCACGGTTTCTGCCTCTGCACCCGGATTCGCATCGGTTCAACGTCGGTCGGTTCCATTCCCACCATTTCGTGGTAAGCGGAGGGGTGGACCACCTGGGTCTCCCGAATGTCGAACGACGCCAGGGTGTCCTGGATCTGCCAGGCACCCCGGAAAAGGCTGGTGGTTCCGTTCTTTTCCGAGAGGAGCAGGGTCTGGTTGTCCATACTCAGGCGGGCCATGTAGTGCTGGCCCTCAAGCGAGAGGATCTCAAGCAGGTCGATAACCGGACTCTGCAGGCTTCTGAGTTGGTCAAGAGTGATTCGCACAGTAAAGCTCCGCGGTTTCAAACACTCCAGAACTTACGACCCCCCAGCCTATTGAGATCATTGGCTTAGTAAATAGCATTCCCGGTGTTGTGGGCACTGAACCAGATGATCATTCACCATGCCGGTCGCCTGCATGAAGGCGTACACAATGGTTGGGCCGACAAAGGTGAAACCGGACCGCTTCAGAGCTTTCGACATGGCCTCGGATTCTGCGGTTGTGGTCGGCACTTCGGAGAAGGCGCGCCAATGGTTCTGGATTGGTTTATCGCCAACAAACGACCAGAGAAAATCACTGAAACCGATACCTTGTTCTCGCAGATCCAGATAGCCCCGGGCATTCTTGATGATCGATCTGACCTTTAACCGGTTGCGGATGATGCCCGGGTCTGACAGCAGTTCCTCGACCTTCGCTTCATCGTAACGGACGATCTTTTCCGGATTGAAGTCATCGTAAGCGGCTCGGTAATTGTGCTGTTTTCGCAAGATGGTGATCCAGCTCAGGCCGGCCTGTTGGCCGTCCAGGCAGAGTTTTTCGAAAAGGGCGAGATCGTCGTACTCCGGGCGGCCCCAGACGGTGTCGTGATAGTGCACGTAAAGCGGATCATTTCCACACCAGGGGCAGCGTTCAGCGGTCTCCATACAATAGCCTGTGTTATTTGTGTCTGGTTCGGGTTACGGGCTTTTTCGACGAATCGTGCGTTGGAACAGTGGCTCCCAGTAGGCCTCCATCGGCTCGGCATCCACCAGGGCGAAGTCCCGTGGCGGCGGCTCAAGTAGGGTGATTTCCGGCCATAGGGGCCGGCTTCCACGGTACACCACGGTCAACAGATAGCCTTCAATATAGCAACAGGCCGCCTGCCAGTCCTGCTCGGGCTGGTCGCCGTAGATCTCGAAATTCTTCCGCACCTCAAGCGTTTGCAGGTTGCCGGCAATGCCCCTGCCCGTGGCTTTCAGCCATGCTTCCTTCAGGGTCCAGACCTTGAGGAAGGTGTTGGAGTCGTCTTCGCGGAACAGCCACTCCTGCTCGACGGGGGAGAACCAGCGTTTTACTACTTTCTGCCATTGAGCATGGCGCTGGCAGGGTTCAAGATCCAGTCCAATGGGGGAGCCTGATAGAGTGGCGCAGGCAGACAGGCCCTGGCTGTGGCTGAGGGACAGTCGCCAGCCCTCGGGCGTGCCGGACGCATTAGGGCGCCCGGATACCGGGCAGCAGAGGTCCGGTGCCATCTGCGCTGACTTGCCGATGGCCTGACGAATCAGCCAGCGGCTGGAAAGGTATTCTCGTTCCCGGGGACCGCTGAACTTGCTCGCTGTCTGGCGTTCGTAGTCAGTCAGCCAGTGCGGGTGCGCAATTTCGGGCCCGTCGGTCTGGTGACACAGCCAGACCGACGGTCGGGATTCAGGGTTGAAGTCGCTGGATGAGCCAGCCATCGCCTTTCCTCACATATTCAAAACGGTCGTGAAGCCGGCTGGGCCTGCCCTGCCAGAATTCGATACGCTCCGGCACGATGCGATAGCCGCCCCAGAAGCTGGGAAGAGGCACTTCGCCCTCGCTGAACTTCCGCTTGATTTCGGCAACCTTCTGTTCGAGTAGGCCCCTGGACGTAATGGCCTTGCTCTGTTCGGAAACCCAGGCGCCGATCTGGCTGCCCCTGGGGCGCGATGCGAAGTACCGCAGGGATTCGGCCTTGCTGACTTTCTCAACGGCACCCTGGATCCTTACTTGTCGGTTCAATCCGATCCAGGGGAACAAAAGCGCCGCCTGCGGATTTTCCTCCATCTCCTTCGCTTTGCGACTGCCGTAGTTGGTGTAGAACACAAAGCCATGGTCGTCGAAGTACTTCAGCAATACCGTGCGGAGATCTGGCATGCCGTCCTGCCCCGTGGTCGCCAGCGACATGGCGTTGGGTTCCAGAATGCCTGCTTCCCGGGCATCCTCAAACCAGTTCTGGAACTGCTGCACCGGATTATTGTCCAGTGCATCGCGATCCAGCCCCTCGCTCTCGAAATCACGACGCATATCGCCGATGTCCATAACCTGTCCTCTTGCCTGCGCGTAAAACGCCCCGGGAGAAATACGAGCCAGAAGCATATCGGGTTCAGGGTTCACTGTCAGCGCTGCTTATGTCTGAAACGGTTACATAAACCCAACAATAAAGTGAGACCTGTATCACAGCTGGCCCGTATCTCCTTCGACGCCGATGCGGGTCTGGTTTGGGCAAACTGCCTGGCTGGCCCGCGCGCACACACAAAACAAAGGTTTGCACAAATGATGTCCGAATATGATCTGCCCCTGGTTGTCGCCTCCTTTCTGGTTGCTGTATTGGCAGCTTATGCGGCTCTGTTTTTTGGTGCCAGACTCGTTAATGCGGAGTCTGGCGAACGTCGGAAATGGCTACTGGCCGGCGCCCTGCTGATGGGCACCGGAGTCTGGACGATGCATTTCGTCGGAATGCGGGCTATGCCGATGGGTGTTCCCATGTCGTTTGATGTGATGATGACGTTGGTTTCCTGGCTCGCAGCCGTGCTCGCTTCCGGTGTGGCTCTGCACATCATCGGGCGCAAACAATTGGGAGTCCCTCTGTTCGTCAGTGCGACCCTGTCCATGGCCAGCGGTATCGTAGTGATGCACTACCTGGGCATGTATGCCATGCGCATGTCAGCGCCGCCAACGTTTAACACCGTATTTTTGCTGATTTCGATCGCGATTGCCGTTGTGGCTTCGGGAGCTGCGCTTGCCCTCTGCCGGAAACTGCAGGGCATGGACGGATCCGGCACCCTGGCGGTACAGTTCGTGGCCGCCCTGGTGATGGCCGCTGCAATCTGTGGGATGCATTACACGGGCATGATGGCGATGACCTTTCCGGAGGGCGCCGTGCCTGCAGCTGACAACGGCCTGCGGGGGAACTGGATGGGAATACCCCTGGCAGTCTTCTGCATTGCGATGCTGGCCGTGGCCCTGGTTGTGACCGTTCTGGATGTAAAACATCAGCGGGCACTTGAGGCATTCAAGGCGGAAGAGGATAAACGGGTGGCAGAGCTTGCCTTTACCGATGCCGTTACCGGCCTGCCCAACCGGTCAGCGCTGGAACAACGCCTGCTGGATATCCTTGCCCGGGACAACGACCGCGGCAACCCGTTTGCCTTGATTTACCTCGACATCGCCAACTTCCGTGAACTGTCCACCGGAATGGGTGATGAGTCGTTGAACGCGGTCGTCAGGGAAATCAGCGAGGCATTGCGTGATCAGATGTCGGATCAGGTGTTTCTCGCCCGATACTCGGCCAGCGCCTTCTTTGCCCTGGTGCCAGATCATGAAGATAGCCAGCATGCCTTCATGTACAAGCGGTTGCGGCAGATTGATCAGCGTATCGGCACGCCTTCAATGCCGGTTACCTGGCGCGCCGGCCAGGCGGCCTATCCGAAAACCGGCAATTCGACCCGCAAGTTGGTGCGGGCTGCCATGGTACCCAGAGACCTCAATGAGATCGGCGAATTTGCGAACATGGCCGCCGACCCGGAGTTAGTGATGCCGGGTCATAACCGTCACAGCTGACAAACAGCCTCTGGGACGACTATCCTTGTGAACAGGCAGGTGGGCAAGATTGCCCCGGGAATCCGCCGTTTAGAAGGAGATGTCCGTGGCCCAGAGCCGTAAACGCAGTCATATGCCCAGGAATCTGTTGATCGGATTCCTGGTGCTTTTCATCCTCTATGCCCTGGCCGGTTTCCTGCTACTTCCCTGGTGGCTGGAGCGTCTGGTACCCGAGCAGCTGGACCAGCGTATGGGCTGGCAGGCAGAAATCACTGATATCCGAACCAACCCGTTCACCCTTCGAGTTGAGGCGCTGGGTCTGTCGGCCAACGATCCCCAGGGTGAGCAGGTGGTTGCCTTTGACCGGCTCATGTTGGACATGAACTTTTTCCAGCTGGTTCGGGGTATTGCCGGGTTTGAAGCCATCCAGCTGGATGAGCCCTATGTTCGGGTGGATCTGCTGGAGGACTACAGCGTCAATTTTGCGAGAGACTGGCAGGCGGCCAACCCGGGACCTGCAGAACCAGCGCCTGAAGCGTCGCAATCGGATGACGCGGCGGCGCCACCCCGGCTGTACTTCGGGAAAATTGAACTCAACGGCGGCGAAATGTTGTTCCGGGATTTTACCCAGGCGGACATGGCCGAGTTCCGGATTACCCCGATGGATCTTACCCTGAGTGATCTGGCCACCTGGCGTCGCGAGGGGCAGGACAGCGATTACTCCCTGCTGGCGGCGCTGGGCAGTCAGACCATCGAGTGGCAGGGTGATCTGAGCGTCGCCCCGTTCTACTCGAACGGCACGCTCAAGGTGTCATCGGTGGGCTATGAAACCCTGGCTCATTTCCTGGCTCCTTTCTTTCCCTATGATCTGCGTGGTGGCAGCGTCACCCTGAGCTCCGACTATGAAATCCAGGCCGGCGACGGCTTTTTCCTGGAGACGGCCAACGGTCAGCTGCAACTCGAGAATCTGGCCGTCGCTCTGGATGAACAGAGTGAGCAGGCGAGATTGACCAACGCTGAGCTTTCTGTGGATGCTGTCGGGTTCGACTTGAATGGCCGCGAAATCCGTATCGGCCAGGTCTCTCTGGACAAGCTCGATGTGGCCGTGGCCAGGAGCGCAAACGGAGAGATTGACTGGTTGGCGCCGCTGGCCACCAACAACGGTGAGACGGAGGGCGGCGGCGAAGCGTCTACCGGCGGCCAGCCATTCCGCTGGTCAGTGGCGGGCGTCGCGCTCTCCGGTGGGCGTATTCTCTGGCAGGACAGTCAACCGGCGACAGCGACTGAAATTGCCGTAGAGCAGCTTTCCGCATCCATCGGGCCACTGAGCCATCTACTTGAAGAACCGGTCTCTTACGAAATAACCGGAAGCCTGGCCAGTGGCGGCCAACTGTCACTGAACGGCCAGCTGACACCTGCACCGTTTACCCTGGAAGCCGCCATCTCCGGAAACGGCATCGCTCTGGCCGCCTTTGAGCCCTACGTTCAGGAAGGCGCCAACCTCGCCATTACCAGCGGCACTCTGGGCGTTGACGGCAACCTTGATCTGGATGGGCAGCAGGAGCCTCTCACGGGCACCTTCAGCGGCACCGCGGAAGTGGCCGGTCTGGATCTGAAGCTGCCCGACAGTTCTGGTTCGCTGGTTTCCTGGCAAACTCTGCGCCTGGCACCTATTGAATACAACGTGTATCCGGCACGCCTGGAAATAGGAACGGTGACCCTGGCCCAGCCGGTCATCAACGTTGTCCGCAATACCGACAATATCCACAACGTCGAGCGGATCGCCAAAGCGCCAGCGGCCGGTGGTCAGCAGGAGGCGACCGCAGATGCTCAGCAGGGGGAGGATTCCGAGCCGGGGTTCATTTTCCGTATTGGCCAGCTGATGCTGGAAAATGGCGAGCTGGCGTATACCGACCGCACGTTGGCGCCGGCGTTTACCACCTGGTTTGATGAGCTGAACGGCAGCGTGACAGGCCTCAGCAACATTTCCCCACAACAGGGCAAGGTCTCTATCCGGGGCCGGGTCGGCGGCGTGGCGGACCTGGACTTTGAAGGCACCATTGGCACCCTTGGTACCGAGGATGTCAGCGATCTGAAACTGAATATGCAGGAATTGTCCCTGCCTGCGCTTTCGCCTTACTTTGGTCGTTACCTGGGTTATGGCGTGGACAGTGGCAAGCTGAACCTGAATCTTGATTATGAAATTGCCGGATCCAGGATCGATGCGTCCAATCTGGTGGTGATGGATCGTCTCGAGCTGGGTTCGGCCATCGCCAGTGATCAGGCCGTTAATGCGCCGGTAAAACTCGGCCTCGCGCTGCTTCGGGACAGTAAGGGAGTGATTGAAGTCGACTTGCCCATCAGCGGCGACCTGTCTGACCCGGACTTCAGCGTCGGAAAAGTTGTGATGCGGGCGTTCGTGAACCTTCTGGCCAAGGCAGCGGCCTCACCGTTCAGTATGCTCGGCTCGATTGCCGAGCTCGCCGGCCTGAGCGGGGAGGAGCTCGGGAAGGTGAGGTTTATCCCCGGCAGTATCCAACTGGCCGAAGGCGAGGCGGAAAAGCTGGCCGCTCTGGCAGACGCGCTGCTGGACCGGCCGGACCTGTTGCTGAACATACGTGGCAACGTTGAGTCCCAGGCAGATGGCCTTGCCCTGTTGCGTGATGAACTGACTGCAAGTGGTGAGCAGGACCTGTCGGAGGAGGCATGGCAGGAGGCCCGGGAAGCCTACCTGGCCGGTGAGCGGTCACTTGCGCCGGAGGCATTGAGAAATCTGGCATCCTCGCGAGGCCAAAGCTTGCGTAACATCATGCAGCAAACCCACGGAGTCCCTGCCGATCAATTGTTCCTTCTGAGTCCGGCCCGCAATGCGGAAGTGGGTGATGAGGGCAACGTTATCGTGGCGTTCAACCTGGACGTGCGATGAAGTCAGGGTGCCTCGAAGCTGGTCAGAAAGCCCGCTGGCAACCGCAGGCCCCAGTTTTCAACGAGTTGCCGGTAGCGGCCGTCGTCCACCAGTGGCGCCAGTAGTCGAAGCATTTCGTCCGCACTCGGGGCGCCGCCCTTTCGGGCAATGATGCTGAGCTGGTAGCGTTGATCCGGCTCGTTCGAGATCAGCAATTTGTCCCGGTCTTGCGGGTGCTGGGCAAAATGTTTCTGCAGGTAAGAACGGCTGATGATGGCAACCTCGGCAACAGAAGGCCGGTCGGCCTTGATCAGATTCATGTTGCGCGTGTGGCTGTCGGAAAACTCGATATTGAATTTTTCTTCCAGCACGGAGTTGTCAGTTTCGTACCCGGTAAAACCATAGTAATAGCCGGAAATGGCCACAATAGATCGGTTGCGCAGGTCGTTAAAGAATGAGGAGTCTCTGCCGGGTTTCTTGAGAGCGACATAAAGTTCCTCGTCGGCCAGGATCGGGCGGGTAATGTCCACATCCTTCTCTGTCCAACCCCAGTCAGGGCTTTGAAAGAAGATGACGTCGTAGAGACCGGCATCGAAATCCAGGTGGCGGCGTTTGGGGGAGGTGTGGATGATATGGAATGAGACATCCGGGTGTATCTGCTCAAGCACCTCCAGCAGTCCCCCGAGGAAGCCCTCGACTTTGCCATCGGAATTGACACTGGCGATCGGGGGAAAATGGTAAACGCCCACAGTGATTTCGGTTTCGTTTGCCCGAACCGGCGCCGTTGCCAGCATAATAGCCGCAACAAGAATGGCCATTAATCTTCGAATATGGGCTTCAGCGGACACGATATCCCCGGTTATGTAACAATTGAATACGCATTCAGAATAGCACGGGGATTTTGTGCACCTGAAGCAAAAGATTATGAACTTATGCAAAACAGGTCTGTAAGTGATGGGTAACGTTGCCAGCCATTTTTTCGCCTATGTTTCCCGCCTGCGCTGGATCAAGCGCTGGGGGCTGATGCGAAATGCCATTGAGGAAAATGTGGCCACCCATTCCTGGGAGGTGGCGACCCTCGCCCACGCCCTTGCCATCATCCGCAACCGGCATTTTGGCGGCCAGGTGAACGCCGACCGCATTGCAGCGGCAGCGCTTTACCATGATGCGACGGAAGTAATTACCGGGGATATGCCAACACCGGTGAAATACCATTCGAAGGTGATGCGTGAGGCGTTCGGGGACATCGAGCACAAGGCCGAGGCCGAGCTGCTGGCGCTGTTACCGGAGGATTTGCGGGAGGCTTTTTCGCCCTACGTTCGGGAGTCTCAGCTACCGGCCGAAGACCGGGAATTGATCAAGGCCGCCGACAGGCTCTCGGCGTGGCTCAAGTGCCAGGCGGAGATCCGGGCCGGCAACAAGGAATTCGAGCCGGCCGCCCGGCAGATCCGCCAGCGGTTGGACGCAGACGGGCTGTCAGAGGTTGCCTATTTCCTGAAGGTGTTTGCCCCCAGTTACGAGCAACCCCTGGACAACCTGCTGGGGTGAAAGCTTTCAGGGCTTAACTGTTACCGGCCGAGCCAACCAGTCCGCCACGCAAGCCATCGCGCTGCAAGTGCTGGCGAACGGTGTCTTCGGGGCTGCCGGCCAGTTCCCGGAACATGCCCATGGAACCCAGCAGCGCTGAGGATTCATAGGGCACGAACACCCGCTCTCCCTCTTTCGCCATATTTGGCAGAACCTTGATATAGCTCTGGCCCAGCAGGTAGCCAATGACGGTCTGTTTGTTTTCCTCGGAGTCACCCATGGCACTGAGTACCAGACGGATGGACTCCTGCTCGCCCTGGGCGCGGAGAATGGCTGATTCCTTGTCGCCCTGGGCGTTGAGAATGGCAGACTCCCGCTGGCCCTGGGCCATGGCGATGGCCGCCGACTTTTCACCCTCGGCCTCGGTAACCGTGGCCCGGCGTTTCCGCTCCGCAGCCATCTGCAATCGCATGGCTTCTTCCACTTCTTCCGGCATGCTGATGTCCTGAACCTCCACCCGGGTGAGTTTTACACCCCACTTGGAAGCGGCCTCTTCCATCTCGGCCTGGATCGCGTTATTCACCTCGCTGCGGGATTCAAACAGCTTGTCCAGTTCCATCTTGCCGACCACCGAGCGCAGGGTGGTCTTGGCCAGCACTTCCACCGCCTGGCTCATGTTGGCCACTTCGTACACGGCCCGGCGCGGGTCGATGATCTGGTAGTAGAGGGCGCCGTTGATCTTCACCGTCACGTTGTCGGTGGTCACGACCGGCTGGCCCGGGAAGTCCATAACCGTTTCCCGGCGGTCAATCCGGACCTCATCGCTCATCACCGGATGATAATCCTCGCCCATGCGCACGTAGCGGATCATGGTGATCGGCCGTGGCCGCTCGATGAAGGGAATGATGATGTTCACACCGCTTTCGAGGATCCGGTTGAACGAACCGAGGCGCTCAATGACCATAACCTCGGATTGGCGCACGATGACCAGACCCTTGGCGATGATGAAGATGCCAATAGCGACCAGAATCAGGCTGATGATCAGCCCGGGTGAAAGATACTGTTCCATGCTTACTGTTCCTTGTGTGTGATCGTCTCAACAACGGCGGTCGTGCCGTCAAACTGTTTGAAAATGACGTCGGTTCCTTCCGGAAGGTCGGTTTCTCCGGTGTCAGTCACTCGCAGGCGATAGAAATCGCCATTGACCTTGATGCCTGTGGCTCCATCGAAATCCCGCTTCAGGGTCTGATAACGCCGGCCTTGCTCCACGCCGGTACCGGTTGTGCCATATGCCACACCTTTGGGTGAGAAGCGCGGACGGATCCAGCGAATGGCGACAGGTACCAGAATTCCCGAGAACAGCCCCATACCGGCCAGCTGCCATTCGAATGGTGCTCCCAGAAAGGCCAGCAAGGCGGTCAGCGCGGCCGCAATGCCCAGGGCCAGAAGTAACAGGACACCTGAGGCCAGTTCAGCCAGGCCCAGCACCAGCGCCAGGATCAGCCAGAAATGCGTAAGACTCCATTCCATACAGAAAATCCACAGATTCGGGGGAGGTAGAGGGCCGGTGTCGTGCACCGGCCAACGGCAAGGGATTGTACCGGAAACCGGGTGCCGCGTCAGAGGGTGGCCGGAATGCCATGTGGCCTGGTTCACTAAAGCCATATCCCGCAAGCAGGCAATTGTTAGAGTATCTGCTTTAATTGATGTGCCTACAATTAAGAGGTCTGTGACCATGAAGAATCTGAAGAACAAAGTTGCCGTTGTTACCGGTGCCGGTTCGGGTATCGGCCGCGCGCTCGCCAAATCGCTGGCGGACCGGGGCTGCCGACTGGCGCTGTCCGACGTCAATGAGTCAGGCCTGGCCGAAACCGCTGCAGCGCTAAGCGGCGCTGATGTAAAAACCTACCGGCTGGACGTGTCTGATCGCGATGCCATCTTTGCCCATGCGGAGGAGGTTGTGAAAGATTTCGGTCAGGTCAATCTGGTCATCAACAACGCGGGCGTTGCCCTGTCTGCCACGGTCCGTGAGATGACCGACGAAGACTTCAAATGGGTCATGGACATTGATTTCTGGGGGGTTGCTCACGGTACCCGGGCCTTCCTGCCCCATCTGATTGCCTCGGGCGATGGCCATGTGGTGAACGTTTCCAGTGTATTTGGCCTGATTGGAGTGCCCAAGCAGAGCGCCTACAACGCCGCCAAGTTTGCGGTGCGAGGATTCACCGAAGCCCTGCGCCAGGAAATGAAGCTGGAGAACCAGCCGGTGGCGGTGAGTTGTGTGCATCCTGGTGGTATCCGCACCAACATTGTCAATGCAGCGCGCATGGGCAAGTCCGAGAACAACGTCGCCCAGCGTAAAGGCTTCGATAAACTCGCCATGACCACGCCCGAGAAAGCCGCAGAAATCATTGTAAAAGGCATCCTCAAGAATGAGTCCCGCATATTGGTGGGCCCGGACGCCTGGGGTATTGATGCGATCAACCGCCTGCTGGGTTCTGCTTACCAGCCGCTGGTGGAGCGTTTCTCCCGCAAGAACCTCTATATCTGAAGACTCGATGCGTGCGGCGGGCCTGAAGCTTGGGCTCGCTGTACGTTTTACAAACAGTTTTTCGGGGCTATACTCGGAAGCTGATCCAAGGAAGAGTCAGCATGAATACGCCTCACCATTCTGACCTGGGGGCCACTCTGGAACAGAGCCGCTCGGGTCTGCGCGACAGCCATCGCCGCTCACTGATGCGGCTGCTTTTTCTGATCACCGGCTCGGCTCTGGTGATTTTTGCTTGCCTGCAGTTTCTCAATGGCTACCCATGGGTGGCGGTTGCTGAGCTGTTTGCCAGCACTTTGCTTTTTTTCGGCGTCTGGCGCCTGAAATCCACTCCTCATCTGCAGCAGTGGGTCTATGCCTATCTGGTGCCTTTGTTCGCGTTCTTCCTGGTGATCATGCTGTTACCGGAAGCCTCGGTGTCCGCTTTCGTCTGGGTGCTGATGATGCCGGTTCTCGCCTACCTGTTGCTTGGCAAGAAAGAAGGCATGATTCTCAGCGCACCCTTTATGCTCGTCGGGGGCGTTATCTATTACATTCACCTTGGCCAGGTCGGCAGCCCCCACGCGATGATCGATCTGCTCAACATGGTGTTGTGCGGTGCACTGATGCTGGCCTTCATTCACCTGTATGAGGTGCGCCGCGAAGAGTCCGAGCAGCGCCTGGTGGACATGGCCCAGACTGACGCACTGACCGGCCTCGCCAATCGCAGCAACTTCCAGGGTACGTTGAATCGCACCATTGCCGAGTGCGATCGCAGTGGAGCCGGTTTTGCGCTGGTGGTGATGGATATTGACCACTTCAAGGTCGTTAACGACACTCTGGGCCATGAGGCCGGAGACTTTGTTCTGAAAAACATCAGCCGATGCATGACCGAACGGCTGAGGAGCACCGATTTTGTCGGCCGCCTGGGTGGCGAGGAGTTCGGCCTGATTCTGAGAGATGTGAAGCCGGCGGATGCCTTTGTCCTGATGGACGAGCTGCGCCAGCGGATATCTGACCTTGAACTGCCCTACGGGGAAGCCCGCATCCGGGTGACTGCCTCCTTCGGGATAGCCCAGTGGCCAGACCATGGTCGCGAGGCCGAAAGCCTGTTCCGGGTTGCCGATCGGTGGCTCTACAGTGGCAAGCGAGCGGGGCGTAACTGTGTGGTCGGCGCCGGCCACAATCCCCGCCAGCTTGAGATTCTCACTGTCGAAGCGAGTTGATTACGTTATTCTTGTGGCAGACATCCTCCGGCAAGAATGACGTAACCCATGTGCGAATTACTGGCCATGAGCGCCAACACCCCCACTGACCTGTGTTTCAGCTTTACCGGCCTGACCCGTCGGGGTGGACAGACCGGCCCGCACAAGGACGGCTGGGGCGTCGCCTTTTACGAAGGCAAAGGCGTACGGGCCTTCCACGACGCCGATGCCAGCGCCAATTCCCGAATCGCCGCAGTGGTCCAGACTCATCCAATAAAAAGCGAAGTGGCCATCTGCCACATTCGCCAGGCCAACGTCGGCGACACCTGCCTGGCCAACACCCATCCCTTCATGCGCGAACTCTGGGGTCGCTACTGGGTGTTCGCCCACAATGGCCAGCTCTCCGGCTTCGGTTCGACTCCAGGGTTCTATGAGCCGGTCGGAACCACCGACAGCGAGGCGCTGTTCTGCGATATTCTTAACCACCTTCGAACGCACTGCGATCGCAATAACGGAACCGATGAAATCATCGACCGCCTGGTCCGGTTGTCCGTCGCCTACGCCAGCCAGGGCGTTTTCAACCTCCTACTGAGTAACGGTGATTGGCTGTTCACTTACTGCACCACCAAAATGGCCAGCATCACCCGGAGAGCCCCGTTTGGTCCTGCCCGTCTGAAAGACGCCGATGTAACGGTGGATTTCGAATCGGAAACGACGCCCAACGACATCGTCAGCGTGATCGTTACTGAACCTCTGACCACAGATGAAAAGTGGGATGTTTACCAGCCAGGTGAATGGCGGCTTTGGCGGAAGGGAGAAGTCATTCGATCCGGAGTCGCTGAGCCGAATGCCTGACCCGGAAGTGGGGAATCGGGCGGGGAGGTCTTTCTTCCGGGAAAAGGCAACTCGCTACGCTCAGACATCATTTTCCCTGCACAAAGACCTCCCCACCCGCTTCCCTTCAGGGTTGGGAGTTGCTTCCGTGGTTTACTGAAGCGTCCTGCGATTACCTTTCTTGTACTGTGGTGCGATGTGCGCCTGAATCTCCTCTTTGAAACGGGCAATCAGATCGCTATTGTCGTGGTCCCAGGGGTGAAAACCCGGTTTGAAGTACTCAAGCCATGTGGGAATCAGACTTGAGAAGGTGCCGTTTACGCCCCAGAGGCGCCAGAGACCCGTAGCCGTGTCTACAAGAGAGAAGTTCTTGCGGTCGTTGAGCATCATCCGGCTGGTGAAATAGGTGCTCATCACGCCCAGTGCGGCGGTGCTGAACATAAGATAAAACGCACGCTCTGCATAAGTGCCGCCAGCTGCCTGGAAAACGTCGTAGGCAACCGCCTTGTGCTCGGTTTCTTCAATGGCGTGCCAGACCCACAGCGGGCGCATGGATTCATCCATGTCCTGGCGCACATCGTCACGCTCCAGCAGCATGTCGGCCATCATGGCGGTGAGGTGCTCGAGGGCACAGGTGATGGCCAGCTGGTGACGCTTGGGCAGCTTCTTGGCAATCCCCAGAACCACTTCCAGGTGTTTTTCCAGCTCTTCCACCGGCATGCCCTGGTCACGAACGTGCTGGTTCATGGCGATGTGCTCCAGTGAGTGCATGGCCTCCTGGCCGATGAACCCGCGTATCTCCTCTTTCAGTTTGGGATCGGAGATCTGGTCCCGGAACGCTCTTACCGAATCCACGAAGAACTGCTCGCCCTGCGGAAACAGGACCGAGAGCGCATTCATGATGTGGCTGATGGTGTAGCTGTTATCGACCCAGTAACGGGGAACCTGCTCACCGAACTCAAAGCCCATGCGCTGGGCTGTGATGGTGACGTTATCGGGTGTGTTGGAGGCTCTGGTAACCGGAGCCGTCTTCTTTTCTGTGGTTTTAGTGCTCAGCATCTGCGTACTCCTCACTCTGGCTGATGTCATGGCTCCAGTGTGGGGCAGTCAATGTCTGGCAGGAATGCGCAAAGGGGACGGTGGTCGATCAGGATGGGACACGGGCTGGAAATTGATTGGCCATGCTGACGGCGATCCGGGTGTGCCGGGCCCCACTGTTCCGGCGGGAGGCATCTGATAGAGTCAGTTGAAGTGCTTCAGCCACCTCAATCATAAGGAATGCCAATGAGCGCAAGCGGTCCGGACAAAGAACGGCAGATGCTGGGATTGTTCCTGGTGCCGGGCGCTTACCTGCGGGTTCTGGCCGAGACAGTGCGCCAGCTGGGCTATAACGACCGGTTACTCTATGAAGGCCTGGAGTTCAGCCCGGACGATCTCAAGTCCAACGACAGTCGGGTGTTTGTCACCGATGCCATCATCATGGCCAAACGGGCCGTGAACCTGGCCGGCCAGGACGGTCTCAGCTTCACGCTGGCCAGGGAGTTGCGGCTGACAATCCACGGCACCCTGGGCTTCGCGGCCCTCACCAGCCCCACCTTCGCCGATGCCCTGGATTCTGTGCGCCGATACCTGCATCTGCGGGTGCCGTTTCTCAGTATGAGCCAGTCCGAAGCGGGGGATCAGGTACTGGTAAAACTCTGCACCGAATTCGAAGTGCCCGGCCTCTACCCGTTTCTGGCCGAGACCGTCAGCGCCACCCTGATTCTGCTGACCGAACAGCTCCTGGACCGCGAGGACGCCGCCAAACACGGCTTTGCCCTGGAAGACGGCAAACTGCCGGGTGTCACCGTTCGCCTGAGCGCTCCGGAGCCGCCCTGGTACCAGCGGTTTGCCGACCAGCTTCCGGTTCGGTTCGAGTACGGCCAGGCCGACGAAATGATGGTGTTCCCCCGGGAGCTTCTCGATGTGCGTATGCGCCTGGCCGATGCGGAAGCCTCCCGAATGGCCCGGGACCAATGCGAATTCGAGCTGCAGAAGGCGCTGAAGGAACAGGGCGATATCGTCCTGGCGATCCGCAACATGCTCCGAATGATGCCCGGGCCGTTGCCGTCACTGGAAGCCATGGCCGAACGCTTCTGCGTCTCGTCGCGCACCCTGAAACGCCGGCTGGCGGACCGGGATACCAGCTATCGGGAAATTGTCGAATCGGTGCTGAAAGACCGGGCGATCCAGCTGCTCCGGTATACCAACCAATCGGTCAGCGAGATTGCCTACGAGCTGGGCTATGCCGACCTTTCCAACTTCAGCCGCGCCTTCCGGAAGTGGACCGGCAAGTCGGCCAGCGAGTTTCGCGAGGGTGGTCCGGATCCTGCCCCAGAGGTTGGGCCCTGATTTTTTGGGCCTCTTGGTTTGGAGCGTGGTCGCAGGGTGGGGCATAAATTTTTCGGGTAAAAAGCAACTCGCTTCGCTCAGACATCTTTTTCCCCGAAAAATTTATGCCCCACCCCACGCCCTGCTGACAGCTGAGAATGCCGTCAGAAGAGTTATTGCTCGTTCTTAATTTGTTTTTCTAATCCTATGCCACAATGGTTCGACGGACGGGGGGAAGGAATATTTTCCCGACAGGAAAAAGATGTCTGAGCGAAGCGAGTTGTTTTTCCCGAGGGAAAATATTCCTTCCCCCCGGCCAGCCCCCAGCACATGCAGGCTGGGTCTATAGTGTAAATCGGCTACGAATCCAGAAGGATGAGAACGGATATGACAGAACGCCCAGACACCCACAGCAAACTGATCGGCTACCTGCTCTGGATCTTCGGATTCCTGGGCTCACACCGGTTTTACTACGGCAAACCCGTTACCGGCACCATCTGGTTCTTTACCCTGGGGCTGCTGTTCATCGGCTGGATCATCGACCTGTTCCTGATCCCGGCCATGGACCGGGAGGCGGATCTTCGGTTCCGGGAAGGTGAGGTCAGCTACAACATAAGCTGGATCCTGCTGACCTTCCTGGGGGTGTTCGGGATTCATCGGATGTACATGGGCAAGTGGATTACCGGCATCATCTACCTGTTTACCGGCGGCCTGTTCCTGATCGGCGTGCTGTATGACTTCTGGACCCTGAACAACCAGATTTCCATCCGGAACGAAGAACGCCGGTTCGGTTGATCGGTTTTGCCTAAAGGCCGGCGGCGGTTTCCAGTTCGACCAGGGCCTCTTCCAGATAGTCGAGCATCCGCTGCAGGCTGGGTAGCGTGCGGCGGCAGCCGATAAGGCCGAATTCCACCTGGTCGCCGTAGCTGGTCAGGGTCATGTTCAGGGCCAGGCGATCCATGGCGATGGAGACCGGGTACATGCCGTCCATCGTGGCGCCGTTCCAGTAGCAAGTCTCTCGCGGGCCGGGAACGTTGGAAATCACCACGTTCAAGGTCTGCCATTTCGGTGCCATGCCGGTGAGCAGATTGAACGCCGCCGGCGCCAGGGTCAGGGCGGTGTAGTTGATGATTTCTTCCGCAGACATGTCGGCGTAGCGGTCCTTGGCGGCTTTCACGTCCTCATGGATCTGCATCAGTCGTGTCACCGGGCTGGTGACATCGGTGTGCAGTGAGGCGAGGATAACGCCGACCTGGTTGCCGCCGGAGCTGTCATCCTTGCGCAGGGACACCGGCACCATGGCGATCAGCGGCTTTTCCGGCAGGGCGTCCTGGTTCATCAGGTAGCTGCGCAGCGCGGTGGCGCACATGGCCATCACCACATCATTCACCGTGGTTCCGTAGATTTTACACACTGCCTTTATCCGGCTGAGGTCATAGGACTGTGCGGCGAAGCGTCGGGAGCCGGTGATCTTCTGGTTAAGAATGCTGCGGGGCGCGTGGAATATGGAGGAGTACGCGGGGTCTTTGCGGGCGTTATTGATGGTTCGCAGCAGTTCCCGGGCGACGGTGGGCACGGTACCCAGTTGCTTCCCGGATTCACCCAGCAGGTGGCCAATGCTTCGCCATAGCGAGGGGCCGCCATCATCCTTCTCACGCTCCGGGCGTGGTGGCATGGCCCAGATCGGCGGCATGTCCCGCTCGCCGGTGTCCTGGCAGAGCATCTGGGTGACCATCCGCATTGCGGATACACCATCCACCAGGGCATGGTGCACCTTGATATACACCGCAAACTGCCGTTCCCCCAGGCCTTCAATCAGATGAAACTCCCACAGCGGACGTTCCCGGTCCATCAGGTGGGAATGTTCCGCCGAGACAAACGACAAGAGTTCCCTGACCCGCCCGGGTGTCGGCAGTGCCTCGAAGCGGAAGTGGTGTTCCAGGTCCAGGTGCTCGTCTTCCACCCAGACCGGCTGGCCGAAACGGTAATCCAGACGCTGATTAAACGGCGGAGTCACCTTCGTGTACTGCCTGAGCCGGTCGGCCAGCTGTGCGACGTAATCATCCGGTGCGTCGTCGGGAAAAGAGAACAGCTGAAGACCGCCCACGTGCATGGGCTGCTGCCGCTTTTCCAGCCAGAGAAAAAGCTGATCCGTAGGGCTAAGAGGTTTCACAGGGCGTCCTTGTTGTCGGTGTTGTGACAATAGTAGCGCAGATAGCTGGCAACGTGATTGACCACGGTTCGCATTCTCCGCACCGGCCAGGTCAAACGCGGGCCAAGGTCTGGACGGGGTTTTTCTTCGTAAGCCATGAACTAAGGTTAGTAATTGCATCCATCGAAATGAATCTTGGAGAAAAGGACGTGGCTACCCCCATGAAGAGCCTGCAGGGTGTTGTTCTGTTTTTGTGCAGCCTGTTTCCGGTGCTCACCGCTGCCCAGGACCTGCCTGGTGTTCAGCTGGAAACCGTCTCTTCAGAAGATATCGTTCAGGAAGTGACCCTGAATGGTACGGTGAATGCCCTTCGGGTATCTGGCATGTCGGCGGCGGTTGCGGGCCTGCTGGACGAGGTTCGGGTGGAAACCGGTGATCGTGTTGACCGGGGCGATGTGTTGGTCGAGCTGGATGACGAATTGGTTACCTGGGAGTTGGCCGCGGCAAGAGCCGAGGCAGAAGAGGCCCGCAGTCGCCTGGAGGAAGCCCGGCGTCGCCTGCGTGAGGCCAGATCCGTCGGCGCAGGCCGCAATATCGCGGCCACCGAAGTCAGTGCACGGGAAAGTGAAGTGGCCGCCAGCGAAGCGACCCTGGCTCGCCTGGAAGCCGCCCGCCGCCAGGTGGAAGTCCGGGCCGGGCGCCACCGCGTGACCGCGCCCTTCGACGGTGTGGTCAGCCAGCGCTCCCGGGATCTCGGGGAATGGGTTACCCCCGGTGACCAGCTGCTGACTCTGGTGGATACCGACAACCTTCGTCTGGATTTCCAGGTACCCCAGTCCTTCTACAAACGCATCGACGACAACAGCCGGCTGCTGGTGCAGGATGACCAGGCACTGAGCAGCGCCACCATCGATGTTCTGGTACCGGTCAACGATCCCCAGTCCAGAACCTTTCTCCTCCGCGCCATCAAGCCCGAATCCGTGAAGCTGCTCCCGGGGATGTCGGTACAGGCGGTACTGCGGGTCACTACCGGTGAACGTGGCCTGACGGTTTCCCGCGATGCCATCAACCGGTATCCCGAAGGACGAACCACCGTGTGGATCGCCGAACCGGGGGATGAAGACACCTGGACCGTGAGCGAAAAGCGGGTGCGCCTTGGCACCGGCTTCGAGGGCCGGGTAGAGGTCACTAGTGGTCTTGAAGCGGACCAGCAGGTGGTGGTCCGTGGCAACGAGTCCCTGAGCGAGGGCATCAGCGTTCGCATTGCCGAACGGGAGAGCCGCTGATGTTTGCCGGCATTATCCGCCACGGCACTCTGGTCACCGTTATTGCCCTGATTGTCGCGATCCTTGGGGCTGCTGCAGCACTGCGGATTCCGGTCCAGATGATTCCGGATCTGGAGGTGCGGACGGTCACGGTGGAAACCAGCTGGCCAGGCGCCACGCCCCAGGACATCGAGAAAGACATCCTGATCGAGCAGGAACGGTTCCTGCGCAATGTTCCGAACCTGAGCCGGATGACCTCCACCGCCTCCAGTGGCGCAGCGGAGATTGAGCTGGAATTTCCGTTCGGGGTGGATATCACCGAGACCCTGATCCAGATCAATAATGCCCTGAGCCAGGTGCCGGATTATCCGAGGAACGTCGATGAGCCGCGCATAGTTGCGGCGTCGTTCTCCTCCAACGCATTCATGTATTTTCGCATCGCCACCCTCGAAGGCAATCCCCGTGAGCTGGACATCGAGCTGATGCGCGATTTTATCGAGGACCGCGTGCGGCCCAGGATGGAGAGCGTGCCGGGGGTTTCCGAGGTGACCGTCGGCGGCGGTGCCGACCGGCAAATGCAGGTTATCGTGGACGAAGCCGCCCTGGCCCAGCGTGGCCTGAGCTTGCTCGATCTGCGTGATGCCATTGTCAGCCGCAACCAGGACATTTCCGGTGGCGAGATTGATTCCGGCAAGCGCCGGTACCTGCTGCGCACGGTGGGTCGCTTTGATGATGTTGAATCCCTGGAGCAACTGGTGGTGCGCCGACAGGGTGACAGCGTGGTGCGCCTGGGCGAGGTTGCCCAGGTGCAGCAGGGTCACTCACGGATTAGGGAACTGTCCGTCGTCAATGGCCAGCGGGTGATCGGCCTGCAGGTGCGTCGGGAGAGCGGATCCAACGTTATCGATATCAAGCACGCCATGATGGACGAAGTCGCCGCCATCAACCGCGAAGTGCTGGAACCTGCGGGCATGACCCTGGGCCTGACCGCAGACGATGCCCGGTACGTGGAAGCCTCGGTTGCCAATGTCTGGACCAATCTGGGTATCGGTGCCGCCTTCGCAACCCTGGTGATGTTCCTGTTTCTGAGGTCCGGCCGGGCCACGTTTGCCGGGGTGGTGGGCATACCGCTGTGTGCCATAGCCGCGTTTATCGGGCTGCTGATCACCGGCCGCACCATCAACGTGATCTCTCTGGCCGGTATCGCCTTTGCCATCGGCATGACGGTGGACAACAGCATCGTGGTGCTTGAGAACATCGAGCGACACCGGCGTTTGGGGCTGGACCGTTTCGAATCGGCCCTCAAGGGCGTGCGCGAAGTCTGGCCGGCGGTGCTGGCGTCCACCACCACAACCATCCTGGTGTTCCTGCCGATCCTGTTTATCGAGGAAGAGGCGGGCCAGCTGTATTCCGACGTGGCCATTGCCATCTCTGCTGCCATTCTCGCCTCCATGTTGGTGGCAATCACCATCATACCCACCCTCTGTGCCCGGCTGGATTTCGGCCGCCGGGGCGTGACCACCGATGAATACGGCAACGAAACCTCGGGTCGCTGGAGCGGGGCCGCCATGGGGGCGGTGCGATGGCTGGTGAATGGCACGGTGCGCCGGCTTCTGGTGATGGCAGCCACCGTCGGCTTCAGCCTGTGGGTGATTTTTGTGCTGACCCCACCCGCCGAATACCTGCCGGAAGGCGAGGAGCCCAAGACCTTTGCCGCCATGTCGGCGCCGCCGGGTTACAACCTGCAGGAGATGGAAGCCATTGCCCGCCAGGTGGAAGACTACTTCCTGCCCCACGTGAACGCGGACGGCCAGGCCTACGCCGCGGGCGAAACCAGCGTGCCGCCCATGGCCTATCTCAACATGCAGGTAACGCCCACCAGGATCCGGATCATCGCCGAGACCCTGAATCCAAGGCACATCGAAGCCCTGATGGACGAGATCACCCGGTTCTATGAACAGTTCCCGGGCATGCGCGCCTTCGCGGCCAAGGGCTCCATCATTTCCAGCAACGACGGCGGCACCCGCAGCATCAACCTGGACATCTCCGGCCCGGACCTGGTGTCGGTCTACAGCGCCGCCAATGCCGCTTACCAGCGGGCCGAGGAGATCTTCGACAACCCCCGCATCCAGAGCCAGCCCTCCACGCTGTCCCTGGCGCAACCGCTGATCCAGATTATGCCCGACTGGGATCGCGCGGCTGAACTGGGTCTGGGAGCAGAAAGCATTGGCTTCACCGTAGCCTCTCTAACCGAGGGCAGCTACGTCGACGATTTCTTCCTGGACGACGAAAAGATCGATATCTACGTCTACGGCAGCGAGGGTCGCAACCCGTCACTGGACAGCCTGCCGGATGTCATGGTGCACACCCCCCAGGGTGCTACCCTGCCGCTCTCCAGCCTGGCTACCATCGAGGAAACCGTCGATACCAGCACGGTCCGCCGGGTGGACGGTCGCCGCACGGTGACTCTGAACGTGATTCCCCCGGACGATGTGCCGCTCGAAGCCGGCGTTGAGAGGGTACGCACGGAACTGTTGCAGTTCATGCGGGACAGCGGCGCATTGCCCGCGAATGTGAACGTGGATATTTCCGGCGCCAGCGATCAGCTTAATGCCACACGGGAGGCTCTGACCGGCAATTTCATCATTGCCATTGCCATTGCCATTGTCTACCTGCTGCTGGTGGCCATCTTCGCGCACTGGGGATTCCCGCTGCTGATCATGACCGCAATACCGCTTGGCGTGGCCGGTGGCATTGTGGGCCTGGCCCTGATGAACCTGGTCGGTGGCCTGCTGCCCATGATCGGCCTCCAGCCTCTGCGACAACCCTTCGACATGATTACCATGCTGGGCTTCCTGATCCTGATGGGAACCGTGGTGAACAACCCCATCCTGGTGGTGGACCAGGCCCGGCAGAACCTGCGCCAGAAAGGCGTTACCGTAGTACAGGCCGTCACCGCCGCCGTCCAGACCCGCCTGCGCCCGATTGCCATGACCACCCTGACCACCATCTGCGGCCTCTCGCCCCTGGTGTTCCTGCCCGGCGAAGGCACCGAGCTCTATCGCGGCGTGGGCGCTATCGTTCTGTTTGGCCTGCTGGGGGCAGCGATCGTAACCGTGACTTTTCTGCCGTCACTGACCATCTTTGTTCTTGGCTGGCGGGAGCGTTGGCGTCGCTCCAGAGAGGTTTAGCCTCGGAGTATCGCCGTCACGCGCCATGGGAAGTCTTTCTTCCGGGGAAAAGCAACTCGCTTCGCTCAGACATCTTTTCCCCTGCACAAAGACTTCCCATACCACGCGCCGGCTTTCGCCGGCATTGTTAAGGGCCTAGGCCGCGATGGATTCTCGCTGGTTGGCCCGTACTTCCAAGCGGATCTGGTTGCCGTCCAGCAGGACAGGGTAGGTTTTGACCCGCACGGTATCGTCTTCCAGACAGACACCCGTAAGCAGACTGAAATGTTGCTTGTACAACGGCGACGCCACCACCGGCTCCCCTTTCAGATCCCCGGTAATCCCCCGGGCCAGCACATTGGCGCCGCTGAACGGGTCCGTATGGCTGATGGCAAACAACGCCGGCAGCCGATGCGGCAGATAAAACACCGCCACCGGACCTTCTTCGGTCCATACCGCGATGCCAGATTCCGGCACCAGGTCGTCTACGGTGCAAACGGCTTCCCAACGAGTGCGTGGTTTCATTGTGTTTCTCCTATTCCTTGTGCGTTTATTTCAACTGTGCGTTACAAGCGATACCACGGAAGCTTGGTGAGCGAGGTGGTATGGGGGTGCTTTTCTGTCGGGAAAAAGATGTCTGAGCGAAGCGAGTTGTTTTTCCCAGAAGAAAAGCACCCCCATGGCGCCTTGCTCTTCACCAGAACCTAAAGGCTACGCAGACTCCAAAACAGGCCGACGCTGCCCCCGCTCAACCGTCCACTCCTGAACCGGATCGCACTGCGAAGGCGCATTAACAAACTCCCGGAACCGCTTCCGCTTCTCCGGATCCTCGACGGCCGTCTTCCACTCGCACTGGTAGGTCCCAACAATCCCCTCCATGTGCTCCTCCAGCTCAGCGCCGATCCCCAGACTGTCCTCAAGAACCACCTGCTTCAGGTACTCCAGGCCGCCCTCCAGATTTTCCATCCAGACACTGGTGCGCTGCAGCCGGTCGGCCGTGCGCACATAGAACATCACCACCCGGTCAATGGTCCGGATCAGCTCCTCGTCAGACAGATCCGTGGCAAACAGATCGGCGTGGCGGGGCCGCATGCCACCGTTGCCGCAGACATACAGGTTCCAGCCGTTCTCCGTGGCAATCACACCAAAGTCCTTGCTCTGGGCTTCCGCGCATTCCCGGGTACAGCCCGAGACCGCCATCTTCACCTTGTGGGGCGCCCGCAGCCCTTTGTAGCGGTCCTCCAGGCGAATCGCCATGCCCACGCTGTCCTGAACGCCGTAGCGACACCAGGTATTGCCAACGCAGGACTTCACGGTGCGCAGTGACTTGCCATAGGCATGGCCGGTCTCGAACCCGGCAGCAATCAGTTTTTCCCAGATCTCCGGCAACTGGCTCAGGGTGGCGCCGAACAGGTCCACCCGCTGGCCACCGGTGATCTTGGTGTAAAGATCGTATTCCTTCGCCACCTCACCCAGCACAATCAGCTTGTCCGGTGTAATCTCGCCACCGGGGATGCGCGGCACGATGGAATAGGTGCCGTTCTTCTGCATGTTGGCCATGAAGGTGTCGTTGGTGTCCTGAAGCGGCACGTGGTCGGTGGCCAGGATGTGCTCGTTCCAGCAGGTGGCCAGAATCGAGGCCACGGCCGGTTTGCAGATGTCGCAGCCGTGGCCCTTGCCGTGCTGACTGATCAGGGTGCGGAAGGTGCGGATGCCGTTCACCTTCACCAGGTGGAACAACTCCTGGCGACTGTACGGGAAGTGCTCGCACAGATCCTTGCTGACCTCCACGCCGCGTTTTTTCAGCTCACTGTCCACCACGTTCTTGAGCAGGGCGGTGCAGCCGCCGCAGCCCGTGCTGGCCTTGGTTTCGGCCTTGACGCTGCCAAGGTCCGAGCAACCGGCATCAATGGCGCCGCAAATATCGCCCTTGGTCACGTTGTGGCAGGAGCAGATCGAGGCGGTTTCCGGAAGGGCATCCGGGCCCAGGGCCGGCGCGCCGCCCTGGCTCTCCGGCAGGATCAGCGTTTCCGGATTCTCCGGCAGGGTGATGCCATTGAGGGCGTATTGCAGCAGAGTGTCGTAGTGGCTGTTGTCGCCCACCAGAATGGCGCCCAGCAGGGTCTTGCCATCCTCGCTGATCACCATGCGCCGATAGTGGCCGGCCTGTTCATCGTTAAAGCGGATGTTGCGAGCGCCCGGGGTCTGGGCATGGGCGTCGCCGATGGAACCCACGTCTACACCCAGCAATTTGAGCTTGGTGCTCATGTCGGCACCGGTGAAAGCAGTGTCTCGATCGCCGTTCAGGGCGGAAGACAATGTGCGGGCCATGGTGTAGCCGGGGGCCACCAGGCCGAAAATTTTCTGCTCCCAGAGTGCGCACTCGCCAATAGCGTGCACATGGGGGTCCGAGGTGGTGCAGTGGTTGTCGATCACGATGCCGCCGCGCTCGCCGATCTCCAGGCCGCTGGCCCGGGCCAGGGCGTCCTGGGGCCGAATGCCTGCGGAGAAGACGATCAGGTCTGTCTCGAGGAAGGATTCGTCGCTGAAATTCATGCGCAGACGGGCATCCTCGCCCTCGGTGATCGCTGTGGTGGCCTTCTCGGTGTGTACCTGAACGCCCAACTCCTCGATCTTGTGGCGCAGCAGCGCGCCGCCATCGGCATCAAGCTGAACCGGCATCAGCCGGGGCGCAAATTCCACCACGTGGGCTTCCAGTCCGAGGCTCTTGAGCGCATTGGCAGCTTCAAGACCCAGCAGGCCACCGCCTACCACCACGCCCGTGCGGGCACCTTCTGAACTGGCGCGAATGGCATCCAGATCATCCAGGGTCCGGTAAACCAGGCAGTGCGGGCGGTCATTGCCCTTGATAGGGGGTACAAACGGATAGGAGCCGGTGGCCAGCACCAGTTCGTCGTACCGGTAGCTGCCACGGGGCGTTTCCAGAGTGCGATTTTCCCGGTTTATGCCGGTTACCTGTTCGTTCAGGTGCAGTTGAATCCCCTGCTCGGTGTACCACTCCAGGGTACCCATGGCGAGATCGGCATGGCTGGAGCCGCCGAAATACTCGGACAGGTGGACCCGGTCATAGGCCAGCTGTTTTTCCTCGCCGAACACGATGATCTCGAAATCGGCAGCGGCCGGGCTGGCGCAGAATTGTTCCAGGAAGTGATGGCCGACCATGCCGTTGCCGACGACTATCAGGGTTTTCTTGCTCATGGGTCTGTCCTCTTTCCGGAGCGGCTCATGCCGCCGCCTCGCAGTAGTTCTTGCCGAATGCAATGAAGTCCCGGTAGCGGGAAATATCGTCCTGCTGCTGAATGCGCTGGCTGTACCAGGGGCCGTCCCGGGTGTCGCCCAGCAGTACGGCGCCGGTCAGGCGCTGATTGCGGATCAGCAGCCGGCAATAGTGGTTCTGTTCGTGGTCCTGCCAGACCACGGATTCGGTGTCCCCGTCGGGGCTGATCTGTCCGCAGGAGAAAATCGGAACGCCGCTGATCTTCAGGCGGGTCGGTGTGTCCACCGGCCGATACTCGGCGTCTGGAGTGTTTCCGTTGAGCACGCCTGCAAGCACCTCGGCCTGCTGGTACCCGGGTTCCACCAGTCCGAAGGTGGTGTTTCCACGCTGACAACACTCACCCAGCGCAGAGATTGCCGGATCGCTGGTGCTTAGCTGCCCGTCCACGAGAATGCCGCGATCGCATTCCAGGCCGGCAGTCCGGGCAAGCTCGGTAGCAGGCGTGATACCGGTGGCGAATAGCACCAGATCCGTGCTGACGAGAGTTTCGTCATCCAGCTGGACGGCCCGGACCATGGAACGCCCGAGCAGGGCTTTGGGAGCCGTTCCGGTGCGAATATTTACGCCCCGCTCTTCCATGTGCTGTTGCAGGAGCTGACCCCCGATTCTGTCCAACTGACGGTTCAGAAGATGGCCGCTGCGGTGCAGCAGGGTGACGGCCATACCACGCTGGCGGAGACCTTCAGCGGCTTCCAGGCCAAGAAAGCCTCCGCCGACGACCACCGCCCGCCGATGGCGGCCAGCAGACTCAATCAGGATCCTGGTGTCTTCCAGGTCCCGGAAGGTCATGACACCCGGAAGGTCTGCGCCCGGTAGCGCCGGTTTTGCAGGCCGGGATCCGGTGGCCAGCACCAGATGCGTATAGGGCTGTATCCGACCGGATCCGGTGGTCACCGTCTGATCTTCCCGATTGATGGTGACTACCGGTTCTCCGTTGCAGACTTCAATGCCGTTGTTCCGAAACCACTCGTCCTGCTGCAAGGCCAGAGAAGCTTCGTTTGTTTCACCGGCGAGCAGCAGCGAGAGTTGTATCCGGTTGTAGGCAGCGGGTGCTTCGCCGTTGAACACGATGATGCGGGTAAACGGTCGGACTCGCCCACGGCAGAGAGCTTCCAGCAGGCGTTGCGAAACCATGCCGTGCCCGCAGATCACCAGTGTCGATTCAGTGTTTCCTGTCATTTCGCTCGAACCCGTACTTTCCGACCAAACAAAAAAAGCCGGAGCATCTATTCCCAAGGGGAAATCGATGGTCCGGCGCCAATGCCAACAACAATGATCTGATGGTCCGGCCTGATCCTTGGCCGGGACGTTCGTCCTTACCAATTGCAAAGCGATCTTCGTGCCAGTTCTGAGAACCTCTAAAAATCATATAGTTAGAATTCTATAAGGCTGCTATCACCAATACGAACACTTGAAAACTGCCCTGCGACGGGGCGGATTGCACGGTTTTGGGCCAGATACGGTGGCGCGGTAATTGCTGCGCACTGGCAAGAGGTTGGTTACGCGAGTGACTGATCTGACCGTGATTGTCGCATTAGAGGCTGTCTGCCTCCGGAGTCTGTTATGAACACCAAACGTGCCGCCGCCTATAAATCGCCATCCGCGGGCGATTACCTGATTGCCTCGAAAAGCTGCGAGTTGATGAACCTCCAGTACTTCTTGCAGATGGGCAAACTGGTCCAGTGCATCAGCAATCTGGTACATGCACTGCAGTGCGAGCGAGGTGCGTCTAACGTGTTTCTTGGTTCTTCCGGCGAAAAGTTTGCCCAGGAGCGAAAACACCTGGTTGCGACGTCGGATCGGCTCCGTTCGGAGTTTGAGCAGGCCCTTGCCGAGATACACCAGGAACTGACGGCGCATCCTGTCAGTAGCCGCCTGCTTAACCAGCTTGCGAGCGCCCTTCACGGCCTTGAGGGCTTGCCCGAACTGCGACGGTGTGTGGTGGCCCGGAAAGTAACTGCGGCCTCTGCCACCGAGGATTACAGTACCCTGATCCACAACCTGATTGCGGTTGTGTTTGAAGCTGCCGATACCGCGGTTGACCCCACCATAGCGGGGCTTCTGGTGGCCATGGTGCACCTGATGAACGGCAAAGAATTCTGTGGACAGGAGCGGGCTGTCGGTTCGGCGGGGTTTTCCAGTGGCCGGTTTGATCGTGCACTGTCAGAGCGCATGGCGCACCTGATTGAGGCGCAGGAGCGCTGTTTCGAGGTGTTTAACAGCTTTGCCGATGAGGGTTCCCTGGACCTGTGGGAAAAACTGCGCGAAAACCCCCGTGAGTCCGAAATTGAAAAACTTCGCCAGCGGGGCACTGCCATCGGTCGTTATAAAGACCTGGATCCGGCCCTGGCCGATGAATGGTTCAGGCTCATGTCTGAGCGGATGGACGAACTCAAAAAGATAGAGGATTCCGTGGAGGGCTGTTTTCATGCCCGTTGCACCGAGCGTTTTGCCGATGCCAGAAACTCGCTGGCCCACCAGGAAACCCTGATTACTTCCCTGGATGCCCAGGAACCGGCTTCTCAACCCATGTTGGTGCTGTGCGATTCCGGAAACGAACAACAGGCCGGTGAGTCCTGGGCCAGCGATGGTATTGGTCAGCAGTTTGGCCGCTCCATCTTCGATCTGGTCCAGGAGCAGACCCGGCGCCTGCAACAGATGACCGATGAACTGCAGAGTGCCAGGGAGGCTCTGGAAGACCGCAAAACCCAGGAAAAAGCCGTGCTACTGCTGATGGAGCATCGCAGGATCAGCAACGACGAAGCTCACCGGGTATTAAGGAAACTGGCCATGGACCAGGGCCGGAAGTTGCCCGAGGTAGCCCGGGCCCTGGTGTCCATGGCGGATGTGCTGAAGTAACCGAAACGTATCACGCCCTGGCGGCCCGGGCCTTCGGTTGCTCACCCTCGGAGGCTTCCGGCTTTCCCGAACGACGTGGCGAGATGTGCTCCAGCTTGCGCTGTTTCTCGTACAGGAAGCGCAAGACCTCCTGCCGGTAATGCACGTATTCCGGGTTATCGGCCAGAGTCACCCGGTTGCGCGGCCGGGGCAGGTCAATGTAGAGATCCTCGCCCACGGTGGCCTCGGGCCCGTTGGTCATCATGATGATCCGGTCTGACAGCAACACCGCCTCGTCCACATCGTGGGTGATCATGATAACGGTGTTATTCAACTCCTGCTGAATCTCCATCAGTGAGTCCTGCAGGTGGGCCCGCGTCAGTGCATCCAGTGCGCCAAACGGCTCGTCCATCAGCAGCACACTGGGTTTCATGGCCAGGGCACGGGCAATCCCCACTCGCTGGGCCATACCACCGGAGACCTCACCCGGCCGCTTGTCCGCCGCATGGGCCATATTCACCAGCTCCAGGTTGTGATGAATCCAGTCGCGTCGCTCCTGCTTGCCCATGGATTTTCGAAAAACCTGCTGCACTGCCAGCTCGACATTCTCGTACACCGTCAGCCAGGGCATCAGCGCATGGTTCTGAAACACCACCGCACGCTCCGGCCCCGGCGAATTCACCTCATGGCCATCCAGCACACAGCCGCCCCTGGTCGCCTGAAGCAGGCCAGCCACAATGTTCAGGACGGTGGACTTGCCACAACCGGAGTGGCCAATCAGGGAAACAAACTCGCCCTTCTGTATCTTCAGATTAATGTTGTCCAGGGCCACAAATGGCCCCTTCGGCGTATCAAACGCCATCTCAACACCAGTCAGTTCCAAATGTGTTTTACTCATAGAAGTCACCTCTCAATCATGCGGAGCACCGGGCAGGGGATGCCTCCCGGGACCCTCAAAAACATGGATGTTTTTGCGGAGCGTACAGGGATGTATTCACCGCGTGTCCCGGGAGGCATCCCCTGCCCGGTGCGGCATACTCCAAACCAGGGCTCATTCGTTCCAGGCCGCCCTGCGCTGAATCAACAGCATCACCCGATCCAGCACAAACCCGATAAACCCGATAGCCAGAACCGCCACCATGATCCTGCTCAGGGACTGGCTGCTGCCGTTCTGGAACTCGTCCCAGACAAACTTGCCCAGCCCCGGGCTCTGGGCCAGCATCTCGGCCGCGATCAGCACCATCCAGGCAATGCCCAGCGACACCCGAAGGCCGGTGAAGATCATCGGCACCGAAGAAGGCAAAACCACCTTGCGGACATGGGTCCAGAACGACAGCCGCAGCACCCGGGAGACATTCAGCAGATCCGGATTGACCGCGGCCACACCGACGCTGGTATTGATCAACGTGGGCCAGAGACTGCACAGGGTGACCGTGATCATGGAGGTCAGGAACGACTTCTCGAACATCGGGTCGTCGCTCACGTAGGTTGCTGAGACCACCATAGTCACCAGCGGCAACCAGGCCAGCGGTGACACCGGTTTGAAAACCTGAATCAGCGGGTTGACCGCCGCCTGAAAGTGCCGGTTCAGGCCAACCACGATGCCCAGGGGCACGGCGATAGCGGTCGCCACGATGAATCCGGCCAGGACCGTAACCAGACTGGTCAGGATCTGGTCGGGAAAGGTGGGGGCACCGGGGTAATTCCGAATCCTGACCTCAGCCTCGGGGTTGTCCGCCAGAATCCGGGCGTTCCGCTCTTCCTGCATGGCAATGAACTTGTCGGCCCGCTCGCGCTGGTTGACGTGCTCCTGCCAGAGTTGCCCCGATTGTTCCCAGACCTGTGCCGGGCCCGGGAAGCTGCCCAGTGAGGTATCCACCTGCGGTGCCGCCAGATGCCAGAAACCGACGAATACCAGAATACCTATCAGTGGCAGCAACATCTGGCGCCCGGTGGCGGCGAGCTGGCCGGGTGTCAGCGACTCACCGAGGGACCTGAATCTCTGGCCCAGCCAGCGCGGCGGCTGGGAGGGTTTTTTGGCCGAAGTAATCGTAGTCATGGTTATCAAACCTCCTTGCAAACCCGGTTACGGGGTTTGCGTACCTTTCAGGCCGATCTCGAAACTGTCGATATAGGCGTTGGGTGTTCGGGGGGTGAAGGCGATACCGTCAATCAGCTCGCCCTGTTGCGGGCGCTGAAAGTTCTCGGCATCGAAGTCCGGAAAATCCTTGGCCTTCAGCGTGCCGTCGGCAATCAGTGAACGAGCTGCCTGCTGGTAGATGTCGGCCCGGTAAACCCGGGCTGCGGTTTCCATATACCAGTCGTCCGGCTTGGCCTCGGGTATCTGGCCCCAGCGGCGCATCTGGGTGAGATACCAGATGGCATCGGACGGATACGGGTAGGTGGCGTGATACCGGAAGAAGACATTGAAATCCGGGACTTCGCGAACGTCGCCTTTTTCATACTCGAAGGTGCCGGTCATGGAGTTGGCAATCACCGCCTCATCGGCACCTACATAGCTGGGCCGGGCCAGGATTTTCACGGCCTCGTCCCGGTTGGCATTGTTGTTCTCATCGAGCCAGTGGGCGGCGCGAATCATGGCGCGCAGCAGGCGCAGATGGGTGTTCGGGTAGTCCTCGGCCCACTGACGGGTTACGCCGAAGACCTTTTCCGGGTTATTCGGCCAGATCTCATAGTCAGTAATCACCGGAACGCCGATGCCCATGAACACGGCCTGCTGGTTCCAGGGCTCACCTACGCAGTAGCCCTGGATGGTGCCCGCCTCCATGGTGGCGGGCATCTGCGGCGGCGGAGTTACGGACAGATGCACGTCGGCTTCCAGGGTGCCGCTGGTGTCGCCGCGCTGGGGCGCGTAGTAGCCGGGATTCAGGCCACCGGCCGCCAGCCAGTAGCGAAGCTCGTAATTATGGGTGGACACGGGAAACACCATGCCCATCCGGAACCGTTCGCCCCGATCCCGGGCTGCTTCCACGACCGGCCGCAGCGCGCTGGCGCTAATGGGATGTTCGGGCCTGCCGTCGGCATTGTCGGGGATGTGCTGGCTCATGGTGTCCCAGACATCGTTTGAAACCGTAATGCCATTGCCGTTCAGGTCCATGCTGAAGGCCGTGATGATATCGGCCCGGGTGCCGTAGCCAATGGAGGCGCCGAGAGGCTGGCCGGCGAGCATATGGGCGCCATCCAGTTCTCCGGTAATCACCCGGTCCAGCAGGACCTTCCAGTTCGCTTGCGCTTCCAGTTCAACAAACAGGCCTTCGTCCATAAAGAAGCCCTGTTCCCAGGCAATCGCCAGGGGCGCCATATCGGTCAGCTTGATAAAGCCGAGCTTGAGGTCCGGCTTCTCGGCCGGACCGATCTCCGCGTGAGCCCCCGTGCTGACTGTCCAGACGGTGGCTGTAAGCAGAATTCGAGTGAGCCAGCGGGCGGTTCTTCGTGTGAGCGTGTACATGGATATACCTCATTCTGTGTGGCCCAAACGCAAAAACGCCCGCTCTCCGTTGCCGGAAAGCAGGCGCCTGTGCCTGGGGATCAGTTTTCTGTTGAGTCGTAACGCGCGTCTCTGTTTATAGTCTTGCACGGGCCGTGCCATCTCGGCTGGTCTCAATAAAACAACGAGTTAGGAGAGTTCTTCGAGGAGGCGGCAGGTATGGTGAGCGGGCATTCGTCTGGTTTTAGTGCGTGGTAGGCCAGGTTTGCACCACTTTGATACCGGATTTGATGGTTGGCCCGGAGCCTTGGCGCATTGATGCGGGGCTGAAATCCTCGAGAGCCGCCATAGTCGGTGTCTGGCAGAGCCCGGAGCCGCCCTTGATCGGAATGGCCCTGTTATTGCAGCCGGTAATGCGACTGTTCAAGACAACCTGATTCCATTGGCAAAGAAGCCCGCCCCTGATGCGCCTCCAAGGCATCCGGATTGGCGGGCTTTTTTTATGAAACCCGAGGAGGTGCTGTGACCGGTACCAACAAAAAACCGGCGACGGTTCAAACCACCTGCCCGTATTGCGGTGTGGGTTGTGGAGTGAGCGCAACGCCATCTGCGACCCGCGGGGATGAGGCACATCCGGCGAATCTGGGGCGCCTTTGCGTGAAGGGCTCTGCCTTACACGAAACGCTGACTCCTGATGGACGACTGTTGCGGCCTGTTGTTCACGGTCGTGAAAGTGCCTGGCCGCAGGCAGTGGCGGAAGTGGCCCGACGGATTCGTGAATCAGTGGCGCTTCATGGGCCCCGGTCTGTGGCCTTCTATCTCTCCGGTCAGTTATTGACGGAAGATTATTACGTGGCCAACAAACTCGCCAAGGGGTTTATCCGCACACCCAACGTGGATACCAATTCCCGCCTGTGCATGTCGTCTGCCGTTGCAGCCCATAAAAGGGCCTTTGGCGGGGATCTGGTTCCCGGCTGTTATGAAGACCTGGAGTTGGCCAACCTGTTGGTGCTGGCCGGCAGCAATGCGGCCTGGGCGCATCCGGTGCTCTATCAGAGAATGCAGGCTTCGGCGCGACCCGGTCGCCGGGTCGTAGTGATTGATCCCCGTAAAACCGCGACCAGCGATCTGGCGGATTTGCATCTGGCCATCCGCCCCGGGACCGATACGGTGCTGTTCAATGGCTTACTGGTCTGGCTGGCCGACCAGCAGGCTGTTGATAATGGCTATCTGGAGGACCATTGTGAGGGTTTCGACGCCAGCCTCAGCGCTGCCAGAATCGCGGCACCCTCTTCCGAAGCGGTGTCCAGGATCTGTGAACTGCCGGTAGAAGATGTCATTGCCTTTTACCGATGGTTCGCAGAAGAACAGCGCACGGTGACGGCGTTCTCCCAGGGCATCAACCAGTCCTCAGCCGGCACCGATAAAGGCAACGCCATTATCAACTGCCATCTGGCCACAGGCCGGGTGGGAAAGCCCGGCGCCAGCCCCTTTTCCCTGACCGGCCAACCCAATGCCATGGGTGGCCGGGAAGTGGGTGGGCTGGCCAACACCCTTGCCGCTCATATGGATTACGACAGACCGGATGCCCGGGACCGCGTGGCCCGGTTCTGGGAGACCGAGGCGGTCGCAGATGGACCGGGCATGAAAGCCGTCGACCTGTTCGATGCGGTTGAGCGGGGTGATATCAAGGTGTTGTGGATCATGGCCACCAACCCTGCGGTCAGTTTGCCGGAGACCCATCGTATTCGGCGGGCTCTGGACCTGTGCCCGACTGTCATTGTGTCTGATTGCGTCAGGGACACAGACACCGCTCGCCATGCGGACATCCTGTTGCCGGCGGCAGGTTGGGGTGAGAAAGACGGCACGGTTACCAATTCCGAACGCTGCATTTCCCGTCAGCGGCGCTTTTTGCCGTTGCCCGGAGAGGCCCGGCCCGACTGGTGGATCGTCAGTGCGGTGGCCCGCGCCCTGGGACACCAGGCGGGCTTTGACTATGGGAAGCCCGCGGACATTTTCCGGGAACATGCCCGGTTGTCGGGGTTCGAGAACGCCGGTCAGCGTTTCTTTGATATTTCCGGGCTGGCGGAGTTGAGCAATGAACAATACGAGTTGCTTGAGCCTGTCCAATGGCCGGTTACCGGGGCGGCGTCTGATTCCAGGCGACTGTTCACTGACGGTCGGTTCGCGACCGCCAACGGGCGCGCTCGACTGATGCCAGTTGCCTCTCGATTACCGGCCAGGAATCCGAATGAAGCGTTTCCGTTGATCGTGAATACCGGCCGTATCCGGGACCAGTGGCACACCATGACCCGGACAGCCCGGTCCAGCCGGTTGCTGGCCCATCGCCCCGAGCCGTTCATTGAGGTGCATCCCGAGGATATTCGGGCGCTTTCCCTCACCCCGGGGGCATTGGCAACACTGAAGAGTGCCCATGGGCACTTTGTCGGCCGGGTGCGCAGTGCGCCGGAGCAGCGGCGTGGTGAGGTGTTTGTGCCGATCCACTGGAACGATCAGTTCACCGGGCAGGGTCTGGCTACAGCGCTTACTGACAGCCTGGTAGACCCGATATCCGGGCAACCGGAAGCCAAGCACGGTCGTGCTACCCTCACCCACTGGCCTGCCCGTTGGTATGGACGTTTGCTGGTGCGACGGGATCGTCCAAAACGCTGGAAGGCAGACTACTGGGCCCAACAGGTTCTGCCCGATTGCGATAGCTGGATCGTGGCGGGGCAGTGCAAAATGGATTGGAAAAGTGCTGTGCCAGACTGGCTCGGCGGCCAGCCGCAGCTGGTGATGGAAGATGTCCGCGAAGGCCGCTTCCGGGCGGCGCGGTTGCGCAATGGTCAGTTGGAGGCGGTACTCATGGTGGATCGTGACGCGGCTGCCTTGCCATCCGTGGACTGGCTGGTCAGCTGCTTTAGTCAGCCAGAGCTCGACGAGGCGAGCCGGCGCGGCCTGCTGGCGGCAAAGGCCGTCGATGGGGATGATGCTGGCAACCTGGTTTGCAGCTGCTTCCAGGTTGGGGACCGACAGATTCAGCAGGCAATTGGGCGGGGTGCCAACAGCGTCGATGCCCTCGGCCGTGAGCTCAAGTGTGGCACCAACTGTGGGTCCTGTGTGCCGGAGATACGGAGCCTCCTGGTTGCCTCTACCGAGGTGGTGTAAGCGGGCTTAGCATCTGCACAGGCACTCTGTATCGCACCCCTTTCGAGTGCCCGATGCCGTCCACGGTGCAGGTCTTTCGATTGACCCGAATGATCTGCCCGTGCAGTTCCCGCCGGCCGGCACCAAAACGCACGGTATCGCCCACCTGCCAGTGGGCCATCTGTTGCCTTGTGTCCACAGGCTCGAAGGGCGTATCCGGTAGCGCCAGACCCTGTTCCCTCGCCTCATCTGCCAGGGCCTTACGGGTCGCTTGCGCCGCCCCGTTCTCGTGCAACTCATCCAGAATGGTATAGAAATGGCGGTTGTGCACAGAGCCCCGATATCGCTGGCCGGCACTTTGCTGCAGGAGATGGGCAAACTCGTGGCAGCAGGTGTGTGCCAACAGATTCAGAGTGCTCAGTTCCCCGCCAAAGTACCCCCGTTTCCGGATCTCTCGGCCTGACAGCCAGCCGCTCGCCGTCTCCGGCTGGTGCTTGGCGGCAATCATGCGGGCACCGTAGGTGATCAGGTGTTGCCCGTCTCGAGAATCGTAACGGTGATAGGTGGCCTGGCCGGACCCAACCCGGCAATGCAGGACGCTGCCCGGATTGCGTTCCCGGACCCATTGCTCCGCCGGTTGCCAGAGCCAGTCCCGGGTGACGGCGCACATGAGTTCGCCAAGGCTGATGGCGGTCTGGGTTGGTAGGGGCGTTTTCTGCAAACTTGGGTACCTGGCTACTTCACGGATGCGTAATACCAAACAAGCTTAACGTTCGAATTTACGGTTTGCTATGGTCTGGCTCGGCAATATTATGCGGTGGTACTGATTATCGACCTTGGGAAAGGTCCAGCAAAGCCGACACTTGAATGACCTATGCCATTCAGACAAACTGTCACCATATATAAATAAGTGGTGACGATTTGTCTGGCTCCGACTCCGCCCGATCTTCCAGGGCAAAACTCCAAACCATGTTCCGTCAACGCGGCGGTCAGCTCCGCCTGACAGAAGCGCTGGCTCGGGGCTTTAGCCGGTACCAGTTCTATCAGCTTCGGGACGAGGGGCTGATTGAGCCGGTCAGCCGTGGCATTTACCGGCTGGCGGACCTGCCCTCAATAGAGAACCCGGATCTGGTGGCTGCCGCTACCCGTTTTCCCAATGCGGTGCTTTGCCTGATTTCCGCGCTGGCCTGGCACGACATTACTACACAGATTCCCCATCAGGTGCATCTGGCGGTGGAGCGGGATGCCCGTTTGCCGGTGCTGGATTATCCGCCGGTAGCCGGGTACCGGTTCTCCGGGCGGGCCTTTAGTGAAGGCATTGAACAGGTTGACGTGGATGCCATCACCCTGAACGTCTACAACCCGGAGAAAACCCTGGCCGACTGTTTCAAGTTCCGGAATCGAATCGGCATGGATGTGGTTCTGGAGGCGTTGGATCTATACCGCACCCGCAAAAACTTCCGTCCAGGAAAACTGATGGAATATGCCAGAATCTGCAGGGTCGCCAATGTCATGGCACCCTACTTGGAAGCCAAGCTGTGAACAGAATCATCCTGGCGATGGAATAAAAAGAGTGAAAGGAGATCACGGTGGCACAAAACACTGCTGCGTCCGTTCGGCAGAGATTGCTGAATAAGTCCCGGGAAGAAAAGCGTCGCTTTGATGAACTGCTGCAGTATTACGCCATGGAGCGGTTTCTTTACCGGTTGAGTCAGTCGCCCCATAACCGCTGCTTTACCCTCAAAGGTGCGCTGATGTTCTGGGCAATGCAGGGGCCGAACAGCAGACCGACACGGGATATCGATATGTCGGGCCAGACCAGCAATGATCCAGAGGCTATTCTGGCCCAGGTGGGCGAGATTATTGCGACTGAGGTGCCGGATGATGGCTTGCGATTTGATCCGGATACCCTGAAGGCGGAGACCATTACCGAAGATGCAGACTATCAGGGGCTAAGGGTGACCTTCAGCGGTTTTCTCGACAACGCCAGGATTCCAATGCAACTGGACATTGGCTTTGGCGATCCCATATTTCCGTTCCCATCCTGGCTGGAGTTCCCGGGCTTGCTGGATTTTCCAACTGCACGGATTAAGTGCTACACCCCGGAATCGTCGATTGCTGAGAAGTTCCAGGCGATGGTCAACCTTGGCGAACTGAACAGCCGGATGAAGGACTTTTACGATATCTGGCTGCTTTCGCGTCAGCACGAGTTCCGGTTGGAAAATCTCGAGGGGGCGGTTGAGGGCACCTTCCGAAAGCGTGGGACAGCAATCCCTGAAACCAGTCCCTTTTCTGCCGCTTTTATGGACAGCAAGCAACCACAGTGGCGGGCTTTCCGTAAGCGCCTTGGCCAAGAACATGTGCCAGAGGCTTTTTCGGAGGTAGTAGAGGCGGTGGTTGAGTTCCTCGGCCCTTTGATGCTGAGCAGAGACGTGGACGCGCCCAAGGAAATTTGGTGCCCACCCGGTCCATGGAGTCGGCAGGCTTATGGCTAGTCTTATTTCGGAAGACAGTATCAAGCAAGAACTTTTGCAGCGCTTGCAGCATATTTACGGCTCCAATGGGCTGGACCGTCATACCGAAAAGCTGGAAAACCTGACATAGACAGCATAGATCATTCGCGTGTTTTACTGACAGACAAAGAAGATAGAACTTCGCCGAACACGTCATCCTGAGTACTAATGGTAATCCATGAAGAAGGGTGTTCCGAGGTCGCGATAAATGCAGTGGTGTAGCCTTTGACGGTGACCGAGAAGCCGTAGGCGCTGCCACCCAAATCCAACTTTTTGACCTTACCAGAGTATTGTTGCGTTTCGTTAGATCCTTGCCGAACTTCGTCAACGGCCGTTTCAAAATCTGGGCTGGTTTCCATAGTCCTCAACGAACCAACGATTGCTGAATCAAGCCAAAGTTGTGTTTCGAAAGGCTGCACTTCGATAGCATCAAACCGACTCTTACTGAGTTCGAACGTCAGATCGTTGGAGGTGCGAAACTCAATGGATGCCTGGTCAGTTACAGCACAACCTGAGACCAGGCTGGCCAAAACAATCCTTAAAATTATGAATCTTCTCATTACCGGTTGTATTTCGACGTAAAGCTGCTGGAAGGCTGCTGAATTCGGGACTCGGGTGAGTGGTAGCTATGCATTATTCTGAAATCTTCGCGCCATTTATCCGCAATGACGTTGAGCTTTCAACTGGGCCCTGGAAGGTAATAAGCGATTGAGCTTGGCCGTTCGGTACAATAAATACGGTTCTAAAGTCCCCCTGAACTACTCCAAATACCTGAGCTTCGGGAATTTGCTCCATCCAAATTGGTTTACTTGAACCCTGATTGGCACTCTCAAAAAGCGTCGTTGAGGTGTCAATCGCTGAACTTGAGCTTACTGTACTTGGAATCTCCTCCGATCTGACAAAACCTACGACCCGGTTGTTTCTCAAAAATACAAGCTCGCCATCCCTCATCTTCACAGAGGAGAACATCTTTTCTGGTACTTCTATAGCTAGTTCGCTGTATGGTTGAATGACCAATGAAGATTGGGATGCGCAGCCGGAGAGAAGAAGTAAAAATGATAAAGCTAGGGCTATCCTTGCCATGGTGGGAGTCTCATCTCAATGTCGTTTCGATAGAGGATCTGAACTGGCCAGAACGAACAGTTCGGCAAATCCAGCTTACCTTCACTTCGTTCTGCAAAAAAGGTTTCCCTGCCTCGCGAATCAGGCGTAAAGCCCATTTTGTGATCCTGCGTGTTGGTCGTAGTAGGTCCTGTGGAGAAGGAACAGCATCAACCCATCTACTACAATCGACGGTTTCCACGAGCATATGGGCGATAGCGCGCACGGTTTCTTCGGTTACGCTGCTTTCAGTGAATCCTGAAGCAACAGAATGGCCGTAGAACGCCTTCATGATGGCTCTGATTTTATCAATGTCTTCGGCCGACAATTGACTATCCATTTTTTTCATCCCTGCAAAGGCAGAAGGACCCCTGCGGGGCCCTTCTGGCGTGATTACGCCTCGATCGGCGAACGCCAGTCGTCAGCACCGGAAGTACCGGCAACGGCGTGCTCCCAGGTTACCTTGCGGTAGGACAGGGAAACGGTGACCAGCTGGGTGAAGTCGGCGTTGCCGGCGTCCTGGCAGTGGGGCATGTTGCAGTTGATGTCGATAATGGTCGCATCTTCGAGGATGGTGGAGAAAAAGTGCTCCTGCTTGCCCTCAACAGAGGTGCGGTACCACTTCAGCTCGACCTTGGGCAGCATCTCGCCGGAGGCGAGGGCGTTGTACATCAGCGGGGTGGCCTTGTTCAGGGCGGAGGTGAACTTGAACGGCTTGTGCACGCGCTGACCGGATGGCTGACCGGACTGGGGATCGGTCGGTACGGTAACAACGTGGCTGAATTCCTGCACCAGCACTTCGTCTTCGTGGCCTTCCACGTAGATGTTACCGACAGAATCGGACGTGAATGCGCCGGCGGTGATGTTGCCCTGGGTCTGGCCTTCGATGCTGATATAACAAGGAGTTGGCATAGTCTGCTCCATGACTTGTGAATGAATAGTGTCCCCGGGTGTTCCCTGGACGCGGACTTTCATTGCAAAGCCTGTGCCAGAAGAGGAAATAGTTTTTAAAACAGTGGGTTATCTTTTTTCTCGGAGATGTCCCCGGCGGGCCAGGCAACCGCGCGCCCGAACGCCGGGCGAAGGATTGCTGGTGGGGCAAAAACTTGCTCGGGCAATACCCGCTTCAGCCCAGGCCGAGGGCTGCCAGCAACGCCAGGAGCAATAACGCGGATACACCCTGCCAGAAGGCCACGGGATTGCGCTCCATTAACGGCGGCCGATGACGCTTGTGCCAGTCGACGGATGGGTGTCGCAGCTTGTACAGGTATTCCGAGAGCGCCGGGTAACGTCTGTGGGCCTGAGGGTGAACCGCTTTTTCAATTGTATCGTCGACCCAGGCGGGAAGATTCTCACGTAAGTGTCTCGCGGGCCGGTAGTTCAGCCCGCGAAGCTGGTTCCGGCTATGGATTTTCGGTACTTCCGCGCCATAGGGAAGCTGGCCGGTGAGCAACTGGTAGGTAATCACGCCCAGGGAGAACTGGTCTGATAGCCAGCTGCCGGGCTCGCCGAGAAAGGTCTCAGGGGCACTGTAAAGGGCGGCCCCCCGAGGAACCGCCTGTTCGCCGATCTCAGAGTCCTCAAGGCCGGCGACCCGGGTGGCACCGAAATCAATCAGCGTGACAGTGCCATGGGGATCCACCAGCACGTTTTCCGGCTTCAGGTCCTGGTGCACCATTTCAAGCCGGTGGAATGCCCTCAAGCCTTTACCAATCTGCTCAACGAGATCACGCACGGTATCAAGTGTCGGAGCCGGGTTGTCCAGCATCCATTGCCGCAAGGTACAGCCTTCCACGAACTCTGTGGCCTGGTAGAGAAAGCTGGGTCGTTGGCTGGACTGGAACGGTCTTGCGACATGAGCGCTGCTGATTCGCCTGGCAATCCACTGCTCGGTGGAAAACTGTTCCAGGTAGACCGGATCGTGTCTCTGTTCCAGTGAGGGCATCTTCAGCACCACCCGGGTATCGGTTTCCTCATCCACCGCCAGGTAGACATGGCTGCGGCTGCTGGCGTGAATCTGTCTCAGAATCCGGTAACCGTCCAGATGTTGGCCCGGCTGAAGTTCCGGCGCAAAGGGCAGCTGGGCCAGCTGGTGAAACAGCTCGCTGCTTTCCGGAACCGCGGGGACCGAGTTCACCCGGATGATCTGGGCGGTCAGGTTGTCATCACTGCCCTGTTCGAGGGCCTGGGCTGCCAACCGGCGGGCGGCAGCGTCCAGATCATCGCCAGATTCCCGGATGATACCGGCCATGGTTCGCTCATCCAGGTGCTCATGGATGCCGTCGGTCGCCAGCAAAAAGGTATCGCCGGGCTGGATCGGCAGGCTTCGATAATCGATATCCAGTTGATGGCCAATGCCCATGGCCCGGGTCAGGCAGCTCTCTTCCGGGGAGAGCCAGAGCCGGTGATCGGTGCTGAGCTGTTCAAGTTGGTCGTGGTGAACCCGGTAGATGCGGGTGTCGCCGATATGAAACAGATGTGCGGTGGCGGACCTGAGCACCATCACGCTCAGGGTACAGACATAGCCTCGGTCGCGGTCATAGCGGTATTGGCTTTGCCGGGTCTGGGCATGAAGCCAGGCATTGGTTGCGAGCAGCACCCGTTGGGCGGACTGTTTCACCGACCAGCTTTCCGGAGTGGAAAAGTAGTCGCTGAGGAAACCCGCGACGGCGGACTCGCTGGCAATCTGGCTGACATTGCTGGAGCTGATGCCGTCGGCGATGGCAACGGCGATGCCTTTGGTGATCAGCTGGTGGCCCTTTGGCACCAGTAAACCGTGGAAGTCCTGGTTGACTGGTTTGACGCCAGCGTCGGAGTACTGGCCGGCGGAAACGGAAAGGGAGCTGGTCATTGGGAAACGGCATTTCCTCGATCAAGGAAAACGCAACTCCGGCGGGTGCGGCAGCCGGAGTTGCAGGACGCCCCGACTCAGTTGGTACGGGCCAGGGCAGCGTCGCTGTAGGCTGCTGCAATCTTGCGCTTGGGTGCGGTGCGCACGTGGGTGGTGTAGAGGGTAAGGCCGGTAAAGGCCAGGCCGCCCACCAGGTTACCCAGCACGGTGGGAATCTCGTTCCACCACAGGTAGTCCATCACTGAGAACTCGCCGCCCATGATGATGGCGGACGGGAACAGGAACATGTTCACGATAGAGTGCTCAAAGCCCATGAAGAAGAACAGCATGATGGGCATCCACATGGCCAGTACCTTGCCACTGACGCTTGTGGAAATCATGGCGCCAACCACGCCCATGGATACCATCCAGTTGCACAGCATGCCGCGAATGAAAATGGTGGCCCAGCCGGCAGCCCCGAACTCCGCGTAGCCAAGCGTGCGCGCTTCGCCAACACTGGCGATCTTCGCGCCAACGGCACCCGGGTCGGTATTGAAACCATAGGTGAAGATAAAGGCCATCATGAAGGCGACGGTCAGCGCGCCGCCCAGGTTGCCAAGGAATACCCAGCCCCAGTTGCGCAGTATGGCTGCCGGGGTTACGCCGGGGCGCTTATCAAGCAATGCCAGGGGTGTAAGCATGAACACGCCGGTCAGCAGGTCAAAGCCCATCAGGTAGAGCATGCAAAACCCGATCGGGAACAGGATAGCGCCGATCAAAAAGACTCCGGTCTCGACCGCTACAGTGATGGCGAACGCTGCAGCCAGCGCCAGAATGGCGCCGGCCATGAAAGCCCGGATGAGGGTATCCCGGGTGGACATATAAATTTTGGATTCGCCGGCGTCGACCATTTTGGTGACGAATTCCGAAGGCACGATGTAAGACATAGTGTTTTCCTCTGACTTCTATCGGATGACCAGACTTTTGAAACGGCCATAAAAAAACGGCGATACCCGCTGCCTGCAATCTGCAGGTGCAAGTAGACGCCGTCGTCTGAATAAATCTGTCGCTGTGAACAGAACCGACATTGGTTCCGCTGTCTGAGAAGTTGCAGAGACTGTGCCAGAATCGCAGGTTGCCAGGAAACCGGAATTAAATCAGAAGGGTAAGAATTTTCATGCTGTGGTTGCCGGGCTCGGCAGAAGAGGCGACCTCCGCTCTCACGCACCTGATCGGTGCGTTCCCATTGACCGCTGCTGCAACCTGGCGCAGCAGGGCAACGTCTCAGCGAAGACTGAAGCGTACGGGCAAGGCGTAGCGGAATTTCTGGCCTGCAATTGCTTCCGGCACTGATGGCAGAGGCGCTGCCTGTTCGAGCATGGCCAGCGCCGACTCGTCCAGAAGCTGATGTCCGGAGCTGGTTCTGAGGCTGTGGGCCACCAGGGATCCGTCCCGTTGAAACTCGAACACAATCACGGGTGTGCCTTCCTGGCCAAGGCGCCTCGCCCTGCGTGGATATTCATAGTATCGGGCAAGATGGCGGCTGAGTTTGGACAGGTAATTATCCACTTCCGATCTAACGCCAGCGTTTTGCAGTGCAACGGTCGCCTGTGACTGTTTCTCTGTTGCAGTCTCTGCCGGATCACCGCTCGGTGTTTCCGCTTCCGCGACCTCTTCGGCAACCTCTGGCTCGGGCGTTGGTTCCGTTATCGGTTCAGGCTCAGGTTCCGGCTCAGGTTCTGGCTCAGGCTCAGGCTCAGGCTCGGGCTCGGGCTCGGGTTCGGGCTTGGGTTCAGGTTCAGGCTGTGGCTTCGGCTCTGGTTTTGGCTTTGGCGCGGCGTCGGGTTTCGGCTCGGGTTCGCCAGCCAGCTTGATTCGGATGGCTGGCGCTGTGTTGACCGCGGATTCGCCCAGGGTGTTGAGTTCCACCGTCTCTTCGGGAGCGGCGATCGCCAGGGCGACGAAGGTCACTACGATTGCGAGCAGCAGAAGTGCCCACCGGAAGGGCGGCTTTTGCGGCATCATCGGGCGGGCTCCGTCAACAGCAGGATATCCTGGTATCCGCCCTGCTCCAGCAAGCGGAAGAGTGTTTCCAGGTCTGCCATGGTGATGCTCTCGGCAGCGGCAATTTTCAGGGGCTGCTGGCCATCAGGTTCCGGCAGCCTGGCAACCAGGGATTCCTTGTTGAGCAGCTCACCGTCGACCTTCCAGTCTCCGTTGGCGCTTACAATCATGTCCGCATGAGGAGACTGACGGTCTTCGCCCTGCTCGGTGGCGGGCAATTCGGGCAGTGGGTCATCGGCAAGCTGGCCGGCAACGATGAAAAACATCAACAGCAGGAAGACCAGGTTGATCAACGGCAGAAGCGCATCCTCCACGCGTTCCATCAGGGTTTTGCCGGAGGTAAACGGAGGTGGAACCAGATCGCTCATGGTGTCGTTGCGTTTGTCCGCTTCCAGTGAGTGTCGATGCCGCTGTCAGTCAAAGCGCTCAGGGCCGCGGTAAAAGCTCCCAGGGGTGTATCGCCCGTTGTTGAGAGGTTCACTTCGGTGGTACCGGCTTCAGACAGATCGGTGACCAGGCGCTCCAGGGGTAACGTCTGGCCCTGCCATCTTACGTCGCCGTTGGCCGTGACCGTCAGCTCTGGTAGCGGTTCTCCGGTGACCGGACTGCGGCTCGACGTGTTATTGGCCAATTCCAGGTAGTCCACAGGCAATAGCCGGGTGGTCAGCATAAAGAACACCAGGAGAATGAAGACCACATCGATCAGGGGCGTGATCCGGATTGGAATCGGACGGTTTGGCCTTGGCTCAACCAGTTGCATGGGCGAATCGCTGACCCCGGGCGGTTGAGTAACGGTCGGGCTCGTCGACGGCGGTTTCGGCGGCACGCTGGCTTTCCGGCGACCGGTAATCTGCTTCAACGGCGTCCAGAGTCTGCTCCGGCACGATATGCAGAATCGAAACCAGTGTGCTGTTGATGGTCTTGTGGATGCGTCGCAGCCGGAACTCGATCCATGCAGCCAGTGCAGCAAACGGTATGGCCACTACCAGGCCCGCGGCTGTAGTGGTCAGGGCTTCGTAAATACCGCCACTGAGTTGGGTGGCATTGGCACGGCCTTCGGTAGCAGCCATGGCGCTGAAGGCCTCCATCATGCCCAGTACGGTTCCCAGCAGGCCGAGAAGAGGGGCCAGGGCTGCGATGACTTCGATGATCTTCAACGGTGCCTCGAACGGCTCCAGGGCATGTTGGGCATCCCGTGCGGCGGTTTCCCGGATCTGCCGGTCGTCCTGATCGTTCTGAATGGCCTCTATCGTATCGGTGACAAGATGCTGCAGCGGATTCATCCGCCCCCAGCGGCCTGCCTGATGTCGCACTTCTGACGGCCGTACCGACGCCGGATTATTCTGCCAGTTCATTACGGTTTTTTTAAGCTGACCGGACAAACGGGGCGCATAAAGGGTTCCGATAAGCATCAGATACACGAAGGTAACGAAGCCAATGATCGCGAGCACCACCAGCACCAGCATCACAGGGCCTCCCATATCAATAACTTGCGCGAGCGGGCCGGTATTCAGAGGCGAGAGGATGTCCGTCATGAGAGGAGTTCTCAATGTGCAAAAGTGGAACTAAATAATAACAATTATCATTGAATTTGCAAGCCTGTAATCTGACTATGGCACCCCCTCTGTTAGACTTAAGTCATGCATAAGAACCACAAATAAGAGTTTGAAAACGGAGGTCAGATCATTACCGGTTGTCGAATCCGCTGCGGAGTCTGGAAGTCATGCTGATCAAGCGATGGTTGGGCAGCCTGGCGAATCGGGCCGTTGCTCTGGTGGTTGTCGCGATCATACTGACGGCCTTGCTGGTAACCGTCGCCGGTTTCTTGCTGAGCCGTTCTGAACTGGAACAGCAGGCCCGGAACCAGGTGGAAACCATTGCCACCCTGATTGCCGGGGAGCTGGATGACAAGCTGGCCCTGCGTCTTGAAGCACTCAACCACGTGGCCCAGAACCTGACCATGTCCAGCGATGTTCTGGACGCAAGGGCCAGGGTTCTGATTCGTCGGCAAACGGCCCTGGAGCATCTGTTTGATGCGGTCTACCTGATGGATGAAAAAGGCCTGGTTATTGCTGAGCACCCGGAGGATTACCGTCAGGCGGGGCTGAATGTCAGTGATCGGGAATATTTTAGGCGGATTTCCTCCACGCTCACGCCGGTGATCAGCGAACCCTATATTTCCAACTATCAGGAAAAGCCGGCCATCATGGTGGCTGCGCCGATCTTCGACCACCGCCAACGTTTCATTGGTGTGCTTGGCGGTGCCATTGCCCTGGATGGAAACAATTTTCTTGATCAGTTTATCAACATCCGCATAGGAACTACCGGTTATCTCGGAGTGGCAACCCGCAGTGGTTTTGTGGTGGTCAGTCAAAGGGACGACGAGGCCATGGCGCCGGTGCGGGTAGCGAATCCTGTGCTCCGGGATGCCATGGAGGGGTTTGAAGGCACGCTGGAGACTAACAGCGGCGAGGGTGAACGGACCATCATGTCGGTGCAGCAGCTTACCCAGGTTCCCTGGTTCGTATCAGCTTCCTGGCCGGCTCGAGAAGCGCTGGCGCCGATTACCCGCACTGTGGATGCCTTCTTATGGATTCTGCTGGTGGTGATCCTGTTGATCGCACCTATTGCACTGTGGCGCTTCCGGCGACTGATGGCGCCGCTCAAAACACTGGGCAGCCAGATCCGCGAGCGCCACCTTGGTATGCGCTCCGATCCGGTGGACGTCGCCGGGGGTAAGGAAATCCGCCAGGTTGCCGAGATCTTTAACACGGTGACCGATGAGCGTGATGAAGTTCTGGTGTCTCTGGCAGAAAGAGAGGCATTTTTCCGTTCCCTTACCCAGAGTGCGCCCATCGGTATTGTCCAGACCGACGTCCTGGGCCGTATCGAGTTTGCCAACCCGGCTTTCGAGGCGATCGTCGGCAAACCGGCGGAAGATCTCACATACAGTTACCTGGCCGATCGTGTGGACAATGCCGACCGGCAGGAGGCGATTGCCGGTTGGAAAAATGCGATCAGGAACCAGAGCGTTTTCCGTGGCCGGTTAAGGTTGGAATCCCCTGCTCCGGATCAGGTGATCTGGGGGGATGTGATGACGGCAGCAATTCAGACGCCGGAAAAGGCCCTCGGTACCATCACCGTAGTCCGCGACATTTCCCATGAACTGGAGGTGGAAGAGGCGCTCAGGACAGAGCAGCAGCGCGCCGAGACGATTCTTCGCGTCCTCCAGGAAGGCGTTCTCATGGTAGACGTCGAGGGTGTAATCCGGTTTGCCAACGCTGCCGCCTGTCGGCTTCTGGGAACAGAGGGTGAGTGCTTACTCAGGAACTTTTTCCAGCTGGTCACCATTGAAACTGAAGAGCGGGAATTGACAGCGCAGGAGTTCCTGTCCGGAGAAGATCTGGACAGTCTTTACGTGACTCTGCGGAACTCGCTGGGTGTGCCATTCCCGATTGATCTCACTATGTTGCACATTCGTCAGGGTCGCGAGGATGAGCGCCTGGTGTTCGTGTTACGGGATGACAGCGACCGCCGCCGGCAGGAGGAACGGCTGTCCTGGGAGGCAACCCACGACAGTCTGACTCAGTTACTCAACCGGCGGGCGTTCAACGCCTCGCTGGTCCGATGTCTGGGAGAAGCCGATCGCCAGGACGTCCGTTCGGTACTGATGCTCATTGATCTCGACTACTTCAAACCGGTAAACGATGAAGGTGGGCACCTGCTGGGCGACGATCTGCTCAAACGGCTGGCGGACCTGTTCAAGGACTCGGTTCGCCAGTCCGATACCGTGGCCAGGCTTGGCGGGGATGAGTTTGGCATTATTTTGCCCGCCTGTGGCATGGCAAGGGCGCAGGCTCTGGCGGAACGGATCCGCGCGGATGTTGAGGCTCTTCGCATTGAGCATGACGGCCGGTCATTCGGTGTAACCACGAGTATCGGCCTGACGGAACTGACACCGGAAGACAGCGGCCCCCGGGAGGTTATGGCCCGGGCGGATGAGGGTAGCTACGTCGCCAAATCCCGGGGACGTAACAGGGTTGTTGTGGTTCCGTCACCACCAGCCGGCTGAGAGACTGGCCTGCCATAGCAGGCGGATCGCAAGCGCGGTCAGCACGATATTGAAGATCAGTGTGAACTTCCGGTTGCTAAGGGAACTGAGTACATGGAGCCCGAGCCAGGTGCCGGCGAAGCCGCAGGCGATCATTGCAAGGATAAACGGGAGCCACTCAAAGAACATGAAACCCGCCGCCCCGAACACCAGCGCCTTGGGCGCATGTTGCAGCGTCATGGCGGTGGCGAAGGTGGCCACGGTTTTGAACCTGTCGGTGTGAATCTGCTTGATGAACGCCGCAACCAGCGGCCCGGTGGCGCCCACGAACAGGCTGACAAAACTGGTCAGGGCCGAGGCCAGAAACACCCCGGGGGCACCGAAGGCACCCTTTGGTAGTGCCGGCCCCCAGCAAAGATAGAGAACGAACAGGGCGATGGTCAGCTGCCAGATGTGGGCCGGAAGATTCACCAGTAGCCAGGCGCCCAGCGCCGCCCCTGCGATCACACCGGGCAGGAACGCGGCAATCACCCGCCAGTCTACGTGCCGCCAGGTCAGTGCCGCCCGGCCAACATTGGAGCCCAACTGGATCATGCCATGAACCGGGATGATGGCCGCAGGCGGCATCCAGCTGGCCATCAGTACCAGCAGCAGAACGCCGCCACCGGCGCCTAGGCTGGCGGTGATCATCGAAGTTATGGTGGAGCTGGCAAGCAGGAAAACGGCGACCGGGAGGCTCAGGCTTTCGGGTATCAGTTGGTTGAGTACTTCCATTCACAGAATTCCGTTGATTTGAGTTTGGCCGTGCGACACAGGGCCTCGGTTGCCAGCTGAACGTCGGCCACATAGTAGAGCGATGCAAGACCGAGGCGGTCCCGCCCCAGGTTGTGAAAAATCAGGCCGAAGGCAATATCGCCGGCGGTAAAGCGTTCATGGTTGGCGGCAAAATACTCGGCTGGCTGTGCCAGCACCGGGTCGTCCAGCAGCGCCTGGACCCGTCCGGCGCCGCCATGATAGGCCTGAACCAGTAAAAGGGTGAACAATCGGTCCCTTTTGGCCTCCGGCAAATGGCCGAACCGTTGCTGGAACACCGGTGCCAGATTGCGGGCATTCTGGTTCATCAGCCGCAGGGCGCAGTCGATCTGTGCCAGCCGATGCCAGAAATTGTTGGGGGCAATCTGGCAGTCGGACAGAGCCGCAGGTGACAGCTGCAGGATGCCCCTGGCGTTTGCCCGGGAATGGGCTCTTGCCTGTGCGCCACTCTCAATCAGGATCTGGCCCGCCAGGTAGCGGGGCAAGGCTTGTGGCAGAGTCAGGCGGTTCTGACTGCTGCGGTGCTCGTACACGTAGATCAGTGCATCATGAAGGCTTTCCGGAGCACTGCTGTCGGCAAAATTGAGGTCGTCCCAGGCGCCCCAGATCCGGTCCGCCGGCAGGGTGCCAAGATACCGCGCAACGGCCTCGTCGACGTTCACATGGGGTTGGTCGCAGGAAAGGGCGAACGGATAGCCGGTCTGGCCGGTCTCGCCGGCAACCCAGTCTTCCACCTTGTCATTCTCATACAGTGATTTTCGGGTGGTGTTCAGCAGGCGCTGGGTGGCCTCGCGGTCTTCGCCATCACTGATCCAGGCCAGAAAGCGCCCCCGCATATCGTAGAGGACGTGGCGCTCGGCACTGGCGCAATAGCCGGATTCTTTTAATACCCAGCGCCGGATGGTGAGGATGTTTTCAAATACCCCCTGGCTGACCCAGTAGGGCGAGGACCGGACCACGCGAGTCCAGTCGCTGTCTTCACTGGCCGCTGGCGGCGGGTCCTGGGCGGCAACGGCAACCGGCGCTGCCAGGATGAAAATCACGGCAAGCTGGCGTAAGCTCTTGAGAATTCTGACCATAGACGATATACCCGTGACCTTCCTCAAAACAGAATAACAAAGGGAACCTGCCATGAAGCAATCTGAATATCTTCGTTACGATGCTACCGCACTCGCTGATCTTGTCCGTCGGGGTGAGGTCACTTCAAGGGAAGTATGCGAGGCAGCGGTTGAGCGGGCAACCCGCGTGAACAGCACACTTAATGCGATCTGCTATCCGCAGTTCTCCGAGGCGCCAGCACAGCACTTCCCCGAGCAGGCGGTTTTTGCCGGCGTGCCCCTGCTGCTCAAGGACCTCGCCCAGGAGCAGGCGGGTCACCCGTGTACCTACGGCAGCCGGGGGCTGATAAAGAATATTGCGCCCCAGGATTCGGAATTTGTCCGCCGGGCACGGGACGGTGGGCTGGTTTTCCTGGGGCGAACCGCCACGCCGGAGTTTGGTCTGAAAGCGGTGACCGAGTCTGAGCTCTGGGGGCCAACCCGCAACCCCTGGAACACGGAGCTGACCCCGGGTGGCTCAAGTGGCGGCTCCGGCGCGGCGGTGGCGGCCGGCATTGTACCCATGGCCGGCGCCAACGATGGCGGCGGCTCCATCCGCATTCCAGCTGCCTACAATGGCCTGTTTGGCCTCAAGCCGTCCCGGGGACGCATTTCCTCGGGTCCCTTTATGGGTGAAGCCTGGACCGGTGCGTCTACCGACCATGTGGTCAGCCGGACGGTGAGAGACAGTGCGGCGATGCTGGATGTGCTCAGTGGGCCGGCTCCGGGCGACCCGTTCGAGATTCCCGGGCCGTCTGCGGCCTACTCCGAGCTCATGCAGCGGTCTCCGGGCAAGCTAAGAATCGGCGTGTTCACGTCTTCACCCTACAATACGGAGGTAGCACCGGAGTGCGTTGCAGCCGTGGAGGAAACGGCCCGGGTTCTCGAGAATCTGGGTCACAGGGTTGAGTATGCTGCGCCGGAATTCGACGGCATGGCCCTGGCCCGCTGCTACCTCGGCCTGTATTTCGGTGAAGTGTCGGCGCTGATGGCGAAGGCGAAAGAGCAGTTCGGCGCCACCGACAGCGATTTCGAGCTGGATACCCGGCTGATTGGCATGCTTGGTGAGACGATGCCGCTGTCCGACTATGTCCGGCGGCGCCAGCAGTGGAACGAGTTTGCCAGGGCGCTGGGTGCGTTTTTCGGGAGTTACGATCTCTACCTCAGCCCGACCACCGGGCAGTTGCCGGCCGCCATCGGCGAACTGGAAACGCCGGCCCACCTCAAATTCGCTGCCCGTCTGATGCTGAAATTGAAGGCCGGTAAACTGGTTCATCGCTCTGGACAGGTGGATCAGATGGCCCTGGAAAGCCTGGCCCGGACGCCGTTTACCCAGTTGGCAAACCTGACCGGGACACCGGCCATGTCTGTGCCGATGCACTGGACTGCCGAAGGGTTACCGGTCGGGGTCCAGTTTGGCGGTCCCCACGGCGCCGAAGCGACCCTGCTTCAGCTGGCGGGCCAACTGGAAGAGGCCAATCCCTGGTTCAGCAACTACGAAAGGCTTGAGGACGCGTTCTGAGGTATCCGGGGTTGTGATCCGGCTGGGGAAACTCCACGTTTATCTTTGTAGCCGGAACAGGCTATGCTGTTAGTCAGGAAGACCCCTTCTTCCTGAACGACCCTGATGGCATCGAGGAGGCGAGCGTATTATGAACCAACCGATGGCAATCGACGAACTGGTATCAGTAGCACAGGCCGAGGCCATGGGGGAGTTAGACGCCCCCATGATGGCCATCGTCCTGTCCAGCGAACAAAGCTATGACTTGCCCATCAATTCCCTTGAAACCGATGCCGACAAGGCCCGCTGGGGGTTGATCCTCCGCGCCGCCCGCGAGCATGTTGAAGCGGATGCCGTGGCCGTGCTGTACCCGGCCTGGACCACCATCCGTCACAAGAAACCCGAAGTGGAAGCCGAAGCGGCCCCGGAAGCCATTGAGGAAGAAGCCGAGGGTGCCGACGATTCAGACGGCCCCATCGACACCCTGTTCGTGCAACTGCACACCAGGGATCACGTCTACTGGCGGGGTTTTGAACAGATTCGGGATCCCAAACACCAGCGCATCATCGGCTTCCGCCGGATCAAGGCGCTGTCCACCGATTACAAACGGGACGAAGCACCCTCCGTAGCCTCCTGGCTGAGCACCCTGTTCGAGCCGTTGCCGGAAGAAGGTGAAGAGACTAACGTAGACCGCGAGCTGGCCGACCTGCTGGAAGAGCCGGAAGTCAGTGCAGCGCTCTATCCGCGTCAGATGCGAGCTCTCCACTGAAAGGTAACTGACAGCCGGAACCTTTCGCTCCGGCTGTCAGTGTGTGGATAGCAACGTCAGACAGAGTTGTGCGTTTTGGATAAAGTGGCCGAAGGCTGATAGCTGCTCTCTTGAGGGCAGGTAAGCACCGGATGCATTGTCGGCATAGAACAGACCGACCAGCCTTCCATTTGCCTTGATCGGGCCAATCAACGCCGGCACTTTGCCCAGCCAGCGATCATACGCCACGCCTTCGGCGTTTGGTTTTGGTTCGTAGATGCTGCAATGGGCGTGAGGCAGAAGCGGGCCCAGTGGCCCGGTGCCGTCCTTGGGAATCACGAAATGTTCGCGCCATTCCTCGGTGCCACGGCCGCCGAGTTTTCGGGGCACCAGTTCGTTGCCGGTGCGGTCACTCATCAACAGGGCGACTCGCTGCATACCAATAGCACGGTGTATGCCTTCAATTACCAGCTGACAGACTTCGTTGATATCCGGTTTCTCGGCGAGGCAATGGCTTAATTCGCGCAGGATTTCAAGCTGCAGCTCTGCATCCATGTCCGGCGCCCTTGCGCCGGTGTCGCCTGATTTGCCCTCGGCGCCGGGCATCATGGCAGTGACTTGCGGAATGCCCAGGGAAACGGCCACGCGGGTGGCCTCCGATGCGTTCACCTTGAGCTGGTCGCGAACCACCGCCGGGGGCTCACCAATATCCCTGCCCAGGCGTTCCAATACCTTGTCCATGTCCGGACCGCTCCAGCCCTGTTCTGACAGTCGGGCCATTTCCACGGAATTCCGCACCAGGCTCGAAGCCATGGAATTGGCCTGACCCGGAGACACAACATCCCTGATAAATGGCCCGAGGGACCAGGCCTCCACAAGACCGCGGGTGATTTCGGTAAACGTTGAGTGCAGAACGGCTTTCTGGGCCTCAACCGGCGGTTCCTCAAGCCGCAGTCGTTCCTCGAGTTCCGTCGCCTGTTCTGTCTCGCAGGACCAGAACGCCAGCTCGCCGATGTTCATCAGCAAGGCCCCGATAAAAACCTCCTCCAGGGCCGTTTCATTCCGTTTGGGCATCAGACACCGTGCCTGAACCGCGGCGTGACTGGCTCGTGCCAGGCAGCGCAAGAGGTGCGGGCGGTCGTTGCGTTTCAGGAGCGCGTCGACGATCAGCGAGGAAATGGCCATGGATTTCACGGCATCGAAGCCGATCAGGGTAATGGCCCGACTGACCGTGCTGACCTGCGTCCGCGTCTGGTTGTAGAACACGGTGTTGGACAGTCTCAGCACCTGGGAGGTGAGCTGGGCATCGTTGAGGATGACGTTGGCCAGTTCGTTAACCGTGCTGTTTTGGCTGTCCGTCAACTCATTGATACGCTTGAGAGTGTTGGCCAGAACCGGCAGCTCGACCTTGCTGAGATAAGTGACCCATGCCTGGGTGGAGTTCATCCGTGAGGGCGTTGGCTGTTTTTCAATGGTCACGTTTTGGCATCTCTGGGTGGCGCGGCTCTCGAAACGGAGGGAAATTAAGGTTCTTATGACTTCCAAGTTTAGTTCAGGGCTGTGGCGGATGTCAGGTAACCGTTTGTGTAGGGACATCTACCCACACTGAGAATCATTCCGGAATTCGGGTTTGCCAACCGAATGGGCTATAATCGCCGGTTTTTAACGCTGCACCCACAAGGCGCTGACCGTGATTGTATTTGACCAGGTACAGAAGTCGTATCAGGTAGGCGGCCGGGCGATCCCCGCGCTTCATCCCACCGATATGACCATTGAAACCGGCGAGGTATTCGGCATCGTTGGCCATTCCGGCGCCGGTAAATCGACGCTGGTGCGTCTGATCAACCTGCTGGAACCACCCACCGGCGGTCGTATTCTGATCGACGACGAGAACATTACCGACTACGACGCTGCCGAACTCCGTGCCTTTCGCCGCAAGGTGGGAATGATCTTCCAGCACTTCAACCTGCTGTCGTCGAAAACCGTGGCGGACAATATTGCCTTCCCGATGAAGCTGGCGGGGATCTACTCGAAGGCCGAGATTCGGGATCGGGTTGAGGAACTGTTGGCCCGGGTCAGCCTCACCGACCACGCCAACAAATACCCATCGCAGCTCTCCGGCGGGCAGAAACAGCGAGTGGGCATTGCCCGCGCCCTGGCCTGCCGGCCCACGATCCTGCTTTGCGACGAAGCCACCAGCGCTCTTGACCCGCAAACGACCCAGTCGGTGCTGAAGCTGCTGGCCGACATCAACCGGGAACTGGGCCTGACCATCGTACTGATCACCCATGAAATGGACGTGGTGCGCCGGGTCTGCGATCGCGTGGCAGTGATGGACGCTGGTGAAGTGGTCGAAATGGGCCCGGTCAGCGAGGTGTTCCTGCACCCGAAGCACCCGACCACACGAGACTTTGTCTTCGAGAGCGAAAGCATTGACCGGGACGAACTCCAGGAGGACCTGAGCAAGGCCAGCGGCCGGATCCTCCGCCTGACCTTCAAGGGCGAATCCACCTATAAACCGCTGCTGGGCAGCGTTGCCCGGGAGTCCGGCGTGGATTTCAGCATTCTTTCCGGCCGAATCGACCACATCAAGGACACACCATACGGCCAGCTGACCCTGTCACTGGTGGGCGGTGATCTCGAGGTGGCCATGCAGGCGCTCAAGGCTGCCGACGTTCACGTGGAGGTGCTGCGCTGATGGAAGACCTGTTAAGCAATGTAGACTGGACCGAAATTGGCTGGGCCAGCTGGGATACCCTGGTGATGGTGGGTATGTCCCTGCTGTTCAGCGTCCTGATCGGCCTACCCATCGGCGTTCTTCTGTTCCTGTTCGGCAAACGCCAGCTGCTGGAACAGCCGGTGGCCTATGCGGTGCTGTCGTTCGTGGTGAACGTGCTCCGTTCGGTGCCATTCATCATCCTGCTGATCGTAATGATCCCCTTCACCGTAATGCTGATCGGCACGTCGCTGGGCGTCGCCGGAGCGATTCCGCCGCTGGTGGCGGGCGGTGCGCCGTTCTTCGCACGGTTGGTGGAAACCTCCCTGCGAGAAGTGGATCGCGGCATCATCGAGGCCACCCAGGCCATGGGCGCCAGCGTTAAACAGATCATCTTCGGTGCTCTGTTACCGGAAGCGCTGCCAGGCATCATTGCCGGTATCACCGTTACTGCGATCACTCTGGTTTCCTACGCGGCCATGTCCGGCGTTATTGGTGGCGGTGGCTTGGGCGACCTCGCCATCCGCTTCGGCTATCAACGATTCCAGACCGACGTAATGGTCATTACAGTCGCGCTACTGGTTATTTTCGTACAGGTGCTGCAGATGGTCGGCGACCGTCTGGTTCTGTACTTCAGCAGAAAGTAGAAAAGCTGGATATAGGCCGTTGGGCGGTCGGAGTACCCTTCCGAAAACGTGGAGCGCCAGGGATGGCGCGACCGAGCCCTACACGGACGTATTCACGGGCGTTTTTCGGAAGGGTACTCCGACCGACCGCCGGCCGTACTCCGAACCCGAACTCATTTGTTCAAGATGCTCAACAGGAGAATCGATCTATGAATCTGAAGAAAACACTCGCAGCACTAGCTGCCGCAGCCACGTTCTCCGGCGCCGTTGCTGCCGAAGAACTCTCCGTAGCTGCCACCCCGGTTCCCCATGCCGAAATCCTGGAATTCGTGAAGCCTCAGATGGCCGAGCAGGGCGTGGAACTGGACGTGAAGGTATTCACCGATTACATCCAGCCGAATATCCAGGTGGACCAGAAGCGGATGGACGCCAACTTCTTCCAGCACCAGCCGTACCTGGATGAATTCAACGAAGGCCGTGGTACCAATCTGGTAACCGTGACCGGCGTTCACGTTGAGCCGTTTGGCGCCTACTCCAGCAAGATTGATTCGCTGGACGAGCTCAAAGAAGGTGCGGTGGTTGCCATTCCGAACGACCCGACCAACGGTGGCCGTGCGCTGCTGCTCCTGCAGAAGGCCGGCGTGATCACCCTGAAAGACGAGAGCAAGATCACTGCAACACCCCGTGATATCGCCGATAACCCGAAAGATCTCGACTTCAAGGAACTGGAAGCTGCCACCCTGCCCCGTATCCTGAACCAGGTCGACCTTGCGCTAATCAATACCAACTATGCGCTGGAAGCCGGCCTGAACCCGTCTGAAGATGCATTGGTAATTGAGGGCTCCGAGTCACCTTATGTGAACATCCTGGTGGCCCGTCCGGACAACAAGGACAGCGAGGCTATGCAGAAACTGGCTGCGGCTCTGAAGTCTGATGCGGTTCGCGACTTCATCATGGAAAAGTATGAGGGTGCGGTGGTTCCGGCATTCTGATTGCCTGATCCACGACCATGAAAAAGGCCGGACAGCGAATGCTGCCCGGCCTTTTTTATAGGCTTAAGAGGCTAGTGATCAGTCACCGCTCCAGTTGGCTTTCGGGTCTGGTGTCATCCGCAGGTAGGATTTGACAGCCTTGTAGCCTTTCGGGAAGCGTTGCTTGATTTCTTCCTCGTCCTGAAGGGACGGAACGATAACCACATCGCCACCACGCTCCCAGTTGCCCGGGGTCGCGACCTTGTGTTCGTCGGTCAGCTGCAGCGAATCGATCACCCGCAGAACTTCGTTGAAGTTACGACCGGTGCTGGCCGGGTAGGTAATCATCAAGCGAACCTTCTTGTTCGGGTCGATCACGAACAGCGAGCGCACGGTGAGGCTGCTGTCGGCATTCGGGTGAATCATGTCGTACAGCTGGGACACCTTGCGATCATGGTCTGCAATGATCGGGAAGTTTACCGCGCAGCCCTGGGTTTCATTGATGTCCTTGATCCACTCGTGGTGGGAATCGACCGGATCAACGCTCAGTGCGATGGCCTTGACGCCGCGCTTGGCGAACTCGTCCTTCAGTTTGGCGGTCAGGCCCAGCTCGGTGGTGCAGACCGGGGTGAAATCCGCCGGGTGCGAGAACAGCACGCCCCAGCTGTCGCCCAGCCAGTCGTAAAACGAAATCTTCCCTTCACTGGAGTCCTGTTCAAAATCAGGGGCGGTATCTCCGAGACGTAAAGTCATGTGTACTCTCCTTTGATCATGTTAGTGACAATTTCGTTTGTTATTCCGGCCCTGAAACGGCCGGGTTATGTTCTGAGTGTATACGACAAACCTTGGTGCCAGATGAGGCAATTACAAGGGGCTCAGACCCCCAGCGCTTTCTCCTTCTCAAAATGCTCACGGGTGAGCTTGAACACAATCGGGCTCAGCATCAGCAGGGCAATCAGGTTCGGCAATGCCATCATGGCATTCAGGGTGTCTGCCACCAGCCAGACAAAGCCCAGATTCAGGGTGGCACCCACCGGGATAGCCAGAATCCATGCAATACGGTACGGCACGATGGCCTTTACGCCGAACAGGAACTCGATGCAGCGCTCACCATAGAATGACCAGCCCAGAATGGTTGTGAACGCAAAAACCGCGAGGGCAATGGCTACAAGATAGTTGCCAACGCCGGGCAGCGCCTCCTGGAATGCCATGGAGGTCAGTGCCGCCCCGGATTCCCCGGAGGTCCAGGTGCCGGAGGTGATAATCACCAGTCCGGTAATCGTGCAGATGATAATGGTATCGATGAAGGTGCCGAGCATGGCTACCATGCCCTGATTGATCGGGTTTCGGGTTTGTGCGGCGGCATGGGCAATGGGCGCGGAGCCCAGGCCGGCTTCATTGGAGAAGATGCCACGGGCCACCCCGAAGCGGATGGCTGCCCAGACTGCCGCACCGGCAAACCCACCCTCGGCGGCGATGGGGCTGAAGGCATGTTTGATCACCAGGGCAAAAGCGGCAGGAATATCGGCGGCGTTGATAGCCAAAACCACAAGCCCGGCGAGCAGATAGGAAACTGCCATCAACGGCACCAGGGCGCTGGCGACATGGCCGATCCTGCGGATACCGCCGATCAGGACCATACCCACCAGAGCCATAAGAACGAGGCCGGTCACCCAGTGCGGCAGCCCAAAGTTGGTCTCCATGACATCGGCAACCGAATTTGCCTGCACAGTATTGCCGATGCCGAAACCGGCGATGGCGGCAAAGACGGCAAACAGGACGCCAAGCCAGGCCCACTTGCGACCCAGGCCGTTGCGGATGTAATACATCGGGCCGCCCACGTGGGCACCGCGTTCGTCGACTTCGCGGAAACGCACCGCCAGGACCGCCTCGGAGTACTTGGTGGCCATGCCCACAAGGGCCGTAAGCCACATCCAGAAAAGCGCGCCGGGGCCCCCAAGGAACACGGCTGTGGCAACCCCGGCAATGTTGCCTGTGCCAACGGTGGCTGAGAGCGCTGTCATCAACGCCTGGAACGGCGGGATTTCACCCTCGGATTCAGATCCCGCGGCGGAGCGGCCTTTCCACATCAGCCGGAAGCCGGCGCCCAGCTTCAGAACCGGCATCATCTTGAGACCGAGGCTGAGGAAAACCCCGACACCCAGTATCAGAACCAGCATGGGTGGGCCCCAGACCAGCCCGTTTATCTGCCCTACGAATTCAGAAATAGCTTCCATGGGATCTCCCTCTGTCTGCCATGGATTGGTTTGGATTTTTGACCCGGATTGGGTATAACCGGCTGAGTTTAGTCAGAAATTTTCCCATGTAAACCGATGGCCCGGTAAAAGTGGTGGATTCAGGGGTGATTGCCTATGCTCATTACAATGGCGACCATCCACCGAGGAGAGAGATTCTGCCCATGCGTTCACTCAAAGTTTCAGATGTCATGTGGAACCACATCGAGCCGGTCCGTTGCGGCACGCAGCTCACCAAAGTGGTGAAGACGCTGCTCCACAACCACGTGACTGGTCTGCCGGTCGTTGATGACCAGCGCCATGTGATCGGTTTTATCTCCGAGCAGGATTGCATCCATGCTCTGCTGGTCAGCGGCTATCATCGGGAGGGCGACCCGCTCGTTGACGATGTCATGTTCCGGAAACCGGTCACGATTTCGGCAGAGATGTCGGTGGTCGATCTCGCCCAGAACCTCGGTGCGGGCAAGCCAAAGGTGTACCCTGTTGTGGATCACGGCAAACTGATCGGTATTGTCACGCGTACTGCTATCCTGGCCGAGCTGGCACGAACGGGCTTTGGTCTGGAACCGCCGAAGCACGCCAGTGCCGAATACTGAAACACACTTTTCCCAAAATTGAGGACACTATGGAACTCCTATCCACGAACGTCAGTTTCGAAGGCGAGCACCGCCGCTACCGGCATACCTCCGCTACCCTCGAATGCGACATGGAATTTGCGGTGTATCTGCCGCCCGTGGCTGTGGGCTCCAACCCGAAGAAGGTGCCAGTCCTCTACTGGCTGTCGGGGCTGACCTGCACCGACCAGAATTTCATGCAGAAAGCCGGCGCCCAGAAACGGGCCGCTCAGTTGGGTATGGCCATCGTCTGTCCTGACACCAGCCCCCGTGGAGTGAACCTGCCGGGCGAGGATGACAGTTATGACTTTGGCTCCGGCGCCGGCTTCTACATCAACGCCACCGAGCAACCCTGGGCACCCCATTACCGGATGTACGACTATGTGGTGAAGGAATTGCCGCAGTTGATCGAGAATGAATTGCCGGTAACAGACAAGCGCTCAGTCAGCGGCCACTCCATGGGCGGCCACGGCGCTCTGATCTGCGCACTGAAAAATCCGGGCCGCTACGCCTCGGTGTCGGCGTTTGCGCCCATCGCCAACCCAACCGAGTGTCCCTGGGGTCAGAAAGCCTTCAAGGGCTATCTTGGAGACGATCCGCGAAGTTGGGAAGAATGGGATGCCACGTTGCTCATTCCCACCGCTCGGGAGCGGTTGCCGCTACTTGTGGACCAGGGTACTGCGGACGAGTTTCTGGACAGCCAGCTGAACCCGGATGCGTTGGCGGACGCCTGTGAGAAGTTCCACCATCACATCAACCTGCGCATGCACCGAGGTTATGATCACAGCTATTTCTTCATTGCCTCATTCATTGATGATCACCTTGATCATCATGCAAAAGCACTGGGTTTATAGCGTGGTGACGATGGTCAGGAGCGGAAGCCCCAGACCAAGCTGAAGTCCATGGAAGGCATGACTTCCGGCTCTTCCAGGGACTGGATGCCGAAGTCCGGCTCGCTGGTGTCCCGCTCGAAGGTGCCAGTGTAACGGTTGCCCCGGGAGCCGAAGATGGCCTTGACGAAAGGTCCCCGGGCTCTGACTGGCCGGCGCGTGACCACGCCCACTTCGTTGTTTTCCAGACGAACCAGAATGCCGGGCGGATACTCCCCGAGAATCTGCAGCAGGGCCTTGGGGATGGCCGGTCGGAACTTGCCGTCGGCCAGGTTGGCAATCAGCTTCCGGGCGTCGGCCACGTTCATGCGCTGCCGGTAGGCACGTTTGGTGATCATGGCCACATACCGCTCTGCCAGCGCCAGGATTTCCGCTTCCGGCCGTATTTCGGTGCCACTCAGACCTTTCGGGTAGCCGCTTCCGTCGGCTTGCTCATGGTGTTGCGCAATGATGGTCAACAGGAGCTTGTTATCAATGCCCGCGGCCTGCAGGGCCTGGATGCTGCGTTCGGGGTGTTTGCGAATGACGCCGCGCTGTTCATCGTTCAGCACTGTATTGGAGGCATTCAGCTTGTCGGCGATGGGCACGAGCCCGAGGTTGGCAGTGAGGGCGGCAGCAGTCAGTACTGCAACTCTTTTCTCCTCCAGGCCAAATTGCCGGCCAATAAACTGGCAAAGAATGGCGTAAAACAGGATCTGTTCGTGAATGACCGGGCCAATTGAGTAGAGGTGAACCAGTGCCAGGGTTGCATCGGGTGATTCCGTGCAGGTGCGCTCGATCATCCGGGCCAGGCCGAGGAGCCGTTTTTGGGCCGAAGGATCAGAATCGGTAATGGCTTTCAGGGTTGCTTCAAGGGAGTGGAGCAGGTCCGGGTAATCGGCAAACGGGTTCCTGTCCCGGTTATCCTCGAACACTTCTTCCTGAGGGCGTTCGATCTTGCGAGGTTTGAATCGGCCGCGCTCGAACAATTGCTCCAGCTGGGAATCTGTCTGAATCACATAGCCCTGGCGCAGAAGGATATTACCGTCTGCATCGTAGACGTCCCAGGGCAGGGGCCGGCCGATGGTCAGCGCCCCGGGCGCAATTCGGACAAGTTCGGTCAAATCAGGTGTCTCTGGTGCAGGTTAATTGTGTCGCCAGTGTAACCCCGAATGCGGCTGGGGCTCCACTGGCGCGGGCTGGCTCTGGCCAGGAAGCAGTGCGGTTTTACCTGATTTTACCGCTGCCCCTGTTTCGGGAGGAAGAAAAAATGAGCAAGCGTTCACACTTTGTCTTTTTTGATAGAGAATATGTAAAGAATCGTTGTCCTTTAACGATCATTCAAATTGGTTGAGCTATTCTGGGATTCTGGATAGTACTTTTGTCGGACGAAAACGCTAAATGCTCCATCGCCTCAAGACCGATTTCCGATTTCCGATTATCGATCATCACCCTGCTGGGGGTGAGCGCGTTTCTGGGGATTACTCCATTTGCCGTGATGCGCTACCTGCAGGGCAATCTGCTGGCCGGACTGGTGGATACAACGATTCTTCTCGGTATCTGCTCTGCGCTGGTCTATGCATGGGTAACCGGGGACACGCGACGAAGTGGCGTGGTTGTCGCCAGTGTTGCTTGTGGCGGCGCGGTCGTCGTGGGCATTGTGGTAGGCGAGCCGGGACTGTTCTGGTTATACCCGTGTCTTGTCACTACCTTCTTTCTCGTTAATCCCAGGATTGCGGTAGCCCTGAACATTGCCTCGGTCATTGCCCTGATGGTTCATGGTGGGGCTTTCCGCTCTGATGTCCAGATGTGGTCGTTTGCTTCAACGGCCTTTGTGGTCAGTGCCTGCGCCTATGTCTTTGCCCACAGGAACCATGATCAGCGGGAGCGTCTGGAGCATCTGGCAACGATCGATCCGCTGACCGGCATCAAGAACCGGCGCTCAATGGATCAGGAGCTGGATCTGGCGGCAGCGAATGCCGAGCGTACCGGTTTGCCCTATGCCTTGGTCATGCTGGATATCGATCATTTCAAGAAGATCAACGATGAGCATGGCCATGGCGTGGGCGATGGTGTCTTGACCGATCTGGTGGCGCTGCTGAAACAGAACACCCGCAAGTCAGACCAGCTGTTCCGGTACGGTGGCGAAGAATTCGTACTGCTCCTGCCGGGTGTCGATGGCATTGGCCTCAAGGCAGTGATGAACAACCTGCAACAGGTGCTGCGCAAATACATGAAGCACCCCGGCGGTTCGGTGACGGCGTCGTTCGGCGTGGCACTGCTCGAGCATGGCGAAAGCGTTGATAGCTGGCTTGCCCGGGCGGATGCGGCACTCTATGAGGCCAAGGAAGCTGGCCGGGATCGTGTTGTATTTGCCGATGCTCAGCGCACGCCGGAGCTTGCAGCCGAAACGGCCTGATCGCTATTGGGAGCAAACAGAAAGAGTCTGCACCCCAGCAGAATGCTGGCAGATGCCAGGCCCCCCGTGAGGCCTACCCAGAAGCCGGCAGCCCCCATGGCCGGCACCAACAAGTCCATGAACGTCAGCACATACCCCAGTGGCATGCCGACGCCCCAGAATGAAAACAGCATGATGAACATGGGAATGCGGGTGTCCTTGTAACCCCGCAAGGCACTGATGCAGGTTACCTGGATAACATCGGCAATCTGGAACAGGGCCGCGAACATCAGAAGCTTCACGGTGACCGCCTGTACCTCGGTATCACTGGTATAGAGTGCTGCGATCTCCCGGGAGAATACGAACAGCAGTATTGCAAAAACCAGCGCTGTAGCAGCCGCCAGAATCAGTGAACTTCGGGAGATGAGTCTTGCGGTGGCGGGTGCCCGGGCACCGATAAGGAAGCTGACCCGGAGAGTCAGCGCCATACCGATGCTCAACGGCAGCATGAACAGTAGAGATACCACGTTCAGGGCAATCTGGTGCCCGGCCACCACCACCGGGCCAAGGGGTGCCAGAAACAGAGCAATGACCGAGAACAGGCTGGCCTCGACAAAGATGGTGAAGCCGATGGGCACGCCGATGCCGAGGATGTAGCGCATGCCTGCCAGGTCCGGCTTCACCCAATCGGCAATCAGGTGAAACTGACGGTAAACCCGGCTTCGGTTCAGATACACGAGCAGTGCCGCTGCCGCGACACCGTTGGAAATGGATGTGGCCCAGCCACAACCGACACCGCCCATCGCAGGTAGCCCCAACTTGCCGTAGATGAAGATGTAGTTCATCGGCAGATTGATCAGTGTGCTGAGTACAGAGAATGCCATGATCACGCGGGTGTGCCCGAGGCCATCGGTCAGGCCCCGTAGTGCCGTCATTAACAGCAGCGCCGGGATGCCCCAGGCGAAGGCATTGAGGTAGCCCTGGGTGATGCGTGCGGTATTGGCTTCCAGGTTCAGAAGTGCCAGCACCGGGTGCACGTGAGTCAGCAGCAGGATCATGATCACGGATCCGGCGGCGGCCAGGTAAAGCCCCTGCCAGGTTGCAGGCATGATTTTCCCCACCTCCCGGGCACCGTTGTAGCCGGAAATAATTGGCTGCAGTGCCCCCAGCATGCCTATGAAAAACAGGAACAGGGGCATCCACAGGCTGCTACCAATACCCACTGCCGCAAGATCCTCGGCACTCGCGTGGCCGGCCATGATGGTATCGATCACGCCGTTGGCCATCTGGGCCAGTTGGGCGATCAGGATTGGCCCGCCCAGAATGGCGAGGGTTCGCCACTCTGTCAGTGTTCTGGTGACCAGCGGCTGGCGGGGTTCCGGTAATGGCTGGTGGATCTCATCCATGGGGTTTTATCCCGTGTTTCTGCACTGCAAGTTTCTCCGAAAACCGTTAAAGTACGCGCCTTGATCACAACAGATGGCAGTGGCGATGGGACTTCTGGTTTTTGTTACCGTTCTGTGGGCGTTTTCATTCAGTCTGATCGGCGAATTTCTGGCCGGCCAGGTGGACAGCGATTTTGCCGTGCTCAGCCGTGTGCTGCTCGGTGCTCTGGTCTTTCTGCCGTTCACCCGTTGGCGGGGCGTGGCTTCCGGACAGAAGCTGGGTATTCTGGTTACCGGCATGCTGCAGTTCGGGATTACCTACCTCTGTCTGTACCGGTCCTTTAGCTACCTGACAGTCCCGGAAGTCCTGCTGTTCACGATTTTCACTCCGCTGTATGTGACCCTGCTGGATGACGCCCTGTTTCGCCGGTTTTCACCGGTGGCGCTCCTGGCTGCAGCCATCGCAACTGTCGGGGCGGGTATCATACGCTACGACGGGCTCAGTGAGGACTTCATTACCGGCTTCCTTTTGCTGCAGGTGGCGAATTTTACCTTTGCAGCCGGCCAGGTAGGTTACAAGCACGTGATGCAACACTACCAGAGTGATCTGCCGGGCTACCGAACCTTCGGCTATTTCTTCTTTGGCGCCCTGATTATTGCGTTGCCGTCCTTCCTGATATTCGGCAATGCCGAGAAGCTGCCGACCACACCGGTACAGTGGGGCATCCTGGCATGGCTGGGGCTTGCTGCCTCCGGCCTGGGTCTGTTCCTGTGGAATCGCGGTGCCTGTGTGGTTGACGCCGGCACCCTGGCTATCATGAACAATGCGTTGGTGCCTGCAGGCCTGATCGTCAACCTGCTGATCTGGAATCGCGACGCCGATTTGCTGAGGCTGGCGATTGGCGGTGGCGTGATTGCCTTCTCCCTCTGGGTAAACGCCCGCTTCCATCCCCGGGCCCGGCTGGCGGTTACGACATAAGTACCTGCACGCACTAAGGTTCCGCTCACCTCTGCCGTTACACTCCACATACGCAAGGTAACCTTTGATGAATATCAATGATATTCATCGGGGCTTACCCTTGTTTGCCCATATTTATCCCCGTGGTCAGCCCCGAGTCAGAAGGTCCGTTTATGCGCAAGAATCTCCCGGTAACCCAGCGTGAAGTAAAAATGCGGAAAGGCGGTCGGTTGATTACCACCACGGACCTGAAAGGGGTGATCACCTACTGCAACGAAGAGTTTGTGGAAATCAGCGGTTTCTCCCGGGAAGAACTGGTTGGCCAGGCTCACAACATCATCCGCCATCCGGACATGCCCCAGGCCGTATTCAAGGATATGTGGGATTACCTGAAGGCCGGCAAGGCCTGGATGGGTGTGGTGAAGAACCGGGCGAAGAGCGGCGACCATTACTGGGTCAGTGCGTACGTTACGCCGATCCGTGAGAACGGCCAGATGGTTGGCTTCGAGTCGGTTCGGGTCGAGCCGACCCGCGAGCAGATCGCCAGGGCCGAGCGGCTGTATTCCAAGATCTCTGCCGGGAAGATGACCTCATCCTTCAGCAATCGTGCCTTGTCGATGCTCCGTTCCGGCTGGCCATTCCTGGTGTCGCTGGTACTCAGCCTTGGTGCCCTCAAGATCAACCAACCTTGGTTGGCAGCAGGCCTGATTGTTGTGGGTCACGCCCTGGGGTTTGGCCTCGTGTTCAACTCCCTGGCCGCTCGCTTGCGCAAGCTGCTGGACCTTCGCCCAGATGCCTTCCGGGATCCCATTGTTGCCCGTACCTACAGCGACGAACGCGGACTGTTCTCGCAGCTGTCGCTGTTGCTGGTCAGTGAAGAGGCCCGTGTTCGGACGGCCCTGGCGCGGATTGATGACCAGGCAGAACTGCTCTATGAGCAGGCGCGGGCCTCCCACGGCTATATCAGCGATGGCGCGGCGGCAATCGCCCGGCAGCGGGCGGAAACCGATCAGACTGCCTCGGCCATCAATGAAATGACCGCCTCAATCCAGGAAGTGGCCGAGTCGGTGACCAGTAACGCCCGTGAAGCCGAGGAGGCCAATCGTCTTGCGGGTGTGGGCAGCGACCGGAGCGCCGAAGCGCTGGTTGCGATTGAAGAGCTGGTAACCCGCGTAAATGGTATTGGTTCGACGATCAGCAAGCTGGGTGAGTCCACCAACAGCATCGGTGAAGCCGCCAACCTGATTTCCGATATTGCCGAGCAAACCAACCTTCTGGCATTGAACGCGGCTATCGAAGCGGCGCGTGCCGGTGAGCAGGGCCGGGGTTTTGCAGTGGTAGCGGATGAGGTGCGCTCACTGGCCCGCCGGACTCGGGAATCCACCGTGCGGATCCAGAACGTGATCGATGATTTCCGTCAGCAGGTGGACTCGGCGGTCCAGGCAACCCGGGACGGTGAGGCTGTTGCCGGTCAGGGCCTTGAAAAGGTGCGGGAGGCCGAGAACTCGCTGCGCGATATCGTGACCTCGATCCAGACCATTTCCGACAGCTTTATCAGTATGTCTGCGGCCTTTGAGGAGCAGAGCCAGGTGTCCGACGAGATCAATCGCCAGATTACCAATATTGCCGAGCTGGCCGATCATAGTGATGCCCAGGCCGACTCCGCCAAGCAGAGCAGTGACCGGCTCAGCGCCATGTCCCGTGGCCTGAAAGACCTGATAGCCAGGTTTATCAGCAAAAACGGCTAGTTAGCTTTAGCTTCCTTTTCCTCCCGCCGGACCAATCCGGACCGGGAGTGCGCCAGCACTGGCATCGACGCGCCAGTGCTGGCAGAATCCCGCCCCAATTGCCCCGGCAACGCCGTGGCTATCCCTTTTTGAAGACATTCCTCAGCCAAAAGCACAGGAACACAACATGACTCAGTCCAACTCGGTTTCGGGCAACGGTTCAGGGGCCGCCCGTGGTCTCTGGTCTTCCCGGTTGGCGTTTATTCTGGCGGCAACCGGTTCGGCCGTCGGTCTCGGTAATATCTGGAAGTTCCCCTACGTTACCGGCGAAAACGGTGGTGGCGCCTTCGTGCTGGTTTATCTGCTGTGTATCGCAGTGATCGGTATCCCCATCATGATGGCGGAAGTGTTTATCGGCCGGAATGGCCGACATAACCCCATCACCAGCATGCGGCTGGTGGCAGAGCGCAACCTCAGCGCGCCGGGCTGGCGGATCTCGGCCATCATCGGGATGATCGCGGCCTTTGTGATCCTCTCTTTCTACTCGGTGATCGGCGGCTGGGCAGCGTCCTATGTGGGACATGCCGCCATGGGCGACTTTACCGGTGGCACCGCAGACTCCATCGGTGAGTTGTTCGGCGGCCTGCTGGCCAGCCCCGGGCAGCTGCTGCTCTGGCACACGATCTTCATGGCGCTGGTTATTCTGGTGGTGTCTCAGGGACTGAAAGGAGGCCTGGAACGGGCCGTTACCATCCTGATGCCGGCCCTGTTTCTGTTGCTGCTGGTGGCGGTAGGTTATGCCACCACGACAGGCCATTTTGGTGAGGCCGTCAGCTTCCTGTTTATGCCGGATTTTGGTGCCCTGACCATCAACGGGGTTCTGATCGCCCTTGGCCACGCCTTCTTTACCCTGAGCCTCGGTATGGCCATCATGATGGCCTACGGTTCCTATCTGGGTCGGGATGTGTCCATTGGTCGCACCGCTGTCAGCGTGGCCATCATGGATACCGTCGTCGCACTCCTGGCCGGTCTGGCCATTTTCCCGGTGGTGTTTGCCAACGGTCTGGAAGCCGGTGCCGGTCCCGGACTGATTTTCCAGACCCTGCCGCTGGCCTTTGGCAATATGCCCATGGGCGGCCTGTTTGGCACCCTGTTCTTTATCCTGCTGTTGTTCGCCGCCTGGACCTCCGGTATTTCCCTGCTGGAGCCGGTAGTTGAGTGGGTTGAGGAAAAAACCAGCCTGGCCCGTACAGGCAGTTCCATCCTTGTCGGTGTGCTCTGCTGGGCGCTGGGCATTGCTTCGATTCTGTCGCTGAATGTCTGGGCCGACGTCGCGCCGCTCGCCATGTTTGAGCGCTTCGAAGGCAAGACCATCTTCGACCTGCTGGACTTCTTCACAGCCAACGTGCTGCTGCCGCTCTCCGGTTTGCTGACGGCGGTATTTGTCGGCTGGTTCGTGGCCAAAGAGTCGCTGAAATCCGATCTGGCCCTTCAGGGAGGAGCCTTTACCCTCTGGTACAACCTGATCCGGTTCGTGACTCCCATCGCAGTTGCCATCGTCTTTTTCTACAACCTGATGTCCTGAGCAAAGGTATCCACATCACGGTTGAATGAAACGTGGCAATGAAAAAGCCCGGCAAGTGATCTTGCCGGGCTTTCTGTTTTCCGGTGGCTGCTTCCTACTCCTCGCCTAGCTGTCTCAGCGCCTCTACGTGGGGACGCACCGCCTCGATATCTGCCGCCGGAGCGTTGCTCGCGCTTTGCATGGCGCCCATCGCACCCTCCATCATGGCCCGCATCTGGGCTTTCTGTTCGGCCGTCATGTGAGGGCTGTTTTCCATCTCGGCGAGCGCGGCTTCCATCTCCTGCCTGGCGGCCGGCTTCTGCTCTGCCATTTCGATGGCCATCCAGGCCTGGAAAACCCGGTCTCCGGTGGCACCCCAGGATTCAAGGTTGTCGAAGCCGTGATCCTGCACCACGTCTTCGAGGCGGCCATAGGCTTCATGGCCTTTCATCTGCTCCAGGGATCCCGACACGATCCGGGAGAAATCCGGCATGGCGCTCTCGTTCTGGCTATCCATCTGACGCTCCAGCTCCTCGAATTCCGGTGCCAGTGTTTGTGCCGCCTGAACGCTTTCGATAAACGAGGCGACTCTCTGGTCGGACAGGGTGTCGGCCTGGCTTTGGGCAGGGAGTAGAGTAAGCAGGAAGAAAAATACTGTGAGGATGACGCTGTTCAATGCCAGCATCGGCTCTCGTTGCGGGTTATCCATGTCTGTTCTCCTTGTGTGGGCTTCCGGTTCCTTTGTCCGGAAGTCCCACGAGATTAGCGCTTACCCGCTTTGGCTGGCAACTTTGCGTTCAGGCCAGGTTCAGAAAAACAGATCCGGCAGCCATGTGGCAATTTCCGGGAAGATCATGATCAGGATGATGCCGATGATCTCCACAATCACGAAGGGAATGATCGACTTGTAGATATCCTTCATGGTGATCGACGGCGGCACGATGCCCTTCAGGTAGAACAGGTTGAAGCCGAAGGGTGGCGTCATGTAGCCGATTTCCATGTTGATCACGAACAGGATGCCGAACCAGATCGGATCGAAGCCCAGGGATTCCACGATCGGCATGAACACCGGCAGGGTGATCAGCATGATACCCACCGGATCCAGCACCATCGCCAGCAGGAACACGATTACCATCATGGCGATGATGATGCCCCAGGGCCCACCGGGCACCATGTTCATCAGGCCCTCGATCAGCTCCTGTGCGCCCATGCTTTGGTACGCAGCGCTGAAGGCATGGGCCGCAAACAGGATCCACATGATCATGCCGGTGAGCTTGAAGGTGCGGATCGCAGCTTCCTTCAGAATGCTCCACTTGAACTGCCGATACACGGCGGCGGAAATCAGGGCGCCGAGAACACCCATGGCAGCGGCTTCAGTCGGGGTGGTAATACCGCCGATGATGGAGCCCAGTACCATGACCACCACTCCAATCGGCAGGAGCACGGCTCGCAGAGCCCGGAATTTCTCCGGCCAGGTGCCTCGTTCTTCTCTTGGCAGCGCCGGTGCCAGCTCCGGTTGCAGGTGGCAGCGCACCAGGATGTAGATGGCCGTCAGTACCATCAGCAGGATGCCGGGCATGATGCCCGCGGCGAACATCTGGCCGACAGACACGCCGGTGATCAGGGCGTAGAGGATCATCAGGATGCTGGGCGGAATCAGGATGCCCCAGCCACCGCCGGTATTGATTACGCCCAGGGCCATGCTCTTGTCGTAGCCACGCTCGAGCATGGATGGCAGGGCTATGGTTCCCATGGCAACCACTGCAGCGCCACTGATGCCGACCATGGCGGCAAATACCGCACAGATGCCAAGGGTGCCGAGGGCAAGGCCGCCTCTCAGGCCGCCGCACCACAGGTGCATCATCCGGTACAGATCCCGGGCCACACCGGTGCGCTCCAGAATCATGGCCATGAATACGAACAGAGGGATGGCGACCAGGGTAAAGCTTTCCATGGTGCCCCAGATCTGGGAGGCCACCATGTAGAAGGAATCAAATCCCCAGGTGAAATACAGGAACACCACCGAGACGCCACCGAGAACAAACGCCAGCGGCAGGCCCAGCAGCAGGAAAAACAGCAGCGAACCGAAGAACAGGAGAGTCAGGGCTTCAATGCTCACAGCTGATCTCCTTCAGATTCGGACTCTTGAGGTGTGTAGTAATCCAGGTTGAAGGCCACGGCGATGTCTTCGAGCAGTTTGACCAACCCTTGCAGAACCAGCAGCGCGGTGCCGATGGGAATGGCCAGCTTCACTGGCCAGATAGGCGGATTCCAGGCCGAGTAGGAAGTTTCCCAACTGGACATGGATTCCTGGGCCATGTCGATCCCGAACCACAGCAGGGCGAGCGTGAAAATGAAAAAGACCACGGAGGTAACAATGTCCAGAGCCGCGCGTTTCCGTGGCTTCAGATGCGAATGCAACAGGTCCACGTTGACGTGGCCGCGATGGGCCATGATGTAGCCACCGGACATTATTGCGTAGATGCCGAAAAGCATCTGGGTCAGTTCGTTGGTCCAGACCGTGGGAGAATTGAGCAGATAGCGGAACCCCACTTCAAGAAGCAGGAACACGAACATTGCGAAAATCAGGAGGGCAACCCACCGGCCGATGAAATCGTTGAGACGGGTAACCCCTCTCATGAATGCGGCAATCATCACACTCATGGCATTCTCCCATGGGATGCTGGTTTGGTTCGGGGAAAGAAAGGCCGGAGTCGAAGACCCCGGCCCCGGTCAGAGCAATGGCTGATCAGAGATAGCCGAGGTCGGCCAGGTAACCTTTCAGCATGTCGAGCGCCTTCTTGGCATTCTCACTGCGCTTGCCTTCCTCATCCCACATGGCCTGGGCGGTGGCGACCAGCTTGTTCTGGACTTCATCCGGGAGGACATTCACTTGCACGCCCTGTTCCTCGATGGCCTTGGCCAGGGTGATACGCTCCTTGTACTGGTACTCGTTGGTGCGGATCCAGAACTGCTCGTTGAGGGCATCCTTGACGATCTTCTGCATGTCTTCCGGCAGCTTGTTCAGAGCCTTCTGGCTGACGATGATGACATCAGTGCCGGCAATGTTCAGGGCAGGCTGCACATGGTACTTGGCCACTTCATACAGGCCCATGCTGTAGGCACCCTGGGCCGCTCCCCAGTGGGCACCGTCCACGATGCCGGAATCCAGGGCTGAGTAGAGTTCACTGCCCGGAATATAAGAGGCGGCGGCCCCGGCTTCGGTCAGGAAGGTTTGCAGGGCGCCGGAGGAGCGAATCTTCAGGCTGTTGAAGTCCTCCACGCTTTCAACCGGCTCCTTGACCACCATTTCAGTCGGGTAGACTTTGTCTGTGGCCCAGTAAACGTCATGCTCTGCCGCTTCGTCCCGGAGCATCTGTTCGAACCCCAGGTTCTGGTGGAAGTAGGCGGCCTCCCAGACGTTGCGGAAGGCAAACGGCAGGCCAGAGGCAATGCCGGCGAGGGAGATCTTGTCCTGGGCATATGACGGGGAAATAGTGCCCATTTCCAGGATGCCACGGCTTACCGCGTTGAAAGTGTCCGTGGCCTTGAACAGCGAGCCAGCCTCGTAAAGCTGCAGCTTCAGACGGCCATCAGTGCGCTCTTCCAGAACCCGTTTGATCCGGCCAAGGCTGTCTGTGTATGAGCTGCTGGAACCGGGCCAGTGGGACTGGACTTTCCAGGTTACGGTGTCCTGCGCGGCGGCCGGTGTGGCAGCCAGGGCGGCTGACAGACCAAGGGTCAGTGCCGAGGCAAAGACGGTCAGTTTTTTTCGAGCGTTATTAACTAGAGTCATGGTAGGCCTCTTTCGTTGTTGTACTTGTGCATTGAATGACTGTTTAGTTATACCAATGGATCTTTCTTTGTTTCACTGTGCAGAATTGGCGACTGCATGGTGAATCGTAGTTTTCTGAATCTAACACATGTCTTGTTTTTTGCAATAGGCGGTTGATCGGTCATTGATTACAGAATTCATAAAAGGATAGTTCATCGATTGAACGTCAGCAGTACCGACGGCCGATCTGTCTCGCGCCGCCTCAGGTTCCGGGCCAGTAAGGCGCGCGAAGTTCCCGTTTGAGCACCTTGCCAATGGCAGAGCGGGGCAACGTGGCACGGAATTCAATGGCCGCCAGACGCTGGGATTTTCCCAGCTGTGTGTTGGCCCACTCCAGTATCCCGTTTTCGGTTTCATTACGATCGGGCTGGAGAACCACCAGGCCCAGGGGCGTTTCCCCCCAGTGTTCGCTGGGAATACCGATGATCGTGGCGTCGGCTACCGCCGGGTGCGACAGCAGTACTTTTTCCAGATCCACTGGATAGATGTTAAAGCCGCCGGAAATGATCATATCCTTCCGTCGATCAAGGATGTAGATGAAGCCGTCCTCGTCGATTCGTCCCATGTCACCACTGCGGTAATACACCTTACCCTCCGGGCTCGTCCAGAGCATCTCCCGGGTCAGCTCCGGGCGATTCACATAGCCGCGCATCATGGAAATGGCGCGGCCCACGATCTCGCCATTGGAGCCCCGGGGCAGCTCACGGTCATCCTCGCCGATCACCCGCACCTCAGCGCCCTGGGTGGGTACACCAACCGAGTCCCATTTGTCCGGGTGGGCAGCGCAGTCGAGACTGGTGGATATACCGCCTTCGGTAAGGCCATAGACCTCCCGGAGGTTGCCGGGCCAGCGTGCCATGGCATCGGCAATCACCGCCGACCGCAACGGGGCACTGGTGCAGAGCTTCAGCTTGAAGCTGGAGAGGTCAAACCGGTCAAAATCCGGCTGCGCCAGGATCCGCTGGTATTGCACCGGTACCAGCATGGCGTGCGTAACACGGTGGGTTTCGGCCAGTTGCAGGAACCTGTGGGCATCGAATTTCGCCATCAGCACCAGGGTGCCGCCGTGGTAGAGCGTGGGTAACACTGAAACCAGGGTGGTGTTGGAATAAAGTGGCGTTGATACAAGGTTGATAGCCTCGCCGTCCAACCCATAGCGGCTCATCCTGACCATCTGACGCTGGCGGAAGCGATAATCGTGCAGGATCCCCTTGGGCGTGCCTGTGGTGCCGGAGCTGTAAATGATATTGAACGGATCGTCGAGGGTGACCGGCTCGGGCCGGGCGGTGGCCGTAGTCTGCGCCAGCCAGTCAACCAGGGAGTAACCGGCTCCGTCCAGGGGGCCGGCCAGGCTGATGATGCGCTCGCCGGGTACCTTGGTCAGCTGTGCTCGCAGGCGGCCAAACAGCTCCCGCTGTTGGCCGGAAACGAACAGAAAGCGTGCCTGGCAATCCGCCACCATCAGTGCAAGTGCTTCGCTACTGGCCATGCCAGACAGCGGCACCATACAGCCCCCGGCCACCAGGGTGCCAAGGTACAGGGCGACATCGTCCCGGCTGTTTCCTGACAAGGCAGCCACAGACTCGCCCGGCCGCAGACCGGCCTCGCGTAACCGGTTGGCAATACGGTTTACCTGGTCGACAAGGCTTCGCCAGTCCAGGGTGCCCTGTTCGTCAATCAGGGCCGGGTGGCTGCGACGGGTCTGGGCGTGTTGCTGGATACGATTTCCGATTGCGTCCATGGACTCACTGGGATCGATTGGCGCATAGACCGGCATGTCTCGCTTGCCGCTTTCCATTTTTTGCCCCTCAAACGTTATTGTGTTTTATCTAGTGAAATTAACTTCCGATTATATTGACTCAAAACCAACAGGCGTGACAAATTAACTGGATGGAAAGACCCCAGCACCATCAACCAACAACAATGAGACAGACCGGGGAGCATCGGCATATGGGACGGTTTGATCAACGGGTAGCCATTGTCACCGGTGCCGGCAGCGGCATTGGTCGGGCGACGGCTCTGCGACTCGCTCGGGAGGGTGCGTCAGTGATCCTGGCGGATACCTCTGAGGCCGGTCTGGTGGAAACTGAAAACCAGTTGCCAGAGCGAGCCCGGCGCCTTCGACGGCTGGTGGATGTGGCCAACGAAGCCCAGGTGGATGCGTTGGTCAACGAGGCTATCGCCAGCTTCGGTCAGATCGACGTGCTGTGCAATATCGCCGGCATTGCCAGTACCGGTCAGGGCCACCCGCCGGTGACCGACAACGACCGTGCCGAGTGGGACCAGGTGCTATCGGTGAACCTGACAGGCACCATGCTTCTGATCAAGCACGTGGCGCCCCATATGCAGGCCCGCAAGCTCGGCGCTATCGTCAACACTGCGTCGGTGGCAGGTATCCGGTCCGGCGCGGGCGGCAACGCCTACAGTGCCTCCAAAGCCGGCGTCATCAATCTGACTATGACCGCCGCCTGTGACCTGGGCGGCGACAACGTACGGGTAAATGCAGTGTGCCCCGGTCTGGTGGAAACCGGCATGACCCGGGCGGTGTTCGACTACGCCCGGGCCAATGAAAAGGCCCATAAGCTCGGCGCCCGCTGTGAGCTGCGCCGGTATGGCAATCCGGAAGAAATCGCCGCGGCAATCCTGTTTCTGGCCAGCGACGATGCCAGCTACATCACCGGCCAGTCCTTGCCCGTGGACGGCGGCAATACCGCATCCCTTAACCTGCCAGGAATGAAAGTGTAATGAATGATCAAGAGCCCCTGTTTACCGACGGTAAGGACCTGCCCGGTTTTCACAGCCTGCTGGGTTATCGTCAGGTCTCCTGGGAGGAAGACGAGGCGGTGCTTGAGCTGGAACTGCAGCCACGGCACCTGAACCTGGGAGGGGTGATCCACGGGGGTGTGCTTACCTCGTTGCTGGATATTGTGCTGGCCCAGGCAGGCACCTATTGCCCCTACCCGGGGCGGATGCGTAAGGCCATCACCCTGTCCCTGACCACCACCTTCACCGGGCAGTGCTCCGGCGGAACGATCAGGATCACCGGACGTAAGCGCGCCGGGGGCACCCGGATTTTCAACAGTACGGGTGAGGTTCATGACGACAAGGGCAACCTGCTGGCCATCGCCGAAGGTACATTCCGGATCCGGTCCGGCAGCGACAAACCAGAGGGCGTTCCGATCTGACGGAACGGTTACCGACTTAATGCCAACAACACCAAGAGGAAGCGGACATGTTTGAACTGTCTGACAAAGCGAAACAGCTGCAGAATCAGCTGAATGAGTTCATGGATGCCTATATCTACCCGAACGAGCACAAGCATCATGAGCAGATCGAGCAGGCAGAAGACCGCTGGGCGCCGGTTCCGATTATTGAGGAACTGAAACAGAAGGCCAAATCCGCCGGCCTGTGGAACCTGTTCCTGCCGGAAAGCGAATTCGGCGCCGGGCTGACCAACTACGAATACGCCCACCTGTGTGAAGTGATGGGTCGCTCGGCCATGGCTCCTGAGGTGTTCAACTGTTCCGCTCCTGATACAGGCAACATGGAAACCATCGCCCGCTATGGCAATAAAGAGCAGCAGGAGCAATGGCTGAAGCCTCTGCTGGATGGCGAGATCCGTTCCTGTTTCTCAATGACCGAGCCGGATGTGGCGTCGTCAGATGCCACCAACATCGCCTGTGAAATCCGCCGCGAGGGTGACGAGTACGTAATCAACGGCAAAAAGTGGTGGTCCTCCGGTGCCATGACCACCACTTCGAAGATCGCCATCGTGATGGGCAAGACCGACCCTCAGGCCGAGAAGCACAAGCAACAGTCGATGATTCTGGTGCCGCTGGATGCGCCAGGCGTGAAAATGATTCGCCCCCTGACGGTGTTCGGCTATGACCATGCGCCCCATGGCCATGCGGAGATTCACTACGAAAACGTGCGGGTGCCGGTGAGCAATATCCTGCTGGGCGAGGGCCGGGGGTTCGAGATTGCCCAGGGCCGCCTCGGGCCTGGCCGTATCCATCACTGCATGCGCACCATCGGCGTCGCCGAGCGGGCTCTGGAGCTGATGTGCAAGCGTGCCAATGCCCGGGAGGCCTTCGGCAAGCCGCTGTCCAGTTTTGATTCCATCCGCAAGGACATTGCACGCAGTCGCATCGAGATCGAGCAGGCAAGGCTGATGACCCTGAAGGCGGCGCATATGATGGACACCGTCGGCAACAAGGTGGCCCGTCAGGAAATCGCGATGATCAAGGTGATTGCACCGAGCATGGCGCTGAAGGTGCTGGACCGGGCAATTCAGGTGCACGGCGGAGCCGGTGTTTCCCAGGACACCTTCCTGGCCGAAGCCTGGGCCAAGGTACGGACTCTGCGGTTGGCAGACGGGCCCGATGAGGTTCATCTGGATTCTGTGGCCAAGATTGAGCTTCGCCAATACCGCTAAAACGATAACCTCTGAATCAGGGGGAGAGCGGTTGGGCTGATGTCCTTCCGGGACACGCCGTGAATACGTTCATGTAGGCTTGAGCAAAACATCCCTGTTTTGCACAGTCCCTGAAGGACATCACCCCGCCCACTCCCGTGCTTCAGTGCATGAGGATCGAAGAATGAATAATCCACTGTTTGACATGACCGGCAAGGTCGCGCTGATTACCGGCTCCACCAAAGGCATCGGCCGCGCCATCGCCGAAGAAATGGCCCGCCTGGGTGCCAAAGTCGTGATCTCCAGCCGAAAGGCCGAGGCCTGTGAGCAGGTGGCCAGTGAACTGAAAGCCCAGGGCTACGAGGCCATCGCCATTCCCTGCCATGTTGGTAAAAAAGACCAGCTGCAGAACCTGGTGGATAAAACCAACGAGGCCTGGGGCACTATCGATGTGCTGGTATGCAACGCCGCCACCAACCCGGTGTACGGCACCACCGCTGAAATGACCGACGACGCCTGGGACAAGATCATGGACACCAACGTCAAGGGCACCTTCTGGCTGACGAACATGGTGCTGCCGCAGATGGCGGAAAAAGGCGAAGGTGCTGTGGTGCTGCTGTCCAGCATCGCCGGTATGCGGGGCAACACCACCATCGGAACCTACGGCGTTTCCAAGGCCGCAGAAGCTGCCCTGGCGCGGAACCTGGCAGTGGAGTGGGGCCCGAAAGGTATCCGGATTAACAGCATCGCCCCCGGCCTGATCAAAACCGACTTCGCCCGGGCGCTGTGGGAAGACCCGGTACGGGTCAAACGCGCCGAAGACAAAACGCCGCTGCGCAGAATTGGCGACCCGGTCGACATCGCCGGCCTGGCGGTGTTTCTTTCCACCAGGGCCAGCGCCTACATCACCGGCCAGGTCATCGTAGCCGACGGCGGCGAAACGATTTGCTAGGGGCCGACGCCCCAAAACTGAAGGCAAAACAAAAATGAGCATCACCCCAGAGCTGGTAGACGTCCTCCCGGCCCACAAATTCGATGAAGCCAGCCTCCTGACCTGGCTGCAGCAGACCATACCGGGCTTCGGCACAAGGCTGGATGTCCGGCAATTCCAGGGTGGCCAGTCCAACCCCACGTTTCTGCTGGACACCGACAGCAGCCAATACGTGCTGCGCAAAAAGCCGCCTGGCAAAACCCTGCCCTCCGCCCACATGGTAGAACGAGAGTACAAAGTCATGCGTGCCCTGTCCGAGCACACCAGTGTCCCGGTGCCAAACACCCGGGCTCTGTGCGAAGACAGCAATGTCATCGGCACCCCGTTCTACGTCATGGACTATCTTGAGGGCCGTATTGTCAGCCACTCGGCGCTGCGGGCGCTGGATCGCCAGGAACGGCTGCCGGCCCATCACTCGGCCATCGACACCCTGGCGCGCCTTCACTCGGTGGATGTGAAGGCGGTCGGTCTTGGTGACTTTGGCAGGCCGGAAGGTTATGTGGCCCGGCAGGTGGCTCGATGGAGCAAACAGTACCTGGCTTCCAAAACCGACGAGCTTCCGGCAATGGACAAGCTTATGGCCTGGCTTCCGGAGAACCTGCCCTCGACCGACGAATGCGCCATCGCCCATGGCGATTACCGCTTTGGCAATCTGATGCTGGCGCCGCAGCGGCCCGAGGTTATTGCCATCCTCGACTGGGAGCTGTCCACCCTCGGTCACCCGCTGGCGGACCTGGCGTATTACTGTCTGCCGTACTACCTGCCGTCGGACCTGCAGGGCATGCGAGGACTGCAGGGAGAAGACCTGGAGGCGCTGGGTATTCCGGACGAACAGGAAACCATTGCCCGATACTGTCGGCAGACCGGCCGGGACGGCATCGCCGACTGGCACGTGTTCCTGGCGTTTTCCCTGTTCCGGCTGGCGTCTATTCTTCAGGGTGTCTACAAGCGGGCTCTGGATGGCAATGCCGCCAATGCCGATGCCCTGGAGGTTGGCCGGCGGGCCAGCCTTCTGGCCGATGTCGGCTGGCGGATTGCCAGTGAGGGACCATCGTCATGAACGATCCCATGGTCAAACGCATCCTAATCACCAATGATGACGGCATCAACGCGCCAGGCCTGAAAGTGCTCGAGCAGATCGCCCGCAACCTGGCCGAGGAGGTCTGGGTGGTGGCGCCGGAGCATGATCGTAGCGGCGCCGGCCAGAGCATCTCCATTCATGATCCTTTGCGGGTGTATGAGCAGGGTGACAGGCGCTATGCAGTCTCCGGTACGCCGGCGGACTGTGTGCTCTATTCGCTGGCCCGGTGGTTCGGGGAAACCCCGCCGGATCTGGTGCTTTCCGGGGTGAACTGCGGGGCCAATATCAGCGATTCCGTGCAGTATTCCGGAACCGTCGGCGCGGTGCTGAGTGCCGAACATATGGGCATACCTGCCATGGCACTGAGCCAGGCGTTTCTGAGTCGCGAAGGCGTGGACTGGTCGCCGGTTTCCATTCATGGCGAGGCCATCATCAGGCAGCTGTGGCAGCCAGGTCTGAATCGGGCCTGGAACGTCAACTTTCCCGCCTGCGAGGCGGCCGCCATCAGCCGGGCCCGGTGGTGCCGGGAGTCCAACGGCTCCATACAGCGCGCCCGCCTGCAGGCGGGTCAGGATGCCCGCAGTCTGCCGTACTGGTGGCTGGGATTTGATCGCAGTTCGCGTCACATTGTGGCGCCCGATGAAGACGCCAGCGTGCTGCGGGACAAAGCCATCGCCATTACGCCATTACGCCACCAGGACCGCCTGCCCGGCGGCGCTGACGTTTTTGATTTGGCCGCATCAGCGGCCCACTGAACCGAAAAAGGGGATCACAACAATGCCATTTACCCGCCATCACGCCGTGTGGCCCAGGGAACTGCCCAAAAGCCTGGCCTTGCCACGAACCAGCGTGTTTACCAACCTTGAGATTTCGGCGCGGCGCTATCCGGACCGTAACGCCATCGTTTTCTACGATGCACCCATGACCTACAGCCAGCTGTTCCGGGAAGTGGAGGCCATGGCCGGCTACCTGCAGGCTCAGGGCGTCGCTAAAGGTGATCGGGTGTTGCTGTACATGCAGAACTCCCCGCAATACGTCATTGCCTATTACGCCATTCTGCGGGCGGATGCCGTGGTAATCCCTATCAACCCGATGAACCGAGCGGCGGAACTGGAGCACTTTGTTGCTGATACCGGTGCCAATGTCTGCCTCGCAGGTCAGGAACTGGCCGGCTTTATTGCCCCGTTGCTGGAGACCACCGATCTCAACCACATCGTGGTAGCTTCCTACAGCAGCTATATCGCCCCGGACACCGATCTGGCCTTGCCAGCGGAAGTCGCCGCTCCAGCCTGGTCAGAGGACCTGGCCGGCATGGTCAGCTGGGAGCAGGCGCTGGCGGAAGGCCATGCGCCCTCGGCGCACACCGCAGGCCCGGCCGATCTCTCCGTGATTCCCTACAGTTCCGGCACCACCGGCGCGCCGAAGGGCTGCATGCACACTCATCGCAGCGTGATGGCTACCGCCGTGCACCGGGCCTTCTGGAACCTGAGCACCGCCAGTACGGTGCAGCTGGCCACCTTGCCATTCTTCCACGTCACCGGCATGACCGGTTCCATGAACAGCCCCATCTACAGCGGCTCCACTACAGTGATCATGACTCGCTGGGAGCGGACCACCGCGGCGCGGCTGATCGAAAGGTATAAAGTCACCGGCTGGACCAACATTGTCACCATGGCGGTGGACTTCCTCTCCAACCCCGACATTGGCCGGTACGACCTGTCGAGTCTCACCACCATCGGCGGGGGCGGGGCTGCGATGCCAGAGGCCGTGGCCGCCAAGCTCAAGGCCATGACCGGTCTTGATTATATTGAGGGGTATGGCCTTTCAGAAACCATGGCAGCCACTCACATCAACCCCTCGAGCCGTCCGAAGCCCCAGTGCCTCGGGATCCCGGTGTTTGATGTCGACAGCCGGATCGTTGATGTCGACACCCTTCAGGAAAAAGGCCCTGGCGAGACCGGTGAGATTGTCTCCAGCGGGCCGCAGGTTACCATCGGGTACTGGAACCGGCCCGCGGAAACCGAAGCTGCGTTTGTGGAGATCGATGGCAAGCAGTTTTTCCGCACCGGCGATCTGGGTTACTACGATGAGGAGGGCTATTTCTTCATGGTCGACCGGGTCAAGCGGATGATCAACGCATCCGGTTACAAGGTCTGGCCGTCCGAGGTGGAGGGCCTGATGTACCGCCATCCCGGGATTCATGAGGTCTGCATTATTTCCTCGCCGGATCCGAAGCGCGGTGAGACCGTGAAGGCCTGCATCGTGCTGACTCCGGAGGCGGAGGGAAAAACGAGCGAAGAGGACATCATCGCCTGGTGCAAGGAGCAGATGGCTGCCTACAAGATTCCTACCCTGATCGATTTTGTCGACCAGTTGCCAAAGTCGCCAACCGGCAAGCTGATGTGGCGGGCGCTGCAGGAAGAGGAGTGGGAAGCGAAGTCCTGAGCGACTCAGCTCCGCACATACATGGCGAGATGTTCGGCGACACAGGCGGGCTTTTCCCCGCCTCGGATTTCCAGGGTGGTGCGATAGGTGGCCAGCGTCCGCTGCTCATCTACCCTGGTCACGTCCAGCAGCTCCATTTTGCTTCGGATCTGCGCGCCGGCCTTTACCGCTGCCGGGAAGCGCAGCTTGTTAAGCCCGTAATTGATACTGGCGCTCTTGCCTTGCACATTGATGACCTGTTGATTCAACAGGGGAATCAGTGATGCTGTAAGAAATCCGTGCGCCACGGTGCTCTTCCAGGGAGACTCTCGCCTGGCTCTCTCCACATCAAGATGTATCCATTGATGATCGCCAGTGGCATCGGCGAAGGCCTGTATCATTTCCTGGCTGATGGTTTTCCAGGGACTGTGGCCAATCACCGAGTTCTTGTGATGGGCCAGATCGTCCAGTTGCACTGTCAGCATAGTCGCAGTCCCCGCTGGGCGTCAGACCGCATAACCCGGATTCTTGCTGTCCAGAAGTCGAATCAGTGCCGGCCAGGTCAGTTTCGCTGCCATGCCCAATTGTTGCGACTGCTCGGCGGTGGTGCGAATGGCCTGTTCCGAGGGTAGGTGGGTGGGGCCACAGCTCTGGGCCTTGACCTGGATCTCGCAGGCTTTCATGAGGAAATACAGGTAGGTGAAGGTTTCCGGTACATCCTTGCCTGCGGTCAGCACGCCGTGGTTGCGCAGTATCATCATGGACCGGTTCCCCAGGTCCCGGATCAGCCGATCGCGTTCCTCCAGATTGAGTGCCACGCCTTCGTACTCGTGATAGCAGAGGTGGTCGAGACACAGCATCGCGGTCTGGCTCAGGGGCAGCAGGCCGTCCCGGTGGGCCGAGACCGCCACGCCATCGGGCGCGTGCAGATGCATCACTGCGCCGGCATCGTCCCGGCCCATATGCACCGCGCTGTGAATGGTGAAACCGGCGGGATTGACGCGTCCCAGGCCGGCAGCTTCCACCACTTTGCCTTCCTGGTCGACCTTGACCAGCGACGAGGCGGTAATCTCGTGAAACAGCAGCCCGTAAGGGTTTATCAGGAAGTGGTGATCCGGCCCGGGTACCCGGGCCGATAGATGGGTGAACACCAGATCATCCCAGCCGAACAGGGCCACCAGCCGATAGGCGGCGGCCAACTCGGTGCGGACCTGCCCCTCGGCTTTCCTGAGATCCTGTTCCGTTGACGGTTCATTTGTTGTCATTATTGATCTCTTCGGGCCCAAAACTTCATTTTTTGCGGACCCTTACTTCAGCAGGGCCGCAAAGCGCTCCAGATGGAAGTCGTCGTCGCCCAGTTGATGGTTGATCATCACCAGCCGCTTGGCGTAGTGGGCAAAGTTGTACTCCCAGGTCATACCGATACCGCCGTGGGACTGGATGCCCTGCTCGGAAATGAACTGGCCACTGCGGCCAATCACATTCTTGGCGGCGGCCAGGATCCGGCGGCGCTCGTCACTCTGGGGCTCGTCCGCCACGCTGGCGGCCAGTATTGCCATGGAACGGGCCTGTTCCAGCTCCGACATCATGTCCACCATTCGGTGCTGCAGCACCTGGAACTTGCCGATGGGCACGCCAAACTGCTTACGCTGTTTCAGGTACTCCAGTGTCAGCTCGCAAGCGATCTCCATGGCACCGACGGCTTCACCACACAGAGCGGCAATGGCACGTCCTGCCTGATACTCGATGACATCAGCAGCCTTGCCTTCCTGTCCGAGCAAGGCGTCCGGGCCCAGCCTGACGTTGTTCAGGAACAGGTCGCAGCCCTTGGAGCCATCAATAGTCGGGTAAGTGCGGCGTTCGACGCCCTCGGTCTCCGGTGCGACCAGGAACAGACTGATGCCGTCAGAATCGTTGCTTTCACCCGAAGTGCGGGCCGAGACCACCAGCACGTCGGCGCAGTGCCCACCAATGACTACGGCCTTGCGACCGTTCAGCACGTAGCCGTCACCGGATTTCTCAGCCCGGGTTTCGACATCGTTCAGGTTGTAAAAACTCTGGGGCTCCTGAAGTCCTGCAGCCGCGCGCATCTCGCCGCTGGCGATACCGCCGAGCCACTGCTCATGCTGTACGGCGTTGCCGGCTTGGCTGATCAGCCCGCCGCTCAAGACGACAGACTGCAAGTAGGGCTCAATGCACAGGCCGCGACCCAGTTCGGTCATCACGCTCTGCACTTCCACGCCACTGCCGCCAAAACCACCGAGTTCCTCGGGGAAGGGCACTGCAGTGAGGCCCAGTTCACCCAGCTGTTTCCAGAAGTCGGCGCTGAAGCCGAGCTCCGATTCGCTGTATTCGAGCCGCTTTTCAAAACTGTATTCACCGCGCACCAGGCGGGCCACGGTGTCCTGCAGCATCTGCTGTTCTTCGTTGAGTCGGAAATCCATGGTCGCCTCCTTAAAGCCCGAGAATCATTTTCGACACGATGTTCTTCTGGATCTCGTTGGACCCGCCGAAAATCGACAGCTTGCGGTTGTTGAAGTATTGGGCAGACAGTGGTGCGGCGTTTTCGTCGGAGAGGAAATCGCCGTCGTAATCCAGGTCCAGTTCCTCTTCCACAAATGGAATGGCGTACGGTCCAATGGCCCGACGCGCCAGGTCATTGATCGCCTGGCGGATTTCGGTGCCGCGGACTTTCAGCATCGAGCTTTCTGCGCCCGGTACGCCGCCGCCTTCCACTGAGGCAATAATGCGCAGGTTGCTGATGGTGGCGGCCATCAGGTCAATCTCGACCTGGGCGATACGCTGGCTGAACGAGGCATCTTCGATCAGCGGTCGACCATTCTTGAGGCGGCGGCTGGCCAGCTCCTTGAGGTGCTGGAGTGCCGCCTTGGAAATGCCGATGCCGGCGAGGCCGGTGCGTTCATAGGTCAGCAGGTACTTGGCATAGGTCCAACCCTTGTCTTCCTCGCCTACCAGATTTTCCACGGGGACTTTAACGTCTTCGAAAAACACCTCGTTTACTTCGTGCTCACCGTCCAGGGTGATGATCGGACGTACGGTAATGCCCGGAGTGTTCATGTCGATCAGCAGGAATGAAATGCCTTCCTGGGCCTTCACTTCTGTGTTGGTGCGCACCAGGCAGAAAATCATGTTGGCGTGTTGGCCCAGGGTGGTCCAGGTTTTCTGACCATTGACTATGTAATGATCACCCTCGCGAACGGCGCGGGTTTTCAGGGACGCCAGGTCGGAGCCGGCCCCTGGCTCTGAATAGCCCTGGCACCACCAGTCCTCACCGCTAAGGATTCGCGGCAGGTAGCGCTGTTTCTGCTCTTCGGTGCCGAATTTGATAATCACCGGCGCCACCATGTTGACACCGAAGGGCACCGAGCGCGGTGCTCCGTAACGGGCAGACTCTTCATCCCAAATGTGTTTCTGGACAGGACCCCAGTTAACGCCGCCATAAACTTCTGGCCAGTGGGTGGCGTACCAGCCCTTTTCGCTGAGAATCTTTTGCCAGCGTTGATGATCCTGTTTGGATAGGCGGCGGAACCCCTTTACCTTGGCGGCAATATCCGCGGGTAGTTTCTCATCCAGAAAGGCCCGGACTTCATCACGGAAGGCGAGTTCCTCAGCAGTGTAGTTCAAGTTCATGGGCAACCTCGTTTGCTGAAAAGCGAAAATACGTACCGCATAGCAGAATGTACCAATGATCGAAGATTGTGATGGCTTCTGTCAACAATAATGTAAAAGCCTGTACCGCTAGGCGAAATTGATTAAATTTTAGTGCTTAAACACCTGGCCCCGGAAAAAGTCAATCCATCCGGTTTGGCTCGGCATCGGGCCATTCGGCAGGGCAGCCTGCCCCCATCGCCGGTGCACATTGCGCAGTTTTAACCTTGTCGGGAGCTTGCATTGCCCTCAAAAGGCTATATGTTTGAAAGGGACGAGCCGTTCAAATAACGATAGCAGAGCCTCACTATGTCGAGTTGCTCCATCAACAGAAGCACTCTGAAGCTCAGCCTCCTGGCTGTGTTGGTTGCGGGTCTGTTTGTGGTTTTTCTCAACGGTTCGTCTCACCCGGCACTGGATCCACAGCTAGACGATCACTTAACGCCCACGCTGATATCAGTTGACGGGACAGGCGATCCCTCGTCGCCGGATGCATCCGTCTCGATCACCTCACCTCTTCTGTTCCCCGGAGGAGGATTCCGGGCTGTCTTCTCGGCCAGCCTCGATTTCATTCAGCCACCGCTCCGGCTGCTTAGCTACCCGGTGCTGCCTCAGGGCCCGCCCAGCCTCGTTTAACTCTGACCATTACGGATTTGTCCCTGTGTACACAGGGAACTCCAACCTGAATTCAGATTCACGAGGTTTACCATGAACAGTGTATTCAACGCATTGCCAGTACAGGATCTGGGACGCACCGGCGCGTTACCCACCGCCAAACCCCTGTCTCATATAGGAAGCGAGGATTCGGCAGTCCACCTGCTAACAGACTTCTCCGAGCAGCGACTGTCCGTTTTGAGTTCCGATATGTCCGTTTCGGAGGCGAGGTTGTGGATGAGACTGGCCGATACGTCTTTCAAGGTGGTGGAAAACCAGGCTGGGGATTGTCTGGGCATTCTGGCCATCGAAGATGTGAACGGCGAGAAGGCCATGAGTGTCGCCCATCGACAGGGTGTGCCCCTCAAGGACGTTCGGGTCCGCGATATCATGCGCCCGATAAGTGAGCTGCCGGCTATCCATTATCAGGATTTGCGGGCGGCAACGGTGGGCGACCTGGTCAGCACATTCCGTGAGGTTCATGAAGGGTATCTGCTTGTGCTGGATGACGACCGACATCAGCCTTCCCGTTCCTATCTCCGGGGACTGGTCTGTGCCGAAGAGCTTCTGCAGCGGCTGGACCTGGCGATCGATCTGGAGCATCGGGCAACCAAGTTCTATGAGATCGTTCACGTGGTGAAAGGCGGTTTCTAGTCTGGCAGTTGTCATCGGCGCTCCCCGGGGCGCCGATGATTCCCGTGGAACCGGGAAAGCATCGAAAAAAACGATGTTTATTGCCCAGAAAACCGTATTGAACCGATGCCGTAATCACGTGACACTCTCTACGACTTTAGTCACATCAAAGGACGCCCATGCAGGACGCCCATCAAAAATGCCGGACGCAGGTGTTAAGCCTCTTAATCATTCTGGCATTGGGCCTGGTTTCATTGCCTACCCATTCTTCGGACTCTGCGCCAGTACCCCTGTCCTGTGATGCGGCTTTCTGCCCGTTATTGTCGGATGTGACAAGCGACGGTGGTCAGGAGGGAGGGCTTTCCCATGGCAACCGCATGCGGGATTTCAGTCTTCACCCGGCCGGTATCCTTCCGGGCATCAGGGGCTATTCGGGTGTGGTGCATTGCGCCAGCTTTCCGGTCCTGCCGCAGGCGCCACCTGGCATCTGAGCTTTTGCCGACTGAAGGGCGTGTCTGCCCTTCGAACCAACCTTTCGATTTAAACGACTTCCATCACCTGGAGGATTTTCCATGGCTATTCGGAAGCTGCTGATCGCCAATCGCGGAGAGATTGCGGTCAGGATTGCCCGGGCCTGCAGCGAACTGGGCATCCGCTCGGTCGCTATTCATTCGGAGGCTGACGAGTACTCCCTGCACGTCAAAAAAGCCGACGAAGCTTATCAGATCAGCAAGGACCCCCTGTCGGGATACCTGAACCCCCACCATATTGTGAATATGGCGGTGGAAACCGGCTGTGATGCACTGCATCCCGGCTATGGTTTCCTGTCGGAGAATGCGGAACTGGCTGCGATTTGTGAGCAGCGAGGTATTACGTTCGTGGGACCGTCGGCGAATGCTATTTCATCCATGGGCGACAAAACCCAGGCCCGCCAGACGGCCCTTGCCGCGGGTGTCCCGGTAACGCCGGGTTCTGAAGGCAACCTGGCCGATGTCGAGGATGCCGTCGCCCAGGCCGCCGATATCGGCTATCCGGTGATGCTGAAGGCCACCTCCGGTGGGGGTGGGCGAGGCATTCGCCGGTGCGATAATGAAAAAGAGCTTCGCCAGAACTTCGAGCGGGTAATCTCCGAGGCCACCAAAGCCTTTGGCAGCGCCGAGGTATTCCTTGAGAAGTGCATCATCGAGCCCCGTCACATCGAGGTCCAGATTCTTGCCGATACCCATGGCAATGTTGTCCACCTCTACGAGCGGGATTGCTCGATCCAGCGCCGCAACCAGAAGCTGATTGAGCTGGCGCCGTCGCCGCAGCTTGAGGAAAGTCAGCGCGAATACATCGGCGATCTGGCCAAACGGGTGGCGAAGCAGTGTGGTTACGTAAATGCCGGCACCGTCGAGTTCCTGCTGGACCACGATGGCAGCTTTTACTTCATGGAAATGAATACCCGGGTTCAGGTTGAGCACACAATCACCGAGGAAATCACCGGGGTGGATATCATCAAGGCGCAGATACGGATCGCTGCCGGCGAACCACTGGGCCTCAAGCAGGAAGACATTTCCTACCGGGGCTTTGCTGCCCAGTTCCGCATCAACGCCGAAGATCCGAAGAACGGCTTTCTGCCAAGTTTCGGCCGCATCAGCCGCTACTATTCCGCCGGCGGTCCGGGCGTGCGCACCGATGCCAATATGTATACCGGTTACGAGATTCCCCCGTATTACGACTCCATGTGCGCCAAGCTGATTGTCTGGGCCATGGACTGGGACGAGCTGATTGCCCGCTCCCGCCGTGCTCTCGGCGATATGGGCATTTACGGCGTCCAGACCACCATCCCCTATTACAAGCAGATTCTCGAGCACCCGGATTTCCAGGCCGCTGACTTCAATACCGGCTTTGTGGAACGTAACCCCCAATTGCTTGAGTACAGCAGCAAAACCCGCCCGGAATCCATCGCCACAGCCATTGGCGCAGCCATTGCGGCGCAGGCGGGCCTGTAAAAGAACATCGGAGAGATCCCAATGACCAAGCGCAAGATTCATATTACCGACGTTATTCTCAGGGACGCCCACCAATCTCTGATCGCCACCCGGATGCGCACGGAAGACATGCTTCCGGCCTGCGAGTGGCTGGACCAGGCCGGCTACTGGTCCCTGGAGTGCTGGGGGGGTGCCACGTTTGACGCCTGTGTGCGTTTCCTGAAGGAAGATCCCTGGGAGCGCCTGCGGACCCTGAGAAAGGCCCTGCCCAATACCCGCCTGCAGATGTTGCTGCGCGGCCAGAACCTGCTGGGCTATCGCCATTATGGCGATGACGTGGTTGAGGCATTCGTGGCCAAGGCTGCCGAAAATGGCATGGATGTGTTCCGCATTTTTGATGCCCTGAACGATGTGCGCAATCTCGAAACCAGCATCAAGGCGGTCAAGAAGGCTGGCAAGCATGCACAGGGCACCATCTGCTACACCGTGAGTCCGGTACATGGCACTGATGCCTATCTGGAGCAGGCCAGGGCCATGGCTGACATGGGCGCGGACAGCATCGCGATCAAGGACATGGCAGGGCTGCTGACGCCGGCGGTAACCGCTGAGCTGGTCGGTAAGCTGAAGCAGACCCTCAATCTGCCCGTTTTCCTGCACTCCCACGCCACCTCGGGCATGGCGCCCATGTGTCAGTGGGCGGCCATGGAAGCAGGCGTTGACCATATTGATACCGCGCTGTCGGCCTTTGCCGGCGGCACCAGTCATCCGCCCACGGAATCACTGGTGGCGGCGCTGCACGATGCCGGTCTGGAGACCGGGCTGAACCTGGAGCTGCTGGACAAGGCCACGCGCCATTTCCGGGAAGTGCGCAAGAAGTATCACCAGTTCGAGAGTGCCTATAACGGTGTTGATACCTCGGTGCTCCTGTCCCAGGTGCCCGGTGGCATGATGTCCAATCTCGCCAACCAGTTGAAGGAGCAGGGCGCGCTGGATCGCATCCAGGACGTATTCGAGGAAATTCCGCGGGTTCGAAAGGATCTTGGTTACCCGCCGCTGGTAACACCCACCTCCCAGATTGTGGGTACCCAGGCGGTGATCAACGTGCTTGCCGGCAAGCGCTACGAGTCCATCACGAACGAGGTGAAGAAGTACCTCCAGGGCTGGTACGGCAAGGCGCCTGCCGCGGTCGACACGGCACTCCAGCAGCGCGCCGTCGGCAAGGAAGATCTTATTGAAGAGCGCCCGGCTAACCTGATCCCCCGGGAGCTGGACGAGCTGCGCAAACAGGTGGGCGATCTGGCCACCAGCGAAGAGGACGTGCTCACGTACGCCATGTTCCCGGATCAGGCCAAGGCGTATCTTGAGCAGCGGCGTGACGGCACGCTGCAGCCGGAGCCCCTGGAGCCGATTCCCACCGGTTCTTCTGGCGGCTCGGTCTCCAGCAAATTCAAGATCACGGTTCATGGTGAGAGCTACGATATCCACGTCACCGGCGCCAACCCCTCCGGTGAGAATGAGCGTCGTTTCTACATGACCGTCGATGGGGTGCCGGAGGAAATCCACCTGGCTTCGCTGGGCGAAGACGGCGAGGGTGCGCGGTCCAGTGGTGGCCGGGCCACCGCCACCAAGGAAGGTCATGTAACCACAAGCATGCCCGGCAACATCGTGGATGTGCTGGTGAAGGAAGGTGACGAGGTTCAGGCCGGCGATCCGGTGCTGATCATCGAGGCCATGAAGATGGAAACCGAAGTAAAGGCGACCACGGCCGGAAAGGTTTCCGGCGTGTTTATTGCCAAGGGTGATCGTGTGGTGCCCGGAGAAGTTCTGGTCGAGATCGATTAGGTTCGCCAGAGCGTGATGCAGAACGGCCCCTCATTTTGAGGGGCCGTTTTCGTTTGGGGGTTAACCGGGCGAGATCAACTGAAAGCCGGAATACCGGTCTGGCCCCGCCCCAGAATCAGGGCGTGGACATCGTGCGTACCTTCATAGGTATTTACGGCTTCGAGGTTCATCACGTGGCGGATCACGTGGTACTCGTCGGAAATGCCGTTGCCGCCGTGCATGTCCCTGGCAACCCGGGCGATGTCCAGGGCTTTGCCGCAGTTGTTGCGCTTGAGCAGCGAAATTGCATCCGGCGTTGCCGTGCCGGCATCCATCATGCGGCCCAGTTGCAGAACCGACTGAAGGCCGATGGTGATCTCGGTCTGCATATCCACCAGTTTTTTCTGGATCAGTTGGTTGGCGGCCAGGGGCTTGCCAAACTGCTTGCGCTCCAGCGTGTAGTTGCGGGCCGCGTGCCAGCAGAACTCAGCGGCGCCCAGCGAGCCCCAGCTGATGCCAAAACGGGCCTTGTTAAGGCAGCTGAACGGTCCTTTCAGTCCCTCCACCTCAAGGTGGTTCTCTTCCGGAACGAACACCTCGTCCATAAAGATGGAGCCGGTTTCCGATGCGCGCAGGGAAAATTTGCCCTCAATCTTTGGGGTGTCAAGGCCTTTGGCGCCTTCGCGCTCGATCACAAAACCGTTCACCTTGCCGTCCAGTTTGGCCCAGACTACGCAAACATCGGCAATCGGGGAGTTGGTGATCCAGGTTTTGGAGCCACTCAGCAGGTAGCCTCCGTCCACTTTCTTGGCCCGGGTTTCCATGCCGCCTGGATCGGAACCGTGATCAGGTTCAGTCAGGCCAAAGCAGCCGACGTATTCGCCGGAGGCCAGTTTGGGCAGGATGCGTTTTTTCATCGCTTCCTTGCCGTAGGAATAGATCGGGTACATCACCAGAGAAGACTGAACGCTCAGGGCGGAGCGGTAGGCCGAGTCAACCCTTTCCACTTCCCGGGCAATCAGGCCGTAGCAGACATGGTTTAGCCCCGGCCCACCGTATTCTTCCGGCAGGGTCGCGCCCAGCATGCCGAGTTCGCCCATCTGGTTGAAGATAGAGCGATCGAACTTTTCATGTCGATTGGCCTCGGTGATTCCGGGCATCAGTTGCTCGTCACAGAAGCTGCGGATGCTGTCTTGGACCTGGCGCTCGGTTTCGTCCAGTTGGGCGTCGAAACCCAGCAGGTCATTCCAGGGTGCGGAAGCCATTGTTTACTCTCCTGAAAGCGAATAGTTAAAGCCCAGCGCTAGGGGCGAGGGGCCAATCTGTGCTATCTTTGTGTCAACGGTGTTTCATTAAGCGAAACACAGTTTTGTAATTTGCTTACGAAAGACTAATCCGGGTGTTATGGAAATGCAAGCGGTGTTCAAGCCTGACCAGGTGCCCCCGTGTTGAGTGGCATGCTCCAGTGGTTGGTGTCCATGGCGGTGGTTGTCGAGCTGGTGGCCATTTGCCTGGAGAGCCGCGAGCTCAGTGCTGTAGCGGGGGGTATGTTTGTATCTGCCTTTTTGGCTGGGGCCGGTCGCCTGCAGGGGTACGCCCGGATACTGCTGGTAATCGCCCTGCTGGTGCTTGGCGGCTTCGCCTGGCGCGGATCTCTCGACGCCGGGCAACTGCTGAAAGCGGCGTCTGACGCGGCCTTCTATTCCGCGTTTCTGGGTAGCCTGGGCTTGATGCAGTGCCTTGTGCGCCGGTTCGAGGTACTGCGCCGGATTCACGATGTGCTGCTGGGTGGAAAGCCCATACTGCTTTATCCCAAGTACGCCCTGGTCAGTTGTGGCGTAGCCACGGTTCTGAGCTTTGGCATGATGAACCTGTTGTGCGGAAGCCTCTCTGAAACACTGCGTGAGCGCGGTATCAGCGGCGAGTCGCGCCTGCAGTGGTTACGGAGCGTTCTGATCAGTGCCCTCAGGGGCTTTGCCCTGGTGCCGCTGGTGGCGCCCACCAGTGTGGCGGTGGCGATTCTTACCCGCGAACTGCCGCAACTCAGCTGGTCACAGCTGCTGCCATTCGGTCTGGTTGCGGCGCTTCTGATGGTGCTGATTGGCTGGGTGCTGGAACAGCGGCGCTTCCGCAAGGTCAGCAGTGAGCGCATCGCCGTTGAAGGCTGGTTGCCGGGCACCGGGCGCCTGCTTGCGCTGATCCTGGTGGTATTCACGGTGATGGCGGGCCTGGTGGCGACGACCGGTTTCAAGGTGTCGGTGGCGGCTATGTTGTCGGTGCCCACCGTTACGCTGCTTTACATGCTCTGGCAGGAGCGGGCGCTCATGCCGGTTTTGAAGGAGGGTGTGGGCCAGGTATGGGCCATGCAGAACGAAATGGCCATTTTTGCCGCCTCTGCCATCCTGGGAGTGGCCCTGTCTGCTGTCATTCCAGCGGATGCGCTTGCCGGCCTTGTCGCCACTGGTGGCGGCGTGTTCCTGGTCGCCGTTGTTGGTATGCTGATGATGCCCATGTTCTCCATGATCGGGATCATTCCCATCACGGTCCTGAGTGTTCAGGCTGGTTTGCTGCCCCAGTTGGTGGCCGAAGGGATGGAGCTTTTGCCGGTCGCCGTGGCACTGGTTATCGGCTTCTCCCTCGCCATGATGCTGTCGCCTTTTGGCCCCTCGGTGATGTTGCTGGCCCGCTTCGGGCAGATCTCACGATGGGTGGTGGCGTTCCGCTGGAACGGACTGTTCGTGCTGATTGCGCTCCCGGTGCTGCTGGTGCTGACAGCGCTGGTGGCATGGCTGGCACCCGGCCTTGCCTGACGAGCGGGCGTGGCCGGTGCCGTTGTGTTCTGGTGCCAGAGCTCAGTAACCCCGGTCAGTATCTACAATGCCGGAAATGGCGCGGCCCTCGGCGTGATCCCGAATCTTGCGGGTGATCTGCTCAATGGTGGCGTCCCTCAGGGTCCGGGCCGAGATATGTGGGGTGATGGTGATTTCTTTTCGTTGCCAGAATGGGTGCTCCTCCGGTAACGGTTCCTTCCGGAACACGTCGAGCGAGGCGCGCAACAGTTTGCCCTCGTCCAGCGTCCGAAGCAGATCTTCCTCAACCAGGTGTTCACCCCGGCCAACGTTGATCAGTACGGCGCCCGGCTGGAGCTGGCTAAGTAATTCATAGTCGATGATGTTCCGGGTCTCATCAGTCAGCGGCAGGGTGTTGACCAGAACCCGGGTGGTTTTCAGAAAGTCGCCGAGCTGATCCGGACCGGCGTAGGTATTGACTCCTTCCAGGCTATGGTCCCCGCGGGCCCAGCCGCTCACCCGATAATCCAGATTGGACAGAGTGCGGGCCACACGCTTACCAATGTGGCCAAGTCCCATGACACCCACCGGCCATTCGCTGCGTTTGATCGGGCGATGGATCTTCCAGATACCCTGGCGTTGCTGCTCCCGATAGGTTTCCATCTCGCGGCTTGCCTCCAGCAACTGGTGCAGCACGTACTCTGCCATCTGCGCCGACATGCCGGCATCCTCCAGGCGCACCACCGGAAGGTCGGCCGGCAGGTTGGGCACTTTGAGCAGGCCATCAATGCCCGCCCCGAGATTGAATACCGCCTTGAGATGCTTTTCCCGTTCGAACAGCGCCTCGGGCGGTTGCCAGACAATGGCGTAATCCGCATCGATGGCTGGGCCGTTTGGGTTCCAGACATAAACCTCGGCGTCCGGTAATTGCTCCAGGATCGGTACCGTCCAGCGTTCTGGTTTGGGGTCGCCTGCCACAAATAGAATTTTCATTTTGCCTCCGGGGGTCGCCACGGGGTTCATTGGCTGCTAATTTGTTTTGCAATGCAGAATAAGGTATCCGCGAAAACGTTGAAAGTCGGTATTCGATACCGCCATGCGATTCTGATTTTGAAACATAATTGATAAGTGTTTCATATTTGGTGCGGATTTTGAAAAGACTTTCTGGTACTTGATTTCTGCAGCGATTAAAATCATGAATCCTTTGTTATTCACCATATTAATACACCGGTTACCGGAGCGGGCGACGCGGTTGGAGGACGTCCCATTATGGCAGGAAAGAAGCAGATCTCACCCGAACTGAAAGTGGCATCCACTGACGGTGAGCCCGTGAAGCCGGAAAAAGACCGCAAGTTTGTCGAGGCCCTGTCCCGCGGCCTGGACGTGCTCCGGGCCTTCAGCCAGGGTCCTGTCATCCTGGGAAACCAGGACATTGCCCGTATCACCGGATTGCCCAAGCCGACCGTGTCGCGGATGACCTATACCCTCACCAAGCTGGGATACCTCAGCTACAACACCCAACTGGAGAAATACCAGCTGAGCTCCGGGGTGCTGGCGCTTGGCTATGCCTACGTGTCCAATCTCAAGGTGCGTCAGCTGGCCAAGCCCTACATGGACGAGTTCGCCCGCCAGACCAACATGTCCGTTGGCCTCACCTGCCGGGACCGGTTGCACATGATCTACGTGGAAAACCGTCTGCCACCGGAAGCCTCCCTGTTGCGCATGGATATCGGCCTGAAACTGCCGATGGCCAGTACCTCCGCCGGCCGCGCCTACTACTGCGCCGTCAGCGACAAGGCCCGCCTGGTGATCGACGACGCCATGGCCGCGAAATATGGTGATGCCTGGCCAGAGAAGAAGCAGGGCCTCGACCAGGCCATGAAGGACTACAAGGAGCACGGCTTTTGCCTGTCCATTGGCGAATGGGACCGGAACATCAACTCTGCTGGCGTGCCCATTCACTTGCAGGATGGCACCATCATGGCCCTGACCTGCGCTGCGCCGTCCTATCTGGTGCCGGCGGAAAAGCTTCGGGGTTCCATTGCCCACCAGCTGGCCATGCTGGCAGGCGATATAGAATCTTTGGGTGTTTGATAACAGCCGTGAAGTAACGAAGGGAGGTAGCGAGTAGGCCCTACAGAAACCGTGCGGAGCCATGGATGGCGGAGCCGAGCGTACAAGGATGTATTCACAGCGTGTTTCTGTAGGGCCTACTCGCCACCTCCCGACAAACTCCAAACCAAGAAACCGCAGAAGAACCCCTGCGGTTTTTTTGTGCCTGTAGTTTAATGGGTGGTTGAAACCACCAAAGAACTTGTATTAAATCGTACGCATGTTTCGCTAGTTAAAACCATATTTCAGAAAGAATGCGAGGAGAAATCATGTCTGAGGTCGTTAGCTATAACCGGGAAGGCAACATCGGCGTTATTACCGTGAATTACCCGCCGGTAAACGCCCTCGGCCAGGCTGTTCGTTCTGGTCTGCTCGCAGCCCTGGAGCAGGGCCAGAAAGATGCCGAGGCCAAGGCGCTTCTGCTGGTTTGCGAAGGGCGCACGTTCATTGCCGGCGCCGACATTCGTGAATTCGGCAAGCCCATGCAGGAGCCCACCTTGCCGACACTGGTCAACACCTTTGAAAACAGCGACAAACCGCTGGTTGCCGCGATCCACGGAACGGCTCTGGGTGGTGGTCTGGAAACCGCTCTGAGCTGTCACTACCGGGTTGCGGTGAGCAGTGCCAAGGTGGGTCTGCCGGAAGTGAAGCTGGGCCTGCTGCCCGGCGCCGGCGGTACCCAGCGGCTTCCGCGCCTGACCGGTGCTCAGAAAGCACTGGAAATGATCACCACCGGTGAATTTGTCGGTGCCAAGGATGCTCTGGCCCTGGGCATTCTCGATGCCGTGGAAGAAGGCGACAATATCCGCGCTATCGGCATGGCCTACGCGCAGAAAGTAGTCGATGAAGGCAAGCCGGTGCGTCGTGTTCGCGATATCACCGACAAGATCGAGGCTGACAAGGGCAGCGATGTCTTCGACCAGTTCCGTGACGAGCTGAAGAAGCGGGCCCGGGGTCTTTTCTCCCCGTTCAAGTGTGTCGACGCTGTGGAAGCGGCGTTCAATCTGCCTTTCGACGAAGGCATGAAGCGCGAGCGGGAACTGTTCATGGAATGCATGGAGTCGCCCCAGCGCGCCGGTCTGATCCATTCGTTCTTTGGGGAGCGTGAAGTCTCCAAGGTCAAGGGACTGCCGAAGGATACGCCGGTTCGTGACGTGAAGAGCGTTGGCATAATTGGTGCCGGCACCATGGGTGGCGGTATTGCCATGAACTTCGTCAACGTGGGTATTCCGGTCACCATCGTCGAGGTCAAACAGGAGGCCCTCGACAAGGGCCTGGCTATCATTCGTCGCAACTATGAGAACTCCGCGAAGAAGGGCAAATTGACCCAGGAGCAGGTGGAACATCGGATGGCGCTGATCACCCCGAGCCTGACCTACGACGATTTCCGGGACGTTGATCTGGTCATCGAGGCGGTGTTCGAGAACATGGCCATCAAGAAAGAAATCTTTGCCAAGCTCGATGAGGTCTGCAAGCCGGGTGCGATTCTGGCGTCCAATACCTCAACCCTGGATATCGACGAGATTGCGTCTGCCACCAAGCGACCGGAAGACGTGGTGGGCATGCACTTCTTCAGCCCGGCCAATGTGATGAAGCTTCTGGAGAACGTGCGTGGCAGCAAGACCTCCGACGAGGTCAAAGCCACGGTGATGGCGGTTGCCAAGAAGATCAAGAAAGTGGGCGTCATGGTGGGTAACTGCTACGGCTTTGTCGGCAACCGGATGCTCCACAAGCGCGGCACCGAGGCCATGTCCCTGGTGGACGAGGGCGCCACCCCGCAGCAGGTCGACAAGGTGCTGACCGATCTCGGTTTCCCCATGGGCCAGTTCGCGATGTCCGATCTTGCCGGGATTGATGTGGGTTACCGGATTCGCGAAGAGCGCCGCAAGGCTGGCGAAGACATTCCCGCCAGCTGGATGGATAAGCTTGCCGAACAGGGCCGCCTTGGTCAGAAGACCCAGGCAGGTGTATACAAGTATGAGGAAGGCAGCCGCAAGCCGATTCCCGACCCGGAAGTGGAGCAGCTGATCGAGCAGTTCCGCAAGGAACAGGGGATTACGCCCCGGGAGATCACCGATCAGGAAATCCTCGAGCGCTGCGTGTATGTGATGATCAATGAGGGCGCGAAGATCCTGGAGGAAGGCATCGCCGATCGTCCTCTGGATATCGACATTGTCTGGATCTACGGCTATGGCTTCCCGGCCTATCGCGGTGGCCCCATGTTCTGGGCCGATCAGGAAGGTCTGGATACGATTCTTTCAGCGGTTAAGAAGTACCAGGATACCGTTGGTGGCGAGCAGTGGGAGCCGGCGGCTCTGCTCGAGAAGCTGGTTGCTGAAGGCCGTAAGTTCGCTGACCTGTAACTTGGCGGGCGGGTCGCAGGGCGGGGTGTCTTTTCCTTTGGGAAAAGCAACTCGCTTTGCTCAGACATCTTTTCCCGGCGGAAAAGACACCCCGCCCCACGACCGGCTTAGCTGAGTGTTTAGGCTAACCCGACCTACATGTTTCAAAAATTGAGGGCATTGTTATGTCTGATGCAGTAATCGTCTCCACCGCGCGCACCGGCCTTGCGAAATCCTACCGGGGCTCTTTGAACAACACACACAGCGTGGATATGGCAGGTCACGTTATCAAGCATGCTGTTGAGCGCGCAGGTATTGATCCGTCTATTGTTGAGGATGTGATCATGGGCGCGGCCTACCAGGAGGGCGCCCAGGGCCGGAATATTGCCCGTCTGGCGGCCATCCGCGCCGGTCTTCCGGTGACCACTGCCGGGTTCTCCATCAACCGGTTCTGCAGCTCGGGGTTGCAGTCCATTGCCCTGGCGGCACAGCGGGTGGTGTCCGAAAAAGTACCCGCCATGGTGGCCGGGGGCGTTGAGTCCATTTCCCTGGTGCAGAACGAGAAGATCAACAGCTTCCACGCCACCAATGAGTGGCTGATGAAGAACAAGCCCGAGCTGTACCTTTCGATGATTGAGACGGCGGATATTGTCGCCAAGCGCTACAACGTCAGCCGTGAAGCCCAGGATGAGTATTCGCTGATTTCCCAGCAGCGCACGGCGGCGGCCCAGCAGGCGGGCAAGTTTGATGATGAGATCGTGCCTTTCGATGCCACCATGCTGGTCAAGGACAAGGAAACCGGTGAGGTCAGTGAAAAGCAGGTGACCCTGAAAGGTGACGAGTGTAATCGCCCGAATACGACCCTTGAGGGCCTGGCGGGTCTGGAGCCGGTGCGTGGTCCGGAGCAGTTCATCACGGCGGGCAACGCCAGCCAGCTGTCGGACGGCGCCTCCGTGTGCACGGTGATGAACAGCACTTATGCCGAGAAGCACAACATTGAACCCATGGGTATTTTCCGTGGCTTCGCTGTGGCGGGATGTGAGCCGGATGAGATGGGCATCGGCCCGGTGTATGCGATTCCGCGCCTGCTTGAGCGCAATGGTCTGACCATGGACGACATTGATCTGTGGGAGCTGAACGAAGCCTTCGCGTCCCAGGTGATTTACTGTCGTGACCGCCTGGGCATTCCCATGGAGAAGCTGAACGTGAACGGCGGCTCAATTTCCATCGGCCACCCATTTGGTGTTACCGGTGCCCGCCAGACAGGCCACGCCCTGATCGAGGGCAAGCGCCGTGGGGCGAAATACGTGGTGATCACCATGTGCATCGGCGGTGGCCAGGGTGCTGCTGGCCTATTCGAGGTGATTTGAAGCCGGCCGGTATGAGATCGGGGTCAGAAGAATGCTTTCTTTTGACCCCTTGTTGACCAAAAGGGGAAATGCATGGACAGACAAGCAAAAGCCGTCGTCTGCCGGGAATGGGGGCAGCCTGTTCAGGTGGAAACCATCACGGTAGAAGGCCCCAAGCGGGATGAAATCACCATCAAGATCGCGGCCTGCGGCGTTTGCCACAGCGATCTGTCCGCCACCACGGGTAAGATTCCCTACCCGCCTCCCCTTGTATTGGGGCACGAAGCCGCCGGCGTGGTTGTCGAAGTCGGTGAGGGCGTCACGGCCTTCAAGGAAGGCGACCATGTGGTGAGTACCTTCATATCCATGTGCGGCAAATGCAGCCAGTGTGTTCGTGGCCGCCCGGTGCTCTGTGAGAACGCCCGCAAGGCCATGTTCAACCTGCCGGATGGCACGGTCAGAACCAAAGGCGCGGACGGCGAGCCCCTGAACGTCTTCGGCGCCTGCGGCGTGATGGCCGAGTTCGCCACCATGCACGTCGACAACTGCGTAAAAGTGGATGAAACCGTGCCGATGCAGAACGCCGCCCTGGTGGGTTGCGCTGTGATGACCGGTGTCGGCGCTGTCTTCAATACGGCAAAGCTGGAGCCCGGCTCCCGAGCCGCCGTGTTTGGCATCGGTGGCGTTGGCCTCAACGCCATCCAGGGCTGTGTGACCGCCGGCGCCGAGATGATCGTGGCGGTGGACAGCAACCCCGCCAAGCTGGCGATGGCGAAAGAGTTTGGTGCCACCCACACCGTGAATATTAACGAGGTGGAGGACGCCGCCAAGGCTGTGAAGAAAATGACCGGCGGCGTTGACTACGCCTTCGAATGCGTCGGTGCCGGGCCGGTGGTGGAACAGGCCTACAAGAGTCTGGGCCGTGGCGGTACCGCCGTGGTCGTGGGTGTGGCAGATCCGAAGGACAAGACTTCGCTGACCACCCTCACCCTGCCGGCGGACGAGCGAACCTTGAAAGGCAGCTGGCTGGGTTCGGCAAGGCCGCAGCACGATTTTCCCAGGATCCTGGGTCTTTACAAGGCTCGTAAACTCAAGCTGGATGAACTGGTTACCCGGACCTACCCCATAGAAGAAGCCGCACAGGCGTTCGATGATATGGTGGCAGGCAAGAACGCTCGAGGCGTTATCGTATTTGAATGAAGGGGGAAGCATGAACGAGCTGAACAGGAACTACATCAACGGCCAATGGGTTAGCTGGGCCGGTGACATGATCGACGTTCACGAAGCTGGCACCGGTGACGTGATTGCCCGCGTTCCCGCCGCCGGCGCGGATGAGATGGAACAGGCCATTGCCGCCGCCGATGCGGCGTTTGAAAGCTGGTCGGAAAGCACCCTGGAAGAACGGATCAAGGTGCTGGAACAGCTGCACGCGGGCCTGAAAGAGCGCGCGCCGGAAATCGCCGAGACCGTCTGCCGGGAAGTGGGCATGCCCATCAAACTGGCCACGCCGATCCAGGCTGGTATGCCGGCTGCGGTGACCAAGAGTTACCTGAAGCTGCTGCCCGACTTCCCGTTCACCGAACAGTCGGGCAACTCCGAGGTGCAATATGCGCCGGTCGGTGTGGTTGGTTGCATTACCCCCTGGAACTACCCGCTGCACCAGGTGATCCTGAAAATCGTTCCTGCGATTGCGGCCGGTTGCACCGTGGTGCTCAAGCCTTCGGAGATCGCTCCCCAGACGGCGTTTATCCTTGCCGAGATCCTCGATGGCACCGACCTGCCCAAGGGCGTGTTCAACATGGTGTGCGGCTATGGTCATACCGTGGGTGATACCCTGATCAAGCATCCGGATGTGCGCATGGTGTCCTTCACCGGCTCCACCCGCACCGGCAACCTGATTGCCCACGCCGCAGCCGATGACTTCAAACGCTTCGCCCTGGAGATGGGCGGCAAATCCGCCTCCGTGATCCTCCCGGACGCCGACCTGGCGGCTGCTGTTAAAGGTACCATCAACAACTGCCTGCTGAACTCCGGCCAGACCTGCACCGCGCTCACCCGCATGTTGGTTCCGGCCGACAAGCACGACGAGGCCTGTGAACTGGCCGCCGCTGCCGTGGCTAAAATGACCCCGGGTAACCCGCTGGAAGAAACCACACGGTTGGGCCCGCTGTCGTCTGCCCAGCAGCGTGACAAGGTGATCGACTACATCAAACTGGGTATCCAGGAAGGCGCCAAGCTCATCGCCGGTGGGCCGGAAGCGCCCGAGGGATGCGAGAAAGGTTACTTCGTCAAGGCGACCGTCTTCGGCAACGTAAAACCGGACAGCCGCATCGCCCAGGAGGAAATTTTCGGGCCGGTGCTGTGCGTGATCCCATACAACGACGAAGCCGAAGCGGTGAAAATCGCCAACGGCACCCAGTACGGGCTATCCGGTGCAGTCTGGTCCGGCGACGACGCCAAGGCCAAGAAAATTGCCAGCAAGCTGCGCACTGGTCAGGTATTCGTGAACGGTGGTGCGTTCAACCCGATGGCACCGTTTGGCGGCTTCGGCCATTCCGGTATCGGCCGCGAATTTGGCAAGTGGGGACTGGAGGAGTTTTTGGAAATCCGGTCTTTGCAGCTGTAAATGCCGATAGGCTGGGCTGCCGATCGGTGGCCCTGAGAGTTAGATCGGCCACGGGGTGGGGGTGTCTTTTCTGCCGGGAAAAAATGTCTGAGCGAAGCGAGTTGTTTTTCCCGGCAGAAAAGACACCCTCGCCTCGGGGCCAGCCCCCAAAGCCTGTAAGCCCTAGGCCTTCCCCCCAAGCAAAATCCGCACGGCCGTACAGGCATCCTCCAATTCTGCTTCCCTGGGTTCGCGTCCGGCGATGATGTCGCTGTAAAGGCAGGACTCTGCCAGTCTAATCATGAAGTAAGACAGGCTGAAGATGTTCATTGGTGGCTTGATATGCCCGGCCGCTACCTGGTCTTTCAGCATCCGCGTGTTGGTTTCGACCGTGCGAGTGTGCAGGATCGACTGGGACGAGGTGAGGATCTTCAGGGCATATTCCGGGTCCTGGTTGATGAATCGCCGCAGCGGCTCGAAGTGCAGGATCGCGGAGTTGGTGCGGCGGTACACGCCGACAATGTAGTCCACGCCAGTGCCGGGCGTTTCGGCCATGGCCTGTCGCCAAAGGGGTTCGTACAGGGACCAGAGAATCTCGCCGATCAGCAGATCCTTGTTGCCGACCCAGCGAAACAGGGTGGCGCGGCCAATTCCGAGCTCATCAGCCAGCGGCGCCAAGTGAATGCGCTCACCCTTGAGCCACATGCGACGTGCTCGCTTGAACGCCTCGGCCGGTGTTGCCCTGGTTACGGTTTTGTCTGCCACTGAAACCTCATGCCCGAATTTGGATTCATTTTAACGGCTAAACCCGGAGCCGGCTATGCGCGCGGTTCTGACGGCTTGTGATGGTTTTGTGAACTTTTCCGCCTACACTCTGCCATGAAAGCATCGAAAGCCTCCGGCAAATTCAGCGAAGCCCATCACCATGACGCGAACGGTACTGATTATTGAAGACAACCCCGGCATCGGTGAGCTGGTCCGTATGCAGGTTTCAGATCTGGGAATGAAGCCCGTGCTCGTGGACCGGGGGGACACCGGCCTGGAAAGGTTCCGTGAGGGCGGCGTCGATCTGGTTATTCTGGATCTGATGTTGCCTGGCCTGGATGGTTTGGCGGTGTGCCGCGAGATTCGTGCCTGCCCGGGCTATGTGCCGGTTCTGATGTTGACGGCAAAGAGCACAGAGCTGGATCGGGTCCTGGGCCTGGAGATGGGCGCGGACGATTACCTGACGAAGCCGTTCAGCGTGGCGGAGCTGGCAGCGCGCGTCAAAGCGCTTTTCCGACGGGTAGACGCACTCTCTCAGGCAGCGCCTGCCGGCGGTCAGGCTGATGAGATTGAGGTGGACGGGCTTCGGATTGATCCGGTTCGCCGGCGAGTGTTTGTGGATGATCGGGAAGTGGACCTGACCGCCCGCGAGTTCGACCTGCTCTGGCACTTTGCCTCCCATCGGGGCCGGGTGTTCAGCCGGGCGCAATTGCTCGATTCTGTGTGGGGTTACAACCATGAGGGCTACGAGCATACCGTGAACACCCACATCAACCGCCTGCGCAACAAGATTGAAGCCGATCCCGCCGACCCACGATACGTCCAGACGGTCTGGGGTGTTGGCTATCGGTTCATGGATTAGCGATGGCCCTGTCTGTCTTCCGCACCCTTTATGCCCGGCTGGCGATCGGTCTGTTCCTGCTGCTGCTCGTGGTGGGTGGGCTCTTTACCTTTCTGAGTCTGGCTTCGGTGAGGGAATACTCGGCTGCGGTCAACCAGCAGCTGAACCGCGACCTCGCCCGTAACCTGGTGTCTGACCGCAACCTGGTAACCGATGGCAAGCTCAACCGCGATGCCCTGAAGCAGCTCTTCGAGCTGTACATGACCATCAACCCCAGTATCGAAATCTACCTGCTGGATACCGAAGGTAATATCCTTTCCTACTCCGCCGACCCGAACAAGATCAAGCGCAACCGGGTATCCCTGGAACCGGTACGCACGCTGCTTGAAAACCCGGGCGCTTACCCACTGCCCGGCGATGATCCGCGCAGTCATGACCGGCGGAAGGTCTTCTCGGTAACGCCGGTGCCTTCGGCTGCGGATCCAACGGGTTATCTGTACGTGGTTCTGCGCGGCGAGGAGTACGACCTGGCCGAGAGCATGGTGCACAGTAACCGGCTCCTCCAGTTAGGCGCGGGCGCGCTGGCGGTGAGCCTGTTCGTCGGCTTGCTGGCCGGGCTGGTGTTCTTCCGGTTGCTGACGCGTCGGCTGTCGCGGCTGACCGAGCGGGTGGAATCCTTCGAGCGCGGCATGTCTCCGGAGCGCGCCGCCGCGGTGGCGGGCAAAGGCGATGACATTGATTACCTGGCCGCCCGGTTCGATCAGATGGCCCAGCGAATTGTTGCCCAGCTGGACCTTCTGAAACACAAGGATGCCCAGCGCCGGCAGCTGGTTGCCCAGGTCTCCCATGACCTTAGAACGCCACTGGCATCCATCCAGGGTTATATCGAAGCATTGCGCATGAAACAGGACACGCTCGCCGCCGAGGAGCGGGCACGTTTCCTGGATGTGGCCCTGACCGAAAGCCACCGGCTTGGTCGTCTTGTGGAGGAACTGTTTGAACTTGCCGCACTGGATGCCCGGGAGAAACAGCCGAAGACGGAACCGTTTGTGGTTGCCGAACTGCTGCATGACGTGGTGCAGAAGCACCAACCCGAGGCGGAGCGCGCAGGCGTTGCCCTGTCGATTGTTTCCGTCGCTCCGGTCCAGGTGCTGGCGGATATCGCCATGACCGAGCGGGTATTGGATAACCTGATCAGCAACGCCCTCAGCCATTCGCCGAAAGATACGGAGATCACACTGGGCGTTGTCGAACAGGCCGGGGGTGCGCAAATTACCGTCGCCGACGCTGGCCCCGGTATCGATGATGAGCACCTGGAGCACGTCTTCGAACCCTTTTATCAGGCCGCAGGTGCGTCCAGGACGGGCCATGCCGGTCTGGGGCTCGCGATTGCCCAGCGAATGGTGACGCTGCAGCAGGGAAAACTCTCGGTACGCAATGCCGATGGCGCCGTTTTCAGTGTCTGGCTGCCCCTGGCCCGCGACAGCTCGGTCGCGGGCGGCGAAAAATCCACAGCGTTATGAATTCGTAATACCTGGTGAACGTTTTCGTGAATCCACCGCCCTACGCTGTAGGTATGGAATCACGTGAAGGAGATATCTGATGAAACGCAAGATCATGGGTCTGTTTTCCGCAGTGGCATTTGTCTCTGCAGTTGGTCTGTTCACCACCTACGCGGTTGCCGAAAAGTCGGAGTCGCAGATGAGCAAATACGCACCGGATCAACCGGGTCTGGCCGTGGCGACCTTTGCTGGCGGTTGTTTCTGGTGTGTTGAGGCCGGGTACGAAAAGCGGGTGCCGGGCGTGGTGGAAGTAGTCTCGGGCTATTCTGGTGGGAAAGAGGCAAGCCCCTCCTACAAGCAGGTTGCCTCGGGGCAGACTGGCCATACCGAAGCGGTACAGGTCTATTACGACCCCAACGAAATGACATACGAGGGCTTGTTGCAGGCGCTCTGGCGGATGATGGACCCGACCGATAATCAGGGTCAGTTTGTGGACCGCGGCCAGCAGTATCGTCCTGCTATTTTCTACCATAACGCTGAGCAGAAGCGCCTGGCCGAGGCGGCCGTTGCAGAATTGGAGGCATCCGGAGTTTACGAGAAACCCGTGGTGATCGAAATCGTGCCGTTTGAGAAATTTTACCCGGCGGAGGAATACCACCAGGATTATTACGACAAAAACCCGGTGCGCTACAACTTCTACACCTTCAACTCTGGACGCTATCAGTTTATCGAGAAGGTGTATGGCGAAGATTACGAGCTCGATTACACCCGGTTCCAGGAGAATGCCACAGTGGACGCCAGTGACGATCTGGTGGGCGATGAAAGCGCCAGCACAGAGCCCGGCCAGATGGGCGTTGGCTTCGATCCGGCAAGCTTTGAAAAGCCGGCTCAGGATGTCCTGAAGCAGCGCCTGACGGATATGCAGTACGAGGTGACCCAGGAAGACGGCACCGAGCCGGCGTTTAACAACAAATACTGGGACAACAAGAAGCCAGGACTCTACGTGGATATTGTCTCCGGCGAGCCGCTGTTTTCTTCACGGGACAAGTACAAATCCGGTACCGGCTGGCCCAGCTTTACCCGGCCGATCACACCAGACGCGGTGGTGGAACGTGAGGACAACTCGTTCTTCATGACCCGTACGGAAATCCGCAGCAGCCACGCGGATTCCCACCTTGGCCATGTCTTCAACGATGGCCCTGCGCCAACCGGACTACGCTACTGCATGAACTCCGCGTCTATGGACTTTATCCCGCTGGAGAAGATGGAAGAGGCCGGTTATGGCAAATGGGTTGATGACGTCAGACCAGAGAGCGACGCCTGACTCACAACCACAAATCCGCCACCCGGGTGTCCCGGCTGAAATGGTGCAACACCTGGGCCTGCAGGAGTTCAGCCGTGGCAACCGCATCAATCAGGGCGTTGTGGGCGGCATAGTGAGGCAGCCCATAACGCAGCCGGCTATCAGCCAAGCGAATCGACACGGGCTTCTTCCCCAGCAGTTGTTGCCAGCGTGACGGGTTTCGGTCCGGGTGCAGGTGAGCCTCAATGGCCATGGTATCGATCAACGGAAACCGGATTCCTTCCCCCAAGCGCCATTGCAGGGCAACGTCGAAGAACGATCTCTCGATGTTGCGGTAGTGAACCACGGGGATACGCCCATTCAGGCTGGCAAACAGATCCTTCAGGATATCGTTCAAATCCGGGGCCTGGTCGATATCACTGTGGGTAATGCCGTGGATAGTAATCGAGGTCTGGTGTAGCGGGAGCTTGGGCCGCACGATCCAGTGGCGGGCTTTGCCCAGCTGGATGCCGTCGAGCGTAAACGGCACCAGACCGATACTGACAATCGAATGTTGATTGGCGTCCAACCCGGTGGTCTCGAAATCGAGCGCGACAAAGGGCACCTCGGATAAGGGCGTCTCCGGCGACACACACCCACTCTCGTAATAGGCTTTAAGAATCGGGGACTTGCTCTGCTCCGCCAGGGCCTTGAATTGCTCGGGCCATGGCAGGCGTGTAACAGAATTCTCGGCCTGCTCCTCACTAGACATTACGGGCCACCCCGGCGTGATACCGGAATTTCAGGAACTTCTGGGCACCGCTGACTACCTGGAACGCATCCTTGAGATGGCTGCGCTCAAACGGTGAAAGGTCTTCGGGCCGTACGTTGTTGTCCGGCTGCCGGTCAGCCTCGATTGCCAGGGCCTGGTGTCGGATACGAACGATGGAGATAAACTCAAGCGCATCCCTCAGGTTGCCCAGATCGTCGTCCAGCAGGAGCTTGGTGTTGCCAATGGCTTTCAGTCGTTCGAACGAGTTCTGTGCACGGGAGCCGCAGGCCAGGGCATGAACCCGGATCAGATCCGACAGGGGCGCTGTTCCGCGACGTTTCAGGTTGAAGGTCTTCTGGTGCTTGCCATCCTCTTCCAGCACGAAAGTCCGGAAAAAGCCGATCGGCGGCGTGCGGTTCAGGGCGTTGCGCGCCAGCATTGCCAGGAACCGCTGGCTGTTGCTGGCTTTGTCCGCCACCAGTGTCTTGAGCTGTTCGGCAAAGTCGGTCTCGCCGTAGATGCCATCCAGATCAAAGAAAATATTGCTGTTTAACAGAGCCTCGGCTTTCGGATTATCAATCCAGTCGGTGAAGTAGTCCTTCCAGACGCGCAGTGGCTGCCGCCATTTCTGGTTGGTGGCCATGATGTCGCCGGTGCAGTAGGTATAGCCGCACTCCGCAAGGCCATCGCTGACAAATTTCGCCAGCGCCAGGAAGTATTCGTCGTGTTCTTCCGGCACAAAGCTGTCGTCCAGGATCATGGCGCTATCCTGGTCCGTGACCACCAGCTGCTCGTCCCGCGCCATGGAGCCGAGGGCCATAAAGCAGTAGGGCACGGGTGGGGGGCCGAGTTTCTCCTCGCCCAGCGCCAGCAGACGTTGTGTAAAGCTGCGCCCGATGCCGGCCATGGCACTGCCAATCATGTGGGAGTTGGCATCTTCGTTCACCATGCGAACAAAGCTGTCCCGCACATCCAGGCTGATCTTCTTCAGCCCTTTTACATCCTGCTGATGGTAGATGTTGCTGACCAGGTATAGGCTGCTCTGACTCTCGTACTTTACGATGTCAGACAGCGCAATCACCCCGCGAACCTCATCCCGATCCATCACCGGAAGATGGTGCACATTGTTGTGCAGCATGGTGAGCATGGCCTCGAATATGAACATGTTCGAGCGGATGGTGATCAGATCCTCCGACATGATCTCGCTGATCGGAGTTTCCGAGGCCAGGGCTTCGCTAAGGGCCCGGGTGCGCAGGTCCCGGTCGGTAATGATGCCCTTGAGCAGGGGCTTTTCACCTTCCTCGTCCATCAGCAGCAGTGCGGAGACGCCGTTTTCGGTCATGATCCGCGCCGCTTCCTGCAGGCGAACGGTGTGGGGCGCTGATACCGGCTCCCGGGCAATCAACCGGGTAACCTTGGATGTCATCAGTTGGTTGGACTTTTCCCGACGGGAAACGGCAGAGCGCAGGCGACTGCGGTCTTCAATCTCGACGAAATCGGCGAAGTTGTCCTCATTTTCCCACAGGTACTGGAAGATTTCTCCCGGAATCTTGTAGACCAGTGTGTCTTCCAGGGCTTTTGCCGGAAATCGCACTTTCCGGTTCATCAGGAGGCCAAACTGGCCGAATATTTCGCCTTCGCTGATGCGGTTATACAGCTCGCCCGAACGCCGATAGATTTCTACCGCGCCACTGCGCACGTAATAAAGCCAGTTACTGGGCTCGCCGAATTCCAGGATCTGGCTGCCGGCCTTGAAGTAGACTACCTCAATACCGCCCACCACCCTGTCGAGCAGCTCCTCGGTCATCTCGTCAAACGGCGAGTATTGAGCCATGTGATTGCGGATGTCGACCAGCTCGGCCTGCATAAAACTCCCTGTTTTGGCGAAGAAAAAATGATTGTCAGTCATGGAATATAGCAGTGGCAGAGGCCTGCGACCATGTCGACCTTTGATGGATTTCATTGACCGCTTACCCCGGTGTTGCTAGCCTTGCCACACTTTTTTCAGGTGCCCGTCGCAAAGCGCGACGGGTGAAACGGGAAATCGGTGAGCCTGGTCACGCCAGTGCAAGTCCGATGCTGCCCCCGCAACGGTAAGCAGGACAACGGCAATCTGTGCGCCACTGTGTCGCCAAGACATGGGAAGGTGATTGCCCGGGAACCCAGAGTTCCGCCTGCCAGCCCGGAGACCGGCCTGGAAAAACACCCGATGTTGCGGTGGGCAACCTGGGTGGGTGATATGCCGGTTCCGCATTCCTGACACCAGTCTACCGCCTGCCCCCATTCCCTGTTCCGCAACAAAACCCAGATTCCCGTGCGGGTGCGCGCGGAGTGCGGAGCAAGTTTCATGTTCAGAATTCAAAGCCCTGTTTTACTGGCCGGCGTTGCCATGGCCGCCCTGCCTCTGGCCGTTTCGGCCCAGTCTGCCCCTGAATCCGATGCCCTGGATCCCATCGTGGTTACCGCGACACTGGGGCCGAAGACCGTTGGGGAGAGCCTGTCTTCGGTTACGGTCATCGAGAAGGAGGATATTGATCGGCAACAGCCCGCGGAATTCCGCGACCTGCTGCGCGCCCAGCCGGGGATCAACGTGGTGTCGGACGGCAGTTACGGCAAGACTACCAGCGTATTCCTGCGTGGCGCTGGCAGCTCAGGTACCGTGCTGCTTCTCGATGGTATCCGCCTGCGCTCGGCCTCTGCGGGTATCCCACCCTGGCAGTTTTTGCCTCCCGAATTGATGGAACGGGTTGAGCTGGTGCGAGGTGCGAAGAGTTCCCTCTACGGTGCCGATGCGGTGGGTGGTGTCATCCAGGCGTTCACCCTGGAACCGGAGGCCGGGCGCCAGGGTTGGGGCGAGCTGAAAGGCGGTTCCCATGAAACCCGTGAGGCAACGGCCGGGCTGGCTGGCCGGGAAGGCCGTTCGTCGTTCCTGGCCGGTGGCGTTTATTCGGATACCGATGGCACGAACCTGCGTGCTGGCGGCGAGGACAAAGGATTCCGGAACGCTGGTGGCCTGGCCAAACTGAGCCACAGTTTTGACCAGGGCGGCGGCGCAGGACTGACGGTTTTCCAGTCTGAAGGTAATACCGAGTTTGAAGGCGGTGATACCGATTTCCTGATTCGTGCCATGGGGCTGCATCTGGAAGCGGTTGCCAGTGACTACTGGCGTACACGTATCCAGTTCTCGGAAGCTCGCGACGAACAGGATACCTTCGGAGCCAATCCCAGCACGTTCGACACCCTGTCTCGCTCCGCGCGCTGGGAAAACACCCTGACGGCCGGTGTTCATGAGCTGGTTCTGGGTACGGAGGTCATGCTTGACGAAGTGGATGGCACCAGCAATTTCACAGAAGACAGCCGGACCAACAGCGCGGTTTTCGGTCAGGGCCGTTTGAACTTTGATGCCACCGATCTGATGCTCAGTCTGCGTCTGGATGACAACGAGGCCTATGGCAAAGAGGAGACTGGCGGTGTGGCCTTCGGTCACCAGCTGGACCGCGCCCATCGCTTTCGCCTCAGCTATGCGACATCGTTCCGGGCACCCACCTTTAATGACCTTTACCTGACGGTGCCGTTCTACACCGGTAATCCTGACCTCGATGCGGAAGAGGGGCAGATGGTCGAAGCCGGTTTCTCCGGGCGATATGACCGGTGGTACTGGGACATTGCGCTTTATCAGAACGACGTGAAAGACCTGATTACCTACGTGTCGGACCCGGTGACCTTTGAGGGCACCATGGAAAACGTCGAGACGGCCAGAATCCGTGGCGTTGAGGTTTCTTCCGGTATCGAGACGGCTGACTGGAATCTGGCGGCAGCAGTAACCTACGCGGATACCGAGAATCGCGATACCGGCGCCCGTTTACCACGCCGCGCGGAAAAAAACGTGCGTCTGGATATTGATCGCCTGTTCTCCCAGTGGTCGGTGGGCGCCAGCTTTATTGCCGAGAGTGACCGCTATAACGATGCGGCAAATACCAGTCTGCTGCCGGGCTATGGCACGGTAGACCTGAGAGCGGCCTGGAATTTCCAGCCTGGCTGGTCGGCCTCATTCAAGGTCGATAACATGCTGGATCGTCGGTATGCCACCAGCATCGGATATGACAGTGCGACCTTCGCGCCCTTTGATTATCTGGCCGCCGGACGAACCTTCATGGCCTCGGTGCGCTATGATTTCCAACAGTAAATTCATTGATCTGAGAGGCTCCCGCCCTCTATGAGGCACCTATGGCTCGCTGCACTGTGTGTACTGTCTCTGCTTGCGCCCTCGTTGGCGCAGGCCCAGGGACCCTGCGTACGCGATGCACTGAACCAGAAGGTATGCCTGGCCGAGCCAGCGCAGCGTATTGTTTCTTTGTCACCGGGTGCCACTGAGCTGTTGTTCTCCGCCGGTGCCGGCGAAAAGGTCGTTGCGGTGAGTGCCTGGAGCGACTACCCGCCAGAGGCGGAGAACTTACCGCAGGTGGGCGACAGCAATCGCCTGGACCTGGAAGCCATTGTTTCGCTGGCACCGGACCTGGTGGTGGCCTGGGTGGATGGCAATTCCCGCAGCCAATTGGAACGGCTGTCTGACCTTGGTATTTCCGTATTCTGGCTAGCCCCGCGAACGTTTGACGACATTGCCGCGGCGGTATCGGATCTGGCGTTGCTGACGGGTTCACCGGATCTCGGCAATGAGCGGGCCGAAGCGTTTCGTGCAGAAATAGTCAAACTTAAAGCTCAGTATGCCGATGCCAGACCGGTTAAGGTGTTCTACCAGATATGGGACCAGCCACTGATGACCGTGAACCGGGACGAGCTGATCAGCAAGGCCATAACCCTGTGCGGCGGAGTGAATGTGTTTGGCGGGCTGCCACGGCTGGTGCCCCGGATCAGCCGGGAGGCGGTTCTCGAAGCCAACCCTGAAGTCATTATTACCGCCGGGTCGTCGGACGACAGGCAGTGGCTGGAAGCCTGGCGCGAGTTTCCGGGCCTGGCAGCGGTAGCCGCCGGCAACCTCTTCCTCGAACCGCCGGACCTTCTGGCGCGCCCCACGCTACGTATGGCAGACGGCGCCAGGCACCTGTGCCAGACCCTGGAGCAGGCCCGTGCCTATCTCTAGCCCTTACAAACCTCTCCTCATTCTGCTGCTGGCGGGCTTTCTGGCGGCACTGCTCTCCGTCAGCATTGGCAGTACGTCCATCGGTTTTGGTGACACTCTGAGGGTGATCACCGGCAGTGGCACCGAGTTGCAGCAAACGCTGATTCTGGAGCTGCGCCTGCCTCGCACCCTGAGCGCGTTCGCAACTGGCGGATTGCTGGCCGTGGCCGGGGCACTGATGCAGGTATTGTTGCGAAATCCCCTGGCCGATCCTTATGTGTTGGGGCTTTCTGGTGGCGCGGCAGTGGGTGCGTTATTGGCCATGCTGGCCGGCGCTGCCGGTTTTCTGATATCCGGCTCCGCGTTTGCAGGTGCCATGCTGGCCACCCTGCTGGTGTTTGGTCTGGCTCACGGCAGTGGCAGCTGGACCCCATCGCGGCTGTTGCTTACCGGTGTGGTGGTCGCCGCCGGCTGGGGCGCCATGATTACCCTGATCCTCTCGATGACCCCGGCCAGCCGATTGCCGGGCATGCTGTATTGGTTGATGGGCGATCTTTCCCACGCCGCCACTCCGTGGCCGGGACTGATCATTCTTGTGCTCGTATGCCTGATGGTGTTTCCGCTCGGCCGGGCCCTGAACGTGCTGGCACGGGGCTCCCTGCAGGCGGCGGCGCTGGGCGTTTCGGTGCGGCCACTGGAATGGTCGATCTACCTGATGGCCAGCCTGCTGACCGCAGCCGCCGTCACCATGGCCGGTTCGGTTGGTTTCGTTGGCCTGGTGGTACCGCACATGTTGCGGCTGGTGCTGGGCAACGACCAGCGCCTGATTCTGCCGGCCTGCGCACTGGCGGGCGGTACGCTGCTGGTGCTGGCGGATACCCTGGCGCGGGTGGTGATTGCGCCGGAGCAGTTGCCGGTTGGGGTGATCACCGCGCTGATCGGCGTCCCGACCTTCCTGTACCTGCTGTATAGGAGCCGATGATGACACGCCTGGCAACCGAAGCGCTGATTATCGACATTCCGGGCCGCAGCTCAGGCGTTCCCCTGAATCTGGCCATCGAACCGGGACAGGTCTGGGGCGTGCTGGGCCCTAACGGTGTGGGTAAAACCACCTTGCTCCATACTCTCGCAGGATTGCGGGAGCCCAGAAGCGGAAAGCTGCTGCTTGATGGAACGCCGTTGGACGGCATCCGCCGCAAGACCGTATCGCAACGCATGGGCCTGGTATTTCAGGACCGGCAGGATGGATTCCCGGCCACGGTCCTTGAGACCGCCCTGATCGGCCGCCATCCCTGGTTATCTCCCTGGCAGATGGAGAGCGGCGAGGATCTCGCAATTGCAGAAAAAGCGCTGGAAGCGTTGGACGTTATCCACCTGAAGGATCGCCTGGTGAATACCCTCTCCGGCGGCGAACGCCAGCGGGTAGCCATTGCCACCCTGATGACCCAAAGCCCGGAAATCTGGCTGTTGGACGAGCCGACCAATCACCTGGATTTACAGCACCAGACCGCCGTTATGAAACTGCTGCGCCAACGGGCCGCTGCGGACCGCGCAATCTTCATGTGCCTCCACGACCTGAACCTGGCCGCCCGATGGTGCGACCAGATTCTTCTCCTGTACCCCGACGGCCAGGCCTGCTGGGGCCCGGCCCGCGACATACTGGTGACTTCTGCGCTCGAAAGCCTGTTTGGCCAGAGCTTGCTCTCTGCCGAACTGGATGGGTTTCCGGTGTTTGTGCCGGGTTAAAGGTCTAATCACGGACCACAAAGAGCTTGGGAATAAATGATTAGGGGGCGGGCGAAAAGTCGAAAATTGACGCCTATCCCCGGCCCGTCTACGGTTTAAGATTGGTAATTTTTCGATACACAGTGGAAATCTAGAACTGTCGAGTGGCGGAAAAGTGAAGTTGGGATAGATGTCATTTGTCGTTGAATTAGCTGTCAGAAAAAAGGAGCCGTATCAGAGATATGGAAGAGACTATCCGAACTTTGTGTGAAACCATTCGAAAAGTAAGGTCTATGCCTTCCCATTTTCGAGTGTTTGCCATTGGGGAAAATCATTTTTTCCGCGCAATTGATGGTAGGTATTCGTGGTCTGAGCACTTCAACGAGTTCGGTTATGCGGATATTAGGGTGTTCGATAGAGGCTTGATTTTGGCTGCATTTGCTAAGCTTGAACTGTTAGTAAATGAAACTATCAATCTTCACATAGTAAACGCAGACTCGTCGAAAATAGATGATCTATCTTTCATAGTTAACAAGCTCCCTTTTCAGCAAAGAATCAGAGCACTAAAACAGTTTGGTTTGATCAATTCGTCGCTGGAGAAAAAACTAAAAGATTTAGCCGCTAACCGGAACCAGCTTGCCCATGAGTGGAACGAAAACTCTGCGAAGTATCGAGATGGTTTTCTCCAAGATGATGAAAATTTTGAGCTCTTCAGCACAAATTTTAAACGAGCATTTGAGTCGTTAGTGAATCTCTATCAGAAAGTTCAGGTCGACGTTGATTATGAGGTTTATTTAAGAGGAGTCCTCGCGGAGCTTAAAAAACATAGTGATGGTGAGGTTCAAGGCTGATTCTAACTAGTTGGTTAACAGGGCGCCAAATACGCTGCCCTTTGTTTCCGCCCGTTACCAATCGCGTTAACTCGAAAATTTCAATAAAATCACTTAACCTAGAGGGGTCACAAAATGGCTGAGGCTGCTTCCATTGGAGAGCTGGTAGTAAGCGGAATCTCTCACGTTGCGTGGCCTGCAACAGTCCTGACACTCGGGCTAGTTTTCCGAGGTGGCATCAAGTCCGGATTTGAGAAACTTTTTAGTAGGTCTAGCTTGAAGGAATTCAAAGCTGGAGCGGCTGGAATATCTGCCACTTTTGAGGCAGAACGGCAGATAAGCGCGGAAACATCTGACCTTACTAATGCGGACAAGGGCCCAGCTGTATTACCTCAAGGGCAAGACTACGAAGAGTTAGTCGCCAGACAGCAAGGGCAAGAAACTCCGTATTCCCAACGACTTTACGAAAATGTTGTTGCGCATTTGAATGCATTGGGAGTAGACGATCAATCAAAGATTGACCTCCTCAGTAAAGAAGTATCTCTCCTTCAAAACTCTGTTCAATGTTTGAATGTCGCTCGAGTTTTGTTCAGATCCCAATTTGAGCTATTCAATTCACTTCGTGATGGGCCAGGTGTAGTTACTCAAGGGGAGATAGAAAATCACTTCAAACTGGTGTCATCAGAGCATCCGGATGCTCTCCAAAGTTGGGATTATCTGAAGTATCTTTCCTATCCAGTTACTGCCGGCTTGATGGTTTACGCACAAGGTAGCTATCGGCTTACAGAGTTTGGAAAATCGTTTGTCGATTTCATGAGGATGAGTCCAGCAATTATTGATGATCTGGCTAAGCTGTAAGAGTAGTTAAAAAGTGCGTCAACGAGTTTTCATATGATCGGAACCTTGGAAGACCTAAAAGATATAGTTGCTGAATACTGTGCAAATTATCGGCATCCTGACCTCGAAGACTTCACATTAGGTCCACTATACGATTTGTTTCCAGGTCAAGCAGGCGGAATGCTGCACGCTGAACTCAAATGGAATGAGACTTGGCCAAGTAACGGCCAAGCCGGTGTCTATGCATTTCTCGATGGTGCTGGCGCATTAGTCTACATCGGCAAGTCATCGATGAAGAGCTCAGTTAGTGCGAGATTGAACGCGTACGCCAGCTATGGTCCGGATAAAAGTTGCAAGTTGAAGCACGATGGTTGGATTGATCAACCTCGATATGAGTTCATAATTGGTGTCCCTCGAACAACGTCGTTTGAGGCCGCGGCCCTGGAAGAGTTCTTGATTCGCGAAATTCCAACTTCTGATAATGTGAACGGAGTTTGAGAGCTTCGTTAACGAAGCGGTCAACCGGACGCCAAAAGCGTACCACTTTTGGTTCCCCCGCTGCGCTCCGGCGCTGGTTACAATCAGCGTTAGCTGTGAATGCCTCACCCACAAAGTGATGCTGCAGTGTCACTGCCAGTTTGGATCAGGGTGAACCCATGAAAATTGAGCTTGTTACAAACCTCAAGCGCCAAGCTACAAAAATCCTGGCTGATCTGCACCGGTCTAAAGAGCCGGTACTGATAACTGAACATGGCCAGCCATCGGCTTATCTTGTTGATGTGCAGGATTACGAATTCATGCAGCGTAGAATTGAGCTGCTTGAGGGGCTCTCACGTGGAGAGAGTGCTGTAGAGGTTGAGCTCTATGAAAGCTAAAGACTTCGACAAAAAATTTGAGGAAGGTCAGGAAGACATTGTTGATGACTTGGACCTGTCTTCTGCTCGCCGCGTTAATCAGGAAGAAAAGCGAATCAACGTCGATTTCCCGGCTTGGGTTGTCGACTCGTTGGATCGTGAGGCTGCGCGCATTAGCGGAGCGTTAAAGCGAAAACCCGAGTCGTGGCACCGTATTCCCATTCGTGTCAAAATTGGACGATACGTGAACGAGGGATTTTTCCATGAATCTCCAAAAAATTGAAGACGAGGCGCTCCACCTCCCTAAAGAGGAGCGAGCCCAATTGATCCAGCGACTGGTGTTGAGTCTGGAGTCTCCGTCAGAAGAAGAGCTCAGGTCCGATTGGTTATTTGAGGCCCGGCGCAGGGGTGAAGAGCTCGACAATGGCACAGTTCAGGCTGTGTCTGGCGATGAGGTCATGAAGAAGGCTAGAGCACTGATTAAATGACCTATTCTTTTCACCCGGCAGCGGAAGCCGAGTTCCTGGAGTCAGTTGGTTATTACGAATCAAAAGTTCCGGGATTGGGTGGTACCTTTATAGAGGAATTTGAGGCCCTGGCCAATTTAGTTGGCGAGTCACCCAAAGCCTGGCAAGTCGAGTTGCCACCAGATATTCGTAGAGCGCCCCTTCACAGATTTCCCCTGTCTATTGTTTACCGAGAGATGCCTGATGGTTTTCAGGTTCTGGCTGTTGCCCATGACCGGCGGCGTCCGCAGTACTGGCTGGGCAGGCTTTAACAATCCGCCACACGGCGACCACCAACAAGGCCATCACCATGACCATTGAACGTATTTCCACCAACAGCCGAATGAGCAAGATCGTAAAACACAACGGCACTGCTTACCTTTGCGGTCAGGTTGCCAAGGACCGTAACGCCGATATTCATACCCAGGTAACCGGGATGCTGGAGAAAGTGGACGAGCTGCTCGAGACCGCCGGCTCCAGCCGCGATCGAATCCTTTCGGCAACCATTTACCTGGCAGACATGGCCGATTTCAAAGCCCTGAACGAGGTGTGGGACAACTGGGTGCCTGAAGGTACGGCGCCGGCCCGGGCCTGCGTTCAGGCTCAGATGGCGTCGCCGGAGTTGCTGGTGGAAATCTCGGTGATTGCCGCAACGTCCTGACGGCAGCCGGGAAGGTCTGGCGATTTGTCGGCCTGAGAAGTCGGCCGTTTATTTCTGGTAGGAACAGGAGCACACCATGGCGTCCCCACTCGTAACCACCGACTGGTTGCAGGAAAACCTCGATAACGAACGGTTGGTTCTTATCGACGCGAGTATGGCCACGGTTATTGGCAAGGAGCCGATCGTTTATGATCACCCGGTGTGGATACCGGGGAGCTTCCAGATTGATCTGGAGGGAACGCTCTGCAATACGGAATCGTCCCAGCTCCATGCGTTTCCTACCGAGGAACAGTTCACTCAGGAAGTTCGCAGGCTGGGCATAACGCCTGAAAGACTGGTGGTGCTTTACGACAACCAGGGAATCTATTCCGCTCCCCGGGCCTGGTGGATTCTGCGGTCGATGGGCCTCGAACAGGTTTTCGTGCTCGATGGTGGCCTGCCACAGTGGTTGGCAGAGGGGCGTGAGACGGTGTCGGCCCCGATTAATAGTGCGGCTTCCGCCGGGAACGTGGCGGGCCGTCTGGACCGCGGACGGGTTCGGGATTCCGCCTTCGTGCTACAGCATCTGGACGACGAGCGAGTTTCGGTGATTGATGCGAGATCCCGGGCGCGGTTCCTGGCTCAGGCCCCGGAACCCCGCCCGGGAGTGCGCGGCGGCCATATTCCGAACTCACTCAGTCTTCCGTTTACCGAGGTGCTGGATGGTTACCGGTTTAAGCCGGTCAGTGAGCTGGAGGCAAAGTTCAGGCATCTCGGTACGAACCTTCAGCCCGGAGACGGGCATCAACTGGTGTTTTCCTGCGGTTCCGGCATCACCGCCTGCATCATTCTGCTGGCGGCCGAGCTGGCCGGGTATGACCAGCTCTCTCTTTACGATGGTTCCTGGGCGGACTGGGGCAGCGACGATTCGCTGCCGGTGGCTTGAGCCCGAGGGTTTTCCTGTATCTTGGCCGTCAGGCCATGCGCTTCATGATCCGGTCTCCCAGCAGGTACTGATGCGCCAGGGCAGCTGCTACGTGTACGCCAATCATGAGCCACAACACGTTGGCCAGCACTTCATGAACCTCTTCCCCGCTGTCTTCCAGCCACTCGATTTCCGGGCCGTAGCCAAAGACTGTCCAGCCGAAAAAGGTAACAGGATCGCCTTCACCGAGGGAGGATGCGAGCCCTGACAGCGGCATCAGGATCATCAGGGCATAGAGCGCAATGTGCCCGAGCTTGGCCATGGTCGCCCATTGAGCCGGTGGTGTTACACGTGCGCGGTTAAGCCAGCGCCAGAGACCGCGAAAGATAACCAGCCCGAAAATGGTCAGGCCCAGGGTCTGGTGCCAGGCCATAAGCGACGCATCAGAGAGTGTGTGTTCCAGGGCTTCAAACCAGACTTCGCTGGCAAGCATTACCAGCAGCAGAACCGCCATTATCCAGTGCACAGCCCGGGAAACGGCACCATAGCGGTTGTCAGCGTCCATCAATGTCATCGCGATTCTCCTTGATCAGGGGGTGGCGGGGCACATTCCGGGCCCCGCGCTGTCAGCTGGCAATCAGTCCCGGCGGCCGCCGCGAACCGGAGCGCCGTACTGGTTGAATTCCTGCTCCCGGATCAGGTTCTGCTCGGCATCCCGCAGTTGTACCCGGTAGGTGCCATCCGGAGTTTCGTCAACGGACACCTTCACGCCCGGACCAAAGCGCCGGAGTGCCTGGCCATAGGCCATAATGCGCATCTCGTCGGTGCTGTACTGCTTGAGGCTGGCGCGCATGTGCTTGCCGTCACCGCGATGTTCATAGCGGTCTTCTTCCCAGTAGTCGTCATCGGCCGATGCCAGCAGGGGCGCCGTGCTGAGCAGAGCAGCGGCAGAGATGGCGGCAATTGTGGTGGTTTTCTTCATGGTTGAACTCCTTGGTTGGTTTAGTGCTTATCGGGAATGCCCTCGTTTGTCAGGATCTATTGCACCAAGGAAACGTCGCAGAATTGTCTCGGTGACCCACCGACTTTGTCGCAACTTGTCGCAAGGCAGGGATTTGCGACGGTTTTTGACAAGATCGCGCCCAAGCGGGAAGTCGACTCCCCTATAATCGGGGCAGACGGTAATTCAACGGAGTAACGAGTGAGCGACTCTCCCACCATCCTGGTCGTCGATGACCACCGGGACATTCGAGATCTGGTCGGCCGCTATCTTCAGGAGCATGGCCTGCGCGTGCTGCTGGCAGATGGCGGCGATGCCATGAAACGACAGTTGCGACAGCACTCCGTCGACCTGGTTGTGCTGGACATCATGATGCCCGGGGACGATGGCCTCACGCTCTGCCGTTACCTTCGTGAGCACACCGAGTTGCCTGTTATTCTGCTTACAGCCATGAGCGAGGAAACCGATCGCATTGTCGGCCTCGAGATGGGCGCCGACGACTATCTCACTAAACCCTTTAACCCCCGGGAGTTGTTGGCCCGCATAAAAGCAGTTCTGCGCCGTACCACGGCGCTGCCACCGCAACGCAGCCCCATGGCCGGGCAGTCCCTGACGTTCGAGGGCTGGACACTGGACGTCGACCGCCATCAACTCATCGATCCGGAAGGTGTCGAGGTGTCGTTGAGTACCGCCGAGTACAAGCTTCTGCTCGCCTTCCTTGAGCACGCCGGCCGCGTGTTGTCCCGTGATCAGCTGATGGACCTGACCCTCGGCAGAGAGGCGGATGCTTTCGATCGCAGCATTGATAATCATGTCAGCCGCCTGCGCCGAAAGATCGACCCGGATGCCCGCAGCCCCAGGCTGATCAAGACAATCTGGGGCGGTGGCTACCAGTGGATTGCTGCGGTCGAAGGGGCTGAACCATGAGACTGTGGCCACGGCGCGCCGGTGGGCAGCTGGCGCTGTTATTGATTCTGGTGCTGCTGGTGGCCCAGGTTATCACCATCGTTATTCTGGCGGGTGAGCGCCAGGGAGCGTTGCGCAGTGCCAGTCTGGAACACGTCCTCCAGCGGGTGGCCGATGGCTATACCCTGACCGATACTACCGATCCGGAACGGCAGGAGCGCATCCTCCGGGCACTCTCCAGCCCGACCCTGCGGCTTTCCATCGATCCAGCGCCCTATCTGACCGAGGATCAGGCCTCCGGCATGAGGCGCCGGCTGGCCGAGGAGCTGGGTCTGCCCGTGGCGCAGGTTCGAACGGCCATGGAGGCTGATGAAGACGACTGCCTGCCGGATCGCGATGATCATCGGGGCCGTGAACGGCATGACGATGAGGATGATGAACACCACGAGTATGAAGAACACCGTGATGATGACGACCATCACGATGAACGGCACGAATGCCCGCCGGTGCTGGGTGTTTCCCTGGCGTTGTCTTCCGGCCAGTGGTTCAATGCCCGGGCCCGGCCACCGGCGCCCTCCTGGCTGTGGTTAAAGGCGACGCTCACCAGCGTTGGCATTACCGCAGTGCTGCTCACGCTGACCTTGTTGCTGGCGGTCCGTCGAATCCTGCGGCCAATGAACGAGTTGAGCCAGGCGGCCCACGCGTTCGGGCGGGGGGAGAAAGTCCGGATTCCTGAAAAGGGGCCGGAGGATGTTCGTGAGGTTACCCGCGCCTTCAACCAGATGCAGGATCAGGTTGGCCGCGCCCAGGAAGACCGGGCAAGGCTGCTGGCGGCTCTCGCTCACGACCTGAGGACACCCATTACCTCCATGCGGCTGCGGGTTGAAATGCTGCCGGAAGGTGAGGACAGGGACCGTCTTCTCGATTCCCTCAGGGAAATGCAGCATCTTGCCGAAGCTACCCTCGATTTCATCCGGGGCACCACCACCGAACAGCATCGTCGCTATGATCTGGCGACCCTGCTGGACAGCCTGTGTGGCGATCTCCAGGAAATGGGGCTGGCGGTGCACTGTGATGACAGCCCGAGATCTGTACTCCAGGGGCAGCCCGAAGCCGTCAAACGTGCCCTGCGTAATTTGATTGAGAACGCGGTTAATTATGGCGAGCAGGCGGAAGTAACACTGGCAACCACAGACACAGAAGCGGTTGTCACGATTGTTGATCAGGGGCCGGGTATTCTGGAGGCGGACCGGGAACGGGTTTTTGAACCCTTCTATCGGCTGGAACACTCACGCAGCCGCGAAACCGGTGGCGCAGGCCTGGGCCTGGCTATCGCCCGCACCCTGATTCGGGGGATGGGTGGCGATATCCGGCTGGGTGCTGGCCCGGGAGGTCAGGGCCTGCAGGTTTCGGTGACCTTGCCCAAAACCAGGTAGGGCCTGTCAGAACAGCACTTCGGCACGGGCAAACCCCAGGGCGTCGAGTGCCTCGACGGTCGCATCCAGGTTTGCGTAGCTGCAGACATGATCGTCGTCTGAGATCAGGAAAAAGGTCTTTCCTTCAATATCCTTAAAAAGTATGACCCATTCGTGCGCATTCGAGGGGGATCGTACGATTTTCACGGAATCAACACGGTTTTCTTTCCGACGGGCTTTAATTTCATGCTTTTTCATCGTTTCTTCTTCTCTTAATCCCTCGCCAGCTCAATCCTGCCAACTGCCGGGCTCAGGCGTGGTAAACCGTTTGACCTTGTCTGGTGGTGCGCAGCTGGGGTTCATTTGTTCATCAGTCAATAATAGGTAGCTGTCCCGGTGGGCCGTGCCCACGGGAATGGCACCCTCTTTGGTGAAGCAGGGTAGCTCAATCTGATCGGCGACGAGGAGATAGCTGTCCTCGGTTTCGCTCATCCACAACCAGGCATTGCGATTTTCCTGTTCCCGACCGGTAAAGAAGCTGAAATGGGTGAAGTCGCGTTTGGAAAACAGCAGGAACTGCTCCCGGAAGTCGATCATGCCGAGCTGCCCGCCGGGCGGGATATGCTGTTCTGCGGCGGCCAGCACGTTGCGAGGAGTTCGAAGCGGCTCAAGAATTCGATAGCCCCAGGTGCCCAGCAGCAGCCAGGTGATCATCATGGCCAGAAACAGACGCCCCAGCGCACGGGAGCGCCAGAACCCGAACAGGGTGATCAGCCAGGCCAGTCCTATGACGAAGACGAACGTCCCCGCCTCGTGCAGTTTGGCCGGGTCGGTGCTGTAGTCAGCCACTTTTTCAACCAACCTGGGGTGGTCGTTCCAGGCCAGGACGCCAACCGCCATCAACGCGATACCGAGCAGTAACTGCACACCTGTCAGGAGCGGCGGAAACCACCCCGCCGGTTTCTGGCTGCTGAGCAGCGGGGCGAGAATCAGCGCCAGCATGGGCAATGCTGGCAACAGGTAAACACCGCGCTTGCCGGGGCTGAGGCTGAAAAACACGATGACCAGGGCAATCCAGCCCAGAAGTACAGGAATAATCGGCCGGTACCGGGCGGTTTCAGACAGGGGCCGGATCAAGGCCAGCAGCAACAGCGGAAGAGGAAACCAGAGCGAGGGAATTACGCTGGTGAGGTAATAGTACCAGGGCTGGATATGGCCCCATGAGTCGGCATAGCGCTCGCCGGTCTGCTTGAACAGGATATTATTCCGATAAGCCAGGGCCTCTTCGGTGCCGAGATTGTTAACGTAAAGCACCATGGGAATCAGCCAGGCGGCAACCACTGCCAGCATGGCCAGCGGGCCCAGTGCGCAGCGCCAGGTGAGCGTGCCACGGAACAATGCGCGATCGCGAAGCTTCATGACCACGATCGGAATGAGCATCAGCGCCGGCAGGAAGCCAACCCCTTTGGTGATGATCCCGAGCCCCATAAATGCCCAGCCAACGAAGTACCATCCCCAGGCGGGCCCGCTAAAAAAGTGTCGGATCAGGCCGTAGCAGGCAACCGCAATCCAGCAGGCGACCATGGCGTCGATCTGGGCTTTCTGGGCCTGGATCACGAACTGGGGCGCAAGCATCAGCAACATGACCGCGATGGCACCGGTTCGCTGGTTCCACAGGCGGGTGCCCAGATCAAAGACCAGTCCCAGTGTCAGCAGGCTACACAGCGCATTGGGCAGCAGGAATGCAATCTTCAGGTTGCCGGTCAGCCAGTAAAAGAAGGCAATACTCCACATGAACACCGGTGGCTTGTCCGGGTAGAACTCACCACCCCGCATGGGGATCAGCCATTGCCCGGAGGCGACCATTTCGCGGGCCACTTCCGCGAACCTCGGTTCGTCGGCAGGCCAGGGGGAACGTAGTCCGATCCCGGTAAAAATCACGACTGCGGCAAAGGCCAGCAGTAACAGCAGGAGTTGATTGCGGGAAAGGTTAAACACGGTGTCCGGCAGGTGGCGGACGAAGGGTGATGCAGGCATGGTTCGGTCTCAGAGAGAGTCGGAAACGGAATCGGCCAGCGTCCTGGCCCTCTGGTTGTGATAGAGAAAAGCACCAATCAGCGAGGCGAGAATGAAAAAGCCGATGCTCACGGCAAGCTGATAGGCATTAGCATTGCCGATACCGGCACCGGCCAGGGCAAACACCAGCATCTGGGGCAGGTAGCCAAGGGTGCTGCCGAACAGGAACGGTGAGAAACGGATCCCGGAGCAGCCTGCGACAAGGTTGGTCACCAGGTTACTGCCCACCGGCAGCAAACGCACCATGAGAACCTTCAACAGCGTCTGCTCCCGGAACAGGCGATCAAACTGCTGCATGCGATGGCTGAACCGCCGGCTCAATGGCGTTCGCAGCAGCCAGCGGGCGGTCAGGAAACAGCCGGTGGCCCCGATGGCGGCGGCCAGGGTCGACAGCAGTGTCCCGTTGAACCCGCCCAGCGCAAAACCCAGCACGAAGGCGAGCAACTGGCGTGGAGCGCCGAGGCCGGTAAACAATGCGCCGGCGAGGGTAATCACCACCAATCCGCCGACACCATGGCTGTGGAGATAGTTCGCCACTTCATTCTGGTCGGCAATGAAGTCGAGCCAGCCGTTGTGGATGGTCAGATAGCCAACCAGCACCAGGGCGGCGAAGGCCAGCCAGCGGGAACCGTTGATCATGTCAGGAGCGCTCCGCCACCGATCCCTGTGGATCGGCCTGACCGGCACTGCTGATAACAGGAACCCGGGTGCGGTGCAGCAACCAGAGTACACCGAGCAGGTCCAGGATGCCGGCCCAGGTCCGGTTCCAGGCGTTGTATTTGGAAATCCCGGCGATGCGTGGGCGGTGGTTTACCTCCACGATGGCAATGTCACCGCCGATCCCGCGTACCAGCGCCGGGATGAATCGGTGTCCGTGATCGAACCAGGGGAGTTTGAGGAAGGTTTCCCGGGGAAACAGCTTCAGGCCGCAACCGGTATCGGGCACGCCATCATGAAGCAGTGCATCCCGCACGCGATTGGCCAGGCGGGACTGGAAGCGCTTCCACGCAGTGTCCTTGCGATTCTTGCGATAGCCGGCAATACAGAAGTCCGGGTTCCGCATGGTGTTGGCTTTCTGCAGCATGGCGGGAATGTCGGCCGGATCGTTCTGGCCATCGCCATCCATGGTAACAATCAACCTGCTCCGGGCCTGTCGGATACCCGATGCCAGGGCACCGCTCTGGCCGATGCTGCGCTCGTGGCGAATGGTCAACAACCGGCCGCCGAGGGCCCGGGCTGTCCGAACGGCTGTGTCCAGCGTGCTGTCTGTGCTGCCATCATCCACCAGCACCACCTCAAAGCCGTGATAGTCACGCATTACCCCATAGGCCTCGGTCAGCAGGGTAGCGATGTTGGCTTCTTCATCCTTGGCCGGTATAACCAGCGAAAGAGTTCTTTCCTGACCCATGTAAAGACATCCTCGAAAACGGAATATCAACCGGGCCGTCTGTCGGCCCTGTTCAATTGGGCCGGAGTATCCTCCTCAAACCTTAAAACAATCTTAAACCTTCTTGAGACGAGAGGTGGCACGGGCCGGGAGCCAGATGCTGACGCACAGGCCCGAGTTGCCATCCGGCCGGTCGCCCAGGGTGAGCTGGCCACCATGAAGTTCAGCGATGCGCCTGGCGATGGCCAGCCCGAGACCCGCGCCACCACCGAGTCGCTGGTCCAGCCGGACAAAACGGCTCAAAGCCCGCTCACGTGCCTCGGCTGGGATGCCGGGGCCCTGGTCGCACACGGTTATATGGTATCCCTCACCGGCAGGCGTGAGGTGTGTTTCGATGCTTGTGTGTTCGGGGCTGTACTGGATGGCGTTCGCCAGCAGGGAGCGCATGAGCGTGTTGATCAAGGCGCTGTGGCAGGAGACCAGGGCCTGACCGGCATCGTCCTGCAGCACGGGGTCGATGTCCTTTTTCAGGGCCAGCGGTGCCACATCGGCAATGCTCTGTTCCACGATGGCAGACAGGTTGTGGTATTCCGGGGTGAAATCGGCACCAGAGTCGACGCGGTTGAGCAGCAGCATCTGCTCAACCAGGTGCACCATGCGGTCCACGGACTGGATCAGACCGCCGTATTGCTCCGGGTCGTTCTCGTAGACTTTTTCCAAATTCAGGCGCAGGGCCGTAAGCGGTGTCCTCAGTTCGTGGGCGGCATCGGCAGAAAACCGCCTCTCCCGTTCCAGGGCCTGGTTGAGGCGAAGGAGCAGACCATTCACCGCCTGCACCAGACCGGCGACTTCCTTGGGCGCCTGCCGGTCGTCCAGTGGGTGTATATTTTCCGGGGCCATGTTGCGGATTGGGCGCTCAAGCTTTAAAAGCGGCCTGAAACCGAGCTGGATGGCGGCACTGGCGGCAAGTAACAGCAGGGGCAGGGCAATCAACAACGGCAGAATGTTCCCCAGGGCCAGTTCCTCGCTAAGCTCCTCACGAATATCTTCGCGCTGTGCCGTCCGGATCCAGAAACCGGTGATTGGATCCTGGAGTGTAAACACTCGCCAGCGAAAGCCACTGGACTCTGCCCAGGAATAGCCGGGTGTCAGTCCTTCGGTATCGTCGGCTTTGAGGGTATCCAGCAATGGTTCGCGCTCCGGGGTCCAGACCTCGAATGCCAGTTTCTTCTCGTACTTGTGCCCGGTTCCACCGGGCAGGATTTCGTTATTGTCAGCTTCAAAATCCACTCCTGGCGTGTCGGGTCGGGGCAGCTCCAGGGTTTCGCTCAAAGTTCTAGGTAGCTGCTCTACAGACTGGGTGTCTGCCAGGTGCTGCACGAGACCCTGAACGATCCGCGTGCTTTGTGCCAGCTCGGCGTCAAACAGCTCCTCAAGCTCGTGGTTGCTTTCGATGTAGCTCCAGGCCGCAGCAACAAGTGCAATCAGCAGAACGGTGGAGGTAACCAGCAGGGTCAGTGTGCGGGTCAGGGACATTCGGTCACCCTGGCGGCAGCCTGGCTGTCGAGCAGATAACCGACACCGCGTAGGGTCCGAATGGTTTCCTTGCCAACCCTGCGACGCAGGTGGTGGATGTGCACCTCCAGGGCGTTGCTTTCCGCGCCGTGGTCCCAGCCGTAAAGCTGTTCTTCCAGCCGTCGTCGTGTGGCTACCTGATCCGGGTGTCGCATCAGGTAGTGAAGAATCTGGAATTCACTGCGGGGCAATGTGGTGGTTTCGCCGCCGCTGGTCAGTTGTCCGTTGTCCGGGTTGAGCACCAGTTGGCCCACCGTCAGACCGTTCTGCGGCACCGAGGAGCCCCGACGTGTGACTGCCCGGATTCTGGCCTTGAGCTCCGCCATGGCGAAGGGTTTGGTGAGGTAGTCATCGGCGCCGGCATCCAGGCCGGTCAGTTTTTCATCCAGACCGGAACGGGCAGTCAGGATGATCACCGGCGTTTGCACGCCCTGTTTCCTGGCTGCCTTCAGGATGTCCAGGCCATCAACGCGGGGCAGAGTCAGGTCCAGTATTGCCAGATCAAAGTGCTCGCTGGTGAGTGCACCCAGGGCCTGCTGGCCGTCGTCGAGCCAGTCCACCGTGTTCTGTCCGTCACGCAACATTCCCAGCATGGTGTTGGCCAGGTGATGGTCGTCTTCTACAAGCAATATCCGCATGGCAGGTCCTGTTACCGGTCTGGTGATCATTCTGGCACAGAAATCTTAAGGCCAGCTTAAGAAAACTTCCGGCTGTTCTTAAGCCTTGGTTAAGGCTGGCGCTCTAGTCTGGGAGGCGTACCTTAAGAGAGGCCTTTTATGACAGACCCGCTGATGATGTCCACATGTTGTCCCCCGGATTCCGAGGAGGTGGTTCCGGTCATCCGTTGTGCCGGTCGCTGGTTTAACGAGATCCGTCCCGAGACGGCAATGGCCGGGACGGTCGCGGATTTTATCCGTCGGCGCTTCCTGCATGCCTATGGCGCCGAGCCTTCTCTGCGCATACCGGCATTGCTTGCCCTGACAACGGCTCAGGGCAGTCTTCTTGCCGCGGTCGGTGTTCGTAATGCTGCGCTGGAAAAACTGTTCCTGGAAGATTATCTGTCGGTGCCTGTGGAGTCGGTGATGCCGGTTGCGGGCATCGAGCGACATCGGATCGCGGAGATTGCCCATCTGGCGGGCGTTGAAGCCGGCGTTAGCCGTTTTCTGTTTGCCTCGTTGTCGGTGTGGCTGGATGGGGCCGGTTATGACTGGGTGGTGTGCACCGGCACGGATCAGCTACGCAACAGTTTTCATCGCCTGGGCATTGCCACTCAGGTCCTGGCGACTGCCGATCCCGCCATGTTGCCCGATGGCGGTGCCGGCTGGGGGCGTTATTACGACCATCATCCGGTGGTGATGGCCATTCGTGTCGCCGATGGTATGTCGGCACTGCGGACCGCCGGTTTGCTCCGGTTGATTCAGCCGGTTGAGTCCGAAGCCCCCGGGGAAGAAGCGATGGCAGGAGGTTCCTATGGCCACATTGCCTGAACTTCTGCAACGCCAGGCGGCCGTCCAACCCTCACAAACGGCGCTCCAGGGGCCGGAGTCGGCCTTCACATACGCTCAGATGATGCAGGCGGCCGAGGCTCTCGCCGACCAGTTGACGCGCCTTGGTGTGCGCCGGGCCGGCCTGTGTGGCGACAACTCCGTGGCGTGGATTCTTGCCGATCTGGCCTGTTTGCTTGCCGGCGTGGTGTGTGTCCCCGTGCCGGTGTTTTTTTCACGGACCCAGACGGAACACCTGACTGAACGAGCTGGCCTTGATTGCCTGTTGTCAGGGGGCGCAAGCAATGGCGGTGAGCACATTGGCCATGGTGTCTGGCTAAGGCATTTGCCGGTAACAGCGGCAGCCGCCTGGATGCCGGAGCAGACCGCGAAGATAACCTTTACGTCTGGCAGTACAGGCAACCCAAAGGGCGTCTGCCTGTCGGTGGCCCAGATGACGGCCACCACGCTGGCCTTGCAGGAGCGTCTTGAGGGCGTCGACCTTGAGCGGCACCTGTGCATCCTGCCACTGGCCACATTGCTGGAGAACATTGCCGGGGTTTATCTGCCATTGCTTATGGGCAGTACGGTAATGGTCGCACCCTTGCAGGATCTGGGCATGACCGGAAGCAGTGGGCTGGACATCGACCGGCTGGTACAGGGCGTCAACGAACACCAGCCGCAGTCCCTGATTCTGGTGCCGGAACTGGCTATGACGCTGGTGTCTGCGGCCGAACAGAAACAGCTGGACAGTAATTCTTTCCGGTTTCTGGCGGTTGGTGGCGGACGGGTTTCGTCCGACCTGCTTGCCAGGGGCCGCGCGGTCGGCCTGCCGCTTTATGAGGGTTATGGGCTTTCCGAGTGCAGTTCCGTGGTTGCATTGAACGTGCCTGGAACCGAACGCGAAGGTGCGGTGGGTAAACCGCTCTCCCATGTTCGGGTACGGGTGGATGACCGCGGACACATTCTGGTGGCCGGGAACACCCACCTGGGTTACCTGGGGGATGAACCGGCAGGGGATGAGTGGCTGGATACCGGTGACCTGGGTGCCCGGGATGCCGGGGGTTTCCTGTCGGTGAGCGGTCGCGCGAAGAATCTTCTGATTACCAGCTTTGGTCGCAACATCAGCCCGGAATGGCTGGAGAGTGAACTCATACAGGCGATAGGTGCCCGCCAGGCGGTGGTGTTTGGTGATGGCGATCCCTGCCCTTCCGCCCTCGTTGTGGTGCAGGATGGTCGTTCACCTGAAGCGTTGCGCTCGCAGCTGGACGCTCTGAACAACAATTTGCCGGACTACGCCCGTTTGTCCGGTGTCTATATCCGCCGTCAGCCATTGAGCCAGGCTGAGGGCTACCTGACTGCAAACGGCCGGCCTGTTCGCCAACAGATTCAGGCGGATCTGCCAACGCTGCTGGCCGGCGCATTTCCGATTTTCATGAATCTTTCGATATCCAATTCTGAACTTTCAAACCCGCCAGGAGGATCTTTCATGGCATTTTTCGATCGACTGCAGTCCGAAACTGCACAAGCCCGCGCCCACGTAACCGGTGCGCCTGTTATTGAGGCCATCCGCGAGGGCCGGTTTGACCTGAATGGCTATACCTGGTTTCTCACCCAGGCGTATCACCACGTGAAACACACCGTGCCCCTGATGATGGCGTGCGGTGGCCGCTTACCCGAGCGTCTGGAATTTGTGCGAAAGGCGTTGGTGGAATACATCGAGGAGGAGTATGGCCACCATGAGTGGATCCTCAACGATCTTGCGGCCTGCGGAGAGGACAAGGAAGCCATTCGTCATGGCAGCCCGGATACCTCTATCGAGCTGATGGTCGCCTACCTCTATGACCGCATCAACCGCGGGAACCCGGCCGCCTTTTTCGGCATGGTTCAGGTGCTTGAGGGAACGTCGATCGAGCTGGCGACGCCGCTCGGTGAAGCCATCCAGAAACAGCTTGGCCTGCCCAAGGAAGCGTTCAGCTACCTCTACTCCCATGGTGCTCTGGACCAGGAGCATTTCGAGTTCTTCCGGAACCTGATGAACGAAATCACCGATCCGGATGACCAGCAGGCCATTATCGAGGCGGCCCGTATGGTCTACCGGCTATACGGCGACATGCTGCACAGCATCCCCGTGCCCGAGAATCGCAAGGAGCGGCGCCATGAGGCTGCATGATCGGGTGTTCCTGCTTCTGGGTGGCACCGGCGGTATAGGAAAGGCGCTCGTGGAGCCGTTGGTCAGGGCAGGTGCTCGGGTGATTATCGCTTCCCGGCACCCGGAAAAGCTTGAACATCGGGAAGGTGTCTCGCTCGTACATCTGGATCTTGCGGCGCCGGACCTCGACCAGCAGCTGGTTCGGCTCGGCGATGCCTATCCGGATATTGATGGCGTTATCCACTGTGCCGGCCAGAACTGCTTTGCCAGCCTGGGCAATATGACAGTCAATGAACTGGACGCCCAGATTGCCGTCAATCTCCGGTCAGCGATGATTGTCGCCAGGCATTTTGCACCAAGGTTTGAAAAAGCCGAACAGGGAGCGCTGGTGTTCGTGGGGTCCACCTTTGGCAGCATCGGTTTCCCCGGCTACACCGCATACTGCGCCAGCAAGTTTGGTCTGCGCGGTTTCAGCGAAGCCCTGCGCAGGGAACTGGCCGATACCCCGGTTCAGGTGATCTATGTGGCCCCCCGCGCCACTGCCACGGACATGAATCCGAAGGCCGTGAACGAGCTGAACCGGGCACTCGGCAACGCCATGGACGCACCTGGAGCGGTGGCGGCGCAGATTCTGGCTGCTATGGAAAATGACGATCGCCGGCGTTTTCTGGGCTGGCCCGAGAAGTTGTTCGTGGTCATCAACGGCATCCTGCCCAAAATTGTCGATAAGGCGATGCTGAAGCAACTGCCGGTGATCCGGCGGTTTCTGAATCCGGGAGTGTTGTCATGAAACGTGTTTTATTGATGGTCTTGTGTCTGGCTGCCCAGCCGCTTTGGGCAGCTGCTCTTGAGACCGAGCTGGCCGACATCCAGCATCGCTGGGCCGAGATCCAGTACCAGGTACCGGAGGACGAAAAAGAGAAAGCCTTCGAGGGCCTGGCTGGCGAGGCGGAACAGTTTGTTGCCCATTATCCGGATCGGGCAGAGCCGCTGATCTGGCAGGGTATTGTGCTGAGCACCTACGCCGGTGCCAAAGGTGGTCTGGGTGCCCTGGGCCTGGTCAAGGACGCCCGGAAATCCCTGGAAGCGGCCCTGGCTATCGATCCTGATGCGCTGGATGGCTCGGCTTACACATCCCTTGGCAGCCTTTATTACCAGGTTCCTGGCTGGCCACTGGGCTTCGGTGATGACGACAAGGCCCGTCAGTATTTGCAGAAAGCATTGGCGATCAATCCTGATGGTATGGATGCCAATTTCTTCTTTGGCGATTTTCTGCTGGACCAGGGCGAGCCTGAAAGAGCCCGGAGCTATCTGCAGAAAGTCCTCGAAGCACCCGACAGGGCGGGCCGCGACGTCGCTGATGCCGGTCGGCGGGAAGAAGCCAGGAACCGTCTGGACTCGCTCTGATTCGTCGTCTCCGGAATCGGTTTGCTTCCTGTCAGCGTGGGCTACACTCTTTTATGAGCAGGGTGATTCGTCCGTTGGGAGGACAGGGTGTCCAAGGCGTCAAGGTCCGGCAACGGGCAGCAAACCGGTTTGTCTGCCCGTTTTTTCCAGAAACTGGCCTCAGGGGTGCCTGGCGTCCTTTTCATCTATTGGCTGGGTGCAGATCGGGAGTCCCATCGATGCCCCTTCATCAGTGAACGTGTTCAGGCACTTTTTGGCATAGCCCCGTGGGATCTGAATGACAACGCGGATCCGATTTTTGCGATGATCCACCCCGACGACGTTGAGGCCGTCATGGAGAGTATCCGTGTCTCTGCGGATACCCTGAAAACCTGGTCGTACCGCGCGCGGCTCAGACTGCAGAATGGCGACTACGAGTGGTTCGAGGTCAGCTCCGAGCCGGAGCGGCAACCCGATGGCAGTACCCTCTGGTACGGTCAGTTCCATAACATCCAGCATTACAAAAACCTGGAGCAGAGCCTCCGAGATAGCGAGGCGGAGTTTTCCTTCCAGGCTGGTTTCCAGAAGCTCATTGCCCGCCTTTCCACCGAATTCATCAATCTGGGCTTTGGCACCATTGATCAGTGCATTGATGAGCTCCTGCGATCCATCGGCCTGTTTTTCAAGGTAGACCGGGCCTACCTGTACTGCTTTACCGACGATTACGCCGTAATGACCAATACCCATGAATGGTGCAGGGACGGTGTCCCTGCCCTGATTGAGACCCAGCAAGAGGTACCGATCGAGGATTTTCACTGGTGGCAGGAACAGATCGAGGGCATGGTCAGTGGCAGCCGCGTGGTGTTCATCGAAGATGTCGATCGACTGCCGCGGGAGGCCGCACCCGAGCGGGCTCTGCTTCAGGAGCAGGGCGTATCTTCCATGTTCTGTGTGCCCATCCGGGTGCGTGGACGGGTCACCGGGTTTTTCGGCGTTGACTCCCTGCGTCGACGAAGCTGGCGTCTGGATCAGGCCGATCTGTTGATCATCGTCTCCGGCCTGTTGTCGGGTGCTCTTGAGCGCAATCGCCTGGAAGAAGAGCTGCTTAACCAGTCCATTCGTGATCCGCTGACCGGTCTGCATAATCGCCGCTACCTGATGCCAAGGCTGGATGAAATGCTGGGCCGGAGTAACCGTCGGGGAGAACGTTTCGCCCTGGCGATCTTCGACATCGATCACTTCAAGACGATCAACGACTCCATCGGACACCTCGGGGGCGATTATATCCTCCAGCGCTTTGCTGACATCCTGGTGAGCCAGACCCGCTCCATGGATGTGGTTGCCCGTTTCGGTGGCGAGGAGTTCATTGTTGTTTTCAGCGCCGTGGAACACGGGGACGTGAGGCAGTTTGTGCAGCGAATTCTCGAAGCTGTGCATGAGGAAAGGTTTGTGTTCAATGACACGGACATTCCGGTGACCGTCAGTGCGGGTGTGGCGGCGATCGAAGAGTTCGTTGACCAGCCAGCGACTCCCGATGCCTTGATTGCCCGGGCAGATGATCGGCTCTATATGGCCAAGCAGGCAGGGCGGGACTGCCTTGTTGATGCATCAGGAACATTGCGCATATAAAAAAAGATCATTTCACCTCATATTACGAAATAGTATATGCTTATATTAAATTTGATATTCGGATACTCCAGAGGTGACTGCCATGAGCAACCCGATCGTTCAGCATTTTTTTGATGAACCCACCAATACCTTCAGTTATGTGGTGCGCGACCCGGACAGCCAGGCCTGTGCCATTCTCGATTCGGTCCTGGATTTTGATTACGCCGCTGGCACCACCGACGTGCGTTCTGCAGACGAGATTATCGAGTACATCCGCAGCAACGATCTGAAGGTCGAGTGGATTCTGGAGACCCACGTACACGCGGATCACTTGTCGGCCGCGCCTTACCTGCATGAGAAGTTGGGCGGCAAGACCGGCATTGGTGCGCACATCCGAGACGTACAGGAAATATTTGGCAAGGCGTTTAACGCCGGCACCGAATTCCAGCGCGACGGCAGCCAGTTCGATCAGCTGTTCAGAGAGGGCGACACATTCGCCATCGGTGGTCTTGAGGGGCGCGTATTGCATACCCCGGGGCACACCCCTGCCTGCCTGACCTATGTGGTTGGCGATGCCGCCTTCGTGGGTGACACCCTGTTTATGCCGGATTTCGGCACCGCCCGCTGTGATTTCCCGGGTGGCGATGCCCGCACCCTGTACCAGTCTATCCAGAAGGTACTGTCTCTGCCGGCAGAAACCCGTATCTTCCTGTGTCACGACTACAAGGCGCCCGGCCGTGACGAGTATCAGCATATGACCACGGTGGCCGAGCAGCGGGAAGCAAACATCCATGTCCACGAAGGTGTTTCCGAGGAAGAGTTCGTGAAGATGCGGACCGAACGGGACGCGACCCTGGATATGCCACGGCTGATTCTGCCTTCGGTCCAGGTCAACATGCGGGCAGGCCATATGCCTCCGGCTGAAGACAATGGTCAGGTTTACCTGAAAGTACCGGTTAACCTGTTCTGAGATTCCCGATGAATCTTAAACGCTATCTGCCCATTCTGGATTGGGCCCCAAAATATGGCCGGGAACAGGCCACCAGTGATCTGGTGGCCGCGATCATCGTTACCGTCATGCTCATCCCCCAGTCGCTGGCCTATGCCCTGCTGGCCGGGTTGCCTGCCCAGGTGGGTCTGTACGCCAGTATCCTGCCCCTGGTTATTTACGCTGTCTTCGGCACCAGCCGAACACTGTCGGTGGGCCCGGTTGCTGTGGCTTCCCTGATGACCGCAGCGGCCCTGGCACCCCTTGCGGAGTCCGGTACACCGGAATACGTGGCGGGTGCCGTTTTGCTGGCGGTCATGTCTGGGTTGATGCTGACCCTGATGGGTGTCCTTAGGCTGGGTTTCCTGGCCAATTTTCTCAGCCATCCGGTGATTTCGGGCTTTATCACGGCCTCCGGCATTGTGATTGCTGCCAGTCAGCTGAAGCATATCTTCGGAATCCAGGCCTCGGGTCACAACCTTCTGGAAATTGCTCACTCGCTGTTGGGATCCATCGGTGACACCAACCTGGCAACGTTGGGGGTCGGTGCCGGAGCGCTGATTTTCCTGATGCTGGCCCGCAAACGTCTGAAGCCGCTTCTGATGGCAATGGGGTTGGCCCCGAGAATGGCGGATATTCTTACCAAAACCGCGCCGATTCTGGCGGTTCTGGTCACCACCCTGGTGGCCTGGCAGTTCCAGCTTGATGGCCAGGGTGTGCGTCTGGTTGGAGATGTGCCCCGGGGACTGCCCGATTTCACCATGCCGAGCCTGGACATGGGCTTGTGGCAGCAGCTGGCGGTCAGCGCGTTGCTGATCAGTGTTGTGGGTTTCGTGGAGTCGGTGTCTGTTGGCCAGACCCTGGCCGCGAAACGTCGCCAGCGTATTGATCCGGACCAGGAGCTGATTGGCCTGGGTACTGCCAACCTGGGCGCCGGTTTTTCCGGCGGCATGCCGGTCACCGGTGGCTTCTCCCGTTCCGTGGTCAACTTTGACGCTGGGGCCGAGACTCCCGCCGCCGGCGCCTATGCGGCTGTGGGTATCGCCATGGCTACGTTATTCCTGACGCCAGCCATTGCCTATCTGCCCCAGGCGACCCTGGCAGCGACCATTATCGTCGCCGTGGCCACGCTGATCGACCTTCCGGCCCTGGGTCGCACCTGGCGCTACTCCCGCACGGACTTTGGCGCCATGCTCGCCACCATCGTGCTGACTCTGGTGCACAGTGTCGAGGCCGGCATTATCGCCGGGGTGGCGCTTTCGATAGGCCTGTTTCTGTATCGAACCAGCCGCCCCCACAGCGCGGTGGTTGGTCGGGTACCGGGAACCGAGCACTTCCGCAACGTGCTCCGCCATGACGTGGAGCTGTGTCCGAAGGTGACTTTCCTGCGGGTGGACGAGAGCCTGTACTTCGCCAACGCACGCTTCCTTGAGGAAACGGTTATGGACCTGATGATACGGGAGCCTGAGCTTAAGGACCTGGTGCTGATGTGTCCGGCCGTGAATCTGGTGGACGCCTCGGCCCTCGAAAGTCTGGAGGCGATTAACGAGCGTATGAAGGATGCAGGAGTGAGGTTGCACCTGGCGGAAGTGAAAGGCCCCGTCATGGACAAACTGAAAGGCACGGAACTGCTTTCCCACCTGGGTGGCGAGGTTTTCCTCAGCACCTTTGAAGCCTGGCAGCGCCTCACTGACCTTGGCAAGCAAGAGAGACAGGTCGCCTGATCTATCTGGGCTCGCTTGCACCGGGGGTGGGGCGAGCCGCTAAGGTGTCATACCCGACCCCGTTACTGCGGTACGTTCACTATGGGCATGACTGAAAATCTGCTATCCACCAGCCAGTGGATCATCACGCTGCTGCTTTTTCTGGTAATTCTTGTCCGGGCGGTGCGCTCCATTGACTGGCCAGCCTTCCGCAAGGACAACGCGCTCCAGCATTCGTTCTTCGGTGCGGCCGTGGTACTCGGATTCGTCTGGCAGCTGAGGGCAGGCATTTCTCCCGGCCTGGCCATCCACATTTTCGGGATCACGGTGATAACGCTGATGCTGGGGTGGGCGCTTGCGGTGCTGGCGGGATTGCTGGCGCTGGTGATCACGGTAATTACCGGACGAGAACCCCTGATCATGTTTGCGGCCAACGGGCTGATTACCGTGATGGTGCCTGCCATTGTCAGCCACGGAATCATGCTCTGGGAACGCCGGCGGGATTTCCGGAATTTCTTCGCCTATATCTTCTTCTGCGGGTTCTTCGGGGCCGGCATTTCCGTGGCAGCCGCTGGTGGTGTCATGTGCCTCATGCTATGGAGCAGTGGCGTCTACACGTTTGACCAACTGGTGCATGAGTACATCCGTTACCTGCCGTTGTTCATGATTCCCGAAGGGTTCGTGAACGGCACTTTTGTGACTGGCCTCATGGTCTTCCATCCGGACCGGTTGACCACGCTGGACCAGAGACGCTACCGGTAGAGCTTTCCGGCTCAGAGGCCCTTGCCACTGGCGACGGCGGTGCTGAGCAGGTCGCCGGCCTTGCCGGAACGGGCCCTATGCTGCCATTTCCTTGCCCAGCCCAGCACCTCGGTTGCCGGCATGGGGCGGGCGATCCCGTAGCCCTGCACGAAATTGCATCCCATCTGCCTGAGTGTCCGGGCGTGTTCCATGGTTTCAACGCCTTCGGCCAGAACCGGGTGGGCGAACCGCTGGGCCAGGAAGATCACGCTCTCAACGATGGCGCGGTCGCCGGCATCCTCAAGCATGTTGCGAACAAAACTCTGGTCGATCTTGATGATGTCCACCGGAAGCGTACGCAGGTAGGTCAGGGATGAGAAACCGGTGCCAAAATCGTCCAGCGCCACCTGAAGACCGAGACTCTGGCAGCGCGCCAGAACGTTGCTGGCCCGCTGGGTGTCCTCCAGTGCAGTCGATTCGAGAACCTCCAGCGTGATCTGGCCGGGTGCCACCTCCGGGTGGCTGTGCAGGTAACTCTCCAGGTAGTCGGCAAATGAGCGGTCCATCAGGTGCGGAGCGCTGATGTTAATGCTGATCGCCAGATTCTCTCCCGCTTCCTTCCAGGCGTTCATCTGGTGAATGGCTTCTTTCAATACCCACTGTCCCAGTGGTACTTCAAGGTGACTGTTCTCGACAATCGGCAGAAATTCGCCCGGTGAAACCAGCCCTTTCTGGGGGTGGTTCCAGCGGATCAGCGCCTCAAAACCGAAAAGTTCGCAATCCGTGACACGGATCTGGGGCTGGAAAAACAGCTCGAACTCCTCGTTTTCCAGGGCCCTGGAGATTTCCATCAACTGATTGCGCCGGTTCCGGCGATGCTCGTCCAGGCCGGGATCGAACAAGTGATACTGATTGCGGCCTTTTTCCTTGGCGGAGTACATGGCCTGATCGGCATGCCGAATCAGACCTTCGGCGTCTGATCCATCTTCCGGGTAGCGGGTAATGCCGAGGCTGGCCGTGAGTGAAACATTCTGATCGCCCACCGTTACCGGATCGCCGACGGTGGCCAGAATGCGCTGATAAACCGCTTCGTGGTTGTCATCGCCCTGCAGCAGGAGGACAAATTCGTCGCCACCGATCCGGGCAACGGTGTCGCCGCTGCGCAGCGCACGGGTCAGTCGCTCGGCCAGGGTGCGCAGGGTCTGGTCACCGGCCGACTGCCCCCATTTGTCATTGATACCCTTGAAGCCGTCGAGGTCCAGATAGCACACCGACACGCTGCGATGTTGCCGGTCGGCGTGGCTGCGGGCTGTGCGCAGTCGCTCTTCCAGCAACTGGCGGTTTGGCAGGCCGGTCAGATCGTCGTAGTTGGCCGCCCGGTCGAGTTCGCGCGCATGGTTCTTGAGTGCGGTGATGTCCGAGAAGGCCGCCACATGGTAATACTGCCCGGGTTCTTCCAGATGCACGCGGCTGATGGATAGCAGCTCCACAAACTCTTCACCGTTTTTCCGACGGTTCCAGATTTCGCCCCGCCAGTGGTCGGTTTTCTCGATGGTGCGCCACATGGACCGGTAGTATGCCCCGGAATGTCGGCCGGAGCTGAGAATCGCCGGGTTGAGGCCCAGAACCTCCTGCCGGCTATAGCCGGTAATCCGCGAAAACGCGGGATTCACATCCAGGATCCGGTTCGACTGGTCGGTGATCAGGATGGCTTCGTGGCTGCGGTCGAACACGCTGGCCGCGATCCGCAGGCCCCGCTCGCTGTTCTTCCTGTCGGAGATGTTGTTCTGAATGGCGATATAACCGGGGGCAACGCCCTGCTCTGTACCTATCGGAACGCAATAGGTATGCACCCAGTAGGGCTGTCCGGCTTTGGTGTAGTGAAGAATGTCTTCTTCAATGATTTCGGCCCGATGCAGCTTCTGGTTAATGCGCTTGATGGTTTCGGGGTCGGTGTCCGGCCCGTAAAGCACTTCCTTTGGGAGGCATCCGCGCACCTCCTCAAGCTGATACCCCGTGTGTTCCTCAAAGCTGGGGTTAACCCATTCAATGCGGCCGGCATCATCCAGCATCACCAGAAAATTGGGCGTAGCCGCCGCAACCATGGCCAGGCGCTTGGGGTCGATGTCTGAGGGTGGTGTAATCGTCGTGGGGGATCTGGGCATGAGAGTCAGTAATTTGAGTTTCCGGTCTTTAAATTAATGAACTCTCCTCCCTGTGAGACCTGTTCGAGCGGCCGCATATGCTACCGCAATACCCCTGAAAAACCATGGGTAAATGGTCTAGGTGAATTGATAAATGTCAGTTTTGCGCCAAATACCTATGGGTACCGGTCAACGCCAGCGCGAGTGCTTCTGGAGCTTTCGTTGCAGGGTACGTCGATGCATGTTCAGGGCGCGGGCGGTGGCAGAGACGTTGCCCTCGTTTTCGTTGAGAACCCGCTGGATGTGCTCCCACTCCATTTCCTCGACCGAGGGCGGCTCCGCCCGGAGATCCGGCGGTGCATCAATCGGCTCGAATCCGGCCAGCAGCTGGTTGACCGTTACCGGTTTGCACAGATAGTTCACCGCGCCGCGGCGCATGGCTTCGACCGCCGTGGCGATACTGCCGTAACCGGTCAGCACCAGGATTTCCAGATCCGGATGCATGTCCAGAATCTCTGGCAGAAGCTGCAGGCCGCTTTCGCCGGCCAGGTTCAGATCCAGTACGCACCGGTGAAAGGTTCCCTCCAGCAGGGCGGTTTTTGCTTCCTGATGCCCGTGGGCAAGCTGTGCTTCGATGCCCTGGCGTCCGAGTGAGCGCTGAAGCACCTGCAGAAAGGCGTCGTCGTCATCAATAAGCAGCCACGCCTGTTGTTTGCTCACGCCTGTTCTCCCGCTAGGCCGTTGGTCGCTGCCGTTATCGGCAGCTCTATGATGATGGTGGTACCGTCCGCACTACCCCGGGCTTTCAGTGTGCCTCCAAGACGCTGGATGGTGGCGTTGGAAAGGAAAAGGCCAACTCCGAGCCCATTCTCCGAACTGACTACCTTGTCCCCGAGCGTACCTTCCGGGGTGGATTCCAGGCCATCACCATGGTCCTCGACAACCAGTTCCAGCCGGCCATCGGCACCCTCACTGGCTGCAACGGCGACCCAAGACGGGCTGGCTGTTACTGCGTTGGCCAACACATTCAGAACGGCCTGATCAAGGGTGGCGTCCACGGCAACCGAGCAGTCCGACATAGGCTGACGCCATTCAATGGCGGCACCCGGCCAAAGCAGGGTAGCGGATTCCCGAAGACGTGCCACCCAGTCCCGGGCTGGCAGGGTTTCCAGTTGCGCGGTCTTGGCCTGCACGGCCGCCGAAGACAGCTGTTGCAGGTGGGTCGTGCACAGGCCCAGTTGACTTTCCATCAGTGCGAGGTCGTCGGCAATGGGGTCGCCGACCGGGGCAGCGGATTTCATTTCCTCCACCAGCAGCGTCATGGTGTTCAGCGGCGTCCCCAGGCGATGTGCCACTGCAGCAGCCGACAGTCCGAGGGCGATGATCTGCTCATCTCGCAGCCGGGTTTCCCGTATCTGTGCGAGCTGGGCCTGTTGCTGGCGCAGGCGACGTGCCAGGGCACCGACAACCAGCAGCAGGATGGCAGCGGTTGTGGCGAAGGTCACCCACATGCCGACCAGATGTAACTGGGCCAGGTTGGCGTTGTGATGTCCATGGGTGACCGGCGTATGCCAGATCACCAGGGAGGTGTAAACCGCAACGCCGGCGACGGTAACGGCAATGCTCTGGCCCAGTGGCACCAGCACAATGGCAACGGCGATAGGCAGCAGCAACAGGGAAACCAGGGGGTTGGTATAGCCGCCCGTCAGGTAAAGCCAGACTCCGATCAAAAGCAAATCGACAATCAGCACCAGGCTGACGGCCTGTGTCGAACGCGGTGGGCGACGGGTAAACCAGAGCCAGGCCAGGGTTGCCATAACCCCATAGGCGAGGGGCAGGATAACCGCTTCAGCCCGATGGGCCAGGGTTACCATGGTTTCCGCCACGGCGATCGAGATCAGCTGTAGCGCAACAATAGCCAGACGCATGCCCAGCAGATAGCGGGCAGTCTGTTGAAATCCGGTCTGTGAGTGGGTCAGCCATTCCATAGCGGGCATTCTAGCGTTTTTTTCCATCGGGATACGCGGTAATACCTCCGAGGGGATGCGGCATTTGGTCTCAGGCGCCGGCGCCGGCTGATGTTTATGATTGGCGCCAACTATCAGAGCTGGTCAGGATGAGGTTGTATGGCGACGGTAATTGGAACGCGTTTCATCGGATTGTGTGCTGCGGGATTGGTTTCCTTGCCCGCCGGAGTGTTGGCCCAGGAGAGTTCTCCCGACTTGCCGGTCATTCATGTTACTGAGGGGCAGAGCATAGAAGAGGCCTCGAGTACGTTGGCTTCAGAGCCCGTTGAACGTTTGTCCTCTGATCCGTCAGTGTCGCTCTCCCGAATGGGAGGTCGCGGCCTGGAACCGGTGATTCGTGGTCAAAGCCAGGAGCGGGTGGATGTGCTTCTGGACGGTATTCGCGTTGAAGGGGCCTGCCCGAATCGCATGGATCCCCCAACCAGTCGCCTGAGTTCGGCACTGGCGCCCTTGCTCGAGCTGCGCACCAGTAACCAGACCCTTCGCTGGGGCCCGATCACCGGTGGCCAGATTATTGCCACCACAGCAGCGCCTGTCTTCGATGATTCCGCCACCACAGGTCATTTGACGGTGGGCGGCGCGGACAACGGCAATGGCAAACTGGTCAATGGCAGTGCCGCAGTGGGGAGTGACAGTGCCTGGCTTCGGCTCGCAGGCGGTTACGACGAGGCGGACGATTACGAGGACGGCGATGGCAACGAAGTGCGCAGCGCCTACAAGAACTCTGAGGCCCGCCTCGATGCCGCGTGGAAGGCGGATAACGGGTTCTATATCAAAGGCCTGGTAAGCCGTCAGGAGGAGCGGGACGTGAAATACGCCGGCTCCGGCATGGATGCGCCGAAAACCGATACCGACATCATGCGACTGGAGCTGGGCTCGCCCGTGGCCAACGGCAACTGGAACCTGCTGGCCTGGCAGGCCGATGTTGATCACATCATGGATAATTTCAGTCTCCGTGAGTCCATGATGAAAATGCTGACCGATTCCGAGACCGAAACCCGGGGCCTCCGTCTGACCCTGGATCAGAGTCCGGATGCCAGAACAGACTGGGCCATTGGTGCGGATGTCGAGACCAATAACTGGCACGCCGAACGGTTTGGCGGCGCGAATCTGGATACGCTGACGTCGGTACTCTGGCCCGACGTGGATCGAGACCGTTTCGGCCTCTTCGCTGAGCGCTTCTACCGGGTAACCCCGGCGTTAAAACTGGGTGGTGGCGTGCGCTACGATCGCGTGGAAATGTCCGCTGGGGCCGCCGATCAGGTGTTTGGTAGTGGCATGATGGCCATGTCTGCCGCCGATGCCTACGAGGCGATCTACGGCACTACCAACACCGATGCGAGCGATGACAACTTCAGTGGCTTTGTAAGCAGCGATTGGCGGTTTTCCCCCATCCAGTCGCTGGTGGTTACGGCAAGCCATAGCGTCCGCAGCCCGGGCGTGACTGAACGCTACATTGCCAGCTGGAACAACATGGATCCGGCAAGACGCTGGGTAGGCAACCCTTCTCTCGACCCTGAGACGCATCGCAAGGTGGAAGTGGCGATGCCTGGCCAGAGCAACGGCTGGCACTGGCGCCCGGCCGTGTGGGTGGATCAGGTGGATGACTTCGTCCTGCGCACGCGCAATGTGGATCAGGTCAGCGTCTACCGCAATATCGATGCGCGGCTGATGGGTGTTGAGGCTCAGCTTGGGTGGAGCAACGGCACCTGGAGCACTAACAGCAGTCTGGCCTCGGTACGAGGTGAAAACCGTGACGAAAACAAACCCCTGCCGCAGATTCCGCCGGTGCAGTTTATTCAGACCCTTGGCTGGCAGCACATGGGCCATGGCGTTGAACTGGAGTGGGTGCTGGCCCGCCGACAGGACCGGGTGGACCTGGAATCCGGCCAGGATCCCGGCACCTCGCCAGGCTACGGCGTGCTGAACCTGTCCGGGAGCCACCCGCTCGCCGACTATCTGAGCATCAGCTGGGCAGTGGATAACCTGTTCGACAATACATGGGCGCCCCATGTTAGCAGGGCCAATACTGATCCATTCAACCCCGAAGCCGTAAGAGTTAATGAGCCTGGCAGGACCCTGCGTGCCGCACTGACAGCCAGGTGGTAAGACCTTGCATGGCGGTTACCCGCTTCTCATAGCCGGCGGGTGACATTCTTGCCCCGAGTGGAAACAACTCCTCCACCCGGGGCTTTTTTATGGTTGATTAAAAATTGCGCTATCTCAATTCAGGAAGCGGCGGGCTGCACTATGCTGGCCTGATGCAGATCTGAACCAGTGGCCATCAGCCGCTGAGGCTGTGTTTGGCTTCTTGAGGTTCCCGGAAGGAACCTGTCTGCACAATGCGATTCACGAAAGGAGACGCATCGTGACTGAAGACGAAAAATTGCCAGAAAACCCTGAAACCGACCTTGCTTCCCGATTCCCCACCGCCTACACCATTCTTTTCGGCCTGATTATTCTGGTGGCCGCGCTGACCTGGCTTATTCCGGCCGGGCAGTACGAGCGCGCCATGAATGAAGAGGTTGGTCGGGAAGTGGCAGTTCCGGGCACCTACCAGACCGTTGATCCGAATCCCCAGGGGTTCGTTGATGTCCTGATGGCACCCACAGCCGGGTTCTACGACCCCGACAGTTACGTTGCCAATGCCATCGATGTCGCCATGTTTATACTGTTCCTGGGTGGTTTCCTCGGTGTGATGAATGCGACCGGAGCTATTGATACCGGCATTCGCAGCGCGATGCGGCATCTGAAAGGCCATGAGATCTGGATGATTCCGATACTGATGGTGCTCTTCGCCATCGGTGGCACCACCTACGGCATGGCAGAGGAGACCCTGGCTTTTTACGCCATTCTGATTCCCGTGATACTTGCGGCCGGCTACGACGCCGTTACAGGCGTTGCCATCATCCTGATCGGAGCGGGGATCGGCGTGTTGGGTTCAACCATCAACCCGTTCGCCACGGTGATTGCAGCCAATGCTGCTGGAATACCGTTCACCGACGGCATCGTGCTGCGTTTTATTCTGCTGATCGGCGGCCTGTTGATCTGTATCGGCTACGTTATGCGATATGCCCATCGCGTAAAAACCGACCCCTCGCGCTCGGTGGTGGCAAAGCAATGGGCAGCGCACAAGAAACTGTTTCTGCAGGGAGGTGACCAGGAGATTCACAGCGCCACCCTGACAACCACCCAGATTATTGCCCTGGTTATCTTTGCCCTGACCTTTGCCGTGATGATCTGGGGTGTGTCATCCCAGGGCTGGTGGATGGCCCGGATGGGCTCTCTGTTCTTTGGTGCAGCCATTGTGATCGGCATCATTGCACGACTGGGCGAAAAGAAACTGACCGGCAGTTTTGTCGATGGCGCCCGGGATCTGCTCGGGGTTGCCCTGGTGGTCGGCCTTGCCCGCGGCATCGTGGTGATCATGGAGCAGGGCATGATTGCCGATACCATCCTCCACAGCGCCGAAACCTCGCTGGGTGGCCTGCCGGAACTGGCCTTTATCAACCTGATGTTCTGGATCGAGGTGGGCATGAGTTTCTTCGTGCCGTCGTCCTCTGGCCTGGCCGTCCTGTCCATGCCGATCCTCGCGCCGCTGGCGGATTTTGCCAACGTCGGGCGGGATCTGGTGGTAACTGCCTATCAGTCTGCCAACGGTCTGGTGAACCTGATCAACCCCACCTTCGCGGTGGTGGTTGGCGGCCTTGCCATCGGGCGCGTGTCCTACGATCGCTGGCTGGCCTTTATCTGGCCCTTGCTGCTTATTCTGACCGTGTTTATCACTGTGGTTATCAGCGTCGGCACACTTTTGTGACCCCCGCTGTAACCCTGCGACAAAAGGAGCTTTGTCATGTCTGAACACACACTTGGAGTGCACTCTGAAACCGGGAAATTGCGCCAGGTCATCATCTGCCGGCCCGGGCTGGCGCACCGACGTTTGACCCCATCCAACTGCGATGCCCTGTTGTTTGATGATGTCTTTTGGGTCAAACAGGCCCAGAAAGATCATGACGTGTTTGCCAGCGTGATGCGTGGTCGGGGCGTTGAGGTTCTGGACGTCAACGAGTTGCTGGCGGAAACGCTTGCCATTCCCGAAGGCCGTGCCTGGATTCTCGACCACCGGATCAACTGGAACCACATAGGCGTGGGCATGGTGTCGGATTTGCGGGCCTGGATGGATGAACTGCCAGAGAAGGCACTTGCTGAATTCCTGATCGGTGGTCTGGAGGTGGGGGATCTGCCGTTTGATCCGGTCGGTCTGTTCGGCAACCATCTGGGGCGCTTCGGGTTCGTATTGCCACCGCTGCCCAACTTCCTGTTCACCCGGGACAACAGCGCCTGGGTGTATGGTGGGGTGACTCTCAACCCGATGTACTGGGCTGCCCGCAAGCCGGAAACCCTGCTGATGGCTGCCATCTACCGATTCCACCCGAAATTCGCGGGCAAGGTTAAGGTGCATTGGGGCGATCCTCTGGCGGATCACGGTCTGGCCACGCTTGAGGGTGGGGATGTCATGCCGCTGGGCAACAGAACGGTGCTGGTGGGCATGGGCGAGCGAACCTCGCCTCAGGCCATCGGCCAGCTGTCAAAAGCCCTGTTTGATGGCGGCATGGTGGATCGGGTGATTGCCTGCCAGTTGCCCAAAACCCGTTCGGCCATGCATCTGGATACCGTGTTTACCTTCTGTGGCGGCAACGTGGTCACCGCCTTCAAGGAAGTGGCAGATGCCGTGATCTGCTACGACCTGCGCCCCGGCGAGGGAGCGAAAACACTGGCCTTCAATCAGGATTCCCGGCATCTGTTCGAGGTGGTCGCGGAGATTCTGGGCTACCCGGCTCTGGAGGTCGTGGCAACGGGTGGCGACACGCCCGAAGAGCGTGAGCGGGAGCAGTGGAACGACGGCAACAACGTGCTGGCCCTGAGCCCCGGTGTGGTTGTCGGCTACGATCGTAACGACGATACCAATGCGGCCCTGGCGGCTGCGGGCATCGAGGTTCTGGCAATACCCGGTGCCGAGCTGGGCCGGGGTCGGGGCGGCGGTCGGTGTATGAGTTGCCCGACCATCCGGGATGCTGTCTGATAGCCAAGGAGAAACGTTATGGCATTCAATCTTAAGAACCGGCATTTTCTGACGCTGCGGGATTTCACACCGAAGGAAATCGGTTTTCTGCTGAAGTTGTCTGCGGATCTGAAGACCGCCAAGTATGCAGGCACGGAGGTCCCCAAGCTCGAGGGTAAGGACATCGCGTTGATCTTCGAGAAAAACTCCACGCGTACCCGGGTCGGGTTTGAAGTTGCCGCCTTCGATCAGGGCGCGCGGGTCACTTACCTCGGGCCAACCGGCACTCACATCGGCCACAAGGAATCGGTGAGGGACACGGCGCGGGTACTTGGCCGGGTCTACGATGCCATCGAGTATCGGGGCTTTGGACAATCCGTTGTCGAGGAACTGGCGCAGTACGCCGGCGTGCCGGTCTATAACGGGCTTACCAACGAATTTCACCCCACCCAGATACTGGCGGACTTCCTGACCATGCAAGAGCATGTGGAAAAGCCGCTGCGTGACGTGGCGTATGTGTTCATCGGCGATGCTGCCAACAACATGGGCGACAGCCTGCTGATCGGCGGCGCCAAAATGGGCATGGACGTGCGCCTCTGCGCACCAAAAGCCTGCTGGCCTGGCCAGGCCGTTCAGGAGGAGGCCCAGGCGCTGGCGGCTGAAACCGGAGCCCGCATCACCATCACGGAGGATGTTGACGCCGCCGTTGCGGGGGTCGATTTCGTGTACACCGATGTCTGGGTGTCGATGGGTGAGCCAAAGGAAAAATGGGCGGAACGCATAAAACTGTTGATGCCTTACCAGGTCAATGCCGCCCTTATGGCAAAAACCGGCAATCCCCGGGTTCGATTCATGCATTGTCTGCCGGCCTTTCACAACACCGAAACCGTGGTGGGGAAGGAGATTCAGGAGACCTATGGCATCGACGCCATGGAGGTGACGGAAGAAGTCTTCGAAAGCCCCGCTTCGATTGTTTTCGATCAGGCCGAGAACCGCATGCACACCATCAAGGCCGTTCTCGTGGCGACCCTGGGAGGCTGACATGCTGGTTGTGGCAGCTTTGGGGGGTAATGCCCTGCTGAAACGCGGAGAACCGCTGACGGCAGAGGTCCAGCGTAAAAATGTGCAGATTGCAGCCCGATCGCTGGCTGCGGTCGTTCGGGCCGGTCACGATCTTGTGGTGACCCATGGCAATGGGCCACAGGTCGGGCTGCTGGCTCTGCAGGGCGCTTCCTACAAACCGGATGAGGCTTACCCGCTGGATGTCCTGGGCGCGGAAACCGAGGGCATGATCGGCTATATGATCGAGCAGGAACTGGAAAATGCTCTCGGCCATGACCGGCCGGTCGCGACCTTGTTGACTCAGGTCCTGGTGGATCCGAAGGACCCTGCCTTCGAAAAACCGACCAAGTTTGTCGGACCCGTCTATGACCGCGAGGAGGCTGAGCGCCGGGCAGCCGGTGCGGGCTGGAGCATTGCGCCGGACGGTGACAAATGGCGCCGGGTGGTGCCCTCGCCGAAACCGCTGGAAATACCGGACATGCGGGTACTGAAACTGTTGCTCGATCAGGGCGTGGTTGTGGTTTGCGCCGGCGGCGGTGGAATACCGGTGCTGCGTCGTGACGACGGCAGCATGGTCGGCATTGAAGCGGTTATCGACAAGGATGCTGCCAGTGCGTTGCTTGCCCGGCAACTGGGAGCGGATGCATTGCTCCTGTTAACGGATGTGGATGCTGTTCATCGCGATTTTGGTACCGACCAGTCGACGCCGCTTGCCGAGCTGACCGTGGCCGAGGCGCAGGCGCTGGAAATGCCCGCCGGCTCCATGGGCCCGAAACTGCAGGCCGCCTGCGATTTTGCCGAGGCCGGCGGAGTCAGTGGCATTGGCCGGCTGCAGGACGCCGTGGCCATCCTTGACGGCTCCGCGGGCACCCGCGTATCGGCCGGCTAGCTGTTCCTGCCGTGTTTTCCGGGTGCGATCCCTGATAATATCTGGTTATTACCTAATAGCCAGAATTTCCCGGAGGTGCCCCATGTCGCGAATGGCTGCCGCAGGATTGATCGTGACCCTGGGCCTGCTGGCCCAGACGGCGCTCGGCCAGCAGGCGTCGCCTTCCCGACCGGCGACGACAACGGTCGTCGAGCGCAACGAGCTGCACGAAACCGTGCACCTCGATGGCATCATCGAAGCCGTTCAGCAGAGCACCGTCTCAGCCCAGACCAGCGGCACCGTTCAGAGCCTGCCCTTTGATGTGGATGATTCCGTGGCTGCCGGCGACCTGATTGTCCAGCTGGAGGACAGTGAGCAGCGATCCCGTTTGCGCCAGGCACAAGCCGGGCTGGAAGAGGCCGAGGCAGCACTGGTGGACGCACGCCAGCGGTTTAACCGGATTGAGGCAGTCCACGAACGGGGGCTGGTATCCCGGCAGGAGTTCGATCAGGCCCGCAACAACCTGGCCGCTGCCCGGGCCCGGGTAGAGCGCGCCAGTGCCGCCGTTTCCGAGGCGCAGGAGCAGCTTTCCTATACCCGTGTGGTGGCGCCCTATGGCGGCATCCTGACCGAACGCCACGTTGAGGTTGGCGAAGCGGTCAATCCCGGCCAGCCGCTGCTCAGTGGCTTGTCTCTGGAACAGCTTCGGGTTGTCGTCGATCTGCCCCAGAAATACGCCGAACTGGCGCGTACGGAGCGTCAGGCCCAGGTTACCCTGGCCGACGGCCGGGTGCTGGAAACCGGTGAAATGACTTTCTATCCCTATGCGAATCCGCAAACCCATACTTTCCGCCTGCGCATGCGCCTGAGTGAGCCCAACGGTTCCCTGTTTCCCGGCATGCTGGTGAAAGTCAGCGTGCCGGTTGCCACCCGGGAGGCCCTGTGGGTGCCGGCCAGCAGCCTGATTCAACGCAGTGAACTCAGGGCGGTATTTGTGCTCGATGATCAGGATCAGCCCAGGCTGAGGCAGGTTCGCACTGGGGTGCGGGACAATGGCCGGCTGGAGATTCTTGCGGGCCTGAGCGAGGGCGAGCGGGTAGTCACAAACCCGTCTGTACTGGTGGGCAGCGAGCGCCTGAATCCGCTTGAAAGAACGGGCGAGGAGTCGAACCCGTGAGCCGTAATTTGCCGCCCGTTGGTCCATCCGGTGCCATCGCCCGGGTTTTCCAGAACAACCATCTGACACCGCTGCTGGCCATTCTGGCAATTATTCTGGGCATCCTGGCCGTGGTGGTCACGCCCAAAGAAGAAGAGCCCCAGATTGACGTCACCATGGCCGATATCATGGTGGCCTTTCCCGGCGCCAGCACCCGGGAGGTGGAAAGCGCGATTGCCACGCCCGCCGAACAGGTGATGAGTGAGATCAAAGGCGTCGAACACGTCTATTCGGTATCCCGCCAGGGCCAGGCCGTGATCACGGTGCAGTTCGAGGTGGGTATTCCACGGCAGGAAGCCCTGGTGCGGCTGTACAACCAGGTGTACTCCAACCAGGACTGGTTGCCGCCCGATCTGGGCGCGACCCAGCCGGTGATCAAGCCCAAGGGCATCGATGATGTGCCGGTGATGACCCTGACCCTCTACGATCCGGTCAACGGCCACACGGGTGAGGAGCTGACCCGTCTGGCGCACATGCTGGAAGTCGCCCTGAAACGGGTTCCCGGTACCCGGGATGTCTATACCACCGGTGGCATTCCGGATCGCGTGGATATCCGGTTCGATCCGGCGTTGCTGGCGGGGTTCAATCTCACCATCGACGATGTCCGTAACGCCCTGGCGGCGGCCAACACCAGCAGCCAGGAGGCCCGGATTACCCGGGATAACCTGTCGATACCGGTCCAGGCCGGAACGCTTCTGGAAACCGTGGAGGATGTCCGGCGCCTGGTGGTGGGTATGCACAACGGCGCAGCGGTGTACCTGGAAGATGTGGCGGATGTCAGCCGCGGTGGCACCGTGGTGGACCAGAGTGTGATGACCGGATTCGGGCCGGCCCACAAGGACGGCCAGGCCGGCCGGCCCGGTGAGGTTTACCCCGCGGTGACCCTGGCCATTGCCAAGAAGCCGGGCGAGAACGCCATCAACATCACCACGGCCATTGAAGAGCGTCTGGAGCAATTACGCAACCGGGCACTGCCGGAATCTGTGGAGGTTCTGGTGACCCGTGACTATGGTGTGACCGCCTCCCAGAAAGCCCGCAAACTGATAACCGATCTGATCTCCGCCACCCTCTGCGTTGTGTTGCTGGTGCTGGCGGCCATGGGCTGGCGCCAGGCGCTGATTGTCGGCATTGCGGTGCTGATCACTCTGCTGCTGACCCTGGTGTTTTCCTGGGCCTGGGGCTTCACCCTGAACCGCGTCTCCCTGTTTGCGCTGATCTTCTCCATCGGCATTCTGGTGGACGACGGCATCGTGATCACCGAGAACATCAACCGGCGGATCCAGAACACCCGGCGGGCGGTGAAGGACATTATTCCCGTTGCAGTGGACGAGGTGGGCACCCCCACCATTATGGCCAGCCTCACCATCATGGCGGCCCTGATTCCGATGGCCTTTGTCAGTGGCCTGATGGGCCCCTACATGAGCCCGATTCCGATCAACGCCTCGGCCGGTATGGTGCTGTCCCAGATTGTTGCCTTTGTGGTGGCGCCCTGGCTGGCGTTCCGGTTGCTCAAGCACAAGAAGGGTGAGCAGGCCGCCGAAGCCGAGGAGGCTTCCAGCTCTGCCGATGGCGTCAGCCCGGTGTCCCTGCGGATTTTCCGGACCGTGCTCGGGCCGTTCCTGGGGGATCATCCCTGGCGGCGTCGTGTGCTGGCGCTGGGTGTGGTGGGTCTGACTCTCGCTGCAACCTCGCTGCCGGTGTTCCAGGCGGTGATCCTGAAGATGCTGCCGTTCGACAACAAGTCCGAGTTGCAGGTGGTAGTGGATATGCCCGAGCGCACGCCCATGGAGCAGACCCAGCGGGTGTTGATGGAAATGGGCAGCTACCTGGAAACGGTGGATGAGGTGGCCAACTGGCAGACCTACGCCGGCACCGCGTCGCCGATCAATTTCAACGGTCTGGTCAGGCAATACTACTTGCGTGGCGACCCTTACCATGGCGATATCCAGGTCAATCTGATTCATGAGGAGGACCGGGAACGGCAGTCCCACGCCATTGCCCAATCCCTGCGGGGGCCGCTGACCGAGATCGGTAAGCAGTACGGTGCCAGCGTCAAGATTGTTGAGGTTCCGCCTGGCCCGCCAGTACTGTCACCCGTGGTGGCGGAAATCTACGCGGTGGATGAAACCCGCCGGGCGGAACTGGCCCGCCAGGTGGCCGAGGGCATGACCGAGGTGGATGGCCTGGTGGATATCGATACCACGCTGGAAGCGCCCACACGACAATGGGAAGTGGTTGTGGATCGGGACCGCGCGGCAAGGCTTGGCGTGTCCCAGGCCCAGGTGGTCGGTGCCCTCCAGACGGCCCTGGGCGGTACCAGTGTCAGCTTCCTGCACGATGACCATGCCAAGTACCCTGTTCCAATTCGTGTGATTCTGAGCGAAGGTGACAAGGCCCAGCCCTCGGTATTGTTATCCCTGAACGTGCGAAGTCGTGATGGCAACCTCGTCCCGCTGGCGAGTATTGCCGACGTTCGCGAGGCCGACTGGATGGGCGCGATTTACCACAAGGATTTGCTGCCGGTGACCTACGTGACGGCGGATATGGCAGGAGAGGTCGATTCGCCGCTGTACGGCATGTTTGCCATGGTGGAGCGCCTGAACCAGCAGGAGGGAGCGCCAGAGCAGTATTTCATCGATCAGCCCCCGTTGCCGGAAAAAGGCACCCTGAAATGGGACGGTGAATGGCAGATTACTTACGAGACCTTCCGGGATATGGGCGCCGCCTACAGCGTGGGCGTGTTCATGATCTTCGTGTTGCTGGTGGCCCAGTTCCGCTCCTATATTCTGCCGCTGGTGATCATGGCGCCCATTCCCCTGACGATGATCGGCATCATGCCCGGCCATGCCCTTCTGGGGCGGGAATTTACCGCCACCAGCATGATCGGCATGATTGCCCTGGCCGGCATCATCGTGCGCAATTCCATCCTGTTGGTGGTGTTTATTCGGCAGCTCATTGAGGAGGGTGTCGAACTGGACGAAGCGGTGGTCCTGGCCGGCGCGGTGCGCATCAAGCCCATCGCCCTGACGGCGATTTCGGCGATGGTGGGGGCTTACTTCATCCTGAACGATCCGATTTTCAACGGCCTGGCGATATCCCTGGTGTTCGGTCTGGCCATGTCCACGTTACTGACCGTGCTGGTGGTGCCCCTGCTGTATTACACCCTGGCGCGCTGCAAGTGGGTGTGACGCGGGGTGTTTACGCCTGGCATGGCACCAGGACGCTGTCGGAACTGATGATCCGGTTCCGCCCCGCGTCCTTGGCGTTATAGAGGTACTCGTCGGCACGGCCGATCAGGCTGCGAAGGTCGGCGCCGTCCGGACCAAACTGGGCAATGCCGCCGCTGATGGTGAGCCTGATGGCCTGGTCCTGATAGGACACGGGGTTTGACTCGATCTCATTCCGGATCTTTTCGGCCACCCGATGAGCCTGGTCTGCGGTGGTGTTGGTGAGCAGAATGGCGAACTCTTCACCGCCCAGTCGTGTGGCAAGATCGGTTGCTCTCAGCGATGCCCGCAGTGTGCCGGCAACATGCCTGAGCGCCCGGTCGCCCGCCTCGTGACCATGCTGATCATTGACCTGTTTGAAGTGGTCCAGGTCCAGCACCAGCATGGACAGCGGGGTTCCGTTGCGGAGGCTGCGCTTGCGCTCCTGCTCGAAAACGTCGCTCAGGCGTGCGCGGTTGGCGAGACCTGTCAGCGCATCGGTCTGGGCCATTTTCAGCAGGCGCGATTCGGATTGCTCCCGGGTGATCTCGTAAATATGGGAGAAGGCCAGAATGGTCAGGGACATCAGCCCCATGTTGGCAATCGGAAGCGGCTGCATCAGCTCCGGCGCATCGTGGAATTTGAAGAAGAAAATCACTGCCGCCGTAACCATGAACACGGCTGATACCAGAAGACCCAGCCGCCGCCCCATCAGAAGGTGAGAAAGGATGGGAATTAACAGAACCCAGGCGAATACGGTTGTTGTCGCCCGGGGAGACGTGAGCGCGAACATCATGGTGATGCAAAAGGGCAGGATAAACGCCAGGATCCATCGTTCCAGGTGTTTGGTGTTTCCGATTGCCCAGAAAATGAAAACCGAGTAGCACGCCATGCCAATCTCGGCAAAGGCCAGGGGGTAGTTCCCTCTCTGCATGTTGAGCATAAAGAAAAGCAGGCCACTGACGGCGGTCAGTATCAGCAGCGTTTTTAACACCGCTTTGCGGTACGGACGGGCAAGGTGCTTCTGTGATTCCGTATAGCTTTCCATGGGTCTGGTCTGGGCATCCGGTGCACTGGAGTGATGTGTACAAAGTGGTTGCACATGCTGCAAGCTCCGGCCATTAGATCAGAAATCCGGCAATGTAGCCGTCTACCTTAGACTAAAGTCTAGGGTGCAGGGGGTCCTCAACGAGTCGGCCAGTAGCGCTGCATTTCCACGAACAGGAAAGAGGCGCTCCAGGTGATCAGAACCAGTCCGGCCAGCGCCTCTATGCCGGTGAGAAAGCGCAGAATACCGAAAGGTTCGATATCGCCGTAGCCAAGAGTCGTGAAGGTGGTGAAGGAAAAGTAGGCGCAGTCCAGGATGCTGCCGCTGAAATTGCCGGTTAAATGGCCCCAGCCCTCGGCGTGGTGCATGAAATAGAAGGCACTGGCAAAGATCCAGACCTGGAGGGTGTGAGCGGCAAGAATGCCGAAGACGGCAGCGATCAGTCGGAAACGGTGGCTCTGGCGCATTCTCGACAGAAGGCTGCTTAAATTCAGGAGCACTTCGTGATGGATCAGCACCACAACGGCAACGATCAGCCCGTTAATGAGCGTTGCGTTGAGAAGATTGACATGGTGTTCTGCTGCCAACAATGATGCTCTCCGTTGCCATGACTGAAAAAACACTGCGTAAAATTGACGCAGGAATTCGGCTTGTCCGATCCGAAAACGAGCCCTGATTGTATAGTAGTCTGAACCCGACAGCCCAATGGGCTTTATTTACCTTAGCTGGCCTGCAAGTAATGTCCAAAAGACTGATTCCCCTGTTGATTCTCGCCGTCGGTATCGCCGGTTTCATGATTCTCAAAATGACCCGCCCGGAGCCTGCAGAGGTCAGTGCCACCGAGCGCAGTTGGCGTGTCCAGGTTCAGGAAATTGAGCCGGGCACGCATACCCCGGTGCTGCCCCTGTATGGCGAAGTACTGGCCCCGGAGCAACTGACGGTGACAGCAACCCTGGCCGGTCGAATCGGTACGCGGCCCGTGACCGAGGGGCGGCGGGTCAAGGAGGGCGAGCTTCTGGTGGCACTGGACGATGCCGATATCCAGCCTGCGCTGGCCCAGGCCGAAGCACAGGTCAAAGACCTTGAAGCCCAGATCCGATCGGAGCAGGTCCGGTACCGGAATGATCAGACGGCGCTGGCCAGCGAACAGGCCATTCTGGAAAACGCCCGGCGGAAGCTGGAGCGTACCCGGTCGTTGGTGAATCGCAACCTGGCTTCCCGCGAGGCACTGGAAGCGGCCACGGACGCCGCGGCCAGAGCAGAGCTGACGGTAAATGCCAGGCAACGGGCAATCGAAGAGCATCCGGCGCGGCTGCAGAGCCTTCAGGCGAAACTCGCCCAGGCAGAGGCAAACCTGCTCAGCACCCGACGGGATGCCGAACGGGCCCTTATGACGGCGCCTTTTGACGGCATGGCGACCGACATCCGCGTGGCCGAAGGTGACCAGGTCAGCCGTAATGAACCTCTGTTGTCGCTCTACCCCGTTGATGGTCTGGAACTCAGGGCCAGGGTGCCGGAGATGTTCCGGGGCGAACTTCTGGATGCCCTGCAGCGGCGGGAAACACTGATTGCCACCAGTGCCGGAGATCAGCACCGGTTTCAGCTTGCCCGGTTTGCCGGAACCAGTGATCCGTCCGGAACCGAAGCCATTCTCGAACTGCAGGGGGATCCCCGTGGGATCCGTCCGGGCGGTTTAATGCCCGTCACGCTTGAACGGGCGGCACGGAGCAATACCGTGTCGATTCCGTTCAGTGCTCTTTATGGCGCCGACAGCGTTTACCTGATGTCTTCAGACGGCCGGATGCAGCGCGCCCGAATAGAACGTATTGGCGAGGCCCGGGGCAGCAATGGTGAGCGCCGTCTGCTGGTATCCGGTGAAGCCCTGGTATCTGGCGCGCAACTGATTACGACGCATCTGCCCAACGCTGTCACCGGCCTCAAGGTGGATGTGGCAGATTCCGGAGTGGCATCTCAATGAGGCGGAAAAAGGGCGTCATCGGCTTTTTCGTTCATCACCGGGTTGCTGCCAACCTGGTCATGCTGGTGATGCTGCTCGGTGGTGTGCTGGCTCTGACCCGCATGAACATCCAGTTCTTCCCCACCTTTGCCCTGGACGTGGTCAGTGTCCGGGTGGTCTGGAGTGGTGCGTCCGCCGAAGACGTGGAGCAGGGCATTACCAACCCTCTGGAGCAGCGCCTGCGCAGCGTCGATGGCCTGAAAAAAATGACCTCCACCTCGGCCCAGGGGGTTTCCTCCATAACCCTCGAATTCGAGGAAGGCACCAATCCGATCCAGGCCCTGGACGACGTACGCCAGCAGGTGGATGAATTCACCAATTTCCCGGCGGAGGCGGAGGAACCCCAGGTAACCCGCATTGAACGCTACGAGCCGGTGGCCCGGTTGCTGGTGTACGGCGATGTAGACCGCAGTGAGCTGCGGCAGATGACCTACCGTTTTGAAGATGAACTGCTCCAGCGTGGCATTGACCGGGTTTCGATCCGCGGCCTGCCGGAGCAGCAGATCAGCATTGATGTGCCGGTTGAGCGGCTGGAAGCACTGGGGCTGTCACTGGAGCAGATTGCCGAGCGCGTGGCCGCCATCTCCCGGGATCTGCCTGCCGGCATGATGGCGCAGCAGGATGCGACCCGGGAACTTCGGGCCGTGGAACAGCGCCGAAGCCCCCAGGAATTCGAGAACATTCCGGTGCTCAGTGGTGAGCGGATCCAGCTCAATCTGGGCGATGTGGCGATTATCCGGCAGGAGGCCCGCGAGAGCCAGGTGACCCTCGAGAAGGACGGCAAGCCGGCCGTTGAACTCCAGCTGCAGCGATCGGAAAACGGCAATTCGCTGGCAGCGGCCCAGGTACTGGAAACCTGGCTGGCCGATACCCGGCCGGTGCTGCCGCCGACGGTAAAGCTGGAGGTGTACGATGAGACCTGGCAGCTTCTGGATGATCGTATCTCCCTACTGGTGAACAACGGGCTGGGTGGCCTGGTTCTGGTGGTATGCCTGCTTTACCTGTTTCTCCCCGGTCGGGTTGCCATGTGGGTGGCTGTGGGTATTCCGACGGCGTTCCTGGCGGCCATGGCGGTTCTCTGGCTGATTGGGGGTTCCATCAACATGATCTCCCTGTTCGCCCTGATCATGGCGTTGGGGGTGATCGTCGACGATGCCATTGTGGTGGGCGAGGATGCCGACGCCCACTCCCGCATGGGCGAGGAATCCATCTACGCCTCGGAAGGGGCTGCCAAACGTATGGTGTGGCCCGTGCTGGCCTCGTCTCTCACGACGGTTGCGGCCTTTATGCCCCTGCTCGTGGTGGGCGGTGTCATTGGCAACATTCTGGGCGATATTCCGCTGGTGATGATCTGCGTTCTGGTCGCGTCCCTGCTTGAGTGTTTCATCGTATTGCCGGCGCACTTGCGTCATGCCTTCGTGCCCAGACGTAAGAAAAAAGCGGGAGAGGCAGAACCCGAGCCAAAAGCACCGGGTCCCGTGGAGCGCTTCCGGCGGGGGTTCGAGCAGCGTTTCGACCGTTTCCGGGAAGGCCGGTTTCGCCGGTTCTCTCGGTATAGCCTGGAACACCGGGGGGCTACCGTGGCGAGCGCGGTGGCCCTGGCAATCGTAACGGTCGGTCTGCTGGCCGGTGGCCGGCTCGGATTCAACTTTTTCCCAACACCGGAGCCTTCGGTCTTCTACGCCAATGCCAGCTTTGTGGCCGGAACGGATCGCGGCACCGTTGAGGAGTTCCTGACCCAGATGCAGCGAACGCTCAATGAGACCGAAGAGGCGCTTGGTGGTGATTTCATTTTGCATGCAGTCACTACCCGGGGCGCAACCCAGGGTGCCGAGGGCAGTTCCCGTAGCGGCGATGAACTGGGTTCGATGATGATCGAACTGGTGCCCTCCGATCGCCGTTCGGTTCGTAATCCGGAATTTATCACGGAGTGGCGCAGCCGTCTGGAGACACCGGCCGGGCTGGACAATCTGACGATTTCCGAACGTCAGGCCGGGCCGCCGGGCCGGGATGTGAATGTGCGTTTGACCGGCGACAACGCGGAGAATCTGAAGCGTGCCGCGGATGAACTGGGGCAGGCGCTCTCGACGCTGCCCGGTGTGCTGGACGTTGAGGATGACATGCCGTGGGGCAGGGAGCAGCTGCTTTACCAGGTCAGCGCCTATGGCGAGGCACTCGGATTGACCACCTCCGATCTCGGGCGCCAGCTCAGGGCTGCCTTCGACGGCCGGATCGCCCAGATCTACCAGGATGGCCGGGATGAAGTCGAAGTTCGCGTGCAACTGCCCAAGGATCAGCGGGAGCGCTTGTCGACGCTCTCCCGAATCACCGTGCGGGTGCCGGACGGTCGCTTTGTTCCCCTGACCCAGGTCATGAACCTGGACCACCGTCAGGGCTTCCAGGCCCTGCGACACGCCGAGGGCCGGTTGGCGGTTGAAGTCACCTCTGGGCTGAACACCCGGGTCAGCACCACCGACCAGATTCTGACCAGCCTTGAAGCAGACGCACTGCCGGATATCGCCAGTCGCTACAATGTGCGTTACAGCTTCGAGGGCCGTGCGGCCGACCAGAGGGAGACCCTGGGAGACATGCAAACCGGACTGGTTATCGGGTTGGCGCTGATGTACGTGGTGCTTGCGTGGGTGTTTGCCTCCTGGAGCCTGCCGCTGATCGTTATGGCCATCATCCCGTTCGCCCTGGTGGGCGCGTTGCTGGGGCACTGGCTGATGGGGCTGCAACTGACCATTCTTTCCCTCTTCGGGTTGTTTGGTCTTTCCGGGATTGTGGTCAATAACGCCATCATCCTCGTAGCTTTCTACAACCAGCAGCGGAAAAAGGGCCTGGGAATCACCGATGCGCTTAACGAGGCCGCGGTACAGCGGGTTCGTGCGGTTATGTTGACTTCCCTGACCACCATCGGCGGGCTATTGCCGCTGATGTTCGAAACGTCCCTGCAGGCCCAGTTCCTGATCCCCATGGCCACCTCAATTGCCTTTGGCCTCGGGCTATCGACTTTGCTGGTCCTGTTGGTCATACCGGCGTTGCTGTCCTGGCTGGAGCAGTTCCGCGAGTGGCGTGCGCGCCGGCACGGAACCTATGCTGATCCTATCGGGGCGGCGGATTGACCACCTGGTTCTGATTGACCCGGGCAAAGCCGTCGCCTCAACTCGTCAGACAGGGAAACTATGGTGGACTCTCTGCTTTCGGCCCGTGGCCTGAACAAGCAATTCCGCAGCGGTAATGAACCGGTGCCCGTGCTCAGGGGGCTCTCCCTGGGTCTGGAGCGGGGCCAGTCACTGGCGCTGACCGGTCGATCCGGATCCGGCAAGAGTACCTTGCTGAACATTTTCTGTGGTCTGGAGAAACCGGATTCAGGGGTGGTTCAGGTGCTCGGCGAGACATTTGATGCCCGGTCAACGGAGGCCGAGAGCAAGTCTGAACGTCGCTGGGGGACGCTTCGCCGACAACAGATCGGGGTAGTCTTTCAGGAAGCCAACCTGATGCCGGCCCTGTCTTTGCTGGACAACGTCCGTTTTCGTGCCCGGCTTGCCGGCCAATCCGAGGATGGATGTCAGGACTGGCTCGAGCGCCTGGGGATCGGCGAGCTTGCCGACCGATACCCGGATCAGGTGTCCGGGGGACAACGCCAGCGCGCGGCACTGGCCATGGTGTTTGCCATGAAGCCGGCCCTGGTTCTTGCTGACGAACCCACAGGCAGCCTGGACCGGCACACGGCAGAGGCCGTGATCGGGCAGCTTTTCGAATTGCAGGCCCGCCATGGCTGCGGACTGATCCTCGCCACCCACGATCCGGAACTGGCCGCCCGCTGCAGCCAGCATCTGGATCTTGGCCACGTGCCGGAAACCTGAGCCCGACATGACCCTGTTGGCCGCCCTGTTCAGTCATTACCGCCGCCATCCGCTTCAGCTGCTGGCATTGGCTGCCATGATTGTGCTCGCCACCATGCTCTGGACGGGCGTGCACCATCTCACCAGCCAGGCCCGGGCCAGTCTTGATCAGAGCGAATCGGCGGTGGCCGAACGCCAGCAGATAGTCCGCCAGGACGGTAAGCCCCTGACTGTGGATGATTTTGTCGAGCTGCGCCGAGCAGGGCTCTGCGTGATGCCCTGGTGGGAAGTGCCTTCGCCGCAAGGCGGTCGTGTGGTGGGTATCGCCCCTTTGGCGGCCGGATGCTTTGAGAGTCCTGACAGCGAAGAGGCGCCCTGGCAGGGTGAACTGGATGGTCGTCCCTTTGTTGATATCAGTGAAGCGGCTGAACTTGCCGGAAAGAACGAAGGTGGGTTGTCGTTGCTGATCTCCGATGCCCACACTGACGGGTCACTTCCTGACGGGTATCGATTGGCGCCGTTTCGGGTTGGCCCGGATACCGGAGAGCTGGGCGACAGTTTTCTGCTGAATCTTGACGCGCTGGGCGTGCTGGTTTTGCTGATTACCGCCTTGCTGGTTCGCAGCGTGTATCTGCTGGGGATGGCGCAACGTCGAGACAGCTTCGCTTTGCTGCACCGGTTTGGTGTCCCCCAAGCCCGACTCAACCGGCTGCTGGTCGTGGAGATTCTCTTGTTGGCCCTGCTGTGTATCGTACCTGGTATATGGCTGGGTCGCTGGCTGGCGACCGGGCTGGGTAGCGGATTCGGGCGCGCCCTCGAGGGGCTGTTCGATCAGCCGTTGTACGCGGGCCAGGGTGGCAACTGGCTGGTTCCGCTTGCAACCATGCTGACGGTGGTTCTGGTGGCTTGCCTGGCCGATTTTCTCCGTCCATGGGCCCGAGCGTTTGCGGGAAGTAGCCGCCGGTCCGGCGGTTTGGTGGTGTTGGTGCTTATCGCTGGCCTGGCCTTGTCAGCCTGGGTTACGGATCTGCTCTGGCTTTTTGTCGCCGTGGCCCTCGTGTTTGTGGCTGCCGGGATCCTTGCACCGAGATTGATTGCCTGGCTTGCGGATTGGCGGTCCGGGCACGACCGGAATCTGCAGGCCCGCTGGCGCCATCGGGAGCTATCAGTGCTGGCGCGGCGTCTGGCACTGCCATTGGTCGCTCTGCAGTTCGCCATGGCCATGGTTCTGGCGGTTCAGGCTCTGGTGACGACCTTTGAAAGTACATTTGATCGATGGCTCGCGCAGAGACTGGAGGCGGATTATTACATTGAAGTTCCTGAGTCAGCGGATGCGACCCTCGCGGTGGACTGGCTCGCTGAGCAACCGGAACTCGCAGCGTCTGGCCTGTGGCACCGGGTGATTCGCGGCCGTGCAACTTTGCCGGGCAACGGGGATGAGGCAGGCACAGAGGTGGACGTCTTTGCCATCGGCCCTGTAGGCCCACTGGTGACCGATTGGCAGTTGCTTGAGTCAGCGTCACGGCCCTGGCAGCGACTGCAGCAGGGCCAGGGAGTGATGGTGAATGAACAGCTGGCGCGCAGGCAGAATGTACAGGTCGGCCAGTCCCTGGAGGTAACCCTCGGAAGCGGTTCGTTCGAGTTTCCCGTGCTGGCCACCTACCCGGACTACGGTCGCCCCGCTGGCGAAATCCTGATTCATCCTTCGGTGCTTCCTGAAGACTTCGCAACCGGTTTCCAGAGCCTGTCGGTATCGCCCGGAAATCTCGACATCGAGGAAGTGACCGGTGGATTAAAGCGGGTATGGCAGGTGGATGAGCTGACGGTCCGGGACAACCGGGCTATTGAAGAACTCGCCACGGCCATCTTTGACCAGACCTTCCTGCTGACCCGGGCCATGACTACCCTGACCCTGATACTGGCGGCCATTGCACTGTTGATGATGGGCTGGGTCTTCTTCTCCACCCGGGCCTGGTATTTCCGGCTTTTGGTCGTCTGGGGACTATCCGTGCGACAAGCATCGGCCCAACTGATCCGGCTGTCAGTGTCGTTGACCGCTGCAATTACCCTGCTGGCCCTGCCGCTTGGCATCTGGCTGACCTTGGTTCTGGTGCATCGCATCAACCCCATCGCGTTCGGCTGGTCCCTGCCCATGGCGGTCTATCCCCGGTTCTGGCTGGAGCTTGGGGTGCTGAGTCTGCTGATTGGCCTCAGCATCGGCCTGCTGATGATGCGCCAGTTGAAATCACCAACGGTTGCCCCTGTGAACGCCAACGCGCTGGCGGGAGGTGAGCGATGAGACGCTGGATACTGATGTTGTCCATCGTGGTTCTGGCCGGTTGTTCGGAGTCACAACAAGAAGCAGGGTTCGCCGGACTGGCGGGTGTCGCAGAAAACGACGCCGAAGTGCCCTTCCTTCAGCCCGGGCCGGGCGACCGCCTGATATTTCCCGATGATTTCGGCCCGCACCCGCAACACCGGATCGAATGGTGGTATCTGACCGCCAATTTGAGGACTGAAGAAGGTGAGCCGTTGGGCCTGCAATGGACCCAGTTCCGCCAAGCCATTACGCCCAGACCGGCAGATGCTGAACCTCCTGAGGCAGCCGACTGGCCCCTGGAAGCGGCCTGGATGGCCCATGCCGCGGTGAGCTTTGATGCCCGGCACTACTTTGCAGAGAAACTGGCCCGGGGCGATGTCGGCCATGCCGGCGCACAGGCGCAGCCACTGGCCGTCTGGCTGGACGACTGGCAGCTTGAGGCAACATCCGAAAGCGAGTCATGGCGGTTGCAGCTGGCGGCGGATGGCTGGTCCTACGACTTGTCCCTCTCGATCAATGGCAAGCCTGTTGCGCACGGTGATAACGGCTTCAGTGCCAAATCCGCCGATGGTGAGGGTTCGATGTATTTCAGTCTGGTGGACCTGCACATCGAGGGTACTGTCACGCTGGGTAATGAGACACTTGAGGTTGCGGGCAAGGGCTGGTTCGACCGGGAGTGGAGTAGTCAGTTTCTCAAATCGGGCCAGCAGGGCTGGGACTGGTTTGCGCTGCACCTGGAGTCGGGTGACAAATTGATGGCTTTCCAGCTCCGCGAGGAGGACGGCGGTTTTCGTTCCGGAACCTGGATTCCGGAGGATGGCGAGCCCGTAGCGCTTCAGCCCAGTCAGCTTCGCATTCGCCCGGAGGAACCAGACGCCCGGGGCTTTCCCCGCCTTTGGCGTCTGGAGGTTCCGGATTATGGGGTGAGCCTTGAAATTTCGGCTCCCCCTGGAAACTACCTGAATGACGGGCTTTACCCTTATTGGGAAAGCCCTGTCACCGTCGCCGGCAGCCACTCTGGCGAGGGCTACATGGAATTGACCGGCTACGGCGACTGAACACTCAGTGCTTATTCGACCGCGGTTGCCCCGATCCGGTGGATGCTCAGGTCCGCCCCGTTGAACTCTTCTTCTTCGGTCAGACGCAGTCCGGAAATGGCGTTGATAACCCCATAGACAATCAGACCGCCCACAAAGGCCACCACCACGCCGGCCACCGAGCCGATGATCTGGGACATCAGGCTGACGCCGCCGAGACCACCGAGTGCCTCCTGGCCAAAGATGCCGCAGGCAATCGCGCCCCAGACACCACAGACACCGTGCAGGGGCCAGACACCCAGGACATCGTCCAGGCGCTCGATCTTGGCCTGGGCCCACTCGAACAAATACACGAAGATGGCGCCGGCGACGCCGCCCGTTACCAGGGCACCCACCGGGTGCATCAGATCAGAGCCGGCACATACCGCCACCAGCCCTGCTAGCGGACCGTTGTGGATAAAGCCCGGGTCCTTGCGGCCCAGCAGCATGGACACCAGGATGCCGCCGACCATGGCCATCAGGCTGTTTACGGCCACCAGGCCGCTGATGCCGTCCAGGGTCTGGGCGGACATGACGTTGAAGCCGAACCAGCCGACGGTCAGGATCCAGGCGCCCAGGGCCAGGAAGGGAATGTTGGAGGGGGCAAAAGCCACCACCTTGCCGTTACGGTAGCGCCCATTTCGTGCACCGAGGACCAGAACGGCCGCCAGGGCTATCCAGCCGCCCACTGCATGCACTACAACGGAGCCGGCGAAGTCGTGAAAGGGCGCACCAAACTGGTTCTCCAGCCAGCCCTGGAAGCCATAGTTGCCGTTCCAGATCAGCCCCTCAAAGAAGGGATAGATAAAGGCAACAATCAGGCCAGAGGCAATCAGCATCGGATAGAACTTTGCCCGTTCAGCGATACCACCGGAGACAATCGCGGGAATGGCTGCGGCGAAGGTCATCAGGAAGAAAAACTTCACCAGATCATAGCCGTTGGCGGCGGTGAGCTCGGCGGCACCGCTCATGAAATGGCTGCCGTAGGCAATGTAGTAGCCGATGAAGAAATAGGCCACGGCAGAGATGCCAAAGTCGGTCATGATCTTCACCAGGGCGTTGACCTGGTTCTTGTGGCGAACGGTGCCTACTTCCAGAAAAGCAAAGCCGGCATGCATGGCCAGCACCATAATGGCGCCGATGAGGATGAACAGCGTGTTGGCGCTTTCAGTCAGGGTGTGTACTGCACTCGTGATGTCCACGGGTTTTCGCTCCTGATGTTGTGTGTCCGGCCTCTAGCGGGCCGCTTTACGTTGAAATGTGCATTGATGAGGTGCAGCTAAAGCAAGAGCTGTTCCAAAATAATGCATTTCAAGCGCGGAAGGGCAGTTGGGTGGTTCTGGACAGATGTGGGAGACGTGTTTTAGAGCCAAAGTGCACTAGCATTGTGCGTTTTGGTGTCGGGCGCACCAAAATAGAGTGCGCTTACCAGCTGATTTCGTTTGATGTCGAGCTGTCGGATTCGATCCCGAGTGCCGACTGGTCATCGTCCGATTCGGACTGGATCAGTTCCCGGAGGCGAACCTCCTGTTCCTGCATCGGGCCGGAGAGATCAATGATGATTTCCACGCGCCGGTTCTTGGCCCGGTTTTCTGCTGAGCTATTCGGAACTCTGGGTTCGGTATCCGCCAGTCCGGTGACGGAAAGTCGCGTGGGTTCAACCTGGTCCCGGGCGACCAGCACGTTGGCCACCGCGGCGGCCCGGGCAGCCGACAGATCCCAGTTGCTGTAGAAGCGGTCGGTACGGATAGGCACGTTGTCGGTGTGGCCCTCAATGGTCAGGTCGCCGGGGATGCCCTCAATAACCTCGGCCATGTCCAGCAACAGGCCCTCAAATTCCCAGGTCAGCTGAGCCGAACCTGAGGGAAACGAACCTTTTTCTTCCACCCGGATCACGATCCGCCGCTGATCCTCGCTTACATTGATGCGCCCATCGGCGATCGCCGGCTCCAGCACCTTGAGGATTTCGTCCATGGTTTCCTGCAGCTGCTCTTCCATGGCAGCCTCCACGGCCATGTCGGTGGGGCTTTTCAGGGTCTGCAGCTCGGGGGCTTCCTCTGTGGTGGTCTGTTTGACCTCGTTGACCACGGTAGGCTCGGGCGGTGCGGGAGAAAACTTGTCGAAAATGGGGCTGGTACCCTTGGGTATTTCCAGGGCCGGCACGTCCCGCTGAACGCCGAAGGCTTTGGAGAGTTCACCGGCGATCTGCTTGAACTTCTGGGCATCAATCTCCGAGAAGGACAGCAGCAACACGAAGAAGCACATCAGCAGGGACATGAGATCGGCGAAGGTAACTACCCACGCCGGAATCCCCGGTTTTTCCTCTTCAGGCAATTCATCCATGGTCAGGCGCCTTCAGCTGCAGCCGCTTTCTCGCGTTCCTTGGGGGGCAGGTAGCTCGACAGCATCTGCTCGATGATCCGGGGATTGGTGCCTTCCTGAATGGCCACCAGGGCATCAATGTACAGCGACTGCATGCGCGCTTCCTCGGTCATCCGCAGGGAGAGCTTGTCGGCAATCGGAGTCGCGATCATGGTGGCAATCATGGCGCCATACAGTGTGGTCAACAGTGCGACCGCCATGGCCGGGCCGATGGACTTCGGGTCTTCCATGTTCGACAGCATCTGAACCAGACCAATCAGCGTGCCGATCATGCCCATGGCCGGCGCCACATCGGCCATGGCCGTGAATACCTTGGCGCCAGAACGGTTGTGGTCGAGGGTCATCAGGCGCTCCTTGTTCAAGAGCTCCTTGATGGTCTTGCCGTCCTGACCGTCCACCAGCATCTGTATACCCTGGGCCAGGAACGGGCTGCTGATCTCTCTATCCTCCAGCCCAAGAACGCCCTCTTTGCGGGCCACGTTGGCGATATCCACCAACTCTTCAATGCTGGCCTGGGTTTCCGGCAGCTTGAACTTGAAGGCCCGGGCGGCCGCTTTGAAGGCGCCAAGAAACTGGGCGACGCTGAACTTGGCCAACACCACGAACATGGTGCCACCCACGACAATCAGCAACGAGGCAGGGTTGATAAATACAGAAGGTGAAACACCAAGAATAACGGCGGATGCAATCAGCAGAATAGCGCCGGCAAGACCGATGAGAGTGGCTAAATCCACGACAACTCCAGATTTGATTCAGGTGTTCCTACAGCAGGGGCGGGAGAATACCGTCAGTTCAGAAATTAATCAATTCGCACTGACCCGGTTTTCAGATTCTTCCTGATGTTCCTTCCACGCAGCGTAGCGGAGCAGATCGGATTCTACCAGTTTCAGACACAGGGCCACGACGCCGGCATCGTCGATAAATCCGAAGCCGAACAAAAGGTCGGGAATGACATCCAGCGGGTTCAGCACGTACAGGAGTGCCCCTGCCACTGCCGCGATTGTCTTCCAGGGTACGCTCCGGTAATTGCCGTACCAGTAGTCGCGGATCATGGAAAACATCAGCTTGATGTCGCCGCTGAAGCGTGCCAGCTTGCCGCTACCCTTCACCTTTTCTTCAATCGCGCGCTGTCTTTCAAGCAGAGTCTCAAGGTCGGACCGGTGTACCTTGCTGGCCTCGGCATCGAGTTGCTCCCGGGCATCTTTCTGGTTGAACACTGCCATTGCGTTGGTTCCTTGCTTGTTACCTGAGTGTTCATGATCGCGCAGCCATGCCGGCAATGCCAATGGTGCGACGCTTACCGATGCTTGTACTGGGTCGGGCAATAGCCCCGACTCACCCCTTCGGGCCGCAACTGGCGGTGTTTGGTGCTGCGTCCGGTTACCCGCTTGCGCCAGAGCCGGAAGCTTGAAGTCTTCAGCTCACGTCGCATCAGGCGGATGACGTCTTTCTCCTGAAGGCCATAGAGGGCTTCGATGGCCTCGAAGGGTGTGCGATCTTCCCAGGCCATCTCGATAATGCGGGAGAGGTCTGCAGAGTCGAATTGCGCGGACATGGGGTGCTCTCGGTTTTGTTCAGGTTTCCGGAGATTACGTCCGCATCGGCCGCTCGTCTCACCCGCATCGGTTTATTGATAATGCTTGTGCAGCCGGGCCGGGATCTGGGCGAGCTGTTTGTCCACCAGTGAGCGCACGGCTCTGGAAATGGGCCGGGTATCCAGGCCCGGCTCGACCACGTTCAGCAGATAGGCAACCGCCTCTGCTGTGGCCAGGTGTTGCTTGCCCGGGGCCTTTCGGATGGCGTAGGCAGACGCCGGAGGTTCCGCCAAATGGAAGCGGGGCAGCGCCGCCAGGGCAGGATTCTGATGCAGGATCTTTGCGGCCTTACGCCAGGTTCCGTCCAGAATGATCCAGTGATGGATGTCATGGAGGTTTGCGCATTCGAGCGTGTCGCTGCCGGGACCGGGGAACAGCAGCGCGGAATGTCCGGCTTCTGTGTGTGGATTGAAGCCGGCCTGGTCAAAATCGTCTGGCGTCTCGCCCTGGAAAACGTCGACTCTGGCGAGGCATTGGGCCAGTATGCGCACGGTACCCTTGGGGTGACCCACCTCGGTTGGGTGTTGAAGGACCGAAACCCGGGTACTGTTCGGCACCGGGGCACAGGCTTCACAGACACAGATATTCAGGTGCATGCCGCAATCGGCACAGATCGGCCTGGGCAACGCCTGTTACCCCACAAAAATACGTTTTGCCAACCCGGCGCCGCGCCAGCCCTGGATGGCCAGGGTGCTGACCAGCCCACCAATCATCGCGCCCACCACGCCGCAGGTAAGGATGTCCTGGCCGGTGAGATAGAGCCCGGGAATGTCGGTTTTCGGTTTCAGCCAGTCCTGTTCGAAGCGCTCAGGGTTGTGGTCCAGACCGTAGAGCTCGCCCCGACCATAGCGGCAGAACCAGGCGGTAGACAGCGGCGTGGAGGTCTCCACGTAATCCACTTTGCCCCGAAGCTGCGGGAGTTTCTCGTACATCACTTCCAGCAATTGGTCGGTAATTTTCTGCTTAAGGACCTCATAGTCTTCCCCGCGCTTGCCCCAGGTAGTGTCCTGCCAGGGCTCGAACATCTCCCAGGTGGTTGGTGCGACAATCTCTATGGTGGAGGTGCCAGGCCAGCGGTTCTGGTAGTCCGGGTCCTTGGCTGCCGGGAAGGAAATATACACCACCGGAAACTCGGTGTTTTCCGGATCATCCAGGAACTGTTGCACGTTGCTGTCGTGATCGGCGCTCGGGTAGATCCAGAAATTGGTGCGCGGCAGCCCGAGCGCTTCCGGAGTTCCTTTCAGGCCGATGTAGAGCCCGATATGGGGCATGGAGGGAATAATGTGCCGGCGTTTGCGCTTGTAGCCGATTTTTTCTGCGGCCTCAGCCGGCAGCAATTTTTCAAAGGTGTTGATCACCCCGGCGTTGCTGATGACCATTGGTGCCCGGATTTCCTCACCGTCGGCCATGCGCACGCCGGTTGCCTTGCCCTTCTCGACCAGGATGTCAGTCACATCGGCGTAGGTGAATACCTCACCACCGGGCTGCTGAATGACGGGTATGATGGTTTTTGCGATCTCCGACGCACCGCCAACCGGATAGAAGCCACCGTAAAGGTAGTGCTTGGCAATCAGCGCATGAACCATAAAGCTGGATTGCTTCGGTGTGACGCCGCAATCGCCCCACTGGCCGGTGATCGCACCGATCAGTTCCTGGTTGTCGGTCAGTTCGCTCAAAACGTCCCAGGTGGTCTTGTTGAAGTAATCCGGTAAGGCCATATCCAGGCCTTTATGAACGAGCGGGCTCAGAAGTCCGGGCGTGAGCTTGGAAAGCGTATACCACTGCATGCCGTCGGCTACCTTCCCCAGCAGTTTTACATACTGGTCGATGGCTCCCTGTTCATCCGGGAAGGCATCCAGCAAGGAGAGCCGAAGGCCCTCCTTGCCGGCACGCAGATTGACGACCTTGTCTCCCAGAAAGAAACGGTCGTAATTCTCATCCATGGGTGCCCATTCCAGTTTGCCGTCGGTAATGTAATCGAACAGTCGCCGGCCCAGGGTATGGGGTGAGCCCATATCGCCGATATAGTGAACACCCACGTCCCATTCGTAACCGTTGCGGGCGTAGCTGTGGGTGTAGCCGCCGGCGGTGTAATGTTGTTCGAGTACCAGTACCTTCTTGCCGGCCTTGGCCAGGCAAGCGGCCGTTGTCAGGCCGCCAATGCCGGAGCCGATTACAATGGCGTCGTAAGGGCCTTTCAGTCGGTTGGCCCGGTACCGGGTGCCGATCCGGATCGTACTGGGTTTGAGTTTTCGGGAAGACGGACTGCTCACTTCTGCGCTTTCTACCACCATGCTTTGCCCCACATTTCCGGATTGGCCCAGTTCTCTGGATTGTTCCAGGCCCGCTTGTGGTTGTAAGTATCCAGATTGTAGGTGTACAGCGTCAGTGCACCGTTATCATTTTCCAGTTCGGCATGGCGACGGAAGCCAAGGCCGATGAAGTCCGTAAACGCCCAGTCGGGAGCCTCTCCCACAAGAACCGCAATCTGATGGGTGCCATAGTTCCTGAGTTGTCCCAGCAGAAGGGCGCCTTCGTCATGGGGCAGGTGTTCGAGGGTTTCGGTAACGAGGGCCAGGTCTGCCACCCGGTCCAGGAACAGGTGGGCATTGGGGTCGATGGTGTCCAGTGTGTGAACGTCAACGCCCTTCTGATGTTTCTGCCAGATCCGTGAGACTTCGGTCGCGAGGTTGCCGCAACTCAGCAAGGTAGAGGGAGAGCTGGTATCGATGATGCGAGCCAGGGTCTCACGTGCCGTATTGCCGTTATCCTTCCTATCCGTCATGGCGGTTCGCCTTATTGCTACAAGGGCCAGTCTGCCGCATCCACTGTGTGTAGACCTACGGGCTGTTCCGCGTGTCCGCCCCAGCGGTCAATGAAGGTGCCGGTGGGATCGTACTGCTGCGTCTGTTTTTCCAGATTGAATTGCCGCAGGCCTCTCGGGTCCGCCCCCACGCCAGCCAGGTACTGCCAGTTGCCGTAGTTGCTCCCTACATCATAGTCGATCAACTGCTCTTCAAACCATGCCGCTCCGTATCGCCAGTCGAGGCCCAGTTCGTTGATGAAACAGCTTGCCACCAGTTGCCGGGCCCGGTTGCTCATGTAACCGGTTTCACGCAGCTGATTCATGGCCGCGTTTACGATTGGGTATTCGGTGTTGCCCTGGCACCAGGCCTTGAAACGGTGGCCGTAGAAGGTGCCGTGTCGACGCTTGCGCTGGACGCCATCACGGCGGAACAGGTTGGCGCCGTGTTTCAGGGCGTACCAGTAAAAGTATTCCCGCCAGAGCAGTTCGAACCAGAGCCAATAGGTGGATTCGTTTTTGGTCTCACTGGCTTCGTACTCTGTGATGGTTTCCGCCACTTCGCGAACCGAGAGACTGCCGTTGGCCAGCCAGGGCGAGAATTTTGAGGAGGCGTCCCAGGAGTCCAGGGCGTTGCGGGTCTCCTTGTAGCGGTCAATGCTGTGGTTGCCGTACAGGAATTCCCGAAGCCGCTCCACGCCAGCTGTTTCACCCCCCATAAACTGCAATGGATGCATCGGCTCTGGTATCGGCGGGCAGTCGCCGCGATTGTCCTCCGGGAACCCTGGTGGCGGAGGCAGGGCTGTCAGAGTGCGGATACGCAAACGCTCGGTACAGCGTTCTCCGGTTTTCTCAACCTGCTTGCGGAACTGGGAAAAGGTGTCCGGCAGATCCTGCAGGGTCATGGGCAGGGAGCCCTCGGTAAACAGGCTCAGGGTTTCGAATTGCTGGAACAGGGTCTGTGGCAGTTTGTCCTTGATCGCGCGCCACTGGCCAGCTTCCCGGGTGCCCGGCAACCGCGACCGGACAACCCGGGCAATACAGTGGGCATGCACCAGCTCGGGGACCACGGCTTCCGGCTCGCCATAGGCAATATGCAGGCGCTGGCCAAGCGTCCGCAGGGTTCGCTCCAGCGCCATCAGGCTCTGCCAGAGGAAGCGCCAGCGATGATCGCCCATGGCTTTGCTTTGCAGTGGCCCCGGTGCGAACCAGCGGGGATCAACAACGTAGACACATAAAAGCACGTCGGACTTCGAGGCCGCCAGCAACGCGGCGTTGTCGTGCAGGCGAAGATCCCGGGTAAACCAGTAAAGCGTATGCAAGGTTGATGCTCCTTGGCCTTTTGATTCAACCCTTCAGATACGTACCAGATTCGGAAAAGTTTTTGGGGGCGCAACAAAGATATGTGATGTGCGTGGGAACTTCGCAGGTAGGTGGTGATCTTTCGAGGATTTTGATGAGACTGGCCGTGGATCTCTTGCACCAACGCTGCCCTTGCGGGGCAGCATGGTGCAGGGTTCGAGGATCGAGAGAAGTTCTACAGCTCCTGAGCCGTCGGCCGCAGGATGATTTCATTGATATCGACATCCGCCGGCTGCTCGATGGCATAGACAACTGCCCGGGCCACGGCATCGGAATCAATGGCGACTTCGTAGAGCTCATCCGCCGCCTTTTTCGCGTCGGGATCAGTGATGGTGCTGGTGAGCTCGGTGGCGACGGCACCCGGCGAGATGTTGGTGCTGCGGATCTCGTCGCCGCCTTCCATACGAACGCCTTCGGACAGCGCCTTCACCGCATATTTGGTGGCGCAGTAGACGGCGGCACCGGGGAAGACCTTGTGCCCGGCGACCGACGACAGGTTGAGGATGTGCCCGCTGTGCTGTTCCCGCATGGTCGGCAGTACAGCGGCGATACCATACATCACGCCCTTGATGTTGACGTCTACCATCTGTTCCCACTCATCAACCTTGAGGGCGTCCAGCGGTGCCAGGGGCATCAGCCCGGCGTTGTTGACCAGCACATCGATCCTGCCAAACGCCTCTTTTGCCGCGGCGGCCAGAGACTCAACCTGATTGCGGTCGGTCACGTCGGTGACCTGCCAGATGGCTTCGGCGCCCCGGGACTTGAGATCTTCCGTCAGGTCTTTCAGGCGGTCCTCCCGGCGTGCTGCGAGTACCAGCTTGGCGCCCCGGTCTGCCAGGCGGCGGGCCGTGGCTTCACCGAGACCACTGCTGGCGCCGGTAATAATCACTACTTTGCTGTTGATCGGGTCATTGGTGTTGCTCATGGTTTGTCTCCTTTGGGAATAAAAGCGCTGTTCAGGCGCTTTTTTCGAGTTCTATCAGTGTCGGGTAGTCGGTGTAACCGTGTTCATCACCGCCATAGAAGGTGCTGTCGTCCCAGTCGTTCAGGGGCGCGTTCTGGCGGAAGCGCTCCGGCAGATCCGGGTTGGCGATAAACGGGCGGCCGAAGGTGACCAGATCGCACCGGCCTTCGTCGATACGCTTTCGGGCCTCGTCGGCGGTGTAGGCGCCATTGGCAATGTAGGTGCCCTTGAAGCCGGCGCGGATCGCGTCGATGACTTCTTCCGGGCGGCCGTTCGCGTGATTGCCCTGGAAGGAGTCTTCCACCACTTCGATGTAGGCAATGCCCAGGTCGTTCAGGTGCCGGGCGAAGGTACCGAAGGTTTCGGCCGGGTTGTCGTCGTCCATGGCATTGAAACTACCCGTGGGGCTGACGCGGACGCCGACCTTGTCCTTGCCCCAGACGTCGATAACCGCTTCGACGACCATCAATGGCAGGCGCAGACGGTTTTCCACCGAGCCACCGTATTCGTCAGTGCGATGGTTACTGCCGCTCTTGATGAACTGGTCCAGCAGATAGCCGTTGGCCGCATGGACTTCAACGCCGTCAAAGCCGGCTTCTTTTGCGTTCAGCGCACCCTGGCGGTACTGCTCGACAATGTCGGTCATTTCCGCGGTTTCCAGGGCCCGGGGCTCCGGGATATCCACCATGCCGGAGTTGGCACTGATGAAGGTCTTGGCACCTTCGGGCTTGATGGCAGAAGGCGCAACGGGCTTTTCACCGTTCGGTTGCAGGTCCGGATGGGAAATCCGGCCCACGTGCCACAGTTGCATGTGAATTCGGCCGCCGGCCATGTGCACCGCCCCGGTTACCTTCTTCCAGCCTTCAATCTGTTCCTGCGAATGAATGCCGGGGGTAAAGGCATAGCCCTTGCCTTGCGGCGAAACCTGGGTGGCTTCACTGAGAATCAGGCCAGCGCTGGCCCGCTGCTGATAGTAGCGGGCGTTCATGTCGTTGGGGATATCCCCGGGCTGGCTTGAGCGGGAACGTGTCAGTGGTGACATCAGAATCCGGTTGGGCAGGGCCAGTTCGCCCAGATGGTGCGGCTGAAAAAGTGGATCGTTCTGGTTGCTCATCGGGCATCCTCCTTCAGGATCAAATGATATTAATTAGACCAGTCTACTAGTCGGCAATCGAAAAAAATTTCAGCCGATGTTCAGGCAGTGTTTGAAAAAGACTCGCACGAACCTCTCCATGGGTTCGGTGGACTTGAGGACCTTCGAACGCAGGATGGCGCCTTCCCAGCCGGACAGAAAAAAACTGGCGGCGTCTGCCGCGTCGATGTCGGCGCTGATGTCTCCGGCCTGCTGGGCAGCACGGATGCAATGCTCAAAGCGTCTTTCCCAGCTGGCGAAGACCGAGTCCAGCCTCTGCCGGAAGGCTTCGTTCTGTCCCGCCAGTTCCTGGCCCAGGTTGCCGATCAGACAGCCCCGGGTGTACTCGCAGCTGGTCATGGTTTCAAAGCCGGTGTCGAAGTAGGCGCGCAGCCGGTCGACGCAGGAGCGGCTGGTGTCATTGAGAATCCGATCCAGTTTGGCGTCGTATTCCTCCGCGAAGGTATCAATGACCGCCAGGCCGAAATCATTCTTGCTGCTAAAGTAGTGGTAGAACGACCCCTTGGGTACGCCAGCTGCGGTCAGCACGGCGTTGATGCCTGTCGCACCAAAGCCTTTATGGCCGATCAGGTCGGCGCCGGTGTGAATAATGTGAGTGCGGGTGTCGGTTGACGTCATATCTGCTATAGTAGACCAGTCGTCTAGGAATCGTCAAACCGTCAATCTGTCAATTCATCATACAAAGGGAATCAGCAATGCCCGAGATTCCTGACAGAACCAGAGGAGCATGCCAGTGATCAAATCCCGTGCCGCGGTGGCCTTTGAAGCCAACAAGCCGCTGGAAATCGTTGAAGTGGATGTCGCCCCGCCGCAAAAAGGTGAAGTGCTGGTGCGCATCGTTGCCACCGGCGTCTGCCATACTGATGCCTACACCCTGTCGGGCGCCGACCCGGAAGGCCTGTTTCCGACCATCCTCGGCCACGAAGGCGGTGGTATTGTGGAGGCCGTGGGCCCGGGCGTGAAAAACCTGGAAGTGGGTGACCACGTGATTCCGCTTTACACCGCCGAGTGTGGCGAGTGCAAGTTCTGCACCTCCGGCAAGACCAACCTGTGCGGCGCCGTTCGGGCCACCCAGGGCAAGGGCGTGATGCCGGACGGCACCTCCCGCTTCTCCTACCAGGGCAAGCCGCTGTACCACTACATGGGTTGCTCCACCTTCTCCGAGTACACCGTGTTGCCCGAGATCTCTCTGGCCAAGATTCCCAAGGAAGCGCCCCTTGAGAAGGTGTGTCTGCTCGGTTGCGGCGTGACCACCGGCATCGGTGCGGTGATGAACACGGCCAAGGTGGAAGAAGGGGCAACGGTAGCCATCTTCGGCCTGGGTGGTATCGGCCTGGCGGCTATCATCGGTGCCACCATGGCCAAGGCCAGTCGCATCATTGCCATCGACATCAACCCGGGAAAGTTCGACATCGCCAAACAGCTGGGTGCGACCGATGTGGTCAATCCCAACGACTACGACAAGCCGATCCAGGAAGTGATCGTTGAAATGACCGACGGCGGCGTGGACTATTCCTTCGAGTGTATCGGTAACGTCAAGGTGATGCGCGCCGCCCTGGAGTGTTGCCACAAGGGGTGGGGCGAATCCGTCATCATCGGCGTCGCCGGCGCCGGCGAGGAAATCAGCACCCGTCCGTTCCAGCTGGTCACCGGCCGGGTCTGGAAAGGCTCAGCGTTTGGCGGCGTGAAAGGCCGTACCGAACTGCCTGGCTACGTGGAGAAAGCCGAAAAAGGTGAGATTCCTCTGGACGTGTTTATTACCCATGAAATGCCGCTTGAAGACATCAACAAGGCGTTTGATTTGATGCATGAGGGTAAGAGCATTCGGACGGTTATTCATTTCTGACCGCAATACTTCTTGAGGGTGGCAGGGCGACTGCCTCCCTCCTATCAGCGATCCGTCAGCTTGAGCTCGATCCTCCGGTTTCTCTGAAGCGCTTCCGGTGAGGTGCCCTCCGCCACCGGGAAGAACTCGCCAAAGCCGGCAGCCGCCATGCGCCGTTCCGGTACACCCTGCGCTGCAAGGTAGCGCACGACTGCAACCGCCCGCGCGGTGGACAGCTCCCAGTTGGAAGGGAATCTCGGGGTATTGATAGGTATGACATCGGTATGACCGTCAATTCTCAGAATCCAGTCAACGTCATCAGGAATCCTGGCTGAAACATCAAGCAGCAAATCCGCAAGCTTGTCCAACTCCTGCCGGCCTTCCTCTCCAAGTTCCGCCGAGGCGGAGGCAAACAGCAGTTCCGAAGGTAGCAGAAAACGGTCGCCGACAATCCGCACGTTCTCGTTACCGGCCAGAATATCCCGAAGCCGGGCAAAGAATTCCGACTGGTACTGTTCCAGCTGGCTGACCCGCTCGGCGAGCAGGGTGTTCAGCCGTCGGCTCACCTGTTCCAGCTCCTGCTCTTTTTCCGCAGTCATCTGTTCCTGCAGCTCCAGGGCCGAGGCAATCTGTCTGAGCTGTTCCCTCAGTGAGGCGATCTGATTGGATAGCCGCAGGATCATGGCCTGCTGGCTGGCGGACATCTCGTCTTTTTCGTCAATGGATTCTTCCATACCGGCCAGTCGCTCCGATTGCGCATCGGCGACGGCGGTCTGCTGCATCAGCCGTTCACGGGTGGATTCCAGCTGGTCAACCAGACTGTTGTTGCGGTCCTGAACGCTGGTCAATTGAGCTTCCAGCGCCTCGCTCCGGCTTTCTTCCAGGCCAAGCAGCTCCGAGAGTTCGTTCAACTGGGCATTCAGGCGGGCCAGCTGGGTATCCCGGTCAGACAGCGTCTGGGACAGATAGAGCTGGCTGACCACATATACCAGTAGCATGAAGATCACCAGCATCAGCAGTGCCGACAGGGCATCCACATACCCCGGCCAGACGTTGGTGGTGCTTCGGCTTCGGCGCCTGGATCCGATCATGACAGGTCTTTCTCGCTGTCTACGCGGTCTACAAGATTGGTCACGCCGGTCAGCCACTCCTCAAGGCCGTCATAGAAGCGGTTTTGGGCATGGCCGGCCTGGATATCCAGGAAGCCCAGTATCAGTGAGCCGCCCAATCCCAGCAGAGAGGAGCTGAACGCGGTGCCCATGCCCTCAAGCGGCGTAAGCAGGCCTTCCTGAAGCTCCGCAAACACCTTGCCGAAGTCTTCCTGGCTCATATCCAGTCCGGTGATGACCTGGCCGACCGAGTTGATGGTGCCGAGCAGGCCCCAGAAGGTACCCAGCAGGCCGAGGAAAACCAGAAGACTGATGAAGTAACGGGTGATCTCCCGCTGCTCATCCATGCGGGAGTGAATGCCATCGAGCACGGTTCGCAGGGAGAGAGTCGACAGCGTGAATCGATCCTTGGTTGCATCCTCTCCGAGCTGTCTTGCCAGTGGCTTCAGCAGTTTAGGCTCCTGGACCACCGACAGTCCGGCATGCCCGGTCCGGAACTGTGCAATCCACTTCAATTCCGGAAAGAGGACAAATACCTGCCGGTAAGTGAGGGCGATACCGACGATCAATACGCCGAGAATCAGCAGGTTGAAAACCCAGTTGGCCATGAAGGCCGAGATCAGAGGTTTGTGGATCAGGGCGCCGACGATGACGACCACGCCGAGGAACAGCGTCATCCAGAAAAGGGTGTGCTTCGGGTTGCTCATAGCGGTGGCCAGCTTTTTTGAGATATTCCTCAAAACGTTAGCACAGATATGAGAAGCTGTTGGCGACAGTAACTGAACTTTAATCGGAGCGCTTCATGGCTGGTGATCTGCCTTTCCGCTTTCGCTTCCGGGTTCGCTATGGCGAATGCGATGCCCAGGGTGTGGTGTTCAACGCCCGCTATGCGGATTTCGTTGATATTGCAGTGAATGAGTATATTCGCACGCTGTTTGGCGATTACCAGCATCTGCTGGATCAGGATCTGGATATTCAGGTTGTGAGCCTCACCGTGAACTGGAAAGCCCCGGCAAAGTTCGATGATGTGCTGGAGGCGCGTATTCGGGCGGGGCGAATCGGCAACACTTCATTCACGTTGCATCTTGAATTCTTCAGGTATGGGGATGGGGCGTTTATCGCCGATGCCGATGTGACCTACGTGGTGATTCAGCCTTCAGTGATGGGAAAAGTGACGATACCGGATCATATTCGTGAACTGCTGGAGCAGGGCGCTCCTGGCGAGTTGATCAGTCACGCGGGGGAATGAACTCGAAGCGTAAGAAAAAGGCCAGATGAGAATCTCACCTGGCCTTGGGTTCATCTTCCGGTCTTTACCGGATCAGGCCTCCTGCAAAGCCTGCACGACGGCTTTCGCCGCGCCCTCGGAGGATGCCGGGTTCTGCCCGGTGATCAGCTTGCCGTCCACCACGATGTGCGGAGCCCAGTCGTCACCGCGGGTGTAGGTGGCGGTATTTTCCTTTAGCATGTCCTCGAGCAGGAAAGGCACCACACCGCTGAGGCCTACTGCTTCTTCCTCGCTGTTGCTGAAGCCGGTGACTTCCCGGCCGCCAACGATGTTCTGGCCCGGTTTGACTTCCACGTTCTTGAATACGGCTGGCGCATGACAGACGGCTCCAATAACCTTGTCCTGCTCGTAAGCCGTTTTGATCAGGGCAATGGACTTTTCGTCATTGACCAGGTCCCACAGCGGGCCGTGGCCGCCCGGATAGAAAATTGCGTCGTACTCGTTCATGTCCACATCGCTCAGCTTCTTGGTGCTGGCAAGGGATTCCTTGGCGTGGGCATCCTGCTGGAAACGACGGGTGGTTTCCGTGAGCGCCTCTTCCGTCTCGCTGTTGGGATCTACGGGAGGCTGGCCGCCTTTCGGCGAGGCGATGGTGATGTCGGCACCGGCATCCCGGAACACATAGTAGGGCGCGGTGAACTCTTCGAGCCAGAAGCCGGTCTTATGGCCGGTGTCGCCCATCTGGTCATGTGAGGTAAGAACCATCAGAATTTTCATGGTGTCCGTCCTTTCTGTTGACGAATGTATGGCACTTTCGACAGCTATCGGTAAATAACGTGCAGCCGGTTTAGTGAATCATTTCTTTACTGATCTGGTAACCGACCTTGTGCCACGGGTGGTTGATTTCAACCGTGATTACGTAAATCCGACGTTCCCGGATCTTGAACCGTCTATACTGGACACAGATGACCAGACTGCATAAGAACCTGAAAGGCTCACAGGCAAGGACGACAGGAATGCGAGTGCTAACAGCCGCCCTTCTGATGGTGTTGGTGTTTCCCGCTTGGGCCCAGCAGGGCACAGAAACTGTGGAACCTCTTACCATCACCGTAGGTGCCAATCATGCCCCCCCATACCGGATTCTCCAGGGTGGTGAGCGAACCGGCCTCTACGTGGAGATCTTCGAGGAAATTGCCCAGCGGCTGGGCTGGGAAGTGCATTACCGGGAAGCCCCGTTCAGGCGCGTGTTGAGAATGGTCCAGCAGGGTGAGGTTGATGTCATGCTTGGTCCTCTGGAAACCGAGGAGCGATCCGAATTGATGGAGTTCGTGGCACCGGCGTTTCCGCCAGAACGACGATTGTTCTTTTATCTGAACAAAGAGCACCGCATTGACCGCTATGCCGATCTGTACGGCAGGGCCATTGGCGTGCTGGAAGGCGCGTCGTATTTCCCGAGATTTGATAATGATGAGGACCTGCTCAAAGAACCAGCGCCTCGATATGAAAACCTGATGCTGATGCTTCAGAAGGGCCGGGTGGATGTGGTGATTGCGCCAGAACTGGTGGGTTTGTACACGGTTGAGAAACTGGGGCTGGATGTTGAGGTCTCACCGTTCTTTGTGCCCGGAGAGCGCTCTTACATCGCCGTTGCGAAAAACTCGCCGGTGATTCAGTACGCCGACGATATCCGGGCGGCTCTGAAACTGATTGAAATGGAAGGCATACACGAGGATCTGGTATTGAAGTATATGGACCGAGTCGCCGAATGATTCCTGCGCAGTCTGATCTCTGGTTTCTGCCCCTGGGGGGTACCGGCGAAATCGGCATGAACCTCAACCTCTATGGCCACGACGGAGCCTGGTTGATGGTGGATTGCGGCGTCACCTTTCCAAAGCCCGGCCGAATTGCCGCTGACGGAACCGTGCACCACCGGGGGGAACCCCCGGTGCAAATGGCGGACCCCGCTTTCATCGCTGACCGCCGTGACCACCTGGCGGGTCTGGTGATAACCCATGCCCATGAGGATCACGTTGGAGCCGTACCCTATCTCTGGCCGCTTTTGCAGTGTCCGATCTACACCAGTCGGTTCACTGCGGAAATTCTGCGACGAAAACTTGCGGAGTTCGATCTGCTGCACCGGGTTCCGATCATTGAGGTGGAGACGGGCCAGAGCAAACAGATCGGGCCTTTCAGCGTGCAATGGCTGGCGCTGACGCATTCCATCCCGGACCCCAACGCCCTGATGATTAGAACCGCCGCAGGTAACATCTTTCACAGCGGAGACTGGAAGCTGGATGAGCAGCCGCTGGTCGGCCATGGCTATTCGCCACAGACCTTTACCGATCTGGCGAAAGAGGGCGTGAACGCCATGGTATGCGACTCCACCAACGCAACGGTCTCAGGTCACTCGGTCTCCGAGGGAGCCTTGCATGCCGGATTGTTGCAGGCTATACGATCCGCTGAGGGGCGCGTTGTAGTGACCTGTTTCGGCAGCAATATTGCCCGCCTGCATACGCTCTCTTCGATTGCGCGAGAAACAGGGCGCTATATGGGGCTGTTGGGCCGTTCGCTGATCAATATGAGTGGTGCCGCCAAGGCCGCCGGGCTGTGGGATTCGGCTGACCAGTTGATCAATCCCGCTCATCTTGGCTATCTGCCCCGGGATGAAGTCATGGCCGTGGCCACCGGCAGTCAGGGTGAACCCAGAACGGCCCTGCGCAGACTGGCTGCTGGTACGCATCCGGATTTCGAGTTGGAAACCGGCGATACAGTCATCTTCAGCGCCCGTGCTATTCCCGGCAATGAAGAAGCCATAGAAGCACTGGTGGCGAGACTCAAAGAGTTGGGTGTCCGGGTAATCACCGCCGAAGATGCGGATTTGCCAATTCATGCCTCAGGTCATCCTGCGCAGGAAGAGCTGGAGTTAATGTACAAGTGGGTCAGGCCTGCCATTGCCATTCCGGTGCATGGTGAGGCTGAACACATGGAAACGCACGCTGACATAGCCAAAGCAACTGGTGTACCCCGAGCCATGGTGGGCAGAAACGGCGATCTTTTCATGATCCGGCCAGTGCCGGGGATACGTCGCCAGGTTGTCGAAACCGGCCGTCTGGGCTGGCACAAAGAAGGTCTTGTCAGAGTTGAATAAGCTATTGTCTTCTGTTGTTGGTAAGTCACTTATCTTTTTTGCAGCCGCGATGATTCTTTCGCCGACTAATGCCACGGCAGTAACCCCGTGCGACACACTCACCGTGAGTGGTAATCCGGAGTATCCGCCCCTGCTCTGGCGAGACGAGCAAAATCCTGGTTTCCTGAATGGCGCCGTACCTGCTTTGCTCCGGGAAATTACCCAACCCCTCGGCGTAACCGTGGAAGTGAAAGATATCGGTTCCTGGGCCCGGGTCCAACGGATGGCGCGCGAGGGGGAGATTGATATGGTAGCCGGGGCGTTCATCACGTCGGAACGCATTCGCTACATGGATTATCTGCTTCCTCCGGTCACGCACTTGCCAACAGCGGTCTGGGTGCCCATCGGGCGGGAGTTCGTCTATCGCCACTGGCCAGACCTGAAGGGCAAGCGCGGCAGTACCCTGATCAACAACAGCTTTGGCCAGAACTTCGACCGGTATGCAGAGCAGAATCTGCGCATTGAAGGTGTCCGGTCCATTGAGCAATCCTTCCAGATGGCGTTGGTTGATCGTGTTGATTATGTGCTCTATGAAGTCCTTCAGGGAGAGGTGAAACTTGAATACATGGGCATTGCTGACGATTTCGTTCCGCTGGAAACGCCGGTTAGCCGTGAGGGCCTGTTTCTGACTTTTTCCAAGGCTTCGCCGTGTAATTCCTTTGAACTAAGAGAGCGCATTGCGGACCGGCTTTATGAGCTTGTGAACTCTGGCAGGGTCGATGAGCTGATCCTGCAGTATAAAGCTCGTTATACAAAAGCGAGTTGAGAGGCTACCGTTAGTGCTAGCACATGAACTTTTGAGGCGCACCCGTCGTAACTCAGTACAGGTACTCCCGGTATAAAATAAAATTCATGGGCAGTATTGCTGGGAAGGAGTCCGTAGCAATGGCAAAGGCAGTTACCTCGGGCCACAGGGATTTCGTGTACAGGTTGTCGCTCAACCTTGCCCGCTCGAAGATTGACGAACTGGATGGTTGCATCCACGGGGTTATTGCTGAGCTTGGCGATTGGCTTGGATCTGATCGCGCCTACCTGATCAATTTCGAAGAAGCCACCCAGACAATTTCAATCTCCCATGAAACCTGCAGAGACGGCGTCACACCCCAACGGGATGCCATTCAAAATGTTCCGAAGGACCGATATCCCTGGCTTATGGAGCAGCTTCAGATCCTTCCGGTTCTGGTGATCCCCGAAGTCGAACAACTTCCCCCGGATGCAAAAGAAGAGAAACTGGAATTCCTTCTTGAAAGTATCCGGAGTCTGGTTCTCGTTGGTTTGAAGCTGGAGGGACAAGTCAGCGGTATTCTGGGGTTCGATTTTCTTGACCATTCCTGTGCACTGGATCCGGGTACAGAGGAATTTCTGCTCCAGGTAGGCGAAGTTCTGGGGGCTTCGGTGCACCGACAGATATTGGCCAGTCGCAATGTGCGATTCGAAAACAGCCTCTATCGGTATTCCGACCAGTTTCCGGGGGTTATTTTCCAGTTCAGGATGTACCCCGACGGGCAAACCACGTTTCCCTTCATCAGTGAAAAAGTGAAGGAGCTGTTCGGACTCCCGGCCGATGCACTCAGCCTGGATGCGAAGCCCCTTTTAGACCTCATTGATCCAGAAGACAAGAAATCCTTCGACGAAGATGTAGATGAATCAAGGCGGCAAATGACGCCGTTTGAAACAAACTTCCGGGCCAGGAAACAGGACGGAACAACGGCTTGGATGGAAGCGCGGTCGGTTCCTGCCCGGTTGGCCGATGACAGCATGATCTGGCACGGGTACTTCTACGATGTGAGTGACCGCAAGCAATCGGAATCAGAGATAGAGAAACTGGCGTTCTACGACGCGTTGACGGGCCTTCCAAACCGGCGCCTGTTGCGGGATCGCCTGGCCCAGGCGTTAACTGGAAGCACCCGGGATCATAGCCACGGCGCCCTGGTCTTTATCGATCTGGATCACTTCAAGAACATCAATGACTCGGCGGGCCATATGACAGGAGATGAGCTGTTGATTCAGGTCGGCAAAAGGCTCAAGCAGACAGTCAGGGAGTGGGATACCGTCGCAAGGCTTGGTGGCGATGAGTTTGTTCTCATTCTGAAGGGGTTTCCGGCCGATGCTTCCAGCGCTGCCGCCCGCGTGGAAAAGGTCTGTGAGAAAGTCCGGGAAGCACTGAACGAACCCTATGAACTGAATGGCTTTGAGTACACCGGTACGCCAAGTATTGGTGTCACCCTGTTTTTTGATCACGATGATTCCCTCGAAGAGCTCCTTGGTCAGGCCGACATGGCCATGTTTCGTGCCAAGGAAGACGGTCGCAACTGCATCCGTTTCTACGATGCCATGATGCAGAAAAAGGTGTCCGAACGCCTGGCCATGGAATCCGACCTTCGACTGGCCATTCGGAAGAACCAGTTGGCAGTGCACTACCAGGTTCTTGTTGACGAGAAAGGTAAGCCGATAGGTGCCGAGGCGTTGCTTCGATGGCGTTGTCCGGGCCGTGGCATGGTGTCTCCCGCCGAGTTCATTCCGCTGGCAGAGGAAACGGGCCTCATTGAATCGGTTGGCTACTGGGTACTCGAAGAGGTCATGTCCACGATAGCCAGTTGGAAAAAACGGGGCGGTGTTCTGGCACGGCTCCAGGTGTCGGTAAACGTGAGTGCGAGGCAGTTCCATCTGCCGTCTTTTTGCTCAACTGTGATGGCATTGCTCAGAAAAACGGGGGCATCCCCCAGAAACCTGAAAGTGGAAATCACCGAGAGTGCACTGGCTTACGATCTTGAGTTGGTGGAAGAAACACTGCGAACCCTGAGAAGCATGGGCATACGAATTTCCCTGGACGATTTCGGCACGGGCTATTCATCCCTTGGTTACCTGAAACGGCTCTCGCTGGATGAGCTTAAAATTGACCAGGGATTTGTGCGAGACATCCTCGATGATCCCAATGATGCTGCCATCGCAGAGACCATTCTGGCCCTCGCTTCGTCACTGAAACTATCGGCGGTGGCGGAAGGCGTGGAAACGAAAGGGCAGCTGGAACGCCTTGTTATGATGGGGTGCAACCGGTTTCAGGGCTATTATTTCAGCAGGCCGGTGCCTGTGCGGGAGTTTGAGGGATTGATCGAAAAGGCAGGCGTGGGACACAGAAGAAGGGCTTGGTAGTTCGCATCCTATCTGTATACACTAGCCTTTCCGAGATTTCTTTTCAAACAACATCGAGAGTAATTCCCCCATGGCAATCTGGTCCCGTACCCCGAACCTCGAACAACTTGTCCAGTCCAGTCAGAACACGGCCGTTAGTCACATGGGTATCGAATACCTGGAAATTGGCGATGATTATGTGAAGGGCCGTATGCCCGTGGATGAACGCACAGTCCAGCCGTTTGGCATTCTCCATGGAGGAGCGTCGGTGTTGCTGGCGGAAACCCTGGGAAGCATGGCGGCCAATTGCTGTCTGAAGGATTCGGAAACCGTTGCGGTTGGGTTGGATATCAACGCCAACCACATCCGTCCGGTTACCAAAGGCTGGGTGTATGGCACGGCCAGGGCCATCCATATTGGTAGCGCCACTCAGGTATGGGAAATTCTGCTTGAGAACGAAGAAGGTAAAACCACCTGTATTTCCCGGCTGACCATGGCGGTTACCAGGCGTCCCGGTTGAATTGCCCGGGTGCGTTCAGGGCTTGATTCGCACCCTTCCCCTGCCAAACGCTTTGGATTCGTACATTGCGTTATCGGCCCTGGCCAGAAGATTCTTCAGGTCTGGCTCCTCGGGGTGTAGTTCTGAAATGCCGAAACTGGCCGCTGGCAGGAGACGGACATCACGATACTGGACTGGCATTCCCTGCATGAGCCCCAGCAGTCGTTCTGCCATTTCTGAGGCCTCAGCTGCATGAGCATCGGCGAGAAGGATTGCGAACTCCTCTCCGCCAATGCGCGCGGCAATGTCGGCCTCCCGGACGTTGCGACGGACCAGATTCCCGATGGCCCGCAACACTTCATCCCCGGCCTCGTGGCCATGGTTGTCGTTGATCTGCTTGAAGTGGTCCAGGTCAAACATGATGATGCCCAGAGGCGAGTTGTTGCGGCGGGACTGTTTCAAAAGCTGGTTTCCCAGTTCGAAAAAGGCTCTTCTGTTTCGAAGTCCGGTAAGGTCGTCCTCCAAGGCAGCAGCCCGGGCTTTCTCATGGGCTTCCTTGAGTGCCAGCTCCATTTCTTTTCGTTCGGTGATGTCGGTAGCGATCTCCAGGCGGACCAGCCGGCCATCTATCCAGGGAATCGCCTGGTCCCGGCACTGGTACCAGCGTTGGTCCAGTCGGTTCTGGAATTCCCAGATGTGCGGGGGGGAAGGACTGCCTGCTGAGTCAATCAGCAGGTGGTTGGTGCAGAAGTCGCAGGGGCTGGCGCTATCCTGCAGGACTTCCCAGCACTTTCTGCCATCTATGGAACCCCAGATTTTCCGGCCATAAGCATTCATGTACAGAAGATCATGGGTTTCAAGGTCTGATACGTAAACCAGGGCGTCCAGGTTGTCGAGCACGGCCCTGAGGCCCTCGGCGGGAGTAACCTCCGAAATGCCACCAGCTTCTGGTGCGGCAGGAAGATTGAGGGAGGGGATGCCGGATTTCATGTCTTGTTGTGCCGGAATTTATTTGCAACGCAGTATAGCAGGGCATTTCGGGTTAGAAAGTAACAGGCTGTCCCTTTTATGTGGCGTCAGTGCCCGGATTTGGCTTGGTTACAATCAGACCCTGGTCAACAAACTCCTGTAGCACGATGTCGTAGGTGCCGTCAGGGACTTCCCGGGCGATGCGATAGGTTTCACCCGCGGCGTCTTCAGGACTGACTTTCAGGTCGACTGTCCGGTAGGGGGTCATCAGGCTTTTATCGGCCTCTCTGACCAGAAGAACGCAGGGCTTCAGCTTGTGCTCTGGCCTGCTCTCCACAACGATGCCAACCTCGCCGTTCACCATTTCCACGATGGAGCCCGGCGGATACACACCAATCATCTGGATAAAGGCATCTGCCAGTTCTTCATCGAACTGTGTGCCGCGGTGCTTGTGGATGATTTCTAGTGCCTGCATGGAGGCTCGACCCTTGTCGTAGACCCGGTTGCTGGTAATGGCATCGTAGGTGTCCACCAACCCGATGATCTTGGCAAAGTAGGGGATCTGCTGGGCATGAAGTCCGCGAGGGTAGCCAGAACCATCCATCCGCTCATGGTGGCTGAATGCCACATCCACGGCGGTATTCAGGGAGTTGCTGGTACCCATCAGGATAGTGCGGCCGTGGGTGGTGTGGTGACGCATCACGTCGAACTCTTTCGGCGTCAGTGCTCCCGGCTTGTTCAGGATCTCATCGGGAATCCGGGTCTTACCGACATCATGGAGCAGGCCACACAGGGCCAGATTGCGGATTTCTCCTTCAAGCAATCCCAGATGCTTGCCAAAGGCCGCCGCCAGAATGGACACGTTGATGCAATGCTCGGCGGTGTATTCATCCTGGTGCTTGATTTTTGTGAGTAACAACAGCGCGTTTTCATTGCGGAGGACGCTTTCCACGCAGTGGTTTACCACTGTCCGGGCATTGTTAAGGTCGAGTGTGCGGCCCACCCTCAGGCCCGACATGATCGACTTGGCCGTCTTCTGAGCCTCCTCGAAGCGTATGATCGCCGTTTCCATCTCCCGGCCAGGGTCGATCTTGTTGATGTATCTGACACGCTTTCGGGGTGGTACAGATTTAGGGTGATTTTGCACCGGTTCGGACGTCTGTTTCCTGCGGAAGAGTCCCATCAGGCCTGAAGGCTGTCGCCCGTTGCCGTTGCCGTGTTGTGGCAGCGGTGCCCCATCGATACGTCCTTCAATGAAGACAAAGTTGCACTGTGCCCGCAGCGCATCAATCTCCGTCTGGTCACGAATAACAAACCCCTGAATCAGGAAGTCCGTATCTTCCCAGGGGCGGTCCAGGCGTGTGACGTGCATGCCGATGGCGAGTTCTGACACGTCGATCTGGCTTTCAACAATTTCCTGATGGGGTGCACTCATACTCTAATCCTGAATCCCTGGAGCACTATTTTGAGGCAAAATCGCTCTAACAGGATGGACCGGATTGCAAAATCTGGTCAAATAATGTTCATTCAATGCATTGGCGAACAAGTTCGCCGGTGTTGCGTTGCCGGGCAAGGAGTCGGTCAGAGGGATTTTTCCAATGAATGACCATCGTTCCTTTCATCTGTGGTGGCTGGCTCTGGCAGCGGCTCTTATTCCGCTGTTGACCATACACACCACGTTTACCGTATCGGTGCTGGAAGGGTATGTGGAGCTGTGCAACCCCTACTGGGATAGCTGTACCAGCATCAGTCGTACCGGCCGTCACGGAACATCTTACTTCATTTTCAAAGGTACCATGCTGCCGGCGGCCTTGCTCGGGATTCTGTTCTGGTGGCTCAACGGCCGGTGGTTGCGCCAGCTCGGCGTACATTCGTCCGGGGTTGCCTGGATCCCGTGGCTGGGTATGGTGGCCAGTGTGTCGCTTGCCGCCTATACCCTGGCGCTGGGCCATGCCGGCGACGGCTTCAATCTGGTCCGCCGTGTTGGTGTGGTTCTGTATTTTTCGCTCACCTTCATCTGTGAGTTGCTGGTTAGCGCCGGCTTGCGCAGCCATCCACTTTGGAAACACACGGGCATGAGGCTGTTGAATCTCTGCCAACTGACCCTCGCTGTGGGGATTCTTTCAGTGATCCTGAATGGCGTGGCCCCGGAGTTCTATAGCCGCAAGGACGATGCTTTCGAGTGGATCCTGGCTTTCCTGATCAACGCCAATGCCATCTGGCTGGCGCTGCTCTGGCGCAAGAATCGGTTCCGTGTCCGGCTCTGGGCCGATTCCTAGAGCGGGAGCAGGCCGCGAATGAGGGCTGCGGTTCCGGCGATGGCCGCGATGCCGAGAATGACCGGGCGAAGGCCTTCAAAGGGCATGCGGTTGACGAGTTTGCCGGAAAGCCAGAAGCCCAGGAATACGCCCGGGAAGGTCACTGCGAACAGGAACAGCTCCCGCGTTCCCAGGTAGCCGGAAGCGAGCAGGCCTGACAGGCTCAGGACGCTGGCCGCCAGAAAGAACGCGGACATATTGGCCCTGACCAGAGGCCCCTTTTCATTCTGGTAGATCAAGGCGATCGGTGGCCCACCCACTGCGGTAATCGTGCCCATATAGGTCGAGGCGGCTCCGGCCATCACACTGTTTCGGGCATTCAGCGCTGGCTTGAGCCCACCAATGCTGAGCGCTACCCCGGCGAGAATCAGCACACCAAAAATCAGCTCGAAGCCCGCCGTCGAGATCACCAGCAATGTCAGAGCCGCCAGAATTGCGCCGACAACTCCGCCCACAATGGCAAAGCGCACTTCCCGGACCTGCAATGCGCCTCGATTGCGTATCAGCATGAAGACAGTAAGCAGAGTGGCATTCAGTATCAGGGGGCCGGGGACCAACACCGGGCTGATAAGAAAAAGCAATGGCGCAGCCAGTGTACCAATGCCATAGCCGGCCACGCCCTGCAGGCAGGCCCCGGCGAGAATGGCAAGGTTGGCCAGAAGAATCTGTAACAGCGATACATCCGTCAAAGGAAATCACCAGGAAGTCGTTGGAAAAGGCCGGAGCAGTACCGGTCAGATATTGATACACTGCGGGGCCAGGAGCAAAGTCGAAAAGAATGATCCCCGATGACCCAGCAGCCTGAACACCAAAGTTGCCCCTGTGGCAGCGGCAAATCCTACCCCGAATGCTGCCAGCCGTTCCATCAGGATAAACCGGCTCCGTCGCCGGAGGCATTGATGCGGTCCCGTTACGCAGCGTTCGTTCTCGATCTTCCGGATTACCTGCGAGCCACCTGGCACCAGAGCACACGACCACAGACGCTCACTCTGGCAGACTCGCCGGAATGGACCGGTTTGCAGATCCTGGACACCAGTGAGTCGGGCAATCGCGGCAGGGTTCATTTCCGAGCGCTCTACCGCCTGGGCAAGGGCTGGGGCTTTCTCGAAGAAAAATCCGATTTCGTTCAGGAGCAGGGCCGCTGGTATTACCTTCGGGGAGACACCAGCGAGGGCCAGTTGAAGCCCGGTCGGAACGACGCCTGCCCCTGTGGCAGTGGCCGGAAGTACAAGACCTGCTGCCTGTAGGTATCCATTACTCGAACGAGGGCAGTTCCGGCTTGGCGACCGGTTTGCCTGCTTCCTGCCAGGCATCGAATCCACCGGCGATGGACTGCACATGCATGTAGCCCATTTCCTTCAGGGCCTTGGCGCTCAGGGCGGCTCGCCCGGATGTTTTGCAGTAGCAGACAATGTTCATGTCGCGGCTCTCAAACGCCGGATCGTTGGTAAACTTGAACTCCAGCAAGCCGCGGGAAATGTTCACCGCGCCCGGTATATGGCCAGCCCGGTATTCATCCGCATCCCGCACATCCAGCAGAAGATCGGCATTCCTGATGGCATCGTCCGCCTGATCCAGGGGCACTTCCTGGATTTCTTTCCTGGCGGCTTCTACAAGGTCATGGGCAGTTTTCATGGCTGAGCTCCTCAAACTGATGGAATAAGGTTATGCCTCAGGATAAGGGTTCGACCGCCGAGCGTCACTCCGCATATGTACGATTAAGCCGCCTCGTTGTTACCGAAGGCGCAGGCGTACTTACGTTCAAAGCGCTTATCTGCCCATCTCCCGTAGATACGCGAGGCAATCTGGAAAATGCCGGGCCACAGCAGGGGCTTGAACAGAAAGCCATAGGGCGTGTGGGACCAGGCCCGAACGTTTGCAGGCAAGCCGATGACCCATTCCCCGGTCCAGGTCATCAGGTGCAGGCGTCGCAGCAGGGTTTCATGGCTCGGCAAATTGCCGCTGCCATCACGCTGTTCGTGAATGTCTGCAAAAATCAGGTTGCCCCGTTGGAGTTTGCGCAAAGTGCGAATCTCCTTGGCACACAGTGGGCATTGTCCGTCGTAAAACAGGGTGTCATAACGGGGCTCCATCAAGTCCTCCAAGGGTCAGAATCTGTTTCCGGGCGTCCGCTTTACACTCTTCCAGGGTTTCCAGGATCCCGTCGAGGGCAGCGGGTAAGACCTCCGGGGCCGCCTTGCGGAACTGGTCAAGCAGCTCGATCTGAACATGGAGATCCTGGAAGCGGCCGTACAGCTTTTGGCGTGCTTTCATCGTTTTCAGCTCGGGCTTCCAGATTTTCGAGTCCAGCTCCATCAGGTAACGGATTCGCTTGAGTTGCTTGCGAAGCCGATGAATATCCTCATCCGGGGAGGTATGCATCAGCTCAGCGGTCAATCTGTTGAACCCTTTTATACGGCTCTCCACCGCCTTTCGGATGTCTTTTGCCCTCAGCGTCTCCGCCAACTTCTGGAACTTTCGGGACTCAATGAGGTTCAGCCAGTGCTCCATGCTGTCGTGATAGCGCTTGCTCTGCAGGCGCTTGACCAGTTTTTTGTGGCGGTTGGCGGTTTCCTGTTCGAACCAGATCTGCAGGGCTGCCCGGATTTCCGAATTGTCGCCACACAATTCAGGCAAGTCCTGGAGAAAAACATGCAGATCGCGTAACGGTCCCGTCGCACGGGCATGACGTTTCAGGGTTTTAACCGCTTTTGCCAGCGTCTTGTCACCGGTCACTTCCTGCACCGATTCGGCAATGGCCCGGCTGCGCCGAATCGCAATCCGGTATTGGTGCAGGAATTCGTCGTCCAGGCCCAGGATAACACCACGCTCCAGTTGCCTTAGCCGATCATGTTGGTGGTGAAGGGCCTTGGGGATGTCCCTTGCCGGGTCGTCTCCCTCGGTTCTGGCTTTCTTTTTAAGTTTCCGTTCGAAGTGGGCATAGCTGTAATCCTGTGGCGTCATCAGAGCCACCAGCTTGCCCTTGCCCCGGTCTAGCTGGTGCCAATGTTTGATCGGGAGGCGGATGTGAATGAAGCTGGCGGTAGGTAGCTGTTCGGGAGGATGTTTCAGCAGCCACTGGGCCAGTTCCAGCAAGGCAGGATTGTGACCTACAAGCGTGATTCCGGAATCAGCGTCGCGATGTTCTAGCCAGGCGAGCAGACGCCGGTAGTCAAAGGTGTACAGCTCGGCAAGATGCTGGCAGCGCTCGCGAGCAGCCATCTCAGGCGCTGCCCCCTCAAGTGTGGCGATGGCGCGGGTGGCATCACTGCTGAAGATCTCGCCCTGGAGCGCGCCCGATGCTTCCAGAGCCCTGCCCAGAGGTACCAGTTGACTCTCGCCCCGGGCGTTCAGTGGCCGCTCCCGGTCACAGAGCGTTTCATCGGCCCAGCTGGATTTGGCATGGCGTACCAGAAACAGGTGCTTCATTGGTCTACCTTCGTAGTGGTCCTTTAGTCTGACGCTTGCTCAAGACATTTACGTTACTGCCGTTACTCTACTTGTCTGAAAACATTGGCGGAAGGTCCGTTTATCCGTAGCGCTGAACACGCGCAGAGAGAGTCAGTGAAATCTCTTTTAACAAACTGGAACAGATCGTCTGAGTTGGTCTGTGGATAATCCGCATCAATAGCAAGTTCCCGGGAGTTTGAAAGCATGAATGTTCTGAGTCGGTTAAAAATCCGAAGCCGCTTACTTATCGCTGTACTTGTGCCTGTACTTATAACGGCGGCAACCCTCGCTTGGATCACCGCCAATCAGATTCAGGCAAATGGCGAAGCCGAACTCAAACGCCTGGAGACCAGTCTTCTCGATGCACGTAAGACCGGGCTGCAGAACCTGATTGATGCTGCTGAGGCAGTGGTGTTGGAGGCCAAGAACGACCCTTCAATGACAGAAGCGGAGGCGAAGGAGGCGGCTGCCGCGCGTCTGCGTTCTATCCGTTTTGACGAAACCAATTATGTATTCGCCTACACCCGGGATGTTTTCAACCTGGCGTATGCTCCAGATCCTTCGAAAGAAGGCCCCACGTCAAACCCGGTTGTCAGGAAACTGGTTGGCAATCTTTTCGACGCGGCCCGCGGTGAGGGCTTCTATGGCTATGACTGGATGAACCCGGCCTCTGGCAATGAAGAACCCAAGATGTCCTACTCCACGATCATCCCGGACTGGGACTGGATGATCGGTGCTGGCGTCTACATTACCGACATTGATCGCCAGGTAGCAGCAGCTCGCGAAAAAATTGAAGCCGGTATGGCCGAAACCCTGGGCTTTATCCTGCTGGTGACAGTGCTGGTGGTCGTGATTGCCCTGGTAATCGGCATCTTCGTGGGTCGTAGTGTGACCCGGCCACTGAAGAGCGTCAGCAACATGATGCAGGAAATCGCCGACGGTGAGGGTGACCTGCGCCAGCGCCTGCCAGACGAAGGCAATGACGAACTGGCCGAGCTGGGCCGGCGTTTTAACGCCTTCGTGGTCAAGATCCAGGACACCATGCGTGAGGTGGGCGCGACAACAGACCAGGTGGCTTCTGCAGCGGAAGAACTGAGCCGGGTTGCAAACGAGACCCGGGCTTCGGTTCAGGAGCAGGGGTCCGAGACGGATCAGATTGCCTCAGCCATCAACGAAATGGCCGCCACCATCCAGCAGATTTCCGGTAATGCCAATGAAGTTGAAAGTTCGGCCTCAGACGCCGATCGCATGGCCCGGGAAGGTGGCGAAACCATCAGCAGTGCTCAGGGCGCCGTGAACAAACTGTCCGAAGAGATTGAAGATACCGCCCGAAGCATCAATGCCCTGGCGGAAAAGTCCGATGAGATCCAGCAGGTGCTGGATGTCATTCATGCTGTGACTGAGCAGACCAATCTGCTGGCCCTTAATGCCGCCATCGAGGCTGCACGGGCTGGTGAGCATGGGCGTGGTTTCTCAGTGGTTGCGGATGAGGTTCGCCAGCTGGCGAAACGCAGCGCCGAGTCTGCTGATCAGATTCGCACCATGATTGACGGCTTTGTTACCGAATCCAAGGCATCGGTTGAGCGGATGAACAAATCACGCAACCGCTCGACGGAAACCGTCGAAAGAATCAATCATGCAACCAGCGCGTTGCGAACCATCGAGACATCGGTCGGCAAGATTCATGATCAGGTGACTCAGATCGCCACAGCCTCAGAGCAGCAGAGCCAGGTCGCCGAAGAGATTAACCAGAACGTGGTCCGTATTGTCGATGCTGCCCAACGCAGTGATACCGGCGTAAACCAGACCAACGAAGCCAGCCACGAACTGGCGCGCCTGGGGGAGAGCCTTCGGGAGCTAGTTGGTCAGTTCAAGGTCTGATCAGCGGCTGTCGGTCGCATTGATGAGCTCGCGCAACCTTCGGGAGCGTTTGGCACGGGCGCGGACCGTGGCGGTCAGGTAGTCGGTGTCGAACGGCTTCAGGACGTAGTCGTCGCCTCCGAGGGCAACACTCAAGGTTTTCTCATCCTGATGAGACTGTGACGTCAGGAAGACGATGGGAGTGGCATCGAATTCACGGTCCTCCCTGAGGATGGCAGCGAGTTCCGTCCCGGAGACGTTGGGCATCACAATATCCAGAATGATGACATCTGGCCTGATCGCCCGCGCAACTGTCAATGCCTGCAGAGGTTCCTCGCAGGCATGTACCTCAAGCCCAACATATTCCAGCTGTATTTTTGCGGCCTGCAGGGCGGTTTGATCGTCATCTACCAGCAGAACGCGGTAGGTTGTCGTGTGCTTGCGCTCGGCGAATTCATGGGCGAGGTCCATAAGGCGGTCTTTGGTGACCGGTTTGACCAGATAGCGCGAGGCACCCGCCCGGAGCGCTGCAAGCCTGGCGGGCATTTCGTCATGGATGGAAAGAAAGATAACCGCCGGCATTCTCCCCAGCCGGTTGCGAAGCTGTCGAATGATGTCCGGCCCCGCGCTCATGTCCTCGCCAAAGGCGACGTCCATAATAATCATGTCTGGCCGGGCAAGCGTTTCAAATATATCCAGATAAACCGACGAAGACAGGAAAACTTCCGCATCAAATCCGGCCTCAATAAGCCAGGTAAGCATTTCCTGAGCCACCAACTCGTCATCGTCCACAATGTGGATTTTCCGAGAGCCGCGTTTACTGGGTCCAGGGCTTTCCTCAACCGGCTTCAGGTCGCAATTTCGCATGGTCTCGACCAGCGTATCCATCGTTTCTCTTTTCGAAAGAGCGTCGAGAGGATGCGTGTGCCAGTTCTCGGCAAGAGACAGCAACTGCCTTGCTGCTGTAGAAACATACTCAAGACCGAGAGAACCGGAAGTGCCAGCGAGCTTGTGGGCCTCCTGGTATAGCAGTCCGAGTGAGGCGTTCAGGTTGTCGAGCCCGAATGCATCACTCGGGTCGGTCGGTATCGCGTCGATGAGCGCTTCGAGACGTTCAAACGTCTCGGGCAACTTTTCCACGTAGGCGGCCCGGAGGGCCTCTAACTGTGCCCGATGTCTGGAAAGCTCGTTGTCTGGCATGGACTGTATCCCGGATCCCTGGAATTACTGCAATCAGTGGTATTCAACATAGCCAATAAACGCCCGGATGAACAGATTTTGGCCTTTTTTAAACTCTCAGGTTACTATCTCCGAGGCATCAAAAATCACAACATAACAATGAAATAGAGGTTCAACGACAATGACCCACCTGCTGAAAGCAACGGTAGCGTCGGCGCTGCTTCTCGCAAGCAGCATCGGCCTCGCCGAGGAAAACTATACTCTGCGCCTTGCGCAAACCTGGGGGCCCAACTCTCCGGTACTGGGAGAGACAGTTCAGCATATGGCGGACATGGCAGAAACCATGTCGGACGGCCGTTTGCAGATCCGCATAGATCCGTCCAACAAGCACAAGGCGCCGTTCGGCATCTTTGATCTGGTGCGCAATGGCCAGTACGACATGGGTCACACCGCGTCCTACTACTACAAGGGCACCATCCCGAACGCCATGTACTTCACCACCATCCCATTCGGGCTGATTGCGCCTGAAATGTACGCCTGGTTCTACCACGGCGAGGGCATGGAACTGATGCAGAAGGTCTACGAGCCGTACGGCATGCTGTCTTTCCCGGGCGGTAATACCGGTAACCAGATGGGTGGCTGGTTCCGCGAGGAAATCAACTCGCTGGAAGACCTGAAGGGGCTGAAGATGCGTACTCCGGGCTTTGCTGGCGAAGTGATGTCCGAGCTGGGGGTTGCCGTGACCAACCTGCCGCCGGGTGAACTCTATACCGCACTTGAGCGTGGCACCGTGGATGCCGTTGAATGGGTCGGTCCTGCCCTGGATTTCCAGATGGGCTTCCATCAGATCGCCAAGTACTACTATTCGGGTTGGCAGGAGCCGGGCGCGGAAGTCCAGTTCCTGATCAACAAGAAGACCTGGGAAGAGCTGCCAAAGGATCTTCAGGAGATCCTGCGGGTCGCCATGCGCACCGCAGCCTATGACATGTACATCCAGAGCACCCACCAGAGTGGCGTAGCCTGGGATCGCATGAAGGAAGACTACCCGGATGTCACCCACAAGGTGTTCCCGCCGGAAGTCATTGATGCCCTGCGCAGCACCACCAACCGGCTGCTGGCCGAGGCGGCAGAGAACGATCCGCTGGCGAAGGAAATCATCGAGTCCCAGCGCGACTACCTTAAGCAGGTTCGTCAGTGGACCAACATTTCGGACAAGGCCTACCTGAACAGTGTGGCTGAGGACTGAAGCCTGATAATACCTGAGAGCCCGTCAAAGGCTTGAGGGCTTTGTCAGTCAAAGGGGCGCCGGGGCTGTAATACCCCGGCGCCCCTTTTTGTTTGCGTCGGTTTCTGGAAAAATAGGCCGCTCATTCTTTGGGCAGCGCCGATGAAACAGACACTGCTATCCCTGAGCAATCTTTCCAAGCAATTCGGTGGCAAAACGGTGCTCGACGGTCTGGATCTCGAGATCTACGACGGCGAGTTTATTACCCTGCTGGGACCTTCCGGGTGCGGCAAAACCACGCTGCTGCGCCTGATGGCAGGTTTCGAGCACCCTGACGAGGGCAGCATCACCCTGGCCGGCGAAGATCTAACCCATACCGCCCCGGAAAACCGTCCGCTCAATACCGTATTCCAGCATTATGCGCTGTTTCCCCACATGTCGGTGTTCGACAACGTGGCCTATGGCCTGAAGATGGAAAAGCGCCCGAAGGACGAGATTCGCCAGCGAGTCGATGAAGCGCTGGCCATGGTCCAGTTGCAGGATTTTGCCCGTCGCAAGCCGCATCAGCTGTCCGGCGGCCAGCAGCAACGGGTTGCCATCGCCCGGGCGGTGGTCAAGCGGCCGAGACTGCTACTGCTGGATGAACCGCTCTCGGCCCTGGATTACAAGCTTCGCCGTACCATGCAGGTGGAGCTTAAGCGCCTGCAGCGGGAGCTGGGTATAACCTTCGTGTTCGTGACCCACGATCAGGAAGAGGCCCTATCCATGTCGGATCGGGTGGTGGTTCTCAAGGATGGACTGGTGCAGCAGCTCGGCACTCCACGGGAGGTCTACGAGCGACCGGCCAACCTCTTTACCGCGCGGTTTGTAGGGGAAACCAATTTTTTCCCTGGCACGGTCGAGTCGGTCCAGGACGGCTCCATTACTGTGGATGTCTTTGGTCTCAAACGAACCCTGCGTCGACCGGACTTTTCGGTACTCGAAGGCCAACCCTTGAGCGTGCTGCTGCGGCCTGAAGACATCCGGGTGCTGGATCCTGCCGATGAGCAGGGTGTCGCGGGCAAAATTGTTGAGCGCAACTACAAAGGCAGCACCCTGGATTCTGTCATTCATCTGGACGATGGCACCGAGGTGTTGGCCAGCGAATTCTTCGATGAGGACGATCCCGCATTCGACTACCGCCTGGGCGAGCCGGTCAAGGTCAGTTGGGTGGATGGCTGGGAATGGCTGCTGCCCGGCGAAACCGCAACCGAAGAGGAACTTGCGGCCGATGCATAGCGTTATGCAGCAGCCGTTCAAAACCGCCGTCCTGATCCTGGTCTGGGGTTGGCTCCTGTTTCTGGTGTTGGCGCCGAATCTCCTGGTGGTTGGCGCCAGTGTCATGACCCGGGACCCGGTCTCTTTTCTGTCCCTGCCCCTGAATCTGGATGCCTATCGCCAGCTGTTTGACCCGCTGTATCTGGAGGTTTTTCTCCACTCCCTGTACATGGCGGCGATGACCACCCTGGTGTGCCTGCTGATTGGTTACCCGTTTGCGTGGGCCTTGTCCAAAGTGGGCAAGCAGCGACAACTGATCCTGATCTTCCTGCTGATCGTGCCCTTCTGGACCAATTCCCTGGTGCGCACCTACGCCCTGAAGCTGATCCTGGCTACCAACGGTCTGCTGAACAGCGCCCTGATGTCGATCGGGCTGATTGATGAGCCCCTGCAGCTCCTCTATACCGAGGGCGCGGTGATCATCGGGCTGGTGTATCTGCTGCTGCCGTTTATGATCCTGCCGCTGTATTCGGTGTTCGAAGACCTGAAGCAGGAGTTGCTGCTGGCCTCCCACGATCTGGGCGCGGGTCGGCTGTCCACCTTTATCCATGTGATTGTGCCGCTCACCCTGCCGGGGGTTCTGGCCGGCGTGATGCTGGTCCTGCTGCCCGCCATGGGGCTTTTCTTCGTGCCGGATATTCTTGGCGGTTCGCGCAATCTGCTGGTGGGTAACGTGATCAAGAACCAGTTCCTCGATGCCCGCAACTGGCCCTTCGGGGCGGCGGCCAGCATTGTACTGACCCTGACCATGGCGTTCCTCATGTTCGCCCATCGCCTGAGTAAACGGCGAATTGGCGAGGAGGGTGCCTGATGACACGATGGTTGCCCCGCACCTATCTGACCCTCGTCTACATTTTGCTCTACGTGCCCATCGTGGTGCTGGTGGTGTTCTCGTTCAATGAATCCCGTACCGGTTATGCCTGGGGCGGGCTCAGCCTTCGCTGGTACGAGGCGCTTTTCAATAACCGGGCCATGGTCAATGCCATGTGGAATTCCCTCTGGCTGGCGCTGTCTGCCGCCACCGTGTCCACAGTAATCGGCGCCCTGACAGCCCTGGCCCTGCATCGTTATCGGTTCCGGGGCAAAAAGCTGCTCAACGGCATGCTGTTTGTGGTGATGATGTCACCGGAGATTGTCCTGGCGATTTCATTGCTGGCCCTATTCCTGCTGGTAGGGCTGCAGCTGGGTTACGTTTCCCTGCTGCTGGCCCACGTCACCTTCTGTCTGCCGTTTGTGGTGATCACGGTCATGGCCCGGTTGAGCGGTTTCGACGAGAGCCTGCCCGAGGCAGCCCGAGATCTGGGCGCTTCTGATTTCACGATGACCCGCACCGTGCTGATCCCGGTGATCATGCCGGCGTTACTGGCAGGCTGGCTGCTAGGGTTTACACTGTCTCTCGATGATGTGGTGGTCAGTACGTTTGTGAGTGGCCCGAGCTATGAAATTCTGCCCCTTCGCATCTACTCCATGGTGCGTGTGGGCCTGAAACCCGAGGTGAATGCCCTGGGCACACTGTTGCTGGTGTTTTCACTGGTTATGCTGATGTTGTCTCAATGGATTCTGATAAGGAGCAAACGATGAAGAAACTGGCACTGGCCGGCTTGCTGGCAGTGGGATTGACGGGGTGCAGTTCCGAGGAGCCCCAGGTTCTCAACCTCTATAACTGGTCTGAATACATGCCTCAGGAAGTCCTCGACCGTTTTACCGAGGAAACGGGGATTCAGGTGGTCTACACGACCTACGACAGTAACGAGGCCATGTATGCCCGTCTGAAGCTGCTGGATGACAGCGCAGCCTATGACCTGGCGGTGCCGTCTACCTACTACGTCAGCAAGATGCGCCAGGAAGACCTGCTGATGCCGATCGATCGCAGCAAGATCGAAGGGTTTGATAATCTTGATCCCGAGCTGGTGAACCTGGATATCGATCCGGAGAACAAATTCTCCGTGCCCTACCTCTGGGGTACCACAGGGCTGGCCGTGGACACCGCAGACATCGAAGGCGGGCCTGTTACTGCCTGGGGAGACCTGTGGGAAGATCGCTTCGATGGCCGGGTGATGCTCACCAACGACATGCGGGAAGTTTTCCACGTTGGCCTGCGGGTGCTGGGCTATTCCGGCAACAGCACCAATCCGGACGAGATCGAGGCAGCCTATGAAAAGCTTGCCGAGCTGATGCCTTCGGTTCGCACCTTCAACTCCGATGCGCCCCGCATGCCCTACCTGGAAGGCGAGACCGATGTTGGCATGATCTGGAACGGCGAGGCCGTGATGGGCAAGGACACCATGGAGTCGCTCGAATATGTCTATCCGGAAGAGGGTATCATTGCCTGGCTGGACAGCTTCGTTATTCCGAAAAACGCCAAGAATCCGGAAGCGGCCCATCAGTTCATCAGTTTCGTGCTGCAACCTGAAATCTCTGCGCTTATCAGTGAGGAAATCGGTTACGCCACACCAAACCTGGCGGCGCGGGATCTGTTGCCGGACGAGGTTGCGAATAACCGTGCGAGCTATCCGAACGCCACCGATATGATCAATGCCGAGTTCCAGACCGATATCGGCGACGATGCCCTGCAGGTGTATGCCAAGTACTGGGAAATGTTGAAGTCCGGTCGCTAAGGGCGCGGATACGCCATGGAACCACAAAAAACGGAGGCTACGGCCTCCGTTTTTTGTATCGGGTTTCACAAAACTGCAATACATGGTCTATAACTTCCTGATAACAAATGGTTAGCAAACTTCTGAACTTGCCATCAGTAAGGACACGTTATGATCATGCCCTCTCGCTCGACACGGAACCGTGCTTTTTTGCTGTCTGCAGCCCTTGCCACCACAGGTTTTTCTGGCAGTACCCTGGCTGAAGAGCTGCGCCTGATTACCTGGGGTGGCTACGCCCCGGATGATGTGGTCGCCCAGTTTGAGGAGGAGACCGGCATTGATGTGAAGGTGACTCTCTCCAACAACGAAGACATGATTTCCAAGCTCCGTGCCACGGGCGGTGCCGGGTTTGACCTGGCCCAGCCGAGCCAGGACCGGATTGTTGGTGTGCAGCGCCAGTTCAATATCTACAAGCCGATCGATTTCAGTCGCGTAAACACCGATCAGTTGCAGCCGTCCATGGTCAAGGCGACCCAGGATTCCACCGAACTGGATGGCCAGTTTTATGGAGTGCCCTCGGTGTGGGGAACCAGTGGTCTGATCGTGCACAGCTCGGTAGCGGATACCGTGTCTGACTATACCGACCTGTGTGATCCTGCTGTCGAAGGACAGGTCAGCTACCGCCTCAAGCGACCCACACTGATCGGTTTTGCCTTTGCGATGGGTTTGGATCCGTTCGCAGCCTACGATGACCGGGACCAGTACGAGTCGATCATGGCAAAGGTTGAGGACAAACTGATCGACTGCAAAAGCAATGTGAAAACCTACTGGACCGGTGGCGACCAGTTGCTGGCCCTGCTGCGTACCGGTGAAGTGAAAGCGGCCATGGCCTGGGATGCCGGCGGCTGGAAGCTCAATGCCGAGAACCCGGACATCCGGTTTGTGGCCCCCGAATCCGGTGCCCTGGGCTGGATCGATACCTTCGCGATTCCTCGCCGAAGCGAGAACGAAGAAGCCGCCTACAAGTGGATCAATTTCGTGATGCAGCCGGAGATTGCGGCCCGTATTACCAATGCGTCAGGCAACTTCACCGCCTCAAAAGGTGCGGATGAGTTTGTCAAAGCTGATCTGAGGGACGCTTATCGCGAAAGCTTTGATGAAGCCGCCATCAACAATATCAAGTGGTATCCGCCGGTTCCCCCGGGACTGGAAACCATGGAAGGCCAGGTGCTGGATCGAGTCCAGGCCGCGAACTGATCCCTATGGGAATGGATTCGGATCTGTTCTGTGAGGGACTGGTCCGCCGCTTTGGCAGCAATGCCGCGGTGGACCATGTGTCCCTGGACGTGCCTGCGGGCACGTTTTTCTCCATTCTTGGCCCCTCCGGTTGCGGCAAAACCACTCTCCTGCGACTGCTGGCCGGTTTTGACAAGCCCGATGCAGGTGACATCCACATCCGTGGCCAGCGCATGAACGATGTGCCACCAAACCGGCGGCCCGTGAACATGGTGTTCCAGCATCTGGCCCTGTTCCCCACCATGACCGTGGGCGACAACATCGGTTACGGGCTCAAGCGCCGGAAGATGCCACTGGCAGAACGTCGAAAGCGCATTGCCCGGGTGCTGGAGCAGGTTGGCCTGCCGGATCTTGAGCACCGAAATCCACAGGAGCTATCCGGCGGACAACGACAGCGGGTGGCGCTGGCGCGCTGCCTGGTACTGGAGCCCACGCTTCTGCTGCTGGACGAACCCCTCGGCGCCCTCGATCTGAAACTCCGTGAGCAGATGAAGGTGGAGCTCAAGCACCTGCAGAAGCAGTTCGGCACCACCTTCGTGTACATCACCCACGACCAGTCGGAAGCCATGGTGATGTCGGATCAGGTGGCCGTCATGCGGGACGGGCGGTTTGATCAGGTGGCGCCACCGGAGGAACTTTACCGGGAACCGGCCACACCCTTCGTAGCCGGGTTCGTCGGCGATAACAATCGCCTGTCCGGTGAGCTGGTAGCGGTGCGGGATAATCTGGCAGACATCCGTCTGGATGACGGTGTTCTGGTTCAGGGACGGGTGGCATCGGACAACCTCAGAACCGGCCATCGGGCCGAACTGTATATCCGGCCCGAATCTCTGGTGCTGTCCGGAGATGCACTCGATTCCGGTTACTCCTCGATGCAGGCGAAGGTTCGCGCCACCCTTTTCGATGGCGCCAACAGCCGGGTCGAGGCGGAGAGCTGTGGCCAGCCAGTGTACGCCCGCTTGCCCCAGGATGGATCAGCACCGAGGCTGTCTGCCGACAGTTCCATTCGACTGGCATGGAATCCGGCCCTGGCCAGGGTCTTTGGAGCCGACAGTCCGTGAAGTCATCGGTCAGTCGCTTATCCCTCTGGTTGCTGCTTACCCCGTTCCTGCTCTGGATTGTGTTGCTGGTGTTGTTGCCCCACCTCCAGATGTTGCGGGTGTCGTTCCAGGTGCGGGAAAGCTGGGACACCATTGCCTGGGGCATTGAGCAGTATCAGAACTTCTTTACCGAGTCCTATTACTGGCGAACGTTCGTGCGTACCGGGGTGATGTCGTTGTTCACTACCTTTTTGACGCTGATCATCGCCTTCCCCATTGCCTGGTACATAGCCCGTCTTGCGAGGGGGCGCTCCAAGGGCATTCTGTTTCTGGCCTGCCTGATTCCGTTCTGGGCGAGTGAGTTGGTACGTACTTACGGCTGGATGATCCTGCTGCGTGAAAGTGGCCTGTTCAGTTCCTGGCTACAGGCCCTGGGCTGGGTGGATGGTCCGGTGGAAATGCTCTATAACGACGTGGCGGTCATTATCGGTCTGGTCTACAACGGGCTTCTGTTCATGGTGGTGCCACTGGTAACCACCCTCGATGGCATGGATGAGAACCTGGTGGAAGCCGGCTACGACCTGGGTGGCGGCCACGGTACCGTATTGCGCGAAATCGTTGTGCCCTGGGCCATGCCCGGCATTGTTTCCGGCTGCATCGTCGTGTTCATGCTTACCCTGGGTAGCTATCTGACCCCGGTGCTCATGGGCGGGAAGGACAGCGCCTGGTTTACCGAGCAGATCTTTACCCAGTTCATTACCCGCTTTAACTGGGAGCAGGGCGCCGCACTGGGTGTGCTGCTGCTGGTACTCTCCTCGGTCATCGTCTGGCTCGGGCTGAAAATCTCCGGCCAGTCGTTGCGCAAGGTGATGGGATGAGGGTGAAGCCATGATCCGTTCCGTCCCCCGGTCCCGTCTGTTCGATTGCCTCTACCTGGCGTACCTGGTGGCGTTTTTCGTTTACCTCGCACTGCCGCTGCTGGTTACAGCCGTGTTTGCCTTCAATGACGCGCCGTTTCCGTCGCTCCCATGGAAAGGCTTCACTCTGGACTGGTATTTCGCCGATGGCAGCGACGGCCGCACCGGACTCTTCCACGACGATGGGCTTCTTACAGCGCTCTGGGTCAGTGCCAAAATTGCTTTCTGGGTAACGCTGGTGAGCGTTGCCCTGGGGTGTGTTAACGCCGTGTTGTTCGAACGGGTACAGTTCCGGGGCAAGGAGTTCCTGTACCTGCTCATGCTGCTGCCTTTAGTGATTCCCGGTGTCATTCTGGGGGTGTCCATACTGGTGTTTTACAGCGGCATGGCCAATGATATGTCGGCCGCCTGGGGCATCGAACTGGACCTGTTCCGGCCCGGTATGACGCTGGTGGTAATGGGGCAGGTGACCTTCATCGCGACTCTGAGTACGTTGGTGATCGCTGCCCGTCTTCGCAAGTTTGATCCCCAGCTGGAAGAGGCCGCCCTTAACCTGGGCGCCACGCCCCTGGTGGCCTGGTTTACCGTTACCCTGCCATGGCTGTTGCCATCCATTTTCGGAGCGGCCGCAATGGCCTTCCTGATGTCATTTGAAAACTTCAATACCACCGTTATGCTGACAGGTAGCGATACACCGTTGACGGTGGCCCTCTTCAATCGCCTTCGGGAAGGGTCGACGCCCGTGCTCAATGCGGTGGCACTGTTGCTGATGGTGGGCTCTGCGCTCCTGGCCTTGCTGGTGATGGGCCGCTCCTCACGTTAACGGTGTTCGCCGCCATCATGGGATAACGCGACCCGATTGAGCCGGCAGTCACCGGGAGGTCTCATGAAGTTTATTTTCGAAGTGCATATCCGGGAAGGCCATACTGCCGAGGAATATGCGGATGCCTGGGTAAGAGCGAGCGAAATTATCCAGCAGGCTCCGGGGGCCCGCGGCACCGAGCTGCACCGCAAGATTGGCGACCCCAATACGCTGATTGCGATTGCTTCCTGGGAGAGCAAGGAACAGCGGGATGCCATGGAAGGGCAGCATAACCCCGAGGTGGCCGCGATCATCCGCAGCGCTGCGCCTTTCGTGGATATCAAGCCCATCGGTGAGTTTGAAGACCCGGAATGGGTAGTGGAGCCGCCTCGATCATCGCATGGTCACGAATCGCCTTGAGCGCACCGGTCGTATGCCCCGAAAGAGTGCTCCGAATTTGCGGGGACTGGACTATAATCAGATCTGATCGCCCCACAACTCAGGTTTGCGTTCCTGATGCCACAGATTAGCCTGCTACGTCTGGTTACCGCGTTGGTTCTGGCCTTGATACTGCCTGCACTTACCTATGGAGCGTCTCAGCCGGTAGCCGAAGGTTGGGAGTATCGCTGGGGTGACTCTCCCTTTACCGAGGACGGTGTTCCGGAGTGGGTGGTGCAGGATGCACCCGAAAAATGGCAAAGCATTGGTTTTCCCTCCAATCCACCCGGCCGTGAAGGGCGTGAGAATGTCTGGTTCCGGGTCACCCTGCCAACCGGCGAGTGGCAGGAGCCCGTCCTTTACATCTTCAGTGTCGATCTGATCGTCCAGGTCTGGATTGAGGGTGAAAAAATCTACCAGTATGGCGAGTTTGATGACCAGGGCCGGGGCCGGTTTGAGGGCTGGCCGTGGCATGAAATCGTGCTGCCCGAGGGCTATGAAGGCAAGCCGGTGTATTTCCGGATTTTCTCCAATTACACGGATATCGGGCTGTGGGGCGAAGTCTCCATCATGGATCATCCGGATCTGGTTCTCTACATTCTCAAGAATTCCCTCGAAGCACTGGTCATTGCGGGTTTCGCCACCTTGATTGCGTTGTTGGCGATCATCTTTGCGCTGTTGCAGGCGGAAAAGAAAACCTTTGCGACTATCTCTCTATTCACTCTCTCATCTGCCCTGATGCTGGTTTCTGAGAGCCAGGCCAGTCTACTGATTGCTTACCAGCCGTTGATGTGGGATTACCTGGCTGCCGGCTCCTATTACATGCTGCCGGTGGCACTGGCACTGCTGCTGGAGCAATGGCTGACCAATCATCGCCCCTGGGTGATAAATCTGATCTGGAAAGTTCATCTTGTTTACCTGGTGGGTGCATTGCTGGGCGCGCTAGCGGGCGTGTTTGATCTCTCGTCTACGTTCCCGCCATTTGATGCCATGTTTCTCGTTTCTCTGGTTATTATTTTTGCCGTCGTGCTTCGTCGTATCGGTAAAATGTTGCGCGAGCAACAGGTACTGCTTTTAGCCTTCGGCTTTTTCTGCGCGTTGCTGATTGTGGATATGGCAGTGGCCCATGGTGTGCTTCCCTGGGGCCGAGTCCCGGTCAGTTGGGGAATGCTCCTCTTCTCTCTGGCGGTGGTGATTATTTCACTGTGGCATTACGCAGGCACCCAGGAGGCGTTGAAGCGGCTGAACGTGTCACTGGAAGAAAAGGTTGCCGAACGTACCGCCAAGGCGGAGGCTCTGGCCCGGCGCGAGCAGGCGCGGGTCCGGATGCTGACCTTTGAAAATGAGAAAAACCGGATTCTGGGCGACGTGATTACCGAGCTGCAGGACTGTCTGGGCCTGAAGCAGGCGTTCGGGTTGCTTGTCCGGGCGCTCCCGGATATTTGCAGCCCGCTTAAAGGCGCCTTTTATCAGCGGGGCTCGGGAGAGCGGTATGATCGGGTTGCCGTCTGGGGATTCAGTCGCCCGGTTCCGCTTCCGGTGATTCTGGATGCCCGCAAAGGCCTCCCGGAGCCCTCCAGGCTGCCGCAACTGAAACAGTGGCAGGGCGCCGATGGGGAGGGGAGAGAGGCCGAGAGCGATACCTTGTGTTTCTGGGTAAATGTGGAGTCGGCCAGTGCCGGCAATGTGACTGAAGGTGTGCTTCTGCTCGAGGGCGATGGCGTTTTCGGAAAGGCAGAGAGCGAGTATGGTTCGGCACGTCTGCTTACGGCGCTGGATCAGGCCATCCAGAGAATCGGTATCACCCTCTCAAGCATTGCCCTGCGGGAAGAGTTGCAGAAGTTTTCCTACGAGGATGCACTCACCGGTCTGAAAAACCGCCGCTACTTTGATCAGCTTTTCGAACATGAAAGCGCCGTCGCGCAGCGTAACGATTTGTCGCTATCCCTGTTGATTGTCGACATCGATCACTTCAAACGGTTCAACGATACCCACGGCCACGAAGCGGGAGACGATGCCCTGAAGATCGTCGCTGGCATTCTTCAAAAGCAGTTCCGGGAGAGTGACATTGTTTGCCGGTACGGTGGTGAAGAGTTTGTGGTGGTCATGCCGGGAGCAACCTCCGACGCCGCCAGGGACAAAGCGAACCAGCTGTGTGAAGCTGTTCGCAAAGTAGCTATTATCCATCGGGAGCAGGATCTTGGGGCACTGACGGTTTCGGTGGGTGTTGCCAACTGGCCCGACGATGCTGAAAAGCCATTTCAAATTCTGACCCTGGCCGACAAGGCGCTGTATCGCGCCAAGGAAGCCGGCCGCAACCGGGTCGAAATCTCGGTTTAGACGGTTACACCACCAGAACCGGGCATTTGGCGTGGGATGCAACCCGGTGGGAAACGCTGCCAAGGAACATGCCATCCTTGTCGCTGTGCGTTCCTTTGGTGCCCACGACGATCAGGTCTGCGCCCTTGTCTTTGGCAAAATCGATGATAACTTTTGACGGCCTGCCCGCCTTCACAAAGCCCCGAACGTGGGTGGCGCCACGCTCCTTGGCAAGTTCCTTTGCGTGATTGACGACTTCCTTGGCGTATTCCGACAGCACCTTGTCCGGAATATCCATGTCGTCCGGGCGTCCTATCGACAACGACGCCTCAAATAGGCTGTGGTGTTTGTAGACGCAAAGAAGAAAAATCTCTGCGTCGGTCAGCTTTTGCAGCTCGATGGCCTTGTTCAGAGCATCGAAGGAGGTCATCGAGCCATCGACTGCCACCAGAATCCGTTTGAACATCTTGCTCTCCTTTGTATTCACCCTTCAGGGCGATCAGATCACCTGAAGGCCAGGTCGCGCAGGAACAAAGCAATTTGCGGGAACGCAATCAATAACCCGGCAGCGGCTATCAGCATGATTACGAACGGCGGCGTGCCGCGAATAACCTCCAGATAGGGGCGCTTGAATATCGCGATGGCGGTAAAGATGTCACAGCCGAACGGCGGCGTTGCCGAGCCGATGGCTACCTGCAGGGTAATGAGCACGCCGACCAGTACCGGGTCGATGCCAGAGGCCTCGATGGCCGGTGCAAAGATTGGCGTCAAAACCAGGATCACCACAATCGGGTCAACGAACATGCAGGCAATAAAGAAGGCGATACAGATGGTAATCATCACGCCAATCGGGCCCATGTCACTGATTCCGACCGCGTCCAGAATAGCCTGGGGGATTTGGGCAAAGGAAATAATCCAGGAGAAGCCGGTGCCCACGGCTACCAGAATAAATACGACAGCGGTGATCAAGCCTGTGGACTTCGCGATTCGATAGATGTCAGCAAGCTTGAGTGATCGGAACACCACGAACTCAAGCAGGAAGGCGTAGAGTACGCAAACTGCTGCAGCCTCTGTCGGACTGAAGATACCTCCGTAAATGCCGCCTACGATAATGACCGGGAAGAACAGCGGCCACAAAGCCTCGCGCATGGCTACGGCTCTCTGGCTCCAGGTGGACTTCTCCTCGGTCGGAAGGTTGTTGACGCGAGCATAGATCAGGCAGTAGATCGAAAACATTATCAGAATCATCAAGCCTGGCCCGATACCGGCAATGAACAGCTCGGCAATGGAGGTCTCGGAAATAACCCCGTAGATAATGAAGCCGATGCTCGGGGGTATCAGAAACGCAATGTCACTGGAGTTGATAATCAGCGCGAGCGAGAACGGATCCGAATAGCCGGCCTTGAGCAGCTTGGGCCGCAATGGCGAGCCAACCGCCACAACCGTTGCCTGGGTAGAACCTGATACGGCACCGAAAAGGGTGCAGGAGGTGGCGGTACTGATTGCCAGCCCACCCTTAACGTGGCCAATGAAGGCCATAACCATATTGATCAGGCGGTCGGCAGACTGCCCGCGCGTCATGATGTCCGCCGCCAGGATAAACATCGGAACAGCAATCAGTGAGGCTGGCCGGATACCCCCCATCATCTGCTGGACGAAGGTGCCCATCTGGCCGAAGCCATCAAACATCATTACAAAGCCGACCACAGCGCCGGTGATCAGGGGAATCATCATCGGGAAGCCCAGCAGCAATAGCCCGATCATGATCAACATCATTATAGTTGCCATGATTTCTTATCCTTCCTTTATGTCAGCTGCAGGGTTCATACTTCTGATTCGGTATCCGCGTAACCGTCTACCACCCCGGTAGAGAGGTACACGTCCTTGCTGGTGAAGTTCTTGATGGCCGTGAGGAGGTACTGAATTCCCGTAATGGCAAAACCGATGGGCACCCAGATATAGATCCACCAGATTTCAAAACCCAGCGCAGGCAGAATGCGGCCTCGGCTGTACAGGGTCTGGATATATTCGAACGAGTGGTAGCAAAGGAAGAACATAACCACAGAGGTGAACAAAGCGATGATGATCATCAGCACTTTTCGCCCCTTGACCGGAATGGCGTCGTAAATTGCAGACATCCGAATATGCCTGCCATGGCGGGCCGCATAGCCGATGCCGGCAAAGGTGATCAGGATAATGAGAATCCGGTTGATTTCACCGGAGAAGAAAAGGCCTTCGCCGAACACATACCGCGCAATAACATTCACACAGGTATTGATGGCCATCAGGATGACGCCAACGGCCAGCATGAACGCCTCGACCTTGGCAATTATTTCATCGATGGTTCCAAGAAATCCGGGCAGGCCGGACTCGTAGATGCCGGTATCGTCTTCAAGATCCGGGGAATTCTCGGACATGGGGTCTGCTCCAGAGAATGTCGCTCCCGGCCGGTAGGAAGTCCCCGGCGGGGCGGGGTTAGTACAGCTACCCGCCGGCCGGAGCCGGCGGGAGTGGTTCCATCAGGTTCAGTTGTTCTGAACTTCTTCCAGGTCTTCCTTGAACTGGTTCAGCAGTTCTTTGCCGCTCTCGCCAGTCATTTCGATGAACTTCTCTTCAACCTGGGGCGCACGGGCCTTGAAGGCTTCGATCTGCTCATCGGTCAGACGGGTAACGGTGACCTCATCGCTGGCTTTCTGGATCTTGGCCAGGGCTTCATCGGCGAGACCGTCGATGTGCACGATGATCTCTTCAAAGGCATAGTCAGCGGCGTCTTGCACCAGTTTCTTGTCTGCATCAGACAGGCCGTTGTAGAAATCCTGGTTGGCCATCATGGCAGTGGTGAACCAGCCGTGCTTGGTGAAGACCAGGTTCGGGGACACTTCATAAAGACCGCCGGACTCGATCCAGAAGATCGGGTTTTCCTGCCCCTGGATCATGTTGGTCTGCAGCGCACCATAGACTTCACCCCAGGGCAGCGGGGTCGGTGTCGCGCCGAAGGCAGAATAGGTTTCTGACAGAAGCGGGTTAGTCATGACCCGGATCTTCTTGTTGTTAAAGTCCGCAGGTTCAGTGACCGGCTCGTCCACGGTCACAACCATTTCACCTTCCGGGTACATCTTCAGAAGCTCAAGGCCCTTCTCTGCGTAGAGCTCCGGGAAGTCTTCGTTGATGGCTTCACTCGTGCGGAAGAACTCGATAACCGTATCCATGTCGGTCGGCATCAGGTAAGGAATGAAGAAGATCTGGGCTTCAGGAATCAGGGAACCGGTAAAGCCGGGCGACTGGTTAACGAAGTTGAGGATGCCCGCCTGGGTCTGCTCCATGATGTCGTCGGACTCACCCAGCTCGCCAAAACGGTAAACCTGCAGGGTGTGGTCGGAATTTTCCTCAATGTATTCTTTGAACTTGTAGGCGAACACATCCTGTACGTCGCCCTCGTATTCCTCGTGCGCGTACCGCCAGTTTGCGGCGTTTACAGAATTCGCCATGGTCATCGCAGCGAACGCGAACGCTGAAATTCCGGCCAGTTTTTTGAACTTGCTCATGCTGCTCATCGGGTTTTCTCCGTTCGTTTTTTTGCTGAAATTTATTGTTACATTAATAAAGACTGGCAAAACAAAGAGGTTTTCGCAAGAAAATGGCCAAAACAATAAATTCCGAGGCGGTCGTTTTCGCGATTTCGCAAGTTCATGAAATCACGGCTGATTCACATCTGAAAGGCAGGTTTGGAGGAATCCGCGGAACTCGCTGACAACCCGATCGAGACTGTTTTCCAGCCTGTGGCCATCGGGCACAACCAGTATGGGAAGGCCCTGGTCCCGTGCCAGGTCTAGCACCGGCGCGACCGGTACCACGTCGTCCTCCCAGCCGTGGATGATCTGGCAGTGGCGGGCCCGGATGATCGGGCTGGACTGGGGGTACCTGGCCATGGCAAGGGCTGGCGCCAGGATAAAGCAGCCCCGAACCGGGGTGTCGGAGCTGGTTTGAGCGCACACCCAGCCGCCCATGCTGGATCCGGCCAGTATGGTGTTTGCCGGATTGGCGCCGCTCTGAGCCATGGCCGCCTGCATTTGTTTCAGGCGGGTAGAAGGATCCTTGGTACTCCTGTGATCAATCGCATGGGCCTTGATGTTCGGGAAGGTTTCGGCTTCGGCTTTCATGGCCTGGATTTTCGTGCTGCCCGGGCCGCTTTCCAGGCCGTGGGAGAGGAACACATGGATCGGGGTATCGGTCATGATGAAAATGGCTCCTGCTTTGAACACTGTTTACCCAGGATGATGAGCAGCCAAACCCTTTCTGTCCACTTTGCAGGCTGAGCCAGCCGTCCGATCGGCGCGTATAAAAAAATCAGCGAAGCGAACAGGGAAACGGGATCCATGAAACACCTTAAAAGCCTTCTGATGATGCCGGTATTGATTGCCAGCCTTGTGGGCGCGCCTGTGGCGCAAGCCGATAGCTGCCCGGCGTTTCTCGATCATGAAATGCGCAAACTGCACTCCTCCGACACCGTTAATCTCTGCGACCTGGCGGCCGGCAAGCCGATGCTGGTGGTCAATACCGCCAGCCGTTGCGGTTACACCGGCCAGTTTGAGGGGCTCGAGGCCCTGCACAAGCAATACGCGAAGGATGGGTTGGTGGTGGTCGGTTTTGCCAGCGACGATTTCCGGCAGGAGGCAGATTCGGAAGCCGAAGCAGCGACTGTCTGTTTCAAGAACTTCGGTGTGACCTTCACCATGATTGCCCCGGGTGCTGTTACCGGACCCGAGGCAAACCCTGTGTTCCAGGCCATTAACGAGCAGAGTCAGCCCCCGCGCTGGAATTTCACCAAGTATGTGATTGATCGATCAGGCACGGTGGTGGAGAGCTTTCCAAGCCGGGTGCGTCCCCAGGATCCGGAGCTGATCGATTCGGTGGAGTCTGTGCTCTAGGAGAGTGCCTGCGGGGCCTTTCTGGTTTGAGCAAGGATATCGAGCGCATGCCTGCGCTTCGCGGGATCGTAAATGTCCACGGTAAACATCAATTCATCGACCTCAATGCCTGAAAGGATCTGTTCAAGCTGGCGCTGGATGATGTTGGCATCGCCGAGCAGCTGGAGCCCGAGAAAATCCTTTACGCTGGCTTTTTCGCCGGCGTTCCACAATCCCTCCATGGTGTCCACGGGAGGCTTCATCCAGAGTGGCTGGCCCCGGAACAGCGCGAGAATACGCTGGTAGCTGGTTGTGGCCAGATGCTCGGCTTCCTGCACCGAGTCCGCCGGAATGGCCGGCAGTGCGAGCATGGCGTAGGGCTTTTCGAGCCGCTCCGAAGGTTGGAAGTTGTCGCGGTAGACTCGCAGGGCTTCCCGATACAGTCTGGGGGCAAAATGCCCGGCGAAGGCATAGGGCAAGCCTCGCATGGCGGCAAGCTGGGCACTGTAAAGACTTGAACCCAGCAGCCACAGAGGCACGTTGGTGCCGGCCCCCGGTATCGCCTTCACGGGCTGGCCAGGCTGCAGAGGGCCAAGCAGCGACTGAAGCCGTGCGACATCCTCCGGAAACTGTTCTGCCCCCAGGCCATCACGCCTGAGAGCCCGTGCGGTTACCGGGTCAGTGCCAGGTGCGCGGCCGAGTCCGAGATCAATCCGGCCCGGATACAGACTTTCCAGCGTTCCGAACTGCTCGGCGATCACCAATGGGGGATGGTTTGGGAGCATGACGCCGCCAGAACCGACCCGGATAGCTTCCGTCTTGCCCGCGATGTGCCCGATCAACACTGAAGTAGCGGAGCTGCTGATGCCCTCCATGTTGTGATGTTCGGCCAGCCAGAAGCGCTTGAAGCCGAGTTTCTCAGCCCGTTGGGCATAGGCCACACTGTTGGCAAGCGTGGTGCCGACCGAATCGCCTTCGCGGACGGAGGCCAGTTCGAGCAGTGAGTATTCAGGACAGTCAGGCATGGAGCTCCCGTTGCAGAAAAGTCATTCGCGAGCTTGCAACCATGGTGCCTGTGGGCGCTTGTTTCAAGATTAGCCCCAATAGGTGCTACAGATCGATCACAATCGGCGGGTTCAGAGGCTTGAAGCTCCCGTTACAGGTGCTGGCGTTCACGTAGAGGCAGTCACCGATCTGTTCCCGACCGTGGTCTTCGTGAATATGGCCGAAAATGTGCAGTTTCAGAGTCAAGCTGGCTACGCGTTCGGCCAGTGCCTCGCAGCCGGGACGAATAATACCCGTGGGCGAATCGATTTTGTCCCGGATACCCGCCGGAGGACCGTGGGTGATCAACACGTCGGTGTCTTCGGGAATACGGGCCCAGCGCTCGGCAAGAGCATCGCCCCGTTCAAGGTTGAACGCCCAGTTGAAGAACACTGGCGTCCATGGGCTTCCCCAGAACTTCAGGCCTTCCAGTTCCACCGGGCTGTCCTGCAAATAATGAGCATGGCGTATCAGTTCGCGAGCTTCGGCCGGCTCATCCTGGAAACACCAGTCGTGATTGCCGGCAATCAGGATTTTGTTTCTGTGGGGTAACTCGGAAAACCACCGGTCGAGATCCTCCAGTTCATCCAGGGTCCCGACGCCGAGGCAGTCGCCGGCGTGAATCAGCAGGTCGCCGTCAGGCACCTGGATCTGGCGATGCATGCTGTGGGTGTCGGAGATGCAGACTATTCTCATGGTATTGAAGGTTCCGATCGGTGGCATTCGCGCATTATTGTTGAAACTAAGATAGCATTTACGACCCGTTCAGCCCTCATGCTTTTCCTGTGATGCCATGCGATTGATTCTGAGCCGGAAGGGGTTCGATTCTTCTGCCGGAGGTTGTCCCAGCCCGGTTTTACCGGACGGTTCCCTGTGTGTGCTGCCCATTCCGGATGCCCAGTCCCGAATCCGTTATAGCGAAGTCGTTTTCGAAGAGCGCCGTCTGGGCAAAATTGCCCGGGATCTCACCGGCGGCAGAATTCGAGGAGGGCATGGCGCCCACCTGGACCCGGACCTGGTGGCCGATGCCTACCCACGTGAGAATGGCTGGCGACCTTTATTGGGGCAAACCGGTTCTGCCCAGGGGCATTTGCGTAATCAGGGGGTTGAGCCCGGAGACCTGTTCCTATTCTTCGGGGTCTTCCGGCACGCTGAACTGCATAACCGTCGCTGGCGCTTTGTGCCCGGTTCACGTCCGTTTCATGCCATCTGGGGGTGGCTGCAGATTGGCCAGATACATGCCATTGATGAACTGGCACCGGATGCGTCGCCCTGGGCCCGATATCATCCGCATTTCCACGGCCAGCCGGACGCTGGCAACACACTCTATGAGTCTTCTGATGCCTGCCAGTTGGCAACCGGGACGGAGGTCTTTCCCGGCAGTGGCGTGTTCCCGGAGTTGCGGGATGATCTTGTCCTTACTGATCCGCAAAGCCGGCTGCCGACCCGATGGCGTCTGCCGGCTGCATTTTTTCCGGGCGAGGACCGCCCGCCCCTGAGCTACCACACCAGAGCGGACCGCTGGCAGCTCGATTCACCCTGGTGCTACCTGACTTGCGCGGCCCGCGGACAGGAATTTGTGCTGGATCTGGATGCCTATCCGGATCTGATTGACTGGCTTGCGAGCCTGCTCAGAACTGGCCGTGGCGGCCAGCCCCCTCTTTGAATTTCCGGGCCCCGGCAATGGCCTCTTCGAAAACCACCGGGTAGCCCGCGGCCCCCTCGGCTTCCAGGGCTTCCCGGGTATCCAGATCCCATTGATGAATGGCAGACGCCCTGTCTGCCCGCATGCAGCGTTGCGGGAATCCGGCAATGGTTGCTGCCAGTTCCTGGGCCGCTTGCAGTGCCGTCCCGTCCGGAACGACGCGGTTTGCGAGTCCCATTTCCAGGGCCTCCTCCGCCTTGACGGGGCGCCCGGTCAGTATCATGTCCATGGCTCGCCCATGGCCGACAATGCGGGGCAGCCGGACGGTGCCACCATCAATCAGGGGAACGCCCCAGCGCCGGCAGAAAACGCCAAATACCGAAGAGGCTTCCACAACCCGCAGGTCGCACATCAGGGCCAGCTCCAGACCTCCGGCCACGGCATAGCCGGAGACGGCAGCGATCACCGGTTTGGAAAAGTGCATACGGGTCGGGCCCATGGGGCCATGGCCGGTGCCGTGGGGGGCAATCCGGTTGCGCCGCCGCTCATCGCCGATCGCTTCCAGGTCGGCGCCGGAGCAGAAATTTCCCCCGGTGCCGCACAGCACCGCAACCTTCAGGGCATCGTTTTCCTCAAACTCGATGAATGCCCTGCGCAGGGCATCGGCTGTCGGGCCGTCCACGGCGTTGCGTTTGTCGGGCCGGTTGAGCGTGATGGTGCAGATGCCGTCATTGATACTGGTCAGAACCGCGTGCTCGGTCATTGCTTTACCCTGCAGTTGATCTGTCTAGGTGATATTCACCTAAGATAGTAGAACAACGCGTCTCAGGGAGAGGGATATGTATCGGTACAGTCTGGGTGACCGGCGCTGGCAGTTCGCAACGCTGGCGGAGTTGATGGCCAGGGCCACGCCAGCGCGCTCTGGTGATCGCCTGGCAGGTGTCATCGCGCATACGGCGGAGGAAAGGGTGGTGGCCCAGATGGCCCTGGCGGACCTGCCTCTGAAAACCTTCCTGAGCGAAGCGCTTATTCCCTATGAGCAGGATGAAGTCACCCGACTGATTTTCGACGATCATGATCCTGTGGCGTTCGAGCCGGTGTCGCATCTGACCGTCGGCGATTTCCGCAACTGGCTTCTCAGCGACCACGCCACTCCGGAGATGCTCGCAAGCATCCGGGCGGGTATCACACCGGAGATGGCAGCGGCGGTCTCCAAGATCATGCGCAACCAGGACCTGATCCTGGTGGCGGCAAAGTGCCAGGTGCAGACTGCCTTTCGCAGCACCATCGGCTTGCCGGGGCGAATGTCGACACGGCTCCAACCCAACCATCCAACCGACGACATGACCGGCATCGCCGCCAGCATCCTGGATGGATTGCTTTACGGCAGTGGCGATGCCGTTATCGGGATCAATCCCGCGACTGACAGCGTGTCCCAGAGTGTCCGGCTGTTGCAGATGATGGATGAGGTGATCCGACAATACGAGATTCCGACTCAGTCCTGCGTCCTGACCCATGTTACCAACACCCTGGAAGCCATCGAACAGAAGGCGCCTGTGGATCTGGTATTCCAGTCCATCGGCGGTACCGAGGCGACTAACCGCAGCTTCGGATTTGATCTGGCAACTCTGGCCGAGGCCCGGGATGCGGCGCTCTCGCTGAACCGAGGCACCGTGGGCAACAATGTGATGTATTTCGAGACCGGCCAGGGCAGTGCGCTGTCCGCTGATGCCCATCACGGTGTGGACCAGCAGACCTGTGAAGCCCGGGCGTACGCCGTGGCCCGCAAATTCCAGCCGCTTCTGGTGAACACGGTGGTTGGATTCATCGGCCCCGAATACCTGTTTGACGGCAAGGAGATTACCCGGGCCGGTCTGGAAGATCACTTCTGTGGCAAGTTGCTGGGCCTGCCCATGGGGTGTGATATCTGTTACACCAATCATGCCGAGGCCGACCAGAACGACATGGACAACCTGCTCACACTTCTGGGCGTAGCCGGCTGCAATTTCATCATGGGCATACCCGGCTCGGACGATATCATGCTGAACTATCAGACCACGTCGTTTCACGATGCCCTGTATCTGCGACGGGTTCTGGACAAGCGACCGGCGCCGGAGTTCGAACAGTGGCTGACCAGGATGCAGATCTTCCGCGATGCCGAAGGTAAGGTGCCCGCAGACGCTCTGCCGGAAGCCTTTCGGGAGAGCCTGGGCCGGTTGCCGGAGGGGCAGGGCCATGACTGAGCGCAAACCGGTTGTTATTGAGAACCCGTGGCGCCGGCTGTCAGCCTGGACCGATGCCCGGATTGGTCTGGGGCGCGCAGGTGTGAGCCTGCCCACCCGAGAGATGCTGGAGTTTCAGTTGGCCCATGCCCAGGCCAGGGACGCGGTGCATTTGCCATTGGACACCGCTGCGTTAATGGCGGGGCTGGGGGAACTGAGCGAGCCAGGAAAAACACTGCTGCCACATAAGCCGGTTCATCTGCACAGTCAGGCCGACGACCGGGTAACCTACCTTCAGCGCCCGGACCTTGGTCGCAGGCTCAGCGCTCAGTCCTGTGAGCAGTTGGATCGGTTGGGCCACACCGGCGACTCGCCCGTCGACCTGGCACTGGTGATAGCAGACGGCCTGTCTTCCTTCGGTGTGCAGCAAAGCGTCCTCGGCCTTCTCGATGCGCTACTGACTGACCTTGAAGCCGACGATCAGACCTGGGAACTGGCGCCCCTGACGGTTGTCTCTCAAGGACGGGTTGCGATCGGGGACGATGTGGGTCACCGGCTCAACGCCCGCTGTGTGGTGGTGTTGATTGGCGAACGCCCCGGCCTGAGTTCTCCGGACAGCCTCGGGCTTTACCTGACCTGGGCGCCTGAGCCCGGGCTGACCGATGCCAGCCGGAACTGTATATCGAACATTAGGCCGGCGGGGCTGTCGTGCGCAGAGGCGAGCAGGCGGCTGATGTATCTCCTCAGGGAGGCTCGCCGTCATAAGATTTCCGGGGTGCCCCTAAAGGACCGCTCGGAAGAAGCGGTTATTGATCAGGGTATTGGCAACTTCCTGTTAGGCTAGCGATAACCGTTCAACCATTCAGGGTAGGAGAATTCCCTTGCAGCAAGCCGCGTACTATGAAAACGACACCACTCTCGCCCAATACCTGGAGTTTCACTTTGGCGAACGGTGGCATGGTGAGGCCAACTTTCCCAAGGCCCTGGCCGATGCTGCTATGCATGCGATGGATGGCCGGCCGCTTGAGCGCGCACTGGATATTGGCTGCGCCGTTGGTCGCACCAGCTTCGAGTTGGCCCGGCATTTCCGGCACGTGGACGGCATTGATTTCTCCAACTCCTTCCTTAACAAAGGTCAGGAAGTGGCCCGGGATAAACGAGTGCGCTATGCCCGTCCGGAAGAAGGTGAGCTGGTGAGTTTTCAGGATCAGAGCCTGGCATCCCTCGGGCTGGAGGAGGCCGCCGACCGTGTGGCTTTTCACCAGGGCGATGCCTGCGATCTTCCATCGCAGTTCAAGGGGTATGATCTGGTGCTCGCGGGCAACCTGATCGATCGGCTGTACCAGCCATCGCTGTTTCTGGAGACCATCCACGAACGGATTAACGAGCTCGGGCTTCTGGTGATTGCCTCACCCTACACCTGGCTGGAGGAATACACGCCCAGGGAACACTGGGTCGGTGGTTTCAAAAAGGATGGTGAGGACTTCTCGACGTTCGACGGTCTGAGGGAAATGCTGGCGCCACATTTCCGCCTGCTGTTCGAGCCCTGGAGTCTGCCCTTTGTTATACGGGAGACGAGAAACAAGTTTCAGCACAGCTTCTCCGAGCTGACCGTCTGGGAGAAGGTAAGTCAGTGAACAGGGAAAGTTTGACGATGGCCCGCACGCTGTCATCAAACTGTCACCGGAAAAGCCTAACCTGAGAGCTCATCAGGACGACATGCATTGTGTTGTGCATCGTGTGAATGCTTTAACCGGGGACTTCCCCGGTTTTTTTATGCCTGGATAAAAGGATCTGACAGGATGAGGACCATTGCGTTTTACAGTCTTAAGGGCGGTGTTGGCAAAACCGCCGCTGCCGTGAACATCGCTTATCTGGCCAGCCAGGCCGGGTATTCGACGCTTTTGTGGGATCTGGACCCCCAGGGCGCCTCCAGCTGGTACCTGGCCGGTGCCGACAAGATCAAAGGGCACAAGTTGTCGCAGTTGCTCAAGGGGAAGACGCCCATCGCCGAGTTCATTCACGAGAGCGACTATGAAAACCTGGATTTCATCCCGTCCCACACGAGTTTCCGTAATCTCGACGTCAAACTGGACCAGGAGGATGGCAGTAACCTGATCAAACAGTGGCTGGCGCCGCTATCGGAGGAAACCAGCCTGGTAATACTGGATTGCCCGCCCTCGCTGTCCCGGCTTTCCGAACAGGTGCTGAAAGCGGCGGACGAGGTGTTTGTGCCGGTCATTCCCACCTGGCTGTCCCTGAACAGCTGGAAGCAGCTGGCGGAGTTTGCGAAGGATAAAAAGCTGAAGCCGGGTAAGCTGCACCCGTTTTATTCCATGGCCGATCGGCGCAAAGGTCTGCATCGGGAACTGATCAATGCCCAGGATGAGATCCTGCCCAAAGGCCTGAAAACCATCATCCCGAACGCCAGTGTGGTGGAGAAAATGGGCGAGGAGGGCACACCTGTGGAACTGCTCGCGCCCAGCTCCGTGGCTGCCGATGCCTATCGCAGGCTCTGGAAAGAGATCAATCGAATGCTCTGAGCACCGGCCAGGGCTTGTTCAGGTTCGCGCCAGTTTGTCCCGCCGCAGGGACCGCTCCAGTCGACGGTTATTCTCGCTTCGTTCCGAGAGCACCTGCTGAACGTACAGAATGTGCTTGCCGGCCAGTTCCCGGGCTTCGTCGGCCCTACCTTCCGTGATGGCCTCGTATAGCATTCGATGCTGCTCCACCAGGCCCTGACGGGTCTCCGCCTCCCTCTGGTACATGCCGCCAATGTTGGTCACCACATTGCTCTTCAGCATGTTGAAGAGGTTGCGAATGGTATGCAGAAGGATCACGTTGTGGCTGGCCTCGGCAATGGCCAGGTGAAAGCGTGCGTCCGCCGCGCCTTCGGCTTCCAGATCCCGCTCCTTTTCGGTGCTGTAGCAGGCTTGCAGCGCCTCATAGGCGGTTTTCAGGTGGGCGCGGTCCACCTCGGTGGCCCGCAATGCCGCGTAGTAGGCGCAGTCCGCTTCCAGGGTGCGTCGGAACTCCAGCAAATCCCGTTGGGCATCCGGCCGGTTTTCCAGCAATGGAATCAGCGGGTCACTAAAGCTGCCACCCAGGGACTCGGTGACGTAGTTACCGCCGCCCTGGCGGCTCACCAGCAGGCCCCTGGCCGTCAGTCGCTGGATAGCCTCGCGCAGCGAAGGGCGTGACACTCCGAATTGCTCCGACAACACCCGTTCTGGCGGCAGTCGCTCGCCAGGCTGCAAGGTGCCCTCCAGAATCATGGTTTCCAGCTGTTCAACAATGGTGTCTGCGAGTCTTTTCGGCGCGATCTGTCCGATGGCCATTCCTGATGTACCCGTATCAAAAATTTATTGGTAATACCAATATCACATAGGTCTCTCTCGGCCAAGGGTTAGCCTGAATAAGACCTGTAAAGTGTGCCTTCTGCATCAAAAACCTTTGACATTGGCGGTCTTTTTCCCATACCTTGGTTAACTATCGATGTCAATTGGTATTACCAATTTATAAATTGGTCAGTTTGAGAGTGTATTGAGGCACCAGTCAATGAGCGACCTGTTTTACGATGCCGCCCCCAATGCCACCCGTGTAGCCCCGGAGCGGGAACCCGAAAGGCATTACCCGGAAAAGCCCGAGGCCGTCACCCTGTTTGGCACCTGCGTGGTGGATCTGTTTTTCCCGGAAGCCGGGCTGGACGCCATTCGCCTGCTGGAACGTGAAGGCGTCCGCGTGCATTTCCCTCAGGAGCAGAGCTGCTGCGGACAGCCTGCCTGGACTTCGGGATACCGGGATGAGGCCAAAGCCGTGGCCCGTGCCCAGCTGGATTTACTCGATCGATCAGGTCTGCCAGTGGTGGTGCCATCCGGCTCCTGTGCCGGCATGTTCCGACATCATTACCGGGCGCTGTTTGCCGACGAGCCGGACACGCTCAAGCGGGTGGAAGCGCTGGCCGAGCGCACCTATGAGCTGACCGAGTTTCTCCTGAAGGTTTGCAAGGTGCAGCTGTCGGACCGAGGTGCACCCAGCAAGATTGCCCTGCACACCTCCTGCTCTGCGCGGCGGGAAATGAACACTCATCTCCACGCCCGTGAACTGTTGAGGCAGCTCGAGAGTGTTGAGCGCGTCGATCACGACCATGAAAGCGAATGCTGCGGGTTCGGCGGCACTTTCTCGGTGCGGATGCCGGAAGTGTCAGGAGCCATGGTCAAGGATAAGACGCGCTCGTTGATGGATTCCGGCGCGGTGGAAATGGTCACCGCCGATGGCGGCTGCCTGATGAACATCAATGGTTCCCTCGAGAAACAGAAAGAGCGCTTCCGGGGACGGCATCTGGCCAGCTTCCTGTGGGAACGAGTCAATGGTGCCAGCAAAGGGGAGGTGGCATGAGCCAGCGTATTCCGGTGACCGAGCTGACTCCGGACTTCCGGGGGCGTGCCGAAGAAGCCCTGGCGGACGGGCAGCTGCGCAACAATTTCCGGGTGGCCATGGACTCGCTGATGACCAAGCGGGCCAACGCGTTTCCCGATGCCGATGAGCGCGAAGGGCTGAGGGAACTGGGTAACCGGATCAAGGCCGGTGCCCTTTCTAACTTGCCAGACCTGCTGGAACAATTGGAACAGAAGCTGACTGAGAATGGCGTCAAGGTTCACTGGGCGGAGACCGTCGAGGAAGCCAACGACCTGGTGCATGGCATTATTGAAGCCCGCAAGGGCAGCCAGGTGGTGAAAGGCAAGTCGATGGTCAGCGAAGAGATGGAGATGAACGACTACCTGGCGGAGCGGGGCATTGAATGCCTGGAATCCGACATGGGGGAGTACATTGTCCAGCTCGATAACGAAAAGCCGTCCCACATTATCATGCCGGCGATTCACAAGAATGCCCGGCAGGTGTCCAAACTGTTTCACGACAAGCTGGGGGAGCCGGAGACCGAAGACGTCAACCAGCTGATCCAGATCGGCCGGCGGACCCTGCGTCGGAAATTCATGGATGCGGATGTGGGTGTATCCGGAGTGAACTTCGCCATCGCCGAAACCGGCACCCTGTTGCTGGTGGAAAACGAGGGCAACGGTCGCATGAGCACCACGGCGCCGCCGGTGCACATTGCGGTTACGGGCATTGAAAAAGTGGTGCCGAACCTGAGGGATGTGGTGCCGCTGGTTTCCCTGCTCACCCGTTCGGCCCTGGGGCAGCCCATTACCACCTATGTGAACCTGATATCCGGGCCGCGCAAGCCCCACGAGCTGGATGGTCCGGAAGAAGTGCACCTTGTGCTGCTGGATAACGGCCGTACCGGCGCCTTTGCCGATGCCCAGATGCGTCAGACCCTGAACTGCATCCGCTGCGGCGCCTGTATGAACCACTGCCCGGTTTATACCCGAGTGGGCGGCCACACCTATGGCGAGGTGTACCCGGGCCCGATTGGCAAGATCATCACACCGCACATGGCCGGTCTGGACAAGGTGTCGGATCACCCCAGTGCCTCCTCCCTGTGCGGAGCCTGCGGCGAGGTGTGCCCGGTCAAGATTCCCATTCCCGAGCTGCTTCAGCGCCTGCGTCAGGAAAATGTGAAGGATCCGGAGCAGCCGCAGCAGGTGAAAGGTGGTGGCGCCAAATATTCCCGGGCGGAGCGCTGGATCTGGCGCGGCTGGCAGATGCTGAATACCCGGCCGGCGCTGTATCGCAGTTTCCTCTGGGCCGCGACCCGCTTCCGGGCGCTGGCTCCGAAAAAGGCCGGCCCCTGGACCGAGAATCACAGTGCACCGGTGCCCGCCCGTCGTTCCCTGCATGATCTGGCGGCGCGGCATCTTGATCAGAACGGAGGCCGGCCATCATGACCGCCCGCGCGAATATCCTTGGTAAACTGAGAAACAGCCTTGCCGGCACGACTCCCCGCCCGGACGAGTTCGACGAGGGGCTGGTAACTCGGCCGTGGCGCTACGCGCCGGCAGACCGCGTCGCCCGGTTGCGCAGCCTGATGGAGGCGGTTCACACGGAGGTGCATCAGTGCCGTTCTGACAGCTGGCCGGATCTGGTGACGCAGCTGCTGAACAAACGCAACCTCCGAAATCTGTTGTGCGCGCCGGGCACAGACCACGGCCGCGCCTTGCAAGCTCACTTTGAGGCCACGGAGCAGACGATCGAGTTATTGGCCTACGATCAGCCGGTGGAGGCCTGGAAGGAAGAGCTGTTCTGGAATGTGGATGCCAGCCTGACCGGCACCCTGGGTGGTATTGCTGCCACCGGTACAGTCGTGCTCTGGCCGGATCGCCACGAACCGCGGTTGATGAGTTTGGTACCTCCAGTCCATATTGCCCTGCTCAAGGCCAGCGAGATTCACGACAATCTGTATGACATGATGGTGTCTCAGGACTGGGCAGCCGGGCTGCCCACCAATGTCCTGTTGGTGTCCGGCCCGTCCAAGACTGCGGACATCGAACAGGTGCTGGCTTATGGCGCTCACGGGCCTCGTGAGCTCATCGTGCTGGTTCTGGAGGACCTATGAGCTTTTCCGCAGCCACATTGGCCGATATCCGGCAACGGATTCCGGGAAACCGGGTGTTCAACGATCCGGTGTCCACCCTCGCGTTCGGAACCGACGCCAGTTTCTACCGGCTGATCCCCAAGGTGGTGGTGCGGGTTCAGGAAGAGGCCGAGGTGGTCGATCTTCTGGCGATTGCCCGCAACCACAAGGTGCCGGTGACTTTCCGGGCCGCCGGTACCAGCCTTTCCGGGCAGGCCATCAGCGACTCCATCCTGATTGTCCTTGGCGACCAGTGGAACGGGCACGACATCCGCGCTGAAGGCCGCCAGATTCGCCTGCAGCCCGGTGTGATCGGCGCCCAGGCCAACGCCTGGCTTGCGCCCAGGGGTTACAAGATCGGTCCCGATCCTGCTTCCATCAACGCCTGCAAGATCGGCGGCATTGTTGCCAATAACGCCAGTGGCATGTGCTGTGGCACGGCCCAGAACAGCTACCACACCCTGGCTGGCATGCGCCTGGTGCTGGCAGACGGCGCCGTGCTGGATACCGAGGACCCGGCGAGTGTGGCGGTGTTCCGCGACAGTCATGGCGAGTTGCTGGCGGCCCTGAAAAAGCTGGCTATCAATACCCGGGAGAATCCGGAGCTGGCGGAACGTATTCGGCACAAATACCGCCTGAAAAACACCACCGGGTTGTCCCTGAACTCCCTGGTGGACTTTGAGGATCCCATCGACATTCTCACCCATCTGATGGTGGGCTCCGAAGGCACCCTGGGTTTCGTGAGTGCTGTCACCTACAACACAGTGCCGGAATACCCCGACAAGGCCACGGCGCTGCTGGTGTTCCGTAATGCCGAGACCTGCTGCCGGGCGGCGTCGGCGTTGCGGTCGCAGCCTGTGGCGGCGGTGGAGCTGCTGGATCGCCGTAGCCTTCGCTCGGTGCAGGACAAGCCCGGCCTGCCTGACTGGATTCATGACCTGTCGGAGGATGCCTGCGCGCTGCTGGTGGAGACCCGGGCGCCCTCCTCGGAGAGTCTGGATGGACAGCTGGCCCGGATCAGTGCGTCCCTGGCGGATTTTCCGCTTGAGCAACAGGTGGATTTCACCCGCGATGCCAAAGTCTCTGACCAGCTGTGGGCCATTCGAAAGGGTACCTTCCCCGCTGTGGGCGCAGTGCGACCGAACGGTACCACCGTGATCATCGAGGATGTGACCTTCCCGATCGATCAGCTATCCGAGGGGGTTACCCGTCTCCAGGAACTGTTTGTGAAGCATGGTTATGACGACGCGATCATCTTTGGCCACGCCCTGGAGGGCAACCTGCACTTCGTGTTCCCCCAGGGCTTTGACGACCCTGCGGAAGTCGCCCGCTATGAGGCCTTCATGCAGGATGTGGCGCAGCTGGTGGCGGTGGAGTTTGGTGGTTCTTTGAAGGCGGAGCACGGGACTGGCCGCAACATGGCGCCGTTTGTGGAGCTGGAGTGGGGGCATGATGCCTGGCAGCTGATGTGGCAGATCAAGCGGCTGCTGGACCCGGAGAATCTGCTCAATCCGGATGTTGTGCTCTCGGAAGACCCGCAGATCCACCTCAAGAATCTGAAGCCCCTTCCCGAGGCCGATCCCCTGGTGGATAAATGCATTGAATGCGGTTTCTGCGAGCCGGTGTGTCCCTCGGAGGGACTCACCCTCTCACCCCGTCAGCGCATCGTGATCTGGCGGGATATCCAGGCCCGCCGCCGTGCCGGAGAAGACACTGCCGAACTGGAGAAAGCCTACCAGTACCACGGCCTGGATACCTGCGCCGCGACCGGCCTCTGTGCCCAGCGCTGTCCGGTGGGTATCAATACCGGCGATCTGGTGCGTAAGCTGCGCACTGAAAGCGCCAGCGGGCAGTCTGTAGCCAATCAGTTGGCGAAACATTTTGCCGGCGCACTGAAAGCGACCCGTTTTGTCCTGGCTGGCGCCTCCATGGCCGAACGGCTGATGGGCGCGCCACTGCTGACTCGTCTCAGTGCGGGCGTTCGCAAGGTGTCCGGGGGCAAGGTAGCCCAGTGGGATCCGAGTCTGCCGCAGCCGGTGCGGTTTGTGTCACCAGCAGCACAGGAGGATCCGGCCGATGGTCGGCCCCGGGTGGTGTATCTGGCCGCCTGTGTGTCCCGGACCATGGGCCCGGCCCGTAGCGATAAGGCGCAGGAGCCGTTGATCAGCGTGACCCGGAGGCTGCTGGAGAAAGGTGGTTACCAGGTGGTGTATCCGGAGGCGCTGGACAGTCTGTGCTGCGGCCAGCCATTTGCCTCCAAGGGCTATCCGGACCAGGCGGCATCCAAAAAAGATGAACTGATTTCGGCGCTGTTGCGGGCCAGCCGCAATGGTGTGGATCCGATCTATTGCGACACCAGCCCCTGCACCCTGCAGATCCGTGAAGCTGCCGAAGAGGCCGGGCTCACACTGTTCGACCCGGTCCGGTTTATTCGTGATCATCTTTACGAGCGCCTGGATTTCGAGCCGGAGCAGACCCCGCTGGCCGTGCACGTCACCTGTAGTACCCAGCATCTTGGGGAATCACAGGGTCTTATCGATATCGCTCGCCGCTGCAGTAGTAATGTGGTGATCCCCGAGGGCATCCACTGCTGTGGCTTTGCCGGGGATAAAGGCTTCAATGTGCCGGAGCTGAACGCCCACTCGCTGAAAACGCTGGCCGAGCAGACGGCCGGCTGCGAGGAAGGGATATCCACCAGCCGTACCTGCGAGATCGGGCTCAGCCGGCACAGCGGCATCGACTACCATGGCCTCGTGTATCTGGTGGACCGGGTCACCAGGCCGAAAGCTACTGCCTAGCGGCTATTTCATCTCGAAGCCGCATTTGCGCAGGAAATCGCGCATGTGCGGCCGCAGTTTCGAGGTGAACAGCGGCTTGAGCTGCTCGGACCAGGTGGTGTCCTTGTTACCACCGGTGCGCTCCCGGTAGTACTGGTTCATGGTGCGGTCGAACCCGGCGACCAGTTCCTCGTCACGGGCATCGGAGTAGTAGTCTTCCTTGAGAATCGCCTCCACCGGCAGGCGGGGCTTTACCTCGGGGTTCTGGTCCGGATAGCCCAGGCACATGCCGAATACCGGGTACACATGCTCCGGCAGTCGAAGTATCTCGCTGATCTCCGCCGGATTGTTGCGTATGCCCCCGATGTAGCAGAGACCAAGCCCCTCGGACTCCGCGGCAATCGCGACATTCTGCGCCATCAGGCTGGTGTCGATGGTGGCAACCAGCAGCTGTTCGGTCATCCCCCGTACCACGTCTGCCCCGGCGCGCCCGGCGGCGTCGGTCGAGCGCCGCATATCGGCGCAGAACACCAGGAAGTCCGAGCAATCAGCGATATAGCCCTGTCCCCCGGCAAGTTCGGCAATTCTCCGGCGGTTGTCCGGATCAATCACGTGAATAATGGAATACGCCTGCACATGGTTCGAGGTGGCGGCGCACTGGCCGGCGCGAACCAGTTCCCTGAGCAGATTCTCGGGAATTTTCTCGCTGGTGAATTTGCGGATGGAACGGTGGGATTTCAGGAGTTCTATGGTTGGATTCATGGGTGCTCTCGTCAGTTACTTTTAGCCAGCATGCGTTAAGTGGCCAGTGATGCCAAATACATGGGGGCGTCTGGTTAGGAGGCTTTCTTTGTGAGAGATTACATTTCATGCTTGAATAATTCGAGCGCTCGTTCTATTTTTGGTTCTCGGAGGTTGAAACATGAACAATTCCAATAAGACTAACCTTGGCACTACAAACTGGTCCCTGCGACTTGATGGTAAGACGGCTCTGGTGACCGGAGCTGCCGGTGGCCTGGGCCACAGCTTTACCCACTGCCTTCTCGAGACAGGTGCCACCGTCATTGTCAGTGGCCGCCGCCGCGAGGCGCTGGACTCTCTCAAGGGCGATTTTCCCGAGTATGCCGGTCGGATCCATGTGGTCACCATGGATGTCACCGACGAGGCGAGTGTCACCGAAGCCTTCGACACCATGGCCGACGATGTCGGCCTTCCGGATGTGGTGGTTTCTAATGCCGGTGTCGCCACCAGCAAGAAGGCGATGGATCTGACCGGCTCCGACTGGGACACGGTGGTCGATACCAACCTCAAGGGATGCTGGCTGGTAGCCAACGAGGCTGCCCGTCGTCTGTCCGCCACCAACCGGGGCGGCAGCATCATCATGATTTCTTCTATCCTCGGCCATCGTGTGGCCGGCAATGTGGCGCCCTATGCGGCGGCCAAGGCCGGAGTCGAGCAGCTGACCCGGGCACTGGCGCTGGAATGGGCCCGGTATGGTATTCGCGTCAATGCCCTTGCGCCGGGCTACATCGAGACCGACCTGAACCGTGATTTTTTCGCCAGCGAGCCCGGCCAGAAGATGATCCGCCGTATTCCCCAGCGTCGTCTGGGGCAGGCCGGTGACCTCAGTGGTCCGTTACTGCTGCTGGCCTCAGATCTTTCCGACTACATGACCGGCAGCACCCTTGTGGTGGATGGCGGCCATCTTCAATCCTCGCTGTAAGGAGCAGGCTGTGGACTTCAATCTGAACCCCAGGAACGAGTCGTATCGGAAGCGTATCCGGGACTTTGTGGAACAGGAGCTGTTGCCGCTGGAGCAGAACCCGGAGGCATATGACGAGCACGAGAACATTGCACCGGAGTATCTGGAACAGATGCGTGCCAAGGCCAGACAACAGGGCCTTTGGTGCCTCCAGATTCCCGAGCACCTGGGTGGCCAGGGCCTGGATATCCAGGGCATGGCGGCTTGCTACGAGGAGATGAACCGGTCCATCTTCGGGCCGGTGGTGTTCAACTCCGCGGCGCCCGATGACGGCAACATGATCGTGTTGGCCAAGGTGGCCACCGAGGCCCAGCAGGAGCGCTGGCTCAAGCCCATTGTCGAGGGCCAGGTCCGCTCCTCCTTCGCCATGACTGAGCCACCTCCCGGCTGCGGCTCGGACCCCGGCATGATGCAGACCACCGCCACCCGCAAGGGCGACCGCTGGGTGATCCATGGTCACAAGCATTACATCACCGGGGCCGGGGAGGCGTCCCATTTCATTTTGATTGCCCGTACCTCCGACGATACCCGCAAGGGGCTCAGCGCCTTCATGTTCCACAAGGACGATCCGGGCTGGGAAGTGGTCCGCCGCATTCCGATCATGGGGCCGGAGGAGCACGGTGGTCATTGCGAGATCCGTTTTGACGGCCTGGAAATTCCCGATAAGAACCGGCTGATGGAAGTGGGCGATGGCCTCAAGGTCACCCAGATCCGTTTGGGCACCGCCCGCCTGACCCACTGCATGCGCTGGCTCGGGCTGGCCCGTAGGTCGCTCGAGATCGCCACCGATTACGTGGAGAAACGTCAGTCGTTCGGCCAGACCCTGGCCCAGCGTGAAGGTGTCCAGTGGTTGCTCGGCGAGGCCGCCATGGAGATCCAGATCGGCCGGCTGCTGACCATGCACGCGGCGTGGAAACTCGATCAGGGCGACTTTGCCCGCAAGGAAGTGTCCATGGCCAAGGTTGCCGTGGCCGATACCCTGCACAAGGCCGTCGATACCGCCATCCAGCTTTGTGGCGCCCGGGGCTATTCAAAGGATACTCCGCTGGAGTGGATCTACCGCTATGCCCGCCAGGCACGTCTGGTGGATGGCGCCTCGGAAGTGCACAAGATGGTGTTCTCGAAGCTGCTGCTGTCGGAGCGCACCGATTTCTGGCACTGGGGAGTGAAGCCCTGATGTCTGCTTTGGCCGACACCTTCTGCAATTTTATTGTCCGGCAGACCGGCGCCCGCAACGCGCGGGTCATCGAGTTCAGCAAGCTGTCCGGGGGCGCCATCCAGGATAACTTCGGGTTAACCCTGGAGCTGGAAGGCGGCGACCGGCCGGGCCGGCAGGAATTCGTGGTCCGGCAAGACGCCCCCTCGGGGGTGTCGGAGAGTTTGTCCCGGCCGGAGGAGTTCCGAGTGTTGCAGGCCGCATTCGGCGCCGGAGTTACCGCTCCGGAGCCGCTCTGGCTGTGTGAGGACGCCGAAGTCAGCGGCCGAATCTTTTATGTCATGAGCCGGGCTTCCGGGTCCGCCTCGCCACGGAAACTGGTCAAGGGTGATCTTACCGACGATCAGCGTCGGCACCTCGTGCGCCGGCTCGGTGCCGAGCTGGCCCGGCTGCACACAGTGCGGCCGCCGATGGATTCGCTGGCTTTTCTGGGACTGCCGACAGGGAACAATCCGGCCCTGAGCCGGGTGGCGCTGTACCGCCGCTACTTGGAGGAAATCGGGGAACCGCATCCGGTCCTCGAATGGGCCCTGAACTGGCTCGAAGACCACGCGCCGGAACCCGGTCCCACGGTGCTGTGTCACTGCGATTTCCGCACCGGAAACTACATGGTGGATGGTGACGAGCTGACTGCAGTGCTGGACTGGGAATTTGCCGCCTGGAGTGATCCCTGCGAAGACCTGGGCTGGCTCTGCTGCCGCAGCTGGCGCTTCGGTGGTGATGACCGGGAAGTTGGAGGCGTTGGCGACAAAGACGATCTTCTGGCCAGTTACCGGGAAGTGAGTGGCGCCGACATCGATCCGGCGACTGTCAGCTATTGGGAAGTCATGGCGCTGGTGCGCTGGGCGATGATCGCGTTGCAACAGGCACGCCGGCACATGTCCGGCGAACAGCGCTCGCTGGAGCTGGCCCTGACCGGGCGTATGGTGGCCCAGATGGAATACGACCTGCTGAACCAGATTCCGGAATTGGAGGAAGGGCAATGATCAACGAGCCGGATAGCCGCGACCTGCTGACCGAGGCCCGCCAGGTATTACTGGATTCCCTGGTACCGGATCTGGCGGGAGAGCATAAATACCAGGCCCTGATGATCGCCAACGCCATGGGCATGGCCATCCGGGAGATCGAGCAGCGGGCTCAGGGTGAGCCTGAAGCCACCGACCGGTCACTATCGAAATTTATGGCTGGACACCAGTTACCGGATGACCCTTCAAAGGGCGAGCAGACCCTCGCCCGGGCCCTCCGTGACCGCCGGCTCGATGGCGATGATCCGGAACTGAGATCGGTTCTGAAGGGCATGACGGAGGCCCGGTTGAGAATCAACAATCCGGGCTTTCTGAAGTAATCCGGACAGTCCAACACGGTGCGATATGAACAAGTACAAGAACCTGAACAAGACCGCCGCCAACCATTCAGCCCTGACCCCGCTGACCCTGCTGCAGCGATCGGCGCGAGTCTACCCGGACAAGCAGGCGGTCATCGACGATGACATGAGCCTGTCCTACCGCGATCTGTATCGCCGTTGCCGGCAGATGGCGGATGCCTTGCGCGCCCGGGGTATATCCCCTGGCGACACGGTAGCGATCCTGTGCCCCAACAGCCATGAAATGCTCGAGTCCCATTACTCGGTGCCCATGGCGGGGGCGGTGCTCAACTCCATGAATATCCGTCTGGACGCGGGTACCCTCTCGTTCATCCTGGCCCACGGTGAGGCGCGGGTGCTGTTCTACGACACCCAGTGGGAAAACCAGGTCCGGGCGGCGATTGCCGAGCTGGAGGTGCCGCCGCTGCTGGTGGCTATCGAGCGCAAGTCCGGCCCCAGCGAAGGCCTGGCTGAACTGGACTACGAATCCCTGCTGGCCGAGGGCGACCCGGAAGCCTCTTGGTCGCAGCCGGACGACGAGTGGGATGCCATCACCCTGAACTACACTTCCGGCACCACCGGTAATCCCAAGGGCGTGGTCTACCATCACCGGGGTGCCTACCTGGCCGCCATGTCGAACGCCATGGCCTTCGATATGACCGCCGAGACTGTCTACCTGTGGACGTTGCCGATGTTCCACTGCAACGGCTGGGCCTACACCTGGGCGATCACCGCCGTTGGCGGCACCCATGTCTGCCTGCGGGAAGTGGATACCCGGGAGATCTATCGCCGGATCGAGGAATACGGCGTGACCCACATGTGCGGCGCCCCGGTAGTGATGAACATGCTGGTGCAGGATCTTGGTCGTGAGAACCTGACCCTTTCACGGCGTGCCCGTTTCGCCCTGGGTGGCGCCGCGCCCCCCAGCAGTGTGATCCGCAAGGCGGAGGAAATCGGTTTCGAGATCACGCACCTGTACGGCCTGACCGAAACCTTTGGTCCGTCCAACCTGTGCGTGCCCCAGCCGGAATGGCAGGCGCTGCCCCTGGAAGAGAGGGCCGTGAAGATGTCGCGGCAGGGTGTCCCCACCCATGGCCTGGACGACGTGGACATTCTGGACATGACCAGCGGCGAGCCGGTACCGGCCGACGGCAGGACCATGGGCGAGATCTGCATCCGGGGCAACACCGTGATGAAGGGCTATCTCAAGAACCCGGACGCTACCGACAAGGCCTTCCGGGATGGCTGGTTCCACACCGGCGACCTGGCGGTCATGCACCCCGACCGCTACGTTGAAATCCGGGACCGGGCCAAGGATGTGATCATCTCCGGCGGCGAGAACATCTCCAGCCTGGAAGTTGAGGAAGTGCTCTACCGGCACCCGAAAGTCTCCGAAGCGGCAGTGGTGGCCATGCCTGACGAGAAGTGGGGTGAGGTGCCCTGTGCCTTCGTCAATCCCGTTGATGACGGTGACGAGTTGACCGCTGAGGACATCATTGCCTTTTGCCGGGACAACATGGCGCACTTCAAGGCGCCGAGGAAGGTGGTGCTGGGCGAGCTGCCCAAGACCGCCACCGGCAAGATCCGCAAGAACATTCTCCGGGACTCCCTGTCCCGATGATTGGGCTGACCATGGTCAGCAGGAGGTTGCGATAGCGCGAACAACGCATTCAGACCAACGAAAACGGGCACCGATGTAACGGGCCTGACAGTTCCAGTGACAACAAAGACAAGAACACAGGAGCAATACCATGAAGAAAACAAGCATGAAGAAACTGCTGGTTGCGATGACCGCAGCCGCGACCCTGACTACCGCGGGGACTAGCTATGCCGAGGACCCGATCCGGATCGGCGGCCTCTATATCCTCTCCGGCAGTGCCGCCACCTACGGTGAGTTTGCCCAGAAGGGCATCGACCTAGCGGTCAATGAAATCAACGCCTCCGGTGGTATTCTCGGCCGGCAGGTGGAAATGATCTACGAGGACAGCCAGGGCAAGGCATCGGTCGCCATCCAGGCTGCCCGTAAGCTGGTCTACTCCGAAGGGGCGGATGCCCTGGTGGGGCTGGACAGCTCGGGTGTCGCCCAGGGCATGGTGCCGACCATGCCGGAGCTGCAGAAGCCGCTGATCATCACCCACGCGGCCACGCCGGATGTCACCGGCAAGCTGTGTAACCCGTTCACCTACCGCATCAGCGTCAACGTGGCCCAGAACATGAAGGCTGCCGCTCTGGTTGCAGCGGAAACCGATGCCACCAACTGGACCACCATTGGCCCGGACTACGCTTTCGGTCACCAGTCCTGGGAGTTCTTTGGCAACTACCTGAAGGACATCAAACCGGATGTGAACTTGATGTCGGAGACCAACTTCCCGCGCTTCGGGGCCGAGGACTTCACTCCGTTCATTGACCGGGTGATGAACTCGGACGCTGACGGTGTGCTGATCTCGGTCTGGGGTGGTGACCTGGTCAACTTCATCCGTCAGGCCAATACCCGTGGCTTTTTCGAGAAGGACATGGAGCTGATGTTCACCGTCGGTGCTGCCACCGAAGTGCTTTCTGCCCTGGGTGAGGAAATGCCCGAGGGTGTGCACCTGTCCACCCGTTACTGGTACGAGGCCTACGACAACGACATCAACGACCGTTTCGTGAAGGCCTACATCGATGCCTACGGCAATCCGCCGAGCTATAACGCCGAGGGTGCCTATGCTGCCATCTATGCTTACAAGCAGGCGATGGAAGCGGCCGGAACCACCGAAGGCCCGGCTGTGGCCAAGGCTCTCAGCGGTATGAGCATGGAAGCCCCCAACGGTACGGTGACTTTCCGCAAAGGCGATAACCAGGCCATGGTCAGCCCGAACTGGGGTGTTTCCGGCCCGATGCATCCCGAGCACGGTATCCGGACCCTGACCAACCTGCAGATCTTTGACGGTGAAGAAGTAGCCCGCACCATTGAAGAGACCGGTTGCAAGCTCTGATCTGAACCTTTTCAAAAGCTTGCCGTGGCGCCCGCCCTGCGGGGCGCCATGTAACCGGCCCTAACCTAATGAGGTAATCCATGTCTGGCATCGGAGCGGCGTTGCTGAACAGTCTCGATATCGGGCTGCTGCTATTCATCATTGCAGTGGGTCTGAATATCGTGTTCGGTGTTCTGAACATCATCAACTTTGCCCACGGGGCTCTCTATATGCTGGGAGCCTATCTGGCATTCACCCTGATCAACCTTGTGGGAATGCCCTTCTGGGCAGCCCTGTTACTGGCACCGATCGGTGTGGCCATCCTGGCTGTCATCATCGATCGTGTGCTGTTGCGATTCATCTACAGCCGGGACGTCGCGGACAGCCTGCTGCTGACCTTCGCGATCCTGCTGATTATCAACGAGAGTGTCCGCACCATTTGGGGCAGCGGTATCCAGGTGGTCCAGCCACCTCAGTTGCTGTCAGGCTCGGTCGAACTGCTGGGCAGTTCCGTGTCCACCTACAGTCTGTTTGTCATTGTTATCGGTCTGCTGTTGCTAGCCGGGCTCTGGTACCTGTTCAACCGCACCCGCGTGGGTCGCATCATGCGTGCCGCGGCACTGGACCGGGACATGGCCGAAGCCCTGTGTATCAACACCCGTATGGTGGTCACCGGTGTATTTGCGTTTGGTGCCTGGTTGGCCGCTGTTGGCGGCGTGGTGGCGGCGCCGATGCGGGCACTGGACCCTGGCATGGGTGACAAGATCATCATCGAGTCGTTCATTGTGGTGGTCATCGGCGGTCTGGGTAGCTTCCCGGGCGCATTGCTCGGTGCCATTGTCCTCGGCCTGATTCACGGCTTTGGCGGCCGCTACCTGCCGGAAGTGAACCTGCTGCTGCCGTTTCTTGGCATGGCGCTGGTTCTGTTGTTCAAACCCAATGGCATCATGGGCAAGGGGGCAGCCGCATGAAGACCAAAATTCTGATGGGCCTTCTGGCCGTGGTGATTGCGGGCCTGATTGCAGTGCCCTGGATCGCCTCCTACTTCTATATCTTTATCCTCACCGAAATCCTGATCCTTGGCCTGTTTGCGGCCAGCTTCAATCTGATCTTCGGTTACACCGGCATGCTCAGTTTCGGACATGCGGCTTTCTTCGGTATCGGTTCCTACGCCACGGCGCTGGTACTGATCCACCTGGAGTGGCCGTTCCTGGCCTGTCTGCTGGTGTCCATGGGTGCCTCGGCGTTGCTGGCCCTGGTGATTGGCTTCCTGAGCGTTCGCCTCAACGAGGTGTATTTCGCCATGCTGACCCTGGCGTTCGGCATGATGGTGTTTGCCATCGCTTACCAGTGGCGATCCGTGACCAACGGCAGTGACGGCCTGGCGGGCTTCACCCTGGGCTCCTTCGGCCTTGGCCTGGACCTGACCCTGGGTAACCCGGCGGTCTACTACCATGTGGTGCTGGCCATCGTCGCCATTGCCGCGGTGGTGCTGTACCTGATCTGCCGCAGTTCCTTCGGCATGATCTTGAAGGCCATCCGCCAGAACCCCGAGCGGGTGTCCTTCGCCGGCCTGAATGTCCGGACTTACCGCCTGGTGGCCTTCGTCATCGCGGGTACCTTCGCCGGTCTGGCCGGTGGCCTGATCGCCCCGTTCCTGCGGGTGGCCAGTCCGGAGCTGTTGCACTGGTCCATGTCCGCCGAGCCGGTCCTGATGGCGATTCTCGGTGGCACCGGTTACTTCCTGGGTCCGTTCGTTGGCTCGGCGGTGTTCGTGTTGCTGGAGACCTGGATCACCAGTTTCACCGAGTCCTGGATGCTGGTCCTCGGCATCATCCTGGCCATGATGGTGATTTTCTTCCGCAAGGGCCTGCTGGGTACCGCCCTTGACTGGTGGATGGAGGTGAAGAAATGAGCAAACCGATCCTGAACATAGACAACCTGACCAAACGGTTCGGTGGGGTCACTGCCGTCAATGGTATTAACCTGGAAGTCATGCCGAAGGAAACCATTGCCATCATCGGCCCCAACGGTGCCGGCAAGACCACCTTCTATAACATGGTGTCCGGGCGGATGCTGCCAACCGAGGGCAAAATCACCCTCGACGGGCAGGACATCACCGGGCTGCCGCCGCACAAAATCAGCCGGCTAGGAGTGTCCCGTTCGTTCCAGATCAACAATATTTTCCCCGAGATGACGGTGCAGGAAAACGTGGAGGTGGTGCTGTCGGCCTATCATGGCCACAGCCGCAAGCTGTTCAACATTGCCTCGCGTAATACCGGCATCCAGAAAGAAGCCGTTGAGCTGCTGGCGCGTCTGGGTATTGATGGTCTCAAGGACCAGCGCGCCGAGATCATCAGTTACGGTGACAAACGCCTGCTGGAGATCGCCATGGTGCTGGCTACCCGGCCCAAACTGGTGCTGCTGGACGAACCCACCGCCGGTATGACCCCCGACGAGACCCGGCGTACCACCAAGCTGGTTAAAAACCTGGCGGACAGTGGCGATTACACCTTCCTGATCACCGAGCACGATATGGACGTGGTCTTCAATCTGGCCGACCGGATCTTGGTCATGCACCGGGGCGAGAAGCTGTTCGCCGGTGCGCCGGAGGAAGTGAAGAGCCATCCGGAGGTTCGTGCCGCCTACCTGGGTGAGGAAGAAGACGAGGTGGTCGAGGAGGCCAACACATGATTCTTGATGTTCGCAATATCCAGACCTTCTACGGTGAGAGCCAGGCTCTTCAGGGCGTGACCCTGCAACTGGACGAGGGAGAAACCGTGTGCATCCTGGGGCGCAACGGTGCCGGCAAGAGCACGACCCTGAAAAGCATCATGGGACTGACCCCGCCCCGGTCCGGCGAGGTGATCTTTGATGGCAAGCCGGTACACGGCCTGCCGGCGCACCAGATCGCCCGGGCGGGCATCGGCTATGTGCCCGAGGATCGGCGGATTTTTCCCGGCCTGAGCGTGCGTGACAATCTGGAGGTGGCCTCCTACCAGCGTAAGGGCAGTGCCGCGCGCTGGACCGTGGACGGTATCCTGAAGAAGTACGAGATGCTGGGGGAACGGGCGGACCAGGACGGTGCTACCCTCTCCGGTGGCCAGCAGCAGATGCTGGCGGTGGCCCGGTCACTGATGATCCAGCCCAGATTGTTGTTGCTGGACGAGCCGAACGAGGGGCTGGCGCCGGTGATTGTGCAGCAGATCGGCGAGCTGATCGATGATCTGAGCAAGACCACGACCATCCTGTTCACTGACCAGAGCGTGCAGTTCGCGCTGAAACATGCCCGCAGGGCGTACATCTTGGAAAAAGGGCAGGTCGTGCATGAGGCACCCAGCGACGAGTTGCGCAAAGATCAGGCAACCCAGGACCGGTTCCTGTCGGTTGCGTGATCTGACTTATAATCCCCGCCGCAGGAGCAGACAGGCGTGGCAGCAATGATTGAAAATTATGAGGCGTTTCGCGACGAGTTGAGTTTGTCCAAGGAAGGTGTGGTCCGAGAGGTATATCAGCAGAATAAGGACAGGATCAGCATCAAGAAGGAGGCGACGGCGGTCAAGAACCTGATCCGCATCATCGAATCGACGCTGAGACTGGCCAATTCCAAGGGCTTCCATGCCATGACCCTGAGGGATCTGTGTTCGGACTCGGGCATGAGCATGGGCGGCCTTTATGCCTACATTCGCAACAAGGACGACCTGATCCACCTGATCCAGAGCCACGGCTTCACCATCACCCGCCGCACTTTGTTGCACTACACTCGCGAGGTGAATGACGTACGTGACAAGCTGTTCTCGGCGATCAAGGCGCACCTGTACCTGAGCGAACTGATGCGGGCCTGGTTCTATTTCTCCTACATGGAAGCGAAGAGCCTGCCGGCACCGGAAAAGCGGGATGCTGTGGCCATCGAACTGGAGATCGAAGACATCTTCCTGGGTGTTATCGAGGACGGTATCGAGGCAGGCGTGTACCGGCCGAGGAATGCCCGGCTGGTGGCCTCGATGATCAAGGCCCTGCTACAGGACTGGTACCTGAAGCGCCGGAAGTACCGCGACCAGAATGTGGCCGTTGACGACTATGCTGCCTTTGTCAGGGATGTGATTGAAAGCTATCTGCTCTGAGGGCGTTGATTCTCTCCTGTGAGGACTGTGATGACTATCAGTTTGACGAATCCGGAACTGCTGCGCGAAAGCGCCTATATCAATGGCGAATGGGTCCAGGCCCGTTCCGGTGGTCTGTTGCCGGTGACCAACCCGGCCAATGGCGAACATCTGGCCAACGTGCCGGACATGAGCGCCGACGATACCCGGCAGGCGATCCAGTCGGCCGAGGCGGCCTGGCCGGAATGGCGTGCCCGTCCGGCCAAGGAACGCGCGGGTATCCTGCGCCGGTGGTTTGATCTGGTGATGCAGAACCAGGAAGACCTGGCCCGGCTGATGACCGCGGAGCAGGGCAAGCCGCTGGCGGAAGCCCGGGGTGAGGTGGGTTACGGCGCCAGTTTCATCGAGTGGTTCGCCGAGGAGGCCAAGCGCGCCTATGGCGACGTGATTCCGGGTCACGGTCGCGACAAGCGCATCGTGGTGATCAAGCAGCCCATCGGGGCGGTGGCGGCAATCACGCCCTGGAACTTCCCGGTGGCCATGATCACCCGCAAGGTGGCCCCGGCCCTGGCCGCAGGCTGTCCGGTGGTGGTCAAGCCGGCCGAGGATACCCCGCTGTGCGCCCTGGCCTTGGCTGCGCTAGCGGAAGAAGCCGGTGTCCCGCCTGGGATTCTCAACATCGTGACCTGCTCGAAAGGTCGGGCGCCGGAGGTGGGTGAGGAGCTGACCACCAATCCGGTCATCCGTAAGGTGTCGTTCACCGGCTCCACGCCGGTGGGCAAGTTGCTGATGCGCCAGGCCAGCGGCACGGTCAAGAAAGTGAGTCTGGAGCTCGGTGGCAATGCCCCGTTCATCATCTTTGACGACGCCGATCTCGATGCCGCGGTGGCGGGGCTGATGGCCTCCAAGTACCGCAACACCGGGCAGACCTGCGTGTGCGCCAACCGTATCTATGTCCAGTCCGGTGTCTATGACGAATTTGTTGAAAAGCTCAAGGCAGCCGTCAGCAAGATGATCGTCGGTGCCGGCCTTGAAGGTGACACCCAGCAGGGCCCGCTGATCAATGCCGCAGCCCTGGACAAGGTCCAGCGGCACATCGCCGATGCCACCACCAAGGGTGCAAAGGTGGCCCTTGGTGGCAAGGTGCATGCGCTCGGCGGTACCTTCTTCGAGCCGACCATCCTTACCGACGTCACCCAGGACATGCTGGTGGCCAGTGAGGAAACCTTTGGTCCGGTGGCGCCGCTGTTCCGGTTCGACACCGAGGAACAGGCGATTGCCATGGCCAATGATTCGGAATTCGGTCTGGCAGCGTATTTCTACAGCAACGACATCCGTCGCATCTGGCACGTGGCCGAAGCCCTGGAAACCGGCATGATCGGTATCAATGAGGGCATTATTTCCACCGAGGCGGCGCCGTTCGGCGGGGTCAAGGAAAGCGGCCTGGGCCGGGAAGGTTCCCGTTATGGCCTGGACGAGTTCATGGAGCTCAAATACCTGTGCCTCGGTGGCATGCGCTAACACGTCGGTTGCGAGGAGAGTCGGATGGCAGGCCCCCTGTCGCACCTGCGTGTGCTGGATCTTTCCCGGGTTCTGGCTGGCCCCTGGGCCGGTCAGATCCTCGGGGATCTCGGCGCCGAGGTAATCAAGATCGAGCGCCCGGGCACTGGGGATGACACCCGGTCCTGGGGGCCGCCCTATCTTCAGGGCGCGGATGGCAATGCCGAGTTATCCGCCTACTTCCTGACCGCCAATCGCAACAAGCAGTCCCTGGCCGTGGATATCGCCCACCCCGAGGGGCAAGCGCTGGTCCGCAAGCTAGTGGCCGAATCGGATGTGGTGCTGGAGAACTTCAAGGTCGGCGGCCTCAAGCGCTACGGCCTGGATTACGACAGCCTCAGGCGCATCAATCCGAAACTCATCTATTGCTCCATTACCGGCTTTGGCCAGGATGGCCCTTACGCCAGCCGCCCGGGTTATGACTTCCTGATCCAGGCCATGGGCGGGCTGATGAGCATCACCGGCCAGCCAGATGGCGAGCCCGGGGCGGGGCCTATGAAGGTCGGCGTGGCATTGACGGACATCATGACCGGGCTCTACGCCACCATCGGAGTGCTCGCTGCCCTCAGCCACCGGGACCGGACCGGGGAAGGGCAGTACGTGGAGGCCGCGCTGCTGGACGTACAGGTGGCCTGCCTGGCCAACCAGGCCATGAATTACCTGACCACCGGCAAGGCACCGGCGCGTATGGGCAATGCCCACCCCAACATCGTGCCTTACCAGGACTTCCCCACCGCGGACGGCAACATGGTGCTGACGGTGGGTAATGACCAGCAGTTTGCCCGGCTGTGCGACGTGCTCGGGCACCCGGAATGGGCCAGCGATGAACGCTTTGCCACCAACCGGGCCCGGGTGGCCAACCGCAAGGAACTGGTCCCGAAACTGAGGCAGGCCACCGTGATGCGGTCGACCCGGGAGTGGGTCGGGATTCTGGAACAGGCTGGCGTGCCCTGCGGACCGGTGAACACCCTGGACCAGGTCTTTGAGGACCCCCAGGTACTGGCGCGGGGCATGAGGCAGACTGTCACTCACCCCAGCCTGGGCGAGGTGCCTACCGTTGGTAATCCGATCAAGCTGAAACTGACCCCGGTGGACTATCGCACGGCACCACCGTTACTCGGCGAGCAGTCCGAGCAGGTGTTGCAACGGGTTGCCGGCCTGCCTCCCGGAGAGATCGAAGCGCTCAGGGAGCGCGGTGTGATCTCGTGACCGCGGCAGTGCGGCTATTCAGGTACGGGTGCCCGCACCGCTCATTGCCCCCGGAATTGTGCCGGTCGCTTGGCGAGAAACGCGGCGACCCCTTCCTGGAAGTCCGAGGTTCCAACCGCCTCCAGGAAGGCTTGTCTCTCCGCTTCCAGGTGTCCGGAAAGGCTGCCCCCGAAGGCATCGTCCGAGAGTTGTCGGAAGGCGGCGTAGGCTCGGCTCGGGCCGTTCGCAACCTTGCGTGCAAGGTCGGTCAGGGCACCGTCAAACTCACCTTCGGGGGCAACCCGGTTGATCAGCCCCCAGTCCAGCGCCTCCTCGGCGGTCAAGGTTTGGCCCAGCAGCATCAGCTGACTGGCCCGACCGGCACCGATGCGGCGGTTCAGGAACCAGGTGCCCCCGCAGTCCGGAACCGTGCCGATGCCATCGTAGGCGACCATGAACCGGGCGTTGGCGTCAGCAATAATCAGGTCCGCGCCTAGGGCCAGGCTCAGCCCGGCACCGGCGGCAAAGCCCCGGACTCCTGCAATGACCGGGGCGTTCAGTTCGCGCAGGATCAGAATGGACGGGTTGAGGTCGTCCAGCAGGGCATTGACTACTTCCCGGGCCTGTTCAGGACCGCCAGCCATGCTGGCGACATCCCCGCCGGCCATGAAGGCGCGGCCGGCTCCGGTCAGCACTACGCACCGAAGTCCAGGCTGGTCCCTCAGGGCTTTGGCGGCCTCCAGGAAGGCCTCGGCCATGGGAATGTCGATGGCATTGAGTGCTTCCGGACGGTTGAAGGTCAGGCTAGCCACGCCGGTGTTTTCGTCGAACTGCAGGATCACGGGGGAGGTCATTGTTGTTCCTCTTTTTATCGGACCTGAACCCTGAATATAGAACACGGTTTTCTGGCGCGGGGAAGCTGCGTCGACTATTTTTAGGTCTGGACGTTCCAGACTCGTCCGGACCAGCAAATAACAACAATCATAAACATCTTGGGGCGTGTTATACGTGAGTATCCTCGAGGTCAGTAACCTGTCTCTGTCGTTTGGTGGTGTGAAGGCGCTGCAGGACGTGAGTTTCCGGGTGCCTGAGAACACCGTAACCACCATTATCGGCCCCAACGGCGCTGGCAAAACGTCGCTGTTTAACTGCATCTCCGGGTTCTACAAACCCCAGCAGGGCACTATTCACTATCAGGGGCAGCCACTGCCGGGCAGCATCAAGCCACCGAAGCGAGCCGCAATGGGGCTGGCCCGAACCTTCCAGAACATTGCCCTGTTCCGGGGTATGACCGTTCTCGACAACATCAAGCTGGGCGCTCATGTGCATATGAAGAGCGGGCTGCTCAGTGCCCTGGCCTATTTCGGCCCGGCCCGGCGTGAGGAGATGGCCGTCCGGAAAGAGGTGGAGGAGCGGATCATCGATTTCCTTGAGATAGACCATATTCGTCGCCAGCCGGTGGCCAGCCTTTCCTACGGCCTTCAGAAGCGGGTGGAGCTGGCCCGGGCACTGGCCATGCGGCCGAAAGTCTTGATGCTGGATGAGCCGGTGGCGGGCATGAACCGCGAGGAAAAGGAAGACATGGCCCGGTTTATACTCGACATCCGGGAAGAGTGGGGTGTCACTATCCTGATGGTGGAACACGACATGGGCATGGTGATGGATATTTCTGATCACATCGCCGTGCTTAACTTTGGCCAGGTCATCACCGAAGGTCTGCCTGCGGACGTTCAGAACAACCCCGAGGTGATCAAGGCGTACCTGGGTAACAGCGATATCGAGAGCCTGCGCAAAAAGCTCAATGCCGAGGGGGAGGCCGCCTGATGGATTGGTTGTTCTTCGGCGAAATCAGCCTCGCGGGCCTGGCCATGGGCGGCCTTTATGCCCTCATCGCCCTGGGCTTTGTGATCATTTATAAGGCCACGAAAGTCATTAACTTCGCCATCGGCGAGATCATGATGTTTGCGGCCTACCTGTTCCTGGCGTTTGCCGGTGGCATGGAAATGTCGCCCTGGATTGCCCTGCCACTGGCGGTTATCGGCGGCAGCATTCTCGGCGGTGTGATTGAGAAGACCATGATCCGGCCAATGCTGGGCGAGTCACCGATTTCGGTAGTGATGGTGACCATCGGCATCGCCAGCATCCTGGTGGGCCTGGTGGAGTTTATCTGGACAGCGGATCCCCAGCTGCTGCCCAATTTCCTGCCTCGTGAGCCGGTGTTTATCGGCGAGCTGTATCTGGCCCCCAAAATTGCCTACGGCTTTCTTATCGGATCGGGCCTGCTCATTGTTTATCTGCTCTATTTCCGATTCTCCCGGGGTGGCGTGGCCCTGCGAGCCACCGCCTCGGATCAGGCGGCAGCCTATTCAATGGGCATTAATGTGCGCCGGGTGTTCAACATGGCCTGGGTCTTTGGTTCTCTGGCGGCATCCCTGGCAGGCGTGTTGGTGGCGGCCACCGGGGGTCTCAGCCCGCAATTCGGGATCATTGGCCTGAGTGTTCTTGTGGTGGTGATCGTTGGCGGCCTGGACAGCATTCTCGGCGCCCTGGTGGCCGGCGTGTTCATTGGCTGGCTGGAGACCGTGGCGGGCGCCTATCTGGGCGGTGAATACCGGATGCCGGCCACCTTCCTGGTACTGGCGATCATCCTGGTGATTCGCCCCTACGGCCTGTTTGGCACCCACGAAATAGAGCGAGTGTAAGATGCGCATCGGTGACGCAAAACAGAGTTACGAGGCCGATGAGGCAATCTGGACCAGCCAGACTCAGAAGTTCTGGCTGGGATTCTTTCTGCTGGTGTTGCTGGTTTTCCCTTTCGCAGTGAATTCCTACCTGCTCTACCTCGGATGCCTGGTCGGCATTGCCGTGATCAGTACTACCGGCCTGAATATCCTGACCGGTTTTACCGGCTTGATTTCCCTGGGGCAGGCGGGGTTCATGGGGGTGGGTGCCTACACCGTTGCCTGGCTGTCGATTAACACCGCATTGCCTTTCCCGGTGACCCTGGTACTGGCCGGCCTCATGGCAGCCGCCGTCGGGATCCTCGTCGGCCTGCCCTCGCTTCGCGTCAAAGGTTTGTATCTGGCCATCGCGACTCTCGCGGCCAGCGTGTTCCTGCATTTCATCTTCGCCGAGTGGGAATCGGTAACCGGCGGGATGGGTGGCTTGAGCCTGGAGCCGGCGCACCTGTTCGGTCTGACCTTCCAGAGCGATTTCATGATGTATTTCATCATTGTGCCGCTGGCGGTGCTGATGGTAGCGGGTGCCAGGAATGTATTCCGGACAAGAATTGGCCGGGCCTTTATCGCCATTCGCGACCGGGATATCTCCGCGGAGATCCTGGGCATTAACCTGTTGCGCTACAAGCTCATGTCCTTTGCGCTCAGCTCGTTCTATGCCGGGATCGCCGGCGGCCTGTTCGCCTATTTCTATCGGGTGGTCACGCCAGAGAGCTTTCCGCTTTCCATGTCCATTTTCTATCTGGCGGCCGTGATCGTCGGCGGTATGGGGAACTTGCTGGGTGGCATTCTTGGCGCCGCCTTCATGACCCTGGTGCCGGAAGCCCTGAAGCTGCTGACCGCCGCGCTGACGCCTTTCTATCCGAATGCGCCGGTGTTCATGTCGCCGATGCTGGAAATCATCTTTGGCGCCCTGATCGTGGGCTTTCTGATCTTCGAGCCCCACGGCCTGGCGGAGATCTGGCACCGGATCCGTCGCTTCTTCCGCCTGTGGCCGTTCAGGAATTAATCGTGTTTCAACGGGCTCGCTACCTCGGGCCCATGCACCACCAACAACAAGAAGCAGCAAGGAGAAGAAACATGTTCAGAAACATCCTCGAAAAAGGTCGCCGGCTTGCCGGGCTTGGTAGCCTGGTCGCTGCACTGACAGTTGCTGCCCCGGCGATGGCTCAGGATAAAGAGCCCATCGTGTTCGGTGGCTCCATACCGCTTTCCGGTGTCTTTGCCTTTGCCGGTATTCACCTTCATGCCGGTCTCACCGACTACACCGATTGGATCAACAGCCAGGGCGGCATCAATGGTCATCCCGTGGAATACGTCATGGAAGACACTGCCTATGAGGTGGACCGTTCGGTCGCGGCTTTCAAGAAGATCTCCGGCAGCAGCTCGCCGGCTACCTATTACGGCGACAGCACCGGTTTCATGAAGGCCATCGCCTCGGAGCTCAACAGCCAGGGCAACACGCTCATGAGCGGCGCGTCCTTCGCTACCGTGCTGACCGACAACGAAACCTATCCGTATCAGTTCATTCCGGGGCCGAACTACAGCCAGATGTTCGGCATCATCCTCGAGTACATCGCATCCCAGGGTGAAGGCGGCGATATGCCGAACGTGGCGTTTGTCTATAGCGATACCGAATTTGGTAAGGACCCGATCGAGAATGGCAAGGCCCGCGCTGCCGAGTTGGGCATTGAAGTGGTGGAAGAAATTGTCACCAAGCCCGGCAGTGTCGACGTCTCTGCCGAGGTGCTGAAACTGCGTCGGGTGCGCCCCGATTACGTGGTCTTCCACGGTTATGTGCTGTCACCGATCAACGAATTCATGGTGCAGATGCGCCAGATGGGCCTGGATACCCAATTCATGGGTACCTTCTGGTCTTCGGACAAGCTGATTATCGACAAGATGGGTGCAGATGCTGATGGTTACATGGGCGTGATGCCCTATAACTACTACGACAGTGAGGAAAGTGGCCCGATGCTGGATGCCCTGAGGGCCCAGGCCGAGAAGAGTGATCCGGAGGCCGGCTACCGTCCCACCGGGTATATCCAGGGCTGGTTCAACGCCATGGTCTGGACCGAAGTGATCAAGCGCACCCTGGATGCCGGCAAAGAGCTGAACGCGGACAACATGGCAGAGGCCCTGGCCTCCATCGAGGACTGGGACACCGGCGGTATCATCGGGATTCCCGTGACCGTGCGGGACATGTCTTTCCCGGTAGGCCGTATCTGGCGGGTGAACGCTGACGAGGGCCGCTATGAGCCCGTGTCGGACTGGATCCACCTCGACTGAGGGGCTGTATGGAAGCCTTACTGGAAATCGATAATATCGAGGTAGTCTACAACAAGTCAGTGCAGGTCCTTCGGGGCCTGTCACTGCGGGTTCCGAAGGGGGCCATTGTAGCGCTCCTCGGCTCCAATGGTGCTGGTAAATCCACCACCCTCAAAAGCGTCTCAGGGCTGCTGACCCTGGAAGACGGAGAGGTCACTGCCGGCGAAGTACGCTTCAGGAGTAAGGATGTAAAAGGTGTTCCGCCGGAGCGGCTTGTGCGCGACGGACTCTTTCATGTCATGGAAGGCCGACGAGTGTTCGAGGACCTCACGGTTGAGGAGAACCTGATTGCCGCCACCTACGCGCTCAGTGGCAGTAAGCCGTCCCTGAGTGACAGCTATGAGCTGGTTTATAACTATTTCCCGAGACTGAAGGAGCGCCGCAAGCAGTTGGCCGGTTACCTCTCCGGCGGCGAGCAGCAGATGTTGGCCCTGGGTCGGGCGCTGATTGCACAGCCGGACCTGATCATGCTGGATGAGCCCTCCCTCGGTCTGGCGCCGCTGCTGGTGGAAGAGATCTTTACCATCGTGGCCAGAATCAACCGGGAACAGGGGACTGCCATTCTTCTGGTGGAACAGAATGCCGCGGTGTCACTGGCGGTTGCATCCTACGGTTACATCATGGAAAACGGCAAGATCGTAATCGACGGCCCGGCAGACAAACTCACGGCCAATGAAGATGTTCAGGAATTCTATCTGGGTGTGGGTGGCAAGGAAGGTGAGGCCCGCAGTTATCGAGACATCAAGCACTACAAACGCCGTAAACGGTGGCTGTCATGACAACGCCTTCCATCCCTGACCTCACGCTGACACAGATGCTCCGGGCCCATGCCCGGGAGCGGCCGGACGCCCTTGCTTTGCGCCAGAAGGACTTCGGTATCTGGCAGGCCTATTCCTGGCAGGATTATTACCGGCGGGCCCGGCACTTCGGGCTGGGGCTGCGTGCCATGGGGCTCGAACCGGGTGGCCACGTGGCCATTATCTCGGAAAACCGGGTGGAGTGGGTCATCGGCCAGATGGGCATCGGCCTGGTGCAGGGCATCTGTGTCGGGGTCTATCCCACCAGTCCCTGGAACGAGGTGGCCTATGTCCTGCAGCACAGCGACGCGGAATTTGCGATCTGCGAAGATCAGGAACAGACCGACAAGGTGCTGGAAGCCTGGCCAGATTTGCCCAAACTGAAGCACTGCATTGCCATTGATATGAAGGGCCTGCGCTATTACCCGGAGCCGCCGTCGGCATTCGAGGATATCGAGGCCAGGGGCCGGGAATTCGAAACGCAGCATCCCAACCTGGTGGATGAATTGCTGGACAGCCAGCAAATGGATGACACCGCCCTGATGATCTATACCTCCGGGTCCACCGGCCGACCCAAGGGGGCAATGATCAGCTGGCACAACCTTCATGCCGCGGCGCCGGGGCTTATTGAGCTGTTGCAGGCGGACGAACACGGCTCGAGCCTTTCCTATCTGCCGCTTTGCCACGTTGCAGAGCAGGCCTTTACCAACATTGCACCGGTCTATGTGGGCAGTACGGTCAGCTTCGGCGAGAGCCTGCGGACCATTCAGGAGGATTTGCGGGAGATTGCGCCGACCTTTTTCCTGGGGGTGCCGAGGATATGGGAGAAACTGCACTCGTCCATCTACATCAAGATTCAGGAGACCGGGCGTTTGCGGCAGGCATTGTTCAAATGGGCAATCCGGGTGTGTTCGCCTATGGCCACGAAACCCCGCGCAGACTGGAACCTGAAGGAGAAATGCCTGTATGGCATCAGTTACTGGCTTGTGTTGCGCGCCTTGCAGAATTTTATCGGCCTGCGCCGATGCAGCATTGCGCTCACCGGGGCAGCCCCTATATCAACCGGCATACTGGAGTTCTTCCGGACCATCGGCATTCCCCTGGTAGAGGTATATGGCCAGACGGAAAGTACCGGCGTTGCCACGGCACAACCCGTTGATGACGTGCGCCTTGGAACGGTGGGTGTGGCTGTGTCCGGGGTTGAGGTAACGCTTGGGGAGCACAACGAGATCATCATGCGCGGTGGCAGCATGTTCAAGGGATATTACAAGAACGACGAGGCCACGGCTTCAACTTTGAAGGATGGCTGGCTGCACACCGGTGACGTGGGTGAATGGCGGGATGGCCAGCTAAAGATCGTCGACCGTCTGAAAGACATCATGATCACCGCCGGCGGCAAGAATCTTTCACCAACGGAAATCGAAAACACCATCAAGGCCAGTCCCTATATCAAGGAATGCATTGTGATCGGTGAGGCCAGAAAATATGTGTCTGCGCTGATCCAGATTGATTTCGATACGGTGGCAAAGTGGGCAGAGCAGGAGCGCATTGCCTACACCACCTTCCGGAGCCTGACCGAGCAGCCGCAGGTGAATGACCTCATCCAGGCAGAAGTAAACAAGGGCAACGAGCAGCTACCACAGGTGGCGCAGATCAAACGCTTCCACTTGCTGACGAAGGAACTGGACCACGACGATGACGAGGTAACGGCGACCATGAAAGTCCGCCGGAGCAATATCTACGAGAAATATACCGAGGTGATCGAGTCGCTTTACGCCTGACAGCGAGGCGCCTAGAAACGGGCGCCCTCTTCCACCCGGATTCGTTCCATGTACTGGGTCAGGGCGGCGTTAATGAGTGCCAGAACCAGGAACAGCAGGATACCCTTGGGCACCAGGGCGTGAATTTCCGGGTTGGGCGCGGTGCTGGCGGTTACCAGGATCAGGCCCAGAATGTTGCGGGCCAGGCGCATGGTGAGCATGGCGCAGAGATACCCGGACTGGAATGCCGATTCTGCACCCTTCAGACAGCGGCCAAAAGCTGGCATCAGGTGCACGGTATTGAGCAACAGAACCGAAAAAATGACTAATTGAATAACGCTGTAAATGGTCATGACCAGAGACTAACGAATGGCACTGGTGTTAAATAATCGCGTTTATTATCTCCGATTGGGATCCTGTTATCCAGTTGAGTATGGAAGGTTCAAAGCAAGCTGGCTTTTCGGAGTGTTGGAATCGGGAGGGAATTAATAAATGGATTACATCGCGCCTGTCAGCAGCGCAATCATGGCGATCGTCTGGATTGTCTACTTCCAGCTGTTTTTCCTGCAGTAAAAACGAAATAATCGCCCATACCTTATTATTCATCACGCCCAGAACGAAAACCCGGATGCCCTGTGTCTGCTGGTGAACATGGGCAAGGAAACGGTGCACGTGCAGTGTGTGCAGGTGGTTCTCTACACCCGCGCGGGCGAAGAGAAAATCATGACGGTGACCGACTATCGCCGTGTCGGCGCGGATGATGCCAACGTGCATCAGGTGCTGCGCCAGGGCCCGTTACAGCCCGGTGGGTATCTGGTGCTGGGCTCGTTCAGGAACATCATCCTGGGACGTCGCAGTGAAGAAAGCGAAAGCGATTACCTGTTCGAGGACATCACCGGCGTTGAAATCCGGGCCGCCGTGATCCACGGGCCCACGAAGTATCCGGTGGGTGTACGGCGCAGCTTTTCTCTTAACCACGAGGGTTGGCCCCAGATCTTCCCGCGGAACATTCACAGCGAGCAGCTGGTGCGCCGGAAGGATCGACACCAGGTGAGACGCTGGGTTGAAGAGGAATTGCAGCCCGAGCGCAAGGGCAGTTCTGAGTCCGATAGCTCGGATCAATCGTCAAAATCGGACTGAGGCAGCTATTCAGTTGGGTCCGGGTTGCGTTTCCACTTTTATTTCTTGAGGATGGGCGATCGCTCGCTATTTGCGCAATGGAGGCATTTATGTCACTGAAAGACGAATTGATCAAAAAGGCCGAAACCCAGCTGGAAGAATGGGAAAAGCAAGCCGATTCCCTGAAAGCCAAGGCCAAAGCCAAAGAAGCTGAAGCCGAGAACGAGAAGGCGAGTGCTGACATTCAGCAGAGCGCCTCCGATGCAGTGCGCTCGGTGGAAGATAAAATCTCGGAAGGCCGCAAAAAACTGGACGAACTCAAACAGAGCGGTGAAGACAACATCGACAGCCTGCGCGAGCGGCTTTCCGATCTGATTGGCCCTGACAACAAGCGCTAGGCCGCTTGGCTGAGGAGCGGCAGGCTGCGTCTACTGAAACTGGGTGTAGCAGCGCTGTCGTTTGGTTTGCCAGCCCCGCCATTGGGGCTCGCGGTGATGGAGCCGGTAACGCTCCATCACCGCCATGAACCTGCCCATGTAATCGCATTGACCCGAAGCCGGCAACCACTCATCTGGGCCACGTCCATCCCTCAATGTCTTGTCAGTCTGACTCATTCTGATCTGGTTCTCCGGGTCTTCCAGAAACCGCTCCTTCATCGAGGGTGGCCACTGATCAGCGCCCAGCGCTTCGGCAAATACCAGAGGGACAACCTGGGTCTTCGCCAGGTTGTCCGAGGCAGCCGGTTCCTCCCTTGTCGCCGCCGCCAACACAATCAGAATCGCTGCAATGAACAGGGCCAGCTTGGTGTCTTTCATGACTCACCTTGCTCGTGGTTTAGCTACACCAAAACCTACGAGCAGGTTGGGTAAAGGGCTTACCCGGATCCGGAGAAAACTTTTTGACCCGACAACTCCGAATTGCTGGATGCAACGTAGGGTAAAGCTCACCTGTATTGCAGATAGACCGGTCAGGAGCGGAAACGAGTATGCCCGAAGGTCCCGAAATACGCCGCATGGTCGATGACATTCATAAGGCCGTTGGCGGCAAGGCAGCGCAATCTGTGTTTTTTGCCTTTGAACACCTGAAGCCTTTCGAGCGTGCCCTTCAGGGACGCAGAGTCGAGAGAGTGGAGGCCCGTAGCAAAGCCGTGTTGGTGTTTTTTGAGGCCACAGATGAAGACGGGCCTTGGTGCGTTTACAGCCATAACCAGCTGTATGGCAAGTGGCGCATGGGTAAACCCGATCGGGAACCGAGTACAAACCGGCAACTGCGATTTGCCATTATCGGTCCGAAGAAAGCGGCCCGGTTATACAGCGCCTCCGACATCCAACTGGTTCGGCCCGATGAATTGAGCGAGGTGCCTTATCTGTCACGCCTGGGGCCGGACCCTCTCAATCAGGATGTCAGCGTCGATCAACTGTTGGCAGTGTTTGATGACAAGCGGTTCCGGGGCCGGAACCTGGGTGGTTTGCTGCTAGACCAGGCCTTCGTTGCCGGAATCGGTAATTACCTTCGCTCGGAAATCCTCTTTGAGGCGGGGATTTCACCGCGGGCACGGCCTCGTGATCTGGACGCCGATCAGCAGTCGAGATTGGCCGAGGCGATTCTGACTCTGGTTCAGCGAACCTATCGATTAAAGGGCATCACCAATCCGCCCGACCGTGCAGAGCGGCTCAAACAGGAAGGATGGACGTTCGGGCAGCGCCGGCACATGGTGTTTAACCGCGATGGCGAACGCTGCCACGATTGCGCGTCGCCTCTTGTTAAAACCATGATGGCCAGCCGGCGGCTGTATTATTGCCCTGAGTGCCAGGGTGTGCCGGATTAAGTGAATTGTTCGGTACAGGCCCGTCCCAGCCGATCGTGAACGGCCAGCCACTGGCTTTCCCGGGGGGGAAGCTCAATCACGATCCGATCCACGTTCGCCTTGTCCATAGCGTGCATGGCGGTATAAAGCATGCGAGCGTACTCGTTCGGATCGGCGCTGAGCATAATGGACTCGGATGCCAGCTCGCCCGGGGCAGACTGCCACCAGATAACGCCAGTCTTCTCGCCTGCTGGTGTAACTTCGGGCAAAAGCCCGGCAAACCGATCCGTGGCCACTCCAACGGTAGGTGTGACCGGCTGGTAGTGGCGCTTTACGCTCCCCGGCACTGCCTGGCTGGCCGCTTTGCCTGAGGCGAGCGCGATTCCGAGGCAGGCTTCGATATCGCTCTGGCCGATCTGCCCCGGTCGCGCGATGACTGGGGTTTCGCCGGTCAGATCGACAATGGTGGATTCAATGCCTACCGAACAGTCTCCGCCGTCCAGAACTGCCTTGATTTTCCCGGACAGTCCCGCGAGTACGTGCTCTGCGGTGGTCGGGCTGATCCTGCCATAGGGATTGGCGGACGGGGCGACAAGCTCCCTGCCAAGCCGTTGCATGGTCGCCAGCGTGGCCGGGTGCGCCGGCATCCTGACCGCCACGCCCGGATTGCCGCCGGTAATAAAATCGCTGACGCCGCTTTTCTTCGGCAGTAGCAGCGTAAGCGGGCCGGGCCAGAATGCCTGGATCAGCTGCCTGGCAGTCTCCGGGATCTGGTCGACCCAGATACTGATCCGGTCCGGTGATGCCACATGCACGATCAGCGGGTGTCCGACCGGGCGCTGTTTCGCCTCGAATACCTTCCGGACCGCCTGATCGTTGCTGGCATCGGCCGCAAGCCCGTACACAGTTTCGGTGGGTATAGCGACAAGGTGGCCGGCAAGAAGCAGGCTGGCGGCTTTCTCTAGGTCGCCTGATTGTGTTGCGTCTAACTTGATGGTTGCGGGCATAAGGTCTCAGGGGTTACAGGTTGGGCTGGCTGGCGATGGCTTGCCACTCATTCCGGTAGAAACGCTCAATCGAGGTCTGCTCATCGTCGATCCGGAACAGGTACAGCCAGTCGTTATCGATCAGCTCCTGCACAACTTTGTGTTTTTGCGCGATCTCGGCAATGGCTTCCTTGGGTGCCGCCAGATAAACGCTCAGGCGCAAGGGCTCGTGAACCCAGCGCTTACCATCGTGGACTGACTGCAGCGGCAAACCGATTCGCAAATCGCCGCCGTTGCCCTCGAAAACCCCCAGGTGGCCGCCAACCACGTTGTGCAGGACCTTGTTGCCGCTACCGTAATGCAGATTGTCGGTAACAGACATGAAGTACTGAAGGTTGATCCAGTGGGTGACCACCATGGGCGCGGTCATGATCAGTTCGAGGATGTTGAAGCCTTCATCCTCGCGCCAGCGATAGTCGTGGAGGAAACTGCGGCCACCCAGGTCCAGGTGTCGCGTGGCCGAACGAGGCGCCACGATAAAGCTTGCGTTGCCGGCAAGACCCCATTCCGGCCGAACTTCGGACCAGTCCTGGCTGCGCTTTTTGATGGCGCTGTCAACATCGCTCTCGTTTGCGATACCAAGCCGCAGGGCGCGTTCACGACGTGCCTGGGCGCCGGCATTGGCCAGGAAACCCCGGATCTCGTCGGGAACATCACCTGAGCACTCGACCTCGTCGGTGGTTGTGTTATGCAGTGCCCCCACGAACCGGGTTTCGGAGGGGATCAAAATCCCCTGCTCAGCCAGGGCCGCACGCACGTCCTTGTCGTTCAGGATGCCGGCAAGTACGCGAACATTTACCGAACCGGTCTGTCCGCCGCAGGCGCCGCAGTCGAGGCCCGCTGCATGGGGATTGTTACGCGTACTACTGCCGTGCCCAACAAGGAGAACGGTGGGCGCAAAATCATGAGTCAGGGTCATGGCCCGGAGAATACCCCCGGCCAACTCCGCTTTCTCCGCAGCGCCCAGCAGGGTCCCGTTCTGGCGGATCTCGAACTCGGTCTGTCCCTTATGGAGTTGATCGACCGGGTTATCCGAGGACTTGCCAAAAAAGGTTTTGCGAACCATGCGTCCCAGACCTGCCAGGCCCATGCTCTCGATAAAGCTGAAGCTCGCCGGGCCGGCGTTGGAAAACTGTGACCAGTGGGAGTGGTTGGCTAATGACTGCCGGCTGAAACTGCCGGCAGGTTCGGCCTCAGTAACCTCGAGCGCCGGCGCCAGCAAGCCCGGCAATTGCGGCCGGCAAAACCCGGTGCCCTTGGGTCGATACGAGATCGGGAGGCCGAAGAAGCCGGCAAACCCGAGGGTCTGGATAGCTGGATTCTGGGCTTCCAGCGCACGACGATAGACCTCCGACCGAACATCGATGCAGAAGGCCGCCTGTAACTTCAGCGGCTGATCGTCCGACGAGGGATTTTCAGGCCTGGTAAGAAGCTTTTCAGCCATCTGTGACTGGTAGGCCGACTCAGCCTCTGTTTGCTGGCGCCAACCTGTGGTTTGAGATTGCTCGTGGGTCTGGAGCATCTCTGGCCAGCCATCCCACTGTTTGAGCCAGCGTTGTTTCAGTTCGGCAAAGATGGCCCCGCCAACGTGTTGGACGTGCCGCCATATGGCGAGCTCCCAGGCCAGTCGGATGGCCAGTAGACCCGGCAGCAGGTCTTCCTCGTGGCCACTGAGTCGCGCTTGCCACCGCAAGTAGGCGGCCCAGGATGACCAGCCGTTGATATCCAGGAGGAGCGCATGGGCATAATCTGGCGCATAGTCCGGTTGGGATGCCAGGGCTTCGAGGGCATCGGTAATCAGTTTTTCATGCTGATCCGGCAACACCTGAAACTGGGAGGGCAGGGATGGTTCTCCCATAACAATGGCAATGCCGCGGTCAGCCCGGGTCATTTGCAGCCAGCTATGGTAAAGGTCCTGGGCATCCGCCTTGAAATCACCGGCATCCAGACGCTGGAAATAGTCGCCGCAGAACTGGCTTATCTGATGCACAACTTCATCCTGCCAGCCTACCTGATGGGCGGTGTCGCGATTGCGATCCAGCTGGGCGCTCAGGTTCTGCCAGTGTTCGGGCATGCTGGCGGTCTCCGCGGCTGCCGGGCCGTTGCCCTGCCCGGCAAGCGCGGCCTGATTCTGGCAGCAGGTGCCATTGAGTGCCGCCATGCGCGAAGCGACCCTGGTGAATGGCAGGTCCCGCATTTCCCAGAACGGGTTCACGGCGATCATCTGATCCAATGGCCAGGAGGGCGCGATTCGCGCGCAGGCATCGGTGACGGCCGCCTGCCAATCTGGTGTATGAGTGGTTGCTTCGGTGGTGGCATTAAGGTTCGACGCTAACATTATGCGGACTCCCTGGAACCAGAGGTTGAAGACACGCTGACCACGGCTCGCGGCCGCACGACATCAGGCAGTTTGGCAGGCCATATTTTCAGGGTCAGACGGGTGGACCACTCATCGAGGTAGCCCGCGGCGAACAGGAACCGGTAAAGCCTGGCGCCTGCGGGTGAGAAACGGTGGTAGCGAATCTGGTAGTAGCCGCGTACCAGGATTGCGATAAGGGCCGCGACAAAAACCACTTCCAGCAGGCTTGCCTGGCTCTCCGGTGGGGCGAGCACCATGCCGAAGAAGGTTTTCTGAAGCCAGTACAATGCCCAGAAGGCGGCGCCGATAATCAGGCCACGCCCGACCGTTACAACGCCGCCCCCGGCCGACAGGAATTCTGAGAGCAGAATCGTCAGGGCGATGCCCGGGACAAGCCATGAAAACATGTGTGCTGTGCTGGTCTCATTGGACAGAAAAACAGTCGGCAGCATGAACAGGCCGGCCAGGGCGGCAGCGGCCAGCCACTGTTTTGCCCCGGGCTCATTGACGGTAACCAGGCGTTTTTTCATCGACAACTCAACGGTGTTGCCGGCGTTCAGGAAGGTGTGGGCCTTGTAAGCAGAATGGGCAACCAGATGCAGGAGTGCCAGCTCGTACAGCCCCAGAGCGCACTCAACCAGCATCCAGCCCATCTGGGAGCAGGTTGACCAGGCCAGTCTTACCTTGATGGAAATACGGGTCATCATAACAAGGCTGGCAAACACCGCCGTGGGCCCTGCCACTGCAAGCAGCAGCCACTGGGCGGCGCTTACTTCTGAAATAAGCGGTGCCATCAGAATCATCAGGAAACCGCCAAGGTTCACAACGCCAGCGTGAAGCAGGGCAGAAACCGGCGTGGGTGATTCCACCACCTGAATCAGCCAACCGTGGAACGGCATCTGTGCGCATTTGAGCAAAGCAGCCACGGCCATCAAAACCGCAGCGATCTGGGCGCCGGCGGGCACCTCTGTTGCACCGGATACCTGGACCAGAATCCGATCAATAAAGGGCGTGTCGTACTGGACATAAAGCAGAAGGAACGCCAGTGCCAGGCAGAACTCCGCAATTCGCGCAAAGATGAATTTTTTGTGCGCGGCCAGGGCGGCGCGCGGGCGATCAGGAAAGAACATCAGCAACTGGTGCAGGCTTACGCTGATGGCAATCCAACTGACGAGGAACACCAGCAAATGATTGGTGATGGCGATCATGGCAACGCTGGCGAGGATCACCTGAAGCCAGATCATAAATCGGCGCTGGCCGGGATCCCCCGCAAGATACCTCTCCGAGAAGCGTCCCAGCACCATTCCCAGCAAAGTGATAAGCAGCAACATGATTGAGGCCAGAGGCGCGTGACTGAACCAGACGCCATCGACCGGCCACCACCAACTTCCGATTGCGGCGGCCAAAGCCGATACAAAGGCAAGCTTGAAGGTCAATGACCGTGCGAGAAGGTTGCTCTGGTTGGTTGCCAATCCGGTCGCGACTGCTCCGGCACCGAAAAGCAGCGGTACCAGCAGTGAGAACAAGGATTCGATCGCCTGAACATCGAACATGCGAGGGCCTCGGAATCAGGAGTATTTAATACGCGTAGTATCCGAGGCTTTTGCTGTGAACAAAAATATATATATCCGATCGATTCGTTCGTTATTTAAGAATGATTGCCGGGTATGGAAACTGGGTCAGGTCCTGTAAGAGTCCAATTGAGACTTCAGTTTTTCCGCTAGTTGCTTCAACGTTTCTGCCGCCTCATTGGTTGATGCGGCGTTCTCCTGGCTGCTACCAGCCATTTGCCGAATGTGCTCAAGGCGCTGGTTGATGTCCTCAGAAACCTGGCTCTGCTGCTCGGCGGCGCTTGCCATTTCAATGTTGGTGTCCCGAATGGTTCGAACGCCCTCGCGCAGTGCCTCGATCGCGTTGCCGGTTTCGCGGATCATGTCGTTGGTTTCAGTTGCTAGCTGACTGCCCACCTCAATAACGTCGGTGACACCGGCAACGCCTTCCTGCAGGTGATTGATCTGGTCCTGGATCTCTTTGATGGACTCCTGGGTCCGACGGGCCAGGTTTCTGACTTCGTCTGACACCACCGCAAAACCTCTGCCGTGTTCTCCGGCTCGCGCTGCCTCAATCGCTGCATTAAGCGCCAGGAGATTAGTCTGTTCCGAAATGTTTTCTATGACGGAAAGAATATTGCCGATGTTATCCGATGCAGCTCTCAGCGAAGCACTGGTTTGCACTGAGCTCTGGTTGTTGTCGAGCTGGCTCTGTATTTTCGCCGTGGTTTTGGCAATGAGCGATTGGCCACTTTCGGCCAGACCATCCGCCTCTTTGGCAATGTTTTCAGCCCTGGAGGCGCTTTCGGCAACAGTTTGAGCGGTTGCTGTCATCTCATTCATGGCGGTTGCAACCTGCTCGGTCTCCTCGGTTTGTTGCGAGACGACGGTGGCGGAGTCTGATGCTATGCCCCTTAGACTCGACGAGGCCTCAAGCAGGCTTTCCGAGGATCTTTTGGTTTCTGAAATTGTAGTTTGTAACCGGTCTAGCAAGCGATCGAAGCCTTGGGCCATGACGTCCAATTCGCTCTTGCCGGTTGCATTGAACCTCACCGTCAGGTCGCCTTCGCCGCTGGCAATGTCGTTGATGGCATCGATCATTTTTTGGAGAGGTCGAGCCACAACCAGTTGTGCCAGGGCACTCAGGCAGCCGATCAGCACCAGTCCGCCGATCAGAATTGCCATGACCGTCTTGATGGTCTGATTGCGAACCATGGCTGCCACTTCGTCTTCCGAGTAGCCGGTGATAATCTGGTACCCCCAGGCATCGAACGCAGTACGTGCAAGGTTCCAGTCTTCCGGCTCAGATTCCAGCAGGTTTTGCAGTGGATCGGACTCAATGGAGCTGGAGTGCATGCGCAGTCGATTCTTGTCGTCCACCAGGGCGAGAAATCCTCTTTCCAGCAGGCTGGATGAGGTGATGTCCGCTTCAAGTTCTTCAAGGTCCGCTGAATAGCCCACATACCAGATGCCGATAATCTGGTTTGAGGCGTTACGGATAGGGCTGTAAGCGGTGAGGTAGGGATTGCCGAGAATATCGACCTGTCCGAAGTAGGCTTCGCCCCGGCTAATGGCCTGCCCGGCCGCGCCCGCCATATTCAGTTTGGTGCCGATGGCACGGGATCCATCGTCTTTCTTTACGTTTGTGGAAACCCTGACAAAGTCCTGTCCATCCCTGACGAATAGAGTGGCTGTGCCGTCCATGATCCCGGTTATGCCATCCACCAGGTCAAAGTTGTTGTTGATCATGGTGTCGCCGAGAAACAGTGCCGGAACGGGTTTGCCTGCGACCGGTTCGGTTCCCTGGATCCTGGCGGCTCCGAGTTGCTGGCCGCGTTCAATGAGCAGATTCAGCGAATTCTTCACCCGTTTTGACATGAGCTCGTCGGTGATGGAGAGCATTCCGGTGATCTCCTCGACAAGATCACTCTGCCTTTCAGCGACATCTGCCGTGATCGTTTTCTGCGTGTTTAAAGCGATCACAACGCTTGCGAGTATTGCGATGACCAGCAGAACAGCGGCAATCGAGACGATGAACAGTTTTCTGATAGACATGCTGATTCCCCAGAATCTATAAGCTTTACGGACTATTGGAGCACGCAAATTACTGCGATCTTTTTTTATATCGGCCGGGATCGATGCTTCCTTAATCATTATTGCGTCATTCGTGAATCATTCCAGAGATTACGACGCATATGTGCTGCCAAAAGAGCGGAAATGTCGCTCGGCAGGCACAGGCCTGGCTGCGGATTTGTAAAACCTTCTTGCAATCACCATATTTCTGCGTCCACGAAATGATCCACCGATGGGGCTCGAGCCTATCGTTCAATGGCCATTGCTGGACGACCCGTGCAAGAAGTGAAAACCGGAAAAGACCGAGGCAAAGAATTGGATTGTGAAAAAAAAGGCGCCTTCCTGGCTAGAAGGAAAAAGCATTCGACCCTGACCGCTGGGGTTTATTACCCGAAACCCGAAGCCATTGCGGCCGACTACTGGGGTGTCTTTGTTGATAATACGCCCTACATACTATTGGTGCCTGACGAAGATCGCAGTGCTCGCGAAAAGGCCGAGCGGCTGGCTGAATCAGCTAACTTCCGAACGTTGCTTGAAGCAACCCTGACAGCCTGTGAGCGGATTGAGGCGAAACCTGTTGATGGCCGCGCTGTGGATTGGGCCGAAAAGCTCACCGTGATCAGCGCCAGTCGCTCCGGAGACGTTGAGACGGGAACAAGAGAAATCGGCGAGATCAGGGCAATCCTGATGCCCGGTTGTCATCAGGCCGTGGCAGACACCCTGTGCATCGACGATACGCTGGCGACTGTGATCGATTCGAAATTTCCGCGAGTTTCGAATTTTGACGATCTTCCAGAACTTTCGGATCGAGACGTGAAAATGTCGCTGGGTAACCTGGAAGCCCGCAAGCATCCACGAGGTGGTCACTAGGGGCAGGTGCTCGCCGGGATTTCCGGAGTTTCCTGGAGGGGAATTGCGCAATCTTCCGGCAATGCGTCGGTCAGCTGCATCAGCAGATCTGTTGTGTGGCTCATCTGCTCGCTGAGTTGACTGTAATCAGTGCTCTGCTGATTCTCTGACTGCTGAGCGGCAAGCTGGTACTGCTTTTCGAGGATCAGGTCCTGCAGGAATCTTATTTGCCGGGCAGTCAGAATTACCGGTCGACTGTTGTCGCTCATTGTTTGGCCTTTTAGTCTGTATTAAATAGAAATGAGGGTAGGCTTACGGTGGTTTGCTTGCTATGGATCTGACGTTCCCGTGTTACATCAATGATCACGCTATTCCAGCATATGTCTCCGTTTTCACGCTGTTTGGGAGTGCCGGTACCACTCAGTCATTTCACAACACCGGATGCTGACTTGATCCGCCACTCGTGCCTCCAGAAGGTCATGGTTTCCGCAGCACCAGGAATCGACCGGGCCAGTCCCTCGACATTTTCAGGCATCATCATTTCCCACAGTGGGTCTGAACTCATCGGAATTCCAATTATTAGGAGTCCTAATTTAAGATAGGGGGTTGGCGCCTGATTTTCCAAGAGGGCGTGGTGAAGTGTAGGAAAAGATTGACGATTTCGATGCCGTTTTATGCCAGGGAAATGCGGTAACGAGTGACGCCAGCTTCTTCTTCTCTGGTCCATTCAATCCGGTGGCCGGTGATATCACAGAGGGCCTGAAGGTCCTTTCGGCCGGTGGGGTCATCCGCCAGGAAATCGACCAGTGTTCCGCCGGGCAGGTCTTTGGTCCGTTTTTTGAAGCGCAGGATGGGGAGAGGACATACCAGACCGACGGCGTCGATCTGGTATACCTCGGACTGATCAGTCAAGGCGAACGCTCTCTGCGCTGGTTTGTTCCGCCGACGACCAGCCAAATTGGTTCAGCACCATTGGTGCAGCCGTGGCAATGAGCAGGGCCGCGATAAAAGCCGAAATCATTACCTTCACGACGAACCTCCTTTGCCTTGTTTGGCTTCAACCTCAGCGACCCACAGATCGTGGTGTTGACGAGCCCATTCGAGATCAACCTGGCCGTTACCCATAGCGTCGAAGGCACCTTCCATGCCGACCGAGCCGATGTAGATGTGGGCAATGATGGCCAGCATCATCACAAACGCCACGATAGAGTGCCAGATGTTGGCATACTGCATCTCTTCGTGCGGCGTCAGCACTGTCGGCAAATCCGTTCCCAAAACAGTGTTCACGACGCCAAACGTCTTGGCAAACATTGGAATTTCAAACGGAAACAACAATGACAGGCCCGACAACGAGACTGAAAAACCCAGCAACATCACGGTCCAGAAAACAATTTTCTGACCGGCGTTGAACTTCCTCGCTGACGGATGGGCGTTGGTGAAGATGCCGCCGCCCACTTTGAGCCACTGCCAATCGAGCTTGTTGGGGATGTTGTGCGCCACCCACATGAAGAAGGTCATCACCAGCCCCAACATAAAGGCCCACGCAATGTTGTTGTGAAGCCATTTGGAGCCGGCAGCCAGAGTGGCAAAGGCCTCGGGCCCCATAACCGGAATGAGGAAACTGCGACCCATCAAGGTGATTAACCCCGTTATAGCTAATGCGACAAACGAGCCCGCCAACAGCCAGTGACCAAATCGTTCGATGGCTTTGAATCGTTCAACCGTGGTGCCCGCAGGGCCGCCTGTGATTTTGATTCTTCCGCGCACAAAATAGAACACTGCCAGTAGCGCAATGATAGCCAGGATTGCACTGCCACCGTAAGTGATGACCGGCCCCTCTCGTAACTTGTACCAGGGTATGCCTCCGTCCTGGATCAGGACGTCAGCGGCAGGCCCCCGGGCCTGGGTACTGGGGTCAATCTTGTTGTATCGAATGGCACGATAGATGTCGGAATCCGAGCGCCCTCCCAGGGTGCCGAGTCGACCACTGATCGGTGCCGCATTGGCAGGATTACCCAGGTTTTCCGAGCGAAAAGACTCGTCAATTTCCAACTGTTTTTGACGAGCCAGGATGTCTTCCAGGGTTTGAGCACCCCCGGTAGACGTGCGATCAACCGCGGGGGCCTCTTGCGCCCAGACAGGATTAAACACCAGTGTCGCCAGTGCAAGGACGACAGCACCTAACAACTTACGCTTCATGCGAGCACCCCAAAAGAATCAAGAAGAAGAGTTCGTTGCCGCCATGAGTTTTGCGGGGCCCGGGGGGCCCCGAAACTCATGGCGGGCTTAAGGGACCTTCTTCCCATAGGCCGTGCCCCATCCCCAGGCGCCGGAACCGAAACCACGGCTCACCACACGCTGGCGATAGATGTCTGCCACCTCGCTGCCATCACCGGCCAGCAGCGCTTTGGTCGAGCACATTTCGGCACAGATTGGCAGCTTGCCCTCGGCAATGCGGTTGCGGCCGTACTTGGTGAACTCAGCTGTTGAATTGTCTTCTTCAGGGCCGCCTGCACAGAACGTGCATTTGTCCATCTTGCCCCGGCTGCCAAAGTTGCCCGCCTGGGGGAACTGAGGCGCACCGAAGGGGCAGGCATAAAAACAATACCCACAACCAATACACAGATCCTTGGAGTGCAACACGATACCGTCTTCGGTCTGGTAGAAGACATCCACAGGGCAAACGGCCATACAAGGCGCGTCTGAACAGTGCATGCAAGCTACCGAGATCGAGCGTTCGCCAGGCTTACCATCTCCGATGGTCACCACGCGCCGGCGGTTGATACCCCAGGGGACTTCATTCTCATTCTTACAGGCCGTTACGCAAGCATTACATTCGATGCAGCGTTCGGCATCGACCAGGAATTTTGCGCGTGCTTTTCCCTCAAGTGCCATGATTTACACCTCTTGTTATGCCGGCATAATCGAACACAGGGTGGCTTTGGTCTCTTGCATCTGCGTGACCGAGTCATACCCGTATGTTTGAACCGTGTTGGTGGATTCGCCCAGAACGATGGGGTCTGCGCCCTTGGGATACTTGTCCCTCAGGTCCTTGCCTTGATAGTGCCCGCCAAAGTGGAATGGCATGAAGGCCACCCCCTCTCCGACACGTTCGGTCACCATGGCCTTGACCTTGATCCGCGCGCCTTCGGGGCCGGAAACCCAGACATCATTGCCGTCACGGATGTTCAGGTTGTTGGCATCGCGTGGGTTAACCTCGATGAACATTTCCTGTTGCAATTCAGCCAGCCAGGGGTTTGAGCGAGTCTCATCACCACCACCCTCATATTCGACCAGACGGCCGGAGGTAAGGATGATCGGGAACTCCTTGCTGAAGTCGTTCTTCTGAATGGACTCGTACAGGGTAGGCACCCGCCAGAAAGTCTTGTCTTCGTATGTCGGGTAATCCTTAACCAAATCACGACGGTTGGTATATAGCGGTTCGCGATGCAGCGGTATCGGATCCGGGAAGTTCCAGACCACGGTGCGGGCCTTGGCATTACCGAAAGGTGCGCACTCGTGCTTGATTGCCACACGTTGAATGCCGCCAGACAGGTCTGTCTTCCAGTTGGTTTCCGGGCCGGCCACGGCTTCAATACTGGCCCGCTCCTCAGCCGTCAGATCGCCATCCCAGCCCAGATCCATTAGCATCTGCATGGTGAATTCCGGGTAGCCGTCCTTGATCTCGGAGTTCTTCGAGTAGACGCCATCTGCCAACAGGCTTTCGCCATCACGCTCGACTCCGAAGCGGGCCCGGAACGTCAGGCCGCCTTCGGAAACCGGCAACGACATGTCGTACAGGTTGGCAGTGCCCGGATGGTTCATCTCCGGTGTGCCCCATGAAGGCCACGGTAAGCCGTAGAAATCACCATCACAAGGTCCACCGACTGCACGCAGCGTAGTCTTGTCGAAGTGGTGCTGATATTTCATGTGCTTCTTGAGGCGCTCAGGGGACTGGCCGGTGTAGCCAATGGTCCACATGCCACGGTTGAACTCGCGGGTGATGTCCTCAATCGACGGTTCGTCTCCATCAATGGCAATGTTGCGGAACATGCGATCGGTGAAGCCGAACTTGTCCGCAAACAGCTTCATGATTTCATGATCGACCTTGGAGTCGAACAGCGGCTCTACTACTTTTTCTCGCCACTGCAGAGAACGGTTCGACGCGGTTACCGAGCCGTAGGTTTCGAACTGGGTGGTCGTGGGCAGCAGGTAGGCACCCTCTTTGCGATCGTGGAGTACGGCAGAAACGGTCGGGAAGGGATCCACTACAACCAACAGGTCGAGCTTTTCCATCGCTTCCTTCATTTCCGTCATACGGGTCTGGGAGTTGGGCGCGTGGCCCCACAGCACCATGGCCCGGGTGTTGTCTGGCTGCTCCAGGTTTTCTTTGGCTTCCAGGACACCGTCAATCCATCGGGATACCGGAATGCCTTTCTCGTTCATCATGGCTTTGGATTTGCCGTTCTTGTCCCACACGGCAAAGCGGCCTTTCAGGTAGTCCAGATCCTCTTCCCAGACTCTTGACCAGTGGGCCCAGGCGCCAGCGGACAGACCATAATAGCCGGGCAGAGTGTCGGCGAGCACGCCCAAGTCGGTAGCACCCTGAACGTTGTCGTGCCCCCGGAAGATGTTGGTGCCACCGCCAGCAACGCCCATGTTGCCCAGTGCCAGTTGGAGAATGCAGTAGGCCCGGGTGTTGTTGTTACCATTGGTGTGCTGGGTACCACCCATGCACCAAATAACGGTACCCGGGCGGTTGTTGACCAGAGTGCGGGCCACACGCTCGAGTTGAGCGCCCGGAGCGCCGGTTACACGCTCGACTTCTTCCGGATTCCAGCGTTTTACTTCCTCACGAATCTCATCCATGCCCCACACCCGGGTGCGGATGAACTCTTTGTCTTCCCAACCGTTTTCGAAAATGTGCCAAAGTATGCCCCAGACCAGCGCAACGTCGGAGCCCGGACGAAAACGGACGAACTCATCGGCGTGCGCGGCAGTGCGTGTGAAACGCGGATCGCAGACGATGAGAGGTGCGTTATTCTCTTCCTTCGCCTTAAGCACATGTAACAGCGAGACCGGGTGCGCTTCGGCAGGGTTACCCCCGATGATGAAGATGGCTTTGGAGTTGTGGATGTCGTTGTAGGAATTGGTCATTGCGCCGTAGCCCCAGGTATTGGCTACGCCGGCGACGGTGGTGGAGTGGCAGATACGAGCCTGGTGGTCCACGTTGTTGGTGCCCCAGTAGGCCGCAAACTTACGGAACAGGTAGGCCTGCTCGTTGTTGAACTTTGCGCTGCCCAGCCAGTAGACCGAATCGGGACCGCTTTGCTCACGAATTTCGAGCATCTTGTCGCCGATTTCGTTGATGGCGGTATCCCAGGAGATTTTCTGCCACTGGCCGTTGACCATCTTCATGGGCGACTTGAGACGACGTTCGCCATGGGCACTCTCCCGTACAGAAGCCCCTTTGGCACAGTGCGCGCCAAGATTGAAGGGGCTGTCCCAACCAGGCTCCTGCCCGATCCATGTTCCATTCTGCACTTCAGCCTCGACCGTGCAGCCTACCGAACAGTGCGTACAAACGGATTTTTTGACGACGACTTCGCCACCCCCGGTCGTTGGGGCCGCAGCTTCAACCCGTCCCGATGACAGCGACAGTGCGGCCAGACCACCCACTGCCACGCCAGACGTTGTCAGGAACTGACGACGGTCCAGAGTCTTGGCAGCGAGAGAAGAAAGCAAAGAGCCTGCACGGGAGCCTTTCGCTACCCCGTTGGTCTTCTTCCTTAACATGTCGTTTACCTCTCTCTTTATTATTCTCGTTTTTTCGGAAAGCTGAATCTCTCAAGGGCCTTTCGCAACCTCGATCAACTCAAATCCCCGTTAAAAGCGAGCCGATTCGAAATACTTACGTGTGTGTTCGGTATCACGTAAACCGCGGCTTTTCGGCGCGTCTTGTCTGACGACCTCCGCTGCGGCGTTCGGTGCAACCGTCATTGCCACCGCAGCCGGTGCTGCAGCAGCGGCCATTTGCAGGAAACGGCGACGGCTGTTTTCACGCTTCGGGTTGTCCATTGGACACCTCCCCCTGGGTTTATGGGACCTTGAGATCCCGGTTACTGAATTGCAAAGGCGTCGGCTTCTACCGCCATGAAGGCTCGACCGAGCGAACCCACTGGTGCGTAAAAAATGGCGCTTTGCGCTTCTTCCAAGTCGGTAAAAAACAAGGCTGCCCACTTTGCCAGGTGGGCATCAAAAAATGCTTTTTGCGACGGCAGTCCGCTGTCGCATGGAAATTCCCCGGTGATGATGCCCGCCATGATTTCGCAGAGGGTGCCGATGTGATCTTCCGGCTCCTTTACGTCGCTGCGGGATTTGATACCGCGGGTCATGAGATCCGTACGCAGCTCCGCCAGGGGCTTCTCATTCAGGAAGCCGGTGAGGTAGTAGCTGGCATAGGGGAGCAGTTCTCCGCGACCGAGTCCGACAAACAGATTGTTGAACTCTCGCTCGGCGTCATACGGGTTGGTGCGTTCGGCGAGGGCTGCCAGGTTTTTGCAGGCCGAACCGAGTGGCGTCTCGTCGCCTTGTAATGAAGCCAGCCCTTTCAGCAATTCACTGGAGGGCGGGTCTACAAGCAGGACGCCAAGCAGCTGATAGATCTGGGCCCTGGCACGATCTTCTTCAGAGATCGAACGCGGGCACTGGATTTCCGCAGTGTTACTCAATTCCTGTTCCTTCTAATTATTATGTGCGGCCTGTCACGCTATTCTAGTACACAATCCAGAATATTGGCCTGACCGACCTTTAACTTGCTAATAGCTGAAACGTATTCTGCTAATAGTCAAAACGCATACGAGGACGGAATCGTGGTTCCGGCTCCTCTTCCGAGTAGGTCGCCTCTTCTTGGGCAAGCTGCTGCTCGGGAAGTTCCGTCGGCGTTGCCATATCTTCCAGTTCGGGACTGTCCTCAGAATCCGGTTCCTCGGCGGTTGTGGAATCAGGCCCTGCCAACGACGAGACTGCCTGCTTTTCCGACTGATCGTCCACGACGTCCGCGGCTTTTTTGGCTTTGTCGACGAGCCCCTCTCCAACCTTGTATAAAGTTTTCACTGTCTGTCCGGCCGTCGAGGCCAGTGTGTAGTCCTCATCGTAATCATTGAGGCCGTCCAGAACGGCCAGTACCGGGTTGGATTTCCAGAGTCCCCTCAGGGCCTTGCGGCGGAGGAACTCCGGAATTTCCTTGCGCATGAAACCGGTGATGTCCGTACCCAGCTCAATGTTTTCCGGGTCAGGCAGGCCATACTTCTCTAGCAGCTCGTGTTCCGGCAATGCTTCATTGATTGCCAGTTCCTGCTCCTCCGGGGCTGGCTCAGCCTCGATAACCGGAGGAGGGGATGGTTCCGGGCGCTTGGCGGCTTCGGCCTTCTTGCGAGCCCAGCGCTGAAGACGTGATTCGGCCATCACTGAATTCTCGGCTTTTTGATGTTCGAGGGAGCACGAAAAACGTCACTTTCCTGACGTATGCGCGGGTCGCCCTTGGCGTCCTCAACGCCATCCACGCGGACTTCGTCGCGACGACGTTTTTTGAACGGCTCCTCGATATAGTGCATATCGATAAACTCTTTTATCCAGGCTGCAAGGGATTCAGGAATAGGAACCGCCTCGACAATGCTTTCGCCACTGTCGAGGGCATCCAGAGCCTCATGGGCGCTGGCTGTGACGGTGCTGACAACCCACCCGGACGGCGACTGGCTCGTTACATCTTTGTCCAGGATGATCCAGACCGAAGGGGCAGCCATGTTCAGGGAGACCAGATAGCCTTCAACATCGGCCCGGAACAGCTCCATCGTAACCGTGCCCGCGTGGTAATCGACCACGTCGCCCTCGCGAACCATTTCTTTCCAGAACGCCTCAGGCGCCCCCGGTATGACGGCAACAGGCTTCCAGATAACCTTTGCCCAACGAGTGACCCCCGGAGACCGGCGAACGACGGCGCCGACCTTCAATTCGCGTTGCCATTGATCTGTACGACTACTCATGGTGCTTCTCATTTTTTGTAATAGCGTAAAAATAGCAGGGCACAAACGATTATCCAATTGTCCAAAAGATAATGCCTGTGGCATGCTCGAAAAGCGATACGGAAGCGTACACGTATAAAAACAACGAAAGAGTCAAACTCCTGATGACGGCATCCAAGACCCTATTACTATGTAGCTGCGACAAATCACAGACCTTCGATTCAGAGGCCCTGCGCAAAGCCGCGGCCGCGGATCAGGTCATCGCAGTGGATCAACTGTGCGGCAACGAAATGAGTATTGCCGCCGAGCACCTGGGCGCCAGCAGTGACGTGCTTATTGCCTGTGGCCAGCAGGCGGCTTTTTTCGAGCGCCTTGCGGAGGACGTTTACGCCGAGACCCAGCACTCAGCGCCGCTCCAATCCATTGATATCCGGGATCGCGCCGGCTGGAGTGCCCCCGACGCGAAGCCCGAACGGTTGCACGCCAAGCAGGCCGCCCTGGTTGCCGCTGCCCAGCTGCCGGCACCAATGGCGCCGGCAAAAACCATCCAGTCCAGCGGCGTGTGCTGCATTGTGGGTCCCACCGAACAGGCCATAAGGATGGCCGGACTGGTGCAGGACGAACTGGGCGTGACCTGCATTGTTAATGATGCCGGCCCGATCCAGCTGCCATCTGCTGCCTACGACGTGGCCAAAGGGCAGTTGACGGGCGCCTACGGCGCACTGGGCAATTTCAAGCTGGAATTTGCGCACCTGCAACCCCTGCATCCGGCCGGTCGCGGTGAGCTGGATTATGAGGCAGCCAAGCCCACCGCCCGCAGCGAATGCGACGTGTTCATCGATCTGCGTGGCGGTGCCCCGGCATTTCCCAGCCACGAGAAGCGCAACGGTTACTTCTGGGCCGACCCGAAGAAGACCGGCGAGCTGGAGCGCATTGCCCTGACGGCCAGGGAAATGGTGGGTGAGTTCGAAAAAACCGTGTACTTCAGGCTCGAAGAGTCGCTCTGCGCGCACTCCCGGGCCAACAAGCCCGGTTGTACCCGTTGCCTGGATGTATGCCCGACGGAAGCCATTTTCTCCTTTGGCGACCATATTCAGATCGATTCGGACATTTGCGCCGGCTGTGGCTCCTGCGCCGCCGTTTGTCCCACCTCTGCGGTGACCATGAATGAGACGCCATTCGAGGCGATCACCAAGGCTGTTGAAGTGATGGCCAAGGTCTATCGCGAGCATACTCACGAATCGCCACGCCTGGTGTTCCATACCCTGGAGGCTGGCACAGAGGCCATTGCCAACCTGGCCCGCTACGATAATGGCCTCGCGGATGATCTGATCCCGATGGGGCTCGAGCATGTCGACCGGATTGGGCACGCTGAAATCATGGCGGCGTTCGGCGCCGGCTACGCCGAGGTTCTGATCCTTGCGGACAATGAGCTGGATCGCCGGGCGGTGACTGCGGAAGTGGAACTGGCCCAGGCCATGCTCAAAGGCACCCACAACTCGCCGAGCCGGGTGCGGGTCATTTCCGCCATCGAACTCTGCGATGCAGGTGACAATGCCGGGCGAGTGAGCGATCCGGTTCTGCTGGTTGGCGGTCGCCGGGATATCACACGGGTGACAGTGGCTGCGATGTCGGACAAGATCGAAGAGCCGATTCCGCTCCCTGTAGGCGCGCCATACGGTGCGATCGAAATTGATTCCGATAAATGCACGCTCTGCCTTGCCTGTGTATCACTCTGCCCGACGGGCGCCCTTGGTGACCACCCGGATCGCCCCGAGGTCCAGTTCACGGAAAACGCCTGTGTCCAGTGTGGTATCTGCGAGAGTACCTGCCCTGAGACCGCCATCACCCTGAAGCCCCAGCTGGATGTGTCCAAGGCGGCGCTGAGTGCCCGGGCATTGCACGGTGAGGAGCCATTCGAATGCATCAAGTGCGGAACCCCGTTCGGCGTTGCCAGCACCATTAACCGGATCGTCGAGAAACTGGAAAACCAGCACTGGATGTACAAGAACTCTGATAACGTGCAGCTGATCAAGATGTGCGACGACTGTCGGGTCAAATCCCAGTTCCATGGTGACAACGCACCCATGGCGGCCGGTGAACGCCCCAGGGTCCGCACCAGTGATGATTATCTGGACAGCTAAAAACAACAGGACACATCATGGTTGAGTACACCGAAGTAGGAAAAAAACCGAACCTGATCGGAACCGACGCTCCCCGGCCTCAGGACAAAAACCCCAGGGGCGTTGATCGGATCATCGCCATCGCCTCGGGCAAGGGTGGCGTTGGCAAATCCACCGTGTCGTCCAACCTGGCGGTTGCCCTGGCCTCGAAAGGTCTCAAGGTCGGCCTGCTGGACGCCGACGTCTACGGCCCGAGCCAGCCCCGCATGCTGGGGGTTTCCGGTCGGCCGTCCAGCCCGGATGGAAGCACCATCCTGCCGCTGAGAAACCACGGCGTAACGCTGATGTCCCTGGGCCTGATGGCCCCGGAAGACGAAGCCATCGTCTGGCGCGGGCCGATGCTGATGGGCGCCTTGCAACAGATGATGAACCAGGTGGAATGGGGACGGCTGGATGTGCTGCTGGTGGATCTGCCGCCGGGCACGGGCGATGTCCAGATGACCCTGAGCCAGAAGTTCTTTGTTGCAGGAGCGGTTATCGTCTCGACGCCCCAGGACATCGCCCTGATGGATGCCCGCAAGGGTATTGATATGTTCAAGCGGATGGATGTGCCGCTGTTCGGGTTGATTGAAAACATGGCCTCGTTTATCTGCGATGGCTGCGGCAAAGAGCACCATCCGTTCGGACACGGTGGCGCGCGGGCGGAAGCCGAGAAACTCGGTTCGCCGTTCCTGGGAGAGATTCCGCTGGATCTCGATATCCGGGTGGGATCGGATGGCGGAGTGCCGATTGTGGTATCCAAGCCGGATAGTCCCCAGGCGCAAGCGTTCCAGCGCATCGCCGATGAAATTGTTGCCTCTGACGTCTACGCCCGGGCCATCCAATGATCGATACACCCCAGTTCCCACCGTTACTGACCGGGGAGGTGGTACCCAGGCACACCGACCCTTTTGACAAGGCCGTGAGCCGGGCCATTGCGGGCGTTGACTCCGGCACGGTGTTCTACTCCGAGCAAGGCGACAGCCTGCGTGCGGCCCTGGTGCTGGCGCCGGAAACACCCCTGGAAGAGGCCATTCAGGCGGTCTATGTCGCCCAGATAGGTCTGGCCGAGAGTCTGGGTGCTCTGGCCCCGCCCGAAGTCCCCGTACACTTTGTATGGCCCGACCGCATCAAGGTCAACGGAGCTGTCTGCGGAAGCGTCCGGTTTGCTGCGGACGTGTCTGATCCGAAAGCGCATCCTAACTGGTTGGTCATTGGCGTTGAGGTGCCCTTTATCCCGATGACCGACGAGCCGGGAGAAAATCCGAACGAAACCTGTCTGTACGAAGAAGGCTGCGTTGAAATCACGCCCATGGCCCTGTTGGAAAGCTGGTCCAAACACACGCTGTTGTGGCTGACCTACTTTATGGACAGTGGCTTCGAGCGGGTGCACAACGAATGGCGGCCCCGCTGTGACACGTTGGGCAAGACAATCGAACGGCCCCGGCCCGGACTTTTTGTTGGCCTGGATGAGAAAGGCCGGATGCTGTTGCGTCAGGATGTGATGACCGAGACATTGAGCTTGATTGAATTCGCGGAGCACGTATGAAGCTGGCCCGAACCCTGCAATTGGATATATCGGACGAGAACGTATTTGAAAAGCCTGCGCCCAGCGGCGAATGGGCGATCTCCGGTGGCTTCGAGTTTTCCAACTGGACCGAAGCAGACCTGAAAGGGAAAGCCCGCCAGGCGTTCACTAATGGCTGGTACAGCATTGAGTCTGGCGGCCGCGCCAGTTTCGTGGGTGTATGCAATATCACCGAGCCGGAACTGGAGCAGGTGCGACGAACCCTCGCCCAGACATTTGTTGACCATTATGGCGCGCCGAGTATTGATGCTGCCTATCCGGTGGCCTGTGCAGAAATCGATCAGATGCGCAACATGTGTGAAGACTTCGAGGACAACACCTTGCTGATGGTCAGCCGCACGCTGACCGAGCTGGGTGTCGAGGAAACCTACCGTTCCCGGGGGCCGCAGGATGCTTCACTGGAGGCCTTTGCGGTGCACGGCAGCGTTGACTGATTACAGCCCGAAGCTGCCGTAGGGAATAAACCGCACGGGGGTGCCCGGCTCTATCTGCTGGGCGCTTTCATCCAGTTCCACCAGTCCGTCGGACCAGGCCAGGCCGGTCACCCGGCCGGAGCCTTCCGAACCGAACACCTCAACCTGCCCATCCCGAACCCGTGCCCGCAGCATCTCGCTGCGCCCGGGTTTTTTGTTCTTGGAAAAATTGGCCGGCATCACATAGGCCTGTGGCTCAAACCATTCCGCGCCTGCCAACAACGCCATGGCCGGAGCACCAAACCGCAGGGCACAGACCCAGGCGGCCACCGGATTACCCGGCAGCCCAACGACCGGCGTGCCCTGGAACATGGCGAGCGCCAGAGGCCGGCCGGGTTTAATGGCGATGCGCCAGTTGCTGATGTCGCCATGGGCTTTCAGTGTTTTTGACACGTGGTCTTCGTCGCCGGCAGACACGCCACCGCTGGTCAGGATCAGGTCGCAGTGTTCCGCGCCGCGCTCAAGCGCTGCTTTCACCTCTTCGGCCCGGTCCAGCGCATGGCCTAGATCCACGAGCTCGTAGCCCAGTTGCGAAACCAGGGCGCTGAGCATAGGGCGGTTGGCGTCGTAAATCTGCCAGTCGGTAACAGTTGCCCCGACCGGTTTCACTTCATCACCAGTGGACAGCACACCAACTCGCAGTCGTTGATAGATGTCGACGGATTCCACGCCCACGCTGGCTAGTACCGAAATCTGGGTCGGGCTCAGGCGGGTTCCGGTTGTGAGGATCTTGTCCTTTGCCTTTATGTCTTCTCCGGCTTTGCGGGCATTGGCGCCTGCTTTTAGCGTGCCGTTCAGGTGCAGATGGCCATCCGCGACATCGCAGTCTTCTTCCAGAACCACGGTATCTGTGCCGGCTGGAATGACCGCTCCGGTCAGAATCCGGATTGCGTGGCCTTCGGGCACCTGGCCTGTGTATGGCTCACCGGCGGCACTGCGACCTTCGACCAGGGGTAGGGTGCAGGGCACGTCCGTCACCGGTCCGGCCAGGGCATAGCCGTCGACGGCGGAATTGTTGCTTGGGGGATGAGCCCGGGGCGCATGGACATCGTTTGCCAGGATGCGGCCGTTTACCTGGGAGAGGGGAACGGCGCGCTCAATCTCCACCACAGGATGTAACCGTGAACGCAAACGCTCAAGGGCCTCTTCAACCGGGGTCCAGTTGACGCCGGGGGGTAGGGCAAAGCAGTCGTTGCGAAGCGGTTTCATGGATCTTCGGCTCCTGGTTGGGCTGTTCAGGCTGGCTGACGGTTGAGAATAAAATCAGCGATGGCGGGGATATCGTTGATGTCGAACACGGGTCCCGAGAACTCGGCAGCGTAGTCCGACGCCACGGCAACAATGCTCGGATCCTCGGTGAACAGCGGTGACCGCGAACCCTCCCGCCGGTGCACCTCGATCTTGGCGTGGGAGTGGGTCTTGAAACCCTCCACCACCACCCAGTCGCAGGGGCCCAGCCGGGACAGTAATTCGTCCAGCGTTGGCTCTGTTGCCCCCCGGAGTTCGTGCATGATCGCGAAGCGCTGACCACCGGCCAGTATGACCTCACGGGCACCGGCGTACCGGTGCTTGTAGCTGTCTGTTCCGGGCTGATCCACATCCACCATGTGGTGGGCATGCTTGATCGAGTTGACCGTTAGCCCTCTGCTGGAGAGCTCCCGAATCAGAGCCGCGGCCAGTGTGGTCTTTCCGGAGTTTTTCCAACCTACGATGCCTATTACGTTCACTTCAGGTGCTGCTCCGCCCAGGCCAGATCGTCCGGCGTATTGATGTTGAAAAAGTCGCCCTCGTCGAACACTACCAGGGTTTCGCCCTGGGCCTGTGTCCACTGGCGGATCTTGCGCACGCCATCGTTCAGGGCGGCTCGCAGATCATGCCGCAAAGCGACCTGCCAGCGGCCGAAGGTCGGCTGGGGCAGCCGGCCCCGTTCGGGGTCCGGCGTGGCCGCCAGCACCACCGGGGTGTCATGTTCAGCCAGCCTGACAGCCAGATCCCTGGGAAAGGACGGAGTATCGGCCGCAACGCTGATCAGCCAGTCATGGCCCTGTTCGGCGGCCCAGTCCATGCCCGCGAGCACGCCTGCCAGCGGCCCCGGAAAACCCTCGATGGAATCGGCCACTACCGGCAACCCCAGGTCGTCAAACCGGCTTGAATCGCCGTTGGCATTCAACACCACGGCGTCGACCTGAGGCGTGATCCGCTCAATTACCCGCTGGATCAGTGACTGGTCGCCGAGCATGAGCCGGCCTTTGTCGCCGCCGCCCATCCGGTTTGCCTGGCCGCCCGCCAGGATGACTGCACAATCAGTCATGCAGTGCCTCCATTAATCATTCTGAGCGCCTTTGCGACGCAGCTTCTTGTCTTCATCGGGTACCTGCGACAAGTCCTGATCGAACACCAGACGATGCTGGCCGCTCAGGCAGGTGAATTTCTTGCCTCGCATCCGTCCGATCAGAGTCAGTCCGACCTGCCGGGCGATATCAACGCCCCAGGCGGTGAAACCCGAGCGGCTGATCAGCGTGGGAATGCCCATCAGCGATGTCTTGATCACCATTTCCGAGGTCAGTCGTCCGGTGGTGTAGAGGACCTTGTCGGCCGCAGAAATGTTGTTCAGGTGCATCCAGCCGGCAATTTTATCGACCGCGTTGTGCCGTCCAACGTCCTCCATGTAGGCCAGGATTGTCTGGCCCTGGCAAAGCGCGGTGCCATGAATGGCGCCGGTTTCCATGTACAGGCTGGGCGTGTGGTTGATCTGATAGGAGAGATCGTAAAAGCTGCTGGTGTGTACCGGGGTGTCCGGTAGCGACAGCCCTTCGAGGCCCGCCATCATGTCGCCGAAGACCGTGCCCACGGCGCAGCCGGAGGTACGGGTTTTCTTCTCCAGCTTGTCCTCAACATCGGTAACGCCCGCCGTGCGCACCACCGCGACCTCAAGTTCCTCGTCGAAATCGATCCCGGTGACCTGATCGCTCTCTTTCAGCATGCCCTGGTTCAACAGGAAGCCAAGGGCCAGATACTCCGGGTGATCGCCAATGGTCATGGCGGTGACGATTTCCTGACTGTTCAGGTAGATCGTCAGGGGGCGTTCCTCGATCACGCTGATCGATTTGGCCTCGCCGTTTTCGTCAACACCCTCCACCGGCCGGGACAGTCGGGGATCTTTGGGATCGGGAAGTATGGGATCAATCGTCATTTTTGTTGTAGCCGTTTCGTGAATGCCGCGGAATGGAATATCTACGGAGATTGCCAGAGATTAGCCTATTTGGCATTGGGGAAAAACAGCTGCCTTACACCAATAAAAAACCCCGGCAGCGCCGGGGTTCAGGTAATACAGGGTTAGACAGGGTGAGGCCAGTGACCCTTGGCCCTGCTGAATTACTTGGCGTTCGGGAAAAACAGTTGCTGTCCATCCACCTTGAAGTCGGCAATCGCTTGCTGACCTTCTTCGGAGATTAGCCAGTTGTGCCATTTCGCGGCCATCTCATGCTTGAGGTGCGGGTGCTTCTCTTCAGAAAGCAGCAGGCTGCCGTACTGGTTGAACAGCACTTTGTCACCTTCGAAGAGCAGCTTCAGGTTCTGGCGGTTTTCAAACGCGACCCAGGTTGCGCGGTCTGACATCACATAGGCATCCATGGCGGCGGCAGTGTTCAGGGTCGGGCCCATGCCGCTGCCCAGTTCGCGATACCAGCTGCCGCCCGGTTCAACACCGGCACTTTCCCACAGGCGAAGTTCTGCACGGTTGGTGCCACTGTCGTCACCACGAGAGGCAAACGGTGCCTCTGCTTCGGCAATGGCAGACAGCGCTTCAGCGGCGGTTTTCGCTGCGCTGATGTTGGCCGGATCATCGGCAGGGCCAATTAATACAAAGTCGTTGTACATCACGTCGGCCCGCTCTGTGGCGTAGCCGTTCTCCACAAAACGTTTTTCGCCGGCGGTGTCGTGCACCAGAAGGCTGTCGGCATCACCACGGCGGGCGATTTCGAAGGCCTGGCCGGTACCAACGGCGACAACGCGCACTTCGATGCCAGTGGCGTCCTCGAACTTTGGCAGGATCGAATCAAACAGGCCCGAGTTCTCGGTTGAGGTTGTCGAGGCCAGCGTTATGTAATCTTCGGCGTGGGCGCTGAAGGCCAGGCCCACGGTAGTGACGGCTGCAAGAACCAGGTTAAGGGTCTTTTTCATTTTGTTTTCTCCTTTTGGTATTCATTCACCAAGAAATCGGTGGTCCGATGCGGTTTCTTATTGGTGGGTCAGGCTACGAGCTCGCCGTTGAGATAGGCCTGTGCCTGCCGCGAGACCGGGGCACGGAAAAACATGTCCGCTGGTGTGTGTTCCTGTACCTTGCCTTCCGAAAGAAACAGGACATCGCCGGCCAGTCGCCGGGCCTGGTGGAGATCGTGGGTGGTCATTACGACGCGTGTACCCTGCTTGTGAAATTCCTGTACGGCGAGTTCCACGGCCTTAATCGCGGCAGGATCCAGTGCGGAGGTGGGTTCATCCAGAAACAACACTGCCGGTGAAAGCGACCAGGCACGTGCCAGTGCCAGGCGTTGTTTCTCGCCGCCGGACAGCACCCGCGCAGGCGTGTCGGCGCAGGAGGAGAGGCCAAACCGGGCCAGGGCTTCGAGAGCCAGCTCTGTGCGCAACTTGCGTGGCACATTGTTGACCGCCAGTGCGTGCCGGAGGTTGGCCAGCGCCGAACGGCGCAAAAGGATCGGCGTCTGGAAAACCATGGCCTGGCGGGGCGCGCTGGCGCCTGACCAGCTCACGGCGCCCTCCGTCGGTGTGAGCAGTCCGTGCGCCAGTCGCAGCATGAGGCTTTTGCCGGCGCCATTGGGGCCCATCACCAGCGTGGGGCCGGGTCCGTCAAGCTTGAACGAACAGGGGCCAAAAAGCCGGTGGCCGAAAGGGTTGAACTCGACGCTCTCGAATTGCAGCGACGGCGGTGCACTGAGTTCGATCGGGTTGTTAACGGGCACGTTCAGTGAAGTCATCCCATGCGCCTTTTAGCCGTTTCACTCAAAATGTAGGCCGTGGCGTTGATCACCATGACCAGTGTCAGAAGGACAATGCCCAGGCCCAACGCCAGGGGCAGGGCACCCTTGCTTGTCTCCAGCACAATGGCCGTGGTCATGACCCGGGTCACGCCATCAATATTGCCGCCTACCATCATGACAGCGCCCACTTCTGCGCTGGCCCGGCCGAACCCTGCGAGCAGAACAGTCAGCAAGGCAAAGCGGGCGTCCCACAACAGGGTGGGCATCATCCGCGCCCGGGACATGCCCAGCGATACGAACTGTTCCCGGTACTCACCCAGTAACTCCTCCACTTTCTGGCGCGAGAGCGCGGCGAGAATGGGCAATACCAGTATCACCTGCGCAATCACCATGGCGCTGGGCGTGAACAGAAGGCCCAGTTCACCCAGAGGTCCGGCCCGCGATAACAGCAGGTAAACGCCGAGCCCGGCCACAACCGGAGGCAACCCCATCAAGGCATTCAGCGCAACAACCACACCGCCGCGCCCGGGGAATTGCCACAATGCAACTGCCGCACCCAGGGGAAACCCCAAAAACGCCGCTATCAGGACCGCCAGAAGCGAAACCTGTAGCGAAAGCACCACGATCTGGTACAGCGAAGCGTCGAGGTTCACCAGTAGCGACAGCGCCACGTAAAACGCATTTTCTTCCACAGCTGCGTCTCCTTTAATGTTGAGCATCGTGGCGTTTTTAACTACGCTTTGCACAGCCTGCTGAAAAATATGCAGTCAAAAACAGCCTGATGCTTTACCTGATCCTCCGGAGATTCTGATGCCCCTTCCCGCCTACCTCACTACGGCCGAGGCTGCTGAGTATCTGCGCCTGAAAGAACGCAAGGTCTATGATCTCGTCAGCCAGGGTGTTATTCCCTGCGTTCGGGTCACAGGAAAGCTATTGTTCCCGCGCCAGCGTATTGATTTGTGGTTGATGAACCACCTTGAAGGTGACGATGCGATCAGTGCTCCAACGCTGCCGGTGCTAGTGGGTAGCCAGGACCCGCTGCTGGAGTGGGCGGTAAAGGAGAGCAACGCCGAGCTTGCCATGTTGTGCCAGGGTAGCGGCGATGGGGTTCAGCGCCTGGTGGACGGGCGCGCGATGGTCGCTGGCATGCACATCTGGCACGCGGAGAGTGAGCGATACAACGATCCGGCCACCCTGGGTTTGACTGGCATGAGGGACCTGGTGCTGATTCGCTGGGCCAAGCGCCAGCAGGGGCTCCTCCTGGCGCCCGGCAACCCTCACGGACTCACGCGGCTTGAGGATATCGCCCGACCAGGCCTTCGCCTTGCCCACCGCCAGCCCGATGCCGGTGTCAGCCATCTGCTGCAGGGGCTGCTTGCCCGCCATCGTATAGATGGCAGTCAGCTTACCTGGGCCGCCCATCCCTCGCTCAGTGAGGACGATCTGGCACTGGCCATTCGCCAGGGGGAGGCGGATGTGGGCGTGGGTATTGAAGCGGCTGCCAGGCGCCAGGGGCTGGCATTTATTCCCCTGCAGCAGGAGCACTTTGACCTGGCCATGCGCAGGCGCCATTACTTCGAGCCGGCCATGCAGCGTTTGCTGGAGTTCGCCCGTTGCGAGCGTTTTGTTCAGCGCGCCGAGGCGTTGGGGGGGTATGATATAAGTGAGCTTGGTAAAGTGATGTATAACGCTTGAACCACAACAATAAACAGACCAATCAGGCAGGAGCCCGCATGGGTTCGACCGGAATGCAAGGTTCGAACGGACACAAGCGTTCGGCCGGAAAGAATCTTATTCACGAACTCAGTGGTGCGCTGGGGGATATCGGCACCTTGCTGCCGCTGAGTCTCGGGGCCATTGGCGTGGCAGGACTGGCGCCGGTACCGGTGCTGCTGGGGTTTGCCGTCTTCTATATCGCGACCGGGCTGTATTATCGTCTGCCGGTGCCCGTGCAGCCCATGAAAGCGGTGGCCGCGCTCCTGCTTACCACCCAGGTCAGTGCCCAGAGCCTTATCGCCAGTGGCGTTCTGATCGGTGCCATTCTCTTGCTTCTGGGTTCAACCGGGTGGATCAACCGGGCGGCCCGCCTGGTGCCGGGGTCGGTGCTGAGCGGCCTTCAGCTGGGGCTGGGTTTGTTGTTGGCCAGCATGAGCCTGGAACTGATGGCCACTTCTCTGCCGTTGGGCCTCGTTATCCTTGCGTTGCTGGCCATCACCCTGAAACTTTTCCCCAGTTGGCCTGCGGCACTGCTGGGCCTTGCTCTGGCCATGGTTCTCGGGGCCCTGCTAGGTTCGCCCGGGCTGCCGTTGCCGGCTGATCCGGCGATCTTTTCTATGCCCCAGTTGCCGTCAATGGATGAATGGCAGCAAGGCTTTTCCATCCTGGTGCTGCCACAACTGGCGCTGACCATCACCAACGCCATCGTTCTGACGGCCCTGGTGGTTGGGGATTATTTCGGGGATCAGTCACACCGGGTCTCGCCAGCACGTCTGTCGGTGACAACAGGCCTGGCCAATCTCTTCCTGGTACCGTTCGGTGCGCTGCCCATGTGCCACGGCGCGGGTGGTGTGGCGGCTCATTACCGCTTCGGCGCCAGGACTGGCCTGGCGCCGGTTCTGTTGGGCACCGGTTTGCTCCTGATCGCATTCGTGCCCGGCGGTCTGTCGTTCATCGCCGCCGTTCCCGCGGCCGGTCTCGGTGCCCTGCTAATGGTGGCGGCTGTCGAGCTTGGCCTGACTAAGCGTCTCTGGGTCGCCAAACCTTCCTGTTGGCCAGTGATCGGGATAACGGCACTGGTCACCTTCTGGGCCGATCCGTTTTTCGGATTCCTGGCCGGGGTTGCTTCGGAGACTTTCAGGGCCGCCTGGGTGCGGGGAAGGATTAGCGGTGCTCATCAGGACTGAGAGCATCGTCCGAATCGGATAACACACCCCGAATGCCAACGTTTTTATCCTGCGGATCAAACAAAGCGCCCGGATTCAGGATGCCCTGAGGATCCAGGAAGTGCTTGCCCGCCGCCAGGGTCTGACGAAACAGCGGTGATGTCTGCTGCTCATAGCCAAAGCGATGATCCCGGCCAACGGCGTGGTGATGGGTGACGGTAGCGCCTTGCTCGGCCAGCACTTCCATGGAGATGCGCTTGAGCTGTTTCCACTTTTCCAGGGCTTTGCCCAGATCGCCGGTAGTGTCGCCCACGCAATAAAACGTGAAATAGGGCGCAGGCCCGTCCGGGTAAACATGGGTAAAGCGGCAGGAGAATGAAAATGGTCGTTGCGTGATCTCGCGAAGCGCGGACTCCATGGTTGATCTTACTGCCTTGTAAAGGCTCGGGAACCTGTCCCAGGTGATCGCGGTTTCGAAGGTGTCGGCAATCATGCCCATGGCGGTTAATCGATTGCGCCAGTAGGGCATTCGGATAAAGGCATTTCTCCAGGACTCGGCTTCGCTGGACCCTTTTTCTGCATGATCCGGGTTATAGCTAATGCCATCTTTTTGCAGAACACCGCCATGTTCTTCGGCAATGGCGACGGCCCGCTCGATTTTCTGGTCTTGCGGATGATCTGCGGATTCGAAACCAAGAACCAGAATGGCGCAGGGTTTGTCAGCGATCCGGTTGATCACCACTTCGGCCTCATCCAGTAGACGGCAATTCGACGGGAATAAACCCGATTGCGCGATCTGTCTGACAGCATCGACACCGTTCATGAAGCGATCAAAGCGGACGGACGCCGTGGCCCGCCACTTTGGTCGATGCTGTAATCGCATGGTGGCTTCGGTAATGATCCCCAGCGTACCTTCTGAGCCACAGATCATGCGGTCTGCCGAAGGGCCCGCGCCTGAGCCGGGCAGAGCGCGGGTCTCGATGATGCCTTTTGGCGTGACCAGCCGGGTTGCTTCCACCATGTCTTCGATGTGCGTGTATACGGTCGCAAAATGGCCGCCAGCGCGGGTTGCCAGCATGCCGCCCAGACTCACGAACGGAAAGCTCTGTGGGTAATGGCGCAGTGTCAAACCATGTTGCTTCAGTTGCCGCTCGAGATCCGGGCCTTTGATTCCTGCCTGGATCCGGGCGCGACGACTGATAGGATCAATCTCCAGAATCTGGTTCAGGTTTTCCATATCGACACTGATCGTCGCCTGGTAGGTGTCGCCAACATCGGGCTCAACGCCGCCGCAGACACTGGTGCCGCCACCGAACGGGATCAGTGCAATATTGTCTTCGGCCGCATAGCGAAACAGTTGCTGGATATCGTCTTCCGTCTTGGGAAAGGCGACGGCATCGGGCGGGTTGGGCACTTTCCGCATCAGCATCCTGGCCATGTCGGCGTAGGACTTCCCGTAGCTGTGCACCAGGCGGTCGTAGTTCGTAGTGGAAATGATGTCTGAGAGATGCTCGGGAACAGAAAGCAACCGGGATGCTGGGAGGTCAAAGTCTTCAACCTTTGGTGGCTCAATCTCCACCAGGCCTTCCGGCACCAACATTTTCGTAACGGTCTCGATCATGGCGTGTTCTTCGGGATGCAGATCCTCATCCGCATAGCCCCAACCCCAGAATCGCAGGGGTTTGCGCAGAGATTTGGTGCCGGACTCAGACATCGGATTCTCCATCAATGAGGGGTCTGCCCCCGTTACTCTGAACACTTCATCTGTTGAAATGATATCCTCGTACACCGCTATCAAGTACGCAAATCAATCCTGAATGCCGACATCGTTCAGGCCGACTTTTACCAAGAAACCCGGAGTTTGAGTCTTACTCATGAGAGTTATTATTCGCTATTTTTTTCGCACCCTGCGTCTGGTACTGACGCCCTTCATGCTGCTCAGTGAAAAGCTCAGCACGCCTGAAAGCGTGACCCGCAGTGCTGAAGAGCAAGCCCGCGCCGACGAGGCCAGCAAAAATCTCGCCCTGTACCAGTTCAAGGCCTGCCCGTTCTGCATCAAGGTAAGAAAGGAAATCGCACGGCTCGGTCTGAACATTGAAACCCGCGACGCCCAGCATGACCCGGAACATCGTGCGGCGCTGGAAGCCGGCGGCGGCCAAATCAAGGTGCCCTGCCTGAAGATTCATCAGGAGGATGGCAGTGATCGTTGGCTGTATGAGTCTGACGAGATCAAGGCGTGGCTACAGGAGCGGTTTGAGCCGGCCTGATTGCCGTTGCTGATTTTTGGAGAGGGCGTTAGCTAGTCACGATCATTCCCCTGGGATGTTCGATTCCAGGGATATGTCGATGAGTTCATGCTGAAGCTTTTTCAGAAGGTGAAGCAGGCTGACGCCGTCATCAAAACTCATCCCCTGCATGGCCTGTCTGTAAAATTCGGCAATAGTGTCCTGAAGTCGATTCCAGAAAGTGCGGCCAGATTCGGTAAGAACCACGAGTCGAGCTCGGCGATCCTGGGGATCCGGTATCCGAACAACATGCCCGTCTCGTTCCATTCGTTTGAGCACGCCATCGAGGTTTTGGCGACTGACGTAGAGGTACTCTTTCAGTTGGTTGAATGAGGTGCCATCTTCGAATCCTTCTCGAGATAATGCACCCAGTACTGCCCACTGCACGGCGCTGATGCCCATTTCATTCTGAACCTGGCGTTGCAGGATGTTTCCTGTCTGGAACAGACGGAAAAACAGGCGGTTGGGGATGCCTCCGGATTCGTTGACGATCATTTCGTATCCCGTTGGTAAAGAATGGTTCGCAAGACGTTTGAGTCTATTCATCAACGATATCTTCACATAGATCCGGGGTGATCTTCCGCATTTTCTTGGGTCACGCCGGAGGAGCAGGGCACTGTGAATCCGGAGTTTCCTGAGATCTCGCAGGAAACTCCGTAGTCGCAGTCTTCACTCAGTTGGTGATCAGCTTGCACTTGCTCTCGGAAAGCGGTCGGAACGCTTCGTCGCCGGGAATAGTTCGAACGATCTTGTACAGATCCCACTCGCCGGTAGATTCTTCCGGAGTTTTCACCTGAGCCAGAAACATGTCATGAACCATGCGGCCGTCCTCACGGATACGACCGTTTTTGGCAAACATGTCGTTGATCGGAGTCTCTATCAGATGCTGGCGGACAGTTTGGGAGTCATCCGAGCCAGTAGCTTCCACCGCCTTCAGGTATTGCATCGTGCTGGAGTAGATGCCCGCATGCACCATGGTTGGACGGGTGCCGGTCTCTTCCATGAAACGATCAGACCATTCACGAGTCTCGTCGTTCATGTCCCAGTACCAACCGGTAGTAAGCTGCAGCCCCTGAGCCGCCTGGGGACCGAGAGCGTGTATGTCACTGATAAATACGACAAGCCCGGCAATGGTCTGGCCTGACTGGGTAATACCGAATTCTGCCGCAGTGGTGATCGCATTGGTGGTATCTGCACCGGCGTTTGCCAGAGCGATGACATCGGCGCCAGAAGCCTGGGCCTGCAAAATAAATGAAGAGAAGTCAGGAGTCGGGAATGGATGGCGGATGCTTCCCAGAATCTTACCACCATTGGCTTCTACAACCCGTGTGACGTCCGCCTCCATGGCATGACCGAAGGCATAGTCTGCGGTCAATATGTACCAGGATTTGCCGCCTTCCTGAACGATTGCGGTTGGAGTGCCAATGGACAGTGCGTAGGTGTCATAGACGTACTGAATATGATTTGGGGTGCAGTGTTCGTTGGTGATGCTTGAGGCTGCGGAGCCGGAGATCAGTCCCAGTTTGTTGTTCTCCTCAAGGATCTTCGTGGTGGCGATTGTCACAGAAGAGGCCACCAACCCGCCAACCATGTCGACTCCGTCATTCTCTACCCAGCGTCGCACGGTGCTGGAGGCAACGTCCGGGCTGTTGCGGTCGTCAGCACTGACTACCTCAATCGCGGCATTGTTGACCTTGCCACCAAAATCAGCAACCGCCATTTCCATCGCCGTCAAACCATTCGGGCCGGCAAGGTCACGGTACGTGCCGGACATGTCAGCGAGATACCCAAGCTTAACCGTATCTCCAGATATGGCAGCCTGGGCACTGCCTGCCATAAGAATTGAGGCAACGACTGAGGGCAGAATCTTTTTTGTATTTTTCATTGTTCCATCTCCGCTACGAAACTTGTTTTGGTTTGGGTTCTTGTTGCTTTTGTCAGGTTGATCAGTTTGATTACTTCGGTAGGTATTCCTTCGCGATGATGTTTTTCATGATCTGGGCTGTGCCATCGCCAATCTGAAGACCAAGAACATCTCTCAGGCGCTGGGCAAACGGCAGGTCCTCACCCCAACCGGTGTGACCGTGGGCCAGCAGGCACTGTTTAACCACATCAAAGGCCAATTTCGGCCCCCACCATTTATTCATGGCGGCTTCGGCGTTATGGGGCAGGTTGTTGTCCTTGAGCCATAGTGCGTGGTAGCACTGCATGCGGGCCGCATGAACATAGGTCTGGTATTCCGCCAGCGGATGGGTCAGGCCCTGGAACGCGGACAGGTTCTGGCCGAAGGCGGTTCGCTCGGTCAGCCACTGCCAGGTTTCATCCAGGGATTGTTGCGCGACGGCCAGGCACTGCAGGCCGATCAGGGCACGGCTGTAATCAAAACCCTGCATGACCTGTTTGAAGCCTTTACCCTCGTCGCCCATCATGTTGACGGCGGGCACTTCCACGTTATCGAAGAAAATCGAGCCGCGACCGATGGCGCGCTGGCCGTTGTCCTCGAACCGGGTGGTGGTGATGCCCGGGCTGTCCATGGGCACCAGGAACGCACTGATGCCGGAGGCGCGCTGCTCTACCGTGCCGGTGCGGGCGAACACCACCGCCACGTCGGCCTGGTCGGCCATGGAGATGGAGGTTTTCTCGCCGTTGAGCACGTACACGTCGCCCTTCTTCTCCGCCTTCAGGCGCAAGTTGGCAGCGTCGGAACCGCCGTGGGGTTCAGTCAGGGCAATGCACGCCACCTTCTGGCCGGAGGTCATGCCGTGCAGCCACTCCTTCGCCAGGTCCGGCGCGGCGTGGCTGGCAATGATCTGTCCGTTCAGGGAAGTCAGCAGGGGGATGTAGCCAACGTTGAAATCTCCTTTGGAGATTTCCTCGATGATCAGGCCACTGGTAACACAGTCCATGCCGCTGCCGCCGAACTCTTCCGGCAGTTCGCCACCAAGCAGCCCCATCTCGCCGAGCTGGCGGATGACATCCTTTTCGATGACGCCTTCCTGATCCCGCTTGCGATAGCCCGGAGCCAGCACCTCGGCGCTGAAGCGGGCCACAACCTCGCGAATCGCGTTCTGTTCTTCATTGAATCCGAAATTCATGGTGTTCTCCGGGAGTGTCTATGCCCCGGTGACGGGTGGCCACCGGGTCGGTCTGCTTACTTGTAGAATTTCCGGAAGTCCGGCTTGCGCTTTTCCTTGAAGGCTTTCACGCCTTCTTTGGACTCTTCGGTGTCGTAATACAGGCTCAATGCCTGCATCCCAAGGGCACCGATGCCGGCAATGTTGTCGCTGTCGGCATTGAACGAGCGCTTGGCGATGGTGAGAGCGGTGGGGCTCTTCTCAAGGATTTCCTCACACCACTTCTGCACTTCCTCATCCAGCTGCTCCGGTGGCACCACGGCGTTGACCAGGCCCCAATCCAGTGCCTGCTGTGCACTGTACTTGCGGCACAGGTACCAGATTTCCCGGGCGCGCTTCTCACCCACGACCCGCGCCAGGTAGGCGGTACCGAAGCCGGGATCGACGGAGCCGACCTTGGGGCCGACCTGGCCGAAAATGGCCGTTTCCGAGGCGATGCTCAGGTCACAGATCACGTGCAGCACGTGGCCACCGCCGATGGCGAAGCCGTTGACCCGGGCAATCACCGGCTTGGGCACTTCCCGGATGGTGCGCTGCAGTTCTTCAACTGGCAGGCCGATCAGGCCGCGACCGTCGTACTGGCCTTCGTGGGCGCCCTGGTCGCCGCCGGTGCAGAAGGCTTTTTCACCAGCCCCGGTGAACACGATGACGCCGATGTCCTTGTTCCAGCCGGCGCGGTTAAAGGCATCCAGCAGTTCCATGCAGGTCTGGCCGCGGAACGCGTTGTAGCGGTCCGGACGGTTGATGGTGATGGTGGCGACGCCGTTGTTCTCGTCGTACAGGATGTCTTCGTAATTCATGGTGCGTTCTCCTAAATCGTTTAGCTGGTCGCTTACCCGGCCATGGTCAGGCCGCCGGACACACTGATCACCTGGCCGGTAATGAAATTGGCATCGTCACTGGCGAGCAGGGCGATGACGCCGGGGTAGTCTTCGGGCTGGGCCAGGCGCTTCATGGGCACCGCGTTGCGGAAGGCTTCCAGCAATTTCTCCGGGTTGGGTGCGGATTCCGCGACGCCCTTGAGTAAGGCAGTGTCTGTGGGACCGGGGCAGACCACATTCAGGCACACGTTCTTGGTGGCCAGTTCCCGGGCCACGGTCTTGCTGAAGCCCACCAGGCCGGCCTTGCAGGCGGCATAGACGGATTCGCCGGACGAACCGACGCGGGCCGCATCGGAAGCGACGTTGATGACCTTGCCGCCACCGGCAGCAATCATCTTCGGCAGTACCACGTGGTGCATGTTCAGGGCGCCGGTCAGGTTCACTGCAATCAGCTGGTCCCACAGTTTCGGCTCGGTTTTCAGGAACGGCATGAAGCGGTCGAAACCGGCGTTATTTACCAGCACCGTGGGCACGCCCAGATCGCTCTCGATGGTCGCCACGGTGTCAGTAATCGCGGCGTAATCGGTAATGTCGGCGGCGTAGGCGCGGGCCTTGCCCCCGGCTTCGGTGATTAGGTCTGCCGTGGCCTGGGCCGCACTTTCATCACGGTCCAGCACGGCCACCGCGCTGCCTTCTTCTGCAAAGCGCCGACACACGGCGCGGCCAATGCCGCCCCCGCCGCCGGTCACGATGACTGTTTTTCCGTTAAGGCCTCTCATGATGACTTGCTCCTGTAGCTGTTAGATCAATGGGATTAACCGCGCTTGGCCGTCTCCAGGCGTACATCTTTAGCCTGCTCGCGCAGTTTGAATTTCTGGATCTTGCCGGATGCGGTGCGAGGCATGGCCTCGATCACTTCCAGGTATTCGGGCAGGTAGTTTTTGGACAGTTGCTGCTCGGTCAGATAGGCCTTGACCTGGTCCAGGGTCAGATCGGTGGCGTTCTCGTCGAGGGTGACATAGGCGCACAGGCGCTCACCCAGCCGTTCGTCCGGGCAACCCACCAGGGCGACATCGACAATGCCAGGGAACTTGTAGAGCAGGTTCTCCACCTCCACGACCGGAATGTTCTCACCGCCCCGGATGACCACATCCTTGGTGCGGCCGGTGATGCGGATGTAACCGTCCTTGTCTATGCGTGCAAGGTCGCCGGTGTTGAACCAACCGGCTTCATCCACGCCATAGAGTTCGGGCCGCTTGAGGTAGCCAACAAACAGGCTGGAGCCCCGAACCAGCAGGTTGCCTTCCTCACCGGCAGGCAGTTCGTTGCCCTGGAAGTCGGTGACTTTCACTTCCATGAAGGGCAGGGCCTTGCCGTCGGACTGGCTGGCACGTTCGGCGGGATCTTCCGGGCAGGTCATGGTGACCGCGCCGTTCTCGGTCATGCCCCACGCCGAGACAATCTTTGCCTTCAGAACCTTGCCGGCCTGTTCCACCACGGCACTTGGGATGGGGGCGCCGGCTGAGACGAAGATCCGCAGGGAATCCAGTTCACCCTCGTGCTTGGGTGCGGTTTTCACCAGATCCGCCAGGAACGGAGTGGCGGCCATGGTGAAGGCCGGTCTCTCGGCAGCAATCACCTTGCAGACATAGTCCGCGTCCCAGATGTCCTGGAGGATGGCGGTGGTGCCCAGGTAAATGGGCATCATGATGCCGTACATGAAGCCGGTCTGGTGGGCCACCGGAGAGGCCATCAACACCTTGTCGTCCGAGCTCAGGTGCAGGCGGTCGGCGTAAGGACGCACATTGGAAAACAGGGTGTTGGAGGTGTGCATGACCCCCTTGGGTTCGCCGGTGGTACCGGAAGTGTAGAGGATCTGGATGGCGTCGTCGGCGGTGAGTTGGCGCTCGGCAAACAGGGCGTTGGTGTCTTGCTTTTCTTCCCAGGGGGTTTCCGTGAGACGTTGTTCAAAGCTACGCTCGCCCTCTCCCCCGATGACCAGCAGGGTTTCGAGATCCGGCAGCTCCCCCCGAATACCGTCAATCATGGCCTCGTAGTCAAAGCCACGAAAGACCTTTGGTATTACCAGCAGTTTGGCCTCGCCATGCTTGAGCATGAAGCGCAGTTCCCGCTCCCGGAAAATAGGCATGAGCGGATTCAGAATCGCGCCGATACGCATGCAGGCCAGATGCAGGGCGGTGGTCTGCCACCAGTTCGGTAGCTGGCAGGCCACCACGTCGCCTTTACCGATGCCCATGCCGGCCAGGCCGGCCGCCATGCGGGTGACTTTGTTATTGAGTTGCCGATAAGTGAGGGCGGTGCGGGTATCGCTGGTGACCTGGTAGCCGACGATGGCTTCCCGGTCCGGGGTGCTGGCCACGGCCTGGTCCAGGTAGTCGGTAATGCGCTTGTCGTTCCATGCGCCGCTCTCGACCATGGCGGCGCGGCGTTCCGGATTGAGAGTGATGCCTGTGTCCATCTGATTCACCTGTTGTGTCCGGTTTGTTTTTGTTGGATGGGCTGACCGCAGAAGCAGGTCTTTGCCTTGTCAGTTTCAACATACGCCTTCTCAAAATATTATGTCAACATGTTGCCTTAAAAAATATTCGGGTGTAGCCTCTGAAAATCGGACAAATAAGCTTCCATAGCTTTTATAGAGAAGTAATAAGAAAAAATCTGTTAGTGGAGATGGTTATGGAGTACAGCAACATATTGCTTGAAAAGCATGAGGCTGTGGCCCTGGTCAGACTCAACCGACCAAAGGTCTACAACGCGTTGAACAACGCGCTGATGAACGAACTGACTTCCGCTCTGGAAGTCCTGGAAGCGGATGAGGCCATCCGCGCCGTTGTCATTACCGGCAACGAAAAAGCCTTTGCCGCCGGCGCGGATATTGCCGAAGTCCATGCCCTGGACTTTTCCCGGGCCTACCGTCAGCGCTTCATCTCCGCCAATTGGGAAACCGTGACCCGATGCCGAAAGCCGGTGATTGCCGCGGTGGCCGGCCTGGCACTCGGCGGTGGCTGTGAACTGGCGATGATGTGTGACCTGCTGATTGCCGCCGATAACGCCCGCTTCGGCCAGCCGGAAGTGAAGATTGGCACCCTGCCCGGAGCCGGTGGTACCCAGCGGCTGGCCCGGGCCATTGGCAAGGCCAAGACTATGGACCTGTGCCTGACCGGTCGAATGATGGATGCGCAGGAAGCTGAGCGCAGTGGTCTGGTCAGCCGGGTCGTGCCAACTGACGATCTGCTTGATACGGCCATGGCGGTAGCAGGGGAAATCGCCGGCTATTCGCAGATGGCCACCATGATCAACAAGGATGCGGTGAATCAGGCGTTCGAGACACCTTTGAGAGCGGGCGTTGAATACGAACGCCGGCTGCTGTGGTCCAGTTTTTCCAGCGAGGATCGAAGCGAGGGTATGACCGCCTTTCTCGAGAAACGTCAGCCCGAGTGGAAGCACCGTTAATCTGCGCAGATGCCAGGATCTTAGACAAGTTGGATCGAATGGGGCCCGAGCGCTTTCCAAATACGAAACACAACACGGAGACAAAACATCATGGCCAACCAGGCAAGTTTTAACTGGGAAGACCCGCTGTTGCTGGACCAGCAACTGACCGAAGACGAACGCATGGTGCGCGAGAGTGCTCGCCAGTTTGCCGAAAGCAAGCTCAGGCCCCGAGTGCTGGAAGCCTTCCGCAACGAACAGACCGACCCGGAGATATTCCGGGAAATGGGCGAGACAGGCCTTCTGGGATGTACAGTTCCCGAACAATACGGTGGTAGCGGCCTGAACTACGTGTGTTATGGCCTGATCGCTCGCGAGGTGGAGCGGGTGGACTCCGGTTACCGGTCCATGATGAGTGTGCAGTCATCCCTGGTGATGGTGCCCATCTACGAATTCGGCAATGAGGAAACCCGCCAGAAGTATCTGCCCAAACTCGCTTCCGGAGAATGGATTGGGTGTTTCGGGTTGACCGAACCAGACCATGGCTCTGATCCCGGCAACATGGCGACCCGCGCCCGCAAGGTGGACGGCGGTTACCGCCTGACCGGCAGCAAGATGTGGATCACTAACAGCCCGATCGCTGACGTGTTCGTGGTCTGGGCCAAGGACGATGACGGCGCAATTCGCGGCTTTGTTCTGGAGAAGGGCTGGGAGGGCCTGAGTGCCCCGGCCATTCACGGCAAGGTAGGGCTGCGGGCCTCGATCACTGGCGAGATCGTGATGGACGGCGTCTTTGTGCCGGAAGAAAACGCCTTCCCGGACGTGCGAGGGCTGAAGGGGCCGTTCACCTGCCTGAACTCCGCCCGCTACGGTATTTCCTGGGGTGCTCTGGGTGCCGCCGAGGATTGCTGGCACACCGCCCGCCAGTATGTGCTGGACCGTAAGCAGTTCGGTCGGCCGCTGGCGGCCAACCAGCTGATCCAGAAAAAGCTGGCAGATATGCAGACCGATATCACCATGGCCCTGCAAGGCTGCCTGCGTCTTGGTCGGATGAAGGATGAGGGCACGGCTGCCGTCGAGATCACTTCCATCATGAAGCGCAATTCCTGCGGCAAGGCTCTGGATGTTGCCCGCCTAGCCAGGGATATGCTCGGGGGTAACGGTATAAGTGATGAATTCGGGGTGGCGCGACACCTGGTGAATCTGGAAGTGGTGAACACCTATGAAGGCACCCACGATGTTCACGCCCTGATTCTGGGGCGAGCCCAGACCGGGATTCAGGCGTTCTTTTGATCATTCCCATCCAGGATTGCCGGTATTGCAGGGTCTGGTCTTTGGGCAGTCCTGCACTGAAATGAGCGTTGGCCTGCTTTTTTGCACCAGGTCAGGGCGAACCCGGGATGCGACTACATCCTGACCTGGCGTGATTGTGCAAAGTGCACAGGTCAGGTGTCATCCACTCTCTCAAATCATGGCCGTGAGGACCACATGGCACAGACGTTGCCATCTTTCTCTCGTGTTTTCATCAAAGAGAGACAAGGCAATGACCTCACAAGTGACTCCTCAGGAACAGGACTACCCGCTCAGCCCGGTGCCCATGGATCAGCGTCGCAGTATCTGGTCCATGGGCCTGGTTCTGCTTGGCTTCACCTTTTTCACCGCCACCATGTGGGCGGGCGGCAGTATCGGTGTTGCATTCGATTTTTCAACGATGCTGCTGGTGCTGGCAGCCGGTAACCTTCTTCTGGGTACCTACGCCGCCATTCTTGGCTACATCGCTGCAAAATCGGGGCTGAATACGGCCCTGATGTCCCGTTTTACCTTCGGTGAGCTGGGTAGCAAACTCTCCGACTTCATCCTGGGCTTTACCCAGATCGGCTGGTACGCCTGGGGCACGGCGACCATGGCCGTTCTCCTGGTCAAGCTGACGGGCTTGCCCGAGAGCTGGACCACGCCGCTGATGGTGGTGTTCGGTTTCGGCTTCTGTATCACCGCGTTCATTGGCTACAAGGGGCTGGAAATGCTGTCCCGCTTTGCGGTGCCGGCGATGATTATTTTGGTAGCGGTGAGTATGACAATCGCCACCTCGGACGCCGGTGGATTTTCGGGATTACTCGCCATTACCCCCTCAGACGAAATGACCGTAGCTGCGGCCATTACCATGGTGTTCGGCACTTTCGTAAGTGGAGGCACCCAGGCTACCAACTGGACCCGTTTTGCCAAATCCGGAAAAACGGCGGTCATTGCGACCCTACTGGCGTTCTTCCTCGGTAATGGATTGATGACGCTGATTGGCGCCTTTGGTGCTCTGGTTTACCAGCAGGCGGATATCGTCGACATCATGGTGGCGCAGGGGCTGGCGACCCTGGGTATTCTGATGCTCTTCCTGAATCTTTGGACAACGCAGGATAATACCGTATACAACTTTGCCGTGGCCGGCTGCAATATGATTCGGACCCGCCGGCGCAAGCTGGTCACAGTGGGCGGTGCCGCTATCGGTACAGTGCTGGCTGTTCTGGGTATGTATGAATGGCTTATCCCGTTCCTTGTGTTGCTTGGAACCTTCATCCCGCCCATTGGCGGCGTCATCATGGCCAGTTATTTCATCGGCTACAAACGCGAGTATCCGTCACTCGAAACGGCGACTCTGCCCGCGTTCAACGTTCCCGGGCTGGCGGCCTATGCCATAGGCTCGGCAGCGGCCTATACCTCGCCATGGATCGCGCCGATTGTTGGCGTACTGGTTGCCGCGGCCAGTTATGGTGTAGTGCTTGTGGTCAGTGAGGCTGTGCGTGATCGCCGGGCCCAGGTTCTGGGAGCGGTGTAAATGGCCCTGACGTGCCGGGACATTCCGGAACTCCCTGGCCTCGGGGCCATCCATCTGCGGGGTGGGAGTTCCGGCGCAGACAACACGGTACGCTGGCCTTATCTGGCGGAGAACCGGTCTTTCAGCAACTGGGTCAGGGGTGGCGAGCTGGTATTTGTCACCGGTATCAGCCGCCATCGTAGCCCGGCCAACCTGGCCGAGTGCCTCTATGAAGGCCGGGACTGCGGCATATCGGGGCTGGTTGTGCTGACCGGCGATGCCTACATCGGGCAGCTACCGGCCATGTTAAGTCGTCTGGCGGATGAGCTGGCCATGCCGTTGTTTGAGCAGCCTTACTCGCTGCCAATGGTGGATGTGACCGAAACCATTGCCCGGGCGATTGTCGCATCGGAGCGGTCGCAAGAGCCCCGGGAAGGCGGGCTGGCGGAGGCGTTGATAGCCGGTATCGGCAGTCATCAGCTCGAAGGACTTATCCGGCAGTACCTGCCTGGGGTGGAAGCCGGGTTGCTGGACAGTAGTCGTGATCTTCTGGAGTCATGGCTCCAGGAACGTGGAAACCAGTGCGCCATGGCCGAAGCCCTTGGCTGCCATAGAAATACCATCCGGAACCGGATGAATCGGTTGGTCGCGGAGATGCCTCCGGCGGCTGAACCGAATGAATATTTCAAAACCCTGGTGCTGGCCCATCTGTTGTCGAGGCCATGATTCAAACCAGCGGAAAATCTGTGTGGAGATGTTATGAGTGAAAATCTGAACGCTATTATCAATGCCCGGCTTCAGGGCCGTGAGGGGTTATTCCGGCTGACCATCACCGATGGAAAATTCAGCAGTGTCACGGCGCAGGATGCGACTGAAAGCGTTGCCGAGAACCAGCTGGACGCCGGCGGAAATCTGGTCGCTCCTCCTTTCGTGGAGCCGCACATCCACCTGGATGCGGCCATGACCGCCGGCGAGCCACGCTGGAACCAGAGTGGTACCTTGTTTGAAGGTATCGAGTGTTGGTCTGAGCGCAAAGCCAGCCTGACTCACGACGACGTGATCGGTCGGGCCGAACAGACGTTGAAGCTGTTTGCCGATAACGGCATTCAGCACGTCCGCACCCACGTGGACGTGACGGACCCCAAGCTGACAGGGCTGAAGGCCATGCTGGAAGTGCGTGAGCGTATGGCTGACACAGTAGACCTGCAGATTGTCGCTTTTCCCCAGGAAGGTCTCTGGTCATTTCCCCAGGGCAAGGAGCTGATGGAAGAGGCGGTTCGTCTGGGGGCCGATGTGGTCGGTGGCATTCCCCATTTCGAATTCACTCGAGATTACGGCGTTGAATCGGTTCAATGGCTGGTGGCGTTGGCCCACAAAAACGACCTTCTCGTAGACGTGCATTGCGACGAGATCGACGATCCCGAATCCCGATTCCTGGAAGTGCTCGCTGCCGAGGCGCTCAAGCTGGATTATGGCTCACGGGTCACCGCCAGCCATACCTGTGCCATGGGCTCGTACAACGACCATTACTGCAGCCGGCTGTTCCGCCTGTTGAAGAAATCCGGCCTGCGCTTCCTGTCGATGCCCACCGAAAGCCTGCACCTGCAGGGCCGCTTCGATGGTTATCCGAAACGTCGTGGCCTGACCCGGGTTCCGGAACTGCTGGATGCGGGACTGAAGGTGGCCTTCGGCCAGGATTCCATCCGCGATCCCTGGTATCCACTGGGCAACGGCAACATGCTCCGTACCCTGGACGTAGGCCTGCACGCCTGCCACATGCTGGGCATGGGTTGGATTGATCGGTCGCTGGAGCTGATCACCGACAACGGTGCTGCAGCATTGGATCTGGACGAATACGGCATCGAGGAGGGACTTCCGGCTCGCTGTGTTGTTCTGCAGGGGCAGTCGCCCTACGAGGTGCTGTTGGGCCAGTTGCCGGTTGCCGCGTCTATTCGTGATGGCCGTGTTCTGATAAACCGGCAGGGTTGATGCCCGTTGAAGTAGAAGCTACAGATTCCCCGGTTTGCTAACCGGGGAATCTGCTCAACTACTCTGGTGTTCAGCGTAGCGACTTCAGGGCCGTTGCCCATTTCGCCATTTCGTCCAGCATGGCATTGGCAGAGCCGGTGTGATGCTCGGCAGGGAGGAAGTTGCGCTGGTCATCCAGTTTCTCCCACGGCATCTGCACCATTACTCCTTCCACCATCGGCATCATTTTCAGCGTAGTAACCAGCTGCTTGGCAACCTGGGCTGAACGGAGTCCACCGGAAACACCGCCGTAGCTGACAAACCCGCAAGGCTTATAGTTCCACTCGTTGTATACGTAGTTCAACGCGTTCGTGAACGATGGCGGCGGGCAAAAATTGTACTCGGGAATGACGAAGACGTAGGCATCTGCCTTATTTACGCTCGCTGACCAGGCTTTGGTGTGCTCATGCTCATATTTCTGCATGCGAGGATGGTTGGCCTCGTCGTAAACCGGAAGCTTGAACTCAGCTAGATCGACCAGTTCGCTGGAAAACGTTCCCTGGTCATTGACCAGAGAATTGAACCAGTGGGCAATGGAAGGGCCGATTCGGCCGGGGCGCGTGCTGCAGATGATGGTTTGTAGTTTCATGGGGTGTCCTTAGATAGCGGCCACAAGCCGTCGAAGGCTGCTTAGTGAATCCGTGTAGGAATGTCTGCTTGGAAAAGCAGCATAAAGGGCGCCTCTTCAAAAAGATAACGGAGTAACCAGTAAGAATTAGTCAAAAATTCTGAGCCTATCAGCCCGCCGCCTCGCTCGACGTTAGCTTCCTATCTCTCTATAATGCCCGGTCTCGCAGGAGAGTGGGCCGTTGGCCCCGCCGAAGGCGCAAACTCCCATAAACGCTCAGGCACAGGTACTGCGAGCATCATCTAACGCCGTCTGGAGAGCGACTGCCACCGCAGTCCACCGAAGGGGCAAGCAGAGCCAGGCTCTGTAAACTCTCAGGTATCAGGGACAGGGGGAGAGGCCACAGAAACTCAGGAGTCCTGTGTGCTGACCTCTATCTATATGATTGCCATTACCGCCGAAGCCATGTCGGGAGCCCTCACCGCCGGGCGGAGGAACATGGATCTGTTTGGTGTCGCTGTAATTGCGTTTTTTACCGCCCTTGGTGGCGGAACTGTCCGGGACATTCTTCTGGGTAATTTCCCAGTCACCTGGACCCAGCACCCTCGCTATATCTACATGACTATTACCGGTGGCCTGGTCACCATCGTGATTGCGCGCTTCATGCGGCATCTGCATCAGTTGTTTCTGGTTCTGGATGCCATAGGTCTGGTGGCTTTTACGGTTATTGGCTGCAATGTCGCGCTCAAGCTGGGCTATGACACCGTGGTGGTGGTCATGGCCGGCATCACAACAGGGATCTTTGGCGGTATCATCCGGGATATCTTATGTAACCGCACCCCGCAGGTGCTGCGCCACGAACTCTACGCCAGCGTTTCACTGATGGTGGCTTTCCTGTACCTGACCTTGCTTCGCCAAGGGGTGGGCGAGAATGTCACTCTTTTGGCCGCTTTCAGTCTCGGGCTGCTTCTGCGTATGGCGGCCATTCGCTGGGGGTTGTCGTTGCCAGTATTCAGCTATTCGCAGACACGCTGGGAATGAGCGCGATGAAGTTCAGAGGAAGCCTTGGAGTTGTGGGCATGGTCTAGCCTCAGACCTTTTCATCGTTTCATTTCCTCGTGAACTGAGCTAACGTAGCTTGCCAAGATTTTTCCTTTTTCAGAGTCGCTGAGTTTCAAAATGAAAACCGGTTTTTACTTCATCCATTCCGTTTTATCAGCGGCGGCATTTCTGGCTGCCGGGCCTCGCCGTATTTGCCATTCCTTTCGCTGAATTCGTCGAATCCCTCGTCGAATTCGGCGAAACCCTCTGAACACATCCCCTAACTGAACCTTGCCTTGCGGGCCTAGGAGTCTGCGCGGCAGGAGACACCTTCTGGCATAATGCGTAAAAATTCTTCAGCACCGGAGAATCTGATGGGAACCACTTTCCGCCCGTATTCGCCTGGCCAGGAACTGCTTCTTCCCCCGAGCCTGAACGAGTGGCTGCCTGAGGGGCATCTGGCCTATTTTGTCAGTGATGTCGTCGAGGAGCTGGATTTAAGCGCGTTTTATGCCCGCTACGAAGGCAACGGCCGACGCAACTCGCCCTTCGATCCACGAATGATGCTGAAGGTTCTGATCTACGCCTACGCCACCGGCGTTTTCTCTTCACGCAAGATCGCCCGGAAGCTGGAAGAAGACGTGGCCTTCCGGGTTCTGGCGGCAGGCAACTTCCCCAGGCATCGCACGATCTGTGATTTCCGCAAACACCATTTGGTTGCCTTCAAGGCCGTGTTTATTCAGGTGGTCCGGATTGCCCGGGAAGCGGAGCTGATCACGCTGGGAACACTGGCGATTGATGGCACCAAGGTTCGGGCTAATGCCAGCAAGCACAAGGCCATGAGCTATGGCCGCATGGGCGAGGAAGACGATCGTTTATCGAAAGAGATCGATGCACTTTGTCGTCAGGCGCGTCAGACAGACCAGTCGGAAGACCGACAGTTCGGCCCGGATAACCGGGGTGATGAACTGCCTGAAGAGCTTCAGTACCGGCAGGCGCGGCTGGACAAGATTCGTGCCGCCAAAGAGAAATTGGAAGCAGACCAGAAAGAGCGGGACAAGGCCCGGGGTCGGTCCCCGGACGATGATCGGCGCTCACCTCGCGGGGGCCCGAACTTCAAGCGGGATTATGGGGTTCCGGATGACAAGGATCAGAGCAATTTTACCGATCCGCAAAGCCGGATTATGAAAACGGCGGACGGGTTCCAGCAATGCTACAACGGCCAGTTGGCCGTGGATGGTGAATTCCAGCTGATTGTCGCCAACCACCTGGGCAATAATCCCAGTGACAATGGCTGTCTGATACCACTGCTGGATCAGGCAAAAGACACTCTGGAAACCTATCCGGATCAGTGTCTGGCTGACGCGGGTTACCGTAAAGAAGAAGATCTACAGACCCTGGAAGACAAAAGCATCGACGGCTATGTCTCGCTGCGCCGGGAGGGCAAGAAGAGTTCAGAGATAGACGCGAGCCGTTATCCGGCCAGCGCCCGGATGGCCGGGAAGCTGGCCACGGCAACCGGGCGATCGGTTTACGCTCAGCGCAAGCATCTGGTTGAGGCGGTCAACGGCTGGATCAAGCATGTTCTGGGCTTCCGACAGTTCAGTCTGCGGGGCCTTCACGCCGTGCAGGGTGAATGGGATCTGGTCTGTCTGTCGCTTAATCTCAGGCGGATGAGTTCACTGATGAGGCTGAAATAGAGGGTCCGAGGGATCCTTGGGCGTACTGAGTGATCGGACTACGATAACGCATTCGCTGATAACCGTCTTGACTGACTGAATAGAGAGAATCGAGACTCTATTCGGCTGGATATTGTGGATACGTTCTCGGGCCGAACTGTGATTCGACGCGGCGGGGTCACTTGCTCAAAACACTTCTGCCGCGCAGACTCCTAGAGGAGTCGGTATGTCCGAACGTCCAGCTATTTATGTCTTAGAACAGGATTTTGATCGTTTATCTGCGATGTTGGAGAAACAGCTACATGGCACTGAAACAGCCGAAGCGCTTGCGCTCGAGCTTGATAGAGCAACTCTGGTTGATGCCGAAAAGCTGCCTTCCGGCACCGTCACCATGAATTCTCTGGTCCATTTTAAAAATGAGAGTAACGACGCTGAGTACACGAAGAGACTCGTGTACTCGACCCCGCGAGACGGAAGCGAGGAGTGTGTATCCGTCCTGGCTCCGGCGGGCACAGCCTTGCTGGGTCTTCGGGTAGGCGATCGTATTGATTGGCCTTTGGCTGGAAAGAACCAGCTGCGTCTGAAAATTATCCATGTGACTCACGCAAACTGAACGAGGAAGATGCATGCACCAGAAAGCCCCCCTTGACCAGCTGTATGAGCAGGTCGTCCTGAGAAATCCCGCGGAACCTGAATTTCATCAGGCCGTTCTGGAAGTTCTCGACTCGCTGGCGCCGGTGATTGCCAAGCATCCCGAGTATAAGGAAGCGAAGCTCCTTGAGCGTATTTGCGAACCAGAGCGGCAAATCATTTTCCGGGTCCCCTGGGTGGATGACTCTGGCACCGTGCAGATCAACCGGGGGTTTCGCGTTGAATTCAACTCGGCCCTTGGACCCTACAAGGGGGGCTTGCGTTTCCATCCTTCCGTCAATCTGGGCGTGGTGAAATTTCTGGGTTTCGAGCAGATCTTCAAGAACTCTCTGAGCGGTATGCCGATCGGCGGAGCCAAGGGTGGTTCCGACTTTGACCCTAAGGGCCGATCTGACAATGAGATCATGCGGTTTTGCCAATCCTTCATGACCGAACTGTACCGGCATATTGGCGAGTACACCGACGTGCCAGCAGGCGACATCGGCGTAGGAGCCAGGGAGATTGGTTTTCTGTTCGGGCAATACAAGCGCCTCACCAACCGTTACGAATCTGGCGTGCTGACCGGTAAAGGCCTCGGATGGGGCGGTGCTCGAGTGCGCAAGGAAGCGACAGGTTACGGAACGGTTTATTTTGTCCGGGAGATGCTGGCAGCTCAAGGTTCCGATCTGGAGGGCAAGGACGTGGTAGTTTCCGGCTCCGGGAACGTCGCAATTTATGCGATGGAGAAGGTTCAGCAGTTTGGGGGCAGGGTGATCGCCTGCTCCGATTCCAGTGGCTACGTTTATGACCCGGCCGGAATCGATGTTGCACTGGTTCGCCAGATCAAGGAGACGGAACGCGGCCGAATCAGCGATTATGCCGCCCGGCGGCAGAATGGAAGCGATTACGTGCGCGGGGCGTCCATTTGGGAATTGCCCTGTCAGGTAGCCCTGCCATGCGCCACCCAGAACGAGGTGACCGGGATCGACGCGAAGGCGTTGATTCGCAATGGCGTCCTGGCGGTTGCTGAAGGTGCCAATATGCCGTGCACTCCAGACGCGGTGAAGTTGTTCCGCGACGCCGGCATTTTATTTGGTCCTGCAAAAGCGGCTAATGCCGGTGGCGTGGCTACCAGCGCGCTGGAAATGCAGCAGAATGCCTCCCGGGACTCCTGGAGTTTCGATTACAGCGAACAGCGCCTTAAGGACATCATGATCGAAATTCACCGCTCCTGTTTTGAAACCGCTGAAGAATACGGCCGGCCGGGAGACTACGTGTTTGGTGCCAATACGACAGGGTTTTGTCGGGTGGCTGATGCGATGTTGGCGTTTGGGGTTATTTAAATAGTCTGGAGGCGCCTTCCGTTCGTGTAGCGCAGGCCTGCCCTTTGCCGCGGCGGGACTAAACGGGGTATTCATTAATTCAGAGGTAGCATGACTTCAGTATCGAGATCCGGAGTCTTTTTACTATCCGCAGCGTTCTCCGCAGTTTTTATGGGAACGATCGGTGCCATTTCGGTCTATGCGGGGGTGGGGGCCGAGACGGTTACCTTCTATAGGCTCTTCATTGGGGCCGTTTTGGTGGCGGTTTATCTGCTGGCAACCAGGCAACACAGCAAGATCTTTATGTGGCCCGGTATGAAGGTGTTGGTAACCGGTGCTTTCCTGGCGGGTTTCGTGATGTTTTACATCCTGGCAATGGATTACACCAGTATGGCGAACGCTGTTATGGTGCTTTATCTGGCACCAGTGACGGCCTCTGTGGCGGCTCATTTCTTTCTCGGAGAGCGCCTCACCTCGGCCAGTGTTGGATTGGTCGGATTCGCGCTGCTGGGCTTCGCCATGATGATGGAATTCAACTTCAACCTGAGTGGACGGGCAGAAGAAGCCATCGGTCTGGCCTATGCTTTCTGCGCCATGCTCTGTTACTCGGCGTTTATGTTAACCAATCGTTCCATGGATGACCGTGTTCATGTGTTCAGCCGCAGTGGTTACCAGATGCTCGCTGGTGCTTTGTGCATGTTGCCGCTGGTGCTGCTGGAGAGCGAAGTCATTTCCGGCGCGCAGTGGGGGTGGTTGATTGCTGCCGGTATTCTGCCGGGTTTCCTGGCCATCCTGTTGGCCGTTATCGCTCTGAGGTCTCTGCCCGCGGCCACGTTCGGCACCCTGGCTTATCTGGAGCCCATTACCGTTGTGGCGCTTGCGTGGATACTGTTTGATCAGGGCCTGAATAGCCTCCAGCTGGCCGGCTGCGCCCTGATCATTCTGGCGGGTATTGCGCAGGCGTTGCTGCTGAACCGACGTTCAGAAGCTGAGGAGATACCGGGAGTGCTTGCGGATCTGGATTCCACGGTGTCGGGAGAGAGTTGAAGTTCCGGGAAATGGCTTGTGGGCCAGAAAATGACGCCTGCCTGCACTAGTGTGGGTTAGGGCTATGATGCATTGATGAACTCAGGAGGACGTGAACGATGAGAACCCTGCTACAGTTGGATTTTCCTTACGACGGCCCGTTTGGCGATGAGATGGCGAGTGCGATGGCCGAGCTTGCCGAGTCTATTGCCAGGGAGCCGGGGTTTCTCTGGAAGATTTGGACAGAAAATCCCGACTCCTGCGAGGCGGGCGGTATCTATCTCTTCGAAGATGAGAGCAGTGCAAGGGCCTATCTGAACAAGCATACGGCCCGGCTGAAAGAATTCGGTGTGCCGAAGGTCAACGGCAAAGTGTTCCAGGTGAACGAGGCCCTTTCCGCCATTGATCACGGTCCGGTCTGAATCATGTTGGCCCCTGCTTCACAAACCTGGCTTTCTGGAATGCGCCTTAAATGCCATGTTCCTGGTTCATTTCAGTTTTGCGAATTCCAGAACCATGGAATGGAACTTGGCTGCCGCCGGTGAAAGCGGCCTCCCGCAACGCTGCAAGACACCATAGCGGGTCCGAAGAGTCTCAATCCCGGATACAGAAACGGTTGTCACCTTTCCGCTATCAAGCAAATCGGCCACTATAGGTCTGGGTGCGATACTGATGGCCTTGCTGCCAGTAACAATGGCCGCAAGCATGGCAATATTGTCGCACTCGATTCTTCGTTTCAGCCCCCCTTGTTGCGCGCTCATGGCCTGAATATTCCGTTCCATATCTTCAGGAACACGTGTCATGGCTATTGGATAATCGAGTAAATCTCCCCATACCACCCCCGTCGCCTGAGCCAACGGGTGATCATGACGACAAAACACAACAACTTCGGGCTGCGGCAAGTGGGTTATTTCCAGATCGGGATCGCCAGACAACTCGCCGGTATCGGCCACAAAGAGCTCTATCTCATGGTCCAACAGCGCAAGGCGTAAATCCTGCCAGTTATCTGTCCGAATGTTGAGGCGGATTCCCGGATACTGATCCACAAACCGGGCACAGACCTTATCCATCAGTGCCAGCGCCGGGTAGGGGCCGGTTCCGATATTCAATTCGCCTGTCTCAAGCTCGTCGATGGCCTCGACTTCCTGTCTTAAAGATTCTGCCGCTGCCAGCAGGCCCCGGACGTGGGGTAGAGCGGCTCGCCCGTGCGCGGTCAAAACCACCCCGAAGCGCCCCCGATCGAACAGTCTGGCCCCGAGTTGGCGCTCCAGTTCCTGGATGCTGCGACTTAAAGCCGGTTGAGACAGGTGCACGACTTCCGAGGCGCGGGCAAAACTGCCGCACTCAACTAACGCCATGAAATGCCGGATGTGTCGTGTGTCCATGGCACTATATCTATGCGTTTTGCGCATATTAAGTCAAGAAACATTGCATTGGATGAACGGAACACCTCGCTTCAAACTGCAGTTACGTGGCGCACGATTCGAAACCAACAAAACCCAGGTGCCGCCAAAAAGAGGAGATTCCGCATGCTACCCCTATTCAAGAAGGCCATGCTGACAGCGTTCGGTGCCGGTTTACTGTTCCCGATGATCGCTCAGGCCGAAACCTCCAAGCCGGCAACGGACGTGACGGCACAGTTAAACCAGGCGGTACTGAATGAGCTGCCGTTTTCCGATACCCGTTCGTTTGAGGACGCTCGCCGTGGCTTCTTGGGTGCGTTGCCTGATGGCAGGGTGCTGGATAATGAAGGTCACGTGGCCTGGGACATGGCGCCCTACGCCTTCCTGCAGGCCGATGCCGCTCCGGATTCAGTCAATCCAAGCCTGTGGCGCATGGCGCAACTGAATGCGATCCATGGGCTGTTCGAAGTGGTCGAAGGCATGTACCAGGTCCGCAACATGGATCTGTCCAATATGACCATCATTGAGGGTGACAGCGGCCTGATCATCATCGACCCCCTTCTGACTCCCGCGACGGCGCGCGCCGGTCTGGAACTCTATTACCAGCATCGAAGCAGAAAGCCCGTGGTGGCAGTGCTTTACACACACAACCATGCGGATCATTTCGGGGGTGTGAAGGGTGTCGTTAATGAGGAGGATGTTCGAGCCGGGAAGGTCCGGATCTATGCTCCAGAGGGGTTTATGGAGCATGCAATTGCAGAGAATGTGATTGCCGGCAACGCCATGACCCGTCGCGCCACCTACCAGTTCGGCGCTGGTTTGACTCCGGGCGTGAGAGGTCATGTCGACACCGGGCTTGGCAAGGCACTGGGTAGCGGTGGGCTCAGCCTTATTGCTCCCACCGATACCGTGCCTGACAACGCCAACCTGACCATCGATGGTATCGAGATTGACTTCCAGATGGCGCACGGCACCGAAGCCGAATCTGAGATGATGATGTATTTCCCTCAGTTCCGTGTGCTCAACACCGCCGAGATCACAAGTCAGCACCTGCATAACATCTACACCATCCGCGGAGCCGCCATTCGCGACGCCAGTTCCTGGTCCAGGTTTATCGACAAGGTACTGGTTCGCTTCGCTGATCGCACGGACATTCTGGTGGCCCAGCATCACTGGCCGATCTGGAACCCGGAAGACATCACGCATTTTCTGGAAGTTCAAAGGGACCTGTACAAGTATATCCATGATCAGACGGTTCGTATGATGAACCGTGGCATGTTGCCAGGCGATATTGCTGAAAACCTGCAGTTACCTGAAAGCCTGAACCAGGAATGGTCAGCGCGCGGTTATTACGGAACCGTCAGCCACAATGCCCGCGGTGTATATCAGCGCTACATGGGTTGGTATGACGCCAATCCCGCCAACCTTAACCCTTTGCCACCTCGTGAAGAATCGAGACGCACCATCGACTACATGGGCGGTGAGGCAGAAGTGCTCCGAAAGGCCCGCGAAGATTTTGCGGACGGCGACTATCGCTGGGTTGCATCAGTGATGCGAGATCTCGTGTATGCCAACCCTGAAAACCGTGAAGCGCGCGAACTGGGCGCGGACGCTCTGGAGCAGCTTGGTTACCAGGCCGAGGCGGGCACCTGGCGTAGCGCCTACCTCGTTGGTGCGCACGAATTGCGCCACGGCCTAATCACGCCGAAACATGTGGGGCTGCAGCCAGACCTGATGCAGGCACTGCAAATCAGTATGTTTTTTGATTCGATGGCAGTAAGGATTGACCCGGAAAAAGCCGCCGGAGAGCATCTGGTGATCAACTGGTCTATTACCGACCAGGGTGAGGATTATCGGCTGAACCTTCAGAACGCCACGCTGACCCATCGGTCGGGGGAGCTGGACGAGCGTGCCCACGCCAGTGTGAGTATGCACCGAGCGGTACTGGATAATATCCTTCTTCAAAAAACCAGCTTCCCGGAGGCGGTGGAGTCTGGCGAGATCCAGGTCGAGGGGGCAGTGGATGCCTTCTTTGGCCTGCTGCAAATGCTGGAAAAACCACCAGCAAACTTCTCCATCATTGAACCGGTGGGGGAAAAACCGTGAACGAGAATTTTGATTACATCGTGGTCGGTGCCGGCTCTGCCGGTAGCGTACTGGCGGATCGGCTTTCAGCCGATGGCAGATACTCGGTCTGCATACTGGAGGCGGGGCCGGGTGGGGATTCGTTCACGATCCGGACGCCGGGCGCCTTTGCCGCCCACATGTTTCTCAAGAAGTACAACTGGGCATTCAACGCCAGGCCCGACCAGAAACTGCGAGATGGTGAGCCCTTGTTTACCCCCAGGGGAAAAGGGCTTGGTGGTAGTTCGTCAATAAACGGCATGCTCTACGTGCGCGGTCAGAAAGAGGACTACGACGAGTGGGAGGCACTCGGTAATGAAGGCTGGGGCTATCGGGAGATGTTGCCTTACTTCATAAAATCGGAACACCACGAGACGCTTTCCGGAACCCCTTATCACGGCAAAGGTGGCAACCTTCACATCAGTGCACCGGAAACAGCGGAGTACCCGATGTCCGAAGCTTTCGTAGATGCGGCACGGCAGGCCGGTTTTCCCTGCAACAGCGATTTTAACGGCGCCAACCAGGAAGGCGTGGGCTATTTCCACCTGAACATCAAGAATGGCCGTCGATTCGGTGCCGCCGACGCCTATTTGAAGCCGGCCATGACTCGCCAGAACCTGACTGTATTCACCGACGCACAGGCGAAAAAAGTGGTGTTCGAGGGCAAACGGTCTGTTGCGGTAGAGCTCCGCCACAAGGGCAGAGATCGGGTGTTGCGGGCAAACCGGGAAATCATTCTAAGCGGTGGAGCGATCAACTCGCCCCAGTTGCTTCAGCTTTCCGGCATCGGAGACCGCGACATCCTGGAAAACCTGGGTATTCGGTGCCTGCACGAATTACCGGGAGTGGGTAAGAATCTTCAGGAGCATGTGGACGCCTGCGTCCTGGTCTCAAGCAGGAAGAACAGTGGCTTCACTGCCTCGTTCGGTGGCCTGCTGAAAATGCTCCCGGATACCATCCGATACTTCCTCAGTAAACGGGGCAAGCTCGCTAAATCCATCACCGAGGCTGGCGGTTTTATCAAATCCAGTGACAGCGTTAATCGCCCGGATGTTCAGCTCCACATGCTGCCGCTGCTGTTTGATGATAGCGGTCGGGACCTGAAACTCATGTCCAACCCCGGTTATTCAGTGCATGTCTGTGTGCTGCGGCCGAAGAGCTCAGGCAACGTAACCATAACGTCGGCCGATCCGTTTGCGGCGCCGGAAATCGACTACAACTTCTTTGCCGATCCCGATGACTGCAAAGCCATGGTCGATGGTATCCGCCAGGCCCGCCGGATTCTCGCGGCGAAGGCCTTTGACGATTATCGGGGTGAGGAACTCCACCCGGGTGCAGATCGCCAGTCCGATGAGCAGATCATCGAAAAGGTGAAGGAAAAGGTGGGCCTGGTATACCACCCGGTGGGCACCTGCAAAATGGGAACTGACAGGATGGCGGTCGTGGACCCACAACTCAGGGTGCACGGACTCGAAGGCCTCCGTGTGGTGGACGCGTCCATCATGCCACGGCTGATTAGCGGCAATACCAACGCGCCTACGATTGCCATTGCCGAAAAGGCTGCTGACATGATTCTCGAAAAGGCGGAGGGCTGCGATATCTGATTGTCAGCTTATAAACAAAAGCGAACATTCGAGTCAGGCCTTCCTTCTCCCCCCCGAAGGTTCCAAGCTCGTCATTGGCCTTTGATTCATCATGGTTGATGGAGCAACTTTCAGGTGCCAACTAATTCCGGTATAGAGTTAGCGATAATGGGCTAAGCCGATGTTTACCCCGATTGACCTGCCCCCAGCTTTCCAAAGGCCAAAAAAACTGGATATGTGAAGCCCGGCAAAAGATGAACATAAGCATCCGACAATCAAATCTTGAGTCACGGGCTGCTGCCGTATTCCGCAGCAGCTAAGCATTACTTTCCAATGGCAAGCTTCGTTAACTCAGGCATCCTCCTGAATAAGAGCAGCGAGGTCATGCCGAATTTCTTCCCCGCTCAAATCGGGCCGCATTAAAAGGCGAGGGTTACCTTCGCGATCAAATACATAAATCGCGCTGCTGTGTGACACCGCATAATTTCCATCAGCGTCAGGTTCGTCATAACCGAAGGTTGTCCTATATCGTTTTGCCAGTTCACGAAGCTGGGGTTCTTTTCCAGTGAGCCCTACAATATTGTCACCGAAGAAATCCACGTATTTTGCGAGGCGCTCGGGCGTGTCACGTTTCGGATCGACACTCACGAACAAAGTGAGTACTTCATCCTGAAGCTCGGGGTCCAGGCCACTGGTTACCTGATTGAGTTTTTGCAGGGCGGTCGGGCAAACATCGGGGCACGAGGTGAACCCGAAAAACAGCATTCTCACGCGGCCACTGTAATCATCGCCAGATACAGACTTGCCCTGGCTATTGATCAGGTCGAATTCCAGCTCAGGCATCAAGCCACTGATGTTTTTACCGTTCCAGTCTTCCTCGTCATTGCCAAAGCAACCAGTCAGCAATAGGGATGCTATCAGCGTTAAGGTCGCCGATATGATGTTGGTGCGCTGTCGCCAGAAGCGAGTTCTCATGACGCTGTTTCCTCAAGTTGTTTGGATTGGTTGGTATATTTTCCGTCCTGATGCATGGCTCGCCGGAGCATCAGAAGAATGCCAAGAATGCTCATCATGGCCGGAGGAATATAGGTCAGCATGCCGCCCAGAAGCTGGTCGACTTCTGGATCCAGCGGCCAGGCCCTGCCACAGACTTCGTAAACGTCATAGACCATGTCACGTGAGAACACGATCCACGCCCCAAGAAACATCTGAAGCACACCCGCGGCAGCCAGAACCAACATGCGTCTGCCATACCCCAACGATGAGGTGATCGCCGGCGGTCTTGGGTCAAAGATCAACCACCAGAAGAGAAGACCATCCAGCAACATGCTCCAGTTCATGACCCAGTACAGCTCCCGGCTGAGCATGGCGTCGAAATGGATCGATGGCCACAGCCAGAAATAAATGAGCCCAACAAATAGGAAAAGGGCGATAAAGGGCTGTTGCAGAACCTGATAAACCCAACCCAGAGGCCGTAGCGCGCGCCTCCAGCCCGGGCGGATTTTTTCAAACCAGAACCGCATGACCGGTAAAGGGTTGGACAGGGCGATAAGGATAGGCCCGATGTGATGAAGAATCAGATGCTGGCCCCGATGGACGAAGAACATGTATTGCGCGTAGTAATCGAAGCGCGTCTGCATCACCGCATAACAGATCAGCACCCCCAGGGTGAACGCAAAAATCCGTAGCGAGCCAGGCCGATCCTGATCCGGCATCCGAATTAGCCCGACGCCATAGAACCCCATCACGAGCATGTAGCTCAGCACGGTCAGCGGCGAGAAATCGTAGGGTAGAAGGTAGTCAAGCAGTGACATAGCGTTGCCGGTTTTGTTGTTATTCCAGTGACTCTACCTTGGATGTCACCAGGTCGTACAGTTCCTGAGGCCCCAGGCGGCTCAAGATGTCTCCGTTAACGTAGAATGTTGGGGTTCCGGAAATTCCAACCGCCTTAACGTCCGCAGCATCCTGTTGAATAATGCCGTCAATCTCGGGTGAGTTCATACCGGCCCGGGCGGCTTCTACGTCAAGCCCGGCTGACGCCGCCGCATCCCATGCTGCGGTGACCTTTGGATCATCGTGCCATTTCGGCTGTGCTTCCATAACAGCGTCAAGCACCGGTTCATAGATTCCCTGTTCACGGGCGGTTTCCAGAATTCTGACGGCCTCTTCCGAGCCTTTGTGAAACAATACGTAGCGCAGTACCAGACGCACGTTGTCCGGGTAGGCAGCCTGAATCTGTTTCACATAGGGATGCATGGCGCGACAACCTTCGCAGGATGGGTCGAAGAACTCGACAATGGTTACCGGCGCGTCCTCAGGGCCAATAACGGGAGAGTAATCCCTCACCAGTGGCGTTTTTTCAACAACGGCGGGTTCATTAGTGCCCTGGGAGCGATCGTAAATAACAAAAGCACCAGCAAAGACAACCAGACAAAAAAGAAGGAGACTGATGACCAGGGTTCGGGTTTGCACGGGAGATCTTCCTATTTTAAATGAGTTTACGGGTTTCAGATTATTCAGGTGTCCGGTAGCAGCCGACTAGGCACCCACCGCAGATAAAGCATCATTCCAAACAGTTCCAACAAAGACTGGACGACAATCACCACGACGGCCATAGCCCAGGCCTCTGGCATTGACAGTGCCAAAGGTAAAACCACGAAGGAGTTGCGTGTTCCTAGGCTGAAGATGACGGTGCGACCGGTTTCTACCGGTAATCGAAAGACCCGGCGCAGAGCCTTTCCAACCAGAGCCGCAGCTAGAAGATAGGCCGGAAACAGAATCATCAAGGGCCAGATAAGTGAGCCGGTACTGTCGATCTGGCTGACCTGTGTCATTGAGATGATGAACAGTACGACTGTCAGCAGAGGGACCGGCATCAGACCCATGAAGCGAATGAACCCGATGGCTTTTCTGGAGTTTTCGGCCCATTTTTCAGTCAGAAATGCCAGGATAAGCGGGACAATAATCAGCCCGCCAAAGGCCGGCAGGAGGTGCCGCCCAAGCTCAAGATTCACGTCGAACTGATTACCCATGAAAAGCCAGAGGTAAAGTGGAAGAAGACCCAGTTGAGCAATCAGCAGAACCGGTGTTGCCGCAATGGCTCGGGTGCTGTCCCCCTTGCCTAGGTGAGTGAAGGTGACAAACCAGTCGGTACAGGGCATCAGCAATACCAGAAGCACTCCCAACTTCAGCGCGTCATTGTCCGGCAGCGCCAATATCAGCAAGGCAGTGATCGCCGGCATGACCAGAAAATTTCCGGTGAGCAAGGCACCCATGAACCGACGGTCCCGGAACATATCAGACAGGTGGGTCAACGGTGTTTGAGTAAATGTGGCGTAGAGCAGAACTCCGAGCAACCCCCAGATTAAGTAATCCGGCACACTGTCACCGAGGGACGATGTCCAATCCACAGACAGTCCGAAAACAACAGCGATGAGGTAGGCCCAGACCTGGTGGCGTTCAATTACGTCTCGCATGGCGTGCTCGTAACCGAGTGGAATGTCGGCCATTCGCAGCATATCTGCCACACGGTACCCTTTTCAGCAGCCCTGCTAGCCATGGCCATAAGTATGGGCATCTTTGTGACTGTGATCAGGATGTTCAAACTCCAATGTTGAATGAGTGATGCCGAACTCGTTTTCCAAAGTTCGTTTTATCCCACCCTTGACTTTTTCAAGTTCATTCCAGGCACTTATTTCGACCACCACATGGGCGTCGAGGGAGGCATCATGCTCACCCATCTGCCAGAAATGTACGTGGTGAAGGTCTAAAACGCCTTCTACGTTTGATAAAGCCTCGATGACAGAATCTGTGTCGATATCCAATGGACTACCCAGCATGAGTGTCCGGATGGTTCCGCCGATTTCCGTTAGACCCAGGTAGAGAATATAGCTTGCGATACCAATTGTGATCGCGGGATCAACCCAACGCATGTCGTACAGGAGAATCAGGGCGCCGCCTACAACGACTGCAATTGACGCAAACGCATCAGACAAGTTGTGTAGAAACAGCGCACGGATGTTGACGCTGTCCTTTTGCATGGAGTAAGTAAGCAGCGCGGTCAAACCATCCACTACCAATGCGATAATGCCAAGCCAAACTACCCACCACCCCTTGATTTCCGGGGGATCTATGAATCGCATGCCACCTTCGTAGATCAAATATGCCCCGATCATTATCAAAGTGGTGTAATTTATGAGTGCCGCAACAACCTCAATTCTCCCGTAGCCAAAGGTCATCTTCGAGTCGGCCGGGCGGCGTGCAATCTTCCGCGCCGCAAATGCGATAAATAGTGACGCCATATCCGAAAAGTTGTGTATAGCGTCGGCTATCAGCGCCAAGCTGCCAGCGAAGATCCCTCCAGCGATCTGAGCCAAGGTTAGGATACCGTTCGCCCAGATAGCTACTGCAACTCTCTTATCCTTAGTATCCGGTGACATGTGAGCATGCTCGTGGCCCATTGTTTTCTCCTTGGTCGTTGCTGTTCAATTAAACGTAGTCGCAACACTCGCTAAGCCTGGCTCAGAGGGCTTAGCGAGTGTTGCGACCGCGCGAAAACTAGCCATTCTGGCGATTTTCCATGTTATTCCCGGCACCTTTCTCGGCTGTGAAGCCCGTGACCAAAATCATGGCCACGCTCAGGACGATGAACACGTCGGCAAGGTTGAACGCCGGCCAGTGCCGGGATTGCCAATGAAAATCCAGGTAATCGACAACATAGCCTCGAAAAACTCGGTCGATGACATTTCCAAATGCACCGCCAAGTACCATCGAATAGGCTAGTGCTTCGGTTCGCTTATGGCTGTCCCGAATCAATTTGACCAGAACAGCCGAGACGACAATGGCTATCGCAATAAAAAAATATCGCTGCCAGCCACCGCCATCGGCAAAGAGACTGAAGGCAGCGCCTTTATTCCATACGTGCACCCAATTAAAGAAAGGGGTGATCTCAACCGATTGTCCGTAAGCCATGGATTGCTGGACGAGCCATTTAATAAGTTGGTCGGCCAGAGCTATAAGTGCCGAAAAGCCGAGAAAAGTGAGCGTAAAAAAGCGAGAACGGTCTTCAGACATCGAATTATCCTTTTAGCGCAAGGATGCGCTTGGCACCAATGAGTACAATGCCTCCCACAATACCGCCAATAACCAGATCCGGGTAGTTGGAGCCGGTCCAGGCAACAAGAAGGGCTGCAAGGATAACTCCCAGATTGATAACCACATCATTGGCCGAAAATATCCAGCTGGCTTTCATGTGAGCACCGCCGTCACGGTGTTTGGCGATCAGGAGCAGGCAACTGATGTTGGCAATAAGGGCCACAGATGCGACGGCCATCATCATTGACGACTGGGGATCACTGCCAAACAGAAAGCGCCTGCCAACTTCAACCAGTACCCCAGCGGCAAGGATAAGCTGGAGTATGCCAGCCACATGCGCCGCTCTGACCTGCATTTTGATGCCGTGCCCAACGGCGTAAAGCGCGAGACCGTAGACGGCGGCATCGGCAAGCATGTCTAGCGAGTCTGCAATCAGGCCAGCGGACTGGGCGATCAGGCCCATCGTCATCTCGACCAGAAACATCAGTGCGTTGATTGCCAGCAGTATCCATAAAGTGCCGGACTCTTCGCTTTCGTTGGCCTTAGAAGATTCAGCCGCTCTGACGGATTCAGCGCTGGCGTCTTCTGTCCTCTGCAAGGAAGCGCCCAGGCCCAGGTTTTCCAGTTTGCTGGTAATAGGACCGGTTTCTCCATGGTGGATAATTTCCAACGTACGACCCGATAAATCGAATGACAGCGACTGAATGTTTTCAACGCCAGTCAGTGCCATTCGAATCATTCGCTCTTCCGAGGGACAATCCATTTTTGGTATTCTGTAGGTGCTTAGCTGGCTACCTGTTTCGGCGGTGGCGCGTCCCTGAAACTTGTCATCTACGACAGAGTCTTCACTGCCACACTGCCCATTGCAGGGTTTGCTCATTTTCTCGGCTCCGGTTCTCGTGCAAATGATGTCATTTAAAACCCTGTAGCTACTACAGGGTCAATGACTAATCTACTCTAGTAGTCGTCAAAATCGGCGTTTGTCTGGATAAAGATCTACAATGATAAGTGCGATGGTGTGGGCATCTAATTTTTTTCGGGGGTAAACTTTATGATTTCATTTAAAAGACTTACAGCAACCGCTGCGTTGTTGGTTTTTCCTGCATTCGTGCTAGCGCATGGTGATCAAGGCTCATGGCAAGGGCATGGTCCTGGCATGATGATGGATCAGGAGCAAATGCAGCAGATGCACCAGAACTGGTCCCACATGAACCAGCTGATGCAACGCATTCCTGATGAAGCTTCACCGCAAGAACGGCAACAATTGATGCGAGAACACAGAGAGGCGATGCAAGAGCAAATGGGTTTTATGCATCACGGTATGATGGGCCCCGGCATGATGCGGGGCCAACGGGGCATGATGGGGGGCCAGCATATGATGAATGGCAGCCAACCAAAAAATGGTGATGGTCCGACTACCGAACAACAAATTCAGATGATGCAGGAGCGCATGGATCAAATGCAGCTGATGATGGAGCAAATGCTGCAATACCAGCAAAATCTGAAGGTAGAGTGATCGAGAAGCCTTCAAATACTTCTGTTTAACAGACGCTTAGTGTCTGGCGAGTTTGATAGGCTGACGTTTGTGAAAACGGCCCAGTAGCTGGCTTTTAGTCTCTACGATCCGTGACCTTTTACGGCTGAAAGTTGGTGCTCTGGGCGCTACTTCGAATGTTCGCTTTGCGACCACAGGATAATTTGTTGTGTCAATTTCCGACCACGCTATAGCGGCATGACCAGTTGGCTGATTCATTGTTTAAACTTGTTTCTGAGTCTTTCTCAATTAACGACTTCAGGCATATGTCGGTAGATTAGACTCGATATGCAAAGAAGGTCGGTAGAGCCTACCTTGCGAAACAGGTTGATTGTTAATCCTCCTCATCCCTGGTCGGACAGTCGCCGCCACGCCCAATTCAGGATCCTACGCAGCTTTAAGATATATCTCACACGAATCCTGCATTGACAATGATAGGGTTGGGGCCGAGTCAGCTGGTCAGGACGACTGGGACTCAACGCCGGCACGGATGCTAGGCAAACGCGACACCTGCCCAGTGGTGTGACGCGCCAAGGAGAGACTTGGCACCACCCCCGCTTGTGACAATTCGCACCCTTTGATCGACCCAATCTTGACCTAGTCAATCAGGATTATCAGAATAATGTTCGAATATTCAGTTTTGGGTCAGAGGTGTTCCATCACTCTCAATGAGCATCGGTTACTGTCCGCATTGCCTTTGGAAAGGTTACGGTATTTGCCTTCTGACCTTACTAGTTGGAAATCCACGTGAACGGGATTAGCGAGCTGAGGACGGAGTTTCGTCGCCGACACAATATGACTACGCCACCCTTCAAGCGTTTGCGTCAATGGAAACCGTCGGCATCGTTACAGAAGATAATATTGAGCTTTCTCATTGGCTCGGCGTGGCGGACCGCAGGATTCTACGATTAGTTCTAGAGTTAAAGTCGGTTCTATTGGATATCGAAGCTTGGCGAACGATGATTCTTAAGCCCTACAAACGGCTTGGCCCCGGTGTCTACATGGTAGGGGCTTTCATCGGACATGACAGAATTGTTGGCGTCGTGGAAGGACGACAGCCAATGGTCAGGGTTTTTTCGTCTAAACCGGACGCGCTGGGCCGGTCCTTCGGCCAAGACACTGAATAGATCTAATTCCGAAACTCTGACACCTGGCGCTCTAGGTTCGCGTACATTGCCAGAAGATCATCCTCGTTGAGCGTTCCTCTGGTGGTTGCCTTAGCCTTATGTTTTTCCAGCTGGCTACGTTGTTCGGCGTAAACATGATGGAGGACGCTGGCTTGATAGTCGCAGCCCTCGTGATTGTTCAGTTGTTTTCGAAGCGATTTGAACTGATCAGGACTGGGAACCTGTTCGAGCTTTTTAGCTATGTCTTTGGGTCGGATATTGAACACTTCTCCCCAATGTTTTACGGCATGCTCCCAGGCCTGAGATAGAGATGCCCGCTCATCTATGTAGAATTTGTTAGCAGCTCCTCGTTTGTTTACGGAGAAATAGCAGGTTTCCTGTGCAGCACTTTTCCCGCTTCCGATGCCAAGCGTGATGCCCTGGAAGCCAACACCGCGACAGGGGAGGGTTGAGGGATGGTCTTTTCCAATGAAATCCAGATATTGAAGTGCTGCGGAGCGGGCCATGTAACGGGCCTCATAGTACTTGGCCCTGGTCTCTTGATACTGGTACCAGAGTTCTTGAGTAATTCTGTTGTTCGGCCTCTTAAGAGAGAAATACTTCTGATAGCGTTTGCCTCGGATGGTGGCAACAACTCGCCAACCGTGGAAGCCAGAGGTCAGCTCCCCTTTTTCATAAAAGCTAATAGCCATGGATAGTCGATCTTTCCCGTCCAAATCACGTTAAAGATAGTACGCAGCCAAGCAGGCGTCGCCTGCTCTACTCTGAGGCCTACGTCAGCTTGCTGCAATCGAAAATGGTCAATAAACTTCTCAGTCTCTTTGGGCTGCAAACTGGAAACACCGACCTTCGGTCAATCGTTGTCGCTTCCTAGGAGTGAAGCATCGTCCATGGAGTGTAAGGCTGCGAGGGACCATACGTGTGCAGCCTTCCGTAAGTTTACACTTGAGAGAGCCTTTACACATCATGGTTTGCGCTTTAAGAATCCTCCCCCTCTTCGTTTTTGTGGTAGCAGGTCTTATCAGTGCTCCGGCTCATGCTTCCAATATAAAAAGTCGAGCAGCGGCCTTTGCCATCCACCGCAAGGAAGTTGGTATGAGCGAATCAAGAAATATCAACCCTACGACTCTGTTGATGCCTGCCTGGATTCAGGCGGTAAACTTCCGGATGGTGTCTCTTTGGCCTCGGTTCAACAGGTCCAAGAGCAGAAAGGCAAGTTACAAAGCTACGAACGGTCTGCGTTCGGGCAAGGTTGGGAAGACGCCGATGGAGATTGTCAAGACAGCCGTACTGAGGCATTGATTGCACAATCCACGACCAAGGTCCGGCTTGCAGATGAACGTCGTTGCAGAGTGGTTTCGGGCCGCTGAATCAGTCCGTTCACAGGCAAAGTCATCCAGAACAGCAGTGAGATCGACATCGAGCATGTGGTCCCGCTGAATGGTTGCCACCGTCAGGCCAGTGCGGTTGTGTGGCAAATCGTACTTGTTTGACTGCGTTGGTTCTTGCTAAGGGTAGAGTTGTCAGAGTTTTTCAGGCGCGATAACCCACTCGTTAACTTTCGTGAATTCAAAATTCAATCGTGACCTTTAATCCACCTCGTGGGCGATTGGAAAAGACAATCTTTGCGCCATACCGGCTAACAATGTCTTGAACGATTGCAAGGCCGAGCCCGTGGCCCGGAGTCTGTTCGTCCAGCCTTAATCCTCGTTGACCAAGCTTGCTCAATTCAGCTTCCTCAACGCCGGGACCATCGTCTGTCACGACAATTCGTTTTGAGGGGCCGCATTGTTCCAATATTAGCTCCACCTCTCTATGTGACCACTTCCCCGCATTGTCCAGCACGATCCCCAGTATTTCAGATAGGTCGTATTCTACAATTGGCCAACGGCTATTCTCTGGGAGAGAACTTGATAACTCAAATGATTTTGCCGGGTATAGTCTTCCCATCATCCACAGAAGGTCCCGTGCTTTTTCTACTGGATAGCAGCTTTTTCCTACCTGCGGCCCAGCAAACCGGCTGCGGCGCATTTCAGCTTCAAGTTGTTTGTCAATATCCCCGAGACGCGCAGCTATTTGCTGCCTTAACTCGCTATCTAGCGGCGTAGAAGTGTCGCTGAGAATTTGTTGGACAGACGCAATCGGAGTTTTAACGCTGTGGGATAGGTTTGCCAGCGCATTCCTCGAGCGCTCCAATCGTTGATCAAGTGAGTCAAGCAGCTGGTTCAACTGTTCGACGAGAGGGTGGAACTCCTCGGGGACAGTCATATCTATACGCGAGACGCTCCCATCCTGGAGTCTTTTCAGTGACGCCTTGAGTCGTGTGACAGAATGCATGGACAAATTGACGCCGAGCCAGATTGCACAAACCATTAGCGAGATAAGTAAAAGAGATGCGATTGCCGTCCATGCATGTAGCTCTGCCTGGCTATTCTTCAATGCGCCGAGGTCTTCTGCAACGATAACAACAAACGGTTTTTCGTTTGCGATGAAGGAACTCCGATATGCCAATATGTCCGTTGGGGCCCCTGCTATTTCAGAATTTTCGACCCGAATCGTGCCCTCTTTTTCCGATTTGATGAGCGGCGATAGTAGCGGTTTCCATGATTCTGGCGAAATGATGGTCCTGGAATCGGAGTGTTGAACAAAAGCATGGTGGAATACGCGCTGAAAGTAATCGCCCGTCTTGAGTCCGTCGAAGGCTCCGTCACTGTCCCGAATCTGATGCTCTAAAAACGAAACCTCCTCTTTCAGCCTGTCCGTGACAAATTCACGGGACATTCTTTCGAGCAGAGCACCATGTGCAAACCAGGCTATTGCCATCAAGGCAACACCTGCGGGCAGCAGTATTACAAGCAGGGTGCCTTTTACAGAGGAAGGTTTCTTAAACGTTGTCATTGAACATATAGCCTTGGCCACGTCGGGTTGAGATTGTGGAATTTCCCACCAGTCTTCGCAGCCTCCGAATATATGCCTCGATAACGTTCGCGCTTGGGCTATCTTCGAGACTGTAAAGCTGCTCTAGCAGTTGGTCTTTTGAAAAGACATGGCCCGGCTTACTCATCAGGCAGCGCAGAAGACGAAACTCTGTGCCGGTAAGTGGATGTTCAGTTCCATCGTCCACCGACAAGCATTGACGATTTTCATCCAGCACAAAGCGGCCTGCCTTAACCAATGAATGTGTTCTCCCTTCGCTCCTGCGAACAATAGCATTCAGCCGTGCAATTAACTCTTCGGTCTGGAAAGGTTTTGCGAGGTAGTCGTCTGCCCCTGCCTTTAGTCCAGCCACTTTATCATGCCAGTCATCTCGCGCTGTCAGGATTAGTACGGGAAAGGCAATGTTCTTTGCGCGCCACTTTTTTAAAACATCTAAACCGTTGCCGTCGGGCAGCCCCAGATCCAAGATGCTGACCCGATAATCTTCCTGTTCACCCAGAGTTATTGCTTCTTTTGCCGTATACGCAGGGTCCACGCTGAACCCCGATTTTTCAAGTTGATGCAAAAGGCTGTTTGAGAGCATCTGATCGTCTTCAACCAGTAGTAAACGCATTTTTTTTCCTTTTTGCTGAGCGGCGACTGTGAATTCAACGTAATGTCTTTAGTAGTCCTGAATTCAGCCTAAATAAATTTTTTTGAATTTTCAGTAAGAATTCAGGTTGGTAAGCGATCTTATGTAACGATTCTGGACATTGATCAAGTGTCCTGAAAATACAATTAATTGTTGCTGAACGATTTCACAGGAGAAGATGGTATGAATGTATCAAAGTTGTTGGTAGCGGGTGTGGCCTTTTCAATGTCAGCGGGTGCTTTTGCCGCAGGAGTCCACGGTGGCGGGCACGGGGCTAGCAGCGGAGAGCCCGGAAAGGCTTCCGAGGTCGCTCGCACCATCACCGTGGAAATGTACGACAACTATTACGAGCCCGAAGAAATCAGTGTAAAGCCGGGTGAAACCGTTCGCTTCGTGGTGGAGAACAAGGGAAACCTCGTCCATGAATTCAACATCGGCACCCCGGATATGCACGAAGCCCATCAGAAGGAAATGATGACGATGGTGGAGCATGGCGTGATCCAGGGCGGCAAGCTGAATCACGACATGATGAACATGGATATGGGCAATGGCCATTCCATGAAACACGACGATCCCAACAGCGTCTTACTGGAACCCGGGCAGAGCAAGGAAGTTGTCTGGAAGTTCTCTGATAAAGGCAATATCGAATTTGCCTGTAACGTGCCGGGCCATTACCAGTCAGGAATGTACGGTGACGTAAATTTCGAATAATACAGTGTGCTGAGCGCCGCACGATTGCAAGGGCTGGTGAAGGCTTTCCAGCCTAGCTCCAATGAAGTGCAGTTGGGAATAAAACAGATGAAGATACGCCTTTTGACAGGGCTTTTGACCCTGCTGATGCCGGCCATGGTCATGGCCGGTGAATACGGCCTGACGGTTGACCGGGTTAAAATTGATACCGGCGATTTCGTGAAAGAAGGTATCGGCTACAATGGTGCATCTCCGGGACCGGTGATGCGCTTCAAGGAAGGTGAAAATGTCAGGATCAACGTAACCAACAACCTGGACGAGATGACCTCGATCCACTGGCACGGACTGATCCTTCCCTTCGACCAGGATGGTGTGCCAGGTATCAGTTTTCCAGGTATCAAGCCGGGTGAAACATTCACCTATGAATTTCCTATCCAGCAAGCAGGCACCTATTGGTTCCACAGCCACTCTGGTTTTCAGGAGCCAGACGGAGCCTATGGCGCCATTGTCATTGAGCCCGAGGGCCGTGAACCGTTCCGCTACGATCGTGAATACGTGGTGCAGCTGACCGATAAACACCCCCATTCCGGTGACCGCATCATGCGCAACCTGAAAATGATGTCGGATTATTACAACCGTGAGCAGCAAACTGTGGGCGAGTTTTTCTCGGACGTGTCAAAAAATGGCCTGATGAACACCGTCAGTGACCGTATGGCCTGGGGTGGCATGCGGATGATGAAAGCGGACGTTGAGGATATCCATGGCTTTACGAGCTTGATCAACGGCAAAGGACCAAGCCAAAACTGGACAGGGATCTTCGAGCCGGGCGAACGCATTCGGCTGCGTTTTATCAACTCTTCGGCGATGACTTACTTTGATATCCGGATCCCCGGTCTGGACATGACGGTTGTGCAGGCAGATGGCAACAACGTTCAGCCGGTTAGTGTGGACGAGTTCCGGATCGGTGTGGCGGAAACCTACGATGTGATCGTCCGTCCGAAAGATGAGCAGGCCTACACCATTTTTGCTGAATCCATGGGGCGTTCCGGTTATGCGAGGGCAACACTGGCCCCCGAAGAGGGTATGGAAGCGGCCGTGCCGCAACTGCGTGAAGCTGCCCGACTGACCATGGCGGATATGGGCGGTATGCCCGGTATGGACCATGGCAGCATGGCAGGCATGGATCATGGAAACATGGATATGGGCAGCTCAGAAGGTGTGTCCGGAATGGACCACTCAAACATGGGCAGCATGGACCATTCGAATATGAAAGGAATGGATCACTCCAACATGAAAGGAATGGATCACTCTGACATGTCCGGCATGGACCATGGTTCCATGGCGATGGGAAAAGGCGGTCCCAGCGATCCCTTCTATGCCAAGGGCAGTGGCCTTGTGCCGACGGCGGCCAATGGTGGCAAGTTCCTGTCCTATGCTGATCTGAAGGCTCAGGACCCGTTGTACGAAGACCGCGAACCGACTCGGGAGATCGAGCTTCGTTTGACCGGCAATATGGAGCGCTACACGTGGAGTATCAACGGTGTTAAATACGAAGACGCGGATCCCATTCGTCTCAAATATGGTGAACGGGTCCGTTTCAAGTTTGTGAACGAAACCATGATGACTCACCCCATGCACCTGCACGGTATGTGGTCCATCCTTGATGTTGGCGCAGGTCAGTGGAACCCGATCAAACACACCGTTAACGTGAACCCGGGCACTACGGTGTACATGGAAACCGAGGTTGACGAGCCAGGCCAATGGGCGTTCCATTGCCATCTTTCTTACCATGCGGCTGCCGGGATGTTCCGCAAGGTGATTGTTGAGGGTGGCCCTGAGTCCACGCAGGCCAAGACAGGCGTCGTTGCTGAAGATGGAGGTGAGGCATGAGCTGTATTCGATCACTTGCCGCAGTCAGTTTCCTTGCCTCTATTGGTTTCTCAACGACGGTGATAGCTCAGGAAATGATTTCCGATACCACCGCTCGTAAACAACCGCTCACAGCCTGGGGTGTTCAATTTGAGGAGTTTGAGTACCGATACAGCGATGATGATGAGGAACTGGGCGTCTGGGATGCGGATGCCTTCTATGGCACCGACGAGTTCAAAGTCCGGCTGCTCACAACCGGGGAATACGAGATAGAGGAACAGGCCTACGAAACACTGGAAAACCAGTTGGTCGGCCAGATCCCCATCTCCAAGTTCTTCGACGCCAAAGCGGGTGTTCGCTTCGACACCCCTGAAGGGCCGGATCGCACTTATGCCGTGCTGGGTGTCGCTGGGCTTGCCCCACAATGGTTTGAAGTCGATGCCAACCTGTATGCCAGCAAGGATGGTGATACGTCTGCCGAAATCGACGCGGAATACGAGCTGCTTTTCACCAATTACTGGATCCTGTCTGCAACCCTGGATGCGACGGTAGCATTCAGCGAGGATGAGGAAATTGGCGTGGGCAAAGGCTTGGTTTCCACCGAAACTGGGCTCCGGTTACGCTATGACCTGATCGATCGCGCATTCTCGCCTTACGTGGGCGTGGTGCATGAGCGCAAGTACGGTGATACCGCAGATCTCGCTAAAGCCGAAGGCGGTGGCACAGAAGACTGGTTCGCAGTCGTCGGTGCCCGCATCTCGTTCTGATCGGAATGAATAAGGAGCCAGGGGTTGCCCTGGCTCTATTTTATGATGTACGTCAATTTCATCGAAAACCTTCACTGATTTTCAGTCGCAGTTCAGGTCCGCATGTTGTCATTGAGGGGAAATGATAAGGCGAAGAGGGGCCCGCCATGACTAAAGCACATAAAACATCGAACCAGGAACAGTTCCTGCTGCGACGGAAACTTGTCGTGGAAGGTTTTGAAGAGAGTGAATGGTCTGACTTTATTCACGAACTCAATCATCACCCCTGTGTTGATTTTGCCGAACGCAAGCCAAATAATCTGTTAGACGTTACCTTCGATGGGACTCATTGGTCTACCGACGAGTTATTGGAGGTGATTGGAGCACATGGTGGCCGGTTGAAGGCGGGGTGGTGGGCTCAAAGGAAGCTGGCGTGGTATCGATTTACAGATGACAACGTTCGTGCCAATGCCAAGCATGATCCGTTTTGCTGTTCAAAGATCCCGCCCATGAAACGAAAATAACCGGAGGTTAAATGAGCAGGGAGCAAGATAGAACCACTCGTTATAAGGAAGGCAGTCTCACACTCGCGGGAACCGTTATGCTCGGTACCGGCGTCATGATCGGCGCCGGTATCTTTGCACTTACCGGGCAGATGGCGCAGATGACCGGTGTTCTTTTCCCATTGGCGTTTCTGGCGGCTGCGGTGATCGTCAGCTTCAGCTCTTATTCCTATATCAAGATTTCTGATGCCTACCCCTCAGCCGGGGGCATTGGCATGTACCTTTACAAAGCCTATGGCAATCGGCTGCCGACCGCGTTCAACGCCTTGCTGATGTATTTCTCGATGGTGATCGCCCAGAGCTTCCTCGCGCGTACTTTCGGTTCCTACACCATGCAACTGTTCGGTGGTGATGAAAGTGGTCGCATGGTGTCCATTCTGGGTGTGTCGCTGATCCTGGCGGCGTTTCTGATCAATCTGCTCGGTAACCGAATGATTCAGGGCGTGGCTTCCTTTATCGGGTTTCTGAAAATCGGCGGTATACTGGTTTTCGGGCTGGTGGGTGTCTGGATTGCCGACAGCCTGGCGGTGGATTTCTCAAGCCCGGGCGAGGCCGGAACCGCAGGCAATTTCCTGGGTGCGACGGCGCTCGGAATACTGGCCTTCAAGGGCTTCACCACCATCACCAACAGCGGCTCCGAGGTGCAAAACCCTAACCGGAACGTGAGTCGCGCCATCATTATTTCCATTGCCGCCTGCGTGGTGATCTACACCCTGGTCGGTTTTGCCGTGGCCAGCAACCTGTCCCTGGCGGAAATCATCAAGACCCAGGATTACTCCCTTGCGGCTGCCGCGCGTCCGGCGCTGGGGGATTATGGCCTCTGGTTCACGGTCGCCATTGCCATGACGGCCACCTCCGGTGGCATTCTGGCCAGCATTTTTGCTGTCTCGCGCATGCTTGCCATGCTGACTGAAATGAAACTGGTCCCTCACCGTCATTTTGGTATGCCGGGCAGCATCCAGAAGCACACGCTGGTCTACACTGTGGTCCTGGGGCTGGCTCTGACAGCCTTCTTTGACCTCTCCCGGATTGCCGCCCTGGGTATCGTGTTCTACCTGGTTATGGACATTGCCATCCATTGGGGCGTGCTTCGCTACCTGCGCGACGATGTGAAGGCCAGGGCGTGGGTGCCGGCAACGGCCATCGGTCTGGATTTGCTCGTGCTGGGCGGCTTTGTCTGGGTCAAACTGAATACCGACCCGTTTGTCATTGGCGTGGCGGTTGTCACGATGATCGTGATCGCGGTATCCGGGCAGCTTTTCCTGAAAAGGGCTGCAGCAGCCGAAAAAAACGGCCACGAGGAATCCCATGCTCACGGTCACCAGTAATCGGAATTCAACATGGAGGGCAGTATCACGATGGGGGAAAACATGTTTGGCAACACCATGTGGGCCGGGCACTGGCTGTGGATGCTGGTGATTGCCATCGTAGTCGTCATCCCGGCCTGGCGTATTTGCCAGCGCACGGGCTATCCGGGTTGGATGGGGGTCTTGATACTTATCCCCATCGTCAATCTGGTTTTGCTCTACTTCATCGCTTTTAGTGACTGGCCAGTTGAGCGGAGTGGAAAATAAGTGGACTGTTGTAATGCAATTGATACATTGAGCTTTCTTCACAATCCTACGATACGACTTAAGGCTGTTGTTCGTGTGATCACAATAATTGAAAGAAACTGGGAGATAACCAGATGAAAGCAATAAATTTTAAACTGTTCGTATTTTTGACTTTTTTGCAAGCGCCATTTTTGCACGCTGAAGAAGTTCTTTCTGGCGAAGATGTCGCAGATGTTGTCGTCGGAAACACGGTGCAAATGGAATTCCGAGATGCTCAGGACAATTTTCGCACTCGAACTTTTCATGAGTACTATGATCCTGATGGTTCGATCTATGGAATGACCAAATATCGCGAACAACAGGGAAACCTTACCCACTATATCGGAAGATGGGAGGTCAAAGACGGTAAATTTTGCACATCTGTCTATGGTCGCGACTATTCCTGTAACAAGATAAAGCCTTTGTCTGGAAATGATTTCGAATTGCTCAATGAGGGAGGCAAGATAAGGAACGTCAAGGTATATGAAGGGAAGCATCATGGACTGGAGTAAGGATATCTGCGGGTGAGTTTTTAGCCTCTGTTTGCTCGGGAAGTACGGTTCGCCCATGCGGAACCAAGAAGCGAGTTAAGGGCATATTGATCTTGTCTCTGGAGAACGCTATCGGAGTGCAGACTCCGTTGCGCGACTTGAGGATTGGATGATGAGTATTTTGGAGCAGTACGGTCTGCTGCTTGCCTTGGTGCTTGGCATCGCAGCTACGGTTTTGGCCCTGTTTGGGATTGCCCGTGCCATGGGCCCGACGCGTCGGGAGCCGGGCAAGGACGTGCCAGCGAGTTCCGGAGTGTTGTCACGGGACCCGGTCTGGGGCCGCTATCACGCACGGTACTACGGCTACGCGCTGCTCTTTCTGGCCTTCGACATGGAAATGGCATTTATGTACCCCTGGGCAGTTGTATACAGGGAAGTAGGGCTGGTTGCTTTGTATGACATGGGGGTGTTCCTTGCCATTCTCTTTCTTGGTTTGCTCTACGGCTGGAGTCAGGGGGCATTGAGGCGGCAATGACTTCTGACCCGACAATGACCATTACGGGCGCGCGCCAGCGGCAGGAGCGGTTCACGGTACTTCAGAAGTGGGTTTCGCGGGCCCTCGCGGGCAACCTGAGATGCCTGATCGTCCCGGGGCCTGAAGTGGCACTGTCCCATGGCCTGGATGTGACAGCGGCAGGTATGCGCAACACCGCGACACCTCGCGATGCGAGCGTGCTCCTGATTATCGGCGAGCTTTCAGAGAAAATGAACGAGGCCGTGGCGGTGCTCTATGCGCAGATGCCGAGGCCGCGAGCCATTGTCATTTTGGGCGGACAGACGCCGTCAACGCTACCGGACCCTGATTTTTCCGCGGGTGTTTCGCAAGCCGGTCTGATCGACGCGGTTGACTGGTTGAAGCGCGCGCTGGCCAAGGGCGCATTCTCAGACTCCCCCGAGGATTTCGACGCCCCTGTTCTGCACGCCAGGATAGAGTATGTCTGCCCCATGCACCCGGAAGTTGTCCAGAACGAGCCGGGTAGTTGCCCCAAGTGTGGCATGGACCTGGTCGCCCGGGAGGCAGGGGAGCCGGCCCCCGAGCATGACCATGGGCACGATCATCGCGAGCACCGGCACCATGAGCACGAACACCAGCATCATGATCATGCGCAGCAGCACGAACACCATGAACACGAACACGATCATGGTCACTGCCATGACCATCATGATTCGCATGAGCACGATCATGAGCAGCACGAGGGTCATCAGCACTCGCACGAAAACCATCATGATCACGGACACAAGCACCAGCACGGTGAGTCCGACGGCGACGCGGAGGAGAAAGGTTCTGGGCATGATCACAGTGGCCACCATCACAGTGGGCACGGTCATGATAGCCACGAACATGGCGGCCATGATCATGTAGGTCACGGTCATAGTGGTCATGATCATGGTGGTCATGATCATGGTGGTCATGATCATGGTGGGCATGACCACGGCGCCTCGGGATTCATGTCCATGATTGAAGTGACCAAGGACCTGCCTCGTAGCGCCGACGGGTTGGCGATGGACTGGATGGAGGTGCCGTTCGGTCCGGTTTTCCCCGGTCTGCCTGGTGGGCTCAAGTTGACGCTGACTCTTGACGGTGACGGCGTAACAGAAGGACAGGCCACATCCTTGGTGGGCATGATCAATGAGAGTGAAGAAGGCAAGGAGATCGACGCCGAGACCTTTATCGAGCGCCTGGCGTCGGCCATGCCACTGGCCAGCGTGAGCTACCGACTGCTGGCCTGCCTGGCAATCGAGCGGGCGGCTGGTCTGGAGAACGATTCGGCAACCGATCAGGCCCGGGCTGTGGCGCTTGAATGTGAGCGCATCGCCAGTCACCTGGGTTGGCTGGCGCAAACGGGGCGCCAGCTCGGCTTCGCCTGGTTGACGGATCGTGCCGCAACCCTGCAACTGGAGATCCGCCGCGCCAGTGGAAAACGGCTTTTGGAACTGACGCCCGCTCTGCATGCATTGGCGGCTCGTCTTGGGCGAACGCCTTTGCTCAAATCGCGATTGAAGGGGATCGGCATACTGCCATCGGGCACTGCGGGCCTGAGTGGCCCCGTGGCGCGCGCTGCTGACGACGCCGGAGATGCCTGGGCGCGCCTGTGGCAGCGCCTGGACGAAATCATCACGAGCCTCGACTACATCAAGGCAACCGGGGAGCCGGGGCTACCTGTTTTGCGAAACATCGGGCGTGGATCAGGCACCGGTGAGGCCACCGTGGAAACCCCGCGCGGCGAGGCTCAACTGAGCCTGATTCTGGAACACGGCCAGGTGAAATCCTACAGGTTGGACACCGCCTGCAGTCACCATATCGGCCTGGTCGCAAAGCTTGTCGAGGGCCGGGAACTGGGCGACGCACTGGTGGCGGTCGGATCACTTGACCTTTCGCCCTGGGAGGTGATCTCGTGAACTTCGTCATCGTGTTGCTTGCGTTGCTTGGTAGCGTCTGGCTGCTCGCCGTGGTCGAGGGCTGGACGACAACGGGCCGCCTGCGTCCGGCCGCGCCCCTACTCAGCGGCCTGGCGCACCTCGGTCGTGAATCCATTGTACCGCGCACGCCGGACCGGGTCTTTTTCGAGACGGCGCCGGTGCTACTGCTGATCGTCGCGGTGCTTGGCGCGGCGGTTCTGCCTCTGGCGCCGACCCTGGTGATCGCGGATCTGGCTACCGGTGCGCTGTTCATCAACGCGGCGCTTGCCTATGTGCTGGTGGCGCTGATCATGGCCGGCTGGGGCCCGAATGGCGCCTACGCCATGATCGGCGGCTGGCGATTCCTTGGCCAGCTCATCGCCTACGCCATGCTTATTGTCATGCCCATCACTGCGGTGGCGATGCGCGCCGAATCCCTGGTGACCACGGTGATCGTTGGCTCCCAAGACGGCTTGTGGAACATTGTCTATCAGCCGCTTGGTTTCGTGCTGTTTTTCATTGCCGCCATGGCGCTGGCGTTTCGTGCGCCTTTTGATCTGCCAACCGCACCCGGGGAACTGGGCGGGGGTGTGGACGCGGAATACACCGGCGTGCGCCTGGGGGTGTTGCGCCTGGCCAGGCTGACGCTGGTGATCACGCTGGCTTCCGCGACCACGGTGTTCTACCTCGGCGGTTGGCACGGGCCGCTGCTGCCGCCCTGGGCCTGGAGCCTGATCAAGACCCTGGCCGTGGCCGTGTCGATGCTCCTGGCCGGTCGCTATCTGCCGCGCATTCGCGAGGCGGATCTGATGCGGTGGTGCTGGACCCTGGGGATTCCCCTGGCACTGCTCAATATCATTGTTGTCGGTTTACTGGTTCTGGTGGTTCCATAATGTACGCTCAGGCTTTTTTTGTTGCCGTTTTCGGGCTGGCCGCCATCGGCTTCGGCGTGGTGGTGTTTCGCACATCGTCCATGGTGCGTTCCGCGCTGGCGCTGTTGTTTTCTCAGACTGCCGTCGGCTGCATGTTCCTGGCGATGCAGACCGAATTCCTGGGCGTGCTGCAGATCATGATGATGGCCACGGAGATGAGCATCATGGCGATTTTCATGGTGATGTTCATGATGGACCCAGGCGGGCTCGGCGGCATGGAGATGACTCACCAGAAGCGCTTTTCAATAAGCGCCGGGGTGGTTGCTGGCGGCGCAGCGATTGCGGTCGCGCTTCTGGCCGACTGGGGGCCGGTGACTGTCGAGGCGCCGGATGCCGAGATGCAGACACGGGCGCTGGGCATTGAGTTGCTGGGACGTTCTATGCTGATCTTCGAAACCGCCGGTATCACTATCCTGACCGCGATGATCGCGGCCACGGCGGTGGCGATACCGGTGTATACCTTGTCCGGTAACGGCGGCACGGAAACCAAGGAGACCTCGGAATGACGTTGATCCTGATCCTGGCGCTTGTGACCGGCGCGATCCTGTTCGGCGTCGGCGTCTATGGTGCGCTGTCCCAGACCAATCTGGTCATGATCATGATGGGAGTGGAACTGATTCTCGCGGGCGCGCTGGTGAACCTGGTTGCCTTCTGGCGTTTTCTGCATCCCGAGAGCTACTCCGGCCAGATGTTCGCGCTGGTGGTAATGACGGTCATGGCGGTTGAAATGGCGGTCGGCTTCGGCGTCGCGATCGCACGCTTCCGGGCCAGGGGCTCGGTAGAGATGGAAGAAGCGGGGGACCTTAAAGGATGAGTACCGTAGTGCTGCCGGTACTGCCACCCCTGCTCGCCGCCTTGGCCGTGCTGATACTGCGTCGGGGCGGACCTGCGCTGGCCCTGGCCGGCGCAACGCTCAGCCTGGCAGGAAGTCTCTGGCTCCTGGCCCGGGTCGCCGGCGGTCAGGCCGAAACCCTGCTTCTGCCCGGTCTGCCGGAAATGCCACTTCGACTGGTCGCCGGACCGCTGACGGCGCTGCTGGCGGTGGCGGTGGCCACCGTGGGCACGTTCGTGCTGATTCATGCAGTCGGTTATATGAAGCGGGAGTCCGGCCTGTGCCGCTTCTACGCCTTGATGTCCCTGTTCCTGGCCGCCATGCAGGCGCTGGTGCTGTCCGGCGACTGGGTTCTGTTGCTGGCGGCCTGGGAATTGATCGGTTTGTGCAGTTACCTGCTGATTGGCTTCTGGTTCCAGCGACCCGAGGCCGCGGATGCCGCCGGTCGCGCTTTCCTCTACACTCGTAGCGCCGATCTGGGTTTGTACGTGGCGGTATTTATGCTGATTGGGTCGGCCGGTACCGGCGAGATTGCCGCCTCCCTGGAGACCGGCGGCAGTGCATCGACCGCCGCCGGGCTTTTGTTGCTGCTGGCCGCCATGGGCAAGTCTGCCCAGGTCCCCTTGCAGGACTGGCTCATGCGTGCCATGGCGGGGCCGACACCGGTCTCGGCGCTGCTGCACTCGGCCACGCTGGTGGCGGCGGGCGCCATCCTGCTGATCCGTTCGGCCCCGCTGCTGAGCCCCGAGGTCCTGCTCGCCGTTGGACTTGTCGGTGGCGTTACCACGGTGGCAGCCGGGGTCATTGCACTTGCCGAACGTGATCTCAAACGCCTGCTCGCGGCTTCCACTGCCAGTCAATATGGCCTGATGCTGGTCGCGGTCGGCGCCGGGGTTCCGCTGGCTGCCCTGTTGCATTTGCTCGCCCATGCCGCCATCAAGAGCACCCTGTTTCTTGCCGCCGGCGACTTCCAGCATGCCCGCGGGGGTACCAGTTTCGATCAGTTGGAGGGCGTTGGCCGCGCCAGACCCTGGGCTTTTGCCGGCTTTGCGTTGGCGGCGCTGGCACTGGCCGGTATTCCGCCACTGAGCGGGTTCTTCTCCAAGGACGCGGTAATCGCCGCCGCCCTGTCTGCGCAGGGCGCCGCCTGGCTCGGCCCCCTGGCGCTGGCCGGTACCCTGCTGACCGGCGGCTATATGGCCCGGGCCTTGCGCCTGCTGTGGCGAGGCTCCGGCGAAACCCGACCGGTTGCTGGTAGTGCCTGGATGCGCGTGGGCATTTGGGGTTTGGTGGTCCCTGCCACTACCCTCGGCCTGGCCTTCGGCCCCATCGAGGCAGTTCTTGATCTGCCCGCCGTCACCGCAGGCACAGTGGCCGTGCTGCTTGGGCTCCTTGCTGCCGCGAGTGGGCTGGGCCTGGGCTGGCTCGTGCCGGCTCCCCGCCTGCTAGGGCCGGTCTACCCGTGGGCACGACGCGGACTTGCCGTTGGCGGCGGGCTTACGGTCTGGGTCGGGAGGCCAGCAATGGCCGTTGCCCGGGGGTGTGAGTGGCTGGAAGGTCGCCTGTATGCAGCCGTCCTCAATGTCGGCCAGGCCGGGCTCGCGGTGGCGCGGCTGGCGCGCGCCAGCGACGAGCGCCGCATCGATGGCCTGATCTTCGCCCTGGTGGCAGGTGTGCGGGCTTTGGGGGATCGCGCCCGCGCGCTGCAAAGTGGTCTGATCCATCGTGAGCTGGCCGTCAGTGTCTCGGTTACGGCCGTGGGACTGGTCGTGCTGCTTGTGACGTTGCTGCGTTTCTAGCTGCGTTTCTAGTTTCTAAAGGGAATCCGATATTCATGTTACCACTCGTTTCCATCACCTTGTTCCTGCCCCTGGCGGGCGCCGTCCTGATCCTGGCCCTGCCACGACCGACGGCACAGACCGTGCACGGCATCGGCATCGCCACCGCCTCCCTGACACTGGCCTTTGCCGTTGCCATGTGGCTGCGGGGTGTCAGCGGCGTAGGCTTTTCCCAGGTCGAGGAGCTGGAATGGATCCCGGCCATTGGCGCCGCCTACCGGGTGGGGGTCGACGGCATCAGCCTGCCGTTGGTGCTACTGAGTGCCGTGCTTTTCCTGGTTGCGTTCATCTACGCTTCGTCGCTTCGTGAACGTCCGCGCGCCTACGTGGCCCTGGCCCTGCTTCTGGAGACTGCGGCAGTCGGTACCTTCACCGCTCTCGATGGGATTTTGTTCTACGTCTTCTTCGAAGTTTCCCTGGTGTCGATGTACTTCATGATCGCCGGGTGGGGACACGAGGAGCGGCAGCGTGCAGCCCTGATGTTCTTTATTTACACGCTGCTGGGCAGCCTGCCGCTGTTGCTCGCCATCCTGGGGCTTTACCTCGGCAGCTCTGAACCGACCTTCGACATGCGAGCCTGGATCGAGAATCCGCCACTGGAAGGGGCGGCGGCTATGTGGGCATTGGTCGCTATGCTGATCACCTTTGCGGTAAAGATCCCCGCGGTGCCGCTGCATACCTGGTTGCCTGCCGCTCATGTTCAGGCGCCGACCGTCGGCAGTGTCATCCTGGCCGGCATCATGCTGAAGTTCGGCACTTACGGATTGGTCCGCTTTGCCCTGCAAATGACCCCCGATGCTTTCCGTGAAGCGGGGGTCGTTGTTCTGATCTTTGGTGTCGTCAGCGCGCTCTACGGGGCTTTTGCCGCCCTGGCTCAGAGCGACCTCAAGCGCCTGGTTGCCTACACCTCAGTTAATCACATGGGCTATGTGATCGTCGGCGTCGCCGTGGCCGCACTGACTCTGGACTCCTCGGTGCGTGCCGTCGCGCTGGATGGTGCCGTGTTGCAGATGTTCAGTCACGGTCTGGTTACCGGCGCCCTGTTCTTGCTGGTGGGCATGATTCAGGACCGCGCCCATACCCGTGAAATGGGTGAGTTCGGCGGTCTGCTCAAGACGGTCCCGATGCTTGGCTGGTCATTTATATTGGCGGCCTTTGCGTCCCTGGGCCTGCCGGGGCTGGCGCACTTTCCGGCTGAGTTCCAGATATTTCTCGCCACCTTGGGTAGCGCGCCCGTAGCGGTTGTTGTGATTCTGGGCATTGCCATCATCGCTGGCACCTTTCTCAAGGCGTTGCGCGAAACCTTTCTGGGCGAGCCCAGACAGCGCTGGCAGGCCATGCCCGATCTCAGTGTACGGGAATGGCTTGCCGTGGCGCCGCTGCTGGTACTCACGGTTGCCACCGGCGTGGCACCGTCCTGGGTGCTGGACATCATTCACCGGACCACATCGGCGCTGGTGCTGTAATGGCCCGTGATCTTGCATTATTGATTCCGGAAATTGCCGTACTGTTAACGGCTGTCGGCGCGCTGATTGCGGAAATGCTGCGCCGGCCGCGAATAGCGCTGGTGGTCTCGGTCATCGGGCTGCTCGCTGCCACGGGGCTGACGTTGCGTCTGATTGGCGCGGACACAACGGTGTTCGGCGGCAGCTTCCGGATTGACGAACTCAGTGTCTGGGCCAAGCTTATTCTGTTGCCGGCCACCGTGCTCTCCATGCTACTAGCGCGAGTGGATGTGCGAGGCACCGCGCGTGAGGGTACGGTCTACAGCCTGCTGTGCTTTGCCACCCTCGGCGCCCTGGTTCTGGCCGGCGCGGGCGATACGATGTTCCTGGTGTTGGGCACACTGTTGACCGGCCTGGCCACCTTCGCCTTGGTTGCCTACCCGGATACCGACCCGGCCACCGAAGCCGCCATGAAATTCTTCGTGTTTGCCTCGGTCACCGGTGCAATCATGATTTTCGGTCTGAGTTACTGGTTCGGTGCCGCCGGCTCCACCTTGCTTGCTGATCTGCCGGGCATGGATACCATGCCTATGGCCGTCATCATCGGCTTTGTGGCTGTCGTTATCGGCCTTGGCTACAAGGCATCGCTGGTTCCGTTTCATTTCTGGGCGCCAGATGCCTACGAGGGCGGGCCGCTGTCGATAGCGGCTTACCTGTCCGTGGTGCCCAAGATCGGGGCTCTGTTCGCACTTGCTCAGGTGGTTCGCGGTCTGCCCCCGGAAAGTGGTTGGACTGCCGTCATCGCGGGTCTGGCCGTTCTGACCATGACCTACGGCTATCTCGCCGCGCTGGTGCAGGATAACGTCATCCGGCTGTTGGCGTATTCTTCGATTGCCCAGTCCGGCTACTTTCTGCTGGGCATCGTCGCGGTGGGTTCAAGCAAACTCGCGCTGACATCGGTTATCCTGTTTGCTGCCGCCTACGCGGCCATGAACCTGGGCGCTTTTGCCGTTACCGCGGCAACTGGCCGTGTGCTGGATGCGTTCCGTGGGCTGGGCCGTGCAAAGCCGGTGACCGCAATCGCAATGGTGGTTTTCCTGCTGTCGCTGGTCGGTATTCCGCCTCTCGCCGGCTTCGTTGGCAAGTTCCTGCTATTTGCCGCCGGCATCGATGCCCAGTTCACCTGGCTGGCGGTGGTGGCGATTGCCAACAGTGTGCTTTCACTAGCGGTATACCTGCGCATCGTCGTACCCATGTACCAGCAGGCGGCGACGGAATTCGCGCCATTGGGCAGAAGTCTTGGCACGGTGGTAGTGACCACCTTTGCCGCCACACTGATCATCGGCCTGGCGGCCCAGTTCTTTCTTGCGGGACTGGTGGAGTGGCCGGCCTAGTGCCCCGCCCGGCGACGCTGGCCATCGTGCCGGCCATGAGCACACCGCTGGCGTCCATTTTCGGCAGTGGCTTCCTGGTCATCGTACCGGTACTGGCCAGTAGTGTGGGGCCGTATTCGTTATGGGCGATGCTGGCGGTGGCTTTTGTCGCTTTTCACACCGGTGCCGTCGTGCGCCATAACATTCTGTGTGCTGAACCGGTGCTGGCAGCGGGCAGTCAACGTCTGACGCTCACGCTCGAACGACTGTCGGATGGGGCGCTGGTCCTGGCTTATATTGTGTCCGTGTGCCTCTACATTCATATCCTGAGCGCCTTCGTGCTCGGGGCTTTCGGACTGGATTCGGGCTTCAACAAGAGCCTGTTTACCACGCTGGTGATCGGCGTGATTACTGCAATTGGCATCATGGGTGGCTTGAGACCGTTGGAGCGGATGGAGCGGTGGGCTCTGTATGTGACCATCCTGGTGCTCGCTGTGCTGTTGGCCGCCTTCGCCCTGCGTGACATCAGCGACTTTCTGGACACCGGACGCTTTGTGCTGCCATCCATGCCGCAACGTTCCGGCTGGGAAATGGTGACCATGGTGGCCGGTACCCTGATCGTGGTGCAGGGCTTCGAAACGCCGCGCTATCTCGGCCAGAGTTTTGATACCTGGACGCGGATCCACGCCTCGCGCTGGTCGCAATATGTATCTCTCACGGTCTACGTGGCATTCGTCGCCGTGGTCTTGCCCCTGGTGCCAATTCTGGACGGGCAATACGCAGATAACAGCCTGATCCAGGTGGTTGCCTCGGTCTCGGTACTTCTTTCGGCGCCGCTTATCCTCGCCGCCGGCCTGTCGCAGTTCTCCGCTGCCGTTGCGGACACCCTGGCGGCTGCGGCGAACCTGGAGGAAGTGACGCGGCGGCGCCTCACCCAGCGTTGGGGTTACCTGCTGGTAGGCGGTGCGGCTATGGCGCTGGCCTGGTCCGGTTCCACCTTTACGGTGATCGCGCTGGCGTCACGCGCCTTCGCCCTATACTACCTGTTGCAATGTCTGGTGGCCCTGACGGTGTGCCGCAACCGGCGTGAGCGGGTACGTTTCTTCCTGGTTGCGCTGGCACTCATTTTTGTCCTCCTTTTTGCGGTGCCGGCCGGCTGACCGGGCGGTTTCCGGCGAAAGCCTGAATGTCTGATCTGCACCAAGAATTCATAATGAACTCCGTGACCTACTCGTCGATTGCCCAATCCGGCTATTTCCTTCTGGGTATCCTGGCAGTCGGCGCCAGTGAACTTGCTCTGCCATCCATTATACTGTTTGCTGCCGCCTATGCGGCCATGAATCTGGGCGCTTTCGCCGTTGCCGCCAATATCGGACGGACTCTGAACGATTTTGACGGATTGGGGCGCGCCCAACCGCTTATTGGCATCGCAATGGTGGTCTTTCTGCTATCGCTGGTCGGGATTCCGCCACTTGCCGGCTTCGTTGGGAAGTTCCTGCTGTTCGCCGCCGCCATTGATGTTCAATTCACCTGGCTGGCGGTGGTTGCAATTGCCAACAGTGTACTTTCACTGGCGGTATATCTGCGCATTGTCGTGCCCATGTACCAGCAGGCGGCGACGGAATTCGCGCCGGTGGGCAAAGCTCTTGGCACGGTGGTAGTGACAACCTTTGCTGCCACGCTGATCCTCGGTCTGGCGGCCCAGTTCTTTCTCTTGGGACTGGTAGCGTGGTCGTCGTCCTAATTCCTCCCCTGGCGATGTTGGCAATCGTGCTGGCAATGGTTACTGCACGAAGGCCTCAATCGGTGCGATGAAGCCATATTAGTAGACAACACAGTCTGTGCGGTACCTGCTTTCAAAGCAGCGCCAGTATGAAGCCTTCAGATACCTTGCTCTACTCGATTATGCCCGCGGAGTTGCTGTTTCCTGCAGGTCTTGATTTATGGCAGTGAGTAGTGCGCTCTGCTGACTGAGGCCGGCTGGAAACAGTCTTGTGAATTTGATCGGGATCAAAAATTGAGAACGATTGCTCTGCTGATTCAGTTCCGTTTCAGGCTGGGCGGATAGGATGATGATTCAGAACAGGAGGGGGTATGTCGGACACGGTCAATGAGTTGCTGGTCAACTACTGGGCAACCGGTTTTTTTGTGATCGCTGCCCTCGGCTTATGTGCCTTCATGGCAGGCGTTTCCAGCCTGCTTGGCGGGCGCAGCCATGGCGTCAGCAAAACCATCCCGTTTGAGTCCGGTATTGTCGGTGTCGGTGACGCCCGCCAGCGGTTTTCCGTCAAGTTTTATCTGGTCGCGATGCTCTTTGTGATCTTCGATATTGAGGCGGTGTTTCTGTTTGCCTGGGCGGTTGTGATTCCGGAAACGGGCTGGAGCGGGTTCTGGGGCGCGGCGGTTTTTATCCTGATACTGCTTGCCGGCCTGCTCTACGACAGTCGCTCCGGGGCGTTGGAGTGGGCCCCCGAGGGTTCTCAGGGACACGGGGAGGGCTAATCGTTCGGTTCCAGGGTGTATTCAGTTCCCGATGATTGTCGTCCGGACCTTGATCACTGTCAGCAAACCTTTATATGGAGACCAGCCATGCCTTACAGACTGACACGGGCCGAGGAAGAGCAGGAATCCAGTGACCGTTACCCGATGGGGCGCCGGCAGTCATCGGAGGAATACGTCAAAAGCCAGCTTGAACGCAACGTATTCACCGGCAAGCTGAGTGACGTCCTCAACTCGGCGGTGAACTGGGGGCGCAAGAACTCCTTGTGGCCCTATAACTTCGGTCTGTCCTGCTGCTACGTGGAAATGACTACCGCATTTACCTCGCCCCATGACATTGCGCGCTTCGGGTCGGAGGTGATCCGCGCCTCGCCGAGGCAGGCCGACTTTATGGTGATAGCGGGTACCTGTTTCATCAAAATGGCTCCGGTTATTCAGCAGCTCTACGATCAGATGCTGGAACCCAAGTGGGTCATTTCCATGGGTTCCTGCGCCAACTCCGGCGGTATGTACGACATCTATTCGGTGGTTCAGGGGGTTGACAAGTTCTTGCCCGTGGATGTCTATGTAGCGGGTTGTCCGCCGCGGCCCGAGGCCTTCCTGCAGGCACTTCAGTTGTTGCAGGACTCGATTCAGGAGGAGCGCCGGCCGCTGTCCTGGGTCGTGGGGGATCAGGGGGTTTACAAGGCCGAGATGGGGTCCCAGCGGGAGCAGAAACGGAGCCAGCGAATCGAAGTCACCGAACTGAGGACTCCGGACAAACTCTGAGCGCCGATTCCCGATTTGCCCAACCTTGACAGGAGATGAGTCAGTATCATGAGCACAGACGCTCTCGACAGGCATGCACCGGCCCAGTCCGGCATTGACCGGGCCCTCGGGCTTCTGGACGGATTCCGGGAACACATCGAGCACGTTCAGCCTACCCTGACCGGGCTTCCGGTGCTGTGGGTGCGACGTGAGCGGATAGTGGAGATACTGCGCCACCTGAAGGCGCCGCCGGCGTCTTTTTCCATGCTTTACGATCTCTCTGCCGTGGACGAGCGGCTCCGTGCCCACCGTGACGGGCTACCAGCCGCGGATTTCACGGTCTTCTATCATCTGCTGTCGGTGGATCGTAATGAAGACCTGATCATCAAGGTGGCGCTGACCGGTGGCGACCCGAACCTGCCAAGCGTGACCCGGGTGTTTGCCAATGCCAACTGGTATGAGCGGGAAATCTGGGATCTGTTCGGCATTACCGCAACCGGCCATCCCCATCTGCAACGGCTGCTCATGCCGCCCACCTGGCATGGCCACCCGTTACGCAAGGACTATCCCGCGCGGGCCACGGAATTCGACCCCTACACCCTGACAGTTGAGGGGCAGCAGACGGAGCAGGAGGCGCTGAAATTCGAACCGGAAGCCTGGGGCATGCAGCGTGAGCGGGATGGCAGCGAGTTCATGTTCCTCAATCTGGGCCCCAATCATCCCTCTGCCCACGGTGCCTTCCGGATCGTGCTTCAACTGGACGGCGAGGAGATCATCGACTGCGTGCCGGATATTGGCTATCACCACCGGGGCGCGGAAAAAATGGCCGAGCGCCAGACCTGGCACAGCTTCATTCCCTATACCGACCGCATCGACTACACCGGCGGCGTAATGAACAACTTTCCCTATGTCCTTGCGGTTGAGAAACTGGCGGGTATCGAGGTGCCCGACCGGGTCAAGACGGTCCGGGTGATGATGGCGGAGATGTTCCGTATTAGCAGCCATTTGCTGTTCCTGGGGACCTACCTGCAGGATCTGGGCGCCATGTCGCCGGTGTTCTACAGCTTCACTGACCGCCAGCGGGCCTACAAGGTGATTGAGGGCATCACCGGTTTTCGCATGCATCCGGCCTGGTACCGGATCGGCGGCCTTGCCCAGGACCTGCCCGTGGGCTGGCAGCAACTGGTGCAGGAGTTCCTTGACTGGATGCCGCCGCGGCTGCGGGAATACGAGCTGGCCATGATGAAAAACGCCCTGGTGCGGGAGCGGACCCGGCATGTGGCTGCCTTCACCACCACCGAGGCCCTGGAATGGGGCGTGACCGGTCCCAACCTGCGGGCCACTGGCTGCAACTTCGATCTGCGCAAACAGCGGCCCTATTCCGGCTATGAGAACTTCGACTTCGAGGTGCCTCTGGGGCAGCACGGAGACGTTTTTGACCGGGGCCAGCTGCGTATTGAGGAAATGCGGCAGAGCCTGCGCATTATCCAGCAATGCGTCGATCACATGCCCGCGGGCGACTACAAGGCGGACCACCCGTTGACCACCCCGCCACCCAGGGAGCGGATGTTGCAGCACATCGAAACGCTGATCACGCACTTTCTGCAGGTGTCCTGGGGTCCGGTTCTGAAACCCGGCGAATCCCTGCAAATGGTGGAGGCCACCAAAGGCATAAACAGTTATTACCTGACCAGCGACGGCAATAACATGAGCTACCGAACCCGCATCCGGACTCCGAGCTTTCCGCACCTGCAGCAGATACCGTCCTTGATGCGCGGAGGCTTCGTGCCGGACATGATCGCCCACCTGGGCAGTATCGATTTCGTAATGGCAGACGTGGATCGCTGATGATGGCAACAACCCCGCACACAACCGAACTGATCGGCAGTGACCGTTTTGAACTGCACCCGGACGACGAAGCCGCGATTCTCCGGGAAAAGGAACACTACGAGCAGCCCCAGGCCGCTTGTATCGAGGCGTTGAAAATCGTCCAGCGCCGCCATGGCTGGGTTCCCGACGGTGCCATCATGGCCGTTGGGCGGTTGCTGGGCCTGGGATTCGCCGCGGTGGACGGCGTGGCTACCTTTTACAGCCTGATTTTCCGTCAGCCGGTAGGGCGCCATGTGATCCTGGTCTGCGACAGCAGCTCCTGCTTCCTGACCGGGTATGAAACGCTGAAACAGGCCCTGGTGGAGAAGCTGGGAGTGGACTACGGCGCCACCACCGCCGATGGCCGCTTCACCCTGTTACCCGTGTGTTGTCTCGGCGCCTGTGACGGTGCCCCGGCGCTGATGATTGACGGCGAAACCTTCGGGCCGGTCACACCGGAGGATCTGTCCGACCTGCTGGAGGGCTACGAATGAGCGGATCCACCTCAGGTCAAGGCAACCCGCTGCGTTATCACAGCCGGATACGGCAATCCGGTACCGAGCGTCAACCCGAAACCCATCCGCTGACCTGGAGGCTGAGGGACGACGGCGAGGTGGTCTGGCTCGGCGAATATCTGGATAAGGATGGTTATCAGTCGGTCCGCCGGGCATTGGCCGAGAGCGACCCCCAGGGCATCATCACCGTGGTGAAAGACGCCAATGTGCGTGGCCGGGGCGGCGCCGGTTTTTCCGCTGGCGTCAAGTGGAGCCTGACGCTGCAGGGGGGTGACATGCCCCGGGGCTACCTGATCTGCAACGCGGATGAAATGGAACCGGGCACCTTCAAGGACCGGTTGCTGATGGAGCAGCAACCCCACCTGCTGATTGAGGGGATGATCCTCGGAGCCCGGGCCAACAACGCCCGGCAAGGCTACATTTTTCTGCGGGGTGAATACGTGGAGGCGGCCCGGGTGCTGAACCGGGCCATTGATGAGGCCCGCGAAGCCGGCTGGCTGGGGCCGGATATTGATGGCAGCGGGTTCGATTTCGACATCGCGGTGCATACCGGGGCGGGGCGCTACATCTGCGGCGAGGAAACGGCTCTGATCAATGCACTGGAGGGGAAGCGCGCCAATCCCCGGGCCAAGCCGCCGTTCCCCGGCCAGTCCGGAGCCTGGGGCAGGCCCACGGTGGTTAACAACGTCGAGACCCTGTGCAACATACCCGCCGTGATTCTCCATGGCGCTGACTGGTATCAGAACCTGTCCGGCAACCGTACCGGTGACGGCGGCACCAAGCTTTATGGCGTGTCGGGGCCGGTTGCGGAGCCGGGCCTCTGGGAGCTGCCCATGGGCGTCACCGGGGCCGAGCTGCTCGACCGGGCCGGGGGGCTGCAGCAAGGCCTCCGGCTCAAGACGTGGTTGCCCGGCGGCACCAGTACCGGCTTCCTGTTGCCGGAGCATCTGGAGCTGCCCCTGGACTTTGACTCTATCGCCAATGTCGGCAGCCGGCTGGGCACCGGCCTGATGATGGCGGTCCCCGAGGACCGGGGCATGGTATCGCTGATGCGCAACCTGGAGGAGTTCTTCGCCCGGGAATCCTGCGGCTGGTGCACTCCGTGCCGTGATGGTCTGCCCTGGGTGGTAAAACTGCTCCGGGACCTGGAAAAGGGACAGGGGCAGGCCGGCGACATCGAATTGCTCGACAAGCTGGCGGCGGACTGTGGCCCGGGGCTGACCTTCTGCGCCCTTGCCCCTGGTGCCGCCATGCCGCTGGAAACAGCGCTGCGGCACTTCCGGCAGGAGTTTGAGCAGGGCATTGGCAAGGTAAGCGGCGACACCCGGGGCGTTCCGGACCGGGTCGCAGCGGACGCGCCGGCAAACAACCGTTAGTTTCAACAGTCACTTTCAACAAACAGTGATCGTACTTTCTAGGTGAAGGCAGAAACAAGCATGGCGACGATTCACGTGGACGGAAAAACCTACGAGGTCAACGGGGCGCACAACCTGCTCCAGGCCTGTCTGTCACTGGGCCTGGATATTCCCTATTTCTGCTGGCATCCGGCCATGGGAAGTGTCGGCGCCTGTCGCCAGTGCGCGGTGCGCCAGTACAAGGACAAGGACGACAACAAGGGCGTTCTGGTCATGTCCTGTATGACCCCGGCGGCGGACCAGACCCGAATCGATATCGATGACGAGGAAGCCCGGGCTTTCCGGGCCAGTGTGGTGGAGTGGCTGATGATCAATCACCCCCACGACTGCCCGGTGTGCGAGGAGGGCGGCCATTGCCACCTGCAGGACATGACGGTAATGACCGGCCATGACCGCCGCCGCTACCGGTTCAACAAGCGCACTCGCCGCAACCAGTACCTGGGGCCGTTCATCGCCCACGAAATGAACCGCTGCATTACCTGCTACCGGTGCGTGCGCTTTTACAATGACTACGCCGGTGGCACCGATCTGGGCGCCTTTGGTGCCCGGGACAACATCTACTTCGGACGATACGCCGAAGGCACACTGGAAAGCCCGTTCTCCGGCAACCTCACCGAAGTCTGCCCCACTGGGGTGTTCACCGACCAGAGTCATTCCGATCACTACACCCGAAAGTGGGACCTGCAGTATGCCCCCGGCATCTGCCACCAGTGCGCGGTCGGTTGCAACATCAGCCCCGGGGAACGCTACGGCGAGATTCGCCGCATCGAAAACCGCTACCACGGTGAGGTTAACAGCCACTTCCTCTGTGACCGCGGCCGGTTTGGTTACGGATACGTCAACCGCGCCGACCGGCCACGGGTTCCGGAATGGACCGAACGGCCGGGGCAGGAGGCCGTGACGCTGGGGGTAGATCCGGCCCTGGAGCGTATCACCGGCGCCCTGCGTCAGGCCCGGCGCATCATCGGCATCGGATCGCCCCGGGCCAGTCTGGAAAGCAATCACCAGCTATTGGCCATGGTGGGGCCGGAAAACTTTTCCACCGGGATAGAGTCCCGGGAGCAGGCGTGCCTGGCCATAATGAACCGGCTGCAGGAAACGTCGGGACTGCCCACCCCGACACCCCGGGAAATAGAACGCCACGATGCCATTCTGGTGCTGGGCGAGGACCCGGTCCAGAGCGCCGCGCGCCTGGGGCTGAATCTGCGTCAGGCTGTGCTGTCACGGCGGGAAGAACTGGCTGAACAGATCGGCGTGCCGGCCTGGAATGCCGAGGCCGTCAAGACCCTGGGGCAGGACCGGTACCACCCGCTGCACATTGTCTGGCCAGCGCCCACCGAGCTGGACAGTGTCGCTGTCGCCCGCCATGCCCTGGCGCCGGATGATATCGCCCGGCTCGGTTTCGCGGTGGCTCATGCCATCGACCCGGCGGCGCCCCCGGTGGACGGCCTCGACCCGGCCAGCCAGGAGCGGGCCGGAGAAATCGCCGTCAGCCTGTTAAAAGCGGCGCGGCCGCTGGTTGTCAGCGGCGGCTCCCTCGCCAGCGAGGCCATCCTGGAAGCCGCCGGTGCGGTTGCCCGGGCCCTGTCCAGGCGGGCAGCGCAGGGTGGGCTGGTGTTGATCCGGCGGGAGGCCAACAGCACCGGGTTGTCGCTCATGGGGGGGCAGACACTGGACTGGGCGCTGGATGAGTTGAGTGAGGGCCGGGCCGATGCGGTGGTGGTGCTGGAGAACGACCTGTATCAACGCCTGCCCGCCGACCGGGTGGAGCAGGCCCTGGCCCGTGCCAACACCCGCGTGGTGCTGGACCACCAGCGGACGAGAACCGCCGAGGGGGCGGACTTCATCCTGCCTGCTGCCAGTTTCGCGGAAGGGAGCGGAACCCTGGTAAATCTGGAAGGGCGGGCCCAGCGCTTCTTCCGGGTGTTCGAACCGGCCTACCTGCGCCCCGAGACCCGAATTCACGAGAGCTGGCGCTGGTTACACACCCTGGCCGCCGGGCTGCGGGGCGAAGCCCCCGGGGATATCAGCCTGGATCTGGCCACCCGGGCCTGCGCCGGGGCCCATCCAGGCCTGGCCGGGATTGTGGATGCCGCGCCCGGGCCCGATTATCGCATAGAGGGCCTGCGGCTGGCCCGTGAGCCCCAGCGTTACAGCGGCCGCGCCGCCATGCGCGCCAACCTCGATGTAAATGAACCCCGCCCGCCACAGGATACCGATACACCCTTCGCTTACTCCATGGAAGGCTACAGCGGATTTGACCGGCCCCGGCAGCAGATACCTTTCGCCTGGGCGCCGGGCTGGAATTCCCCGCAGGCGTGGAACAAGTTCACCGATGAAGTGGGCGGTCACCTGCGCGGAGGGGACCCGGGCATAAGATTGATTCGGCCTCAGCCCGGCCATCGCGAATACCCCGACCCGGTCTTTGATGACGGCGCCACTGACAGCAGCGGGCTGCGGGCGCTGGTGTTGCCACGGGTGTTCGGGGGCGAGGAAACGTCTGCCCGGGCTGAACCTGTCCGGCAGCGGATGACCGCGCCGGTGGTCATCCTGGCCCGCCCGGATGCCGAGGCGCTGGGCGTGCGCGACGGCGACAGCCTGACGCTGCTTGGTGTGCGTGAGGGTGACAGCCTGATGCTGTTTGGCGGTCCGGACATTACGGTATCGGAGCAGGAAGACTGGCCCCCCGGCTGGGCTGGCCTGCCCGCGGGATTGTTGCCCGGCCTGGGGCAGGGCGCGACACTCACTTTAGGAAAACCCACGGGAGGTGAGTCATGAGCTGGTGGACTCCACAACTGGCAGCCACTCTCTGGGCCATGTTCCAGGCGCTGGTGATCCTGCTTGCCGTGGTCGTGGTGGGAGCGGCACTGACCGTGGTCGAACGTCGGCTGCTGGGCCTCTGGCAGGATCGTTATGGTCCCAACCGGGTAGGGCCATTCGGCACTCTTCAACTGATTGCCGATATGCTGAAGATCTTTTTCAAGGAAGACTGGACTCCGCCCTTTGCCAGCCGCGCCCTGTTTATGCTGGCACCCAACCTTGCCTTCGCTTCCCTGCTGCTGTCTTTCGTTATTATCCCCATAACACCGGGGTGGGGGGTGGCGGACATGCACATCGGGCTGCTGTTCTTCCTCGCGCTGGCCGGCATCAACGTCTACGCGGTGTTAATCGGTGGCTGGGCCAGTGGCAACAAGTATGCCTTGCTCGGCGCGTTGCGAGCCTCGGCCCAGACCCTGTCCTACGAAGTGTTCATGGGGCTGTCGCTCATGGGTGTGGTGGCCATGGCCGGCTCCTTCAACCTGCGCGACATCGTCGCGGCCCAGGAAGGCCTGTGGTTCGTGATTCCCCAGTTCCTGGGTTTCGTCACATTTCTGATCGCCGGCATCGCGGTGACACACCGCCACCCTTTCGACCAGCCGGAGGCGGAACAGGAACTGGCGGATGGTTACCATGTCGAGTACTCCGGTATGAAGTTCGGCATGTTTTTCATTGGCGAATACGTGGGCATGGTGCTGGTTTCCGCGCTGATCGTGACATTGTTTTTCGGCGGCTGGCAGGGCCCCTGGCTGCCACCCATTGTGTGGTTTGCCCTCAAGACCAGCTTCTTCCTGATGCTGTTTATCCTGCTCCGGGCATCGCTGCCACGGCCCAGGTATGACCGGGTGATGAGCTTTGGCTGGCGGGTGTGTCTGCCGCTGACCCTGGTCAATCTGCTGGCTACCGGGGCGGTGCTGCTACTGACCGGTTCATAGGGAGGAAAGATGCGAAAAAACAAGGTGTTGTCGGTGTTATGGCTGATACCGGCCAGTTGGTCGCTGTTGCGTACCATGTGGATGGTATTCATGCACGGCTTCCGCAAGCGGGAAACCGTGAACTATCCGGAAGAGGAGGTTTATCTGCCTCCCCGGTACCGGGGCCGCATCATACTCACCCGGGATCCGGACGGCGAAGAACGATGCGTGGCGTGCAACCTTTGCGCGGTGGCCTGCCCGGTGGATTGTATTTCCCTGCAGAAAGGTGAAAAAGACGACGGCCGCTGGTATCCGGAGTTCTTCCGCATCAACTTTTCCCGTTGCATTTTCTGCGGCATGTGTGAAGAGGCCTGCCCCACCTCCGCCATCCAGTTGACACCGGATTTCGAGATGGGCGAGTACCAGCGTCAGCAGTTGGTGTACGAGAAGGAAGATCTGCTGATCAACGGCCCCGGCAAGGACCACGACTACCACTTTTACAAGGTTGCCGGCATGGCTATCGCCGGCAAGGATAAAGGTGAGGCACAGAACGAGGAGGTCCCGGAGGATGTCCGTACGCTTTTACCCTGACCAAAAAAGGAACTACTGATGGAACTGGGATTCTACCTTAGCGGCCTGGTGGCGGTGCTGGCCACGGTCGGTCTTATCAGCGGCTCCAGTCCGGTGCATGCGGTGGTGTACCTGATTGTTTCGCTGATTGCCGTCGCCCTGGTGTTCTTCGCCCTGGGTGCGCCCTTTGCCGGTGCTCTCGAGATTATCGTCTATGCCGGCGCCATAATGGTGCTGTTCGTGTTCGTGGTGATGATGCTCAACCTGCGTCCGGAGGCCAAGCGGGATCCCCTGTGGCTACGTCCGGGCTACTGGCTCGGGCCGTCGCTGCTGGCTCTGGTGTTGCTGGTGGCGCTGGTGGCGCTGATCAGCGACGGGCAGGCAGGCATGACCATTGACGGTGAGCTGATAACCGCCCGGGACATCGGCCTCACCCTGTTCGGCCCATGGCTGATAGTGGTGGAGCTGGCCGCCATTCTGCTGCTGGCGGCGCTGGTGACGGCGTCCCACGTGGGCCGGCGCAACAAACCCCGGGGCAATCGCAACCGTGGAGGCACCCGATGACTGGTATCCCGATGGAGCATGGCCTGATCCTGGCCGTTATTCTGTTCAGCCTGGGGTTGGCCGGGTTGATGCTGAGGCGCAGTATGCTGTTCGTTCTCATGAGCCTGGAAGTCATGCTCAATGCCGCCGCGCTGGCCTTTGTGGTGGGCAGCACCGCCTGGAACCAGCCGGACGGGCAGGCCATGTTCCTGCTGGTCATCACCCTGGCGGCAGCCGAGGCCAGCGTCGGCCTGGCGCTGATGATACAGCTTTACCAGCGTTTCCGTTCACTTGAGCTGCACGAAGTCAGCAGGATGCGTGGATGATGATGGCTGCGACTTTACTGTCATTTCTGTTACCTCTGGCCGGTGCCATTGTTCTCGGCTTTTCCGGCGGGCGGCTGGGACCGCGGGCCAGCGCGGCCATTGGCGTGGGCAGCGTGGGGCTGGCCGCGCTGGCCACCGCCTGGGCCCTGCTGACCTTCTCCGGCGACAGCCAGGGCTTCACGCTCTGGACCTGGGTTTCCGTGGGCGAGTTCCAGCCGACCATGGGCGTGGTGGTTGATCGTCTCTCGCTGGTCATGATGTCGATCATCACCGGCGTGGGTTTCCTGATTCACCTGTTCGCTGTCTGGTACATGGTGGGCGAGGCCGGTATAACCCGCTTCTATGCCTGGATGAACCTGTTTGTGTTCAGCATGCTGGTGCTGGTGCTGGCCGATAACCTGCTGTTGCTGTTTCTCGGTTGGGAAGGCGTTGGCCTTTGCAGCTACGGCCTTATCGGCTACTACTATCAGAACGAAGCTAATGGGCGGGCGGCGTTCAAGGCGTTTATCGTGACCCGCACAGGTGACGTATTCCTTGCCCTGGGGCTGTTCCTGATCTTCGTGGAACTCGGCACCCTCGATATCGGATTGGTGCTGGAGCAGGCACCACGGGTCTGGGCCGAGGGGAGTGTCACTGCCAATCTTGCGGCATTGCTGGTCCTTGGCGGTGCCCTGGGCAAGTCTGCACAGGTGCCGCTGCACACCTGGCTGCCGGATGCCATGGCAGGCCCCACTCCGGTGTCGGCCCTGATCCACGCGGCCACCATGGTGACCGCCGGCGTTTATCTGATTGCACGCCTGAACGGGCTGTTCCTGCTGGCACCGGATGTGATGTGGCTGGTGGGCATCATCGGAGCCCTGTCGCTGTTGCTGGCGGCCTTCGCGGCCCTGGCCCAGACCGACATCAAGCGGGTGCTGGCCTATTCCACCATGAGCCAGATCGGCTACATGTTCCTGGCGCTGGGGGTCGGGGCGTTTGACGCGGCCATTTTTCACCTGATGACCCACGCCTTCTTCAAGGCATTGCTGTTCCTTTCAGCCGGGGCCGTTATCATCAGTTGCCACCATGAACAGGATCTGAGCCGGCTGGGTGGGCTCTGGCGCAAACTGCCGGTCGCCTATGCCGGTTTCCTGGCGGGGGGCGCGTCGCTGGTGGCATTGCCGCTGGTAACCGCGGGCTTCTTCAGCAAGGACGAGATTCTCTGGCAGGCCATGGCCTCGGGCCACTACGGACTGTTCGCGGCGGGTCTGACCGGAGCCGTGCTAACCGGCCTGTACACGGTGCGGCTGATCCTGGGCATTTTTCATGGCCAGCCCCGCAGTGATCATGCACGCCATCCCCGGCCGGGCACCAGTCCCCTCAGGCATCACCTGCCTTTGGCAATCCTGGCCGTGCTTTCCACCTTCGTTGGTGCCTGGCTGTACCCGGGGCTTGAGGTGGTGTTCCCGCCGCCCCCCGATGATGCCACGAACGCCGGCCACACCCTGTTTCAGTTCCTGGCGACCGGAGCGGTGCTTGCTGGCCTGGCTCTGGCTGGCTGGCTGTTCCTGGCGCGGCGCCGGTGGCTTGACGCAAAGGTCGGTCGGGGTCTGGGGGCGCGGCTCTGGATCCTGTTCAACCGGGCCTGGGGCTTCGATGCCCTGTTCGACCGGACACTGGTCCGGCCCTGGCAGGCCCTGGTACGCGTGCTGCGTTTCGACTTTATTAACCTGGGGATGAACCTGCCGGCCGTGATTGCCCGCCTGTGCAATGCGGGCCTGGTGCGGTCCCAGGACGGCCAGCTGCGGACTTACGCCAAAGTGATGGTATTCGGTGCCACGGTGATACTGGTTGGCCTGGTAATGACTCAGGGAGGTGGCGCATGATTCTGTTCTGGCTGATTCTGATTCCCTTCCTCGGTGGCATGCTGTGCTGGCACTCGGAGCGTTGGGGCGAACAGGCGCCGCGCTGGATTGCCCTGGCCACCATGCTGTTCGTGCTGGCGGTCAGCGTCGTGCTTTGGGCAGGCGGTGATTTCAGCGCCTATGGCGCCGGCGAGAGACCGTGGCTGCTGGAGTGGCGAGTCCCCTGGATTCCTCGTTTTGGCATCGAGATTCATCTGGCTCTGGACGGCTTGTCGCTGATCCTGATTGCGCTGACCGGCTTTCTGGGTGCCTTGGCGGTACTTTGCTCATGGAAAGAGATTGTCGAGCGGGTGGGCTTTTTTCATCTGAATCTGCTGTTTGTTCTGGGCGGCGTGGTGGGTGTGTTTCTGGCGCTGGACCTGCTCCTGTTCTTCCTGTTCTGGGAAGTGATGCTGGTACCCATGTATTTTCTGATTGCCCTCTGGGGGCACAGCGGCTCCCCGGGGCAAACCCGGATTCGTGCCGCCACCCGCTTCTTCATCTACACCCAGGCCAGCGGCCTGCTGATGCTGGTGGCGATCCTTGCGCTGGTGTTCGTGCATTACACCAGCTCCGGCGAGATAACCTTCAGCTATGACGCACTGTTGAACGCCGACGTGCCCGACAATCTGTCCTTCTGGATTATGCTCGGGTTTTTTATTGCCTTTGCGGTGAAGCTGCCTGTCGTGCCTTTTCATGGCTGGCTGCCGGATGCGCACGCCCAGGCGCCCACTGCCGGCAGCGTGGACCTTGCGGGCATTCTGCTGAAAACCGCCGCCTACGGCATGCTGCGCTTTGCGATTCCGTTGTTTCCGGAACAGTCCCAGGCCTTTGCGCCGGTGGCCATGGCGCTGGGGGTCGTGGGTATTATTTACGGCGCGGTCCTGGCCTGCGGCCAGCAGGATATCAAGCGGCTGATTGCCTATGCCAGCATATCCCATATGGGGTTCGTGCTGATTGCCGTTTATTCCGGATCCGAACTGGCGATCCAGGGCGCAATCGTACTCATGGTGGCCCATGCGTTCTCCAGTGCCGCTCTGTTCATTCTCAGTGGCCAGCTCTTTGAACGCATTCATACCCGGGATATGCGTCGCATGGGCGGGCTCTGGGGCCGAATACCGGTGTTGCCCGGCGTGACCTTGTTTTTCCTGGCGGCCTCTCTGGGGATGCCCGCCACGGCCAATTTCCTTGGCGAGTTCATGGTACTGTTCGGTACCTTCCGCAGCGCTCCGGTGGTGGTGGTCATCGCCAGCGCCGGGCTGGTGCTTGGCGCGATCTATTCACTGCTGATGATGCAGCGGGTGCATTTCGGTCGCGAACAACAACCGGGCCTGCTCGCGGGTCCGGATGTGCGGGAGTACGGCATGATGTTGGCCTTGATCGGACTCACCCTGGCAGTGGGCCTGAATCCGCAACCCCTGCTTGATACCACGGCGTCAATGGTCCGGCCGGTGGCGGACCTGTTCATGGCGGGCCCGGTCCGGGCAGGAGGGATGAACTGATGCTGACCCTGATCGATCTTGTGGGGCTGCTGCCCCTGCTTATTGTCGCCTCGACAGCCGTACTGGTAATGCTGGGCGTCGCCTGGCGACGCCACCACGGTGGTACCGCGGCGGTCACTGTCAGCGGTCTGGCCCTGGCCCTGGCGAGCCTGCCGCTGGCCTCGGCCGCGCCCTCTTCGCCGCCGCTGATGATCTTTGACGGCCTTGCCCTCATGGGCAGCGCGCTGGTGTTGGTGAGCGGCCTGTTTATCGCCGCCATGAGCCATGATTACCTGGCCGGCTACAGGGGGCCGCGGGAAGAGTTTTACCTGCTGTTGCTTTGCGCGGTAACGGGTGCCCTGGGCCTTGTGGCCAGCAACCACCTGGCCACCCTGTTCATCAGCCTTGAATTGCTGTCGATGCCTTTGTACGGCATGGTGGCGTACAGTTTCCGGACAGAACGGTCCCTGGAGGCGGGGATCAAATACCTCATATTGTCCGCCGCCGCCACCGCCTTTCTGCTGTTTGGCATGGCGTTGATCTATGCCCGCACCGGCCACCTTGAGCTGACGGCACTCGCCGCGGGGGTTGCTGGCAGTCCGGACCCCTGGATTCTGGGCGGCGCCGCACTGTTACTGGTGGGGCTGGGGTTCAAGTTGTCCATCATACCGTTTCACCAGTGGACACCGGACGTATACCAGGGAGGTCTGGCGCCGGCGACCACTGTGCTGGCCACGGTGAGCAAACTGGCGGTGTTTCTGGTATTGCTGCGGCTGGTACTGGTGGCCCCGGTCTTCGGCAGTGGATGGCTCCTTGGCCTGATCAGCCTGCTGGCTCTTCTCAGCATGTTCGGTGGCAACCTGCTGGCCCTGTTCCAGCCTGACCTGAAGCGCCTGCTGGGCTACTCTTCCATCGCCCATATGGGCTACCTGCTGGTGGTCGTTATAGTAGGTGGCCCCCTGGCGTTGGAAACCACCGGGGTTTACCTGTTCACCTATATTGTGGCCACCATGGGGGCGTTTGGCGTGATTATGCATGTCTCCGGCACCGGCAGTGGCGAGGATGCCTCCGGGTTGCACCATTACAGGGGACTGTTCTGGCACAGCCCCTGGCTGGCAGCATTATTGACTCTGAGCATGTTGTCCCTGGCCGGCATTCCGCTGACCGCCGGATTCTTCGGTAAATTCTATATCATCGCCCTGGGTGTGGAAGGCAGCCGGTGGTGGCTTGTTGGAGGGATCGTTATCGGCAGCGTTATCGGGCTGTTCTACTACCTGAGGGTGATCGTCACCCTGTATCTGCGCGAACCGGGTATGCAGCAGGCGGTGGCGGATGCCGGCCGGGGTCGGGTAGAGAAACTCGCCCTTCTGATTGTTGCCGTCTCAATACTGCTGCTGGGTATTTACCCGGTGCCGTTTATTGACTGGGTGGCGGGTCTCGCCTGGGCGGCCAGGCTTCTTTGACTTAAATCAGTATAGCCCCGGCTGGTTTCAGATTGTTCCCTATTTTCAGTGTCAGTTCAGTTGTGGGTGATTAACTGTCATTTTCAAGCCGAAGAACCGGAGCGATCCTTCTTCAGCTCACTGACGAGGAGGCGAAATGAATACGAAGTTTTGCAAAGTGACTGCGATCTTCTCCAGTCTGGACTTGAAGAAAGTAGAGGATGCGCTGATCGCGGCTGGTTTTTCCGGTATGACGGTGTCTAAAACCCATGGCCGTGGTCGATATAAAAACTACTAAGCCAAGGACACCATGGCCGATTCCGTTCGCGTGGAGATATTCACGGAAGCCGAGCAGGCAGACGAGATCGTTGACCTCATTGCCCGGACGGTGCACAAGGGGCTTGCCAGCGACGGAATCATAGCCGTGCTGCCGGTGGAAGACCTGCTGCACATCCGTGACTTCAAGGAGGCCCAGTGATCGGGTATCGCTGTGTTTTATGTCTTTGTGACAAGGTGAGGGGAAGGCGGGTGCGGACATGATAGGCGTCAACGAGGCTGGGACTGGTATCGGAGCCATGATGTCAGACAACAGAAATGGCGCGGTCGAGATTGCCGGCGCCGGGCCGGCCGGGCTGGCAGCCGCCATCACACTGGCGCGCGCGGGGCGGTCAGTCATCGTGCATGAGGCCCGGGCCGAGGTGGGGCACCGCTTCAAACGGGACCTTCAGGGGTTGGAGAACTGGAGCACGCAGCAGGATGCCCTGGCGGTGTTGCAGGAACTCGGAATCACCACCGACTTCAAGCGAGTTCCATGCCGCCGGGGTACCGCCTTTGATGCCTGGGATTCCCCGTACGCCATTGAGAGCATTGAGCCGCTGTTCTACCTGGTGGAGCGTGGCTCCGGGCCAGACACATTGGACACGGCGTTGCTGAGACAGGCCAGGGAACTGGGCGTGCAGGTGCATTTCAAAAGCCGGCTGCGGCATGCCCGGGGCCCGGCCATCCTGGCGACTGGCCCAAAGGCCGCCGATGCCATTGCGGTCGGCTATCATTTCGATACATCCATGCCGGACGGTTTCTGGGCAATTTGTGATAACAACCTTGCCCCTAAAGGGTATGCCTACCTTTTGGTAATGGGAGGCAAGGGAACGGTAAAGAGTTGCATGTTTACTGGTTTCAGGGATGAAGCAAAGTATGTGGAGCGAACTGTCAGTGCGTTTCAGAGGCTGGCCGGCATGGAGATGATGAATCCTCAGCCGCACGGCGGTGTTGGAAACTTCCGTATCCCTGTAACCGCATTGTCCGGGGTGCACCCGGTAGCGGGTGAGCAGGCCGGTTTCCAGGATACGCTGTGGGGCTTCGGGATGCGCGCGGCCATCACCTCCGGCGTGCTGGCCGCACGCAGTCTGCTGCATGGTGACGACTACAACCGGCTTTGGCGAGAATCCCTGGAGCGTCCGATGGCGGCGGCGTTGGTGAACCGCGCGTTTTATGGGCTGCTGGGTAACCGCGGTTATCACTGGTGCATGCGCCGCCAGGAAAACCATCTGGATGCGCGCGAGTTTTTGCGCCGTCTCTACCGGCCCACACTTGCCAGGCGTCTGCTGGCGCCGTTGGCGGGTTTGCATTTGCGGAGCCAGCGACGGGATATAAGCTGCAATCATGTCGACTGCGGCTGTATCTGGTGCCGGCATGGCCGGGAGTGGCATACGTAATGCCAACCGTTCGCAAGGACTTCGGAGTTGAGTGATGGATGAGTCGATCAGTCACAGTGGAACATCGTATTATTGTGATCGTACTTGTCTACGTCTGGCAATGGTGGCAATCATCAATAGTGTAGTGTCGCTGACCGCCACACTCGTGATTGGTGTGGATGTGCAGTTGTCTGTAGGGCGGTTTATATGATGCCCGGGGCTCCGGCATTCATTGCTGGGGGTGATCGCGGCCCTGACGTCTGAGATCAAGCCAGCCTCTGTAGAGCCAACGCAAACCAAAGAGCGAGACTGTTGGAACGATAATCCACTGCGCTAGAGGGGCGATACCTGTGCCAAGGAAGGGAAACAGGGGCATAGAATCATTGTAGCTCCAGCGCTGGCCTGCGCCTGTGGCCCAGGCTTCAAAGACTATGGTTATAAGCAGACCGGTAGCAAAATACGCTCCTAAAGCATGGCGGCGCCACCGCCCCTGTATCCAAAAGCCATCTTTAGTTGCCGCTGCGGCGACGCCATAGGCAAATAGTGCAATATTGGCATCGCCGATTGCCGCCCGCGTGCACAGCCAGACGACCGCACCATGGGACGCCTCCATCATCCCTGTAAAGAAAGGCACCTGGATCATTTCCCAAAAAAAATGCAGCAAAAAGCTGACAGACCAGATTAAAAAAAACAGGAACCAGCCTCTACGTGATGGTCGACGTGAACAATGCATAATCTATCCAACTAATCTATTAATTTCAGGCAGCCGAAGTTGAAATCGCCATTTCCAATTGAATACTAGGAGTCTGCGCGGCAGAAACGTTTTGAGCCCTCGTTTCCGCCAGACCGGATCATTGTCTGGCCGGAAGGAGTGTTCGCGATATCGGATCGGCTCCATCATCGCTTTCGATCCAGCCAGTTAACCGGTTAAAAGGGGCATCGCAGGGCCCCAGCTGTACCTACCGTGAGCCAAAGGCTGCCTCAGCGACTTATGCCAGCCTCATCAGTGAACTCATGCGCCTGAGATTGAGCGACAGACAGACAAGATCCCATTCACCCTGCACCGCCTGAAGGCCCCGCAAGCCGAACTGCCGGAAGCCCAGGACATTCTTGATCCAGCCATTCACCGCCTCAACCATGTGCTTGCGCTGAGCGTAGACTGCTCGCCCCTCCGCCGTGGTAAGCTTCTCCTCCATGCGGGCCGTCGCCGGGTACCGGCTCGCGTTTATATCTCCGGTTTTTTTGCCTTCCCGGCGCAGCGAGACGTAGCCATCTATGCCTTTTGTCTCCAATGCCTGCAAGTCTTCCTCTTTGCGATAACCCGCATCAGCCAGACATTGGCCCGGGTAACTTCCCAGAGTTTCTTTTACCTCGCCCAGCAGCGGCACCAGACAGCCGTTATCACTGGGGTTGTTACCCTGGCGGTTGCCCACGATGATCTGGAACTCGCCATCCACGGCCAGTTGGCCGTTATAGCATTGCTGGAACCCATCATTCGTTTTCATGATCCGGCTTTGGGGGTCGGTAAAGTTACTCTGAGCCTTGTCCTCCGGAACTCCATAGTCTCTCTTGAAGTTCCGGCCACCCTTGGGTGAGCGGCGATCATCGTCTGGATGCCGGCCTTTGGCCTCATCTTGCGTTTTTTGATCCGCTTCCAGTTTCTCCTTCGCTGCCCGGATCTTGTCCAGCCGCCCCTGACGGTGCTGAAGCTCTTCGGGTAACTCGTCGCCCCGCTGATCCGGGCCAAACTGTTGGTCTTCCGATTCATCCACACGGCGAGCCTGGCCACAAAGCTCATCAACCTCTTTTGACAGACGGGCTTCTTCCTCCCGCATGCGGTCATAGCTCATGGCCTTGTGCTTACTGGCGTTGGCCCGGACCTTGGTGCCATCAATCGCCAGCGTACCGAGAGTAACCAATTCCGCTTCCTGGGCGATCCGGACCACCTGAATAAATACGGCCTTGAACGCAGCCAGGTGTTGCTTGCGAAAATCGCAGATAGTGCGGTGTCTGGGGAAATTGCCAGCCGCCAGGACCCGAAGGGCGACATCTTCTTCCAACTTCCGGGCGATCTTTCGTGATGAAAACACGCCGGTCGCGTACGCATAGATCAACACCTTCAACATCATCCGCGGATCGAAAGGCGAGTTGCGCCGACCGCTCCCTTCATACCGGGCGTAGAAGGCACTCAGATCCAGTTCCTCGACCACGTCACTGATGAAATAGGCCAGATGCCCTTCGGGCAGCCACTCGTTCAGGCTCGGGGGAAGAGGCAGTTCCTGATCAGGTGAATAGGGGCGGAAGGTGGTTCCCATCGGATTCTCCGGTGCTGAAGAATTTTTACGTATTATGCCAGAAGGTGGCTCCTGCCGCGCAGACTCCTAGCCAAGTCTTCCCAACCCTGGGAATGTTGCTAGCCTCCACAAAGCTAATTGAATTATCTGGCCGGTTAAAGCCATCGCACCCAGCACTAAGGGCCTAAATCGCCTATGTGATATGTCGTCAGATCTTATTGGCCCCTGGCAGTGTTCCGGCGAGCCGGCCGATCCCTCCTGGTATTGGCTGACTTCACCTTGACCGAAGCTTGTACTATCCTATAGGCAGACGGTCAGAATCTGGCCCGGTCAGCGGGGGACACCTGCTGACGCAATCGCAGTTCCCAATTACTCGACGGACGGAGAACACCATGAAACGACTGACACTTGTTGCTACTGTCATTGCCGGTCTGCTTTCCATGCCGGCCCTGGCGGCGGATCACGATCAGCATCGCGATGCAAAGCATCAGGAGCAGGACCAGAAGAGAGCAGCGGCGATGCAGCAGAATATGGAAGAAATGCAGGCGCTGATGAGCCGGATCAAACAGGAGCAGGACCCTGCCAAGCGCCAGGAGCTGATGCAGGACCATATGAAAGCCATGCAGGAAAACATGCAGATGATGCATGGAGACATGAAGGGCTGCATGGGAATGATGAAGGAAATGAAGGGGTCGATGAAGGATCAGCCGATGAAATCGAAAGGGGCGGAGAAATCCGGCCATTCCGGCCATTGAGGTCATCAAGCCCTTATCCTTCGCGCTGATATTCGATCTGTTGTAAAGGTGACCGTCCAGGCGGTCACCAGAAACCGCCTTAACTCCTTTGTCTCCGACATGTTGCCAGTCCTGTCTAAGACATAAGTCGTAAGCCCTCTGGATTTTCAGCTTCGTTTCAGGTTTCATTGGTTGCGGCCTGCCTGCAATCAGGAGTTTGGTTGCCCTGCTGTATGCGACACGGCGGAATGACCGACCATCAGGTCCGTTTGCTGAGCTCTTCTGACGACTAATAAGACGACTAATAATAGGGATCACAATGAAGCAACTGAAACTTAAGCGCAGCCCGCTTTAACTGGCGATTCTCGGAGCAGCCGCAGTGTATGCTCCAAACCCTGTCATGGCGGCCGAATTTGATTTTCATGGCGACATGAACAACCGGTTTCAGGCCTACACCAATCAGAGGGATTGGTTCAGAACAGGAAACTCGGGTGGCGGTACGCTGAAAGACAGCGATCCCACCGAGACTTATGGTGAAATGAAATACCGGTTCTGGTTCACCGCCGCCTCTGACGATGGAATGGTCAAGGGCGTGTACGCAACCGAAATCGGCGGCATTCGCTTCGGCGAGGGTTCAGGTGGCGACTTTTCCGGTGACGGTGTAAATGTCGAGACTCGCTGGGCTTACGTCGACTTCGCTTTGCCCGATACCGTTGATCAGCGTCTGAAAATCGGGTTGCAGCCGGTTTCGGTCAACGCCAATGTCTGGAATGAGACCGCAACCGCTGTGGTGCTGACCGGGAAGCTTCAGTCTGGTATTGACTATCAGCTTCTGTGGGGGCGTGGTGACTCCACCAACGAGGGCGCCAACGACTCCCCGGAAGACGAGGGCTGGGATGGCGCTGATAACTTTGCGCTGAACCTGGATAAGCACTTTTCGCCCAACCTGAACGCCGGAATTTTTTATCTGTATCAGATGAACAATCAGGTTGCAGAGGGGGTCGGCGAAATCAATAGCAGGAACTACGAGCTGAAGCTGATTGCTGATAACTCGGAATACTCGGTGTCAAACCTGGGTGCGACCTTCGACTACAACAGGGAGACGTCGGCAGGCCGGCTTTTCCTCAAGGGTACCGCCATCGCCCAGACGGGAACGATAGAAGGTGTTAACTTCAACCCTATAAACGGGGCTGTGAATCCGAACACCAGCTATGACCTGTCCACCTTTCTGGGCCGTGGCGAGCTTGGCCTGCAGTTCGGTCCCAATACCGTCACCTACACAATGGTGTATGCATCAGGGGACAGCAATGAGCAGGATTCCAATTTCGATGCGTTCATCTCCACGGACGTCGATCTGACGGACAGCATGATTTTCCAGGAAAATTTCACGGACGATGATTATTTCGCCGAGACGCCTTATATCCTGGATAAGGGCTATTTCCTGAATAAGATCCAGCTCGATCACAAGGTCCGGCCTAACCTGAAGCTCAGTGGAATGCTGGTGTACAACCGGCTGGCGGAAGCCATTACGCTGGCTGACGGGAGTTCATCAAAAGATCTGGGCTTGGAGTTCGGTGGACGGGTGAGCTATCTTCCGTATCCGTCCCTGGAAATTGCGGCGGAAGCGGCTTATCTGCTTGCGGGAGATGCAGTGGATGCACTTGAGGAAGGCGCGCTTCAAAACGGCCAGAGTGATAAGGACATTGTGCATGTTGCCGGCCGCGTCCGGTATAAGTTTTAACTGACCAGAAGGTGCGAAGCCGACGCTTCGCACCTTATTCCTTTCGAAGAGCCTCTGTATGACGAATGTAATCAGCTGTGCCAGCGTCCGGATCTTTCGTTTTGTCGTTTTAATTGTTTTTACAATAACCGGACAGCTCTGTTTCGCAGCTGAGCGCTTCGATCCTTTTGTTTCCGCGATCAGCCGGATCGACAAGGACGAAGGTCTGGTTTACATAGACCGGCACAATAGTGTCGCGGGGGTGGGGGATGTTTTCGTTACGGCAAAACCCGTTCAGAACGGCGATGCCAGTTTGGTCGGTGACCGCCGGTCCGTAATCGGTATTTTACGGATTAATCCGGAAGAATTCGTTGGCAAGCTGCTGTCCGGGCCCATGCCTGGTGTAAATGCCGTTGTGGAGAGGTTTGGCCCTTTGCCGGCCGTAATTAAAAGTACAACCGAAAAAAGCGGGCCCGTGGCAGAAGAACTGAAATCCATGTTTCCACGCCTGGTCTGGGAAAATGAGGAAAGCAAGGCAGAGCCCTCTCTGACGTTCGAGTTAATAAGCAAGGGCAGGGTAGTTGTCACCTATGACCAAACCTGGCTGGTCGGGATGATTGATATCGGCGCAGCTTCATACTCAAAGGAAGAGAGTTTTCGTGTTGCGGCAGAGGCGGAGGCCGAGCTTGCTCTTGAGTTGCCGGGCCGGGCAGGTTCGATTGCGGTCCATGAAATCCCGGGGCGTTATGTCGTGGCACTGGAAGGCAAGCAGACAATCAGGTTTTTTTCGGGGCGCTCCGATGGCTCTGTAAGCGAAATCGCCGTGGTTGATATTCCACGTGGCGAGAGAATCATTTACATGGACTGGTATAGCAGTGCCGGTGAGCTTTATCTGCTGGTCAACCAATGGGATGATTACCGGGTGTCAGGTTCTGTTGTCAGGCTTGACGGGGACCGAGCCATGTTGGTCGGGTTTTCGCCATTGATGATGGGCGTGCATGATACCGACCTGGATGGGCGGAGTGACACCATTCTGGGGCAGTCCTATACGGCAGAGCACGGCTTCGGGTCAAAGATTTACACGGTTATGCCGGGGCAAGAGAAGATGGCGGAAAGCGCCAATGACACATTCAGCGCCCTGACGCCGGGTTTCAGGGTGTTGGGCTCCCGGGTTCTGGGCAAGACAGACAGCGGCGATCTGGCTTTTGTAAGTGCGTTTGACGGTAAAGCCTCTGTGTATTCCGGCAATGGCCCGGAATTGCAGCTCAGCTACGATATGGACCCTCTTGTCAGCTCGGAAATCCGGTTTGAGGTAAACCCGGAACTGATTTTCAGTCCGACAAGAACCCTGTCCCTGGGTAACCCGTTTGTCGGCGGCACTGGAGGGGCGGATAGGGTTTCGCGCCCCATGGTGGGTATTGCGCAGCGCCCGAGCCCTGCGGAGGCCGCAGGTCCCAGGGATGTCGTCGCTATCGACTGGCTGGACGCAAACCCGGGCTCGCCATCGGTTCTGGGAAGATCCAGGGTATCCATACCCCGCTCGGCGAAGCCGGCCTATGGGAGCGGCGGGCTGTTCTTTTTCTCGGTAGGAAGCCGAGGTGGAGATAGTAAGGCCGGGGAAGGCGCAACAAGGCTCTACCGGCTTCCAGCCGACCTGGGACACTAGCCAAGCCTTCCCAACACGGGAAAGGTCGACAGCATCCAGGTGGCGAACCAGGTCATCTGGCCGGTTAGCACCATTATGCCCATGATGATCAGCACCAGGCCCGCCAGTGCCCTTAGCGGCCTGCTCCAGCGGCTGAATCCGCGCACTCGCTTGCGAAAATGCTCGATGAACAGCGCGGTTCCGAGAAACGGGAGTGCCAGGCCGAGCGAATACACCGCTAGGTACAACATGCCCGTTTCTGCGTTGGCGTGGGTGGAACTGAGCGCCAGTATGGCTCCGAGTATCGGGCCGATGCAGGGCGTCCAGCCGACGGCAAAGGCGATGCCCAGCAAAAAGGCCACAGGCAAGGGAATGTCGTGGTGGCTAGAACTGATATCTGGTTGAAAGCCGTACTGATAATAGCGCTGACTGTCACACTCCTTTTGGGTGTATTTGCGCAAGTGTTTGTAGGGCCGTTTGCATGATGGCCGAAGCCCATTATTTATTGCCGAGAGTAATCACCGCCCTGACGTCTGAGATCAAGCCAGCCTCTATAGAGCCAACGCAAACCAAAGAGCGAGACTGTTGGAACGATAATCCACTGCGCGAGAGGGGCGATACCTGTGCCAAGGAAGGGAAACAGGGGCATAGAATCATTGTAGCTCCAGCGCTGGCCTGCGCCTGTGGCCCAGGCTTCAAAGACTATGGTTATAAGCAGACCGGTAGCAAAATACGCTCCTAAAGCATGGCGGCGCCACCGCCCCTGTATCCAAAAGCCATCTTTAGTTGCCGCTGCGGCGACGCCATAGGCAAATAGTGCAATATTGGCATCGCCGATTGCCGCCCGCGTGCACAGCCAGACGACCGCACCATGGGACGCCTCCATCATCCCTGTAAAGAAAGGCACCTGGATCATTTCCCAAAAAAAATGCAGCAAAAAGCTGACAGACCAGATTAAAAAAAACAGGAACCAGCCTCTACGTGATGGTCGACGTGAACAATGCATAATCTATCCAGCCAATCTAATAACTTCAGGCAGCCGAAGTTGAAATCGCAACCCTTCATCGCAGCGCCCTCCTGACCACCCGATATTTCGGAAATGGCCAGAACCGGTCCACCCAAAAACAACGGCAGCAGCAAGGAGATAACTCGTCGGTTCATTGCGGCCATCTCGATTTCATGCGCCAAATGGTCGGATTGCATGCTTGGCGCCCAGTATGCCTTTCAATAGTGAGCAATCATAGCACCTCTCCAAGAATGGGCGCTGGGGGCGAAATAGCCTCTTTGATGCGTCGTCAGGTCTGACAGTCTGACGGGTGGGGATGTCAGTACGAAAATCGGGAAAATGAAATTTAGCTGAAAATTCAGGTTCGTTTCAGTTGACCACTACAAGCTTTGTGCGTCAAGATTAAGTGCCGTTTAACTGGCACATCCATATTGAGGCAATAAATCGTTGTCGATATGAAAATTAAAATAAGGAGTTTCAGGTGAGCAAAATCTTCAAATCAATAAGCGCTCCGCTGGCGATAGCTTTAGTAGCAACACCGGCGTTGGCCGCGGAGCCGGTCGGGCGTGCGTCACCGACCGTAGAAGACCTGAAGGTTGAAATAAATCAACTGACGGCTGAAGTGGAAGAGCTCAAGAAAGGCGATTCCCCCTTCACGGTGAACGGTTATTACCGCCTGCAGGCGACCTCAGAAAGCCTAGATACGACCGACGATAACAGTACTGCTTTTGTTGACCAGCGCCTGCGTGCAAAGATCACCGGCGACCTCAACGATAACGTGAGCCTGGTTTGGTACGGTGAGGTCGATTCTCCCTGGGGTGAGAAGGGAAGCTGCCAGGGTGACAATTGCGGCAAACTCAGCGCCGACGGCGTTGGCGTTGAGACCAAGAATGCTTACGCTGAACTGAAAGTGCCGAACAGCGACTGGAAGGTGCGAGCAGGTATCCAGGGGTATGGCTTCGGTAAGTACGAGAGCTTTGTCACTAACGACGATATGAACGGCATCTCCTTCGCGGGCCAGGTCGGTATGGCCACGCTGACAGGTGGCTGGTTCAAGTGGGAAGAAGGCGATGGCGGTAAAAATAGAGATGATAATAGAGATTCTGCGAACGACGTAGACTTCTACATGTTGAATGCCGAACTTCATCCCAGCGAGGTTTTCCACTACGGCCTTACCGGAGCTCAGATCAGAAACAGGAGTCAAGCTGCTCTAAATGGCACGGCGGCTCGAACGGAGGATAATTATTTCGGCGTCTACGCCGACTATGCTACTCAGCATCTCGCCTATAGCGGCTCGGTACTTTACAAAAAGGCGTCCGGGGTCGACTCAAGTGCGACCGATGGTGACACGTACATGCTGAACCTTTATGCGAAAAAGCACTGGAATGGCGGTTCTCTCACGATTCACGGCATCTATATTCCGGCTGACGACAGCAGCAATGGTGCCGATCGCTTTGCAGCAAACCAGTCAGGCTGGGAGCTGAATAGCAGCAATCTGCAAATCTTCGGAACAGACTACTACTACAACAATGGTTCCCAGGGGGCCAAGTCAGTTTATGACGCAGCTTACCAGGGATACGGTCTGATGGGGCTGATAGTCTCGGGTGATCAGGAACTTTCCAACGACTACTACCTGAAGTACGGCACAGGATACTTCCGCGCTGCCGACGACGCGCCCGACAGCGCTGCTCAGGCCAACGGCTCAACCCTTGGTACTGAAGTCGCTGCTCAGCTTGGTAAAAAGTTTGCCGGCGTGTATGACATCAGCCTCCGCGGTTCTTACGGTTTCATGGGAGACTTCTACGGAGATGACCCGGAGGATACCTATAAGGTCGTAGCTATGGTCAATATCAGTTACTGATCAACGTGTAATTTCATGATCTGATACAACGGCCGGGCCTTAGTCCGGCCGTTTGTCATTGAGCCGAACATGCGGAAGGTCGGCAATGATTTTGACGAAATCCTCCAAATGAGGACACTAGCTGACCCACGCAAAGGGGCCAGCCTTTTCTACTGGGCATTATCGTACTAAAACCACCACCGGACGCCCGCCACGAAGCTGGAGGACTCGACGTCTTCCCCCTCGCGCTCACGAAGGTCCTCTGTGTTGCCCAGAAAGCGGGTGTAAGAAACACCCAGGTAGGGCGCAAACTCCCTCGAAAAGTGGTATCTCAGACGGAGCCCCAGGCCCACATTATTGATGCCACTACCGACGCCCCACTCCTCAACATCGCTGAAGGCAACGAGCGTTTCGCCGCGGCCCTGCAAAATGAGCCTTTGGGTCAGCAGCCAGTCGTACTCGGCTTCAAGATCGTATGACACGTCACCGTCGTCGGTGACTCGGAGATTTGTGTCTACCTCAAACCAGTAGGGAGCAAGGCCCTGCAGGCCGATAAGTGCCGAATAACGCTCTTTGTTCTGGCCCGGGCCGAAGGTTGCCTGAGCGCCCAGCCCTGTCTGTATATCCCAGAAGGGGGTCAGGCGATAGCTGTACTGAGTATCAAAGTTTTCGACGTCGCCACCCTCGGTGGCCAGATTAGTCTCACCCTCTGTTTCAATCCAGAGCCGCTTGCGGTCTGTGCCGACCCAGGCCTGGGCATCCCAGAGCGCGATCTCGTTGTTGCCATCACGCTGATATTCCATCCGGTCAAACAGTAACTGGCCAGATATCTCATTGTCATGAACAGGCAGTGTCCAGTCCGGCTCGGCCTGCACTCCGGTACCCGCGGCACCGGCCCCGGAGGCAATGGTGAAGACCGACGCGCCCACAACCAGCTTTATGCGATTTATCATAGTGATCATCCCCTATCCCGTTAAACGACCGACACGACACGAAACATACCTGCGTCCATGTGGTAGAGCAGGTGGCAGTGGAACGCCCAGTCGCCGGGTGCGTCCGCCGTTATCAGTGCAGACACCCGCTCACCGGGTTTGACAGAGATCGTGTGCTTGCGCGGTCGATGCTCACCCGCCCCGGTTTCCAGCTCCATCCACATGCCGTGCAAATGAATGGGGTGGTCCATCATTGAATCGTTGACCAGGATCAGGCGAAGGCGTTCACCATGGTAGAATTTGACCGGGCCATCCACCTCGGAAAATTTCCTGCCATCAAACGACCACATGTAACGCTCCATATTGCCGGTAAGGTGGAGCTCCACTTCCCGTTCCGCCGGGCGCTTGTCGGGCCAGCCATCAATACTCCGTAACTGGGAGTAGGTCAGCACCCTGTGATCCACGGTTTCGAAGCCAACGCCGGGCTCATCCAGCCGTGACTGGGGGCTGGAAGCCACCATTGCTGCTCCGGGGCCGTGATTGTCCGGGCCATGGGATACCGGGCGCCCCGCGGTCGGAACGGGGCTCAGGCTGGATTTGTCAGGCGAGGTGTCCATGTTCATCCGGCCATGGTCCATATTCATGCCACCTGAATCTCCGGCCATGTCGCCGTGGGCCATGTCCATGCCGTCGTGCATTGCCTGGCCGCCACTCTTGCCCATGGCGCCCATTCCCATGGCCGCCATGCCCCGTTCAGTGCGCGGGTACATGGGGGGCACCTGGGCCTCCAGACCCTTTCGGGTAGCCAGTGTGCCGCGCACGAACCCGGACCGGTCCTGGGCCTGTGCAAACACGGTATGAGCCATGTCCGTTGGCTCCACGATAACGTCGTAGGTTTCGGCCACGCCAATGCGGAATTCATCGGTCTCGACCGGCTGCACTGGTTGGCCGTCAGCGGAAATAACCGTCATCGGAAGTCCCGGGATACGGACATCAAAGTAGGTCATCGCCGAGGCGTTGATGAATCTCAGGCGAATTTTCTCGCCGGGACGGAACAGCCCGGTCCAGTTGCTGGCGGAAGGCGATCCATTCATCAGGTAGGTGTATTCAGAACCGGTTACATCCAGGATATCCCGGGGGCTCATTCGCATTCTGCCCCACATGTCGGCTTTGCTCCACGCGGCATCCCAACCCATAGTTTCGACATCCTTAAAGAAGTCGCCAACGGTGCGCTGGTTGTAGTTGTAATAGCCTTCAAACACTTTGAGGTTGCGGAATACGTCCTCGGGAGAGTCAAAGGTCCAGTCAGATAGAACCACAACGTATTCGCGATCATAGGCCACCGATTCGGGCTCGGCAGGATCAATGATAATCGGCCCATAGTGGCCTAGCTGTTCCTGAAGGCCAGAGTGGCTGTGGTACCAGTAGGTGCCATGCTGTTCGACCGGGAAACGGTACTCAAACGTTTCGCCGGGCATGATGCCGGGAAAGCTGACGCCAGGAACGCCATCCATCTGGTACGGCAGAATCAGACCGTGCCAGTGAATGGATGTTGCCTCCGGTAGTGTATTGGTGACACGCAAGATTGCCTCGCGCCCCTGTTTGAGGCGCACCAGAGGCGCTGGCAGAGTGCCGTTGATGGTGATGGGCTGTTCCGAGACTGTGCCCCCTATCTTGAGAGGTGTTCTCGCGACGGTCAGGTCGTAGATGTCAGCGCCATTACGCACGGTGTGAAATGCGTTCGTGTTGTCCAGTTGTCCTCTAGCATAGGCCGGCAACAAGCTGTCGAAACCGGCAAGAAGTCCCATCGTGGCAGCTCCTTGGATAAGGCGGCGCCTGGACATACCTGCATAGAAATGTCTATCGCTCATAGGTTGCTCCTAAAACCATGTATATACAGCTTCTTGAGTTCGTGACTCGATTATTGATGCTACCCGGTGCAACTGAAATCAAACTGAAAAGTCGACCGGTAACCCCCCATTTTTAACGGGTTGCTGTTTTTCTGGGGAGTTGCCGTTACTGGTACAATCCATGGCAGACTGGCGAAACTTTCCCACCACGAAAAACGGCGCTTACAAATGAAAATTCTGATTGTTGAGGACAATGCGGTACTTGCCAAAAAAATATCGGACTGGCTTGCGCAGGCGCACTACACAGTCGATGTCGCCAAAACCGGCAAAGAAGCAGACTCGTTGATTGAAACAAGCTCCTACCAGGCCGTTATTCTCGATATCGGACTGCCCGATGAAAATGGACTGTCTTTAATGCAAAGATGGAGAAAAAACGGGAAAAAAGAGGCCATCCTTATTCTGACCGCACGCTCCAACTGGACTGAGAGAGTAGAAGGGTTGAACGCGGGTGCCGACGATTACCTTCCCAAACCGTTTGAGTTTGATGAACTGAAAGCCCGGCTCAGTGCGATTATCCGCAGAAAGGACGGCAGAACGACAGACCAGATCAGCGTCGACGGATTTCGTCTCAACGCCAGCTACCGAACGCTGACCACGCCCGACCAGAAAGAGTTCAGACTGACAGCCACTGAATTCCGCCTTTTGCAGTGTTTCCTGCGTTCACCAGACAGGGTATTTTCACAGGATGAACTGGTTGAAACCCTCTACAACATTGAAAGATGTCCCACCAGGAATGTTGTTCAGGTCTATATAGCCAGGCTCAGAAAAATAATAGGGGGCAATAAAATCAAGACTTTGCGTGGCCAGGGCTACCTCTTCGAAAAAGATCCTACTGGCTGAACGCCCGAACGAACCAGGTCAACATATGCCAGCTCCAAAGAGTATCCGAAGAACAGCCATTCAGTATGGGGCTGTTTTCAGCCTCGTCTATTTCACCCTGATATTCTTTTCACATGCCTACGTGATAAAACAACTATCGGACGAGTCCAGGAAACAACACCTGAGTAAAGAGCTGGAAAACTTTCAGGCAATCATTGAAGCCGAGTCCCCGACAACTGACGACCTCAGGAACATGATCCATCAGTTTGAAATGCTTCTGGGGCATGCCATCATCATCGAAACGGCAGGCGGGAGCGTCCTGACGGGCAACAACTTTGACCTGAGCCAAATGCAGGGCGTTGTGGATAAGCCCGAGGGTTTTATTCACATAGCGCAGGGCGCGAACACGCTTTTTGGGCTTAGACGTACGTTCACTGCTACTGGAAAGCTGGCCTCAATCACCGTTCTTGAAACCGAGGGGGCGCTCTCTGAACGACCGCTGAAGGCCCACCTGACATTGCTCGGTGCCTCGGCCGTTCTTCTGGCGATACTGCTGGCACTGATTGGAACCACCACACATCTGACGTTAAAGCCCATCAGTAGGATAAAAGAGGACCTGAGACGGCTCCAATCCGGGAAACAAAGTCGTCTGAACCCTCACGTGCCGGAAGAGTTTCGTCCGCTGATCCGGCAGCTCAATGATTTGCTCGAGCTGTCAAACCGGCGGCTGGACCGCCACCGCCGCCTGAATTCCGATCTCTCTCACCTGGTCAAAACCTCTATTTCTGCCAATCTTGCCATTTTGTCGGATATCGATACCTTGCCTCCGTCCCGGGAGGATGTTGTGTTTATGGCCTCTAACTTGCGGGAGCTTGACAAATCCCTGAAATACCGGATGAGCAAAGCAGACATATCAGGCAGACAGATGGGACGGACGTGCATGCCGGTTGAAATCACGGCAAGTGTCATCACCGTTATGGAAAAAATCTTCCCTGACACGGTTTTTCGCCTCCACACCAACTTACCTGAAAACTTCAGCTGGCCAATGGAGCGACAGGATCTTTCAGAGCTACTTGGCAATTTACTCGAAAATGGCGGGAAGTGGTGCCAGACAACCGTCGACGTTACAATCGCCCGCACGTCATCAGGACTCTCCATAGAAGTAGCGGACGATGGCCCCGGAATTTCTCCCGAGGCGGCAGCCACTGTCATGAACAGGGGTACCAGGCTGGATGAAACGGTCGCCGGTTTTGGGCTCGGATTGTCCATCGTGTCCGAGATTGTCGAAGACAACCTCGGACAGATGAACATGGGTACCTCAAAAAACGGAGGAGCCAGCATTGTCATTCTACTGCCACTTCCGGATTAGAAAACCTCCAGAAAGGCAACCGTCGATGACGCAGCGCGGCTTCTCCCATTTTTTACCGTTGGATATCACTCACCTTGGCTCTTGAAAAGCGACCGAACAGAACCGGCAAAACAAAGAGTGTCAGGAAAGTTGCAGTCACGAGACCACCAACAATCACGCTGGCCAGTGGCTTCTGGATTTCCGCTCCCACGCCCGTCGACAACAGCATCGGTATCAAGCCGAGCGCCGAGGTTATTGCTGTCATCAAGACAGGACGTAAACGGGAGACGGCACCTTCAAACACCGCGGCATCCACGTTCAACCCATCCTGTATTCGCTGATTGATGCTTTCGACCATAACGACCCCGTTAAGCACCGCCACACCAAACAGTGTGATAAATCCAACGGAACTGGGCACTGAAAGATACTGGCCGGAGACCCAGAGCGAAAAGACACCACCAATTACGGCAAGCGGCACGTTGACCAGAATCAACAGCGCTTGACCAACCGAACTGAAAGCGAAGTAGAGCAACAGCGCAATCAGCCCCAGAGATACAGGTACCACAATGGTCAATCGTTTCTGAGCTCGCTGCTGGTTTTCGAACTGACCACCAATATCCACCGAATAGCCGGGGGGAAGGTTCACTTCTGACGCGATGGTATCCTGAATATCGGCAACCACACTGCCCATGTCACGACCCTGCACATTAGACTGAATGACCACACGGCGCTGAACGTCATCGCGGCGCACCTGAGGCGGGCCGGACTCAATAGATACATCGGCCACATCACCGAGTCTCACCCAGGCTCCGGACGGCGCCTGTAACCTGAAATCGGCAATGGCATCCCGGTCTTCCCGGAAACGTTTGGCCAGACGCACATAGATATCGTACCGCTCATTTCCGTTGATGATCTGGCCCGCGGCGGCACCACCCAGTCCATCCCGGACGACACTCATCACATCAGACACGGCAAGTCCGTACCGGGAGAGTGCCTGACGGTCAGGCTGAACCACCAACTGCGCTTCACCAGCAATCTGCTCCATGGCCACGTCTCGTGTTCCCTGAACTGTTCGGACCGCCGCTTCAATCTGCTGGCCTTTCTCCGCCAGTACGTCGAGATCCGGGCCAAAGAGCTTGATGGCCAACTGCGCACGAACACCTGACAACAATTCATCAACCCGAGTCGCGATAGGCTGAGAAAAGTTAAACAGTAGCCCCGGGTGCTGTTCGAGCTTCTCCTCAAACAGGGCCTGCAATTCATAGCGATTACTGGCGCTGGTCCACTCCGAAGTTGGTTTTAAGCCAATATAGATCTCTATATTGTTAACGGGCTCCGGGTCGCCACCTATTTCTGCTCGGCCAGCCCGGGAGAGAGCGTAAGTCACTTCTGGAAACTCCATCAACATGGCTTCCAATTTTGGCGCAACTTCAAGCGCCGTATCAAGGCTTGATGAAGGGGCCAGCGTAACCCGGAGGTTGATCGTTCCCTCTTCCAGCTCAGGGACAAACTCAGTGCCGAGTCGAGGCACGACCAGAGCCGCCAGCACAACAAGAACAGCCGCCGCGCCAACAACCACGCGGCTATGCTTCAGTGACCAGGCAAGCCCCATGCGATAGAGCTTTTCCAGGGGTTTTAGAATGAAGCTTTCCCGCTCCCGGATACCCTTACGGAACATGTATGACGCCAGCGCGGGTACAACCACCAGAGCAACAACCACCGCCGACACGATAGCCAGCATGATGCTGATTGCCATTGGCTGGAACAGCTTGGCTTCCACACCTTCAAAGCTGAATAAAGGCATGAAAACGACCAGGATAATCGCCGTCGCGAAAAAAATTGGTCGCGCCACTTCCCGGCCTGCCTCCTGCAGTCGAAGCGCAATGCCATGGTCATCGTGTGACGCGTCCAATGGGTCAGGGTCGTTTTTCACCAATTCATCCCGACGGGCGTCATGCTCAGCATCCGGATGCGTCAGATGTTTGAACATGTTCTCGACCATAACAACAGAGCCATCCACCAGCATGCCGATTGCCACAGCAATACCGCCCAGAGACATCAGGTTGGCCGAGAGACCGAACCAGGCCATGATCATCAGGGCAATCCCGATGGAAATCGGTATTGAAAGCAGCACCAGCGTTGTTGCCCGCAGATTCATCAGGAACAGGGCAAGCACGATCGCAATAAACACAAAAGCCAACAGAAGCGCATTGGTCACCGTCTCTACGGCCTTGGTCACCAGATCCGCCTGGTTGTAATAGGGCTCAAAACGAACCCCACTCGGAAGCGCCTGATTTATGCGATCAATGCGGGCCTCGATGCCGTCGATGGTGGCTTTTGTGTTGGCCCCCATTCGTTTGAGTACAATGCCAGAAACCACTTCACCCAGTTGTTCAACCTGACCGGCTTCATCCTTCCGGGTCATGGTTACCGCACCCTGGCGAATTTCAGTGCCCAGCGCTACCTCGGCGACATCGTTCACTGTCACTGTAATGCCATCACTGGTTTTAACGGGCACCTGACGGATCTGCTCGAGCCCCTGCTCGCCATTACCCAGCCAGCCCATACCGCGAATAACCAACTGCTCCTGCCCGCGGCCCATATACCAGCCCCCAACATTGGAGTTGTTGTTCTCCAGGGCTTCCATGACATCGTTCTGTGATAAGTCATAGGACAGCATTCGCGCCGGGTTCAGGTTAACCTGGTACTGGCGGACCTCTCCGCCAAACGACAGGATTTCCGTAACCCCTTCAGCCGGTATCAGCAACAGTTTGACCAGCCAGTCGTGCAAGCTGCGCAATTCCATTGCGTCGTACCCCGAATCCGGGTCCGCTATCAGCAAGTACTGGTAGACCTGGCCAAGACCGGACGTATTCGGCCCCATTTCAGGCACCCCGACCCCGTCCGGAATCAGCTCCCGCGCGGCCTGCAACCGCTCGAAAACCAGTTGGCGCGCGAAATAGATATCCGTGCCCTCTTTAAAGACCACGGTGACACCGGACAACCCGGTTTTGGAGATGGACCGAACCTCCTCAACATCCGGCAACGCATACATCACCGCTTCAATGGGATAGGTGATCAGCTGCTCGACTTCCTCAGCCGCAAGTCCGGGCGCCTCTGTATTAACAGCGACCTGGACGTTTGTAACGTCGGGGAAAGCATCAAGATTCAGTTTTGGTATCTGAAACGCGGCCGTGGCGATAAGCACTGCAAGCGCAATAAGAACCAACAGGCGGTTCTGAACCGCCCAATCGACTACTCGGTTGAACATAATGGCTCCCGGAATCAGTGGTTGTGCGGATCAAAGCCGCCTTTGGCAATCTCAGAGGCCACAAAAAATGCGCCCCGCAAAACGACTCGTTGGCCCGCAGCCAGGCCGGAAACCTCACGGAGCCCGCCAATTGAGCGGCCCAGTTCCACTTCCACGGGTTCATACTCGCCTTCGGCCTCTTCCACATAGACCGTCCAGTCGCCGTCCGCGCCACGCATCAATGCAGTCTCCGGCACGGCAAGCACCGGCTCGCTGGTCTTAAAACGAAAATACACATCTGCGAACATTCCTGGATGAAAACGATCTTCAGGATTGTCCAGCTCCAGCCTGACAATCCGCGTGCGGGTCACAGGATCAATGGTGTGGGCTTCCTGGGACACCGTTGCCACGCCCACACGACCCGCTGCCCTGACTTCGGCTTCCGCGCCCTTCTCTAGAACAATGTCGGAGCTTGCTGGCAGATGGGCTTCTACCCAAAGCTCACTCTCATCAGCAAGAGTCACCAGCGGCTGGCCAGCCTCAACTCTTTGTCCTTGCTCAAACTCATCGGTCAGTACTGCACCATCCACGCGAGCCCTGAGCATGTATTCACCGAGACTATCCACCCCGCTGGCCTTCAACGCACCAATGTCATCATCGTTCAGCCCGTAAGCAAGCAGAGTCGCCCTTGCTGCTTCAATGTTGGCTTTCGCTGTATTGAACCGCTGATCGCCAACCACGGAACGACCCAGCCCGCTGATTCGCTTCCATTCAGGAAAAGCTTTCCTGTAATCCGCCTGCGCCTGTGCCACCGTCTCACTGAACAGGGTTACCAGCGGCTGGCCCTTGGTTACGTGCTCACCCAATTCCACGTGACGTCTCAACACCACCGAGGCAACCCGGGGGGACACGTGATAGCTGGTATAGCCGTTGGTCAGCAGCTCACCGGGAGCGTAGATTTCATAGTCAACGCGCTTGCTCTCGAGGGTTGCTACTTCAATGCCGGCGAGCTCTTTCTGTTTGGCATTGATGCTTGCGGTGGCCGCTTCTTCATGGCCACCGTTCTCGTCTTCGTGGCCGTGCCCCCCTTCCTCTTCATGATCACCTTCCTCCTCATGCTCACCTTCTTCACCATGATCTTCCTTATACTCGCCCTCCTCACCGGTGACTTCCTGATGATCGTCGCCACTGGCAGCATGATCATGACCGGCTTCCTGATGAGCATCTTCCTCTGCCTGTACAAAAGAAAGTGGGGCTGTAAGCAACGTCAATGCGAATACAGAAATCAGAGTTTTTTTCATAATGAATATCCAGTTTCCAGACTAGTATTGGAAGAGGGTGATCAGTTCGCCAGACTGACTCAAGAGCTCAATCAGACCCAGTTGCGCCAGCTTTTCCAGTTCAATACCGGTTTTCAGGCTCTCCGCGCGCTGGCCCAGCGCCTGGAGATACTCGGAGGTGGAGAGGTCGCCGACCTGCCACTGCTTCTCAAGCAAATCGGCACTTCGCTGTACACGCCCCTGGGAGAGTTCTGTCCATCGGCTGAGTTGGGTGTCGTATCGCTTCCAGGCAGCTCGGGCGCCCGCCAGATCATACTGCTGCTTCCGATAAAGTGCCTGAAACCGAGCCTCGGCCTCTAATGATCGTCGGTTGGCAGCCTGGATTTCGGCACGGTAGTTATTACGGACATTCAGAGGGATCGAGAACGTCAGGCCAACCAGGTTCTCACCCTCATCACGCCCTCCGCTCAGCCCGACCGTGGGAGATGCCGCCGCTCTGCGACTGACCACCTCGGCTTCGCTCCGCAGCACCTGCCACCTCGCGCGGGCAGCAGCAATTGACGGATGATCCAGCAAATTGTCGTTATCGACCCTGGAAGCAAGAGCCGGCCAAATGTGCCCGGGGATCCCCCCATCCTGAGGCCGCCAATCCGGCAGAAGCTCTCTGACCCGGGCTTGCGCCTGATCAACCGCAGCCTTTGCCTGGGCGAGTTCACTGAGCTGCTGAGAAAGGCTTAAAAAAAGCAACTCTGCATCGGTACTCCCCAGGTCGCCCGCCTGCTGGCGTTGCTCAACCTGCTCCAGCAAGGCATCCAGACGGTGTTGCTGGGATTCCGCAATTTCTTCGGCACGCGTCGCCGCGCGCCACTCGACAAGCGCAAACAGCGACTCGGACGTTTGTGCCAAAACCGCCTCGTTCAAATCAGCTTCAGCGGAAAGCCTGATCAGCTTTGCCTTGTCCTTTAGCGCACCCTGTTGATCAGACCAATCGATCGTTTGTGATAGCCCTGCCACAAAGTTGTTGTCACTGCCATTTCTGTCTGCTCCAACAGACAGCTCCGGGTTATACAGCGGTTGTTCGCTTGCCTCAGCATCCGCATCCCGGGCTGCCGCCTGCTCTGTCGCCGCCATGACATCCGGATGCTTGCTTATCTGGCCAGTGAGCCAATTTGTCCAATTCACAGTCTCCGCTTGACCGAACAGAGGAATAGACAATAGTACTGAACACAGCAACGCCCTGGGCGAGTGCTTGCTTGCCTTCATCGACTTTCTCCCGAAGGGGTTGTTAGCCACAATTCATGGGGGCGAGACGCCCATGACAAGGTAGGTGGAGATAGTAAGTGAAAAGGTTGAAATGAACTTGAATTTGGAAGGCATTAGCTCAGGGAACTTGAAAGTGCTCCTCAATAAGGGCGGGGAGAAGCGGCATCGCGACTCATGGCCACGATGCCGCCATCCAATCTAGGAAAAGCGCTGGTTTGATGCCGGTTGAAGTGCGCTCTCGTCGGTCGCACCATCGTCGATACGAACAGCCCGAACCAGGCGGGATACAAGCACCTTGCCGTCACCCGGGTGCCCTTCCTGGGTTCTGCCCGTTCTGACAATGAGTTCCACAACTTCACCAGCGACATCATCGGTCGCTACGTCTATTTCCAGCTTGACCATCTTCACTTTCTCCAGAGGCGACTCATCGCCGACCAGATGACCAAATTCGCCGAGAGACACGACAGCAATACTTGCCACCCCCTTAACTTTGGCCAGAGCATCAACCACATGCTCTGCCATCACTTCTCTGACATACGCTTTTATTTCATACATAAACCGTCTCCTGACTATCAGACTGAAACGTCACGACGTTCAGATGCAAACCACTGGTACACACTGGGCAACACCACCAGCGTCAGCAGCGTTGAAGTGATCAGACCGCCAACCACAACCGTTGCCAGTGGCCGTTGGACATTAGAGCCAATGCCATCGGCCAGCAGCAGGGGAATCAGCCCCAGAATAGCCACAGAGGCGGTCATCAGAACCGGCCGCAAACGGCGTTGAGCACCCAGCTTGACTGCTTCAATGACTTCGTAGCCTTCGTCCCGCAACTGGTTGATGTAACTCACCATCACCACGCCGTTAAGTACGGCCACACCAAACACCGCGATGAATCCCACGGCAGCGGGCACAGAGAGGTAAAGCCCCGTCACAAACAGCGCGACAATGCCACCGGTAATCGCAAAGGGCACATTCATGAAGATCAGCACCGCATAGCGCAGACTACTGAATGCCGAGAAAAGAAGCAGGAAAATAAGCGCCAGGGTAATGGGCACAACGATCGCAAGCCGAGCCATGGCCCTTTCCTGGTTCTCAAACTGACCGCCGAACTCCACGAAATACCCCGGCGGCATGTCCACTTGCTCCTCGATCCGCTTGCGCAAATCCTGAACAACACCGCCCATATCGCGACCACGTACGTTCATCTGCACGTACTGTCGCCGACTGGCATTGGAGCGCGAAATTTTCTTGGGGCCAGCGTACATTTCAACATCGGCCACCCGTGAAAGCGGGATGAGCTCGCCACTATTACCCCGGAGGGGAAGCTTTCTGATTTCATCGATGGACCCGCGATAGGACTCTTGCAGCCGGGCGAAGATCTCAAATCGCCGGACACCGTCGAAGACCAGCCCCGCGCCTTTACCGCCAATCCCGGTTTCGACCGTACTCATCAGGTTATCAATGCTGATGCCAAACTGCGCCAGCACTTCACGGTCGGGGCGAATAACGATCTGTTTTTTACCTGCGCTCTGCTGAGCGCGCACATCCGTTGCCCCCGGCACATCATTCGCCAGGGCCGCCACTTCCTTGCCGATCCGGCCCAACTCGTCGAGGTCGTCGCCGAAAATGCTGGCAACCAGTTGCGCCTGAACGCCTGAGAGGAGTTCGTCGGTTCTGAGCTGAATCGGTTGTGACAGATTGTTGGCAAGCCCGGGAACCCGCTCATCCAAAGACTCCGCAATCCGGCTCTGAAGGTCCTCATAGCTCACATCTTCTCGCCACTGATCCAGAGGCTTCAGATTGACGAGCGTCGCGACAACGTTCACGGGTTCAGGATCACCGCCCACCTCGGCACGACCGATCCTGGCATAGGTGCCGGTGACCTCTGGAAATTCATCGACAACGGACTGAATCCGTTTGCCATACTTGATGGCGGATTCAAGACTGGCTCCAGGAGGCAGTGTCGAGCGAATCTGGAACGTGCCTTCCCTGAGCGTGGGCACGAACTCGCTCCCGAGATAGGGAAACAGCAGGAGACTGCCGGCAAAGGCAATGACGGCCACGCCCATTACAATTTTAGGGGCTTTGACGACAGTATTCACCACCGGCTTGTATAGCCGGTTCAGGAACAGAACCAGCTTCGGCTCTTTGTGTTGTCCACCCATCTTGAATGACAGCGAGGCCAGAACCGGCACCAACGTCAACGCGAGTAACAGCGCACCGATCAACGCAAAACTGATGGTGTAGGCCATGGGCGAAAACAGCTTGCCCTCAACGCCCTGCAGCGTAAACAGCGGCAGAAAAACGATAATAATGATGCCAATGGCAAACACAATCGGACGAGCCACTTCCCGGGCAGATTCACCTACAAGCCTCAGAACACTGACCTTTTCCTCTGATCGTTCTTCCAGATGTCGGAAGATGTTCTCTATCATCACAACGGCGCCGTCCACCATCATACCGATGCCGATAGCCAGCCCCCCCAGACTCATCAGATTGGCGGACAGGCCCGAAATCCGCATCGCAATGAATGCGAAAAGCACAGACAACGGCAAGGTCGCCACCACGATCAGTGTGGAACGTATATTTCCGAGGAACAGATAGAGGAACACCAGCACCAGAACCGAGCCCTCAAGTAATGCTTTCTCGACAGTGCCTATGGCCTTGCCCACCAACTCCGCCTGGGAGTAATAAGCCTCTATTTTCAGCCCTTCGGGAAGTGACTTGTTCAGATCATCGATTTTTGCGTTGACGTCCTCGAGTACCTGACTGGTGTTGGTTCCGATCAGCTTCATCACGTAGCCGCCCACGGACTCCTCGCCCGAGGACACCTCCGCGCCGCGGCGAATTGCCGGTCCAAGGCTAACCTCTGCCACATCCCTGACATAAATAGGAGACTCTCCCTCACTCTTGGACACAATGATGTTCTGGATGTCCTCGATGCCCTCGGTACCTGAATTAACCCAACCGTAGCCGCGAACTATATACTCTTCACCTCCTCGCGTAATGAAAGAGGCGCCGACGTTCCGATTATTCTGGGTGAGGGCGCCGCGAACGTCAGACACTGTCAGGTTCCTTGCCTGAAGCTTCTGCGCATCGATATTGACCTGATACTGTTTTACCTCGCCGCCGATGGACAGCACACCGGTTACACCCGGAACGGTTCTGAGCTGGGGCTTGACAATCCAGTCCTGGATCGTGCGGATTTCCTGCAGGCTGTATTGATCCTTATCCTCAGCTTCCAGGGAATACATCAGGATGCGCCCAAGACCGCTCGCTATGGGCCCGAGTTCCGGCTGCCCCATCCCTTCGGGAATCTGGCGCTTGGCCTCGGAAAGCCGTTCGTTTACCAGCCGCCTGGCGAAGTAGATATCGGTGCCATCTTCGAAATAGATGGTCACCCGCGACAACCCGAAAATCGACGTGCTCTGCACTTTTTCCAGCTTGGGAATTCCATACATGCTGATCTCAACGGGATAGGAAATCAGCGTTTCGATATCAACCGGCGACAGACCAGGACTGGTGGTAAACACCTGAACCATGGTCGGCGTCGCGTCCGGAAACGCATCCACCGGCAGTTTTTGAAATGAAAATACGCCGGCAACGATCACGGCGATCGCAAAAACAAGCGTCATCAGACGATTGTTCAGCGCATAATTCACAATTGCGTTGATCATGCTCCCCCCGGGGTTTAGTGTCCGTGAGCGGCGCTGCGGCCACTGGCGGTAATGGCCGACATCAGATCAAAAGCGCCTACTGAAACCACTTCCGTGTTTGCGCTAATGCCGGACTTGATCTCGATCCAGTCGTTTGCCTCCTTGCCAAGCGTGACGGGAACCGCCTTGTAAGCCCCTTTCTCATCGCCCGGAACAAACACAACGGAGTCATCGCCAATGGTTTGAACCGCATCATCCGGAACCAGCGGCAGTGAGGCCTCCGATTCCGTCATGATTCTGGCCGTGGCATAGGTATTCGGGCGAAGGTCGCCTCTGGGAGACTCCAGCACAACGCGAACCGGGATGGTGCGGGTCTTTTCATCGAGCATGCTCGACACCCAGGATACCTGCCCACTGTGAAACCGGTCAGAACTTGAATCCCTGGAGGAAATCTGAACCTCGTCTCCCGTTGAAATCTGGTCAATATCGGATTCGGACACCTGAAGAATGGCCCACAACACCGAGGCATCCGCCACGATGAAAGGCGTATCCGACGGACTCAGCGTTTGCCCCAGACGAACATGCATCTGCTCGACACGCCCCTCAATGGGTGAGCGGAGCGCGTATTGCGCCAGCCCCCCACTGTCACCTGACGACTCGCTGCCGTAAACCGCCAGTTGTTCCCGCACGGAATCGTACTCCGCTTTTGTTTCAAAAAAGGCAGCCTTGGCATCCAGGAACTCTTCTTCACTGGAAATACCCTGTCCCTGCAACTCCCTTTCACGATTGTAGTCAGACTCGGCCGCTTCTTTGCGGGCCTCCAGCGAGATTAACCGGGAGCGAATCCGGGCCAGCTCCACACTGTTCAGGGTTGCCAGTAACTGCCCCTTATTGACACGATCCCCCAGATCAACCGCCAACCCTGTCAGTTTTCCCTCCAGCAGCGGACCAACCTCGGCCACGCGGTCCGGCACATACTGAATCTCGGCAGGTGCCGTAACAATTGCGCCAGCGCGCCCCTTGGCAGCCGCCACAGTCTGAATCGACAGTAACTCTGTCTGCTCCGGCGTCAGATGGATCTGGCGGGACTGGTTTTCCTCTCCGGCATGCTCGGCTTCTTCATTTTCGTGCTGGTCACCCTCGGCTTCTCCGGCAGCGTATGCCTGCTGCAAGCTCAGAGCGCCGACAACTATTAACAGTATCTTCAGATTGCGAATCATTCATTCACCCTCAATATTTAGAGAACGGTACTAAGAGAACGGTCAATTTTGAGTTTCATACCCTCAGGAACCGGCTGACATCGACAGAGCACCTCCTGTGCTTATCTCCAGCGCCCGGACGGCATCGATATAATCATTCTGCGCCTGAACGTATTCCTGCCTTACCGACAGGAGATTGTCCTGTGCCGCCAGAACATCCGAGGCACCGACCTTGCCCGCCCGAAGTGCTTTCTGCATCAGTTGTAATGTTTCCTCTGAACGCTCCAGGATCGACTCGTTCATCTGGCGCAGTCGAACGGCGGTGGATTCGTACCGGGCCACAGCTGACACAACCTGACGCTCTGTAGCCAGGCGCAAGGCCTCTGCCTCAAGCTCGGAGGTTTTCAGCCGCGCAGCAGCTTGTCTCTGCTCACCGGAATAATCATGAAAAACGGTCAAAGGCATCGACACCCCTGCACCGAAAAGGTTGGAGCCTTCCTCACGATCATAAAATCCGAAGACTTTCAGATTTGGAATCGTCAGGCTTTTCGCAACTTCAAGGCCAGATTCATCCGCTGCAATTCTGGCGGCCGCCGCTTTCAGGTCCGCTCTCTGACTCTGTGCAATCTCGACAAGCTGGCTGGTCGGAGGCAGGTCTTCGAGCGTCACATCAAGCTCGCCGGTCACCCCAACGGCATCGGAGGGGGACACCCCGAGCACTTCGGTAAGGTCAATTTTTGATTGCTCGAGCTTTTGTTCCGCCGAGGCTTTTTGATTCCGGGCCCTGGCAAGCCCAATGACTGCGGTATTGAGATCAATCCGGGTTTGTTTACCCTGTTTTACGGACATTTCAACCAGGTCTTTGGTGCGTTGCATAAGTTCAACGGCACGGGTTGCGGTTTCCAACTCTTTCTGAGCCAGCAGTATCCGGAAATAGGCGGCCCGCACCCGCGCCTTGGTGGCTACCTTCAGGTATTCAAGCTCCTGTTGCCGGGACGTGAGATTACTCCGGGCACGCGACTGCCCAAGGTCGCCGCGATTACCCATCCAGATCTCCTGAGTAACCCTCACCCCATATTCCAGGGACTCGTCGGCCTGATCCGGGGCCTGACGGGCCCCCAACTCAAACTCTGGATTGCTCGGCGCCCAGCGGCTGGCATGATCAAGCTGTCCCTGCTGTATCGAGACCGCGGCCCGCCTCAAAGCCAATACCGGGCTATTCTCGAAAGCCATCACCATGGCCTGGTTCAGGGAAACAGCCTGGCTGGCTTTGGCCTGCTGATATTCTTTCAGCGACACACTCTCTTTTGCCTGGGCCGACACCATAGGAGAGACGGCCAAGGCTCCCGGAACTATCATCGCGCACAACAACAATCGTTTGTTCATTCAGTATCATCCTGGCTGTTTGACTGAGGTCAGTGAGTCAGCATTTTTGCGTGGGAATCTGGAACGACCTTACAGACAAACCTTTAATACAGTTTGAAATTCAGGCACCGGATAAGAAATGAGCTTTGGCGGCAGGGGGGGGTAGAGGTAAGGGCGAGGATGTCGAGTCACCGGGCGTCAAGGCAGGCGCACGATGGTGGGTTCTTGCATGATAAATAAAAACCGGCCCGTCATTTGGGCCGGCTTTTTATTCTGGATCTGAATTGCTTGTGATCACTTGGCCGATCAGAAACTCCTGCTCCAACCCAGCCAGAACTTCGGATCATCCGAGTTGACAGAGCCAAGCGCGTCGGTTGACTCAATGTCCGCGTACTCCACGTTAACACTGAAAGAACCGAAGTTTCCCGCATCCTTTGTAACGTTGGCGGCGACGTGTGAATAACTTGCCTCGCCGACAGAAGCCTTGCCGTCATCAGCGAAGTCGTAATAGCCAAGCGTCACACCGGCACTGTAGCTGTCCTCCAGAGGCACCCCAACAGAGGCGTAGTAATAGGCATCCCCCTGCACGAACACCCCATCACCACTGGTGTCGCTGTTGATCGTGTAGGCCAGGCCGATGGCCGCAATGCCATAACTGATCTCGCCGTACAGTTCGCCGAAGTCGATGGAGTCCGGCGCGTCAGGATACGCATAATAAATGTACCCAACGTCATAACCCAGTTCTTCCACAGAGCCGGAGAATCCGGCATAAAGATCAAGCTCATAGCTGGTGCCGTCACCAAAATCGACATTGGAACCCCAACCACCGGCATAGAAGCCCGACGCATGCTCTTAATCCAACCCTCCCTGGACAGCCGCAGCCCCGTCTGTCTGGGTGACGCCCCGGAACAGATAGTTGCTGCTGGCGCTCACATTTGAGCTGACGTCAGCGCTAACAATGGCGGGCGCAGCCTGAAGTGCTGCAAGCAAAGTGATACTGATAAATCCGGATTTGGTGAAAAACTGCTTCTTCATAATGGATACCTTCGGTTGGGTTTCATTGCTCCAAATATGATTTAGCAAAAGTCTTGCCACATCTTATTTATTCTTGTTTATCATTATTATAGAGACAAATCGGCACATTCTGAGCTTGCCCCCGAAAAACGACCCAACACCTAGCGCCCGAGAACCTGTCACCGGCCCGGACCAGCGCCCTGTTTTGATGCATTCTCTGTAACCATTCTGTAATCTTTGCCAAATAGACTTTAATAGCGCTTCAACACACACAAGCAAACCGAAAAAGGTGAGACAGATCATGAGCAAGAAATATTTGGGCTTGGCTTTGGCGATTTCTGCCGCTTCTGCTGCACAGGCCGGAAACGTTACGACCAGCGGCGAAGACCTTGTGATCGATACCGACAGCGGTATCAAAGTGAAAGTGTCGGATAACTCTGCGTCTTTTCAGCTCGGCGGGCGCATTCAGTGGGATTACGACGCCACGCAGTCTGACGACAACGGTGTTGACACTACCGATTTCGATGTGCGCCGGGCACGCCTCTACGCCAAGGGCCACTTTGGCGACTGGGCGTACAAGACCCAGTTCAACGTCGCTGAAAGTGATGGCGCCGACGGCGGTACTGCTGAAGACCTGTACATTCGTTACATGGGATTTGGCTCAGCTGCAACCGTGACTATCGGTAAACAGAAAGAGCCATTCGGCCTGGAAGAATTAACGAGCTCAAAAGACATCTCAGCGCTTGAGCGATCTGCCATGACCGAGCGTTATGCCCCCGGTCGCAGCGGCGGCATCCAGCTCAGCGGCAAAGGCAGCAACTGGACCTACGGTATCGGCTACTTCGAGGCAGACGGCAATGGCAGCGACGATTTCAATAACACGGCAGTAACCGCACGGGGCACGGTTGCACCGATTCAAACGAACAATATGGTTGTTCATCTTGGTGCGGGTTATACCACGCGTGATGCCGACACTCAGGCCGATGAGGTCGATACGTTTAATCTGGAGCTCGCCGGCGCTTCCGGGCCCTTCCATGCCCAGGCCGAATATTTCGATTCCGAGGAAGGCCAGGTGGATGTTGATGGCTATTACGTACAGCTTGGCTGGATCATCACCGGCGAAAGCCGTCCTTACAAAGCCGGAGCATTCAAGCGGGTAAAACCGGCATCACCCAAAGGGGCCTGGGAAGTTGTTGCCCGCTTTGAGGATGGTGACGGAAAATACAGTGACGTGGGGCTGGCCACGACCGACGGTGAGCAAACAACACTGGGCGTTAACTATTACGCCAACAAGAATGTTCGACTTGGAATGAGCTACATGGATGGCGAAGAAGCCAATGGCGCTAGCGGAGATGAAGTGCGTGCGAGGTTACAATATGCATTTTGACCGCATGGAGGTCGCTTGAATGAGTTTTGCGGTTTGATATAGTTCTTGAGAGTTAATAAAATACTCAGGTTTTGGGCAGATATTAATCTGCCCATGCTTTTGTCTGCCCCACCCCCACCCCCACCCCCCGCTAATAAAGTTCATCTGAGGTTTCTGGTGTACATTGAGGTGGACCCCATCAGTTGGACAGCCTGAAGGTGCAGTTAAGCTCTGATCCGGCTGTATTCCTGAAAAAATGAGGCCCGTATGGACGGCTTTGCAAGACGTACAAGGTGGTGGCGCGTTGTTCAGCACTTTTTGCCTGTGAGCCTATGGAGGTACCCCTTGAGAGTCAGGTTCAATCTGACCGATATCAAGGTTGTCGCTGACATTGGCGCCCTAAACTGAACGAGCGACTTATCGATGAAATGTTGACTCCATTCAACCATTTATACGGCCGCTGAAGGTACCACTAGGATGAAAATGATGCTAACTCCGCTCACTGCCAGGAATGGCCAAAAAAACCAGAAGTCGTTGCTTGTCTTTGCCATTGGTTCGGTTCTGGCCTCTGCCGCAACGCCTGTCCTGTCCATGACCTTTACCGAAGCCTTAACCGGGGGAAAGGTTTCGCTTGATGTTCGTTACCGTTACGAATTTGTGGATCAGGACAACCCTCTTGATCAAGCCCATGCTTCTACCGTTCGAACCCGACTGGGGTACCGGACTGGTGATTTTAAGGGGTTTGAGGTGTTTGCCGAGGCGGAAGATGTGTCCGCTGTGGGGAATGAGAACTACAATAGCACCATCAATGGCATAACCGATCACTCAGTAGTCGCTGATCCGACGGAAACCGAAGTCAACCAAATTTACGTGCGTTACAAAGGTTTTTCGGATACCAGCCTGACCTACGGCCGTCAGCGCTTTGCTCTGGACAATCACCGGTTTATCGGTACGGTTGGCTGGCGCCAGAATGAGCAAACCTTCGATGCCTTTGTCGGCACCAACGAGTCGCTTCCGGACACGAAGATCACAGCGGGCTATCTTTACAATGCTAACCGGGTGTTCTCGGATGCCAGCCCTAATGGCAATTTCCCAATGCAGTCGCCGATTTTCAACGCACAGTATCATGGCTTGGCTGCCGGAACCCTGACCACTTACGGTTATCTTTTCGACTTTACCAACGCAGACGTCAACTCAACCCAGAATTTTGGTTTGCGGTTCGCAGGTGGCACCGATGTATCGGAAGACGCCAGGGTCCTGTACACCCTGGAGTACGCAATCCAGAAAGACTATGCAGACAACCCGCAAAGCTTTGAGGCCGCTTATTGGCTGGCGGAAGTGGGGCTCGCAGTCTACGGCCTGACCTTTAAGGTGGGTATGGAGACTCTGGAGTCGGACGACGGCCGGTCATTCCAGACGCCTCTGGCGACGCTTCACGCGATGAACGGTTGGGCCGACCAGTTCCTGGTCACCCCGGACGATGGCCTGCAGGATCTATACGTATCGGCGGGTGCCTCAGCAAAGGGGGTCAAGTGGCTGGCCGTTTATCATGACTACAGCAGTGACATCAATAGCCTGAGCTATGGCTCCGAGCTGGGGCTGCTGGCTGTCTACCCGATCAACAAGCACTACACGGTGGGTGCCAAGTTCGCCAGCTATGCCGCCGATGGTCGTGGCGTGGATACGGACAAGGCCTGGTTGTGGGGAGAGGTCAAGTTCTGACCTTATCACTGTTGCGGTGAACAGACATTCGCCTGATAGAGGGCGGGTCGCCCCGACCGGGGGTAGACAATCCGAAGGATAAGGGTCGCTGACGAACGCTGCGGTTGAGGAGGTCTCAGGCAGCGTTTGGCTCTTGGAAACGTCGTAAATTTACAGAAATTGATGTGTTAGCTATGCTTTGGATGGAATCTAAACAACAAGGAGAAGCACGATGGGTAAAGCTATTAATGGTAAGTTCGAGAACATGGATCAGGCACGCAATACGCGAGACGATCTTATTGGCAGCGAAATCCCACAGGATGTGATCTTTATTGATAAGGAAGAGCAGACGATCCGGGTGATGTTGCCGCAGGAGGAGGCCGGGGAAGTTTATGAGATCTTCGATCGACACGGCGTCACGTATAAGTGAAGGCTCGTGGCCCTGTGCGTTGGGCTGTTCCTGGGATCACTCCGCAGTGGTCAACGCGCGGCTGCGGTCATGACGCTGATCCAGTCGGCTATGCGGAAAGGGCATGATCCCTATGGGTATCCAAGGGATGTTCTGACCCGACTGCCGACACAGAAGAGCAGCGCCATCGGCGGACGCTTACAACGGAATAAAATAGTGTTGGTCTGTTGGGAACTTATCGGTAGATCGTATGCCTTAATTTGTTAATGTCACAGACTGGTGCTTGAAAGCAGGATGGCCGCAAAGAATCGCCCCACTATCGTTGTGTTGCTGTCACTGCTTTTGGTGTTCAGCGGGCCTGCGTTTGCTTTGCCGCCGGGGAACTTCACAAGTTTTACCGATACCGGTTCCCAGCTGATTTTTGCCGCACAGGCGGCCCACTACCAGGATCCCTTCCTGGCTTCTATTACACCCCCTGCAGAACATTACTCCTGAGTCTTAACCGGTTTTTGCCCATCGCGGCAAACTCATTAACGTTAGTTCTTGCAACAAAGTCTCGTACTTCGGTTCATTCGTAACGGGGCTTTATATGGAGTGAATCAAATGCGCAATTCAAAAACCAGGCTCACCATCACAGCGATTCTTCTGGCCGGAACCATTGGATCCTTGTCTGCATTGGCCCACGAGGACGAAGGAAAAGGCATGAGGGGGATGATGAATATGATGTCTGATATGTCCCCCGAAGACCGTAAAGCCATGACTGAGGCGTGCATGAAAATGATGCAGGGGCATGGAAACGGGCCGGAAGGACGATTATCAGGTCATCGCCTTCAACGCCAACGGCCAGCAGCGTGTGTTCCGCGAACACAAGGATTACTGAGGTCAGCTCTGTGAAAGTGATGCCTTTTCGCCTGAACTCCGCCACGGTGCGGTACTGGCAAGATGCTATGGCGGGCACGGGCCATTATCAATAACGGCAGGTCCAGGGAAGGCATCAAATTCGATTTCTGGGCAATTTGACAGACTCACCGAACTTGGAGGGCTAAATGCCTGATCTTGCAACTTGGGGAATTGCCGCCGCGTTTGCCGGTGGTCTCATATCGTTTTTTTCACCCTGCACGCTACCTCTGGTTCCCGGCTACCTGTCGGTCGTGACTGGAGGTGCCCTGACCGAGGCTTCGAATCGGTTGAAGGCCCTTTGGCTGAGCCTGTGTTTTGTGATGGGGTTCAGTCTGATCTTTATTGCCCTGGGAGCAAGCGCAAGTGCTTTAGGGCAATGGTTGATGGCCTATCGTGAAGAGGCCAACCTGGTGGCCGGCGTGCTCATCGTTCTAATGGGTCTGTTTATGCTGGGCTGGTGGAGCATGCCGGCGTTGCAGCGCGAATGGCGCATTGGACAGTCACTCGAAGGCGGACGTCCCACTGCCGCCTTTCTTCTGGGGATAGCATTTGCCATCGGCTGGACACCCTGTATAGGTCCCATACTCGGGGCTATATTGGCGCTCAGCTCCACCCATGCCAATGCCGAGGCGGGTATGCTTTATCTTGCTGCCTATTCTTTAGGGCTGGCTATCCCGTTCCTTGGCACCGCCCTCTTCATTGAGCACTTTCGACAACGAGTGCGCTGGCTCAGTCGCTGGAGTCGACTGCTGAGAGTGTTTGCAGGCCTGGTACTCGTTGTCATGGGCGTGTTGGTGCTCACCGGTCAGATGACTCTATTCGCGTCATGGATGTTGTCGACGTTTCCAGTTCTTGGAAGGCTTGGCTGATCCTCTCTAATTCTTTAATTCGTGGGGATCGTTTCAGTGGGTGCTATCCTGACGCAGCCAGTGTAGCTGAGTGTAAAAAGCCTATCCGGCCCTGGGCGCTGAGCGAGTCTGCCGGTGTTCAGGATTACGTGTCAGATGGGATATTCCTGTAAGGAAGGCGAGGCCAGGCTCGACCTCAGTGCCATGCCCGCGGTCATGTTTACCGATCCTCAAGTCGCCACCGTTGGCCTCTCTGAAGCCGAAGCAGTTGCTCGGGGTGCAGGTTGTCGCAGCGGAAGGCGGTGAAATTATCCAAACGGCGGTGATGGCGTTACGAGCAGGTTTGACCGTTCAGGAAATCGGCGATGACTTGTTCCCCTATCTGACCATGGTTGAAGGACTCAAGCTCTGTGCGCAAACGTTCACCAAGGATGTAAAACAGTTGTCATGCTGTGCCGGATAAATCATTTGAACGCGGCTCTGGGGTTTCTTGACCGAGATCACAATCTGATTCGGTTTAAGCCGGTGATTCATTTTGGATTCAGGTAGATATGCTCTGATGATCTGGATGGCGCTTATGCTGGGTGTTCGTCTGCCTGATAAAAGCTCCGGTTGGCCAATTAAGGAAAGGGGACCAAGGAATGAAAAATACCGTCGTGGAGATCCGCGGCTTGCTATCGGCACTGAGTGCTCGGGGCGTGGAGAAACAGTTGTTGAGATTGCCCGGCGTTAAGAAAGCCGAGGTCAACTATGTGGCCGGCAGCGCGACCGTCACCTATGATGAGGCGACGGTGGACCTTGAGGCTATCAAGGCCCGGATACACGAGTGCGGCTATCACTGTTCCGGAGAACAGTTGCCCAGGCACGTTTGCGACCCGGGGGACCCGCCGACCGAAGCCGGGGCTGTGTCCATGCCCGTCCACGATGGCCATGCCTCCCACACCGGCCAAGACGATACCGCGCATCCTGCTGAACACGGCGAACATACTGGCGCAAAGGACGAGATGGCTCACGAGATGGGCCACGGCGGCAGCATGGACATGCAGGCAATGGTGCGCGACATGCGCAACCGTTTCTGGGTCTGCCTGATCTTCAGCCTCCCGATTTTCATTTATTCGCCCATGGGTGGGCTGTTCGAACCGCCAGCACCGCCCTTCGGGCTGCGGCTAGACCTGTGGTTGCTATTACTGGCAAGCATCGCGGTGCTCTGGCCAAGCTGGCCGTTCTTTGTTGCCGCCTGGCGCGCGCTGAAAAACGGCGTGCTCAACATGGCTGTGCTGGTCGTTCTCTCGGTGGGTACTGGCTACCTGTTCAGCGTCGGTTCCACGCTCTTTTTCCCGGGTGTGCAGTTTTTCGAGGCGGTGGCGGTGCTGCTGGTGTTCATCCTGCTCGGCCATTGGCTGGAGATGCGCGCCCGTGCCGGTGCCTCGGACGCCATCCGCTCGCTGATGGATCTCGCGCCGCCCAAGGCCACTGTGTTGCGTGATGGCCAGGAACGGGAGGTTCCCACCGCTGAGGTTCTGAAGGACGACATCGTCGTGATCCGCCCCGGCAATAAGATTCCGGTGGACGGTGAGGTCTTGGAGGGCGAGTCCCTGGTGGATGAGTCCATGCTCACTGGCGAGTCCATGCCGGTGGAAAAAAAGCCCGGCGATAAGGTGATCGGGGCCACCATTAACAAGAGCGGCAGCTTCAGGTATCGCGCCACCAAGGTAGGTTCCGACACCGCGTTAGCGCAGATCGTCAAGCTGGTGCAGGAGGCGCAGAACTCCAAGGCCCCGGCGCAGCTGCTGGCGGACAAAGCGTCACAGTGGCTGGTGGTGATTGCCATCGTGATCGGCCTGCTCACCTTCGCCGTCTGGTTCTGGTGGATCGGCCAAAGCCTGCTGCTTGCCGTGACCCTGACTATCACCGTGTTCGTGATCGCCTGCCCGGACGCCCTGGGCCTTGCAACGCCCATGGCGGTGATGGTGGGCACCGGCCTCGGTGCCAGGAACGGCATCTTGTTCAAGAATGCCTCTGCACTTGAGGATGCCACCCGGCTGGATATTGTGGTCTTCGACAAGACCGGCACCCTGACCATGGGCGAGCCGCAGGTGGTCGAGGTGGTCGTGGTGGCGGGCAGCACCGAGGAGGCGGTCCTCGCACTGGCGGGGACGGTGGAGCAGGGCTCGGACCATCCTCTGGCCCAGGCGATACAAAGTAAGGCCGAAGGCTTGCAGCTTGATCCGCTGACCGGCTTCACCAACATCGAGGGCAAGGGCGCGCGGGCGGAGATTGGCAGCAAGACCGTGCTGCTCGGCAACCGCCGGCTGATGGACGAAGAGAAGGTCGACATGGCGAGCCTGAAGGACGAGGCCGCGCGTCTGCAGAGCGCGGGGCAGACCGTGGTGCACGTCGCCCAGGACGGGAAGCTGGTCGGCCTTATCGCCATTGCCGATGCGCCGCGCCCCACCGCTACTGCAATGGTCAAAAAGATGCGTGAACGCGGGGTGGAGGTGGCGATGCTCACCGGCGACAACCAGGCCACCGCCGAGCGCATCGCCCGGGAACTCGGCATTGAGATGGTGATCGCCGATGTCCTTCCGGGGCAGAAAGCAGACAAGATCAAGGAGCTCCAGGCTCAGGGCAAGAAGGTTGGCATGGTGGGCGACGGTGTCAATGACGCCCCGGCACTGACCCAGGCGGAGGTGGGTTTCGCCATCGGTGCCGGCACCGATGTGGCCATTGAGAGCGCTGACGTGGTGCTGATGAAGAGCGACCCCTACGATGTGCTGGGAGCCATCGAGCTGTCGCGCGCTACCCTGCGCAAGATGCACCAGAACCTGTTCTGGGCGGTGGGCTATAACGTCATCGCCTTTCCCGCGGCGGCAGGCGTGTTCTATCCGTTGGTGATAAGCCCAGAAGTAGCGGCGCTCGCAATGTCTGGAAGCTCCGCTCTTGTTGCGGTAAATGCACTCCTGTTAAAGCGCACCCAACTGGACGGCTTAGGGTAGACGAACACTTCCAATTGGAAAAATTGATGTTCATCAAGCCCACGCTATTGAGCGACTCTTTTTGCATCTTTTGTTGGGGTTTTTCAGTGTGAATTCAGGCTTATGAGTTTAAGTGGTAGGTAATTGCTGTTTGCTGACATGATTAATGACAACAAGGGGGAACGGGTAAATGGACATCAAAACCTTTGGAGAACTTATTAGCTGGACACGGGATTTGCATGCTCACCTTGCAAGGTGTATGTCACATTGCGCTACGAAGAATGAAGAGGAGCGAGCACGGGCGCTGCTGGACTATCTGGCGACCCATGAATCGGAAATGGAACGTATCGTGAATGAATTCAAGTCGCAGGGCGATTTCAAAGCATTGGAGACAAGGGTCTACGACTACCTGTCTCACCATCCCATTAAGACCCACAGAACCTGCGATGAGCCCTACGCACAGCTGAATTTTGAGGGCATATGCAGAGAAGTATTCGATTTCCATGATCAGATAGAGGACCTTTATCGCACCATGGCCGACAAAGCCGAGATTCCCGAGGCGAAAGAATTACTGCAATCGTTGCTAACCATGGAAGAGAACGAAGCTATGCGATTGGCCAGGCAGATAGGGCGTATGAACGACCTCTGATCAGAACACTGAAATTATTCTTCGACGCAGAAAAGGATGTTGATACATGGTGGCGTCTTCCAGTCAGTTACGGGTTTTCAAGATGGGTATCAATACTCATCAGGAGCCTGTCGTCTACATGCGTGGTGATTGTGATGTGTGCCTTTCAGAAGGATTCGCCGCCAGTTCCAGGGTGGGAATTTCCTCGCAGGGACGTTCCATCATCGCAACTCTCAATATTTCGTCTGATGAAACGGTTCCCAAGGGGTATGCGGGGCTTTCAGATATCGCCATAGAGCGGCTCGGGGTGGCTCAGTCTGACCTGGTTTCAGTACATCATGCGCCCTATATCGAATCCTTGAGTCTGGTTCGTCGGAAAGTATTCGGACACAGCTTGCTTCCGGCTGAGATGGCCCGCATTGTCTCCGATATCTCCGCACACAAATACAGCGATGTCGAAATAGCCTGTTTCCTGAGCGCTTGTGCGGGTGGCAGATTAGGTTTCGATGAGATTGTTGCTTTGACCCAGGCGATGGTGAATTGCGGACAACAGCTCGATTGGCCAGGCGTGGATCGTGTGTTCGACAAACACTGTGTTGGAGGCCTGCCGGGCAACCGGACCACGCCGCTGGTTGTGTCGATCGTCAGCGCAGCAGGCTTAGTAATGCCTAAAACCTCCTCCCGTGCCATCACCTCACCGGCGGGAACAGCGGACACCATGGAAGCGCTGACCAATGTGAGGCTTGGGCTGAACGAGATTCGCCGTGTGGTCAGAGAAACCGGTGCCTGTCTCGCCTGGGGTGGGGCGATGAACCTCAGCCCGGCTGATGACCTGTTGATTCGCATCGAGAGAGCGCTGGACCTTGATGGTGAGGGCCAGCTCGTGGCCTCGGTGCTGTCCAAGAAGATTGCTGCCGGTTCCACCCATGCGGTGATTGATATTCCGGTGGGGGAGACGGCCAAGGTTCGAACGCCCGGCGATGCCGACCGGCTGGCCTCTCTTTTCACAAGCGTTGGGGCGGCCTGTGGGCTGAAGGTACGCTGCATCGCGACAGACGGCAGCAAGCCGGTTGGTGCAGGGATCGGGCCGACAGAGGAGGCCCGTGATGTTTTGGCCGTGTTGCAGGGAAAGCGGGGTGCGCCGGAGGATCTACGGAGCCGCGCCATCATGCTGGCTGGCCATTTGTTCGATCTGGCTGATGGTCGTGGCGTGAAAGAGGGGATGGTCAAAGCAGAACGACTACTTCAAAACGGCTCTGCCTGGGGGCAGTTCAAGCGTATAACAGAGGCTCAGGGAGGGCAGAGGAGCTTAGGTGAAGCCCGTTTTAGGCGCCCAGTTCTGTGCTCGGAATCCGGAACAATCGTGTCTATCGACAATCGTCGGCTTGCCCGTGTCGCCAAGCTGGCAGGCGCACCTGCCAGCTCTACCGCAGGGCTGCGGCTACTGGCGACCGTCGGTGATAGAGTCACTAAGGGAGAGCCTCTCTATGAATTGCTCAGTGACAGTCCGGGGCAGCAGGATTATGCGCTGGCGTTTAACGATATGGGGCCGGCAATCTTCACTGTAAAGCGAGAGGAATGATTGTGGGCATTACTGAAAAAAGTGTGTTGTTCAGCCTTGCTCCCCATCCATTACGGGAAAAACTTTGTGATCGGCTCAATCTGGAGCCGGGAAGTTTGGAGGTGCGGAGGTTCCCTGATGGTGAGTCCTACTTACGTGTGCTCACATCAGTCAAAGGTGCGAACTGCGTAATATTGGCCGACCTAACGCATCCAGACACCAAATACCTTGCTCTCCTGTTTCTCTTTGAAACTCTCCGGGAACTCGGTGCCAGGTCGATTGGGTTGGTGGCGCCCTATCTTTGCTATATGCGCCAGGATCGACGCTTCGAAGAAGGGGAGGCGGTCACTTCCAGGGTGTTTGCCCAGTCTTTGTCTTTACATATCGACTGGCTGATCACCGTTGATCCACATTTGCACAGGTACCAGTCTCTTGACGAAATCTACAGCATACCCACGCAAGTTGTTCAGGGAGCACCGGCGCTGGCGGATTGGCTACGGGGGCAAAACGGTCTGTTGCTGGTAGGTCCGGACGCGGAAAGTGAGCAATGGGTATCAAGTATCGCGCAGGCCAGTAACCATCCTTATGTCATTGGCACCAAGCAGCGTCTGGGTGACCGGCGCGTTGAAGTCACCTTGCCGGATATCTCGGCGTATAACGGCCGGAAAGCCGTCATCATTGATGACGTTATTTCCAGCGGCCGCACCATTGGCGAGTGTGTCAGGGCACTTAAGGCACAAGGCACGGAGGCCATCCTGTGTGCGGCGGTGCATGGCATTTTTGCGGAGGCCTCGGACACCTACCTTCTGGGTACCGGCCTGCAGACGCTGGTGACCACCAACACGGTTCCACACAGCAGCAATGAGATCGATGTCAGCGAGTTGCTGGTGCCGCCGGTCAGGCATTTTCTCAATCAGGTGGAGGATGAGCGCCGATGAACATTACATTTCTGGGTGGCACGGAAACCGTGACCGGCTCCAAGTTCCTGGTTGAAACCGGCCAGACACGTGTATTGGTCGATTGCGGCCTGTTTCAGGGGTACAAGTGGCTGAGAAAGCGCAACCGGCAACCGTTGCCGCTCGATATTGCCTCGCTGGATGCCGTGCTTCTGACCCATGCCCATCTGGATCATTCAGGCTACATCCCCGTGTTGTACAAGCAGGGCTTCCGGGGGGCGGTTTATACCCATCATGCCACCCGAGAGCTATGCAGCATATTGCTGGCCGATAGCGGCCATCTTCAGGAAGAGGAGGCACATTACCTCGGCCGCCATAAGCTGAGCAGGCATGAGAATCCGGAGCCCCTGTATGATCAGGAGGATGCAGAAGCCTGCATGGAGCTGTTTCAGTCGGTGGACTTTCACCAAGTGATCCAGCTCGGTGATATACGCTTTCATCTGCGACCGGTCGGGCACATTCTCGGGGCGGCCTGTGTCATCATCGAGGCGGAAGGTAAACGCGTCGGTTTTTCCGGCGATGTGGGCCGCCTCAATGATATTTTCATGAGGCCACCGGCACCCCTGCCAGCACTCGACATGCTGATGCTGGAATCAACATATGGCGATCGTCGCCACGAAGACGTGGATTTGCCGTCACAACTGGCGGACATCGTCAACGAAACGGTCGACAAAGGGGGCAATATACTGATTCCAGCCTTTGCCGTGGGCAGAGCGCAGGTCTTGCAACATATGCTCACCGACCTGATGAAGGCGGGACGAATTCCAAGGTTGCCAGTTTATCTGGATAGCCCCATGGCGATTGATGTTTCTGAGATTTACTGCCGCTACGAAGATCAGCATCGGTTGAGCAGTTCAGAATGCCACGAAATGTGCAGCACCGTTCATTATAGCCGCAGCGTCCAGGACTCCAAGGCGCTGGCTGATCAGGCCTACCCGCACGTAATTATTGCAGGCAGCGGTATGGCAACGGGCGGTCGCATTCTTCATCACTTCAAGCGTCTCCTCGGCCAGCACCGCACAACCGTTATCTTTGCCGGTTATCAGGCAGGGGGGACACGAGGCGCCAAAATGGTTGATGGAGCGGAAAGGATCAAGATCCACGGCGACTGGATTCCGGTCAAGGCCCGGCTGGAGGTGTTGAGTGGGCTTTCCGGGCATGGAGATTTCACAGAGATTGAACAGTGGCTGGCTCAAAGTGACTTAGCCCCCGAAACGCCGATCAACTTGATTCATGGAGACCCTGATGCGCTGGAGGCCATGAAGGATCACTTGCGTCAGAACACCCGGTTTGAGGTGGAGGTGGCAAGCTACCAATCCATTTTGCGTCTTTGATGTGAGACCGGGCAAATACCCGGGGTAATCCGGATATTTACGGCGAGGATTTCTAATAGGCCACCATTAACGTCAGTAGAGTTATCAGGGAGAGATCATGAACGGCTATTCCATTGAGGATTCACATCGAATCCAGCAGCGTGCTGCCCAATATCGGCAGCGTTACCCCCAGTTTGCCAACTGGGCAAAAGGGCGTGGGGTGATCGAACATACCGATTTGACCCAGGTGCGCGTGTTCGACCTGTGCCAGGAACTCGTGTGTGCCGGGCGTTATGACTCGCTCGACGATGCCCTGATTATTTTCGAGGCTGCAGACACCCTCACCAACGCGGCCATGTGGCTGGTAGCCCACATGACTTATGCCAGCAGAGTGGACCTGTCCGGACAGCCGCTGGCGGCGGATGACTTCAAGGAAAATCCCCAGGGGCATACCGGTGGTTCGCTGAACATGGTGCCTGCCTATCTTGGCTACACGGCCGCCAACGCGTTGGCGGGGCTGACCCGTAGCTGGCTGATGGGGCAGGGGCACTGTGTGGCGGCTATCGAAAGCGTCAACATACTGCTCGGCAATCTGCATCCAGAACAGCAGGATCGGTACACGCTCGACGAGGCGGGGCTGTCCCGGCTGGTGAGTGACTTTTACAGCTACGCCGTCACTCTCGATGGGACACCGGGGGTTCCCCTGGGCAGTCACGTCAACCCCCACACTGCCGGCGGGCTGATCGAGGGCGGATACCTGGGCTTTGCGGAACTGCAATACACCCATATGCCGCTGCCGGGGGAGCGTCTGGTCGCGTTTCTCAGTGATGGGGCATTTGAGGAGCAGCGGGGCAGCGACTGGGCAAGCCGCTGGTGGCGAGCCGAGGACTGTGGCCTGGTGACCCCGGTGATGATTGCTAACGGGCGCCGCATTGATCAACGGTCAACCATCTTTCTGCAAGGAGGCACGGACTGGTTCCGGCAGCACCTGGAGCTCAATGGTTTTTACCCCATACTCATTGATGGCCGCGACCCTGCGGCCTTTATCTGGGGCATCTTCGAGGCCGAATCGAGGCTTCAGGCGTGCAGCGAACAGGTCAGCGCCGGCCACATGAGGTACCCTGTAAAGCTCCCCTATCTGATTGCCGAGACGGTCAAAGGCTATGGTTTCTATGGTGCTGGCTCAAACGCGGCGCATGGTACCCCGCTTCCGGCAATACCGAGATTTGATGAGGTCTCGCGCAGGCACTTTAACGAATCCATTGCCCGTTTGTTTGTGCCCGAGATCGAGATTCACGGCGCCCGCGACGTGCTGGCAACTCACCGGGCAGACGATCGGCCTGCGGAAAAGGATCATCCGCTGAGCTGTCGTGACGTCAAGCTGCAAACTGTGCCCGAACCGGTCTGGTTGCAAACGGCGGTATCAGAGTCGCCCATGGTGGCGATTGATCGGCAGTTTGTTGCCCTTGTAAAGGCCAACCCGGCGCTTCGTATTCGCCTGGGGAACCCGGATGAATTGCGTAGTAATCAGATGAACCAGTCGCTTGACCTTCTGAAGCATCGCACCCTGACGCCCGAGCCCGGCCTTGCGGAATCCCTTCACGGCTCGGTAATCACAGCCCTGAATGAGGAGGCCGTTGTAAGCGCCGCTCTGGGTAATAAGGGAGGTATGAATCTGGTGGTGTCCTACGAAGCGTTTGCCATGAAAATGATTGGCGCTCTTCGGCAGGAAATTATTTTTGCGCGACACCAGAAAAGTCTCGGTCGGCCCGCCCGATGGTTATCCGTGCCGGTCATTGCGACGTCGCACCTCTGGGAAAACGGCAAGAACGAGCAGTCTCATCAGGACCCGGCCTTCGGCGAAGTCCTGATGGGAGAAATGAGTGACACTGCCCGCGTTGTCTATCCTCCCGACTGCAATAGTGCTGTGGCGTGCCTTAACGAGTGTTTTCGAACCCAGGGGCAGTTCTGGGCCATGACGGTTCCCAAGGCAAAACTGCCTGCCGTTTTTGACGGCCGTCAGGCTGTGCAATTGCTCCGGGATGGTGCCATCGCTCTTGGTGAAGCCGGTGATGTGCAGTTGATCGCTGTCGGCGCCTATCAACTCCGGGTTTGCCTTGAGGTTGCCGAAGCGCTGGCTCAGAGAGGGCTTTCGAGTGGTGTGGTCTGCCTTCTCGAGCCCGGTCGATTCCGGAGTCCCCGGGATCCAATCGAGTCAGGGCATCAGTCTGGTAGTTCTTACAGGGCCGAGCTGTTTCCTCACGATACAAAACTCAGAGTGTTCGTGTGCCATATGCGCCCAGAGGCCTTGCTGGGACTCTGCCGTCCTCTCGATCTCGGGCCCGACCGGACGCTGGCGTTTGGCTATGAAAACCATGGTGGCACCCTGGATACATCGGGGCTGCTGCAGGCCAACAAATGTGATGCCCATTCGATAGTGCAGGCGATCCTGTCAAAAAGTGGCTCCTCAGGCGCTGATAAGGCGACATTGTAGCGATGGAGCGCGAGGATCGATTTACAACAGTCTTCTGGTTCTTTTACCGTTATTTCGCGCCGAAAAACTGGCGGGAATGGGCCGGCGCCGGAGTGGTGCAGGCCTTCATCATTGCGCTTTATGCGGAAATGTACGGTTTTCCGCTCACTATTTATCTGTTGGTGCGTTTTTTTGGCCTCGACAGTGAGTATGTCAGCGCCAGCCTGTGGTCGACCCTGATAGGGCTGGGCGAAACCGGGATGTTGGTCTCAATGTTGCTCGGCTATGCGCTCGCGTTCACCGGGATCGGCCTCTTTATTCAGGGGTGGCGTCAGGTCCACAAGGCGCGAGGTGAAAACCGTTTGGTGAAAGACGGCTTGTATGCGTATGTGCGGCATCCGCAGTATACGGGGCTATTCATCGCTCTGTTTGGAGAAGGGGTGGTGCACTGGCCGACGTTATTCTCGGTCGGCCTTTTTCCGGTGATCGTGCTTGTCTACACATGGCTGGCTCGACGTGAGGAACGGCAGGTGCTCAAGGAGTTCGGTGAGGAGTACCGTGCCTACCAGCGGCAGGTGCCGATGTTCATCCCCCGCTGGGGGCGGTGGCGTCAGCTCGCCGCTGCGTCACGAAATAGTAGTGAAAATGATACGGTGTGACGCAGGTATTGGTTTTGCCGGTCGACTGGTTCGCATCAGGCTCGATTCCGTTGAGACGGCGTACAGGAGCGATCATTCCCGGGTGTCTGACTATACTGCGTGGCGCCCCCACATACGGTGCTGGCTCAATCTCATGATATCCGGCCATTGTAAAAACTGACTTGCATCAAGATAAGGGCGGCACGACTGACAATTTCAGTTTCGTTTCAGGTCAAGGGTGTCTAATTGTTCATGTTTTGGATCGATGGCTTTATTCGAAAGCCTTTTTCCGGAACAGCTATATACGTCTCTTCATCTAACCCAGAAGGGTGCACCTATGAAAAAACTCCATTTTATTAAGCTGTCGCTGGCAGCCTCCGTATTCGCAAGCGGGGCCGCGATCGCAAACGAAGACACCGAATCAAAAATTGCCAACCTTGAGTCGCAGATCGCGGCACTGCGGGAGGATGTAAAGAGCAACAACCTCGATACGCTGTCCAAGCTGCACATGGCCGGATACGCCAACGTTGATGCCATAGCGGGCTCCGACCTGCAAGAGGATGGTTTTACGGCAGCACGATTTGCGCCGATCTTTCATTTTCAGTTTTCCGACCGAGTGCTGTTTGAAGGCGAGCTTGAAGTCGAGACCGATGAAAACGGTGAAACCGAAATCGCAGCAGAATATGCGACCATCGATCTCATGCTGAACGATTACATGGCGCTGGTGGCGGGCAAGTTCCTGAGCCCGATCGGCCAGTTCCGCCAGAATGTCCACCCAAGCTGGATCAACAAGCTGCCGACCGCGCCCGTGGGCTTTGGTCACGGGGGCGCAGCCCCGCTCTCCGACCTGGGCGTTCAGTTGCGTGGCGGCATTCCGCTGAGCGGGTCGATGCGCGCCAACTATGCGCTGTTCACCTCGAACGGTCCGACCCTTGTTGTTGATGCTGATCCCGGCGAAGAAGTGGAAATTGAACTGGAAACCGAGGCTGCCGCATCCAATGGCGATGGTAATTTCGTCTACGGTGGCCGAGTAGGGTTCCTGCCGGTGCCTGCGCTGGAGCTGGGCCTGTCCGGCGCCCTGGGCAAGATCGGAGTGGCCGAGGGGCACGATGTGTCTGACCTGGCGGCGGGAGAGCCGGACCGTGACTACACAGTCCTGGGTGCGGACGCCGTTTACAACCTTGACACCCTGCAGCTGCGCGGTGAATTCATCCAGCAGACCGTGGGAAGCGAAGCCAACAGCGCGGTTGCCGGTGGCGCGGTGACCGAAGAACTCGAATACACTGCCTGGTATGCGCAGGCGGCCTACCGGGTGCCGGATACCAAGTGGGAAGGCGTTGTCCGCATAGGTGACCTGGACACCCCGGGTGCCGATGCAAACCGCTCCCAGTGGTCTGCAGGGGTGAATTACCTGTTCGCAAACCACGTTATCATCAAGGCGGCCTACACCGTGGATGATTACGATGACAACGCTATCGACGATGACGAGCGCTTCAACATTCAGTTGGCTTACGGCTTTTAAGAGGGTATTAACATGAAACTAATGAACCGCAACCTCATCAGTAATGCTGCACTCATGGCTGCGCTTTTCTTCGGTGGCGCAGGTTCAGCCGCTGCCCAGGACGCCGACGATCCCATGGCGTTCGTCCGGGGCGCCCAGTCATGGGCCGACAACTGCGCACGGTGTCATAACATGCGCGACCCGGCCGAGTTCCGTGACGATTTCTGGGAGCCATCCGTGCTTCACATGCGTCTCAGAGCGGGCTTAACCGGGCAGGAAACAAGGGATATCCTGACCTTCCTCCAGAAAGCCAATGATCCGGCAGATAATAAGGGGGAGAATAAATGAAACGATCGTCTTTTCTGATCGCCAGCCTGGTCGCCGGGAGCTTTGCCTACTCAGGCGGAGCCGCGGCTCAGGCGGACAGCGTGGAAGCCGGCGAAAAGCTCTATAACTCCACCTGCGTTGCCTGCCATGGCGCAGACGGAAAGGGCAAGCTGCCCGGCGTTCCTGACTTCACAAAGAGCGATGGCCGGCTGACCAAGAGTGACGATGTATTGGTTACCAATATCATGGAGGGTTTCAAGAGCCCCGGCTCATCCATGGCGATGCCCGCCAAGGGTGGCATCAGCTCATTGACCAAGGAGCAGGCGGAGGCCATGGTTCTATACATGCGCCAGGCCTTTGCCAGCAATTAGTAGTTGAAGTAGGGCAACTCGAAACTCCTTGTTGCCCTACTTCTTAGCATGCGTCGTTATCGCAGAACAGCTCATACAGAACTTCTATGATCCGGCGCGCCTCCTCTCCCGCCAGGGAGTAGTGTATGGTCCGCGCTTCGCGGCGCGCAGATACCAGGCCGTCCTTGCGCAGCAGGGCGAGTTGCTGGGAGACGGCCGCCTGGCGCATCTCCAGTGCATCCGCAAGTTCGCTCACCGCCTGCTCGCCGTCGACCAGTTGGCAGAGGATCATCAGCCGGCTCCGCCCGGAGAGGGCCTTTAGCAGATTGGTGGCCTGATCCGCCGCTTCCGACATCTGATTTTTATTCATACATTCATAGCTCTGCAATCGTGAATATGTTAGGCTTGGTTCAGATGATCGGCTGCTCTTGGCCAGGTAGTCAAGTGTTGCCCGTCGTCGTCTGGCAGGCCCCGGCTCTCCATGGCCCGGCACGTGGCCATGCCAGGTATTGTGTACGGGTGCTTTCAGTGCAGCCAGCGCAGTGCGCAATCTGCTGAAAGTGCCGGAACGCGCTACTATAACAGGAGGGGCATATGTCTATCGACCGCCTTGTACTCGCCTTCGCAGGATCTTTCATTCTTGTAAGTCTGGCTCTCTCCCAGCTCCACTCGCCTTACTGGCTGTGGTTCACCGCGTTTGTGGGCGCCAACATGCTGCAGGCTGCCTTCAGCGGATTCTGCCCTCTGGCGAAGATCCTCAAGGCCCTGGGCAAGAAGCCCGGCGCCGCCTTCGACTGACTTGCGGAGGCGCTGTCAATGGCTGAAAACACCGAGAGTTCGTGGCTACAGTTCGCCACTGACCGTCCTCGACTGACCGTTTGGGCCATGGTGGTTGTCACGCTGGTGCTGGTGGCGCTGGCGGCGCTGCCAAGCGTCTGGCCCGAGCGGTTTGGTCTGCTTAATCCGCTGACCATCGATACCGACCCCGAGAACATGCTCTCTTCCGACGAACCCGTGCGCGTTTTCCACGACGACATGAAGGAGCAATTCTCGCTTTATGACATGGTCGTGGTGGGTGTGGTCAACGAAAGCAACCCTGACGGGGTATTCAATGTCGGTTCGCTGCGGCGCATCTATGAGCTGACGGAGTATGCCAGTACGCTCAGGTGGCCCGATCCGGACAACCCGGGCCGGCAGGAGGGCGTGGTCGAGGAGGATATGCTCGCGCTCTCGCGGGTCGACAACATTGAGCAAGAGGGGGTCGGCTCGGTTCGTTTCAGCTGGCTCATGCCAGAGCCGCCGGATACCCGCAACCAGGCGCTCGCTATTCTTGAGCGGGCGCAACGCATTCCGCTGTTCGACAATACCCTGGTCAGCGCCGATGGTAAGGCAGTCGCCCTTTACCTGCCGCTGACCAGCAAGGACATGAGTTACCGGGTCCGCGAAGCCCTGCTTGACAAAGTCGCTGGCTGGAAGGATACCGGCGATCAGGTCTACATCACCGGGCTGCCCGTGGCGGAGGACACCTTTGGTGTGCAGATGTTCTATCAGATGGCGATCTCGGCGCCACTGGCAATGCTGGTCATCTTCCTGGTGATGTGGTGGTTCTTCCGCCACGTCCGGCTCATTACCTCGGCGATGATCGTGGCCATGGTGGCGGCCGCGAGCACCATGGCGCTGCTGGTGATCAGCGGCAGCACCGTCCACATCATGAGCTCGATGATCCCCGTATTCATCATGCCCATTGCGGTGCTGGACGCGGTGCATATCCTCTCGGAATTCTTCGACCGCTATCCCCTGCATCGTGACCGCCACCGGGCCATCCGGGAGGTTATGGGGATACTGTTCAAACCGATGCTGTTCACCACCCTGACGACGATGGCGGGGTTTGCCTCACTGGCACTCACCCCGATCCCGCCCGTTCAGGTGTTCGGCATCTTTATCGCGATTGGTGTGTTCCTGGCCTGGTTGTGCACGGTGACCTTCATTCCGGCTTACATCATGCTGATGCCGGAGCGGCGGCTCACCGGCTTCGGTCACGCCGCCGGGGACCCGGACCAGGATACGGTCATGGGGCGCTGGCTGCGTCGCCTCGGCGAGGGCGTGGTCAGCCACGCCAGGGCGGTGCTGGTGGTTACCATGGTCGTGGTGGTGGCCGCCGGTTATGGCATCAGCCTGATCCGCATCAACGATAACCCGGTCAAGTGGTTCGAGCCCGAGCACCCCATCCGGGTGGCAGACCGGGTGCTCAACGAACATTTCGGCGGCACCTACATGGCCTATCTGGCGCTGGTTCCGGAGGGGGATAACGCGGCCCAGGACAACCAGATCTTCAAACGCCCCGAAGTCCTGCGCTACATCGCCAGGTTGCAGCAGCGGCTGGGCGAGACCGGCGTGGTCGGCAAGTCCAACTCCGTCGCCGATCTGGTCAAAACCGTTCACCGCGAACTGCTGGGCGGCGATGCCGGAGCCTTTCGCATTCCGGACAGTCCGGCGGCGGTTGCGCAGACCCTGCTCACCTACCAGAATGGCCACCGCCCCCAGGATCTCTGGCACTTCGTTACCCCCGACTACCGCCGTGCCAGCATCTGGGTTCAGCTTACCAGTGGCGACAACCGGGATATGAGCCGGGTGGTTCAGGCGCTCGACGACTTCATCGCGGCCAACCCTCCGCCTGCGTCGATCCAGGCACGCTGGTTTGGTCTTAACTACATCAATGTGGTCTGGCAGGACAAAATGGTCAGCGGCATGGCCATGGCCCTGTTCGGCAGTTTCGTGGTCGTGCTCCTGCTGATGGCCTTATTGTTCCGCTCGCTGCTCTGGGGACTGCTGTGCATGATTCCCCTGACCGTGACCATCGGGGCCATCTATGGTCTGATCGGTATCATCGGCAAGAACTACGATATGCCGGTCGCCGTGCTGAGCGCCCTGAGTCTGGGGCTCGCCGTGGACTACGCCATCCACTTCCTGGCCCGCGCCCGCGCCACCCAGGCTGAGACAGGCTCCTGGCGTCGCTCGGTGGCGCCGATGTTCGGCGAGCCGGCACGGGCGATAACCCGCAACGCCATCGTACTTGGCGTTGGTTTCCTGCCGCTGCTGGCCGCACCGCTCGTGCCCTACCAGACGGTGGGGGTATTTATCGCGGCCATTCTGTTGACCGCCGGCCTGAGCACACTGCTGATCCTGCCGGCACTGGTAACCCTGCTGCAACGATGGCTGTTTCCCGGTGCCCGCAGGGCCGCCCCGAATCCGCAAAACCAAGAGGAAGGCGTGCAATGAGTAGATACTGGCCTGTTACCCTGTTCCAAAAGCTGACCCTGGTGGTGATCGCGCTGGGCATCACGCCCATTGCCCTGGCCCAGGATGCCGGTGGTGCGCCTTCGGTGGAGCGTATTGTCAACCGGGCCAATATGGTCTCCTACTTCCAGGGGCGTGATGGCCGCGCCAGGGTTGCCATGACCATCACTGACCGCCAGGGGCGTACCCGCAGTCGCGAGCTTACCATTTTGCGGCGGGACGGCCCGGAGACAGATGCCATTGAGGGGAGCGCCTATCGTGGCGAGCAGAAGTACTATGTCTATTTCCGGCGGCCGGCGGATGTGAGCCAGATGACGTTGCTGGTGTGGAAACACCAGGACCGGGACGACGACCGCTGGCTGTACCTGCCGGCGCTGGATCTGGTTAAGCGAATTGCCGCCTCCGACAAACGCACCAGCTTCGTCGGCTCGGATTTCTTTTACGAGGATATCTCCGGGCGCAGTATTGATGCCGACAGCCATGAGCTGATCGAGACCACAGACAACTACTACGTAGTGCGCAACACACCCAGGCGGCCCGGGGAGGTTGAGTTCGCCTACTACGATGTCTATATCCACAAGCAGTCGTTCTTGCCGGTTCGCACCGAGTATGTCGACGACAGTGGCAACCTCTACCGGCGTTACACCGCGCTGGCGGTGGAGAAGGTGCAGGGTTACCCCACGGTCGTCAAGGCGAGGATGGAGAACCTGCGCAGCGGCGGCACCACGGAGCTGACCTACACTGGCATTGACTATGACCTGGGCCTGCCGGAAGACGTCTTCTCGGAGCGCTACCTGCGCCGGGCACCAAAGGAGTACTTGCAGTGACCACCGGTGCACTGAGGGCAGGAGGGCGTGGATGAACACCAGAAGCCTGCTCTGGGGCATGTTGCTGGCGGGTATCGTTCTCGGTGCAGCGCCCGGGGCGCTATGGGCGGCCGCGCCCGAGCTGCCGGAGGGGCTGGGTGCGCCCGCCAGCGATACCGCGGAACCGGCCCTGCCAGCGGGCCTCGGGGGTGAGGCCGGGGCAGAACAGACCACCGACCGACCGGCTGCGGCGGCGCTGCCATTTCGTCTGCGCGGCTTCTGGGAGGCCCGCGGCGGAACCCGGCTGGGCGATGATCCCCGCCAGCGCGATCTCTCCATCGCCGAAACCCGGTTGCAGCTCGAGGCGGAGAAGTATTTCCGGGGAGCAACGTTGCGCCTTACCGGCGATTTTCTCTATGACGACCTGGACGATGATCGGTCGGTGGACCTGGAATCGGGTGAGGGCGCCTTCGACCTGCGCGAGGCCAGCCTGGTGTTTTCGCCGAGCGCGGACACCGATGTCAAGCTGGGGCGCCAGATACTCACCTGGGGAACCGGCGACCTGGTGTTCATCAACGATCTGTTTCCCAAGGACTGGGTCTCGTTTTTTATCGGCCGCGATGTGGAGTACCTCAAGGCGCCCTCGGACGCGCTGAAGGTCTCGGCTTTTTCCAGCTGGGCCAATCTTGACCTTGTCTACACCCCCCGGTTTGACGCTGATCGCTTCATCGACGGCCGCCGTCTCTCTTTCTTCAACACAGGGCAAGGGCGGCTGACCGGGCGCAATGCGGTTGTACTGGCGGACCGCCCGGCGGACGCGTTCGAAGACGACGAGTGGGCCGCCCGGCTGTACCGTAACCTTGGCGCCTACGAGGTCGCGCTCTACGGCTACGACGGCTTCTGGAAGAGCCCGGCCGGGGCTGATCCGGCCAGCGGTCGGGCCAGGTTTCCTCCGCTGTCGGTGCTCGGCGCCAGCCTGCGCGGGCCGGTGGGGGCCGGCATCGGCAACGTCGAGCTGGGCTATTACGATTCCCGCGCAGACCGCGATGGCGACGATCCCACAGTACGCAACAGCGAGCTGCGCCTGCTGCTCGGCTATGAGCAGGAAATTGCCCGTAACCTGACCCTGGGCCTGCAATACTACCTTGAGCGCATGGGCGAGTTTGAGGCCTACCGGCGGGCCTTGCCCCCTGGTGCCCCGGTGCGGGACGAGAATCGCCACGTCCTCACCCAGCGGCTTACCTGGCTGACACACAGCCAGAATCTGGAGTGGTCGTTGTTCCTGTTCTACTCGCCCTCGGACCGGGACGCGTACCTGCGCCCCCGGGTGGGCTATCAGGTTGATGATCATCTCTCTGTTGAAGCCGGCGGAAACCTGTTTTTCGGCGCCCGGGAGGAAACCTTCTTCGGTCAGTTTCAGGACAACAATAACCTGTATCTGGGGGTGCGCTATGGGTTCTGAAAAGGTTAGATGTTGATATCGAAGGGCTGGCTACTGTAGGCCTTACTCGGTTTACCCAAAGAAAAGGAGATGTATATGTCTTACACAATGAATCGCGTAATTCAGAATGTGGATTTCGAGACCGTGGATGAGCGAACCCGTAAGGCCCTGGCCGATCAGGGATTCGGGGTTTTGACGGAGATAGACGTCAAGGCCACCATGAAAAAGAAACTGGACAAGGACATGCCCGCCTACCGAATTCTCGGTGCCTGCAATCCGGCCATGGCCTGGGAAGCGATTGGCGTGGAACCCCGGGTAGGCGCTATGTTGCCGTGCAATGTCATCCTGCGCGAGACCCCGGAGGGCGTTGAAGTCAGTGCGGTTGATCCCGTGTTATCCATGACAGCGATCGATAATGAGCAACTCAAGCATATTGCGGGTGAGGTGAGAGATAGGCTGTCGGAGATTATCAAGGCGGTATGACTCGACTCGCACCAAAGCACTCGCTGCGTCCTTAATCATTGCCGCACCGGGTGGCTGGGCCCCTGGTTCGGCATACCAGGCAAGCTGAGCCCCGATCTGCGTGGGCCCACGTCAAAGCCACTTGCGTAGCAACAGGCCAAGCGTGTCATACACGGCTTTTATGAAGCCGCGGTGTTTCCAGGCGATGCCAGTGATTTCACTGGCATCCTGCAAGTCAGTTACGAACTCGTTTCTTAACTGGCCATTCAAGGCTTCGTTTGTGGAAATCAGCGTCAGTTCATAGTTAATAAACAAACTTCTGTAGTCGAAGTTCGCGGTCCCTATGCTGCCCCAGGCATCGTCAACGAGCAGTACTTTGGAATGCAATAGCCGGGGTGTGTACTCGAATATGCGAACGCCGTGTTCCAGCAGTTCCCCGTAAATGGCGCGGGCAGCCCATTGTGCGGGGGTCGAGTCGGTCTTTTCGGTGGTCAGGATCCGCACATCGACTCCCCGGCGGGCCGCGAGAGCAAGTTGTTTGCGTAATCCCCGGTCCGGTACGAAATAGGGCGTCGCCAGCCAGATTTTGTCGGATGCTCCGGCCAGTTGGTCTTTGATGGAGCACCGCAGCTGGATGCGGCAGGCGCGTGTGGTATTGGGAGTGATCCGGCTGTCACCGATGGTATGACTCTGTGGGCTCCAGTCAGGGTGACCGCACCAGAAGGCGTCAAACAGAGCGTCAGCCTCCGCCGCCAGAGGCCCCTCGAAGCACACATGCACGTCGCGCCAACGCTTTGGGCCGTAATAGCGCCTCGAGCCTTCGCGATGAATGTTGAAGCCGCCGAGATACGCTGTTTTGCCGTCAATGACCAGCAGCTTGCGATGGTCGCGACGGTTGTAACGCATCGGTTGCCGCCAGCTCCAGCGGTGAAAGCGCTGTAGACGGACGCCGGCGGCCCTGAGCTGGCGCCGGTGCAGCCGCGTAAGGACGCCACTTGAGCCCAGCGCATCAACGTGAATGCGCACGTCGAGGCCTTGGCGAGACTGCTTCATCAGTTCATCAAGCAGTTCAGTCCCCACCTCGTCCGCCGCCAGGATATACGAAGCAAGAAAGATACGCTGGCTGGCGGTACGGACCGAGCGAATCATCTCCGCATAGAGTTCGTCTCCCTCACCGAACAGCCTGAACACACCCTTCACGGCCCCGCCCTCGGGTTCACAGGCGGCGTCGCCGGGGTTGCCGTCCATATCTATAACCCCAAAGAGCCGATACCCAGGCTGTCGTTGGTGTCTCTGATCGACGTTTCCGCATCGGGTTCGGCCCCGGTAAGTGCGCGTATGGCATCGATGGTTTCCGGAACAACAATCGCCTGGTTGTCGACCATATAGGCATAGAACAGCTCATTGCCCTGCACTTTGAGCATGTCTTCCCAAAGCGCGACTTCATACAGGCTGTCGTGAGGCCGGCCAAGGTCGGCCATCAACTCCTTGACGCTGTTGATCGCGCTGAGCCCGTCACTGATCCGGATAAGGGCGATGCGGGAGGAAGTGCGAAACGCGTCGAGCACTTCGTCCTTGCTCGCCTCACGTGTCAGTTGAACGGACCAGTAGTGCAGGTGGGCCAGTGTCTCCGGAACCTTGACCGCCATGGTTACCACATCCAGGTCCGGGTCGACACTTTGGGCATCCGGGCCCTGGTGACTGGGAATCTCCGGCTCTGGCACGAGGGTATTCATGATCCCGCCCTGATGGCTCTCCCAGGGATCGGTGGCCCGGCGCAGAAGGGTTCCCCGTGCCCGGTCCAGCAAGCCGTGGCGTTTGAGCGCTGACAGGGTACGAATGATCGACGTTGTGTTGCACGATACAACGCGCGTGCCGTCACGGCCGACAGCACTCGCGTAATTGGCCTCGGCAACGAATGAATGGCCCGTGCTTTCATGTGTCTCGCCGCCATGAACGATGTACTTGATGCCAAGCCGCCGGTAGATTTCGATATTCTTGCTGGCCAGACGTTTCGGTGTGCAGTCCACGACGATATCCGCAGCTTCAAGTAAGTCATCCAGTGTGCCGGAAACATCAAGCCCGGCTGCGCCCATGGCAACGGCGTGCTCTTCAGTCGCGCCGTACAGGGCATACCCTCTACTCAGCGCTGCTCTCACTCGCCAGTCCTGCGCGACATCAGCTACGCCAGCCACAGCCATGTCTTTTTGTACCGCAACGGCTTGCGCTACCCGTTTGCCGATAACGCCATAACCGTTGACCGCGACGCGAATAATTCTCTGACCGACCATCTTTTGTATCTCCAGCTTCTGAAAAGGGGCGAGCGAACTTTTATGTTGCTTAGTTGACCAGATTATAGGCAAAGACTGAATTTCAGCTGAAAGTCCGGTTTGACGCGTAGCTCAGGGCAATGGCTTTACCGAAAAGTTGATGGTGATCAAAAAAATGCAAAGCACAGAAATGCTTTTCAGGTTCAGTTCATCCGGGCGTAGTGGAATGGAGTGCAGTAGAGGGCAACTACATTGCTTATGACCAGGTCGAACCTTGAGAGGCTCGAATGGTATGAAACCATCGAAAGGATGATCGGAAGATGTCTGCCAAAGAAAATAGTTCTGCTATCAAAGATAGTGCTGGGAAGGAGTCGGAGGGCCAGTATACCTGCCCGATGCATCCGGAGGTCATATCTGATGAGCCTGGGAATTGCCCGAAATGCGGGATGCACCTTGTGCCTCTGGAAAACAATAAAGTGAGTTCTCATTCAGATCACTCTCACCATTGTTCTGGAGATCATGAAAAACCGTCAGGCGACGATCGAACATATGACCGTGTACCACCCGGGTATTCGGGGGTGGTTTACACTTGTCCCATGCACCCTCAAGTCCGACAGACAAAGCCCGGGGCATGTCCTCTGTGCGGTATGGGACTGGAGCAGGAATCGGCCACCGCGGAAGATGAGGGCCCCAACCCGGAGCTGGTGGACTTCTCCCGCCGTTTCTGGGTTGCCTTGGTCTTTACGGTCCCCCTGCTGATTCTGACCATGACCCCCTATGTTGGCATCATGGCCGTTCGCGAATTCTTTGGTGAGCGGGTCTCGCTCTGGATTGAGCTCGTGATCGCCACGCCCGTGATTCTCTGGTCCGGCTGGCCCTTCTTTGTCCGGGGCTACAATTCGTTTCGCACAATGAATCTGAACATGTTCAGCCTGATTGGCATGGGGGTCGGGGCGGCCTACATCTTCAGCATCGTGGCGGTGCTCCTGCCAGGGATCTTCCCGGAAGGCTTCCGGGACTCCGAGGGTAACGTTGGCGTTTATTTTGAGGCGGCAGCCGTTATTGTCACGCTGGTCCTGCTGGGCCAGGTGATGGAGCTGAGGGCCCGTGAGGGCACAGGTAAAGCCATTCGGGCGCTGCTGGATATGGCCGCGAAAACGGCGCGCGTGATCCGGCCCGATGGCACCGAGGAAGAGGTCGCTCTGGAGGATGTGAAGGTCGGTGATCATTTGCGGGTGCGCCCCGGTGACAAGGTGCCGGTGGATGGCGTGGTTGTTGAAGGCCGCTCATCCATCGATGAATCAATGATTTCCGGGGAGCCGGTTCCGGTGGAGAAGGTCGACGGTGACAAGGTAACCGGGGCCACCATCAACGGTACCGGGAGTCTGGTTATGGAGGCGACCCGGGTGGGGGCGGATACCATGCTCAGCCAGATCGTCGAAATGGTCGCCAATGCCCAGCGCAGTCGGGCGCCTATCCAGAAGTTTGCCGATATGGTGGCCGGCAAGTTCGTACCGGCCGTGATTGCCGTGGCGGCCCTGTCCTTCGTGGCGTGGGCCATCTGGGGGCCGGCGCCGGCTCTGTCTTACGCGCTCGTGTCCGCCGTGGCGGTTCTCATCATTGCCTGTCCCTGCGCACTGGGGCTGGCCACACCCATGTCGATCATGACAGCGACGGGGCGAGGCGCCCAGGTGGGTGTGCTGATCAAGAACGCCGAAGCCCTGGAGCGTTTTGCCAAGGTGGACACCCTGATTGTCGATAAAACCGGCACCCTGACAGAAGGCAAGCCAAAGCTGGTGGCCGTGCTGCCGGAATCGAATCATGACGAGACCGAAGTCCTGAGGCTGGCGGCCACGCTGGAGAAGGGGTCGGAGCACCCGCTTGCCGAAGCCATTGTTGCCGGTGCCGAGGCACGCAACGTGACACTCGGCAAGGCCGACGACTTTGAAGCGGTCACGGGCAAAGGGGTTAAAGGGGTTGTTGATGGCAAGCCGGTGGCACTGGGCAATGCCAGGCTGCTGGAAGAACTGGGGCTGGACGGCGGCCATCTGATGGAGGTTGCCAATGCCAGGCGCGACGAGGGTGAAACGGTTATGTTTGTGGTGCTTGAGGGCGCCGTTGCGGGCCTTGTAAGCGTTGCCGACCCCGTCAAGGAAACAACGCCTGCCGCGCTGAGGGCGCTACATGCCGCGGGATTCCGCGTCATCATGGCAACGGGTGACAATGAGCGCACAGCTAAGGCAGTGGCGGGCAAACTCGGTATTGATGAGATTCGCGCCGACGTGCTGCCAGAAGATAAGGCCAGTATCATTCGCGAGCTTCAGAGCCAGGGACGCAAGGTGGCGATGGCAGGGGATGGGGTCAATGACGCGCCTGCCCTGGCCCAGGCCGATGTCGGTATTGCGATGGGAACCGGCGCGGATGTCGCCATTGAGAGCGCAGGCTTTACCCTGGTTAAGGGCAACCTCGACGGTATTGTCCGCGCCAGGCGGCTGTCCCAGGCGACGATGCGGAATATCAAGCAGAATCTGTTTTTTGCCCTGGTCTATAACGGCGCGGGTGTGCCAATAGCTGCGGGCGTACTCTACCCATTTTTTGGCATTCTGATAGGACCGATCTTTGCCGCTTTTGCAATGAGTGCGTCCTCGTTGTCAGTGGTGATGAACTCCCTGCGTCTGCGTCGAGAGAAAGTCTAGGCGCGAAACGACCATATCGATGACCTCAGCACAGGTAGCCCCATCCTGTGGCTACCTGTGCTGAGGTCGGAGTAAAAATGAGTTTGGCCAGGGAAAGCTAATGAAAATTGTGTTCTTTGAGGCAGAGAAGTGGGAGTGCGATATTTTGCAGCAGGCCTGCTGCAATCATGAGGTTGTTTTCACGGACGAGGAACTCGGAACAGGCAACGTTGGGCTATACAGGGACGCCGATATCATCTCCCCCTTCGTTCATTCAGCCCTGAACCATTCGGTCCTGGAGTGCTTTGAACATCTGCAGTTTGTCGCTACCCGGTCGACGGGATACGACCATATTGATCTGGATTATTGTACCAGAAATTCGATTCCGGTCAGCAATGTGCCCGTCTACGGTGACCAGACGGTAGCAGAGCATGTTTTTGCGCTGCTCCTTGCCATTAGCCACAAGATTCCGGAGGCGATCAATCGCACTCGCAAGGGGGATTTCTCACAGAAAGGCCTGCAGGGGTTTGACCTGCAAGGCAAAACCCTGGGGGTGATTGGCACCGGATCTATCGGAAAGCGTGTTGTAGAAATAGCGCAGGGGTTTCGCCTGAACGTTCTTGCCTGCGATCCCAGGCCGGATGACGTATTCGCCGACCGGTATGGCGTGTCTTACGTCGATTTGGATCGTCTTCTTGAGCAGTCCGATGTGGTGACGCTGCACGTACCTGGCAGCAAATCGGCCAAGCATCTTCTGTCGGACAGGGAGTTCGCGCGGATGAAGCGCGGGGTTGTCCTGATTAATACCGCTCGCGGCTCCGTTGTTGATACCCAGGCTTTGCTGTACGCGCTGGCGGATGGGAAAGTGTCGGCTGCCGGTCTTGATGTACTGCCGGATGAGCCCTCCATCAGGGAGGAGGCGGAATTGATCCGCTCCTTTTTTGACAAGAAACATGATCTGGAAACGCTGTTCGCCAACCATGTTCTTCAGCACATGAGAAACGTCATCGTCACCCCGCACAGTGCGTTCAATACGAAAGAGGCTGTCGAAAGAATCCTCACGACCACCGGCGAAAACATTGTTGGCTTCATTGAGGGTGCACCCCGCAATCTTGTGAACAAACACTGAGCCAGGATGATTTTTTATGCCGATGCTCTATACCTATTTGATCTGGGGTGTGTTGTTGGTGCTGCTGTCGGGATTGGTTCTTGTTGTTACCTGCAATAAGAAGATGCTGAGGATGAGCCTTGGTACCGCTCCCCTGGGGTCGTGAATTCAGATAATAACTGCAGCATTTTTCGTAATTTATACGAGCATCGCTATTGGCAGACCAGGACATAATAAAAGGCTAATCATCATGTGGAACGAAAAAGGCAATAGCCATCTCCAACAACCCATCTTGCCGTCACTATTCAGCATTGGCGCCATTGGTTTGACCCTCGCTGGCGCGCTGATCTGGCAGTCTGAGTTTGCGTATGCGCTTGATTATGTTTCCTCGTACGTGGATGGTCTGCTGCGCTGGTGGTATGTGGCACTGGTTGCGTTTCTGACGGCATTTGTTATTTGGCTAGGGCTGGGGCGTTACAAGAACGTGCGCCTTGGTAAAGACTACGAACAACCGGAATACCGGCTTTTTCCCTGGTTGGCGATGCTGTTTGCGGCCGGCACGGGTGTGGGGCTGCTGTTCTGGAGCATCGCCGAGCCAATCATGCACTTTCAGGGTAACCCTTTTACTTCGGAGGGCTTTACTCCCTCCGCTGCGTCTACTGCAATTCAATTGTCGTTTTTCCACTGGGGGCTGAACGGATGGGCTATTTTTGCGTTGGTCGCGATTGCATTCGGATACTTCAGCTATCGCCATGATCTCCCGCTCGCGCCTCGATCAGCGCTGTACCCGTTTATTGGTGAAAGAATCTTTGGCTTTTGGGGGCACGTCGTTGACGCGCTCGCTGTTTTTGCGACTGTATTTGGTCTGGCGACGACGCTGGGGCTGGGAGCCCGTCAGACTGGCACGGGGCTCAAGTGGCTTTTCTCCGTGGAGGCGTCTCTTTGGGTGGAGCTGTCGGTGGTCGCCGTGGTTACTGTAATCGCGACGATTTCGGTGGTTTCTGGGGTCAGGCGGGGCGTGAAAATATTGAGTGAGGTAAATCTTTGGCTAACGCTGATTTTACTCGCCGCCTTTATGATTATTGGCCCCTTTGATTACATGGCAGGGTTGTTGGTGCAGGAAATTGGCGGTTACCTGGATAGTCTATTGATCATGACATTCTATGTTGGCGCCAATGAACCGGGAAATTGGCAATCGACCTGGACGGTGTTTTTCTGGGGCTGGTGGCTGGCCTGGTCACCTTTTGTCGGGTTGTTTATCGCCCGGATATCCCGCGGCCGCACCCTGAGAGAGTTTGTTTTCGGGGTTCTTCTCCTACCAACGCTGGTGACTTTTGTATGGATCTCGGTGATGGGGGGCGCTGCACTCCACAGCGAGCTATTCGGGGGTGGCGGAATTGTTGAGGCGGTCAATAAAGACATCGCCTATGCACTTTTCGCGACCATTGAGCACCTGCAGACGACTGACTCAATTAAATTTTTGATGGGTCTGGTGGCAACGCTCCTTATCAGCATCTACTTTATAACGTCTGCTGACTCCGGCGCATTGGTGGTCAATATCATTTTATCAGGAGGGCAGCTTGAGCCTCCCAAGGCGTCGAGAGCAGGCTGGGCCATTGGCAACGGAGTATTGACCGCGGTATTGCTAGTGGCGGGAGGTATTGCCGTCCTCCAGGATGCGGTCATCCTCGCGGCCCTGCCATTCTCGCTGGTTATCGTTGCTATGACAGCTGGCCTGTTGAAGGCGCTGCATCATGAGCCGCTGACGGCACCCCGGGAGGGTTGTAAGCAACACCGGGCCGCTGAGCCATGGACCGGATCGGATAAGGCATGACTGCACCCCTGAAAAGCTCACAACCAGGTTCAGCGACATGACCCCTGGCCCCGTGAGCGCAGGGCTGATGAGGTCTTCCAGATCGTAAGCCATGTTGGAAAGCGATAGCACCTTGGTTTACTCGTCTTCATCGGGGGGAGGGTGAGAGTATGCCGAATTGGACACTGCCCCCTCTGTCAAGGTTGTTGAAGCCATCTGGCTACAGTAGCATTCTCATGCCATCCCCCCAGGGGGGATAGGCCAAAAGCTGGTTTTGACCCTGGCCGGGATCGTTTATGGCTCAATGGCTTTGCTGGCTGATGGCCTGCACATGGGTTCGCACGCGGTGGCTCTGGGTATTGCCGCCTTCGCCTATGCGTATGCCAGGAAAAACGCGGGCAGCGCCAGGTTCTCTTTCGGGACGGGGAAGGTCAATGCGCTGGGCGGCTTTACCGGCGCGATTCTGCTGGCTGTCTTTGCGCTCTACATGGTCATCGAGAGCGTCGGGCGTTTTATTCAGCCCGTCCCCATTTCTTTCGATGGGGCTATTTTTGTGGCCATCATTGGCCTGGTGGTCAACGGGGTGTCAGCCTGGATACTGGGGGATGCAGGCCATGATCATGGTCACAGTCACGGCCATGATCACGGTCACCACCATCATCACCATGACCACAACCGCCGTGCGGCCTACCTTCATGTACTTGCGGATGCGCTGACGTCAGTCCTTGCTATTGTTGCCCTTCTGGCGGGTAAATATGCCGGGTGGAACTGGATGGACCCGATGATGGGGATTATCGGTGCGATTCTGGTAACCCGTTGGTCCTGGCATCTGCTGAAAGAGACCTCAAAGGTCCTCCTCGACGAGCAGCATCAGGACATGGAGGAAACCGTCAGACAGGCCGTCGAAGACGACGATGCCAAAGTCAGTGATCTGCATGTGTGGGCGATAGGCCCAAACATTCATGCGGCTATTGTCTCAGTCGTCTCGCATCAGCCCGAGTCGCCTACAGTCTATAAAAAGCGCATTCAGGCACACTGCCAGTCCCTGGTCAATCATGCCAATCACGCTTTCAAGATGGCCGTTTGCCCGCTTCAGACGTTTGATAATGTTCGGGTGAGATTGATGCGTGTGATCATTTACCATTTTTAATTCCTATCCCCCACGGGGGGATGGTATCCTCCGTTCTCGTTGAAATCCAACCACAGACTCGACGCAGTAGATTGATGATTTCGGCCATTCACCCGAGAAAACTGCTTCCAACGCTCGTCATACTCCTTGCATTGGCGGGCCTGTCACTGTCGGTGATTGGCGAGTCATTCTCTCATGGTGTGGCCAACTTGGCAGGCGACTGGGAATCGCAGTTTGACGGCCAAGCGAGCAGTCATGGTGCGCATGGACACACCCATGATTTTGACGAAGAGCCAGAGACATCATCAGTGCATCATGATGCTGGCAATCATACCCACGAGACAGTGGACCAGCTAAGGGTTCCCCTTATTTCCCAAAGCCTGACCGTTCTCCGGCAGCCCGTGCCCTTTGCCGATGATTTCCCCCGCAGCTTGCGCTATCGGCTCGAACGCCCTCCAAAAGCACTCCTTCCTGCTTGATTCTTGCCGCTTAGGCGGCCCGAGAAAACACATTCGATTGGAGTCTTTATGTTGTCAAACTTGACAGGCCGATGCCGTGGTGTGTCCTCAACGGGCACAGGCAATCGCCTACTCTGGATATTTCTGACTTTGGGCTTGCTGGGGCTGAGTACCGACGTACTCGCCCATGCCGTGGCTCAGGGCGACAAGGGGTACATCCAGGAAATTACCGGGATAAACCTTATTTCGTTCATCTACCTGGGGGCCAAACACATGGTCACCGGCTATGACCACCTGCTGTTCCTGCTGGGTGTCATCTTCTTCCTCTACCAGATGAAGCACATCGCGATCTACGTGAGCCTGTTTGCCCTCGGGCATTCCACCACCATGTTGTTGGGCGTCTATTTCAACGTGGGCATCAACAGCTACCTCATTGATGCGATTATCGGTCTGTCCATCGTCTACAAGGCACTGGACAACATCGGTGCCTATCAGCGTTGGTTTGGCTTTCAGCCCAACACCAAGGCCGCCACGCTGATTTTCGGGTTCTTCCATGGTTTCGGCCTGTCCACCAAGATCATCGAATACGACATCTCGCCGGACGGCCTGATTCCGAGCCTCCTCGCCTTCAATGTGGGTGTGGAAATCGGACAGCTCATCGCCCTGGCCATGATCCTCATTGCTATCAGCTTCTGGCGTAAAACCGACGGCTTTTTCCGCCATGCCTACACCGCCAACGTGGCCATGATGAGTGCAGGTTTTCTGCTCTTTGGCTATCAGCTCACCGGTTACTTTGTCGCCTGATTCTGGAGATTTTTTATGTACAACACCGATATACCCAACCGTGAAGAACTGCCCAGCACTGCCAAACTGGTTCGATCCACCATCATTGCCGCTATTGTGGCGCTGGTTCTGCTGGTAACCGTGGTCATGCCCGCCGAGTACGCCCTGGACCCAACCGGCGCAGGTCGCCTTTTAGGCCTGACTGAAATGGGTGAGATCAAGGAGCAGCTCGCCGAAGAGGCTGCTGCTGACGAGGCTGTTCAGATGGTTGCTGTTCAATCCTCAACTGAGCGACAGGCGCCGGAAGTCAATGCACCTGTCGTGGATGAAGCCGTTGAGAAGCCAGCCCCCTCACCGGAAGCAGAGGTTGCGCCTTCTGAGCCAGAATCTGCGCCTGCACCAGAAATTGCGGAACCGCAGTGGCAGGATGAAGTGCGCGTGATTCTCACACCGGGAGAAGGCACCGAATTCAAACTTACTATGGAGGAAGGTGCTACAGCCCGGTTCTCCTGGGTGTCAGAAGGTGGCCCGATCAACTTCGATACCCATGGTGATGGAGGTGGTCAGTCAATTTCCTACGAAAAAGGCCGGGGCGTGCCTGAAGACGAAGGCGAGCTGGAGGCAGCCTTTACCGGCAATCATGGCTGGTTTTTCAGAAATCGGAACGACAACGACATCACTCTGGTACTGCGTACCGGAGGAGACTACGGGCAGTTTAAAAAGATGTTGTGACGTTCACCAACGAATAAGCGCCGAGGGGTCTCCGGGCCTATGCTTTCATAGGTCCGGACCGTGCTTAAGTAACTTAATGTTCTACAGTTCGCTAAACCAAAAATCTGGAATTCTTCATTAATGCGATCAAATATTGGCTCATTGAAAAGGTAATAATCACACCTGAAAAACCGGAGCGAATCCACCTCCGGGGGTACGAAAATTGGTTGTCTGGCCTTGGTATATCCTCGCCGCAACCAGCATACTTTTGCCGGCGTAGGTATACAGCCGAATGTCGACTTTTCGGGTGACCACTGCATCGTCAATTCTCAGGGTTCGTTCTCCAGCGGGGACAAGGTCCTGGGCGATGTAGCCACCATTCAGGATGTTCTCGAAAACGCGCCGGGTTAGTTTGTCGCCCCGGTAGACGCCTTTGCTGCCATGGCCGGCAACCGGCTTGAAGAACAGATGACGTCGCGCACTCCACAACTCAGCCGCGTCGTTCCTCGAAACCTGCCTGGTTTTCGGCACGGCTCTCTCCAGGTAGCCTGCATCGGCCTCATTGAGCCCCCAGTCTCGAAGGGAGTGGGGTGCGGATAGCAGGGCCAGGTTTCGCTTGTCAGCCAGCACAGCGTGCACATGGGGATTAGGCGTTACCACCACGGCGCCATCCAGATAGGCATGCCTTAATGCCGCATGGGGCGCGGCGTCCAATGCGAAGTCCACCAGACGGTTGTAGACCATATCAATGGGCTTACCGCGGGCTGTCAGCGTACCGCCGGCATACTGAAGCTCCTGTGGATCGAGTATCAATGTATCAATTCCTTTGGCTCGGAGAATCTGTTGGGCCAACTGGAATTCGGGGAACATAAATTGTGTCTTTGGGGCATCGTCTACTATGGCCAGGCAACTGGGCCCGAAATTGTCGTGCTGTCTTTGCCACTCCCGGCTGAACATTGTGAACACCGCGTCCTCGAATCCATCGAGCGGCTGCTGGGGTGTTGTGGGTTGTTGAGATGGGTCGCAGCAATTGCGCTGGGCTCTCGACAAGACAAGGTTCAGGAAGGCGCCACCGGCGTTGGTGTTGATTTCGATCAGCCGGGGGCCGTCGGGACCCATGTGAAAATCATAGCCCATGAACGCCCCGATGGGCCCTGGATTGAACTGTGCGATTTCCGGTGCCCAGGAAAGTACTCGTTCTCGGTACGAGGGAAGCTCTGAGGCCGCTTCAATCGACTGAACGATCCTCTCCATCTCCGCTATGTCGGCTCGGGGTACGAAAACCGGTGTGTTTGAAAAAAGGTGATCGAACTCCGGGAGCGTTGACAGTTCGCTTCCAGCATCTGAAAGCTGGTTGTGGAGGCTCTTGTTGAGGGCTATTCGGTCAAGAGTGATGCAGTAGCATTGGCGGTTGAGTTCGTTGGCCCGGCTGTTTGCTATTCGTCTGTTCTCATAAATAGGTTCCGGCATCTGGAGTCCGTCATTCGAGGTTTGCAATGGTTGAAACGGCTTACTTAATGCTCGAAGAATCTATCTTGCATTTGTGATTTGCGTCAAATAGATCCACATCTTGTGTCTGTTTTCAGGTCTGTTTTCAGGTCTGTTTTCAGGTCTGTTTCAGTTCCGCGTGTTGAACTACTGCTAGGTAAATTGGTGCTTGCCATCTATCTTCGACTCTCACAATGGGCGGCGATCTCTCCCGTCGATGGCAGCCTTTTGATCACCAGTCGGGCCGAAGCCAAGCTCTGGGTGCTTGATCCGGGCTCTCTGGAGATTATCGATGACGTTTCTTTGGACGGGATAGGTCACCAAATATCGCTAGAGGCATACTAGCCAGTAAGCCCCACTGACAAGCTTTTCCCAAAGGGAATCTATATGGATAAGCGTTTCAAGATTACGTTGGCAATTTTTGCGGTCATCGCTTTGGTTTTGCTCTGGGGCGAACATAAGGTTCACCTTCTGGGTGCTTTGCCGTGGTTAATCCTTCTGGCATGCCCGTTTATTCATATGTTTATGCATGGAGGGCATGGGAATCACGGTGGCCATAATCACCACGATCAACCGGAAGGCAAGAGTGGAGGCCAACGCGATGACTGATGCTTCGTCCGATTACGGTCTTTGGGGACTGGTGGTTCTAAACTCGGTGATCTTTATTTTCTTCGCTTTCAGTTTTTTTAAGCCACAGACCCAACGAGACTGGCGATCCTTCGGTGCGTTCAGCGCGTTTCTCGTGGCATTATTCACAGAGATGTATGGGTTCCCGCTGACACTCTATTTCCTGTCCGGTTGGCTTCAGACCCAATACCCGGATGTGAATTGGCTTGCCCACGATAGCGGGCACTTGCTTGAAATGCTCTTTGGTTGGCAGGGTTCTCCCCATTTCGGCCCCTTCCACTTGTTGAGTACGGTGTTTATTGGTGGAGGTTTTTACTTGATTGCCGCCGGGTGGCGAACCCTGTACGCGGCGCAAAAAGAGCGAAAGCTGGCTACGAGTGGGCTCTATTCGTATGTTCGGCATCCTCAGTATGTCGGCTTTGTCTTGATTATGTTTGGCTTCCTTCTGCAGTGGCCAACACTTATAACTCTGGCGATGTTTCCGGTTTTGCTCTGGATGTATGCCCGCTTATCGATCAGTGAGGAGCGGGAGGCAGAGAAAACGTTCGGGGAAGCTTGGAGGCACTATGCCGACAAGACTCCCAGGTTTTTGCCGCGGTTGAGCGTATTGGGGCGGCAAGCTTGAACAAAAGCTCTACTCATCTGCCGGGTAGATAAAGGGGCCGTTGGTGAACCAGTCACTTTCGATACGTGCAGTCGCTGGAATGGTTCTTGTCGCCTTTCTTTGGGCGATCTGCTTTCCTTTTATTGTGGTGGGGTTGCCGGACGCGCCACCTTTGCTTTTTGCCGCTTTACGCGCATTGCTGGCAGGGCTCTGTCTGATTCTGCTCGCTTTTACAAAAGGTGGTCGGCCCAGTTATTCACTTCGCCAGCTCCTGATACTGGCCGCAATTGGCTTCAGTTACACGGGCATGGGGCTTGGAGGGATGTTTTTAGGAGCTGGCAAACTGGGGCCAGGACTTGCAACCGTTCTGGCTAATGCGCAACCGCTGTTTGCGGCGGTTCTTTCATTTTTTATCGTCCGAGAGGTTGTGACCGGGCGTGTGTTTGTAGGCCTTTTGATCGGTTTTATTGGTGTTGTGGTGCTAGCGATGCCAGAGATGGAATTTGGTAACGCCAGATTTTCAGGGGCCGTCTATGTTCTTGGTGGTGCCATTGGAACCGCCATTGGAAACGTGCTGCTTAAATACCAGGCCGGCAGTGATGATATCTATTGGTCGATGGGCATTCAGCTTGTCATAGGTTCAGTGTTTCTGGGAATAGCATCTGTGAGCCTGGGCGAGGGCTTTGAGATTGACTGGACCTGGTCATTTACCACTGCCATGTTCGTTCTGGCCATTCCGGCAACGGCAATGATGGTTGTGCTCTGGTATGCCTTGCTCGCCAGCGCGCCCTTGAACAGCCTCAATTCGTTTACCTTTTTAACGCCTGTTTTCGGTCTCGCTATCGGAATGCTTTTGTTCGGCGAAACTTTCACATCACTGGAAATGATCGGTATAGGGATCACAATTGTTGGCTTGGTGATCGTTGTTAAAGCGCCTGGGAAAACAGATGGCGGTTCCGCTGTCGGGGAAGAGGCAAAGGTGATCCGTAGCTCATAGTAGAAAAGGGAGTAGTCAATGAGAGTCTGGATCAGCGTTCTCCTTTTGTTTGCCGCATCAGGCCGTCTTGTCGCGGGCCCTCCCTCGGCAGTTTCCTTGATTGAAGGCATGGAACAGACTCTGTGGTCCGACAGCAATCACGGCCGTTTCACTATGTGGATCGAGTCTGAGTACTGGACTCGCACACTGGAACTGGAAGCCTGGATGAATCGTCCGGAGCATACGTTGATTCGCATTCACGCGCCCAAAAAAGAGGCCGGCATCGGCTCGCTGCGCATCGGCGATGCCATGTGGAATTACTTGCCCAAAGTTGAGCGCACCATCAAGATCCCACCGTCGATGATGCTCCAGCCATGGATGGGCTCCAACTTCAGCAACGACGACCTGGTCAGGGAAAGCTCGTTCGTCGAGGACTACACCCACGAATTGGTCGAAACCGACGATTCCGGTGAGGTGGCTGTGTATCGGGTTGTCTCGACGCCCCGACCTGTTGCCCCGGTAGTGTGGAGTCGCCTGGAATTCACTGTTCGGGAGGACTCGATCCCGGTTTCGCTTGCCTACTACGACGAGCGCGATCAGATCGTCAAGCGCATGACCTATGACCAGATCGAAACCATGGATGGGCGCCGGATACCCACCCGCTGGACGATGGTGGACGCCGATAACCCCGAGTCCCGCACGGTGATCACGATTGAGTCTATTGAATTCGACCTGCCGATTGATGAGGATCTGTTTTCATTGCGCCGGCTGCGCAACCCACAGTGAGGGGCCGGCATGAGCATCTTCCATGTCTTAAACGAATCGCGGATCTACCGTCAGGACTCAATGTCCGTCAAGGCGCTCGAAGAGGTGTAGGTCGCCATTGAGGCCGGGGAGTTCACAACCTTGGTGGGCCCGTCTGGATCGGGTAAAACCACGCTATTGAATCAGATTGGAGCCCTGGACGAGCCGGATAGCGGGCGCATTCTGGTGGCGGGTGAGGAAATCACCGGGCTTAGCCGAAAGAAGCGGACCCTTTTGCGGCTGTGGAAGGTTGGCTTTGTATTTCAGGAATACAACCTGATTGGCGTGCTGTCGGCTCAGGAGAACGTCGAGTATGTGCTGATGCTGCGCGGAGTGCCGTTTCGGGAGCGCCGTGCCGAGGCCCGGCGTATTCTGGTGGAGGTCGGCCTGCAAGGGCTGGAGCGGCGCCTGCCCCATGAACTGTCTGGCGGCCAGCAACAGCGTGTTGCGGTGGCCCGGGCGATTGTCAGCAAGCCCGCGATTGTCCTGGCCGACGAGCCCACGGCCAATCTCGATTCCACGACCGGCGCGGCGCTACTGGACTTGATGCGTAAGCTCAATGCCGAGCATGGCATTACCTTTGTCTTCTCCACCCATGACCCGATGGTGATGGAACGCGCGCGGCGGGTAATCCATCTCCGCGATGGCCGCGTCGAGCGTGAGGAAATACGGTCGTGATGGCGTGGCTACGTCTGGCTTTTGGCAATCTTCAGGTCAATCGTCGGCGTACGGCCATCACACTGTTGTCGGTGGCCGTCGGTGTCGGTGGGCTAGTGTTTCTCTGGGCATTCATTGATGGCATCAACGCCCAGATGATCAACAACATGACTGGCTATGTGACCGGCGACCTGAAGGTACATCAGCGGGGCTTTCACGATGACCGGGAGATGAACATTGCCCTGGCCGAGCGCTGGAATCTCACAGAGGAGGTATCGGCCGTAGCCGGTGTGGCGGCAACCACCCCCCGGGTGACGGGCCATGCCCTGGCCAGCCGTGAGGACCAGTCACGGGCATTACAGGTGATGGGCGTCGACAGCGCGACGGAGCCACGGGTCACCCGGCTTGACCGGTCGATTGTCCGTGGTCGCTACCTGGAGCGCGGCAATGAAATTCTTGTTGGCGTCGATGCCGCCGGTGCCCTGGATGTCTCCCCGGGCGACGAGCTGGTACTGGTGGTGCAGGCGTCGGACGGCTCTATTGGCGCCGACCGGTTCGAAGTGGTGGGCGTATTCGAGACCGGTATCAAGCGTATTGATGGCTTCGTGGGCCAGATGCCCTTGGCCTCTGCCCAGGCGCTGTATGCCTTTCAGGGGCGGTTTACCGAGATTGCGTCCCGCGTAGAGGATTCCGACCGGCTTGAAGCGGTGGTTGCAGGCCTGCGGAATCAGATGCAGGCCTGGAACGTAGAAGTCCTGGGGTGGCCAGCGCTGATGCCGTCGCTGGTGCAAATGGTTGCGTTTCACGATGCTGTCGCCTACATCGTGATCTTCGTGGTGTTTGTGGTGGTGGCGGCCGGCATCGTCAACACCATTCTGATGTCGGTACTGGAGCGTGGCCGGGAATTCGGTGTAATGATGGCGTTGGGTACGCCCAGCAGTCGTATTGTCTGGCTGGTGCTTCTGGAAACAGCCATCCTGGCGGGCCTGGGATACCTGTTGGGTCTGGCATTGGGGCTGTCACTGACGGGCTATTTCGGTACCCATGGGCTGGACTTCAGCGCCTATATCAAGGCCATGGATACCATGCCGGGCCTGAGCGGTATCGTCTATCCCACCATTGAATTCCAGCGTCTGGTGGTGATTGGCATCGTGGTTATATCGGTGGCTCTGTTGGCAGCGGCCATCCCGGCCTGGAAGGCCAGCCGCAACAGTCCATTGGAGGCGATGGGCGCACGTCGCACTATGATCAACCGTATCCGCCGGATCCACTGGCAGGTGACGTCTGATCATCGACTGCTGATATTCGCGCAAATGGCACTGCGCTCCGTATTCCGCAATCCACGACGGTCAGTGATCACCGCCTCGGCCACTGCGTTCGGGCTGGCGGCCTATCTGTTCTTATACGCTTTCGCCGATGGTTTCTTTGAGCAGATGATTCACAATTCGACACAGCAGCTTAGCGGGCATGTGCAGGTAATGGCGCAGGGCCACGACGTCGATCTGTCGCCAGCTTTTCGCATTGCCGACAGTCAGGCACTGCAGCAGCAGTTGCAGGCGCGTCTTGAGGTTGAGGCTGCCGCACCCAGGGTATTGCTGCGTGCCATGGTGGCAAACCCCGGGAAGAGTCTGCCGGTGGAGCTGGTGGGTATTGCACCGGAGCAGGAGAGGGCGGTTACGGAACTTTTCAGATACATGGAGCAGGGCACTTATGTTCAATCCGGGGAGGCGGGAATTGTGATTGGCCAGAAACTGGCCGAGGAGTTGGGTGCCCGGCTGGGGGACAAGCTGGTCATTACGGTCCAGCAGGCTGGCGGAGATCTTGCTTCCAGTGCCCAGGCCATTCTCGGTATCTATCGCACTGGCAGTGACCTTTTCGACACAGAGTATGTCTTCACCAATATCAACGCAGCCCGCCGCCTGGGTGGCCTGCTGGAAGACGAAGTCTCGCGGATCGTGTTGAGGCTGTCAGACCGCGCAGAGAGTGCGGCCCTGGCAAGAACCCTGAACCAGTCGCTGCCTCTGACTAACGACGGACTGGAGGCCCAGGGCTGGGAAACCCTGCTCCCGGTGGTTGTGCAGATGGTGGAAATGAGCCAGGTGGATTTCTATCTCATTCTGTCGGTGGTCTTTGTCGTGGTGGCCATCGGGGTCATGAATACCATGGTGATGTCGGTGATGGAGCGGACCCGGGAACTGGGCGTCATGCTGGCACTGGGAACCCGAGGTGTCCAGTTGCTGCTGACGATTGTGTTCGAGGCGTTCTTTCTGGCGGTACTGGGCATGGTGGCCGGAACCCTGGCGGGCGGTGCGCTGGTCTACTGGCTGAACCAGGCCGGCATTGACCTGTCCTCGATCAGCGGGGCGCTGGAAACCATTCCGGGCATTACCGACCGGGTCTATCCGGTGCTGATGTTTGATCATGTCTGGCTGCCCAGCCTGCTGCTGTTTCTCTGTTCGGTGACGGTGGCGCTGTATCCGGCATGGCGGGCGGCGCGGCTGGACCCGGTCGAGGCCATTCATCATGGCTAGGCACTGGCAAGTGGCGTCAGGGCTGGTCTGCCTGATGCTGGCTTCAGGTGTTGAGGCCGGGTTCAGCCAGTCCGGATCGCTGAAGAATCTCAGCGTCGGCTCGCGCTCGTTGATCGACGGTGATCGCTACGTTTCGAACCTTACCCGCCTGCGTCTGAACCCCCGATATCGATATCAGGACTGGATTGTGGACGCGGCCTACGACCTGGAACTGGTTTCGGGCAGTTTTCTGGACAGCCCGGAGTTCGCCTTGCTCCGGGATGCCCCGGAACCTCGCTACTGGGATCTGCAGGGGGATATTCACGAGTCGGGGACATTGCTGGCGCGCCACCAGTTCTATCGTGGCACGGTGCAGTGGCGGTCGCCGGCCGGTGATTTCCGCTTCGGCCGCCAGCAGGTGAACTGGTCCACGGCCCTGATCTGGAACCCGATGGACATCCTCAATCCTGTCAGCCCTTTGCAACTGGAGCCGGATGAACGGGTGGGTGTGGACGCCATTCTCTGGGACAAACCCTGGGGAGCCTTAGGACGCATCAGCGCTGTCCATGCCCCGCAACACAATGACGGCGAGGCCAGTACGGCAGCCCGGGTCAAGCGCTATATTGGTGGTGTAGATGCCGGGCTGATGGCAGGTGAGTTTGCCGATGTCACCAGGATAGGCTTTGACGGCAGTGGCTCGGTGATCGGCACCGGTTGGCGCACGGAATTCGTCTGGAGCGACCCGGACGCCAGCGACAGCTACTGGCAGGGAGTGGCGGATCTGAATTGGTCGTTTCGCAATGGGTTCAACCTGGCACTGGAATATTTCTACAACGGCCGGCCCGTACCGCCGGGAAACTCTGGCCTTGGAAACCTGCTGTCCACAGATCCGCTCTATGCCGGGCGCCATTATACCGGGTTGCTCGCATGGCAGGATATCAACCCGTTTTGGCAGTATCGGGTAGTGGCCATTCGCAATGTTGATGATGCAAGCTGGGTACTCTATCCCCGGTCCACCTGGACGCCTCCCTTCAGCCAGGAAATCTATCTCACAGCCGGAGCCCAATGGTTTGGTGGTAACGACACCAGCGAGTACGGAATGCTTGAGCCTCTGGGATTGGTGGAGATGCAATGGTACTTCTGAATATTCTGTCTGGTCGTATTTTGGCGCCCACAATCAAAGAAGTATCACTCTACCCAGGCGTTCCTTTATATGTACATTTCAGCAAATGAATCGTGTGGCGGTTTAATGGGCAGTTATTTAGTGTATAGGCCACTCGACGGTCATCTTTTTTTAAGAGGTGTCAGAAATTCAGGTTTGTTTCAGGGTATTGTGTTTTACTTTGCAGTACATGGGGCAGTCATCGTACCTGACACGATTGTCCTTTGTGTTGTCTCAGGTTTGTCCTTGCCGCAGAAGCCTCTGCGGCTTTTTTATGCGCTGAAATGTGCTTGCTCGTCTTTATGTGCTATACCACTGAGACCCTCAGGTATTTCACATTGTTGGGCTGGTGGTAAAGGCTTTATATTCAGAAAATAATTGCCGATCCTGTCTGATGAGTTTTTTAAAGCATCAGTTTTCGGAGTGATTCTGGATAGTTAATGAAAAACCAAAGATTCTCTCGGTTTTTATCACATGAAACACAAATTGAGCCAGATCAAAATATCCTGAAAACCCAGGTAAGTTCAGTTAGAGTTCAGGTTTGAGATTTAGCATGGCGTACCTGAACAGATTAACAGACTTCTGTGGAGACCTACCCTTGGCTATTCCTGCTCGCTATTTCAGATCCGCCATCTTCGGGGCGTTGGTTTTGACCAGCCTGCCCGGTTGGGCGGAGCCCAGACTTCAACTGGCGAATGTGATTGATGCCGCCATTGAATACGATCCATGGCTTCGCCAGAGTGCCCAGATACAGCAAGCATTACTGGAGGAGTCCATTGCCGAGGGGGCCCTGCCCGACCCTCGGCTGTCACTTGGCGCCGCGAATCTGCCCGTGGACACGTTCGACACCGGGCAGGAAGCGATGACCCAGGCCACGGTCGGAATCTCGCAGCGGATTCCGCGCGGCGACAGCCTGCAGTTGTCGCAGGACAGGAAAGAAGAGCTGGCGCAGGAGCAACCTTTTCAGAGGGAGAACCGGCGCGCCAGGGTGGTGGAAACGGTGACCCGCCTCTGGCTTGATGTGTGGGAGGCACAACAGAGCATCGGTCTGATTGAGGATAACAGGGATCTTTTCGAGCAGCTGTCCGACGTAGCCGAGGCGGGTTACATAACCGCCACCATGATCTCACGGCAGCAGGACGTTGTCCGGGGCACCCTGGAGCTTACGCGCCTGGATGACCGGCTGACCGACCTGAGGCTGAAGCTGCAATCAAGTCAGGAAGCTCTGGGTGAGTGGATCGGGTCGAAAAATGCCTCGCTGGAGGTAACCGAAACGGTGCCCCCCGAACTGCTGACAGCGCTTCGGGACGGCTGGTCGGAAACCAGTGCGGGCACCCTTATCCGTCACCCCCTGATCCGTTCCACGGACCAGCAGATCAAGGCCCGGGCCATTGATGTGGATCTTGCCCGCGAGGCTTACAAGCCCGAATGGACGGTTTCTGCGCAATATGGCTACCGGGATCGCGTGCCCGGCGGGCAGGACCGGGCGGATCTCTTCTCCGTGGGGATTGGTTTTGATCTCCCGCTGTTTACCGGCAATCTCCAGGACCGGAAGCTGAACGCCTCAGCGGCCCGGCTCGAAGCAGAAAAGACAGAGCGAGTTTTGCAGCTTCGCGTGATTCAGGCAAGGGCCCGTTCAGCCCTTGCCCGGATTAAACGGCTTGATGACCGCATCGGGATATACCAGCAGTTCTTGCTGCCGCAAATGGAAGAGCAGGCCGAGGCCGCGCTGACCGCCTACAACAATGACGACGGCGATTTCGCCGAGGCCGTGCGTGCGCGGATCGACGATCTCAACGCCAAGATTGAGCTGATCGGGATGACCGCGGAGCGGGCCCGGAACTTCGCCAGTTTCCGTTACCTGACCTCAGGCTCTTCCGAAGTACCTTCACTTTCACAGACTCGCTATCAGGACTGACCATCATGGCTAATTTTGTTCGCCCGCTGGGCTTTATACTGCTTGGTGGCATTGCCGGGGCCGGGGCGGCCTATTGGCTGGCCTCCGAAACCGCAACGGCACCAGCGTCCGCGGAAAAGAAACCCTTGTACTGGGTGTCACCCATGGACGCCAGCTTCAGAAGTGACAAACCGGGCAAGTCGCCCATGGGCATGGATCTGGTTCCGGTTTACGAGGACAGCGGGAGCGCTGACGACTCGCCAGGCACCGTCCGGGTTGCGCCGAACATTGTCAATAACCTGGGCGTTCGCACGGACGAGGCCATCAGGGGGCAGTTGCCCAGCAATATTATTACCGTGGGCTACGTGCAGTATAACGAAGACGAGTTGTACCACATGCACCCCCGTGTTGAAGGGTGGATCGAGAAACTTTATGTAAAGTCCGAGGGCGACCCGGTTGAGAAGGGCAAGCCTGTTTACACCCTCTACTCACCCACCCTGGTGAATGCCCAGGAGGAATTGCTCCTGGCACTGGACCGGAAAAACCCGCGCCTGATCAGGGCGGCCGAGGAGCGTTTGTCGTCGCTGAATGTCTCGGACCGTTTGATCCGGACACTCAGGCAGACCCGGGATGTGCAGCGGACCATAACTTTCTATGCCCCGGCTTCCGGGGTTATTGATGTCCTGAATGTCCGTGAGGGTGCATTCGTCAAGCCCGGAGATAAGGTTGTGTCCATCGGTTCGCTTGACGAGGTCTGGGTGATCGGGGAGGTGTTCGAGAGCCAGCTCTGGGCCATCAGTGCCGGCGATCCGGTAGAGATGACCCTGGACTACATGCCCGGGCGCAGCTGGATGGGGAGCGTGGACTACGTGTACCCGGAAATCAATCTCGAGACCCGGACCGCACAGGTCAGGATGCGCTTTGACAATGCCGATGGCATGTTGCAGCCGGGCATGTTCGCCAGCGTCGACATACAGGGCGATCCCAGTGAAAGGCGCACCCTGGTGCCCCGGGAATCCGTTATCCGCACCGGGCAGACCGACCGCGTTGTTCTGGCCCTGGAAGAAGGCGCCTTCAAATCGGTTAACGTTACCACCGGACGGGTCGGGAACAGGTATGCCGAGATTCTGGAAGGCGTCGTTCCCGGCGACCAGGTGGTGGTCTCGGCGCAGTTCCTGATTGACTCTGAATCCAGCAAGACATCGGATTTCCGGCGGATGTCCCCGCCGCCCACAGGGGCGATGGACCCGGATATGAACCATTCCGGGCACGCCATGGGCGCGGGCAAGGCTGATGCCAAGGGCAGCCCTGAAACCATGAATCATGAGGGGATGGATCAGAACCCAATGAACCAGGGCGAAATGGACCACGGCAAGATGGATCAGGGCGAAATGGACCATGGCAAGATGAACCAGGGCGAAATGGACCATGACGGAGGCGCCTCATGATTGCGTCGGTCATTAACTGGTCTGTCCAGAACCGTTTTCTGGTCATGCTTGCCGCCGTATTGCTGACCGGGTTCGGGCTCTACTCGGTGTCAAAGACGCCGGTGGATGCCCTGCCGGATCTCTCGGATGTCCAGGTTATCGTTAAAACCAGCTACCCCGGCCAGGCCCCGCAGGTGGTGGAAGATCAGGTGACCTATCCGCTGACCACGGCCATGCTCTCGGTGCCGGGTGCGGTGACGGTCCGGGGCTACTCGTTCTTCGGCGACTCCTACGTCTATATCATCTTTGATGAAGATACGGACATGTACTGGGCCCGCTCCCGGGTGCTGGAATACCTGTCGCAGGTAATACCCAGCCTGCCTGAATCGGCCCGGCCTCAACTGGGGCCGGATGCGACCGGGGTCGGCTGGGTTTACCTGTATGCCCTGGTTGACCGGACAGGGAACAACGACCTGAGCCAACTGACCACTCTGCAGAACTGGTTTCTGAAGTACGAGCTGCAGACAGTGCCCGGTGTCTCGGAAGTGTCCACGGTCGGCGGCATGGTCAAGCAGTACCAGGTCAAGGTGAATCCCGAAAAACTCCGGGCATTCGGTATCCCCCTGTCCCACATCCAGAACAGCATCAAGCGGGGCAACAAGGAAATCGGTGCATCGGTGATCGAGATGGCCGAGGCGGAATACATTGTCCGCTCGACTGGCTATATCCAGTCCCGTGAAGACCTCTTGTCGATTCCACTGGGTCTTGACGTAAATGGCACGCCGGTCCTGATGAAGGATGTGGCAAGCGTTGAGATCGGGCCGCAGGCGAGACGTGGCGTTGTGGAACTCAACGGCAACGGGGAGACCATTGGCGGCATTGTGGTAATGCGGTTTGGTGAAAATGCCCAGAAAACCATTAATGGTGTGAAGGCCAAGCTGGAAGAGTTGCAGTCGAGCCTGCCCGAAGGTGTTGAGGTGGTGACGGTTTACGATCGCTCTGGCCTGATCGAGCGCGCGGTCAATAACCTCGGGTTCAAGCTGCTCGAGGAATTTGTGGTGGTGGCCCTGGTGTGTATGGTTTTCCTGTTCCACGTCCGCTCGTCGCTGGTGGCAATTATCAGCCTGCCGGTGGGCATCCTGACCGCCTTTATCGTCATGTACTTTCAGGGTATCAATGCCAATATCATGTCGCTCGGGGGGATCGCTATTGCCATCGGTGCCATGATCGACGGCGCCATCGTGTTAATCGAGAACATGCACAAGCATATGGAGAGGACGCCGCTGACGCCCGAGAACCGATGGGAAATAGTAGCCAGATCGGCCTCGGAGGTCGGGCCGGCGCTGTTTTTCTCGCTGTTGATCATCACTGTCAGTTTTGTGCCGGTGTTTGCCCTGGAAGCCCAGGAAGGGCGGATGTTTGCGCCCCTGGCGTTCACTAAGACCTACGCCATGGCGGCCAGTGCCGCTCTCGCAGTGACGCTGGTCCCGGTGCTCATGGGTTACTTCATTCGTGGCAAGGTGCTGCCGGAGCACAAGAATCCGCTGAACCGGCTGCTGGTCGCCGCCTATATGCCGGCCCTGAAGCTGGTGCTCCGGTTTCCGCTGTCAACGGTTCTGGTATCGGTACTGGTTCTGGTTGTCGGCCTGTGGCCGGCAACCAAGATCGGGAGTGAATTCATTCCCAACCTGGATGAGGGCGACCTGATGTACATGCCCACCACCTACCCCGCCATCTCGATTGCCGAGGCCAGGAGGCTGGTGCAGCAGACGGACAAGCTTATCGCCACGGTGCCCGAAGTGAAAACCGTGTTTGGCAAGGTGGGGCGGGCGGATACCGCTACCGACCCGGCGCCGCTGACCATGGTTGAGACCTTTATCCAGCTTAAGCCCAAGGATCAGTGGCGGGACGGGATGACCACCGATAAGCTCAAGCAGGAGCTCAATTCGCTGATTCGCTTCCCGGGGGTGACCAATGCCTGGGTCATGCCGATCAAAACCCGCATCGACATGCTGGCAACGGGCATAAAGACCCCCGTGGGCATCAAGGTAGCCGGCCCGGATCTCTCGGTTATCCAGGGCATTGGCAAACGCCTTGAGGAGATCCTGGAGAAGGTTCCCGGCACCAGTTCTGTCTATTCCGAGCGGGTCGCCGGCGGACGTTACATCAAGGTGGATATTGATCGGGAGCGTGCCGCCCGCTATGGCCTGAATATCGATGATGTTCAGCAGGTTGTGGCCTCGGCCATTGGCGGAATCAACGTGGCGCAGACCATCGAGGGGCTTGAGCGCTTCCCGATCAACCTCCGCTATCCGGAGGATTACCGGGACTCACCCGAAAAACTGAAGCAGCTTCCCGTGGTGACTGAATCCGGTCAGCGGATCGCGCTGGCCGACGTGGCCGATATCCGGGTGGAGGACGGGCCGCCCTCCATCAAGAGTGAAAACGCCCGCCTGAACGGCTGGAGCTATGTGGATATCGAAGGTGTGGACATCGGCACCTATGTCCAGCAGGCGCAGGCCGCCGTGAAGGCGGAGCTGGACCTGCCCGCCGGTTACTCCGTCAACTGGTCTGGCCAGTATGAGTACATGCTCCGTGCCAAGCAGAAACTGAGCCTGGTGGTTCCGGTGACGCTGGGTGTTATTGTCCTGCTGCTGTTCCTGAACTTCGGGCGCTTTGCGGAAGTGGGTATCATCATGGCTACCCTGCCTTTCGCGTTGGTTGGCGCCTTCTGGCTGATGTATCTGCTGGGTTACAACTTCTCGGTTGCCGTCGGCGTCGGTTTCATTGCCCTGGCCGGTGTTGCTGTGGAGATTGGTGTGATCATGCTGGTCTATCTCAATCAGTCCTACGAATCGATGCTGGAAACCTGTGAAAAGAACGGGCTGAAACCAAGGCGGGAAAACCTTCGCCATGCAGTGCTTCATGGCGCCGGAATGAGGGTGCGGCCGATAATGATGACCGCGGCCGCCATCATCGGCGGGCTGATACCGGTCATGATGGGTGGCGGAACCGGATCGGAAGTCATGGGGCGGATTGCCGCGCCCATGGTCGGAGGCATGATCAGTGCCGTGATTCTGGCACTGCTGGTGATACCGGTAGGTTACTATCTCTGGAAACGCAGGAGTTTTTCCGAAGCGTAAAGAAAGTTAGACCTCGCCATATTGCTTTCGAGATTCTGGCGAGGTCTGATGATGCAGCGGTGTCTGGGTAATGTTGTTATAAAGCAAGAGCCTGGGTATGGAGTCCCGGGCAGATACTCTGGCAACATATTTCCCGGGGGAGGTTTCCTGCCCTCTAAAAGGCCGAGAACAGCAGCGATGGGGTAGGCCCAAATTTGATGGGGTTCAATCATGTCTCGCATGGAGTCCTCGTGCCTTTGTGGTTCGCCATTCGTTTGGAATCTGCATGATGAGGTATGTCACATAGCGCGCCGGTTAACTATGTTTATAGGTATTTGCCCCCTCGTGCTTGTAGTCAGGGTGTTCAAATTCCAGTGTTGAATGAGTTACGCTGAACTCTTTCTCCAAAGCCTGTTTTATCCCGTCCTTGATTTTCTCAAGTTCATTCCACGCACTCATCTCGACAACCACACGGGCGTCGAGCGAGGCATCATGCTCACCCACCTGCCAAAAATGTACGGGGTGAAGTCGATAACTCCTTCTAAGTCTGATACTGCCCCAATGACGGAATCTGTGCCGATATCCTCGGGACTCCCCAGCATGAGTGTTCTGATGGTCCCGCCAATTTCTGTCAGGTCCAGGTAGAGAATATAGCTGGCCATGCCAATGGTGATTGCGGAATCAACCCAGCGCATGTCGTAGAGCAAGATAAGAGCTCCGCCTATAACACTGCTATTGACGCAAACGCATCAGACAAGTTGTGTAAAACAACGCATGAATATTAACGCTGCCCTTCTGCATTGAGTAGGTCAGCAGCGCGCTCAACGCGTCCATTATCAGTGCAACAATGTAAGTCAGACTACCCAACACCCCTTGAGTTCCAGCGGATCTGGGAACCGCATGACACCCTCGTATATCAGGTAGGGCCCTATCATGATCAAGGTGGTGTATTTAACAGCGCAACACCTACCTTTATTCGCCCGTAGCCGAAGGTCAGCTTTTATTCAGCCGGGCGACGCGCAATTTTACGGGCCGCGAACGCGATAATCAGCGATGCCATGTCCCAGAAGTTATGTATAGCATCGGCAATCAGCGCCAAGCTGCCGGCAAAGTCCTTTCCGCGATCTGGACGAGAGTCAGGATGCCGTTTGCCCAGATGGCTACTGCAACCCGTTTATGCTTGGTTTCAGGGGGAATGTGAAATAGCTGTATACTGAAAAAGTGTGCTTTCCCTCATATAGGTTTCGAAGTAATGCGGGAAGAAGCGTTAATTGGTTGCTTCCAATGTTCGCATTGCGACCAAAGGTTTCGACAACAAGGCGTTTTGGATTCATAGATAACGCGGAGTGGCTGTGCCTTGGAGATGGTGAGGTGGAAACCGTGCAATGGTCTTTTTACTGAGTGATATAGCAGCGGCCTAAAGTGACTGGGCTCCAGCAAGGCACAATTTGGGCACAGGCAAATAAAAAAGGCCTGCGTTTTCACGCAAGCCTTTGAAAATAATGGCGCGCCCGATAGGATTCGAACCTATGACCTTTGCCTCCGGAGGGCAACGCTCTATCCAGCTGAGCTACGGGCGCTTCGAGCTCGACGATGACTCGCCGATTTCGAGTGCGCAATCTTACGTGCGTAGCGGGTGTCTGTCCAGCCCCCGGCGGCAAGTCCTGACCTCAGTTCTGGGGTAGTCGCTGCTCGGGGGTAATCGATACCAGATTGTTGTCATTGCTGAAGGTGACCTCGCCATCCTGGATGGTCACCTGGAAGCTCATGGACCGGTCCGCGAGCGCTGCCAGGGCCTCAGTGCTGTCGCCGGGTAGGTGAACAATGGTGAGGTTGTCGAAACGTTCCAGCTTGCCGTGATGTTTGTCCCACCAGACTGGGAATGCGCGATCGCCATAGGTGTAGAGGATCACTTTCCCGGCGCGGTTGCAGGCCTTCCTTATTCGGTCTTCTTCTGGCAGGCCAAGCTCGATCCATAATTCAATTTCGCCGGTCAGGTCTTTCTGCCACAGCTCTGGCTCATCATCGGTGCTCAGGCCTTTGGTAAATTCGAGGGTGTCGCCGGCGTTCAGGGCAAAGGCAAGCAGCCGGATCATCACGCGCAGGTCCGTTTCCGACGGATGCTGGGCGATGGTCAATTGATGATCCGCGTAGTAGTGACGGTCCATGTCGGCGATGTTGAGCGTCGCCTTGAGGATGGTTGCTTTGAGCGCCATGGGCTTCCTGCATTGGTATCGGGATAGGGGTTTGGGCTAGTGTAATGCAATTCTTTCCCGGGTGAGTGTAAGCGCATGCCGATGTTGCGTGGTTTTCTGGTTCTGGTGCTGTTTTTTATTCTTGGCGAGTCTGTGCGCCTGCTTCTGGCGTTGCCGGTGAGTGGCGGCGTGCTGGGGATGGTGGTCATTACCTTCACGCTGATGCTTAAAGGCAACGTGAGTGATGATCTTGCTCGGGCCAGCCAGGGGCTGATATCGGTGCTGGTGCTCTTGATCATGCCGGGGGTGGTGGGTGTGTTTTTCACGGCGAACCAGTTCTCCGGGCAGTGGCTGGCGGTTGCGGCGGCATTGCTGGTGGGCACCTTTCTCAGTGTGCTGACGACGTTGTTGTTGATGAAAGCGGTGACGAAAAGAGGCGTTAGCGATGGTGAGTGAGCTACTCGCGCGCTTCCAGGCCCTGCCGGAGTCGCTTGCCGCCACCCCGATTCTTGCGATCGGTTTGACCCTCGGTGCCTTCTTTGCCGGCAACTGGCTGTTCTCCCGCATTGGCCGGCCTATCTGGCTGCCGCCGGTTGTTTTGTCTGCGTGTCTTTTATCTGGCTTCATCGCGTTGGCGGTGGATTACCAGGATTACCAGCAGGGCGCGCGCTGGCTGACGGTGTTGCTGGGGCCTGCCACCGTCGCCCTCGGGATTCCCTTGTACCAGCAGGTGCACCATATCCGTGCCATGTGGCGCCCGATTGTGGTCACGCTGCCGATTGCCGCCACCATGGCGGCGGTTTACGCCGTGGTGATTGGCTGGGCGTTGGGCGCGACGCCGGAGGTGCTGGCGTCACTGGCCCCCAAGTCGGTTACTGCGCCTATCGCCATCGGTATTACCGAGCAGTTGGGCGGTTCTGTGCCCCTGATGATGGGCGGGCTTCTGATCACCGGCGTGGTGGCAACCCTCTTCGTAGACCTGCTCGCGCGGCTTTTGCCTGTTGAGGACGAACGGATTCTGGGCTTTGCCCTGGGGCTGAATGGCCATGCCATCGGAACCGCCAGGGCGTTTGAAATCAGCCATAGCGCCGGCGCGTTTGCGTCTCTGGGAATGGGACTTACCGGTGTGTTTACTGCCCTGATCCTGCCTCTGGTTTTCCGGCTGTAAGTCTGCGCCAAATCAGGTCATTCACCTGGCGTATAGCCCCATGTCGCAATTTCGATTGCCCTAAGTGTTTTCCGAGACTAGCTTGTTGGCCAGGCATTCGGCGCCGTTCTGCGCCGATGTTCCGTGAAAATTCCTAAAACAGCGACGGAAAACGCGATGAAAAAACTGATTGCAGCATTTGTCGGTTCCATGGCCCTGGCGGCGGCGCCGGTAGCCCTGTCTGCCGAGGCGACCAAGGAACTGAAGATGGCGTACGACGCCGACCCCGTGACCCTCGACATTCATGAGCAGCTGTCTGGTGGCATTCTCCAGCTGTCTCATATGACCTTTGATCCGCTGTTGCGCTGGACCAAGGATCTTGGTTTCGAGCCGCGCCTGGCAGAGAGCTGGACCCGGGTTGATGAAAACACCATGCGCTTCAAACTCCGTTAGGGCGTGAAGTTCCATTCCGGCAACGAGCTGACGACCGCGGATGTGAAGTTCACTTTCGACCGCCTGAAGCAGAGCCAGGATTTCAAGGCCATCTTCAAGCCCTTCAGCGGCATCAACATCATCGATGATTACACCTTCGAGCTGGTCACCAGTGAGCCCTATCCGCTGCTGCTGAACACCGCCACCTATATCTTCCCGTTCGACAGCGAGTTCTACAGCGGCCAGACCGAAGACGGCAAAGACGGCAAAGACAAGAGCGCCATCCTCAAACATGGCAACTCGTTCGCATCCGAGAATCTGTCGGGCACCGGCCCTTACACCGTGACCGAACGCAAGCAGGGTGTCCGCGTCGAGTTCGAGCGCTTCGACGACTACTGGGATACCGAGTCCCCGGGTAACGTCGGCAAGATCGTGCTGACTCCGATCAAAGAGAACAACACCCGGGTTTCTGCGCTGCTGTCCGGTGGTGTCGACTTTATCGCCCCGGTTCCGCCCAATGATCTGGAGCGGATCCGCAACGACAAGAACGCCAACCTGGTCACCATGAGTGGCACCCGCATCATCCTGTTCCACATGAACCAGGAGCGAGTGGAAGCCTTCAAGAACCCGAAGGTTCGCCAGGCGATTGCCTATGCCATCAACCAGGAAGGCATTGCCGCCAAGATCATGAAAGGCTTCGCCACCCCTGCTGCCCAGATGTCGCCTGAAGGCTACCAGGGCTATAACGAGTCCCTGACACCGCGCTTCGATGTGGCCAAGGCCCAGGAGCTGATGAAGGAAGCCGGTTACGAGGACGGTTTCACAATCACCATGATGGCGCCGAACAACCGCTACGTGAACGACGACAAGATCGCTCAGGCAGTGGCTGCCATGCTGGCGCGCATCAACATCAAGGTGGATCTGAAAACCCTGCCAAAGGCCCAGTACTGGCCGGAGTATGACAACCGCGCCGCTGACATGATGATGATCGGCTGGCACGCGGATACCGAGGACTCCGCCAACTTCTACGAGTTCCTGACCTTCTGCCCGGATGCCGACACTGGCGCTGGCCAGTACAACGCCGGTAACTACTGCAACCCGGAAATCGACGCCCTGGTACAGAAGGCCAACGTCGAGACCGACCTGGACAAGCGTGCCGCCATGCTGCAGGAAGTGGAACAGCGTCTGTACGATGATGCCGCCTTTGTTCCGCTGCACTGGCAGGACCTGGCCTGGGCCTCCAAGAAGAACGTGAATATTGAGCCGGTGCTCAATGTCATGAACTTCCCGTACCTGGGTGATCTGGTTGTTGAGTAACTGCCTTTGATGGCCGGCCGGCGCTGGAGTGATCCGGCGCCGGCCTTTTGTTTGCAAGCCTTATCCGGAAGCTTTCCATGTTAGCGTTTTTGGTTCAGCGGATTTCCCAGGCGTTTCTGGTCATGTTTGTGATCAGCGTGATTGCCTTTGCCATTCAGGATGGCCTCGGGGACCCGCTTCAGGAAATGGTGGGGATGTCCGTCTCCGAAGAGGAGAGGGAAGCCATTCGAGAGGAGCTTGGCCTGAACGACCCGATGGTGGTGCAGTACCTGCGGTTTGCAGGCAATGCGCTCCAGGGCGACCTGGGCAACTCCTATTTCTACAGCAAGCCGACCCTGGAAGTGATCGCCGAGCACCTGCCGGCGACGCTGGAGCTGGTCATCGGTGCCAGTCTGATTATTGTGTTTCTTTCCGTGCCGATTGGTGTCTATGCCGCTATCCGGCCCCAGGCATGGTTATCCAAATTCTTTATGGGCGTCAGTACCGTGGGTATTTCCATCCCGGTGTTCCTGACGGCCATTGTGCTGATTCAGCTGTTCTCCATTGGTGTGACGGTGAACTGGTTTCCGTCCGATACCGGGAGGGGGCAGTGGCTGAACGACTTCTTTTCCACTGAGGGCGGCCTGCCCTCTTACGGGCGTGGTGATGAGCTGACTCACCTGTTCGGCACCTGGGAATCGGGCTTCTTCACCGGTACCGGTCTGATGCACCTGATCCTACCGTCGGTGTCGCTGGCCTCGATCATGCTGCCGCTGTTTATCCGGCTGATCCGGGCCGAGATGATGGAAGTGCTGCAGAGCGACTATGTGCGTTACGCCCGGGCCAAGGGCCTGAGCGCCGGCCGCATCAACTTCCTGCACGCACTCAAGAACACCATGCTTCCGGTGATCACCGTGGGTGGCGTGCAGATCGGCATTATGGTGGCGTACACCATCCTTACGGAAACCGTGTTCCAGTGGCCGGGCGTGGGCCTGATGTTCCTGGAGGCCATTACCCGCAGTGACATTCCGCTGATCGTGGCTTACCTGATGGTGGTGGGCCTGATTTTCGTGGTTACCAATACCCTGGTGGATCTGATCTACGGTCTGGTGAATCCCACCGTCAAACTGACAGGAAAGAAAGCATGACAACGGCAACGGTTTCCCGCTGGTACCGCTTCCGCGAGTCCTTCTTCTGGTACAGCTTCAAGCGCGACAAGGTGGCGATTGTCAGCTTTGCCGTGCTGCTGCTGATGGTGCTGGCGGCGGTGTTCGCGCCCCTGCTGGCGCCCGCCGATCCCTACGATCTGGCGCAGATCAACATTATGAATTCTGAGCTGCCCCCGGTGGGCATGAGCGGAGCCGATCCGGCATTTCCTCTGGGCACCGACGCCCAGGGCCGGGATCTGCTGTCCACGATTCTTTACGGTACCCGGGTGTCCCTGATGATCGGTTTCGGGGCGGTGGTCCTGCAGGCGTTTCTGGGCATTCTGTTCGGTCTCCTCGCCGGCTACCTGGGTGGCAAGGTCGATGCGGTGCTGATGCGCATTGCCGATGTGCAGCTGTCCTTCTCCACTCTGATGGTTGCCATCATCGTGGGCGCAGTGTTCAAGGCCAGCTTCGGTAACCTGATGTTCGGTGAGATCGCCATTTACATGCTGATCTTCATCATCGGTGTTGCCGAGTGGCCCCAGATTGCCCGGACCGTTCGTGCTTCGGTGCTGGCGGAAAAGAAGAAGGAGTACGTGGATGCGGCCAAGGTGATGGGTTTCGGGACCCGTCGGATCATGTTCCGGCACATCCTGCCCAATACGCTGTCGCCCATCTTCGTTATCGCCACGGTCCAGATCGCCAACGCCATTATCTCCGAGGCGGCGCTGTCGTTCCTGGGGCTTGGCATGCCGGAGACCCAGCCGTCGCTGGGCTCGCTGATCAAATCCGGCTTTGACTACATCCAGAGCGGTTCCTGGTGGATCACCCTGATCCCGGGCCTGGTGCTGGTGGTGCTCGTGCTGGTCATCAACCTGTTGGGTGACTGGTTGCGGGATGTGATGAACCCACGGCTGTACAAGGGGTAACACCATGGCACTGTTGGAAGTAAAAGATCTTGATGTACGTTTTGCCGTGCGTGGTGGCGACCTGACAGCGCTGCGCGGCATCAGCTTCAGCCTGGACAAGGGCGAGCGCCTGGGCCTGGTGGGGGAGTCCGGTGCCGGCAAGTCGGTGGCTGCCTTTTCCATCCTGAACCTGATTGCCAAGCCGGGCTACATCGCCGGCGGACAGATCCTGTTCGAGGGCAGGGACCTCGCCGCCATGAGCGAGCGGGAGCTGCGCCGAATCCGTGGTAACCGTATCGCCATGATCTTCCAGGATCCGATGATGACCCTGAACCCGGTCCTCACCATCGGAACCCAGATGGTGGAGGCTCTCCTTGCCCATCGGAAAATCAGTAAAAAAGAAGCCCGTGCCATTGCTCTGGACCGGCTGCAGAAGGTGCAGATTCCTTCTCCGGAGAAGCGTCTCGATCAATACCCCCATGAGCTGTCCGGGGGCATGCGCCAGCGGGTGATCATTGCCATCGCCCTGCTGCTGGATCCGGAAATCATCATCGCGGATGAGCCCACGACGGCTCTGGATGTCACCATTCAGGCGGAAATCATGGATCTGCTACTGAACCTGTGCGAACAGGAGAACGTGGCGTTGATGCTGATTACCCACGATCTGGGCGTGGTTTCCCAGGTGACCCAGCGAATGCTGGTCATGTACTCCGGCCGGATTATCGAGCAGGGGCCGACCCGGGAAATTATCAACGATGCCCAGCACCCCTACACCCAGGGGCTGATCAACGCGCTGCCCCAGATGGGCGAGCCCGGCGAGCGGCTGTTCCAGATTCCCGGCTCCATGCCATCGTTGAAGAACGTGCCCTCCGGCTGTCCGTTCCATCCCCGCTGCAACTTCGCCACCGAGCAGTGCAAGCAGGCCATGCCGGAGTATGTGCGCTCGGGCAATGTGAATGTGGCCTGTTACGAAGTTGCCAACCTGATTGAACAGGAGAAACGCATGCAGGAGGCCGAATCATGACCTCCCCTCTGGTAAGTATCAGCGGTCTCGAGAAACGCTTTGACCTGTCCGGCAGCCTGCTGGAGCAGATCACCTTTGAGGGTGGACGCTTCCGCCGCAAACAGGAGGCTGTCCACGCCATCAACGGCGTGGACCTGGAAGTGCAGAAGGGCGAGGCCCTGTGCGTGGTGGGCGAATCCGGCTGTGGCAAGTCGACCGTGGCCCGAACCGTGATGGGGTTGCTCTCGCCCAGCGCCGGCGAGATTCACTACGACGGCCAGCGCATCGACAATCTGGAGCGCAAGGATTCACTGCCGTACCGGCGCAAGATGCAGATGATCTTCCAGAATCCCTATGCGTCCCTGAACCCGCGCATGACCATCCAGCAGACCCTGGAGGAGCCGATCCGGTTCCATCATCCGGACTGGTCCCCGGTGCAGGTGCGGGACAAGATCCATGAGGTGATGCATTCGGTGGGCATTGATCAGGACTGGGGCAACCGCTTCGGCCACGAATTCTCCGGTGGCCAGCGCCAGCGGATCGCCATTGCCCGGGCCCTGGCAGTTGATCCGGAGTTCATCGTGGCCGACGAGCCGATCTCGGCCCTGGACGTCTCGATCCAGGCCCAGGTGCTGAACCTTCTGATGGACGCCCAGGAAAGCAGGGGCTTGACCTACCTGTTTATTACCCACGATCTGGCGGTGGTTGAGCATTTCGGCACCCGTGTTGCCGTCATGTACCTTGGGCGGATTTGTGAGCTGGCGGATACAAAAACGCTGTTTTCCGCGCCCCGACATCCCTACACCCAGGCGCTGTTGTCGGCTATTCCGAAACTGGAGGACGATCGCCCCAACCACATCCGCCTGAAAGGAGAGGTGCCCACGCCGGTGAACCTGCCGTCGGGCTGCGTGTTTCATGGGCGGTGCCCTTATGCCAACGAGCGATGCCGGCAGGAAGTGCCCCAGCTGATCACCACGGATGGCGGAACCCAGGTTGCGTGCCACGCGGTGGAAGAGGGCCGGTTGTAACGGCGCCGCTGCGATAGGCTATGATGCCAGCAGCAGAACTCGCATCGATACAACGACATACCCTCAGGGGACTCCATGGAAGTACGCTGGTTGGAAGATTTTCTGGCGCTGGCCCGAACGCGCCATTTCTCACGTGCTGCCGAGTTGCAGCACGTGAGCCAGCCTACGTTCAGCCGCCGGATCAAATTATTGGAAGAAGCCATGGGCAGCACGCTGGTCAACCGCCAGACGCTGCCGCTCTCGCTGACGCCCGCTGGCGAGATATTCAGGGAGCTGTGCGAGCGGATCACCCGGGATGTGCGGGATACCCGCGATCGAATCAGCGCCCTTGAAGCCGAGGTGTCTGCCAGGATCAGTGTGGGTTCCACGCAGGGTCTGTTTTCGCACTTTTACCAGGGCTGGGCGAAAGACGCGGGCATTGCCGAGCGTTTGCAGCTCAATCTGAATGCCACCAGCTGGGTGGGGGAACAGTTTCTGGAGGCGCTGGATAGTGGTGAGTGTGATCTGGTGCTGTGCTATTGGCATCCAGATCTGCCCTGGGGCGGGAGGCTGACTGCCGATAGCTACGACTGGCTGGTGCTGGCTCGCGAATCCCTGGTTCCGGTCAGTGTTGCTGATGATCAGGGGCATCCGCGGTTTGCCTTGCCGGGCAGCCCGGAGCAGCCGGTACCGCTGATCGCTTATCACAGTCGTGGTTTCCTGCAATCGGCGATTGAGGGCCATCTTGCCCGCAACAGGTTGACGGCCAATCTGTTACCCCTGAACGAGAACACCCAGTCCGCCAGCATCAAGGCGCTGGTGAAGCAGGGTTTCGACATGGGCTGGTTGCCCCGGCGCATGATGGAAAAAAGCGAACAGTTCGGCAGTCTGGTGCGAGCCGGTGACGAAGGCTGGGATGTCCCCCTGGAAATTCGCCTGATCCGTCTCCGTGACACCCGGTCGGACGATCTTTTAACGCTCTGGAAAACACTGGAAGATGGCCATGCCTGATAATGCGCTGTTGTCGCTGCAGACCGATCACCTGAAAGAACTGCAGGCCCGATACGAATCGGCCCTGGCAGAGCATGGCTACGACAGCCTGCTGATTGCTTCCGGCGCCGCGCCTTACCGTTATGGAGATGACCAGGCCTGGCATTTCCAGGGTTATGGTCCGTTTCTGCACTGGACCGGGCTGGCCGGTCGCGAACACTGCTGGCTCTGGATCCGGGCCGGGCACAAGCCCGTGCTCTGGCTGTTCGAACCGGTCGACTTCTGGCACGCCAATTCGCCACTGGCGGAAGAGCCCTGGCAGCAATTCATCGAGGTTCGCAGCAGTGCCTCACCCGAGGCCCCGTTGCTGGATGATCCGGAAAGCCTTGCGGTGATCGGGGATCCTGCCCTGATATGGAATATTCCGGGTGAGAAAAACCCGGAGGCTCTGTTGAGGGATCTGGACGAGACCCGCGTGTGCAAAACGCCCTACGAAATCGAGTGTCTCGCGCAGGCGAACAGACTGGCTCTGGCAGGCCACGCGGCGGCCCGGGAGGCGTTCCTGGTCGGTGAGAGCGAGTTTGGCATCAATCTGGCCTACCAGCAGGCAACCGGTCAGCGGGAAGCCGAAGCGCCTTATCACAGCATTATCGGGCTGAACGAGCACGCCGGGACGTTGCACTACCAGTATTACGATACGCAGCCGCCAGGGCAGACCCGCAGCCTGCTGATCGATGCCGGGGTCCGTTTTCGGAGCTACTGCTCCGATATAACCCGCACCACGGCAGGCCCGGGAGAGTCCCACTTCGCGGCGCTGATCCACGGTCTCGACCGGCTTCAGGTCAGGCTCTGCGACATGGTCGCGCCCGGGGTGGACTACATCGACATTCATCGCAAGGCGCATCAGGGGCTTGCCGCCCTGCTGTCGGCGACTGGTCTGGTTATCGGCCTGGATGACGAGGACATCGTCGAAAAGGGCATCACCCGTGTGTTCTTCCCCCATGGCATCGGTCACTTCCTGGGCGTCCAGGTTCACGACGTAGCTGGAAAGCCCACGCCGCCTCCGGAAGATGCGCCATTTCTCCGTCTCACCCGCCGGCTTGAACCCGGTATGGTGGTAACCATCGAGCCGGGTCTCTATTTCATTCCGTCGCTGCTGGATCCACTGCTGGAAGGCGAGCTGGGGCGATATTTAAACCGGGAGCTGATTGGGCGGCTGAGAGGCTGCGGCGGAATCCGTATCGAGGACAACGTGGTGGTTACCGACGCAGGTTCGCGGAATCTGACCCGGGGGTTGTGAGTCTCGCAACACAAAAGTTGCACAAATTTAAGCCAGAAGGCTTGCATTTCGAGATGCCAATGACAATAATTATCACTAACTTTTATTGTCATTGGTGAGTCACTGCTATGTACGTATGTCTTTGCCACGGCGTAACCGACCGGGAAATTCGCGAAGCTGCCGATAACGGCGTGTCATCCATGCGCCAGCTTGGCAAAGAGCTGGGTGTCGGCACCCAGTGTGGACGCTGCGCCTGCACCGCCCGCGAAATCCTGCGCGAGAGCCGCACGCCCGACTACCTGGCCATGGCCAATATGCTCGCCCAGCCTGCCTGACCGGCACGATTGTCCGGTTCTGTTTTTATCCTGCGCCATAAGGGGCTATCCTAAGACACTGATTCATTCGGCCATCAGGGAGCCCGAGTATGAAAGGCGATAAAAAGGTCATCCAGCACTTGAACAAGGTCCTCGGCAACGAGCTGACCGCTATTAACCAGTACTTTCTCCATTCCCGCATGTACAAGGATTGGGGTATTACCAAGCTGGCCGCCAAGGAATACGAAGAATCCATCGACGAGATGAAGCATGCAGACCAGCTTATCGAGCGGATCCTGTTCCTCGAAGGGCTGCCCAATCTCCAGGATCTGAACAAATTGCTGATCGGCGAAAACGTCGAGGAAATGATCTCCTGCGATCTCAAACTGGAAGAAATTGCCCACACCGACCTGAAAGAAGCGATCCTCTACTGCGAGGAAGTGCAGGATTTCACCAGCCGTGAACTGTTCCGCAGCATTCTCGATAGTGAAGAAGAGCACATCGACTGGCTGGAAACCCAGCTGGAAATGATTTCCCAGATGGGCATCCAGAACTACATCCAGCTTCAGTCATCCGCCGCGGAGTAATTTCAGACAATGGACTTGTCCTGTTTTAAAGCCTACGACCTGCGAGGCCGGGTGCCGGATCAACTGAATCCGGTCCTTGCTGAAAAAATCGGACGCGCTTACGTGGAAATCACTGGCGCGAAAAAAGTCATCGTGGGCTACGACATCCGGCTGTCCAGTCCCGACATTGCCGAGGCACTCAGCTCCGGCCTCATGGCCGCCGGCGCGGATGTGTTTGATATCGGCCTGTGCGGCACCGAGCAGGTGTATTTTGCCACCAGCCATTACAAGATGGACGGCGGCATTATGGTGACTGCCAGCCACAATCCCAAAGATCACAACGGCATGAAAATGGTCGGCCCTGAATCCCGGCCTATCAGCTCCGATAACGGTCTGAACGAGATCCGCGACCGGGTGCTGGAGCCATTCGGTGATGCACCTCAGCAGGGTCGCTACGAACCACTTGAGGTGATGAGCGCCTACGTGGACCATCTCCTGGGGTATATCGATGCCGGTTCGCTCAGCCCGCTGACCATTGTCTGCAACGCCGGTAACGGCGGCGCCGGCCTGGTGATCGATGAACTCGAACAGCACCTGCCCTTTGAATTCGTGAAAGTGCACCACCAGCCAGACGGCCATTTTCCCAACGGCGTACCGAACCCGATCCTCCCGGAAAACCGGGCGGCGACGGCCGACGCCGTTATCGCGGAAGGCGCTGCCATGGGCATCGCCTGGGATGGCGACTACGACCGCTGCTTCTTCTTCGACGAAAACGGCCGTTTCATAGAGGGGTACTACATTGTTGGTTTGCTCGCCGACCAGTTCCTGCGCAAAACCGGCGGCGGCAAGGTCATCCATGACCCCCGTCTGACCTGGAACACCCTTGATCTGGTGAAAGCCGCCGGTGGCGAAGCCATCGAGAGCAAGACCGGCCACGCCTTCATCAAACAGAGAATGCGTGACGAAGATGCCGTGTATGGTGGCGAAATGAGCGCCCACCACTACTTCCGCGACTTCGCCTATTGCGACAGCGGCATGATCCCCTGGCTGCTGGTTGCCGAACGCCTCTGCCAGTCCGGCCAGACCCTGTCGTCGCTCATCGATGCCCGAATCGAAGCCTACCCCGCCAGCGGCGAAATCAACCGCACCATCGATGATCCCCCCAAGGTCATCGCTGCGATTGAAGCCAAATACAGCGTTGGCGCCAAAAGCGTCAGCCACGTGGACGGCGTAAGCATCGAATTCGACGACTGGCGCTTCAACCTACGAATGTCCAACACCGAGCCGGTTGTACGGTTGAACGTAGAATCGCGGGCGGATATTCCGTTGATGGAAGAGAAGACGGAAGAATTGCTGGCAGAAATGCAGAGATTGAACGAGGAGAGGTAACTCCTTTTTTTGGGGCCGAGTGGGACGCTTGTCCTCATGAAACTGTGCGGAGCCAGGGATGGCGGAGCCCAAGCGTCACAGGGATGTGCCGTTAGGAGCGTGTTTCAGGAGGACAAGCGTCCCAGTCGGTCTTGCACCTGAAGTCAGAGCCAGTCGTTCAGCATAATCCCGATACCGAACCGCTGAATCCGGTGGTTATAGTCGATCAGACTCTCCCCATACCCGTTGTAGTACTGGAAGAACCCCTTAACCGTATCCCCCATTGGGAAACTGTACCCGAACTCCACCGACGTCTTGTTATCATCCGACCGCAGGTTATTCATCAGCCGCAACGAAAACGTCCGATCCTCGGTCAGCTTGTATACCGCATGGTAATTGGCATACCCCAGGTAGCGCTGGATGTCCGCATTATCATCGTCATTGTTCTCCGGAATCCGATACCAGGGCTGGACCATAAAGAGCCAGCGATCATAACTGTACGCGGCTGAGCCCATGATGCGATTCCAGCTCCGGGACTTCGGTTCAGACTGCCCGTTGGACTGGTGATTGAATCCGAGGGTCACGCCATTCAGTCGGCCCGGTCCGATATCCCAGTCGGTCTGGTATCGGGCGAATATCTCCGGCTCGTAGTTGGTTTCCCGGAAAGGCGCGGAGTCGTCCTGGTTGTACACCTGCCAGAACGAGGTCTGGGTATAGCCAAACCAGAGTGTTGTGCGGTCATCCAGAATTCCCGTCAGCAGTGGGACCTTGAAACTGATCTGGTACTTGGCTTCTTCCCGTTCCAGGTCGTAGTCATAACCGATGGACCCTAGCCGGGGACTGGATGGCGATTCGTTCGGGTCTTTCACCCAGCTCACCGGCAGGATGTAGGTGGGCCGGTGCCCCACAAAGCTGCCGGAAAAGGAAAACACGGCTTTCTCGGCGGCCACATAGCGGTCCACCAAGGCAGACATAACGCCTGCGTCGGAATCGCCTTCCAAGGCACTGCCGGCAACGGCATCGAGATCTTTACCATTGGGCGCCAGTTGCTCCGCGCTCTTCTCGGCCTGTTCCTTGGCGCTTTCCGATGCCTGGGCCTGGCTCTCAGTGGGTTTGTAGAGGCTGTCAAAACAGGCCAGTCGCTTGATGCCATCGTCAATCAGGGCGCACTGTTCGGGTGAATCAATGGAGGGCGCTTCCTCAGTCTGTGCCGACACGTTTACAGGCACCGACAGCATCAACGAGAAGGTAATGATGGCCGTGGGCGGCGCCAACAGGTGTGGGGATGTCATCAGGTGCTCTCCTAGCTGGCGGTCAGACTGAACCAGGTGTTGGCAATGCCATAGATCCAGACGCCGATCAGGGTGACGGCCAGAAGTGAGAAAATAACCTTGTGCTTGAACCGGTTGCCACTTTCCGCCGAGGCTACCCAGCGCAGGTACATGAGGCCGATAAAGCTGATGAAGACCCCGAGGCTGGCGAAGGCTGGAATCAGCAGCCAGCCGGCGCTGATGGTCTGACCGTCGCTGGTCTGGCTGGAAAACCACCCCATGGAAGCCAGCAAAACGGCAAGCGCCGTAAATTCGGCAATCAGCAGCGGTTTGCGCAACGGGTGGGGTGAAGTCGGTTCCGAATTGGTCATGGAAACAGGTCCTGAATGATGAAACGTCGGCGAACACCATGGTAACCGGATTGTTCGCGAAACACCCTCTGACTTACGAAATCGCAATTAAAATGGTTGAAATCAATTTATGATTTTGCTGTTTGGTTTTTTTGCCGGGTTTCAGTCGCTATAATGCGGCGACCGAAGATTATAACGCTCAAATGCGAGGTGCATTGTGAAGATGAAGAGAGTCCTGGCTGCTGTGTTGGTCGTTGCAGGCCTGACAGCTAGCGCCGTAATGGCAAGCGTCGAAGATGAAATCCGTGCACGTATCCAGCCGGTTGGCGAAGTGTGTCTGCAGGGTGACGAATGTGGCAGTGCTGCTGCTCCGACCGAGACCGCCAGCTCTGGTCCTCGTTCAGGTAGCGAAGTGTATGACGCGGTTTGCATGGCGTGTCACACCACCGGTGCTGCTGGTGCACCTGTGATTGGTGATGCCGATGCCTGGGCTCCTCGCATCGATAAAGGGCTGGACACTCTGGTCAGTCACGCGATCAATGGCTTCAATGCCATGCCTGCAAAGGGCGGTTGTGCAAGCTGTCCGGATGAAGAAATTCAGGCGGCTGTCGAGCACCTGGTGGCAGAAAGTCAGTAAGGCTATTTTGAGTAAAAGAAAAGCCCCCGATATTCGGGGGCTTTTTCTTATGGCCTTTCGGCCTTCCGGTTTAGGCGGTCAGGGGAGCGGTTTACGCCTCAGCTCGCCGACTATAATCGCTGTTTCGCCGGAGGCGGTTTGCAGGCTGATCGACCAGCTCTGATGTTCTGGTTCCTGGTGATGCATGCTCTCCATCGCTGCCAGGCGTGGGTCTAGCCAGCCAAAACTGGCACTTTGCGACAGCACTGCCCATCTGTCACTCTCCTCAACGGGCGTTCCCGAGAGAGTGGGGGCGTTTGGCAGAGACCGCCAGCTCGGGCTTTCGGTATTGACCATGACGGTCTTGCCAGTAAACCTGAGAAATGCCTCGTCTTGGGTTCCCAATACTGTCAGAGGGGTGTCGCCCCGGTAGCTCAACAGGATGCCCGGGCGTGGGGCATCCAGAATCATCGCGTTCAATCCCTGAATGTTCGGCTGCTCGGTAATGCGGGCCTGCACGATCTCAGAGGGAGCGCCCTCTGCGTCGGGTGCCCCATGCGCCCCCGCTGGCGAGGAAGCCAGCAGGGGCATCAGGCCGAACAAAACCAGTGGCAAGCCGCCAGTACTGATCCGTCCGTTTTTCATAATGTACTCCCGTTGCCTGGTTACAGAATCTCAAGTGTTGATTCGATAATTCCGTCGGCGGTCGTGGTGTCGCCCGCCATCTGGGTTGGCGCCATGCATTCGAGGTTCTCGTTGACCACGGTGATGGGAGCCGATATTGATGGCACCCTTCCTTCAGTCGTCTGTTTGCTCACGAACAGCATGTACTCGCCGGCGGGGACCACGTTGTGGTTGTCTGGCATTTTCAGGGTCAGCTTGTTGCCGTTGCCTCTTTCCATGACCAGTTCAATGGCGCGCTGGTCGCCATCAATCACATGGGTCATGACCGTCCGGCGAATCAGCAGCGCCTTGTCGATCTGGTCGGCCTGGTCAACCTTTATATTGAAGCGATCACCAATGCTCAGGTTGCGCGGCGCGCTCTGGATTTCCGGGCGGTCGTCACGCATGGCATAGGGTGGTGTGTAGATTTCAAAGCTGGGATCCCGTCCGTCATACGGCGCCAAACCGAAGTCCTGAAGATCGACGAAGGTCAGGTAGGCGGTATTGATCGGCGAATGCCCGGCAATCATCACACGACCGTCTTCCATAAGTACCGCTGTATTGTGGTAAGTCCGTGCCCTGTGGCCCGTTGCCATTTCAGTCCACGTGCCCGTTTCCGGATCAAAGCGCTCGGCCGTGCGAATTGGGCCCTCAAGGCCGGGTGCTACGACACCATCGCGGTTGCCGCCACTGAATACCATGACGCTGCCGTCAGGCATGAGAACATTGGTGCCATACCAGCGTGGCTGGTTGAGCGAGCCAGTGAGTCTTGATTCGTAGCCGATGTCATCGCCATTCGTGGTTATGCGGTCGATCCGGCTCTGATCCGTGGGCAGGTAGCCGCCGGGATTGGTCAGTAGAGCGTAACTGGGAACACCACCGGCAGTCAGAAGCTCGACGTCCGTGTACTCACCGTTGGCGTTTGGCTTGAGAGGTAACATGGTTGAGGACGTGGAGCCGCGCATGCCACCGGCAATGGCCATTCGAAGGTCGTCCTCTGAAACGCCCAGCTCTGCGCCGCTCTCCAGCAGATCAGACGGAGCTTCCAGCACATCGCCCAGCAATGAGCCGATCTGGTCCAGGGAAAGATTGGTGATATTCAGTGTGCTGCTGAGCTGGTCCAGCCCGACTTCATCCAGTCTCAGGGGCAGTCCGGCATAGCCGATGTCGTTCCAGCGCTGGGTTGCGGGATTGTAGCTGGCGACAATGTTCCACAAGGCCTGGTCATACCCCTGGCCAAATGGATTGAACGCCTGGCCGCCCGCGTTATAGAGCACGTGACCGTTGGGCAGGAGATGCATTCGCGGGTAAAGCGGCAGTGACCTGTCTGCGGTCGAAGGATTCTCCGTCCACACGCCTGCGCAAGGGTTGTAGGTTTCCGTTTGGACGACGTTGCGTCCGCTATTCAGAGGCTCGTCCGGATAGACGGGCTTCAAAAGCTTGGTGACGCCGCTCGCCACAAAGACGTCGCCATTGCCCAGAGTGACCAGCGACGGGTACCAGCGGCCGTAGGTCATATCACCGCTCTGGCGCCAGGTGTTGGTCGCCTCATCGAATATCCGCGAATTCTTGATGCCTTCCAGCTCTGCAACGCCGAGTGGCAGGCCGTCTATGCCGGGCTCCGAGTAGTAGTCGGTGCCACCGACAGCCATCACATCGCCGTTTGCGAGGCCAATAACATCCGAGCAGAACAGCGCACCGTCGTTTTTACTGGTGTTATCTGCAGTATCAATCAAGCCGTCGAGTTCGGTGCCGTTGAGGAGGGTCTCGCTGTCATTGCCGTCCGGATTGGCACCGGCATCCAATGGGGACGGTTTGAGCCAGGACGGGTTGTCGCTTTCATCAAGCGACAATACACGGGTCTGATCGTTGACCGAGACTTCGCCGAATTCGGCGACGATTGACAGCTCGACGTTTTCGGTACCCTCGAGCGCATTCAGGTAGAGTAGGCGACCGTCTTTCAGCAGGGCCATGGTACCTGCGGCCGGTTTGCACTCATCCATGCCATCGGCCCGGGTGATGCATTTCTCATCGGTTTCAACAGCTTCACCGTCGACGATGATGGTTGGTTCCGCAAAAGGTTCGCTAAAACGTCCCTTCTCGGAGTAATCCTCTGCTAGAGCCGTCTGGCTCGATGAATCCTCGTTAGAGGTTCCGAGGAGTCCGCCCAGCAGACCCGCGCTGGCGGTCGTGGACTCCGCCGCAATGAGCAGAAACGAACCGGTAAGCTGACACAATCGATTGCGATGTGTGGACATGAAGCCCTCCTGATCTTGTTGTTGTCGAAGTGGGATCTGGTCTCCCGCTTGCAGAAACGGATCAGGGGCGTCAAAAGTTGCAGTAATTGTGAAAAAAAGTGAATTTTAAAGGCCGAGGTCGCCCAGAAGGGCGCTCAGAGTCGCTTTTCCCTTTTTCTGATTGGCTTCCACATCCAGGTCGCCAGTGCCCTCCCACTTGAGATCTTCTTCGGGCAGTTCATCAAGAAAACGGCTCGGGATGGTTTCCAGCTTTTCCCCGTACTGTTTGCGGCTAGCCGCATAGGTCAGCGTCAGTGTTTCCCGGGCGCGGGTAATGCCCACATACATCAGCCGCCGCTCCTCCTCGATGTTGCCTTCCTCGATGCTGCTTCGGTGGGGCAGGATTTCCTCTTCAAGCCCCATGATGAACACATGGGGAAACTCCAGGCCCTTGGAAGCGTGCAGGGTGAGCAGCTGAACCTTGTCGCTGTCATCGTCCTCTTCCCGCTGTTCCATCATGTCCCGAAGGATCAGTTTGGTGATGGCATCCTCGATGCCGAGCTCATCGGCCGTGCCCTTGCCATCGTCGAGCATGCGCTGGATGGACTCCACCAGGTACCAGATGTTCTCCATCCGCCGCTCGGCCTGTTTGGGGGTGCCGGAGTGCTGGTGCAGCCACTCCTCGTATTCGATGTCCGTGAACAGCTGTTTGATCACGGGTATCGGGTTCTCGCTGTGCAACCGCTCGCAGGTGGCATCCACCCAGTGGGCAAAACGCCGCAGGCGATCCAGCCCCTTCTCGGTCACGTGGGTCTCTGCGCCCATGTCACCCAGGGCCTTGAACAGGCTGACGTTGCGGGACCGGGCGTAGTGACTGAGCTGCTCCAGCGTGCGCGGACCGATCTCCCGGCGTGGCACATTGACCACCCGCAGAAACGCGGCGTCGTCGTCCGGATTGATCAACAGCCGCAGGTAGGACATGGCGTCCTTGATCTCGTTCTTCGAGAAAAACGACTGGCCGCCGGAGATGCGGTAGGGGATCTGGTAGGCCTGCAGTTTCATTTCCAGCAGTCGTGCCTGGTGGTTACCCCGATACAGCACGGCAAAGTCCCGGAAATCGAGCCCTTTTTTTAGTTTCTGGTCGAGGATCTCGGTGGCAACGCGGTCGGTTTCCGCGTCTTCGTTGCGGCATCGGACAATCCGGATTTCCTCGCCGATGGTGTGATCACTCCACAACGCCTTCTCGAACACGTGGGGATTATTGGCAATTACTGTGTTGGCACTGCGCAGGATCCGGGCAGTGGACCGGTAATTCTGTTCAAGCTTGACGATTTTCAGGCTAGGGAAGTCTTCCTTTAGCTGGGCCAGGTTTTCGGGCCGGGCACCGCGCCAGGCATAGATGGACTGGTCGTCGTCTCCAACCACGGTAAACGCGGCCCGCTCGGCCACCAGCTGCTTGACTAGTTCATACTGGCACACGTTGGTGTCCTGGTATTCATCCACCAGCATGTAGCGAATCTTCCGCCGCCATTTCGCGAGCACGTCCGGATTCGAGCGGAACAGCATCACGGGCAGCAGGATCAGATCATCAAAATCGACCGCGTTGTAGGCTTTCAGGTACTCGTTGTATTTCTTGTAGATAATGGCAATACGCTGTTCACGCTCATCGGCAGCCTTGCTCAGGGCCTCGGCGGGCCCCCGCATGGCGTTTTTCCAGGAGGAGATGGTCATCTGGATGTCGTTGAGTTCGTCCCCGGCCTCGGCGCTGGCTTCCCGGAGCATCAGATCCTGTAACAGGGCCTTGGCATCCTCGGCATCAAAGATCGAGAAGCCGGGGTGGTAGCCAAGATGCGTGTGCTCCTCACGGATCATGTTGAGGCCAAGATTGTGAAAAGTAGATACAATCAGGCCCCGGGTCAGCTTCCGGTCAACGATCCTGCCAACCCGCTCTTTCATTTCACGGGCAGCCTTGTTGGTGAAGGTGACTGCGGCAATATGACGCCCCGGTATTCCAAGTTGCTCGATCAGGTAGGCAATCTTGCGGGTAATCACGCTGGTCTTGCCACTGCCTGCCCCGGCAAGCACCAGCATCGGGCCATCGGCATAGCGGACTGCTTCGCTTTGTCTCGGGTTGAGCTTGTTCACAAATAAATGGCCAGAATGGAACGAAATGGGGATAACGGACGTGGGCTTATTCTACACCAGACAGAGTTACTGTACCTTGGGGATCTATAGACTATGATTAACAGAACGGACTCGGTTGTTCACGCATAAATGGATCCTGCTTGATGACACTGCCACTGGAAACCATGAGGCCCGGACAGTTGCGCCTTTTGGTTCTTACACCAGACTACGCTGATTTTCTCTGGCTGAATGCTCTTCTGGCGGGTGACGTCGACATCAGTGCGGACGCGACCTGGTGCCCGGATCTGGTGGATTGTGATGATCTGATCCGTAACGCCAGTTTTGATGTCATCGTCTGGGACTGCGTGTTCCATGGTGGCTCAGAGGCGTCTTTCCTGCAATATCTGGCGGTCGCCAGCAATGAAAAACCGGTTCTGGCCCTCAGTGCCGAGCCGCCGATGGAGCGCGCGCCAGAGTTGCTGGCTGCCGGAGCTGCCGATTACCTTTGTCGTCAAACCCTGGACCACTGGACGTTCCGTCGGGCCGTGAAATGCCTCTGGTATCGGGACCAGTTGTCCGAGTCCGCCCATGGTCAGCTGGGCCGCGAAGTCGCCACCGGTTTTATCAACCGGGACCTTTTCTTCGATCGTCTCCAGCAGGCCTTGCTGCGGGCTGAGCGTGCAGGCCATCGGCTGGCCTTGTTGCACCTCAATATCGATGACTTCCGCAGCATTAATGAATCTTTCGGTTACCAGAAAAGCGACCAGTTGATGATGAAGCTGGCAGAGCGTCTTCGTCATTCTCTTCGTCGCGTCGATTCGCTGATGCGTATCGGGGGTGACGAACTGGCCATTATTGTTGAAAAGGTCGAGGACTCCCTCGATATCACCCAGATTATCCGCAAGGTGGTCAACGCCCTTGATGAGCCGGTTACGATTGATGGCCAGACGGTCGTGGTCAGTGCCAGCCTTGGTGTCGCAACCTACCCGGAAGCCGGAGACAGCGCCGAGAATCTGTTGCGCCGGGCCAACCGCGCCATGTTCGAAGCAAAACGGGATCCGGGCACCAGCTACCGTTTTTACGACCGCCAGCTGCACATTTCCGCCGGTTACCAGCTTCGTCTGGAGGCAGACCTCCGCAACGCCCTTCGAGGCAAGGAACTGGAGCTTTACTATCAGCCCCGGATTGATCTGGCCACGGAAGAAGTACGGGGTGTCGAATGCCTGTTGCGCTGGAATCACCCGGAGCGCGGGCTGGTGGGGCCGGACGAATTCATTCCGGTTGCCGAGCGCAGCGGGTTGATCGTGCCCATTGGTTACTGGGTCATCGAGCAGGCCTGCAAACGCCTGCAGGAGTCCGCCGAGCTCGGTTTCCCCGGGCTGGTGTTCGCGGTCAACCTGTCGTTCAGGCAGTTTCACGATCGCAAGATGACCGAAACCATTTTCCGCATCATCTTTAACGCCAACGTGGATACCAGTCTGCTGGAGCTGGAGCTGACCGAGAGTGCCATGATGCACGACCCGGAGTACGCCCAGCGCTGCCTGCGGGAATTGAACCAGCTGGGTATCAGTTTTGCCCTGGACGATTTCGGCACCGGCTTTTCATCGTTGAGCAATCTCCAGCATCTGCCCATCTCGCTGGTGAAGATCGACAAGTCGTTTGTGCAGGAGTTGGGTAATTCCGCAGACGCCGAACACATTATCCGGGCCATTATCAGCCTGGCCCACAGCCTGCAGATCAGCGTCGTCGCCGAAGGCGTGGAAACCGAAGGGCAACTGGAGTTTCTGCGCCAGCAGCATTGCGATGAAATCCAGGGCTATTACTACGCCCGGCCCATGCCCTGGGCGGATCTTGTGCAATTCCTGAACAAGCGGGGACAGGCCGCTTGCCTGCAGCAGTAAGCCGCTGTACCTTTACTGGTTTATTGGCAAAGCATCAGACAGAGGTTGCATGAACAGTATCTCCAGGCGTATCGCCGAGGAACTCGGTGTCCGCGAGCAACAGGTTAATGCCACCGTCGAACTGCTCGACGAAGGCGCGACCGTTCCGTTTATCGCCCGCTACCGGAAAGAGATCACAGGCTCACTGGATGACAGCCAGCTGAGGAACCTGGAAGAACGTCTGCGCTATTTGCGGGAACTGGAAGACCGTCGTGCCACTATCCTCAAGAGCATTGAGGAGCAGGGCAAGCTGACCGACGAGCTCAAGGCCACCATCCAGGACGCCGACACCAAGAACCGTCTGGAAGATCTTTACCTGCCCTACAAGCCCAAGCGCCGGACCAAGGCCCAGATTGCCCGCGAGGCGGGTCTGGAGCCGCTGGCTGACGCCCTCTATGATGATCCGACTCTCGATCCTGAAACCACTGCCCAGGGCTACCTGAACAAAGAAGCCGGCGTGGAAGATACCAAGGCTGCCCTGGATGGCGCCCGCTACATTCTGATGGAGCGGTTTGCCGAGGATGCCGAGCTGCTGGGCAGCCTGCGGGACTTTATCTGGCAGGAAGGCCAGCTGAACGTCACCGTGGTGGAAGGCAAGGAAAACGAGGGGGCCAAGTTCCGTGATTATTTCGACCACGTTGAGCCGCTTAAGAAAGTTCCGTCCCACCGTGCCCTGGCCATCCTTCGGGGCAGGAACGAGGGCGTTCTTGGTTACACGATTGTTGTTGGTGATGCCGAGGATGACCGCCGTGCGCCCCACCCGGCCGAGCAGCGCATCGCCGCTCGCTGGAATATCCGGGACAATGGTCGTGCTGCCGACAAATGGCTCTCGGAGGTGGTTCGCTGGACCTGGCGGGTGAAACTCTCCACCCAGATTGAAACCGATCTCATGGCACAGGTCCGCGAAGCGGCAGAAACCGAAGCCATCAACGTGTTCGCCGCCAACCTCAAGGATCTTCTGCTGCTTGCGCCGGCCGGTCCACGTCCGACCCTGGGCCTGGATCCAGGGCTACGCACCGGGGTGAAAGTGGCTGTTATCGATGGCACTGGCCAGGTGGCCGGCCACGGTGCCATCTTCCCCCATGCGCCGCAGAACCAATGGGACCGTTCCATCGAGCAGCTGGCGGCCTGGTGTCGGGAGTACAAGATTGAACTGGTGGCCATTGGCAATGGCACCGCTTCCCGGGAAACGGAGAAGCTGGTCGGCGACCTCAGCAAGCGTTACCCCGAATTGAAGCTGGCCCGGATCGTGGTCAGTGAGTCCGGTGCTTCGGTCTATTCAGCCTCCGAGTTCGCCTCAAAAGAACTGCCCGATCTGGATGTCACCATTCGCGGCGCGGTGTCCATTGCCCGCCGGTTGCAGGATCCGCTGGCCGAACTGGTGAAAATCGAGCCGAAATCCATCGGGGTGGGGCAGTACCAGCACGACGTTTCCCAGGTGCAGCTGTCACGAAGCCTCGATGCCGTAGTGGAAGACTGCGTAAACGGCGTGGGTGTGGATCTGAATACCGCGTCAGCGCCACTGCTGGCAAGGGTCTCGGGCCTGAACCAGACCATCGCCCAGAACATCATTGAGTTCCGCAACCAGAACGGCATGTTCCGCAACCGGAAACAGCTGCTCAAGGTCACCCGTCTCGGGGACCGCACGTTCGAGCAGGCGGCGGGTTTTCTGCGTATTGCCGGCGGCGAGAACCCCCTGGACCGGTCCTCCGTGCACCCGGAAGCCTATGGCGTGGTCGAGGCCATCGCCCGGAAAAATAATCGCGAAGTGGGCGATATCATCGGCGATTCCTCGTTCCTGCGTGGTCTGAATCCCCAGGATTACGTAACAGAACAGTTCGGTTTGCCGACTATCAAGGACATCATCTCGGAACTGGAGAAACCGGGGCGGGATCCGCGACCGGAATTCAGGTTCGCAAGTTTTGAGGAAGGGGTCGAAACCCTGAGCGATCTCAAACCCGGCATGGTGCTGGAAGGGTCGGTGACCAACGTGACCAACTTTGGCGCGTTTGTGGATATTGGTGTGCATCAGGATGGCCTGGTGCACATTTCCGCGCTGTCCCACACCTTCGTCAAGGATCCCCGAGAAGTGGTCAAGGCCGGGGATATCGTCAAGGTTAAGGTGATGGACGTGGATATCCCGCGCAAGCGAATTGCCCTGACCATGCGTATGGACGATCAGCCTGGCGAGAAAAACGAAGGCAAGCCAATGGCTGCCAACCGCTCCGGAGCCAGCCGCAAGGGCGGAAACCGGAATGCCGGTAATGGCGGTTCCGGTCAGAAATCCCCACAGGGCGCCATGGCTGGTGCGCTGGCCCAGGCACTTGCCTCGGCGCGCAAGGACAGCTGACGGGTTTACAATCTTTTCACCGGCCGGTTATGCACAAGAGCAAGCCGGCCGCAGCAGGAGTCGACCATGGCTGAATCCCGCCATTCCGTATTTCGTCAGTTCGCTGCCAGCGACTGGGATGGTTTCCTCAAGGGTGTCGAAAAAGAAGGGCTGCGGGTGGATCGCAACGGCTTCATCGCCCAGACTCCGCACCCCGAAGCCCTGGGGTCGGCGCTTACCCATCCGAGGATTACCACCGACTATTCAGAGGCCTTGCTGGAGCTGATCACGCCGGTGTTCGACAGCACGGCAGGCATGCTGAAATCGCTGCGGGATATCCACACGTTTGTGCAGCAGAACCTGGGTGACGAAGTGTTCTGGGCGACAAGCATGCCCTGTGAGCTGGATGGTGACCCGAGTATCCCCATCGCCGAGTATGGCAGCTCCAATATTGGCCAACTCAAGCATGTTTACCGGCAGGGACTGGCCGTGCGCTACGGCCGTATGATGCAGAGCATCGCGGGCGCCCACTACAATCTGTCCCTGCCCGACAGTTTCTGGCACAAGTGGCAGGAATTGCTGGGCAACGAGCAAAGCCTGAAAGACTTCAAGTCGGACCAGTATTTCTGGCTGATTCGCAATTTCCGCCGCCGCAGCTGGCTGCTGATGTTGTTGTTCGGTGCTTCGCCCGCCCTGGATGCCAGCTTTGTAGCCGGCGTGAACCATGATCTCTCGCGATTTGATGAACGCACCTGGTTCGGTGAGTACGCAACCTCGTTACGGATGGGCGATCTTGGGTACCACAACAACGCACAGGCATCCCTGAATATCTGTTTCAACGAGCTGAGCACCTACACCCAGACTCTGGATCGGGCCATTCACACCACCTGGCCGGCGTATGAGTCGATCGGCACCCGCCGGGGCGACAAGTTCATCCAGATCAACACCAGCGTACTGCAGATCGAGAACGAGTATTACAGCGCGGTGCGCCCCAAACGCACGACGCAGCGTGAGGAAAAGCCCATCCAGGCCCTCGAAGCCCGGGGTGTGGAGTACATTGAGGTGCGATGTTTGGACCTTGATCCCTTCTCGCCGGTTGGTGTGAACGAGGCCCAGATCGATTTTCTGGATCTGTTCCTGCTGGACTGCCTGCTAGCAGACTCTCCCCGAATTGGCGATGCCGAATGTGAACGCCTGGATGACAACTACAAGGATGTGGTCGCCAATGGGCGTTATCGAGAGTTGGCGCTTTGCCGTGGTGGGCATCGTACCCCGGTATCCGACGCTGCGAACGACATTCTGTCGCAGCTGGAGCCCCTTGCGGAACTGCTCGATAGTTGGCGGGGTGATGACACCTACCGCAACGCCCTTGCCGCCCAGCGCGAAGTGTTGACCGGTGAATGGACCGTGCCGTCTGCCCGGGTTCTCGATGCCATGCGTTCCTCTGGCCTGGGTCACCGGGAGTGGGGTATGGAAATGGCGCGGCAGCATCAGCAGAGCCTTAGGCAGGAAGGTCTTGGTGATGATGTGCGCCGCGCGTTTGAGGCTATGACGTCAGAATCCCTGACCGAGCAGGCCGACATGGAAAGCGCCGATACCCTGTCGTTCAGCGAGTTTCTGGAACAGTACCTGCGCTCTTGAACGTTGGGTTCGGGAGGCGTCGCAGGAGTCTGCGGACCTGACGCACAGAAACTGAACAAAGATTTGTCTCCCTCCGGTCCGGCTGTTAATTTTTGTAACATCAGGATCGGGAGGGGATTGCGATGGCAAGGGATATCAAACTCGGCTGGGACGTGGAAGCCCTGAACAAGGCTTACCGACAGGGCTATATGGCGGCCAACATGGGCATGGACAAATCCCGCTGCCCCTATCGTGGTGACGTCGTTATTGCGGCCTGGGAAGCCGGTTGGGATGATGCCGATCAGGTGGCCCGTGATGACCGCGACCAGTCAGATGATCTGTTCTCGCGGATCGCCTGAACCACTGGCCGGTTCCAGCTTCACTTCTGCACGACAAACTCCGTAAACAGCACGCCGGCTATGCTTTCGCCGGTCTGCTGCTCTTCCAGTACCGCATTGATTCGCTGTTTGGCTTCTTCGCGCAGCGCCTCCTGGCCCTCCATTGAGGTGAGGCGATCGGTATCCGTTTGCTCACCAAACAGCATGACCAGTTCGTGTCGCAATCGGGGCATGTGAGCATCCACGGCAGGCCGTGCGCTCGCGCTGTTTGCCCGCAGACTGACCGCGGCTTTCAGATAGGTTGGCTTGTTGCCGGGCGTACCCACGTGGGTCACGAACGGTGGATCCATGCTGATGTAGTCGGTAAAGCTGTTTTCTTCTTCAGCCACGTCCTCGTCGGCATTTTCCTCTTCCTGGGAAACGGCCGGCAAAGAGATCGTTGCAAACAACAGAAAAAGAAGCGTCAGAACAGATTTTGGCTGGCGTGTCATAGGCTTGAAGTTGATCGTGGTTTAGGGTTAAGTGACGAGAATAGCAGGCCCTGTGGCCGCTTGCAGTTTCAATTCACGATTCGAGGTGTTCTTTTGACCAGCAGATGGGTTTTCGGGCTTATTTTCCTTGTATGTGCCGCACTCCTTGGTGTGGCTTTTTATATGGAGCATGTGATGGGGCTCGAGCCCTGCCCGCTTTGCTGGTTACAGCGCTTCGGTTTCATGGGTGCCGGTCTGGTCAGTTTCCTGGCCTTTCTCCATGGCCCCACCGGATTCGGCGTGCGGATCTATGGGTTCCTGCTGGTGCTGACCGCCGGAGCAGGGCTGGGTGTCGCCGGGCGGCAGTTGTGGCTGCAGAGCCTGCCGGCGGACCAGGTGCCGGCATGCGGGCCTTCGGTGGACTACATGCTGGACGTTCTGCCGTGGTTCGAAGTTCTGTCTACCGCGCTCCAGGGCACCGGGGACTGCGCTGAAGTGGTCTGGCGGTTCCTGGGTTTGAGCATTCCCGGCTGGACTGCTGTCTTTTTCTCGCTGCTTGTCATCACCGGTCTGGTTTTGATGTTTCGCCGGCAAAAACCCCGGGAATGGATTCGAGGCTGAAACGGTTGCGGGGAACCGCAGCCATGGGGTAACTTGATCCAAACCTAATAAAAATCAAAACCGAAACAGAAGTAGTCAAGACAAGCGGAGAACAGGCGTCATGTTGGAAAATTGCCGGAATGCCAGGGAGCGCTGGGGCGGCGTCAGCGAACTGATAGATCGTTGGCTCAAGGAGCGTCAGGAGCTACTGGTGCATTACTGCGACCTGTCCGGGGAGAATGACTTCTCGCAGACGGAAGCGTTGAAAGAAAAGTTCGTGCGCCTGTGTGAGGTGCTGGTGGATTATGTGTCTACCGGCCATTTCGAGATTTACGAGCAGTTGGTCCGTGAAGCCAGGGAGTTCAACGATGGTGGCCTGGAGCTGGCCGCCAAGGTTTACCCCCGGATTGAGCAGACCACCGAGGTTGCCCTTAACTTCAACGACCGTCTGGATGGCCGGGAGTTGTCGGAAGAGGATGTCAAAGAGCTGTTCGGCGAATTGTCGAAGCTGGGTGAGACCCTTGAGACCCGTTTCGAGATGGAGGATTTCCTGATCGAACATCTCCACAATGCCCACGCTGGCAAAGTGGCCTCGGCCTGAGAAACGCCTGATTCAAAAAAGCCCCAGCCGGTAACGCCGGACTGGGGCTTTTTTATGGCCGCGCCAGAACTGGCCGCGGCTTGCCTGGAGCTTAGTCTCCGGAGCCGGGATTGATCTCGATCAGCTCGACATCAAACACCAGGGTCTCGTTCGGACCGATGGCGCGGTTGCCACCCGGGCCGTAGGCCAGATCGGACGGAATGTAGAGCTTGTAACGGGCACCCTCGCTCATCAGCTGCAGGCCCTCGGTCCAGCCGGGAATCACCTGGTTCAGGGCGAAGGTAACCGGCTCACCGCGCTCGCGGGAGCTGTCAAATACTTCACCGGACAGCAGTTCACCGGTGTAATGCACCTGAACGGTGTCTGTTGCTGCCGGCTTTTCGCCGTCACCCTGCTCAAGTACTTCGTATTGCAGGCCGGATTCAGTGGTTTCCACACCTTCACGCTCTGCGTTCTCGGCAAGGAAGGCTTCGCCGGCATCCAGGTTCTTCTGGGCCAATTCTTCCATCTGCTTGCCCTGCTCTTCCTGCAGCTGCTGCTGGTAGGTCATCAGAGCCTGCTGGATTTCCTCGCGGCTCATGCGCTTGGCTTCTTCATCGCCGGCGTGGCCGTGCTGGATGCCCTGGAGGAACTGGTCCATCTGCAGATTCGGCAGGTCGTTACCCATGCGCTCACCGAGAACCAGGCCCATGCCATAGCTCACCTTCTGATCGGTGGAATCCAGTTTCGGTTGTTCCGGGGCTTCGGGGGGTGTGGAACAGCCGGCCACGAGGCCGGTCACTGCCAGTGCAAGGAGCGTTTTCTTCATTGCATTATCCTTTAACGTCGGTGCTTGGGGCAGGGCCCCGCGTTGTGTTTGTCAGAACGCAGAAGGTAACGGGTTCCGGCATCAGATGCCACTGAACATGTGTTAAGAAACCGGACGTGTCAGCTCAGCTGCCGTTGGTACCGGCAGCTGAGGGACCCAGGGAGAAAGGTGCGCTGTAGGGAGATTGCCAGTCTGTTTCCGGCTCCTGCGGCTGAATCCGGGGGAAGACCTTGTCACGTCGCTCGATAGCGAGGGTGTTCCAGCGGCCCTGTTCGGGCGGCTGGTCAGCGTAGTGCCAGTTGCCGTCGGTATCCTGCCATTTGAACACGATTTCGGGGCCCTCGGTGGGAATCGGGGACGGGACCAGTCCTTCAAACGCGGGAATCTCGGGCTGCTCGTGCTCTGCCACAGGTTCGGAGACCTGCTCCGGGTCGTTCAGACCGAAGAAAATCAGCAATAGCAATAACCCGAGAGCCGGGAACGAGAGCCGTATGAGCCATTTCATCATCATGGCTGATGGTCTCCCTTGGGAAAGTGGGCCAGAGTATCGGCCAGTGTATTCAGCAAGGGCCTTGCATCGTCCTCAACGGGTAAGGTCGGTGCTGCCGCAAACAGATTGTTGATGATCAGTGCGTCGCGTCCCTGCATGTCTGCGTGTTCCGGGTTAATGGTCATTAGCGTTCGCCAGCTCAGGGCCAGTTCAATCTGTTCGGCTTCAAGCTCCAGGCCGGCGATGCCGGTGCGAAGCTTCTGACAGTTGTCGGCGCTGCCGGGCAGCGATTTCCGCGCGCTCCGGAGGGCAACGGTTACACGGTCGCGCCACTCTGTTACCGTAGCGTCCTCGACCCCGGCGAAGACCCTGCCAGAGAGTGCAAGCCAGGCCGCACCGAGAATCCGCGTTACGCTCCAGCCCTGATTCTGAAGCGCCAGGCAGCTGTTCTGGACATCCGGACGTTTCCAGAACGCCAGGGCAAAACGCCAGAGCGGGTTGTCCGGTTCCAGAACTGCCGGAAGTTCCAGCGGCGGTGTCGAAAAATCCGGGGTGGTCGCCGAGCGGACCGACATAGGCGCTGTGCCTTCCCTGAACACTTTACGTTGATAAAATGAAAGCATGTTAACGATAACCGATCTCAGTTTACAACGGGGCGGCGTCTGGTTGCTAGAATCCGTCAGCCTGACGGTGCAACCCGGCCAGCGTGTCGCGATCGTCGGTGCCAATGGTGCCGGCAAGTCCAGTCTTTTCCAGCTCTTGCTGGGCCAGTTGGCGCCAGAGCAGGGCGCGGTCTCTCTGCCGGGTGGTTGCCGGATTGCCCACATGGCGCAGGAGGTAGAAGCCACCGAGCGCAGCGCGAGGGATTTTGTTCTAGATGGCGACCTGGATTTGCGCCGCCTGGAAGGTGAACTTGCCAGGGCCGAGGCCGCAGGTGACGATCATGCCATTGCCCGCATACACGGTGAGCTGGATGTGCACGAGGCCTGGTCCGCCGGCCGCCGGGCCGAGGCCTTGCTGCGCGGGCTGGGATTCTCGGACGAGGACGCGAACCGGCCGGTATCGGCGTTTTCCGGTGGTTGGCGAATCCGCCTGAACCTGGCCCAGGCCCTGATGCGACCGTCCGATCTGCTGCTTCTGGACGAGCCCACTAACCACCTGGATCTGGATGCCTGTCTGTGGCTCGAGAATTGGCTGCGGCGCTATCCCGGTACCCTGCTGTTTATCTCCCACGACCGCGATTTCATGGATAGGGTCGCTACCCATGTCGTGCATTTCGATCGCCGTAACCTGGAACTGTATACGGGTAATTACTCAGCCTTTGAGGGCCAGCGCAGTGAGCGTCTGGCCCAGCAGCAGGCCGGTTTTGAACGCCAGCAGGCCAGGATCGCCGAAATCCAGCGGTTCATCGATCGGTTCAAGGCCAAGGCCACGAAGGCCCGTCAGGCCCAGAGCCGCGTCAAGGCTCTGGAGCGGATGGAGCGCATTGCCCCGGCCCATATCGATTCGCCGTTCAGCTTCGAGTTTCCGGTGGCCGAGAAGGTTTCCAATCCGCTGTTGTCGATACGCAATGGCAAGGCCGGGCACGGCAGTACTGCAATCCTCAACAGCATTAACCTGACCCTGTTGCCGGGCAGCAGGGTCGGGCTGCTGGGTCCCAATGGTGCGGGCAAGTCTACCCTGATGGATGCACTCCGGGGTGAGGGCACGTTGATGTCTGGTGATCGTACCTGTGGCGAGCATCTGGCCATCGGCTACTTTGCCCAGCATCAGCTGGAGTCCCTGGATCTGGATGCCAGCCCTTTCCTGCATCTTCAGCGGCTTTCCCCGAAGGCGTCAGAGCAGAGTATACGGAATTTCCTTGGTGGCTTTGATTTTCATGGCGATGAAGCCCTGAGTGCCATCCGGTCGTTTTCCGGTGGCGAAAAGGCCCGCGTGGCGCTGGCCGTGATCGCATGGCAGAGACCCAACCTGCTCCTGCTGGACGAGCCCACGAACCACCTGGATCTGGAAATGCGCCAGGCTCTGACCATGGCGCTGCAGAACTTTGAAGGCGCTATTGTGGTGGTTTCTCACGATCGGCACTTGCTAAGGAACACCGTGGACGAGTTCTGGCTGGTCAATGATGGTCGGGTAACGGAGTACCAGGGCGATCTGGAAGACTATGAGCGTTGGCTGGCGGACCGCCGGAAAGACGAAACCGAGGCACCTAGGAGAGTGCCGGTCGGCCAGGAGGGGGTGCCCGAGGCCGCTGAGGCGGTGGGCGAGAGTGCCGAAGATCGGAAGGCGCGCAAGCGGGCAGAGGCGGCTCTTCGCCAGAAACTCAGCCCCTACCGTAAAAAACAGAGTGCGCTGGAAAAGGAAATGGACCAGCTTCAGCAGAAGCTGTCAGCTCTGGAAGAGCAGCTATCCGAACCCGACCTTTACGACGACAGCGGCAAGACCCGTCTGAAAGAGTTGTTGGGGGAGCAGGCCACCGCAACCGCCCGCCTGGAAGAGGTGGAGGCGCAGTGGCTTGAAGTCAGCGAAGAGGTGGAGTCCCTGGAGGCCGAGTTGGCTGGCTGAGCGCGCTCAGCCGCCGTTCAGTTCCAGAACAAAGTCCTGTTTGGCGAGATAGTCCCGTTCGTTTTCCAGGTCGGCCAGGGTCAGTGGCCTGTCATCCAGCCAACCTGACGGAAACTCCAGCACCAACTTGTCCTTGTGTGCCGTCAGGGTGAAGGCCGGAGGCGGCTCCATGTTGCGTGGGTGTTGAATCAGAACCGCCAGGCGCACCAGCACGCAGAGGTAACGCAGCCTGGCAATGTCTTCCGGGTCCAGGCCCTCGAAGATTGCCGAGGCGAATTTTCTCCGGTGGCCGCGCACGAGAGTTGCCAGGTCGCGCTGGAACTGCTGGGTGAAGCCGGGCAGATCCGAGTAGCGCAACAGGTAGGCGCCGTGTTTATGGTACTGGCTATGGGAAATGGTCAGGCCGATCTCATGCAGTCGGCAGGCCCAGCGCAGTACTTCTTCATCTGCCGGGGTGTTCAGGGCCCAGGCGTCGGCAACCTGCCGCCATGCTGCCACGGCAGTTTCCTCAACGGCAGCGCCATGTTCCTGGTCAACGTGGTAACGCTCCTGAAGCGCGGAAATGGTTCGCTCACGGACATCCTCGTGCTGGATTCGCCCGACAATGTCGTAAAGCAGACCTTCCCGCAGAGCACCATCGGCGAACGCCATGTCCTTGATACCAAGGGATTGGAATGCCCCCATCAGGATGGCAAATCCGGCCGGGAATATGCTCTGGCGGTCCGAGCGTACGCCCAGATCTCCCAGTTTTTCTGTTTTACCCATGTCCACCAGCCGCTTGCGAAGTTCCTGCATGGCGGCGAGGGTAATGGTGCCGTCGGTGATCTTCAGGGTCGCCAATACGCTGGCAATGGCTTTGATCGAGCCGGATGAGCCCACCGCACTTTGCCACCCCACGGAGCGGTAATGCTGGCGGATGTTGAGCAGTTCCTGTTCTGCGTGGGTCACTGCCTTGTCCATCTGCCGCCTGGTTATCTTGCCGTCCGGGAAATACCGGTTACGGAACGACACGCAACCCATGTGCAGGCTTTCAAGCTCCTGGGGTTCAAACCGCTGGCCGATGATGAATTCGGTGCTGCCACCGCCAATATCGATAACCAGTCGACGCCCGATGTCGTCGGAGAGGGTATGTGAAACCCCCAGATAGATCAGGCGTGCTTCCTCGCGGCCGGCAATGATCTCTACCGGATAGCCCAGCGCTTCTTCGGCCCGGGCCATGAACTGATGGGCATTGCGCGCCACGCGAAGCGCGTTGGTGCCGACAATCTGCACCGCCTCTGGCGGCATGCCCTTGAGCCGTTGAGCGAAGCGTCCCAGGCAGGCGAGGGCCCGCTCCTGGGCGTCTTCAGTGAGCCGGTTGTATTGGTCCAGCCCAGCTCCGAGCTGAACCTTTTCTCCCATCTTCTCGAGGGTCCGGATTTCCCCATGCACTAGTCTGGCAACCACCATGTGGAAGCTGTTCGAGCCCATGTCGATGGCTGCGAGTACCTCGGATGAGGCGGCAGCGTTTTCGGCGGTGGATGCGGCCGTCACGTGGTCGGAATCCTTTTGAGATGAACGTGCGGGGTACTATAAGCGAAATCCCTCAGGCCTGTCAGTAACCGGAAAACCGCGCATTTGACGAGGGTCAGGCCTGGATCGGTTCTTACCGCTTCACATCCGGCTGATCAATCGCGTAAAGTATGTCTTACCGTGATTTGGGTGAAAGGTTGTTCGTATAACCCGGACAGCCTTCAGCGACAGTCAACAGCACCTGTGCCCGGCAGGTTATTCCCTGAAAGGGACATGCCGATGTGCAGCAGTAGTGCATGAATCAGGAAAAGGTAATGAGCGGAAATATCGTAAATGTAACCGACGCTTCTTTTGAGCAGGATGTACTGCAGTCCGACGTCCCCGTTCTGGTGGACTACTGGGCAGAGTGGTGCGGCCCCTGCAAGATGATTGCCCCGGTGCTTGAAGAGATTGCCGACGAATACGACGGCAAACTGAAAGTCTGCAAGCTCAACATTGACGAGAACGAGCAGACCCCGCCGAAGTTCAACATCCGTGGTATTCCGACCCTGATGTTGTTCAAGAACGGCAATGTGGACGCCACGAAAGTTGGCGCACTCTCAAAATCCCAGCTGGCGGCCTTCCTGGACAGCAACCTCTGATTGCGGTCAGGTCGCCAAAAACCGCCCCTGAGCAAACGCTCGCGGGCGGTTTTTTTATTGCTGTTACTCCCAGCCTTCGGAACGTGCCAGATCCGACTCTTTTTGCTCTACCCAGTGCTCTCCGTCCGAAGCAATTTCCTTCTTCCAGAACGGCGCCGACGTCTTCAGGGCATCCATGATGAACTCGCAGGCGGCGAACGCGTCTCCACGGTGCGCGCTGCAAACCCCGACAAAGACAATCTGGTCGCATAGCGCCAGCCGACCGACCCGGTGAATTACCCGGGCCTCGCGCACATCCCAGCGTTTTGAGGCATCATCAATAAGCCCCTGGATCACCTGTTCCGTCATCCCGGGGTAGTGCTCCAGGTAAAGTCCCGTGACGCCCTGCAGGTCGCCACTGTCCCTCACCAGGCCAGTAAACGTCGCAATGGCACCGGTGCCGGCCCCGCTGTCACGGAGTGCGGCATATTCCTCGGCAACATCAAAATCCTCAGACTGGACCGAAATCATTTCAACCTCCGGTTACCGGCGGGAAGAAGGCCAGCTCATCGCCGGCTTTTACCTCGAAGCCCGGTTTGGCCATGGCCTGGTTGATCGCGATCATCACGGGTTGGTCGCCCTGCAGCTGGCTCCAGGGGCCGCCCTGATCTGCCAGCTCCGCGAGTACATCGCCGGCGGTCAGCCCGGGTCTGGCATCGATAGTCAACTGATCGGTTTTCAGTTCCTCGCGCAGGCGGGCAAAGAAACGCACCGTAATCGTGTTATCACTCATGGTCAGCTCAACAGTTCCGCAAACGAATAGTAGGTTAGCAGGTCGCCGGGGCTTACGGTGGTGTTTTCGGGCACCACGGCCAGGCCGTCCGCCCAACAGGCAGAACTCAACATGCCGGAGCTCTGGTTGGGGAAGGCGGCAACCACAGGGTCCGAGCCCCGGGTTTCCTTCCGGGCCCTGACAAACTCCCGGCGCACCGATGCCGAGGAAATGGTAAAGTCGGCCGGTATCCGCTCGCCCGAGAGAGCTTTGGGATTGCGACCCTGGCGTTTCCGGATATAGGGCATGCCCACCACAAGGAAGGTGACCAGCACAGACCCGGGATTGCCGGGCAGTCCCAGTACCGGCGTGCCGCCGATGGCGCCAAAAGCTACGGGCTTGCCGGGTTTGATCGCCATTTTCCAGAGCGAAAGACCGCCGGATTCCTCCAGCACCGCGCGCACATGATCCTCCTCACCCACGGAAACGCCACCGCTGGTGATAATCAGATCGGCAGACTCCGCGGCACGCAACAGCGTTTCCCGAGTCGCCTCGCGCTTGTCTCTCAGAGTCTCGCACAGCACCACCTCGCAGCCGGCTTCGGCAAGCAGTCCCATCAGGGTGAAGCGGTTGCTGTTGTAGATCTGTCCCGGTCCGAGGGGCATGCCAGGTTCTACCAGTTCATCTCCCGTGGACAGAATGGCCACTTTTAACCTCGTCAGAACGGCAACCCGGGCAGCGCCCATGGACGCCAGCAGTCCCATCTCGTTGGGGCGCACCGTTGTCCCCTTTGCCAGTGCAAGGTCGCCCCGGGTCAGGTCCTGGCCACGGCGCCGGATATTCTGACCTTCGTCGACCGTAGCCTGGACCAGAATTCCCCCATCCGTCACCTCAATCCGCTCCTGCATGACCACCGAGTCGGCGCCCTCGGGAATCTCTGAGCCGGTAAAGATGCGCGCAGCGGTGCCGGGTTCCAGGGGCTTCGGCGCTTCACCGGCCGGAATCCGGGCCGAGACCGGTATTGGCCGGTCTCCATGCAGATCCTGTTTGCGCAGGGCGTATCCGTCCACCGCACTGTTGTCAGCCGGCGGCACGTCGGCCGGCACATAGTGGTTTTCGGCAAGTACCCGGCCCAGGGAGTCGGCCAGTGCGACGGTTTCAATCTGCGCAACCACCGGTGCTTCCGACAACAAGTGGTCCAGGGCATCTTCCAGGGGCGTGAGGTTTGGCTTGGCCATCAAGTCTTAACTCCGATCGGGATGTCTTCTGCCTCAGCGCTTGGCGCGCTGTCCAATGACTTCGTTGAGTCGCTGCATGGGCTTCTCGGGTTTGCGCAAGACCAGCCCCGAGAAATTGCATGGTGTGTGACGGCTGTCCAGCTGACTGAGGAGAATGCCTTCCCAGCCGGTGCGGCAGGCGCCGGTCGATCCGGGCAGGCAGAAGATCACCGTGTGGTTTGCCATTCCCGCCATCGCCCGTGACTGCACGGTTGATGATCCGATTTCGGCGGCTGACAGGCGGCGGAATTCCTCACCAAAGCCTTCGATGGTTTTGTCGAGCAAAGGCCTTACCGCCTCCGGTGTGCTATCTCGTTCAAGCAGGCCGGTGCCACCGGTAATGATCACTGCGTGCACCTGTGAATCGGCAATCCAGCCGGACAACAAGGCCCGCACCAGATAGACGTCGTCCGGCAGGATCCGGCGGGCGACCAGGTTGTGGCCGGCTTCGACCACGCTGTCCTCCAGAAATTGCCCGGACGTGTCCTGTTCAGGCCCACGGGTATCGGAGACGGTCAGCAGGGCAACGTTCAGGGGTTTCATTTCGGTACTGGGTACACTGCTCATGGATGGGCTCCATAATCGTTGAAAAGTTGTTATACGCCAGTATCGCCATCACGGGCTTTTAATGGAAGGGAGTAACCCATCAGGGGGAGGCGCCAGCGGCCGGTTGTGGCCGGTTTGGCGTGAAATTGCTGTTAATTTGTGCAGTGCACTTGACATTTGCCAGTCAGGTGGCCGATGATCGCTCTTGCCCGGCGAACGGTTGTTCCCACTCTCTGGCTTCAGTACCTTAATTCCGGACTCCATCTACACCGGTTGCTCCAACTGGCCAGCACCAAGTTCAGCGTTTTTTTACGATCAATACGTTCAGGGGCACCCCTGTCATTCCAATACTCGTTTACTTCCATTCCTGAAAATCCAACAAACTATGAATCTTACTGAACTCAAGCAGAAATCCGTGCCCGAATTGCTCGATATTGCGCAAGAGATGGGCCTCGATAACCTGGCTCGTTCGCGCAAACAGGATGTGATCTTCACAATCCTGAAGAAGCACGCAAAAAGCGGCGAAGACATCTACGGCGACGGCGTACTGGAAATTCTGCAGGACGGCTTCGGCTTCCTCCGTTCCGCTGACGCCTCCTACCTGGCAGGGCCTGACGACATCTATGTCTCTCCGAGTCAGATCCGCCGGTTTAACCTGCGCACGGGCGACACGGTCGCAGGCAAGATTCGCCCGCCCAAAGATGGTGAGCGCTACTTTGCCTTGTTGAAGGTCAGCGAGATCAATTTCGACAAGCCGGATAACGCCCGAAACAAGATTCTCTTCGAGAACCTCACGCCGCTGTTCCCGGACGAGCGCCTGATGCTCGAGGCCGGTAACGGCAGTACCGAGGATCTCTCCTCCCGGGTCCTGGACCTGGTTGCGCCCATCGGTAAAGGCCAGCGCGGGCTTATCGTTTCCCCGCCCAAGGCCGGTAAGACACTGCTGATGCAGAGCATCGCCCAGTCCATCACCCGCAACAATCCAGAGTGCCATGTCATGGTACTGCTGATTGACGAGCGGCCAGAGGAAGTGACCGAGATGCAGCGCACCGTGCGCGGCGAGGTCATCGCCTCCACGTTTGACGAGCCGCCGGCCCGCCACGTGCAGGTTGCTGAAATGGTGATTGAAAAGGCCAAGCGTCTGGTAGAGCACAAGAAGGACGTGGTCATCCTGCTGGATTCCATCACCCGTCTGGCTCGTGCCTACAACACGGTGATCCCGTCCTCCGGCAAGGTCCTGACCGGTGGTGTTGACGCCCATGCCCTGGAAAAACCCAAGCGCTTCTTCGGTGCCGCCCGTAACGTGGAAGAAGGTGGAAGCCTGACCATCCTTGCCACGGCGCTGGTCAACACTGGTTCCAAGATGGACGAGGTTATCTACGAGGAGTTCAAGGGCACCGGCAACATGGAAATCCACCTGGATCGCAAGATTGCCGAGAAGCGTACATACCCGGCCATCAACATCCGCAGCTCCGGTACGCGCCGCGAAGATCTGCTGATGAGCGAGGCGGATATCCAGCGGGTCTGGATCCTGCGCAAGCTCCTGCACTCCATGGACGATGACACCGCCGCCATCGAGTTCCTGCTGGACAAGCTCAAGGACACCAAGACCAACGACGAGTTCTTCCAGTCCATGAAGCGTCGTTGATCTCTTCCTAGCTAGGACTAGCGCCTCTGGTTTTGGGGGCGGGCAGAGCCGGGGAGAACCTCCCCGGACACGCCGTGAACCCATCCCTGGGGGCTCGGCATTGCCATCCCTGGCAATGCACGGTCCGGGGAGGTTCTCCCCGGCTCCGCCGTTCATGCCACGTGCGCGCAGTTTGTTCCAACTGCTTTAAAGCAGTCCAGCGACCACCGATCTCCGTAGTACTGGCATATCTGAACGGAGTAACCGATGAAATACAACGACCTGCGAGACTTCATTGACCAGCTGGAGAAGCTGGGTGAGCTGAAACGCATCAGCGTTGAAGTCGACCCCCATCTGGAAATGACCGAAATCTGCGACCGTACATTGCGGGCAGGTGGTCCTGCGTTGTTGTTTGAAAACCCCAAGGGCTATGACATGCCGGTGCTGGCCAACCTGTTCGGGACACCGAAGCGGGTAGCGTTGGGCATGGGGCAGGATAACGTCACGGCGCTTCGGGACATCGGTAAGCTCCTCGCGTTTCTCAAGGAACCGGATCCCCCCAAGGGTTTCCGCGATGCCATCGAAAAACTGCCGCTGTTCCGGCAGGTGATGCGCATGAGCCCCAAGGTACTGCGTTCCGCGCCCTGCCAGGATGTCGTGATCGAAAAGGATCAGGTGGACCTGTATCAGATTCCGGTGCAGCATTGCTGGCCTGGCGATGCCGGGCCGCTGGTGACCTGGCCACTGGTGATTACCCGTGGGCCCCATAAAGAACGCCAGAACCTGGGCATCTACCGGCAGCAGGTCATCGGTCGCAACCGTCTGATCATGCGCTGGCTGAGTCATCGCGGTGGTGCCCTGGATTTCCAGGAGTTCCAGAAGAGCAATCCCGGCCAACCCTATCCGGTGGCTGTGGCCCTCGGTGCCGATCCGGCGACCATTCTGGGGGCGGTGACGCCGGTGCCGGATACGCTGTCGGAATACGCCTTTGCCGGGCTGCTTCGCGGCAGCCGGACCGAGCTGGTCAAGGCGGGGCTGAGCGATCTGCAGGTGCCGGCAAGCGCCGAAATCGTGCTGGAAGGTTTCATCTACCCGGATGACATGGCGCCGGAAGGACCGTTCGGTGATCACACCGGTTACTACAACGAAGTGGACCACTTCCCGGTATTCACCGTAGAACGGGTCACTCATCGCCGGGATCCGATCTATCACAGTACCTATACCGGTCGCCCGCCTGATGAGCCGGCGATTCTCGGGGTGGCCCTGAACGAGGTCTTTATTCCGATTCTGCAGAAGCAGTTCCCGGAGATCGTGGATTTTTACCTGCCACCGGAAGGCTGTTCCTATCGCCTTGCAGTGGTGACCATGAAGAAACAGTACCCCGGCCATGCCAAACGGGTGATGATGGGGGTATGGTCGTTTCTTCGGCAGTTCATGTACACCAAATTTGTGATTGTCACGGATGACGACGTGAATGCCCGTAACTGGGAAGACGTGATCTGGGCGATCACTACCCGGATGGATCCAACCCGGGATACCACGCTGGTGGAGAATACGCCCATCGATTACCTGGACTTTGCCTCGCCGGTATCCGGCCTGGGTTCCAAAATGGGGATGGATGCCACCAACAAGTGGCCGGGTGAGACCACCCGGGAGTGGGGTGAGCCGATCGCCATGACCGAAGATGTGAAAAAACGCGTCGACGAGCTGTGGGATACCCTGGGTATTGAAAGTCCGGCATCGCGCCCCGACTGATATGGGCAGTGAACATCGGGCGGTGCGGCTTTGGCCCTCTGGTATCGCCTTCATTGCGGCGTCGGAGGCAGACTTGCTCGGCCCTGCCGCGCGGGCTGGCGTAGCTGTGCCGGCAGCCTGTCGCAACGGGGTATGTGAAATCTGCGAGGCCCGGTTACTGAAGGGCGCCGCGCTTAATACCCGAAACCAACAGACTATAAAGATCGGTGAGCGCTTGATGATGTGCCGTAGCATCGCGCTCACGGATCTGGAACTGGAGATATCCGCCGTTATGGCAGCTGGAAACAATCAGCCTGGCAAGTTTCAGGCAAAAGTCGTGGACGTAAGGTCGATCAGTCACGATGTCTATCGCGTTGAGCTACAGCTTCCGCGGCGTCGGGAGCTGTCGTTTCATGCCGGGCAATATCTGTCGGTCAATCTGCCTGATGCTGACCCCTGTTACTTTTCCATCGCCAGCAGTCCATCGGACCAGAATATCGAGCTGCATATCCAGGCGACCCCCGAGTGGGTGTCCGCGCAGAAGGTGATTGATGCCCTGACGTCCGGTGGCGAGGTAACCGTGGAGCTGCCCCATGGCAAAGCCTGCCTGGCGTCAGTGCCGACCAGGCCGCTGTTGCTGGTGGCTGCCGGCACCGGCTTTGCCCAGATGAAGAGCCTGGTGGATTACCTCCGGGAAACGTCCTACGACCAACCGGTCAAGCTGTACTGGGGAGTTCGTCGACACGAGGACATGTATCTTCGCGCCCTGGCACAGCAGTGGCAGGACGAGTGGCCCCGCTTCACGTTCCTGCCGGTGGTGGGAGATGACGAGGATAATGACTGGGCTGGCCATCACGACCAGCTGGTTCGCGCGGTGCTTGCATCCGGTATGGACTGGAAGAATGTGGAGGTCCATGCCAGCGGTTCGCCCACCATGGTGTACACACTGATGGATGCTCTGGTAGATGCGGGCCTGCCCGAAGAGGCGTTCTTTTCTGACGTGCTGGAGTACGCCCCCCGTTCGTGAAGCAGCCTGTGTAGTAGAATAAAAAAAGGGCCAGATGAGACGTTCATCTGGCCCTTTTTCATTACACCTTGGCGCTAAGCCCTCGGCATTGGCAGTTCCGGCAGCCCGTTATCCTTGGCCAGCCCCTGCATCAGCAATTTGACGCTGGCTTCTTCCTCGCCCATGTGGGCATTCAGGCGGCTTAGCTCTGCCAGTGCCTCCCGGCTCCGCTTCAGCCGCAGGCTGGTCTCGAAATATTCACGGGCCTTGCCCCAGAGTTCGTTGCGAAGGCTCAGCCGTCCCAGGGCCAGCAGAAGCTCGGGGTTGTTGGGCCGGTCTTTCAGCCATTGTTCGGCCAGCAACAACTGTTCATCCGGTTTCTGGCCCTTCACCCGCCCGTACAGATTGATCAGCTCATCGCTCCAGTGGTTGCGCAGCACCTTGCGCAACAGGGTTTCGGTCTGTACCTCGTCGCCAAGGCTGGCAAGCAGGCGGGCGTAGTCCCTTATGGTGTATTCGTCGCGACGCAGGAAGCCCGGCAATTCGTCCCAGAGCCTGGTCAGCGGTTCCAGGGATGCATCGGGATCCTGTTTCTGCTGGCGCCGGCAATCTTCCGCGGCACACTCCAGCAGGTTATGCCAGACCTGGCGTTCCAGATCATTGAGTTCCGCTTCCGAGAGCACGCTGCGTTTGCGAAGTTCAGGCAATAACCTGGACAGTTCGCGCCAGTCTTCCAGGCGCAGATAGGTGTTTTTGAGCAGTTTCAGCACAAAGGGGTGATGGGGCGACTGTTTGCGAAGGCGAACCAGCGTGGCCAGGGCCTGTTCAAGGCGGTTGCCTGCCAGTTGCAGCTGGGCCTGGGTAATACCGACGGCCATGTCAGAGCCGGGGGTGCTGTCGAAGGCCTTGCGAAGCAGATCATCCACGGCCTCGTGATCACCGGTCTCGAACGATGCCTGGGCGGCGGCAAGATAATTGATCAGGGGCGTGTCGGCATGGCTTGCGGAGGATGTCAGCAGTTTGCGGGCCCTGGGCCAGTTGCCTTCGGCCAGCGCCAGCAAACCCTGGGTGGTCCGGCGTCGGGCCCGGCGTTCATTGCCGCGGGCAATCCAGCCCGCCACCAGGCCGGTGCTGGTTCTGAGTCGGCGGATGAGGTTGATGGTCAGGACAGTCAGCACGATCAGGGCCACGATCAGGCCCAGCCCCACCCAGAAGTTGGTTTCGATCAGGTAATGGCCAAGGCTGATCCGGATGTAGCCCAGATCATATTGCAATCCGAGGGAAAGGCCGGTGCCAATCAGCAGCGCCAGCAGAACGATCAGTAACAGGCGAATCATGAATCATCGCCTCCATTACCGCCGTCGGCGTTGTCCTCGCCATTATCATTGTTGGCATTTAGGCGTCCGGCCAGCCGCTCCTTGAGCAGGTCCAGGGACTGACTGATATCCGGCAGCTCCGGGTCCACGTTCTTGCCGGCCAGCTCAGCCAGGGTGTCACTCAGGGCGGTGACCCGGGGATTGCTTGCGTTGTACCAGTCGTCAATGGTGGTTCGGGCCTTGGTAAGGGCGCGCTCATACAGCGGCTGGTTGCCCCGCAATACCGCCATCTCGGCCTCTTCCAGCATCAGCTGTAGGTTTAGTCGGGCATAGGCGCTCTGGTCGGGAGAGAGCAGCGGCTTGACCGGCTCGTCCATGCGGCGCACAACCACCACCTGCATCAGTGTTGCTTTCACCTTGTTCCAGGCCTGTACCACAGCGCCGGGTTCTTCGTCGGTTCCAGCGCTTTCTCCCTGTGCAGCGTTGACCACAAAGCCGGGCGCGTTCTCACTGATCAGGGCCTGGTCGGTAAGCTGGTGAATGCTGTCGATGGCCGCTTCCAGTGTCAGGTAGAGTCCGGTGCGGTCAACGCCGGTCAGGCCCTTGAGTGCGAGGATTTCGCGAGCCAGTTGCTGGCGAACCGGGTAGACACCGATGTCGTCGGATTCATTCAGCACTTCGTCTGCCGCTTCCAGGGCCGACATGGCTCCGCGGATGTCTTTTTCGATCATCAACCGCTGATTGGCAATGCGCAGAAGGTATTCCGCCTCGGCCAGCAGCCAGTCCGTGCGTGTGCGGTTTCCGGCTTCCAGCAGTTCACGGGCATTGTGGTCGATCTGGCGCTGCTGGGTGGCAATCAGTTCTCGCTGGCTCGCCAGTTTCTCTTCGAGGGACTGCAGGCGCTGGCTTTGCTGGCTGCCGCGGTCGCCATAGAGATCTTCAAGCTGGGCGGTGTCCTGCTTCAGGCTCTCGATTGTCTGCATGACAGCCTGGTGGTTGTTCCACTGTTGCCAGCTCCAGAGCGCCAGGGCGATTGCGATGATCAGGGCGAGAATGGCAACCAGCCATACCGGCCAGAGTTTCTGGCGAGCAGGCGGTTCCTTGGAAACGGTTGCGGGCAGTTGATTCGTTGTCTCTGTCACGGGCGTCCTTACTTGGCTTTTCCGGAGCCACCGTCCCGGCCGGCAAGTTGCGCTGCAACCGTGGCCACGATGTCGTTATCGGCAAGGCTTCCTGGTATACACGGATTTAGGAATCCCGCTGTCCGGGCCTGTTCGGCAACCCGATCTGCGGGAACAATCAATAACCTATCGTATAGATTATGGCCGCTATTCGCACATAGTGCGATGAGATTGTTCAAGGTTTCGCCCGACAGGGCGACGATGGCCTCCGGAGCAAAGGTATCGAGGGTGGCCCGGATCCGCTCCGGCGCGTGGTCAGGGCGAAAGCGGCGGTACAGGGGCAGCAGGGTCACGCGGGCGCCCCTGGCTTCAAGGGTTTCGCGGATCAGTTCGCGTCCGGTTTCCCCGCGAGCGAGCAGAACCCGCTCATGCTGGAGGTTTTGCAGTGACGGCAATGCCAGTAGTGCCTCGCTGGTCCAGCCCTCGGGCGGCCGCCGCGGGCTGAGACCGTGTTCCGCAAGCACGGCTGCGGTGCCGGCACCAACGCCATACCAGCGGATGCCCATGGGCACCTGGGGCCACCAGGTGTCCACCTCTTCCAGCAGCAGCCGGGCGGCAAACGGGCTGACTGCGATCACATGGGAAAATTCATCCAGGCTCAGAATGAGTGTGCGGCGCTCGGGCGTTTCCGGCAGAGGTTCCCGGTCAATCAGTGGCAGGATATGTACATCGGCACCGGCTGCACGAAACCGGCTGGCCAGGCGCGAAGCCTCGGGCTCGGGCCGGCAGATCAGAATCCGCCGGCCGTTCAGGTCGGGCTCAGGTTGGTGTGTGGCCATAGATTTCAGCCAGCACCTTGTCGGCTCCGAGAGCCAGCAGATCCTCGGCCAGTTCCCGGCCCAGACGTTCGCCTTCGGCCCGTGGCGCGCGGCCTTCGACCCGGAAAATCTGGGTGCCATCAACAGCGCCCACCAAGCCCCGCAGCCAGATTGTATCGTCGTCTTCAAGAAGCGCGTACGCCGCGATTGGCACCTGACAACCACCTTCCAGCCGACGGTTCAGAGCCCGTTCGGCGGTGACGCGATCCCAGGTGTCTTTGTGCTTCAGGGGTTCGAGCATGGCCAGCAGATCCTGGTCATCGACCCGGCATTCAATGCCCAGGGCGCCCTGGCCGACCGCCGGCAGCGACAACGTGTCGGGCAGGCAGTAGCGGATGCGCTCGTGAAAGCCCAGACGCTTAAGCCCGGAGCTGGCCAGTACAATCGCTTCGTATTCGCCGGCATCAAGCTTGGCCAGGCGGGTGTTGACGTTGCCGCGCAGCACGCGGATTTCCAGATCCGGGCGATAGGCTCGAAGCTGGGCCTCCCGGCGCAGGCTTGCGGTGCCGACCACGGCACCGTGGGGCAGGGCGTCAACGTTGTCGTAGTGGTTGCTGACAAAGGCGTCGGTCGGGTCTTCACGCTCGCAGATAGCCACCAGCCCCAGCCCTTCCGGAAACTCCATGGGCACGTCTTTCATGGAATGCACGGCCAGGTCGGCCCGGCCGTCCAGCATGGCCTCTTCCAGTTCCTTGACGAACAGGCCCTTGCCGCCGATTTTCGCCAGGGGCACGTCCAGGATCTTGTCGCCCTGGGTCTTGATCTTGACCAGTTCCACGGTGATGTTGTCGTGCAGCCTTTCCAGTTCGGCCTTGATGAATTCCGCCTGCCACAGCGCCAGTGCGCTGCTGCGGGTTGCAATGCGAAGGGTACGTTTGGACATGACACTCACTGTCGGTTCGAAAAAATGTCCGCCAAGGTTACCTTGTGGCGGCAGAAAAGTCCCGCGGCTACCACCTTTGGGAGTCATGCTGGTTCAGCCTGGCTGGTGCTCCTGAAGCCACTGGCGCACGTTGCTGGCATGGCGGCGGCTGACCGGCAGTTCGCCCCGGCCTTCCCTCAGGGCGACCAGGTTGTGGCCATCCGGCGTCCGTCTCAGTGCCTGGATAAAGCGAACCCCCACCAGGGTGTTCCGGTGGATCCTGAGCAGGGTGCTCGGGTAGCTGTTTTCCAGTTCCTTCAGCGTGTAGTCACACACGGTTTCGCCCCGGGCGTGATGGATGGTGACGTATTTTTGATCTGCCTCGCAGTAGAGGATTTCCGACAGATCGATCAGCTCGGTGCCGCGGTGCGTGCGCACCGCCAACTGTTCCTGGCTGTGGGCAGCCTGGCCGTTGAGTGCCTGCAACTGTACCCGGTTGACCCTGCCGGCCCGGGCCAGGGCCTCCGCCAAGGCCTCTTTGCGAACCGGTTTGAGCAGGTAGGCGATGGCCTGCACGTCGAATGCCTGGATAGCGTAGTGGTCGTAGGCCGTGCAGAAGATCAGCGCCGGTGGATTGGCCAGCTGGCTAAGTCTGCTGGCGGCCTCCATGCCGTCCATGCCCGGCATCCGGATATCCAGCAACAGTATGTCTGGCTCCAGTTCCGCCACCTGTTTCAAGCAACTGTCGCCGTCTGCAGCTTCGCCACAGACCCGATACCCCGGAACCGCCTCCACCAACCGGCGGATGCGTTCCCGGGCCAGGGGTTCGTCATCGGCGATCAGGACGCTGCGGGTATCAGTCATGTCTTGTCTCGGTTCCGTTGGTCAGGGGTTTATTGTTTTCGGGCTCTCTGCTCGCCGGCCTTCCGTCGCGGCAGTCGCAGGGTAACCGTGTACACATCGTGCTGGTGGCTGTGTTTGAGCACCGCCGGCTCACCGAAAAGCGCCCGTAGCCGTGACTGAATGTTGGCCAGCGCCATTCGGTTGCCGTCATGTTGCTGCTTATTCTGGTCCGGCTTTGGATTCTGTACCAGCAGGTAGACAAATTCGCCTTTGGCCTGGGCTTCAATCCTGACGGTGCCACCGTCCGGGCGCGGCTGGATACCATGGTAGATGGCGTTTTCCACCAATGGCTGCAGTGTGAGCGGGGGAATGGCCTGGTGCTCCAGGCCTTCTTCAATCTGCCATTCCAGTTTCAGGCGGTCGCCCAGGCGCAGTGCTTCGATGGCCAGGTAACGCTGGCACAAAGCCAGTTCCCTCGATAGCGGAATCAGCTGGTCGCCGGTGCGAAGGCTGGCGCGAAACAGTTCCGAAAGATCCAGAACGGCTTCTTCGGCCCGTTCCGGATTGATGGCAATCAGGCTGGCAATGGTGTTCATGCTGTTGAACAGGAAGTGTGGCTGAATGCGGGCCTGCAGTGATGCCAGATGCGCCTGCATTTCCGCTTCACGCTGCTGTTGCCACTGGTGCTGCAGGTAAAAATAGCGCAGCACCATGAGCACGATCAGCAACGCCAGCAGCATTTTCTTGGCTACGCCCTGCCAGACGGCCACGCCGTCCTGGGGGTGCAGTACGCTGTCGGCGAACAGGCTGAAGGCGAGCACATCCAGCAGCACAATGGCGACGATGGTGGTCGTTGCCCCGGAGACGGACATTCGAGCAAGCCGCGTGCGCAATAGGCAGATCAGGGCGGCACTGGTGAGGGTGGTCCACTGCACGAACAGTGACAGCAGTCCGAAGTAATTCCAGTCGATCCAGCCCCGATCCGCCTGCACGATGGCGAGCACCAGAACCAGCAGTTCACTGGTCACCAGCAACAGGAACACGGCCCTCACCCGGCACAGGTCCGGAACGAAGAACTCGCTCGCTGTCACATCTTTGTCCCCGTTACGGGGTGTCTCCTTTACCCGGGTCAGAATGGTATACTCCCGCCACGTTCAATGTACCCAGCTCCCGCCAGATGATGCCGGGCTGTCAGCAGGAAAGATAGACCATGACGGATCAGAAAAAGTCTGACCAGACCACAAGCTCTGAAAAACCCTGGGGCGGGCGCTTCAGTGAACCCACCGATGCCTTTGTTGAAAAATTTACTGCATCCGTGGGATTTGACCAGCGCCTGTACCATCACGACATCACCGGTTCCATTGCCCATGCCACCATGCTGGCCGAGGTTGGCGTGCTTACCGCCGACGAGCGGGACCAGATCATTGAGGGCCTGAAAGGCGTCAAGGCAGACATCGAGGCCGGCAACTTCCAGTGGTCGGTCAGCCTTGAAGACGTGCACATGAACATTGAAGCACGCCTCACCGACCGTATCGGTATTACGGGCAAGAAGCTGCACACCGGCCGAAGCCGCAACGATCAGGTAGCCACCGATATCCGTCTGTACCTGCGGGACGAGATCGACGTGATTGCCGAGGAACTGAATCGCCTGAAATCTGGCCTGCTGGATCTCGCCGAGCGCGAGGCGGACACCATCATGCCCGGCTTCACCCATCTGCAGACTGCCCAGCCGGTGACCTTCGGGCACCACTTGCTGGCCTGGTACGAGATGCTGGTTCGGGATGCCGAGCGTCTGCAGGATTGCCGCAAGCGGGTGAACGTAATGCCCCTGGGCGCAGCGGCCCTGGCAGGCACTACCTATCCCATTGATCGGGCAATGACCGCCCGACTGCTGGGCTTCGACCGGCCCACCGAGAACAGCCTGGACTCTGTCAGCGACCGGGATTTTGCCATCGAGTTCTGCAGCTTTGCGGCACTGCTGATGACGCATCTTTCCAGATTCAGCGAGGAGCTTGTGCTATGGACCTCCGCCCAGTTCGACTTCATTGATCTGCCGGACCGGTTCTGCACCGGCTCGTCCATCATGCCCCAGAAAAAGAACCCCGACGTGCCGGAACTGGTCCGGGGCAAGACCGGTCGTGTCAATGGCCATCTGATCAGCCTGCTGACCCTGATGAAAAGCCAGCCGCTGGCCTACAACAAGGACAACCAGGAAGACAAGGAACCACTGTTCGACACGGTCGATACCATCAAGGGCTGCCTGAAAGCCTACGCCGACATGATTCCGGCCATTCGCTCCAAGGCCGATAACATGAGAGTGGCAGCCAAGCGCGGTTTCTCGACCGCTACCGATCTGGCGGATTACCTGGTCAAGAAAGGCGTGCCTTTCCGGGACGCCCACGAGATCGTGGGCAAGTCCGTGGCGTTCGGTGTGGCTGAAGGTCGTGACCTGTCTGATATGACCCTCGAAGAGCTGCAGCAGTTCTCCGATCATATCGGCGCCGATGTTTTCGATGTGCTGACCCTGGAAGGTTCGGTCCAGGCCCGTGATCATCTCGGTGGCACAGCGCCGGATCAGGTGCGTGCGGCGGTCGGTCGGGCCCGCAACCAGCTGGGTTGAGCCGGCGCACTCAGCGGGGCGAAACGGTTAACCGCCGATTCGCCCTGTAGCGAGGTCTACCGCCGCCGGCGTGAGTTCGTCCAGTGGCTCAGGTCGGCATAGCCGGTAGCCCTGTCCGTAGTGAATGCCCAGAGTCCGTACCTTGCGAAGGGCATCGTCGCTTTCGATAAACGTGGCCACCGTCACTTTGCCGGCGGCCTCGGCAATCCGGTGCAGTGCTTCCAGCATCACCTGCTGCACCGGGTCCTCCTCCAGCTGCTGAACCATTCTCCGGTCCAGTTTGATGATATCCACGGGTAATCTCGCCGCCAGGCTGTAGCTTTCCACCGATGCGCCGGCACCGTCCAGGGCGACGCGGAAGCCTGCCCGATGCAGGGCGTCGCAAAGCACGGCCACGTCGTCGGGATACTGGGTGGCGTGGGCCTCACGGATTTCCAGGCAGAAACAGTCCGGGGCAAACGGGGATTGGTTCAGGGCATCGGCCATGAAGTCGGCGAAGGTGTCATCCAACACAGTTGCCAGTGACAGGTTAAATCCACAGTACTTCAATCGGGGTTCCAGCAAGGGCTGGTTACCGAGCCATTCCAGGGTTTGCCGGATCACCTGGCGATCCAGGCGCTTTGCCAGGTCAAACCGTTCCGCAATGGGCAGGAAATCGTCGGGCAGGAGTGTCGTCTCATCATCCGACGTTGTTGGAATCCGACAGAGGATTTCGATGTGATCGCCCCAGGTGGGGCTGGCCACCGGCCTCATGGCCTGGTATTCCAGAATCAGCGACTGTTTGTCCAGCGCGTCGCGGATCTGCTCGACCCGTTTGCTGGCCACTGAATCGTCCGTCTGGTTGGCAATAGCGCTGGCCGCGTGAACCCGGTTGCGTCCGGAGGTTTTGGCGGTGTGGCACAGGTCCGCAGCCTGGACCAGAAGCTGCTCCGGATCCGCAGGGACGTCGTTGTCCAGAATCAACAGGCCGCCCGATGCGGTGGTCTGGAGGCTGTGACCCTGCCAGTCGAAGACAAAGTCGCCGATCAAATCAAGGGTTTCCTGGGCAATCTTGCGGGCCCGCGCTTCCGGGCAGTTCTCGATCAGAAGGGCGAAGGTGTCGCCAGCGAGGCGGGCGAGGGCGTCACGCTGCCGGACGCGCACGCCGAGGTTGCCGGCCAGCTCCCTGAGGTAGCGATCACAGGTGCCGCTGCCAGCAAGATCGTTAAAGCGTTCGAATTCATCCAGATCCAGGTAGAGCAGGCTGTCGCAGGATTCCCGATGGGTTTTCTGCTCCAGGGTTCTTAATACCCGAGCGATGAATGCCTTTCTGTTCATCAGGCCGGTAACCGGATCGTGACGTATCCGGTATTCCTCACTGGAGGCGTGATTCAGCCAGGGCTCAATGCGACGGGCCACGTGCACCGCGCCGGTGATTTCGCCCTGGTCGTTGGTCAGGCGCTGGTAATGGAATTCATGCACTGGTAGCTGGCGCGACTGCTGGGCCATGGGCATCTCGACCACGAAGTTGTCACGTTCGAAGGCCCGGTGCCAGAGCCGTTCCATCAGCCTGCGTTCGTTCGGGAACTCCTGAAGCAAGTCGCTCAGGTTGTCGCCTGCCTCCGGGCGCCCGCCAAAGGTTTCGGCAAACTGTCTGGCCCAGGCGTCATTGAAGTGGAGCAGGTTGAACGAGAGATCGACCGCCACAACCAGATCGGAGGTGGCGCTGGTGACCGCTGCGAGCATGGTGTTTGCGTGCTGGCGAGCCCTGTCGAGTTTCATATCGGCGGTCCGGTCTACCAGGGTGCCGCCGAGCCCGGTAATCCGGCCGCCCTGTTTCAGAGCCCGACAACTGAGCGTCACCCGCCGATGGTTCTGTTGCGAGGTAACGATATCGAGGTTGAGGGAGAATGCGTCTCCGGTTCGGAGGCAACGGCGGAACATGGCCCGGACCCTGGCCTGGCCGGTCTGGCAGTAGAAAAGCGCCTGTTCGGGCGTGATTTCGGCGCCCGGTCTCAGCTCAAGAAGCTGGAACATTCCCTCGGTCCAGGTCATTTCATTCGTGCGGGTGTCCAGTTCCCAGATCCCGAAACCGGCAATGCTCTCCGCTGCTCGCAACAGGCGGGAATCCCTGCTTGAGCTGTCGCACAGGGCAATCGTGGCACTCGCCGCCTTGTCGGAATCCCGAACGTCGAGTCGCAGGCTCAGGCAGGCGGTGTAGAAGAAACCTTCCTTGTGCCGGAAGGTCACCAGGACGTTCTGGCCACGCTCGATCCGGTGGCGGTTTGCCGGTGCAAAAGGATCATCCTGGCGAGATGCCAGGATCCGGTGCACCGGTTGGCCTTCCAGTTCACTACTCTCATAACCGAGCACTGCCTCGGCCTGGTGGTCAGCGAACAGTACTTTTCCTTCATCGTCGATGCGTAAAACGGTCTGGCGCCCGGAGGTCGCGGACTGGTCCGAACGGTAGCGGCGAATGATGAATTCTTTCACAGCGGGTAAGCCTCGCGTGTCCTGCAGCTTTTATTTTTTTAAAGGTTTTGCCACGATGCCGACATCATACTCATACTGATGCTGAAAAGAACCTCTCTGCGGAGCCGCCTTGACCGCCCACGTTGCCCCGATTTCCCTCGACTTTGAGGAGGGAATAGATCGCAAGACCCTCCGTCGCCTGAGGGACCGGTTTCTGCTGGTCAATCAGCAGCGCTGGGACCGTGCCCATTCTGCGTTGTCCTATCGCCAGCAGATGGTGCTGGAAATTCTGCCGCTGGTGTTTCATCTCAACCATCCGGCCCTGCCCGGTTACCTGGACAGCGATTGCCCCTATGGCCTGAGCAACTATCAGCCGTCACCGGCCACCATCAATGCGGCTCGTCGACTGGCCCGGACTTTTTCGCTGAAGGATGAAGGCAAGCGCAAACCGGATCTGGACGCCATGTTCCTGATGGGCAGCCCGGGAACCCTTGGCCATTCCGTGGCCAGTGACCTCGACGTCTGGCTCTGTCACCGCAGTGACCTGCCCGAGCGGGGCATCCGCTGTCTTGAGCGCAAAGCCGAGAAGCTGGCCCGCTGGGCGGAATCTTTCGGTGTCGAACTGCACGTATTCGTCTTCTGTGCTTCGGATTGGCGTGCCGGTCGGCAACGGGTAGAGGTGACCGGCGAGAACTGTGGCAGCGCCCAGCATTTCCTGCTGCTGGACGAGTTCTATCGGACCAGCATCCATCTGGCCGGTGCCTGGCCCATGTGGTGGCTGATTCCTGCGGAGCGGGAGGAAACCTACGATGACTGCATGCGCAAGCTGGTGGATTACCGGTTTGTGCGCGCCGAGGACTATATCGATTTTGGCCCGGTGCCGGCGATTCCGGAGGAAGAATTCCTTGGTGCGGGCGTCTGGCAGTTGTACAAGGGGATTGATGCGCCCTGGAAGTCGATTCTGAAACTGCTTCTGATCGAATGTTATGCGCGGACCACCGGTGAGGCTCTGTTGTCCAGCCAATTCAAGCGGGCCGTTTTCCGCGGCGAAACCGATGCCGACCGTCTGGACCCTTACGTCATGCTCTACAATCGGCTGGAGGGCTGGCTGACCGGACCGGAAGTGGCGTCGAGGCTGGACCTGATTCGCCGGAGCCTGTATCTGAAAGCCAGTTTGCCACTGACGCGGTCCGAGGTCTCCGGTGAGCAATGGCGTGCCCGCCTGCTGCGCCAGATGGTGACAGGTTGGGGCTGGAGTGAAAACACGCTGGCGGAGCTGGATGATCGTCAACGCTGGCGGGCAGAGGATGTCACCACCCTGCGTCGCACCATCGTCAACGAATTGACCCACGGTTACCGCCTGCTGTCGAAAATGGCCAGGGAGCATGGCCAACGCGCCGCCATCAGCGCCAACGATATCAATCTCCTCGGCCGCAAGCTTTATGCCGCGTTTCAGCGCAAGGCGGGCAAGATCGAGCAGATCAATCCCGGGCTGGCCCCGTCGCTGGCGGAGGAAAACCTGGCATTTCATCATCAGTCGGAGCAGGGCGGCGACGCCGACGGCTGGCTGCTGTACCGGGACCTCGAAGACCCGGCAGACGCTTTCTGGCAGCCGGTTATCCGTCGCTCTGGAAATCTGGCGGAACTGATGGTCTGGTGCTATTGCAACGGTCTGCTGACCCGCTCGACTCGACTGAATGTGCGGTCGGGCACCAGTATTGCCTCCGTCAGCGAGTTGCGTGAAATGCTTGATGCCCTGTCTGCGTTCCTGCCATTTCCGATTGCCCCGGCGGAACGGGAAGCGTTGTCCCGGGGTGTGCGGCCGTTGAGGAATCTGCTGTTGGTGAACGTCGGCATTGACCCTCAGGCCCACCTCACGGAAAAGGGCCTTCACAAGCTCAGTTCCCGGCACGATTCTCTGGGCTTTAGCGGCGGGCGGGAGAATCTGGTCATCAGCATCGACCAGATTACTTTCAACAGCTGGCATGAAGTCAGTCTCCAGCATTACGCAGCGGGCGATACACTGATCCAGTGCCTGAAGAATGTTCTAGCATCGGTGGCAGCCAATCCCGACGAATTGCCGGCCGTTCGGGTGCACTGCCACAACCGTGGTCATGGCTCTGCCATTGCCCGCCGGGTTCAGGAGCTGTTTGCCGATGTCCTCCGGCCCTTTTTTGCCGGAGGTACCGGCCCGCATCCGCTGCGCTATGTGATTGAAATGGATCGTCGCTACTTCCTGCTCCAGTTCAACGGCCTGGAACCGGGGTTTGTGGCACTCGACAGCTTTGAGGCGCTGATGGAGCATCTGGCGCTGCCCCAGGAGCGGTACCTGCCGGTGGTGTTCGATCGTTACGCGTTGCAGGACGAGCCGGCCTTGCGGGCGGTTTGCCTGGCCAGCGAACCGGACAACATCCAGGTGTTTTATCGTATTCTCGGCGATCAGGCCCGGCTCTGGGTCGTTGACGAACTGGGTTCTGTGTTCAGCTGGGAACAGGCGGTGACCAGTCGACGGCATTTGCTGGTGCCGGTACTGCGTTTCCTGGATAACCTGATCGAGCGGCGATTGCTGCGCCATACCGATTCCGCCGGCGTTGTGGCCGGCGTCCAGTGCTACGAGATTGTCCGGCGGGACGGGGCCTGGCGGGCCGAGTACCGGCCGGAGTCGGATTCGGGAGTGCCTCTGCCCGGATTTGAGGTGCAGGCCGTGGGCATCCACGAGGGCGACAGTCGCCTGCGCTTCGACATTTTCTGTGGTGACCAGGAATTCAGCGTCCAGGAGTACGGCGACCAGTTGATTCCGGCAGTGGCCCACTACATCCGCTCCCTCCGGCATAGCGATGAGGTCTACCCGGTGTACCTGACCGATATCCACCTGCCCCACGACCTCGACCCCCGGGTGTACCAGCATGATATCCAGACCAGCCAATACCTGTATTACCGGTCTGTGCTGGAAGATTCCCTGAACCGCCATCTCGCGAGGACTCGCTGACCTCGCGGCCCGGGGCGGGTGTCAGGTATACTGCGCCCATAGTGAACTCAGGGGTAGGTAGCCGATATGCGAGCGTGGACTCTGTCGATCATGACGTTGATGCTGGCTCTGGTTGTGAGCGGTTGCGGTCAGAAAGGACCGTTGTACCGTGACAGTCAGGCCGCTTCTATAACGTCCGGGCCGGATTCGGCCCAGGAGCAGCCCGATCGCGAAGAAACCCGCGACTAGCGCCATGGCCCCCCGGCCCCGTTAAACGAATCAGGAAACTCATGGACCATTTCAACTACCGCGACGGCGAGCTGTACGCCGAGGATATCCCTGTCTCTGCCATTGCCGATCGTTTTGGCACGCCGGCCTACGTGTATTCGCGCGCCACGCTTGAGCGACATTACCGGGCCTATGATGACGCGCTTCGGGATCACCCGCATCTGGTGTGCTACGCCGTTAAAGCCAATAGCAATCTGGCGGTGCTGAACGTTCTTGCGCGGCTCGGTGCCGGCTTTGATATCGTGTCGGCCGGCGAGCTGGAGCGGGTACTGCGGGCCGGTGGTGATCCGTCGCGGGTGGTCTTCTCCGGCGTTGGCAAGCAGGAATGGGAAATGAAGCGGGCCCTTGAAGTGGGCGTGCGCTGCTTCAACGTCGAATCCGATACCGAACTGGACAGGCTCAATGCGGTGGCGGGAGAGCTCGGCGTAAAGGCGCCGATCTCTCTGCGGGTGAACCCGGATGTTGATGCCGGAACCCATCCCTATATTTCCACGGGTCTGAAAGAGAACAAGTTCGGGATTGATATTGCCGAAGCGCCGCAGGTCTATGCCCGTGCGGCAGGTATGCCGAATCTCGACGTGAAGGGTGTGGATTGTCACATCGGCTCACAGCTGACGAGCGTGTCACCGTTCCTCGACGCACTGGACCGGGTGCTGGCCCTGATTGATTCCCTGGCGGACCAGGGCATCCACATTCATCACCTGGATATGGGCGGTGGCCTGGGCGTTACCTACAACCAGGAGCAGCCACCACAGCCGTCGGATTACGTGAAGGCGCTGGCCGAGCGCCTGGGTGACCGCAAACTGGAGCTGATTCTGGAGCCCGGCCGATCCATTGCCGCCAACGCTGGCATCCTGGTTACCAGAGTCGAATTCCTGAAGTGCACCGAGCACCGGAACTTTGCCATCATTGATGCCGCCATGAATGATCTGATCCGGCCCGCCCTGTACAGCGCCTGGCAGGCGATTATCCCGGTCAAGCCACATCAGAATGGTGAGGAAAAGGCCTGGGATCTGGTTGGTCCGGTCTGTGAAACCGGCGATTTCCTGGGCAAGGACCGTCACCTGCGCCTGCAGGCCGGGGATCTGCTGGCGGTTCGCTCTGCCGGAGCCTATGGCTTTGTCATGAGCTCAAACTACAACACGCGGAACCGGCCGCCGGAACTCATGGTCGATGGCGACCAGGTGCATGTGGTCCGCCGCCGTGAAACTCTCGAAGACCAGCTCGCACCCGAGAGCTGCCTTCCGGAATGAGCGGGAGCGAGGAGATGACACAGCAACGCAGGACCCAGGGCCCCATGCTTCGATTCACCAAGATGCATGGGCTGGGTAATGATTTTATGGTGGTGGATGCCATCAGCCAGCCTTTTCGTCTGCGCCCCGAGATGATCCGCGAACTGGCCAACAGGAATTTCGGAATTGGCTTCGATCAGTTGCTGGTGGTGGAGCCGCCCGGGCTGCCGGATGTCGATTTCCGCTACCGCATTTTCAATGCGGACGGGTCCGAGGTGGAGCAGTGCGGCAACGGTGCCCGCTGCTTCGCCCGGTTTGTCCGGGACCAGCGACTGACCAACAAAAAGGTCATCCGCGTCCAGACCGCCAAGGGCGTGATCGAGCTCCGTGTCGGCCGGGAAGGCATGGTGATGGTCAATATGGGCGTGCCCGAGTTCAATCCGCCGGCCATTCCGTTCGCCGCCGACCGTCGAAAGGATGTCTACACCGTGGATGTGGACGGCCAGACAGTGGAACTGAGCGCCTTGTCCATGGGTAACCCCCATGGTGTGCTGCTGGTTGAGGATGTAGACCAGGCGCCGGTGGAAACGCTGGGGCCCAAGCTCGAGCGGCATCCCCGCTTCCCGGCACGGGCCAACATCGGGTTTCTCCAGATTCTGGATCGTACCCATGTCCGCCTGCGGGTGTTTGAGCGTGGCTCGGGCGAGACCCTCGCCTGCGGTAGTGGTGCCTGTGCCGCCGTGGTGGCCGGCTGCCTGCGAGGCCTGCTGGATGCCCGCGTGGAAGTGGAATTGCGGGGCGGCCCTCTGGTCATTGAATGGCAGGGTGAAGGGACCCCTGTTATGATGGAAGGGCCTGCAACCAGCGTATTTGAGGGGCAGTTGAGGCTGCCGGGTGATTCTGGTGGTCGTCGACGCAGGAGCGCTCGCCCCCATAAACAACGATCCTGACAGCCAGGAGTACTCCATGACAGAACAAACGGCCCGCCAGAAGGCCGGTGAGCTCACCCGGGAAGAGGTGGCGGATTACCTGCGCGCCAACCCCGATTTCTTCATCGACCAGGATGAGCTGCTGCGCAGCCTGACCCTGCCCCACGACAGTGGCCGGGCCATTTCGCTGGTCGAACGCCAGGTGCATCTGTTCCGGGAGCAGCGGGATACCCTGCGCAGGGAGTTGGTAGAGCTTGTATCCATCGCCCGCCACAACGACCGGTTGTTCGAGAAGAGCAAGCGTTTGCTGATGCAGGTGATTGAAGCGCGGACGCTCAACGATATGGCTGCTGCCATTGATGACAGTATCCGTGGTGATTTCGGTCTCGACGCCGCTTCCGTGTTGTTGTTTACCGATGTCGAGCTGCCTGAGGCCTCTCAAGGCGCCCTGCATGTGGTCAGTCCTTCTGCGGCCCGTGAGCGCCTGGGCAGCCTGCTGGAAGGCGAGAGGGCTGTGTGCGGTCAGTTCCGTGAAAGCGAACGGGAGTTCCTGTTCCCGGACCGTGAAGAACCCATTGCCTCGGTCGCCCTGGTGCCGCTGAGGCATGATGAGCTGGTGGGCGTGTTTGCGGTCGGTAGCTGCCAGCCCGGCTATTTCGACCAGAGCATGGGTTCCCTGTTCCTGAGCTACATCAGCGACACACTCAGCCGCCTGCTGCCGCCCATGGTGCAGCGCCACACAGCGGCTGCTCCGGTCACCGACATGGCGACGGAGTCCCGCTAACGTGTCAGAAGCCCCGGAGAGTCCGGCAGTGCCCAATGAGCTGACCGGGCCGCTGGCGGAATTTATCCGGCACCTGGCTTCTGAAAAACGCCATTCTCCGAGAACCTGCGACAGCTACCAGCGCGACCTTTTGCGTCTGGCGGACTGGCTGGGCCGCAGTGGATTCGTTGCCTGGCAACGGGTGACCAACCACGACCTGCGCCGCTACGTCGCGACGCTCAGCCGGGAGGGGTTGTCAGGCCGGAGCATTGCCAGACATCTCTCGGCGACCCGCCGTTTTTACCAGTTCCTGCTCAGGGAGAAGCTGGCATCGGATAATCCGGCGCTGGATATCCGGGCCCCCAAGAGTGGCCGCCGTCTGCCTCGCGTTGCAGATGTGGATCAACTGAATCATCTACTGGACGGACAGCCGGACGATCCCCTGGAAGTGCGGGATCTATGTATGTTCGAGCTGATGTATTCTTCCGGGTTGCGGCTGGCGGAGCTGGCAAGCCTGGATCTGGATACCGTCGATCTGCGCAGTGGTGAGGTTCGCGTGATGGGTAAGGGTGACAAGGAACGGCTGCTGCCCGTCGGACGAAAAGCCATTTCAGCCATACAGGCCTGGCTACCGTACAGAGCGGCGCTGGCCAATGACGGTGAGGCTGCTCTGTTCGTCAGCCAGCGGGGCGAAAGACTCAGCCACCGAAGTATCCAGGCCCGCCTTAGCCGTTGGGGAATCAGCCGTGGTGCCGACCAGAAGCTCCATCCGCACCTGCTGCGACACTCGTTTGCCAGCCACATGCTTGAATCCAGTGGTGACCTTCGTGCCGTACAGGAACTTCTGGGCCATGCCGACATTGCCACGACCCAGGTCTATACTCATCTTGATTTTCAACATTTGGCGCGGGTTTATGACCAGAGTCACCCCAGAGCACGACGCGATCGGTATCATGGTAAGACCAGTGACGAGAGTTCCTGAGGCCAGCAAGGGTCATCCAGGGGTTTTTCACACATCAACAGTACAGCAAGGATAGGCGGGAGCGCTCCATGGCATCGGATCAGTCCTGGAAGGAAAAATACCTTCAGGAACTCGAGTCTGCAGACAATCGGGAAAAGCAGTGGAAGGCGGAGCGGAATACCCTTGAACGCATGCTGGTGCGCACCAGTCTCGCCTCCGAAGGCCAGACCCCGGAGCTGGATCGGTTACTGGCTCGCATCCGGAAGGACCTGCGGAAAAACCGGGTAGATGTGGACGCCTGGAAGGACTTGCAGGATCAGATTGATCGCCAGGTCGCCCTGCTCGATGAGCGCCAGTCGGCCAACGACAGGAAGCCTTCCTTTTTCTCCCGTCTGGCGCGAGAACCAGAGCAAGAGCCCCAGCAACAGCAGCAACAGGTCAGCGCGGAACCTTTACCGGAAAGCAGCGAGCAGCCGGAGTCCCTCCCGGGCAATGACCAGGATGTCGAGGACAACGTTCAGCGGTTGCGCATTGCCCGCCGTGTGGGCCAGCTGTTGGGTCAGATGCTTACCCAGGTCTCCCTTGAGCCTGCCGCCGAGGCCCGGGCCCGGGCGTTGCAGCAATCTCTCCTGGCCAGTAACGACTGGGATGAATTGCGCGAAGGCCTGAACCATGTGGCTGAGCTGGTCATCGCTGCGGTTACCCGGAGCAAGCGCGAGTTCGAAGCCTTTCTCAAGCGTCTCGATGAACGTCTGGAGCTGTTGAGGGAACACTTCTCGGCCCAGTCTTCGGCCCAGTCCGGCCGATTGGATGCCTCAGAGCACCTTGATCGGGAGATCCGCGAGGAAATTGAGCGGGTTGGGCAACGTTTGCAGGAGAGCGATGACCTTCAGGACCTAAAACAGTCGGTCAGTCGTCATCTTGAGTCCATTGGTCAGGCGGTAGGCCGTTTCCGTACCCAGGAATCCGAGCGCGAGCGTGCGCTCTCCGAGCAGCTTGAGGCCATGCAGGAGAAAGTGGCGGCCATGGAGGCCCACTCCGAGCAGATGCAGGAACAGGTCCGTAAGGAGCGGCTCCGGGCCATGACCGACCTGCTTACCGAGTTGCCCAACCGTGAAGCCTGGCAGGAGCGACTGTCATTCGAGTACAACCGCTGGCAACGCTACAGCCATCCGTTGACCATCGGTGTGCTGGATATCGATCTTTTCAAACGGATCAACGACTCCTATGGTCACAAGGCCGGCGACAGGGTGTTGCAGCTGGTTGCGAGGGAGTTCAGGGATCGCTTGCGCACCACGGACTTTGTGGCTCGTTTTGGCGGCGAGGAATTCGTGGTGTTGTTCCCGGAAACCGAACCTTCAGACGCGCGAGCAGTGGTGGACAAGTTGCGGGAACATGTCGGCAAGCTGCCGTTCCACTTCCGCGGCGAGCCGGTGACTGTGACCTTCTCAGCCGGCCTGGCGGGATTCATTGCCGGCGACACCGAGGAGTCGGTGTTCGACCGGGCCGACCGGGCCCTCTATCAGGCCAAGGACGCCGGCCGGGACCAGGTGATGATCAGCGACAGTGCCGACGTTCAGTGACGCATCATTGCGTCCAGCTCGTCGATCACCTCCGCCCAGTCGCTGTCTTCCTCCAGGCCTTCTTCCAGGAAGTGAGACTGGCTTTCGGACCAGATGGGAGCATCCTGGATGGCAACTTCGCTCGGCAGGGGCGAGTACCTGGCGACAAAATCCTCAATGCTTTTGGCGTCGGACGCCAGGCCTAGCTGCTCGAACAGAGTACTGAGGGTGTGTTTGCTGGTGTCCATGGACATTCGTCTCCCGTTGGCCGTTTGCCTGAATGAAATCAATGGCGTTTGCAGGTATTGTTCCCTGAAATGTAGCGGAACCCTTAAGGATATCCAGTGAAGGTTACCCTTGCCTTTCTACTATGCTGCCTGTTGGCGCTGTTTCAATCCCCCCTGCGGGCGGAACCGCCGCAAGCATCGCCGGGCCCCGTGCTAGGCAAAGAGGAGCTGACCTGGCTGGAAGGGCAGGACCGGTTTCGTATCGGTCTTCGCAGCGATCAGGTGCCGCTGGTTTTCGATACCGGCAATGGAGTGCTTGCTGGGACCTACATTGACTACCTTGCCCGGCTCTCCGACAAACTGGGCGTCGCCATGGAGCCCATCGTCCTGGAGATCGGGCAGGATAGCGGCCCGGTCAGGAGTGAGCTGGCAACCGATGCGGTTCTGACCACCAGAATGCCGGGGATGCCGGTGGTGCCCGGCAAGCGTTTCACCGATCCCCTGATGTCTCTTACCTATGGCGTGTTCGTCAGCGCCGGCGATGCGGCCATCCGGACCCTTGCCGATCTTGAGGGCAGCCGGATTGCGGTTATTGCCGGTGACCCCAACCAGTATCCCATGCTGGACCCCGTCGAGGAGTTTACGCCGGTGCCGGTCAGCAACGTCAGCGAAGCCGTCGGCCAGATTCTTTCGGGGCAGGCCGATGCGTTTCTGGCGCCGGTGCCCGTGGTGTCCGATTACCTCCAGTCGGCGATGGTGAATGGGATCGGTCTGTCGGTACTGCTCGATAACAGCCCGGTAGATGTGGTGTTGCGGGTGGATACCGATCGGGACCTTCTTTACCAGGTGCTGGACAAGGCCATTGCCGCAATCGGCCATAACGAGCACCGCACCATCCGCCAGTCATGGCTGCAGGCCGATCAGCCGTCCCTCGAACGAAGTGGCCTGGAATTGTCCGGATCGGATATGGAGTGGCTCAAGCAGCACCCGGATCTGAAAGTCGCGTTTCGCGCGGACTGGCCGCCGTTTGAATACACCCAGGACGGCCGGCCCACCGGCCTGGTCCCGGATTTGCTGACCCGGCTGGAAACCGAGCTGAACGTGCGGTTTACGCGCACTGTCGCTGGAAGCCGCATGGATGCTGAAGAGAAGCTGCGTTCGGGCGAGGTGGATATTCTTCCCGGGTTGTCCCGGACGCCGCGCACCGAAGAGGCATTCCTGTTTACCCGGGCCTATCTGACCGTGCCCATCGCCCTTGCCATCCGGGACGACGGTCGCTTTATCGGCGATCTCCGGGAACTCCGCACGGAACGGGTGGGTGTGGTGAACCGGCATGCGGCCCACGATTACCTGTTGATCAATCATCCGAACCTGGATCTTTACCCGATGGATACGGTGGAGGAGGGGCTTCTGGCGCTATCCAACGGCGACCTGGATGTCATGGTTACCCATATTCCGGCGGTCAGCTACACAGTCGCCCGGCTGGGACTGTCAAACCTAAGGATTACCAGCATCACTCCCTACCAGTACGACCTGCGACTGGCCGTACGCAAGGACAACCCTGAGCTGCACCGGGTGCTGAACAAGGCGCTGGGCAGTCTCGAAGCCAGCGAGACAGAATCCATCTACAACAGGTGGATTCATCTGGATATCGAGCAGGAGACCGATTACACCGTGGTGCGGCGGGTGGTGCTGATCGCCATCCTGGTCGTGCTGATCTTCCTGTACTGGAACCGCAAGTTGTCGCGGGAGGTGGATGAGCGTATCCGTTCGGAGAATGCCCTGCGCCGGAGCGAAGACGAGTTGCGGGCCGCCAAGCTCGAAGCCGAGAGGTTGGCCCGGGAGGCGGAGGCCGCCAGCCTGGCCAAGAGTGAGTTCCTGGCCAATATGTCCCACGAAATACGAACGCCGATGAACGCGGTGATCGGCTATAGCGATCTGCTCAGCAACAGTGTTACCGACCCGCAGCAGCGCAATTACCTGGACGCCATCCGGGCGGGAAGTCGAAGTCTGCTGATGCTGATCAACGACATTCTGGACCTGTCCCGAATCGAGGCGGGAAAAATGCGGTTGGACTATTCCGCCGTATCGGTCCGTCGTCTCCTGGATGATGTTCGCCACATTTTCGATCTGCGGGCCCGGGAGCAGGGCATAACCCTGGAAGTGAGTGTCGACTCGCGAATGCCCGGCGCCATGATGCTGGATGAAACCCGTCTTCGGCAGGTTCTGTTCAATCTGGTCGGCAACGCCATCAAGTTCACCCACGATGGTGGTGTCACAGTTCGGGCAACCGCGAAGCCGCTCAAGAAGCGGTCGGCAGAAGCGGAACAGAACCCGGAAGCGCCGGAACGCCAGTATTACAAGTTGATCGTCACGGTCAGCGATAGCGGTATCGGTATCCCGCCAGATCAGGTGGAGCGTATTTTCGATGCCTTTGAGCAGCAGGAGGGGCAGAATACGCGGCGCTATGGTGGAACCGGTCTCGGGTTGGCCATCAGCCGGAAGCTGGCCCGTATGATGGGCGGCGAGCTGGAAGTTGAGAGTGAGCAAGGTTCCGGTTCGGTCTTTACGGTGACCTTGCCCCGGGTTGAGGCGACGGTGGAACAGGCGGAAGACGAGGGCGTTCCCAAGGAATCCGACCGGCTGCTGGCCCAGACTCTCAGCATGCAGGAGCGGGGCTGGCTCAGGGAACAGCTCGCGGCGGATTTTGGTGACGAGTGGGAAGCTGTGAGAGAGAGTGGCGATCCGGAGCAGATGAAAGACTTTGCACGCCGGGTGCTGGCCTGGGGCCAGCGATTCCGGTCACGCTCCGTTACCCGTTACGGGGAGAAGCTGCTTGCGGATGTCGAGGCATTCAATCTGGACGCGGTCAACAGTGCTCTTGAGGCCTTCCCGAAGCTGCTCGGCCGCGAAGAGTAAGAGCCGGGTGGGTTACAGACAATCGAACTGCGAGCGACGGTCGAAAGCGACCGAGACCATGTCGTAACCGGAATCCGAGAGTTGGCGGATCAGGTCGCGGTCTTTCAGCAGAGTCATGCAGACCTTGTGCACGCTGGCCTGAAGCTGTTCAGATGCCATGTCGTTAGAAGCCAGGCGGAAATCCACAATCAGGTATTTGCGCTCGACCGCCGCGCTGGCGGGGATATCCTGTCGTTCAACGCTCTCGTACCCGATATAGGTCGCCTGGGCTTCCGGAAACACCTGGCTCATGAGTACATCAAGATTTTCGGCATGAACAAGCGGTGCCGACAGCAAAAGGGCTGTGGCAGCGAGGCGAAGTGAGCGTGTGATCGTCATTGGAGGCCACTCCCTGGTGACATTCCGGTTAATCTGTAACCAAGTGTAAAGTTTGGTTACCGTTGATTATTGCAGAGTCTGTCGCATTTTGCGTGATATGTGACATTAATTTTTCAATTGTTTGCAGTCTCGATACAGTGACGACCGGGCTTTCGGGCTCCCGGTCCGGTGCACGATCAACTATGATGTGGGTAAGACGGACTTAGAGAGGAAAACGCATGTTTCAGCTTGTCTTTAAAGGGGAATGCGTTCCCGGAACGGATCTGGAAACGGCGCGCAACAATGCCAGAACCCTGTTCAAGGCTTCTCTTGATCAGGTTGATCGCATGTTCAGTGGTCAGCCGGTGGTTATTCGCAACAAGCTGGAAGAGGTTCAGGCTGAAAAATACCGGGCGGTATTGAAAAAGCACGGCATGGTAGCTTATGTCCAGCCGATGGCTGACGCCCGGCCTGCTGCCAGTGCGGCACGACAGCAGGCCCCGTCGGCCCCCGCAAGTCAGCCCCGTCCGGAACCGACGCCCTCTGCCCCGCCGGCTGAAGAGCAGCGCCGTGGGGTTCCTGAAACCGAGCCTGGCGATCGTCTGCCGGTGGCGGGAGAGAAGGTGGATACGATACTTTCCGGCTCCGGTCTGAGTCTGGATCCGGTCGGGGTCAACCTGACAGAGAAGACCGAAGTGGAGCCACCGATGTTTCAGCATCTGGACGAGTGGAGCCTGGCTCCGGCTGGTAGTGATCTGGGTGTCGAGCGTGACCTGCCGCCGCCGATGATACCTGACGTATCCCACCTGTCACTGGCGGACGACGACTCCTCCGAGCGGAAATAACCCAATTGTGAGCCAGTGCAACCCCTGGGGCCGGAATGCCCCTCGACTGATCGCCGTCATCATGATTCTCCTGGCACCACTGGCTTCGGCTGAGGAGCGTCCCAAGGTAGGGCTGGTTCTGAGTGGCGGCGGCGCCAAGGGTATGGCCCATGTTGGCGTGCTGCGGGTTCTGGAGGAAATGCGGGTTCCTGTTGATCTGGTGGTTGGCACCAGCGCGGGTTCCGCAGTCGGTGCCCTGTATGCCAGTGGTATGCCGGTCAGTGACATCGAGCAGCGCTTTATCGAGATGGACTGGCTTTCCAGCTTTCGCGACGATCCCGGCCGGGTCTACAAGCCGGTTCGGCGCAAGCAGGATGACTGGCGGTTTCCGGTGGTCCCGGGCATCGGTGTTCGCGCCGATGGCCTGCGTGTCGGCGGCGGGCTGATTGCCGGGCAGAATCTTGGTTTTATCCTCAACGAGCTGACCCGCAACGCCGCCCTGGTTGAAGACTTCGACAGGCTCCCCATCCCCTTCCGGGCCGTTGCCACCGATCTCGAGACCGGTGAGCAGGTGGTCATCGGTGACGGTAACCTGTCCGAGGCCATCCGTGCCAGCATGAGTATTCCCGGGGTATACGCGCCGGTGGAACGTGATGGCCAGTTGCTGGTGGATGGGGGCGTCGCCAATAACCTGCCCATCAGCGTTGCCAGGGATTTGGGCGCTGACATCATCATCGCAGTGGATATTACCGACAGTCTGATGGAAACCGACGAGCTGCGGGGCGCGTTTTCCGTTGTCGGTCAACTCACAACCATCATGACCCGTCGGAACACCGACCAGCAGCTGGATCTGCTCGCCGATGACGAAGTTCTGATCCGCCCCGATCTCGAAGGCTACACCTCCGCTGACTTTTACGATGCGCCGGTTCTGTTTGAGCTGGGCGCCAGCTCGGCCCGGGAACACGGCGTCGAACTGCGTCCGTTGGCATTATCCCGCAAGGCCTGGGCCGATTGGCGGGACAGCGTGTCAGCGCAGGACGCGGGTGCGCGTATCGTGTCACGCATCGAGATCGAAGACAGTCGTCGGTTGGCCCGGGACTTCCTCAAGGAACGAATCCGGCAGAGAATCGGAGAGCCACTGGACACCGCCCGCCTGGAAGCCGACCTCAAACGGATCTACGGGCTTGGCTATTACGAGATTGTGTCTTATTCGACCTCGTCTTTGCCCGAGGGAACCGTTCTGACCATCCGCGTCCAGGAGAAGAGCTGGGGGCCGAACTACCTGTCTTTCGGTTTGAGTTATGAGGATAACTTTGACGGGGAAACCCGGTTCAATCTTGCCTCTTCCCTTCGAATGACCGAGCTCAATGCCCTGGGCGGGGAGTGGCAGACCGGTGTTCAGCTGGGCACCGAGCCCTGGGTTCGCAGCCAGTGGTATCAGCCGCTGGATTACGGCTATGAGCGGTTTCTGGTGCTCGGTGGCGAGTACTCCCGGGATACCTTCAGCCTGTTTGATGCCGCCGGAACCCGCGTTACGGAGGTGGATGTGACCTTCCGGAAAGCGGATCTGGCACTGGGCATGGAAATCGGCGGCAATGCCGAAGTTCGCCTGATCTATGCGCGGGGCTATGCCACGGTTGACGAGCAGATCGGACAACCGGTAGCGCCGGAGGGGTCGGTGCACCAGGGTGGGCTGGCCGTGCAACTGGTACACGACTCTCTGGACGATACTTTCTATCCTCGCGACGGTGGCTTTGCCGGCCTTCGTGGACGTTTTGAACGGGAGGGCCTGGGATCCGACCGGGAGTTCGATTCGGTAACCGGCCTGGCGCTGGGAACCGGAAGCTGGAAAGGCCTGACCCTGACCGGACTGGTCTTCGGCCATGCGGTAACCCGGGGCACTCCCGGAATTGAAAATGCCGTCCGCCTGGGTGGATTCCGCCGGCTATCGGCATACGCGCCGGGTGAGATTACCGGAGACAACGCGTTAATGGTTTCAGCCTATGCCAGCCAGACCTTTGGCGGCCCGCTGCTGCCCTGGTTCGTTGGCGCCGGGTTCGAGGCGGGTAATGCCTGGCCCTCTCTGGATGAGGCGAGCTGGGACAGTTCGGTGAAATCGTCCAGCGTATTCGCCGGCGTGGATACCTTCCTCGGCCCGGTTCAGGTGGCCGCAGCCTACAACAACGAAGACAACTGGACGGCCTACCTGAACATTGGTTTCTCGTTCACCCAGCTCTTTTACTGAGTGCCTTCAGGCCGTTCTGCTGCCGGTCTTTTCAATGGCAGTGAGAACCTGCTGGCATTGTTGCAGGGCATAGCGGTGCAGGATGTCTGCCAGGCGATCCTCATCCCGATCCTTGATGGCACTGATTGACTGTTCCATGTGGGACAGGTTGTCCTCAATGACACGATTGCCTCCTTCCTGGAAGGCGACGAAGGCACAGCGCTTTGCCGAAGGCCAGAGGTCATCAATGGCAGAGACAATGAAGTAGTTGTCGGCATAGGCCAGCGATGCCTTGGTGTACTCAATGCCCAGCTCCAGAAACGCCATAAGATCGTTTTTCCTGTAGCAGGCCTGCATCTGCTCATACAGGCTCTCCAGCCGGGCCATGTCCTCGGGCTGCCAGTGACGCACCAGCTTGCGACCGGTGTGGGTGAGGTAGAGCTCCAGAGTCTCGTACAGGCTGCGAACGAAGTATTCATCCAGCGGAGTCACGAACGCGCCTTTGCGGGGTACGTTGCGGACCAGATGCCGCTTCTCCAGCAGCAGCAAGCCTTCCCGTATGGATCCATGACTGACGTCCATCTGTTTCGCCATGGCGCCCTCGTAGATCCGTTCACCGGAGCGCAGCTGGCCAAAGGCAATCAGGTTTTCGATGTGGCGTGCGACCTGTTCGGTCAGTGTTTCTCTGGGCTTGAAGGCATTCATGGTGATCTGTCGCTACTGCATACTGGCTGAATCGTCCTGGCATAGTCGCACATCGGCTATTCCGGAGCCAGTGGACGGATGGCCTATAGCAGTGGCGCCAGCAGGCGGACGGCCCGGCAACACAGGCGGAACAGGATCGACCGATCCTTGTAGTCGCTCTCGATCATCAGGCGGGAATTGTCCAGATCGTGTTCCAGCATGGATTCCACACTCCGGATGAAATGCCTTGCGGTGGTTATGGCGGTGATCTCGAAATTCAGTCGCATCGAGCGGTTGTCCATGTTGGCGGTTCCCACCGCCGCGTATCGATCATCCACCAGGATCACTTTCTGATGCATGAAGCCAGGCTGGTAGCGATAGATGCCGATGCCGGTCTTGCAGGCCTGGACGAGGTAAGAGTAAGCCGCCAGGCCAATCAGGCGGCTGTCCGATTTCTCCGGAATCAGGATTCGTACGTCCACGCCCCGGAGCGCCGCCAGTTGAAGGGCGTTCATGATCTGGAAATCCGGAACAAAATAGGGCGAGGCGATCCAGAGCCGGGTGCGGGCATTATTGATGCAATTGAGGAAAAACAGTGTGCAGGTTTCCCCGCTGTCCGCAGGTCCTGTTGGCAGCATCAGCACCTCGTCGTCGCCGGGCTGGTTGTCGACCGGCGCCCAGTCGAGGCTGGGAAAATCGTTGCTGGCCCAGTTCCAGTCTTCCAGCCATGCCAGCTGCAGGCCGGTGACGGCCGGACCCTCAATCCGGCAGTGGGTATCGCGCCAGGGTTCCTGGTCCATGGCAGTGCCCAGGTATTCGTCCCCCAGGTTGATGCCACCCACAAAGCCGATCTTGCCGTCGCAGACCAGCAGTTTCCGGTGGTTCCGGAAATTGATCTGGAACCGCCTCCGGCGGATGTTGCCGTTACCGAACGAGGCCACGCGGGCGCCGGCGGCGGCGAGCTGGTTCAGGTATTTGCGCGGCAGCCAGACGCTGCCAATGTCGTCATACAGAAACCAGACTTCCACACCCTGGGCCAGTTTGCGCTCGAGAATTGACTTGATCCGGCGGCCAACCCGGTCTGACCGCACGATGTAGAATTCCAGCAGGATATAGTGCTCGGCGTCTTCCATGGCTTCGAACAGGGCCTCGAACGTGGCCTCACCGTCCCTGAGCAGGGTACATCGGTTGCCATCGGTGAACGGCTGCCGGCCCAGTCGGCAGAGCACCTGAAGTTCGTCGGTGAACCGTTCGCTGGCGGGGATGGGTATGGAGGTTGTTTGCTGCTCGAACCGGTTCAGCAGATTGGTCAGGGATTCGTCGCCAAGCCGTCGGGCTTTCACGTAGCCGCCAAACCGATGCCGCCCGAACAGCACGAACATGGGCACAGCCAGGTAGGGCAGGCCGATCAGGGCAATGACCCAGGCAATGGCACCCTGTGATGTCCGATAGGTCAGAAGAATACGGTAAATACAGGCAAATGCGCCCAGGTAAACGGCCCCGACCACCAGTGCAACGAGAGACAGCTCGTCCATCATTGCGCTCCCTCATCTGCCTGGTGGCCGTAGGGCCCCGATGTGGCCAGATGCCTTGCCCGGTACTCTGCCGGTGAGGTGCCGGTCCAGCGCTTGAACGCCCGGCTGAAGGCGCTGAGCTCTGAAAAACCCAGCAGAAAAGCAATTTCACCCAGAGCGTACTGGTCGGCCGCAACATACCTGAGCGCCTTGTCCTGGCGAACCTGCTCAACCAGGCCATGGAAGCTCAGGCCTTCCTTCTTGAGCTTGCGGTAGAGCGTCTGGCGGCTCATATGGCATTGCCGGGCAAGGCTGTCGGCATCGATTCTTTCGGTCGCCATCTGCTTCGAGATCAGTCGGCGAATCCTGCGGCCGAACGAGCGGCGGCTCTGAAGCCTCGCCAGCAGCGTATTGACCTGCTTCAGTACTGCCGAATACACGTAGGGATTGCGGCGTGGTATCGGGTGCCCCAGATGCCGGCTGTTGAACGCCAGCCGGGTAATACCGCAATCAAACCGCACCGGGCCACCGAGAAGCTTTTCGTACTCGTCGGCGTACACCGGCGCCGGATGGGCGATCTCTACCCATTCCGCCCGGATGCCCGGATGAATGAAGTGGCGGGTGCGGGTGATGGCCGCAGCCAGGGTCCGGTCCATATCCTGCCGGCAGTAATGTTCGGCCATGTCCGGTTGCCAGCAGAGAATGGCCTGGTCGGCGGTCTGTTCGAAGCTCAGGAATACCGACTCGTTGATCAGCCGATGCAGGCGCACGTACTGGGTAACGGCTTCACCCAGGGTGTCACAGTTGAAAAACACATGCCCGACCAGTCCCATCCGCTCGGGATCCACCACTTTTCCGGCGTGCAGCCCGACAGCCGGATCGCCCGTTACCAGCTCGGCGTGTTCCCACAGCCGGTAATGGGCATCGGCGGGCACGCGCCGGTCCGGGTCGGTGAGCTCCGACATGGCCAGCCCGGTCAGCTGTTCCACCCTTGGCGCATTGAGAACACCCTGGCGTTCCAGATAGTGAACCAGCGCCAGCGTGCTGGAGGCAGCGACCAGGGGTGCGCTGGTGGAGTCTGATTGGGCAGATGTCACGTTGATAGTTAACGACCTGTCATGATGACTGATACAAAATGTCAAGTGGGTGCAACGGCCTGTCAAGGGTTACCCGTGGCTTTAACGATAGCATCAACGTATCAGGTTGAAGCAATGGAAAAGCAATCAGGAGGTGTTTTATGGAACAGGAAATTTTCGTACCTCATACCGAGCTTGAGCGTAAAAACGTGATTGAGCTTGCCGAGTATCTGAACAGCATCTTCTATTGCTGATCCTTCAGACGTCACGTCTATGACCTTCAAGCCGGGCTTTGCCCGGCTTTTTTTCGTCCACGGAAAATGACCGCTAATACCGGCACTTGCTCGCAAGACTGGCAGTGGTAATGTATCCGGTCTGAGAACGCAGACCAATCCGGAGACTGACTGCCCATGACTGTTGCGCTGAACCACCGCATTACCGGCGAAGGCCCGCCCCTGATACTGCTGCACGGGCTGTTCGGCTCCCTGGACAACCTGGGGGGTATCGCCCGCCGTCTGGAAGACCAGTGGCAGATTCACGCACTGGACGAGCGCAACCACGGGAGTTCGCCCCACACGGATACCATGGACTATCCGGCCATGGCCGCCGACGTCATCGCCTACATGGACGCCCAGGCGCTGGACAAGGTGAGCCTGCTGGGTCATTCCATGGGTGGCAAGGTGGCGATGCAGGTTGCCCTCCAGGCTCCGGAGCGCGTGGAAAAACTGATCGTGGCCGACATTGCCCCGGTAAACTACAAACCCCGGCACGATGCTATTCTGGACGGGTTGACCAGCATGGATCTGACCGGTGTGCGTTCCCGTCAGGACGCAGACAGGCTGATGGCAGATTTTGTCGAAGAGCCGGGTGTTCGCCAGTTCCTGCTGAAAAACCTGGAACGGATTCCCCGCGAAGACCAGCAGGAGGGCGGGCCAATGTTCCGGTGGCGGCTCAATCTGCCGGTTATCGATGCCTGCTATGAACATCTGGCCAGGGCGCCGGAGGGTGATGGCCCGTTTGATGGTCCTGTGCTGTTTCTGAAGGGCGCGGATTCGGCCTACATCCAGGAAAAACACCGGGATGATATCCAGCGACTGTTCCCGCAGGCACAGCTGCGTATTATCCAGGGGACCGGCCACTGGCTGCACGCTGAGAAAGCCGACTCCTTTGCTGCCCTGTGCCGCCGTTTCCTCAGCGCCGATGAATGATGGTGTCCTGCGTAGGGCATTTTCCTGCTCACCGGCCCGTCTGCTAAGGTGGGCCAATCGCTGACACACGGAATGGACACAACAACAGGCGGGCAGAGTGTATGAAATGGCTGATGGTGGGTTTGCTGGTTGTCTTCCTGCTGCTTGGCAGTTTCCTGCTGACTCCCTCGCCCGTCGACAGCAAAGCCTGGAACCCCCCATCGCCGCCTCCGCTGACCGGTGAGGTTGCGCCAAATGAGCGCCTGAGGCTTGCGGACCTGATCGCCAGGGGCCAGGTATACGGCCCCGAGGATACAGCCGTGAGCGAGGATGGTGTGCTTTATACCGGCACCCAGGATGGCTTCATCGTGCGGGTGTTCCCGGATGGCCGGGTTGAAAACTGGTTGTCCACCGATGGTCGGCCCCTGGGCGTGGTGTTTGACAGCCAGGGCAATCTCATCGTTGCAGATTCCTGGCGGGGGCTGCTGTCTATCAGTCCTGAGGGCGAGATCACCGTACTGGCCCGCGAGGCGGAGGGAACGCTGTTCCGCTTCACCGATGACGTCGACATTGCCGATGACGGGCGCATTTATTTCACCGACGCCAGCTCCAAGTTCCATCAGCCGGAATACATGCTGGATCTTCTGGAAATGCGTCCCCATGGCCGCCTGCTCCGCTACTCTCCAAAAACCGGCAAGGCCGAGGTTCTCCTGGCCAACCTGCATTTTGCCAATGGTGTTGCGGTATCTCCGGAGGGCGACTATGTGCTGGTTAACGAAACCTGGAAATACCGCATCCTCCGATACTGGATTCACGGGCCCAAAGCCGGCCAGGCGGAAGTCTTTGCCGACAATCTGCCCGGTTTTCCCGATAACCTCGCGGTGGATGATCAGGGGCGCTACTGGGTGGCGTTTCCTACCCTCAGAGATTCGAGGATGGACGCCATGCACCCCCGGCCCTGGCTCAAGGATCTGGTGGCTAAACTCCCGAGCAGCCTGAAACCTGCGCCACAAGAATATGGTCTTGTGATCGCGTTCGACCGGGACGGTGAGGTTATTACCAGTCTCCACGACACTCGGGGGACCCATTTGCAGGAAATCACCTCAGTGAATCCTCACGATGGCAACCTGTACTTTGGTTCACTTCACAATGATCGTATTGGTCGGCTACCGTTGCAGGCCATTCCGGGTCTGGGGGACAGCAACTGATGCTGCAACACGATATTGACTGGGATCTGCCGGCGCCTTTCACGATCGAAATAGCGGTGCGGCCCGAGGATACCGATCGGCTTGGGCACGCCAACAACGTTGTTTACGTACGGTGGCTGGAAGACGTCAGTTGGGCCCACATAGAAAGCCTGGGTATGACCTGGGAATTGCACGAGAAAACCGGCAAGGCGATGGCCATTACCCGAACGGAAATCGATTACCTGGCCTCGGCGAACGCCGGCGATCAACTGGTTCTGGGGACCTGGCTCACCGATTACGATGGTCGGTTCCGGTCTGCACGGCAGTTCCAGCTCGTTCGTCCCTCGGATGGCAGAACCCTGGTCAGGGCCGTTTCCACTCACGCCTGTGTTGATCTGAAAAGCCAGCGGCCTGCCCGTGCGCCCAAAGAGTTCGCCGAGATTCTCGGTTCCGCTGTGGTAGCCGGAGGCAAAGGGCTGTAGGTCACCCGAGGTCTTTTGTGCTTTACTTCAGCTAATCTTGTTCAAAGCCAATCCCGTTTAACCTGTTGTCCGGAGATCTTCATGGAAAATACTGCCGATCAGAACGCTGAAGCCACGATGCGCCATGTGATCTACGATCGCTTTGGTGAGCGTGACGTCCTGCAAGTGGTCTCGGCCGATGTGCCAGTCCCCGGAGACGATCAGGTGCTCGTCAGGGTGCACGGTGCCGGGCTCAATCCGATCGACTGGAAAACCCGGAAGGGGCTTGGTTTCGCGGCGCGGCAGATCGAGAATTCGTTGCCGTGGACGCCCGGTTACGATGTCGCCGGAGAGGTTGTCGGAGTAGGTGCCAACGTGACCACCCTGGCGCCCGGTGACCGGGTCATGGGCATGGTCGGATTCCCGGCCGGCGGTGGCGGTTATGCGCAGTATGCCCTGGCCGCGGCCGATGAACTGGCCATCGTGCCGGAAGAACTGGACCTGGTGTCTGCAGGTGCCTTGCCCCTGGCGGCACTGACCGCATGGCAGGCTCTGTTCGAGATGGCGAAACTTGAGTCGGGGCAGAAAATCCTGATCCACGCCGGCGCCGGTGGCGTGGGGCATTTTGCGGTGCAGTTTGCATTGGAGCGCGGTGCCCATGTCATTGCAACGGCCTCGGCCGGTAACCGGGATTTCCTGGCGGAACTCGGGGTCCACGAGGTGATTGACTACCGCAACACGGATATCGCCGAAGAGTGCTATGGTCTGGACGTGGTACTGGACCTTGTTGGCGGTGATACCGGCAAACGCTCCCTGCACACGCTCGGCGAACATGGAGTCCTCGTGACCATCCCGACGGTTACCGCCGACGAAATCATCAGTGCTGCCGAGGAAATGGGTTTACGCGCCCATGGCATGACTGTGCGTCCCGACGTGTTTCACCTGGATGAGATTGCCGAGCTGATTGAGGACGGCGACGTCAAGGTGCACATCGAAAAGGCGTTCGCGCTGGACGATGTCGCGCAGGCCCACGAACTGCTGGAAGGCGGGCACGTGCGCGGCAAGCTGGTGCTAGATTGTCGATGAGGGTTCCTGATCGGCCGGTTGATCCTGGCTGGCCGATGGTTCTCCTCCCTCTTTCTCCTTGCGCTCCTTGCGGGCCTGGGGCGGTACCAGGCTGATCAGGATCCAGTCGTTTTCCGGTTTCAGGTCTTTCATGCTGCAAACCGGGGCGACGTGTTCCTTGCTGTCGAACGTGAACAGCACCAGGGCCTGGTTCTGGTATTTGTTCAGGAACTCCTCGTAACCGAATTCCTCACTCAACTGGGTGGTCTTTACGGTGTAGCCCTGGCTCACCAGACTGGCCAGCTTGGCGTAGCTGACGCCATCGAACAGGCCCCGGGTCATCTGTATTTTTTCAGCCGTCTGATGCCGGGCCTTCTGGTCCTGATCACCTTCGGCCAGGCTGAACACGCACTTGTTTCCGAACCAGTCCAGGAAGTGGTACGTGGCCAGTGAGTTCATGTGCTTGTACGGGGAGATCACCAGCAGCTTACCGATGCCTGTCAGGTCCAGATGGGTCGATGCATGCTCGGAAACCGGGTTGCCGAAGTACACCTGCAGGTTCTCCATGCGGGCCTGACGGACGTTTTCCCAGTTGGTGTCCGCCAGGGTCACGGGCACCTCATACTTTTTCAGGGCCATGCCAATCATACGGGCCACCGGATTGGCGCCCAGGATCAGGAAGCCGTATTCCGCTGGTTCCGCGACCTTCAATAGGCGGGCAACCGGCCGTGCGGTGAGGCTCTGCAGAGTAACGGTGGCGATAATCAGCATAAACACCAGGGGTACCAGGGCGCCGGCACTCTCATAACCCAACTTCTGCAGCTGGAAAGCGAACAGCGCTGACACCGCGGCCGCGACGATGCCCCGGGGGGCGATCCAGCTCAGAAATAGCTTTTCCCGCAAGTTCAGGTTGGTGCCGATGGCCGACAGGAAAATACTCAGGGGGCGGGCTACCAGCATCAGCAGGGCCAGCACAGCCACCAGGCCCCAACCCAATTCGGCAATCGCCGCAAACTCAACCCGCGCCGCCAGAATAATGAACAGGGCCGAAATCAGGAGAACACTCAGGGATTCCTTGAACTCCAGAATGCTCTCTATAGGCACCTGCTTCATGTTGGCCATCCAGATGCCCATGATGGTCACGGTCAGCAGGCCAGACTCATGGGCCAGTTCGTTCGAAATGGCATAGACGCCGAGCATGAAAGTGAGTGTGCCAGCGTTATGCAGGTACTGCGGAATCCAGTGCTTGCGCAATACGATGCCGTTGAGATACCCGGCCACGGCACCGATCACAAAACCCACAGCCAGGGTTTTTCCAAAGATATACAACGAGTGGCCAAACACGTTGCCCTGGCCCCAGGAGACAATCCCCTCGAATACCAGAACCGCCAGCAGAGCGCCAACGGGGTCAATGATGATGCCTTCCCAGCGCAGTATGTTGGCCAGTTTCGAATCGGGTCGCACGGAGCGCAGCAGCGGCGCGATAACCGTCGGGCCGGTGACAATCGAGATGGCGCCAAACAGCAGGGCGACTGCCCAGGAGACATCCAGAAGCCAGCGGGCAGCCAGGGTGCCGATGATGCAGGTGACAATGGAGCCGACCGGAATGAGGTTGCGGACCATTTTGCCATGGCCCCGTATCTCCTCGTAGCGCAGGGTCAGGCTGCCCTCAAACAGGATGATGGCAACGGCCAGGGAAATGACCGGGAACAGCAGGTCCCCGAAAACCACTTCCGGGGACAGGAAGCCGAGAACAGGCCCGGCGGCAATGCCGCCAGCCAGCAGGAACAGGATGGCGGGCATACGCACGCGCCAGGCAAGCCACTGGCAGAACAATGATAAAACGCCAATGCTGGCAAGAAGCAGGACAGTGCTGACTGGCATAATGGTTTCAGTTCCGTTGATCTATTGGTTGGCGCGCCGGGCAATCCGGTTCAGGAGTCGGGAAGCCGCAAATAAACCGAAGCTGGCGGTCACCGGGCTGGCGGCGCCAAAGCCGGAGGCGCAATCCAGGCGCACCGGACCGTCGGTGGCCGGTTTCTGCAGGCACACTTCCCCGTCTCCGGCAGGATACGTCAGCTGCTCGAGGGAGTATACGGCCTCAATGCCAAAGCGCCGCTTTGGATTCCGGGAAAAGCCATATTCCCGCCGCAGAAGGTTTCGAACCTTGGCCAGCAGTGGGTCCTGGGTTGTTTTGCTGAGGTCTGCCACCTGGATCTGAGTGGGGTCGATCTGTCCGCCTGCGCCGCCGGCACAGACCAGAGGAATTTTCCGGCGCTGGCAGTGGGCAATCAGGGCGGCCTTGGCTTTGACGCTGTCGATGGCGTCGATCACCCCGGTCATGTCTTCGGTGATCAGCTCGCTGACGTTCTTCGTGGTCAGGAAGCCGAAATGCACCCGAATGTCGGCTTCCGGGTTGATCGCCCGCAACCGGTCTGCCATGGCGTCGGTTTTGGTACGGCCGTACTGGCCTTCCAGGGCGTGGAGCTGGCGGTTGGTGTTGGACACACAGACATCGTCCATGTCGATCAGGGTGATGGTACCAACGCCACTTCGGGCCAGGGCTTCAGCGGCCCAGGACCCGACCCCGCCAAGACCGACCACAGCAATATTGGCGTGACGAAAGGCTTCCAGGGCCCGGCGCCCGTAGAGTCGTTCGATGCCACCAAAGCGGAAAGCGTAATCGTCGGCGTTCATGGTGTCCCCGTGCAGGTCCGGTCGCAGACCGGACAGAATCAAAGATCGCAATTGTAACCCAGTGACCGCACAGACAAAAAAGGACCATAAAAAAAGCCACGCAAGGCGTGGCTTTCAAAGTGCCCAGTTCGACGGGGAGCTGGGCGGGACTAGTTCAGAGACACTAATCAACGTGATCATTATCAATGGCCAGTGCATTCACCTGAAGGTCACAAGCTGTCATTGATCGGTCATTTCCGGCCAGGCCGTGGGAGCCCTGGCCGGATAGCGGATCACGCGGCCCAGTGGTCGTCCGAGAACGCCATCAGGCTGTCCTTTCCACTCTGGATGTCGCCCAGCAGCCAGTCGACTTCCGGAAGCAGCTTTTCAAAGTAGAAGTGGGCAGAGACAACCTTGCTCTCGAGCAGGGGCTTGTTGCCTTCGCCGGCGGCAAGCTGCTCGTTGGCAACGTTGGCCATCCGGGACCAGAGGTAACCGATGACCGTCAGCGCCATCAGGCGCAGATACGGTGTCGCGGCGGCGCCCGCCTGCTCCGGATCTTTCGGTGCGTTGCTGGCCAGCCACATGGTGGCTGTCTCAAGCGCCTTCATGGCGTTTTTCAGCTCTTCACGGTGCGGCGCTTCCGGGTTGTCCTTCAGATATCCGCTCAGGGTGCCAAAGAGGGTACGCACCAGCTGACCGCCTTTCAGACCCAGCTTGCGGCCCACAAGGTCCATGGCCTGAATACCGTTGGTGCCCTCGTAGATCCTGGCGATCCGGCCGTCACGCACCAGCTGCTCCAGCGGCCAGTCGGTGGTGAAGCCCGAGCCACCCAGTACCTGCAGCCCGGTGTTGGCGTTGTTGAAGCCTTCGTCTGTCAGGAACGACTTCACCACCGGGGTAAGCAGTTGAACCAGATCGTCCGCGGATTCCCGGACGGTCTCGTCTGGGTGGGCGACAGAGAGATCCAGTTGGTGGCCAGCAAACAGGGCCAAAGCACGCATGCCCTCGTTCAGAACTTTCTGGCGCATCAGCATTCGGCGTACATCCGGATGCACGATGATCGGGTCAGCGGGACCATCGGGGTTCTTCGGGCCGCTCAGTGAACGGCTCTGCAGGCGCTCACGGGCAAAGCCGAGGCTTTCCTGGTAGGCCATTTCGGCCAGGCCGAGACCCTGCATGCCAACCATCAGGCGGGCTTCGTTCATCATGGTGAACATGGCCCGCATGCCATCGTTCGGCTCGCCGACAAGCCAGCCTTTGGCGCCCTCGAAGTTCATGACGCAGGTGGCGGAGCCCTTGATACCCATCTTGTGCTCAAGACCGCCACAGAAGGCCGGGTTTCGCTCCCCGGATTCCGGCAGGAACTTGGGTACCACAAACAGGGAAATGCCCTTAGTGGTATCCGGCGCGCCGGGCAGCTTGGCCAGAACCAGATGCACAATGTTGTCCACCAGATCGTGTTCGCCACCGGTAATCCAGATCTTGGTGCCTTCGAGGGCGTAGCTGCCGTCGTCGTTCGGTGTTGCGCGGGTGCGAATCAGGCCCAGGTCGGTGCCGCACTGGGGTTCTGTGAGACACATGGTGCCCGTCCATTCGCCGGAGATCAGCTTCTCCAGGTAAGTCTTTTTCAGTTCCTCGGAGCCGTGGGCATGCAGGGCACTGATCGCGCCGTGGGTCAGACCCGGGTACATGCCCAGAGACAGGTTGGTGGAGCAGACCATTTCATCCACCACAAACTTCAGGGTGTGTGGCAAACCCTGCCCGCCGTATTCGAGTGGCGCGTCCAGCGCGGTCCAGCCGCCCTCGACAAACTTCTTGTAGGCGTCCTTGAAACACTCGGGTGTTTTCACAGAGTGGGTTTCAGGATCGTAGGTGCAGCCCTCGCGGTCGCCGGCCTGGTTGGTGGGCTGGATAACCTCGGCAGCCAGTTTGCCGGCCTCATCGATGACCGCGGAAATCAGATCCGGGGTGGCATCGGCGTATTTTTCCAGCTCATGCAGCCGGTCTGCGCCCAATACATCAAACAACAGAAAGCGAAGGTCATTCGCCGGAGCCTGGTATTGCATGGATACTCTCCTAGGTGCGCCGTTTTAACGGGAGCGCTGCAGCATTCGGCAGCGACCCGAAGATAATTTGAACACTGGTTTCATACGCCCGTTTTAATGCGCTGGTTCACCGTTTTGGCAGTCTGGACGATAGAATTTTCGTATGTCCTCCTGAACCAAGGAGGTATCAAATGAAACAAGTGTTGATAGCCGGGGTTTCCGGCGCAATCGGTGGCGCTTTGGCAAGCCGGTTGCTTGAGCGTGATTCCCAAACCAGGGTGATCGGGTTGTGCCGTGATCCGGAGAATGCGCCGGACGCTTTGCGCAGCCATCAGCGCATCACTTTGCTGCCCTGGGATGCCGAAAGCAGTGCCGCGCCCGGTGCGATTGCCGAGGCACTGGAATCGCTGCTAAACAGGGAGGATGGGATTGATAGCTTTACTTATGCCGCGGGGCTGCTTCACGGGCCGGATATGTTCCCGGAGAAGCGCCTTGAAGACCTCGATCCGCAGAGTATGGCGCGTGCGTTTGCTGTCAACGCAACCGGTTTCGGATTGCTGACCCAGGCGCTATTGCCATGGCTGCGACATCGGGCATTCAAACGGGTGGTGGCTATTTCCGCCAAGGTTGGCTCGATAACCGACAACGGGTTTGGCGGCTGGTATGCCTATCGCAGTTCAAAAGCGGCACTGAATATGCTCGTTCGCAACCTGTCCATTGAGTTGCCGCGCCGGTGCAAACCGGTAGCCTGCGTATCCCTGCATCCTGGCACGACCGAATCGGCGTTGAGCGAACCGTTCAGCCAATCTCTCGCCAAGCTTAACGTGCATACTCCAGAGGAGACGGCTTCCAACCTTCTGGAGGTGCTCGATGGACTGGGGGAGAACGATAACGGAAAGTTTCTGAGCTGGGATGGTACAGAACTGCCCTGGTAGTTCGAGCAACCCTGGTGTCGGCTACAAAAAAGGGGCGATTTCCATCGCCCCTTTTTCGTGTCCGTCATTCGGCGGAAGGTTACCGAATAAAGGGATTGAGCATCCGGGTAAAGGTGCCCGTGAGCTTCACCGGAGCACTCAACACGGAGAGTGTTATACAGTCCTCGCAACCAACCGCTACGGGCTTGTGTTCGTCCTCATCGTTCAGGACCACGAAATCCCACTGGTTAAACACCCCTTTCTGGTCTGCAAACGCACCCTGAAGGACGATGGTCGTTTCCTCGCCGCGATGCGTGTGGGCAGGCGCTTTGCCGCCGGCAGCGAGTTTCTGGAGTACAACCTGTTCTTTCTGACCGGGGAACCGGTCGGTGATGTCCAGGACGCTCACATCACCCAGTTGGCGCTTCCACGGCAAGCTGTTGAGATCTTCGCCCAGTAGCTTCTGCAGGGCGCTGACCCTCGGGGCAGCCGCTGCTGCCGGCTCAGCTGCCGGCTCGCTGTCGATCTTTGAAAGAATGCTGTCGAACATGCTTTCAGAGACAGTCACCTTTGGCTGCTGCTCCATCATCACAGCCCCAAGGCTATCAAGCGTGTCCACACGGCTGCGGCAGTGGGAACACTTGTCCAGGTGGAGCTTGATGCACAGGGCATGGGGCTCGCTCAGGTTACCTGCGCTGTACTCCATCAGGCTCAGGCTGTCGGGATGGTGCCGTGTCATACGTTCTGGTCCTGCAAAATCACTTTCAGTTTATTCAATGCCAGGCGAACCCGGCTTTTCACGGTGCCAAGAGGAATGTCCAACTCGTCCGAAACCATCTGGTGCGACTTGTTTTCCATGTACACTTTGGCAATGACCGTAATCTGTTCTTCCGGCAGATGACTCAGGGATTCCCTGATTCGCCGTTCGGACATGAGACGGTGCAAAGAAGTGACCGGCTCGTTTTCGTTCTCACCCGGAATCTGCCAAAGGTCTTCTGTCTCGACCGGCATTTCAGCACTGGTACGCTGCATCTTTCTCAGCATATCGATTCGCTGGTTCCGGGCGATGGTGAAAATCCAGGTTGATGCCGCCGCCTTGCGCCAGTCGTAGAGGCATGAGCGTCTCCAGATCGACACGAATACTTCCTGCACGAGCTCTTCCGCATGACTCGCCAGACCGTTCGCCATGGCGTAGTACTTGATTTGCGGGCCAAAATGCTCGAACAGCGCGTGGTACGCTTCGCGGTCCTGGTTCTTGCCCACTTTCTGCAGCATTTGGCTCCATTGGTCCTTGCGGCCCTCGGAACTTGCTGGCTTTTGATCCAGTGTGGTCACCGGACGCTCCTTGACAGTCGCATGATTTGAGCTTGTTCTGGTCATCATTCTATGCACTCGTCCCGGGTTTGTCAGTGTCTAGGTTTACGGATCGGTGAATCAGGTGGATCAGCCTGTGTGGAAAAAAAACACAGAAAGCTGGCTCCAGCGACGGTTTTTGATCGTCTCGCAGGTGATTGCCGGAATCGGCAGAGCGGTCTAGTCTGAGCAATAAATCGACTCCGGACGACAAACACCTCCATGAATGCTCCCGGCTTTACCGGAAACCTGCCCGTTATCCGGGCGCACTATGCGGATATCCTCTGCCAGTTGGCGGAGGACCGTGGCCTGCAGCGGTCCCGGCTATTGTCGGCTTCCGGTATTCGCCCATCCATGCTTGGTCATCCGGACAATTTCATTACTGTCGAGCAGTTCAGTGCCCTGTGTCGCGAAACGCTTGTCCAGAGTGGTGATCCAGCCCTCGGGCTTGAGTTTGGAAAGCGGCTGAAGTTTACGACCCACGGCTCGCTGGCCCAGGCAGCCATTAGTTGCGATACCCTTGAGCAGGCGCTTACGGTACTGATCAAATATTTCCAGATCCGCTTTGTCTACATGAGCCTTTCGTTCTTCGTGGAGGAACATGAGGCCGTGATCCAGCTGGACCTGGCGCACAGCATTGAGGACCTGTACCGGTTCAATGTTGATGTGGTGATGGCGTCACTGATGGATGTGAATCTCCTGCTTTTCGGCCATCGGCTACTGGATGGCGGGCGATGCCTGCTGGATTTTCCTGAGCCTGACGATCTCTCGGCCTATAGACAGCTGTTTGGAAGCCAGATTGCGTTTGGCAGTGGCGTGAACCAGCTGCGGTTCAAACGGGTTTTTCTCGACTCCCCCATGTCACTGTCGAATCCGGTGACCCGTCGGATTGCCGAAGCCCAGTGTCAGGAGGAAATGCGATTCATAGAGGGTTCCACGTCGGTTTCGGACCGGGTGGTGCGCCTGCTCGAGACGGGGCGAAGCCAGCGGTTACCGGCCCTGGAGGATGTGGCGGAACACCTGAAAATGTCCACCAGGACGCTGCGCAGACAGTTGGCCTCCGAAGGGGTGCGATTCCAGCAATTGCAGGATTCCATTCGCCACCGCCGAGCCCTTGAACTGCTGCGCCGCAATGAGCTGAGCATTGATGAGATGGCCGACGCTCTGGGCTACAGTGACCCCTCCAACTTTGGCCGTGCCTTCCGCAAGTGGGAAGGCGTTTCTCCCAGTGCCTGGCGTCGGGAGCATCAGTAACTCTGACGAGAACTATTCCTCGAGGTAGGTATAACCATCCAGGCCGGCGGCCAGCTCTGCCATAAGCGCGGCCTGGGTTTCCGCTGCCAGGGCGGAGGCGGCAAACTTGCCCCTGTAGGCCTCCATCAGGGCCTCGGGTTCAAAGTTCACATAGCGCAACACCTTGGCGACGGTGTCCCCGGTGATGGGGGCGCTGATCTCGTAACCGCCTTCTGGCGTCAGGCGGACATCCACGGAATGGGTGTCGCCGAACAGGTTGTGCATATCGCCAAGAATTTCCTGATACGCGCCGGTCATGAAAAAGCCCATCAGCAAAGGCTCGCCCGACCGTTCTTCGGGTAAGGGCAGGGTTGTTTCGGTGCCCTGGCCATCGACGTAGCGGTCGATACGCCCGTCTGAATCGCAGGTAATGTCCTGGATAACTGCCCGCCGGTTCAGGGGGCGATCCAGGCCGTTGATCGGCATCACCGGGAAGATCTGATCAATGCCCCAGACATCCGGCAGTGACTGGAACAGGGAAAAATTAACGAAGAGTTTTTCCGCCAGTTTCTCATTGAGTTCGTCGATGATTTCCCGGTGGGCCCGGTTGCTGCTGTCCAACTGATTGCGAAGCAGGCGGCAACAGCGGGTGTACAGCGTCTCCGCATCTGCCCGTTCCTGCAGAGAGAGCACGCCGTGGGCAAACTGCGCATGGACGTCGGCCATGGCATGCAGGACGTCGTGGTAGATCTCGGCCAATGAACGCGGCGTGTTGGTATCCTGCAGGCTGTCGAGATCGCGCCAGAGGTCGTGCAGTGGCGCGGAGGCGTTATCGTCTGGTTGTTCCGGCGTCCGGTTTTCCGGTGCTTCGCGGTCGATCACGTTGGTTACCAGCACCGAATGGTGGGCGGTCAGGGCCCGGCCGGATTCGCTGATCAGGTCCGGGTGGGGAATGCCGTGGCGATCACACTCCGCCTGCAGAACATGCACCACGTTATAGGCGTATTCGTAAACGCTGTAGTTCATGGAGCAGCTGCTGCGGGAGCGGGTGCCCTCGTAGTCCACACCCAGGCCGCCGCCGATATCCACCGTGCCCACCGGAGCGCCCATCTGGCGCAGTTCACTGTAGAAGCGGGCACATTCCCGGAGACCGGTCTGGATGTCACGGATGTTGGCAATCTGGGAGCCAAGATGGAAGTGCAAAAGTTGCAGGGTGTCCAGGGCACCCGCCTCGCGCAGGGTGTCGACGACATCCAGGACCTGGCTGGCAGACAGTCCGAATTTCGACTTTTCACCACCTGTGTTCTGCCAGTTGCCTTTGCCGATGGTGGCCAGCCGGGCCCGAACTCCGATCAGCGGTGAAACGCCCAGGCTTTTTGCCTCTTCCAGGATGAGTGGCAGTTCCGATTTTTTCTCGACCACGATGAACACCCGGTGGCCGAGAGTCTGCCCAATCAGGGCCAGACGGATGTACTCCCGGTCCTTGTAACCATTGCAGACAATCACCGATCCGGGTTGCTGGGACATTGCCAGCACCGCCATCAATTCCGGCTTGCTGCCTGCTTCGAGGCCTATCTGCCCTTTAGAGGCAGCGGGCTCGGCGGCCAGCAGTTCCTCGACCACGCGGCGTTGCTGGTTGACCTTGATCGGGTAGACCGCTGTGTAACGGCCCTGGTAGGCATGTTCTTCTGCGACCTTGTTGAAGGCATTGCACAATTTGTTGACGCGGTCGTGCAGGATATCAACGAAGCGCACCAGCACCGGCAACTGAATCCCGGAGTCGGTCAGTGTTCGGGTCAGCTCCGGCAGGTTGATCCGTGCCGGGCTCTGGCCCCGATCCGGACGAATCAGTACCTGTCCCTGGTCGTTGACACCTATGTAGCCATCGCTCCAGTGGGCAATGTTGTAAACCTTGTGGGCCGGGGTGGCGCTGGCTTCGCTCATGCTTGCTATCCTGTCAGGAAACACTGGCCGGCAGGGAATTGTTCGGCAGCCGGCTTCTGGCCGACATTGTATGGATTCCCGCCACGGGCTAAAAGAACCGGGCAGGGAAAATATCTGGCCGGTTGCCGCGATTATCGCTTTAGCTCACGGTAAGGCGTCCCTACAATACGCCCTTTTAACACAGCCCATGGCCCACATCGGGAGGCAAGACATGACAGCACTCAATGACGGCTGGTTTACCGAGGTATTCCAGGATCAGGGGACAGCGTTCTCCCTTCAGGTGAAAAAGAAGCTCCACGAGGAGCAGACACCGTTCCAGAAACTGGAGATCTACGAGACCGAGACCTTCGGCAACCTGATGGTTCTGGACGGCTGCGTGATGCTGACCACCCGCGATAACTTCCTGTACCACGAAATGATGACCCATCCGGCCCTGTTCACCCACCGGGACCCCAAAAAGGTGGTGATTGTCGGCGGCGGTGACTGTGGCACCCTGAAAGAGGTGCTCAAGCATCCGGGCGTTGAGGAAGCCTGGCAGGTGGAAATCGACGAGCGGGTAACCCGCATGTCGGAAAAATATTTTCCGGAGCTTTGCGAAGCGAACAGTGACCCGCGCGCCAATTTCTTCTTCGGAGATGGTATCCAGTGGATGCGGGACATTGAGCCGAACAGTGTCGACCTCATTATTATCGACAGCACCGATCCTGTCGGCCCGGCCGAAGGCCTGTTTGCCCTGGATTTTTACCGGGATGCCATGTTGGCGCTTCGAGAAGGCGGCATTATTGTCCAGCAGAGCGAATCACCGCTGCTGCACACCGACAGCATCATCAAGGGCATTCACGAGGACATGCGTAAGGCCGGATTCGAGCATGTGCAGACCATGCCATTCCCGCAACCGGTCTACCCCACCGGCTGGTGGAGCTGCACCATGGCCAGCAAGGAAAACCCGATCAAATACTTCCGCGAGGAAGATGCCAACAACCGGCCGTTCGTGACCCGATACTATAATTCCGGGGTTCATCACGGTGCCCTGGCGATGCCCCAGTTCATGGTGGATGCACTGGAAGATGAGGTCCGTCCGGAAGAAGGTTAAGGGGAAAGCGGGCAGACAAAGCAGACAAAAAAAGGGCGCCAGATGGCGCCCTTTTTCGTTGCTCGTGTCAACGATTACTGCTTGCCGCTGACAAACTCCGGATAGGCTTCCATGCCGCACTCGGACAGATCCACACCTTCGTACTCGTCTTCCTCGGAAACCCTGATGCCCATGACGGCTTTCAGGATGCCCCAGACGATCAGGCTGGTGACGAACACCCAGATGAAGATGGTGAGCATGCCGACCAGCTGACCCATGAAGGTAGCGTCTGCGTCGGACAGGAGAACCGCGAAGATACCCCAGATACCCACCACGCCGTGGACAGAGATGGCACCGACCGGGTCGTCAATGCGCAGCTTGTCCATGGTTACGATGGAGAAGACAACCAGGGTGCCGCCAATGGCGCCGATGATGGTGGCCAGCAGGGGAGAAGGATCCGCCGGCTCTGCAGTGATGGCAACCAGGCCAGCCAGGGCACCGTTCAGGGCCATGGTCAGGTCCGCTTTGCCGAACATCAGGCGTGCCACGATCAGGGCGGCAATCAGGCCACCGGCTGCAGCTGCGTTGGTGTTCAGGAACACGTTGGCAACTTCGTTGGCGACACCGATGCCACCCAGCTTCAGGGTGGAGCCGCCGTTAAAGCCGAACCAGCCCATCCAGAGGATGAAGGTACCAAGCGTTGCCAGGGGCAGGTTGGCGCCCGGGAAGGCACGGATTTCGCCTTTGGCGCCGTACTTGCCTTTACGGGCACCGAGGAGAAGAACGCCTGCCAGGGCCGCTGCTGCGCCTGCCATGTGAACGATACCGGAACCGGCGTAGTCGCTGTAGCTCAGCTCGTACATGCCGAATACCGCGTCGCCGTTCCAGGTCCAGGAACCCTGCATCGGGTAGATGAAGCCACACATAACGATGGCGAAAGCCAGGAAGGCCCAGAGCTTCATGCGCTCAGCCACGGCGCCGGAAACGATGGACATGGCGGTTGCAACGAAAACAACCTGGAAGAAGAAGTCAGAAGCGCCACTGTATTCGCCCATGTCGCCGAAGCCGGCTTCAGTGGAGGCTGCAATAACGCCCGCGATCGCTGCGTCGTCCATCTCGGCAACGGTTGTTACACCGCTCAGGAAGATACCGCCGTCGTACATGATGTCGTAGCCGACAATCAGGTACATGGTACAGGCGACCGCAAACAGGGCCACGTTCTTGGTCAGGATTTCAGTGGTGTTCTTGGCACGCACCAGGCCGGCTTCCAGCATGGCAAAGCCAGCGGCCATCCACATGACCAGGGCACCGCAAATCAGGAAGTAAAAGGTATCCAGCGCATACTGGAGTTCAAAAATGTGATTAAGATTGCTTTCCATATGAAGCCCTCCGCACGAGGCTTTTCAGGTTATAAATTTTTTTGCGTTGGCTGATCGAAAAATCAGAGCTGGTTCAGACCGCTTCTTCGCCGGTTTCGCCAGTCCGGATCCGGATGGCTTGAGCCAGTTCAGTCACGAAGATCTTGCCGTCACCGATCTTGCCGGTGTTGGCCGCCTTGGTGATGGACTCGATAACCTGGTCCAGAAGGTTGTCGCCGATAGCAACTTCCACCTTCACCTTGGGCAGGAAATCCACCACGTATTCCGCGCCACGATAGAGTTCTGTGTGGCCTTTTTGCCGACCGAAGCCTTTGACTTCAGTGACGGTTACGCCTTGAACGCCAATCTCGGATAATGCCTCACGGACATCGTCCAATTTGAAAGGCTTGATGATCGCTGTCACAAGTTTCATTGCTTTCTCCTTGGTAAAGCCGTCTCAACAGTGAGGGCCCGTCGGCCGGTTGTTGAGCTCGGGATGCTGCCACCTCGCACACCAATCGTGCGGATTGCGTACGAGAGCTTTAGCATCGGGTATGCCAACGCAAAAAAATATATTTAAAACAACAGGCTACGATATCCGCGTACCAGAATGGCGCAAAGTTGTGCACCAAAATGAAGCGGGTAGCCGGCCAGTGAGCCAAATTGGAGCGGGCTGCCTGACCGTTCGACCGCTATTATAGGGCCGACCGCCTACAGTATGGCAGGGGCTGCGGTGTGATACACTCCTGCAAACCGGTAACAGGCCCTCTCTTTTAGTCGAAGCCGGATATTTCAGAAATGTGTGAGGTGATGTGTGAAAGGTCCACAGGATATTTTTGCTCAGCTGCAGGGCCAGTTTGGCCAGTTTGTACCGGACATGGCCCGCGCTGCACGGGAAGATTTTGAAACCCAGGCCCGGGCCACCGTGATGTCCGTCCTGTCCCGCCTGGAGTTGGTAACGAGGGAAGAGTTCGACGCCCAGCAGGCGGTCCTGCTGAAGACCCGTGAAAAGGTGGACGCACTCGAGAAGCGGGTAGCCGAACTGGAAAATTCCCTGCCAAAACAGTAAACCACGGACACGCCCGGCAGGACGCCGGGCAAGCAGTTCCGGTCATTACCATGGAAGGTTGTCATGCTTGCTATCGTTCATTCCCGCGCCACCATTGGCGTGTCGGCGCCCGCCGTTACCGTTGAAGTCCATCTCTCAGGCGGCTTGCCTGCGCTCTCGATTGTGGGGCTGCCGGAAACCGGTGTAAGGGAGAGCAAAGAGCGTGTTCGCAGTGCCCTTCTGAACGCCGGGTTCGAGTTCCCCGCCCGGAGAATCACCATTAATCTTGCCCCTGCCGACTTGCCCAAAGAGGGTGGTCGCTTTGATCTGCCTATTGCCCTGGGCATTCTGGCGGCCTCGGGCCAGATTCCGGCCGAGAGCCTTTCGGACTGCGAATTTCTCGGCGAATTGTCCCTTGATGGTGCATTGAGGCCGCTTAAAGGCGTGCTGCCGGCGGTATTAGCCGCCCGGCAGGAGCAACGAAACCTGCTGGTTCCCCAGGGCAATGCCGAGGAGGCGGCCCTGGCCAGCCAGGGTGACGTTCTGGCTTCCGGCCACCTGCTGGCCGTGTGCGAGCACCTGAGTGGCCGCGCCCGCCTGGTGCCGGTGCCCAGGTCCTCGCTGGAACAGGCGCCGGGCAGCAACAGGGAAGTGCCGGACCTGTCGGATGTCCGTGGTCAGCGAGTTCCCCGCCGTGCACTGGAAGTGGCTGCGGCAGGCAGCCACAATCTGCTGTTCTTCGGCCCACCGGGAACCGGCAAGAGTATGCTGGCCAGTCGTTTGCCCGGCATTCTTCCGGGGCTGGATGATGGCTCCGCCATGGAAGTCGCCAGCGTGCATTCGGTGGCCGGGCTGCCGATTCGGGCCGGGGGCTGGCGCCAGCCGCCTTTCCGGGCGCCCCATCATACCGCTTCAGCGGTGGCCCTGGTGGGCGGCGGCAGCAGCCCCAGGCCCGGAGAAATCTCACTGGCTCACCGGGGCGTACTGTTTCTCGACGAGTTGCCAGAGTTTGAACGCCGGGTGCTGGAGGTCCTGCGTGAGCCGATGGAAACCGGCGAAATCTCGATCAGCCGGGCAGCACGGCAGGTGAATTTTCCGGCGCGATTTCAGGTCGTGGCTGCAATGAATCCCTGCCCCTGTGGCTACAGTGGTCATCCCACCATCGAGTGTCAGTGTACGCCGCAACAGGTTACCCGTTACCGGTCGAAAATTTCCGGCCCCCTTCTGGACAGGTTTGATCTGCATGTGGAGGTGCCTGTGCAGGGTGGCGACGTATTGATGCAGTCGGGCGGGGATGGCGAAACCAGCGCCACCGTCCGGGAGCGTGTCCTGATTGCCAGAGCCCGGCAATCAGAGCGGGGTTGCCTGAATGCGGCCTTGTCCGGGCGTGCGTTGCAGGCTGCGTGCCGGCTGGATCGCCAGAGCGAGCAGTTGCTCACCGGTGCCATGGAAAAGCTGGGGCTTTCGGCCCGTGCACTGCACCGCATATTGCGAGTTGCCCGAACGCTTGCCGATCTTGAAGGCAGCGAGGAGCTACGACAGAGCCATCTGGTTGAGGCTCTGGGTTACCGGCAGCTCGACCGACAGCAGGGCCGCAACTCGGTGGTCTCCGCCTGAGCGACAACACTCTGGTAAACTGTTGGCAAATCCCGTTAACCATGACCCGCTGCCTGCGGTTAAGGATTGCAGATGACAGACCATAAAGAACCGCAAGATCCCAAAGAGGCCGCCGATTCGCCGGTCACCACCCGTCGCGGTGTGCGCAGCTTTGTTTTGCGCCAGGGCCGGATGACGGAAGGCCAGAAAAAGGCGTTCGAGCGGAGCTGGCCGAAGTACGGGCTGACCCGTGAGGACGGAATGATTGATCCCAGGGAAGTGTTCGGCCGCGACAACATGCTGAACCTGGAAATCGGTTTTGGTATGGGGCGGTCCCTGGCCGACATGGCTGAGGCCGCTCCCGAACAGGATTTTATCGGGGTTGAAGTTCATCAGCCCGGTGTTGGCGCGTTGCTCAAGGAGATCGAGGACCGTGGCCTGGAAAACGTCCGGATTTACAGTATTGATGCCAACGATGTGATTGACCTCTGCCTTCCGGATGCGTGCCTGGATCGCGTGATGGTGTTCTTCCCCGATCCCTGGCACAAGAAAAAGCATCACAAGCGCCGGCTGATCCAGCACGAGTTTGTCCAGCGGGTTCGTCACAAGTTGAGGGTAGGCGGCATTCTGCACCTGGCGACCGACTGGGAGAATTATGCCGAGCATATGCTCGAGGTGATGAGCGAGTCCGAGGGCTTTGCCAACACCCAGGAGACCGGTGGCTATTCACCGCGCCCTGACGACCGTCTAATTACCAAGTTTGAGAAGCGGGGCGAAACCCTCGGTCACGGTGTCTGGGACCTGTTGTTCTATCGCACCAATTAAGAGGCGTTGATCGGGGGTCAGTGATGCGCGAGCGGGTGGCGCCGTGACGCCCGGATGATGACCAGCCCGGCGATGCCGAGCGTGAGCGCCGTGAATTTGATGAGTGCGCATAGGGTTGCGGACAGGCTCATCTCATCGGTGGGCGGGTTGAAATTGTTCAGCAACAGAATGTTCTCTGCACCGTCGCTCAGGCCGGCAGTTGCGAACAGGGCCCGTACCCAACGGGCACCCACCCGCTCGCGAATGCCGGGGCGATCACGGGTAAAGTGCCGGGTAAGATGAATCAGGGCCAGCATGTAGGCAGGAATGAACAGGAAGTCCAGCCACAGCGAAACCTTCGCCCAGGCAACCCCTTCGCTTCCCCAGCTGCGAAAAATGGCGTGGGCCTGATCGGCAGTCCCGGCCAGCTGATAGCTCACGATACCCTGGGGTGCTGATGCCGTCTGCAGAGGCTGGTTGACCATAAGCAGAGCGAACAGCAGCACGGCAGCCACGACCAGGCTGGCTTTCAGGCTTTTGGGAAATGCTGCCACTCCGTGTGCAGGGTCCATTACAGAAAACGCTCCAACAGGCTGTTAAGGTATCTCTGGCCCAGGTCGGTTGCCTGGAGTCGATCGCTTACCAGCAGCTTTTCATTCCGCAGTTGTTCAAGTTTTACTCCAACTGTTGTCAGGGGTAAACCCGTTCGTTCAGAAAAAAGGCTTTCATCCACTCCTTCTTTCAGTCTGAGGGCGTTCATCAGGAATTCCAGCGGCAGATCGTCCACGGCAATCGCATCAGAACCGGCCGTTCGGCTGCCGATCCGGTTCAGGTAAGCGTCCGGCTGCCGGGTCTTCCAGTATCGCCTGATACCCCCGTCCACCAGGCTGATCTTGCCGTGGGCCCCAGCCCCGAGGGCTAGGTAGTCCCCGAACGTCCAGTAGTTCAGATTGTGACGGGAGGCCCTTCCCTGGAGGCTCCAGGCCGAGACTTCGTAATCCTCGTAGCCGTGTTGGTGCAGGTAATCGGAACCCCGGCGATAGATGTCCCAGAGATGATCGTCGTCGGGCAGTTCTGGCGGACGGCTGTAAAACTCGGTATTGGGCTCGAGGGTCAGCTGGTACCAGGAGAGATGCGGTGGTTTGTAGTCCAGGGCAGTCTGGATGTCCTCAAGTGCCTGCCCGGGCGTCTGGCCCGGCAGACCGTGCATCAGATCGATATTGAAGTTATCGAACCCGGCACGGCGAGCGGCGCGTATGGCCCGGTGGGCGGCATCGGCATCGTGAATGCGCCCCAGCGTTTTGAGATGGTCGGGATTGAAACTCTGGACCCCGATGGACAGACGGTTGATGCCCGCTGCCCGGAACGCGTCGAACCGGCCGGCTTCGAGCGTGCCGGGGTTGGCTTCCAGGGTAATTTCGGCATTTGTGGCGAAGGCAAGGCGTGCCCGCAGTTCCCTGAACAGGCGATCGTAGAAGTCGCCGCTCATCAGGGACGGAGTGCCGCCTCCGATGAACACGGTCTCTATTGGTCGATCGGTGGCAAAGGCCAGGTCCTGGTCGAGATCTTCGAGCAGAGCCTGCAGATAGGCGGATTCCGGGATTGTCCCGGTGAAAGCGTGGGAGTTGAAGTCACAGTAGGGGCACTTCCGCACGCACCAGGGTACGTGAATATAGAGGCTCAACGGCGGCCTAACCGCCGCTGGCTGCTGATCGTCCCCGGGGCTGGTATTACTCAACTGTTTCAGGCCTCGGCCTTCAGCTGATCCAGCAGAATCTTCAGGGCGCGTCCGCGGTGGCTGATGCTGCCCTTTTCGGCGCGGGACAGTTCCGCCGCACTGCAGCCATGCTCTGGTGCCAGGAACACCGGGTCATAACCGAAGCCGCCATCGCCCTGAGGGGATCTGAGGATCGAGCCCGGCCAGCGGCCATGGCAGATGATCGGGGTCGGGTCTTCGGCATGGCGCAGGTATACCAGCACACAGTGAAACTGGGCGCCCCGTTGCCCGTCCGGCACGCCCGCCATGGCGTCCAGCAGGGCGTCCACATTGTCCTGATCGGTTGCATCATCGCCGGCAAAGCGGGCAGAGCGCACGCCCGGGCGGCCCTCAAGCGCGTCCACCGCCAGACCACTGTCGTCAGCGAGTGCTGGCAGCCCGGTTTCCCGGGCCGCGTGGCGCGCTTTGAGAATCGCGTTTTCTACAAAGGTGACCGCCGGCTCCTCGGCTTCACCGACGCCCAGATCGCCCTGGGCAATCGGCGTCATGCCAAGAGGTGCCAGGAGCTCGGTCAACTCGGCGATTTTGCCCTTGTTATTGCTGGCGATGACAAGTCGGTTGGTCATAGAGGCTTAATCGCTGAACAGTGTGTGAGCAAACCGTACCGCCAGGTCCTGCTGGTGTCCGGTAGGGCGTGCGGTAATATTGAAAGTCATCAGTTCGCCGGAGGAATACTGATACTCGGCAATAAAGTACACGGAGTCGCCCTCCTGGATGCGGCGGAACGCCAGGAAGCGCACCTGCTGGACATCGTTGGTTACCTTGCCTTCCACCTGGCCGCTCACCGGGGACATTGAGCCATCGTCGTTTTCCTCCATGATGGAGATATTGACGATGCCTATGCCCTTGCTCCGCTGAAGATTATTGGCCTGGGCGACTTCCGGAGCCAGGAAGGTGCTGGGCAGGACACTCCAGAGTACCTTGTAGTCTCCGAAATCCTTCGAGCCGGCCTGTGCCTGCAGGCTGAACAGGCCAATCAGCGTAATTGCCAGCAGCGTACGGAATGTGGAAAAGGTTTTTGCGATCATTGCTAGGTCTCCCGTGTGATTCGGTAAATGGCAATTTCGCCCAACAAGTTCGGCCAGAGACGAGCCAGCCAGCTGTTCTGGTGCTGGCCGTCAACCACCCGGCGGCTTTTGATCCTGATGCCTTTCTGACGGCACAGTGCCTCAAAATCCTTGAAGGTGCACAACCTTATGTTGGGCGTGTTATACCATTTATACGGCAGTGCCTCGGATTCGGGCATACGACCGCTCAAAGTCAGTCCCCAGCGCAATCGCCAATGAGCAAAGTTGGGGAAGGTCACGATGCCTTCGCTGCCAACCCGCAGCATTTCATCCAGTACCCTGTCAGGACGCCGGACCGCCTGAAGCGCCTGGGTCATCAGAACAATATCGAAACTGCCATCTTCAAAGTTCCCCAGCCCCTGGGTGTCCAGGTTCTGTTCGATAACCGCCACTCCGCGGCCCATGCAGGCGGTGATGTGGTCCGGGTTAATCTCCAGGCCGAAGCCACTGGCACCCCGTTCCCGCTGAAGGAAATCAAGCAGAGTGCCGTCGCCACAGCCCAGGTCCAGAACATGGTGGCCGGGCTGAACCCACTGCTGGATGATTTCGAGATCCGGTCTCATGCGCCGACCTCCCGTGCTACCCGGTCCATATAGGCGTTAAAGATGTCAGTGTACCGCGGGGTCGGAATCAGAAACGCGTCGTGCCCCCAGGGTGCGTCCACCTCGGCGTAGCTGACCTTCCTGCGCGCGCCAATCATGGCATTGACCATTTCTTCCGAGCGGGCCGGCGTGAAGCGCCAGTCGGTGCTGAATGACAACACCAGGTATTCGCAACTGGCCGCTGCCAGTGCTTTCGAGAGGTCGCCGCCAAACTCGTAGGCCGGATCAAAGTAGTCCAGGGCACGGGTCATCAACAGGTAGGTGTTGGCGTCAAACGATTCGGAAAAGCGTTCGCCCTGATAGCGGAGGTAGCTCTCGACCTGGAACTCCGCGTCATAACCAAACTTGTAAGCCTGGTCACGGAGTTCGCGGCCAAATTTCTCGCCCATGGAGGCATCAGACAGATACGTGATATGGCCAACCATCCGCGCCAGCATAAGACCACGCCTGGGAACCGTATCAAAGTCGTAATAGCGCCCGTCGTGAAACTCCCGATCAGAGGTTATTGCCTGGCGTGCCACTTCATTGAAGGCAATATTCTGGGCGGTCAATCGCGGAGTGGACGCAATCACCACCGCATGCCGCAGGCGATCGGGGTAGTCCAGGCTCCACTGCAGGGCCTGCATGCCGCCGAGGGAACCGCCAACAACGGCCGCCCAGCATTGAATGCCGAGCCGATCTGCCAGCAGCGCCTGACTCTTGACCCAGTCGCCCACGGTGATAACCGGAAACTCCGGGCCAAACGGCTTTCCGGTTTCGGGATTGATGCTGTTGGGGCCGGTGCTGCCGTGGCAGCCCCCCAGATTGTTCAGGCTGACAACAAAAAAACGATCGGTATCGATGGGTTTTCCGGGGCCGATACAGCTGTCCCACCAGCCGGGTTTGCGGTCCTCGGCAGAGTGGTAGCCGGCCGCGTGGTGATGGCCACTCAAGGCATGGCAGATAAGAACGGCATTGCTGGCGTCGGCATTCAGGGTGCCGTAGGTTTCCACCACCAGGTCATAGTTTTCCAGGGACTGGCCGCAGGCCAGATCGATGGGAGCGTCGAAATGATAGGTCTGCGGGGAGACAATCCCGACAGAATCCGCAGGCAGGGTATCAGGCATCGGCGCGAATGGTTCCTGGTTCGATCCGTAAGTGTCTGGAAAAGCAATGACAAAGCCATCGCCAGCCCAGCAGTTTAAAGCCGGGGCGTGATGGCTGCAACCGCCTGAATGGTCGCGCTTGCGGGACACTACACAGCGCCGGAGATGTTCACCACTTTTTGCTGGATCAGGGTGGGGGCCGGTTTGCGGATCTGGCGCTGCATCGCGTCGGCCAGTTCCAGTTGCCTGCGCAGGTCGGCAATGGTGTTGGTCAGGCGCAGGCGCTCGGTGCGGCTGTCCTTGTCGTTGCGGACCATATCGCGAAGGCGCCGGATCTGGTGCTCCAGAAGCTGCTTCTGCTCCATGGAATACTGCATGATCGGTAGCAGGGCTTCCGATGGCCAGCGCTCAACGTCCTGGCGTACACGGGCATGCAGTGTGCGGGCTTCGCCCACCATGACATTGAAAAAACGGCGAACCAGGACCGACTGCTCGGTGAGCAGGTTCTTCGGACTGATGCGGAAGCGTCTCGCTTTTTTGCGCAACTCGCGGATGGCAATAACATGGCGCCCGGCCCGCAGCGGGATGGGCTCAAGGTGACGTGCCCGGTTGTCTTCGTTATAGCGACGGTAAATCGCGCCCACCATTTTTTCGGCCAGGTGCCCTTCGCTCAGAAGGTTGGTCAAGTCGCTTTCGAGCAGTTCGAAAAACTGATCCATGGCGCGGTTCATCCCCGCAGTGGTCCAGCTCTTCGACATACTGGTACGTACATGTTCCGCATGGGCTTCGAAGCGGTCTTCGCTCACCAGCTTCTTCAGCAGGTCGCCCTGGGAGTCCATGAGGCGACGGCTGGAGCGCAGGGTGATCAGCTTCTTGTAGTAAAAGTCGTAGTCTTTCTGGGCGCGTTCTGCGAGGCGGCCCAGCGCTGCCTTGTCCATGGTAACGCCCGCGCACGCCTGGAGTTCTTCCTCCAGGGATTCGAGGCGGTACTGCATGGCTGCCTGGCTGTTCTGGAGCATGCCTAGCAGGTCGTTGATCAGACTCTGGGTGATCAGCTGTTCCTTGTGCATGAGAATGCGCTGGATAATCAGCTGCTCAAGCTGATTGATATTGGAACGGTCAAACAGGTCGTTGTCTTTCTTTACCCTTGCGACCAGCCCCTGCTTGGCAGAAACCGGGATGACATCGTGCTGGCGCATGCCCAGGTGGTCGGCCGTATAACCGCGCACCCGCTCAATCGCCTCGTTAGTGTGGCGCTCGCCCTGGAGGTCATCCCAGAGCACGTCGATCTTGTTCAGCACGGCAAAGCGGCCGGCGCGATGATCGGCGTGCTGGGTGTCGATGTGCTCTTTCCAGATGGTCATGTCGCTGGCAGTCACACCGGTGTCGGCACTCAGCACAAAGATCACCGCATGGGCGCGGGGCAGCATGCTGATCGTCAGCTCCGGCTCGGAGCCAAGAGCATTCAGGCCCGGCGTATCGAGGATCCGCAGGCCGCGCTCGAACAGGGGGTGGCGGATGCTGATCTGTGCGTTCCGCCAGGCAGGTACGAGTACATTGCCCGGGTTGTTGCGATCATTCTCGAGCATGCCTTCGTCGAAGCCGAGTGCGCGAGCCTCCTCAGGTGGCACACTCTTGACGCGGGCAACCTCGGCAAGCACCTCCCGCATGATCTCAGGGTCGCGCTCATCCAGCTCATGTTTGACCCAGCGTTCCGGCTGCTTGCGCAACTGCTGCAGGGACAGTTCGCCGTTTCGGGTCTCGATGGGAAGCAGGAGCAGGTAGTTTTCATTGGCGCTGCGATCGAAGAACAGCTCCGTGGGGCACATGGTCGTGCGCCCCGCCTGGGACGGCAGCATGCGCTGGCCATACTCGGAGAAGAACAGGGCGTTGATCAGTTCGGTTTTACCGCGGGAGTATTCGCCGACAAACGCAATGGTCAGTTCATCCTCAATCAGCAGCTCCAGCCCGTGGCGTATGCGGGTGCTGACATCGTCGGAGAACAGATTGTTATCCTGCAGCCACAGCCGGTACCTGCCGATCTGGCGGATCAGCTCTTTTTTCCAGTTGTGATAAGCCTCTACCTGCTGCGACAGAGTTCCCTGTTGGTTCATCGGATTTTCCTTCTGCGCGACTTCCTGGTATCCCGCTCAGAACGGGGTGCTCACGGGTGACGGATTAATTACCGTTAATACTATCCTGTTATTTCCAAGTTTGTGGCTGGGCCGGAGTGGAAGAAATGGCCAAACTTGCCGGAAATTCACTAAAAAAGCTGCAAAATCAGTTACATGACTTTGCAGCTCGGGAATGATGGATTTCGTGGCTAAGTGTTACAAAATGTATATTTGAGACGGCGTTTACATACCGAGCCCGATGGAGCCGAGGCCTGCGGCCATTTTCATGTGTTCAATCACCACTGAGATCACGTTCAGAATCAGGAAAACGATGATGGGTGACAGGTCCAGGCCGCCCATGGAGGGCATGATATTGCGCACCGGGCGCATGACCGGCTCGGTGATCTGGGCGACCAGCTGGATGGCCGGATGGCCGCTGCCCGGCGCGATCCAACTGACGACGACCACTGCAATTACCGACCAGAAATAGATCTTCACGATCAGGTCCAGTACGTTCAGTACCGCCCACACCAGCAGCGTAATCGGATTTATGGCCGGAATGCCGCCGTTCAGCGCCACCAGGATCAGGAAGAAGGTGATGCCCTGAATGATGACTGCAAGAACCAGCGAAGCTCCATCGAAACCGCCCAGGCCAGGAATAACCCGCTGTAGCGGGCGTAGCGGTGGATTGGTGGCCTTGACCACGAATTGAGTGATGGGATTGTAGAAGTCGGCCCTGGCCAGTTGAAGCAGGAACCGAAGCAGCACAATGGTCAGGTAAAAGGTGGATGCGATGAGCAGGATGGTAATCAGAATATCTGCCAGCATGAAGCCGTGTCTCCGTTATCGGTTACTGTTTGCCTGCCAGTTCTTTGGCCATTTCTTCCGAACGCTTGAAGGCGGCCTTGTACGCTTTGGCTACCAGATCGCGCATACCACCTTCCTCGAACGTGTTGATGGCCTGTTCGGTAGTTCCGCCAGGAGACATCACATTACGCTTGAGCTGGCCGGGATCGTGCTCGCTTCGACCGGCCATTTCCGCGGCTCCCGCCATGGTCTGGATAGCCAGTTCCCTCGCGGTTCCGGCGGCAATGCCAGCCTCGGTGGCCGCTTCCTCAAGCGCCTCAAGCATCAGGAAGAAATAGGCGGGGCCGCTGCCGGAGAGAGCGGTAACCGCGTGCAGCAGGTTTTCGTCCTCAACCCAGAGCGCTGACCCGATGCTTTCGAACACCGATTCCACCATCTTCTTCTGCTTGTCTTTCACTTCTTTGTTGGCAAACAGGCCTGCAGCCCCTTTGCCGACCAGGGACGGTGTATTGGGCATTACCCGGACCATCGGCAGGCCGCCACCAAGCCAACCGTCGAGGGTATCCGCTGTCAGGCCGGCGGCGATGGATACCATCAGTGGGCGAGTGTTCTGGACCACTGGTGCAATGTCGCGACAGACATCGGCCATGACCTGGGGTTTCACCGCCAGAACTACCATGTCAGCCTGCTGGGCGCAGTACCGGTTGTCTGTGGTGACGCTAACGCCGAAGCGCTTGCGGATTGTCTGCAGGTGCGCGTCATCCGGCGCGCTGACCCAGATATTGCCGGCCTTATAGCCGTTATCCAGCATACCGCCAATGATGGCGCTGGCCATGTTGCCGGCGCCAATAAAAGAAATGGTTGGTGATGTGCTCAAGGTTAACTCCCCGGTTGATCGGTTAAACGTCCGGCCCTGATCATAGCAGGAACCGGCCGGCTCAGCTCTTTACTGGGCGTTTGCCGAATAGGGCGGTGCCGACCCGTACCCAGGTGGCGCCTTCCGCAATCGCGACTTCCAGGTCGCGGGACATGCCTATCGACAGTGTGTCGAGTGGGCCGGCGTCGGGATGGTCTGACCGCAGCTGTTTCAGGGTATTGGCAAGTTTCCGGAAACTTGCTCTCAATCCTGCTTCGGGCTGATCCGGGTCCGGAATGGCCATCAGGCCACGCAAGCTGAGGCTCGGCAAATCGCCGATTTCGGCCACCAGATCCGGCAGTTCATCCAGAGTGCAGCCGGATTTGCTCTCTTCCTCATTAATATTGACCTGAAGACAGATATTCAATGGCGGCAGCGCAGGATCGCGCTGTTCGCTCAGGCGACGGGCAATCTTGAGTCGGTCGACGCTGTGCACCCAGGCAAAGGCGGAGGCCATCTGTCGCGTCTTGTTGGACTGGATCGGCCCGATGAAATGCCAGTCGACGCCCTCGAGATCTGAAAGCGCCTCGATCTTCTCGAGGGCCTCCTGGAGGTAGTTCTCACCAAAGGCCCGCTGCCCGGCAGCGAAGGCTTCCCGCAGGTCTTCCGGTGGTCGGGTTTTGCTGACGGCGAGCAAATGCACAGACCCGGGCGCACGGCCTGCCTGCAATGTTGCTTTTTGTATGCGTCGGGTTACGCTCCCGATGTTGTCTGCTATGCTGCTCATAGTGTGAGAATGCCACGCTCGGTCTGTCACTTGTACGGTGACACGTTACCCGCAGGTCACTGAAATGCCAAGTGAACCGCGCCGGGGCCCCGCCGGGCGGAAGCTACCGGGATAAAAGAAAAAGCCTTCCGAGGATTCCTATGGATATTACTGAACTGCTTGCCTTTTCGGCGAAACAGGGTGCGTCTGACTTGCACCTCTCTGCCGGTTTGCCCCCGATGATTCGTGTTGATGGTGATGTACGCCGCATCAACCTGCCGCCCATGGAGCACAAAGAAGTCCACGGGCTCATCTACGACATCATGAATGACAAGCAGCGTAAGGACTACGAGGAATTCCTGGAAACCGACTTCTCCTTCGAAGTTCCGGGCGTCGCCCGTTTCCGTGTTAACGCTTTTAACCAGAACCGTGGCGCAGGCGCCGTGTTCCGGACCATCCCTTCCAAAGTACTGACCATGGAAGATCTGGGTATGGGGCAGGTGTTCAAGGACGTGTCTTCAGTGCCTCGTGGTCTGGTACTGGTGACCGGCCCGACGGGCTCGGGTAAGTCCACCACGCTGGCGGCGATGATCGATTACATCAACGACACCCGCTACGAACACGTTCTTACCATTGAAGACCCCATCGAATTCGTACACGACTCAAAGAAATGCCTGGTGAACCAGCGGGAAGTGCACCGGGATACTCTGGGCTTCAACGAAGCACTGCGCTCGGCCCTGCGGGAAGACCCCGACATCATCCTGGTTGGTGAGCTCCGGGATCTGGAAACCATCCGCCTGGCGCTGACAGCGGCTGAGACCGGCCACCTTGTATTCGGCACCCTGCACACCACCTCTGCCGCCAAGACCATTGACCGTGTGGTCGACGTGTTCCCGGCGGAGGAAAAGTCCATGGTGCGGTCGATGCTGTCAGAATCCCTGCAGGCAGTTATATCCCAGACCCTGATGAAGAAAATGGGCGGCGGCCGGATTGCGGCGCACGAGATCATGATCGGTACGTCTGCGATCCGGAACCTGATCCGGGAAGACAAGATCGCGCAGATGTATTCGTCGATCCAGACCGGCGGTTCACTGGGCATGCAGACGTTGGACCAGTGCCTGGAGCGGCTGCTGCAGAAAGGGCTTATTTCCCGTGAAGCGGCGCGGGCCAAGGCCAAGATGCCCGATAATTTTTAACTGGTAGGTTCCTGGTGCCTGGAAGTCAGGCACCAAACAAAGAAGACTGGGTACAAAAATGGAATTCGAAAAACTGTTACGGCTGATGGTGGAGAAGGGCGGTTCGGACCTGTTTATTACAGCGGGTGTGCCGCCGAGTATGAAGGTGAACGGGAAGGTTCTACCGGTCACCAAGAACGCGTTGACGCCGGAGCAGACCAGGGAGTTCGTTTACGGCGCCATGAACGACAAGCAGCGCGCCGAATTCGAGGAAACCCATGAGTGTAACTTCGCTATCAGTGCCCGTGGCATTGGCCGTTTCCGTGTTTCTGCCTTTTTCCAGCGCAACCTGTGCGGGATGGTGCTGCGCCGGATCGAGGTAAAGATCCCGCAAATCGACGATCTGTCGCTGCCGGAAGTGATCAAGGAACTGGCCATGACCAAGCGTGGCCTGATCATGTTCGTGGGCGCCACCGGCACCGGTAAGTCTACGTCGCTGGCGGCGATGCTGGGGCACCGGAACCGCAACAGCCGTGGCCACATCATTTCCATTGAAGACCCGATCGAATTCGTACACCAGCACCAGGGCTGTATCGTTACCCAGCGTGAAGTGGGTATCGACACCGACAGCTTCGAAGTAGCGCTGAAGAACACGCTGCGTCAGGCGCCCGACGTGATCCTGATCGGTGAGGTGCGTACCCGGCAGACCATGGAATACTCCGTGCAATTCGCCGAGACCGGTCACCTGTGTCTGGCCACCCTGCACGCCAACAACGCGAACCAGGCGCTGGACCGGATTATCCAGTTCTTCCCTCCGGAACAGCATAACCAGATCTGGATGGACCTCTCCCTGAACCTCAAGGCCATCGTGGCCCAGCAGCTGGTGCCAACGCCGGACGGCAAGGGCCGGAAGGCGGTTATCGAGGTGCTGATCAATACCCCGCTGGTATCGGACCTCATCCGGAAGGGCGAGGTGCATCGGCTGAAAGAGCTGATGTCCAAATCCAACGAATCCGGCATGCAGACCTTTGACCAGGCGCTTTATCAGCTCTATGCAGAAGGGTCGATTACTTATGAGGACGCCCTGGCTCATGCTGATTCTGCTAACGACCTGCGCCTGATGATCAAACTGGGTGCCGACGCCCAGGGAGCCGACAAGCTCTCGTCTTCCGTCGACAAGCTTTCCATTCAGGATGACTGAATACCGGCTGAGCATAAGACGTTGGTCGTAGAAAGTTAGGGCCCCGAACCGTTAGGGATGGCATTTGAGGCCAGTAAGGGGTGGTGCGTATACTCCGCGCGATTCAATAAGGAGATACCATCCACCACCGTTCCTCAACGCTTGCACGAGCTGTACGTCTTACCACCCTCGCGGCGCTCGCCGCACCTGCCTCTACCCTGGCAGGCGGCTTCTCCCTCAATGAGCAGAGCGCCAGTGCGATGGGCACCGCTAACGCCGGTGCCGCCGCCAACCCCGAAAATGCGACCACCGTTCTTTTTAACCCCGCCGGTATGAGCCAGCTGTCTGGCACCAATATTTCCTTTGGTGCGGCGGTTCTGGATATTGATGCTGAGGCAAAAGAGGGTGCTGAAGCCCGGAGAAACCTCCCTGGACCTGCACCTATTATGGCCGACGGTACCCGGGGCGGCGATATCGCAGATCCAGCAATCCTACCCAATCTTTATCTGACGCATGAGGTAAGTGAGTCCATCGACGTCGGTTTTGGTGTGCACGCGCCTTATGGTCTGGCAGCAGACTACGAAGATGATTTTGTTGGTCGTTATTTCGCTGACGAAACTGAACTCACTGCCATCGCCTTTACGCCCTCAGTATCGGTCAGCAATGGTCAGGGATTGTCCATGGGTGTCGGTCTGAATGTGATCTATGCGGAGGGCCGTCTGACCCGCTATCAGGACCTGGCTGGCCGGATATACCAGACTGCATCAGAGCAGGCTCAACTAGGCGGCGCTTCACCGCAGCAGGCAGACCAGATTGCTCGCCAGGCGGTCAGCGCTGCTCAGGATCCATATGCCGACATAGAAGGCGACGATATCGCTGTGACTTTCCGTGTTGGGTTTCTTTATGAACTCACGGATCGAACCCAGTTGGGCCTCACGGCGCAGACTGGCACGGAGTTAAATTTGAAGGGTGATGCGGAGATCCGCAACTTTCCTGTGCCCGGTCAGCCAGGTATGAGCACCACGTTAAGTGAGAAGGTAGAGGTGCCTCTGGCAATTCCCGAAAGTGCGACTTTTGGCATACGTCATCAGTTATTGGACGATGTCACGATATTGGCAGGCGCGACTTATGCTCGTTGGAGTCGTTTTGAGGAGCTGGATATCTACAGTCGTGAAGGTGGTAACGGCCAGATTTCTTCAATTTCGGGAGATCCTATAACGCACGTTACAGAAAAGTGGAAGAACACTTGGCAGTTCAATTTGGGCAGCGTTTGGCAAGCAACCCCTCAGTGGGCTCTGAAAGCCGGCTATGCGTGGGATGAATCGCCTGTAGATCAATATCTTACTGCTCGGATTCCTTCCAGTGATCGCCATTGGCTGACTTTAGGTGCGCAGTGGAAAGACGCACAGAGTGGCTGGGCAGTCGATGCCGCAGTAGGTACTCTCTTGTTCACTGACGATCCGAGTTTCATCGAACGCAATTACCAGCACGAGAACCCGGATCAGGTCGCACGTTTATCAAATGGTGCGGAAGACCCGAGTTACTACAGCGCAGAATATGACCTAAGCGCCTGGAGTGCTGCAATCGAGGTAAGCAAGTCCTTCTAAGCCCCTGCAAACCTGGCTGGTCAGCCAACCACCTGGCCACGGTAGATGACCTTTTTCTTCCGTGGCTGGTCGATTTCTCCCTCCTCGTGGTCCTGCACTGATGCCGTCGGGGCATCCGCAATCACCTGTCCCCGATAGTTGCGCTTCAAACCGTCGTCTTCTTCCTCCGGTTCGATATTCAGCTGTGGAACCTGTTCTTTCAGCGTTTCCCAGGTGCGGATCAGTTGGGTGGAGCGGGTTTTTCGGGCGTATTCGGCCAGTTGTTGGTCCAGATGCTCTTCCGTGAGGTGCAGTTTGACGCCGAATTCCGTGTGAATCAGGCGGCGGCACTGGTGAACCAGTTTCAGCACGCTGGGATCCAGCAGCCAGCTACGTTCAGATGCCAGAGAAGTCATGGTATGAGCCTCGGAGATGGATGTCACAGCATGGCGCTGCCCGAAGTGCGTGTTGGGGCAGGGCGCCGACTCTGATTATGTAGCGAATATCGTGCCGTGACGGTGGTATTTCGCCGGGAGGTAGTGCCCGCGGCCTGCCTTGGAGCCGCGGGACTTGAGAGCAGACCGGGCGGTGGATATTGCGGTCAATTTCGGTGCATTTTCGGGCATCCATGCCCTTTTCTGGGTCGAATCAGTGCGCCTCGTCCCAGTTGTCACCAGCACCGGCTTCCACCAGCAGTGGAACATCCAGTTCAGCTGCTGCGGACATGCGCTGCTCCAGGCCTGACCGGATCTTGTCGAGGGCCGATTCCTTCACTTCCAGGATCAGTTCATCGTGAACCTGCATGGTCATGCGGGCTTCATTGGCGTGCTCCTTGAGCAGCCAATTCTCCACATCCACCATCGCTCGTTTGATGATGTCGGCGGCTGTGCCCTGCATGGGAGCATTGATCGCGGTGCGCTCGGCCGCCTGCTGCAGCTGTTTGTTGCGGGCGTTGATTTCCGGCAGATACAGCCGACGGCCGAACAGGGTTTCAACGAAACCATCGTCGTGGGCCTGTTTGCGGATGTTGTCCATGTACTTCAGAACGCCGGGATAGCGTTCGAAATAACGATCGATGTATTCCTGGGCGAGTTTGCGCTCAACGTCCAGTTGCCGGGAAAGGCCAAAGGCGGACATGCCGTAGATCAGGCCGAAGTTGATGGCCTTGGCGCTCCGACGCTGGTCTGAGGACACATCGTCAAGGCTGACCCCGAATACTTCCGATGCCGTTGCCTTGTGAATGTCTTCGCCCTTCTCAAACGCTTTGAGCAGTCCTTTGTCTCCCGAGAGATGGGCCATGATCCGAAGCTCGATCTGAGAGTAGTCGGCAGCGACGAGCTTGTATCCCTCGGGCGCAATAAAGGCCTGCCGTATACGGCGTCCCTGTTCGCTCCTGATGGGGATATTCTGCAGGTTGGGTTCCGACGAGGACAGTCGACCGGTAGCAGTGACAGCCTGATGGTAGGACGTGTGTACCCGGCCGGTACGATGGTGAATCAGCTCCGGCAGCGTGTCGGTGTAGGTCGACTTCAGCTTGCTCAGGCTTCGGTGCTCAAGAATCAGACGCGGCAGTTCGTGTTCGTGGGCGAGTTCCTGAAGCACCGGCTCCGCTGTTGACGGCGCGCCCTTTGGGGTTTTCTTGATGACCGGCAGCCCCATCTTGTCGTAGAAGATCGCCTGCAGCTGCTTGGTAGAGCCCAGGTTGAAGGTTTCCCCGGCCACTTCATGGGCCTCTTTTTCCAGCTCCGCCATGCGCTCTGCCAGTTCCTGGCTGTGCTGTCGCAGGGTGCTGGCGCTGATCAGGGTGCCGCGCTGCTCCATGCGCGACAGTACCGGCACCAGAGGCAAATCGATGTCTTCGTAGACAGAGGCCAGCTTCCCGGTTTCCTTCAGTTTTGGTCTCAAGGTCTGGTGTAGGCGCAGGGTAATGTCCGCATCCTCGGCGGCATAGGGTGCGGCCTTTTCCAGTTCGATCTGGTTGAAGGTGAGCTGTTTCGCGCCTTTGCCGGCAATGGATTCGAAGCTGATGGTCTTCTCGCCCAGGTAATACATGGCAAGGCTGTCCATGTCGTGCCGGGTAGCGACAGAATTCAGCACGTAGGATTCCAGCATGGTGTCTTCGGCAATGCCCTCCAGGGTAATGCCGTGGTTGGCCAGTACGTTCTTGTCGTACTTCAGGTTCTGGCCGACCTTGGCCACGTCGGGGTTCTCCAGCAGTGGTTTAAGCTGGTCCAGCACCTGATCACGGTCCAGCTGCTCGGGCGCGCCCATATAGTCGTGCCCCAGGGGGACATAGGCGGCCTCGCCGGGTTCGATGGCGAAAGACACACCGACGATCTCGGCATTCATGTACCGGAGGCTGGTGGTTTCAGTATCGAAGGCAAACAGCTCGGCCGATTTCAGGCGTTCCAGCCATTGATCCAGTTCTTGCTGGTCGGTGATGACGCTGTAGTTTTTCCTGCCGGTCTCCGGGCCGGGTTTTTCATCGCTGGACCGGGCGGTGCTGGAGGGTGGGGTTTCGCCCTCTTCCAGTTCGGCAATCCAGGTGCGGAACTCGTATTCCCTGAACAGCTCAAGCAGCTGCCCGTCGTCCTGTTCCCGAAGCTTCAGGTCTTCCAGGCCAAAATCCAGTTCGACGTCGGTGCGGATGGTGGCCAGTTCGCGACTCAGGGGCAGGGTTTCGGTGGCCTCGCGCAGGTATTCACCGATCTTGCCTTTGATTTCATCGGCATGCTCAATGACATTGTCCAGGTTTTCGTAGCTCTGCAGCCACTTTACCGCGGTTTTCGGGCCGCACTTGTTCACGCCGGGGATGTTGTCGACCTTGTCGCCCACCAGCGCCAGATAATCCACGATCTGCTCCGGGGTAACGCCGAACTTTTCCACCACGCCGTCCCGATCCATCCGGGTCTCGGTCATGGTGTTGATCAGCGTAACGTGATCGCTGACCAGCTGCGCCATGTCCTTGTCCCCGGTGGAAACCACCACATCGATGCCCTTGCTGGTGGCTTCGTTGGCCAGGGTACCAATCACATCGTCGGCTTCGACGCCTGTCACCGTTAGCAGCGGCAGGCCCATGGCCTTGACGATCTCATGAATGGGCTCGATCTGGCAGGCGAGATCCTCCGGCATGGGAGGTCGGTTGGCCTTGTACTCTTCATAGAGATCGTGCCGGAAGGTTTTGCCCTTGGCGTCGAACACCACCACCATCTTGGACCCGGGAAAATCCTGCTCCAGGCGGCGGAGCATGCTGATCACGCCTTTAATGGCTCCTGTCGGATGATCCTTGCTTGTGGTGAGCGGTGGAAGTGCATGATAAGCACGGAAAAGATAGGACGATCCGTCCACAAGAACCACAGGTGGTGTGTTTTTGCTGGTCATGTCAAAACAGGTCCGGAATCTGATTGAAGCGTGGGTTGGCTTATGCAACTCTGTACTGAAATCGATGGACGAAAGGGTATCACGAAAATGAAACGAATCGCCTGCCCGGCTTTGTTGCTCGCCTGTCTGCCTTTGGCTGCTCTGGCCCAGGAAGAAGGCGCTCTGGATGAGACGCCGGTGACAACTCCCGACGAGCCAGTGGTGATCTCGGATTACCAGCCTGCAAGCCAGGGCCCCGAGATTGTTATTCGCCCGGGTGAGCAGGAAGTGTTCTATGAATACCGGGTCAACGGACAGCTGATGGAAATCAAGGTTGTACCGGAAGTCGGACCGGAGTATTACCTGGTGCCGGCGGATGGCGGCGGTTGGATCCGGGAAACCGAGTCCGACATGTTGGTGCCTAGCTGGGTGATTTTCCGCTGGTAACGCCCATGTGTTTTAACGCCTGCTTTTAGTATGAACATTCTAATTTTAAGGCGTAACTTGAATCCTGAGATCGAAGAAAGGCCCTCGTTGCACTGGTTTCGACAGGGTCTTGGAACTTTCAGGAAACCAAGGAGATTCAACATGGGTAAACTCAAGTCCTATCAGGAACAGCTTCAGGAAATCGTAGACAAGGGCATCAACGCCGCTGAAGAGCAGCAGAAGAAGCTGGCTTCCAAGCCGTTCGACTACGCTGAGAAGCTGGAGTCTGAAGCGCGCGAATACAGCGTCAAGACCCTTCGCAAGCGCTACAACGGTTACAGTGACAGCCTGTTCGAGCAGCTGCGCAGCCTGAATACCCGTTTCGGCAGCTTTGCTGGCGATCTGGTAGCCAAGCTGGAAAAAGAAGCGGCAGAAGGCGCTGATGCGGTAGCCGAAGCTGCGGAAGACGTGTCTGACGCAGCTGAGGATGCCAAGAAGTCTGTTGAGCCGAAGAAGCCGGCTGCGCGCAAGACCACCGCGCGCAAGACCACTTCTACTGCCAAGAAGAGCACTGCTTCCGCCTGAATCGCGGATAGCGTCTCACCGACAGGTGAGTGAAACGAAAAGGCCGCCGGGTAAAACCGGCGGCCTTTTTGCTGGGCCCGGGAATGTCAGTGAAGAATCAGTTTTCGGTCTTGGTATGATCCAGCGGCAGGGTCCGCACCTCGCCCGTGACTTCTTCCAGGCGCTCAATGTCGGCCTCGAAGGCCCGGCGCAATTCTTCGATTTCCTGGGTTTGTGAGGTGATTTCGCGTTCAATGTCGCGTATCTGGGCTTCCAGTCGCCGAATTTTTTCCAGCGTGGCCTCGGGAATCTCGCGACCGGCCCGCTCCATGTTGGCGGCACGGCTCTGTTCGTTATCCAGTTGGCTGGATATAACCGATATGTTGCCCCGCTTGAGCTGAATAAGACCCTCAAGCTCGCGGATTTTCCGGTGCATGGCTTTCACAGCCTGATCCGGGTGGCTGAAGCGCTTCAGCAGCGCCCGATCTTGCTCGCGCTGTTCAGCGAGTTCCTTCTGGCGCTGTTTTTCCGCTTCCCGGGCAGCAATCTCTTCGTCGGTTGGTGCTGGCGGAATGGTGTCAATTACGCGGCCGTTGTCGTTCAGGATGTCGTAGCCACGTTTGGTGGCCTCCTGGGGAATGGTGCTGCTGATCACGATCTGGCCGTTTTCATCCGTGTAACGGTACATATTGGCTGCTGCTTGGGCAGAAAAACCCAGAGCCAGCGCCAATGCCGTTGCTTTGACAGAGAGTGCGGTCAGACGATTGGTCATCAATCAGACTCCGTAGCGATCCCGATAACTGGCTACCTTTTCAGCATGCCCGGCAAATTCCGGGTTGGCTTTAAGGTAGTCCAGCACCTGCTCAAGACGAATGATGCTCACCACAGGGATGCCGAATTCCTTCTCCACTTCCTGGATGGCGGATAGCTCGCCATTGCCTTTTTCCTGACGATCCAGCGCAATAAGCACGCCTGCCGGTTCGGCCCCGGCGGCACGGATGATATCGATGGATTCCCGGATCGCGGTACCGGCGGTAATCACATCATCGACAATCAGCACTTTGCCCTGTAACGGTGCGCCAACAATATTGCCGCCCTCACCATGATCTTTCTTTTCCTTGCGGTTAAACGCAAAGGGTTTGCTGTTACCGTCTGTAGCCAGTGCCATTGCTGTGACAGTGGCCAACGGAATGCCCTTATAGGCAGGGCCGAAAATAATGTCATAATCCAGCCCGCTGCGTGCGATCGCGGCGGCATAGGCCTTGCTTAATTGAAGCAGGTCGTCCCCGGTATTGAACAGGCCAGCGTTAAAGAAGTAGGGGCTGGTTCGGCCCGACTTGAGCGTGAACTCACCAAAGCGTAGTACATTTCGGCGGATGGCAAATTCGATAAATTTCTGCTGATAGTCGTGCATGACAAGGCTTCTGGCGGGTGTTGATCTTTAATTAGCGCGTAAAACCGGTATCATACACACAAACCGAATCAGGGAACACGTATGCGGGTAGTATCAATCAGCGTCAATGGCCTCGCCCAGGCCGTTGAAAAAGGCTTTTTCGACTGGCTGGCGGAGCAGGATGCTGACGTGGTCTGTGTCCAGGATCATCGCATGCGGGCCTACGAGATTGAGGACTACAACCTGATTCCGGAAGGCTACGAAGCCTATTTCATTGATGGCGAGAAAAACGAGGATGGCGGTGTTGGCATATACACCCGCCATTTTCCCAAGGCCATCATGTACGGATTTGCCAATGAGCAGGCGGATCGCGAAGGCCGTTTCATCCAGGCCGATTTTGACAAGGTTTCCGTGGCCTGTGTGCTTGCCCCTTGCGCCCTCGGTCGCGAAGAAGAGCTGGTTGGCGACGACGATCTGACCGTGCTGGACCACAAGGACGAGTTCATGGAGTCCTTCGGCCTGCATATGCAGAAGACACTGCGCAAACGCCGTCAGTTCATCTTCTGCGCCAACCTCCAGACCGCACACCACGTAACCGACGCCAGCCCTCTTTACCACAAGCTGGATTTCTCAGGTTTCCTGCCTCACGAGCGTGCCTGGCTGGATCGCCTGTTTGATGAAATGGGCTGTATCGACGGTTTCCGCGAAATTAACAAGCAGAGCAACCAGTTCACCTGGTGGCCTGAGCAAGCGGAAGGCTCCCGTAAGAACGCCGGCATCCGGGTGGATTACCAGCTGCTGACACCAGGAATCCGCAAGACCATCGAAGATGGCTGGATTGACGACTCAACCCGCTTCTCTGATCACGCCCCGGTGATCATGGATTACGACATCGAAATCGGCTTCTAAGCTCTGAGGAAGGCGCCTGCGCGGCAACGCTTCCCCAGACACGCTACAAGCACTTCCCTGTGCGCTTGAATCGGGCCATCCATGGCCCTCAACAGTCTGGGAAAGCGTTGCCACGCAGGCACCCCAGGCTTGTGAGGTTTTTCGAACAGTAGCGTGTCCCGGAAAGGTTTCCCCCTCCGGACACGCGGGCAACAAACTTAATCTGCCAGCGCCGCCTTCTGAATCTCAAACAACTGCTCAATACCCTGTTTGGCCAGAGTCAGCATGCTGTCCAGTTCTGACTGGTCGAACGGTGCACCTTCCGCAGTCCCCTGAATCTCAATGAAACCGCCCCGGTCCGTCATGATGACGTTCATGTCGGTTTCGGCCTCGGAGTCTTCCGGGTAGTCCAGATCCACCACCGGGGTGCCTTTGTAAACACCGACTGAAAGCGCGGCGACCATCTGCTTGAGCGGAGATTTCTTGAGGCGCTTGTCAGCAACCAGGTGGTTCAGGGCATCAACCAGTGCCACGCAGCCGCCGGTGATGGCTGCGGTGCGGGTGCCGCCATCGGCCTGGATGACATCGCAGTCAATGGTGATGGAGTGTTCACCGAGAGCGGTCAGATCCACCGCTGCACGCAGGGAGCGGCCAATCAGGCGCTGGATTTCGACGGTCCGGCCACCCTGCTTGCCGCGGGCAGCTTCACGGCCCATTCGGCTGCCGGTAGAGCGGGGCAGCATGCCGTATTCGGCGGTGATCCAGCCCTTGCCTTCACCCCTCAGAAACGGAGGGACCTTGTTTTCGACGGAGGCAGTGCAGATGACTTTTGTGTCCCCGAATTCCACCAGCACAGAGCCTTCGGCGTGACGGGTGTAGTTGCGGGTGATTCGAACATCTCTGGGTTGTTCGGGCGTTCTGCCGCTTGGACGCATAGTTTTTCCTGAAGTCAGTTTTGAATGTCCGGGAGCGAGTCCCGGGCGAACGTTTGTCGAAAAGGCCGGTCAGTATATCACGTTGGGGTTGGCCTTTTGTCCGGTTCGCCGTTGCTGTTAAGAGCCTGTTAAACTTCATCAATACAACACTATCGAAGCGGAGCTGACATGATCCGAAGTATGACTGCATTTGCCCGCAAGGACGTCCAGGGAGACTGGGGAACGTTGACCTGTGAAATCCGGACCGTGAATCACCGGTATCTCGAACCCTCCTTCCGCCTGCCGGAAGCGTTCCGTGAGCTGGAGAACCGGTTCCGGGAGGAACTGAGAAAGCAGTTGAAGCGGGGCAAGGTGGATGTCTCCATGCGCTTGCAGTCGGCAGAGAAAGGCTCGCAAAGTTTCGAGATCAGCGAAGACATGGCCCAGGCGGTGAATGAGGCGGCCAACCACATCAACCGGATTCTGGATAATCCGGCCCACATCAATGCCCTGGACATACTCAGGTGGCCGGGCGTGCTGTCAGTGCCGGAACAGGATTATAGCCCTGCAAAAGAGGCTGCCGTCGGACTGTTCGAGCAAACCGTGGCCGAACTTGCATCGGTGCGCGAGCGGGAGGGGGAGCGCCTGCGGCCACTGTTCGAAGATCGCCTGAAAACCATGGGTGATCTCGTTGCCGACGTCCGTAGGCGTATGCCGGAATTGCTCGAGGCGCAGGAGAAAGCGCTGCGAGATCGGTTCGAAAAAGCCAAAGTGGAACTGGATGCCGAGCGGGTTGCCCAGGAGATGGTGATGCTGGCTCAGAAAAGCGATGTGGCCGAGGAGCTGGACCGGCTGGATGCCCATATCGGTGAGGTGTCCGATACTCTGAAAAGCGAAGATGCCATTGGCCGGCGGCTGGATTTTCTCATGCAGGAGCTCAATCGAGAGGCCAACACCCTGAGCAGCAAGAGCATTGATGCCGGCGTTACCCGTACTGCAGTGGATCTCAAGGTTCTGATCGAACAGATGCGAGAGCAGGTGCAGAATATTGAGTAGCGTCTACTCTTGTTTCAGTTTGTCTTTAAGGTGCTGTAATAAAAAGATAAAAATAGATTGTCGTCTATTGGGGTCTAAGAAAATCTAGTTTAATCCAGCGACATTTGGGGGGTATAATGGGTAGTAATCTGGTCTACTACCCATGAAAAAGTGAGAAATAGACGTGCCTACTCCCCGCATGGCCCCGCGTTGCCCGAATTTGCCTGCTCAGCAGGAAACCCTCTGTTTCGAATCTGCAGGGGGTGAGTAATGGCGAAGTTGACTGCGACCAAAGTCCGGGCGCTGGTTAAAAATGGTTTGCCAGGTCGCCACAGTGATGGAAACGGCTTGTACCTAATGCTGCCAAAGCGTGGTGAGCCCTATTGGATGCTGCGGTATACGTTGGCGGGTAAGCGACGTGAATTGACCTTGGCAAAGTCTGTTGAGCTTTCACTTGCTGAGGCTCGAGAGCGTGCTGTTGAGGCCCAAAAAGAGATCCGAAGTGGTATCGATCCGATCGAAGAACGCAAGCGGGAGGGTCGGATTACGCTCAGAACCGTCAGTGATCTTTTCGAAGACTGGTACCTAGATCTGGAAAAGCGCCTCAAGCACCCAAGAATTCCAAAAAGAATCTTCCTGAGAGAAGTGTCACCTTCAATTGGGGGGATACCTATCGGCGACGTTACCCCCATGGACGTTCGAGCCATTATTAATAAAGTTGCGGCCAGTGACCGTCCGACTATCGCAAACGATACGCTGATGTACCTGAAGCAGCTGTTTAATCATGCCATCAAGCTAGGCCTGATTACGTACAATCCGGCGTCGGCTTTTACTGTTACCGATGCCGGTGGCGTCGAGAAAAGCCGGGATAGGGCTTTGACCCTTGAGGAAATTCAGCATGTCTTTAAGGTTTTCCGGGAAAACCGTGACAGCTTCACCCGGGAAAATTACTTGGCTTGTGCGATGCTGCTTATTCTGGGAGTGCGAAAGACTGAGCTGACAGAAGCGAAGTGGTCTGAGTTCGATTTAAAAAAAGGGTGTTGGGCTTTGCCCGGCGAGCGCAGTAAGTCTGGTGTGGAAATTGTTATCCCTCTTCCCCCAAGTGTCGTTCAGTGGCTCGACGAGTTGAAAACTCGTGCCTGCGGCTCAGATTACGTCTTTCCTAACCGGCGCAGCAGCAAACGCCCCCACATGGGGAAGGACACGCTAAACCGCGCCATTTCCAAGTTGTTCGGGAAGGAACCGGGCAGGAAACAGCAACCGGAAAACAAGATGGGTGATATCGCCGAGTTTACTGTTCATGATCTACGGCGCACCTGCCGCAGTCTGATGGCATCTGCAGGAGTACCTGGACATGTGGCTGAGCGATGTTTGAACCACAAGCTAAAGGGAGTTGAGGGCATTTACGACCGCTATGACTATTTTGACGAACGTCGCGATGCTCTGATTAAAGTGGAGGGGCTGGTTATCTCATCGGTGGAGGATAAATAGCAGCTTGATGGCAGTCTGTGTGAGTTCTTGGTAAGGCTTTGTGGGGGGGCGTTTTCGCGCGAGGTCTTTAAGCCAACTCTTCTGGAAGAGGTTAATCCAACCTTATTAATCGGTCGTTTTTTACCGAATATCGGTGTTTTACCTCTATCGAGGGGCAGCAACGTGAGTCATCAATAGCATGGGTTAAAGACTCTACGGTGAGCACATTGCTATCGGTTACAGTTATGTCGTGAGCGCCCTCTATGACAAAGGTATCCACCGGGATATAGCTGCCATGCTGGTAGCGGAAGAAAACAAGGTGAGGAATAGCTGAGTTTCCTCCATAAAAGCCTTCAATAATAATGAGGGCAAACACACCGGTAGCTCCTTGCTCGGCGGAACTAATTTCTACTGTCTTGCGACCTTGCAGATACTCGGAACCACTATATTTCGAGGCCAGGTGTTCACTGTAGCTGTTTATGGCCTCTTCCATTTCATTGATTGGGCCTCCTGAGGAGCTAGCGGAAAACTGGGCCTGGCTGGGGCTCCGGCTGGAATGATCCTCAACGGTCATGTTTTCGCTGTTGTTGTCATGGTTTTTGGCTAGTATCGGGGAAAAATAGCCGTATTGCCATCACTAACAACCCGGGTTGTTTGCTTTGAATAAGCGTGGCTGCAGATCGTCAAGGTTGCAGCGACGATCAAGAGAGATGCGCTGAGTTTAACTGGCATTATAGGTCACCCTGGCGGGGGGGGCTACCCCGTTACTGCGGACATTCCTAAAAAGAGGCACACTGAGCAAAAGGAGTGTTCATGTCCAGACGCAGAAAATATAGCCCAGAGTTCAAACGCGAAGCCATCGCTTTAACCCGTCAACCCGGTGTGAGTTGTCGGCAGATAGCCTTGGAGGTCGGCATCAATCCCAATCTGCTGTCACGTTGGCGCAGAGAAGCGGACGAGGAGACGGACAAGGCCTTCAAGGGCTCAGGCTCTCCCAGAGACGAGGAGGTTGCCCGTCTCAAGCGAGAACTGGCCCGTGTGAAGAAGGAACGTGATTTTTTGCGAGAAGCGGCAGTGTTCTTCGCAAAGGAGTCGTCCTGAGGTATCAGGCGATTCAACGTTGTCGCAATCATTTCCCCATACGTCTTATGTGCCGATGCCTGAACGTATCGGCCAGCGGTTATTACGCTTGGGTATCTCGCCCTGAGTCTGCCAGGGCCAAGGCAAATCAGCGCTTGCTGACACGCATCAGAGAGATTCATGACGATAGCGGTGGCATGATTGGCTCACCCCGAGTGCACGAGGACCAGGTTGCCGAAGGTGCTTCAACCAGTCTGAACCGTGTTGCGCGGTTGATGGCCAAACACGGTATCCAGGGCTGGCCACGGAAGAAGCGCGGACGCTTTGGACGTCGATCTCATCGGCCACCGGGTATCCGGAATCATCTGGAACGGGATTTCTCCGCTCTGGAGCCGGACACCAAGTGGGTGACGGATATCACCGAAATACCCACGCAGGAAGGAAAGCTCTTTCTTTGCGTGGTTCTCGACCTGTTCAGCAAGCTGATCGTTGGTTGGTCCATGCATCCCGGCAGGATCGACATATGGTGATCAGAGCGGTTGAGATGGCTGTCTGGCAGCGCCAGGGGGAAGTTCCGGTAATATTGCACTCTGATCGAGGCAGTCAATTCACCAGCGGAGACTATCAAAGATATCTCGGTAGCAACCGCCTGGTGAGCAGCATGAGTGCAGTCGGTCACTGTGGCGATAACGCTGCCTGCGAGGGATTCTTCGGGATGCTCAAGCGGGAGCGCATTCACCACCGGCGCTACCGAACTCAGAATGAAGCACGAGCTGATGTCTTCGATTATATTGAGCGGTTCCATAATCCGAGGATGCGTCGTAGAGTTGCTGCTCAGGACAGGAAGCTGTTCGCCGTTTTAAAAACGTCCGTGGAAACGGGGTAGAACCCGGTTTTTCCGTTCGTGCCCCCAAGACGGCTATCCAGCCGAGTTGAAAGTTTGTCACCTACTCGATGTGCTCAAATTGACCAAAAGTGCCGAGAAGAGCAAAACGATACCCTACGCGGTTTGACCGAATAGCCGGGCAGGTTTTTCTTTAGAGTGTGTGTCGATATGCCAAGAGGGAGATAAACTTTTTGGACACATACACAGGTACGGCCATGCTCCAGTCCAGCGGCCTCAACCAGGCCAATGTCTGCTTACTGGTGACCGTCACGAAGCTGGACACCGGTACTCAGGTTTTGTGATGTATTGCTGGTCACGACCCAGCAATGTCTGCTCGTGGCCCCAAAGCAGCCTGTTAGTAGTTCCTGATGTAACTTTGGTGAGAGACAGCTTCCGCCCCATAGGAGCCGTTGAGACCCTGCAACGGATTTCAATCCGAGACGCTCTCCAGAATGACGAAAGCGGACACTGCTTTTGCTGCTCTGAGCGCCTGGTTACGGCAAAAGCTGCGACTTAGCCGCCACTAAAGGATTTGGATTTTAGGATCCCAATCTCTACGGGCAGCCAGCATCCCAACTCCCATGAGGACTAATAAGCCTGAACTTCACTCGCGGACTGATTGAAACACCTATCGCAGCCAAGTATGGTTCAGGATGGCTGAAGGAATGCTCTTTTGAATTAACCTGCTCGTATTATGCCAGCCCCTCCGGTATGAGGATTTTTATGACAGCCATAGAGGACATCATCAGGGATAAGTATTCGCAGCTTACTCCGCAGGAGCGGAAACTGGCGGAGTTTATTCTGGACCGTCCTAATGACTTGGCCACTTTCAACAGTGCCGAATTGGCGCACCACTGCGGCGTCTCCAAGGCCACCGTAAGTCGGATGTTTAAGCGCCTTGGCTTTTCTTCTTTTCGTGAAGGGCGACTGGAATCGCGGCGCCAGCGGCAGCAAGGCGTTCCGGTGGTAGAGGGCCTCCCCTCAAAACGTAGCTTCGCCCCTCACTTTGAACGCGAAATAAACAATCTCAAGATACTCCAGGCGTCCCTGTCCGAAGATAAAATGAGCGCAATAGCCGAGGAGTTGGCGGAGGCACGCTTGATTAAAGTCGTTGGCTTTCGTAACAGCTATCCGATAGCGCTGCATATCAGGCAGCAGTTGATACAGGTAAGAACCGGCGTTGACCTAGCCCCCCAGCCGGGGCAGACCCTTGCAGAAGAACTGGAAGGATTGGGGCCTGGCGACATGGTAATTTTTGTCGCTTTTCGGCGCCGTCCGAAAGTGTTTGATAAGGCGTTGAAGCATATGCTTCAACGTAACCTGCCGGTATTGCTAATCAGCGATGCGTCCCTCAGAAAAACAGCCAGCCAGGTGCAATGGTGGGTCGAATGCCCGCTGGATAGTATTTCCGGCTTCGATGACTACAGTGCGGCCATGAGCTTCTCTACCTTGATCTGCAATACCCTCTTGCATCGCATGGCGGACTCCGGGCAGTCGCGAATCCTCTCGATCAGCGATGCCTATCGAGAAATGAACGAGCTGGATTTCATCTAACAAACCTGCGCACGAAGCCTTGCGGACTTCAGGCGTTCATCTGGAATCGCAACAAAGGTGCAAACCCGCCCTGTTTCAGACCGCTCCCCCATCTCGAAGCACTAATCCAGTGCATTCCGCTGCGGTTTTCTCTGCACCTCCCCTCCCCAAAATCCAACTAACTATCTGATACCGATCGATTAGGACTGGTTGGCACTTATGTTGCAAAAGGTAGATCCTATGAAACAAAAGATACAGAAATGAACTTCGATGAAACTTAGAGGACCTCAATAATGACCCATCTATTTAAGACAACCGCCCGTTGGCTCGGCCTGTTGTGCCTGTGTTTTTCAGCATTGCATGTAAGTGCAAATCAGCTCGATGACATTACCCAGCGGGGTGTGTTGGTCGTCGCTGTCCCGCAGGATTTTCCTCCCTTCGGATCTGTCGGACCTGATCTGCAGCCGATGGGGTACGACATCGATGTCGCTCGCTATCTGGCTGACAGTCTGAAGCTGAAGCTGGAGCTGGTACCGGTCACCAGTGCAAACCGGATTCCCTACCTGCAAACCCGCAAGGTTGATTTGGTGATCTCCAGCATGGGCAAGAACCCAGAGCGGGAAAAGGTGGTCGATTTTTCCCGGGCCTACGCGCCCTTCTTTCTAGGCGTATTCGGTGAAGCCGCTGCTAAAGTGGATTCCTCTGCTGATTTGGCAGATAAAACAGTCGGGGTGACTCGGGGGTCGGTCGAAGATCTTGAACTGTCCAAGCTGGCGCCTGGAAGCGCCGTTATTCGTCGCTTTGAAGATAACAACACCACCATCTCTGCGTATCTCTCGGGGCAGGTTGATTTGATCGCCACGGGTAACCTGGTCGCCGCCAAGATCGCCGAGAGAAGCAGCCGTCGAGACTTGACCTCGAAGTTTGTGATCAAGAACTCCCCGTGCTTTGTCGGCGTGCGTAAGGGGGAAGCACAACTGCTGGATAAAGTGAACGAGCTGATCACTGCCGGATTAGCCTCTGGCAAGCTCGATGGCCTATCGCTGAAGTGGTTCAAGGCCAAGCTTCCGGCTGACCTCAAGTAGCAGGTAGGTGACCGCCATGGAATATACCTTTCAATTCTCAGAGCTCTTGCCCTATTCGGCTCTCATCGTTGAGGGGCTGTTATGGACCATGGCTCTGACCCTGTTCACCACGATCCTGGGGTGCCTGCTGGGCACCCTAGGCGCCGTGGCCAGAGCCGGACAACACCGGCTGCTGAAACAGCTGGTCGGGATCTATGTGGAATTGATCCGCAATACCCCCTTTATCGTCCAGCTGTTCTTTATCTTCTTTGGACTGCCCACTCTCGGTATCAAGTTGGATGCCTGGGAGGCGGGGCTGCTCGCCATGGTGATCAACCTCGGAGCCTACAGCACCGAAATCATTCGAGCCGGCATCGAGGCCACCCCGAAGGGGCAGTTGGAGGCGGCCCGCACGCTCGGCTTAAGTCGCGCCCAGACGTTCGTCCGCGTGGTGCTGCCTCCCGCGTTACAGAAGATCTACCCGGCCCTAACCAGTCAATGCATCATCGTGATGCTGGGGTCGGCCGTGCTATCGCAGATCTCTGTTCAGGAGTTGACCTTTGCGGCCAACTTCATCCAGTCGCGTAATTTCCTGAGCTTTGAAGTTTATCTGGTTGTGGCCCTGCTCTATCTGCTGCTGGCGGTGCTGATGCGCCAGCTGTTCAAGGTCGTGCACCACTACGCCTTTCCCAACTTGAGGGCACGCAAATGACCGAATTTAGCGATTGGGATATTCTCCGAAACTTGCTATTGGCCGCCCGCTGGACCGTAGCACTTTCATTGATCGCCTTTGCCGGGGGCGCTTCGGTGGGGTTGCTGCTGACCTTTATGCAGATCAGCGGCCGCGGGCCCTTAGTGTGGTTTACCCGGCTCTATGTCGAGCTGTTCCAGGGCACGCCACTGCTGATGCAGCTGTTTCTCGTGTTCTTCGGCATTTCATTGTTCGGGATTGATGTATCGCCCTGGACCGCTGCGGCTTTGGCGCTGACGCTGTTCAGCAGCGCTTTCCTAACCGAGATCTGGCGCGGCTGCATCGAGGCGATTCCCCGCGGGCAGTGGGAAGCTTCGCGCAGCCTGGGGTTGAGCTACGTCGAGATCATGCGCTACATCATTCTGCCCCAGGCTCTTCGGGTCTCCATTCCACCGACGATGGGGTTCTCCGTGCAAATCGTCAAGGGCACAGCGCTGGCGTCGATCATCGGTTTTGTGGAGCTGACCAAGGCCGGCACCATGCTCAACAACGCAACCTTTGAGCCTTTCAAAGTATTCGGCTTTGTCGCCCTCATATACTTCCTGCTTTGCTACCCGTTGTCGGTAGCGAGCCGTCTGCTGGAGAGAAAACTACATGGCACTGGTTAGTATTGACAATGTTCACAAGCACTATGGCGATAACCATGTGCTGAAGGGGATCGACCTGCGGATCAATGTGGGCGAAGTGGTCTCCATCATCGGTCGCAGCGGCTCCGGGAAAAGCACCCTGCTGCGCTGCATCAACGGTCTGGAAACCTACAGCGAAGGCGGCATCATCGTCGATCAACTGGAGGTCACCGACGACGAAAGCCAGATTCGCAAGCTGAGCAAGAGTATCGGCATGGTGTTCCAGCACTTCAACCTGTTCCCGCACTTAACCGTGGGACAGAACATCACCCTGGCGCCCAAGCTGGTCCGTAAATTGCCGGCCGCTGAAGCGGAGGCTACGGCACGGGAAATGCTGCAGAAGGTCGGCTTGCAGGACAAGTTCGACAGCTACCCGGGTGAGCTGTCGGGCGGCCAGCAGCAGCGGGTCGCCATCGCGCGCTCCCTGGCGATGAAACCCAAAGTGCTGCTGTGCGACGAGATCACCTCGGCGCTCGACCCTGAGTTGGTAGGAGAGGTGTTGAAGGTATTGGAAACACTGGCGGCAGACGGGATGACCCTAGTTCTGGTTACCCACGAGATGAATTTCGCCCGTGATATCGGCGATCGAGTGATCTTCATGCACCACGGCAAGGTGTGGGAATCGGGCGAAGCCAAGGCGGTATTTGCCAATCCGCAAACCCCCGAACTGCAGACGTTCATCAATGCCGTGCTCTAGCACCAACCGCTCTTTTTCAGACAATAGATCCAGGTTTAATTGATACATGACATACCTTGCTGCAACTTCTTCTTTTGATCCCCTGAAATGGGTAAACCTCGCGGATGCGCGCCTTGGGGCGCGCGCGCTCTCCGTTACTGATGACTGGTTCGCCGACGTGAACCGAATGCTGGAACCTTCTGAGCCGGTCTGGAAGGAGGGGCTTTATGATGACAACGGCAAATGGATGGACGGCTGGGAATCGCGCCGCAAACGGGGAAGCGGCCATGACCACGCGGTGATCCGCTTAGGTGTTGCCGGAACGATCCGCGCGATTGATATCGACACGCGCTATTTTACCGGCAACTACCCCCCTTCCGCCTCTGTCGAGGCCTGCTACTGTCCTGAGGGTGATCCGGACGGGGATACCAGTTGGACCGAGATTCTGCCCTCGATCTCCCTGCAGGGCGACCACCAGCATTTGTACGAACTGGACAGCAATGGGGTCTGGTCGCACCTGCGGCTCAATATTTATCCTGATGGCGGCGTGGCCCGCCTACGGGTCTACGGCATACCGTATCGAGACTGGTCCAGTCATCCCCAGCACCAGGCAATCGACCTGGCTTCGGCCATGAACGGTGGGCGAGCTCTGGCATGCAGCGACCAGCACTACGGCCACATGGGAAATATCCTTAACCCTGGCCGAGGGGTCAATATGGGGGACGGCTGGGAAACGGCCAGGCGGCGCACACCGGGGTTCGATTGGGTCATTGTCGCTCTGGGTCACCCTGGTCTGATCAAGCAGGTGATTGTCGATACCCATCATTTTAAGGGCAACTTCCCCGACCATTGCAGCCTGTTGGGGGGCTATATCAGCGGCGGAACCGACGATCAGATCGAAGCCCAAAGCCTCTACTGGCAGGAGTTGCTACCGGCGCAAAAACTGACCATGGACTCAGAACACCGCTTTGAAGCAGAGCTGAACGAAATCGGCCCCATCACCCACGTTCGTCTCAATATCTTTCCGGATGGCGGTGTTAGCCGATTACGGCTGCTGGGCCTGATCGATACCGCCGCGTCAACCACAGGCTCCCGGTGAGAATTCTGCATCCTAAGCCGCTGACCAAGGAGGCATTTGCCCCCTTCGGTGAGGTGATCGAGACCCGTGGCAGCCCCCACTTCACGATCAATGGGGGCTCCACTGAGCGATTCCATGACCTGGCGGAGGTTGACGTATCCGAATCCGGAGGACGACCGCTGATCAATATCTTCAGGGCGCAGCCCCTGGAGCGACCATTGACCGCCCGCCTGATGGAGCGCCATCCTCTGGCCAGCCAGGCCTTCATCCCCCTGTGCCGCTCGCCTTTTTGGGTCCTTGTCGCTCCCGCGGGAGATGACTTGCGCGTGAGTGAGTTAACGCTGTTTGAGACCAATGGCAACCAGGGGGTCAATTATCGCCGTGGCATCTGGCATCATCCGATCTTGGCGCAGGTACCTGACCAAGAGTTCCTTGTGATCGATCGTGGCGGGGTGGGGGAAAACTGTGATGAGTATCATTTGCCAGAACCTGTCCGTTTTTTCATATCGTAGCCTTAACTTTAAATAAATTGCATGATGCAAAGTGCCCTCAAGGGAAGCCTCGTGCTCTAAAGGCCAGTGACCGCTTCTGAGAAATCTAATGGATTCGGAGAGGTTGCGAATCCTTACGCCTCAGCGGCAGCAAGGTGTTGTAGCCGTCTCTGAGCAGTAATCTATTAGAAATCCCTAATAGTCTGCAAAGTTCGCTAAACAGACCGATCTGTTGCTTGACCTAGCCGATCAATTCTTCTGACGATGAGTGTTCAGCATCTGACTTAAGCCGTCCAGTTCTTTGACTGTCGCCAGCTTACAGAAAATGGGATTGATTCAGGGGAAACAGGCAGATGGTTCGTCAAATGCGGTGAGATTTTGCACCCACCTGATTACTAGTAATCTAGCCGGAGTACGCCAAGCCGTGATGTTGGGCCGGTCGTGGGTGGCAAGACATAGATACAGTTTGAGCCTGAGACTAGACGGGCACTTTTACACAGAAAACCCTATTATTTCTGGTGAAAGAGAGCTTGATTACAGAAACAATATCTATGCCGTTGAAAGGGTTTTTGAAGATGAATTGTCGAACTACGAAGATCTAATGAAAGCGGTTGGTGTCCATCAGCAAAAGTTCACGCGCTTAGCGAGATTCGGATTCAATTTAATAGGGCTTATTAACTCTTGAAAATCTGGCATGGGGGAGTGCGGCTTCCCTCATGCTTTATTCGGTTTCCCTTACGAGTCGCTATGAAAGCTCGAAAAGTTCAGGATTCGAATTAGTATCAAACCTATATCACCTCTGTGAACCAAGGCACCAAAGGTGCCTTCCCTCCCATTCACAGAGGTCTTTCCCCATGAATGAACAATGCCCCAAGTGCCTGTCCGAACGGATCGGCAAGAACAACTATGGCAAGAAAGCCGCTGGAGTCGTCGGCGCCGCAGCCGGCGTTTATGGCGGCTATGCGTCTGCCATTGCAGGCGCTCGAACCGGCGCAATGGTAGGTGCCGTGGCAGGCCCGGTCAGTGGTATCGGCGGTGCAGTGATCGGCGGCTTGTTGGGCGGAGTCACCGGTGTCTCCGCTGGCATCATCCTGGGTGACGTGCTGGATGAGCAGGTGCTCGATAACTACCGCTGTCTGGAATGCGGTCATTCCTTCAGCAAAGAATCGGGGGCCGAAGATGAGAGCGCCGATAACCCCACTTCCAAATTCCCAAAGGAGTAACCCCATGGCCCATCTGATCGAACAAATGGCCTACGTTGGCCAAACCCCGTGGCATGGCCTGGGGAATGAACTGACCTCCAATCAACCTTTGGAAGTCTGGGCTAGGCAGGCTGGATTGGACTGGCAGATCGAGGAAAGCCCCGTTCGCTACGTGACTAATGCTGGAAGCCCTCTGGGTGAAATATTGTCCTATCCGGAATCCAAGGTGCTGTATCGCTCCGATACCAAAGCGCCGCTTTCGGTCGTCGGTAACCGCTTTAAGGTGGTCCAGCCGGAAGAAATACTGGAGTTCTATCGGGATCTGACCGAGGTCTCCGGCTTTGAACTGGAGACAGCAGGGGTGCTGAAAGGCGGCCGGAAAATGTGGGCGCTGGCCCGTACCGGCCAATCGGGCGTGCTGAAGGGCAACGATCAAACTAATGCCTACGTCCTGTTGGCCACGGCCTGTGACGGCACTATGGCCACCACGGCTCAATTCACCAGTATTCGGGTGGTGTGTAACAACACCCTGGCTGTGGCCTTGAAGGATTCCACAGCCAATGCCGTGAAGGTAAAGCACAACACGGCGTTCGATGCAGACCTGGTGAAGAAGCAACTCGGTATTTCCGTCTCCGCTTGGGACGATTTCATGTATCGCCTGAAAACCCTGAGCGAGCGGAAAGTGAAAACCACCGAGGCTAGGAATTACTTTCTGAAGGTGTTTACCGACGATTCCGGTACCGGCGTTGGCAAAACCAACGAACGGTCTATGGCGAAAGCTCTGTCCCTGTATGAAGGGGAGGGTATAGGTGCAACGCTGGCTTCGTCGGACGGCACTGCCTATGGCTTGCTGAACGCCGTCACCGAGTTCATTGACCATCAGCGCCGCGCCAAATCCGTTGACCACCGGCTGGACTCCGCCTGGTTCGGTAATGGCGCATCCATCAAAAACCGCGCACTCGAACAGGCCATGTCACTTGTGGCCTGAAGCCAGCCTCACACACCTAAAACCGCCATAAAGCCCACCGGAGCCTCGTGCTCTGGTGGGCTTTTTTTATGTCTGGAGGAAAACACCATGGGCATGAGCGCAAACGTACTTCCCAAGCAACGGCCAGCACTGCGGCTGGTTTCAACCAAAGGCCTCAGCCGTGACGAATGGCTGAAGGTCCGTAAACAAGGCATTGGCAGTAGTGATGCTGCGGCAGCGGTGGGGATGAATCCATACCAGTCTCAATTGGAGCTCTGGATGGTGAAAACCGGCAGAGATGCCGGCATGCCAAAACCGGACTCGGATGATCCGGAATCACCGGTCTACTGGGGTCATATCCTGGAACCCATTGTGGCTGAGCAGTACAGCCGACAAACCGGCCGCAAGGTCCGGCGAGTGAATGCGGTGCTGCAGCATCCTGATCCGGACAAGCACTGGATGTTGGCCAACCTGGATTATTCCGTGGTGGCCGATGACGAGGTGCAAGTCCTGGAGTGCAAAACCGCCGGTGAGTTCGGGGCACGTCTTTGGAAGGATGGTGTGCCGGACTACATCCAGTGCCAGGTTCAGCACCAGCTGGCAGTTACTGGCAAGCAGGCAGCGGATGTCTGCGTGTTGCTGTGTGGCCAGTCACTGAAGATCTTCCGTATCGAGCGAAATGAGGAGCTGATTGAAGCGCTGATCACACTGGAGCGCCAATTCTGGGATTACGTGGAAACGGATACGCCACCCCCGGTAGATGGTACAGCGTCGGCAGAGCGCGCGCTGCGCCATCTCTACCCCGAGGACAAGGGCGAGACCCTGGACTTCAGCGAGAGCAAGGAGCTGTCCGATGCCTTCAGCGAGCTGCTGGCGATTCGCTCGGAAATGGAAGCCCTCAAATCCACTGAATCCCAACTGAAGCAGCGTATTCAAAGCCACATGGGCGAGGCCTCCAAGGCCACGTTCCCGGGTGGCAGTGTGAGCTGGAAACGGAGCAAGGATTCGGTGGGGGTCAACGTTAAGAAGCTATTGAAAGACCAGCCAGAATTGCAGGAGCAGTATCCCCTCACCAAACCAGGCAGTCGCCGGTTTCTGATCCATGCCTAATGTCCCCTTGGCCACGCGGGTGTAACGAGCACCCCGTGGCCCTTTTTCAGGAGAAGAACCATGATTAAAGGATTAGCCATCACGCCTCCCGTGTTGGGGCGTATCAGTATCGGTCGGGTTATTGAGAAAAACGGCATCCGGCTGCCACAAAAAGACAATCAATTCACCATCACCTCACAAATCCAGGAAAAGGATGGCTGGGTGCTGCACCCCCTGGATGAAGAGCTGAGAAAAGACGCGCCCAACAGCAAGCTGCGAACCATTCCGGTACGCATGCTCTTCAACGACGCGGATCTCAACCTGCGGGCTGAGTACACCATGTTCGACCGCAAAAGCGGACGGCCTATGTGTGTTGGGAACGGCGATACCTGCAAGCGCCTGACGCAATCGGGAGTTCAGTCATTGCCATGCCCAGGCCCAACGCTGTGCGAGTTCGGAAAAGGTGGTCTGTGCAAGCCCTACGGGCGCCTGAACGTGAAGATCGGTGACGACAATGATCTCGGCACCTTCATCTTCCGCACGACGGGTTACAACAGCATCCGGACACTTGCGGCCCGGTTGAGCTATTACCAGGCAGTGTCCGGCGGTTTGCTGGCCTACATGCCGCTGGAACTGAAGCTACGAGGCAAAAGCACGACGCAGAGCCGACGAACGCCCATTTTCTACGTAGATCTGGTGATCAAGGAAGGGGTATCGCTGCAGGAAGCTGTGTCAGAGGCAAAAGAAACAGCCAACAAGGTGGCAGAGGAGGGCATCGACCAGGCCGCGCTGGATGCGGCGGCAGCCAGGGGGTTTGGGAATGCGTTATTTGAGTATGATGAGGATGAAATGGCGCAAGTAATAGAGGAGTTTTATCCAGCAACTACTGCAGCAGGGGAGATAGGTCAAAACTCAACTGTAGTATCCAAGCTCCGCGAAGATCTGGCGTCTTCAAAGTCTGTCGTTGGGTAGGATTGGACGAGTGGCTCCTGTGAGGGCCACTCGTCGGACAATTCGCGGGGCTTCTTTTTTTATATAAAACAGCATTTTTGCCGATTTTAAATGGGAGAGAACAGCATTTAGATATGAAATTCGAGTCACTTTTTGTTCGGTTTGTTCTTTTCCTTTCCCGCCATGAAACCTTTCTCAAAGCTATCCTCTGCTTGTCGGAGTCTCAACTCTCGCCTGAAGGTAAAACTTACAAGCATTACCTCGAGTATCGTAACGAGCTGAACTGCGAGCAAAATGATCAGGAAAGAAAAAGATAGGCCCCTAATCGACGAGTATAGAGGCGTTAATACGTCAAAAGATCTCAGTATGGGTGCAACGAATTGGGCAACTAACGTACTGGCGACAATAACCGCGGCCACAATCATTGGCTTGATCAAGCGGCCAACGCTCTTCACCTCGCTCTCCGCGTCCTTGCGCTGAGGCGAGCGATAAATTTTGGATAGCGATTCGGGGTAAATGATTGCAATCCATGCGCCCATCACGCCGAAAACAATAGCCGAAGTGTCTCTGAGAGCGCTGTAAAGCTCGAGCTGGGTGTCGGCAGGTAGATTTTTCCCAACGAAAAACGCGCCAACCGTCGTAGCGATAATGACTAAAGCTAGTAATCCTTTAATCATTCCCTGCTTCATTTGTTCCCCCAAGTAACGCTAAGATTTCAGCTTTACGACCTTCTAGTCGATCTAATAGCTCAGTGCCGTCTATTAACTGCCCGCCATCAGTCGAAACCTCGATTTCAAAGGAGTCTCTGGCCAGAGAGTGGCTCAACCATCTCGGAGATGATTCCCCTTTCAGCGTGAACCCAACATCCTCAAACGCAGCATCTGTGTCCTGCTCAAAGTTACGGGTCAGTAGATCGAATTCCGTTTTCGATACTTGTGTTTCTAGTTCGAAAACAATTTTCTTTTTGCCTTCGAAAGCCTGCGGTTCACCTCGGCCGAGATTGGTCATAAGTTTTTCGAAAAGGCCCCTGTCGTCGGGTATTTCATATGAGAGCTGATGTTTACGATGAAGCTTTCGGATGCGGTGTGTGTTTTCTCTTAGATAATCAAGCTGAGCCGGGCGTCTGCGCAAAGAGGACTTAAATCTGCCGACAAAACCCTTTTGGGCTTCGTCACTATCAATCGCGTATCCGGCTATGTGCAAGCTCCCGTCATCTAATTTTTCCCACCGAACCTGTGTGACACACTGTTTAACTGCAGCTTTAAAAAAGGCGTTTAATCCTGCATTGCCATTAAGGCCATGGTCGATCTGAATCGTTGCATAGACACCAAGGGAAGGTAGAAACCAGAAGTATGTCGGATACCCAGGTATGGCATTTGGAGCCATTTCTGTCAGCTTCAGTTCAACGCCATCCGCTGGAGATGAACCGTCGAGTGACGCCACGGCTCCATCCTGAGTTGGCGTTTCGTTCCAGGTGGAGACCAGGAAGCTCGTCGAACCGGAGCTTTCCAATCCGATCATGAACGTTCTGAGGTAATTGCCGCTCTTGGGTATTTCGTAGGGGCACGTTTCGGAAAGCGGTTTATTGTCGTTCAACGTCCAGTCCCACGCATCATTGAGCATTTCCTCCACGCCAGATGCGACTTTCTCATCTTCGCCCCGTTTGTAGATGCCGCACTCTTCAATGTCGTGGAAGGTGATTGTGATCTTTTTCTGCACTGCGTACTCCGCCTCGCTAGTTATTTAACCTGGATTGCAGACATTGAACCAGACGTGGAGGGCTAAAGGAATGCAGAAACATTCCCTCACAGAAGGAGATTCACCGGGCTGTCACTCTGACGTCGTATCCCCGGGTGCTGTGAAAATCGAACTGCTGGAGAACATCAGTGTGATGAAGATCCTGAATATTTTCCGGGTCAAAGTCACCTGAGGTGACCGGAAATCCAAAAGCCCGAACGGGGCCTGGCCTGGTTAGGTTGGGTGTCTTCAAAGCCTTCTAATGGGCTGGGTAGGGTCTGGCGGGCGGCACATCCAAGCGCCGCTCGCCAGGCTCGGCGTTCTATTTTTTCACCCAAGCTCTAACGCTACTTTGAGGTGAGCCGGGCCCAGTAAGTAGCTTACACCAATCTTAATTTCGGTTTGCTCCGTAACGGAGTGTCAATCTGGTTAAGTTGATGCGAACTCAAGCCTGTGACCTCCTCGAGAAAAGAACGTTTAACCTTGAGCATGCGAGCAAGTTGTTCGATTCCGATAGAGTGATTATCGGCCAAGGCCTTCAGTGCGGTCGCCAAGAGTTCTGGCGGCTCAGCAGCGATTAGGTTGTCATCTTTCTCACCATTACTTTCCCCGTATTTTCGAAGTGTAATGACGCCGGTTTTGTACTGTTGCTCAGTTATGAGGTCTAGCTGTCTTGCCCTGTAGAGAATCGCAGCCTTGCTCACTTTCCACGTTTGTTTAAATTGCCGAATACCAACCCAGTTCAAGCGACTCCCACGAGGACGCGGGAAAAGTTTGGCCATCATACTTCTTGGCAAAAGTAGGGCGCTTGCAAAGCGGTTAGCCTGACTCTCCGTGGTACGGTCACCTGTTATGACGCCTTCATGCATTACTAAATGCCCGAGTTCGTGGCCAATATCGAATCGTTGTCTACAGGTATCAGTCTTGGCAGTGTTCCTCACAATCAACGGTCTTTCGACAGCGACGGAAAGGGCGTCAATTTGCTTGGATACACTTGCAAAGGTTATTACGGGAGCGCCGAGGTTTTCGGCCAATCGGGTCATATTGTCGATAGGCCCCAGGCCCAAGCCCCAATCTCGTCTACAAGATTCCGCGATGTGCTCGATATCGCTCACACTCGTCACTTGGTCGTAGCTTGGTATACATACTTCAGGCAGTTCCAAGTATTCCTCAAGTGTCCGAATCAGCCTGTTGACCATTTCGCCTCTCGCAACTGCCACCTGTTTGATGCTGCTTTTGGTGGTCATCAAGCTACGAAAATGAAACTGGTCCTCATACAACTTCAATTCCCGGTTGAAGAAGAAGTCGCTCTCGACCTGCAGGGTGTCTGCGAGCTCGGTCAACAGCTCCTTCGTTGGTTTGCTCTGCCCCGTCTCCAATTTGTGTAGATATTGGCGGGACTTGTCGACCTTTACCGCCACTTCCTCAAGAGAAAGCCCGCAAAATATGCGGGCTAACCTCAAAGCGGCTCCTTCGAACTCCATAGTCATACTTGCATACTCAAAGTAATCGGCTCAGCCTTAGCCCGATGCATTGTCGCCTTCGGCCTTCCCTGATCTCTTGCTTTCCCGTGATTGCACTTTCGCCGGGGGCAGCTCTTTTGCTTTCGGTACCGCAGCGTGGCCCGTCTCGTAGAGGCTTGTAATGCCTGGCTTATGCTCCCAGAGTGAAACCCTTTCCTGAAGCTCATTGTATCCGACGAAATAAACTCTATCTTCGTCATCCTCGGTGAAGGATCGCTCAACAATGAAGCGCCACATCACTGGCGTATAAAGGTCAACCGGGAAAAGGTCATCAGTATGATTCTGTCTGAAGAATCCTCGTTTTTTGGGCCTTTCAGGGTCGTCTCTGAAGAATCTGAATGGCACCTTGTTACCAATGCAAAGCGTTACGTCCATTCCCGCGTGGCGGAGACTTAGCCAGTCGCGCTCTTTGCTAAGGGCGATGAGCCGATTACGGCATCTACCGAACACTGTCGATTCCTGAGTGTATGCGTCATCCCACTCCGTGCTCAAAACACTCATCGTGTCGTGCCTGACATCGAGAAGTTGGTTGGCAATATCAGCTAAATATTCATTCTTGAGTTCAGGGTAGAAGGTCGATGGGAGCGGAAGCGGCATAAGCATCACCTGGCAAATTTGATGTTTTGTCAACCAGCTTCATGTTGGAGCAAAAGAAGGATTCTGTCAACCAGTGGTTTTGTCGGTCTGTGGCGCTGCTAACGATCGAAATCTTGAAGTGATTCTCTCGCGTCGGCTAGCAGGCGTTCTCTTTGGCCGGAGATCCAGCGAAACCCTTTATTGAAACGGCCTACGGTGGTAATGAGGTTGGGCTGAACTTCAGCCAAGTGGGTGAGCCAATGGTGCAATGCGCTTCCGACTGTTGGTAAGTCTATCGTTCTCTCTAAGTGACGGGTCTGATTTTCGAACACTTCCAGTCCGTTCTCCAGTTTCCAGAGGGAGCTCAAGGCGCCATGCATTGTTAAACGGTTCTTTCGGAGGAAAAATCGTAAGCTGTTGAACTTTATCATGTCTTCGACGTCGGGGCGGAGGAGCATTTCGGCAGCTACTATGGTTTTCCATTGCTGACCTGGCACGCCAAAAATCCAGTCGTGAGTTGTACGATCGGCAAGGCCATTGCCCCCATAGGGGCCACTGCCAAAAGCCCTTGCAACCTCTCTGGCTTCAATGAATCGTTCCCGGTGGGACCTGGACCACTCCGGCTCAGAGTCATTGTAGCGGTCGAAAAGTTGGATGATCTGGTCCGACAACTTTGTCGCCGCTTCATGCCGCTTCTCTTGCGCTTGGCGTTCTTTCTGTTCTATTACTCGCAACCTGTTGTTCAGCTGGTTGCGCAGGCTTCTGATTACCTTCGTACGCCGCCTGGAAAAAACCCATCGCAGCCGGTTTGGTTGAAGCCACGACTCAGGGCTATCCTTAGGTTCGATCAGCAAAGCTAAGGTAGAGGTGTTTTCTACCGGCCTTACAGGAACATCCGTCTCTGCTCGAATTGAACGTAGGATCACATCGATCGGGTGCTCTTTCCCCCCTTTCACCACCAGGTACAGCCGAACTCGGTCGATCATGAGCTCCGTGCTCGCAACCGGGTACGTTCTACGCGGGCTGATTATCTCTTTACCCTTTGCCAGGTCTACCGATTTACCATTGACGAAAAGGGAAAAAGCGCCTCGGTGGAGGTCATCGGGGAACTCGTACAGTTGGCACTCAGGCACCTCGAAACGTTGGCCTATTAGGTTCTGGGCGAACTTGTTGATCTTTCGATCCTGATCCGCGAGCAAGGGCTTTACTACTTGCTCCTCAAACTCCAGATCGTGGTCAGCTTTTATCTGGGAGGCTAGCGGGGTATGCAGCCAAAGCTGGTTTTGGTGGTTAAGAATTTCTTGCTCGAGGGTCGCTTCGGTGAGGGTGCCTTCCAGCATCAGTTCTGTGTTGAGCTCGATTTCCAGAAGGTTGATGTCGCTTTTCTGCACTTTTGCCAGCTTCGCCTCATCGACGGGATGGGATACTTTTATCTCCACCGCAATCCGCGATTCGATGCCACGAAAATGACCGACAAGAAGCACGTCTGGTTTCCAGTCCCCTAGATCATACTCCTCGGTAGCAGCCTGAATGACGAAAGATTTCTCAGCAAGGGGGCTCCACCATTCGTCATGACTGGCCAACTTTTCTCCCAGGCGGGTCGTCCAGATTTTGGGAACAAAGTGCTCCGCTCGAAGGCTCCACGTTTTTTGCTTGGCAACGATATTCTTTGCCCACTTGTGTAGCGCGGACTCGGCACAACTGAGGATACTTTCGGGAGGAGGTGTGTGGTGGGCGAAATGATGGGCCTTTAGCTCGCCTTTCCGGGCGACCAGCGGTGTATTGCAGCCGGGGCACAGGCAGTTGCACCTAAGCCCCCGGCTTACTTCGTCAATTTTCCGAAGTAAGCCGCTCTCTTTGTCTACTCCTACAGGTAGTTTGAAGCTGGGCTTGTTGGCGCTCATTCTCGGTCCCTGCGAGCCACAACGGAAGGCTCATTGCCGTACCCTTATTATTGAATGCCTTCGTTCGCTAAGGCTTGTTTCCAGTCCTTCTCCATAACCATTCTGAAACTGACCGGCTCGTCTTGCCCATCGAGGGCGAGCTGCCCAATCGAGGCTGTCACATCGGCGTAACGAGTGAATAGCTCAAACAGCTTCTGCTTGTATTCGGTGTCGTCATTGCCCTTCAGATGGTCCCCCTTAGTTTCAAGAACGGAGAATCGGAACTTCCCGTTCTCAACTCCGTGAACGCAGGCCAGAAGATCGGGGTATACCCGATGGCGTTGCCAGCCTTGCAGGCCGTAAGAGCGCTGGTTGACGGCAATGCGGTGCCACCAATACACACACTTGCTTTCATCCAGATACCAAGCGGTGCTTTTCTCCAGATCGTTGAGCTCACTTTGATAAACCTTTTCGAACAGGCTCTTTTCAAGCGGGTCACCGTTCTTGCGATACAGCAAAGGGTCTACGTCAGAGACGTTGATTTCCAGGGTCTCCGCAATTTTCCAGTTGAGAGCTGGGTCATTCGACGATACCAGGCGCAGGCTGATCTCCCCGCTATCGAGTTTGTCTCGGAATAGGTTTTCAGCCATTGCGTTGACTTGTTCTCGTAAGTCGGTCTTCATCGTCTGAATCAAGTCGAGCCGGTTTGCGTATATCTGTGCCTCGGTCACGTCCCTATTTCTCAGGGCAGTGAGCGTTTCCTCCAGCAGACGCATGCCTTGCCATGGGTTGGGTACCACATCCAAGAGCTGACGCACCAAGTAGGGCATATCCAATCCCTCCTCTGGCACGGAGTAAACGGCTTCTTGTTCAAGCGCGAACGACGTTTGTCCGTCTTCCTTTGCGTTACGATCAATAGTCACCCTGGCCACGGTGCGTTCGAGCTTGTCGGTATCCATGGAGGCTTTGTCGGCGCCAAGAAATTGCAAGGCCTCCCAATCCAGGGCACCGAGAACATCCCTTTCATAATCCAAAGGCCGGTAGCCCTCACGCGAATTGATGTCTCGATGTAGCACGCGGGGCAGGAAAATCGGTGGCAAACCGGCAAACTCATTTCGCCTCTGAATGGTCTCACGGCGCATATTCCGTGTTTTCCCAGTACCAGGATCTACTGATGTTACGCTGGAGGCCAGATCTGACATGCCCTCGTCTTCCAGGCCTTTGCGCACACCATTAATTGCTGCCGTTACATCCTGATCGAACGTGAATACGTAACACTCGTCCAGGGCGGAAACGCCAGTGGCTTCGGCGTGGGGCTGGCGCAGCACCCGGCCGATCATTTGGGTCAGTGCGGTGGTTGCCGTTGTGCGTGACAGGACCGCCAATGCGTATGCGAATGGACAATCCCATCCCTCGCGCAGCGCGTCCTTCGTAATGATGAAACGCACTGCAGAGGTTGGCGAAAGGAGGTCCTCGTCAGCCAGCTCATCATCGCTGGAGGTTTTGAGGCGGATGTGTTCTTCCTTTACCCCCAATTGATCCCGCAGGTATTCCCTGGCGTCTTCTGCATGAACCAACCCGGCATCACGTTGCTCCTTTCCGGTACGTTCCACCCGCACCAGAACGATTGGCCGAATATAGCGTCCCGTCTCATTCTGGAAGGCGAGCGCTGCTCGCTCCAATTCCTGCTGTTTCGAATGGGCCAGAGTCAGAGTGTGCTTCCAACCACCTTTGCCCTCGTTGATTACGTTGATGGGCAGCTTGATCATCTCTTCATCTTTGAGATCCGCCCCAGGCACGTTCACCAGGACATTAGACAGGTGCTTGCTGTTGGTGTTCGGTGTGGCAGATAGCTCCAGAATGAAACGGGGATTAAAACCGGCGATAGTATCGCGAGCCGTGTCGGAATAGGCCTTGTGGCCCTCATCGATTACGACAACTGGGCGCACCAGCCGCAACACATTACCCAAGCTTTGCTTGATTGAAACGGAGTCCGGCACGACCCCTTCAGAAAACCCAAGGTCGGCCAGATCATTCTGGTCCAGGTTTGGCACTTTATTGAGAAGGGTGCGGTTTGCCTCGCTGTCATCCTCGATTGGAAAAAAGGAAGTAAAGCGCCCGCTGTCGCGGAACAGACGCAGTGTTTCTTTGGATTTTCGTGCGGCAGAGGGGAGCATTAGTAGCATTACACACAGCTGGCCTTCCACATCACGTCGAGTGAAGGCGTCGCCTTTTTCCAGCAGCTTTACCCGGCCACCGGAAGCTCGCTCCAACATTTGCCGATAGGGGTGTTCGCGGTTCGCCAGTTGCTTCCAGGTTTGTCGGTAGATGGCTTCGGAGGGTACTACCCACAGAACCAACCCAAGCTGGCGCTTGAAGTAGTCTGTTTGCACACGTTCCAAGGCGGCGGTGGCCAGCAGCGTCTTGCCGCCGCCAGTTGGCACCTTGAAGCATATGTTGGGTATCGAAAGGCCTAAGCCATCATGGCGAGTCAGGTGCGGCGCTACTACCGGTTGGTCGCCATGGTAAAGATAAGGCAGTAGCCGCTCGGCATTTAGCTGATCCCAGGTTTCGCGGCAGTAATCGCCAAGGGTGGCCGTTTTGCCTTTGCTCTGCTGGAACTCAACAAAGTCTTCAGCCTGCTCGCGCTGTTCTTGAAGCACTGTCAGGTAGCGGTCCAGCTTGCTCAGTACACCTTGTTGGTACTCCTTCAATTCCATGCTCAATCTCCCAGGATTCTATGGACGGCATAGGGGAGTTGGCAGAACTCGATGCGGCGGGCAGTCAGTTCCTTCTGGCTCATGAACTTGGCAACGGCGAACACAATGGCGCGTTTGCCACTTTTGCTGTTCTGTTCTATCGCCGTCACCCTTTCTGCATTTAATGCAGCTTCATTGGAGCGCAACCATTCACGGTCTGGTTGGTAGAACAGGTGTACCCGGAATAAATCTGTCTCACCAATAAAGCCATCGGGTGCCGGTTCGCCGACTTTGGCCAGTGAGTGGCCTGTGGCAGTGTAGAAAACGTAGCGGGCCAGGGCCTCGAAGCTGGGTAACCCCTTGCCGGTAAGCAGGCTTTCAATGTCTATAGGTTCGCCGAGGGTGCAATAGGTAAAACTACCCCCAAGGCCTGGCGCGGTATCTTTCACCTTGCGCTCTCCAATGACAGTAAGCATGCCATCTTTGATTTTTTTGTTGATCTTATCGAACCGATGCCCTTGCAAGTTCTCAATCGATGCGATGTGCTCAAGAAGTTTGGCCTGCTTCTTCTCAAACGTGCTCCATGTAACTTTCTCGCGATGAAGTTCTTCGCGTTGAGTGCCGTTGTAGGGGTAGCCCTCAATAACCCGGCGCACACGTTCAGCCGTAATTGTGTCTGCGTAGTCTTCACATTCAACGAGAATAAAGCGCCGATTACCCTGATCCAAGTCGTTCGCTCGAAGAACCGCGTGTGCGGTGGTTCCTGAGCCAGCAAAGGAGTCCAAAATCAGACTCTCAGTCGAAGTCGCAAGCTCGAGTATTCTCCCAATCAGGCGAACTGGTTTTGGGTAGTCAAAAGGATTGTCCGGTCCCAACAGATCGTTTATTTCTTTTTTGGCCTCTTGGTTATGTCCTACCTCTGAGTTCTCCCACCAAGACCAACTGCTAACACCCTCTGACTCACTGAGGTAAGTTTTGATCCTTGGTCGCGCATCGCCATTGACGCCAAACCAGATCCGGCCTTCCTTTCTTAAGCGTAAAAACTCAGGCTCAAGCATTGACCAACATCTTCCTGCAGGTGGAGATATTTCTTTGCCGCAGGGGAGCTCGATTGTGTATTGCTGGCCTTTCCGACTTTCGGGGTTAATGTTCTGAGCCGTCATGTCAGTTGAAACCCATGCGCCATTTGGGTCCCCATCTGGATTCGAGAAGGTGTCGGTCTGTTCCTCTGAATGTTGGAGTTTGGCTAGTACAGCTCCATTCACGCGTTTCGAGTAAACGTGAATTAGGTCGTGGGCAGCGCCCAGTCGCTTTCTTGCATCTGGGGATGTGCGTTTCTGCCATGCAATTGAGGCAACGAAGTTCTCTTCACCAAATATTTCGTCCAACAGATTGCGAAGTCGATGTTGTTCGATGTCACTGATAGAGATGAAAATCACACCATCATCCGATAGCAGCTCTCTGAGCAGGTTTAGCCTGGGCCACATCATGCATAACCATTTGTCATGCCGTTCCAGGTCTTCCTTGTCCACCGGGTTGGCGGACTTTTTCAGCCACTCCCTCATTAGAGGCGAACGCACGTTGTCGTTATAGCACCAGCCCTCGTTGCCGGTGTTGTAAGGCGGGTCGATGAAAATGCAGTCGACTTTCCCGGCGTGGGTCGGTAGCAGGGCCTTGAGAGCTTCCAAGTTGTCGCCGTGGATGATCAGGTTGTCGTCCAACGAAGGCTTTTGGCCCTCAGGGGGCAGGGATTTGTCTGCGGTAATGTTTAACTCGCGGAATGGCACGCCGAGGTGGTGTGAGTAGACAAATTGCTTGCCCTTGAATTCAAGCGTTGGCATTAAAAGCTCCTGATTCGGTCAAAACACGCCTTGAAGGCGGGCATCTGTTGTTCAATCTCGGCTGCGCTGAGCACTCGAAGAGTATCTTCTTGTTCTGCGATAGCGTCTTCGCCCTCTGGTGAGCCTTCGTCACTTGTTCGATACAGCCCTCCAGCCAGGCCCACACGCCGCTGTACTTTAATGTTTCATGGCTACTCAGGGCAATTGCTGATCCGATCCAATCTGATCGCTCTGATGAGGACCAACCGGGATGGCTTCAATCGAAATAACGTTTGCTGGCACCTTTTCCATCAAAAACCAGCGCGGAGCCCCGCTGCCACTGTTCCACCAATTCGCTGAACCTTTCGTCGTCGGGGCTGAGTGAGCCACTTCCAGTAAGAATCTCCACAGGTTTTATCTCCAGGTCCCGCCGGTCGGAAAGGAGGCTGGCCTGGAATATTGCGAAATTGAATAGTGGCTCTTCCACGCCCTGCTTGCCGATGTCTTTCATAATTCGGTCCATTCTGGCTTTGCAGATCTCGCGGATTCTAGCCCGATTGCTCTGCGTCATCCTGGCTCCCATGACGATCCCTACAAGCTGAGTAGGCTGGAAATGGATCAGGCGTTCGAGCGGTGTCAGCTCCAAGTGTTCGCCGAATAGCCACGACGTACCGGGAGAGAAGGAGACTCGGACTTCATCTTCGTAGTTCCATGCTTCGTGTTTTGTCAGAAGGTGTCGGGATTGGGTCTTGTTCAGCTCCAGCCTCTCAGGTTCAGACAGTTTCAGGAGAGAGACGGTCTGGGGGAGGAAGGTGAAGCCATCCAAACTCTCTGTGTTGTCAGCGTACGAAATTTCTTGGAAAGGGAATTCCTGTGGTACGCCATACGACATGTTGGGGGCGAGTCCTTGCTTCGCGCTCCGACGAATAGTGGATCTCATACGTCTTGGGCATTGCCTCAATTTGCCGTCCAGATCTCTGAATATAAGGCAATGCCCCTGGTGCATGGATGCGTAGTGGGACCACATCAAGGGGTGGTCCCTGTTGAGGGAAAACGAGGCAAAGTAGGGCGGGCGTGGTTTGTACAGATCAAGAAGGCTTCTTATTCGCTGAGCGAGGATCGGCGCGAACGGCAGGAATTGCCTGGCAGATTCTACGATCCTCTGTTCGAAATCGAACGCTAGGGCGTCGGTGTACGAAATGGGGCATTTGGTGGTTATGTGATCAGTGAGCGTAGCGGCGAGTTCATCTTTCCCAGGAAGGTCTAGCCCGTCCCAGGCTAACTGGATCAAGCGATACCATTTTTCGTAGTCCGGCCCGAGTGATAAAAACGCCATCCCGTCATACGGATCGTTGCACTCCGTAGCAGAGGCTAAAAATATTTCATCGTAAAGCAGCTCTTTGAGGGCCAATTCACCCGAGGGGCGGTAACGATAGTAGAGCATGGGCTAATTCTCCGTTTGGAACTGCGACCACTGGAGCCGTTCTTACCGTTGTTTTTGCAGTGATAAAGCTAAAATATCGGATAACTGTAGCAGGTTGGGGGGCGTAGGGGCTGCCATAGCGGCCCCGGTGGATGGTGATTAGGCAGAGGAAGTCAGCTTCGGCTGGCACCGAATGACCTCATCCCATCTCCGTACCGCTTGCTGGCGGATTTGCAGAGATAAGACACGCGGTGGAATGCCTCATGAAGACTCGCTCTGTCATTTCTACTGATCCAGTACTGAGATTTTTTGGGCAAATGTATCAATGGCTTGTTCCTGTCCCAAGTAAGGCCCAGCGCACTGTGCCAAGCGCGGGAGATTCTCGTAGCAAGGTTTTCACGCCCTGAAGCGATGTTCCCAACGGTGTTAAAGGCCTCCTGGTTGAGAATGAAGATGAAGTGATAGTGCGGTCTGCCACTTCTAAAGATCTCCCGGCACCACGCGTAGCGTACCTTGGTCGCCGCTACCCACTTACGCCGACGCCTTCGTTGATAATCCTGATCGATGATTTCTCTGAACGACGCGAGGAATTTCGAAATCACCCGTTTGTGCTTCTCAGCTGTCATTCGGTCATTGATTTCCCTGGGGATGACGGGCTCAACCCGGAAGATAAAGATGCGTTTGTACTCTTGCAGAGCGCTCTCGATTACTGAGTGCAGTGTTTCTAGGTAGTTCGAAATCATCGGTAAATGCGCTGACATTACCGGCAAGCCCTTGAACGAATCTTGGTGGTGGTATTGCAAGTTGGGGTTTTCTGGGTGGCGCTTTATCACTTGGGTTCTCCAAAGCTGGTCGTTTACTCCCATGGATTCAGGCCATGGGCGTTTCTTTCAGGCACAGTTCAATCTCCAGCGGGTAGCTGGATTGACGATGCGGGGGAAGGGGCTTGCTATGGTTCTTCTAGGATTGGTTCGGGGCTTACTGGAGCCCCTCACTACTGGAGGGTTGGTTATTGATAATAATAATTAAACCGGGGTGAATCTGGGTGTTTTGACGCTTGCAGGTCCGCTTGGGATGGGTCTTTCAACGCAGGAAGCGCTGGAGCTATTGGTCTCAAATTAAATCATTGCTGATCTAGGTATTCGGTTCAGGCTGTTCCCGGTCTCTTTCATGGATAACGTCGTTAATCCAGCCCTCGATCTCACTCTCGACCCAGGCGACGGCACGGCTGCCCAGTTTGATAGGTTTCGGAAAGTTATTTTCGCTGATGTATTTGTAAACGGTGGATCTGGCCAGGCCGGTGCGGCTCATGACCTCTTTGATGCGGATCAGCTTCATGTTCATGACGGTCTCCTGATGTTCGTTCATGACATGACGCAGGCCAGTATTAATTTAATTCGCGAGTGTTATTGGATCTGCAAAACCTCTAGTTCTTTCGGCAACCACAGTGACACCCTGTGAAGGGGAACCAAGAAATTACCGCGGTTTGTCACGCCATCCGCTTGACGAAAGAGTGCTCGAACAATCCAGCGCTCACTGCTGTGGGGGTTGGGCGGCTCAATTTGAAATATTGCCGTAGAAAAGTCGCATTCCGCGTGCGGATCAAGACTCTTTAGTGTGTCCTGCAGCTCTACCGCTATGTGGTGGGCCAGGGAGTAAATCAAGGCTAGAAAGCTGCCTTCTGAATGAGGAGGACTTGAGGAACTACCTTTTGCCACAAGGGTGGAACAATCCCACCGAATAGCCTGCATTACAGGTGCTATGGTGCCACGTTTTCTCCATGGCTCGATGTCATCCCAGTGGTTGGAAAGGAGCATCGTGGCATAGGCCCAAATGTGTGCTTTAACAATGGGGCCAAAGCCTAAGCTATGAGCCTGCAGAAAGTCCTCTGCACCTTCCTTGGATGGGTTTATTTCGGGGAGAAGAGAATGTGCAGCCGTGTAGAGCTCGCGATGGGCTTTGCTGATCCAGGTGCTTAAGCCATAGCGTCCCGCTCGTGAGCGGTTTCGTTCTTGTTTTTCTTGTTGTTCAGACGAAGCAATGGTCTCGATCTCTTTCGATATTCTAGTGGTGTTCTCCGTAAGCTTGATTGCCACTAGGGCCGCGTCGTAGGCCCCGGAAAGAAACGTAAAGCTTCCTGGCTTGGCCCTGGGGTGAATGACTGCGGTTAGGCCTGTAGCGTCTTTGCCTAGGAGAAGCGGGTGATTCAAACCGAGGTAGTAGACAGAGCGCATCCGAGCCTCACCGCCATTTTTTAAGATGCCGGGCTCATGGTGAGTGATGGCCCCAATTTTCTCCAGCTTGGAAAGTTGGCTTATCACCCGCTCTTTTGTCATGCCTGTAACTACCTGGAGCCACCAATAACTCACATTTCTGACGATTCCTGGTGTTTCCGCATGGGCCAAAAGCACCGCCAGTAGATAATAGGTGGCGGGGGTAAGCCTGTTCGCCCGATGGTCACCGCTGAGCGGGTTTTGAGCAGCTTCGTTTCTTACTCGAATAGCGTGCCGGCAGAGCTCTTCAATCTCAGGCTGATGAGCAGTAGTTGGGGCGGTGCATGCTCTGAGCTGGTGCAAAAACCTTGGAGACAAACGAAAGCGGACAGTAGGGCGGCCTCTCTTCTGAGGGTGCGCTTCTCTAATGACATACCCACCTTTCTCGAGTAAATCCAACCCTCGCTTCGCAGGCTTTGGCGAAATACCAAGTCGTTTGTACAGATCTAAACGTGGCCCGAAAACGGCGCGATCTAGGCCGTAATTTTTAGACCATTGAAGTAAAAGCCAGCGCGCCTCAGGGCTTAGCTCAGGTGTTGTATAACCCAGTAATCGATAGTCCATGGGCTAGACTGTATCATGCTGAGAACTTTATGTGTCCAAACCCCTACTATAAAAAAAGGGGACTCTTGTAAAGCAATACTAGTAATGTCACTAGTTGTCTCACTAGTGAGATAGCTGGCTTTGGGTTAGAATATCTTTTGGATTGGATAAAGTTGGGGTGCCTTATGGATCAGTTGAGTGGAGGGCGCGAGACCTTGCTTTCATGGATAGACATCGGATCGCAAAGTCAGGTCAGGTGGGTAGCTGATTACCTCGCCAAGAAAGGCCGGACTGATTTGTATGTAGGGACTCGGGGCGAGGCGGAGTTGCTCGATAGGCTAAAGAGTGCTCTCAACGACGAGGCTACGCGTGAGATGATCAAGCGTATGCGTGGTGCTTGGTCGCAAAAAAAATATCGAGAGAGTAAGGGGCAGCAAGTCAGTTTTCAGCTGCCGGATGATGTCGTCAAAGGGCTAAACCGAATTGCCCAAGAACGGGGCTGTTCAAAATCAAAAGCTCTGCGCCAAGTGATAAGTGATGCCGCAAAAAACCGCCAGCGGGTTAACAGACGATCACAAGAAAAAATTCGTCGGCTTGAAAGTAATCTCAAAAAGCTACGGTCGAAGAAGCTGGAGGCGGAATTAGTTCGAGATAGGACTATAAATGCTCTGTTGGATAAGCTTACTAATGAAATAGTGATTGGCTGCCTCGAGGAGGTGGAAAAGGTTGAACGAGGGGGAGGGAGTGGCGTAGGGGTTGCAGGCGAGCGATTCGACGGTCTTCTTAGAGAAAGGGTTGCTGAGCTTGAAAAGCTCGTGCCGGAGGTCCAGCAGATTCGACCCCAGGGCAAAACAATTCGAGATTTTTTCGACGATTACCTGTGAGAAGGTTAGGCTTGAATTGTTTGGCGTAGATGATGTGTTCGATTTGGCGGTCATCACCTGAGTGTCCTTTTTCCCGAAGAGGCTTGTGCTGATTGGGGAGTATAGTGGGTAGTAATTCGTGCTTTCCGACTATTTAAGTATTTATAAGCAGTTGATATTTATCTGGTTATCGTTAATTAATCAATATTCAGGTGCAGAATCTGGAATAAGCCGGATCTCTACGCCGGTGGTCAATTCAGTGTGAGGTCGCTCAGTTCCGCCGACAGTTCGAACGTCATCTTGCGCTTGTTCAGGGGGCAGTCGAATTCCAGGTAAAAGGCGAGGAGCTGCAAGGGTACGCCGGCCGGTCGCCCGTAAAGGCGATCACCGATGATCGGATGGCCGAGGCCCGCCAGATGCCGGCGAATCTGGTGTTTTCGTCCGGTTTCGATACTGATTTCCAACAGTGAAGTTTCCCCGGTTTCGTCCAGCTCGAGCGTTGAGACACGGCTGACGGCCGCCTTGCCCTCGACGGGCGCATCAACGAGCTGCTCCCGAGCGTCGATGAGGCCGGCCACTCGCGCCTTGTAGTGTTTGGTCATGGTCCGCCCCGAAAAACACTGGGAAAGGGCGCCGGCCGCTTTCGAGTCATGGGCGATCAGCATCAGCCCGGCAGCGTCGGCGTCGAGCCTGTGGATCAGATGGCATGGTTGCTCAAGCTGGATTTCGGCCAGGCGAAGCAAACTGCAGTGGTCGCCCCACTGGGAGCCCTGGGCCAGTAGCCCATGAGGTTTGAACCAGACGGTGTAGCGCCCCGCATTCTCAAGGAGAATCGGCTTTTCCGGTTTCCTCTCAAGCACCTTCTCGTCGTAGTAAAGCTGTAGTCGGATACCCGGTTTCAGCTCCTTTGTGGCACGGCGTAGCCGAAGGCGTTTGCCCTTATGAGTCCACCAGCAGGCGCCTTTGGTCATGGCGTCCTTGATTTTTTGACGCGAGAGCCCGGGGGCCGCCTCGCTCAGGGCGTCGATGGCTTTGCCGGGCTGCCTCACGGTGATGTCGATGGTGGTTCGCATGGGTTCTTGAAGTCGCTGAACAGTGGATCGGCAAATGGTATCAGCTGACGCCCTTGTGGGGTGCGGTGTTTTGCCAAAGTCCGTATAATTCCGTGTTTTACTGGCCGAAATACGCGGCCGCCGTGTCCAGGTTTGGAGTTCTCGGGTTATGAGTCAGGCAGTTGAGCAGGGTACTCTGTACGTTATCTCCGCGCCATCCGGTGCCGGCAAGACCAGCCTTGTGGCGGAAATGCTCCGCAATGACGAGAAGCTCGGTGTTTCCGTCTCGCACACGACCCGCTCCATGCGGGAGGGCGAACAGAACGGGGTGAACTACCACTTTGTCAGCCGGACCGTGTTCGAGGCGATGATTGGCGAGGGCGACTTTTTGGAGCACGCCGATGTCTTCGGCAATTACTACGGCACTTCCCAGGCATGGGTTCGGGAAACTCTGGCAACAGGCCAGGATGTGATCCTGGAGATCGACTGGCAGGGTGCCGCACAGGTGCGACGGCTTATTCCCGAGTGTGTCAGTATTTTCATCGTGCCGCCGTCGCCGGAAGTGCTGCGCGAGCGACTGGTCGGGCGTGGTACCGATGCGCCGGAGGTCGTGGAGCGGCGCCTGGCCGAGGCTGAGGAAGAGTGCCGTCACGCAGTGGAGTTCGACTTTCTGGTGGTCAATGACGACTTCGAAGCCGCCCTCGGAGATCTGCTCGCGATTGTCCGGGCCCAGCGCCTTCGCATGGAAGTGCAGCAGCCAAGGCATCGAGCGTTGCTGGCGGGATTGTCCGGCCCGGCGTGATACGGGGTTTTCCTGTATACAAATTGAACCGGCCACAGTAAACTGTGCGGTCTGCTGAAACAGTCATTTTATGAGTCGGGGAAGTTATGGCACGAGTTACCGTTGAAGATTGTCTGGAAAACGTTGATAACCGCTTCCAGCTGGTAATGCTGGCAACCAAGCGTGCCCGTCAGCTCGCTACCAAGGGTGCCGAGCCGATGGTGGCTGAAGAAAATGATAAGCCCACGGTTATCGCTCTGCGCGAAATTGCCGAAGGCAAGATTACTCGTGATCTCCTCAAGGAAGAAGACGACGAGTGACCCAGCTGCGGACCCGGGTATATAAGTATCTGTCCGCAAGCGAGAAGCATTGAAATCTGTCCCCGCGGTTTTATAGTGTAGCTATAGAGCGTTGCTGGAAGGACTCTGGAAGGACCCGGATGCGTGCATTCGGGTTTTTTTGTCCCTGAATTTCATGAAGTCGTGGAGGCGCGGTGTCGGCAGAGGCTACGGTTGAAGGACTGGCTCGAGAGCTAAGTTCCTATCTGGATACCACTCGCATCAATCAGGTGCGACGCGCCTATTATTATGCCGAGCAGGCCCATGAGGGCCAGATGCGTAAGAGCGGCGACCGGTACATTACTCACCCCCTGGCTGTCGCCCATATTCTCGCCGATCTCCGTCTGGATCATCAGAGCCTGATGGCGGCGATGCTTCACGATGTGATCGAAGACACCGGCATTCCCAAGGATGCCCTGGCGGAGCAGTTCGGCGACGATGTTGCGGAACTGGTGGATGGCGTCAGCAAGCTTACCCAGATCGAATTCCGGTCCCGGGCGGAAGCCCAGGCTGAAAACTTCCAGAAGATGACTCTGGCCATGGCCAGAGATATTCGGGTCATTCTGGTGAAGCTGGCGGACCGCCTTCACAATATGCGCACCCTGGGCCCCATGCCCTATGAGAAGCGCCAGCGCATTGCCACCGAGACCCTCGATATCTACGCCCCCATCGCGAACCGCCTGGGTATGCACTCGATCTGCACCGAGCTCGAGGATCTGGGGTTTACCTCGCTGTATCCGATGCGTTCGAGATACATTTCAAAAGCGGTGGACAAGCTCAGGGGCAGCCACCGCGAAATCATCGAGGATATTCGTGGCAAATTGCAGGAGAAGCTTGAAGAGCGCGGCCTGCCGGGGCGGATTCTGGGCCGGGAAAAGCACTTGAACAGCATCTACAACAAGATGAAGTTCAAGCAGAAATCCTTCCATGAAATCATGGACGTTTACGCGTTCCGGATCATCACCGATACCGAAGACGACTGCTACCGGATCCTTGGTGCCGTACACAGCCTCTACAAACCCCTCCCGGGCCGCTTCAAGGACTACATAGCCATGCCCAAGGCCAATGGCTACCAGTCCATCCACACCACTCTGTTCGGGATGCACGTGAACATCGAGATCCAGATCCGTACCGAGGAGATGGAGCATATCGCCAATAACGGGATTGCGGCGCACTGGATGTATAAGAATGAACCCAGCAGCGTGACCAGCGCCAACCAGGCCCGGGTCGACCGCTGGGTGAAGGGGCTGATGGAAATGCGGGAACGGGCCGATGACTCTATGGAGTTTATCGAGCATGTAAAGGTAGACCTGTTCCCGGACGAGATATACGTTTTCACCCCGAAAGGCCGCATCATGGAGTTGCCAAGCGGGGCAACGCCAGTAGACTTTGCCTATGCCATCCACACGGACATCGGCAACGCCACCGTAGCCTGTCGAATCAACCGCAACCTGGGTTCCCTCAGCCAGCCTCTGCAGAGTGGCCAGACCGTGGAAATCATCACTGCGCCCGGCGCCCGCCCCAACCCGGCCTGGCTCAGTTTCGTGGTGACCGGCAAGGCCCGGAGCAGTATCCGGCACGTGCTCAAGAGCCAGAAGCGCGCGGAATCGCTGGAGCTCGGTCGCACCCTGCTGAAGAAATCCCTGAAAGGGTTTGGTGCGAAACTTTCCGAGATCAGCGACGCCCAGAAGCAAGCCGTGGTGAACCACAATCAGGTGAACAGTTTTGATGATCTGATCAGTGACATCGGGCTCGGCAACCGGATGGCCTATCTGGTGGCTCGTCAGCTCGCGAGCGGCTCAGAGGTTGCCGAAGCCATTGAGGCTCCCAGGGATATCGAGGGTGGCAATCATAGCCCGGTGACCATTCGGGGCACGGAAGGCCTTCTGGTTCGGTTCGCCAGCTGTTGCAAGCCGATTCCGGGAGACCCGGTGGTTGGGGTGATGGATTCCGGCAAAGGTATGGTGATTCATTCCGATACCTGCTCCCGGTTGCCCGAGGACGATGAGGGGCGGGCTCGCCTCACGCATCTTAAATGGGCCAAGGACATTACCGACGAATTTTCCGTGGAGCTCCGGGTAGAGCTGGAGCGCCAGCGCGGTGTGATTGCCGAGATGGCCAATGCGGTTGCCATGGCGGACGGCAACATCGAGCGCATTAACGTGGAAGAGCAGAACGCCCGCTTTGGCGTTGTCAGTCTAGTGGTACACGTTAATGGTCGCCGGCACCTGGCCCGGGTGATGCGCCGGATCCGCAACATTCGTGCGATTACCCACATCAGCCGTGTGCGGCACTGACCCCGACCAAAGCCCGGTTGACAGGCGCGCCACGCAAGGGCGAGGATTGGCGTTTTGGAAGAGAGGAAACCAAGGGTCATGACCAACAAATCCGTAATTCAGACCGAGAATGCGCCCCAGGCGATCGGCACATACTCCCAGGCGGTAAAGGCAGGGGATACCGTGTACCTGTCTGGCCAGATTCCGCTGGTGCCGGAAACCATGGAAGTGGTCGCCGGCGATTTCTCTGTCAAGACCCGGCAGGTATTCGATAACCTCAAGGCCGTTTGCGAGGCCGCCGGTGGCGAGCTGAAGGACATTGTGAAACTGAACATCTACATGACAGACCTGGCCAATTTCGCCACGGTCAACGAGATCATGGCCACCTATTTCCAGGAACCGTATCCGGCCCGAGCGGCGGTAGGTGTCGCGGCGCTGCCCAAGGGAGTGCCCATTGAAATGGAAGCGGTGATGGTGCTCAGCTAAGACCTGAAAACACCTGAATTGAGAAAAGGCGGCCTTGGCCGCCTTTTTTAATGCCGAAGGCTCACCCCTGATCAATCATGTCGCGGTAGCCGGCACGGAAATCCGGGTAGCGGAACTGGAAGCCGGTGTCCAGCAGTCGCTTGTTGCTGCAGCGTTTGCTCCCGGCCCGGCCACCTTTCCGGGCATCAGGCTGCGGATCGGCGCAGGGCGTTTGCTGCCGCACCCAATCTACTACCTCATCAAGTCTTACCGGCTCGCAATCGCTGGCAAGGTAGCAGGTCTCCAGTGACGCTCCCGAAAGTGCCAGCTTCACAAGGTGGGCAGCGGCCTCCGCTGCATCCTCCTCGTGAATCCGGTTACTGAACGGTGCTGGCTTCGCCGGATTCATGCGCCCCTCTTGGACCTCCTCGAGAAAACGCCGCCGTGAAGGCCCGTAAATGCCGCTGTATCGAATGATTGTCGCCGGATGGCCGCTTTCCAATGCGGTCTGTTCACCGGCCAGGACCTGCTCGCCGCTGAACCGGGCCGGTTCTGTGGAGCTGGATTCATCTACCCAGCTGTCGTCATCCTGTGAATAGACACTGCTGCTGCTCACAAAGAAAAGGTGCTTCAGAGACTGACTGCCGACGGCCGCCAACAAATTTTCCAGGCCAGTCACATAGGCATCGCGATAGCCCTGCTGGTCGTAGCTGGAGGGCGTCAGGCAATAGAGGATGATATCGAGATCAGCAGGAAGTTTGCGGGTCAGGGTCTCAGGCCTGGTCAGATCAGCGCCGATGCCGTGAACACCCTCGGAAACACGCCCGGGATTTCGCCGCAGGCCAAACACGGTGGCCGAGGTTGTCAGCCGACTGGCAATGGCGCCACCGAGTTTGCCGCAACCGGCAACGAGAATTCGGGGCGTCTTACGACTTTCAGTGATTGCCATAGACAATTTCAATCCTTATGCTTTACCTCATAAATTCGTGAAACTTCGACCCGCATCTATCTGACCGGAGCTCACCATGACTCTCACCGAGTTACGATACGTCGTTACGCTGGCCCGCGAAAGGCATTTTGGCCGGGCTGCAGAGCGTTGCCATGTCAGCCAGCCAACGCTCAGTGTTGCTGTGAAAAAGCTGGAAGACGAGCTCGGTATCCCTCTATTCGAGCGAAGCAAAAGCAGCATCCGCGTGACCGAAACCGGTCTGCGCATTATCGAGCAGGCCCAGCGGGTGCTCGATCAGGTCGGCCTGATCAAAGACATGGCTCAGGATGGCAAGAACCAGCTCAATTCGCCTCTGAAGGTCGGTGCGATCTACACCATCGGTCCCTATCTGTTCCCACACCTGCTCCCCGAATTGAGGCGTGCGGCCCCGGAAATGCCGCTTTATATCGAAGAGAACTATACCGCCAACCTGAGGCAGAAACTCCGGCAGTCTGAGCTGGATGCCATTATTATTGCCCTGCCGTTCGAGGAGCCGGAAGTAGTTACCCTGCCGCTCTACGACGAACCGTTCGTAGTGTTGCTGCCCGCGGGACATCCGCTGGCCAGCAAGGAGCAGTTGACTGCCGACGAGCTGGCCAAGGAGCAATTGCTATTGCTCGGGCCCGGACACTGTTTCCGGGATCAGGTTCTGGAATCCTGCCCACCCCTGGTAGAAGCCGTAACCCACCGGGCAAACAACGGCTCACCAGCGTTGGTGACCGAAGGCAGTTCTCTGGAAACCATTCGCCATATGGTCGCTTCCGGCCTGGGCATCACAGTTTTACCACTCTCGGCGGCCACCGCCATGCAGTACCACGAGGACATTCTGGCCGTTCGACCGTTTGCGTCCCCGGTGCCGTTCCGCACGGTGGCTCTGGCCTGGCGGGTTACGTTCCCGCGGCCCAAGGCTATTGATGTGCTCTCCCTGGCTGCCAGCCAGTGCCGGGTAATCGAAAAGGCGAAAACAGACACACCGGTTGTGGCCGAAAGCGCCTGAGCCTGACTATGACGTCACTGGATGACATACCGGTCACCCAGCTCAAGGGCGTAGGAAACGCCCTGGCAGAAAAGCTCGCCAAGCTGGGTATTACCTCCCTGCAGGACCTGCTGTTTCACCTGCCTCACCGATACGAAGACAGAACCCGGGTAATACCCATGGGAAGTCTTCGCATCGGTGATGTGGCCGTGGTGGAAGGGGAGGTTATGAAAGCGGACCTGATCATGGGTCGCAGACGCAGTTTGCAAGTAACCCTCCGGGATAACAGCGGGTTTCTGGTGATGCGCTTTTTTCATTTCAACGCGGCCCAGAAAAACCAGTTGAGCGAGGGCGCCAGGGTTCGCTGCTTCGGCGAAGTCCGGCCCGGGCGCGCAGGTTATGAGTTCTACCACCCGGAGTACCAGATCAATCCGCCGCCCATGCCAGCGGAAGGTGAGGCGACCCTGACCCCGGTTTACCCGCTGACAGAGGGCATCCAGCAGCCACGCGTCCGCTCGCTCTGCCAGCAGGCTCTGGGCTATCTTGACCGGTTCCCGATCCGTGACTGGCTGCCCGGGAACCTGCTGGCCGAGTATCAGCTGCCCGCAATCACCGAAGCCGTCCAGCTGGTGCATTCCCCGCCAGCCAGCGCGCCGGTCAACCTGCTTATGGAAGGGCGCCATCCGGCGCAACAGCGCCTGGTGATGGAAGAGCTGCTGGCCCATCAGCTGAGCTTGCTCCAGGTGCGTGAACAGATTCAGGCCCGTGAAGCGCTCCCGCTCCTGCCCACGGGGGATTTGCCCGAGCGTTTCCTGGATTCCCTGCCCTTTGCACTCACCGGTGCGCAGCGCCATGTGCTGGCCGATATCCGTCAGGACCTGAGCCAGCCACTGCCGATGCTCCGGCTTGTTCAGGGCGATGTTGGCTCGGGCAAGACCGTTGTCGCGGCATTGGCGGCGTTGCAGGCTATTGGCGCCGGTGCACAAGTAGCCCTGATGGCGCCCACCGAAATCCTTGCCGAACAGCATTTTCAGAATTTCCGGGCATGGCTAGAGCCTCTGGGCATCCGTCTCGCGTGGCTATCCGGGAAGGTAAAAGGAAAGACCCGGACGGAAACGCTGGAAGCGGTCCAGTCAGGGGATGCCGCCGTGGTGATCGGCACCCATGCCCTGTTTCAGGACGACGTCAGGTTCCATCGTCTTGCCCTGGTCATCGTCGATGAACAGCATCGTTTCGGCGTACACCAGAGGCTGGCCTTGCGGGAAAAGGGTGTCGGTGGCTCACTGGCACCTCACCAGTTGATCATGACCGCAACACCCATTCCCCGTACGCTTGCCATGAGCGCCTATGCCGATCTCGATACCTCGGTGATTGATGAACTGCCTCCAGGACGGAAGCCGATCGAAACCATCGTGATTCCCGACAGCCGCAGGGAAGATGTGATTGAACGGGTTCGGGGCGCCTGCAGGGAAGGTCGACAGGCCTATTGGGTGTGCACTCTGATCGAGGAGTCCGAGGCTCTGCAGTGTCAAGCCGCGGAGGTGACTGCCCAGGAGCTTGCCGAGCGATTGCCGGACCTGAAAGTGGGGCTGGTGCATGGCCGGCTAAAGGCTCAGGAAAAGGCGGCGGTGATGGAGCAGTTCAAAGTTGGCGAGCTGGACCTGCTGGTCGCGACCACGGTGATTGAGGTTGGGGTGGACGTCCCCAACGCGTCGCTGATCATCATTGAAAACCCGGAACGCCTGGGGCTGGCCCAGTTGCATCAACTCCGTGGTCGTGTTGGCCGGGGCGAGCAGGCAAGTTTCTGTGTCCTGATGTACCACCCGCCTTTGTCCGCCAATGGCAAGGCCCGGCTGCAGGCGCTCAGGGACAGCCAGGATGGCTTCTTTATTGCCGAGAAAGACCTGGAGATTCGGGGGCCGGGCGAAGTATTGGGTACCCGGCAGACCGGTATGATGCAGTTTCGTCTGGCGGACTTCGAACGCGACAAGGGCTGGATTGAGCCAGTTCGGAAAATGGCGCCGGGATTGATGGTTCATCCGGAGACTGTCCGCGCTCTGGTGCGACGATGGCTCGGTGAGAGAACCCGTTACGGCGATGTGTAAAGGCGTCCGTTTATTCACTGAAAGCGTATGAAAACGCTCTGGAAATAGAGTTCAGTCAACGTCAGAGTCATTTCTTTGCCCTATACTGGGTTTAGTATGATTTTCGGGTTCGGGTTATCCGGCGGGAAACAGCAATATTCGGGAGAAATTTATGGAATTACCTGTCGCAGTTCAGCAGGCTCTGGGTGAGACCGCAGCGGGTGTATCCTTGAGGGATGTCAGCACCGCCAGCCGAAAAGAACTGTTACGCATGGTCTTGCTGACTGATGAGCAAGGTAACCTTCAGGTGATTTGTCGCAAGGACGATCTGATTGATTTAGAACAGATGAACAAGGAACTCGGGCGTGATCTGCGTCTGATGAAGCGCCGCGAGCAAGTGCGGGTGAGAGAGCGGGCTGGCCTTAAAGCGCTTCCAGCACTGCCTTCATTGACCGGCTGGCCGACGCTTGTTGATGAGCGTGTGGATCAACTTTCTGCGGTTGCGTTGGAGCTTGGCGAACAGAATCTCGCGATGGTCATGCCTGCAGAGGACTTTCAGGCTCTGACAGCCAACGCCGATCGACACTCTCTTGCAGTCGCCCTGGAATCCATTTCGGTTAATTATGATGACCACGACAGAGATCGGGATCAATTCCATTCGGCCATCAAAAAATTCACCGGTTTAAGAATACAGCAGAGACTTGAAGATACGCTTGAGTTACCACCACTGCCTGAAACCGCGCAGAGAATCATCCATTTACGAGTAAATCCCAATGCTGTGATGGGGGACCTCGTTGATATCGTCGAGAGCGATCCAAGCTTGGCAGCGCAGGTGGTCAGTTGGGCGTCGTCTTCGTTCTATGCCGCCGCCGGCCGGGTAAAATCAGTCCATGATGCGGTGTCCCGAGTTCTCGGATTCGACCTTGTCATGAACCTGGCCATGGGCCTTTCGTTGGGGCGGGCATTAAAGCAGCCTCAGGATCATCCCGAAGGTTATGTGGATTACTGGCAGCAGGCTATCTGGCAAGCCCAGTCCGCCGGTATTTTGGCCAGCATGATGCCCCGCGGAGAGCGTCCTGTCTTTGGTCTTGCCTATCTGGGAGGCCTTCTCCACAACTTTGGCCACCTGGTTCTGGCGCAAGTGTTTCCGCCACATTTCAAGCTGGTATGCCGTTCGCTGGAAGTGAATCCTGATATTGATTCCTCCGTTACTGAACACTATTTACTTGGCATTACCCGAGAGCAGATTGCAGCCCAGCTCATGGAGAACTGGGGCATGCCCGACGAGGTCACACTGGCAATCCGTTATCAAAAGAATCGCTTCTACAGTGGATCGAACAGCGTGTACGCCCGTTTGCTCTGGCTCGGCCGGCAGTTGCTAACGGCACGAGGTGTAGCTCTCGGCGCTGGTGAAGAGGTTGATCAGGCAGTCTTCGATGAGTTGGGTCTTGATCGAGGGCAGGTTGAGGAACAGTTCGATGAACTGGTTCACAATAAAGATAGCGTTATGGCAATGGCCGGTATGATGAGTCAGTAAGGTCTACATCCCCATATTTTGATTCAAAAAAAGCCGGCTCAGAGGCCGGCAAGCTCACCCGCTTTATTGCAGAGTCGTCCAAACTTATCAGGAGAAAACAACGTTAGGTGGCACCTGCCGCAGATGATCGGTGCCCCCTTGCTTCTAATTTAGACCCTTATGGAAAAAAGAAAAGTCAACAGTTGTAACCTGGAAGGAATGATCGTCGTGTCAGTTTTTCACCGCGTCAGAACCTTTTGATTTCATGAGCTAAATTATTCTTTTTGTCGACCGAGTGGTTACAAAATGTTACAAAAATAAGGTCTGACCAGTTCCTGGATGCTTGAATAGCTGACTCTAACCTGAAAAGGAGTGGTGTCGGATAGCGGTTGCGGCCCGGCGAATCGCATCGGCATGCTTCTGTTCCACTTCGAAACGTTCCTTGTCCATCTTGTCCACGAACTTTGTCTCAGTTGCTTGCCGTGCCCGGTGCGTGGGCATGTGCTGCAACTGGTCATGCACTTTCTGGAATACACTGAAAGGTGATTGCTCCAGCAACTCCGGAGCAATGTGATCGAGCAGGCCCTTGAGTCTGAGGCAGGCTTCCGAGTATTCGATCTGATCCTCTTCAACCGCCATCGCAATAACATGAACACTGCGGATCATGTCTTGTCTGCGGTTGGTCTGGAACGCCTCGGCTTTGGCCTGCCGCTTGCGATTTTCCGAAAGCAATCCCATCTGCCGCCGGATGAACACCGCCAGCAGAATGATGGCGATAACACCGGCAATAATCAGACTCCACTGCAGCCACTGGGGCATTTTCGGCTCCTTTTCTGAATCAGGCCCGTTTGCGTTGGCGCTCCGGGCGCCAGACTTTGACAGCAACAGGCTGTCCATTCAATACGGAAGTGCCAGAGAGCGGATCAATTCGACCGTCGCTGAGCAAGTCGTTGATGCTGGCACCGGCATGGGCAGCCGCCACTGACTGGCCAGTGCCGTCGCGGTCATGGCCCCAGCCATGGGGAATGGATACCACGCCGGGCATGACATCCTCGGTAATTTCAACCGGCAAGACTATCTGCCTGGATTCCGAAGATATTTCTGCAGAGTCAGCGGCCTGCAAACCCAGGCGGCTGGCGTCTTTGGGATGAATCATCAGGGTGCACCGGTCCTTGCCCTTAACCAGCCGCTGACTGTTGTGCATCCACGAGTTGTTGCTCCGAACGTGGCGCCGGCCAATCAGTTGCAGAGACTCGCCGGCCGGTGCAGCCAGGGCCTCATGCAGCCTGCCAAGGTCGTCCAGGTAGCGCCTTGGCGCAAGGTTGATCTTGCCATCGCGGGTAAACAGGCGTTCAGGCAGGGACGGCTGGAGAGGGCCCAGATCGACGCCGTTCGGGTTGTCCTTCAGGGCACTCAGGGAAAGCCCTTTCGGTAGCTCCTGCCAGTGGCGGTTCAGGGGGCTGAGCTTGGCCAGTCCACGAAGCGGATGTCGTTTCGGCAGGATATCCATCACCAGATCGACCGCAGGCTGCAGCAAGCCCCGCGCACGCCCGGCATCAGCGCCATAGGGGCCGGATCGCAAGAGCAGATCAAGAATCGGGTCTGGCCCAATCTGCTTGAAGGCGCGCCAGCCGAGTTCCGCCCGCAGGGCCAGTTGCCCACCTTTCCGGAGCTTTTCCAACCGGTGGGCCAGCTCCAGTAGAATCTGCCAGTCATGGCGGGCTCCCGGGCCGGCATCGAACAGTGCTTCGCTGTATTTGGCGAAATTGCGCACCGCAAACATGCTGAAAATCAGATCGTAGTGGCTACGTTCCAGCGCCGCGGTCGGGGGCAGGATGATATCCGCATGCCGGGTTGTTTCGTTGAGGTAATAATCCACCGAGACCATGAAGTCGAGGCCGCCCAGGGCTTCCTCCAGACGTCGGCCGTTGGGGCTGGAGAGAACGGGATTGCCGGCAACGGTGACAAAAGCCCTGATCTGCCCATCGCCAGGGGTTAACATCTCATCGGCCATGGTGCTGGCCGGGTATTCTCCGCCGAATTCAGGCAGCCCCTTCACGCGGCTGTGGCGCTTGCCGAAGTGACCCTTCTGACCGGCCATGGCACCAAGCTCTACCAGATCAATCGCCGGCTGCGAGAACAGAACGCCGCCGGGCAGGTCCAGTTTCCCGGTCAGGATGTTGAGGCAATAGGCCAGCCAGGTTGCCACACCGCCAAAGGTCTGGGTGCTTGTCCCCATGCGCGTGTAAAGAGCCGCCTTTCGCGTGGTGGCGAGCTGTCGGGTGAGGGCGCGAATGTCCTCCGCGGAAATACCGGTGTGTGCGCTGACCACTTCCGGGGTGAAGCTGAGAGCCGCCAGGCGCAGAAGGTCTGCGTCTTTCACCAGCCTTTCCGCCGGACCGGGATCCACCAGCTTTTCTTCAAACAATGTATGCACCATGGCCATCATCAGCAGGGCATCGCTTCCGGGCCGGACGAAGTGGAATTCGTCGGCCAGCTTTGCGGTCTCGGTGCGGCGGGGGTCCACCACAACCATTCTGCCGCCGCGCTGCTTCAGGGCCTTGAGTCGCCCGCGGAAGTCCGGAACCGTCATCAGGCTGCCATTGGACGCCATGGGATTGGCGCCAATGCAGATAAACAGATCCGTGTGATCGATATCGGGAATGGGGAAAAGAACCTGGTGCCCGAACATCTCGAGACTGGCGAGCATGTGAGGCAGCTGATCATTGGACGTTGCTGAAAACCGGTTCTGGGTTCCGATGGCTCGCAGCAATGGCATGGTGGCAACCAGGGAACCATGGTTGTGTACGTTTGGGTTGCCCAGGTAAACGCCGATGCTGTTGTGGCCGTGGTCCTGGCGGGTCTGGTGGAGCTTTTCGGCGACCAGGTCAAACGCCTCCGCCCACTCCATTTCCTGCCAGCCGGTCCCGGTTTTGCGTATCGGCTTTTTCAGGCGGTCCGGATCTTCGTGCAGATCCTGAAGCGCAACCGCCTTCGGACAGATATGCCCCCGGCTGAGCGGATCATTCTCATCGCCCTTTATGGAAGCAATCCGGCCGTCCTTCATTTCGATCGCGACACCGCACATGGCCTCGCAAAAGTGACAGGTACGATAGTGGGTGCCGTTTTCCATGAAGGGGCTCTCCTGAAAGGTTGTTGTCTTGCTATAGAAGTTTCAATCTGCAACCAGATTAGCAGCAAATGGCTTGGAGGGGGAAATAACCACCGTTTGTACCCTGTGCAAAAAGGGCCAACCCGAAGGCTGGCCCTTTGCAGTGGTTTCACAGCTTTTTACTGCTCTGCCGGGATCTCTTTGACCGGGTTGGATATGAAGTTGAGGTAGACGCCCTGTTCGGGGATTTGCAGGGGCAGATCAATCGTCACGATTTCGCCGCCAGGCACTCCAAGCGCCCGCGCCCGGACATTAATGTCGACCAGGTTTGAGTTGCGTTGCTCAATCTGCATCCGGCCGTCATCGAAGAAGGTGATGTTGCCCTCCAGTTCAAGCACAAACTCCCGACCGTACAGGTCGTGGCGGCCTCCCAGCGGGATTTCCATATCGGGCGCATCGAGCATCAATTCGGCCCGGGTTTTGAAGACCGGCTGGCCATTTTCACCCTCGGTTATTACCCCGGGTATCAGGCCAGAGCGGCTGCAGCCCGGGCCGGAACACGCCGGGTCGTCCTTGGCATAGCGCATGCGGAGGACCTGGGTATTGGTAATGGACTCCTCCTGGAGTGGGATAAATCCAAAAACCCGAAGCTCTGTGAACACACTGATCGATGTGGTCGCCAACTGTGTGGGATACAGGTTCACCAGAATCCCCTCATCGCCGGTTGGCTCATAAATGCCAGGGCCAATAACTTCCGTGTTGAGGGCGTAGGTCTGGTAGATGAACTTATCTTTGAGGCAACGCTCGCCGGTCTCGCAGCCAACCCGCGCATCGGCGGTACTGGCTACAATCACGGGCGGAGAGGCTGATGCTTCGTTATTGCGGACCCTCAGTTTCGTTGAATTGGCTGAAGCGGCCCAGCCATCAGCGTCGCTGCCCTGGTGGTCAAACGGCTCAAGACAGTCCGGGTTGGTGTTGGAGTCACAGTCCACAATGAAGTTGGCATTGGTGTCGCGAACTGGCAGGTTTCGCAGAGGCGTGAAAACGCTGTCCAGAGGCTCGGTTCCGGTGAAATAGATCACCATGTCGTCCGGTCCGTTGTTGCCACCTCCGTCATCAAGCCCTTCAAGCAGGTCGGTTTTCAGCGCAAGGCCATCGGAATCGCAAATTGAGGTGTAGCTTCCAGTCGAGCAGCTTCCTGCATCCTCCGATGACTTCAGGGTGTACCGATAGTGTGCGTCGGCTTCCCAGGGCTGGTCCGGGTAGAACCGGATCCGCTGGAGATTCTTTTCAAGTCGGCCAGGTAGGTTGCTTTCCACAACCGTGACCGAACCATTGGGTTCCTGCTTCACTCTCTCAACGATGAAGGTGTCTCCCTGAATAATGGAATTTAGGTCCATGGACTTGGAGAAGACAACGGTAATGGGACGATCTGACGGCATGGTGCTGACCGGTAGAGTGTCACCCACACCGCCATCGGAATAGCACTGTCCCAGTACGCCGGCGGAGAGATCCAGCAGACTATGATCGGTTTCGCACGGGTAGCCTGGATAGGTGGTCAGGGCCAGGGCAGGGCGCCGGGTTAAAGTGGAGCCGCCAATATCGTCCAGTGAAAACCGTAACGGTGCCACGGTGGCTGGGTTGCCGGCCAGATCGGTCAAACCATCGATGACGATTTCGTAGTCAACGCCATGGCGCAGGCCATCGCCCGGATTCACGATAACGGCAGTTCCGTCCAGTTGTGTCTCAAGTGTCTCAACAGGAACACCATCCGCGAACAGTGAAATTCCGGTATCAATGGAGTCCGCGGCAAGCGGCTCATCAAAGAACAGAATGACCGGATCCCCGGGGCGCTGCATGGACTGGCGCGTATCCGGAATGGCGTTGTCCGGTCCGGGCATCCAGCTGATCAGGCTGGGCGAAGTGCTGTCCAGCTCGCGGAGTAGCTCGGCATCCAGAACCGAATCGGCATCGGTGGCCGCCTGAAGATGGAACGCGATGGTCGAGTCGGTGAACTCCTGGCCGAGAAGGTTTGGCTCCACCATTCCGATGGCATCGATGGTCAATACGCCATCCTGCACCAGTGCGATGCCGCGCAACTCGACCCCCATCAGATCCTGGGAGAGTGCTGCGTTGGGCTGGGCGTTTTCGGTGTTCATGGAGACATCCATAAACAGCGTGATATGTCTGGGCGCGTTAATGTCATCGGTGTAGGGGTTGGGGCTCAGGTAGCCGGATGCGTCTGACAACATGGTGACCTTGATGTTGCCAGTAGTCTGGAGCTGACCGTTGGCGGCATCCAGCACAGGAACCTCGCCGCCCACCAGAACATCCAGACTGGTACTGTTCAGCACGCTGCCCCGGGCGATACGCAACGGAAGCGCTTCATCAGCCTCGAAGGCCGGCGCATAAGCCAGCTCTGCAAACAGATCGCCGGTCTGTTGGGAGGGGCCTGCTTCTCCCTGGAGCACCGAGTTGAGCGTGACGCCGTTAATGGCCTGGCCGTTCAGGACTGATCGGGTGACGTCTTGCTCCGCAATACCTGCGGCCAGCCCGGAATCAACAGCAGACTGCTGAAGTACGACCGTTGGGCCTGTCTCGCGGGGCGTGAATGCGATTTCCTCACTGAACCGGTCTGCTTCGGGCGAAGTCAGGCTGGCCAGGTTTTCCAGGCGCAGGGTATAGGTCTGGCCGGTGTCCAGGACATCGTCCTTGCTGCCACAGTCCCTGGGATCCTCGACCACACAAGGGTCCACCGTTATCCGATTGCCTTTCACCAGAACCATCGCTGGAACAACCTCTCCGCTGCCATCCAGCAGCTGGATGGAACCGCCCAGGGCCTTCCAGTCCGGATGGATCGGGTGGGTCATGGCCAGGCGGAATGTGGAGAAGTTCATGGCCTCGAACGGACTGTTGTTTGCCGGAACCTGCCAGGCGATACCAAAATCCGCGGCTGAGTTGGTTATGCTTGCTGGTCCGGAGAAACTTCCCCGAGTCTCGAACTGGATGCCGGCATCGCCGACCGCGTTGGGGGTGTCGATCTGGCGACCGCCCTCCGCAGCCAGCGGTTCGCTGAACGTCACCGTGTAGTCGCCGAGCGTGTCGAGTTCCGACGAGGGCGACAGCATGAGGCTTTTACCGCCGTCAATCCGGCTGATAGAAAAGGGCAGTGACTGTCCCTGAGCTTGCAGCAGAATCTTGTTTTGGAGATCTGCATCCTCATCGGTCAACGCATGGCTGAAGCGCAGAACAATGTCGGCTTTCGGGCTGACATCTGCCTGGCCATCAGCAGGGTAGGAATACACCACCGAGCCGGGGGAGGCTTTCTCATTCATGGTCTGTTCGTCGCCACCACAGGCGGCCAGTAACAGGGCGGGAACCAGTGCCAGTGTTTTGTTGTACTTCATGGCGTGCCCTCCTTAAAACTTCAGGGTGATGGAGCCGCTGACAACGTGAACGTCGCCGTCTGCCGTAACCGGTGTCTCGTTGCCGTCGAAATCCACCAGCGTGAAATCCCGTTCCTGCAGCTGCTGGTACTGGTAACCAATATCCAGACGGACGGGGTAGGCCAGCAGACGGGTGCGGTCGTAGGTGGCACTCAGGCCCAGGCCGACGACAATCTTGTCGGTATCGAGATAATTGATCTCCGGATTGCGAGTGGACTTGAGTGGTGATTCCTCATAGGCAACGCCGCCGCGCACGGAGAAGTTTTTGTTAAGAGCATATTCGGCGCCGATCCGTGGAATCAGCACGTCGTCGAACTGAATCCGGCTGCCCGCTGGCACAGACTGCTGATTCTTGATCGTGTCGGAAGAAAATTCGTTTTCCAACTCTGACCAATTCTGCTGCTCCACACTGCCACCAATCCGCCAGTTTTCACCCTTGTATTGAGCGCCAAAGCCGAAGGTTTCCGGCTGGAAGGAATCAATGGTGGAGACCGCCAGACTCAGGCCGGGATCCGGAATGGTCTGGGTGACAATGATGTTGGAATCAACCGACGTGGAGGCCGCTGACTTGGTTCGATAGGTGAATGCGGTTTCCCAGCCGTTCAGGAAGCACTCGCTGTCCGGGCAAAACGTGCTGCCCAGATCAATGGTGGTGCCCAGAATGGTTTTCAGTGACGGCTCGGCATTGACTGCAAGACGTTCCCGGCTGGTCTCGCCACCAAGGGTAGAGACCGCATCGAGGTTTGCCTGGGCATCCAGGGTGACGCGCACCGACGCACCGGCGGAAATGCCGCGCCAGAGTGGCGTAGCGCCCCCGATGTTCAGGAACAAAGGCTCCTTACCATACTGCAGGAACTGACCGTTCTCCGTGGTCTGCGAATCGAACGCCAGCATTTCCTTACCGTATTTCTCGACGCCGGCAATAAAGCCCAGATAGATCGGGTGCTTGAAGCGAGTCAAGGAACCCAGATTGGTTTTCATGCCAATCAGCACGTGCTGGCTCGGGGAGTTGGCCAGGATATCGCCATCGGCATTCGGGTTGGCAGAACGCAGTTCCTGTTCGGCATGCAGAATGCCAGCCGTCAGCTCCCCACGCTCATCTTTGGTCAGATAGGCTGGGTTGTAATAGGTGGCTGACACCTGGTCATTGAACATTGATAAGGATTGGGCCGTAGCTACATCCACCGGCATGACGCCATAGGTGGTGCCAAGGTTGCCCATGCTAGCGTTAACCGAAACTGAGAAACCGACAGAGGCGGCGGCGATCGCAAGAGAAAGTGCCCTTGACCGGGAAAGGGAGGAAAAAGCCATTGATACACTCCATTACTTCGTTGTTTTTATACTCGGGCCGCACTGGTGGTGAGCACGGCTGGTACTTTTGTTCAGGAGGTAGTGTATTCGGCTTGTCTTTTGGGGACGTTGGCTTTTTTGACGGGATTCGTTGGCGGAAAAACCATGGGGGGGGCGTGTCAGGCTGTAAATAATGCTGACACAACAAGGCTTGCTGCTCTCTCACTGTGGTTTTACAGGCTGATTGCTTTGAGACCTGAAATGGATATTCAAAAATCAAGTAAAAGGCCCCGGTTCGCGGGGCCAAAATTCACTTCTTTATCCTAACTTAGGATCGGGTAAAAAGACGTCTGACGCTTAGCCCAACAAGCCCCAACCCTAACAGTGCAATAGTGCCTGGCTCGGGTACCGTTACTGTCGAACCAACGAGTTTGAGGCTGCCTCCGCCGTCTTCCCCGGTCCGCTGCAATCTCATCAGAGCACCATTAGCTGTCAGTAGCGACGTATAGTTGAAGCTGATTTCGGCGTCCAACTCCTCAAAATTGCCGATACCGAATTCATCAATGCTGCCGCCCGCTCCCCGTCCAGCATCGAAGTCAATGAACTCAAGAGAAATACCGTCGAAAGAGTTGCCACTGCTGACGCTTTGCGTACCCTCCTTGACTTCCCATTTGTTGGTAACATCTGTGAAACTGGTGCCATCAGATTCTAAACGTTTGATCAAGAAGTTACTCATGTTTGCGATTACGAAATCCGGTGTGAAATCAAAACCGAAACCGGTGACGAGCGCATTCGTCGAGACATTGTCGATAGTAATGTCATACCTAAAAAAAGTGCCGTTATCGGTGTAATCTATAGTAATCGAGCCCCCTTCATCCCCGGCGCAATCACTGCCTAAGCTTGGGTCGCACGAGAAGTCGAAGGTGATGGGACCTGCATGAGCCGTTCCTGCAAAAGCAAGGAATGGCAACATGAGTAGGATTTTCTTAAACATTGTTTGCACTTTACGGTAGAAGTGTGAATTTAAACTCGTGTGTGACGTCAAAACCAAACTGGTCACCGCACTGAAACCAACTCCCTTTAATTCCCTGTTCATATCGATCACCTGCGTTCAATTACTCGGTTCAGTTGGGCATCTCGTCCGTGAAAGCATAACCGCTTGCTGAAACCCTGAGTTCGATGCTTGAGGATGGCGCCTTGGACGGCCTTATTCCTTAAAAGCCGGCATTGCCAGTTAGAGCAAGCAGAGATCGCGCCAGAAATTATATCTGGTTGTCTTTAAATGATTTCATTAAGAACAAGAACAGTCTGGGGAAAGGGTCTGTAAAATTTGTCGACGGTTAAGTCAATAAAACTCAGCAAGGCTCTTAATATGGAAAGCCCCGATTCCGCCATGGTTTTGGCGGTGTCCTGCTCGAAATACTGGGAAAACCCGGCGGGCTTTATTGCTGTTGCTAATGGTGGGCCCAGCAGGACTCGAACCTGCGACCAAGGGATTATGAGTTAGTTGGGCTGGCGTTATGCCTCGTTATACCTCCTTCCATGTAAACATACTATCCTATATAAATCAGTGCTTTGCATTTATACATAGTAATCTGTGCTAGTTCGTCGTTATACTAAAAACGCGTACATGACGCTTACAAGGAGTTTCGTGTACGCAAACGAGAGCGGCCGGCGACTGCGCCAACAGTCCCGACCGCGTGACCGACGTTCCGACTAGCAGGAGCAACGCCGATATGACCATTCTAACTGGATTCGACGCCCATGTGGGTACTCACTGGAGGGCGCGAGCATGACCGTCAAAAAATACAGCATCACCAATACCGCCGCAGCCTCAGAGGCAAAGTTCCCGACACCAGATAGCGGGCAGAGCATCTATTGGGACAAAACGCCGGGTCTTGGACTTCGCATTACTGCCGCAGGATCACGGAGCTGGATAGTGCAGGGGCGGGTCAACAATAAGTCCTGTCGCTTTACGCTAGCCCCCATAGAAGAAATGACCCACACCGATGCACGGGAGGAAGCGGGCAAGGTTCGGGCAATGATGCGGAAAGGGATAAACCCGCTCCATGAAAAGAAGAAGCGCCAGCAAGAGAATTTGGCGCAAGGCGAAACCCTCCGCCAGATCATGGAGGATTACGTGGCGCACAAGCGGACGAAAAACGGCCCGCTCCGCCCCAGTACCAAGGCGGATTACCGCTACTGTGTGGAGAACACGTTCTCGGACTGGGCTGACAAACCTGTGGCCACAATTACGCGTGATGCGGTCGTGCTGAAGTTCCGCGACCTCTCCAAGTCCGCCCCCGTACAGACGAACCAATCGTTCCGCTACTTAAAGGCCTTGCTGAATTGGGCGCGGGAGAAATATGCAGCACCGGATGGCACCTATACCATTCTGCCCGTCAACCCCGTTTCAATGGCCATCCGAAAAGGCGGACTGGTGCAGTGGAATCCTGAGAAGGCGAGGGACAGCCGTATCCCGAAGGCGAAGATCGGCGCGGTGTGGGCGATGCTTGAGGACTACGGCGACCCAGATAGGAATATAGCCACAACCTGCACCAGCGCCGACATGATCGCCTTTATGCTGCTGACCGGAGCAAGGGTTTCCGAGGCCAGTATGCTGACCTGGAACAGGGTCAAGCTCGATGCTGACGTGCCGACTTTCTACCTTGATATAACGAAGAACCACAATCCGATTACACTGCCGATCAGCGATGCGCTGCACGCGGTTCTGACTCGCCGTAACGAGGCACGCCGTAAGGGGAATGATTACGTGTTTCCCGCCATGCGGGGTAAGACCGGATACTTGAAAGACCCGAGGGCGTTACTCAAGAAAGTCTCAGATATTGCAGGGGATCACATTCACCCTCACGCACTGAGGCGCACGTTCTTGGATGTGGCGCAGATTGTGGGCGTTGATTCCGATCAGCGCAGGCAGTTATCAAACCACCTCGCCAGTGACGTTCATGGGACGAACTACGAGAACAACCCCGACCCGTCAATACTGATGCCTGCCGCTCAAAAGATAGGCTCTTGGATTACGGGGCAAGGCAGCGCGGCGCGGGCAGCGGCGAAGGGTGACAACGTGGTGCCTATGAAGGCATAGAGGATGGGTGAACAGGTGTTGCATTACAGTAACGCCTGTTCACTAACTAATTGATATTAAAGTAAAATAAAGCGGAAACTGCTTGCGTATCTGCACGTATAAAGTTACGTTAGTACGCATATCGCAAGGGGCTGCACAGAGCGCCTTATAACGAAGAACCTGTGACGTAACCCCAGCCGGTGGAGCAAGAGTAGCCAGCCTCCCAGGACACCGGACACAGGCCGTCCCCGTCAGTGGCCGAGTGACCATAATAAATCCCAGACGGCAAGCATTCGCCTGCCGCTCCCAATATCTCAAAAAGCGGTAGGCAAGATTCGGAGTCTTGCCATGAAGCTGCTCACCACGGAACAAGCTGCAACCTTCCTCGGGCTTTCGCCCAACACCGTCAACCAATGGCGCTACCTAAAGCGTGGACCTCGTTTCCGTAAAATCGGAAAGCTGGTGCGCTATGCCGAAGCTGACCTGCTCGAATACTTGGATCAGCAAGCCCGCACCGGAACGAGCCATCAAGGCCACCAATCCTATTAGCGCAAGGTATGGGTGTAACTATGTGCCTTTCGCAAATTATAGAAGTGCGCCAACCCTTTGCCGTCACTCCTGACGGGTCGAGTAACTGCGCTGTAAACAATTCAAGAAAAAGGGCCACCGGAACGCACTGTTTTCACAATGCGGTGGCGTGTTCCGGCAGCCCTTTGCTCGACAGGAGTGATTAGTAATGCCAAGCGAAAATACTATAGGGCAGCCACCGGCGCCGATGTTTGATAATTGCGCAGCCGCGCACAACGACACACAGGCCGAGAGCGACGGTCACCAGTACATTGGGGGCGGTGAGCCTGCAAGCGTGGCCACAGTGCCAGCACAGCCCGAGCAGTGGGCGAGCATACCGCAGGGATTGCGGGAAAGGCCGCAGTGGTGCTTGGCTGCACCCGATAAAACGCCGAGGAGGCCCGATGGCAGTCTAGCCAGTTCGACGAACCCCGCCACTTGGACTGACTTTGATACGGCATGTGCAGCGGCAAGTCAGCGAGGGTGGCACGTCGGGTACATGCTCCATGAGGCTGACCCGTTTACGTGCATCGACCTTGATATAAAGCCGGACTCCCCGCCTGATTTCCTCCAGCACTGCACCGACACAATCACCACTTTCGATTCCTATACGGAGCACAGCCGGTCGGGCGCTGGTTATCACATTTGGGTTGAGGGCGACGTTGGTGTTAGTGGCCAATTAAAATGACCCACTACTGGCCATTTATTTTGACCCACCCCCGGGTGGCCGTCAGGCCACAGAACCAGCTACTGTCCCCCGCTTTTATCGATAGCCGGGGGCATGTCAGTGAAGGAGTGGGTTGTGATACACAAAATCAAGGCACTGCACGATAACGGCAAAGGGTTGTCGATCCGCGCCATCAGTCAGGAACTGGGGCTGTCCCGCAATACCGTCCGCAAGTATCTGCGGATGAATGAGAACGCGATTTCAGAACAGATTGAAGATCCCTCACGCACCAAGCGCCTCGATGATCACCGGGATTATCTGGTGCATTTGCTCAAGCAATTCCCCAAGCTCAGCGCCGTCAAGATTGCCCGTAAGCTTCAGGCAAAGGTCGGCGACTTACCGGCCTCAGACCGTTCCATTCGCCGTTATGTGCGAGTGCTCAAGGAGGAAGTGGCCTCGGCCCAGATGCGCTATTACGAGCCCATTCTGGAGGATGTGCCCGGTGTTCAGTGTCAGGTGGACCCCGGTGAGTTGCGCGGCGTGCTGATCGGTGGCGAAGAACGCACGCTGCATTTTGTGGTGTTCGTGCTGTCGTACTCGCGGTTGATGTACGTGGGCCTGGCCTTCCGCCCGCTGGATACCCAGACGTTTATCCAGCTCCATGACGAAGCCCTGCGGTACTTCGGTGGCCTGCCGGATGAGTGCGTTTACGATCAGACCAAGCTGGTGGTGATCAACGAACAGTACCGCGAACTGACGCTCAACCAACGGTTTCATGAGTATGCCACCACGGCTGGATTCCGGATCCATGCCTGCGAAGGCTATGACCCGGAGAGCAAGGGCAAGGTGGAAGCCGGTGTTAAGTACGTCAAGCAGGATTGCCTCTACGGTGAAGTCTTCCGGGATCAGGAACACGTGCGTCAGCACGTGCAGGACTGGGTTGAGAGCGTGGCCAATGTCCGCATCCACGGCACCACCGGCGAACCACCGCGGGAACGCTTCGAACGGGATGAGCGAGAACATCTGGAGGCCTACCTGTCACCGGCTTGCGTACAGCCTGTGGCCCGCGAGACACGGCAGGTGGACAAGACCGGCCTGATCGCCTGGAAGGCCAACAAGTACTCCGTGCCCATGGCCTGGCAGCAGGCCCGGGTGGGCGTTCTGGAGTCCGGCAGTCAACTCCATATCAGCGACCTGAACACGGGCGAAGTCATTGCCAGTCATGCGCTGTGCGCCGACAAGGGCAAGGTGATCAAGAACACCCATCACTACCGGGATCATGCCCAGCGCGTGAACAAGCTGGAAGCTGGTATCAACGCCCTGATCAGCGACGAGACCGGGCACCGGTTGTGTCAGCAGCTCAAGCGCTCCGAGCCCAAGATCTACAAGGATCAGTTGGTGGCTGCCCGTGACCTGCTCAAGCGCCATGCGCCGGTGGATCCAGAGTTGATCACAGCGCTGGCAGAACGCCCCGGCATGACGGCCACACGACTGCAAAACTACCTGGAAGCAGCCCAGGCGGCCGTTCTGCGGGAGCGACAGCCGGAATCGTTACCGGAACCCAAGCAGGCATTGGATCTGAGCGCCTACCAGCGTCTTGGCCGCTCCAGTGGCCAGGGGGTGACCCATGAGCCAGCTTGAACAGACTGTAGCCCGTTACCGCAGCCTGCGCCTGAGCGCAGCCGCCGATGAACTAATCAACCTGCTGGCCGAGGCAGAAGCCAACGAGATGTCCTATCTCAGCTTCGCGGATCGGCTTGCCGAACACGAACTGGTTCAACGGCAGGACAAGCGCATCCACCGGAATCGGAAGATGGCCGCGTTCCCCGCCGAGAAGCGCCTTGAGGGCTTCGACTACCGGCACCAGACCACCATTAATAAACGCCAGGTGAACGCCTTGCTGGACTTCCAGTTCCTCGACGAACGGAACAACCTGGTGTTCATTGGCCCGCCGGGTGTGGGCAAGACCCACCTGGCCATCGGTATTGGCCACAAGGCAGTGGAAGCTGGTTACCGGGTATTGTTCCGCAATGCCCTGGATCTGGTGGAAGAGCTGGAACTGGCCGAGATGAAGGGTGAGCTGAAAAAACGGGTCAGCGCCCTGGCCAAATACGACCTGCTGATCATTGATGAGCTGGGTTACCTGCCCATGACCCGGCAGGCCCGCTACAATCTGTTCCAGTTGATCAACAGCCTGTACGAATACCGGTCGATCATCTTGACCACCAACAAGGACTTCACCAGTTGGGGCGAGTTCTTCCACGACGACAACGTGGCGGTGCCGATCATTGACCGGGTCATCCACCATTCGCACATCTTTATGTTGGGAGGAGAAAGCTATCGACTGAAGCAAAAAGCCACAAGATAGACTATGAAAGGTGGGTCAATTTTATTGGCCAAAGGTGGGTCAAAATAAATGGCCATTGACAGTTGGTGCAGGCCGCAGAGGCGGAGGGGTTGAGGTTTATTCGAAAGAGCGATTCATCATCTGCACTGGTCATATGGTGAATCCCAAGCCAATTGAAAACCGAGACCACCTCGTCAAGCAATACGCCAACATGATCGGAGGGAAAGAAGCCGAGTTTGAGGCGCTCCCTGATGCTCCCGCCGTCGAGCCTGACGAGTCCATTTTGCAGCGGGCCTTTCGGGCTGAGAACGGCGGGAAGATCTGCGCTCACTATAACGGCGACTGGGCGGAGATCGGCCATACCGACCACAGCAAGGCAGACGAATCCCTGTTGCAGATGCTTGCCCATTACACGCCGAACAACGAGCAGCTAACGCGTCTCTTCTTGGCTTCGGAGCTTGGGCAGCGCGACAAGGCGAAACGCAAGGACTACCTGCCCAGAACAATCGCCTATGTCAGAGCGATGCAGGCATCCGATTCTTCCCGGAATGCTCAGAGGGTCGAACACGGTCAGTTAATGGCTGCGGCACTCCTTGAGAACTTCGAAAGACAGCAGGAAGAACAGCGGGCACGCAACAAGGCGAGGGCAGAAAGCCGTATCAAGGTGTTCTCGGCTGCTGAGTTGGTTAAGCGTCCCCCTGTCCGTTGGCGGATCAGCGGCATTCTGCCAGAAGAAGGGTTTGCGGCCCTCTATGGCCCACCTGCCTGCGGCAAGTCCTTTCTCACGCTGGATATGCTGGCCCACATTGCTTCCGGTCAGCACTGGTTTGGCCACAGGGTCAGGCCATCGCCAGTCGCCTATGTGGCGTTCGAGGGGGCACACGGCGTACCTCAACGGGTGATGGCTTTCCAGCGCGAGTATTGGGCGCTTGATCAGATCAGCTTTATCGAAGCTCCCACGATCAGTCTTGTGGAACCCGCCGACCGAGAGGCGCTGATTGATGTTCTCCGGCAGCACCTGCTGACGAGCGGTGTTCTGTGTATCGACACCCTCGCAGCCAGTGCCCCAGGTATTGATGAGAACAGCAGCGAAGGGATGGGCAAGCTCATTTCGGAATTGCAGGCCATCCAGTATGAGGTGGGCGGCTGCATCCTCGTCGTCCACCACACTGGCAAAGACAGGGAGCGAGGTTTGCGGGGTTGGTCTGGTCTTAACGGGGCACTTGATGCGGCGATTGAGGTAACGAAGGCGGGCAGTGGTTCCAGATCATGGAAACTCACCAAAGCGAAAGACGGACAAGACGGACTGGGCGCACCGTTCGATCTCAAGCCGGTGTTTCTCATGCACGACGAATACGGCGAGCCGATTACCTCTTGCGTCATTGGACCCGCCGAGGAGCGGGACGATGTTGACCACGCTGCACATGCTGCCGCTGATGACGACTTTGTCTGGGAGTGGGTGAGGAAAGAGGTTGAAAAAGGAACCTTGGTGAGCGGTCGCTCTCTTGAGGCTCAGCGAGAACTAATGGGGGCTCAAAGGCAGCTCTCGCAGAAAGGGCTGAGGGATGCGATTACTCGACTTGTCTCTGAGAGACGCTTGCAACAGGAAAAGAAAGGAGGGAACACGTTTCTTCGAGCAGTTGAGTCAATGGGGGCGCGTTAGTGCGTTGGGGTGCGTTGTCGGGGCGTTGGGGATTGTTAACGCCCCCACCGCACAGCACCAGACGCACAGCACCCCCGAGGGGGTGCGTTAGTGCGTTAACCCTATACAACGCGCCCTCCTTAACGCACCCCCTAGGCCGCATGGTCAGAGCCGGAAAATCGGCAGGGAATCACGGCTCAGGGCGTTGCTCGGGCAGGGCGCTGTACCACTGTGGCCAAAAGGCGGGAAAACTGGCTTTCGTCGCTGAACCAGAAACGAGTAGTTGGATGGGTAGAAATTGTTTTTCGATTGTAGATATTTGTTTTTAATAAATAAATTTGTAGGTGTCTTTTGATCTATCCCATGCTTGTACTTGCTAAATAACTTTTCACACCTACAGGAGCGCCAAAATGGCTATCGACGGCGAAGTAAAACTGACAGTTTCTCCGACACTGCATCCGGCGAACATTACCAGTATTGACGGATATGAAGCGGCAAAGGGATACGTAGCAGACGCTGCTACGGTGCTGGACGCCAGCAGACAATCTGTCGCGGCAGTGATTGAAGCAAGGCAAAAGCTGAACCTTGATGAGAGCCGCACGCCCCGCGCCAAGGTTCTGATGACTGCCCAGCTTGCCGACAAGTATTCCGAGAAACTGCAAAAGCAGTTCGAGTCGTCCTGGTCACGATTGGACAAAGCAATTCAGCACACCGAACAGGAACTTTCCCAGCCACTACAGCAGCAGGCGGGCGCTGGAAGTGTGAACGGCGAGATTCGCGCTCACTCAAAAGCCCTCAGCCGGGATGAGCGTGTGAAGCTACTAACTGTGGCCATTGAGAGCGGCGACATTACGACAGCCGGAGCCATTCTAGGTGCGCCCCCATACCTGAGCGGCCTTTCAGATATCGAACACACCCACTTCACACGCCAGTATCACGAAGCGACCAACCCCGAGATGGCCCAGCGACTGAAGGTGATGCAGGCCACGCGGGAGAAGCTGCAACGCGCACATCCGGCATTGCTGCAAGAGCTGGAAAAGGCAGTCGGAGCAAGTCGCCGTGACGTGGAGCATCTGCAAGCCGCCACCAACGAGGCTGAGGCGGCACTCGTGATGAAGGACTTCAACCCTGCCGCAGAGGCCTAATTGTTCCAGCCTTGATTAGATCAAAGGATTCAACATGAATAACGCACAAAGCAAGCCGGAGTGGTTGGAGAACTGGAAGCCTGATCCAGGCGCACCTAAAGCCGGTAACCCGAACTGGAAGCGTGGAGGGCGTTCACCGAACCCTGCCGGGCGTCCAAAGGGCAAAGTGGACCGGCGCTTCAAAGTGACCAAGATGCTTGAAGACGATGCGGACAAGGTTGTGCGTGTGGTGATTGACTCTGCGTTGAAGGGTGACGTGCAAGCCGCCTCGTTGGTCTTGTCCCGCATAGCGCCAGCACTCAAAGCACAGGCGGAGAAGGTCAACTTTGAGTTCGACGCGTCTGCACCGATGACAGAGCAAGTGCAGGCAGTCCTCCAGAGTATCGCCAATGGTGAAGTATCGCCGGACGTAGGCAAGCAAATTATTGAGTCCATTGCCACGCTGGCGGGTATTAAGCAGATCGACGAGCTTGAGCAGCGCCTAGCCGCTCTTGAGCAACACCGATAAAGGAGTGACTGTGATGCCACTTGAGAGAGAATTAACGAAGGAACTGCGTGTTCCAACAACAGGCATGGAGCCGTTCAACATAATCAGGTATCAAGACCGGATGCTGCCTACGGGCTTGTATGACGAATTAAAGTCCACACAAGCATATCGGGAAAATGGAATGCTTCATCACGACCATAATGGGCCGACTGAATACGCTTATTTCATCCAGCGTGAGGACGGGCATGTATTTGTCGGCGCTGCACCTACTGGGATAGTTCACTTTGAGATTATTAAGGAGCATCTCGACCCTGAACTAAAAGCCGAGGTGATTCTTTGCGCAGTGCCAGCGCAGAAGGTGCGGCGCTTTGGAAGCGGTTATCTCGCGCCCGAGTACGGGCCACTAGAGTTTCTGGCTCAGCATCACCCGTTCCAGGCGGTGCGTGTCAAAGTGACTGCAATGCTGTACGAAGCAGCCAAGGAGGAGGGTCAATGCGGGCACGAATTCCGGCAAGTACACTGAAGCGGCTGGAGGCCTTAGAGCAGGCACGTGGTCAAAGAAAAGTCGTGGCACTGTTCCCGGAATTGATGCCCGTTGACGAGTGGGGAGCGATTGCCAGCAACATGCAAGCCGAGCTGAAAGCGAACATCAAGAAGGACTGCCCGCCTGAGTACGACAAGGGAGACTTGTATCAGATCGTGTTTTTAGCTAGCTGTTAATCAGGTGAATTCTGGCTCGGCTATAATTTTAAGGTCAAGCGCGATGCTGGATTTTACGAAGACTTTATTGCGAAGCTTAGCGATCGACTGTCATTTCTCTTCGTGTTCCGCTGGACCTTGTTGTTTTTGGCGTTGTTGTTCAGGAAGTGCAACGCCTGGTGGGATCGGGATTCGCTGTTCTGAGGCGGCATGCCCGGGAGGATTAGGCTGCTGGTTATTTTGGTGAGTGCCCATCAGGACCGTCGCGACACCTAAATGATTTTCCGTTATCTTGATGGCTGCAGACATCGAGAAAGTATGCATGTATGCATGGTGGACAGTAAGAACAAGATCCTGCAGTTCTTTGTCATCCTCAAGCATAGATACATTCAGGTTAATTTCTTGGCATTTTGAAACAGGGAGGTGCCTAGAGTGCGTCGCGGTACTTTTATGGTCGCTTAGGAACGCAACAATGTCCTTAGCCTGTTGAGCATGGGCGGGGTCATTCTGAAACATGTTTTCGAGCAACCACGCCTCGACCATTTCCTTGGACCACCGGATAGCTTGTACGCACTCTACCAGAAATGAAGGGTGGTAACGGGAAATAATCTGCTGCCAAAGAGGGGCGCTTGACGGGTCGGCCTTAATGCTGTCAACAGCTAGCTGAAACTCGTCGAGGATAGCCTGTGCCGGCATGCCAAATATCTGTGGATCGATAGGCCCTAAACTGGACTGCTTGCCCATTACGATTTCTCTAGAAGAGCAGGCAATCATCGTTCCGGCTGACATGGCAAGCTGTGGGACGATCACGCGAATATCTTTGTCAAACATCGTCCAAAGATATTTAACGAGTGATTCCGTTGCGGCTATATCACCCCCCGGGGTGTGTAATATCAGGTCTAGCCCATCTTCACGTTTGAGCTTATGCACTGACGCCATAAAGGCGTTCATGTCGTCGTCGCCAACTTGAAGGTTGGGGGTGTTGCTCGGGCGGTTTAGCCAGCCCGAGTAATAAGCGATGACGTTTCGTCCGGTATGTTTATGGAGTGCTTTGAGGTACTTTCGGCGTACCAAGTCGATGGCTTGTCTGCCATCCTGTTGGCGCTTTCCAATTTCACCTAATACGGTATTCCATCCCGGCATAATTAGCAGTCAGTTGTTGATCTTAAGAATGTTTTTATCGTGGGGTCAGCAAGAGATACCTTCTCAAAAACCGGAGGTTGCTCTGTTACTGGGGGAGCTTGGGTACGGAAGTGCCTCTGGTAAATATCGACGAGGCTTGCTTCATCTAGCACATCCTTCCTTGAGCTTTCATACACTTCCATGAGTGTATTTTTTTCGTGCTGCAGAGTGCTCAACAGTCCGCTCATGCTATTCACCTCCTGTTGTGAGCCGCTTTTAATTGTTGTTTGTACGTTAAGGTAGCACATATTGGTCAACGTCCGCTATTGAACAATATACGCTAAGCAGCTCGAAATCTACTGGTTGTAGTGGTGGGCCTTGCTGGACTTGAACCAGCGACCAAGCGATTATGAGTCGCCTGCTCTGACCAACTGAGCTAAAGGCCCGAAACTTTGTAAAACGTTTACACACCTTTTACATGGTGCTGCCGCTCAATTCCCTGCCTTTGGGTAAGCGACTGTATTTTCTCTACTTCCTTCCCCGGTCCAGCCGTTAGCGCATTCTATTATGAGTCCCCTGCTCTAACCAACTGAGCTATAGGCCCGTTCAGCGAACGCTGTTTTGAGAGGTGTTTCCGGAGGGGGAAACAAAGCGGGCGCCATTATACCGGTGAGGTGTGGCGCCCGCTACTGTTTGGGAAATTATCCCTGATTGCCCTGGTCGTCGATAAAGCCGCGCAGGTGATCGGAGCGCGAAGGGTGACGCAGTTTGCGCAGGGCCTTGGCTTCGATCTGACGGATCCGCTCCCGGGTTACGTCGAACTGCTTGCCGACTTCTTCCAGGGTGTGGTCGGTGTTCATCTCGATACCGAAGCGCATCCGCAGCACCTTGGACTCGCGGGCGGTAAGGCCGGCCAGTACCGAGCGGGTGGCTTCGCGCAGGCCTTCGGCGGTGGCGGAATCCACCGGGGAGAGGGCCTGGATATCTTCGATGAAGTCGCCCAGATGGCTGTCTTCGTCGTCGCCGATCGGGGTTTCCATGGAGATCGGCTCTTTGGCGATCTTCAGTACCTTGCGGATCTTGTCCTCCGGCATTTCCATGCGCTCGCCCAGTTCTTCCGGCGTGGGCTCGCGGCCCATCTCCTGCAGCATCTGGCGGGAGATACGGTTGAGCTTGTTGATAGTCTCGATCATGTGCACCGGAATACGGATGGTGCGGGCCTGGTCCGCGATAGAGCGGGTGATGGCCTGACGAATCCACCAGGTGGCGTATGTAGAGAACTTGTAGCCCCGGCGATACTCGAACTTGTCCACGGCCTTCATCAGGCCAATGTTGCCCTCCTGAATCAGATCCAGGAACTGAAGGCCACGGTTGGTGTACTTCTTGGCGATGGAAATAACCAGACGCAGGTTGGCCTCGACCATCTCTTTCTTGGCACGGCGGGCTTTGGCTTCACCGATGGAGACGCGACGGTTGATTTCCTTGATGTCAGCCACGTCCAGATCCACTTCGGTCTGCACGTTCTGGATCCGCTTCTGCAGGCGAACAATCTCGTCGATACGCTCGGCCATGGGCGCCGCGTATGGCTTCTTGCTCTTGGCGATCTTCTCCGCCCAATCCAGGTTGGTCTCGTTGCCCGGGAACGACTTGATGAAGTCCTTGCGGGGCATTTTGCACTCGCGAACACAGATCTGCATGATCGCGCGTTCGTTTTCTCGAACCAGGTCATTGGTGGAGCGAACCACGTTGACCAGCTCGTCAAACGCCTTGTTGGCAAGCTTGAACGGTGCGAACACCTGGCCCAGCTCGTTCAGGGCTTCCTGGGTTTTCTTGTCGGAACGGCCGTGCTTGGCCAGGGCCTTGTTCGCGGCATCCAGCTTTTCGTTGAGCAGTTCGAACCGGAGACGGGTCTCTTCCGGATCCGGGCCGTTATCGGTTTCTTCTTCGGAGGAATCGTCGTCATCGTCGGAAGAGGAATCGGAATCGTCGGAGCTCTCGGTGGTGGTTTCCTCACCCATGAACGGCTCGGCGTCGTCCGGATCGAGGAAGCCCGTTACGATGTCGCTGATGCGACCTTCGTTTTCGAGAATACGGTCGTAGGCCTGGATCACCGTGCCGGCGGTACCCGGGAAGTGGGCAACAGCGGCCATCACATCGCGGATGCCTTCTTCGATGCGCTTGGCGATGACAATTTCGCCTTCGCGGGTCAGCAGCTCAACGGTGCCCATTTCACGCATGTACATGCGCACAGGGTCCGTGGTGCGGCCGGCGTCGGTCTCAACAGCGGCCAGAGCGGCAGCGGCTTCAGCGGCGGCGGCTTCGTCAGCGGTGGAGTCACCCTCGGTCATCAGCAGGGTATCGGCGTCCGGTGTTTCTTCGCACACCTGGATACCCATGTCGTTAATCATGCGAATGATGTCTTCGACCTGATCCGGATCGGCGATGTCTTCCGGGAGGTGGTCGTTTACCTCGGCGTAAGTCAGGTAACCTTGTTCCTTGCCTCGTGCAATGAGGTCTTTCAAACGTGATTTTTGCGAATTGCCTGACATAGACACCCTGTAAACTCGCTTTTAGAAGGAAAAAAGTTAAACAGCCATTATAGCTGTCGCTTAGTTGCTCTGCCACCAAGGAGCCTAGGCTCAAAGGTTAGATGGTGATCAGTGCCTCAAGTTTCAAGTGCTGCTAGTCCCCGGTGCCGCTGCTCAGGGCCCTCAGCTCCTGTCGTTCCTCGCTTGTGAGGTTCGACAGATTTCTCAATAGTGTGGCAAGCCGCTGCTGGCGGGATGCCTCTTCGTTCGGGCTCAGAAGCTCACGGGCGGCGGCCAGTGTGCTTTCCCGCGCAGGAATATGCTCGATCCCGTCAAACAGGTGGTAGAAGCGCTCACGAGCGTCCCTGTCCAGTGCCAGCGTACGCACCAGGGTTTTCCTGTCCCGGATGTCGTTTGCCAGAATCCACTCGGCAAAATTCCGGGCCTGATTGAATTGTCGGGAGCTGCGGGCCAGCTCGGTGACCTCGGTAGCCAGGTCCGGTGCTTCCAGTAGGGCAAGGCACAGAATGCTGTCCTTGCTGAGTTTCACATCAATTCGATCCTCGGACACCCGATCCCGTCGCTCGCCGTTCCAGCGCCCTTTCTGCCCCTGCTGGCGGCTCTGCCACTGGTTCCGGCCACCACAAAGGCGGAGCATTTCGTGCCACATGGCATCCCGGAGGGTGCTTCTGGGCATCTTGTTGAGCAGCGGTTCGACCCTGGCTCGCAATTCGCCCCGATGCTCTGGCAGTTGCAGGTCCAGCCCTTCACTCTGCCGATCAAACAGATAGCGGGACAGAGGCGTTGCCCCTTCAATGCGCTTCTGGAACGCTTCCGGCCCCTCCTTGCGCACGAGGGTGTCCGGGTCCTCGCCCTGGGGCAGCATCAGGAACTGGAGGTGAAGGCCATCGGCCATAAGTTCCAGTGCGTTTTCCATGGCCTTGTCCGCGGCCCGGAAGCCCGCCTGGTCGCCGTCAAAGCAGAACACGATGTGTCTGACCTGCTTCAATAACGCTGTGAGACTGTCCTGGTTCGTTGCTGTGCCCAGCGTCGCAACCGCATAGTGAATGCCGTGCTGGGCGAGGGCGATCACATCCATGTAGCCTTCAACCACCAGCAGCTTGTCCAGCTGCCGGATGGCCTGTTTGGCCTCGAAAAGCCCGTAAATCTCGCGGCTCTTGTGAAACACATCCGACTCCGGGGAGTTGATGTATTTCGCCTTGTCGTCGCCCAGGGTGCGGCCGCCGAATGCCACGGTTCTGCCCCGGCTATTGCGAATCGGGAACATCACCCGGTTGCGGAACAGGTCCCTGGGTTTGCCGTACTTGTCGGAAACCGTGCCGGTTTCAATCAGCGGACCCTGCAGGTCCTTGCTGGCAACATCAAACAGCGCCGTGCCGGTGGAGGGCGCATAGCCCACCTGGTACTGCTCGATGATGGCGTTATCCAGACCCCTTTGTTGCAGGTAGTCCCGTGCGTAGGCACCTTGCTGACCTTTGAGCGCTGATTGATAGAAGCGACTGGCAAAGTCCAGTGCATCGGTCAGCGTTCGCGCCTGCTGGATTTCCTGTTTTGCCGCCCGGTCGTAGGGCACTTCGAGACCAACCCGCTTGGCCAGTTCCTCTACCGCCTCGGTAAAACCCAGGCCTTCAAACTCCCTGACAAAGCTGATGGCATCGCCATGGGCGCCGCACCCGAAGCAATGGTAAAAGCCCTTGTCTGGCCGAACGTTGAACGAGGGTGTTTTCTCGTCGTGGAACGGGCAGCAGGCCTTGTAGTTAGCGCCGGCCTTCTTGAGCGTGATGCGTGAACCGATCAGTTCCGCCAGGTCGATACGATCCAGCAGGTTTTCAACAAACTGTTGAGGGATCAGTCCGCTCATGGGGGCTCCACATCAGGCCTTCATCGGAGTTGGCCAATAGCCAAAAATGCCGCCGAAGCCAGGCCTCGGCGGCATTTTTGAGTCGCTCTGTGCAGCCTGCGGCTGTACAGGCAATCAGTGCTTTGCAGTCAAGCGGCGTCAGATAAAACTTAGTACAGACGCTCGAACTTGCGCTGTTCCCGCTGAAGCTTCTTGAGATGACGCTTAACGGCAGCGGCTGCTTTGCGCTTACGAACAGCGGTCGGCTTCTCGTAGTGCTCACGACGACGTACTTCGGAAAGTACACCCGCTTTCTCGCAGGAACGCTTGAAGCGACGCAGTGCTACGTCAAACGGTTCATTCTCTTTCACTTTAACAGCTGGCATTCGAAAATCACCTACCTGATAGATTCGGTTTCAATTTTGTCCGTCTGGCGAGGCCAGACCGGTTCTCGATTCCTGGTCAGATTGGCTAAAACTCGACCAGTGCATATTTTAGGGCGGCAATGATAGCGCCTGCGTTATGGCAAGGTCAATGTTTGTTCGATGAATCTGCCAGTGGGTTTCGGGTTTCTGCTAAAATGCGCGTCGTTTTCATTTCTGCCAACCAATGTGGCCCGAAATTATGCTGATTCTAGGTATCGAAACCTCTTGCGACGAGACTGGTGTAGCGCTTTACGACACGGAAGCGGCCCTTCTGGGGCACGCCCTGTTCAGCCAGATCGACATGCATGCTGATTACGGGGGTGTCGTCCCTGAACTGGCGTCCCGTGACCACGTTCGCAAGCTCCTGCCCCTCTGCGATCAGGTGCTTTCGGATGCCGGTAAAGGCCGTGCCGATATAGAGGGAATTGCCTACACCGCGGGTCCGGGCCTGGTCGGCGCGCTCATGGTTGGGGGCGCGGTTGCCCATTCGCTGGGGTTTGCCCTTGGAGTGCCGGTGCTCGGTGTGCATCACATGGAGGGCCACCTTCTGGCGCCCATGCTGGAGGATAATCCACCCGCGTTTCCCTTCGTTGCACTGCTTGTTTCGGGTGGCCATACCCAGTTGGTAAGGGTTGATGGTATTGGCGAATACGAAATGCTGGGAGAATCAGTAGACGACGCCGCGGGTGAGGCCTTTGACAAGACCGCCAAGATGCTCGGTCTGGACTACCCGGGTGGCCCGCGGGTGGCAGCGCTGGCGGAAAAAGGCACAGAGGGCCGTTATCGGTTCCCGAGGCCGATGACTGACCGTCCCGGCCTGGATTTCAGCTTCAGCGGCCTGAAAACCTTCACGCTCAATACCGTGAATGCTGCTCGTGAGGCGGAGGGGCTGACGGACCAGACCCGCGCGGATATTGCCCTGGCGTTCGAGGCCGCCGTGGTCGATACGCTCACTATCAAATGCCGCCGGGCCCTGGAACAGACAGGCTGCAAGCGGCTGGTCATAGCCGGAGGGGTGAGTGCCAATAAACGGTTACGGGCGGGCCTGGAAAAAATGGCCGACAAACTCAAAGCCCACGTTTTCTACGCCCGGCCGGAATTCTGTACGGATAACGGTGCAATGATCGCCTACGCCGGTGCCCAGCGCATGAAGGCCGGCCAGCAGGACGGCGAGCGGATTGTGGCAGTGCCCCGGTGGCCAATGAACACGCTGCCGCCCATTAACGAACCTCGTTCAACCGGTCTGGTGGACTGATCGTTAAAGTCCGGCTTCCCGTCCCTGGGCGAGCCGGATGAGGTTGTTGCGGTGGCGAACCACGATCAGAAGTGCGAGCAGGCCGAACAGTGGCAGGGTTTCCGGTTCAAGGAAGGCGCTGATCAGCGGGCCGCAGACAATGGCTATCAGTGAGGCGAGGGCGGATATTCGCCAGCGCCAGATCACCAGCATCCAGGTAGCGGCCATCAGCAGCGTTGTGACCGACGCCAGCGCAAGACCGGCCCCGAGCGCCGTCGCGACCCCTTTTCCACCCTTGAATCGATAGAAGATCGGGATCATGTGGCCGGTGACGGCGAACAGGGCAACGACAGCCTGAACCATTACGGAAAGACCGGCGGCATGGGCCAGCCAAACGGGTAACCAGCCTTTTGCCGCATCCAGCGCAAGCGTGAGTAACGCTGGCGGCCACCCGCCGGTTCGGTAGACATTCGTGGCGCCGGGATTGCCTGAACCCTGCGCCCGTGGGTCCGGGAGTTTCCAGAGTTGGCAGACCGGCAGGGCAAACAGCACGGAACCTGCCAGGTAAGCGGCGGCGCAGAGTAAAACCGTTAAAACCGGGTCACTGGGAAACATGCTGTGGGCTCGGAAGCAAAGACGTATACAACCAATATGTGCGAAAATGCCCGCCCTGAAAACGCGGGCCATGCTCTTCACAGTATCCCCTGGTTGTGCGTTATTCAATCACCAAAGAGTGGAAGAACTCCGGAGTACCCTTGGCAGACACTGTATTGATCGAAGGCCTCGTTGTGGAAACTGTGGTCGGCGTTTATGACTGGGAGCGGGAAGTCACCCAGGACCTGGTGATCGATCTGGAAATGGCCTGGGATAACCGGGTGCCGGGTCGAACAGACGATGTCGCCGATGCCCTGGATTATGCGGCCGTCAGTGCTCGGGTGGAGACCTGTCTGCAGGCACTCAGGCCGCAACTGCTTGAGCACGGCGCTGAGGTGCTCGCCAAAGCCTTGCAGGATGAATTTGGCATCACGTGGCTTCGGTTGGCGATACGCAAGCCGGGGGCCGTACCTACGGCACAGGCGGTGGGTGTGCAAATCGAGAGGGGAGTCCGGTGATGGCAGCGGCCGTTCGGGTTTACATCAGTATTGGCAGCAATGTCGACAGGGAACGCTACGTCAGGGCAGCGCTCGATGCGCTCTCGGCATGGTTTGGCGAGCTGATTATCTCCCCGGTCTACGACAGCGAAGCGGTCGGGTTTGATGGCTCGCCCTTCCTGAACCTCGTAGTGGGCGTGGATACGTCCCTGTCGGTTGCCGAGCTTTCGAAGCGTTTCAAACAGTTGGAGGCGGACAACGGCCGGCGTCGGGATGTGCCTAAATTCAGTGCGCGAACGCTGGACCTCGATATTCTCACCTATGGCAGTGCCGTCGGGCGCATCGATGGCGTTGAACTGCCAAGGGGTGAAATCCTGAAAAACGCTTTCGTGCTTCGGCCACTGGCCGACATAGCGCCTGAAGCAGAGCACCCGGTGTGCGGCAAAACCTATGGCCAGCTATGGCGGGAGTACGACACTGGCCAGAAGCTCTGGCCGGTGGGCTTCAGCTGGCAGGGTCGGCAGATTTCACACGCTGCCGGTTGAGCGGAACAGCTCGATGAGGTGATCGGTCGAGCTGTCGCTGGCCTGGGTGCCATCTTCCTCGCCCAATAGCCGCGGCAGGATGCCTTTACCCAGTTGCTTGCCGAGTTCCACACCCCATTGGTCAAACGAATCCACGTCCCAGATAACCCCCTGCACAAAGGTGCGGTGCTCGTAGAGCGCGATCAACGCGCCCACAGTCTCGGGTGTCACCTTCTCCATGGTCAGCGTGTTACTTGGCTTGTTGCCTGGGATCACCTTGTGTGGCGCAAGCTGTTCAATCTCGCTTTCATCCCGTCCTTCGGCTTTCAGCTCGGCCCTGGCTTCTTCCAGTGATTTTCCGGCCATCATGGCCCTGGACTGGCTGAGGCAGTTGGCAAACAGGTCGGCGTGATGGGTGGCCACCGGATTGTGGGTTTTCAGAGGTATGATGAAGTCCGCCGGAATCAGGCGGGTGCCCTGGTGGATCAGTTGGTGATAGGCGTGCTGGCCATTGGCACCGACGCCGCCCCAGATCACCGGGCCGGACTGCCAGGCGAGTGGGGTGCCCGCTTGCGTAACGCTCTTGCCGTTGCTTTCCATATCCAGCTGCTGGAGGTGGTCTGGCAGGCTGCGCAGGTAATGATCGTAGGGCAGTATCGCGTGGGTCTCGGCTGCCCAGAAATTGGTGTACCAGATGCCCAGCATGGCCATAACCACCGGCAGATTCTTTGCCAGCGGCGCTTCACGAAAGTGCTGGTCCATGGCATGGGCGCCGGCCAGCAGGGCCCGGAAGTTGGTCATGCCAACGCTAAAGGCAATGGGCAGGCCGATGGCTGACCACAGTGAATAACGGCCGCCGACCCAGTCCCACATCGGGAAGACGTTCTCCGGATCGATACCGAAGTCCTGCGCCGCCGGCACATTGGCCGTCACGGCCATGAAATGCTGCGAGACGGCCTGTTCATCCCCGCAATGATCCAGAAACCACTGTTTTGCGACTTTACTGTTCTCGAGGGTTTCCTGCGTGCGGAATGACTTGGACTGGATCAGGAACAGAGTGGTTTCCGGATTGACCTGGCGCAGAGCCTCGCAAATCTCGGTGCCATCAATGTTGGCCACGTAATGGCAGCGAATGCCGGCCTGGGCGTAAGGTTGAAGGGCTTCGCCAACCAGCTTCGGGCCCAGGTAGGAGCCGCCGATACCGATGCTTACCACATCGGTGAAAGGTTTGCCGGTGTACCCGGTGCGGTGTTGGCCCAACACCTCCTCCACCAGGGTTTCCATGCGTTGCAGGGTGCGCTGCACCTCGGCGACCACGTTTTCGCCGTCAACGGTGATGGCGTCGGTTCCCGGGTTGCGCAATGCCGTGTGCAGGGCAGGGCGATCTTCGGTAACGTTGACTCTCTTTCCGCTGAGCAAGGCCTCCCGCCGTGCTTCCAGGTTACAGCTGCTGGCCAGTGCCAGAAGCGCGTCGAGCACGTCGTCAGTGATCCGATTCTTGGAAAAATCCAGTGACAGCCCTGCGCCTTCAATGAAATAACGCTTTGCCCGCCCGGGATCCTGGTTGAACAGGTCCTTCATGAGAACGCCGTCCAGGCGTTGCCGATGTTCCTTCAGTGTCTGCCATTCGGGTTTCGAGGTCAGTACTTCAGGATGTGCGGGCATCAGAGGTTCCTTTTCTGTTGGCTTATCGGGTCAGGGACAGGTTATCGATCAAGCGGGTGGTGCCCAGGAAAGCTGCCGTCAGGATGGTAATCTCCCGATCTTCAGCCGTGGCCGGTTTGAGTGTCTGACTGTTGACGATATTGAAGTAGTCCGGCCTGAGCCCTGCGTCCCCGAGACTCTGCTCAGCTTCGCTTTCCAGGGCCTGGAAGTCTGTACGACCATCGGTGATCTTGGCCGCCGTGGCCTGCAGAGTCTGGTAGACCGCTGGCGCAATCTGCCGTTCCTCGGGCGTCAGGTAACCATTGCGCGAGCTTTTCGCCAGGCCGTCGTCCTCTCTCACCGTGGGGCCGCCCACCACATCAACAGGGATCATCAGATCCCGGACCATTTTCCGGATCACGGCCAGTTGCTGAAAATCCTTCTCGCCGAATACAGCGAAGTCCGGCTGCACCATATTGAACAGCATGGTGACCACCGTGGCTACGCCCTCAAAGTGACCCGGGCGACTGGCGCCACAGTGGCCGTCGCTGACATCCGGCACGACCACCTGGGTCTGACTTGCCAGCCCTTCCGGATAGATTTCCTCGGCGGAAGGCGCGAATACCAGTGTGTTACCGGCCGAGGCGAGCTTGTCCTGGTCTTCAGCCAGGGTTCTCGGGTAGGTCTCGAGATCTTCGCCGGCTCCGAACTGCATCGGGTTCACGAAGATGCTGGTAACCACCACATCCGCCATCTCCGCTGCTTTGCGCACGAGGGAGATATGGCCCTCGTGCAGGTTGCCCATGGTGGGTACCAGGCCGATGGTTTTGCCCTGCTGCCGGTAGCCGCGGAGGATGGTTCTCAATTCTTTCAAAGAATGTACGGTTCTCATGCCTTGAACGTATGCTCCTCAGCGGGGAATGAGCGCTCGCCTACGGCTTTCACGTAGGCCTGGAGGGCTTCCTGTACCGAATCTGTTTCTGCCAGGAAGTTCTTGACGAATCGTGGCTTACGGCCAGTGGTAATGCCCAGCATATCGTGCAATACCAGAATCTGTCCGTCGGTGTCTGGCCCGGCACCTATCCCGATGACCGGTGCTTTGACGGCCTGGGAGATGCGTGCCGCCAGCGGCGCGGGAACGCACTCCAGCAGTATGGCATCGGCGCCGGCGGCTTCCAGCTCGCAGGCGTGCTCAATCATCATCTCCGCCGCTTTCTCGTCACGGCCCTGGACCTTGTAGCCGCCAAATTTATTGACGAACTGCGGCGTGAGGCCCAGATGTGCGCACACGGGCACGGCGCGCTCGGTCAGAGCGGTAATGGTTTCTTTCATCCAGTCCGTACCCTCGAGTTTTACCATGTGCGCGCCCGCGCGCATCAGTTCCGCTGCGTTCTCCAGGGCAGACTCGACCGTGCCGTAGCTCATGAAGGGCATGTCGGCCATGATCAGGGACCCACGGTTTCCTTTGGCCACGCAGCTGACGTGATACACCATCTGGTCCATGGTCACCGGCAGGGTGCTGTCATGCCCCTGAAGCACCATCCCGAGGGAGTCGCCGATAAGGATTACGTGAACGCCCGCTTCACTGACCACCTGGGAAAAGGTGGCGTCATAGGAGGTAAGGGCAGCGAAGGCTTCGCCCTTCTGCTTGAACTCACGCAGGGTATTGATGGTAACAGCCATAGAATCCTTGCCTTTTGGGTGGATGGGCCTGGGCGTGCCGGGGTATCGGCATTGAAGTGTTAAGGGTAATCCGCCGGTGGAAGCTTGCGCAAGCCGTTGTCGGGGCATTGGCTACGCAGTTTGGCAATCGGTGTGCCGTCGGGCAGAGTCAGGCCGGCCTTCAGGTCCAGCAGAGGCTGGAGCGCAAAGTCCCGGTTCCGCAGTTCCCGATGAGGTACGGTGAGGCGCTCGTCGTCCAACATCTGATCGCCGAAGATCAGTATGTCCAGATCAAGCGTTCGGGGTCCCCAGTGGCGAAGTCTCTCCCGGCCGTGCTGTTGTTCGACGTTCTGCAGTTCATCAAGCAGTTGGTGTGGTAGCAGGGAGGTTCTGAGCCATACCGCGCCGTTGACGAAGTCGGGCTGGTCCTGGGGGCCGACCGGGCGGCTGGCATAAAAGGGCGATTGGGCCACCAGTACCGTCTCCGGCAGGTTGGCCAGGGCGGAGACCGCCCGGGCCAACTGGGCTGCAGGGTCTTTCAGGTTGCTGCCAAGACCGATAAAGACGTCTGTCATCATTACTGGGCTGGGCGTTTGACCGGTTTGCGGCGGCGCCGCCGCTTCTTGGGGGCGTCGGTGCTCAGTTGTGAGAGCATTCGCTCCTGGCCCCGTTCATCTTCCTGCTGGAACTCGGTCCACCATTGGCCAAGCCCGGGCTCAATCTCACCAGACGCCTCGCGAACCAGCAGGAAATCGTAAGCGGCCCGGAACCGTGGATGAGTCATGGTGGCAAAGGCCCGCTTGCCCTGGCGTCGGGGCAGTCGCATCTGAAGTTCCCAGATCTCCTTCATCGGGCCAGAGAATCGTTTCGGAATCGAGGTTGCCTGCACCTGACGGCCAATCACCTTTCCAATGGCGCCGTGCAATGCGGGCTGGACCGGGTCACCGTTGTCCTGCCTGCGATGCCACTCTGCCTGAAGTGCCGGCCAAAGCATGGCGGCAAACAGGAAATAGGGCGTGACCGATTTGCCCTGGGCAATCCGGGCATCCGTGTTTCTCAGGGCCTGGCGGATCAGCTCGTCCGGCTCACCCGACTCAATGGCCCTGACCGTCTCCGGGAACAGAGGCTCCAGCAGATTGTAACGGGTCAGCAGGTCGTAAGTGGCTTCGCCATGGCCTGCGGAAAACAGTTTGTGCACTTCATCAAACAGGCGGGCCGGCGGAATATGGGTTAATAGAGGGGCCAGTTCCCCGATCGGGGCCTCGGTCTCCGGTTCAATGTCAAAGCCGAGTTTGGCTGCAAAACGGATAGCGCGAAGCATGCGCACGGGGTCTTCCCGGTACCGCGTCTCGGGATCGCCAATCAGTCGCAGCTGGCGGTTGCGCAGATCCTCGATCCCGTTGGCAAAGTCGATTACGGTAAAGTCGCGGATGCAGTAGTAAAGCGCATTGACGGTGAAGTCGCGACGCAGGGCGTCTTCTTCCTGGTTGCCGTATACGTTGTCACGCAGAAGCAGGCCGTGTTCACTGGTCCTGCGATCGTCATCATCGGTGTCGGTGTCTGCTTCCGCAGCGTTGCCCCTGAACGTGGTCACCTCAATGACCTCGCGGCCAAACACCACGTGGACAATCCGGAATCGCCGTCCGATCAACCGGGAGTTCCGGAACAGGTCGTGCACTTCCTCGGGGGTGGCATTGGTCGCGATGTCGAAATCCTTGGGCTTGCCGCCCAGCAGGATGTCTCTTACGCCGCCGCCCACGAGGTATGCTTCATAGCCTGATTTGTTCAGGCGATGCAGAACTTTCTTGGCGGGTTCGCTGATAACCGAGCGGGAGACGTTGTGCTGGTCCCTGGGGATTTCCCGTCGCTGGTAGGTGCGGGCTTTCTTTTTTCCGTTGCCGGGCATGAAGGAACGGAGTTTGTCGACAAGTCGTTTAGGCATTGAAATCCGTGGTTGCGATGAGCAAAAACCGAGAGTTTAACGGTTTGAGCAGGATTTGCACACGTTTGCCGTGGATTACCGTTTCGGAGCCCAGATAATCAAAAGGCGGATCCGTTTTCACGAATCCGCCCTCAAAGCGTTGACGATCTGCATTGTTTTTGTTTTTGCCGGGATTTTTCTTGGTTTTTGTACCCCACTGCATATCCCCACTTCAGGGGCATCTCAGCAGTGCAAACGGAAAGCTTTGAATACACAGAGCGGTCAGAGACATCGAGCGGGCCTTGGGTAGCTGCAGCGTCACCTGGAAGGTGATTCTTCTCTACATCTACAACTCGCACGTGCCGTGGGACCACTAAAAAGCAAAATACCCAAAACACTCAGTTCGCTTACGTTCTGTTGTTGTTTTTGTTACCGAACGCATCCTGCAGCTTTTTGTTCTTGTTGTTGGCGCTGCTTTGTCACTCTTGTTTTTGTTGTTGTGCGCCAAATAGGTTGCAGTCCATGTGCCAATTTTTGAATTTCGTTTATTAACAGAGTCTTACGAATTTGTAGGCCATAAGTGTTACCCCGTATTCAACCTAAGTGTTACTGAGGTCACGTTACTTTCGTGAGGAGTGTTACCGACAGGAACATGGGGTAACAACTGAGCCCGGGTTCATACTATGCCGGACTCAGTTGCCAGAGGATTTTTTCCGGGGTATGCCGAGACGCTGGCGACGTTCCCAGAGCGATTTTCGGCTGATGCCCAGTTTCTGGGCCAATTCTGTCTCGCTCATGCGGTCCTGGTTCTCGAGAACAAAATGCTGGAAGTAATCTTCGAGGGAGAGATCGTTGGACGCGTCCACCTCCCGGGTATGTGTCTGCTCGTTGTTGCCGTCCACGAGAGTCTCGGGGATGTATTCGTCGCTGCCTTCGCTGTCCAGGTCCAGCAATGAGGGCGTGATCACGTCGCCGTCACACAGGATGGTTGCGCGCTCAATGGCGTTCTCCAGTTCCCGTACGTTTCCCGGCCAGCGATGGCGTTCGAGGGCGCGCATCGCCTCGGGGCTTAGATTGAGATCGGGCTTGCCCATTCTCTCGCCCTGGCGTTTCAGGAAGCGGCGGGCCAGTCCCAGAATATCGCTCTGGCGCTCACGCAGCGGCGGGATACGGATCTGCATGACGTTCAACCGGTAGTAGAGGTCTTCCCGGAACTCTCCGGTACGAGTCATGGCCTTGAGGTTTCGGTGGGTGGCGGCAATCATCCGCACGTTGACGGTACGGCTCTGGGTGGAGCCGACTTTCCGGATCTCGCTCTCTTGCAGAACCCGTAGCAGGCGTGCCTGGGCTTCGGCCGGCAGTTCTCCGATTTCGTCCAGAAACAGGCTGCCGCCATCGGCGGCCTCGATCAGGCCGGTCCTGGCCGATACCGCGCCGGTGAAAGCGCCCTTTTCATGGCCGAACAGTTCCGATTCAATCAGGCTTTCGGGGATAGCCGCGCAGTTGACCGAAATCAGCGGCTTGGCAGCGCGGGGGCTGAGCAGGTGCAGGGCGCGGGCCGCCAACTCCTTGCCGGTTCCTGATTCGCCCTGGATCAGAACAGTGGTTTCTGTCGGTGCGACTTTACGGATCAGCGTGAACACCCGCTGCATTGGCTCACACTGGCCGAACATAATGTTGGCAGGATCGCTGCTTTCCGGCGTTTCCAGGGCTGGTGCCGAGTCGTCACCCGAGTTCCGGCCGGCGGGTTTCCGGGCCAGAATGTTTTCGACCGCGGCCAGCATTTCATCGTGATCAAACGGTTTGGCGATGTACTCAACGGCGCCCATTTTCATGGAGTCCACCGCTGATCTCAGGCTGGCATAGCTGGTCATGATCAGCACCGGCGTGTTGGGTGCGCGATTGATCAGTTCGGTGCCCGCAGCGCCTGGCAGACGCAGGTCGGAAATGATCAGATCGAACTGATCGGGTTCGTGGTTCTGTTCGGCTTCCTCAACGGAGGCCGCATCGGCGACCTCATAGCCGGCATGCAACAACAGTTTGCGCACTGCCGAGCGAATAATGTCTTCGTCTTCCACGATCAGAATGCGAGGCATAACAGTCTCAAGACCTTTGGTTCTGGCTGATGGCAATAGTGCCGGTTTCCGGTTCGTAGGCTGGCAATCTCAGCCTCACGCAGGTTCCGCGGCCGGTGTCGGCATTAGCCGGGCTTTCCACCTGAACGTTGCCATAGTGCTCTTCAATAATGCTGTACACCAGCGACAGGCCAAGACCGGTTCCCTTGTTGGGGGCCTTGGTGGTGTAAAACGGCTCGAAGATATGATCGAGTTGATCCCCGGGAATACCGGAGCCCTCATCAACCACCTCGATGATAGCGGAGTAGCCATCGCCCTTTCCACTGACCCGGATGGTACCGCCTTCCGGTGAGGCATCGCGGGCGTTCGCCAGCAGGTTGACGAATACCTGGACCAGACGCTGCTCATCTCCCAGCACCTGCAAAGAGGGCGGGCAGTCGTTGACATAGTGAATGCCCAGGCCCTTGTCGCTGAGCGACAGCAGGTTGATTGATTCTTCCACACAGCGATGAATCGCTACCGGCTCGTACCGGTTGGCCTGGGCATGATTGCCGGTGCGGGCAAAGTTCATCAGCGACTGCAAAATGGTAGAGATGCGCCGGGTCTGCTGCTGGATCTGGTCAGCGGTGTCCAGGATGTCCGGGTTGTCGGTTTCCAGTTTCAGGTTCTGGGCCAGGGATGAGATACCGGTGACCGGGTTCCCGATCTCGTGGGCGACACCGGCGGCGAGTCTTCCCACCGATGCCAGCCGTTCGCTGTGCATCAGTTCGTCCTCAAGCAGCCGCGTTTCGGTCTGGTCCTCGACCAGGATAATGCTGCCACCTTCGGTGTGGTCCGGTCCGCTCAGGGCCGCTTTGTGGAGGTTCAGCCAGTGGGGTTTGCCACGCAGGTCCAGGCGATGCTTGTAGCGATGCAGGTCCGGGCCACGGTTGAAGTCATCAAGCAGCAGGTGCCAGTGCTCGGGCAGTGCCATCAGCCTGGCACCGACCACGTCATCGGCGGTGATGCCGGTGAGCGCCTCCATGGCGTGGTTCCACATCAGGATTTCACCGTCCTCGCCCACGGAGCAGGCAGGAATCGGCAGGTTCTGAAGGGTCTGGCGGTAATGCCGGCGCAGGTTGTCCAGCTCGCCGGCCAGGCCGGTCAATCGGTTCTGGTAGTCGCCGAGGGCGCGTTCTACATAGCGGATGTCCTGGGCAGTGCCGCCCTGGGCCATGGGCTTGAAGCCGAGATGGCGCTTGACCATGTCCCGGGCCACGGAGGGGCCGAGCAGGCCAGACAGGTTTATTTCCACCTGGTCGCGCAGTCGCCTGAGCTGGTACGGCCGATACTCCACATTGGGCAGTTTCAACTGGCCCAGTGCCCGCTCCACTTCTCGCCGCGCCACACCGTAGCCCAGCGGCTCCGCTAACTGTCTCACAAAGTCACTGGAGGACGTGGCCAGCAATTCACGGCGTTGCGGACGGGACAGTGCGCCCAGTGAGCAGGCTTGGGCTGCGCTGTTCTCCTCACTGGTGCTGGTGCTGAGGATGGAAATCAGCGCAAACACGGTAATGTTGGCAGTCAGGCTTACGAACGTGAAGATATGCCAGTTGCTGTAGTCCGGTATCAGTGGCGCATCCAGCCAGGCCAGCAGATTGGCCGTGTGCGAGAATGGCAGCACGAGCGTCACCACCCAGATGGCCAGCCCGACAACAAGGCCGGCGATCAGGCCGCGGCGATTGCCCTCGGGCCAGTAAATCACGCCCAGGGCGCCGGGCAGCAGTTGCAAAGTGCCGGAGAGGGAAATGGCGCCGAGAATGGACAGGTCGAGGTTTTTGCCGACAACTTCATGAAACAGCAGCGCCAGGAAAATGATCACGGCGATGAGCAGGCGCTTGATCCACTGCAGCCACCGGTAGATATCGCCCTGGTCTTTCGGGGTTTTCAGGGGCAACACCACGTGGTTCAACGCCATGCCCGCCAGTGCCAGGGTGCTGACGATCATCAGGCCGCTGGCCGCTGACAGGCCGGCAATGTACATCAGCAGTGTCAGTGCCGGGCTTTCCATGGCCTGGGCTGCCCCGATGGCAAAGAATCCGGGCCCTGTGGTCACCGCCAGCTCCTGGCCTCCCCAGAGAATCAGGGGCACCGGCAGGCCGAGCAGCAACAGATAGAGTGGCAGGCCCCAGCTGGCTTTTGCCAGGGCCTTGGGCGAGGGGTTTTCGCTGAAGGTCATGTGGTACATGTGTGGCAGTACCAGAGCAGCAGCAAAGGACATCAGCATCAGTGCCCGCCAACTGCCGTCGTCAATGCTCAGGGTCATGGTTGTGGCTGGCGACGTCCGGTTGTCCAGCCAGCTTTCCAGTCCGCTCATGCCGTCAAAGACCCCGAAGAGAATGACGCCCCCGAGCACCAGCAATGCCACAAGTTTCACCAGCGAATCAAAAGCAATGGCCAGCACCAGCCCCTGATGGTTTTCCGAGTTCTGGTCGCGCCTTGCCCCGAATAGCATGGCGAAAAGCACCACGATCAAGCTGAACATCACGCTGATTACCGCAGGCGATGTGTCCGGCGCAAGAATGCTGGCAGAGGTGGCGACGGCCTGTATCTGCATGCTCAGCAAGGCCAGAATGGCCCCGCCGGAGCAGAGGGTGACCAGGGTGCCAGCCCACTGGCTTCGGTAGCGGTAGGCAAACAGATCGGCGAGGGACGTGAGCTGATAGGCGCGTCCGATCCTCATGACCGGGTTCAGAAGCACAGGCGCCAGCAGGAAAGCGCCGCTGATGCCGAGATAGTAAGCCAGAAAGCCGTAGCCGGATTCGGCGGCCATACCAACCGCGCCGTAGACCGCCCATATGCCGGCATAGACACCCAGACTGAGCACATAAACCAGGGGGTGGCGAACCCAGCGCCGGGGGACCATGCCTTTTTCGGTAAACCAGGCGATGCCGAACAGCAGAATCAGATACAGGAGGCTGGCGAGCAGCAGGCCGGAGGGACTAAAACTCATTGGGGTCCCGCCGCCATTCAAGCCAGAAACCGATGGCGATCAGCCCGGCCCAGATAAGGTAGGGGCTATACCAGACGTTTCCCGGCGAAGTCCACCAGTCAAGGATGTTGGGAGAAAAGATATAGATGGCCAGTACCAACAGGAAGACCAGACGGTAGATATACATCAGGCATGCTATCCGCGCTGAGGTGTGAGAAGGGCTTTATACCATGTCCCTCACCGGGATGTCAGGTGGATGGCGCCCCGTCGCCAGTTACTCCGGCCCCACTCCAGCAGCGAATCCAGCGAACCGCTGGCAAGGTTGGCAGGCGGGTTCTGACCAAGAGCAACGAGCGCCATGAACAGGTTGTCGACAGGCTTGTCATCATCAAGAGCTGGCGCATGGGTCTGCTTGCTCAGCTTCTGACCCTGCGCGTTGAGTATGACCGGGATGTGAAGCCAGCGTGGAGGAAGAGCACCCAGGGCACGATAAATCTGTTGCTGCTGCGCCGTCATGTCCAGCAGATCCGAACCACGCACCACGTCCGTGATGCCCTGATCAATGTCATCGACCACCACCGCCATTTGATAGGCGTAGAACCCCTCCTTGCGGAGGATGACCGGATCGTCAAGCTCTGCTTGCACCGTCTGGTGCTGGGGTCCCAGCAGCTGGTCCTGCCAGTGGCAGTCTTCGTCTTCGAGGGCAAAGCGGATTGCGAATGGCCGGTCACCGTCGATTTCTGTGCGAGTGCGGCACTGGTTCGGGTGGCGCCCCTCATTGGCCTGCAATTCCTTGCGCGAGCACTGGCAGCGATACGCGTAGCCGCTTTCAAGCAGCCGGTTAACGGCGTGCTGATAGGCGTCGTGACGTCTGGATTGAAAGCGTACCGGCTCGTCGGGAAACAGCCCGTGGGCGTCAAGGCTGGCAATGATCTGGCCGGTCGCCTCCGGCGGCTCTCTCAGAGGATCCAGGTCTTCAATGCGGATAAACCACTGGCCGCCCTGGCTGCGGGCTTCCAGAAAGCTGGCAAGTGCGGTAACGAGGGAGCCAAAGTGCAGCGGGCCTGTCGGAGAGGGCGCAAACCGGCCCCGGTATTGAGGGTTGTTCATGGCGGTCAGTCAGCCGGCGGGGCTGGGAAAAGCCCCAACCGGCAGCTGTTGCGTAGTAGGCTCAGATGCCGGTCTGGCGTTCGCGAATCTCGGCCAGTGTCTTGCAGTCGATGCACAGGGTGGCTGTTGGTCGAGCTTCCAAACGGCGGATACCGATTTCTACGCCACACTGATCGCAGAAGCCATAGTCGTCTTTGTCGATGCGGTCGATGGTCTGGTCAATCTTCTTGATCAGCTTCCGCTCGCGGTCGCGGGTACGCAGCTCCAGGCTGAATTCTTCCTCCTGGGTTGCGCGATCGCTGGGATCCGCGTAATTTGCGGCGTCTTCCTGCATGTGGTGCATGGTGCGGTCGACTTCTTCCATCAGCTCCTGCTTCCATTGCAGCAGCAGATCTTTGAAGTGCTGGAGCATTTCCGCACTCATGTACTCTTCACCCTTCTTCATTTCATAGGGGGTGAAGTTGGTAAAACGTTCGCGTGGTTGTTCTGCAGTAGTTGCCATTGAACCCGGCCTCTTGTTTGTACTTCACAAGAACGGTTTGCTTCCCTCCGCGTGAGCCCCCGTGGCTGCGCGGTTGTACCCTGGATGAAGCATTCGTCCTGAAACGGGAATTTGCGGAAAATAGCAGATTAGTCACGGGGGTGCCAGCCTTGTGACATCGACTTTTGTACGGAGATCACATGAAGTTTCCAGAACCGCTGGTTGAAGGCCGGCTTATCCGCCGCTACAAACGCTTTCTGGCAGACGTGCGTCTGCCGGATGGTTCAGAAATTACGGCCCATTGTCCGAACACCGGCTCCATGCTGGGCTGTCAGCCGGAGGATGCCCGAGTCTGGCTTAGCCGTAGCGATAACCCCAAGCGCAAACTCCAGTACACCTGGGAGTTGGTGGAAACCTCGCCCGGGCAACTGGCCTGCGTGAACACCGCCCGGCCGAACAGCCAGGCTCGGGCGGCCGTACAAGCTGGCACCGTGGTGGAGCTGGCCGGCTATTCCGAGTGCCGCGCCGAGGTTAAGTATGGTTCGGAGAATAGCCGGATCGACCTGCTGCTTTCCGGTCATGACACCGCGGCCGATGCCTGGGTGGAGGTCAAGAATGTCACGCTGGCGGAAGATGCTCAGGGTTTTTTCCCCGATGCGGTGACCGAGCGCGGCCAGAAGCATCTGCGGGAGCTGATTGCCCAGGTTGAGCAGGGCGATCGCGCGGTGCTGTTTTTCGTGGTGAATCACACCGGCATTCAAACCGTTCGCCCGGCGGACCATATTGATCGAAAATACGGTGAGTTACTGCGGGAGGCCTGCGATGCTGGCGTGGAAGTGATCGCCTATCGTGCCGATCTGAGCGAGAGCGACGGCACGCCAACAGGTGTGTTGACCCTGACCGAATCGGTGCCCGTTATTCTGGAAGTCTGACCTCAATCTGGCCGTCCCGCTCCCGCAGGTCCAGCTGGGTGAGCGCATCGCCCTGGCAGGGCCCGGCAATGCATTCGCCGTCTGAGGGCTTGAACAGGGCGCCGTGGGTGGAACACTGGATAAACAGGTTGTCGGAATCCATGAACCGGCCGGGCATCCAGTTCAGTTCAACGCCCAGATGCGGGCAGATGTTCAGGTAGGCGCGGGGCGTGCCACCGTCCAGAAACAGGAACCCGGTCAGCGGCATGCCTGCCGGCTCCCGGGCCTTCTCTCGGAGCCGGAATTCCAAGAATTGGCCCGGTGTCAGCTCGGAGGCCGGACAGACGGGCTGCCAGGTATGCGGGACGCTGCTCATTTCGGCAAGATCGTGTATCGCATGCGGGTCCCGTGATTCAGGGACATGACGATCTCATCGGCGTCCAGACGATGCGGAAAATAGCAGCCGGAAATCTTGGCGCTGGCAATACTGGAGCCTTCCATTCGGGATTTCGAGAAGTCGACACCTCGCAGGTCGGCGCCCCGGAAGTAGGCGTGGCGGAAATCCAGCCCCTTGGCATCCATTCCCCTGAGATCCAGACCCCGGAAATCGCCATGGGCGAAACTGGGTAACTCTGCAAGCTTTGCCTTTTCAGCATTGAACGCCTGCATGTCTTCGCTACGAAGAATATCGTAGAGCGGGTGACTGATCTGATGTACTTCGTGTTCGCTTTTATCGTCCATATCGAACCTCGCGCTCGCCAGTGGGAGCCAGTTGTTGTTCTTAGTCGGCCTTGCCGCCGGGGATGCCCAGATGTTGGCGGATCCGGTCGGCCACCGCCTCTGCCACATGCTCCTGGTCAGTGTGCAGGTGGATGGTGTGGCTCTTCTCCTCCGCGGTTAACGGTTCAAACCAGGTTTGCTGGGCGTCCAGCAATTCCTCGGTTGCCTCGGAGGCATCGCCCTTGCGATTGCGGATCCACTCCCGGCGCAGATCTTCCGGCGCCTCGCAATGGATCAGGGCAAAGGGCACACCCTGATCTTCGGCTATCGATGCCAGCAGGGCCCGCTCTTTCTGTTTCAGGCTGGCGGCGTCCACAATCACCGGAAAACCGGCTGCCAGAACGTGACTGGCAAGCTCCGCCAGCCGCTGATAGGTTTTCTCTGTCGCTTCTTCTGTGTAAAGATTGCCGCCGGTCGGTGAGCGGGAGCTGTCGAGTGGGGCCAGTCCGTGCAGGCGCTTGCGCTCGACATCGGAGCGCAGGCGTATCAGCCCCAGTTCATTGGCCATGGCGGCGCTGACGCAGGTCTTGCCGCTGGCGGACAGCCCGGTGGTTGCCAGCAGATAGTGATTCGGAATAGTGCCGTAATCCTCGGCCAGTTGGGCGTAGGCTCGATAGCGCTGCATCAGGTCGGCTTTTTCAGCATCGGTGAGCCCCGGGTTCCCCATGGTAAACAGGGCGATCTTGGCGCGCACCATAGCCCGGTATGCCTTATACAGCGGCAACAAGGGCAGGGCTTCGAAGTCGTCGCGGTATTCCAGGTACGTATTGAGCACCTGATTGGCAAGGGCGCTTTCCCCACGGGACTCCAGATCCATCAACAGGAACGCGAGATCGTTGATCACGTCGATCCATCGGAAGGGCTCGTTGAATTCGATGCAGTCGAAAACGGTGACCTCGCCCTCGAAGCGGGTGATGTTCGCCAGATGCAGGTCGCCGTGGCACTCCCGGACCATACCGCTGGCGCGGCGAAGGGCAATCAGCTCCCGGTGGCGCTCGAAGGTGGATTCGGTCCAGGCCTGGAGGTTGTCCAGCTGCATAAGCAGATCCGAATCGTCAATCATCGGACGGATCTGGTCGAAGTTCTCCTGCATGGCGGCAAACACGGCTTCCGGGGTGCCAAGCGGTTTTTCGTCCGGCACGGCCGGTAACTGATCGTGGAAGGCGGCGACCTGCCGGGCAAGATCGGTCAACAGCTCGGGTGCCAGCTCCCCCTGTTCCTGCAGGCGATCGAAGAGATGCTCCTGGCCGAACTGACGCATCTTGATGGCGTATTCGAAGGCTTCTCCCTCCCCACCGAGGATGGGGTTGTCGGGCGTGCCGGTGATGGGTACCACCTCCAGATACAGTTTGTTGGCCAGTCGCCGATTGAGCCTGAGCTCCTCCTCGCAGAAATGCTTTCGGCGATCGAGGGTGGAGAAGTTCAGGAAGCCGAAATCCATGGGCTTCTTGATCTTGTAGGCGTAGTCACCGGTCAGGATCACCTGTGAGATGTGAGTTTCGATAACCTGCAAACCATCGACAGGATGGTCGTACAGGTCTGGATTCTGCATGGCCAGAATCAGATTGCCTGGGGATGTCTCACTCACCGTGCTCTCCTCGCGTTCCCTGAACCCATTGATTTTTCTTGCTCTATCATAACGGGCAGATTACAGAAATAACACACGGATGGCCTGCCTTCCTCACCGCTCCCTTCGTTATAATCGCGGCATGAAAAAATCCAAAGCATCTTCCAGCCCGAGGCGAAAGCCCTCCAGACGTTCCTCCAACAACGGTCGCCGGCCGTGGTTCTGGCGTTTTATGTTCCGGTTATGTGCCATCGGTCTCGTTTTGCTGGCTGGCTGGATGGTTTACCTCGATGCCGTGGTGACCTCCCGTTTCGAGGGCCGGCGTTTCGAGGTTCCGTCCCGGGTTTACGCGCGCCCTCTGGAGCTTTTCGATGGCGCCAGCGTCAGTGCCGGTGCCCTGGAGAGGGAACTGAGCCTCTCCGGTTTCCGTAAGGGTGACGGCAGGAAATCCGGCAGTTACCAGCGCACGGGCAATCGCTTTGTGATCAGTACCCGGGGCTTTTCCTTCCCGGACGGCGATGAACCCAGGCGCAGGATCTCACTGATGATATCTGGCGATCGGGTTCAGGGCTTTTCGGTGATTGAAGGCGATAATGCCCCGATTGTGCGGCTTGAGCCGGCGCAGATTGGCGGCATCTACCCGGCGCACAAGGAGGACCGGGTGCTGGTTCAGCTGGATGAAGTGCCGGCCCTGTTGCCCACCACTCTGATGGCGGTGGAGGATCGTAACTTCTACGACCATTTCGGCATCGCGCCACTTTCTATTGGCCGGGCCATGCTTGCCAACATCCAGGCCGGGCGCATCGTTCAGGGTGGCAGCACGCTGACTCAACAATTGGTGAAAAACTTCTTTCTGACTCGAGAGCAGACGCTGGTGAGAAAGGCCAACGAAGCCCTGATGTCGGTGCTCCTGGAGTTGCACTATGAAAAAGACGATATCCTCGAAACCTATCTGAACGAGGTCTACCTCGGACAAGCCGGTACGCGCAGCATTCATGGTTTCGGTCTTGCCAGCCAGTTCTATTTTGGCGAATCCCTCAAGGATCTGGATGTGCACCAGATCGCTTTGCTGGTGGGCATGGTCAAAGGCCCCAGTTACTACAATCCGCGCCGCCACCCGGAGCGCGCAACCGAGCGGCGGAATCTGGTGATTTCTGAAATGGAACAGGCCGGCCTCATTGAGCCGGGGCGCGCGTCCAGGGCTCGTGGATTGCCGCTGGGCGTCAGTGAGCGCCCGTCGTATTCGGAAAATCGGTACCCGGCCTATATCGATCTGGTTCGGCGACACCTTGCCCGCGATTACAAGGAAGAGGATCTGCGCAGTGAAGGTTTGCGGATTTTCACGACCCTGAACCCGGCGATCCAGTACGCGGCAGAGTATGCGGTAACCGATACCCTCCCGAGGCTGGGCGGTGGGCAGAATGCCGAGGCGCTGGAAGCGACTCTGGTAGTCACTGCGAAGGATTCCGGGGAAGTGCTGGCACTTGTGGGTGGCCGCGACCCGCAATTTGCCGGGTTCAACCGGGCACTGGATGCCAACCGTCCCATCGGATCGTTGATCAAGCCGTTTATCTATCTGTCGGCGTTGCAGGAGCCGGAGAGGTATACCCTGACCACACCGGTGCTGGATAAGAGCTTTACCCTGGAATTCGACGATGGCAAACGCTGGCAGCCCAAGAACTATGATGGCGAGGAGCGGGGCGAAGTACCCCTGCACAAGGCCCTGTCCCACTCTTACAACCTGCCTGCCGTGCGTGTCGGGCTGGATATCGGAGTGGATCGGGTGCAGGAGACGCTGACAGCGTTCGGCGTCGATACCCCGATTTCACGTTACCCGTCGATGCTTCTGGGCTCGGTTTCCATGAGCCCGGTGACCGTGGCGCAGATCTATCAGGGGCTGGCGACATCCGGCTTCAATACGCCGCTGCGCACGATCCGTGAAGTCACGGACGCCGGCGGTGAGGCGCTATCCCGTTACAGTCTTGAAGTTGAGCAAGTGGCCGATCCCGCCGCCGTGCACCTGGTGCAATACGCAATGCAGGAAACCATGCAGGAGGGGACAGGACGCTCTGCCTATTACACCGTGCCTGAAGAGCTCAGTCTTGCCGGCAAGACCGGCACCACCGATGATGGTAGGGACTCCTGGTTTGCCGGGTTCAGTGGCGACCTGCTTGCGGTGGCCTGGGTTGGGCGGGATGATAACGGGCCAACTTCACTGACCGGGGCCAGTGGCGCTCTGCCGGTGTGGTCGAGGTTTATGGCGCAGGTTCCCCAGCACGGCTTCTCGCCGGTGGTACCCGACGGGGTCAGTTATCACTGGGTGAATTCGGAGCGGCAGGCACTCACAGACGAATACTGCGACAATGCCCGCCTGCTGCCCTACATTGCTGGCAGTGAACCCACGCAGACAATTTCATGCTCCGGAACTCTGGAACGTCGAATCCGGGGTTGGTTTGAAGGACTGTTTCAATGATTGACCGACTTTCGTTAAGGACTGCCCTGATCGCCACGCTGCTATCCGTGGCTGGTTGTGCTTCCGGGCCAGGAGGCGGAATCTACGTGCCGATCGGCAGTGAGCCGGCCAAGGCGCCCGAACCACCCAGAACCAGTACTGATAGCGAAGAAAGCGAAGCCCCCGTGTGGCGCAAGAGCGAACAGCCAGAGGCGGCTTCGGAAACCCGGGAACCGGCCCGGTCCAGCTCCCCTAGCTATCGGGAAACCGGGGATGGGCTCTCACCGGCGGCGCTCAGCCTGGTACGTGAGGCCGATCAGCTGTTGGCCCAAGGTAACGTCTCTGGCGCTATCGCACGCCTCGAACGGGCACAGCGGATCGCCCCCCGATCTGCGGAGGTGTATTTCAAGTTGTCCGAGGCCTATGTGGCGGGTAATCAGTTGGGCTCAGCGGAGCAGTTCACCCTGAAGGGGTTGTCCCTGGCGGGAAGTGATATTCGGCTGCAGAGAGCCGGCTGGCTGTTGCTGGCGGATATTCGCCGGGCTCGAGGTAATGTGGCGGGTGCGGATCAGGCCGAGGAAAGGGCCGCCGCACTCTAACTGTTTCTTGCCTGGCAGGCGGTCCCTGTTGTTCAGCGACCGACTGCCAGGACAGGTGCTTATTCGACCAGAGGAATCAGCTCGGCTTCGGTTGTCTGGTTGGCAACAACCTCAAGGCTCTGTGTTCCCTCGAAGTCAAGGTTGTCATCCTCCTCGTTGTTGTCCTCCTGGCAGCTGTAACTGATGGTGTAGTTACCCTCTGGCAGGAATGCTGCCGTATAGCTGTAGAGGCTAGATTCATCATCGAGCTCAACCGGCACAATCATTAAAGGGTTGCCTTCCTCATTGTTTACATTCAGATCTGAGGTTTCGGCATTCTCACCAGAGAAGACGTAAACAGCGCCGTCATACTCACAATCAGCCACACCGTCGTCTTCGAGGCGCGTCGAGCGGATCAGCGCCACATCAACTTGTCCACTGATAGAGCCAACCTCAAGGTTGTTGACCAGTCTCAGGGACGGTTTCAGCATATAGTCGGCCAGGGCCTTACCCTGAGGGTCGACGATGGACTTGCGCACGTCAAAGTCGATGGTGAAGTTGGTGGTTGTGTCTGCGGCCACCAGGAATTCACCCTTAAGCTTGAGGCCACTTTGCTCGCCAGACGGAACTGCCAGTGAGTACTCGCTGTCGCCTGTAGATTCGCGCTTCACAAACGAGTTATCCGTGTCGACAATCAGTCGAAGCTCGGTGTATGTGCCGGCAGGTACTTCTTCATCTGTAATCAGAGGTTCGCTCAGGCCACCCTGAAGATCCAGCAGATTCACCTGTTCGAAGCCTTCAAGGGGAAATTCCACCCATTGTCCTTCCTCGGGTTTTAAACGAATTTCCGTGAAAGCAATGGTGACATTGCGCAGGTCCATGGCCGGGGCGTCGGTAATACCAAAGGACACTGTTCCGGTGCCCGAGGACGCTGAACTGTCGCTACCACTGCCACCACAGGCCGCCATGCCCGCAGCAAGAGTTGAAATGGCAATAAGTTGAACCGAACGTTTCATATAAACCTCCAAGGTTTATTTGCTGGACTCATAGCGAAGCAACATCGCTACCTGACTCCACCCTCACGCTGCGGTAGAGGGCAGAGTTCCGGAAATTTTGTTAACGTTCCCTAATGTCCGGGCAACCGTTGAATCGTCAGATCGGGAACGCGGCCAATGCATCGGCCCGGCGACTTGAGATAGACTGCGCCGCTGGCATGAACCCACGCAGGTAAACAACGGCTTTGGCAATTTTTCCTTTCAAGCCCTCGAAGTCCCGGCGTTTCGACGCCCTGGTGCGGCCCCATCTGGATGCGATGTACCGGTTTGCTTACCGTCTGGCGGGTCAGCAACAGGATGCTGAGGATCTGGTTCAGGATGTCGTGGTCAAGCTGTTCCCAAAGCTTGATGAGCTGGAAAGCGTTGACCAGCTAAGGCCCTGGCTGAATCGGGTGCTCTACAGGCAGTTTATTGATCAGGTGCGGCGTAAGAACCGACAGAGTGACCGCCCGTTGACGGAGCTGGTAGGCAGTGAAAGCCAGGCCGATTGGCTGGACAGCCTTGAATCCGACAGTGTTGGCCCGGATCTGCAACTGGAGCAGTCGCGCCTTGGACCGGCGTTGGATCGGGTCATGATGACTCTGACGCCCGATCAGCGAACTCTTTTGTTGCTTCATGATGTGGACGGCTGGCGCCAGGAAGACATCGCGGAGGTGCTGGACATCCCGTTGGGAACCGTGAAATCGCGATTGCACAGGTGTCGGGCCGCCCTGCGAAAGAAATTGCAGCGGGAGCTGGAACCAACCGAGCCGGCCGGACGTGTGGGGGAGTGAGGTGAAGACAATGTCCTGCAATGAAATCCGGGTGGATCTACCCGACTACATCAACAATGAGCTTTCCGCCCCCGCCCGTGACCGGGTGCAGGAGCACGTTGCTGCCTGCACGTCGTGCAGAGGGTGGCTTGCCTCGGAGCGGTCTCTGAACCGGGCGTTGCAGGAACAGTTCAGCGTTCCGGCACCTTCCCCTGATTTCCACAATCGTGTCTTGTCTTCGGCCCGAGGTGCAGTCAATCCGACGGCCGGATGGAGCCACGGGGCGCTGGGTGGCGCCATTGCGGCAGCACTCGCGCTGGGCATTGGTCTGGGTGTCTTTTTGCAGCCGGGTGGTGTTGCTGACATTGCAGACCCTGCCGTTGCGCTATCGGAAAGTGCGAGTGAAGAACCGGCAATCGGAATTGCCGAACCGGTTGAAAAACTCGTGCGTCTTGCCTTCCACTCCGGTGAAGCCCTGGAAGATGTCACGCTGACTCTGGAGCTGCCGCCCAATGTGGAGGTGGCCTCCTGGCCGGGTCAGCGAGAGCTTAGCTGGCAGGTGAGCCTGAATGCCGGGGAGAACGTTTTGTCGCTGCCCCTGAAGCTCCTCTTTCCCGGTGCCGGTGAGTTGGTGGCCCGACTGGACACCGGAGATCGACAGAAAACCTTTCGGGCCCCGATTCCCGAATATCCACAACGCTCGGTCGAGGATCCCGAATCATGACAGGTTGCAGGTTCTTATTGAGTGCCAGGCTGGTCGGATTGCTGATGTTGGGGTTTTGGGTCCCTGCAACAACACTGGCTAATGATGATCTGGATGTTACCATGCGCATGGTGACTGACGACGCAGAACTCACCGATTCGGTCGTGCGGGAAATCGAGTTGCCCCGCACTATCGGAAAACCCGAGAATCCGGGTGAGTCTGGCTCTCGCGGGCTGGATGCGGCGAGTGAAGCCCGAGAAAGGGGGCGCGAGTTTGGTGAGTCCATGTCCGAAAAAGCCAGGCAATCCCGGGAGCTGATCAAGGGTAAGCCTGAGTTACCGGAGCGGCCGGAACGCCCAGAGCTGCCGGATGCACCAGGGCTGGATCGCTGAAACCGGATATATAACCGGTCCTGCCCCGCGTGGATTAATCCGGAGAAACCTGTTTGCTGGTATTTTGGCGCGCCCTGTCCCTGATCCTGTTGTTAATGCCCACGATGATTCTTCAGGCGGCTGAAACGGAAGCCGGCATGGAGGATTTCCGTGCCGGCGTTGAAGCCTTTGAAGCAGGAGACCTGAACGCCGCGAAACAGCGCTTCCAGAGGGCCGTTGATGCTGGCCTGAGATCTCCCTCGCTTTTCTATAACCTCGGTGTTGTCTGCTACCAGCTGGGCGATTATGGCGCCGCTGAATCTGCCTTCCGTTCCTTGCTCGACGGCGCCAATGGCGCCCTGGCGCGTTATAACCTCGGTCTGGTCGCGCTTGCCACGGAGGAGTCTGCCGAAGCCCGTCGCTGGTTCGAGCAGGCGTCGGCCGAGAGCGCTCCGGATAAAATCCGGGCACTGGCCCGAGCGCAACTGAATAAACTGGATGGTGGATCGCCCCGGTTGGCCCGCCAGCCCTCCATTCGCGGCTATCTGGGTATCTCTGGCGGTTACGATTCCAATATTGCCGGCCTGCCCGAGGATACGGCGTCGAGTGAAGGTGGGATGTTCCTCGAAGCGCTGGCTGCCGGAACCTACGAGCGGCCAGTCGGTACCCGCTCACGGCTTGCCCTCGATGCTGCCGCCTATTCCCGGGAACATCCGTCCGATGACGAGTACGACACTCAGGTGGTGCAGGGACGACTGGCCTGGTCTGAGACCCTCGCTGCAGGTGAACGCGGCGCTCTGGTGTCGTTGGTGAAGTCCTGGTTTGGCAGCGAATCCCTTGAAACCCGATACGGCATCGAGGGGTTTTATCGTTGGCGTGCGTGTTCGCTACCCGTAGCCCCGGATCAATGTGGAATCGCCCTGGCGGCGGCTACCGTGAATGGTGGTTCAGGCTTCGAGGCCTATGACGGACAGTGGTATCGGGCACGCGTTCATGCGCGGAAGTACCTGGGACCCTGGCGATTGGACGGCGACTACTCATTGGAAATCAATGACCGGCGGGATCTGCAAACAACCAGTGAGTTTATCAGTGTCTCACCTACCCACCACACACTGGAATTTGCCGGTCGCTACCGCTGGCGGCCAGATATCGTATTCGGAACAACCAGCTCTGTACGCCACAGTCGATACCGGGACGCCCATCAGTTGGTGTCCGGGGAAGGCGAGAGCGGTCGCAGAACAGATAACCGTCTGGAGATCGGATTGCTTGCGGAGAAGTCTCTGGACAGCCTTTGGCTGGTCCGGGGGGAGTGGCTGGTTCGGGATAACAGAAGCAGTCTGTCGCAGTATGACTATCAGCGCCAGACGCTGATGTTCACCCTGGAAGGGGCCTTCTAGCTCTGCAAGGCAAAGCCAGAAGGCCGGCTACCCGTTACAGTCCTGCGTTTCTCAGGCGGTTGGCGTGTTGCTTGAAAACCGCTTTTGGATCAGTTTCGAAGAGGCTATGCAGGCCCAACGCCTGATTCACTTCATCCAGATGGTTCATGAAGTAATTATCCCGGATAACCTTGCCAAACCGGCTGCTGCAGCGGCCTACCAGACCGTCGTTCTGGCTGAAGCCGAAGGCGAGGCTGGTGGTGCCCAACAACGCGTCGGATGGATCCAGTACGTTGGTCAGAACACCGGTGCCACCCCAGGAGTAGAAGCGGACACCATTTGCCGAGTAGGCGCCTTCGCCGCAAGAGGTGGTTGGAATCCCGGCAGGGGCAAAGCTGTTGAATTCGGCGCTGCCCTGGGTGGTGAGGGATTCCAGGCTTGACCGCAGGTCCTGGTTATAACCGCCACCGGACAGCAGATCGATAAGCCCACCCAATGCATTTCCCAGACTGGCCGCCAGGCTTTCGGCAGGGGATCCGTAGATAAGGTCGGCGACCGGCGAGCCTTTATGGGGCGAGCCGACGGACGTCACTGAGGCGACCAGATCCGGCCGCACCCTGGCGATGTAACGGGCCGTGGGGCCCCCGTGGCTGTGGCCAATCAGATTGACCTTGCCGTGCACGGCGGCGATGGCCTGTACCTGCGGCAGAAGCGCTTCACCGCGAGCAATGGTGCTGTCCAGGGCGGGCACCTGAGTGGTGTAGACATCAGCGCCGTATTTGCGGAGATCCTCGGCGACGCCGTACCAGTAGTCCACGCCGGCAATCGAATCAAAGCCGAACATGCCATGCACCAGCACAACCGGGTAGCGAGTATCCGTATAGTTTGAAGGGGTAGAGTCCCACCACCAGGCGGCGGAGGGGGCCGACCAGGCCACAGTCAGGGCCAGGGCCATTGCTTGGATCCAGAGTTTCATTGTCGTTCCTACAGTTTGATGTTGTGTTTGTTATTCAAACTGCGGCTCAACCTAACGGGTTGCTCCAGAGACTTCCTGCTCGTACTGCATCTGCCTGTAGGCAGACCGAGTGCTTCCGTGCGCTGACTTGATTTTTGTCTTTGTTAGATTGGTGCCGTCAGAGCATCTCGGTAGAGATTAGATCAACATTTGATCAGGCGGGATGGTAAGTCAACGGCACAAGAGGCCAGGCAGGGGTGTTCGCCGTGGAACTGTGATGCTCATCACATCGGTGGCCCCGCAGGACATGTTCCGACCTGCGGGGCAGCGATGGGGACAGCGGAAATATCAGAGCGTGGCCATGACCTTTTTGGCCGCCGCTACCGTATCGGCGATGTCCTGTTCGGACAGTGCCGCTGTCGTAAAGCCAGCCTCAAAGGCGGATGGTGCCAGATATACGCCTTCTTTAAGCATGCCCTGGAAGAACTTCTTGAACCGTTCGACATCACAGCCCATCACCTGGTCAAAGCGGGTAACAGAGCTTTCCTCGGTAAAGAAGAATCCGAACATGGCCCCGGCACTCTGGACCGTCAAAGGGATGCCAGTGGCGTCAGCGGCTTCTTTCAGGCCGTCGCGAACGGCATTGGTTTTCTCGGTCAGCCGGTCGTGGAAACCGGGCTCGGAGATTGCGTTCAGTGTCGTCAGGCCGGCGCACATGGCCAGGGGGTTACCGCTCAGGGTGCCTGCCTGGTAAACCGGTCCCAATGGTGAGATGTGTTCCATGATTTCCCGTTTGCCGCCAAAGGCGCCGACCGGAAGTCCGCCACCAATCACCTTGCCCAGTGCGGTGAGGTCCGGGGTTACGCCATACAGCCCCTGCGCGCCGCCAAGGGAAACCCGGAACCCGGTCATTACTTCGTCGAAGATCAGCACGGTGCCGTGCTCGTCGCACACTTCCCGCAACCCCTCCAGGAAGCCTGGGACCGGTGGAATGCAGTTCATATTGCCAGCGACCGGCTCTACGATAATCGCGGCGATCTGGTCGCCCATCTCCCGGAAGCATTCGCGAACGCTGTCCATGTCGTTGTAGGTCAGCGTGATGGTGTGCTCAGCCAGGCTGGCGGGGATGCCCGGGGAATTCGGCACGCCCAGGGTGAGGGCGCCGGAGCCTGCTTTGACCAGCAGTGAATCCACGTGGCCGTGGTAGCAGCCCTCGAACTTCACGATCTTGTCGCGACCGGTGTAGCCCCTCGCCAGGCGGACAGTGCTCATGGTGGCCTCGGTACCCGAATTCACCATGCGGACCAGTTCGATGGATGGCACCAGTTCGCACACTTTCTTGGCCATCTCGGTTTCGAGGGCGGTCGGCGCACCATAGCCAACGCCCAGATCAACCTGCGCATGCAGGGCGTCTTTGATGCGTTGGTCACCGTGGCCAAGAATCATGGGGCCCCAGGAGCCGATGTAATCGATGTAGCGCTGATCGTCTTCGTCGTAAAGATAGGCGCCCTGGGCGTGCTTGAAGAAAATCGGCGTGCCGCCAACGCCTCGAAAGGCCCGGACCGGAGAATTCACGCCACCGGGGATGTATTTCTGGGCCTGCTCGAACAGGGTTTCGGAGTGCGTCATGGATCTGGGCTCCTGTTATTCCGGAAGTGAAAAAAGTGGATGATGGCTTGCGAACAGGCGCTCGAACGCTTTGGCTCGCATCTCAATGTCATGTGTGTCGCCGCCAAAAAGGCCGCCTACCACGGCGAGCATGTCGGCCCCGGCACGGATAAGAGGTTCGCCGTTGTCTGTGGTTACCCCGCCGATGGCGGTGATCGGGAGGCCGAAACGCTTCGCGTCGGTCAGCACACCGGGAGGCGCTGCCGGGGCGCCGGGTTTGGTCGACGACGTATAAAATCGCCCGAACGCCAGATAGTCCGCGCCCGCCCCCAGAGCAGCCTGTGCAAGTGCGAGATCGGCGTGACAGGTTATGCCGATTATGGCCTCATCACCGAGAAGGCGGCGGGCCGCTGCCACTGAGCCGTCCGTCTGACCCATGTGTACCCCGGCAGCCCCGACCCGTTTCGCGAGATCAGGATCGTCGTTGATCAGCAACGGAACGCCCGCATTTCGGCATACAGCCTGCAAACTGACCGCCTGGGAAATCCGTTCAGCCATCGGCGCGCTCTTTTCGCGGTATTGTACCATGACCGCGCCGCCCCGAAGCGCAGCCTCAACCGATTCGATCAGTGTTTCGGGTGGTGTCAGTACGCTGTCGGTAATGGCGTAGAGCCCCGGGCGCAGCCCTTTACTCATCGCTCCCACAGAATACCTCGATCCGGCACCGGCTGGCCTTTACCGACTTCCAGGGCGTGGAGTATGGCGCGATGAACGTAGTTCTGGGCCTGGGAAATGGCGGCGCGGGGCGATAGCCCGGAGGCTCTGCCGGCAGAAATGGCCGCTGCCAGGGTGCAGCCGGTGCCATGGTACTCACCACCGATTCGTTCAATTTCCCAGCGCATGGGCTCCGGGGCGTGGTTATAGAGCGTGTTGATAATGTGAATGCCGGTGCCGTGTCCACCAGTGGCCAGCACGGATTCGCAGCCGCCCTTCAGCAGATTGTCGGCGGCCTGATCGGCGTCTTCACTGTTGCCGAGCATGGCCAGTTCGACGCCATTGGGCGTGATCATTTCGGCCACGGGAAAGAGCTTCTCCTTCATCGCGCTGACCAGTTCGTCGTCGGCTAGATCACCGCCCCCTGCGGCTTTGATCACCGGGTCGGTAATCACGGGAATGCCCGGATGTTCACGGATGAAATCCACGAGCACATCCACCAACGCAGCATTGCCCAGGGCACCGGTTTTGATGGCATGAATCGGGGAATCATCGGCGAGACACTGGAGTTGTTTTCGGATCAGGTCAGCCGATACGGGCTCGGCGCCATACACGTTACGGGTGTCCTGCACAGTAAGACAGGTAAGAACCGGCAAGGGATGACAGCCAAGGGAGGTGACGGCCTGGATGTCGGCCTGAATGCCGGCGCCGCCGGACGGATCAAGGCCGGAAAGAATCAGAACCTGTGGTCGGGTGTAGCGTTTGATGACTCAGCTCCTCAAAACGGTTTGACAACAGCCAGGATAACAACGGCCAGAAGAACCAGCACCGGCAGTTCGTTGAACCATCGGTAGAACACGTGGCTTCTGGTGTTCTGGTCGTCCCGGAAGACCTTTACAAGGTGCCCGCAATAGAAATGGTAAACGATCAGAATGGCCACCAGAAACAGCTTGGCATGCATCCAGCCCTGGCTGAAATAGCCGGAGGCATTGTAACTGATCAGCCAGACACCGAAGACGACGGTGGCGACCATTGAAGGGGTGGTAATGCCCCGGTAAAGCTTGCGTTCCATGATCTTGAAGCGCTCACGACCGGGCTCGTCCTCGCAGGCCGCGTGGTAGACGAACAGTCTGGGCAGATAGAAAATGCCGGCGAACCAGCACACCAGTGAAATAATATGGAAGGCTTTCACCCACAGCATTCGTCAGCTCCGTCGGTATTGGTAGTAACTCTCGATATCGGCTTTCAGCACCACGCCGTATACCCGCTGGATCATTGGCGCGACGTGACGTTGTACGTAAAGGGCCTCGGCATTGGTTGCATCGAACTCGTTTAATGCCTCCTCGAGGGTGGCCTGATATTGCACGGGGGCCACGTCGCGACGGTTCGCAGGTATGTCCATCAGGTCAATGGACTCGGGCGGTTCGATCTCTTCCTCGGACACCAGCTTTTCGGTGTCCTCCAGATATCGGGCGAGATCCACCGCCGGCAACAGGGCGGTCGGCCCGCTGCTGCCCTCAACCACCAGCCACTTCGGCTCGGATTTCAGTACTTTCCGCGCTTCTTCTACTGTCAGGTGCCGTTCGGTGCGCAATATACTGCGATCCATGATTGCGCCAACCGATACCCGCCGCAGCGCCTGAATCACCGGGGAATTCTGATAGCTAAGCCCCTGGTTCTTGAGAATGGTCAGGAACAGTGACCTCTTTCCGAACGCCTCGCTGGTCACCAGGCTCGAGGTGGTGATGATCAGCATGCCCGGGAGGATGATGTTGGGGTTACGCGTGAGCTCCATCAATGCCATCAGGGCGGCGAGTGGCGCCTGCAGTACGGCGCCCATCATGGCTCCCATGCCGAGCATGGCGTAGAAGCCAACAGAGGAAGCCTGCTCCGGCATGATCTGGGCGCCAATCAGCCCCATGGCGCCGCCCAGGGTTGCCCCCATAAACAGGGTGGGGCCGATCACGCCACTTGGCATGCCCAGCCCGATGGAGAGCGATGTAATCACCAGTTTGGCGGCCCCGGCTCCGAGCAGGAGCCAGAACCCGAGTTCGCCGTTAATGGTTTCGTTGACGGTGTCGTAACCGATACCCATGGTTTCCGGAATAAAAATGGCAAATGGCACCATCAGAAGACCCGCAAACGTGATGCGCAACAGCACTGGGCGGTGGTGATGCTTGCCCATAGTGTCAACCAGCTGGATAAACAGCGCGGCCGAAATGCCGATAATCACCGCTATGGCGAGTATCCAGGGGATTTCCGTTAGCGAGTTCATGGTCAGCGCCGGCACGTTAAAGGCCGGCTCTGTGCCATAGACCGCCTGAGTAACGATGGCAGCGCTGACAGAGGCCAGGATAATCGGTGTAAAACCCGCAATGGTGTATTCCATCATCACCACTTCCATGGCGAAGATGACGCCGGAGATCGGCGTGTTGAAAGAGGCTGAAATGGCGGCCGCACAACCGCAGGCCACCAGTGTCCGGATGCTGTTGTTCGGAAGCCGCATCCACTGGCCCATCAGGCTGGAAAAAGCCGCTCCCAGGTGCACGGCAGGCCCCTCACGACCCGCCGACTGACCACTGACCACGGTGGCAACGCCCGAGATGAACTGCACGATCGCGCTGCGCATGGAAATGTAGCCCTGGTGGTAGTTCAGGCGCTCCATCACATGCACAATCCCGACCTTGCGGTCATGGGTGGCCAGACGATGCATCAGCAGCCCCAGACCGAGGGCGCCAGCCAGAGGCAGGAGCCCGCGGGTAATCAGGTCCAGTTGTTCGAAGGATTCGGAGCCATTCCCGGGCAGGAAATGCTCAAGCGGCCATTCGATAGCCAGCCGAAAAACCAGGATCACGCCGCCGGTAATCAACCCGGATAACAGGCCGAGTACGGCCAGTTGTGGCAATGCATCAACACCGGACAGTCGGCGCCGGAAAACAGGAATCAGATGCTCGGTAATCTGGTGCCAGATTTTCTGCATGAGGCCAGCGTTCCGGTGGATTTGGGTGGACTGTCAGAAAGATTCTGACAACATTGTAACGGTCGCCCTGAGGGCTGCAATAAGTCATTGGTTTATCATGGTAGACTACGGCGTCAAAGCTCTTAATTCTGATACGACGTCGCTGGAGAAAATGGTGATTAGAGTAGGCATCGTTGGAGGCACCGGCTACACCGGTGTGGAACTGCTGAGAATCCTCGCGGTTCACCCTGAAGTTTCGGTCAGTTGCATTACCTCCCGGTCTGAGGCGGGCATGCCGGTAGCGGACATGTATCCCAATTTGCGCGGCCATTATGACCTGGCGTTTTCGGAGCCGGATGTAGCCGTGCTTGGAGACTGCGATCTGGTTTTCTTCGCCACGCCTCATGGTGTGGCCATGAGAATGGTTCCGGAACTGATGTCGGCCGGCGTGCGTGTAGTGGATCTGTCCGCCGATTTTCGTCTGAAGGATCTGGATGTCTGGGCCAACTGGTATGGCATGGCCCATGAAAGCCCGGAATGGGCGGAGAAGGCGGTTTACGGACTGCCGGAAGTGGTGCGCGATGAGATTCGTACAGCTCAGCTGGTAGCCAACCCGGGTTGCTACCCGACAGCGGTCCAGTTGGGCTTCATCCCGTTGCTGGAGCAAGGATTGGTCGATCCCGCCCGCTTGATCGCGGACGCCAAATCCGGCGCCAGCGGCGCAGGCCGGCAGGGCAAGATTGGCATGCTGCACGGTGAGGTTGGTGAAAGCTTCAAGGCCTATGGCGCCTCCGGTCATCGCCATCTGCCGGAGATTCGCCAGGGCCTGTCTGGCGCGGCTGGCGGCGATGTGGGTGTGACCTTCGTTCCCCACTTGATTCCGATGATCCGCGGCATTGAGGCGACACTTTACGCCGAGCTGAAAAATCCGGCCGATTTTGATCGGCTGCAGGCGTTGTTTGAGGAGCGTTTTGCCGATGAGCCCTTTGTCGATGTCATGCCTTTCGGCAGCCATCCGGAAACCCGCAGTGTGCGCGGGGCGAACCAGTGTCGTATGGCGTTACACAGGCAGGAACAGAGCAATATCGTGATCGTCTCTTCCGTCATCGATAACCTGGTTAAAGGCGCGGCGGGGCAAGCGGTTCAGAATATGAACATCATGTTCGGCCTGAAAGAAACCATGGGGCTTGAGGCCCCGGCGTTGCTGCCTTGATGCCCAAGGGAAGATTGTGAGCGAACAACGAAAGCCGGCCGAAGAGTATGTGGTCATCCGTCATCGTCCGGGATACCGCCTGCGGAGAACGGCCATCCTGCTGGTGTTTACCGTTGTGGCGGCGATTGTCGGGTATGCCACGGGGCTGGCCCAGAGCGGTTTTCGTTTCTCCAGCGCCGAGGAGTCGAACCAGGTGCTGGAGAACGAAGTCCAGAAGCTGCGGGACGACTATCGCAAGGCCCGGCAACAGCTGATTAACCTGGAGCGTGGGCGGGCGATCGATGAGCAGGCCCTGAATCAGGCGCGAAAAACCATCGTGGATCTGGAAACCCGGATTGGATCACTGCAATCGGACCTGACTTTCTATAAAAACATCATGGCGCCGTCGGAAACCAGTAAAGGTCTCCAGGTAGACAGTTTTACGCTGGTTCGGGCCCGTAATCAGGACAACTATGACTTCAAGCTGGTGCTGACTCAGGTTGGCAACAACAAGAGCTACATTTCAGGTGTGGTGGCGGTGAATGTCATTGGTTTACGTGATGAAGAAAAAGAGGTCATCGCTTTGCGTGATCTTTCGGAGGATATAGCCGATCTCGGTGTGAAATTCCGTTTCCGGTATTTTCAGGATGTCGAAGGTTCCCTGAAACTGCCGGAAGAATTCGAACCGCTTGAGGTCCAGGTGGTAGCCCAGGCGGAGGGAAGAAAATCCTCGCAAGCCGAGCGCACCTTTAACTGGGACGATTTAACGGAGAACTGACATGCTTGGCAAGAAAAAGCAGAAACCGCGCCGGCCCACCGGCCATTTTGATACCCTGATTTCCTCACGAACGACCGTGGAAGGCGATGTGCATTTCAGCGGTGGGCTTCACGTGGATGGCCGTATTCGCGGTAAAGTGGTTGCCGATGAGGGCACCGATGCGGTACTGAGGGTCTCGGAAGTTGGCGAAGTAACCGGCGATATCAACGCGCCTCACGTCATTATTAACGGTACTGTGAACGGTGATGTTTACGCATCGGCACATCTTGAACTGGCGGAAAAAGCCTCTATTAATGGCAGCGTTTACTACAACCTGATCGAAATGGCGATGGGTGCCTCGGTAAACGGCAATCTGGTGCACCAGCGGGAGCCTGTCGGGCTGCTTTCCCAGGATGCAAAAGCTGCCGGATCCGTTCAAAAACAGGCTTCTGCCGGTGATCAGACTCCGGAGTCCGAGGATGGTGGAAAGTCCGAATAGTTGATTGTTTTAGTCAGGAATACCATAATCGCCTGAGTTGTTCACGATAATCCGGAGGCGAACTTGAGCGCAGTTCAGCAACAAATAGCTACACCGCTGTTCTTCAGTGACAGTGCCGTTGCCAAAGTACGTGAGTTGATCGAGGAAGAAGAAAATCCCGAACTCAAACTCCGCGTCTTTGTGACGGGCGGGGGCTGCTCCGGATTTCAGTACGGCTTCTCGTTTGATGAAAGCCAGGATGAGGAGGACACCGTGATCGAGCGTGATGGCGTTTCTCTTCTGGTGGATCCGATGAGTTACCAGTATCTGGTGGGCGCTACGATTGATTATCAGGAAGGCCTGCAGGGCTCACAGTTCGTGGTTCAGAACCCCAATGCCAGCTCCACTTGCGGGTGTGGTAGCTCCTTCTCCATCTGATTGGCAGTGGTTTTCAGGCCGGGTAAATGGCACCCAGAATACGAGGGCCAGATGCTCCGGTCACGTCCGGCAGGTTGCCGGGCTTTCCTTCCAGCGCCTGCTTTGCCAGCCAGGCAAAGGCGACAGGCTCCACCAGTTGAGGGTCTAATCCCAGCTCCGTTGTGAGTGAAAGCGAAACGCCGGGAAGTGCTTTGGCGAACGCCTCCATCAGCAGCGGATTGCGTGCCCCGCCACCACACACGTAAATCCTGAGATCCGAAATCTCGGGCAGTTGCTGCACGACGCTTTTGACGGTTAATTCGAGCAGGGTCCTCTGAATATCTTCGGCTGGAATGTCCCGGTGGCGGCTTACCAGTGTTTTCACCCAATCAAGATTGAACCGCTCTTTGCCCGTGCTTTTCGGGGGTGCCTTCGAGAAATAGGCATCGGAGAGCATGTCATCAAGAAGTTCCTGGTTAATCGAACCCTCCATGGCCCAATGACCGTCGCTGTCGAAAGGCAGCCCGGTCTGGTCGAGGCACCAGGCATCCATCAGCGCATTGGCAGGGCCCGTGTCAAAACCGGTTGCCGGTATCTCGTCACTGGCGGGGAGCCAGGTAATGTTGGCGATTCCCCCGAGGTTGAGAATGCAGCGGTTCTCCTCATCTGAGCTGAAAAAGGCCTTGTGGAAGGCCGGGACCAGCGGTGCGCCCTGGCCTCCGGCGGCCATGTCCCGTCGTCGGAAGTCCGCAACTGTTGTGATGTTGGTGGCTTCGGACAGCACGCAAGGGTTGCCGATCTGTATGGAGAAAGGTGCGGTGCCAGAAGGCTGGTGTCGAATGGTTTGTCCATGGCTGCCAATGCCCCGAATCTTCGCCCGATCGAATCCCGATCTTTGGATGACCGCGTCCGCGGCCTGGGCAAACAGATGACCGACCAGAGTATCCAGTTCGCCGATTTCGTCGGGTTCGGCCTGGTTCTGGCTGGCGGCAATGAGTCGGTGGCGAATCTGATCGGGGTAGGGGATCGTGTGCGATGCGTGGATCTTTACGGCGCTGTGATTGAAAGACACCAGCACGGCATCAATGCCATCCATGCTGGTGCCTGACATCAATCCAATCCAGGCTTCCATTTGTTTCTCAGTCGTCTGAAGCCAGTGCGAGTTGCTGATAGCTCTCGCGGAACACGTCAAACTGCGCGATTCGCTGTTCGGTGAATTGCTTGAATCGGGCCATCTCGGAAGACGGAATGGGCTTGGCGTCCGGCAACTTGACCGTGCGGGAGTTGCGCGGCGACCCGTTCAGCCTGAACTCATAGTGCAGGTGAGGTCCGGTTACCATGCCCGATGAACCAACATGCCCGATGGTTTGGCCCTGCTTGACTCGGGTGCCATTCTTGATGCCTTTACCCAGGCGGCTCATGTGTGCATACAGCGTGGTGATGTTGTCGCCGTGCTGGAGGATGACAGTTCGTCCGTAACCACCTTTCCAGCCTGCGAATTTCACCCGACCGGAACCTGCCGCCTTGATGGGAGTTCCGGGAGGCGCTGCGTAATCGGTGCCTTCATGCGGACGTACTACGTCCAGAACGGGATGGCGGCGCTGAAGGTTGAACGGAGAAGAAATCCGGGCATTGATGGGGGTTCGCAGGAATGCCTTGCGCATGCTTTTGCCATCGGGAGCGTAGTAATCGCTGTCGCCATTGCTGTCGGTATAAAGCAGTGCGAGGTTTTCTTCGCCGCGGTTAACGAATCGTGCAGACAGGATCCGGCCGGTGTCGAACTTTTCGCCGTCTAGGTAGAGTTCTTCGTAAACCACTTCGAACTGGTCGCCCTTCCGGACGTCGTAGACAAAGTCGATATCCCAGCCGAAGATGCCTGCCAGCTCCATGGTCAGGCTGTCGTTGAGGCCCGCTTCGCGCGCAGCCAGATAGAGGGAGCCGTCAATGGTGCCTGATGCAAAGGCTGGCCGCGCTTCCGGTTTGCGAACTTCGGTTTCGCCGGTAAAGCTTTCGCCTTCTTTGGTAATCTTCAGGGTTTCCAGGCGGTTTCTCTGCAAGTCGATGGCAGCAAGCCCACCGTCTTCGGTTGTCGCAAAACGAATGGTTTCGCCGGCGTACAGGCGCTGGAGTTTTTCGGCCTCTCCGTCGCCATGAATAACCGAAAGCATGATGCCGTCGTTAAAGCCAGCTTTCTTGAACAGGGAGGACAGCGTGTCACCAGACTTGATCGCGAAGGTTTGCCATTCAATTTCCGGCAACTTCGGAGCGACAGGTTGCTCGGGAGCGGAAACGCTTGCCTGCTGCGTAGCCTCTGTCAGGACATCGGATTCAGGCGCTTTCGGCTGGGTGTCCGCAACGGGAGCCTCTGTCGGCATTGCTTGCTCAGGCGCTGCGCCGGTTTCGGAAACGGTGCCTTGCTCCAGATCCAGGGCATAGGACATCCGTTTGGCTTCAACGTTGCTGCTGGGGCTCATGAGAATGGCAGCGGTAACAACAACGGTAGCCGCGGCAGCAATGGTAATGTGAGTTTTAGGAAACATTTTCAGCACGTATCGCACCCGTTTTAATCGGTATTACGGCAGCTTGTACTACCTAATTAAAGCTGTTGTTCAAGTATAGTCCAACAGATTACCGTATAAAATGCATGCGGGACAGCGTGGAACATTACGGTTGCTGCTCCATCCTCCGGATTTCTTTTGACAGCGTTGTTATAATACGCCGCCCTGCAAAGTCGGTGTTGGCCAAAATCTGGTCAGCATACTGTAGCAGGGGAACAGGTAACTCACAGATTTCTTTTGTTGAACTCTGTAACTGACAGAATCTTTCCAAGATCAAAGCGGGGACGTGTTGTTCATGGCATCCATTGATGAAGCGTTGGCGATAATCAAGCGAGGCGTAGACGAACTCATTCCGGAAGATGAGCTCATCGAAAAATTGAAGGAAGGTCGTCCGCTGCGGATTAAGGCGGGTTTCGACCCCACTGCGCCGGACCTTCATCTTGGGCACACCGTTCTTATTAACAAGCTGCGGCAGTTTCAGGATCTTGGTCACGAGGTGATGTTTCTGATTGGAGATTTCACCGGAATGATCGGTGACCCCACCGGGAAAAGCGCCACGCGTCCTCCTCTAACAGAGCAGCAGGTCGCCGAGAACGCGGTCAGCTATAAAGAGCAGGTGTTCAAGATTCTTGATCCCGCGAAAACGCGCGTCATGTTCAATTCCGACTGGATGGGTAAGATGAGCGCCGCCGATATGATCAAGCTTGCCGGGCAATACACCGTTGCGCGAATGCTGGAGCGGGATGACTTCACCAAGCGCTACCGCGCCGAGCAGGCGATTGCGATTCACGAGTTCCTTTACCCGTTGGTTCAGGGGTATGACTCTGTCGCCATGGAGGCCGATGTTGAGCTGGGCGGGACCGACCAGAAGTTCAATCTTCTGATGGGGCGAATTCTCCAAAAGCACTACGGTCAATCGCCCCAGGTGATCCTTACCATGCCGATTTTGGAGGGGCTCGACGGTGTTCAGAAGATGTCCAAGTCTCTGGGCAATTATGTGGGCGTGAATGACTCGCCAGGTGAGATGTACACCAAGTTGCTTTCCATGCCGGATGATCTTCTATGGCGTTACTTCGAGCTGTTGAGCTTCCGGCCGCTTGCAGAGGTGGAGGAGTTCCGTAAGGCTGTCGCCGATGGTGCTAACCCGCAGGACTATAAGAAGTTGCTGGCGGAAGAGATTATTGCCCGGTTCCACGATGAGGAGGCAGCTCGCACTGCCCACAAGTCCGCCGGTAACCGAGTGGCGCTCGGCGAGATCCCGGACAATGTGCCGACTGTCGAAGTGCCTTTAGAGGGTCAGTCCGAGATTCCGATGGCGGCGGTGCTTCGCCTGGCGGGTTTGGTCAAGAACGGCGCGGCAGCCCGGGATGTCCTGGGGCGTGGTGCGGTATTTGTCGATGGTCAGAAATTCGAAGGCGATCGGATGTTTGTGGAAGGCGATGATTGCGTAATCCAGGCTGGCAAGAAGAAGATCGCCCGGGTTCTGATTACTGTCTGATCGATTTGGGGCGATTTTGAGTTTTTTTCAGAATCGCCGTTGACACCCTCGGGCAGGTCTGTAGAATGCGCATCTCTTTCGAGGGGAGCACCGCTGAGGCGGCTGAGGAATCGAAAGATAACTGTTTGAAAGCGCTGAAGAAAATGAGTTTCAAAATTCTTCAGAAAGCAGTTGACAGGCAAGCGATTCACTGTAGAATGCGCGCCTCGAAACAAGCAGTAAGCCGGGTCATTTTTCGGCGCTTTCCGGAGACGGAAAACATCGAAAAATAAACGGTTGACAAGGCGGCGCTACGATGTAGAATACGCGGCCTTGATTGAGCAACAGCTCAAACGCTCTTTAAAAAGTTGACCAAGTAATTCGTGTGGGCGCTGGCCGAGGTATTTCGGATATGAAATATCAGGACAGTGACTCGTCGAAATTGAGTTTTGTCTTGAGCAAGAATAGAGAATCTTCGGATTCTTGTATGATTTAAACTGAAGAGTTTGATCATGGCTCAGATTGAACGCTGGCGGCAGGCTTAACACATGCAAGTCGAGCGGTAACAGATCTAGCTTGCTAGATGCTGACGAGCGGCGGACGGGTGAGTAATGCATAGGAAACTGCCCAGTAGTGGGGGATAGCCCGGGGAAACCCGGATTAATACCGCGTACGCCCTTCGGGGGAAAGCAGGGGATCTTCGGACCTTGCGCTATTGGATGTGCCTATGTCGGATTAGCTAGTTGGTGGGGTAAAGGCCTACCAAGGCGACGATCCGTAGCTGGTCTGAGAGGATGATCAGCCACATCGGGACTGAGACACGGCCCGAACTCCTACGGGAGGCAGCAGTGGGGAATATTGGACAATGGGGGCAACCCTGATCCAGCCATGCCGCGTGTGTGAAGAAGGCTTTCGGGTTGTAAAGCACTTTCAGTGAGGAGGAAAACTCTGCGACTAATACTCGTAGGGCTTGACGTTACTCACAGAAGAAGCACCGGCTAACTCCGTGCCAGCAGCCGCGGTAATACGGAGGGTGCAAGCGTTAATCGGAATTACTGGGCGTAAAGCGCGCGTAGGTGGTTTGGTAAGCGAGATGTGAAAGCCCCGGGCTTAACCTGGGAACGGCATTTCGAACTGTCAGGCTAGAGTATGGTAGAGGGTAGTGGAATTTCCTGTGTAGCGGTGAAATGCGTAGATATAGGAAGGAACACCAGTGGCGAAGGCGGCTACCTGGACCAATACTGACACTGAGGTGCGAAAGCGTGGGGAGCAAACAGGATTAGATACCCTGGTAGTCCACGCCGTAAACGATGTCTACTAGCCGTTGGGACTCTTGAAGTCTTAGTGGCGCAGCTAACGCACTAAGTAGACCGCCTGGGGAGTACGGCCGCAAGGTTAAAACTCAAATGAATTGACGGGGGCCCGCACAAGCGGTGGAGCATGTGGTTTAATTCGACGCAACGCGAAGAACCTTACCTGGCCTTGACATGCAGAGAACTTTCCAGAGATGGATTGGTGCCTTCGGGAACTCTGACACAGGTGCTGCATGGCCGTCGTCAGCTCGTGTCGTGAGATGTTGGGTTAAGTCCCGTAACGAGCGCAACCCCTATCCCTAGTTGCTAGCAGTTCGGCTGAGAACTCTAGGGAGACTGCCGGTGACAAACCGGAGGAAGGTGGGGATGACGTCAGGTCATCATGGCCCTTACGGCCAGGGCTACACACGTGCTACAATGGTGCGCACAGAGGGCTGCAAACCCGCGAGGGGGAGCCAATCTCACAAAACGCATCGTAGTCCGGATCGCAGTCTGCAACTCGACTGCGTGAAGTCGGAATCGCTAGTAATCGTGAATCAGAATGTCACGGTGAATACGTTCCCGGGCCTTGTACACACCGCCCGTCACACCATGGGAGTGGATTGCACCAGAAGTGGTTAGTCTAACCTTCGGGAGGACGATCACCACGGTGTGGTTCATGACTGGGGTGAAGTCGTAACAAGGTAGCCGTAGGGGAACCTGCGGCTGGATCACCTCCTTAAACGAAGCCGAACGCTTCGGTCAGAGTCCACACGAATTACTTGGTTAGCTGAATAAAGAGAGCAGATGGGTCGTTGCAGGCCCGTGTTTTTGGGTCTGTAGCTCAGGTGGTTAGAGCGCACCCCTGATAAGGGTGAGGTCGGTGGTTCAAGTCCACCCAGACCCACCAGAATTTCACTGCTCGTCGTTGTCAAAGCACTTGCATAGCAGGCTATGCGGCGCACTTTGACGCCTAGATCAGCAAAATCCTGGTCTTGGAGACGATAGCAGGGCGCAGGACAGATTGCGTTAATCTAGGCGCAGCTTGAATGAGTGAAGGAGTGACCCTCGATGGGTCATGACTGATGCGAATGAATGCTGCAACGACGAGTAACGGAAGCTGGACAAGTTCTGGGGCTATAGCTCAGCTGGGAGAGCGCCTGCCTTGCACGCAGGAGGTCGGCAGTTCGATCCTGCCTAGCTCCACCAAATTACTGACTAACTTCGGTTAGCAGTGTACAGAAACAAGCTTTTCAGTTGTGTGACTCGATTAAGAGTTGTGGCTGAAGATCTTCTTTCTGATCACTGGGTCAGATTTGCTCTTTAACAAATTGGACGAGATAGAACACGATTGATGGATTCCATTATCTCCGGAATTCATTGATCAGAGTGATAACGATTTCAAGCGTTATCCGGTGTTGTCGTTGAAGTGGTTGTTCTATTGCTTCAAGTGGCTGTCTCGAAGAAACCTCTGAATCAGGCTTGCCTGGTGATGGGTGTGGATTCGTGATCAGTTGTCTTGGGGTTATATAGTCAAGCAACTAAGCGCATACGGTGGATGCCTTGGCAGTCAGAGGCGATGAAAGACGTGGAAGCCTGCGATAAGGTTCGGGGAGCTGGCAAACAAGCTGTGATCCGGGCATTTCTGAATGGGGAAACCCACCGACTTTCGGGTCGGTATCTTGCACTGAATACATAGGTGTAAGAGGCGAACCGGGGGAACTGAAACATCTAAGTACCCCGAGGAAAAGAAATCAACCGAGATTCCCTAAGTAGCGGCGAGCGAACGGGGATTAGCCCTTAAGCTAGACAACTGGTAGGAGAAGGCTCTGGAAAGTGCCGCCATAGTGGGTGATAGCCCCGTATCCGAAACCTGAGTCTGGTGAAATCGAGTAGGACGGGACACGTGATATCCTGTCTGAACATGGGGGGACCATCCTCCAAGGCTAAATACTCCTGACTGACCGATAGTGAACCAGTACCGTGAGGGAAAGGCGAAAAGAACCCCTGTGAGGGGAGTGAAATAGATCCTGAAACCGTATGCGTACAAGCAGTCGGAGCGGACTTGTTCCGTGACGGCGTACCTTTTGTATAATGGGTCAGCGACTTATGTTCAGTGGCGAGGTTAACCGTTTAGGGGAGCCGTAGGGAAACCGAGTCTGAATAGGGCGATTTAGTCGCTGGGCATAGACCCGAAACCGGGCGATCTATCCATGAGCAGGTTGAAGGTGCCGTAACAGGCACTGGAGGACCGAACCCACTGTCGTTGAAAAGCCAGGGGATGACTTGTGGATCGGAGTGAAAGGCTAATCAAGCCCGGAGATAGCTGGTTCTCCCCGAAAGCTATTTAGGTAGCGCCTCGGACGAATACCACAGGGGGTAGAGCACTGTTTCGGCTAGGGGGTCATCCCGACTTACCAACCCGATGCAAACTCCGAATACCTGTGAGTACTATCCGGGAGACACACGGCGGGTGCTAACGTCCGTCGTGAAGAGGGAAACAACCCAGACCGCCAGCTAAGGTCCCCAAGTACCAGTTAAGTGGGAAACGATGTGGGAAGGCTCAGACAGCTAGGAGGTTGGCTTAGAAGCAGCCATCCTTTAAAGAAAGCGTAATAGCTCACTAGTCGAGTCGGCCTGCGCGGAAGATGTAACGGGGCTCAAACTGGTCACCGAAGCTGCGGCTGCATACTTTGTATGCGGGGTAGGGGAGCGTTCTGTAAGCCTGCGAAGGTGTGTTGAGAAGCATGCTGGAGGTATCAGAAGTGCGAATGCTGACATGAGTAACGACAATGCGGGTGAAAAACCCGCACGCCGGAAGACCAAGGGTTCCTGCGCAACGCTAATCGGCGCAGGGTGAGTCGGCCCCTAAGGCGAGACCGAAAGGTGTAGTCGATGGGAAACGGGTTAATATTCCCGTACCTTGGATAGCTGCGATGGAGAGACGGAGAAGGCTAGGTGAGCCGGGCGACGGTTGTCCCGGTTTAAGCGAGTAGGGAGTGGACTTAGGCAAATCCGGGTCCACAATCTCGAGACGCGACGACGACTGCTCTTAGAGCGGGAAGTCATTGATGCCCTGCTTCCAGGAAAATCTTCTAAGCTTCAGGCTATTCGAGACCGTACCCCAAACCGACACAGGTGGTCAGGTAGAGAATACCAAGGCGCTTGAGAGAACTCGGGTAAAGGAACTAGGCAAAATGGTGCCGTAACTTCGGGAGAAGGCACGCTGGTGGTAAGTGAAATCCCTGCGGGTGGAGCTGAAGCCAGTCGAAGATACCAGGCCCCTGCGACTGTTTATTAAAAACACAGCACTGTGCAAACACGAAAGTGGACGTATACGGTGTGACGCCTGCCCGGTGCCGGAAGGTTAATTGATGGGGTTAGCGCTTGCGCGAAGCTCTTGATCGAAGCCCCGGTAAACGGCGGCCGTAACTATAACGGTCCTAAGGTAGCGAAATTCCTTGTCGGGTAAGTTCCGACCTGCACGAATGGCGTAACGATGGGGGCGCTGTCTCTACCCGAGACTCAGTGAAATTGAAATCGCCGTGAAGATGCGGTGTATCCGCGGCTAGACGGAAAGACCCCGTGAACCTTTACTATAGCTTCACAGTGAACTTTGAGCATGTTTGTGTAGGATAGCTGGGAGGCTTTGAAGTGGGAACGCCAGTTCTCATGGAGCCAACCTTGAAATACCAGCCTGACATGTTTGAGGTTCTAACTTGGTCCCCTTATCGGGGATGAGGACACTGTGTGGTGGGTAGTTTGACTGGGGCGGTCTCCTCCCAAAGCGTAACGGAGGAGCACAAAGGTGGGCTAAGCATGGTCGGACATCATGCGGTTAGTGTAATGGCACAAGCCCGCTTAACTGCGAGACAGACACGTCGAGCAGGTACGAAAGTAGGTCATAGTGATCCGGTGGTTCTGTATGGAAGGGCCATCGCTCAACGGATAAAAGGTACTCCGGGGATAACAGGCTGATACCGCCCAAGAGTTCACATCGACGGCGGTGTTTGGCACCTCGATGTCGGCTCATCACATCCTGGGGCTGAAGCCGGTCCCAAGGGTATGGCTGTTCGCCATTTAAAGTGGTACGCGAGCTGGGTTTAGAACGTCGTGAGACAGTTCGGTCCCTATCTGCCGTGGACGTTGGAGATTTGAGGAAAGCTGCTCCTAGTACGAGAGGACCGGAGTGGACGAACCTCTGGTGTTCGGGTTGTGACGCCAGTCGCATTGCCCGGTAGCTATGTTCGGACAGGATAACCGCTGAAAGCATCTAAGCGGGAAGCCCCTTCCAAGATGAGATCTCCCTGGACCCTCGAGGTCCCTGAAGAGCCGTTCAAGACCAGGACGTTGATAGGTCGGGTGTGTAAGCGCTGCGAGGCGTTGAGCTAACCGATACTAATTGCTCGTGCGGCTTGACTATATAACACCCAAGACAATTGCGGATAACGCAGAGCCTAACCGCTCAAACGAAATCAACATCACTCAGTTCCTTCTCGTCCCCCAGTGATCAACCGTTTTGCCTGACGACCATAGCGGTCTGGAACCACCTGATCCCATCCCGAACTCAGAAGTGAAACAGACCAGCGCCGATGGTAGTGTGGCGTTGCCCATGTGAGAGTAGGTCATCGTCAGGCTCCTAATACCGAAAACCCCAGCATCCTCGATGCTGGGGTTTTTTATTGCCTGAAATTTGGCAAATGCCAAAACCATGACATTGCGCACAGTGACAACATGTAACCGAGGTTACACTTCTGTAAAAGAACTGGCTAAAACAACACCAAAAATCCAAGCCAGCCTCAGAGACGCTCATCAGTCATCTTTAAATCAGCCGCCAATAACAAGAAGCGGCCGCGGTGAGATGTGACTATGAGTAAACCATTTTATTCGCTTCTCCTCCTGCCTTTACTGGCTTCGGGGGTCAACGCCGAACTGCGCCCGATTTCAGATCGACAGATGTCTGAAGTCACAGGGCAGGCCTTTGTATCGGTTGACCGCCAGTACCATCCTGATGCCAACGACAACACCGCCTATACCCGGGTCAATCTCGGAATGGACATTGAAATCCAGACCAATGTGGATGTGCTGGAAATGGGCCGTTACGACCGGGAAGGTGAGAAACCGGGCACTTCGGATGTCTATATTGAAGATTTTGCCCTTGGATACATTAACAATCAGGCTTACTTTGACGCCAATCCCAAAGCTCCGAGACAGCGAAAGCCCGATGGCAGCGCCTATGCAGAGGGGGAGATCGTTCCTTTCTTGATCCAGAATCCGTTTCTGGAGTTTGCCTTCGATGAACAAACTGAAGAAGTGGTCGGCTTCCGACTGGGTTTCGGTGAATCCATGGGTGTCCTGTCCGGCAAGATTGAAACGCTGACTGGCAATGTGAACGTGGACATCATTGACCGCGGTGAAGGGCTGAGCCAGGCCAGCTCAAGCGGTAACCTTTTTGACCAAATCATCGTGCTCCTCACCCCTCTACTCGAAGGCGGTAGTCCATTATCCACCAAGGCAGAGCTGGTTTACGGTGCGGAGGGCGATCCAAACATTGGCTCCCTGGACCCGGTAAGAGCGGAATACATCGGTATTCCGGATGGCGAACGGTTCATTCTCGAAGGCGCAAGCGGCTTTACCCGCTGGTCGGTAAAGAATCTGATCGGCTGGGGGTCGAGTTCCCGAATCGAGGTTCCGGATTGTTCCTTTTTCAGCTGTTCAGGCGGTGACATTTATGTTTACGCGGAGGACTGCCTGGTCCTTGGAATAGATTCCTGTTTCGACCTGGATATCTATAACAGCTTCCCGGTAGGAGAGGTTGGTGAGGTCAATGGCGAGCGGCGTATCACCGGGCCGGCCGACGGTGCTTTTATCTCATTCCAGACCAAAGATCTTGATTGGCTGAAGGATGTAAAGAAAACAGACTTCACGCCCGAAGATTTTATCAAGGCCACATCAGGTGCCTTCTTCAATATTCCCAACGGCGCTACTGAGGTCAATCTCAACGAGGCGCTCTATGGCACCCAGCGTTACCGCACCGAATACATCGACCGCGGCAAAGGTCTGTTCTGAGGAGCTTCGTATGAAATGGTTGAGTTTCAGTCAGCTTCCTGTTTTCGCGCGGTTCCTTCTGGTGATGGCGGCTGTTCTGACCGCCCCAGTGCCTGTTGAGGCGGAACTTCAGGGGCTTTCGGAAACTGAAATGTCCTCGATTGATGGAGCCGGGATCGGCCTTGTACTGGAGAATTTCAAATTCTCCCATGGAACGGATGAGCCGGATGCCTCGGGAGAGCAGGCACGCATTTTCCGGATTGGCGGGATCAAAAGCACCGACGGCCGTGATGTCGATATTACGGTAAACCATCTCTACATCGCCGGGGCCAATAGCAACTACGGAGAGACCCTGGGCCCGGTCAATCTTGGGAGACTCCTGAACCCGTGGAAAATTGATGTGGTGGATGGCAATGATATTGGTATCGCTGACAAGGCGGTGCTGGAGTTCGCAGCCAGTGCCATGGTCAATAGCGACCAGGGTTATGACTGCATGGACTCCGGGGCCGGTCCCGGCAGCGGCACCTGCTCGAGTCGCCCGGCGTCCGCTGGATACATCGGGGAGCGAGCGGACATCGGCATGCAGATGAACGTGGCAGTTGGTGACGACCGGTCTGCCAATATCAATATCCACGCAAAGAGTGCTGTCATCGATGGTAGCTATCTGCGCCTTTGGGGCGATAACGATCGGCGCCAGATGGTCGGCCAGTTCAAGCTGAATTTCTATTCCCCGGAACTTTCTATCAATGCCTGCGCACAGGACGGTTCCACCTGCGGATCACGAATACTGATGAGCAATTTTGCGCTCGAGCTGGCGATTGGCAACCAGCTTCAACCGGTATTCTTCGACGTTGATGGCAGTGGAAACTTTGTTGTGGAGGTTGCTGCAATTCGGCGCCCTCAGCCGGGCGAGATCGGTGCCGACGGTCTCCGCGGCAGCAGTGATGCGGACGCCTGGGATTTCTACGAGTCCTACTACACGAACCCGGAGTTTCGCAGCAATCTCAAGATCGGAAATTTCAGTGTTGGCGACCGCGATTTTGGTTCGGCCCGTGTACAGGGAATGCTGATACAACACTTGAACATTAAGACCAGGGATCTGAGCCAATGAAATCCTTTCTGCGCAGAACAATACTGGCTCTCCCTGTTTTTCTGTTTTCACTCCCCAGCCTTGCCGAACTCGCCCGCCTGGAAGATGAAGCTCTCTCGGATATCTCCGGACAGGGTGGGATCTACCTGTCCGGCGATATCAGCATCAATGAAATGGGCGGTCCGGTTGAGAACAGTTATTTCGGACGTTGTGATGACGTGGACAAAAAGTGTGGCGCCCGTTTTGCTTACCGGCTGAAAGAAAACGGCGGATGGATGGTGCTTGATGATATTCGGGGCAATTTCGCGTTTGAGGGCCTGACACTGCGGGTCCGCAAAGTCGATTCGGGATTCGGTGGTGATGGCGAACTGTTCAATCGGGATGTGCTGGAGCTTGGGCTGCCCAATACTGTTCGGTTCAACGACGTTCAATTCAAGATTTCTTCCAGCAGCACGGCCCGGCCCACCGACCCCGGCTTTCAGCAGACCGACATATTCTCTGTTGATATGCGAGGGGACGTTGTGATGGAAGGAAACCTGCTCGTGTTTCCGGCGGGGAATCCGTGAGATTGAAGAGGTTAACGGTTATGGGCGCGCCAGACAGAATCAAACAACTTGCCCCGATGGCCACTGGGCTGTTTTGTGTGGTCCTCGCCTTGCCGGTGGTCGCCGACATGAAAAGCCTGGACGATTCCACGCTGGCAAACATCAGTGGCCAGAGTGGTTTGTCGGTAGAGCTCGATCTTGGCCTGACGGCAGATCGACTGTCCTATGTTGATGATGGCAGCAGCATCCATCTGGACGGTTTTCGCATTGGGTCCGCCGTTGATCCTTCTGGTCAGGCATTCCACCTGATTCGCATCGATGTTGAGGAGGATGCATCCCTTAACCTCGATTACCTGGTGAAAGACCGACGGATCGAGTTCGGTGATATCCGGCTCGCCGGGGCCCCCGGTGTCAGTATGGGGGGGATCTTTTTCGATCATTCTCTGGAAGGGTATTTAAATATAAGGCAGGGCAGCTCCGTTGGCGGGGCCGGATATACCTTTGACTCCGCCTACACGATGACCGGCGGCCGTCTGGGATATCGCACCAATGGCAATAAAGTTTTTCTGGACGATATCACCATGAGTGTGGAGGCACTGGGAGTAACCCTGGATGTGGTCGACGACACTCTGGCTCTGAATGCGCCCAGAATAACCGGGGATTGGGAGGTCGGCGCGATTCGTTACAGCAGCAACCCCCTGAATCATGGCGTATCCGTCGATTCCGGCAACGGACAACCTCTGCCCAGCTATGGCAGCCTGAGTGGAAGTTACGAGCTTTCCTCCAGCACCAGCCTGACTGCCGGCGGCCGATCCGGAGAGGGTCTGCGAATCGATAACGAGACCGTTATACACTCGGCCTCTTTTCTATACAGGGATGACGGAAAGGCCCTCGCGCTTCGAGACATCACTGGCGTCTATCGGATTAACGACCTCCGGCTCGATGTGGCGACCGACTGGCAGAATAGACCGGCCCTGGCCCTGACCCTTGGCTCCATGGATGGTGAATTCAGCATTGGCGCTATTGAGGTGGGTGGCAATGGCAAGAGTATCGGTCAGGTGAATGTCAGCTTTTTGCTTGAAGATCAGGTGTTCAACGGCCGCAGCTATTCCAATGCGATCTATCTGCAGGGGGGTGGACACCCTGACGCCGGGCCTCAGGGCTTGCGACTTGCCACTGAATGGAGTCTTCGGCTTGCCGATTTCAGCTACACCGAAGACGGCAACCGGGTGATATTCAGTGGCCTGCAGTCCTGGGGGCAGGGCGATGTAACGGTCAATGTAACTCGCGATGGCGTCACCAACGGTACCGAGTTCTTCGATGGTCTGCGGATTGGTTTCGAGGACATCAGGGCCGGCTACCGGATCAACGGTCTGCGAGTAGGAAGTGATGACGCCCCCTTGCAGGGTGGCACAGAGCTGCTGCTGGCACTGGGGTTCTATCCGGCTTACGAATTCGAGCTTGATGGCCATGTGACGCTCGGCGCAGGAGGCGCATCGGGTGAGGGGATTACCATCAATTCCGATGTCAGCATCAGGAACGGCAAGGCGGCGATTATCGCGGTGCCCTACGATGAAGGAAATGGTGAAATTCCCCAGAAGGGCCTCTGGATTACCGAACTGGATTATGACGCGCATGTGCGCGACATGACCGTTGATGTCAGCCAGGAGGGGCTTGCGGTGATCAAGGGCGAATCCTGGAGCACCATGGATATCGGCAATCTGAGAATCGGCGACAAGGAATCCGGTCAGAGTTTCGGGAGGTTCGTGATTCAGAAATACGAAACCGGCAGCAGCATGACCGTCGTCCCCGGCGGGGCCGGCGATGTCTGCGCCGGTGGCATGGGTGATAGTCCATCCGCTTGTGCGGCTTCCGGAGGCGTCTGGGAAACCCGGGGTGAGGAGGGGCTGACGGTCCGCCTGAAGCAGGTGCTTGCCAAGGCCATCAATGAAGCCCGGAAGAACTCGCTGACCTGGGAAACCAACCGGCAAAGCAGCGGTGTTGGTGAGGCCATGAACGGAACCGGGACGAGCCTCGTTCTGAACGATATCCATACCAGCGATGGTGGGGACTTTGATGGTGATGGCGTAGACGACAACTCGTTTGGGCTACGGACCGATCTTTCCGTGGATGTCTATCAAACCCGGGTTGTGAAAAAGGAGGACGGTCCGGATGCAATGGGAGTGACAGGCAACCGGGGCGATGAAAAAATCATGGATGGTTCGTCCGCTGCCGGCTACCGCTATGTCTCCAATCCAACCCTCGCCGAGGCCGACAACAGACCGCTCGGGTTTGCGGTGAAGGCGAGAAGCCGGTTCAAGGAACTCTCGATCAACAATATCGATCTGGTTCATCCCGTTGGTGGTGCTCAGACGGCCGTCTATGGCGTCAAAATGCAGAACTTTGATATCAAGGCCAATCTGACCGCAACCCCGATTCCCTGATCTTCCGACAGGCGGTTCGCAAAGCGACACCGCCAACTTTGTCTTTTTCCCTTCCCTGGTGTTTAATCCGGCCTTACCCAATTTCATGGCTGGATGCATCTTATGAAATCCAAAGCACTTATAGAGCTGCTCAGTGACGGTCAGGTTCACTCCGGAGCCGCGCTGGCCGAAAAGCTCGGGGTTAGTCGTACCGCAATCTGGAAGCAGATTCGTCGCGCGATGGAGGAAGGTGCTGACATTGCCACGATTCGCGGACGTGGATATCAGCTGGTGTCCCGGGTGGACCTGCTCGATAGGGCACGGGTGCTTCGTGAAATTGCCGCCGGCCGGGAGCAGGAGCTTTCACTGACAGTCCTCGACGAGGTTGACTCGACCAATGCCGAGGTGATCAGGCAGATTACCGCCGGAAGCAAGGGTGTCCCGGTGGCTATCGCCGACTGTCAGACGTCCGGCCGAGGCCGACGGGGGCGTGTATGGCAAAGCCCCCGGGGCGAAAACCTGTACCTGAGCATGGGGCTCACCTTCCACGGCGGCTTCGGAGTACTGGATGGGTTGAGTCTGGTGCTCGGCGTTGCGGTGGCCAATGCCCTGGAACGACTGGGAGTGCCGGAGGTCGGACTCAAGTGGCCAAATGATATTTTTCTGCCGGACGGCAAGCTTGGCGGCATCCTGGTGGAGCTCCAGGGTGAGCTGGAGGAAGGCGTGGTGCAGGTAATTGCGGGTATCGGGCTGAATGTACATATGTCCCGGGCTGATGGCGTCGATCAACCCTGGAGCAGCCTCGCCAGGGTCTGCCCTCAAGTCGAGTGGTCGCGCAGCCAGATCGGTGGTGCAATCATCGATGCTGTATTCGATGCTGTCGCGCTGTTCTCGGATATCGGGTTTGCAGATTTTCGGGAGTCCTGGCAGCGTCGCGATGTGTTCATGGGAAAATCGCTCAAGGCCCGGGGCGGTGATGTCGAAGGTGTCGGTTGTGGCATTGATGACGCCGGCAACTATCAAATCCGGACCGAAAACGGGCTTGTTCCGGTGCGCGCAGGGGAAATCAGTCTGCGAGTGGCAAAATGAATCTGTTTATTGACGCGGGTAACACCCGGCTGAAGTGGTGTCTTGCAAACCAGGATGAGGTTCTGGCCTCGGGGACCGGCTCTCTCGAAGACGAGAACCCCCTGGGCATGTCGGGAGAACTGATCGGAAAGGTTGTGTCTGTCGCCATATCCACCGTCGCCTCTGAAGAAAGGCGAACTCATTTGGCGGGCTCCGTCGAGAAGCTGTGTCAGGCGCCGGTTCGCTTTTACTGGTCGGAACAGTCCCGGAATGGCCTCATGAACGCCTACCAGGATGTCTCGAGAATGGGGGCTGATCGGTGGCATGGAATGTACGGTGCCTGGCTCGATCACAGGCAGGGCTTTGCGGTCTTGGACGCAGGCAGTGCCGTTACTGTCGATTATGTTGATCGGCATGGTCAGCATCTGGGTGGTTATATTCTTCCTGGCCTGCAGATGATGCTGCGCAGTCTCCGGACCGATGCCGCCCGGATCTGGTTCGACCCGGACCAGGGGCTGGCAACGGACCCTGGCAAGAGTACCGGAGAGTGCGTGAACCATGGTCTTGCCTGGCTGTCTGCTGCGATGATTGAGCGGGTGATCGCTGACGCCCGAAAACTGTCACTGTCTGAAATTCTGGTTACTGGCGGCGATGCTGACCGGCTTATCGGTCTTGGTCTGCCCGGTATTTCTCGCCCGGATCTTGTGTTGTCGGGACTTCGTGCAATTCATGCGGAGGAAACCTCCGGATGAGGTGGTTGGCGTTGGTGCTGGTGCTGGTGAGTATTGCTATTTATTACCTGCCGGACTTCGTGGGGCCATCGGGCGGCATGGCCAATGTTGCCAGTGGCAGCCTGCCAAGGGTGGCCAGCCTCAAATCGCCGGGGCCGGCAGACTCCGGTGTCGGGCCTGGTGCACCCGCCGACGAATCCGAAATGTCCTGTGCCCGCCTTGGATGGATTGAAACCGCGGAGCGCGCCCGAAGCCTGGTGGACAGTCAACCTCTCGCGGAGGAGGCGGGTTTCAGGATTGAAGAAGTCGAAAGAGAGCTGGCACCCCTGCACTGGGTTCTTATTCCACCCCAGCCCGAGGCTGTCGCCCTGAGCCAGTTCCGTGACATTCAGAGGCAGGGGATCGACTCCTATCTGGTTACCGAGGGCGAAAACCGCAATGCCATTTCGCTGGGGCTGTTCGAGTCCCGCGAATCTGCAATTTCCGTGCTGGAAGAAAAAAAACGTCAGAATCTTAATGCGGTACTGGTCAACTTCCCCCGAAATCAGATAAGCTACGCGCTCTCTTTTGAGGCGGAACCAGAACTCGCTGAAGAACTGGTTCAGGCGGTGAAAGCGGATTACGGCAGCAATTTTGATTTCGTTGAAATCAGGCCTTGTGAAGGTGTTGCAACGCCAGAAAAAAATCCGTAGTATACCGCCCTCGCTGACGAGGCGAATGTGAGCTGGCGTAGCTCAGTTGGTAGAGCAGCTGACTTGTAATCAGCAGGTCGGGGGTTCGATTCCGTCCGCCAGCTCCACTTTAAGTTTTGACGGATTCGCTCACGCGAATCCGACTCGGAGGGGTTCCCGAGTGGCCAAAGGGATCAGACTGTAAATCTGACGGCATCGCCTTCGCAGGTTCGAATCCTGCCCCCTCCACCACTAAATTGCTCGCGGGCATCGTATAGTGGCTATTACCTCAGCCTTCCAAGCTGATGACGCGGGTTCGATTCCCGCTGCCCGCTCCAATTTGTTTTGTAATGCTCATGTAGCTCAGTTGGTAGAGCACACCCTTGGTAAGGGTGAGGTCGGCGGTTCAAATCCGCCCATGAGCTCCATTATTTATCCGGTCAACGTTACGATCCTGGTTGATTAGGGAGATTGGTCGAATGTCTAAGTCTAAGTTTGAACGTAATAAGCCGCACTTGAACGTAGGCACCATTGGTCACGTTGACCATGGTAAAACCACTTTGACTGCTGCCCTGACCCGTGTATGTCACGAAGTTTGGGGTACAGGCTCTGCGAGTGCCTTCGACCAGATCGATAACGCACCGGAAGAGAAGGCGCGTGGTATTACCATTGCGACTTCCCACGTTGAGTACGATTCCCCGAATCGCCACTACGCTCACGTAGACTGCCCGGGCCACGCTGACTATGTGAAGAACATGATCACTGGTGCGGCGCAGATGGACGGCGCGATCCTGGTTTGCTCCGCAGCTGACGGCCCCATGCCGCAGACCCGTGAGCACATCCTGCTGTCCCGTCAGGTTGGCGTACCTTTCATCGTTGTGTTCCTGAACAAAGCGGACATGGTAGACGATGAAGAGCTGCTCGAGCTGGTTGAGATGGAAGTTCGTGACCTGCTGAGCCAGTACGACTTCCCGGGTGACGACACTCCGATCATCACCGGTTCTGCGCTGATGGCGCTGGAAGGCAAAGACGACAACGAGATGGGTACTACCGCTGTTAAGAAGCTGGTAGAAGCTCTGGATGACTACATCCCCGAGCCGGAGCGTGCGATCGATCAGCCGTTCCTGATGCCGATCGAGGACGTCTTCTCTATCTCTGGTCGTGGTACTGTTGTGACCGGCCGTGTTGAGCGTGGCGTTATCAAGACTGGTGACGAAGTGGAAATCGTTGGTATCAAGGATACCGTGAAGACCACTTGTACTGGTGTTGAGATGTTCCGCAAGCTGCTGGACGAAGGTCGTGCCGGTGAGAACATTGGTGCGCTTCTGCGTGGCACCAAGCGTGACGACGTTGAGCGTGGTCAGGTTCTGGCGGTTCCGGGTTCCATCACTCCGCACACCAAGTTCGAGTGCGAAGTGTACGTACTGTCCAAAGAAGAAGGCGGCCGTCATACTCCGTTCTTCAAGGGCTACCGTCCGCAGTTCTACTTCCGTACCACCGACGTAACCGGTTCTTGCGAACTGCCGGAAGGTGTGGAAATGGTTATGCCGGGTGACAACGTCAAGATGAGTGTTACCCTGATTGCTCCGATCGCCATGGAAGATGGCCTGCGCTTCGCGATTCGTGAAGGCGGCCGTACCGTTGGTGCCGGCGTAGTCTCCAAGATTATCGAGTAATGGACTCGAGAGTAAGTGCACTGAGTTGTTTCGGTGCAGGCCAGTAGCTCAATTGGCAGAGCAGCGGTCTCCAAAACCGCAGGTTGGGGGTTCGATTCCCTCCTGGCCTGCCATTTTTTAACATCCGGATACATAAGTTGATTCCTATGGAGTCAAAAGCCGTTCAGTCAGCCAGCCGTTTCGATTTCGTGAAGTGGCTGGTTGTTTTCGTTCTGATCGCCATCGGTGTGGTGGGGAATCAGTATTATAGTGCCGAGTCTCTGCTGTATCGGGTTCTGGCTCTTGTAGGTCTCGCAATTGTGGCGGCGCTTGTTGCCCTCCAGACCGACCGTGGTCGTCGCTTCGCGACGCTGCTGAAGGAAGCGAGAGTAGAGATCCGGAAAGTGGTATGGCCCACCAGGCCCGAGCTTGTGCAGACGACAGCGATTGTTGTGGTGTTTGTGCTCGTTGTGGCTCTGTTGTTGTGGGGTATGGATTCGCTGATCAGCTGGCTGGTCGCCGGGTTTATCGGTTAACAGGAGTGGGCAATGGCTAAGCGCTGGTACGTCGTTCATGCGTATTCTGGCTTCGAAAAGCAGGTAATGCGCACTCTCAGGGAGCGCGTTGCGCTGCACGAGATGGAAGACCGTTTCGGCGAGATCCTGGTTCCGACCGAGGAAGTCGTCGAAATGCGAGAAGGGAAGAAGCGCAAGAGTGAGCGCAAATTCTATCCCGGGTACGTACTGGTCCAGATGGAAATGGACGATGCGACGTGGCACCTTGTGAAGAACACCCCGCGTGTTCTTGGTTTTATTGGTGGTACCAAGGATAAGCCTGCACCGATCACCGAAAAGGAAGCGGAAGCGATCCTTCGTCGAGTCGAAAGCGGTGCAGACAAGCCCAAGCCGAAGACGCTGTTCGAGCCGGGTGAGATTGTTCGCGTTGTTGAAGGTCCTTTTGCGGACTTCAATGGTGTGGTTGAGGAAGTTGACTACGACAAGAGTCGGGTCAAGGTTGCCGTTCTGATCTTTGGTCGTTCAACTCCGGTAGAGCTGGAGTTTGGGCAGGTCGAAAAAGACTGACCGGTAACGGGAAAGCTGAAAGCTCGCGCGCTCAAGCGACGCGGGCTTTTTGTGTCTGCTCTTAGCAGTTGTAAAAACGGGGAGCCGAGAGGCGTTTGAACCCACAGGAGATCTATCATGGCAAAGAAAATTGAAGCGTACATCAAGCTTCAGGTTGCTGCCGGCAAGGCCAACCCGAGTCCCCCCGTTGGTCCTGCACTGGGTCAGCGCGGCGTAAACATCATGGAATTCTGCAAGGCGTTCAACGCCCAGACTCAGGACATGGAGCCTGGTCTGCCGATTCCGACCGTGATCACCGTTTACAGTGATCGCAGCTTTACCTTTATTACCAAGACTCCGCCTGCACCGGTTCTTCTCCTGAAGGCCGCTGGCATCAAGAGTGGCTCCGGTCGTCCGAATACCGAGAAAGTCGGTACCGTGACCCGCGAGCAGCTTGAAGAAATTGCCAAGACCAAAGAGCCGGACCTGACTGCAGCCGATATGGACGCAGCGGTACGTACCATTGCAGGAACAGCCCGCAGCATGGGCCTGAACGTGGAGGGCCTGTAACATGGCGAAGCTGAGCAAGCGTCAGAAGCTTATTCGTGAAAAGGTAGACTCTACCCGTTCCTACTCTGTCGACGAAGCAGTTGCACTGCTGGTTGAGCTGGGCCAGAACGTGAAGTTCAAAGAGTCTGTCGACGTAGCCGTCAATCTGGGCGTTGACGCACGTAAATCCGACCAGGTTGTCCGTAGCAGCACTGTTCTGCCTCACGGCACCGGCAAGACCGTTCGCGTCGCTGTATTTACCCAGGGCGCCAATGCCGAGAAAGCAACGGCTGCTGGTGCAGACGTTGTAGGCATGGACGATCTGGCGGACGAAGTTAAGAAAGGCAACATGGATTTCGACGTGGTTATCGCCACTCCGGACGCCATGCGTGTTGTTGGTCAGCTGGGCCAGATTCTTGGTCCCCGTGGCCTGATGCCGAACCCGAAGGTGGGTACTGTGACTCCTGACGTCGAGACTGCGGTCAAGAACGCCAAGGCCGGTCAGGTTCGTTACCGCACCGACAAGAACGGCATTATCCACGCTCCGCTGGGTAACGTTGAATTCTCTGCGCAGAACATCAAGGAAAACCTTGAAGCTCTGGTAGCAGATCTGAAAAAGGCCAAGCCGTCGTCGGCGAAAGGCGTGTATCTCAAAAAGATCACCATTTCCTCGACTATGGGTCCTGGCCTGACTATCGATCAGAGCGGTCTCGCTATTTGATCCTTTGATCGGTGGTTACTTTGTAGTCTGGGCGGAAGCCAAGGCTGTCAAAGACCGCAGGCCCCCGAAGCACTTTCGGTCTGACTGGAAGTGCTGCAAGGGTTAAAGCAACGCCTGCGCAGACGGTGTGAAGACGTTCTCTCTGAACCCAAACACCGTTAGGAGCCCCGCGAGGGGTATATGTGGGTTTGCCGGGAAGACCCGGCGAAATCGAGGAGAAATCCAGTGGCAATTAGACTCGAAGACAAGAAAGCGATCGTCGCTGAAGTCAACGAGACTGCCGGTGGTGCTCTGTCTGTGGTTATGGCTGACTACCGTGGTGTTACCTCTGGTGACATGACGGCGCTTCGTGCCAAGGCTCGTGCCGAAAACGTGCGTCTGAAGGTTGTTCGTAACAACCTGGCGAAGATCGCGATTCGCGGTACCGAGTTCGAGTGCATCGACGAAGCCCTGGTCGGCCCGACCATTCTGGCATTCTCTATGGAAGATCCGGGCGCGGCAGCGCGTCTGTTGAAGGATTTTGCGAAAGAGAAAGAGGCGTTCGAGATTAAGGCACTGGCCGTCGGCGGAGAGCTGATGGGTGCAGACCAGATCGACCGTCTTGCCAAGCTGCCAACACGTCACGAAGCGCTGACAATGCTGGCCGCAGTAACACAGGCACCGATCACCAAGCTGGCACGGACACTGAACGAAGTTCCTTCGAAAGTGACTCGTGCTGTAGCGGCAGTTCGCGACCAGAAGCAAGAAGCTGCTTGATTCTGTTGAACACCATTTTTTATATTTTTGGGAGAAAGTCATGGCTCTGTCTAACGAAGACATTTTGAACGCAATCGCTGAAATGAGCGTAATGGACGTAGTTGCGCTGGTTGAAGCAATGGAAGAAAAATTCGGTGTTTCTGCCGCTGCAGCCGTTGCTGCTGCGCCGGCAGCTGCTGGTGGTGGCGAAGCCGCTGCTGAAGAGCAGACCGAGTTTGACGTTGTACTTACCGGTCCTGGTGAGAAGAAAGTAAACGTAATCAAGGCCGTTCGTGAACTGACTGGCCTGGGTCTGAAAGAAGCCAAGGAAATGGTCGACAGCGCTCCTTCCGTTATCAAGGAAGCAGCTAGCAAAGACGACGCTGAAGAAGCCAAGAAGAAGCTTGAGGAAGCAGGCGCTTCTGTTGAGCTCAAGTAAGAGTCGGCTGTTGATCGAAACCGTGCGATAAGCATGGACAGGCTGGTGGCTTTGGGCCACCGGCCTTTTTCTGTTGTATATGCTATAGAGTCTGGTGAGCAATTGCAGGTTGATGTCAGATCTATAACCTACAGCCAGAGTCTTGTTCAAGACGGCGCGATAAGCCGAGCAATTCGGCCCCGAAGCAGAACATTGGTTGCTTCTTGATACCAGGTATCAGGTCTAAAGCTGGGGAATGCAGATGACTTACTCCTACACTGAGAAAAAGCGGATTCGCAAAGATTTTAGTAAATTGCCTTCCGTGATGGACGTCCCCTATTTGCTGTCTATTCAGCTGGATTCGTTCCGGGACTTCCTCCAAATGGAAGCCGCTCCTGAAGACCGCCGGGAAACCGGTCTTCACGCAGCATTCAAATCCGTATTCCCGATTGTCAGTTACTCTGGCAATGCCGCGCTCGAATACGTGAGCTATCGTATTGGCGAGCCGGTTTTTGATGTCAAGGAATGCCAGCTTAGGGGCGTAACCTATGCAGCGCCGCTGCGGGTGAAGGTCCGCCTTATCATTTACGATAAGGAATCGTCCAACAAGGCGATCAAGGACATTAAAGAGCAGGAAGTCTACATGGGCGAGATGCCCCTGATGACCGAGAACGGTACCTTCGTTATCAACGGTACCGAGCGCGTTATTGTTTCCCAGCTCCACCGGTCTCCGGGTGTGTTCTTCGATCACGACAAGGGCAAGACCCATTCCTCCGGCAAGCTGCTGTATTCTGCCCGGGTGATTCCTTACCGTGGTTCCTGGCTGGACTTCGAGTTTGATCCGAAGGACTCCGTGTTCGTTCGTATCGACCGTCGTCGTAAGCTTCCGGCATCCATTCTGTTGCGTGCCCTGGGCTACACCTCCGAGCAGATGCTGGAGATGTTCTTCGAAACCAGTAAATTCAGCCTGGGCGCGGAAGTGTGCAAGCTGGAGCTGGTGCCGAGCCGTCTGCGTGGCGACATCGCGACCTTCGATATCAAGGACAATGACGGTAACGTGATTGTCGAAGAAGGTCGCCGGATTACGGCCCGCCACATCAAGCAGTTGGAAAAAGCCGGCATCAACGAGCTTGAGGTGCCGACCGAGTACCTGTACGGCCGTGTACTGGCGAAAGACATGATCGATCAGGGTTCCGGTGAAGTCCTGGTGGAGTGTAACTCCGAGCTGACAGAAGAGCTGGTCACCAAGATTCTCGACGCTGGCGTGAAGGATATCGAAACCCTTTACACCAACGATCTGGACTGTGGTCCGTTCATGTCTGACACCCTGCGTATCGATCCGACTCGCACGCCGCTCGAAGCGCTGGTTGAGATCTACCGGATGATGCGCCCGGGTGAGCCGCCCACCAAGGAGTCGGCTGAGAACCTGTTTAATAACCTGTTCTTCTCTGAAGAGCGCTATGACCTGTCTGCGGTTGGCCGGATGAAGCTGAACCGCCGTCTGCGCCGTGAAGAAAGCACAGGTGAGGGCACCCTGACCCACGAAGACATCATCGACGTTCTCAAGACCCTGATCGACATACGTAACGGCCAGGGCAATGTGGACGATATCGATAACCTGGGTAACCGTCGTGTTCGCTGCGTTGGCGAAATGGCCGAAAACCAGTTCCGCGTTGGCCTGGTTCGGGTTGAGCGAGCGGTTCGTGAGCGTCTGAGCCTTGCTGAAAGCGAAGGGCTGATGCCGCAGGACCTGATTAACGCCAAGCCGGTAGCAGCCGCGGTTAAAGAATTCTTCGGCTCAAGCCAGCTGTCGCAGTTCATGGACCAGAACAACCCGTTGTCCGAGGTCACGCACAAGCGTCGTATCTCTGCGTTGGGCCCAGGTGGTCTGACCCGTGAGCGTGCAGGCTTTGAGGTTCGTGACGTACACCCGACCCACTACGGTCGCGTATGCCCAATCGAGACGCCGGAAGGTCCGAACATCGGTCTTATCAACTCGCTGGCGACTTACGCGCGCTCCAACTCCTACGGTTTCCTCGAGAGTCCGTACCGGAAAGTTGAGAACGGCGTGGTAACCGATGAAGTGGTTTACCTGTCCGCTATCGAGGAGAGCAACTACGTCATCGCCCAGGCCAGTGCTGCCATGGACGAGAAGACCAAGCGTCTGACCGACGAACTGGTTACCGTTCGCCACCAGAACGAATTTACCGTTACTCCGCCGGAGAGCGTTAACTTCATGGATGTATCTCCGCGCCAGGTAGTATCGGTCGCGGCATCCCTGATCCCGTTCCTGGAGCATGACGACGCCAACCGGGCACTGATGGGTGCGAACATGCAGCGTCAGGCGGTTCCGACACTCAAAGCCCAGGTTCCCCTGGTAGGAACCGGTGTTGAGCGTACGGTTGCCCAAGACTCTGGCGTCTGTGTATCGGCTCGCCGCGGCGGTGTGATCGAAAGCGTTGACGCTTCGCGCATCGTGGTTCGTGTCAATAACGAGGAAACCGAAGCGGGTGATGCAGGTGTGGATATCTACAACCTGACCAAGTACACCCGTTCGAACCAGAACACCTGTATCAACCAGCGCTCCATCGTGCGTCAGGGCGATATTATTGCCCGTGGCGACGTGCTGGCAGACGGTCCCTCTGTGGATCTGGGTGAGCTGGCACTGGGGCAGAACATGCGCATCGCGTTCATGCCCTGGAACGGTTACAACTTTGAGGACTCCATCCTCATTTCCGAGAAAGTGGTGCAGGAAGATCGCCTGACCACCATCCACATTCAGGAACTGACCTGTGTGGCTCGGGACACCAAGCTGGGTAGCGAAGAAATCACCGCGGATATTCCGAACGTTGGTGAAAGTGCGCTGTCCAAGCTGGATGAGTCCGGTATTGTTTACATTGGTGCTGAAGTGGGCCCCGGTGACATTCTGGTAGGCAAGGTCACACCGAAGGGTGAGACCCAGCTGACGCCTGAGGAGAAGCTGCTGCGTGCCATCTTTGGTGAGAAGGCGTCCGATGTTAAGGACACCTCCTCCCGCGTGCCGACTGGCACCCGCGGCACCGTTATCGACGTGCAGGTCTTTACCCGCGACGGTATCGAGAAGGATCAGCGTGCCCAGTCCATCGAGAAAGAGCAGCTGGACCAGTATCGCAAGGATCTGAAAGACGAGTACCGGATTGTTGAAGGTGCGACATTCGAGCGTCTGAACAGTGCGTTGAAAGGGCAGGAAGTGATCAGTGGGCCGGGCCTGAAGAAAGGCGCCACCCTCGAAGAGAGCTACCTGGCCGAGCTGCCGCGTTCTGACTGGTTCAAGCTCCGGATGAAAGACGAGAGCCTGAACGAGCTGCTGGAGAAATCCGAGCAGGGTCTGGAAGACCGCAAGAAGGAACACGAAGCGCGCTTTGACGACAAGAAAGGCAAGCTTCAGCAGGGCGACGACCTCGCACCGGGCGTACTGAAGATCGTCAAGGTATACCTGGCTATCAAGCGTCGTATCCAGCCGGGTGACAAGATGGCCGGTCGTCACGGTAACAAGGGTGTTATTTCCTCGGTGATGCCGATCGAAGACATGCCTTACGACGAGCACGGCAACACGGTTGACGTGGTTCTGAACCCGCTGGGTGTTCCCTCGCGGATGAACGTAGGTCAGGTGCTTGAGACTCATCTGGGTGCTGCAGCCAAGGGTCTGGGTGAGCGTATCAGCCAGATGCTGGACGAGCAGCGCAAGGTGGCTGAATTACGCAAGCTGCTGGATGAGATCTACAATCACTCAGACGAAGTGTTCAAGGTGGACCTGGATTCCCTGTCCGACAAGGAAATCCTGGAGATGTGCCACAACCTTCGCGGCGGTGTGCCCATGGCAACGCCGGTATTCGACGGTGCCAAGGAAGCCGAGGTCAAGCGCATGCTTGAGCTTGCGGGACTGAGCACTACCGGTCAGACCATGCTGTATGACGGTCGTACTGGTGATATGTTCGACCGCCCGGTAACGGTTGGCTACATGTACATCCTGAAGCTGAACCACCTGATCGACGACAAGATGCACGCTCGTTCCACCGGCTCTTACAGCCTGGTTACCCAGCAACCGCTGGGTGGTAAGGCGCAGTTCGGTGGCCAGCGCTTCGGTGAGATGGAAGTGTGGGCTCTCGAGGCCTACGGTGCAGCTTACACGCTGCAGGAGATGCTCACCGTCAAGTCTGATGACGTGAACGGTCGGACCAAGATGTACAAGAACATTGTCGATGGCGATCATCGGATGGAGCCGGGCATGCCCGAATCCTTCAACGTTCTTGTCAAGGAAATCCGCTCGCTGGGTATCGACATCGAGCTGGAATCCGAGTGAGCCGAATTGTTTTTGGCAGCGTGAGCGGGCACGACCAGTGCCCGCCCGAGATTAACGCCATCCGGAGCTTTTACTGATGAAAGATTTGCTGAATCTTCTCAAGAGCCAGAACCAAAGCAAGGAATTCGACGCCATCCGTATTGGCCTGGCGTCGCCTGACATGATCCGTTCCTGGTCCTTTGGCGAAGTGAAGAAGCCTGAGACCATTAACTACCGTACCTTCAAGCCGGAGCGCGACGGTCTTTTCTGTGCCAAGATCTTCGGCCCGATCAAGGACTACGAGTGTCTGTGCGGTAAATACAAACGCCTCAAGCATCGCGGTGTTATCTGCGAGAAGTGTGGCGTTGAGGTTGCGCTGGCCAGTGTCCGCCGTGAGCGCATGGGCCATATTGAGCTGGCCAGCCCGGTCGCGCACATCTGGTTCCTGAAGTCACTGCCGTCCCGTATCGGTCTGATGCTGGACATGACCCTGCGCGATATCGAGCGGGTCCTGTACTTCGAATCCTTTATTGTTATCGATCCGGGGATGACCACCCTGGAGAAGGGCCAGCTGCTGAACGATGAGCAGTACTATGAAGCCCTGGAAGAATTCGGCGACGAGTTCGACGCCCGCATGGGTGCCGAAGCGGTCAAGGAGCTCCTTGAAGGTATTGACCTGCAGGAAGAGGTCGATGCCCTGCGTGAGGAGATTCCGCAGACCAACTCCGAAACCAAGATCAAGAAGTTCAGCAAGCGTCTGAAAATTCTTGAGGCGTTCCTGTATTCCGGCAACAAGCCAGGCGACATGGTCATGACCGTGCTGCCGGTGCTTCCGCCGGATCTGCGCCCGCTGGTACCGCTGGACGGTGGCCGCTTCGCGACCTCTGATCTGAACGATCTTTACCGTCGGGTGATCAACCGGAACAACCGTCTCAAGCGCCTGCTGGAGCTGAACGCTCCGGATATCATCGTGCGTAACGAGAAACGGATGCTGCAGGAAGCCGTTGACGCGCTGCTGGACAACGGGCGCCGTGGCCGGGCCATTACCGGCACCAACAAGCGCCCGCTGAAGTCCCTGGCTGACATGATCAAGGGTAAGCAGGGTCGTTTCCGTCAGAACCTGCTTGGTAAGCGTGTGGACTACTCCGGTCGTTCAGTGATCGTGGTCGGTCCGTACCTGCGCCTGCACCAGTGTGGTCTGCCAAAGAAGATGGCACTGGAATTGTTCAAGCCGTTTATTTTCTCCAAGTTGGAGCACCGCGGCCTGGCGACCACCATCAAGGCCGCCAAGAAGATGGTCGAGCGCGAGGAAGGCGTGGTCTGGGATATCCTGGACGAAGTCATCCGTGAGCATCCGATCATGCTGAACCGTGCGCCGACCCTGCACCGTCTGGGTATCCAGGCATTCGAGCCGGTTCTGATCGAAGGCAAGGCGATCCAGCTGCATCCGCTGGTGTGTGCGGCCTACAACGCCGACTTTGACGGCGACCAGATGGCGGTTCACGTACCGCTGACCCTGGAAGCCCAGCTCGAAGCCCGTGCGCTGATGATGTCCACCAACAACGTGCTGTCGCCGGCCAACGGCGAGCCGATTATCGTGCCGTCCCAGGACGTGGTACTCGGCCTGTACTACATGACCCGTGAGCGCAAGAGCGCCCTGGGTGAGGGTATGGTGTTTGCCGACGTCAAAGAGGCGCATCGTGCCTACGGCGCTGGCAAGGTCGACCTTCAGGCGATCGTCAAGGTTCGCGTGAAGGAAGTGGCGATTGCCGAAGATGGCTCCCGTACCGAGCAATACAAGATTGTTGATACCACGGTTGGTCGTGCTCTGCTGTTTGACATCGTGCCTGATGGCCTGTCCTACGAGCTGGTCAACAAGCCGATGGTCAAGAAGGCAATCTCTAACCTGATCAACACCTGCTACCGTGATGCCGGTCTGAAAGACACCGTCATCTTCGCGGATCAGTTGATGTACATGGGTTATCACTATGCGACCGTTTCCGGTATCTCTATTGGTTTCAACGATTTCGAGATTCCGCCGGAGAAGTACGAGCTGGTTGATGCCGCATCCGCTGAGGTGAAGGATATCGAAACCCAGTACGCGTCCGGTCTGCTGACCCAGGGCGAGAAGTACAACAAGGTTATCGACATCTGGTCACGTGCCAACGATAAAGTTTCCAAAGCCATGATGGAGCGTCTGGCGAAGGAGCAGGTTATCGGGCCTGACGGACAACCGGTGAAGGGCGAGGACGGCGAATACCTGATGCAGGAGTCGTTCAACTCGGTTTACATGATGGCCGATTCCGGCGCCCGGGGTTCCGCGGCCCAGATCCGTCAGCTGGCCGGTATGCGTGGCCTTATGGCCAAGCCGGACGGCTCTATTATCGAAACGCCGATCACTGCGAACTTCCGTGAAGGTCTGAACGTACTCCAGTACTTCATCTCCACTCACGGTGCCCGTAAGGGTCTGGCGGATACCGCTCTGAAGACCGCGAACTCCGGTTACCTGACCCGTCGTCTGGTAGATGTCTCCCAGGATCTGGTCGTTACCGAGCCTGACTGTGGTACCGACGAAGGTCTGCTGATGACGCCGCACATCGAAGGTGGCGACGTTGTAGTACCGCTGGGTGACCGGGTTCTGGGTCGTGTGACCGCCCGTGATGCGTTTACTCCGACCGACAAGGATAACGCCGTTATCGAAGCCGGCACTCTGCTGGACGAGAAGGCCGTTGAAACCCTCGAGCGGGCCGGTGTGGATGAAGTCTGGGTTCGCTCTGCGATCACCTGTGAAACCCGCCACGGTATCTGCTCCAAGTGCTACGGCCGTGATCTGGCCCGTGGTCACGAGGTTAACGTCGGTGAAGCTGTGGGCGTTATCGCTGCGCAGTCCATCGGTGAGCCGGGTACCCAGCTGACTATGCGTACCTTCCACATTGGTGGTGCGGCCAGCCGGGCGTCCGCGGTGGACAATATCCAGGTCAAGCATGGCGGTACCGTCCGTCTGCACAATATGAAGTCGATCGAGAAGGCCGACGGTACTCTGGTGGTGATTTCCCGTTCCTCCGCGTTGGCCATTGCCGATGACCAGGGTCGTGAGCGTGAATGGTACAAGCTGCCATACGGTGCTGTTCTATCCGTCAAGCACGGTGATGCGGTTGAAGCGGGCGTTGTGGTTGCCAAGTGGGATCCGCACACCCACCCGATCATCGCCGAGGCTGGTGGTACCGCGAAATTCGTCAACATGGACCAGGGCATCACTGTCCGCACCCAGACCGACGAATTGACGGGCCTGTCCACCATGGAGGTCATCGACTCCAAGGAGCGTCCTGCAGCTGGTAAGGACATTCGTCCTGCGATCCAGCTCATTGATGAGAAGGGTGAAGAAGTGGAGCTGCCAGGTGGCGGTACTGCGATCTTCTTCCTGCCGGCAAACGCTCTGGTCACCATGGCCAACGGTGCGCGGATCGAACTGGGTGACGTGGTAGCACGGATCCCGCAGGAAAGCTCCAAGACCCGGGATATCACCGGTGGTCTGCCGCGGGTTGCCGACCTGTTCGAGGCCCGTCGTCCGAAGGAATCCTCCATCCTGGCTGAAATCAGCGGTATGGTCTCGTTCGGCAAGGAAACCAAGGGCAAAAAGCGTCTGGTTATCACACCGAAGGATGGGGATGCTTACGAAGTTCTGATTCCGAAGCACCGTCAGCTCAACGTCTTCGAAGGCGAGACCGTTGAGAAGGGTGAGGTAATCTCGGACGGTCCGTCCAACCCGCACGATATTCTGCGTCTGCTGGGTGTGGTTGAACTGGCCAAGTACATCACCAACGAAATCCAGGACGTTTACCGGCTGCAGGGTGTTGTCATCAACGATAAACACATTGAGGTTATCGTTCGTCAGATGCTGCGGAAGGTGGAAATCACCGATCCCGGCGATACCACTCTGCTCTCCGGCGACCAGGTGGAAATCACCCAGGTGCTGGAAGAAAACGAGAAGGCCGATGCCGCCGACAAAGAGCCTGCACGGTTCGAGCGTCTGCTGCTGGGTATCACCAAGGCTTCCCTGGCCACCGAGTCGTTCATTTCTGCGGCTTCGTTCCAGGAAACTACCCGGGTACTCACCGAAGGTGCGGTTACCGGTAAGCGTGATTACCTGCGCGGCCTGAAGGAAAACGTTGTGGTTGGTCGACTGATTCCGGCCGGTACCGGTCTGGCATACCACAACGAGCGTCGTCGCAAGCGTGACCTGGAAGAGCAGGGCGTAACCGCGGCCGACGTGGAAGAAGCTCTGAGTGCCGAGCTCAACCGCGAAAGCTGAGTTGGGACGGCGCGCCGCCTCCGGGTAGTTACCTACCCGAGAGGTGGTCAAAAAGAGACCAGTCATCTTGACTGTCCGGGGGCGCAGGCTTACACTTGCGTCCCTTAAATTTTACCCCCTGCACAGGGGGTAAGTTTCATTGATATGGTTTTTTGGAGTTTGCTTACATGGCAACGATTAATCAGTTGGTGCGTAAGCCTCGTAAGCGCAAGGTAGCCAAGAGCGATGTTCCTGCTCTCCAGGCCTGCCCTCAGCGCCGTGGTGTGTGCACTCGTGTGTATACCACAACGCCGAAGAAGCCGAACTCAGCACTGCGTAAAGTGTGCCGTGTTCGTCTGACCAACGGCTACGAGGTTTCCTCATACATTGGTGGTGAAGGTCACAACCTTCAGGAGCACAGTGTTGTGCTGATCCGTGGCGGTCGAGTAAAAGACCTTCCGGGTGTGCGCTATCACACTGTTCGCGGAACGCTGGACACCCAGGGTGTACAGAACCGTAAGCAGGGCCGCTCCAAGTACGGTGCAAAACGACCCAAGTCCTGATGTCCCGAGTGGGTGTCTTTTATCGTTGCTTGTCAGAACGGTAAGAGTAAGGCTGAGTAGCATTTGCTATCTCAGGGGTTCCTGAAGACCTTTTAGATATATAAGGGCTTATCGATGCCTAGAAGAAGAGTTGCAGCAAAACGGGAAATTATCCCGGATCCGAAATTCGGCAGTGCACGTCTTGCCAAGTTCATCAACCACGTGATGGAAAGTGGCAAGAAGTCTACCGCAGAGCGCATTGTTTACGGCGCTCTGGACATTGTTGCCGAGAAATCCAAGGAAGAGCCGATCGACATGTTCGAGAAGGCCCTGGAGAACATCCAGCCGATGGTTGAGGTTAAGTCCCGTCGTGTGGGTGGTGCTACTTACCAGGTGCCTGTTGAAGTACGGCCTTCCCGTCAGAACGCGCTGGCAATGCGCTGGCTCGTAGAATACTCACGGAAGCGCGGTGAGAAGTCCATGGCTCAGCGTCTGGCTGGTGAAATCCTGGACGCCGCTGACAGCAAAGGCTCCGCTGTTAAGAAGCGTGAAGATGTTCACCGCATGGCAGAAGCCAACAAGGCGTTCTCTCACTTCCGTTTCTAATCAGCCGAGGTTTATACAGTGGCACGCAAGACTCCTATCAAGCGTTACAGAAACATTGGTATTTGTGCGCACGTTGATGCGGGCAAAACCACAACCACCGAGCGGGTGCTGTTCTACACAGGTATCTCCCACAAGATCGGTGAAGTTCATGATGGTGCAGCTACCATGGACTGGATGGAGCAGGAGCAGGAGCGTGGTATTACCATCACCTCTGCTGCGACTACGACATTCTGGCAGGGTATGGACAAGCAGTACCCGGAGCACCGGATCAATATCATCGACACCCCGGGGCACGTTGACTTTACTATCGAAGTAGAGCGCTCCCTGCGCGTACTCGACGGTGCGGTTGTGGTGTTCTGTGGCTCCTCCGGTGTTGAGCCCCAGTCCGAGACCGTATGGCGTCAGGCCAACAAGTACGAAGTTCCCCGCATGGTGTTCGTCAACAAGATGGACCGTGCCGGCGCAAACTTCCTGCGCGTTGTTGAGCAGATCAAGAAGCGTTTGGGCGCAAACTGCGTTCCCATCCAGCTGCCGATCGGTTCTGAAGACAATTTCGCTGGTATTGTCGACCTGATTCGTAACAAGGCCATCTACTGGAACGAAGCTGACTCTGGCGCGAGCTACGAGCAGAAAGACGTTCCCGCGGAAATGGAAGACGAAGTCGCCATGTACCGCGAGCAGATGGTTGAAGCTGCTGCAGAAGCCAACGAAGAGTTGATGGAAAAGTACCTCGAAGAGGGTGAGCTCTCCATCGACGATATCAAGAAGGGTCTGCGTATGCGTACCCTGGCGAACGAGATCGTTGTTGCTACCTGTGGTTCTGCGTTCAAGAACAAGGGTGTTCAGGCGGTTCTGGACTCCGTTATCGAGTTCCTGCCGGCGCCAGACGAAGTCAAGGCCATCCGTGGTGAAGTTGACGACGAAGGCACCGAGGAAACCCGTCCGGTTGATGACGATGCGCCGTTCGCGGCTCTGGCGTTCAAGATCGCCACAGACCCGTTCGTGGGCACGCTGACGTTCTTCCGGGTTTACTCCGGTAAGCTTGAGTCCGGTAATGCCGTCTACAACTCGGTGAAAGGCAAGAAAGAGCGCGTCGGCCGTATGGTTCAGATGCACTCCAAAGATCGCCAGGAAATCAAAGAAGTGCTTGCGGGCGACATCGCCGCTGCGATTGGCCTGAAGAGTGTGACCACCGGTGACACCCTGTGCGACGAGAACCACAAGATCATTCTCGAGCGCATGGAATTTCCGGAGCCGGTTATCTCTGTTGCCGTTGAGCCGAAGTCCAAGGCGGACCAGGAAAAGATGGGCGTTGCACTGGGTAAGCTGGCTCAGGAAGATCCGTCGTTCCGCGTTCGTACCGACGAGGAATCCGGTCAGACCATCATCTCTGGCATGGGTGAGCTTCACCTGGACATCATCGTTGACCGCATGCGTCGCGAGTTCAAGGTAGAGGCGAACATCGGCAAGCCGCAGGTGGCCTACCGTGAGCGCATTCGCAAGTCGGTAGACGTCGAAGGCAAATTTGTGCGTCAGTCTGGTGGTCGTGGTCAGTACGGTCACGTCAAGATCAAGCTTGAGCCGTTGCCGCTGGATGATGAAGATGGTGAAAACTTTATCTTCGTGAATGAGATTGTTGGTGGTGTTGTTCCCAAGGAATACATCCCGGCAGTTCAGCAGGGTATTGAAGAGCAGATGCAGAACGGCTGTCTGGCCGGTTATCCGCTGCTGCGTATCAAGGCAACCCTGTACGACGGTTCCTACCACGACGTCGACTCGAACGAGATGGCCTTCAAGGTCGCTGGTTCCATGGCAATGAAGAAGGGTGCCCTCGAGGCGAACCCGGCACTGCTCGAGCCGATCATGCGTGTTGAAGTTGTGACGCCGGAAGATTACATGGGTGATGTTGTAGGCGACCTGAACCGTCGTCGCGGCGTTATCCAGGGCATGGACGAAGGTCCTGCCGGTAAGGTCATCCGTGCAGAGGTTCCGTTGTCGGAAATGTTCGGTTACGCCACCGACCTGCGTTCTGCAACGCAAGGCCGGGCGTCCTATGCGATGGAGTTCTCTGGTTATTCAGAGGCACCTTCGAACATTGCCGAAGCGATCATTAAAAAGGGTTGATCCCCAGGACTTAAGAAACAGGAAGAGGTGTAACCGTGTCTAAATCTAAATTTGAGCGTAATAAGCCGCACTTGAACGTAGGCACCATTGGTCACGTTGACCATGGTAAAACCACTTTGACTGCTGCCTTGACCCGTGTATGTCACGAAGTTTGGGGTACAGGCTCTGCGAGTGCCTTCGACCAGATCGATAACGCACCGGAAGAGAAGGCGCGTGGTATTACCATTGCGACTTCCCACGTTGAGTACGATTCCCCGAATCGCCACTACGCTCACGTAGACTGCCCGGGCCACGCTGACTATGTGAAGAACATGATCACTGGTGCGGCGCAGATGGACGGCGCGATCCTGGTTTGCTCCGCAGCTGACGGCCCCATGCCGCAGACCCGTGAGCACATCCTGCTGTCCCGTCAGGTTGGCGTACCTTTCATCGTTGTGTTCCTGAACAAAGCGGACATGGTAGACGATGAAGAGCTGCTCGAGCTGGTTGAGATGGAAGTTCGTGACCTGCTGAGCCAGTACGACTTCCCGGGTGACGACACTCCGATCATCACCGGTTCTGCGCTGATGGCGCTGGAAGGCAAAGACGACAACGAGATGGGTACTACCGCTGTTAAGAAGCTGGTAGAAGCTCTGGATGACTACATCCCCGAGCCGGAGCGTGCGATCGATCAGCCGTTCCTGATGCCGATCGAGGACGTCTTCTCTATCTCTGGTCGTGGTACTGTTGTGACCGGCCGTGTTGAGCGTGGCGTTATCAAGACTGGTGACGAAGTGGAAATCGTTGGTATCAAGGATACCGTGAAGACCACTTGTACTGGTGTTGAGATGTTCCGCAAGCTGCTGGACGAAGGTCGTGCCGGTGAGAACATTGGTGCGCTTCTGCGTGGCACCAAGCGTGACGACGTTGAGCGTGGTCAGGTTCTGGCGGTTCCGGGTTCCATCACTCCGCACACCAAGTTCGAGTGCGAAGTGTACGTACTGTCCAAAGAAGAAGGCGGCCGTCATACTCCGTTCTTCAAGGGCTACCGTCCGCAGTTCTACTTCCGTACCACCGACGTAACCGGTTCTTGCGAACTGCCGGAAGGTGTGGAAATGGTTATGCCGGGTGACAACGTCAAGATGAGTGTTACCCTGATTGCTCCGATCGCCATGGAAGATGGCCTGCGCTTCGCGATTCGTGAAGGCGGCCGTACCGTTGGTGCCGGCGTGGTCTCCAAGATCATCGAGTAATCTTCTCGTTTGATCAGGAAAAAGGGGCTGATTCTTCAGCCCCTTTTTCTGTTTCAGCCGCAAAGCCAGCCTGACCCGGTCAACCAGTATTGCTGTTGACAGGGTTGGGTATTATGCATACAATGCGGCTCCTTTTTTTGAAGGTCGGCTAACTAGTAGCTGCTACGAGTGGAGTTTGGTGCATCATGCAAAGCCAAAAAATTCGAATCCGGTTGAAGGCGTTTGATTATCGCCTGATCGACCAGTCCACGCAGGAGATCGTCGATACCGCCAAGCGGACCGGCGCTCAGGTGCGTGGCCCTATCCCTCTGCCGACGCGGAAGGAAAAGTACACCGTATTGATCTCTCCGCACGTCAACAAGGACGCGCGCGATCAGTATGAAATTCGTACGCATAAGCGTTTGCTCGACATCGTTGAGCCGACGGAAAAGACAGTAGATGCTCTGATGAAACTGGACCTGGCAGCAGGTGTAGACGTTCAGATCAGCCTCGGCTAATACCGCCCGGTATTAGTCTGTGTAACTGTCATAAGGCCATAGAGGGTGAGAGCCCCGTACACTTAAGAGGTGAAACATGGCAATTGGTGTTGTCGGTCGTAAGGCCGGTATGACCCGTATTTTTACGGAAGATGGGCAGGCACTGCCCGTAACGGTAATTGAGGTTGAGCCCAACCGCATTACCCAACTGAAAACTCTTGAAAGCGATGGCTACCGCGCCGTTCAGGTGACTGTCGGTACTCGTCGTTCCTCTCGTGTTACCAAGAGCGAAGCGGGCCACTTTGCCAAGGCGGGTGTTGAAGCCGGTCGTGGTATGTGGGAATTCCGTCTTGCCGATGGCGAAGGTGAGGATCTGGCCGCCGGTGGCGAGATTACGGCTTCTGTATTCGAAGACGGTCAGGTGGTAGATGCCATCGGCCAGTCCAAGGGTAAGGGCTTCCAGGGCGGTGTTAAGCGCTGGAACTTCTCCATGCAGGATGCCACTCACGGTAACTCTCTGTCTCACCGTGCTCCGGGTTCCATTGGTCAGAACCAGACTCCGGGCAAGGTATTCAAGGGCAAAAAGATGGCGGGCCAGATGGGTAATGCTCAGGTAACTGTGCAGAACCTGAAAATTGTCCGTGTCGACGCCGAGCGCAACCTGCTGCTGGTAAGTGGTGCCGTTCCCGGCGCAACTGGCGGCGATGTTGTCATCAAGCCTGCAGTTAAAGCCTGAGGAGCGGTGCGATGGAATTGACTATTACAGGTAGCGGCAAGGGAATTTCTGTTTCCGACGCTGCATTCGCCAAAGATTTTAACGAGTCGCTGGTTCACCAGGTAGTGACTGCCTACATGGCAGGCGCCCGCCAGGGTACCAAGGCTCAGAAAACGCGTTCCGAAGTAAGCGGTGGCGGTAAGAAGCCATGGCGTCAGAAGGGCACCGGTCGTGCCCGTGCCGGTACTATCCGTAGTCCGATCTGGCGCTCCGGTGGCGTTACCTTTGCAGCCAAGCCTCGCGGCTTTGAGCAGAAGGTAAACCGCAAAATGTACCGCGCAGCGATGCGCTCCATTTTTTCCGAGCTGGTTCGCCAGGAGCGTCTGGTTGTTGTTGACGACATGAACGTTGACAGCCCGAAGACCAAGGCATTCAACGCCAAGCTGAAGGATATCGGTGTGACCAATGCGCTGATTCTGTCCGACAACGTCGAACAGAACCTGCATCTGGCCTCACGCAACATTCCGCACGTTGACGTGCGTGATATTGCCGGTCTGGATCCGGTTAGCCTGGTTGCCTTCGAGAAGGTCGTTGTGACCGTTCCCGCTCTGAAGAAGATCGAGGAGATGCTGGGATGAATCAGGAACGTATTTACAAGGTCCTGCTTGGGCCGCACGTATCGGAAAAAGCGTCTCTGGCAGCAGAGCGTGGTCAGGTAGTGTTTCGTGTAGCACCTGATGCCACCAAGCCCGAGATCAAAAAAGCCGTTGAGCAGCTGTTCAACGTCACCGTAGAAGGTGTTCAGGTTCTGAACCGTAAGGGTAAGCTCAAGCGCACTATCCGCGGGTTCGGCAAGCGTAATGACATTCGTAAGGCTTACGTAAAGCTGGCAGAAGGTCAGGACATCGATTTTCTGGATGTGGAATAAGGTAAAGGGGTCGTAATATGCCGATCGTCAAAACCAAACCAACATCTGCCGGACGCCGTCACGTTGTAAAGCTTTACAACCCGGATCTGCACACTGGGCGCCCCTACGAGCCGTTGGTAGAAAGAAAGAACAAGACGGGTGGTCGTAACAATGTAGGCCGCATCACAACCCGTCACACGGGTGGTGGCCACAAGAAGCACTACCGTGTCATCGATTTCAAGCGGACCAAAGATGGTATCCCGGCGACTATTGAGCGCCTGGAATACGATCCGAACCGCTCTGCGCACATTGCACTGTTGAAGTATGCCGATGGCGAGCGTCGTTACATCATCGCTCCCAAGGGTATGCAGATCGGTGATCCTGTGCGCTCCGGTATCGACGCGCCAATCAAGGTGGGTAGCACGCTGCCGCTCCGGAATATTCCGGTCGGTTCTGTGATCCACTGCGTCGAACTCAAGCCTGGCAAAGGTGCACAGCTGGCTCGCTCTGCGGGCGCATCCGTACAGCTGGTTGCCCGGGAAGGTGCTTATGCCACCATCCGCCTGCGCTCAGGTGAAATGCGTAAGGTGCTTGTTGACTGTCGCGCAACGTTGGGTGAAGTGTCCAACAGCGAACACAGCCTCAAGCAGCTTGGTAAAGCGGGTGCATCACGTTGGCGCGGCAAACGGCCAACAGTACGTGGTGTTGCTATGAACCCAGTTGACCACCCACATGGTGGTGGTGAAGGGCGTACCTCTGGCGGGCGTCACCCGGTTACTCCGTGGGGTGTTCCGACCAAAGGGCATAAGACTCGTAAGAACAAGCGTACTGACAAAATGATAGTACGTCGTCGTTCGGCCAAGTAAACGACTACATAGAGGTAATTGCTGTGCCACGTTCTTTGAAGAAAGGTCCTTTTATAGACCTGCATCTGTTGAAGAAGGTCGAGGCAGCTCTGGAAGCTAACGACAAGCGGCCGATCAAAACCTGGTCCCGCCGGTCGACAGTCTTTCCGGAGATGGTAGGCCTGACCATTGCAGTCCACAACGGCAAGCAGCACGTGCCGGTTTATGTCACCGAAGATATGGTTGGACATAAGCTGGGTGAGTTCGCGGCAACGCGTACTTATCGTGGTCATGCGGCCGACAAGAAAGCTAAACGCTGATTCTGAGGTAATCAAAATGGAAGTAGCAGCCAAGTATAAGGGCGCTAACCTCTCAGCTCAGAAAGCACGTCTTGTCGCTGACCAAGTACGTGGCAAGGCTGTTGAGGATGCCCTGAACATTCTGACTTTCAGCCCGAAGAAGGCGGCGGTCGTGATCAAGAAAGCTCTTGAGTCCGCCATCGCCAACGCTGAGCATAACGAAGGTCTGGACGTTGACGAACTGCGGGTTTCCACCGTGATGGTGGATGAGGGTCCGACGCTCAAGCGAATCAAAGCTCGAGCCAAGGGGCGCGCTGACCGTATTTTCAAGCGCACCTGCCATATCACCGTCAAGGTCGCCGACAAGTAGGAGATGCTCAGATGGGTCATAAAGTAAATCCAACCGGCATTCGCCTGGGTGTGATCAAAGAGCACAACTCAGTCTGGTATGCCGACAAAAAGGAATACTCCAAGAACCTGCTGAATGATATTCAGGTTCGCGAGTTCCTCGACAAGCGTCTGGTTAAGGCGTCTGTCAGCAAGATTGTGATCGAGCGCCCTGCTCAGAACGCCCGTATCACGATCCATACTGCCCGTCCCGGTATTGTTATCGGTAAGAAGGGTGAAGATGTTGATCGTCTGCGTCGCGAAGTCAGCGATATGATGGGTGTGCCTGTGCACATCAACATCGAAGAAGTCCGCAAGCCGGACCTCGATGCCCGCCTGGTAGCGCAAAACGTTGCCGGCCAGCTGGAGCGTCGTGTGATGTTCCGTCGCGCTATGAAGCGCGCGGTCCAGAACGCCATGCGCCAGGGTGCCAAGGGTATCAAGATCCAGGTTGGCGGTCGTCTCGGGGGTGCTGAAATCGCGCGTTCCGAGTGGTATCGCGAAGGTCGTGTTCCGCTGCACACACTGCGTGCAGATATTGATTACGCAACCTACGAAGCGCATACCACTTACGGCGTAATCGGCGTCAAGGTATGGATCTTCAAAGGTGAGATTCTTGGTGGTATGGAGCAGGTCCGTGCTGACAAGAAAGCCTCTGGGAAGAAAGGTTCTAAGTAAAGGGGCACTCTTATGCTGCAACCAAAACGCACCAAATTCCGCAAGGTAATGAAAGGCCGTAACACCGGTCTTGCTCACCGCGCCAACAAGGTGAGCTTCGGTGAATACGGATTGAAGGCTACGAGCCGTGGGCGTATAACTGCGCGCCAGATTGAGGCAGCGCGTCGTACCATGACTCGTCGCATCAAGCGAGGCGGTAAGATCTGGATCCGGGTATTCCCGGACAAGCCGATCACCGGAAAGCCGCTTGAAGTTCGAATGGGTAAAGGTAAGGGTTCTGTCGAGTATTGGGTGGCTGAAATCCAGCCTGGCCGTATGCTCTACGAGATGGAAGGTGTTTCCGAGGAAATCGCTCGTGACGCATTCACTCTCGCGGCGGCCAAACTGCCGGTACAGACCACCTTTGTAACGAGGACGGTGATGTGATGAAAGCAACAGAGCTGAGTGAAAAGTCAGTCGAGGAGCTGAACAAAGAGCTGATCGACCTCCTGAAGGAGCAGTTCAACCTGCGCATGCGTAAGGCGACAGGTCAGCTGAATCAGTCTCACCTTCTCGGCAAGGTGAAGCGCGACATCGCTCGCGTGAAAACAGTATTGAACGAAAAGGCAGGACAGTGACATGACCGAAGCTACCCAAACTGCCAGAACTCTGAGCGGCAAGGTCGTGAGCAACAAGATGGAGAAGTCCATCGTGGTGCTGGTCGAGCGTCAGGTGAAACACCCGCTGTACGGTAAGTACATGAAGCGTTCAACCAAGATCCACGCTCACGATGAGAGCAATCTGTGCAACATCGGTGACACTGTGACCATTCAGGAAACCCGTCCGGTCTCCAAGACCAAGAGCTGGGCCCTGGTGGAAGTCACTGAACGTGCATCCAAGGTGTAATTCGCCCGGAGAACAACCATGATTCAGACTCAAACAATGCTTGAAGTCGCGGATAACAGCGGTGCGCGTCAGGTGATGTGCATCAAGGTCCTGGGCGGTTCACATCGGCGTTATGCCAGCGTAGGGGATATCATCAAGGTGACCGTCAAGGAAGCCATCCCCCGCGGTAAAGTGAAGAAAGGCCAGGTCCTGAAAGCTGTCGTGGTACGCACCCGCAAGGGTGTTCGCCGTCCCGACGGTTCGCTGATCCGTTTCGACGGAAACGCGGCGGTACTTCTGAACAATCAGGACGCACCGATTGGTACCCGTATCTTCGGACCGGTTACCCGTGAACTGCGTAATGAAAAGTTCATGAAGATTATCTCACTGGCACCCGAAGTACTTTAAAGGACCAGAGGCCGGTTATGAAAAAGATCAAACGAGATGACGAAGTAATCGTCACCACGGGGAAAGATAAAGGCAAACGTGGTAAAGTCCTGAAGGTTCAGGACGATGGCCGCATGGTGGTTTCTGGGATCAATATGATCAAGAAGCACACCAAGCCGAACCCGATGCTGGGCTCCCCAGGTGGCATCGTCGAAAAAGAAGCACCTATCCAGGCTTCGAACGTGGCTATTTTTAATCCGCAGACCGGCAAAGCCGATCGTGTAGGCTTCCAGATCAAGGAAGACGGCGCGAAAGTGCGGATCTTCAAGTCCACGAATGAAGCTGTCGATAACCAGTAAGCGGTGGTGGTTACGATGCTTAACATGAAAGAGCAGTACAGTAAGGAAGTGGTACCCGCCCTGCAGAAAGAGTTCAGCTACAAGAACATCATGCAGGTGCCGCGTATCGAAAAGATCACCCTTAACATGGGTGTCGGCGAAGCGGTTGGTGACAAGAAGCTGATTGAGAATGCTGTGGCGGATCTCGAGCGCCTGGCAGGTCAGAAAGCGGTTGTTACCAAGGCTCGTAAATCCGTCGCGGGTTTCAAAATCCGTGAAGGTTGGCCTATCGGTTGTAAAGTTACCCTGCGCGGCGAGCGTATGTGGGACTTCTTTGATCGTCTGGTTCACATTGCGGTTCCCCGCATTCGTGACTTCCGCGGTCTGAATCCCAAATCGTTCGACGGTCGCGGTAACTACAGCATGGGTGTGCGTGAGCAGATCATTTTCCCCGAGATCGAGTACGACAAAGTCGACAAGATCCGTGGTCTGGATATCACCATTACCACCACTGCCGGTACCGACGACGAAGGTCGCGAACTGTTGAAAGCCTTTGGCTTTCCGTTCAAGAAATAAGGAACGAGTGTAATGGCTAAGGTTTCCATGAAAAACCGTGAGCTCAAGCGCGAAAAGACCGTTGCGAAGTTTGCAGCGAAGCGTGCCGAGCTCAAGGCGATTATCAAGAACCCGAATACCAGCGATGATGACCGTTGGGACGCACAGATGAAGCTTCAGCAGCTTCCTCGCGATGCTTCTCCTTCGCGTCTTCGTAATCGTTGCCAGGTGACTGGTCGTCCCCACGGCGTTCTGCGCAAGTTTGAGCTGTCACGGATCAAACTCCGTGAATACGGCATGCGCGGTGACGTTCCGGGCCTGACCAAGGCAAGCTGGTAAGATAGGCACCCTGACCTCGGTCGGGTGCCTGTTGGTAAGCGGTGCGGCAAGCCGCTGCACAACTAAAAAGATCAGGAGCCTCATACCAATGAGTATGCAAGACACGCTTGCGGATATGTTTACCCGTATCCGTAATGCACAGATGGCATCGAAAGCAGACGTTACGATGCCGTCTTCAAAAATGAAGATCTCCGTAGCCCAAGTCCTTAAGGACGAAGGTTACGTCGACGATTACTCCGTTTCAGCCGACGCGAAGCCCGAGCTGACGATTACTCTGAAATACTTCGGTGGCAAGCCGGTTATTGAAGAGATCAAGCGGGTCAGCCGTCCGAGTCTGCGCCAGTACAACGGCGCTGGGGAACTGCCGAAAGTATCCGGTGGTCTGGGAGTCGCGATTGTCTCAACGTCCAAGGGCGTTATGACAGACCGCGCCGCACGAGCTGCTGGCGTGGGTGGCGAAGTCATCTGCACCGTATTCTAGGAGATACACATGTCCAGGGTTGCCAATAATCCTGTCGTGCTGCCTTCCGGTGTTGAGGTTAAGCTGAACGGACAGGAAATTAGTGTGAAGGGTTCCAAGGGAGCGCTTCAAATCACCATTCACCAAGCGGTTGAAGTAAAGCAGGAAGAGAATGTTCTGCGCTTTGCGGCCCGCGATGGTGCTACCAAGTCCCGCGCCCTTGCTGGTACTACTCGTGCACTGGTCAACAACATGGTGACCGGTGTTTCCACAGGCTGGGAACGTAAACTCCAGCTGACGGGCGTAGGTTACCGTGCCCAGGCGCAAGGTAAGAAGCTCAATCTGACTCTGGGTTTCTCACACCCGGTCGAGTATGAGCTGCCCGAGGGGATTACCGCAGAAACTCCGTCCAATACGGAAGTTGTGATTCGCGGTATCGACAAGCAACAGGTTGGCCAGGTCGCTGCGGAAGTCCGCGCGTTCCGTCCGCCCGAGCCTTATAAGGGCAAGGGTGTTCGTTATGCGGATGAGCAGGTCAGACGCAAAGAAGCCAAGAAGAAATAAGGCGGGACTATGAGCGCGAATACTGAAAGATTGCGTCGCGCACGCAAAGTGCGCATGAAGATCCGTGAACTGGGTACCAATCGTCTGTGCGTTCACCGCACACCGCGTCACATGTACGCCCAGGTCACAACTGCAGACGGCAGCAAGGTGCTGGCTTCTGCCTCCACGTTGGATAAGGAACTGCGCCAGGGTGCAACCGGTAACGTGGACGCTGCCAAAAAGGTCGGTCAGCTGATCGCTGAGCGTGCCAAGGCAGCAGGTGTAGAGCAGGTTGCTTTTGACCGCTCCGGTTACCGTTATCACGGCCGTATTCAGGCTCTGGCCGACGCAGCCCGTGAAGCTGGCTTGCAATTCTAAGAGGTGGAGAAGATGAGCGTTAACGAACAGAAGGCGCCTGAGCTCCAGGAAAAGCTGGTTCAGGTCAATCGTGTCGCCAAGGTTGTTAAAGGTGGCCGTATTTTCGCCTTCACCGCACTGACTGTAGTGGGTGATGGTAAAGGTCGCGTTGGTTTCGGTCGTGGCAAGGCGCGTGAAGTGCCGGTTGCCATCCAGAAGGCCATGGAAGCTGCACGCAAGAACATGGTAGAAGTTCCGCTTGACGGTACTACCCTGCAATACCCGGTCAAGGCTCAGCATGGCGGCTCCAAGGTCTACATGCAGCCTGCATCCGAAGGTACTGGTATCATCGCCGGCGGTGCGATGCGCGCAGTACTGGAAGTGGCGGGTGTTCAGAACGTACTGTCCAAGTGTTACGGGTCTACCAACCCGGTGAACGTGGTACGTTCCACCATCAAGGGTCTCCAGGCAACTCAAGCGCCTGAAGATATTGCAGCCAAGCGCGGTAAGACCGTGGAAGAGATTCTGGGTTGAAGTCATGGCGAACGCAAAAACGATCAAAGTAACTCTGACCCGCAGCCCCATCGGCTGCCAGCCCAAGCACAAGTTGTGTGTGAAGGGCCTGGGTCTTCGTAAAATCGGTCACACCGTGGAAGTGGAAGATACCCCTTCCATCCGCGGCATGATCAACCGGGTTGATTACCTGGTTCGGGTTGAGGAGAACTAAGATGCGTCTGAACGAACTTAGTCCGGAACCCGGTTCACGCCAGGCCCCCAAGCGGGTCGGTCGTGGTATCGGTAGCGGTCTCGGTAAAACCGGCGGTCGTGGTCACAAGGGTCTGAAAGCCCGCTCTGGTGGCAGTGTAGCGCCCGGTTTCGAGGGTGGTCAGCAGCCGTTGGCCCGTCGTCTGCCGAAGTTTGGCTTCACCTCCCGTCAGCAGCGCTACGTTGCTGAAATTCGCCTGAACGAGTTGGCGAAGGTTGAAGGCGATGTGGTGGATCTGGAAGCCCTGAAAAAGGCAGACATTATTCGCGGAGAGATTCGCGAAGCCAAGGTTATCATGTCCGGCGAACTGAGCCGCGCGGTAACTGTGAAGGGACTTCGGGTAACCAAAGGCGCGCGCGAGGCAATTTCTGCCGCGGGTGGTAAAGTCGAAGACTAAGGCGAGTCGAGGACTAAATGGCCAAGAACGCATCATTGCCTGCGGGCGCGGGTAAAGGGCTGGCAGAGCTGCGATCGCGGCTCTGGTTTGTCTTCCTGGCATTGCTGGTGTACCGGATTGGTGCCCACATTCCGGTGCCGGGTATCAACCCCGACCGTCTGGCGGCACTGTTTGAACAGAACCAGGGCACAATCCTGAGCATGTTCAACATGTTTTCCGGTGGTGCGCTTGAGCGCATGAGTATCTTCGCTCTCGGTATCATGCCGTACATTTCGGCCTCTATCATCATGCAGCTCATGACTGCGGTTAGTCCGCAGCTTGAGCAGCTGAAGAAAGAAGGCGAGGCTGGCCGTCGAAAGATCAGCCAGTACACACGGTATGGTACGGTTATCCTGGCCCTGGTTCAGGGTTTTGGTATTTCTGTCGGTCTGGCATCTCAGGGTGTCACTTTCAATGACAGCTTCAGCTTCCACTTTGTGGCGGTTGTGTCATTCGTGAGTGGTGCCGTGTTCATGATGTGGCTTGGCGAGCAGATCACCGAGCGGGGTGTTGGTAACGGCATCTCCCTGCTGATCTTCGCCGGTATCGTCGCCGGGCTTCCCGGTGCGATCGGTCAGACGCTCGAGCAGGCCCGAAATGGTGAGATGAGCCTGCTGGTCGTTCTCGGTATTGGTGTTCTTGCGGTTGCTGTTATCGGCTTCGTGGTCTTCATGGAGCGCGGGCAGCGCAGGCTGACAATCAATTACGCCAAGCGGCAACAGGGTCGCCGGGTGTTCGCCCAGCAGTCCAGTCACCTTCCCCTGAAGGTAAATATGGCCGGTGTTATTCCGCCCATCTTTGCGTCTTCCATTCTGCTCTTCCCGGCATCGCTGGGGCAGTGGTTTGGTCAGGGTGAGGGTATGGAATGGCTGAGCGATGTATCCCAGGCTCTGGCGCCGAGCCAGCCGTTGTACATTATCCTGTTTGCAGCAGCAGTGGTTTTCTTCTGCTTCTTCTATACAGCCCTGATGTACAACCCGAAGGAAGTTGCGGATAACCTCAAGCGCTCTGGAGCGTTTATTCCGGGCATTCGTCCTGGTGATCAGACTGCCAAGTATATCGATGGTGTTCTGACCCGTCTGACGCTGTTCGGTGCAATGTACATTGCAGCAGTTTCCCTGTTCCCTCAGTTCCTGATGGTGGCCGGGAATGTACCGTTCTATCTGGGTGGTACCTCTCTGCTGATTGTTGTAGTCGTGGTGATGGATTTCATGGCGCAGGTTCAGTCGCACCTGATGTCCCATCAGTATGAATCGCTGATGAAGAAGTCCAATCTCAAGGGCTATGGTCGGAACGGTTAATCCCGTTCCCCTTGAAAACTGGAGTCGACAATGAAAGTACGCGCTTCGGTAAAGAAAATTTGCCGTAACTGCAAAGTAATTCGTCGCAATGGCTCGGTACGAGTCATTTGCTCGGAGCCTCGTCACAAGCAACGCCAGGGTTGATTCCGAGAGGAATCGTTCCTGACATTGTAGGGTTTCGGAATGATGGCGCTTGACTCCATGCGGGGTCAGGCGCTATTATTTCGCGCCCTTTTTGTGGCGGAAAATTCACACAGCAAAGCTTTGAACGCGGAGTAATTTGGATGGCACGTATAGCCGGTGTCAATATACCCGATCACAAACATGCTGTTGTCTCGCTGACCTACATCTTTGGTGTTGGCAAGACCACAGCCCAGAAGCTTTGCGATGCAACCGGCGTCAAGCCGGACGTCAAGGTCAAAGACCTTAGCGACGAGCAGCTTGAAGCACTTCGTACTGAAGTGGGCAAGGTGTCTGTCGAAGGCGATCTGCGTCGTGAAGTACAGATGAACATCAAGCGTTTGAAGGATCTCGGATGCCACCGTGGTCTGCGTCATCGTCATGGCCTTCCGGTCCGTGGCCAGCGCACCAAGACCAACGCACGCACCCGTAAAGGTCCACGCAAACCTATTCGTAAGTAACAGGTAGGCAAACATGGCAAAGCCAGGTACACGTACCCGTAAAAAGGTGAAAAAGACGGTTGTTGATGGCGTCGCGCACATTCACGCGTCCTTCAACAACACTATCGTGACCATTTCTGACCGTCAGGGCAACGTCCTGTCCTGGGCCACTTCTGGTGGTTCCGGTTTCCGTGGGTCACGCAAGAGTACACCTTTTGCTGCGCAGGTAGCAGCTGAAAGAGCCGGTAATGCGGCTGCTGAATACGGCCTTAAAAACCTGGACGTAGAGGTTAAGGGTCCTGGGCCCGGACGTGAGTCTGCAGTTCGCGCGCTGAATGCGTGTGGCTACAAGATCACCAACATCACAGATGTGACGCCGATTCCCCACAACGGCTGTCGTCCGCCCAAGAAGCGCCGCGTCTAACACAGGAGACAGTGAATTATGGCTCGTTATATAGGCCCGAAGTGCAAGCTGTCTCGTCGTGAAGGGACAGATCTTTTTCTGAAGAGCGGTGTTCGCGCGCTCGATTCCAAGTGCAACATCGAGACTCCGCCGGGTATGCACGGCGCGCGTCGCGGTCGTCTGTCCGAGTACGGCGTACAGCTTCGTGAGAAACAGAAAGTTCGTCGTATCTACGGCGTTCTGGAGAAGCAGTTCCGCAACTATTACAAAGAGGCCGCCCGAGGCAAAGGTGCAACTGGTGAAAACCTGCTGCAACTGCTGGAAGGTCGTCTCGATAACGTTGTATACCGCATGGGCTTTGGTTCTACCCGTGCAGAAGCCCGTCAGCTCGTCTCTCATAAGGCGATCCTGGTCAACGACAAGACGGTTAATATTCCGTCCTACCAGGTCCGGCCGGGTGATGTTGTGAGCGTGCGTGAAAAGGCGAAGAACCAGCTGCGTGTTAAAGGCGCACTGGATCTGTCTGCAAGCCGTGCACCGGTGAGCTGGGTAGAGGTCGACGCCAACAAGATGTCCGGCGTTTACAAGTCAGTACCCGAGCGTACTGAACTGCCGGCCGACATCAACGAGAACCTCATCGTCGAGCTTTACTCCAAGTAAAGCCCAGTTAGCAACGATAGCAGATAGGGGCGTCTATGCAGCGTTCAGTACATGAGTTATTGACACCTCGTACCATTGACGTGAAGGAATCAAGCGCCACACGTGCCAAGGTTACGCTTGAGCCTCTGGAAAGGGGCTTTGGCCATACTCTGGGCAGTGCACTGCGCCGGATTCTCTTGTCTTCGATGCCGGGCTGCGCCGTGACTGAAGCGCAGATTGACGGTGTCCTGCACGAGTACAGCGCCATTGAGGGTGTCCAGGAAGACGTCATTGAGATTCTTCTGAATCTCAAAGGCGTTGCCGTAAAAATGAACGGTCGGGACGATGCCGAGCTCACGCTCAGCAAGAAAGGCCCGGGCGTTGTGACAGCCGGTGATATCAAGCTGGATCATGACGTCGAGATTGCCAACCCGGAGCACGTGATCTGTCACCTTAGCGAGAATGGTGAAGTGAACATGCGTCTCCGTGTTGCACGCGGTCGCGGCTATGAGCCGGCAGACCAGCGCGGTCTTGACGAGGACGAAACTCGCGCCATCGGACGCCTGCAGCTGGATGCAACATTCAGCCCGGTTCGTCGTGTGGCTTACGCCGTGGAAAGTGCACGGGTAGAGCAGCGGACCGATCTGGACAAGCTGGTTATCGACCTGGAGACCAATGGCACCATCGACCCGGAAGAAGCAATTCGCCGGGCGGCCACCATCCTCCAGCAGCAACTGGCGGTGTTTGTCGATTTCGATCATGAGAAAGAGCCCGAGCGCGTTGAGGAAGAGGAAGAAATTGATCCTATCCTGCTGCGTCCGGTTGATGATCTGGAATTGACAGTGCGTTCAGCTAACTGCTTGAAGGCTGAGAACATTTACTACATCGGCGATCTTATCCAGCGTACAGAAGTTGAGCTGTTGAAGACGCCTAACCTTGGTAAAAAGTCGCTGACCGAGATCAAGGACGTTCTGGCGTCCCGTGGTCTGTCACTGGGCATGCGTCTTGATAACTGGCCGCCGGCTAGCCTTCGTGGCGACGACCGGGTTCTGGGCGGTTAATCGCCGATTAGTTTAAGGTAAGGAATCAGAGCAATGCGTCATCGTAAGAGTGGTCGTAAGTTCAGCAGGACCAGTGCGCATCGCAAGGCCATGTTCCGTAACATGACTGCGTCACTGGTTGAACACGAGCTGATCAAAACAACGCTGCCGAAAGCCAAAGAGCTTCGTCGGGTAGCTGAGCCTTTGATCACGCTTTCCAAGAATGATTCGGTCGCGAATCGTCGTCTGGCGTTCTCACGCCTGCGTGACGATGCAGCGGTTGCCAAGCTGTTTGACGAGCTTGGTCCTCGCTACAACGAGCGTCCGGGTGGATACCTTCGTATCCTGAAGTGCGGCTTCCGTGCTGGCGACAATGCCCCTATGGCATTCGTTGAGCTGGTCGGTCGTCCGCTGGATATCGAAGCGGAAGAGGTGGACGAAGACGAGGATTAATTTCTTCGGCTTTGGCCAACCACAAAAAAACCGGGTTCCGTGAGGTTCCCGGTTTTTTTGTGCCTCGGTTGTAGATAACTCCTAGCCTGGAAGTATGGGGGCTGGCAAGGGGGTGGAGGTTTATTTTCTTTGGAAAAATAACTCGCTGCGCTCAGACATCTTTTTCCGGCAGAAAATAAACCTCCACCCCCTCGCCGACAGAGCTATTCCTTGCCCGCCAGTTACTTCGTCAACATTGGCTTCAGATAGCGGCCCGTGTGAGAAGCGGGGTTCTCGGCGACTTCCTCCGGCGTTCCCTCGGCAATGATCTGGCCGCCGCCAGAGCCGCCTTCGGGGCCCAGGTCGACAATCCAGTCGGCGGTCTTGATCACGTCCAGATTGTGTTCGATGACCACGATGGTGTTGCCATGGTCCCGCAGCCTCTCCAGAACGTTGAGCAGTTGCTGGATGTCGTAGAAGTGCAGGCCGGTGGTTGGCTCGTCAAGAATGTAGAGTGTCTTGCCTGTATCCCGCTTGGAGAGCTCTTTGGCCAGTTTAACCCGCTGGGCTTCGCCACCAGAGAGGGTGACCGCGCTCTGCCCCAGTCGGATGTATGAGAGGCCGACATCCATCAATGTCTGTAGTTTGCGGGCCAGGAAAGGCACGGCATCGAAGAACTCGCGCCCTTCCTCAACGGTCATTTCAAGTACTTCGTTGATATTCTTGCCCTTGTAGCGGACTTCCAGAGTTTCCCGGTTGTAGCGCTTGCCCTTGCAGACGTCGCAGGGCACGTAGACATCCGGCAGGAAATGCATCTCTACCTTGATCACGCCGTCGCCCTGGCATGCCTCGCATCGTCCACCTTTGACGTTGAAAGAGAATCGGCCAGGTTTGTAGCCCCGGGAACGTGCCTCCTGTGTTCCGGCAAAGAGTTCACGGATGGGAGTGAACAGGCCGGTGTAGGTGGCCGGGTTCGAGCGGGGGGTGCGGCCGATGGGGCTCTGGTCAATGTCGATGACCTTGTCCAGGTGGTCCAGCCCTTTGAGCGACTGGTAGGGAGCATGGTTGAGGCTGGTGGCCTTGTTGAGTTTGGCGGCAGCTACCGGATACAGGGTGCTGTTGATCAGCGTGGACTTGCCAGACCCGGATACACCAGTGACGCAGGTCATGATGCCCAGGGGCAAATCGAGCGTAACGTCTTTCAGGTTGTTGCCAGTAGCACCTGACAGGGTCAGTGCTTTTCCGCTGCCTTTGTTGCGCTGTTTCGGGATGGCGATTTCCCGGGTGCCGTTGAGGTATTGCCCGGTAAGTGAATCGGGGTTGTCGATGATCTGTTGCGGGGTGCCCTGGCCGATAATCTTGCCGCCATGAACGCCAGCACCCGGTCCGATATCAATGACATGATCTGCAGCGCGGATCGCATCCTCATCGTGTTCGACAACAATCACGGTATTGCCCAGATCCCGGAGATGGGTGAGGGTGGCCAAAAGCCGGTCATTGTCCCGTTGATGCAACCCGATGGAGGGTTCGTCAAGAATGTACATGACGCCTACCAGCCCGGCGCCGATCTGGCTTGCCAGGCGAATACGCTGCGCCTCACCCCCGGAGAGTGTATCGGCACTTCGTTCAAGCGTGAGGTATTCCAGCCCGACGTTCACCAAGAACTGAAGGCGCTGCCGCACTTCCTTCAGAATTTTTTCGGCTATCTCACCTTTTCGACCCGGTAGCGCGAGGGTTTCGAAGTAATCATGTGCGTCACCCACCGGGAGATGGGTGACATCGGAAATATTGTGCTCTTCGATAAAGACGTGGCGGGCGCTGCGGCGCAGTCGTGAGCCGCCGCATTCTTTGCACGGCTGGGTGCTCAGATTGCGGGCGAGCTCCTCACGCATGCTCTGTGAATCGGTCTCGCGGTAGCGCCGTTCAAGGTTTGGCAGAATGCCCTCGAATGGATGTGCCTTCTCCATGATATGGCCACGTGAATTCACATAACGGAATGGGATATCCTCATCGCCCGAGCCGAACAGCAGCACGTTGCGAAAATCCTCGGGGAGATCCGCCCAGGGCGTTTCCAGATCGATGCCGTAGTGATCTGCCACGCTGCCCAGCATCTGGAAGTAATAGACGGCCCGGCGATCCCAGCCCTTGATGGCGCCGGATGCCAAAGTGGCTTCCGGGTGCTGGACAATTTTTTCGGGATCAAAGAACTGTTTAACACCCAGTCCGTCGCAGGTAGGGCAGGCACCCGCCGGGTTGTTAAAGGAAAACAGTTTCGGCTCGAGCTCGCTCAGGGCATAGCCGCACTGGGTGCAGGCATAACGGGCGGAGAAGGTCTGTTCTTCTCCCTCACCACTCATGGGCGCCACAAGGGCAATCCCGTCCGCCAGGTCCAGGGCGGTTTCGAAACTCTCGGCAAGCCGCTGCTCCAGGCCTGGCTTGACCTTGAACCGATCGACGACCACATCAATCTGATGTTTGCGTTTTTTGTCCAGGGCCGGCACATCGTCGATGTCATAAACCGTGCCGTCCACGCGCAGGCGGATAAAGCCCTGGCTGCGCATGGTTTCGATAACCTGCAGATGTTCGCCTTTCCGATCCCGGATTACCGGTGCCAGGATCATGAGTTTGCTGTCCTCTGGCATGGCCACCACCTGGTCTACCATCTGGCTGATGGTCTGCGCTTCCAGAGGTTGGCCATGGTCAGGGCACCGGGGCTCCCCGGCGCGGGCGAAGAGCAGGCGCAGGTAATCGTAGATTTCCGTGATGGTGCCAACGGTGGAGCGAGGGTTGTGGGAAGTGGACTTCTGCTCTATGGATATCGCTGGCGACAGGCCTTCGATATGGTCCACATCCGGCTTCTCCATCATCGAGAGAAACTGGCGGGCGTAGGTAGACAGCGACTCCACATAACGTCGCTGCCCTTCAGCATAGAGCGTATCGAACGCAAGGGACGATTTACCGGAACCGGAGAGGCCGGTAATCACAATCAGTTTGTCCCTTGGCATATCCAGGTCGATGTTCTTCAGGTTGTGGGTTCGTGCCCCTTTGATCTGGATATGGTCCATAACACCTCGCTCGGATAAAAACGAAAATTATACCGCGTTGGGCCCGCTGCGGCGAAAATGATACCGGGGCCAGCATCACGCGGGTTGTCCCCCGTCAGCGCCCCTTCTGTTACAATGCGCCGCCTGCGATGGGTATCTGCCCTCAATCTGACCGCTTTCAACCCCGGCTGAGGTACGTAATTGCCATGAATGCGCTGGAAAAACGCTCCGTATTCGCCCTGGCGTCTGTTTACGCCATGCGCATGCTCGGACTGTTCATGGTGCTGCCGGTATTCATGTTGCTGGGCGAGGATCTCAAGGATGCAACGCCCGCACTGCTGGGTCTCGCTATAGGCGCCTATGGACTCAGTCAGGCCCTGTTGCAGATTCCCTTCGGCATGCTGTCTGATCGGGTTGGCCGAAAGCGCATGATCTATATCGGGCTGGTACTTTTTGCCGCAGGCAGTTTGCTGGCCGGAGCCACGGACTCCATATACGTTGTAATTGCCGGTCGGATTCTTCAAGGCGCCGGTGCGATCGCCAGTGTGCTGATGGCGCTGCTCAGTGACCTGACTCGCGAGGAAGAGCGGACCAAGGCCATGGCAACGGTGGGGATCACCATCGGCCTGTCGTTTTCGGTATCGCTGGTTCTTGGGCCCCTTCTCGGAGCCTGGTGGGGACTGTCCGGGATCTTCTACGCCACGGCAGCACTGGCCGTGGTGGCGCTGGTGATCGTCAACCGCGTGGTTCCGACGCCCCATCAGCACAAGACCAGCCCCGACACGCATCCTGCCCGGGAGATGCTGGGGCGCGTGCTTTCAGACGGTCGTCTTCTCCGGTTGGATTTCGGTATCTTCGCACTGCATCTGGTGCTGACCGCCCTGTTTCTGGTGTTTCCCTCCATGCTTCAGGAGCGGTTTGGCCTTGCCAGCAGTTCACACTGGTGGTTTTACCTGAGCGTGATGGTCACGTCTTTCTTCGCCATGGTGCCGTTCATCATCATTGGCGAGAAAAAGCGCAGGATGAAACCGGTGCTTTGCGGGGCGATTGCCTTGCTGACATTGGCCACTGCCGGGTTTACCGGTGTTTCCAGCAGCCTGGTTGCGGCCTGGGCTGTGCTGTTTTTCTTCTTCATGGCCTTCAACCTGCTCGAGGCCAGCCTGCCGTCATTGATCAGCAAGGAGGCGCCGGCTGCAAGCAAAGGCACGGCGATGGGGGTTTACTCCACCTCCCAGTTCATGGGTGCGTTTCTGGGGGGCGCATTCGGCGGCTACCTCCTGGAGGTAGCCGGGCTGCAGGGCGTGCTCTGGTTCATGGTGGTAGTGCTGGGCCTCTGGCTGCTGATAGCGCTCACCATGCCCGCGCCCGGTCACACCACAAGTTTCGTGGTACAGTTGCAGCAGGTAATGAACGACCAGTACGACGACATCGATGACAATCTCCGCCGCCTTCCGGGCGTTCAGGATGTGGTGATTGTGGAAGACGCTGCCACCGCCTATCTTAAGGTGGATCGTCAGCAATTTGATGAAGCGTTACTTGCGGACTTTTCCTTTGTCCGGCAGGCTAACCATTCTTGAAATCCGGAGGCTCGCACGGAACGCGGGCGTCCCTGAAAACAGAGTCAGGAGCAGAACATGGCACGAGGCGTAAACAAGGTAATCCTAATCGGTAATCTGGGGCAGGACCCGGATACCCGCTACACCCCCAACGGCAATGCCGTAGTAAACCTGAACCTTGCAACAGACGAAAGCTACAAGGATCGTCAGACCGGTCAGCTGGTGCCGAAAACTGAATGGCACCGGGTTGTCATGTTCGGCAAGATCGCCGAAGTTGCGGGACAGTACCTGCGAAAGGGCTCAAAGGTTTATATTGAGGGCAAGCTTCAGACCCGCAAATGGCAGAACAAGGAAGGGCAGGATGTCTATACCACCGAGGTTGTGGTGGATATCAATGGCCAGATGCAGATGCTGGACAGCCGTGGCGGCGAAGGCGGAATGAGCCAGGGTGCGCCGGCAGGACGGCCTCAGCAGTCCGGCTACAACGCGCCGGCTGGACAGCAGAACAATCCGCCACCGCAATCCGGTGGCTACAGCAACCAGCCTTCGCAGGGCAGCATGCCCGAACCGGTTGACGACTTTGATGATGACATTCCCTTCTGAGTGCGCCGTTTTGCTAGGTAAATCAAGCACTTACGGCATTCGTGCTACAAGTATAGGCTGTTGGTAGGCCTATTGCAAACCTGACTTATCCTCGCCCAGTAATGGGCTTGAACCTCGAAAGAGGGAGGGGAGTGCAGCATGTCAGGAAAAGGCGGGTGGCGGTGAAAGAGTCTAACTTGCGCCCGTCATTGCAAGTCCCATACGGTTAAGCCTGATTGGTTGAACCATAGTCCTTTGTGGGTTTCGGGATATCAGTGACCTATGACTCTTGAGAGGTCACTTCACGTGTAGTCGGGGAGATGATTAGAACACCCGGCTAACCAACCACGTGACACGCGCTCGGTGAGAGTGTTAAGGGGACGTAAGTGGAACCTAAGTGGGACGCACCTTGACTACCTAGAAATGCGGGATTGCCTAAACAGGTCTCAACTATGGGCCTGCACGGCAACGGAGACTTCGTAGTACCCAATGTTGACCTGTAATGGGTCTAGCAGTCAGTAACCAACCTGACCTGAAAGCTGGATATAAGTTTCTAGCAATAGTAATGAAAGTCCAACCGTAAGGGGGAAGGGAGTCAGACAAGAACATGCCAATAGAGCGAGGTTCGATAGTCAGTGCTATCTCAAAGAACACTCAATGCGCTAGGTGGTATAGGCAAAGCGAGTAAAAGTGGAGCCAAGGTAAGGAAGCTGCACAAGATCATGTGTAGCAACAGGGACTTGTGGACTCAAGCGTATGCGAACATTTACGCCAATAAAGGGGCTTTGACCCGAGGGGTAAATGGAAACACGCTGGATGGATTCGGGGAAGACCGGGTGACTCATCTGATCTACTTGATCCAGACCGGAGTTTACAAACCAAGTCCTTGCCGCAGAGTGGAGATACCGAAAGACCCGAGGAACCCAAAAGGCAAAACCAGACCTCTGGGGGTGCCAAATGGTGATGACAAACTCATCCAAGAAGTAATGCGGATGTTGTTGGAGGAGATCTATGAACCGGTCTTCTCAGATTGGAGCTTTGGCTTTCGGCCAAACCGATCATGTCATACCGCCCTCAATGAGATAAGGGATAGCTGGAAGGGAACCAAATGGGTCTGTGACGTAGACATCAAAGGGTACTTCGACAATATCGACCATGATCGCTTGCTGCATTTTATGAGCAAACGTGTTGATGACCGAAAGTTTCTGAACCTGGTTCGGAGATTTCTGAAGGCCGGATACATGGAAGACTGGCGATACTACGGCACGCACAGCGGGACACCTCAAGGAGGGATTATCTCTCCAATTCTGGCCAACATTTACCTGCACGAACTCGATGAGTTCATGGTGAGTAAGGTCAAGGAGTTCAGCATGGGCAGCCGGAGAAGACCCAACCCTGAATACCGAAAACTTCTGTGCAATCGGAGTAATCGGATAAAATGGCTCAAAGAGCGAAGCGACATAACTGAAGAAAAGGCTGCTATATGGCGGCGTGAGATTCAGGAATGGGGGGAAAGACTCGGCAACATGAGCAGTGTGCTGATGGACGACCCCGGCTTCAAGCGTCTGAGGTATGTCAGATATGCGGACGACTTTTTGATTGGTGTCATTGGCACTAAGCAGGAAGCGAAAGCAATCATGGCAGACGTCACCCGCTTCGTGGAAACGGAGTTGAGGCTGGAAATCTCGCAAGAGAAATCTGGCATCGTGGACCCAAAACAAGGATTTACCTTTCTAGGCTATTCCGTCGTCTGTCGGCGCGAAAGCAAGAGGGTAAAGTGCGTGGTCAGTCATAAGGCTGATGGAAGCAAGGTGCATGGAACTAAACGTACCATTACCGAGCACGTACATCTTGGGGTTTCTCGGGAAAAAGCGCAGAAGTTCGTGGAGCTTAAGGGCTACGGTCTCTATGACTCAGGAAAGGCGTTGGCCAAGAAGGCGCTCCTATTCCATAGCGACACCGAGATTGTTGGTCAGTACAACGCAGAGCTGAGAGGCTTTGCGAACTACTACAACCTCGCGCCGCAATTCTACCTGAATAAGGTAGAGTGGATATGGCAGAACAGTCTCTTCAAAACGCTTGCTGCAAAGCACAAGACGAGCAGGGCCAAAATCGCCAGTCAACTCAAAAGAGGGGACGGCTCCTTTGTTCTCAAGGAGTGGCGAGGGGATAAAGTCTTCGAAACAACGGTGTTTAAGCTGAAAAACCGGGCTGCACCTAGGCCAGGTCAGGTGGATATCCTCCCCAACCCCTATAAATACTCGGGGCGAACGGAGCTGCTTGACCGGTTGAATGCTAGTGTCTGTGAATACTGCACCCAACCCTCGGGTCGTCTGGAAGTGCACCATGTGCGCAAACTGAAGGACATCTCGAAGGGTACGGAGCCATGGAAAAGGCTCATGATGGCAAGACGCAGAAAGACCCTGGTCCTATGCTTTGACTGCCACCGTGATCTGCACAAGGGGACACTACCCGACCTACGCGCTTTCCGGAAAAAGCTTGTTGGAGAGCCGTATGCATAGAAATGTGCACGTACGGTTCGGTGGGGGGGCAACGGCTAACCTCTTTGTGAGGCGCACGTGCCCTACCCAACCTCTCCCCACGAGACAAACGGTATTTGAGCATCCGAACTCTATAAAGCCTCCGCATCGCGGGGGCTTTATTGTTACTGACTTGCAAAAACGGTGTGAAATCAGCTAAAAAACGTGGAGTTACGTTCGCTTTCTCATCTATTATGTAATCCATTGCGAAAAATGCCGGTTTTTTGGGCAATACAATAGTCACGCGAGGCTGGCGAGTGGCCTTCGGATCCTTTTTGCGGACCCCATGACAAAGACACCGATATTACGAAAATTGACCGGCCTATTCAGGCACTCCGGGGCACGCCTGCGGGTATGTCTTGAGATTCGTCCGGACGGCATTGCCTGGGCGGAATCAGCCGGGTCTGAAGCAGGGCGATCGGGCTTTAGCGATTGTCTGCCTGCCAGACGTCTGGAAACCCTCGCCGCATTGGTGGAAAGTGAAGGTTGGTCCGGCGCAGCGACGACGCTTGTGCTGCCTCTGGACCAGTATCAGGTGTTCCAGATGGATCGCCCGGAAGGCATCGAGGAATCGGAACTGGGCGATGCTCTCAAGTGGAAGTTGAAAGATTTTCTGGACTTCAGTCCGTCCGAAGCCGTTTCCGATGTGTTTCCCTTTCCCCGGGACGCATCCCGTGGGCGAGGTGAGCTGGTTAACGTAGTCGCGGCCAGGAAAGTTCTGGTCTCGGAACTGGTTCGGCTGGTTCAGGAGGCGGGCCTGGAGCTTGAGCGCATTGATATCGCCGAGCTGGCATTGCGAAACCTGGTGTGCCGGCTGGATGAGAATCGACGCGGGGCAGCACTGGTTCATCTGAAAGACAATTACGGCCAGATGGTGATCTGCAGAGACAATACCCTGTATCTGTCGCGCAAACTGGATGTGACCTCCGAAGACCTGCGTGATGCGGCCCGTCAGGAATCGGCCGTTCAGTCGTTGGCTCTGGAAATGCAGCGTTCCCTCGACTACTACGAAAGCCAGCTGGGCCAGGTTCCGCCGGCGATGATCCGTCTTGTCGCCCGCGACAGTGTTCTGCCACTTGCCTCCATGTTGTCCTCCTATGTAGCCGCTGGTATCGAAACCCTCGACTGGAACGCCCTGGGCCTTCAGGCCGATCTGGACAGTCGTTGCCTGCCTGCCTGGAGCGCATGCTTGCCAATGCCGGAGGACGGTCGCCCATGATCCAGCAGGTCAATCTGTATACAGATGAGCTTCGCCCGTACAAGGAGAGGCTTCAGGCGGGGACGGCGGTTGGTGTTCTGCTCGTGGGGTTGCTGCTGGTGGCGTTCGTGGCCGGTTTCCTGACTTACGAGAACTCCGTGATGGCCAACAAGGCCTCGCGTCTGGACCAGCAGAATCAACAACTTGAGCAGGCCGTGGCGGAGCTCTCAGCGGCGGTTCAAGCTCGCCAGCCGGATGCGGAAGTGGAGGAAGCTCTGAACCGCGTAACCCAGACTCTTGCTCGTCGCCAGCGTTTGCTGGAACGGGTGGAAAGTCTGGTGCTCTCGGAAGGCCGCAATTTTTCGCCGCAACTGTCAGCTCTGGCCCGGCAGATCCCGAAAGACGTCTGGCTAACCGACGTAATTCTCGAGTCGGGCCCGGACAAAGTCACCATTGAGGGACGTAGCCGTGATGGCGCTCTAGTGCCCCGATACCTTGAAAATCTGGGCGACGAAGCAGCTTTTGCCGGAAAAACTTTTGGTGCATTCCGGTTGTCACGGTCGGACGAGGGCCGGTGGATCGATTTTCATGTGTCCAGTAAACGCGACGGGGAGGCCAACTGATGGCGGATGCGTCCAACACCTCCCTGGCACGAGCGGCGCAGTGGTATAACCTGCGCCCGATTCGCGAGCGGGCACTGATTCTGCTGACGGCGCTGGTGCTTGTCCTGGTTGTCGTCTGGGAGCTTGCGGTTACGCCGTTGCAGCAACGGCATCAGAACCTGGAGAATCGCCTCCAGATGCTGTCCAACAGTCGGGATGACCTGCTTGCGCAGCAACAGACGCTTAATGCACAGCTCGCGACCGATCCCTCCCGGGAGTTGCGCAATCAGCTAAACGCCCGGCAACAGAGATTGGAACGGCTCGATCAGCAGATCGCGGATACCACGGGGCAACTGATCGCGCCCACAGCGATGGTGGCACTGCTCAGGAATATTCTGGCGGCCCAGGAATCGCTGGAATTACAGGCACTCGAGTTACAGACTCCAACCCCGGTTTTCGCACCGGATGCACCGGAGCAGTCGTCTCAGGAGTCGCAGGCTGCGCCTGAGCCACTGCTGTATGCCCACGATGTCGAGCTCCGGATCAAAGGGAGCTACCTCGATGTACTGAATTACCTGCAGCGGCTGGAGGCAATGGATGAGCGCCTCGGCTGGATCAGGCTGGAATACAGCGCGGGAGACTGGCCTTCGGGAGAGGCGGTCATCAGGGTGCAAACACTGAGCCTGGATCAGGCCTGGCTGGGGGTATGAGATGAGCAGACGCCTGAATAAGACAGCAAGTTGGTGGTTTGGCATGGCGCTCGGCTCTATGTTTTTTTGTGCGGGCCCGGCCTATGCACTGCAGGATCCGACCCGCCCGCCCGGTCCGCAGGCCACAGTTGCCCAGCCGGCGCCAGAGCGGTCACTGGCTCTGGATTCCATTCTTTTCAGCAAGGACAGGCGAGTCGCCGTAATCGAAGGTGAGGCCCTCAGGGAAGGCCAGGGTTTTGACAACGTGCGGGTTATCCGGATCTACGCCAATCGGGTTCTGGTCACGGATAACGGCCGCGAACGGGTGTTGTACCTGGAGAGACTTCCGCAGGTTCGGGGAACTCAATGACAGACAATCGGATACTCATGACAACCATTAAAATCACAGGTGCACTGGCGTTGAGTCTGGTGTTGACGGCGTGCAGCAACAATCCGTTGATGCGGTCGGCAACGGCTACCTCAACCGATGCTGCGGACGCTATTGACCAAAGCCTTGAAGAGGCCACGCAACCAGAACCGGCGGCGCCAGCATCCACCGAGGCCTCAGCACCTTTACCTGCGGACGTAAGCGCAGCATTGCTGCCGTCACTGTCCGGCGGCGCGGATCTGGACGAACGTTTTGACGTCAATGCCCGGGGAGTGCCTGCTGCAAGCTTTTTTGAATCGCTGGTCGAGGGGACCCGTTACAACGTGGTGGTCCATCCCGATGTCACTACCAGCATCGATCTCCGGTTGGGTGATGTCACCGTACCGGAAGTTATGGATATAGCCGGTGACCTGTATGGCCTGGATATCCGCCGCAATGGCCGGCTGTTCCGTGTTCAGGCGGATCAGGTCCAGACGCGGATGTTCCCCATTGATTACCTGCATTTCAAACGCAAGGGCGGCTCCGAGACCCGCGTAAGTTCCGGGCAGGTGACGGGCGCGCGCAGTGGCAGTTCCGGTAACTCCAATAGCAATGGCGACAGCACTGGTTCCGGCGAGACCCGCAACCTGGTGGGAACCACCATTTCCACGGAAACGGCGTCGGATTTCTGGAAAGACATTCAAAGCGCCCTGAGCATGATTGTCGGTGGCGGCGACGGCCAACAGGTGATCGTGAATCCGGGTGCCGGCCTGGTTATGGTCCGGGCCGGTTCCGAGGATTTGCGCATGGTTGAGGAGTACCTGCGCCGCACTGAGTTGATTATGCAGCGTCAGGTGATCCTGGAAGCCAAGATTCTGGAGATCGCGCTTAACCAGGGGTACCAGCAGGGCATCAACTGGTCGGATATCCAGAGCGCGTCCAGCATTACCGCCTCGGATGGTTTGCCGGAGGATTTCACCGCGCAGGCTTTGGCTGGCCAGGTCATTCAGACATCCGATATCGGAGGCCTGTTTTCTGCCAGCGTGCGCGCCGGTGATTTCACCGGGTTGATTGAACTGCTGGGAGAACAGGGCAATGTGCAGATTCTCTCCAGCCCCCGAATCTCAACGGTGAACAATCAGAAAGCCGTGATCAAGGTGGGTACCGACGAGTTCTTCGTGACGGACATTGATTTTGATGACAACAACTCCGCCGTTACAGCCACAGATTCAACATCAACCTCCGTGGAGTTGACCCCCTTCTTCTCGGGCATTTCGCTGGATGTCACTCCCCAGATTTCTGAAAGCGGCGTGATCACCCTGCATGTACACCCCTCCGTGAGTGAGGTGACCGATCAGGAAAAGGTGATCACCATTGGCGAGCGGGACGTTACGCTGCCTCTGGCGAGCAGCACGGTTCGTGAAACCGACAGCGTTATCCGTGCCGAAAGCGGGCAGATCGTGGTCATCGGGGGTCTGATCCAGAACTCCAGTGAGGACAACAATTCCGCCGTTCCCTTCTTCAGCGAGATCCCGCTGGTGGGCGAACTGTTCAAGCAGCGGCGGTTCCAGTCGCGCAAGAGCGAGCTGGTGATCCTTCTGCGCCCGGTCGTGGCCGGAACGCCGGAGATGAACGCGGATGTTTCTGCCAGCCGGGAGCGCATGAATGTGCTGCGCGAGTTGCTGCAATCGTCTGAATCCGTCACACCGGAACCGGAGAAAGCCGTTCGATAGCATGTACGAAGCCCATTTCGGACTGCAGGAAGCACCGTTCGCATTGACGCCCAACACCCGCTATTTTCTGCGGGCGCCCAGCCATGGCGATGCGCTGGAACTGTTGCTGGTGGCCTTGAAAGAGCGGGAGGGCTTCATCAAGATCTCCGGAGAGGTCGGTACAGGCAAAACCCTGTTGTGCCGGCTTTTGCTCAACGAACTAGAGCAGACTGCCCACACCGCCTATATTCCCAATCCCCAACTTGCTCCGGATACCCTTTATGAAGCGGTGGCCGAAGAGCTGGGTGTGGATATGTCCGGATGCGCCAATGCCCACCAGGTTCTCAAGGCCATCAATGAACGATTGATTGCCCACGCCATGGAGCAGAAGCCGGTCGTCCTGGTGATCGATGAGGCCCAGGCAATGCCGGAGGAGACCATTGAGGCGTTGCGCCTGCTCACGAACCTCGAGACCGAGAGTGTCCGGCTGCTGCAGGTGGTCCTGTTTGGCCAGCCGGAGCTGGATGTGTTGCTAAGGAAGCAGAGCCTGCGCCAATTGAACCAGCGCATCACGTTCCACTATCGTCTTGCACCGCTGGACCGCAACTCGGTTGCCCAGTATCTGCGCCATCGCCTGGCTCAGGCCGGTTACAACGGCGCCGATCTGTTTGCCCCGGCTGCCCTGCGGCTGATTACCCGGGCCTCCGGTGGTATTCCAAGGCTGGTTAATATTCTTGCTCACAAATCCATGCTGGCGGCCTGGGGCCGGGGCGACCGTCTGATTGAGCGAGGCCATGCCCTGCAGGCTATCCGCGATACCGAGAGCGTCCGCTCGCCTGGCCTTATCGGGAGGTGGTTATGAGCCTCCTGAACGATGCCCTGCGCGCAGCAGAACAGCGTCAGAGCCGACCGGAGGTGGCTGCGGCCTATGCCGGCCATTCGCGGCCACCGGGTAACCGTCGCTATGGATTATGGATACTGGTACTGCTCGCGGCGGTCTTGATCGGCGCCTCAGTGTTCTGGTTCATGACTCGGGACAGTGGTGAAGCAATGCCGGCCCAGGTAAGCACCGGCCCAGCGTCTGAAACCGTTTCAGAGCCGAACACCGGTGAGCATGCCGGGAGCGGGAACGTCCCGGTTGATTCGCAACCGGCGGACGTCAGGCAAGTCGCCGAGCAGCCAGTGGCTTCCCCAATCGGGAATGAGCCGGTCCGCGAACCGCCACCGGCTCCCGAGCCCGACGCTGCGGCCCCGCCTGAACCAAAAGCTCAGGAAATGGCCCAGAAAGTGACCCAGAAAGTGGCCAAGGTGCGTGAGCCGGAGTCAAAGCCCGAACCGGTCAGAGTCGAGGCTACCGAACCGGAAACCCCCGCCAGTAAGCCGGTGGTGGCAGAGAACAAGCCAGCGCAAGAAGCAGAGGCGCCAACTCCGCCTGTGAAACAGGTACGTGAGACGCCGGAAGCCCTCGACCGTCGAGTCAGCCGGGAGTTGTCGTCGTTACTTCGAAGCGGCGAAAACCGGGAAGCTGAGCAGCGGTTGCGGGAACTGGCAGCCACCCAGGCCGTGACGGCCAGCCGGGAAGTTTTTGCCCGTCAGATGCTGGTTCAGGGAATGCCGGACCGGGCATTGGCGTGGCTCCCGGAATCGGTGGCGGACAGCGATGCCGATCTGCGACTTCTCAGGGCGCGGGCACTCCACGCCAAGGGCAGCCTGCCCGACGCGCTCGCCACCCTTGAGAGCAATGTGCCCGCTGTAGACCAGAACGCGGAGTATCGGGTAACTCTGGCGACCCTGCTGCAGCAGGCAGGCCGCAATACCGACGCCGCCAGGCATTGGTCGGCTCTCATTGCCGAGGACGACAGCCGTGCAGCCTGGTGGGTGGGCCTGGCAATTGCCCTTGAAACGGGCGGCGAGATAAACGGTGCGGTCCGGGCCTACAGCCAGGCCGCGCAGTTACCCGGGCTTTCGCCGTCCCTGGCGGATTATGTTCGTGAACGACTGAAAGCGTTGCAGGCGGGATGATGACGACAGAGCCGAAAAAGAAAGTCCGGTTAGGCGACCTGCTGGTTCAGAATGATGTCATTACTGAACAGCAGTTGATGACCGCCCTGCGAGAGCAGAAAAGCACCGGGCGCAAGCTTGGCAAGACGCTGACGGATCTTGGCTACGTGGATGAGGACAGCCTGCTCAATATTCTGTCCCGTCAGCTTGATGTGCCTTTCGTGCAGTTGCGCCACTACCAGTTCAACAACGAGTTGGTGAAAAAACTCCCGGAAGCCATGGCCCGTCGGTTCCGTAGCATTGTGCTGGCAGAGCATGGCGGCGAATTGCTGGTGGGCATGGCCGATCCCCTGGACATCTTTGCCTACGATGAGCTGGTCCGCATTCTCAAGCAGCCCATCAAACAGGCGGTGGTGCGGGAAAGCGAGCTGCTGAGCACCCTGGATCTGGTATACCGGCGGACCGATGAGATTGCGTCGCTGGCGGAAGAGCTGGAAGACGAACTGGGCGACGATGCCTTCGACCTGGCGGATCTGTCCGCCGAATCCGAAAGCGCTGAAGCGCCGGTGGTCAAGCTTCTGCAAACGCTGTTCGAGGACGCCGTTCAGGCCCGCAGTTCGGACATTCACATCGAGCCGGACGAAGCAGTTGTCCGCATCCGGCAGCGGGTGGATGGCGTGCTTCAGGAACAGGTGATGAAGGAAAAGCGGGTCAATGCCGCGCTGGTCCTGCGCCTGAAGCTCATGGCCGGCCTGAATATCTCCGAGAAGCGGATGCCCCAGGACGGGCGCTTCAACGTTCGGGTGAAGGGCCGCAGTATCGACGTGCGGGTATCCACTATGCCCGTTCAGTATGGCGAATCGGTGGTGATGCGTCTGCTGGACCAGAGCCAGGGCATGCTGAACCTCGACGGCACCGGGATGCCGTCTCAATTGCTGGAACGGTTCCGCAGGATGATCAAAAAGCCCCACGGCATGATTCTGGTGACCGGCCCCACCGGTAGCGGTAAAACGACGACGCTCTATGGCGCTTTGACCGAGCTCAACCGCCCGGAAGTGAAAATTATCACCGCCGAGGACCCGGTGGAATATCGCCTGCCCCGTATTACCCAGGTACAGGTGAACCCGAAGATCGGTCTGGAGTTCGCCAATGTACTTCGGGCCGCCCTGCGACAGGACCCGGACGTGATCCTGGTCGGCGAGATGCGGGATCGTGAGACCGTGGAGATCGGCCTGCGAGCGGCCATGACCGGCCACCTGGTACTCTCCACCCTGCACACCAACGACTCCATCAGCAGTGCCATGCGGCTGATTGATATGGGCGCGGAACCCTTTCTGGTGGCCAGTTCGCTGCTCGGTGTTGTTGCCCAGCGCTTGGTGCGTCGGGTCTGTGACAACTGTGCCGAGGCCTACACGCCCACGGAACAGGAGCTGGTCTGGCTGCGCAGTTTTGATCTGGATCCCCTGGATATGGAAGCCGGATTCGTTCATGGCCGTGGTTGCTACCAGTGCAGCAACACCGGCTATAAGGGCCGTATCGGCGTTTATGAGATGCTGGAAATGAACGAGGCGATGCTGGATGCTCTTCGACGCCAGGATGTCTCGGAGTTCACCAAAGCGGCCCGCCTGAGCCCCCTGTACCGGCCGCTGGGGCAGTGCGCCATGGACTTTGCGCTGCAGGGGACAACCACGTTGGAAGAAGTGGCCCGGGTAGCGGCTACCTCTGAGGGCGAGTTCTCACCCGAGGATGAAGTTCCCCTGCCGGATGAGCCGATCGGGGGGGGTGCCTGATGCAGTTCAGCTACCGGGGCAAGGATGATCGTGGCAGTGTCCAACAGGGTTTGCTGGGCGCGCCGAATGCCGATGCCGCTGCCACTGAGCTGATGCGCCGGGGTATTACCCCGCTTGCCATTCGCGAGGTGCAGGAAACGGAGTCGGTTATTGATCGACTGAACCGGTTGCCGATCTTCCGCAAGAAGGTCACCCTTGATGAATTGATAGTGTTCTGCCGACAGATGCATGCCCTGACCAAGGCTGGCATCCCCCTGATCCGAACCATGCGCGGCCTGGCGGAAACCACCCGCTCACCGGTGCTGGCGGAAGTTCTGGAGGATGTGACCACCCGGCTTGAAGGCGGCACCACCATGGCAACGGCCATGCAGGCACATCCCAAAGTCTTCTCGGAGCTGTTCATTGCCATGATCCACGTAGGCGAGAACACCGGGATGCTGGACGACGCTTTCCGGCGCCTGTCAGAGATTCTCGAGCTGGAGCGGGATACCAAGCGGCGCCTGAAGCAGGCCATGCGTTATCCGATGTTTGTCATCATCGCCCTGTTATCGGCTCTGATGATCGTGAACTTTCTGGTTATCCCCAAATTCGCATCGGTGTTCAACAAGCTGGGGGCAGACTTGCCGTTCCTGACCCAGGTACTGGTTGGCACCTCCAATTTCCTGCTGGCCTACTGGTACGTGATGCTGTTCGCGGTTGCCGCTGGCGGGCTCTTGCTGCGGCAGTGGAAACAGACCGAACAGGGCCGGCTGACCTGGGATCGTTACAAACTCAGGTTGCCGATTATCGGACCGTTGCTGGAATTGATCACGCTCAGTCGGTTCGCCAGGAACTTTGCTACCATGCTGTCCGCCGGCATGCCCGTAACAACTGCGTTAACCGTGGTGGCTGACACGACGGATAACGCCTGGATCTCGACTCATATTAAAGATATGCGCGCCGGCATCGAGCGGGGCGAGAGCCTGCTCAGAACAGCCAGGCACAGCGAAATGTTCACCCCGCTGATTCTGCAGATGATTGCCGTGGGTGAGGAAACCGGTTCCGTGGACGACATGCTCAACAACGTGGCGGATTTTTACGATGAGGATGTGGACTACGGCCTGAAACGGCTGGCGGAGTCGATTGAACCCATACTGATTGTGGCCATGGGCATCCTGGTTTTGATTCTGGCACTGGGCGTGTTCCTCCCGATCTGGGACCTGGGGGCCGCCGCCATGGGGCGGGGCTGAGTGCTAACGGCAAGGACGTCGGGCGCCAGCGGGCTTGCGCTTTCCCGCAAGTTTCGTTTTGCGGTGGTGCTGATGATTCTCGGTGTGCTTTGGTGGTTCTTGCTTGGCGTGCTGGAACGGGAAACCCGAAATGCCGAAGAGCGGGCCGCCAACATGGTGATCAGCCAGCTTAGATCGGCCCTGGTGATCAAAGGCGCAGAAGTGATGCTGAGCCGTAACGGCCGCCTTGCTGAGCACCGGGGCATCAACCCCTTTGAGCTGGTGGAGCACCAGTGGGGTAATTACGCTGGGCGATGCCAGGGCGAAAAACTGGCGCCGGCAACCTGGTGTTTCCGGGTAAGCGAACAAAAAGAAACAGAATACGGGCCCAAAGGCTGGTTAATTTATAAACCAGGGCAGCCAATAACCATAGATGGTCGGCAAGCCAATGAAGAACAGCCTCTGGCCTGGGCAGTGACAACGGAATTTGCAGACCGCAACGGGAATGGTGAGCGGGAGCAAGAAGAACGGCTGACGGGGTTAAAACTGGCCCCGGTGTCGTTGACAGAAGAAGCAGCGCAAACACAGGATGCGCAACGCTGAGCAGACGGACAGACACAATCTGAAAGAGGCCGACGAATGATGCAGTACGACAGCAGGCAAAAACAGAAAGGTTTTACTCTTATTGAGCTGGTGGTGGTGATTGCCATCCTGGGGATATTGGCAGCGTTTGCGTTGCCGCGGTTTGCGCAGCTTTCGGAGCAGGCGCATCGTTCAAGCATAAAAGGAACAGCCGGTGCGCTTGCGGCTGGAGTGGCACTTGCGAAAACGCAGTGGGTGTCCAACGGAAACGCGTCTGATCAGGATGATGTTGAAGATTTTGGTAATGGATTGGTTGACGTGAGCTCCGAGGGCTGGCCTACCGCTACAGGTGGTAGTAACGATCCGAATATGGTTCCAGCCCGCTGTATCCAGGTCTGGGAGGGCGTGATGCAGGCGAATGCGCCGAGTGTCAGTGAGAGCGGTACTACGGATTATACCACTTCGGTGCAGGGCGACGCCGATGGTGTTGGTGGCGGCGATGATTGTGTATTTACCTATGAACTGGATGGTTTGGGTAGCTCAATTGAGTACGACGCGGATACAGGTGAAGTGACAACAACCATCAACTGATAAACCTTAATACCTACAGACAATCGAAAACGGAGTATTACCATGAAAGCGATGACAGCCATTGCGGCAAGAAAAGAAAAAGGCTTCACCCTGATCGAACTGGTTATGGTGATTGTAATTCTGGGCATCCTGGCGGCGTTTGCTTTGCCGCGGTTTGCGGATTTTGGTAATGAGGCTAGAGTTGCGAGCCTTGATGGGGCAATTGGAGCTGTGAAGTCGGCCTCATCTATCGCTCACTCACGCTGGCTGGCGAATGGTGACGGCGCTGCGACTGTGGTTCTCGATGGTGTAACCGTAGCGATCGACAACTCTACGTCTGGAAATGGTTTCCCTACTGCTGCCACGGGCGGGATCGGCGCGGCAGCGCAACTTGATGCCAATGATTATACAATCGGCGCTGCGAACTCTGGCGTTGCGACCATAACTCCGACGGATAGCGTTGGAATTGATCGTGACGGCGACGGAACAGCGGGAGAATGCTCTTTCGACTACGATCAAGCTGATGGCACAATTGACAACCGCGTAATTGAAGACTGCTAATCGAAGAACAAGTAGGGACGAAAAAGCTCATCATAACGAGATGTTCAATGCGTGTAGCGACGGTCGAACAAGTTCAAGGATTCACGCTCGTTGAACTGATCGCTGTTGTCATTCTTATTGGCATTCTAGCGGCGGTAGGTGTCGGCCTGTTTGCCAGCCGTTCTGCTTTCTCGCCCCTTCTGGCAAGCCAGCAACTTGCCTCCGCCACGCTGCTTGCCCAACAGGCAGCGCTGGCGGGTAATGAGGCAGGCTCACTCTCAGTAACACAGGGCGCCGATGATTTCGTGTTCACCGTGGGCCCGGGCACGCCTTCCGAGCGTGAGTTCCGTATGAGCCGAAATGGCACCGGGCTTTCGGTTTCTGGCGCATCCTTCCCTATTAGTTTTAGTGATCTGGGACGTCCCGATACATCAGGCGATGTCCTTTTTACTTTTTCTGGCAACAGCACCTTTACCGTATGCCTGAGTTCTCTCGGCGCGGTTTATGGAGGTGGCTGTTGAAGCGTCGCGGTGGCAATGGCCAGCATGGAGCAACCCTCGTGGAGCTGGTGATGACGATTGTCATTATCAGTGTTGCCATTGCCGGTGTTGTCGGTGCATTTTCCCTGATTGCCGGCCGAAGTGCCGATCCGCTGAACCAGACTCGGGCTGTGGCCCTGGCTCAGCTTTATATCGACGAGATCCTGGCCCGTCGTTTTGCCGAGGCCTCACCCAATGGCGGCGGGGCCGTCACCTCGGCGGAAGCAGACTGTGGTTCAGTTGGCCCGGAAGGCGCCGAATCCCGGGAAACCTTCGACGATGTGGATGATTACAACAATCTGCAGGATAGTCCGCCCGAGAATGGCGAGGCGCAGCAACTGGCTGGCTATAGCGGATTCGAGGTCGTCATCACGGTGAGCTGCGCTGGTGGTGATGTTAGCCTGAGCGGTTTTGAGGCCAAAAGAATAGACATTACCATCACCGATCCCTCCGGCCAGGACTATGTGTTCAGCGCTTATCGGGGTAACTTCTGATGAGTCGCTCCTCTGGTTTTACTCTCATTGAACTGGTTATTGTGATTGTGCTTCTGGCCATCGTCGCAACCATCTCCGTGCAGTTTGTGGCGCTTTCAACCCGAGGTGCGCTGGATGTTAGTAGCCGTCAGCAGAGAGCATTGCAAAGTGTGGTGATCAGCGAGCAGATTTCTCGAGAGGTGCGGGAAGCTTTTCCCTTGTCCGTTCGCTCCAATGGTCCATGTCTCGAGTGGCTGCCGATCGTCGCAGCAACCCGCTACGAGCAGCTGACGACTGGCCCGGATTTTGACGAGGTAACGATTTCACCCTTTGGAAGAGCCATTGATGGTGGCTTGAGAGCGATTGTGTACGGCTATGGATCGGGCCAGTCTGCGCTTTACGATAATTTGAATCCCGGGCCGGTCTCACCACCTATCGATCCGGTTTCAGCAGGTGATACTGCCCTCAATTTTTCTGGCACAGCGAGCCACCGATTCAGAGAGCGTTCGCCAGAGAAGCGCATCTTCGTGGTGGGTAATCGCGTCAGTATCTGCCAGAACACCGATCGCCTGTACCGATTCAGTGGCTATTCCCATGGCAGCGGTCAGCCAGACCAGTCAACCCTGATGGCATCAGGAACCGGTGCCGTGCTTGGTGCCAACGTCGAACCGGGCTCGGTAGAGTTCAGGGTTACGCCACCGTCTTTGCAGCGGGCAGCAGTGGTCAGTTTTGCCTTTCAGCTGGTGGATCCGCAAAGCGGCGAAACCACGCTTGTCACTCAGGAGGTGCAGGTAAGAAATGTCCCCTAAAGGCTGTTTCCGAAACCAAAGTGGCGCGGGTCTGCCGATCGCGCTCTTTGTTATAACTGTGCTGGCGTTGCTGGTCTTCGGGATGGCTCAACTGCAGCAGAGCACAGGTGAGGCTGTGAGTTTGCAGATTCAGTCGCAGAGGGCATTCTTTGCGGCCGAGAGTGGGGCCCAAGTAAGGATCCAGTCTATTTTTGACGAAATCGATAATGGAATTACACCCTCCTGTCCCTTGCCAGTGACCGCATTCAGCTCTTCCGGCCTTGCTGGTTGCTCGGCAACATTTGATTGTGCATTCGATAGTGCGAGTGGAGTATTCACATTGGCCAGCACTGGGTCCTGCGGGAATGGAGCAGACGCTGCAACCAGAGCTGTGGAGGTGCGAGTTCAGTGATGATGCCTTTACGAATTATTGTGCTCCTTACGCTGAGTCTCTTTTGCTTACCTTCACTCGCTCTTGCGGCTCAGTGCGGTGAGATATTTCCGCAGGGGATCACTGATAATATAAACCCGAATCTTGGTGCTGACGGACTGGATCTCACTGGAAGGACTTTGGGTGCAGAGGCATGGCCTGCAAACGGCGGACAGTTGGATTCGGGTGAGTACGTATTTGAGGGAAGTACACTAACAAACTATTCCCTCGAACTGGCGCCCGGTGCAGAGGTAACGATCTTTGTCGACGGTAGCCTAACGTTTGGCGAAGGCGTCAAGGTCAATCAAGCAGGCGAGCCCAGTCAACTGCTCATAATCGTTAACGGGTCCTTTTCGGCACCAACGAATTCAAATGCTGCCGCTAAGAGAATAGAGGTAAATGGATTCATCTATGCGGCTGGATCAATCAGCGTGGCCAATAATAATCTCTTTTCCGGTTCCCTGGCTGCTGCCGGAGCGATCAGTATTGGCAATAACCCGATAGATGCACCGACCCAATGGTTGGATGAGGAACGTCTTTTGGGATTGTGTGAGATTCCTCTCGCCGGAAACCTCGCCGTCTTCGACAACTTCGAGTCATACCCCCCAGGCGCTTCGGTTGCCGGCAATAACGGTGGCTCAAACTGGGGCGGCCCCTGGCAGGGTGCCGCAGGGCAGTCCGTCATCGATACCAGTGCCAACCCTCTGGAGTTCGTGGATTCAGAAGGGCGGAGAATCCGTTCAGCCACGACACTCGAAATAGTCGGTAATAACGACGAAATTGCCTCTCGGCCTCTGAATGAAACGTTCAGCGGTGACACCCTTTTCCTGAGTATGCTGGTGCGTTTCACCGGGGATCCCACCAACAATGATTTTGTCGGATTCTGGATAGAACGACCTTCGTTCGGGGCATCGCCACAATTTGGACTGAAAGTGAACGAGGGCGGCTCCGGTACCGACGATTTCTTTGTCCGCCTTGATCAGAATGCTGACTACTCGACCGACATTGTGCCCGGCGAGACCTACCTTCTTGTTGCTCAGTATTCCAAGAGCACAGACAATTTTTTCAACAGTGCGAAACTGTGGGTCAATCCCGAATGCAACGTTAATCCGCCGCCCAATCCGTCTGCCGAGCGCAACCTTTCACCCAATAATCGGGTCAGTGAAGTTTCTTCTGTTGGCTTCCGCTCGGAGAACCTGTCTGGAAGCGATGCTTTTGAAATTGGCCAGGTGGCTGTAGGCGCCCGTTGGAGGGATGTTGTGCGCTGCTCTCCCGGTCCCTTGCTAGAATATCGGATGGAGCAGACGGGCCTGAACGGAACGGCCGGTGAAATTCTTGATACCAGCGGCAATAATCGCCACGGCACGTCGTTTGGCGGGTTAGCAACGTCGATAGAAAGCCCCGCAATTCCCGGAAATCCCGGAACCTGCCGCTACGGCGACTTTGACGGCACGAACGATCGAATCATTGATTCCGACGCCGGCGATTACCTCAATGGGCTTGAAGCCATCACTGTCATGGCCTGGGTATACAACACAGCCTCTCTGTCAGGGAATGACCGGGGGATTTTCTTTACCGATGATCCCAGTGGAGGCCGGGATAACCGGCTTGGACTCCGCTATGACACCCAGGGTTTTTTTGGCAACGGCAGCAATGTCATCAAAGCCAGTGTCTTCACTGACGAGTGTAATCTGAACCAGGAGTGTCGTCAGGTCGAGACAGTCTCTGGTCAGATGGTCCAGAACCAGTGGCAGCACATAGCCATGACCTGGACTACCGATGGTGAAATCAAAGTGTTTGTCAATGGTTCCCAAGTCGGCACATCCGGTACTCAGGGTACCGGGGGAACGGGGGCCCTCGCTGGTGTGGAACGGCTTGAGGTCGGTTTCGGCGCGAAGGGTCAGCGCTGGCAAGGGGGCATTGATGAGTTCCGAATTTTCGGGGTTGCCCTCACGGAAGCGGAGATTATGGCTGAAATGAATCGGGCGTTTCCCTGTTCCGGTTTCGGTCCCAATCATATTCGACTGACTCACCCGGGACAGGGGCTTACTTGCTCGCCGGCGGAAGTAACTGTCGAGGCTTGCGCCAACGACGATTGTTCAACACTATTCAGTGATCCTGTAGAGGTGACATTCAGTTCCCCCGCGAACAACTGGGTGCCTAACCCGGTGACGGTTAACGGTCAGACCGATGTTCAGTTGAGTGTCACTCAACCAAACACGGTCACCCTGGAGGCAAGTGCCGCCCCATCGGCCCAGAACCCCACGCGTTGTTTCAGCGGTAGTGTGGAGACCTGTGAGCTTACGTTCCTTGATTCCGGCTTCGTGGTTGACGTGCCGGATCATGTCTCTGGATCTTTGGTCAGTGCAAAGATCACGGCCGTTCGCAAGGACGACGAAAGCGAACGCTGCGTGCCCGGCTTCTCTGATGAGACAAAAGAGGTTTCGCTGTGGTCTCAATACAGCAACCCATCCAGCGGAACCTTGGCTGTTTCCGTCGATGGCAGCGCACTTTCAACATCCGCCCCCGGAAGTGCACGAAGTCTACAGTTCGACAGTGTCGGTGTGGCTGACTTGGAGCTCAGATATCCGGACGTTGGGCGAATTACCCTGAATGCGCGCCATGAAGGCAGTGGAGAGAGCGCAGGGCTCGTAATGACCGGTAATGGAAGCTTTGTTGCCAGGCCGGCCTATTTCAGTCTGGATATTCCGGGGAATCCGGCGGCTACTGGCGTGGCAGAGGGGAACGTGTTCCGTAGCGCGGGAGAGCCATTTCCAGTGACGGTCTCGGCGAGGAATGTGGACGATGATATTACGCCGAATTTTGGCAGAGAGTCCGCGCCCGAAGGAGTCGAGCTAACACCTTCACTGGTTGCTCCTGTTGGTGGATTCTTGCCACCGCTCGGCGGATCTTTCAGGAATTTTGGAGAGGACTGCAATGGCGACCCTGGGCCCGGGAACAACGGAACTGCATGCGGCGATTTCGAATGGCCAGAGGTTGGCATTATCAGCCTGGAGCCGTCCCTTGTAAGCGGGGCTTACCTTGGCACTGAAAATGTTCTCGGGAACGCAGTTGCCAACGTCGGTCGGTTTGCCCCGGCAGACTTTGACATGCAGATCGTCGATGCGGGCGACGTGGAACCCTACTGCTCAGCCGCAAACAGCTTTGCCTACATCGGCCAGGATCTTGGCTGGTCACCCGGTTCGGAACCTCTACTTGAGGTCGAGGCTCTTGCGGTTGGTGGAACAGTAACCCGAAACTATACATCAGGCAGTTTCCTGAGGTTGGATGGCAGCGGGATTGACCGGCTGCCCTCCGTTGCAGACGAGCTAGCCTCAGGAACTGAGGGAGCGCTGCTTCCGGTAGTCGCAACGCTTGATCCGATGGCTCGCTCGGTGTTTGCACCAGGAGTTATGCGATTTACCTTCAGTGGCGCAGATGTAGTCCGCTATCTGAAAGAACCCGCATCCCTGGTCGCTCCTTTTGTTCCCGACTATCGAATTACGCTCAATGGGGTGACGGATCTGGACGGCATCAGTTCTACTCAGCCCGCGCTGTCTCTGCAGCCGAACTTTGGCTTTGATCTTCGCTATGGACGCATTGCTCTTGAAAATGCGTACGGCCCGGAAACCCTGCCGCTGACAGTTCCACTGTTTGCTCAGTTTTTCGACGGCAACCGGTTTGTTATCAATGCGGATGAGAGTTGCTGGGTGTTCAATTTGCCAGGGGACGGAGATCTGGATTTTTCCGACTCGGCACTTAACGACGGGGATACCAGTGTTTCGACTGTGGTGGATGGCCAAATGCTGGCAGGCTTGGTTCCTCTCGGCGACAGATTGGTGCTGTCAGCGCCCGGTGAGGGTAAATCAGAGGCACCCGGTAATCGAGGCATTGTCGTGGAAATGGAAACTCCTGTCTGGTTGAGAGACTTTTGGGATGATGGTCTCCCGAACGACCTGGTAAACCCGTCGGCCTTGGCGACTTTCGGCGTTTACCGTGGCAACGACCGCATCATCTACTGGCAGGAAGTGCTGAACTAACGATGTAAAAAAAGGGGTCAGATGAAAGTTTCATCTGACCCCAAAACAACAACGAACCCCGGCGGTTCGCCAATCGTCAGTCGTCTTCGTGTTCCGGATGGTCCATCCCCAGTTCGTTGATCTTCCGGGTCAGCGTATTCCGTCCCCAGCCCAGAAGTATTGACGCATCACGGCGTCTGCCGCCGGTGTGCTTCAGGGCGGTCTCGATCATGATTTTCTCGAACTCGGGCACGGCCGTATCGAGAATGCCTTTCTTGCCCCGCTTGAGTTCCTGTTCGGCCCAGTTTTTCAGGCCTTCCTGCCAGGTTGTCCCGGTGGTCGGTGTTTCTGCCTGGTGCAGCAATTCCGGGGGCAAGTCATCAATGTGGATCTCGCGACCGCTGGCCATGACGGTCAGCCAGCGGCAGGTGTTCTCCAGCTGGCGGACGTTGCCCGGCCAGGGCAGGGTGGTCAGGTATTCTTCCGCTTCTTCACGCAGGATCTTCGGCTCTACGGCCAGCTCTTTTGCGGCCCGTTTCAGGAAGTGCTGCATCAGGCGGGGGATGTCTTCCCGCCGCTCGGCCAGCTTTGGCAGATGCACGCGAATAACGTTCAGGCGGTGGAAGAGGTCTTCACGGAAGGTGCCCGCCTGGACCAGCTTTTCCAGATCCTGGTGCGTTGCCGCGATGATGCGCACATCCACCTTTATCGGGGTGGTGCCACCTACGCGGTAGAACTCGCCATCGGCCAGAACCCGCAATAGTCGGGTCTGGGTGTCCGCGGGCATGTCGCCGATTTCATCGAGGAAAAGGGTGCCGCCGTTGGCCTGTTCAAAACGACCCTGTCGGGCGGCGCCGGCACCGGTAAAGGCGCCTTTTTCGTGGCCAAACAGTTCGGATTCAATCAGGTCCTTTGGAATAGCGGCCATGTTCAGGGCAATGAACGGGTGGTTGGCCCTGGGGCTGTGGTTATGCAGTGCCTGAGCCACCAGCTCCTTGCCTGTGCCGCTCTCGCCGTTGATCAGCACGGTAATATTGGAGTGGGACAGCCTGCCAATGGCGCGGAAAACTTCCTGCATGGCCGGTGCTTCACCAATAATTTCGGCGTTTCGCTGGGCCATCTCGGCCTGAGGCTCACCACTGGCCCGCTTCTCGTGGCTATGGGCCACAGCGCGTTTGACCAGCGCCACGGCGTCATCCACATCGAAGGGCTTGGGAAGGTATTCAAACGCGCCGGTCTGGTAGCTGGTCACCGCGCTCTCGAGGTCCGAGTGGGCGGTCATTATGATCACGGGCACGTCCGGGTGAACGTCCACAATCTGGGAAAGCAGGGTGATGCCGTCAACGCCGGGCATGCGGATATCGCTGACGATGGCATCCGGCTGTTCGTGCTCCAGCCGCATCATGATGCTTTCACCACTGTCAAAAACTCGGGGCTGCATACCGGCCTGGTTAAGGGCGCGCTCCAGCACCCAGCGAATACTGCGGTCGTCGTCTATGATCCAGACGTTCGCCGGTTGGCTCATGGGGTGTCCTCCAGAGGCAGGAAGATGATGAAGTCGGTTCGGCCTGGTTCGCTTTCGCATTCAACCAGTCCGCGGTGTTGACCGATGATGCTCTGGGTGATGGAAAGCCCCAGACCGGTGCCACTGGCACGGCCACTGATCATCGGATAGAAAATGTTCTGCACCAGCTCCGGCGGAATTCCGGGTCCGTTGTCGATCACGTCGACCCGACACACCAGTTTGTGGCGGCGGTTGCCAATGGTGAACTGACGCAGGGTGCGGGTGCGGAAGGTAATAGTCGGCGGTTCCTCGGAACTATGCCCCGCCTGGTTTTCGAAGGCCGCTTCCATTGCGTTCCGGGCGATGTTTAGAAACGCCTGGATCAGTTGTTCCTTGTCACCCTTGAACTCCGGAATGCTGGGGTCGTAATCCCGTTTGAAATTCAGTCGCCCTTTGCTCTCAGCCTCGAGCAGTGTGCCAACTCTTTCCAGTATTTCATGGATGTTGGTCGGCGCCAGCTTCAGTGCCTTGTTGGGGCCCAGCATCCGGTCAACAAGGCTTCTGAGGCGGTCTGCCTCGTCAATGATGACCCGGGTGTATTCCCGCTGGTCTTCACTGCTGAGTTCACGATCAAGCAGCTGGGCCGCGCCACGGATGCCGCCCAGCGGATTCTTGATCTCGTGGGCCATGCCCCGCACCAGGATACGGGTGGTCTCCTGCTGGGAGATGATGTCTTCCTCACGGCTGATCCGCATCAGCCTGTCCCTGGGCTGGATTTCGATCAGCAATTCCGTCGGCTCCAGGCTGATAGGCGTTACGGAATAATCCACCGTAAGCCGTGAACCGCTCGTGAGCAGAAACTCAGCTTCTCTGCGAGTGTAGGATTGCCCGTTCCGAACGGCGGCGAAAAGGGTTTTCAGGGCGTCTTCGGATTCGACCAGAATATCCTGGAAAGGTTGGCCCTGGCTGCGGGTCATGCTGGTTTCGAACAGGCTTTCTGCGGCCGGGTTGAGGTACTGGATAGCCAGGCTATCCTCGAGCACCAGAACAGCCGTGGTAAGGCTGTCGAGAATGCTCTTGTATCCCGTTTGATGGGCCGAGGGCAGTGCCATGCGTGAATCCCGTTGGTTCGACATAAAGTGACTTCCGGAGTTTTGCAAAAAGCGAACCACTTTGAGCCAGGTTCACAAATGAGTGGGCAAAGTGCGGGCAGAGGGGCCTATTGGCGCTGAAAAGTGCCGTAAGCTGGTGCAAATCGGGAGCATGCCTCTGAACAGCCCGGTATATTCGCCCCGTTGCTGATCAGAGTATGGCTTTTTTCTGGTGCGCGCGCACCACAATAGTGCGCGCAGCCAGGGTGGCAGGGTCAGTTCAAAGCGGAAGGGCGGTGAACAGTAAATGTGATCGGAGAGCCGGTTTTCACCTGAACCCCGTTTTCATCCACGATGTGTGCGCGAGCTTCATGGGTTCCACGGAACACGTTGTTGACGGTAATCGAGCCGGAGGAGCTCTGACCGACAGGCTGGCCGTCGAGGGTCACCTCGTATTTGTGGCCTGGCTGCAGGCCAGGGGTGCTGCGAACTTCGAACTGAACATCGCCGCTGCCACTGTGGAACGCCTGGTTGTTATCCGGATAGGCGAAAGAAACGCTTTCGTAGGCAGCGCCTTCCCGCTGAACTTCTTCCCGGAGCTTGTCGGTTTCCTGGACCACCTCTGGCTTGGGCAGGGTGATTGTGGTGACCGGCTTGACCTCTACCGTTTCAGAGCCTTCGCTGGGCTCGTCAGAGTAGGTCACGTTGCCGTAGGAATCGACATTGCGGTAAACCTCGGCAAAAACCGGAGTTACCAGAAAAAACAGAAGGCCGGCACACAATCCAGACTTTGGATTCATAAGCTCACCTGTTATTGGGTTTCCCCGATTATCGGCGGGGCCCGGGGCGTTTTCAACGCCTGTCGCCCGGATGTTGGTTACATATCGTTAAGGGCTGCAGGCACTGTGCTTTCGCTCACAAAAAAGCCCCGCACGGGGCGGGGCTTGTCTGCTGAACCTCTGGGAAGAGGTTATTAGCAGGAGTAGTACAGATCGAACTCGATCGGGTGGGTCGTCATGTTCAGCTTCTCGACTTCACCACGCTTCAGGCCAACGTAGCCTGCGATCATGTCTTCGGTGAATACGCCGCCGCGAGTCAGGAACTCGTGGTCTGCTTCCAGGCAGTCCAGAGCTTCGGACAGAGTCTCGGCAACCGTCGGGATGCTCAGGGCCTCTTCCTTCGGCAGGTCGTACAGATCCTTGTCCATGGCGTCGCCAGGGTGGATCTTGTTCTGGATGCCGTCCAGGCCGGCCATCATCAGTGCTGCGAAGGCCAGGTACGGGTTGGCAGACGGGTCAGGGAAGCGAACTTCGATACGACGCGCCTTCGGGCTGTTCACGTACGGGATCCGGATAGACGCTGAGCGGTTACGGGCAGAGTAGGCCAGCATAACCGGCGCTTCGAAGCCCGGAACCAGACGCTTGTATGAGTTGGTGGAGCTGTTGGTGAAGGCGTTGATGGCCTTGGCGTGCTTGATAACACCACCAATGTAGTACAGAGCGGCTTCGCTCAGGCCAGCGTAGCTGTCACCGGCGAACAGGTTCTTGCCGTCTTTGCTCAGGGACATGTGAACATGCATGCCGGAACCGTTGTCGCCGACAACCGGCTTGGGCATGAAGGTGGCAGTCTTGCCATAGGCATGAGCAACGTTGTGCACGCAGTACTTGAGGATCTGAACTTCGTCAGCCTTTTTGGTCAGCGTGTTGGCGCCAACACCGATTTCACACTGGCCGGCGGTGCCGACTTCGTGGTGGTGTACTTCGATGTCCAGGCCCATGGATTCCATGGCGGCACACATGGCGCCACGCAGGTCGTGCAGGCTATCAACCGGGGGAACCGGGAAGTAGCCGCCTTTTACGCCCGGGCGGTGACCGATGTTGTTGCGGTCGAAATCTTCGCCGGAAACCCAGGCAGCTTCTTCAGAGTGGATGTGGTACATCGCGCCCTGCATGTCTACGTTCCACTTTACGGAGTCAAACACGAAGAATTCCGGCTCCGGGCCGAACAGCGCGCCGTCGGCGATGCCGGTGGACTTGAGGTATTCTTCTGCACGACGGGCAACAGAGCGCGGATCACGCTCGTAACCCTGCATGGTAGAAGGCTCTACGATGTTGCAGGTGATGTTCACGGTGGTTTCTTCGGTGAACGGATCGAGTACAGAGGTCTCGTCGTCCGGCATCAGGATCATGTCGGATTCGTTGATGCCTTTCCAGCCCGCAATAGAGGAGCCGTCAAACATTTTGCCGTCTGCGAAAAAGTCTTCATCTACTTCGGTGGCAGGCAGTGTTACGTGCTGCTCTTTACCGCGGCTGTCAGTGAAGCGCAGGTCAACCCATTTGACTTCGTGTTCTTTGATCAAATCAACTGTCTTGGACATTGTGCATGCTCCGTAAGTTATACCGCACAGGCGGCTGTATTCATGTTCGTGGCGCCGGATCGCCCGGGCTAACGGGTTCCGATCTGTTTCTCAGGTTCGCGCAGCTTAGCAAATGCTGTTGCGTCTTACCTGTAAATTTCGGCTGATTTCGATAAAGCAAGGCGCTTGCCAATTTTTAGGGCATGCTCCAGAACAGCGCAACTGCAAGGGTTTGGGGCATATTGGAACGAGAATGCTCGCCCTGTGGCGAAAACCTGCACTCAAATGGTGCACCTTGTTGGTGCGTTTATTGGATTTTTGCCCTGATCAGGTGCATCCGTTCCGAATATAGAATAGGCGTTTTTCTTCATATTAACGACACCGACTTTTCGCTATACTGCGCGCCGCTTCATCTTTTACCCTGTCATTTCTTGATCGTGGATCGGAAAGCACCATGCAGGGTGCCGGGCAGCCAGCTCCGGTGAATGAGTTCATTTTACGGATTTGAGACGGCATGTGCTGGGATTCTCCCTGCGATAGACCTTCTCAGGTCATTGAGTGCATGCCGCAGGAATATTTTTGTGATTGAAAAACTTCGTAATATCGCCATCATCGCCCACGTTGACCATGGTAAGACTACCCTCGTAGACCAGCTCTTGCGCCAATCCGGCACCCTGGATCGGAAGGAGCTCGATAGCGAGCGGGTCATGGATTCCAACGATCAGGAAAAAGAACGGGGCATTACCATTCTGGCCAAGAACACGGCCCTGAAATGGAACGACTACGATATCAATATTGTGGACACCCCGGGCCACGCTGATTTCGGCGGTGAGGTTGAGCGAGTCATGAGCATGGTCGATTGCGTGCTGCTGGTGGTTGATTCCATTGACGGCCCCATGCCTCAGACCCGGTTTGTTACCCAGAAGGCATTTGCCGCGGGCCTGCGCCCGATCGTCGTGGTTAACAAGATTGACCGTCCCGGCGCTCGTCCAGACTGGGTCGTGGACCAGGTATTCGACCTGTTTGACAACCTGGGAGCCACTGATGAGCAGCTGGACTTCCCGATTGTGTTTGCCAGCGCTCTGAACGGCATTGCCGGGATGGATCACGAAAACCTGGATGACAACATGGATGCCGTGTTCCAGGCGATTGTTGATCATGTGCCAGCTCCGAATGTTGATCCGGACGGCCCGTTCCAGATGCAGATCTCCCAGCTGGACTACAACAGCTTCCTCGGTGTGATCGGTATTGGTCGTATCATGCGCGGTAAGGTCAAGACCAATTCGCCGGTAACCGCCATTGGCGCCAACGGCAAGAAGCGTAACGGCCGTATCCTCAAGATCATGGGACATTCCGGTCTTCAGCGTGTTGAAGTCGAAGAAGCTCAGGCTGGCGACATCGTCTGTGTCAGTGGCATGGACGAGCTGTTTATCTCTGACACTCTTTGTGATCAGGCCAACGTTGAAGCTCTGCCGGCACTGACGGTGGATGAGCCGACCGTGTCCATGACCTTCCAGGTCAACGATTCGCCTTTTGCCGGCAAGGAAGGCAAGTACGTCACCAGCCGGAACATCAAGGAGCGCCTTGAAAAGGAGCTGCTGCACAATGTGGCGCTGCGTGTTGAAGAGGGCGACTCCGCGGACAAGTTCAAGGTATCCGGTCGTGGCGAGTTGCATCTGTCTGTACTGATTGAAAACATGCGTCGCGAGAACTTTGAGCTGGCTGTTGGCCGTCCGGAAGTTGTTATCCGCGAAGTTGACGGCGTGAAGCAGGAGCCTTACGAGAACGTCATTGTTGATATCGAGGAGCAGCATCAGGGCGCCGTCATGGAGCAAATGGGGCTGCGTAAGGGCGACCTGACCAACATGGTTCCGGATGGCAAGGGCCGGATGCGTTTGGACTACACCATTCCAGCCCGGGGCCTGATTGGTTTCCGGAACACCTTCCTTACCATGACTTCAGGTACTGGCATTCTGACTTCGACTTTCAGCCACTACGGCCCGATCAAAGTTGGCGATGTAACCAGTCGCCAGAACGGTGTCATCGTGTCCATGGCTACGGGTACCGCTTTTACCTACTCTCTGGAAACTCTTCAGAGCCGTGGCAAGCTGTTCCTGGATCCGGGGCAGGAAATCTATGAAGGGCAGTTGTGTGGTATTCACAGCCGGGACAACGACCTTGTGGTCAACCCCACCAAGGCCAAAAAGCTGGACAACATGCGCGCCTCTGGCAAGGATGAAGTCATTGGTCTCGTGCCGCCGATCAAGTTCACCCTCGAGCAGGCGCTTGAGTTTATTGATGACGACGAGCTGGTTGAGGTAACCCCGAAGTCCATCCGGCTGCGCAAGAAGCTTCTGACCGAAAACGAGCGCAAGCGCGCCAACAAGAAGTAACCGCCCGGCTCTTATCGAGCATGGGTAACAAGGGCTGGATGAATCTTTCATCTGGCCCTTTTTTTATGGTGTTAAGCTAAACTCCGGTTAAATCCTTCACGCGGAGCGTTTCATGCTCACCCTCTACCCGGAAATCAAGCCCAATGCCCAGCATCGCATAGCCGTTGATCCTCCCCATGAACTCTACGTTGAGGAAAGCGGGAACCCGGACGGGATACCTGTCCTGGTGGTCCACGGCGGCCCCGGTGGCGGCTGTGAAGACTACCATCGGCGCTTTTTCGACGCTGAGAGATTCCGGATCATTCTGATGGATCAGCGCGGCGCCGGGCGGTCCAGCCCCCTGGCAGAGCTCGAAGGCAACAGCACGGACAAGCTGGTTGAAGACATGGAAGTGGTACGTTCGTTTCTCGGTATCGACAAGTGGCTTCTATTTGGTGGCAGTTGGGGGGCGACTCTCAGCCTGGTATACGCCCAGGCCCATCCGGAAAGGGTGTCGGGACTGGTTCTTCGTGGGATTTTTCTCTGTCGGCCGCGGGATATTCACTGGTTTTATCAGGAGGGGGCGAGCCGGGTGTTCCCGGATTACTGGTCTGACTTCGAGGCGCAGATTCCGGAAGCCGACCGGGCTGACATGGTTTCGGCCTACTATCGCAAGCTGACCAGTTCCAACGAGCTGGAGCAGATCCAGGCGGCCAAGGCCTGGTCGGTCTGGGAGGGCAGGTGTGCGACGCTGCACCCGAACCCGAGGGTCGTTGAGCACTTTGGCCATCCTCATGTGGCCATCGCCCTGGCCCGCATTGAATGCCACTATTTCATGAATTCGGCCTTTCTCGAGCCGGACCAGATCATTCGCGATGCAGGCCGCCTGGCGGACATCCCCGGGATTATTATTCACGGACGGTACGATATGGTCTGCCCGTTAGATAATGCCCTGGCGCTCAGTAAAGCCTGGCCCGAGGCAGAGCTCCAGATTATTCGGGATGCGGGTCACTCCGCTTCCGAGCCCGCCATTGTCGATGCTCTGATTCGGGGTGTTGAGTCGGTTGTGGCGAAAACTGATAAAAGTGCCGGTTGAATCCCGTTTTCAGGGTTGCGGCCCGTAATGGCCACGGATACACTCTTGCCCGATCTTAATGTTCGCCTGTTCAAACGTCCTCAAGGCAGTGAATGAAAGGATTGATCCAGCGAGTGTCGCAAGCCAGTGTTACCGTGGACGGTGAGCAGATAGCCTCGATCGACACAGGCCTTTTGCTGTTGCTGGGTGTGGAAAAGGGAGATAGCGAGCACGAGGCAAGGGAGCTTTGCCGAAAAATCCTCACTTATCGTGTGTTTCCCGATGAGACTGGCCGGATGAATCGTAGCCTGCTGGATATCGGTGGTTCCCTTCTTGTTGTTTCCCAGTTTACTTTGGCGGCGGATACGTCCTCCGGAACCAGGCCGGGCTTCTCTCTTGCAGCGGGGCCGGATGCCGCCAACACGCTGTATGAACGGTTTGTGGTAGAAGCACGTTCCGGTTTGGGGCCGGAAAAGGTGGGTGAGGGCAGATTTGGCGCAGATATGAAGGTCGGGTTGGTGAATGACGGGCCCGTCACGTTCATGCTCGAGACTCGATAACAGAGTGTATAAGTATTTGCGCTATTGTAGTGCGCGGGTGGTCATGCCGGCCTTTAATGGTGCGGAAATGTCCTCGGAGTCGTTGCGATCCAAGGGTTTTTTCAGTCTAAGTTTTGTTGATAAGGGGTTTGTTAAAATCTGGCCTCGGATTTGATATGCAACTGTAACGCAGCTCACGAGCACAAAATTGCATAAATGATTGCGTTTCTGGTGCCAAAAGAGCTAAAAACGCACTGCAGTTAATTTGCAAAATGAGAATGATTGTATTAAAGCATTTTCATCATCCAGAACTTTAAGAAAGTTCGATAAGTGATTGAGCTGTATAGATCTGGAATCTGCAAGATTTATTCGAAAAAGAAGAAAAGTTACTCCTTTGTCATAAAACTGACATAGGGTGATGCAGAATCGGCCTCATCCAGCCTGACTGGTGAAGCCTTACAAAATCGGGATAAGAACCCGTCGCTAAAACCTGAGTTAACTCAAAAAGGAAGGCGCAACATGAAAAAAACGCTCCTCGCATCTGCTATCGCAGTCGCAACGTTCTCTGGCTCCGCGCTGGCCCAGGAAACCATGTCTGCTTCCGAGCTGGCAGCCAAAATGGATTCCATGCCGACCGTGTAAGGTAACATCCAGTACGTTCTGTACCATGACAGCGTCAAAGGCGGAAGCTCTGAAGTTGAGCACGCTGACAACGGTTCCACCATCGGTGTTTAGCACGACCACGAATTCGCCCCTGGCTGACGACGCCAACGACACTGAAACTTCTACCGTAACCTTCCAGGCTCTGCACAACCTGTCTGACCACATGTATGTGTACTTCGAAGGCTACCTCGGTGGCGGTGACGACGGTGTATACGGCGTTGCTGACGAAAGCGAGCGTTCTATCGCTTCCGTTGGTGGTGTTTACTACTTCTGATCAGCCAATCGGCTAATCCTGTAGTATGAAAACCGGCGACCTCAGGGTCGCCGGTTTTTTGCGTTTATGAATCCCGAAAAATAAGGCATTGGCATGGCAACCGAACTGGAAATCAAGCTCAGTGTTTCTGAGGCCGCACAGGCACAGGCTTTAAAGTGGCTTTCCTCACTTCCTGAAGTCCGAGCTGGAAAAACCAAATCCCTGATCAATCACTATTTCGACACGCCCAATGCCGATCTGAATCGAGCCAAAGCTGCGCTGAGGGTTCGCAAAGCAGGTGATGACTATATCCAGACCCTGAAAACCCGGGGCGAATTCGTTGATGGCGCCCACCGACGCGAGGAGTGGGAGTGGCCTGTATCCAGTCCTGAACTGGCTTTGTCGTTACTGGAAGACACACCGCTGAATGCCGGGTTGGACCTCAGCCGGCTCCAGATTGTGTTTGCAACCAACTTTCAGCGCCAGGTGCTCTGGCTGGAAGAAGGGCAGACTTCCATTGAGATAGCAGTCGATTCCGGCACTGTGGCCGGCAATGATGCCAGGTGGCCGCTCCACGAGGTGGAGTTTGAGCTCAAGAGTGGGGACGACAGCAAGCTGGTGGCTTGGGCGCTCGAGCTGGCCAGGGAAGTGCCGGTTTTCCTGAATCTGGTCAGTAAGGCCGAGCAGGGCTATTTTCTGGCGGGCCTGTATCACCCGGAGCCGGCGCGTAAAAGCGAGGCGCTTTCCATTACCGAATTCCTTCAGGCCTTGAGTGTCTGTTGGTTGCTGGATCAGCCGTTTCCTGCACAGGAATACGACCTGTCGCGCGTCGCAAATGCGGCTGGCGCCGCAGGGTGCGGTGAACTCTGGGAGTGTGTGATGTCTGATCTGGCCACGGGCGCTGCAATTCGTGATCTCGCTGAAGGCTCCACGACGTTGGGTGTCCTCCAGTTACAGCTTGCCACTGCCGGTCAGTAATCGCCGGTTTCCTGATCCGCGGAATGGGCGCGCCACTGCTTCAGGAATGCCCGGTACCGCTCCAGTGCTTCCTGCACCACAGAGACCTCCGGTGTTTCAGAAGATTTAACCAGTACTATCAGCCCCTTGCCTTCGATTTCTTCGTTGGTTGGCGGATGACAGATAACCTCGTCATCTTCATCAATGTAGGCGAGAGCGGTGCCAATGCCATGGCGTACCAGAGCGCTTACGATGTCGGCCCAATTCAGGTCGTCCAGCTGCAAGTCATAACGATGAGGGTGGTCATGCTCGTAGTTGAACATATCTTCCAGCACTTTCTCGGAACCGGGTGCAACCACAGAACGAACCATAATCTCCGGGTATGTTCTCACTGGGCGGAGCACAATGCGCACTCCGAGGGATTTGAAGCGCCCACGGTTCTGGTCGTTTACACACTCGACAATGGTGCGATGGCCCAGATTGATTTCTGTGAGGCGGTGGGCAATATCGAACGTCAGGCTGTCTGAAAATGGGTCCGCTTCGTCTGCGGCCAGCACAATGATATGCCTCGCGCTGCCTGCATGGACGGCCTTCAGCGCCTCTGGATCAAAGCCTGCTCCGTGGTGATGCACCACCCCGATGTCCGAGAGCTCGGTGGGTAGCCCCATTGGAAACTTCCGGGTCAGAATCATGATTGGAATGGTTTCGTACCCTGGAATCTCCCGAATCTGGGAAGCAAATCTCATAAAATACTGGTCGCCGCCGTGCTGGGGCGTGTTAATGATGATGATGTGGTTATTCATTTTATAGATCCACCTTCCCGACAAAATACGTTCCCGGCGGTAGAACCGGTATTCGATATAGTCGCTGACGATCAGTGTCAGCAGCGTAATTGAGGAGATAAACATCAGCACAATGGTGCTGAACCGCCCGATCATCGTCTGGGGTGCGTAATCGCCATAGCCGACCGTTACCAGCGTGGTCATGGTCAGCCAGGCGGCTTCGAATAGTTCCAGGTCCTCGACCGCCCAGATGATCAGGACCTGCACCAATAGCAGTGTTCCCAGGATCGCAAAGAGGCGCTTCATCCGGCTCCGAATCATCCCGCCCATGGGCAGGTGAGTTTGGTGATGCTCCGGATTCAGTGGGCGGCGGTTTCGTTGCATCCGTGTCTGCGGCCTGTTCAGTTGCGGGTAAGTTCGTTATACAGTACCCGAAATATAACAGAGAGACAGGGGTTTGCATTATGTCCGAGCCATGGCACGGCCTTCCGAAACTGCTGGCTGAGGATGTCGCCGGGTGTTGGAGTTCGGTGTTTCCGGAGGGGGTTCCGGCCTGGCTGACCTCTCCAGAGGGCATGGATGACGCTGTGGTCGCTACTGCGATCTCCCGCAGCCTCTTCCTGCGCCAGACTCTGGAGCGTCATCCAGAGCAGGTTCAGCCCCTGCTGGCGTCCCGTTTACTCACGGAGCCCACGACCCCTGAATATCTCCAGAGCCGATGGCAGGATTATCTGGCAGGCGTCGATGGCGAGCCGGCACTGCACTCGGCCCTCAGGCAATTTCGCATGGAGTCCCAGTTCCGGATTATCTGGCGGGATCTGATGCGCTGGGCCGATCTGGCCGAAACCATGGCGGCGACCAGCGCGTTTGCCGATATCTGCATTGAAGGCGCCCTTGACTGGCTGTACCAGGACGCCTGCGAGCAATACGGTACGCCTCGAGGGGCTGACCCGGTAACCGGCCAGGAAACCGACCAGAAAATGGTGGTTCTGGGTATGGGTAAGCTGGGTGGTCGGGAGCTGAACGTCTCCTCGGACATTGATCTTATCTTTGCCTTTCCGAGCAAGGGGGAAACCGTTGGCGGGCGGCGCTCACTGGATAATCAGCAGTTCTTCGTTCGCCTTGGCCAGCGGCTGATCCAGGCTCTGGACCAGATTACGGCAGATGGTTTTGTGTTCCGGGTGGACATGCGTCTCCGGCCTTATGGCCAGAGTGGCGCGCTGGCGCTGAGTTTTGCTGCTCTGGAAACCTACTATCAGGACCAGGGGCGGGATTGGGAGCGGTACGCCATGGTCAAGGCCCGGGTGGTGGCGGGCGATCAAAGGGCGGGTCAGGTGCTCATGGAGACGCTGCGCCCCTTCGTGTACCGCAAGTACATCGATTTCAGCGCGTTCGAGTCCCTGCGTAGCATGAAGGCCATGATTGGCCGGGAGGTGCGCAGAAAGGGGCTCGAAAACAATATCAAGCTGGGTAGCGGCGGTATCCGAGAGATCGAGTTTGTGGTTCAGGCATTCCAGCTCATTCGCGGTGGCCGGGACAGGGAGCTTCAGCAGCGGGAGCTGCTGGTCATCCTGAAAGAGCTGGAAGAGCTCGAGCTGTTGCCGTCGCCGGTGGTTGGTGAGCTTCGCGACGCCTATGTGTTTCTCAGAAACCTGGAGCATGCGCTCCAGGGTATGGAAGACAAGCAAACCCAGTTGCTGCCGGAAGATGAGCTGTCCCGGGCACGGGTCGCCACAATTATGGATTTCGAGAACTGGCAGGCGTGCGAACAGTGCCTCAGAGAACACCGGGAGCGGGTCGCCACGCATTTTTCCAACATTATTACCACGGAAGATGACGAAGATGAGGGGCAGGGGGCCCTCGAAGAAGGGTGGTTCGAGCTCTGGCTTTCCGAAATGGAAGAGGCGGCCGCCGCCGACTGGCTCAAATCACGGGGCTATGAAGACCCCGGTGCTACGTTGGCGGAGCTGGCTGAACTTCGTGAAAACAGGACTGTTCAGAATCTACAGACCCAGGGGCGCCGGCGACTCAATCAGTTCATGCCCATGCTGCTTGAGGCGCTCACCCAGGTTGATAACCCGTCCGAGACCCTGTCCAGGGTGTTGCAGCTGGTGGAAGCCATACTGCGTCGCACGGCCTACATGGTGTTGCTGCTGGAAAATCCGGGCGCCTGTACCCAACTGGTGCGGTTGTGCAGTGAGAGCCCCTGGATTGCCAGGCAGCTGGCGGAAACACCGCTCCTGCTGGATGAGCTGTTGAACGCCGAGAGCCTGTACAGCCCACCCGCGAAAGCAGAATTGCAGGATGATTTGCGCCAGCAGATGCTTCGGATTCCGTTTGAGGATCTGGAAGAGCAGATGGAGTCACTGCGGCATTTCAAGAAAGCCCATATCCTGCGGGTTGCGGCGTCCGAACTGAAAGGCACATTACCGTTGATGAAGGTCAGTGACTACCTCACCTGGATCGCCGAGGTTGTTCTGGATCATGTGGTGGACGTAGCCTTCGCCAACCTGGTCAGCCGCCACGGCTATCCGCGCCGGGAAGATGGCTCCGCCTGTGAAACCGATTTTGCCATCATTGGCTATGGCAAGCTGGGCGGGATCGAACTGGGCTATACCTCCGATCTTGACCTGGTGTTTGTGCACAAAGCTGATCCGGAGCTGGCCACCGACGGTGAAAAGCCCATCGACAATGCGGTTTTTTACACGCGGCTTGGGCAAAGGATCGTCCACATCCTCAACACCCAGACGCCCTCGGGGCAGCTTTATGAGGTTGATATGCGCTTGAGGCCGTCCGGTAACTCCGGGCTGCTGGTCAGTACTCTGCAGGCCTTCGAAAAATATCAGCGCGAGGACGCCTGGACCTGGGAGCATCAGGCGCTTGCCCGGGCCCGGGGTGTTGCCGGATGCACGGAGACCCTTGAAGCTTTTGAATCCATACGCCACGAGATCCTTTGTCAGCCCCGTGACCGTGAGAAACTCCGGAACGAAGTGGTCGAAATGCGGGAGAAGATGCGGGCCAGTCTGGCCACGCCGGAAAGCCGGCAGGACGAGGTGTTTCATATCAAGCATGATACCGGCGGCATCGTTGATATCGAGTTTATCGTCCAGTACCTGATGCTGGCGTGGTCCGCTGAGCACCCGGAGCTGACCCAGTGGTCCGATAACATTCGCCAGATGGAGGAGCTGGGGCGCGCCGGGGTGATGGCTGTGGAAGACGCCGAAAAACTCAGGGAAACCTTCATCGCCCTGCGTTCCACGATTCACCGGCGGGCGCTTCAGAACCTCAATAGTCAGGTGGAGGGTGATGCCTTCTCACAAGAGCGTGACTACATCCGCGCCATGTGGAAAAAAGTGATGATTGAGGCCTGAGGCAAATTCAATTCCGGCAGATTTTCCTGCTAGAATGCCGGTTCCCCCGAAAAACGCTTTTTTAGGAGCAATGAAGAATGTCGATGGCTGATCGCGATGGCGTTATCTGGATGGATGGTGAAATGGTTCCCTGGCGGGATGCCAAGACCCACGTCCTGACTCACACCCTGCATTACGGCCTGGGCTGTTTTGAAGGTGTGCGGGCCTATAATACCGCGAATGGCCCGGCCATTTTCCGCCTGCAAGAGCACACAGATCGTCTTTTCCGTTCCGCCCACATCCTGAACATGAAGATGCCGTTCAGCAAGGACGAGATCAACGAGGCCCAGCGTGCAGCGGTACGGGAAAACAATCTTGACGAAGCCTACCTGCGCCCAATGGCGTTTCTCGGTTCCGAGGGTATGGGGCTCAGGGCTGATAACCTAAAGGTGCACGTAATGGTTGCGGCCTGGAGCTGGCCTTCCTACATGTCACCGGAAGCGAAGGAAATGGGGATCAAGGTGCGCACGTCCTCCTACACGCGCCACCACGTCAATATCACCATGTGCAAGGCCAAGGCGAACGGCAACTACATTAACTCGATGCTGGCCCTGAACGAGGCCATTTCCGGTGGTGCCGAGGAAGCCCTGCTGCTGGACAACGAAGGGTACGTTGCCGAAGGCTCCGGAGAAAACATTTTCATCATGCGTGATGGTGTGCTGCATACGCCTGAACTCACCTCCTGCCTGGAGGGTATTACCCGTGCCACGATCATGGATTTTGCGCGTGAGCTCAACATTCCGATCAAGGAGCGCCGGATTACCCGCGATGAGGTCTACATCGCCGATGAAGCCTTCTTCACAGGCACAGCGGCCGAGGTGCTGCCGATCCGCGAACTGGATGGCCGTGTGATCGGTGCCGGCAAGCGTGGCCCGGTGACCGAGAAGCTTCAGTCTATGTACTTTGATGCAGTCAAGGGCAAGCTGGCCGAGCACAGCGGTTGGCTGACCCACGTAAAAGGCTGATTCCAGAATAACCGCAGGCCGCCGTTTGCTGTTTCAGCCCGGCGGCTTTGTTGTTTAACACACCCTGTTTACTGGCGGGACGAGCAAATGGCAGACGTTATCAAGGTACCGGTATCTTTTGGCGAGGTGCTGGACAAAATCACCATTCTCGAAATCAAGTCCGAGCGCATCAAGGATGAAACGAAGGTCAAGAATGTCCGGCTTGAGCTTGATGAGCTGAGCGCTACCTGGGACGAGGCGGTAAAGGACAAGGCTGCTGAAATCGCCGATCTCCGCAAGCAGCTGAAAGCGGTCAACGAAGAGCTGTGGGTGATTGAAGACGATATTCGGGATCAGGAAGCCGCCCAGGACTTTGGCGCGAGATTTATTGAGCTGGCACGCGCTGTATACGTCACCAATGACAAGCGCGCTGCGATCAAAAAAGAGGTCAACCTGGCCCTGGGGTCTCGTTTCGTGGAAGAGAAGTCCTACCAGGACTACACCGCACGGAAGTGAAATTTTGGGTCAGATGAACGCTTTCATCTGACCCAGCTTTCAGCTTTGGCCACCGGGTTAACTTCAACCCACCGATCCAGCATATTCGTGGCATCTGCAACCGTGATCAGGTCCATCGCCCCCTCGAACTCTGCTTTCGCCCCCCACCGGGCCTGTTCCACCGTTTTGCCGGTAAACTTCTCCAGTGCTTCAGGATACCGGTTCACACACCAGTCCAGAGAATTATAGGGCCCGGAGCGGTAAGGATTGCTTGCGGCAAACAACCCAAGGACATCGGTGCCCACCGCACTGGCGATATGTGCCGGCCCAGTATCGGGCGCTACCACGAGGTCGGCATGGGTCATTAACGCTGTCAGTTGCTTCAGGGTGTCCTTGCCGCAGATGTTGTGCGCTTTTTCCTTCATTGCGGCTTCGATGGCGGCGCAGTACTCGGCCTCGAACGGGGCGGGGCTGCCCACCAGAATCACCTTCATACCGTGCTTCTGAATCGCGTGATCAGCCAGCTGTGCGTAACGCTCAGCGGGCCAGTTACGCAGTGTGTGGCTGGCACACGGACTTATTACAAGGTTCTTGCGGTCATTAGCCAGTTGCTCGCGCGCAAACTCATGGTCTGAATCCTTCAACGGAATCTGCCAGCGCGGCGGCGCGGCCTTGAGGTCCAAAGGTTCGAGGAAGCTGGCAAGGCAGTCTCGCACGTGCTGCTTCGGTGCCGGTTTGATCCGGTGGTTGATAAACAGGCTGTGCAGATCCTTGCTGCGGGCCTTGTCATAGCCAATTCTGACTCTGGCCGGAATGCAGGCAGCGGCGAGGTTGGCTCGGAAAGCCACCTGCATGTGAAGCAGCGCGTCAAACTTGCGATCCGTCATTTGTCTGCGAAGCTCAGCGTAGCCTTTGCGACCAGTCTTTTTGTCGAAAATAATGAACTCAACGCCGGGCAGATCGCCAACCAGCTTGGCTTCGATCTTGCCGATAACCCAGGTAATCTTCACGCCGGGAAGCTGCTCCTGGAGGCTCAGTACGACAGGTATTACGTGAGTCACGTCGCCGATGGCGGACAGGCGAAGAATGCAGATGGAGTTCATCAGATATTGATCCGGTTCAGGTTGTGGCCTGGTGCTGTGGAGCTTTGTCGGCAATCATTGGTAAACTGGCCGTCATTCTAACTTACTCGCGCGTTTCCGTCCCGGCGTGAGTGGGTAGTACGTGCCTTCTTTCAATTTCGGTGACCGGGGACCCAGCATGGTGGAGTCTGAAATCTGTATCCGGGAAAGGGCTTCGGCAATGCTGATTCACCCGGATTACGAGGGCAGGGTTACCGAGGACTGGTTCAATTCCGCCTCTTGGGGCAATCAAGCCCGCCCGGTAAGCAGCGGGGGCCGCGGCGGCGCCTGGTTTTTGCAGGCCGGAGAGGACAGACTGGTGCTTCGAGAATATCGCCGGGGCGGGTTGATGGCGAAATTTGCGCGATACGCCTATGCCTTCACCGGCGAGGAGTATGTGCGGTCCTTTGCAGAGTTCCGGTTGCTCAACAAACTGGTTAGCCAGGGGCTTCCCGTACCCTGTCCTGTTGCGGCCTGGTATCGCAAACTGTCGCCAATTCAGTACCGGGCCGCCATCATCATTGAACGGTTGGAGAACACTACGCCCCTGGCTGACCTTATCTCGGAGCTGGACAATGAGGCGTGGACGTCCATTGGAGAAACCATTCGTCGATTTCACGACGCCGGCGTCATGCATGCGGACCTGAACTGCTTCAATGTACTGGTCCGGGGCAACGAATACTTTCTGATTGATTTCGACAAGAGCAGGTTGATGACTGGTAGTGCCCCGGCGCGCTGGAAAGAGGCCAATCTTGATCGCTTCTCGCGATCGCTGGTAAAGGTGGCCGGAGAAGACGCACGGGCAAAAACCTGGAGTTATTTCATGAACGGATACAACAGGGGAATGGCCACTTGACCAATCCACAACAGGGCGGATCGCTTCCGTCGATACTTTGTCTTACGGATGCCTGTGATCGTCCGGAGACTGAACTCTTTATCGGGCTCAGAAAGGCCGGGTTCGACGTCGACGTCATGTGTAACCCCAAGGGCCGGAACTATCAGCGTCTTGTCGACGAGGGCATGGTTGCCTGCCCCATGGCCTTGAAGAACCGCTTTGACAAAGAGGGCACCGAGTCCATCCGCCAACAACTGGCCAAGAAAAACTACGAGGTCATTCATGCCTATAATCCCCGGGCCCTGGCATGCGGATTACGGGCTTCCCGGGGCACGGATATCAAGATCGTCGCCTATCGTGGTGTGATCGGTAACATCAGTTTTCTCAATCCGGAATCCTGGATTACCTTCCTGCATCCTCGCGTCAGCAAGATTGTCTGTGTCGCTGATGCCATCAAGGATTACCTGGCCAGCCTCCGGTTTCTGTGGATGCACATTCCTGAACGGAAGCTTCAGAGAATCTACAAAGGGCACGACCTGGACTGGTATCAATCGCCCAAGGCCGACCTGACACAGTTTGGTGTTCCGGAAGATGCCTTCGTGGTGTGCTGCACCGGGAGAAATACCCCGAGAAAAGGCTTCGATGACCTGATTGAAGCGATCGATAAGCTGCCTGAGGATGTAGATATACATTTGCTGCTGGTGGGAGACGTTATTGATAACAAAGAGATTCAGGCGCAGGCCGCTGCCACCTCTCACCCCGAGCGGATTCACTTTACGGGTTACCGCAACGATGCGCCGGCCATAGCGGCGGCCAGTGATGTGTTTGTGCTTCCCTCGAAGGAAAGGGAAGGTCTGCCCCGTGCGGTCATCGAGGCGATGGTCTACGGAGTGACGCCGGTAGTGACCAGTGTTGGCGGTATGCCGGAGCTGGTGGAAGATGGCGTCAGCGGTATTGTGGTTGAACCGAAAAATGCTCCCGGGCTTTCAGCGGCTATTGAGCGGCTTTACCGCGATCGTGAATTGGCGGCCTCTCTTGGGCAGGCTGCGAGGCAACGGATAGCCCGGCATTTTCACACCTCACAGACCGTCACTGAGACGGGTGAGCTATACAAATCGCTGACGGGCAGGGCTTGAATGCGCCGGTACCTGTTTTTTGTAAACCAACCCTATTCCTATTCAATACTGCGACCGCTGCAGGAAGAGATACGGCGCCGGGGCGATGAGGCTGCCTGGTTCGTCGCCGGGTGCTCAACAGCTCCACTTCAGGCCGATGAGCGCCGTCTCGTTTCCGTAAAAGAGGTCATGGATTACAACGCGGATGCGACCTTCGTTCCCGGTGATTGGGTGCCTTACTTTTTTCCCGGAATCAAGGTTGAGGTATTCCATGGCATGGCGCGCAACAAAAGGGGCCATAGCAGCGAAGATGAAAGTGACCATTACCGAATTCGGGGATGGTTTGATCTTTACTGTACGCATGCCCTTAAAGACACGGAAAAGTTCCGTGAACTGGCCGAGCGGTACCAGCATTTCGGGGTTGCTCACACAGGTTGGCCAAAGCTCGATCCATTGCTGTCGCGGAATGAAATCGGGAAGAGAAACCGTCTGGAAAATGAGTTGCCGGTTGTTTTTTACGCTTCAACGTTCAGCCGGTCCGTTACGTCAGCTCCGGATTTGGTGGAGAAGATCGGCGAGCTCTCCAGAAGTGGTCGCTGGAAGTTCATTGTAACGCTTCATCCGAAAATGGATCCCGCGGTAGTGGATCAGTATCGCAAGCTGAGTGGCGAGAACCTTCGTTTTGTCGAGAGCGATGAAGATCTGCTGCCTCTGCTGCCGCAGGCTGATGTGATGCTCTGCGACACCTCGTCCATCATGTTCGAGTTCATGTTCCTGGATCGCCCGGTGGTCACATTCAGAACCAAAATGCCGGGGCCTTATCTGATCGATGTCCAGGAAGTGGCGGGCGTTGAGAAAGCTCTGGAAGAGGCGGTGCAGTATCCCGATCCGCTGATGAAAGAAACGCGAGCTCTTTGCGACCAGTTGCACAGTTTCCGGGATGGTCGTTCCAGCAAGCGGGTTCTTGATGCGGTCGAGGATTTCCTGATCAACAAGCGTAGCCAACTCAAGCCAAAGCCGATAAACCTTTTACGCAAACTGAAAGTCCGACGTCGGTTGCGGAAGGAACTTGCACGCATGGCACCTGAAAGCTCAGGATAGACCAAGCGAAGATCCCGGCCAGGAAAGGAATGATTTGATCAGCGCCGCAAGCCCAATCAATGTCTTTGTTGCGAGTACGCCCCTGCAACTGATCAGTTGCTCCGAGGCTCGTTACCACTATGGCTGCGACTCCGAAAAAACACTTCTCATCATTGCTAGACCTGATAACCGCGAGACCGAGGGGCAAATGGCTTTCCTGGCCGAGGCGTTGGGCTGGCAGGGCATCGAAACCATTTATCTTAAAAAGAGTTCCTTTTACCTTCGTCTGGGGTCAGTTGCCAGGAGTCTCTCAAAGCGAACTATTGAGAGGTTGTTTATCGGAAACAAATCCAGCTGGATTCACGAAGTGTTTTATCGGGGGTTCGACAGCGAACAGCTGATTTTCGTGGATGACGGCTTGGCAACAGTAACCTATTACCATGCCATTCACGACGAGGGCATCGCCTCCCGGATTTCACCGGCCAAGAAGCGACTTTTGCGAACCATGGGGATCAGGATCCATCGTGTTGTTCCGGAGGTGATCGCATTCTTCTCCTTCTTTCCGTTACCGAACTCCGAGCTTGTCCAGGTGCGCGTTCACGATTTCCCGGTGTTTCGTAAAACTTTCAAAAAAACGCCCTGTGACAATAGCCAGACGCCCATGGTCGGGTTCCTTGGCCAACCCTTTGGTGGTGAGGATCGGCTTCAGCAATTGAAACTGCAAATCCAGCACGTGGTGGAGCGTCATCCTGATAGCCGCGTGGTGTACTTCATGCACCGAAAGGAAAGCAGGGAAGAGTTGGAGGCTTTGCTGGCAGAATTTCCGCTCGAGATACGGCAGGCCGGTCGTCCGATCGAGGTCGAAGTGGCCCTGTCCGGGGAAATCTATCTCGCTTTCTACAGCTTTGCTTCAACCGCTCTGTTTACCTTGAAAAAGATATTCCCGGAAATCCGGGTGTTCCAGATCGATGATGCCGCTCTGGGCGCCCGGCTTCCTTACTATGACGAAATAAGGCGTATGTTCGGGAGCGTCGGCGTGGAAACGACGCTCCTTCGGGGGTCACGGCTTTTCAAAGCGGGCCGGCCGGTCCAGAGTCCATAACCCGGCATATTTGTTGAACGTTACCTGTGCGTACGTCACAGCGGTAAGATAGCCCACAGCACCGTCCAGAAACCCGAACCGAATAAAGTACACCTGCACGAACGTCATCAGGCCCCGCAGGGTGGGGTAGATCATGGTGCGGGTCTTCTTGCCTTTGCGATGTTTCTCCAGTGAGCCAAGCCAGGCGTACTTGGCGCTTTTTTCCAGCGAGTGGCCGAAATCCCTGTGTGTATAGTGTGTCAGGCGGCCCCTCAGGGTTTTGATCTTGCGTCCGGACGGAATCAGTATCCGCTCGTGGACGAGGGCGTCCGAAAAGCTTACTCCCTCGCGACGGAACAGCCGGAGCGGGGCTCGGCCGCTGCGTCCGAAATCCAGGCGGCTGCCGTAAATCGTTACTGCCCAGGGAAGCTTGTAGGCGTCCGCGTCGGGATCGGCCAGGTGATCGTTGATTTCCCTTGCCAGCTCTGGTGTGACACGCTCATCGGCATCCAGTGACAGTACCCACTCACCGGTCGCTTTCTCAAGTGCGCGCTGCTTCTGGATGCCAAAACCCGGCCAGTCGGTGACTTCAACGACATCGGCCAGCTGTCTGGCCAGTTCGACAGTTCTGTCAGTACTGCCGCTATCCAGAACGATGATTTCGTCGGCGACCAGCCTCGCTGACTTCAGACAGTCGGTAATGTGGTCTTCTTCATTTTTGGTGATGATGGTCGCCGAAACCTTCCGCGCCCGGGCTCGAACATAGGACGCGCTCAACTCTGTGAACATAGCGGAGGCGATCGATGCAACTGCCAGAAGGTAGAAAGTTAGGAACAAAGTCCGATTGAAGGTGGCTTCTGTGAGGCCAAAGAAGAAGTAGCCAATAGAAATCATGCAACCGGCTGCCGCAAGGTGGGCCGTTGCTGCGTGGCGGCTGGACAGATTTCTGGCAAAGATGGCCAGTGGAATGAAAATGAGCAGGGCCCAGCTGAGAATGCCCGGAATGCCACTGGTTGCGGCGTTGTTCAGCAGATCGTTATGGGCATGCCCGGTGCAGCAGTCCAGGAAGTACTTCGGCAGATTGCCATCTGCAACTTCTGCTTCAATTTTATGGGTGTACCCGCCGAGGCCTGCGCCGGACCAAGGATTCTCTCTGAGCATATTCAAGGCCTGCCCCCATACTTCCAGGCGGATTTCCATGCCGGAGTCCAGCTGGCCATCATGGAGCAAACCATTGAGTGAGGTGGACATGCGGTCGCTGGTGATAATCGCGCCGGCCACGATAAGTGGCACAACAATTAATCCGGCAACTCGAAGTTTTTTGCTGAGCAGCGGCACCAGCGCGACCAGAAGAAATGGCAGAGCAACCAGGTTGCTGCGGGTTTCAGACAGCATGGAGATCAGGGCCGCAGCCGTTCCACCCGTGAAAAACAGTATCGCCAGGCCTACCCGTTTGTCCCGGATAAAAAACATGGCAGCAACGATCGTCAACATGCCGCCCAGGAGGGCGAGATTGCCAAAGCTGATCGGGTTGATCCCGCCACCGAAACGGGAATTCAGCACCTGACCAAGCGCGCCCTGGCGGGCAGCAACGGTCACGAGAAAAATCCCGATGATGGATACTGCCATCAGTCCGATGGCTGCGAAGGTGGTTCGGGCTCCGATGCGGGCATAGCTAATGGCAACAATGAGTGGCCAGAACAGGATAAACCGGGCGTGCGTGCCAAACGTTTTTCCACCCTCATAATCAAAGCCTTCCAGGGCCCAGGAGATAAAACTCACCAGAACGAAGAACCAGAAGGAAAAGTGCAGCAGCCTGAGCTCTTTGGGCTTGTCCCAACCGGTTTTATACAGTGATTTCCGAGCACTGAGCACCATTCCGGCAATGGCAAGCAAAAGGGTGGCGCCGGCCAGGATGCTCGAAGACAGGAGTGCGCCGCCAAACCCGATGATCAACAGTGCATGGAAGGCCAGTGTGGGGTTCAGCATACGCGATCCGGGTTGTAGGGGTTGATTTCGCCGGGTGGCCGATGCCGCATGCGCTTGTACTCCCACTGATACTGCTCGGGGATTTCTCGCACGCACTGTTCGATGGCGTGATTCATGGCCGTGGTTGCGGCCACAGGGTCCTTGTCGCCGAGGCCCGGACCGGTCTCGCGCACCACAATCCGGAATCCGGAAGCATCGGGCAGGCGTTCCGCATAGGTGATCAGCACGTTGGCGCCGGTGCGCTGGATAAGCTTGGACACCAGGGTCATGGTCTTCACTTCCATGCCGAAGAAAGGTGCAAAGGCGTTGCCTTTACCCCGGGGTGACTGATCCGGCAAAATCCCGGCAACACCGCCTTCCCGGAGAATCGAGGCAAGTCGGGCCAGGCCACGACGGTCGCCCCGGACCAGCTCAGAGCCAAGCCGGCCGCGAACCTTGATCATATAATCTTCGAATTCGGGCATATTCGGTGGGCTGTAAAGCGCTGCCATCTTGTAGCGCGATGAGAAGAACAGCCCGGCCAGTTCCCAGTTACCCAGGTGCGGCGCAAGTAGAATCAGCCCCTGGTCGCCGGCCATGGCCTTGTCGATCAGTTCCAGCCCCTCAGTTTCCCGGATCAGGCCAAGGCATTTCTCCACCGGCCATTCCCACATTAGAGGAACTTCGAGCATGGTCATGCCGGTTTGGGCCAGGGACCTCTTTGACATAACCGCCCGTTCGGTGTCTGAAAGCTCGGGGAGGCAGATGGACAGGTTAGTGTCGGTAACCTGTCGCGACTTGGTTGGCAGCCTCCACACCAGGTAACCGACGAAGCGGCCTATCCGCTGGGCGCCGGCCAGCGATAACCAGCCGGCGATTCTGAGTAGCCCGGCAATGACGAAATACTTGAGCTTGCTCATTTCCGGCCGTACCGATCCTCGTAACGGACAATGTCGTCCTCGCCCAGGTAAGAGCCCGACTGGACTTCGATCAGTTCCAGGTCGATGACCCCCGGATTTTCCAGCGAGTGCACCTGGCCGATTGGAATGAAGGTCGACTGGTTTTCGGTGACCAGATAGGTCTTATCACCGTTAGTGACACGGGCTGTGCCACTGACGACAATCCAGTGTTCTGCGCGATGGTGATGCATTTGCACAGAGAGCTTGGCGCCTGGTTTGACCGTAATCCGTTTGACCTGATAGCGGGCGCCGTTGTCGATGGAATCGTACACGCCCCAGGGCCGGTAGACTTCCCGATGGTTCATGTGTTCGTGGCGGCCATCGGTCTTGATTCGCTCCACCACGGTTTTGACGTCCTGAACGCTGTCTTTATGGGCAACCAGCAGGGCATCCTTGGTTTCGATCACCACCAGGTTGTCCACGCCGACTGTTGCCACCAGCCGGCTGTCGGCGCGGACCAGCGTGTTAGTGGTGTTATGGGTAATCACGTCGCCGGTCAGGCTATTGCCGTCTGGGTCCTTGTCACTGACTTCCCAGAGCGCCGACCAGGAGCCAATATCGCTCCAGCCGGCATCCAGGGAAACCACGGCGGCCTTGTCGGTCTTCTCCATGACGGCGTAGTCCACCGAGTCTGACGGGCATTCGGCGAACCGCTCGGCGTTGATCCGGGTGAAATGAAGATCATCCGCGGTATCAGCGATAGCGGCGCGGCATGCAGCCAGGATATCGGGGCGATGAGCTTCCAGTTCCTTCAGGTACTGGCGGGCGCCAAACAGGAACATCCCACTGTTCCAGAAGTACTCACCCGAGTCGAGGTAACGATGTGCGGTGGCCTGGTCCGGCTTTTCAACAAACGCATCCACCAGATAGCTATCGGGCCCCAGCTCTTTGCCTCGGTGAATGTAGCCGTAGCCTGTTTCTGGATGGTTCGGGACAATGCCGAACGTAACCAGCTTTCCCTCTCGTGCCAGAGGAATCGCTTTTTTCACCCCTTCCTGAAAGGCGGTAACGTCCTTGATCAGATGGTCAGCCGCCAACACCAGCATCAGAGGATCATCGGTGCCGTTTTCCGCGGCCTCGGTCAACTGTAGCGCTGCCAGCGCAATCGCCGGGGCGGTATTCCGTCCGCAGGGCTCCAGAATGATCCGCGTATCCTCGTGACCGGATTGGCGCATTTGTTCCGCAGCCAGGAACCGGTGTTCCTCGTTGCAGATCAGAAGAGGGTTTGCTGCGTCCATGCCCTCAAGCCGCGCAACGGTGGCCTGCAACATCGACAGGGGGCCGTTGGTCAGTTTCAGGAACTGCTTCGGATTCAGCTGGCGCGACATCGGCCAAAGGCGTGAGCCGGTACCGCCAGCCATAATGACGGGGTGAATCATCTGTACACTCCGGGCTTGAGTTAAAGAATTCCAAGAAAAACATCAAAATCAGGCGCGCCATCTTATCATAAGGCAACCATGATATTGTTTTGACCAGTCCGTAAACTGATTGCCCGATACCAGGAATTTTGATGAAGCTACCGTTATCCGTTTATTACATCACCCAGGATGAAGAACTGCGATTGCCGGAATCCCTCGCAAAGGTTTCCGGCTGGGTTGATGAGATTATCGTAGTCGATTCCGGAAGTATTGACCGAACCCGTGACATTGTTGAAGCGGCGGGTGCCCGTTTTGTTCATAACGACTGGCAGGGGTTTGCCTGCCAGAAAGCCTTTGCTGCAAGCCTTTGTCGTAATGACTGGGTGCTGGACCTGGATGCGGATGAGGTGCTATCGGACGAGCTTGTGGCCAACATCCAGGACCTGTTTTCAAAGCCGATTGACCCGGCCATTGCGGGATTCCGGATGCGCTGGGTGCTGTCCCAGCCGGATCCCCGGCATCCGTTCCGCCATGATAAATCGAAGAAGATCCTCAGGCTCTACAATCGTAACAAGGCAGTGATTGAGCCCGAAAAAGACAGCAACAATGACCGGCCGCAGGTGAAGGCTGGCCGGGTTGTGGATTTAAAGGGCGATGTGTTGCACCGCACGCTGATTTCTCTGGAGCAGATGGAGCGCAAGTACTGCCAGTTGTCGACGGAGCAGGCCCGCTTTATCGCCGCAAAGGGACGGCGAATTTCCAGCCCCCGCCTGTTTGCCGAGTTTCCCCTGAAGTTCCTGAAATATTACCTGCTGCACCGCCAGATCCTGAACGGTTGGTTTGGTCTAAGCGTTGCCATTACCGCAGCCAACAGGAACTTCATGCGCTTGGCCAAGGCTCGGGAGATGCAGATGCTATCCGAATTTGAGAGGGAAAATACCCGGTAGGTCTCTGCCGAATACAGCGGACATCAGGTGCCTCGTTGCTCGCCCATTGCCCTCAGGTACAGCGCTTCCGTTTGCTCCCCCATGGCGTTGATCGTGAGAGTTTTACGGGCAAAATCCATGGCGGGCTGCTCGCTCTGTTTCAGTGTTTCCAGATCAGAGAGCGCTCGTGTTATCAGTTCGGCAAGGTCCTGATCCCGGTGGCCTGCACTGAGAGACGTTTCTGGAAGAATATCCCGCGGTCCGGACACCGGAGTGGAGACCACGGGGCAACCATTGAGAAGGGACTCCGCCAGTACGTAGGGAAAGCCTTCCCGTTCGGAGCTGATCACCGTCAATTCGGCCCTGTCGTAGATGGGCGCCAGATTCTCCCGGAACCCTGCGAGGGTTACCGAGGTTTCCAGTTTCAACTGGCGAATCAAGTGCTCAAGCCGTGATCGCTGGCTGCCTTCGCCAAAAATGGTCAGATGGTAGCGATGTGCCGAATCGCCGAGCATGGCCCAGGCTCTGATCAGCGCATCAAAACCTTTGACGGATTCGAGTCGTCCGACGGCGATTACATTGGTGACTCCCGGCGGTAGCTCCGGGCCGTCGTCTGTTGTTGTTCGTTCGCTCCCGGAATCCACGCCGTTGTAGATAAGGTGTTTTCGGGGGTGTCGCAGAGTAGCCAGAATCCTGGGGCTTACGGCAATGATCTCGTCGAGGCGATCAAAGGCCTTATGGCTGGACTTGGTGCCGTGCACCGTGCCGATTCGCACCCGGGCAAGGCTTCCGGTTTTCGCCGCGAGCTGCGCAGCCTTGTTGCCCTGGGCGTGCAGAATATCAGGTGCTATTTCTCGAAGTCGCCGGCGGAGGGCAAGTTGGAGCCAGAGGTTCCGTCGCCCCAGTTGAACGGGCAGCGCATGAAAGTGGATGCCGGAATGGAATTTATCCCGGTAGTCTTTGTGAGCCACTACATGGACGCAATGCCCCCGTCTGGCCAGATCGGCCGCCAGATCGGCGGTGTGTTTTTCCATGCCGCCCCAGGTTGTGCCGGGCGTGGCAATCAGAAGGGCGATCGTTAACCGGGGCGGTGAGGTCATGATCGGCCTGCGGTATTCTGCAGCACCGTTTCGTAAACGGCCAGGCTCGCTTCTGTCTGTGCCTCCAGGCGGAATCGGTAGGGGATCTCAATGGCCGGAGGCCCGGCATCCAACATCCGGGAAACGGCCTGTGCGAACTCATCCACGTTATCCGGCGCCACCAGGCCTTCCCGGAAGCACGCCTGCAGGGTTTCCGCCGCTCCACCACGATTGTAAGCCACCACCGGCGTTCCGGAGGCCAGGGCTTCGGTCACTGTCCGGCCAAAGGGTTCCGGTTTGGTGCTCATATGGCAGACCACATCGGCGAGCAGGTACAGTGTGGTCATGTCATTGCGCTGGCCGAGAAAGCTGACCTTGTCGGTCAGGTCCAGGCGTGCCCGCTCCTTTTCCAGTTCATCCAGGAAGTGCTCTTTGCCGGGCTCCGCGCCACCGACAATGATGCCATGGCAATCGGGCCGCTCGCGCACCAGCTTCGCCATCATGGCCAGGAAATCCAGTTGGCCTTTCCAGCGGGAAATCCGTCCGGGCATCATGATGATTTTCTTGCCGGCAAGCTGCGGATACTGACGGAACCAGCGGTCCAGCCATTGCTGGCTAAGTTCACGTTGGTGGAACGCATCCACATCGACACCACGCTGAATAACCGTCAGCTTCTCCGCCGGAACGGGGTAGTTGTTCATCACGTAGTCCCGCACACACTGGGACACAGCAATGATGTGATCGGCGCGGGTCATGATGGCGCTGTAGGGTGTTACCGAATACATGCCGTGGAATGTGGACACAACCGCCGGGCGTTCCAGTTTCGGGATGCTTTTCAGGGCCAGGAAGATAATCCAGGCGGGCATGCGCGAGCGGACATGAACGATGTCCGGCTTCAGTTCAAGAAGCAGTTTTCGCATCGGCAGGATTTGCCCGAAGGACGCCGGATTTTTCCGGTGAATCGGCATGAAAATATGCTTTGAACCCTGTCCCCGCAGTTGTTCCGCCATGGGTCCGCCCTTGGAGACGACAAAGGATTCGTGGCCGCGTTTGACGAGGTCGGCAGCGAACTCTACGGTACCTCTTTCTACACCGCCGCTGTACAGCGCTGGAAGTGCCTGAAGAATTCTCAAGGCTGGGCCCCCTTGGGCAGGCGTTGATTGGTTTTGTGGCTCTTTGGCAGTAACCCGTTTTCGATGACCCATAGGGCTGCGCGATTGGCTTCCCAGAGCGACTGGTCGTGGTCAGCCCTGCCGGCCATGACGCTGGCGTGATCCGTCCACTTGGCAACATAGCCGTCCCGGACCAGCCGTTCCACTCCGTCCACGACCCGGCTGCCGGGTCTCGCCGCCAACTCGAAAAGGCCCGTTGGCACTCCGGAGGTTGCCGCCTCGCAAACCATGGACATGCTGTCGGGAGTCACCCAGACCGCCCGTGAGGCGGAAAGTTGATGGCTTAGCCAATCCTCGTGGGTCTGCTGGGGGTGAACAACGGTGATCCGCACTCCGGCCATGTCGTCGAGGCGGTCCTGCAGGGGCTCCGGTGTTCGCCGTGAGGTGCTGATGGTCCAGCGCCAGTCAGGGTACTGACCGATCAGGTGGGATATCTGGCCCAGGACGACATCGTCGTCCCAGTCGAAGTGCGGTGAAGGTCCGCCTATGAGTAATAGCGCTTCCTGTTTCTCGGTGATTCTGGCCAGGGGTGTGATGGTGTTCAGAACGCCCTCGGTTAACAGAACCCGCGGGCCTGGCTGCACGCGATCATGGGCTGGAATCAGGGCGCCGCTGACCAGAGACAGCGGAAACGCGGGCTTCATGATGACCAGCGTTCGGGTCCCGCGACGTTTTCGCAGCGCAAGCAGTAACCGATGCGTACCGGACCCTGCCGCGATGACAAGATCGGGTCGAGGCAGTGACGCCTCCATACGCGGCGAAGAGGCCAGCAATGCCCGCCACAGAGGTACCTTTGTGGGGGAAACATCGATCCAGTAGGTGCTTGCCCCAGCCAGAACGCGAAGCCGGTTGCCAAGCCCCTTCAGCTGATTCCGGTGACCCGGCTTGTTGTCGGTCAGAAGCCACACCACCGGAGTGGATGCATCCTGCGTTCTGGGCTCGGGTTTGGCCATGGTGTTCCGGCATGCGCTGCCGGCCTCCGTGTTGCCTGAGTTCGTTATTACCGGCGTTTGTAGAGTCCCGGATCGTTTTCATCAGGGCGGGTCTTGAAGCGCCGGTGCATCCACAGATATTGATCCGGGGCGCGCCGCACTTCCCGCTCGATAGTCTGGTTGATCAATGTTGCATCCTGAAGATCGTCCCCGCTGGGAAAGCTCTCAAGGGCAGGATGGAAGTAGATGTCGTAGCCCGGACCATCGTCACGTCGGAAATGACTGAACGGGACGACCTTGCAGCCGCTGCGCTCCGCGATCCTGGACGTAGCGGTAATCGTGCCCGCCGGTATTCCGAAGAAGGGCGCAAAGACAATATCCTTGCGGCCGTAATCCTGATCGGTGGCATACCAGACGGCCCGGTTTTTCTTCAGGCTGCGAAACAGGCCCCGAAGGTCCCTGGCGCCGAGCACGGTGCCATACCGGCGTTCACGGGCTCTCGTCATCACGGCGTTCATCAAAGGGTTGTTATGGTCCCGCTGCATCACGTCTGCTTCAATGAACTCGGTCACCAGGCTCCCGCCGAGATCCAGAGTACTGTAATGGCCTCCCAGTAATAAAACGCCTTTACCTTCTGCCAGAGCGTGCTCGAAATGCTCAAGGCCATGGACCTGTGTGATGCCTGTCAGTTTGGCTGGATCACGAAACCAGGCGATGCCAATTTCCAGCAAGCCAATACCATTGGCAATAAACGCTTTCCGAACCAGTGCAGATTGCTGAGCGGCTGTGAGCTCCGGGAAGCACAGCCGAATGTTCACCTCGGCGATGTGCCGACGTTCCCGGGCAAGGCGGAACGCCAGAAGTCCCGCCAGCTTGCCCAGCCACCACTGAACGCGTATTGGCAGCCGGGACACACACCACATCAAAAAGACTCCCAGCCAGGTGGACCACCATCGGGGATGGCGGTAGGCCGAGTAATCGGTGTTTCGCGGAATTTTGCGGTATTTCGTTTTCACGTAAAGCCGGTCCTGGAAAGTCTGAATCTATCGGTGGTGGTACGATGGCCCAAACCATCAATCGGAAGCAAATCAATAGGTTTTGCGCTATGATAGCGCACTGTTTTGCCCGGAGTCCTGTGTGCTGCAATTTATCTATTCCCAGCTTATTAGGCTGATTCTGCCGTTCATTCTGCTGCGCCTGTGGTGGAACGGACGTCGAGCTCCGGAACTCAGGCGCAACTGGTACCAGCGCTTGGGCATTGTGCCCCGGGCTAGCGGCAGGGTTGTGTGGGTTCATGCTGTCTCGGTGGGTGAAACCATAGCGGCAGCGCCCATGGTTCGACGATTGCTGGCCCGGAACCCGGGTATCACCATCCTGATGACAGCCATGACCGACACCGGGCTGGCCCAGGCACGCAAGATGTTTGGTGATCAGGTGCGGTATGCCTACGCGCCCTATGATACGCCGGGTGCCATCCGGCGGTTCCTGGACCGGGTCAAGCCCCGGATACTGGTTATTATGGAAACTGAAATTTGGCCGAACATGATTCGTCAGTGCCGGGCTCGTCGGGTTCCGGTGTTTCTGATCAACGCCCGCCTCTCCGAGCGCTCTGCGCGCGGGTATGAGCGCATCCGGGGCCTTGTGGCACCTATCATGCAAAGCATCAGCTGGGTCGCCGCCCAGGCAGAGAAGGATGCCGACCGGTTCCGGAGAATCGGTGTTGCGCCATCGAAGGTGGCCGTCACGGGGAGCGTCAAGTTCGATGTTGATATTCCGGATGAGGTGCGGGCAGCGGCCATTGCCCTCAGGCAGAGCCTGGCCGGCCGGCCGGTCTGGATTGCCGGTAGCACCCATGGCAGCGAGGATGAGCAGCTGTTGCTGGCACATCTTAAGGTATTGGAAAAACATCCAGACGCCCTGCTGATTCTGGTTCCGAGGCATCCGGATCGCTTTGAGTCGGTGGCCGAAAAAGCTGTACGGAAGGGGCTCGCACTCGCCCGCCGGTCACTGGGGGACGACCCCTGCAAGGCGCAGGTCTATCTCGGGGACACCATGGGCGAGTTGATGATGCTGTACGGAGCCAGTGATCTGGCCTTTGTCGGTGGATCGTTAATCGAGCGCGGCGGGCATAACCCCCTGGAGCCTGCTGGCTGGGGTATTCCCGTGTTTTCAGGGCCCTACATCTTCAATTTTGAAACCATCTACCAGCGACTGCTTGATGACAAGGGTGTCAAGCTGGTCGCCGATGCAGATGAGCTGGCGGCTCACGTGTCATTGCTGTTCGGTGATGACGAAGAACGCCAGGCCATCGGCCGCAGGGCCCTGGAGGTGGTCAATAAAAACCGGGGAGCCCTGGATAAGGTGGTCGACGGGATCATTGAACGAGTCTGAGGCCTGGCTGGCCGCAAAGGCGGGTAAACCGATTCACCCGCCTTTGCGGTTACTGGGTAGGATCGTCCAGCGTTTCTTCCTCGTTGGCCAGAGCCTCGATCCCGGGGGCAGCGGCGCTCAGCCAGTTGTTCAGGTCGATCAGATCCCGAGGGGTCAGGATTCCGGCGGCCTGTTTGAGCTGAAGCGAGTTGATCACATAATCATAGCGGGCGTTGGCGTAATCCCTCAGGGCTACGTAATAGGCCCGTTCCGCATCCAGCACTTCCACAATATTTCGCGTTCCAACCTCATAGCCGGCGCGGGTGGCGTCGAGGGCGCTGCGGCGAGAGATGATGGTCTGTTCCAGGGCGGAAGCGGTCTCTATATTGTTGTTGACCGTCAGGAACAGGCTCCGGGTATTCACCCGTACGTCCCGGCGCACCGTATTCAGGTCCTGTTCGGCGGCGGTGACCAGCGAACGCTGTTCCCGGGCGCCGGCCTGGGTGCCGCCGCCCGTGTAGAGCGGGATGGTCAGTGACAGTGAGGCAACGGACTGGCTACCCTCCTGCTGGGTAAAAAGGGCGTTCTCCAGACTGGTTTCCTGGTAGGAGGCGCTCAGCTCAAGGGTTGGCAAATGACCGGACTTTGCCGCTTTCAGGCTGGCTTCGCTGGCATTGAGTTGCCTCAGGGCCGCCTGAATAGACCAGTTTTGCTCCACCGCGGTTGCTTCCCACGAAGTCGGATCCATGGGCTCCGGGCGCCCGAGCGGAAAATTCTGCCTGAGATTTTCCATGGCGTCCGGATATTCTCCGGTTAACCGGGCCAGTTGTTCCCTGGCCACATTCAGGTCGTTGTCGGCGGCGATGCGCTGGCTCCTGGCATCGTCGTAGCTGGCACGCGCTTCATAGACTTCGGTGACGGCAATGAGCCCCACGTCAAACCGTTCCCGGGCCTGTTCGTACTGGCGCTGGATGGCCGTTTCAGTCGCTTTTGCGGTTGTGACGGTGTCCTTGGCGCGCAGGACATCGAAGTAGGCGGTTGCCACATCCAGAATCAGTTGTTGCTGGGCCAGGTTGTACTGGGCCTCGGCCGCCTCGGTCTGGAACTGGCTGGCTTCGTAGCTGAACCAGTCTTGAGCCCGGAACAGTGGCTGGGTCAGCTCGACGCCGTAGCGGTAGGTTCGATAACTGTCTCCCGAGAAGAGTTGCCGCGTCAGCTCATCGGCGTTTGCCCCCCCGGGTATATTCTTGGGCTCGAAACTTGTGTAGCTTGCTGACCCAACCGCCGAGATTTTGGGCAGCAGGGCGCTCTTGCTGACATCGCTGGTTGCCTGCTGTGCCTGGAACTGCGCCAGGGACGAGGCAATGCCGGAGTCATAGGACAGTGCCTTTTCATAGGTTTCCATCAGATCCAGAGAGAACGCAGGCTGGGCTGCGAGCAGGCTGATCAATCCTGGAAGTAAACGCTTATTCATTGCTTCTCCTGACAAACTATCTCCGGGTATCCCTGATCTGGATAGGGGGTTCGGAAGGCCTGTATTCAAGGTATGGGCCGGTGCCGACGGTGACCCAAAGGTATTGGTTGCTCATTATGGACAATAAACGCCTCCGCTTCTACACTTGCAGAGTTCACTCATTTTGTGAGCAGTTCGCGTCTTGACGGGGTGCTGATACACCGAAAACCGGTGGTTGGCTGAGATTGCAGTGCGGAACCCGCAACCTGATCCGGATAATGCCGGCGTAGGGATTAAGACCATTCAAAACGTGCTGGTTCCAGCCTCTTCCGTACCGGAAGGCCCGTCATACGCGACCCGACAACCCTCCAATACCGGGAGCAGACCATGACGGACTTGCCAGCCTATCTCAGTGAATCCGCAGCGGCGGATTCCGCCGCCATCAAACCATTATCAGGCTCACGAAAAGTATACGTGCAGGGTAGCCGATCCGATCTGCGGGTACCTATGCGGGAAATTACCGTGCAGGACACGCCCACGGAGATGGGCGGCGAGCCGAACCCTCCGGTGGTTGTGTACGATACGTCCGGCCCGTACACAGATCCTGAAGCTGCTATTGATCTTCGTAAAGGTCTCAAACAAGTCCGCGCCGCCTGGATCGCCGAACGCGGTGATGTGGAGCAGCTTCCGGACTACTCTTCCGGGTTCACCCGCCGCCGCATGAAAGACCCCCAGCTTGACCCGCTGAGGTTCATGGACGAGCGAAAACCGCTACGGGCCAAACCTGGCCAAAACGTTTCCCAGATGCACTACGCCCGGCAGGGTATCGTGACCCCGGAGATGGAGTACATCGCCATCCGTGAAAACATGAAGCTGCAGGAGGCCCGGGAACAGGGTCTGCTGAAAGACCAGCATCCCGGACAGTCCTTCGGTGCGGGCCTGCCGGACCAGATTACCCCCGAATTCGTCCGGGACGAAGTGGCTCGCGGCCGCGCCATTATCCCCGCGAACATCAATCACCCGGAATCCGAGCCGATGATCATTGGCCGTAACTTTCTGGTGAAGATTAACGGCAACATTGGCAACTCAGCGGTCAGCTCCTCCATTGAGGAAGAAGTCGAGAAACTGACCTGGGGCATCCGCTGGGGCGCCGATACCATCATGGACCTGTCTACCGGCAAGAACATTCACGAGACCCGGGAATGGATCATCCGCAACTCCCCGGTACCCATCGGCACCGTGCCGATTTACCAGGCCCTGGAAAAAGTCGGCGGCGTGGCCGAGGACCTGACCTGGGAAATCTTCCGGGATACCCTGATCGAACAGGCCGAGCAGGGCGTGGATTACTTCACCATCCATGCGGGCGTCCGCCTGCACCATGTGCCTATGACTGCCAAGCGCACCACAGGCATCGTCTCCCGGGGTGGTTCGATCATGGCCAAATGGTGCCTGGCTCACCACAAGGAAAGCTTCCTGTACGAGCACTTCGAAGACATCTGCGAAATCATGAAAGCCTACGATGTCTCTTTCAGCCTTGGCGACGGCCTGCGCCCCGGCTCCATCGCCGACGCCAACGACGCAGCCCAGTTCGGCGAACTGGAAACCCTCGGTGAGCTCACCAAGATCGCCTGGAAACACGACGTACAGTGCATGATCGAGGGCCCGGGCCACGTGCCCATGCATCTGGTAAAGGAGAACATGGACAAGCAGCTCGAATGCTGTGACGAAGCGCCGTTTTACACACTTGGCCCCCTGATCACCGACATCGCCCCCGGCTACGACCACATCACGTCCGGCATTGGTGCCGCCATGATAGGTTGGTACGGCTGTGCCATGCTCTGCTACGTCACACCCAAGGAGCACCTTGGCCTGCCCAACAAGGATGATGTGAAAACCGGTATCATCACCTACAAGATCGCCGCCCACGCCGCCGACCTGGCCAAAGGCCATCCTGGCGCCCAGATCCGCGATAACGCCCTCTCCAAGGCCCGTTTCGAGTTCCGCTGGGAAGACCAGTTCAACCTTGGTCTGGACCCGGATACGGCCCGCGCCTATCACGACGAAACCCTGCCGAAGGAATCCGCCAAGGTGGCGCATTTCTGCTCCATGTGTGGACCGAAGTTCTGCTCTATGCAGATCTCCCAGGAAGTTCGGGAGTATGCCAGGGAGCACGGCCTTGATGAGGTATCCGCGGTGGATGCAGGCATGCAGGAGAAATCCCGCGAGTTCGTGGAATCCGGGAGCAAGCTTTACGACAAGGTTTGAACTTGAAGTAATACCCAACTAAAGGCTATCGTTCCAAGTCGATTCAACGACCGGATGAAAAATGGCCAAACCGTTCCAGTTCAAAGCCAGCGACGTCAACGTCGAAAAACGTGAAACCGTCTTCCAGGGCTTCTTCCGAATGGATAAGCTCTGGCTGACCCACCCGCGTTTTGATGGCCGGGATATGCCGGTGTTTACCCGGGAGCTGTTCATCCGGGGCGATGCTACCTGCGTGCTGCCCTATGATCCGGAGCGGGACGAAGTTGTCCTGCTGGAACAGTTTCGCCTCGGTGCCCTGGGCCGAGACCAGTCGCCGTGGTTACTCGAACTGGTTGCCGGCATGAACGAAGACGGCGAAAGCCCGGAAGAGGTCGCCCAGCGGGAAGGTCAGGAAGAGGCCGGCCTAACGTTTGAGCCGCTGGAAAAAATTTGCGACTACCTGGTGTCGCCGGGTGGCAGTACCGAAATGATTCATCTCTATTGTGGCTGCGTGAGCACTGAAGACGCCGGCGGGCTGTATGGTATGGAGCATGAGCACGAAGACATCCGCGCCCACGTGGTGTCATCCGACGATGCCATAGCGATGATCCACGATGGCCGTATCAACAACGCTGCCGCCATTATTGCCCTTCAGTGGCTCGAGCTGAATCGGGCCCGCTTGAGAAAAGGGTGGTAGTAATGGGTGAGTGGACCATGAAACCCAGGCGGTACGTTCCGGATCTGAGGCAGCTTGGTGCCCTGTGTGACGGCAACTATCAGCGGCTGCAGAAACTGCGTCAGCTGGAGGTGGACGGCAAGCCCGTCTGCGAATTTGAGTTGCACCGGGAAAACCATTATCTGGGTCGGGTCCGGATTCAGGTGCTCCAGACTGCGAGGTTCACCGAGACCCTGTTGCTTGAGCAGGTGCATAATTCCGGGCGCTGGCTCAATAACCCTCAAATGACCGTGCGGGTCTACCACGACGCCAACATGGCGGAAGTGATCAGCTGTTACCGTGATCGCCAGATTGCCCCGGTCAATGATTACCCCAATCGCTTCATGCACCATCCGGACGAGAAAGTTCAGGTCAACGGTTTCCTTGCCGATTGGCTGGATTACTGTCTTCGGTTTGGTCACCTACCTATGGAACACGCCGCCTGGTCCGCCGGTGAAGGCGTCGACTGAGGCGCGGCCTGCCAGAGGCTCATCCCGTACTAAAGTGGTGTGGCTATGGCTCACCGGTGTGCCATAGTTGTCAAAAATTGCAATATTTCGCCAAAGTCTGGCCAGAATGTGACTCCGGTTCGATTCAAAAGTGATAAATCCGCGAACCGGCGTCGTACACTTGAGCTCAGACCACGTATTGCCAGCGAGTAGATCCAGAAAGCCATGACCATGAAGGAACAAGCCCGGCCACTGCGGGTACTGCAGCTGACTGATCCGCACCTGATGGCGAATGCCGACGGCGATCTGTTAGGTGTAAAAACCCGGGAAAGCCTGCAGGCGGTTATTGCAGAAGCGCTCAGGGCGCACGGCCAGCCAGATCTGGTTCTGGCCACCGGTGATCTCGCGCAGGACGGCTCGGTGGATGCCTACCGCGTATTTGGCGAGCGTCTGAAGGCGTTTTCCTGCCCTTCGCTCTGGATTGCGGGCAATCATGATCATTCCGGAAATCTGACGAAAGTTGCTGACGAATTTGACGCCAGCGCCCGCCACGTTACTCGGGGAGGGTGGCAGTTCATCATGCTGGACTCCTCGGTGCCCGGCAAGGTTTTTGGAGCGCTGGCCGATTCGGAGCTGAACTTCTTGGCCCAAACCCTGGAACAGCACCCGGATCTGCCCGCAGTCGTTGCCTTGCATCATCACCCGGTAGATATCGGTTCTGACTGGATGGAAAAAATTGGTCTCACCAATCGGGATGCCTTCTGGCAGGTGGTGGACCGGTTCCCTCAGGTCAGAATCGTATTGTGGGGGCATATTCACCAGGAGCATGAGCGCGAACGCAATGGCGTGCAACTGCTGGCCACGCCGTCCACCTGTATCCAGTTCACCTCCGGTTCCAGCAAGTTCTCGGTTGAGGACGTGCCGCCGGGCTACCGTTGGTTCGAATTCCACGAATCCGGCGACTTCACTACGGAAGTACGCCGGGCCACGGATTTCCGGTTCGAACTGGATCAGAACAGCACGGGTTACTGAATGCTTCCCCGCAAGTCCCGGGCGGCTGCGACCATACTCTTCAGGGCGGGAAGCACCTCTTCCCACTGACGGGTCTTCAGGCCGCAGTCCGGGTTTACCCAAAGGCGCTCGGCCGGAATCCGCTCCGATGCTTTCGCCATCAACGCCTTTATCTGCTCCTTGGCGGGAATGTTGGGGGAGTGGATGTCGTAGACGCCGGGGCCAATATCGTTCGGGTACTCAAAACCGCGGAACGCGTCGAGAAGCTCCATATCGGACCGGGATGTCTCAATAGTGATTACGTCAGCATCCATGCGGGCGATGGCCTTAATGATGTCGTTGAATTCTGAATAGCACATGTGGGTATGGATCTGGGTTCCATCGCTGACACCATTGGCCGCGATGCGAAACGCCTCTATGGCCCAGTCCAGATAGCCTGCCCAGTCCGATTTCCGGAGGGGAAGGCCTTCCCTCAGGGCGGCTTCGTCTATCTGGATAATGCCAACACCGGCGGCTTCCAGGTCAAGCACTTCCTCCCGAATCGCCAGTGCCAGTTGCAGGCAGGTATCCCTGCGGGGCTGGTCGTCCCGTACGAAGGACCAGTTAAGAATCGTCACGGGACCGGTCAGCATGCCTTTTACAGGTTTTTCGGTCAGTGACTGAGCGTAGCGAGTCCACTCCAGGGTCATGGCTCTCGGGCGGGAAATGTCGCCGAACAGAATGGGCGGTTTCACGCAACGGGAGCCGTAAGACTGAACCCAACCGAACTGGCTGAAGGCATAACCTTCAAGCTGTTCGCCGAAGTATTCAACCATGTCATTGCGCTCCGCCTCACCATGCACCAGAACATCCAGGCCCAGTACTTCCTGCTCGTCAATGCAGCGGCTTACTTCTTCGCGAATCCGTTGCCTGTAGGCGGCTTCTGTCAGTGCGCCCTTGCGGAATTGCAGGCGAGCTTGACGGATGTCCCGTGTCTGGGGGAAGGACCCAATGGTCGTGGTTGGAAACAGGGGCAGGTCAAGTTTCTGTTGCTGGGCCGTGATTCGCTCTGAGTAGGGGCTTTGCCGCTGACCGAGGTCCGGCCTGATTGCCTGGATTTGGGTTTCTATCGAGGGATTATGAACCCTTTCGGACGTTTTCCGGTTTTCGGTCGCTAGAGCGGATTCAGCCAGCTCCTTACGGACTGCGTTTCTGCCCTGATTCAGTGCGGTGGCGAGAATAGCCAACTCGTCCAGTTTCTGAAGGGCAAATGCCAGCCAGCCGCGGATTTCAGGGTCCAGCTGTTCTTCGCTGTTGAGATCTGCCGGCACATGCAGTAGCGAGCAGGACGGCGCCAGCCACAGGCGATCCCCCAGTTTTTCATGGATCTGCTCCAGCCAGTCCAGGGTCTTGCCGAGATCTGTTCGCCAGATATTCCGGCCGTTGATAACACCCAGGGAAAGTTGTTTGTGGGGTGGCAGCCAGTCCACTATCCGTGCCACTTCCTGTGGCGCGCTGATGGCATCCAGGTGTAGCCCGGCAACCGGCAGTTCGCAGGCCAGTTGCAGGTTTTCCCGCAACTCACCGAAGTACGTGGTTACCAACAGTTTGAGGCGGCTGGTCTTGAGATGGTGATAGGCCAGACTGAAGGCGTGGCGCCAGTCTGCATCAAGATCGGCGACCAGGGCGGGCTCGTCCACCTGAACCCAGTCGATTCCATGATTCGACATCAGATCCAGAAGTTCCGAGTACACAGGCAAAAGGGAGTCCAGCAGGGTCAGCCGGTCACTGTCGTCTTTGGATTTTCCCAGCCAGAGATAGGTCACCGGTCCTATGATCACCGGTTTAGGAGTAAGCCCCTGGGCCCTGGCTTCGTTGATCTGTTCAATCAGCCGGTCGGCATTGAGCTGGAAACGGGTGTCCTGCTGGAATTCCGGCACGATGTAGTGATAGTTGGTGTCGAACCACTTGGTCATTTCTCCTGCCTGCACGCCGCAGCAGGAAGACTCCTGCCCGGATCGGCCCCGGGCAACCCGGAAATACCGCTCCAGGGCACTGCCCCCGGACTTACTCACACGTTCAGGCAGGTTGCCGAGGGTGAAACTCATATCCAGAACCTGATCATAAAACGAGAAATCGCCTACCGGAACCCGGTCCAGATTTCGCTGGCTATGCCAGTGTTTTCGGCGCAGGTCAGCACCTGTGATCTGCAGTTCTTCTTCGGTGATTTGCCCTTTCCAGAAGGCTTCCTGGGCAAATTTCAGTTCCCGGCGGGCGCCAATGCGCGGGAAGCCGAGATTGTGTGTGGTCACCATGGTGTTGTCCTTTGTTCAATCGTGTTGTTTGCAGGAGAGGTCAGGTTATCGCCCTTGCGAGATGAAAAATAATGGTAAAATTTCAGGTATCAATGAATTTGGCTCATGTTGGGAGGCGGGATGATTGAGCGTGGCCATCTGGAAATTCTCAGGGCGGTGGATCAGCAGGGGTCCCTGACAGCGGCCGCCGAGTGGCTACACCTGACCCAGTCTGCTCTGAGCCATTCGGTCCGAAAGCTGGAGCAGCAGCTTGGTACGGACATTTGGGTGCGGGAGGGGCGACAGCTGCGGCTGACCCAGTCAGGTCAGTATTTACTTGCCCTGGCCAACAGACTGTTGCCGCAGATTGAGCACGCCGAGATGCTGATTGGTCAGTTTGCCAAGGGTCAGCGGGGAACCCTCCGCATCGGGATGGAATGCCACCCCTGTTATCAATGGCTGTTGAAAGTAGTGGGGCCCTATCTGGAGCAGTGGCCGGGGGTGGATGTAGATGTGAAACAGAAATTCCAGTTCGGCGGTATTGGTGCCCTGTTTGGCCACGATATCGACATGCTGGTAACGCCGGACCCATTGCACCGTCCTGGCCTGGTTTTTGAGCCGGTATTTGATTACGAACAGGTACTGGTGGTGGGGGCGGATCACGCGCTGGCAGATAAGGCGTGGGCTGACCCCGAGGATCTGGAAAAAGAAACCCTGATCACCTACCCGGTAGAGATCGAGCGCCTCGATATCTACACTCGGTTCCTGTTGCCGGCCCATACCAGTCCTGCGCGACATAAAACCATTGAGACCACCGATATCATGCTGCAAATGGTCGCCGCAGGCCGCGGGGTTGCCGCGCTTCCGCGGTGGCTGGTTGAGGATTATGGTGCCCGGATTCCGGTTCGGCCGGTTCAGCTGGGTGAGGCGGGGATTCTTAAACAGATCTTTTTGGGACTTCGTGAGCGGGATCGGGAGGTGGATTACCTGAATTCGTTCATGAAGCTGGCACGTGAGGTTCGCTGGAATTAACCTCTTCAGTTAAACTGCGCAAAAAATTCGTTCAGGAAACCAGACTATGAGTGAGATACCCGCAGACCTGAAATACATTGAGACCCATCAATGGGTTCGCGTGTCAGACGATGGCACGGCGACTGTCGGTATTACGGATTTTGCCCAGGAGCAACTGGGTGATGTGGTATACATCGGTGTTCCGGATGTGGGCGCAACGGTTAACGGTGGAGAGGAAGCCGGAGTCGCTGAGTCTGTGAAGTCGGCTTCGGATGTGTTCAGCCCGGTGACCGGTGAGGTTATCGAGGTGAATGAGAGCCTTGAGGACGAGCCGGAGAAGGTCAACGAAGATCCCTACGGTGACGGCTGGCTTTACAAGGTGCGGCTTGAGGATGCTGGTGAGCTGGATGGCCTGATGGATTCTACAGCTTATGCGGAGCATGTGGCGGCCGAGGAATAACACTTCCGCTTGGGAGGCTGGCCTGACGGGGCGGGCCTTCCAAAACACGCTGTGAATACGTCCCTGTACGCTTGGCTCCGCCATCCCTGGCTCCGCACAGTTTTGGAAGGCCCGCCCCGTCAGCCCGTCATACATCGGTATCAGTTTCAACTCATCTTGTATAATCCCTGTCTTTCCTTTCCAGGTGGTCTTTATGAATTTTCCGGTTCTGTATCTTCGAAAAGGCGCAGAGCGCCGTCTCCGTGCTGGCCATCTATGGGTTTACAGCAATGAGGTGGACACCCGCCGCAGTCCGCTGACGGAATTCGAGGCCGGTGTTCAGGCGGAGCTTCGGGCGTCGAACGACAAGCCTCTGGGTACAGTGTTCGTTAATCCCCATGCGCTGATTTGTGGCCGGCTGATCAGTCGGGATCCGGGCCACGGTATGACGCCCCAGCGGTTGACCCAGCGGATGGAGGCTGCGCTTGCGCTCAGAGAACGGCTTTTCGACAAGCCGTTTTACCGTTGGGTGTTTGGCGACAGTGACGGGCTTTCGGGGCTGGTGATTGACCGGTTTGATTCCACGGTGGTGGTGCAGATTTCCACGGCCGGTATGGAAGCGATGAAGGAGGCAGTTGTTCGGGCAGTCCAGCGGCTGGTGCACCCTGAGGCGATCATCCTCAAGAACGATGGCAAGATGCGCAAGGTGGAGGGGCTGGATACCTACGTGGAGCAGGCCCATGGCGCTGCGGTGAGTCTGCTGGAGGTGGAGGAGAACGGTGTCCGGTTCGAGGTGCCGTTGGAAGGCGGCCAGAAGACGGGCTGGTTTTACGATCATCGGATGAACCGTGCCCGTTTGCAGGCCTATGCGCCGGGCAAGCGGGTGTTGGATGTGTTCAGTTATGTCGGTGGCTGGGGCATTCAGGCCGCTTGTGCCGGGGCCACCCAAGTGACCTGTGTCGACAGTTCGGCCGGTGCCATTGATTCGGTTCACCACAACGCCAGGCTCAATGGCCTCGACAATGTGGAAACCATTGAGGGAGATGCCTTCGAGGCCCTGAAGGCGCTGGCGGATGAGAAGGAGAAGTTTGATGTGGTGGTTCTCGATCCGCCGGCACTGATTCCCCGGCGCAGGGACCAGAAGGCGGGTGAAGAGGCCTATGCCCGGCTGAACCAGCTCGGTCTGCGGTTGCTGGAGCGCGATGGGATACTGGTTTCCGCGTCCTGTTCGATGCATCTCTCGCAGGAGAAGCTGGTGGACATCATTCGAGGCAGCGGCCGCAAGATCGACCGCTTTGTCCAGTTGCTCGAGCAGGGGCATCAGGCTCCGGATCACCCGGTGATTCCGGGCATCCCCGAGACCGATTACATCAAGTCCTGCTTTGTACGCTCACTAACAGGCTTCTTCTGAAGCATTTGAAGTCGGGGTCAGATGAAAGCTTTCATCTGACCCCATATTCACATTTCAGCCTCTCAGTGACATCACTTTCCAGCCGTTGTCCCGGGCAAATTGCTCCAGGGTCGGGTCCGGGTCGACGGCTACCGGGTTGTCCACTTTTTTCAGCAGCGGCAAGTCATTGTGGGAGTCGCTGTAGAACCAGGCCCCCTCGAGTGTCCTGTTATGGGCACTCAGCCAGTCATCCAGTCGCGCGACTTTGCCATCCTGAAAGCTCGGAGTGCCGGCCACTTCGCCTGTATAACGGCCGTTGACAAGCTCGGGCTCGGTGGCGATCAGATGTTCTATGCCGAGGGCCTCGGCAATGGGTTCAGTCACAAAACGGTTGGTGGCGGTGATGATCATCAGGGTGTGACCCTGCTCCCGGTGGCTGTCCAGCAGCGTATCTGCAGTGGCCTGCATCATGGGGCGCACTTTTTTCTCCATAAAGGCTTCCCGCCACGCCAGTAGCTCTTCCATGTTGTGACTGGCCAACGGCTGAAGGGCAAACCCCAGGTAGTGCAGGATATCCAGCTCGCCGTTCAGGTATTCCTGATAGAAGCGGTCGTTGGCAAGGCGGTATTCCTCGGCATCGACAATGCCTTCCTCCACCAGAAATTCGCCCCAGGCGTGGTCGCTGTCTCCGGCTAAAAGGGTGTTGTCGAGATCAAAAATTGCGAGCGTCAAGCGGCTACCTCCGGTGATCACAGGGCTTGCAGTAAAACGCCAAGTCTATCATGACCTGTCCCCAACGGCTCCGTTTGCCGAACCCTTGGGATTCTGTAAGAATGAGAGCAACTTGGACAAATCCGACCGGTGAATTTTTGACCGGTCCACCGACTTTTGAGAGGACTGTGCCGTGATCGATTCAGACGGTTTCAGACCCAACGTCGGAATCATTCTGGCCAATCACAGAGGAGAAGTTCTCTGGGCAAGGCGAATAGGGCAGGACTCCTGGCAGTTCCCCCAGGGTGGCATCAAACATGATGAATCGCCCGAGGATGCACTGTACCGGGAGCTTGGAGAGGAAATCGGCCTGTGTGCAAGCGATGTGGAAATCATCAGTTGCACCCGAGGCTGGCTGAGGTATCGACTCCCGAGGAGGATGGTACGCCAAAACTCCCACCCCGTTTGTGTGGGCCAAAAACAGAAATGGTTCCTGCTGAGGATGTTATCGCCGGACGCGCAGGTTTGCGTGGATGGTACGGATTCACCGGAGTTCGACGGCTGGCAGTGGGTAAGCTACTGGTATCCGTTGGGGCAGGTGGTTTCATTCAAGCGAGAAGTGTATCGACGCGCGCTGAGAGAGCTTGCGCCGCGACTGTTCTACAACATGGAGCAGTGGCATCGGGCGGAGCAGAATCGGCGTTTACAGGAACACCAGAAATGACGGACTGACACCGCCATGCTGAGCATTCTGCGAAGTCTAGTACAAGAGGTAAACAGCGCCCGCGATCTGCAGGAGGCGCTGGATATCATTGTATCGCGGGTGCAGAAAGCCATGGGAACCGAGGTCTGTTCCGTCTATCTGCTTGACCCTGCGACCAACCGCTACATTTTGATGGCCACCGAAGGCCTTTACCGCAAGGCGGTAGGCCAGGTGAGCCTGGCTTACTCTGAGGGCCTTGTCGGTCTCGTGGGTTCCCGCGAAGAACCCATCAACCTTGAAGATGCACCGTCCCACCCGCGCTACCGCTATTTCCCCGAGACCGGGGAGGAGCGCTTCCGCTCGTTCCTGGGTGTTCCGATTATTCACCATCGCCGGGTGCTGGGCGTGCTCGTTGTCCAGCAGCGGGAAAGTTCCCGGTGTTTTGATGAGGGCGAAGAGGCATTCCTGGTAACCGTTTCCGCTCAGCTGGCGGGGGTCATAGCCCATAGTGAAGCCACCGGCGCCATCAGTGGCCTGTCCCTGACCGGCGAGGAGGCACACGATGTCAGTTTCAACGGCGTGCCGGGTGCTCCAGGTGTTGCCATCGGCAATGGCGTTGTCGTTTATCCATCGGCTGATCTTGATGTGGTTCCGGAAAAGCCGACTGACGATATTGATCAGGAACTGGCCCTGTTCGGAGCGTCGGTTAAGGCGGTAAGGGAAGATATCGAGCGGGTTGCCAAGCGGTTGGCTTCGCAGCTGCGTCCTGAAGAGCAGGCCCTGTTCGATGTCTATCTGAGAATGCTGGGCGACGATGCCATGCCTGGTGAGGTGTCGAACAAGATCAGGGAAGGGATCTGGGCCCAGGGCGCTCTCAAGCAGGTGGTCCAGCAGTACATCCGTCATTTCGAGATGATGGACGATCACTACCTGCAGGAACGCGCTGTTGATATCCGGGACCTGGGCCGCCGTCTGCTGTCTCATCTGCAGGAAGGCGAGCAGAAACACCTGAACTACCCCGAGCGCACGGTCCTGGTCAGCGAAGAGCTGACACCTGCCATGCTTGGCGAGGTCCCCAAGGGGCAGCTGGTGGGTCTGGTGTCGGTCAAAGGCTCCAGTAACTCTCATGTCGCCATTCTGGCACGCGCCATGGGCGTGCCGACTGTTATGGGGCTGGTCGATATTCCCGTAAACCAGCTCGACGGCAAGGAGCTGATCGTAGACGGCTTTGAGGGCCAGATTTTTGCTTCGCCATCGGCAGACCTCCGGTCCTACTACCAGGCGATCTGCGACGAAGAAGACGAACTTATTCGCGGGCTTGAAGTTCTCAAGGACAAGCCCTGTGAAACCACCGATCACCATCGGGTCTCACTTCTGGTGAACACCGGGTTGATGACCGATGTGGTGCGCTCGCTCTCGCACGGTGCCGAGGGTATCGGTCTTTACCGGACCGAAGTTCCCTTCATGATCAAGGACCGCTTCCCCTCAGAGCAGGAGCAGCGAGAGTATTACCGGGAGCAGCTTGAAGCCTTCGCGCCGAGCCCCGTTACCATGCGTACGCTGGATATTGGCGGCGACAAGGCGCTGACCTATTTCCCGATCCAGGAGGAAAACCCGTTCCTGGGCTGGCGGGGTATCCGGGTTACCCTCGACCACCCGGAGATCTTCCTGGTTCAGGTTCGGGCCATGCTCAAGGCCAGCGAGGGATTGAACAACCTCCAGATCATGCTGCCAATGATCTCCAACATCTCGGAGGTGGAGGAGTCCCTGCACCTGATTTACCGGGTGTACCACGAGGTTCGGGAAGAGGGTTACGACATTCACATGCCCAAGGTGGGCGTGATGGTCGAAATCCCCGCTGCCGTTTACCAGATTCGGGAACTGGCGGACAGGGTGGACTTCCTCTCTGTTGGTTCCAACGACCTGACCCAGTATCTGCTGGCGGTGGATCGTAACAATCCCCGGGTTGCCCAGCTCTATCACTCGTATCACCCGGCGGTACTCCAGGCGCTGGTGCGAATCGCCCAGGACGCTCACTCGGTGGGCAAGCCCGTTGGCATCTGCGGTGAACTGGCGGGTGATCCCGGCGGTGCGCTGCTGTTGATGGCCATGGGTTACGATTCCCTGTCCATGAACGCCGCCAGCTTGCCGAAGGTCAAATCGGTGATTCGCAGTGTCAGCCGTGAGTGGGCCATTCAGCTATTGGAAGATGTGTTGTTGCTGGACTCGCCTCACGTGATCAAGAGCTGTGTCGACCTGGCGTTGCGTAATGCCGGCTTCGGCCGTTACCTGCGCCCCGGCAAGTCAACGGCCATGGCGGTATCAGAGGCCGCCGTTTCCTGATCGCAGGTGCGGGTTTGGGCAATATAGGGTGCGCACTCTAAATACGGTTGTTATCTTGAGAATGGAATTATCCGGCGGCCTGCCCGACGGGCCCGCATTCTTAATCCGGAAAAGGGAAGGCTATGAGCTCGCCAATTGACCATAAACCCGCTCCCCGCATCGGGCTTGCCCTTGGTGGCGGTGGTCCTCTGGGCGGCATTTATGAAATCGGAGCGCTCCGGGCGCTGGATGAGGCACTTGATGGTCTCGATTTCAACAACATCGATGTTTATGTTGGTGTAAATGGCGGCTCTTTTGTGGCGGCGAATCTCGCCAACCAGATGACCACGGCGCAACTTTGCCGGATTTTCGTGCGCAACGAGGCGGAAGTACACCCGTTCCATCCGGAAGTATTCTATCGCCCGGCTTTCCGGGAGATTGGCAGTCGATTGCTGGCAATTCCCGGCCTGGTTTCCACGGCGGTAAGCCGCTTCGTCAACAACCCCTACGATCAGAGTCTGCTGGAAGCCATGACCATCCTGGCCCAGGCAGCGCCGGCCGGGCTGTTTGATAACGAAGGCCTGCATGAGTATCTCAAACGGGCCTTCACCATGCTCGGGCGCACCAATGATTTCCGTCAGCTCAAGCGCAGCCTCTACATCGTGGCTGCCGATGTTGAGAGTACCGAAGCGGTCTGTTTTGGCGCTCCCGGTTTTGACCATGTGCCCATTTCCAAGGCGATTCAGGCCAGCACTGCCTCGCCGGGGTTGTATGTGCCAGTGGAAATCGATGGGCGGTATTATGTGGACGGTACACTGCGCAAGGGTTTGCACGCCTCCGTGGCTTTTGAAGACGGTGTCGACCTGGTTTTCGCCGTGAATCCCCAGGTGCCGATTGACGCCAGTGCGGCGGTCCGGGCCGGCTCCATGAAGCCGGGCGAGCTGACCCGCTCAGGTATGCCAAACGTTCTGTCACAGACCTTCAGGACCATGGTGTACTCAAGGATGCAGTCGGGCATTGCCCAGTATGCCCGGGATTATCCCGACAAGGATATTCTGCTGTTTGAACCCACCCGAGACGACGCCAAGCTGTTCTTCTCCAACGTATTCAGCTTCCAGTCCCGTAGAATGGTGTGTGAGCACGCCTATCAGATGACACGGCGGGATCTTCTGAGTCGTGCAGATCAGCTGGAGCCCAAGCTGGCGAAATATGGCATCAAGCTTCGCCGGGATCGCCTTGAAGACGAGCAGCGGACGATCAGTACCAGTCTATACGGCGAAATGCTGCCACTGTATGTGGCCAAGGGCAGGAAGAAAAAAGCCGAGAAGGGCCGGTTGGCGGGTGGCTTGACTAACGTTTCGCACCTCTTTTCAAAGGCGCAATAATGTTCAGTAGGCGAGGGGGCAGATGACTGTGTCATCTGCCCCCCTCGCTCACGCCTACAGAATGTACCGGCTCAGATCCTCGTCTTCGGACAACTCTCCAAGCTTTTCATCCACGTATTCGGCGGTTACCTCGAAGCCATCGGTAACCTTGTCACCGGCATCGAAGGAAAGGGTTTCAAGCAACCGCTCAAGGACGGTATGCAGCCGACGGGCACCGATGTTTTCAGTGCTCTCGTTCACCTTCCAGGCAACCTCGGCGATACGTGCAATGGCATCCTCCCGGAAGGTCAGTTTCACACCTTCGGTCAGCATCAGCGCTTCGTACTGCTGCACCAGGGAGGCATCCGGTTCGGTCAGGATGCGTTTGAAGTCCTCGGGTGTCAGTGCCTGAAGCTCAACGCGGATCGGCAAGCGGCCTTGCAGCTCCGGAATCAGATCCGAGGGCTTGGACAGGTGGAACGCGCCGGAAGCGATGAACAGAATATGATCGGTGCGCACAGATCCGTATTTCGTGCTTACGGTGCTGCCCTCAATTAACGGGAGCAGATCGCGCTGGACGCCCTCGCGGGAAACATCCGACGAGGTATTCTCGGATCGCTTGGCGACCTTGTCGATCTCGTCCACGAACACGATGCCATTCTGCTCGACGGCCTGAATGGCTTTCTGCTTGATCTCTTCTTCGTTGACCAGCTTCGCAGCCTCTTCTTCCTTGGCCCGCTTGAGGGCGTCAGAAACCTTCATCTTCCGTGTTTTTCGCTTGTCGGAAGACAGGTTGGAGAACATGCTCTGCAGCTGATTGGTCATCTCCTCCATGCCCGGAGGCGCCATAATTTCGACTCCGGCGTTGGAATTACGCAGGTCGATCTCGATTTCCTTGTCATCCAGTTCGCCCTCCCGGAGTTTTTTCCGGAACAGCTGGCGAGTGGAGGAGTCGGAACTGCGTTGGCTGTCTTCACCGAAATCCCGGGGCGGCGGGATCAGTGCATCAAGGATGCGCTCTTCCGCCGCGTCCAATGCCCGTTCTTCGTGACGCTTCATTTCTGCTTCGCGCAGCATCTTGACGGCCATATCCGCCAGATCACGAATGATGGATTCCACGTCGCGGCCGACGTAGCCGACTTCGGTGAATTTGGTGGCCTCCACTTTCAGAAACGGGGCATCGGCCAATTTTGCGAGGCGCCGGGCAATCTCGGTTTTACCCACACCCGTGGGACCGATCATCAGGATGTTCTTGGGAGTGATCTCATCGCGCAGGCTGCTGTCCAGCTGCATCCGGCGCCAGCGATTTCTCAGGGCGATAGCCACCGCCCGCTTGGCTTCTTCCTGGCCCACGATGTGTTTGTTGAGCTCGTGGACAATCTCACGGGGAGTCATTGCAGACATGGTCGCTCCGGATCAGTCGTTTTTGGAGAGCACTTCAAGGGTGCGATTGTGGTTGGTGTAGATACAAATATCGGCGGCGATATCCAGACCTTTCTCGACTATCTCGTGGGCGGACAGGTCTGTGTTTTCCAGCAAGGCCCGGGCTGAAGCCTGGGCAAAGGGCCCGCCAGACCCGATGGCAATCAGGCCCTGTTCCGGCTCGATCACATCCCCGTTGCCGGTGATGATCAGCGAGGCGGTTTTGTCCGCTACAGCCAGCAAGGCCTCGAGCCGGCGCAGCGCACGGTCAGTTCGCCAGTCTTTCGCCAGTTCCACCGCAGCCCTGGTGAGGTTGCCCTGGTGTTTCTCAAGCTGGGCTTCGAATCGCTCGAACAGGGTGAAGGCATCGGCGGTACCGCCCGCGAAGCCGGCGATCACCTGGCCGTTGTAGAGGCGGCGAACCTTCCGGGCATTGCCTTTCATTACGGTATTGCCGAGGGAAACCTGGCCGTCGCCACCCATGGCAACTTCGTCATCGCGCCTGACGGAAAGAATGGTAGTCATTTGGGCTCCAATTGCCTGATTGAAATTGGTATCCCGTTGTTATGGAGGCTTCTGGTGCGAATTCAAGGTGTTCGCAACAGGCCCGAAAGATCAGCCTTCCTTGGGGATCTTCCGGACCAGTGGCTGGATATTCAGGGAAACCAGTTTGTCGATAGCGGAATTCATCTGGCTTCTGGATGTGAAAGGGCCAACGTTGACACGGTACCAGACGGAGCCGTTGTCCAGATCAATCCTCTGGGTGCTTGCCCGCAAACCCTGGAAAGCGATCTGGGCCCGCTGTCGTTCCGCGTCTTCCTTGCTGCGGAAGGAGCCGGACTGAAGCAGATAATTGAAATCCGTTTGCGTCGGTCCGGGCGTGTATTCTTCGACTTTGGGCGGTACTACCTCGGATTCCGGCAGCATCTCGTAGAAACGGAAGCCGGGTTTTTCCTCTTCCTTCGCGGTCTCTGCGGGCGTCTTCGCAGGTTTCTGGACCGGTTTCTCAGTGACTGATGGCTGCTGCGAATGCGGGCTCGTTGGCAAGGAGTTCAGGTAGACGATAAACCCGATAAAGCCGCCCACGGCCGCCAGGGACAGTATCCACTTGAGCGACAGGCCACCGTGCTGGGAGCGGGCACTGGCCGCCGGTTTCGGCCGGGCAGCCTTCGGCTTTGCCTGTTTCGCAGGCTTTTTGCGTGAAGTGGCCGACGCTTTGGCGGGTCTTTCCTTGCGGGCGTAGTCTCGGGACATTCGTCTTACATCTCTTCCGGTGCGCTGACGCCCAGCAAGTCCAGACCGTTGGAGATAACCTGCCTTATAGCAAGGTAAAGGCTGACCCTGGCATCACGAACGGCGGTATCTTCAATCAATACCTTATGGGCGTTGTAATACGTATGGAACTGGCCCGCCAGGTCCCGCAGGTAGTGCGTGAGATGGTGCGGTTCACGTTGCACGGCGGAATTGGTAATGAGTTCCGGATACTTGGCCAGCTGGTTGGCCAGATCCTTTTCCTCGTCAAGCGTTAACAGTGAGAGGTCGCCAATGCATTCGTTGCGGCCGCGCTCTACACCTTCCTCGGCCAGTTTTCGAAGCACGCTGCAGATGCGCGCGTGAGCATACTGCACGTAATAAACCGGGTTTTCATTGGTCTGGGAGCGGGCCAGATCGATATCGAAGGTCAACTGTGAGTCCACCCGGCGCGCGGCCAGGAAGAACCGGGTCGCGTCGCGGCCAACTTCATCAATCAGGTCCCGGACGGTCACGTAGCTTCCAGCGCGTTTGGAGATTTTCACCTCCTGGCCGGAGCGGGTCACCATCACCATCTGGTGCAGTACGTAGTCCGGCCAGCCATCCGGAATGCCGGCATTTAGTGCCTGCAAGCCGGCGCGAACGCGGGTAACGGTAGAGTGGTGGTCGGCACCCTGTTCGTTGATAACGGTGGTAAAGCCCCGTTGCCACTTGTCCAGGTGATAGGCGACATCCGGCAGGAAGTAGGTGTAGCCACCGTCCTTCTTGCGCATGACCCGATCCTTGTCGTCACCGAACTCTGTGGTTTTCAGCCACATGGCGCCATCCTGCTCGTAGGTGTAGCCATTTTCCTGCAGGCGTTTGACCGTGGCTTCAACCTTGCCATCCTCGTACAGGGAGGATTCCAGGAAATAGACATCGAACTGAACGCCGAAGGCTTTCAGATCCAGGTCCTGCTCCCGGCGCAGGTAGGCGACGGCGAATTCGCGGATGGCGTCGCGGTCTTCCGGGTCCGCCTTGGCGGTCACTTCCCGATCGTCCGCTGTGACGGTGTCGCCAGCAAGGTAGGCCTTGGCGACATCAACAATGTAATCGCCCCGGTAGCCGTCCGCCGGCCAGCTCTCGTCGTCCGGCGTCAGACCTTTCACCCGCGACTGAACTGAGAGTGCCAGGTTATCAATCTGGGCCCCGGCGTCGTTGTAGTAGAACTCCCGGGTCACATCGTAGCCGTTTGCTTCGAGCAGCCGGCAAAGGCAGTCGCCAATCGCCGCGCCACGCCCGTGGCCAACGTGGAGTGGGCCTGTGGGATTGGCCGAAACAAACTCCACCTGAACTTTTTCGCCCTGGCCCTGGTTGTTGCGGCCAAAACGATCGCCTTCATTCAGTATGGTGTTGACCACTTCAAAAGCACTGGCCGTGCTCATAAAGAAGTTGATGAAACCGGGCCCGGCAATCTCCACTTTCTCCACCGCGTTGCTCTGCGGCAGCTTCTCGATAAGCGCCTCCGCCAGTTTGCGAGGCGGGCAACCGGCAGCTTTCGAGGCAACCAGGGCAATGTTGCAGGCATAGTCGCCGTGGGACTTGTCCTTGGTATTGCCCACCTGTGGAGTGAAGGACTGGTCCGCAGGCAGCGTGCCATCGGCTTGGAGTGCTGCCAGTGCAGACTGGAGCAGATCGGAAACGGTCTCTTTCATGCTGTCAGATGACTCGGTTTACAGGAGAATTGGATTCGGGGCAGGAGGCCCGTTGAAAACAGAAGGCGGCTATTATCGCGGAAAGTTTGGCTGCAAGCAAAAGGCTCGGGATTCCGCAGTCTCGGCTCAAATTATCCTGTTTCCTGCGGATCAACATCAATCATCCATTTGACCCCGGCAGGCAGCTTTCTCTGGTCCAGTTCCTGACAGATTCCGGTAAGCAGGCTGTTCAGCTTTTTCCGGTTGCGGGCGTTGAGGATCAGTTGCGCGCGGTGCTTGTCGGCGCGCCGGGCAATCATGGCTGGCAACGGTCCCCAGGTTTCGATGCCTGTGGTATTCGCGAGGGGCTTAATTGTATCCAGCACTTGCAAGCTTTTCTCCATGGTGTCGCCTTCTGCCCTGAAGATAGCCATGGCGCGGAATGGCGGGAATTGGCCTTCTTCCCGCTCTTTCAGGAGTTGGTCGGCGATGTCGAGGTAGTGGCCTTCGCACAGTGTCTTTAACAGCGGGTGGTCGCTGTGGCAGGTTTGCACAAGCACTTTGCCGGGCTTTGTGCCCCGTCCGGCGCGGCCACTGACCTGCAGAAGGGTCTGAATCAGTTGTTCGGGTGCCCGGAAGTCCACGCTGAACAGTCCGCCGTCGGCGTTGACCACCACTACGAGGGTAACGTTGGGGAAGTCGTGTCCCTTGGCCAGCATCTGGGTGCCGACGAGCACGCACGGCTTTCCGCTGTTCACCTGCTTCAGAATGCCCTGGATGCTGCCTTTGCGCTGTGTGCTGTCGCGATCCACTCGCACAACCGGCGTGTCCGGGAAAGCGTTGGCGAGAATATCTTCTGTTCTTTCTGTGCCGTGTCCAACAGGTTTGAAGGCCTCGCTTTGGCACTTCGGGCAGTGTTCTGTAGCTGCCGTCTGGTAGTCGCAGTGGTGGCATCGCATTGCCCGGTCCCGGCGGTGGTAGGTCAGCCGCGTGTCGCAACGGGGGCACTCAACCATGTGGCCGCAGTCGAAGCACATCATGACCGGGGCAAATCCACGTCGATTGACAAAGACCAGTGCCTGCTCACCTCTGGCCAGGGTTTGCTCGATGGCATTCAGGGCGGGCCGTGACAAGCCGCCTTCCAGTGGGCGGCTTCGGATATCCAGCAGACTGATGACCGGTGGTGCCGCGTTGCCGGCACGTTCTTCGAGTTTAACCAGGTGGTATTTGGCCTGCTCGGCGTTGTGCACGGATTCCAGTGACGGAGTCGCTGATCCGAGGATGACGGGGCAGTTGTTCAGGTGGGCTCGATAGACGGCCAGGTCGCGGCCGGAATACCGGAAACCTTCGCCCTGTTTGTATGAGCTGTCGTGTTCCTCGTCGACGATGATGGTGCGCAGGTTGGTGAAGGGCAGTAAAACAGCCGATCGGGTGCCTACCAGGATAACCGGTTCACCGTTGCGGACTTTCAGCCAGGTTGTAAGGCGCTCACCGTCGTTAAGGGCTGAGTGCCATACTACAATCCGGCTGCCGAAGTAGTGTTGGAATCGGGCAACGGTTTGCGGCGTAAGATTGATCTCCGGAACCAGTACCAGGGCCTGATCCTGGGCGCCGAGGTGTTGTTTCAGATAGTGCAGGTAGATCTCGGTTTTTCCGCTGCCGGTGATGCCGTATAAGAGAAAGGCACCAAACCCTTCGCCCGGAGCAGCCAGCCCTTCTGCGGCTGAAGCCTGGGCCATGGACAATTCCGGTCTGCGAGCAAGAAGCTCAGGGTCCTCACCGCCTGAATTCGGCCGGGGCGGCGAAACGGCCTCAATCAGTTGCTTCTCGCGCAGTGCGTTGAGCTGTGCCCGGGCGAAACCAGCCTGCAGAATATCCTTTGTCGGGGCACCCCTGGAGTGCTGGCTTAGCCAATCGATAAGTGCCTTCTGTTTATGGGCATTTGCAGGAAGTGTTGCTGCGTCGTCGAGTGCACGCCACCACTGTTCCGTTTTTTCTTCGGCGATTCGCCCCCGTCTGAGGGCTGGGGGCAGGGCAGTGAACAGGCATTCGCCCAAGGGGTGTTGATAATAGTCGCTCGCCCAGCTGAGAAGTTTGAACGTTTCTTGCGGTAATGCGGGCCAGTCCTCCATAACCGATGACAGCGGCTTGAGCTTTATTCCCGGTGGCGGCTCAACGCCCACTTCCACAACGAGACCCGTTGCCTGCTGCCGGCCAAAGGGGATTCGCACTCTCTGACCCGGCGTCAATTCAAGGTCTTCTGGAATAATGTAATCAAAGAGTCGACGCAGAGGACGATTCAGGGCGATGCGTGCAATCAATGGCACTGAGTGCTCCACTGGATGACGGGTGTCACGGTTTTTCCTTATCCTGTTTCAGTCGGCGGCCTGCCGCGAAATCCGGGGAGGGCGAGTCCGGAAGTCAGGTGTGGTGCTTGCCTGCAGCAATAATTGCAAGTAAGATTCGCGGTCTGTTTCCGGCAGGGCATGATTGTGCCCCGTCTTCTCAATTGATTCAAACATGCGGTGCCTGGCGCCTGGGTAATCAAGATACCCCGCGATCAGGTAGCGGCATGACCTAACGAGGTTCGCCATGAAAGAAGGTATCCACCCCAAGTACGAAGAAATTACCGCCACCTGTTCTTGCGGTAACACATTCAAGACCCGTTCTACCTACACCCATGATCTGCAGCTGGACGTGTGTTCACAGTGCCACCCGTTCTACACCGGCAAGCAGAAAGTTATGGATACCGGTGGTCGTATTGACCGTTTCCAGAAGCGTTTCGGTGGCCGTATTGGCGGCAAGAAAGACTGATCGCAGTGGACTCAGAAAAGCGCCTTCGGGCGCTTTTTTTGTGCCCGGAATTTATTGTGTATTCATAAGATACATACGCAATTAGCACTATTGACTGTTCACAAAATGTTCATGGCCCACTTGTCGTTTCGGGTCTGGCGGGCCATAATGGCGCGCTCCGCTGGATAGGGGCCCTCCGGTTCGGTGTTAACTAGAGGCTCCACAGCTCCGGCGGTTCATTACCTTTAAACGTGACAAACGGAACAGTGGCAATGTCTCAAGATCTGAAAGAAGCAGCCCTTGAATATCACGCCAAGCCGCGGCCTGGTAAGCTGAGTGTTGAAATCACCAAGCCAACCAAGACGTCCCGCGACCTTTCCCTGGCGTATAGCCCCGGGGTTGCCGAACCGGTCCGCGAGATCGCAAAGGACCCGGAGAACGCATACAAATACACCGCCAAGGGTAACCTGGTGGCTGTTATCTCTGATGGTTCCGCGATTCTTGGTCTGGGTAACCTGGGTCCGCTGGCAAGCAAGCCGGTTATGGAAGGCAAGGGCGTACTGTTCAAGCGCTTTGCCGGAATTGATGTCTTCGATATTGAAGTCAATTCCGAAAGCCCGCAGGCGTTTATTGAAACAGTTGAGCGTATTGCAGACACCTTTGGTGGCATTAACCTGGAAGACATCAAGGCGCCCGAGTGCTTTGAGATTGAGCGTGCTCTTATTGAGAAGTGCAACGTGCCGATCTTCCACGATGACCAGCATGGTACTGCTATCGTAACTGCAGCCGGCATGATCAATGCCCTTGAGCTGCAGGGTAAAAAGATTGAAGAGGCGAAGGTGGTGTGCCTGGGTGCCGGTGCCGCCGCTATTGCCTGCATGAAGCTGTTGATCAGCTGCGGTATTCGCTCTGAGAACATCTTCATGCTCGACCGCAAGGGTGTGATCCATTCTGGCCGTGATGATCTGAATCAGTATAAGGCGATGTTCGCCAACGATACTGACAAGCGCACTCTGGATGATGCTATTGATGGCGCTGATGTATTCCTGGGTCTGTCTGGTCCGGATCTGCTGACCGCCGACCAGCTTAAGAAAATGGCTCCGAAGCCTATCGTATTTGCCTGCTCCAACCCCGATCCGGAGATCAGTCCGGAAGTTGCCCTGGCAACCCGCGATGATCTGATCATGGCCACCGGCCGCTCTGATTATCCGAACCAGGTTAACAACGTGTTGGGCTTCCCGTTCATTTTCCGTGGAGCGTTGGACGTACGTGCCACTGCGATCAATGAGGAAATGAAGGTGGCGGCTGTCAATGCAATCCGCGAGCTGGCGAAAGAGCCCGTGCCCCAGGAAATCTGTGAGGCATATGGCGTGGATAGCTTCGAGTTCGGGAAAGAGTACATCATTCCCAAGCCGATGGATGTGCGCTTGCTTGAAGTGGTGCCCGCGGCGGTTGCCCGCGCTGCCGTGGATTCCGGGGTTGCCCGTAATGCATACCCTGCGCACTACCCGCTCAAGTCCATGGACGACATTATCTGATCTGTCGTTCAGGGTGATAAAAAAACCGGCGGTGATCCCGCCGGTTTTTTTGTGCCTGTTCAGGGTGTCAGAAGATTCTTCGTGAGAGGTCGTCTTCCTCGGAACCGCCGTTACCATCGTTCTCGGTTTCTGATGTCAGCGGCGGTGGCGCGTCTTCTTCACGGAAGACCTCAAATACGCCGTCTTCACCGGGCCTTGCCCGCTGTCCGGTCTCTGGGTTGATCCGGATATTGACGATGCCGTTGGGGCGAGGCATAAGGGAAGAGGGTGCTCCTTCGAGAGCCACTTCCATGTAGTCCAGCCAGATGGGTAGCGCGGTGCTGGCGCCGAACTCACGTCTGCCAAGCGGTGCCGGTTGGTCGAATCCTACCCAGGTGGTTGTGGCCACTTCATGATTGAAGCCAGCGAACCAGGTGTCTTTCTGCTCGTTCGTGGTACCGGTTTTACCGGCAATGTCATCCCGCCCCAGTGCCAGTGCCCGGCGACCGGTGCCGCGGCGAATCACGTCCTGCATCATTGAGTGCAGGATGAAAACCGCACGTTCGTCTGCCAGTCTGGGCATCACGCGGACGTCTGTCGATTGGTCGCCCGTTTCCGACGACTCTTCGTCCGCGCTTGCGTTGCCTTCCTCCATGCCCGATGTTGCTTGTTCTGCAAGCTCGTCGCAGTTTTCATCGCACAGAATGGTTTTCGGAGCCTGGTAGATGGTTTCGCCCCTGAAGTCGCTGATGGTATCGATCAGGTAGGGTTCAACGTCATAGCCGCCGTTGGCGATCACCGCCATGCCTCTGGCCAGTTCCATGGGAGTAAGCTGGCCGCTGCCGAGCGATAGCGACAGGTCGTCGGGCATGTTTTCGGTCGGAATTTCCAGCTGGGCCAGGTAATCGAGAGTGTTCTCTATGCCCAGATCACGCAGGAGCCGGATGGAAACCAGGTTGCGCGATCGGTAAAGCGCTTCCCGGAGACGGGTGGGGCCATAGAACTGTCCAGAGGAGTTCTGGGGCCGCCAGGCGGTCTCCAGTTCGGAGTCATCGAACACAATGGGCGCATCGTTGTAGATGGTCGCCGGTGTCATGCCACTTTCCAGAGCGCTCAGGTAAAGGAAGGGCTTGAACGTGGAGCCCGGCTGTCTTCGTGCCTGGGTGGCCCGGTTGTATTTGCTCTGGCCGAAGCTGTACCCCCCGCTCAGGGCCTCAATGGCACCGGTTTTGGCCTCAAGTGAGATCAGGGCGCCCTCGGCCCTGGGGATCTGGGCGAGTGCAACGGTCGCTGTTTGGGGGCGCGCCGCCTCGTCGTTCAGGGTTTCGGTACTGTTGGTCTCGTTCTCCGGGTCGATCTTTTCCGGGTTTTGAGCGCGCACATAGACGACATCGCCGCGGGAAACTACGTCCGAAGGTTTCTCCGGTTCCGGCCCGGTCAGGTTTTCGGTTTTATACCGCCTGGCCCAGGTCATGGTCTCGAAAGGCATGATGGCTGGACCAATGCGACGTACGTGAACACTGACTTCGCCGGCTTCATCGTTAACTTCCTTTACGATTGCAGGTAACAGTGACTCCACGCGTGGGTAGTTCAGAATCAGGTCGGACAGTTCGCTGGTTGCCAGTGTTTCCTGGTCGATCTGTCCGATGGCACCACGGAAGCCGTGCCGCCGATCATAAGCTTCGAGGCCGTCCCTGAGGGCTTCGGTAGCAACCTGTTGTTTCCGCCCGTCAACCGTCAGGGTAACCGTGTAGCCGTCGGTATAGGCGTCTTCACCAAACCGCCGAACCATTTCGGATCGGGCCATTTCTGCAACATAGTCGGCGTCGACTTCTGTCTCCGTGCTGTTATAGCTGGCAGTGATGGGGGCAGAAACCGCAAGCTCGCGTGCATCCGGGGTGATGTAACCCAGGTCCTGCATGCGTCCGAGAATCCAGTTTCGGCGGACCATCGCCCGGTCGGGATTGGCCAGTGGATTAAAGGCTGAGGGCGCCTTGGGCAAGCCGGCCAGCATCGCCATCTGGGCCAGCGACAGTTCCGAGACCGGTTTGTTGTAATAAACCTGAGCGGCGGCCGCAATTCCGTATGCCCGGTTGCCGAGATAAATCTTGTTCAGGTAGAGCTCGAGAATGCGGTTTTTATCCAGTTCACGTTCAATCTGAAGAGCCAGAAGTATCTCGTTGAACTTCCGTATAAAGGTTCTGTCCCGTGACAAAAAGTAATTTTTTGCAACCTGCATTGTGATGGTACTGCCCCCGGACTGGATCTCGCCGGTGGAGATCAGTTCGATGGCAGCCCGCGCCAGGCCTTTGATGTCGACCCCGAAGTGCTCGTAAAAACGCGCGTCTTCAGCCGCCATAAAGGCTTGTAACTGAATTGTTGGGATCTGTTCTATTGTGATGGGTGCCCTTCTCTTTTCACCGAATTCTGCTATTAATCTGTTGTCTTTGCTATAGACCCGTAATGGCGTCTGAAGCTTGATGTCCAGAAGCTGATGTACCGGCGGAAGGCCAGGGCGAAGGTAAAGATAGAAGCCTGAGGTTACGATAACGGCGACACTCAGTCCGGTAAGAAACAACCAGGCAAAAAGGCGAGATGTGCGCAACAAATGAGACATTTTTTTCTGACAACTGTTGGATATAGGTCTATCATTTGAGAAATTGCTTTAGGATGGAAGAGTCTCTTCACCGCTGCAAAAGTTCTCAATTAAAGAAGAACAGGCATTGTAGACGGAATGGTGAAGAAATTCTCTTAAATAAAAAACACATAAGTTACGTAACCGGGTGCATCTAACCAGGTATAGGGTGAGCGCGTGTTTGGATTAGGAAAGAAATCCAGTGCAGTGCTGGGCGTGGATATAAGCTCCAGCTCGGTCAAACTTCTGGAGCTGTCAAAGCAGGGTGACCGTTATAAGGTCGAAAGCTACGCGGTGGAGCCGTTACCGGCCAATGCCGTGGTGGAAAAGAATATTACGGACGTTGAAGCAGTGGGCGAAGTGATGAAGCGAGTCGCTTCCAAGTCCCGCTCCGGCGTAAAGCAGGTAGCAGTTGCGGTATCAGGTTCGGCGGTAATCACCAAGGTCATCCAGATGGACGGTGGCCTTAACGAATTCGAGATGGAAGATCAGATTGCCCTGGAGGCCGATCACTATATTCCATACCCACTGGATGAAGTGGCCATCGATTTCGAAGTTCAGGGTCCCTCCGAAAGCAACCCCGACCAGGTAGATGTTCTTCTGGCTGCATGCCGAAAGGAAAATGTCGACATTCGAGAAGATGCGCTCGAGATCGCCTCTCTGACGACCAAGGTGGTTGATGTCGAGGCCTACGCCCTTGAGCGCGCCTACGCGTTAATCGAGCCGCAGCTGGACTCCCAGGGCGAGGAGTTGGTGGTGGCAATTGTTGATATTGGCGCGACCATGACCACGCTGAGCGTTCTGGCCGGCGGCAAAACCGTTTACACCCGCGAACAGATTTTTGGTGGCAAGCAACTGACCGAGGAAATCCAGCGCCGTTACGGTCTGTCTCTGGAAGAGGCCGGGCTTGCCAAAAAACAGGGCGGACTGCCCGATGACTACGAATCCGAAGTGCTGACCCCGTTCCGCGAAGCCGTGGTGCAGCAGGTGGCCCGAGCACTTCAGTTCTTCTTTGGCGCCAGTCAGTACAATGCTGTCGATTACGTGGTTCTGGCAGGAGGCACTGCCTCGATTCAGGGGCTGACGGAGATGGTCGAAGAAAAGACGGGAACGCCGACAATGGTCGCGAATCCTTTTGCAGATATGGCAGTAGGGTCACGGGTCAACGCATCGGCACTGAGTAATGATGCGCCTTCCCTGATGATTGCCTGCGGCCTGGCAATGAGGAGCTTCGACTGATGGCAAAGATTAACCTACGACCATGGCGCGAGGAGCTTCGCGCCGAGAAACAGAAACAGTTCGTGGTCATGATTCTGGGCGCTGCGATTATTGCTGGCGGCCTGGTCTTCCTCTGGAAAACCGATATGGATAGCCGGATTGCCTACCAGCAATCCCGCAACGCCTACATCGAGACCGCCACCAAAAAGCTGGACCAGCAGATCAAGGAGATCGAAAACCTCAAGCGCAAGCGGGATGAGCTCCTTGCCAGAATGCAGGTTATTCAGGATCTCCAGGGCAAGCGACCCGTGATCGTGCGCGTCTTCGACGAACTGGTGCGGACATTGCCCGATGGCTTGTTCTACACCGATCTCAAGCGAACCGGCGAGCGCGTTGATATTGTAGGGATGGCGGAGTCTAACAGTCGGGTTTCCACGCTTATGCGCCAGTTCGAGGACTCCGAATGGTTCACGGATCCCAACCTCTCGAATGTCTCTGCAGCTGATAGTCGCCGGGCCGGTTACAGCCAGTTCAATCTCTCGGTTAAACAGAAAACGCCCGAGCCCGAAGGGGAGGATAAGTAATGAGCCTCGCGGACTCTCTGAAAAGTCTCAATGAATTTGATATCAACGACCTTGATGTCAATAACGCGGGTATCTGGCCTGCTCCAATCAAGTTCATCGTAGTTCTGATTATCTTCGGGCTGATTGCCGGAGGTGGTTACTGGTTCTTTATCAAGGATCAGTATGCTCAACTTGAGCGTGTAGAGCGCACCGAGCAGGAACTCCGGAAAACTTATGAAGAGAAAGCCTATCAGGTTGCAAACCTTGAGGTTTTCAAGGCCCAGATGGCGGAAATGGAAGAAACCTTTGGCGCCTTGGTAAGACAGCTGCCAAGTGAGACCGAAGTGCCAGGATTGCTTGAAGACATTACGAATACGGCTTTGGGTAGTGGTTTGGCACTTCAGGAAGTGAAGCTGCAACCGGAACAGCGTCGGGACTTCTATTCCGAGCTGCCAATCAATATTCGGGTGTCCGGTTCTTACCATGAGCTGGCATCATTTGTCAGCAGCGTTGCCAGCCTTCCACGGATCGTAACGCTACACGACTTGACGATAAAACCAACTGGCGGAGATGCGGACCGGCTTGATATGCAGGTTTTGGCTCGTACTTACCGCTACCGGGCTGGAGAATGAGCATGACAGGAAAGCATGCGGTAAAAGCCTGGCTGGGTGTGTGTCTGGTGTCTCTCCTGACAGCATGCTCCCAGGGCAGCGGATTTTCAGATCTTGATCAGTTCATGGCCGAGACGCGGGCAAAACCGAGAGGGTATGTTGAGCCCTTGCCGGAGTTCAAGGCGTACGAAGCTTTCAGTTACTCAGCGGCAGATCGTCGGGCGCCCTTTGAGCCGCCGATTGATGTCCAGCTCACTATGGTGGACGAACAGCCGATCAGTGATGTGGAGCCGGATCTGGATCGTCCCAGAGAGGTTCTCGAGAATTTTGACCTGAAAGCACTTCAAATGGTCGGCACGCTTCAGGGTGCATCGGGTAATCTGTTTGCTCTGATTGAAGACGATACCGGCGGGATCCATCGAGTCCGCACGGGAAATTACATGGGGCAGAACTACGGTCGCATTGTGGGCGTTAGTGAAACCCGTATCGAGCTCATTGAAATCGTTCCCAATGGCCGGGGTGGCTGGGTAGAGCGTCCTCGCTCCCTGACCCTGGAAGAGGGCGCAGGCTAAGGAGCGGCTGGATGAAAGTTGAAAGAAACATGCACGTACAAAAAAGTTTAGGGTCGAGGCTAGCGATGTTCAGAAAACTCAATGTATACGTCAGCGTGATTGCTTTTGGGTTGTTATCCGGCCTGGCCAACGCGGTCACGCTGGAAGACGTGTCGTTTTCGTCGCTACCGGGCGAGCGGCTTGAGGTGACACTGCAATTTGATGGGGCACCGCCGGAACCTTCCGGTTATACCATTGAGCGTCCCGCTCGCATTGCGGTTGATCTTCGGGACACGACCAGTGGTCTTGAAAGTCGCAGTGTGCCTCTGGGATCAGGCAACGCCCAGAGCATGACCGTGGTGGAAACCAAGGACCGTACCCGGCTGATATTCAACCTGGTCGAGCTGGTGCCCTATGACACAGTTCGTTCGGGCAACTCCCTGGTCATGACAATTGGCGGCCAGGCCGATGGCGTTGTCGCGAGTTCCTCTGCTCCCGCGTCTCAAAGCAGCTCAACATCGGGCTCCATGTCTGCCAACGCTCTGGCCGGTGTGGATTTCCGTCGGGGCAAGGACGGTGAAGGTCGCGTTCTTGTTGATCTGGGTAGCTCCAGCACGCCGGTGGACCTGACAGAGCGCGCCGGTAAGATTCGCCTGACGATGGACGGTATTGAAGTACCCTCGGACCTGCGGCGCCGACTCGATGTGACAGATTTCGCCACCCCGGTTACCCGTATTGACACCTTTGTGGAAGATGGCAATGCCGTGGTCGAGATCACCCCCGAGGGGAATTACGACTACATTGCCTACCAGTCCGGCAGCCAGTTTACTGTCAGCGTTGAAGAACTGAGCCAGGAAGAGGCGGAGTCCCGCAGGGAAGAGAAGTTCCCGTATACCGGTGACAAGCTGTCCCTGAACTTCCAGGATATTGAAGTGCGCTCGGTCCTGCAGCTGATTGCTGACTTCACCGGTCTGAACCTGGTTGCCAGTGATACGGTAGGCGGCAGCATTACTCTGCGTCTGCAGAATGTTCCCTGGGATCAGGCGCTGGATCTGATTCTCAAGACCAAAGGCCTCGATAAGCGTCAGATCGGCAACGTATTGCTGGTAGCGCCTGCAGACGAAATCGCAGCGCGTGAGAAGCTTGAGCTCGAAACCAACAAGCAGATTGCCGAACTGGCCCCGGTTCGTCTGGACATCATTCAGGTTAACTACGCCAAAGCGGCTGATATTGTTGCGTTGATCAAGGAAGACGAAGAGCTGATCTCTGATCGCGGATTCGTCTCCTCTGATGTTCGTACCAACACGATCAGTGTTCGTGAAACTGCCGAGAAGCTTGATGAAATTCGCCGTCTGGTATCGACATGGGATGTGCCGGTGCGTCAGGTGTCTATCGAGGCTCGGATTGTTCGCGCCCAGACCAACGTGGCAGAGAACCTCGGTGTTCGCTGGGGTGGTGCCGCGTACGATAATGAGGGAAATAGTATTGTGTCAATTGGAGGTTCGCGCGACTCAGTTGGTGAGGCGGTGAATGGTTCAACCGCAGGAACTGAAACTGGATTCAGAAATAGTATTTCTTTCCCAGGCGCCCTTGCGGTCGACCTCGGAGTGACTGGTGAAGGTGCCTCTTCCTTCGCCATCGGGTGGGGCAGCGACGACTTCCTGGTAGATCTGGAGCTGTCAGCCCTTGAGAGTGATGGTCAAGCGGAAGTGGTTTCCCAGCCCCGGGTTGTGACTGCCGATCGTCAGACGGCGTCGATCAAGTCTGGTGAGGAAATTCCCTATCAGGAAGCGGCCTCCAGCGGTGCGACGTCTGTTTCTTTCAAGGAAGCCGTGCTCTCCCTGGAAGTAACGCCGCAGATTACACCGGATGACAAGATCATCATGGATCTGGTGGTCAATCAGGACTCCCGAGGCGAGGTGACTGCTGGTATTCCGTCGATCAATACCAACGAAGTCACCACCCAGGTTCTGGTTGGTAACGGTGAGACAGTTGTTCTGGGCGGTATCTTCCAGTCGGAAGTTGCGACCCAGACCACCAAAACGCCGTTCCTCGGAGATATTCCCTACCTGGGCCGTATCTTCAAGCGCACCGAACACATTGATGAGCGCAGTGAACTGCTGATCTTCATCACACCGAAGATCATCAAGAACGATCTGCTGCGCTAAACGGGTTAGCTCAAAGGCCGCCGCTTAAAACCGGCGGCTTTTTTGTGCCTGAATTTTGTCCAGGACGGGCCCCGAACTTATGCAATCACCGGCCCTGTGATATTCTCACCCGCCTGAACAAAACTGAGCGGAAGTTATGTCTTTGCCGAAACGCGTTGTCCTGGTTGGCCCCATGGGAGCAGGGAAAAGCACGATTGGCCGGATGCTCGCCAAAGAGCTCGGCTATCGTTTCCTCGATTCTGATCGCATCATTGAAGAGCGGTGCGGGGCCAACATCCCGTGGATATTTGATGTTGAAGGGGAGGACGGCTTCCGTCTGCGGGAAACAGCAATGCTGGATGAGTTATCTCATGAGGATAACACCGTGCTGGCCACAGGGGGCGGGGCAGTGATGCGGCAGGAGAATCATCCGATACTCAAGAGAGGCGCCACGGTTATCTATCTGAAAACGTCGATAGAGCAACAGGTAGAGCGAACGCGCAAAGACCGAAATCGGCCCTTGTTGCAGAACGATGATCCGGAGGCGGTCTTGCGGAAACTTTTCTCAATCCGCGATCCCCTGTATTCAAGCCTGGCCGACATCATCATGTACACAGACAGAAAAAGCCCGAGGCTTGTCGTTCGTCAGCTGGTTAACCGCCTGAACCCGAAAACCCCACGTCATAAAAGGCAGATCCGGAAGGAAGGTCGCAATCATGTCTAATCGGTACCGCGAACTGTCGGTGGAGCTCGGTGAGCGTCGCTATCCCATTTTTATCGGCGAGAACCTTCTCGGCGCCCAGGATCTGTCAGGTTACGTGTCCGGGACCCAGGTCATGATTGTTACCAACGAGACAGTGGCACCGCTTTACCTTGAGCGGGCAAAGGCCTGCTTTCCAGGGAAACGGGTGGATACCGTCGTACTTCCCGATGGCGAGAAGTTCAAGGATTGGCAGACCCTTAACAGCATCTTTGACGGTCTTCTCGAGCAGCGTCATACCCGGAAAACCACACTGGTTGCCCTTGGCGGGGGTGTCGTCGGTGATATGGCCGGTTTTGCCGCAGCCTGCTATCAACGGGGTGTTCCGTTTATCCAGATTCCAACCACCCTGCTTTCTCAGGTGGACTCTTCTGTTGGTGGTAAAACGGGCATCAATCACCCTCTTGGCAAAAACATGATTGGCGCTTTCTATCAGCCGCAGGCGGTACTGATAGACACGGCAAGCCTGCAGACCTTGCCTCCTCGAGAGGTGTCAGCAGGCCTGGCAGAGGTCATCAAGTACGGGCTGATTCGGGATCAGACCTTTCTTGCCTGGCTGGAGGAGCAGATGGATGCTCTGGTCAGCCTTGATCCGGAGGCGCTGTCAGAGGCTATCTTCCGGTCCTGCGCCTGCAAGGCAGAGATTGTTGCCCTTGATGAACGCGAAGGTGGTCTCAGAGCGATACTGAATCTTGGTCATACCTTCGGGCATGCGATAGAGACCTATGCGGGTTATGGCAATTGGCTGCACGGAGAGGCAGTGGGGACGGGTATGCTCATGGCCGCCGAATTGTCTGCTCTTGAGGGAATGATCAGCCGTGACGATTGTGACCGTATAAACCGACTGATTCTGCGTGCCGGATTGCCGGACAAACCTCCGGCAGGAATGACAGCCGATGACTTTATGAGTTTGATGGCCGTCGACAAGAAAAATGTGGACGGCCTGCTCAGGCTGGTCCTGCTTCGCTCGGTAGGCGATGCCATCGTCACCTCAGAGTCGAGTCCCGACAACCTCGCCCTGACATTTGCCCGTTTTTGCAGCGCGATATGATACCTGGCCGAAGGCTTCAATGATTTGGTAACGGACCAGCAGACAAGGAAGACCCGTGACTGAAGACAGTTTGAACAGTCTTGATGGCGGCGGCCTGTTTCCCAGGTTGCAGCAACGCTACAGCCTCCGTGCCAACCCGCTGGAAATGGAGACGCCGTTCTTTCCGGATGCCATGCGTCATCACGCTCTGGAAGCGTTGCGCCATCTATGCGGCTTCGGTGATATGGCTCTGTTATTGACCGGAGCTGCTGGCTCGGGCAAAACCCGAATACTGGCGGAGCTGGTCCGCAGCGAATCATCCAGACTCGACTTTCACCGTATACCGGCGGCAGCGCTGACCAGCGCCCAGGCCCTTGCCCGGGACCTGAAAGCGGTTGCTCGCTCCAACCTTGGCCCGGAGGACAGCCCCCGAGACCTGGTTTATCGCTTCTTCAAGTGGTCGGAATCCCGGGTTCGAAAGGGCCAGCGCATGGTCCTCCTGATTGACGATGCAGACCGCGCACCGGTGGAGCTGCTCAGGCTGATTCTGTCTGCTTATCTGGCTTCAGAGCGCGGCTCGTCCGCCGTTCCCGTGTTTGCCGGCACGGACAACCTGGTGCAAATGCTGGCCCTGGATGATGCGACCACAAGCGTCCATCAGGTCCACCTCCGGCCACTGACAAAAGATGAAATTGTTGCCTATCTCGAACCAAGAGTTCATGCAGCGGGGGGGAAAGCAGGCGAGCTCCTCAGTCCTGCCCGGGTTTCAAAAATTCACGCCTTGAGCCAGGGTAGTTTTGCGAGGCTCAAGCGGGTAACGCCGGGGGTCTGGCTGGACATGGTGGGCGCGCCAAGTGTAAGTCGATCCAGTGAGATGCCCTGGAAGCGGCTTTTGTGGCCGGGGCTGGCCTTGATGCTGCTTGCGGCCTCCTGGTGGTTCGTGTCTCGCCAGTATGATGAATCCGTGGCCGGCGAGACTGTAAAAGCACCGGAGCCGGTGAGAAAGAGCATAACCATTGGGCCTGAAACAGAGAATTCAGTGCCAACCCCGGAAGAGCCGTCGCAGGACCAGCCTGCCGTGGAGCCTGAAACGGTATTGACAGAGCCGGTAACCGAGCCGGAAGCTGATCAGCCAGAGCCAGAGCCAGAGCCAGAGCCAGAGCCAGAGCCAGAGCCAGAGCCAGAGCCAGAGCCAGAGCCAGAGCCAGAGCCAGAGCCAGAGCCAGAGCCAGAGCCAGAGCCAGAGCCAGAGCCAGAGCCAGAGCCAGAGCCAGAGCCAGAGCCAGAGCCAGAGGCCGCGCCGAGCTTCACTCCAGCAAACCCGGCGTATTTTTCGGCGATTGATCAGGTTCGGGCGCGTGGAGGCTGGACCATTCAACTGGTGGCCGGCAATCTCGAACAGACTGCTCTGAACGTTATTTCCCGCTATTCACAGCTTGGTGATCTGGTCTACACCCGCGGGGAAAGGCAAGGCCAGCCCTGGTTTATGGTATTCTATGGGGAATTTCCTACCCGGGAGGCGGCCAATGCCGCGGCAGCTGGTTTGCCAGGGGAGCTGGCTTCCAGGTCACCCTGGGTGCGTCCGGTCGACAATTTATAGCGGCACTATTTATTCCGCTAACTTGTTGTTCCATAACCTTGTCGATTGGTAATTCCCGTTTCGGCTTCCCACAATAACTCCACGCCGATTTGAGTACGTATTTCTACGTGTGTAAAATAGCCAGCCCCCATTTTCAGTGTCAAAGGGTGGTTGTATGGCCGCGCGCCAATTAACTCTTTGATTGAAAAGCATTTCTACGCGAGAGAACGCTTATGATGACAGGTTTGTATCATCCCGACGAATTCAGGGACAACTGCGGATTCGGTCTGATCGCCCACATGAAGGGCGAGGCCAGCCACAAGTTGTTGCAAACTGCCATCGAGTCTCTGACCTGCATGACCCACCGAGGTGGTATCGCTGCAGACGGCAAGACCGGCGATGGTTGTGGCCTGCTGATCCAGAGCCCGGATGGCTTTCTGAAAAAAGCCGCCAAGGCATCGTTTGGTAAGGAGCCGGGTGATCTTTTTGCCGTCGGCCAGGTCTTCCTGAACCCCGACGAAGCCAAGGCCTCGGCTGGTCGTGCGGCCATCGAGAAACGGTTGACCGAGCAGGGCCTGGAGATTCTCGGCTGGCGTGATGTGCCGGTGGATGACAGCTGCCTCGGGCCCATGGCGCTGGATTGCCTGCCCCGTATTGAGCAGGTCTTCGTGGTGCCTGGTGGCAAGGCGGAGCGTGATTTTGCGATCAGTCTGTTCGTGGGCCGTCGCCACGCCGAAAGCGATATGGCCGACGATCCCGAGTTCTACATCTGTAGCCTGTCACACCGCACCCTGGCCTATAAAGGCCTGATGATGCCGGCAGATCTGGCCAACTTCTACAAGGATCTGGGTGACCCCGATCTCGAGACCGCCATCTGTGTTTTCCATCAGCGGTTCTCCACCAACACCATGCCACGCTGGCCGCTGGCCCAGCCGTTCCGGTATCTGGCTCACAACGGTGAGATCAACACCATCGACGGCAACCGTAACTGGGCCATCGCCCGGGCCGCCAAGTTCAGCTCTCCGGAATTGCCAGATCTGCAGACCCTGCAGCCTCTGGTGAACCTCACCGGTTCTGACTCCTCAAGCATGGACAACATGCTGGAAGTGCTGCTTGCCGGCGGTGTTGACCTGTTCCGCGCGGTCCGCATGATGATTCCGCCAGCCTGGCAGAATGTCGACAGCATGGATTCAGAGCTGCGTGCGTTTTACGAGTACAACTCCATGCACATGGAGCCTTGGGATGGTCCTGCCGGTCTGGTCATGTCGGACGGCCGCTATGCCGTCTGTATGCTCGACCGGAATGGTCTGCGCCCGGCCCGGTGGGTCATCACCAAGGATGATTTCATCACGCTGGCCTCAGAGATCGGAACTTACGGTTATCAGCCGGACGATGTGGTAGCCAAAGGCCGTGTCGGACCGGGTCAGATGCTGGCGATCGACACAGAGTCCGGTGAAGTCCTGCACACCAAGGACATTGATCAGCGTCTCAAGACCGCTCAGCCTTACAAGCGCTGGCTGCGGGAAAACGCTCTCCGCGTCGAGACCACTCTGAATCAGGACACCCCGGATTTCAGGCTGATGGATTCCGACGAGCTTCTGGTGCACCAGAAGATGTTCATGGTCTCCTTCGAAGAGCGTGACCAGGTATTGCGTCCGCTTGCGGAGAACGGCCAGGAAGCGGTTGGATCCATGGGCGACGATACCCCAATGGCCGTGCTCTCGAGCAAGGTACGCCACGTGGCGGACTACTTCCGGCAGAAGTTCGCCCAGGTGACCAACCCGGCGATTGACCCTCTGCGTGAGTCGATTGTCATGTCCCTGGAGACCTGTCTGGGTGCCGAGCGCAACGTATTCGAGGAAACCGCCGATCACGCAGACCGCATTATTCTGACGACACCGGTTCTGTCGCCTGCCAAGTTCCTCAAGATTGCCAACAATGAGCGCCCGGGTTTCGAGGTCGCGCGTATTTCCATGAGCTACCGCCCGGAACAGGGATTGGAGCAGGCGATTCGCCAGGTTTGTGAGGAAGCGGAACAGGCCGTCCGGGATGGTAAGGTGCTGCTGATCCTCACCGACAAAGATTTGAAGGAAGGTGAACTGCCGGTCAATGCCCTGATGGCAACCGGTGCCGTTCACCATCATCTGGTCCAGAAAGGGTTGCGCTGCGATTCCAACATCATTGTTGAAACCGGTTGGGCTCGTGATCCCCACCATTTTGCGGTGCTTTTCGGTTTTGGTGCGACAGCGGTGTACCCGTACCTCGCTTACCAGGTCCTGAACGATCTGATCCGCACCGGCGAATTGCTGATGGATCCGATTGACGCCAAGAACAACTATCGGAAGGGCATCAACAAGGGGCTGCTGAAGATCCTCTCCAAAATGGGGATCTCGACCATCACCTCCTACCGGGGCGCCCAGCTCTTCGAGGCGATCGGGCTGGCTGACGACGTCGTTGACCTGTGTTTCAAAGGTGTGCCCAGCCGTATCAAGGGGGCTGGCTTCTACGACTTCCAGCAGGACCAGGAGCAACTGGCTTCCGTGGCCTGGAAGCCGCGCAAGCCGATTGTCCAGGGTGGCTTGCTGAAGTACGTCCACGGCGAGGAGTACCACGCTTTCAACCCGGATGTCGTCGGCAAGCTGCAAGAAGCAGTAACCAGTGGCGACTATGGCCACTACAAGGAATACGCCGGGCTGGTCAATGAACGGCCGGTGGCAACCCTGCGTGATCTCCTTGGCTTCCGCAAGGACCTCAAACCGATTGATCTCTCGGAAGTTGAGCCGATCGAGAATATTTTCCCGCGCTTCGATTCCGCGGCCATGTCCCTGGGTGCGCTGTCTCCAGAGGCTCACGAGGCCCTGGCAGTCGCTATGAACACTCTGGGTGGTCGCTCGAACTCCGGCGAGGGCGGTGAAGATCCGGCCCGCTATGGCACCGAAAAGCGCTCCAAAATCAAGCAGGTGGCTTCCGGGCGTTTCGGCGTCACTGCCGAATACCTGCGTAGTGCGGATGTCATGCAGATCAAGGTGGCCCAGGGTGCCAAGCCAGGCGAAGGTGGCCAGTTGCCCGGTGGCAAGGTCAATGAACTGATCGCCCGCCTGCGTTATTCGGTCCCGGGCGTAACGCTGATTTCACCGCCGCCGCACCACGATATCTATTCCATCGAGGATCTGGCCCAGCTGATTTTCGACCTCAAACAGGTCAATCCGCAGGCTCTGGTGTCTGTGAAGCTGGTCTCTGAGCCCGGCGTCGGTACGATTGCCGCAGGTGTGGCTAAGGCGTACGCCGACCTGATCACGGTGTCCGGGTACGATGGCGGTACAGCGGCGAGCCCGCTGACGTCGATCCGCTACGCCGGTTCTCCCTGGGAGCTGGGGCTTACCGAAACCCAGCAGGCGCTGCGAGCCAATGACCTGCGTGGCAAGATTCGCCTGCAGACTGATGGCGGCCTGAAAACAGGTCTGGACGTGGTAAAGGGCGCGATCCTTGGTGCCGAGAGCTTCGGTTTCGGTACCACCCCGATGGTGGCGCTGGGCTGCAAATACCTGCGTATCTGTCACCTGAACAACTGCGCGACCGGTGTGGCTACCCAGAACGACCACCTCCGTGAAGAGCACTTCAAGGGCACGGTGGAAATGGCGATGAATTTCTTCCGCTTCGTGGCCGAAGAGACCCGGGAGTGGATGGCCAAGCTGGGCGTGCGTACCCTGGAAGAACTGGTTGGTCGTGTAGATCTGCTGGAACGCTTGCCGGGCGATACCGAGCGCCAGAAGAAGCTGGATCTCAGTCGCCTGCTGTCTAACGACCATATTCCTGCAGACAAGCCGCAGACCTGTCAGGTCGAACGGAATCACCCGTTTGATGAGGGCAGGCTCGCGGAACAGATGGTTCAGGATACCGCTGCGGCGATCAAAGAGAAGAGTGGAGGCGCGTGGTCCTATCGAGTCACCAACTGTGATCGCTCTATTGGCGCCCGCCTCTCTGGCGAAATCGCCCAGATCCATGGTAACCAGGGTATGGTGGATGCACCGATCACCCTGGACCTGACCGGTACCGCTGGCCAGAGTTTTGGTGTCTGGAACGTGGGTGGTCTCAACCTGATCCTTGAAGGGGATGCCAACGACTACGTCGGTAAGGGCATGACCGGTGGCAAGCTGGTTGTGAAGCCGCCCCGCGGCAGCGCGTTCAAGACTCAGGAAACCTCTATCGTCGGCAATACCTGTCTCTACGGCGCAACCGGCGGCAAACTCTTTGCTGCCGGAACCGCGGGTGAGCGATTTGCAGTTCGTAATTCCGGTGCCCATGCCGTTGTGGAAGGCGCCGGAGACCATTGCTGTGAATACATGACCGGTGGTCTGGTGACGGTGCTGGGCTCTACTGGCCACAACTTCGGTGCTGGTATGACCGGTGGCTTTGCTTACGTCATGGATATCAACAACACGTTCGTGGACAAATACAACCACGAGCTGGTGGAAATTCAGCGGATTTCCAGCGAGGACATGGAGTCCTACCGCAATCACCTGCGTGGTGTTATCCGGGAGCACATCTCGGAAACCGGCAGTGAGTGGGCAGAGCACATTCTTGAGAATTTCGACGACTACATTGGCCGCTTCTGGCTGGTGAAACCCAAGGCTGCGAATCTGCGCAGTCTGCTGGCCAGCACCCGGGCGCGTCCGGAATAAGAGGCTGAGAGGGTTTGGGGCGAGCAGCCTGGCTGCCGCCCTTGTCGAAATCGAGTTGATGAGAGCATCCAGATGAAAGAACGACTGAGTAATGACTTCCAGTTTGTCGAGGTTGGACGTGTCGACCCGAAAAAGGTCCCGGCCAAGAAGCGGAAGAAAGAGTTTGGTGAAATTTACCACCCCTTCACAGCAGATAACGCGGCGTCCCAGTCCCATCGCTGTCTTGAGTGTGGTAACCCCTATTGCGAGTGGAAGTGCCCGGTTCACAACTATATTCCGAACTGGCTCAAGCTGGTTTCCGAAGGCAATATCATGCGGGCCGTCGAGTTGTGTCACCAGACCAACTCCCTGCCTGAAGTTTGCGGCCGCGTTTGTCCGCAGGATCGCCTGTGTGAAGGTGCCTGCACCCTGAACGACGGGTACGGCGCGGTTACCATCGGGTCTGTCGAGAAGTACATTACCGATACCGCCTTTGCCCTGGGCTGGAAACCGGATATGTCCGCCGTGAAGTGGACAGACAAGAAGGTTGCCGTCATCGGCGCTGGGCCTGCGGGTCTGGGCTGCGCGGACGTTCTGGTTCGCAATGGCGTCAAGCCGGTTGTATTCGATATCTATCCGGAAATCGGTGGTCTGCTGACCTTCGGCATTCCCGAGTTCAAGCTGGAAAAATCCGTTATGACCCGCCGCCGCAAGGTGTTCGAGGAGATGGGCGTGGAATTCCGCCTGTCTACCGAGGTGGGCAAGGACGTTCAGTTGCAGGAGATCATTGACGAGTACGATGCCGTTTTCATGGGCATGGGCACCTACACCTACATGAAGGGAGGTTTCCCGGGTGAGAACCTGCCGGGCGTGTACGATGCACTGCCGTTCCTCGTTTCGAACGTCAACCGTCGTCTCGGCTTCGAGAAAGACGAAGCAGACTTCATCGACATGAAAGGCAAGCGGGTTGTTGTCCTGGGTGGCGGCGATACGGCCATGGACTGCAACCGCACCTCGATCCGTCAGCAGGCCGAGAGCGTCACCTGTGCCTACCGCCGGGATGAAGCCAACATGCCGGGTTCTCGCCGGGAAGTGGCCAACGCCAAGGAAGAGGGCGTTAAGTTCTTCTTCAATCGTCAGCCCATCGCCATTATTGGTGAAGACCGGGTTGAGGGTGTGAAGGTGGTTCAGACCCGTCTGGGCGATCCCGACGAAAATGGTCGTCGCCGTCCGGAAGTGGTCCCGGGTAGCGAGGAGGTTATTCCTGCGGACGCGGTTCTGGTCGCCTTCGGTTTCCGTCCGAGCCCGGCCGACTGGTTCGATGAGCTGAAGGTGAATACCGACGATTCGGGCCGGGTAACTGCTCCGGAAGGCGCAGAATTCATGTTCCAGACCAGCAACGAGAAGATCTTTGCGGGCGGGGACATGGTCCGTGGTTCCGATCTGGTCGTAACCGCTATCTGGGAAGGCCGTCAGGCTGCCGAAGGCATCATGGATTACCTGGATATCTGATTGCACGGTTGATCCTGATCAGAAGGGCGGTTTCCTAAGGGAAAGCCGCCCTTTTTTATTCCCGCAAACCGGGTATTATGGCCTCCATCCAATTTTCCCCTTTGTACAGAACACGCTGGATTTCCTATGACCGAGCTGAAGAATGATCGTTTCCTGCGCGCCCTGATGCGCCAGCCCGTGGACCGCACACCGGTCTGGATGATGCGACAGGCGGGGCGTTACCTGCCGGAATACCGTGCGACAAGGGCGAAGGCCGGGGATTTTCTCAGCTTGTGCAAGAACACGCCGCTGGCCTGTGAAGTGACGCTACAGCCCCTGGAGCGTTTCCCGCTGGATGCGGCCATCCTGTTCTCAGACATCCTGACCATTCCGGATGCTCTGGGTCTCGGCCTGTACTTCGAAACCGGCGAGGGCCCGAAATTCCGGAACACGATCCGCTCCGAAGCCGATGTTGCCGCTCTGCCGAAGATCAACGCTGAGGTGGACCTGGATTACGTCATGAACGCGGTCTCCACCATCCGCGGTGCGCTGAATGGCAGTGTTCCCCTGATCGGCTTCTCCGGAAGCCCGTGGACCCTCGCCACCTATATGATTGAAGGCGGCTCTTCCAAGGATTTCAGGGAGGCCAAGAAGCTCATGTACGGCCAGCCAGAGGTTATGCACCGCTTGCTGGATTATCTGGCGGACGCGGTCATTGACTACCTCAACGGCCAGATCAAGGCCGGTGCCCAGGCTGTACAGATTTTCGATACCTGGGGAGGCGTTTTGAGCAGCTGGGCGTACGAAGAGTTCTCGCTCCGCTACATGAGGAAGATCGTTGACGGCCTGATTCGCGAGAGCGATGGTCGCCGGGTGCCAGTGATCCTGTTTACCAAGAATGGCGGTCAGTGGCTGGAATCCATTGCCGATTCCGGTGCGGATGCCGTTGGTCTGGACTGGACTACCGATATCGGTAATGCCCGGGCCCGGATTGGTGATCGAGTGGCCCTTCAGGGCAACATGGATCCGGCGATGCTGTATGCACCGCCTGAGCGGATCCGGCAGGAAGTGGCTGATATCCTCAAGCGCTTCGGTTCCGGCAATGGGCACATATTTAACCTTGGTCACGGGATTACGCCGGATGTGGATCCGGAGCATGCCAAGGCGTTCATTGAGGCTGTTGTTGAACTCAGCCCCGAGTACCATCGCTGAGTATTGGAGTTGGTTTTCACCCAGCCTGCTGACCATGCGGGCTGGGCCGTGGTGGGGCCCTTTCCAAAAACCGCTACGAGCACGTCCATGTGCGCTTGTCCTCGGCCATCCTTGGCCTCCGACATTTTTGGAAAGGGCCCCACCACGGCCCGAGACCAACTTCAGAGCTATACCCGTTTCCCCAAAATCCTCTGGATGCAATCTCCTGTCCGGTCTATAGTCAGGTGAAACAAGACCGGTAAACAGGAGTAACCACTTGCCCCCCAAGAATCCCGAAAAACGCCGGTTCCACCGGATCGAATTCGATGCGCCCTGTGAACTCCATTGTCAGGAATCTGTCTGGACGACTGAGGTGCTGGATATTTCGCTGAAAGGTGTTCTGGTCAAGCGGCCGGAGGGTTGGCAGGTCCCGTTAAAGCAGCCCTGTGAGGTGATTGTCCATTTGAACGACCATGAGGCTGGTATTGTCATGGCTGTTGAGTTGAGGCACGTGGAACCGCACCGGCTGGGCTTCAAATGTCAGTACATTGACCTTGATAGCGCCACGCATCTTAAGCGCCTAGTGGAACTGAACCTGGGCGACCAGGCGCTGTTGGAAAGAGAGTTTGCACATCTGATTGATTGACCCCTTAAAGGGACGGCGAATCACGAGCTGATACCAGTTTTCGCCTTTCGGAATTCGTCTTCAAGAGTTTAAAAAGTCAGAGTCCTGCCCTGGAGTGAGCAGGATAGACTGGCATAGGTGCTTCCAAAAATGTCGGAGGCCAGGGATGGCCGAGGACAAGCGCACATGGATGTGCTCGTAGCGGTTTTTGGAAGCACCTATGCCAGTCTAGCCGTTAACTCCCAAATTGGCCGGTAACTACAGAAATGCAGGTCTAAAGTTCTTCCAGGGCCGACAGTGCATCACTCAGTTTGGTTATCGGAATCACCTTCATGCCGTCGATGGCCTTCCTTGGGGCATTGGATTTCGGCACCAGGGCCCGGGTGAAACCGTGTTTGGCGGCTTCGTAGATGCGCTCCTGGCCACTGGGTACCGGGCGGATCTCGCCGGAGAGGCCGACTTCGCCGAAGATCACCAGGTCCTGGGGTAGGGCTCGGTCGCGGAAGGAGGAGACAATGGCGGCCAGCAGCGCGAGATCGGCGCTGGTTTCGTTTACTTTTACGCCACCAACCACGTTCACGAACACGTCCTGGTCGGATACGTGCATGCCGCCATGGCGGTGCAATACGGCAAGGAGCATGGCCAGCCGGTTCTGATCGAGGCCAACTGCGACCCGTCTGGGGTAGCCGCCCTGAGCCATATCCACCAGGGCCTGGATCTCCACGAGCATCGGGCGGGTACCTTCCCAGACCACCATCACCACGCTTCCAGGGGCAGCGTCTTCGCCGCGGTTCAGGAAGATCGCGCTGGGGTTCTTCACTTCCTTTAGCCCCTGTTCCAGCATGGCGAACACGCCCAACTCGTTCACTGCACCAAACCGGTTCTTGATCCCCCGAAGGGTTCGATAACGGCTGTCGCTGGAGCCTTCCAGCAGGATAGAGCAGTCGATCATGTGTTCCAGAACCTTCGGGCCGGCCAGGCTGCCGTCTTTGGTGACATGGCCGACCAGAAACAGAATGGTGCCGGTCTGCTTGGCGAAACGGGTGAGGTAGGCGGCGCTTTCCCGTACCTGCGAGACACTGCCCGGGGCGGACTCGATATCCGCCATGTGCATCACCTGAATACTGTCCACCACCAGAATCCGGGGTTTTTCTGCCTCGGCCACCTGCATGACTCGTTCGACACTGGTTTCGGACAGCATCTTCAGGTCTTTGGTGGGCAGGCCCAGCCGTTTGGCGCGCATGGCGACCTGTTGCAGGGATTCCTCACCGGTGACATACAAAGCGGGGACGCTGGCGGCAAGATGGCAGACGGCCTGTAGCAGCAGTGTGCTCTTGCCGGCGCCCGGATGGCCGCCCATCAGTACGGCAGAGCCTTCGACCAGGCCGCCGCCCAGGACCCGATCGAACTCCTGCATGCCGGAGCTGATGCGAGGCTGCTCGGCCAGGCTGACGTCGTCCAGGCTCTGAACTTCGGATAGGCTGCCGGCGAATCCCTCAAAGCGGGCACCGCGGGCGCCTTTGCTGTTGCTGCTGACGCCGCGGACTTCGCTGATGGTGTTCCAGGCCTGGCATGCCGTGCACTGGCCCTGCCACTTGGAATAGTCTGCACCGCACTCGGTGCAGACAAAGGCGGTTTTGGTTTTCGCCATCAGGCCAGCTTCTTGTACTTCATGCGCTTGGGCTGCATGGCTGAATCGCCCTTACGCTTCTTGAAGTCCTCATCGTACTCCGTGAAGTTGCCTTCGAAGTACACCACCTCGCCATCATCTTCGAACGCCAGAATATGGCTGGCTACGCGGTCGAGGAACCAGCGATCGTGTGAGATCACCAGGGCAGAACCCGGGAAGTTCAGCAGGGCTTCTTCCAGCGCCCGGAGGGTTTCCACGTCCAGATCGTTGGTGGGCTCATCCAGCAGCAGCACGTTGCCGCCCTGTTTCAGCAGCTTGGCCAGGTGCAGGCGGTTGCGCTCACCGCCGGACAGGTCGCCAACCCGCTTCTGCTGGTCGCTGCCCTTGAAGTTGAAACGGCCTACGTAAGCCCGGGAGGGCGTCTCGTAATTGCCAACCTTGATGATATCGTTGCCGTCGGAGAGCTCTTCCCAAACGGTTTTGCTGCCATCCAGGTCACGCATCTGGTCCACGTAGGCCAGTTCCACGGTTTCGCCGACGGTGATGTCACCAGAGTCCGGCTTGTCGAAACCGGCAATCATCTTGAACAGGGTGGATTTGCCGGCACCGTTACCGCCGATAATGCCCACGATGGCACCGGGCGGTACGCTGAAGGACACGTCTTCATACAGCAGGCGGTCACCGAAGGACTTGCTGATGCCGTCCACCTCGATCACCTTGTTGCCCAGGCGAGGTCCGGGCGGAATGTAGAGTTCGTTGGTTTCGTTGCGCTTCTGGAATTCCTGGGAGCTCATCTCCTCAAAGCGGGCCAGACGGGCCTTGCTCTTGGACTGACGGCCCTTGGCATTGCTTCGCACCCACTCCAGTTCCTGTTTGATGGCTTTCTGGTGAGAGGCTTCCTGCTTGGATTCCATCTCCAGGCGCTTCTCCTTGTTTTCCAGCCACTGGCTGTAATTGCCTTCAAACGGAATGCCGTGGCCACGGTCCAGTTCCAGGATCCAGCCGGCGACGTTGTCGAGGAAGTACCGGTCGTGGGTGATGGCGACCACGGTGCCTTCGTAGTCATGCAGGAAGCGCTCGAGCCAGGCCACGGATTCGGCATCCAGGTGGTTGGTGGGCTCGTCCAGCAGCAGCATGTCCGGGCCGGACAGCAGCAGACGGCACAGTGCGACCCGGCGGCGCTCACCACCGGAAAGAACGCTTACTTTCTGATCCCAGGGTGGAAGACGCAGGGCGTCCGCGGCAACTTCCATCTTGCGTTCAATGTCGTGGCCATCGGTGGCCTGGATATAGGCCTCCAGCTCGCCCTGCTTCTTGGCCAGGGCGTCAAAGTCGGCATCCGGTTCGGCGTAGGCTGCGTACACCTGGTCCAGTTCGGCCAGGGCGTCGTGGACGCCGGAAACCGCCTCGTCGACGATCTCCTTGACGGTTTTTTCTTCGTCCAGCTCCGGCTCCTGGGGCAGATAGCCCACGTTGATGCCAGGCTGCGGACGGGCTTCACCGATGTAATCCTGGTCTACGCCCGCCATAATGCGGAGCAGGGTGGATTTACCGGCACCGTTGAGGCCCAGAACGCCGATCTTGGCGCCGGGGAAGAAGCTCAGGGAGATGTCTTTCAGAATCTCGCGCTTGGGCGGGACCACCTTGCCCACGCGGTTCATGGTGTAAACGTATTGGGCCATGTTGGCGTAAACCTCTTGGTAAAACAGGTTCGTGAATTCGCAATCTGATGGTTCGGGCGGCGGGGCTGGCCTTCCGGGATACGCGGTGAATACGTCCATGTACGCTCGGCAAAATCATCCCTGATTTTGACGATCCCGGAAGGCCAGCCCCGCCGCCCTCGATCGAAGCCAGTGCTATTGATCCGGTAAGGTATCGAAACCTACCAGTGATAGCAATTGAGCAGAAACCGGAGTTGGCCGCATGCCGGTATCTGCGGACGGTATAAAGGGTGATTTTTTACCCGTTTGTAAGATAGAATAGCGGCCCAATTTTTAAGGGAGCCTGCGGAGATCGCCAAAGCTCTCCGGGCCAGCCAAGCACACAGGGGCAGCGCATCCATGTTTAATCGTGAAATGAAAATCGCCGGCTTTGACGACGAACTCTGGAACGCCATGCAGGCGGAAGAGAAGCGTCAGGAAGCTCACATCGAGCTGATCGCGTCCGAGAACTATACCAGCCCCCGGGTGATGGAAGCCCAGGGCAGCGTGCTGACCAACAAGTACGCGGAAGGCTATCCGGGCAAGCGCTACTATGGCGGCTGCGAGTTCGTGGATATTGCCGAAGATCTGGCGATTGAGCGCGCCAAGGAACTGTTTGGTGCTGCCTATGCCAACGTTCAGCCGCATTCCGGCTCCCAGGCCAACTCTGCTGTCTTTATGGCCCTGCTCAAGCCAGGCGATACTGTTCTGGGCATGAGCCTCGCCCATGGTGGGCACCTGACTCACGGCGCCAGTGTCAACTTCTCGGGCAAGATCTACAACGCTGTGCAGTACGGTATTAACACCGACACTGGCCTTCTTGACTACGATGAAATCGAGTCGCTCGCTCTGGAGCATAAGCCAAAGATGATTATCGCCGGCTTCTCCGCGTACTCTCAGGAGCTTGATTTTGCCCGCTTCCGCGAGATTGCCGACAAGGTGGGCGCTTACCTGTTTGTCGATATGGCCCACGTGGCTGGCCTGGTGGCCGCGGGCGTTTACCCGGATCCGGTTCCCCATGCCCACGTGATCGCGACGACTACACACAAGACCCTGCGCGGTCCCCGTGGTGGTCTGATCCTGGCTTGCGATGATGCTGATCTGCAGAAGAAGCTGAACTCTGCGGTATTCCCGGGCGGCCAGGGTGGCCCGCTGATGCACGTTATTGCCGCGAAGGCTGTTTGCTTCAAGGAGGCCATGAGCGAAGAGTTCAAGACCTACCAGCAGCAGGTTGTGAAGAACGCCTCTGCCATGGCTCAGGTTTTTGTGGATCGTGGCTATGATGTGGTTTCCGGCGGCACCAGGAACCACCTGTTCCTGGTCAGCCTTATCAAGCAGGACATTACCGGTAAAGACGCCGATGCTGCATTGGGTCGTGCTCACATTACCGTGAACAAGAACGCGGTTCCCAATGACCCCCGTTCGCCGTTCGTCACTTCCGGCCTGCGTATTGGTACCCCGGCGATCACCACTCGCGGTTTCGGCGAGTCCGAGTGTCGCGACCTGGCCGGCTGGATCTGCGATATCCTCGATAATCTGGATGATGATGCGGTCAACAGCCGGGTTCGCGAACAGGTGAGTGCGCTCTGCGCCCGTTTTCCTGTCTACGGCTAATCGTTTTATAGCTAGACTACAGGCATGACCTGCCGGGCCGAACTTTCGGCCCGGCTTCCTCTTCGGAGTTCCTGACTATGCATTGTCCCTTCTGTGGTGAAGCAGATACCAAGGTGATTGACTCCCGGCTGGTGGCCGAGGGAGATCAGGTGCGTCGCCGCAGGGAATGCCTGTCCTGTCGGGAGCGGTTCACGACCTTCGAGTTTGCCGAGCTGGTGATGCCGCGAGTGGTCAAGCAGGATGGCACCCGGCAGCCGTTTGATGAGGAAAAGCTGCGTTCGGGGCTGATGAAGGCCCTCGAGAAGCGGCCGGTTAGCATCGAGCAGATTGATGCGGCCCTGAACCGGATCAAATACCGTTTGCGGGCGACCGGCGAACGGGAAGTGAAATCCATGCAACTGGGCGAGGAGGTGATGACCGAATTGCGCCAGTTGGACAAGGTCGCCTATGTCCGCTTCGCGTCGGTGTATCGCAGTTTCCAGGATATCAACGAGTTCAAGGAAGAGATTGAGAGGCTGTCGGCAAGCAACGGTGAGGCGGCCGTTGACGTCGCCAAAGCGTTGGCGGATAACCACGCCCCGAAAGGAAAGGCATGATCGACAACCGCGACAGGGCCATGATGGCGCGGGCTGTCCAGCTTGCCTGGCGCGGTCGGTACTCTACCCATCCCAATCCCCGGGTTGGCTGTGTCATTGCCCGCGGCGATCTGATACTCGGTGAGGGCTGGCATGAGCGTGCCGGAGAAGCCCACGCTGAGATCCGCGCCCTGAGTCAGGCCGGTCCGGACGCCCGGGGAGCGACAGCCTATGTAACCCTGGAGCCGTGCAGCCACTTTGGTCGTACACCGCCCTGTGCCAGGGCGCTGATTGATGCCGGTGTTGCCCATGTGTATGCCGCCACCAAGGATCCGAATCCCTCGGTATCCGGACGCGGGCTGGATATGCTGAGGGAGGCTGGCGTTCAGGTTACCGAAGGCTTGCTGGCGGAAGAAGCTGTTCGCCTGAATCCGGGTTTCATGAAGCGCATGAACACCGGGCGGCCCTGGGTGCGGCTGAAAATGGCAGCGAGCCTGGATGGTCGTACTGCCATGGCTTCTGGCGAGAGCCAGTGGATAACCGGTGCTGAGTCGCGCCGGGATGTCCAACGCCTCCGAGCGATCAGCGACGCCATCCTGACCGGTGTTGGTACTGTGCTCGCCGACGATCCCTCGCTGACAGTCCGTCGCGAGGAGCTCGGAGACATTGGCGATGCCACCGAGCCGTCCAGGCAGCCGCTGCGGGTAATTGCCGACCGGGATGCGCGCACGCCCTCCACGGCGAATATTCTTCAGGGCGGCAATGTGCAGGTGTTCTGTGCATCATCAACTCTGGCCACGGCGCCGGCCCAGGATTTGGCGGCACTGGGCATCAGCCTTACCGGCGTCGCCTGGAAAGACAACGGCATTGATCTGGCCGAACTGCTGGACTCGCTGGGGGAGCTGGGTATCAACGAGCTGCTGGTGGAGGCGGGACCGACTCTGGCTGGAACGTTCATTAGCGAAAATCTGGTCGACGAACTCTGGCTCTACCAGGCGCCGGTTTTCCTGGGCAGTACGGGGAGGCCGACCGCCCACCTGCCGCTGGAAACCATGGCAGATAAAGTACAATGGAACGTGCTGGATCGACGTCAGGTGGGTGAGGATCAGCGCCTGATTCTCACTCGCCGGTAATTCATAAACTCAGGATGTTCCGGAAGCCAACATTTGCCGGAGCGCCGCAAGGGTAAAAAACCACATGGCACTGAACAGCATTGAAGACATCATAGAAGATATCCGTCAGGGCAAAATGGTCATACTGATGGATGACGAGGATCGCGAGAATGAGGGCGATCTCGTGATGGCTGCTGAGCATTGCACGGCCGAAGCCATCAACTTCATGGCCCGGTTTGGTCGTGGCCTGATTTGCATGCCTATGACCCGGGACCGCTGCGAACAGCTGGGTCTTCCATTGATGGTGCAGCAGAACGCCTCCGGCTTCGGAACCAAGTTTACCCTCTCCATTGAGGCCACTGTAGGCGTGACGACTGGCATCTCGGCTGCGGACCGTGCCCGTACTGTTCAGGCGGCAGTGGCGCGCAACGCCAGGGCCAGTGATCTGGTCCAGCCCGGCCATATTTTCCCGTTGATGTCTGATCCCGGCGGTGTGCTGAGCCGCGCCGGGCACACGGAAGCATCCTGTGATCTTGCGGCGCTGGCCGGCTGCGAACCGGCGGGTGTGATCTGCGAGATTATGAATGACGATGGCTCGATGGCTCGTCGGGAAGATCTGGAGCGGTTTGCCGAAGAGCACGACCTCAAGATCGGCACCATTGCCGATCTGATTCATTACCGCACCATGAACGAACGCACCGTGGAGTGTGTGGAAGAGAACGACCTGGACACCGAGTACGGCGTATTCAAACTTCGGACCTATCGCGACAACATCCAGGGAGCCACTCATCTGGCCATGTTGATGGGAGATATTTCCCCCGACGAACCGGCCTTTGTACGGGTCCACATCACCGATACCCTTCGGGATCTTCTGGGGGCCCGCCGCAAGGATTCCCGTAGCTGGCCTCTACATCACGCATTGGAGAAAGTGGCGGAGGAAGGCAAGGGCGTGGTTGTCCTGCTGAACAGTGCCGAGGACAGCTACAATCTGGAAGACCGTATCCAGGAATTCTTTGATGAGGGGAAAGGCTCCTCTGGCAAGGGCAGCTCAGGCGTTTACTTCACCGTAGGCACTGGTTCCCAGATTCTCCGGGATATCGGTGTCGGCAAGATGCGTCTGCTGAGCCCGCCGATCAAATTCTCGGCCATTTCCGGTTTCGATCTGGAAGTTGTTGAATACGTTCCCTATACCCCCGAATGATAAACCCGGTCGTGGCCCCGATGCCGCGACACGTGAAGGAGCCATCAATGGCAGATATCAGAGTAATTGAAGGTGATTTTACCGAGTGCAGTGGGCGCTATGCCCTGGTGGTGGGCCGTTTTAACGGCTTTGTTGTAGAAAGCCTGGTTGAGGGTGCGCTGGACACCCTGCGCCGTCACGGTATTTCCGATGATGACGTCACCATTGTTCGCGTGCCGGGAGCTTATGAAATGCCCCTGGCGGTCAAGCGCGTTGCAGAAACCGGCGAGTACGATGCGATTATCGCCCTGGGTGCGGTCATCCGTGGCGGAACGCCTCATTTCGAGTACGTTGCCGGCGAAGCCTCCAGTGGTATTGGCGCTGTCAGTCTTGATACTGACGTGCCGGTGACTTTCGGTGTCCTGACAGTGGACTCCATCGAGCAGGCCATCGAGCGTTCGGGCACCAAGGCCGGTAACAAGGGTGCGGAAGCGGCGATCACCGCCCTTGAAATGGTCAGCCTTTTCAAGAAGCTGGGTGAGTAATGAGTGACACTGAAGGTACATCACCGCAGCCGGCCCCGTCCGGCAAACCGAAAGCCGGTGATCGACGCCGTGCCAGGGCCCTGGCCATGCAAGGGCTCTATCAGCGCCATTTCAGCAAGACGGCGATTTCTGACATTGAAGCCGAGTTCATGGTCGACAATGACATGACCAAGGTTGATCTGCTGTATTTTCGCGATCTGCTCCGTGGTGTCCATCGTGAGCAGGGCGAGCTGGACAAATTGATCGAGCCTTTTCTTGATCGGCCCATTCACGAGGTGGATCCGGTGGAGCTGGCTATCGTGCGCCTTGGGGCCTATGAGCTGAAGCATCGGCTGGATGTGCCCTATAAGGTGGTTATCAACGAGGGCATTGAAATGGCCAAGCGCTTCGGCGGCACCGAGGGCCATAAGTTCGTCAACAGCATCCTCGACAAGCTGAGCGGCCGACTTCGGCTCGCTGAGACCCGCTCCCGCTAGCCCATGGGCGAGTTCGAGCTGATTCGGCGTTACTTTCTGCCGCTCTCCGGGCGGCAGAAATCCCGAGCCCTGATTCTCGGGCCGGGGGATGACTGCGCGATTCAGCGGATACCCGCCGGCCGGGATCTTGTCTTTTCCGTGGATGCTTTTGTTGAAGGTGTCCATTTCCCCCGAAACTATCGCCCGGATTACCTGGGTTGGCGTGCGCTCGCCGCAGCAGCCAGTGATCTCGCTGCCATGGGTGCCGACCCGGAATGTTTCACTCTTGCGCTGACCCTGCCGGCCCTGGATGAGCAGTGGCTTGAAGACTTCTCGAGAGGGCTGAGAAGTGCCAGCGAGGCGTTCGGTCTTGAATTGGCGGGTGGGGACACCACCTCCGGCCCGCTTACTTTGAGCCTGCAGGTGCATGGCACCGTGGAGCAGGGGGGCGGAATTCGACGCTCGGGCGCCCGTCCCGGCGACTTGATTGCGGTGTCGGGAACCCTGGGCGACGCTGGCGCTGCCCTTGATTATCTCTCTGAACCTGCCCCCTCCGCTGACATGCTCGCCGTGCTGGAGCATTACCACCGGCCCCGCCCCAAGCTGGCTCTTGGGGCAGGGGTTCGCCAGTATGCCAGCGCCGGAATTGATATCTCTGATGGTTTGCTGGCTGATCTTGGGCATATTCTGGATGCTTCCGGGGTGGGGGCCCGGATCGAGAGTGCCAGGTTACCGCTTTCGCCGGAGCTTGTCAGGCTCAAGGGCGAGAAGGCTTTGGACTACGCATTGCGTTCGGGAGACGATTACGAACTGTGCCTGTGTTTCCCCCGGGAAAACTGGGACCGCGCACCGGCCTCTCTCACGAGCCAGCTTACCGTGATCGGTTCGGTCGAGGCTGAGCAAGGGCTGTATCTCGATGGCGCCGACTGCAGTTCGGAGGTGCTACCTGCGGGTTTTGATCATTTCAGGAGTGAATCATGAGTCAGGAAGGCCCGACTCCGGAGCCGGAGGCGCCTGCAGTCATACTGCCGCCGGGCTTTTTGCGGAACCCGGTACACTTGCTCGCTTTTGGTTTTGGCAGTGGCGCGACGGCGAGGGCTCCCGGTACCTGGGGCAGCCTGGCCGCGATTCCGCTGTGGTACGTCTTCGCCTGGTTGCCGCCCGTGGGCTACTGGCTGGTGGTACTGGCTGCTTTTATCGTAGGTATCTGGCTCTGCGGAAAGACCGCTGAAGACCTGAAGGTTCACGACCATGGCGGCATTGTCTGGGACGAATTCGTCGGGATGTGGATTGCCCTTGGCCTCTTCCCTGACACTATCTATGGGGTTCTGGGGGCGTTCGCTCTGTTCCGGCTTTTTGACATTGCAAAACCGTGGCCCATCAGTTGGCTGGACCAGCACCTGCCTGGCGGTTTGGGTATCATGGTTGACGATGTTATTGCCGGCGTCATGGCCCTGATCTGCCTGTGGGCAGTAGACGTGTGGCTGGTGCCCGTCATGGTCTAGACGGGCACGAAGGCCTGTCAGTGAAGCTGTTGTTCTTCCGGCAGCATACGGACCACGTGCAGAAAGCGTTTGAGGCCTGTTTCCGCCCGCTCCCGTGAAGCGAACGGGCCACTGTCAAACCCTTCCCGGGTGGTAAAGTACCATTTGCTCCCTACGCAGAAGAATCGACTACTGCGAAAGGGAACCGGCCCTTCTTCTCCGGTCCTGCGATGGGTGTCCATGGCGTCTCCTGTACTGCCCGCTTTTCGTTCTTGCTTCTCGGGCGCCGCGTTAATATCTGCCGATCTGTTTAAAATTAACCCAATTCGGGGCGAATTCAACATTTTTTTACAATTTTACGGGTTGGGTCTCAATCGGGATCTGCGTTGAAAAAGCCGGAGTGGGTCAGCGAAGCCCGCCGTTGTCTTGCACTCGTCAGAATGCTACCAAAGCGGCGGAAGCCGGGGAGACCTATGGGTTCGAATTTGATCGGCCCGAGTCGCGTCAGGAGGCCGAGCAGGAAATGCCGGAGTTCTCCGGCAAGTGCTGAAAACGCGCTTGAACAGTTGAAAACCATTTGGGAAACAGCGAGTGACGAGGAAAAGAAAGCGTTTCTTCGTTGGGCGTTCGAATAAGCGAGTCTTGCTTGACCGTTTCCGGGTCCGGTTCAGGCCCGGAAACGTTTCAGGGCTTTCTTGAGAAGCCCCTCCATCGCGGTCATGGCATCATCTGCGAGGGTCTGTGTTGGGGAGGCTGCGATGGGTTCTTTGGTTGCCTCTGTTCCGAGCCGTTCCATGGCTGCTTCAATGGCGTTGAGGCTTTCATCCACGTGAGACTGCAATGACTCTCCGTGGGCCACCACATCGGGGCAGGTGGTGAAATTCAGTGTCAGCCTTCCCTCATAGCTCACCGCTACAATAACCAGTCCCATACTGTCGAACAGCGGCGCCGTATTGTATTGCTGAACCAGGCGTGCCCCCTGCAGATACAGTGGAACCTGTGGTCCGGGAACATTGGTGATTGGCAGATTGAATACCGGCTGGTAACGCTGGGCAATTTGCAATTCCGAGTAAAGTCTTGCGGAAAGCGCCAGCATGGTTGAAGGCAGCAGTTCCGTCAGCCGATCTGCAGCAATAGCCTCCCGGTAGGGCTCCGAGGCAACCGCGTTCCAGTGTATGCGCCGTATCCGCTGGGCAGGATCGGTTTCATCGGTCGCGAGATCCAGCAGCATGGCAGACATCTGGTTCCCGGTGGCTCGTCGTAGGCTGTTGGAACGAACCGAAATCGGTGTCATTGCCACCAGGGATTTGTCGGCATTGGCGCCCTCGCTGATCAGATAGCGCTTCAGGGCCTCGGCACAAAGGCCCAAAACCACATCGTTCAACGTTACGTCCCCGAGAAACGCCTTGATCGCCTTCAGGCGCGAAAGCTCCACGCTGGGGGCGACAATCTGCCGATTTGCCGTAATCTGCCGATTGAAAGGGCTGTTTGGGGCGGAAAACAGGGGCAGCGGGAGTGGCAGTTTGCGTAATTGCTTCTGGATCAGTCCCCGGGCTGTAGCCTCGGCTGCGTTGAACGCCAGAGAGGTGAACTGCAGTGGCGTGCGAATGATGTTCGCACCGGCCTGGAGCATGACCCGTTCTTCCGAGGGTTCTGGTCTGGGCTGCCAGGGTCGAGGTGGCGCAATCGGGCTGGGCTCGGGCGTATACTCCAGTAGTTTGCCAATAATCTCCTCGCCACTGAAGGCGTCGATGGCAGCGTGGTGCAATTTGACGATCAAAGCGAAGCCATCACTGCCGGTGTCCTGCTCGTCCAGTTTGAAACCGTCTACGAAGGTGATGTGCCACAGCGGGCGGTCCCTTTTCAGAGGTTCTTCCAGAATCCGTGAGGCCAGCGTCATCAGGCTTGCCTTGCGGCCGTGTTCGCCCAGATTAACGTAGGCAAGGTGGCGCTCGATGCTGAAATCGGGGTCATCAATCCAGTAGGGGCGGCCCAGGCGCAGGGGAATTTCTTTCAGGCGTTGCCGGAAAACCGGCACAACATGCAGGCGGCTTCGAAGGTAGGCGACAAAGGTGCTGAAGGCCAGCGGTTTCTCCCGTTCGGAAGCATCGAAGAGGTAGATGCCTCCGATGTGCATCGGTGTGGTTTCCGACTCGAGATACAGGAACGAGGCATCCAGTTCCGACAGTTGCCGCATCAGAGAGCTCCCTTCGGCGTTGGTTTCAGCTGCAGTATAAACGAAGTGCCCGCGCAAACGGTTGACTCATTTGCCTGGTATGACTTCGAGTTGGAGTCATACCATTTGCTTTATTTTCAGCTTGTTAGCCAGTCTGAAACGGCTCCCTCCGCGCTGAGTCGGTCCCAAAACCACATCAGGGCCTTGCCCTGGTCCTCGGCATGCCTGGCCAGTTGCAGTTTGATTGGTTGTCGCGATTCCTGCACTTCCTTGATGACCAGCTTGCCTTCCTTCAGTTCTGCGCTGATTCGTGCCCTTGGCAACCATCCCACGCCGAGGCCGGCTACCTGTATGGCGATCTTCTGGTCAATGTTGGCCACCGTCAAGGTTCGCTGGCGGTGGAATATGCCGGCGTGGCCCGGGGGCAAGGACCTTGATGTGTCTGCAGCGACGGCTGCCGGATAACGGGAGATTTCGTCCTCGGAGAGCGGCGCTTCGGCATCGGCCAGGGGATGATCGGCGGCAACGGCAAAAACGAACGGCATGTCGCCCAGGGATTGGGTTGTGTAGTTTCCCGCTGGCTTGCTGAAATTATCGGCGCCGATGATCAGATCCACGCGGCGGCTTTGCAGAGCATCCCAGGTTCCGGCAAAGACCTCTTCCACGATTTGTACATCTACCGGTACGCCCAGCTCATAGAATTCCCGGATTGCCGGAAACAGGCATTCCGCCGGCAGCAGTGAGTTGAACCCGATCCGTAACCGCGTTTCCCAGCCCTGGGCGACCTGGCGCGTGGTGTGCGCGAGGTTTTCTGCCGCCTCGAGCAGTGTGCGGCCCTCTTCCAAAAGGTAGCGGCCGGCCGGTGTCAGTCGGGCGCGGTGACCGGTTCGGTCGTAAATGGCGACATTCAGGTCTTCTTCCAGCTTCTGCACGGTGTAACTGATGGCGGAGGGAACCCGGAACAGTTCGTTGGCGGCACCGGCGAAACTGCCTTTGCGGTCAATGGCATCAAGGACTTTGAGGGCGTCAATGGTGATGGCTGTATGCATGTTCGAATTATCTGAGGTTGTTGGCCAGAAATGCTTGTTTGAGAGCGTAGCAGGGTCCCCGGTATTCTGCCTGTATTGATTTCATCATGTTCAGGAATTTTAACGGGAGGGCTTTATGGGCCTGCTGATTGATGGCAAATGGCACGACAAGTGGTATGACACCGACAAGACTGGTGGCAAATTTGAACGGGAAGCGGCGCGTTTCCGGAACTGGGTGACCGCCGATGGCTCGCCGGGGCCGGATGGCGAAGGCGGTTTCAAGGCGGAATCCGGGCGCTATCACCTGTATGTCTCAATGGCCTGCCCCTGGGCGCATCGGACGTTGATTTTCCGGAAGCTCAAAGGTCTGGAGAAGCACATTTCAGTGTCAGTGGTGCACCCTGACATGGTTGAAAACGGCTGGGAATTCCGGCCCGACAGCGAGCAGCACCGGGACCATCTCCATGGATTCCGCTTCATGCATCAGGTCTACACCAAGGCTGCACCGGAATATTCTGGCCGGGTAACAGTGCCGACCTTGTGGGATAAAAAGAAAGAAACGATTGCGAGCAACGAGTCGGCCGAAATTATCCGGATGTTCAATTCGGCATTTGATGGCCTTGAGGGTGTTCGTACCGATCTGGATTTCTATCCCGGGGAGCTGCAAGAAGAGATTGATTCTGTGAACGCCCGGGTTTACGACACGGTTAATAATGGCGTTTACAAGGCGGGCTTTGCCACTGCGCAGGATAAGTACGAGGAAGCCTACAATGCGTTGTTTGATTCTCTCGACTGGCTTGAGGAGCGGTTGTCTTCTCAACGGTATCTGGTCGGTGGCCGGCTGACCGAGGCTGACTGGCGGTTGTTCACCACGTTGATCCGGTTTGATGCAGTGTATTACAGCCACTTCAAGTGCAACCGCCAGCGGATCAGCGATTTCCCGGCGCTTTCTGCCTACGTTCGGGACCTCTACCAGGTGCCAGGCGTGGCGGAGACCGTGGATATTAATCAGATCAAACGCCACTACTACGTAAGCCAGAGAACCATCAACCCGACTCAGATAGTACCGGTTGGTCCGGAGCTGGACTTTGACTCACCCCACGGGCGTGAGTCGCTTAGCTAACTCTCGCGACTGCGACCTCGGTCAGCAGTTCCATGGCTTCTTTATGGCCTGAGTCTGGAAGGGGGTGAAGGCAGGTCTGGGCCAGTTCCGCCTGCTCCCGCGCTTTTGCCATGGTGTATTCGATTGCGCCTGAGCGCTCAACAATATCGAGGATGCGGGGCAGATCGTCCAGGCCGCCCTTGCGGATGGCCTGACGGATCAACTGCCGTTCTTCCCCGGTGCCATGGTTCATGGCGTGGATCAGCGGCAGGGTGGTCTTGCCTTCAGCCAGATCGTCGCCCACGTTTTTGCCCATGGCTTCGGCGTCGCCGCGGTAATCCAGGACATCGTCCACCAGCTGGAAAGCCAGGCCCAGATGCTTGCCGTAGTCTTTCAGGCCCAGCTCCTGCTCTGCATTGGCGTTGGCAAGCAGTGCGCCGGTGTGGGAGGCGGCTTCGAACAGCATGGCAGTCTTGTTGTGGATGACCTTCATGTACTGCTCTTCGGTGAGGTCCGGGTTTTTCACGTTCATCAGTTGCATAACCTCGCCCTCGGCGATTACCGCCGTGGCGTGGGACAAAACGTCCATGATTCGCAGGCTTTTCAGCTCCACCATCATCTCGAAAGCACGGGCGTAGAGGAAATCACCTACCAGAACGCTTGGCGCGTTGCCCCAGCGGGCGTTGGCGGTGCTTCGGCCGCGGCGCATGTCCGAGGTGTCTACTACATCATCGTGCAGCAGGGTGGCGGTGTGCAGGAATTCGATCACGGCTGCGAGCTTGAGGTGGTCGTTTTCCTCGTAGCCGGCGGCCTGGCTGGAAAGCAGAACCAGTAGCGGTCTCAAGCGCTTACCGCCGCTTTCAATGATGTACTGGGCGATTTTCTCCACCAGGGGAACATCTGAGGAAAGCCGCTGGATGATCAGATCATTAACGCGGCTGAAGTCGTCGGCCACGGTGTCGTAAATGCGCTGGGCTGTCATGCGGCTTGTGGATCCCTTGCTGGTGTTATCGTCGTTACGATTGTTGATATTAAAGGCAGGTCGCGGCAATGCTAGGTATTGCCGAAGGTAGTGTCAACTTGGCTTGTGTTGCGGTGCGTCTTTTCGTACAATCACGCGCCCAACTCATCCCAACCTGCGCTCCCTGCTATAGGGTCGCCAGAGCGCCTCCCTTAGAACCAGGTGGATAAGAGCAGGGATGGGTCAATCGTGGAGAACGAGTGAATGTACGCAGTTATTGTTAGCGGTGGCAAGCAGCACCGTGTAAAAGAAGGCGAAACCCTGAAGCTGGAAAAGCTGGAAGTTGAAACCGGCGGTAACGTTGAGTTTGATCGCGTTCTGCTGATCGCCGACGGCGACAAGGTTCAGGTAGGCGCGCCGGTAGTTGATGGTGCCAAAGTGACCGCAGAAGTGGTTAGCCACGGCCGTCATGACAAGGTTCAGATCATCAAGTTCCGTCGTCGTAAGCATCACATGAAGCGTCAGGGCCACCGTCAGTGGTTTACTGAAGTCAAGATCACGGGTATCAAGGGCTGAGGCTCTCGAATTACCCCTTAAATAAGGAGGCTGGTAATGGCTCATAAAAAGGCAGCAGGTAGTACCCGTAACGGTCGCGATTCCGAGTCTAAACGACTTGGTGTGAAGCGCTTTGGCGGCGAGACTGTATCTGCAGGCAGCATCATCATCCGTCAGCGTGGCACTCGTTTCCACGCTGGTAGCAATGTTGGCATTGGCAAGGACCACACCCTGTTTGCGAAAGCAGACGGCCAGGTGAAGTTCGAAACCAAAGGCCCGCAGAGCCGTAAGTTCGTGAGCATCGTTCCGGCTGCGTAAGCAGCGGCGATCCGGTTCTGTCGAACCCTGGGTGGCGCTGATATCCTGATATTATCAGGTGCTCAGAACCATCCGGAGCCCCGCAAAGCTTCCTAGAGGCTGCGGGGCTTTTTAGTTTATGCGCATGGCGCAAAGGGTTGATTCATGAAATTCGTAGACGAAGCCACCATCATTGTGGAAGCCGGCAAGGGCGGTCACGGCTGCCTGAGCTTCCGGCGAGAAAAATACGTTCCCAAGGGTGGCCCCGATGGCGGCGACGGGGGCGATGGTGGTTCCGTATATCTGGAAGCCGAGGAGTCGCTGAACACGCTGATCGACTACCGGTTCCAGCGCAAACACAAGGCCCAGAATGGCGAGCCGGGCTCCGGCCGCAACTGTACCGGCAACAAAGGCGAGGACCTGGTTCTGCCGGTTCCGGTCGGCACCACGGTGGTCGATATGGATACCCATGAGGTCCTGGGAGATCTGACCCACGCCGGCCAGCGCCTCAAGGTGGCCCAGGGCGGGTTTCATGGTCTTGGCAACACCCGTTTCAAATCCTCGGTGAATCGCGCCCCGCGCCAGACTACCAAGGGTTCCGAGGGCGAGTTGCGTAACCTGAGGCTGGAGTTGAAGGTGCTGGCGGACGTGGGTTTGCTGGGCATGCCCAATGCTGGCAAGTCTACCTTTATCCGTTCGGTGTCGGCGGCTCGCCCGAAGGTTGCGGACTATCCGTTTACCACGCTGGTACCCAATCTTGGTGTTGTCAGTGTACAGGCGCACCAGAGTTTCGTGATTGCCGATATCCCGGGTCTGATTGAAGGTGCCGCCGAAGGTGCCGGCCTGGGTATCCGCTTCCTGAAGCATCTCGTGCGCACCCGTCTACTGCTGCACCTTGTGGATGTGGCACCGTACGATGGCTCGTCGCCCGCCGATGCGGTTAGAGCGATCGAGCATGAGCTTGAGAAGTTCAGCGAAACTCTGGCCAACCGTCCGAGATGGCTCGTACTGAACAAGGTCGACATGGTGGCCGAAGAAGATCGCGATGCTCATTGTCAGGCCATTGTCGATGAGCTCGGATGGGAAGGGCCGGTTTTCTGGATCTCTGCGCTCAGTGGCGAGGGCACCAAGTCCCTGGCTCAGGCCGTCATGCGCTGGATCGAAGAGCAGGCTGAGGAAGAGGCCCAGAATCCGGAATTCGCGGAGCGGGAGGCCCAACGTCGCCGGCAGATGGACGACGAAGCTCGCGCCCGTATTGAAGCCGAGCGTCAGGCACGCCGCGCGGCCCGCGAAGAGGACGATGACGACGACTTTGACGATGATGATTACGATGTCGAAGTGGTCTACGCCCCGGAGTAAACCAAGGACTGATACCAGAGAGATCGCTCAAGCACCATGACTGAACGCCTACAGTTGCGCCAGGCCCGTCGCCTGGTTATCAAGATCGGAAGCGCTTTGCTGACCAACGATGGCCGTGGCCTGGATGTGGCGGCCCTGGGTTTGTGGGTGGATCAGATCGCCGAGCTTATTGAAGATGGCGTGGAGGTGGTTGTCGTTTCCTCTGGTTCCGTCGCCGAGGGAATGAGTCGTCTTGGCTGGACTGTCCGGCCAGAGCAGCTCCATGAGTTGCAGGCTGCTGCGGCGGTTGGTCAGATGGGTCTGGTGCAGACCTGGGAGGCCCAGTTCAAACGGCACGATATCCATACCGCCCAGATTCTGTTGACTCATGACGACCTCTCCGACCGCAAGCGCTATCTGAATGGCCGGGGAACCCTCAGGGCCCTGCTGAACCTGGGTGTCGTGCCCATTGTGAACGAAAACGACACTGTGGTTACCGACGAGATCCGGTTTGGCGATAACGACACCCTGGGCGCCCTGGTTGCCAATCTGATTGAGGCGGATGGCCTGATTATCCTCACTGACCAGCTGGGCCTCTTTGACAAGGATCCCAGGAAGCATTCGGATGCCTGTCTGGTGACCGAGCGCAGGGCCGGCGATCGCGAACTGGATGCCATGGCGGGTGGCGGCGCCGGTGTTCTCGGGCGCGGCGGCATGCAGACAAAGTTGCGTGCTGCGCGGCTTGCTGCCCGGTCCGGGGCTTTCACCGTCATTGTTGGTGGTCGCATTGAGGGCGTGATTGGTCGCCTGCGGCAGGGTGATGTAATCGGTACTCTGTTATTGCCGGAGCAGGGCCGGATTGCTGCCCGAAAGCAATGGCTCGCCAGCCACCTGCAGACCCGTGGCAGGCTGACTCTGGATGATGGTGCGGTGAAAGTGCTGTGCCTGGGTGGCCGCAGTCTTCTGCCGGTGGGTGTTAAAGGTGTGTCGGGGCAGTTTCGCCGTGGCGAGATGGTGTCCTGCTTCGACCAGAGTGGTCGTGAAGTCGCCCGGGGGCTGGTTAATTACGACGCCGACGAAGCCAGGGCTATTGCCGGCCGTTCCAGTGACCGGATTACCGAGATCCTTGGCTATATGTCAGGCGAGGAGATGATCCACCGGGACAATCTGGTGATTGTGTGATAATCGCTCGTCCATAAAAAAACCGGCCAGATGGCCGGTTTTTTTGCCTGAATCGAGCTGATTAGGCGCTCTTCAGGGCCTTGATCTTGGCGCTCAGGCGGCTCTTGCTACGAGCAACCTTGTTCTTCGCGAAGATGCCTTTGTTGACCATGCTGTCCAGAATCGGCTGAGCCTGCTGGAAAGCGGCCTGGGCTTCTTCGTAGTTGCCGGCTTCGATCTTGGATTGGATCTTTTTCACATAAGTACGAGCCATGGAGCGCAGGCTTGCATTGTGCTTGCGGTTCTTCTCGTTCTGACGTGCGCGCTTCTTGGCTTGCGGGGAATTTGCCACCGTAAAACTCCTGAAAATCTCAAATTCGTTGCTGAATGATTCGTTACATCGCGGGCGCGCCAAAACCAGCGCGTCGAAATAAATGACGCGGAACTATGCCGCTCAAACCTTCAAATGTCAAGGCTAAAACCCATTTCATGCCCCGACACAGAAGGCCTGTGGTAAACTCGCGGCTCACTGAACGCGGGCTTGACCGGGAAGCAGGTAATTCCCGAAATACGAGCGCCAAAAGGATATTCAGAATGCCAAGCAAGGGCCTGCATGTCGTCGGAACCTGAATCAACGCCTGAACAGAAGCAATTACCCAAGCCGCCAGGACTACTCAGATCGTCGGGGCTCGTCGGTATTATGACCATGCTGTCCCGGGTGCTGGGTCTGGTTCGGGATATGGTCATCGCTCGCTATTTCGGTGCCGGTGCCGGTGCCGATGCTTTTTTTGTGGCTTTCAAGATTCCGAATTTCCTGCGTCGGCTATTTGCGGAAGGCGCCTTCTCCCAGGCTTTTGTGCCTGTCCTGTCATCCTATCGGGAGAATCAGTCGCTCTCGGACGTTCAGCGGCTGGTCAATGCGGTGGCCGGCTCCCTCGGCTTGGTGCTGTTGGGCGTCACGCTGGTGGCCATTCTCGGGGCGCCGGTGCTGACGGCGGTCTTTGCCCCTGGTTTCCTGGATGATGAGGTGAAATTTGCGCTGACCAGCGACATGTTGCGCATCACCTTTCCGTACCTGTTGCTGATATCCCTGACAGCCTTCGCCGGCGGCATCCTCAACAGTTACGATCGCTTTGCGGTACCCGCGTTTACCCCGGTTCTTCTCAATCTGGCGATGATTGCGGCAGCCATCTGGTTGACGCCGCTGATGGATGAGCCGGTGATGGCTCTGGCCTGGGGTGTTTTCATTGCCGGGGCCCTGCAGTTGTTTTTCCAGTTGCCGTTTCTGATGCGATTGGGCCTGCTGCCACGGCCTCGTGTGGATTATCGCCACGAAGGTGTCAGCCGGATTCTCAAGCTGATGGCGCCTGCGCTGTTCGGGGTATCCGTCAGCCAGATCAATCTGCTGTTGGATACGGTTCTGGCGTCCTTTCTCCAGACCGGCAGCGTTTCCTGGTTGTATTACTCCGATCGACTCTCGGAATTGCCCCTCGGCGTGTTCGGGATAGCCATTGCGACGGTTATTCTGCCGAGCCTTTCCCGTAAACACGCAGCGGCGTCAGCGGACCAGTTCGCGGCCACTTTGGATTGGGCGGTTCGGGCGGTCCTGTTGATTGGTCTACCGGCTGCCCTGGCGCTTGCGCTGTTGGCCGAGCCGCTGATTGCCACCCTGTTCCACTATGGCGCCGTTACCGACCGGGATGTGGCCATGTCGGCCCAGAGCTTGCGGGCCTATTCCGCCGGGTTGCTGGCGTTCATGCTCATCAAGGTTCTGGCGCCGGGGTTTTTCGCAAGAGAAGACACCAAAACCCCGGTCAAGATCGGCATCATTGCCATGGTGGCAAACATGGTGTTCAACCTGATTCTCATTTTCCCGCTGGCCCACGCCGGTCTCGCGCTGGCTACCTCAATATCGGCCTGGTTGAATGGCTACCTTCTTTGGCGCGGACTGCGTAAGGAAGGGGCCTGGCAGAGCCAGCCCGGCTGGCCCCGGTTTCTGCTACAGCTGCTATTTGCCAACGGTGCCCTGGCGGCCGTCATTGTCTGGCTCAACGCCCCGGTGTCGGTGTGGCTGGCAAACGAAGGCTATCAGCGTGCAGCGGACATGGCGATGCTGGTAGGGGCGGGTGTCGCCGTGTACTTCGTTGCACTGGCGCTGGCCGGGGTTCGGGTAAGACATTTCCGCCACAGGTAAGGTATAATCGCGCGTTTTCTCACCAGCGTTGCGGTAAAAGTGAGCGCTGAAAGCTAGCTGGCAATTGAAGGTTCGCATTGCATGCGTCTGATCCGGGGCCTGACCAACCTGAAAATGCTTTCCCGTCGGGAGGATTCACCGCTCGCCAACGGGTGTGTCGCCACCATCGGTAACTTCGACGGTGTGCACCTTGGGCACAAGACCATTATTGATCAGGTCAAAAGTAAGGCCAAGGCCCTGGGCGTGCCCTCGGTGGTGATGATTTTCGAGCCCCAACCCCGGGAGTTTTTTCAGGGCAGGGAAGCGCCGCCGAGGCTGATGGGATTTCGTCAGAAGTTCGAGGCCCTGCTGGCGGAAGGCATTGATATTGTGCTGTGCCTGCGCTTCAACCAGGCGTTCCGTAGTTATTCGGCCATGGGCTTTATAGACGATGTTCTGATCCATGGATTGGCGGTTCGTCACCTTGTGGTCGGCGATGATTTCCGTTTTGGCTGTGATCGGGCGGGCGATTTCGCGCTTCTCGAGAAAGTTGGATACGACGCCGGATTTTCCGTCGAGAATACCCTGACAGTAACCGTCGACGGCGAGCGAGTAAGCAGTACACGTGTCAGGGATTTACTCACGGTGAATGGGCTCGAGAAAGCCGAATCGCTGCTGGGCCACCCCTATCGAATCCGGGGGAGGGTCGTGTATGGCCGCCAACTGGGGCGCCAGATTGGTGCGCCAACCGCGAATATTTTGTTACATCGGACACCCGCCCTGCGCGGTGTCTATGTGGTTGCCGCCACCCTTGACGATGGCGCCCGATTCGATGGCGTTGCCAATATTGGTGTGCGTCCGACCGTTGACGGCAAGCGGCCCTCACTGGAAGTGCACCTGTTTGACTTTGCTGGCACACTTTATGGTCAGCACCTGGAGGTTGTGTTCCGGCATGGCCTGCGGGACGAGGAAAAATTCGGTTCTGTGGATGAGCTGAAAGATCAGATTGCCCGGGATTTTGACCAGGCTCGAGCGTGGATTGCCGAAAACGGCTCTGTGAAAAGCGCGGATTGAAACGCCCGGCTGCGCCCCAACGAATAAATGACCGACCCAAACTGACCAAGACCAAAAGAGTACGCACACAAACCATGAGCGACTACAAGCACACCCTGAATCTGCCGGAAACCGCCTTCCCCATGCGCGGCAACCTGGCCAAGCGCGAGCCGGAAATGCTCAAGCGCTGGCAGGATCTCGACGTCTACGGCAACCTGCGCAAGCAGCGTGAAGGGCGGGAAAAGTTCATCCTTCATGATGGCCCTCCTTACGCCAACGGCAGCATTCACATTGGTCACGCGGTCAACAAGATTCTCAAGGACATGATCGTCAAGTCCCGCAGCTTCATGGGCTATGACGCGCCTTACGTGCCGGGCTGGGACTGTCATGGTCTGCCGATCGAGCACAAGGTGGAGCAGGAGATTGGCAAGGCCGGTGTGAAGGTGGATTACAAGACCTTCCGCCAGGCCTGTCGCGACTACGCCACCAAGCAGATTGCCGGTCAGAAAACCGATTTCATTCGCCTGGGCGTGATGGGGGAGTGGGACAAACCCTACCTGACCATGGATCCCAAAGTTGAGGCGGGTATTGTTCGTGCCCTGGGCAAGATTGTCGCCAAGGGCCACCTCGTGCGTGGTTACAAGCCGGTTTACTGGAGTGTGGTGGGTCAGTCCGCACTGGCAGAGGCCGAGGTTGAATACCAGGACAAGACCTCGACCCAGATCGATGTGCGCTTTACCGCGGTTGACCAGGCAAAAGCCCTGTCACTGTTCGGCACCGATAATGGCAATGGCGATGTGTCCGTGGTTATCTGGACCACCACGCCCTGGACCATTCCGGCTAACCAGGCCGTTTCCCTTAATGCCGATCTGGACTATGCATTGGTACAGACCGATGTCGGGCACGGCCCGGAGCGGATGATCCTGGCTGCCGACATGGTCGATGGCATCATGGCCCGCTGGCAGGTTGAGAGCTACGAAGTGCTGGCAACCTGTGCTGGCGCGGCTCTTGAGAATCTGATTCTCCAGCACCCGATCTACGACAAGCAGGTGCCGGTGATCCTGGGTGATCACGTGTCCACCGATGCCGGTACCGGCGCGGTTCATACCGCGCCTGACCACGGTATGGAAGACTTTGAGGTGGGCAAGGCCTACAACATCGGCACTATCAACCTGGTTCAGGCGGATGGCACCTACACTTCGGCCGCCGGTGAGCTGGCCGGTGTACACGTTTACAAGGCCGATGAGCCGGTTTGCAGCGCCCTCGAGCGCGAGGGCAAGCTGGTCCGCTCCGAGAAGTTCCGTCACAGCTATCCCCACTGCTGGCGTACCAAGACCCCGCTGATCTACCGGGCCACACCCCAGTGGTTTATCAGCATGGATAAGGAAAACCTGCGCGCTGATGCCCTTGAAGCGATCCAGGGTGTACGTTGGGTGCCGTCCTGGGGTAAGAACCGTATCGAAGCCATGTTCAACCAGTCGCCGGACTGGTGCATCTCCCGTCAGCGGACCTGGGGCGTGCCCATCACCCTGTTTATCCACAAGGAAACCCAGGAGCTGCACCCGGACACCCAGAACCTGATTGAGCAGGTGGCCCAGCAGATCGAAGAGGGCGGTATCGATGCCTGGTACGAGCTGGATGCGTCGTCCCTGCTGGGTAGTGATGCCGAGCAATACGAGAAGGTAACGGATACCCTGGATGTCTGGTTCGATTCCGGTGTCACCCACGAGTCTGTCCTGCGGGTTCGCGAGGAGCTGGGCCAGTTCCCGGCGGATATGTACCTCGAAGGCTCAGACCAGCACCGTGGCTGGTTCCAGTCGTCCTTGAAAACCTCCATCGCCATGAATGGCGTGGCGCCTTACAGGCAGGTTCTGACCCACGGCTTTACCGTCGATGGCAAGGGCCACAAGATGTCCAAATCCCTGGGCAACGTGATCGCGCCCCAGGAAGTCATGAACGAGCTGGGCGCCGACATCCTGCGCCTGTGGGTGGCCGCAACCGACTACAGCGGCGAAATGACCGTGTCCAAGGACATCCTGCGCCAGACCGCCGATGGTTACCGCCGGATCCGGAACACCTCCCGCTTCCTGCTGAGCAACCTGACCGGATTCGATCCGGAGCAGCACATGGTGGCGTCGGAAGACATGATCGCCCTTGACCGCTGGATGGTGGATCGTGCCCTGCAGTTGCAGGAAGAGCTCCATGAAGACTATGGCAACTACGCCTTCCTGCGGATTTACCAGAAGGTGTACAACTTCTGTGAAGCAACTCTGGGCGGCTTCTATCTGGATATCATCAAGGATCGCCAGTACACCACCCAGGCCGACAGTCTGGCGCGGCGTTCCTGCCAGACGGCCCTGTACCATGTGGCCGAAGCGCTCGTTCGCTGGATTGCCCCGATTCTCAGCTTCACCGCTGATGAAATCTGGCAGCATTTGCCGGGTAAGCGCAGCGATACCGTGTTTTATGAAACCTGGTACGAAGGTCTCACAGCACTGCCGGAAAACGCTGAGCTTGGCCGCGATTACTGGCGCGAGATGTACAGCGTGAAAGAGGCCGTCAACAAGTGCCTGGAGGAAGCCAGGGCACGGGGTGAAATCAAAGGCTCGCTCAGTGCCGAGGTGACTCTGTTCTGCGAAGGCGACCTGGCTGCCGATCTGAAGCACCTGGGTGAGGAGCTGCGGTTTGTTCTGATTACCTCCGAGGCCAGTGTCAAACCGGTTTCAGAAGCGGGCGATGCGGAAATGACCTCCCATGAAGGTCTCCGCGTGAAGGTGACACCCGCCGCTCACACCAAGTGCGAGCGCTGCTGGCACCACCGGGAAGACGTCGGCCGCAATGCCAAGTACGACGACCTCTGTGGTCGCTGTGTGATCAACGTGGAAGGGCCCGGCGAAGCCCGCGCCTACGCCTGATGGACGCGACCATGACAGAGCAGGTCACCGGGAGCAAACTGAAGTGGCTGTGGCTGGCGGTGCTGGTGATCGCTCTGGATCTTGGCACCAAGGCCATGGCCACCGCCATGCTGACCTACGGTGATCCGGTTCCGGTGATGCCGATGTTTAATCTGACGCTGCTTCACAACACTGGAGCAGCGTTCAGTTTTCTGGCTGGCGCGGCCGGCTGGCAGCGCTGGTTCTTCGTAACTTTGGCGCTCGTGGTCAGCGTGGTGCTGATTTACTGGCTAAAAAACCTCCAGCGCCATGAAACCTGGACCGCCATTGCCATCGTACTCATACTCGGCGGCGCCCTGGGCAACGTCTACGATCGGGTGGTGCACGGCTACGTGGTCGATTTCCTGCACTTCTACTGGCAGGACTGGCACTTTCCCGCCTTTAACCTGGCTGACACTGCGATCACCATCGGTGCCGCCATGATGATTCTTGATATGTTCCGCAAACCCGCCGACTCGGACGGGGATGCGAAAAGGAGTGAGTAACTCTTATGAATGAACTGCCTGTCGACAAGGGTACCCGGGTAAAACTGCACTTCGCCCTGAAGTTCCCGGATGGCGAAGTGATTGATTCGACCTTTGAGAAAGAGCCGGCGTCCCTGGAAATCGGCGATGACAACCTGCCGGAGAATTTCGAGGCCTACCTGATGGGTATGAAAGCTGGTGATAAAGGCAGCTTCCAGGTGCCGCCCGAGAAAGCCTTTGGCCAGCACAACCCGAATAACGTACAGACGTTCAAGCGCCATGAGTTCAGCCCCGATATGGTGCTGGAACCCGGCGTAATGATTTCCTTTGCCGACGCGCGCCAGAGCGAGTTGCCCGGTGTTGTCAGCCGTGTAGAAGGTGACGAAGTTGAGGTGGATTTCAATCACCCCCTGGCAGGGCGTACACTGACGTTTGAAGTAGAAATCATCGACGTGGAACCGGCAGGCCCGGCCCACTAACCAGAATAGCAGGTTGATATGCAGATCCGACTCGCCAATCCCCGAGGTTTTTGTGCCGGCGTGGACCGCGCCATTGAAATTGTAAACCGGGCGCTGGACGTGTTCGGAGCGCCTATCTACGTAAGGCATGAGGTTGTCCACAATAAATTTGTGGTGGATAACCTGCGCAACCGCGGCGCCATTTTCGTGGACGAGCTGGATGAAGTTCCAGACGACAAGCTGGTTATCTTCAGCGCCCACGGTGTTTCCCAGGCAGTCCAGAACGAAGCCGCCCGCCGCGGCCTGAAAGTCTTCGATGCCACCTGCCCGCTGGTCACCAAAGTCCACCTGGAAGTCATGCGCTATAGTCGCGATGGTCGGGAATGCGTGCTGATCGGCCACCACGGCCACCCGGAAGTGGAAGGCACCATGGGACAGTACGACCACAGCAATGGCGGTGAAATCTACCTCGTGGAAAACGAGGAGGATGCTGCCAACCTCGAGGTAAAAGACCCCGCAAAGCTCTCCTACGTGACCCAGACCACTCTGTCCATGGACGATACCGCCCGGGTCATCGACGCCCTCCGAGCAAAGTTCCCGGAAATCCAGGGCCCGCGAAAAGATGACATCTGTTACGCCACCCAGAACCGCCAGGACGCCGTGAAGCAGCTGGCTGGCGACTGTGATCTGATGCTGGTGGTTGGCTCGCCGAACAGCTCCAACTCAAATCGCTTGCGCGAGCTGGCCGAGCGCATGGGCACACCAGCCTATCTTATCGACGAGGCCTCCCAGATCGACGCCGCCTGGCTGGAAGGGAAGACCTCGGTTGGCGTGACCGCTGGCGCCTCAGCTCCGGAGGTTCTGGTGAATGATGTAATTACTCGCCTGCGAGAGCTTGGCGGCAGCGTTCCGGAGGAGATTGCCGGGCGTGAGGAGAATATTGTGTTTTCTATGCCAAAAGAGCTTCGGATAGATGTGGTGGAGGTTAGCTAGCCGACTAGTGAAGCGTCTACATCATCGCATATGGCATGAAAAGATGACGTGATTGTGAATTGCGTCATCTTTTCTCAAGTTGATAACCGTTCATCCTACCTTTAATTCCTTTCGTCGCTCTTACCCTAGATAGCCTCTCCTACCCAAGTTACCTTAAGAATAACGAATAGTGGGAACTACTATGCTGATTCACAAACAGCCAGCTGGCTTTACGTTAATAGAACTTCTCATTCTGATCACACTCATCGCAATCGTGGCGACTGTGGCTGTTCCGGGCTTTGGCAGGCTCATAGAGAGCAACAGATTGACGTCGTCAAGCAATGATTTGGTGGGAGCCTTGAACATGGCTCGAGCCGAAGCAGTTCGATTGGGCACTACGGTTTCTGTGGCGCCAAACGGTTCAGACTACTCTGGGGGGGTTTTGATTCAGGCTACCGTTAATGGAGCTTTGCAAACTTTGCGAGAAGTGGAAGGCCCGGGCGACGGTGTAGATATATCGCTTACATCTGGCTCAAATCCCGGTTTTAGAGCTAATGGGCTGGCGACACATACTTCCAATGTGATTTTTAACGTATGTGGCGAGAGTGGAGAGCGTGGTACTCAGGTATCTGTCACTCTTGGTGGTCAGGTCCAATCTACAACGATTACATGTCCGTGAGGGTAGCTCCAGTGAGACGAATCCACAAAGAGTCAGGCTTCTCAATGATCGAAGTGCTTGTCGCATTGTTGGTGCTGGCAATCGGTTTGCTCGGTGTCGCAGGAGTCCAACTGCTGTCTATGCAGCAAACAGCGAATTCAACTCTCCGTTCGGAGGCAACGTTGTATGCGCAAACAGCTGCAGACAGAGTCAGGGCGAATGGTGGAGATGTTCTCGATTCAGCAGATCTCGCTCAACTCGAGGCAAATATGCAGCAGGTTCTTGGTGCCGACAGTGATCTGCAGATTTCCGTAAGTGCAGATGTGGCTCAGATTACGGTTCAGTGGACCGAGAGGGATCCGTTTAGTGATTCTGGCTCGGCTACGCAAACCCTGACAATGAACGCGAGTCTTTAAGCAATGAATTTGAACGTCTCACCATCAAAACAGAGCGGGCTTTCATTAATCGAGTTAATGATTGCCTTACTTTTGGGCACCTTTCTGACAGTGGGTTTGGTTCAGATATTTTCGTCGAACAGCCAGTCCTTCCGGGTAGTGGAGGCAAGTGCCCGGGCTCAGGAATCTGGCCGCTTTGGAGCAGATATTCTTTCGAGGGCCCTGCGAAATGCTGGCTTCTACGGCTGTTTCCCTTTAGAGGGGGTCACAAATAACCTTGATGTTTCCGACTCTGATTATGATCCGGCACTTCATGATTTCCAGTTCCAGGGCATCACGGCTGAAAGTTCGCTGAGACCAACTGACGCTATCGCAGGAACTGACTTTTTCGTAACAATGGGTGTTAGGAGAGCTGGCGCCTCAGTTGCTTCAACGGCTCAGGTGAACTCGGCATCTTTTACAGTAAATGAGCGTGGAGACCTTGAGACTGGCGATATCATCCTGATAACTGACTGTATTAACGGCGATATTTTTGAATTGTCTAATGTTCAAGGCGGAACTGGCGGCGCAACAATTACATTGGTCGCAAATAGTGGCAATGGTGAGCCTGGGAATGACTTTTCAGCCAATTCACCTCCGGGTTGCACTACCACGCAGAACTGTTTGAGCGCTGTGTATGGTGAAGGGTCGGATGTATTTCGGACCTACTCTGAGGCTTACTTTATCGCAACCGGTGCATCAGGAGAGCCTGGCCTCTTTATGAGAGATCGCAACGGGACGACGTTTGAGCTTGTTTCGGGCGTTATTGATATGCGCCTGCGCTTTGGTGAGGGGCAGCCTGCAACTGGAGTCCAGGATTGGAAGCTACCAAGCGATTCAACATTAGATTGGGACAGCGTGCTCGCTGTGGAAGTCAGTCTGCTTGTTCGTGGCGGCGAAGATGAGGTTTTGCAGACCAGATCCAGACTCTGTTACCCCAGTTGGACCGATTGCTCGGGAGTAAAAAACTGGACTGCGCAAGACGACAGGCTCTACAGAGCTTTTAACTTCACTGCCGCGATCCGGAACCGCATCTGAGGTAAATGTTATGCCAAAAAACACACAAAAGGGTGCCGTTCTCCTTGTCTCGCTAGTAATCCTGCTCGTGCTCTCATTGCTGGCAATTTCAGGTATGCAGGGCAGCGTAATGCAGGAGCGGATGGCCTCAGCTCAGCGAGATGGGATGCTGGCACTTGAGATAGCTGAAAGGGCAATGGTTGAAGCTGAAGCGGCTCTGGATGGTTTGGCCGATCTGGACGATTTCGGCTCAACAACCGGGTTTTACGAGTCAGCACCGGGCTCAAGCGCTTCTCCCCCTTCTCCATTCGCAGCAACGACATGGAGCAAAAGCGGGGAAACCGGGGATCCAGTAAATGCAATCGAGGCTTCGGCTGTAAATGGCATTTCAGCTCTTTATTTCTATGACTACAAAGGTAAGGTCACTCTGGATGCTGAAGCGCAATTACCGCGAGATCTGAGCCAGTATGGTGCGGCAGGACCAACCGAGTTTGACTACGCGCGTATCGTTGTTCGAGCTCCCGGGCCATCTGGGACCAGCGCACGCTTGCTGGAAGGCTTCTATATTTTTCAGCCTGGTGGGCTGGCAGGAGGAAACGAATGATTGATTCAAGATGGTTTGTTGGTACGTTGGCTGGGCTTCTCGTTCTTCCAACCGCTGGTTACTCTGCTAGGCCGGATTTTGCTCAAGAGCCGCTTTTTATTGGTAGTGCTGTTGCGCCGAACTTGATGTTCATCATCGATGATTCCGGCTCAATGGAGCGAGAATATATGCCAGATGAGTTGGGCAATGATCTTTGTAATAACCCCTCAAATTGTCCCTGGTATTTTTCAAGTGCAGTGAACACCATATGGTTTGACCCTGATTTGCAATATCTGCCTCCACGAAAAGCCGATGGAACCGGGCGTAAACAGAATAGTCCTTTTACTGGGGCATACTATTATGGTTACGCGGACAACATGACTACGGCGGGAGACGCAAACCTAGAGAATGTCTTCCCGACCTGGCGTAATACATATAACGAGCCAGCATTTTATTACCAGTTGGATGAAAGCTCCGATGCTTGTGTTTCGAGCCCGAAAACAGCCTCTTGCTATACTAAGGTTGTTGTCAAAGATCAATCTGATGAAGAGAGACAAAATTTCGCAAACTGGTTTACCTATTATTCAACAAGAATGTACATGTCGCGCGCCGGAATCGCGGAAGCGTTTTTCGAGCTACCGACCTCTTTCCGCTTAGGGTGGGGAAGAATAAATCGAGGGCAGAATGATATTGACGACGCTTCCGACGTCAGGGCAATTGTTTCAGGTGTTCGCGAATACTCAAATGACCAAAGATCTGCTTTTTTAGGGTGGTTATATGATGTCCCGGCCAGTGGTAACACCCCTCTGAGGCGCGCTCTCGAAGGTGCTGGCCAGTATTTTGAGGAAAGTGAAAGGGCTTGGTCAGACGATCCGAGCAAAGAAGTTTCTGAAACAAATCCCGTCAGAGAGTGTCGGCTCTCATACAGCATCCTGATGTCTGATGGTTACTACAACGGTAGTGATCCGAGTTCTGATGTCTACCAGGCAGATGATGTAAATGGCTCTGCGATAACTAATGAACGAGGCGATTCTTTCGAATACTTGGCAGTGGATCCGTTTAAAGATGGCAGAAATTCCAGAACCCTTGCAGACGTTGCCATGTATTACTGGAAGCGCGACCTGAGAACTGACATTAACAACTATGTGCCTGTATCTGAGAGAAATCCCGCTTTTTGGCAACATATGGTTACGTATACCGTTGGCTTGGGCGTCGCCGGATCGGTGGATCCTGTCGCTGCATTTAAAGCCATTGAAGATGGAACATACTTGAATTGGTGGGGCGGAACCTCTGACGAAGACAAAGTGAACGATATGTTGCATGCCGCGGTTAACGCTCGAGGTGGATTTTTTAGTGCGTCAAACCCCTCGACCTTTGCGAAAGAGCTAAAGGGTACCGTAGGCGATATTACAGCTGAAGCTGGGTCTTCAACGGCTGTTGAGTTTGATGTCTCTTCTTTCCAGGAAGGTGCACTGATATTTTCATCCCAGTTTGATCCAAACGGTTGGACTGGCGACCTCAAAGCCGTTGAGCTTGGAGGAACAGATACCCCCGTAGTGCCCGATATTGAAGATGCGATAGAAGCCGGAAACGGGTGGTCCGCTGGAGACCTACTGGATGAACGTGACATCAGCACCAATGAGCGTGTGATCATCACCTACGGTAATGGTAGCGCAAGCCCCTTTCTTTGGGATGATCTCACCGATGTCCAGAAAAACGACCTCCGTTATGGTGGCGTCACAGATACTGTGGCAGAGCAAAGGTTGAATTTTATTCGCGGCGATCGTTCACTGGAGGACACCACTGAGTTTCGTAAGCGGGGAAGCCGATTAGGATCCATTGTTAATTCCTCCCCCGAGTTTGTGGGTGCTCCACGCGCTATCTGGCCGGACTCGGATCCATTTGGCGAATCCTCCGAGCGTTTCTCTGACTTCGCGGAAACCAACAAAGATCGTTCACCTGTTGTTTACGTGGGCTCTAATGATGGAATGCTCCATGGTTTCTCGGCGACGAAGAGCGGTGGGCAGGAAGTTCTGGCATATATCCCTGAGTTTGTTTACAACTCTACGGCTGACAATGCAGGACTTCATTTTCTCACGGACCCTGCCTATCAGCATCGGTACTACGTTGATTTGGAGATCAGGCAGCAGGATATCTATACCAAAGGAAAGCGAGCAAATGGCAACCTCACTAACGATACGGCGTGGAGAAGTGTCATTGTTGGCGGCGGAAGAGCTGGCGCAAAAGGAATTTTCGCTCTTGATGTAACGGATCCTTCTAGCTTCTCAGAGTCGAATGCAGAAAGTATAGTTCTTTGGGAGTTTACTGCGGGCAACGACAACAAACTTGGCTATGTTACGCAGGCCCCGATCATCGGTATGGCCAAATGGGGAAGTTCAGATATTCGCTGGACCGCCTTCGTATCTAACGGATACAACTCTACCGAAGATTCAACCGGGTTTTTCATGTTGGATATCGAGGGGGGTATGGATGGAACTTGGGAGAGCGATGAAGTCCGGTATGTCGAATTCGATTCGGATGGTGATGGCCTATCTCCTCTCAGTGCTTTCGATACCACTGGTGACTATCTGATTGACCGGATCTACGCAGGGGATCTTGATGGCAAGCTCTGGGTAGCTGATGGCACAAATGGTTCCTGGGGGACTGCATATTCCAACGCCTCGGGTCCACAGCCGCTTTTCACAGCAGCATCCAATCAGCCAATTACGGCTGCGCCTGTGGCGGCTGCAAACAAAGACGCAGTCCGTGCAGGTAATGAACCGAATCTGCTGATATTTTTCGGAACCGGCCAATACCTAGAAAGTGACGATGTAACCTCGACAAATACACAGTCAGTTTACGGGTTATGGGATAAGGGTGTAGCTGGTCTTACACGGTCAACACTCGAGCCTAGAACTCTTGACGAGGCTACCCTTGCTCTGGAGGGGGAGGCGACCGCAGAGGTTCGCTACTCAAATGGGGACGCCCTTGATTTTTCCGAGATTAATGGCTGGTATGCTGACTTGGATATTAGTGGCGAGAGGGCTGTCGTTAGCCCGCAGGTTAGAGGGGAGTTTCTGTATTTGAACACAATTATTCCGGACCAAAATCCTTGCTTGGGTGGCGGGGCGGGCTGGATTCTTGCGTTCGGTCTGGACGGCAGAACTCCAGAGTCCAGAGCTTTTCTTGACTTCAGTCAGATCGTGACAGGCTACAAGATAAATTCAATGCCAAACCAGTCTACAATTCTTGGAAATTTCAGATTTACGCCGGGTAGCGACGGTGACGAACCTGTCGACGTTGTAGAAATTCCTCCATTGAGTGGCGCAGTTACGAATGCTGGTCGTCGTGGCTGGAATGAGTTGGTTGAGTGAACGCCATAGTTTGTTTGGGTCTGGACTCTAAGGGGATTTTCATGAATAAGGCTTTCGGTTTGATTTTTTTGCTCGCCATGACTGTTTCCTCAGCCATGGCTATCGCCCAAACGTCGCCAAAAACTGGTTTAAATACAACGTTGGAGGCGCAGCAGGTTATTGTCAATTCAATCTACCCGACCGAAGGTAGGTTGGTTATCGACGACCAGGAAATGTTCGTTAAGCGGGAAGTGATAATGAACGGGCAATCGATTTCAGGTCAAGCTGCGTTGGAAATTCTTCGTGAAGGTCAAAAATTAAAGTCAATGAAGTATGAGAGGTCTGGTAGCGAATTGGAACGGATTCTGATTGAGGTGGATACCCTATGAGTCATTCGCTGGGTACAACTAAAGAGGGCGCCAACCGACAGCAAAATCTTGGTTTCACTCTTATCGAGTTAATGATCGTAGTGGCGATCATTGGGATTATTGCAGCGATCGCATATCCTTCCTATCAGAACCAGGTAAGAGAAACTCGACGGACAGCGACTCAAGCCGATTTAATGGAATTGGCCCAATGGATGGAACGTCAATACTCCGCAAATTTCAGTTACCTTGATGCTTCCGGAAATGCCCCAACGCTGCCGTTTACGCAGTCTCCTCGGAGTGGGACTGCATTTTACACCATAGGTTTTAATGGGTCGGTCACTGCGAACACCTATTCTCTTCAGGCAGCGCCTTCGGGTGATCAGGCGAACGATGATTGTGGCACACTCAGAATCTCGAACACCGGAGCGAAGACTGCAGTGAAAGATGGCAGTACCGTTGCGGGCTGCTGGTGATTCAGCAGCGCACGGGCTTTCCCTTCGCGTCGTCGACCACGCCGTCTCCGTTGCTGTCTGTGGCGGTTCTTATTCGTCCACTCCGGCTTATGATCAGCTGGCCTGCCAGAGAGGCTTCTCCTGAATCTGGGCACCAGGTGATGTTTCCCAAATCGCTGTATATAAAACCATCTGGTCTGAATTGGAAATAGCTTCTCGACAGTGACCTCACGATAAAATTTCCAAATTTAGGGGGAGGCAAAACCGCATTGACTTTGGTGCCTTGAAGGAGAGTCCGTTGATTACCTGGGTCTGCAAACATTGAAACAGGCCCGTTCCAATTTCGGCCGCACTTACCGTCAGGTTCCGTAGGGCATACGGTTACGATCTGCCCTGTCATAACTGAATGTCGTCTGGCTAAGGCTAGAAACTGACGAAGCTCAGAGATGGCAGCTGTTCGTTGGCTATTTTGTATAAGTTCATTGAAAGAAGGCACAGCTTTCGTTGCTAAAAGCGCTAAAAGCGATATAACAACCAATAATTCCACCAAAGTTAAGCCTTTGGAAGAGGAGGTGGTTCTCATCCTTGAATCTCCTACTAGCCATCCAGTCCTTGATGGCAGTCAAGCTAAGTTTTATCTACCGTAGTCCTTACGGCAAAGAGAAGGTTAATACATTTTTATTCCATTCCCAACTTCTTCAACCTATACCGCAATGCTCGAAAGCTAATCCCCAATCGTTTCGCTGCCGCCGTCTTGTTCCACCGAGTTGCCTCAAGCGCCTTCTCAATGGCTTGCCGCTCGATGCCTTCCAGATATCCTTCGAGATCGATTTCACCATCGGGTACTGCTGCAATGCCATCTTCCCCGTTTGCTTGCCCTTCAGCAATGATCTGCGAGGCCGAAGCTGCATGCTGAACACCATTCCCCAGATGCAGATCATCAGCATCGATCTGATCGGCGTCGCACAGGGTAAAAGCCCGCTCCAAGACGTTTTCCAGTTCCCGGACATTGCCCGGAAAGTCATAGCCTCGCAGTCTGTCCACGGCCGCTGGCGTTAACGAGGCAGGGTCACACTCATACTCTTTCGCAATCCGTTCAAGAATGTGATTCGAAAGCAGAGAAATATCATCCGGCCGCTCTCTCAGGGGTGGTACTGCGAGTTCGATCACGTTAATCCGGTAGAAAAGATCCTGACGAAAGCTGCCTTCCTGGACCAGCTCCGGCAGATTCTTGTGGGTGGCGCTCAGTACCCGAATGTCGACGGGCACTTCCTTGGTGTCCCCGACGGGCCGAACGGCTTTTTCCTGTATGGCGCGGAGCAGTTTCACCTGCATGGCCAGGGGCAGGTCTGCCACTTCATCAAGGAATAGGGTACCTCCGTTGGCAGAGCGGAACAGGCCGTCTTTGTTCTCCACGGCCCCGGTAAAGCTGCCTTTCTTGTGGCCGAAGAATTCGCTTTCCATCAGTTCCGAGGGAATCGCACCGCAGTTAACCGCGATGAACGGTCCTTCGCGGCGGGGTCCCTGGAGGTGGATCATTCGGGCCACCAGCTCTTTACCACTGCCAGATTCGCCACTGATAAACACGGGGGCCTGGCTTCGGGCCAGTTTTCGGGTCTGGTTCCGGAGTTTTCGAATCTCTGGTGATTTGCCGAGTAGCAGGCCTGGCTCGTCGGCTGTATCTTCCGCGTCTGCCTTGGGCTCAGATAGCTTGAGGGCGCTATTGACCAGTTCCCTTAGTCGGGGCAGCTCCACCGGTTTGGACACGAAATCAAAAGCCCCGGCTTTGAGCGATTCAATCGCGGTGTCCATGTTGCCGTACGCTGTGATCAAGGCAACAGGCGTGGCCGGAGAGTGTTTCTGAATCCACTGGACCAGTTCAATGCCATTACCGTCTGGCAGGTTCATGTCGGTCAGGCAGAGGTGGGTGGCGTTCTGTTCCAGCAATTTCCGGGCGCTGGTGAGGTCGGGTGCCGTGAGGGTTGATATTCCCATCCGGGTGAGGGTGATCTCGAGTAACTCCCGGATGTCCGGTTCATCATCAACAATCAGCGCTGTGTATGTGGTCATCTTGTGTCGTCGGTTCCATGTCGTTGTTCAAGCGCCCGATATCCGCCGGCGCAGGCTCAGATCATTCGCCTCGGGTGAGCAAATGTAATGCGAAAACAGCAGCCGGGCTTGTTGTCTTCTACCAGGGAAAGATGCGCCTGATTAGCCTCGCACAGTTCCCTGGCCAGATAAAGCCCGAGCCCGGTCCCGGTCTTGTCTGTGGTGAAAAACGGTTCGAACACTGAGTTTCTGTTTTCCGGCGCAATGCCGGGGCCCAGGTCCCGCACATCGATATAGGCCCGCTCGCCATCCTCGGTTGCCCCGGCGTGTATTCCGATCTTTTGCTGGCCCGAGTGCTGCTGACTGTAGCGTAAACCGTTGTCGCAAAGGTTCACCATCACCTGCTCAATCTGGCTTTTGTCGAACCGCGCTGGCGGTAGTTGCGGATCGATTTTCAGAACAATGTTGGCTGTGGTGCAGTCCTCGTCCTGCGTTTGCAGGAAATCTTCCCGAAATTCCTGGAGCCAGGGTGCGACTTCGATCAGATCTGCATTGGCGGCCCGGCGTCTTGAAAGATCAAGAACGTTTTCGATAATCCCGTTCACCCGGCGGGAGTGTCGCTGGATGATCGCCAGCATCTGGCGGTCGCCGGCTTCCAGGTTCGGTGCTTCTTCCATAAGTTGGGCCGCGTGGCTGATTGCGCCCAGCGGATTGCGGATTTCGTGAGCAATGCCGGCTGTGAGTCGGCCCAGCGATGCCAGCTTCATCTGCTGGGCCTGCTGGGTGACTTTGCTCATGTCTTCAATGAACACGAGGATCTGGTCACCCCGTTCCTGATCCAGTTGGGTGAAATTGGCCTGCAGTAGCGGCGATGTGGGTGAGGGCTGGAACGGCTCAATGCGCTGGGTCGGGTCCTTCAGCCATGCGTCCAGGCCCTGCTTTAGCGGTTTGGGCAACACGGTTGCGCGCTCCTGAATCGGAACCGAGGTCTTTGGCGCACCATATAAAAGCTCCTCGGCGGCAGCGTTGGCAAGACGGATCTGGCCGAAACGGTCCAGCACCAGAATGCCGGTACGCATGCGCTGGATAATCTGCTGGTTGATCTTCTCCAGCTCGGCAATACTGCGTGCGCGGCTGCTTGCCAGAGCCTCGCTGCGCATCATCCGGCGGGAAATGCTCTGTAGGACGAAAGCCGCAGCAAAGTAAAGGATGCCCAGTGAGCCGGCCCGGACAATATCGTCGGCGGACTCGCCCAGAGCCAGAACTGCCCAGCCAGAGATCCCCAGGGAGCAGATTGCGGCCAAAGCGGCATAGAAGGTGCCCATGCGGCTTGGGGTCAGGATATTGCCCGCCGCAACAGACACAATCACCAGGTTGGCCAGGCCGTTGGTAATGCCTGTACTGGCAAGCAGCAGGCCGTGCATGATCAGGATATCCACCAGGATGGAAAGCGTAATGTGGCGCTGGCTGGGGTGAAAGCCCGCCACCAGGAGCAGGGCAATGAAGGCATTGAGACCAAGGTAAGCGGAGACGCCTGCCTGGTAGTAATCCAGCAGCCGGAAACGCATGTCAAAGTTGACTGGGTCCACGAATAACAGCGCCACCAGCATCAGGCTCACCACCAGGCGGTAGTGGTTGTAGATCCTGAATAGCTTTGCCTGCTGCACACCGGACGGTGTTGAAGGGGGTTGGCCGAGCGTTTCGGCCGACTGTGCTGGTGTATCTGCTGCCATGATTTACAGGAATCCGCTGTTGGTCGGAAGAAATCCACGCCTATGCGGGGTTATAATAGCCTTTTCATGGCAATGAGTTACAGGAGCCGATTTATGTCCGTGTCCGGAAACCAGGCAGCGACCGGGGTGTCTGCCAGAAAACTGCGGGTGGTGATGGCCCAGCTGGATTTTCTGGTGGGAGACATACCCGGCAATACCGAGCTCGTCCTGGAGGCTACCCGCCGGGCATCGTCCGAGCATCAGGCAGACATCGTGGTTTTCCCGGAGCTTTGCCTGACCGGCTATCCGCCGGAGGATCTGCTGTTGCGCCCGAGCCTGGAGGTACGGGTCAACGAAGCGCTGGAAAGGTTGCAGGCGGAACGGCTGGACCCGGTGATCGTTATCGGTGCTCCCCTTCGTCATGGCCCGCTGTTGTATAACGCGGCGGTGGTGATTGATGGTGGCGAAATTACCGGCCGGTATTTCAAGCGCTTCCCGCCCAACTACCAGGTGTTTGACGAGAAGCGTTACTTTGCCGAAGGCCAGGATGTTCTGACTCTGGATATCCGCGGCGTTCCCGTAGGTATCACCGTGTGTGAAGATCTCTGGAAGGAGGGCCCGGTAGAAGACTGTGCGGCCGCAGGCGCCCGTCTGATTCTGAATCTCAATGCGTCACCCTACGATATCGACAAGCAGGCACGTCGCAAGGCCCTGTTGGAGAGAAAGTCCCGGGAGAATCTGGTCAGTATCGTTTATGTGAATCTGGTGGGCGGTCAGGACGAGCTGGTTTTTGACGGTGGCTCCATGGTGTTTGACCATTCCGGTGTGCTGACTGCAGAGGCCCCTCAGTTTGGTGAAGGATTATATCCGGTCGACTTTCTGTGCGAACACCACTGTCAGTCGGTATCCCAGGCGTTGCCGGAAGAGCCGACATTGGAGGCTAATGTCTACAGCGCCCTGGTGACCGGTGTACGGGATTACGTAAACAAGAACGGATTCAAATCGGTGGTTCTAGGGCTTTCAGGCGGTATCGACTCGGCAGTGACTCTGGCGGTTGCCGTCGATGCACTGGGCAAGGATCGGGTTCGGGCGGTGATGATGCCGTTCCGTTACACCTCCAGCATGAGCCTTGAGGATGCCGAGGCTGAAGCCGTTGCCCTGGGCGTGCAGTATGATGTGTTTTCCATTGAACCCATGTACGACGCCTTCATGGAAACTCTGGCAGCGCCTTTTGAGGGCACCAAACCGGATACAACCGAGGAAAACCTGCAGGCGCGTCTCCGGGGTGTTCTGCTGATGTCGCTTTCCAACAAGTTTGGTTCCCTGGTGCTGACCACTGGTAACAAGAGCGAGATGGCGGTGGGCTATTCAACGCTTTATGGCGATATGGCTGGCGGCTTTGATGTGCTCAAGGATGTGCCCAAAACCCTGGTATTCCGCCTGGCCAAATACCGCAACACGCTTTCGGAGGGAGAAGTGATCCCCGAGCGTGTGATCACCCGGCCGCCATCGGCAGAACTGGCGCCGGACCAGAAAGATGAAGACAGCCTGCCCGGTTACGATGTACTGGATCAGATTTTGAATCTGTATGTAGAGCGGGATTTCAGTGCCGATGCGATCGTTGCGGAAGGTTTCGAGCGAGTCGACGTTGAGCGGGTTATTCGTCTTGTAGATATCAACGAATACAAACGTCGGCAGGCGCCGATTGGTGTTCGAATTACCGAGCGAGGATTTGGCAAGGACCGGCGTTATCCGATCACCAACGGCTGGAAGAGTGGCAAATAGTTGAAGTATTCGGGGTCAGATGAACTTTTCATCTGGCCCCAAATTCAGCTGTTTGAGCCCTTACTCGTCGCCCATCAAACCGAAGGTAACAACGTTCGTCAGTGAACGGTTTTCACCCTCCAGCAGATCCACCTCAAAATCGCCGTCGGCATTGAATGCCTCACTTTCCGGGAAATTGGTACGGAGCATGGCGATTGCGTCCTGTGAACCTTTTTTCAGATCCAGGAAGCGAAAGGTTTCTGCCAGGATAATCAGAGCCTCTTCAGTAACCGTTGCGGTCGGATAATTCTCGATGATGTACCGCGCCCGGTTGTTGGCCGCCACATAGGCCTGGCGTTTGACGTAATAGCGGGCAGCGTAAAGTTCCAGCTCAGCCATGCGATTGCGCACTGCGATCATTCGCTGTCGGGCATCTGCGACGTACTGGCTTTCCGGGTAGCGGCTCAGCAGTTCCGAAAAATCCCGGAAAGACTGCAGCTGCTCGCCTGGATCCCGGGCCGCAACGTCGATCGGAAAGTAACGGGCAGCAAGGCCGATATCCAGGTTGTAGGAGGCGAGGCCACGCATATAGAGCGCATAATCCCCGTGGTCACTTTGCGGGTTCAGACGCAAAAAACGGTCGGCAGCTGCGCGGGAACCTTCCAGGTCCAGGTTCTGGTAGCGGGCATAAATCAGATCAAGCTGGGCCTGTTCGGCGTAGCGACCGAAGGGATAGTAGGTTTCCAGGGCATCCAGGTTCTCCTCTGCCTCGTTGAAATTCCCGGAGGTCATGGCCTGGCGTGCATTCTCATAGTAGGTCTTCTCCGGAAGTACTTCCTCCTGCTTGTTGGAGGCGCAGGCACTGACCAGAACAACCAGTGTGGAAAGTAACAGCAAACGAAGACCTGATCTCATTCCGGAATCCCGTATAATGTCGATTAATTCAAGGGCAGTCATTGTAGCGGGGAAGTGGCTCCATGTGCAGAGCAATGCCTCGCTGTTTCCAATAATCTGACCGAAACGTAACACACACAGGCCCTGGGGGCTTAATGTCATCTGAAAAACGAATCATCGCCAACTTTGTCGTGCCGCCGGAACTGAGTGATCGGCGCCTTGACCAGGCCGCGGCAGAACTGATGCCCGAACATTCCCGTTCCCGCCTGCAGTCCTGGATCAAAAGCGGCGCGTTGACGGTGAATGGTGAGACGCGAAAGCCTCGGGACAAAGTGATGCTGGATGATCGCCTGGCGCTGGATGCCGAGCCGGAAGCCCAGGTGAGCTGGCAGGCCGAGGAAATCTCCCTCGATATTGTCTATGAGGACGAGCACTTGCTGGTCATCAACAAGCCCGCGGGCCTAGTAGTGCACCCGGCGGCCGGCCATGCCGATGGAACCCTGGTCAATGCCCTGCTGAACTACGCACCGGAGGTCGAGAATCTGCCCAGGGCGGGTATCGTACACCGCCTCGACAAAGACACCTCGGGCATTATGGTCGTTGCCCGTAGCCTGATTGCGCACACGTCCCTGGTCGACCAGCTACAAACCCGAACCATGGGCCGCGAGTACGAGGCCGTCGTCGTTGGCACCCTCACCGGCGGCGCAACGGTTGATGCGCCCATCGGCCGGCATCCTCGGGAGCGCAAGAAAATGGCGGTCGTCGCCTCCGGCAAACCGGCGGTCACCCATTATCGTCTGGTGGAACGTTTTGCCGCCCACACTCACGTCCGCTGCAAACTGGAAAGCGGCCGAACCCATCAGATCCGGGTTCATATGGCCCATGTAAAACACCCGCTGGTCGGAGATCCGCTCTATGGAGGTCGGCTGAGACTGCCCAAGGGAACCACTGACGAGCTTAGAGAGGCCCTCTCGGCGTTCAACCGTCAGGCCCTCCACGCCCGGCAATTGACCCTGGAACACCCGGAAACCGGTGAAATCCTGACCTGGGAGGTTCCCTTGCCTGAGGATATGGTTGCGTTGATTGAAGCTCTGCGCAAACACGCCCGGGAGCTGGAAACCCGTGACTATTGAAAGTGACGCCCTGAAACCAGACTGGCCTGCGCCCGACAGAGTGCGGGCGATCAGCACAACCCGCGCCGGTGGAGTCAGCGGTCGACCCTGGAACAGTCTTAACCTCGGTGTTCACGTCGAAGACGCTCCAGATCACGTGCAAGAGAATCGGCGAAGACTCGCCGAGTCCTTGAAGCTGGATAGCGCCCGTATTGGTTGGCTCAACCAGGTACACGGTACCGCGGTCGTTGAGCTAACCCCGAACAACGTCGGACAAACGGCCGAGGCTGACGCCAGCTACACCCGTCATCCGGGCATCGCCTGCGCCATCCTCACCGCCGACTGCCTGCCCGTTATCCTTGCCGATCGCGAAGGAACGGTTGTTGGCGCCGCCCACTGTGGCTGGCGAAGCCTGTGTGGCGGTGTTATCGAGAATCTGGTGAGCGAGATGGCGGTTGCGCCCGAAACCCTGCAAGCCTGGCTCGGCCCGGCCATCGGTCCGACCAGCTTCGAGGTCGGCCCGGAAGTGCGTGACGCCTTCCTTGAGCATGATCCGAAAGCGGTCCAAGCCTTCAGAGCCGAAGGCGCTCGGCCGGGTCATTTCATGGCAGATATCTATGCCCTTGCCACTTTGCGGCTAAATCATCTCGGTGTTTCCAACGTGACTGGCGGTGGGCTTTGTACCGTTAAGGATTCAGATCGGTTTTTTTCTTACCGCAGGGATGGTCGAACCGGGCGTATGGCCACGCTGGTCTGGCTAACAAGTTAAATGTCCAGCTTGAATTGGCGGCGGCGAGGCGGTTACTGAAAAGTCCGGTGGCTGGTGCGAGGCTGCTTTCCAGAACTGTCTGCAGCATGGATGCTGCAGCCAAGCCTACATGGATGTATTCACGGCGTGTTCTGGAAAGCAGCCTCGCGCCAGCCTTGCACCCAGCACCAAACTCAAACCTGACGGCCGTCAATTTTCTGACGAATACATCGCAGCCCCGCTTGAAGTCGCTCTACTTGCCCCTACATTAACTGTCAAAGCAATCGAATATCCGCCACCCAAGGCACCATGGTATTCGCAGAAATTTGGGGAAAGTACACATGAGAATCGACAAGCTGACCAGCAAGCTGCAGACCGCCCTCGCGGACGCACAGTCCATCGCGGTCGGAAAAGATCACAACTTTATTGAGCCGGTGCACCTGATGCAGGCACTGCTTGATCAGGAAGGCAGCGCGATCAAGCCGCTGCTCAAGCAGGCCGGCGCAGAGCCCGGACGCATTCGCCAGGCGATCGCCCGGGAAATCGAAAACCTGCCCGAAGTGCAGGGATCGGCCGGCGACGTCTCCATGTCCAATGACATGGGCCGGCTGTTCAACATTGCCGACAAGCTCGCCCAGAAACGCAAAGACCAGTACATCTCCAGTGAGCTCATGTTGCTGGCCGCCCTGGAAGATCGGGGTACTTTGGGTCGCGTACTTCGGGAGCAGGGTGTTGATAAAGCTGCCCTGGAAAAAGCGATTGACGACGTTCGCGGCGGTGAAGCCGTCAACGACGCCAGCGCCGAAGAAAACCGTCAGGCTCTGTCCAAATACACCATCGACCTTACCGAGCGAGCCGAGGCCGGCAAGCTGGACCCGGTAATCGGCCGCGATGATGAAATTCGCCGTACCATTCAGGTATTGCAGCGCCGCCGGAAGAACAACCCGGTTCTCATCGGTGAGCCCGGCGTTGGTAAAACCGCCATCGTCGAAGGGCTGGCCCAGCGTATCGTCAACGGCGAGGTGCCCGATGGCCTCAAGGACAAGAAGGTTCTGTCACTCGATATGGGTGCCCTTATTGCCGGCGCCAAGTTCCGGGGTGAGTTTGAAGAACGCCTGAAAGCTGTTCTGAACGAACTGTCCAAACAGGAAGGTCAGATCATCCTGTTCATCGACGAGATTCACACCATGGTTGGTGCCGGCAAGGCCGAAGGCTCCATGGATGCCGGTAATATGCTCAAGCCGGCGCTCGCTCGTGGCGAGCTGCACTGCGTGGGCGCGACTACCCTGGACGAATACCGTGAAAACATCGAAAAAGACGCCGCTCTTGAGCGTCGCTTCCAGAAAGTACTGGTCAGCGAACCCAGTGAGGAAGATACCATCGCCATCCTGCGGGGCCTGAAAGAGCGTTATGAAGTTCACCACGGGGTTGAGGTGACAGATGGCGCCATTATCGCCGCCGCCAAACTGTCGCATCGTTACATTGCCGACCGTCAGCTGCCGGACAAGGCCATTGACCTGGTGGACGAGGCCGCTTCCCAGATCCGGATGGAAATGGATTCGAAGCCGGAGGCCCTGGATCGTCTCGAACGTCGTCTGATTCAGTTGAAAATCGAGCGTGAGGCGCTCAAGAAAGAGACCGATGCTGCCTCGAAAAAACGCCTGTCGGAACTGTCCGATGTGATCACCGGTGTCGAGCGTGAGTACGCCGATCTGGAAGAAGTCTGGAATACCGAAAAGGCGGCATTGCACGGGTCCCAGAAGATCAAGAGCCGGTTGGAACAGGCCCGCATTGATCTGGAGAATGCCCGTCGTGCCGGTGACCTCGGCAAGATGTCCGAGCTCCAGTACGGGCAGATTCCTGAGCTTGAGCGCCAGCTGGATATGGCCAGCCAGGCAGAAATGATGGAAATGAAGCTGCTTCGCAACCGGGTAACCGACGAGGAAATCGCCGAGATTGTCTCCAAGTGGACCGGCATCCCGGTGTCCAAGATGCTCGAAGGTGAGCGCGATAAGCTCATGCGCATGGAAGAGGCGCTTCATGGTCGGGTTATCGGCCAGGATGAGGCGGTTGAAGCTGTTTCTAACGCGGTGCGTCGTTCCCGGGCCGGATTGTCCGACCCCAATCGTCCAAACGGTTCGTTCCTGTTTCTCGGCCCGACGGGTGTGGGTAAAACCGAGCTGTGCAAGGCCCTGGCGTCCTTCCTGTTTGATACCGAGGAAGCCATGGTGCGCATCGATATGTCCGAGTTCATGGAGAAGCATTCCGTGGCCCGCCTGATTGGTGCGCCTCCGGGCTATGTCGGCTACGAGGAAGGTGGCTACCTGACCGAAGCGGTTCGCCGCCGGCCGTATTCCGTCTTGTTGCTGGATGAGGTGGAAAAAGCCCATCCGGATGTGTTCAACATACTTTTGCAGGTACTTGAGGATGGTCGCCTGACTGACGGGCAGGGCAGGACCGTCGACTTCCGGAACACGGTCATTGTCATGACCTCAAACCTCGGCTCGGACATCATCCAGCAGAAAGCCGGCGAGGAGAGCTACGAGGTCATGAAGAATGCCGTCATGGAAGTCGTCGGCACTCATTTCCGCCCCGAGTTCATCAACCGCGTGGATGAAGTGGTGGTGTTCCACCCGCTGGCGGAGAGTCAAATCCAGGGCATTGCCCGGATTCAGATCGAGTCTCTGAGCAAGCGCCTGAAAGAGCAGGATATGAAGCTGGAGCTGGATGATGCTGCCATGGAGTTGTTGGCGGAAGTGGGCTATGACCCGGTCTACGGTGCCCGGCCGCTGAAGCGGGCCATCCAGCGGATGATCGAGAACCCGCTGGCCCAGAGGCTGCTAAAGGGAGAGTTTGTGTCGGGTGATGTCATTCGTGGCACAGTGAAGGACCACCACCTGGATTTCACCAAAGCCTGACCCGAGAGTCGGAGCTGAAGTCGGGGTCAGATGAAAGCTTTCATCTGACCCCATTTTTACATGTTCACATCGGTTCGCAATTATCTTCCGCCATTCGCTCAAGTTCTGCCCGTTTCTCGGCAAGCTCTTCCGGAGTCAGATAGCGCAGTTCGCCGTTTTCCTCAATCCGGATGCGGGCGTGGTTGGCAATTACCTCCAAGTTGGACCGGGCTGTCGCGCAATTTGCGTCGCGCTGTTTCCGGCGGGCCTCCTCAACGGCGGTCTCCTGGCGCTGCCTTGCCTCATCTTCCTGGTGTTCCTGCATATTCTGCAGACGCTCCTGGGGGCTCTGCCGGTTGCCAGAAGCATCGGTAGAAGTGCCGGAACGCACATTGACCCGCTCGGCCTTCGAGCCCGTGGGTTGTCGGTCGCCAAAGTGGGTAACTCCGTTTTCATCGGTCCATTTATAGACAGAGGCGCTCGTGGCGACACCTGGTACAACGGCCAGCAATAAGGTCAGCGTCAGGATTTTTCTGTTCATGGCTCAACTCGCGTATGTTCACTGCTCCCGGGCAGGCAGACAACCTGGATAGACCGGGCCCGTTTTTTTAATTTCAATGTTGCCTATCATGCCATCGCTATTGCGGATTTTCTTCTGTCTGGTTCAAATCTTTGTATCGGATTTGTTCCAAGTATGGCAGACCTTCGGCCAGTATAGGCACAGAAACCTGCAGCGGCTATTGACAGGGAGTTTCGCGCTGTCAGAATTACCGATTGCCTGAAGACTGGGGTCAATACGGCAGGCAATCCCGAGCGAGTATCCCCCATCAATTACCACACTGAACGCGCCGCGTATCCGTCGCGGGATGGTTGTTGCTTACGTGCAACCCGTTGATTGGCCGTTCTCCGCAACCCTCAGGAGGGCGGCTGGCCAGGAGACAACCTCTTAACAAGGTGTGGAGGAGCAGCCGGTTCCGCTTTCAAAAGAAGCATGGACACCGTGAATCCAGGCAACCGGGAGCCTTCCCGGCTCATTCACTCGTAGAAGAGGGTAGAAAATCGTGGAGTTATTGTCTGGCGCCGATATGCTGATCCGGTCCCTTCAAGATGAAGGTATCGAATACATATACGGCTATCCGGGTGGTGCAGCCCTTCATATTTATGATGCGCTGTTCAGGCAGGACAAAGTCAAGCACATTCTGGTAAGGCACGAGCAGGCGGCGGTCCACATGGCCGACGGTTATGCCCGTGCGACCGGAAAACCAGGTACCGTACTGGTGACCTCGGGTCCTGGAGCCACCAACACCATCACTGGCATTGCCACCGCATTCATGGATTCCATCCCCATGGTGGTTCTGTGCGGCCAGGTTGCGTCCACCCTCATCGGCGAGGACGCGTTCCAGGAAACCGATATGATGGGTGTCTCCCGTCCGGTGGTTAAGCACAATCTCAGTGTCCGTCATCCCGAGGAAATCCCGGAGATTATCCGTAAGGCGTATTATATTGCCGCGACCGGTCGCCCCGGTCCTGTGGTCGTGGATATTCCCAAGGATATGACCACGCCGAACGAGCGTTACGAGTACGCCTATCCCAAGAAGGTCAAACTGCGCTCTTACAACCCCGCTATTCGCGGCCATGCCGGTCAGATCAAGAAAGCGGTCGACATGATGCTGGCGGCGAAGCGCCCAATTATCTACGCAGGTGGTGGGGTTGTTCTGGGCAAGGCATCGGATCAGCTGACCGAGCTGGTAAGGCTGCTGGGCTATCCGATCACCAATACCCTGATGGGCATTGGCTGTTACCCGGCCAGCGATAAACAGCACCTCGGCTGGCTTGGCATGCACGGCACCTACGAAGCCAACATGGCCATGCACCACTCGGATCTCATTCTCTGCGTGGGAGCCCGGTTTGACGATCGGGTGACCAACGCGACCGAGAAGTTCTGTCCGGGCGCGCGCATCATCCATATCGACATCGACCCGGCCTCGATTTCCAAAACGGTGGATGCCGATGTGCCCATCGTTGGCCCGGTTGACGCTGTGCTCAAGGAAATGCTGTCGCTGGTGAAGGAAGCCAAGGAAAAGCCGGACGCGGACGCAATCGCTTCCTGGTGGAAGCAGATCGACGAGTGGCGGGCATTCCATGGCATGCGCTATGAGACCAGCCCGGATGTGATCAAGCCCCAGGAAGTCATTGAAATGCTTTGTCGCTTGACCAACGGCGAAGCCTTCGTGACTTCCGATGTGGGTCAGCACCAGATGTTCGCGGCCCAGTACTACAAGTTCGATAAGCCCAACCGCTGGATCAATTCCGGTGGTCTCGGCACCATGGGCTTCGGCCTGCCGGCGGCCATGGGGGTAAAACTGACCCATCCGGACGACGAAGTGCTGTGCATTACCGGTGAGGGCAGTATCCAGATGAACATCCAGGAGCTGTCGACCTGCAAGCAGTACAACCTGCCGGTTAAGATCATTAACCTGAATAACCAGGCTCTGGGTATGGTCAAGCAATGGCAGGACATGAACTATGAGTCCCGCCATGCCGAGTCCTACATGGAATCCCTGCCCGACTTCATCAAGCTGGCGGAAGCCTACGGCCACAAGGGTGTCCGGATTGAGAAGAAGGAGGATCTGGAGACCAAGCTGAAAGAAGTGCTGGCCATGAAAGACGAGCTGGTATTCGTGGATATCTACGTGGATCGCTTTGAGCACGTGTATCCGATGCAGGTTGCCCGGGGTTCCATGAAAGATATGTGGCTCAGCAAGACGGAGAGGGTCTGATCATGCGTCGAATCATTTCTGTTTTGCTTGAAAACGAGCCTGGCGCCCTGTCACGGGTTGTGGGTCTGTTTTCCCAGCGTAACTACAACATCGAAACACTCACTGTGGCGCCAACCGAGGACGAGACCTTGTCCCGTCTGACGGTGACCACCACGGGGTCGGACAAGGTGATCGAGCAGATCACCAAGCAACTGAACAAGCTGATTGAAGTCGTCAAGCTGGTGGATCTCACCGAAGGTGCCCATATCGAGCGTGAGCTGATGCTGGTCAAGCTGAAAGCCACCGGTTCCCAGCGTGCCGAGATCAAGCGTACGGTGGACATTTTCCGCGGCCAGATCGTGGATGTGACCAGCTCCGTCTACACGGTTCAGTTGGCCGGGGACAGCGAGAAGCTGGACGGCTTTATTCAGGCCGTTGGCACGTCGGGTGTGCTGGAAGTGGTGCGCAGCGGTGTATCCGGTATTGCCCGGGGCGAGAAGGTGCTTAGCCTTTAACGATTTCAAACAGGGTTTGAACATTATGGCCCTCTGGGGTCATCACAAATAACAGAGGTTTCTCATGCAGGTTTATTACGATAAGGATTGCGATCTTTCCATCATCCAGGGCAAGAAAGTTGCCATCATCGGTTTCGGCTCCCAGGGCCACGCTCACGCGTGCAACCTGAAAGAGTCCGGCGTTGACGTGACCGTGGGTCTGCGCCCGGGTTCTTCTTCCATTGCCAAGGCAGAAGCCTATGGCCTGAAGACCAGCGACGTGCCCTCTGCCGTTGCTGCCGCTGACGTGGTCATGGTTCTGACTCCGGACGAGTACCAGGCTCAGCTGTACAAGGCGGAAATCGAGCCGAATCTGCAGCAGGGCGCCACTCTGGCATTCGCGCACGGTTTTGCCATCCACTACAATCAGATCGTTCCGCGCAAGGATCTGGATGTCATCATGATTGCTCCCAAGGCTCCGGGCCACACAGTGCGCACCGAGTTCGCTAACGGCGGTGGTATTCCTGACCTGATCGCCATCTTCCAGGACTCCTCCGGCAACGCCAAGAACCTGGCGCTGTCCTACGCCAGCGGTATCGGTGGCGGTCGTACCGGCATCATTGAAACCACGTTCAAGGATGAGACCGAAACCGATCTGTTTGGTGAGCAGGCCGTTCTTTGCGGTGGTACTGTGGAGCTGGTTAAAGCCGCGTTCGAAACGCTGGTGGAAGGCGGTTACGAGCCGGAAATGGCTTACTTCGAGTGTCTGCACGAGCTGAAGCTGATCGTCGACCTGATGTACGAAGGCGGTATCGCCAACATGAACTACTCCATCTCCAACAACGCGGAGTATGGCGAGTATGTGACTGGCCCGGAAATCATCAACGAGCAGTCCCGCGAAGCGATGCGCAACGCGCTGAAGCGTATCCAGAGCGGCGAGTACGCCAAGATGTTCATTTCTGAAGGCGCTCTGAACTACCCGTCCATGACGGCGCGTCGTCGCCAGAACGCTGCTCACGAAATCGAAGTGGTTGGTGAGAAGCTGCGCGGTATGATGCCGTGGATCTCCGCGAACAAGATCGTGGATAAGGACAAAAACTAAGCGGAATTCCGCCTGGTTTTGAAAAACGCGGCCCGGGTGGCCGCGTTTTTCGTATATACTCCGCCCAAACGCTTTCCGGAGTAATGGGAATGACTGAAGAAAGAAAAGCCGCCGACGGCAAGCAGAACCCGGACTTTGAGGTAGAGGCCGGGGAAGTGGTTGAAGAAGAGCTGGTGGAAGGTGCGCCGGTCCGCCGCAAAGGTATTTACCTGCTCCCCAATGCGCTTACAACGGCTTCGCTGTTTTCGGGTTTCTACGCCATAGTCTCTGCCGCAAACGGCGTGTTTGATAATGCCGCGATTGCCATTTTTGTATCCATGATCCTGGATGGTCTTGATGGCCGTGTTGCCCGGATGACCAATACCCAGAGCAAATTCGGTGAAGAATACGACAGCCTGGCCGACATGGTGGCCTTTGGCGTGGCCCCGGGACTTGTCGCTTTTTTCTGGTCGCTGAACGCCTTCGATAAGGTCGGTTGGGCCGTTACGTTCATATACGTGGCTGGCGCTGCGCTTCGTCTGGCGCGTTTCAACACCCAGATCGGTTCGGTCGACAAGAAGTTCTTTGTTGGTTTGCCCAGCCCGGCTGCCGCAGCGTGCGTTGCCGGCCTGGTCTGGTGCTTCCATCTCTTTGAACCCGCTGCCTGGCTCACGTTGCTGACAATGGTGGTGGTTGCAGGTACGGGCGTGCTGATGGTCAGCAACATCCTCTATCGCAGTTTCAAGGATCTGGATCTGCGTGGTCGGGTGCCTTTTGCTGCTATTCTGCTTGTGGTTCTGGTGTTTGTAGTGATCGCGCTGGATCCGGCTACCGTACTCTTTACCGGATTTCTGATATACGCGTTGTCCGGCCCTGTTCGTGCGCTGTTCCGTGGCAAGCCCCGGAAAGCTTCAGGGGCCGCTGACTGAGCTCTCGCTTCCCGGGCTTCCTCATCGAGGTCCGGGAATTTTAACCACAGTCTCCGGTCAACGCCCTAGCTGGCTGACGCCCTGACGGAGACTTTCCATGTTCATTAAGAAGCGCCCATCCTGGGCTTTGCCTCATTCTGAAGTTACCCCCGAATCTGTCTACCTCAACCGACGGCAATTCATGTCCGGCACTGTGGCCGTTGCCGCTGGCCTTTCAATGCCGGGTCTATTATCCGCTGCAGAGCTTCCGGTCCCTGGGGAAGCGCTGGACTACGTTGCAATGCCCGGTTTCTCAACCGATGAGAAAAAGACGCCTTTCGAGGATGTCACTCGCTATAACAACTTTTATGAATTTGGCACCGGCAAAGGGGATCCTGCCAGGTACGCCGATGAAATGAGCGTTGATCCCTGGTCCGTCGTGGTTGAGGGGGAGTGCGGGCGGCCCGGTGAGTATGCTCTGGAGGACCTGCTCAAGCCCCATGAATATCAGGAAAGGGTGTACCGACTTCGTTGTGTCGAGGCCTGGTCGATGGTGATCCCCTGGATCGGGATTCCACTGGCCGACATCATTAAACGGCTTGAACCCAACTCCCGCGCAAAGTACGTCTATTTCGAGACCCTGTATGATCCGGATCAGATGCGAGGGCAGCGCTCATTGTTCAGCACCATCGACTGGCCTTACCAGGAGGGGTTGAGAATGGATGAGGCCATGAACGAGTTAAGCTTCCTCGCGGTCGGGCTGTATGGCAAAACCATGCCCAACCAGAATGGCGCGCCTATCCGGCTGGTCGTGCCCTGGAAGTACGGTTTCAAGAGCATCAAGTCGATCGTCAAGATTCGCTTTCAGGAGGAGCGCCCCAAGACTACCTGGGAAATGCTTGCGCCCCAGGAGTATGGCTTCTATGCCAACGTGAACCCTGAAGTTGACCATCCGAGGTGGAGCCAGAAGCGGGAGCGCAGGCTGCCCTCTGGCTTGCTCTCTCCCAACTACATGGAAACCGTCAAGTTCAATGGTTATGGAGAACAGGTTGCCGATCTGTACAAGGGCATGGATTTGAGCAAGTTCTATTGATGAATGAGAAGCGTGTGCTGAACCAACCGGGGTTTGTGCTGGCGTTTCGCCTGCTGGTAGCGCTGCTCGCCAGCGTTCCCCTGTTGGTGCTGATTGCCAGCATTGCCAGCCAGTCCCTCGGCCCGGATCCCGGGCAAGAAGTAACAGAGTCGCTGGGCATCGCGGCATTTCAGTTATTGATTGCTACCTTATGCATGACACCGCTCAAGCGTTGGACAGGGTGGGGAGCGTGGATCCGGGTTCGCCGGATGCTTGGTCTGTTTGCGTTCTTTTATGCGGTGTTGCATGTATTGGCGTTTCTGCAGTTTATTCTTGGCTGGAGCGATCTATGGGCCACGTTCACCAAGCGGCCATATATCCTGGCGGGGGCGGTGTCTTTCCTTATGCTTGTGCCACTGGCGTTAACCTCAACAAAGGGGATGATGAGGCGGATGGGCCGGCAATGGAAAGCCTTGCATAAGCTGGTGTACCCGATTGCGATAGCGGCATGGGTTCATTTCATCTGGCAGTCCCGCAGTGACGTTGGAGAAATGGTGGTGTACGGCCTGATAATCGCAGTTCTGCTGGCGCTTCGTTGGAAATGGAGCGGGAGTCGCGCGCTGATTCCGTTTGTCAGAGGCTGATTTTGAGTAAAAAGAATACGATCTGATCACTGACTGATCAGGCGGATACGTGGAAACCGATACCGCTATAAATTAATTCAAAAACCTCGTTGACAGTTTTCCTGACGCCTGTAGAATGCGCACCACTTCTGAGGGACAAGCCACTCACAGCGGTTTTCCGAGCAGAAGTAACCGTTTGAAAGTACTGAAGAAAATGAGTTTTAAAATTCTTCGGATTAACGGTTGACAAGGCGGCGTTACGATGTAGAATACGCGGCCTTGATTGAGCAACAGCTCAAACGCTCTTTAAAAAGTTGACCAAGTAATTCGTGTGGGCGCTGGCCGAGGTATTTCGGATATGAAATATCAGGACAGTGACTCGTCGAAATTGAGTTTTGTCTTGAGCAAGAATAGAGAATCTTCGGATTCTTGTATGATTTAAACTGAAGAGTTTGATCATGGCTCAGATTGAACGCTGGCGGCAGGCTTAACACATGCAAGTCGAGCGGTAACAGGGGGTGCTTGCACCCCGCTGACGAGCGGCGGACGGGTGAGTAATGCATAGGAAACTGCCCAGTAGTGGGGGATAGCCCGGGGAAACCCGGATTAATACCGCGTACGCCCTTCGGGGGAAAGCAGGGGATCTTCGGACCTTGCGCTATTGGATGTGCCTATGTCGGATTAGCTAGTTGGTGGGGTAAAGGCCTACCAAGGCGACGATCCGTAGCTGGTCTGAGAGGATGATCAGCCACATCGGGACTGAGACACGGCCCGAACTCCTACGGGAGGCAGCAGTGGGGAATATTGGACAATGGGGGCAACCCTGATCCAGCCATGCCGCGTGTGTGAAGAAGGCTTTCGGGTTGTAAAGCACTTTCAGTGAGGAGGAAAACTCTGCGACTAATACTCGTAGGGCTTGACGTTACTCACAGAAGAAGCACCGGCTAACTCCGTGCCAGCAGCCGCGGTAATACGGAGGGTGCAAGCGTTAATCGGAATTACTGGGCGTAAAGCGCGCGTAGGTGGTTTGGTAAGCGAGATGTGAAAGCCCCGGGCTTAACCTGGGAACGGCATTTCGAACTGTCAGGCTAGAGTATGGTAGAGGGTAGTGGAATTTCCTGTGTAGCGGTGAAATGCGTAGATATAGGAAGGAACACCAGTGGCGAAGGCGGCTACCTGGACCAATACTGACACTGAGGTGCGAAAGCGTGGGGAGCAAACAGGATTAGATACCCTGGTAGTCCACGCCGTAAACGATGTCTACTAGCCGTTGGGACTCTTGAAGTCTTAGTGGCGCAGCTAACGCACTAAGTAGACCGCCTGGGGAGTACGGCCGCAAGGTTAAAACTCAAATGAATTGACGGGGGCCCGCACAAGCGGTGGAGCATGTGGTTTAATTCGACGCAACGCGAAGAACCTTACCTGGCCTTGACATGCAGAGAACTTTCCAGAGATGGATTGGTGCCTTCGGGAACTCTGACACAGGTGCTGCATGGCCGTCGTCAGCTCGTGTCGTGAGATGTTGGGTTAAGTCCCGTAACGAGCGCAACCCCTATCCCTAGTTGCTAGCAGTTCGGCTGAGAACTCTAGGGAGACTGCCGGTGACAAACCGGAGGAAGGTGGGGATGACGTCAGGTCATCATGGCCCTTACGGCCAGGGCTACACACGTGCTACAATGGTGCGCACAGAGGGCTGCAAACCCGCGAGGGGGAGCCAATCTCACAAAACGCATCGTAGTCCGGATCGCAGTCTGCAACTCGACTGCGTGAAGTCGGAATCGCTAGTAATCGTGAATCAGAATGTCACGGTGAATACGTTCCCGGGCCTTGTACACACCGCCCGTCACACCATGGGAGTGGATTGCACCAGAAGTGGTTAGTCTAACCTTCGGGAGGACGATCACCACGGTGTGGTTCATGACTGGGGTGAAGTCGTAACAAGGTAGCCGTAGGGGAACCTGCGGCTGGATCACCTCCTTAAACGAAGCCGAACGCTTCGGTCAGAGTCCACACGAATTACTTGGTTAGCTGAATAAAGAGAGCAGATGGGTCGTTGCAGGCCCGTGTTTTTGGGTCTGTAGCTCAGGTGGTTAGAGCGCACCCCTGATAAGGGTGAGGTCGGTGGTTCAAGTCCACCCAGACCCACCAGAATTTCACTGCTCGTCGTTGTCGAAGTACTTGCATAGCAGGCTATGCGGCGCACTTCGACGCCTAGATCAGCAAAATCCTGGTCTATCGACGATAGCAGAGCGCAGGACAGATTTCGTTAATCTAGGCGCAGCTTGAATGAGTAAAGGAGTGACCCTCGATGGGTCATGACTGAAACGAATGAATGCTGCAACGACGAGTAACGGAAGCTGGACAAGTTCTGGGGCTATAGCTCAGCTGGGAGAGCGCCTGCCTTGCACGCAGGAGGTCGGCGGTTCGATCCCGCCTGGCTCCACCAAAAGCCTGAACGATCGATGCTTACATAACTGACTAACTCCGGTTAGCAGTGTGCAGAAACAAGTGTTTCAACTTGATGAAAAAGTTCGAAGCCCTTCTTTCTGATCACTGGGTCAGATTTGCTCTTTAACAAATTGGACGAGATAGAACACGATTGATGGATTCCATTATCTCCGGAATTCATTGATCAGAGTGATAACGATTTCAAGCGTTATCCGGTGTTGTCGTTGAAGTGGTTGTTCTATTGCTTCAAGTGGCTGTCTCGAAGAAACCTCTGAATCAGGCTTGCCTGGTGATGGGTGTGGATTCGTGATCAGTTGTCTTGGGGTTATATAGTCAAGCAACTAAGCGCATACGGTGGATGCCTTGGCAGTCAGAGGCGATGAAAGACGTGGAAGCCTGCGATAAGGTTCGGGGAGCTGGCAAACAAGCTGTGATCCGGGCATTTCTGAATGGGGAAACCCACCGACTTTCGGGTCGGTATCTTGCACTGAATACATAGGTGTAAGAGGCGAACCGGGGGAACTGAAACATCTAAGTACCCCGAGGAAAAGAAATCAACCGAGATTCCCTAAGTAGCGGCGAGCGAACGGGGATTAGCCCTTAAGCTAGACAACTGGTAGGAGAAGGCTCTGGAAAGTGCCGCCATAGTGGGTGATAGCCCCGTATCCGAAACCTGAGTCTGGTGAAATCGAGTAGGACGGGACACGTGATATCCTGTCTGAACATGGGGGGACCATCCTCCAAGGCTAAATACTCCTGACTGACCGATAGTGAACCAGTACCGTGAGGGAAAGGCGAAAAGAACCCCTGTGAGGGGAGTGAAATAGATCCTGAAACCGTATGCGTACAAGCAGTCGGAGCGGACTTGTTCCGTGACGGCGTACCTTTTGTATAATGGGTCAGCGACTTATGTTCAGTGGCGAGGTTAACCGTTTAGGGGAGCCGTAGGGAAACCGAGTCTGAATAGGGCGATTTAGTCGCTGGGCATAGACCCGAAACCGGGCGATCTATCCATGAGCAGGTTGAAGGTGCCGTAACAGGCACTGGAGGACCGAACCCACTGTCGTTGAAAAGCCAGGGGATGACTTGTGGATCGGAGTGAAAGGCTAATCAAGCCCGGAGATAGCTGGTTCTCCCCGAAAGCTATTTAGGTAGCGCCTCGGACGAATACCACAGGGGGTAGAGCACTGTTTCGGCTAGGGGGTCATCCCGACTTACCAACCCGATGCAAACTCCGAATACCTGTGAGTACTATCCGGGAGACACACGGCGGGTGCTAACGTCCGTCGTGAAGAGGGAAACAACCCAGACCGCCAGCTAAGGTCCCCAAGTACCAGTTAAGTGGGAAACGATGTGGGAAGGCTCAGACAGCTAGGAGGTTGGCTTAGAAGCAGCCATCCTTTAAAGAAAGCGTAATAGCTCACTAGTCGAGTCGGCCTGCGCGGAAGATGTAACGGGGCTCAAACTGGTCACCGAAGCTGCGGCTGCATACTTTGTATGCGGGGTAGGGGAGCGTTCTGTAAGCCTGCGAAGGTGTGTTGAGAAGCATGCTGGAGGTATCAGAAGTGCGAATGCTGACATGAGTAACGACAATGCGGGTGAAAAACCCGCACGCCGGAAGACCAAGGGTTCCTGCGCAACGCTAATCGGCGCAGGGTGAGTCGGCCCCTAAGGCGAGACCGAAAGGTGTAGTCGATGGGAAACGGGTTAATATTCCCGTACCTTGGATAGCTGCGATGGAGAGACGGAGAAGGCTAGGTGAGCCGGGCGACGGTTGTCCCGGTTTAAGCGAGTAGGGAGTGGACTTAGGCAAATCCGGGTCCACAATCTCGAGACGCGACGACGACTGCTCTTAGAGCGGGAAGTCATTGATGCCCTGCTTCCAGGAAAATCTTCTAAGCTTCAGGCTATTCGAGACCGTACCCCAAACCGACACAGGTGGTCAGGTAGAGAATACCAAGGCGCTTGAGAGAACTCGGGTAAAGGAACTAGGCAAAATGGTGCCGTAACTTCGGGAGAAGGCACGCTGGTGGTAAGTGAAATCCCTGCGGGTGGAGCTGAAGCCAGTCGAAGATACCAGGCCCCTGCGACTGTTTATTAAAAACACAGCACTGTGCAAACACGAAAGTGGACGTATACGGTGTGACGCCTGCCCGGTGCCGGAAGGTTAATTGATGGGGTTAGCGCTTGCGCGAAGCTCTTGATCGAAGCCCCGGTAAACGGCGGCCGTAACTATAACGGTCCTAAGGTAGCGAAATTCCTTGTCGGGTAAGTTCCGACCTGCACGAATGGCGTAACGATGGGGGCGCTGTCTCTACCCGAGACTCAGTGAAATTGAAATCGCCGTGAAGATGCGGTGTATCCGCGGCTAGACGGAAAGACCCCGTGAACCTTTACTATAGCTTCACAGTGAACTTTGAGCATGTTTGTGTAGGATAGCTGGGAGGCTTTGAAGTGGGAACGCCAGTTCTCATGGAGCCAACCTTGAAATACCAGCCTGACATGTTTGAGGTTCTAACTTGGTCCCCTTATCGGGGATGAGGACACTGTGTGGTGGGTAGTTTGACTGGGGCGGTCTCCTCCCAAAGCGTAACGGAGGAGCACAAAGGTGGGCTAAGCATGGTCGGACATCATGCGGTTAGTGTAATGGCACAAGCCCGCTTAACTGCGAGACAGACACGTCGAGCAGGTACGAAAGTAGGTCATAGTGATCCGGTGGTTCTGTATGGAAGGGCCATCGCTCAACGGATAAAAGGTACTCCGGGGATAACAGGCTGATACCGCCCAAGAGTTCACATCGACGGCGGTGTTTGGCACCTCGATGTCGGCTCATCACATCCTGGGGCTGAAGCCGGTCCCAAGGGTATGGCTGTTCGCCATTTAAAGTGGTACGCGAGCTGGGTTTAGAACGTCGTGAGACAGTTCGGTCCCTATCTGCCGTGGACGTTGGAGATTTGAGGAAAGCTGCTCCTAGTACGAGAGGACCGGAGTGGACGAACCTCTGGTGTTCGGGTTGTGACGCCAGTCGCATTGCCCGGTAGCTATGTTCGGACAGGATAACCGCTGAAAGCATCTAAGCGGGAAGCCCCTTCCAAGATGAGATCTCCCTGGACCCTCGAGGTCCCTGAAGAGCCGTTCAAGACCAGGACGTTGATAGGTCGGGTGTGTAAGCGCTGCGAGGCGTTGAGCTAACCGATACTAATTGCTCGTGCGGCTTGACTATATAACACCCAAGACAATTGCGGATAACGCAGAGCCTAACCGCTCAAACGAAATCAACATCACTCAGTTCCTTCTCGTCCCCCAGTGATCAACCGTTTTGCCTGACGACCATAGCGGTCTGGAACCACCTGATCCCATCCCGAACTCAGAAGTGAAACAGACCAGCGCCGATGGTAGTGTGGCGTTGCCCATGTGAGAGTAGGTCATCGTCAGGCTCCTAATACCGAAAACCCCAGCATCCTCGATGCTGGGGTTTTTTATTGCCTGAAATTCACGGCCTCACTCACGGCAGGCCGGTGATATACTCTCCCCATAACGAACGACATCTCAGAATGGAGCCTGCCAATGCCTGCCACTGATCACCTGGTTATTTTCGATACAACGCTCCGTGATGGCGAGCAAAGCCCCGGTGCCACCATGAACAAAGCCGAGAAGCTCCGCATTGCGAAAGCGCTGGAAAAGCTCCGGGTGGATGTTATTGAGGCAGGATTCGCGATTGCCAGCCAGGGCGATTTCGAGGCGGTGAAAGCGATCGCCGAGTCCATCAAGGACTCAACGATCTGCAGTCTAGCCCGGGCGCTCGACAAGGATATCGATCGCGCGGCAGAAGCTATCCGGCCGGCACAGCGCGGGCGTATTCATACGTTTATAGCCACGTCGCCCATTCACATGAAGCACAAGCTGCAGATGCAGCCGGATGAGGTGATTGAGCAGGCGGTTCGCTCAGTGAAACGCGCGCGGAGTCATGTCGACGACGTCGAATTCTCCTGCGAGGACGCCGGACGTTCCGAACTGGACTTCCTCTGCCGGATCATCGAGGCCGCCATCGATGCCGGTGCCAGCACGATCAATATCCCGGATACGGTCGGTTATGCCATTCCCGAGCAGTTCGGTGAAACCATCCGTCAGTTGTTGAACCGGATTCCAAACGCGGACAAAGCTATTTTTTCAGTGCATTGCCACAACGACCTGGGTCTGGCTGTGTCGAACTCCCTGGCGGCGGTTTCCCAGGGAGCCCGTCAGGTAGAGTGCACCATCAATGGGCTGGGTGAGCGGGCCGGTAACGCGGCGCTCGAAGAAATTGTCATGGCGGTTCGTACCCGCCAGGATCTGTTCCATATCGATACCCGCATTGATGCCCAGCACATCGTGCCGGCGTCTCGTCTTGTTTCTACAATCACCGGTTTTCCGGTACAGCCCAACAAGGCTATCGTCGGCGCCAATGCCTTTGCCCATGAATCCGGGATACACCAGGATGGGGTTCTGAAGCACCGGGAGACTTATGAGATCATGCGGGCGCAGGACGTTGGTTGGCATACCAACAGCCTCGTCCTGGGCAAACACTCCGGTCGGAACGCCTTCCGTACCCGTTTGCTGGAGCTCGGAATTCAGTTTGAGACCGAGACGGAGCTGAATGAGGCCTTTACACGGTTCAAGGCGCTGGCAGATCTGAAACATGAGATTTTCGATGAGGATCTTCAGGCGATTGCCACCGATACCCGGCAGAAAGAGGAAGACGGCCGTTATGGCCTGGTCTGTATGCAGGTCTGCTCGGAGACCGGAGTCGTACCCAAAGCCAATCTCACGCTGAGCGTAGACGGCAAAGAGCACAAGGTTGAAGCCGAGGGCAGCGGGCCGGTCGATGCCACGTTCAAGGCAATCGAATCTCTGGTGGATTCCGGCTGCAATCTCCAGCTGTATTCCGTAAACAACATTACCAGCGGCACCGATGCCCAGGGCGAGGTGACGGTACGCCTGGAGCGCGGTGGCCGCATCGTTAACGGCGTGGGTGCTGATACTGATATCATCATCGCGTCCGCCAAGGCTTACATTGAGGCCCTGAACCTGATCAGCAAGGGCGGAATTCGACAGCATCCCCAGGTCGCGGATGTGTGAGAATGGTTATTCGGTGAGTCGCGACAGGCGAAGGTAATGGTTGGATCGGAAGCAGAGCGTCAGTTTTATCTGGGAGCAGCGGGGATACGCATGTGGTATGCCCGGCAACCGTTGCCCGGCGCGGCGCCAAGCCCGGATTTTGAGTTTCCCGAGGAGAGTCAGGTTCCGGAGCCAATGCCTGGAACTTCTGAAACCATACCCAGTCCGGTAAGAGATGCCGGTCGCCCTGCGCCGCGTAAACCGACGGGCCCAGATAGAACTGAAGGCGTGGCCCGAATAGCGGATCTTCAGGCCTTGATGGAAGGTGAGGCTGTCGCGCCAGGCAACGCCTCCCGACAGCCTCCCCAATCGCCTGCCGTGTCGGATGACGCTGCGAACTCTCCGGAGCCCGCAGCGCCAGAGGACATGTCAGAGCAGCCTGCCGGGATTCCCTCTGAAAACGTTAACGTCATGATCTGGGCGGGAACCAGGGCGGTACTGATCGGAGGTATGTCTGCGGATGCCAGCAGTCGACTGCAGGAAACCCTCGCACTGAATATTCTCAAGAGCCTTGGTGAGGAGCAGCCTCAAGTGCTCGGGCAAGTCTCCTGGCCTATCTTCAACAATCTGTTGGTGCCCGGGAACTCCGGCCATGACTTTGTTGAGGTGATGCGCAGTGTTCTGTCGGGCCTGGAACGTCAGCAGGTTGTCGTCTTGCAGGGTGGAGAGGATGCAGAAAAAAGCTGGCTGAGCGAAGCCCTTGGACACGACGCAGCAGTCCGGTTTCCGCACACCCTTGCTGAGATTGCCGGCAACCCGACATTGAAGCGCTCCCTGTGGCAACAGATACGGCCTCTGGTCGCCCGTTAATGCCTTATCCGGAAACCTACCAAAAAGTTCTTGATGCCGATCTTATTGTGCGCCCCCTGGTGCCCGAGGATGTCCCGGATGTGCTCGATATAGAGCGCCAGGGTTATTCGCACCCCTGGAGCGAATCGGTGTTTCTGGATTGTTTCAAGGACAACTACCGGCTCTGGGGTGCCTGCCATGGGGGCAAACTCACCGCGTACGCTGTCGTGGCCTACATGGTTGATGAAGCGCATTTGCTGAATATCTGCGTCCACCCGAGAGCCCGCGGTGAGGGGGTGGGGCGCTATCTTCTGAGGCATGTTCTGGCAACCGCAGCTCATGAAGGTATGGCTCAGCTGTTGCTCGAAGTAAGGGACAGCAATCATGCCGCTATCGCGTTGTACCAGAATGAAGGCTTTCACGAGATCGGCCAGCGCCCCGGGTATTATCCGTCTGCCAGTGGGCGGGAGGATGCCCGGGTCCTGATGCTTGCCCTCGGCCAGTGATCACTGCAGTGCGAGTTAGCGTCACAGCGGCATAGGGCCTATAATGGCCGCCTTTTCCAGAACTTCAGATTCAGGTTGCTTTTCGATTATGTCTAACCTTTCCCAGGAAGTGGCCAAGCGCCGCACCTTCGCCATTATCTCGCACCCGGATGCCGGTAAGACCACGATTACCGAGAAGGTGCTTTTGTTCGGGCAGGCAATCCAGAAGGCCGGTACCGTCAAGGGAAAGAAGTCTGGCCAGCACGCCAAGTCCGACTGGATGGAAATGGAGAAAGAACGGGGTATTTCGGTAACCACCTCCGTCATGCAGTTTCCTTATGGTGGCAAGCTGGTGAACCTGCTGGATACGCCGGGCCACGAAGACTTCTCGGAAGACACCTACCGCACGCTCACGGCGGTGGACTCCTGTCTGATGGTTATTGACAGCGCCAAGGGTGTCGAGGAACGGACCATCAAGCTGATGGAGGTTACCCGGCTGCGGGATACGCCGATTATCACGTTCATGAACAAGCTGGATCGGGACACCCGGGATCCGGTGGAGCTGATGGACGAGGTTGAGGAAGTTCTGAAAATTGCCTGTGCACCGATCACCTGGCCCATCGGTATGGGCAAGAGCTTCAAAGGGGTTTATCACCTGCTTCGGGACGAGGTTATTCTGTATCAGTCCGGCCAGGGCCATATGATTCAGGACAAGCGCGTTATCTCGGGGCTGGACAATCCCGAGCTTGATCAGGCGATTGGCGCTTACGCCGACGATCTGCGTGATGAAATTGAGCTGGTCAAAGGCGCGTCCCACGAGTTTGATCAAGAAGCTTTTCTTGCCGGTGAACTGACGCCAGTCTTCTTTGGTACCGCACTGGGTAACTTCGGCGTGGACCACATGCTCGATGGTCTGGTGGAGTGGGCCCCGGCGCCGCAACCGCGGGAAACCGACCAGAGACTGGTCCAGCCGGCCGAGGACGGGTTCTCGGGCTTCGTATTCAAGATTCAGGCAAATATGGATCCACAGCATCGTGACCGTGTTGCCTTCCTCCGCATTGTCTCCGGCAGTTACAACCAGGGTATGAAGGCTCGTCATGTCCGTATTGGCAAGGAAGTCCGGTTTTCCGACGCGCTGACGTTCATGGCCGGCGACCGCGAACACGCCGAGCAGGCGTTTGCCGGCGATATTATCGGCCTGCACAACCATGGCACCATTCAGTTGGGTGATACCTTTACTGCTGGCGACGACATGAAGTTCACCGGCATCCCCAACTTTGCGCCCGAATTGTTCCGCCGGATTCGCCTGAAGGATCCGCTCAAGGCCAAGCAGCTCCAGAAAGGGCTGATACAGCTGTCCGAAGAGGGTGCCGTCCAGGTGTTCAGGCCGCTTCGGAATAACGATCTCATCGTCGGGGCGGTCGGTGTGCTGCAGTTCGATGTGGTGGTCAGTCGCTTGAAAAGCGAATACAAGGTGGAGGCCATCTACGAGCCAATTAACGTAGCTACTGCGCGGTGGGTCACCTGCAGCGATGAGCGCAAACTTGATGAGTTCCAGCGCAAGAATAACGACAACCTGGCCCTCGATGGGAGTGACAGGCTGGCCTACATTGCTCCGACCATGGTCAACCTGAACCTGGCCCAGGAGCGGTATCCGGACATCCAGTTCCACAAGACCCGGGAGCATTAACGGTTCCGGGCGGAGGTGACTGTGCAGCTGATCGACGCCCATTGCCATTTCGATTTTCCCCAGTTCGATGGCCGCCGCGATAAAGAGCTTGAGCAGGGCCGATCGCGCGGACTCCGGGGGCTGGTGATACCCGGTGTCCGGCGAGCGGACTGGGACCGCGTCCGCGAGACAGCGCTGGCTCATGATGGTCTGTTTTACTGTCTCGGCATTCACCCCTGGTTTGTGGAAGAGCATTCTGAAGAAGATCTGACTCAGCTCCGCCGATTGCTGGAGGGTCGTCCCGACCGCTGTGTGGCAATCGGTGAATGCGGACTCGATCGAATCCGGGGAAGTCTCGAAGCGCAGTTGCCCTGGTTTGAAGCCCAGGTGGCGCTGGCTGACGAACTGAATTTGCCGCTGGTGATCCACTCCGTCAAGACCCATGACGAAGTTCACGGTGTGCTCAATCGTCGCCAGTGGCAGGGTCGAGCACTGATTCACGGATTCAGCGGAAGCTTCCAGCAGGCTGCAAAGCTGGTCGATCTTGGGTGCTTTATCGGGGTAGGGGGTGTGATCACCCATCCCAGGGCCCGAAAGACCCGCGACGCAGTCGCAAAATTGCCACTGGAGGCGCTGGTGCTTGAGACAGACGCCCCGGACATGGCGCCGGAAGGCGTGCCACAGGGAGAGAACTCCCCACGCTATCTGCCGGATATTCTGGACGCGCTCGCGGAGCTCCGTGGCACGTCGCCGGAGCATCTGGCGCCGGCGCTTCTGGATAACGTGTCGGGGCTGTACGGTTGGGCGACTGCCGGTATAGGGGAATAACGAAACGAATCGACACAGGGTTGGCTTTCCTGGGTGGTTCGAGTATACTTCGCGCCCTGGCTTTTCAAGGCGATGTCATTATCTCAGCCCCGAATGATGGCAACGCAACACAGGTATGGAACCCCCTCCGGATGCCTTGCATTTACCGGCGGTGGTTTTTAACGTTTCTTATATAGCGTTCAAGGCGGAATCAATGAAGACTCTGAGTGCGAAACCAGAAACAGTAAAACGTGACTGGTACGTTGTAGACGCAGCCGGCAAGACGCTGGGTCGTCTGTCAACCGAAATCGCCCTTCGTCTGCGGGGCAAGCATAAGCCTGAGTACACCCCCCACGTAGACACTGGCGATTACATTGTAGTGATCAACGCCAGCCAGGTGCGGGTTACCGGCAAGAAAGCATCTGACAAGATGTACTACAGTCATACCGGCTTTCCGGGTGGAATCAAATCCATCAACTTCGAGAAGCTGGTCGACAAGGCACCCGAGCAAATCATCCAGAAGTCTGTCAAAGGCATGCTTCCGAAGGGACCGCTCGGTCGCGCCATGTTCAAGAAGCTGAAAATCTATGCCGGCGCTGAGCACCCTCACGCAGCCCAGCAGCCCAAAGAACTCGACATTTAACGGAAGGCGGATATGTCTGTAGCACAAAATTACGGTACTGGTCGCCGCAAGACATCCACGGCTCGGGTTTTTATCAAGCCGGGAAGCGGTAACATCTCCATCAACGGTCGCACCATCGAAGATTTCTTCGGTCGCGAAACCCTGCGCATGATCGTTCGTCAGCCCCTCGTGGTTGCCGAGTCTACCGATCGTTTTGATATCAACATTACCGTTAAGGGTGGTGGTATCAGTGGCCAGGCCGGCGCAATTCGCCACGGTCTGACCCGCGCTCTGATGGATTACGACGAAACTCTGCGCCCGGCGCTGCGTAAAGCGGGTTATGTTACCCGTGATGCACGTGAAGTTGAGCGTAAGAAAGTGGGTCTGCGCAAGGCGCGTAAGCGTCCTCAGTACTCCAAGCGTTAATTTCGCTGGAGCAGGATCCTGGAAAACCCGGCCCTTTTCGGTCGGGTTTTTTTATGTTCGAGTGATCTGTCAGCAAATTGATCTGGAGCAGGGGTGAGGCGCCAGCGGCGGCTTTCTGACTTGTAAGCCTCTGGTAATTTCATTACCATTTGGACGCTTATATTTTTGGGTTGTGAAGTCCTTTTGATGCGCATTGTCGGCTGTGTTGCGGGCGGTGGCATCGCCTGATGGGAGAAGACCATAATGAATAATGGCGACGTTAGCCAAGGCCGGCGCCGGTTTCTGATCGGTGCTACGTCTGTGGTGGGTGGAGTCGGCGTCGTCGGTGCGGCGGTTCCGTTCCTGGGGTCGTGGAACCCCAGTGCAAAAGCGGAAGCAGCCGGTGCACCGGTAACCGTCAATATCAGCAAGATTGAACCGGGTCAGCAGATCACCGTTGAATGGCGGGGTCAGCCGGTTTGGATCATTCGCCGTACCGACGAGATGAATGAGAACATCGAAAAGCTTAACGATCGGGTGAAAGATCCGAACTCGGAAGTGCCGCAACAACCTGAGTACATCGACGGCATACTCCGGTCGCTGAAGCCGGAATTTGCTGTGTTGGTCGGGCTGTGTACGCACCTCGGTTGTGTTCCGTCCTACCGGCCGGAAGTTGCACCGGCAGACCTGGGTGATGAGTGGCTGGGCGGTCTCTTCTGTCCTTGTCATGGTTCCCGCTACGACATGGCAGGAAGGGTATACGAGGCACAGCCAGCACCCACAAACCTTGTGGTTCCGCCGTACCGTTTCGACGATGATTCGACCCTCACGATTGGTCTTGATCCGGAGGCAGCGTAATGAGCAAATTACTTCACTGGGTGGACGAGCGCCTTCCGGTCATCGAAGCCTGGAACAAGCATCTGGGCAAGTACTATGCTCCGAAAAACTTCAACATCTGGTACTTCTTCGGATCACTGGCGATGCTGGTACTGGTTAACCAGCTGGTGACCGGTATCTGGCTCACTATGAGCTATAACCCGTCGGCGGAAGGCGCGTTTGCCTCCGTCGAATACATCATGCGTGATGTGGAATGGGGTTGGTTGCTCCGTTACCTGCACTCTAGTGGTGCTTCGGCATTCTTCGTAGTGGTGTATCTCCACATGTTCCGGGGGCTGATGTATGGCTCCTATCAAAAGCCGCGTGAGCTGATCTGGATCTTCGGTATGCTGATCTACCTGATCCTGATGGCTGAAGCGTTCATGGGCTATCTCCTGCCGTGGGGCCAGATGTCCTACTGGGGTGCGCAGGTTATCGTTAACCTGTTTGGTGCTATACCCGTGATCGGTGAGGATCTCTCTCTCTGGATTCGTGGTGACTACCTGATTTCCGGTATTACCCTCAACCGATTCTTTGCGCTGCACGTGGTGGCGCTGCCGATCGTGCTTCTGGGCCTGGTAGTGCTTCACATCCTGGCACTGCACGAAGTGGGCTCCAACAACCCCGACGGTATCGATATCAAGAAGAACAAGGACGAAAACGGCATCCCCAAAGACGGAATCCCGTTCCATCCTTACTACACCGTGCACGATCTTCTCGGCGTGGGCGTTTTCTTCTTCATCTTCTTTATCGTGGTGTTCTTCTTCCCGGAAGGTGGCGGGTTGTTCATCGAGAAGCCGAATTTCGAGCCGGCAAACCCGTTGAAAACACCAGATCATATTGCGCCCGTGTGGTACTTCACTCCGTTCTACGCAATGCTGCGTGCGGTGACGATCGACCTGTTCGGTCTTGACGCCAAGTTCTGGGGTGTTGTTGTGATGGGTGCGGCGATCGCTATCCTGTTCGTGCTGCCCTGGCTGGACAAGAGCCCGGTCCGTTCAATGCGCTACAAGGGTTGGTTGAGCCGTATTGCCCTGGCAGTTTTCGCGATCAGCTTTGTGGTGCTTGGCTACCTTGGCCTGGTGCCGGCAACTGAAGGTCGCACCATGGTTGCCCAGGTTCTGACGGTGGTGTACTTCCTCTACTTCATCCTTATGCCGATCTATACGCGTATGGAGAAAACCAAGCCAGTTCCAGAGAGGGTGACAGGATAATGAGAAAGCTGATTTTTGGTCTTTTCATCGCGGTCCTGCCAGCTCTCGGGCTGGCAGCGGGTTCAACCGTGCCGCTGGACAGCTTTGAGTCAGATCACTCTGACAAGGCATCTCTCCAGCGCGGAGCGGCAACCTTTACCAACTATTGCATGGGTTGTCATTCCATGGAGTACGCGCGCTACAAGCGTGTGGCTGAGGATCTCGAAATTCCCGATGAGCTGTATGAGGAAAACCTGATCTTCACCGGCGCCAAAATTGGCGAGCTGATGAAAAACTCCATGAACAAAGACATGGCGGCTGACTGGTTCGGTGCTCCGCCACCGGATCTTACGCTCGAAACCCGTCTGCGTGGCGAAGCGTGGGTATATTCCTACCTCCGCGGTTTCTACAAGGACGAGTCCCGTCCGCTGGGCGTCAATAACGTGGTATTCCCGAATGTCGGTATGCCCCATGTTCTGGTTGATTTGCAGGGGCTCTGCGCCGTTGAACCGAAAATCGGAACGCCGGCCAGCGTTGAACCGTTGAGCGGGAATATCAACAACGCGGACGCTTGCCCGGACTACGCGATTGAAGGCAGCATGTCTGGAGCCGACTTCGACCAGGCGATGTACGACCTGACCAACTTCATGTCGTACATGGCGGATCCGGTCAAGCTTGAGCGTGAGCGTCTGGGGATCTTTGTTCTGATCTTTGTGGCCATCTTCTTCGTGTTCGCTTACCTGCTCAATCGTGAGTACTGGAAGGACGTACACTGAGAAATAGGGTATAATCCCGTCCCCTGAGTTCCAGCGGGCATAACCGGCCCGCTGGATTTTTGCGTTTTTTTCAGGATCATTTCGGTTTGTTTACTCGTGAGGTAGTTCTATGGGCGTTGTGACCAAGCGGTCATCAATGACGTTTTTCTCGGATCCGGCCAGCCATTACAGCCACAGGGTGCGTATTGTTCTGGCAGAGAAGGGTGTTACCGTCGATATCGTTGATGTGGATCCGGATAACCCGCCGGCTGAACTGGCGGACCTGAACCCATACAACGCCCTGCCGACGCTGGTAGATCGTGATCTTGTGCTCTATGAGCCCAACATCATGATGGAATACCTCGACGAGCGTTTCCCGCATCCGCCTTTATTGCCGGTGTATCCTGTGGCGCGAGCCAACAGCCGTCTGATGATCCATCGGATCCAGAAAGACTGGTGTGGCCTGGTCGACCAGATTCTGGCTCAGCCGAACGCCAAGGCGTCCGACACAGCTCGCAAAGAGCTGAAGGAAAGTCTGTTGGCAACGGCGCCGCTGTTTGGTGAGATGCCGTTTTTCCTGTCTGAAGAGTTCACCATTGTGGACTGTTGCATTGCTCCCATCCTGTGGCGTCTTCCGTCGCTGGGTATTGAGCTGAATGAGAAGCAGGCCAAGCCGCTGCAGAAGTACATGGAGAGCATCTTCAGTCGGGATGGCTTCAAGGCAAGCCTGTCAGATCTGGAAGAAGACATTCGCAGCTGATTTGGTAACGTTCCGCTTGCCGGAGCAGGAGAGTGGCAGTGGCTGAGAGTAAAAACACCATGACGTCCAGCCGTCCGTACCTGGTACGAGCATTCAATGAGTGGATTCTGGACAATGACTGTACCCCCTACATTGTAGTGGACGCAGGCATTCAGGGTGTGCAGGTGCCGACAGAGCATGTCGCGAACGGGCAGATTGTGCTGAATATCAGCCCGGGCGCCGTGCGCGGCCTGGTCATCGGGAATGGAGCGCTGGAATTCAGTGCCCGTTTCGGTGGCGTGCCCATGCAGGTGTTTATTCCGTTGCAGGCGGTGATGGCAATCTACGCCAAGGAAAACGGCGAGGGCATGGTCTTCGGCAGTGAGCCGGGCTCTCCCGATCCTGACGGTACCTCGAAGGAGCGCGATGGTGAGCAGGCGTCACCTGGTCAGGAGGATCGCCCCTCTGGCAGGCCTACCCTCAAGGTTGTGAAATAACGCCAGCGCACTCGTTTTGAAAAGCCAGCTTACGCTGGCTTTTTTTATCCCCCGAAGATTTTTGCGTCGATAAGCCCGCAAAGGGCATTGATGATGAGCAGCAGCAGAGGTGTAGCCTCCGTGGGACTGAGATCGTTCAGGGCGATTTCGTGGTCCTCTGGATGCAACAAAGAGGTTATGTCCGATTTCTCCCTGGCACTAAGAACCACAACACTCATTTCCCGATCATGGGCAACCTGGATAGCCTGGATAAGATTTGCCTTGTGGCCATCGTCGACGATCACGAACAACAGATCCCCGGGTTTGCCAATCGCCCGGACCTGACGCGAGAAGGTATCGTTGAAACGGTTATCCCGGCAGATGGCCGAATAGGTCGTTGCGTCGGCGCCGAGATTGATGGCGGGCAGTGCCGGCCTGTCCTGTTCGAAACGGTTCAGAAGCGCGGTACAGAAGTACTGGGCCAGAATGTTGGCATTACCGTTGGCGCAGGTAACTATTTTCCCGTCCTGGAGCAGAGTTTCCACGAAGGCATTGGCAACCTCCTCGATAGCAGGGCCGGCCGTACCCGCGGCCTGCGCGGTATGCTCCATATGGCTTGCGAACCACTGGTTGATCTGGTGTTCGGTGTCGGTCATTTTCGGTATCACTATCCTGCCAGAATTGCATTCCTGATCCATTGTACCCGGTATTTTTTGACGGTACCCGGGCTGATGGCAACCACATCTATCCGTGAGAGACTGTTCCAGAGCCCGTGCCTGTGCAGGTAAAACGAGACTGCACGAATCAGGCGTTTCTGTTTGGGGTAATTGATGGAGCTTGCAGGATCTACAAGGCTGCCAGCGCCCCGATAGCGGACCTCGAAGAATACGAGAGTCTCACCTTCCTGTCCGACGAGATCAATCTCGCCGCCGCGATTGTAGACGTTGCGCCCAATAATCCGGACGCCCCGACTGGCGAGGTAACGGGCTGCAACGCCCTCGAAGTGGTTACCCAGGGTTTTGGTGCCATCCATGGCTACTGTTTTTCTCCGTTGGTGTTATTCGCTGAGAGGTGGGGCTTCCTCTTGAGCGCCTTCCATCTCTCCCTCTTCGGTTACCGGTTCAGGAATGAGTTCAGGGGCGCCGTTGCGGAACTGGGCCCAGAGTTGTTCCCGATGGATGCTGCCCTCGGGCGTCATGGTCAGCACACCTGTTTGGCCTGATATCGAGGCGCTTTCAACCTGTTTCAGCAACGGCAGGCGTTTGCTCAGGTGCCACGCATCGGCGCCCATGGCGAAAAGGCGCCCGGGCTGGCCACGGGTTCCGGACAGATTTTCGGTAGCTCGCGTACGCAGCTCATTGTCGTCGCCCAGTACCCAGGGAATATCAGTGAAAATAACGCCGTTCAGGTCACGGTCCCGTGAAGGTGCGGGTGTGCCCTCATAGATAATGGAAGGCGAGTACACAGGCAGGTCCCCGCCGAAATAGAAGGCGAAAAGCGGTTTGAACTGTCGGGCGACAGTGGGCTCTGCCACCATGACGATGGCGTCGGCATCCTGCCGGCGACGCGGCTCGAATTCGACATTCATGCCAATGGTGCGTTCAACCTGGATGGCCCGGTCGCGGGAAACGGTAATGCCCAGCAGGTCAGCCGTTACCGCCCTGAGGTTGTCTTCCCGATAGAAGCGCTCGATATCCAGGGCAACCCCTTCATGGGACGCCATGCGTTTCAGCAACGCAGCCTCAACGCGATCGCCCCATTCGCCGCCGGGGATAAGCACCAGAACCTGCCGCAGCTGTTCTGCGGCAAGCCGGTCGGCAATTTGCCGGGCCTCGTCCTCTGCCGAGAGACCGAACTGGTAGAGTCCGTCAGCAGGCTTGGTATCCGCCGGCAGGTAATTCAGCCCGAGAGCGGGTACGGGCAGCGTATTCATGGAACCCAGTCCGGCCAGTGCCTCTTTTTCCAGGGGGCCGACAATCAGGTCGATATCCTGTTCCGATAGCTGCTTGTAAAGTTCGCTGAAAGACGTGCCGGCGGTATCAAAGATCCGAATGTCGGTTTTGCCCCGGTCAGCAGTGTCATCCAGGTAGTACGCTGCCAAAAAGCCATCCCGGATGGCCTTGCCCGCCGTTGCCAGCGGGCCCTGGAGAGGCAGGGCAAGAGCGATTTTTTCCGGACGGCTGTCCGCCAGTGTGGCGATCAGTTGGAGTTCCGAGGGCAGAATCTGGGCGGCAGGATGGCCGGGCCAGTTGTTTTGCCAACCCCGGATGAGTCGGCCCTGCTCGTCTATGCCGGTTTCTGCAGTGCGCACCAGGTTTGCCAGCTCCAGCCAGCCCTGGGCCTCATAGCCAATCGCTTCGGCAGAGGCCGAGCTCAGCTCGGTGCCCGGTACCTTCTCCAGCAGGGACCAGATGCGGTTATGAATCTGTTGCGCATCCGCGGTGTTATCCGTCTGGGCCAGCAGGATAAGGGTCATGGCCGCAGGCATCGGCTTGCCCGCCAGGTCATAAGTGTCCGCCTGCAGGTTGGCGGCCCGGGCCATCAGGTCGGCCGGGTACTCTATAAAGGTCGACGGCGTGAGTTCGGCGGCAAGCGCCTCTGCCCAGGATTCGTCCTCAAGGGCCTTGGCGCTTGCCATGGCTAGCAGGAGTTTCTGGTTGCCAAGGTCCGCAGCCGGTTGCGCCAGCTGCGAACTTTGAAGTAGCGTTCGTGCTGCCACGTGGTTGCCCTGGTCCTGAAACCTGCTGGCGATCCGGAGGAGGTAGGCCTGGGCGGTCTCGATATTATCTTCGTTGCCGGCAAGCTCGAGGGCCTGGTCGGCCGTTTGCGCGACGTGGGTTTCGAGATTGACGGTGGCGCAGCCCGCCGACAAAAGGGCGGCAGTAAATACGCTGGCCAGGGCTCGTTGATGAATACGGATATTTAACATGGCAGGCTCGACATACTCCGGATGATTGGGCTTGTAGCGCCAGACTAACGCTGGCAAGTTTAACAGCTCCGGGGTTAATTCACATGACGTAACTGTCACGCTCCCGGATACCCCATCACAGAGGCACACGCTTTGAAAAACGAGGTCAGCGATTACCCGTCGTCCGATAGCCGCAGGGATGAACCGGGCGGCACTCTTTATGTTGTTGCCACCCCGATTGGCAACCTTGATGATCTATCTCCAAGAGCAACCCGGACCCTCGCCCACGTGGATGTGGTCGCGGCAGAGGATACGCGCCACAGTGGCCGGCTATTGAGCCATCTGGGCATTCAGAAGCGAATGATCGCATTGCATGACCATAACGAAAAAGATCGCGCAGCCGGAATCCTCGCTGAGCTTAAGGCCGGGCGCGATGTGGCGCTGATCTCCGACGCCGGTACACCGCTTATCTCCGATCCCGGATACGTGCTGGTGCGCGACGCCAGGGCTGCGGGGTATCGGGTGAGCCCGATTCCGGGGCCCTGTGCACTGGTAGTGGCTCTGAGCGCGGCCGGCCTGCCGACGGATCGCTTTCTGTACGTGGGATTTCTGCCTGCCAAGCGCTCGGGTCGCAGGGCCAGTCTTGAGCCGCTGGCCAGTGAGCCGGCCACTCTGGTGTTCTATGAATCGCCGCACAGGATTCTGGAGTCGGTACGGGATATTGCCGAGGTGCTGGGCGAGGATCGTGAGATGGTTCTGGGGCGGGAAATCACCAAGACCTTCGAAACCTTCTATTCCGGTTCGATTGCGGAGGTTCTGGCAGAGTTGGAGCAGGATCCCCACGGAACCCGTGGGGAGTTCGTGGTCATGGTTCGAGGTGCGATGGCGCAACCTGGTAATGATGACGCGGCTACCATGGATGTGGACCGTGTGCTTCGGGTTTTGCTGGCAGAGCTTCCGGTGAAGAAGGTCGCCAAAATGGCCTCGGAGCTGACCGGTCTGTCGAAGAATGAGCTGTACCAGCGCGCACTGGCGCTGAAAGACAGCTGAGTACAGTGGCGTTTTCCCTTGCAAGGCTCTGAGCGCAGGAGTATTGTCTCGCCCGAGCTCGCCAGACAGTCGCCGCCGGTTTTCCGGGGGAGGAAAGTCCGGGCTCCACAGGGCAAGGTGCCAGGTAACGCCTGGGCGGCGCGAGCCGACGGAAAGTGCAACAGAAAGTATACCGCCTAAGCGCCCTCGGGCGCCGGTAAGGGTGAAACGGTGCGGTAAGAGCGCACCGCGTGGCTGGCAACAGTCCACGGCGATGGTAAACCCCACCTGGAGCAAGACCAAATAGGAATCCAATGGCGTGGCCCGCGCTGGATTCGGGTAGGTTGCTTGAGGTCTGTGGTGACGCAGACCCTAGATGAATGACTGTCCAAGACAGAACCCGGCTTATCGGCGAGCTCGCTCTTTTCCCTTCCTGTGACATTCGTCATTCTCAACAGATGTCCTTTATAGCCAAAAAATCTTAAACCTCACTTGCAGTCTTCAGACTTTTTTGCAGGTATTTGATTTTACTTCTTTTCTTTTCCGTAATCTCACCATTTTATCGAATCTGGCTCTGTAACCTCTTGTCATAAAAGGAAGTTTTCCAAGTGTGGCGCTGTTTGCGGCGCTTGCATTGTGTATTGCGTGTTTCTATAGTGTGCAGAAGTGGGAAAAAGTGGTTTCTAGTGGTTTTTTGTGGATATCGGGCACCCAGAGACAGCGTAAATGAGTAATTTTCTCGGCAGTCATGCCATCAATATGGATGCGAAGGGTCGCCTGGCGATCCCCTCCAAGGTGCGCGAAGAGCTCGCGCAGGCCTGTGGTGGGCGCATTGTATTGACAGCAAACGCTGACGAGGAGCGGTGTCTGCTGGTCTATCCGGAGCCCGAATGGGAAGTTCTACGGCCTAAAATCGAGGCTCTTCCCAACATGAATAAGGCGGCCCGGCGGTTGCAGCGCCTGATCCTGGGTAATGCTGCGCCCATGGAGCTGGATTCGGCCGGGCGCATTCTGATTCCGCCAACTCTTAGAAGCTATGCCCATCTGGAGAAAAAGCTGATGTTGATCGGGCAAGGCAAGAAGCTAGAGCTCTGGAGTGAAGAGCGCTGGTTTGCCTGGCTGGATGAATCCTCTGATGACGAAGACATGCCGCCCGAGATGGAGGCGCTGTCCTTATGACCACCGATCGCAACCAGGAGGCCGGGGCAGCGTACTCGCATCGCTCGGTGCTCCTGGATTCGGCGGTCGACTATCTGGTTAACGACCCCGACGGTTATTACGTGGATGGCACCTTTGGACGGGGTGGTCACAGCCGCCTGATTCTCGGTCGTCTCGGCCCGTCGGCGCGGTTGCTGGGTATCGACAAGGATCCCGAGGCGATACGCGCGGCGAAGGAATTGGAAGCCCAGGATAACCGGTTCCACAGTTTCCACGGTTCGTTTGCGGAGCTGGGCGCTGCGGTGGTCGGTCAGGGTTGGCAGACAGTGAATGGTGTGTTGCTGGATCTCGGCGTGTCATCGCCGCAGCTTGATGATGCCTCCCGTGGATTCAGTTTCATGCGTGATGGTCCACTGGACATGCGAATGAATACCGAACAATCGCCCAGCGCCGCCGAATGGCTTGCAACAGCGGACGAGTCGGATATCGCAAACGTGATTTTCCGTTACGGCGAAGAGAAATTCTCGCGGCGCATTGCCCGGCTACTGGTCGAGCGTCGGCAGGAAGCGCCCGTCGAAACCACTCGCCAGTTGGCAGAGTTGGTCAGCGAGGCGGTCCGGAAAAAGGAAAAGCACAAGCATCCGGCGACCCGGACCTTCCAGGCAATCCGGATTTTTATCAACCGGGAGCTGGAAGATCTCGAAGTGGGTCTTCAGTCTGCTGTTGACCACCTCGCTCCTGGAGGGCGTCTGGTGGTCATCAGTTTTCATTCGCTGGAAGACCGGTTGGTCAAGCGGTTCATGAGGGATCTGGCGCGCGGGCCACAGCTGCCCAAAGGGGTGCCCGTAACCGCGGAACAGGAAGCCTCGGATTTCCGGCTCGTTGGCAAAGCCAGCAAGGCCGGCGCCGAAGAAGTAAGTGACAACGTACGTGCCCGCAGCGCAGTCATGCGGGTGCTGGAACGCACCGATATCAGGAAAAACTCGCAGGGGAGCGCGTAACCATGGGCGCTGTTGCCATTGAAGAGCCGGTAAAAACGGCGAAGCTCAACAAGCAGAAGGTCTGGGACGGTGTTGCAACCGCGGTCCGTATCTCAAGGCAGGTTTTCGCTGCCACGAAGCAGGGCAAGGTGCTTGTCTCGCTTGGTCTGGTCGCCGTGTTGCTGGCTTCCTCTATTGGCGTGGTGGTCAGTGCCCACGAGAACCGGGAGCTTTTCAACACGCTGTCGCAACTTCAGTCCGAGCGCGACCGTTATCAGAGCGAATGGAGCCAGCTTCTGCTCGAGCAGAGTGCGTTAAGCGCTCATGGCCGGGTCGAAAAGCTGGCGGCTGAGCGTTTCGGCATGGTGGTGCCGGGACGTCAGGATATTGTGCTGGTGCCACTGATGTCGCCGGTTAACAGCCGGTAATCAACGAGAACAACAACGATTCAGGGTGATCGACGTGTCCGATCAGGGAAAGAAGACAACATGGGGGCAGCGTTTGGCGTCCGGGCTGGCAGCCTGGCGCTTTGGCTCCGTCGTGGGCGTCTTTCTCCTGGTGGTGGGTGTGCTTGGCTGGCGCCTGGTCGATCTCCATGTCGTAGATAATGATTTCCTGCGCAAGCAGGGTGATGTCCGTACGATCCGGGTTGAGAGTATTGATGCTCATCGTGGTGTTGTCACCGATCGTTATGACGAGCCTCTGGCCGTCAGCACGCCAGTGCAGACCATCTGGGCGAATCCTTCTGAAGCCAATCCCTCCGAGGCGCGACTCACCAATCTTGCGCGGCTGCTCGATATCAATGAAGCCTCTCTCCGGCAGCGTCTCGAAGAATACTCCGGGCGGGAATTCATCTATCTGCGCCGCAAGGTTCAGCCGGATCTGGCCAGAAAGGTTCTCGAACTGGAGATTGACGGGATATACACCCGTCAGGAGTACCGTCGCTATTACCCCGCCGGCGAAGTGACTGCTCACGTTGTGGGCTTCACCGACATCGACGAGCGCGGGCAGGAAGGGATCGAACTCGCCTACAACCAGTGGCTGTCCGGTGAAACCGGCCGGAAGCGGGTCCTGAAAGACAACCGTGGCCGGGTTATCAAGGATCTGACCCTGATTCGCGATGCCAGCCCCGGCCAGAACCTCGCCCTCAGCATCGACCTGCGCCTCCAGTACCTGGCCTATCGGGAACTCAAGGCTGTGGTGACGGCTCATAATGCCAGAGGGGGGACGCTGGTCATGCTCGACGTGGATACCGGTGAGGTCCTGGCGATGGTCAACCAGGGGTCCTATAACCCCAATGACCGCAGTCAGCTCGCAGCGGAAAATCTTCGAAACAAGGCTATCACCGACCTGTTCGAGCCAGGCTCAACCATGAAACCGATCACCATGGCGGCGGCTCTGGAATCCGGCAGCTACGCGGTTAACAGCACCATTGATACCAACCCGGGTTTTCGCCGTTTCGGTCGTTTCACCATCCGGGATCATCGCAACTATGGCGTCATGGATATGACCGAGATCATCGTCAAGTCCAGCAACGTCGGAATCAGCCGGATTGCTACCGACCTTGGCGGCGATGTGATTCGTGATCTTTACGCCCGTCTGGGGCTTGGCCAGCCAACGGGGATCGGTTTTCCCGGCGAAGCCGTGGGCGTATTGCCATCGCCACCCAAGTGGCGCCCCGTGGAAGAGGCGACACTGTCTTACGGATACGGTATGAGCGTGAACGCTCTTCAATTGGCCCAGGCCTATATGGTGATCGCCAATGGTGGCGTGCGCTATCCCCTGAGCCTGGTCCGGCAGGACAAGAAGCCGGAGGGGCAGCGAGTGCTCTCGGAGCAGGTAACCCTCCAGGTTCGCAATATGCTGCGCGAGGCCGTTTCAAGGGGTACCGGTAAGCGGGCCCAGCCTGGATTCTACTCGGCTGGCGGCAAGACCGGGACTGTTCATCTTGTTGGGGCCCAGGGTTACGAGGATAGCCAGTACAAGGCGATTTTTGCCGGTATGGCGCCTATTGATAACCCCAGGCTGGTTACGGTTGTGGCCGTTGATGCGCCGCAGTCCGGAGAATACTACGGTGGTGAAGTGGCCGCGCCAGTATTCTCACGGGTAATGAGTGACGCACTGCGACTGTTGAATGTGAAGCCTGAACTGGAAGTGGGAGGGGCCGAAATGGCTGCTTCTGCATCTGGAGAGCGAGGGTAGGCCTATGTGCATCACATCTCTCAGCACGTTATTGCAGGGTATCGTAGCGGTTCCGTCGGTGTTCGACGTGACTATCCACGGACTGAAAACCGACAGTCGGGAAGTCGCCTCCGGCGATGCCTTTATCGCCCTCTCGGGCGCCCGAACGCCGGCTGACTTCTATGTCGATAAGGCCATTGCAGCGGGCGCAACGGTCATCCTCCTGGAAGCGCAGCAGGCGGGAGAGTGCACCGAACACCACGGTGCCTTGATCGTACCTGTCGCTGGCCTACGCAGTCTGGTGGGGCGAATCGCAGACCGCTTTTTCGAGCATCCGTCGCAACGGCTTCGCCTGATTGGCGTGACCGGAACCAATGGCAAGACGTCGGTCTGCCAGTATGTCGCACAGCTGCTCAAGGAAACGGGAACGCCCTGCGGTATCCTCGGCACCCTGGGCTATGGCATGCCCGGCGCCCTGCAACCCGCGACGCATACGACACCGGATGCGGTTCAGGTAAACCGGGTGCTGTCCCGGATCGTGAAACAGGAAGGTCGGGCAGCCGTGATGGAGGTGTCTTCCCATGCCCTTGATCAGGGTCGCGTGGATAACCTCTCGATGACCGGCGCTGTATTCACGAATCTGACCCGGGATCATCTGGATTACCACGGTTCCATGGAAGCCTATGGTGCCGCCAAGGCGCAGCTTTTCCAGCGCGAAGAGCTGCATTTTTCGGTAATCAACTTTGACGATCCATTTGGTCGACAGCTCTTCGAACAGCTGGACGGCAAATGCGATCGCGTGCGCTACAGCCTGCACGAGGCCCAGACCGAGCTCTGGTTGCGGGAATTCCGACCAACCGACGAAGGCTTTGAAGCTGAGGTCGATGGCGAGTGGGGCCGGTTTGTTGTCTCGGTTCCGCTGATGGGAAGTTTCAACGCGAGCAATGTGTTGGCGGCTATGGCAACGGTTCTGACGCTTGGCGTGCCGATTGAGCGCGTGCAGCAGGCTGTCGGTCGGCTCACACCGCCACCGGGCAGGCTGGAGCGATTTGTGGGTGCTAATGGTGTCAGGGTGGTGGTCGATTACGCCCACACCCCGGATGCCCTCGCCAATGCTCTGACAGCACTGCGTCCGCACGTTACCGGTGAACTGGTGTGCGTGTTTGGTTGCGGCGGTGACCGTGATGCCGGTAAACGTCCGGAAATGGCCCGGGAAGCCGAGAGGCTTGCAGATCGGGTGGTCGTTACTGATGACAATCCCCGCAGTGAGGACCCCGAAACAATTGCACGGCACATCCTCGCCGGTTTCACGGACGCTGCCCGGGTCTCTGTTATCCATGACCGGGCCGAGGCCATTCAGTCGACGATCCGCTCGGCCACGCCAAACGACGTAGTTCTGATCGCAGGGAAAGGCCACGAGGCTTATCAGGAAATCGCCGGCCAGAAATACCCGTTCAGCGATGCGGAGCAGGTTCGCCACGTCTTGAAACTCAATGGGGGTGTGGCATGATGCGCGCCTTTTCGCTGGCGGAAGCCAAGGGTTGGCTGGGCGCCCAGTGCGCTTCGGGCGACCTTGCGTCGGTGAGCTTCGCCGGAGTTTCCACTGATACCCGCACCCTCGAGCCTGGCCAGCTGTTTGTGGCCCTGCGCGGCGAAAATTTCGATGGCCATCGTTTCCTGCAACAGGCCATGGATAAAGGCGCAGTTGGGCTGGTGGTCGATACGCCTGATACCAACCTGGCTCTGCCTCAGTTGGTAGTGAATGAAACGCTGGAGGCCCTTGCCCGGCTAGCGGCCGCCAATCGTGAAGAAAGCACAGCCGCCATCCTCGCGATCACTGGCAGCAGCGGCAAGACAACCGTCAAGGAGATGTGCGCCGCCATTCTCTCGCAGATGGGCAAGACGCTTTCAACGAAAGGCAACCTGAACAATCACATCGGCGTTCCGCTTACGCTGTTCGGCCTTTCTCCGGAACACCAGTACGGCGTGATTGAACTGGGTGCCAGTGGGCTGGGTGAAATTGCCCATACCGTCGCCCTGGCAAAGCCCCGCGTTGCCATTCTCACGAATGCTGGCGAGGCCCATCTGGAAGGGTTTGGCAGCTACGAGAACATTGTCCTGGCCAAGGGCGAAATCATTGACGGCGTCGCGTCAGACGGTCTGATGGTGCTCAACGGTGACGATCCGGCCTTCGCGCAGTGGCGCACCCGAGCCGGGGCCCGCCGCGTCGCAGGTGTCAGCCGTCTCGGCGCCGAGGCGGATTATCACGCAGTCATTGAGGGCCAGGACGCCGGAACCAGAACCTTTCAGGTCAGCGGCCCGAACGGCTGGCTATGCCGGGTCACGCTGGGCCTGGAGGGCGATCACAACATCACCAACATGCTACTTGCCATCGCGGCCACCCGTGAGTTGGGTGCCAGTGATCAGGCGATTGTTGCAGGGCTGGCAAGTGTTGCGCCGGTGAAAGGGCGGCTTCAGGTCTTGGAGTTGTCGCCGGAAATGACGCTGATTGACGACAGTTACAACGCCAATCCGTCGTCCATGAAAGCCGCGCTCGGCGTGCTGGCCGGCCGTGCAGGTCAGAAGATTGCTGTACTCGGTGCCATGGCAGAGCTTGGCGCCAAGGCAAATGTGTTGCACAGGGAAGTTGGAGTGTGCGCCCGGGAGCATGGTATCGATCGACTGATTACCGTGGGGCCGGGTTGTGAAGGTTATGCCGACGGGTTTGGCGAGTCCACGGAACTCGGGCTGAGCCATGAGCAGGCCGTTGAATCGGCGATTGGGGATAAAAACACACCATTGACAGTGCTGGTCAAGGGTTCTCGCAGTTCCGCCATGGAGCGTGTGGTGGAGGGAATTAAAGAAAAGGTGAATAACTCATGCTGCTCTGGCTGACAGAGGTCCTATCACAGTATTTCTCCGCACTGACGGTGTTTCAGTACCTAACCCTGCGTGGAATTCTGGGCACACTCACCGCGCTGCTGATTTCGCTGATCATCGGCCCCGTGATGATCCGCAAGCTGAGCCAGTACCAGATTGGTCAGGCGGTGAGAGATGACGGTCCGCAAACCCATCTCAGCAAAGCTGGCACCCCGACTATGGGTGGCGCACTGATCCTGGTGGCCATTGGCATCAGTACGCTGCTCTGGGCGGATCTTGGTAACCGCTACGTCTGGGTCACCCTGCTGGTGACGCTCCTGTTCGGCGCAATCGGCTGGGTTGATGACTATCGCAAAGTGGTGGAACGTAACCCGCGGGGCCTGCCGGCCCGCTGGAAGTATTTTTGGCAGTCGGTTATCGGCGCTACGGCGGCCGTTGTGTTGTTCTTCAGTTCCGCCTTGCCCCAGGAGACGTCCCTGTATGTGCCCTTTGTAAAGCAGGTATCCCTCACCCTTGGCCCGGTGCTGTTCATTCTGCTCACCTATTTCGTGATCGTTGGCAGCAGCAATGCCGTCAACCTGACGGACGGCCTTGATGGCCTGGCAATCATGCCGACGGTGATGGTCGCCGGAGCGCTTGGTATCTTCGCTTACCTGTCCGGGCACGCCCAGTTCGCCAATTACCTGTTGATCCCGCATCTCCCGGGCACCGGGGAGCTTATCGTATTCTGCGGCGCACTCGTTGGCGCCGGGCTTGGTTTCCTCTGGTTCAACACCTACCCGGCCCAGGTCTTCATGGGGGATGTGGGCGCCTTGGCCCTCGGTGCCGCCCTGGGTGTGGTTGCGGTGATTGTTCGCCAGGAAATTGTGCTGTTCATCATGGGCGGTGTGTTCGTGATGGAAACCGTGTCAGTGATCCTGCAGGTGGCGTCCTTCCGTCTGACCGGGCGGCGGATCTTCCGCATGGCGCCGCTGCATCACCACTTTGAACTGAAAGGCTGGCCGGAGCCACGAGTGATTGTCCGGTTCTGGGTTATCACGGTCGTTCTGGTCCTGATTGGCATTGCCAGTCTGAAACTGAGATAGGAAAGCGCTGCAACTATGAGTGTCATTGTTTCGGATCGTCGCACACTGATCGTAGGGCTCGGTAAAACCGGGCTTTCCTGCGTGCGCTATCTGTCCGAACAGGGGCGGGACGTTGCTGTGGCCGATAGCCGCACGGCTCCTCCGGGTCTTGATCAGCTGAAGGTCGGTTGGCCGGATATTCCGGTACACCTCGGGACCTTTGACGCAGAGCTGTTTGCCGGTTTCAACGAACTGGTGGTCAGCCCGGGAATCAGCATTGCCGAACCAGCCATTGCAGCTGCCGCCCGCCAGGGAGCAAGAATCCGGGGTGACATTGATCTGTTCGCCGAGGCTGCCGATGCGCCGATCGTCGCGATCACTGGCTCCAATGGCAAAACCACCGTCACCACACTGGTGGGTGAGATGGCCAGAGCGGCGGGCCGGAACGTCGCCGTTGGCGGCAATATCGGTACCCCGGCCCTTGATCTTCTTGGCCAGGGCGCAGACCTGTATGTGCTCGAGCTTTCGAGTTTCCAGCTTGAGACCACGGACGAGCTGAACGCCCTTGCGGCAACGGTGCTCAACCTCAGTGACGACCACATGGACCGTTACCCCAACAAGATGGCGTATTTCCAGGCCAAGCAGCGGATATTCCGGGGTTGCAAGAACGCCATTGTTAATCTGGACGATGCCTTGAGCACACCCATGGCAAGGGACAACCTGAGGTTCCTGTGTTTCGGCTTCCATCGGGTGAATCCGGAGACGTTCAGCACCCGGGACGATGACCAGGGCACCTGGATTACCTTCGGGTTTGATAACCTCTTGCTGGCCAGCGAGTTGAAGCTGATGGGTCATCACAACATCAGCAACGTGATGGCTGCTCTGGCACTGGGCCATGCCGCCGGGCTGCCCATGGATGTGATGCTCAGGGTAGCGCGGGAATTTCCGGGGCTGCCGCATCGCTGTGAATTCGTGCGCCGGCTGAAGGATGTGGACTTCATCAACGATTCCAAGGGAACCAATGTCGGCGCCACGGTCGCCGCTATTGAAAGCCTTGCCCCGGACAAGGGCAGAGTGGTGCTGATTGCCGGTGGTGATGGCAAAGGGGCTGATTTTACCGCCCTGGAAGCGCCCATCGCCCTGCATTGCCGGGCCGTGCTGCTGATCGGGCGTGATGCGCCGGCCATCGCCGATGTGCTGGGCAGCGGTATTCCGGTACACCGGGTAGGTAGCCTTGCCGAGGCGGTTTCCCGCTCTGCCGAACTGGCCATGCCCGGAGACCGGGTGTTGCTCTCGCCGGCATGCGCCAGCTTTGACATGTTCCGCGACTATCTTGATCGCGGTGACCAGTTTCGTTCTCTGGTGGAGGCCCTGTGATGCACGCAGATCTTCCACTCCAGAACCGGAACCCGTGGCTGGGCGAGATACAGCCCCTGCCGATGTTGGTGATCAGCTCCGTGGCATTGTTGGTGATGGGTGTGGTCATGATTTCCTCGGCGTCCATGGATATGGCTGCCGAAACCATGGGTAACAGCTACCACTATGTGATCCGTCAGCTGATGTTTGCCGGTCTTGGTTGCCTGCTGGCCCTGGTAGCGGTGAACGTGCCGGTGGCCTGGTGGGAGCGCAGCGGCTGGCTGCTGCTGGGCATCGGTCTGTTGGTCCTGGTTCTCGTGTTGACGCCCCTGGGCCGTACCGTGAACGGCTCCACCCGCTGGATTCCATTCGGCCTGTTCAACGTCCAGGTCTCGGAAGTGGCGAAACTCTGCCTGATTGCCTACCTGGCCGGCTACGTGGTCCGTCGCCGGGATGAACTGCTCAATACCTGGCCTGGTTTCCTGAAGCCGTTGGTCGTCCTCGGTTTGGCATCGGTTCTGCTGGTTATTCAGCCGGACTTCGGTGCCACTGTGGTGTTGGTGACGGCAGCGGCGGGGATGATTTTCCTGAGCGGTGTCCGGCTGAGCCGGTTCGTGCCCCTGATCGGCACGCTGGTGGTCCTGGGTGCCATTCTGATCGTTACCCAGCCTTACCGTCTGAAACGGGTTGTCAGCTATCTCGATCCCTGGAAAGACCAGTTCGACAGCGGTTACCAGTTGACCCAGTCCCTGATTGCCTTCGGTCGCGGAGACTGGGGTGGTGTCGGCCTGGGTAACTCCATCCAGAAGCTGTTCTATCTGCCGGAGGCCCACACCGACTTTATCTTCGCCATTATCGCTGAGGAATTCGGTCTCCTGGGATCCTTGCTGGTACTCAGTCTGTTCACCCTGCTGGTGGTGACCGGATTCGTCATTGCCCGCCGGGCCGAGAAGGCGGACATGCCGTTCGGCGCCTGTTTTGCCTATGGGCTGACCCTGCTGATTGGCCTGCAGGCAGGCATCAACATGGCGGTTAGCACCGGGCTTCTGCCAACCAAGGGGCTGACTCTGCCGCTGGTGAGCTACGGTGGATCCAGTCTGATGATTACCTGTATCTGCATTGGCGTTCTTGCCCGTGTGGAAATGGAGCGCCTGGATCAGGAAAAGCTGGCCCGAGAGAAAACCGGTCCGAAGACGCGGGGAGGTGCGGTGTATGACTGAACAGCGTCGCTTCCTGATGATGGCCGGCGGTACCGGCGGGCACGTGTTCCCGGCCCTGGCAACGGCTCGGGCGCTTGAGGCTCGTGGTCACCAGGTGTACTGGCTCGGAGCTAGTGGCGGAATGGAACAGAGGCTGATCGGCGAAACCGATATCCCGCTGTCACTGATTCATATTTCCGGTTTGCGGGGCAAGGGTAAGCTCGCTCTCTTGCTGGCGCCGTTCCGGCTGATGCGGGCGCTGGGTGAAGCCTTCACCATCCTGCGCCGGATTCGCCCGGATTGCGTTGTAGGCATGGGCGGATTTGTTACCGGGCCCGGTGGTGTTGCCGCCTGGCTGAACCGTACGCCGCTGGTGATTCATGAACAGAACGCCATCGCCGGCATGACCAACCGCATCCTGGTCAGGTTTGCAGAAACCGTGCTGGAGGCGTTTCCGGGTAGCTTCGGGCCGAAAGTGGTTACCCGCTGTACCGGCAATCCGGTGCGGGAAGACCTCGCCTCCTTGCCCGTTCCGGAAAAGCGCCTGGCGGACCGTGAAGGTGCTCTCAGGTTGCTGGTGATCGGCGGCAGTCTCGGCGCCCAGGTCTTCAACGAACAGCTCCCCGAGGCGCTGGCCATGTTGCCGGAAGGTGACCGGCCAGTGGTCCGCCACCAGTGTGGTGAGCGCCATGCCGAGGCGGCGAAGCATGCCTATGAGGAGCATGGCGTGGAGGCGGCCGTTGAGCCGTTCATCAAGGACATGGCCGAGGCCTATCAGTGGGCCGACCTGGTGCTGTGCCGGGCAGGCGCGTTGACCGTTTCGGAATTGTGCGCCGCGGGTATCGGTGCTGTGCTGGTGCCTTTTCCCCACGCCGTGGATGACCACCAGACGAAAAACGGGCAACAAATGGTGTCGGCGAAGGCAGCCATTCTGATTCCACAGTCAAAAATGACCCCGGCGGTGCTTGCAGAAACCCTGGGTGATCTGGCCCGGAATCGTGACCGGGTAAACGAAATGGCGAAGGCCGCCCGAACATTGGCCCGCCCTGATGCAACGGAGAGAGTCGTGAATTACTGTCTGGAGGCCGCCAATGGCTGATGCAAATAATCCGCCCCTGGTCTATCAGGTGCCTGAAATGCGCCGGATCCGTCACATCCACTTTGTCGGGATTGGTGGTGCGGGGATGAGCGGCATCGCCGAGGTTCTCAAGAATCAGGGCTACGACGTTTCCGGATCGGATCTGAAAGAAGGGGCGGTTACCGATCGTCTCAAGGGTATGGGCGTAGAAGTGCAGATCGGTCACCGGGAAGAGAACAGCGCCAGTGCCGATGTGGTTGTGGTGTCTTCAGCGGTGTCCGCGGAAAACCCGGAAGTCGTGGCGGCCCGCAGTCGTCGGGTGCCGATTGTACCCAGGGCAGAAATGCTGGCGGAAATCATGCGCTATCGCCACGGCATCGCCGTTGCTGGAACCCATGGCAAGACCACAACCACCAGCCTGATTGCATCCATTCTGGGTGAGGCGGGCCTGGACCCGACTTTCGTGATTGGCGGCAAGCTGAACAGCGCCGGCACTAACGCTCAGTTGGGCGGTTCCCGCTATCTGGTGGCGGAGGCCGACGAGAGTGATGCGTCCTTCCTGCATCTGACGCCGGTGATTTCAGTGGTGACCAACATCGAAGCGGACCATATGGATACCTATGGCGGCGATGTCGAGAAGCTGAAGCAGACCTTTGTGGACTTTCTGCACAACCTGCCGTTTTACGGTGTTGCGGTGATGTGCGTCGATGACGGTTACGTTCAGGAGATCATCCCCCGGATATCCCGGGCCATCATCACCTACGGAATTGACAACCCGGAGGCGGATTACCGGGCCGAGAGTATCAATTCCGACGGTTTGCGGACCCACTTTGTGGTGAAGCGTCCGGCCGGGCGCAGCGACCTCGCGGTCGAGCTGAAAATGCCGGGCCGTCATAACGTGCTGAACGCGCTGGCGGCCATAGCCGTGGCCACAGACGAAGGCGTCGCCGATGATGCAATCTGCCGCGGGCTGGCCGGATTTGCCGGTGTCGGTCGCCGGTTCCAGGTCTACGGCGATTACCAGACCCCCAAGGGCACGGTCACCCTGGTGGACGATTACGGTCACCACCCGACGGAGGTAGAGGCTGTTATCCGGGCTGCACATGATGCCTGGCCCGATCGGCGTCTGGTCATGCTTTACCAGCCGCACCGCTTTACGCGGACCCGCGACCTTTATGAAGACTTTGTCCGGGTGCTTTCGGAAGTGGACGGCCTGCTTTTAATGGACGTGTATTCCGCCGGCGAACCGGCGATTCCGGGGGCCGATGGTCGGGCCCTGTGCCGCAGTATTCGCCAGCGGGGGCAGGTGGAACCGGTATTTGTTGAGGACAACCTGGAAATCGAGTCCCTGTTGGCCAATGTCCTGCAGGATGGCGACCTTCTGATAACCCAGGGCGCCGGCGATATTGGCGGCGTGGCAGCGCGGCTGGCAGCCGCGGGAGTGATTGCGGGTGAGTGATATGCATCATGTGGAACCACAGGATTATCAGGCCGACCCGGAGCTCGTTCGGTCGCTCGGTCGGGTGGCTGTGTTCATGGGTGGAGATTCCGCTGAAAGGGAAGTGTCCCTGAAAAGCGGCAAGGCGGTACTGGCGGCGCTGGTGTCAGCCGGCGTGGATGCGTTTGCCGTGGACGTCCGCGGCTGCCTGCTGAGAACCGTCGACAACCCTGATTTTGACCGGGTCTTCATTGCGCTGCACGGTCGTGGAGGCGAGGACGGTACCTTGCAGGCCATCCTCTCGCAGGCCGGTATTCCCTACACCGGCAGCGATGTGCTGGCCTCGGCACTGGCCATGGACAAGCTGAGAACCAAATACGTGTTCGAAGGCTGTGGCCTGCCAACGCCAAAGTTCCGCACCATGTCCGGAGCAGATCAGGCCGAACAGATCATTGGTGAACTGCGCGCGCCCTTGAGTGTGAAACCTTCCCGGGAAGGCTCCAGCATCGGCATCCGCAAGGTACACACGGCGGCCGAACTGGCTGACGCCTACGAAGCCGCTGCCGCGCTGGACAATCTGGTGTTGGTGGAGGAGTGGATCGAAGGGCCGGAGTTCACCGTCAGCCTGTTGCAGGATCGGGCGCTTCCGGCCATTGGCCTGAGCGCAAGCACTGAGCACGTTTTTTACGATTACGAGGCAAAGTACCTGGCAGACGATACCCGGTATCGCATTCCCTGTGGTCTGGCGCCTGAAGACGAAGTCCGTCTTCAGCACCTGGCACTGGAGGCCTTCCGGGTTGTTGGCTGTCGGACCTGGGGCCGGGTCGACATCATGCAGGACAGCGACGGCAAGTTCTGGCTGCTGGAGGTCAATACCGTGCCCGGTATGACGGACCACAGTCTTGTGCCCATGGCTGCGAAGGCCGCAGGCATCAGCTTCGAAGAGCTGGTGGTCCGGATACTGAAAGACAGTCTGGAGGACGCCAATGCTTGAAACACTGCTGATCCGGAGCCGGGCGACTCCGTCCGAGCCCCCGCGACGCCGGGGGGCAACGTCCCTCGGTCCCGAGCGGGACCGGTTTGGCGTGTTGAAGGGTGTGCTGGCAGCTGTACCCTGGCTCCAGGTGGGCATGGGCGCGGTGATTGTGCTGTTGGCTGCACTGGTGCCCTGGGGTACTGGCAAGGTGTTGGGTGCTATGGATCAGCAGATCCTTGCCGTCGATGTGAAAGGAGAATTTGTGGGCGATAGCCGAGTCGCCATTGAGCGCGCCGCTGGCGACTGGATTGGCAAGAGCTATTTCGCCACGGATCTCTCGGAAATCAAGGAGAGCCTTGAGCGTCGGCCCTGGGTTGAATCCGCCGCAGTGCGTCGGGTGTGGCCGGACCGGCTGGTCATCGATATCCGGGAGAAAAAACCGCTGGCCTACTGGACCGATGGGCGCCTGGTGAGCCGGACCGGTGAACTTTTTGCGCCGTCCAATCCCGAAGTCGCAGGTCGACTTCCCCGTCTGGCCGGGCCCGACGAAAGAGTACGGGATGTGATCAATATGGCGCGGACCATGAGTGACAAGCTGGTCGCCCGGGGCCTCGGATTTTCGGGCCTGGCTCTGGAACATCGGGGCGCCTGGACCCTGCAACTGGCCAATGGCATCGAGGTGGTGCTTGGCCGGGATCAGGTGGAACAACGCTTCGAGCGGTTTATCACGGTTTATGAAACCCGGCTGGCAGCAAGGTCGGACGAAGTCAGTCGGGTAGATGCCCGCTACACCAACGGTGTGGCGGTCAAGTGGAAGGCTGTCGAGACAGCCTCCAGCCCAAAATCATAGCAACGGTTAATTCAGACCTACGGTTTGGTGGAACACATGTCATCGGTTGAAACGGAAAACATGATTGTCGGCCTCGATATCGGAACCTCGAAGGTGGTTGCGATTGTCGGCAAGCGCAAGATGGACGGCACCATCGAAGTGGTGGGCATTGGTTCCCATCCTTCCCGGGGCCTCAAGCGTGGAGTGGTGGTGAATATTGAAACCACCGTCCAGGCAATTCAGCGCGCGGTGGAAGAGGCGGAATTGATGGCCGGGTGCCGCATTCACTCGGTGTATGCGGGTATTGCCGGCAGCCACATCAAGAGCCTGAATTCCCACGGCATTGTTGCAATCCGTGACCGTGAGGTCACCCAGGCCGATATAGACCGGGTCATTGACGCCGCCCAGGCGGTTGCGATTCCTGCAGACCAGAAGATTCTCCATATTCTGCCCCAGGAGTTCGTGATCGACAGCCAGGAAGGCATCAAGGAACCCATGGGCATGTCCGGTGTGCGCCTGGAGGCAAAGGTTCATCTGGTGACCTGCGCGGTCAATGCTGCCCAGAACATAGAGAAATGCGTGAAGCGCTGCGGGCTTGAGGTGGATGACATCATCCTGGAGCAGCTGGCATCCAGCCACGCCATTCTCACCGAGGATGAGAAAGAGCTGGGTGTCTGCGTGGTGGATATCGGTGGTGGCACCACGGATATTGCGGTGTTTACCGGCGGTGCTATCCGGCACACGGCGGTGATTCCGATCGCCGGCGACCAGGTGACCAACGACATTGCCATGGCGCTGCGCACACCGACCCAGAATGCTGAAGAAATCAAGATCAAGTATGCCTGTGCACTGACCCAGCTGGCCGGTGCGGATGAAACCATCAAGGTGCCCAGTGTTGGCGATCGCGCGCCGCGCGATCTGTCCAGGCAGGCCCTGGCGGAGGTGGTGGAACCGCGCTACGAGGAGCTGTTCACCCTGGTTCAGTCAGAGTTGCGCCGGTCCGGATTTGAAGACCTCATTCCGGCAGGCATCGTGATAACCGGCGGTTCCTCCACCATGGAAGGCGTGGTGGAGCTGGCCGAAGAGATCTTCCACATGCCGGTAAGGCTGGCCTGTCCGCAGGCGGTTTCCGGCATGACGGAGGTAGTCAACAATCCGATCTACGCCACTGGCGTTGGGTTGTTGATTCATGGTTTCCGCCAGATGGATCTGGGGCGGGCACCGGTGCTCAAGGGTGAAGATGCACCCTCGCTGTTTGAGCGCATGAAAGCCTGGTTTACCGGTCATTTCTGACGGGGCCGGGCGGGTAGTACACGAAGGTATCTCGAAAACACAATCTCGAACAAACAGCCCGGAACAAGGGCTGAAAACAGCACGAAGGAGTAGGGGAAATGTTTGAACTCGTCGATAATGTCCAGCAAAACGCTGTCATTAAAGTCGTCGGTGTAGGCGGTGGTGGCGGCAACGCCGTGCGCCATATGCTTAACAGCGACATCGAAGGTGTGGAATTCATCTGCGCCAACACGGACGCCCAGGCGCTGACCGATATGGACGCGCGTCAGATCATCCAGCTCGGTGGCAACATCACCAAGGGGCTGGGTGCCGGCGCCAATCCGGAAGTCGGTCGCCAGTCTGCCCTGGAAGACCGCGATCGTATCGCCGAAGCCATCAAGGGCGCGGATATGGTCTTCATTACCGCGGGCATGGGCGGTGGTACCGGTACCGGTGCCGCGCCGATCGTAGCGGAAGTAGCCCGCGAACTGGGCATCCTGACCGTTGCAGTGGTCACCAAGCCTTTCATGTTCGAAGGCGGCAAGCGCATGAGCGTTGCTGAATCCGGTCTGAAAGAGCTGGAAGAAAGCGTTGATTCCCTGATTACCATTCCCAATGAAAAGCTGCTGGCGGTCATGGGCAAGAAAACCAGCCTGCTGGACGCATTTGCCGCAGCTAACGATGTGCTTCTGGGCGCAGTTCAGGGTATCGCTGATCTGATTACCCGCAACGGTATGATCAACGTCGACTTCGCCGACGTGAAGACGGTCATGTCCGAGATGGGTATGGCGATGATGGGCACCGCCCGTGCCACGGGTGAAAATCGTGCGCGGGAAGCCGCCGAAGCGGCCGTTCGCAGCCCGCTGCTCGAAGACATCAACCTGCAGGGTGCCAAGGGTATTCTGGTCAACATTACCGCGGGCATGGATCTCAACCTGGGCGAATTCTCCGAGGTTGGCGACATTGTGCGTGAGTTTGCTTCTGACTCTGCCACCGTCGTTGTCGGTACCGTTATTGATCCGGAAATGACCGACGAACTGAAGGTAACGGTTGTTGCGACCGGCCTGGGTGGTGATCGTGAGAAGCCGACCAAGGTGGTGGACAATACCCGCACTCTGGATGGAAAAACCGATTACAACCAGCTGGATCGTCCCGCTGTTCTGCGTCGCCGGGCCGTTTCCCATGGAAACGTGGCAATCGACCAGAGCAAGGATAGCGAGGAGCAGGGTGTCGACTATCTCGATATTCCCGCATTCCTCCGTCGCCAGGCTGACTGATAATCTGGTGCAATTGTGATCCGGTTGTGGTTCTTGTGCGAAACATGGAACCCGGTATCCGGTAAATACGTGCACTGATTGCCATGGGTTGGATGCTGGATGAACATTCAGCAACAACGGATTGGTTAAATGGTATTCAGTCTTATTTTCTGATATTCTCCGGGCAGATTTTTGCCTAGAATATCGCCTTTTTGTGACGGAATTATGTACCGATGATCAGACAACGGACACTTAAAAACACCATCCGTGCCACCGGTGTTGGCTTGCACTCGGGTGAGAAGGTCTACCTGACCCTCAAGCCTGCCCCGGTGGACTCCGGTATCATCTTCCGCCGTACCGATCTTGACCCGATGGTTGAGATTCGTGCCTGCGCGGAGAATGTAGGTGAGACCATGCTGTCCACGACGCTGGTAAAAAACGGTGTCCGTGTGGCGACTGTGGAGCATCTGCTCTCGGCCATGGCTGGTCTCGGGATTGATAACTGTTTCGTCGAACTAAGTGCCGCGGAAGTGCCCATCATGGACGGTTCTGCCGGTCCTTTTGTGTTCCTTCTGCAGTCCGCCGGCATTGCCGAACAGGATGCAGCCAAGCGTTTCATCCGCATCAAGCGTGAGGTAACGGTTGAGGAAGGCGACAAGAAGGCCACCCTGCTGCCTTTCGAAGGCTTCAAGGTGAGCTTCGGTATCGACTTTGATCACCCCGTGTTCAAGGGCCGCGCCCAGACAGCAACCGTCGATTTTTCCAGTACCTCCTTTGTCAAGGAAGTGAGTCGCGCTCGGACTTTCGGGTTCATGCGTGACATCGAAAAATTGCGTGCCATGAACCTTGCTCTCGGCGGCAGTGTGGACAACGCCATCGTTGTTGATGACTACAAGATCCTCAACGAAGACGGTCTGCGCTATGACGACGAATTTGTGAAGCACAAGCTGCTTGATGCCATCGGCGATCTCTATCAGTTGGGCAACAGCCTGATTGGTGAGTTCCGGGGGATCAAATCCGGCCACGATCTGAACAATAAGCTGTTGCGCAAGCTCAGGGCAGAAGAGGATGCCTGGGAAGTGGTTACCTTTGATGACGAGGCCACTGCCCCGATTTCCTATATGAAGCCTGTGCTGGCGGCGGGCTGAAGCAGGACGCTTTAATCCCGGACGTGGCTAGCGAGTTTTTCGAGAACCTCGCGTAATGCTTTATCCTTCGTGTGCCCGGCCTCCTCTTTGAGGAGCCGGGCATTTTCTTTGCTCAAGGGTTCTTTTTTGAACACCGGTTTTTCCCGAAATCTGGGCGGTGCAACCTTGACCTTCAGTTTCCAGACGAACCGGAACAGTTCATTCTCTCGCAGCTTTTCCATGATTTCGTGCTGGCGGAACCGGATCTGACTCGCTTTACCCGCGGTTTCGGTGGTCAGGACCAGCTCTCCGTCCTTGCAGCTGACAAAGCGTGTCCCGTTGACCAGCTCGCTCGGCAGGGCGGCCAGGACTTCTCCTTCCGCCTGTCGATGGAGCTCGGCCTTTGCCACAAGATCCTTCAGTACCGGGGTTCTGCCAAGCTTGTCGAAGGTCATTTTTTGCTCGCTTTTGCGTTTCATGGCGGCGTTTTTACTCGACGGCTGCGTTTACGATTGGTTACACTTCGGCACGGTTTATGCGTAGTGCCTGTATTACACTCGTTTTACATTGTGATAAATGAGTATGTCTACCGGGCGCTGCAATTTTTTCAGTATGTAGCTGTTGCCAAAGGATGGCAGACCCCCTTCGGATTTTTCCGGGGCGCAACACTACAGGATGCGGTTGCGGCTCAACGATGAAACCAGATGATGATATGAACATTATTCTCGTTGGCAAACGCCACGGAAAGTCCCGTGTGCTGTCGATCAACAGCACGCTTGCTGCCTGCTTGCTGTTCCTCGTGCTCTCCCTGCTGGTCGCGGCCGGCTGGGCAGGGTATCAAATGGCTGTGCAGCAGGTAGAGGCCAGAGAGCCCACCAACTCCGAGCTGGTCGCCGATTGGAAACAGAAGCTGGCAGACCAGAAGGCAGAACTGGCCAGTATTGAGGAGAACGTTCAGCAACAGGTTGATGCGCTGACTCTTCGCCTCGGCGAGATCCAGGGCCGTCTCCTGCGACTGGATGCGCTGGGCCAGCGGTTTGTGGAATCCGGCCTCGTGGCCAGTGACGAATTCAACTTCGATCAGCCGGCTGCAGTCGGCGGGCCAGAAGATGCCTTGTCCGGGGATTCCTTCTCCGCACCTGAGCTGACCCGGATGATTGAGGAAATGGAATGGCGAATCGAAGACCGCGAGCAGCAACTGCGGTTGCTCGACCAGCTGGCCTCCAGCAAGCGGCTCGAAGATGAGCTGTACCTGGAAGGCCGTCCGATCACCTGGGGCTGGCTGTCTTCGAAGTACGGTTACCGGTCCGATCCGTTTACCGGCAAGCGGACCTGGCATGCCGGTGTTGATTTGGCCGGCAAGGATGGCAGTGACATTATTTCGGTCGCCGGCGGTGTCGTTACCTATGCCGGAGAGCGCTATGGCTACGGTAACCTTGTGGAAGTCGACCATGGTGATGGTCTGATAACCCGCTATGCCCACTGCAAGACTATCAAGGTGAAGGTGGGCGATGTTGTCCAGAAAGGCCAGGTAGTCGCGCTGATGGGCAGCACAGGCCGTTCCACCGGGCCTCACGTGCACTTTGAAGTCATCCGGAATGGCAAGTCTGAAAACCCGGAAACCTACATCAAGCGGGCGAGCCGCTAATTCGGTTCCGGCCCGCAAGCCGTTGTCAGTACTTTCCCGCCAGTCGGCCTCCGGCCAGTTTTTATCCGTGAATCCGGTGCCTCATCAGCGACTTATTGCGCCTGTGTGAGGCCTACCTTTTGTCCTGTTACAAAATAAGGTTAGAATGCCGGCTTCCTCCGTTTAATCAAAGAAGCAGTGGTCTATGTTCACAAAGCTTGCAACCAAGATGTTCGGCAGTAAAAACGCCAGAGAAATCAAGAGAATGCGCAAGACGGTCATGCGCATTAACGAGCTTGAAGAGCAATATGGCAATCTGTCCGACTCCGAGTTGCAGGGCAAGACCGCGGAGTTCCGTCGTCGGATCGACGAAGGCGAATCCCTGGATGCGCTTCTTGCGGAAGCCTTCGCAACCGTGCGTGAAGCGGGCCGCCGGGTTATGGGTATGCGTCATTACGACGTCCAGCTGATCGGTGGTATCACCCTGCACGAAGGCCGGATCGCGGAAATGAAGACCGGTGAGGGCAAGACGCTGGTTGCTACCGCTTCCGTGTACCTCAACGCGTTGTCCGGCAAGGGTGTCCACGTGGTTACCGTGAACGATTACCTGGCCCGTCGTGATGCCGACTGGATGGGCAAGCTCTATCGGTTCCTGGGCATGCAGGTGGGTGTCGTGGCCTCGGGCCAGCCAGCGGAGGAAAAGCGGGCAGCCTACCAGGCCGATATTACCTACGGTACCAACAACGAATTCGGCTTCGACTACCTGCGCGACAACATGGCGTTCAGTACCGAAGACAAGGTCCAGCGCGGGCTGAACTATGCGATCGTGGACGAGGTGGACTCCATCCTGATCGACGAAGCCAGAACGCCGCTGATTATCTCCGGGGCAGCTGAGGACAGTTCAAAGCTTTATCAGGCCATCAATGAACTGATCCCCAACCTCGAAAAGGGCGAAGTGCCTGAGGAAGGAGAGCCGACCGGTGACTTCACCATCGATGAGAAATCCCGCCAGGTCGAGCTGACAGAAAGCGGTCACGAGAAGGTTGAAGAGCTGCTGCTTGAGCGAGGCCTTCTGAAGGAAGGTGAGAGCCTCTATTCCGCCGCCAACCTCAGCCTGTTGCACCATGTGCACTCAGCATTGCGGGCCCACCACCTGTTCCAGAAAGACGTGGATTATATCGTCCAGGGCGGCCAGGTGGTCATCGTCGACGAGCATACCGGTCGTACCATGCCGGGTCGCCGCTGGAGTGAAGGTCTGCACCAGGCCGTTGAGGCCAAAGAGGGCGTCAAGATTCAGGCCGAAAGCCAGACGCTGGCATCGACCACCTTCCAGAATTATTTCCGGCTGTACGACAAGCTGGCCGGCATGACCGGTACGGCAGATACCGAAGCCTTCGAGTTTCGCCAGATCTACGGCCTCGATGTGGTGGTCATTCCTCCCAACAAGCCGATCCAGCGGACCGATTACAACGACCTGGTCTACCTGACCCAGGAAGAGAAATTCCACGCCATTATTGACGAGATCAAGGATGTCACTGCCGAAGGGCGTCCGATTCTCGTCGGTACCGCCTCCATCGAGGCCTCAGAACTACTCTCCATGCTGCTCAAGAAGGCGCGGATCGAACACAAGATCCTGAACGCCAAGCAGCACGAATCCGAAGCCCATATCATTGCCCAGGCGGGCCGCCCCGGGGCGGTCACCATCGCCACCAACATGGCTGGCCGTGGTACCGATATCGTGCTGGGCGGTAACTGGGAACACGAAGTTGCCGCAATGGACAATCCCTCCGAAGAGGAGATTGCCCGGGCCAAGGCCGAGTGGACCGAGCGTCACAATCAGGTGCTGGAGGCCGGCGGTCTGCACATCATTGGTACCGAGCGTCACGAATCCCGTCGAATTGACAACCAGCTTCGCGGTCGTGCCGGGCGTCAGGGTGATCCTGGCTCCTCAAGGTTCTTCCTGTCTCTGGAAGACAACCTCATGCGCATCTTTGCCCCAGACCGGGTGAAGAGCCTGATGCAGGCCATGGGCATGAAGAAGGGGGAGGCCATCGAGCACCGGATGGTGACCAACGCGATCGAGAAATCCCAGCGCAAGGTGGAAGGTCGCAACTTCGACATGCGTAAGACCCTGCTGGAATACGATGACGTGGCCAACGACCAGCGCACGGTTATCTACGACCAGCGCAACGAAGTCATGTCTTCCGACGACATTTCGGACATGGTGACGACCATTCGGGAAGACGTTGTCGACTCGCTGATCAGTGAATACATTCCGCCCCAGAGTATGCCGGAACAATGGGACGTCGCCGGGCTGGAAGCACAGCTCCAGTCGGAGATGGCGATTGATCTGCCGGTTCAGAAGTGGCTGGAAGAAGACAACAAGCTGTACGAAGAAAACCTGCGCCAGAAGATTCTCGACGAGATCGTGGCTGCCTACCAGGCCAAGGAAGAGATTGCCGGTTCCGAGGCCATGCGCAAGTTCGAGAAGCAGGTGTTCCTGCAGGTGCTCGATACCCTCTGGAAAGAGCATCTTTCCAACATGGACCATCTGCGCCGTGGTATCCATCTGCGGGGTTATGCCCAGAAGAACCCCAAGCAGGAGTACAAACGCGAGGCGTTCAACCTGTTTGAAACCATGCTTGATACCATGAAGCGGGATGTTACCCGGGTACTCTGCCACGTGCGTGTCCAGAGCCGTGAGGAGATGGAAGAAGTCGAGCGCCGTCGCAAACAGGAGCTGGAAGAAGAGCTCGCAAAGGCCCGTCTGCGCCACGACGAAACCAGCGCCACGGCCCAGAGCCAGGGTGAGGGTGAGGCTGACGAAGCCCGGCAGTCGACTCCGGAAACCTTCGTTCGACAGGAGCGCAAGGTGGGTCGAAACGAACCCTGCCCCTGCGGGTCCGGCAAGAAGTACAAGCAGTGTCATGGCAAGGTCAGCTGATTCAGAGCACTGACCGCACCATCGGAACCCGCACTCTGCCAGCCACAACTGGTGGGATGCGGGTTTTTTCGTTTTCAGCGGGTCGTGTGTTACCTCGAACGCACCCCCAGACAAGAGGAGTGGCAGAATGGCGGTAGGTCCGGGAACCTTACCTGAGTTTTATCCGGTAGCCGGAATCAAGGTCGGCATAGCCAGTGCCGGTATAAAGAAGCCGGGACGTAAGGACGTGGTTGTTTTCGAGCTGGCCCCGGAAAGCCGGGTTGCCGGTATCTTCACGAAAAACCAGTTCTGTGCAGCACCGGTTACCCTCAGCCGCCGGCATCTGGCCGAGACCTCGCCCCGGTACCTCTTGATCAACACGGGCAATGCCAACGCCGGTACTGGTGAGCAAGGTATGCGGGATGCTATGGCCTGTTGCCAGGCCCTGGCAAAGCAGGCGGGCGTCACGGAAGCCGAAATTCTGCCGTTTTCCACGGGGGTGATTGGCGAGCCGTTGCCGGTCCAGAAGATCGTTGGCGCGCTTCCGGAGGCTTTGGCGAACACTGCCGAGAATCGCTGGGCTGAAGCTGCCAGTGGTATCATGACCACGGACACCCGCCCCAAGGGCGCTTCCTGTCAGGTTGAGCTGGATGGTCACACGGTAACCATCTCGGGCATCAGCAAGGGTGCGGGCATGATTCGTCCCAACATGGCGACGATGCTCGGTTTTATTGCCACCGATGCCCGGATTGCGCCGGAGCTGCTGCAGACACTTGCCTCGGAATTGGGGGGGAAGTCCTTCAACCGCATCACTATCGATGGCGACACCTCTACCAATGACGCCTGCATGCTGATGGCCAGCGGCCAGTATTCCGGCCCAGAGATTACGGCCTCCAGCGCGGCGCTGCCGAAGCTGCGGGAGGCCTTGCAGGCAATCTATCTGGAACTGGCCCACGCCATTGTCCGCGACGGCGAAGGAGCAACGAAGTTTGTCACCATCGACGTCAGCGGAGCGGCCGGTCAGCAGGAGGCTCTGGACGTTGCCTATACCGTGGCGCATTCGCCGTTGGTCAAGACCGCACTGTTCGCCTCGGACCCCAATTGGGGCCGGATTCTGGCGGCGGTTGGTCGCGCCGGTGTCGAAGGACTGGACCTCAATGCCCTTGAAATCTATCTGGGCGATGTCTGCCTGGTCCGCAACGGTGGCCGGGCCGAGGATTACTCGGAAGCCCGCGGGCAGGCCGTGATGGATCGGGAAGAGATCACCATTGCCATCGACCTTAAGCGGGGTGATGTTCGGGAAACCGTGTGGACCTGCGATTTCTCCCACGATTACGTGACTATTAACGCCGAGTATCGTACCTGAGCATGTCTGCCAGAGAGACGCCGGTCAAAGAGGTTCACGTTGCTGTGGCGGTCATCGTCCGTGATGGCCGGGTGCTGATCGCCCGACGGCCAGACCACGTTCACCAGGGGGGCTTACTGGAGTTTCCCGGTGGCAAGGTGGAGCCTGGCGAGACGGTTCAGGCGGCGCTTGTGCGCGAAATTGCCGAGGAAACCGGTCTTCACGTGCCGGCGGGTTCCCTGGAGCCTGTTATCGGTATTCGGCACGATTATGGCGACAAGCGGGTTTTCCTGGACGTCTGGGAAACCAGCGCTGCCGAGGGCGAAGCAAGGGGATGTGAGGGGCAGCCCGTGGAATGGCTGACCCCGGAGCAGCTTCGGGATGAGGATTTCCCCGCCGCCAACCGGCCGATCATTCGCGCTCTGCGTCTGCCCCGGCAGTTGGCAATCACCGGTTCCGAGAATGGCCTGGAGCCAGCCCTTGCGCACCTGCAGGAGGGGCTGAGCGCCGCTCGACCACCGCTGGTACTGCTCCGGGCTCCGGCGTTGAGTCCGCTGGCCTATCGGGAGTTGGCGGCGAACGCGTTGCCGGTTTGTGAAAAGACCGGAGCTACACTGATTGTGCACGGTGGACCGGAGGTATTCCGCGCCATACCCGGCGCCCATGGGCTGCACCTGCCCTGGCGCGAGGCGGCCAAGCTCTCGGCCAGACCGGTTCCGGAAGATGTCTGGCTGGGGGTTTCCTGCCATGACAGGCAGGAAATCGATCATGCGACGGCTATCGGAGCGGACTATGTGACCCTGGGGCCAGTCCAGCCGACCGAAAGCCATCCGGGTGCGCCGACCCTGGGATGGTCGGTCTTTGCCGACCTGGTGTCGGAAGCGGTGCTTCCGGTATTTGCCCTGGGCGGTTTGTCGCCCGGCGATCTCCGCGAGGCTCGCCAGCGGGGCGGTCAGGGCATCGCCGGTATCCGCTTCTGGTGGCCCCAAAGCTGACACTTGTCAGCGACGCCGTGGCCATGTCTGTTATGCTGTCGTTCCTGCATTTTTCACCATCTTGCACAACCGATTCCGGGAGAGACCGTGAGTAAACTGACCCATCTCGACGACAAGGGCGAAGCCCGCATGGTGGACGTGACCGACAAGGCGGCCACCGAACGCGAGGCCCGCGCTGAAGCTACCATCCGCATGGCGCCGGAAACCCTGAACATGATTATTGAGGGTGAGCATCCCAAAGGGGATGTCCTGGCTGTTGCCCGCATCGCCGGTATCATGGCCGCAAAGAAAACCCATGATCTGATTCCCTTGTGTCATGCGCTGAACCTGACGTCTGTGAAAGTTGAACTGACTCCGGGCGACGACGGGGCATCTGTACATATCCTGACCCGCTGCAAACTTTCCGGCCAGACCGGTGTCGAGATGGAGGCGTTAACCGCGGCAAGCGTGGCGGCACTGACGCTGTACGACATGTGCAAGGCGGTCGATCGTGGCATGGAGATTGATTCCGTGCGTCTGCTGGAGAAGAAAGGCGGCCGCAGTGGCCACTGGGTCGCCGATAAAGCCTGATCTGGCGGACCGCCGCGCTCGTAAGTGTTGGCTACCAAGACCACTCCGGAGGAGCGACAGTGCCGAGACTACGCCAAGCGGGCGGGCCCGTGATAGAATGCGCGGCCCGATTGACTGAACCACGAGGAAACACTGTGGCTGTTCGTTACATCCAGACCTGCCGGTTGCCGACCCCGTTCGGGGTATTTGATATGCACGGCTTTGAAGAACCGGACACCGGAAAGGAACACGTTGCCCTGACTCTCGGCGACCTGGATAGCGACGAACCCATGCTGGCCCGCACGCATTCCGAATGTCTGACCGGCGACGCCCTCTATAGCATGCGGTGTGATTGCGGCTACCAGCTGGAAGAGGCGCTGCGCAGCATTGCCCGGGAAGGTCGGGGTATCCTCATGTATCTGCGTCAAGAGGGTCGGGGAATCGGCCTGTTGAACAAGATCCGCGCCTACCATCTGCAGGATCAGGGCGCGGATACGGTAGAGGCCAACGAGCGTCTGGGTTTCGCGGCCGATCTTCGTGACTACAGCATGTGCAAGGACATGCTGGAGCATCTCGGTATCAGGAGCCTGAGGCTGATGACCAACAACCCCCGTAAGGTAAAAGCGCTGTCCTCCTACGGTATTGACATTACCGAGAGGGTACCGCTGCACGTGGGCCGAAACCCCCACAACGAACACTACCTCGATACCAAGCAGAGCAAGCTGGGCCACTGGCTCGAGACGCACCAGGACGACGATCCTGAGGTCTGAGCCGGTTCCGGATATGAAAAAGCCCGCGACTGTCGCGGGCTTTTTGCTTTCTGGAAGAAGTCTTTTGTTTATTTGACGACTTTCAGGCTCTGGTGCCGGAGTGTCTCCATCCGCGTGCGGATGGCTGATTCAATTCCGGCGGCGTCCAGACCGCAATCTTCCAGCAATTCCCCGCGCTTGCCGTGATCCATGAAGGTGTCCGGCAGCCCCAGTTGAAGTACTGGCATCGTGACCAGGCGGCTGTTGAGGAATTCGGTCACGGCACTGCCGGCACCACCGGCAATGGCATTCTCTTCCAGGGTTACCAGCAGCTCATGCTGCTCCGCCAGTTCCAGCACCAGTTCCTCATCGAGGGGTTTGACGAAGCGCATGTCGGCAACCGTTGCGCCGATGGCTTCTGCGGCCTCCAGAGCAGGCGCCAGCAGGGTGCCAAAGTTGAGGATGGCAACACCTTTGCCGTTGCGAATCCGGCGACCCTTGCCAATTTCAAACGGCGTCAGTTCCTGCTGAGTTTCGGCACCGGGGCCCGTGCCACGGGGGTAGCGCACCGATGCGGGCCCTTCGTAGAGCATGCCGGTCTGGAGCATCTGACGCGTTTCATTTTCGTCCGACGGTGTCATCACCACCATGTTCGGCACGCAGCGCAGGTAGCTGATGTCGAAAGCGCCAGCGTGGGTCGGGCCGTCTTCACCGACCAGACCGGCGCGGTCGATCGCGAACAGCACATCCAGATTCTGTATCGCAACATCATGGATCAGCTGATCGTAGGCACGTTGGAGGAACGTCGAGTAGATGGCAACAACCGGTTTGGCGCCGTCACAGGCCAACCCCGCGGCCAGGGTGACCGCATGCTGTTCAGCGATGGCAACATCGAAATAGCGCTCCGGGAAACGCTGGGAGAACGCCAGCAGATCGGAACCTTCACACATGGCCGGGGTAATGCCCACCACGCGCTCGTCCTGCTCGGCGGAATCACAGAGCCACTGACCAAAGACGTTGGCGTATTTCGGATTTGCCGGTTTCGGCTTGACCGGTTCGGGCTTGCTGGGAGGAACCGGTTCGATCTTGTTGATGGCGTGGTAGCCGATCGGATCGGCTTCAGCCGGCGCAAAGCCCTTGCCCTTGGTGGTTACCACATGGAGAAACTGCGGACCCTCAAGTTCGCGGATGTTCTCCAGGGTTTCCACCAGCAGGGGCAGGTCGTGGCCATCGATCGGGCCGATGTAGTTGAACCCCAGTTCCTCGAACAGCGTGCCAGGGGCAATCATACCCTTGAAGTGTTCCTCGGTCTTCTTGGCCAGCGCCATCAGGTGTGGCGCTCCCTGCAGAACCTTCTTGCTGCTATCGCGGACCTGATTGTAGGTGCGACTGGACAGCAGTTTGGCAAAGTAGTTGGACAGTCCGCCAACATTCCGGGAGATCGACATGTCGTTGTCGTTCAGGATCACCAGCATGTCGGCGTGCAGGTGACCGGCGTGGTTCAGGGCTTCAAAGGCCATGCCAGCGGTCATGGCGCCGTCACCAATAACGGCGATGCTTTTACGGCCGGTCTGTTGCAGTCTTGCAGCAACGGCCATGCCCAGTGCAGCGCTGATGGAGGTGCTCGAGTGGCCCACGCCGAAGGTGTCGTATTCGCTTTCTGCACGCTTCGGGAAGCCGGCCAGACCGTCTTTGCGACGTATGCTGCCCATGGCGTCCTTTCGGCCGGTCAAAATCTTGTGGGGGTAGGCCTGATGGCCGACATCCCAGACCAGACGGTCGCTCGGCGTATCAAAAACATAGTGAAGGGCAACGGTAAGCTCGAGCACGCCCAGGCCCGCGCCGAAATGGCCACCGGTCTGGCCCACTGACCATAACAGAAATGCCCTGAGCTCCCGGGCCAGCTGCGTAAGCTGCTCCGGGGCCAGCTCTCTCAGCTGGGCCGGTTCGTCAATCCGGTCCAGCAGCGGCGTGTTGGGCCGCTGTGACGGGATTTCCTTGAAAATATAAGTGTCCTGCATCTGCTCGGGTCTTTTCCGGTACGTTCAGTAACTGACTGGCATTATAAGGGAACAGGGGAGGCTGTTTCACACAAACCGGGCCAGTTGTTACGAAAATATTTACGGCCAGTGTGCGCCTTCGGGGCGCCGGGGTTCAATGGGTTCTTGCCACCACGTAATCGGCCATCGCCCGCAGCGGGTCTGCTTCGGAGCCGAATGCCCTCAGGCTGTCCTGGGCATTCTCGAGCAGAGCTGCCAGATGCTCCCGTGCGCCGGCCACGCCAAGCAGGGCGGGATAGGTGGGTTTGGCGCGGGCGACATCCGAACCCTGGGGTTTGCCAATGACCGTGGTGTCTCCCTCGATGTCCAGCAGGTCATCCTGAACCTGGAAGGCCAGGCCCAGTGCCTTGGCATACTGTGTAAGAGAGGCCAGAGCCTGCTCGTTGACCGACGGCGCGGTCAGGGCACCGATCCGCACGCTGGTCTCGATCAACGCGCCAGTCTTGTGCCGGTGCATGGTTTCAAGCTGGGGCAGTGCCAGGCTCTTGCCCACCGATTCAAGATCAATGGCCTGACCGCCAACCATTCCGCCGTGGCCACTGGCCCGGGCCAGTTCCCTGACCATGATCAGACGCACGGATTCCGATAATCCCGGAGCCTCGGCAAGCCACCCGAAGGCCAGCGCTTGCAGGGCATCTCCGGCGAGGATGGCAGTGGCTTCGTCGAAGGCAATGTGGGTAGTGGGCCGTCCGCGGCGTAATTCGTCGTCGTCCATGGCCGGCAGGTCATCATGGATCAGTGAATAGGCATGGATCAGCTCCACCGCGCAGGCCGGAATCAGGGCTTCGTCACCCGTCTGTCCCAGTGCCCTGGCTGCCGCGAGGCATAACGCCGGGCGGATTCGCTTGCCACCACCCAGCACGCTGTAGCGCATGGCTTCCTGCAGGCGGCCAGAGGCGGAATCACGTGTAATGCACCGGTCCAGCTCTGCATCGACGCGGGCCCGGCAGGTTTCCAGAAAATCAGCGGCAAGCGGGTTCGGTCCGGACATCAGTCAGCATCATCCGGTGAAAACGGGCGGGTTTCCAGGGTGCCGTCGCTGTTCTGTACCAATTGTTCGACCCGCTGCTCGGCGCTCTTCAGCGCCTGCTGGCATTCCCGGGTCAGCTTTACGCCCCGCTCGAACGCCGTCAGGGATTGTTCGAGGGACAGCTCGCCCTGTTCCAGATCGCGAACCAGCTTTTCCAGTTCATCAAGAGATTTTTCAAAATCGGCTATCGATGTGGCGCCTTGTTCACCGGCCATCAGGGGCCCTCCGATCGGGTGGCAGAATTTCGCGGATTATACCAGAGCCTGTTCGCTATCGCTGCCAATGGAAGTGGCGGCGTTCCCCGGTTTCGGCGTCCGGGCCCCAGCTCTGTTCGGTTACCTCGATGTCGCCGCTGGCAGACACGGTGACCACGGTGGTTGCCCGGGTGCCGTAATCGGAGCCGACGATAAAGGGCGACGACAGGAAGCGCTCGGTCTCCAGCCCAACGCCGGTGTCAGGCAGCAAGTGGTCCGGTGCCGGCGTGCTGTCCTGAAGCAGAGGGATCAATTCGTTGTGCAGTCTTTCTGCGTCGCGGCCGGCAGCGGCAATGGTGTCCCCGGCGGCCTGTCGGAGGCGCAGAAGTTTGGGCCAGGGTGTCTGCAGAAGGTGATTGCTCAGGCCGTAGACCCCGCGGTGGATCCGCCGGCCGGGGTGGGCATCCCGGTTACTGAAATACCAGCCGTCTCCCGTGGTCAGGTGAACGAGGTTGAAGCCGGAAAACTGATCGGCTTCATCAAGTAGATAGCCCTCAAGCCTATCCCGGGAATCGGTGAGGGCCCGCAAGGGCAGTTCGCCCCGGCTGATTCGACCGGTCTCCGGTGTGCCTTCCCGTACATTGGTCACGGCACTGACCTCGCCATCGGCATTGACTGCAAGCCAGGTGCCCCCGGAAAGCAGATCACGGCCGGCAAGCACGCGGGTGCCGGATTCTGTGGTCCACCAGTCCATGGCGGCTGTTGGGCGACGGAAGAATTCATCCCGGTTGGCGGCAACAACCAGCGGGAAATGAGGGTTCTGGCCAAGGGCGAAAGCGATCAGGCACATGGTTTAGGAGTAGGCTCCCGGATTTAATGAAGTTGACTCTTGCGCTGTGTATCATACCAGCCTTGGTTTTCCCGGGTGCGTCTCAAACTATGACCCTTTTCTATGTAATAGCATCTTATCTGGCCCTTGGCGCCCTGGCGGGCACCGTCGCGGGCCTGTTTGGCATTGGCGGCGGGCTGATCATCGTGCCTGTGCTGATGTTCAGCTTTGGTCTGCAGGGAATCAATCCGGACATTATTCCCCATCTGGCGGTTGGCACCTCGCTGGCGACCATTGTCTTTACCTCGGTCAGCTCCATTCGCTCCCACAACAAGCACGGTGCCGTGCGCTGGGATCTGTTCCGGCCCATGACCGCGGGGATTGTGGCCGGTGCCCTGGTTGGCGCCTGGACCGCGTCCCTGATGAGCGGGCGAGCGCTGGAACTGCTGATCGGTATTTTCGTGATTCTGGTGGGCCTGAAGATGTTTTACCAGGTCGACCCCAAGCCCGGTCGTGATGTTCCCGGCGTCGCAGGGCTGGGCGTTGCCGGGGGCGGTATCGGCTGGGCGTCGGCGATTTTCGGAATCGGCGGTGGAACTCTGACGGTTCCCTATCTGAGCTGGTGCAACGTGCGGATGCAGCAGGCGGTGGGCACATCGGCTGCCTGCGGCCTGCCTATCGCCATTGCCGGTGCTCTGGGTAACATCTGGACAGGGTGGGACAATCCCGCACTGCCGGAACCGAGCGCCGGCTTCATTTATCTGCCGGCCCTGATCGGTATTATTCTCACCAGCGTTTTCTTTGCCCGGGTGGGCGCCAATCTGGCACATCGGCTGAACCCCCGGATTCTCAAGCGTACTTTCTCCATCATGCTCCTGCTGGTGGGGCTCCGTTTTCTCCTGAGCTGAGAGGTAGTTGATGCTGCAGCATCCCCAGATTGATCCGGTGGCCATTGCCATCGGCCCCCTCAAGATCCACTGGTACGGTCTGACTTATCTGTTCGGTTTTCTAGCCGGCTGGTGGCTTGGGCGCATTCGCACCCGCAAGCCCTGGTCGCCGATCAACGAAGAGCAGATGGGCGACCTTCTGTTTTACCTGGCCCTGGGGGTCATCCTGGGCGGCCGCTTCGGCTATGTCCTGTTCTACAACTTTGACGCCTTCCTGGCGGACCCGCTCTGGCTGCTGCGGGTCTGGGAAGGGGGCATGTCTTTCCACGGCGGTTTGCTGGGCGTGATGTTTGCCATGTGGTGGTATGGCCGCAAGGTGGGCAGCGGATTCTGGCGCCTGGCCGACTTTGTGGCGCCGCTGGTGCCCCTTGGACTCGGCGCAGGGCGGATCGGCAACTTTATTAACGGCGAGTTGTGGGGCAAGCCCACTGACGTTGCCTGGGGTATGGTGTTTCGAACGGCTCCGGATTCTCTCGCCCGTCATCCCTCCCAGCTTTACCAGTTTGCCCTGGAAGGCGTTGCCCTGTTCGTGATCCTGTGGTGGTTCTCATCCCGGCAGCGCCCGACCATGGCGGTTTCCGGTCTGTTCCTCATTTGCTACGGCGTGTTCCGCTTCCTGGTGGAATTCGTGCGTCAGCCGGATCCGCAGCTGGGCTATCTTGCCTTTGACTGGCTTACCATGGGGCAGGTACTGTCCTTCCCGATGATCGTTGCCGGCGCCGCCCTGATGTTTATTGCCTACCGGAGACAAGCCCGATGAAAGCCTATCTCGACCTTATGCAAGACGTTGTTGATAACGGATTCGACAAGGGAGACCGCACCGGTGTCGGCACCCGGTCGGTGTTTGGCCGTCAGATTCGCTTCAACCTCCAGGAGGGCTTTCCGCTGGTCACTACCAAGAAAGTCCACCTGCGCAGCATCATTTACGAACTGCTCTGGTTCCTGCGGGGCTCCACCGACAACTCCTGGCTGCAGGAACGGAAGGTCTCGATCTGGAACGAGTGGGCATTGGAGAATGGTGACCTTGGGCCTATCTATGGCAAACAGTGGCGAAGCTGGCAGTGCCCCAATGGCGAGGTGGTTGACCAGATCAGCGAAGTGATCGAGCAGATTCGCACCAAACCGAATTCCCGCCGGCTGATCGTGTCCGCCTGGAACCCCGCTGAGCTTCCGGATGAGTCCATCGGTCCCCAGGATAACGTTCGCGAGGGTCGCATGGCGCTGGCACCCTGTCACTGCCTTTTCCAGTTCTACGTGGCCGACGGCAAGCTCTCCTGCCAGCTTTACCAGCGAAGCGCCGATCTGTTCCTGGGCGTACCTTTTAATATTGCCTCGTACGCCTTGCTGACGCACATGATTGCCCAGCAGTGTGATCTGGATGTCGGTGAGTTTGTGCATACCTTCGGCGACTGCCATCTGTACCAGAACCACCTGACCGACGACATCGTCTTCGAGCAGCTGAAACGCGAGCCCCGGGCCCTGCCTAAACTCGTGATCAAGCGCAAGCCCGCGAGCATCTTCGAATACGAGCTGGAAGATTTCGAGTTTGAGGGTTATGACCCCTATCCGGGCATCAAGGCGCCGATTGCCATTTGACCGAACCCCGAAGAGACGAGTACATGAGAAAAGCCCTGATCGTTGCCATGTCCCGT